>OZ253455.1:0-4250169 GCA_965261195.1 Dehalococcoidia bacterium | reverse complement strand
GGCGGGGAACGCAGTTACTACAACTGCAACGGGAGGCGTGCCGGAATATACCCGTCCTGCGACACCCCCAATCCGAGGGCGGAACATTTGGACGCTGCCGTGCTCGAACACGTAATCAACAGGATACTCATTGAGGAGAATACGGAAAGGATCATCGCCATCGTCGCCAAGAGCCAGACGGAAACCACGATGGAAGTGGAAGAAGAACTGAAGAATGTCAGTTTGGAAATCGAGAACCAAAAGGAATACAGGAACAACCTGCTCAGGCTGGTCGAGATCGGAGGCGCCGTACCGACAGACATCTCAGAAAGGCTGGGTGAAATCAGGGAGACACTGACCCGGTTGGAATCCAACGCCCTGACAGCAAGGGCCAAGGTGTCAAACGAGAAGGCTTTCATATCAAACCCCCAAAAGGTGACTGCTTACGCCAGGAACCTCGAGACCTATCTCCGGGGAACCAACCTAGATCTGACCAAGCAAATCCTGAATGAATTGATAACGGAAATAAGAATCCGCCCAGGAGAGGAAAAAGACACTGCAACCGTGATCATCAGGTACAGGATCCCCATGCCGCCCAAGGGTTGTACCGAGAAGGCTGACGTAGAAGAATTGCTGTTCACCAAAGGTATGCGCTCTTTAGACCCCCCCGTTCACCTTGGGGATACACCACTCCTTCTTCTTCCAGGGTTTGAGTTCGTTTTTTTGAGCATCTGGCGCACCGTCTCCAGGGAGCTGCTCTCGGCAAACTCCAACTCTACCACCTGGTCGGCCAACAACTGGAGTGTCCAATGCGTGTGACCTTCGGGCGCTGCGCTGCACGCAAAGGCGATCAGGTGCGCTTCCTGCCGGCCGTCCAGCTTGCGCTCCCGGCCCGGCCACGGTCGGTCATTGATGGCGGACTCAAGTCCTTCCTCCACGTACCGCTTCCGCGTTCTGGCAACGGTAGCGGGGTTGATCAAAAGCACACCGGCTATCTCACGGTCCCGAAGTCCTTCGTCAGCTTTGAGCAGCGCGAGCGCCCGCTTGACGGTGCGGACTGACGCCTTGCCTCGCTGGGAAACCGCATTGAGACGGGAACGTTCGGCCTCGGTCAGCGCGACTTTATACTTGATGGCAGCCATGGCTGGGCACCTCCTCGCAGAAAGATCATACCCAAGTATGGCTGCCTTCTAATATTCTTACAAATCTATCTGGGAACGGTAGTAGGTCGGGGGTGGCGGGAAAAGGTAGGTCGCCGCCCTGCGGAATACTATAATAGGAGGAGCCGCAGATTTCTGCGGCTCCTCCAGGAAACGTGATTCCGATCAACGTCACACGTCACACGTCACTCTGAGCCTTGGGGGCACCATGCGTCCATGGTTTCACGACTACCGTATAGTGCCAATTTAGGCTACTACAAGTATACTACCGTGCACGAATGTATTGGGCCAGAGGTTGCGGATAGCACAGAGTGGCAGGCGGTGCGCGACGCGGTTACACCCCGCTGGAACGCGGAGGTACAACCCAGGATGCAGTTTGCGGCGGGTTCGCCCGGGGTTTACCGGCGAATTCTGTGATTTGGGACACTTTTGGTCGAATCGTGCATCATATCAGATAGCGTCGAGACCGGGTATCAGGTATAATAAAGGTCGTAAACCTACCAAATATTATGTCCGCGCTGCACTGGCAATCCAGCATACATATGTGCATCGCGGGCCCGGTTCGCAATTGCGGAGACTTCGTAATATTATGACACAACAAGTTCCAACAATCGGCACTGACCAGTCATCTGATTACACTTCCGACAATATACAGGTGTTGAAAGGGCTGGAAGCCGTTCGGGTGCGGCCGGGGATGTACATTGGCAGCACCGGGGTTGACGGCCTGCATCATCTCATCAAAGAGTTGCTGGATAATGCCGTGGACGAGGCGCTGGCCGGACACTGCGACCGGATTGATATGCACATCGCGGCAGACGGCGCAGTTACGGTTATAGACAACGGCCGGGGCATTCCGGTTGACACGCATCCCGACACCGGGGTGTCCGGCCTGGAAACGGTGATGACGACGCTGCACGCCGGCGGCAAATTCGACGGAGCTGCCTACAAGGTGTCGGGCGGCCTGCACGGGGTTGGGGCATCGGTGGTGAACGCGCTGGCATCCCATCTGCACGCCGAAGTGTGTCGCGGCGGGATCCGGTACACGCAGGATTACGCTCAGGGGATTCCGGTATCCGAGCTGGAGAAACACCAGCGCGTCAACCGGCAGGGCACCACGGTTACGTATTACGCCGACCCTGAGATATTCCCGGAAATCACCTACGATTTCACCCGCCTGGTGGCCCAGCTGCGGCAAACCGCGTACCTCAACAAGGGGCTGGAGCTTCGCCTGGTGAGCGAGTTCCACGAAGCAGAGCGCAATGGCGATATTGAGCGATCGTTCTTCTTCGATACGGGCGTTGCGAGCATGGTGCGGAACATCAACCGCAAACGCAACATCGCGATGGCCGAGCCGTTCTACTACCAGCGCATCGCCGAGGATGCTGACGTGGAGGTGGCCTTCCAGTTTCACCACACCGATGGACACGACAATCTGGCGGCAGATGAGCGAACCTTTGCCAACTGCATCCTGACCCCCGAAGGCGGTACGCACCTGGCCGGGTTCCGTTCCGCGCTGACGCGGGTGCTGAACGACTACGCGCGCAAGCAGAACTTCATCAAGGATGCAAAGGACTCCTTCACCGGCGATGATACGCGCGGTGGACTCGTGGCCGTTATCAGCGTGAAGCTGGGCGACCCGCAGTTTGAGGGTCAAACGAAAAACAAGTTGAGCAACCCGGAGGTTCGCAGCCGCGTGGAAGCCGCGACCGCCGAGGGACTGACCCGGTTCCTGGAAGAAAACCCCATGTCGGCCCGGGCCATACTGGAGAAGGTGCAAACCAACCATGCGGCCCGCGAAGCGGCGCGGCGCGCCCGAGACCTGGTGCTCCGGAAGAACGCACTGGATGGCACGTCCCTGCCGGGCAAGCTGGCGGACTGCGCGGAGCGTGATCCGGTCAAGTCGGAGCTGTACATTGTGGAGGGTGAATCCGCCGGCGGATCGGCCAAGATGGGTCGCGACCGGCAGTTCCAGGCCATCCTGCCCCTGAAGGGCAAAATCCTGAACGTGGAGCGGTTCCTGGACAAGGTGGAGCGTATCTTGGGCCACGAGGAAATACGCGCCATGATTTCCGCCGTCGGCACCGGCGAGGGCGAAGCCTTCGACATTGCCAAGTTGCGCTACCACTACATCATCATCATGACCGACGCGGACGTTGACGGTTCGCACATCCGCACGCTGATTCTGACTTACTTCTACCGAAGGATGCGGCCGCTGATCGACGGCGGGTTCCTGTATATCGCGCAACCGCCCTTGTATCGGGTGCAGCGGGGACGCAACATCGCCTACGCCTACACTGAGGATGAGAAGGACGGGCTCATCAAGAAGATGTCCACTGCGCGCGCCGAGCCATCGCTGCAACGCTACAAGGGTCTGGGGGAGATGAACGCCGACCAGCTTTGGGACACGACCATGAATCCCGAAACGAGGAAGATGCTGCGCGTGTCGGCCCATGACCTGGCCGAGGCTCACGATGTGTTCGAGATGCTGATGGGCGAACAGGTCGGTCCGCGCAAGAATTTCATCCAGAGCCACGCGACGGAAGTGCGCAACCTGGACGTTTAGCAACCCGTTCCTGACGGCGCGGCGGGAGAATGGCCATGGCTCCAACGGACGACCTGGTTCTCCTGCTGTCGGAAGCGGAGTTGCGGGCCGTGGTGGCGCAGCTGGCGGCCAACATTGATCGGGATTACGCTGATGTTGGCCTGGTGCTGGTCTGCGTGCTGAAGGGCGCCGCCGTGTTTGCCGCCGACCTGATGCGTCAGTTGCCGGCCGACCTGCTGCGGGTCGAGTACATACGGGCCAGCAGTTACGGCGGCGGCACCGAATCGTCCGGCGCGGTCAGCATCGAGGGCACACCGCTGGCGGCCAACATCACGGGGCGGCACGTATTGCTTGTGGACGACATTTCCGATACGGGCCACACGCTGGTGGCCGTGTCCGACCATTTGCGTGAGATGAGCCCGGCGTCGCTGCGTCTGTGTACTTTGCTGGACAAACCGGAGCGGCGGGAAGTCGACATCGCCTACGATTACGTGGGGGTCACCATCCCGAATTACTTTGTGGTTGGGTATGGGATGGACCTGGATGAGCGGTACCGGGGCTTGCCGGCGGTTTACTACTTTCCTGAGGGGTGAGGCCGGGATTGCGCTGCTGCGCTCGTGATGACGTCGGGATTGGAGTTGGTCAGTAACCCACGGCCTGGCCGTCGCCGCGCGGGTCGGAGGCTCCGGTTAGGACGCCGCGGCGCGGGTCGCGGACGATGAGTTGCACCACGCCGTGGTACGCGCCGAGAGGATTTTGCACCACGTTGTGACCCATACGAGTAAGGTCGCGGATGGTGTCGTCGGGCATCCCGACCTCTACGCGCAGCTCGCCGGGGCGGTTGATGGTGGCGGGATCAGTGCCGGGGAAGCTGTGCCAGCGGGGCGATTCCACGGCATCCTGCGCCTGCAGGCCGCCGTCAATCAGTTTGGTCAGGATCTGGATGGCGCACTGGGGCTGGAAGTCGCCGCCGGGTGTGCCGCCGACGATGGCGATCTGGCCGTCCACGGTGGTGAGGTAGCAGTTCAGCGTGTGCATGGTGCGCTTGCCGGGCGCGATGACATTGGGGTGGCCGGCTTCGAGGGTGAAGCCGCGACCGGCGCGGTTGTTGAACAGAACGCCAGTGCCCGGCGCCACCACCCCGGAGCCAAAGCCGTTGGAGAGGCTGTGAATCCAGCTGACGGCATTGCCGGCGCCGTCCGCCACGCAGAAGTAGGTGGTGTCGCCGCGCCCGTCCACCGGGGTCAGGGGTCGCACCTCGGCGCCGGCCTGGAAGGGGTGAATCTGGTCGCGCCGCAGATCGGAGTATTCCGGGGACAGCAATCCGTCCAGGGGCCAGTCGACGAAGTTGGGGTCTCCGGCCAGCCGGTTGCGGTCGGAGTAGGCGATTTTCTTGGCTTCGACCAGCAGATGGATGGCGTCAGCGGAGTCGGGCGTCATGGACGTGAGGTCGTGGCCACCGACGATGTTGAGCATCTCCAGCAGCAGGAATCCCTGGGACGGCGGTCGGGTCTGGTAGACGCGATGTCCGCGATAGTCGGCGCTGATGGCGTCGCCAACCACGGCTTGATGGTTGTTGAAGTCGGTCTCGGTGAACAGTCCGCCGGCGCCGTTTAGTCCGGCCACCATCTGATCGGCCAGGTGGCCGCGATAGAAAGCGTCGGCGCCGCCCTGGGCAACCTGTCGGATGCTGGCGGCCAGGTCCGGGTTGGCCAGTAGCTCGCCTTCACGGGGTGGTCGGCCGTTGCTGAGATAGATATCGGCAGTGGCGCTGAAACGGGCCAGCAGTTCGGCGCTGTTGGCAAACACCCGGGCGATGCGTGGCGGCACCGGAAAACCGTTCTCGGCGTATTTGATGGCCGGGGCCAGCAGTTCGGCAAAGGGCAGCGTGCCAAATTTCCGGTGCAGCGCCTCCCAGGCCGCCGCTTCGCCGGGGACGGAAACCGAGTGGGGGCCGGCGATGGGCATTAGAGCGAGACCCTGCTGGCGGTAATACTCGGCCTCAGCGCCGGCGGCAGCGGCCCCGCTGCTGTTGATATTGGTGACGGCGCCCGAGTTGGCATCGTAGGCGAGGATGAACGAGTCGCCGCCGAGTCCGCACATGGGAACGATGGTAACGCACTCGACGGCAGCCACGGCGAGGGCGGCGTCGAACGCGGTGCCGCCATCCTGCAAAACCCGCAAGCCCACGGAGGCGGCCAGGGGGGAATCGGAGGACACCATTCCATTCTGGCCGTAAACGGCGCTGCGGGTAAGATTGGTGATTGACATAATGGGGGCCTCCTAACTATTACTGGCGGCTACTTGAATACCGGGTTCGCGTTGCGCAAAGCAATAATGTACTATGCCGGGCAACTTGGCAACCGCCGTTTGCGCAAGGAGCGACGGGTAATGCAGCAAATACCACCGCGCTCGGCCATGCAACAATGGACACTGCTAGCAGGGCAATCGCGTCTTAATGATAATTTTTATAATTATGCTAATGTTGCCCGATTCGATAAAACGAGAGAGGGCAACGGACCATGGCAGAATCGCATCATGTATCGGTCCTGGATCATTTCGCTGATCTGGACGACCCCAGGGTGGAACGCACCCGACGCCACAAACTGGTGGACATCATCGCCATCGCCATCTGCGCCACCATCTGCGGGGCCGATTCCTGGGTGCATGTGGAGCTCTTCGGCAGGAGCAAGCTGGAATGGTTCCAAACCTTTCTTGAATTGCCCAACGGCGTCCCCTCCCATGACACCTTCGGCGATGTCTTTGCCCGTCTGGACCCAGAGCAGTGCCAGAGTTGCTACATGGCCTGGACCCAAGCCATCGCTGAGTTGCTGCCCGGTGAGGTGGTCGCCATTGACGGCAAGACGGCCCGGCGTTCTCACGACTGCGCGGGTGGCAAGGGAGCCATGCATCTGGTCAGCGCTTGGGCCACGCAGAACACCCTGACTTTAGGTCAGGTCAGGACGGCGGAGAAGTCCAATGAGATCATCGCCATTCCTCAACTGCTGAACTTGCTGGATCTGCAAGGCTGCATCGTGACCATTGACGCCATGGGTTGCCAGCGGGAGATTGCCCAGCAGATCGTGGACGGCGGGGCCGATTACGTGCTGGCGGTGAAGGAGAATCAAGGACAACTCCACGAGGGCATCCGAGACCTGTTCGAGGGGGCGGAAGCATTGGGCTTTGACGGGGTGCCCTACGACTACTCCCAGACCGTGAACAAGGGACACGGACGGGTGGAACGGCGGGAATGCTGGACCATCACCGAGACGGACTGCTTGGACTACATCAACCCCCACGGGCAATGGCCCCAACTGAAGGCCGCCATCAAAGTGGTCGGCCATCGTGAGACCGCAGCCGGCGCGATCAGTCAACCTCGCTACTACATCAGCAGCCGGGCGGCCCCAGCAGGACAACTGCTGGCTGCCGTCAGGAGCCATTGGAGCATCGAGAACTCACTGCACTGGACTTTGGATGTAACCTTTCGAGAAGATCAGTGCCGAGTGCGCAAGGACCACGGGCCGCAGAATCTGGCCACCCTGCGTCAGATCTCCCACAACCTGCTGAAAAACGAGAACACCCTGAAAGTGGGCATCCAAGGCAAACGCCTCAACGCCGGTTGGCGTGAAGACTACCTGCTAAAAGTACTCCTCGGATAAGACGCGATTGCCCTGACACTGCTAGCGGTGGACCGACTGGGCGGCAGCGGCCACATCAGAGAAATTGAGGACCAAGTCAAACAATTGCTCAATCTGCCCGATGATGTGCTGGGGCAACTTCGTCCTGACGGCAGACAAACCGTCATTGACTACCGTATTGCCTGGGCACGGTCACATCTGCGAAGTGAAGGGTTTCTCGATAATCCCCAGCGTTCGGTCTGGACATTGACCGAAGCCGGCGCGGCGCGCGCCAACGAGCTATCGCGTCAGGTTAGCGATGTCACGGCGGCTTATGCCGCTACTATTCCCGGTCTACTGGAAACCTCCGATGACGACAACGTACCTCCTGACGGAGAGGATTGGAAAGAACAGCTGCTGAGCAGAATCATTGATTTGTCGCCAGGGGCCTTTGAGCGATTGTGCCAGCGCCTGCTCAGGGAGAGCGGATTCGTCCAGGTACTCGTTACCGGACGCTCGGGAGACGGCGGTATTGACGGGCAGGGGATGTTGCAAATGGCCAGGCTGGTAAGTTTTCCGGTTATGTTCCAATGCAAGCGCTGGCAAAACCCAGTTGGTGCAAGTGTAGTGCGCGATTTCAGAGGCGCTATGCAGGGCCGCGCGGATCGGGGCCTCATCATTACCACCAGCACGTTCACCGCCGGAGCCCGCAGAGAAGCCGTGCGAGATGGAGCCCCTCCCGTTGACCTTATTGACGGGCTTAATCTTGCGGATAACCTCCGCGAATTAAATTTAGGCGTTAAACAAATCATAGTGGTCAATGACGATTGGTTTGATGAACTCCAATCCTGGGCCAGCGGTAATAATTCCGCGGATGACATTTTCAGCGCTATTTGATAGTATGATTACCTACAATCTCACCATCAGGAGTTGCCCTCTTGCCCGCCCAAAAGGCCACGCGCCAATCCGTGAAGCGCTACGCGCGCAATTTGAGTGTTCGTCGCACCACCCGCACTGCAATTGGTCAGGCTCGCCGGTCAATGGCTGCCGGCGACTCCGATTCGGCAGAGGCCGTCCGCAAAGCCATGAGCCTGCTGGACATTGCGGCGCGCAAGGGCGTGCTGCACAAGAACAACGCTTCCCGCCGCAAGGCCCGGTTGGCTGCGGCGTTGCATAAGATGGAAGCGAATTAGCCGGGAGAAACGGCCGCCTCCTGGACCGGCCGGAATTGCCGGTTGTTCCCTGCGTGACGCAACGGCGTTGACAAATGGTTTCTCGGGATTTAGTATATCCGTGCCGAACATTAGTTTTCGCGACGTAACGTAACGCATTCTGGCCCGGAGGTTATCACCGATGGCAGCACAAAAAAACCTGCGACCCCGACAAAAGGCTATGCTGGATTTTATCCAGCAGTTTCTTGACGAAAATGGCATACCGCCCACGGTGCGGGATATTCAGAAAGGCTGCGACATCAGCAGCACCTCGGTGGTTGATTACAATCTGCGTCTGATGGAGCGGGACGGCTACTTGAAGCGTCGCTCGGAAGTGGCACGAGGCATTGAGTTGCTGGACGAGACCGGACAGCCGGTGGCCAACGGCGCGGTTCGCGTCCAGATTGTTGGCTACATCGCTGCCGGTGAGCCGATTCCGGCATTCTCGTCGGAGGGAGGCGTTGCGTCGGTTGAGTTTGACACCGTTGAAGTCCGGCCCGAGTTGAAGAAGAAGCACGGCACGCTCTTTGCTTTGTCGGTCAAGGGCACGTCCATGATTGACGCGCTGATCGACGACGGCGACGTAGTGGTGATCAAGCCGACCAACACCGCCCGCAACGGGGAGATGGTGGTGGCGTGGTTGCGTGAAGAAGAAGAAGCGACGCTGAAAAAATTCTACCGGGAAGGCTCGCACGTGCGCCTGCAACCGGCCAACAGCACCATGGAACCCATCATTGTTGACGCCAGCAACGTAGAAGTTAAGGGGCGCGTGGTCGAGGTTTTGCGCCAGTACTAGGTGGCGATGAGCGACCCGTCAACCGGCTTAGGATGAGCGGGGAACGGGTTTGGGTAGCGGGTGACGGGATTGGGATGGTTCTTCGACCGGCTCAGGCGGATGATCGGATGACCCTCAGGGTCTTTCGGTTTTCAAGGGTTGTCTAGGCCGAGGATGCGCAGGGATTGTCCTGGGGTCCAGCCGATGCGCCGCAAGGCCGCCGCGATGTTGCTTTCCCCGGCATGACGCAGCACGCTCAGCACGATGTTGCGCACTATCGCCATTACCTGCGGCGCGGCCCCTTTCCGTACCCTACTGGCGTCTTCCCCCAGGGTTACATCCCGCACGTAGTGCAGCCGGTTCTCAATTTCCCAATGCCCCCGTATATGTCTGAGCATCGCCTTTGGCCCCACCTTTCCGTCCAGACTGGTGATGGCGTAGCGCGACTCAGTGGCGGTCTGGCCCCGGCCCAGGGCGCGTCGCGTGATGCGGCACACCTGCCCCACGTCGGGCCAGTCCAGGTAGTCGTTGAGCGCGTCGGTAGCTGACAATTCACGGATTTCCCAGCGGTCGCCGTGCCGGTTCCGGGTCCGCGCCTTCCGGTATTGTCCGCCCCGCACCGGCGCGGCGAAGGCCAGCGCGATGTCGTCGTAAAGTTCCCGCTGGTTCCGCTTCACGATGACCAGATAGTCGCCCCCAGCGTCCCTGATCTGCTGGCAATAATCCCGCTGGCAGTACAGCGCGTCCCCGGTCACCAGATTGCCCGCCACCGGCAGCAGCGTTGCCGTCAACTCCCGGGCCGCCGTCAGCTCCCCCTGACCTGGCCTGACCCCCCTTTTGCCCCGCTACCAGGCCGACGCCATGGGCATAACCCGCCACCAGCCGCACGCCGGGCAACTCCTCCCCGTGTATCCCGCGCAGCGCCTTGCCGTCCACCGCAATGGCCACCCTTTCCCCAGTGGCGGCCAGCCACTGCCGGGTCCACTGGGCCAGCGCCGCCTCAAAGGCGTCGGTGTCCAACTGGCAGAACACGGTGTGCAACGTGCTCACCGCCGGGGTCGTGGGTCGAGTGAAGCCCATGGCTGACACCGCATCCGGGTCCTGTTGGCGCCCCCACTGGCAGATGGCGTAAAGGCTGCGGGCGCCGGAGAGCATGGCGCAGACGGCCAAGGTCAGGATGGCGGGCAACGGATGTCGCTTGCCCTGGGGCGAGCGTGGGTCGGGGACGGCGCCCAAGGCGGCGGGCAGGCTGCGGGCTAATTCATTGGTCTCCATGACATCACATTAGCCGCTTTTTTAGAAAACCGAAAGACCCTGGGATGACCCTGGAGTTAGTTGCGGCTGTTGGAGAGGGCTCCGTAGGTGGCAACCAGAAAGGGTACGCAATAGGTGAGTGGGATTTTCCACGCCAGCGCGTTGGTAAGTTGACCCGCCAGAATGGTGTCTCCCTGGTTTAGGGCAGTCAGCGCCGTGCCGACGACTACGCTGGCGATCAGCGAGCGGCGCAGCATCGGCCAGTGTCGCATCGCGCAACGGGTGCATTTGGTGATGCCGACGCTACCGCCGCGGGCCCGAAACGTGTAGCTGGAGCGGACACGCGTCAGTCGGTTGCAACGTTGGCAGTGCGGGCTACTCTCTTCCATCAGAATCTGGCAGCGGTTCCCACCGCGGGAGCATCCAGGATTATTCAGTCGGCACGGCATAAGGCGATGGTTCGTGGTTCTGAAACACCCGGGTGGGCTGCCATAGCCGGCGGTCGGATTGATATTGAACCAGCGCCAGGAACAGACCTTCGGGGTCGTAGGCGCGGCGTTGTTCGCCATCATGCCCGTCGCCATGCCTGATGCTCGAGAAGACAGTCTGTCCGTTGCGCATGGCCTGTGCTTCGAGGTGGGACAGGGGCAACGTCGGCAGGTCGCGTAGCGCCCAGTCCACCGGATGGATCAGCGTTCGCCAATCGTCCCCGGCTGCCTCGAGGCCATCGAGGGCTATGCTGTCGGGCGCTGAGAAGCCGCCGCAGTAGACCCGGGCCAGGGCGGTAACGTAACCGCCGCAACCCAACGCTGCGCCCAAGTCGTTAGCGACTGACCGCATATAGGTGCCGCGGCCGCAATCGATGGTCAGGCCGAGCCGGGGCAAGTCCAGCGTGTCGATGGTGATGGCGTGGATTTCGACCTGACGGGGACGCCGTTCGACGACCTTGCCGGCCCGGGCCAGGTCGTACAATCGCTGGCCGTCCACTTTGATTGCGCTGTACATCGGCGGCACCTGGTCGATTACGCCGATGAATTGTTGCAACTCCTGCTCAATCTGGTGGCGGGAAATGCCGGTGGGGTCGGCAACCGTGGTTATTTCACCTTCGGCGTCATAGGTGGTACTGGATGCACCCAGTCGCACTTCCATGACGTAACGCTTCCGACCCGACACGACCTGTTCCATGAGGCGGGTGGCCTGTCCGAAGCAGATGGGCAACACGCCCTCAGCCAGTGGGTCCAAAGTGCCGGCATGGCCAACTTTTTTGCGCTGGCGAGTGATGCGTTTCACCCGCCGGACGGCTTCCATAGAGGTGATGCCGACCGGTTTATAGAAATTGAGGAACCCGTTGACCGCCGGTGTCATACGGTCGTTGGCGGCCATTGCGTCAGGTCCGTTCTGCCGAGTTGACCGGATGGTCGCTGCCCACCGTATCGGGGGGCAGTTCGTCGATGATGCGCATGAGACGGTCGGCTTCAAGCATAGCGTAATCCAGATCGAATTTCAGGAAGGGGATATAACGTAACGACACTCGATTCCGCAGTTCCCGGCGCAGGTAGGCGGCGGATGACCGGATACCTTCCAGAGCCTCCTGCTGTAGCGCTGCGCCGCCCATGACGCTGATGTACACCCGAGCGTTGCGCAGGTCCGGCGCGGTGCTCACCTGGGTGATGGAGATGAGGCCCTTCAACCGGGGGTCGTTCAACTGGGACAGGACCAGGGCCGAGATTTCCTGTCTCAGCACCCCGTTCACGCGCTCGATTCGCCTGCGGTCGGTCATAAGTGTCGCTTCCCAGGGAGGGTTTTCGGAGTCGCCTACCGGAGTTGGCGGTAATAGCGCCACCGAACCGGTGGTCAGTTAGCGCGCTCCATGCGGTACGCGACGATAACGTCGCCTTCAGCATAGTCGTTGAAACCGTTGAGCATGATGCCGCACTCGGTGCCGGCAGTAGCCTGGTTAACCTCGTCGCGGAAGTGGCGGAGGCTAGAGATTTTGGTTTCCAACACCTGCCTATCGTCCCGCATGATGTGTACTGAGCTATCGCGCACGATGCGTCCGTCCAGCACACGACAACCGGCGATGCGAACACCACGGCGGCCTTCGAAGATTTCCCGGACTTCGGCGCGGCCGATGGTAACAGCCTCGTAAACGGGTTCCAGCATTCCCTGCAACGCCTGTTCCACGTCTTCCAGCAACCGGTAGATTATCTGGTAGTTACGGACTTCGACACCGAGCCGTTCGGCGGTTCGTTCAGCGCCAATCTCGAAACCAACGTTGAACGCGATTACGATGCCTTTGGACGCCGCCGCCAACTGGATGTCGGAATCGCTGACTGAGCCGGAACCGGAGTGAATGACCCGGGCCTTGACATCGCCTTCAGACAGTTTTTCAACGGACTGGGTGACCGCTTCCACGCTACCCTGCACATCGGCCTTTACGACTAGGATCAGTTCTTTCACGTCGCCGGCATCAATCTGTTTAACCACGTTGTCCAGGGTGATGACGGTATCCAGGTTGCCGGTGCCGGTGCGTTGGCCGTGTCGGTTGGCGATTTGACGGGCGGTTCGGTCGTTGGCAACCACCTGCAGGATGTCGCCGGCTTCCGGAGTGGCATTCAACCCGGTAATGACGCCGGGTGAGCCGGGCTGGATGGCATCCATAGGATCGCCGCGTTCGTCGGCAATGGCGCGGACCCGTCCCCAGGATCCGCCGGCCACGATCTGATCGCCGACGCGAAGGGTTCCGGTTTGTATCAAGACGGTTGCGGTTGGCCCGCGGCGTCGGTCCAGGGTGGCTTCGATGATGACGCCGGCGGCGGCGCGGTCGGGATTGGCCTTGAGCTCCAGGATCTCGGCGAGCACGGAGAGGTTTTCCAGCAGGTCGCCCACGCCATCGCCAGTTTGGGCCGACAGCGACACGGCGATAACGTCGCCGCCCCACTGTTCGACCAGAAGGTTGCGCTCGCTGAGCTGGCGATAGATGACATCGGGCTGAGCGTCGGGCAGGTCCATCTTGTTGATGGCGACGACGATGGGAACCTCAGCAGCCTGGGCGTGGGAGATGGCTTCGTCGGTTTGGGGCATGATGCCGTCGTCAGCGGCCACCACCAAGACTGCGATGTCGGTGACGCGGGCGCCGCGCGAGCGGATGGCGGTGAAGGCAGCGTGGCCGGGTGTGTCAAGGAAAGTTATCGGCTGCCCTTCGCGTTCGACCTGATAGGCGCCGATGTGTTGGGTTATGCCGCCAGCTTCCTTGTCAACCACGGATGAGTTGCGGATGTAGTCCAGCAGGCTGGTTTTGCCGTGGTCAACGTGGCCCAAGATAGTGACCACCGGAGGCCGCGACTTCATGTCCGCGTCGTTTTCAACACCCACGTTGGCGGTGAGGGCGCCGGTTTCGCCGGCGGTGTCGGCCTGTCGGGTACGCACACCGTAGGCGGCGGCGGCAACGGTGGCCACCTGGTGGTCGATGGCCTGGTTGACGGACACCATGATACCGTGGCGCATCAACTGCTTGATGACATCCACATCGGATTGGTCGAGCAACTCGGCCAGTTCCTTGACGGTTAGTGACTCCGGCAGGGTGAGGGACCGGGGTGTATTGCGGCGTACTTCGCCACGACGGGGGGTTCGGTTACCCGCCTGGCGCTGTTCAGTGGTCATATTCAACACCTCTTCATCAACGGAGCGACTGGCGTTCCGGTTGGGTTACGCGCTTAGCGTCGCCCATGTGTGGTTGCTGCGTTGCCGGAATCGCCAGATCCATTGTTGGCGGGGCAAGATGCGAAAGTTTCGATAAAGTATCGCCGCAGTACGTTCAGGTCTTCGGCGGAGACTGGGCCACGGAGGCTGCGTTCCAGGGCCCGTTTGGTCAGGGCTTTTTCCCAGCAGATTGCCTGGTGGCAGACATAGGCGCCGCGGCCATTTTGCCGACCGGATTCGTCAACCAGGATTGGGCCGCCGGGCGTGCGGACGATCCGAATCAGCTCACCTTTGGCGAGTTTACGGCCACAGGCGACGCAGCTACGTTCCGGGATGTGCCGCGCTTTCGGAATGGCGCTTACCTGATTACCGACGGCGAGCACCCGGCCCACGGGCGCCGGGAACGTTGCCACCGCGACGGGCGCCGCCACCGCGTCTCCGTCGTCCCTCGCCGCCTCTGAAATCGCCAGCAATGTCTTCGGCGAACCGAATCTTGCCGGCGTCGGGGGCGAGACTGGGCAACCCGGCCAGCAGGTCGGCCATCTCTTCGGGCAGCACTTCCTCCTCCTCCTCTTCTTCGAATTCGGCCGATTCGTCGTCGATAACATCTTCGATGGTCAGGTCGTCCAGGGCATCGACGCTGAGACCCACGCCGGCTGGTTGGTTAGCCGCGGCTGTCGATTCTTCGGCGGCGATGAGCGCCTCGATGAGCGCGTCCTCGTCAATCTTCGGCGCTGCTTCGACCGGGGCGGCGACGGCTTCCACGACTGCGGGTTCCGTAGCTGCCGGTTCAGGAACGATGGGTTCCGGCGGGGCGGGTTCTGCGACGAGGGCCGGGTCAGCCGCTTCGATGGCAGCCTCAACCTGGGCGACAACCTCAGCGACTTCAATAGCGTTTGCCGCCTCGGTAAGTAGGCCGGCCTCGGCGATTGCGGCTTCGGCGGCCTCGGCGACGGGCATAGCGCCGGCCATTTCGGCGGCTTCGGCGGCGCGTTGGGCTTCCAGGACGGCGGCGGCAGAAGCTTCGGCGAGGCGGACCGCCTCGGCACGGGCGGCTTCGGCAGCGCGCGCCGCTCGGAGGGATCCCCACTGCTCAACGTTCTTGATGTCCAGGCGCCAGCCGGACAAACGGGCGGCGAGACGGGCGTTTTGACCGTCCCGGCCGATGGCGAGAGACATTTGATTTTCCGGCACCACCACGTAGGCGGTGTTTTCATCCGGGTCGAGTTCCACCGCGCCCACGTCGGCCGGACTCAACGCCCGGGTGATCAGGACACGGGGGTTCGAGTCCCACTCAATGACGTCGATTTTTTCGCCCTGGAGTTCATTGACGATGCTCTGGATGCGGTTGCCGCGCAAGCCGATGCAGGAGCCAACCGGGTCAACCCCTTCCTGATGCGAAGAAACGGCGACTTTGCTTCGGACGCCGGGGTCGCGGGCGATGGCCCGGATTTCCACGGTACCGTTGCTGATTTCGGGCACTTCCGACTCCATGAGCCGACGGAGGAGATCCCGATGGGAGCGGCTGACCACGACTTCGGGGCCGCGGGGGGTTTGCTGCACTTCAACCAGCAGGACTTTGAGGTTTTGGCCCTTGCGGTACCGCTCGTTGCCAACCTGATTGTCGGGACGCATGATTCCGCGCGCGCGATTCTGATTCTGGGCCTGATGGGGGTTCAGATTGACGAATACGGTGGGGCCTTTTTCGACGCTCTCTATGTTGCCGCTAATCAGCTCGCCCTGATAGGCGGAGTATTCCGCGAAAATCTTTTCCCGCTCTGCTTCGCGCAGGCGCTGCATGATGACCTGGCGGGCGGTTTGGGCGGCGATGCGGCTGGCGTCGTGAGGGACTTCTTCGGACTCTGCGATTTCGTCGCCTACCTGAATGTTGGGGCGAGTTGCCCGCGCTTCGTCGAGGCTGATTTCAGTTTCCGGGGATTCCACCTCTTCGACCACGGTGCGGAGTGCGAAGATGCTGATGTCACCCGTGTTGGGGTTGAGTTTCACGGACAGGTTTTGCCCGCCCGCCGGGTCATCACGGCGGAATGCCGAGGCCAGGGCAACTTCAATGGCGCCTAGCACCTGGTCTTTGGCCAGACCACGTTCAGCGGATAGCTGATTTAACGCCATCATGAAATCGCTTTTCATCGTGGTCCTCCGCTAGTTGAGGTTCGTTGATTTCGTGTTTGTCCCACG
This sequence comes from Dehalococcoidia bacterium, assembly GCA_965261195.1. Taxonomy (GTDB): domain Bacteria; phylum Chloroflexota; class Dehalococcoidia; order Lucifugimonadales; family UBA3495; genus Bin87. The sequence goes on along the minus strand of OZ253455.1, from coordinate 4,233,733 downwards.
AGGTTTTTTAAAGAAGAAAGCGGGTTTGCGCCCCGCTTACTAATCCCAATAAACCTCTCGTTGGGGGTCGGCTGCGTCTGGGTTGCTGCCATCCCACAACAGGGCGTTGTTTTACAGCATTATAGCATCGGCGTAGGGTTGGAGCAATACTGGAGGCGGATGTTGCGGGCAGTGAGATTTGGGGTCCTCCGGCCCTCACCCCAACCTTCTCCCATAAAGGGAGAGGCGGCTTGATGGTTGCGGAGCAGGGAGCAATGAAAAGGAGCGGCGCTTTGGAGGCGCCGCCCGCTGGTGCATGGGTTTGCGGGGTTGGTTACCACCAGATTTTGCCTTGGGTCTCTTTGGCCAGGGTTTCGTAGTCCTTGGTCCAGAGTTGGCTGCTCAGGTATTTCCACCCGCCGTCCGCCAGCAGGCACACCACGTTGCCGCCTTCCATTCGGTCAGCCTGTTTCAGCGCGCCGGCCATCACCGACCCGGAAGAGATGCCGGCGAAGATGCCTTCCTTGTCCAACAGCTGCTTGGTCATATAGAAGGAATCGAAGCTGTTGACGAGGAGGCGGTTGTCCAGCAGGTTGATGTCCAGGATTGGCGGGATGAAGCCATCTTCGAGGCGGCGCAGGCCGGAGATGAAGTCGTCGGGTTCCGGCGCAACGGCGATGATTTTGATGTCGCTGCGGTGCTCCTTGAGGCGGCGGGCGTTGCCCATCAGGGTGCCGCCGGTGCCCAGGCCGGCCACGAACACGTCCACATCGGGCAGGGCCTCGACGATTTCCTGACCGGTGCCCTCGTAGTGAGCCTCCGGGTTACCTTCGTTGCCGTACTGGTATAGCATCAGGTAATCGTGCGGATTCTTTTCCACGATTTCCTGGGCCATGACGACGCTGCCATTGGTGCCCAGGGTTCCGTCCGAGTAGATGATCTCCGCCCCGTAAGCTTCCAGCAACATGGTGCGCTCTGGCGACACGTTCTCGGGCATGACCACCTTGACTTTGTAACCCTTCAGCCGGCCGACCAAAGCGAGGGAGATTCCGGTATTGCCGGAGGTGGGCTCCAGGATGGTTCGGTTGGGGGTAATCTCGCCATCGGCCTCGGCGCGTTCGATCATCCGGAGGCCAATACGGTCCTTCACGCTGCCCGTGGGGTTCTGTCCTTCCAACTTGGCGTAGATATGCACGTTGGGGTTGGGGGTCAGGTTTTGCAACTCCACCAGCGGGGTGTTGCCAATGGTGTCCAGGATTCCCTTGTATGTTGCCTTAGCGGGCATGGATGCAGTTCCACAGTGGCGAAAGGTGAGAACGGAGGAGGGTTACACTGCGCCGGCTGCGATGGCGGCGGGTTCCGGAATTTCGGCCACGCCACAGAAGACTTCATAGTCAATGAGTTCGGTGACGGTGGGGTGGTCGCCGCAGAGCGGGCAGTTGGGGTTGCGCCGCAAACGCACTTCGCGGAACTGCATACTCAGAGCGTCGATAACCAGCAGTCGGGAGGACAGGCTCTCGCCGATGCCGAGAATGTGCTTCAAGGCTTCGGTGGCCTGAATTGATCCGACCAGTCCGGTCAGTGCGCCCAGGACGCCGGCTTCGGCGCAGTTGGGCACCATGCCCGGAGGCGGCGGGGCCGGGAACAGGCAGCGGTAGCAGCCCTCGCCCGGCAGGAACACGGTGGCCTGGCCGTCGAAGATGAGGATGCTGCCGTCGATCAACGGTTTGTTGAGCAGATAGCAGGCGTCGTTTACCAGGTAGCGCGTGGCGAAGTTGTCAGCGCCGTTGATGACGATGTCGTACTGTCCAATGATGTCAAAGGCGTTTTCCGAGGTGAGCCAAGTTTCGTGGAGCACCACCTCGACTTCGGGGTTGTACGACAGGATGTTGTCTTTGGCCGACTGCACCTTGGGGCGACCCACGTCGGGAGTATGGTGCAAAATCTGCCGCTGCAGGTTGGAAAGCTCCACCACGTCGAAATCGACGATGCCGATTTTGCCGACGCCGGCCAGCGACAGGTATACGGCGGAGGGGGAGCCGAGGCCGCCAGCCCCGATAATCAGCGCGCTGGATTCCATCATCTTACGTTGGCCGGCGCTACCCACATCCTGCATGATGATGTGTCGGCTGTAGCGTTTGACCTGATCTGGGGTCAAGCGAAGGGGTTGGACCATTTCGGATTCCTCCCGGTTGGCGGTTACTGATTATAGACAGCGGCCATCGGATACGGGCAACCGTTCGTAGCATACAGCGAAAAACCTGCGCCCCAAAACCGTCAGGCGGCGGTATTCGCTGGGCGCAGGCGCGGTGTTAAGTTAGCCCGCCTGCCCCCTATGTACAGGGACAAGCGCAGCGTAATAGTTGCAAGGGCAGCATTTCACCGTCAGTTTATCGCCGGAATTTCAGAGTTGTCAAGCAGACCTGCCCTCTCACTCATACCTATTTTGATTTGTCATTGCGAGGAACACCCGCTCATCCCGACCTTGTCGAGGGACGTGGCAATCTCGATGAGGTTGAACACACGTCAGCGAACCACCATTGCTATGGCGACGAGATTGCCACGCTACGCTCGCAATGACAAAGTGGGTACACCTGAGGACTTGCCCTGGTGATTAAACGGGAACCGGCGGTGCGGCGGGCTGCAATGCTTCCCCCCGGTCTGCCGCATCGATGAGGGCGCTTTGGCGCTCCGCCAGATGGGCCAGCGTCGTCGCTTCCAGCACCTGTTGTATCGACTCTTCCACCGACAGCCAGATTTCCTGCTGGGCGCAGGAGTCGGCAAACATACAATCGGTGGGGAGCGTCAGACAATCCAGTGGTGAAGCGTTGCCGTCCAGCTCCTGCATGATGTCATACAAGTTGATGTCAGAGGGGGTGCGTGCGAGCAGGTGCCCGCCCTGGGGCCCGCGGCGGCTATGGACGAATCCACTCTTGTTCAATGTGGACATCAGGCGTTCCAGATACGGCTCTGGGATACCCTGCCGGTAGGCGATGGTCGCGGTCTGAACCGGGACGTCGCCGTAGTGCATGGCCAACTCGACCAACGCACGGACGCCGTAGTCAACTTTCATGGGGACGCGCACACCGCCACCTCCGTCTGATTCAGATTATAACCGTTCCGCCCGAGTATGCCAACCACGCTGGCGGCAATGCGACTTTCGCAGCGGGGCGGTTAGTCGGAATCGGTAGATGGAGTGGTGGAACGGGCGAAAACCGTCATATAGGTACCGATGCCGGTGGCGATTAAAGTCCCGTCAGCGCCGAATATCTCCATATCGCCCACGATGATACGACCGCCGCGATTCTTGATGGCGCTGCGGGCCGTCAGCTCGCCGTCCCGGGCCGGTGCGATGAAGTTCAGTTTCAGTTCGATGGTTACCGCGTGCTCGCCCTCTTTCAGCACAGAACGGCAGGCACGGAAGAAGGCGTAGTCCGCCAGGGCCACCAGGATGCCACCCTGCACGACGCCGGCCCGCTGCCGATGCTGGTCCGCAACGGTCATAAACGCAGTGCCCACTCCATCCGCAGACTCGCCGGGACGAATGCCCAGCAGCTCGGCGAAAGGGCCGTCCTGCCCTTCCCAACTTCCCTGATAACTCATTAGCGTTCACTCCATGCGGATACGGGTAGGTCGCAACATTATACAGAGGATATGAACCGGAGACTTGGGGCGGTTCACGTTTGCGCTGAACCCGCCCCCTCCAGTGGTTGGGTTTTTCGTATTTCACGTTGCGGCGACGGTTTGCACACCGGCAAGGGAGCAGCAATCTGGACGGCATGGTGTCGATGCAAAGGGTAAAGGCAAGGACTATACTGGCTATTCGACCTGCCTGATTGCGAGCTTCGACGCCGTACTGACCTGCCCGAAATGACTGCGTGCCGATATGTTTAGCCAATATGCTTAAAGGACTGTTGACGGCGTTGGCCGTAATGCTGGGGTGTACCGTGGTCCCGATTGCCCAGTTGCTGCTGGCGCCGTTTGGACCGTTCATTGGGGCCTATCTTGGAATGCGGTACGTAGACACGCGTGGCGCACGGTCTTTGGCGGTGGCGATCAGGTTCGGCATCTGGCTGGGCGCAGTTTCGGCGGTAATCCTGGTGCTTATTGCCCTCGCGATGCTGTTCACTATTGAGATGCCGGGCAAATATGTCGCTCTGTTGTGGTCGGCGGTGGTGGTGTTCGCCGCTTACGTGGTTGGGATGGGTACGCTGGGCGCCTGGTACCGTCTAGCGAAAGCGCAGGCGGCTCAGTTGGCCGCGGCGGAGACCGAGTAAAAATGGATGCTGCCGCACTGCGCCAGCTGCTGCAACGGGTGCGAGACGGCGAAGAGTCCGTGGCCGACGCTGCTGCGATGCTGCGGGACTTGCCCTATCAGGATTTGGGGTACGCTCGGCTGGACCACCACCGTCCGCTGCGTACCGGTTGGCCGGAAGTGGTGCTGGGGGAGGGGAAAACACCCGACCAGATTGCGGGCATCGTGTCCGCCATGACGGGGCGCGGGCATCCCGTGCTGGTGACGCGGGCCACGGCAGATGCCTACACCGCGGTGGTGGCCGCCGTGCCCAGCGCAGAGTACCGGACACTGGGCCGCTGCATCGTGGTTCCTGACGGCAAGGGACAATGCGCCCAGCAGGACGGCGTGCTCATAGTTACCGCCGGCACCGCCGACCTTCCGGTGGCTGAGGAGGCCGCCGTAACCGCCGAGCTGATGGGCTGCCGGGTGCAGCGCATCAACGACGTTGGCGTAGCGGGACTGCATCGGTTGCTGGCGCAACTGGAGTCGATGCAGGCCGGACGAGTCATAGTGGTGGTGGCCGGCATGGAGGCGGCGTTGGCCAGCGTGGTGGCCGGCCTGGTGTCGGCGCCGGTCATCGCGGTGCCGACGAGCGTTGGCTACGGAGCGAGTTTTCAAGGGTTGGCGGCGTTGCTGGGGATGCTCAACGCCTGCGCCCCAGGGGTGTCGGTGGTGAATATCGACAACGGATTCGGCGCCGGCTACCTCGCCGCGCAGATCAACCTGATGCTGACGGCGCAACCGGCCACTGACGGGCAGCCAGCCGGTGAGTAGAAACCGGTGGCTGTTGCTGGGCTTGCTGGCCGTCGGGGTGTTCGCGGGCCTGCTGGCCTATGGAGATGTCCAGCAGATTGGGGCATTGCTGGCTCAGTTCCCGCCCGTCTGGTTTGCGGCGGCGGCAGGATTGGCCGTGTTGAACTACGCGCTGCGCTATATCCGTTGGTCAATGTACCTGCGTGCGCTGAACATCCGGCTGCCGCATTCGGTGTCCCTCCCGGTGTTTGTGGCCGGGTTGGCGTTGTCAATCACGCCCGGCAAGGTGGGTGAGCTGATGAAAAGTGTGTGGCTGAGCCAGCGGGCCGGCGTACCCGTCGCGCAATCCGCTCCCGCCGTGGTCATGGAGCGTCTTACCGATGTGATTTCGGTTGGATTGCTGGCGTTGGTGGGTTTGGCGTTGCTGCCGCTCGCGGTTGGCATCGCAATTGGCGCAGTTCTGACGGCGGTTGTGGCAGCGGGACTGCTGGCAGCATCGAAATATGGTCTGGCGGTGTTGCGGCTGCCCGTTTTGCGACGCTGGCAGCAGCCGCTGTCGCAGTCGCAGGCCGGTGTGCGCCGGCTGATGGCTCCCCGGATGCTGGCGGCAGCGGTGACGCTGGGGGCGCTGGCCTGGGCAGCGGAGGGCCTGGCGCTGTGGGTGATTGTGTTGGGCCTGGATGAGCAGTTGGCCCTGACGGTGGCCCTGCCGGTTTCGGCGATAGCGGCGTTGGTGGGGGCGATTACCGCGCTGCCGGGTGGACTCATCGGGTTCGAGGGCAGCATGGTTGCGCTGCTGATTCAGGCCGGCGTAACGGTGGCAGCGGCAGCGGCGGCGACGCTGCTGACCCGTTTGGCCACTCTTTGGCTGGCCGTTCTGGTGGGTCTGCTGGGATGGCTGTTGCTGACTCGGGTGGGTACAAGCGTCTACACGCAGTCTCACGACGACGCTCCCCATCCGGAACCCGTCGCGTGGGATGAGCCATGACCGGGCTGACGGGCTTGCTCAAGGCTTTGCGGCCTCGACAATGGGTGAAAAACCTGTTGGTGTTTCTGCCGCTGTTGTTCGCCGTTGACCTGGTGTGGTCGGCGGACGATTTGACTACCCTGTTGCCGCACCTGGGACGGTTGCTGGCGCTGGTTGCCGCGTTTTGCGCCGCCGCTTCCGCCGTGTACCTGCTGAACGACCTGGCCGACCGGGAGGCCGACCGTCAGCATCCGATTAAGTGCCGCCGCCCCATCGCGTCGGGAGAGGTTCCCGCCTGGCTGGCGTTGGTAGGGACGCTGGCGCTGGCGTTGGTCAGTTTGGTGGTCATGTACTTTTTGGGATGGCCGTTGGTGTTGGCCGGGATAATCTATCTGGCCATCAATGTGGCGTATTCGGCGGGTTTAAAACGGGTAGCGCTGGTGGATGTGATGCTGGTGGCGAGTGGATACGTGCTGCGAGCCGTGGCCGGCGCGGTGGCGGTGGGGGCTGCGCCGTCACCGTGGCTGTACGCCGTAACTGCCGCCGGAGCGCTATTCATAGTGGTGGGGCGGCGTTACGCCGAAGCGCGCCTCGCCGGAGACGAACCGTCGGAACAGCGGGGGACTTTGCAGCACTATGCCCCTCCCCTGGGCGGGCAATTGCTCACGCTGGCGGCGACGGCGGCGTTAGTCAGCTACACTCTGTACACAGTGGAGGGCGAAAACCTGCCGGCCAATAACGCGATGTTGCTGACGGCGCCGCTGGTCATCTTCGGGCTTTTTCGCTACCTGTATCTACTGAACAACAGCCAGGACGCCGAATCGCCGGAGCTGCTGATGATGCGGGATGCGCCGCTGCTGGTGTCAATCGTGGTGTGGCTGGCGGTATCAGCCGGTGTGCTGTTGCTGAACTGAGTGGTTCTGTCTGTAATGCTAGAATAAGCCAAGTTCAGCTTATAGGGGAGACGCAAGCATTATGGATTGGCAAGAGCGGATTGTTAGCACGCCGGGGATATTAGGTGGAAGGCCCAGAATAAAAGGGACCCGGTTAGCAGTGTCGCTAATTCTTGAATTCATGGCCGCCGGGTCTAGCGAGGCGGACATTCTGGAAGGCTACCCACAGCTATACGCAGCCGATGTGCGGGCTTGTCTGCGCTACGCCAGCGAGAGCCTGGAACCACCGATAACGACGGAAATTGACGCTTGGATAGCAGGAGTTGCATATGAAAACGCACCGGATTAACGACCGGATAGCGGGAAGGTATTTTTGAGATTTGCTGCTGACGAAAACATACGTGGTAATACCATTCCATTGCTTAGAGCCTGTTTACAATCTTTTTAGGATTAGCACCGTGAAGGCAAGCACCACCATTTGCAGGCTAGTATTGAGCTTTCTTTCGCAGTTCTTCCAGAGTCGGCGGCACTTTTCCAGCCAGGCGAAAGACCGCTCCACCACCCATCGCTTCGGCAGCACCACGAAGGTGTGCAGTTCGTTGCGTTTCACCACTTCCACCGAGGCTCCCAACAGGCCTTGCACCGCAGTGGCAAAGGGCTTTCCGGTGTAACCCCCGTCCACCAGCACGTTCTGCACTTGACTGAGGCCGTCTCGGCGCCGGTCAAACATCGCCAAAGCCCCGGCCCGGTCGGTAACGTCGGCGGTAGTCACGTGTATCGCATGGGGCAATCCTTGCGTGTCCACCGCGATATGACGCTTGATTCCCGACACCTTCTGGCCTGCGTCATAGCCCTTGTGCCCAGCGGTGTCCGTGTTCTTGACGCTCTGGGAGTCCACGATACAGAAGCTGGTCTGCTCTTTCCGACCATTGCTTTGCCGGGCCGCGCCAACCGATTTTTTTTAGGACTTGCTCCAGAATGGAATCCTGACCCGGGCCAGGCCGCTCGCTCCATTGCCGGAAATACTGGTAGCAGGTGCGCCAATCGGGGAAGTCCGCGGGCAGCATTCGCCACTGGCACCCGCTTTTCAAGAGGTACAGCACGCCGCAGAAAACGTCATACAAGTCCACGGTGCGAGGCTTGGTCCGACGGCGGGCCGACTCCAACACGGGCAGAATCCGGACGAATTGCTCCCGGCTGATGTCGCTGGGATAGGAATGAGACATGATTACCCCTCCCCTGATAATAGTCTCAGCTTAACCTATTTCAGAGATCGTAGACAGGTTCTTAGAAGGGCTGGATATGATGTGTTATCAATTTACGAAATCGCCGCTGGAGCTACGGATACTGAAGTATTGGCTATAGCCGTCAACGAATCCAGGATTCTAATAACCTATGACAAGCAGGATTTTGGAGCGCTCATCTTCCGGCATAATTTACCGCCACCACCCGGGTTGATTCTATTTCGTATTCCTAATGTCCCCCCGAGGGATATACCGGATTTTATTTTGGGCAGCATCTCATCTCGAACCGAGTGGAAAGGACACTTCTGGGTGGTTAATGAACGCGGAGTCCGGTCGCGCCCTTTTCCTGCGCCATAGCCATAACGCTGTCATCAGCCACGCGCGTAGGGGCGATCCACTGGTCGCCCCTACGTATGTCCGCAATAGTGTAGCCGCTAACCCACGGCAACCAGTTCCGGCTCGGTGACTGTCACCGACAGTTCGAGTCCATCGCCGGCGAAGTTTATGTCGATCAGGACGTGGTCGCCTTCGTTGAACTCGCCGGAAAGCACGCCCCGGGATAACTGATTTTCCACGTGGCGCTGGATGGCGCGGCGGAGCGGACGGGCGCCGTAGCTGAGGTTAAAACCTTCCTTGACCAGCCACTCGCAACCGGCCTCGGTGAGTTCGCAGGTGATGTTGCGCTCGGCGAGCCGTTCCTGCACCTCGCTCAACATCAGGCCCACAATCTGACCGATTTGTGCGCGGCTCAGAGGATGGAACACAATCGTCTCGTCGATGCGGTTCAGCAGCTCGGGGCGGAAGGCGCGGCGCAACGCCTCGTTCACGGTGCGGGACAACTCGGGGGATACCGTGCCAGATTGGGGTTCGATGTCCGACCCGGACTTGAAACCGAAGGGTTGTTGCGACAGATCGCCCGTGCCCAGGTTGCTGGTCATAATCACCACGGTGTTGCGGAAATCGACCGTGCGGCCGTGCCCGTCGGTGAGGCGGCCGTCTTCCAGGATCTGGAGGAGCAGGTTGAAAACGTCGGGGTGGGCCTTTTCAATTTCGTCGAAGAGGATGATCTGGTGCGGCCGGCGGCGCACCACCTCGGTCAGCTGGCCGGCATCGTCGTAGCCGACGTAGCCCGGAGGCGCGCCGATGAGCCGTGAGACGGTATGGCGTTCGCCGTATTCCGACATATCGAGCCGAACCATGCTCTCTTCATCGTTGAACAGGAATTCGGCCAGAGCCTTGGCCAATTCGGTTTTGCCGACGCCGGTAGGCCCCAGGAAGATGAAGCTGCCGAAGGGACGCTTGGGGTCGTTCAGCCCCGAGCGGGCGCGGCGGATGGTATCGGCGACCGCGGTGATGGCGGCATCCTGCCCGATGACCCGGCGATGCAGATGTTCTTCCATTTGCAGCAGGCGTTGGGCTTCGCCTTCCAGCAGTTGACCCACCGGGATGCCGGTCCACCGGGCCACCAGCTCGGCGATGTCCTCTTCGTTGACCACCAGGTCAGGGCCGGAAGTGTGTTCGATGGACTCGCGCTCGGTGTTCAATGACTCCTCAATGCGGAGGCGCTCGGTGCGGTGTTCGGCGGCCCGTTCGTAGTCGCCCAGTTGGTTGGCCCGGAGTTCCAGGTCTTCCAGCTGGCGCCGTTTGTTCTCCATCTCCTGCACTTGCGGGGGGAGTGTGCCGGCGTCAATGCGAACCTTGCTGGCGGCTTCGTCGATGAAGTCGATGGCCTTGTCAGGAAGAAAACGGTCGGTAACGTAACGGTTGCTCAGACGCACGGCGGCCTCCAGCGCGGCATCGGTGATGGTTACCTTGTGGTGGGCTTCGTAGCGGGGCTTGAGAGCCTGCAGTATGGTGATGGTTTCCTCGGCGGTGGGCTCGTCGATGTAAACCGGGTGGAAGCGGCGAGCCAGCGCCGGGTCCCGCTCGATGTGTTTGCGATATTCGTCCAGGGTGGTGGCGCCGATGGCCTGCAACTCGCCGCGGGCCAGGGCCGGCTTGAGCATATTGCTGGCATCCAGGCCGCCCTCGCCGGCGCCGGCGCCGACCAGGGTGTGCATTTCGTCCAGGAACAGGACGACCTCGCCCTGGGCAGCGGTAACCTCGTCGATGACGGTCTTGAGGCGTTCCTCGAACTCGCCGCGAAACTTGGCGCCGGCGACCAGTCGGCCCATGTCGAGGGCCATCACGCGCCGGTTGCGGAGGGAGTCGGGCACGTCGTCATCGAGAATCTTGATGGCCAACCCCTCGGCGATGGCGGTTTTGCCCACGCCGGCGTCGCCGATGAGCACCGGGTTGTTCTTGGTACGGCGGGTCAGGGTTTGCATCACCTGGCGGATTTCGTCATCGCGACCGACCACCGGGTCGAGCTTTCCCAGGCGCGCCAGCTCGGTGAGGTCAACGCTGTACTTTTCCAGCGAGCGGTAGCGTTGTTCGGCGTTGGGGTCGTCCACGCGGTGCGAGCCGCGCAGTTTTTGCATGGCCTGATACACCATCTCCTGGGTTACGCCCAGCTCCTGCATGAGGCGAGCGGAGTCGCCGGAGCTTTCACGGGCGGCGGCCAGCAGGAGGTGTTCCACGCTGATGTATTGGTCCTTGAGACGCTCGGCCTCTTCGCCGGCGGTTTGCAGCATCCGTTGCAGCCGGGGCGTGATGAAAATCTGCTGGGTGCCAGCCACGGACTTGGGCCCGGCTTCGAGGGCCTGGTGCAGCCGGGATTTGATGACCTCTATGTTGACTCCCAACTCCTGCATGATGCGACCGGGCAACCCGTCTTCAAGGGCAACCAGCGCCAGCAGAACGTGTTCAATGTCCCACTGGCTGTGCTGATAGTTACGCACCAGTTCCTGTGAACTTTGCAGCGCTTCCTGCGCCTGCCGCGTGAATTTTTCTGCGGTCAATACCATTTCATCACCTCCGGGTGGTAGCTCTGGAAGCGGCGGTGTTGCGGGACCGGTTGGGTGGTCGCAACCGCTCCAGTTCGCCGGATAGCGTTGCAACCTGGCTTTCCAGCTCGCGTATGCGATCAATGAGTTTCAGGGCGACTTCGGCGCCGGCGAGATTGACGCCCATTTCGTCGGTGAATGCCTTGATGCGGCGGAGTCGTTCAATGTCGGCTATGGAGTAAAGGCGTTGGCGTCCGCCGGAGCGAGAAGGCAACACCAATCCCACGCGCTCGTAGTAGCGCAGGGTCTGGGCGTGCAATCCCACCATGCGGGCGGCCACGCTGATAACGAAGCAGGGTTCGGTGGTCATCGTGTTTTCGGGGGTCATTATGGTTGCTCCTGCTGGTGGGACAAGACGCCGTGGTGGCGCAGTTGTTCAAACAACGTGCGTTGTTCTTCAGTCAGGTTGGTGGGTAGAACGACGTTGACGGTGGCGAAGAGGTTGCCGCGCCGGTCGGGTTCGCGCAGGTGGGAAATTCCCTGCCCGGCGAGGCGAAAGCGGCGGCCGTTCTGGGTTTCGGGCCGCAGCGTCAGCTCGATCTGGCTGCGCAGCGTTTTGACCGTGACTGACCCACCCAGCACGGCATCGGTGAGGGGCACGTCAACGGTGGTATAGAGGTCGGCGCCCTGACGCTCGAATTGACGGTGGGGGAGCACTGAAACCAGTAGGTTGAACTCGGCGCCCGAAGAGCTGCCGGCGGCGACGTGGACGCGACCGCCGTCGGCGATGCCGGCGGGGATGGTGACTTCGAGGCGGCGGCCGCCCGGTACGTTGACCAGGCGGGTGGTGCCGTGGTCGGCCTCTTCCAGCGTGATGTCAACCGGCACGTCGGTGAGCGCGGCGCGCTGAGGTTCACGGGCGCCGCCAAAACCGGGGAAACCGCCCAAAAGGTCGGCAAGGGAACCACCGTCGGAGGCAAAGGAAAAACCACCACGACCGCCGTTGCCGGAATCACCGGAGCGGAAGAACTGGCTGAATCCGGAACCGGCCCCGGCCCCGCGCTGCTGTTCAAACTGGTCGGCGTGTTGCCAGTTTTCGCCGTAACGGTCGTATTTGGCCCGTTTGTCGGCGTCGGAAAGGACTTCGTAGGCATTGTTGATGGACTTGAACCGCTCGGCGGCGTCATCGTCGCCGGGGTTCACATCAGGATGATGCTGGCGAGCCAGCCGGCGGTAGGCCTGCCGAATTTCCTTCTCATCGGCGGTGCGCCCGACCCCCAGAATGTCGTAGTAGTCTGCCATTACGCTGCCTATTCACTTGGAGTTGCTAGTGATCTAATCGTATATCAGTAGTTGAATACTGTCAATAATCTGCTTTGCTCCATATCAAATACTTAATAAATACACATCAACTAATTATAGTAAGCCTTGACGGTGTGATACGCCGTACACCATCGCCCAGAAGTCCCGAAGCCCAGAAGTCCCGCAGCAAGGAGGATTATTATGACCAGTTTGCAGGGATTCGACCCGTTCCGCGAGCTGCACAGCCTGCGCCGGATGATGCACAGTCCGTTCTTCATGGGACGTGGCTGGGGTGACCCGTTTGAGCCGGACGGCGAGCCGACAGTTGAGGCGTGGTCGATTCCGATGGATGTGCACCGGAATGACCAGCAGCTGACGGTTACGGCGTCCCGGCCCGGCTTCAGCCCGGACGACGTGGACGTTACGATCAGCCCCGACCGGGCGCTGTCGGTCAAGACGTCGCGTCAGACTGAGGTGGAGCACAGGTCGGACGAATACCTGATGAAGGAGCGACGTTCCGGCAGTTTCCAGCGGGCGCTGCGGTTGCCGAGCGACCTGGATCTGGAACATACCAATGTGGATTTGGACAACGGTGTGCTGACCGTGACGCTGCCGGTGGCCGAAGCCGCCCAGACCCGGCGGTTGACCATCGGCGCCAACGGTTCCGCCGACGCCGGCTAGTCGCGGCGCCCAAGACCGGCTGATGTCGGCACACCCTCCTGGCCGCTGCGGGTTGGGGGGCGCGCCGTTTTGGTGTCGCCGGTTGCCGCATTCGCCGGCGGATGCTAGAATTAATGAGTGTGCGGCGTGAAGGTTGCACTGGATGTTGAGTTCGATCCCCCGTAGCTCAGTGGTAGAGCGGGCGGCTGTTAACCGCTAGGTCGTAGGTTCGAATCCTACCGGGGGAGCCATGCTACTAAACCTGTAGCGCGCCCTGGCAATTCGGGGCGCGTTTCCTGTTGTCGTGCCGGTACTTTCCACAGGCCGGGTGGAGATGGCAGGACGATTACAAAGTCACGGGGGGTTGATTCTCCCCGCTCATCCTGAGCCTGCTGCAGGATTGCCGAGAGCTTATCGAAGAGTTGCCCGGTCACCCTGCTATATGCTCGCCGTCAACTGCTTGCCCAACGGCTCTCGGCAGCTGGGTTGCAGCCTTCGCTGGAACGACGCAGGCATTGGTGACCGAAACACCCTGGGCCAACCGTCGCTTTGCTTGACCGTGCGCCGTGCTTACTATACTGTTGACCTCAACTTGCATTTGAGGCGAAAAGCAGCCGGGCCGCGGGAGCAAATTCCGTCCGGCGCGGCGCTGACGAGGTGTCCCAATGGACTTCGGAATTAACATCAACTTCACCATGGGCGGGGCGATGACCCACCAGGAAGCCATCAGGGAATCGATGGAAGAGGTGGACTTGGCGGAGCAGATGGGCCTCGATACCGTATGGTTAGGGGAGATGCACTTCAACCCCGCCCGGTCGGTGCTATCGGCGCCTATCGTCATTGCCAGTTCCATTGCCACGCGCACCAAGCGGTTGCGGGTGGGCATGGCGGTGCAGGTGTTGCCGCTGATCCATCCTTTGCGGATTGCCGAGGAAGCGGCGACGGTGGACCAGTTGAGCGAGGGCCGGTTCGAGTTTGGCGTCGGGCGCAGCGGCAACGTGCGCGCCTACGACATCATGGGCATCGACTACGGGGAAAGCAAGGACCGATTCCAGGAAGCGCTGGACATCATTCTGATGGCGTGGTCGGGTGAAACTTTCTCCTACGAGGGGAAGTACAACCACATCACCAACGCCAGCATCTCTCCACTGCCCTACCAGCAGCCTCACCCGAAGGTACGCATCGCCGCGAGCAGCGAGGACAGCTTCGGACGCATTGGCCGGCTGGGCTACCCCATCTTCCTGGGCCTGCGCACGATGGACGTTGAAGACCTGAAGACGAACCTACAGGAATACAAGCAGGAGTGGATAGCAGCCGGACATCCTGGTGAAGGCGGCGACATCAACGTGCGCTTCCCGGTTTACATTGCACCCAGCGAAGCCGAAGCCATTGAAGAACCCAAGGAAAGCATCGAGGCGTTTTTCCAGCGCCAGCGGGAACTCTTTGAGTATTCGAGAGGACGGCAGGGCGCGGACGTTTCGGCGGGCCGGCAGGCGCGGTATGAACGTCTGGTCAACTCCACCTACGAGGACCTGCTGGAAACCAGGGTGGTATTTGGCAGCCCCGAGCAGGTAATAGACCGCCTGCACGAGTTCAGGGAGATGCTGGGGGTATCCGGAATTACCGCCGAACTGAATCCCGGCGGGTTCCTGCCTAAGGAAGCGGTGCAGCGGAGCCTGCGGCTGATGACTGAAGAGGTAATGCCAGCCTTCAAGTAGCATCCCGCGGCCGGCGAAGCATCGGTGGAGTTATCTCCAAAGGAGCTGAAAGACTATGCCAGCGCGAACGGGACAGGAATATATCACCGGCCTGAAGGAACGACCCCGCGAAGTGTGGCTCCAGGGTGAGCGCGTTAAGGATGTAACCACGCATCCGAAGTTGCGCAACGGCGTGCAATCGGTTGCCGCCCTCTACGATATGCAGCACGATGCCGCGCTCAGCGAGGCGATGACTTTTGCCTCGCCCTCGACCGGCGATCCGGTGGGAATATCCTTCATGGTGCCCCACACCGGGGAAGACCTGGAGCGCCGCCGCGAGATGATGTCCCATTGGGCTTGGGCAAGTTGCGGCATGATGGGGCGCTCCCCCGATTTTATGAATACCATATTCACCGCGTGGGCTGGCTCCGCCGACTACTTTGCGCAGGGCCGGCCCGAATTCAAGAAGAATGTGCTGGCTTATCACGAGTTCATCCGGGAGAACGACGTAACGCTCACTCATGCCCTGGTGAACCTGCAACGACGGCGCACCGCTGGGCCGGCCGACACGCTGCACGAAAACGTGGCGCTAACGCTGGTCAAGGAGACCGACGCCGGCATCGTGGTGCGTGGCAGCCGCACGCTGGCGACGCTGGGCCCCATCTCCGATGAAATCGCCATCTATCCAGTAGCCAGTCACCGACTGGATGACGAGGCCCGGCGTCAGGCATTTTCCTTCTCCATCCCGTGCGATACGCCGGGTGTGAAGTTCCTGTGCCGGGAGAGTTTCGACGTGGGCCGATCCCATTTCGACCATCCCCTGGGATCGCGGTTCGAGGAAATGGACTCGGTGGTGTTTTTCGACGACGTGTTCGTACCGTGGGAGCGGGTGTTCCTGCTGGGGGACGTGGAGTTGTGCAACGGTTACGCGTCCGGAACGCAATCGGACGCCCACACCGGGCACCAGGTGTTGACCCGGTGCCTCACCAAGGCCGAATTTGTGCTGGGTCTGGCGGATTTGATCGTGGACACGCTGGGCTCGGGTACGATACCGCACGTGCAGGAGATGGTGGCCGAGCTGATTATCCAGCGGGATCTGCTGCGGGCCTGTCTGCGCGCATCCGAAGCCGACGCCAAACCCAACCAGTGGGGCATGATGTGCCCTGACATCAACTCCATCCGAGCCGGACGCACCATGTTCGGACGCACGGTGTTCCCGCGGATGATCGAGATTATCCAGCTGTTGAGCACCGGCAGCCTGATGGCGCTGCCGGCGGAAGCCGATTTCGATGCTGGCATCGCCGCCGAGGTGAACCAGTATTTCGCCACCGATTCCGCCTCGGCCCGGGATCGCGCCAAACTCTTCCACCTGGCCTGGGACGTGTCGTGCAGCTCGTTTAGCGGCCGGCAGGTGTTGTACGAGCGGATGTTTGGCGGCAATCCGGTGCGGAACTCGCTGGCCCTGTACACCAACTACGACAAGGAACCCTATAAACAGAAGGTGCGCGCTTTTCTTGACCGCGAAGACTGAGGCGGAACAGGAAGACTGACGCGCATAGTCAAACCAACTGACCGGAGTCCGACAGACCGGAGTTTGACCGGCGCCGGCATTTGGCCGGCATCGGAGTTCGACGCCAGAAGTAGCGGCAACTGACCTTACGAAGGAGGCAGCAAAATGTCATACACACCGAAGCATCTGGGTCATCTGGTGATGAGGGTGCGTGATATGGATCGTTCGCTGGACTTTTACACCCGTGTGATGGGCCTTACCATCATGGAGCGAACCGCCAGCGGAACCGTGTTCATGTCGGCCAACACCGAGAAGTCCCATGAGCTGGCCATCAGAGCCATCGGCATGGACGCGGGCGGCCCCGATCATTCCATCGTCGGACAGGCGCACATGGCCTGGCAGATGGAGACCTTCGAGGATTTGCAGGAACTGTACACGCGCATGAAGGAAAACAACGTGCGTATCCAGCGCATTGGCGACCACGGCGTGTCCCTGGGTGTGTATCTGCTGGACCCCGACGACAACGAGATCGAGGTGTACTACGAGCTGCCGAGTTCGCAGTGGGATCGCTCCGAAGGCAAGGGATTGTTCGAGGGGAACTTCCCGCGGCAACTGGAAGAGCCGGCGGGCGTCGCCGATGACGACTAGCGATTTCGTAGCTTTCCACTAACCCGCTTCGCCCTGACAACGGGCATTGGTCCTGAATAGCCCCTCTCCCGGTGGGAGAGGGGTTGGGGTGAGGGGCGCGGTGGCTACCCGTCCAGCGGCACGGTGGCAGTCAAGCGCGGGCCGTCGCCGACGGCGCGGGTGGTGTGGCCATGTCCGGTGAGATCTTCGGCCAGCATGGCCTGCCCGGCGCCGAAGCGGTGCGTGGTACCGTCTCCGAGACCAATTTCCACTTCACCTTCCAGTGTGATCACAAACTGACGGCGCGGGGCGCAGTGCCAGTCGCTAAAATAGCCGGATTCGACGCGTCGGAACACGATACCGGCGGTGGACTGCATGGCGGCGAGTTCGGGGTGAGACTCGAGGTCCAGTTGCTCGATGTGGGACTGTCCATCAGCTCCGGTGTATAGCCTGGCGATTGGCATATCATTCCTCCCTGGTGGTTCGTGGTTGCTGAGTCGTGCTGATTTTATCAAATACGGGCAGATTTCGCTCTCGCCATGCGTCGGTGGGGACGCGCCCAACGCTGCTGCATCTGTTGGGAGTTAGAACAGGGTGAATGGAGTCCCAGGAAATGGTGTCAGAGTCAGGCGGTTGGCAAAACGCTGACCACCGCTTCATCCTTGTGGAATCACCACAAACCGAACAGGGAGAACGACAGCGGTCAAATGGTAGTCGTGACCACGCCGGGATTGCCAGGTCGCTACGCTCCTCGAAATGACCAAGGGTCAGATTGGTTCCTGCGTTGCCCCGGACGCCGGCCGCACCTATACTTCAACGAAACTAGTACAAACAGCGCCAATGGTGGGCGCACTGGGACACCTGATGGGAGGTTAATGATGGCTACTGCAAAAGTGAACGGCGCCGAAATCTATTACGAAGAATCTGGCAGCGGGCCGCCCATCATCCTTTCGCCGGGTGGGCTCCAGGGTGTCGCGAGCAGTTACCAGCCGGTAATTGAGGCGCTCTCGCAGGAACACCGTGTCGTGGTCTACGACCGCCGTTTCGGTGGGCAATCACGAAGCCCGCTGGTAGTTCAGACTTGGGATATGGTTTGCGACGACGTTTTTGGCCTGATGGACACGTTGGGGATCGACCAGGCTTATCTGGGCGGTGGCTCGTTTGGAGCCGCCATTTCCTTCGGTTGCGCCTACCGTCGTCCGGAACGGGTGCGCGCCATTTTCCCTTCCAACATTGCCGGAGGCGTAATCTGCGACGGTTATCTCACCGGGAAGCTGTTCAAGAGCATGGATCTGGCGGAAAACGACAGCATCTCGTCAGTGGTGGCAGCGTTTGATCCCGACGACCGCTTTTCCCCATTCAGTCCGGAGATTGCCCAGACCGATGCCCAGTACCGAAAGAACCTGGAGGCGATGAGCGCCGAGGATTTCGTCCAGGTGATGCGCGACACCATCTACGCACTATTCGACGCACCATTTCTGACCCTGGGGATGACCAAGCAGATGCTCCAGAGTATCCGGGTTCCGGCAATGGTCATGCCGGGGAATAACGATGTGCATCCGAGGCGTGTGGCTGAGCTGGTTCACCGTCTGGCGCCCAACTGCCAGTGGGCCGAGGTGCGCCCTCACTCCGAGGAGCCTGAGCAGTACGCCAAGCGGGTCGTCCAGTTTCTTTCTACGGTGGAGGCTGACTGATCTACGGTGGAGGCCGACTGACACTGAAAAAAGTGAGGGCAACCGTAGCGGTTGCCCTCAGGTGACCTCGTACCGAAGTCCGGCGCTGGCTAGCGGGTTCGGTGATAGCGGTAGTCCCGAGCCGAGCCTCGCTCCGGTGTGGCAGTGGGGTTACTGGGCAGGTAGCGGTAATTGGCGTCGACGCCGACCTTCGGCCCCAGATCGTTGCGTAGCACACCGATGTGCTCCACTTCCATTTCCACCACGTCGCCGGGTTCCAGCCAGCGGGCGTTTTCGTAGCCCTTGCGGATCGACTCCCGAATCGAACCGCCGCCGACGGTGCCGCTGCCAATTACGTCGCCCGGAGCGATGCGGCTGTCTTTTGACGCTCGTTCGATAATCTCGCCCCAGCTATAATAGGCGTGGACCGCTTCGCCGTTCCTGAGCCAGTCGTCGCCGTTGACCCGGACGTGGCAGGCCACATCGAGCCGGCCGTCGTGGATGTACGGTTCCAGCTCATCGGTGGTAACCAGCCAGGGGCCGATGGACGAAGCGGAGTCTTTACCCTTGGCCGGCCCCAGGCCGAAAGTCATCTCGTCAAACTGCAGGTCGCGGGCGCTCCAGTCGTTGAAGATGCAGAAACCCGCGATGTACTGCATGGCCTCGGAGGCCGGCACATTGGTTCCCGCACGGCCGATGATGCAGCCAATTTCCAGTTCGTAGTCCAGTTGGTCGGAGGCTGACGGGTACGGCACCTGCTCGTCGGGCCCGTAGATGACCAGCGGGTTGGAGAAGTAGAACACGGGCATTCGGTACCACACCGGGTCGATTTCGCGGGTGCCCTGGGAGGTGGCGTGTTCTTCGTACACGATGTAGTCCCGCACCGTCGGCGGTTGCAGTACCGGAGCGCGCAAGCGCACGTCGGCCAGGGCCACTTTGGGCGCGGCCACGCCACCGGCCAGGGCGTCTGCCACCCGGTCAATGGGGGAATCTCCAAGCTCAAGCAGGGCGCGCACGTCCGGCAGCGGTTGGCCGGCGCCGATGAGGGCCGCAACGTCCACTACGGCGTCATCCTGCAGTACGCCGCAGCGGGGGCCGGTTCCGGGGTCGTAGGTCAACAGTTTCATAATCGTAACTCCTCTTCGATTGCGCCGCTTTGATTAGGCAGCGTCGGAATAGCCGGCCAGCCTCGCAGCGTCACTGATATAGTCGGCAGTTTGACGAATGCGCCGTTCCACTTCGTCTATCGGCTCGCAAATTCCCAGGTAAAAGCAGTCGCCATGCAGTGCGCTCTGTCTGGAATGATAGCGTCTGCGTAGGGGGCGGAAGGCTTGGTCTTCTGTGGCCAGTCTCGCCAAGCCCCTCGAGGTGTCGGAGGATATTTCCGGCTCAGTCCCAGTCCGTGCCAGGATCAGCGCGTCGGTGGCGCGCTTGGTGGCGCACCACGCCTTTTCTGCCGCGTCGCGGATGTCGCCGGCCTCCAGCAGCCGCAGCGCATCGGCGTGAACGGCCCGGGCGTCGGCGAAGATGGCGGATACGTGATTGGTGGCTACCATGCGGTTTTGCTGCTCTCTGGTTAGGGTTGTCCTGCGGAGTAGATTAAACAGTGGTGTGGTGGCTGAATGAGTTGTTAAACGCAAAGGCGCAATGACGCAGAGGTTATTTCTTTGATTAGGCAGCGTCAGAATAGCCGGCCAGCCTCGCGGCGTCGCTGATATAGTCTGCGGTCTGGAAAATGCGCCGATGAACCTCGGACGCGGGTTCACAGATGCCCAGGTAGAAGCAGGCACCGTGCAAAATGCCCTGCCGGGAGTAATAGCGCCCGACCAGTGAGCTGATGTTGCTGTCTTCTCCGGCCAGCATGAGCAGTCCTCGAGAAGTGTCCGGGGATAGTTCAGGTTCCGCGCCAGTGCGGCCCAGGATCAGCCCGTCGGTGGCGCGCTTGGTGGCGCACCACGCCTTCTCCGCAGCGTCGCGGACGTCGCCGGCCTCCAGCAGCCGCAGCGCATCGGCCTGAACGGCCCAAGCGTCGGCAAAGATGGCGGATACGCGGTCGATGGCTACCATGGGGTTTTACTACCCTCTGCTTGGGGTTGTCCTGCTACGTAGATTAAATGGCGGCGTGGAGAGTGGTAACTGGGGTTTCGTTAAACGCAAAGGCGCAGAGGTTATTCCATGATGCACTTGAGGCCGAAAATACAGCCTTCTTTCTTGGCGGCGGCGAGTAAGTCAGGATCTTGGTGATACTCTGGCTGGTGGAATAGGGTCGGGTCTTTAGCCCACAATGCGGCAGCTACGGCGGCAACTACCGAGTCAAGACAGTCGTCGTTAGATTCACAATTTTTACGATAGGCGTCAAGGTTCTCTACGGGCAAGGCACAAAATTTCGCAAGACCGTCCAAGATTTTCTTCCGGTTTTCCAGTCTCTCGGTTTTTTGTTCCTTGTTGTTGTTGAGTTTGTATTTTTGGTACGGTAAGCACAATGCGCTGAGGACAACCCCGGGCATAGTTTCCAGCAACACGGGGCCAGTACGTCCGGCAATGTCCAACGGCGGCACCTTACACTTGGTCGTCGTCCAGAGGGTGTGCAACATCTTCATGCCACGAAAAGTCATCGGGAACATATCCGGCAGGGCAGGATTCAGCGGAGAAAGT
Source organism: Dehalococcoidia bacterium (assembly GCA_965261195.1). GTDB lineage: Bacteria > Chloroflexota > Dehalococcoidia > Lucifugimonadales > UBA3495 > Bin87. The sequence goes on along the minus strand of OZ253455.1, from coordinate 4,212,591 downwards.
GCTATTTGGGAGAAATGCTTTTGTTCCCATTGACGCATAAGTTTGTTGAACTTCTGAAGCTCTCCGCTGCGAAGCCGTGGCCTTATCTCCCTGATGTATTGCGGATTATTATCTAGCTTTTTTGAGATAATATGCCACATCTCCGGCATGAGAGTTCCCGTAAAACCAAATTCTGCTTTGGCAAAATCCTGTGGCACTCCAAACGGAAAATCCATGGCTGCTACCGCGTTGGACGGCAGATTCATCAACAGATCACTCAACTCATCGCGGCTGATCGGGCGGCAATTATCGATCGTGAGTGTCGTATCCCCATCAAAACGGCCCTCGGTGACCCAGGTATTTCCCACTTGGTAATCTTCGCCCGCGCCGCTGAAGTCAACACCGATGATTCTTTGCTCAGCCAATGTACTGCCCCTCTTTCCCGGTACTTGGATATGTTCAAGGCGTCCGCTCGTGGATTGATAGCCTCACTATGAGCGTTTGTAGGGGCGAATAATTATTCGCCCCTACTATGTCGACCTCAGTGCATCGGCGAGAAGCTGGCCGGTATCATAATCTTGTTTTCCTGGCTGACGCGGCCGGGGGCGCCGGAGGGCCATTGGGGGATTTTGCTGGCTTCGGCCCGCACTTCGGCGCGGTGGTTCAGGTCCTGGTAGGGCCAGACGTGCATCCAGCGGTTCAGGTTGCCAAACTCGGTGTACATACCGGCGGCCAGGGGGGAGAACTCCTCCCGGTAGGGCAACGAGTCGCCCCAACGGCGCAGCAGCTCCGGCATTGAGCCGTTTTCGTAGGTATAGACGCGCATCTCGTAGATGTTGCCCAGCGCCTGGTCGCCGCCCATGGGGCGCATGAACGGGGCCGGCGTCCAGACCTCGGAGTTCATGTTGACGATGTTGCCCGGGGTGATTTTGGGCGGCCAGTTGGGCTCCTGGCTCGCCTCGGCGCGGATACGCTCCCGCTCTTCCAGGCTGTCGTAGCCCCAGACGTGGATAATCTGGTTCAGCGGCCCAATTTCGGTGTGCCAGAAGGCGGCGATGGGGGAATATTTCTCGCGGTAGGGCAATGCCTCGGCAAAGGCTTCCTCGGCCTGGGGCACCGCTCCGGGTTTCATGTCGTAGGTACGGACTTCGTAAATCATCATCCTCTCCACGGGCGCGTGGCCCGGCGTTGTTGCACGGTTAGTTGTTGCGTGGTTAACAGATGGAATACGGGCAGTGTAACGGCCTGGCCAGATGGGAGCAACCGGCGACCAGCCGGTGCGCGTACTCCCAGTGCGCGTACTCAGCGGGTAAGGTCAAAAGGGCAGACTATATGTTGCATGGATGAACGGGATAAATGGGATTTTTATGATGCAGACGGGCGATGTGGAAGCGGGGGCGGCCTGTTATTATTGAACAATTCGTGAGTAGCAAGCCGCGCCGAACCGCTGCAAAAGGGCTACGGGCTTCGGTGTCGCTGGGGGAGTTTTGAGCTTTCTAACCACGCTGGCCCTGCGCCGCAAACCCGTCACCATAATGGTGATGGCGCTGTTGCTGGTGGTGGGATTGTATTCTTATGACAGCCTGCAGCAGGAGCTGTTTCCGGAGATCAACTTTGCGATCCTGTATGTGATTACCCCTTACCAGCAGGGGGATCCTAATGCGGTGGCGTCGGAAGTTACCGAGAAGATCGAAAACGTGATCATCGGAATGGCTGGCCTGGACAAGATCACCTCCGTATCCACTTCCAGTGTGTCGTCGATTACGGCGAACTTCACCGTCGGCGCGGACACCGAAAAGGCAGAGGAAGACATACGGGCCAGCGTGAGCGCGCTGGATCTGCCGGAGGATGCGTTGAACCCCATTGTGGTTCGCGTAACGTCGGATATATTCCCGGTGATGTGGCTGAGCGTCAGCGGCGACCGGGACATACCATCGCTGCAACGGGTGGTAGACGACGAGATACTTCCCCAGCTGGAAGCGGTTGACGGCGTGTACGAGGTTGATGTTCGGGGCGGTTTGCACGAGCGGGTTTCCATTATCGTGGACCCGGACCGTCTGGAGGAATACGGCCTGGGCATCAACGATGTTGCGATTTCCGTTCAGGCGAACAGCATTGATTTGAGCGGCGGAGATTTTAGCCGTAACGGGCGTTCCGCCGTAATCCGGACCTATAGCGGGTACGGCGATCTGGATTCCATCCGCAGCGTGCCGGTGGGATACATTCCCCCGACCGCCACCGGAGGCGGCCCCGGCGCCTCCGGCAATGCCACGCCTATTCTGCTGTCCCAGGTCGCTGAGGTGGTGATAGATACGCCGGAATCCCAGAATCTCTCCCGCACCAACGGGCAAGCCAGCGTATCGCTGCGCATTACGCGCGAGCCGGAAATCAACACTATTGAGCTGACTCAACAACTGCTGGCAGTCATAGATGCGTTGACGCTGCCCGACGACGTGCGCGTGGAAATCCTCTACAACGATGGGCCGGAGCTGGAAAAGCAGTTGTCGAAAGTGATGACACAGGGCGGACAGGGTTTCGTGATAGCCGTTGCCGCCATTTTCATTTTCCTGCTGCAATTCCGACCCTCCGTGTGGCGAGGGGTACTGAACACCATGCGGCCAACGTTGATCATCGCCATCTCGATACCGCTCAGCGTGATGATGACCATACTGGTGATGGCGATTTTCGACTGGACGCTGAATTTTATGAGTCTGGCCGGGCTGGCCATCGCGGTGGGGCGCATCGTGGACGACAGCATTGTGGTGCTGGAGAATACCTACCGTCATGTGCAGGCCGGCGAACCGCGCGGTTCGGCCGCGGTGCGAGGGGCGCAAGAAGTAGGGGCTGCCATCCTGGCGTCAACGCTGACCACGGTTGCGGTGTTCCTGCCGCTGGCCTTTATCCCCGGCGTGGTGGGCGAGTTTTTCCTGCCCTTCGCGCAAACGGTGTGCGTATCGCTGCTGGCCTCGACTTTTATCGCGTTGACGGCAGTGCCGGTGCTGGGTTCGATCCTACTGCGCCAGAGGGACCCGGCGGGCGAGCAGGAAGCCGCCGGCGCGGACAAGTGGTTGCAGCGCGTCTACACGCCACTGCTGACCTGGGCAGTGCGGCATCGCCTGCTGACGGTGTTGGGCTGCATCGCGGTGGTGGCGGCGAGTTTGCCCATCCTGTCGATTCTCCCCATCACGCTCTTTTCCACCGGCGAAGTGCTATCCTTGCGCATTGACATCACCATGCCGGAAGGAACGGATGCCGCGTCCATGTTCCGGGAAGTGCGCACGGTGGAGACGATACTGGAAAGGTACGCTGAGGCAGGGTACGTGGAGTCGTATCAGGTTACGCTGGGCGCTACCACTGAGAGCGATGCGGGAATTATCACCGGTGAAGCCGGTTTTGACGTAGCCGGCTTTTTCATCACGGTGGCTGATGATCTGCCGCCGGATTTCGCATCCGAATTGCGGGCGTCGCTGCCCCAAAACGAAAATGTTGAAATGCTGCTGTTCGTCGACGCCGGGGGACCTCCCCAGTCCGATCTGGAAGTGGCCGTCACCGGCTCCAATTTTGCCGAGGTGAAAGCAACGGCGACGGCTTTGGTTGAAGGGTTAAAGCCGATTGAGGGAGTTGTCAATCTTAAGACCAATCTCAGTGACGCTCAGGAGGAGCTGACCTTCCAGGTTGACGTGGCGAAAGCGGGGCAGCACGGGCTGAATTCGCAGGCCGTTGCCACCCAGGTACGCGCCTGGACCCATGGCGCAGATGTCGGCGAAGTTAATCTAATGGAGGAACAGTACGACCTCATCGTTCGGGGGAAGGATGAAAGCCTGGATGAGATTCACGAACTCCAGAATCTGACTATTGCCGGGCCTTTGGGCCGGGCGCCGCTGGGAGCCATCAGCGACGTCAAGGCCACGGTGGGCCCCTCGATAATATCCCACTATGACGGCGACCGTTCGGTAACGATTACCGGGGTATTTGAAGGCCGGGATACGCAGGCCATCAGCGCACAGGTTGACCGGGTAATCGCAGGGTTGGAAATCCCGCCCGGGGTGAGCGTTGAGCAGGGCGGCTTTGCCAGCGATATCGAAGAGCAATTCGCCAACGTGTACCTGGCGATGATCATCGGGGTGTCTCTGGTTTACCTGGTGATGGTGGCGACCCTGGGTTCCCTGCGGGACCCGTTCATCGTGGTGCTCAGTATGCCCCTAGCCGTAGTGGGCGCGCTGGTGGCGCTGGCGATTACCGGGCACGCCCTCAGCCTGCCCTCCCTGATGGGTTTCCTGTTCCTGATTGGCATCGTAGTTACCAACGCCATCGTACTGATTACTTTCGTCACCCAGCTGCGGGCACAAGGATACGATACGCTGGAGGCGGTGATGGTGGCCGGTCAGACCAGGCTGCGGCCCATCCTGATGACTGCGTTCACTACTATCCTGGCGTTGTTCCCGCTGGCGTTCGGAGACACCAGCGGTTTCGTGAGCGCGGAATTGGCTACGGTGGTTATCGGTGGCCTGGTCAGCTCCACGTTCCTGACGCTGGTGGCGGTGCCGGTGGCCTATATGCTGATGCACGAATCCATACCCAACCTCGGGTCGCGGATCGCCCGCCTGTTCTCCCGCCAACCGGAGGCCATGCAGCCGCAGGGAGAGAGGGTATAATATCCTTGTGACCACGTTCAGCACAGTCGAAGAATTCCTGCAAATCTTGCGCCAGCAACCGGAACTACTGGAAGCCGCGCGCCGGCTGATCGTGCAGGATGATCTCTTGGCGCTGCCCAGAGTGCTAGCTGATTTCATCGAGGCCACCAACCGCAACTTCGGGCTCGTCCACCAGAGATTGGAACGGCTAGAAAGCGACGTAGCAGTACTGAAGGAAGACGTAGCAGTACTGAAGGAAGACGTAGCAGTACTGAAGGAAGACGTAGCAGTACTGAAGGAAGACGTAGCAGTACTGAAGGAAGACGTAGCAGTACTGAAGGAAGACGTGAAGGAACTTAAAGGAGATGTCGCGACACTCAAGACGGGCCAGAGCCGGATGCAGGGACAGCTGGACAACCTAATCGGCACTGATTACGAACGCAGAGTTGCCAGACGCATCCGACGCACCGTAGCCCGTAGCCTCAGCATTCAGAACGCCCAGCTAGTCCAGTCGATCACCGTTACGGACAACCCTCTCATTACCAACCTCAGCGATGCAGCGGTCAGGAATGGAATCATTACCATGGACCAGGCCGACGAGCTTGAGGATGCTGACATCGTCGTAAAGGGCGCTGACAGCGACGGCGCTGAAGCCTACGCCGTGGCCGAGCTATCCGTCACCATCCATCACGACGACATCGACCGCGCCCTCGACCGCGCCAAAATCCTCCGGCAAGCCACCGATAAAGCGGCGGTTCCCGCTGTCATCGGCGCCGACATCTCCGACGAGAACCGGGAATACGCCCGTAGCCTGGACGTCGCCGTAATCATCCTCCAGCAGTGAACCCTTCCATCGGCCGCCGCCCGCCCTTCCTGAGCCTGTTGCAGGAGGGGAAAGGTCTTACCACTTGCTGGATTCTTCCGAGTAAACGTGGTCGGGCAGATTGTAAGTGATTCCGGCTTCATCGAAGACCGAGATGGCAAGCATGGCGCCGAAGCTCTCCGCCCGCATTGGCTGCCGCAGAATCGTCGCCTTCCACCGCCGCAAGCGCTGCAACAGTTTGAATTGGGCCAGAATGCCGACTTTTCGGCTCCTGGGAAAGCGCAGCCGGTCGGCTATTTCGTCGCCGACCAGCGCTCTTGAGACGGGGTAGATCTCGCGTTGCACCATAGTCTTCCGTTCCACCGGGTCGGTTACGCCGGCCACCAACGGGGCGGAGTTGATGAGCGCGTTGGCCATTATGATGGACTCGTCGGTCATAGGCGGCTCGCAGAGCACGGCGACCCGATGCAGGTGGAGCGCCTCGGCTTCATTGGTAAAGAGTATGCTCTCCGGTATACCCATGATGTAGGCGGTGTAGCGCCAGACGGCCATGATGCTGTCCCGCTCTTCCTGAGTGAAGGACACCCCCACCGACTCCGAGTGCTTGATGGTCCGCGCGGAGATGCAGGCGGCGGCGTAGCCCAGGTGCGCTGCGCTCACCGGAAGCCCCCAAGCCTCGTTGTCCCATTCCTCGGACGTGTTCAGCAAGCGCCGTATCTGGGCGTGAATCAAGCGGATGCGTACCGTTAGCTTCCAACCGTCGCCGTTCCTGGCCAGTCCTCCGGGGTAGAAAATATCCAGGAAGTGGCGATTGTTTTGCCGCAGCCGGCGGATGCCCTGGTCCATGACCCGTCCGGTGAGGACGAAGGACTTGGCGATGTAGGTGGTGAATCCGTCAACCAGGACACCCGCCGCAAACCCGGAGAGTATCAGGTCGCTGTTCCGGTGAAAGGCGCGGATGCCGGGGACAAACGCCTCGTAGTCCAGCCAGGGCGGATCCGCCGGCGGCATATCGATGAAGAAATCGCGCAGCGCCTGTGGCGCGCCGGTCATCCCCTCCCTATCCTGCTCCATGCCCGCTGGATGAACCGCACTACCTCCCCTGGCGGCAAATCGGCGAGAGTCTCGAATATCTGATCCATATAAGGGTCGCCGATCAGCGTGTGTCGGAGATAGTTGGAGGCCGCCTCGTGGTCGTAAGCCAGCGCCTGCTCGGAGTTGATCATGTAGTCGGTGGGGATTTTCACCCCATCCTCGAAAAAGCCCAAGCTGTTGTTGACTTGACCATTTTGTTCCATGACATATTTTCCACCGCAAAAGCTGAGCACATTGTAACATCGGGAAACGGGCCGGTTGCCGGTTGCCAGTTGGCAGTGGGAAGGGCTTTTTGGTTTTGTAGCACGCCGGTTTGACTGGAATGTGTCATCCGACTAAACTCCTGGGCGTACGCAAACTGGCGCCGGGGTTCTTGGCGGCGGCCGGCCGGCGTGAGCGAGATGAGCGGATGGGATGGTTCGACAGGCTCACCACGAGCGGATGGCAACGAGGAACAGATGGGAACGAGATTGCCGCGCTGCGCTCGCAATGGCGGTATCGTGGCAATGACAGATTGTGCGAAAGTCTCACTGGGGAGATGGATCGGGAGATGGACAGAATGGCAATCCTGGTAACCGGCGGCACCGGTTTTGTCGGAGCCAACATCGTCAAGGAACTGGCTGCGCGCGGCCATGATGTCGTCAGCCTGGACGTGATGCCTCCCGACTCGCTAACGCAGCAGTTTCTGGGCGAGTTGAGCTCGCGCGTTACCTTCCTCACCGGCGACATTCTGGATGCGGCGGGTCTGGATACCCTGCGGACGGCCCATTCCATCGACCAGGTGGTTCACGCTGCGGTAATCACCGTGAACCGCACCGACCTGGAAACCGCTCGCAGCAAGGACATTCTGGACATCAACCTGACTGGCACCGGCAACTTGCTGGAGCTGGCGCGGTTGGCCGGCGTGGCGCGGTTTGTTTACATCAGCTCCGGCGCTGCCTACGGCCTGACCCGTGAACCCGACCAGACCTACAACGAAGATGACGCTCCCCAACCCGGCAATCTCTATGGGATTACCAAGTTCGCCAGCGAGTGCCTCGCCCGGCGCTACGGCCAACTGCACGGGTTTGGCGCCGTGAGCCTGCGGGTCAGCACACCCTACGGGCCCATGGAGCGGGTTACCGGCCATCGCAGCAATATGTCCACTCCGTACCAGTGGACGGGACAGCTGCTGCGGGGAGAACCCATCGCGATGGACCACTCCGACCACGGCCGGGACTTGACCTACGTCCTGGATACCGCAACCGCCGTCGCCACCGTCGTGGACGCTCCCGAGCTGCCCCACGACCTTTACAACATCACCAACGGCGTTCCCGTCACCGGCGGGGAGATTCAGCGCAAGCTGGCCGAACTATTTCCGGAGGTCAAGCTGGTGGAATCTGAAGCCCAGCCTGACGCCGGCGCGGCCCTGGGGCCGACGCGGGGGCCGTTGTCCGGCTATCGGCTATGGCACGATCTGGGATGGACGCCACAATACGACCTGGCGTCGGGTCTGACGGATTACGTGCAGTGGCGGCGGGAATCAGGGTTCCTGGATTAGGACGTGTTCTCGCCCCTAACTTTTCACCCTCACCCCAGCCCTCTCCCGTCAAGGGAGAGAGGGCTGGACATGGATTCCGGCTTTCGCTGGTAGACTGCGGCAAAACAATTTATTGCCGGCGTCCCATTCACTCACTGGAGGAATAAACGATGGCGCTACCACCCGACCGCATCGACTACCTGCCCATCATCGACCGGCCCGTCATCAAGTGGCCCAACGACGCACGGGTAGCCCTCTGGATTTCCCCCAACGTGGAGCATTACGAGTACCTGCCGGAGAACGAAGGGGTGCGCAACCCGTGGCCGCGCACTCCCTACCCCGACGTACAGCAATACTCCTACCGGGATTACGGCAACCGGGTGGGTTTCTGGCGGATGCTGGAACCGCTGGACAAGCACGGCATCCGCTGTTGCGTCTCGCTGAACCTGGCCGTGCTGGAACACTTCCCGGAAATTGCCGAAGCCATGGTGGAGCGCGACTACGATTTTATGAGCCACGGCATCTACAACACCCGTTACCTTTACACCCACACCGAAGAACAGGAGCGGGAATTCTACCGGGACTGCATCGATACCCTGCATCGGCACACCGGCAAGCAGCTGAAGGGAATGCTGGGGCCGGCCATCTCCGGCAGCGTGAGCACGCCCGACCTGATGGCCGAGGCCGGGCTGATTTACCACACCGACTGGTTCCACGATGACCAGCCCACGCCAATCAAGGTCAATGCGGGGAAACTGGTGTCGGTGCCTTACTCCATCGAACTGAACGACTCTTCGGTGCTGCGGGACAACCATTACGGAACCGACTACTTCGCCGACATCTGCAAGGCGCAGTTCGACCAGCTTTACGCGGAAGGCGCCGAGAGCGGCCGGGTCATGTGCATCGCGCTGCATCCGTTCCTGATTGGCCAGCCGCACCGTATCAAGTATCTGGACGACGTGCTGGGTTACATCATGTCCCACGATGGCGTCTGGCAGACCACCGCCGATGAGATCGCCGATTATTACATCGCCAACTATTACGATGAGGCCGTGGCCCACGCGCAGCGGCTGGCCGTGTGACCCGATGTATTGTCCCAATCCCACGGCGAAGGTGAAAATGCGAATCAAGAATTATGTCGGAACTCTGATTGCGGTAATGACTTTCGTGGCTGCCATGGCTTGTGGAACCCCTACACCAGATCGAGCGACTGCTCCCGATTTTCAATCTACTATAACCGCCGCCGTAGAGGCTACTATAACCGCCCCGTCTGAGGTCTCGTCAACTTCCGCTGTCGCCATGTAACTGTTCACGTTTGAGGGGACGGCAACGGTTTGCTTTGGACATTCCGTGCTTGGCTGCCCCTCCACAATAGGCCGAATAGTCGGCAGATCCCCGCAACTCTGAACAGTTACGTCGCCATGACTGAAGCCAAATCCTCGCCATCGCAGTCCGCAACGTCTTTGTGTTCGGACGGCAATCGGGTGATAACCAAACCCAGCGCAATCTACGACCTATCTTTGGAACAGAGACAGCGGGCAGTCTGTTTACGTCAATCAGGACAATTGTGGGTCCCCATGCCGCCAAACGCTCAACACGCCGAGATTTGCAACATGATCAAACGGGAATATGACACTGCGGTTGTCGAGTATCTGATTGAGGGCTCCCCGCTCTTTTCCGCCCAGACCAAAGCTGAGAATTACATTGAGGATGTGATGGAGCGAACGCCCCAACGCTTTACACCCAGGGAAACGCGAAGCATCATGGAGGACTGTGGGAATTTGATATACGGGAAACCACTGCCTCCAAACCTGTTTTTCTTTCTGGAAGATCGGTGATAATTCCCCGAAACTTTGACCGGAGACCATAACCCCCTCTACCCGGTCTGGTGCTGACCGTGGGATTACTACATCGCTATTGCTCCTCGCAATGACATCGGATTGACAACCAACCTCAGGAGCGCCGCCAATATGCCTGCTCAACGTACTTTCGGCATGGACCACCCCCACCATGAGTGGTCGCCTATTATCAGCCGACCAAGCCTGCGCTGGCCGGGAAATGCTCCGGTTGCCCTCTGTGTCATCCTGGTGCTGGAGCACATGGAATGGCAGCCGCCGGACGGGAGTTTTCAGGTCGCCAACCTGTCCGGCGGCTCTGCGCCACGGGCTTTTCCGGACTACGCGCGTGTGTCTCACCGGGAATACGGGCACCGGGTGGGCATCTTCCGGCTGCTGGATGTGCTGGAGAAACACGGCATTCGACCCACCATCGCCATGGACGCCATCACCGCCGAAAACTATCCGTACCTGGTGCGCCACTGCCTGGACCGGGGCTGCGAGGTTATCGGCCACGGCATCTCGGTGAGCCGCATGATTACCAGCGATATGACGGAGGGTGAGGAGCGGGAGTACATCCAGACCTCCATCGACGCCGTGACAAGAGCGACCGGGACGGCGCCCCGGGGTTGGTTGGGGCCTGAATACGGCGAGTCCCAACGCACTCCCCAACTGTTGGCCGAAGCCGGCCTGCGCTACGTTTGCGACTGGGCCAACGACGAACAACCCTATCCGATGACAGCGGGGGCAAGTCCCTTCTTTGCGCTGCCCATACTCTACGAGCTGGACGACGTGGCGGCGCTGGCCCAACGGAGGGTCACGGTGGCCCAATACCAGCGAATGCTGACCGAGAGTTTCGATACGCTGCGCGAGGACGGCGCCGCGACCGGACGGCTAATGACGCTGAACTGGCACCCCTGGCTCGTCGGCCAACCCTTCCGCATCGGCAGCGTCGATCAGGCCCTGGGCCACATGATGGAGCAGGGCGGCGTCTGGGCCGCCACCGGGTCGGAGATTATCGATTGGTACCAGTCCCAAACGAATTGACGAGTTGAACGCCTGGCGGCCCCGCTAAAATGTCCAATTTATAGTGCAATTATCCCAAATTACCAAAAAATGATAACTTGGGATAATTTTGGTATAGAATGCCGTTATGGACCCGATTCGCAATCCTTATGCGCCCGGGGCCGGCACCAGGCCCCCGGAGTTGGCCGGCCGCGATGAGATTCGTGAGAAGGCTCGTATTGGGTTGGAACGCGCCAGGATAGGACGCTCCAGCAAAAGCCTGCTGATGGTCGGCCTGCGGGGTGTTGGCAAGACCGTCCTTCTGGACCGCATACGGGAAGATGCAGAAGCAACGGGCATATACTCGCTGCGGGTAGAAGCGTCGGAAAATCGCTCCCTGCCATCTATTCTGGCTCCGCAATTGCGTACTGCCTTGTTAAAACTCTCCAATCGAGAGGCCGCGAAGCAACTGGCGCAACACGCGTTGCGGGCGTTGGCCGGATTCGTCGGAGCGTTGAAGGTAAAGTATCAGGATATTGAGGTCGGGCTGGACTACGACCCTGAACCCGGTTTAGCGGACAATGGAGATTTGGAGACTGACCTCCAGACCTTGCTGGAAGCAGTTGGGGCTGCCGCGAAAGCGGAAACAACCTGCGTGGCGCTTTTCGTTGACGAACTCCAATACGTTAATGAGGATGAACTTGCCGCGCTAATCACGGCGTTGCACCGGACGGCACAACGGCAGCTACCCGTAATCATGCTCGGAGCCGGCCTTCCCCAAGTACGTGGTAGGATGGGCAAAGCAAAGTCCTATGCCGAGCGGCTTTTTGAGTTTCCTGAAATCGGCGCATTGTCCACGGCAGACGCCAGGCGCGCGATTTCCAAACCCGCCCAAGCCGAAGGAGTAACAATAGAGGACGACGCTCTTGAAGCCATTATTGACCAAACGCGCTGCTACCCCTACTTCCTACAGGAATGGGGTAAGCACGCTTGGGATGTTGCCGAGAGTTCTCCAATCACGTCCGCCAATGTTGCTGTCGCATTGCAACTGGCAATCGCCACTCTTGATGCAAGTTTCTTTCTGGTTAGGTTTGACCGGCTTACTCCCTCTGAGAAAAAGTATGTGCGGGCCATGGCGCAACTTGGCGCCGGTCCGCATCGTTCCGGCGATATTGCCGGCGAATTGAACCGTTCAGTTAACTCCCTGGCTCCTACTCGCAGCCAATTAATCAACAAAGGCACGATTTGGAGTCCCAGCCATGGCGATACCGCTTTTACCGTCCCGATGTTCAACGAGTTTATGCTGCGTATCATGCCGGGTGATGATTGGCGGTCTTCCCAGTAGTGTACCCATCTGAAATCATTGACTGGTACCAGTCCCAAACGAATTGACGGAGTGAACCCATGGCTTCCTCACTGATACGCGGCAAGCACCTGCTCAGCCCCACCACTTCCGGTGGCGGTACCACCGTGCTCTACGATGCGGCGGTGTACCAGGAGGACGGTGTAATCATAGTGGTTGGCCCCTATCAGACCCTTCGGGCGCAGTACCAGCCGGACACGGAACTCGGCGGGCTGGACTACGCCATTATCCCCGGTTTGGTTAACTCCCATCACCACGGGCGCGGTGTTACGACGCTCCAGATGGGCACTTGCGACGACTGCCTTGAAGTGTGGATTCTGGCCGGCTGGGGACGCCGGCCCTACGACCACTACCTGATGACCCTCTACACCGCCCTGAACATGATGGCGTCGGGCACCACCACCGTGATGTACAACCATCCCCAGACCGCCGCCGCCACCATCAAGGAGGATGTGGACGCCGTACTGCGCGGATTTCTGGACGCCGGTATGCGCGTGGCTTTCTCCAGCTACCTTCGCAACCAGAACCGGGTGGTTTACGGCAATGACCAGGACTTCCTGTCCGGTTTGCCGGCAGACTTGGCTGACGACGTGCGCCGGTATCTGTCGGTGTCCGATATGTCCGATGATGACTACTTTGCGTTCTTTGACGAAACCTACCGCCAATACCACGGCCACGAGTCAGGCAAAGTGCGGGTGCTGCTCAGCCCGGCCAACGTGCAGTGGAACTCGGACGAATTCCTGCAACGCACCAAGGAACACGCGAGTCGTTACCAAACCGGCATCCATATGCACCTGGTGGAGAGCGCCTACCAGAAAGACTACGGCCGGCGAACTTGGGGCAAGACCCCGGTGGAACATCTGCGCGAGCTGGAGTTCCTGGGGCCGGAGCTTTCCTTTGCCCACGCCGTTTGGCTCACCGACCGGGATATTGAGCTCCTGGCCGACGCCGGCGCCACGGTTTGCCACAACGCCAGCTCCAACCTGCGGCTCAAGAACGGCATCGCGCCGGTGAACCCGATGCTGGCCAGAGGTGTCAACGTGGCGATGGGCACCGACAGCACGGCCATCAACGACGATGACGACCTGTTGCAGGAGATGCGGCTGGTGAGCAAACTGCACCGGCAGCCGGGCATCGGCGCGCCCGCCATATCCGTTGAGCAGGTACTGGCCATGGCCACGGCCAACGCCGCCGCTCCCACCGGATTCGCCGGCGACATTGGCGTCCTCGAACCGGGGCGTCGGGCCGACCTGCTGCTGATACGTATGGATCGGTTGGAAGACCCCTACCTGGAGCCGGATACACCGCCGGTTGAGGTTGTGCTGGGCCGGGCCCAGACTCAGGATGTGGCCGCCGTCATCGTTGACGGCGAGGCGCTGCTGCAAGACGGCGCGCACCAGCGATTCAACCGTGCCGACGTTGCGCGGGAGCTGCGGGAACAACTGTCACGCCCGCTGGAACCGGAGACGCTGGCCACCCGGCGAATGGCGAGCCGGCTGGCACCCTACGTCGAGCAGTTCTACCGGAGCCATACACCGGCGATGGGAACGCCGCACTACGTGTATAATAGTCGGACGTGACCGGTCGTTGATTAGGGTTCGCTTGGGAATACCTTGTGGGAGTCACCATGAGTTTCGACGAAAAATATGCAGCGTTAGAAGACAAATTCAAGCAGCAAGTTGCCAAAGACAATCAATGTTGGAGTGTCACAAGCAAGTATCTGCCCAATATCGCTCCCACAGCGCCAGTGGATTTCGTCCTGATTGGGATGGAACCGTCTAGCGGGGGAAATTCAAAGGGATACCGCAGCCCCAAGAATTTTTCTGGATCTTTCGAGGACTTCATCCTCCACTTCTGCATCAAAGAATACCTGTGCAAGAGCAACGAAACGTACTACCTCACAGACCTTTCGAAGGGTGCGATGTTAGTCAAGACCGCCAAGCGCAAGCGTGAAGAGAGGTACGAGGGATGGTATCCGCTTCTGTGCAGGGAGCTTAAACTGGTCGCGAAGCCGGGAGCGCAAATAATCGCGATTGGTAATGAAGTGCATGGTTTTATCACCAAGAAGAAGTCGCACAAGCTCGCTGGAAAGATTCTGCATTATTCGAAACAGGCGACCCCTCACCGAAGCAGGATACCCGACGTCAACCGAGATCTCTACGACAAATTCGCCCCAACCGTGAGCCGGGACGACATTGAAAAGACAATCAGGAGAATCGCTACGGAAGGGGGAATGCCCCGGGATTATGCGGAAGGCGTCTCGGAGAACCTAAAGGGGCAAACGCTTACAGTCTCTCGCAAAATGTTGATGTTCACCTACCAGGTTCAATTTGATGCAGTTCGCAAGGAGGCTGGCTTGTTATGAACCGCTGCGTAGCATTTCCGCCGGCTGGTACGCCGGTGCTTTGACTGCCCACTTGAGGTAGGATAATGGCACTTGCATATATGGAGGCAGGGGATAGGCTGAGATGGCTGAAATACAGGTAACGGTCGGCATCTGCAAAATGGGCGGTTCGGAATTTTACCAGACCCAGCCTGTCGTGGACGTATGGGCCGATCACTCGGTGTTTCCGGAGACGATACTGAACAGCCTGGGCATTGAACCCAAGCGCCAGCAGACGGTTCGCCTTCCCGACGGAAACCTGGCGGATTGGGGCTACAGTGTCGCCCTGCTGGAGATTGGCGACCAGCAGTGGCCTTGCCCGGTGGTGTTCAGCCCCGATGACGAATACCTGCTGGGCGCATCCGCCCTGCAGATTTTCAACATGGACCCGGACTACAATACCAGCGAATTGGCACCAGCGGAGCCAATATCATTGGGCAAACCGGCAAACCCCTATGCCGGCGAATTCGCCCCGCCAACTTCGGTCGCGCCTTTGTCGGGGTATCGCATCTGGCTGCGCTATGCAGATGGCGTTGCGGGCGAAGTGGACCTGTCACACCTGGCGGACCAAGAGGCTTTCGCCCAGTGGAACGACCGGCGGTTTTTCCGGTCAGTAAATCTGCGGCCGGACGGTGTGGTGTATTGGGGCGATGGCGGCGATATTGCCCTGTGCAGCGATGCTCTGTACCTGGAATTGACCGGTCAAGCCGGGTAGCCGGCCGGCCGGAGATGCCCGAAGTATGCCGGATCGACGGCGGCAGCCTGCGGTTCTACATCTATAGCAATGAACATGGGGCTCCGCACATCCACGTCAGATATGGCGGCCTCTGGGCGAAGGTAGCTATCGGCGACGCCAGCTACATTGCCGGCGAACTGCCCGGACGACAACGGCGTCTGGTACAGTTATGGATTAACGGCCATCGGGACGATTTGTTCAACGCCTGGAGCCGGGCGCAGCGCGGCGAGAATACGGGCAAAATTGTCTAGGTTCTGTTGACATTTCACCGTAGCCAGATGAGAGCGGCGGTGAAATGCAGGAAGCCCAGGTATCTGGTGTCCAGCTTCTCAAACCGGGAGAAGATCCGGCGATAGTGCTTGATCTTGTTGATGAAGCATTCCACCAGATGACGCTCCCGGTACAGATGCCGGTCATAGTCGGCGGGTGCCTTGCGGTTCGAGCGGGGCGGAATGACCGGCATCATACCCAGTTCCAGGATGTGCTGGCGAAACTCCTGGGCATCGTACCCTTTGTCGGCCAGTACGTGCTCGCCAGCATAACCGGCGATCAACTCCTCCGCCTGGGTGATGTCGTGCTGTTGCCCTCCGGTCAGTATGAATCGCAGGGGGTTGCCCAAGCCGTCCACGCTCACGTGAATCTTGGTGCTGAACCCGCCTCGGCTCCGGCCCAGGGCCTGGGCCGCCTGGCCACCCTTTTTGGGGGAGCTCCCGCCGCGCAAGGGTGCGCCCGGACCACCGTGCTGTCAATGATCAGGTATTCCAGATCCGCGTCGTCGCAGCAATGTTGATGCATTTGTGCCCAGACGCCTTGGTCAGTCCAACGGGCGAATCGTTTGTAGACGCTGTTCCAGTTCCCGTATTCGGCTGGCAGCAGTCGCCATTGGGCCCCAGAGCGGTTAATCCATAAGACGGCCTCGACAAAACGCCGGCAATCCGCTTCCTGGCCAACGTACAGGCCGGTGCAGCCACGCAAGAAATCGAGAACCCTAGCCCACTGTTCTGGTGATAATCTGATGTTTGACATACAGCCATTATAATCAAATGTCAACACGCCCTAGCAGCGAGGACGTAATGGCACTACAGGTTGAAACCGCCCCCGGCGCCATGACAGGCGCCCGTTATATCGCAAGCCTCAAGGATAACCGGGAGGTGTGGCTGGACGGCGCTAAAGTTGCCGACGTTGCCGGTCACCCGGCCATGACCGGGATGGTCCACGAGCTGGCCCGCATCTACGACCTGCAACACTCGGATGAATGCCGAGATGAGATGACCTTCGTTTCCCCGGATACCGGAAACCGTTGCAGCGTGTCGTGGCTCCTGCCCCGCACCCGGGATGACCTCAAGCGGCAACGGCGCAACAGCGAAATCTGGAATGAAGAGTCCTGGGGTCAATTGGGGCGCAGCCCGGACATCCTGGCGCCGCACATCCTCGGGCTCTACGCCATCCGAGACGCGCTGGGGCAGGTGAAAAACCCGCATTGCGACTTCGGCGAGAACATCACCAATTACTTCCGGTACTGCGCGGAGCACGATCTGTTCCTGACCCACGCGCTGGGTGATCCGCAGGTCGACCGCAGCCAACAACCCCAGAACGAAAACCGGGCGGGTGAGGAGACGGAGGTGGCGCTGCACGTGGTGGAGGAAACCGCCGACGGGGTTATCGTTCACGGGGCCAAGCAACTGGCCACCGCCGCGCCCATCAGCAACGAGACTTACGTGTCGCTATCGGCAACCTTCGTGCGGCGCGCCGACCCCAGGTTCATCCTGGCATTTTCCATTCCTACGAATACGCCGGGGTTGAAGATTCTATGCCGAGAGCCGTTATCGCAGTGGGCCGGCAGCTACGGGCACCCACTGGCGGCAGTGTACGACGAACAGGATGCGATGCTTTTCTTCGACCACGTTCTGGTGCCCTGGGATCGCATTTTCATGCTCTACGACTCGGCGCCGCTGCTGCAACGCCTGGGTTCCGAAGCCAACTTCCGCGGCTGGAGCAACCTGTGCCGCATCCACCAGCGTATGAAGCTGATGACCGCCGTTGCCACGCTCATCGCCGAAGCCATCGGGGTGATTGAGTACCGGGAGGTGGCGGCAAAGCTAGGCGAAATGGCGACCTACACGGAGATGTGGGCGCACGCCATGGACGGCGTGGAGCACAACGCCTACCCGGCTGACAATGGCCTGATGTCCCTGGGGTCGATGTCCGGCATGAACATCTACTTCGCGCAAACATCGGCCCGCATGGTGGATCTGCTGCGGGAGGTTTCCGGCTCCGGGCTGATTATGCAGCCCAGCGAAGGCGACCTGGCCAACCCGGAGTTTCGCCCCTACCTGGATCGATATATGCCGGGCAGAGGCGTGGACGTGGAGTACAAGTCTCGCCTCTTTCGCCTGGCCCACGACCTGGCCGTGTCATCCTTTGGGATGCGGCAGGAGATTTACGAGTACTGGCACGGCGGCGATCCCAACCGCAACCGGATTAATCTCCTGCGCACCTACGACCAGACGGATATCACTGAGCGTATCAAGGCGTTGATTTCCCAGCCGCTGCGGTCTTAGGCTGCTTGGTCGTTGGGAGGAGGTGGAAGGTTCGGCAGGCTCCCCATGAGCGGAGAGTAGATGGCGTGGATTTTCACCCTCACCCCAACCCTCTCCCATCAAGGGAGAGGGAGCGAGATTGCCGCGCTGCGCTCGCAATGACAAAGTGGGCACGGGCGTGAGCTACTCCCAAGTGGCGAACCCCATGGCGCAGCCGGTGCCGGCCGGTGAGCGGTAGCAGGGCACGTAGTCCACGATGTCCATATCCAGATGCTCGGTGGCGCCGGTTACCACAATCCAGTTGCGTATTTCGGAGCTGCCGGAGTTAATCTTTTCCCGTGGCAGCGCGGACAGCTGTTCGACGCTCTTTGCTTTCATGCCTTGCAACGCCTGGTGGTCCAGCTCTTCGTCAACTACGAAGTGGCTCAGGCCTCCGGAGGCCAGTATGCCTACCCGGATGTCTCTTGGCCAGGATTCGATGGCCGACTTCAGGGCCTGCCCCAGGTTGTAACACCGTTTCGGCGTAGGCTGGTTGGGCGGATAGTAGGTGTTGAGCATGACGGGCACAGTGGGGATGGTGGCCTCGGTCATCAGCCGGCTATAGACGTACCCGAAGGCGTGGCCGATGCCGCCCTTGGCCCGTCCACCCTTGCTTGGATCCAGGAAATTGGACACCCCCACATCGAACTCATCGTCCATCAGGCTATCGATGACGTGCCTGGCCAGCACCGAGTCAGTGGGCGCGATCCGGTCATCCGCGCTATAGCCGATCAGCGGCTGGTTGACGGTTGACGGGCCGGCCTCGTGGCCGGAAATCTTCACCTCATCGCCCCAATAAACGCAGAAGGCGGGCATATTATCGTCCAGCAGGTACTCGTGCTGGTCGTCCCCTACCATCACCAGCACATCCAGCCTGGCGTCGTACAGTTTGCGGGAAAGGTGGGCGATGGCCTGCTGGTTTTGCTGGTGCCGTTGCTCAAACTTGGCCTGGGTTAGCTCTTTGGCGATGCGCTCCGTGTCGATCCGCGCCAACAGACCTTCGTAGTTGGAGGTGATGCCGTCGGTACCGATTAACTCAACGTGGCCCTTGTCGCGCTCGCCGCGGCTGGCCCATCCGTCCGCCGGGGTGCTGAGTTGAGGGCTATGCGAAGATGCCAAACCCAATACTAGCTCTGCCATTGTCCAGCTCCTTTTGCGATTCAGTTTCAGTCAATCCGGTGACGGCGGGGTTGCGAAACGACGCGGCGCAATGCAGTCGCATAACCGACGTTCCGCAATCTGAATGGGATATTACCATGTGGGCAATCCGGGTGTAATGCTGGGGTGTCCGCATCCCCTACCCGACCGAGGCTTACCCGACCGACGCGGCGGCCTTCAGATGGGGACTCACGACTCTGGCAACCTCGGCCACGGCGCGGTCGATTTCCTCGGGGGTGGTGTATCTGCCGACCGAGAACCGGAGGGTTCCCATGGCGTATTCCAGCGGGACGCCCATTGCCTCGAGGACGCTGGACACCTCTACCCGATCGCTGTGGCAGGCTGCCCCGGCTGAGGCAGCGAGGTTTACCATTTCGTCCAGAACGGTATTGGCTTCCACCCGATGGAAGCTGACGCTGGAGGTATTGGGCAGGCGTTGGCTGAGGTGCCCGTTGATCCGAATCTCGCCGAAAGCGCCTTTCAAGCCGGCTTCCAGACGGTCGCGCAGCTCCGCCATGTGTCGCTGGTAGTCGGGCAGGTTATGGCGAATCAACTCGCAGGCCTGACCCAGCGCGGCCATGTGTATGACATTCTCGGTGCCGGCCCGCCAATCCCCTTCGTGGCCGGCTCCGTGCATCTGCTTCTCCAACGCCACACCCCGGCGGACGTACAGCGCGCCAATCCCCTTCGGAGCGTAGAGTTTGTGCCCGGCGATGGACAGCAGGTCCACTCCCAGTTCATCCACCCGCACCGGAATCTTGCCGACGGATTGAGCGCAATCGGCGTGCAGCAACGCGCCGTGCCGGTGGGCGATCTCAGAGATTGCTTCGATTGGTTCTACGGTGCCCACCTCGTTGTTGGCGTGCATAATGCTGATGAGCGTGGTCTGCGGGGTGATAGCCTCGGCCACTTGCCCGGGGTCAACCATGCCGTATTCGTCCACGGGCAGATAGGTAACCCGGTAGCCCTGGGCCTCCAGAAACTGGCACACTTCAATGACGGCCGGATGCTCCACCGCTGAGGTAATCATGTGGTTGCCCCGGCTCCGGTTGGCGGCGAGGGCGCCCTTGATGGCGTAGTTGTTGGACTCGGTGCCGCCGCTGGTGAAAATGAGTTCGTCGCGATGGCATTGGAGCATTTCGGCCACCTGCCCGCGTGCTGCGTTGACACCGTCATTGGCGTTGCGTCCGAAGAGGTGGCCGCTGGAAGGGTTGCCAAAGTGTTCGTAAATGTAGGGCAGCATCGCCTCGGCTACCCGAGGATCGATTGGAGTGGTGGCGTTGTAATCCAGGTAAACCGGGTTCATCAGTGTGTTCCTGCGGCATAAACGTGTATTAATTGCGGATGTTACCACGAAACGCAGTCGCTGCTGATCTCCGACCGTCAGAGCGAGGAGATTTCGCTACTCCGATTGCCGGCGGGTCGGTCTGATTAGATTGGATCGGGTTGAGGATATTGACTCGGCTGATCAGCTTCTCTGCGTGAACAGTAGGTGCGTGGCGAACCGTCTGCGTTCTTGGGGCGGCCTGCCAGGAACGCTTGGGTGGCGTCGCGGGCGCGCTGGATGTTCCGCATGGTCTGCGTTCTGGTCAATGGCGTGGCAGGGTAGGGGTTGTAGTCGGCTTCGTGGCGCTGGACCTGTAGCGCGATGAAGGTTTCGGCGAAGTCCCGTAGGTCGGCGTGGAAGGTTGCCATCCGGCTCGCGTTGAGCAGCTGCTTCTTGGCTGTCCCGTGGTTGAGCGCCCGTTGGGTAACGATCCATTCTTCGCTTCTGCGAATGGCTGCTGCTGATCCGATCAGGATGTCCGCATTGCTGTTGGCCAGTGCATGGAACATGGCGTAGTAGGCGGCGCTGTTCGCTTTTCTGAGGTGGGTCTGTTGTGGCCGGCCTCTGGTCTCACCGCCTAGCGGTACCCGGGCCAGCATCTCGGCCAGTTCGAGCAGCTGCTCCCAGTTCATTCGTCGCTATCCCTGGTAGTACGCGACGTTTGACAGCTCTGACCACTCGCTGTCCTCGGTCGCTTCGACGTATGATTC
The DNA here is from genome assembly GCA_965261195.1 of Dehalococcoidia bacterium. GTDB lineage: Bacteria > Chloroflexota > Dehalococcoidia > Lucifugimonadales > UBA3495 > Bin87. The sequence continues at coordinate 4,191,445 of OZ253455.1, read as the reverse complement.
CGTCGTGAGGCGGACACCCCACTTCGCGAGAATTTCGCGGTTCCGTCTCTTGAAACCGTTCAGCCATGCTGGTTTTAGGAGGTCGCCGTTCCCGGAGTATACGACCACGATGTGGTAGTACGGGTCTCCGTCTTGGTCCTCGCCAGGTGTGATCCTGACTTCGTTGATCGAGATGCCATTGGTGATTATGTGCTCTAGGTCCTGACGGACGATCTGGGCTACGCTTTTTTCGGCCTCGGGGCTGAGTATTTCCGCTGCTGTCATGGGGTCTCCCGTTTTTTGGGGCGCACTACTGAAATGGTTAAGCGGCCCACTAGGGGCCGCTGCCTTGCCTTGCCGAGCCTTGCCCTACCAGGTAGTTCGCATTTTATCAGGGGGAGATGGCCCGGACAATGACGAGCTGAGGCAAAGATTTAGGTGGTTAGGCCAATTACGAAATGCGTCGGCACGTTGGTCAATCTCTGGCCAGGCTATCGTGGAGTCAGAGTAGCGAAATCTCCTCGTCAGAGCCGCCGACGCATTGCCGCCAGCCCTTCGCTCAACCCCGGATGATTCAGCCCCAGCCGGCGCATCGTCTTCGTACCGTCCAGCCCGAGGAGGTCAAGGTTCCGGGTTGCTGCTACGTGTTCGCGCGGATCCGAACCTGGCGGCGTGTGGGAAGCGGCAGCTATGTAGAAGGAAGCATCTATGGGGATCACGAGGTTGCGGTCCAGGTGGAAGGCTGCGGCGATGGCGGTGGCGAAGTCATACATACTCACCCAGTCGCTGCCGGCCACGTGGTGGATGCCTGGGTAGTCGCCTGCCACCAATTTGGCGATGCCATCCGTCAGGTGTGCCACGTAAACCGGCGTTCGATATACATCGGTGCGGGCGTCATAAGGCTGCCCGCTCCGCAGACGGTCGAGCAGCCACGGGGCGAAGTTTCGCTGTCCCGGTTCCGGCCAACCATACACGATGCTGGTGCGGAGGATGCTCCACCGGGAGGCCAGACTCGCCACCGCTTGTTCGGCCTCCCATTTGGTACGACCGTAATGAGTGGTGGGCGCGGGAGTTTCATCCTCACGGTAGTAACCGCGCTGGCCGCTGAATACGTACTCGGTGGAAACGAAAACCATCCTGGCCCCATGCCGGTCGCTAAGCCGGGCTATGGATGAAGTGGCGGCGACGTTAATCGCGGTGGCTTGCTCCGGGTTTCGTTCGGCGGTTCCCACGTCGGCCATGGCCGCAAGGTGTACCACCACGTCGGGTTGAGCCGACTGGAACACCTGCTCCAACGCTGCCGTCTCGGTTAGCTCGACCTGGCGCCAGGAATTGCCGTCGTCGCCGGGGACGCGAGACCGGAAGGTGCCAGCTACTTCGTGGCCCAGCGAATCAGACAGGCGCCGCACCACGTGGCGCCCAATAAAACCGCTGGCTCCGATGACCAGAACACGCAACAGAATCCTTCCCATTTACAGTCTGATTTACAAACCGGCAAGCCGGCTCATTCGCTCTCGCGTACCCACTTTAATCTGTAATCTGTCATTGCGAGCGCAGCGTGGCAATCTCGTTGCCGTAGCAATGGTAGCCGTAGCAATGATTGTTCACCGACGTGTACTCAACCTCAACGAGATTGCCACGTCCCTCGACGAGCTCGGGATGAGCGGGCGCTCCTCGCAATGACAGACGGCAACAGAAATTTTGAGATAGTTTCTAAACGTCAGGCCGAAGGTCGTGCCGGGTAGCCGACTCGTAGGCATCGCCGATTTGTACCAGCAGGGGCTCCGCCAGGTGCTTGCCCACAAACTGGATGCTGAGCGGCAGCCTTTCGCTGTTCAGGCCGGCGGGCAGCGAAATCGTGGGCGCTCCGTTGAAATCGAATGGGATCGTGAAGCGGCCCCAAGTCCATTCCTCTTCACTCATCGGGCCGTACAATTCTGCGGGCGTAACCCGCTCCGGCGCGGTAGTCATGGACGGGCAAACCAGCGCGTCGATCTCCTCAAACACGCCCGTCAGGATGCCGTTGCCGGCCAGCCGCTCCTGGTTGGCAACGGCGTAGTCAGCGGCGGTGTACCTGTTCCCCAACTCCAGCCAGCCGCGGAACCAGGGGCCGTATTCATCGGCACGGGACGGGAAAGTCTCCCGGTGGGCAGCGGCCGCTTCTGCCGAGCACAGTACGCCCCACGCGCGCGAGAAACCCTCGGTCTCCGGCATCCGCACCGGAACCAGCCGCGCCCCCATGCGTTCCAGCAACTGCGCGCCGGCCAGCACCGCGGCGGCTACCTCTGAGTCCACGCCGTCGCCGATGTAGCGTTCGTCCAAACCAATACGGATGCCGGCAACCCCCTGACCCAGCCCGGCCAGCATATCGGGAACCGGAGAACGCAGCGACGTGGGGTCGTTGGCGTCGTGGCCAGCCAGCGCCTGGAGCATGATTCCGGCGTCCGCGGCGCTGCGGGTCATCGGGCCGATGTGGTCCATAGACTCGGCCAGCGCCAGCACCCCATACCGGCTGACGCGGCCCCAGGTGGGTTTGATTCCCACGGTGCCGCAGGCCGCCGCTGGAAAACGGATCGACCCGCCAGTGTCGCTGCCCAGCGAGCCGTAACACAAGCCGGCTGCCGTGGCCACGCCCGAACCGCTGGAAGACGCGCCGGCCCAACGGTCGGCGCCCCAGGGATTCACCGGGATGTCGAACGCTGGGTTGTATCCCGCCATCGCGCCTTCGGTGAGGTTCAGCTTGCCCAGGATGATCGCCCCAGCGTCGTTCAATCTCTGCACCACCGTGCCGTCAAATTCCGGAACGAAATCGCGCAGCGCCTGCGCCCCGCCCATCGTCGCCACGCCGCGGGTGAAGCAAAGGTCTTTGACGGCGATGGGCACACCGTGGAGCGGGCCTCGATACCGACCAGCGGCAATTTCCTGCTCTGCCACGCGGGCGGCTGCGATTGCCGGCTCCGCCATGACCGTCGCGTAGCTCTTCAGCTCGCCATCCAGAGCCGCGATCCGGTGCAGCAAGGCCCGGGTCAACTCCACCGGCGAAATCTCCCCCGACCGGAGTTTTCCGGCTACCTCGGTGATAGCCTGATAATGCAAAGGTGTGTCAGCCATGATTTGCCCCCGATGCAAACGGTAGCGTAGCTCAAATGGGGCCTTTTCAAAGTCGTGGAAGTTGTAACGGCTCACCGGCGGCAATCTGGAGGTTATTCTACCCGCCGGACGGCGCCTGCAGCATCGGCCACAACTGGTGGGCGGTCTCGCCCATGATCCAATTGACGTCGTCCTCGGAGAGCCAGGGCAGGGCCGTCTGGCCGAGCTGCACCTGCCCGATGTAACCGCCGTCACGTGAGGACGGGAAGTTGGAACCCCACATGACACGCTGCGGCGTGAAGGCCTCGATTACACGCCTGAAGAGTTCCTGCTCGGGCGCAGTCAGGTCGGCGTAGGGCCCGAGGCTGGTGCTGGAAATGCGCAGGTAGGCGTTGGGCAGGCGGGCCAGTTCTGCCAGGGCGTTCGTCATCGCGGCTTTGTCCGCGGCGCCGCTCCAGCCTGCGAAGTGGTCTGGGGCAAAGCGGACGTTGGGGTGCCGGGCGCCCACGTTCCGCATCGCGTCCACCTTCTCCGGCTGGCCGCCGCCGCCGATGGAGATGGGAATGCCCAGGGATGCCGCGCGTTGCCAGAGAGCGTCGCAGCGAGGATCGTCTGGTTCAGCCTGGCTCTGCAGCCGCACGCCCGTCATGCCGCGCTCGTTCACCCAATAAGAGAGCTGGTCAGCGGCGTCGGCCGCCGCCGGGTCCAGGATGCCCACGGCCACGGTTCGAGGTGCATACTGTTGGGCGCTGTCGCACTGGTAGGAGTTATCCAGACCGTAGGTGCCGTTGGGTTGCACCAGAGTGGCACACTCCACTCCGGCCTGGTCCATCTCCGCGATCAGGGCCTCGACATCGTTGCTGACCTCGGTGGACCAGCCCCGTGCGCCGGGGTCGAGGGGATGTTTGGCCTTGTCGCTGCTGACCACATGGGTATGAGTGTCGATGATCATGGCCGTAACTCCTACCGGGATTACATCGTAAGGAATGCGGCAGTTTAGCACACCGCTTCGGGCGATGACACCGGAGCCAGGAGTTGCCCAGGGTCGTTCGGTGGTGGGCAGCCTTCCGGAGTGACACGCCGGCCTTCGGCGGGGGGCCTTCCTCTGCTAAACTGGCGCCATGTCTCTTGCCCAATTTCATCCCATCATTCAGGACTGGTTCCGGAGCCACTTCAAGGCGCCTACCCAAGCCCAGACTGATGGGTGGTCGGCCATCGCACAGGGGCAGCACACCCTCATTGCCGCGCCCACCGGTTCGGGTAAAACATTGGCTGCCTTCCTGACCTGCATCGACCAACTGGTGCGCCGGGGTCTGCGGGAAGGGCTGCCTGACACGACCCAGGTCGTCTACGTGTCGCCGCTCAAAGCGCTGTCCAACGACATACAGAAAAACCTGGCCACGCCCCTGGAGGAAATACAGGCCCTGGCCGAAGCCCGTGGCACGCCGTTGCCGGCCATGAGGACGGCAGTGCGAACCGGCGACACCCCCGCTGCGGAGCGCCAGCGGATGGTGAAACAGCCGCCGCACATTCTGATTACCACGCCGGAATCGCTTTACATTCTGCTGACATCTGAGAGCGGACGGCGTGGGTTAGCCGACGTGAAGACCATCATCCTCGACGAGATTCATGCCGTCGCCGATGACAAGCGCGGCGCTCATCTGTCGCTGTCGGTGGAGCGGTTGTGCGCACTGGCCGGGAACCCCGTCGTCAGGGTGGGTCTGTCGGCCACTCAACGTCCTATCGAGGAGTTGGCCCGGTTCCTGGTGGGCAACCGGCACATTTCGGGCGAAGGTGTTCCCGATTGTCTCATCGTGGATACCGGTCACACCAGGCGTATGAGTCTGGAGGTGCAACTCCCGGGGGCAGAACTGGGGCCCATTGCGACCCATGAGGTCTGGGGGCAAACCCTGGATACGGTGGCGGGTCTGGCCGCCAATCATGGAACCACGCTGGTATTCGTCAATACCCGTCGGTTGGTGGAACGAGTGTCCCACCAGCTTTCCCTGCGGATGGGAGACGCGGCAGTGGTGGCGCATCACGGCAGCCTCTCGCGAACCACCAGACTGGCTGCGGAAGAGAGCTTGAAGCAGGGTGAGGTCAAGGTATGCGTTGCCACTGCTTCCCTGGAACTCGGCATCGACATTGGGGTGGTGGACCTGGTGTGTCAGATTGGGTCGCCGCGCTCCATCGGGCTGCTGTTGCAGCGAGTGGGCCGCTCCGGACACACCGTAGCCGGGACCCCGAAAGGCGCCCTGTTCCCGCTGACTCGCGATGAACTGGTGGAATGCGCCGCCCTGTGCCGGGCCGTGCGCGGCGGCAACCTGGATACGCTCCGCATCCCCGAATGGCCTCTGGACGTCCTGGCCCAGCAGATGGTGGCCGCGTGCGCCGCAGAAGACTGGCAGGAAGACGATCTCTTTGAATTGTGCATCAGGTCCTACGCCTATCGGAGTCTGCCCAGGCCCAGGTTCGATCAGGTCGTTGATGCCCTGTCGGAGGGCATGGCGCCCAGACTGGGCCGCCGGGGAGCGCACCTGCACCGGGACGGTGTGAATCACGTGCTCAAAGGCCGGCGCGGCGCCCGCCTGGCCGCGTTGACCAGCGGCGGCGCCATCCCCGACAACGCCGACTACGACGTGATCGCCGTCCCTGAGGACATATTCGTCGGCACCGTCAACGAGGACTTCGCCATTGAGAGTATGGCCGGCGACGTGTTTCTGCTGGGCAACACACCCTGGAAGATCCGCCGGGTGGAGGGCGGCAAAGTTAGGGTCGAGGACGCCCAGGGCCTGGCTCCCACCATCCCATTCTGGTTGGGCGAGGCTCCGGGCAGAACGAGGGAGCTGTCCGACGAAATTTCAGATTTGCGCGAAGCGGTGGATGTACGGCTGGAACGTCCGGACGATGCCGCGGCGTGGCTGGTCCAGGGATGCGGCATAAATGCCGACGCCGCCCGTCAGATTGTGGAGTATCTGGCCGAGGGCAAGCGGGTGCTGGGGATGGTTCCCACCGGCAACCGGGTGGTCGCGGAGCGTTTCTTCGACGAGAGTGGCGGGATGCAACTGGTGATCCACTCGCCGTTTGGAGCCGCCATTAACCGGGCCTGGGGCATGGCATTGCGAAAACGGATCTGCCGCACCTTTGACTTTGAATTGCAGGCGTCTGCCACCGACGATGGGTTGAATTTCTCCCTGGGAGCGAATCTCTCGTTTCCGGTGTCCGACGTGTTTACCTACCTGTCTCCCCGCACCGTGGACGAAGTGCTTTTGCAGGCGGTGTTGCAGGCGCCCATGTTCGGTACGCGATGGCGGTGGAATGCGACCAGGTTTCTGGCGCTGCTCCGGCATACGGGGGGGCGGAAGGTGCCAGCGCCGTTACAGCGGATGCGCTCCGAGGACCTGCTGGCGGCAGTATTCCCGGCTCAGGTGCAATGCCAGGACAACGCCCCCGGCGAGGTGATCGACCCACCGGATCACCCGCTGGTATTCGAGACCATCCGCGATTGTCTCACCGAAGCGATGGACCTGCCGGGTCTTCAGAATGTGCTGGCAACCATTGAGGCGGGCGACATTGAAGTGTACGCTCGAGACACGGTGCAGCCCTCCGTGTTCTGCCACCAGATTCTGAACGCCATGCCCTACGCCTTCCTGGATGACGCTCCCCTGGAGGAGCGGCGCGCCAGGGCCGTAACGCTGCGCCGGGCTCTGCCCGAGGATGCCAGAGATCTGGGGCAGCTGGACGACGGCGCCATCGCCGAGGAACACGCCAACGCCTGGCCGCCGATTCGGGATGCCGACGAATTGCACGACGCGCTGCTGAATCTGGGCATCCTGCCGGAGACCGGTGCGGCTGGCGAACGCGGCAACTCAGATTCGCGCCGGATGGCCGGCTGGTTCGCCGGTTTGGCCGCTGCTGGCCGAGCCTACCGTCTGAATCTACCCGACGACTGGCGCGCCTGGGTAGCGGCGGAGCGACTGCCCATCTTATCCGCCGCGTACCCGTTGGCCAGCTTTAGCCCGCCGCCCGGCGACATCCCGGACGTCGCTGACGAGCTGACGACCGAGCTGGCTACGCTGTCCATCGTGCGAGGGTGGGTCGAGTGCTCTGGGCCCGTCACCGCCGGCGAGCTGGCCGCAACCTTGAGGCTGGACTCCGGGGATGTCGGCTACGCTCTGGCCCAACTGGAAGGGGAAGGACTGGTTTTGCGCGGTAGTTTCCGGAGCGGTGCGGTCGAAGTGGAATTTTGCGACCGTCGCATATTGGCTCGCATCCACCGGAGTACCCTGGGCCGGCTCCGTCGACAGATCGAGCCGGTTTCTCAGGCTGCTCTAATGCGGTTCCTGCTCCGGTGGCAGCATCTGGACCCGGCAACCACGGCAGTAGGTGAGGGCGGGCTGCTGGATGTTATCGAACAGCTCCAGGGCTTCCACATCGCCGCCGGCGTCCTGGAGACCGAAGTGCTTGCCCCACGGATTGGGGATTACAACTCCAGCCTGCTGGATCGTTTGTGCGTGGGCGGCGACGTGGTGTGGGGCTGCATGAGCCGGCAACTCGCTGCCGCTAACGGACCGGGCGTCAGGTCGCCGCTAACCCGTGCGACACCCATTACGCTGGCCCTTCGGGAGTGTCTGGAGTGGCTGCTTGGACCGGCTCAAACCGAGGGCCAGCACGGGACTGGCGCAACGGAAGAGGTGCTGTCGGTGTTATCCCAGCGAGGCGCCTGCTTCGTCTCCGATATCATCGCCATTACCCGGCGGTTGCCATCCGACGTTGAAGAAGCCCTGTGGTTATTGGCGGCGCAGGGCCGGATTACCTCCGATAGCCTGCAACCTTTGCGGCGCCGGGTGAACGGCGGCTCCGGCGGACATCGCAACGGGGCTTCAAACGGCAGCCGGTCGTCCCGTCGCCGGCACATCCCCACTCGAAAGCTCGACCCGCGCCGCCGGGAGAGCTACAGCCGCTGGTCGATCCTGGAGCCGCTGGATCCGGCGACCGATGCTCTGGAAATGCGCGTGACGCAACTGCTGCGGCGATACGGGGTAGTGTTCCCGGAACTGTTGACGCGGGAGTCCGCCGGGCCCAGTTGGCGCGACGCAGTCCGCGTTTTACGCCGGATGGAAGCCCGTGGCGAGATTCGGGGAGGCCGATTCGTCACCAGTTTCGTGGGCGAACAATTTGCCCTGCCGGAAGCCGTCGACTTGCTGCGGGAAGTCAACCGCAGCGACCCCACTGGAAACATGATGGTCGTGTCGGCCTGCGATCCGCTCAACCTGGTCGGCATCCTCACCACCGGGGACCGGGTACCGGCCGTGCCGGGCAATCGCATCGTGTTCCGAGACGGTGTGCCGGTGGCTTCGCTGGAAGCCGGGAACCTGGTCATCCGGTCCGGAAACGACGAGACAACCGCAAGCCAGGTTCACGCACTGCTCCAGCTACCCCAACTGGCCCAGGTTCCGGCCTGAAGATTCCAAATTTTCATTCGGGCTACGCTAACGGGTCATCCCCGTAACGACGACGTTGCCCCGTCGAGATTACCACGCTACGCTCGCAATGACAGTTTTGCACAGGGCTAGCCCGAATACATCAGGTTGACAATTTGGGCGTTGTTGCCGGACAATAAACGCTGCAAACGCCAGTTACCGGAAGGCAAGCAATGGGGGATTTCGTAGGCCGTTTGTTTCATTTAAGCATATCTAGCTCCAGATTCGGAGGATTTCCACAATGCCGGACAAGCAACTAATTTTCGACGACACCGCTCGAAGCAGGTTGATGAGTGGAGTAGACCAGTTGGGCACCGTAGTTGCCCTGACGCTGGGCCCCAGTGGACGCAACGTTATCCTGGGGCGGACCTGGACTCTGCCCGTGGTATGCAGCGACGGGGTAACCATCGCCAAAGAGATCGAATTGCCTGACCCTTACGAGAACATGGGCGCGCAGGTGGTGAAGGAAGCGGCTTCCAAGACCAACGACGTGGTTGGCGACGGTACTACCACCTCGGTGGTGCTGGCCCGTTCCATTATTCGCAATGGGTTCCGAAATGTGGCGGCCGGTGCGAACCCGCTGGCGTTGAAGGTTGGGATTGACCAGGCGGTCAACAGGGTGAAAAGCGAAATCAGCGCCCAGGCAGTGGCGATTGACAGTCGAGAACAGGTTGCTCGGGTGGCGGCATTGTCTGCCCACGAGGAAGCAATCGCAACGCTGATTGCCGATGCCATGGACAAAGTGGGCCGCGAGGGAATTATCACCGTCGAGGAAAGCCGCAGTCTGATTGATGAACTGGAAGTGGTAGAGGGTATGCGGTTGGACCGGGGCTATCTGTCGCCCCATTTTGTCACCGACACCGACCGGATGGAAGCTGCGCTGGAAGAGCCACTGTTCTTGCTTACCGACCAGAAACTTTCGTCGGCCGCGGACGTGGTGCCCGCGCTGGAAGCCGTGGCCCAGGGTGGTCGGCGTCCGCTGATCATCATTGCTGAAGAGGTGGACGGTGAAGCTCTGGCAACCCTGGTCGTAAACAAACTGCGGGGCACGGTGAGCAGCCTGGCAGTCAAGGCGCCCGGCTTCGGCGAACGGCGCAAGGCCCTGCTCGAAGACCTGGCCATCATGACCGGCGGCACCGTCATTACCACCGATACTGGAATGCGGCTGGACGCGGTGGAACTGGCGCATCTGGGTTCGGCGCGCCGGGTCGTGGCCACCAAAGACGACACCACCATCGTGGAGGGCCGCGGCCACGAAGACGACATCGCGGGTCGGGTCGCTGAGTTGCGTGTCCAGATTGAGGACACCACGTCGGACTACGACCGCGAAAAATTGCAGGAGCGGCTGGCGAACCTGGCTGGCGGCGTGGCGGTAATCCGAGTAGGCGCGGCTACCGAGCCGGAGCTAAACGAACGCAAGAGTCGCGCTGAGGACGCTTTGGCCTCTACCCGCGCGGCCGTCGAGGAAGGTGTGATCCCCGGTGGCGGCGTTACGCTGCTGAGGGCGCAGGATGCCCTGGACTCCATGCTGGAGAGCGCCACTGGCGACATAGCCGTTGGCATCCGCCTGGTGAAAAAAGCCCTGGAAGCGCCACTCAACACGATTGCTGCAAACGCGGGTTTCGAGGGCGAGGTGGTCGTAGACAACGTCCGCAGCGGTGAGGGAGACTACGGGTTCGATGCTGACCGCGGCGAATATACCGGCCTGATTGCGCGTGGGATTATCGACCCGGCCAAGGTGACGCGCTCCGCTCTGGAGAACGCCGGCTCCGTTGCCGGTATGTTGCTGACCACGCAGGCGGTCATCACTGAAATCCCCAAGTTTGAGCCCCTGCCCGCAGACATTCAGGACTTTATGCACGATTAGTCGCACCAACCGTACACAGTGGCCCGCCGCGTCCCGTTCTGGTGGATGCGACGGGTTATTTGTTGCCGCCGACTCCAATGACTGACGACCTCCACCAAACCTACGGAGCGCTGAACCGCGCCGCCATCCGCCAATTGGTGCACGGCGACCCTCCGCTGTTGACCGATTACGTTGACCTACAGCAGCAACTTCAACCCAACGGATTTGACGTAACAGCAGGTTCCGTGGCCAGGTTTCCTGAAGCCGGATTGGCGGGGAGCATTGGGATTTCGGACGCCGACCGAACGTTGCCGCAATCCAGCGAATTAGAGTTCGATACCGACGGCTGGACACTGCTCGCGCCGGGGCCGTATTTGATGACCTTCAACGAGGTGGTGAACTTGCCGCGGTGGCTGATGGCGCTGGCTCGCCCTCGGTCGAGTCTGCTGCGTTCGGGAGTGGCGATTCATACCGCCGCTTGGGATGCCGGATACTCGGGGCGTTCCCAGGCCCTGCTGAACGTGTACTATCAAAATGGTTTTTGGTTGCAGCAGCACGCCCGGGTCGCCCAACTGGTCTTTATCCCCCTGGCCCAACCGGACCGCCAGGGGTATACCGGGCGTTATCAACGGGAAAATATCTGATGTTGGGCGGCTTCTGATGGACGTGGGCGACGGCGTTGCCGGAGGCGCTGATGTTCGGGAGCGGGTTGACCGTTTGGCGCGGGAGGTTGGGTTCGACCTGGTGGCGGTGGCCGACGCTGGCGACTTCACCGCCGACCGCAACGAGGCCCTGAAACGCATTGACGGCGGGTTGATGGACGGGTTGCCGTGGTTCACCAAAGATCGAGTGCGGCGCGGAACTGATCCCGAAGCATTGCTGCCGGGCGCGCGGTCAATCATCTGTCTGGGGATGAACTACTACGACATTGATCAGGACGATGCTATGACCCAGGGCGGGGGCAAAGTTGCGCGCTACGCAAGGGGACGGGACTATCATCGGGTGATGAAGCGCCGGATGCGTCGCCTGGTGCTGCAACTGACGGCAGAGCTGGGCGACGAGTTTGCGGCCCGCTGGTACGTTGATGACGGCCCGATGCTGGATCGGGCGGCGGCGGCCCGCGCCGGCCTGGGATGGTTCGGCAAGAACGGCAACATACTGACACCAACGTTGGGGTCATGGGTGTTGTTGGGTCAGATTATCACCGACCTGCCGCTGGTTCCGGACCGGCCCCTGGCGAAGACTTGTGGGCAATGTTCGCGGTGCATACCATCCTGCCCCACCGACGCTATTGTTGCGCCTTACGTGGTCGACAACCGGCGGTGCATCAGTTTTCTGACCATCGAACACGATGGCGTAATTCCGATTGAACTCAGGTCGGCGATGGGCAACCTAGTATTTGGCTGCGATATTTGCCAGGAAATTTGTCCGGTCAATCGGAAGGCGCTGGCCACCGAGGACGCCAATTTTGGTCGCCGGGATCTGTCCAGTCTGGATTTAGTTGAGCTGCTGGAGATGACAGAGCAAGAGTTTCGTCAGCGATTCGCCGGTACACCCATCATGCGAGCCGGCTGGTTGGGGATGCGGCGCAACGCCTGCATTGCGTTGGGCAACAGCGGTGACCCGGCGGCGGCGCCGACGCTACAGCGCGCGCTGGACGACCCAGCGGCGATCATACGCCAACACGCCGCCTGGGCGTTGGGCATAATCGGAGGCGATGCCGCCCGGGCAGCTCTGAACGCAGCGATGGCGACCGAGGCCGACCCCCGCGCGCGGGACGAGATTCAGCTCGCGCTGGGCAGAGCGGGCAGCGAACGCATCTAGCCCGACGGTTCGTTGGGGGGGCGTTGCGGTGGTGTGGAATGCCGGCCACGTTGGCGATTGGCTCCGCGCGAAGCGTTACTGCGTCGTGGCCGGCCGGCTGATGCCGCGAGTTCAGGGGGTGGGTCGGTGGCGTTGTCGCGTGGCGGTTGGGGTGGAACCTCTGGCGATGCGTCGGGCACTGAAGATGCCATACTGTGGTCGGGCGGGCGGTTAGCCGGGCGATTGACGACGCGACGCCGGCGTTCGCGTTGGGCGTTCATCCGCTCTTCTTCGGCAGCGAGCAGGGCATCAATTTGCACCAACGCCTTTTCCCGACCATCTCGGAGCTTGAGCATCTCGCACTCCAGCAGAAAGAAGTCGCCTTTCGACAGCAGATGCAGGTTTCCCTGGAAGGCCAGGTGCCAATCCTCGGGCGACCACTTGCGGATGTATTCCAGGCGGTACGCCAGCATCCCCGCATCGATGTATTGCGACTGGTCCAGCACAACGTCGGGGGAAATGCCGATGCGGTACGGCCAGGTAGTTTTACCCTCTTTGACCCAGGGGCTGGAACCAACTTCCTCGTAGGATTTGGTAACCGTGGCGGTGGCGGTGAAGGCACGGATTCCGGTTACGTAAAAAACGATACGGTCGCCCGGCTCAACGCGTTGAACCTTGCGGCGGTACTCGGCCTTGAGTCCCTGGCTGGTGAATTGCAGGTTTCGGGTGATGTCAAAGTTCTGCTCGTTGCAGTTGATCATCCAAAAATTGTGAGGCATACATATTCCCCGGATGTTAACGGTTTCACACCGGGCGGTTGGCGCATTTTAGCATAGACACGGTTGGCCTTACGGTCTGATGACGGAGTGGCGGAGCGTTGCAATCTCGATTGGGTTGAATACACGTCGGCCAACCGTCGTGGCTACGGCGACGGGATTGCCACGCTACGCTCGTAATGACAGATTATCGTGAGGGGGCGCCGTAGATTGTCGGGAGGCAGTGAATGTTGTACTATCTTTGAGCCAAATGACAGTTCGGCCAAAGAGTTCCACTGGGAGATTAGATATGGTCAGTACCGGGTCAGGACAACGGGATATTGCCATTGTTGGGGTTGCAGAATCCGACGTGATGGGTAACGTGCCCAACAAATCGTCATTGCAGCACCATGCTGAAGCGGCGCACAACGCGCTGGCAGATGCCGGATTGAAAATGTCGGACATCAACGGGCTGATGACGGCCGGATTCAGTACGCTGGCCACTGCTGAGTATTTCGGGCTACAGCCGTCGTTCACGGACAATACCTCGGTGGGCGGCTCGTCGTTCGTAATTCACGTGGCGCACGCAGCGGCGGCGATCCGCGCCGGTTACTGCGATACGGTTCTCATCACGCATGGGCAGGCGGGTCGTTCGACGCGAGTGCCGGTTCCGCCGGATCGCAACCTGCCGGTGGCCCAGTACGAGACACCCTACGGGATGATTGGTCAGCCGATCAACTATGCCATGGGCTGCACCCGGTATATGCACGAATACGGGGAAGAACGCACCCGCCAGGCCCTGGCCGAGATCGCGGTTTCCACCCGCAAGTGGGCCAATCTGAACCCAATGGCGTTCATGCACGACACACCGATGTCGTTCGACGAATATCACAATTCGCGCTGGGTGGCCTGGCCTTTCCACCTGTTTGACTGCTGCCTGGTTACTGATTCGGGAGCGGCCATCATCGTTACCACAGCCGAAAAGGCCCGCGACTGCAAGAAGGCGCCGGTGTGGGTGTTGGGAGCCGCGGAAGGCCACGACCACAACCTGATCAGTTTCATGCCCAACCACACGTCAACCTGGTCGCGGGAAACCGGCCCGCTGTCGCTGGAGCGTGCCGGCTTGACCCATAGCGACATTGACCTGACGATGATCTACGACTCCTTCACCTACACGACGCTGGTTACCCTGGAAGGGTTGGGGTTCTGCGGCCCCGGCGAAGGCCCTGATTTCGTCGCCAACCAACGCACTGCGCCAGGTGGGGAATTTGCGCTGAACACCAACGGTGGTGGATTGTCCTACAGCCATCCTGGAATGTACGGCAGTTTCCTGCTGGTGGAAGCGGTGCGGCAAATGCGCAACGAATGTGGCGAGCGGCAGGTGTACCGCAAGGGTTCGACGGATCAGGCGGCGGCGGCCAGCATTGTGAACGGCACCGGCGGTTCGCTGTCATCCACTGGAACGGTGGTGTTGGCTACTGGCTAAAGATTGGTCTGATTAGCTATCGTGCTACAATGGAGGCCGTCAAGCGAGTAGCCAGAAACTATTGGATTAGCTACTATCTGGTTTACATTGGCGGCGTAGCATTTGGCCTGTGGCGATATTGGGAACAGTTAGATGAAGCGGGCGTATATTTGCTGGCTGCCATTTGCAGCGCATCGGCCGGCGGAGCCCTGCTCGTAGCAATTGTTTTGGAGGTAGTGGGTCGCATGGTATTGCTGATTCCCGCAGCGATTAAAAAGTTCAAGGAGGAAGGCCGTGAGGAAGGCCGTAAAGCAGAGCGTCAGCGCATACGTCAGCGTTTAATTGAGTTGCGGCGTCTGGAGACTTCGGAAGGAGACCGCGAACCCATAATGCTTACTCTGGAAGACTTCATAACCCTCTTGGAAGACACTGACTCGCGACCCTGATATGAACCTGCGGCCAGAGGCCGGCGTGGCGGCCCCGGTTGTCTATGACCGACGCCGGGGTTTCATTTTGTCAAAATCTCTTACTACAAAATTACCACGGGCATCTCACTTATGGACGTCGTAATCATCGGTTTGCCCCAATCCGGCAAGACTACCCTTTTTAATGCCCTGACGCTGGGCAAGTCGGATGCCAGCGGAGCGGCGGGTTCGTCTACCGAGATGCACCTCGGTGTGGTCAAGGTGCCGGACGAACGCCTGGACTACCTGGCTGGCATCTACAAGCCCAGGAAGGTGGTGCCGGCCGAAATCCGGTATTCCGATCTGCCAGGGCCGGAGTCAATGGCCAAATCGCAGGGAATCAGCGGGCGTTATCGCAATGTGTTGCAGGCGGCGACTGCCTTCCTGGTGGTGGTGCGGGCTTTTAACAACGACGCGGTGCCGCATCCCAATGACGAAGTGAACCCGGGAGCTGATCTGGAAACCATGCTGGGCGAGCTGATGTTCGCCGACCTGGAAGTGCTGGAGCGAGCCTCGCGACGCCTGGCCGACCAGGTATTGAAGACCAAACCCGCCGAGCGAGCAATGGTGGTACGACATCAGGAAGCCGTGGCCAAAGCGCGCCGGGCCCTGGATGACGGAACGCCAATGCGGTTGCAGAACCTGACGGACTCAGAGCGGGCGTTTCTGGTGCATTACCAGTTGCTGACCGACAAAGCGGTGATTGCGGTTTTCAACATCGACGAGGGCGCCGACGAGTTGCATATCTCCGACCTGGACGTTGACGCCAACCTGGTGCGCGGAGTAGGCGAGGTGAGTATCAGCGCACGGGTTGAGGCGGAACTGGGTTTGATGGATGCCGACGAGGCCGATGAGTTTCGTACTGACCTGGGCCTGGGCGAGTCTGCCACGTCCCAGGTGGTTCGCGCCAGTTACGACACGCTGGGGCTGGCATCATTCCTCACCGTCGGCGAAGACGAAGTGCGCGCCTGGAGCGTGCCGCAGGGGATGCCGGCCGTAGATGCCGCCGGTGTGATACATACTGACTTCACGCGGGGCTTCATCAGGGCCGAGGTCATCGCCTACGATGATTTCTACGTCTGCGGCTCAATGGCTCAGGGTCGCAAGGACGGTGTGCTGCGCTCTGAGGGCAAGTCGTATCCGGTTCGCGATGGCGACATCATCAACTTCCTGATTAATACATGACGCATGATTTCCATCCGACAATTTCAGCCGGCGGACGGTGAGGCTGCTCGCGGTTTGTTCCTTCACGGGCAGGAGGATTTCGCCGAGAGTTACCTGCACAAGGAGGAAGACCGGGCGGGGTTTCGCGAGTTTCTTGATGGCGCCATCACCCACGATCTGGCCGACATTCAGCACAGCTACGTTGAGCGGCCGGACAGTAATTTCTGGATTGCCGAACGCGAGGGGAAGCCGGTTGGCTGCATCGGCGTATACCGGTGCAGCAATGACGAAGCGGAAATTCGCCGGCTGGCGGTGGACCGCAATGCTCGCAGAATGGGCATTGCATCGCAATTGCTGGATCAGGCGGAAGAATTTGCCCGCGATGCCGGTTACGCGCGGACGACGGTGTGGACGGCGAATCATCTCACGGCGGCGATGAGCTTTCTGGCCAGCCGGGGCTACGGCGAGATTGAAGAACACGCCTTCCCTCATACCAGCATACCAGCCTTCGCGCTGCACCTGTACGCGCTGGAGGTAACTGTTCAGACTTGAGGGGACCTACAGGCTATCCGGCCTCTTGCGGAGGGGCAGCCAAGCACGAATTTCCTCTGCAAATCTATTCCGTCCCCTCAAACGTGAACAGTTACCGCTGGAGTTGTGAGGGGCTGCCGGCCCGATTATCCGTGCATGGCGGTGTCGGACAATGGACGCGCAAAGCTGATTTCGTGGCCGTCGGGGTCGGTGATGTGATAGTAGCGTTCTCGCCACGGGGCATCCGCGGGCGGCCCATCAGGGGTGTAGCCGGCATCAATCATGCCACGATGGTGGGCGTCAACGTCATCCACGTACAGGATGCAGCGGCCCCACCAACGCACGTCGGCGTCGTGGGCGAGGATCAGGTTCAGGTAGCCATCGCCGATGCTCAGGGACGTGAAACCGGCATCGGGTCCGCCATACAGGATGGGGATGCCGGCGCCCCGATGATAAAATGCGACGGAGCGCGCCATGTCCCGCACGGCCAGCGTGATGGCGCTGATTGATTGTACCGTCATCGTAACCCTCATCAAGTTGACTGGCGCGCAAGTTCACCGGCGCAATTGTAGTAGAATGAACCGGACACCGCTGTGTCCAGACGCAAAACGGCAATAGTATGACACAACCAAACGCAAACCAACCCGACAGCCTGCGCCGGCTCGAGACCATCCTCAGCGAGATGGGTTCTCTGGTGGTGGCGTTTTCCGGTGGGGTGGACAGCACCCTGCTGGCAGTTGCTGCGAATCGTGTCCTGGGCGACCGGGCGCTGGCCGTAACCGCCAGATCGCCGGCCCTGGCCGCCCGCGATCTGGGCGACGCCGAGCGGGTGGCGACCGAATTCGGCATCAATCACCGTGTAATCCGCACCGATGAGCTGGAACGGGACGGTTACGTCGCCAACACGCCGCTGCGGTGTTACTTCTGCAAAACCGAGCTGTACGACCAGCTGGCCGTGGTTGCCGCCGATGCGGGCATCACCTGGATTGCGAACGGCGCCAACACCGACGACCTGGGCGACTATCGACCCGGCATGACCGCTGCCGCCGAGCACAGCGTCCGCAGTCCCATGGTCGAAGCCGATATGGACAAGGCGCAGGTGCGCGAGGCGGCCCGGTGGCTGGGTGTTCCGCTTTGGGATAAGCCGGCCCAGCCCTGTCTGTCGTCCCGCATCCCCTACGGCACTCCGGTTACGATAGAGTCGCTGGGACGCATCGAGGCCGCCGAAGATGCGCTGCGGGAGCTGGGTTTGCGAGAGGTTCGCGCCCGGCATCACGACCGGTTGTGTCGTGTAGAAGTTGGCGAGCACGAAATGGCGTTGGCCTTCGAGCAACGCGCTGAGATTGTGCGCCGCCTGAAGACGCTGGGGTACCTGTGGGTGTCGCTGGACCTGAGCGGCTTGCGGTCAGGCAGCCTGAACGATGTGCTGGGCAAAACGGGCGCCACGAACCGGCCGGCGTAACGACTCCGGTAGTTTGTCGATCTGCCAGCGCGAATTGCCGTGAAGGTTGCCTACATCCAGTCTGTTGGCGGGGCCAGCGGCGATATGCTGCTGGGGGCGTTGCTGGACAGCGGTGTCGCGGTTTCGGTTATCGAAAACGCCGTTGCGGCGCTGGGAATTGTGGGCGTGGGATTGGGGTCGCAACCCGATGTGCGCTGCGAAGTCAGGGGCACGAGGGCGCTGGTGGACGTTTCGGCGGCCCGGCGGTATACCCCGCACGAGATGCTGGACGCCGTTGCCCACGCCGAGGGGTTGTCGGAGGGCGTGCGTGCCGGGTCAACGTCGGTGCTGAACTCCTTGTTCGATGCCGAGGCGCGGGTGCATGGTCACGACCGCGAGGCCGTCCATCTGGACGAGCTGGGCAGCGCTGACACGCTGGTGGATGTGGTCGGCGTGGTGGCAGCCCTGGAGCACCTGGGCGTTGAAAATGTGTACGCGTCGCCGTTGGTGCTGGGGGAGGCCACCGGCCCGCGCCGTCCCGGCGGATACAGCAACCCGGCGCCGGCCACGCTGGAAATCATCGCGGCGTCAAGGTCGCCAATAGCGCCGGAACGTCCCATCTACGCCGGCGTGGGGGAGCTTACCACGCCGACCGGAGCAGCCCTGATTGCATCGCTGGCCGAGTTTCGCCAGCCGGCCATGACCCTGGACCGGATCGGCGTGGGCATCGGCGGCAAGGACCCGTCAGCCTTTCCCAACGTGGTGCGGCTGTGGCTCGGCGAAGCGGCCAGTGCTGACCGGCAAACCAACCCGGACGGCGACCGCAAACCGCCCCTCGCCCGCTGGCAGGACAACATAATCCTGCTCGAAACCAACCTGGACAACGCCACCGGGGAGCAGCTGGGTTTTGCCATGGAAATGCTATTTGCCGCCGGTGCGCTGGACGTCTGGCACACGGCGATACAGATGAAAAAGAACCGCCCCGGTGTGCTACTGTCCGCGCTCGCCCCCGCGTCGCTGGAATCGGAGATGGCGGAGGTATTCCTGCGCCACACCCCAACGCTGGGGGTGCGGGTGCGTCCGGTGGGTCGCTACGTGGCCGAGCGGGACGTGGTGACGGTGGAAACGGAGTACGGGCCGATACGGGTCAAGCGCAAATGGCTGGGTGGAGAGGTGGTCAGCGCATCGCCGGAGTATGAGGATGTAGCGCAGGCGGCGCGGGAGTGGGGGGTGAATTGGGGGGAGGTGGGCAAATCTATCAAAAAACCCGCCCAAATAATGGGAAGCGATTCCTAACGTAAGCAGCGATAAACGACGAAAACGGCTTATCCGGCAACATAAACTCCAGCATAATATTCACCTTCGCGTCAAAATCATCCAGCTCAATAAGCCGCCGTGCTAGCAAACGTCTCTGTCTAACACGCAAATTCCATAAGTGATTCGGGTCGTTCTCTCCCAGTCCGCTGTCGTTCAGGTCAACATCCCGGATGGTTCTGCGGGCTATTGACCATTCCATATCGTCAAGCTTTTCTGAGGGAGCTATTTCGCCCGTTTTAGCATCGTACTCAAAGAAATCTCTAGCTGGTTTTTGTCCGCCGACCGCATTCGGATTCACGTACTCCGATACTGACGTATATCGTGAATCCCCAGCCACTAGCAATTGGTTGATGGACCCGTCATCAAAACCGGGCCAATTCCCGCCCTTTGCCTGATTGCACCGCCGGCAAGCGTACATCATATTGAGCCAGTCAAGCCATTGGTCAGGGAACCGATTGCGCGGACGAAAATGGTCAACGCTTTCCTCGTTAGGCTCTTTATTAGTTGCAGTTGGCTGTTGGCATGGTTGTTCACAGTAAGCGCAAATCATCCCAAAATCCCGTACCAGCTCATCGCGGATGCGGCTGCGGTCGGCGCCGTTTAAGTCTTTCCACTGAGAGCATATAGTTCGGATACCGGCGATAAAATCAGGTTCGGGTGAGCGTTGAACCGAGTGCATTGCTAGCTGTTCTCTTGGTTCAGATTTCGCGATTGGCGGTACTTTTCCAGGGCCTCTGCAAATTGCTGCTCGAACAATTCTTCTTGCGCTGCCGCCGGACCGCCCGCCAATAAGTCGCGGTCCACTAGTTGCCGCAACTCCCGCATACGCTCTCGGCGTTGTTCCTCGTCGAGGGGTTCCTGCCGTGGCCCCTCGTCCCTCAATTGCCGCAGCTCCCTCGCCGCAGCCGCCGTTTCGTCATCCGTCGGATCATCCACTCCCATGAACGTCCGCAAAATCTCATCCGTCGTCCAGCCGATGATGTCCTGCTCGTTGGGGTTAGCGGTGATGACGCCATTCTCATCCCGGTTCAGCAAGTGAACCTGACCGGCTTTCAGCCCGGCCACGACAAACGGGGAGTGCGTGGTGGCGAAGATTTGCAGCCCTGGAAAATGCTCCAGTAATGCCGGAATCACCCGCCGCTGCCAGGTGGGATGCAGGTGGTTCTCGATTTCGTCGATGAGTAGGATAGCCGGCCGTTTGTCCCAACCGTTGGCGAACTCATAGTGGTGAACCATTTTAAGAGCCAGGAACCATACCCACATAAGCGTCCCTTGGGTTCCAGCACTCAAATTACCAACATACACCGGAGCTCCGTTACTGAACATATTGGTATCAATCGTTTCGATGCCCATCGCCGAATGAATAATTGGCGGTTTCGCCGTGATGGCTTCGTTCACATTCCCGCGGCTCTCTACATAGTTGTACGGTTTGGTACCTTCAACGATCTCTTTGCAGATGGACTTGGCACACTTATATCCCAGATTCATCGCGTCCACGAAAGTTGTGGTACCACCAGCTTCGTCTCGTAGCAGGTTTATAATCGACCTGACTACACTGGCATCAAACACGTCTTCTCTTCCGCTGGACGCCGATGCGACCGTGCGTCCCAAGGTGTCTGCTAGGATAATGCCATCACTGTCTTTGGATACTGATAGGTAGTTACCCCAGTTATCGGTTTGCTCAATCAGAGTCAAACGCGTTGCCGGAATTTGTATAAATGGTACTTCATCCCACTTGGGCGCTGGAACTTCATCGTCAGAAGAATTGCCCGATTCCTCGGCTACTGCTCTTGGCCAATCTTCACTTACCGATAGCTCCCATTGATGGCCGCCTTCGTCGTTAATAAGTTCCAAACTATATACTGGTCCGGACGGTACCCAGCGCAGTCCACGCAGTGCTGTGCTTTTACCCACAGCATTAGGGCCAATGAACACGTTCACGCGCTTGTGGAACCTGAACTCTACCTCACCCACGAATGGGTTAATGTAATCGATCATCATCCCCGTAATATGCACCTGAAACCACCTCCTGTGAGCCATTATTGGCGGACCCACCGCTGCCGGTCAATACCCCAGCCACAACCGCCCCCACTCCGTCTTCAGCGCCTTCTTTATTCTACCCTTGCCCACCGTGTTTAGCCAGTAGCCGTTGTGGTAGAGGTTGCTGGCGGTGTAGGCCCAGGCGGCTATGGGGGAGCGGAGCAGGGCGTTTTCGAGGGGTTTTAGGGGGCCCCAGTAGAT
Organism: Dehalococcoidia bacterium; assembly: GCA_965261195.1. Lineage (GTDB taxonomy): Bacteria > Chloroflexota > Dehalococcoidia > Lucifugimonadales > UBA3495 > Bin87. Next base: position 4,169,866 of record OZ253455.1, on the reverse strand, counting down.
GAGTTTTTGGCCACGGCTGGCGAAGGTGTTTTCGGTGCCGGAGAAATTCCAGTTGACCTGGCTGATGTCCGGTTCGTCGCCGACGACTTCGATGTGGCGCAGGTCGCCGATGCCCAGGCCGTGTTCGTGGGCCAGGCGGATGAACTGGATGGACAGCGGGTCGAAGCCCATCATGGAGGCGACCACGGCGTCGACGGCCACCTGGTCGGCGCCGGCGACGATGCGGTTTTTGATGTGCCAGCGCATGGCGCGCGGGCCGGGGCCGTCGCCGGCGAAGGTGCCGTCGGTTACGGCGAAGATGGCCGGGTGTATCTCCTGCTGAATGGCCAGCAAATCTACCAGCGTCTCGTGAATCACCGAGTGGGTCCAGTGGCGCTTGCGGTGCAGCAGGCCGCCAAAGGCGTTCTTCATGGCGCCGGTCATGGTGGTAAAGACGTGGGTCTTCATGGTGGGCAGGTGGACGATGTTCTTGCCGGCGAAAATCTGCGGTATCTCGATGCCCTCCGGGTAGATGTCGTCCAGAACCAGCATTTTGGCCCTGGGCTGGTAACGCACCCACGGCTCCGGCGGCGTGTCCAGGTGGACGGTGCGCAGGTTGTACTTGTCCTGCACCGGCTTGTGCTTGTTGTTAACCTCACCCTCGAAGGAATCCACGACGACAGTGCCGTTGTGGGCGGCGATGAGGTTGGAGTGGCCCATGTTGTGCAGGGCGCAGACGACGCCCTCCAGTTGCCAGGGCGCGGTGGAGCAACCCGGATACCAGTGCTGCCAGGAGATGTTGATCTTCAGGAGCGTTTCCAGGTCGGTTGACAGCGCCTGCTCGGCGCCGGCCAGCCGCATGGCCCGCTCCACATCGGCCAGCACCGTCTCCGGCGTGGTCGCCACAACGGACACCACCGGCGTCCCCGACTGCCGTGTTCCCGCCGCTTGCTCAGCCGTCCCCACCTGTTGCGTAGTAGTCATCAAGAATCACCTTTGGTTTGGCATGGATGGACAGGATGAATGGGATAAAGCCTTATTATCCCGTATATCCTGTAAATCCATGCCAATTTATTTGGCTCGAAAATGCGGTATCACGTGCTCGCCGAAAAGGCGAATGGAGTTCATCACTTCTTCGTGGGTGGCGTGGCCGGCCTGGAAGATGGGCATTATCTCGTCGACACCCATCGCCTCAAACTCTTCGATGACTCTGATGCACGCCTGTGGGTCGCCGACGCAGTAGCCGCCGCCGGCCAGCAGTTCCTCGGGCGTGGGCGGTTGCTGTTGCTGGGGGTCTCCCGGCCGCGGGCCGGAGTCGGGGCCGCCGCGCACCGCGCCGCCCTGCACGTAGAACTGGTACTCATCCGGCACGGCGTCCGGGTCAACGCCGGCCCATTCCAGGGTGAACCTTTGACGACTCTGCTCCAGGTACCAGGCGGCGACCTCGGCCCCCTTCTGGCGAGCACGGGCGTCGTCCTCGTCGCAGAACCCGATGGTGGAGGCGACGACCTGGCGGTTGGTGAACCGTCCCACCGGGGTGGCGTGCTCGATGGCCTCGTAGTAGGCGTTGACCAGGCCGCGGGTCTTGTCGGTGCCGCCCAGGGTGTTGACCAGGCAACCGACGCCCAGTTGGCCGGCCAGGCGGAAGGTGTCCTCCTGGGTGCAGGCCATCCACAGCGGCGGATGAGGCTGCTGCAACGGGCGGGGAACAACCTCGCGCGGCGGAATCGTCCAGTTCTCGCCGTCGTGGCTGAAGACGTCATCGCACCACATACGGGGGAGGCATTCCAGTGTTTCCACCATCATGCTCTGGGTCTGCGACACGTCGGCGCCGAAGGGAGTGATCTGGTAGGGTCCCTTGGTGCGCCCGACGCCAACGTCCACGCGCCCATCGCTGAGGATGTCCAGGGTGGCGGCGCGGGCGGCGACGTGGAGGGGATGATGGACGGGCGCCAGCACCACGCCGAAACCCAGGCGCATCTTCTTGGTGTGCTGGGCCATCACCGCCAGAGTTACCTCGGGAGCGGACGAGTGGGCGAACTCGGTGAGGAAATGGTGCTCTACCAGCCAAACGCGCTCGAAGCCCATCTCCTCGGCGTACTGTACCTGCCGCACCGCGTTCCAGAGGGTGTCGTACTCGGTGGTGTCGGTCCAGGGGCGGGGCATCTGCAACTCGTAAAACATCCCAAACTTCATAGCCTTTTCCTCCAACAATCAAATCCTCGATGGGCATTCAAAAACTCCCTCTCCCCTGGCGGGAGAGGGCTGGGGTGAGGGGTTGCCCCCCATAATATCAAACCGCCGTCATATCAAACCGCCGTCCAGCCGCCGTCGACAATCAGCAGGTGGCCGGTGGTGGCGCCGGCCGAGTCGCTGGCCAGGTAGATGGCCGCGCCCACCAGTTCTTCGGCTGCCATGCGCCGGCCCAGGGGCATCCGCAGGGCCAGGTCGGCCTGGACGGAATCGTCGTCGCGGGTGTCGGCTTCCAGCAGGCCGGGTGTGGTGGTGGGGCCCGGCCCGATGGCATTGACGGTGATGCCGTGCTCGGCCCACTCCAGCGCCAGCGCCCTCGTGAGGTTGGCGAGGCCACCCTTGCTGGCGCAGTAGGCGGCCCGGTGCGGAGCGCCCACCAGGGCCAGCTGGGAAGCTATGCTGATTATGCGCCCGAAACCATTGGGGATCATGGCCCGGGCGGCGGCCTGGGCGCAGAAGAAGGCGCCCTTGAGGTTGGTGTCGAGGACGGCATCCCAATCCGCTTCGGTAACTTCCAGGGCGGGGGCGCGGCGTCGGATCCCGGCGTTGTTGACCAGGATGTCGAGCCGGCCCAGGTCGGCGGCGGCCTGCCGAACGGTGGCGTTGATGGCCGCCACCGACTGCACGTCCATATCGTATTCAAGGGCGGTGACGCCTTCGGCCCTGATGCGGGCGGCGGTGTCGGCCACGCCGGCCCGTGCGGTGTCGGTGGGCAGGTCGCTGACAGCGACGTCGGCGCCGGCCTGAGCGAGGCCGAGCGCCAGGGCAGCGCCGATGCCGCGGGCGGCTCCGGTAACCAGCGCCTTGCGACCGGTGAGGTCAAGTCCAGGATAGGGCATCTGCCTGTGCCTCCTGCTCAACTGTTTCCGGTTGGAAACTTGCTGAATTATACAACCCGACAGACTAGCTAACCCGGCCGACAGCTGCTCCGTCACCATGCTCACCCTATCCACAAGTGCGGCCGCTCAATTTGCGTCGCGCTCTCTTGATCCGCCACCGCAGCATCCGGGAAATTAAAGGCACAAATCCCCAAAGCGACCGCGCAGATTACATAACCGAACCTACCCGGCCCTGATATTACATAACAACACTGCAATATTGTTGACGCTGATATTTCTAATCATAAGGCCGTTGACACTGCCCCGGCCTGCTGTTAGCGTTTGCGCTAACCGCAATGCTTGGTGTGCCGGTCGATGCTGTCTGCTTGCGCCGCCGCCAGCCTCACCCAAATTGTAACTACGGGGGAACCTTATGCTCAATTCAGGCAGATTGTACCCACTACGCTCTGCTATTTTATCCTGGCGTGCCGTCGCTGCCGGCTGCGGTGTTGCCGTATTGCTGCTGGCGGTGGCCGCTTGTGGTGGAGGGAGCGCCCCAACGCCCACCGAAGCGCCGGCAGCCGGCGCCGCGCCGGTCACCGAAGCTCCCGCGATGCCGGCAGCCGCCGATACCCCGGTTCCGCCAACCCAAACCTCGATTCCGGCCCCGGCGACTCAGGAAGTCGTTACCCTGCAAGTTGTGTGTATCAACCGGGCGCTGCGACCCTGTGAACTTATCGACTCCTTCTTCATTCCCCGGGTAGAGGAACGTACCGGCGGCCAGGTTCTAATCGAAATTTCGTCATATCCTGAGCTGGGCCTGGGCGGCCCGGACACGATCCGGCTGGTCAACGACCAGACTCTGGAATTTGCCGAAATCTATTCCGGCTACGTTGGTGGCGACTTGCCGGTTATTGATGTGGGTAATCTGTGGGGCCTTTCCCCCAGCAACGAAGCCCACCTCGCCCTCACCGACGCCATCGAGGATGATATGATTCGCATCCTCCGCGACGCCACCGGCGGCGAGCCGATTTTCCGCAACTACTACCCCAACCAGTACATCTTCAGCCGTGAGCCATTGGAAGACCTGCCGTCTTATGAGGGCAAAAAAATCCGGCAGCACAGCACAATTCTCGGCGATCTGCTCGCCGGCTTGAACGCCGAAGGCCAGTTCGTTGCCTTCGCCGACGTTTATACCGCCCTCGAGCGCGGTGTTCTGGACGCGGGCGTCACCGGCGGCACCCCCGGCTACGGCCAGCGCTGGTACGAGGTTACCGACTATCTCTACGGCCCCATTGTCGGCTCTATCGGTGTCACCTATGTAACCGTGAACAGTGACAAGTGGAGTCAACTCACCGCGGAAAATCGGACCATCCTGAAGGAAGTAGGCAAAGAATACGAAGCCGAAAACCTCCGCTTGCTCACAGAGGACTGGGACCCGGCTGGTATAACGCTGAACGCCGGCGAGGGAATGACCTACAGTGACTTCCCGGACGACGTAAAGGCGAAAATGCGCGAGACCGCGCTGAATCTCATCATCCCAAACTGGGTTGAGCGCGCTGGTGGCCCGGATTCTGAGGGCGTCAACATCTTCAACGAGAAGGTTGGCCCCATCGTTGGCGTGAAGATTAATCCCGACGGCAGCGTCACCGAAACCGAAGCCGCCATGATGTCTTCCGGCACCGAGCTGGTGACGCAGGGCGAGAGTTTTGAGTTCCAGCTCACCTGCATCAACCGGACGGTTGCGGCCTGCGAGTTGATCAACAGCTACTTCATTCCTGAAGTGGCGAAGCGCACCGACGGACAGGTTGAGTTCAGCATCACCTCCTTCCCTGAACTTGGCATTGCCGGCGGCGATACATTGCGGCTCATCGAGGACAACACCCTCGAGATGGCGGTGGTCTACAGCGGGTACGTGGGCGGAGACTTGCCGCTGCTGGACGTGGGCAACCTGTGGGGGTTGTCCCCCAGCGAGGAGGCCCACCTGGAATTGACCGACGCCATCCATGAAGACCTGGTAGAGGTTCTGAAGCAGACCACCGGCGGCCAGCCGATAATGCGCCACTACTACCCCAACCAGTTCATTTTCAGCTCGGATCCGCTGGATACCCTGGCCGATTTCGAGGGCAAGCAGATCCGGCAGCACAGCGCCATATTGGGCGACCTGCTGGCCGGTCTGGGCGCCGAAGGTCAGTTCGTGGCCTTCGCCGACGTATACACGGCGTTGGAGCGGGGTGTGCTGGACGCTGGCGTCACCGGCGGCGAGCCGGGACATAGCCAGCGCTGGTATGAGGTAACCCAATACCTGTACGGCCCCATCGTCGGATCCGTCGCCGTGGCCTACGTGACGATGAGCTCAGATTCGTGGGAACGACTCCCCGAAGACATCCAACAGATCCTGCTGGAAACCGGTCGCGACTACGAAGACCTGGCCAAAAAGACCCTCATCGAGGAATGGAACGTGATCAGCGTGGATGCCAACGTGGAGTCCGGTATGCTTCACAAGCCTTTCAGCGATGAGGTTCAGGCACGGATGCGAGAGGTTGCCCTTACCGTGATTCTGCCTAACTGGGTGCAGCGTACCGGCGGCCCTGATAGCGACGCGGTTACGCTGTACAACGACAAAGTCGCCCCCATCATCGGTGTAAGCATCAATCCTGACGGCACCGCTAGCGAAACCAACTAGCGCCGGGAAAAATTGCTCCATTTTCGGATGGAGCTGCAATATCGACAATGGCGGGGTAGCAAATGCTACCCCGCCATTGTCGGTTGACAGGGAGCGCTGCATCACCCTAGACTTGCTGCCCACGTGTCGATAGGCTAGTCGGCACAATCACGAATTGAGGAATGGAGGGATCCAGGCGATGACAAGAAGGATATTTGCCGGCCTAGTTGCTTTGCTGGCTGTGGCAGCGCTGGCGTGCAGCCCCGCCGAAGAAGCCGCTCCGGCAGCGACGGAAGTGATGGCGGCAGCCGCTACCGAGGTGATGCAGCTGGCCGCCACTGAAGCGATGGAGCCGATGCTAGAACCCTTGCCGGATAATTGGAAACCGTTTGGCGATATAGGAGAAATCGCCATCTCTGAAACGGACGACGGTCCCGAGGCAATTGCTGTCACGCCATGCGACGGCGAAACCGCAGCTACCGTGCCGGAAATACACGGCGGAGGCAGTCCGGCCGGTTGGTCCTGCGGCGTCGAACCGGGCATCAACTTCAACCTGACCCCGCTTACGTCGGAAGGTGAAACCTACGAATTCCAGATGGCCTGCATCAACCGGACTCTGGTTGACTGTGGTTTAGCCATCGGCAACTACACGGAAACCGAGGATATTGGTTTCGCCGAGCGTGTTTTGCGCAGGACGAACGGTCAGGTTAAATTCGAGATTTCTTCTTTCCCTGAATTGGGTATCGCCGGACCTGACTCGATGCGGCTGGTGGAAGACGGCACATTGGACTCCGCTCAAATCTACTCCGGATACGTGGGCGGAGACTTCCCCATAATGGACATGAGCAACCTATGGGGATTGTACCCTTCACAGGAAGCGCAATTGAAAGTAATTGATGCCATCCAGCCCAAGATGGCAGAGGTGACGGACGAGAACAACGGTATACAGATTGCCTATATGATGACTGCCAGTCAGTATATTTTCTCCCAGAAGGATGTCCGCAGCCTGGACGACTTGGAAAATATGAAGGTGCGTAGCCACAGCGCCGTCCTGAGCGACCTACTGTCCGGCATGGGCGCCGATCCCCAGTTCATAGCCTTCGCCGACGTGTACACTTCCCTCGAGCGGGGCGTGATTGACGGCGGGATTACGTGCGGCTCCTGTGGTTACGGACTCCGTTGGTATGAAGTCTCGGACTACCTCGTGGGCCCCATCGTCTCGGTGGGCCACAGTTGGTTCACCGTCAATCGGACCCGGTGGGATCTAATGCCAAAAGATTTGCAGAACATCGTCCTCGAGGAAGGCGCGAGGCATGCCTACCTGAATCGGGCTTTGCTGTTCAATCTTTACGCTCCTCGAGCCATTGAAGCCAACCAGGCCGAGGGCTTGGAGTTGGTTGACTTTTCCGATGACATCAAAATGGCGCAAACGCGGTCGGCTATTGAAAATGTGGTGCCCGGATGGGTGAACCGCATCGGTGGCCCGACCTCAGAAACCGCGTTGCTGTACAACGAAGTCGTGGCCCCTATCGTGGGTGTGCGGATCAATGACGACGGCACTGCCTCTGCCATTGAATAACGGCGCGACGGACTAACCCCGTGGCTTCAGCGCTGGGCTGCCCTCTGCGGGTGGCCCAGCGTTTTTCGTGGCAATGATTGGCGGTAGCGCAGTCAGGGGGAGCGGATGAGTCTCGAAATGGGGATCCTGCATTTCCGCTAAATTAGTTGCGGTTTGAAACCGCCTCCGTTGGGGGTCGGGCTTGCAATTGACGTTGATGTGTTGCGCCTATCGACGCCTCGTGGCGTACCCACTTTGTCATTGTGAGCGCAGCGTGGCAATCTCGGCGCCGTAGCAACGACGATTCGCTGACGTGTGTTCAACCTCAATGAGATTGCCACGTCGCTGCGCTCCTCGCAATGACAGATTAAAAGTGGATACGCGTGAAATATCGACGCAGTTTGACAATTATCAGCCCGACACATAGACTCCACAATCGCGCACTTCGGACGGCGTGTAACGCTAACCCGTTCATGGTCACGACCGGTGCGCAGCCGCGAGGGGATCCGTGGTGAGCGCCTTCCCTACATAACATAATTGTATGCCCATTTTCGGCCCCGGAGGTTCCAGTTGACCACGCAAGTCTCCCCGCCACCGAGAACGGTAACCCTGACCCGCGCCATCAACAAGATTGACGCTGGGTTGGACAAGGTATATCGGGGCTTCGGGTACATCTGCGGCACGCTGCTGTTGTTGCTGGGAATCTACATCACCTATCAGGTGATAGTGCGGAAACTGGGCGGCCCGTCGCTGGGCAACTCGGAGTTGGTGGGAGGCTACGTGCTGGCGTTCGCCGGCACCTGGGCGTTCTCCTATTCTCTGCGTACCGGTTCGCACGTGCGCATTGACGTGCTGCTGCCGCTGTTCTCCCGCATCCACCCCTACCTGCGCTCGACCGCCGACTGGCTTGCGCTGGCGTCAGTGGGGTTCTTTAGCCTGATTACGGCCATCAAGTCCTGGGAAGAAGTGGCGGAGTCGTACTGCATCCGATTGGATGGCGATGGCGTGTGCCAGCCGGCTTTGGCTAACACCTATCTCGTGGGCAACTTTTTGCCGGAATTGTGGATGTTCCAGATGATTGTGGCCATTGGATTTACGATGTTGGCATTTACATCGTTTGAATGGATGCTCAGCATGATATTGCGCGGTCTACTGGAGATCTGGCACAAGAGGAGTGGTAGAGATTTGGCTGACTTGGCCGAACTGGCGCCGTCCGACGTTGTCATGGAAGCCGCGTCCGGCGTGTAGGCGCCTCTGAAACCCCGCCCAGCAACCCCCGATTGAACCAACCGTAAACGATTTCATCCAGCAACGATTCTATCCAGACAACGATTTCATCAGCCTGATCAAGCTCGCGCCGCCCGGAGGTCGCAGCAAAAATGGTAATCATCACCGCATTCAGCATGATGGGGGTTTTCTTCCTCATCGGCCTTTACGTGGCTGGCGCCCTGGGCGTGCTTTCCCTGGTGATGATGCAGGCGTTCTCGGATGCGCCTTTGTGGAATATTCTGGGCAACAAGGCGTGGGAGAGCAATACCAACTTCATCCTGGTGGCCGTACCGCTATTCCTGCTGATGGGCGAGCTGATGCTGCGCTCCGGGATGGGCGAGCGGATGTACGGCGCCCTGTCGCGCTGGCTGGTGTTTTTGCCGGGAGGCTTGCTGCATACGAACATTGCTTCCTGTGCGGTGTTTGCCGCTTGTTCCGGTTCCAGCGTCGCAACGTCGGCAACAATCAGCCGCGTCTCGCTGCCCTCGTTCCGTCAGCGTGGTTACAGCGAAAGGCTGGTGATTGGCTCCCTGGCCGCCGGCGGTACATTGGGCATCCTGATTCCTCCCAGCATCGGATTAATCATTTACGGTGTGCTGGTCGAGGAATCCATTGGTCGCTTGTATATGGGCGGGTTCCTGCCCGGCTTCCTGCTGGCATTCACCATGATGTTCATGATGGTTATCACCTCGGTGATTTTCCCCAGCACCGCGCCCATGGACGAGGGAGTGCGCCGCCTGTATCGCGCCTGGTTCCATGGTGTCGGGGTTAGACGTTACGGGGCGGACCAGGCAGCGGTGTTGCAACAGGAACGGGCTACCGAGGCTGGTATTTCGGATATCGAAGAGCGAAAAGCGTACCGGCGTGGTCGCTCGGTGCTGTCCTACGGCGAGGCCGTGGGCGAATGGCTGCGAATGTTGGGTGAAGCAGCAGTTGGGATGGCTGGCATCGTACCGGTGCTGATTATCATTGTGGTGGTGCTCGGTTCCATCTATACCGGCTGGGCCACGCCGACCGAGGCGGCCGCATTGGGCGTTGTTGGGGCGTTGGTGGTGGCCATCGCCAACGAACTGTACAAGAAGGTGGCGGGCACCTACGCTAACTGGGGCGGGTCATATCACGGCATCAGGATAATGCTGACGGACTCCATCATTTCCACGGTGCGTACCTCGTCGATGATCATGCTCATCGTGATGGCGGCGTTTACCCTGAGTTTCGCCTTCGCCCGGCTGGGCATCTCCCAGGATATTTCCGAATGGATTACGGGCCTGAATCTCAATGCCTTGCAGTTCGTAATCATCCTGGTGTTCTTCTACCTGTTGCTGGGAACCTTCATGGAAAGTTTCGCCATGCTGGTTACCACCATACCCATCCTGGTGCCCTCACTGGAAGCAGTTGGCGTGGATCTGGTGTGGTTTGGCATCATCATGGTGATCCTGGTGGAAGCGGCGCTGATCAGCCCGCCGGAAGGCATCAACCTGTACATTCTGCACGGTGTTCGCCAGGATGTGGATGCGGAAATGGCGGCGCAAACGTCGGCGGCGCAGGAGGTGTTAAGAGAAAGCACGATCACCGACGTGTATATTGGCGTCCTGCCCTTTATGGGGTGCATGGCGGTGGTGATTGCGCTGCTGTTCGCTTTCCCGGACATCGCCCTGTACGCGCCGTGCGTCTTCTACGACAATCCAACCAGCTACTTCGCGCTGGCGGATATTGCCCGGGAAGCCGGCGCCAGCCCAGAGGTGATTGACCAAATCTCACGCGAAGCGCTCCTGCCTCGTGAAGAGCAGATGGGGTTGCGGGACCTGATCGACTCTACGATCAAACAGAGTGGCGACCCAACGCTGGCGAATCTGGGCGTGGCAGGGGTGCAGGCCCAGATCAGAGAGAGTACCGGCGACCCCGGCAGCTGGGACCTGATGCGGTTCTGTGCGTCGGAGTTCCGCCCGCGGGCTTATCAATAGGGTACGGGCAATAATGCGACATTCTGACGCCTCCATCATACGGTGGGGGCGTTTTTGTGAGGGTTCAGTTAGCGTTGACCCCGCCCGTTGCCAGCGTTAACATACTGCCAACGATGTATGCTCTGATACTGGCCGGCGGCAAGGGCGAACGGTTGCGTCCCCTTACTGACAAACTGCCTAAACCCATGATCGCCCTGGCCGGACAGCCGCTGCTGTGGCATCAGGTGCGCTGGCTCCGGCGCTGCGGGGTTACGGACGTGGTGTTCCTGGTGGGTTATCTGGCCGAAGCAGTGGCTGATTATTTTGGCGACGGCAGCGCCTATGGTATCTGCGCGCACTACAGCCGTGAAGAAACCCCGCTGGGTCGCGGCGGTGCGCTGAGAAAGGGGCTTGCAATGACGCCGGACGGAGCTGATGAGCCGGTTATCGCCATCAATGGCGATATAATTACCGAGGTTGATTTAGGCAGGTTGCTAGCTGACTACCGCGCCCGCGCCGCAGCAAACCCCGACCATCTGGCGACGATTCTGACCGTGGGTATGACCAGCGCTTATGGAATAGTTGATACCGACTCTGCCGGTTTGGTCAGGGATTTTCGCGAAAAGGCGCCGTTACCCTATGCTATCAACGGCGGCGTGTATGTTTTCAATCCGGCAATCAGGGAGTGGCTGCCCGAACGGGGCGACCATGAAGACACCACGTTCCCGACGCTGGCGGAACAGGGGCGAATGTCTGCGGTGCATACCGACGAATTCTGGCGCAGCGTGGACTCGATGCAGGACATGGCGGATGCCGAGCGGCATTTGATCGGGAGGCCCGTGGCGGGCCATCAGGCGGTACGGTGATAACACCTGCTAACGCCAGGACGATTGCCGACACGGCAGCCGCCATCAAAACCAACATCCAGTTGGCGATTGTTGGCAAGGACGAGGTGATTGAATACACCCTGGCGGCGCTCTTCAGCGGCGGCCACATCCTGGTCGAAGATGTGCCGGGCATTGGCAAGACCACACTAGCCCGGTCATTGGCCTACTCGCTGGCGTGTGATTTCCGGCGCATACAGTTCACCCCTGACTTGATGCCGTCGGATATTACGGGTGTTCACTATTACAACCAGCGCAGCGGGGAGTTCGAGTTTCGACCGGGGCCGGTGATCTCCCAAATTGTGCTGGCCGACGAAATAAACCGCGCCACGCCGAGGACACAGTCCGCGCTGCTGGAGGCCATGGCCGAGCAGCAAGTTACCGTGGATCAGGACACCATCGAGTTGCCGGCGCCGTTTCTGGTGCTGGCCACCCAAAACCCCATCGAGCTGGAAGGCACCTTTCCACTGCCTGAAGCTCAGATTGACCGCTTCCTGCTGCGGTTGCGCCTCGGGTATCCATCTGAGGATGACGAATCAGCGATGCTGGAACGGTTTGAGAATGCTGATCCGTTGCGGTCGCTGCAACCGGTCGCGACCGCCGCCGAAGTGGTGCGTGTCCAGAACATGGTGCGGCAGGTGTACATCGACCCGGTGTTGCGAACCTACCTGGTGCAGCTGACCCGCGCCACGCGCAGCCATCCCGACGTGGAACTGGGAGCGAGCCCGCGGGCGACGCTGGGGCTTTACCGTTGCGCACAAGCGCTGGCCGGTATCCGCGGGCAGGAATACGTGACGCCGGACGACATCAAGGCACTGGCCGAACCGGCGCTGGCCCACCGGATCATCCTGAAAAGCATGGCGCGATTGCGGGAACGCAGCCAGGAGTCGGTGATTGCCGAATTGCTGGAAGAACAGCCCGTTCCGATTTAGGCGTTTCGCCGGCGTTGCCTTATGGTGAGGGCGTCCGTAGAATTGATTAACGGAGTCAACCGCTGGCACGTTGATTTGAACTTGTACCCAGGCGCTCAGGAGTTTGTTTTGACCACTGTAGACCAATCCGAAATCATCCTTTATACGCATCCGGACTGCCCATTCTCGGCGCAGGCGAAGATGCACTATCGCCGCCAGCGGGTGGCGTATACCGAGATTGACGTGTCGAAGCGGCCCGACCAGGTGCCGGCTCTGCTTGAGCTATCCGGCGGAGAGCGGATTACGCCGATAATCGTGGAAAACGGGACGGTAACCATTGGATTTCAAGGCGGTTTTTGAGACTTTTAGCATGAGGAGCCGTGGGCTTCTGAAGGTGCAAAGAGTCGGATTTAGCGACCGGTTTGCGGTGCAGCGGACTGGATTGCAGCATCGTGCAAAATAGTGTCAGGCCGCTATTGCAGTATTGGAACGGAAGTGCTAATATCTGCGTAATTCAGGTGCGAAGGTGAGGAAGGATACAATGGCAATCAACGCTGAGACACTCAATCTGGACAAGGACAAACTGGCGGCTTTGGAACTTGCCTTGGGCAAGATCGAAAAAGACCACGGCCGCGGCGCGGTAATGCGTGGCAACGACCAGGTGGCCCACCTGATTACCAACGTAATCCCAACCGGCTCGCTATCGCTGGACCTGGCATTGGGCGTCGGTGGATTGCCGCGCGGACGGGTTACTGAAATCTATGGCGGTGAGTCGGCTGGCAAATCCACGCTGGCGATTCACATTATGGCAGAAACCCAACGGATGGGCGGTTTGGCAGCGTATGTTGACGTCGAGCACGCGCTGGACCCGCAGTATGCTACGAATTGCGGCCTCGACCTGGACAACCTGCTCATTTCCCAACCCGACTCTGCTGAACAGGCGCTGGACATCACCGAGCAACTGGTGCGCAGCGGAGCAATTGACGCCATCATCATTGACAGCGTGGCTGCGCTGGTGCCCCAGGCCGAGGTTGACGGCGATATGGGTGACGTGCATATGGGGATGCAGGCCCGCCTGATGTCGCAAGCGCTGCGGAAACTCACCTCTGCAATCAACCGGTCGCGGACTGCGGTGGTATTCATCAACCAGATTCGCGAAAAAATCGGAGTTTCCTACGGAAGCCCGGAGGTTACGCCTGGCGGTCGGGCCTTGAAGTTCTACAGCTCGGTTCGTATCGACCTGCGCCGGAGTGAATCGCTCAAGCAGGGTACGGAAATCATTGGCAACCGGGTGCGGGCGCGCATCGTGAAAAACAAAGTGGCTGCGCCTTTCCGGGTTGCCGAATTCGACATAATGTTCAACCGGGGAATTAGCAAGATGGGCGATCTGCTGGACATAGGTGTAACGAGAGGCATCGTTAAAAAGGCTGGCGCCTTTTATTCCTATGAGGATACGCGTTTGGGTCAAGGCCGGGAGAACTCCAAGAACTTCCTGTCCGAGCGTACCGACATCGCGGAAGCCATCGAGGCGCTCATTCGCCACGTCGAAGAGCCGGATGCAACCCCTCCGGATGAAGCCGGCAACGGCCATAGTGTCGCCGACGCAACGACCGCCGATTCGCACATCGCCAACACTGACGCGGTTAGCCTGAATTAGGATGATGGTCAATTCGCTGGGTCAGTCGCTGACGCCGAAAGATTCACCGGACGCAGATGATTCCTACGACCGAGCGTTGCAGGTAGCATATCGGTTCGTAGGGTTTCGACCCCGGTCGGTTGGTGAAGTTCGCCGCCGCTTGAGTAAAGACTTCGCCGCCAATGTGGTGGACCGGGTGGTGTCAATATTCATCGGGTACGGCTACCTGGACGATGCTGAGTTTGCCCGTCAGTGGCGCGCGAGTCGGGAACGCCGGAACCCACGCGGCGCCACGTTGTTGCGACGGGAGTTGCGCGATAAGGGAATCGCCGATGGATTGATCGACGCGACCCTGGATGATGTCGACGACGCGGAAAACGCTTATCGTGCCGGAAGGAAACGAGCGGAACGATGGTTAGGGTCTGGGGAGGGATTGGCCTACCATGTATTCCGACGCAGGATGTGGGATTATCTGCAACGCCGTGGCTTCGGCGGCGGCGTTGCCCATCAGACGGTGACCAGGTTGTGGACAGAATTCTCCGCCCCTGACACTGCCTAGAGGCGCACCCGCCCCACGGCGATGAGGACGCCGCCAACTGTGGCCAGTATGGTCCATAGACTGATGGGGGGCGGTAATGCGAATGCCCTCCAAAATATAAAAGCGGTTATAAGAAAGGTTACGACGACCGATCCACCGGCGAGGTACATCAGCCCACGGCTTCGTTTGAGATTGACCGCCCGGCTGATTAGTTCACCGGCGGCGTAGCCAACGGCCAGGGGCATGGCAACGAATGCCCACATTTGGAGTATGGGTATCAGCAGACTCCAGGCGATGACACCCAAAAGCACGATACCGGCGGCTACGATGGACGCTCTTACGTAGTTAGCCGGGCGAACGTCGAATGTGGGTAACGGTTGGGCTCGTCCGCACTCCCGGCACCTGATACCTACCGGAACCTGTACCAGGCATTGGGTACACATAGGGCGCCGACATTGGCCGCACGACAGCCCCGTTGAGACGGTCGGATGCCAGTGGCACGTGATGGTCTGATTTCCGGTTTGCTGTTCTACCATGCTGGTATGTTCGCTCGCTTGGGCCGTGGATTTGGGTACGGATGATTATAACCCGTCGGGTGATTGCGGGACCAAGGGATTGGAGGACAGGGTCAGTCTAATTGCCTGGATAGCCACTGTGATCGATCAGCGATGTCGCGGTCTCTCAGGAGGCGGTTAATCAAAACCGGGATGGCTGGCACTCCTGGTGGAAACCCTTCTCCATTGGACGTAACGCGTTTGATGAAGATTAATACGGCTCCGCTGGCGGCCATGGTGGCCAACTGCGCCGGCGCGCCGGCCAACAGCCATCGTTGCGGCAGGAGCAAACAAACGAGCGGATAGGTCGCCAGCACGACTGCGAGGCATTCCGCAGAACGGCGGGTAGCCCACCAACCGAGCAAGTACGGTATCAAGGCGACCAGAAAACCGGGCGGAGACATTGCCAATAACCCGCCGCTCCATACCCCTACGCCGCGGCCGCCGGTGAAACGCAAAAAGGGAGACCAGTTGTTGCCGATAATGGTAAACAGCGGAGTGACCGATAGGACCCATACGTATGCGTCCAGTCCCAGGACGAAATGGCCCAACAAGAGTGGACCTCCACCGCGAGCGAGTTCGATGGCTCCCGCTACGGGTAACCAGGGCTTGCCAAGTTGGCTGGCGAGGTTGCTGGCCCCGACATTGCCGCTGCCACGGGAACGGAGGTCGATTCCGCCGAAAACTTTGGCGATCAGGTAGGTGGCTGGAACGGCGCCCACCAGATATGCGAAACCCCATAGAGCAATCAGAGTTATCATGGGGCCTGGGTGGTTATGGCGTTAGCATTCTAGCCCAAGGTGCTGGGGCGACTAGCGTGCGGCTGCCAACCGACGGGCGGCTTCTTCCAGGCGTTCAACCGATTCCAGCGGCGGGCCGTTTACGCCAGGGAGTGGTTCTTTGGAATTGCCGCTGTGGTGGTAGTCGCTGCCGCCGCATGGTATCAGGTCGTAAGCCCTCGCCACGTCAGCCAGCCAATCGACGGTTGCCTCGTCGTACATGGAGTAATGCACTTCCATGCCGTGCAAGCCAGCGGCTTTCAACTCTTCAACCGTTTCGATGAGAGATTGTTCAGGTTCGGGTTCATTGCCGCGGCGCTCGAACCAGGGGTGGGCGAAAACGGCGACGCCGCCAACATCGTTCAGCAGCTTCACCGCATCGGGGGGCGTTAGTTTGCTGCGCTCCACGTAAGCCTTGCCGTTGCGTCCCAGATATTCTCGAAACGCGTCTGAACGCTCTTTGAAATATCCGGCTTCAACCAGGGCGTCGGCGACGTGTGGCCGCCCTACCGAAGCATCGCCGGCGATTTCCAGCACCCGCTCCCATTCGATGTGCATACCGAACTCGGCCAACTTCTTGACCATCCCCTCGCCGCGGGCCAGCCGACCCTCTCGGAAGGTAGACAGGATGTCCTGAAACCCCGGGTCGTTCACGTCCATGAAATAACCCAGCATATGCACTTCGCCGCCGGGTACATCGCAACTCAGTTCGACGCCTGGAATCAACCGCATACCCGGAATGGCGTCAACGGCACGCTGCGCTTCGACCAGGCCGGCGGTGGTGTCATGGTCGGAAACCGAGATGGTTCGCAGGCCTTTGGATGCGGCCAACTGCACCAATTCCGTCGGCGTCAAACGGCCGTCGGACGCGGTGGTGTGCATATGGAGGTCAACGGTGATGGGCATCAGTGCTCCAGGAAGGTTGCGAAGGAGTGCAGGAGTTAGTCTACAGCGCGGTCAATTCTGACTATGTCGACGGCGCGCCCCGAATCGTCATCAATGTCTATCAGTACCGAGTTTAGAATGCAGGGGCCGTCGGCCGGCTCGAAACGCTGCGGCAAACCGGTGCGGAATTTTTCCAGCACCGGCGCCCGCTCGGTTCCGATCACTGAATTCAGGGGGCCGGTCATGCCCAGGTCGCTGACGTAAGCGGTGCCGCCGGGCAGGATGCGCGTGTCGGCAGTGCCAACGTGGGTGTGGGTGCCTACGACTGCGCTGACGCGGCCATCCAGATACCATCCCAGGCCCTGTTTCTCCGAGGTGGCTTCGGCGTGAAAATCCACGATTACGAACTTGGGAGGTTGACCTAACGCTTGCTGAGCCTCGTCCAATCTCTGGTCGGCTTCGCGAAACGGGCAGTCGATTGGGGGCATGAAAACACGACCCTGCAGGTTCAGCACCATGACATCCCCTTGCATTAACCAACCCCGGCCGGGTGCGCCAAAGTAGTTGGCCGGACGCAGCAACGGGAATTCGTCGAAGTGGGGCAGGATTTCCTTCTTGTCCCAAATGTGGTTGCCCGAAGTCATCACATCGACGCCGGCGTCGAGGAGTTCCTGGGCCGTTTTGGGGGTTAATCCAAACCCGCCAGCGGTGTTCTCGGCGTTGGCGGTCACCAGGTCGATGTTCAGATCCCGGCGTAGTCCCGGCAGCAGGCGAGCCAGAGCTTGCCGACCGGGTTTGCCGATTATGTCGCCAATCATCATCACTCGCATGGTGGTGGTTATCTCCCAAGTCAACAAGGTATTCTTCGGCCAAAGTAATGGGTCCGAAGCAGCCGGGGACGCTTCGGACCCTCAAATCCGGTGCCAGACCAGACTGGAATTGGTTAGCGGGCGATGCTTTCCTCGCGCGTCTCCCGTATCACCGTAACCTTAATCTGGCCGGGGAACTGCAAGTCCTGGGAAACCCTGCCGGCGATATTACGCGCCAGGGTGGCGCAGGCCACATCGTCCACGTCGGTGGGACTGACCATCACGCGGACTTCGCGGCCGGCCTGGATCGCGAAAGAGCGCTGCACACCCTCAAAGCTGTTGGCGATGTCTTCCAGCTCACGCAGCCGCCTGGTGTACTGCTCGATGGATTCTTTGCGAGCCCCGGGCCGGGCGGCGCTGATGCCGTCCGCAGCGGCGACCAGGAAAGATTCGATGCTGGTGTGTTCGTCGTCGTGGTGCTCCAGTACGCAGTTGGAAACGACCCGGGTGACCCCGTTGCGGGTGGTAAGGTCGTAGCCGATTTCGGCGTGTGGGCCGGGGATTTCATGGGTCATTGCCTTACCAATGTCGTGCAACAGGCCGCCGGAGCGCGCCACCTGCATATTGGCGCCGACCTCCGCAGCCAACATACCGGACAGCAGGCCGACTTCGATGGAGTGGGTCAGTACGTTTTCACCGTAGCTGTAGCGGAATTTGAGCCGGCCCAGCAGTCGGATCAATTCCGGGTCCAGCCCGCTGACGCCCACTTCAAAGGTAGCCTCTTCGCCGGCCTTCCACATGGTTTCTTCGATGTCGCGAATTGCCCGGTTGACACTCTCTTCGATGCGGGCGGGCTGGATGCGCCCGTCCTTCACCAGTTGGGTGAGCGCCAGTCTGGCGATTTCACGGCGCACCGGGTCAAAGCACGACAACGTGACGATGCCCGGGGTGTCGTCAACGATAATGTCGACACCGGTTTGGGCTTCCAGAGCCCGTATGTTACGTCCTTCGCGGCCGATGAGACGACCCTTCATCTCATCGTTGGGCAGGGAAACAACAGCGGTAGTGCTTTCTGACACTACGTCGGTAGCGAGACGGTTGATGGCGAGTGTAACGATGCGCCGGGCGTTTTCGTCAGCCCTGGACTGGTGCTCCTTCTCCAGCTCGTAATAGCGGCGAGCCAGGTCGTGGGAGGCTTCCTCTTCACTGCGCTTGAGCACGATGTTGCGTGCTTCGTCAATGGTTAAAGACGCAATACGTTCCAGTTCGCGGGTGTGTTGTTGCTTGATTTCTTCGGCTTTCTGCATGGCGGAATTGGCCTGGGATTCCCGGTTTTTTAGCTCCGTTTCCTTCCCATCCAGGGTAGCCGTCAGGGTAGCCGTTTTCTGGTCGAGTTGTTCTTCACGTTGGATATAACGACGCTCTAGCTGGTTCAATTCGCGTCGTTGATCGGTGATTTCCTGGTCGCCGGATTCCCTGATTTTCAGCGCTTCTTCCTGGGCTGCCAGGATGATGCTGCGCTTTTCAGCCTCGGCCTGTTCGACAGCGTATGCAGCCTCCTCGCGGCTGCGTTGCAATTTGTTACCGTCTTTTTTAGTGCTAATCAGCAGCCAGGCGACTGCTCCGATTCCTGTTGTTAACCCCGCTGCCGCAAGGACGGACAGGATAATAAGTAGTGTCATAGACCCTCCCAAGTCCGTCCGAGCGCGCGCTCGAGATATGTTTACCCTTATTACATCCTAATGTCGGGTATAGGCAAAGTCAAGAAATGCGTTGCCTGCTCAAACCTGGTTGGCGCTGGGTTGGGGCCGTTGCACAGCGGCGTCCGTGAGGTTGCCGCCGCGGGGCAAAAGGACTGGGAAAATGACGGCGGCGGCGTGGTAATATGGCAGCACATTGTTGGATATTCACGCTGGAGGTTGGCCGTATGGCGTCGCATTCCCTGGGGTTGTCATTGCATGAGGCGGCGCGCCGTATGGGTGTCCCGTTCACGGTGGAAAACGAGCCGGTGGACCGGTTCGTGAAAGCCAACGGGCTGAATCTGCACTATCTGGAATGGGGCAATCCCGACCTGCCAACGATTGTGATGCTGCACGGGATCAGTCAACAGGCTCACAGCTGGGACTTCATCAGCCTGCCACTGTCGGTGGATTACCACGTTCTGGCGTTGGATCAACGGGGCCACGGGGACACGGACTGGTCACCCAATGGCGACTATTCCACTGACATTTACGTTCAGGACGTGGACGGTTTCATCAAGGCGCTGGGACTGCGCGACTTCCACCTGATGGGCCATTCGATGGGCGGGCGCAACAGCCTGGCCTGGGCGTCCGGCCGGCCGGGGCTGCTGCGGTCGCTGACGATTGTGGACACCGGTCCGGAAACGCAAAGGCGTGGTCAGAACCGAATCCAGGAGTTCCGCGAACTGCCGGACGAGCTGGATACACTGGAGGAGTTTGCCCAACGGGTGATGGAGTACACGGGCCGCAACCGCGAGCAGACGATGGGCGCGTTGAAATACAGCATTCGCCAGCGCGAAGATGGCAAGTGGACGTGGAAGTACGACCAAGCGATGCGAGTGCAAGGGTTCCGCGCTGCTGCCTGGACGCCGGAGCAACTGTGGGCCGGCTGGCGCAAAATTGATTGCCCGGCACTGGTGGTGCGGGGCGAACGCAGCGATATTTTCGCGGACGAAACGATGGTGAAGATGGCAGCGGAGCATCCCGACTGCACGACGGTTACCGTGGCGAACGCCGGGCACCTGGTGCAGGGCGACAACCCGCCCGACTTCCTGGCTGCCGTGCGTGGCCTGCTGTCTCGCTTCGATTAGTCGCTGTGCCGGGATGCACCCGGATGGTCGCTCAGAATCCCAGCACCGGCGGGAGCAACTCGCCCAGCGCGTATCCCAGGGCGGCTGATGCAGCGCCGATGCCGAGTATCTCCAGTCCTTGCAGTAGGGGCGACTTGCGCACGATGCGGCCTTTGGTCAATCCCAGCGCAAACAGGCCGGCTAGGGACAAACCGATCGACAACCCGATGGCTACGGGGCTGACATCGAGGAAGAAGTAGGGAGCAATCGGCAGGATTGCCGACAACCCGAAGGAGACGCCCATCACCAGCGCGTCTTTGACCGGGCTGCCGCTGATGTCCGGGCTGATGCCGAGTTCCTTTTCCAGCAGGGTGTTCAGCCAGAGGGTTTGGTCCTGAGCGATGTCGTTGGCCAGGTGCACGGCGTTTTCGTAGGTCTGTCCCTCGCGTTGCAACAGGATGACGAGCTCAGCGAACTCCTCGGCCGGCTTCTCTTCCAGCTCGCGCAGTTCTCGGGCAATCTCTCCATCGCGAACATCCTGCTCGGCGCGGGAACCGAGATAGGCGCCGGCGGCCATGCTGATGATGCCGGCGGTAATCGCCGCCAGCCCAGCAACCAGCACCGTGGCAGTGGAGCCCACTGCCGCCGCTACCGACGTGGTCAGTGCAACAGTGCTGATGATGCCGTCCTGCGCCCCGAACACCACTTCGCGCAGACGCCCCAGGTTTGCCACGCGGAAGGGTTCCCGGTCCACTTCCATGGCCGCCGTGATGTAGGTGTCCAGGTCGGGGGTGACCGCCTCTCCGGGCGATGTCGCTAGTGCAGGTTCGACGGCGTTGGCATCGGATTGAGTCTGAGCGATGCGGCCGGCGTTGCCGTCGCGGGCCGTCGCGGAATGCAAAGCGTCCAGCGCGTTGGTGAATGCGGTCTGGTGGACTTTTTCGCGTTCCATCGCCAGAGTGAAGGCGCGCACGGCGTCGGTGCGGCCCTCGTCGTGCGCCTGCTGGATCATGCGGGGATACATACGGCTGTATTCCCGGGTTTCACCGGCAATGACTTTGGTCAGATTGGTTTCGGTGTCCGCGATGTCGCCGGATACGCGGAGGTGATTGATGCCGTGAATGGTTTCAGCGCCGGCAACCTCCTGGAAGACCTGCGCTACCTCGGGCAACCCGTCCTCCATAGCCTTGTGCGCGTAGGCGGTGTAGGTCAGGTGGGCCAACGCTTCCGACACGATGGCTTGCCACAGGTTGCGGTCGGTTGGCGACAGGTCAGCTATTGCGGTGGTGGGTTTGGCGCTCATTTCTCAACCCCTGGCAGCATTTCTAACCCCTGGCAACATTGCGCCTTTTGGACTGGGAGCCAGGCAAACTGCCAGCCGGGTAGCGTGGCGCCCGTCGCCATCCCCGCCCGTCGCCATCCCCGACATAGCTATCCCCGACATAGCCAGGCTCGGCGGCGTCGGCCGCGAGCCGGCCTAAAGACGCGGCGAACCGTGGTGCGCCATGACCAGCCAGTCGTCGCCGGACAGGACGAAGATGTTGGTGGCCAGCACCCCAAAACCCTGGGCCTGGCCCTGCACCACGCTGGTAATGCTTTCCACGCAGGTGACGAACCCGCAGTTGCCCTCAACGGCCACGTGAACGTAGTGAATGTTGAAGTGCATCAGGGCGGCGCCGTTGAAAATGCTTTGCCAGGAGCGGCGGATGTCGGTCCAGCCCACGATGGGCTGCCAGCCTGGGTGGACGCAAAGCGCCCGCTCCGACCGCTCGCAGACCGCGTCCATCTCAGCGATGTCCAGCGAGCCAAAGGCGTCGTAGAAACGCTGGTTGGCGTCTTTCAGAGACTGAATTTCGTCGGGTTGTGGCGTCATCTGGATAATCCACTCGTGGTCAGGTAAGCAGTTTTTTAGCGAAGTCGTCCACCTGGCGCAGGGCCGCGTCTCGGGGAGCGCTATCGGCAAACACCATGGCCCGCGCCGCGCCGGCGTCCTCAAAGGCTTTCAGAATTTCGGGGTCGGCGGGCTGGCCGAAGACGGATACTTCTATCGAGTCAGGGTCACGGCCGGCATCCGCGGCCAGACGTGCGATTTCCTGGCGGCCTTCCCGCAGTTCTTCCGGCGTGATGCGGTTGGGCATCCAGCCGTCGCCCCAGGAAACCACGCGGCGGAAGACATTCCTGGCGCGGCCGCCAATCAACACCGGAGGGTGCGGTTTCTGCACCGGTTTGGGCGATGAGTAGATGGGCGGGAAGTCGATGTATTTACCGTGGAATTCACCCGCGTCTTTGGTCCACAGTTCTTTCATGGCCTGAATGGACTCGCGGGTGTAACCGATGCGCTGGGAGAATTCGATGCCGAATAGCTCGGTTTCTTCCCGCAGCCAGCCGGTGCCGATGCCGAAGAGGAAACGCCCGTCACTGAAGTGGTCCAGGGTGGCTATTTCTTTGGCCAGCAGGATCGGATTGCGTTCCGGCACGAGGCAAATGCCGGTACCCAGTTTGAGCGTGGACGTTACCGCAGAAGCCCGTCCCAGCGCAACGAAAGGGTCAACGCATTCGTAGTACATCTGCGGGATTGTGCCATCGGGGGATCCCGGCCAGGGCGACTTGGGGCCGGCGGGGATGGCCGGGTGTTCCGGAACCCAAAGCGATTCAAACCCGTGAGCTTCGCAAGCTTGCGCCAACTCGGCGACGTCAATGGACGATTGAGTAACAAACATCGCAATGCCAATATTCATGGATGCTAACCTCTATGGTGTGCCCTGCCGACGCAGGACGGTTCAACAAGTCAATGGATAGATGCTGATTATAGCAAAGTAGGGACGAATAATTATTCGCCCCTACTGCAACGGTAGCGTTGCAATTTAGGTCGTATTGCAAATTGCAAACCCCCTCTCCCGCGACGGGGAGAGAGGCTGGGGTGAGGGGGCGTTCCTTCCAAACCAACCAAAAAGGAACGCTACCTTACTATGCCAATAGCCGGTGTCGCTAAACTACGCTTGCGGAGAGAACGCCGCCGGCACCAGTATCTTGGTCTCCTGACCGACTAGGAATTCCCGGGTGGGCGGTGGCCAATGCGGCGAGGACGAGGCTTCCGCGCGAGTCTTGTCCCGATCCGCCAAGTCGGCGTAGGGCCAGATGTGGACCCACTTGTTCAACCCGCCGAATTCAGAGTACAAGCCGGCGGCCAGCGGCGAGAACTTTTCCCGATGCTCGATGGCGGCCGACCAGATGTCCAGCACCTTGGGCATCGTTCCGTTCTGGTACTCGTAAATTCGCATCTCGTAGATATTGCCCAGCTTCTGCCCGCCGCCCATGGGGCGCATGAAGGGCGCCGGGTGGTACACCTCAGACTCCATGTGCTGGATGGTGCCCTGGCTATCCGGAGGCCAGTTGGCGTCCTTGCTAGCGGCGCCGCGTACTTCCTCGCGCTCGTCGAGGCTCTCGTAGGGCCAGATGTGGATAACCTGATTCAGCGGGCCAATTTCGGTGTGAAAGAAGGCCGCCAGCTTGGAATACTTTTCGCGATGGGGCAGGGCTTTGGCGAAGGCATCTTCAAAGATGGGAACTCCGCCGGGCTTGAGGTCGTAAGTCCGGACTTCGTAAATCATGTAACCGCACCTCCGTGTGTGCAATATTTCGCCAACGCCGGCTCGCACCAAACGCCGGCTCGCAGCAAAGTTGAACTGGCGGCGCGCCAGGTGCATGGTCGTCAGCGCTGGCAGTCTAGCAGAATGGCGCAAGTAGCGGCAAGGCGGTCCGCCATGATTGGGGTCCATGCGTACACACTCGCCAAACCGAACCGGCCTGCTGTCATTGCGAGCGCAGTGTGGCAATGACAGTTTTGCACAGCCGAGGTTGCCGGCGCATCGTTCGCATTGGCCGGGGCAGGTTGATATAATCGGCATCAATCCGGCGTGACCGGTGCTTGCAACGACCAGAGACGACAAAATATGGCGGCGAGACCAGCTCCGCCTGCATAACAAGGAGGTTACTGGCTATGGGCGCAACGGAAATGGTAGCTAATTGGATTGTTGATACTACCTACGAGGACATACCCCCTGATGCGATCAGGGTGGCGAACGAGTCCTGTTTTGACCTGCTCGGCGTAATTCTGGCCGGCTCCACGCAGCAAGTCGGAGAGATTATCCGCGGCTATGCCGGCGAGTTGGGCGGCACCGCAGAAGCCACGATTCTGGCCTCCGGCGAGCGCACTTCGGTGCAGAACGCGGCGCTGGTTAACGGCACCATGGGTCACGCGCTGGACTACGACGACTTCGGCGGCTTCGGGCACCCGACGGTTGCGATTTTCCCGGCGTTGCTGGCCCTGGGCGAGAGCATCGGCGCCACCGGCCGCGACCTGATGGAAGCCTATATTGTGGGTTGTGAGGTGGGTTTGGCGGTGGACTATGCCACGCACTACCACAGCCAGCAGATGCACCGCGGCTTCCACAGCACTGCTATTCTGGGTCGGCTGGCGGCGGCGGCGGCCTGCGCCAAGCTGCTCAAACTGGACGCCCAACAGACGTCGATGGCGCTGGGCATGGCCGGCTCGATGGCGTCCGGCGTCATTCACAACTTTGGCACGATGACCAAGCCGTTGCACGCCGGCATGACCTGTCGCGACGGAGTGATGGCTGCGCAACTGGCGCAACGCGGCTTCACCGCCGGCGACCAGATTCTGGAGCATCCGGTGGGTTTCACCGCCACCGTCATCGGGGAAGAGGGCGTTGACCTGGAAGCAGCCGCCCAGCAGCTGGGCAAACCCTTCCGGGTGCAGGACGCGCTGGTTATCAAGAAGTATCCGTCCTGCGGCGGCAACCACGCCATGCTGGACAGCATCTTTGGGCTGATGCGGGAGCACGAATTTTCGCATCAGGACATCGCCAATGCCGAGGTTGTGCAGTCTTACGCCTCCACGGTGATGCTGTACGAAGAGCCTGAGTCAGACCTGAAAGGCAAGTTCAGCGCCAAGTACAACATGGCGGCGGCGCTGGTGGATGGCGAAGTCGGCATCGACACCTTCACCAACGAAAAGATTGCCGAGTCTGACGTACAGGACATGATGGAACGGGTGTCCCTACGGGTGCAGTCCAAGTGGGAGCAGGGTGGCGGCACCGTATCCAAGGGCGTGCCCATTCGCATCACGCTGAACGATGGGCGAGTTTTCGAGCACGAAACCCCGCGCGGTGAAATTCTGGGCAGCCAGGTAAATCCCTGGGGCATGGAAAACATCGCCAGCAAGTTCCGCGAAAACGTCGGCCGCGTGCTGTCGGAAGAACGCATCGAAGACGCCGTGCAGCAGTGGTCCGACGTAACCCAAGTCAACGACGTTGGCTCCGCAATCCGAGGCACCCTGGTGCGCTAACGGCGGTGTCCGGGCGCACTGCCCGATTAGATGATACAGGGGCGGCGCAACGCGTCGCCCCTGACGTTTGCGGGATGGTATGATAGGGGAGAGGAGCGGAGTCCACGCGGACGAAGGAGGACGAAAGTACATGAAAACAACAGCCACTTTCGTCGGGTTCGCGGGAGTGTTCCTCGTGGGAATGTTGCTGGTGGTAATCGGTACAGCGGCCTCGCAGTGGGTAGATTGCCCCGCGGCGTTGGAGCAGTTTCCGGCGGCTGAAACGCGCTGTAATCTATTCTCTGGCTTTGTCTATGGTGGCGCGCTGATGGCAGTGGTAGGTGTAGCGGTGTTCTCCTGGGTTGGTATGTTTGGCAAGTGGCCTGACCAACACCAGTAAGGCGGCTGATGCTGGGAAGAAGAATCTAGATAGTGTATCACTTTGAAATTGAAGGGCTAAATTGACGGTGGATATAGTAACTGTTCAGAGTTGCGGGGATCTGCCGACTATTCGGCCTATTGTGGAGGGGCAGCCAAGCACGGAATGTCCAAAGCAAACCGTTGCCGTCACCTCAAACGTGAACAGTTACTGGATATAGACAGGGCAATCGCGTCTAAATTGAGCCACACAACATCGTCGCTGTTTGAGTTTTTCTGCCGATGATTCTTATCCCAAAAGACTCTTTGTACGGTTGGCCGGCGATAGTTTGGTTAGTAACCTCGGCTTCCAGCCGCGGCAAAGCGGTTACAGCCCGAGCACCGTATCACTAAATGGAATGTAGAGCGGGAGGGACTATACCATTTACCGCAAGACGCGATTGCCCTGTGGATATAGACCCGGCTATGATGGTGCCACCCTACCACGAGTGTCGGATTCCCCTAGTTTTTCCTTGCAGGCTTTGCGCAAGGGCATGGTCAAACCATGTCCCCTTGGGGCCTGCGCATGGGATCGGCAGCTTGTGGTAGAGAGGCCAAATCCTTGCCACAAGGGGGCACTCTGATGACGACGGGCTGGAAGTGGGTGTTGGGAATTGCGGGAGTGGTCGGGTTGGTGTGGGCGTGTAATTCATGGGCGAATGATGCGGTTGAGGAGGAAAGGCGGGTAAGTCAATTTGCTGTAAGGTCATCGGCGCCGATGACGACAGGGGAGCGGTGGACAGTAGCTGAGTTGTATGCGTGCACTACGGACGAACGAGCGAAGAGTGGCTCGCCGTGTGAGCGAGAGTGGGCGATTGCCCTCCCGTTAGCGTTGCAGACGACGCAGGGATTGCCTTTTGAGGATCGAACAAATCTCAATTCGCATTGGGAAATTGCGTTGAATAGTCTAACCTACTATGGGGAACTGGACGCAGCTGACTCGGGTACCGGTAACTGTTCAGAGTTGGTGAGGTGGATTGGCCGATAGGGGTTCTGGGAGCCTTGCGCTGCCGGTGGTGGTTGTGTCATATAGTGGGTGTGGATACGGAAATTGACCTCAAGACTGCCGACCGGGATGCCCTGATTGCCATTATCGTCCGGCAACAGGCGATCATCGAGCGGTTGGAGAAACGGATTGGCCAATTGGAAGGGCCGGCCAAGCCAAGCGGCTCGGGTCGGATGCCCGGTCTGAAGCCCAAAGCCGAGCGGAAACCGGCCCAGCCCAAAGGGCCACGCCAGCGCCGTCCCCACGGTTTTGCCCGCACCCGCATGACGCCCACCCAGCGAGTGGAGCACGCGTTGGAACAGTGCCCCGACTGCGGGACTCAGCTGGCCGGCGGCTGGACCCAGCGCACTCGGGAAGTCATTGACTTGCCCCAAGTTCCGGTGCAGATTACCGAGCACGCTTACATCGCCCGCACCTGCCCGGGCTGCCGACGCCGCTGTGTACCATCGTCACAACTGGACGGCGTGGCGCTGGGGCGGCAGCGTCTGGGGGTCAATGTAATGAGTCTGATTGCCGCGCTTAGGGAAGAGGCCCGGCTGCCCTTCCGCACCATCCAGTGGTACCTGGGCGCCGTGCATGGGCTGCACCTCAGTGCGGGGGCCATCGCGGACGCCACGCAGCGGGTGGCTCAGCAGGCTCACGTTGTGATGGCCGATATCGTGGAACGGATCCGAGGCAGTCCGGTGGTTCATGCCGATGAGACCGGTTGGCGGGAGAACGGCAACAACGGCTACGTCTGGACCTTCAGCACTCCCACCGAGCGGTACTTCCTGCGACGGGGGCGGGGCAAGGCGGTGGTGGATGAAGTCCTGGGCGAGGAGTTCTCCGGTGTGCTGGTCAGCGATTTCTACGCCGCCTACCACCACTACGACGGTCCCAAGCAACGCTGCTGGGCTCACCTGCTGCGGGACATCCACGACCGGCGCACTCTCTACCCTGATGACGCGCCACTGGCACAGTGGGCCGACGCCGTACACCGTCTCTATGTCCAGGCCAAGGCCTTCACCCACCCGTCGGGGCAGCAGCGGCGCACCGCCCAACTGGCCCTGGAACGCCGCCTGATGGCCCTCTGCCGACCCTACCTGGATGACCCATCGGCAACCCAGGCCAAGCTATGCCGACGCATTGAACGCCATGTCAAAGAGCTCTTCGTCTTCGTGGCTGAACCGGCAGCGCCGCCGGACAATAACGCCGCCGAACGCAGCCTGCGCCCGGTAGTGGTCAGCCGGAAGATCAGTGGTGGCACGCGCTCAAACCAGGGCACTGCAACCAAGATGACGCTGGCGTCAATCTTCGGCACCTGGCGGGCCCAGGGCTTGAACCCCCTCACCGCCTGCCGACAATTACTCACTTCCCCTCAACCCTGAACAGTTACTGTGGTTGTGGCAGTAACAGTTCAGACTTGGTGAGGTGAATTGGCCGAAGGCGGGTTGCCGAACGCTGGCACGGGTGGCGGTGGTTATGTCATATACAGGGCATGGATACTGAAACTGACCTCACCACCGTCGACCGCGATGTTCTCATTGCCATCATCGCCGAGTTACAGGCGGTGATTGAGCGGTTGCAGCGGCGGATTGCCGAACTGGAAGGCCAAGCCAAATCGGGTGGCCCACCCCGAATGCCCGGCCTCAAGCCCAGTTCGGGCCGCCAGCCACCGGCACAGCAGCAGCCCAGAAAGCAGCGACGCCACGGCTTCGCCCGCCCGCGCATGACACCGACCCATCGGGTGGAGCACGTGATGGAGAACTGTCCCGATTGCGGCGCCCACCGGTCCGGCGGCTGGATCCAGCGCACTCGGGAAGTCATCGAGCTGCCGGTGGTTCCGGTGCAAGTCACCGAGCACGTCTACATTGCTCGGACTTGCCCGGCCTGCCGACGGCGCTGCACACCTCCGGCGGAACTGGACAGCGTGGTCCTGGGCCAGCAGCGGCTGGGGGTCAACCTGATCAGCCGGATTGCCACGCTGCGGGAAGAGGCCCGACTGCCCATTGGCACCATCCAATGGTATCTGAGTACCGTCCATGGCTGCGCTTCAGCGTGGGAGCCATCACGGCTACGGTGCATCGCACCGCGCAAAGGGCTCAGACCGCAGTGGACAGGATTCTGGCCCAGGTCCGCGCCAGCCCAGTGATCCATGCTGACGAAACGGGCTGGCGGCAGGATGGCAACAACGGCTACGTCTGGACCTTCAGCACCCCCACCCACCGCCACTTCCTACGGCGGAACCGGAGCAAGGCCGTGGTGGATGAGGTACTGGGCGATGCTGCCAGCGTGCTGGTCTGCGATTTCTACGCCGCCTACCATCATTATGATGGCCCCAAACAACGCTGCGGCGGGACATCCACGACCTGCGAACCCTCTACCCAGAGGACGCGCCACTGACCAGGTGGGCCGAAGCCGTCCGCGGGATTTACGACCGGGCTAAAGCCTGCACCCATCCCGCAGAGAAACAACGCCGCACCGCCCAACTGGCTTTGGAACGGCAGTTGCTCACCATCTGCCGGCCTTTCCTGGATGACCCGTCGGCAACCCAAGCTAATCTGTGCCGGCGCATCGAGCGCCACATCAGGAGCCGGCCCCGTACTGGATACGGGGAACTGTTCGTCTTCGTGGCCGAACCGGACGTGCCAGCGGACAACAATGCCGCCCAACGCAGCCGGCGACATCTGGTCGTCAGCCGCAAGGTCAGCGGCGGCGCCCGGTCAGAACGGGGCACCGCTAGCAAGATGACCCGGGCTTCCCTCTTCGGCGCCTGGCGGGCCCAAGGCCTCAACCCCCTCACCGCCTGCCGACAACTGCTCACCTCCCCTCAACTCTGAACTGCTGTACGAAGGGTGTTCATGGAACGACCGAAAGCCTTATCTGCTGCATTCATTAGAACTGTCTCGCAACCAGGACGTTACGGTGACGGCCGAGGGGCGTGGGGATTATATCTTAGGGTTCATTTGACTACAAACGGGCGCGTGAGCAAGAACTGGGCTCAACGTCTGCGCATCAGCGGCCAGATCACCAATCTGGGGCTATAAACCGGGCCGGAAAGCCCTGATTTGGAAGTGGAGTTGCGGCCGTAAAGCCGACGTGAGCAAAATCACAGACCATAGTTGTCCGAGCCGGGCAGCGCTGAAATTGGCCGCCGCATTGACGAGCACAACGAGGACATCATTGAGGACGACGCGGTGGCCTGCGCCGCCACCGGTACTGCCTGGCAGACCGATTTTGCCCAACACCAGGGTCAGGTTGGCTACCGTGGCCGCCAGGTACAGCTGGAACTTCGTCCTGGCACGCCCGAAGTAGCGGGACTGCCGGATGCCCAGCTGGACCAGCCGCGCCAACCGGTGCTCTGCCACCACCCGTCGCGCTCGATACTCGTCGTAGGCAGGCTCTGCTGCAATGCTCGGGCCTGTTGCAGCAGGGCTTCCTGCGGATGGATTTGCACCCGTCGTCCCTTCCTGTCTTGGGCCGCGATGCACTGGGACCGCAGTGGACATACCCAACATACCGCCTCATCAAATTGGAAAGCTTGCAATCGGTAGATGCGCCCCGTGCGGTCAGTCCGCTTTCCCGCTGGCACGATGGCGCGGGTAACCTGCCCCGCCGGACCGGCGCAACTGCCCGCCGCCAGGTCAAGGTGAAAGTCATCCTTGGGAAAATGTTTCCGGTTGGGCCGGCCCGGCGCTTTGGCCACCAGCTGCCGTCCCGCCTCGGCGAAAGTCTGGCGGGCGCCACCATCACCGTAGGCCGCATCGCCCATGGCTTCCGCCACCACCGAGCCGGTACTCGCTTCGCTCTGCTCCACCAGTTCCAATGCCCCAGATTGTCCGGAGCGTTGCCCGGCAACACGTCCACCGCCGTGATCAGCTGGCGGTCGGTGTCCACCACGATGGCCGCCTGGTGCCCGTGGCGCAGCTCCGGGTCATGCACCGACGGCATCCGGTCCCGGCTCACCCCGTCCCTGAGGCTCACCCCGTCATCAACATCGCCAGCGCCACTCTGGCGCTCGATGTCCTGGAGCAGCAACTGTCCCAGCAACTCCGCCCCAGCCACTATGCTCTGCCGCTGGACGCTGTCCTCCGGCAATTCCACCCACGCCGGCCGCAACAGTTCCAGTAGCCGGTCCGCGTCAGCCACTATCTCCCCCAAAAGCTTCCGCCGCGCTTTGCGGTCCGACCAGTCAATCGTCGCTTCGCCCTTGATGCTGGAGCCCAGGTACTTCTCGTATCCTTGGGCTTCGGCCCATTCCCCGACCGCGATTCTCGCCACGGCCGCCAGGGCCCGCAACAGTTTGACAATCCCGTCCGCCAGCAGATTACAGGTGTCCTGCACCGCGCCCCGTCCCAGGATGCAGGTCGTGTCCAGCGCCACCCGCATCCCACGCTTTTTCAGGTAGCCCGACTGCCGAGCCAGGCGCCGGCTGCTCTCGAATACCTCCCGCACCTTCTCGTGCAGTATCAGCTGGGCCCGGAACAGCTGCAGGGCGCTCCTGGCAAAGGGTCTATCCTCAATCTCAATCCCCAACGCCACCCCCGGTCGTGGCCGAGGGCGGGCTCTTCCACCGGAAGTCGAAGTCAGCCCTCGCCTGGACCTCGGCGTCGCTGACCTTGTCGTAGGTCTGCAGCAACAGCGCCGTGGGCAGCAGGCTGGGCGGCACGCGGTCCCGGCCATTGTCCGGACCGTAGATCTCGGCGAAATCGTCATCGCTGAACAGCTGGCCCCGCAGTGCGGCCAGCAAGCCGTAGCAGGTGTCCTGGCCCACGTAGTCCAGATACAACCGATCCGCTTCCCAGAGGCCCTCTTGCTCCGAACGCTTTCCCCGCATTGCCCGGCTCCGCCAGCCTGGATTGCCCGGAGTATAACCGCTGGCCAAATCAACCGGGGTTTCCGGCCAGCTTTCTAGGTTCTGTTGACATTTCACCGTAGCCAGATGAGAGCGGCGGTGAAGTGCAGGAAGCCCAGGTATCTGGTGTCCAGCTTCTCAAACCGGGAGAAGATCCGGCGATAGTGCTTGATCTTGTTGATGAAGCATTCCACCAGATGACGCTCCCGGTACAGATGCCGGTCATAGTCGGCGGGTGCCTTGCGGTTCGAGCGGGGCGGAATGACCGGCATCATACCCAGTTCCAGGATGTGCTGGCGAAACTCCTGGGCATCGTACCCTTTGTCGGCCAGTACGTGCTCGCCAGCATAACCGGCGATCAACTCCTCCGCCTGGGTGATGTCGTGCTGTTGCCCCCCGGTCAGTATGAATCGCAAGGGGTTGCCCAAGCCGTCTACGCTCACGTGAATCTTGGTGCTGAACCCGCCGCGGCTCCGGCCCAGGGCCTGGGCCGCCTGGCCACCCTTTTTGGGGGAGCTCCCGCCGCGCAAGGGTGCGCCCGGACCACCGTGCTGTCGATGATCAGGTATTCCAGATCCGCGTCGTCGCAGCAATGTTGATGCATTTGGGCCCAGACGCCTTGGTCAGTCCAACGGGCGAATCGTTTGTAGACGCTGTTCCAGTTCCCGTATTCGGCTGGCAGCAGTCGCCATTGGGCCCCAGAGCGGTTAATCCATAAGACGGCCTCGACAAAACGCCGGCAATCCGCTTCCTGGCCAACGTACACGCCAGTGCAACCACGCAAGAAATCGAGCATCCTGGCCCACTGTTCTGGTGATAATCTGATGTTTGACATACAGCCATTATAATGAAATGTCAACAGAACCTAGTTATGAACCGAGGCTGTTGGTGTCGTCTTACCTGCAAGGTGAGGAGGTGGCGGTGGTCGTTTCCGACAACGGCACCGGGATCTCGGACAACGTACTGACCAGCATTTTCAATCCCTACCTCACGACTCGCGACGGCGCTCTTGGGGTAGGCTTGGGCCTGCCGCTGGCCGCCGACGTTGCACGCCGGACCCGAGCCGCGCTGGCGCGCCGGAGCCGGGCTGCGCGAGGTACGGCTGACGGAGCGGGAACGGCAGGTATTGTCCTACCTGGCGTTGGCCTGGGAGACCCGTTATATCGCCGAGGAATTGGGCGTGGGCCCGTACACGGCGTGTAACCACATCGAGAACCTGCGCGTGAAGCTGGGCGCGTCCAGCCGTCTGGAGGCCGTCATGGTCGCAATGCGGCTTGGTATACTGCCGTCGGAATGACCGGGCGTGGCTGGCGGATAAAGGACCGAAAGACCTTTGAGGGAAGAGTGATGGCAGAGAGAGTATTCGAACGAATTATCGGCATTGACTATTCTGGCGGGAACACACCGTTGAAGCGTTCGCCTGGGTTGGTCGTCTACTGTGCGGATGGCGACGCCCCACCCTACAGGGTCCTTCCAACTTGCGAGCATACACGCAACTGGCACCGCAAGGAGCTTGCCGAATGGTTGGTGGATCTACTCAAGAAAGAAAGCAAACCAACTCTGGTGGGCATTGACCATGCGTTTTCGTTTCCAATTGACTACTTCAAGAAACACGGTCTGCGCGAGGGGGATTGGGATCATTTCTTGACCGATTTCCGGGAGTATTGGCCGACCCACAAAGACGAGGAATGGGTTAGCACGATAAGGGACACGGAAAAGGCCAAGAAGCGCTATGGCGATAGCGGATGGCGACGGTTGACGGACAAGGTCGCGGGTGGGGCCAAGTCGGTGTTTCATTTCGGAGTCCAGGGCACGGTGGCAACCTCCACACATGCCGGGCTTCCGTGGTTGTGGCACATCCGCGAGGAGTTGAGGAAGTCTGAGGCTACAGTCCATTTCTGGCCTTTCGACGGGTGGGACAATTGGAAAGGCAAGTCGGTTGTCGCCGAGGTGTACCCTGCTCTGTGGAAAGGGCGGTTCGACCCACCGGGCAATACGGACCACCAACACGATGCCTACAGTGTTGCTGGGTGGCTGTCATACGCGGATCGGAATGGCTTGCTCGATCAGTACTTCAAACCTGAGCTATCTCCTGAAGAATGCAAAAGGGCTAAAACGGAAGGTTGGATACTTGGGGTGTTAGGTTTCATCCGCCTAGGCGTGGGAGCAGACGTCGGGGCGACGGATCTTCTATGAGGCCATACAGCGGTTAGGGTTGCCAGAGACGTTTGCAAGACCAGCGAAGACGGACTTCGTGGCTCCAGATTGTTCCGGTGTTCCTCTAGAAACCGGGCCGGAAACCCCGGTTGATTTGGCCAGCGGTTATACTCCGGGCAATCAAGGCTGGCGGAGCAGGGCAATGCTGGGCAAGCGTTCGGAGCAAGAGGGCCTCTGGGAAGCGGATCGGTTGTATCTGTACTACGTGGGCAAGGACACTTGCTACGGCTTGCTGGCCGCACTGCGGAGCCAGTTGTTCAGCGATGACGATTTCGCCGAGATCTACGGTCCGGACAATGGACGGGACCGCGTACCGCCCAGCCTGCTGCCCACGGCGCTGCTGCTGTAGACCTACGACAAGGTCAGCGATGTCGAGGCCAAGGCGAGGGCTGACTTCGACATCCGTTGGAAGAGCCTGCCCTTGGCCACGACCGGGGGTGGCGTTGGGGATTGAGATTGAGGATAGACACTTTGCCAGGAGCACGCTGCAGCTGTTCCGGGCCCAGCTGATACTGCACGAGAAGGTGCGGGAGGTATTCGAGAGCAGCCGGCGCCTGGCGCGGCAGTCGGGCTACCTGAAAAAGCGTGGGATGCGGGTGGCGCTGGACACGACCTGCATCCTGGGACGGGGCGCGGTGCAGGACACCTGTAATCTGCTGGCGGACGGGATTGTCAAACTGTTGCGGGTCCTGGCGGCCGTGGCGAACACCGCGGTTGGGGAATGGGCGGAAGGCCAGGGGTGCGAGAAGTAACTGGGCTCCAGCATCAAGGGCGCGGCGACGACTGACTGGTCGGACCGCAAAGCGCGGGCGGCGTTGCTGGCTGAGATAGTGGCCGATGCGGACCGGCTGCTGGAACTGGCGCGGCCGGCGTGGCTGGAATTGCCGAAGGACAGCGCCCAGCGGCAGAGCATAGTGGCTGGGGCGGAGTTGCTGGGACAGTTGCTGCTCCAGGACATCGAGCGCAAGAGTGGCGCTGGCGATGCTGATGACGGGGTAAGCCTCAAGGACGGGGTGAGCCGGGACCGGATGCCGTCGGTGCATGACCCGGAGCCCACGGGCACCAGAGCAGCCGGCGGCGCTGCAACGGGCACAAGGCGGCCATCGTGGTGGACACCGACAGCCAGCTGATCACCGCCGTGGACGTGTTGCCGGGCAACGCGCCCGACAATCTGGGAGCATTGGAACTGGTGGAGCAGAGCGAAGCGAGTACTGGCTCGGTGGTGGCGGAAGCCATGGGCGACGCGGCCTACGGTGATGGTGGCGCCCGCCAGACTTTCGCCGAGGCGGGACGGCGGCTGGTGGCCAAAGCGCCGGGCTGGCCCAACCGGAAACACTTTCCCCAGAATGACTTTCACCTTGACCTGGCGATGCGCATAACCGTCGGTCCGGCGCAATCCGCAACCCAGCAGAACGCCGCCGCAACGAGCCACGGTCAGTCCGTCCCAAGACGAATAGACACGCTGTTTTGGTTGTATTGAATAAACTTGATTAGTGAAGCAGTAGTTATTTACGATTTCAATATTGATAGCAGGCAAACATAGCATAATGCGATTTGACGATTTTTATAATTGCGATTTATGATACCGAAACATCAAACGGGTTTTCGACCCGAGGTGGCGCAACGTACCTCGGCAGAATACAGTCCATGTGAAGAACCTACCCAGCATTGCTGAGCCATGCAGATTGGCGAAATCTGCTCTGACACGAGTGTGGAGGTTAGAAACATGATGCGGCGTTTAAACCCAGTCCCGAAAGGCTTAATCCTGATCCCCTGCTTGCTGACCCTAATCTTCCTCATCGCTTGCGGAGGCGCGGCAACCTCACCCGCACCCCAGTCTACTGCTGCCCCGGCTACTGACAACGCGGTGGCTCCCACCTCGGCTCCGGCTGCCCAGGCCCCGGCACAGGCCGCCAACGCGACGGCTATGCCGGAGGCGGTTGTACCATCACCCGACGACTGGGTTTCCCGTGGTAAGCATGGCCGAACCATGAATTGGGTGGCGCGCAATAACCCCGGGTTCTGGGATGTCCACTATGGCGCCAGCCTCACCACCACCCTTACGCCCTCCGGCCCCCGGTTTAATCAGCTGCTGGAATACGACCCGGTCAACCCCGATGAAATAATCGGTGACCTGGCGGAAAGCTGGGAGATGAGCGACGACGGCACGATTTACACGTTCCACCTGGCCGATGCCCAGTGGACCGACGGCGAACCGGTCAAGGCCAGCGACATTGTGTTCAGCCTGGACCGAATCGTGTTGCCGGACGCATTCCGCGGCAGAACCAACAGCCTCCGGGATTTCTATGAATACCAGACCGCCGAGGCGATAGACGACCAGACCGTGCGTATGCCTATCAAGTTCCCGGCAGCGACCTTCATGGTTAACCTGGCTTCCGACTACATGAAAATGTACCCGGAACACGTGGCCGGTTCGCTGAGTCAGGAAGACGTTAACTGCTGCCCCGAAAACATGATCGGTTCCGGCCCCTTCATCTTCAAGGAAGGGAGCTGGCAGAAGCAGGAGGGCTACGAATACGTCCGCAATCCCAACTACTTCAAAGCGCCCCGTCCCTTCTTCGACGGCTTCAAGGTCTTCCTCATTCAGGATGTAGCCAGGGCCATCGCCACCCTGAAAGTAGGACAGGCCGACGGTACCTATTACCCGGTTCTGTCTACCTACACCGAATTCGTGGAACAATTGGAACGCGATACCGACGGCACGATGCGAGCCCTGTTCATGACCAATGTGCAGCGCAGTGGTATCACCTTCAATTGGCAAATCAAGCCCTACGACGACCCCAGAGTCCGCCGCGCTATGTGGCTGGTCATCGACCATGAGGAGATTGTAGGAAAAATCCTCCGTGGCAACGGCACCGTAGGCACCCATTTCCACGTCGGGTTTGCCCCCAACGAGACCACCGAAGATCTTTACCAGTTGCCAGGCTACCGGCGCGAAGCCGACGGTAGCAAATCCTTGGCGGATTTGGCTGAAGGCAAGCGTTTACTGGCGGAAGCCGGTTACCCCGACGGGTTCAGCGGCACACTCTCCTCGATACTTTCCGGATGCACCGCGCCGCAGGCTCAGCTGGTTAGCCAAATCTGGAAGCGGGAACTCAACTTGGACATGAACATCGCCGCCACCGATGTCGCTACCCTCTACGCCAACTGGAGAAGCAACGACTACGAAATAATCACCACCTGCGGCAGTGGCATTATTCTTCCGGACCCGTCCGACATCCTGAACCAGTGGTACGGGACCGACACCATGCGGAACTCTCTGAACTGGTCCACACCCGAGTTCGATCTACTCAAAGATGCCCAAACCAGAGAGCTGGACCCGGAAAAGCGCAAACTGATTTTTGCGGAGATGGTAGATCTTCTGCGGGAAGACGTTCCCCACTACCTGCCAATAGGCTGGATGCACGCCGGCGGAGCGCTGGACTACAGAATCAAAAACTACCACGTGCCCAGGACCATTCAGTTGGTCCACAAGTGGGATGCTGCGTGGTGGGATGAGAACGCCGAGAAACCACCGGTCGGTACCGGCTACCAGCCATAAATGAGCGTGAGTCCGTAAGCCAGTCGTCGCGCTAAACCCTTGGGGGATATGGTGACCACTTACATCATTCGAAGATTGCTCCTCTTTGTTCCCACGATTCTGATCGTAACCATCATCATCTTCATGCTGATGTGGATCGTTCCCGGTGATACCGCCATGCTCATCCTCACCGGGACCGACCCCAGCGAGGGTGGGCGCGTCGATCTCGCCGACATTGAAAGGTTGCGGGCAAAGCTGGGACTGGATCGGCCGGTTCACATCCAATACGGCGACTGGATCTGGCACATGGTGCGTGGGGACCTGGGGGAGTCGCTTTGGTACCAGACCCCGGTCATGGACGAGTTGGGAGCGCGATTCATCACCACCATGCAACTGGCGGTAATGGGCATGGGCATTGCTTTTCTGGTGGCGGTTCCATTGGGAATCCTGTCCGCCGTGAAGCAGGACACCGGGCTGGATTACGTAAGCCGTATCTTCGCCCTCCTGGGCATCGCCATGCCCACGTTCCTGATCGCCATCGTAGTCACCTATGTTCTGGCCTACGTCTTCGATTGGCTACCTCCCCTGGACTACGCAACCTTGTGGGAAAACCCGCTCACCAACCTGCAACAAATGATATTCCCGGCCCTGGCTATCGCATTTCATGACCTGGCGTTTACCGCCCGGGTCACCCGCTCTTCGATGCTGGAGGTCATGCGGGACGACTACGTGAGGACCGCCCGTTCCAAGGGCCTCAACGAGTTTAGGGTGATTGGGCGCCACGCCCTCAAGAACGCGATCCTGCCCATCATTACCATATCGGGCTACCAGTTTGGACGTCTCTTGGGTGGGGTGATTATCGTAGAAATCATTTTCCTGGTACCGGGGGTAGGGACAATGCTGATTGATGCCATCATCCACCGGGACTTCGTGGTCATTCAGGCGGTGGTTGTGCTCGTCGCGGCGGTCGTCATGTTCCTGAATCTGGCAATTGACCTCGCTTACGGCCTGCTTGACCCCAGGATTCGCTACCAATAAAGCAATCCCCATTGCCGGAGAAAAACATCATGGCAACGTATGAAATAGGCTCCCAGGACGGCCTTACCAGTACCCAATCCGCATTGCTGCGAGTTCCGGCTGTATTTCGGTCGGCAGGTGTCCTGGCCAAACGCAAACCGCTGGGAGCCGTGGGCGCTGCAATCACTATTGCCCTTATTCTGATTGCTATCGGTTCCCGTCTGAGCCTCCTGCCCGTAAGCGATCCCTACGAATCCGTGGGAGATATATTCCTCGGTCCGAGTCTGGAATTCCCAATGGGCACCGACATCATCGGGCGAGACGTGCTGAGCCGGGTGCTTTACGGTTCGTGGATCTCGCTATACGTGGGCATTGGCAGCGTACTCATCGGCATCTCGGCCGGGTTTGTTCTCGGCATCGTCAGCACCTACGCCGGCGGGGCGGTCGACCTCGCCTTCCAGCGCCTGATCGACGCCCTGATGTCAATGCCCGGTTTGATCCTCGCCCTCGCCATCATGGCCATCCTCGGCCCGTCGTTGAACAACGTCATCTTCGCCATCGTAATCGGGATGATCGCGCCGGTCGTTCGCACCGTTCGCTCCCAGGTTCTGACGCTCAAGGAAATGGACTACGTAACGGCGGCCCGGGCTTTGGGCGCCCGTCCCGGGCGCATCGTTTTCCGCCACATCATGCCCAACTGCTTCGCCATATACCTCATAATGGCTACTTACTACCTGGGCTTCGCCATCATTATTGAGGCATCCCTGAGCTTCCTGGGAGTGGGAGCCCCGCCCGACGACCCCAGCTGGGGAGGTATCCTGACCGTGGCCAGTAAAGAGGCCCCTGGAACCGGCATTTGGCTGCTGCTGTTCCCCGGCATCTTCATATTCGTGGCCGTGCTGGGTTTCAACATCCTCGGCGACGCCCTGCGCGACATACTCGATCCCAAGCTAAGGGGCCGGTAGGCATATCACCTTCGTGTCCAGGTCCCAATCATCAAGTCGCTACCCTCCCCGCACC
This sequence comes from Dehalococcoidia bacterium, assembly GCA_965261195.1. Lineage (GTDB taxonomy): Bacteria > Chloroflexota > Dehalococcoidia > Lucifugimonadales > UBA3495 > Bin87. Next base: position 4,130,177 of record OZ253455.1, on the reverse strand, counting down.
GCCGAACCAAATCCCCTCTCCCTCGATGGGAGAGGGCTAGGGTGAGGGTGCCCCCGGCTCGGCAGGTGGCCAGGATGAAGGCACCGCCCGCCTAACTGGAAGGCGGGCTCTCCTCGTCCTCCGCCACCGGCGTCGGCATCGGCGGGTTGGGGTTCTCCGCCATCTCCCGTTGGTACCACATCATCATCACGATGCCAGCCGCTATGATGCTCATCATGTCTCCCGGCACCCACAGCATCAACCCGCCCAACCGTTGGTCGGTGATGAACGACAGCCCTTCCCACGGGCGCGGCAGTTCCTGGTAGGCCGTGTAGATAACGTCCTCCCGGAAGGTGATGGCCGCGCCCAGCAGCGTGTTCGGCAGCACAATCAGGCCCAGATACAGGATGCGCAGGCCGTAGTGCAGCCGCGACCGCCGCGGTTTGGGGTCGATGACGATCCACCGCCAGTTGAAGATAGCCGCTGTCGGTTTCGGGGCAATAATCGAATTTCATTGTTGGCTTCTGGCCCACCAAAATCCTGATAGGTAAAGTTTAGCCGTAACGAAAGACATCCCCTTTTTGTGAACGAGTAATAGCCATCTGGACAATGTGGTCGGTTATTCGGTCTCGCGATTTCCATTTCATAACCAGCTTACTTGGGTCCATGCCATAGCCAGCCACTATGTCTTTCAGCTGCTCTACGGCTAATGGGTTGAGCTGTTCCCTGAGCACAGTCTCTCCTTGGTTGACCAGGTCAACAGGATCGAGTATAGGAGGAGTGCGCCGGCCATTGCGCCGATGGACAGCCTGCTTTCCCGGCTCGATAGTGACTTGGCCGGAAGAAGCTGCAACGGCTTCGGCCAATCCTAAAGCTTTCCGAATCCTTCGCTCGAACTCCGGGTTACGTTCGGCCTCGTCGGCCGCAACCTTGGCAAAGTTCTGCAAAGCTTTTCTCAGTTCCATCGCTATGCCTCCAGTCGGTCAAGCACTTCATCGGCGAGTTGCAGGTAAGCATTCGCGCCTCCGTTTACTCCATATCCGTATTTTTGCCGGAAGGTACGTTTCATTCCCTGATATTCGGCGGCCGCAGCAATCTGGTTCGATTGCCTGATAAAGGTCTGCAAAACCGGCACATTTCGGTTGTCCGACGCATATCGATTGCGGCGCAACTGCCCACGGACTCTGTTGTGGACTGCCGAGTTACTCTGATACTTGGTCAGGATAATACCAAGCGGCTCAACAGGATGACCGGTATCTCTTGAAAATTCCCGAACACGTGTCACAATCTGCGGAATACCATAGGTTGAAAGGACATCCGGGACGGTTGGGATGATGTAACTCTGGGAGATGTGCAGGCCATTCAACGTGATGATTCCCAAATTTGGCGGACAGTCTACCAAGACAATATCGTAGTCACTGAGCCTTGGCGTGACCGCCCTGGAAAGAACTGCAATCGGAGTTTCAGTGCCGGAATAGAATTGACCTCTTGGCATTGAAGCAAGGCGATCCTGGACATCAATCAGGTCCAAGCTGGACGGCAACAGGTCAGGTAATTGATAGTAATATCGGAGGTCAGATATTCCCTTCTGCAAGGTTGCGTCAAAGTCGAACTTTTTATTGTCCGGACTTTCAAAGGCATCCTTGAACAACCTGGCCAGAGTATGTTCGTTATCGTTGAGTCTCCCCCACTCTGAATCTCCAATCAACAAGACGGTGGCATTGGTCTGTGGGTCGAGGTCTATGACCAAGACCCGCTTATTACGCTCGACTGAGAAAGCCTCAGCCAGAGCAACCGTCGTGGTTGTTTTAGCAACGCCTCCTTTCAGGTTGATGATAGAAATGACGTGCGTCATTCGGGACAACTCCTTGCGGTTCAGGGGATTTTTACGATACTTGATTTTGCGTAATTTTCCAAGCCGCCTGCTCGGCGTTTAAATTCCGTTCTCGCTAAAGTCCTCGTCCTCCGCCACCGGCGTCGGCATCGGCGGGTTGGGGTTCTCCGCCATCTCCCGCTGGTACCACATCATCATCACGATGCCGGCCGCTATGATGCTCATCATGTCTCCCGGAACCCACAGCATCAACCCGCCCAACCGTTGGTCGGTGATGAACGACAGCCCTTCCCACGGGCGCGGCAGTTCCTGGTAGGCCGTGTAGATAACGTCCTCCCGGAAGGTGATGGCCGCGCCCAGCAGCGTGTTCGGCAGCACAATCAGGCCCAGATACAGGATGCGCAGGCCGTAGTGCAGCCGCGACCGCCGCGGTTTGGGGTCGATGACGATCCACCAGAACAGGAACCCGCTGGCCAGCATCGTTACGTGCATGAACCAGTGCACCAGGTCGTTGTGAACCGCCAGATCGTGAGGGCCGGGCACCTGCCAGATGAACAGCAGGCCCAGGAACGTGCCCGTGGTCAGTATCGGGTTGGTAATCTTGCCGTACACCCACCGGGCCAGCGGCATCCGCACGATGCGTCGCACCACTCCCTGCCGCAACCAGGTGGGCATCCCCCGTAGCATCGGCGTTAGCGGGGCGCCCAGCAACACCAGCAGCGGGCCAATCATGCGCACCATCAGATGCTGGGCCTGGTGGATCGAGAAATAGTGCTCGGCCAGCGGCTCGATGGGCGATTGCAGGGCGGCGAACAGCACCACAATGCCGGCCCCAAAGCTGAGCTTTTGCCATACGGTTACGCGATGACTGGGATTCGGCCAGTTGTTGAGACCGTTTACGTACAGGTAAACCGTCAACAGCAGGATCAGGCTGGGCAACGGATTGGTCGTGACTCCCCACGCCGTCAGCGCAGTCTGGCCGGGCGGGATGCCCTGGTGGGCCGACGCCACGCCGGCGCCGGCCAGCAGCGCCGCCAAACCCGCCGCAACACCGGCGGCCACAACACCGATCGCCATCCGCCGGCGCCAGCGCACCACTGCTGCAATGTTCATCTAGTTTCCTGTATGGGTAATCTCGCCGGCGGCGCGCTGACGCTGGTTCCGCCGAATCTGCCAAACCAGATAACCGGCGCCCGCCGCCAGCACCACCGCCACACCCAGGAACACGAACCCCGCCGCCCGATCCTGCGATGGCGCAACAACCTCAAAGGTGAACCCCTCAAGGCCGTAGGAACCGCCGTCCCGCGGTTCGATGAGCAGCGTGGTTTCCCAGATGCCGGGCTCCTTGATCTCAATGGTCGCCGAATATACCCCCGGCGTGTTGGGACTGATGGCGTGGGCCCAGCCCGAGTGCTCAGTGCCCTGCAATGACGTTAGCACCTTGACGCGCACGTCGTCGACCGGCGCCCCCGACTTTGCGTCCGTGACCCTGATGATGAGGTGGGCAGCCTGCAGCGACGGTAACGGGCGAGCTTCGGCTTCGACGACATAGGGGCCGGTGATGTCTTTCGTCCGCTGCGTGTCCAACCCTGAAATGTCCTGAGCCTCGGCCACGGCCGGCCCGACGGCCCAAACCAGCGCGACGAGTACGGCCAGCATCACCCCTCGCACCCTAACCCTCCACCTATTGTCCCCTCTCCTATTCATCAGACTCCATATCCCCTCTCCCTTGATGGGAGAGGGTTAGGGTGAGGGTGAAGGCATCCCCGCAACGACCGGGTCTGCTAAATCTGGAAGGTTTTGCGCCAGATGCCCGGCGACCCGGCGGCGTGGGTCATCACTTCGCGCATCCGGACGTTGTCAGGATGAATGTCGCGCTGCTCCAGCCAGGCCGGCGTAGACGACACCTGGGGGTTGGCAAACTCGTAAACGGTGGCGTAGGAAGGCTCACCGCGCACGGACTTCCAGCGGCGACCGCGGATGCACCCGTCCACCTTTTCGTAGTTGGGCACGTACACGGTGGAATACCAGTTGTTCCACTCGTCGTCGGCCTCGGCGGGTACGTCCATCCGGCCAATCTGCAAAGCCGGCGACATATCGGCGTTGGTCAGTTCATCGTTGAGGCTGGTGGGGTGAATCATCTGATACACGTTGTTGATCAGCGTCGTCGCCACCGCCCGCGGGCCGGCTTTCTGGCCCCAGGGCGTGGGTGGGCGGTTCTTGAAGGCATCGGTGTCTACCACGGCAACGCTTTCCAGTTCATACATCGCCAGATGCTGCGGGCCGCTGCTGGTGGCCTCGTAGCGGGCCGCGTTCAACACACCCGGCACCGACAGCAACTCCTGCAAATGCTCCGTGTTGTACCAATGATTGAACTCTTCCTCCGCTTCGGCGGGAACATCGCACCAGACCATCATCAAGCCGGTGCCGCGCTTGTTGGGCATAAGGAGCCTCCTTCGTCAGTGAAACAGGGATGCAGGGTAGTTGATGTGAGCATAAAACTAGTGGCACCAGTGTAGCATAATCGGGATTGGTGAACTGTGGTTAGTGGTATGATTGCGGGGCAATTGCCGCGCCGGAATTACATCATGCCAGCCACCACCACTGCACTTGAGTCCGCTCCGTCGGCGCCAATCTCGCCCATACCGGTGGTGAACGTGGCCACGGTGCCGCAACGCAGTCCGTTGCGGTATCCGGGGGGCAAGACGTGGCTTATTCCTCACATCAGGGCTTGGCTAGGGGGAATTGCGTACGCGCCGGAGCTGCTGATTGAGCCATTCGCCGGCGGCGGTATCGTGTCTCTCACTGCCGTTATGGAGGGGTTAGTCGAACGGTGCTTGATGGTTGAACTGGACCGGGAGGTAGCCGCTTTCTGGAAGGCTACTCTCCATCACAATGGCGAACTCATCGCGAAGATTCGTTTGTTTGACCCTACTCGCAGCGCCATAGAGCAATTAACTCAACAGATACCGCAAACTGTTGTTGATAACGGTTTCCGAACCCTCGTGCTCAACCGCACTCGGCGCGGCGGCATATTGGCTAATGGGGCAGCGCTCAACCGCTCCGGGGAAAACGGCAAAGGCGTTGCATCGCGGTGGTATCCCGATACTATCGTCCAGCGGCTTGAAGCAATCGAAAGACAGGCCAGCCGAATTGATTTCTGCGAAACCGATGGACTGGACTTGCTCGATGAATACCTGCTATCCAACCCAGAGTCCAGAGCGGCGATTTTTGCCGACCCGCCCTATACTGCCGGCGGCAAACGGGCTGGTCGGCGGCTTTACAAGCATAATGACATTGACCATACGCGCCTCTTTGCCATCCTCGCCGGCAGCGGGGTGGATTTTCTGATGACCTATGATGAGTCGCCGGAGATACTAGCGCTTATCGAAAGAGAATTGGTGTTGTCCATTGCCGCCAGCGGATTCTTTCGTCACGAACCCCTGATCGTCGCGCGGGAGAATGAGCGGAACGTCGTCATAGAGGGAAACCGGCGCTTGGCCGCGGTTAAAGTTTTGTTGGATTCCACGGTATTGGATTCCACGGTATTGGATCCCACGGTATTGGATCCCACGGTATTGGATCCCACGGCAGTCGATGAACTGAATGCAGGTATTCCTAAAATCACTGAATCAGCTAAAGCGGCGCTCAGAACACTGCCTTGCTTGCGCAGCACGCGTAAAGCAGCTTGGCAATTTCTGGGTTTCAAGCACGTAAACGGCCCGGCGAAATGGAGCAGTTATGCCAAGTCCCAATACATTGCAGACGTGCATCGAAACTTCAATGTGCCCCTGGCAGACATTGCGAAGCAGATTGGCGACACACACCGAACTGTCCAGCGCCTGTACCGTGGGTTGATGGTGATTGAGCAGGCGGAGCGGATGCAGGTGTTCGACCGCGATGATCGCTGGTACAGGCATTTCTCATTCTCTCACTTATACACCGGTCTTGATTATCCGGGGATTAACTCCTATATCGGCCTGAGGCTGGCAAACGACGAAGACCCGGAGCCGGTTCCCCCGGAGAAAAAAGAGGAATTGCGGCAACTTTGCCTATGGCTATACGGTAGTAAGAGGGAGCAAATACAACCGGTCATTCAATCGCAGAACCCGCACTTGCGGCAGCTTGATGCCATCTTAGGCAATCGGGGTGCGACAGCCAACTTACGTCGCAACGGCCATTTGGACTACGCTTTTGAGTCAAGTCGTCCCTCGTCCAATCGCTTTGAGGAGTCGCTATTGGCGGCAAGGGAGCATCTGCAAAAAGCGTACAGTATGCTTTCGGAAGGATATGAAGACTCGGAAGAATTGCTCAGAATAGCCGGCACCGTAGCTAATTTGGCCGACGACCTGTATAACTCAATGTATCGCAAGCGCAACCCACATCGGGAACCCCGCATTGCAGAGGATGCCTGATGTTCAAATGGCCAGGGAACCCGTCTCCCAAAGCATCCACGCACGAACTTGCGGACTTTGCCGAGTTGCAAGCATGGCAGAGAAATAGTGTCTCAGCAACTGACCTGTCTCGAGTGCTATCCCTTTACCATAGACGAGAGCGGGTATACCCTGCGGTCAAAGCGAGATGTCGGATATGTCAAGCATATCATGTACAAATACCTGCTACTGGCTACCCGGCTGAATATGCGCGACAATCGAGTTCACGCAAGTGTGGATGGCGCGCTCGTTTTTGAAGAACTGTCGGCGGAAGTCGTCCGATACTACTTAGGCCCAAGAGCCGAGAGCTTCGTCTTTGGCACTGCCGGCAATGCCAGCAATTTCGCTGATAGAATTAACAGCCTATGCGAACAATTGGGGGAGGGCGGCTCGTTTGTCAATCGGAATCTGGCTGTGCCAACTGAGCAAGATGGCAAGTTGGATGTTGTCGCGTGGAAGTCTTTCTCTGATCGTCAAGCCGGGAAACTCACACTTTTCGGTCAGTGCAAGACCGGTACTCATTATCAGGACACGCTTACACAACTTCAACCTGATGCATTCGGCCGCAAGTGGTTCCGTGACCAACTTGTTGTTACCCCTGTACGCGTTTTCTTCGTATCGGAGGCTCTATTGAGAAGTCGCTGGTACAATGTCTCCGTTGATTCCGGATTGCTGTTGGACCGATGCCGAATCGTGGATTTCTGTGGAAATGTTGGTGGTAGCATATTCGATAAGGTAACAACCTGGACCGCCGCTGCAGCAACTGCAACCGGATTGCCGAACCCATACGCACGTGCGTAATCTGATTCCATCGCAACCAAACCGCAACGACCATGACCTACTCCCTTCTGTCCGGACTGCGCGTGCTGGAAATTGGCTCGATGCTCTCTGCGCCTTACTGCTCCAAGCTGCTGGCCGACGCCGGCGCTGCTGTGATCAAGCTGGAGCCGCCGGCGGTGGGCGAGGCTGCCCGGCGCTACGGCCCCTGGCCTGATGACATTCCGCATCCGGAGCGCAGCGGCCTGTTCCTGTACCTGAACGCCAACAAGCAGGGCATTACCGCCAACCTGGAAACGCCCACCGGACGCAGCATCCTGCGCCGGCTGGCTGCCGAGTCGGATGTGGTGGTTCACAACGCGCCGCCGGCCGACATGGACCGGCTGGGTCTGGACTACGACGCACTGGCTGCTGGAAACCTCAATCTGATTATGGCATCCATCAGCCCTTACGGGTTGTCCGGGCCGTGGCGCGACTACCGGGCTTACGACATCAACCTGGCGGCGGCCGGCGGCATCAACGAGGGTCTGGGCGAACCCGACCGCGAGCCGCTGACCTTTGGCACGCCCGAGGTGGGCTACTTCGCTGGCATGGCGGCGGCATCATCCATCGTGATGGCGCTGCTGGGGCGGGAACAGCACGGCGGCCAGCATATCGACATCGCCGAGGCCGAGACGATGACCGGTCTCTACAACGGTCCCGAGGCGCTGATGGCGGTGTACCAGTGGCGGGTAACCCGTCGCACCGGCCACCACGCCCTGGATTTTCCCTACCCGAACTGTATCCTGCGCTGCAAGGACGGCCACATCTTCGTCGGCTCGCCCGAGGGCCGGCAGTGGGGCCGGCTGCTGGAAATCATGGGCAGCCCGGAGTGGTCGCAGGAGCCGCGCCTCCGCAACCGCACCACCATGAACAATCAGTACGCCGACGAGGTGGACGGCTATGTTGAGGAGTGGCTGGCCGACTACACCAAGGCCGAGTTGCTGGAAATCGCGCTGGAGCACCGCATCCCGCTGGCGCCGGTCCGCACCTACGAGGAAGTCCGCAACGACCCGTCGTTGGCCGACCTGTTTGTCGAAATTGACCGCGCCGACACCGGCCCGGTGGCCTATCCCGGCCCGCCCTATCGTCTGGCCGACGCCGATGCCGCGCCCCCCACGCCGGCGCCCACGCTGGGCCAGCACAACCGCGAGATACTGTGCGACCGCCTCGGCTTCTCCTCCGCAGAATTGGTTAAACTCCATCAGACCGGGATTATCTGATGAAGTTGCAGGTTTGTCATTGCGAGGAGCGCCAGCGACGTGGCAATCTCGCTGCCTCAACGAAGTGCACCCGGCGACGAGATTGCCGCGCTACGCTCGCAATGACCGGGGCTAGTCCCTTCTCCCTTGATGGGAAAGGGTTAGGACGAGAGTGATAGCGATGAAGGTTATCGAGATGAGGGCTGCAAAATGTTAATTCGCATTGCCATCATCGCCGTGGTGGTGTTTCTGGCCAGCTGTCTCATTGCGCGGCAGGTTGCCATCCGCAAGAACCACCGGCCCGACGTCATCATCATCGCCGGTATGATTGTGGGGGCGATGGCCTTCGCGGGGCTGTGGGCGGTGAGCCTCGTGTACGGCGGCGGTTACACCAAGATTGCGGCGGCGGGCGTTCTCGCCGTAATGCCCGCGCTGGCGGCGTTGATCGTCCCAGCCAGAGCAACCGGAAGTCGCGAGCGGACGGAGCACGATGAGCACAATAGATAAGTCTGAAAATGGCGGCATCTTGTCCGGCTACCGGGTGCTGGATTTCGGCTGGGTGCTGGCCGGCGCCATCCCCGGCATGGTATTGGCCGACCTGGGCGCCGAGGTCATCAAGGTTGAAACCCGCCAGCGTCTGGACTATATGCGCCTGGGCCGGCCCATTGTCGGCGACCAGCCCGACCCCGAACAGAACCCGATGTTCCACAACGTCAACCGCGGCAAGCTCAGCGTTACCCTCAACATCGGCGAACCCGAGGCTGTCGAACTCGCCAAACGGCTGGTGGCCCGCTGCGATGTGGTCATCGAGAACTTCTCGCCCGGTGTGATGGATCGTCTCGGCCTCGGCTATGCAACCCTGCGCGCCATCAAGCCCGACATCGTCATGGCATCCATTTCGTCCACCGGACAGGACGGGCCGCTGCGTGACCTGCGCGCCTACGCTCCGTCCATCGGGGCGCTGTCCGGCCTCGACAGCACGATGGGATACCAGGATGGTGGGCCGCTGGGACTCAAACACGCTTTCGGAGACATCTGCGGGGCGCTCCACGCGGTGTTCGCCGTCGCGTCCGCGCTGTACCAGCGCAACCGCACGGGCGAGGGGCAGTACATCGACGTTTCGATGCTGCGGGCCACCGTGGTAACCCAGGGCGTCGGCCTGATGGAACACGCCCTGACCGGACGCTCCCTGCAACCGCGCGGTAACTACGACCCCACGATGGCTCCTTATGGCCACTACCCCTGCGCTCCGACTGCGGAAAGCAGCGACCGGTGGGTGTCCATTGCGGTGGCATCGCAATCCGAATGGCAAGGTCTGGTTGAGGCCATGGGCCGCCCCGATTGGGCCGCCGATGACCGGTTCCGCAGCCAGTACCGTCGCCAGCGCAACCGGCGGGAGCTGGATGAACTGCTGGGCCAATGGACGGCGCAGCACGATACCGACGGTATCACCGAACTCCTGCAGGCGCACGGTGTCGCCGCCGCGCCGGTGCTGGGCGCCGAGGAGCGGCTCTTCCACCCCCACTTCATGGAGCGCGGGTTGTACTCGGACATCGACCATCCCGCCCTGGGCGCCGAGCCAATCTTCAACCTGATGTGGGGCCTCAGCAAAACGCCGTCCGCAGTGCGCCGCCACGCCCCCCTGATGGGCGAACACAACCGCCAGGTGCTGTGTGATACGCTGGGGCTGAGCGAGGATGAAGTGGCCGATCTGGAAGAGCGGCAGGTGGTGTATTAGCGGGATTTGCACTATGGGGTTCTCAACGACACAAAGCAGGAGCCAGCAACGACGATGAAAGTACGGAAAGACAGCAATCTGTTTGCGTTGGGGCGATTCGGGGTCGGGGCACTCATAGCCGGCGTTATTTTAATGCCATTCGCAGTTATTGCGGTGCAACGTTTCCCCGATGCGGGCAATGCGTGGCTGGCGTTGACTTTAAGTGCGACGATGATAGTCGGTGGCCTACTGGCATTCGCGTATGGCTGGTGGCTGGACCAGCAGGCCAAACGTCAACATGATGGAGAAATCTTCCAATGAATGCGGGCCGGCCTGATCGCCACCAGCTAGCAGTCGGAATTCTTGCCATCGCCACTGCTGCAATTGGATTCGGGCTTTTCGGGAGCGACTTGCAAATCGGCCAGTTCAGCCGGACCGACAATTTTGCTTCATCAATACAAAACGCTAAACTGGCCGGTATTGCGTTGACGGCATTGTTCTATTTCTGGTTGCTATTAGATGTCAGTAGAATTTTACTGGATGACGAAATAACCGGCAGAAGGCTGGTTTTCGGGCCACTACAATGGCTTTCCAGTAACTGTTCAGAGTTGGTGAGGTGGATTGGCCGATAGGGGTTCTGGGAGCCTTGCGCTGCCGGTGGTGGTTGTGTCATATAGTGGGTATGGATACGGAAATTGACCTCAAGACTGCCGACCGGGATGTCCTGATTGCCATCATCGTCCGGCAACAGGCGATCATCGAGCGGTTGGAGAAACGGATTGGCCAATTCGAGGGGCCGGCCAAGCCCAGCGGCTCGGGTCGGATGCCCGGTCTGCAGCCCAAAGCCGAGCGGAAACCGGCCCAGCCCAAAGGGCCACGCCAGCGCCGTCCCCACGGGTTTGCCCGCACCCGCATGACGCCGACCCAGCGGGTGGAGCACGCGTTGGAACAGTGCCCCGACTGCGGAACTCAGCTGGCCGGCGGCTGGACCCAGCGCACTCGGGAAGTCATTGACTTGCCCCAAGTTCCGGTGCAGATTACCGAGCACGCTTACATCGCCCGCACCTGCCCGGGCTGCCGACGCCGCTGTGTACCATCGTCACAACTGGACGGCGTGGCGCTGGGGCGGCAGCGTCTGGGGGTCAATGTAATGAGCCTGATTGCCGCGCTTAGGGAAGAGGCCCGGCTGCCCTTCCGCACCATCCGGTGGTACCTGGGCGCCGTGCATGGGCTGCGCCTCAGCACGGGCGCCATCGTGGACGCCACGAAGCGGGTGGCTCAGCAGGCTCACGTTGTGATGGCCGATATAGTGGAACGGATCCGAGGCAGTCCGGTGGTGCATGCCGACGAAACGGGTTGGCGGGAGAATGGCAACAACGGCTACGTCTGGACCTTCAGCACTCCCGCCGAGCGGTACTTCCTGCGACGGGGGCGGGGCAAGGCGGTGGTGGATGAAGTCCTGGGCGAGGAGTTCTCCGGTGTGCTGGTCAGCGATTTCTACGCCGCCTACCACCACTACGACGGCCCCAAACAACGCTGCTGGGCGCACCTGCTGCGGGACATCCACGACCGGCGCACTCTCTACCCTGATGACGCGCCACTGGCACAGTGGGCCGACGCCGTACACCGTCTCTATGTCCAGGCCAAGGCCTTCACGCACCCGTCGGGGCAGCAACGGCGCACCGCCCAGCTGGCCCTGGAACAACGGCTGCTGGCCCTCTGTAGACCCTACCTGGATGACCCATCGGCAACCCAGGCCAAGCTATGCCGACGCATTGAACGCCACGTCAAAGAGCTCTTCGTCTTCGTGGCTGAACCGGCAGCGCCGCCGGACAATAACGCCGCCGAGCGCAGCCTGCGCCCGGTAGTGGTCAGCCGGAAGATCAGTGGTGGCACGCGCTCAAACCAGGGCACTGCAACCAGGATGACGCTGGCCTCAATCTTCGGCACCTGGCGGGCCCAAGGCTTGAACCCCCTCACCGCCTGCCGACAATTACTCACTTCCCCTCAACCCTGAACAGTTACGCTTTCCATGGAGATGCTAAGTTTGGCCGTATTATACGGTTTCACGATAATTCAGGAACTAGTTGGTGCATGACAACGGGGATTATTACTATGACGCAACAGGAAACCCAACAGCAAGTAGTCGAAACCCTGCCCGAGGTGGAGGGCGGCATTTCCGACGAGGCCCTGGCCGCCGCCCGCGCCATGATCGGCGTGCGGATGCGCACCGAGCAGTACGTCCGCCAGGCCAACCTGGACACTATGATCAACTTCGTCAACGGCATCGGCGACGCCAATCCGCTGTTTCGCGACCAGGAGTACGCCGTCTATTCCAAGTACGGCAGTGTCATCGGACACCCCTGCGCTCCCTATATGCGCCACTGGTCGGGGCGCACTCGCTGGGGCCTGCCCGGCGTCCACGGCTTCTTTGCCGGCAACGACTGGGAGTTCTTCCGCGTGCTGCGTCCCGGCGATGCCGTCAACTGCGTGGAGCGGGTGCTGGACGTTCAGGAGAAGCAGAGCGCCTACTCCGGTCGGCTGGTCATACAGTACGTGGAAACCACCTATTCCAACCAGCGGGACGAGGTAACCGCCCGCGTCGTCGGCTGGTGTACCCGGCATCAGCGGCGGGCATCGCGGGAGCGCGGCAAGTACGCCGACGTTCCCAAGCGCCACGAGTATACCGACGCCGAGCTGGCCGCCATCGACGAGCAGGTGCTGGGTGAAACCGCCCGCGGCGGTCAGCCCCGCTACTTTGAAGACACCGAGATTGGCGAAGATCTGCCAACCGTCGTGCGCGGGCCACTATCCTTGCAGGACGTGAGCGCGTTCCTGGTCGGTACCGGCCGTTCCAGCGCCCACGGCGTGTTGCTGCGCGAGGCCATGCGCCATCCCGACCACTTCTTCCGCAACCCGGAATCCGGCGGCGGCCTGGAATACACCGGCATCGGCCACCTGCGCGATTCGGTCGCCGAGGCCGTCGGAGTGCCGGGCGCTTACGACTACGGCCCGCAGCGCGTCTCCTGGCTGGGCACCCTTATGACCAACTGGATAGGCGATGACGCCTTCCTCAAGCGTTTGCGGGTCGAAACGCGCCGGTTCAACGTGTACGGCGACACCCAATTCTGCAAGGGGCGCGTGGCCCGCAAGTACATCCACAACGGCAACACCCTGGTCGACGTCGACATCTGGACCGAAAACCAGCGCGGCGAAATCACCGCCCCCGGCATGGCCACCGTGCAGCTGCCCTCCCGCAACCCCCGCAACCCCTGGTTCACCGACGGCAGCCACCTCTCCCTGCGCCACATCACCCTCCCGGAGGAAGCCCCGCCGATATTGCCGGTATAGCCGGCCGCGAAATCACACGCCATGGGAATCACCTACGCCAGAGGTAGCATCACCGGAAAAACCGAAACTAGGGAGTACGATTTTCTGGTAGATACCGGATCAACATGGATGACGTTGCCACAGATTGATATTGACGAACTGCGGCTTGACCAAATGCACGGGCAAGAGGCGATAATCGAAACCCCAACCGATGTAATTCGCAGACCTTTTTATAGCGCCGCTGGTATTCTGGAAGGTGTAGCGTTCCAAGCGCGAGTTGTGCCGGCGAGGCGGCCAATGGTTGGATACGAACTCCTGCAGGAATTGGGCTTTTTGGTTGACTTCGCAAGCGAGCGCATCGTACAGCGCACGGATTTTAATGCCGGTTCCCGATAGCAAGCGAGGTTGAAAAATGGGTAACGCTTACATCAAAGGCAGCATCATCGGCAAGTCGGCTATGCGGGAATGTCACTTCTTGGTAGTCGAAGAGGGACACCACATCGGCCTGCCCAAAATCGATATTGATGCCCTTGACTTGCAACCGTCCATGTTCGCTTCCGACGAGCCGACAAGCGATGACAGAAGGCCAATCATAAGCAAAAGATACCAGGCGGGAGTGAATTTCGCGGATTGCTACATCGACCTGGATGTGGTGCCGGCAGAGGAGCCGACCATTGGCGCTAACGCGTTGCGTACACTAGGGTACAAGGTTGACTTGGAGCGGGGACACATTGCCAAACCTGCCAAGCCGGTAAAAATCCACCGGGGCCTGATGCCCACTATGCTGGACGTATCGGATCTGGAGTCCGCCGATCATGCTGTAACCGGTCTGTTGGAAGAGGCGCCGCCGATACTGCCCGCTTGATACGAATGAAGGTAGTTGAAGAAGGCGCAGCATGACCTTCTTCTAATGCCCCTATCTGGACGGTCTGGTAGAACTCGATGCGGAGCGGGAGCGGCACATCAGAGAAAACCACTCGGAACTGCTCCTTGACTTCTACCAGTACATCGCAACAACCCTGGCCGAACCGGAACACATCCAGCGCAGTCAAACCCACGAAAACACTCGCTTATTTACGCGATGGGATGAACCCCGCGCCAAGTACGTCATTGTGGTGGTGGTCAGCGATGTCGACCCGCGCGACTGGATTGTAACCGCATACATCGCTGAGAAGCCGGCGAAAGGAGCAACGGAATGGATAGGAAACTAAGCTTCGACTACTCCACTACAGCGGACGTTTTGTGTATCAAGAAATGCCACACTTATCGTGGCCAGGAAACAGCGGACATTGCAGACTTGATTATCGCCAGGTTCAACCCGGATGCCGATGAAATTGAGTACCTGGAAATAATCTTTGTCTCGAAGCGCATGGTGAGCCGAGACCCGTTCCAACTGAACATTCCCGTTGCGCCCGGTTATATCTGCGACCGTAAGACAGCCCCGGAATTCGACTGCCTGGCTCTACCAGGCTCAAAGTGGCTGACCGTACCCCAGGCTGCTGTCATCGGGATGGAACTTGACGTAAGGTCGCCCCAGCGCCCCACCTACCCCGGCAACCGCCCCGCCGACGTCAGCAGTTTCGAGTTGACGATTGACGGCGCAACGCCGGTGGCGGGATAAGGACGCAATGGAGAAGGTCGGTCAGGTGAATGCGCGCATTGAGTGGCGGTCGGACAGAGAGCTGAGGCCGCCGTTTTTGCTGTAACAACGGGTAACCGGACGCCAGCAGCACATCGTGGTGGACACCGCCGTATCAAGTACGGGGCCGGCTATGGGATTGCTGCTGACGGTGGTGGTGCATGCTGCCAACATTCAGAGCCGGCCCCGTGCCACGACACGGGGATCTGGACGGCGCCAAATTGGTGTTGACCAAACTGTTGGGCCGGTTCCTCCGGCTGCGGGTGATCTGGGCGGATGCTGGCTACGCAGGCCGACTAGTACTGGTTCAAATCAGCATTGTAGGTAGTTTTAGGGAAAGGCTTCCAAGTGCTACGCTGACTGCAAAATAGAGTGGTGTGAAGGTGTAGTAATCATGGCCTTAGAGCAATACGCGGTACAGTTGACGCCGGAGGAACGCGAGCGACTGAGCCAGCTGATTCGCAGCGGCAAAAGTTCGGCGCGTATCATCGCCCGAGCGCGCACCCTGCTGAAAGTAGATGAGGGATGGACCGCACCACAGGTGGCGGCCGCTTTGGACATCTCCAAGGGTACGGTGTACCGCGCCAAACGGCAGTACGCTGAGGAAGGTTTAGATGGCGTGTTGCAGGACCGGGTCCAGGCCAACCGATACCGGAAGCTTGATGACAAGGGGGAGGCCCACCTGATCGCCCTGGCGTGCAGCCCAGCGCCCGCTGGCCACGACTACTGGACCCTGCATCTTTTGGCCGACCGAGTGGTGGAGTTGGGGTTGGTGGAGTCCCTGTCCCATGAGACGGTGCGGTTGAGGCTCAAAAAAACGTCCTCCAGCCGTGGCGGAAGCAGCAGTGGTGTATCCCCAAGGTAGGGGGTGAATTCGTGGCGGCGATGGAGGACGTGCTGGACTTGTATGCTGAGCCCTACGACCCGGACCGGCCGGTGGTCTGCTTTGATGAGACTTCCACTCAGTTGCTGGCCGACACCAGGCCGCCCATTCCGGTGCAGCCGGGACCACCGCGGCGTCAGGATTACGAGTATCGCCGCGCCGGTACGCGCAACAGCTTCCTGACTTGCGAGCCCCTGGCCGGCTGGCGACACGTGGCGATCACCGAGCGACGCGCCATGGCAGACTTTGCCCACCAGATGCGGTGGCTGGTGGATGAGGCCTACCCAGATGCTCCGGTGGTCCGAGTGGCGCTGGACAATCTGAATACCCATCGTATGGCCTCCCTCTACGAGACCTTCCCCGCCGCCGAAGCTCGGCGCATCGTCAGGCGGCTGGAATTTCACCACACGCCCCAGCACGCCAGTTGGCTGAACATGGCGGAGATCGAGTTCAGCGTGTTGACCCGGGCCTGTCTCCAGGGGCGTAATCCCGACGAGACTGCCCTGCAGCGAGCCATCAACGCCTATGAGGTCCAGCGCAACGCCTCCAAGGCCACCATCAACTGGCGGTTCAACACCCAGGACGCCAGAACCAAATTGCATCGCCTCTATCCCTTCAATTCCAACATTGATTGAGTACTAGTAGTCTGTCATCGTTGGAGTGATGGGTATAGCGACTTAAGTTTGATGCGGGCGTCCTTGGTGGTGAAGCGCCAGTCCACCCTAATGGTGTTCCGGTTGCGCGGACCTTGCCCAGCTTGGGTTTCCTGTTGCAGCGTTTTCTGATCGGGAATGCGGCGGTCCAGGCACTGGCGCGTCAGCACACCCAACTCTATCTCGGCCATATTCAGCCAACTGCCGTGCTTGGGCGTGTAGTGGATCTCCAGCCTTTCGGCAATGCGCCTCGCCTCCTCCGGCGGAAATGCCGCATACAATGACGCTGGGTGATGGGTGTTCAGATTGTCCATCACCAGAACGATGCGGTCCTTGTCCGGGTAGTCCAAGTCCACCAGTTGCTGCACCACCCGGGCCCAGTCGGCCTTGGTGCGCCGGTTCGTCACTTCCACCCGGCGCCATCCCTCCAAGGGCGCAAACAGAAGGGCGCAAACAGCATGAACCGGTTGCTCACTCCGTTGCGTTCGTATTCGTAATCGTACGCCATGACAGCCCCGGGCGGCGGCGGGAGAGGCGGGCGGGTCTCCTTCACCAGCGGTTTGCTGGTCTCGTCCAGGCACACCAGCACCTCGTTGTCCCCGAATTGACGCTGGTAGACCGCCAGCACGTCCGCCATGGCGCAGACGAACTCGGCGTTGCCCGCTGGCGGGATGCACCAGCACGCTTTCAGCCAAGGCTGGAGTGCGTTTTTTGCAGTGTCTGGCGCACGGTTTCGGCGCTGATGCGGTCCACGATCTCGCATTCCACCAGCCGGTCTGCCAGCAGTTGCAGCGTCCAGGAGGCCCGGCCCTCCGGCGGTTGGGAGCCGGCCAAGGCAATCAACTGGGCTTCAGCATGGCCGTCCAGCTTCTTGGGGCGGCGGTTCAGCTGCTCCTTGCGCCCCAGGGCCCTCTCCTTTCCCTCCTCCACACAGCGGCGGCGCACCCGTTCCACCGTGGCGGTTCCCACCTTGAGGGCCCGGGCGATCTCCTCGTCCTTCATGGACCCGTTGGCCTGGTTCTCATCGCAGAGCAGCAGGATGCGGGCGTGGGTCTGCCTGTAAGCTGCCGCCCGTCCCCGGGACACCAGCCCCTTCAGTTCCTGTTGCTCCTCCTCAGCCAGCGCCACACGGTATTTCTTCACCATCACAGCCACCCCCACTTCTTCCAATATTATTGCTTCGGCTGCCATCCTCTCACATTTTACTAGCCATCGTTTCAATGATGGTGGTCTACTAGGGCCGTAGGCCTGGGCCACCGGCGGTTGGCTGCTGACCGTGGTCAAACGCAAACCCGACACCCACCACTTCGAGGTCCTGCCCAGACGTTGGGTGGTGGAACGCACCCTAGCCTGGCTGAGCAAATGCCGACGGTTGAGCAAAGACTATGCAGAGCGCGCCGATAGCAGTGAAGCGTGGGTACGGATCGCCATGGTCAACCTGATGCTCAAACGGCTCCAACCCGCCTGAACCCATTTGTCACACACCCTCTAACTTGGAGAAGCGGGCCAGCCCGTCGGCAAGACCCGCCGTAAAGCATCGATCGATCTGACTTGACGTGCGTTGCGCCGGCCTCCGTCTCTTATTGCTACCCGCGGTGGTTCGCCCGAAGGGACAGTATGTAAATGGCGCAAATCAGGAAGAGGCCCGGATTCCCGTGTACCAGGGCCACGTCAATCCAGCTTCGCAATCGACACAAACCCAACAGCAGCTGGAAGTACAGTCGTGGCGTCATCTACTCGGTCGATGGTGATCGATAGTTACGCAAGCCTATGAGGCTTTGACGGACTGAGTACATCCACCAGCGTGGCGTGGTAGTTTTTGCACCGCTCCAAAAACGCTCCGCACCAGTAATTGCCGGCACCCTATTGAACCTCAATAAGGACGAGACCGAACCCGTGTGCTCGATCTCGATTAGGTATGAATTAGCCCAAACATACGCGTTGCCGCCATCAATAGCGGCAAAATGGCGGCATTTCTACCGCCATCGTTCTTATTGATACCCAATCCAAACGGGGATCTAGGCTTACTGAGCAACTGGTGCCGAAGGTCGGACTCGAACCGACACGGGATTTACTCCCACCGGTTTTTGAGACCGGCGCGTCTACCATTCCGCCACTTCGGCACGTTGGCAAATTATAGCACGGTTGCTTTGGGGGCACTGGCGTTGTAGCATGAATGGACTGGCCAGCCGGCTCTCAAGCCACCTTTGGTTGGGCCTCGCGGCATATATTTCGGCGGTGCGATTGTGAGCATTAAGGAACGTTTGGAAGAAGATATTCGCCACGCTATGCGCGCACGGGATCAGGAACGGCTGGACGCGCTGCGGTTTCTGAAAAGCCAGATTCAAATGGTTGAAAAGAACAACCTCAAAGAGCTGGATGAAGCCGGCGTGGTGGACGTGGTGGCCAAGCAGGTCAAGGATCGGCGCGAAAGCATCCAGATGTTCAGCGATGGCGGCCGCGACGACCTGGTATTGCAGGAAACGGCGGCGCTGGCAGTGGTGCAGGAATACCTGCCGGAGCAGTTGGGCGTGGCAGAGTTGGAAGCGCTGGCTCGCCAGGCCATTGCCGATCTGGGCGCTACCGGGCTTTCCGACCGGGGCAAGGTGATGGGAAGGATTATGCCGCAGGTGCGCGGCAAGGCCGATGGCGGCGCTGTCAATGCCGTCGTGGCGCGCCTGCTGGAAACCGCTGGCTGATTCTCGCCATGCGCTTCGGCATCCTAGTCTTTCCGGGCACCTGGAGCGAAACCGATTGCCATCACGCCGTGAACGGCGTATTGGGCCAGGAAGCCGATTACATCTGGCATCAGGATGATAATCTGACCGGCTGCGACGCGATTATCGTGCCGGGCGGTTTTTCCTATGGAGATTACCTGCGTGCCGGAGCAATCGCCCGATTTTCGCCGGTAATGGGTGCAGTCAAAGAATTTGCCGCAGCCGGCGGCCTGGTAATCGGCATCTGCAACGGGTTCCAGATTCTTTGCGAGGCGGGATTGCTGCCGGGCGCATTGCGTCGCAACGAACATCTGCAATATCGCTGCCAGTGGACTCGCCTCCGGACGGAGCGCACCGATACACCCTTCAGCCGACGCTGCGCGTCCGGGCAGGTGCTGGAAGTGCCGGTTTCCCACGGGGAGGGCAGCTACTTTGCCGATGCCGGGACTCTCCAGGAACTGGAGGAGCAGCGCCGCATCCTGTTCCGCTATTGCGATGCCGAGGGCGCGGCAACAGCCGAGGCCAATCCGAACGGTTCGGTCGCCAACATCGCCGGCATCCTGAACGAGCGGGGCAATGTGCTGGGGATGATGCCTCACCCGGAGCGCAGCTGTGAGCTTTTGCTGGGTTCTGACGATGGCAACCTGATTTTCGGTTCCATGACCGACGTGGGAGCCGGGACCGACGTGGGAGCCGGGCGCTGACAGATGCTTTTGTCCATCGGGTTGGCGTGCATTTCGGTGCTGGGATTTGGCAGCGCCGCTATTTTTGCCCGCGTGGGGATGCAGGGAATGTCCCCAATGCCCGGCACACTCGTGTCGCTGGTGGCTTCGACAATGCTCGCCGGGGCGCTGGCGCTGGCGTTCGATTTCCAGGCGGTTATCGCCCTGCCGGCCATCGCGATGGTTTGGTTTCTGGGCAACGGCATCCTCACTTATATGGGCGGGCGCACGCAGCAGTACGTCGCCATCAGCCTGCTAGGGGCGTCTCGCGTTACGCCGATTATCGGGGCGGCGGCGCTATTTTCAGCGTTCTACGCCATCCTATTCACCCAGATTGGAGTGCCGGGATTTGACGAACATCTGACGGTGTTCATCGGCATCGGGACGGTCGTGGTGGTAGTCGGTCTGGCGCTGACGGGAGGCAACTTCCTGAAGCAAAGCTGGGGTCGGGACTGGAAGTCCGTGCTTGGTTATGGCCTGGCGCTGATGTCGGCGGCCTGCTACGGCGCGGGGACGCTGAGCGGGAAAGTGCTGACCGACCTGTTCGGTTCTCCGTTCATAATGGCGGCCGGCAGTATGTTTTTCGCCATGCTGGTGCTGTCGCCCTGGTTCGGACGGCAAGCGGTGGCGGGAGTAACGCGGGCCGGGCGCGGCTCGGTGTTCATGTTTCTGGCCGGTTTGTCCGCCGCCTGCGCGGTGATGAGCCTGTATTTCGCGATTAGCCGCGAAGGTTCCAGCATCCTGGTACTCAGTCCCATTGTGTCATGCAATCCCCTGGTAACGCTGGCGCTGGCGAGCATTTTCCTGCGGCGCACCGAAACTATTTCCAGGGAATTGGTGATTGGAACTTTGATGGCATTCAGTGGCGTAATACTGGTAGTCATCGGGGGTATTATCTAATACAAGGGCCAACCGTGTAACTGTTCAGGGTTGAGGGGAAGTGAGTAATTGTCGGCAGGCGGTGAGGGGGTTCAAGCCCTGGGCCCGCCAGGTGCCGAAGATTGAGGCCAGCGTCATCTTGGTTGCAGTGCCCTGGTTTGAGCGCGTGCCACCACTGATCTTCCGGCTGACCACTACCGGGCGCAGGCTGCGCTCGGCGGCGTTGTTGTCCGGCGGCGTTTCCGGTTCAGCCACGAAGACGAAGAGCTCTTTGACGTGGCGTTCAATGCGTCGGCATAGCTTGGCCTGGGTTGCCGATGGGTCATCCAGGTAGGGTCGGCAGAGGGCCATCAGGCGGCGTTCTAGGGCCAGTTGGGCGGTGCGCCGCTGCTGCCCCGACGGGTGCGTGAAAGCCTTGGCCTGGACATAGAGACTATGGACGGCGTCGGCCCACTGTGCCAGTGGCGCGTCATCAGGGTAGAGAGTGCGCCGGTCGTGGATGTCCCGCAGCAGGTGAGCCCAGCAGCGTTGTTTGGGACCGTCGTAGTGGTGGTAGGCGGCGTAGAAATCACTGACCAGCACGCCGGAGAACTCCTCGCCCAGGACTTCATCCACCACCGCCTTGCCCCGCCCCCGTCGCAGGAAGTACCGCTGGGTCGGAGTGCTGAAGGTCCAGACGTAGCCGTTGTTGCCGTTCTCCCGCCAACCCGTTTCGTCGGCATGCACCACCGGACTGCCTCGGATCCGTTCCAGTATGCCGGCCAGCTTGCGCTGCCCTTTGCCCGCCACTTTTCGGGTGGCGTCCACGATGGCGCCCGTGCTGAGGCGCAGCCCATGCACGGCGCCCAGATACCACTGGATGGTGCGGAATGGCAGCCGGGCCTCCTCCCGCAGGGCGGCAATCAGGCTCATTACATTGACCCCCAGACGCTGCCGCCCCAGCGCCACGCCGTCCAGTTGCGCCGGTGGCACACAGCGGCGTCGGCAGCCCGGGCAGACGCGGGCGATGTAAGCGTGCTCGGTAACCTGCACCGGAACTTGGGGCAGGTCAATGACTTCCCGAGTGCGCTGGGTCCAGCCGCCGGCCAGCTGAGTTCCGCAGTCGGGGCACTGTTCCAACGCGTGCTCCACTCGCTGGGTGGGCGTCATGCGGGTGCGGGCAAAACCGTGGGGACGGCGCTGGCGTGGCCCTTTGGGCTGGGCCGGTTTCCGCTCGGCTTTGGGCTTCAGACCGGGCATCCGACCCGAGCCGCTTGGCTTGGCCGGCCCCTCCAATTGGCCAATCCGTTTCTCCAACCGCTCGATGATCGCCTGTTGCCGGACGATGATGGCAATCAGGACATCCCGGTCGGCAGTCTTGAGGTCAATTTCCGTATCCATACCCACTATATGACACAACCACCACCGGCAGCGCAAGGCTCCCAGAACCCCTATCGGCCAATCCACCTAACCAACTCTGAACAGTTACCATTTTCTTCTATCCCTGCGCGTCTTGGTTCGCTATGGTATAGTGCCTCACAAACTGCCGCAAGGAGCCCGCTGGGTGAAGGGTTGCATAACGTTCTTGGCTCTGCTGCTCGGCGCGGCCCTGCTCATGGGTATCTGGCTATGTGGATGGTCCGAAACGACCCACCAGCCAGCCAGTCCAGCACCCGGGCTGCCGTAGCCGTGTATATAGTCTCCCTCCAACCTACCTTCAATTAATAGTATGTGCTCATTACAGTACCAAGCAACAAAGTTCCGACCAACAACAGAATGAATATCGCCACCATTATGATAACAGGTACAGTACTTTTCAGAAGTGGACGAGTTCCTGCTTGTCGTTCTCGTTCCATACGAGCTTCACGTTCTTCTTCTCTTTGTTGTAACCCCCTTTCTATCATTTCCTTTGGGGGCGTACGATGATATGAAGATATTTGCTGTTGTCGGGTTGGACGGCCATGTCGTCTGTTTTCACAATCAACACAAGTGCAAGTACGCACATGACCGCCTATCAGATTACGGTACCTATCATCTTCGCGTATTGGCATGGAGCACCTCACGCTGTTTCAGAAAATAATTTCTTGGATGGCATCGTTAAATTAACAATAAAATGATTAGAACGACGATGATTGCAACAATGCTGATTACTCCCCAAACCAGTTTTGCAACTAGGTGTCCCATTGTCATGCCAAAACCCATTTTGAACCAGTTCATGATCTGATACCTCTTTGCCTCTACATTACCCAAAACTGACAATCCTGAAGGTCGCAGCGACCGTAGCCAAAATCGCCGTGGCCTTCAGGATTGGGGCGGTTTAGTTGATGGGGTAAGCCATCAACGTTCGATGCTCGTCTTCTATGATAAGCACTTCCAAACGGTCGTCACAAATGCGGTAGATATCGCCAGACGCGAGCAGCCGACTGGATTGATTGGAAAGGTGCCATTGATGACACGTTCCAGAATCAGCTTGGGATATGCCAGGGCTTAACAACGTACCGGCGGCGAGTAGTCCTGCCGCCGGTAATGTCAATAAAGCCCGTTTAATGGTGCCCGATAAAGTACGCCGTTGCTCGTACATTGGAACCTCCTTCACGTAATCAGGTTTTGGCTACTTGCAACGGTCGCCGGGCACCTGTTTTCGGGTTACGCAAAGGAGGTATGCTGCCATGCCTGCCTTCCCCGATCCTTATTCACATTTAGAGACAAGGCGTTGATGCCCTGACCGTTGCACCACCGACAATATTACATATCGGCGGCAATGTCAACAATCATAACGCCAATATGCGCCGGTTGCTGTTATTGCAAATAGATGCAATAACGCCGTTAACATTTACGAATCAGAACAGCATATGGGAGGCGTTTACGTATCAATTTGGTGAATACGTACTCGATCTGTTCGATTTCTAGTACCGTTTCAATCTGGTTTTGTAGGGTAGATATGCTGGAGCTTGCTGCGAGCGTCCTGGGTGGAGAACCGCCAGTCTATGATGGCGGCGGCCTCATTGCGCTCGTGTTCGAGGGCCGCAACCTCTCGTCGCAGCTCCGGCTCAGCGCTGATGCGGCGGTTCAGACACCCTCTGCTGAAGACGCTCAACTCGATCTCAGCCATGTTCAGCCAGCTGCCATGCGTAGGAGTGTAATGAAACTCCAGCCGTTGCGCGATGCGCCGAGCTTCGCACGGCTCAAATGCTTCGTAGAGCGAGCCGAGCTGGTGGGTGTTGAGGTTGTCCAGTACCAGCCGGACCACCTCGACATCAGGGTAGGCCTCGTCCACCAGCCACCGCATCCGGTGGGCGAAATCCACCGCAGTGCGGCGCCCGGTCACGGCGACGTGTCTCCATCCACCCTTCGGCTCACAGATCATGAACCGGTTCCGGGTCCCGTTACGCTGGTACTCAGTGTCATAGCGTGCCACCCGTCCGGGGACGGCCTGGATGGGCGGACGCACCTCCCCGGTCAATTGCCGGGAGGTCTCGTCGAAACACACTACCGGACGCTCCAGGTTGTACTCCTGGTGGTACAAGTCCAGCACGTCCTCCATCCGCGCCACGAACTCCCCGCTCACCTTGGGGATACACCCTTCTTTCTTCTTCCAGGGTTTGAGTTCGTTTTTTGAGTAGCTGGCGCACCGTCTCCAGGGAGCTGCTCTCGGCAAACTCCAACTCCACCACCTTGCCCGCCAGCAACCGGAGCGTCCAGTGCGTGTGTCCGGCGGGGGCTGTGCTGCACGCGAAGGCGATCAGGTGCGCTTCCTGCTGGCCGTCCAGCTTGCGCTCCCGGCCCGGCCGCGGTCGGTCATTGATGGCGGACTCAAGTCCTTCCTCCACGTACCGCTTCCGCGTTCTGGCAACGGTAGCGGGGTTGATCAAAAGCACACCGGCTATCTCACGGTCCCGAAGTCCTTCGTCAGCTTTGAGCAGCGCGAGCGCCCGCTTCACGGTGCGCACTGACGCCTTGCCTCGCTGGGAAACCTCATTGAGACGGGAACGTTCGGCCTCGGTCAGCGCGACTTTATACTTGATGGCAGCCATGGCTGGGCACCTCCTCACACAAAGATCATACCCCAGTATGGCTACCTTCTCATATTATTACAAATATATCTGGGAACGGTACTAGTGAAAGGCCTACAAATGCTGCGCTGACTACAAAATAGAGTGGTGAGGAGGTGCGGCAAATCTGGCTCTGGAGCAATACGCAGTACGGTTGACGCCGGACGAACGCGAGCAACTGAGTCGACTGATACGTAGCGGCAAAAGTTCGGCGCGCATCGTCGCCCGGGCGCGCATTCTACTTAAGGTTGATGAGGGATGGCACGCACCCCAGGTGGCGGCCGCTTTGGACGTGTCCAAGGGTACGGTGTACCGGGCCAAAAGACGGTACGCCGAGGAGGGATTGGCGGGAGTCATCCAAGACCAACCGGTATCGCAAGCTGGACGATCGGGGCGAGGCCCACTTGATTGCCCTGGCGTGTAGCCCAGCGCCCGAGGGCCACGACCACTGGACCTTACATCTGCTGGCCGACCGGGTGGTGGAGTTGGGGTTGGTGGAGTCGTTATCGTACGAGACGGTACGGTTAAGGCTCAAAAAAACGTCCTCCAGCCGTGGCGGAAGCAGCAGTGGCGCATCCCCAAGGTAGGGGGTGAATTCGTGGCGGCGATGGAGGACGTGCTGGACTTGTATGCTGCGCCCTACGACCCGGACCGGCCAGTGGTCTGCTTCGACGAAACATCCACCCAGTTGCTGGCCGACACCAGGGAGCCCATACCAGTGCAACCGGGACCACCGCGGCGTCAGGATTACGAGTATCGTCGCACTGGCGCCCGCAACATCTTCCTGACTTGCGAACCCCTGGCGGGCTGGCGACACGTGGCCATCACCGAGCGCCGCACTATGCAGGACTTCGCCCAGCAGATGCGGTGGCTGGTGGATGAGGCTTACCCTGATGCCCCGGTGGTGCGGGTGGTTCTGGACAACCCCGTATCGGGTACGGGGCAGGCTTTGAACACGCACCGCATGGCTTCCCTCTATGAGACCTTCCCCGCCGCCGAAGCCCGGCGCATCGTGAAGCGGCTGGAATTTCACCACACGCCCCAGCACGCCAGTTGGCTGAACATGGCGGAGATCGAGTTGTAACTGTTCAGGGTTGAGGGGAAGTGAGTAATTGTCGGCAGGCGGTGAGGGGGTTCAAGCCCTGGGCCCGCCAGGTGCCGAAGATTGAGGCCAGCGTCATCTTGGTTGCAGTGCCCTGGTCTGAGCGCGTGCCACCACTGATCTTCCGGCTGACCACTACCGGGCGCAGGCTGCGCTCGGCGGCGTTATTGTCCGGCGGCGCTGCCGGTTCAGCCACGAAGACGAAGAGCTCTTTGACGTGGCGTTCAATGCGTCGGCATAGCTTGGCTTGGGTTGCCGATGGGTCATCCAGGTAGGGTCTACAGAGGGCCAGCAGTCGTTGCTCCAGGGCCAGTTGGGCGGTGCGGCGCCGCTTGGCCTGGGGATGGGTGAAGGTTTTGGCTTGCACGTAGAGTTCATGGACCGCGTCGGCCCACTGTGCCAGTGGCGCGTCATCAGGGTAGAGAGTGCGCCGGTCGTGGATGTCCCGCAGCGTGAGCCCAGCAGCGTTGTTTGGGACCGTCGTAATGGTGGTAGGCGGCGTAGAAATCGCTGACCAATACTCCGGAGAACGACTCGCTAATCGCCTCGTCCACCACGCCTTGCCCCGACCCCGCCGCAGAGCCTGCCCCTGGCTTGAACCGGGGAAGTAGCGTTCGGTGGGAGTGCTGAAAGTCCAGACGTAACCGTTGTTCCCATTTTGACGCCAGCCGGTTTCGTCGGCGTGGACCACTGGGCTGGCGCAGACGCAGTCCACCATCCCAGCCACCGCTGGTTGGGCCTGTTGCGCGGTCTGATGGATGGCGCTCACGATGGCTCCCACGCTGAGGCGCAGCCGATGGACGGTGCGCAGATACCACTGGATGCTGTGGATCGGCAGGCGCCCTTCTTCCCGCAACGTGGCGATGCGGCTGAGCACGTTGACGCCCAGGCGCTGGCGCGCCCCAGTGCTGCGCCGTCCAGTTGTGCTGGGGGTATGCAGCGGCGTCGACACGCTGGGCAGGTACTGGCGATGAAGATATGCTCGGTGACTTGCACCGGAACCACCGGCAGCTCGATGACTTCCCGGGTGCGCTGGGTCCAGCCGCCGGACCGGTGGCCGCCGCAATCAGGGCAGTTCTCCACCACGTGCTCCACCCGATGGGTCGGTGTCATACGCCGGCGGGCAAAGCCGTGGCGTCGCTGCTTGCGGGGCCTCTGCTGCGCTGGGGGCTTCCGGGCCGATTTCGCCTTGAGGCCGGGCATTCGAGGCGGGTCGCCCGGTTTCGCCTGGCCCTCCAATTCGGCAATCCGCCGCTCCAACCGCTCAATCATTGCCTGCAACTCGGCAATGGCCGCCTGTTGCTGCACGATGATGGCGATGAGAACATCGCGACTGGCGGTGGTCAGGTCAATTTCGGTATCCACTCCCTCTATATGACATAACCACCACCGGCAGCGCAAGGCTCCCAGAACCCCTATCGGCCAATCCACCTCACCAAGTCTGAACAGTTACCTTACCGGTAACAGTTCAGACTTGCGGGGATCTACGGGCCTTCCGGCCTCTCGCAGAGGGGCAGCCAAGCACGGAATTTGCTTTGCAAGCCGACCCGTCCCCTAAAACGTGAACAGTTACCCTTACCGTGTAACTGTTCAGAGTTGCGGGGATCTGCCGACTATTCGGCCTATTGTGGAGGGGCAGCCAAGCACGAATTTCCAAAGCAAACCGTTGCCGTCCCCTCAAACGTGAACAGTTACCTTACCGTGCGGCAGTGGATAAAGACCTGAAGATGCTGTAAAGTAGGCTTTCGTATTCCGGCAACAAAGTGCTTACAGGAGGATCGGAGTGGAGCTGATGTCAGATATCCAACGGGAATTGGCGGTCAGAGACGAGGGTGAGCAGCGCGCGGTCCCACCCGATCGTTCCGCCAGTGCCGCTATGTCAGCCGGGGCGGGCGCTCCGAGCCGCTGGTTCGTCGCCCTGCTGATCTTCGTCCTGATCGGCACTGTCTGCGCGGGCGGCGTGACGCCTGTCGTGGGCGCCAACAACAGCGACCGGCTCGCTGGAGATGGCGCATTGCCGACGACCATGTCCAGCGATCCCATCGTCGGGGTGGCGGTTTCTATCTACATTGTGAGAGTGCCCGAGGGCGGCAGCCAGTCTTATACTATAAAGCTAACCAAGCAGCCCACCTCCAGCGTGGTGATTTCTCTAACCACGAGCGGCAGTTCCGACGTTACGGTGTCTCCGGCCGTCCTGACATTTTCCACGACCAACTGGGCCGAGGCGCAGACAGTGACGGTGAGTGCCGCCCATGACGCCGACGCGAGGTCGGGCAAAGCCTTCATCGACTATGCAATTACCCCCAGTAGCGCCAGTGAGTACGTCAGCCTGTGGAGCACCGTCACCAGCCCTGGGATTTTTGTGACCGTCCTCGACGATGAAACCCCCGGGGTGACGGTGTCCACGTCCACGCTGACAGTGGCCGAGGGCGGCACGGCCACATACACGGTGAAGCTGGACGTGCTGCCCACCTCCAACGTCGTGATCGCCGTGAAGAGGAAGACGGGCAGCAGCGACGTGACGGTGTCGCCGGCCACCCTGACCTTCACGCCGAGCAACTGGAACACGGCACAGACGGTGACGGTGTCCGCAGCCCAGGACGACAACGCCGTTCCCGACGCGGCGGTCATCAGCCACTTTGTGGTGGCGAGCAGCACCCGAAACGAGTACCAACATACGATCAACCTCGACAGGGTGATGGTATCCGTCACCGATAACGAGCCCGACGGGGTGAAGGTGGTGTCCGCTTCCACGTTGGAGGTGAGCGAGGGCGACACGAGTCCCTACTGGGTGCGGCTGACCACCCCGCCCACCTCCAACGTCAAGATTTCTGTGACCCTGACCGGCAGTAGCGACGTGACGGTCTCGCCGGCCACTCTGACCTTCACGCCGAGCAACTGGCACATGGCACAGACGGTGAGGGTGTCCGCAGCCCAGGACAGCGACACGAGGAACGACACGGCCACCATCGGCCACGCGGTGGTGGCCGACGAGAGCGCCGACGAGTACGACATAGTGACCATCGGCTCGCTGCCGGTGACCGTCAACGATAACGACATCTCCTACGTGGTGTCCAAGGAGGTAGTGGAGGGGACCGAGGGCTGGTACTCCGCCCTCTACATTGTGAGCCTCAGCACGCGGCCCTCCTCCAACGTGGTGATCACCGTGAGCAGCAACAACCCGGACGTGGCCGTTCGGAACTCTCCGCTGATCTTCACCCCGACCAACTGGAGGGGAATCTATGCGAGACTGAGCCTCCTCCACGACGACGATGCGGTGGATGACCAGGCCACACTCACCCACAGGGTGGACACCGACCGCAGCGCCGACGAGTACGACAATGCGATCAGCAGGGCGGTGGCGGTGAGGGTCACTGATACTGACCAGGCCGGGGTCAGGGTGTCCACGTCTGCGCTATCGGTTTCTGAGGGCGGCAGCGTTTCCTACGGGGTGAGCCTGAACACGGAGCCTTCCTCCGACGTCGTGATCTCTGTGACCACGAGCGGCAGTTCCGACATTACGGTGTCTCCGACGACCCTGACCTTTACTGCGTCCAACTGGAACTCGGGGCAGAGGGTGACGGTGGCCGCTGCCCAGGACGCCGACGCCATTCCCGACACGCTCACCATCAACCACATGGTGGTAGACGCCAGCAGCGCCGAGGAGTACGACCCGGTGACCATCGGCTCGGTGGCGGTGACCGGGGTCGAAGACGAAATCGCTGGGATAACGTTGTCCGCGTCCAAGCTGGTGGTGCCCGAGGGCCACAGCAGAGCCTACACCGTGAAGCTTGATTCACAGCCCTCCTCCGACGTGGTGATCACGATCAAAAGAAGCAACTCGGAAGTGAAGTCGTCGCCTAATCGGCTGACCTTCACCCCATCGAACTGGAACGTGGCGCAGAGGGTGACGGTGCGGTCGTTCAGGGATACGAACACGGCGAATGAAACGGCAACGCTTGGGCACGCCGTGGAAGATGAAAGCAGCGCCGACGAGTACGATGACGTGTACCACCTCTGGGTGGCAGTGACCGTCATCGACTACCACACCTCCACCGGCTCCTCCGGCTCCTCCGGCTCCTCCGGCCCCACCGGCTCCTCCGGCCCCACCGGCTCCTCCGGCCCCACCGGCTCCTCCGGCCCCACCGGCTCCTCCGCGGCCACATTGACGGCAGCATTCCGCAACCTGCCATCATCGCATAATGGCGCGAGCAAGTTTGCCATGGAACTCCATTTCAGCGAGCACATACCCGGGTTGAGTTACCAGGCAGTTCGTGATTCCGTATTGCGGGTCACCAATGGGCAAATCACCGGCGCCCGCCGCTACACCGGTGGGAGCAATCGCAGCTGGATCATCACGGTGCAACCCACCTCATCGCAAGCCATTGAGGTCTCCCTGCCGCAAACAGCCGACTGTCAGGTCTCTGGCTCCATCTGTCTGGCTGACGGCACCAGATTATCGAACAGTCTCACTGCAAGGATTCCACTACGGCAGACACAGGAGGGCGCCACACGGCAGACACAGGAGGGCGCCACGCCTTCGCTGACGGCGGAGTTTCGCAACGTCCCAACGACCCACGACGGGGTTAGCAAGTTTGCCATGGAACTCCATTTCAGCGAGCACATACCCGGGTTGAGTTACCAGGCAGTCCGTGATTCGGTGTTGCGGGTCACCAATGGGCAAATCACCGGCGCCCGCCGCTACACCGGTGGGAGCAATCGCAGCTGGAGCATCACGGTGCAACCTACCTCATCGCAAGCCATTGAGGTCTCCCTGCCGCAAACAGCCGACTGTCAGGTCTCTGGCTCCATCTGTCTGGCTGACGGCACCAGATTATCGAACAGTCTCACTGCAAGGATTCCATCCGAGTAAAATATCCTCGCCCGAAGATACGAGGCGGTTCGAGGAAGAGGCCGGCCTGACCCGCAAGGACAGGCCGGCTTATCTATGGCGTGGGTACACAAGTATCTACTCCTCAAATTTTGGCCGCAATTGAGCACGGCGGCGTGGACGGGGTGTTGAAGTTCTATCCATTCCGGCTGGGCAAACGGCCAAAGCCGGAGTTCGTGCTGGTACAGGTCAAGGGGAGATAGACGATGGCAAGGAAGAAGAAAGAACGCGGGCGGCCCATGACGATGAAATAACCGCCAAAGATCGACGCTACGGCGGAAGAGATTACGCGGGTGATGCTCAACTCCGGCCCGCCGAAAGGTGCGGTGGAAGGGCGTATCTATCGCTGTGCGCACTGCGGGCGTGAGGTCTATTATCCCGAAACGCTGTATCGTGACGGACGTTGCGCGGACTGCACCAGCCTGCCGGTTGCGGGCTGATCGCACAGAGGTAATGGTTACTTTCGTATATAATTCCCAAATCAAACTGGGCTTCGCGACCCGGCGGATGCTCCTGGGGGAAGTAAACCTCCTGATCGGGACCGTTGAGTGCCCGCCAGTCCTGTAATCGTCGTTGCAGGGTACGCAGTTGCGAGGCGCTGTACCGGCCGGGATGCTGCTCCTCCAACCACTCGATAATTGTCGTTGCTTTCAGCTTGCCCGTCGGATCTCCCCGCAGCAGGGGCTCAATCTCTTCTTCCCACACCCCGTCGAAAGGGTCGGACCGGGTGCGCCACCAGCGCTCCTGTTTGCTCTCCGACGGCAACGGGCCATCCTGCCACTTGCGCGCCGAACGTACGCACATCCCGGCCATGGCGGCCGCCGTCTCTTGTGTCTTTCCTTCCATAAGTTTCTGCCTCAACAATGCGACTTGTCGGTCTTTGATCAATCCGGCACCTCCGTGCCGGATGGTTTTACCCAATCCTGACCGGCAAAAATAGTCGCCGCTACCGACGTTCCTTATTGTCGTTAATCACCTATTGTCAAAGCCACCCGTTTCGCTGTGAAAAGCGCAACGTTAAACCGAATCCGGCGAAAACTTGTGACGAACCGACTTGATGTCCCGGAATGACTATCCAACTGAAGAATCTTCATCACGGAGACCGTCTGCTAATTAATATATGCTCTTTTCTGCTGTCAAATCCGACACCTGGCGCCACGCATAAGCCCGAATCCACCGACGCGAGACGTCCGTGTCGTTGACACCAGGTATGATGGGTAAGGGAAGGCGAACGGGCCCAGCCAGATCCCAATAGGTGGGGATGAGGGCGGCGTGAGGTAGGCACCCAGACACGATGATGGCGGCCGTGCGGCCATGGCGGGCGGAATTCGACAGGCGGTAAGCAGGAAGCGCCCTTCACGGGCTGGGTTGGCGCGAGTTGGCGGGAACGGTCAGATGGCCGGATGGCGGGTCGGCGGGCTGGTTGCCGCCGTCAGGCTGGGAGTGGCAGGGCGCGCAATCGAGCGAGGGCGCGACTGAACCGGTTTTGCCAGGGCCAGCGCTGGGGCAGATGCAAAGTGCGGCGGCGCGCCGAACGGGTGAGCCGTCCGGGCATCGAGAAGAAGCGGCGTCGGAGGGTTTTGGTGGTCACCACCGGCTCGCCCAGACCGATGCGCGCCGTCCAGCGGGCCAGGTTATGCGCCATCACCTGGACCGCCAGCCAGGCGGCGTTGGCGGCGAAGCGGCCCGAGGGGAGATGGTTGAGTCCGACGCCGTACTTGAGGTCTCGGATGGCATTCTCGATCTCGGCGTGGCGGCGATGGTCGGCCTCCAGTGCCAGGGTGTCCCCGTCCCGGTCGGTGATGCAGCCGTGATAGCTGTAAGTGGCGAAGAGGGCCAGCTGGGAGCCGGGCGTGGGCTGCACCCGCCGGACGATGAGCCGCACCGGTGCGGCGTCGGGCTCATCCTGGAAGGGGGTGTAGGTGGTCTCCGCCACGTCAGCGGCGCCGTCCATCCAGTACTGGATGGACGTCCAGTCCATCTCGGGTATCGCCTCGATGAGATTGCGCAGGCTTTTATGCTGGCGGATGGTGATGGAGTAGCGGACCTCCATTGCGCGGCAGACCGCGACCAGGGCGTGGGCATAGCAGCCGCGGTCGGCGCGCACCGTGAGTTGTCCTCTGGCCCCGCCGTAGCGCACCCGCCCCACCGTCTCACGCAGGAAGTGGGCGGCGCCCCGAGCGGTGTTGGCCCGGCCCTTGCGCAGCCGTGCCATCAGCACGTCGCCGGTTCCGGCGGCCACGGCCCAGATCGGGTGATAGCCCCGCTGGCCGGCGTAGTTGTGGCGCTGCGCGTCCTCCTTGGCCAAGCCATAGGTCTCGCAGCTGGTGGAGTCCAGGTCGATGGTCAACGGCCCGTCGCCGGGTCCGGCCCCAGCAGCCCAGGCATGGGCCAGCAACTCCCGCTCACCCGGTCCAGTTGGCGGACGTGGCCCCACCGGAAGCTGCGCAGGAAGGTCCCCAGCGTGGATGGCGCCTTGACCGTGCCGCCCAGGGTGCAGGCGGTCCCGCCGGTGCGCAACGCATCGGCGTCGTCAATGCGGTCGCCGCCGGCCAGCGCAGACGCCACCAGGGTCATAATCTGGTCGCCCGGGTTCGCCCGACCCGGCGCGTCGCCCAGGTCGAGGCGCTGCTGAACCAGTTGGGGCAGACCCAGGCGCTGGGCCAGGGTCACCGGAAGGATCAGCCCGGCATTGTTGACCAGGCGGTGGTCGTCGAAGGCGATGTGGATGCCGTCGGGGTAACTGCGTGGTAGCATCTTGCGTGGTAGCATCTATTGGGCGCTCCTTGTTTCGGGTCGGTTTGCTGTTTCACAAACCATTATCCCCGCAGCAAAGGAGCACTTTCTTACCCCTTCATCACCCCGCGACAATCACCTCTTCGGTGGATTGGGGCTTAGACAGCACTTCGACTGAGACTCTTAGCCCAAACCATCTCATACTCCATTTCCCCGGAATAGTCTTGGGAAGTCGAGTTGCGAACAGTACCGTAGAGAGAGTACACGATAACGACCTAGGGGACCACCCGCATCCGCCATTTCCTGACATCCCCCGCCCGTAATTTACACGGCAAAAGCGTGCGCAGGGTGCTTGAAAGCGGCGGCACCTACTATTTTCAAGTTAGGGCCAACATCGCCCACGGCTGGCCGCGGTGTTGTATGATCTATCTGATCCGAAAGCCTCCGCAGACCCATAGGAACCGCGAGAACTGCATCATATGCTCCCGGCCCATCTCGAAGGGGCTGGCCGGATGCATATTGGTCTCCTGGACCAGCTCGGTCTGGAACATACTATTACCTAGCAGGTCGGGCCGCACTAGTATCGTTTCAATCTGGTTTTGTAGGGTAGACATATTGGAGCTTACTACGAGCGTCTTGGGTGGTAAACCGCCAGTCTATGACTGATTTTGCGGCGTTGCGCTCGTGTTCGAGCGCCGCAACCTCTCGCCGCAGCTCCGGCTCAGCGCTGATGCGGCGGTTCAGACACCCTCTGCTGAAGACGCTCAACTCGATCTCAGCCATGTTCAGCCAGCTGCCATGCGTAGGAGTGTAATGAAACTCGAGGCGTTGCGCGATGCGCCGAGCTTCGCACGGCTCAAATGCTTCGTAGAGCGAGCCGAGCTTGTGAGTGTTGAGGTTGTCCAGTACCAGCCTGACCACCTCGACATCAGGGTAGGCCTCGTCCACCAACCACCGCATCCGGTGCGCGAAGTCCACGGCAGTGCGGCGCTCGGTCACCGCCACATGTCTCCAGCCACCCCTCGGCTCACAGATCATGAACCGGTTCCGGGTTCCGTTTCGCTGGTACTCGGTGTCATAGCGTGCCACCCGTCCCGGGGCAGCCGCCAGGGGCGGCCGCACCTCCCCGGTCAATTGCCGGGAGGTCTCGTCGAAACACACTACCGGACGCTCCGGATGGTACTCCTGGTGGTACAAGTCCAGCACATCCTCCATCCGCGCCACGAACTCCCCACTCACCCTGGGGATACACCACTCTTTTTTCTTCCAAGGTTTGAGTTCGTTTTTTTGAGTAGCTGGCGCACCGTCTCCAGGGAGCTGCTCTCGGCAAACTCCAACTCCACCACCTTGCCCGCCAGCAACCGGAGCGTCCAGTGCGTGTGTCCGGCGGGGGCTGCGCTGCACGCGAAGGCGATCAAGTGCGCTTCCTGCTTGCCGTCCAGCTTGCGCTCCCGGCCCGGCCGTGGTCGGTCATTGATGGCGGCCTCAAGTCCTTCCTCCACGTACCGCTTCCGCGATCTGGCAACGGTAGCGGGGTTGATCAAAAGCACACCGGCTATCTCACGGTCCCGAAGTCCTTGGTCAGCTTTGAGCAGCGACAGCGCCCGCTTCACGGTGCGCACTGACGCCTTGCCTCGCTGGGAAACCTCATTGAGACGGGAACGTTCGGCCTCGGTCAGCGCGACTTTATACTTGATGGCAGCCATGGCTGGGCACCTCCTCGCAGAAAGATCATACCCCAGTATGCCTGCCTTCTAATATTCTTGCACATCTATCTGGGAACGGTACTAAACTAAAGCCAAGGTGAAACCTACATGGGGATTAGGTAAAACTGGAAGCAGATGGGATAGTCTGGAAGGAAAGCAGAGTGGTGTTGGTGTTGGGTATGAGAGAGCTGCAGAGGTTCCTGGAACGATGGCAACTGGATGCCGGTGATCTGCGGCGGCGAATGTACGGGGCGCCGACACCCCGGGAGCGGGAACGATGGCATGCGCTATGGCTATTGGTCCAAGGCGGGACTGCGGTGGCGGTGGCCGCGGCGCTGGGACGGGATGCCCAGACCATTGGCCGGTGGGTTGCCGTCTTCGGCGAGGGCGGTCCGGGGGCGATGGCCTTTGAGCAGTCGGGTGGTTCCCCCCCGCGATCGACGGAGCGCAGCAGACCGAACTGAAGGCAGTGGTGCAGGGGGTTCCGGCAAAGGCTGGCCTCGACTTGGCCAATTGGAACTGGAAGGTGGTGCGCAGATTTGTGCAGGAACGTTTCGAGGTCTCCCTGAGCCGCAGCAGTTGCCTGAATTACCTGCACCGCTTGGGATTTGTGCTGAAACGGCCCAGGAAGCGACTACTCAAAGCCGACGCCGCCCAGCGGGAGACCTGCGTGGCGGAGTATGCCGCCCTGGTGGACGAGGCGCAGCCGGCGGGGGCCCAGGTTTTCTGCGTCCGCGGCCCACTTCCGGGCGGATGCTGACCTGCGGGGCAAATGGGCGCTCACAGGAGAGCCAGCCCTGGTGGACTCGACCAGCCCGCGCTGGGGCGAAAAGGCCAGCTATTATTCGGCGGTGTGCCTGGAAACCGGCGAGGTGGAATGGATGGAACCGGAGGGCAACAGCAACTCTGCAACCTCCGCCGCTTTCCTGCGGCAACTGCGGGAGCAGCACACGGGACCGCTGACGGTGATTTGGGATAATTCCCCGGCGCATCGCGGCGATGTCCTGCGGGCCGGCCTGGCAACTCCTGGATTGCGCCTGCGCCTGGTGAACCTGCCGGGCTACAGCCCAGACTTCAATGCTGCTGAGGCGATCTGGAACTGGGTGCGCCAGGAGGTGACCGCCAACCTGTGCCTGGGCGCCAAGTCCGCAGTGCCGGAGAAGGTGAATGATTTCTTTACCCAACTGGCTGGCCGGCAAGCAGAGGTCAAACAGCGCTGCCGGACCGTGCTCCAAACCCGCGCCGAAGGACTGCTGGGCAAGGCCCATGCCGACCCTCGTCGCCCTACAAATGTAGATCCCACCTTGGTATCAGTTTAGTACCGTTCCCAGATAGATTTGTAATAATATTAGAAGGCAGCCATACTGGGGCACGATCTTTGTGTGAGGAGGTGCCCAGCCATGGCTGCCATCAAGTATAAAGTCGCGCTGACCGAGGCCGAACGTTCCCGTCTCAATGCGGTTTCCCAGCGAGGCAAGGCGTCAGTGCGCACCGTGAAGCGGGCGCTGTCGCTGCTCAAAGCTGACCAAGGACTTCGGGACCGTGAGCTAGCCGGTGTGCTTTTGATCAACCCCGCTACCGTTGCCAGAACGCGGAAGCGGTACGTGGAGGAAGGACTTGAGTCCGCCATCAATGACCGACCACGGCCGGGCCGGGAGCGCAAGCTGGACGGCCGGCAGGAAGCGCACCTGATCGCCTTCGCGTGCAGCGCAGCCCCCGCCGGACACACGCACTGGACGCTCCAGTTGCTGGCGGGCAAGGTGGTGGAGTTGGAGTTTGCCGAGAGCATCTCCCTGGAGACGGTGCGCCAGCTACTCAAAAAAACGAACTCAAACCTTGGAAGAAAAAAGAGTGGTGTATCCCCAGGGTGAGTGGGGAGTTCGTGGCGCGGATGGAGGATGTGCTGGACTTGTACCACCAGGAGTACCATCCGGAGCGTCCGGTAGTGTGTTTCGACGAGACCTCCCGGCAATTGACCGGGGAGGTGCGGCCGCCCCTGGCGGCTGCCCCGGGACGGGTGGCACGCTATGACACCGAGTACCAGCGAAACGGAACCCGGAACCGGTTCATGATCTGTGAGCCGAGGGGTGGCTGGAGACATGTGGCGGTGACCGAGCGCCGCACTGCCGTGGACTTCGCGCACCGGATGCGGTGGTTGGTGGAGGAGGCCTACCCTGATGCCGAGGTGGTCAGGCTGGTGATGGACAACCTCAACACCCACCAGCTCGGCTCGCTCTACGAAGCATTTGAGCCCGGCGAAGCTCGGCGCATCGCGCAACGCCTCGAGTTTCATTACACTCCTACGCATGGCAGCTGGCTGAACATGGCTGAGATCGAGTTGAGCGTCTTCAGCAGAGGGTGTCTGAACCGCCGCATCAGCGATGAGGCGGAGCTGCGACGAGAGGTTGCGGCGCTCGAACGCGAGCGCAACGCCGCAAAATCAGTCATAGACTGGCGGTTTACCACCCAAGACGCTCGCCGTAAGCTCCAGCATAGCTACCCTACAAAACCAGATTGAAACGGTACTAGTGGTTCCATCACCCAAGCTGTGGGACGGTTTCCCCAGGGAAATATCGAGACGCACAGGTTGCTTCATTCCTGCACTACGCTGCCCGCGCCGAGCTGATGGTGAATGGTCATCCCGTCTCATCAACATCCCTGGAGGCCATCCACGATTGCCACAACCACGCCAGCGGAACCGGCGTCTCCCACGGTCATGATGGCAAACAGGATCATGAGGTAGTCGCCAGAGCCCGATTGCGCAACCACGAAGTTCATCCCCGGTAAGATCAGCGACGGGTGAACCGCCGGGCGGGGGCCCCGGTCTTTACCGGTGTCCCTCATTCTCATAATATATGGTAGTCGCCTGTTGCGTGGTAGCCACTATTTCCGGTTTACCAGTCGCTACGAAAAGACGGATTCTGAACCATAAGGCTCAGTACGAACGCCGTCCAGTCCAAGCTTTGTTCAGGCGTCGGTGCACTTATCCCAACGAGCACACACGCTTGCCGGTTCGGTAGATTGGTGCTATCGTTAATAAGACCACCGGGCGTAGCATCCCGGGGTTGTATTAGAAGTTGGGGACGCGCGGGTTCGACAGGGGCGGTTTCTGACGGATTGCAAGCCGAGGTTGCTGCTGCCCTCGCTAAAAACAGTGGCAAACAAGTAACTGGCGAACGTGAATTCGCACTAGCCGCTTAAGGCGGCTACGTCTGCCACCGGGCCGTCCGGAAACCGGGACGCGGACGTACTATTTTTCCGGAATGCAACACCGACGACACCGATAGTCGAGTGCCATAGTTTTTATCGGCTGGCTGTAGCGGAATCCCGTCGGCGGGAGTCCGTAGCAGCGAGATCAAAGTGCCGAACAAGCTTGTAGCACATCTGGTCAGGGAAGTTTCTGGACGGGGAGTTCGACTCTCCCCCGTCTCCACCATTCCCAGTTAAACGGCCGGTTACGGCCGATCGTAATGCAACATCACTGTAGTTAGCCATCGCGAGCATCGACGAGCAGTAATCCGGTTTGGGCAAGAGGCCAACGACCACGCGCTGGTCCAAATCTACGTAGATAGCTTCGAGCACCGTGCGTAGCAGTCGGTTCCGACGACTTACGGACGACGATCGCCACTCCGAGGCTAACTTTGCCAAATGTGCCCCGGCCCGGGTCGCGTCGTAAATTTCCGGGATGCGCGCGCCAACCAACTCGGCTTCGGCTAAGTTCTTCGCGACCGTGAAGCTTCTCCGGTCGATTTCGCCAGCCAAACAGAGCTGCCGGGCCCTCTCGACCTGGTTTTGTATGGAGTGTCGTTTTGGGATGGCGGCAGCGTGGTCCTGCCCTTTCATGTGGTGCTCGATGACCCAGTCGATCCAGTTCTCCCGCAAACGCATTCCGTGGGAGGCCGGCGCATCTACGATGAGGCCGTCAGAGCAGCGGTAATCGTGGTTTGGGAAGCCGCCGACCGGATTGCGGCAAGCGGCTGAAGGCGGCGCTGCCCCACCTGGTGGAGTCCATGGAGCGCCATGGCCATCTCGCTCTAGACCCCGAAGGACGGGGTCTGCTGCTGGCCGCCAGCGCCGCCACTCTCGACCATCTCCTGAAACCTATCCGTCCCACTGCCGGCAGCCGGCGCAAACGCCGGTGTAGACAGTCGATGGGAAAACGGATTCCAGTGCGGACCTTCGCCGATTGGAATGCGCCGCCGGGCTTTCTGTAGATTGATCTGGTGGCCCACTGTGGCGGTCCCTTATCTGGGTCATTCATCCACAGCCTGGTCGCCACCGACATCTGAACCGGCTGGACCGAACCCTTCCCCTGCTGGCCAGGGAGCAGTCCCTGATTG
Source organism: Dehalococcoidia bacterium (assembly GCA_965261195.1). Classification (GTDB taxonomy): domain Bacteria; phylum Chloroflexota; class Dehalococcoidia; order Lucifugimonadales; family UBA3495; genus Bin87. The sequence continues at coordinate 4,090,567 of OZ253455.1, read as the reverse complement.
TGGAGGGACTGGCAGCCGTCGGGCAGCGGTTACCTTTTCGCATCCGGGGTATCGACTCGGACAACGACGGCGCGTTCATCAACGAAACGCTGATCAGGTACTGCGTCGATCGCGGTATCGAGTTCACCCGGTCCCGGGCTTACCGCAGCAACAACCAAGCCTGGATCGAGCAGAAGAATGGTTCCGTGGTAGGCCGTTTCGTAGCGCACGACCGTTACTCGGGCCAAGTCGCAGGGCAGACCATGGCGCACCTTTACGAAGCGCTGCGTCGGTACGTGAACTTCTTCCAGCCCTCATTCAAGCTGATCGACAAGACCCGGGACGGCGCCACCACCGTCAAGCGTTACAGTCCGGCCGCCACGCCCTGAGACCGGCTGATCCAGCACGACGCAACCAGCGATGGAATGAAAGACGCGCTGAACGAGTACCGGGCCAGGCTGGACCCGGCGTTGCTGCTGCACACTATCCATGAAGCCCAGTTGGCACTGGTTGCAGCAGGGCGAGGTCCGACCTACTCACGCGGCACAGTTGCGAACAATGCAGCGCAGAGTGAAAGGATGGCGCTGAATCAGGGCCAAAAAGCTGGTTTACGTTGGAACTGGCGCTGATTGAAGCGGCCCCCAAGTGCTAAAGTTTGGGTATCATTTCTCAATGCGGCAACAGGACGCTATCCGGGCGCTAAGGATGCAAATTTGACGACTATGATTGACATCGAGATTCCCTATATGGCCCGTGAGCTGCGTCTGGCCGGAGAGCAGGTGGCGGCCACGGTTGGATTGCTGGACGGCGGCGCTACGGTGCCCTTCATTGCGCGGTACCGCAAGGAGCATACCGGCAGCCTGGATGAGGTGGCGATCACCAGCATTCGGGACCGGTTGTCGCAGCTGCGGGAACTCAGGAATCGGCGGGAGGCAATCCTGGCTTCGCTGGAAAAGCGGGGCCTGCTGAGCGAGGAATTGCGGAAGGCCGTGCTCGCTGCCGAATCAATGGCCGTCCTGGAGGATACCTACCTGCCCTACCGGCCCAAGCGGCGCACCCGGGCCGCCATCGCCAGAGAAAGGGGACTGGAGCCCCTGGCGTTGCGCCTCTGGGGTCAAGGGGATTTTGACGTCGCCACAGCCGCTGACGAGTACGTCAATCCCCCAGCGGGTGTGGATAACACTAAAGAGGCGCTGAGCGGAGCCAGGGACATCATCGCCGAGTGGGTCAGCGAAGACTCCACCGCGCGGCGGGAAATTCGGGAGCTGTTCTGGTCGCAGGGCGCCATTTCCGCCACGGTGACTTCGGGCGCGGCGACTGCGGGCCAGAGTGCGGCGGCGGCCAAGTACCGGGATTACTTTGACTGGCAGGAACCAATCGCCAGCGCGCCTTCCCACCGGATACTGGCTATACTCCGAGGTGAGCAGGAATCACTGCTTTCGGTCCGCATCGCGCCGCCGGTATCGTCAGCGACCGCGATCCTGGAGCGAATCTTTGTCATAGGAGAAACGGAGGCCGCGCAACAGATTGGGCTGGCCATTCGGGACCGCTACAAACCGCTGCTGGAATCCGCGCTGGAAACGGAGGTTCGCAAGGCGGCCAGGGTTCGCGCCGAGGACACCGCCATCGGGGTATTCGCCGACAATTTGCGGGAGTTGCTGCTGGCCCCGGCCCTGGGTCAGCAGCACACCCTGGCCCTGGATCCCGGATTTCGCTCCGGCTGCAAATTGGTGTGTCTGGACCGGCAGGGCCATCTGCTGCACCACGATACCGTTTATCCGCTGCTCGGGGAACGGGGTGAGCAGGAAGCCGCCAGCAAGATACTCCTGCTGTGTCGTCAGTACGGTATTGAAGCCATCGCCGTGGGCAATGGCACCGCCGGACGAGAGACCCTAGCCTTTCTGAGGACTCTGGCGTTGGACCCCCAAATTGCGGTGGTCATGGTCAACGAAAGCGGAGCCTCGGTCTACTCGGCATCGGAGGCAGCGCGAACTGAATTCCCGGACCAGGACATCACCGTTCGGGGGGCGGTCTCCATCGGTCGTCGCCTCATGGATCCCCTGGCCGAACTGGTCAAGATAGATCCCAAGTCCATCGGTGTGGGTCAGTACCAGCACGACGTTGATCAAAAGGCCTTGAAGCAACGTCTGGACGATGTGGTGGTCAGTTGTGTCAACCAGGTCGGGGTGGAACTGAACACCGCCAGCCCCGAGCTGCTGTCCTATGTTTCGGGTCTGGGGCCCCGTTTGGCCAATGCGATTGTGGAGTACCGGAACCGTAACGGCCCTTTTACGTCCCGAGACGCTCTGCAGAAAGTGCCGCGCCTGGGCCCCAAATCTTTTGAACAGGCGGCTGGGTTTCTACGCATCAGAGCGGGCGCCCAGCCGCTGGACGCCAGCGCGGTGCATCCCGAGTCCTACCCATTGGTGGAAGCAATCGCCAGAGACCTGGGCCGTCCTCTGGCCGAATTGCTGGGCGACGCCGCTATCGGCGGTCAAATTGACCACAGTCGTTACGTCAGCGATCGGATTGGCCTGCCGACATTGAATGACATAGTCGCCGAACTGGCCCGGCCGGGGCGGGACCCCCGCCAGGAGTTTGAGCCGTTCGACTTCGCAGCGGGCGTCCACCGGATCGAGGACCTGACGGTGGGCCTGAAATTGCCGGGGGTGATCACCAACGTGACCGGTTTCGGCGCCTTTGTCGATGTTGGCGTACACCAGGACGGGCTGGTGCACATCAGTCAGCTGGCTGATGGGTTCGTCAGTAATCCCTCGGATGTCGTCAAAGTGCAACAGCGGGTGTGGGTAACGGTACTTGAGGTAGACCTCGAGCGCAAACGGATTGCCCTGTCTCTGAAGTGATCGGTGTCCGCATTGCCTCGAATCCCCGACAACGGGAAACCGTCCGCAGACTACGCCCGCGGACGGTCAAACTATGCCGGTCAAACTATCCGTAAGATGGTCAGTGTTTGCGCCGGGGCTAGAAACCTGCGGCGTAGGCTTCGCACCGCGGGTCGGCGCCGCCTTGCAGTACCCCGGTATCAGGGTTGCGAGTGATGACACAGTACAAGGCCGAACCCTCCCACCAATCCGGATATTGCTCTATCGTGTGACCTTTCCGCCGTAGTTTCCCGGCCACTTCATCGGAAATACGGCCTTCCAACCGCAGCATCCCCGGCTCATACTTTGACGCCCAGTTGGAACTGGGGAAGTTATAGCTGTAGAAGCGGGGTTCCTCCACGGCCTCCTGAGGGTCGCGGCCAAATTCCAGGACGTTCAACAGCAGTTGCAGAGTGCCTTGCGGGATATGGTCTCCGCCGTGAGCGCCGAGGGCCATCACGGGCTCGCCGTCGCGCAGCACCAGGGCCGGCGCGGGAGTGAGCCTGGGCCGCTTGCCCCCGGCGACCGATGCCGGATGGCCTTCGGTCAACTTGGACTGGGTGCCGCGCAAGGAGAACGCCAGGCCGGTGCCCGGAATTATCGGCCCGCCATTCTTGGTGCCCTCGCTGGGGGTGCAGGAGAAGATGTTGCCATCCCGGTCGATTACGGCGAAATAAGAAGTCCCGCCGCCGCTGACTCCGGCGGTGCCAACCGGAACCGCCGCCTCTCTGGGAGACTGCGGGGCGCCGTCGATGGTCGCCCTACCGTTTCGCGGGTCTCCCGCCGGTGGCGTCCCCGGCCAGGCCAGGTCAGGGTCAATCAGGGAACGACGCTTGACCAGGTATTCCTCCGCCAGCATTTCATTGATGGGCACGTCCACGAAATCCGGGTCTCCCACGTACTGCTCGCGGTCGGCAAAGGCCAAGTTCAGGGCCTGGCTCACCGTATGGATGTACTCGGCGGAATTGTGGCCCATAGACGCCAGGTCATACCCCTCCAGAATTTTGAGGGCTTGGGGGAACGTCGGGCCCTGGCCCCACGGCCCGGTGCTGTAGACATCGTAGCCCTTGTAATTTACCGTCACGGGCGGCCCCACCTGGACATGATACCGGGCCAGGTCTTCTTCGGTGAGGAGACCGCCCATCTCCCGGTTGTATGCGACAATCTTGCAGCCCAGTTCGCCGGTGTAGATGTAGTCTCTGGCCGCCTTGAGCGCGGCCTCCCGACCTTTGCCGGCGTTGGAAGCCTCCACATCCGCGATTTTGGACAAGGTGGCAGCCAGGTCCTTTTGATAGAACATTTCCCCCTGTTGGGGGGCGCGGCCACCGGGCAGGTAAATCTCGGCGGTTGACGGGTGGGCGTTGTACTGGTCGAAAGCGGTCTTGAACCGGCCGGCCAGGTAACGGAACATGGGGAAACCGTTTCCAGCCAGGTCGATGGCCGCAGTCGCTACCTGTCCGAAGGTCATCGTGCCAAACTTGGACAGAGAGGTCAGCCACGAATCGGCGGCGGCCGGCGTCAACGAGGAGAGAACGCCGGCCGGAATCTTTCCGCCGTGGGTTTTGTGAAAATACTCGACTGATGCGGCCCCGGGCCAGACGCCGAGCCCGTCAATGGTAGTAACTTCTTTCCGGTCCGCCAGGTATATGACCGTGGGCGCCACGCCCAGGAAACTGCAATCATCGACGTGCACTACGTTCAACGCCAGGCCAACGGCCACTCCAGCGTCAATCGCGTTGCCGCCGTTTTTCAGGACTTCCAAACCGGCCATGGCGGCGCTGGGGTGGCTGGCTGCAACCATTCCGTTGACGCCCTGCATCAATGGACGAAAACTGGTTAGCGTGGTCCCTTTGACTGGCATTTTTGGGCCTCCGAGTTAAGGATGTTTTGTTTCTTTTGTTTCTTGAGTCTGGCACAGGTTCGGGTCAGACCTTCTCCGGCCGTAGTATAGTCCCTGGACGTGGTGTAAAAGAAACCGGGCGGCATACGAATACTCTTGGAATGGACTGCCCAAACGCAGTTGTCATTGATATGCTTGCTTAAGAATCCAGGGAATCTTGGCCGTTCCGGGGGATGACGTTGCGCTCAGCGGTTGACCAGGAGATCAGAGATCTAATCCAAAAGGACGGGCGAATTACTTTCGCTCGGTTCATGCAGGCTGGCCTGTACTCGCCCAGTGGGGGCTTTTATTCTGCCCAGGCCAATAGGATCAGCGCCCACTTCGGGACCTCTTCCACGAGTCACCCGGTTTTCGGCGCCCTGATCGCACGGCAACTGGAGCAGATGTGGCGCCTCCTCGGAGACCCTCCCGTTTTCCATGTGATCGAGGTTGGTTCCGGCGACGGCGTCTTGGCTCAATCCATCGTGGATGCCTGCCGGCGGATGGCCCCCCGGTTCGCCCAGGCGCTTTACTATGTCGCTGCCGACTACGAGCCGGGATGGCTCCAACCATCTGACCACACCTTTGACTGGGCCAACGGGACTGGAGATGGGATACCGTCCAGCCGGCAAGACACAATCCCCGGAATCCAACGAGTTAAAACCGAGGGACTTCGGGCGTTCCGCAATGTTGTTGGTTGTATCCTGTGCAACGAGTTGATCGACAACTTCCCGGTCCACCGGTTCGCCATCCAAGATGGAAGAGTTAAGGAAGTCTTCGTCACGTCGGAGGGGGAGAATCTCAGCGAAGTCCTGGACGAGCCATCCTCACCTCGCATCGAACAGAGGCTGTCCAGCTTGGGCTTGTCCTTAACCGAAGGGTATCGCGGTGAGGTGAACTTGGCCATGGAGGACTGGACCGGCCAGCTTTCCAGAGTCCTGGAGCGCGGGTTTATGCTCACTATCGACTACGGTCAACTGGCCACTGACCTCTACTCGCCCCAGAATGCCGGGGGTACGCTGGTGTGCTTCAATCGACACGTCGTCAGCAGCGACCCGTACCAGCGCATCGGGCAACAGGACATTACCTGTCAGGTGGACTTCACGTCCCTCATGCGGATGGGTGAGCGGCACGGTCTAACCACCGTGGGCTACGCCCTACAGAGCCGGTTCCTGACGAATCTTGGCTTCTTTTCGTTCCTCGATGCCCTCCAAACGCAAGGCCTGTCCGCCGCCCGAACCACACTGAGCCGTATGGCCATGATGACCCTGGTGGACTCAACCGAATATGGCGACTTCAAAGTGCTTGCCCAGGCTAAAGGGAACGGGTTGGGCGTTGAGCTCCTGGGGTTTGAGGGCCAGGAGCTGCATTCTAGTTCGGATGCTTGCTGAGCATAATGAAGCCGTTGCTGTCGGGTGTATTGCAACCCGCCAGGGCAGTTTCCGCCCGCACCGTCACCTGCCGTGCACCCGCTGTCCCCCGCAGCTGCTGAATGCTGTCAGCGTAGAGGACAGAGCGGTTGCGCCCGGTTCCGCTATTTCCGCCACTGGAAAGGAAGGGATGCGGGCCTTCGACCCTGATGTCGTCGGCATAGAAGTCGTGGGCCTCTCCCAGCTTAACACCGTGCCACTGGAAGCCCTCCAGGAATTGCTGCGTGAACGTGAGGTAGCCGTCGTAGGGGTTGAATATATCAACATCGTCAGGACCCAACCCGGAACCCTCCCACATCTTCCGCGCCAGGCTGGCGACCGCCTCCTGATGCTCCTCCAGGGTTGCCATAGTGCTACGGCCCCTGCCAGACTGCTGGGCATGGTTGAGGATGTAGACCGGCTTTTGCCTCAGGTCTTTGGCACGCTCAGCGGTGGTGAAGATGAAGGCTGCGCAGGTGTTGACCGGCCGGTCGCAATCATATATCACCAGCGGCTCCTCGATTACGCGCCCGTTCTGATAGTCCTCAAGGGTGAGCTGATACGGCTCGTGCAGAGCGTAGTACCCCCAGGGAGTCAACAGGCCGTTTCGGCGCAAGTTCAAGCAGAGCGGTGCCAGCCCGTCGTGGGACTTGCCGTATTTTTGGCAGTACTGCTGGAAGATAACCAGGTTGTTGAACATGGCGCCGCTCTGGTAACCCCACGGAAGGGTAAAGGCGTTATTTCCGGGGGCCTCCTGGTTCAGATTCTGTGGGTTGTTGTGCCCGTAGCGGCCTTCCAGGTTAACCATCGGGTACCACACCAGGACGGTCTCGCACAAACCGTCCCCGACCGCCTGAGCGGCCAGGCCCATCATCGGGCCGATGTAGGGTGCGTCGGACTTGAGGTACTTTACGTTCTTCAGTCCCAACTCCCGCTGCATCCACTCCGCTGAAGCATAGGTTAGGCCGTCCTCAGTGTCGTAGGGCGGGTCAAAATAAGGGCGCGGCGCCCAGGTCTGCTCCGCACGGGTCTCCGGGCTGGTGATAAGCCCATCAATGTCGTCCAGCGACAGGCCCGCGTCTGCAATTGCCTTCAGGCACGCTTCCTTGCTCAAGCCGCCGCAGCTCCGGTCCAGGGCCACACCGTCCCAGCGCCGGTCCATGTGGGATTGACCCCAACCGACCACGGCGACCTTGCCGCGGTGCTCCCAGACTCCCATACCTTCCTGATTTCTCATCCAACTCGTGCCACTAACCATCTCAGTTACCTCATGCCCTCTGCGCTATTGACCGTGTCCGTAGGACTCAAGTGGTCTAGGTGAGCACCCGCCACTCGTGGACCAACTGGCCGGTACTCGTTTCTTCAAATATCAGTTCCACCGGGGCTCCAACTGGAACCTCGCCCGGCGGCGTACCCGGAAGGTTGGACAAGAAGTTGATGCCCGGGTCCTCGTCCAGGGTTATCACCGCAAAGTTGATGGGCTGCGCCGACCGAAATCCCCTGATGCGAGAGTCGCGTATCACCAGGTACACGTCAATGTGTCCCTGGCCTGGCACCTCTTTCCAGTCCAGATTATCGGCCGAGCCACATTCGTCGCATTGCTGGGTGGGCGGATAATGTAGCCTCGCGCAGGCGGTGCAGTTCTGCAAGACCAACCGCCGCTCGTTACACGCGTCCCAGAAGGGCTTGGTCAGATCGTTGGGAACCGGGACCGGTCTTTCTAGCCCTGGAATCGTTGACATGGTTCTCCCCTCCTGTGGAATCCTGCTCGTCGCGCGTTGCCGTTACCGACACCATCTAGAGTGGATTATATGCAGAGTATTCTGGCTGGTCAAAGTTGTTGGTCGCCCATAGTTAGATTGCCCTATGTCCGTCCTCACCACAGTCCCGATCCAATGTCACCGGCGGCGTTCTTCAGGTTCAGGTCCGGATAAGCCCGTGGGCAAGAAAAATCATCGGGAAAGCGCGTCTAATCCCGGTTTGGCCTCCCGTTAATCCACGGCTCGGTATTTCCGTCATCCATCCAGACGAAATGGAACCCTGCGGCCAGGGCAAATTGGCGATCCAACTCCGTATCGCCAATATGATAATACTCCTCAGCCGAAAAGCGGGACTTCAGGTCCAGGAGACCCTGCTTCGATGAGACAAAACTCACCTCGATGCGGTGTCGGTCCCAAATGGCCTGCTGTACTGGAAGCGGACGGTCAGATGAACTGCCGATAATGCACCCGTGGGCCTGGGCCTTCCTCACCATGCTCATGGTAACCGGCCCAGGCGGGTCTCCGGCTTCCAGCGTTCCATCTATATCGAAACTGACCAGTATTGCCAAGTATGACCTCCCTTCGCAAATTGGATTCAGATTAGGTTGCCCAGGTATGGAGCCTCACACGTACCCGCTTTAACCGGTTATTGCGAGGAGCATAGCGACGTGGCAATCTCGATAAGGCTGACACACGTCTGGCAACCGCCGTTGCTACGGCGACGGGATTGCCACGCTACGCTCGCAATGACCAGCGGGTAAGCATGAGGGTATGGAGCGGATTGACGCACGTTGGGCGTACTGGCCTACGGCTCCCCACCCACCGAAGGGTCTGCCCATTGGACGATTCCCCGCGTTCCCAAGTCCTCGATCTCCTGGTCGTCGTACCCGATTTCCCGAAGCAGGGGCTTGGTGTGCTGGCCGATTTGGATGGAGGTTCGGTAGAGTCCCGGAGTCAGGGAGAATTCGACCAACCCGCCGTAACGGAGGTACTTTCCGACATACGGATGCTCCACCTCAACGCTCAGTGCATTCGCCCTGGCGTGGGGATGGTCCGCATAAAACTCTCCTTCCAGAGCTTCATCGGCCCGGACACAGCCGATGTCCGCCTGGATTAGCAACTCTTCCCATTCGGCAGCGGTGCGCCCGGCGAGGATTGCCGAGATCTCGGCAATCAGGGCTTCGTCATTGGCCTGTCTCGCCTCTGGAGTAGAAAAGCGGCGATCAGCCAGGAGTTCTCCCCGTTGCACAGTTCGGCAGAAGGTTTCCCACTCGTCTTGGAACAGACAACCCAGGAACACCCACCCTTCCCGGCAGCGGTAAAGACGGTACAGGGCATGCAGGCCATGAAGTTCTGCATCGGGCATGGCAATGGGAGGGCGGTTGGCGTGGTCGTAATACTCATCGGCATTAGTCCAGGCATTGGCGTTGAGCATGATGATGTGGACGGGCTGGCCTTTGCCGGTGCGGTCTCGCGCCCGCAGGCCCAGGATGATGCCCGTGGCCACCGCCGGGGAGGTGTTTTGATCCGGCCCCCAGTTGGATTTCATCAGCCAGCGGGTCGCCTCAACGGTCTCCTCAATATCCATGACCTGTTCCGGCGGCGGGGGCATACCCCGGCCCATCTGCCGCATGGCGCCGCCCATGATAGCGCCGGGAATGGGATGGGCGCCCGGCCGGCGCGCGTGTGCCCCGTTTTCGCCATAGGTTCCCATCCAGACATGGATCAGGCGGGGATTGATCTTCAGGCAGGTCTCCCAATCGATCTGGAGACGCTCCGGAACGCCGAGGCGAAAGTTGTGCGTGAGAACATCGGCCCTGGCGATGAGCTTATGGATGATCTCTTTGCCCTCCGGGGTCTGAAGGTCAACCTGAATGCCTTCCTTGCCAGCGTAGGTCCGTGCGTCGGCCATTGCCTGGGCAGTGGAACGCCGCCCTTCATCCAATCGCCGGTCGGTGGCGTCGATCTTAATGACCCGTGCCCCCAGGTCTGCCAAAAGGGCGGCGCCGTAGGGCCCGGCCTGGATTGTCGCCAGGTCCAGGATGGTGACTCCTGACAAGGGGTGGGCTGCCACATCGGCGCCATTCGCCTCAGGCAGGCCACCGCTGGCGGCCACGGACTGCTGCCGCCGGCGTCCCAGCACTTCGGAGTTGTGCTGTCCCACATCCGGGGCTGGCCCGCTGGGCTCTCCCGGCGTGTCCTTGAAATCCACGAGGGGGGCCAGGGTGCGCATCGGGCCGACGCGTGGATCATTGATCGTTACCACTGTGCCGTTGGAGACCACCGCAGGATGATCCATAGCCTGGACGCTGTTGCGGTAGGGCTCGGCGGCGATGTCGCCGTCCTGGATATAAATCTCCATCCATTCGTCGGCGGTCTTCTCCAACTGCTGCTGTAGGATCTCCCGACGCAGAAGCTCCCGGTTCTCCAAGTCAATGGCGGGAACTTTCTCGAACCGCTCGTCCTCGAGCAGGTTTTCAAGGCCAATGGCCTTGAGATGTCCCTGGATGTGCGGAACCCTCTGATTGGCGTGTTGGAGCCACGTGCCGTCCCTGGTCCGCACGGGAACGTATCCTATGGAGGAGAGGCCGCGGGCGCCGCCGGGTCGCCCGGGAAACCGCTCCGGGTCCCGGCGCCGGAGCTGCATATTCACCAGTCCACCGTCACCGACATTGTTGTCGTGGGGAGAAGCCAGAGCCTGGACGATACTGGTCTGAACCCATTGCCCACGCCCGCAGAGGTCCCGCACGCGGAGGGCGCCAAGTATTCCGCGCACTGCGGCCTGGCTGGCGTGCCAGCTGCCGGTGTACACCGCCGAATACACTGGGCCTTCCCGGTCAGGCTGTCCCTGCAAGTTGAGCATCCGGCCGGCTTTGGCCGCAACAACACCCTCGTACCCTTTCACCCGGCGGAGTGGGCCATTTTGTCCAAAGCCCGTGATGGAGCAGTAGACCAGCCGGGGATAAAGTTGCGACAGGGTGTCATACCCCAACCCCCAGTCGGCCATGTCTCCGGGACGGAAGGACTCGACCAGAACATCAGCCCCGGCGGCTAGCTGGATGGCTTGCTCACGACCTTCTGTAGTGCTGAGATCCAGCACGATGCCCTTTTTCCCGCGGTTCCATGAAATCCAGGCGGGTTGAAAGCGGAAAGGATCTCCGCCGGGAGGTTCAACCTTGATTACCTCGGCCCCGTAGTCGGCCATTACCAGGGTGCAGATGGCCCCTGGCATCCCCAGTGAGAAATCCAGCACGGTCAGGCCGGTACATGGTCCTGCCACGGTTCACCTCCCCCTTCAGTTGTATGGGTTCCCGTTTGGCCGGGCATCCGGCCTATCCCTTCGGCACACAACTGTCTTTCCAGCAAGTTTGCCAGACGTACTTGGCGCGGGATTGCCCAGTTCGCAGCCCAAGCTAGCTGGCGAGACGGAGTATGCAGCCCACAGAAGATGCGCGTCAACCTTGTCGTTCTTGTCGTTGAAACTGCGATCCATCTGAGAATACCACCAACGCAAAAACTCGGAATGGTGCGAGGAAGAGGGCCGCGAACGTCTGGGAAATACCAAACGCGTCAGCAGCACTAAAACCATTTCAGGTTGATCGGGTTTCGATGGCGATTACCCAAACACGTTGTCACCAACAAGACGATAAACGTGCCGATTAAAAGGGGAATCCCTACTCAAAATAGGGATTGTTTGGCACCGGCGGAAGGAATCGAACCCACACCTTCGGTTTTGGAGACCGATGCGCTACCACTACACCACGCCGGTGCGTCGCATAAATTGTAGCAACGCAACGCTATTACCGCAACTAACCGGCAACCCGTTCCTGGCTATTCGATTGTTCCCCTCCGCTACGCCAGCCAGAATCCAGCCTGTCCTGTTCCCACCGTCGTTCCGGACCCGAGCCGGAATCCAGTCTGTCATCGACGTTGCTATGTTCCACACATTTCTGAATTCCGGCTTTCGCCGGGATGACGGAGTAGTGGGTAGAGTCAGATAATCAGAAGAGCCGGGTCCGAGCCCACACCGCAGTCCCCTCTCCCCCTGGGAGAGGGTGAGGGGCAACAACATGAGACGATAGCAGGTCTCTCGAGCGGGTGTCCCAGTCAACCGCCCAACACGCGCCGCATGACACAACTATAAGCAGCAACGTCAGGCTGAACACGATTCCCACTGCTAAGCAACTGCGCCGGCCCATGTGTCAACCTCCCCCACGGTAACTTGCAGGGCCTTTCAATTCTTCGCGACTTCCTCGATTTCGCCATTCTGGCGCAAGCCGAAATCCAGCACCCTGTGCAGTAAAGACATTCTGGATTCCCGCTTTCTCGGGAAAGACGGAGTAAATCTTTGAGAACTGAAAGGCCCTACGGTAACTTGGCCGTCAGGCGGGAATTACGGGCAGACGCAGGCGCGACGGATACTGCCCGGTGTGGTGGATAGTTTGCACGGCGGGCACACTATCGGTGGCGGCCCAGGGATCGTCGCCGGTGTTAAAGTTGCGGTCGAAACGCGGGAAGTTGCTGCTGCTAACGTCCACGCGGATGCGATGACCCGCCTTGAACACGTTGCTCGTTGCCACCAGGTCGATCGTGTACTCATGCACCGCGCCGGGTGTAACGGGGCGAGGCTGGTCGGTGCCTTCCCGGTAGCGCGCCCTGATGATGCCATCAACGAGGTTGCGGGCCGCGCCGCACGGTTCCACATCCAGCAATTTCGCGGTGAAATCGGTATCGGCGGCAGTCGTGGCGGCGTACAGCGTGAGCGTAACCGGGCCGGTCACTTCAACGTCAGCGGCCAGCGGCGGCGTGGTGTAGCAGAGCACATCGCTCCGAGTTTCCAGTCCCTGCTGGTCGTAGGCGCCGCCGGGCACGAACGACGGGCCGCAGCACAGCGGGCCGCCGCGCGTCGGTACCGGGTTCCGGGGGTCGTACAGAAACACATCGGCGGATTCGTCGCCCGGGCTGGCCGTGGACAGGACGCCATCGCCGCCCGAGGTGTTGGCCTTGCCTCCGCTGTGGAGGTAATAGTCGGTGAACTCGGTGCGGGCCAGCGGCCATTCCTGCTCGTCACGCCAGCGGTTGTCCCCCATCACAAAGATACGAACCGGAGCGTCGGCGTCGGCGCCGTTCTGCTCCCCCTTCAGCCAGTAGTCGAACCAGCGCAGTTGCAGGCCGTCGGTGTCGATGGCCGGCCCCGAAGCGCCGAGGCCGAAGAAGTAATCGCCCGAGGTTTCGGCAAACGGCCCATGATGCCAGGGGCCCACGATGAGACGCTGGCCGCCCCGCGCCGTTGCGTCCTCGGCCTGTTTCCGCATCCCGACGAAGTTGCGCAGCGTGCCCAGCAGGAATATGTCGTGCCAGCCGCCGATGTGCAGAGCGGGCGTGGTGATGTGCGGGTAGTGGTTTTCAATGCGCCACCGCTGCCAGTATTCGTCGTTGGACGAGTGGCGAATCCAGTCGTAGAAATAGTCGGCCAGGGGCGGCTTCAGCTGCGGCAGGTCGACGATGGGCTGCTGTCGCATGGTGCAATCCAGCTGATTGAAGGCTTCCAGCAGCCCTTGCCGGACACCGTCCGGAACGTCATGACGGCTGCTGATGGCGCCCAGATTGGCCATGGTCAGTTGCCGCATTGTCCAAGACAGGGCGAATCCCCACGCCAACGCGCCGCCCTGATACGTCCAGCCCTCGTAGTAGTCGGACGCCGTGATGCCGGGTGCGATGGTGGTCAGCGCCGGCGGGTTGGTGATGGCGCAGAGCCATTGGGTCGCGCCCACGTAGGAGCGCCCAAACATACCAACCTTGCCGCTGCTCCAGGGCTGCGCGGCGCACCACGCCACGGTATCGTAGCCGTCGTCGGGTTCGTCGAGGAAGGCATAGAACTCGCCTTCGGAAGTGTAACGCCCGCGGCAATCCTGAACCACAACGGCATAGCCGTGGGACGCAGCCCGCATCACCTCCAGGCTGCCGGAGCGGCCCTGGGATTTGTCGTAGGGCGTGCGCTGCAACAGAACCGGCACCGGGTCGGCGGTGTCGGGTCGGTAAACATCGGCATACAGGGTAACGCCGTCGCGCATTCGCACCGGCAGACCGAATTCAGTGCGGATTGCAGTATGTGGTCCCATCATATCTGGCATAACGCTCACCTTCTGGACAGAGTTCAAGCTGGCGGCATTATACACTGCGGCGCGGTACTGCAAGGCTTCGTCAACCCCGTCGGTCCGACTCACGCGTACCCACTTTAATCTGTCATTGCGAGTGCAGCTTAATCTGTTATTGTGAGCGCAGCTTAATGCGAGTGCAGCTTAATCTGTCATTGCGAGCGCAGCGTGGCAATCTCGTCGCCGTAGCAATGACAGTTGGAGTTGGGCGCTCCTCGCAACGACAAGATGCCGACAATCGAAAGGGTAACTGTTCACGTTTGAGGGGACGGAATGGGTTTGCAGAGAAAATTCGTGCTTGGCTGCCCCTCAGCAAGAGGCCGGATAGCCTGTAGGTCCCCTCAAGTCTGAACAGTTACTCGAAAGGCCCGGCCAGTTGGTGCGGGGCGGTTGCGTGGTACACTACCCGCGCTATCACTCATCGATTTCAGGGAGGCGTAACACATGGACGATGCCGTCAAAGTTGCACTGATCCGGCGCTTATCGGGAGACATTCACCGGCGTTTATCCCACGGGCCCGCCGCAGCGCTCAACGGGCCGTCGGCTTGCTCCGAGTGGGACGTGGGTACGGTGGCCGCGCATCTGGCCGGCGGCGCGGTTCGGCAACGGGAGGCGATGCTGCGGGCTTTGGACGGCGAGGGCGGCGCCCCGGCCGGCGAGAGCGCCCGACCTAGTCCCGACCAGGTGCAGCAGTCCAACGCGGTGAACAACGCCCAGCTGCGCGCCGACCTTGGCGACGCCCTGCTCGATAATTTCCAGGCGGGATACGAGGCGCTGGACCAGACGCTACAGGCGTGGACCGACTGGTCCATCGGCTGCTGGCACCGCCGGCGCGGAACGATTTCGGCCAGCAGCTACCTGGACCTGCGTATCCAGGAGCTGGTGATTCACGACTGGGATATGCGCTCCGGCGGCGCCGGCCAGGGCGACCTGGACGGGGATGGAGCGGTGGCCCTGTTGCCGGCATCCGAGATGTGGTATCAACTGTGCTTCCGGCCCACTGCCCCGCTGACGACACCGTTCGTCTATCGCATGGATATTGGCGCCGACGGCGGAGCCGCCCTGCGCCACGATGTGATCGTTACCGGAGACAGTTTCTCGGTGGTGGAACCTGCGGCGCAACGAGCAGCGCAGCTCACCATCCGTTGCGACGCCGGCGCCTATCTGTTGTGCCTGTACAACCGGGTAGATTGGAATACCGCCAAGCGCGCCGGCCGCGTTCGGGTATCCCAAACCGCCGATACTATCGCCCACGTCGGCCTCCGCAACCTGGGCCGCTGGTTCGGGGGGTTGTGACGAGTTTTTACATGGATGAACAGGATAAACAGGATTTGATTGGGGGAATGGGCGATGACATTGTATGACGAGGTTACTATCCGCAATGAGGTGGATGTAATCCGCGAGTTGGCCAACGGACTTCACGAATTCCTGGTCGGCAAAACCGATGCGGACCTGGGCCGTCAATCTGCCTGCGCTGCCTGGACGGTGCGCGATGTGGCCGGCCACCTGACCAATCGGGCCGAACGGCAAATCGCCAGCATGACCCGCGGGCGCGCCGGCGACTCTGCCGCACCGGAAGGGTTCAGCGCCCCTTCCGACAACATGGCAATGTCGGCGGCCAACGCCGATGCCGACGTGGCCTATACCCAGTCGATGGGCGATACCCTGCTCCCCATTTTTGAGCTGCGCTATCAGGAATTATCCGCCCTGCTGGACAGCTTCAGCGGCGACGAATGGCACAGCCCGTGCTGGCACCCGCGACGGGGTACGATGACCGCTCGCGAGTACGTGAGCCAGCGCATCCAGGAACTGGCGGTACACGATTGGGATATGCGTAGCGCCTTCGATCCCAACGCCGGCTTGTACCCGGACGCTGAGCCGGCGCTGCTGGGCATGGTACCCCACTGGCTGCGCACGGCCTACAACCCGTCGCAGGAACCGCCGGACGGAACCGTCCGCTACCGTTTTGACCTGTCCGATGCGCCGGCGCTTGACGTGGTGGTGAATTCGGACGGCGTGGCAGTCGGCAGCAACCTGCACCCCGACCCGGACACTATCGACGCCGTGGTGTCCAGCGACACCAACACCTTCCTGTTGCTCGCCTACGGCCGCCTCAAGCTGGACGTGGCGCTGGTCTCAGGAAGAATCCGCCTCGGCGGCGGCGGCGAAACAGCAGCCCTACTCCACCGCTTCACTCGCTGGATGGTTGGGTTTTAGAGGGCGTTAGTCAATGCGACACAATTGAACACAATTGAACACAATTGAACACAATTGAACATAATTGAACATAATTGAACATAAATCGGCCTACAAGCGTTTCCACAGGGCTCCCCGTCCATGCCCTATTAACTCGACCAAGTTTAGCGTTCGTAATGTATCCAAGTCCAATCGAACTTGCCGTTGGTTGGCTAGCATCTCTAATCGGTCATGTATCTCACGAGATGCTAATCCTGCACGAGCCTCGTTCAACAGTGCCAGAATAGCCTGTTGCCGCTCAGTTAGGTCGTGTCCTACCCGCTGTGGTGGCACGTATTGGCTGGGGCGGAACCTGACTGTAACAAAGTTGCCAACGTCCTCAATTTCAGGCGGTGGCAAGCCAGCAGACCCCATCAATTCTGCCATCTTAATCGTCCCACGTCCCCATTGCTCGATAATACCGCGACGATATAAGACGTTGGCAATCAGCGGATTCCAAGGTTGCGATTCGTGGGACATAAAAAGCAGTTCCGGGGTTAGCCCGAAGTGCAACGGACCAGCGGAAGTAATTTCCAGGCGGTCGTCGTAGATGCCTAGGGCCACCGAGCCGCTGCCGCTAGTGTAATCCCGGTGGCAGAAAGCATTGGCCAGGGCTTCCCGCAACGCCAATGGAGGGTAAAGTGGCTCGTCCACCCGCACCAAGGATCCCGGCGTTATGCGCCCGGCTATTGGTATATTCTCGAGTAGAAAGCGCTCTGCTTGTCCGAGTAGTGCAAAAGCATTGCCGCGGAACTGGCGGTTGTCGAGGAACTCAGTCCGGTCGATACCGCGAAACCGGGCAACTCGTAACAGACACTGAGTCAACTCAGCCTCAATCCGTTGGTTGTTTCCAAATAGCGCTACTGCGGCGCGCAGTAATACACCGTCTTTCATCAAGCCCAAACCGCGGAGCAATTCAGCCGGCTCGCGAGAAACTGTAGCCTCGATTCTATTGTGCGCGATTGACTCTCCAATAGTGCGCTGGAGTTCGGCAATGTCCAGGTCATTGATAGACCAACCGTCAGCAGGCTGATTCTCCCAGCGCTGTTCGCTGTGCATCCGTTCGAGCAATACCTGATTATATTGTTCTCGCGGCATTGGTCGGGTAGTGTTGCCCAACCTTCGGTAGGATATGCCACCGTAGCTGTACGGTCGCATTGCACCCCGGTTAACCCGCACTGCCAGGACTTCTTTGCCGTTGGCAGTAGGAACTCGGTCTATAGTGGGAAAGACCGGAGGGTCTATTCCCCGCAGTTCCTCGACCATATGTTCAATCGTTTGGTCACCCACCCGCTGGCCCACGACCAGCCCATCCGGTGTAACGCCGAGGAGAACGATACCGCCCCGATGGTTGAGCATAGCGCAGGCAGTTTTGGCGGCCTCGCGTCGTTCTCCGGTAGTCTTTTTGAACTCCACCGTTTCGGATTCGCCCGGCGCGACCAGAGTCATGATTTCATCAAGCGTCATAGGTGAATCTCCATATCAGGCGCTCGTAGCTTACAGGAAATGAGTTGTATTGCCAGCACCCGGTCGTTGATTAATATCTCAATAGACTCGTCGGCTTCGTCGGCCGGTACCGTGCCGGAACTCTTGCCAATCGACAGCCAGGTACGGTTAGTTTCCGCTGACCACTGGCAGGGGGCATCTCCATTTATGTTTGCAGCAGTGAAGGAGCCACTTTGCGGATCCTTGGGGCCGAAGTCGTTACGGCCTACGGTTCCGCTGAACACCATAGGATTGCCAGGGCCATTCCCCAAATTTTTATGATCAGTCGATATGACCAATCTGCATTTCGGCGCTCGCGTGGGCCTGGCGCCGGAATCTTGTGCGGAAATATCTTGCGGAACTGCCGCCAACCACAGCGATGCGACCACAGCCATCAGGATGATTGCCGGCAGCAGTAGACCGCTTAGCATAGAACGCCGTGGCTTGTTCATCGAACAGATCCTCATTATCGACGGACCACGTTATCACACCCTCCGCGCTACCAGCAGGCCGTCCTCCCGGCTTACCCGCATGGCGAAGTTGTAGCGGTCCACTTCCAGGGCCAGGGATACGTCGCGGGGGTGGAATTGGGGTTGTGCATCGTCGAAGAATTTTTGGGTTGCGCCGCCGGCCATAATCAGCTTGCGCAGGGCTTCCGGATCCGGGTTGCGACCCTCCAGCCGGTTGCGTAGATACAGGGCGCAGTGTTCATCCTCGTCGGAGCGATCGACTCCCTGGTCGCCCATTGCCAGAATGGTTACTCGCTCCGGCAACGGGTTTTCCGAAAGCAATGCCCGCGCGGTCGCGCCCGCCACCACGAACGAGGTTACGTAGATGGGATCGCAACCGGCGGCTCCGGCGGCGGCGGCGCCCACGGTGCCAGCCCGCGTTGACTGCACAACCGTTTTGCCGGCAAAATCCACGGCTGATGCCTCGTAGGGGGAGTTGCCGTAGTCAAACCCGTCCGGGCGCTGGCCACCCACCTCACCCATCAGGATGTCGGCGATGGCGGGGTTGCGCTGCCGGATGGCCAACGCCGCTTCGACCTCGGCAACCAGCGTGATGCGTTCGGCCCCGCGATCAAAGGCAATGGCGGCGGTGGTGAAGGCACGAAAAACGTCGATTACCAACGCTGCGCCCCGGGCTTCCTCGGCGTCGCGCACGAGACTTCCAATGCGGATTTCCATAATGACTTACTCGTTATCGGTTTAATTTGCATGGATGAACAGGATGCACAGGATGAACGGAATTTTGATTTATTTATCCGGTGTATCCTGTCCAGCCGTGTTTGAATTCAGGCGGTTTTGACCAGTTTTTGGAGGGAGCGCACCTCTCGCGGCGGGGTGAGGCGCTGACCGGTGTGTGTCCACGAGACTTCCGCCACATAGATGTTGCCGGCAGAGTCGAGGCAGACGCCGTGAGGGGCGATGAACTGGCCGGCCGCTTCACCCTCCGGGCCGTCGCCAACCCTGGCCTGCAGGCGGCCGTCGGTGTCGTAAACGCTGACCCGCGGGCCGAGGCCGGTGGCCTGGTCGTTGGCTCCGATGGCTGCCCCCAGCTCGCCGAGATAAACGAGGTCGGCGGCCTGGTCGATATACAGCCCGCACGGACGCGCCATATCGGTCCACTGGCCCAGGAACGTGCCATCGGAGTTGAACACCTGCACGCGGTGGTTCTCACGGTCGGCCAAAAAGACGCGGCCGGTGCGGTCGGTGCCGATGTTATGGGCGATATTGAACTGGCCGGGGCCGTTGCCCGACTCACCCCAGGAGAATTGATGTTGCCCATCGGGGCTGTACTTGTGTATGCGGGCGTTGCCGTAGCCGTCGGAGACGAAGAAATCGCCGTTGCGCGGGTCGATGGCAACGTGGGTGCAGCGGTTGAAGGGGTCGCCGGACATGAACGGCGCCGGGTGTCCGCTGGTGCCCAGGGTCAGCAGCACTTCGCCGTCCAGCGTACACTTGCGAACCGTGTGGTCGCCGTCGTCGGTGCAAAACATATTGCCATCCGGCGACATCGTGATGCCGTGGGCACGGGGAAACACGCCCTCGCCCCATGACTTGATAAAGTTGCCGTCCTTGTCAAAAACCATCATCGGATGATCGCCGCGATTGAAGGCGTAGACATTGTCGTTTTCGTCGCAACCGACGGCGGCTACCTCTTTGAACGCAAAACCGGCGGGCAGCTGGCCCCAGCCTTCCTGCACGTCGTAGATGTATTGACCTTCTCCGATAGTTACCATGTTGTGAGTCCTCCTGAGCTGGTTACGGTCAGTGAATAGATCCGGGCACGTGGGATCGGCGCACACCGGCAGCGCCGGCGCCGCGCGCATGGCGATTGTAACCCATTTCCGATTGCGGCCAGACTTGCCACTGCCAGATTTCCCGGGCCGCTATGCTATGATTGCAACTGAACATGGGATAGTGAAATTGGGACGATACCGGACGCTACGAGCCGAACGCTACGAGCCGAACGCTAGGAGAGGTAAGTTATGGCGGATCCGCGGCGCGATTTTGTGAAATACACGTTCTTCCGCGTGCAACCCGAATGGCGTCGCCTGGCATCGGCTGAACGCGACGCCGGCAAGGACGAGTTTGCGGCGGTGGCTGCCGAGTTCGCCGACCGCGTTGCGCTGAATACTTACAGTCTGGTGGGCACCCGCGGCGATGTCGACTTCATGCTGTGGGGAGTGTCTCCGGAGCTGGAACGCATCAACGAGCTGGCCGCGCAACTGAACCGGACGCGGCTTGGCGGCTACCTGGAAACGCCTCACTCCTACCTGGGTATGACCCGACGGTCGCCATACATCGACGACCACCAGCACGAGGGGCAAGAAGGTTCCGCCGATGCCGCATCCCTGCGAATTGTCGGGCGGCGTTACCTGTTTATGTATCCCTTCTGGAAGACCCACGACTGGTACCAGCTTCCCAAAGAGGACCGCCAGGAACTGATGAACGAGCACTTCGTCATCGGACACAAGTATCCCCAGGTGAAAATCTCCACGGCCTACTCATTCGGCCTGGACGACCCCGAGTTTGTGCTGGGCTTTGAAACCGACGAACCGGGAACATTCCTGGATCTGGTGATGGAACTGCGGGAATCCAAAGCCCGCCCCTACACGCTGCAAGACACGCCAATCTTCTCCTGCATCAACCGCCCGCTGCGCGACTGCCTGGACGATGCGGCGTAGGGAGGGGAATAAATGAGTACACAGCCGCTCACCACTCCGCTGTCGGTTGCCGCCGACGTTGACGACGATATGCTCCCTGACGGTTTTGCGCTGGACATCCGCTCGGTGCTGGCTCTGCTGCCCGACGATGACGCGCTGGATGTCTGGTTTCTGCGGTTCACCACGGACAATGCAGATTTGGGCTACCAGTTTGAGATTGATGCGAACGGGAGATTGCTGGCGATGGCGTCGGAAGGCAGAAGCGGAGCGCAACGGCAGTTCAACTTACAATATGACCTGCAGAGTTGGAGCAACACCGGCCCCGGGGGAGAGGTGGTAATTGGCAATGAATTGGTGCTGGTATCTTGGCCCGGTCGTCGTGCCGCCGATGCCGGCTGGCTCTCCCCGGAGCAACTGGCCCAGTTGCTTCCAGTTGAGCAAGACCCGCATGGTTTGTCGGTCGCTCCGTACTTTGTTGCCGAAATTGTTTCTCTTTCCAACTCGGTAGAAGAGCAGCAGGCCAAAATGGAGGAATGGCTGGCCTACGGCGTAGCGTTGGGCTGGCTGATTGACCCATTCCTGCGGCGAGTTCACATCTACCACCCCGATGCCGAACCGGAGATATTAGACGACCCGGAGACGGTCAGCAGCGACCCAGAATTGCCGGGCTTCGTGTTCAACGTGCGCAGCCGCATTTTCGACCTGAATTAGTCGGTTCAGAAAGAGGCAAACGATGACTACGCAAACCGCATATGACGAACCAGAATCGCTGCGGGCGGCAGGGTGGTTCGCCGGGGAGCGAACACCGGCCCCGGTGCGTTTGGACTTTCGTCCAATCCTGGAACTGCTATCCGGCCTGTCCGATTACGAGTTGGACGACTGGTGGGTGAGATTCAACCGGGCCAACAAAGACGTGATTGGCAAGCTGGAGATCAACTCGGAAGGTGCTTTGCTGATATTGCCTTTCCCGGGTTGGGATGTAGCGAAAGGCGAGGGGGATTTTGGCTTTGACCTTGCTAAATGGGCAGAAGGTTATGGCGGCCAAACGGGTGGATTCAATCTTGGTATCCGCTTGCCCAATGGATCCCGCTACACACCGGATGCTTGTTGGATTTCTGCGGAGCAGATGGCAACCAACAAACCACCGCTTAACCATATATTGCTGTTCTGCCCGGCATTTGTGGCGGAAGTTCGCACCCACATCGACGACTTGCGGGTGCTGCGCCGAAAAATGGTGGAGTACATCGACAACGGGGCGCAACTGGCGTGGCTCATCGACCCTGCCAATCATCAGGTTCATATCTACCGGCCCAACGCTGCGCCCGAAGTGTTAGACGACCCGGAAACGGTTGGCGGGGAGTCGGTTTTGCCGGGGTTTGTGTTCGAGGTGCGGCGGCGAATTTTTGATCAGCAGTGGTGAACAGGCAAACACTATGTCCACTACCTCGGCATGGGGATAGAGGCACGTGGTGCGGCCGACTCCATCAAACGTTAGAACCCCGAATGAAGGACGACATTGAGGTGAACGAGTGACAGAGATATGGAAAGGCATTATGCGTAAGGCCATACTCACTACTCTGTGGATATCTTTAGTCATCATTGTCCTTGGTGGCGGCACCGCGTGCGCTAGTGAGCAAGGTACGCTCAACACATCTGATACTGTCAAAATGGACGCCACAGAGGCGAAACTCTATATTGACAGCTTGGTGTTACCAGTCAGGCAATGCAGTGGATTCTCTGACCTCAAGCGCAATTATGTTCAAGGGTTGGTCGAACCGTGTGTTTTCGCTGGGACCGCGACTACAGTCTACAGCTACCCATCCACCGACGAGACGTGGCTCGCTTGGTGTTCACTTGACCTACCAAAGATCGGCGTCCCTCGTCAGGACACTTACCTGCAAGGTGGATGTGATAGGGTGTTAAAACGTGAAAAATCGCCAACGCCAACGCCAACCCTGACGCCGGTGCCAACCCCGGCGCCAACGCCGCAAGTTTATATCGAGTGTATGAAAATTCACGTCGATTATTTCACGTGCAGATGCTTTCTAGACGATTCCGCGCCGGGTTGCCGTTAGCTGCATACCGACAAGATTGTCGTGCTTTGGTCCCAATTACTGACGTTACGGAATGGAAATCCGCATCGGCGGCCTCACCTACGATGCCCAAGAAGATGGTGAGTGGTTTTCGTTATCGTGCTTTCCACTATCCTCCGGTCATCGATTTTGACCTAAGCGTGGAGCGAAGCACGGCGGCGACCCGGTGATGCCAGGCTTCGTATTCGAGGTGCGGCGGCGGCGGATCTTCGACATTCACCAGACTGCGTAGCAATAGTCCTGCCATAAATCACCAAAGATGAGCGCTCCGAAAATGATCGGAGCGCTCATCTTTGGGCCACGTCAGGGTTGGCGCTACCGCAGGGCCAGCATCCGTTCCAGGGCTACCAGGGATTCGCGCTGTATCTGGTCTGGCACCTTGATGCGGTTCACCACCTCTCCGGCGACCAGGCTTTCCAGCGTCCAGAGCAGGTAGGCCGGGTGGATGCGGTACATGGTGGAGCAGGGGCAGCTCACCGGGTCGAGGCAGAATACGGTTTTGTCCGGGTTGTTCCTGGCCAGGCGGTTGACCAGGCTGATCTCGGTTCCCACGGCCCACACCGAGCCGGCGGGGGCTTCGTTGATGGCCTTGCGGATGAACTCGGTGGAGCCGTCCAGGTCGGCAGCCTCGACTGTCTCGCGAGGACATTCGGGATGCACCAGTACGGTTACATCAGGATAGCGTACTCGGGCGGATCCGATCTGCTGGGGGGTGAAGCGGGTGTGTACTGAGCAATGGCCCTGCCACAACACCATCTTGGCGGCGCGCAGCTGTTCCGGAGTATTGCCGCCCATCGCCTTGAAGGGATTCCAGACGACCATTTCGTCCAGACCGATGCCCAGCTTGAGGGCGGTGTTGCGGCCCAGATGCTGGTCGGGCAGGAACAGGACGCGCTGGGCATCCTGAAAGGCCCATTCCAGCACGGCGGTGGCGTTGGACGAGGTGCAGACTGCGCCCCCGTTGCGACCGCAAAGGGCTTTGATTGCGGCCACGGAGTTCATATAGGTAACCGGCACGATGCCGCCGTGATCACCCAGCACATCCTGCAGGTCTTCCCAGCCGTCTTCCACGTCCTGAATTGGAGCCATGTCGGCCATGGAACAGCCGGCGGTAATGTTGGGCAGGATAACCTGCTGATGTTCGTCGGCCAGGATGCAGGCGGTTTCAGCCATGAAGTGGACGCCGCAGAAAACGATGAAATCAGCCTCCGGACGGGATGCCGCTTCCTGACTGAGCAGGAAGGAATCACCCTGGAAGTCGGCGTACTTGATGATTTCATCGCGCTGATAGTGGTGCCCCAACACCGTAACCGACTTGCCCAGAGTACGGCGGGCGGCAGCAATCCGCTCGTCCAGCTCAGCGGGTGAGCAGGCCAGATACTCGCCGGGAATCTTTTGCCAGCGGACGTTGATCGCAATCTCTTCAGCCAGTGATTTGGCCGGCAGTTCGTCCTCGGGGCGGCAGAAGGCGGCGTGCTCGATTTCGGTCAGGGGTATGGTGGGTTGCCGCGTTCGGGTAACCATGTATGCGGCCTCCTTATGTGTAAACGTGTGTGCCAAATTTCACAATTAATTTGTACCGAATACACGTCGGTCAATGTGCGTCGAAGCTGCGTTTGCCAGTTGGCGGCTCGGGATGCCAGCTATTGCAACGACCCGCCCAGCGACCAGGGGCTGGTGCGGTCGATGGTGATATCTACGAGCTGGCCGGCGAAGTCAACGCCGGCGGCGTCATCCGGTGCGTCAAAGTACACCAGTTTGTTGCCACGGGTGCGGCCGGTCCAGCGGCCGCGTTTGCGGTTCTCGGTCAGTACCTGCACGGTCTGACCCATGTAGCCGACATTGATGCCGGTAAGGATGCTTTCCTGGAGGGTTTCCAGTTCCTTAAGCCGGCGACGTTTGTCGTCCTGGGGTACGTCGTCAGGCATGGTGCGGTCGGCGATAGTGCCGGGCCTGGTGGAATACGCGGCGCCGTGTACTTTGTCAAAGCGCAAATCGTCCACGAGTTGCATGGTGTTCTGGAACTGCGCCTCGGTTTCCCCGGGAAACCCGACGATGATGTCGGTGCTGACGGTGACGTTGGGAACGGTGTCGCGAATCTCGCCGACGATGGCGCGGTATTCGGCGGCGGTGTACGGGCGGCGCATCCGGCGCAGCACAGCGTCGTCTCCTGCTTGCACCGGCAGGTTGATGTGCTCGCAGACCTTGGGCAAATCGGCAACCGACTGGATGATGCGGCTGCTCATATAGGATGGGTGAGACGTGAGGAAGCGGATACGGTCGAGGCCGTCAATATCGTTGAGGCGGGTGAGGAGGTCAGCAAGGTCGTGGCCGTCATCCAAGTCGTGGCCGTAGGCGTCCACGGTTTGCCCGAGGACGGTAACTTCGCGCACGCCGCGGGCGGCCAGCAGTTCAACCTCGTGGGAGATGTCGGCAACGGTGCGGCTCACCTGTCGGCCCCGGCGATAGGGGATGATGCAGAAGGAGCACATAAAGTCGCAGCCGTGGATGATGGGGACGTAGGTGGCAACGTCGGGCTGCTGCGGGGCCAGGGAGCCGACGCATCCCTGCCAGTCAACGCCCAGGCGTTCGCCGACCAGATCGAGCAGGGGGTCGAACTGCTGCGGTCGCAGGAACAGGTCAACATGGGGGAAGCGGCGCTGCAGCTCTTCGGTGCGGGGGCCGACCATGCAGCCCGTAAGCGCCAGCACAGAATCGGGGCGCTTTTTGCGGAGGGGCTGAGTCAGGTTGAGCGTGCCGGTAACCTTGTCCTCGGCGCTCTGCCGAACTACGCAGGAGTTGAGCACAACCACGTCGGCGTCGGCGGGACGGTCAACAGCGGAGAGGCCCAGTTGCTCTAACGCCGACCCCAGTCGTTCGGAGTCGGCGGTGTTCATCTGGCAACCGATGGTCCAGATGTGATAGGTCTGCATCTGATTAGTTCCCATGGTACAGGGCGGTAACGGCGCGGGTGTCCGGATGGAAATGGCGGAGGGAGCGGGATTCGAACCCGCGATCCCAGTTTCCCAGGATAAGCGCTTAGCAGGCGCCCGCACTAGACCACTATGCGATCCCTCCCAACCCTGTAGGGTTAGATTGATTATAGCCGATTGTGAACTGGGACACAAACCAGCGCCACGGCCTGTAACTGTTCACGTTTGAGGGGACGGGTCGGCTTGCAAAGCAAATTCCGTGCTTGGCCACCCGTCCACAACCAGTCGGAAAAGCCGAAGATCCCCTCAAGTCTGGACAGTTACCACGGCCTCACACGCCGGCGGCCCCACCGTCCAGCAAGCCCAGCATACGGTTTACGAAACGGTGGACTACCGGCCGGTTCAACTCTATTTCGTAGTCTTCCAGATCCTGGTGGAAAAAATGTATATGGAATCGTTCCGCAGCCAGGAAGCCCGCCAGAACCAGCGGATCGTCGTATTCGTCCGCCAGCTGGGACACCGCATTCTTCATGGCGCGGTGGCTTCGATATTGCCAGCCCCGCTGCTGGGCCAGCGCTGATACAACGTGAGTGGCCGCGCCGTACAATTTCTCCGAACCCTGGAGGTCGTCTCCCGCAACAAATTCCCGGTCGGACGCGACCAAAAAATCACGGGCCGTCTGGCCGTGCTCCTGCGAGTTCATCTCTTTGGTGCTCATCGTTCTTTGGTGCTCATCGTCGCTCCGGGCCAGTGTTTACCTGCCTTGATCCCAAGCTAGACCGGCCTGGCCGGCAGCGTCAACTTGTCAAAATAGTCACGGGCAACTGCCCTGGATTATGGCCGGTACCGCCTAAAACTCCCTGATGCGCGGCAAAACTTCGCGGCCAAACAGATCGATGGATTTCATCACCGTTTCGTGGCGTAGTCCCGGCTGCTGGAAAGCCAGATCCACCACCCCGACACCGCAATGGTCGTGATATTCCCGCAGCTGTTCCACCACCGTGTCCGGGCTTCCCACGAAGTTCAACATGAACCCGATGCCCCGATTGACGTTGGTCTGGGGCGGGTTGGCTAACCCCACCCGCTCATCGGACGGCCCATCTGGAAGTTCGGACGTGGTTGCCCGGCCTGGGGTAGCCGGAGCATTCTGAGATGCCCCCGCTGCCGCTTCCAAAATCAACGCGCGTCTTTCTTCCGCCAGGGCATCGGTTTCGGCCAGACAGATGCCGCCCCGGTAAGCAATGTTATCGGGCGTGGGTTGCCAACCGGCGTCTTCGCAGCAGCGGAAATACGCCTCAATCACACGCTGCATATCCTCCGCGCGGTCGTAGGAAACGGCTACGCCCAGCCGGTTGGACGCGGCGTGAGCAACCGTGGGTTCGCTTCTGGTGGCCACGAAAATAGGCAGCGACACCCCCTGAATGGGACGGGGCCATACGGCGATGGTCTCGTAGTCGTAATGTTGCCCGTGCCAGGCGAAGGGTTCGGCCGCAGTGAGGGCGTGCCGGACGATATCGATGCCTTCCAGCAACCGCGACCGCGCTTCCTCACGATCCACACCGTGTACGGCGTCTTCATTGGGTGTGCCCCGCATGAACGCCACTACCAGCCGCCCCCCGGTCAGGTTGTCCAGCATCCCGATCTCTTCCGCCGCGCGAACGGGATTGTTGATGGGTAAGAGCTGCCCCAGCATGGCGATTCTGGCCACCCGACACCGTTGGGCGACGGTGGCCGCCATCACCGCGGGGCTGGGGGTGAGCCTGGTGCCTGAGTAATGATGTTCCGATACGCTGATCCAGTCAAAACCCACCGATTCAGCCAGCTCGCATTCGGCCAATCCCTCCCGGTAGGACTGCTCTGAGGCTTCCGGGTCGATGTGCGCCGGCGCCACCGGCCACGCGCCGGGCAGCGAATGCCGTTCCGAATATCCCATGCAGCCGAAGTATGACGCTTTCATGGTTAGACCCTCCGGCGGGTTGCCCTGATGGATTCAGTGAGCTGCGGCAGATGATTTTAGCCAGCGGCGGTTTCGTAGTTCACCATCCAGTTGAAGCCGAACCGGTCGGTGCACATACCGAAGTAGGCGCCCCAGAACATATCCTGGGGCGGCATGGCAACCGTTCCGCCTGCGGAGAGTCCATTGATGATGCGGTCGGTTTCGGCCCAGCTTTCGGTGGCGATGCTGATGGAGAAATTGTTGCCAGCGTTGGGCGGCGGCCCAAACAAAGAGGTGGTGTCGCTGCCCATGAGCACGCCGGAGCCAATGGGCAGGGAGATGTGCATGATACGGTCTTTCTCACCATCGGGCACCGGCATATCGGCAGGGCCGTCGGCGAAGGTTGCAAGCCAGGAGAACTCGCCGCCGAAAACCGAGCGGTAGAACTCGAAGGCCTCGCGGCGTAACTGTTCAGAGTTGCGGGGATCTGCCGACTATTCGGCCTATTGTGGAGGGGCAGCCAAGCACGAATTTCCAAAGCAAACCGTTGCCGTCCCCTCAACCCTGAACAGTTACCTCGCGGCAATTGTCGTTGAAATGGAAGTAGGCGTTGATGTCCATGTTGTGCTCCTGTCGGTCGCCGGCGTTGGTGGGAATGTAGCGGACAGCGCAGGACGATATGCTATACACCCCGGCCAAACCGAGTCAACGGCCTACCAGTCACCAAATATCACCCGGGGCTGCCGCCTTCGTTGTCCAGCATCGCCAGCATACGGGCGACAAAGCGGTGAACCGCAGGGCGTTCCGCCACAACGTCGTAATCTTCCATATTATCGTGGAAGAAATTCTTGTGGAAATTTTCGGCGGCGATGAACCCCCCAAGTATGCTGTCGTCGGAGCGCTCGTCATTCAGACGGTGTACCGCGTTTTTCATAGCCCGGTGGCTGCGGTATCGCCAGCCGCGTTGCTGGCAGATGGCGATGACGGCCTGGGTAGCGGCTCCGTAGAGCTTTTCCGAGCCTTGCCGGTGGTCGCCAGCGGCAAACTCCCGGTCGGATGCGGCCAGAAAGTCGCGCGCAGTCTGGGCGTGTTCGGCAGTGGTCATTTCTTTGGTGGTCATGGGTGTTCCACGCTCACCCGCCGTTGGCGTCTTCGCTGTCCAGCAGCGTCAGCAGACGGGCGACGAATTGGTGTACGACCGGGCGGTCCGCTGCCACTTCGTAATCTTCCAGGTGGTCGTGGAAGAAATTCTCATGGAACCGCTCGGCGGCAATAAAGCCGGCGCTAATGAATTGGTCATCGTATTCCCGCGCCAAGTCGGTAACGGCGTTTTTCATGGCCCGGTGGCTGAGATATCGCCAGCCGCGTTGCTGGCAGATGGCGATGACGGCCTGGGTAGCGGCTCCGTAGAGTTTTTCCGAGCCTTGCAGGTGGTCGCCGGCGATAAACTCCCGGTCGGATGCGGCCAGAAAGTCGCGCGCAGTCTGGGTGTGTTGCTCGGCGGTCATTTCTTTGGTGGTCATGGGTGTTTCCCTTTCATCCGGCGTTGGCGTCTTCGCTTTCCAGCAGCGTCAGCAACCGGGCGACAAATTGATGGACGACCGGGCGGTCCGCTTCCACTTCGTAATCTTCCAGATGGTCGTGAAAGAAGTTCCGGTGAAAATTTTCGGCGGCGATAAACCCTCCGGATATGAGGCCGTAACCGTACTCCCGATCCAAGTCGGTAACGGCGTTTTTCATGGCCCGGTGGCTGCGATATCGCCAGCCGCGTTGCTGGCAGATGGCGATGACGGCCTGAGTAGCGGCTCCGTAGAGCTTTTCCGAGCCTTGCCGGTGGTCGCCGGTGGCAAACTCCCGGTCGGAGGCGGCGAGGAAGTCGCGCGCGGTCTGGGCGTGTTCCTCGGCAGTCATTTCTTTGGTGGTCATGGTGGCTCCTGGTTCATTCGGCGTTGGCGTCTTCGCTGTCCAGCAGCGTCAGCAGACGGGCGACGAATTGATGCACTGCAGGGCGGTTTGCCTCAACAGTGTAATCTTCCAAATTGTCGTGGAAAAAATTCTCATGGAACCGTTCGGCAGTGGCAAAACCGGCGGTGATGAAGGGGTCGCCATATTCTTGGGACAGGTTGGTTACTGCTTGTTGCATGGCCCGGTGGCTTTTGTATCGCCAGCCGCGTTGCTGGCAGATGGCGATGACGGCCTGAGTAGCGGCTCCGTAGAGCTTTTCCGAGCCTTGCAGGTGGTCGCCGGTGGCAAACTCCCGGTCGGAGGCAGCGAGGAAGTCGCGCGCAGTCTGGGCGTGTTCCTCGGCAGTCATTTCTTTGGTGGTCATGGGTGTTTCCCTTTCATCCGGCGTTGGCGTCTTCGCTTTCCAGCAGCGTCAGCAACCGGGCGACAAATTGATGGACGACCGGGCGGTCCGCTTCCACTTCGTAATCTTCCAGATGGTCGTGAAAGAAGTTCCGGTGAAAATTTTCGGCGGCGATAAACCCTCCGGATATGAGGCCGTAACCGTACTCCCGCGCCAAGTCGGTAACGGCGTTTTTCATGGCCCGGTGGCTGCGATATCGCCAGCCGCGTTGCTGGCAGATGGCGATGACGGCCTGGGTAGCGGCTCCGTAGAGCTTTTCCGAGCCTTGCCGGTGGTCGCCGGCGGCAAACTCCCGGTCGGAGGCGGTCAGAAAGTCGCGCGCGGTTTGGGCATGTTCGGCAGTGGTCATTTCTTTGGTGGTCATGGGTGTTTCCACGCTCACCCGCCGTTGGTGCCTTCGCTTTCCAGCAGCGTCAGCAGACGAGCGACGAATTGGTGTACGAAAGGGCGGTCCGCCTCGATTTGGTAATCTTCCAGATGGTCGTGGAAGAAATTCTCATGGAACCGCTCGGCAGCAATAAAGCCGGACCCAATAAAAGGATCACCGTACTCTCGAGCCAAGTCGGTAACGGCGTTTTTCATGGCCCGGTGGCTGCGATATCGCCAGCCGCGTTGCTGGCAGATGGCGATGACGGCCTGAGTAGCGGCTCCGTAGAGCTTTTCCGAACCTTGCAGGTGGTCGCCGGCGGCAAACTCACGGTCGGAGGCAGCAAGGAAGCCGCGCGCAGTCTGGGCGTGTTCCTCGGCGGTCATTTCTTTGGTGGTCATGGTGGCTCCTGGTCAGGCCGGCTTGAGGTTACATTATGCCAGACGTGGCGGCGCAGGTGATTATTGAGCGTTCAGGTTGTAGGTATCCGGCGGGGTTACGCCGTGGAATATGGAATATTGCGAAATGACAACATCCTCGCCGCCAAGTTTGCCCCACACCATGAGCGAATAAACGCCATCGCCGTGCCGGTTCAAGATTTGGCTAATGTCCGCCATTACCAGGAGGGTGGTGCCGGTAGCCGTCCATTCCGATGCAGTAATCCAGGGCACAGTAATAGATTGAGATTGCAGGCTTTGGCTGGCGTTGTACGCTTGCTGCCAGGCTTGATGAGCCTCGCTCGAGGAACGGGGAGCCGGCGTGTCCGCTGCAACATCGTAAGGACTGGCACATGGTTGGTGTGTTGTGGTGAATTGATGTGTAGTCCAGCGATACCCGCCCGTCACCGGCCAGCGCAGGCTGGCTACCAGCCGTCCGTTATCGTAGCAGTAAGTTCGAGCAAGTTGACCTCCAGTCAGCTCGTGTGGCGGTGGGTCATGATAAATTTGTATGCCCAAGTCGCGGTTTTCGCCGAACCGCACTCCGTTCTTCGTCTGTCCTGACAGAGACAGGACACCATTCGCGATAGTTGGCAGGCGGTCGTACTCAACATAGTCGCCTTCAAAGTGCTGGTACATCAAGGTGTTGTAGCGGTTCCAAGCAATGCCGATATTGACTTTCCGATGCGACGGGTCAAGCAAATTTCGGCGGTGTCCTGAGCTGTTCATCCAGCTGTTCATCACCTGCTGAATCGCTTGCCGGATGGCGCCAACGCCAGTGTAACCGTCAGACGCTTTAATGCAGTAATCCAAGCCACTCCCATTTTCTCCGTTGGACTGGTAGCCACCGGCCAGGCTATAACGCATATAGGGCTTCAGGCCATCAATGCCCCAATGGGCGGAAAAGCAGTTTTCCAGCGCAGATTCGGCGTGGATCTGGGCAGCGATGTTGTCGCCCAGTGTAACGGGACTAACTCCCGCCTTTTTGCGCTCGGCGTTGATGAGTTCCAGCATATATTGCTTTTCCGTGATATGCCGCAGGTTGGGCAATGCAGCGTTAACCGGCGTCGGGATGATACCGGTTGGCGTCGGGGAGGTGATAACCGTCGGTGCGTGGGTTGGCGCCGGCGTGGATTGCGGCTCCGGGGTATTCGCAGACTGGCTTGCCGATACCAATAACTCTGGGAATACTCCGCCGCAGTGCCGCTCAACTTTGGCCCGGATGTCAGCAACGGATTGCCGTCCATCCGCTATTGCTGCATCGGCGGCCTGCGCTCGAAAACGCTTTTCCCGGCCGGAGTATTGACCGGCACATTCGGCAAACGCGGTGACGACGACCTCTCGCTCAGTCGGCTTGCTTGCAGTGGGGGTCGGCGTCGGAACGTTTGTCGCCGTTGGCGCAGGCTCTAGCATTGCGGTAGGTGGCAAGGTTGTCAATGGTTGTGGTGTCTCGGTGAGCGGCGGCGGCACCGTCGGTGTTGCTGACGGTAGCATCGCTGCCAACGGTACATCCGGGCTCTCTGTACCTTGCTCTACATAGCGCATTAGGCCATAAACAATGCCGCCGCCAATGACCAAGGACAACAGCACGAGTGCGAAAACACCCCAACCACGCATTTCGCCCTTACTCCTCGTCCGGGTGCGTCGTTATAAACCGGCCCGCCCGCGCCGGGTCGATGTGGGGCGCGCGGACTTCTACGCCGGACTGCTCTTCCTGCAACCGCACGGTGATGCTGCTGTCCATTTCGGCCCAGCCTCGGTTCATTGCCGTCAGGGCAATTTGCTCGGCCAGGGTGGACATGGGCATCGGCACGTCGTACTCGCGGGCCAGCTCGGTGGCCAGGGAGATGTCCTTGAAGGCCAGGTTGAGGGCGAAGCTGGCCGGCTCGAATTCGCCGCGGAACATGGTGCGAACCAAGCCTTCGTGCAGCACCCGCATCCGGCCCAGGGAGCCACGACGGATGCACTCCCATAGCGCCTCGGGCTCCACGCCGGCCTTGACGCCCAGGGTGAGTCCTTCCGCAATGGCCTGGCGAACGCTGTGGCCAATCATGTTGTGTACCAGCTTGGCGACGCTGCCGGCGCCGATTTCACCGGCGTAGAAAACCTTGTCGCCGAAGGCGTCCAGCACCGGCTTCACCCGGTCGAACACCTCCCGGTCGCCGCCGACCATCACGGCCAGGTTGCCCGACGCCGCACCCGTCTTGCCGCCGCTGACCGGGGCGTCCAGGACAAAGGCCCCTTTCGCACGGAACTGGGGTTCAATCTCACGTATCAGCGTGGGTCGGCTGGAGGACAGGTCGATGTAGACGCTGCCCGGGCGGATGCCTTCCAGCACGCCCGATGCGCCCAGGGAAACCGACTCCACTTCGTAGGGGCCGGGCAGGGACGTGAAGGTGATGTCGCTGGCTGCGGCGACTTCGGCGGGGGTGTTAGCGAGGCGCGCGCCGCCTTCCAGCAGGGGTAGGGCAGCCTCTTCGCGCAGGTCGTATACGACCATCGAGTAGCCGGCCCGCTGTATGTTGGCGGACATACCGCCGCCCATGTTGCCCAGTCCGATAAATCCTACCGTTTCCATGCTGTACAGTTGCTCCTTTTCGAGTATTCTTGCGGGTATTCCTGGATGACGGTTCGCGTTCCGGGGTTTGCGTTTTGGCGAGTATACACGACGCAATTGGAAAACCGCCGGGCACTTGTCGGGCCCGAAAACGGGTGCTACACTTTCGCATCTTTTCCACTTGGATGCAGTTTTTGGTGCTGACTATAGCCGATAATTCGATGGGCGGCGTTTTGATTGCCAACGCCCCTGACAATCAGCGCGCCGTCCTTGACACAGTGCGGCGGCTGGCCATTGAAGCAAGGATTTCAGCCTTTCTGGTGGGCGGGCCGGTGCGCGATTTCCTGCTGGATGTGCCCGTGAACGACCTCGACATCTCCGTAGTGGGGGATGCTCCGGAGTTGGCGCGCAGCCTGTCCAATGCCACCGGCGGACGCCTCACCGTGCATCCGCGATTTGGCACGGCCAGCGTCGTCGTCGCCGGATGCACCGTTGACCTGGTAACCGCCCGGCGCGAAACCTACCCGAAGCCGGCCGCCCTGCCGGTGGTAACCGCCGGCAGCCTGGCCGAGGATTTGGCCCGTCGTGATTTCACCGTCAACGCAATGGCGTTGCCCATCGCCGGCGCGGTGAATCAGGTAGTTGACCCTCACGGTGGGCAGGCCGACCTTGACGCCGGTATCATCCGCACGCTGCATCGAGAAAGTTTTCGTGATGACCCGACCCGCATCTTTCGCGCAGTACGATACGAGCAGCGGTTTGCATTCCGCCTGAGCGATGACACTCGGTGCAGTCTGGAGTCCGCCGTTGCCGGCGGCGCAATCGCCATGCTCTCCGGAGATCGGTTGCGCCACGAGCTGGATCGCATCCTGCGGGAAACATCCCCGCTACCCGCGTTGCAGCGAGCGGAAGCGTTGGGCGTTCTGACCGCCACTCATCCGGCGCTGGGCGCCCCGCACCTGGACGGGTTGCACGACTGGACGGCCCGCCCGCTGGCCTGGCTGGCGGCGCTGGTCTGGCCGCTGCGCGAGTCAACCGGATCAGCAGTGGCCGCTCGCCTCAACGCACCGTCGGATTGGACGCGCGTCATAAACGACACCACCACCTTGACCGAACGCTTGCCTGACTTGGCAGCGGATTGGTCAGCGCCATCGGACGTGTGCGCGCTGCTGGACGGATTGTCGCCGGACGCGCTGGCAGCGGGAACGATGCTAGCCCCGGCGCCGGCAGCGGACCGAATCAGGATGTACCTGGCGGAATGGTGGACGGTGGCGCCACTGCTGCGTGGCCCCGACCTGCTGGCCCTGGGAGTGCCACCGGGCCCGGCGGTCGGCGAGGCGTTGCGCGCCCTGCGGCGGGCGCGTCTGGATGGATTGACGCGCAGTCGCCAAGAAGAAGAGCAACTCGCCCGGCAATGGGCAGTACAATCGTAATAATTCAACGCTATAATCCGTGCTGGTCACGGCAATTTGTGGATGGGAGGTAGTGCGGTGGTAACCGTTTTTCAAGTATCCGGCCCGGCATTCTGTGTGGTATGCAACGAGGAGTTGGAAGGCCCGCACCGTTCCACCTGCCAGATGTGCGGTGGGCCGTTCCACCAGCCCTGGGCGCCCGAAAGCGACGCTCCGCGCTGCGGTCGGGCGGCCAGCCATGATGAGACGCTGGCGGTGGTGTTCCTGTGTCGGGACTGCTACGACAACCGGCGCCCGCCAAGCTAGGGACAACTTACCCAGGAGCAGCAATACCGATGAAGGCCATTTATATTGAGGCCCACGGGGACGTGGATGTACTGCAATACGGCGACCGGCCGGACCCTGCGCCGGGAGCCGGCGACGTGGTGGTACAGGTGAGGGCCAGCGCGCTCAACCGCCTGGACATCTTTACGCGCCAGGGCCAGCGCGGGCTGGAACGGGAGTTTCCACCGCCGCTGATTCTGGGCGGCGATACCGCCGGCGAGGTGGTTGCCATCGGCGCCGGCGTGAGTACGCTGGCCGTGGGCGACCGGGTGGTCGTGAACCCCCGCATCGCCTGCGGGGTCTGTCAGTGGTGCGGGTCGGGCCGGGATGAACTTTGCCGACGCAGCCGGTTCCTGGGAACCGCGCGGGATGGCAGCTACGCCGAGCTGGTGGCCGTGCCGGAGGTGAACGCCTACCGTCTGGACGGGTCGGTGTCCTTCGAGGCCGCCGCCGCCGTGCCGACTACCTACCTGCCGGTCTGGAACATGGCAGTGCGCCGCGCCGCATTGCAACCGTGGGAAACCGCCCTGGTGTTCTCGGCCTCGGCGGGCGTGGGAGCGGCGGCAATTCAGGTGTTCAAGAACGTGGTGGGGGCGACCGTCATTGCCACCACCAGTACGCCGGAGAAGGTGGAGCTGGCTCGCAACCTGGGCGCCGACCATGTGATTAACTACAACGAGGAAGACATCACCGAGCGAGTCCGTGAGATTACCGGCGGCGCCGGCGTCGACCTGCTGGTTGACCATGTGGGCGCAGATGTGTGGGCGCAGGGGTTCCGCGCGCTGCGACCGGGCGGCCGCTACTGCATCTGCGGGGCCACCAGCGGGCTGCGCGCCGAGTTGCACCTGGGCTTGCTGTTCAGCCGGCAAATTGAGATTTACGGCGGCTACATGGGTTCGCGGGAGGATATGCGGCAGATTGTGTCCAGCCTGAACCGGGGCGTAGTGCATCCGGCCATCCACCATGTGTACCCGCTGGCAGAAGCAGCAGAGGCGCACCAGGCGATGGAAGCGACCAACTTCTTCGGCAAGCTGCTGCTGCGGCCGTAAAAGGAGGGGTTATGACAGATTCAACGATGGACAATGCCGCAAAAGCAAAGAAGCTAGCGAGAGAGGGTAAAAACATCTCTCAAATCAGCGAAGAGCTCGGGATCAGCTGGGGCGAATCAGCAGGCTATTTACCTACATCCAGCTGGCGCGGGGCAAAAGTGCGGATAACAATTCGACTCCATCGTCTTGCTACGGAAACTGATCCAGCCAAAAGGAAGAAAATGGCGAAAGAAGCCGACCTTTACGTCGATTTCCTTTACGACGCGGCAAAGCACTTGCGAGGTCAAGTTGACAACGCCCGCAAGGCGCTCAACCGCTGAAGGTAAACTCCGCTATTCCGGCACCAGCCGGGCCTCATCAATCTCGAACCAGTACACCTGGTCGGAGTTTATAGCCTCGGTTACCTGTTCAGATGGACGGAATCTGATTGTCCGGCTGGCTGTTTAGTGAGGTTCTTCTAATTGACACCAGAAGACTTCGCCGTCGGCAATAGCTTTTGCTATTTCGTCCACGATGCGAATAGCGGCTACCACAGGGCGGCAAGGCATACCAGTGAAGAGCGTCAGTAATTTGGCATTTTGAACAGCGCGCGCCACGTGCTCGATGCCGGCCGTGGCTGCTCCAATGACTACTATGTAAGTTATAGATCCTTCGTCATCTGTGGCAGCAACGTAACCCGCTCTTCGAAAGTTCCTGATATGATCGCTGCCAATGGCACTCGTGTCGGTGTTGGACACCAAGTCTGCGATCTCCTGCCTAGTAAGCGCGTATTGATAATTAAGTCCGATATCGCCAGCCAAAAATGGTAATTCCTTTCTCACAGCATAAGCCATCAAGAAATCGGTTTCAGGCCCCAGGCCTTCATAGGCATATCCCCTGGGCTCCATATCCGTACCTCTGGTTATTGCACAGGTGATATACCGGTCTGATCTACTCCGCCAGCACTGCGGCCAAATCCGGGTGCAGGGCGCTTTCTTGCTTGCCAATGCCCACGTAGCGCAGGCGTGCCACGTACTGCCGGATGTAATCGGCGCGCAGACGTCGCACCGCCACCATGCCGTTTTTCATTTCGGACACCGAGCCGCCCGCGATAATCGCCATGGCTTCCCACAGCACCGGGTCCTTCATCTCGCCGGCCACGTCCTTTTCGATGGAACCCAGGGTGCGGCGGAGCGACGTGGCAAAATCAGCGCCCTGCAACGCCACCGAGAATTTTAAGAACGCTTGACCGTAGGCCAGATGGCGGGCTTTGTCTTGCAGGCACAGGCTGAAGATTTTGCGGTCGGCGGAATTGGTGGCGTAGTGGGCGCCGAACCGGTACAGCAGCATCGTCAGCAGGCCGCGGGCCATGTACAGCGGCACCGCAGTTTCCGGCCAGCCGGCTCGAGTCTCCATCATCCGCCGGCTCATCATGCCCGGAGACTCCAGACCCAGCGTGCCGCCGTTGGACAAAGCCCGGTGGCGCATCACCTCGCTATGCCGGCCAGCGTCGAACTCCTGAGTGGCGAGGAACATTTTAGGCTCGATGTAGGCATAGTTCATCCGGTGCAGCCACTGGCCGATGGTGTCCGTCTCGGCGATGGCGTGGTGAGCCAGCTCGGTGCAGAGCTGACACCAGGCCAGTTCCAGGTCTTCAGGCATCGGCTCCAGTTCATCCCAGGGGATGTCCTGCATGGCCACCCAGCGCCGCTGGACCGCCTCTTCATAGAGGGGCGCGGCGTTTTCCGACCACAACTCATCCTTGCGGTTCACTGAGTAGTTGTCCAGGCGCGGCAGGCCGGGCGTGGCGAAGGAACCGCGCGGCATCCGAGTCATCTCCCGGCTCTCGTCGGGTATTTCGCCGTAGACGCCAATGTTGATGGCCGCGACGGTCAACCCATGAGCAGTTACGGGAGCGCGCACGCCCCACTGACGGGTGTCCTTCATCCAGGTGTAGCGTTCGCTGGGTTCCAGAGGAGCTGCGGCGACCGGGTCCTCGGCGACCGGAATGGCGTCCTCCGGGGCCGCAACGGGTTCTTCGTGGTCTGCCACTGTCTGCTGCACCTGTTCGGCGGCGGAGGAGCGGTACTGGCCGGTGGGGTTGCTGTCGTCGACGGCCGAATCGTCGAGATTAGGGCCGTCGCCATCGTGAGCATGATTCTGATCAGACATTTTCCCTCTCAGCCGTTGAGCTTCAGAATTAGCAGTACGGCCCGTCTGACATTGTGTAGACGGGCCGCTCAGATGTTGTAGTCGCCGATTGTGGGTGCATTAGGAATCGTCGGCATTCCCAATGAGAAGCTCCATCTTATCCAAGAGTCGCCCGACGTCCTCCATCCCAGACTCTACATCGGCAGTAGTGTCCAAGTCTTCATAGAAGTTAATATGCAAACTATCCGCCACCCGGTAAAGCCGCCGAATCTCGTTGTCGCCAGTTTCGTCGGCCAACCGGCTGGCCACACGTCGAATCAGGCGATGCCCCTTATGGTCCCACCCACGTTGCTCGGCAATGGATTTGAGCATCTGCGCTGCCGCGCTCCAACCCTTTTCGGACGCTTGGCGCAGGTCTCCCTGCCCTAGCTCTAGGAAACCTTGAGCCAGTAACGCCCTGCTGGCATCCCGGTATGTTTGAACCTGCATATTGACGCTCCCTACCAAATGTACGGCGGCAAGCTAGACTTTATCAGCGTCACCCTGGATCATACCCATCGCCCGCGCCAGGCCAGCCGCGGTTTCTGGCGCAATGGCGCGGTCTCCGCTGATAATCTCGTCTAATGCTCCAATCGGCTGGCCAAGTAATCCTACGAGTTCTCCCGGCCTCATTCCGCGATGCTCTAATGCCTCAGCCAGAAATTGACCAGGCGATGTTGGCAAATCCGAGAATATTCGTGTGCTGATAATCGTCATAGACGCCACCGGCCTGTCAGATAGACAATTCACATCTCCGTGACCCACGTATCACACTATCGTCATCCTGAGCATCATTCTGAGTAGACATTTTCCCTCTCAAACGGCACGACTGGCTTGGCCCGTTTGGTAAAATTACTCCCGCATATAGCGTTCTACAATCAAGCGTATCTGGTCGGCGTAGACGAAGATGTCACTAATAGAATCGATTAGGTAGCGTGTCTCCTTCCTCTCTTCGTCAAACAGGCCTACATACTTTACGGAGGCGGCATTGAAGCGCAATCTGCAGATTGGCTTGCGATTATTGTCGTCAAGTAAGACACCGCAGTAACTCTTAGTGTCTCTGATTGCAATGCGCTCAGTGTCAACTATATTTATTAGAATAGTCTTTACCAACTCATAGGCCTCAATTTCTTCTACAGTCGTGATGATGCTTTTGCCGGCATCCGGCAACTCATCATCCGCGTCCACCATACTTGGTTCGACTTCCTCAGTTGGCGTCAAAGCAGTGCTATCGTTGACGGTATTGGCAATGTCCGAGGCTCGCTGTAGCGTGTTGTTGATGCGGTCGTTGACGAACCCTTGAAAGGCTAGCCGGACCAGCCCCTCAAAATGCTCAAAGCGTGATTGGGTTATGCTGCCCGAAAAGACCTTGCGGGTCAGCAACCGGACAAAGTCCGCATCCGGTAGGCTGTATGATTGGGCCAAATACGCTTTCATGCCCTGAATATGCTTCATATTGGAGGCCGCGCTCCGGGCTTCATCAATATCAAACGAATGTTTGGCAAAGTGGTTAAGGGCGTTAACTTCCCTGGAATCCAGTTTTGTGATGTCAATTTCCAGGAAAGGCGTGGTATCCATCACGTTTTCCGCGTCCAGGTCACTGAAAAACTTGTAAATGATGCCATCGGTCAGAATGCCAATGTGGGCTGGCGTCTGGCTGAAGTAACGGCTCAATTGTGAAGCCCGGGCGACGTCTAACGGGGCTAAAGCCTTTTTGCACTCCATAAGCATCGCCGGCTCACCAAGATTGTCTTCTCGGATAATAGCGTAGTCCACTTTTTCGCCCTGCTTGAGCCCGAAATCCGCCGTGTATTCAGGGATGACTTCGGTAGGATCAAAGACATCGTATCCCAACGCTTGGATAAACGGCAGAACCAAGGCGTGCTTGGTCGCTTCCTCGGTTGCCAAACTATTATGTTCCAGCAGAGTGACGGCACGTTTTGAGAGTGCATCGAGGCTGCTTCGAGATACCATGTTGTTCTCTCCTCCCTATGCAGGGAAACAGCCCGCCTACACGATGTCAGGCGGGCTGTGGCAGTTTCGCGTTGGGTTTGCCCTGGCTACGCCGCCGCTTTGTAGGCCTCCAGCAGCGCCGGGTTGACCCGACCGTTTTCGATGCGATCATTGAAACCGCAGGACTTCAGACGCTGGAAGTATTCCTTGACCTGGCGCTGGCGGATGGCCGCCAGAATCTTCTGGCCTTCATCGGCCTTGTCAGCGCCGCCACCGAGCAGGATGGCCAGGGATTCGGCAGTCAGGTTGGCACCGCGGGCGGCCGGATTTTCGCCGCCGTTGCCGGTGGCCTGCCGGTCTTCGGCCTCGTCCAGGTAGGCGTGGATTTCCTCCCGACGTTCGGGCGCGCACTCGTTCATATAGCGGGCGTGGAGGACGCCAAAGGCCACGTGGCGAGCCTCATCCTGTGCGGCGCGCCGGTAGATGGCCTTCTCGGCATCGTTGTACGCCATCAACTCGCCCAGGCGGAACAGAGTCAGCACGTTGCCTTCGCCGACGATGTGCAGGCGGCTGGACATTTCGGTAAACTCGCGGGCGTTGTCGGTGCTGCCGCCCGTAACGTCGCTCACCGAGTCGATCATGCGCATCAGGCCGCCGCCGTTGGACAGGGCCCGCTTGCGAAAGACTTCCATGTGACGGGACTCATCCATGACCTGGGTCAGCAAGAACATTCGCACTTCGTGGTAGTCGGGCGACATCTGGGCGATGAAACGGCCCGGAACGTCAGCCGCGACGAACTCAACTTGGGCAAAGAAGGTGGCCAGCTGACACTGGGCCGCTTCCACATCGTCAGGCAGGGGGCGCAGGCTCTCCCACGGGATGTCGGTAGCCGACGACCATTGCCGCGACACTGCTTCCTGATACAGCTTGGTCAGGTTGTAGCCCCAGACTTCCTTCTTGTCGCGGAAGGTGTAGGCCGTGTACTGGGGAACGCCCGGCCGTGGCAGAGCGCCACGCGTACGCTGTGTAAAGTTGGTCGACTCGTCCAGCAGGTCAGGTGTATTGTCCGCGAGTGTCGGGTCGTGGGCCAACTCATCGGCAGCGCCGGGAATCTGGTCCTTGATATTTTGCAGCCAGGAAAGGTCGAAGCCCTCCTGTACGGCTTGCTCCATCTCGGCGGTTGAGCGGTCTTGCAAAGTAGCCATAACTTGCTCCTAACGACTGTCCACGCCACGCCGAAAGAGCCGCACAGCATCAGCCGGCACGAACCCCTTGCGCCGTCCATTTCACGATAATGACCGCAATGTATCTGAAAACCCTATTCAGCGTCAAGCGCAACGGGTCGCCGCGCAGGGTCTTTCGGTTTTCAAGGGTTGTCTAGGCCGAGGATGCGCAGGGATTGTCCTGTGGTCCAGCCGATGCGCCGCAAGGCCGCCGCGATGTTGCTTTCCCCGGCATGACGCAGCACGCTCACCACGATGTTGCGCACTATCGCCATTACCTGCGGCGCGGCCCCTTTCCGTACCCTACTGGCGTCTTCCCCCAGGGTTACATCCCGCACGTAGTGCAGACGGTTCTCAATTTCCCAATGCCCCCGTATATGTCTGAGCATCGCCTTTGGCCCCACCTTTCCGTCCAGACTGGTTATGGCGTAGCGCGACTCAGTGGCGGTCTGGCCGCGGCCCAGGGCGCGTCGCGTGATGCGGCACACCTGCCCCACATCGGGCCAGTCCAGGTAGTCGTTGAGCGCGTCGGTAGCTGACAATTCACGGATTTCCCAGCGGTCGCCATGCCGGTTCCGGGTCCGCGCCTTCCGGTACTGTCCGCCCCGTACCGGCGCGGCGAAGGCCAGCGCGATGTCGTCGTAAAGTTCCCGCTGGTTCCGCTTCACGATGACCAGGTAGTCGCCGCCGGCGTCCCTGATCTGCTGGCAATAATCCCGCTGGCAGTACAGCGCGTCCCCGGTCACCAGATTGCCCGCCACCGGCAGCAGCGTTGCCGTCAACTCCCGGGCCGCCGTCAGCTCCCCCTGACCTGGCCCGACCCCCCTTTTGCCCCGCTACCAGGCCGACGCCATGGGCATAACCCGCCACCAGCCGCACGCCGGGCAGTTCCTCCCCGTGTATCCCGCGCAGCGCCTTGCCGTCCACCGCAATGGCCACCCTTTCCCCAGTGGCGGCCAGCCACTGCCGGGTCCACTGGGCCAGCGCCGCCTCAAAGGCGTCGGTGTCCAACTGGCAGAACACGGCGTGCAACGTGCTCACCGCCGGGGTCGTGGGTCGAGTGAAGCCCATGGCTGACACCGCGTCCGGGTCCTGTTGGCGCCCCCACTGGCAGATGGCGTAAAGGCTGCGGGCGCCGGAGAGCATGGCGCAGACGGCCAAGGTCAGGATGGCGGGCAACGGATGTCGCTTGCCCTGGGGCGAGCGTGGGTCGGGGACGGCGCCCAAGGCGGCGGGCAGGCTGCGGGCTAATTCGTTAGGTTCTGTTGACATTTCATTATAATGGCTGTATGTCAAACATCAGATTATCACCAGAACAGTGGGCCAGGATGCTCGATTTCTTGCGTGGCTGCACCGGCCTGTACGTTGGCCGGGAAGCGGATTGCCGGCGTTTTGTCGAGGCCGTCTTATGGATTAACCGCTCTGGGGCCCAATGGCGACTGCTGCCAGCCGAATACGGGAACTGGAACAGCGTCTACAAACGATTCGCCCGTTGGACTGACCAAGGGGTCTGGGCACAAATGCATCAACATTTCTGCGACGACGCGGATCTGGAATACCTGATCATTGACAGCACGGTGGTCCGGGCGCACCCTTGCGCGGCGGGAGCTCCCCCAAAAAGGGTGGCCAGGCGGCCCAGGCCCTGGGCCGGAGCCGCGGCGGGTTCAGCACCAAGATTCACGTGAGCGTGGACGGCTTGGGCAACCCCTTGCGATTCATACTGACCGGAGGACAACAGCACGACATCACCCAGGGGGAGGGTTTGATCGCCGGTTATGCTGGCGAGCACGTACTGGCCGACAAGGGGTACGATGCCCAGGAGTTTCGCCAGCACATACTGGAACTGGGTATGATGCCGGTCATTCCGCCCCGCTCGAACCGCAAGGCACCCGCCGACTATGACCGGCATCTGTACCGGGAGCGCCATCTGGTGGAATGCTTCATCAACAAGATCAAGCACTATCGCCGGATCTTCTCCCGGTTTGAGAAGCTGGACACCAGATACCTGGGCTTCCTGCATTTCACCGCCGCTCTCATCTGGCTACGGTGAAATGTCAACAGAACCTAGTCTCCATGACAACAGATTAGCCGCTTTTTTAGAAAACCGAAAGACCCTGGGTCGCCACGCAGGCTCGGCTTTGTACAATTAAGCGGCATAGGCTAGCGTGTCGAGCATCCTGTGGTACAAGAGGCGCGGGACTTTTATCGATTCGTGCTCACGCTCGGACGGCATAAAAGTTCCCTGCTGCACCCAGAGGTGTCGTCTGACCAGGGCGATGGCGTCGGCGAAGGAAGGGCTGGTTTTGTCATACCACGCCGCGGTGCGCGGCGCCATGCCGCCACGCTGTTCGATCAGGATATCCGCTGCCAGCGTCACCACGCTGAACAAGCCAAAGAGCGCGGGGGTGGTTCGGGCGATGGCTCGTTCCGACCACTGGCGCTGGGTT
This sequence comes from Dehalococcoidia bacterium, assembly GCA_965261195.1. GTDB lineage: Bacteria > Chloroflexota > Dehalococcoidia > Lucifugimonadales > UBA3495 > Bin87. The sequence goes on along the minus strand of OZ253455.1, from coordinate 4,046,343 downwards.
TCCAGGCCCAGGTGAGCCCGCAGCTCCTCAAAGAGCCTGCCCCGTACTTGATACGGGGTCACCTCGACCTGCCAGCGCAGCAGATACCACTGCAGTATCCGCAGGGGTTCCGCCTCGGTGTCGGTGCATAGCAAAGCATAAGGCCCGCGGCGCTCCGCCAGGTATCTGATGACGACCCAACGTATGGGAAGGCGCGGCGGCCCGCCGTGGTACCACAGCGCTACGCCCGAAGCGAGCTCGACCATGGCGGTACTGCCGTCGGAACCGGTGGCGCGGTAGGGAATCCATTGTGTAGCGGGATCGTCCAGCGCCGCCGTGGGACTGGGCAATCGCGCGCCGACCACCCGGGGCCGCCCGATCTGGCCGGGCCGCCGCGGTGGCGCGGGCTGGTACCGGGACGCGTCCTTGCGCAGTTTGGTGACGACGACAATCGGCTTCGACATACTCTGGCAATGCCGCCGGAACTCGCGCTTGGCGTAGCCGCCATCGGCCACCACCACCAGGTCCCGGTCCGGCAGCCACCGGCGCCGGCAGACCAGCATCTGCTGGGCGTAGTCGGTGACCGTCTTGTGCCGGCGACCTTTGCGCCGGTCGTAGCGGGCCGACACCACCAGCGCGGTCAAAAACGGCAGCGCTCAGTGTCGACCCGCCCATCCGATACGCGTCAGCAACAGCAGGCTCACCCATTGCAATCCGGGGGTCATCACCACCTGGTCGTTCTTGGACCGCACCGGATCCCGATACCGCCCCTGGGCCGCAATCTTCCGGCCCCAGCGTCGTTCCACGGTCTCGTCAATGCCGAACACCAACGGCTCGGCGGATGAACCAAGGCGCCCGGCCACCAGCAGCAACAGCGCCCGGCTCAGTTGCAGCGGCGACCATCGGGCACGGTTGAGCACGTGGTGATAGACGGCGAAGTCGCCGTGCTGCCCAATCCCCAGGATGTTGAGGGCGGAGGACACGGTGCGCTTGCCGGGAGACCGGATCGCTCCCATGGCCAGGAGTTGGGCTTTGCGCCAGGTCCTGGGGTCAAACAGGCGCTCAAAGGGCAGCAGCAGGGTTACTATGACTGCGGGCAGGGTAGGCATACTCGACCTCTGGTGGTGATTTGGTCGAGCTTACCCTGTTCTTATAATTTATCTAGCTTTTGTACAAAATAGAGAATGGTGGTAGGCGGCATCAACTCCTGGACATCATTGCCATGACCATCTGCGCAGTTACCGGAGGCGCCGCAGGTTGGAGCGATGTTGAATTGTTCGTCAAATGCAAGTACGAATGGTTCCAGAGATTTCTGGACTGGCCCAACGGGGTACCCTGTCCCGACACCTTTGCGCGGGTGTTCGCCCGCATTGACCCGGAACAATTCCGCGACTGCTTCATGGCATGGGTGCGCAGCGTCAACCGTTTGACCCGAGGCCCAGTGATTGCGCTGGATGGGAAGACCCTGCGGCGCTCTCACGACCGCAACTCGGGGAAGGCGGCCATCCACCTGGTCAGTGCCTGGGCTTCGGAAAACTCCCTGGCGCTGGGTCAAACCAGGGTGGACGCGAAATCCAATGAAATCACCGCCATACCGGAGTTGCTCAACCTGTTGGACCTATCCGGTTGCATCGTCACCATTGACGCCATGGGCTGCCAGGACGCCATGGGCTGCCAGCAGAAGATCGCCCGGCAGATTGTGAACCGGGAAGCCGACTATATTCTGGCGGTCAAGGAAAACCAGGGAAGGCTGCTAGTACCGTTCCCAGATAGATTTGTAATAATATGAGAAGGCAGCCATACTGGGGTATGATCTTTCTGCGAGGAGGTGCCCAGCCATGGCTGCCATCAAGTATAAAGTCGCGCTGACCGAGGCCGAACGTTCCCGTCTCAATGCGGTTTCCCAGCGAGGCAAGGCGTCAGTCCGCACCGTCAAGCGGGCGCTCGCGCTGCTCAAAGCTGACGAAGGACTTCGGGACCGTGAGATAGCCGGTGTGCTTTTGATCAACCCCGCTACCGTTGCCAGAACGCGGAAGCGGTACGTGGAGGAAGGACTTGAGGCCGCCATCAATGACCGACCACGGCCGGGCCGGGAGCGCAAGCTGGACGGCAAGCAGGAAGCGCACTTGATCGCCTTCGCGTGCAGCACGGCCCCCGCCGGACACACGCACTGGACGCTCCAGTTGCTGGCGGGCAAGGTGGTGGAGTTGGAGTTTGCCGAGAGCAGCTCCCTGGAGACGGTGCGCCAGATGCTCAAAAAAACGAACTCAAACCTTGGAAGAAAAAAGAGTGGTGTATCCCCAGGGTGAGTGGGGAGTTCGTGGCGCGGATGGAGGACGTGCTGGACTTGTACCACCAGGAGTACAACCCGGAGCGTCCGGTAGTGTGTTTCGACGAGACCTCCCGGCAATTGACCGGGGAGGTGCGTCCGCCCCTGGCGGCTGCCCCGGGACGGGTGGCACGCTATGACACCGAGTACCAGCGAAACGGGACCCGGAACCGGTTTATGATCTGCGAGCCGAAGGGTGGCTGGAGATATGTGGCGGTGACCGGGCGCCGCACTGCGGTGGACTTCGTCCACCAGATGCGGTGGCTGGTGGACGAGGCATACCCTGATGTCGAGGTGGTCCGGCTGGTGATGGACAATCTCAACACCCATAAGCTCGGCGCGCTCTACGAAGCGTTTGAGCCGTGCGAAGCCCGGCGCATCGCGCAACGCCTCGAGTTTCATTACACTCCCACGCATGGCAGCTGGCTGAACATGGCTGAGATCGAGTTGAGCGTCTTCAGCAGAGGGTGTCTGAACCGCCGCATCAGCGCTGAGGCGGAGCTGCGACGAGAGGTTGCGGCGCTCGAACGCGAGCGCAACGCCGCAAAATCAGTCATAGACTGGCGGTTTACCACCCAAGACGCTCGTAGTAAGCTCCAGCATATCTACCCTACAAAACCAGATTGAAACGGTACTAGAGCGTGTTGACATTTAGATTTGACGCTGATTTTATGGGCAACGTGGCCCAACTGTGGGCATTCAGGACGCGCAAGCCAAATTAATCTTTCCCTTCGCTTTTGCCCAAGCGTAATCGAAGCGGAGGCCGGCCGCTTCGCCACGTCGTTTCACGCTACCGGCTCGCAAACTTAAATAGTTGGCATGATTCGTCCTGATCCATTCTGGGCAATTGTAATCCAGGTCAGGGGATAAAAGCCCGCTGTGGAGCGCCATCGCACCAGCCTGGCTTACTTCGAGTATTTCGCGCTCCTGCGTTTCTTTGATCTCGCCGTAATGAGCGTAGGCGTCTGTTACACAGGGAACTACTATCGGGGTCAGAGTTTCTGCGTTCAGGCGCTTGCGCTGGTAGGTCAGTCTCCGGTCAGCAGTGAGAGTTGAGCCGGCTTCCGACGAATAGAACTCGGAGATGTAGGGAATGGAAGCCAACATCTCCCCACGTGGCCGGTCCAGAGCTTGTGCCGTTCGCTCCATGTAGCGGTCAGTCAAACGTACCATGTCTTGGCTGACACCGATGGCAGTTGCTTTCTCTACTGGCGTCAGTACGGCTACTACGCCAATTTGCTTGAGGTACTCTTGGTTTGCTTTGCTAATCCGGTTGGAATCTGACGACGGACTTGGCGTGACGGTAGGTGGCGGCGCTGGTGTGGCCGTAACTTCCATGACGATCCGAGTGACTTCCGGCTCTCCCGGCCCGCAGGCCAGCATCCCCAGGATGACGGTCATCAGTAGCGCGGCGATGACAAATTGCGGCTTGTTCAATTGGAACCTCCCGCTGCGTAGGATTGAGCCACCGGTCAGAGTGAAGCCGAACCCGCCTGCCCTCAGCAAGCACTCGCAGAGCGAGGCACGAAGCCTCAACCCATCGGGGTGCTTGCTTATAAAGAGCGTCCCGCCAGAGACGGAACGCCTGTTGTGCGTAGGAGGGGTTGGCCGGCCGGCCACCTACGACTTCACTCTGACGCCGCAGAGCCGATCACGCCGGTAAAATTCTCGTCAACGGAAATCAAACGGAACCCGTCGCCAGCCGCAGCCACCGGCTACGCAAGGCAAGACCGCGAAATCCGCCCGCTGACGCCGGCCATTATGCCGCCATAGCCAAAGTTGCTGCGGGGATTGGCAACCGCTACCGCTTGATGGCGCTGACCGTCGCCACCATGTCAATCATTCCCGCGAAGCTGGTGTCGGTCTTCTCGTAGCGCGTGGCGATGCGCCGGAACTGCTGGATCTTGGCGAAGTAGTTCTCCACCAGATGGCGGGTCTTGTAGGCGACCACGTCCAGCGGGTACGGGTGTTTGCGATTTACCTTCGATGGTATGACGGCTATAATCCCACGTGCAGCCAGGGATTTTCTGATTTTGTCCGAATCGCAGGCTTGGTCGGCGATGACCAAGCTGCCTTTGGTGGCGATGCGGTCCGTCAGGGGTTCGATCCCTGGCGATTCGGCGGCATTGCCCGGTAATAACAAGTAGCGGATCAGGTTCCCGTTCTGGTCGGTTGCCGCCAGTATCTTTGTAGTCGGCCCTCCGCGACTGCGGCCGATGGCCTCACCACCGGGAGGGCGGTTCCTTTTGGGGAACCCGCGCCGTGCTGGTGAACCTTGACGAACGTGCCATCGACCATCACGACGCGCCGGTCGAGCAGTTCCGGCATCAGCAGTTGGAACAGTCGCGCCAGTGCGCCGGTCAATGCCCAGCGGCGGAACCGCCGGTACACGGTATTCCACCGTCCCAACTCTGGGGGCCGGTCTCTCCCAGGTGCTCCGGTTCTCGCTATCCACAGGATTCCCTCAACCGTCCGGCGGTTATTCGTCCCAGAGCGACCACGGTCGCCTCGTTTGCCGGGCAGGTGCGGGGCGATGCGTCTCCATCGCCGGTCGGATAAGATTCTGCGAGCCATTGCTCACCTCCCTGCTCTCCAATCTCATCATCACCGCCATTGCCTTCGTAGGTCAGCAACCGATACGTGCCCGGATTCACATATTCCCACTCGTCGATGCTCGCAAGCCTGGTAGACATCGATGAGTTGATGCTGCTGGCCTTGCCTTTGGACAGTCCTGCGGCGTGTACCAGGCGGCTGGCTTCATTGATCCGCACAATGCCGCCACTACGCTCGGCAATTGCACGAAACGCTTCCAAGTGCGTGGCGCAATGAGCCAACAGGCGGGGGCGGATATGGGCATGGTGTAGTTTGGCTGGTCCAACCTCGTTATCTTTCACCGGATTACGGGCGATGATGCGCTCGTAAGCGGCCTGATCAGCACGAATCTCCGCGAGCTCCTCTTCCAGCATTCGCTCTTGTCGGTCGGCTTCTTCCCAAAGCTGCTGTAGGTCTTCCGCTGTTGTAGGCTGTATCATGGTGAACTCCTTGTCTAATCTCACTTTCTCAGCCCAGAAATTTTCCGTTCGAGTTCCGCTTGTTACCTTTGAAACGGCTGGCTATCATACCCGTAGCGACACACCCCAACGGGTGCAAGGGTTTCACACCTTCTTGTCGTGAGACGCCGACCGGATTCGCACCGGCGTAACAGCCTTGCGGGGACTGCGCCTAACTACTCGGCCACGGCGTCGCAAAGAGTTCGGCGGGTCGGTTCGTTCCTGCAAAAGAGGAACCGACTCGTCGTTTCCACAATGTTACCAGTGGTATGGGCTACCGCCAATACTTTGGCGCCGGCTAAACAGCGAGCAAAATTGCGAGAGGTTCGGTTGGATAGGTCCAACCGAACCTCTCTTTATTGACCTAGTACCGTTCCCAGATAGATTTGTAATAATATGAGAAGGCAGCCATACTGGGGCACGATCTTTGTGTGAGGAGGTGCCCAGCCATGGCTGCCATCAAGTATAAAGTCGCGCTGACCGAGGCCGAACGTTCCCGTCTCAATGCGGTTTCCCACCGGGGCAAGCCGTCAGTCCGCACCGTCAAGCGGGCGCTCGCGCTGCTCAAAGCTGACCAAGGACTTCGGGACCGTGAGCTAGCCGGTGTGCTTTTGATCAACCCCGCTACCGTTGCCAGAACGCGGAAGCGGTACGTGGAGGAAGGACTTGAGGCCGCCATCAATGACCGACCGTGGCCGGGCCGGGAGCGCAAGCTGGACGGCCGGCAGGAAGCGCACCTGATCGCCTTTGCGTGCAGCGCAGCGCCCGAAGGTCACACGTAACTGTTCAGAGTTGGTTAGGTGGATTGGCCGATAGGGGTTCTGGGAGCCTTGCGCTGCCGGTGGTGGTTGTGTCATATAGTGGGTATGGATACGGAAATTGACCTCAAGACTGCCGACCGGGATGTCCTGATTGCCATCATCGTCCGGCAACAGGCGATCATCGAGCGGTTGGAGAAACGGATTGGCCAATTGGAGGGGCCGGCCAAGCCAAGCGGCTCGGGTCGGATGCCCGGTCTGAAGCCCAAAGCCGAGCGGAAACCGGCCCAGCCCAAAGGGCCACGCCAGCGCCGTCCCCACGGTTTTGCCCGCACCCGCATGACGCCCACCCAGCGAGTGGAGCACGCGTTGGAACAGTGCCCCGACTGCGGAACTCAGCTGGCCGGCGGCTGGACCCAGCGCACTCGGGAAGTCATTGACCTGCCCCAAGTTCCGGTGCAGGTTACCGAGCACGCTTACATCGCCCGCGTCTGCCCGGGCTGCCGACGCCGCTGTGTGCCACCGGCGCAACTGGACGGCGTGGCGCTGGGGCGGCAGCATCTGGGGATCAATGTAATGAGCCTGATTGCCGCCCTGCGGGAGGAGGCCCGGCTGCCATTCCGCACCATCCAGTGGTATCTGGGCGCCGTGCATGGGCTGCGCCTCAGCACGGGCGCCATCGTGGACGCCACCCGAAAAGTGGCGGGCAAAGGGCAGCGCAAGCTGGCCGGCATACTGGAACGGATCCGAGGCAGTCCGGTGGTGCATGCCGACGAAACGGGTTGGCGGGAGAACGGCAACAACGGCTACGTCTGGACCTTCAGCACTCCGACCCAGCGGTACTTCCTGCGACGGGGGCGGGGCAAGGCGGTGGTGGATGAAGTCCTGGGCGAGGAGTTCTCCGGCGTGCTGGTCAGTGATTTCTACGCCGCCTACCACCACTACGACGGTCCCAAACAACGCTGCTGGGCTCACCTGCTGCGGGACATCCACGACCGGCGCACTCTCTACCCTGATGACGCGCCACTGGCACAGTGGGCCGACGCCGTCCATAGTCTCTATGTCCAGGCCAAGGCTTTCACGCACCCGTCGGGGCAGCAGCGGCGCACCGCCCAACTGGCCCTAGAACGCCGCCTGATGGCCCTCTGCCGACCCTACCTGGATGACCCATCGGCAACCCAGGCCAAGCTATGCCGACGCATTGAACGCCACGTCAAAGAGCTCTTCGTCTTCGTGGCTGAACCGGAAACGCCGCCGGACAACAACGCCGCCGAGCGCAGCCTGCGCCCGGTAGTGGTCAGCCGGAAGATCAGTGGTGGCACGCGCTCAAACCAGGGCACTGCAACCAAGATGACGCTGGCCTCAATCTTCGGCACCTGGCGGGCCCAGGGCTTGAACCCCCTCACCGCCTGCCGACAATTACTCACTTCCCCTCAACCCTGAACAGTTACGGTCACACGCATTGGACACTCCAGTTGTTGGCCGACGTGGTAGAGTTGGAGTTTGCCGAGAGCATCTCCCTGGAGACGGTGCGCCAGCTACTCAAAAAAACGAACTCAAGCCGTGGAAGAAGAAGGAGTGGTGTATCCCCAGGGTGAGCGGGGAGTTCGTGGCGCGGATGGAGGACGTGCTGGACTTGTACCACCAGGCGTACCATCCGGAGCGTCCGGTAGTGTGTTTCGACGAGACCTCCCGGCAATTGACTGGGGAGGTGCGGCCGCCCATCAAGGCCGTCCCCGGACGGGTGGCACGCTATGACACCGAGTACCAGCGGAACGGGACCCGGAACCTGTTCATGATCTGTGAGCCGAAGGGTGGCTGGAGACATATGGCGGTGACCGGGCGCCGCACTGCCGTGGATTTCGCCCACCGGATGCGGTGGCTGGTGGACGAGGCCTACCCTGATGTCGAGGTGGTCAGGCTGGTGATGGACAACCTGAACACCCACCAGCGCGGCTCGCTTTACGAAGCATTTGAGCCGTGCGAAGCTCGGCGCATCGCGCAACGCCTCGAGTTTCATTACACTCCTACGCATGGCAGCTGGCTGAACATGGCTGAGATCGAGTTGAGCGTCTTCAGCAGAGGGTGTCTGAACCGCCGTATCAGCGCTGAGCCGGAGCTGCGACGAGAGGTTGCGGCGCTCGAACGCGAACGCAACGCCGCAAAATCAGTCATAGACTGGCGGTTTACCACCCAAGACGCTCGTAGTAAGCTCCAACATGTCTACCCTACAAAACCAGATTGAAACGGTACTAGTACTCAATCAATGTTGGAATTGAAGGGATAGAGGCGATGGAGTTTGGTTCTGGCGTCCTGGGTGTTGAACCGCCAGTTGATGGTGGCCTTGGAGGCGTTGCGCTGGACCTCATAGGCGTTGATGGCTCGCTGCAGGGCAGTCTCGTCGGGATTACGCCCCTGGAGACAGGCCCGGGTCAACACGCTGAACTCGATCTCCGCCATGTTCAGCCAACTGGCGTGCTGGGGCGTGTGGTGAAATTCCAGCCGCCTGACGATGCGCCGAGCTTCGGCGGCGGGGAAGGTCTCGTAGAGGGAGGCCATACGATGGGTATTCAGATTGTCCAGCGCCACTCGGACCACCGGAGCATCTGGGTAGGCCTCATCCACCAGCCACCGCATCTGGTGGGCAAAGTCTGCCATGGTGCGTCGCTCGGTGATCGCCACGTGTCGCCAGCCGGCCAGGGGCTCGCAAGTCAGGAAGCTGTTGCGCGTACCGGCGCGGCGATACTCGTAATCCTGACGCCGCGGTGGTCCCGGCTGCACCGGAATGGGCGGCCTGGTGTCGGCCAGCAACTGAGTGGAAGTCTCATCAAAGCAGACCACCGGCCGGTCCGGGTCGTAGGGCTCAGCATACAAGTCCAGCACGTCCTCCATCGCCGCCACGAATTCACCCCCTACCTTGGGGATACACCACTGCTGCTTCCGCCACGGCTGGAGGACGTTTTTTGAGCCTCAACCGCACCGTCTCATGGGACAGGGACTCCACCAACCCCAACTCCACCACTCGGTCGGCCAAAAGATGCAGGGTCCAGTAGTCGTGGCCAGCGGGCGCTGGGCTGCACGCCAGGGCGATCAGGTGGGCCTCCCCCTTGTCATCAAGCTTCCGGTATCGGTTGGCCTGGACCCGGTCCTGCAACACGCCATCTAAACCTTCCTCAGCGTACCGCCGTTTGGCGCGGTACACCGTACCCTTGGAGATGTCCACAGCGGCCGCCACCTGTGGTGCGGTCCATCCCTCATCTACTTTCAGCAGGGTGCGCGCTCGGGCGATGATACGCGCCGAACTTTTGCCGCTGCGAATCAGCTGGCTCAGTCGCTCGCGTTCCTCCGGCGTCAACTGTACCGCGTATTGCTCTAAGGCCATGATTACTACACCTTCACACCACTCTATTTTGCAGTCAGCGTAGCACTTGGAAGCCTTTCACTAAAACTACCTACAATCCTGATTTGAACCAGTACTAGTACCGTTCCCAGATAGATTTGTAATAATATTAGAAGGCAGCCATACTGGGGCACGATCTTTGTGTGAGGAGGTGCCCAGCCATGGCTGCCATCAAGTATACAGTCAAACTGACCGAGTCCGAACGTTCCCGTCTCAATGCGGTTTCCCAGCGAGGCAAGGCGTCAGTGCGCACCGTGAAGCGGGCGCTGTCGCTGCTCAAAGCTGACCAAGGGCTTCGGGACCGTGAGCTAGCCGATGTGCTGTTGGTCAACCCCGCTACCGTTGCCAGAACGCGGAAGCGGTACGTGGAGGAAGGACTTGAGGCCGCCATCAATGACCGACCGTGGCCGGGCCGGGAGCGCAAGATGGACGGCAAGCAGGAAGCGCACTTGATCGCCTTCGCGTGCAGCGCAGCCCCCGCCGGACACACGCACTGGACGCTCCAGTTGCTGGCGGGCCAGGTGGTGGAGTTGGAGTTTGCCGAGAGCAGCTCCCTGGAGACGGTGCGCCAGCTACTCAAAAAAACGAACTCAAACCTTGGAAGAAAAAAGAGTGGTGTATCCCCAGGGTGAGTGGGGAGTTCGTGGCGCGGATGGAGGATGTGCTGGACTTGTACCACCAGGAGTACAATCCGGAGCGTCCGGTAGTGTGTTTCGACGAGACCTCCCGGCAATTGACCGGGGAGGTGCGGCCGCCCATTAAGGCCGTCCCCGGACGGGTGGCACGCTATGACACCGAGTGCCAGCGAAACGGAACCCGGAACCGGTTCATGATCTGCGAGCCGAAGGGTGGCTGGAGATATGTGGCGGTGACCGAGCGCCGCACTGCCGTGGACTTCGCGCACCAGATGCGGTGGTTGGTGGAGGAGGCCTACCCTGATGCCGAGGTGGTCAGGCTGGTGATGGACAACCTTAACACCCACCAGCTCGGCTCGCTCTACGAAGCATTTGAGCCGTGCGAAGCCCGGCGCATCGCGCAACGCCTCGAGTTTCATTACACTCCTACGCATGGCAGCTGGCTGAACATGGCTGAGATCGAGTTGAGCGTCTTCAGCAGAGGGTGTCTGAACCGCCGCATCAGCGCTGAGCCGGAGCTGCGGCGAGAGGTTGCGGCGCTCGAACGCGAGCGCAACGCCGCAAAATCAGTCATAGACTGGCGGTTCTCCACCCAGGACGCTCGCAGCAAGCTCCAGCATATCTACCCTACAAAACCAGATTGAAACGGTACTAGATGGATGCGTCCGTAAGGCTTTGCCGTGTATTGGATCACGTCACCAAGCGGTGGCGGTGATTTCCAACCCTTCAGTTCAATGCTAGTTATCTCGGGCACTCTCCCAAGTCGGATCCGCCCACAAAACCGACAGCCCGGTCAACTCGGCCGGGCTACGCTAATTGGAGTCTATGAGGGGCATCCAGAACGCGAAGCAACCACACCCGGCCCAGTGACCGGCTGCGTCGTTGAGCTGGAAGTCGAAGCTGTCCAGATTGCGCAGTTGGCGGGGCAAGGCCAAGTCGCGTTTGGGCACCTCATGGTAGCGGGCGCAATTCCGGTCGTCGCTGATTCCCGTGACGCGAAACGCCGAGGCTGCGGTGCGTTGGCCGGTTGCCAGTATCGCGCCGACCAGCAGGATTTGGGCTTTCAGCCAGGTCGGACGGCGAAACAGCGTGGCGAAGGAATTCAGCACGGGTACAATCGCGTTGGGCAGGGTAGGCATCGCTTGGCCTTTTCAAGCAGAGCCGGCCCGCTTACCCTGTTCTCATAATATTGCCAACTTTTGCCCATAGTTCAGCTAACAGGAATGGGGGAGGCATGGAAAACGTGATAGCCTTGCCTGACGCGCCTTTCAGGTTGAATATCCGCCCGCCCGGATTGGCAATGCCCGGCGGCAAGGTCTTTGAGCGCAGAATTAGTCCGACGCTTTGACGTCGGGCAGGTGATTTTATGGTTGAAGTGTTCGCCGGAATCCTGGGGGGAGTAGGGCTGCTCTTTTTCGGGATTTGGATGCTGTCGGAGAATCTAAAGGCGCTGGTTGGCCCCCGGCTGCGGATGCTGGCCTCCCGTTTGGCCGACAACCGTTTTGCGGCGTTCGGCTGGGGGTCGCTGGCCGGCGCGATTACCCAGAGTTCGCCGGCAGTTACCTTTATCACCGTCAGCATGGTGCGGTCGGGGCTGATTTCCACGCGGCAGGGTTATCCCATCGCGCTGGGAGCCCAGTTGGGCGTGGGACTTATCCTGCTGATAGTTACCCTGGACATCAGGCTGGTCGCCCTCTGCGGCCTGGGCGTGGGGAGCATCATTATTACCCGAGCCCGGCGGGGCAATTACCGGGAAATCGGCGCAATGCTGTTCGGAATCGCCGCGCTGTTGTTCGGCCTGGTGCTAATCAGAGAGTCGGCTGCGCCCCTGGCGGACCAACCGTGGTTCCGGGCCGCGCTGGACATCTCAACCCGTTCCATCCTGCTGTCCTTTGTCCTCGGCGCGCTGCTCACGTTCATCGTGCAGGCCCTGGTGCCGGTGGTGGCCTTCGGCATCGGGCTGGCCGCCGCAAATCTGGTGGGCGTCGAACAGGTGTTGATGTACATCTACGGCTCTTACGTCGGCCTCGGCATCAGCGTGGTGGTGGTTTCCTCAAACTTGCGGGGCACCGCCCGCCAAATCGGTATGTTCTGGGCCTTTCAGGCGTTCTTCTCGGCGGTCATTATGGTTGCCCTGCTCTACGTGGAGGTGTACCTGAGCGTGCCCCTGGTTGTAGCGGCGGTAACTGCCCTGGACATCGGCCTGGGCCCTCAAATGGCCCTCGCCGTCATCATTTTCGGTATGCCCTCCCGCATCGTCGTGCTGTCCGCTCCGGAATGGACTATGCGGTTGTTCTCCCGTTTCTGGCCGGCCAGCGACGAAGAACAGCAGTCCCAGACCCGGTACATCCACGACCAGGCCATTGACGACGTTGACACGGCCCTGGACCTGGTTCACCTGGAGCAGGCCCGGGTGCTCCGGACCTTCTCGGATTACCTGGACACGGCCCGTATGGGAGAGGCCCTGGGCACGGCCCGCGACTCCACCCGGGCAGTCAACGCTCGGATCGACGAGTTTCTCGGTGAACTGTCCCGTCAGCACCCCGGCGTCAGTGGCGAACGCCATAACGCCATGCTGAACCGCCAGAGGTTGATCGCCTGGCTGGAAGAACAGTTCTCGACTCTGCCCGACGTACTGCAGGAGCTACCCGAAGATCCCGCGCTGGAAGCCTTCCGCATGAGCGTGGTAGAGGGAACCGATGCCGCCTTTCTCATCTTCCTGGACGCCCTGGAAGACGACGATCCCGAATCCTGGGAGTTTGTCGTTGAGCTGATGGGAGACCGCCGGGTGATGATGCAGGAAATCCGATCCAGGTACTTGCCCACCGAAGAGGACGATGACCCGGAGCGCCGCCGTCTTATCGTCGAAGCCACCAACGCCGTGGAAAACATTTTCTTCCTGCTGGCCCAACTAATGCGCGAATTTCGCACCAACGACGCCCTAATGCTGCCGTCCACCGGGGAGCGGGGGTAAACACCGGGATCGATCAGGAAGGTTTGGTAAAATCGTAGTTGCAACTGGCAAGTGGATTGATGGGGCAAGGAGACTTGGCGATGGATGAGAAGATAAAGGACGAACTGAGCGGGTCGTCGGATGAAGAGGCGGACGCCGGGGACGACAAGCGGGAGTTTACTATGGAGGAGTGGATGGCGCGCGTAGCAAAGCATCCGGCTACCCATATCAACGCTGACGTGGCGGAGATAATCAGCGAAGAGCGTGAACGGCGTATCAAGGAAATTGACGATGCGGTGAAGCGGAATTGGAAGTCCACATCATAGACGCGTCCGCCATGGTTGAGTATCTGTTGCAAACTCCAATAGGACTGCAGGTGGCCGAGCTGATACGAGGTGTACGGCCGATCGCTCCGGAGATGCTGGACGCTGAGGTGGTATCAGCATTACGCAGCATGACAATACGGGGAGAAATTGGTGAAGAACGGGCTTTGATTGCATTGGACGCCCTGGCCCGCTCGCCCGTCGAGCGGGTATCGCATCAAGGGCTGGCCCGGTCAACCTGGCAGTTCGGGACAACGTCAGCGCCTATGACGCTTTTTACGTCGTCCTCGCCCAGCAGCAGGACGCCACGATAATCACCGTCGATGCCCGCTTGTCCCGAGCGCCCGGATTGCCGGTGCCCGTGCAGGTGGTTAGTTAGCTGCGTTGACCGGGGTTGCTGCCGTGGGCACATTGGGTATGGTGGCTGAGTTTGTGGTTACGCTGATTTGGTACAATCGTAGTTGTAATCGGCGAGGCGATGGGCGAAAAGGGCGTCCCGACTTTCAACTATGCGTATTCGTAGCCGTCGGCCCGGCGCAGCAGGGTCAGATGCCGATAGTGAACGTCCATTTTCGTGCCGCCGGTTTTGCTGAATAGGAACCTGCCGGTTTTCCTGATGGTGAGACGGCCAACGTGGCTGCCGGCATTTTTTAAGTTGGCCGGTATTTCGGCCCGCGCAATGTCGCCGGACTGAAAACCATAAACGCGCTTGCCGCTTTTGGCGTTCTCTTTTCTGGGAAAGCCATGCTTGTCTATCTTTTTCATCTGGCGACGGCCTATTCGATAGCCATGGTTTCTGGCCCGGATCAGGACCGGCCCGCCGGCGCGGATTTTCAACCGTTCGGGAGTGGATTCACCGACGCAGGCGGCATCGGCCCAATGCGATTTGTTCAAGCCTATCCTGGTGCGGTTGAACTTGGTGCGTCCTCCCGTGCCTACTTCAACGGGCAAGCCGTGGTCGCGCAGTGTGTCGCGGATTTTGTAACGGGTTGCGTTGACGGCGGCGGTGTCTTTCAGAGGCATCCGGGCCTGAGCCTGTACTGCGGGATGTCCGTATTCCTCGGCGGTTTGGTTCCCCTTGGCCTGGTTGCAGTCGTGGCAGGACAGGGCCAGATTGCTAATCCGGTCGCTGCCGCCCCTGGACTTGGGAACGATATGCTCTACCTCCAGCGGAACGTCTTTGGCTTTGCAGTAGGCGCAGGTGCGCTGCCACTTCTCCAGCAGGTACTCGCGGACTTCGTAGCCCAGGAGCGTCCCTTGCTGGTATTCCACGCCGGAGATTTCGGGGTTCTCCATTTTTTGAGTGTCGAACCGCACCGTTTCCACGCTGATGGCTGATACCGGAGCGACTTTGCGCAATCGCCTTACCCAGGTATCAATGTTATGCACACGGCTCATCAGCGACGGCGGTAGCCAGCCTTGCGGACGGCAACGATTGTTGAAACGGGCCGGCCGGTAGCGGGTCTTGCGGCTGCGACGGCCTCGGCGTATGGCGCGGCGCTTATCTAATCGTTCCTTGACCTTTAGTCCTCTGTGTGTCAATTCTGCCGCCCACACCAGTCCTGCGGTGGCGTCGTTAATCATTGCCAAGCCGGTAGTGCGGCTGCCTGGGTCAATCTTGACGCGCAGGCCGGAGGTCTCCGCCGGACGCTCCGGTTCGGGCACTGCGGACTTGAGAATGACGGTGAAGGGATAGCGCCGCCAGACGGCGGCCTGGCCGTCGGACAACAAGCGCCGCGCCACTGCCGGATGCACCGGAGCCTGGGGCGATTTGTTCGTGTCAATGACGAAAACTGAGTTCATAAAATGTCTCCTGATGCCAACGAATTGGCAAAAGGGTATTGCTCACCTCGCCAATGTTATCCGGTGGTTTATTTGCGGCAGACACTGGTATTCCCTAATAACGCTGTTTAATCCGCCGCCGCAGAGCGCGGGACTGGTGAAGCATCCCGCGGTGCCTATTGTTATATTCACCGGTAACGTAGTCCGCACTAGACGGACTGAGGCTGGTCAACCAGGAACCCGAAGGTTCCGCGAGCACGAGGCCGGGGCCGATAAGTCAACCCCGGCAATATCGCGGTGCAAGGCGTTGGCCCGTACCCGCAGGGAGTTGACGAGGATGCGAAAATCGAGATGCGCCGGCAGGTGCGTTGGCCCGTACCCGCAGGGAGTTGACGGAGCGGCTGGAGAACATTCTGGCCGGCCTGGACGTTGGCCCGTACCCGCAGGGAGTTGACCTGGCGGTGGTCTCAAGATCTACAACGGCTCTGCGTTGGCCCGTACCCGCAGGGAGTTGACCATCCGACGCACGATGATTTCACCAGCGGCCGGCGTTGGCCCGTACCCGCAGGGAGTTGGCTGTTCATTAATTTCCTCCTTTTCATCTCTTCACCGTTGGTCCGTGCCGGTGAGGAATTGACACAAACGTACTACTTTGACCATATGATACCATCATCTACAAGCAAGTGGAACCTGATTGTCTGCTGCAAGTTTGGTAGAGTTAGAATTGCGTCGAGAAGAATGATCGGGGGGAACGAGGTTGCCATGTTGCTACGCTCCCCCGCAATGACGACGTGGATGTGCGTGAGGAAGGTGGGCAGGACGTCGCCATCCGCCACGCGCGTGAATGTCCCGCGGGCACCTCCGGGTCTGTTGCCGCCTGTCTACCCTTTGCTTTGGCCGGCAGATGCCCCGAACTGACGTCCGAAGAGGCTCGTCATCAGCGCGCTGGCCATCGTAACCCCCAGACACATGTAGCCTATTCCCACATAACCCGTACTCGCCAACAACGCTCCGGCGATCCCGGCGCCCAGGGCCCCACCGCCCTGGTTGCTGAAACCCATCAGACCCACTCCCGTGGCCTGGGATTCTCCCGAATACTCGGTGCTGGCCGAGACCAGAACCGGGAACGTCACGCTCAGCAAGCCCGTTGCAGCCGTTGCCAGGGCTACCGACGCCCAAAGTCCGAGGTTCATGGTGAAGAACAGGAAACCGCAGACTCCCCCGGCTGCCGTGGTGGCGGCAACGAACGCCGCACGGTGCCTCCGGTTGGCCACGGACGCAGCAGAATAGCTTCCGACCATCTGCCCAATGGCTGCTATGGCCAGCGGCAGGGCCACAAACCTCAGGCTCAAGTCGTAAGTATTTATCAGGTAGGCGGCGAAATAGCTGATCGTTCCCCAGAAAGCGATGCGTTGCGTCAGATTGACCGCCACCGCCACGCGGAAAAACCGCATGGAAACCAGTGACTTATACCTGGAGAAGAATGCCCAGTTGCGCACTCGCCCCCGGCGGTCTTTCGGAAGCCAGAGCCAGTTCGCCAGCAGTCCCGCGGCCAGCATCAAGCCGTAGACATTGAAGGCAAACCGCCAGCCGCCCACGTCTGCCAGCACCGCGACCAATGGGACGCTGATGGCCGAAGCCAGCCCTTGAATTGACAGCAATGCGCTTACCGCCTGGGCCCGTCTGGCGGGGGAAATGACGTCGGATACTGCCCCCACGATGTTGGGCGGGATCGCTCCTCCTCCCAATCCGGTCAAAAACCGCAACGCCAACAGCATTTCCAGACTCGGCGCGAAGGCGGATGCCAGGACGGATATCGAAAGGACCGCCAACCCGACCAGTGCCACCGGGCGGCGGCCCAACGAGTCGGACAATGGCCCACCGGAGATCCCCATAATCGCCCAGCCCACGAAGGTCGCAGTAGCCAACTGACCCGCGACGGCAACCGATATTTCCAGGTCCGTTGCGATTTCCACCAGGAGCGGCGGAACAATCAGCGTCGCGCTTATGGTGGCGAACACGGTCAGCGCCAGCACGGCCATAAACCACGCTTTGTTTACCTCACTATGCCCGGCCGGCGCCGTTTGCGTTTCGATGTTGTTTGTTCCCTCTCGCAATGGCGGCCAATATCACTGCCCAGCCATCAGCCTCTGCTGGTGGCACAGATTTCCGCCGTCCCAGTGGTTTGCTTCTGCGCCAGCCCTGGCAGTCGCCGAGGACGATGAACTCAGTTCGCGCTCTGCAACATTTGACCCTTAAATTCGCCCCCTTTTGAGCACTCTCCTGCCACGTCCACATATGTTACTACGTTTCTACCTGGGCGCTGGCGGCGGTGTTGCGCGATGCCCGCAACGGGCGCTGGGTGCGGGCAGCGGTTCCCAATCCCACCCCCTTCGAGGACAAAACGACGCTGAACAGACAGCCCACCTTCTTCGACTGACGACCGGTTGTCCAATGGCAATGGGGAGTGTAACTGTTCACGTTTGAGGGGACGGGATCGACTTGCAAAGCAAATTCCGTGCTTGACTGCCTCTCTGCAAGAGGCCGAATGGCCCGTAGATCCCCACAAGTCTGAACAGTTACGCTGAAACGGTGTGTTGGGCGTGGAATCTAATTACCTGCAACACCGGGAGACCTGTTTTTAGCCACCGTCGTCCTCATTGCTCCAGTTTATGGCTATACCGATCAGGATGACACGGTGGCTAGCTTCGCGCCAGCCGTTCCTGTTGCACAATTGCTGGAGGCTCCAGTCACGCGCACGCACTTAAATCTGTCATTGCGAAGAGCATAGCGACGTGGCAATCTCGATGAGGTTGAACACACGCCGGCGAACCGCCGTTGCTACGCCGACGAGATTGCCACGCTACACTCCCAATAACAAAGCGAGTACGTATGAAGGAGACTCTAAATTGACGGCCTTCCACGCGTGCACCTACAATCGGGATAACGCACAAAATCTTGCTAGAGTTCCGGTTCGATAGGAGGGCAAAATGGCTGAACTACTGGGGCTGGGATGTTCACACGGCCCAATCATTCTGACGCCGCCCGAGGTGTGGTCCAGGGGCAGAGAGCGGATATTTGCCCGCGTACCGGGCTACGAACCGCCCGCCCAACTGCTGGAAGAGCTGGGGCCGGATAACGGACTGAGCCAGGACATCAGCGACCAGCAGAAGGTCGTCGAGTCGTTTAACATCCTCCGCGACCGCCTCCATGAATGGGCGCCGGATGTCCTGATGGTCATCGGCGACGACCAGGCGGAGAACTTCCTCCAGGACAACCTGCCTCCCTTCTGCCTGTACACCGGCGCCGAAGTCGACGGCTATCCTTTTCAGCGGCCCGCAGCTCGTACCAACCTGTGGGAGGCCGCCCCGGAGACGAAGTTCTCCTTCCAGTGCCCCAAAGAGTTTTCCAAAGACCTGCGTAACCACCTGATTCGGGACGGGTTCGACATGGCCTCTTCCAGCGCTCTCAAAGGTTGGGACTGGGGCTTGGCCCACGCCATCATCAACCCGCTGGTGTTTCTGGACCCCGAAGGCAGATTCCCGTTGCTCCCCCTGTTCGTCAACTGCTACGGCGAAGAGGCCGGACCCGATTACCCGCCGCGGCCCACGCCTAAACGATGCTACGAACTGGGGCGTGGCATCCGCAGGTTCCTGGACACCAGGGACGAACGGGTCGCCGTGGTAGCATCTTCCAGCTGGTCGCACAGTTTCCTGGCCCACAAGTTCCAGTGCCGGTCGATAGACATCGAGACCGACCGGCGCAACCTGGAACTGGTGCGGGCGGGTCAGGGGAGCAAGCTGGCGGAACTAACTCCGGAGGAGATACAGGATTCGGGAGACCACGAAATCCTGAACTGGATCATCGCTTTGGGGATACTTGGCGATGTTCCCGCGGAAATTGTCGACGTGCGTGAGTCCCACACCCAACTGGCGTACCGCGTGGCGGCGATCTGGAACTGACCGCTTTCGCTCCCGCGCTCCACAGAATTTATTCTGCCGCATCGGATTCCTTCGCCGGTGCGGCAGCTAACACGAAATAAACCGGAGGAGAAGGTATCAGTTTATGGTCACATTACTGGACCCACGGACGCAGACCGGGCCGGGCACCGGACATAGGAGTTGCGACGGTTGTCCCCGTTGCAAACGCCCGGACGGCCCAATGTGCAACATCCCGCATCCAAAGTATGCCAACCGGCACCCGGTGTGTAAGAATTCAGGGCATTGTGCAGGTCGGAGTACCAGTCCGATGCCGGTCAGGAACTTGACATCAACAAGAAGGGCCGGCATCCGCCGGCCCTTCCGACACATCTAGTCCCGCTCAATGGCGGATCTGACGCTTAACTCGTTCACGATGGTAGTCGTAAACGCGCTGACTGCGCAGACGCGTCCCAGCAGGTCAATGACCCGTTCCTTGTGGTCAGCGAAGCGGTAGGTGTTGAACCGCTCGCGGATCGTCGGGTCGCGGGGCTTGCGCTCCTTGTACTGGTCGAGAACCCATTCCAGAGCAGAGCGGCTGCCCAAGTGGTACTTCCACGCCTCGGCCGGAACACCAGCCAGCGTCGTCTGCTCATCCAGAGTGATGACGTTACGCTCCTTGTCGACGCGCAGGATGGCGCGCTTTGGCGTAACTCCTTCGTTGTCGACCCGCTGCAGCGGCCACGTCTCCGCCGTCTCAAACCCCAGGTGCAGATCCAGAAGCGCCCGACCCTGCTGCGTCCACCAGGCGAAATCCTCCTGGAAGTACACCCTCGGAAAATCGCGCCGCAGGTCCACCTCGTAATGCTGTCGGTACGCCGGATCGTGCAGCATGGCGTAGGTGTAGGCGAAGATGTCATCGGCGCTGATGCCGTCGTCGCCGTAATGCTGGCGCAACCGCCTCAGCCCCCATTCGGTGATGTTGCTCACAGGATCCCAGTCCCCCGCGTAGCGGTAGAGCGGCAGGCATTGAGTAGTGAGGTGCAGCGCAAGAGCGCGACAACCACCGACTACGATCCTACGGAAACAGCTACCGGTCACCGCTGGCGTGCCCTTCGCGAGTTGAACACACTTGGTCATGTTGACTTGGAACTGAGCACCAATAACATACAAGTGCATATTGCCCCGCCGGTGCTGGCCGCTCTGCCCGGGTTAGGCGCTCCCAGGGCCGTACTGTGCGGAGCCAGGTCACCCAACTTCATAGAAGGCTTACGGACAGAATCACAAAACGCGGGCGTGGAGACGGTGATTGAGTCCCAGTTAGCTGCGAGCCCGTATGCTTCAGCCCGCGTAGAACTGCGCACGGAAGACGCAGCCCGTATAAAAACCGTGGCGGTTAAAACTGCCACAGCAACCGCTTCTACTTTGGACGGTACAATTCAGAAACGCCAGTCCCTGGACACGAATATCGCGCTACTGGAAACCCTGATCGCGACCGGATTGACAGGTTGGTTTCTGCCCTAAAGGAAGCCGAAAACGCCGCTACCGCGGCCGCAGAACACGCGGAAAACACCGGGAGACCAGAGGTCCGTTACTTCTTCCCGCGCTTGGATGGGGCAGAGATGCGCTCCCGTTGGGATATGCAGGACGACCCCCCGGACATCCTCATCACGAACTTCAGTATGCTGAGCGTGATGCTGATGCGGGACGCGGACGAAAGCATCTTTGAAAAGACGCGGCAATGGCTAGAAAAAAGAAGACAGCGTCTTCCATCTCATAATTGACGAACTCCATCTCCACCGAGGCGCCACCGGGACGGAAGTCTCATACCTGCTGAAGCTATTGCTACTCAGGTTAGGCCTCACGCCAGACAGCCCAAAACTCCGTGTGTTAGGTTCCAGCGCGTCGCTGGAACCCGACAGCCCAGAAAGCCTACGCTTCCTCTCAGAGTTCTTCGGGTCCAAATGGACCAGTTCACAAATAATCCCAGGATACGCGGCTGACGTGCCGCGCGATGACTTCGCTGAATACCTTCCTACCGAGCCATTCGTGGCTGTCTCAGAAAACGGCAACCTGAACACAGCAGCAGATGCTGCCGAGTTTTTAAAATCAGAAGGCGTGGCACCTGCTGGCTCACCAGTTGACCTCGAAGGCATCCTGGAATCTCCTGGCTGGCAAGCCGGTGCGCGATTGCTGGCCGCTTGTATGGAGGGAGAAACCACCCGGGCAACTAGCCTAACGGAATTCGGGCGGCGCCTTTTTGGCGATGATTCCCCAGGAGATACCACCCGTACTGCAACGCAAGGGCTGTTGGCGTTGCGCGAATTGTGCGGGGATAGTACCCGCTTACCACGATTCCGGATGCACTGGTTCTTCAAGAACACCGAGGGCCTTTGGGCTTGTACACAACCGGGATGCGGTTGTGACACTGAGGCGATTGAAGGCGGGCGAACCGCCGGCCGGCTTTTCATCAATGCTCGGATACTGTGTGACAACCAAGAAGAGCGTCACCGTGTACTGGATATGCTGTACTGTGAGGTTTGCGGGACCACGATGTTCGGGGGCAGCAGGTTCGAGTTGCCTGACAATCAAGGCTGGGAGTTGTTGATCACAGATGCTGACATTGAGGGCCTGCCCGACCGTCAACCGGCCCGCTTCGTGGACCGTCGATCATACTCCGAGTACGCTGTTTTTTGGCCGGCCGGCCATGCTTCGCTGAACCCTGAAGCACAAAGCCCGTGGCGGCAGCCCTCACCCAACGGCGAGACCCAACCCGCACGATGGGTGCAAGCCAACTTGGACCCATCTACCGGCCAAGTCAAACTGGGCATCGCTGGGTCAGTGCCGGGCTACGCCTTTGTGATTCCCGACCCACCTGAAACCGGCATAGGCGCGTTGCCAGCGCGTTGTCCACTGTGCGCAGCGGACTACAGGTACCGCATATACCGTAAGTCTCCAATACGGGGGTTCCGTACCGGCTTTGGACGAGTCACTCAGATTCTGTCCAAGGAAATGTTCTACTTCCTACCAGAGGATTCCAGGAAATTGGTTGCATTCTCGGACAGCCGGCAGGATGCAGCGGAACTCGCCAATGGGATCGAGAGGTCGCACTACACAGACTTGGTACGGGAAGCCATGTATGAGGAGCTGCTGAAAGCAGCTGTGGAGGAACCTCCTCCAGACTTAGTGGCAACGGCCAACATGAACATCAACGCGATGCAGGACCTGCCGGAGCAAGCACGGGCAGTCTTAAAACAATCCAGCGCAGACGCTAAAGATAAGTTGGCTAAGAGCCTATCCTAAAAACTGATTGAAGATTGCAGGGGCGTTGCGGGAAGGAAAGCGTGGGTTGCGTCTAGACTGGGGCAATGACCAAAGCGAAAGACGCCAAGCCGCCACGTCCGAAGCGTGCTGGCCCAGCCACCAGGACCAATCCCACCACCGGCGCGTTCCAGATCTCCGACGAGCTCTGGGAGGTGCTGGCACCGTTGATCCCCCAGCATGTGAACACCCATCGGTTCGGCGGCGGTCGGCCCCGGGTCCCTGACCGCACCTGCGCCAATGGCATCTTCTACGTGCTGCGCACTGGCTGCCAGTGGAAGGCGCTGGACGCCACGGGCATCTGCTCCGGGTCCACCGCCCACCTGCGCTTTCAGGAATGGGTTGCCGCTGGGGTGTTCTTGGAGCTGTGGCGGGTGGGACTGGAACGCTATGACGAACTGAAGGGGCTGGACTGGAGTTGGCTGAGTATGGACGGCGCCATGACCAAATCGCCCTTGGGCGGGGGAAAAAACCGGCCCCAACCCCACTGACCGCGGCAAAGGCGGGGTCAAGCGTAGCCTGTTGACCGAAGCCCAGGGCATTCCGGTGGGTCTGGCGGTGGACGGGGCCAACCGTCATGACATGAAACTGGTGCGGGCCACGGTGGACAGCCTGCCCGTGCCGCGACCGGCGCCCAGTCCAGACCAACCCCAGGGTATGTGCCTGGATAAAGGCTACGACTTTGACGAGGTGCGACGTACGTTGGACGAGTTTGGCTTCACCGCTCACATCCGCAGCCGGGGCGAGGAGGCTAAGGCCATCAAAAGAGAAGCTGGGTTCAAAGCCAGGCGCTGGGTGGTGGAACGCTCGCACAGCTGGCTGAACCGCTTCCGGCGCATCCTGGTCCGCTGGGATAAGTCTCCCGACAACTACATCGCCTTCCTTCACTTCGCCTGCGCCCTCACCGCCCTCAGAGCTGCTGGGTTATTAGGATAGGCTCTAAGTTCACTGTTCGAAACAATAGCCACGCCGTCCCGCTAAAGCTCCTTTTTGAAGGCGACGACGCCGACAAAGAAACAGGTGCACTTGTCCAAAGGCTGAAGGCACTTGGTGTCAACCCGGCAGGGCAAGACGTCCTGTTCCAAGAATTCAACTACGATGACGCCTGGCGCAGGTGGACAGCTCTGTTCAATTTCGGCACCGCAGACGGAGGATGGAACCCTACTCTTTCTCCCAACGGGAAAGACCGCGGACGCACCAAGCTTAGCCCGAATCCACCGAAGCGAGACGTCCGTGTCGTTGACACCAGGTATGATGGGTAAGGGAAGGCGAACGGGCCCAGCCAGGTTCCAATAGGTGGGGATGAGGGCGGCGTGAAGTAAGCACCCAGACACGATGATGGCGGCCGTGCGGCCATGGCGGGCGGAATTCGACAGGCGGTAAGCAGGAAGCGCCCCTGGCGGACCGAGTTGGCGCGAGTTGGCGACGATGTTCAGTGGGCCGGATGGCGGGTCGGCGGGCCGGTTGCCGCCGTCAGGCTGGGAGTGGCAGGGCTCGCAATCGAGCGAGGGCGCGACTGAACTGGGCTTCCCAGGGCCAGCGCTGGGGCAGATGCAAAGTGAGGCGGCGCGCCGAACGGGTGAGCCGTCCGGGCATCGAGAAGAAGCGTCGTCGGAGGGTTTTGGTGGTCACCACCGGCTCGCCCAGGCCGATGCGCGCCGTCCAGCGAGCGAGGTTGTGGGCCATCACCTGGACGGCCAGCCAGGCGGCGTTGGCGGCGAAGCGGCCTGAGGGGAGATGGTTGAGTCCGACGCCGTACTTGAGGTCTCGGATGGCGTTCTCGATCTCGGCGTGGCGGCGATGGTCGGCCTCCAGTTCCAGGGTTTGACCCTTTCGGTCGGTGCTGAAAGCGTGATCGCCGTAGGTGGCAAACAGCGCCAGCTGGGAGCCGGGCGTGGGCTTCACCCGCCGGACGATGAGCCGCACCGGCGCGGCGTCGGGCTCATCCTGGAAGGGGGTGTAGGTGGTCTCCGCCACGTCGGCGGCGCCGTCCATCCAGTACGGGATGGGCGTCCAGTCCATCTCGGGTATCGCCTCGATGAGATTGCGCAGGCTTTTATGCTGGCGGATGGTGATGGAGTAGCGGACATCCATCTTGCGGCAGACGGCGACGATAGCGTGGGTGTAGAAGCCGCTGTCAGCCCGCACCGTGAGTTGTCCCCTGGCCCCGCCGTAGCGCACCCGTCCCACCGTCTCACGCAGGAAGTGGGCGGCGCCCCGAGCGGTGTTGGCCCGGCCCTTGCGCAGCCGTGCCATCAGCACGTCGCCGGTTCCGGCGGCCACGGCCCAGATCGGGTGATAGCCCCGCTGGCCGGCGTAGTTGTGGCGCTGCGCGCCCTCCTTGGCCAAGCCATAGGTCTCGCAGACCGTGGAGTCCAGGTCGATGGTCAACGGATCATCGCCCGGTCCCGCCCCAGCGGACCAGGTCCCAGCCAGCAGCTCCCGGCTCACCCGGTCCAACTGGCGGACATGGCCCCACCGGAAACTCCGCAGGAAGGTACCCAGCGTGGATGGCGCCTTGACCGCGCAGCCCAGCACCCGATCGGTTCCCCCAGCGCGCAGCGCGTCGGCATCGTCAATGCAGTCGCCGCCAGCCAGCGCCGACGCCACCAGGGTCATAATCTGGTCGCCCGGGTTCGCCCGACCCGGCGCGTCGCCCAGGTCGAGGCGCTGCTGGACCAGTTGGGGCAGACCCAGGCGCTGGGCCAGGGTCACCGGAAGGATCAGCCCGGCATTGTTGACCAGGCGGTGGTCGTCGAAGGCGATGTGGATGCCGTCGGGGTAACTGCGTGGTAGCATCTTGCGTGGTAGCATCTATTGAGCGCTCCTGGTCTGGGGTTGTTTTTCTGTCTCGAAAACCATTATCCCAGATGCACAGGAGCACTTTCTTACCCATTCAACCCGCCGCCACACTTATCTTGTCGGTGGTCGGTGGATTGGGGGTTAAACACCGGGAAGGCCTCCCCAAACTGAAGAGCGGATTAGAACTATGAAGCAACGATTGCTAACCGCCGTCTTCCTAGCAGCAATCCTCGCACTGACGGCGCTGGGCTGCAGCGGGGCAACCCCAGCAGTGGACGCGCCGCAAGAGGCGTCTGCGAAACCTTATACCGCAGATGCGAATCCATCAGAAATTGAGGCGGTAACAGCCGAACAGCTGGCTGATTGTCTGGCCACGATGTTCCCGCAGATGAGCCGCGACGAGCTGGAACGCCAAGCGCAGATGCAAATGACGGACGCTAGCAGTGTAGAGAACGCGGAGGCCTTCGTGGAGCGTGTTTGTGGGGATGGCCAGACGCCTGCACAGGCAGCGCCCACAGGCGTAGCTATTGCTGCGCCAAACCCGCCAGAGAGCGTAACTTCTACGGAATCGGAGTCGGTGCGCGGGTTGGGAGTGACGCGAGCCGAGATGGAAGAGTTCTTTCAGACTGTGATTGCTGCAGCGCGCACACAGTACGATCCCGTCGCTTTTACCTTGGTACGTCACGCCGGAGGAAGCAAGATAACCTACGCGCAGTGGGATGGTTGGGGAGCCGCAAGCCGGCGGGTTAGGTATGGTGGAACATACGTGGCTCTGGCCGGTCCGGACGAGGATATTTACGGTATCCTCTTCGCATACGAAGGACGCCCACGCAACATAGCGAACGAATTCTCAGCTGTCGTGCGCAAGGTGGGGCCGGAAGACTCCCCGAACAGGTCGCAGCGCGCTCAATGGGTAGACCAAAGGGTTCGAGGCATGACCTTTGGTGGTGGTGGCGGACTATCAAACATTCTGCCCAGCAACAGGTCCTACCGTGCGCCGCGATCCATTGAAGAATCCTGCAATATTGAGGGAAGGTGTTTCGTGCAGGACGGAATCGAAATTTTGGTGACTGGCATATACGGCATCGTCATCTTGCGTATAGAGGCTGTGGGCGACGACGTGACTGCCAACTGAGGACGCATGATTCTGTCCGCTACGGCTCAGCTCCAGCGCATTGCAGGCGCCGCACATAACGGCGGACTTCATGTGGTTCTTTCGTGATCGCAAATCGCACCAATCAGATACGCCGCAGGAGCATCGCTTGCCGCCATAATGACGAGGAGGAAACCCCATGCAATGGCGAAATGACAACGTGCGCCGGGCCGTCGATGCCCTTGCACGAGTTGGCTACACCTGCTCACCACCATCGCGTAATATGCGGGATGTTGACATTCTGGCATGGCGCAATGACGAAACTTCGGCTATCAAAGTCAAATGTCCAGGCCGTAACCAAAGCCGTCCCCATATCTATAAAAGATGCTTGGGCCAGAGTATCTATATGGTCTTCCAAGACCAACATGGACATTGGTATTTGATTCCTCATGATGAACTGGTCGCATCATCGGAGAAACCACGCCCTGGCTGGACTCGGATTCTTGGCGCGATCCAGAAGGCGCATACAGCTCGGCTAGCCCTTCCGTTAAGACGCTGGACAGGCTACGCCCTTTTGGTCTGGACTTTGGCAGCTAAACCGTCCCACGCCATCCGTCCATCCTGCCCAGCCATGTAAATAACGCCTCCCCCTCATCCCGTGCTATAATGCGGCATCATCGCAGAGGAGGCATTCCATGAGCACAGTGGCAGTGGAGGTAGTGTACCGGGGCATCTTCCAGAAGACTCTGGCCCGGAACATCGTCCGCAGCATTGTTTTTGCCGCGCGTAAAGAAGGAAAGATTGGCACGGCATTCGGACGCTATGGTGACTCACCAGAGCGCAACGGAATACCGGCCAAGCAGTTCGCAGTAGTTGCTGATACCCCGGAAGAACTGGAAGAAAACCTGGCGGTTTACGAAGCCCGCGAAGTTGACGTTACGATTAACGTTGACGACACCATGTGCAAGGGCATCGAATCCTGGGCTTGGTACGGGTTGCAGCCCATCAACGCCCTCACCAAAGACGGCGGTACGCTCATCGTAACCTCCCGTCAGGAACCCGAAGCGCTAATCGAGGACATCCACCAGAAGAACACGGCCTACAACCTGGCCATCATTCCGGCGAGCACCAGCTACTCCGGTCTGTGGGTGTACAAAGACGACCACACCGATGCCCGCATCCTCGGCGCTCTCGCCAAAGTCTGCCCGGATCTGGTCAGCCTGGAGTCCATGGTAGCGGCAATCGAAGACCAGGGTTGGGGCGAGCTGAAGCAGACTTCCGCCCGCAACACCTTTGAGCGCACTGCCTTCCGACCCGTCGAGCCCGGCGAGGGCAGTGACGATACCCCGTTCAGTTTTGACCTGCCGGGCTGGACGACCATGGAAGAAGGTCTGGTAATCAGGGGAATTGAAGAGGGAGGCGGTTTCCGCGGCGGCAACGAGGGTTACCAGCCCGTCCGCAACTCCGTATTCAAGAAGTTCAGCACCCGGGCGATGCGTCCGGTAATCAACTTCGACACCTGTATCAAATGTACGCTGTGCTGGTTGCAGTGTCCCGATACCTGCTTTGACGTTACGCCTGAGGGTCTGTATGACGCCAATATGGAGGCGTGCTGCGGTTGCGCCGTCTGCGAAGCGGTTTGCCCGGTTCCCGATTGCGTAGTCATGGTGAACGAGGCCGAATTCAACGACAACAATAGTCAATATGAGCACTGGACACGAGACAAGGACGGCTATCACCAGTGGATGGCTGAATTGATCGACGTTCAGCGTACTAAAGAAGCCGACCGTTCCCACGGTTACCACAGCCCGGGCACTTACGAGTCGGAGTCTGAAGTTGCCCTCACCGGAGACGATGATTAATGGCGACGCAAGAATTGAACCAAACTGAGCGCGAAGAGCTCATCAGCGGCAGCGAAGCCATCGCCATCGCCTGTTCCCTGGCTGACGTTGACGTCATTACCGCTTATCCCATCCGGCCCTACGACACCGTGATGCAGTATGTGTCCAAGCTGAAGGCCGACGGCGTTTTCGACTGCGATTTCATCGTGGCCGAAAGCGAACACTCCCAGTTCGAGATTGTGAAACACGCCTCGGCGGTGGGGGCCCGCACGTTCTGCGGCTCCAGCGGCGTCGGCTGGTTCTACGCCTTCGAAGCCATCACGGTTACCGCCGGTTTGCGTTTGCCGGTAGTGGCCATGGTGGGCAACCGCGCCCTGGACGACCCTGGCGCGTTTGGCGTGGAACACAACGACGCCCTGGCCGTGCGCGACTTGGGATGGCTGCTCTACTGGGTGGCCACCGCGCAAGAGGCCATGGACATTGCCCTGATGGCCTGGCGCATCGCGGAAGACTCCAGAGTGTTCCTGCCCATGGCTATATCCTGCGATGGCTCGTTCCTGACCCACTCGCAGGCCATCGTCAATGTTCCCACGCAGGAACAGGTTGACCAATACCTGCCCCAGTATGATCGGGGCCGCCTGCAGCTGCATCCTGACAACCCCATCACCATAGCGCCTCAAGTCAACGAGGACTGGCTGATGGAGATTCGCCGGCAGACTGATGACGCGATGCGCCGCACCAGCGCCGTCATCAAAGAAGCCTACGCCGAGTTCAAGCAGCAGTTCGGTCGTGGCGATGACAGCCCGTTTATTGAAGAGTACATGACTGAGGGCGCCGATATTGTTCTGGTTGGAATGGGTACGCTGGCGTCGCCGGTGCGTGTTGGGGTGCGCCGGATGCGCGAGCAGGGCATCAAGGTTGGCTTCCTGCGCGTCAAATTCTTTCGTCCCTTCGCCACCGACGAGGTGCGCGAGGCGCTCAGCCACTGCAAGGCGGTGGGTGTCATCGACCGGGACTACTCATACGGTTCGCCGTCCTACGGTGGCGTGCTGTTCAACGAAATCCGCTCAGCGTTGTACACGCTGGACGACCGTCCCCTGGTACAAAGTTTCATCGCCGGTTTGGGTGGTCGCGAAGTGCTCGTGCGCGACGTCGAAGAAATTACGGGGATGGTTCAGGGGTCAATCGACTCCGGCAAAGTGATCGAAGAAAACACCTGGATCGGTGTCCGGGACTAGGAGGGTCGCAATGACTACGATGACGCAAGACCTCCCACAGGTTAGGGGAGTAAAACAGATTCCGGTATACGAGGGATTTACCTCCGGCCACCGCACTTGCCAGGGCTGCGAATCCGCCCTGGTCATGCGCCTGATGATCAAGGCAGCCGGCCCCCGCACCATCGTGGTGGGCAGCACGGGCTGTATGTACGTCGCCAACACCACCTATTACAGCACCCCCTGGGTCGTGCCGTGGATGCACACGCAACTCGGCTCCAGCGGTTCAGCGGCCACCGGCACGGCAGCCGGCCTGGCATCGTTGATGCGCAAGGGCAAGATGCAGCAGGAACCCATCAACGTCATCGCGTTCTGCGGCGACGGTGGCGGCGTCGATATGGGGCTGTCGGCCATCTCGGCGGCCCTGCAGCATGATGAGTACAACCTGCTCATTCTTTGCTACGACAACGAGTCCTACGCCAACACCGACATTCAGGTGTCCGGTTCCAGCCCCTGGGGGGCGAACTCCACGTTCTCGCCTCCCGGCAAGAAGCATCGCATCATGAATACACGCTGGAAGAAGAACACGGTTCCCATGCTGGCCGCCGGCCATCCCGATATGCGCTATATCGCTACGGCGTGTGGCTCCTATGGCCCCGATTTCACCAACAAGATTCGGCGCGCCCTCACCATCGGCGGACCGACTTTCATTCACAGCATCGACCCGTGCCCCAAGGGTTGGGACTACGACCCCAAATACTCCCACGAGTTGGGGATGCTCGCGGTGGAAACCGGCATCTGGGTGCAGTACGAAATCGCCGACGGCGAGCTGATCCTGAATGGCCCGTCGCGGGCGATTGCGCGCGGCATCCGAAAGCGGAAGCCCGTCACCGATTACCTGCAACGTCAGGGACGCTTCGCCCACCTGACCACCGAAGACCTTGAGTATTTCCAGAGTCGTATCGATGACACTTGGGAAAAGTGGTGGATCCCCGGCATCATGCCATTCGGGCCCGCTGATGAAGGAGCCTAGTCTCCCTCACTTCATTGATTCGTTCTGACCGGTAACGTACATCAGAGCGGGACGCCGCGGTGCCTGGCATCCGGCGTCCCGCTCTGAATTTAACGCCCCAATATGTCTGATAACTTATCAAACCTCAAACGTTTGTGTGTTACACTTACCAGGCGACGAAACACAAGAGAGGTCAGACTATGGTAAAAGTTGCCTTAACAGTTGAAGGCGATACCGACGAAGTAATGGATGCGCTTCGGAAACTTGCGCTCGGCAATGGTTCCGCAACATCGGCGCCGGGTGTAGCCGCCATGCCGGAGCCGCCAGATGCGCCGCCCGAAGAGGCCGCCCCAACCCAGCCGACTCCCCAACCACCGCCCCAACCGGAGGCGCCAGAGGGCTCGTGGAGCACGGAACACGTCCAGACCTTCTGGAATTTCCTGGCGCCGCAGGCCCGAGATATCTACCGTAGAGTCGCCGGCGGCAACGGTTACATCATGTCGCGGGAGGCGTTGCTGGATGGAATGGGATTGACGGCCCGAGTATTGTCCGGCCGACTGTCTTCACAAGGACACGCGGTGCGCCGTATTCGCCGTTTTCACAATGTGTCCCTGCCCCATCCCATGTCATTTGACTCCCAGACCGAAGATTACCGTATGCTGCCCGATGTAGCCGACGCCATCCTGCGCCTGAACCTATAACTGCGGTATACTTTCCCACGATTACAACATAGGGCGTCTTTCTATCCAACAAGGAGGTAATCCATGCGACTGGATCCAATCAACTTATACGACTACGAGGCCAGAGCCAAACAGGTTCTGCCCCACAACAACTGGGAGTTCATTGAAGCGGGATCCATGGACGAAATAACCACGGCGCGAAACCGCACGGCTTTCGAGTCTTTGACCCTGCGCCCCCGCTTCATGCGTGACACCACCGAGCGTAAGGTTTCTACAACCGTGCTCGGCCAGGACATCAGCTTCCCCGTGATGATTTCCCCCACTGGCGGACACGGCAACGCTCACCCCGAAGCCGAATGTGCCACCGCTCGCGGCGCGGGAATGTCCAACACCCTGATGATGTGCAGCACATCCTCCAACTGCAGCATGGAAGAAATTGCCGAAGCCGCCACCGGCCCGCTGTGGTTCCAGCTCTACCACCGCGGCTACGATCTGACTGAAAACCTGGTGAAGCGCGCCGAAGCCGCCGGCTTCCGGGCCATCGTCCTCACGGTCGATACGCCGGTGCCAAGCCCCAAGGAGCGCGACGTGCGCAACCGGTACGAGCGTCCGGGTGAATTGGGCAACTTCCGCGACCAGCAGGATCGCTTGAACGAAGTCAGCGGCACCGATGAGTCCCCCCGTTGGGATATGCCCCAGTCGCCTTCCCTCACCTGGCAGGAGTTGGACTGGTTGCGCGGCCTGACCAACCTGCCGCTGGTACTGAAAGGCGTGCGGGTTGCAGAAGACGCCCGTATCGCCGTTGACCACGGTGTCGATGGCATACTCGTTTCCACCCACGGCGGCCGCCAGCTCGACAGCACCATGTCCAGCATCGAAATGGTGCCCGAAATCGTCGCTGCTACCGGCGGCAAGGCCGAAGTGTATGTTGATTCCGGCGTCCGGCGTGGCAGTGATGTGCTGAAGGCTTTGGCCCTGGGCGCCACCGCCGTCGCAGTCGGCCGGCCTCTATACTGGGGCCTTGCCGTCAACGGAGCGGAAGGCGTACACCATATGCTGGAAATCCTGCGGGATGAATTCAACCGCGCCATGGCCTACTGCGGCCAGAACAGCGTCGATGAGCTGGAAGACCGCCTCATCAACGTACCGCGCGAGTGGGGCCCGTTCCGCACCGAGAACGATATCGCCGAACATCTCCCGTTCTAGTCCCGCCACGTTGGGGCAATGCAGAAGGCCGCTCGGATATACCGGGCGGCCTTCCTTGATGTCAGGGTCAGGGGCGCAATTCGCGGTGCGCCGTGTGTTGTTTTACCGTGATTAGTCATCAGCGGCCACCGCCGCTGTATGCCGGCCAACCCGAGCGATGAACTCGACCAGCAGGTTGTTGAAAATTGCCGCCTGCTCGAAGTGAGTGGAGTGGGCGGCGCCGGACACCACTTCCAGCTGACTGCCCGGTATCAGGCGGCGCACCGCCTCAATGACGTGCGGCGGAAAGATTTTGTCCTCCTCGCCCACCACCAGCAGCACCGGCATGGTCAGGCCGGCGAGATCTGCCGCCTGGGGGCCCGCCGGGTTGCGGAACAAACCGGATACCACACCGATGGGCATTTCCGGATTGATGCGTCCCAATGAGCCGAACAGGAAGGTCAGCTTCGGGTGGTTGGCGATAAACCCGTCGCTCAGCGCCCGGCGCAGTGGATGCTCCGGCGGGTGGACATCCCGCAGCGCGTCGACCACTGACGGGTCGCCGATTCCGCCCGTGGTGTCGGCCAGCACGAGTCCGGTTACGCGCTCCGGACTCTGTAACGCTGCGCCCAGGCAGGTTACTCCTCCCATAGATTGCGCCACCAGCACCGCCCGATCAATCTCCAGGTAATCCAGCAATGCCAGCAGGTCAGCAGTGAATGTGGCCGGATCCGGTTCAGTCCCGGGGCCAGGAGTGAGTCCCCAGCCACGATGGTCAAATGTGATACACCGGTAGTCGTGCTGGAACTCCGCCACCTGCTGCCACCAACTCAGGTGGTTGCCGCCGCGACCATGGGCGAACACGATGGCTGGCCCGTCTCCGTGGCTTTCGTAAAACAGCTGCGTGCCGTTGATTGGTGCGTAGGGCATATTCGGCCTCCGGTTGGGTGAGAGCGATTGCCGCCGCCGCACGGCAAGCCAATCGCAATGTGTCAATCGCAACGTGTGTCGCCGTCGGCTAAACCGGCCACTTTTCCTGACGGTACGCTGCATCCCAGAACATATACTCATACTGGCTGCTGACGATGAAAGCGTACCGCATCGCCTCGCGTTCCTGTTCCCCGACCCGCTCCGCCATTTCATCCACGAACGACCGCCAGGCAGCCACGCTGGATTGCAGGAAGCCTTCCACATAGAAACGCGTCCATTGCCCGTACAGCGGGTGTTCCGACTGCCCTACGTAGTCCTTCAGCAGGTGATACGTCCAGGGGCAGGGCAGCAGCGCGGCAGCCGTCGGCCCCAGGCCATACAACGCCGCCGTGTTCATCATGTGGTTGACGTATGCCGTGTTCGTGGGTGAGCGAGGGACGCTCTCGACCTCGTCCATGGTCAGGCCGGCCGCTTCAATCAGCAGGTGGTGCAATGGCCGTTCCACCGGCGTCATCACCCGATGGGCCAACTCTTTCAGCAGCGCCGAGTCGGGCGCTTTGGCCAGCGCCAGCGCAACGGCCCGGCCAAACCCCTCCAGATAGTGGTAATCCTGTCCCAGGTAATACTGGAACGTATCCAGAGGCAGACTGCCGTCTTTGATGGCGGCCAGGAACGGGTGCTCAAAGATGGCGTCCCAGATGGGCATCGCTTCGTCTTTTAGCTGTTGGCTGAAGCTTGGCATAATGTCCTCATATGTTGTCGGGCTCACATACTATCGGGTACGTCGTTGATGTACACCAGCTCGGCCTGGGCTGCGTATTCGCACCCGAAAGCAGCGCCAACCGTGCGGGCGTGCATGGACAGGAACTCGAAAGGCCCTTCGCCGACGTCGCCCAGGTTTTCCAGATATGCCTTGTGTTCACGCAGGGACGCCAGGCCCGTTTCCCAGTGCGCCGATACGTCCACGGCATGGGTGGGCACGGTGGCGCCGAAGACGGCAACGAACCGCACATCGTTCCACGGCTCCAACCCTTCCTCCAGCAGCTCCGGAAAAATCCAGCGGTTGCCGGCGTCTCGGGCAGCGTCGAACACGGCTAGGCCAACCCAACGGTGGTCGGCCATGTTCAGGTGTCCGCTGGCGAACTGCAAATGATGGTTGATGGTGAGCACCACATCCGGTCGGTGCCGTCGAATCACCCGGCTCAAATCCCGGCGCAGCGGCAGCCCGTACTCAATCACACCGTCCATGTGATCCAGAAACTCCACGGTATCCACGCCGACCACCCGGGCGCTGTTGATTTCTTCCTGCGCCCGCAATGGCCCGACTTCGGACGGCGGCATACTGTCGATGCCGGCTTCACCTTTGCTTACCATAACGTACACGACACGCTTGCCCTGTGCCGTCCACTTGGCAACCGCGCTGGCCGCGCCGTACTCCATGTCGTCAGGGTGGGCAACGATCGCGACGGCAGTTTGCCAGTCCTCCGGCACAACGGCCAACCGTGGGTTAGGTCTCAGCATTGATCCTCCATAAGGGTATGTAACCCCGATAATGTCCCCTCTCCCTTGATGGGAGAGGGTTAGGGAGAGGGAGAGGGTGAGGGTGAAAACCTCTGCCAAACCCTCGATACCTACCTTGTCAGCCAGGGCGAGGGGAGTCGGAGATGGGACACCGGCTGGAACTGATGGTATCAGAGCGTGCGGGGGCTTGGCGCCTTTACCGTGGCCCCGGCCACCGCCACCACCTGGCCTAGCCGGTTGAATATCGGTACTGACAATTGATGGGTAACCACGCCCTTCGCATCGGTATCACTCCCGGTCAGGACGCCGACGCCATGAAGTCGGTCGCCGGGGGTTGCCGGACGCTGGTACGCCACCGACAGCCGTCCGCCCCAGCGAAAATCGTCGCCAAAATATCGACCGATGCGACCCTCCAACCACCCGCATATTGCCGCTGATGACGCGCTGTCGCTGTTGCCAATTCTACTGCCGGCCAGTCGGCTGCCCCCTGCCAGTCGGTTGCCCAATGCTGTAATAGCCGCCAGCCGGTCGCCATCCGGAATCGCAAACGTGCCCAGCGTTAACGTGTCGCCCACCGCCAAATCGTCTGTACCGGAGCGCCCCGTCAGCAGCGAATCGGATGCGGCCGGCTCAGCAGTCCAGGCAACTGCTGGCTGCTGGGGTTGCCCGTCGGCTGCCGGACCATCGCCGCCAATCAGATATACAGCCTCGGAACGCAGGATTTCCGTGCCAATCTCGTCAACGGCGAACGTGGCCACACGCAACCAGCGCCGGTGGTTGCGCTGCCGCAGCTCGCGCACCCAGCCACCCACCTGGATTCGCCGGCCCAGTATTGGCGGGCGCAGAAAATCCTGCCGCTGCCAGACGATGCTCAACGGCAAGGGGCCGCAACGGGCCAGCAACAAGGCGCGGCAATCGTCGGCCGCGAGATTGGGAAACTGGGAATCAATATGCACCGCCTGCTGGTAATCGGCCAGCGCCGCCGCGTCGATCAAATACTCCAGATTGCCCAGCTGGTCGCCCGGTCGCAGGTCTGCCCAAACCGATATTGACATCAACGCTTATTCGACCGCGCCGGAGCGGCGGGCGAACTCGCTCAGGTCCGCAGCCGCCGCGTCGCTATCGCCCAACGCCTGACGGGCCAACCCGCGCCCCCGGTATGCTTCCATCAGATTGGAGTTCAGCTCGATGGCTCTGCTGTATGCGTTGACTGCCGTCGGGAAATCGGCCAGCGCCGCTTGCGAATTACCCATCGAAAGCCAAATCCCCGCCAGGTTCTCATCGCGTGCCAGCGCCGCCTCATACTCCGCGATGGCCGCCGTGTGTTCTCCCAGGTCGGCCCGCGCCACGCCCCGATTGTGGTACAGCGTCGCCGTGTCCATGCCGCAGGATTGGGCGGCGTCGAAATCGACAATGGCGGCAGTGGGTTCGCCCTGGTTACGTCGGGCGATGCCCCGGTTGTACAGAGCGTTGGCGAAAGTCGGCACCAGCGCGATGGCGGCATCGTAGTCGTCGATGGCAGCAGCGTAGTCGCGACGGTCGCTGTGCAGATTCCCGCGGGCGTAGCGATAGTCGGCGTCGCGTGGGCGCAGTTCGATGGCACGGTCGTAAAAGCCCAGGGCGGTAGCGCGGTCGCCGGTGTCCCGATAAGCGATGCCCAGATTGTAGTGGGCGTTGGGGTGCTCCGGATTGATGCGAATGCAGGCCATAAAATCCCCGATGGCCGCTCCGTAGCGGCCGAGCGAAATTCGCGCCACTCCCCGGGCGTAATAGTAATCCGCGTCGTCGGGTTCCAGCTCGATGGCGGTGGTGTAGTCGCTGATGGCATCCTCGTAGTAACCCAGGTGCCGCCGTACCACTCCGCGCGCGTAATAGGGCACCGGATACTGTGGGTCGGCCATGATCGCGCGCGTGTAATCGGCAACGGCCTGGCTCAGATTGCCAACGTTGCGGTGGGCCAGCCCGCGGTAGTAGTAGGCCGGCGCAAACTCGTCGTTCAGTTCCAGGGCGTTGTTGAAATCCGCAATGGCGGCATCCAGTTGTCCCGCCCGCAAAGCCAGCTGGCCGCGCGCCGTGTAGTGGAATTCGGTTGGAAGTTCTTGAGTCATTGCTGCAATCCGGCGCACGCTATCCGGGTTAGAAATCCGTCTCGTACAAATCATACTCCGAATGAGACATACCCAGCGCTTCGTAGGTTTGTTTGGCGACCAGGTTCTCCCGCATTACGTAGAGCCGCATTCCCCTCACATCGCCTCGCTCGGCAGCCAGTTGCTGCAACCGGCCATACAGTTTCCGATAAACGCCCTGCCGTCGATTTTCGGACTTGACATAAACCGACTGCACCCACCAGATCCAGCCGTTGCGCCAGTCGCTCCATTCGGTAGTTACCATCAACTGGCCGACGGGCAAGCTGTCGATCTCGGCCAGCAGGTAGAATGCCTTGACCGGGTCTGACAGCGCCGCCGCAACGCCGGCGCGTAACGCAGCCTGGTCCAGGTCAATGCCCTCGGATTCCAGGGCCATGGCGGTGTTGTAGGCCACGATGGTGTCAGCATCGCGTTGAGTGGCCAGGCGGATTTCCAGCGGGCTGTTCATATTGAAAGGGCAACCTCGGTTCAGTGGCGCCGGTCGACAATGAATTCTAATCAACCTACGCTATAATAGGCAACCTAACCGCGAGTCTGAATCAAGAACATCTTGATAAGTCGATTTTTGATTTTGGCTTGGCTCGGTGTTTCGGAGAGAACATGGTTAATCTTGGTTTGGTTGGCACTGGACACTATCCGGTTTGGCATTGGCAAGGCGATGCTGACGCCGTTGAGCAGGACCCCGCAGTGTCTCATGTTTTGGACCTGCTGGACCCGGTACGTTCTCTTCGCTGTGTGTTCTGCGGATTGGAAAAGGAAGCCGGGTCAGTTACGTGTGTCGCTTGTTCGCGCCGTTGCCCGGACCCAGATTGCCGTGGTACGCCTCGCTGGGTAAAGGACCCTTATGACGAGATATGCCAGCATTGCGAGGCTTTTGTTCGCCGTTTGGACGCCCCGTGCCGAGGTCGTCCGCAGAATTGCGACCAAGATCTATGTGAATCTGGTCGCAATGCTAGTGGTGACAGCAATTCGTTTGAGTGTTTCGGCCAGGCCCTGGAGCGCGATGGCTATTTTGTGTATCAGCTTGAAACTGGTTACGTCGGAATGACCTATAACCCATCACGGCGTCAGTTTGAGCATGACCGTAGAGAAAATTTGCAACGTTATATTAACAGTAAGAATGACATAGAAAACCCGGGCGCGTATTTCAGGAAAGCTTTTAACGAAGATATCGATGATCGGTGGGAAGCATATTACAGCAAACACTGGCTCGGCGTTCGTATGTCTGATAAAAATGCTGCCGGTGAGCGGCGTATCAGTTGGTTGTCGCCGGTCTTGAAAACTCGGAATGAGGCTTACCGCTGCGAGTGGGCTTTGAAGCAATACAGGCATGAAACCGTCGGGCTGTTCCCCGGTACCTACGATGAAGTCGTTAACCTATCGTCGATGCCCATTATTGTTTTCCAGTCTGCGGGGCTGGACTATAACGCTGAGACTGAACGCGTTTCATTTAATTTATCATGGGATTTGCCGCATGGCATTGGCCCTTCTCAGGTAATACCGGTGTCCCGTTACGAGTTACAGCGGTTTTGCAGCCCAAGTTCGGAGTATGTTCCTGTTGCTTCGGGTCTGGAACCCGGATTCCGTGGCCAACTTGATCTTGATTTGGTAGGAGACTGGCGCGCCCGGGCCGTTAACTTTGACGACATTCCGGGGCCTTGGGCCAACTTCACCGTGTCGCATCAGGACGTAGCCCTTGGTGTGCAGAAATTGGTGGGGGTGGCTGACGTCACAGCAGAATTATTCGACAATTGGAAGGGCGAAGTGCTGGTGAGATGGTCGGTTGATAACCCTGTTCCGGGTGTCCACTATGAAGTGGAACGCGAAGGGATCTATGGGTCGCTCTCGGTTATCGATGTGGGTAGCGCCACGGCCTTGCACGAAATCGTTATTGCGCGTGATGCGTCGTCTTACCAGTACCGCGTCAGGGCGGTTTTGGATGGTGTTGGTGGCGGATGGCAGTCCGGTGGGGAGCAGTCTCGCTGTGTCGTTGGTGGGGTTGTTCCCGGTCCAGTTGTTGATCTTTCGTCTCGTTGTCAGTCTGACGGTTCTATTGACCTGCATTGGCGAGCTCCGGAATGGCTTGGGCATGACCCTGTCCAGGGTTACTATGTCGAGATTGTGCACGACGGCGGGAATGCCGAGTATGCAGGTGTCCGTACTGCTACCAACTGGTACGATGCCGACAGCAGATTGGGTTGTCTTTCCGATGTATCGTACCGGGTTCGCGCTTGGAATGCCCTCGGTTCTGGTCCTTGGAGCGATCCGGTTCAAGTTCGTGGTGCTGCGCGACAACAATCCGTTCGCTCTGCATTATCCTTCTCCCAGCAGTTGCAGGCTGAGAGTGCTGGCGCAGATTGGTTTTCTTTACGGTGGGATTCCGGGGTCGGAAACGGGTTATCATACGACCTTGAAGTCAATACGGACGATGAGGTCGTCGTGTACCCTGTTGCTGAACCTCTGTTTACAGTGCCCATTAGTTGGTCGTCTGTTACGTTGATGACTTGCCGAGTGCGTGCGGTACGCCGCGGAGTTGCCGGCGATTGGTCTGAGCCAGTTGCAGTTAATTCAGCCGGGGATTACGAGAGCGCATTAGGGTTCGTTTTGCCAAATGGCGTGAATCTTGGCTTCGTCGTGATTGGCGGTGCATCCGGTTACTCATTAGTTGCGGTCTGGTCCGGTCGGGATGTTAGCTTATTGACACGGGTTGTGCCTGAGCTGGGAGTTCCTCTATTGGGGCGTGTTACAGCCAGGAACAAGGGAGGGTTGGAAGTGTCTTGGTGCGGCTTGCGCTGCTTCGTTCCCGCTTCGCGCGTGAAGGGCGATACTGGTCGTCTCGATTCTATGGTCGGAGAGTTCATCGGTTTATCAGTTTTGGAATCTAACGTGAGGCGCTACCGACCTTTACGTCGGGTGTACACTGTTCGAATAGAACTGGTGTGTGCCGAGGTTCCTCTAACCCACTCAAGGCAGCAATTTCCCAGTGTTTCTGGCACTGATGGAGCAGGAATGGGTTCTGCCTTTGCGGCTCGCCGGATAACTGCCGGAAGTATCGTTGAACATCGGACACTAGGTCGTGCAGGTAGAGTAGTGTGGATGGGTGACCGAAGTGCCCAAGTCGCATTTTCAGGTACTCCCGAACTTGGCGTAGCGCTTTGCCGCGTTTGTGACCTTACTGTTACTGATAATCCCGTTGAATCCAACAGTGACTAGGTAACATCCTGTTTCAGGTGGTTTTACACTGAAATACGCCTATATGCCGTAGTGAGTCCAGGCAACCACAAGGTGCCTTTACAAGAACCTGCTGTTACGCCACCCAAAAAAGAAGACCACCCTCATCACCACCAGCCCAACGAGGTGCCAAATGCCCAATCAGGAACGACTGGTCGACGATTTCTGCGACCTGGTACGAATTGACAGCCCGTCCGGTGAAGAATGGGACGTTGCGCAGCACGTTACCGACCGGCTGGTCGATCTTGGCTTCCAGGTGGAACGCGATGCCCACGGCAACGTCATCGCCGGCGAAGACGGCGACCGCCCTCTGCTGCTCTCGGCCCACATGGACACCGTTGACCCCGGTCGCAGCATTCGGCCCCAACTGGTCGGCGACCGCGTAACCTCCGATGGCAATACCATCCTCGGCGGCGACTGCAAGGCCGGCGTCGCGGCCATCCTGGAGGCGCTGGAAGCGGTCAAGCTGGAGGGGCGGACCCGGCGCCCGGTGCAGGTCGTGTTTACCCGCGGCGAGGAGATTGGCCTCGTGGGCGCTTCCAACCTGGACTTCTCCATGATTCGCGGGACGGAAGCGGTAGTTTTCGATGGCAATGGCCCGGTCAACACAATCACCGGCGCCAGTCCCACCTATATGGCCTTCGACATCAACGTGCGTGGCCGCGGCGCCCATGCCGGCGTTGAACCCGAAAAGGGCCTGTCCGCCATCAAAATCGCCAGCGACATCATCGCCGAACTGCCCCAGGGCCGCATCGACACCGAAACCACCTTCAACGTCGCAACCATCACCGCCGGCACCGTCCGCAACGCCGTGCCCTCCGAGGCGTCGCTGACCGGCGAATTCCGCAGCATGAACCTGGAATCCCTGGAGCTGCTGCGGATGCAACTCATTTCCACCGTTAACAATATACGCGGCCGCTATCAGGATGCTGAGATTACCGAGTCTCTGGAGATGATGTTCCAGATGTACCGGCTCGACCCCAACGAAGCCACTGCCCAGCTGGTGACCCGCGTGATGCGCGACATGGGCCTGGAACCCAACATTCAGCCTTCCGGCGGCGGCACCGACGGCAACGTGTTCCGGCTCAACGGCATCGAGAGCGTCGTCGTGGGGATGTCAACCAACCTGATGCACACCATCGACGAGTACGTCGTCGTCCCCGACTTGATGAACACCGCCCGCTTCTGCGAACAGCTGATGACCTACGGCGCCTGATGCCGGTCGGCTATTCAGGTTTCGGACCCGGCCAACCCTTGCTGCACTAACCCCGGCCACACTGACCCCACCGGCACCGAGACGGACGGTGCCCGATGCACGGTGTCCGGTGCTGGGTTATTGCCAATCCTGGTCGTAGGCCAGGTGCTGCAAATCGGTCCCGAACTCGTCCCGTTGCCATCGCCGCACCTCGCCATCGCCGCCGGCCAGTTCCTGCTCCAGGACGTCGGGGCTCATGGCAATCCGCTCCAGGCTGGCGGTCGGCCAGATGTGGCTCACCGCCAGCGTCAGCTGGTCGGCTAGTGACGATCGCCAGGCTTTCAGGAGCCTGAGCCGCCCGCGGCGCTCTGTAGTCCATAGCTCGTTGCCGTGGTCTGGGCGGGCCGGTTTGGGTACTTCCGGGTTGCGGCGTCCCTGCTCAATCGCATCCAGCAGCTCACCATAGCAGCGGTTGGCCAGCAGCCCGCCGATGCCGCGACGCACCGGCCCATCGGATTGAGCTAGCTGCAACAGGTCATCGTCGCTGGCCGCTATCGTTGGCGGCAGGTCCCACGAACACGCCTTGCCGTCGCGAAACGCATAGAGTTCCTGCAATATGGCAGCCTGCCGGGGATTCAACGCATCCCAGCCCTTGATCCGGCGGAAAGCAGTTTCCAGCGGTTCCAACGGCGGGTATCGCAACTCCTGTAGGCGCCGGCATTCCTCGTTAACCCAGCCCATTCGGTCAATCTTTTGCAGCCGATATTCCAGCTCGTCGGCTAGTGGCAGCAGGTGGTGTACGTCGCTGGCGGCGTAGTCCAGCGCCGGCCCGGACAGTGGGCGCAGGCCCCAATGGGACATCTGCAGGTTGCGGTCTTTGGGAATCGTTACCCCGGCGAATTCTTCCAGTACCGCGCCCAGATTGGGACGACTTACGCCGAGGAACCGGGCCGCCAATCCGGTGTCAAAAAGGTTGTTGATCGTGAATCCGAAATCGTGGTCGAAAAATCGAACGTCCTCTTCGCAACCGTGAATAACTTTTATGATGGACTCGTCGGCCAGCATTGCGCCGAAACTGGAAAGGTCGTCAATGGCCAGCGGGTCGATGAGGAGCGTTTGCTCGCCATCGCAGAGCTGAATCAGACAGATGCGCTCCTGGTAGGCGAATCGCCCGTTGCGCTCGGTGTCCAGCGCCAGTTGAGACGCGGACCGCAGGCTGCCGGACGCGTCATCCCAGCTGGCTTGGGTGTCAATGTAACGATACTGGTTCGACAAAAGGCGTGTCTCTTGAGTTTCTATGCAGCGCAATCCGGCTGTCAGGGTTCAATTCGGAAGTTTAGCACATTCGCCGCGCCAAGCCACATTGCCCGGCGCTCCGTCGCCGGCGGGGGCGCGTGCTATACTCCGAAAAACCCCCGGCCAGGAGCAAAAAGCGATTATGAGCGGCGCAGACCTGAAAGCAACCCTCCAACAGGGCGGACGAATCTTCGGAACGATGATTAGCGTGAACCGCAACCCACGCTGGATACCCATAATGGACGGCGTGGGCCTGGACTACGTCATCATTGACACGGAACATAACCCTCGCAGCCGCGGTGAGCTGGGCGATTACCTGGCGATGTTTGCGACGAGCAGTGTGGTGCCCATTGTCAGGATACCCATACCCGATTCCCATTACGTAACGATGGCCATTGACGCCGGGGCGCAGGGCATCCTCGCTCCGTACTGTGAGACGGTGGACCAGGTGCGCGAGGTGGTTAAAGCCGCCAAGTACCGCCCGCTCAAGGGCGTGGCCGCTGAGCAGGCGCTGGCCACCGGCGAGTTTCCCAGCTCTGCCAGCCGCGAGTACCTCGAAGCCCGCAACCGGGACAACATCTGCATTATCGGCATCGAAAGCCAGGCCGCCGTCGACAACCTGGACGCCATTTTGGGTGTACCCGGCATCGACGCAATCTTCGTCGGCCCCAACGACATGAGCATCTCCCTGGGCGTTCCCGACGACTACGCTCAGGAGGTGTACAAAACCACCGTCAAGGGCATCATCGACCAGTGCGAAGCCAATGGCCTCCCCACCCTGGTTCACCACCAAACGCCCGAACTGTCCGAATACTGGATTCAGCAGGGCGCGCGCTTCGTTCTGCACGGCACCGACCGGCGCGCCATGGCGGAGGGCTTCCGCACCGAGTTCAGCCGCCTCCGCGACCAGGCGGCCAGTCTTTAGCCTGTTCCCGGTGTGGGCAAATGAGCCGGCACAATGATTTGCGCCGGCTTTTTGGGCGTCGGCTTTCTGGTCTGGCCGGTTGACGGTCTAGTTGCGCGATTGCCCTTCCCAGCGTTCGCGCAGCGAGGCGATGTACACGCGCTCGTAATCTCCGTGGTGGGCGTTGCCCGGGTCTTCGGCGAGCCGTTCCGCCCACATATACTCCACATCGCCCCAGATGATGGGAAACTTGGGACGGTCGAAGAAGGCGGCCACGGCGTCAAAGGGCGTGGCTTCTTCCACGTAACCCAGCATCTGGAAATTGTCGTACAGGTTGCCCTGTTCCGATACGAACCGGCCTTTCATTGCCGCCATCACCAGAAAATTGGCCATATTGTGATCCACTCTTGACGGGTGCGCTTTGCGATGCGTTCCGCCCCCCCGAGCGGGACGGCGGCTACCTGATCAGTGCTACCTGGTCAATATGTGAACCGTGGTAACGTCGCCGGCGCCGGAGCACTGCGCCACTCCCAC
Organism: Dehalococcoidia bacterium; assembly: GCA_965261195.1. Classification (GTDB taxonomy): domain Bacteria; phylum Chloroflexota; class Dehalococcoidia; order Lucifugimonadales; family UBA3495; genus Bin87. The sequence continues at coordinate 4,002,311 of OZ253455.1, read as the reverse complement.
CCGCGCGTTTTCCACCTGACGCGGGCCAGCCTCGCCACGCAGTTGCAGCACCGTCTCGTGAACCATGCGGATGCCGGTGGCTCCGAATGGATGCCCCATCGCCAGCAGCCCGCCGTCGGTGTTCACCGGAATGTCCCCGGTCAGTGCCGTCCGACCCTCCACCGTCGCCTGCCATGCCTCGCCGTAGGGCACCAGGTGCAGCGCTTCGATCTGCTGCAACTCGCCGATGGTGGCGGCGTCGTGGACCTGGACCAGGTCAACGTCCTCCGGCCCGATGCCGGCCATCTCGTAGGCTTGCAGCGCCGCCGGTTCGGTGCGGTAGGGACTGAACGCCGAGTGGTCGCTGCCTCGTCCGTTGTAGGAGCCGGAGGTCAGCGTGGCCGCCGCAATGCGGATGGCGCGGTTGCGGTCGATGCCGTAGGCGTCCAGCGCATCGGCGGCGCACAGCACCGCCGCCGCCCCGCCCTCGCTGGTCGGACAGCACTGGTAAAGGGTCAGCGGGTCGGCAATCAGGCGTGAGTTGAGCACATCCTCAACCGAGTAGGTTTCCTTGCGGTGGGCGTAGGGGTTCAGCGACGCGTTCTGCCTGGCCTTTACCGTTACCTGAGCCAGCGCGGATGGCGGTGCGCCGGTTTCCTCCATGTACCGCGTCATACGCAGGGCGTACCCCGCCATCATGTGGTCGCCGCCCACGTAGCGCGCCGGGCTGTCGTCGGCGGTAACGGTTACCGGCCCGCCCGGAACCTTCTCGGCTCCGAAGGCCAATGCCATATCAAACACGCCGGACGTGATACCCCAATACGCTTGCCAGAACGCCGTGGAGCCGCTGGAGCAGGCGTTTTCCACGTTGATGATGGGCACGCCGGTTAGGCCCAGCTGCGCCAGCGTCGTCTCGCCCACCGACATTCCCTGGTAGTAAACGTGGCCGAAGTAGGCGATCGGAATGGCGCTCCAGGGCACACCGGCGTCCTGGAGCGCATCCACCACCGCATCGCGCGCCAGGTCGGACAGGGTCTGCTGCGGAAACCGGCCAAAGGGATGCAGGCCGACACCGACTACCATAACTTCCCGACCAGGCCGAAACTGCGTCATACTCATCGTCCTCCATCAAACCCGCAATCATTCAAAATCCTGCCCATCCTGTATATCCATGCAAAAATTATGCCGGCCGCCATTTATAAACGACGCGTTCCGATTCTGCAACTCCGCCCATTGAGACCGTTTCCAGCGCCAGGGTTACCGACATCCCCACGGTCAAAGCATCGTGATCGCACCTGATGACTTCGGCCAGCACGTGGGGGCCTTCCGGCAACTCGACCTCACCCAGCACATACGGTACCGGGCCGGGCCAACCCGCCGGCGGCACTCGCACAATGGTATAGCTGAACAGCGCTCCGGAGGCGGCCAGCTCGATGCCCTCCAGCTGCGGCGACGTGCAAGCCTGGCAGAAGGTGGCCGGCCCAAATACCGACACGCCGCACTCGTTACAGCGCATCCCCAGCAACACCCCGCGCTCGCCGACATCATCGGTCAATCGCAGGCATCGCTCGTCAACGGATACAGGCATAAACGCTCTCCGGCGCCGACGCATCGGCAGCGGTGGGAATCAACTGCCAGCAGTGTAAGACGCCCCCAAAACGGTGTCAAACGACTGACCGCCTGCTATATTGGTCCAACTATGAGTATTCGACGACAGTATCTCAAACGCATCCTGCCCGCCGCCCTTATGCTGCTGATGGTTGGCGCATTGGCTTGGGGCCAGCCGGCCCCGCCGCAGCAACAAGAGCCACTGGGCAATCCAACCGGGCTAACCGCCACCCCCGGCCCCGGCGTCGGCGAGGTTTCGTTGACCTGGACACCCGCCGTCAACGCCACGGTGCGGTGGGTGTGGTCGATGCGGCTTGACGGCGCAGATAATCAATGGCATCAGGTGGACGCCGGTTTCGCGGTCATCAGCGGGCTGGATGCTGGACTGAACTACTCGTTTGTCGTTCTCGCTGGTCAAATCCAACCCAACGGCGGTAACATCCGGTGGTCCAGTTACAGCAATTGGGCCAATGCAACGCCCCTGGCTGCGCCCCTACCGGAGGCGACTGCCAGCGCCGTCGCCGCCGGCGGCAAGCATACCTGCCTGCTGCAATCCGACAACACGGTAGTCTGCTGGGGCGCCAACGGCGACGCCGACAAAGGGCAGGCCGACCCGCCGGACGGCGTATTGTTCACGGCCATTACCGCCGGCTACGAACACACCTGCGGCATCACGGACACCGGCGCGGCGGTGTGCTGGGGCGACGACAGCAGCGGCCAGTACACCGTACCGGCCGGGCAGTTCACAGCCATTGACGCCGGCCGCGCCCACACCTGCGCCCTACGCGCCGACGGAACCGCCCAATGCTGGGGCAGCAACCAATACGGCCAGTTGGATGCACCGGGCGGACAGTTCACCGTGATAACCGCCGGCGGCGAGCACAGCTGCGGGCTGGGCGAGGACGGGCGGGTGGAATGCTGGGGCGATGATTACTACGGGCAGGCCACGCCGCCGGCCAGCCTGTTCTATTCGGTCAGCGCGGGAACGTGGCACAGCTGCGGCATCAAGCGGGACGGCAGCATCGCCTGCTGGGGCGCCAACCCGGATGGGCAGGCGCCGGCGGTAGTTGAGGGTTCGTACCAGTCAGTTAGCACTGGGAACCGGCACAGTTGCGCCGTGGTTACTGATGGCGGCTCCTATTGCTGGGGCGACGACTACGGATATTGGCATGAATTTCGCGTCACCGCGGTCAGCGCCGGCGACGAGCATGACTGTTGGATAGCAAATGATGGCACTGTCGGTTGCAATGGCAGCAATCTCTACGGCCAAAGCACGCTGCCAGTTATATCCAGCAGTACTTATGCCTCTATAAGCGCAGGAGGAGAGCATACCTGTGGATTGCGGTTGGATGGCATGGTGGTTTGCTGGGGCGACAACGCCGGTGAGCAGTCCACTCCGCCAAAAGGTTATTTCCAGTCTATCAGCGCTGGTGAACACCACGTATGTGGAGTGACTACGGGCAGTGCTGCGGTATGCTGGGGCGGCAACGCCGGCGGCAAAGCGTTTCCACCACGCGTTTCGTTCCAATCGGTTAGTGCCGGCAGCGGTCACACCTGTGGAGTTAAGAAGAACGGCGCATTGGCCTGCTGGGGCTCTAACTATTCGGGACAAGCCACGCCACCTGAAGGTTCTTTCCAATCCGTCAGTGCCGGAATGATGCATACTTGTGGTGTACGAACGGAAGGAACTGTGGCCTGCTGGGGCTATAACAATTGGGGACAAGCCACGCCGCCTGAAGGTTCTTTCCAATCCGTCGGCACAGGTTGGTTGCACACCTGCGGATTACGGGTAGACGGCGCCATATCCTGTTGGGGCTACAACAAAAATGGACAAGCCACACCGGCTGAAAGCATATTCCAGTCTGTCAGCGTCGGCATTAACCATGCTTGCGGTGTGCGAACTGACAGCATAGTGGTTTGCTGGGGCGACAACGAACATGGGCGAGCCACGCCACCAGAGGGTTCCTTCCAGTCTGTTAGCACCGGCGGGTCGCACACCTGCGGGGTGCGGACCGATGGGCGGGTAGTTTGCTGGGGTAGTAACCATCGAGGGCAGGCCACGCCGCCGTAGCTGATTGCGTTAGTCGGATGGCTACGATTCCTTCCTGAGACGGCTAACAACCATTTCAACGCTGTCAATGCAAGCGTCAAGAGTTTCCGAAACGGAAATTCCCCTGCAACTACGGTCAAGTCTATCAAATGCTTTCAGGCCGGCTGGATTTCACATCCGGTCCATTCATGCAAAACCACCCCAAACTTTGCCTATTGACCCCGCTTCAACCACCGTGTTAGCGTGAATCCAATCGTCAAACCTGCTTGCACTGCCCCACCGAGTCGCTGCTATGGTAAACGTTCTTGGTCTCGAACCCCTCCCCAATCGCCGGTCCTGGGAAAAGTCCCTCGGCGAATTCCTCGAAATCGTCACCGTCGCCAATCCCGGCAAAACCTTCGTCGAGATTGCCGGCCAGCACATCACTTACGCGCAGTTTATGGGCCGTTGCCGCGCGGCGGCCACCATGTTCCGGCGTATGGGCATCGGCCACGGCGACCGGGTCTGCATCTTCCTGCCCAACGTGCCCGAAGTGCTGTACACCTGGTTCGGCCTGGCGCTCATCGGCGGTATCACCGTAACCATCAACACCGCTTACCGGCGGGACGAGATGGCATTCATCCTGAACAACGCGGAAGCGACGGCGCTGGTCGCCCACGACAGTCTCATCGACGTGGCAACCCAGGCCGCTGACTTAGCTCCTGGCGTCCAACACCGTTTGATAGTAGGCGCCGACTCTGCACCGGGCGCCTGGCAGTCCTACGCCCAACTATTGGCTGATTCCCCCGAATTGACCGATTTGCCCGCTGTTTCTCCGACCGACATTGCGATGCTGCAGTACACATCGGGCACCACCGGCAACCCCAAAGGCGTGATGGTTACGCACCAGATGTATGTGTCGGCCGGCCAGGGATTCGCCCAGTGGACGCAGGCCACCGCAGATGACCGGTTCTTTACCTGCCTGCCCTACTTCCACGCCAACGCCCAGTACTACAGCACCATGGGAACACTGGCCTCGGGCGCAACTCTGGTGGTGCAGGATCGGTTTAGCGCATCCCGTTTCTGGCAGCAGGTGCGCGATGCGCGGGCCACCGTGGTCAATTTCATCGGCATGATGATGCCGGTGTTGTCCAAAAACGACCCATCCCCGGATGATGCCGACAACCCGGTGCGCCTGTTCTACGGCTCGCCGGCATTCTCGCCGGCATTTCTGTCCGACTTTGAGCAGCGGTTCGGCACCGACATCATCGTCGGCTTCGGAATGACCGAAACCTGCTACGGAACCATCGAGAGCATCCGCGGGGAACGGCGTCCCAATTCGTCCGGATTGCCGCGCCAGCACCCGGACCCACGCTTCAGCAACACCGTGCGCATCGTCGACGATGACGGCTTACCCGTGCCCAACGGACAGCCCGGCGAAATCACCATCCTCAATCCGGCCACCATGCCCGGCTACTGGCGCAACGAGGAACAGACGGCGCTGTCGCTGCGGGACGGCTGGTTGTTCACCGGCGACCTCGGCTGGCTGGACGACGACAACTATCTCTACTTCGTTGACCGCAAGAAAGATGTCATCCGCCGGCGGGGAGAGAACATCTCATCCCAGGAAGTCGAGGATGTTATCAAACGGCACGAGCGGGTGCTGGACTGCGCCATCATTGCCGTGCCGTCGGAACTGGGTGAAGATGAGGTGAAAGCCTACATCACCCCTCGACCGGGTGAGTCGGTGGAGCCGGCAGAGGTCATTTACTGGTGCGCCGAACACTTGGCCTACTTCAAGGTGCCCAGGTACATTGAGGTGCGCGACGAGTTGCCCCGCACGCCCAGCCTGAGGGTTCGCAAAGATGTGCTGCGCCAGGAACGGGAAGACCTGATCGCCGGCAGTTTCGACCGAGAGGCCGCCGGAATCCAAATCCGCCGCTGATTCCGTGGGGTGAAAGGAACCTGTCCAGATGAACAAAATTGAAGCTATTTTCCGACCCGAACGTCTCAACAACATAAAGGACGCCCTGAGGGAAGCCGGCATCGTGGGCCTGACCGTAACCCAGGTGACCGGCCGCGGCGCCCAGGGCGGCGTGCAGGTAACCACCTCCCGCGGCTTGGGCACCGTCCACATTGATATGCTCCCCAAAGTTAAGCTGGAAGTGGTCGTCAACGACCCTGATACCGACCGGGCCGTCGATATCATTCGCACCAACGCCATCACCGGCAACCCGGGCGATGGCAAAATCTTCATCTATCCGGTGCATGACGCTATTCGCATCCGCACCGGCGAGCATGGCCCGGACGCTGTTTAGACACTGGCGAGCAATTCCATCCTGACCCACCGGAGCCGGAGACGAGACGATGCCTGAACCGCGCTACTGGCTGTTCAAGTCCGAACCTTCTTCGTATTCATTCGACGACCTCGAATCTGAAGAAAACCAGACCGCCGAATGGGACGGCGTCCGCAACTATCAGGCGCGCAACTTCATGCGCGACGATATTAAAATTGGCGACTACGTACTGTTCTACCACAGCAACGCCAAGCCGCCGGGAGTCGTCGGCACCGCCCGCATCGTCCGCGAAAGCTACCCAGACGACTCCGCCTGGAACCCCGACTCCCGCTACTACGACCCCAAATCCGACCCCACCAACCCCACTTGGATGATGGTGGACATCAAAGCCGACCAACGCCTGCCCCGCTTCGTCAGCCTGCAAGAACTGAAAGCCAACCCCGCCCTGGCTGATATGATGGTAACCAAACGAGGCCAACGGCTCTCCGTCCAGCCAGTAACGGCGGAGGAATGGGCTGAGGTTTTGGCGATGGCCGACCGTGGAGACAGAGTAGACCTTTAAGAATCCTCGGAGTGGGGGTATGCGGTAATTATTGATTTTGACGATTCACAACTGAGATTTGTTAGATCAAACGACCAAAACATTCGCTTGCTGGCCCCAGCTGGCTGCGGCAAGACGATCTCCCTGCTGTATCGTTGCCGTGCTTTGCTGGAACAATCGAGCGGGCCACAGCGCTTCCTCCTGCTCACATTCACCAACGCCGCGGCGTCTGAAATCAGGGAGCGCCTAGAAGCAGATCACGATTTCGCTGGTCTTCAAAACGCAGTACGCACGACCACATTGAATTCGTGGGGCTGGCGTAGATTGCGTGACCATCATAGTAGATCCAAGTTGCTGAACAACCCGGATGCCCGGTTTTTTGCTGTGCGAAACCAGTTAGCGCCAATCGTGGAAAAGCATCCCAGCGTAGCCGGAGCCAGATTGCTTGCAAACAACGGCCCACACGACTTGATGGCGGTCATTGACGCCTTGAAATCCTTGGGCTTTGACCACATCCAGCACACCAACCTTGAGAAATTCAACAGGCATGTCGACTTGCTGAAAGCCCGAGGTTTAGACGCCCTCATGGTAAAGCAGTCCGATGAACTGATCAGATTGAAAGTGCTGGAGGTCCCCAGTGACGATAACAGAGATGCAGAGGAAGCATTTGTAAACCGCCGCCAGTTTTATAACAAATTCTTTACTTTCTGGCGATATGCTGTCAAGCGGCTTCATGAAGAGATAACCTTCACCTTTGAAGACCAGAAATATTGGAACTACCTCGATTTGCCCACGGCAAACCCAATACCTGTTCCAAGCCGCTATCAGCATATCTTGGTCGATGAATTCCAAGACATTAACCCGCTGGACTTAGCCCTAATTGACCTCATCGTCAAAGCCAACCAGGCATCTTTGACCATCGTCGGCGACGATGACCAGGCCATATTTGAATGGCGAGGTGCCAGTCCCGATTTCATACTGGAGCCAGAGACCCACTTCGAAAGAAGTTTTACTACCCACACGTTGGAAGTAAATTATCGCTCGCCCAGGAACATCGTGCACCATTCTCAGAAATTGATTGCCAATAACAAGCGCCGGGTCAGCAAGACTGTCAGAGGTCTTGCAACGAACCAGGATGCTCGCATTCAAGTCATTCACACCAACGACATCATGACTGAGCTGAATTTGGTGACGGAGATTGTTCGCCAGACCGATGAGCCTGGGCGGGTGGCTGTTATCGGCAAAGTGCGAGCTCAACTCATCCCATACGAAATTCACTTCGCTTCCAACGAAGTTGAGTTCGAGACTGCCACCGACTTGGACCTATTCCAGAACGAAGCTTTGTCAAACATAACTAAGATGCTGGAAATCCGTGACAGCAAGGACCAGCAAAATTATCCCGCCCAAGCCGTTAGAGGCGCGGTTGAAATTTGTGACCTGATACGCCAGTATTCGGGCCAGACAAACCGTGAAAATTTGAGCGCGTACCTTAATTCCGTGGCACCAGCTACTGTTAGCCAATCGGTAGCCTCCATAGCCAACTACTCGGGACCACCCCTCACTGGCAAGAACCATTTCCAATTGCACGCCGCGGCTAGCAGTTTTCTGAATACGGAGAACACTGCTGAGGCTTTGCGTTGTCTAGGAACGGAGTTTGCCGGACTGCGTCGCAATTTTGTCAGAGCAGCACAGCAGATATTTTTTATCGACCCCCCAATGGAACAGTTGGCCACCCTGGTGGAGCAAAGGGGTTGGACCGGCATTCAGTTAGCGCAGATGATACAAAAAGCACAAAGTCGCATCCGAGAATTCAATTCTCTTAATGAGGACAACAACGCCCCCGAGAGGTTGCACCAGCGTCCTCTGCATCTAATGACCGCTACCAGGTCCAAGGGCAAAGAATTTGAGACAGTTGTAATACTCGGAGCAGTCGACCAAATGTGGCCCCATTCCAAGACCGAGACCGAGGCCGAAATGGAAGCCGAGCGGCGTTTGTTCTATGTAGCCTTTACGAGGGCCAAGTAGCGGGTTGTATTGCTGGCAGGCCCAGATCAAGCACCACTCAGCCCGTTCGTACACGAACTAGAACTCCCCGGCTTATAAAATCAGGGGAGCCCTGAATAGCCTATTGTATAGGGGCAAATAGTCACTTACCCATAATTCCCCGTGCTGCCGATACCCGCATTAGCTGTTCTGCAGGCGCCTGATTTCGGCATCGAGCCTGAGGCGCGCTTCGCGTTCAGCGTCGCGCTCGGCCTCTGCGGTGCTGCGGGCGGCTTCCGAGATCGCCAGCGCCGTTTCCGCTACTATGCGGTCCTCCGCTTCATCGTCGTGCGTCCGCAGGTAACGCCGCGCCACCGGGTCATACCACCGCAGCCGCCGATGCTCCCAGCACAGATACAGGTTCAGGGCCGGGCTGTATCCCCGGTACATAGCCTCACCCACCGAGACCACCGGTATCGGCCGGTACTCCCCATCGACCAGACGGTCGCCGGCCAGGCGCGCCTCATAAAGCTCGGCTTCCGTAGGGTCAAACCGCCAGTATTCCGGCACACCATACTCCGCGTAGCCCGCGCGCTTCGCGGTTTCGTCGCGTTCGCTGGTGCTTTTGGACGCGATTTCCAGCACAAAGTCCGGCGGTTTCCCCCAATCCAGAATGGAGTAGCCGGCCTGGGCTACAATAGCTGCCCGGTCAATGTCGAATGCGACGAGCAAGTCCGGCTTGAGCAGGCCCTGCGGTTGGTTGTAGCGCCAGCCCACCGGAATTTCGCTGATGACGATGGTGGTAGTTGGGTTGCCAAGATGACGGCGCAAGGCCGGCTGGTGGCCCGGGTCGTGGAGATATAGGGGGTTGTTCATATCATCCCGTGGCGGCAGTTCCGGGAATTGCTTGACCGGAGCCGGAGCCGCCGCATCGGGCGCGGTGGGTTTGGTAGTCATAGCAAGCCTCTGGTGAGAGAACAACGATAGCGAGGGCGGTGGTGTTATACGTCATTGGCCGGCATCATTACACCGCTGGCGCAGCAACGAGCGCCGTTGCGGTTGCGTCGCCTACCATTTACGCCGGCCCAATCAGGATTACGACCCCCTGCCTGGCGGAATCCAAAATCCTACTCATCCTGTTCATAAATGTAAAAAAACCGCACCCCCTACAACGCCCCGCTGATCGTAATATCCAGCAGCGCCGGCCTCCCACTCTCAAACGCCCGTTGCACCGCCGACCCAATCTCGGCCGGATCATCGACTCGCTCCCCGTGTACGCCCATCGCCTGGGCCATCATCGCCAGATCAAGGCGATTCGCGAATTCCATGCCCACGTATTCGCTGTCCCGCTCCCGGTCGTCCAGCATATCGCGGAGGTATACTTCCATGTTGACTTTCAGGATGCGGTAGGCCTGGTTGTTGCAAATGGCGTAGACCACGGGAATGTTGTACCGGCTGGCCGTCCATAGCGCCTGCACCGTGTACATCGAGGCCCCGTCCCCAACCACGGCCAGCACCGGCCGGTCCGGATGCGCCAGCTTGACGCCCAACGCTCCCGGCATGGCCCAACCCAGCGCGCCCCCACGTATGCCGTAGATGTCCCCCGGTTTGGTGAATTCAAAGGCCCGGTTCACCGCCGGACGAGAAGTTACCGCCTCGTCGGCCACAATGGTATTGGGTGGTACAGCGGCCGCCAGTTCGTGCATCATCCGTTCCACCGGCATGGGCAGGTTGTCCCAAGTGGGCTTGATGCGTTCCTGGTAACGTGCGTCGCCCCGCCGGCGTGCATCAGCAAGGGTGGCGGCTCGGGTGGCGGCGGCCTCGCGTTGGCTGCCGTTCATCTTGGAGTCCAGCGACTCCGCCAGGTCAGCCATGCCGGCGGCCGGGTCAGCCAGGATTCCCACTTCAGTAGGATAGTTCTTTTCAATCTCCCAATAAGCGCTGTCCAGGTGGATGAGCCGTGCATCGGGTTTGAGGAAGGGAACATCCACGTACAGGAACGAAGCGAACACGTCGGTGCCCACGGCCAGCACCACATCGGCGTTTTCGAATTGACGCGCCGTCGCCGGGCTGTTCAAGTTCAACATCCCGCCCCATTGCGGGTGGCCGGTCGGGAAGTTGACTTCTGAATACGACGTGGCGAGCACCCGCGCTCCGGTCTGCTCGGCAACTTGCACGACTGCATCCACCGCGCCGGATTGCGCCACCCGGTCGCCGACTACGATGACCGGATTCTGCGCCGAGGCCAGCAACTCGGTCGCCCTGGCGATGGCAGCCGTATCGGGCCGTATCCGGAAATACCCTTCCGATGACGGCGTGGCCTCAAACTCAATCTCCTCGTCCATGGTGTCCCATGGAAAGGACACGAACACCGGCCCGGTGGGAGGCGTCTTGGCCTCCTTGAACGCCCGGCGGATGGCCACCGGAATGTCGGACGCGTGCCGGATCTCGATGCTCCACTTGGTGTACTGCTTGGTCATTTCCACCAGGTCGCCCGACAGCACCGGCTCGCTGATCAGCATCCGGGTGTCCGAGTTGCCGGCGGTCAGCACCAGCGGCGTGCCGCCCCGGAAGGCGTTGTACAGCCCGCTGATTCCGTTGGCCAACCCGCCGGCGATGTGGATGTTGGCGAAGGCCGGTTTGCCGGTGGCCCGTGCGTAGCCATCGGCCATGCCCACCGCGGTGCCTTCCTGCAAAGCCTGGATGTATTGCAACTGCGGGTAGTCCTGCAAGCCGTCCAGAAAAGGCGTCTCGCTGGTGCCGGGATTGCCGAATATGTACTCCACACCTTCGGCCACCAGCATCTGGGCCAGGGCGTGCTTACCGAGCATTTGGGGCATCTTTCTTCTCCCGAGTTTGAGTATCCCCTCTCCCTTGATGGGAGAGGACTAGGGCGAGGGTGAAAATCCCCCCCAACTCTCATTGTGAGCGAAGCGTGGCAATCTCGCTCCCTCTCCCGGAGGGAGCGGGCTGGGGTGAGGGCGGCGCTCCCGGCGCTACTGATAAATCATCCATTCCAGCAGGTTGTTGTCGGGGTCGCGTGCGTAGAGGCTCACCGCCGGCAGTACGCCGCGCTGACGGGCGCCCTTCCGGGGGCCCGGCCCGCGCACGACCTCCACGCCGGCATCGGCCAGCATCTGCTGGCAGTCCTCAACGGAACCGTCCCATACGAAGCAGATATCGGTGCAGCCCGGCACGGCAGTCGGCCCACGATAGTCGGCCAGGTAACCTTCCGGGTGGACGTTGATCTTGGAATCGCCGATCTGGATCGAAAAAATGTTGGCCGTACCAGCCCGCCATTCCGCCTCGTCGTTGATCGAGAATCCCAGGCTCTTGTAGAACGCCATCAGCCGATTGGCGTCGGCAGTGGGCATCGCGATGTGGTCAATTCCCACGGTGGACATTAAACTGCCTCCTTCTTATTGGCGAATCGCTCCGGCCAGAGTGCTGCGGGCGAGCGCGGCGGCTTATCAATGCCGTCGGGATGAACCTCTTGAAACGTCTTGGCAGTGGCGAACCACTCTGCGTCCAGCTCAAAGGCATCCGGGTCGGCGGCGATGCCGGCCTGGATGGCAGCTTCTTCTTCATCGGTCGGGCTGATATGGCCCGGCTTAAGCTTGGGCATAAATTCTTTCCTCCTGTCTGCTTGCTCTCCGCAGACTGATGACGCGCTTTCTGTCGCCTCGCCAAGTATAAATGACGGTGTATAAGCGGTCGCCGATGTAGCTGGTGGCCACCCAGCGCAGTTCGCCATGCGTGTCATTTGGATTATACACGGCGGTGTCCCACTCAAAGGCGTGTATCTCGGTGAAGTCAATGGTGTGCTTGCCCGCGTTTTCCTGCCGCTTCTCTTCGTCCCATTCATACCCGTGTCCCATACTTTTACGATGCCGTTGCCGCCTGCGCCTCCCGCACTCCACTCAAAAAATCCAGCACAATGCCCTGCGTGTCGCCGGCGGCGGCGTTGGTCATCAGCCCATGCTCCGCGCCGGGAATGATGTGCAAATCAGAGTGGGAAATACCTGCCGCCAGGCTGCGCCCGCATTCCACCGGAATACGGCTGTCGGCGTCGCCGTGCACCACCAGCGTCGGCATCTTGATTTCACCGAGCCGGCTTTCCAGCGAATCGCCAATGTCCAGGTATGACTGCTGGGTGGCGGCGATGCCGTCGATGCGGCTCAGGTTCTCCTGCGCAATCCGGGCGAACCGCTCCGGGTCTTCGGCCGGCAGCTGCGGGAACCGCTCCGCTATGGCGCGCGACACCGCCGCCTCACGGCCCTCCGACGCAATGCGCTCCTTCAGCCGTTGCAACTCCGCCCGCCGAATCTCACGTTGCGCCGCTTGAGAGTAGGTCATGGTGTTGATGAGCAGTAAACTGTCGGTCATATCCGGATAATCCAGCCCAAACTGCAATGCGATGGGACCGCCCGCCGAGGAACCCAAAATGTGCGCGCTGGCGATACCCAGGTGAATCAGCAGCTCCCGCAAATCTCGAGCGCAGTTGGACATATCGTAGCCGTCGGCCGGCGCGTCGGACTCCCCGCAGGCTCGCCGGTCGTAAAACACGCAGCGGAACCCCGCCGACAAAGCATCGGCCTGCCGGTTGATGGTATCCGCGCTACCATCGCCGCCACCCAACCCACCGTGAATAAACGCCAGCGCCGGAGCATCGTCCTCGCCAAACACGGCGTAGTGCATCTGATAACCATTAATCTGCGCCACAGGCATCTTCAAACCTCGCTGACAACTGTAATTACGCCCAATATATCCGCTGGCCGCAAGGGTGGCAAGGCAGGGCAGAGCAGTCGCGCGTTAGTCGTCATCTATCAAAAATCCTGAACGCACCAAGGTGTGCCGGAATTCACCAACGTTCTCTCACCACTACCGCCAACCATCGACTATCCGCCTGATAAGGTTGAGCGAATGGCGGCAGGTGGCTACAATGCCGTGTCATGGCTATTGAAAATACAAGCAGTAACAGGCGCAACAGCTTAGCCGCAGTCTATATGCTCATAGCGGTCGCCGGTTACTCCGTGATACCGTTGCTCGTAGCTCTCAGTAACGGTGCATACAGCCCGTTTCTCTTTAATGCCGGGCTAACATTGGGCGTGGGGATTGGACAGGCGGTCTTCCTGTGGGTTTTCTTCCGGAACGTCTTATTTAGTCCATCTGTGCTGCCGCTGGTATGGCGGAGAATCTTCAGCTATTCAATGTTGCTCATTGTCATCCATCGGTTCGAATACGGTTTGTTTGCATTGTCCACGCGTTTCATTGACATCTCGGTGGCGTCGATTATATTCGAAATCTGGCCGATAACATCGCTACTCGTGATAGCATATCTGTTCAGGCAGGAGGGACGTTATAAGAGAGTTACGTCCGGTATGCTAATGCTTTTGGCTCTAGCGTTCGTAGGGTTCTTCTTTGTAGCGGGCAGCCAGACTGGAGAATTCCAAAACTCGATAGGCATTGACTTTTTGGAAACGGGGATCGGGTTGATGCTGGTACTTCTGGCTGTAGCCGTCGCTTCTTTCGTAGCATTTACGTTCCGATGGGGGGAAGACTTTCGCCAGAAACTATTGGATATATTGCCCACGGATGTGGTCAGCAGGGAAAATGCTACTGTGGTGGCCATCAGCTGTGTGATATTGGCGTCCTGCATAGGTGCTTTAATATCATCTGCTCTTAATCTGGCGGTTGGAGTTGGAATTGGTGAGTCAATTTCTACCGACGTCATAGTAGCCGCAGTGATGGGTGGTGCAGTAGCTTATGCTTTGGCGAATATTACCTGGCGCGCTGCCAATATGCTTACGGACAATCTCGGCATAAATGCGATGTCGTATGCGACTCCCTTGGTCGCCCTATTGTGGCTCTTTGTTTTTTCACAAGTAAATGTTGCGAGATTGGATTACCTCATCATCGGCGCCGCTGTCATTATTTCAGCCAATCTCCTCATCAACTTTGAGGCCGAGATTGAGTTCGGCTTCAAAGCGCTTATCATCTCTCTCTGGGCCTGCGGCGCGGTGGTGTACCTGCGGCCGGCCGGATGGGTCTGGGAGGGCAGCCAAGGCTATTTCGCCGTTCTCGGTCTCTCCGCAACTCTGTTTACCCTGATTCTGGCTTTTCGTGTGTCCCGTTTCGTGGACCGTACTTCCTACGAAGACAACACAATGTACTCAATTTTCCACAGTCTAGACCTCCTCGCGCGCCGCGGTGTCGTAGCGGATCAAGTTCGCGAAAACATGATGAGCCTCGACGCCGCTCGAAACATTGAGGACACTTACGCCACCTACGGCGACATCAAGCTGAACCTCCAGTCGGCGCAGTCCACCGCCCAAACCCCGGATGACCAGCAAACTCTTTCCCAAACCGAGGCGTCGCTGGATTCGGTAATTCATTCCAAACAGCGCGGTAACAACTTCGGGGAATTCTTCGCCCTCATCGTTTTCGCGGTCATTACGGTCGCAATCGCCCTTCTCGCCAGACCCGAACAAAGTGGCTGGACCGGATTCCTGGTCGAGATGTTCACCTTCCCCTTTTGCGCCGTCATCGTGTTTCTAACCGTCAACGCCTGGGATGTGCATCGTGACTGGCTGGCCGCGGTTTTTTCGCGCCACCCGGAGTCCGGATGGTACGGCGTACTGATTCGCGATGAGTCAAGCCGTGATTTCGAGCAATGGGCTTCGGTGGTTATCGGCCTCGCCGTAACCGTAACCTACGCCTTCCTGCTCTGGGACAAATGGCTCGGCTGATTGCGTCCCCTCGCGCAGCCCAATGCGCCACTGCGCGCCAATCCGCCAACCCTCGTATGCTAAAATACCAGCCTGATATGGGAACCCTCGCATGACCACCCAGGGCCACATATACTTTGACCACGCCGGCACCACCCCGATGGACCCGCGGGTGCTGGAGGCGATGCTGCCCTATTTCACCCAGCTCTACGGCAACGCGTCCAGCGTGCATACCGTTGGGCAAGAAGCCAGGTATGCGTTGGATGGTGCGAGGGAGCGGGTCGCCAGGGTGCTCAATTGCCGCAACCGCGAGGTGGTGTTCACCAGCGGCGGCACCGAGTCGGACAACGCCGCCATCCAGGGAGCCGCCACCGCCCTGGAAGAAACCGGACGCCACGTCATCACCGCCAGCGCCGAGCACCACGCCGTCATCCACGCCTGCCAGGTGCTGGAAAATCGCGGCTGGGAGGTAACCTACCTGCCCGTTGACGACTACGGCCAGGTTGATCCGCAGCGCGTTTACAACGCCATCACCGCCGAAACCACCGTCGTGTCCGTGATGTACGCCAACAACGAGATTGGCACCATCAACCCCATTGCAGACATTTCGGCCGCCGTGAAAGCCAGAGGCCAGGAACTTAACCGCACCATCGTAATGCACACCGATGCCGTCCAGGCCGCCGGTTTCCTGGACCTGGATGTGCGGCGGTTGGGTGTGGACATGATGAGCCTGTCGGGGCACAAGTTCTACGGGCCCAAAGGCGTCGGCGTACTGTTCCTGCGGCGCGGTGTGCCCTTCCTCCCGCTCATTACCGGCGGCGGACAGGAGCGCGAGCGTCGCTCCGGCACCGAGAACGTGGCTGGCATAATGGGTCTCGCCACCGCCCTTGAGATTGCCGACAATTCGCGGGACGCCGTTGGCGTCCGGTGTGTCGGGTTGCGCGACCGCATCTTGGATGAAATCACGCGCCGCATTCCAGACTGTGTGCTGAACGGGCATCCGTCAGAGCGGTTGCCCAACAACCTGAACATATCGTTTGCCGGCGTCGACGGCGAGTCGATTCTGCTGGGGCTGGATCTACAGGGCATCGCCGCCAGCAGCGGCAGCGCGTGCAGCAGTGGTTCTCTGGAACCTTCCCACGTCCTGCTGGCACTGGGGCAGACCGCCGACGTAGCACGCGGGTCCCTGCGCATCACGTTGGGCAAAGACAACACCGACGCCGAAGTCGACCGCCTGCTTGCCATCCTGGTTGACCTGATTGCCGAGTTGCGGGCATTGCCGACACTGAGCGGGAGCGCCGATGATTAGTGGACTAACAGGCGCGATTCTTTGGAAGGTTATGCTGGGATTATTGGCGCCATTTATATTATGCGGAGGCTTGGCCTGCTCCGATCAATCCCCCAACATCGGCAAGTTCTACAAGGGCCGCATCCTCCACATCAGCATAGCGGCGATGGAGCGCACCGACGAACTGCGGTGGACAACTTCACCCCGCAGCGCGGCCCCCGGCAGTACCGGCGACACACTCTACAAATTGACCCCGCAGAAGCCGGACAATGAGTTGGTCCTGCTGAGAGTCAAGGTGGAAAACCACACCGCCACCACGGCAGCGGTCAACGTGGACGAGCAATCCGCTCAGTTGCGGGATTTCCTGCAAGGCCGCTACTTCCCCGTCAACGTGGGTGAGCGCGCCGAACCCGCCGGCGTACCCGAAAAACCGGGCGACCACTGCACCGTGCCCGTCAATCCGGAAAAACCTACGGTGTGCGTCGAATTCCTGTGGAACCAGACCTTTGAAGAAGCCCAGCCCGACGGCCAGACTGAACTGGTGCAATATTCGCAGCAGCTACCCCAGGGCACGGGTCTGGACGGCTGGATGGTATTCGAAGTCCCCCAGGACACCATGATCAGGTCGTTCCGCTGGGGCGCGGGCGACACGATTACCGTAGATTTCTAGGCCGGGTTTTGCCGTGTGTCCAATCGGTTGCGCCGGTCGGTTGACGCGCCCGGCGGCTGGCCGGTGGGTGTCCAACGTCAGCGCGCCGCCGCCATGAACCGCCCGCCTGATGCCCCGCCGCCCACCTGGCGCCGCTTGTTCCACTTTGTAGCCGCCAGCGCAACTACCCTGCTGGCATTCGTCATCCCCGAGCCGCAGTACATGGCGATTTTGGGCGGCGGCGCGCTATTGTCCCTGGCGCTGGAGACCGGCCGGTTGCGGGTTGGCTGGCTAAACCATTTCTTTTTGCGGGTATTCGCGCCGATTCTGAAAACTTCCGAAACGGCGCAGATTACCGGTGCAACCTACTTCCTCATCGCCGCGTTCTTTGCCTTTTACTTCTTCGGCGCCGAAGTTGCGATACCGGTGTTGCTATTCGTAGCAGTCGGTGACCCGGTGGCCGCGCTGGTCGGAATGCGCGCGCCGGGCCCGCGGCTTTGGCGTAAATCGCCGGTTGGGTCGGTGGCCTTCATTGTGGCAGCGCTGGCGATTTGGGCGGTGGTGTCGGCCCTGGGCTACGGCCAATGGACTTGGGCGGTGGTGGGAACCGCCTTCGTTGCCGCGGCGGTGGAATTGGCCCCGATACCCGTCGACGACAACCTGACTATCCCGCTGATCGCTGGCGCAATTATGACGCTGTTGACGACCACTAGCCTCTAACTCCCTCTCCCTCTGGGAGAGGGTTGGGGTGAGGGCCACCTATCCGCCGGCGCCGTCGTATTCCAGAACCTCGGCGCGCTGACGCTGGAAGTGCAGGTAGGCGTTACGGTTCATCGAGGGTCGGAACGACGCGATCACCTGACGACCTTTCGCGCCGCCTTCGGCCAGCAAGTCGATGACCGACATCGCCATTATCTTGGCCGGATTCACCACCGCTTGCTCGTAGTTGGTAATCAGATACTCGTTGCTGTGTCCCGCGCCCTGTGCGCCACCCGTGTAGGGATGAACCGATGGCAGGATATGGCTAAGGTCGCCCATATCGGTGGAACCGCCGCGGTTGCGCGATGCGGGCATCATCAGCACCCGATTTTCGCTCAGCAGGTTCGACGAATTCTGACGCATCAACTCCAGCAGGTGTTGGTCATGGCGCATTGGCAGGTATCCGGGAATGTTGGTGATGGACACTGAGGCCCCAACCGCCATCGCTCCGGACCTGAAACAACGGTCAACGATGTCGGAATTGCGAACCACCGCCTCCGGTGTGCCCGACCGCACCCGCCATTCCAGCCTCACGTCGGACGGCACCGAGTTAACCGCCTGGCCGCCGGCGGTCATGATGCCGTGAATGCGGACGGTGTCCTGCTCACGGTACAACTCGCGGTTGGCGTTGATGGCCTGTAGCGCGAAGGTTGCCGCGTTCAGCGCGTTCACGCCCAGGTGCGGCGCGCTGCCGGCGTGGGCGGCCCGTCCGCTGAAGCGCACGTATTTGACGATATGCCCGTTGCTCGTGCCCCCCATGGCGAACGAGTGCGCCCCCATGTCGCTGGCCGTGTGGCACATCATTGCCATGTCCACATCATCAAATTCGCCCAGGCGAATCAGCTCCTGCTTGCCCCCCAGGAACTCGATCTTGCCGCTATCCCGCAATTCCAGCCGGCGCGCTACTTCGATGAACTCTTCGGCAGGCACCGCAAAGGGTACAATTTCCCCGTTCAACTCAGCCAGCACTTCGGGTTGGGTCAGGCCCACCAGGGCGCCAATCATCATGCCGATCTGGCAGTGGTGGCCGCAGGCGTGGGCGGCGTTGGTGTCGGCGGCGGCGTGGGGATGGCCGTCGACAATCAGGCTGTCCAGCTCCCCAATGATGGCGACCCGCGGCCCGCTTCCGGCGCCGCCCTTCACCGTCCCCTTCAGGCCGGTCAACGCTAGTCCCGACCGAAACTTGATGCCAAGTTTGGCGAACTGCTCGGCGACCACCCGGGCCGTCCGGTACTCGCTGTAGCCGGGTTCCGGGTTGTTCAGAATGTCTTTCGCGACGGCAATCAGGTCATCGGAACGCCGGTCGATAGCCTCACAGGCCGCGGCTTTCAGTTCTTCTCGTGTTGGCATTGGTGTGAGCCTGCGGGTCGAGTGTTATCGGTGTTCGAGCGTTAGCGGTGGCGGTAATAGCGGCGGACTATGGCGGGACACTAGGCGTCGCAGAAGGTTTCCTCGGATGCCATCGACCGCATGAATTTCACGTATTCGCGAGAGGTCATTTCCGGGCGGTGGTTGGCAATAACCTGGCGGGCTTCGGTAGCTCCGTCGGCCAACAGGTCGATCACGGTCGCAGCCATCGACTTGGCGGCCGTGATGACGGCCAGCTGGTAATCCTGCACCACGTAGTCGGCCCCGTGGCCGAGGCCGGTGGCGCCGCCAACGTAGGGGTGAATTACCGGCATCAGGTGGCTAACGTCCCCCATATCGGTGCTGCCGGTGCGGTGTTGGATTTTAGCCACATTCTCGGAGCCAACCAGGGTGTTGGCGTTGGCCTCGAAAATGCCCGCCATCTTCTGATTCTGCATCAACGGCAGGTAGCCGGGAATGGTCTGGATATTTACCGTTGCGCCGATCGCCATTGCGCCGGCACGCAACGCGCGGTCAACCTTGCGGTTGGCGTCCATGATTGCTTCCAGCGTGCGACCGCGCACGAAGGTCTCCATCCGCACATCTGCGGGAACCGCGCTAACGGCCTCCCCGCCCTTGGTGATGATGGGATGCACTCGCACGGTATCGCTATCCAGAAAGGTTTCCCGGTTAAAGTGGATGGCCGTTAGCGCCAGCGTCGCTGCGTTCAGCGCGTTGATGCCCAAGTGCGGCGACCCGCCGGCATGGGCCCCCTTGCCGATGAACTGGATTTTCTTGGCCAGCGTGCCGTTACTCGTGCCGCTGATGCACAGCTGCTTTTCGGAGGGTGTGCTGGTGGTATGCACCATCATGGCCAGGTGAACGTCGTCGAACTCGCCCAGCCGGATGAACTCCGGTTTGCCGCCCAGAAATTCAATCTGACCGGCCCGACGCAGTCCGTCCCGGTACTCAATCTCGATGTATTCCTCGGCCGGCATCGCAATGGGAATGATCCGCCCGCTCAGGTTCGGCAGCACGTCCGTGTGCATCAGACCCATGGTGGCGCCCAGCATCATGCTGATTTGGCAATGATGGCCGCAGGCGTGGGCGGCGCCGGTGTCCGCGTTGGCGTGGGGATGTTCGTTGACAATCAGGCTGTCCAGCTCGCCAATGATGGCCATGGTCGGCCCTTCACTGCCGCCGATTATCTCGCCGCGCAACCCCGTCATGCCCAAGCCGCTGCGGAAGGGAACGCCCAGCTGCGCAAACTTGTCGCCCACCAGCGCCGCCGTTTTGAACTCGCGAAACCCCGGCTCCGGGTTGGCAAGTATTTGCTTGGACAGATTGATTAACTCATCGGCGCGCTGGTCAATCTCGGCAAAAGCCTTGTCCTTTAATTCCTGCTTGGTAGGCATCCCATCACTCCGGGGTTTGTTACGCACTAACGGCGGCCCGACGATGGTAGCACACCATACGGACGTTGCCTACTGAACCGGCGGCCTACGCGTACCTGCTCTGTCATTGCGAGCGCAGCGCGGCAATCTCGCTCCCTCTCCCTTGATGGGAGAGGGTTGGGGTGAGGGTGAAAATCCGCACTAACCACCTTCCGCTCATCTTGAGCCTGTCGAACCATCCGTTCCTCGCGCAGCCGGCCGGTTCGGTCTGACAAAGCGTGTACGCATGAGAACCCTGCGGGCGTTGCCAGTGGCGCATCCTGCCCTCCGGTTGCCGCCAACTGACTGCGGTATAATCGGGATATGCCCCTCCGTATTGTCATCGCCCCCCAGGCCTTCAAGCAGAGCATCGGCGCTCGCGATGCTGCCCTCGCCATCCAGCGGGGTGTGTTGCGCGCCATCCCCGACGCCGAAACCACGCTGATCCCGGTCGCCGACGGCGGGGACGGCACACTGGCTGCGCTCATCGAAACCACCGGCGGTCGTTGCTTCGACGCCCCGATTACCGGCCTATTGGGAGAATCCCGCACCGCGCAGTGGGGCGTCATGGGCGACGGGCGCACCGCCGTCATCGAGATGGCCCTGGCCTCCGGTTTGGCCCTCGTGCCCGACGACCGCCGCAATCCCCGCGCCACCACCACCTTCGGCACCGGGGAGCTGATGCGCGCCGCGCTGGACGGCGGCTTCAATCGCATCATTGTCGGTCTGGGCGGCAGCGCCACCAACGACGGCGGCGCCGGCATGGCAGCGGCTCTGGGCGCGCGTTTCCTGGACGCCAGCGGCGCCGAGTTGCCGCCCGGCGGAGCGGCGCTATCCGGTCTGACTCGCATCGACACCACCGGCCTGCATCCCGGTCTGGTCGACGCCACCATCATCGGCGCCACCGACGTTACCAACCCACTGTGCGGCGACACCGGAGCGTCCGCCATCTTCGGCCCACAGAAGGGCGCCACTCCCGAAATCGTCGTCGAACTCGACCGGTGCCTGGACAACCTGGCCCAGGTCATAGCGTCCGACCTGGGCGTGGACGTGTTGCATACTGCCGGTTCGGGAGCCGCCGGCGGCCTGGGAGCCGGCCTGATTGCCTTTGCCAACGCCGAATTGCGTTCCGGCATCGATATGGTGTGCGACGTGCTGGACTTCGATAGCCACGCCGCCACCGCCGACCTGGTAATCACCGGCGAGGGCCGCGCCGACCGCTCCACCGCCTTCGACAAGGCCCCGGTGGGCATTGCCCGCCGCAGCCGGGCGTTCGGCGTCCCCACCTTGCTCCTGGCCGGCGGTTTGGGGCCGGGCTACGATGTGCTGTATGACCACGGCATCGACGCGATTATATCCATTGCCGAAGCACCGACCGATCTGGCATCCAGCCTCGCTCAGGGAGCGGAATTGCTGGAGCGCGCCGCCGAACGGGCCTTGCGTCTCTACAACCTCGGTATAAACGCGCTCGGGAAAAACGCGCACCCCTGACGCATTGGGCACGGCAATGTTCACCCTCGAGAGCGTCCAATGGTTGCCTCGCCAGCCCGCTGCAATCTTTGATTTTTACGCCGACGCGTTCAACCTGGAGTTGCTCACGCCGTCGTTGCTCCGTTTTCGAGTGCTCACCCCGCCGCCAATCAAAATGGCCGCCGGAGTAGAAATTGACTATCGTCTGCGGTTGCACGGCTTCCCAATGTCCTGGCGCAGTCGTATCACCCTATGGGACCCGCCGAATTCCTTCGTGGACGAGCAAATTAGCGGGCCGTATCGCTACTGGCAGCACCGGCACACCTTCACGCCCGACCGCGGCGGCACGCTGGTGCGCGACGTGGTGGAATACTCGGTACTCGGCGGCTGGCTAACCGACCGCCTGCTGGTGCGCCGCGACCTGCACCGCATCTTCTCCTATCGCCAGGAACGACTGGCCGAGATATTCGGTGGCGACGTATCGAACCAGGCGCGTCACTCGTAATTAACCTGTCATTGCGGGGAGCGTAGCGACGTGGCAACCTAGATGAGGTTGAAGACACGTCGGCGAACCGCCGTTGCTACGGCGACGAGATTGCCACGCTACGCTCGCAATGACCAAGGCGGTACGCATGACCAAGGCGGCGCTGTATCGACCCAGGCGCAGGTTGACGTTTAACCCGGGGCGACGTTCAACCACGCCAGCTGTTCAGTTGATGCGCTGCGCCACGAAATCCACCACAATCCCGGCCAACTCCATCGCGCGCTCGGCGTCCACATCGTCAAACGCCTCGGCTGGTATGCCGCTCGGCAGGAACGCCGGATAGCGCGTAATGTCGTAATACTTGTCCAGCTGGCGCGCTTCAGCCTTGATGGTGTCGAAAAACATCTCGAAAATCTTGGCGTCTTCGCACAGGTCGATTAGAGAGGTGCCCCACACGTCCTCGGCGCCCCGCCGATACAGGTACGCCTTCACCGCTTTCTCAGCGGCCTGCTGACACAGGAAACAGGCCACGTTGAACCGCTCGCCCTGCCGGTTGAAACTGGCATCTGCCAGGTCGCGCTCCGCCTGCCGGAACCAGCGCTGGCCTTCCGCAGCAAAATCAGGCATCAAAAACCACCCTTCCTTGTGTGCAGGCCCGATACAGCGCCGGCAGCGTGTCTTTCAACTCGTCGAACTCCTCAGGAGTGTAAACCTGAGCCGTCATCCCCACCTGTGAGCCAATGTGATAGGAGAAGAAATCGGCCCGGCGGCCAAAGGGACGGTCGGTCTCGTGTACAAAAACAAAGTCGATGCTGCTGCTGGGCGAATAGTCCTCGCTGACCATATCTCCGATGAGGATGGCCTTGTGGATTCCCAAAATGGGGAACACGTCAATCATTTCCGCCAATTGCTGTTCCATCATCTGGCGCCGAAATTTTAAAAACCCCACTCGCATTGGCATCGCCCTTACTCCTAGTCCGCTTGTTCCGTGTCCAGTAATACCAGGTGAACCTCACGCGGCCCGTGTACGCCCACGACAATGGTAGATTCAATGTCCGCCGTCCGGCTCGGCCCGGTGATGAAATTCAGATAACTGCCCATCTCGCCCCCGTTACCGTGATACTCCAGGCGTCGCAGCGCGAACAGGTCGTCCAGGGTGCCCAGGACATCCTGGGGTCGGACGATGGCGACGTGTACCGGCGGCACCACTGATACCAGCCGGCTCAACCCCCGGCGCGGCAGCACAATCACCGATCCGGTTTCAGCGATGGCGTAGTCGGCCCCGGTGATGCCCATGCCCGTTTCGGACAGACGCCGGCGCACCGAATCGCGGTCTGACTCAGACGGATACACCGCCGGCCAGCACAACACCCCAACGCCGGCCAACGCGCCGTCAACCGGCACCCGGTCAAACACCGATTGCTCCGAGCGCGCGGCCGATTCGATCCTGAGACTTTGCGCCAACGACACAACATAATCTACTGCATCTTCCCCGCCAGCGGCGCGCCGGACATTCCAGCCCCGCAGCTCGGCGGTGGTCGCCAAACCATCCATCAGGGCCGGCAATTCGTCGGCGATGCGTTGGCGAATCTCAACGGCCTGCGATTCCAGGGCTGCGACATCCTCGGTGAGGTGGTGGTAAGCAGTCTCCGGCGGCACTGCCTCACGCCCCAACGCCGCGCGTACCGACGCCAGGAAATCAGCTGCTGGGATACCTAATGACATATCAGAATGCTCGGATTTCAACAGTATGGGATACCGTTACGTCGCCCGACTGCCCGCTAATTGCCGCCACGGGAGAGTTCGTCGCGCCACACGTCGCTGAACGAACGGGCCGGTGGAGCCGGCAGGTCTTTCGATGCCGTCCAGCGGGACAGGAAAGGCAGCCGCGACGGGCCAATCTTGCCGCCTTTGGCCAACGGTTTCATGGCCAGCCGACCCAAACTGCGCGCCACCTTCAGCAATGCCGGACTCGACATAACGGTTGCAAAACCACGGGCCATCAACGTGTCGGTGTCCGAGGCGGTGCGTTCCTGGGAATCCGGACTTTCCGCCAGCTGGTGCCGCAGGTGCAGCAGCATCCTGGGTATGTTAATTTGCACCGGGCAAGCTTCCCGACACGCCCCACAAAGCGTGGATGCGTTGGGCAAATCCCCGGCTTGCGCCACGCCCACCAGCGCCGGCGTAACGATGGAGCCAATCGGCCCCGGGTAAACCCATCCGTAGGCATGGCCGCCTACCCGTTGGTACACCGGACACACGTTCAGACACGCACCGCACCGGATGCAATACAGCGATTCGCGCAGCGCGGGATCACGCAGCAACGTGCTGCGTCCATTGTCGACAATGACCAGGTGAAACTCCTCCGGCCCATCCTCGTCGTCGGCTCGCCGGGGGCCGGTAACCATGCTGACGTAGGACGTGATCCGCTGTCCCGTGGCCGCGCGGGGCAGCAGTCGCAGGAACACCGCCAAGTCCTGCATCGACGGGATGACCTTCTCCATGCCCGTGATGCCGATGTGGATGCGCGGCGCGGAGGTGCACAACCGCCCGTTCCCTTCGTTGGTAATGATGACCAGCGTGCCGGTCTCGGCCACCAGGAAATTGGCGCCGCTGATACCCAGGTCGGCGTCCAGGAACTTTTGGCGCAGCACGACACGGGCCACCCTCGCCATCTCCTCAATGTCGTCCGAGTAGGGCACCCCGAGCTGGTCGGCGAACAATCGGGCCACCTGGCCGCGCGTCTTGTGCAGGGCCGGCGCCACCAGATGCGAAGGGGTCTCCTCGGCCAGCTGGATGATGTACTCGCCCAGGTCGGTCTCGAAAACCTCCACCCCCTGCGCTTCCAGAACGTGGTTCAGCCCCAATTCCTCGGACACCATCGATTTGCTCTTGGTGGCAACCTTCACGCCCCGGGTGCGCGCGATTTCGCTGACGATGGCATTGGCCTGCGCCGCGTCCGCTGCGAAGTGAACCTGTCCGCCGGCGGCGCTGACGTTGCGCTCGAGCAGCTCCAGGTAGTAGTCCAGATGCCCGATGGTGTGCTCTTTGATGCTGCGGGCCTGTTGACGCCACTGCTCCCACACCTGCGGCGTAACCTCGTCGACGGCCTCCCGCCGTGCGTTATCAAACCCCTCGCCGGCGCGCTTGAAAGCCTGGCGCAGCTGCGGATCCACGATCGCGGCGCGCGTTGCCGGCTTAAACTCTCTGGTTTTAACGTCAGCCATCGGTCAGTTCCCCGGCCGGTCCAGCACTTGCGCGATGTGTCGCACTTTCACCGGCAATTTGCGCCGGCTTACCGCGCCGCCAATGTGCATCAGGCACCCCATGTCGCAGGCGGTGATGGTGTCGGCGCCGCTCTCAATGATGGAATCAACCTTGTCGGACAGCATTGCCTCCGAAATGTGCGGATACTTGATGGCAAACGTCCCACCAAAACCGCAGCATTGTTCGGCATTGGGCAGATCGGTTACCGACACGCCCGACCCATCCAGTAATCGCCGCGGCGCATCCCGAACCTCCATTTCACGCAACAAATGGCAGGATGGATGGTAGGTCAACGTCGAGCCTTCGGCGCTGGCAGCGTTGGGAATGCCATCCACTCCCAGCACATCTACCAGAAACTCGGTGAACTCGTACACCCGCTTCGATAACGCCTCGGCGCGTTGCAGCAGCGCCGGGTCGTCAGCGAACAAATCCTGGTAAAACACCCGCATCATGGCGCCGCAAGACCCGGATGGCACCACCACGTAGTCGCCATCCTCAAAAGCATCCAGGACGCGTACCGCCAACCGCTTGGCCTCGGCGGTAAAACCCGAGTTGTAAAGCGGCTGCCCGCAGCAGGTTTGGCCGGACGGGAAATCCACGCTGACACCCTGCTGGCGCAAAACCCGAACCACGCTCACGCCCACCTCTGGGTAGAGCTGGTCGATAATGCAGGTAACGAATAGAGAGGCCCGTTTGGGGATCGGCTGAGTCAAGTAACGCTCCGCGCGGCAGTCGTCTGGCAAGGTTAGCAGAGCGTTACCGTTCCGGCAATACGGTTCCTGCGCTCATAATGTCCCCTCTCCCGTCAAGGGAGAGGGTGAGGGTGAGGGTGGAAACCTCCGCCAAACACTCGATACCTACCGTTGTCAGCCCAACCTCCGCTCATGGTGAGATTGTCGAACCATTGGCGACCGTCCTTCGACAGGCTCAGGACAAGCGGGTAGGGTCAACTGCCCGTAACTTTGCAATCGTCCTGGTCGCCGTACCAGGGTCTTTCGGTTTTCTAAAAAAGCGGCTAATCTGTTGTCATGGAGACTAACGAATTAGCCCGCAGCCTGCCCGCAGCCTTGGGCGCCGTCCCCGACCCACGCTCGCCCCAGGGCAAGCGACATCCGTTGCCCGCCATCCTGACCTTGGCCGTCTGCGCCATGCTCTCCGGCGCCCGCAGCCTTTACGCCATCTGCCAGTGGGGGCGCCAACAGGACCCGGACGCAGTGTCAGCCATGGGCTTCACTCGACCCACGACCCCGGCGGTGAGCACGTTGCACGCCGTGTTCTGCCAGTTGGACACCGACGCCTTTGAGGCGGCGCTGGCCCAGTGGACCCGGCAGTGGCTGGCCGCCACTGGGGAAAGGGTGGCCATTGCGGTGGACGGCAAGGCGCTGCGCGGGATACACGGGGAGGAACTGCCCGGCGTGCGGCTGGTGGCGGGTTATGCCCATGGCGTCGGCCTGGTAGCGGGGCAAAAGGGGGGTCGGGCCAGGTCAGGGGGAGCTGACGGCGGCCCGGGAGTTGACGGCAACGCTGCTGCCGGTGGCGGGCAATCTGGTGACCGGGGACGCGCTGTACTGCCAGCGGGATTATTGCCAGCAGATCAGGGACGCCGGCGGCGACTACCTGGTCATCGTGAAGCGGAACCAGCGGGAACTTTACGACGACATCGCGCTGGCCTTCGCCGCGCCGGTACGGGGCGGACAGTACCGGAAGGCGCGGACCCGGAACCGGCATGGCGACCGCTGGGAAATCCGTGAATTGTCAGCTACCGACGCGCTCAACGACTACCTGGACTGGCCCGATGTGGGGCAGGTGTGCCGCATCACGCGACGCGCCCTGGGCCGCGGCCAGACCGCCACTGAGTCGCGCTACGCCATCACCAGTCTGGACGGAAAGGTGGGGCCAAAGGCGATGCTCAGACATATACGGGGGCATTGGGAAATTGAGAACCGTCTGCACTACGTGCGGGATGTAACCCTGGGGGAAGACGCCAGTAGGGTACGGAAAGGGGCCGCGCCGCAGGTAATGGCGATAGTGCGCAACATCGTGGTGAGCGTGCTGCGTCATGCCGGGGAAAGCAACATCGCGGCGGCCTTGCGGCGCATCGGCTGGACCACAGGACAATCCCTGCGCATCCTCGGCCTAGACAACCCTTGAAAACCGAAAGACCCTGGTCGCCGTACCACTTGGGTCGCGGCAACTCTCGCGTTATCATATCCTCAGGAAACTGCACGGGGGACTAACGCGCGTATGGCATCAGGGGAATTGGGCAGAATAAACCGGCCGGCGTCGGCCAACTACGACGGCAAGCGGAAATTGCTGCTGGCCCCGCTGGTGCAGATCCCAGCGCCGGCCGAACACATACCGGAGGAATGCGCCGCAGTCGTCAGCCGTTACTGGGAGCAAGTGGAAGTGCAGGTGCGCGCCGTGCAGAACGCCCTCGGCAGCATCACCCACGTTTATCATGAGAACATACCCGAGGGCGGAGAGGCGGGAATGGGTTACTTGCAGGCCATGGGAGCAGGCAGCCACGCTGTCGTCCGTGCCCTCACCGAAGCCGGCGCCACTCTGGAATCCACTGAGTCAATCGAGCTACTGGCCGAGACTCTGGACCTGCAACGGTGCCTCATGGGGCCGTTGATGAGCCAGGCCGTGGCCCTCCGGTTGCGGGAGTGGTACGCCGAGGCGAATCGCCGTCGTTACGAATTCATCGCCAACGCCATCGACGCCACCCTGGGCGAGGACGAATCCGGCCTGCTGCTGGTCAACGAACGTCACCAGGTGCAATTCCCCAGCGACGTTGAAGTGATTTACGTCGCGCCGCCGGCCCTGGATGAGTTTCGCCGCTGGTTCCAGAACTGGACCGAGCAGATGCAGGCAGCCATGACCAGCCAGAACGAACCCGGCGAGCACGAAGACGGTCAGGAATCCGAGCACGCACCCGAACCGGAGCGCCCGGACGACACTGACGACGCCGGGGCGCCCGTACCTGATAGCTAACCTGCCACATCCATAGAAATCCGAATCAATAGAAATCCGGCCCTGATGGTGCGTCAGGGCCGGATTAGTCTATCAAGTACGGGTAGTCGCTACGCTACCGGATTCAGCCAGGTTTGCCGTCAATCGGAGCCGTGGCGGGATGAGGACTACCAACTTATTATTTTGTATACTCAAAAATAGTGGGTGCGCTAAATGCGATTTTTGCCCCGCCCCAGTGGTACGTTTTGCCGCCGCCCTTCACAGCTGTGGGTAACGACGAGGACGTCTACGGTTCGACGACGTTCAGGATCGCCTGCCTTGTGAGGATCTCCGAAGCCACGGGTCTAGCCGACCGGGTACACCTCAATGGCCACAGTGGGCGGGAGCTCGCGGCTCGATTCGGTTCTCAGGGCAGGTAGGTGGGGAACGGTCGTTGGGAGTTTGGCAACAATATTCGGGGCCATGCGACCCCAGTTCAGCCCCCACGATTGGCATCGCGGAGTCTATATCGGCGGACCGCCGACAATAGACGATCCAGGTGCCGGTCTATTGGCCTTCGTTGTCCCGCAGGCACTGCACTATCACCTCGTGCATTGCGGGGAATTGGTGGGCGGCGAAGTCCTTCACCGACGCCTTCATCCTGTCTCTAACCGCCGGGGCGTCCCAATTGTCGAAATCGCTCTCGCGCAAAATATTGTCTCCGACGTGCAGGAACCTGATCCCGGTTTCGGGCACAACGTCGGCTCGGTTAAACAGTTCTGGATGCTGATTGACGCTGGCGACAATACGTTCTCTGATTGACTCGTCTGCGCCTCGGAAGAGAGTAAGCTGCAGACGAGTGAACCTAGTGTCCACATAAAACTCAAACTGGAGCAACGCATTGGACTGGCTGAACTCGGTTCCGGTTTGAAGGGCGCTGATGTTGTCCCATTCGGTCGGACTAAACCTGAAGTAAAGTGAATAATTCAGGTCGATTTCCCAACCCTGTTGACGAACTGCCTCCATCAGCATCTGCTTGGTTTCTGCTTCATAGTCCGGCTTGTGCTGGTAAACCAACTCTAGCGCGTCGCGGTTGGCGATGTAGATTTCTCGGGCGCGCTTTTGGACGTCACTGGGAACCGGCACGATTCTCCTCATCAAAGTGTTGGTGTATTGCCGCAGCAAGGCCTGAACATTCGCGTGAAGGCATTTCTCATGCTCGGCGATCGTTCGTTCAGCCAACTCAAGAACGGCATCGTAGCTCACTGGTGTCCAAGTTGACTGGTCCTCAGGTTGTTGGGGAGCCCTACCGGTGGGGGAAAGGAACATATAATGCCGGTTGTAATCACAATAATCGCGTTCCAGAGCTTTGTGGTAAAAGGTCAGTTGTCTAACGCTTTCCGGAGAAAATATCTTATTCTCGATGGCACACAGGGTTTTGAGCCGCTCGTTTACCACCAGGATGTCCAGCCAGCCGCTGCCTCCATCCACCACCCTGTACCATTCCCGTTGTGATGTCGCTCCCGACCAATCCCCGTCGCGAATACGGTCCTCGGAGATGGTGGGGGTGCCCAAGTCTGCGGCTTGGCCAGCGCTGTGGAGCAGGAAGTTCTTGAGGAAATAGTCGCCGACGCCATGGCTGCCATTGGGGTCCAGCAGCCAGGTGAGCAACCGGGAATGTATGTCCTCCTGCCACCAGAGGTTCAGGAGTTCGAACAGATCCACGCCCTCTTCCCGCTGTTCACGGGTGTCGAGCAATCCACCTAACGATGCGAGGTTCCCCGCCAGGCTGTCCAAAGCTTCCAGTTAGCGCACCAGTTCAAAATCGTTCGCTCCTGTCGTATCAGCCGTCATACTCGTTCCCCCGATTGAACGTCTGCCCGGTAAGGTTCTGCCGGGTTGGTCGGGTAGTCATACCGCATCCCGCGGTCGCCGTCCTGAATCACGAAATCACGGCGGTCACGATAGAGGCGCGCGCGGTTCAGGACCTCCTCATTGCCCCAATCCACCTGATCCGGAGGGATCATGAGCCAGTACTTGTAATCGCCGATGAACAGGTATTGGTTGCGCATGGCGAAGAACCGGCTCGGGACGCCTTCTCCATTGCTCATGCGCTGGCACACTGCTTCGAGCAGTTCACGCTGGTCGTCCTTCTGCAGCAGCACGTATTCATGAGGCCAGGTCTTACGATAAGTCACCGCTTCCCGCCAGGGAGCGCGTTCGATGAGTTCGATTAGTTTCATGTTGAGTACTCCGAAGAAAATGCTAGGATCGTCCGGCACAGGTCAATTTGGCCGAGCCGTAAGTCATGCGGCCACGGCCGGTATAGTAGGCGCCTTCGAGTATGTCACCCTTCAACGCAACGACCGTCGTTCCATGGTGAATGTTCATTGTAGGAATGGTAATGACATCTGGCCGTCGTAAACCTGTAGGGACGGATACAGCTTCTTGTCGTCGGAGATATACAGCAGGTTCAGTTTGGCTAGGGCCTGTTCACACTAACGTAGTGCATCGACAACGAGGGCGAATGAGATGAACCCGAGGAAGATCACATCGAGCTTCTCGAAACGGGAGAATATGCGGCGAAATCCCTTCAATCGGCAGAATAGCCGTTCGACCTCATTCCGCCTCTGATACAGCTCCCGGTCATACTCCCAGGGGTGTACACGGGTCCTCAGAGGCGGGACCACCGGTATGAACCCCAGGGCCAGTTGGCGGGTCTCATTGCCCTCGTAGGCCCGGTCCATCAACAGGAACGGTCCCGGGCGTTGCGGGCCCAGACGGGTCAGCAGCTTACGCCCTTCCGGCGCGTCGTGGGCCTGCCCTGGGGAGAGCGCGAACGTTATGGCGGTGCGAGCATCCGCGGCAACCATATGAATCTTGGTGGTCCAGCCGCCCCGGGACTTGCCGATAGCCTGGGGTCCGTTTTTTTAGCGCACCAGTGCCGTCGGGATGAACCTTGACGATGGCGCTGTCCAGTGAGACCGCTTCGAGTTTGATGCGCACGATCTGCTCCCGCTGCAGGTGTTCAAACACCCGGTCGAGCACCCCATTCTTCGACCAGCGGTTCATCCGAGTGTAGACGGTATGCCAATTGCCGAATCGGGGCGGCAACCCCTGCCACTTGCAACCCTGCTCGGCGACATAAAGGATCGCGTTGAGCACTTGCAAGTTCGACAGTTTGACGTTGCCGCGCTGAACGGGCAGGACTGGTGCAATGCGTTCGTACTGAGCTTCTGTAATCTCCATGCGGCCATGGTAACATCTCAGCACTGTTAGTGTGAACAGGCCCTAGGCGGACTGTGAGCGCCGTGATGGTGACTTGAAAGAGCTCCCGCAAAGCGTAGAGGTTCTGCCAGTTGCGCAGATCTACGTCGCGGATAGCTTCGCGCAGCAGATGGGAAGGCATGAGCAGGAACCCCATGAATTGGTGCGCCTGCCGTTCTCTGAGGTCACCGCCAAGCCCGGGTCCTCGGTAGAGGCATCCGAATTCCCGGTCGAATTGTGGCAACGGCGTCTGATTCAACAACGCCGCATCTACGTGTGCCTCCCAATGGCCGGCTTCATGGGCCAGTACGGTGTTGTACAAACCTGGAGTTTCCTCAATCAGAGCCAGCCGTACTTCGTTGAACACCACGGTTCGGTTATTTGGGTCCAGCCCGGCGAGTATCGACTGCCCCGGTTCCTCCGGAACGTTATCCCATAGGATACTCAGGTCGAGAACATCCTCCAGAATTCGTTCAACCGGTACCGTGGGACGGTCGATTGGCCCGTACCGCGCCTCGTACTGTGTCAACAAGCCGTTCGTCATTCGTTCGAGTTTGGCATCTGACCAGAAAGCACTCGTCATCATTGTTCGGTATCCTGCCCGCGTATCAATCTTTGCCATTCATCCGCGGAGCGCACATCATCGCCCAGGGAACGGAGAAATCGAACCGCCCCCGGGTTGCGGGCCAACGTTTCTGCCAGATCCGACGGTATCTTGCCGGCTAAAGTGATTAGTTCGTCCGCCAGTTCGGTTTCATCCAGTTCCAGTTCTCGGGCCAATTCTCGGGCTATATTCTTCAGGACCGTTTCGCTGGGCGGCTCGACCCGCCCGTTTTCAATCTTGCTGAGGTAGGTGAAGTCAACGCTGACCCTTTCGGCCAGGCCGCGCTGGCTAAACCGTGCTTCGCGGCGTAACGCGCGCAGGCGCTGCGGAAATTCCATGGCTCGCCTCCTCAATTCGATGATATGCTATGTTGAGTTGATAGTCAACACCTAGTTAGAGTATGCTTTGGGGCAAGGAGAACTATGGAAAACCCCTTCTTTGACCAGCCCATCATTAACGCGCCCTACGATTATCCATCCCGGCACTGGGAGTTGGACGCCGGAGGCCAGCCGACCCAACGGATCATCGACACTCGCCGCGGCGCCGAGTTCATCACGCCGATCCCAAAGCCACGCCAGCGGGGGCGGGCTCGAGAGTCCCAGCGCACCTTCGTCATGGACGAAGGTGCGGGTATGTCCACCGCAGATCAGCAGTACGACGTCACCGCGGCGGTGAACGAGATACGTTGGCATGTGGACCAGTGGCGGAATATCCCTTCCCACAGCGACTGGGGCGTTACGCCGGAAACCTCCCGTTTGCTGCTCCATTGGCGGCAGCACAAGTTCAGCCACTACCGTCCCTTTTTCTGCCAGGTCGAGGCGGCGGAGACCCTGATCTGGCTCACCGAGGTTGCGCCGAGGCTCGGGGTTAACGGACGGCGTATCCTGCAATGGCTGGCTAACGCCAGCGAAGCGGCGAACCCAGAGTTGCTGCGGGCGGCGTTGAAGCTCGCAACCGGAGCCGGCAAGACCACCGTGATGGCGATGATTATCGCCTGGCAAACCATCAACGCGGTGCGGCACCCCAACAGCCGCCGGTTCACCCGCGGTTTCCTGGTGGTCACGCCCGGCCTGACCATCAAGGACCGCCTGCGAGTACTACAGCCCAATGACCCTGACAGCTATTACGCCAGCCGCGAGCTGGTCCCCAGCGATATGCTCGGCGACCTCAACCGAGCCAGGATCGTCATCACCAACTACCACGCCCTCCGGCTCCGGGAACGCGTCGAAATTTCCCGGGGCGGCCGCGACCTGCTCCAAGGGCATGGGGAACCAGTGGCCACTCTGGAATCAGAGGGCCAAATGGTCCAACGGGTCATGCCGGAGTTGATGGGCCTGCGGAACATAATGGCGCTGAACGACGAGGGGCACCACTGCTACCGGCGCAAACCGGGCGATGACGACGAAGGCCGTTTGACCAGGGAGGATCGCCAGGAAGCGGATCGGAACAACGAGGAAGCGCGGGTGTGGATTTCCGGCCTGGAAATGGTCCAGCGCAAGTTGGGCGTCCGGCAGGTGGTTGACCTGTCGGCCACCCCCTTCTTCCTGCGCGGTTCGGGCTATGCTGAAGGCACCCTGTTCCCGTGGACCATCAGCAACTTTTCCCTGATGGACGCCATCGAGTGCGGCATCGTGAAACTGCCCCGTGTTCCGGTTGCCGACAACATACCGGGCGAGCGAGTCCCGGTGTTCCGGAATCTATGGGAACACATCAGCGAAGCCATGCCGAAAGCCGGCCGCGGCAAGAACGCTTACCTTGATCCCCTCAGTTTACCTGTGGAATTGCAAACCGCCCTGGAAGCCCTCTACGGACACTACAAAACCACTTTCGAGCAGTGGCAAGTATCCGGCGCTACCATACCTCCCTGCTTCATTGTGGTCTGCAACAACACGTCGACTTCCAAGTTGGTCTACGACTACATATCAGGCTTTGAACGGGAAAACGAAAACGGCTCTCCAACTCTCGCTCCCGGACGCCTGGAGCTTTTCCGCAACTTCGACGAATCCGGTAATCGCTACTCCATTCCCCGTACCCTGCTAATCGACAGCCACCAACTGGAGTCCGGCGACAAACTTAGCGATGACTTCCGCCGAGCCGCCGAGAAACAGATCGAACGATTCCGCGCGGAACGGCTACAACGGACCGGCGACCGCGAGGCGGCGGACAACATCACCGACACCGAGCTGCTCCGGGAGGTGATGAACACCGTTGGGAAGGCAGACAGGCTGGGAGAGCAGATCCGCTGCGTGGTGTCCGTATCCATGCTGACCGAGGGGTGGGATGCCAACACCGTTACCCACGTTCTCGGAGTGCGGGCGTTCGGGACCCAACTGCTATGCGAGCAGGTGGTCGGTCGAGCCCTGCGTCGCCAATCCTACGACCTCAACGAGACGGGCTGTTTGACGTGGAATATGCTGACGTCCTTGGGATTCCCTTTGACTTCACCGCCGGCCCGGTCGTGGTCGCGCCGGGTCCGCGGCGACAGACCGTCCAGGTACACGCCGTCCAACCGGATCGGGACCACCTGGAGATAACCTTTCCACGGGTCTCCGGCTACCGGGAAGACCCGCCGAAGGAAGACCTCATCGCCAACTTCACCGACAATTCCCGTTTGCACCTGACACCGGACCTGATCGGTCCGACCGTCACCCGGAACCAGGGGATCATCGGAGAGGGTGTCGACCTGAACTTGGTACACACTGGCGACTTGCGCACGGCCAGCCTGGTGTACCACCTGACCAAACGCCTGCTGGAAACGAAGTGGCGCGATCCCAACGAGGATTCGAAATTCCACCTGTTCGGTAAGCTGAGCAACGTGGTCAAGCAGTGGCTTGACACCTGCCTGGTGTGCCAGGGCGGCGCCTATCCGGCGCAGCTCATGTACCAGGAGTTGGCGGACATGGCGTGCAACCGCATCACCGCCGCGATCACGAGCCGGGACGGAGAACGCTCGATACGAGCGCTGCTGGACTCCTACAACCCCGTAGGTTCCAGCCGGCACGTCAACTTCACCACGTCTCGGCCAGGTCTGTGGACCACCGATGCCAGGAAGTGCCATGTCAACCTGGCCGTTTTGGACAGCGACTGGGAGGCCGAGTTTTGCCGGGTGGTTGAATCCCATCCGGCGGTGCGGGCCTACGTCAAGAACCACAACCTGGGCCTGGCGGTGCCGTACCGGTACGGTTCAGTCTCTCGCACCTATATCCCCGACTTCATCGTTCAGGTGGATGACGGTCAGGACGATCCTCTAAACCTGATCGTGGAAATCAAGGGCTACCGGGGTGAGGACGCCAGGGAAAAGAAGAACACGATGGAAGCCTACTGGCTGCCCGGCGTGAACGCCGCCGGCGAGTTCGGGCGCTGGACCTTCGCCGAATTTACTGACGTTTATGACATTGAGCAAGGCTTCCGCCAGGTCGTTGAAGCCCAACTCGCCAGAGTTTAGAATTGCTCCGCGGATACCCAACGGAGAAGTGTTCATCATGTCCACAACCGGAGATTCAGCCACCGACAAAACCGGGAAGTTTTCGGAAGCCCGTTACAACTACGGCCTCG
Organism: Dehalococcoidia bacterium; assembly: GCA_965261195.1. GTDB lineage: Bacteria > Chloroflexota > Dehalococcoidia > Lucifugimonadales > UBA3495 > Bin87. The sequence continues at coordinate 3,966,071 of OZ253455.1, read as the reverse complement.
AGAACGACCCGGTCGATTACGTTCACCTGGAGCAGCGCCTGGATGAATTGGACCTCAGCCCGACATACTACGAAACCATGGAAGAGAAGCACCTGCGCCAGGGAGCCGAGATGCTGCGTTTTCGCGAATTCGAGCGCAACCTGGATGAGAGCCGGTTGGGGTTGAGCGATAAAGAACGCCATCTGTTGTTCCTGAAGGAAGAGGGTCGGCACGACAAAGAACAACGAAGGCTTTACCTCTTGTTTCTTAGGTACGAACTACATCATTTGAAAGGGACCGGTAAGGCCTGATGCTGCTGGTTGATACCGGGCCCTTGGTAGCCAACATAGACCAGTCAGATCCTTACAATGATCAGTGTGTGGCAAGGATTCAGACCTTACAAGGAGAGCCGATGGTTACGACTTGGCAGTGCTTTACCGAGGCGATGTATTTCTTGGGACGCACCAGAGTATTTGCTCTCCAGGCAGGTCTCTGGGATATGCGCCGCGCTGGACTGTTGGCAATTCACTTGACCGATAGCCAGGAAGCTGACCGGATGGAGGCGTTAATGCGCCAATACCAGGACAGACCAATGGCCCTAGCCGACGCATCCTTAATCGCGGCAGCGGAAAACCGCTCATTGCGCCGTGTGTTCTCGTTAGACCGTGGTTTCTTCTTCTACACCCTGGCCGACGGCTCGACGCTGGAAGTAATACAGTAGCCAAAAGAATAAGGACACCAAGCAGCAACCCTCAACCGGAGGAATCGTCATGCCCAGGCCCAGAAGAACCCGCACCGCCGCCGGCAAGTCTGTGGAGACCCTGCGCCACGAGGAGGACACGCGCACCAACATTCCCACCGCCGAGTACCAGTCCATGGTGCAGGATGAGCAGGAATCGCCCCTGCGCAAGGCCTACCAGCGCCGCAATCGCGACCTTGATCCCCAGTTGGTGTGGCGGGGCAAGGACGAGCAGGACCGGTCCGACCTGGTGGTCAACGTGCCGCCCCTGTACATCCAGGAAAAGGTACACCCCAAGGCGCTCATCGCTGACCTGATGCGTCAGTCCCAAAAGGGCCGGCCGGATGAAGCGCTGCAACTGGATATGTTCGCCGACTTCAACGGCCTGCCCGAGGGCGCTGACCGTACTGACTTCTACCAGCACGACGGCTATTGGCAGAACCGCATGATCCTGGGCGACAGCCTGCAAGTGATGGCCTCCCTCTCCGAGCGGGAGGGCTTGCAGGGCAAGGTGCAGTGCATCTACATCGACCCGCCCTACGGCATCAAGTTCAACTCCAACTTCCAGTGGTCCACCACCAGCCGCGACGTGCGCGACGGCAACCGCGAGCACATCACCCGCGAGCCGGAGCAGGTCAAGGCCTTCCGCGACACCTGGCGCGACGGCATCCATTCCTACCTCACCTACCTGCGCGACCGCCTCACCATCGCCCGCGACCTGCTGGCTGACAGCGGTTCCATCTTTGTGCAGATTGGTGACGAAAACGTTCACCGAGTGCGGGCGGTAATGGATGAAGTGTTTGGGGAGGATAATTTCGTCGGGCAAGTGTTATTCAACAAGACCTGGGGGTTCTCTGGTAACTCCCTGTCTCAAATCACCGACTCGATTTTGTGGTACGGCAAGTCGATGGACAGATTGAAGTACCGAGCATTATGGCGGGAAAAACTGGCGGGGGATGAAGGCGGGACCAAGTACCGGGAAGTCGGTTCCATAGGGGCTCTGAGTTCAAAAAAAATTGCGCCGTCGCGCCTTGCGAGGTTAGCTGATCTAACCTCGCAAGGCGCGACGGCAACTGATCAGACGTTCTTATTTCAGGGTGTTACTTATGAACCACGAGGGTCGTCTCATTGGAAGACGAGCGTTGAGGGCCTCAACAGACTTAATTCTGCCGGTAGAATCGCATCGGAGGGCCGGACACCAGCATACGTCCGGTTTATCGATGACTTCGCGGTTTTCCCATTGACTAACGTATGGATGGATATTGGTGGCATTCAAAGTCGTACAGACCCCAAAGTCTACGTGGTACAGACCGCTACCGAGGCAATAAAGCGCTGCATCCTAGGTTCTGTTGACATTTCACCGTAGCCAGATGAGAGCGGCGGTGAAGTGCAGGAAGCCCAGGTATCTGGTGTCCAGCTTCTCAAACCGGGAGAAGATCCGGCGATAGTGCTTGATCTTGTTGATGAAGCATTCCACCAGATGACGCTCCCGGTACAGATGCCGGTCATAGTCGGCGGGTGCCTTGCGGTTCGAGCGGGGCGGAATGACCGGCATCATACCCAGTTCCAGGATGTGCTGGCGAAACTCCTGGGCATCGTACCCTTTGTCGGCCAGTACGTGCTCGCCAGCATAACCGGCGATCAACTCCTCCGCCTGGGTGATGTCGTGCTGTTGCCCCCCGGTCAGTATGAATCGCAAGGGGTTGCCCAAGCCGTCTACGCTCACGTGAATCTTGGTGCTGAACCCGCCGCGGCTCCGGCCCAGGGCCTGGGCCGCCTGGCCACCCTTTTTGGGGGAGCTCCCGCCGCGCAAGGGTGCGCCCGGACCACCGTGCTGTCGATGATCAGGTATTCCAGATCCGCGTCGTCGCAGCAATGTTGATGCATTTGGGCCCAGACGCCTTGGTCAGTCCAACGGGCGAATCGTTTATAGACGCTGTTCCAGTTCCCGTATTCGGCTGGCAGCAGTCGCCATTGGGCCCCAGAGCGGTTAATCCATAAGACGGCCTCGACAAAACGCCGGCAATCCGCTTCCTGGCCAACGTACACGCCAGTGCAACCACGCAAGAAATCGAGCATCCTGGCCCACTGTTCTGGTGATAATCTGATGTTTGACATACAGCCATTATAATGAAATGTCAACAGAACCTAATGACCACCGACCCCGGCGACCTGGTGCTGGACCCCACCTGCGGCTCCGGCACCACCGCTTACGTGGCCGAGCAGTGGGGCCGGCGGTGGATTACCATCGACACCTCCCGCGTCGCCCTGGCCCTGGCCCGCGCCCGCATTATGGGCGCCCGCTATCCCTACTACATCCTGGCCGACAGCCGCGACGGTCAGTTGAAGGAGGCGGAAATCAGCCGCCGCGCCCCCTCGGAGATGCTCACCTACGGCAACGTCCGGCAGGGGTTCGTCTATGAGCGGGTGCCCCACATCACCCTGCGGGACATCGCCAACAACGCCGAGATCGATGTTATCCACGAGGAGTTCCAGAAGGAGCTGGAGCCCGTTAGGGCGGAGCTGAACCGCATCCTCGGAACCGAGTGGGAGGAGTGGCAAATACCACGGGAGGCCGCTGAGTCCTGGCCTGACGAAGCGGCGACACTCCACGCCGGTTGGTGGGAACAGCGCATCGCCCGCCAGAAAGAGATTGACGCCTCCATCGCCGCCCACGCTGAGTATGAGTACCTGTACGACAAGCCCTATGTGGACAATAGCAAGGTGCGCGTCGCCGGCCCCTTCACCGTGGAGAGCATCTCGCCCCACCGCGTGCTGGGCGTGGACGAGAACGGCGACGTTATCGACGGCATCGCCGAGTCCCGCAACGGCTACTCAACCGGCTACGACTTCGGCGAGATTATCCTGGACAACCTGAGGCGCTCCGGCGTCCAGCAGGCCCATAAAGAGGACCGCATCAGCTTCACCTCCCTGATGCCCTGGCCCGGCCGGTTGGTCTGCGCCGAAGGCAGGTATGTCGAGGGCGCCAGCGGCGACGATGATGCCGCGATGTCCGGGCCGGAAAAGCGCGCCGGCATCTTCATCGGCCCGGAGTTCGGCACTGTGTCCCGTCCCGACCTGGTGGAGGCGGCGCGCGAGGCCGCCGAGTGTGGGTTTGACGTGCTCATCGCTTGCGCCTTCAACTACGACGCCCATACCACCGAGTTCGAGAGCCTGGGGCGGGTGCCGGTGCTGAAGGCCCGCATGAACGCCGACCTGCACATGGCCGGCGAGCTGAAGAACACCGGCAACGGCAACTTGTTCGTCATCTTCGGCGAGCCCGACATCGACATCCTGGACGCCGAGGACAACCAGATCCAGGTGCGGGTCAACGGCGTGGACGTGTTCCACCCCAACACCAGCGAGGTGCGCAGCGACGGGCCGGATGGTATCGCCTGCTGGTTCATCGACACCGACTACGACCAGGAGAGCTTCTTCGTCCGCCACGCCTACTTCCTGGGCGCCAGCGACCCCTACCGCTCCCTAAAAACCACCCTGAAGGCCGAGATCGACGCCGACGCCTGGGCCACCCTGAACAGCGACACCTCGCGTCCCTTCCCCAAGCCCGAAACCGGCCGCATCGCCGTCAAGGTCATCAACCACCTGGGCGACGAAGTGATGAAGGTGTTCCGGGTGGGTCAATAAGCGGACGATACCCGCAATATTAGAGGAGCAGTGAAAATGGTTAGTTCCCGCAAATTAAAGATTGCCGTGTGGGACCAAGCGGCAAAAGTCAGAGGCAAGGACCCAGCCAAGTATCGCAGGGACCCGTACGGCAACGAAATGTACTATCAAAGCTACGGGAAGAATACTCCCAAAGGTTGGGAAATAGACCATATTATTCCCAAATCCCTAGGCGGAAGCGACGCGCTATATAATCTACAAGCGTTGAACACGAGTGTGAATCGGAGGCTCGGTAACTCACCTTATAAGCGGGTCCGGCGTTCCGAGTAGGCACCATGGGAATATGGCGCAGTTCCGCATTGCCGACACGTTCACCGCCAGCCTCGGCCGGCTCCCGAACGAGCAGCAGAAGGCGGCCAAAACCACCGCCTTTGACCTGCCAACCAAGCCGTCCCAGCCCGGTCTCGGTGTTCATCGGCTGAGCAACACCAGGGACACCAACTTCTGGTCGGCGCGCGTCAACATCGACCTGCGCATCATATTTCACCGCACCGGCGAGGATGTCGTGCTCTGCTACGTCGGTCGCCACGACGACGCGTACCGGTGGGCGGAACGGCGGAAGCTGGAAACCCACCCGGCCACCGGCGCGGCCCAATTGGTCGAACTGCGCGAGGTGGTCCAGGAAATCGCGGTTCCTGTTTACGTAGAAACCCAGGTTCCGGCTCCCGCCAAACCGCCGCTGTTCGCCCACGTTCCGGACGATCAACTGCTCGGTTACGGTGTCCCCGCGGAGTGGCTCGGCGCCGTCAGGGTTGCGGACGAGGACAGCGTGCTGGATCTGGCGGACCACCTGCCCACCGAGACAGCCGAGACACTTCTAGAATTGGCCGTGGGCAAGCATCCGCAACCGTCGCTCCCTGCACCGTCTGGCGCGGACCCCTTTGATCATCCCGACGCATTGCGCCGCTTCCGCGTCATGCGCAACGTCGAGGATCTGGCCGCGGCGTTGGAGTACCCCTGGGAGAAATGGACCATATTCCTGCATCCTGAGCAGCAGGCGATGGTGGAACGCCGTTACAACGGCCCAGCTCGTGTATCCGGCTCCGCGGGCACTGGCAAGACCGTAGTGGCGCTGCACCAAGCGGCGTACCTGGCCAGGGCCAACGCGTCCGCTCGGGTGCTCCTAACCACGTTTTCAGACGCATTGGCGCGCCTGTTGCAATGTCGTAGTTCAGGGGAAATGTCCGCCTAAGCGTTCAGCAGAAATGTCACTTTCTAATCCGGGATCGGATCAGATGTCGATGCCGGCAGGGTTGCCGGCGACCGGCGCATGGGCGGACTTTCGACATTGATGTATCGCCTTACGGTGTCTCTGTGGAGACCCAACTCTCTGGCCATCTTGCGAATGGACATGCCTTCGAACTTGGCCTTCTGCACCGCGTCCCATCGGGCCTGTTGCAGAAATTTCGACCTCCTCGGTGAAGTGGTCACCGTCATGGAGATCACGTCTGCATCGTCGATGACGGAGCCGTGACCGTTTGCTGCGGCTACTATTATCAGTGGGTCGGGGGCCGTTTCCCGAAGCCCACTGAGGCCTTGGGTGTCTGGAGATTGGATGGCATCACCGGAGGAAGGCTTGATGCCGTTGCGCAGCGATCCTGGACTTGGCGGCGCCTCCTGGGCGGCAATGATGCGTCCCTCATGTTGTAATGCCGGCCGTCCAGTCCTTGCAGCACCAACACAACTGCTCCGGCGTAGGAGCGGCGGCGGTGACCAGGCAGCAACTGCAGGGTGTGCCGCTGGAACTTCACGGTGTTGTCCCTGGCCACTCTCCTTTTGTGTTTGAAGCACAGGACTTGGCCCAGGTGCAGATCCGTCGGCAAGGGTCGGAAAGCCGGATCAGGGCACTGGGCGGGAACTTGGAAACGCCGGTTGTATCGCGGCAGGAACTGCTTCAATACAGCCTTGGCCTGCTCCATGGTGATTGCTCCGGCCAGCCGGAGTTCCGTGATCAGCCGGTCCTGGAAGATTCCCGCGGCACGTTCCACCCGTCCTTTGGCCTGGGGCGACCGGGCGAAAATCATCTGGATACCCAGTTCTGCCATGGCCCGTCCGAACTGGGTGGGCGTTCCGGTCGACCCGGATCCGGGCGTGTGCTTGAAGACCGCGTGGCGGTCGGTATAGAGGGCCTGGGGGATGCCGCAGCGCCGGAGCAGGTTCTGCATCAGCAGGAAGTAGTTGTGGCTGTCTTCCTGCTGATGCAGAACAAGGCGTTGACCACGGAGCCGGTGGCGTCGTCCACCGCCAGCAGCAACGTGAACGGTGGGCTGTGGTCCCCCAACCACCGGTGATAGCTGCCGTCCAGCTGGATCAGCAGGCCCGCTCGGGGCATCCGCTGGCGACGCACCCGGTGCTTGGGTGGACAGCGACGGCGCGGACTGCTCAGACCAGCGTTCAACAGGATGCGCCGCAGGGTGGTCCGGCCAATGTCGATGCTTTCCCGCTCGCTCAGCAGTTCGCTCAGATGGGTATGATTGGCCCCCTGGTATCGAGTGCTGGCCAAGCGCACCACATCGGCGGTCACCGCCTCGGGCGTGGCGTTGACCGGTCGGCGGCCCCGGTGGCCGTGTGCCAGGGCCGCTGCTCCTTCCTCCCGGTAGGCGGTCGTGATGCGGCGGGCGTGGCGTGTGCTGACACCCATCAACTCGGCCGCCTGATCCAACATAATCTGCTCTGCCAGCGGGCTGTTCAAAACCTGGACTCTCATCTGTTATTTTGGCGTCAATGTCACATTCTCCATGAGGTGAGTGTGACATTTTTGCTGGCCAGTTAGTGAGGACCTTTTCGCTGAACGTCGACAACCACTCGATCCAATTGGCTGTGGACCTCTGCGGGAGACAGTTGCTGGTAGATGGTACAAGCCATGCGAGAAGGTCCTGGGTAGCCACGCCAGGTTGGGCTCGCTTAGGTACTCGGGTGAGCAGGTCAATGAAGTGGGTGCGGCAGCGTTGCCAGCTAGCAACGGCAAACACCGCGGCGATGGCGTTTTTCAGCCCCCCTGCTTTCGCCGGGGCAGGCTCTGCAGGCTCTGGTGAGCATCGGAGGTTACCAGTTCCACCCCGCTGACGCCCTCAAGCGGTCAGCGGCTGCAGGAAGGCCAGCCAGAACGCGCCGTCCTCGCTGGTGCCCACGTCCATGCCCAAGACTTCACGTTGCCCGTCGGCATTGACCCCCATCGCCACCACCACGCAGACGTTGACGATGCAACTGCCCTCCCGAACCTTCTGCGTCAGGCCGTCCAGCGATGCGTAGGGATACGGGCCACCGTCCAGGGGACGACCCAGGAAACTCTCCACCACCTCATCCAGTTGCACACAGATGCGCAGCCCAGGGCCTTGATCAGATCATCCACCCGCCGAGTGGAGACCCCGCCACATAGGCTTGCTGGATGACGGCCAGCAGAGCCTTCTCACTGCGTCGCCGTGGTTCCAGGCTGGGGAAGTAGCTGCCTTCCCGCAGCTTGGGAATGTGCAACGCCATGGTCCACCCGGGTATCCCAGGTGCGGTTGCGATACCCGTTACGGTAGGTGACCCGCTCCGGGTTGCGTTCGCCGTGCTCAGCGCCGATCTGGGCGGAAACCTCGGCGTCCATGATGCCGTCCACCAAGACACGCAGGGCTTCCCGCAGAAAGTCCACATCTCCATCCATACCGCGCTTGCGCAATAATTCCAAAAGATCCATGCTGCGTTTGACCACCGTCGTTCTCCTTGTTTGCGTTGTTGTTACCATCAAGAAGGATGACGCGGTGGTCAGTTTTTTGGCTACACCGATGCTTTTACACCACCCCCCGGTACTCCACTGTCCAGGGTGGTCGAGTTCTGTACAGAACCCCACGTCACTCGTAGAATTGTAGCAGCTCAAAGTTGTGGGGAAGAGAGCAGTTGTCGGCAGGCGGCGAGGGGATTGAGTCCTTGGGCGCGCCAGGCGCCGAAGAGGGAAGCCAGGGTCATCTTGCTAGCGGTGCCCCGTTCCGACCGGGCGCCGCCGCTGACCTTGCGGCTGATGACCAGATGTCGCCGGCTGCGCTCGGCGGGGTTGTGGTCCGCTGGCACGTCCGGTTCGGCCACGAAGACGAAGAGTTCCCCGTATCCAGTACGGGGCTGGCTCCTGATGTGGCGCTCGATGCGCCGGCACAGCTTGGCTTGGGTTGCCGACGGGTCGTGCCGGAAGGGTTGGCCGAGGGCCAGCAGTTGTCGTTCCAGGGCCAGTTGGGCGGTGCGCCGCCGCTTGGCCTGGGGATGAGTGCAGGCTTTGGCCCGGTCGTAAATCCCGTGGACGGCTTTGGCCCACTTGGTCAGTGGCGCGTCATCTGGGTAGAGGGTTCGTAGGTCATGGATGTCCCGCAACAGAGCCTGCCCCTGGCTTGAACAGGGGTGGGCCCAGCAGCGTTGTATCGGGCCATCGTCATGGTGGTAGGCGGAGTAGAAATCGCTGACCAGCACTCCGGAGAACGACTCGATCAGCGCCTCGTCCACCACCGCCTTGCCCCGACCCCGCCGCCGGAAGTAGCGCTCGGTGGGGGTGCTGAAAGTCCACACGTAACCGTTGTTCCCATTCTGATGCCAGCCGGTTTCGTCAGCATGTACCACTGGGCTGGCGCGGATCTGGGCCAGAATCCTGTCCACTGGGGTCTGGGCCCTTTGCGCGGTGCGATGCACCGCAGCCGTGATGGCTCCCACGCTGAGGCGCAGCTGATGGACGGTGCGCAGATACCACTGGACGCTGCGGATGGGCAGCCGCCCCTCTTCCCGCAGCGTGGCAATCAGGCTGATGACGTTCACTCCCAGACGCTGCTGGCCCAGCGCCACGCCGTCCAGTTGCGCTGGGGGCAGACAGCGGCGTCGGCAAGCCGGACAATTCCGGGCGATACAGACGTGCTCCGTAACTTACCGGAACCTGGGGCAACTCGATCACTTCCCGGGTGCGCTGGGTCCAGCCGCCGGACAGCGGGGTTCCGCAGTCGGGGCAGTTGTCCACCACCTGCCACCCGTCGGGTAGGCGTCATGCGACGGCGGGCAAAGCCGTGGGGTCGCTGCTTTCGGGGCCCTGCTGCGCTGGGGGCTTCCGGCCCGGTTTCGTCTTGAGGCCGGGCATTCGGAGTGGGCCGCCCGGTTTCGCCTGACCTTCCAGTTCGGCAACCCGCCGCTCCAGCCGTCCAATCATCACCTGCAACTCGGCAATGACAACGTAACTGTTCACGTTTGAGGGGACGGGATCGGTTTGCAAAAGAGATTCTGTGCTTGGCCATCCCTCCACAATAGGCCGAATAGTCGGCAGATCCCCGCAAGTCTGAACTGTTACATGACAACCTGTTGCTGCACGATGATGGCGATCAGAACATCGCGACTGGGGTGGTCAGGTCAATTTCGGTATCCACTCCCTCTATATGACATAACCACACCCCTCCGCGCCAGCAATCCCCAAACCCCTTTGGACCAATTCCCCGCACCGAGTCTGAACAGTTACGTAGAATTTAACCACTAACCGTTGTGCAAACGCTTCCGATATGTCTTTATCGCTGCTGATCATATGGATAGCGCTGGCCGGTGGCTGCGCCGCCATTCAGGCTGCCAGCAAGGTCCGCACCCACCGTAAGCTTTCGCGGCTGCACCAGGAGTTGGACGAAGCTCGCGCGCAGCACGTGGAGGCCATACGGACCCTGTACGACCGCCAAATCGAGCTGTGCGCCTACCTCGGCCGGCCCGATCCGGAGGCGCCGGTGGCCCTGCTGCCTCAACCTGAACCCGAACAATCTGGCCAACGCCGGTTCCGGCTACCGGTGCGTCTGCCCTTCCGCAAAAAGGAGCCGATATTGCAGCGAGCGCCCAGACAAACCCGGGTCAAAGTGCGGTTGGCTCAGGGCCTCAGTGCATCACCAGCCCGCCGTCCACGTTGATGGTCTGACCAGTGATGTTCCGCGCGCCCGGGCTGGACAGGAACGCCGCCATCGCCGCGATGTCTCCGGCTCCCGGTAGTCGGATCCGTCTTTGTCGGCGCTTTTGTACTCGACGGTGCCGTCTGCGTCCGCGCCGGCACTGCGAACGTTCTATTCGCGGCGCCATTTCGGGGATTCGTCACTGACGCGATCAGATCTCCAGGGACTTCACCCGTCGAGGCCCTATGAAGGGTTGACTGGCCGGCATATCACCACCGTGCCAGCACCATTCAAGGTTGTCCTCCATCAACCGCGCGTTGCAATCCAAACGACATGATGTGCGCCTCCCTTGCGGTTGCTTGCACCACGCGCCCGCACCTTGACTTCATCCACCTCGAAACCGGCACGGCGCAACCGTCTGACGAATGCCGGTTGAGGACCGGCAGACCACATCGCCAATACACCGCCGCGCCGCAACGCCGCGTAGATGGCGGTCAGCCCCGGCAGGCTGTAAAGCCAATTGTTGCCTTGTCGGACCATCGCCTCCGCGCCATTGTCAACATCAAGCATGATGGCGTCGTAGTCGCCTCCGGAGGCCTTTATCAGCTGGACAACGTCAGCTTCATGGAGTTCAACCCGGCCGTCGTCAAGAGGACGGCCGGCCAGATCGGCAAGCACTCCCCGGTTCCACTCAACCACGGCTGGCACCAGCTCTGCTACCACCACCCGGGCATCATGGCCGAGGATGTCCAGCGCCGTTCTCACCGAGTAGCCCATGCCCAGACCGCCAATCAGAACGCGGGCCTTCGGTTGTTTCGCCAGGTTCTGACAGCCGAGTCTGGCCATAGCTTCTTCTGACCCGTAAACCCGGCTGTTCATGAGTTCCCGGTTATCCGCTTGGAGCGAGAACTCAGAGTCACGTTGGTACAAAACCAGCTCCGCGCCTCCGCCAGGGGTTTGTGCCCGGCCGAGCAACTGCCAAGGATTCATTAATACCTCACGATCATGTCTGGAGCAGCCGGGGCAACATCCTCGGCGGGATCCGATTCGGTCGCGGAAGAATGCTCCTGATTCGGGAACATCGTCGAACAGCTTAGCGTATTTCAAGAAATCGGTGACCACACGTCGTTGAGCTAATGGATCGAGCCTGAATCTGGGGTCTGCCAAATTCTTGATCAGCTGGTTGATCAGGTATCAAGATGTGACGGCGTTGACGGTACCGTTTCGCATCCATGCCCATAGTAATGACCCCAGTTGTGGAACCGGGGTCATCGCGCTAAGTATGGCGCTGGTGTCGTATATGGCGAGTGCCGAATCGCCACCCGGTATGATCGCAGGAGCTGGTATTTTCGGTTGGCCCTGCACTTGGCAGCCTCTGTCATCTGGGGTTAGCAATTGTCGATTAGCCCTAGAAACCGGGCCGGAAAGCCCTGGTTAGGTAGAGGGATTTAGGCAGTAAAGCCGCCGTGAGCAAAGTCAGAGACCATAGTTGTTCGAGCCGGACAGCGCTGAAATTGGCCGCAGCTTTGGCGACCACAGCGCGGACAACATTGAGGACGATGCGGTGCCTTCTGCGCCGCCACCGTACTGTCTGACAGCCCGATTTTGCCCAACACCAGTGTCAGGTTGGCCGCCGTGACCGCCAGGTAACCTGGAATCTCGTCTTGACCCTACCGCAGTAGCGGAACTGGCAAATTCCCAGCTGGACCAACCGTGCCACCGTGTGTTCTGCCACCACCCGGCGCGCTCGATACTCGTCGTTGGCAGCGCTCTGCTGCAACGCTCGGCCCTGCTGCAGCAGGGCTTCCTGCGGATGGATCAGCACCCGCCGTCCCGGCCTGCCTTTGGCCGCGATGTATTCGGGCCGCAGCGGACATACCCGACACACCACCCCATCGAACTGGAAAGCCTGCAATCGATAGACACGCCCCGTGCGATCCGTCCGTTTCCCGGTTGGCACGATGGTGCGGGTAACCTGTCCGGCCGGACAGGCGCAGCTGCCCGCGGCCAGGTCAAGGTGAAAGTCATTGCCATGAAAATGAGTTCAGGCCGCTTGGAGGGTTACGTTTTGCCCCAGGCGTTCCAGTTGGCGCGGCGGGTAATGGCGTCGCGATCCCTCTGGTCGAAGTAATGATAGCCCAAGTCCACATAGTCCTCGCCCCGGTCAATAATGCGGTGGCTGATGACGGCGATGCTGTGGGCCACCGCCAAGGCCGGCCCGATTGGCCCCGATGCGGCGGGCCAGGCGTCGGTATTGGGCGCCCGATAGGTCTGGGTGCGTCCGGCGGCTTTGGCCGCTTCCACCAGGGCCGTTTTCAACCAGGGATCGCCTTTGCGCGCCGGACTGCGCTGGCGCTTTTCGCTACTCTGTTTATTGCCCGGACAAACCCCAGCCCAGGAGGCCAGGTGTCCGGCGGTGGGAAAGGCGGCCACCGCGACGCCCACTTCGGCAGCAATGACCTCGGCGGTGCGCCGTCCCGCCCCGGGGATGGTGTCCAGGGCCGCTACGGTGTCGGCAAAAGGTGCAGCCGCCAGGCCATTTCCTGGTCCAGTTACTCAATCTGGGCGTCCAAGCCAGCGATGCGCTCCAGCTGGGTAGTCAGCATAAAGCGCTGGTGGTCTCCCATCAGACCCCGCAAGGCCTCGACTAATGCCCCGCTCTTATTGCACAGTCGTCCCGGGCGGCGCAGCCAACATATCCAGGTCGGTTTCACCGGCGGCCAGGGCCGTCAGCATGGCTCGACCCGACACGCCCAGCACGTCGGTGGCCACCGACGCCAGCTTGATGTTGGCCCCCTCCAGCAGTTTCTGCACCCGATTGGCTGCTCGGTTGCGCTCCGGCACCAGACTGCGCCGGTAGCGGGTCAACTCCCGCAACTCCCGCTGTGCGCGGTCGGGAATGAAACTGGCCCGCAGCAGGCCGTGCTGTAACAGCTCGGCAATCCACTCGGCATCCTTGACATCGGTCTTGCGTCCCGGCACCGCCTTGATGTGAGCGGCGTTGACCACCAGCATGGTGAACTCGTTCTCCAGCAGATTGTAAATCGGTTTCCAATAGACCTCAGTGCTCTCCATGGCCACGTGGGGCACCTGATCGGAGGTCAGCCAATCGGCCAGTTCCAGCAACTGGCCGGTGGTAGCGCCAAAGCGCCGGGTTTCCCGGCCCTTCGGGGTGATGACGCAAGCCAGCACCGACTTCTAAGAGCCTGTTTACAATCTTTTTAGGATTAGCACCGTGAAGGCAAGCACCACCATTTGCAGGCTAGTATTGAGCTTTCTTTCGCAGTTCTTCCAGAGTCGGCGGCACTTTTCCAGCCAGGCGAAAGACCGCTCCACCACCCATCGCTTCGGCAGCGCCACGAAGGTGTGCAGTTCGTTGCGTTTCACCACTTCCACCGCGGCTCCCAACAGGCCTTGCACCGCAGTGGCAAAGGGCTTTCCGGTGTAACCCCCGTCCACCAGCACGTTCTGCACTTGACTGAGGCCGTCTCGGCGCCGGTCAAACATCGCCAAAGCCCCGGCCCGGTCGGTAACGTCGGCGGTAGTCACGTGTATCGCATGGGGCAATCCTTGCGTGTCCACCGCGATATGACGCTTGATTCCCGACACCTTCTGGCCTGCGTCATAGCCCTTGTGCCCAGCGGTGTCCGTGTTCTTGACGCTCTGGGAGTCCACGATACAGAAGCTGGTCTGCTCTTTCCGACCATTGCTTTGCCGGGCCGCGCCAACCGATTTTTTTTAGGACTTGCTCCAGAATGGAATCCTGACCCGGGCCAGGCCGCTCGCTCCATTGCCGGAAATACTGGTAGCAGGTGCGCCAATCGGGGAAGTCCGCGGGCAGCATTCGCCACTGGCACCCGCTTTTCAAGAGGTACAGCACGCCGCAGAAAACGTCATACAAGTCCACGGTGCGAGGCTTGGTCCGACGGCGGGCCGACTCCAACACGGGCAGAATCCGGACGAATTGCTCCCGGCTGATGTCGCTGGGATAGGAATGAGACATGATTACCCCTCCCCTGATAATAGTCTCAGCTTAACCTATTTCAGAGATCGTAGACAGGTTCTTATGCACGTCCAAACCGCAGCAGCGCGGATAAAGGGTGTCCATGAGTTCGCTCCCTGCGCAGGCTACCCGCCGGTGTGTGACCGGGTCGCGTCAGACATTTCCATGCGTGCTCACCGCCGTAGCGGGGCGGCATTCATACGTACCTGGGCATCACCCGGGCAAATTCTTGCGCGGGCTCGGAGCGCTAATGACAACCGCCCTGTGTGCCGGCCGGCGCAATCTGATTTTCATTCTTCATACGTGACCTGGCAAGACCATCTGCAATTCTTGCGAAAGTGTTTCCGGTTGGTCCAGACCGGCACTTTGGCCACCAACCAGCGTCCCGCCTCGGCAAAAGCCGGCGGGACCCGCCGTCCCCATAGCGGCGTCGCCATGGCTTCCTCCACCACCGAGCCGGTACTCGCTTCGCTGGCCTCCACCAGTTCCAATGCCCCCCAGATTGTCGGGAGCTTTGCCCGGCAGCACGTCCGCCGCGGTGATCAGCTGGGTGTCGGTGTCCCCCACCACGGCCGCCTTGTGTCCGTCAAACCGATGCCGACTACTCTTGCGGCCATGGCGCAGTCCGGGTCATGGACCGACATGAACCAGCCTCAGTGTACCCCGTCGTCGCCAGCATCGCCGACGTCAGAGCAATGGGCGTCCCGCAGAAGCTCTTCCAAGTTTGCACTATCAGTAGTTCATTTTTTCGTTGGAGGAAGAGTTGGTGATGGGTTGAGGTAAGCCATTTGTCGTACCATTGTCGGCGATAGGGTGTCGATTTGTCGTGAATCACCACCAAACCACGGGGCAGCGATAATATTTTGCCCGCCACGACGCAGGTGAACCCATGTTACGACCGATAGCCGAAGCGCCAATTGCGGTCAGTTTTGGGTCAAGCAACAGAGCCGTTTCCGAGAAGGCCTAATTCCGGGGTTACTCTGTAACATACCGCAATGCGCCGGGCCGAGCGTCAGAGTCTCAATTGCCGTTATTGCAGAAGAGCGCCCATTCTTCCATTAGTCCACGCCGTGGGTCGAAAAGGTCAGTTCAGGCATAAGCGGCCTCGACTTTCTTTCCCAGCAGGATAAACGTAGTGGGCTATCGATTGGTGCTACTGTTTCGTGTGTCTGTCGCTGCTCCAAATTTTCCGGCGAAACTCAATCACTTTTTCCGTGGCTTCCTGGAACGTCGGGATCGCGGGACGTTGGGCAATCTCACGGGCCCGCCGCTTTTCAGCGATGGGGGCTATCCCTTGGCGGATGGCTGCAAGATTGGATACGGCAACTTCCCGTGCTTCGGCCAATCCTACGGTCGGATAGCCTCCAACGCCGATATTGCGCCGCTTGCCGTTGACCGTGACGCGCTGGAACCACGCCTTGTTACCTCGATCATCAATCCGCAACGTTAACCCGTTGCCATCAGAAAATGATCCCCGTTCTTTGAGCGTCCGCACTCGGGCGGCGGTCAGTGCGTTGTGCTTGACTGCTGGCATCCTGCAAGTAACTGTTCAGACTTGAGGGGGTCTTCGGCCTTTCCGACTGGTTGTGGACGGATGTCCAAGCACGAAATTTGCTTTGCAAGCTAACCCCGTCCCTTCAAACGTGAACAGTTACTCCTGCAAGCTCCGGTTGGTATACGCGACGAATGTACCTAACAATATACCCAAACTTTTCGGATCTACCGGATGGTCTCGGAACAACCAAGACATAAAAAGTCCTATTTTCCTCTCGATTCGAGTAGGAAAATAGGGCGAAATCACGGGTTTTTAGTTAGGCCCTGTTGACATTTGCTATATGAGACGATTCGGCATACTCCATTTCGTCATCCCCCACCGTATTCCCGATTCCCGCCTTACTCCCGTCATTCCCGCGCAGGCGGGAATCCAGGAACGTCCCGGCAAGGAGAACGCAGTTGGCTGATAGAATCTTTGGATTCCCGCTTGCGCGGGAATGACGGGGAAATGTCAACACGCCCTAGTCTTTGGCGGGAGTGCGAGGGAGTCGAACCCACCTACCCCGCTCGTCACGAGGCATAACGGATTTGAAGTCCGCAAGAGCCACCGGGCCCCATCCACTCCCAGGGTCAGACGGGTTAGCTCTCCAGCACCGCTTCAATCTTGCGCTTCAGCGCCGGCTTGGGCTGCGCGCCGATAATCTGGTCAACCGGCTGGCCGTTCTTGAAGAAAATCAGCGCCGGGATGCTGCGGATGCCGTACTTCGCCGCGATGTCGGGGTCGTTGTCCACATCCAGCTTGGCTACGTTCAGTTTGCCTTCATATTCCAGCGCCAGGTCGTGGACGGCAGGGGCAATCATCTTGCACGGCCCGCACCACTCGGCCCAGAAATCCACCAACACCGGCAAATCCGAATCCATTACGCTGGCTTGCCAGTTGTCGCCAGTCACATTTATCGGTTCAGGCATGATGCCCTCCTCTACGGGTCTAAGGGGTTAATCTGATTGGCGTTTGGCAGCGGGCACCGAGCAACAGTACCGATTGCGCACGCCGGATGTCAATAATATTATACCCGCCCCTGCGGTCGGTCAACCGAGCCACTGTCATCGCGCCTACCCACTTTGTCCTGATGCGTACCCACTTTGTCATTGCGAGCGTAGCGTGGCAATCCCGTCGCCGTAGCAGCGGCGGTTCGTCCACTTAAGTTCGACCTCATCGAGGCTGCCACGTCGCTATGCTTCTCGCAATGACACAGTGAGTACGCATGAGCTCGCCCGGCAAGGGGCGTGGGCTGTGCGATAAATGATAGTATGTTTCCCATGGTTGATACCGTAGTTGCAACTTCCGCTCGCCCTCTCGAACGGGGCGACATCGTGAAATTATCCCTGCATTCCTGGGGTCGCCTCGGCGAGGCGATGGCCAGGAATGCTGACGAGGATGTCTTCGTCTTTGGCGGTATCCCCGGCGAAACTGTGGAAGCGGAAATTGTCGCCCGCCGCCGTCGCTACGTAGCCGCTCAGGTTACTCGGGTTATCGAGCCATCGCCCGACCGCGTGGATCCTCCGTGCGGTTACTTTGGCCAATGCACTGGATGCCAGTGGCAGCACGTTGATTACCAGGCGCAGCTCCGCATCAAGACCGCCATCGTGCGCGACGCCCTGGAACGCATCGGTTCGTTCCACCAGCCGCCGGTGCTGGGGGCGATCCCGGCGCCAGAACCGCACGGTTATCGCAACCACGCCCGCTTCACCGTGTGGCGTTCCACCGGGGCATTGGGATTCGTACACCGCGAGCGCCGCCGCTTCGTCCGCATCGACCGATGTATGCTGATGCACGATGGCATCAACCGCCTGCTGGCCGAGTTGCAGGGCCACGCCTCCGAGACCTCGCAGCTGTCCATCCGCGCCTCCTCCGTAACCGGCGACTACCTGATCCAGCCCACGCTGGATGACCCGGAAATATCGATAACCAGCGGACAGAAAAGGTATCGGGAGTCGGTGGCCGGCCAGGAGTTTTGGGTCGCCTCGCCATCCTTCTTCCAGGTAAACGTCGCCCAGGCCGCGCGACTGGTGCAGCTGGTGCGCGACGCGTTGCAGTTGACCGGACGCGAAACGGTGCTGGACGCCTACGCCGGCGTGGGCACCTTCGCCGTGCTGCTGTCGCCCGATGCCGCACAGGTGATTGCGGTGGAGGAATCGACCGCCGCCATCGCCGATGCCCTCGAAAACGCGGCTGGATTGTCGAACGTGCGGTTCGTAACCGGCAAGGTGGAAGAAGTGCTGCCGGACCTCCGGGAAACTCCGGACGCCGTAGTGCTGGACCCTTCCCGCTCCGGATGCCAACAGCCGGCGCTGGACGCGTTGCTGCAACAGGCCCCCAAACGCATCGCCTACGTGTCCTGCAACCCGGAAACCCTGGCGCGAGACCTGCGCACCCTATGCCGCCGCTATCGCCTGGAATCTGTCCAGCCGGTGGATATGTTCCCGCAGACCCATCACGTCGAATGCGTGGCCACGTTGACGCTGAAACCGCCCGCCGCAGATGTCGTGTTGGCTTCCGCGTCACCGCGGCGCCGCGAACTACTGTCCGGGTTGGGCATCAAATTCCGGATAGCGCCATCCAATATCCCCGAGGATCAGATCCCTGACGAATCTGCTACGGACCTGGTGCGCCGCCTGTCCCGCGAGAAGGCCCTCGCTTCAGCGGCCGCCGAAAACGGGGCTGCCGAAAACGGGGCTGCCGGTTACTACATCGGAGCCGACAGTACCGTCGTGCTGAACGGCGAATCCATCGCCAAGCCGGCCGATGCCGCGGATGCCAGGGCCATGCTGTCCCGTTTGCGAGGCACGCAGCATCAGGTAATTACCGGAATGACCATCCTCGACGCCGCCACGGGCCGCTGCCTCACCGATTCCATGTCGGCAGACGTGTTGATGCGCGAGTTTACCGACGCCGAGATGGAACGCTCCATCGCCAGCGGCACACCGATGGACAAGGCCGGCGCCTACGCCATTCAGGATGATGACTTCCGGCCCGCCAGCTTGCTGCGCGGGTGCTATTCAAACGTGATGGGTTTGCCCGTGTGCCGAGTCGTAGAAATGCTCGCCGACCTGGGCTGTAACTTGCCGTCCGCCACCGACGCCTCAGTTCCCGACGGCTGCCTCAGCGAGTGCCCGTTTCGCGTACCGCATGAACTTCAGCATAAACTTCCGCACCACCCTCCGAATCTGCCATGAACGTATTCGGCATCGGCACGATGGAAATGGTGGTGATCCTGCTGGTTGCGTTCATCGCCCTGGGGCCGGGTAAAACTATGGACGCCGCCCGTACCATCGGCAAGGTGGTGCGGGAAGCCCGGCGCACGTTCACCGACGTGATGGACGCGGCATCCGTCACCGATGATGACATCAACCAGCGCAATGCACCCGCCGCAACCCCCCCGCCGGATGCTCCGCCGCCGCCGCCGTCTGCGCCCCTGCCCATGCCGGCGCACCTGCAAGCCCAAAACGACGCGACGCCAGCAGACCGGACCGAGGCGTCGGTCGAGTCTCCAACCGATCCTGACACCCGCGTATCCTGACACCCGAGTATACTGACGACGATGAGCGAACCGGTTTCGCTGGGGGAACACTTCCGGGAACTGCGCACGCGCCTGTTGGTCTGCGTCGTGGCGCTGCTCATCGGGGCCGCGGTTGCCTTCTACTTCTACCTGGATATTTTTGAGTTTCTGATCCGACCCGCCCGGGAAGTGGCCGGCGACGATGGATTCCGACCCATCTACACCGAGGTAACCGAGTTGCTCGGCACCACGGTGCGGGTGTCGCTGCTGGGCGGCTTCGTGCTGGCGCTGCCCGTCATTTTGTACAACGCCATCCGGTTCGTCGCCCCCGGTTTGACCCCGCGCGAGCGGAGAATACTGTTTTCCTTCCTGCCGGCGGCGCTGTTAGCCTTCGTCGGCGGCATGGCGTTCGGATACTTCGTGATGATTCCGCCGGCCCTGAAATTTCTGCTCACCTTCGGTGGAGACGTCGCCGAACCACTCATCCGCATCAGCAACTTGATCAGCATTATGGTGCGGCTGCTGTTCTGGCTGGGCATTTCTTTTGAAACTCCGCTGGTGATGTACGTATTGGCGATCCTGGGCATCGTGCGAGCCAGCGGGTTCGCCCGGTTCCGTCGCCTCTGGCTGGTGGCAGCTTTCGTAATCGCCGCCGCCATCACGCCCACCATCGACCCGGTGAATCAGGCCATCGTCGCCGGCCCGTTGATCATTCTGTATGAGCTGGGAATCCTGCTGGCCCGTTTCGCCGGCCGTCGCCCTTCCGCGCCCACGGCCTCCAGCGAATAACGCGGGCACAAAAAGGGACGCGGTGTACCCGCGCCCCAAATTGCAGCGTTTGTTGACCGTCGGTCAGGTGTTCTGTTCGTTGGTTCCGGTCTCCGTGCCAGGTTTTTCGTCCTCGCCGGTTACCGATGTTTTGAACGATCGAATACCCTTGCCCAGAGCGGAGCCAACTCCCGGCAACCGAGAGGCGCCGAAAATCAGCAGCACCACCAGCAGGATGATAAGTAGTTCGGGGAGACCGAGGCCAGCAATGCGCATCGTCCTATCAACTCCAGTTCAAGTGCCACAATTCTAACAGACCCGTCAGGCAACCGCCACCGCCGCGCCCTCACCGTAACTGTTCACGTTTGAGGGGACGGAATGGGTTTGCAGAGGAAATTCGTGCTTGACTGCCCTTCAGCAAGAGGCCGGATAGCCTGTAGGTCCCCTCAAGTCTGAACAGTTACCCCTCACCCGGCAGCGTTCCGTATTAGGTGGTTTCAAGGGAAGTGGGTGTGAGCACTGTGGTATTCCTGCGCCGGGCCGTTTCAACCTGTTGAGGTTGGACTATCCTGCCGATCACTACGGCGATGGCTTCATCTCCAACAACGGCGGCAAGGGTATCTGCCCGGTCCGCCGCCCGGTCAATGTCCCGGTCCTTGATAGTTCGGGATACTTCGACTACTGCGTGGATGTACTTCCGGTCACTGGCCCGACGGGCGCGGATGATGATGTCCGCAACGTGAAGATTATCTACCTGCTCGCCGGTGATGAGGCCTTGCTCTTCGGCGCGTTCGATAGCCTCGCGGAGTTGCTGGTCCATGCCTCCGGCTTCCCCCAGCAAGATGCGCCCACGGGTCAGATTCAGTTCGTCTTTGGCGATGTTAAGTATGCTCTCACGGGTGCGGCGTTCCAGGTCGCTGCCGATGAGTCCTCCAACATTGTCATCAAGACGCTTCACGTCGGTTTTCAGTTCGGCCACGTCGGTTTTGAGTTCGGCCACGTCGCTTTCTAATCGGTCCAACCGCTCGTGAACCAGCCGAAATTGTTCCCGGGTGGCCGCAACGAACTGATCAACCCTCGCGTCGAGACGGTCCATCCGGGCTTCCAGCCCGTCCAGCCGCTCGTTGGTAATGCGAGCATACTCCGCCAGTTGCCGAGGCAAGCTGAGCAATTCCTCATTGAAGAGCAGCGTACGCACGGTTTCCAGCAACTCCGGCTGCTGGCGCAACGCGCGGATGAGATCGTCCGATGTGTTGATGGTAGTCATTGAGTCGCCTCGGTTGCCCACAGGCACATTATAGCAGGGCCGGCTACGTAACTGTTCAGACTTGAGGGGACCTACAGGCTATCCGGCCTCTTGCTGAGGGGCAGCCAAGCACGAATTTTCTCTGCAAACCCATTCCGTCCCCTCAAACGTGAACAGTTACACGGCTACCCCCAACTTGCCGCTCCCGACACCGGACGCTATAATGCGTCAGTCAACCGTGCCGGGAAATCGCTGGCGACTAATCCCGTGATTGCGCCTGCGATTGGCTCATTCAATCCCTCGCTCGTACCTCAACAACCGGTATTCTGGATAGATTAATGGCAACCGATTCCGAGTATGATGTAGCAGTTATAGGTGGCGGGCCGGGCGGATACGTTGCGGCCATCAGAGCCGGCCAACTTGGCCTCAAATCCTGTGTCATCGAGCGGGACGCCCTCGGCGGCGTCTGTCTTAATTGGGGCTGCATCCCATCCAAGGCCCTGCTCAAAAACGCCGAAATCCTTTCCTACATCCATCGGGCCGACCAGTTCGGACTGCATTTTGACAACTTCCGCGCGGATTACAGCGTTGCCGTAGCACGCAGCCGGCAGGTCGTCGACCGGATGACGCGCGGCATCGGTTTCCTGCTCCGCAAAAACAACATCGAGCACATCGCCGGGCAAGCCACCATCGCCTCGCCAACCGCCGTTGACGTAGCCGGAGCCGATGGCCAAACCTCCCGCATCAGCGCGCGCAACATCATCGTGGCCACCGGAGCTAGGCCCCGCAGCATTCCGCCCCTGCCCGTGGACGGCCAACGCATCATCACCAGTCGGGAAGCCATCGTTGCGGAGGATGTGCCCGACTCCATCGCCATCGTCGGCGGCGGCGCCATCGGCGTGGAATTCGCCTACGTGTACCGAATGTACGGCGCCAAAGTAACCATAATCGAATTGTTGCCGCGCCTGGTGCCCAACGAAGATGAAGAAATCAGCCAGCAGCTGGAACGGGCCTTCGGTCGCGAGGGCATCGAGCTGCGTACCGGCGCCGGTGTTACGGCGGCCAGCGCCGACGCAACCGGCGTTACCCTTACCATCGACCAGGACGGCGCCACCGAAACCCTGCGCTACGACAAGGTACTGGTCGCCATCGGTGTGCAACCCAACACCGAATCCCTGGGCCTGGAAACCGTCGGAGTGGACACTGAACGGGGTTACATAAACATCGACGACCGCATGGCTACCAACGTGCCCGGCATCTATGCCGTCGGCGACGTCACCGGCAAACTGGCCCTGGCTCACGTCGCATCCGCCCAGGGCGTTACCGCGGTCGAGGCCATCGCCGGCGAAGAAACTCAGCCGCTCGACTACACAATGATGCCCCGCGCCACCTATTGCCACCCGCAAGTGGCATCGATGGGCTTGACCGAAGCCCAGGCCCGCGAGCAGGGTTACGATGTCAAAATTGGTCGGTTCAACGTCCAGGCCAGCGGCAAAGCCGTGGCAATGGGCGAAAACGACGGCCTGGTCAAACTGGTCATCGACGCCAAATACGGCGAATTGCTGGGCGGACACTTGTGCGGCCCCGAAGTTACCGAGCTCCTCGGCGAACTGTCAATGACCAAACTGCTGGAAGGAACCACACTGGAACTGGGTTGGGCCGTGCACGCTCACCCTACCATCTCCGAAATGGTGCACGAGGCAGCGCTGGACGCCGAAGGCCGCGTCCTGCATATGTAACTCAACACTTGGCCGAGAACGACTGCCCAGAGGAAGGGATATGCTGACACCAGCGAATGTTCCCAATCTTTCCAAATCCGACTTGCTGGAATTCTACCGGCAGATGAAGCTCATCCGCGAGTTTGAGCGAGAGTCGGAGCGGCAGTACACACGAGGCAACATCAAGGGCTTTTTGCACGTCTACAACGGCGAAGAAGCCATCGCGGTGGGCGCCATCAACACCCTGCGACCCGACGATTACGTGGTAACGCACTACCGCGACCACGGTCAGGCCCTGGTGCGCGGCATTACCAGCAACGAAGTGATGGCTGAGTTGATGGGCAAGGCCACCGGGTGCAGCAAGGGCAAAGGCGGCTCCATGCATATGTTCAGCGCTGAACTGAACTTCATGGGCGGCTACGCCATCGTGGGCGGACAGATGCCCATTGCCACCGGCATCGCCCTGGCGGTGCAATATCGCGGCGGCGATCAGGTGGCGTTGTGCTTCTTCGGGGACGGCGCCGTCAACGAGGGCGAATTCCACGAGGCAATGAACCTGGCGGCCATCTGGAAACTGCCGGTGATTTTCTTCTGTGAGCACAACCTCTACGGCATGGGCGCCTCGTCCAAAGAAACCCTGGTGATGTGGGATTCATTGCACGAAATGGCCGCCGCCTACGGCATGGCGCGCTACGAGGTGGACGGCAACGACGTGCTCGCCGTGCGCGGTTTGATGCAAAAGGTGAACGCGGAAGTCAGGGCGGGCACCGGGCCGGCGTTCATCGTCGCCAAAACCTATCGACTGCGCGGACACTCGGTCGCCGACCCGGCCAACTATCGGCCCGATGCCGAGGTAGAATACTGGATGTCCCGCGATCCAATTCCTCGCTTTCGCGACTGGCTGACCGAAGAAGGCATCGCCACCGTCGAGGATTTTGAAGAAATCGACGCCAGCGTTGAGGAGGAAGTCGTCCAGGCCGCGGAATTCGGTGAATTATCTCCCTGGCCGGCCCCTGAAGCGCTGTACGAGGGCGTTTACGCCGACCGACCGACCGAAGGTATCCCGGTGTAATCGTACTGCACTCCCCACCGGTTTGCGCCAGATACCCGGATACTCTGCGGCGAGAGGAAATACCATGTCGGTCATCACATATCGGGAAGCCGTTTCTACCGCATTGCGCGAAGCCCTCGACGAAGACGAGCGCGTTTTCCTGATGGGCGAGGACATCGGCCCCTACGGGGGCGCGTTCGCCGTTACGAAAGGGTTTTGGGAGCAGTACGGAGCGCGCCGCATCAAGGACTCACCCCTGGCTGAGTCGGTAATCGTGGGCGCCGGCGTGGGCGCGGCGATGGCGGGCCTCCGCCCGGTGGTCGAACTGATGACCATCAACTTCAGCCTGCTGGCCATGGACCAGATCGTCAATCACGCCGCCAAAATCCGGTATATGTCCGGTGGCCAGTTCACCATCCCCCTGATTATTCGCACTGTCACCGGCGCTGGCGCATCCGTTGGAGCCACCCACTCGCAGTCATTCGAGGGTTGGTACGCATCGGTGCCCGGCCTCACGGTCGTCACACCCTCCACCCCCCGCGACGTGATCGGCCTGTTCCGCACCTGCCGCGACCTCAACGACCCGGTGTTGTTTGTCGAACACATCCTGCTCTACAGCACCCGCGGCGAGGCCCCCGAAACCGGCGATTTCCGCATTCCCATCGGCCAGGCAGATTTGCGACGCACCGGCAAGGACATCACGATCTGCGGGTACTCCCGCATGGCCCTCATCGCCGAACAGGCCGCCGAGCTGCTGGCTCAGGATGGCATCGAAGCCGATGTCATCGACCTGCGCTGCCTCCGTCCACTGGACGTGGAAACCCTGGTCAACTCGGTGAAAAAGACCCACCACGCCCTCATGGTGGAAGAAACCACCCGCCTGGGCGGATTTGCCGGCGAACTGGTGTCGCAAATTCAGGAACAAGCCTTCGACTATCTGGACGCGCCGGTGGGCCGCATCGCCGGCGCCGAAGTGCCCATGCCCTACTCGTTCCCGCTGGAGCAGCTCGCGATACCCGACGCCCAACGCGTGGCTGCCGCTGCCCGCCAGATTCTGAACCGGCCGGCCTAACATCAGTGATGCTACCGTTGAGCCGCATTTGAGTATGGCACGAATCAATAGTGGACGCGGATGCGGCGGTTGCCTCAAACTGACGCTCGTGTTGGTCGTGTTCGGGTAGCCGGCCCTGCTCGTTTTTTGGTTGACTAATCGAAGCTGGATTCCCACAATCATAGTCGGAATATTGACCTGGATTCTCGTGGGCGAGTGGTTCGTCATCTTCGATCCGATACCCTGATGTTCTAACGCACCCTACCCGTTGTAAGAACAAAGAAGGAGGACTCCGTGGCTACCAACATTGTGATGCCGCAAATGGGCTACGATATGCGGGAAGGCACTGTCGTTCGCTGGTACAAACAGGAAGGCGAGACGGTGGACCGGGGCGAAGTCATTGCCGACATCGAAACCGACAAGGCCACGGTGGAGTTTGAAGCCTACGCCGGTGGTGTCTTGGGCCGAATCGTAGCCGAGGCCGGTGTCGCCGTGCCTGTGGGCAACCTCATCGCCATTATCACTCAGCCCGGAGAGGCGGTCCCTGACGCGCCGGAGCCGGCCGCGCCGGCCGCTGAACCCGCCCCGGCCGCCGCGCCGGCCCCTGCTCCTGCGGCAGCTCCCCCAACGCCCGCCCCCGCCCCGTCGGCAGATGGCGAGGTGCGCGCTTCCCCCATCGCCCGCCGTTTGGCCCGCGAGCAGGGTATCGACCTGTCCCTGTTGACTGGGACCGGTCCCAACGGGCGCATCGTGGAATCGGACGTGCTCAACTACCAACCCGCCCCCGCGGTTGCGGCGGCGGCCCTACCAGCAGCGACGGTCGCCGCCGCGCCGGCCGACTCCCGCATCGAACTTACCCGGATGCGTCAGACCATCGCCCGGGTTACTGCGGATAGCAAGGCCACCGCGCCCCATTTCTACGTAACCGCGGAAATTGACATGGGCAAGGCAATGGCCCTGCGCCGCGACGTGAACGATGCCGCTGGCCCCGACCAGCGCGTGTCGGTCAATGACCTCATGGTCAAAGCGTGCGCCCTGGCCCTGGCCCAACACCCCAAGTTCAACTCATTCTTCCGTGGCGACCACCTGGAAGTCCACGGCGCAATGAACATCGGCATCGCCATTGCGCTGGACACCGGGTTGATCCTGCCCGGCATCAGCAACTGCGAGAGTAAGAGCCTGCTGCAAATCGCCACTGCCACCAAAGACCTCATCGACCGCGCCAACAACGGTACGCTGCGCAACGACGAATACAGCGGCACCACCTTCAGCATCAGCAATATGGGTATGTTCGACGTGGAGAGTTTCACCGCCATCATCTACCCACCCCACGCGGCCATTCTCGCCGTGGGCAGCGTCAAGGAGCAGCCGGTCGTCCGCGGCGGCGAGCTCACAGTTGGTCAGATGATGAAAGCCACCCTCTCCACCGACCACCGGGTCGCCGACGGCGCGGAGGCAGCCGTGTTCCTCATGGAGATCAAACGCGTCCTGGAAAACCCGATAAGCCTGATGATTTAGAGGAGGTAACAATGGTATCGGTAAGAGTGGTCCCGCCGGCTGACATTGCAGTTGGCTTGACACATTGGTACAGGAGAAACGGAAAACTTTTGAACTCGGTGCGTCAAATCTCAGTTCTCTCCCCACTGCTATGTGTGCTGGGCTACTCGTGGGTCGCGTGCTTGGACGGTGGCCAGAATGTGGGTGGCGGCAGTGGCAGCCAGTCCGGCAAATTCATTGTCGAGCAGAAGCCGAAATTCGGCAGTACGTCATACGGCAGCACAGTCATCCGTGGTCAGGTACGCAACAATACGGGCAAGTTCCTGAGCTACGCACAGGTATCGTGCCAAATTTATGACGGCGGGGTACAGATAGCAAGTGCTCTGGACAACACATCCGGCGTTTCCGCAAGTGCCTCTTGGCGGTATGAAGCCCTTTTGATAGAGGACCTGCTGACCGGAAGTTACGGCATAGAATGCCAGGCTGATGGCTGGTAAATCACCGACTGACAAGCCCTACATATACCATGTACAATCCACCTTCCAGAAACAGAAACGCTGGGCGCCGAATTGTTGACCTACTACTTTCAGAGTAGTTAGGTGATACGTCGGGGATCCTAATGCCGTAAAATTGACCTATCATCTACCGATTTGCCTGTAGATATGTTCGGAAAACTACGAACATTCTTTGTCAGGCTACTCATTCTACTGGCAACTCCGCTGGAGGACGAACGGACCGCAATCTGGAGTATCCCCAAACCGCTGGTGCCGGTGTACTTCGTGGCATTCATCGGCACATCTATATGGACAATTTATGAGATCGTGCAAGTAAGGAGTTTCCAGCACTGCGGGCTCGTATGGACTATCCGAGCGGCAAGCGAACGAGATTGCCTCACCACATGGAACGCCCTAGTCCGCGAAGTCGCCGCAGAATATGCGCCCGTCGGAGTGGGACTCGCCATTGGCACACTGATTACAATGCACGGAGTAGCAGGAATTATGGCGCTTTACCAATTTTTGACCAACACCCTCACCAGACCGGCCATTGAACGGCATATTGCCAAAGGCCGGAAGAAAGGCAGAGAAGAAGGCCGGGCCGAAACGAATCAGCGATGGGAAGAATGGCTACAGCGGCGGACTGACGCCGAAGCCAACGGCCGGCCTTTCGACGAACCACCACCCAGCAAATCCTGATTTTCACGGAGTTGCAGCAATCATGGCTATCTACCAATTCTTAACCAACACACTCACCAAACCCGTCATCGAAAGGCACGCTGCCAGAGGCCGGGTAGATGGAATCATGGAAGGCAAGGCGCAAGGCAAGGCCGCAGCCAACCGGCTTTGGCGAGAATGGAACCAACGCCGTATTGACGCCGCAGCCAACAACCGCGCTTTCGACGAGCCACCACCCACCAATCTTGATTAATCGGAGGCCACCATGGCACAAATGACCGGCGGCCAGGCCGTTGTCGCATCGCTGCACGCCCAGGGCGTCGATACCGTTTTCGGCATCATTTCGGTGCACACCCTTGACCTGTTCGACGCGCTCTTCGACCGGCAGGACGACGTGCGCTTCATCGGGGGGCGGCTGGAACTGGGCTGCGGCTACATGGCCGACGGGTACTCCCGCGCCACCGGCAAGCCGGGTGTCCTGCTCACCAGCACCGGCCCCGGCGCCGCCGACTCGATGGGCGCGATGGGAGAAGCCTATTTCTCGGCGTCGTCCATCCTGCAAGTTACCACCAACGTTGAATCCGAGTTCATCGGCACCGGCAAGATGGCCACCCACGAAACCAAAGATCAGCTGGGAATGTTCTCCGCCGTCACCGACTGGAACGCCCAAATCGGACAGATTGAATCTATCCCCGACCACTTTGTGGAGGCGTTCGTCCGTTTCCGGGAACGCCGTCCGCGCCCCATAGAGCTGGAGGTGCCCACCGACCTGCTGGGCCAGTCCGCCGACGTGGAGGTGCTTCAACCGCGGGAACCGCAGGTGCCCCAAGGCGACCCGGTTCAGGTGGAACGGGCCTGGAACCTGCTCCGCGACGCCAAACGCCCGGTGATCTTCCTCGGCGAGGAAATCCACACCACCGGCGGCGCAGATGACATAATCCGCTTGGCGGAGCGGCTGGGCGCTCCAGTCGTAACCGGAGACGGCGCCAAAGGCACCTTCCCCGAAAACCATCCGCTGTCATTGGGCATGGCCCTGGGCAACCGCATCTGGGGACAAAACCCGGTGCTGGACTGGCTCGGCGAGTGCGACGTTGCGCTGGTGCTCGGCAGTAATCTCCCCTATCGGTCCACCTCCGGCGTGGGCCTCAAGCTCCCGAAAACCGTCGTCCACGTCCTGCTCGATAGCGACTACATCGGCCGGAACTATGACGCCGAGGTGCCCATCGCCGCCAACAGTGGCGCCGTCGTGCGCCAGTTCCTCAACGCCGCCGGCGACACCGACATCGGCGCCAGCGATGCCTACCGTCGTGAAGTCGCCGAGCTGAAGGAGCAAGTCTACGCCGGACTCCAGGAGCAATGGGGGCCAGAGCTCCGCGCCTGGGAATCCATCAGGTCGGTAATTCCGGACGATACCATCTTCTCCCTGGACGCCACCGTGCCGGCCAACCGCGCCGTGCGGTGCCTTCAGATGAACCGGCCGCGCAGCTATATGTACCCCCACGGCTGGGCCGGTCTCGGTTTCGGATTTCCGGCCGCAATGGGCGCCAAGGTGGGCCGGCCGCAATCCCCCGTCATTTGCGTAACCGGAGACGGCGGCTTCCAGTACAACGCCCAGGAGTTGGGCACCGCCGTGCAGTACGGAATCAACCCCATCGTGATGGTCTTCAACGACAGTGCCTGGGGCGTGTTGAAGGGTTACCAGCAAGACCGTGGCAGCCGCCGGATGGCAACCGATCTGGTCAACCCCGACTTCGTGAAACTGTTCGATTCCTACGGTATTGGCGGCACGCGCGTCCACAACGTCGCCGCAATGACCCGCGCCGTCCAGGATGCCGTCAGCACTGACAAAATCCACCTCATCGAAGTCGTCATGCCCGATGGATTCCCTGCTTTCTGCGCCGGATAGTTGACGCAACCCCTAATATATCCGATGACATTTTCGTCGTCCGGACTACCCGCCAGACAGCGCCGGATCTACCCGCTTTCACCGCGCGACCTCACGGCGGAACAAATCGCCGTGACCTTCGCGATGACCTCGCGCCGGCCCGAACCGTTCGATGAAATTGCCCAGCAGGTCAGCGCAGAACGGGCTGCCGATTTCAACGAACGCTGGGTGGTCGGTTACGGCCACGCCTCCGTTGCCGAGCACGCCATCATCCATCTGGCCGTGGAAAATATATCGCGGCTGGCCGGCGACGCCCTGGAAGACAACCGGCTGGCGTCATTCACCGAAAAATCATCCCGCTACCAGGTGATCGACGCCGGCAGCTTCTGGGTGCCTGCGGAACTAACTGCCCGGCCGGCATTGCAGAGCCAGTACATCTCGGCTTGCCGCGCCCTGTTCGACACCTACGCCTCATTGCTGGAGGGAGTCCACACTCATCTGCGGAGCCAATTGCCGCAGCGGGAGAACGAGCGGGACGGCGGCTATTCCCTGCGCCGGCGGCGGCTCGCCACCGACGCCTGCCGCGCCATCCTGCCCGCCGCCACTCTGACCAACGTCGGCCTTACTGCCAACGCCCGCACCCTGGAATACGCCATCACCAAGCTGATGTCCTCCAGCCTGGCCGAAGCGCGCGACATCGGCATCGAACTGCGCGATCAGGGCCGGGAAATTGCACCCACCCTGGTCAAATACGCCGACCACAATCCCTACATCGCAGCACGAGATGGGCCACCTCCCACCCGGTTCGTAACCCGGGACACTCAATCCGGGGCAACGGTGCGGCTGCTGGATTACGACCGCGATGCAGCCGGCAAGCTGGCGGCGGCTCTGTCGTTCCGCTACGGCGGAGACTACGGCAACGCCCTGGCCGGCGCTGCTGCCATGTCCGAGACTGAACGGCTGGACATAATAGGGGCGGCGGTTAGCAACATCGGCCCCCACGACGCCGCGCCCCGTGAGTTCGAACTGGCGGGTTACACCTTCGAGTTCACCTTCGACTACGGAGCCCTACGGGAGTTTCGCCGCCACCGGATGCAAACCTATTTGTCCCAACCGCTGACAGTAGCCAACGGGTACGATCTGCCGCCGCTGGTTCATCAGGCCGGCCTGGCTGGTCTGTTCGCCGATGCCGTTGCGGTAGCCGAGCAGGCTTTCCAGAACGTCGGGGAAGCATCTCCCACCGTTGCCCAATACCTGGTAACTCACGCGCACCGACAACGCGTAGTGTCCCGCATGAGTCTCCGCGAGTGCTACCACCTGTTCAACCTGCGCTCGTCCCGTCAGGCCCACGAATCAATTCGCCAGCCGGTCATTGAGGCAATGCGTCAGGCCGTCGCGGTGCAACCCGAGCTGTTTCGCCACCTGCGGCTCAGGGATGCGCCGGACTGGTGGCCTTTCCAGCGGGAATCGGCGGGCCAATAGTCGCCCGGGCCGCCTACGGGCCGCCTACGGGTCGGAGCAGTCCCTGGTGAATCCGCAATTGCGGCAGGTTATCTTGCAACTGCGTTCCTGCATCCGGGCGCCGCAAATCTCGCAGTCCAGTCCGTCGTCGCGCGTTGGCATCGGCGTTGGTTTGGCGTCAGTCCGGTTGGTTGTCATAAAATTCCCTCAACGCCCACATTCTAACCCTGACGATTGCAAAGTTGTGGGAATTGCCCCTCCCCGCTCATCCTGAGCCTGCCGAAGGATGGTCGCCTGTGGTTCGGCAAGCTCAACATGAGCGGATGTCAGGGGACTCTGCAATCGTCCCGACATACTACCGGGTTACCGGGGCGGCAGCGGCGGCCCCCCAATGATTCGGGCCGTCAGGAATTTCTCCCCGTTCGGTGTGGTCGGCCCGTGCCGCTCATCTGGCAGCAGCGCCACTTCCTGGAAGTCGAACACGGACTCAACCATTTCCAGCGACTGTATGCTGTTGCCGTCGTCGTCGTTGACGAAGATGCGACCCACCAGCATCTGTTTGTCGGCGCGCACGAGCCAAACCTGGTAGGAATCCGCCGGCATCCCCGATACCATCAGAACCGCGTGTTGCCCGGTGGGGTCAACAATCAGCACTCCCTTGGAGGCGGGTTCCGTCCCCATGGGCGATGTCATCGGCAGCTTCTCGGCATCAGGTTGCATCGCCATCATGGTCGCTTCCACCACGTCGGCCATCTCCTGCTTCACCAAATCAACCTGTTCGGCCTCTGCCACCACTGCTGGGTCGCTGCTGGACAATGTTCCGTCCGATGTTCCCGCCGCCCCCGCAGCGTCGCTGCTGGCGGGGAGTGCGGAAAGCGGCGCAACCGTCTTTGGCAGATCGGCCTGGGCGCCCGGCGGCTCCCCGACAGCCGCGTTCCCGCCGGCAACGCTGCGCGCTGATACGGCGGCGGGTGCAATGTTGACGATGGACTCGGCAGCGGCCGCTGTAGATGGCGTCATTGCTGCATCTGCCGAAACCGCCTGCAACGCCGCGGTCAGCTGGTCAATCTCGCGATCATCGGCCACGATTACCCCGATAGCGCCGGCCAGCATCAGGCTGAGCACACCGATGGCAGTCGGAGCCAGCCAGCGTCGCAACCGCCGCATCGACCACCGTGGGTCGGGAGGCGGCACCACCGCCAGCGGTCGAACCGCGTTGGCCGGCTGCGTCGCCGTTGACAGGACGCGGGTCTTGAGGTGGGGCGGCAACGGTGTCTCCGGAGCCGCACTTGCCAATCGGGCTGCCATCTCCTGGAAACCGACCAGCACCTCCTGACAATGGAAGCACTGCACCACGTGCTGGGCTACCGCCTGAAACTCCGGGCCGTCCAGCGCGTTCAGCGCGAAGGCAGCCAGTTCCTCCTCCGGATGTTCCGGCGGATGTTTCGGCGGATATTCCGGACCGCCGTTGGGCAACCCAAAATCGTCAGGCCACATATTGTTCCAACGCCGCCTTGAGCTTCTGCATTCCCAGGCGCATTCTGGTCTTCACCGTGCCCAGCGGCTGGTTGAGCAAGGTCGCAATTTCGGACTGGCTGTAACCGTGCCACGCCGACAGCACCAGCGGGCGGCTCTGCTCCGGCGGTAATTCGGCCAGCGCGGCCCGCACCAGTTGGGCGTTGAAATTGCGTTCCACCTGCTGTTCCACACTCAGCTTTGGATCCGGAATGCGCTGGATAACCTCCGCCTCGGCGGGGATCGTGTGGTCAGTCGTGCGCCGTCGCGAACGATAGATGTCGACGATTTTGTGATGCGCTACCGACATTATCCAAGTGCCCGGCGCCGACATCTCCGGTCGATAGCTGGCCGACTTCAGCCAGATATTGGTGAACACGTCCTGTACGGCGTCTTCGGCCAGCGCCTCATCCTTCAGGATCGAAACGGCCAATGAATAGATGCGTTGAGCGAACTTGTCGTAAATGGACTCCAGCACGGACTCGTCGCCCGCGGCCAGGTCCAGGATGGCCTGCTCATCGTCTCGGTTGCGGTGGTCAGTCACGGCCCCTCCACCGGGTGGGTCGGTTGGTACAATCGCGTGTTTACTGATATTGGCTTGTATTGTTTAGTTGTACGCCCCACCCGCGGAATCGGATTCACTGATCAGACGACCAGACTGTCGAAAATTCCTTCCATATTGGGCAGATTCTCCAGTGACCAGATTAATTCCAGGGCCTGCTCGCACTGCTGCTCCGTGATGGTGGGACAAGCCAGCCGGCGAAACTTGGCGTCCACGTCGGCATCGCTCAGCGGATTGCGACCATGCCCCTTGGGGAAGCTGGTGGCGGCAACCTCGGTCTGACTATTGCGCTTGATAATCTCGATGCGACAGTTGTACTCGGCTGGATAACGCTCCGTGAATTCGGCGTTTTCAATGATCTGCATCTTGTTGATGATGGTGCGCAGCCCCGGCTCGGCGATGCGGTCGGCGGCAAAGGTTGCCGGCGTAACGGCGCCGTCGCGCAATCCAACCGCCGTCAGAAACGGTATGCTGTGGTCGGCGGTTTCACGGGTCTGCGGGTCCCACTTCTCCGGTTCCGTGGACGCGCTGCTCACCGCCGACTGATAGGACTGTATCTTGATGGCGGCGATGTCCTCGATGTTGACCCGCTCGCTGAGCTGGATGGCCAGGTCAATCGGGGCCTGCGTGTGGATTTGCGACGGATAGAACTTGAAAATCGTATCGGATATGCGGAACGGTTCAGCTCCGCCGCCCATCGCTGCAATCTGCACCGGATAGCCAATCGCCTGCTCCTCAAGCCCGTGGCGACCGGTGAACGGCTCGAAGGGCCCCGTCATGCCGCCAGCCGCCAGCTGAGCCGCAAAGATACCGGAACGCGTGGCAGCGGCGGCGGCGCAGCCCTTCCACATCGACAGCTCGCCCATGCGCGTGACGCGCAGCGGGATGTTCGGCACCGCCGCCAGCGAAATGGCGTTGCCCATCTGCTCTTCGTCCAGCCCCAGCACCTTGCCGGCGGCGCAGGCGGCCCCAATGACGCTGAATATGCCCTGATCCCACTGGTTCGCCGGCACCTGGTCGGCGATCCGGCAAAACACCTCATAGGCCAGCGTAATGGCGGTAATCACCGTGCGTCCGTCGGCGCCCACGCTGTCGGCCACCGCCAGCGCCGCCGGAATCATGTCGCTGGGATGCCCGCCGCCCGGCGAAAAGTAGGAGTCGTTGCAATCCAGATACCGTACCATCACACCGTTGGCGAACCCTGCCATGTCCAGCGATGAGTAGTCGCTGGTGCCCAGGATTCGAGACGGTGAACCGCTGGTGATGTCTCCCGCCAGCCGTCGGGCGATTTTGGCTGGTTCGCTCAGATAGCCGCCAATCGCGCAACCCAAAGTGTCGGCCACGGTGCGCTTAACCTGGTGTACTACGGCCGGCGGTAGGTCTTCGTAGGTCAGGTTACAGGCGTAAGAACTGAGCAACTCGGTCGTGCGGTCCATAAACTCCCCAATGCCTCGTGGATGTTGCGGGTGGATGTTGCGGTGAGGGTCGTGGTGTGGTTGATGCGATAGCGCCGCGCGGACGGCGGTTGGGCAACACCCGGTTAACGAATTACGGCCTCAGCCATGCGCTCCAGCTGATTCGCCATCTCCTCTTCGGTGTCGCAGTGTTCAGGACGCACCACCACCCGGTTGGCGCCAGCGTTCAGCAAGTCCTGCACCAGTTGGCCGTCGGGAGCTTGCCCGTACACCGTAATCGTCAGCGACTGCGGGTCGCGACCACGGGCCGTCGCCAGCTCGTCCAGCTGCTTCCGGCTGTCTTCCACCTCGGACGGCGTAATCCGGTTGGGCAGCCAGCCATCGCCCCAAGTGGCCACGCGTTGCAGTACGCGACGGGCCAAACCACCCAGGATTACCGGCGGATGGGGCTGTTGCACCGGCTTGGGGTTGGATTTCACCAGAGGGAAGTCGTAGTAGGTACCGTGAAATTCCGCCTCGTCCTTCGTCCACAGCTCCTTCATCACCGCCACCGCCTCACGAGTCTGCGTCCAGCGATGGTCGAAATCCCCGCCGAACATCTCGGTTTCCTCCCGGTTCCAGCCGGCGCCGATGCCAAACATGAACCGTCCACCGCTGATGCGGTCCAGCGTGGCAATCTCCTTGGCCAGCATCAACGGGTTGCGTTCCGGCACCAGCGTAATGCCCGTACCCAGCTTGATGGTGCTGGTCGCTCCCGATGCCCGGGCCAACGCGATGTACGGGTCGGCAAAGTGGGCGTAAGTCCAGGGAATCTCCCCGCCCGACGGAAACTGGCTCGCGCTCTGCACCGGCAAAACCGGGTGCTCTGCGTACCAGATCGACTCAAATCCCAGCGATTCGGCAGTGCGCGCCATAAATGCCGGGTCCAGCGTGTAAGCCGGCAGTGGTATCGAAGTGCCAACGGACATAATTTACCTCTCCAATCTAGTAGTCCAAATCTTTTGAAACCATGAATTGCTGAGATTGGCGTGACTGCCCCGGTCTTTCATTCAATAGTCCCCTCTCCCAGAGAGAGAGGATTATGGTGAGGGCGTTCATTCCGTCAACTCAATTCTGGTTGGTCCAATAGGCTCAGCCTGATGCTCTGGGGAGCGGTGTCGTCATCGAAGTGGCACAGCACGGCGTCCTTCACCATATACTTCAAATTGGCCCAATCTTGCCCCTGGGTGAAAATGCCGTACCCCTGTGCTTTAGCATCATAACCACCCTCAACGGCTTCGGTTACGTCAAAGACAATCTCCTCAAGATTCGACCCCGCTTCAGTCATCCGCCGCCACCGCCTCCCGCGCGCCCACAATAGCATCGTACACCTCGCCCCCCTGCCCTATCAGCACGTCCACATCCTCAGCCAGCAGATAACCCTCGGACACCAGACCCTCCGCAGCCTCGCGCACCCGCGCCAGGTATTCATCCCGCGAAGCGTACCGTTCCTCGATGGACGGCCTCGGATCCCCGGATGCTGCCCGCTCCGCGCGCGTAACGGCGAAGGGAATCGCGCAACCCACCACCGTACCGCCCGGCGCCAGCACCTGTCCGGCTCCGCCGATGTCGGGATGCCGCACGTTCCATCCGGCGTAGGTTGCCAGGGGAACCGACACCGCCGGCAGGCGGATGCCGCCCACTTCGTTGCCGTCGGCGTCCACCGCCGACACCAGCGACGGCAGCGGTTCTCCCACCACTGGCGGAATCTGCGTCGGCGCCGTGCGCTCGGGACCGAAATCCAGCCGCCGCATGGTCTTGAGCTGCTCGGGGAATTCTACGCCGGGAATGGCGCGGAACAGCTCGCCCAGCTGCTGGGCCGGCACGATGCTCTCGTCAGCGTGGTTGGGATACCGATTGCCCGGCGGTTCCTGCCCATGGGTAACCCACTGGTCCAGATGCACCAGCGCCGCACGCATCAGCGGACGATAATCCACGTAGTTCAACGCCTGTGTCCCCCGCGCACCGGTGTCCGGGTTGGTATCGGACAATGGCAGATTGGCCGGCCCGTGCTGCGTACCGCAGAACAGCCAGGAACGCACCATGTCCGGCGGCTCAACGTCGGTACTGCCGTCGGCGCTGACGTGGGCCAGCGCGCCGTGGCCGCCCCAATACTCCGACGACGTGTTGGTGTAAATAATCCTGGGCGCCAGCCCCCGCTTCATCAGCCCGGTCAGGATGCCATCCGAACCGTCCGGTTCCATGTCCAGGTGGGGCGGCACGTTATTCACGCTGCGGTTCGACAGGCTCGACGGCTGCCCGAACCTGACGTTGAACTCGCCCATCTTGCCGCCGGCGACATTGGGCAGCATCCCCTCGAAAACCACCCGGCCGGACTCGTCGGCGTTCAGGCCGCAATGCAGCATCTGACGCAGGAAGCGCCCGCTTTGGCTGCGACCGTAGGCGTAGGCGCGTCCGATGGCCCCAAACAGCGGGTTGGCGGCGCCGGCGGCGTCGGTTGAGTCGTAACGCAGCCACGACACAATGTCCCGCGTGGCCAGCATTCCCAGACCCACCACCGGCGCATGGGACGTTTCGTACAGCACCCGATACACCTTGCCGGCCTCGAACCCGCCGTCCATGGTGATATGCGAAGCGTCGGGAATCCGCCGGCCGTCAACCAGGCGTGCGAATGCCCAGCGCTCGCGGGGGATGATATTTTCCGGGCCATCCTCGTGGTCCTGCACCGTCAGTACCGACTCCCAGCTTTCCAGGTGGTTGGTGGGGTAGGGCTGATGGTCCCGGTCGGACAAAAACTGCACGTTGGTTGCCGCGGTCGGCTGGAAGGAAATCACGATGCGACCGGCCACCGGCGTGCCGTCAGCGTTGATGGCGTCGGGAACATTGCAACGCAGCAGGCCCGGAGTGTTGGGCACGTCGTGTTGCCAGCCGCACCAGACCAGGCTGTAGCCGTGGCGCATCATAAAGCCGTTGCCCGGGTGGGGGTCGGCGTCGGGCGGCGCATCGGGAGAGCTGTTGATATTCTTGAGCGCCAGCTCCTTGCCGCGATTGAGCACGTCCAGCAGCAGCCGGCCGTTGCCGTGGTCGGCGTCCACCGGCTTGATGATGCGAAAGTCGGCCGAAAACTCCACGTTGCCTGCTGCGTTGCGCGGCGCCAGGGCGATGTCCGCCACGGCGGTATTCTCCGGGTTGGTCGGGTCCGCCGCGAAATGCGCCACGCCGTCCAGTTGTTCGTATCGGCCCACGTCGCCGAATGTTTCGCCATTGGCGAACGCCCGTCGCGCGCTGATTTCCAGTCTGACCAATGCCATGACCTTGCCCTCCGTGTGCTTGCCGTCGGTTTAGAGGATTTGGCTGGTATCTACTTCCAGGTCTTCGGGTGGTTCGGCGCCAATGTTGTCGTGCCACCATTCCCGAAACGCCTCGTTGCCCATTTTTTCCCGCAACCGGCCCAAGTGAGCCTTCACCTGCACCATCATGGGCAGCTGATGGTCGGCGGCCAGCTGGTAGGTTCGCGCCACCCACTCCAGCGCATCGGTCAGATTGCCCTGAGCTTCGGCTACCACGCCCAGCTGACCGTAGGTGCGAGCGGAGCGTACCACGTCGCGAGTGCCTTCAAACGCCTGGCGCGCCCGGTCGTACCACTGTTGTGCCTTTGCCAGGTCGCCCTGCTCGTGATGCAGTACGCCCAACTGCCGCGCCTCGTCGCCGAGGCCGCGCAAATCGCCCATCTCCTCCCGGTGTTCCAGGGCGGT
Source organism: Dehalococcoidia bacterium (assembly GCA_965261195.1). GTDB lineage: Bacteria > Chloroflexota > Dehalococcoidia > Lucifugimonadales > UBA3495 > Bin87. Next base: position 3,927,640 of record OZ253455.1, on the reverse strand, counting down.
AACCAGCCACTCTTCGGCCTCGTCGGGTATCCCTCGGGCCTGCGCCAGCGTACCCAGGTGGTGAAACTCAACCACCATCTGCTCGGTCATGCCCAGACGGTCGCAGAGTCCCAGTGCCTGCTGATACCACGATTGCGCCTCTTCAAACAGGTACTCGGAATGGTCTACCGTCCCCAGCGCATGGAAAATGTAGACTGCGGTTTCTTCGTCGCGGTTTTCCTCCACGATTTCGCGCGCGCGGTGATACCAGCTGCGCGCTTCGTCGTATTCAAACCGGAAGTGGCACACGGCGCCCAGGGCCCGGTAATCGTTGACCATCTCTTCGTAGTCGGGCAACCGCTGGTGTATGTCCAGCGCGCGGGTGTACCACTCTTTGGCCGAACCGTACTGACGCTGGTGATGCCTGACCTGCCCGATGGCGAAACAGGCATCGGCAATCGATTCCTGGTCCTCACCGCCTTCGATGATTTCAAGCCCCTTTTCCAGCCATTCGGACGCGGTTTCATACTGGCCGCGCCGCGTCGCAATCAGTCCGTTCTGGTGATACACGGCAGCGGTACGAGGGTCAACCTCGCCGTCGGGTTGCTCCAGCAGATACGCCAGCAACTGCTCGTTGAAACCGGCGGCCCGGTCCAGATCCAGCAGTTCCACCGATTCCATCGCGTCCGTTCCCAGCAGATACTGCCAGAACTCAACGGCTCCGTTAGCTTCGGCTTCCGTTGCGCTGTGCCCGATGGTGTCCAGCAACTGGCCGCGCAACCGACGCAACTCAGGGAACCGCTTCTGCATCCGGTAAACCTGCGCCAGCGGCTGAATCAGCAGTTGTGCGTTGTCCCACTGCCGGTACTCCAGCGCCAAACCCAGCGCCTGCGTCAGGTTGCCCTCTTCCGCCAGCACCGCTGTAACGCCCGCATCCTGATTCTCGTAAAGACTTTCCATAAAATAGTCGGCGGTGTCGGCGTAAACGCGTACAAACTCCGACTCCAGCCGCCCGATCCCATCGCCGGACAGCTGCCGACCCAGCTTGCGCCCCAGGAACCACGGCACCGCCGGATTGATTTGAAACACGCTGGGGGAAATGGGCTCCACGAACCCGGCGGCCATGGCATTGCGCAACAGCGTCCGGCACCCCGAATACGACCGTCCCGAAAACTGTGTGCCCCCCTCCGGACTCAGAAGCACCCGCGATGCCCCCGAACCCAAATCGTCGCCCATTACCTGCCCATAGGCACTTTCCTCGGTAATGTGCGACAACACATCCAGCATCACCCGTCGCTGGAACATCGAGATGAATGGCAGGTGCGTCCGATTCCGGTGCGACATTCGCGAGAATGAGTATTCCATCGCCGCGGTGAGCACGGGGCTGCGTCCCGGTTCGTTGTCCTCGGCAAGTTCATCCATCAGCCGCGTAATCTCGCCGAGAGTTACTGTCGCCGGTACATCCTTCACCGGCGGAATGGCAATCTGCATCGCCAGCGGATGCCCTTGCAGAATGTCCAGCAGGTTGGCGAAGTCGGCATCCACCCGCGACGCCGGCACCTCCGCCTTGCTCATCACCTGGGCGGCCAGCGCGGCTCGGTCGGGCAGTGTCAGCGGATTCAGCGTAATCGCGGCGTGGGCCGTGGTGAGCCAGCCTTCATCGGGCCGGCGGCTCAGCAGCAACGCCGAACTGCCCGCCGGCCCCACCGTAATCTCGTTCAGAAATGCGGCCAAGTCCGGCAGTTCGGACTCTTCCAGCAAGCCCGCTGCCCCGTCGGGAAAGCCGGCCACGTTCTCGGCGTTATCCCAAACCAGCAGCGACGGATTCGACTGTAGGTACTCGGTTACCCAGCGCCTCTGCTGGCCGACCGGCAAATCGGCGAAATCCAGCCCGGCCACGGCGGTGCCAATTTCATGCACCACCCGTTCGATGCCCGCCGGATGCGACGCCTCAAACGCCGTATAGAACACGCCGCCCGGATAGGCCACGCGGGCCGGCTTGAGGAACCAGCGGCACAACCCCAGCGCCAGTTCGGTCTTGCCCACCCCGGTATCGCCCGACAGCAGCAGAACCGAATTGGACCGCAGCGCGCGCTCCAACTCCCTCAGTTCAGCTTCTCGCCCCACCAGGCCGTACTGCCCCGCCAGCGGAATCTGCAAATCGTCGGTGGGCGCCTCTTCCTCAGAGTGGATTACCGGAGGGCCCAGCGGGTCCGGTTCGTGCTCGGCGATAATGGCAGGAGCATAGCGCCGCGATTGATAAACCGCCGGCCCATGCCAGTCCCAGGTCACTCGCTTGCCGTTGACCGTAATGCGTTCCGGGGAATCCATCAGGGTGCGTCGCAGCGCGGCCACGGCCACGGCCACGTCGTTGCCGCGGGCCAGCATCGTGTAGAACGCCCGCGTCGCATTCTCAGCGGAATCGGCGTGCAGCGCATAGGGTATCAGCGCGACCTGGGCAACACCGGCGCCGGCAATGGCTTGAGCGCAACCCGCCCAACTCTGGGAGGTCGTATTTCCACGGTGGGCGCCGGCGGAAACGAGCGCCACGTTCACACCGGCCGCCGCCAGTTCAGCGCCCAGCGTTGCCGGCCCAATCGGCTCCGGCGCGCCGTCGCCGGATTCGAGCAGCAGGTTCCCGTCCGCGTCCAGCGTAACCCCGTCCAGGTGGGCAATGTGGTAGTGATCGGGGTTGCGTGCGAGCAGTTGGCGCAATGCGGGCAGCGTCGCCGGTCTGGGGTTGTCCAGCGACGCCTCCAGGTTGAGGCTTTCCAGCGCAGACACCGTGGCGTTAGCCAGGCTGCCCCTCACGACGACTTGCTCCGACAACAACGATCCCTCGGACGGCGGCGGTCCCGGCAGCGGCGACGGCGACAGTATCAGCACGTTCAATGAGTGGTCGGTGCGCTGTTCCCCGGCATCGGTGGGAACCTCCGGCGTGGCCTGTCGCAACACTCCGGCCAACCCGACGACGAAGTACCCCAGGGTCGGATCGTTCATCAACTCCCAGGGCAACGACTGGAACTCCGGTCGCGCCGAGACGATGACCAGCTCCGGTCGGGTGTTCCCGGCGAGCAGCGCATCCAGCTGATTGCGACCGTCTGACCCGGCGGCAAATGTATTCTCGAACAAAATTCGGCCCAGGTTGCGTATCGCCGACTCAATGGCTTCCGCACGCTCCAACGCGCCGATGGGTTCCAGTTGAAACCCGTTGTGGTACCAGTCCAGCGCCGCGCGCTCCTCTGCTGAAAGGTCCAGCGCGAACGACACTGGCGTGGCGTCAATGCTGGCGCCGGAAGTATCTGTAATATGTAACTGGACTTGTCCGCTATCCGGCAAGTCCAGGATGGTTAGTGAGGGAACAATGGGCACAATTACACCTGCGGGCAATTCGGGTTTGGGCTAGCTGCAACGGGGCGTTGCCGATGGCGATTACCTTGCCACATTAATCGGGTTGCTTTACAATCGCCAGTACTTAAGTAGCAACGCTCTAAACGGTCAAGTATCAACCTGTGGCGCATTATACAACGAAATGCCCTGGGGTTGTCTCGACTCAGGTTCTTTACATAACATTATGCCTGTACAGCACAAAATCAGACGTTCCTGGCTGGTAGTCCCGGCCTCCGATTCTGCCCGTGTCACCAGCGCCGCCCAGGCCGGAGCCGACGTGGTGGTTCTTGACCTGGCCGAGTTCGTGGCCGAGCAGGACAAACCGTCCGCCCGCGAAGGCATAGCCGCCGCCCTGGACGCTGTCAAAGCCGGCGGCGCTGAGGTATTCGTCCAGATTGACCCGGAGCTGATGCTGGCAGATTTGCGAGCGGCAATCTGGCCGGGCATCGCCGGCGTGGTAATCAGCCGGCTGGAATCCGCAACCCAAATCGTCGCTGCCGATACGCTCATCGGCCAGCTGGAAAGCCAGCGCGGACTGCTGCCCGGCTCCATTGAAGTCGTCGCGTCCCTTGAAACCGCCCGCGGCAACCACGATGGATTCCAGATCGCTACTGCCAGCAGCCGTATCTGCGCCCTCACGCTCGGACGCGCCGACCTGGTGATGGACCTGCGACCCGAACCATCCGGCGAAATCCATCTGATGCAATACCTGATGCAACGGCTCATTACGCTGGCGGCGGCCACCGGAACCACCGCCCTCGGCGGCTGGTGGCGCGCGCCCGACCGCGGCCTGCTCGCCACACCCGCCAACACGCTGGCCGCCGCCCAACGGGGTCGCGCCATCGGGTTCAGCGGCTCTCTGTGTGTCCTCGATAATCAGGTGGCTCCCCTCAACGAAGGATTCACTCCCACCGCCACCGAGCTGGCCGAAGCTAACGCGCTGCAACAGGCTTACGCCGACGCCACCGCATCCAGCGCCGCATCCATCGTGCTGGCGAAGTGCCGCACCCTGACCCCAGACCTCATCCGGCAATACGCCCACGTCTCAGCGCTGGCCGCCGCGTGTGCAACTCGGGAAGAATTCAAAGCGGCCGCTGTTGCCGGACGACCCATCCCACTACCCTAGCCGTCTAACCTAGCCCGTGGCCCCAGGAGGCATCCGTATGGCCGATTCCCACCGGCGCCTGAAGCGGTCCGGTTTGACCATGCCCATCGTTACCGACCGGTTCATCAGCAATGCCTGGCACCGTGGTTGCGATTTCATCAACATGGACCTGGAAGATTCGGTTCCGCCCGACCTGAAGGGCGTCGCCCGCAATCTGGTGCGCCGCAGCATTCCGGTGGTCAACAAGGGCGGTGCCGATGCAGTTTGCCGGATCAACCATGACCTGATGGAAGCGGACCTTAACGCCGCCGTCTGGCCTGGCTTGGTGCATATCAACTACCCCAAAGCCGAATATGGCCACGAAATCCAGCGCATGGCTGAAATCATCACCCGCCTGGAAGAAGAACGCGGCATCCGCCCCGGCGCCATTGCCATCGGAGCCAATATCGAAACGGCGGTGGGCGTCGCCAACGCCTACGAAATCGCGTCGGCCAGCCCGCGCGTCAGGGATTTCGGCGGCGCATCCGGCTACGATATGTCCCGCGACCTCGGCGTGGAAATGTTTGTCGGTTTCGACCAGTTCGTCTATGGCAAAGGCGAGGTCGAGTTGGCGGCGCGAGCCCTTGACCTCGAACCCCGTGCTGCTCCCTTCACCCCGAACATCACCGGCAGCGTCAGCGACCCCGACCGCGCCTTTGCCGAGGCTGACGCGGCCCGACAGTGCGGCTTCCGCATCGGTGGCGGCCTGCATCCCTTCGTGGTGGAACCCCAAAACCGCGGCTTTACCCCCAACGAGGCTGAAATATCCGACGCCCATTGGGTGCTGGCCGAGTTCCGCAAACTGGCCGTATCCAGCGATACCTGGGTGCAGATAGATACCCACACCATAGATTCCAGCGACGGCCCGCGCCCCGTGGATCCCGCCGAAAACCCCAGCCTTCGGTATCGCGTCATCGACCGCTACGAGGCGGCCCGCGCCGACGAATTGCTGGAGTGGGCCAGGCTCTGCGAGGAGCGCGACCGGGAAAAGAACGAAGCCATCGCCCGCGTGCGAGCCGCCGAGGCTGACGAAACGGAACGCTAGCCGGCCCAGTCAAAAAATCGCCTTCGAATCAATCCCGGCGCCGTTTTGGCTCCACTGCAATAATCCCCGAAGTAATCACCGGCGAGATTCGCAGGCAGATTCCCTTCCAACAACGTGAGAAACCCATTGACGTGAGAAACCCATTGACGTGAGAAACCCATGTTGATACGACGCTCCAATCTGATTATTCCCGTCACCGAATCCCGGCTGGTTCGGCTGGCCTGGACCCACGATGCCGATGCCATCACTCTCGATCTACAGGACGGTATTCCAGCGGCAGAGATTGGGGCCGCGCGCGAGGCGTTGCCGTCGGCCATCTCCCTGGCCGGCAAGGGCGCCGCCGACGTGTTCGTCCGCATCAACGCTGCCTACGTGTACGCTGACATCGAAGCGGCGGTCTGGCCGGGGTTGGCTGGCGTGGTGCTGCCCGGCGTCGAATCATCGCAGCAAGTCGTCTCCGCCGACCAGTGCCTCACCGACTGGGAACGCCAACGGGGAATCCCGGCCGGCCAGCTGGAACTCGGCTTGTCCATCGAAACCGCCGCCGGCGTTTGGCACGTTCGCGACATCATCACCGCCAGCCCGCGGATCAAACAGGTCGTGATAGACGAGGCCGCGCTGGCAGCATCAATGGGACTCACTCAACTCACCGAGTCTGACCCCTTCGTGTACGCTCGCGGCCGATTGTGCATCGAGGCAACCGCCGCCGGCGTGCAGCCGGTTGCGGTCGTAGACCCCACCTGTCAGGGCAAAGATGACTTGCCCTACGAAGACAAACTCCAGATTGCTACCGATGCTCGCAACCTGGGGTTCAAGAGCCTGGTTTGCGCGCGTCCCAACTGGATTGCCGCGGTGAATGCCGCCTTCACGCCAACCCCAGCGCTGGTGGAATACTACACTCAGGTTCGCGAGGTATTCGCCCAGGCGTTGGCGGCGGGCACGGCGGCGGCGCCCTTCGCCGGCCGCATGATCGATGTGCCCGTCGATGAACGGGCCAAGGACGTGCTCGCATTGAGCCTGGCCTGCAACGCCCGCGACGACGCAAAGCGCGCCGCATCGGCCCAGGCCCGCCTGTGGCAGGACTCATCACTTTCCGTAACCATTGGAGAACGCTCTTGATAAACATCGACGACGAACTGCGCACCCTCATCGACAACGCGCTGGACGATCGCTGCCCCATGTCCATCGGCACGGTATCAGCCGACGGAGAACCGCAAATCAGTATGAAGGGCAGCGTGCTGGTGTTCGACCGGGAAACCCTGGCCTACTGGGAGCGCGCGTGGCGTTCGTCAGCAGCCAACATCGTCGCCAACCCCAAAGTCGTGCTGTTCTACCGCAACCCGGAGCAACGCATCAACCTCCGTTTCCACGGCACCGCAACCGTCTACCAATCCGGAGCCATCCGCGAAAACGTAATGTCTCGCACCGTCCAGGGCGAACTCGACCGCGACCCGGAGCGCACCGGCGCCGCCGTCCTAGTCCGCGTCTACCGCGTTACCCAGCTATCCGGAGAAGTCCTTCAGGAGCGCTAACTACAGCCAGCGTCGCGAAAGTATAATCTTAGATGGCGGTAATTTTAAGGGGATGCGCCCAATCTGCGGAGGTCGGAATGCCATTTCTAAATGGGCTGGTTGCCGGTTTGTTCGCTGGCGTAGTCTCCGCTTTTCTGATTGCCATGATTGCCCTTTTACCCTATATGGGGTGGGCTGATTATCTGATTGCCCCAGCGTTTTTTGTTACAGCAATACCATGCGGGATATTCATCACTCTAAAAAGCGAGTCATCGCAGACGCGCTGAAAATAGGCGTCGTTTGGTGGCTCGTCGCAGGGGTAATCATCTGGACGTTCTTGGCTTGGCCCTACGGGGCCTCCGCCCTCGAATGCCGGCAACCCGGGGAACTGGGCCTTAGTGAATGTCTGAAACCTGTCGCTAAAAAACTCCGTAGCGATTCCAATATCGCCACTTACGCCACCGCCACCGTTGCGGCAGCCATCGCTTTACAGCTGACCAATCGCAATCGAGAATCACGCCTAATGGACGACGAGAACCCACGACCTTGACCACCTGGGGCTTGCCCAAAGTCCCCTGAACCCGCTCATAGTGAGCTTGTCGAACCATCGTCAACGTCCTTTGGAAGGCTCAGCACGAGCAGGTAAGGCCAACCCCTGCAACTTTGCTCAAGCCCTGCTGACCACCCCAAAGCCTCCGATGCAGGATACCCTTACAAGAGTATCCTGCACACGATTGTCAACCGAAACTCACCACCACCAGGGCATCCGCCGCCACCACTCCGCTACCGGCCGGCAGCACCATCAGCGGGTTGATATCCAGCTCCGCCAAACGCCCTTCCAGATTCACCGCCATCTGCGAAATGCTGACCAGGACGTCGGCCAGAGCATCCACGTCGGCCGGCGGAGAGCCTCGGAATCCCCGCAGCAACCGCGCGCCTTTGACCTCGTCAATCATCTCCAGCGCATTGCCCCGGGTGATGGGGCACAGCCGCAAGGCCACGTCGTTGTAAACTTCAACCAGCACACCGCCGCTGCCAAACAACAGCACCGGCCCCAGCTGCCCGTCATAGGACACCCCCACAATCGTCTCCACCCCGCCCGACACCATCTCCTGCACGATCACCCCATCGACGCTGGCGTTGGCATCGTAACGCCGGGCGTGGTCGGTAATCTCGGCAAACGCCGTGCGCACCGCAGCTGCGTCTGCCAATCCCAGTCGAATCGCCCCAGCCTCCGTTTTGTGCAGAATATCTGCTGAATCTACCTTCAACGCCACCGGATACCCGATTCGATTCGCCGCAGCCACCGCGGCAGCTGCGTCTCCCGCCCGTTCCTCCCGAGTGATGGGCACTCCGAAGGCCGCAACGAGGCGCTTGCTGTCAAATTCCGACCGCGCACCCCCCGCTCCGACCAGGCCGGCCGCCGCCGCTTCCTGCTCCGGTGTCAACGGTTGAGTGGCGCCAAACCCCCGGTCCAGCCGCCGCTCCCGCCAATCATGGTAGTCATTGAGGTAACGGATGCCGGCCGCCAGTTTGTCGGGGACATAGAACACCGGAATACCGGCCGCGCGCAGCATCGGCAGTCCCGACTCGGCTCCCCGTGTGCCTGTCCAGAGGAAGGCTACCGGCTTGTCGCTGCCGTCCCGCTGGGCGATTACTTGCGTAGCCTGCGGGTCGGCGCCGGCGGACGCCACCACCAGCGTGCCTACGTTCGGGTCATCGGCCATGTACGACATGATGGCCGGAAAATCGTCGCTGTTGGCAAACCCGGTAACGTCCGACGGATTGGCCGCCCAGCCAAACCCCTTCAGAATCCCGTTGATACCGTCGCGCGCCTCCTGCGACAGCGGCGGCAGGTCAAGACCCGCCTGGCCGCACATATCGGCGGTGAGGCTGCTGATCCCTCCGGAATGAGACACCACGGCAACCCCTCGATGGGGCGGTCGCTGGCTCCGGGCCATCAGGTTGGATACCTGCAACAGGTCGTCATAATCCTGCACCCGAATCACGCCATACTGGTCAAACGCCGCATCGTAGCGAGCATCAACGCCGGTAAGCGCTGCGGTGTGCGACCCGGCGGCGCGCGAACCCAACTCCGAGCGTCCAATCTTGATTAGCACAATTGGCTTGCCCTTCTCGGCGGCCAGCCGCGCCAGCTCAATGAACTTGCGCCCATCCTTGAATCCCTCAATGAACCCGGCAATCACTCGCGTGTCGTCATCGTCCAGCAGGTAGCGGGCGAAGTCGCAAAAATCCAGGTCAGCTTCATTCCCCGTCGACACGATGTAGGTGAACCCAATCCCCTCATCCACCGCCCGCGTCAGGAAGGGCCCGAACGCGGATGCCCCGCTCTGACACACCAACCCGATGGGCCCGGTCAATCCCGACGCCCCCCGCGATGACGCACTGGACCAGATGTCATCCTTGATATTGGCCAAACCCAGGCAGTTCGGCCCACTGACCCTCATCCCGGATTCCTGCGCGAATCGGCCCAACTCAACCTGCAACTCCCGCCGGTCATCTTCCCCCCGTTCGGCAAACCCGGCGGAAATCACAATAGCCGACCGGGCCCCTTTGGCGTGACTCTCTCGCAGCGTATCCAGCACCGCGTGATAGGGCACCACAATGCCCACTACGTCCGGCGCTTCCGGCAGGTCAGTTACCGACGCGTAGGCTTTCAACCCTTGAATCTCCTCGTAACGCGGGTTCACCGGATACACGTTCACCCGGTCGGAGGCACCCATCGCCGCCGCCAGAAACCGCCCCCCATACTGCATCCGCGGCGTCGCCCCCACCACCGCAATGGAACGGGGATTCAGCATCCGGTCTATGGATGCCAGCTGCTCATCACTCCAAAATGCCATTCCCAATCTCCTGAGCGCGTGTTGATATTCGGCGGCTAGGGGTTTTGCAAGCGTCTGATTTCCGCTTCCAGTTGCCGGTTGCGTTCTTCAGCAGCGATGCGACCGTCTCGCTCCGCATCGCGCTCGGTTTCGGCGGCAAGACGCGCAGTGGCTTCCTCGTAGTGGGTGGGCAAATACCCCGTTGCCGGATCGTACCACCGCAGATAACCGTACTCCCAGCAGAGGTACAGGTTCAATACCGCGCTGTAGCCCCAATGGCGAGCATTATCCACCTCGCTGACGTCTATCGGTTCGTATGCCCCGTTGACCAGCCGGTCGCCGGCCAGATGGGTACTGTAATGCTGGCCTCCGGTGTCGTCAAAGCGCCAGTATTCCGGCACTACAAAGGCCGCGTAGCCCACGCGTTTTTCGGTTTCGTCACGATGGCTGGTGGTTGGGGAAGCGATTTCCAGTACGAAGTCCGGCGGTTTGCCGTGATACTCAATAGAGTAACCTCTATCGGCAATGATTACGCTGGGGTCAACTTCAAAGGCAATCATCAGGTCAGGTATCAGCAAGCCGCGCCGTTCTCTGGTGTTGCGCTGCCCGATAGGATACTCGCTGAGCACAGCGGTGGTGTCCCAGGCGTTCAGGTGCAGGCGGAGCGCCGGGATATAGCCGGGGTCGTTGAGGTAGTGCAGGTTCTGCATATCGTCGCGGGGCGTGTCGGGGAACGGTACCCTTGCTGCCGCCGGCGGCGCAATCGGTTTGGTAGTCATAACAAGTCTCATCGGGCTAGGTTGCGATTGCCTTGACGCTAAGGATTTGGCCGTTACTGGTTTTGCAAGCGTCTGATTTCCGCTTCCAGTTGCCGATTGCGCGCTTCGGCGGCCAGGCGGCCGTCGCGCTCGGTTGCGCTCTCCGCTTCCAGTTGCCGGTTGCGCTCTTCGGCAGCAATGCGGGCGTCGGCTTCCTGATCATAGGTTTCCAGATAACCTTGCGTCGCCGGATCATACCAGCGGAGATACCCATATTCCCAGCACAGATACAGCCCCAGTACCTCGCTGTATCCCCAATACCGTGCATGACCCACCTCGTTGACGCCTATGGATTGGTAAGCCCCGTTCACCAGCCCGTCGCCGGCCAGATGAGCGCTGTAATACTCCCCGCCGGTATCGTCAAAACGCCAGTATTCCGGCACCCCATAGGCGGCATAGCCACTCCGTTTGTCGGTTTCGTCCCGCCCGCTGGTACTCTTGGAGGCAATCTCCAGCACAAAGTCGGGAGGCTTGCCCTGGTCGCTAATCGCATAGCCCTTTTGCTCGATGAGGGTGGCGTGATTAACGTTGAAAGCAATCAGCAAGTCGGGAATCAGCAGACCCCGCCGTTGGCTCGTGTCCCAGCCGATGGGAGCCTCTCCGATGACTACCGTGTCCGGCGCGGCTAAACGCCGGTGCAGGGCTGCCACATAGCCCGGTTTGTAAAGATAGAGCACATTCTGCATATCGTCCCTGGGCGGAAAGTCCGGGAACTGGCCGGTTGGCGTAGCCGCCACCGGCGCAATCGGTTTGGTAGTCATAACAAGCCTCGTCGGGCCAGGTTGCGATGGCGTTGACGCAGGTATTATACGCCAGCCATCCGGCTAACCCCAAAAGGACCTCAGCCCGAGAGCGCCCGAACCTGTCCGGTTATTGCTCCAGGCCCCGCCCGTCATTCCGGAACCCCTGCCTGCCGTTCCCGCGTCCTATCCGTAATTCCCGCGAAAGCGGGAATCCAGTCTCACGGCTGCTAGCGGTGTTCCCGCGGGCCAGGGTTTTGTGCGGTTACGCCGGCGCTTCATCTGCCGGGCAGTTGATAGTCGATTGGCCTTGGGTTTCAGCATCCGTTCCATGGAAGCCAGCTGTGCCTCAGTCCAAAATGACACAATGAGCCTCCTCTACGTGCCCAGTCGTGCCAGTTCACCCCGGGCCCATGTGGCGGCGTGGCGCAGGTTAACCGAGTCGGCGCCGGTCAGCCGACCGTCCTTGCGGTTGTCCGTCCGTAACTTGCTGAGGGTTATTCGGTTCCCCTTCTTGCCGTTGCAAGGACGGCAGAGCAGCGCCCGGTTGTCCAGGTGGTTGGAACCGCCATCCGACTTCGGATTCACGTGGTCCAGCTCCAGGTACTCCGGCCACGGCGCGACGAAATCGCACGCCCAGCACTGGCGACCAAAATGTTCCCAGAGAATGGCGTGCATCTGAGCGTGGGATAACTTGGACCGCTCGTTGGAGAGATAAACGCCGGGGAGCGTCGGCGCGGCTGTTTCGCCGATGTCAGTCCGCTCCGGTGCCGCCGCAGTCCAATGCGTTTCGTACTTTTCAAGCTGAGCAGCCAGCCAGGCCGATAGGTCTGGGCGTTGCTCCAGTTTCTTGCGCTCGCCGGGCGTGATACCGGCCATCCGGCATACCACGTGGTACCGGGCATCCTTACGTCGGTCTATTCCTACCCAGCGGCGACCTTGCTCACGTGCTGCCATAATCGTGGTAGCGCAACCGGCAAACGGGTCCAGAACCAAGTCGCCAGGATTGCTGCTGGCCAGGATGATACGCTCATATAGTGCCAGCGGTTTCTGGTCGGGAGAGCCGGTATTCTCCGGCTGATTGCCTCTCAATGCTGGAATATCCCAAACGTCCCTCATTCCGACCATCGTATAAAAACCTTGCTCGTCCTGCATGATCTCGATGTTTGAAAAACCATATTTGTGGGCAAGATAAGATTTTTCCTTTTGCGGAATGAACGTATATTCACGCGATTTTGCGTAAAACAGAATGGTGTCGTGCTTTCTACCAAACCAACGCTTGCTTACCCCACCTGTCTTATAGAACCACACGATTTCGTTACGGAAATTTCGATGCCCAAAAATAGCGTCCATTACCATGCGTATGTAGCTATTGGCAGTGTGGTCGCAATGCAGGTAGATACTGCCCGTCGGCTTCAGCACCCGCCGCATCTCCAGCAGGCGCACCGACAGGAAGCAGAGGAACGCTGCGATGTCTTGACCGTGGCAAGTTCCGGCTGCCTCAATGACCTCAAACAGCGCCTGGTTCTCGTCCTTAATTTCCTCCAACCAGATGGGGTGAACTTCGTTCCACTTCCACTGGTCCGGCAGTATGCCGGTATCGCCCCACCGCCAGTTGTCCACGTAGAAACCAGCGGTACCCGAGCGATTGCGCTTCGTATTAAACGGCGGGTCCGTCGCTATCAGGTCAACGGTTTCGCTGTTCATTCCACGCAGCACGTCCAGGTTGTCCATCTCGTACAGAATGTTGTCGGGAAAGTTCTGATCTGCCATACGTAGCCCCTTTGTATGATTTCCAGCAAATCCGCGCTGGCGTCAGCCGTGTCCGTAAGGCCCAATCAAAAAATCCCGTCCATCCCATCCATCCCATCCAACCTCCTAAGTCTCACCCGAAGTCCGCAAATCTGCCCGCCAGTCGTCAGGGCTCGGCCCCCGGTCAATCAGCACATCCACTACCGCCGGCAACCCGGATGCCTGCGCCTGGCGCAGCGCGTCCGGCAGGTCTCGCGAGTCGGCAACCTGCACGCCGAAACACCCAAACCCCCGCGCCACTGCGGCGTTGTCGGTCTCGGCAAACTCCGATGCGATGTACTGCCCTGGAGCCTGGTGGTGCCGTACCATCCCCAGCGCGCCGTCGTTGAACACCACGCAGATCATCGGCAGCTGGTACTGCATCGCCGTGGAGAGCGCATTCACCGTCATCATGTATCCGCCGTCGCCGGTGACACACACCACCTGCCGTCCCGGATACGCAATCTGCAATCCCACCGCCGCCGGCAAGCCCCAGCCCATCCCGGCCGTGCCGCCCGGACAGAAGAAGGTGTGCGCCTGCTGCGACTGGAAAAAGTGCGCCATCCACGTCCGGTTGTTGCCCGCGTCCAGCGAGTAAATGGTGTCCACCGGCATGGTGTCCTGCAGGATTTTCACCACCCGCTGCGGCAGCGCCGGGGCCGAGTCGGTGTGCAGCCCGGCATCCTCGTAAAACCCCAGGTCAGCCTTGCGATGCGGCAGCGCGCTGGCCCACTCGCCGCGGTTGCCAGCCGTCGCCGGCGCCGCCTCGCCCGACGCCTCCACCAGCTGCCCCAGGATGCTGCCGGCATCCCCGATCAACCCCAGCTCCACCGGGAACGTCCAGCCGGCGTTGCGGTCGTCAATGTCAATCTGGATGATGCGCTGGCCCCTCGGATTGAATACTGACGGTCGCTCCCGCACCGTGTCCTGCGGGCTCAGCTTGGCCCCCACCACCAGCACGGCGTCAGCGTCGCCCACCGCGCGGTTGGCCGCCTCCTGCCCGTAGATGCCCACCATGCCCACCGCCAGCGGGTGCGTCTCCGCGATGGCCGACTTGCCCTTGTAGCTGGTGGCGATGGGAGCGTTCCACTGCTCGGCCAACTGCTGCAATGCGCCGTGCGCCCCCGCCATGTGCACCCCGTTGCCGGCCACGATGACGGGTCGCTTGGCCTGGGACAGTATGTCAATCGCCTGCTGGATGTCCTGCGGCGCCGCCTGGGGCTTGGCGGTGTTCAGATACCCCGCCGTGTCGTGGATGAACGGCGGCGACTCCAGGTCAACCTCGCCGCTAATCGACGCCGTCCGCATCAGCAGGCACGCCGGACCCGGCCGGCCGCTGGTGGCGTGTTTGATCGCCAGCTGCGCCCCTAGCGCCGCCTCTTTCGGCGACGTCGCCAGCGTGGTGTACTTGGTCATCGACCGGAAGATGTTGTGCAGGTCGATGCTGCCGTACTCGCCGGCGCCCGACTGGTTCGCCGGATGCTGCCCCACGCCGCCATCGGACGTGTCGGTCAACACCAGCATCGGGCTGCTGCTCAGCATCGCCTCCATGATGCCAAAGGCCGCGTTGGAACCCATAAACAGCCCCTGCCCCATAATCACCGCCGGCTTGCCGGTCGCCCGCGCATAGGCGTCGGCCATAATCGCCGCCGTCTGCTCGTGCCGCACCAAATAGGTATTGATTGTCCCTTCCTTACCCACCAGATGCGTAAAAATCTGCCCGGTGCCGCCGCCGGGAATCCCGAACACGGCGTCAATCCCCGCTTCCTGCAGAAACTGCACAATCAGCTCACTAGCCTGAGGCATATCGGTCTCCTTTCTAATCCGCCAAATCTGCGCCGATGATACCTGTGCCCTGTGAACGGGTCAACAAACCAAACTCCCTCTCCCTCGTTGGGAGAGGGTTAGGGTGAGGGTGATACCGCAATCCCATGCAATGCTACAATCCCACCATGACCACACCCCACCATGACCACACCCCACCAAACCGAACCCAATGCCAAGAACGTCTGAGGAATTGCATGGTTTCTCAACAACCCCGCCATAGTGAACCGAGTGCCAACAGCGAGCTGGGCGACCTGCTGCGCGGAATGCTGTTCGGGTGTGAAGTCCGCTCAGAGAACACCCAGCTTGTCGCCGGACGCCCCGGCTTGCAGCTGGACAATTTGATCACCGCGCCGGACCGTGCGCCAGTGGTAGTTGAGGCTGAATATGAGGCCGTGGGGACTGCGGAATCCGATGCCGGCGGACGCTTGGGCCTTTCGATAGTAGGTGAAGCCAACCCCATCGAAGCGGCCATTGCGCTGCGTTATCCTGATACCGTGAGATTTGCGGACAACCTACGTACCGCTTTGCGCAGCGCCCGCCTGTCTTACGCCGTCCTGTATCAAAACGGCAGCCGCTTCCCTGAAGCGGGCTGGCTGGTCGGCGGCGTAACCGACCTGGCCGACGTTATCAGCTTGGTATCAATTCCTCAGCACGCGGTTGACCGAGCCGCCGCTGCCCTCGAGGAAGGCATTGAGCGCGCGGTGGCTGTACTGGACAATATGCACCGGCTTCGTCCGGGCATTATTCCGGCCGTTGTCCAACTGCTGGGAATGCCGGACGTTCCCCAGACCAGACGCATGGCTTGCGCCATTGTTGTCAACGCCTTGGTCTTTCACGAACGACTGTCCGGTATGCACGACATCAAACCTTTGCGAATGGTTTGTGGCCCCGATGCCACCAATCCATTCGGTGACACCCTGGATGCCTGGGGTGAAATACTGCAGGTGAACTACTGGGCAATTTTCTCCATTGCCAAAGACATAATGGAGCGTATTCCCTCCGGCGACGGCGCAATGCTGCTGCGTATTTTACGCGATACTGCCTTGCGAGTTACCGACACCGGGGCCAGCATTGCCCACGACCTGACCGGACGAATCTTCCAGCGGCTGATAGCCGACCGCAAGTATCTGGCTACCTACTACACGCTGCCCGCCTCGGCGGCCTTGTTGGCCCGCCTGGCCGTAGCCAAGTTGGTCGGCGTGGACTGGTCCGACACCAACGCCATCGGCAAACTGCGGGTCGGCGACTTTGCCTGCGGCACCGGTGCGCTGCTGTCAGCCGTGTACCAGCAGGTCGCTGGCCGTCACGAGCGCTCCGGTGGCGACCCCACCGCTTTGCATCCCCTGATGCTGGAAGAAGTGCTGTTCGGCTGCGACGTAATGCCGTCGGCTATCCATATCACCGGCTCCACCCTGTCCGGCATCTCCCCGGCGGTTCGTTTTGAAAACTCCCGCCTCTATACGCTGGCTTACGGTCGCCAGCAGGACGGTGGAGTCGCCATCGGCTCACTGGAACTATTGCAATCTTCGGCGGCGCTGACTCTGTTCAACACCAGCGACCCAGCGATGCGTACCGGTAGTGTAGGCGAGGAAACTGCTGCCCAGATCATCGCTGACATCCCTGACGGTGGCTTTGACCTGGTGATAATGAACCCGCCCTTTACCAGCAACACCAAACACCGGGACGCCGAAGGCAACGTCCAAAATGCGGCCTTCGCCGCTTTCGGCGCATCGGTAGATGACCAGGACGATATGGCGGCGCGCCTGGTGCGATTGGCGCGGAACTCCTACTATCACGGCCATGCTGGGTTGGGTTCCGCCTTTGCGACCATTGCCGACAAGAAGGTTCGGCCCGGCGGAGTCCTGGCGCTGGTGCTGCCCTTTACCGCCATCAATGGAGCATCCTGGGCCAAGTTCCGGCGGATGATTGCCACACAATACACCGACGTCACCATCGTCAGTAGCGCCGCTGAAGGCAGCGATATGTCATTTTCATCGGATACGGGCATTGCCGAGTGTCTGGTCATCGGCCGACGCCGGTCAAAGGATGATAAGCCCACTGGCCGGGCGCAGTTCGTTTCACTAGGCCGACGGCCACGCAGTTTCGCCGAAGCGAGGGAAGTCGCCGATGCCATCCACACCAGTGCCGAGTTACGCCGCTTGGAGGACGGGCCTTACGGCGGCATTCCTATGTACTGTGGAGATTCTCCGGCCGGAGAGATTCTGGACGCGCCGGTGAGTGAATATGAAAGTGGATGGGGAGTGGCGCGCATTGTAGATGCAGCTCTGGCACAGGTCGCATATTCGCTTACCACGGGAAATTTGTGGTTGCCGGCAATGCCGCAAGCACTAGAACTGCCGATGACTAGCCTGGGAGAGCTTGGTCAATTGGGAGTTCATGATTCAATGCTGACTATGGCAACGCACAATGGGCCGTTTGTAAAAGAGACAGCGACCCCAACTGCTACCTTTCCAGCTCTATACAATCATGACGCAGCAAGGGAGACGCGGTTGATTTGTGAACCCGATTCGCAACTGCGGGTGCGGTCGGGGATGGAATCTAGAGCTAACGAGCTTTGGTCAACGGCCAGCC
Source organism: Dehalococcoidia bacterium (assembly GCA_965261195.1). Taxonomy (GTDB): domain Bacteria; phylum Chloroflexota; class Dehalococcoidia; order Lucifugimonadales; family UBA3495; genus Bin87. The sequence continues at coordinate 3,909,960 of OZ253455.1, read as the reverse complement.
GAGCACATATAAATCGCGATTTCCGTCTGAACTCCCAACCTCTTGCCGTTGCTTTCACCTCTAGGGAAACCATCGGTGGACGGGCATGGCCTAACGTGACCTTGGTCCAACAACGGTTTGATTACGCTTTTGCAATTTGGGGGAACAGTACGTTGGGCCTGCTGACCTACTGGTGGAACTCCAGTCGCCAGCAAAGTGGCAGAGGGGTAATGACCCGGCAATTGATACCGTTCCTCCCCATCCTCGATTTCCGTACCCTCACCGACGACCAACTAGCCACCGCCGAAACCATCTTCAACGAGTTCCGCGATAGGGAGTTGCAGCCCGCCTATCTCGCCGACGCCGACCCCAACCGCGCCCTGCTGGACCGTCGTGTCGTCTGCGACCTCCTCGGTTTCGACCAAGCCACCTACCGCGCCGTCCGACTGGTAGCCGCCAAATGGTGCCACGAACCATCCGTCCACGGCGGCAAACCCCGCCCCGCAAACGCAACCTACGTCGAATAGGCGTGATTCACCGGGATTGCTCCCCTCTCCCGGTGGGAGAGGCGCCGGGGGTGAGGGCCGCCTCTTTCCCAATCGCCGACACCCGCCCCCAGGGCTATCGCATATGAAATTACAGCCACGTCACTGCGAGGAGCGTAACGATGTGGCAACCTCAATGAAGGTTGAGCACACGTCGGCCAACTGCCGCCGCCGGAACCGGATTGCCACGCTGCGCTCGCAATTACGGATTAAAGTGGGTGCGCGTGAGGACAGCAGGTCGTTGACCGCCATTCCCAAACCCGACTATCCTATGGCTGACTATTCGGCTCAGTGTCAAACCTGCAATTGCAAGCACGGTTATCGAACCGCCACCACCCACAATAATGATTAGACCAGAACCAAAACTCGTTCCTCTGTCCGCGGCGATTCCCGCTAGTCGCTACGCCATCATGTGCGAGGACAACCTGGCATTCATGACGACGCTCAATGACGAGCAGATCAAGCTGATTGTCACCTCGCCACCCTACAACTTGGGCAAGAGCTATGAACCCAAAACGTCCTTCGACGCCTACCTCGCCGATCAGCAACGAGTCATCACCGAGTGTGTGCGTATTCTCCATCCGCAAGGGTCAATTTGTTGGCAGGTCGGCAACTTCGTTGACAACGGCGAGATAGTTCCACTGGATTCGGTCCTGTATCCGGTATTCAAAAATTTGGGCCTAAAACTCCGTAATCGCATTGTGTGGCACTTCGGCCACGGGTTGCATAGCTCGAAGCGACTATCTGGACGGTACGAAACCATCAACTGGTGGACCAAAAACGACGACTACACCTGGAACTTGGACCCTATCAGGGTTCCCTCCAAATACCCGAATAAACGGCACTTCAAGGGCCCCAATGTCGGCAAGCTGTCGGGCAATCCCAAAGGGAAGAACCCCAGCGATGTTTGGGAATTCCCTAACGTCAAGAACAACCACCCCGAAAAAACGATTCACCCATGTCAATTTCCGGTTGAGTTGGTCGAACGCCTGGTCCTCTCCATGACTAACCCGAACGATGCCGTATTCGATCCATACATGGGAGTCGGTTCAACAGTGATCGCAGCCCTGATGCATGATCGCATGCATGATCGCATTGCCTATGGATGCGATAACGTTGCGCAGTATGTGGATATCGCCTGGCAACGTATCCGTCAGTGGCAGGAAGGTACGTTGCGTACCCGCCCAATGGGAAAACCAATTTATGACCCCACAATACCCAACGGTGGGCACTGATGCAGATCAAGGCTCTCTACTCGCATCTCAACGGTGAAGAATATCTGCTAGTGCATCGCAAGGAACTCTGGGGTGAAATACAACAAGTAATCAGCGAGGTGGATGCCGAGGCTTGCCGAACCAAGGTCTCCAGGGAACGGACCATGCGAGGGCGGCTTTTGTACTCTCCCTCGGACATGAACAACGCGTTCAAGGCCGGATTCAAAAATAAGAGTTGGAGCGACAGCCGAAATACTTTCTGGGTTGCCCCTGACGAAAAGCTCTTGCGCAGTATTTACAGTTTGCCTGAGAGTATCCAAAAGGAGCGAATAGAGGAAGCCGGCCACATCCCTATAATGTCGTATAACCAGACCGATTTTTTGAAGGATCGCGTGGCCGTCGAAGTGCAGTTCGGAAAGTATGCGTTTGTTGCCCACGATTTGTTCGTGAAGCACCTTAGCTTTTATGTCTCCGAAATTATCGACGTAGGCGTCGAAATCCTCCCAATGAAAGAACTCGAGCGGGAGATGTCGTCCGGCGTTCCCTACTATGAACGAGATCTAATGAATGTGGTGCGGCAAGGACGGGGAGTCCCATCAGTCCCCTTGGTGTTGATCGGCGCAGCGCCGTAATATGTTCCAGTTGAATTGGTTTCAACCTGGGCTAACCCGACTACGGAACTTATCAAACCCTCCCGCCAATCGCACCTCACCCACTGGACCGGCCGACGCCGACCCCAACCGCGCCTTGCTGGACCGTCGTGTCGTCTGCGACCTCCTCGGTTTCGACCAAGCCACCTACCGCGCCGTCCGACTGGTAGCCGCCAAATGGTGCCACGAACCATCCGTCCACGGCGGCAAACCCCGCCCCGCAAACGCAACCTACGTCGAATAGGCGTGATTCACCGGGATTGCTCCCCTCTCCCGGTGGGAGAGGGGCCGGGGTGTGCGGCGTCCCCCACCCGGTTGACCCCGCCGCCCGCCTGCCCTATCATCCGGGCCAGCGCGGAGCCTCCGGGATGGGATTGGGTATTGGATTGTGGGGTCGCACACCGCTCCGCCTGCACAGATAGGAGTTGTCATGCGTGGAGCCGAAGCCGTCATCAAAGCCCTCGAACAGGAAGGCATACGTTACATAACCGGGTTCTCCGGCGGTGGCCTCGCCCCGCTCTGGGGGCCGCTACGCCAATCGAACATTAGACCATTCGCCGCTCGGAACGAGCGTCTGGGCGTCGAAATCGCCGACGGCTACGCCCGTGCCACCGGAGAGGTGGGCGTCGCCATGACCGGCACCGGTCCCGGCGCCACCAATTGCCTCACCGCCATTGCCGGCTGTTACGCCGACAACATCCCCGTGCTGCTGCTGATGGGGCAACATCCCATGCGGAACCTGGGTCAGGAGTGGCAGCAGGAAGTATCCGCCAACATCTTCGACGGACTGTGCAAATGGCGCGGCGCTTTCACCCGGGTTGAGGACATTCCCCAGGTGATGCGCCGGGCTTTCACCGCCCTGCGCTCCGGCTCGCCCGGCCCGGTGGTTCTGGAAATGCACCAGGATGTGCTGACCGCCGAGGCCGACGATGACCTGATGGCCTACACCCCGGTGGGCGCCCCCGGCAAGGCCGGCCCGTCCGATGCCGATGTGGCCCGCGCCGCCGACCTGCTGGTGGGCGCCAGCCTGCCCGTGCTCAACGCCGGTGGCGGCGCCATGTCCGCCGGCGCCGCCGCTGAAGTCATGGAACTCGCCGAGCTGCTGTCCATGCCAGTGGCCACCACCATCATGGGCAAGGGTATCTTCCCCGAAAATCACCCCCTGTCCCTGGGCGGCGGCGTCTATCCCCGCAGCCGATACGCTTCCGGCGCCGCCTTGCAGATTAACCGCAAGGCCGACGTCGTGCTGGCCGTGGGCAACTCCTTCCGCCAGCCCAACGGCACCGATGGCCGCCCCATCCCGGCGGGCGTCAGCATCATTCACATCAATGCCGACGAGGCCGACCTGAACAAGACCTACCAGGTGGACGTGCCCATCCTGGCCGATGCCAAGCTGGCCCTGCGCGCCATCATCGACGCGGTGCGCCAACGCATCGGCCCCGACGCCGGCGGCATCAAGCCTGAGCTAGCCGAGGAAATCCGCCGGTGCCACGAGAAGCACAACGCCGAGTGGATGCCCCGGTTCACCGACCGCGAAACGCCCACCAACGGCTATCGCGTCGTCTACGAACTGCAGCAGCTCATCGACCCTGACCGCACCATCGCCCTCCACGACGCCGGCGGCAGCCGCGGCTACATCGTCCCCTTCTGGGAGACCACCCGCCCCCGCAACTTCGTCGCCATGGGCGGCATGGCGGCGATGGGCTGGTCGGTGGGCGCCGCCATCGGCACCAAGCTGGGCCGCCCCGACGACCTGGTGGTCCACCTCCTCGGCGACGCCTCCTTCGGTATGACCGGCATGGAAGTGGAGACCGCCGCCCGCATGGGCCTGGGCGTGCTCACGGTGGTCATCAACAATGGCGGCATCGGCGGCGGCATGATGGGCATGGAAAACCCGGCCGGCACCCCGCCGGAAATGGCCGTCCTGGGCGGTAATTTCAGCATCGTCGCCCAGGGTCTGGGCGCCTGGTCCGAGCGCGTCGAGCACCCGGATGACTTGCGATCTGCCTTCCAGCGCGCCATCCAGGCCACCGAAACCGGCCAACCCGCCCTCGTCGAAGTAATGATTCGCCCCCTGCCCACGCCTGAACTCCCCGACGACTGGTCGCTGTAGCCGACTTGCACCCCGTAGGGGCAACCCTTGTGGTTGCCCCGCAAATTCCATCTTCAAGCCAACGAGCTAACATCGCGGTCAACAGGTCCTGTTTTGAGTAGGTTAGTAACTGTCATCGTTCTAACGTCCGTTTTACTCGTCGCGGTCGGCGTGGGATATGCGCTAGCGATATTCACCGAAGCAGTTGAACAACCGTGGGCGTCGCCACCGCGTCCGCCGTCAACCACCATGCACTCGCCGATGCCGTCGGGTGAGAATCGGTCTGCAACGGTTGTCGGCACAACGGAGCCGCGCGCCTCGGGGGTGCCTGTACTAACGGCGGCAGTAACGCCGACGGCAACCCGAGCGTTATCCACCCTAACGCCCGCTGCCACGGCCCCTGCTATACCCACATACACCCCCGCACCTACGCCGACTCCCACTCCTGTCCCCACCCCCACCCCAACGCCGGTAAGTACCGCCGGGTTGCCTTGGGTTGCCGACGGGATTGACGAATCGGAAAGGTCGGCGGCAAGGGAACTGTCAACGCTGGCAAGAACCAATCCCCCGGTTGCCCGTATTTTGCTGGACCGCCCCTGGGTATTGGACGGCGTTGATGGCCTGGAAAAAGCCGCGATAGAGCGCATTGAAGATATTGGGGACGATCTTCCGACTCTGGCCAGGGAGATCGTAGAATTGCCCTGGTTGGTGGACGACGTTACACAGCCAGAGCCGGAAGTGGTGGAAATACTTTGGGAGACTTCCGAAAACGAACTGTCGCTGGCGATGCAGTTCCTTGCGCTGTCATGGCTGGTGGACGGCGTTACGCAGACTGAGGCCGGCGTTTTGTCCGGCTTGCGATTTGTCGCGCGTAATGATGTAGGGCTGGCGGAGCGGCTTGTTGCACTGCCCTGGCTGGTGGACGGCTTGGACGCGGTCGAGCAGACAATCATCGAGCGCCTGATGTGGATTGCCCGGGAAGATGTGGGGTTGGCGAACGCTATCGCAGGCAAACCCTGGCTGGCGGACGACTTGGGCAGTCTCGCCGCTCGGGCGGTGAGCAGCCTGTACTACATCAAGGATGAAGATACGGCGTTGGCCCGGAACATCGTGAATATGCCCTTCCTGGAAACGCTGGAACCAACCGATGCCGCCGTGTTGGAGGCTTTGTCATGGCTGGCCTATACCGAGATTCTGGCCCTTCGGGAAGTGCTGGCGCACCCGACGCTTCAAGACGGCATTACCGATGAATGGGCGCCCGTAGTGGCCTTGATGGACAGCGTGAACGAGGCGGCGCCGGCTTTTCTGCGTCCCCTGCTGGACCCCGAGCAGGCCACCGTGGAACGTCGCTACGTAACCCTACCTCATTCCGGAGCCGTTGATTTGGCCATCATCCGCACCGAGTCCGGCGCCCTGCGCAGCATGGACCTGCTGGAGCACAGCGTCGGCAGCGTCGAAAAGTTTATGGGCACGGCCTTGCCTGCCAACTACGTCGGGCTGCTCTTTGGCACCGCAGTCCTTGGCTACTCTGGCGGCACCAACTACGGAGCCTACTTTGTGATGCTGCCGAAATATGATGCCGCCGACGGCAGCGATGCTGCCGACTACGCCGGCCACCTGATGGCCCACGAGGTGGCTCACTACTATTGGCGCGACAACCCCAACTGGCTTGACGAGGGACTGGCCGAACTGTTGGCATCCATCGCGGAAAGCGAACGCACCGGAGTGGCAGTGACCATCTACTACACCCACTGCCCAGCCGGTGACAACATCGCCCTGCTGGAACGCCTGGACGCCGCCGGCGTTATCTACGATTACCGATGCAACTACGCTCTGGGCGGGCAATTTTTCCTAGAACTCTATAAAACCTTGGGCGAAGCTGCCTTCCGTAAGGGATTGCGCAACCTTTACCTGACGTCCTTGGTCGAAGATTATGCCGACGAGTTTGACGGGTCCCCCGTAGGCATCCGCCAAATTCAGGACGCTTTCCAGTCTGACTCTGCTGTTGTGGCCCCGCTGATCGACAAGTGGTATCACGGAACCGCTCCGTAATGAGAACAAGGAAGCCCTTGCCAGCTGTAATATCCCACGCCGGGGCGGGTTTCAAACCGCCCTTATTTTATACTGACCATCACCTATCAGAACGTCTGGCCGTCCATTACCCATCCAAGGAGATACCACCATGAAAACCATCACCATCGACCGCAACAAACGGCTTCGGGAAGAGGCCAACCTCGGGCACAACCGATGGCACCCCGACATACCGCCCATCGTAGAGGCGGATCCCGGTGAGGAGGTGGTGCTGGAAACCCGCGATGCGTCCGATAGCCAAATTGTCCTCACGATGACCTCCGCAGACCTGGGCGGCCTGGATGCCAAGGTCGGCCACCCGCTCACCGGCCCGGTTTACGTCAAGGGCGCAGAGCCCGGCGACCTGCTGGAAATCGAATACCTGGACATCGTGGCGCAGCCCCGCGGCTGGACTCGCAACCGGCCCGGCGCCGGCTTCCTGCGTGATGTCTTCACCGAGCCTTACTTGGTCCACTGGAACATCTCCGATGGCTGGGCCACCTCGGAGCAAATTCCGGGCGTGCGCATTCCGGATGGGTCATTTATGGGCACTGCCGGGCTGGCTCCATCGCACACCCAGCTGGTGGCTTGGGCCGAGCGCGAGGCGGATTGGGTGCGACGCGGCGGGCAGGCGGCGCCCCCGGACCCGGAGGATGCCGTTCCCGCCGGTGGCGCCATCGCCAACGAGGGCCTCCGCACGATTCCACCTCGCGAAAACTGCGGCAACGTAGATGCCAAACAGCTCACCAAAGGCTCGCGCCTGTTCGTCCCGGTAGCGGTGGATGGCGGCCTGTATTCCGCCGGCGACGGCCATTTCGCCCAGGGCGATGGTGAGGTGTGCATCACTGCAATTGAGATGGGCGCCACCGCCACGGTGCGGTTCGCCGTGCACAAAGGCGAGGCGGCAAGACATAACATCACGTTTCCAAGATTCGCCCATCCCGACTATTTCCTGCCTCCGGAATGGGCCGCGCCCCGCAACTTCATCGCCACGATGGGTTTTCCGATTCGGGCCGATGGGACTCAGGAAGGGGAAGGAAGCCTGTCGCTGGCAGCCCGGAATGCCGTGCTCAACATGATCGCGTTGTTGCAGGAACGGGGCTGGACGGCAGAACAGGCTTACATAATATGCAGCGTGGCCGTGGACCTGCGGGTGAGCAACATTGTTGACTTGCCCAACGTAACCGTCTCGGCGTTCCTGCCCGAGGGGATTTTCAGCGGCTAACCGGCGCCGGTCTGGCGCATCCCTGGTATCGCTGCGAACCCTCCGCAGTCGATCTACAAAACTAACGCCCCGGCCTTTTGCCACCGGCCGGGGCGGTTCGCTGTCTGTTGCCTAAGCAGCAAACTAGACGCATCACGAAGTCAGCTCGCCGAAGACCCCGCAACGTGCCTGGCTGCGGCCGGGGCAACCACCAGGTCGCCGCCGGCCGTAGTTTCAATCAGCAGTTGCGCTTCACTTCCAGGATCTCGCCGGGCGCCAGCGCGACGCGCCGCACGTTGATGCCGAGTTTCAGCATCCAGTAGCCCAGAGTTGCCTTACTGACGCCGAGGGTATCGGCGGTGGCGGTAAGACCCTGGTCGTTTACCAGGTCGGGTAGCAACCGTTCCAGTGGGCGGTCGAATTCCTTTTCTACGCGCATCATCAATTTGGTTTTGCGTGCCAAAATGCACCTCCGCTGTGTACTACATGGTATCAGATTGCCCGAACCGCTTGTCCAATTAGTACATTTACCCGGTGTTTGCCTCGACAGCGCTACACTAGCAAATGTTCCAACAGAAGTCAAGAGGCGTCCGAGAAGATACCAATAATTTTTTTAGAAAGTTTTAGAACTGCCTCTGATACGTGCTTATTTTGCCATATTGCGACCTGCCGTGCTAGACGTTGCAATGTCGCAATTGGGCGATTTCGGCGATTTTTCGCGGCCGGGCCGGTCGCTGGGTGGATTGCAGTCGTTCGGGCGCACCTGGAACGGCCGTGGCATCTGCCAGCCAGTCATAGCGGTAACGTGAGTTGCGCAGCGCCGCCGTGAGCGTATTGGTGTAACTCCCCGACGCCCGTTGGAGCGGAGAGCACTACCCGCTGTTCTTGGTCACGACCCGCGCACTCCATACGACGAGCTAGGCGAGCGCCTGCTCATTCAATCGCCATAGACCGCCTGGTAATGCCAGTAACCAACGAAATGTAATCAATGTACTCCCCGTCGAAGGCGATCAGGGCCTACCGAAGTCGGGTATGGATAAAATGCAGCAAAGGAGTACATCGATGCTGGCGGTGTAACTGGATGTAAGGCAAATGTATTCCAGCACGGACATAATGTAATACGTGAGTACGCCAGCCAGTCGCTGCAAAAATGGAATCAGTGATCGCCTACACTAAATCATCGTGTGTAGCACTCCAGGCAACGTGTAACGATAATTTGTACACGGTAACGTCTGATGCCAGCAGGTGTACCCCAGCGCTGCCGGATGTACTCCCGTGTACTGCCGGCTTGCGCGTGTAGTGCATTTCGGCTGCGCCCTGCCCTTGCCGCGTTACGCGGTTGACACTCACTGGTGGGGTGCTTAACCTGATTCGGGTGCCTAACCTGATTGTTGAAGGTTGAAACCCCTACTGCCCTTTAAAGAGGAAACTACCGTGAACATTCCCACCCTGCGCGATGTCTTTCAGGCCCGACAGACCATAGCCCCCTACGTGGGCCGGACTCCGTTGATTTATTCAACCGCATTGAGTCAGGCTCTTGACGCCGAGGTTTACCTCAAGCACGAAGAGCATTTGCCGCTCGGTGCGTTCAAGGCCCGGGGCGGCATCAACCTGCTGGCCAACATGAGCGAGTCGGAACGGGCGATGGGGTTGATCACCGCCAGCAGCGGCAACCACGGCCAATCCATCGCCAGCGCCTGCCGGATGTTTGGCGCCCGCGCCATGATCGGTCTGCCGGTGGACGCCAACCCGAACAAAGTAGCGTCAATGGAAGCGTTGGGCGCGGAGCTGATTTTCCACGGCGCTAACTTTGATGAGGCGCGCGTGCACTGTGAGCAACTGGCCGCCGAAAAGGGCTACCGATACGTTCATCCCGTCAACGAGCCGGCCCTAATCGCCGGCGTGGGAACGGCAACCCTGGAAGTGATTGAAGACCTGCCCGATGTCGACGTGCTGATGCTGCCCATCGGCGGCGGCAGCGGCGTCGCCGGCGCTTGCGTCGTGGCCAAGTCAATGAGCCCCGACATCAAGGTGGTTGCCGTGCAATCCGAAAACGCGCCGGCGGCCTTCCTGTCGTGGCAGCAGGGGCAACTGGTGCAGGCTCCCATGCAAACGTGGGTTGAAGGAACGGCAACGGCGGTCGGGTACGAACTGCCGCAACAAATCATGCGGCACCGGCTGGACGAATTTGTCCTGGTAAGCGACGACGACATCCGGCGCGCCGTAGCCATGCTGGTGGAAAAGGCCCACACTCTGGCCGAGGGAGCCGGCGCCACTGCCCTCGCCGGCGCGGTGCGTCGCCCCGACTTGATTCAGGGCAAAAAGGTGGCCATTACGGTCAGCGGAGGCAACATAACGCTGGCCCAGTTGCGCGAGTGCATCGACTTGTACCTGGTCGGCTGACGGTTAGCATCATTCCGTCTCTGCCCGGCTTTCCAGGTAGCGGGCCAGTTCATCGCGCCTGAACTCCGGCAGGGGTTGATCGCCGGCGCGGTCAATCAGCCACAAACCCTCGTCTGCTTCCATCATCTGACCGACTTCCCAACCGGTGATGCCGATTTCGTCCAGCGCCCGCAATGCCCGCGGCACTTCGGAGGACGGCATGGTCGCAATCAGGGCGCCGGAGCCGAGCAGTCCCAGGACATCTATTTCGAGAGCGTCACAGATGGCCACGGTTTCGGGCAGAACGGGCATGGTCTCGCCTTCAACAACCAGCCCAAGATTAGAAGCGCTGGCTACCTCGCGCAACGCGGTGATAACGCCGCCTTCCGTGATGTCGTGGAGGCTGTGGACATTGACTGCTCCACACAATGCTTGCGCCGCGCTCACTATGCTGATGCCAGGATGGGACAGGTAATCGGCGGCGCGTGCGATGACGTCGTCGCCAAGGCCGGCCCGACGCAGGTCAGCGGCGCACTCACGCGCCAGTACGGCGGTACCCTCAATGCCCAACGCCACCGTAACTATGATGCTGTCGCCATCCTGTGCCCCCGAAGTCGACACCAGCCGGTCTGCGGATTCCACCTCGCCCAGCATAGTTCCGGCCACGATGGGCCGCCGGATGCCCACCGTGATTTCGGTGTGGCCTCCCACCACGGCCACCCCAAGCTCGCTGCAAGCATCGGCGATGTCGGTGAAAATACTGCGGGCGTCGTCACGGTTGCTATCCAGCGGCAGCAAAATGGTGGGCAGGAACCACTTGGGCTGACCGCCGCTGCACGCGATGTCATTGGCGTTCACTTGCACCGCGTACCAGCCGATACGGTCGGTGGCGAACGTGATTGGGTCTGACTTGGCGATCAGCAGCCGGCCTCCCATCTCGATGACAGCGCAATCCTCACCCACCCTGGGGCCGACTCGCACTCGAGGGTCAGTATTGCTGAACAACGCCAGCAGTTCAGACAGCAATTCGGGCGGTAATTTTCCGGCGTCCAATGTGCCTCCGTAGTTGAATCTGGTGCTGGGCAGTTTAGCAAAGCCGCCGGTACGATGGGCAACTTGCGATACTGCGTAGTCGGGATGTCGAAATTCTACCCTCACGCGTACCCATTTTGTCATTGCGAGCGCAGCGTGGCAATCTCGTCGCCGTAGCAATGATGGTTCGCCGACGTGTGCTCAACCTCAACGAGATTGCCACGTCGCGGCGCTCCTCGCAATGACAGTTGGAGTTGGCCGCTCCCGGCAATGACAGTAGGGTGAGTGGTTTGACAAAGTGGGTACGGGTGAGAAATTCGTAACTGTTCACGTTTGAGGGGACGGCAACGGTTTGCTTTGGAAATTCGTGCTTGGCTGCCCCTCCACAATAGGCCGAATAGTCGGCAGATCCCCGCAACTCTGAACAGTTACGGAAATTCTACCGTGTTGCGACCGGCCACCGATTTGATATAATGGTTGTTGCATCATCGGCTCTTGATGATGCGGGCTGTATCCGGCGCATTCGTCTAGCGGCCCAGGACACCGCCCTCTCAAGGCGGAGATCAGGGGTTCGAATCCCCTATGCGCTACCAGAATACATCGCGCCGACGTGGAATTTACGCGTCGGCGCTTCTGTATTTGGGGGTACGCGGCTGATTCGCGCAATATGACGGACCCAACCACATCACTGGCGCTTGGCCTGGTGCTGGCGTCGGCCGGCGCCCACGCATCATGGAATCTGTTGTTGAAACGGGCGCAACGGCAAGAGGTGTTCGTGTGGTGGCTCTCCGGGTTCGCCGTGGTGGGAGCGTTGCCCATTGCGGTGGTGGTAGGATTACGGTCTGCCGTGGAAACCGTGGGCCTGTGGTATGTGCTGGCCTCAGCGTTAATCCACATCTGCTATTTTCTGTTTTTGGGACGCAGCCTGGCCCGCAGCGACCTGTCGCTGGTATATCCCATCGCCCGTGGATTCGGTCCGGGGCTGGTGCCGATCCTGGCTGTACTGACGCTTGGAGAAACCGTTTCGCCGTTAGGCTGGGTCGGCATTGGGTGCATCGTGGCCGGCATCTACATCATGGCGTGGTGGGGGCAACTGCGTAAGTTGGGGTTGATTTCGATTGGCTCGGTAAACACCGGCGGCATAATTTATGCCCTGCTCACCGGCCTATGTATTGCCCTCTATACGGTGGTGGACAAACGAGGCGTCGCCTACGTAAGCCCATTCCTTTATCTGTATCTGACCACCTGTGGAGTGGCAGTGGGAATGCTGCCTTACATAATGCGCAACTATTCCTTGGCCACGGTGGTCGCCGAATGGCGTTCGCAACCCTGGGCGATACCGGCGGCGTCTGCGTTGGTATACGTTGCTTACGGGTTGGTATTGACCGCAATGAGCATCACGGAAGTCAGCTACGTGGCCCCGGCACGGGAGGTCGGGTTGCTCTTTGGAGTCGTGATGGGTGTCATGATTCTCAAGGAGTCAGTCAACACCGGGAGAGTAGTCGGAGCCGTCTTGATTGTCGTTGGGCTCGCGCTGATCACGCTGTTTCCGTGAGCAGCTGTTTCCGTGAGCATACGTTCATTAGCGGCTATAATGCCGGTGACAATCAACATACCACCGCGCAACATACCACCGCGACCAGGAGGGGAAAATGGCTGAGCAGATGGGCCTGTTCGATGCGATATACAGTCAGAGGCAAATCACCCGTTACAAGACCGATCCGGTACCTGAAGGGGCGCTGGAACACATGGTTGACGCTGCCGTGCGGGCCCCAAACGGTGGCAATACGCAGCCTTGGGAGTTCGTCGTGGTGAATGACCCGGCGTTGGTGCGGCAACTCGGAGAGCTCTACAAGAACACGTGGCTGGATGCCATGGGCTGGGAACCCGGCCCCGCTGAAACCCGCGTTTACCGCCACGCGCGTCGCCTGGCGCACCATATGCCCGAAGTGCCGGCGATGATCGTGATTTGCGCCGACCACTCCCGGGGCAGCGGGTATCAGGCGGGCGAACCCATCGAGCGGGGCCGCCATGCCGCCTCGATCTGGCCGGCAATCCAAAACCTCTTCCTGGCCGGCCGCGCGCTGGGTCTGGGGACGCGAATTACCACCGTGCTCAATCGCAAGGAGGACGAGGTCAGGACCATTTTGGGCCTTCCCGAGTACGCCGAAATGATTTGCCTGACACCGGTTGGCTACCCTCAAGGTGATTTCGGGCCCACCACTCGACGTCCGGCGTCGGAAGTAACGTCGATCAATGGTTGGGGCAAGCGCGGTTGGTCCAACTAGCTCTCCGATAACTCTCCGATTCTGTGATGACCATGATGACCAATGCTACTATCAAGATTCAGGGTGTACGCTACATCGTCACCATGGACCCGGAGCGACGCATCATCGCCGAAGGTTCGGTACTTATCCAGGGTAGTCGAATCACCCAAGTTGCAAAGGCCGCCGAGTTGACCGACGTGCCAGCCGACCGGGTGATTGACGGCGCCGGAATGGTGTTGACGCCCGGTTTCGTCAATGGGCATATGCACATCAGCTACGCCCATGCGGTGCGCGGATTGTTCCCGGACGACCTTGGCGCCGAATATCTGCCCAACGTATTTCGTTTGCAGGCCGCGATGTCGGCGCAGGATGAATACGCTACCTCCCTGCTGGCGATTACCGAACTGCTGAAATACGGCACCACTACATTCCTGGATCCGGGAACCACTACCCATCTGGACAGTTGCATCACCGCTTATCGGGAAGCGGGCTGCCGCATCGTGGTGGGCCGCAGTGTGCAGGACAGAGCAAACCCCCTGAATCTGCCGGTCTACGGAACCGACGCAGCGACAGGCATGACCGAGGCGGCCATCGCTGAGTACCACGGGGCGCTGGACGGTATGGTTTCGGGCTGGGCGATGCCTTTCTCCGCAGAATTCTGCTCCCCTGAACTGCTGGCATCCTGTTACCGCGCCGCGGAGGCTGCCGACACTCGGATCACGTTGCACTTCACCAATGGGCCCAGGTGGATCGCCGAATGTCTCCGAACGCACCGGTGCTCGCCCACGGAATACCTGGACCGCTGCGGCGCGTTGGGGCCGCGAATGACGCTGGCACATTGCCTGGGGATCGATGACCATGAAGCGCAGTTGATTGCCCAGCGCGGGGCGGCGGTCATAATGTGCCCAACGGCAGCTGTCAAGGGTGGGGCCGGCATGACACGCCACGGACGGCTGCCCGAATTGCTGGAACACGGCACGACTATGGGATTGGGCACCGACGCCGGCAACAATTCGAATCTCCTGGAAACGCTGCGGTCGGTCTATCTGGCAGCCGTACTGTATAAAGACGGTCGGCAGGACGTGGGCCTGATTCCCGCCGAGACTGCCCTCGAAATGGGTACGATCGGAGGTGCGGCGGCGCTGGGCCTGGAGCACGAGATTGGGTCAATAGAAGTCGGCAAGGCGGCTGACCTGGTGCTGTTCGACACGCGGCGGGCCGAATGGGGCGCCTTGCACAATCCGGTGAACAGTTTGGTGTACAACGCCGACGGACGCAGCGTGCATACCGTCATGGTCAATGGGAAATTAGTGGTGGAAAACCACCAACCGCAGTTCGTCGACGAAGTAGCGCTAGTGGGCGAAGTACAGGCTCGGGGCGAGGCCTTATTGAAACGAACCGGTGTGGCGTTTACCCCGCGCTGGCCGATTGTGTAACCGGACCGCCGGACCGCTACGGTTCCTGCTCGGCTTCGGGGATGTCCCGCAGGATGTTTTCCAACGCCTGATCCAGCACCGGGCCCAATTCCACCGGTTCTACGTAGGGCGTGTACTGATAGTCCAGCCGAACCTGGTCGATTATCTGTTTGGCTTCGTTGTTGGTGGTCCCCAGGCGTTCCAGGTTCTCCAACAGTTCCCGGCCTTCCTGCGTCCCCAGTTGCTCCAGTTCAGACAGGTCCATTTCAATCTTGAACAACGAGCGAAGCCGGCGCAGGATATCGTAATAAGCCCGATGGTCCTGGGTGATACCCACCTGGTTGTTGTTGCTGGTCATAAATGGATACATTGGAGCCATTGCCCCCATGCGGAACATCTGCACATCGGGATATTCGTAGTGAGCCGCGGACACCAGCGCCATGCCAATAGTGGGGCCTTGCCGACCGCGACTGCCGTAGCTGGAGAATTGCACACCGTGGCGCTCCAGCTGCGCCCGCATATGTGGTTGTGAATATACGCAGGTGATGCGCCGTTCCAGGTCGGGCGGCGCTGGCCCGTTCACGCCTTCCACCGCCACAGTTTGTTGGATACCCAGTTCCTTGATGGCCGCAAAGAACGCCTCGGCGTAGATGTCCAGGCGATACCACGGCTCTTCGCCAAGGAAGACCAGCAGGCCGTTGCCAATCTCGTAAAACGCGTTCTGGCGCGTCATGGATGCGCTGGGCAGTCCTTCGTGGAAGGCTGCCGATGGACGAAAGGCATCGTGAGTGCCGGCTACCTGGAACGGATAGCACATCTGATTGACATAATCGGTCATCTGGCCGATTTGACGACCGCCGTTTTTGTCAATGAGATAGCGTGGCAAGCCGCTGGAGATGCGGCCGCCGTTCGACCACTGCCGCCGCCACCCGGCAATCAGGTAATTGGAAACCGGTTTTTCAGTGAAGGTGAAAAGTTCTTCAGCCATAATGACCCGCCTCCCTGCTATTACGCCAAGGACGGCCCTAATATACCACAATAGCCGGGGATTGCCGCAGCCAGAAATTGCGGCCAAACGACAAATGTGCCTGCGGTGAATTCCGGAGCTGGCGTGCGCTGCCTAGTTGCGCGAGAACCCCGGGCTCCCGCCGTAGCCCCCGGTTTTCTCGTTGACCAGGAATGTGGCGGTATCCCGTCCGTGGGAAGTATCAAGGTCCACATCGAAGCGTTGGCCGCCGAACGCGCCAAGCATTTCGAACCTTTGCTCGGTATAGAGGCGCCCTTCGTATTCCGCACCTTCAACGTTGCGCTCGTCCTCGCCAGCCAGGTACATTTCGACGGCCGCGGTCATCAGGTCGTTGCGGTCATCGTCGTTCAGAAAATTCGGCGCCCGCAAGAACACGTAACCCCACCGTATGCCCTGATGCTCCATCATGTCGGTCGCTCCGCTATTGGGCCAGGGCGTAGCAGGCGCGGCGTGGGTCGGCTCCGGTGCTGAGGGATCCGGTGTTGGAGTCTCTGACTGAGACGGTTGCTCCCAGCCCACAATTGGCGGCGCGGGCGATCTGGTGTCCCAAGGCTCGCAATGCGTCGGCAGTGGACTCCGGTATGCCGGGTTCGAGGTCAAGCTGCCCGGGGTGATACACATGGGGATAGAAGGAATTGACGTTGCTGGCAGTGGCGAATCGCGGAACCTCCACGGCTTGCTGCGGGTCCATGCCGAAAACGAGGGAGTTCAGCATCAGCTGCACGTTGGCCTGCACCTGATTGTCCCCACCGGGGCACCCCACGGTCATCACCGGCTGACCGTCTCGCGTGATGATGTAATTCACCAGCGTAGTTCTGGGGCGTTTGCCCGGCTCCACCACATTGGGGTGCCCGGGCTCGCAGTTGAACATTTCAATGCGGGTGCTCAGGGCGCAGCCCAACTCGGGGAAAAACACCGACTTGGAGAAAGAACCGCCGCTGATGGTGCCGCACACCAGGTTGCCGTGCCGGTCGAGCACTGACACGTGAGTTGTTCCATCGTCGGAGGACGCATCGGCGCCGACGCCGGTGGGGGCAGCCATGACCGGTGAGGGCGTGGTTCCGTTAGTCCTGGAGAATCGCCAGGGGTCTCCGGCCGGGGGTTGTGCCGGGTAAGCGCCCTCCGGGTCAATCAGCTGCACGCGCTCGGCAGCATATTCCTTTGACAGCAAGCCATCCAGAGGGACAGTGGCGTAGTCCGGGTCGGCGTAGAAGGCTTCCCGGTCGCCAAATGACAACTTGAGCGCCTCGGTAACGGTGTGGATGTAGGCCGGGCTGTTGTGCCCCATGGCTTTTAGATCGAAATGCTCCAGCATATTCAGCGTCTGCATGAGCATTGGACCCTGAGTCCATGAATCATGTCCCCAGACCTCGCAGCCGTTGAAACCGGTCTTGACCGGAGTCTCAAACTGGCTGCTGTAGTTGGCCAGGTCATTCATCGAGATGATTCCGCCGACGCCCTCTGACGAGTCCACTATCAGCCTGGCGATTGGCCCTTTGTAGAAAGCGTCGCGTGCCGCCTGCATACGCTGGCTGCGGGATTTCCCGGCGTCAACGGAAGCGGCGCTGATGGTCTTCAGGGTGTTGGCCAATCCCGGCTGCACCAGGGGCGCGCCGGCGGAAGGCACTTGCCGGTTGTCATAAAACACATCCCACCCGCCCGGTGCGAAATTATCAAACTGTTCCTGTCCGGACTGTGCTTCCAACCGCCGCAGCATATACTCGTAATGAGGGATGCCGTCTTCTGCGTAGCTAATGGCCGGCGCCATCACATCCTGCAGTTCCATAGTACCGAATTTTTCCAGCATCGATATGAACGCATCGACGATGCCGGGGAGCGTGAAGGACAAGGGGGCCTGTAGACCCGGGCCGGTGGGAATGCGTTCCAGCCCTCGCGAAAGGTAGAACTCGGCGGTGGCTTTGCCGGGCGCTGTGCCCTGTCCGGAGAGAGACAGCAGGTTGCCGCTGGCCGAGTCGTAGAGCATGAAGACGCCCTCGGCGGCCAGCGAATACGAGGCGATAGGTTCCACGACGGCGGCGGCGAAACCGGCAGCCACCAGGGCATCGAAGGCGTTGCCGCCGGCCAGCAACATTCGCATACCGGCCATGGAGGTCAGGTAGTGGCCGGAGGAGATGACGCCTTGGTTGGACCGCAGCACCGGGCGCCCGGTGCTGGGCAAGGCGATGTCACCCTGTTCAAGGTTGTGGTCGAGTTGTGCGCTTGCCATCTCAGCTCCTTGGGTTCCTTGTATTCAAAACGCGCCGGTCCACCGGATACCGGATACCGGATACCGGATACCGGATAGATGTGAGTCTATTATAGGGAAAACCGAGGAAATTGTGGTGGGCGGTGCAGGACTCGAACCTGCGGCCTCCTGCGTGTAAAGCAGGCGCTCTAACCAGCTGAGCTAACCGCCCGGAATATCAGCATGATGAGCCAGATAAGAAATGGTGCGCTTGGCGGGATTCGAACCCACGACCTCTGCCTCCGCAGGGCAGCGCTCTATCCACTGAGCTACAAGCGCGTATCGAAGAGTACCCGTATGTTGTTTGGTGCCGAGGGAGGGATTTGAACCCACACGTCCTAAAGGACACTGCGCCCTGAACGCAGCGCGTCTGCCGTTTCGCCACCTCGGCCGGGTGGACTGCTCCGTATTGAAAGTCGCTCACTACAGCGTAAAGTGGTGGGCGATGGAGGATTTGAACCTCCGACCTCCTCGGTGTGAACGAGGCACTCTAACCACTGAGCTAACCGCCCCAGCGCGACTTACTGCCCAATATTATAGCCCCCGGCAGTCAAACGGCGCAACCGAAAACTGCCCTCATGCGTACCCACTTTAATCTGTCATTGCGTACGTACCCACTTTAATCCTGTCATTGCGAGCGTAGCGTGGCAATCTCGTCGCCGTAGCAATGATGGTTCGCCGACGTGTGTTCAACCTAAACGAGATTACCACGTCTCTCGACAAGATCGGGATGAGCGGGCGCTCCTCGCAATGACAAATCAAAATGGGTACGGGTGAGAAGACTGCCAGCTAGCCCGGCACAACATCCGCGGCAGTCAGCGATGGGCGCAGGTTATGTAAATCAAGCCGTCAGGAACCGCACGTAGTATACATAACACATCTTGTGCGAACCAATAGATCCGAAAGCTCATAACGACTTGATGCGCTTGGTCACAAAAAAAGGGCGACAAATTTGCCGCCCTTACCAACGCAACCGCCTGAAACGCGGTGCAGCCGTATGCTACTCAGTAATTGAAGTGCCCAAGGCGCCGGACTCGGTTAAACCGGCGACGGCGTCCGCGTCGTAGCCGAGTTCTTTCAGAACCTCTTCGTTGTGCTGTCCCAACAGGGGCGGCGGACGGCGCAGCGTGGCCGGAGTGCCCGTCAGTTTCAGCGGCGAATTGGGAACCCGCAGATCGGGAACCCGCGGGTGGTTGATTTCCAGGAACATATTGCGGGCCTTGACCTGTTCGTCGGCCACCACGTCGGAGGTTTTGTTGATGGGCCCGACCGGCACGCCGGCCTCGTCAATTACCATGACCCAGTGGTCAGACGTGTTATCGGCGAAGATGCTGTTGAGCAGGTTCACCAGCTCCGCCCGATGCGCCACCCGATCCGGATTGGTGGCGTATTTGGGGTCGTCTTTCAGTTCGGGGTGGCCGATGGCATTACAGAAGCGCTCCCAGAGGTTGGGGTTGGCCACGCCGAGGATGAAATACCCGTCTGATGCCTGGAAACTCTGGTAGGGAACCAGACTCGGATGCCCGGAACCCAGGCGGTGGGGCTCGACGCCGGTGCCGATGTAGCCGGTGGCGTGGTAACTCATGGCGGCGACCTGACCGTCCAACAGCGACGTGTCGATCAGTTGGCCCTCGCCGGTCTTGTCGCGGTGGTACAGGGCGGTGACGATGGAACCATAGGCCATCATGCCGGTGAACAGGTCCACCAGAGAGAATCCCACCCGCTGGGGCGGACCGTCGGGTTCGCCGGTGAGGTGCATCAGTCCGCTGTAGGCCTGAATTACCAGGTCGTAGCCGGGTTTGTTGGCCATGGGGCCGGTGCGGCCATAACCGGAGATGGTGCAATACACAATGTCGGGGTTGAGCGCCTTGATGTCCTCGTAGCCCAGACCCATGCGGGCGAGGGCGCCGGCGCGGAAGCTTTCGATCATCACGTCAGCCTCGGTTGCCAGCTGTTTAACGATGGACAGGCCATCTTCAGACTTAAGGTTGACTGAAAGGCTCCTCTTGTTCCGATTGAAGGAGAGGAACTGGGTGCTTTCTTCGTTCCAGATTGGGGGCCAATGGCGGGTTTCATCGCCGGTGTTGGGCTCCTCGATTTTGATGACGTCGGCGCCCATGTCAGCCAGGTTCTGCGTGCAGAACGGTCCGGCCAGGGTGCGCGTAAGGTCAACGACCTTGATATTCTCCAGAGGCTGAGGCATCGTTCCATTCCTCACTATGTCAAGTTGCGGCATTATAGCACGGGGCTTGGAGGGGTATCGGGGGGACTTATCACCCTCGCCCCAACCCTCTCCCCTCAAGGGAGAGGGGGTTTTCTGGGCGTTGACCTCGGGCGAATTGGGGTGTTACGGTTCTGCATGACTACTACCGGGGCATGACGGTTCGATGAGCAGCGCTTCTGCCCGCCCTTTGATCGTTTCACTGGGCGGCATAAATATGGACCTGGTGACTTTTGCCGACCGCCTGCCGCAAGACGGCGAGACGGTGGTGGGTGAACGATTCGTTACCTATCCCGGCGGGAAGGGCGCTAACCAGGCGGTGGCCGTTGCGCGGCTCGGCATCCCGGCAGCGATGGTCGGTCGCGTGGGGGATGATATGTTCGGCCCGCAACTGATTGAGTTGCTGCAGTCTGCTGGCGTCGACACGCGGGGAGTCGGAATCACCAGCAATGCCAGCTCAGGTATCGCGGTCATCAGCATCGGCGAAGGGGCCCAAAACCGCATTGTGCAGGTCCTGGGAGCCAACGACACCTGCGGCTCGGCCGAGTTTGACCTGGTGGCCGGGTTGTTGCCGCGGGCGTCCGCACTGATGTTGCAGCTCGAAGTGTCGGTGGATTTGTCCATGAGAGTTGCCGGCCTGGCGCAGCAGCAGGGCGTATCGGTGATGCTGGATCCGGGCCCGGTGCGGTCCATTCCTGAGGAGTTCTTGACCAGCGTGTCCATCATCACGCCCAACGAAACGGAAGCCGAGGCGTTGGTTGGATACCCCATCGCCGACCTGAACGCGGCTCAAGCGGCTGCGAATGAGTTGATACGTCGTGGCGTCGGTGCGGCGGTTATCAAGATGGGATCTCATGGTGCATATTGGTGTGATGGCTCTACTAGCGGGCACGAGCCGGCATTCCCGGTAACGGCAGTGGACACGGTGGCCGCGGGCGATGCGTTCAACGGGGCGCTGGCGACGGCGTTGGCTACGGGTCAGTCGTTGCCCGATGCCGTGCGCTGGGCTTCGGCAGCGGGCGCGGTGGCGGTTACCAAAGTTGGAGCGCAAGACTCCATGCCCACCTGCGCGGAAGTTGCCGCCATCGCCGCCACCCGTTCCGGCGCGGGTTCCAGTTAATCTCGGAGTTTCCGACTGATTCATAGCGTTATGTCAATAGTGGTATCTTGTGAAGATGATTGGCGACGAGATGATTGGCGACGATAAGTTCTGCTCGGTGTGCGCGGCACGCCTGGAAATGCGGCAGCATGAGGGAAACCACCGCCCGGTGTGTCCGTCGTGCGGTAAAGTCGTCTATCTGGATCCCAAGCTGGCCACGGCCTGCATCATCGAGCAAGACGGGTTGACCCTCATGGTGAGGCGGGCGGTGCAAATCGGCTACGGACTGTGGAGTATGCCCGGTGGATTCGTAGACCGCGGTGAGCGGGTTGAAAGCGCCGCGGCCAGGGAAGTCTGGGAAGAAACCGGTCTGTTGGTAGAAGTCCGGCGACTGGTCGGCCTGTTCTCCCAACCAGGGCATACGGTGGTAGTGGCGGCCTATTCGGCGGTCGAAACCGGCGGATCCCTGGCGGCTGGCCCCGAGTGTCTGGACGTTGATTATTTTGGCGTGGAGAATTTGCCGCCGCTGGCCTTTCCGCGTGACGCAGACATCATCCGGCAATGGCACGCCATGCGCGATGGCGTCAGGTGATCAGTCGTGATGCGGTGGCCCGATCGCCTGAAGCCGCTGGATGTATTGCTGGCCCGCGCCGGCCGCAGCCTGGTCAACGCCATTTATCCGTTGGAGTGCGCCGGATGCGGTAGCGCCGGCAAAACCATCTGCGACCGTTGCGCCGCCGAGCTGCCAGTCCTGAAACCGCCGTTCTGCTCCATCTGCGCTGTGCCGGGGGTTGGGTCACTGTGCCGGCGGTGCGCCGAAACCCCGCGCCACTTCGACGGCATCCGCGCGCCATTCCGTCACGCCGGTGTGATTCGCCGGGCCGTTCACGCGTTCAAATACGAAGGTATACGCGCCGCCGCGCCCCAATTGGGTGGCATGATGGCCGAGTACCTCTCCCGGCATCCAATCGCGACCGATTTGGTAACGCCGGTGCCGATGCACCCTTCCCGTCTGCGCGAACGCGGGTACAATCAGGCCGGTTTACTGGCCGCGGAGATTGCTCGCGTCAATAGCCTCCGCTACGATGCGAACCTGCTGGTCCGTGTGCGGGCGGTAGAACCGCAGGTGCGCACGGCCAGCGGCGTCCAACGTGCCCATAACGTGGCTTCCAGCGTCGTTTTGGCTGCAGAACGCGACGTTGCCGGTGCGAACATCCTGCTGGTGGATGATGTGGCCACCACCGGCAGCACCATAGACGTTTGCGCCGCGGCGCTGAAGCAGGCGGGGGCGCGGTCGGTTTGGGGATTGACGCTGGCGGTGGCCGGCGGGGAATTTGATACTGAGTAGGATGGCGCCGCCGGATGAACACGGTTTGACAACTGCCCGCCCGTCTGCTGAAATGACCCTAACGACCCCCGAGTGAATACAACGACAGAGGAGGCAAAATCATGGCAGGCAACACTATCGTTTACGTTGGCGCCGAAGCCAGCGGCCTGTATCGGAAAACGGCCGGCGAAGCCTACTGGGACTTGCTGACCGATGGGTTGGCTCCCGCTACCCAGGCGCGGGCCATCGCCATTCATCCCAACGACCCGCGCACTATTTTCTGTGGCACCCAGCGCGGCGTGTATCGAAGCACCGACGGCGGTGACCACTGGCAGCGCATGAACATGACCGAGGGTCGAGTGGTCTGGTCGCTGCGGTTCCATCCCAGCGATCCCAACATCATGTTCCTGGGTACCGAGGGCGCCGACGTATACAAGAGCGAGGACGGCGGGGAGAACTGGTCGCAGATCGCCACCATTACCAACCCCAGCCAGGTGCAAATGGCGTTTGCCATGCGCATCCTGGGTATCGACATCGAAGCCAACAACCCCAACAATATGTACGCGGCCCTGGAAGTGGGCGGAGCGGCCAGCAGCACGGACGGCGGCCATACCTGGACGATTCGCAACAGCGAGTTCGCCGGCGATGTTGACTTGCTGGACTTGCACGGCGTGGCCGTGGGAGGAGCCGATTCCAACTCGGTGCTGATTTCCAACCGGACGGGCGTGTGGCGCAGCCGTGATCAGGGAGCATCCTGGCAGGACTGCAACTTCGACCAGTTCTCGGACATCAAATACTCGCGCGGCGTGGTTAGCGATCCATCCGACCCGAACACGCTCTATGCTTGCGTGGGAATGAACTTCGGCAGTGAGCAGGGCGGGGTGATGCGGACGACCAATCTCGGCGATAGCTGGGAACGGTTCGACAAGGGCATCAACGCCGGCAGCACTACCTTCGACGTGGCCGTGAATCGGCAAGACCCGTCGCAGGTGTACTTCTGCACCCGCCGCGGCCAAGTGTTCGGCACTCACGACGGCGGAGCCACGTGGACTGCGGATACGATGCCGGAAACGGCGATGAACGTGATTTCTGTGGCGTGTACGTCGGCCTAGCCAATCCGATATAGCCTGACGGAAAACGCCGGCGGCGGTTCGCAGATTGCGGGCCGCCGCCGGCGAAAGTATTAAGGGGAGATACGAAGTGGCTAAGCGCGTGGCTTTTTGTTTGGTCGAGGACAAAGCGGGGCGGGTCCTCCTGGTACAGAGAGGTTATGGTAAGGAAAAGTACCAATGGTCTTTGCCCGGTGGACACGTCGACCATAAAGAAAGCAGTTGGCGCGCAGCGGTGCGTGAAACGCGCGAGGAAACCGGACATGGTGGCCCCAGCGGTCAAGGCGCAACGAATCTTGACATCTACCGTAACAAGCGACCGGGAGGAGTTGCCGAGCCGTTGGGTAGAAATTCAATCCAGTGGGCTCAGTCTGTTACAAGTGACGTAGATACAAAACTGGAAGGGTTGCTGGGAGCGGTCTGGCAGGACCCTAGCGACGACAGTTGTGACTGATGCGCTTCTGCGGTTTGTGGTAGTCACGCATTGGATTGTGGAATTTAGATTCGTACAGTAGTCGATTCCACCGGTAGGCCCATCGCTGAGTATTCACCGGCTAAAACTGCCATAGCTGTGTCGGGCTGGATATACTGACGGCTACCGCCATGGGACAGATACAGGCGTATGGCATCTTTTATCATGTCCAGCGCTTCTGCGCGGTTACGTCCATCGGAAACGCAACCCGGCAACGCCGGGCAAAGCACAGCGTAACAGTAGGGTTCGCTGTCATCTCTGACGAGTAGAATCTCGAATTCCAGGACACTGCCGGACGAACCTGTTGCGTCGGAGTTACTGTCAGGCTCATAAGTTGGCACTGAGAGATTTGCAGCGGCGTCTTGCATTTGTTGTCTTCCTCAGGGCGCGCTATCTCGAACGGATTGCACCAGTATAGCCGCTCTATGCCGCTAAGATTCATAGCGTAGGGGCGGGTCTTGCACCCGCCCCTACGCTGCCAGTCGCTATAGAGCGTGGCAGTTACTTATCGGCTTTGGGAAGCCAGTCCTGGTTCCAGGGGAACTCGTTGGCGCCGGTTCCAAAAGCAGGCAATCCCTGGTCGATCCGGTCGCGGTAGGGGCTGGTGACCGGCTCGCGGTAGGGGTAGATGCCGCCTTCGTACATTTCCGCACCCTTCTTGAAGTGCAACGCTTGATCCATGGTTTCCACGAAGGGCATATTGATGTCGTAGAGCTTGTCTACGGTGCGCGGCCTGGGGCCAGCCTTGGAAACGTGCCCGTAAAGCTCGCGCCCTATAATGCGTTCGGCAGCCCATACGCAGTCGATCAGATTGTCGATGTCAACGCCGGTTGGGATACCCATGTCGTCCATCATGTGCAACAGGTCTTCGGTCGGCGCCATGCCAGTGGCGCGGCCATTTCCGCAGTAGGGGCAACCGCCGAATCCGCCGATGGTGCCGTCCAGCTCAAGGGTATCCTCGGGACCCAGCACGCGCATGGCGGCGTAAGCGGATGCGATAGCCATGTTGCGGCCGTTGTGCAGGTGCAGACGGAAGTGGTTGATTTCAGGCCAGCGCTCTTTCACGCGACTCACGCTTTCTTCCACTTTGGCTGGCGTGCAGTGGCTCATGGGATCACCCATTGAACAGCTGACCACATCAATGCCGGCCTCTTCCCACAGGCCGTGCTGGTATTCCAGCAGGGTCATTAGGCTGTCCACGGGAAACTCACCGAGGAAGTTGGAACCCCAGGATGCGTTGCATCCGATGCCGGATTCTTTAATCCCCACCTCCTGAGCCTGGGCGATGATTTCGGGCCAGCGCTCCATCTCCTGCATCTGGCTGCGGTTGGTGTTGCGGCGCGCGAACACGTCGCATAGGTGGCAGCTCAAGCGGGGATATTTGTCACGCTCGATGGTTAGCGGAGGTGAATAGGCGCGAGCCCGTTCTACGCCCCTGGAGTTTAGAGCGAGGGCACTGTAGGTAACGCCGGCTTTGGGCGTGAACCGCTGCACAATCTCGTCAATCCGTTCCATCTGCGGCGTCCACTTGGGACTCACAAACGAACCGACCACTATGCTGGTGAGGCCGGTTTCGGACAGCATATCCAGCAGTTCAATCTTGTCGTCAACGGTTATGTTGGCGTCTTCAATTTGCATACCTTCCCGCATACCTTCTTCTTTATAAGTGACTGTAGGCCATTCCTGTGGCGTGGAGCTTGCTCCTTAGAGCCATTCCTGGCTGGGTTGGGGTGAAAATGAGGTCATTCCGGTTCGCTGTTTGCCCGGATTGTAGGGGGCGGTCGTCGGCGTTGTCAAGGAATCGGCGCGTTATGACAACCTCAAATGCCGAAAGCATACAGTGGAGTAATTCTTGACCGTGATAGAATGGCATGAAGGCTAGGCCGGGAGTATCAATATGCCAACGATAGCCCTATTCTTGATAAGCTTTTTCGCGGCGTGCTGGGTGTTCGTTGTGGGTGACCGTCTCGGATGGAGCGCTCTCGAGTACGAGGTGATGCGGGCCAGTTTGCCGATTGCATATACTGGCGCCATCATATCAGTCGGTATATTGGCGGTGGCCGTGGCTGCCGTAGTCCTTCGCAGATAAAAGACCGGCTGCGCAACCGTATGAGAACCACTTTGAATTTCTTGCGGCGGATCAGCGATGATTTGGGGACAGTCTGTCTCGGCGCAGCAGCGATCTTCCTGGTAAGGGCGTTTCCGGCATCAGTTTGCGACAAATGCCAGGAGTTGGACGAGTGGATGGTATTCGCCAGCGGAGTTTTCCTGGCACTCGGGCTGGTGTTGCGGTACGTGTCCAAAGCTGACTCTGAGTAAGTCCGCTTCTATTGCCGGCACGTAGATAAACTGCTCCGGTATTCAAGCAAGGTAGGTAGTCCCCGGATTAATCACAGCGATGGAGCGTACAGGTGTAGGCAATGAGCTTGTACACCAGTTTGGCGGCCGTGTAACTGTGCGCCGGTGGGCCTTCGTTGGGCGCGAGTTCGCACACGTCAAAACCTACGATGCGGCGTTGCTGGGCGACCCTGCGCAACAGAGACAGCAAATCCAGCCAACGCATTCCGCCGGGTTCAGGGGTGCCCACCGCTGCCATCTCCGATGGGTCCAGAACATCTAGGTCAACGCTGACGTACACGGTGGGATTCAGTCCGCTGATCACATCAGCCGCATAATCCGGGCTCCGGGGCGGCCAGTAGTAAGTTGGCACGCCGGCCTCGTTGATACGGTCACGCTCTTCCAAAGCCAGTGTGCGAACGCCAACCAGCGTAACGGGGCAGTGTTCGCCGATGCGGCGCGCTGCGGAGCCATGACCCCAGCCGGTGCCCTGGTATTCATCCCGCAAGTCGGCGTGGGCGTCGATGTATAGCACCGAAAGGTTCGGGTGAGTCTCCCCATGGGCCAATGCGGAACCGATTGCCGCCGAGTGGTCGCCGCCAATGACGGCGGTAATCTTACCCAGCTTCGAGTAGTGCGCCACCGCGGTCTGTACCCGCTTGGCCATCTGCTGCGGGTCGCCTAAGTGGGGTTCAAGGGCGTTGGCGGTGTGGATTCCCAAATCTGCAACGTCAATACCCAGTTCCAGGTCATAGTCTTCCAGCGCTGCTGAGGCCGTAATGATGGCAGACGGGCCATAGCGGGCGCCGCTTCGGAACGACGTTGTGCTGTCGATGGGGACTGGAATGACCACAGCTGCCGCGGTGTCGATGGCAGCCTGTTCCGGCGGGAGCGCCAGGAAATTTGCCGGCGTCCAGGGGACTGGTATGGTCACATTCTCAGCCGACTGGTGAACCGGGAGCCGTCGCCTGCAAGACCGACCGCTGGCGTCGTGTTTCGACCTTGCCCTGGTCGGCGTCCTGCCATTCCAGACCGCGGTCGAGGAGCCAGGTCTTTACCTGTTGCAGATCAAACAACGAACGCGCATCGGCAAGGGCTTGCTCGTGATCGAATGACTTGCAGGAAAATACGTCGATATTCACGTAGTCTCGATGGGGAAACGTGTGGACGCTGATGTGGCTCTCGGCGATGATGACAAAACCGGATATACCGCTGTCGTTGGCGTGCTGCCCGTGGTATTCCAACACTTCCGGCTCGGTGATCTTGGTCATGCCCAGGTTGGTCGGATATTCATTGAGGAAGGAACGCAACCGTTCCATGTCCCACATCATGCTGGCGTCGCCGCCGAACCCGTCGATAATGAGGTGCATTCTGCTAACCAGACCTTGCTCATAAAATCGGCCCCGCCTGCCGGGGCCGTCGCCATCTTGTGAAATTGCAGCGCATAGAATATCATAGCCGCCACGCCAATTCAAAGGCGATAATCCAGTGCCGGCCAATTCCGGGCGCTGCGGTTGCAATCCGTTGCTGCCGCGGGGCCGTATGTAAACCAATTCCCCTCAATAGACGAACCTAAGACGAACCTAAGACGAACCTACTTGCAGACGAAGGCACCTGCTGGTCAACTACCAGGCGAACCTATGGCGACTGACATCAACAGCGACATCAACGTGGACTCAGAATCGAACTTCGACGTAATGATCAACGTTAGTGATCTGACGCATTACTACGGGCCGATGCCGGCCGTTGAGAACGTCAACTTCACCGTGCGCCGCGGTGAGATTCTAGGTTTTCTGGGCCCCAACGGCGCCGGCAAAACCACCACCATGCGCATTCTCACCGGGTTTATGCCGCCAACACGCGGCACCGTTACCGTGGATGGGTATGATGTGGTGGAAAAATCGCTGGAAGTGCGCAAGCGCGTCGGATACCTGCCCGAATCGGTGCCTCTCCATATGGAGATGACCGTAACCAATTACCTGAAATACATGGGCACCCTGCGCCGGATGAACGGCCGCCGAATCCGGTCGCGCATTGACGATGTGATTGATCTTTGCCACCTGGAAGACTACAGCAAAACCATAATTGGCAAATTGTCCAAAGGGTTCCGGCAGCGGGTGGGCATTGCCCAGGCTATTCTCCACGAACCGGAAGTGCTGGTGCTTGACGAGCCAACAATAGGCATCGACCCGATCCAGGTCGTCGAGACTCGAAGCCTCATTCAGGACTTGGGTCGCGAGCAAACCGTCGTGCTGAGCAGCCACATCTTGCCGGAAGTTAGCATGATTTGTGAACGGGTGCTCATCATCCACGAGGGTCACATTGTGGCCGCTGACACTCCCAACAACCTGGCCCAACACCTACAGGGGGTTGAGCAGCTGGAGGTTGAAATCGGGGGCCCACCGGCCGAGGTGGTGCCCGTCCTGCGCTCCGTCGAGGGAGTTACCGAGGTTACCCATCACCCGCGTCCTGGCGTCAACGCATATCGAGTCAAGTTTACGGAGGGCCTGGACCTGCGCGATGAAATCTCCCGCACGGTGTTCACCCATGACTGGAGTCTGCTGAGTATGCAGGTCAACAGCATGAGCCTGGAAGAGATTTTCCTCCGCCTCACCGCCACGGACGACTACGAGGAATCAGCTTAATCAGCCATGCGAACGATTCGCGCCGTTGCGCTTAAAGAAATACAGATCTATTTCAGCAGCCCGGTGGCCTATATCGTGGCGCTTATTTTCATGGCGCTGAGCGGTTTCTTTTTCGTGCAGGACCTGGGAAATCCGTTTCCCGAAGCTTCGATGAGCAACTTTTTCCAGGGGGCAACTTTCCTGCTCATCCCACTGGCGCCGGCGCTGACCATGCGTCTCCTGGCGGAAGAGCAGAAACTTGGAACCATCGAATTGTTGCTCACTTCACCGGTGCGTGACTGGGAGGTGATACTGGGCAAGTATGTCGCCTGCACGGTCTTCCTGCTGTTCCTGCTGGCCCTTACGTCATATTATGTAATCCTTTTGTTGGTTTTCGCCACTCCGGATCCAGGGCCAATCTACTCCGGATACATCGGACTGCTGCTCTATGGAATGGCGGCGTTGTCGGTAGGTATCCTGACATCAACGCTGACCAGCAACCAGATTATCGCCGCCGTAGTCGGCACCGGTATTCTGGTGGTGCTGTACGCCACGTCATTCGTTTCAGATGTGGTAACGGGCGTCTGGGCGACCATATTTAGCCAACTGGGATTCACCGTCCATTTCAACGACTTCGACCGGGGTATCATCGACTCGACGCACATCGTGTATTTCGTTACGGCCACCGCGCTGTTCCTGTTCCTCGCGATAAGGGCGCTGGAGTCGCGCCGCTGGAGGTAGAATGAGCCAGCAGCGCGCCGACGAAACACCACGAGACTGGCGAAGACGCC
This sequence comes from Dehalococcoidia bacterium, assembly GCA_965261195.1. Taxonomy (GTDB): domain Bacteria; phylum Chloroflexota; class Dehalococcoidia; order Lucifugimonadales; family UBA3495; genus Bin87. Next base: position 3,879,858 of record OZ253455.1, on the reverse strand, counting down.
GCAATCGGGACCGCCAGCCGGCGGCCGGGACGCCGGCCCCGTCCGAAAACGTCGAACGATCCCCGGCCCTTGCAGAACAGTCGCGGACGCTTTTCTCATTCATCGAGCCCGTCTTCGACCTGATCGGCATTTTCTACGTTCCGATCCTGATTGCCGGTGTAGTCGGCATCATTCTTGGCGGTGTGCTGTTCGCCTTCGTCAGGTCACTGAGCCTTTACGGCGCTGTCGTGCTGGGCATCGGCGCCGTGCTGGTGGCCCTGGTCGCCATTTCGTATTTCAGCAAAGTGGTGGCCGCGTTTTTCAGCCGCACCGGTCGTTACGGGGTCAACACCGTCATTATGGTGGCGGCTTTTATCGGGTTGGTCGTGTTGGCCAACTACGTTGCATTCGAGAACAGCTTCCGAGTTGATACCACCGCCACCAATCAATTCTCCCTGGCGCACAGCACCCGGGATTTACTGGAACAGATTGACCGCCCGATCAGCGTTATTGCCTATTACCCCGACGAAATCACCAATATTGATATGCTCACGCGCCGGGGCAAAGTCGAAAATATGCTCATTGAGTTCAGCCAGCGCAGCGGGAACTTCACCTACCAGTTCGTTGACCCGCAAAAAGAGGCCGATTTAGCCCGGAGTCAGGGAGTTACCGCCTACGAAACGCTGTCGGTTTCGGCGGTCGGCGCCGATATCATCGACCTGCTGCAACCCACTGATACTGCATTCAGCCGGCTGGAGCAAGACCTATACACCGCGTTGCTGGTAGCCACCGGAGCCGAACGCAAGAAGGTGTATTTCCTCACCGGCCACGGCGAGCGCGACATAGGGCAAAAGGCCGAAGATGGTTACGACCAGATTCGGCTGGGGCTGGAAGGCGACAACTATGAAGTAGCCAATCTCATCTGGCCCATTACCGATGAAGACGTTGCGGTGCCGGATGACGCGGCTTTGCTGGTAATTGCGGGACCGACCGGCGAACTTCCAATCGCCCACGTGGATGCGCTGAACTTCTACATGGCCGGTCGCAATACCGATGGAGAAGCCAGGCGCGAGGGCGCCCGCCTAATCTTCCTGGCGGAACCGGACACGCACGATACCTTCCGGGCGTTTCTCGCATTCTGGGGAGTCGTCGTCACCAACGGGTATATCCGGGATATAGAAGGTTCCCAACCCAACGCGCCGCGCACATTGAGACTTGGCCTTTATAACGATGGGAACCCGTCGGGGACTGGCCGATTGTTCAACGAATTGTTAGGGTTTCCCCCGGCTCCGTTAGAAATCGTGCAACCAAGAGGTACGGGATTAGGGGTTTCTTTCATGCAAGGTGCCGCAGCGTTGCAATACATACCTGAAGATCCGCCGAATCGCCTGCCAGTGCCTATCGTCGCAACAACGCCTTCTGCGAGGCTGATCGACGATATAGAAAGGGTCGACCCGATAGAAGACGACCCGGAAGGGTTATTTTTCCCTGCCATATATTTGCACAATATCGTTGCTCCGGTGGGCGCGGTCGCACCTACTAGCCGGCCGCCGGATAACGAGATAGCGGCCATGACGGTTTTCGGAGATTCGGACTTCATCGCCAACCGGAACGTGCAGCGCGGTTCCAGCGCGGCCCTGTTCCTCAATTCCGCCAACTATCTCATGGGAGACTTTTCGCTGGTTTCGATCCGCGACCGCGAGTTCGTGTACCGCGAATGGAACCTGGACGAGAATGAGTTCAATTTCGTTCGGTTCTCCACCTGGCTGCTGATGCCCGGCTTGATGGGCTTGATGGCCATCGTGGTGTGGTGGGTGCGGCGCTAACCGGAGACCCTGCCAGCCAATGAATATCCGGTTAACTATCCTGCTGGTCTTCGTGCTGGCCATCTTTGGAACGCTCGCCCTATATTTCAAACCCTGGGAGCAAACTTCGCCCCCGGCAGACCAACCGTGGCTCTACCGTATCGACGATGATGCCATCGTGCATGTGGAGGTTACCCACCAGGGACAGACGATCGTGTTTGACAAAGACCTGGGTCGCGGCAAGTGGTTCATCGTGGATGGCGACCAGCGCGCCGAGGTTTACCAGGACAAATGGGCCGGCACGCCCCTGCTGCTAAGCGGCCCGAAGGTCAACCGGGTGCTGTCCGAAACTATCGAGAACCCGGCGCAATATGGGCTGGAGCCGCCGGAAAGCATCATCCAGGTAACCGAAGAAACCGGCTTGGTGTATGAATTTTGGCTGGGCAACGTTACTCCGGATGGTGGTTACAACTACACCTCTTTGGTGGGAGATCCCAAACTGTTCACGGTGCCCGAGATTTGGGCGCAGGTGGTCAACCGGCTGGTTAACGAACCACCATACATACCACCACCAATCGAACTGGGTTACTTCTTTGAGGTCGATTTCCGCGACGTCAAAGAGCTTGAGGTTACCCATAAGGGTGCAACGGTAACCTACGCCCCGGACCCAACCGAACGTATTTGGTACGCTACCGTCGGCGACGAGCGGTTGCCGGTTAACCCGCCAGTGTGGTGGCCTCAGCAGTTACAATGGTTCGGGCAACCGAGCAAGCCCGGCGGCCCCGAGGCGTCTGGTGGGTGGCAAATATCACTGGATGCCGCCGCCGATCCGCAATACGGGCTCTCACCCCCGGAAACCGTCGTGCGCGTAACAACGGCTGACGAGATGCAGGAATTTTATATCGGACCGCCGCATATCGAAATCGATGAAAACGGCAATCCGATATTGGATGACGACGGTAACGCACAGGTTCGGGTGAATTACGCCGGACTGCCCGACGACCCGATTGTTTATGTAATCAACTCGGTGCGGGCCGCACGCACCATCTGCCTGGTGACTGATCCCCCACTTGGCTCCCCATACGAATGTCCAGCGTCCAGTCGCTGAGGAGGTTGTTGTGAAGGCCGAGATTGTTTCCATTGGCACGGAACTGCTCATGGGCGAATTGACTGATACCAACGCCAGCTGGATCGCCGGCCGGCTGCCGCCGTTGGGAATCCAGCTACAATGGGTCAGCATCGTCGGCGACGATCTGCCCATGCTGACCGAAACGTTCCGGCGTGGCATGGAACGGTCGGACATTATCTTCACGACCGGAGGGTTGGGGCCCACCCAGGATGATCTGACCCGGGAAGCCGTGGCCGCCGCCCTGGGGGAAGCTCCGGTCGTGCAGGAAGCCGAACTGGAAAACCTGCGGCAGTGGTTCCGTAACCGCGGCCAGGATATGCCAGCGCACAACGTCAAGCAGGCGCATCTAGTTCCATCGGCCAGCTTCATTACCAACCGCAACGGCACCGCGCCCGGCTGGTGGGCCGAAAAGGGCGGAAAGCATATAGTCTGTATGCCAGGGCCGCCGGGCGAAAATCGGGCGATGTGGTCTGACGAAATTGACGCCAGGCTCACAACAATGATTGATACCGAGGTAACGATTACCCGGAATATCAAAACCTTGGGTTTGGGCGAAGCTTCCGTGGACGAAATCGTGTCCGAATATTTCGGGCTGGAGAACCCTTATCTGGGGATTTACTCCAAAGCCGACGGAATTCACCTCCGCATCATCGCCCGCGCCGCCGATGAAGCGGTGGCCCGCGAGATGATTGCCCCCGTAGAAAGCGCCATCCACGAGCGTCTGGCGCCTTACATCTGGGGATACGACGATGAGACTCCCGAATTGTCGGTGGGTTCTGCGTTGGTCGCCCGCGGCATGACGCTGGCGACGATGGAATCCGTTAGCGGCGGCTTCCTCGCCAACAGCATCACGGAAGCGCCCGACAGCAACCAGTGGTATCGCGGCGGTAGCGTCGCTTACACCACCGGTGCCATGATAGCGGCCGGCGTGGATGCAGACGTGCTGAGTGATCACGGTGTGGTGAGCCAACAAACCGCCAATGCTATGGCGTTGGCAGCCCAGTACTCTACCGCGGCTGATTTTGGCATCGGCGTAACCGGAGTCCTGGGACCACAGGAGTTGGAAGGGCACCGACCCGGCACGATTCACATCGCCATTGCCCACGGCGAAGACGTGCAGGAATTCCCCCTGCGAACACCACCGCGCCGGCTGGTAATCAAGCGGCGCTCGTGCAACACCGCGCTAACGGAATTGCGGAAACTGATCACGGCAGTTTCGCCCGGTCCTTGATAAATCTGGACTGTATCGATCACGGAAAACGGCACGGAAAACGGGCCGGCCAGGTTACTGGTCGGCCCGTTTAGTTTCAGGGAAGTGCGATTTCCCAACCTACATGGTTAGCGTGCGGTACAGCATGGGCAACCGTTCCGGCAAGGCCCAAATGTCGTCCAGAACCTCGTAGTTGAGGTCTCCGCACATTGTCTTGAGATAGTCGTGCCCGGCCTTGTCGACTGTCAAGCAGAAGGGGGTGATGTCCTTGCGCTTGGCCTCAAGCAAAGCCTGGTGGGTGTCGTGCACAGCGTACTCTTTTTCGACGCCTTCCCGACTGTAACCTCGGTCCTGCGGCCGGCCATCGCTGATGAGGAACAGGATTTTTGTTACCGAATCCTGATTATCGAGCTTGGTTATGGCGTGCCTGATTGCTGAACCCATGCGGGTGGCGTGCAGGGGAGTAACCTTGTCGATGCGCCGTTTGATTTTGTCGTTGAACTGTTCTTCGATGTCCTTGATGACGTAGAACTCAACGTTTTCCCGACCATAGCCGGAGAAGCCGTAAATTCCATAGGTGTCACCGATGGACTCCAGCGCCTGGATTAGCAGCGTACAGCTCTCCCGCTCCAGGTCGATGATGCGCTTGTAGTGCCGGCGCACCAGACCTTCGCGGCGGCGGCGCAGCCAAACCATGTATTCCACAGGATCGTCCGGCGCATCCCGGTCGTCCACCGAATGGCGACCCTCGTCGATGGCTTCGGCAGTAGAGGCAGACATATCCAGCAGGAACACCACCGACACGTCGCGCTGTACCCGGTTGCGCCGCCAGTAGATTTTCTCGTCCGGAGGCACGTTCATGCGCAGGTCGGCCCACGCTTCCAGCGCGGCGTTCAGGTCGATGTCTTCGCCGTCGACCAGGCGGTAGGTTTTGCGCCACGTTTCGGGCATAATCAACTCGAATTGGCGCTTGATGTGAGCCAGCAACGACGCGTAGTTCCGTAGCGAATCGTTGTAGAAGTTCTGGTCGCCTTCGTCCAGGATTTTCTCCTTGACGATGCACCATCGCGGTTTGTAGTCGTTGGCACGGAAGTCCCATTCATCGTAGACGAAGGTCTTGGGCTCCAGCGCCTCCAGCTCGCCTCCGGAGTCGTCGTCGTGCAGGATGGGGCCGTAACCCCGGCCCGGATCATTGGACGGTGGAGGCACGCCGGCTTCCTTCATGATGTTCTGGGCGAACATGGCCATGCTCTGGTCCACGTCGCCCTCTTGGGCATCCAGCTCCAACTCGGCGCTGTCCTGCAGCAGTTGCTCCAATTCTTCCTGAGTCATGGGTTCGGCGTCGCCCATTTGACTTTGGTCCATCTGCAGCTTGGTTAGTAGCTGAACCATTTCCGGCTTGAAATCACCGCGGTATTCAACGGGTTCAGGAGATTCGTAGGGATCGCCGTCGCCCTGTTCACCCTGTTGATCACTCATGGCAGCCTGCAGCTTGTCCAGCAGCGCCTCGTATTCTTCTTCGGAGAAATCGCCGGGATCGTCCAGGTCTTCCGGCTGGTACTCGTCTTCCGGCTGCTGCTGGTTCTGTAGACGGGAGATTATCTCGTAGGCGCGCAGAGCCGCCTCCCCGGTGTCCTCAATGGTGGCGCGAATAGTGCGCAGGCGGTGCATGATGCGCGCCAGCATATACGCTTCTTCCCGATACTCCTGTGGAACCGGAAGGTTTTCGAAACGATCCAGGCTCATATGCACCAGCAGTTCGATGAGGGCTTCCTGCAACGGCAGGTCCTCAATCTTGGGCCGTGCTTCCAGCGCGCCGTCCTGTACGTCCTGCGCCGGCCGCCGGATGCCGGGATACTCGGTCTTGATACGGTAATCCAACCGGCAATCTTCCAGCACACTGAACAGGTCGAAAATCATCTTGCGGTCTTCAAACAGCGACAGGAAGCGGCCAATGTCAGTGAACACGCGCATCGTTCCGCCGGGGCCGCTGTCCGTCTCGATCGCGGGCCCGATGTCCACATCATCGAGTCGGAAATGTTCGGCGGTGGCGGTTCGCATTGCTTCCGCACGCGCCGCAATGGCTGCTTCCATGAGCAACCGGCGGTCGTCAAACACGCTGGCCGGCTTGGTGAAGTCAAACTGGAAGCTGCCAAATTCCAGGTGGGATACCTGGTGTGTGGCCACCACCTTGAACCAGGCGAAGTTTTGAGCTTTATCGTTGTAGTTGTCCACCATTGGCGGCAGGTAAACCTTCGTGCCGTCAGTGGAGGCGGTGTCCTGGTCAACCCAGCCGATTTGCTTGCGCACCAGTTCAGCGGTACTCAGCACTTCGATGTTGCTGCCGGAGAGCGCCCGCGTGTACAGGCGCATGATGCCCTTCACCCGTTCCAGATCCAAGCTGGATGAAAGGGTTTCCAGCAGCGCTTCAGAGGTGTTGGATTCGATCTTGAAGAAGGCGATACCGCTTTCCGGGTTTTCGTTGAGCAACTGCACACCGTGCTGATACCACTGGTCCAGTTGGGCCAGTGTGATGCGGTTCAGCACTGGATCCAGGCTCTTAAGGAAGGGCGGCACCGCATCCGGTGTTGTTGCCAGCAAGCCTTCGCACAGGTCAAGGATGTGGCCCTGTGATCCACCGGACACATGGGCGAGAGCTTGCGCTCCGTCGTACAGGAAACGGGAGGTGTCCCGCAAACCCATTTTGGCCAGCTTTTCTCCCAGGCGCAGGAACCGGCCGGTTTGGCCTTCCTCCACATTCTGCAACGCACGGGGCGCCATTTCCAGGCACGCTTTGACTTCGCGCCAACTGCTATCGGTGAGCGCGCGGGACATTGACAGGAACGCTTCCCGTTCCCGGCCCATGCCGGGCAAAACGTCCCGGCCCAGCACCAGGCACTCGGCGGCGACGTCGTAGGATTTGTACGACAGCGCCTCGATCAGCGATGCGAACACCTCGACGTCCCAAAAGGGCAAATTGCGAACCAGGTCCGGGCTCACTTCAAAGAAACGCGCGGCCAGCGTGCTGGACTTCCACGTGCCCTTGTATAGCGAACGGCCCAGACCGGCCCAACGCGGGATGTACTGGGGCCGCAAGTTGGTAACGATGGCGGGACTGGCCTTGAAGAAGGCCACCGCCAGAGTCGGGGAGTCCTGCGACAAGTAGGTGCCGCAACGAGCCCATTGCATGAAGGATGCAAAGGCCAGAGAGCGCACCACTTCCGGGCTCACACGGTAGTATTCCACCGCAGATTCCCACGAGCGGACGGTTTGGGCGCCGATCGACACGCCTTCTTTGGCCCACAGCGCCAGTTCTTCATCCGTGAAGGAATCGGCCATGGCAGCCGCCACAGCTTCATATGCTTCGGTAACCGCGGGCGGGAGTTTGACCAGTTCTGCTTGGAGTTCGCCGGATGGGAGATTAGTCAAAACTTGTGTCCTCCTTGTTCAGTCCGTCCTCAAGCGTATCGAGGAACTGGTCGAGGATTTTGGCGGTGGCGCCGTACACCAGGTGCTGTTGGTACCCGTAGGACTTCACCGCTACTCGATTACCGTCTTCAATCCGAGAATCCCAACGCAGCGTTGCCGGGTTGCGTAACACGCTCATTGGTATTTCTACCACCTCGGCGATCTCTACTGAGCTGGGCCGAAACTCATAAGGGTATGGGATCGTGCCTACGAACACCTTCACCAGAAAGTTGGTACGCGTTACGTTATCGTCCAGCCGACCCAGGATGGTTATGTCATCTCGCGCGATGCCCATTTCTTCTTCGGTTTCGCGGCGGGCAGTGTCTTCAAAATCACGGTCTTCCGGGTCGCGCGCGCCGCCCGGGAAAGACATTTCGCCTTTGTGATGCTCAACTTCCATCGACCGCTTGTTGAGCAGCACGCAGAACTCGCCGTCTTTGGGATACAGCAACAACATAACTGCCGCCGGCATCAATCCTTCAGCGGCGGCGGTATGCTGCTGGCGCTCCGCCAGCGTACTCTGAATCAACTCGAGGGTGAGTTCACCCATGCAGCCTCCCGGCTACCCGGACCTTGCTACTCGAAAATGGAGTAGACCACCTCTTCGATGCTGCGCTGCAGTTCCTGCTCGTCCGACAGCGTCCATACGATGGCAACCTGGCAGGCCCTACGCGGGCTGATGCCCTGGGTCATCAATCGGCCGGCGTAGATGAGCAACCGAGTGCTGGCGCCTTCGGCCAACCCGTGCTCGCGCAGATTGCGGATCTTTTCGCCAAGACGTGCGAGCGAGTGGGCCTGGGCTTCGGTACAACCGCTTTCCTTGGCTACGATCTCCGTTTCCACATCCGCCGGCGGATAGTCGAACTCAATAGAGATGAACCGCTGGCGTGTGCTGTGCTTCAGGTCTTTCAACGCGCTCTGGTAGTGCGGGTTGTAGGAGATGCAGAGCAGGAACCGGTCGTCGGCTTCAATGATATTGCCAGTCTTTTCAACCGGCAGAATGCGGCGATGGTCGGTCAACGGGTGAATCAGAACCGTGGTGTCCTTGCGAGCTTCTACCACTTCGTCCAAGTACAGGATGGCGCCGGTTTTTACGGCGCGGGTCATGGGTCCGTCAATCCAGCGAGTACCCTGGGCGTCCAGCAGGTAGCGGCCAACCAGGTCGCTGGCGGTCAGGTCTTCGTGGCAGGCAATGGTGACCAGCGGAACGCGCACTTCGCCTTCGTTCATAGTCTGACCGGACTCGTTCACGGTGGCCATTGGCCGCCCGAGTTTCCAAGCCATGTATTCCACGAAGCGAGTCTTGCCGCAACCCGTGGGCCCTTTGAGCAACACCGGAATGTGTTGTGCGTAGGCAGCCTCAAACAGCTCCAGTTCATCGCCAACGGCCCGATAATAAGGCTCGCTGCGGACCAGGAACTCTTCGATTGCGAACTCCTTGAATTTGGGTTCGTCTTCCAGCAATTCGACGTTAGCTTCAACCATTACTTTGCTTAACCTTTCCTTTGACTCGCTCGTCCCAAAGGGCGGATACAGTGCTTTGCAAGGCAACCAGGTCTGCCCCGTTATTCACCACCACGTCAGAACGGCGGTTGCGTTCGGCTGCTGACATTTGCGAGTTGATTCGTTTTCGTGCTTCTTCTTCGCTCAAGCCGTTTCGTTCGTGCAGGCGTTCGACCACAGTGTTCACCGGAGCCTCGGTGGTCCATACTTCGTCCACTAGGGCATCCCATCCAGCCTCAAAAAGTACCGCTGCTTCCACAACGACGACGGCAACGCCATCGTCGTTCAGTCTTGCTTTGCGGTCTTCAACCATACGCGCCATGATCGGGTGCATAATCCCGTTCAGGCGCTCCAGTTGCCCGGAGTCAGCAAAGACGATTGCACCCAGCTGTCGGCGGTCTATTTCACTTTCCGGGGTCAGAATACCGGTCCCAAACGCTGCAACTACTGCCTCCCAGGCTTCACTATGGGGGGCATACGCTTCGTGGCCCAACCGGTCCGCATCGATTATTGCAGCGCCGTGCTGTTGTAAAAGGTCAGCTACTGCGCTTTTCCCAGTACCAATACCGCCCGTCAGACCAATAGTAAGCATACACGCCCAGCGACTTAAACTGCCGGCCATTCTAGCAAGACGCGGGGATTCGGTCAACCGAAAGATTTAGGTAATCGAGGCGATTTCGCTACTCGACTGAGGCTACGCCTGGTCCAGTAAGGGTAGAAGCTTGTTCAGCAGAGCTTCGACGTCGGCCAGGCTTTCCGCGACCTCGAAAGCCTGCATCGTGTTTTCGTAGAAGTTTTCGTGGAGGGCGCTGGCCGTGTTGAACAAGCGGCGGATGTCTCCGTCGCCGGTCTCGGCCCTGAGCCTACTGACTGTAACGAGGTGGTGCCGGTGCCGGCGGTGTTCCCAGCCACGGTGGTTGGCGACGGCTTTCAGGATCTGGGCGGCGGCGCCCCAGCCTTTCTCAGACGCCTGTGGCAGATCGCCGACAGCGAGTTCCTGTCTGGCCTGCGCCAGGTAATCACTCGCCGGTATGCACCGTGTTTGACGGCTTCGGCATCGGTTTTGCTCGGGGATGGCGGGAGACGAGCGGGCCGTTCCCTGCGCTCGACCCAATTGAGGACAACCTGCAACAGGCCACTGGCTGGGTCTACAGGTCAATCTGTATTTCCCCGTAACGTTCCAGGAATCGCTCTTCCAGCCCGTAGAACTTGTCCCGGTAGGCTTGGGAATGGATGCGGTCGGTGGTCATTATCACCGCATCTTCTTTGTTATCGGCGTAGTAATTTTTCCGTATGCCGGCCTCGTTGAATCCATATTTGTCGTAGAGGCGTTGGGCGATGAAGTTGGACACTCGGGCCTCCAGCGTTACTTCGTCCATGCCCTGTTCGACGGCTACTCGGACGGTGCCGATTAACAGCAGTTCCCCAATCCCCCGACCTCGCAAGGATTCCCGGACGGCGATCTCGGTGATGTGGGCCTGGTCGCCCTGAAACCAGATGCCGACGTACCCGGCCAGTGCATCGGCGCCAGGGTCAGTTGCCATACCCAACACAGATTTCACGCTACCAACCATCCTGGCCCACATTGAACCGTCGGCGGGTTCCGTTTGGCCAGTGACATCGTGGTCTTCGGGGGGCTCCGGTTCAGGGTTGGTCAGGTACGCTACCAAAAAACAACAGAAGCGGCTGTTCAGATCGCGGCGGAAAGGAGTGCCTATCCACCCCAGGGAGAAGGCATCCCTCTCGATGTCAATCACTTGCGGGATGTCATCGGCCCGCATCCGGCGCACCGCTACTTCCATCATACGTCGCGTTCCCCTCGTTGATTCCCGTCAGTAGAAAACCCACCGGTAACCAGTGGCATTTCCCAGCATTCTAACAAACGTAACAGGTTGCCATTCAGCGTCCAGAAACCTGTAATAATGGATTATCCGACCGCCGGTTGTATCGAACCGTACTGGCCGTCGTATCCGGGCGTTATGTTAATCTTTCCGGTGCGCGCCCGCAATATTGCGTCTGCCACATCGTCTTTTGCCACGGCTGCCAGGTCGGCGTGGGACGCAAATAGCAACGCAGACAGTTCGCTCCCGATAGCGTCGGTTACCGCGGTGTATTCACGCATTACGGTACGGGTGTTTACGCCCCGGTTTCGCACCGCTGCGATAATCTCTTGCAGCGGAATCAGTCGAGCAAACGGCGGGCGGTTTCCTGCCGGGCGTAAGAAGCCGTCAGAGCCAGGGTGCAAGTCGCCGTCGACGGGCTGGTCGGCCAGCGCGGACACTCGGTGTAGCACGCCCAGCGTTAACGGCCCACCACAAACCGGGCAGTCGGAGCCGTTGGCCGCCAGTTGAGCGGAGTCATAGGCTATCCCGCATTTGCGGTGCCCACTGTAGTGATACTTGCCTTCTTCCGGATAGAACTCAACCGTGTAGGCGACGCCGAAATCGTGCAGCGCGGTCGACAAACCGTTCCAGGACAACGGCGCGGCAAAGGCGGTCATTTCGCGGCCCAGCCGGTGCACCGAATGCGCGTCTGAAAACGACACCACCGACCGGGCCTGCAAATCGGGCACTGCCCAGTTCATTGACGGATCGGAAGACAAACCGCTTTCGATTGCCGTAATCATCGGAGCCAGGTCCCCGAAACATTCTTCAAGGCTGTCGAAGCCGCTGCGGGATCCATAAATCCCGTACCACGGTGTCCACGCGTGCGCCGGGATGACAATGGTTTCCGGGTGCAGGTCCAGCGCCAGGGCAGTCAGGTCGTGAGCGGATAGCGATACGGTGGGTCGGCCGTCGCTGGCGAGCTTGCCGTACTGGTCAAGGCGCTGGGTCAGCGCAGCCGCAGCGGCCAGGGAAGGCACGAGAACCAGCAGATGGATGCGTCGGCCCCGCCCGCCCTGCTTGTAGACGCAGCTGATTTCGGTTCCCGGAACGAATCGGACACCGCCATACGAATACAGTCCGTCGGATTCGGGCGTCAGTTCGTGGCGCAGGTTTTCCGCCCAGACCGGATGCGTAAAGTCCCCGGTAGCCAGCAGGTCGATGCCCTTGCGATGGGCCCACGCGGACAGGTTGTCCAGCGTCAGGGCTTTGCTGCACGCGAAAGCGTAGGGCGAATGGATGTGCAGGTCGGCAAGGAATCGTGCTGCCATAACGTTTCATCAAGCGGCGGCGAGCAGCATCTCCGCCAGTTCCAGCGGATTCTGGATGGCAACCTGGTGGCCCGCATTCAGCTCCACCACCGTGGCGCCGGGGACACGAGCCGCCATTGTTCGCTGCCGGGCCGCGGATATGAGGCGATTATTGGTCAGCACCACATAGGTTACGGGACATGGCAGGTCGTCCAGGTTCAACGAAACGGGCTGAGTCAACATACGCAGAGGAAGCGGGCCGGTGTGTCCAACGGTTTCCACCTGCTGCATCGTGTCCAGCCCGCGACACCAGTACCGGTTGATGGCTCTGGCCGGTACGCCAACGTCCCGACCTGAGATGCCGCTTAGTCTGGCGCACATTCTTACCATGAACCGGGTCAGCCACGGGTAAGCAGATAACGGAGATTCACGATTGCCGGGTACTATTCCGGACACCAGAACGATTCGTTTCGGTTTTACCGGCAAGTCGTAGACCGCCTGCAATGCAACGGCGCCGCCCAGCTCGTGGCCAACCAGCACGTAATCGGCGAAATTTTCCCGCTCTACCACGTGTGCGACCGCGCGCGCGCTCTCGGACATATCCACCAGCGCTACATCCTGGGCCCGGTCTGCTCCGTGGCCGGGCAAATCCATGGCCCGAACCCGCACCGCTTGACGACGGAGAAACAGCCTCGGCGGATGTTCCTCAGGAGCCGTCATGTGGCCCCACACTTTGCCCCAACTCCAGGCCCCCTGGGCCGTGCCGTGTAGCAACAGGTAATCGGACACTCGGTACTCCTTTGGACTAGTTGCCTGTGGACTAGTTGCCTGATTCAGCCCGCCGGCCCGGAGTTTAGCGCTATCGCCAACGCCGCAACCACAGCGTCATCCTGCTCGGGCAGCACCGTGCGCGGGTCCAACCGGACTGTATCCCCCTCGATTCGACCGATCACCGGAGTGTCCTGTCGCCGCAGCAGGGCCAGCAATGCTTCCGGGCTGGTGACAGTTCCAGTCGGCGACACCGCCAGAACCCAGGAGGGCAGGGTTTCACCCGGGAGGCTGCCTCCTCCGACCGCCGAGCGTGCCGGTAAGACCGCCGCTTCGGTCCCGGTTGCACCGGAGACCTGGTCGCACCACGCCTGCGCCCGCGCGCGAATGACTTCCGGCGGCGCCGAGATCATCCTCCAGACCGGCACCTTCGATTCGGCGTCGCCGGCAAGGAAATGGATCAGGGTTGCGGTCAGGCTGGCCAGGCTCATCTTGTCGATTCGCACTGCGCGGGCCAACGGATGACGTTCCATTTGGCTGACCAGTTCTTTTTTCCCCACCACAATGCCCGCTTGGGGACCTCCCAGAAGTTTGTCCCCTGAGAAGAATACCAGGCCAACGCCAGCGGCGATGCTTTCCTGGGGCGTCGGTTCGTGAGCCAACCCGTAGCGCTCGGTGGCCAATATTGCCCCGCTGCCAACGTCGTGCAGCACCGGGACACCGGTCTTCGCGCCGAGTTCGACTAACTCCCTTTCGTCCACCGCAGCCGTGAAACCTTCCACGCGGAAGTTGCTGGCGTGGGCTTTAAGAAATGCGCCAGTGTGTTCCGTTACGGCATCGGCGTAATCTCGGATGTAGGTTCGGTTGGTAGTGCCCACATCCACGAGGGTGCAGCCACTCTGACGCAGCACGTCTGGGATTCTGAAACCGCCGCCGATTTCCACCGCCTCGCCCCGAGTAACAATCACCTCGCGGCCGGCCGCCAGTGCAGAAAGACCCAACAGCAGGGCAGAGGCGTTGTTGTTCACCACGAATGCGGCTTCTGCGCCGGTGAGGTTACGAAGCAGTGCCTGCAGATGCGCTTGCCTGGAACCCCGGCGACCGGTTTCCAGGTCGATTTCCAGGTCAGAGTAACCTTTGGCGGCATTTTCGGCCGCAGCAATCGCAGTGTCACTCAATGGCGCGCGACCGAGGTTGGTATGGATAATCACGCCGGTCGCGTTGATGACCGGTCGCGGTGACGGGGTAACCAGCTCAACGACTGCATCGCGCACCGCGGTCGCAATATCGGTCTCAGCAGGGGCCGGCGCCCCGGCCAAAACGCGTTGCCGGGCTTCAGAAACCGCGTCGCGAGCCAATTCCACGACCCAACCGCGCCCGTAGGCCGCAATCAGGTCGGCCAGGTCGCCGTGGTTAACGACTCGTTCTACGCTGGGCAGATTGCGAAGTTGGTTAGATGCCATGTAATGCGCGACCTTGCGTTTGGTTCGTAGAGATTCGCCTGCCATTCTAACATTTGGATTGCATTGCACCGCAAACCCTCGGTTTCTGTGGCGTAGGGGGGGCGACTATAATAGAATGTGTCGCACTGGTGGACGTGCGGTACGTCCCAGACGATATGCCGAGATTCTCAATGATTGCTGCCAACCGCAAATTAATTGGCGTCGTCGTCATGGCGTTGTTCGCTGCGGCGATGGTATTCGGAACCGTGGGTTCTTTGCTGGAAGTAATTGAAGCCACCTCCGCTCCGATACCCGCTGATGGGGAATATGTGGCGCGCCTGGCTTCCGGCGACGGTGAGAACGGCGCCATCGCCGCCCTCAAGTACGTCTGCCCCTTCCACTGATTGCGCCATAATTGTTGCTGTGGCGCCGCGCCGGTGAATCGCAGCGTCGGTAATGGTGTATAGTCTGCTGCCGGGCTGTGGGTCGTGCCGCGCGCGGCCGTGCAACCTGTCAAACTTCCAAACCCCGATGGAGACAAGATGACCCCCGAAATCGGTCTGCCGCCCGAACTTGAGGCGTTGAAGAACACCGTTCGCCAGATTGTGCGCGACGAGTGCATTCCGCTGGAACCCGGATACCTGGCGCGCCCGCCGCAGGAAGGCGAACCGGACAACGGCGCTCCGCGGGGCGTACTGGAAGCCGTGCCCGGTGTGCTGGGAACTCTGGAAGCAGACCAATGGGCACGGTTGAATCATGTCTCCCGGCAAACCGGGATTTACACCTCGTTCGTGCCCGAAGAATACGGCGGCGGCGGCATGGGCGCACTGGGGCATCTCGTGCTAGAGGAAGAGGTGCATCAAAGTATCGTCCATCTTCCCACCTCGCCGGTTCCCATGTTTATGATTGGGGCCTGCACCCCGGAACAGGAACAAAAATATCTTTACCCAGCCATCAACGGCGACCTTTATTACTCCTTTGGGCAAACCGAGCCACAGGCTGGTTCCGATCCGGGCGGGATGATGCAAACCCGCGCCGTTCGCGACGGAGATGACTGGATACTGAACGGAACCAAGATGTTCATATCCGGCGCGGCCTCGGCCGATTTCCTGCTGGTGCAGGCCGTTACCGATCCTGACAAGCGTCAGCGTGGCGGCATCACCATGTTCATCATCGACAACCCAACGCCGGGCGTCAGTTTTGAACCCATCCGCGTTTGGATTGTTCCCACCAAAGCCCAGCAACATTACATTCACTTGGATAACGTGCGTGTTCCGCAAACCCAGGTGCTGGGGGAAGTCGGCGGCGGGTTCACGCTGGGGCAGCAATGGCTGGTGCACCACGACCGGTTGCTCCGCGGCTCCATGGCGTTGGGTATCTTGACTCGGGCTTTACAGATGGCGCTCGACTGGGCGCAACAGCGCGTAACTTACGGTCGCCCCATCGCCGACCGCCAGGCCATCCAGTGGATGCTCACCGACGTATACATAGACATCATCGCCCTGCGCGCGGTCGCCCGGGAAACCGCCGCCCGCGCCGACGCCGGTGAAGATGTGCGCGTTGAAGCATCAATGGTCAAATACGCAGCCGGAGAATGGGGTTGGCGGAGCATCGACAAGATCATGCAGGTGTTCGGCGGCGTGGGTGAGACCCTCGATATGCCCATTCCCCATTGGTATCATATGCTCCGACACGCCCGCATCGGCGGTGGCACATCCGAAATTCACAAATTCGTTATGTCGCGCGCGCTGCTGGGTGGGCGGGTTAACTTCCAGGGTTAGGGGCGCGTCCGCATTGGTCAATCCACTTCATTCTCCGCAGCGTATTAGTTTGAGCAAGCGTTAACTGAAACCATACGCAGGAGGAAAGCCCATGATGTTACAAAATACTCGCAAATATATTCTGCCCGTGTGCGTCGCCCTGTTGCTGATGCTGCTGGCGGTTTGGGGGTTCCAGCAGCGGCCGGCAGCGGCCCTGCAAAGCGACAACGTCGGCGCTAGCCCAATGCCGTCGGCCGGCCAGCAAGTCGGCAATGATTACAACTACGCTAAGATTCAAGTCAGCGGGGTCGGCAAAGCCAGTGGCGTACCGGATTTGGCGACGCTGTCGCTGGGCGTGTCAGTTATCGGTGACACGGTAGCAGAGGCCAGAAGCAGCGCAGCCGCATCGCTGCAAAAAGTTCAGGACGCGCTGGCAGCCAACGGCGTTGCTAAGGCCGACATTTCGACCAGCCGTTTCAGAATCCACCCGGAGTATGATTATTCTGAAACGGCTGGGCGCATACTGATTGGCTACAACGTGAACAACGGCCTGACCGTAACTTTGCGTGACACCAATACCGTCGGCGCCGTAATTGACGCCGCTATCACCGGGGGCGGGAACGACATTGTGTTCAATCGTGTCAATTTCTCCTTTTCCGACACCGCTGCGATGGAGCGGCAAGCGCGCCAGGCCGCGGTAGAAAATATGCAGGATAAGGCGGCGCAGCTGGCCCAATTCGCCGGCCGGGAACTTGGCAACCTCAAGTTGATTTCCGAAGGTGGTTTCGGCGGCGTATTCAGGGAGTCATTTGGCCTGGACAGCCTGGCCGCCTCCGGTGCTTACTACGACACCCCGATATCGGTTGGCGAGGGTGAGATCTCCGTCACCGTCTATGGCGTGTATGAACTGCTCCCAGCGGGTCAGTGATTGTCGATGGTTCTGAGTGACCGCTCCATTCGTAAGCAAATCGACCGGGGTCGCATCGTGGTTGACCCCATCGACCTCGACGACATCCAGCCGGCCAGTATTGACCTGCACTTGTCCAATCGCTTTCTGGTTTTCTCCAACTCCCGCAAACCCTACATTGACGTGCGTGAACCGCTGGATGACCTCACTGAGGCTGTCGAAATCGACCACGACACGCCCTTCATGCTCCACCCCGGAGAATTTGTGCTAGCCAGCACGCTGGAACACATCGAACTTCCTGATGACTTGGTGGCCCGATTGGAAGGCAAAAGCAGCCTGGGGCGCATCGGCTTGCTCATTCACAGCACCGCCGGTTTTGTCGACCCCGGCTGGAGCGGCCGCCTGACCCTGGAACTCAGCAACGTAGCCCGGCTGCCCATCGCACTTTACCACCACATGAAAATCGGGCAAATTTCCTTCCTGCAACTGACCACCCCCGCCGAGCGCCTCTACGGTTCTCCTGAGCTGGGCAGTAAATATCAAGGACAGACCGGCCCCACCGCCAGCCGATTCCACCAGGATTTCGACCGGGGCCGGTAGCCGGAATGCGGCCCATGTCGGCAGAATTTGCAGCCGATCCAATGACGCGTGCCGTCGTGCTGGGCAGCAGCGCCCTCGGTTCAACCAGTCCCAACCCATCGGTGGGCGCCGTCATCGTCCGCGATGATCGCGTGATCGGCGAAGGGCACACCTTCCCGGCCGGGCAGAATCATGCCGAGATCAACGCGCTGCGGCAGGCTGGAAGCGAGGCGCGCGACGCCACACTTTATGTCACGCTCGAACCTTGTTGTCATTATGGGCGCACTCCACCCTGTACGGATGCCATCATTGCCGCCGGCATCCGCCATGTGGTGTTTGGCGTCACTGACCCTAACCCACGGGTCTCCGGTGGCGGCGCAGCGGCGTTGCGCGCTGCCGGCCTCACCGTCGAATGCCGTCCGTCTCCGGAAGCCGACCAATTGCACGAGGCTTTCGCCAAGCACATCGTAACCGGCTTGCCCTTTGTGGTGGCCAAGTTCGCCATGAGTCTGGACGGCAAGATTGCCACCCGAACCGGCGACTCAATGTGGATAACCGGCCCGATGGCCCGCGCCCGTGTGCAGCAAATGCGCAAAGAGCTGGACGGAATCATGGTCGGGATTGGCACGGCATTGGCCGACAATCCCCAGCTCACCGCCAGGGACATCTCAGGTGATTCATTGCCGGCGAATTTGCAGCCCGTTCGCATCGTGCTCGACAGCGGCGCTCGAATGCCGGCAACATCCCGTATGTTGCAGCAGCCGGGACGCACCATCATCGCGACCGCCGGGTCAGTGGAACCGGCGCGCCGGGCGGACCTGGAAGCTGCCGGGGCTCTCGTGGTCTCGCTGCCGGGAGCCGATGGTCGAGTGGATTTGGCCGGGCTGCTATCATATCTAGGCGAATCGGGTCTGGGCGAATCGGGCATGGTTAGCCTGCTGGTGGAGGGCGGCGGCGGCGTGCTGGGCGCAATGCTAGACGCCAGGCTGGTCGACAAGGTCCACGCCTTCATCGGTCCGATGCTGATTGGCGGAGTCGACGCGCGCTCTCCGGTTGAGGGCGTAGGCGCCCAGATGATGTCGGACGTCCTGAAACTGCAGCGCACCAAACTGGAGCAGATCGGCCCGGACTGGCTGATTACCGGGTATCCTGATTCAAACGGCGCTTGACGGCGCTTGATTAATTATCCAAAACACGGAGGGGGTCGGCGGCGACACCGGCTTTGCTAATCAGATGTTCACCGGAATCGTTGAAGAAGTCGGCCACGTGGCCAAGCTGGATAACTACCGTTTCGTCATCCAGGCCCAAAAAGTCCTGGAGGATGTGAAGCTGGGCGACAGCATCTCGGTCAACGGCGCCTGCCTGACGGTGGTGGAGTTCGATGCCGGCAGTTTCGCCGTAGATCTGGCCCCGGAAACACTGCGCAGAACCTCGCTGGGGCAGGTTGCCCGGGGAGGAGCCGTCAATCTGGAACGGGCGCTGCTGGCTTCGGATCGAATGGGCGGCCACATCGTTCAGGGCCACGTGGATGCGACCGGCGCCGTAACCGGCCTCACCCCCGAAGCGGATTGCTACATCATCGAAATCGAAGCCCCTACGCAACTGACACCTTACATCGTGGAGAAAGGGTTTATCGCGGTTGACGGAATTAGCCTTACGGTGGTACAAAGAACGGAGCAACGGTTCACCATATCCGTGATTCCGTTTACCATGGCAAACACCAACCTGAGCCAACGAACAGTCGGGGAATCTGTAAACTTGGAAGCGGACATTCTGGCAAAATACGTGGAAAGTCTGCTCGAAACCAGACGCAATTAACCCGACTCCAACACACTGACAAACGCAACCAATAATAGATGCAACTAGCCAGCATAGAACAAGGTCTAGCAGACCTCAAATCGGGAAAATTCCTCATTGTCGTGGACGATGAGGATCGTGAAAACGAAGGCGACCTCGTGATGCCCGCAGAGTGCGTAACCCCCGATGCCGTCAACTTTATGGTGACCCACGCCCGCGGCCAGGTTTGTATGCCCATGACGGCAGAACGTCTTCAAGAGCTGGACATACCAATGCTGCCCAGCGTCAACTCCGACTCTCCCATGCCAACTGCGTTCACCATGCCGGTGGACTATGTGGTGGACACCACCACCGGGATCTCCGCGCAAGACCGCGCTGCCACCATCCGCGCGCTCATTGATCCAGCGGCGCGCCCGCAAGACTTCATCCAGCCGGGGCACCTGTTCCCACTGCGCTATCACACCGGCGGCGTACTGGTGCGGCCGGGGCACACCGAGGCCATCATAGACCTGTGCCGGTTGGCGGGGATGTATCCGGCCGGGGTGGTGTGCGAAATTATGAAAGATGACGGCACCATGGCGCGCTTGCCGGATTTGCTGACGTTGGCGCAGAAACATTCGCTCAACATCCTGTCGATTGCGGACCTGATACTCTACCGGCGCCAACATGATCCTGAAGCCAGAGCAGATGGCTAACCGGCCGGCCTTCCGGCGGCCCAATTTCAGTTGCCCGGTTCCCCTCGTTCCGATGCCACGCAATCGTGCTGACACTGCGGACACGTTCACAACCCGGAGGAATGATGCCCCTGTGTAGCCTGGACGAGGCTCTGGAAGACCTGTCTTCCGGCAAATTCGTGATCGTGGTAGATGATGAGGGACGCGAGAACGAAGGAGACCTCTTCTATTTCGCCGATCAGATGACCCCAGAGGCAATCACCTTCATGGTTACCCATGCTCGCGGTTTGGTGTGTGTGGCGATGCAGGGCGACCGCCTTGACGAACTCCAGATACCCAACCTGCGCAGCCGAAACTCCAACTCGTCCCAACCCACCGCTTTTACTAGATCGGTTGATTATAAACCGGGTACCACCACGGGGATTTCGGCTCACGACCGCAGCGCCACCATCCGCGCGCTGGTCGACCCCAAGTCCCAACCGACTGATTTCATCCAGCCCGGGCATATGTTCCCCCTCAGGGCCCACCCGAGCGGAGTGCTCAGTAGGCAAGGCCACACCGAAGCCATCGTTGATATGGCCAGGTTGGCGGGAGCCTATCCGGCCGGCGTGGTGTGCGAGATTATGAACGAAGACGGCACGATGTCGCGGTTGCCGGATCTGGAAAAATTCGCGGCGAAACACGACATCAAAATCTTCAGCATCGCCCAACTCATTGCGCATCGCTGCAACACCGAAACCTTGATCACACGGGTCGCGGAAGCGAATCTGCCCACCAAGTACGGGCCGGCGCGCATCATCGGCTACCGCAGCTCCATCGACATCGGGGAACACGCCGCCCTGGTAGTTGGCGAATGGCAGGCCGGTGATGAGGTTCTGGTGCGCGTCCACAGCGAATGTCTGACCGGAGACGCCTTTGGCAGCCTGAAATGCGACTGCGGCGAGCAGCTAGACATGGCGATCCGGATGATTTTTGAGAATGGGTCCGGAGCGTTGGTGTACCTGCGACAAGAGGGGCGCGGCATCGGCCTGCACAACAAAATCAAAGCCTACGCGTTGCAAGATGACGGCCTGGATACTATCGAGGCGAACGTTGCGTTGGGTTTCCAGCCCGACGAGCGCAAGTACGACCTGGCGGTGCAGATTATGCGCGACCTCGAAATTTCACGGGCCCGGCTGGTTACCAACAACCCACACAAAATGGCCGGCATCAGCGGCTTGGGGATGCAAGTAACCGACCGCATCGGACTGACGGTCCCACCCAACGAATCTAACCAAGACTACCTGCGCACCAAGCGGGACAGCATGGGCCATCTTTTGTCCAGGCAGTAGGCCAGCCCTCCTGACATTGCAGACTCGCGCCTACCTTGACCGGGCCCGGACTATTGGTCGTTGCCCAGCTTGCTGACTAGGTAAGCTTCGATAAACCCGTCGATCTCGCCGGCGAGCACGGCGTCTGCGTTGCCAACCTGGAAGTCGGTGCGGTGGTCTTTCACCGATTTATAGGGATGCAGCACGTAGCTGCGAATCTGGTTGCCCCATTCGGCAGATACCCGCACGCCGCGCAGATTGGAAAGTCGCTGTTGACGCTCCTGCTCTCGAAGCGCCAACAGCCGGGCCCGCAGAATACGCATGGCGTAATCCCGATTCTGGTGCTGCGACCGCTCGGTTTGGCAGGTAACTACCAGGCCCGTGGGCAGGTGCGTGAGCCGTACTGCTGACGCGACTTTTTGCACGTTCTGCCCCCCGGGCCCGCTGGACCGGAAGAAATCCATCTTGAGGTCATCCGGTCGAATATCCACTTCGCCCGCTTCTTCCAGGGCCGCCGGGAGAACCTCGACCCGGGCGAACGACGTTTGCCGACGCCGTGCCGGGTCAAAGGGCGACATTCGTACCAACCGATGGACGCCCACCTCGGCGTTGAGGTAGCCGAAGGCGTGTGTCCCCCCGATTTCCAGCGTGCCCGTGCGTAGTCCGGCTTCGTCCCCGTAGGCCGTATCAAGCACCTGCACGGGTCGGTTGCGCGACGATGCCCAGCCGGCATACATCCCCACCAGCATCTCAACCCAATCGTGCGAGTCGGTGCCGCCGGCGCCGGAATGAATGGTCAAAATTGCGGGTCGGTCATCGTATGGGCCGGACAGGGTGAGCTGCATTTCGGCCCTGGACAGTTCGGTGGCAACCTTCGCAGTCTCTGCCGTCAGCTCCTCGGTGAGGCTATCATCGCCATTCTCGATGCCCAGGTCGGCCAATTCCCGCAGGTCGGTCACCTGCGCTTGCAGGTTGCGCCACAAGTCTACAGACTGCTGGAGTTGGCCCAGCTCTTGCATTTTGCGTTGGGCGTTGGCCGGGTCGTCCCAAAAGTCAGCTGCGGACGCCTCGCGGTTCAGTTCTTCGATTACTGTCTCTTTACGAGCAAGGTCAAAGCCGCTCCACGATTGAGTGGAGCTTGCTAAACATCTCTTCCAATTGCTGGCGAACTTCTTCCATATGGGCTTCCTCATTACGTCAGGAGTGGCAAATTTCGCTGGATGTAGAATATTTATCCTACACGATGGTGGGTGCGTACCACGGCTGTACTATCAGTAACCGCGCTACTCCGCAAGTTCTTCTAATTCCCGATATTCGCCAGTATTTGGGTTCCAGAGAATGTACTCCCAATCGTGCCCGACAGGTTCAATTCCCTCGTGCGGAGTGAATCCGTCAGCACTGTTTGTGTTGTGTTTGTAATACAACTGCGGTGTGCCAGTGCCAAAAAAATCCTGGTACACTGGTTCAATCAATTCCCTTTCGGAAAAGCTGGGGTTGATGAATATGCTCACTACGCTCCCGGGCTTGAATACAAGCAGCCAGCCATCTGGAACGGTGACATTTGTTGTGCCCACAGGCGCTCCATCGGAATCCGCGAGGGTCTGCGCCCAAGAGCGCAATAGTTCTACGATCTCGGCGTTCACGATTGCGTCACTACCAGCAAGGTCAGCAGCGCGGCTGAGTTGACTGGTGTACCGTTCAAATTCGGTGAAAAGATTTTCGGACAATCGTAAGCCGCCATACACGCTGTCGTAAACAACGATCGCATTGGTCACATGCTCACGGCCAGACGGCGTCCGGATGGCAATGTTAGTGTGCGTGGCATCGATGTCATGCGGTGCTATGCTTCTGTCGCGGCACAGCAGATCTCGTAGGCCGTTCGCAATTTCACCCCGAACTGATGCTTGTGAGAACCATTCCTCTTCAATCTGAACGATTATGCCCATCGTCCTGAAATCTCGCTGTTGTCTACGCATATTCGGGTTGTCCACGCGCAAATCACGGTAACGATATTGACGATTGCCAATGTGATAGCCTTCAACACTCTCGTTGACTTGAATTTGAACTTCAGCGACGAGTCCAGTTTGGCTCTGCTTAATCCGTCCCTCAACAATTCCGTCTCTCGAAAGATCAACGGTGATGACCTTCCGAAAAATTGGTCGTGTGGGAACCGGATTCTTCGCCTGCTCAACGCGAATGACGGCCTCGCCAAAGCCATAGGCCCAGCGTGAAACTCGATAGGCGAATCCAGCGTGCAGATAGTTTCCGCCAGGATACGCTTCACGAATGGCCTGGTGGAGTGCAATATCTCCAATTTCCCTTTCAAACCCGCCCCTCCCCGACATCAATGAAAAATTCGGGTCCACTATCTGCCGCAGAGGATAGTTGAAGTGCGGGGAACCCCCTCCTATTTGAGCTACAGGGTCAAATTCTCTGGGCCATCCCTCTCGTGCAAATTGAAGGACTTCCGAAAATCTATCCGGCCACTTTGCGCCACTCAGCGCCCAACCAGACTCTCGGCCAATGAGCTCCATTTCATCCCGGAGGCACCGAGCATGGGCGAATTGAACGAAACGGTTGCCCAGGTAGAAGTACGATGGTTCGATAGAGCCATTGTAGTAGTCCTGCAAGTTTTCTCCGAACTGCTTAAACGCATTAGACGGGGCGACAACTATGAAAACTCCGGGTTGAGACCTGCCAATCCGTCCAATACGCTGACGGAAACGCTTTCGCGAGTCCGGAACCCCAAGATTGATGCCAATTTCCATATTGGCTATGTCAATACCTAGCTCCAATGCAGATGTTGATACTACGCCACTCAATGCGCCGCTACGGAGAGACCGTTCGATTTCCGCCCTGTCGCCAGCCTCAAATCCGCTCCGATATGACTTTACGCTCTCAGTTCCGACTGTACGGGCTATCCGTTCCACGCCTTGACGAGAATCCATAAAAGCTATGAAGCGATGGCGTTGCTCCAATCTGCAAATGCCAGTGAGTATGCTTGCAATGGCCGCTTCGCCATCAGCACCATGGTCTGGCCCCTCAATATGCAGGACTCGACGTTCGTAGCTATTGGCGCCATTTTCGTTTTCGGTTACGACATTGAAGTCAAGGCCAGTAAGCTGCTCAAGATGCTGCTCCGCGTCGGCAATAGTTGCCGTTGCAGCAATCATCTGCAACTGGCGCGGACGCGTTCCTCCCGCTCGGGGCGTCATCGCTCGTTTGGCTGCCAGTAATCTGCGCAGTAGAAACGCTATGTTACTCCCGAAAACAGATTCGTATACGTGTGCCTCGTCGAGGACGAGCAGTGTCAAATCATCAAGGAAGCGGCTGACCTGCGGAGTGCCGATAGTCCGCATAAACCATGCCTGGCAAACATCAGGGGTCATCAAAACGACTCGCGCTCGTTCAAGTATCTGCTCCCTTCGCTCCATAGGAACGCCGCCATAGATTAGATCTACATCTTCCGGGCGCAACCCGGCCGCTTGAACGATGCGCTTCCAGCTAATCAACTGGTCCGACGTTAAAGCTCGCAACGGGTAAAAAACCAAGACCTTGCTGTTTGGGTCAGTGAAGAGCCTATGAAGAGCATAGAGCTGGAAAATAAGCGATTTTCCGGATGCGGTTCCCGTCGCTATTACTACATTGTCACCGGCGCACAAATGCTCTAACGCCAGGGACTGATGGCTCCAAAGTGAGCCGTCTACGCTGACGCTAGTGAGGGCGTTAGCGGCTGGTCCGGCGGAGATAGCAGCCGGTGCGGGTGAACGTTGCTCCGCACGTTCCGCGAGCGTAATTGATTCGCAGACGTTAAGATTTAGTTTAGTAACTAGCTGGTCGATAAATTCAAACATCGAACCCTCGGATGGTTATCAGATTCCGCAACAATGAGGATAATACTAGATATGAAGCTCGGCATCAAAGCCGATAGCATCGGCTATAATTATCGTCAGAACTCACCAGGCAGGTAACGCAGATGCTAAACCACGGAACCCCGGAGAACGCCGCCACCGACCCCATCGAGTCGTTGCGCCACCGGATGCGCCACTCGGCGGCGCACGTCATGGCCGATGCGGTAATTCAGTTGTTTCCGGAAGCCAAAGTCGGCATCGGGCCACCGACTGCTGATGGTTTTTACTACGATTTCGAAGTGGATCGTCCCTTCACTCCGGAGGACTTGGAACGCATTGAAGCGTTGATGCTTGAGACTATCAACACCAACGCCTCCTTCATTCGCGAGGAACTGGGGCGCGATGCGGCGCAAGCCATGTTTTCTGCCCAACCCTTCAAGCAGGAGATCATCAACGACCTACCGGACGAGACTACGCTGAGCATCTACCGCCACGGCGAATTCACCGATTTATGTCAAGGCCCCCACGTGGACAGCACCGGTGAAATCGCCGCCGTCAAACTGCTGCACACCGCCGGCGCATACTGGCGTGGCGATGAGAACCGGCCCATGCTGCAACGCATCTACGGGACGGCGTTTGAGTCGCAGGCGGAACTGGACGCTCACCTGGAAAGGCTGGCCGAGGCCGAGCGGCGCGACCACCGCACGCTAGGCCGCCAGCTCAACCTGTTCACCGTCCACGAGGAGATTGGCCCCGGATTGATCGTCTGGCACCCCAAAGGCGGGGTGATGCGCTCGTTGATTGAAGACTACTGGCGCGATATTCACTACCGCAAGGGTTATGACATCGTCTATTCGCCTCATATCGGGCGGGCCCGGCTTTGGCAAACCAGCGGGCACCTGGATTTTTATCGCGACAGTATGTATGCGCCCATGGAAATCGACGACCAGGAATATTTTCTGAAGCCGATGAACTGCCCGTTTCATATCCAGATCTATCGGTCTGCGCTCCGCAGCTACCGGGAATTGCCAATGCGCATCGCCGAGCTGGGCACCGTTTACCGATACGAGCGAAGCGGAGTGCTGCACGGCATGATGCGCGTGCGCGGCTTTACCCAGGACGACGCCCACATATTCTGCCTGCCTGACCAGGTGACCAGCGAGATCGGCGACGTGTTGGACCTCACGTTCGAGATTATGGCTGCTTTTGGCTTCGACGAATACGACATCATGCTGTCCACGCGCCCCGACAAATATGTTGGTGAGCCGGAAATGTGGGACCACGCCACTGAGTCGCTGCGGGAAGCGCTGGTGTCCCGGCAGTTGAGCTACGGCATCGATGACGGGGGCGGCGCGTTCTACGGGCCAAAAATCGACATCAAAATCAAGGATGCCCTGGGGCGAGACTGGCAGTGTACGACGGTTCAGTTCGACTTCAACCTGCCGGAACGCTTCGATCTGACCTTCCAGGATGACCAGGGCAACCGCTCGCGTCCCTACATGGTGCATCGCGCTATCCTGGGTTCGCTGGAACGATTCTTCGGGGTGCTGGTGGAGCATTACGCCGGGGCATTTCCCCTTTGGCTGGCCCCGGTGCAGGCGGTGGTCATACCCATTGCTGACCGCCATATCGAGTATGCCCAGCAGGTGTCAACGCAGCTGCAGGATGCCGGCTTCCGCGTGGACGTGGATGACCGAAGCGAGCGGATGAACCTGAAAATTCGCCAGGCCCAGCTGCAGAAAACGCCCTATATGCTCGTAGTCGGCGACCGCGAATCGGAAGCCGGAGCGGCAGCCGTCCGCACCCGGGACGGCGAAGACCTGGGAGCCTTGCCGATGAGTGACGTGCTGGAGCGGTTGGAGTCCGACCTGGAAGGAACTCCGGTTTCAAAGTTGCGCAGCCGGCGGTAGCTCTCTATATCTACTGAGCCAACTGCTCGAATTCGGCGCGCAACTGGTCCGAATTCCCGCCTCCGAATCCTTTTCTGAACGCGATTACGCCGTCGAAGTCCACGGCCAACATGGACGATTGGCTCACAATTTTCAGGTCGCGCAGCATACTCCCCACGGGTTGTGCAACGATCATATCAGTGTAGCGGTTGCCGGCAATATATCCGTCAATAGTCGCTGCATCTTCATTGTAAGAAACGACGTAGAAATCGACCTGCCCGGCGAAATCGGGCACAATTTTGCTTAGCGTCTGCAACTCAGCGCGGCAAGTCGGTCACCAGGTGGCGAAATAGACCATGAATACCGGCCGCCCTGGTTCCAGCAGTTGCTCCGAAGCGATTTCCGTGCTGTCCGTGAGTTGAACCGCAAAATCAGGAGCGGCATCGCCCACGTTGGTTCCTACTTTGGCTGTTGACGGGGCCGGGGTTGGCGCTGCGGTGGGCAGCGGTGGTTGGGTTGGCTCCGGCGTGGCCGCAACGGTTGCTGGCGTGGGCGTGGAGCTGGCCGACGCCGGCTTGGTTGCGGATACGGCGGTAGGCAGAGTTGCAGCGGCACCGGAGGTGGCCGTTTCGGGCGTGGACTGGATCACAGCCATGGTCGGCGGAATTTCCCGGGACGGAGCCAATGCGACGGTATTAGTCGGCGCTAGCGGCTGCACAGTTGTAACAGCCGCAGGTTGGGATACGGCAGTCGGTGATTCGGACGGGCGGCAAGAAATGACCACCGCAGTCAGTACGACGGCCAGCGCAGCCAGCAATTTGATGCCTATTTTGTTCATTGTTTCAGGTGGCGACGCCAACGGCGCCGGAGCCTATCCTCATCAACTGGGGAGTTGGATGTCTTGCTGCCTTTGTTGGTTTTGCCGTTCCGCTTCCAGACTGGATGGAATCGCGGACGGGTCTGCGGACAACGCATCCAGGTGCATAAGCCAGTCTTCGGTTTTCCCGATTACCTGGCGGTGGTAAATGATGCCATCACCGTTGATGGCCATCATCTCGGCCTGTCGGGTAACTTCCAAGTCGGCCAGCATGGCGCCGACCGGCTGAACAGCGATGAGGTCCGTGTATCCCTGGTCGTGGATGTAGTCGTCAATGATTGCGACACCCTCGTCGAAGGACACCACATAAAAATCTATGTTGTTATGTTCACTTGCAAAGTCTTCCAGCGTCTGTAACTCAGCGCGGCAGGTGGGTCACCAGGTGGCGAAGTAAAACAGGTGGGCCGGCTGGTTTTCGTTGATCAGCGCAACTGATGATACCTGGCTGCCGTCCGCCAGCTGGATAGTAAACTCCGGCGGCGTGTCGCCGATGCTGGCGCCGGATGTGGGAGCGCACGCCAACGCCACGCTCAACACGACGACCAGTGTGAGCGCCAGAGCAATCAGGCGGTTGTCGCGGCTTACGATGTGCACGGGCGCTGATTTCCCTCGGTCTGCATCTGGTATGCTTGCGCTTGGACAACGCTTCGGTCTGCATCTGGTATGCTTGCGCTTGGGCAACGCTATTGTATCAAAATAGCGGATGTCCGTCCCATGCTGGCGATCACAACCCACGCCGTGCCAACCCGACCACTGGAGCGCTTCCGATGCCCAACCGACTGAACAACGAAACCAGCCCCTACCTGTTGCAACACGCCAATAACCCGGTCGACTGGTACCCCTGGGGCGATGAGGCGTTGAGCCGCGCACGGGAGGAAGACCGACCCATCCTGCTCAGTATCGGCTACTCGGCGTGCCACTGGTGCCACGTTATGGAGCGAGAATCCTTTGAGAACGACGAAATCGCCGCTTTGATGAACGAAAATTTCGTCAACATCAAAGTTGACCGGGAGGAACGGCCCGACCTGGATGCCGTCTACATGGAGGCTATCCAGATGCTGACCGGCAGCGGCGGTTGGCCAATGACGGTGTTCCTGACCCCGGAGGGTCGACCATTCTACGGCGGCACGTATTTCCCGCCTGAAGACCGGCAGGGGATGCCGGGTTTCCCCCGGCTGCTGACCGCGGCCAGCCAAGCCTACAGCACCAACAAGGGCGAGATTGAACGGGTCACTCGCCAGCTGGCTGACCAGATGGGTCGCACCGGGCAGATGCCCCGGGGAACAACCCCGCTCACTACTGAGGCGATGCACACCGCCTATTCTCAGCTGGCCACCCAGTTCGACCATCTGAACGGCGGTTTCGGGAGCGCTCCCAAATTCCCACAGCCCATGACCCCCGAGTTTCTGTTGCGCTACCACCACCACGGGTTCAACCAGCGCGCCCTGGAGATGGTGGAACTCACGCTGCAAAAAATGGCTTACGGCGGCATTTACGACCAGGTGGCCGGCGGGTTTCACCGGTACTCTACCGATGCCTACTGGCTCGTGCCCCACTTTGAAAAGATGTTGTACGACAACGCCTTGCTGGCCCGGCTGTATCTGCACGCCTGGCAAATTACCGGCAACCCCCTGTACCGACGCATCACCGAGGAAACGCTGGACTACGTGCTGCGCGAGATGACCGACCCGGCCGGCGGTTTTTATTCGGCGCAGGATGCTGACAGCGAGGGCGTGGAGGGCAAGTTTTTTGTCTGGACGCCAGCCGAGTTGCAGGCAATATTGGGCGAAGATGCCGACCTCATCATGGGTTATTACGGCGTCACCGAGCGCGGCAATTTTGAGGGCGCCAACATCCTCAACGTGTCCAAACCTCTCCAGGACTACGCCGATCAGCGCGGCGTCAGCGACGAGGAATTGGCGGCCGCCATAAAACGGTCCCGAACCGGCCTGCTGGAAGCGCGCGAGCAACGCATCCACCCATTGCTGGATGACAAGGTGTTGACCGCCTGGAACGGCCTGATGCTGCGGGCGTTCGCCGAAGCCGGCGCCGCATTGCAACGGTCGGACTATCTGGATGCGGCCCGACGCAACGCCGGTTTCCTGCTGGACACCATGCGCGACGGCAACGGCCGGGTCTTGCGAACCTGGCGCAAAGGTCAGGCCAAATTGCTGGGCTATCTGGAAGATTACGCGTGCCTGGCCGCCGGACTGCTCGAGCTCCACGAAGCGACACTGGAACCTCGCTGGCTGCAGGAATCG
This sequence comes from Dehalococcoidia bacterium, assembly GCA_965261195.1. GTDB lineage: Bacteria > Chloroflexota > Dehalococcoidia > Lucifugimonadales > UBA3495 > Bin87. The sequence goes on along the minus strand of OZ253455.1, from coordinate 3,849,516 downwards.
GTGGCCCTGGCTGACGGCATGGTCGCGCTGTTCTGGGACGATGCGGTGGGCGGGTTCTATGACACCGGCAACGACCACGAAACCCTGGTAATCCGTCCGCGCGATGTGTTCGACAACGCGCAGCCCTGCGGCGGTTCCGTTGCGACCGACGTGCTGCTGCGGTTGGCGGTAGTTACCGGCAACGACGACTACGCCGCCAAGGGTGCAACGCCGCTGCGTGCCTTGCTGCCATTGCTTGGTCGCGCCCCGTCGGCCACCGGGCACTGGCTGGGCGCCCTGGATTTCTACGTCTCGCTACCCAGGGAAGTTGTCATTGTGGGGCCGCCGGATCACCCGGAGACCCAAACAATGTTAGGCGCAGTTGGAACCCGGTTTTTACCCAACCAGGTGGTGGTGGGTATGTCCGACCCATCTGATCCACCTGTGCCGGACTCTCCGCTACTGGAGCAGCGTGGTTTGCAGGGTGGTATCCCCACCGCCTACGTTTGCCAGCGCTACGTTTGCCAACTGCCCGTCACTAACGCTGCGGCGCTGGCGATACAACTCGATTCTTGACGAAGCGCTTTCGGCGCGACTCAGCGTCAGGTTTGCGCCGGCAGCAGGCCAGCGGCGGACACCGCCTCGCGGCTCACCGTGTCGGGCAGCTTGTAACGCTGCCAGACCACGAAGCCGGATAACGCCAGCAACCCGGCCACCGGCCCGGCCAATCGAATGCCCAACGGGTTGTCTGCGGAATCGCCGAGCAGCAATACCAGGCTGAGTATCAGCGGCGAAAAGGACAGAGCCACCTTCTCGAAAAAGTTTTGCGTGGAGTAAAAAATTGCCTCACGGCGCTGGTTCGTGATGAGGGCGTCATAGTCGGCAATGTCCGCCGTGAATGCCTTGGGCAACAGGAACACCGCCGCCATGGGAAGGCCAATCAAAAATCCCAGGACGAAACTCTGACCCATCAGCCATTCGGCGCTGATTAATCCCACCAGGCCCAATAGCGGAAACAACGCGCCGCTGGCAACCAGGCAGATGCCGTACATCCGCCGCTTGCCGAAACGGTTGCACATCGGCCAGATTACTGTAGCAGCCACTATTGCGCCGGCGATTACGGTGGCAAACAGCAGCCCGGTAATTTTCCCTTCGTCCTCCGCCTGCAACAACCCGGATGCAAAAAACGGCATCCATGCCATGATTACTCCCACCGCCATGGAAAACATCACGTAGGTGGGCAGGAAGTAGATGAATTGTGAGTTGCGAAGTGCGCTTGCCAACCCGCCCCAGAATGGCGCAGTTGCCGGCGGAGTGTGTCGCGGGGCGTACTTCCAGACCGACGCCAGCGAGATATACCGAAACACTATGCCCACCACGGCCACCGACAGTCCCATCACCTGAAATCCGGCGCCATCCACGATACGGCCGCTGGCTACCAGGCCTACCGCGGCTCCCAGAATGGCGAACATGAAAATGCTGCCAACGATGGCCATGCGGTCTTTTGGTGAGTGGGAAAGCTCAGGGATCAGCGCTTCCAATGGTCCGCTGGACATTGTGCTGGCGATGAAGAACAGTTCCAGCGCCACCACCAGGTACAGCGCATTCCACAGGCTGGGTTCGTTGGTGGGCAGAAACCAGATCAGCGCCGCGAACAACGCGTAAAAAGGCGTACTGAACAGTATGAACGGAATGCGTCGACCCCACCGGCTGCGTGTCCGGTCGCTCCACCATCCGATGAGCGGATCGTCGACCGCATCAACCAGTCGCCCGACGGTTATCAAGATTCCGGCCAGCACACGGGCGTCCAGCTCGAATCCGGGCAAAGAGACGGGTGGTATCCGGGCCAGACCGATGCCGACGGGAGGCACCAGAAAAAACAACAACCACGAACTGCGAGCGTAACTGATGGTTTGCAGACCAATGTGGTCTGAGGCGAACAGTAACTTGTTAATGAGCGGCATACGCACCGCGGGAGTTGCCGTATCAGCCATCGAATGTCAACCGTCGCATACCCACGGGCGCCGCAGCGGGTTGGAAAACCTCGCCGCAATGTACCACACACAACGATCCGATACGCGCCGATCCGATACGCACCGATCCGATACGCGTTGAATGTTGAATAGCGAAGGTAAAACCCGGAAAACTCCCCACCGCCATTGCATCGGCGGGGCCAGCAGCGTCTATCGGTTCAAGGTCGGAGCGAAGTCGGTATCGAATGGCCCTGATTAGGGTTACCCTGGGGTACCGTTGATTAGGGTTCGGATGTATAATCGGTGTAATTTGAACTCCGTTTGGTTCGCAGCATCGGGTGGAATGCCGGGTACCCACCCCCTTCAATCCGCCCCGCTTCGTGCCTAGAATGTACTGACTCGTCCACATCGTCTTGGTTAATAGATTGGGAAGTTGGTGCATATTTTTCATGTCCGGGACCGTGGTCAAACATTTCTTGGCAACTCGTAGCGGCCCGTGAAACTTTTTTACAAAGGAGCAGGATATGCCAGAAGCTGCCAAGATTGTTTATACGAAAACTGATGAGGCTCCGGCCCTTGCCACGCACTCGTTGCTGCCGATTCTCCAGGCATTTACCAAGGGAGCCGGTTTTGAACTGGAGACTTGGGATATCTCGTTGACCGGTCGCATTATCGCCAATTTCCCCGACAATTTGACCGACGCGCAAAAGATACCCGATTATCTGGCCATGTGCGGCCAGTTGTGTCTGGAGCCGGGAGCCAACCTGGTCAAGTTGCCCAATATCAGCGCCTCAATCCCCCAGTTAAAGGGCGCAATCCAGGAATTGCAGGACAAGGGCTATGACATTCCCGACTACCCCGACCAACCTGCAAACGACGAACAACGCCAAATCCACGCGCGTTATTCCCGGGTGCTGGGCAGCGCGGTCAACCCGGTTATACGGGAAGGCAATTCCGACCGGCGGTCGGCCATATCGGTCAAGGAGCACGGCAAACGCAATCCCCATCGGATGATGCAGGACTGGCCGGAGGTGTCCAAAACCCGTGTGGGCCACATGACCAGTGGGGACTTTTATGGCACTGAGCAGGCGGTGACAATCGCGGCAGCGGGGTCGGTTGCAATTGAATTTGTGACCCGCGACGGTCGTGCGACCGAACTCAAATCCGGTATCCCACTGCAACCCGGTGAAATCATCGATTGCGCCGTGATGAACGTCAGGGAGCTGCGCGAATTTTACGCCGAGGAAATGGCAACTGCCAAAGCTGAAGGCGTGTTGCTCTCCCTCCATGTGAAGACCACCATGATGCGCGTGTCCGATCCGATTATTTTCGGCCATTGCGTGTCGGTTTACTACCAGGACGTGTTGGACAAACACGCGCCGGACCTGTCTGAACTCGCGGTGGACCCGGACAATGGAATCGCTGAACTCTACACGAAGATTCAATCCCTGCCTGAGGCCAAGAGAGCGGAAATCGAGGCCGACATCCAGGCGGTCTATAGCGTCCGCCCTGAGTTGTCGATGGTGAACTCCAACCGGGGCATCACCAATCTGCATGTGCCGAGCGATACGATTATTGACGCCTCAATGCCCGTGATTGTCCGCGATGGCGGCCGCACGTGGGGCCCCGACAACGAGTTGCACGATACGATTGCTATGATTCCAGATCGTTCCTATGCGACTTTGTATCAGTCGATAATCGAAGACTGCCAGGAACATGGAGCGTTTGATCCGGCCTCCATCGGCAGCGTCGCCAATGTGGGGCTGATGGCGCAAGCGGCCGAAGAGTATGGTTCCCATGACAAGACTTTTACGGCGCCAGGCAATGGGACGATTCGGGTCGTGGACACATCGGGCGCGACTCTGATGGAACAGCTCGTCGAGGAAGGCGATATCTTCCGGATGTGCCAGACCAAAGACGAGCCGATTCAGGACTGGGTCAGGCTTGGGGTCAATCGGGCCAGGATCACCGGCACTCCATCCATCTTTTGGCTGGACCCGAACCGGGCTCACGACGCTGAGTTGATCCAGAAAGTGGACCAATACCTGCCCACGCATGACACCACCGGGTTGGACATTCGCACCATGTCTCCGATTGATGCGATGCGGTTCACGATGGAGCGCAGCCGAGCTGGCCAGGACACTATTTCCGTGACTGGCAACGTGCTGCGTGATTATCTGACTGACCTCTTTCCCATCCTGGAATTGGGCACCAGCGCCAAGATGCTTTCGGTCGTCCCCCTGCTGGAAGGCGGCGGGCTGTTTGAGACGGGCGCTGGCGGGTCGGCCCCCAGGCATGTGCAGCAGTTCCTGGAGGAGGGACACTTGCGGTGGGATTCTCTGGGCGAATTCTGTGCCCTCGTCGCATCCTTCGAGCATTTCGGCGAGGTGTTTAAGAACGACAGATCCAAAATCCTGGCTGAAACCCTGGACCAGGCAATTGGGGAGCATCTGGAACACCAGAGAGCGCCATCGCGCCGGGTGAACGAACTGGACACCCGAGGCAGTCATTTCTACCTCGCTCTGTACTGGGCGCAAATGCTGGCCCAGCAGACCCAGGACCCGGAGCTGCAAGCCCGCTTTAGCGAGGTGGCCCGGCAGATGGCTGACAACGAAGACAATATCGTTCAGGAGTTGATCGACGCTCAGGGACAGCCGGTTGACATCGGTGGCTATTACCATCCCCATGATGAGATGGCCGCCAAAGCCATGCGCCCCAGCGCCACTCTGAATGCCATTGTGGACGCAATCTAGCAACGAACGGCTTAGAATCAAGGCAGGATGCCTACGAGTCGCCAACTGGCGGCCCGAGCGGAGTGATACTGCAACGCAGCAGGGGCGACGCATACGTCGCCCCTGCCTATGCCTGCAAATCCTAATGTTGAAATCTTATCGGAGGCAATTTCCAAAATGCGAAGTAAAGTAACCGTTGTTGGCGCTGGCAACGTGGGCGCCACCACTGCCCAGCGCATCCACCAGCTCGGCTACGCCGATGTTGTACTGGTGGACGTCGTGGAGGACCTGCCCCAAGGCAAGAGCCTGGATATGCTGGAATCCGGGCCGGTTCTCGGTACCGACGCCACGATTACCGGGTCTAACGGTTACGAAGCAACCGCCGGTTCCGAAGTCGTGGTTATCACCGCCGGCATCGCTCGACGGCCCGGTATGAGTCGTGACGACCTGCTGCTCACCAATATGAGCATCACGTCGGCGGTTACTGAGGAAGTAGTGCGCTACTCTCCGGATTGCATCATCCTGGCGGTTACCAACCCCCTGGACGCCATGGTGCAAAACGTGTACGAAACGGCCGGCTTTCCTCGCAACCGCGTGTTTGGAATGGCCGGCGTTCTGGATACCGCCCGTTACCGCACTTTCATCGCCCAGGAACTGGACGTTTCCGTGGAAGACGTGCAGGCCATGGTGTTGGGCGGCCATGGCGACGACATGGTGCCGCTCGTGCGCTATACCACCGTTGGCTCCATACCGATTACCGAGTTGCTGTCCAAAGACCGCATCGATTCCATCGTTCAGCGCACCCGCGACGGCGGCGGTGAGATAGTTGCCTTGCTCAAACAGGGCTCCGCGTTCTACGCTCCATCAGCAGCGATCACCCAGATGGTAGAAGCCATGCTGTTGGACAAAAAGCGCATCCTGCCTGGGTGCGCCTATCTGGAAGGCGAGTATGGCATCAACGGTCTGTGTGTCGGCGTGCCGGTGAAAATAGGGGCCAAAGGCATTGAACAGATCGTGGAAATCAGCCTCACCGATGCAGAACAGGCCGCGTTGCAAAGCTCGGCGGCTTCAGTACAGGAACTGGTAGATGTGATGTCTAAAGCCAGGGCGGAAGCCGGCTAGCACGCAACGGAAGTCAGTTTGAGCAACCCCGCCGGCACGATTCGCCGGCGGGGTTGCTTCGCTCAGGGGACGCCATCGCCCGTGTATAATATTTGTGGCTCGGCTGGATAAATCCTGACCGTGACCCGGAGGCGAAAATGACACAAAGAACACCACTGGAACAGGAATTGCTGGCGAAAGCAGCTCAGTACCTGCCCGGTAGCAGCACTGGAAACACCAGCTACCCTGATGAGTTGAAATTCCTGGTTCGCGAGGGTAAGGGCGCGCGTGTTTGGGACGTGTCGGGCAATGAATACATTGACTGGTTGATGGGTTCCGGCCCCATGATTCTCGGCCACGCTCACCCGGCCGTCACTGAAGCGGTTCTGGCAGCCGTGGGTCGCGGTTCGACTTTCTTCACCACCAACGAACAGGCGGTTCTGTTAGCCGAAGAGCTGGTGCGGGCGGTGCCCTGCGCCGAGCAGGTTCGTTTCACCACCAGCGGGACTGACGCCTGTTTTCAGGCCATGCGTGTGGCCCGGGCGTTCACTGGCAAGGAAAAAATCCTCAAGTTCGAGGGTGGTTTTCACGGCACCAGTGATTACGCGATGATGTCGGTGTTTGGATCAGCAGCGAACGAGTTTCCCCAGGCTGAAGCCAACAGCGGCGGCATCCCGCGCGCCTTGAATGACCTGATGCTGATATCCCAGTTTAACGATCTGGAAACCACCGCCGCAATCATCGACGCCCATAAGGATGAGATTGCCGCCGTAATCGTAGAGCCGATGCAGCGTTCGCTGGCCCCGGTTCCGGGCTTTTTGGCCGGTCTCCGGAAACTCACCGCTGACGCCAACCTCCTGCTCATCTTCGACGAAGTGGTCACAGGATTCCGCCTGGCCTACGGTGGCGCTCAAGAATATTACGGCGTAACGCCCGACCTGTGTTCGGTGGGCAAGATAATGGGTGGCGGGTACCCGCTGGCCGCAACAATGGGTCGTGCCGATGTTATGTCGGTGTACGACCGCGCCGCGGTATCCTCTGATGATTATGTTGACCAAATCGGGACGCTGAACGGGAACCCCATTGCCTGCGCTGCCGGACTGGCCACGTTGTCTGAGCTACGAAAGGACGGCGTTTACGACCGATTGCACACCGTCGGAGGGCGTTTGCGTCAGGCGTTGGCGCAGGCGTGTGAGGACCAAGGCCTGCCCGTTCAAAGCGTAGGCGAAGATGCTGTCTTCGACATTTACTTCTCCGATCATCCCATCCAAAACTATCGGGACGGTTTGACTACCGACGCTGCCACGCTGGGTAGACTCAACGCCGGTTTGCTGGAGCGACGCATCATCAAGTCGTGGCCGCAGAAATTCTACACGTCCATTGTCCACACCGACGATGACGTGGACGAAACCATCGCGGCGATACAGGCAGTGGCGCCGACGTTGCGCGGATAGATTACGGATACCTCCGCTCCGGCAACGGCCAATAGCAAACGCTCCGGGTTAATGCACCCGGGGCGTTGTCATTTAACCATGGATGGGGAGCTACCGCCGCGCGCCGAGTTTCAATTCCAGCGGGCCGGTGCTGACGATGTGCTTTTTCAGGCCCAGGTCTGCCGGTGACATACCCATAGCCAAGCCGATGAGTTGCGGCATGTGCAGGATGGGCAGGTCGATGGATCGTCGAATCTGCGATGCCGCCTTGGGCTGGAATCCATCCAGGTTGAGATGACACAGCGGGCACGGCGTAACCATCGCGTCAGCGCCCAGGTCTTTCACTTCGGACGTATGCTTGCCCACCATTGCCATCGAGTTGCGCTCATTGATGGTTAGGATGGGGAAGCCACAGCAACGGGTCTTGCCCTCAAAATCGACCAGCGTGGCCCCCAGGGCGTCAATCAGCAATTCCAGCGATTGTTGCCGTTCCGGATGCTCGGCGATGTCCAGCGCTTCCGTTGGCCGCACGATGTAGCAACCGTAAAACGGGGCGATTTTCAGTTCGGTAAGCTGCCGCGTGATATGAGGCATCAAGTGGTCGAGGCCGTAGTCCTCAATTAGTATCCAGAGCAGGTGTTTGGGTTCGCTGTTGCCGCTGTACTCCAGTCCTTCCTCAGCCAAGTAGGAGTTGATCTCGGCCAAATACTCCGGGTTGCGCATCCGGTGGTTGGCCTGGGACATCACTCCCTGGCAGGTGCTGCAGATGGTTAGAATCGGCAAACTCATCTGCTCCGCCTTGGCGAAATTGCGGGCGTTCAGCGTGTCCCCAAAGCGCTGGTTCTTCTCCTGGATCACGCCGGCGCCGGTGCAAGTCCAACCCGGTATCTCTTCAAGTTCAATGCCCAGTCGTTGGCAAACTAGCTGGGTGGCTGGGTATAGCTCGGGCGCGCCTCCGGTCGAAACGCAGCCCGGGAAAAAGGCGTACTTCACTGGTCAGTCCTCCGGAGTGGCTGATGCGGCTGGTCGGTCTCTAGCCGAATGGAGAGTTGTTGCTGACCTGCGGGCCGGCAGGTTCGGGTTCCAGTTGACGGAACAGTTTGCGTACCGCTTCCACGTTGTCAACGTTCTTGTGGACGATGGGCGGCATCTTGCCGCGGCGCATGGCGCGGAAGGCAACCGGCATATAGCCCATCAGGGCCGGCAAATTCATCATGCCCACGCTCTTGATGGGCAACCGCAACTCGTCAAGGCGGCCGCTGTGTCCCACCGACTCCGTGAAAGCGTCAGTGTGGCGAGCGCCGTTGTTGTTGTTGTAGCCGGCCTGGATGGCCTGTTCCCGAATCGCCATGATGCGATCCATGGGCGCGACTCCCTTGGGGCACGCCTGGACACATTCGTTGCAGCGCGTACAGTCCCAGATGCCGGTGGGTTCGCTCAGGGCCCACAGCCGTTCCACCGACACGCCGTTGGCATCGCCGTCTCGTGGATCAGCGGTGAATCGATACGCCTTGGCCAGCGCGGCGGGGCCCAGGAAGGTCGGATCGACTTCCAGAACCGTGCAGTCGGAAACGCACGCCCCGCACATTATGCAGGAGGTAACCGCCGACAGGTGCAGCATATCTTCATTGGAGACGATGTATTCGCCTTCCGGTTCCTGCCCCATGTGTTTCAGGTACGGGTCAACCTGTTCAATTTTTTCCCAGAAAAGGTCGAAGTTGACCACCAGGTCCTTAATCACCGGCATCACGCCGGCCGGCTCCACGGTAATGACCCCGTCCTGCACCGCGTCTCTGACAATTGTCTTGCAGGCGAGCCCGGCGTGGCCGTTGATACGCATCGCGCAGGAACCGCAAATGGCGCTGCGGCAGGAACACCGCAGGGACAATGTGCCGTCGTCATCTTCACGAATCTGGATCAACGCATCCAGAACCGTAGCGGTTTCAGGGATGCTAACCGGGTATTCCTGCCAATAGGGCAGACGGCCTTCTCCTGTTGCTTCCGGATCCTGTCGCTTTACCCTTACGGTTATGTCCATAACCTAGTACTTCCTCTCTTCTGGTGTCCACTTGGTGATGGTGACCGGTAATTCAGAAACTTGCGGCCCCGATTCGGATTCGCTGACGACGATGTGGTGCAACCATTCCTCGTCGTTCCGATCAGGATAGTCAACCCTGAACTGGGCGCCGCGGCTCTCTCGTCGCTCCAACGCTCCGATGGCGATGGTTTCAGCGCAATCCAGCATATAGCCCAGTTCCAGGGCAAAGACCAGGTCGGTGTTGAACCGCTTGCCTTTGTTGTGAACGGGCACGTTTTCGTAGCGCCGCTTCAAGTTGTGCAGGTCGCCCAGCGTTTCCTGGATGCCTTCCTCGTTACGGAACACCGCCACATTGCGATTCATGGAGTCGCCCATGTCCTTGCGGACCGAGGCCCAACGGTCTCCATTGTTGGGGCGGTCCAGCATTTCCTGGATCCGCCGGGATTCCCGATCCAAAGTCGCGCCGGTGTCGAATTCGACGTAGTTCCTGCCGCGGGCGGCGGTTGAGGCATGGTTGCCCGCTCGCTCGCCGAACACGATGGTGTCGAGGAGCGAATTGGCGCCCAGGCGGTTGCCGCCGTGTACGCTGACGTTGGCGCACTCGCCGGCAGCGTAGACACCTTCCAGATTGGTCAACCCGTCGATGTCGGTCTTAATACCGCCCATTATGTAATGCATACCGGGGCGGATTGGAATCGGTTCGCGAATCATGTCTGCGCCGGCCAGATCGACCCCTATTTCCCTGATCTGGCTGAGCTTCTCCATGATTAGCGCTTCGCCCAGGTGGGTACAGTCCAGGTACACGCAGCCGTCAACGCCGTTGCCAGCGTTGATCTCGGTCTGTTCGGCACGGGACACCACGTCGCGAGAGGCCAGTTCCATCATGTTGGGAGCGTATTTTTCCATGAACCGATTGCCGTCTTTGTCCCGCAGGTAAGCGCCTTCGCCCCGGGCCGCTTCGGAAATCAGCACCCCGCTGCCCGCCAGCGTGGTGGGATGGTACTGAACCATCTCCATGTCCATCAACTGGCCGCCAGCGTTGTAGACCAGGCCCATGCCATCGCCGGTGACGATGAGAGCATTGGTGCTGGGCTCAAACAATCGGCCGCAACCGCCCGTGCAGAATATGACGGTCTTGGCCCTGATCAGGTTCAACTCACCGGTACGGATATCCAGGGCGATGACGCCAGCGGCCTGCCCGCCTTCCATGATGAGCGCTGTAACAAACCATTCTTCGTAGCGGCGCACGCCGGATTTGATGAGTTGCTCGAACATGACGTGGAGCAGGGCTTGTCCGGTGAAGTCGCCGACGAAAAAGGTGCGGGCGCGGCGCTGACCGCCGAAGGCCCGCGTGCCCAACCGTCCCTCGTCGTCCCGGTTGAAGGTAACCCCCATATGCTCCATATCAATGAGCGAAGCGCCGGCCTGTCGACACATCACTTCAATGGCGTCCTGGTCGCCCAGGAAGTCGCTGCCCTTGATGGTGTCGTAGGCGTGGTCTTCCCAATCATCGCCGCGGTCCAGCAGCGCCGCGTTGATGCCACCCTGGGCGGCGTTGGAATGACTCCGCACCGGGTGTACCTTGCTGATGATGGCGGTGTTGGCTCCGGCGGCGCGGGCCGCAATGGCGGCTCGCATCCCGGCTAGGCCGGCACCGATAATCAGCACGTCGTGTTGCAAATTTTCTGGCATTCGCGTCAACCTCCGACCGGGCAGCGTCGGCTGGCCCGGCACATATTCTCACTATAGCGGCCTGGCCGACAGGCGCCTAATTATCCCCCAAGATGCGCATCGCAAGCAACAGCGACGCCACGCTTTTAGCGTCCTGTATCGTTCCGTTTGCGATCAGGCCCGGAACATCGGATAGCGCCACTATTTCCACGTCGATGAACTCATCGTCGTCCGACTCTAGGCTTGCCGGCGTCAGTTCCGTCGCCAGGAACGAGTACATATACTCGTTACACCATCCGGGAGCGAGCCAAAAACCGGCCAACGGCTGCAAGCTACCCGCGCGGTGGCCGATCTCTTCCTGCAACTCGCGCAGCGTGGCGACCTCAGGGTTTTCGCCCGGTTCGATGCCGCCCGCCGGAACCTCCAGCAGGAAAGCTTCCGCCGGCTTGCGGTATTGCCGCACCAGCATCACCGTGCCGTCCGAGTCCAGCGGTACCACGCAGATTGACGGGGCGTGCTCGACGATTTCCCGGGTGCTGGTTCGGCCATTGACCAGCTGCACCGTGTCGACACGCACGGTAAGGATGCGCCCCTCAAACACGGTGCGGGTCGAAATGGTCGGTTCGTTATTAGCAGGTGTCGTCATTTTGTTTGGTGCAAATCCTTGAGTTCGCCCGTAGCGTTACCGTCTCTGCAGGCTGAACCCCAGGCGTTGGGTCAGCGTGGCCCAGAAGTAATTGTGCTCGTGGGCGCGGAGGAACCGGGCCCGGTGTGGGCTGCGAGTGATGCGTACCCAATCGCCCGGTTCGATGGGATGGTTCTCGAACCCATCCACGCTCAAAATCGCTCCCTGGGAACCTTCCAGGTGGAAATCAACACTGCTGGTGGGTCGCAGCACCAGCGGAGCGGTCAGGCCAACGTGGGACGCCAGCGGCGTGAGTACCACGTCATCGGACAGGGGATCAACGATGGGGCCGCCGGCCGCGAAACTGTAGCCCGTGCTGCCGGTGGCGGTGGCCAGAATCACTCCGTCGGCCCGGAAGGTGGACACGTCCGCTCCGTCAATTACCACCCGCACCGTAATGACTCGGGAAACCTGTCCTCGCGTGAGCACCACGTCGTTCAACGCGTGATACGGGCCGTGCTGGGTCGGTTCGGCTCCGTCCGGATCGCGTCGGAACGACGATGCCATCAACATACTGTGTTCGGATACGCGCATTCCGCCTTTGAAATACTGCGGTAATTCTTCCATCACGCCCGGCACGGTGAGCTCAGTCATAAAACCCAACCGGCCCATGTTCACCCCAACCAGGGGGATGCCCAGGGGTGCGATAGCCCGGTTCACGCGCAATATGGTGCCGTCACCGCCGATGGTGATAACCAGGTCCGAGTTGACGGCGCGTGCGGCGAGACCCTCTACATCTTCGGCGGCCAGGATCCAGCTGTTCGCCCCCAAATCCAGCTCGGTAACGATTGCGTGGGCCAAGTTCAGCGCCTCTGGAATCAGGTCGTTGTAGGCTATTCCGATGGTTTTCATCACCATTCAGCCACCTCCGGCCAGCGCCGTAACCGCACGCTCGGCCGCCCCCAGCAATGTGCCCGGAGCCACGCCTAACCACAGCATGGACAGCGCGGCGACTCCCAACGCCAGATTCACCGGCCAGGACGCTCTCACCCGCTCCGGGCTGACCGCGGGTTGCAGGAACATGATCTTGATGACTCGGAGGTAGTAGTACGCCGACACGACGCTGTTCACGACACCAATGACAACCAGCCAGGTCATCAGGGATTCCCCGGTGTTGATGGCGGCGGCGAATACGTAAATCTTGGCGATGAATATGCTGGTGGGGGGCACTCCAATCAGGGCAATCAGGGCCAGACCCAGCGTGATTGCCAGGAATGGAGCTCGGCGAATCATCCCGCCGTAGTCTGCAATCTCAGCGCTGTTGATGCGGTGTTCAATGCACACGATAGCGAAGAACGCCGTCAGGTTAGCAGCAGTGTACGCGGCCAGATAGAAGACCACGCTGCTGGGGCCGAAACTGGCCGCTCCGCCTGAGGTGGCTACCGCGGCGACACCGACCAGAATGTAGCCGGCGTGGGCGATGGTACTGTATCCAAACAACCGTTTGATGTTGTGTTGGGAGATGGCAACCAGATTGCCGATGGTCATTGACAACGCGGCCAGCACCGCCAGCAATACCCACCAATCACCCTCCAGCGAGTCGAAACCGATGTAGAACACACGCATTACCAGCGCGAAGGCGGCCGCTTTGCTGGCAACTGACAGGAATGCCACAATCGGCGTGGGCGCGCCTTCATAAACATCGGGCACCCACATCTGGAAGGGCGCCGCCGACATTTTGAATCCAAACCCTACCAGCAACAGCACGACCGCCAGCAATACCGCCAGGCTGCCGAATGGGATGGCGCCCGACGTAGTGGCGCTGGCCAACGCCACCGCGATTTCGTCCAGGCGGGTGCTACCGGTGACCCCGTAGATCAGCGCCATGCCGTACAACATCACCGCGCTGCTGATGGCGCCGATGATGAGGAACTTCATGCCGGCTTCGCTGGATCGGCCATTGGGCATGAACGCCGCCAGCGCCGCCAGCGGCAACGTGATTAGCTCGAGGGCGATGTAGATGGTAATCAGTTCATTCGCCGCCACCAGCAACATCATGCCCGTAGCAGACAGCAGCATCAGGCCGAAAAATTCACCCTGCAACCGCGGTATTCGCCGCACGTAGTCGTTGGACACCAGTACGACCAGGCCCGTTGCAGCCAGAATCAGAAAGTTAAAGAACAGTGAGAATCGGTCGATGGACAGGGTGTACAGGATTACTGAACCATCAGCGGACAATGCGTCGGAGCCGCTGGTTGCCAGCTCAATGACCTGCATGGCGCTCAAAGCAGCCGGGGCGGCCAGGCCAACAAATGACACACCGACCAGCAACCCGGTTCGCCGCGTCAGCAAGTCAACCACGATAACCACCATCGCCAGCGCGGCCAGCGCAAGATGCGGCGAAATCAGGTACAGGTCGTAGGTGGTCATAAAAAAGCCTTGTGGGCTGCTAGCGGCTGACACCGGCCAGGCCGGAATTATAACCGTTTACGATGGGTTCCAGTCCGTCGCGGAACACGTCGGTGAGCCAGGCCGGATACAAGCCAACCGCCAAAATGCTGATAACCAGCAGAGCGATGGGGACCATTTCCACCCAACTCGCGTCGGTAAGTTCGTCCCAACGCGCGGGGCGCGGCCCGAAGAAAGCCCGCTGTATCATCCACAAGATATAGCCGGCGGCCAGAATAATTCCCAGCACCGCCAGTATGGTCAACGCCGGGAACGCCCGGAATCCACCGAAGAACACCAGCAGTTCCGACACAAAACCGCTCAGCGCCGGCAGTCCCAATGAGGCAGCGCCGGCCAGCAGGAACGCCGCCGCCACGATGGGCATACGATTGGCGAGCCCACCCAAGTCGGGAATTTGACGCGTGTGGGTTTTGTCGTACACGATTCCCACCGCTACGAACAACAACCCGGTAATCGTGCCGTGGGTGAAGAGCTGCATCGCCGCCCCCACCAGGCCGGCGTCGGTTAACGCCCCGCCTACCACGGCCACCGAGCCGATGCCAATAAGCACGAGTCCCATGTGACTGACGCTGGAATAGGCAATAAGACGTTTCAGGTCCGTTTGCCGCAGCGTAACTACCGCCCCGTAAAGCACGCTGATTACGCCGAGGATTACCACCGGCAGCGCGTAGGTTTGCAGCTGTTCAGGGAACATACCCGCGTTGATGCGCAGCAAGCCGTATCCGCCCATCTTCAGCATCACTCCGGCCAGCATTACGCTGCCCGCCGTGGGTGCATCGGTGTGGGCATCGGGCAGCCAGGTGTGAACGGGCCAAGTGGGGAGTTTTACCGCGAAGGCGACGAAGAACAGCCAGAACAGCAAGCCCATGGGCAGGGCGGCGCGCGTGGCATCAAGCGCGGAACCGGGTTCCAGCAGGCGGGTCATGTCGAAGCTGCCCACTCCGGCGCTGACGAACACGGCGACGATGGCAACCAGCATGAACGCCGAGCCCAGAATCGTGAATATCAGGAACTTCATCGCCGAATATTCGCGCCGTCCCGTGCCCCAGGTTGAGATCAGGAGGTACATCGGCACCAGTTCGAGTTCCCAGAAAAGGAAGAACAACAGGAAATCCAGCGAGGTGAACACGCCCATCACGGCCGTTTGCAGCACCAGCAGCCAGATGCAGTATTCCTTGACGCGATTGCCGACGTGGAAAGACGCGAACACGGCGCACAGGCCCAGCAATCCCGTCAACATTACCAGCGGCGCGCTGATGCCATCCACACCCAGCAGGTAGTTGGCCTGCACTGTGCTGGTGTCGATCCAGGTGAACCGGTCAATCAATTGGAATCGTTCGCCACCCCTCTCGAACAGGGCGAACACGACCACTGACAGCGCCAAGTCAACGGCGGTTACCAGCGCCGCAAACCAGCGAATCGCCCGGTCGTCGCGGAGTATGCCCACGGCCAATAGCAGGGCTGCAATAGCCGGCAGGAAAACCGTTGCGGTCAGCAGTCCGTTGAATTCGTTGGCCATCGTCGGTTATCCGAGTACCAGGTAGAGCACGATGATGACTGCTACGCCCGTCACGGCTACCAGCGGATAAAATTGAACCTGGCCGTTTTGAGCGAGGGCAATCAGGCTGCCGACGTTTCGGGAAATCCAGCCGATCAGGCCAACAATGCCGTCAACCAGATTGCGATCAACCCAGTCGGTGGTGGCAACAACGGTGCGGTAGAAGACGCGGTTGACGATGATACCTTCGTACAGATGGTCGAAGTAGTAGCGTTGGGACAGCAATGTATGAACCGGGCCGGCCTTGATCAACGGGTCGAAGGACGTGAACGGCCGCGGCCAGGCATACACCAGAATTGCCAGCCCAATGCCGCCGATTGCAACCACGTTGGAGATTACCGCAATCATGATGTTGAACGGCGGTGCATGATGCCCGTCGTGCAGACCCGATGCCAGGTACTCAGTGAACCAATGGGCAGGCACCAGTCCAAACAGACTTTCCACACCAACCGGGTTGGCCAACCAGCCGGCGATAACGGCGCTGATTCCCAGCAGCAGCATCGGCGTTATCATCACCCAAGGCGATTCGCCAAGATGAACGTGATGGGTTACGCCCGTAGGCACTGGCAATCCGGCTTCCTCAGTATCGTGCAACTCCCGCTCGCCGCCGCCGCGGAATTCGCCGTGGAACGTCAGGTGAAACATTCTGAACGAGTAGAACGCGGTCAGCAGCACGCCAACCAGCAGCATGAAGAACACCGCCAGGCTGACTGACATTTGCACCGGGCCACCGCCCAACCAGGCTTCCAGCAATATTTCGTCCTTGCTCCAGAACCCCGCCAACGGGAAGATACCCACCAGACTCAACGCGCCGATGGCCGTCAGCGCATAGGTCAATGGCATCGCCTTGCGCAACCCGCCCATGTACAGCATATTGAAGGTGCCGACGGCGTGGTTGACACTGCCCGCCGACAGGAACAGCAGGGCTTTGAAGAACGCGTGGGTGAACAGGTGGAACAAGGCAGCGTTGTAGGCGCCAACGCCGAGGGCAGCCATCATATAACCCAGCTGACTGACGGTGGAGTAGGCCATCACGCGTTTGATGTCGTTGGCAGCCAATCCCATGGTGGCGGCAAATACGGCGGTGAACGCGCCGATCAGCGCCACCACCATCATAACCGTTTCTGACTCGGCGAATACCGGGAAGAATCTGCCCACCAGGAAGACTCCGGCGGCCACCATCGTGGCCGCGTGGATCAGGGCGCTGACCGGAGTCGGGCCCTCCATCGCATCTGGAAGCCAGGTGTGCAGCGGGAACTGGCCGCTCTTGCCAGCCGCTCCGGCGAACAACCCCAGGGACAGCCAAAGCAGCGCGCCGCCGGCGACGATTCCGGCCCCGCCTGCTGCCACCGGCTGGGCGGCCTCCCAGATGTCGGGGATATGAAATGCGTTCAGGCCCTGGGCTGCAAAAGCATCGGCCTGGAAGAACAGATAAATAATCGCCAACAGGAAGCCAACGTCGCCGATGCGGGTGATGATGAACGCTTTTTTGGCTGCCGCCGCCGCCGCAGGACGATGGTGCCAGAACCCGATGAGCAGGTATGACGACAAGCCCACCAATTCCCAGAAAACGTACATCTGGATTATGTTTACCGCCAGCACCAGGCCAATCATGGACGCGCTGAACAGAGACATATAGGCGTAGTATCGTGCGAAACTCTCGTCGCCGTCCATGTAACCCAGGGAATAGATTTGTACCATCAGGCTGACGCCCGTAACCACCACCAGCATTACGTTGGTCAGTGGGTCCAGCAACAAACCCATTTCGACGGATGCCGGCCCCAGGTCCAGCCACAGATGCGGCGGAAAGGCGTAAACCACACCGTGGTCGGAAGACCGCAACAACCAGATCGACAGTGCGAATCCGATGCCCAGCGCGATGATGGTTACGTAGCCCGACAGTTTGGCTGCACTCGGGCCGGCCGGCCGGATCACCAGTCCAATCAGCAAAAACGAAGCGACGGGCAACAGGAAAATCGCCCACACCAGCTGTTCGGTCAGCATGACAGCTTCATCCTCACAGCTTCCTCACGATTTCTTCGGCCACGTGTTCGCGGCCTTTGGGAACATAGATGACAAACGGCGCACGCTCGCTCCAGTCCCGTATGTCCCCCACCGGCAAAATCCGGGTGGGCAAACCTTCGGCTTCGAAGGCTTCCTTCCAGATTTCAGCTGCCATCAAGTTGGGAGCGCGTTTGAATTCCATCCACATAGCTTATGCTTTATTGATTCGTTCCAAGTTATTCGTCCATGGATTGGCCGGGGGCGTCAGTGCCGGAGCGCTGCGGCGTCGGTCAAATCCACGCTTTCATTGGTGCGAAACACTGCGAACACAATCCCCAGTCCCAGGGCGATTTCCGCCGCGGCCACGGTGATGATGAACACGGCGAATACTTGCCCGGTGAGCACCGAGGACAGTTGTTCCTGCACGGCGTAGGGCACCAGCCAGCGGCCCATCGCTACCAGCGTCAGGTTCACCCCGTTGAACATCAACTCGATTGACATCAACACGGCGATGAAGTTGCGGCGCGCTAACGCTCCATACAGACCGATGCAGAAGATAACGGCCGCGACGATGAGCATTGATTCCAGCGTCAAAGCTCTATCTCCCCCGCCCGCGGGCCAGAGCCAACCCGCCGATGGCTGCTGCCAGTAACAGCAAAGATACAGCTTCAAAGGGCAGCACGAAATCGCTTATCAACAGGTCGGCGAGTCCACCTTCGCGCACGCTTTCAACCTCAAGAGCGGTCAAACCCGCGCTGGTCAGCTTGGTCGCATCGGGAATGCCAACTGCCTGGTTTTGAGCGATTTGCGATTTAGTCTCCAACCCTGCTCCCGCCAGGGTAGTCCAGTCGGTGGTGGTTGCCGTTGCAATCATCGCCGCCAGCAACAGGGCCGACACCAGTGCGGCTGGAATCTGCAAACGATTGGGAGTGTTGCCATGCTGCACATCCCTGGTCAACATCACTGCGAATATGAACAATACGGCGATTGCTCCCACGTAGATCAAAACCTGTACCACCGCCAGGAACTCGGCGTTCATCATCACGAAAAAGCCGCCAACCGCAATGAAAACCAGTGAAAGTAAAAGCGCCGCACGGAACAGGTCGCGCACGAGCACCACGCCGATTGATCCGGCCACCGCCATAATCGCCAGCGCCCAGAATACTATTTGCTCAAACCACATCTAGGTGTCGTCCTTAGAATCCCGACCCGCCAGACGCATACCGGCCTTCTCGCGCTGGTGCCAACGCCATTTTTCCCGGCCAACCTCGCGCCACCCCAGCGGCCGGCTGACTCCGGGCCGATACTCCATGCTCTCCAGCTGAGGCCGGAACCAGGTGCTCGGGTGCTTGTCGGCGTGGCGGAGCTGGTCAATGGAAATCACCAAATCGGTGCGTTTGTACTGCCCCTCTTCGAAACCGCTGCCCATGAACAACGCATCGTATGGGCACGCCTCTACGCACAGCCCGCAGAACATACACCGTTGCAGCTCGATGTCAAAGGTCTCCAGCAGGTATTTGTCGCCCTGCAAAGGAGCGGTTTCACTGGGCTTGGTTACTATTTTGATGATTCCCAACGGGCAATACTTGGCGCACGAAGCGCATCCCGTGCAGCGTTCTTCGTACCAGGCAAACTCCTCGCCGCGGAACCTGGGGTGTTGCGGCACCCGTTGTTCGGGATAGGAAATGGTGAACGGTTTACGCACCAGGTTAGACAGGGTAACCATCAACCCCTTGGCCATTTCTAATCCGTACATGGTGCTCTTCTCCGGTGTGTGCCCGCGTTGCCCTTATCTCGTATCGATGGTCGAAACGCCGTTGACCACGGGTTGGACCGACCGGGCAGTTGGCGAGGAATTTTGTACCCTTTGGCGTATCAACTGGCCAAAGACTGCAATCGAAACCGCAGCCAGAACTATGTTGATGCCGGCCATGATCCACAGGTCGCTGGTACTCAGAGCGCCGTGAGCGTCGCGCAGGAAGTAGACCTCCAGCACAACAGCAATCAGATTGATAATGCTCAACGGCATCAGGAACTTCCAGCATACGGCCATAATCTGGTCCAGTCGCAACCGAGGGTACGTAGCGCGTATCCAGACGAAGATGAATATCCCGATAAACGTTTTGATGAGGAACCACAGCCAGCCCAGCCAGTCGGCAATCGGGCCGGCCCAACCGGCGAAGAACAGCGTCGCAATCAATGCGGACACGACTAGCGCGCCGCCGAACTCGGCCGCCTGAATCAACGCGAACTTGATGCCGCTGTACTCGGTATGGTAACCGGCGATAATCTCAGATTCGGCTTCTGCCACATCAAAGGGCGTGCGGTTCAACTCCGCAGACATACCGGCAAGGAACACGAAGAACGCCAGCGGTTGCACGAGGAAGAACGGCACCGCCTGGGCCACAACAATGTCCCCCAGTGACATGGAGCCGGCCACCAGCACCACACCCAACAAAGACAGCACGACGGGGACCTCGTAACTGAGCAGCACCGCCACCGCCCGGCCCGCGCCGAACAGTGCATACCGGTTGTTGGATGCCCAGCCCGCAGTGAATATCGCAATGGTGGTTAGCGAGCTGACCGCCAGCACAAATAATACACCAACGTTGAGGTCAACCAGCGCCACATTCTTGGCGAAGGGAATTACCGACGTGGCCACCAGTAGGCTGGCAACCATCAAAACCGGCACGATGGTGAAGGCGATGCGGTCGGCGCCGTAGGGGATGATGTCTTCTTTGGTGATCAGCTTGACCAAATCTGCAATCGGCTGCAGGGCGCCGAACGGTCCCCAGCGGTTGGGGCCGATCCGGTTTTGGAATCTGCCGAGCAACCGTCGCTCGCCCCAACTGACGATCGCTGCACCCAGCAGCACCGCGTTGATCAGTATGAGCATAATGACTGCGCCGGCGACCACGTATGACAACCAGCACGGCAGGAACTGACCGGCCGTTTCATAAATCAGTCGGAACAGCGGGTTGCCGCCAAGCACACCGTCTGGATTGAGCAGGCAACCGTTCATCGGTCAACTTCGCCCATGTTGATGTCGATGCTGCCCAGTGAAACTATCATATCGGCCAGCTTCCAACCGACGAGCAAATGGTCCATGATAGTCAGATTGATCAGCGAAGGGGAACGAATCTTACAGCGATAGGGCGCTATGCCGCCGTCGCTGACCAGATAAAATCCCAGCTCCCCCTTGGATGCCTCCACTCGCCCGTAGGCTTCGGCGCCAGGCTCGGCGCGGAGCACCAGGGGAACTTCCAGGCGCGCTGGCCCCGGTTCGATCCGCTCGATGCACTGCCGCACGATGCGTAGACTCTGGCGAACTTCCTGCACCCGCACCCAGAACCGGTCGTAGTTGTCGCCGTTGGCGCCCAACGGTACATCGAACTCGACCTGGTCGTAGGCATCGTAGGGGGCCAGTTTGCGCCAATCCCAGTTGACCCCGCTGGCCCTCAGCACCGGCCCGCTGGCCGAACAATTGATGGCGACGTCGGCGGGCAGCGGGCTGACCCCAAGAGTGCGCACCATCAGAATTTCGTTGTTGAGCAGCAGGTTTTCCAGCTCTTCCAGCTCGCCTTCAAAATCTTCGAGGAACTGGTCCAGAGCCGGCCAAAAATCTTCGGGGGCGTCGGCAAACACGCCGCCGGGCCTCATGTAACTCACGGTGATGCGCGCGCCACACAGCATCTCGAACAGGTCGAGGATGCGCTCCCGGCTGCGGAAGGTGTACATCAACGGTGTGCCGAACGCCCCCAGTTCCTGAACAAAAAAACCGACGGCGATCAGGTGGCTGGCAATGCGCTGCAACTCGGCGGTCAGCGTCCGGAGCCACTTCCCGCGTGGCGGCGGCTCAATGCCCAGCAATTGCTCCACGGCCAGACAGTACGCCTGGTTGTTAATCATCGACGACGTGTAGTCCAGCCGGTCGGTGAGCGTGACTATTTGCACGTAGTTGCGCTCTTCGGCCAGTTTTTCGGTCCCGCGATGCAGGTAGCCGAGCACCGGTTCAACTTCAACGATGTCTTCGCCGTCAAACGTGACGCGCACACGGAACACGCCGTGGGTGCTGGGGTGCTGTGGCCCCACATTGACGGTCATTGGTTCGGTTCGAATAGTCATGGATTATTGCCGGTCGTCAGCGATGCTGAACGGTTGTTACAGGTAATCCTTGCGTAGCGGGTGTCCTTCAAAACCTTCCCACAACATTATCCGCTTCAGGTTGGGATGGCCGGTGAACCTGACACCCATCAGGTCCCAGATTTCCCGCTCCTGGAAATCGGCTCCGCGCCAAACGCTCACCACCGATGCTGCCGTGGGGTCTTCTCTGCCGTACACGCGGCTGCGGACGATGCCAGTGTGCTGTTTGTCGATGGAGGTCAGGTGGTATACGAGCTCAAAGTGCTCAACGTAATCTACGGCGCTGACGGAGTTCAGATACTTGAAATCCAGTTCCGAGTCTTCCCACAACGCAGCGGCAACGGAATGCAGCGATTCCGGAGCAACCCAAACCGCCGAATCGTTCCATTCAAGCACGGCGTTGGGCGTTAAATCCTGCAACCGCTGGGCCAGGGCTTGACCGGACAGGGCCGTTATCATCACGGTTTGAAGCTACCGCTGCCCAGGTTGCGGTACCTCTTGATCTTCTCGTGCAACTCCATGATGCCATACAGCAGCGCGTCGGGGCGCGGTGGGCACCCCGGGACGTAAACATCGACCGGAATTATGTGGTCAACTCCGGGCACAACGCTGTAGGAACCGAAATACGGCCCGCCACTGGTGGCGCAAACGCCCATGGCGATCACCCAGCGCGGTTCGGCCATCTGCTCGTAGATACGCTTGATGGGCGGCGCCATTTTCCAGGTTACGGTGCCGGCCACGATCATCAGGTCGGCCTGCCGGGGAGAAGCGCGGAACACTTCCATACCGAAGCGGGAGATGTCAAAGCGGCCCATCGCCGTCGCCATCATTTCGAACGCGCAGCAAGCCAGGCCGAAAGATACGGGCCACAGGGCAGACTTGCGGCTCCAGTTCACCAGGGCATCCACCGAGGTGACCATCAGGTTGCGTTGCAGGTCGTCGGGCACCTCGATCATGGGCATTTCGATGGGCGACTGCGAGGCAGCAATCAGGTCGTTCACTACCTGACCCTCAGAACGATCGATTTCCCAGGTGCGGTTGTGGAGCGGGCCACCGCCGGGCGTCAGTTCAGCCATAGTCGGTCAGCCTTGCCATTCCAGGTCGTGCTTGCGCCAGGCGTAGGCCCACGCCAACAGCAGAATCCCCACGAACACTGCCATCTCAATCAGGGCGAACAGTTCCAGCGTCAGGAATTTGGTCGCCCACGGGTACAGGAACACCACCTCAACATCGAATACGACGAACAGGATGGCGAACATATAAAAGCGAAACTGGAACCGGTTCCAGGTGCCGCCGATAGTTTCGACGCCGCATTCGTAGGTGTCGTGCTTCACCGGGTCGGGCCGCGCGGGCCGTAATCCCAATTTCGACAACGTGTAGGATGCCATCAACATACTGGATGGCACGACGATGGCGAGTACTAGGAAAATGGCGATCAGGCCGTATTGTCCCAAATAATCATCAATCATGGTGGCACTCAATCATGGCCGCGAATACATTGCAACGGGTCGGTTGGTTAGCGCTGTGTTACGTCCAGAATCTGGCTAAATGAGCGGCGGCATTATACCATATCGTTGGTTCAGCCAATAGTAATGATTCTCACGGTAACTGTTCACGTTTGAGGGGACGGAATGGGTTTGCAGAGAAAATTCGTGCTTGGCTGCCCCTCCACAATAGGCCGAATAGTCGGCAGATCCCCGCAACTCTGAACAGTTACTTCTCAGGAACTCCGAGCATGATATGACAGCTTCAAGTTGCAGCCAGGATTGGCAGTCCCGCTTTGTGCACGCCAACGGCATACGGCACCACTATCTGGAGTGGGGCGATCCGGCCAGCCCACCGCTGTTGATGCTCCATGCTACCGGATTGTGCGCCTGGCCCTGGAAACCCATCGCCCGCCGTTTGGCCGAACAGTACCGCGTGCTGGCATTCGACCAGCGTGGGCACGGGGATACGGATGCGTCGGAAAAGGGGTACCGTTTCGAGTTTGCCGGCGATGACCTCGCGGCAATCATCGGCGCAATGGATTTGGAACGTCCCCGGGTCATCGGCCATTCGTCGGGTGGGTTGGCCAGCATCATTGCCGCCTCTCTGCTGCCGGGTCGATTCGGGCCGGTGGTTCTGGTCGAAACGCGGGTCAGCAACGACCCGGCCACCACGCCGACCCAAGACCTGAACCTCAGAGCCGAGCGGACCCGTATGAAACGATCCATCTGGGACAGTCGCGCTGCGATGTTTGACGGGTATCGTCCCCGCGCCGCGTTCAAGGATTGGGAGGATGAACCCTTCGAGCAATTCATCACCGGGGGTACGCGGTTGCTGCCTGACGGAAAGGCACAACTCAAATGCCACCCCGACACGGAAGCTACCTTTTACGGTATGCGGGACGACTTGCAAGTCGAAAATTACCTGTGCGGTTTGCCCGGCGACTGGCTGCTGCTGCTGGCAGACTACCCCGGTTGCCAACGTCCCGACGACCCCGGCGTGGGGCGGTTCGTAGATCTGGTGGCCGGCGCCCGGGTCAAAGCGATGGGTAAGGGCAGCCACTTTCTGCCCATGGAATACCCTGATGAAGTATGGGCCACGGCAAAACAGTGGTTTGACGCCACCTCCGATGCGCCCTAATATCGGTCGTATCCACTCCGCACATCGTAGGGGAAGGTTCTTTTGACTGCCAATGCCCGCAAATCAGGCCCGCTCGCTGGCCTCAAGGTACTGGACCTCTCTATCATCGTGGCGGGTGGCACAGCTTCGTCGCTGATGGCCGATTTCGGCGCCGAGGTGGTGAAGGTTGAGCGACCCGGTTCCGGCGACCCCCTTCGCAACTGGGGCCCTTTCTACGAAGGGGTATCTTTGTGGTGGAAAGTTCATTCCCGCAATAAACAATCGATTACGCTCAACATGGGCGACGCCAGGGGGCAGGAATTGCTCAGGCAGCTGGCGGTCGAGGCCGATGTGCTTATTGAGGGTTTTCGGCCCGGAACGCTCGAACGTTGGGGGCTGGGGCCGACTGACTTACACGCGCCGGATGTAAACCCCGGATTGGTGATCCTACGTTTCTCCGGGTTCGGACAGACCGGCCCCTATAAGGATCGTCCCGGCTTCGGGACCATAGCCGAGTGCATGAGTGGCTATATCGGCATGACCGGTTTTCCCGACACACCGCCGAATCTGCCGCCGGTGCCGCTGGCCGACGAAATCGCCGGCGTGTTTGGCGCCATGGCCGGCATGATGGCCATCTACCGCCGCGACGCCGACCGGCGGGACGGCCACGCCGGAGCCGGGCAGGTGGTTGACCTCAGCCTGTTCGAGCCACTGTTCCGCCTGTGCATCCCCCATCTCACGATTTACGACCGCTTGGGAGAGGTTCGGGAAAGGGTGGGCAACGATTTCCCTGATGCGGCGCCGCGCAGTCTCTACCGAACTGGCGACGACCGCTGGCTGGGCCTATCGGCAACGTCCCAGAACACTTGGGAGGGTTTGGCCCGCGCCATGGGTTTTGACGAGTTGCTCGATGATGACCGGTTCGCCAACAACGCGGCGCGCCTCCAAAATAAGGACGCGCTGAACGAAATCTTGCAGAACTGGTTGAGCAAACGTACCATTGATGACATCATGGGTGAGTTGATTCCGGCCGGTGGCGTGGTGGGGCCGGTGTACAACAGCGCTGACATCGTCGCCGACCCTCATTTTCAGGAGCGGGGGGACATCGTGGAAGTGGACGATCCCCAGATCGGCAAGACCATCATGCTGGGTGTAGTTCCCAAGTTCAGCGATACGCCGGGCGAACTGCGGCACATGGGCCCAACCGTAGGTGAGCACAATCTCGATATTTACGGCGGTTGGCTGGGCCTCACTGCGGCGCAGCTCGATGGCCTGTCTACCAGCGGCGTAATTTAGCCGGGCGTATTCCCGAAACGATTATGTCTCCTAACACGCTGCTGGTCGCCACGCGCAATCCGGGGAAGATGCGGGAATACCGCCAGTTGCTGGCGGATTGCCCGGCATCATTAATCTCGCTCGATGACGTTGGCATAACCGAAGAGGTCGAAGAAACCGGTACCACCTTCCTGGCGAACGCCCAACTCAAAGCCGCAACCTACGCCCGCCTTTCGGGCTGCCTCACCCTGTCCGATGACTCTGGTCTGGAGGTACACGCCCTGGGCGGTGCGCCGGGCGTTTATTCAGCCCGGTACGGTGGTGATGCCTGCAAGTCCGATGCCGACCGGCTTGCGCTCCTGCTGCGTAACTTGCAGGGAATCCCGTGGCAGAATCGGATTGCCAGGTTCCGGTGTTTCACCGCAATAGCAGTGCCGCCAGCTGAAGCAACTCCCGGCGGAATCTCAACGGAGCCTTTTCCCGATGGCTATGGCGGGCGGATCGCAACCGTCGTAGGTTCCATCGCCGGGGTGATACAATACAAACCGGAAGGTGAACACGGTTTCGGGTATGATCCCGCATTTCACTTGCCTTCCTACGGCAAAACAATTGCTCAGTTGCCGTTGACCGCCAAGAATCGCATCAGCCATCGGTCTGATGCGGCTAATAAAGCATTGCGGGTGCTAAATCGCTGCTTTGCTGCCCTGGAATCCTGATGGAATCGCAAGATGATTAATGACCGGTTCGGGCGCCCTTTACGAGATTTACGGATTTCGGTCACCGACCGCTGCAATTTCCGATGTCCGTACTGTATGCCAGCGGAAATCTTCGGTGAGGCATATCAGTTTCTGCCCAAGGACGACATCCTGACCTTTGAGGAGATTTCCCGCCTGTCTCGTCTGTTCGTGGAGTTGGGCGTCAACAAGTTGCGAATCACCGGCGGGGAGCCTCTGCTGCGCGTGGACCTTCCCGATTTGGTGCGTCAACTGGCCGCCATCCCCGGCGCCGACGACATCACGCTTACCACCAACGGTTACCTCCTCGCCAGTCAAGCCCAGCAGCTCAGCGACGCCGGCTTGCATCGGATTACGGTTAGCCTGGATTCTCTCGACGATGAGGTGTTCAAGCAGATGAACGGCCGTGGCTTCGGCACTCGGCGCGTGTTGGACGGTATCCGCCGCGCCGCTGAAGTCGGCCTGGCCCCGTTGAAAATCAACGCTGTAGTGCAGAAGGGAGTCAACGACCACACCATCGTGGAGTTGGCGCGCTATTTCAAAGGCACTGACCACATAGTCCGCTTCATCGAATACATGGATGTGGGCAACCGCAACGGCTGGAAGCTGGATGAGGTGGTCTCGGCTGCCGAAATAGTTGCCCTGATCAACGAGCAGTTGCCGTTGGAGCCGGCCGAAGCCAATTACGTTGGCGAGGTGGCCCGCCGCTGGCAGTACCGGGACGGCGCCGGCGAGATTGGCGTGATTGCATCGGTAACTCAGCCGTTCTGCGCCGATTGCACCCGTGCGCGCCTGTCGACCGATGGCAAGCTGTACACCTGTCTGTTTGCCTCGGATGGCGTGGACTTGCGCGGGCCGATGCGGGACGGCGCGGACGACGACCACTTGCGACAAATCATATCCGGAATCTGGGGACGCAGACGCGACCGCTATTCCGAGGAACGCGCCGAATTCACCGAGTCGGACACCACACACCAACGCCCTAAGGTCGAGATGTACCAGATCGGCGGCTAAGGCTTTTTATGTCAACTGACAGCACCTCAAAACCCACCGACCACCTGACCCACCTGGCCGAAGACGGCAGCGCACGTATGGTTGACGTGGGCTGGAAACCGGTAACCGACCGCATGGCGGAAGCGTGCGGCGACGTGGTGATGCAGCCGGAAACCCTGGCCCTGATCCGCGACGGGTTGATGAAAAAAGGCGATGTGCTGACCATCGCCCAACTGGCCGGCATCATGGGAGCCAAGCGCACTGCGGAACTGATACCGCTCTGCCATCCATTGCCGTTGAACAAGGTCGATGTTGAATTGAACCTTGACGAGGAGGGGAGCCGGGTTCGGGTCACCGCCACGGCAACCACCTCCGGCAAAACCGGTGTGGAGATGGAAGCGCTGACCGCAGTGTCGGTGGCAGCGCTAACCGTTTACGATATGTGCAAGGCGGTGGACCGCGCGGTGCGGATTGATGGCATTCGCCTGCTCCGCAAAACCGGCGGCCAATCCGGAGACG
The DNA here is from genome assembly GCA_965261195.1 of Dehalococcoidia bacterium. GTDB lineage: Bacteria > Chloroflexota > Dehalococcoidia > Lucifugimonadales > UBA3495 > Bin87. The sequence goes on along the minus strand of OZ253455.1, from coordinate 3,821,665 downwards.
TTGACCTCACCAACGGTTAGCGACGTGAACCGCGCCGGCGCAACTCGGCGGACAACGTTCGGATCGCGGAAATCAGGTATATCAGGCGTTCTTCCGGCAATAAGTCCAACGGTTTGAATTCCTCTACCTGGTCGACTTCCAAAACGCCAACTACGCCCGGAATCGCGGCAACGTCCAACTCGGCAATCAACCCGTCCGGCGTTACCACTACGCAACCGCGATCCGCGGTCGGTAACAATGCCGGTTCAATTTCCACGGCTTGAATGGTAGTCATCCCCAGGAACGCTGGGAACGGGTCAAGCTGTCGGCACAACCCGCCCAGAATTACCTCCAGGCTGTCGATGGAAGCAGCCAATACGTCCTCAGCAGCGGAAGCCGGATCGATGTGTTCGTGTGTACCGTAGACCATGAAAAATGGGTTTCGTAGTGGCGCTGGCGGGCAGGTAACTGTTCAGAGTTGCGGGGATCTGCCGACTATTCGGTCTATTGTGGAGGGGCAGCCAAGCACGGAATGTCCAAAGCAAACCGTTGCCGTCCCCTCAAACGTGAACAGTTACGCGGGCAGGATTACAATTGACAATCCGTCGTGATGGGCTTTACCATATTACCCGTGTGCAGCGCTGACGGCTGGTCGGCGACACGCCGGTTGGCGACGTAGCTCAGAGGCAGAGCGGGCGCTTCATAAGCGCTAGGTCGTTGGTTCGAATCCATCCGTCGCCACCATTTTGATTAGCCGGTGATTTGGGCCGGAGGGCAACTATAAAATCAGAGGGCCGGGTCGTCCAGACCCGGCCTTTACTTTGTGCTTTATGTCCGGTGATTATTCCTCGTGTTCTTCGAGATCACCGCCCAACTCACTGAGGAATTGTTCTATCTCAGGCGACAGGGAAACCCGCTCCGCAGCAGTTTCGGTCTCGGCGGATTCAGTGGGTTCAGCCTCATTGGAATCGTAGTAGGCTTCCATCTGCTGAATCAGTCCATGCAACTCGGAGTTGCGCTCGACGGCGGAATTCAACTCGCGGTACTGACGTTGGCCACGGCGGACGGGCGCCAGGTCCGAAGGAATGTCCGGATACACGGATGACAGGGCTTCCAGCATCCGTGCCGTACCGTTGAAATCTTCATCCAGTTGCACGTATTGCGGCAAATGCACCATGAAGTTGATAGCTTCCACCCCCATCTCGTAGATGCCGTCGGAAACCAGGTTCATGATTGTGGTCGGCCCCTGGTAAGTGCTCTGACGCAGCTTGAGGTTGGGCACCGGGCGGAGCTGTGTAACTGAACCCAGCGACCCGGTTACCAGCAACGGCCGGGTATGAGGCACGGCGTCGTACATCGCCCCCAGGCGGCAATACCGCTTCACGCCGAAGGTCTCCACAATCTTCAAAACGGAGTCGGTATACTCTTCGCTATTGGCGTGGGGTTCGCGCAGGTGGAAGAACAGGTAGTCGGGCCCATTCTCGGTAACTGCGTACCGGATAATGCTGTTCGGGATGCGAACCTGACGCTTGTCGTCGACCAGGCGCATACTGGGACGGTAACGAGTGAAGTCAAAAAACTCGCCAGGCCGATGTAGGCGTCCCAGTTCCTTGGAACCCAGGAATCGTTCAAGCCTGGTCAACGTCAGTGTCCCGACGCTGCCTACATCCACCCAGGGACGAATCATCGCGAAAACGTGAGGATCGCGCAGTTCTGGCAAAGGTTCTTGTAACTCAAATGCACCAATTTTCATAGTGCCATTTTGAATGCGTGCCTCGGTTAACCTACAATACTGTGCGTCAATGCCATCTGTGTTGCGTAGCGGGATTCGATAATCCATCGGCGCCACCTGCGCCCGACCCCGGAGGAGCCTAATGATTACCACTTTTGATAGCCTGTATGCCGGCCATGTCGATATGGACAATGTCGGATATGGCGGCGTCGCGGTCAACGACCGCTCCTACTCGGACGAGGTGCTGGCCTCCGCCTTTGACAAGGGCGTGGCGATAGCCCAGACCCTGGACAAATACGGTTACGATACCTTCTGGATGGCCGAGCATCATTTTCAGCCGGAAGGTTACGAATGCATTCCTAATCTGCTGATGTTCATAGTCCATCTGGCGCACCTGACGGAGCGGCTGCGGTTCGGTTGCGGCTTCAACATTGCTCCGATGTGGCACCCCCTGCGCCTGGCCGAGGACTTTGCAACCGCCGACTGGCTTACCAATGGCCGCGTTACCTTTGGAGTGGGGAGGGGTTATCACACGCGGGAAGTGGAGACCTTTGGGTCCCCGTTGATGGATCAAGCCGCCAACCGCGACCTCTTTGAAGAGCAGGTGCAGGTTATATTCAAGGCTTTCAACGAACGCTCCTTCTCCCACCACAGCAAGCATTTCGACATCCCTCCGCAGGTGCCCTATCGGGGCTACGAACTGGAAGAGATTACGCTGGTGCCGCGACCGAAGACGTTGCCGGTGGAGTGCTGGCAACCCATCCAGGGCGGCACCGGGCGGGCCCTCGAGTTCATGGCCAGCATGGGTATCAAGGGCGTGATCGGCGGTGGTTCATCTGAGGGCGGCGCAATGGACGGCATCATGCACGCTTATCGCGATGCGCTGGTGCGGCACGGCAAGCCCAATGCTGAGTTGGGCGAGGACCTGGCCGTTGGATTCCACTTCCATATCTCCAATTCAGTGGAAGAAGCAGCCCGCCAGGCGGGTGGCTACTACGAAGAAAACCTCAAGATGTTTGGCCCGTTGCGCTTGACACGCGGATTGACCGAACAGCAGATTCGCGACATGAGCAACCCGGAAGTAGCGCCGAATGCCGGACTGCCGCGAATCGAAGACGCCATCGCCAACGGCAGCGTACTCGCCGGCACACCAGAAATGATTATTGAGAAATTGAAGAGCGTGGAAGAGAGTTATCCGGGTCTGACTCGCGTGCAGGTTGGGCAGCCGGTGGGCACACCTCAGACGGTCATATTGGAACAGCTCCAGCGGTTCGCCGAAGAGGTAATGCCCGCCTTCAAAAAGGTCGAGATGTTGGTGCCGGCCGACAACTAGCCCCGCCCGCGGAACCGTAAAATCCGCCCATTTTGATGACAGGCAGCAACTGACGGGGTTGCTGCCTGACTGATATTCTGGCAGGGCAAATCATAACGCGGAGGCTCTTTATGCCCGAAATAACCAGTTTTCCATCCGGTACGCCGTCCTGGGCCGACCTGATGTGCCACAACGGTCAGGCTGCCAAAGACTTCTACACGGGTCTTTTCGGCTGGACTTGCGACGACCACCCGATTGGCGAGGACATGGTGTATACGATGTACTCCCACCAGGGACAGGCCACCTGCGCTTCTGCGGAACCCGGTCCCGGCCAGGAAAATCTGCCGGCCCACTGGAGCGTGTACGTTACGGTCGATGACCTCGAGGCGGCCACCGAACGCGCGCGTGCCGCCGGAGGAACGGTTATCGCCGAACCTTTTCAGGTCTTCGACGTTGGGCGGATGTCCTGCATCCAGGACCCGCAAGGCGCGATGTTGCGCTTGTGGTACCCGCTGGAACACGCCGGCGCCGGTGTAATGCACGAGCCCGGCGCCCTGGCTTGGTTCGAGCTCGCCACCACCGACCCTGAATCAGCCGGCGCCTTCTACGACCAGGTGCTAGGAACCCATACTATCCCCGACCCGGACCAACCCGAGTTTCCCTATTGGCTGGTGCAAGTCGCCGGCAACCATGCCGCCGGCATCATCCAAATTGGCGAGGATTGGGGCCCCGTTCCCCCCAACTGGGGCGTTTATTTCGGCGTCAGCGACGTTGACGCAACCGTCGCCAAAGCCCAGGAACTCGGCGGCAGCGTGGTGGTCGAACCCCGCGACATCGCTGACTTTGCCCGCTTTTCGGTGCTGAAAGACAGCGAGGGGGCAGTTTTCTCGGTTATCAATCTGAACGAGTGGTAGGGCAAACCCGCCGGGGCGGAGTTCACACTTACCCCAGCCCTCTCCCATCAAGGGAGAGGGAGCCTGGCGGGTAGTTTTCCAGCCACCAGCGAGCGATCTCATCCCTTCGGGCGAACCAGACACCGGGATGGCTTTTGGCGTAGCGGAGGAAACGGTCTACGGCGCGCGAGCGGGCGGGTCGTCCGGCGATGCGGCAATGCAACCCCACTGACATCATCTTGGGGTGAGAACGACCTTCCTCGTATAGCACGTCGAACGTGTCTTTCATGTACTCGTAAAAATCGCCAACGCTGTTCAGGCCGCCCCGCCAGAATCGAGCATCGTTGGTCTCAAAGCTGTACGGCAACACCAGCCAGGGGTTCCCACCGACGTCGGTGTAGTAAGGCAAGTCGTCGTTGAATACACCGCTGTCGTAGATAAACCCGCCTTCGTCCGCTACCAGCTCCCGGGTGTTGACGCTGGCGCCGTAGCGCGTGAACCAGCCCAGCGGGCGCACTCCGGTGGTGGCTTCCAAAGATGCGATGGTTTTGCGGATCGCTTCGGCTTCCTCAGCGCGGGTTTTATTGTGGTATTCCTCCCATCGGTAACCGTGGCCGCAGATCTCATGGCCGTTGGCAACCAGATAGCGCCCAACCTCAGGGTTGCGCTCGATTGCTACCGCACAGCAGAAAAAAGTGCTCTTGACGCTATACCGGTCGAGCAGATTCAATATGCGCCAAACCCCAACGCGACTGCCGTACTCAAAGAAAGATTCATTGAACAGGTCGCGCTGCCCCGGCGGAATGGGGGACGGCACCTCGTTGTTGGATTCATGGTGGTCATCGCCATCCAGCAACGATGCTTCGCTACCTTCCTCATAGTTGACCACGACCGAGACAGCAATGCGGGCGTCGCCGGGCCAACGAATCACCGGCGGTTCTGCGCCATATCCAACAAAATCCCGTTCCTGCATATCTGTACGTCCTATTGTCAATCGAGTGCGGCGATTCCTGTTGTGGCAAAGGCGAGTCGCGAGCGACGTGGCCACCACGGTTGGAGATACCGGCAGGCGTCGTCGCTGCGCTTCCGGTTCCGGTTCACAGCAACGGCATGAGTTATCACGGGCTGGCTACGTACTCCGTTCCGGCCACACTGGGTCATGGTAGCCAAGGGGAACTGTGGGCCTGGCCCAATAGGGCCTGGTCTCCGAGAGTTGCAGCACCGGCGCCAGGTGATGGAGGCGGCCATCCGGCACGTCGCTAACGGTCGACCAGCGCTCTATTTCTTCGGGCGTGAAATCCCTGGGTACGTCCTGGAGTTCCGCTTCCGGCGCCTGGCCCCGTTCCACCAGCCAGCGACCCGTCTGAGCCAGTGAAATGCGAACCAGCCAACTGCCGCCTTCCCGGACGCGGCGGGACAGGGCCACCATGGTTCCGAATGCCATCAGGTATCCGGTCAGATAGTCGATGGCCGAGACCGGGTAGAACTGAGGCCCAGGCTCTGCCCCGGGGAACAACTCCCCCTGACGGTCGGTAATGCCGCTGACCGTTTGCACTACCGTATCGAAGCCCCGCCGCGAGGCCCAGGGCCCCAACCGTCCGAATGCTGACAGAGAAACGCAAACGATCCCCGGTCGCAGTTTCGCCAATTCTTCGGGAGATAGGCCACGCTGAGATAGAGTGCCCGGACGATACCCCTGGGAGAAAACGTCCGCTTCCCGTACCAAACCGCGCAGAATTTCCAGATTTTCCGGTTCCCTCAGATCCAGTCGTGCCGACAGTTTGCCGTGGCCGGTGTCGTATTCCTGGACTGTGCTACTGGGTAGATGAGCGGCGGTAATCTTCATTACGTCTGCCCCGTGTTCGGCCAATGTGCGTGCGCAGGTTGGCCCGGCCAGCACACGGGTTAAGTCCAAAACCCTCACACCCGACAAGGGCCTGGAGCCGTTGGGCAATGGTTCCGGTGGGCTATCGCCGATCTTCTCTATTTCCAGCAAGGGCAAAGCAGCGACCGCGGCGGCCTGCGGGTGTTGTGCCCATTCCGACATGGAGCGCACCATCCCGCCGGCCCCATTTGCCGCGATAATGGCTTCTTCCAGTTCCAGGGCGTCCCACTGAGCCACCGCCCGACGAAATGCCTCGCGGTCTTCCTCAACGCCCAGGACGCGCATTGCAGCGTCTCGGTGGTTGGGGAAATTGCAGTGGAGATAGCTCCAGCGGCCGTTTTGGGCCGGATACACACCCATTACCGAGGGACGCTCGCGGGCGACCGAGGCTCCATCCATAGCCATGTACTGGCTGCTGCGCAAAGAGGCGGTGGCCTGGCGGGCGTCGACTTTAATCTCCTGGCTACGCCCCGTCCGCAGTTCCCAGAGGTCTGAAACCGCAAGGCCGACGGCAGCCAGGCTGGCCGCAGCGGTCTCCCCGATGTGGAAGGGCGTGGGCAGGATTGGGTCGTTGCCGCCGGAAATCGCAACCCCGGCGGCGCGTTGCGGGTTCACAAACGGGATGGAACCAAGTGTGGCGAGAATTTTTTCAGTCATTCTTGGAATACTCCTTGAGTGCTTCGGCGGTACTATCCAGCCGATTCGGGATGTGCTTAGGGCCGGCATTTTGAGCAAGCGGACCTGGCGCTGACGCAGCGCCCGGGTGGGTTGAAGCGCTAAATCGGGCCATCAGGGTCCAACCCCAAAGCGACTCTCCCGAATTGCTGGCCGCCTAAATCCATAATCAGGCCGTCGCGGTGGGCCACGGCGTGGGCGTCCCGGTGAAAACGTTGCAAGGGCGCGGAGTCGAACAACGCGTGCCCGCCGCTAAGGTCAAACAGCCGGTTGACTGCCTGGAGGCAAAGCTGGGTGATGAACGCCTTGTCCCGCCGAAATCTCGCCCGTTCCAAAGGCGTGAACCGATCGCCTGCGTTGGCCTTCCGAAGAATCTCGTGGATATCCCGATCCATCAGTGCGCCTCCCGCGTCCAACTCGGCGGAGGCCTGGGACAGGCGAAGATGCACCGCCGGAGAGTCGGCCGTCCTACCGGAGCCGGATGTTCCGACGAACCGGGCGGTAAATTCGTCGATCATCCCCTGAGTGATTCCCAGCATCGGCGCTACGAGGTCCCACCCCAACAACACGGGAATCGGCACACGGTACCGGGTTTGACCGTGCAGTTCCCACCCGCTCCAATTGCCGTCGCCCGCAGTGGTCACGTCCAGCACACGGTAGGCGGGAACGAAGGCGTCGTCAACGACGATATCCTTGCTCCCGCTGCCACGCAGCCCGGAAACGTACCAGTTATCGAGAATCTCGAAGTCGCCCCGGGGCACCAGAACCCAGTTGCGCTCGCCGATTCCCGACACACCCAGCATCAACCAGCTCGCGGAATCACACCCGCTGGAGAATTCCCACCTTCCAGACAAGCGATACCCGCCTGCAACGGGGACGGTGGTGGATCGGCCAGTATTCAACGAGCTGGAGCACAGCGCATCCGGGCCAGCCCCGAACACTTCCTCTTGTGCCTGTAATGGCCAGTAACCCACCAGCCAGGCGTGGGCAGTCCAGAGGCAATAGCACCAGGCGGTGGCAGCGCAGCCTCGGCCCAGCTCGGCGGCAACGTCAAGGGCCAGGCCGTAATATAGGTCGAGGCCACCGAACATCTTAGGCACGCCGATACGGTAAAACCCGGCAGCGAGCAGATCGTCGACCGTCTCGGCCGGTATTCGCCGCAATTCTTCGGCGTGGGCTGCCCGTGCTTTGAGCACAGGCATCAACTCAGTAGCTCGTCGCAGCAGTCCGTCGGCGGTTGTCGTTTCAGCGCTGATGTCGGGTTTCGTTGTCACCAGGTCAGCCTTGTCGCGTTTGCAGAGTCCGGCCCGTAGACTACCACGAACCCCACGGGCTCTGCGAATAGCGCCTGGCCAATCAGAACGGCTTCCGAGGCCAGACTGTCGTCCGGCGGAGAGATGAGGTTGAACACACGCCGGCGAACCATCATTGCTACGGCGACCGTTGCTACCGCGACGAGATTGCCACGCTGCGCTCGCAATGACAAAGTGGGTATGCACGAGCCAATTGAGCCAGAGGCGTATGCCAGAAGGAGGGTATACGTAAATTGAAAAACTTCGCGGGCGACCAGACGGTCATCGATTGGTGAAATATCCGTCCAACCCGTAGTATCATCGCACTGTCGATGGGTTCGGCGTAGCCGTGATCAACGTCAGGCCATGGCCCACCAAACTGAGTCAGGCCTTACCGTCCTTGCGGGCCGCGCGTTGCGTCGCTGGCGCCGAAATATCAGTAGACTGTGTGAGTCTAAAAAACCGATTTATACGCGTAACGGGCCGAATTACACCATTAATCGCGATTACGGTTTAGAATGACGACCAACCTAATGATTGGCGATCGTTATGATTGATGATCGTTCAAAGTTTGCGCGCTAACTGGAGGCTACTTCGATGACGATTAACAGCGCGACGTCGCACAACCTGTCTCCGCTCCTGTTTCTGGAGCGCAGCGCGGCGGTGTATCCGGATCGTGCTGCCTGCGTCTACAACGGCGCGGTCACCACCTACGGCAGCCTCCATGAACGGGTGCGCCGCCATGCCGCCGCGCTGCAAAGCGTGGGCGTCCGAGCCGGCGACCGGGTGGCTTACCTGGTGCCGAACCTGCCGGCAATGCTGGAAGCGAACTTTGCGCCGATGGGTATTGGCGCGGTGTTGGTCGCCCTCAACATCAGGCTCTCGTCGCGTGAAATCGCCTACATTCTGAACCACTCCGGTTCCAAAGTCCTCGTGTTCGATTCGGAGTTGGCAGACACCGTGCGTCAACTGCGCGGTGAATGCCCCGGCATTGAAACCTACGTGCAGGTACGGGACACCGCGCCGCTGGTCGACGACATCCCCGGCCCTGAGTATGAACAGTGGCTCGCTGCGGTTGAACCTCTCGCGGAACTGCCCGGGCCGGCATCCGAAAACGACACCACTACCATCAACTACACCTCTGGAACTACCGGGATGCCAAAAGGCGTCGAATATACCCCCCGCGGCGCCTACCTCAACGCCATTGGCGAGGCCATGGAGATCGGGATGAACTGGCGCAGCGTGTACCTTTGGACGCTGCCAATGTTCCACGCCAACGGCTGGTGTTTCCCGTGGGCCGTCACCGCGGTTGGCGCAACCCACGTTTGCCTGCGGCGCGTTGACCCCGCCGAGGTGTACCGGCTGATTCGAGAGGAATCGGTATCCCACCTATGCGCCGCTCCGACCGTGCTTACCGGACTGTACTCCGCACCGGAGGCTGCCACCGCGGATCTTACCGGCCTGACCATTATGACCGCCGGCGCCCCGCCGGCTCCGCAGGTTATCCGTACCATTGAAGGGATGGGCGCCGAAATCATCCATGTTTACGGTCTGACGGAAACCTATGGGCCGTGCACGGTAGCCGCGCCTCAACCGGAGTGGGACCGGATGAGTTCCGAAGACCTGGCCCGTGCCAAAGCGCGCCAGGGCGTGCCCTATATGGTTTACGGTGTCGGGTTGCGCGTGGTGGATGAAGATATGCAAGACGTGCCTCGCGATGCCGAGACGATGGGCGAGGTAGTAATGCGCGGCGATGCCGTTATGAAGGGTTATTACAGGGATGGGCCGGCCACCGAGGAAGCGTTCCGCGGCGGTTGGTTCCACTCGGGAGACCTGGCCGTGTGGCACCCCGATGGCTACATCGAGTTGCAGGACCGTTCCAAGGACATCATCATTTCCGGCGGCGAGAATATTTCCAGCCAGGAAGTGGAAAAGGTCATCATGGAACATCCGGGCGTGCTTGAAGTTTGTGTGGTGGGCGTACCGGACCAACATTGGGGAGAAGTGCCCAAGGCTTTTGTGGTGCCCCGCGCCGGTGGAACCGTTACTGCCGACGAAATTATCGGCTTTACCCGCGACCGCATTGCCCACTTCAAAGCGCCCAAAAGCGTCGAGTTTGGCGATTTACCCAAGACGGCCACTGGCAAGATTCAGAAATTTATCCTCAGGGATAAAGAGTGGCAGGGACACGAACGCAGGATTCAGGGTTCGCAGGTTTAACAAATTACCGCCAGCGGCAAGCTAGCGTCAGCAGCAAGCTACGGTCACGACGAGTCGGTTGATTACCGAACGACATTCTATCAGGAGGATTACCATGGAGTTCGGACTATTCCTCGAATTCCCGAGGCCGCTTGATGGCGACCACCACGATGCCTTCACCCAGTCATTTCGGCTGGTGCAGGAAGCGGAAGACCTGGGTGTGTTGTCGGTCTGGCTCGCTGAATACCACTTCAACATGGAACGAGTGCTGGCGTCGCCGGTAACTATAGCTACCGCAATCGCGGCTAAAACCAGCGCCATGCGGATCGGCACGGCAGTTTATTGCCTGCCACTAGGACATCCAATCCGTGTCGCCGAGGAGATGGCCACTCTGGATCACATCAGCGACGGGCGTGCCGAGCTGGGAGTGGGTCGCGGAACCTTCCCCAACGTACACGAAGGGTTCAACGTTTCCTTCGATGAAAGTCGCAGTCGTTTCGATGAATTTTTGGAAGTAGTGGTCACCGCCTGGACGAACGAGACATTCTCGTTCCACGGGGAGCACTTTACCTGCGAGGAATTGACGGTTACTCCCCGCCCGTATCAGCAACCACACCCGCCCATCACGATTGGCGTCACCTCTGCGGAGAGCTTCCCCATCGTGGGCGCGATGGGCCGTCCGCTCATCGTCAACCCATCTCGCGTGTTTACGCTCGATGAACTGGCCGGCCCCATAGCCGCCTACCGGAAGGCGTGGAAAGACGCTGGCCACGACGGGGCAGGAAAGGTCGGCCTGCGAGTGCCAGTTTATGTCAACGATGATGCGGAACGGGCCTACCGCGACCCAATGGAGTCGGCGATGCACTCGGTCGTTCGTCTCGGGGAACGGGTCCGCTCCTATGCCGACCACTCCGGCACCACCGGCGACTGGGCGGAGCAGAGCCGCCGCATCCTGGGTATGGATTACGACGACTGGCTGCGCGATAAAGTAGTGTATGGTACGCCGGGCCAGGTCACGGAGCGCCTGGCCGAACTGGAGGAAACCCTCGGCTTGGACCAGTGCATTTACGAAATCAACTACGGGAACCTGATGTCCGACGAGTTGCAGACTGCCTCGCTGCGGTTGTTCAACAAAAAGGTGTTGCCGGGATTGGCGTAGAGACGACCAATTTCCCTACCGCCGGAACACATCCTTGGAAAGCCCGGACTGCCGGATGATTGAGTTCAGAGTGCCTGGCTTAACATCCTCGCCTAGCCGGCCAAATGAAAGGATTACCGACCAACGGTGTCCACTGTGAAAGGCTTGATAGACACGATGGGAGCCTTTGCCATAACGCTCGAAAGCGAAGCCGTGCTGTTCCAGGATGGTGGCCACCTGCCGATAATTCACTAGGACGGAGTTACGACGAACCCGGCACGAGCAAACCCTCGGCTATTGGTCCAGAGCTTGGATGAGTGCAGCAAGGTATAAGCCTGGTTCATTAACGCCAGCCGCAGGCGTAATGTCAGCGGAGCCTTGCGGTTCAGAAACCTAGCCTGTTCATTTTCCGGCAAGTCGGCTACGTAGTCCAGAAAAGTCTCGATGGCATCGCCAAGCTCGCGGCGAACTTCTTCTAAAGTTTCCCCCTGTGCGGCCAGGTTAAAATCAACGCAAATTGCCTCCCAATCGCCAGGATGTCCCCAAGCATAGCAGTTGACTTTACGCATCAGCATTCCTCCTTATGCGAGGTGGCGTCAACTTTACCTAATCCCAGGTAAAGCACACCTTCCCCGTTCCGCCGGCGTCAAATAGTTTGTAGGCGGCGTCGGCTTCGTCCAGCTTGAAGCGATGGGTAAACAGGTCCTTGAGCGGAACTTGGCGGTCAACGACGAAGCGCGCCACTTCTGCCAGTCCGTTGAGGCTGAAGGTCCAGGAGCCCAAAATCGTCAACTGTTTGTGGATGATTTGCGGACTCACGTCGAAGGTCGTCGTGTTGCCTTCGCCGACGAAACAAACCCGGCCCCACAACATGGCGGCGTCCACGGCGTTGATCCGCGCCTCCGGCCGGCCGGTGCAGTCCAGAGCGGCCGGGGCGCCCTCGCCGTGAGTCAGCTCCCGAATGGCCTCAACCGGATTCTGGGTGCTGGCGTCGATGCAGACGTCCGCGCCCAGACGCTGAGCTAACTGCAAACGCTCGTTGTCCACGTCCACCGCGATGACATGGGCGCCCATCGCCTTGGCAAACATAGTGCCGCTGGCGCCCACCGGGCCCTGGCCGAAAATTGCGATGGTGTCGTCCCCGGCCAGACGTAGCCGTTTCAAGGCATGAAACGCGGTGCCGGTGCCGCAGGAGCAGGCCGCGCCTTCATCGAAATCCAAACCGTCAGGCATCTTTACGCACGTGTAGGCGGGGCAGATGAGATAGTCCTCGTGGCCGCCGTTGGCGCCAGTGCCGTAAACGGTTGAACCGTTCAGGCACATTTGCGTGTAGCCGATGCGACACATCGTGCAGGTTCGGCAACCGGTGTAGTGGTGCATCATCACGCGGTCGCCCACGGCTACCTCGGTTACGCCGGAACCAATTTCGGCAATCACCCCGCATGGCTCGTGTCCCGCGACTTTCAGGTTGGCCGGATCGCCGCGATCTGCCCTGGCGGCCCGGTAATGCCGCAGGTCGCTGCCGCACAAACCGGAGGCTTTCATCGCGATTACGACTTCGCCAGGTCCAGGTTGAGGATCATTCAAGTTGCGGATTTCGACCTCGCGGTCGCCGGTAAATATTACGCCTCGCATCGGACGGTTCCTCCTGTGATGCTATGGGTCGATCAGCACGCCGGGATTCAGGATGCCATTGGGATCCAGGGCGCGTTTGGTCGCTCGCAACGCCTCGGCGAAGGGGTCGGGGCGCTGCTCGTCGTACCAGGGACGGTGCGCGCGGCCCACGGCATGGTGGTGGGTGATGGTGCCGCCGGCCGCCATCACAGCATCGGATGCGGCCTGCTTGATTGCAGCGTGGGCTTCCAATTCACCGCCGACCTTGCCCAGCGCTTCAAACGTGTAATAGGGAGCGGGGCCGTCCGGATATACATGGGTGAATCGGCAAGAAACACGCCCGTTGCCGCAGGTGCGTTGCAAGGCATCTTGCAAATCCGAACGGATACGAGCATCCATAGCGGGCCACCGATTCCAGGTGATTGCGGTTTCGAAGGTTTCAGCAACCACGCCAAATCCAATGGTGGCGTTCCTTTCATACGGGGCGTTGATGAACGAGTTGCGCCAGCTGCCCACCGCGCCTTGTCGCCCGGCGGACGCGTCTGGACGCTGCTCGGCATCAGTGACCACGATGTTGTCCTCGGCAATCGTTCCGCCGGCGTCGCGGGCGATGGCCACAGCCTGGCGGATGTTGTCTCCCTGGGGCAGTTCCGCCGACTCAAAGCCGATGATGAGCAACGCCTGTTTGCCGTCCAGATTGGCGAAGTCTTGCGCTTCGACTGGATCCAGCATACGCAGGTTGGCCGGCCACATTTTGGCCTGGGCGATGAATCGGGCGCCCTCAGCTGCGGCTGCCATGCTTCCGAAAACTACGCCCGCCGAGCCACGGAATCGCGGACGCGCCTGAATACGCATCCATGCTTCGGTGATGATGCCCAGGATCCCCTCACTGCCAATGACCATCCGGTCGGGTGACGGCCCGGCGCCGCTGCCGGGCAGTCGCCGCGACTCCCAAACGCCGGCTGGGGTAACCATCCGTACCGACTCCACGAAATCGTCGATGTGCGTATGGTTGGTTGCGTAGTGCCCGCCGCTGCGGGTGGCGATCCAGCCGCCCAGGGTTGAGAACTCAAAACTTTGCGGAAAGTGGCGGAGCGTGAATCCCGCCGGACGCAGCTGCGACTCCAGCGCCGGCCCCAGCACGCCGCCCTGGATGCGCGCCGCCCGTGATGTCGCGTCGATTTCCAGCACCTGGTCCAGGTTGGTGAGGTCGATGGTTACGACCGCGTTGGCTTCCGGGGGTTCGACGCCGGCCACGACGGTACTGCCGCCACCGTAGGGGATGGCTACGATGTTGGAGTTTGAGCACCAGTCGAGCACGGTCACAACCTCCGCTTCGGTGCGGGGATACGCGATTACGTCGGGCGGGTTGGGGAACTGACAATTGAACCCACGGATGCGGTCGCGGAAGCTGCGCCCGTAATTATGAACGGCGCGGTCATGGTCGTCGATGGAGCAAAATTCGGCGACTTGCGGGTGCGGCAGGATGCGCGGTTTACGCAGGTTCAGGCCGGCATCGGTTGGTGGTTTGGGGAGCTCGACGGTGGCACCGTAACGGTCAAACAGCCGTTGCCCCATCGCAGCGTATTGCTCCTGCGATGGTTGCTGGTCTTCCATTCCCCACGCCCAGAAACTGCGGCGGGCCATCCTGTGCCTCCTGACGATTGTGCTGCCGACATTATAGCAGTGAGGAACCAATGGGCCCGGTGCATCAACGCAGGATGCCACCGTAGGGCGAACGCATCAAGGCAAAGAGATGGTCGGGGTGAGTGGATTCGAACCACCGACCTCCACGTCCCGAACGTGGCGCGCTAGCCACTGCGCTACACCCCGACTATATGATTAATAATACCATGAGAAACCACTTGTGCCGTCAATCCGCAAAGAGAGCAATACCGTATTATAGATATTGCAGTTCAAGCTGGAGAAAAGACCATGCGGATAGCCAACCATCGGATTCGGTTCACTACTCTCACACTCGTGATGACCGCCATAATCGCAGCCGTGCTTCTGGGGTGTGGTGGCGCCGCCGCACCCGAAGCGATTTACACATCGGAAGATTCCGATACGGCAAGCGGCTCCCTGGACTACGACCGGTCGCCGGCCGCCACCGAATCTCCTGTCTCTATGTCGGCCGCGCCTGTTTCCGGGGCCAATACTGAAATGCAGAAAGCAGTTGCCGAGGCGGCCCCGACCCCTATGGCGGCGTCTCAGCAAGGCCAGCCACCCGCACAACCTCAAGCGGGCAGACAGCTCATTGTTGAGGCGTGGATTGGTCTTGAAGTGTCGGACATCGACCGGTTGGTGCGGCAAGTCGAAGAGGTAGCGACCCAGCGCGGCGGCTGGCTGGAATCGTCCCAAATCTACGGGGAGGGCGGCTATCGCGGAGCAACCATTGCGGTGCGCGTCCCGGCCGACCGCCTGGCCAACACCATGGACACTTTCCGCGCACTCGGTCGGGTTGTCGATGAGGGCATCACGTCAACCGACGTTACCGAGCGCCTGATTGACAACGAGGCACACTTGACCGCCTGGTACACGCAGGAAGCGCGGCTGATCACCTTGCTGGAGAACGCCCCGACGGTCGAGGACGTCATCAACATTGAGCGTCGTCTTGCCGAAGTCCGCGCGGATATAGAACGCGTTGAAGCTACGCAACGCGACTTGGCCAACCGCGTGGCCACCTCGCTGATTACCGTAAATTTGACGCTGCCGGGTCGCTTCGCCGCCGAACCGCCCAACGGCTCGCTCACCCTGTACGTAGGCGACCCGGCGGCGGTAGCCGACGCCGTCATCGCCCGCGTTGAGGCATTGGGCGGCTTCATCGGCAGCAAGCACGAATATCAGCAAGAAGAGGAACAGGTAGTAGAGTTGACTGTTTTGGTCAAATCTACCGATCTTGGTGGCCTGATGGAGTACGCGGCAACGCTGGGGGACTCCTTTGACCGCCAGCTCAGCTCCGTTGGCGAACCGCCCTCCGGCGATGTTCCCAACGCCCGGCTGAATCTGACCGTCCGCTCCAATGTGGATATCAACGCAGCTCTGCGTCTGACTGCCGACGATCCGGCCGCAGTCGTCGAGCAAATCCGGCAGCGGACCCTATCAGTCGGCGGTTATGTTAACCGCCTCGACGAACGCAGACAGGACGATAGCGATTCCGTTCAAATCGATCTGGAGTTAGTGGTCAACTCTACCGACCTGCGTGCTGTAATGGACTACGCCGCTACCCTGGGCAAAACCGACAACTGGATGTTTAGCGCCAGTGGGCAGCAGGCCGCCAACGATGCGCCCAACGCCAGGTTGAATCTCACGGTGGGCAATGGCCCGGGCTTTTCGCCGAGCTGGATAGCCGCCGGGGTGATGGTTGTCTTAATCGCGGCCGGTATCGCAACGGTAACCATTATTGCAATCATGCGTCGCCGGCGTAGTCAAAGCAACGTCATGAGCATCAACGCCAGCGGCGGCGATGCGCCTTAGCATTCAATCGGCGGCGGCGGGTTGCCTGGTTCGGTTGCGATTGCGGCGACGACCCGGGCGCTGGACGTCGCCGCTGCGGTCGTCCTCTGCGGGGGGAGCAGTGTCGCCGGATGCTGCCTGGGCCGCCTGCATCGCCTCGTTCATCTCATCAATGAAGGCAATCACCCGGCGCAATATCCGGCCCAACCGCGTCAATCCGTAATCCGTATCGGCGGACACCCGCACTTCCAGGTCCCGCCGACCCACCTTTACCGCTGTTCCCAGCGTTTTTTGCAACGCGAGCCTTGCATCGCCGATTGCTTCACGGAACACTACCGTAACGGTGCCGGCGGTTGGAGAGGTGAGCGATTCAACTCCGGCGGCGGTGGCGAGGCAACGCAGGTCTGTTACCGCCAAAAGGTTATCCACTTCGTTGGGTGGCGGGCCGAAACGGTCTTGCATATCAGAGCGTACTGCTGCGATGCGGGTGCGGTCGGTTATCTGCGACAGCCGCTGATAGAACGCCAGGCGCGCCGGCAGGTGGGCAATATAGCTCTCCGGTATGCTGGCCGGTATCGCTAGATCGATGCGCGGGGGTGGCACAATTTCAGTCTGGACCGAACCATTGCCATTGCGACTAAGTTCTTCAACGGCCTGGCTCAGCAGTTGCGAGTACAGATTCAGCCCTACGGCATGAATCTGACCACTTTGGTCGGCTCCCAACAGGTTGCCGGCGCCGCGAATTTCCAGGTCGCGCATGGCAACGCGGAATCCGGCGCCGAGTTCCGTGGCTTCCAGAATGGCGTGAATGCGCTGGCTGGCTGCTTCGGTTATCTCCCCATTGTCAGGCAGCAGCAGGTAGGCGTAGGCCCGATGGTCGCCGCGTCCGACCCGTCCGCGCAGCTGGTAGAGCTGAGCCAGGCCGAACCGGTCGGCACGGTCGATGATGATGGTGTTAACGTTGGGCATATCCAGACCGGACTCAATGATGGTGGTGCAAACCAGAACGTCGGCTTCGCGATTGGAGAACTCAACCATCACGTCTTCCAGCTCGTTTTCCGGCATCTGGCCGTGGCCCACCAAGACCCGCGCTTCCGGAACCAACTTGCTGATCCCTTCGGCCACCTGGTGGATAGTGCGGACGCGGTTATGCAGGAAAAACACCTGCCCGTCGCGTTCGATTTCCCGCAGGATTGCCTCGCGCACCAGTTCACCGCTGTCTTCTGAAATGAAAGTCCGCACCGGCAAACGGGCTTCGGGCGGCGTATGGATGACGCTCATGTCCCGGACGCCGGCCAGCGCCATGTGCAGGGTACGTGGAATGGGCGTGGCGCTGAGGGTGAGCACGTCCACCTCAGCGCGCATCTGCTTCAACCGTTCTTTGTGGGCCACGCCGAACCGGTGTTCTTCGTCCACAATCACGAGCCCCAGGTTGCTGAACGCCACGTCCTTCTGCAAGATTCGGTGCGTACCGATGACGATATCGACACCGCCGGTCTTGGCGGCATTGACCACGGCGGCCTGCTCCTTGTGGGTGCGGAACCTGCTCAATACGTCAACCTTAACCGGGTACGGCGCCAACCGTTCGGCAAACGTGGCGTAGTGCTGTTGGGCCAGGACGGTGGTTGGCACCAACACGGCCACCTGCATACCTTCGTTCACCGCTTTGAATGCCGCTCGCAGCGCAACTTCGGTTTTGCCGTAGCCCACATCTCCGCAGATCAGACGGTCCATCGGGCGGGCAACTTCCATGTCGCCTTTCACTTCGTCGATGGCGCGCATCTGGTCGGGCGTCTCCACGTAGGGGAAGGAGTCTTCCAGATCGCGTTGCCAGGTCTCGTCCGGCCCAAAGCGATGGCCGTCCACGGATTCGCGCGTGGCGTAGAGGCGGAGCAACTCCTCTGCGATTTCACGTGCTGCGCCTTTGGCCCGCTCTTTGATGCGCTGCCATTCGTTGCCGCCCAATCGGGTTAGTGTCGGTTGCTCGTCGGTGGCGGCGACGTATGACCCCAACCGATCCAGCTGCTCGGTGGGCACATACAACCGGTCATCGCCAGCATATTCCAGCACCAGATATTCCCGTTCGTCGCCGGGAGTATCCAGGTGAGTTGTTCCGGCGAAACGGGCCACCCCATGGTCAATGTGAACCACGTAGCTGCCGGGGGTCAATTCGGCCAGCGTTACAGCTTCGCCCATATCTCGCCTGACCCGAGGCGCTCGATAACGACGTTCCTTGACCGTGCCAAACAACTCGGCGTCGCTATACACGGCTACCGCGGAGTTGGTCTCGGATCCTTCGGCTTGCCAACCCTTACGCAGGCCGCCGGCAATCAAATACACCTGGCCGCTCCTGGGCCGAGTCGGCAATGTTTCCACCAACTGGGACTTCACGCCGGCATCGCTCAGGACTTCTTCCAACCGGCTGGCGTGTTGACTAACGGCAACGACTGCGCCGCCGTTGCTAACTCGGGCCGCCACGTCAGCAGTGAAAAACGTCAGGCCCGCCATTGTATCGGGCAACGGCTGCACAACCTGATCGTCGTTGTCAGTGGCCCAGCGTTCCAGGCCCACCGTGGCAATGCCGGCCCCATCCATTTGCTCCAACAGCGTGCTCCAGTCGGTGTTGGGTGAGGGGAAGCCGTAGGGCAGTTCGCCGCGCTGCTGGCGGGTTTCGCGTTGCTGGACGTATTTCTCGGCCTGCTCTTCCGCTTCTTCTTTCAGTCGAGCGGGCCGGTCGAAAACGACCAAAGTGTCAACGGGCAGGTATTCGGCGAAGGTGTTGCTGTTGAGCAGGCCGTTGTAGAAGGACACCGTTTCCGGATTCGGGTGGGCCAGCAAGCTACCCAACTCCTCCTGAAACCGCGCGACCGCGCCCGAAGAACACGGTGAAAGATCGATGTGGCGGCGGCGCTCGTCGAAAGCATCCGGGCCAACCAGGTCGGGCAACTGCTCGGCGGCAGCGATGACGCGAACCTGGTCTGCCTCCTCCACCGACCGTTGCGTTTCGGGGTCGAACCTGCGAATGGTGTCGATCTCGTCGTCCCACAACTCGATGCGGTACGGGAGTTCCGCGTCGGGGGGGAACACATCCAGGATGCCCCCCCGCAGGCTGAAACTGCCCGGCGCGTCAACCTGGGGTTCATTCCGGTATCCCAATTCGACCCAGGCCGACAGCAAAGCGTCGCGGGAATGGATGCGGCCACCTTTCTGCAGGCAGTCGGGGTGATGGGCCGTAGGGTGTTTACCTGCTACCAGATGCGGCGGCAGCGTCAGGCGCAGGGCTGCCGAGACCGAGGTGACCACCAATGGAGGAATTTCGTCCGCGTCAGCCGGCCCCAGAGTTGCCAGCGCCCCTAACGCCGTCAGCCGCTGATTCATCGAGCGGGCATCAACCGCCAATCGCTCGAAGGGCAGCACTTCCGGTTCGGGCAACAGGAATACCGGAGCGTCCTCGCCCAGGTAGGTTAGCAGCTGGTCGTGCAAACGCCGGGCGTCTTCCAGGCGGGGCGTGATTACTACGATTGGCCGCTGTTGCAGATGCCAAAGGGCGCCGACGTACACCGGTTGGTGGTCGGATTGCACCGTCAAACTGGCTTGCGCTTTTTCGGCACGTAAATTGCGCAGATGCCGCTGCATCCACGGCTTTGATCCCAGTAAAGAAAGCAATCCGGTCAGGGCCATATTCTTCTCGTCCGATTGAGTTGCCTGGCGACAAAGGGCGTGTGCCACACACCGATACGGGACTGACCACAGGCCAGCCCCGTGCGACAATTTTACGCCTTCGGCCCGTGGGTTTTCAAGGTGAGTGAATGTTGCGTGATATAATTCACGTTACTGGCTAGTCCGCCCTATCTGCGAATTCCTGCTGCGAAACCATACTTAGTTTCATGCTATCGATGCCCGGCAAATGGCAATGAAGTCTCCTGTTTACCATCGAGTGGTAGTGAAAGCCGGCACCAACGTGCTTACCGGCAACAGTTCCGACGGCGCATCAAAGTCCGTAGCTCTGGACACTACAGTGATGGCCGATTTGGTGCGGCAAATCAGCCAGTTGGTGAACGAGCAACAGGTTCAGATTCTACTGGTAACTTCGGGGGCAATTGCAGCGGGCCGGCAGGTTTTGGCCGAGTCCAACAACGTGCCGGATCTGCCTGACATCTCAACGAGGCAGGTGCTGGCGGCATTGGGCCAGGGCCGGCTGATGCAGACCTACACGGAGCTATTCGGCCAACATGGTGTTTGCGTAGCGCAGGCGCTGCTGACAATAAATGACACGACTCAACGTCAGTCATACCTCAACATCCGCAACACGCTGCTTGCTTTGCTCGAGTTGGGCATTGTGCCCATCGTAAACGAAAACGACGTGGTGGCTTCGGATGAGATTGGCGAAGTGTTTGGCGACAACGACCGCCTTTCCGCTCTGATCGCCGCCCTCATCGACGCAGACTTGCTCATCATCCTTTCCGATGTGGACGGCCTGTACACCGCCGACCCCAAATCCGATCCCAGCGCCACCCGGGTCCCGGTAGTCAATCTGGTGGATGACGGCGTGACTGCCATGGCGGGGCGGCATCGCAACGCCTGGGCCCGGGGTGGTATGCCGACGAAACTCGATGCCGCCCGACTGGTTACCACGTCCGGTATCGCCATGACCATTTGCCGCGGGCGCGATGATAACGTAGTTCTGCGCACCATAGCCGGCGAACCGACTGGCACCTACTTCCGACCGGCGGACAGCAAGTTGGAAGCCCGCAAGCGCTGGATGATTAGCTGCGCCGGCGACAGCGATTCCCACGCCGTTGTGGTGGACGCTGGCGCGGTGTCCGCTTTGCGACGCAACGGCGTCAGTCTCCTGCCGGCGGGCGTTCGGGGTGTGGTGGGGGATTTTGGCCGGGGCGATATTATTTACGTAGTAGATGAGGTTGGGAGCCAGGTGGCCTGTGGGATCTCCAATTACTCAGCCGGAGACATCGGTCTCATCCGCGGGATTCGTTCCGACCGCATAGTTGATACGCTCGGCTACCAATACGGCCAGGAAGTGGTACATCGCAACAACTTGGTGTTGCTGTAGCCGCCGCCCTGGCATTCAGGAGACAACCGATGACCGCCGCCGACTTACTTTACCAACAAGGCGCCGCCGCCCAAGCCGCATCGTCGGCGCTGGCCCGGTTGCCGACGGGCGCTAAAAACCACACCTTACAGAACCTGGCCAGCGTACTGGAAACCGAGCAAAGCGCGGTGCTGGAAGCCAACGCCGCCGATTACCGAGATGCCCAAGACGCTGGCATCAGCGATGCGTTTTTGGATCGCCTGTTGCTCACGCCGGACCGCCTGAACGGCATGGCCGCCGATGTTCGAGGGGTTGCTGCGCTGCCCGACCCGGCGGGTGAACTCCTGGAATCTTTTGTGATGGAAAACGGGCTGGAAGTGGAAAAACGCCGCATCCCTCTGGGCGTTATTGCCAGCATCTACGAGAGCCGGCCCAACGTTACCACTGACATCGTTTCGCTCGCGCTCAAATCGGGCAACGCCTGTATCCTGCGGGGCGGTAAAGAAACCCTGCGCTCCAACTCGGCGCTGGTGGCGTTGGTTCATCGGGCTATGGGCGAAGCGGGTTTGCCCACCGACGCCGTGCAATTCGTCAATGACACCGACCGCTCTCTGGTAGATGTAATGTTGGGGATGAAGCAACACATCAACCTGCTGGTTCCCCGTGGTGGCAGCGACTTGATTAATTTTGTGGCGGCGAAAGCGACCATGCCGGTGCTCACCGGAGGGGTCGGCGTGTGCCACACCTACGTTGACCGCGACGCCGACACAGACATGGCCGCCAACATCATCTTTAACGCCAAAGTTCAGCGACCCACGGTGTGCAACGCCCTGGATGCGGTGCTGATTCATTCGGAGGCTGCGGCGCGCTGTTTGCCTGAGATTGCGTCCCGACTGAACGACGCCGGAGTTGAGATGCGTTGTGACCATCGGGCCTTAAGCATCCTGGGGCCCGGAGCAGGGCTGCGCACGACGCCGGCCAATGAGGATGACTGGGGCCGGGAGTTCCTCGCTCTCATCGCCGCCGTGAAAATCGTGGATAGCCTGGACGATGCGCTGAATCACATCCAAGTTTACGGTTCGGGGCACTCTGAAGCCATCGTAACCCAGGACCACGAAGCCGCCCAGCGTTTTCTGAACGAGGTAGATGCCGCCGCCGTGTATCACAACACCAGTACGCGGTTCACCGATGGCTCTCAGTTCGGCCTGGGCGCGGAGGTGGGGATCAGCACCCAGAAGTATCACGCCCGCGGCCCCCTCGGCCTGCGCGAGTTGACATCCTATAAGTGGATTGTGCGCGGCAACGGCCAGATACGGGAGTGAAGTAACAACCGTGCCTTACGACTACGAACGTGAAGTCCGCACCGCCAATTCAGAGGCGTTTCTGATCCTGGACGGGGAGAATGCGGTGGGCCGAATCGACACTCACTTTCTGCCCGGAATAGCGCATATCGCCATCGCCATCGACCAAAGTCTGACTCCAGAACAGATTGAGGAAATTATCGCCGACATCGACGCCGATATGCTGAACACCGTGGGTTCAGAGCGGGAATCGCACCTGTACCATGTGTTTCAGGGCACTGAAATCCGGGTGTTCAGCGATGACGACGAGGGCGATTACAGCGGGAATGGAAACGGGCACGGCCACGGACCGTTGCCCCCACCGGCGGGTTCCGGGGACTAGCTACCGTCTGACACCGGCGGCTTTACCACACCGCAAGCCGGGCTGACATTCGCTACGCGCGTTTGCGGCTGACAACCTGTAGCGCTGCTTGTTCCACGCCTTCGGCGGTCAAGCCATTTTTAGCCATCAGTTCGTAGGCCGGCCCGGAGCTGGTGTAACCCTTCAGTGCCACCATTTCAATCGGAACCGGGCATTGCCGGGCAACGACCCCAGCAACCACGCTGCCCAGGCCGCCGTGGATGTAGTGCTCCTCGGCGGTAACCAGGGCGCCGGTTTCGCGGGCGGCAGCAACGATGGTTGCTTCGTGCACTGGCGCCAACGTGTGCAAGTTTATGACCCTGGCATCAATTCCCTGGTCGGCCAGGCTGTCGGCGGCATCCAGAGCCGGCGCCACCAGCGATCCAGCGGCGATGATGCTGACATCATTGCCGGGCCGCAGGGTATCTGCTCCCGCCATATTGAACCGGTACTCGTTGGTATGCACAATGGGCGTAGCGGCTCTGGGCAGCCGCACGTAAACCGGGCCGTTAGTGGCGGCAGCGGACCGGATTACCTGCTCCGTTTCCACAGAATCGGCCGGGATAACTACCCTGAATGACGGCAGCGCGCACATCAACGCCAAGTCTTCGATGCTATGAGCAGACATTCCGTCTTCACCGGTCAGAATGCCGGCGTGGGTGCAAACCAGTTTCACGTTCAAAGCAGGCTGGGATATGAGCACGCGCAACTGGTCATAAGGACGACCGGTGCCGAATACGCTGAAGGTGCTGACGAAGGGAATTTTACCGGCGGCGGCCAGACCGGCGGCGACGCCGACGATATTCTGCTCGGCGGGTCCAAAGTCAAAAAACCGGTCCGGGTATTGATCCCGCCAGAGATGCACGAAGGTAGACACGTTCAGGTCCCCGCCCAGCACCACTATATCGGGGTAGTCCTCGGCCATGGTCAGCAGGGTTCGGCCGTAGGTCTCGCGGTTGGCGGCCATTTCCCGGGTGGTTGACATCAGGCCAACTCCTTCAACGCTGCTTCGTACTCTTCCCGATTAGGGGCTCTCCCGTGGAAGCCGGGGTTGTTCTCCATGAAACTGACCCCCTTACCCTTGACGGTATCGGCGATGATTACGGATGGCCCCGATTCAATCGCCGCTCGGAGGGTGTCGAGGATTTCGTCATGCTGGTGCCCGTCGCAGTGCAACACGTTCCAGCCGAAATCACGCCACCGGTCTCCCAGCGGTTCCAGGGTCATCACCTCGTCGGTAAACCGGTCGTTCTGAATGCGGTTGCGGTCTACGATGGCGACCAGGTTGGTTGCCTTGTGGTGGGCGGCAGACATGGCGGCTTCCCACACTTCGCCTTCCTGACATTCGCCGTCGCCCAGCAAGGCAAACACCCGGTAGCTGCGTCCATCCAGCCGGGCAGCCAGGGCGTGCCCCAGCGCGAACGACAAGCCCATACCCAACGAGCCGGAGTTCATCTCGACGCCCGGAGTGATCGGGTGAGCGTGTCCTTGCAGCAGGCCATCGGTGCGTCGATAGGAGGCCAGTTCCTCGCGGTCGAAGTACCCGGCGCGGGCCAGGGTTGCGTAAAATCCGGGCGATGCGTGCCCTTTGCTGAGGATGAATCGGTCGCGGTCAACCCACCCCGGATCGGCCGCATCGTATCTCATAACACCGAAATAGAGCGCTACCAAGATATCCATTTCTGACAAAGAACCGCCCGGGTGACCACCGCCGGCGCGGTATATCATTTCCAGGCTGTCACGACGCAATTCCTGCGACGTAGTTCGCATTTCGTCGACGGTTAGTACGGGTTGGGTCACTGCGGCCAAAGCGTCACCTGCTGCTTAGCATGGAAGTGGAGGAACGGCCCGTCCGATTATATGCGCCGTGTTGGGCGGTGTCCACATCGTGGATGCTGCAAGCCGGGTCATTCGATTATCACCAACCCCTGCCCGTCATTCCCGCCCCTAACCGTCATTCTCGCGAAAGCGGGAATCCAGGAAGACTCCAGCATTAGTGATCGATTTGGCAAAAATCCCGCTATGTTGCCCAAATACCCTATACTGACGAGCCTTAGCAAGGCGCCCAATCGCCTGTTGTGTAACCATGATTATAGATGCCCATTGCCACCTGCTGCCGCCCGCGTTCACTGACCGGCATCATGACCTTGCCGCCCGAGATGCGACTTTTGCTGAGCTATTTCCCCATCCCGGAAGTCTCATCCCCAGAAGTCTCACCGCTCATGCCGATGAGTTGCTGCGCGACATGGACGCCGCCGGAATTGACCGCGCGGTGGTGATGGGATTTGGTTGGACGGACGCCGCCATTGCCGTTGAGGTGAACGATTATCTGCTCCAGGCAGCCCGCACTCACCCTGACCGGTTGTCTGCCCTTGCATCCGTAAACCCCGCTTGGGGCCCCGCCGCAGTTGATGAAGCCAGGCGTAGTTTCGATTTGGGAGCCGTCGGAATCGGTGAGCTGCACGCCGATACCCAACAGTTCGAAATCACCAATTACGATGTTCTGGCGCCGCTCATGGACGAGTTGTTGCGCTGGAACCTGCCCATCACCATCCACGCATCGGAACCGGTGGGGCATCTGTACCCAGGCAAAGGAGCAACCACGCCGGAACGCCTGCTGGTTTTCGCGCGACATTTTCCCGACAACCGCATTGTGCTTGCTCACCTGGGCGGCGGCTTGCCGTTTTACGCTGCCATGCCGGAAGTATCGGCCGCCTTAAAAAACGTTTGGTATGACACCGCGGCAGTTCCGTTCTTGTATCGCTCTGCTGCCATTCGTGCTGCTGTTGCCACGGCTGGCGCCGAACACATCCTGTTTGGCACGGATTACCCGCTGCTCCGACACCGGCGAGTTGTGGACTATGTTCGCGACGCCGGGCTCGGTCGGGCGGAGCACGATGCCATCATGAGTGAAAACGCGGCGTCCCTGTTGGGACTGGCGCCGGCATGACCGCTCGGCAGAACAACCCCGATGCCGAAACGCTGCCGGACTACCTGCGCCACGGTCTGGACATAGTGCTCATCGGAATCAACCCGTCTGAGTATTCCGTGCGCGCCGGGCATTACTTTGCCAATCCGCGCAACCGGTTCTGGTCGGCAATCAGCGCCGCCAATCTGGCGGAACGGTGCGTTGGGCCCGAGGACGACGGCAGTCTGCTTGATGTCGGCATTGGGTTCACCGACCTGGTCAAACGGGCCACACCTCAGGCGTCAGGGTTGACTGCTGCCGACTATCGCCGGGATGCTCCGGCCCTGCGCCGCAGGTTATTCGAATACGAGCCATTGATCGCCTGTTTCCAGGGACTCACCGCTTACCGTAGCTATTTGCGCTACGCCGAGGGCGAAGTCCGCGCGGGCGGCATCGAACCGGGGCGCCAGACTGACACCATCAGCGACTGCATCGTATTCGTGGTGCCCAATCCGAGTCCGGCCAATGCTCGTTACTCGTTGGCCGATCTGACGGGGTGGTATTCGCAGTTGAAACAGCTGCGCGACGAGTTGAAATGGTGAGCTACGCGGCCGAAAATATTCGCACTTTCATTGCTTTGCCGCTGCCGCCCGACTGGATTGAGTCGTTAGGCGGCGTGATGCGCCAGTTGGCGATGCGCGTCCCCGCCGGTGTGCGGTGGGTTGATCCCAGCGGGATGCATCTGACCCTGAGATTCCTGGGCAATACTAACACCGCGCAGGTCCCCGGGCTAATCGCCGGCTTGCGACGTGAACTGGCGGGGGCGGCCACGCCTAAGCTCGCCCTGTCCGGCTTGGGTACGTTTCCGCCGCAGGGCAATCCGCGCGTGATTTGGGCCGGCGTGTCCGGGCAACTCGACCATCTGACTAACCTGCAGCGCGGAGCCGAGTCGGCCGTCACATCGCTGGGTTGGCCCGCTGAACAGCGCCCGTTTCGGCCCCACCTGACGCTGGGGCGCATCCGCAATCGAGCATCGGAAGCGCAACGCCGTGCGGTCCTGGATACCATTGCTGGAATCGAAGTCCCCGGATGCTCGATTTGGCGACCCGATCATGTCCGCTTGTATCAGAGCGTCTTGACGCCGCAAGGGCCAATCTATTCCGGGCTTGGCGACATCGCACTGAGTTAGCTTATCTAACCGCCCCTCGATATTTACCGGTATAGATTTACCGGTATAGTCAGTTACCGGCTGCGAACACTGAAACCCGGAGCTCTAATTTGGAAACCACAATAGAAACCGAAATCCTGCCAATCGCGCCGTATGACTACGAATTGACCGCGGGACAACCGAGCTATTCCCGCGAACAGGAGTACCAGACCGAACAATTCGACGACGGCGCTTACGTTCGGCTGCTTGATCTGGGTGACAGCACCGTACTGGCTTCGGTGCGCTCCGTGGGAACGGTGGACGAACCGCGCCTGGTTGCCACGTTGACCGGCGATGGGATAAACCACACCGCTGCCGAGCAAGCCACGGCGCAACTGACCTGGTTGCTGGGATGCGACCAGGAAGTGCTCCCTTTTTACGATTCGGTGGCCGATGACGCAGTGCTGGCCACTGTAGTCAAGGATTTCTATGGCTTCCGCAGCACTCGTACTGCGTCGGTATTCGAGGCGTTGGTGCAGGCGGTGATGGGTCAACAGATTGCCACGGCAGTCGCCCGCGTGGTGCGGAACTTACTGATCCAGAACTACGGTGTCCGCTCTACGATCAGGGGCCAGGAATGGTACGCGTTCCCACGGGCCGAGAGTCTGGCTACAGCGTCAATCGACGACCTACGCCAGCTCAAACTCAGCGTTCGCAAATCGGAGTACATCCAGAATATCGCGCAAACTGAGCTCGAACTTCCGGACGGACTGGACGCGGTTCGCCGACTCACCGACGACGAAGTGATTAGTCAACTGGTGGCAATGCGTGGCGTCGGGCGTTGGACGGCGCAATGGGTGTTGGTTCGGGGTCTGGCGCGAGCGGACGGGTTTCCCATCGGAGACCTGGCGCTGCGTCGGACAGTTGCCAGCCTGTACTTCGATGGCGCCGAAATCACCGACGACCAGCTGCTGGAGTTCTCCGAACGGTGGTCGCCGTGGCGGTCGTTGGCGACGGCGTATATCTTCGCGGCCATCCGAGCCGGACGAGTCGCCGGGTCGTAAATCTTGAATCAACCCGGAGGGCAATCGCCCGCTGGGGTCGGCTAGCGGAACATCCGCATGATTCCTTTGGGGTTGGAGGAGAACTGCCGCATCAGTCGCTGCGTCTGTTTGAACTGGTTCAGTACGCGGTTGACGTCCGATGGGTTGGTGCCGCTGCCCAGCGCGATCCGGCGACGGCGGCTGGCCTTGATGACTTCCGGGTTGGTGCGTTCGTGCATCGTCATTGAGCTGATGATGGCTTCGGTCTTGCGTAACTCGGAGTCATCGAGCTGGCCCTGCATTTTTTTGGCGGCATTGCCGATGCCGGGCATCATTTCCAGTACGGATGCCAGCCCGCCCATTTTCTTGACGCCCTGAATCTGGTCCAGGAAATCGTCCAGCGTGAAACTGGAGGTACGCATCTTGCGTTCCAGTTCCTTCGCCTTGTCCTCGTCCACCGCCTCCTGCGCCCGTTCAATCAGAGTCATCACATCGCCCATGGCCAGAATGCGCGACGCCATCCGGTCCGGGTGGAAAGGTTCCAGGCCGTCCGGTCGTTCACCAGTGCCAATGAACTTGATGGGAACGCCGGTAACGCGCGTTATGGAAAGCGCCGCGCCGCCTCTGGCATCTCCGTCCATCTTGGAGAGCACCAGCCCGTCCAGGCCCACCCGCTGGTGAAATGCTTCCGCCGCGTTGACCGCATCCTGACCGGTCATGGCGTCAACCACCAGCAGAGTCTGATGTGGATTCACCGCCCGTTTTACCTCTTCCAACTCGCCCATCAACTCATCGTCGATGTGCAACCTGCCACCCGTATCCACGATGACCCAAGTCAGTGCCAGTTCGGTGGCTCGGCGCAGGCCCGCTGCCGCGACTTTGGCCGGTGTCGATGATGCCGGGTCTTCAGAATATACGGGCAGGTCGAGTTGTTTGCCGAGGGTTTCCAGCTGTGATATGGCAGCCGGACGGCGCAAGTCGGCGGCCACCAGCATCGCGCTGTGGCTTTGTCGCCGCATTTGCAGGGCCAGCTTCGCCGCGGTGGTCGTCTTGCCGGACCCTTGCAAGCCCACCAACATCAACACCGATGGCAATTGGCTGGATGGCGTTAGCCGATGGTCGCCGGCGCTGAGAATGTTGGTTAGCTCTTCGTGGACGATTTTCACCACCTGCTGCCCCGGCGACAGACTGTCTAATACGTCGCCGGTCAGTGCCCGCTCTTTCACCGCGGCCACAAAATCCCGCGCCACTCGGTAGTTCACGTCGGCTTCGAGCAACGAACGCCTAACCTGACCCAGGGCGTCGTCGATGTCCTTTTCGGTCAGGCGACCCTTGCCCTGCAAGCGGTTGAAAATACCAGTCAGGCGGTCGGTAAGATTGTCAAACATAGCGTTTCCCTGTTTGTTGCTGATCGTCCAGGATTTATTCCCACCGGAACAGGCGGTTGGCGATGACAAAGGCTACCACAAGCCACACGGCGAGGCCCAGAAAGTTGGGCCACTGCGTAACGATGGAATCGCCCTGCACCGTCATGCCGCGGATGGCTTCCACCAGGTAGGTCAGCGGCAGGTAGTCGGTGACGGTCCGCAACACGTTGGGCAACACGTCGCGGGAGAAAAAAACGCCCGACAGGAACATCATTGGCAGCGAGACAATGTTGGCCAGCGGCGCCGCCTGTTGCTCAGTACGCGCCCAACCGGACACGGCGAATCCCAACGCCAGGAATACGGCGCCACCCATGCCGGCGGCCAGCAGCACCGCGAAGAAGTTGCCGGCGAACTCGGCGCCAAACACGAACACCGCCACCGCGGCCAGTATCACCGTTTGTATTACCACCACCACCAATCGGGTGAATACCTGCGCCACCAGCAGCGTCGCCGGGTTCAGTGGTGTGGCGAGCAGCCGACGCAGCACGCCCTCGCGTTTCATGGTTACAAAGCTGAACGCTACGCTGAACAACCCCAACTGCATAATCGACATACCGATT
Organism: Dehalococcoidia bacterium; assembly: GCA_965261195.1. Lineage (GTDB taxonomy): Bacteria > Chloroflexota > Dehalococcoidia > Lucifugimonadales > UBA3495 > Bin87. Next base: position 3,791,654 of record OZ253455.1, on the reverse strand, counting down.
ACCCCGGGCATGAGAAAATCGATGTAGCCCAGGTCCCGCGCGTCCACCGCCTCGCCCTGCAACGTCACCACCCGTTCGGCGCCGGTAATGGAGAAGTTCAGTTGATCAATCGCCGATTGCAGTATGCTCAACCCAACCTGGGTCTCATTGCCACGGCTGGCGTGATACAACGCCTGCACCTGAGCAGTTTGGCCTTCGACCCCAAACCCATCCGGCAGGATGATAACGAGGTCGCGTTGCCCGTCGGATAAGGCCTGGCGTTCCGATTGACCCGTGCCCGGTTCGATGCGCAGGGCAGTTACGTTCGTCAAACCTGCTACGAATTGCAACGACGCCTCGTTCTGGGCTTCGTCGACTATTCCTATGTCCAGCTTGCCCAGTTCGCCAAAGTTAAGCAGCCCGAAGATGACCATAATCACCAGCGGCAAAAAGAACGTCCAGAACAACGCCCCCCGGTCCCGGGACCACATCTTCATAGTGGACCAGGTCAGATAAATGATGGGTCTCCGCAGCACTTACAGCTCCCGCAGCGACCGGCCAGTCAGGTCGAGAAATACGTCCTCGAGCGTCGCCGACCGCACTTCCTGGGTTCGGTGGAAACCGCGCCCGATCAGTTCGTCAATCAGGGCTGCCGGCGTGTCCATCGTTATGATGCGGCCCTGATCCATAACGGCTACCCGGTCGCACAGTTCTTCCGCTTCTTCCATGTAGTGCGTAGTCATTACTACCGTGCGGCCTTGGGTTTTCCAGTCGCGCATCAAGTCCCACATACGGCGCCGGGCTTGAGGGTCCAGGCCAGTGGTGGGTTCGTCCAGGAATATCACCGCCGGGTCGTTTACCAGCGATGCAGCGATGGCAAAGCGTTGCTTCTGGCCGCCGGACAGGGTGCGGAAGGAGGCCTTCCGTCTTTCGGCCAGGTCCACCGCCGCCAGCAGCGGCTCCGGATCGACCCGGATGCCGTAGATACTGCCCAGCATCATCAGCAATTCGGAGAGATGCAGGTGTTCGAAGAAGGCGCTGCTTTGCAGTTGGACACCAATGATTTGTTTCACCGCGCCGGCATCTTTACTGACGTCAATGCCGGCGACCGTGGCCGTCCCGCTGTCGGCGGCGCGCATACCTTCGACAATTTCTACCGTTGTGGTCTTGCCCGACCCGTTGGGCCCCAACAGGGCAAACACCTCGCCCTTGCCCACGCTGAAAGTAACGCCGTCAACAGCCTGAATGTCTCCATACCGTTTGCGAAGATCCTGCACCTCGATGATAGGAGCGGCCGCAGTATCGCCGGCCTGATTCGTCATTGTCGTCATATTGGATAAGCCACCATTATTATAGCATCGGCGTACTTCAAAATCGGCGCCGGGATGTCACCGCCACAGGGCCACACCGGTAGACTTGGGGAGGCAATGGTACAATCGCCTGTGTTCTCCCTCGATTCTGCATGATTCCCCGGTTTCCGGTACTGCCATGATTCCCCTCAAACTGTCCGTTCGCAACTTTCTTTGTTACCGCGACAATGTGCCCACGCTGGATTTGGAGGGCGTCCATATCGCCTGTTTGTGTGGGGATAATGGGCACGGCAAGACGGCGTTGCTGGATGCCATCACCTGGTGCCTCTGGGGTCAGGCGCGCACCGGAGGGCGTAACCACGACGCCTTGATTACGCATGGCGAGGACGAGTGCCGGGTTGAGCTGGATTTCCAGGCGCGGGGCCAGAATTACCGGGCAATACGACGCCGGCGCCGCTCGGGACGCGGGCAAACCCAAGTGGACCTATTCGTGCTGGACGACGCGGAGGCCCCCCGCACGTTGACCGCAAATACGGTTAACGAAACCAACGCCAAAATCAGGCAAATCGTTGGTATGGACTATGACACGTTCGTCAACTCGGCTTTCCTGCTGCAAGGACGTTCGGACGAATTCATGCGCAAAACGCCCGGTGAGCGAAAGGATACGCTGTCGTCCATACTTGGCCTCGACCTGTACGACGCGCTCCAGGCCGCCGCCCGCGTGGTGCGAGACCGTCATCGCGTTGACCTGGCCCATCACAACGAGGCTTTGGAGCAGAGTCGCAAAACCCTCGCATCCATTTCCGACCCGGCCGACGAGTTGCAACAGGTGGGCGCCCAAGTGGATGCGCTATCCGGCAAACTGGCCCAGGTTGCCGTGGAGTCGGAACGTCTGCGGGTCGCGGTCGAACAACTGCGGAAGGCACGGGCCGAAATGGACGGTGTCGCGGAGAAAATCGGCGCACTCCAAACCGGTATCGCCGAGTTGGACGCCGATGCCGGCGCAACTCTAAAACGAATCACAACCACCCGTTTGCTGGCGAACCAAGCCGATGCAATCTCGCGCGGCGTCAGCAGTCTGAAGGAGGCGCGCCATCATTTGCAACAACTGGAGACCGCCCGGTCGCAGTACGACCAACTGCAATCGCAGCGGGCCGAGTTGCAACGCGCCATCGACCAGGCCACTGCACAGCAACGTGCCAATATCGACGAACTCGCCCGGCGCATACAACATGATTTGCAACCGCTGTCCGGCCGGGATGATGCCATTGCCAACGAGCTGGCCGCCCTCGAAGATGCCGAGTCGGAAGCCTCCCGGAAGCAGGACGCCATCAACGCCCAGGCTGCCGAAATTTCCGAAATGCAACAACAAATGGCATCCAACGATGTTGAACTCAATCGGTGCGTGGCAGAGGGCAAAACGCTCCGGGCGCGGTTGGTTGATATGCAATCGGCGGATGCGGTGTGCCCGTTGTGCGGCACGCCGTTGGCCGATGACGCCTGCGACAACATCACCGAGCGCTACCAGTCGGAACTGAACGGTAAGTTGCGATTGCATCAGGAACTCACCACCGCCAACGCTGAATTGACCCAATCGCTGGAAACGCTGAACGCCGCAACCGACCGGCGCAGCCGTGCCCTCTCGCGCCAACAACGCGACACCCAGCGCGCGCGGGGCCGTCTGGAACAGGAACAACGACAGTGCGCTGAGGCAGCACAACAACTGGAGGCTCTGCTGCCACAGCTTGAAACGGCGCAGCAAGTTTTGGCAACCAGGGATTTTGCGGACGCAGAGCGCCGTCAGGTCGCAGAGATTGACCAGCAGTTGGCCGATTTGGGCTACGACGACTTCGCCCGCCGTGAGACATTCGATCTGACCCAGTCGCTGCAACACTGGGAGCCGCAACAAATTGCGCTGAATTTGGCCCTCGCCGCTTTGCCTCAGGACGAGGCGAATTTGCAACGCATAGAAGCTCAATCGGTGCGCCGGCGTGAAGAACTGCAAGCGGCACAGCAACGACTCGTCGCCGACCAGGCAGCCGTCATGGATCTGCCCAACCTGCAGCAACAATCTGACGACGCACAACAGTCGGTGGTCAGCCTCCGCACTGCAATCGAAGCAGCATCCCAACGGCGTGGTTTCCTGCTGGCCGCGGTTGAATCCCGCCGCCAGGCCCAGGCCGAAATCGAGCGTCTTACGGGTTTGCGCTCCCACACCGAACGGGAGTTGGAAGTTTACTCAGAGTTGTTTGTCGCCTTTGGCCGTGGGGGTGTGCCGGCTATGCTGATTGATGGAGCAGTGCCGCGTATCGAAACCGAAGCCACCACGCTGTTGGGTCGAATGACCGACAACCGCATGACCGTGAAGCTGGAAACGCAGCGGGTAACCAACGCCGGCGGGGTTAGCGAGACGCTGGACATTCTGATTAGCGATGAGTTGGGCACGCGCAGCTACGAAGTGTTCAGCGGCGGCGAGGTTTTTCGCATCAACCTGGCCCTCAGAATCGCGCTGTCCAAAGTGCTGTCCCAGCGCATGGGCGTGCCGCTGCCTACGTTATTCATCGACGAGGGGTTCGGCACCCAGGACGCTGCCGGCCGCGAGCGCATTGTTGACACGCTAACTGCGATCCAGGACCAGTTCGAGAAAATCATTGTGATTACCCATCTGGAAGACCTCAAAAACCTGTTTGACGTGCATATCCAGGTGGAGAAATTCGACACCGGTTCTCAATTTGAGCTGGTGGTAAATTGAACCCACCCCGATTGAAACTACCCCGGAGGAAGGGATGCTAACTGATACGCAACGCGATTTCCTGAGCCATCATCACAACGCGGCGTTGACCACTTTTCGCAGAAATGGCGCCGCTCAAATGAGCATCGTTACCTGTGGTCAATTCGGCGATGGGGTCGCCTTCACCACCACCGACGACCGTGCCAAGTTGCGCAATCTGCGCCGCAACCCCAACTGCACCATCCTGGTGGGCACCGGCGATTGGCGCAACTTTCTGGTGCTGGAGGGACAGGCCCGGCTGGTGTCGGTGGATAATTCCTCTGCCGAAGAGTACCGCGATACCCTCCGGCAGGTTTATCGAACCGCGGCCGGTCAGGAGCATCCCAACTGGCCTGAATATGACCAAGCCATGTTGGACGACCAGCGCTACGCCATTCTGGTTACCCCAACGAACGTGTACGGACGGCAGGACTGACGTGCAATTCGGGCGTTAGTCGGCGGCGATTCCCTCGGCCTTGCGCAGCGAATCCACATCCAAATTGATTTCGGCGCTGCGACCCTGCAAGGCCGCCAGCACGCGCTCCCCGGACAGCGGCAACTCGTTGACTCGAACGCCAACCGCGTCGTAAACCGCATTGGCGATGGCGGCCGGCGGTCCGAAGCCAGGCGGCTCGGCGACGGCTCGCGCGCCAAACGGCCCGTCCGGGGCCGGCACGTCGATGAGGATATTCTCAATCTCAGGCATATCGATAGCCAACGGCATTAGATACGATGCGAAGGACGGATTGCGCACTGCTCCCGTTTCGCCGTCAAACTGCTGGTCTTCGGTCAGGGCGCGACCGATGCCTTGCACGACGCCACCGTCCAGTTGCCCTTCGACGGCCATCGGGTTGATGGCCGTGCCAACGTCCTGCGCCTGCACGTACCGCAACAGGTGTACCTGTCCGGTATCGCGGTCAACCTTAACCTCGGCTGCCTGAGCCGCAAATACCGGCGTGTAGGGCATACTCGACAACGCTGCGGTGCCGATTATCGGCCCGCCCCGAGAGGTTATGCTGGCCGCCGCCAATTGGGCGAACGTCAGCCCCTGCGGTTCGTTGTCCAGCACGTACACTCGTCCGTCATCGCAACCCAGGGCATCGTCAGGGACGCCCAAACGCTCGGCGGCCAGGGCCATGAGCTTGTCTTTTGTGTCGTTGGCGGCCCGCTGCACCGCAGTGCCCTGGCTATACACAACCCGGCTGCCGCCGGACTGGCCGGTGTACGGGGCCATATCGGTATCGCGCTTCGCCACCACAACCTGGTTCATGGCGATTCCCAGCGCTTCCGCTGCGATGGCGGCCAGGGCCGTGTCGCTACCGGAGATGTCCGTTGATCCGGTCAGCAAACTGACGGTGCCATCGTCGTTGACGCTAATGGCTGCGGTTGACGGGCCGCTGCCGCTGCGCCACTCGCAGAGCGCCAACCCAATGCCGTGGCCGTCTTCCAGCTGGCGCGGCCAACCCATGGATTTTTTGATGGCTTCCAGCGCTTCCATCAGGCCATTGGTGGGGACTACCGCGCCGCTCACCGACACGTCTCCCTCGCGCAGGGCGTTGTGGGCGCGCAGGTCGTAGGGGTCGATGCCCAGCTCCTGGGCGATGTGGTCCATGTGAGATTCCACCGCAAATGTCATATCCGCCACACCGGAGGCGCGGTATGAACCGACATAGACCTTGTTGGTGTAAACGCCATAAGACCTCAACCGGAAGTTGGGCACACGGTATGCGCCGATTCCGTGTCCGATTCCAGAGTTCGGCCCCGCGCCCAGATACGCGCCCACATCAAAGATGGTGTAGGCTTCGCGGGCGGTAATCGTGCCATCTTGCATCACGCCGGAACGGACGTAGTTGGTTACGGGCAAACGGGGGCCGTTCATGGTAAACGCTTCTTCGCGGGTGTTCACCAGCTTGACCGGCCGGCCGGTGCGCATCGCCAGCAAGGCCGGAAACGCCTCAAACGCCAGCCGCAACTTTGCGCCGAACCCGCCCCCCAGCTCCATCGCGACCACGCGGATGCGAGACACGGGAATCTCCAGCACGGCAGCGAGGCCGGCACGAATCTGGTACGGCCCCTGAGTTGATGCGTAGATGACCAGGCGGCCGTTGGATTCCACGTCGGCGACGCAGGCCATCGGTTCCAGGAAGCCCTGATTGATCCCTTGTGAGCGGTACACGTCCTCGACTACCACGTCGGCGTCTTTGAAGGCTTGATCAACATCGCCACGATCTGCGTCCAGCAACGTACTGACGTTGTGGCCCATGGTGAAGCCATAGCCCTCGTACTCTTCCAGATGCGGATGCACCGTGGACGCGCCCGGTTCCATGGATGCCAGGGGATTTACGACTACCGGCAAATCCTCGTACTGAACTTCGATGAGGTCGATTGCTTCCTGAGCAGTCGCTTCGTCATTCGCCGCTACCGCCGCGATGGGCTCGCCGATGAAATTCACCGTATCGCGCGGCATCACGTAGCGGTCGCGCAAGGCTCCGGAGCCGAAACGCACTTCCGGGAAATCGGTGCCCACAATCACCGCCCGCACTCCGGGCAGCGCCGCGGCTTTGCTGGTGTCAATCGAAACGATTCGGGCGTGGCTGCGCGAGCTGGGCAACAGTTTGCAGGCCAGCATACCGGGCAGGTACACATCGGAGGCGTAGGTCGCTCGGCCGGTTACCTTGTCATACGCGTCGACGCGGGGATGGTTTTGTCCCAGGACTTTGAAATCGGTCATTTCACGCGCCTCCGTTTTGGGCGGTTGGAAAGTTATCTCGGTTACGGAGTTATCCGACGTTACGCATCTCTTCAGCGGCGGCCATCACGGCTTCGACCACGCGGGAGTAGCCGGTGCAGCGGCACAAGTTGCCGCCGATGGCAAAGCGCACATCCTCTTCGGTCGGGTTCGCGTTGGACTGCAAAAATCCGGTGGCCGACATTATCAGCCCCGGAATACAGAACCCGCACTGCAGCCCGCCGTGTTCGACAAACGCCTTCTGCACCGGACTCAAACTGCCGACGGTAGCCAACCCTTCGATGGTGGTGATGGCGGCATCGTGGGCGCTGTGGGCGAGGACGAGGCAGGAAGTTACCGGTTGCCCGTCCATCAGCACCGTGCAGGCGCCGCAGTCCCCTTCGTCGCAACCCTTTTTGGCGCCGGTCAACTGCGCTTCGTCGCGCAAGCAGTCCAACAGCGAGTAAAACGGCTCCACCAACAATTGGCGGTTTTCACCGTTCACATTGAGCGTCAAGGCTTGTTTCATCATGCCACCTTTCTATTCACCGGGTTCTCTATTCTATTCACCGGGTTGCTTTATCAGGGTTGCTTTATAGGGAGGATTGTACCGCGATACGCCGCAATTCGACGAACGACGGAGCATCGATCAAGGCAGTCTGCACGGCGTATTGTAAGGTTCGTTGGGTCAGGACACGCACCATGTCCTTGCGATATTCGGCGCTGCTGCGCACGTCGGTTATCGGATTGGTGGCTTCGCTGGCGATGCGCGCCGACTCAGCGATGTTGCCGGCATCCGGCGCCTGACCCACCAGCCGTCCCTCGGCGGCGGCGGCGCGTATCGGCGTAGGCGCGACGGCTCCCAGGCCGATGCGAACGACGGAGCAGGCGCCGTCGTCGGCCAGGCTGACCACCGATGCCACGCCGACGGCGGAGATGTCCATGGCTCCGCGGGGGCTATGCTTTATGTAAAGGCCGCCCGAGTTTGGCTCCGGCGTCGGCAACCTCAACTCAGTCAGTATCTCGCCAGGCTGCAACGCGGTGCGCCCCGGACCGAGGAAGAATTCGTTGATGGGCAGCCACCGCTCACCGCCCAGACCGACAATGCGACACTCGGCGTCGTAGGCGAGGAGGGCCGGCAGGGTATCTCCGGCGGGGGAGGCGTTGCAGGCATTGCCGCCGATGGTAGCCAGGTTGCGGACCTGCACCCCGGCAAAAGCGGTTGCTCCCGCCGCCAAAGCCGGGTAACGCCGGCGAACGATGGGGTGCTGTTCGATAGCCTGGACCGTGGCCATCGACCCCAACGACAAGCCGTCAGCTTCGTTCCAGTCGATGTCGCCCAGCCCGGGGACGTGCTGCATACACACGACCTTTTCCGGCAGCCAAAAACCGGTGCGAAAGCGAACCAGGAAATCGGTGCTCCCGGCTACCAGTCGGGTTCCCTCGCCACCATCGGCCAGCATTTGCAACGCCTCTTCCAGCGAACGCGGCTCCAGGTAATCGAATCGAGCCATAGAACCCTCCAGGTTGATTTCAATTGAGTTTGACGCAGAAGACCACCCGTCAGCGACGCGATAGTCTAGCGGGATTATATGGGCCGGTTCAATAGCAGGTCAACGCTCACGAGTACCCGCCTTACTCTGTCATTGCGAGCGCAACATGGCAATCTCGTCATCGGTCATTGCGAGCGCAGCGTGGCAATCTCGTCGCTGTAGTCTATCTCGTCGCTGTAAAAATGCTAGTTCGCCAACGCGCGTTCAACCTCATCGCGATTGCCACGTCGCTGCGCTCCCCGCAATGACGGTAGGAATGCGAAATGAAGCGGCTCCCTGACAGACGCCGGGGAGCGGCCGTTCTCGAACTGCCCAATCGGGACTAATGGCTGCCGTTTGCGTAGGGCTGGATGAGCACCCGCAGTGTGCCATCATTTTCCTTGCGTTGGGTGAGCAGCCGGTGGCCGGCCTGCTCGGCCCAATACACGACGTCGTAGATATTCAAGGCATCATGCAGGATGGCCTCAATGAACGAGGTGCGGTCGTATTCCATTTGACGGCTGAGCGCTGCGATGACTCCCGCGCAGTTCTTGCCTCGCCCATCAACGATAGTCCAACCGGTGTCGCCGTTGCCATTGCCGTTGCCAGTCGTTTTCACGGGAGCGCGTACGTCAATCTGGCCGGTCTTGCGGAGTTCCAGCTGCTCCTTGAAGTAGGCCACAGCTTCCCAGGCAACCGCCCGGTCGCGTTCGCCACTGGAGCATACCGCCCCCCGCACCCCCACGATGTCCGGATTGATGCGGGCCAGTTCGTCCAGATTTTCCAGCTTCAGGTGCCCGCTCAACGCCGTGCTCAATCCCGCCTGTTTAGCTTCCATTACCATGTCGCGGAGCACCGGCTCGGGCATAAAGTCGAACAGGTTGCGCCCGTCCTTAGTCAGGGTGTCAATCAAGAATCCGTCGCACTGCCCCTCTTTGGCCAGCTTCACCATCAGATGGGGGTCGAGCCCGCCTTCAAACAGCACGTTGTCGGCGAACAGGGAGCCAATCAGCTTGGTCTCCGAATTGCCCAGCGCCTCCCGCGCCTCCCGCAGCACCTGCCGGGCGGTGTCATATTCGGCCACCTGGAACCCCACCTTAACGGAGGTGGCATCGAGCAACGCAGCGGCGTGTACCGCCATGGCCACCGTCCCCGGCTGGTTGGGCACGACGCCCAGCGTAACGCTGACGTGTTTGTGCATGGGGATCCGTTCGCGAACTTCCCTCACGAGGTTAGGGTGCCCGGAACCGACCAACGCTTCCTGGAGGTTCTTGACATCAATGATGTCGGCTCCGCCCCGGTCGGCTTCCAACGCCTCGGGCATATCCTGCACGCTGACCAGCAGCATCATGCCGGAATCGGGTGCGTCGCCGTTCGTGCTTTTTGCTCCGTTGCCGGTCAGCCAGGGAGCGTGGGCGCGGCCATGAATGACTTCGCGGTCAGACGAGGCGGCAGTTACGGGGCGGGGCAGCAGCGGTTCCAACTCGCGCCACAGCTCGGCCTTTTCCTCGGCAGTGAGGTCGGTGAGCGGCGCGCGGACGCTGCCGCCAGCCATACCCATCATCTCGCCCCAGGCTTTGCACATGGCAACCGGGAGTGCGCCGCCGGTCTTTTTCATGGTGCCGCCCCACCACTGGTCGGACAACGCCTTGATGTTCTTGATGTAGCGGTCGTAGTACTCCATGTCCAGATTGCCAGCCGTGGCCTTGTCAATGAACCGGGTGTAAGGATTGTGCTCCGGCGTGTCGAACCGCCAGTCGGAGGTGTTGGCGAACATCACCTGTTGTTGGAAGCCCAACTGCTTGGCCTTGTGGAATATCCACTCGTCAGGGGTGCTGATGATGGCGTCCCGCCCGACCAGCAGGTGGGTTTCAATGGATATTTGCTGGTTGAAACTGGCCTCTTTGACCCCGACCAGATTGGGAATGGCGCACAAACGCTTCAATCCCTGGGGGCTGATGGTGATGCCGAACTGTGGTGAGTTGTAGAACATCATCGCCAGATCGGTGGAATCGGCCACCTGGCGCACGAATTCGACCACCTGATCCTCAGTTTTGGTGACCATGTATGATGGGGCAATTATCAGCAGGTCGAAGCCCCGGTGCTGGGCGTGCTGGGCCAGCGCAATACTCTCCCGCAGGGAGGTGTCGGTCACGTGAGCGCCGATCAGCCAGCGGCCGGCAGCTTCGTCGGCTACGGTGTCCATAACCAGGCGCCGTTCGGCTTCGTCGAGGCTCCAGAATTCGCCCATATTCCAGGTGCAACCGCCGCCCCTTACGCCCAGGCTGCGCACGTGGCGGATGTTGTGGCGCAGACCCGCTGTGTCCACCTGGTTATCAGGCGTGAATGGAGTTACCAGAGTCGTCCATTGGCCCTTCAAGGTCTGCCAGGCCCAATCCTGAGCCTCGTGCTTGCGGTAACTGGCCATGATTAGTCAGCCTCCAACTTGATTGTCATCCTGATTTTACCGGGGAGTTTTCGCATCAACTGCCACGCAACGACGTGTGCCCGGATTATCGTGCGCTAGTTTACGAGGCAGCCAGTTTTCCGTCAACAATTATACCTGCTGCGCCGATTATGCTGCCGGCTGGCAATCGGGACAAAACCAACTGCTGCGGCCCCGGACACGCAACAACTGCATCCCGGCGTCGCAACGCGGGCATGATTCGCCTTTGTATCTCGGTATCGTCCACGGCGACAGAGCGGTGGGTGGGTCGGGCCATTCAGCGTCCCTGGCTGCAGCATAGGCGGCTACTGAGCGGGTCAGAGCTTTCACGATGGATTCGTGCAAACGCTCCAGCTCACTGCCATCCAGACTACCGGCCATCCGTTCGGGATGAATGCCGGACAGAAACAACGCTTCATCGGCGTACAGGTTGCCCAGACCTGCCACGACGGATTGCTCCAGCAGCAGCGCTTTGATGGGCGCTTTGCGGTTTCCCAGCGCCGCCGTCAAGGCCGCAGGGGTGAAGCCTGGTTCCAACGGTTCCGGCCCCATTTTAGACATGGCGTCTGCCGGGTCGCTCAACAGCCACAGATGTCCGAATTTCCGCGGGTCGCCGAATCGTAGTTGCCGGCCATCGTCCAGGGGGAAGGTGTGCCGCACCATCGGACCGACCGGCACAGTTGCATTTCTGATGCGGAGGCTCCCCGTCATGCCCAGGTGCAGCACGAGATGGTTGCCGTCGTCCAGTGGCGAGATGAGGTACTTGCCCCGCCGACGCACATCCTCTACCCGCCGGCCCACCACTCCCTCAATAAACTCGCCGACCGAGGGTTGGCGCACGGTGTTGGGCCACGTTATGTCCGGTGCGCCCAGGACACGACCAACCAACCCCGCCCGCAGCAGGTATTGGCGCGTGTTTTCGACCTCGGGAAGTTCGGGCATATTGATTTGCGGCGATTTTAAATTTAAGCGCTAACCCGCCGCACCCCGAGGGTTACTTCCATTCCCTCAATTTTGGCGGTTTCAAAGTGCATATCTTCAGGCGCTTGCGTTACTAACGCTTCGCTCAGCGTCTCTTGCATTATGTATTCGTGGTGGCCCGTCATCACCCGCATCACATCGTCAGGGCCTTCGTAGAAAGTGATGATACGGTCGGTGATTTCGTAGCGGGCGCCCTTGCGCAGGTTCTGGATACGATGCGCCAGTTCGCGGGCCAGTCCTTCGTCGGCCAATTCGGGTGTCAAACGGGTGTCGATGGCAACCATGTACCCGGCCTCCAGGCTGGCCGAATATCCTTCTAATGACACGATGGCCTCGGCTTCGTCGCCAGCGGCTCCTTGCGCGCTGGCGTAGAGATCTGGATGCAAAGCGGCCGGCTGCAACTCCTTGATGTTCAGCTCCTCAAGAATCTGGGCCCGCACCCAGTCCAGGTATTCGTTCTCTTCCGGCGCGCGGGTATGCACCACCACTGACGCCAGCGGCTGCCGCACCTTCAGGCCGGCCTTGCTGCGCGCCGCCCGTCCCATGCTGGATACCCGTATCGCCAATCGAGTAGCGTCCATGATGCCTTGATCTATCAGCGAAGCATCAGCCACTGGGTAGTCGGCGAGGTGCACACTATCCGGAGCCTCGGGGTTGTAGCGCAGTTCCAGGTTGCGGTACATCTGCTCCGCCACGAAGGGAGCCAGTGGCGCCATCAGCTTGGCCACGGTGGTCAGGCAGGTGTACAGCGTTGAGTAGGCGCCGAGCTTGTCGGTGTCGCTTTCGCTCTTCCAGAACCGGCGCCGCGACCGACGGACGTACCAGTTGGACAGCACGTCGATAAACTCCTGGATCCGGCGACCGGCATCGGTGGGATTGTATTTGTCCAGGTGATCATCAACCTGCTGCGCCAGCAGATTCAACTCCGACAGTATCCAGCGATCAAGTTCAACTTCCGGCTGCCAGTTGGCTGGTATCCGGTCGGGTTCAAACTGATCGATGTTGGCGTAATTGGTGAAGAACGAATACACATTCCAGAGGGTCAGCAACACCCGCCGCAGCGTCTCATTGACCAGTTTGTCGGAGAATCGCCGCGACTCACCGGGATGTGAAGCGGTGAACAGATACCAGCGGAGGGCGTCGGCGCCGTGGGCGTCAAGGACGCTCATGGGGTCAACGACGTTGCCGAGCCGTTTGCTCATCTTGCGCCCGCGCCCGTCCAGGATGAGGCCGAGGCAAATCACGTTGCGGTAGGCCACATCATCATTTAACAATGTTGACAGGGCGTGCAGGCTGTAGAACCAGCCTCGAGTCTGGTCGACGGCCTCGCAGATGTAATCGGCCGGCAACCGCCCGTCGTGTGCGATGTCGGTGTTTTCAAACGGATAATGCCATTGGGCGTATGGCATCATGCCAGAATCGAACCAGGCATCCATGACTTCAGGGATGCGCCGCATGGTGCCGTGGCAATTACCGCTGGCGCACGGCCAGGTTATGTCGTCAACGTAAGGGCGATGCAGATCGATGTCGGCGGCTGCGCTCGACAGAGCGACCAAATCGGCTACGCTACCGATGCAAGTGGCGCTCTCGCAAACTTGGCATTTCCAGATGGGTATGGGAGTACCCCAGAATCTTTCTCTGGAGACCGCCCAATCCACGTTATTGCGCAACCACTCGCCGAAACGACCCTCGCGGATGTGGTCGGGGTACCAGTTGATGTCGCTATTGGCAGACACCAGCCGGTCCTTGACCTCGGTCGTGCGGATGTACCAGGATGTCTTGGCGTAGTAGAGCAGCGGGGTGTCGCACCGCCAGCAGAACGGATAAGTGTGTCGGTATATGCCCTGGTTATAGAGCAGATTGCGCCCGGCCAATTCTTCGCAGATCTCCGGGTCAGCGTCTTTGACAAATTTGCCGGCAAAGGGGTAATTGCCGGTGATGATGCCCTGGAGGTCCACCGGCTGAACGAAGGCCAGCCCTTCCTCGCGGCCGAGTCCCAGGTCCTCGTCGCCAAATGCTGGCGCGATGTGGACGATGCCGGTGCCATCGTCCATGCTGACGAAATCCGCCACGACTACGCGGGGCGCGTAGGAATCGGTATCCTCCAGCTCTACGATAGTGGCGCCGCTCGGACTGGTTTTGCGCACGAACTGGCTGATTGGCGCGCCGAATTCCACTGCGTCGTACAGCGGTCGGTAAGTCAGCCCCACCAACCCGTTGCCGGTAACGGTTCCGGCCAATTTGAACTCGTCCTGCAATACGTCGAGCCGCTCAGTGGCCAGCACTATGCGGATTGGCGAGCCGTTTTCACCGGCCATCTCCACGATGGAATATTCAGCGTCGTTGCTGACGGCCAACGCAGTGTTACCCGGCAATGTCCACGGTGTGGTGGTCCAGGCAAGAAAATAGGTGGGGATAGGATTATCCCCGCGTGTGCGGGGGACTTGGTTATCGGGAGCATACGCCTGACCCATCGGTGGGTCTATCTCCGCGCGTGCGGAGTAACTGTGTAGGGGTGATGTTATCTCGAATTTGACGTATGTTGACGGGTCCGGCGTGTTTTCGCGGTAGCCCAACGCCACTTCGTGGGACGACAGGCTGGAAACACAGCGCGGGCAGTGCGGCGTCCCGCGGCGGTCCTGGTAGAGCAGGCCCCGGTCCCAAAACTGTTTCAGTATCCACCATCCGGTCTCAATGTAATCGTTCTCCAGCGTTACGTAAGGGTCGTCCATGTCAACCCAGTAGCCGATCCGGTCGGTCATCGCTTCCCAGTCTTTCACGTAGCGGAAAACGCTTTCACGGCAACGTTGGTTGAACTCGGCTATTCCGTACTCCTCAATCTCGCGCTTCGAGGTGAAACCCAGCTCCTTTTCAATCTCCAGTTCCACCGGCAAACCGTGGGTGTCCCAACCGCCCTTGCGGATGACTCGATAACCCTTCATGGTGCGGTAACGCGAAATCACGTCCTTGAAGATGCGGGCCAGAGCATGGTGGATTCCCGGGCTGCCGTTGGCCGTGGGTGGCCCTTCGTACATCATGAACAACGGAGCATCGGGCCGGTCGTCCACCGAACGGCGGAAAACATCCCGTTCTTTCCAATATGCGAGCGTCCCGGAATCTAGTTCAGGAAAGCTGACCCGGCTGGAAACCACATCAAACATGGCCGGCATACCTCTTTAAGGTTGGTGAATTTTCAGGGTTGTCTATCGACAATGTCCGCCCCTTGAATTTAGCGGAACTTCAGCGTGAAGTTGCACCGACACAGCACTCGAAACGCCGCGGTCATTGTGTCCAGAAAGCGTGGAAATGGTGCAGGGGGCCGTGGCCCTTGCCGAGGGGATAAGCAGCGCGGATCGCGGCGGTTACATACTCTTTGGCCCGCTCAACCGACTGCGGGACCGTGTTTCCGTGAGCCAGAAATGCCGCCACCGCCGAGGCGAAAGTGCATCCGGTTCCGTGGGTGTTGGAGGTGGCGATTCGTTCCGTAGTGAACTCCATGAATTGATTGCCGTCGTAGTACACATCGGTCGGCGGCCCGTCGCGATGCCCGCCTTTGACCACAACAGACTGAGCGCCCATATCGACTATGGCTTGCGCAGCCCGCCGCACGTCTGCATCAGTGGATACCGAGATGCCGGTCAAGTCTTCCGCTTCCGGGATATTGGGTGTAACCACGGTGGCGAGGGGCAGCAAGGCAGTACGCAAAGCGCCGACTGCCTCTTGCCGCAACAGACGATCACCGCTTTTGGCTACCATCACCGGGTCAACCACCAGATTGGCGATGCCATGCCGGCGAATGGAGTCCGCAACGGTCATAACTATGGAAACGGAGGACAACATTCCGGTCTTGACGGCGTTCGCCCCGATGTCGCTCAATACCGCGTCAATCTGGGCAGCAATTAGGTCAGTGGGGAGTTCGTGGATTGCGGTTACCCCAACGGTATTTTGCGCGGTGATGGTGGTCAGTGTCGAGGTGCCGAACACGCCCAGGGCCGAAAAGGTTTTCAGGTCCGCCTGGATGCCGGCGCCACCACCGGAGTCGGAGCCGGCGATGGTCATTACGGTGGGTGGGCGGGTATTCGTCATCTAAAAAACCAGCGGCCCAGGGGCAATGGCCGGCTACTCCTCGTCGTCCGGAATGCGCCAGTCATCAGATCGCTCCGTATCTCGCAGTCCGGTAGGAAGGTTCATCGCCACCGCCGCATCGCGCAGGAAGCTGATGTGCTCTTCGTCCGACATGACACCGATGGGCAGGGCCGGCAGAGTTTCGATGTTCAGGCCGGCACGTACTCCCAGTTCCAGCGACATACGGAGCACGGACTGGTTATCGCTGGCCTCGCTGAGGATTACGAAGTCATAGCGCCCCAGCACGGCGTACTGGCTCAGGACTTTGCTGGACGCGGTCTCAACCTGGGCGGCAGCCTCGCCGATCAGGTTGGGGTTATCCTGACCCATGTGGCGGCCCCGGTCGGTGAAATTGGCGAGCATAATGTAAAGCGGCATTTAGACAGAACCCATCACAGTAGTTTGAAACGTCATAGGCTAGTATAACACCGGCTTCTATACCGAACGAAATCCAACGAAAAACGGACTGAAAAGCCGTCTGCGATGCCTGTGCTGCCTGACTGGTCAGCCCAAGCGACCGCTCTGGCGGCATCGACGGGTTGATAGACCGGATATTGGCGCCGTGCTATCATCGGCGCGTCAACTCAGTCAACTATCAGGCAACTCCCTGTACCAGGCACCCCCGGAGGTTCTAATGGACATCGGCTTGAATATGTCAATTTCCACCAACTCAATTGATATCGCCGACATCGCGGCCAAAGCGGAATCCCTGGGTTTCGAGTCAATCTGGTTGCCGGAACACCCCGTGATGCCCGTCAACCCGGTATCCAAATATCCAGGTTCGCCAGACGGCTCCATACCCGTCGCCATGAGCGACATGGCCGACCCCTACATTGCCCTGGCGTGTGCCTCTGCGGTAACGTCCACCATCAAACTAGGCACCGGAATCAGCCTGATCCCGGAGCGGAATCCGCTGGTGCTCGCCGGAGCCATTGCTACGTTGGACCGATTCTCTGACGGGCGCTTTCTATTGGGCATTGGCACCGGTTGGTTGCGCGAAGAAACCGAGATTATGGGCGGGGATTTCGATCACCGATGGACCCAAACCCGGGAAGCCATCGAAGTCATGCGCGCGCTATGGACGCAAGACGAGGCGGAATACCAGGGCAGGTACTACAATTTCCCGCCCGTTCAGTGCAACCCCAAACCGGCGCAGGAGGGTGGCCCGCCCGTCATCCTGGGTGGCAACGCCCGCAACGTGTTTCGGCGCGTGGTTCGGTGGGGCGACGGTTGGATGCCCACCGGCTCCAGTCCAGAGCAAATCGCCGCCGGCCGAGCGGCCATTGACGAACTCGCAGAAGTATCAGGGCGCGATCCGGCCAGCATCAGCGTAACGGTGTTCGGACAACCCGCCGACCGCGAGTTGATTGAACGGTTTGCGGCGGCCGGGGCGAACCGAGTCATCGTGCGCCTGCCTGATACCACCAACGCCGGCGCGCTGGAAGAGATGGAGAACATCGCCGCGGCGGTGCTGTAGTCCTGCGATGACATACCAGGGTCGCCCAGTTGTGCTTGCTCCCGGCGAAGGCGAACGATACTCACCGCCGGGCCACCCTGCTGTGGCGCTGAAGGCGGGTGCATCGGCGACCCTGGGGGCCTATTCCCTGCTGGAATTCACCGTGGCGGAAAACGGGCCGCCCATGCACGTCCACCACGATGCCGAGGAAGCGTTCTACGTGTTGGATGGGGAGATAACCATTCGCATCGGGACGGAAACTATCCAGGCAAATGCCGGCAGTTTCGTCCTGATTCCCCGGGAAACGCCGCACACCTTCGACAACGCAAGCGACCATCCGTCCCGGATGCTGACCATCTTCTCGCCACCGGGATTCGAGCAGTTTTTCCCGCAGGTCGCCGCGCTGACGGAACCCGCCGGCTCCCCAGCATTCCTGGCAGCCGTGCAATCAATCCGGCGCTCGTTGAACGGCGATATGGTAAACTCCGATAGCTGATACTGGCGCGGGTTGGTTATTGGCAACGTCTGGGTATTGCCTCGGTCGGGAACAGACCATATCAGATAATCAAATATAATAAGCCTTATTACATTGCATTATACGAGCTCTGGTAAAGTATGTTCCATTTTCCGTTATTCTTAACGGCTAATTCGTTTATATTCCTCATTATGTTAACGATTTACCGCAAGGTTATTGGTCATTTTCGTTTGAATTCCTTACGGTGCTTTGTTAGATGGCAGTTTGACTACCCATCTGTCATTGCCTATATTTCGGATGCTGATAATCCAATCGGCTCGGCGTAAATCCGTCGGTCGTGATTGGATAGCAACCTGAACCATCTCCACGGAGGTTTCCATGGTATATAGAAGGATTCTGAGATTCCCAATGATTGCCCTGCTGGTAGCGCTGGCGACGACGGTGATTATCGTCGGTTGCGGTGGCGCTGAAGAGCCGGCTGCACCGGCCGCGCCACAGCTGGCGGCCGCCACCGATGCCCCGGCGCAAGTGCGGGCAACCAACACTCCCTCCCCCCAAGGCTCTCAGCTGCAGCCTACGCCCACTCAACGAGCTTCGGTGATTCAACAAGCAACTCCGAGGCCAACCCTTGCGCCCAGCGAGCAGGAAGGAGTGCTGGTCACCGACTTGCTGATCGCCGTCTTGGACCCTCCATCTTTGGAATCCATGCTGGATTGTGAAGTTACCGGCTCTGGCGTAGTGAACTACCGTATGTCCATGGAATACATGGTTGACGCCAACCGATACGACGGTTCCTATGACCCGATGCTCGCTACTGAATGGGGCATCTCCGAAGATGGCAAGGTCTGGAACTTTAAGCTAAGGCAAGGGGTGCAATGGCATGACGACTGGGGTGAATTCACGGCTCAGGATGTGGCTCATTCTCTCGCCTATTACACCAACGATGGGTGCCGCGCCTCGTACTCCGATTACTTAAGAGCCTGTTTACAATCTTTTTAGGATTAGCACCGTGAAGGCAAGCACCACCATTTGCAGGCTGGTATTGAGCTTCCTTTCGCAGTTCTTCCAGAGTCGGCGGCACTTTTCCAGCCAGGCGAAAGACCGCTCCACCACCCATCGCTTTGGAAGCACCACGAAGGTGTGCAGTTCGTTGCGTTTCACCACTTCCACCGCGGCTCCCAACAGGCCTTGCACCGCAGTGGCAAAGGGCTTTCCGGTGTAACCCCCGTCCACCAGCACGTTCTGCACTTGACTGAGGCCGTCTCGGCGCCGGTCAAACATCGCCAAAGCCCCGGCCCGGTCGGTAACGTCGGCGGTAGTCACGTGTATCGCATGGGGCAATCCTTGCGTGTCCACCGCGATATGACGCTTGATTCCCGACACCTTCTTGCCTGCGTCATAGCCCTTGTGCCCAGCGGTGTCCGTGTTCTTGACGCTCTGGGAGTCCACGATACAGAAGCTGGTCTGCTCTTTCCGTCCATTGCTTTGTCGGGCCGCGCCAACCGATTTTTTTTAGGACTTGCTCCAGAATGGAATCCTGACCCGGGCCAGGCCGCTCGCTCCATTGCCGGAAATACTTGTAGCAAGTACGCCAATTGGGGAAGTCCGCGGGCAGCATTCGCCACTGGCACCCGCTTTTCAAGAGGTACAGCACGCCGCAGAAAACGTCATACAAGTCCACGGTGCGGGGCTTGGTCCGGCGTCGGGCCGACTCCAACGTCGGCAGAATCCGGGCGAATTGCTCCCGGCTGATGTCGCTGGGATAGGAATGAGACATGATTACCCCTCCCCTGATAATAGTCTCAGCTTAACCTATTTCAGAGATCGTAGACAGGTTCTTAGAAACAACCCCGGCGCCGCCGTGGAAATCATTAACGACTACGAAATCAATATGGTCATGCAACAGAGGCCGGCCGTAGATTTCGTTTACTGGCTTTCCGGATTCCGCGGTATGCCCATCAGCAGCAAAGCCCAGTGGGACCAAGGCTGCCCCAATGGCGAAGCGGATTATGGCGACGCAGGATATTGCGCATTGGGTCGCGACGCAACATATGAGAAATCTGCCCGGACCGGACCCTATGAATTCGCCAGTTTCGAAGAGGGCGTCGGTTGGGAATGGACGGAAGTTGACTATGACCATTGGCGCGTCGATCCAGACTTCTCAGAGATAGAGATCAAAGACGTACGCGAACCCGCCACCAGGCTGGCAATCATGCAGGCCCGTGAGGGGCATATTGGGTCAGTCAACCGGGCCTTGCTGCAAGAAGCGGTAGATGATGGACTGGAGATTATCGATTCGTCAGTAAAGGCCACGATGGCTTGGGCAATTTTTGGAGGTCTGTACTACTCCACGGGTGAAACTCCGGAAGGCTACGTTGAGGAATATGACATCGTAGGATCCCGGGACGAAGAGATGCCCTGGAACATTCCGGGTGAAACGGGCCGCACGGTGCGTATCGCTATGAACAAGGCAATCAATCGCGACGAACTCAATGAAGCCATCTTTGAAGGCGCCGGCGAACGACAATGGGTGGGAGGGGTCGTTCCCGACTTCCCAGCGGGCTATAATCCGGAATGGGAAGAGCGGTGGGAAGAACTGTACGGATATGACCCCGACCGGGCGCGTGAATTACTCGCTGAAGCCGGGTTCCCCAATGGGTTCTCGTTCCGAATCCCTTCCTATCCTTTGGGCGGCGTGCCTGAACTACCGGATATGTTAGAAGCCATGGCCGGTTACTGGTCTGAAATCGGGTTGGACCCGGAGCTTGACCCGATTGAGTTCTCCAATTGGCGCAACGAATACCGAGGCTTGAACACGGAATGCTGCATCTACCCACACCGCGGGCCGGCAGCGCCCATCGACACACGCGTCCATTTCTATTACAGCGCCGAGCGATTCTTCCGTATGTACACCAGCGACAACATCCAAAATTGGAAGGAACAGGCCCTGCGCGCGCTCAACGAAGCCGACGCTACTGAAAACTGGCAGAAGGTCTCAAATGAAATCTACGATCAAGTTGGAGTGATCCCTGGATGGACTTTGCCGATCAGCGCCACCGTTGATCCCAACGTCGTATCCGAGTACGTGTTCCTCGGTCCCAACAACGGAACTTTCATCTACCTGGAGTATGTCAAAGGAGTTAGAGAGTAAGCCATGCTTCATCTCCGAAGTGCTCGAATCCCCCCGGTGCAGCTGCACCGGGGGCGACGTCGGGAAATCTCCCGGTTTGAAGGTGGCGAAGCGCGGATCCTCGACGGCCCCAAACCAAACTCCAATAGGATTGTTGAGGGGTGATCGCGTCAACAGGTTGGGGCTGCGTGAAACTCTATTGCGTTTGGAGATATGATAATCTGCATTACATCTAATAATCTGATTCTCACATAACGCACGACACATTTTTCGTTAGTGCTAGGCTTCAATTAACTATTTTCCGTATATGCAGAGCCGCATCAATCGCACAAAATAGGAAATATCTACGAAATAATCCATCAACGGCTAGAATCATGCGGATTGACCCAGTGCTGGAAGTTCCATATATTGATAGCACTTTATCCGCGATTAGCGTGGCCTTAATCGTCGGAAATGGTAGCCAAACTCTGATATTTCGGAGGGTTCATATGATAATGTCACGGATATTACGATTCCCGGCGGTTGCTACAATGATCGCCATAGCGGTCACTACGGCAGCAGTCGCCTGTGGTGAAACAGCGGCGCCAGCCGCAACCCAGGCCCCCGCCGCCGCCCCACAAGTGCGGACGACCAACACGCCGGTGCCAGCAGATGCACTACCAACGCCAACACAGCGGGTCTCAGTGCAGCAAGCCACTCCGCGACCAACGTTGGCGCCTGACGATCAGGAAGGCGATGTAGTCACCGACCGGCTCGTTCTGGTGATTGACTCGCCTCTGCTTTCATCCATGCTGGACTGCGAGGTAACGGGTTCCGGTGTAGTGGTCTACCGAATGTCGGCGGAATTCATGGTTGACGCCAGCCGCTTCGACGGATCATACGAGCCAATGCTGGCCACCGAGTGGAGCATCACACCGGACGGGCGCACCTGGAATTTCAAACTGCGCCAGGGCGTTCAATGGCAGCATGGTTGGGGTGAATTTACCGCCCAGGACGTGGCCCACTCAATGGCGTACTACACCAACCCAGAGTGCCGAGCTTCGTACTCCGACTATTTCCGCAATGACCCCGGCATTGAAGTCGAGATCGTGAACGATTACGAAGTCAATATGCACACGCAACTGCGTCCCGCAGTGGACTTCGTATATTGGTACTCGGGATTTCGGGGGATCCCCCAGAGCAGCAAGGCGCAGTGGGATCAGGATTGTCCGAACGGTGAAGCCGATTACGGCGAGCTCGGGTACTGTGCGGCCAGCCGCGACAAGGTGTACGAAATGTCAGCGCGAACCGGGCCGTATCAGTTTGTCAGTTTTGAAGAAAGCGTCGGATGGGAGTGGGAAGTCGTCGATTACGACCACTGGCGGGTTACTCCCGACTTTTCCGAGATTGAGATCAAGGATGTGAAGGAGCCGGCAACCCGGTTGGCCATCATGCTGGCTGGTGAAGGGCACATCGCGGCGATCAACCGCGCGTTGCTGCAGGATGCCATCGACGGCGGCCTGGAAGTATTTGACAGTTCAGTAACAGCAAACACTACCTTCGCTCTGTTTGGCGGGTTGTATTACACCACCGGTGAGAAGGGGGTCCCCGACGATGTTTCGCCGGAAGTACAAGCGGAACTCAGGGAAGCATACAACGTCGTGGCCGCTCGGGACGAAGAGCACCCGTGGAACATTCCAGGTGAAACGGGCCGGCTAGTTCGTCAGGCAATGAATATGGCAATCGACCGCGATCAAATCAACGATGCAATTTTCAAGGGAGCTGGTAATCGCCAATGGGTTGGCACCCTGGCCCCCGACCTTCCGACCGGCTACAACCAGGCTTGGGAAGAGCGCTGGGATGAGCTTTACGGTTACAATCCCGAAAGGGCCAAAGAATTGCTCGCGGAAGCTGGGTTCCCCAATGGATTCTCAGTCCGCATCCCCGTGTTCACGCTGTCTGGTGTGCCAGAAATGCCTGACATGATGGAAGCAATGGCCAAGTTCTGGACAGCGATCGGTCTGGACCCGCAACTGGATCCCATTGAGGCTGCCACTTGGCGCAACCATTACCGCGGATTGGATACCGACTGCTGCGTTTACCCCTTCCGAGGTCCGGCAGCTCCCGTCGACACCCGCGTTCACTTCTACTTTAGTGGCGAGCGTTTCTTCCGTGCCTACACCAGCGACGACATCCAGGAAACCAAGAACAAAGCCCTCAGGGCATTGAATGAAGTGGACGCCTTGGGTAACTGGCAGAAAGTCACTGACGAGATTTTCTACCAGTCGGGAACCATCCCCGGTTGGACACTGCCAGTGAGTGCGACGGTGAATCCCGACGTAGTAGCCGAGTACATATTCCTGGGACCCAACAACGGGAACTACGTGTACCTGGAATACGTCAAGGGCGTTAGGGAGTAAACCGTTCCTCAGGCGCAATTTGCCCAATCGAGACATGAACCAATCCCTCGATGATACAAGACAACTGCTTCGTAGAGGGTTACCGTTCCATCCATCACTTCTGGGTGATTCCCGGCGTTGGCTCCGGTGGACCGTTTAACCCACCTCTACAAGGACTAGTGTTATGCAACGATTCATCGTTATCCGAATTTTGCACGGGCTATTGGCAATCTTCGTCATCAGCTTGATCGTATTCGCTCTGTCCAGGGTAGCCGGGGATCCCATTGCCGCGATTCTCGACGATGAAACAGGCCAAGAACAGATCGAGTTGCTTCGCAAAGAGTGGGGTTTGGACAAGCCGTTGCATGTACAGTACTTCACTTACATGAGGCGCCTATTGACCGGTGATTTGGGCACTTCTTTCAAGTGGGATCGGCCGGTTGCAGAATTGATTGCAGAGAAATTGCCGGCCACCATGCAGCTATCCGGGTTCGCGTTGCTGATAACCGCCGTCATTGCGTTTCCGGTAGGAGTGTTATCGGCGGTGAAGAAGGATTCGATATTTGACACGGCTGGAAAGATGTTTGCGATATTAGGCCAGTCGGCGCCGACATTCGCAGTCGGTCTTATCGCAATGTGGATTTTCGCCGTCCAGTTTGGCATCCTTCCTACATCTGGCAGAGGCGGCATATCACATATGCTGCTCCCCGGGTTTGCACTGGGTTATTACAACGTGGCCGCCATCATGCGATTGACCAGGTCATCTATGTTGGACGTTCTGGACACTGAGTACGTGAAACTGGCTCGTATCAAAGGTATCCCGGAATGGAAGATTATTTGGAAGCATTGCTTCCGAAACGCACTGATAGTACCGATTACTTTTTTCAGCCTTATTGGAGCCGTGCTAATCACCGGATCGGTCGTTATCGAAACCGTCTTCGCCTGGCCAGGGGTCGGTCAACTGGTCATTCAGTCGATTGTTGCTAAAGACCACATTACGGTACAGGCAATCGTGATGCTGTTCGCTCTGCTTTACATCGGAATCAACATTCTCACCGACGTCGCGTACGCCTACGTTGATCCAAGAATCCGTTACAACTGATGTCACGTGATGTTACGACTCGGTCGATTAACTGATTTGATCAGTATCTGAGGAGCATTGACCATGGCTGTCCAATCTAGTGCGCCCGGTTCAGCCGGAGACATTCAGCAAACTGCCCCGGTATCGCCAGGTATTACGTTAGGGGGAATCTGGCGGGAAACCCGCAGATTCCCGGTTGTGCCATCTTTGATTCTCATTGTGCTACTGGTTGTTCCAGCGATATTTGCGCCTTGGATTGCGCCGCACGACCACATCATCGGTGATCTGGAACGTGAATTGGAGCCCCCCGGGTGGGTCAGCGATCGCGAAACCAAACTGGAAATAGTTAGCCGAGTAGAGGACTCCGGCCGCGAAATTAGCATTCGCAACGCCGCCCGGAACATAGAAACCGGCGCCGCAACCCTCGTGGACTCTAACGGCAATGGACAGGCTGATATCGGCGAAACTATGTTGCGCCAAGAACAAGGCGGCAGCTGGGAGTATCCCCTGGGCACTGATAAACAAGGCCGCGACGTGCTCAGCCGCATCATTTTCGGCTCTCGTATCTCTCTGACCGTGTCGTGTCTGGCAATCCTGTTGGGCGGCGTTCTCGGTACGTCGCTGGGGATGCTCGCCGCATACCGGGGCGGCTTGACCGACGCAATAGTCATGCGCATCGTCGACATCAAATTGGCGTTCCCTTCCATTTTGTTGGCCCTCACCCTGGTCTCGGCGATTGGCTCCGGGTTCAGCACTGTCATTATCGTAATCGCATTGCTCCTCTGGGCTCGCTATGCCCGCGTAGTGCGTGGCGACGCACTCGCCATAAAACAGCGAGACTTCGTTGATCGGGCGCGGGTTGCCGGATCTTCCAACACCCGCATTATGCTGAAGCACATCTTCCCCAACGTGGTCAATACCGTCGTGGTTTTGGCTACACTGGAAGTGGGGCACGTTATCATCCTGGAATCGACGCTAAGTTTTTTGGGCGCCGGCATCCCGGCACCCACGCCAGCGTGGGGAGTGATGGCTTCTGATGGACGTGAGCTTATTACCAGTTCCTGGTGGATTTTCCTTTTTCCTTGCTTGGCCATCGTCCTGACGGTACTATCAATGAACTTGCTGGGAGACTGGCTGCGAGACCGCTTGGATCCCAAGTTGCGGAACGTGTAGGTCTCAAAAACGCAACAACAAAAGAATTCGTCTCGCTGCCTGGACTTTGGCGGTTCTCACCACGAACCGCCGAGCATTCGGAGTTTTCACACTCTGCACTGCTCTCCAGGCAGCGAGGTTTTTAACTCTATGCTGATTGAACGAGTGAGTGGCTAGTACCGTTCCCAGATAGATTTGTAATAATATGAGAAGGCAGCCATACTTGGGTATGATCTTTCTGCGAGGAGGTGCCCAGCCATGGCTGCCATCAAGTATAAAGTCGCGCTGACCGAGGCCGAACGTTCCCGTCTCAATGAGGTTTCCCAGCGAGGCAAGGCGTCAGTGCGCACCGTGAAGCGGGCGCTGTCGCTGCTCAAAGCTGACCAAGGACTTCGAGACCGTGAGCTAGCCGATGTGCTGTTGATCAACCCCGCTACCGTTGCCAGAACGCGGAAGCGGTACGTGGAGGAAGGACTTGAGTCCGCCATCAATGACCGACCACGGCCGGGCCGGGAGCGCAAGCTGGACGGCAAGCAGGAAGCGCACCTGATCGCCTTCGCGTGCAGCGCAGCCCCCGCCGGACACACGCACTGGACGCTCCGGTTGCTGGCGGGCAAGGTGGTGGAGTTGGAGTTTGCCGAGAGCAGCTCCCTGGAGACGGTGCGCCAGCTACTCAAAAAACGAACTCAAACCCTGGAAGAAGCAAGAATGGTGTATCCCCAGGGTGAGCGGGGAGTTCGTGGCGCGGATGGAGGACGTGCTGGACTTGTACCACCAGGAGTACAATCCGGAGCGTCCGGTAGTGTGTTTCGACGAGACCTCCCGGCAATTGACCGGGGAGGTGCGGCCGCCCCTGGCGGCTGCCCCGGGACGGGTGGCACGCTATGACACTGAGTACCAGCGGAACGGGACCCGGAACCGGTTCATGATCTGCGAGCCGAAGGGTGGATGGAGACACGTCGCCGTGACCGGGCGCCGCACTGCCGTGGATTTCGCCCACCAGATGCGGTGGCTGGTGGACGAGGCCTACCCTGATGTCGAGGTGGTCAGGCTGGTGATGGACAACCTCAACACCCACAAGCGCGGCTCGCTTTACGAAGCATTTGAGCCATCCGAAGCCCGGCGCATCGCGCAACGGCTGGAGTTTCATTACACTCCCACGCATGGCAGCTGGCTGAACATGGCTGAGATCGAGTTGAGCGTCTGCAGCAGAGGGTGTCTGAACCGCCGTATCAGCGCTGAGCCGGAGCTGCGGCGAGAGGTTGCGGCCCTCGAACACGAGCGCAACGCCGCAAAATCAGTCATAGACTGGCGGTTTACCACCCAAGACGCTCGCCGTAAGCTCCAGCATATCTACCCTACAAAACCAGATTGAAACGGTACTACGTTGTGGTCAGCCACCCGTCGCCAGCTGATTGCCCAGCAGGTTGATGGCGGCCTGCACTGCACCGTGCTTGGTAGCATCCCGGTCGCCGCCGACGCGAATCTCGATGGCCGCGTCTGCGCCGCCTTTCACCGCCAGCCCGATCCAGAAAGCGCCGATGGGCAGTCCGCTGCGGCCTGCCGCCGGGCCGGTTACGCCGGTGGTGGAAAGAGCATAGTCGGTGCCGGTCAGTTCCAGGACGCCCCGGGCCATTGCGATGGCCATTGCGCGGCTTACGCTGCCCGCCGTCTCGTAAAGCTCATTGGGCACGCCCAGGATTTTCTCCTTCAGGCCGCCCGTGTAGGCGATTACGCCGCCGGGGAAGAAACGCGATGCGCCCGGAATGGTGCCCAGCGTGTACCCCAGCAAGCCGTTGGTGCACGCCTCGGCCACCGACACGGTTTGTTCCCGCGCCAGCAGAGTTTCAGCCACCTGTTGAACGTCCACAATGTACCTCCTCTATCGCTCTATCAGCGTAATCATCCCCTCTCCCTGGATGGGAGAGGGTTAGGTAGATGGGAGTTGATAGGGTAGAAGTTTCACCCTCACCCCGGCCCTCTCCCGTCAAGGGAGAGGGAGTTGATTACACGTCCAGCATCTTGTCCGGCGTCATCAACTCCATAAACTCGATGTGGTTGCTCTCCACCAGCGGCCGGATTTGTCCGCCCATTTCCATCGCTGCCGGCGGCAATTGATGCCCGCCCCGCATCGGGGACAGCAGCGCCTCGTCGGTCCATTCCAATACCACCACGTCGGTTTCTCCCGGCACGGTGGCGCCGTTGAAGTACACCTTGAACTCGCTGCGCTGGCCGGCATCGTGGTAAATCTGGGCCTGCTTCTGCAACAGGCTGGCTACGCGCCTCGCTTCGCCGGGTTTGGTTTTGAAAATTCTCCGTAGCAGATACATATCATTCTCCTTGTATCAAAATAGTGGTCAGCTGTGCCTGGACCCTAGCATCCCAGATTGTCCAAAGCGGGACAGTATCATCAGGCATCCGGGGTGTAGTTGTTAACCAACGTAACCAGACGGTTCACAAAGCGGTGGACGACAGGCTGATCGGCTGCGATTTCGTAATCCTCCATCTCGTCGTGAAAGAAGTTTTTGTGGAACTTTTCAGCGGTGGCGAATCCGGCCGCCAGGAAAGGGTCATCATACTCGGCGGCCAGCCGGGTGGTGGCGTTTTTAGTAGCGCGGTGGCTGCGGTACGGCCAGCCACGCTGTATCGCGGCGGCGATAACCGCCTGGGTGGCAGCGCCGTAGAGCTTTTCGGAACCTTGTCGGCGGTCTCCGGCGTCGAATTCAGCGCCGGATTGCACCAGGAACTCCAGAGCCTGGGCGGTGCATTCAGCAATGGTCTTTGCTCCGGCGGTGGTCATCGTTAGATTTTTCCTCAGGTGCTGGCAGCGATTGCAATGCGTAGGTACGGATATAGTATTAGGGATTGCTGGCTGGTGCAATTGGTGCAATTACGGACGGCGCCGCACTTTTCCGCAGCAGCGCCAGGAACTCCCGGTTGCCGGCGTCTCCGGTGATTGGTGAGTCTATGGTATCCAGCAGCCGGATCTCCGGGCGGTCGCGCATCCAGTCGGTAACCCGGTTCAGGATGTCGGCGCGCAGCGTGTCGTCGCGAATGATTCCTCCCTTGCCAACCTCGCCGCGCCGCGCCTCAAACTGTGGCTTGATGAGGACAACCGCGTAACCGTCGGCGCGCAGGTGGGTCAACGGTTCCGGCAATGCCATCGTGAGTGAGATGAACGACACGTCGGCCACCAGAAAATCCACCGGTTCCGGCAGCTCAAAGGGGTGGCGCGCATTCACCTTTTCCAGGCACACCACCCGAGGGTCGGAGCGCAGGCGGTAGTGCAGCTGGCCGTGTCCCACATCCACCGCGTAAACACGTCGCGCGCCCCCAAGTCCCCGGCGGTTGCCATAATTCAGCAGACAGTCGGTGAACCCGCCGGTTGATGCCCCCACGTCCAGGGCAGTGATGCCGTCCAAAGGGATACCGTATGGCTCCACCCAGGTATCCAGCGCGTGGGCGAGCTTGACGCCGCCGCGACTGACATAGGGCAACCGTGCGCGGAGTTCCAGCGGTGTGTCGGGCGGCAGGAACGTGCCCGACTTTAGTACCGGGCCGGAGGGAGTCAGCACTGCGCCAGCCATAATCAGCGCCTGCGCCTGTTCACGACTCTCGACCAACCCGCGGTCAACGAGCAGCAGGTCGGCGCGCTGGCGTGGCGATTTCGGCGTGGATGCGGCCATTGGTTCCGTCGTTACTCGCCAGTTACTCGCCGATGAACTCGGGCCGCCGCTTTTCCAGGAACGCGCGGTAGCCCTCCTGATAGTCGCGGGTGTCGAACTGCGTTAGCGGCAGGTTCGCCTCAGCGGGCGTCAGGTCCAGCGACGGTTTCGCCAGCACCTGATTGAGGGTTTGCTTGTTGACGGCGTGGGACAGCGGCGCCAGCGCGGCGATGTCGGCGGCCAGCCGGTAGGTAACTGCGGCCAGCCGGTCCGGCGATACCACCTGATTCACCAGCCCGACGCGCAGCGCCTCGTCGGCGTCCAGCAGCCGGCCCGACAGCAGGATGTACAGCGCGTTGCCCTTGCCCACCAGGTTCACCAACCCGTACATCTCGCGATGGCCGATGGTGATGCCCAACCGGGCCACCGGGATGCCCAACCGACTGCCCTCCGCGGCGATGCGCAGGTCGGTAGCCACGGCCAGCTCGCAGCCCCCGCCGGCGGCAAACCCGCCAATCATGGAGATGACCGGCGTACCCATCTCGGCTACGGTTTGCAGCAGGCCATCCACCGCACGATTGTAAACGCGACCCCGCTCCGAGTCGCTGCGGTGCTGCTCAAAGTCGCTGATGTCCGCCCCCGCCGAGAACGCCTCGTCGCCAGCGCCGGCAATCACCACGCAACGGACGTTCCGGTCGGAGTCCAGCTGACGCATCAGGTCGGTGAGCTGACCCCACATCGCAAAGGAGATGGCGTTGCGCTGCGCCGGCCGGTTGATGGTTACGGTCGCAATGGCAGCCTCCCGCCGCAGCAGGATGTAACCATTCGCATCAACGGCGGTATCATCAACGGCGACATCATCAACGGCGACATCGACGCCAGATGTAACGACGGCGGATGTAACGACAGCGGTGGGATCGGGCATATAAAAAATCTCCTGTGACGGTGGATTACGACCAAGCGAGTCCTAACGGCAACAACAGCCTATCGGCGCAACCGTGAGGCGTCAACAGCGCATGGAACGTGTGCGCTGCAAAGCCGACCTGATGCTCGCCGACCATTGTGCCGGCGCATGAGGATAGGAAACGACTATCACACGGCATAATATTATCTGATTCAATAAATATTATTGACATAGCGCACGTGAATCATTACTCTTCGCTTCATTCACAGCAAGTTGGCGTGAACGATGCCAGCGCGCTCCTGGATATGCGGCCGCGCCCTACCACTTGGGGCCACATCACGCGGTTTTGCCGCGCCAAGCCTTTGGGCGCGATCAGCGCCAGCATAATCATAGTTACCCTGCTGGCGGCCATTTTTGCGCCGATTATTGCGCCGCACGACCCTCTAGACCTGGTGCATGACACCTTCCAGGCGCCATCAGCTTCGGCGTGGCTTGGAGCCGACGACCTGGGACGAGACGTCTTCAGCCGGATAATCGCCGGGGCCAGAATTTCGATGTACGTAGGCGTCATGAGCGTAGTTATCGGCATCACGCTGGGCACAATCATCGGTATAGTGAGTGCCTACGTAGGCGGCATTCTCGACCTGGTTATTCAGCGGGTGGTGGATGCGCTGATGGCCTTCCCCGCCATCATCATGGCGCTGGGGCTTATGGCCGCGCTGGGCGCTTCGGTCAATAATATTGTGGCGGCGCTGGTAGTAATCCTGCTGCCCGGAGCAATTCGGGTTATTCGCTCGCAGGTGTTGAGTATCAAGGAACTGGATTACACACTGGCCGCCCAGGCGATTGGCGCACGCCCGGGGCGAATAATGCTGAAGCATATTATGCCCAATGTCATTGCCAGCTATATCGTCCTCAGCACCATCACGCTGGGGTTGGCAATCGTCATTGAAGCATCGCTGAGTTTCCTGGGTGTCGGGGTGCCGCCGGACGTGCCAACTTGGGGTGGTATGCTCACCGAGGGCGCTTCGCAGTATATCCGGAACGCTCCCTGGCTGGCGGTGTTCCCCGGCATGGCCATCTCCATCGTGGTGTTCTCCATCAACTTCCTGGGCGACGCGCTGCGCGACGTTCTCGACCCCCGTTTGCGCGGGCGGTAGCAGTACGCGGACCGCCGACGAGATTGCAAACGTAAGCAGGGGCGGGTTTGAAACCCGCCCCTACGACTCTAATGCTTTGCCGCCCCGGCGCCGGCAGATTTTATAGCCTCAATTGCTTTGCCGGAACCAGGCGTTCGCCTAACGGGTCAACCACCAGTTCAAACATTTCCAGCGTCGTAGCCCCCAGCAGGTACTCATCCTCCGGCCCGAATATCACCGGGCAATATCGCTCCACGCCGTCTATGCTGAACCGGGCATCTGCCACGCCATACTCAACAACGCTCCCATCAGCAATGCTGTACCGCCCGGTCTGGATAGGCCGTATCCGCAAGCGCTCCAGCAGCGGGCCAGGCATCATCGAGTGCGTTGCGCCGGTATCTACGGTTGCTGATAGGGCATTGAAGTTCCCGCCGGCCGGGTGGCCGATGCCTATTTGCACCTCAAAAGTTCCCATTGCAATAGCTCCTTTTGCGGCGGATCGGATCACAGCAGCAGTTCATCTATGGAAACCAGGCTGGGATTCGGCGGTGTGGGGTCAACCATCAAGTCGAAAACTTCGAGGGTTGTCGCTCCCAGCAAATACCGTCCTTCCGAGCCAAAGATGACGGTGCAGGTGCGTTCCCGACTTTCTATTTTGAATCGCGCTTCTCCGATGTCGTATTGAACTATGCTGCCGTCCGCAAGTCGGTAGCTCCTGCGTTCTGACGGCTGCAGGCTCAACTCCGCCAGCAAAGATTCCGGCATCACGGAATGCGTAGAGCCGGTATCCACCAGCGCGGACACGGAATGAAAGTCTCCGCCGTGGGGATGGCCGATGCCAATTTGTACTTCAAAAGTTCCCATGAGCTCGCTCCTTAATCGTTGCGCTCATCGAGCAGGTTGATGGATTGATGATACGTTACAGATACAGTTCCTCCACAGGAACCAGACTAGGATTGGGGTCGGTCGGATCAACCATGAAGTTGAATATTTCCAAAGCGCTTGCGCCCAGCAGGTACTGATCTTCGGGGCCAAAAATGACCGGGCAAATCCGTTCTCTACCAGCAACGCTGAAACGGGCGTCGGCCACGTCGTAGGTGATCCGTCTTCCGTCTGCGACTACGAACCGCAGACGCTCAACCGGTGCTAGGCCCAACTCTCCCAAGATCGACGACGGTACCATTGAGTGCGCCGCTCCCGTATCTACCAGCGCCCGTATCGGGCGCAAATCCCCGCCGGAATAGTGTCCAATGGCGACCTGAACGTGAAATGTTCCCACGATGCAGATTCTCAACAGTTGTGGTTGCCGTTTCATTCTACCCCAAGCACATCTGCTGTACGCTTCAATTTGCCCATTCCCCATGGTAACCGTGCTACACTGCATCGAGAATATGACGGCCTGTTTCGGGCGAGAGGTGCACTATGTCCTGGAATTTTGAGTTGGTCGCTGGGCCCTATGGTGGCACTGCCGAAGGGCCGGTTTGGGACGGCGAAGCGGTGTTGTTTACCCACATCCCCGCCTCGAAAATTCTGCGCTATGATCCCCAATCCGGCGCGGTGTCCGAGTATTTTGACGAGTCATTCAACACCAACGGCCTGTGTTTCGATGCCCAGGGCAACCTGTACGGCTGCCAGCAGGGTCGCCGGCGCATCGCCCGCTTCGACGCCGCGAGCAACACGGCCACGTCGATGCCGCATCTGCTGGGCGGCCAGCGCCACAACAACCCCAACGACCTGGTGGTGGACAAGTCGGGCCGCATCTGGTTAACCGATCCTTACTCCGGTATCGGCGACAGCGGCCCGCAGGAACTTGACCATATGTCGGTGCTTCGCCTCGACCCCCAGGGCAATGACCAGTGGGATCTGGTGCGCGCCACCACCGACATTTCGCGTCCCAACGGCATTCTCATCAGCCGCGACCAACGCACGCTGTATATCGCGCAGAGCGATTACGGAGCCGACCGTCGCCGCGAATTGCGGGCGTACCCCATCGCTGATGACGGGTCGCTCGGCGATTACGCCGTGCTGCACACCTTCGGCATTGACGGCGGCGCGGCCAACGGCGACCTGCGCGGCGTGGGCAGCCAGGGGGTGCAGCGTGGCGTGGACGGCATGACGCTGGACGTTGACGGCAACATCATTGTATGCGCGGGTTGGGAAGCTGCCGGGCCGGGCCCAATCATCTACGTGTTTTCGCCCGCCGGCCGGGTGCTGGAAACCCACCCCCTGCGGGTAGACCGGCCCACCAACTGCTGCTTCGGCGATGCCGATATGCGGAGCCTGTACGTAACCACCGGCGGCGGTCATCTTTTCCGGGCTCGCACCGGCCGCACCGGCTGGATTATGTGGCCCTAGTCGCGCCAGCACATCCAGCCGGCGGGCTTCACCACTTGCAAATGCTTGACAACCTGCTGTGTAGCGCCAAAAATCTGCACAGAGACTACCGCTAACCATCCGGAACAACTGACTATACTGGCACACAATTCAGGAGGTTTTACCGATGACTACTACGAACAGCCACCGCACCAACGTTTACGTCGGTCTGGGCGGCGAGAGCGCCCTTGTCGTGGGGGCAGAGGGTACGCCATTGGGCGAAGGTGGATTGTATCGCCTCACCGAGGGCGAATCGAAATGGGCTTCCATTGACAACGGCTTGCCCGAACACCCCCAGGTGCGGGCCTTGATGGTGCATCCCGACGACCCGGCCACCGTGTACGCCGGTACGCAGGATGGTGTATATCGCAGCGACGACCGTGGCGAGTCCTGGCGGCGCACCGATACGCTCAGCGGAGAGGTTTGGTCGTTGACCGCCCATCCCAACGACTCGTCCATCATGTTCGCCGGCTACGATAGGGGCCGTGTTTGTCGCTCCGACGACGGCGGTGAGACCTGGCGGCAACTGAATACCGAGGGCCTGGTGCATCCCAGCATCACCATGAAACCCACCGAAATCGTGAAGAGGGTCATTGGGTTGAGCGTCGACCCGGCCCACCCGAACGATGTGTACGGCGCCATTGAAGTCGGCGGGCTGATTGCATCCCGGGACGGCGGTGAGACCTGGTCCTGCATCACCGACGGCCACTACACCCGCATGGGGCCGGTCGACCTGCACGGGGTGCAGGTGAATGCCTCAAACCCCGGCCTAGTTTACATCATCACTCAACTTGCCATGTTCCGCAGCCGCGAGCGAGGCCAGGGTTGGGAGTTTGTGCCCATCGACGAGATGTTCGAGGGCGGCAGCTATTGCCGGGACCTGGTGGTGGCTCCCCATGACCCCAGCATCATGTATCTGGCAGCCGGAGCCGGCGGCGGCAGCGCTCCCGCGGGAACCGTGGACGCCGGAGTGCTGATGCGCTCCACCGACGCTGGCGAATCCTGGGATCGGGTCGACTTGGGCGAAATTGCTCCGGCCCGTATGTTCCAGATCGCAATCGACCGCCACTCTCCCGGCAACGTGTACTGTTGCGACCGCGACGGCCACGTCTACTGCAGCGGCGATAGCGGCGATAGCTGGCAGCGCACCGATGTGCCGGTCGAGATGTCCCGCGGGCAGCATGTGTACCCCATGGTTGCGGGCTAACCCGACCAACTCGTGCGCCCGTTCAAGCATGGCAGGCAGCCGGCAATTGGCGCGCGTGTGGCTGAACCACATGAGCAAGGGCGAGCAATTCCGTCCTTGCTCATATAACTGGAAATAACCGGAGGTAAGACGACGGTGGCATCCACGGCGTTGTGGCAAGCAACTTTCCGCATCGGCGAAGCCGACCTGGAATATATGACTCTGGAAGCTGGCGATTTGCCGGAATCACTGCGGGGCTATCAACTGGCTCGGGCCGGTGTGCTCAATAACGACGAGATGGCGGAGAACGGGTTTCCCGGCAGCACGGCCGACCGTTTTCGGAACGCCGGTCGCATCAACGGGTATATGCGCGAGTTTGTACCGACTTCAGACCTCCCGCCGGCTGACGGCCTGAATTTCGTCGGAGCCACTGTGGTGCATCTTTTCAGCAATCCCGACCAGGTGTCCGGCTGGATGACTGACGTGTTCGTTAAGGATTTCGAAGAGAACCTGGGGGAAAGCGTCGGTTCCGGCCAGCAAATCGTATCGGTAGACCGGGTGGAAGCCAATGGACTGTACGACGAATCGGTGGGGCTTCAGGTGCTCCAGGGAGGCCCGGCTGGCTTGCTATCCTCGACCGTAATCGACTTCCGCGTTGGACGGTTGTTGGGTGTGGCTTTCGTAGGCTCGGTAGGTCAGCATAATCGCACCGACATTGCCACCGAGCTGGCCCTGTCGCTGGAAAGGCGAATGGTACAGGTAGCGCTGGGTTCTTTGTAGTAAGATAAAATCACCGGGCCAGCCGCGATGCTACGGCGTTTTTGCCATCGCTTGAACATTGCCGTTACCGGCACTGCCGGATTCTGGCTGGCGCCGGCTCTTTTGGGTCTAGCTACCGGCGCGGTGGTCTGGACAATTTGGTACTTGACCAAAGTGCCCTGCACCTTGGCCAACGCCGTGGCTTACCAGTGCAACCCCAGCACAATCGCCAACTTCATGGATGTTGACATCCTGAGCCGTTGCATTACCCTGAGCGCCATCGTTGCCACGCTAGCCGGAGGTCTCAACATCTATATGTTTGCGAAAGAACGGGAAGCCCGCATTGCCGCCGAAACCCAGCTGGCGGAGGAACGCAAAAGCAAGGACGAGCTTCTGGAAGAATTTCGGGAGGAACTAAAGGCCGAACGCCGGCGCTCCGACGAAACCCAGCAGGTTTTGCTGGCAACTATCACTGACTTGACCAGCAAAATCGCCGAACTGGCGGAACGGAACACCGGCAACGGCCCACCTAATGAACCGTAGGGTGGATGGCGGGCGGGTCGGCTACGACGTTGCCGGGGGCCATCCACGCTAGCCGGAGGGTTGAACATCTATATGTTTGCGAAAGAACGGGAAGCCCGCATTGCCGCCGAAACCCAGCTGGCGGAGGAACGCAAAAGCAAGGACGAGCTTCTGGAAGAATTTCGGGAGGAGTCTAAGGCCGAACGCCGGCGCTCCGATGAGCGGTTGTCGGAGGAACGCCTACGAGCCGACGAAACCCAGCAGGCTTTGCTGGCAACTATCACTGACTTGACCAGCAAAATCGCCGAACTGGCGGAACGGAACACCGGCAACGGCCCAACTAGCGGCCGGCCCAATGGACAGTAGGCCGGCTGGCGTGTCGGCTACGACGTTGCCGCCGGCCCGGTCGGCGCATTCAACAACTCAGGGTACATCATGATGATGACCCAACCGACCCAGTTGAATATGCCCAGGACGACCAGCACAAGCTCCACCAGGGTGTACGGGGCGCTGGCCAATCGCATTCCCACCCGGTGTTGCCAATAGCGGTTGAAGTTGCCCTGAGCGCGCCATATTATTGCGGCCAGAATCGCCACCCGCGCCACGTTGGCCGCGAAGTAACCGATTTGCTGCGTCTGTGTTAGCGTCGTCAGTTCCGGATCGGCGATCAGCCTGGCGGCCACCCAAACCAGAGCGACCGCGACCAGGAACAGGCCAACCGAAAGCATGGGACTCAACGTGGTGGGAACTCCCCGCTGCTGCATCATTTCCTGATAGACGCGCATATGGGCGTGCAGCCGGAACAACTGGTACACCGGCACCAGCAGGGCCAGCGCGTGCCACACCGGATACGCGACCGCGTTGCTATGATCCCGGTAGTGCCGCCACGTAATGTACATCCAGTAAAAGATGTACAAACCGGTGGTCAAAAATGTTAGCAGCAGGACGCGGTTGGGGGAGATATACCAGGCCAGCGAACCATCACCAGCCTGGGCGGGCGCCGGGGGGCGCTCAACTTGCTCATCCGGCGAATAGCGGGGGCCAGCCAGCCGGTCAATCTCCTGAGCGCTGGGCCGGCCGACTGGTTCGGGGCTGGCAACCGGCGTCGTCGCGGCGGGTGGTGGCGCCTCCGGTTGTGGGATGTCGGCAGCAGCGGAGGACGGTGGCAACGTTGCGCCGCAACCTCCGCAGAATCGGTGCCCCACCTGATAAGGCAAACCGCATTGCGGGCAGGTCAGGGCGCCGGCGGAATCCGTCATAGGTGCCAGACTGTACGGGATTGCCGGGGGTTTGTCCAGATGAGTCGCCGCGCGCCAGCCGCCGGCGCTAGCTCTTGGCGCCGCACCACCGGGCGTTGACTAAACGGCGTCCCCGGACGGCTGGTTCCGGCCCGGGGACGTGAAGGTTTGGAGAGATCAGGCTTTGCCCCACACCACCGGGTTGCTCAGGGTGCCGATGCTGCTGACGGTGATGTCGCACACGTCGCCGTCTTTCATGTTCTCAGTTGCGCCATCGGTGCCCATCCACAGGATGTCCCCCGGCACCAGCGTCAGGTACTTGCTCATCTCGCTGATGTAGTGGCGCACGCCGAAAATTGCCGTAGTCAGGTCATACTCGCCAACGACCTTCTGGTTAACCTCGATGGTAACGTGCATCTGGTCAGGGTCCACGTCGGTGGCGATCCAGGGTCCCATCGGCTTGAAGGTGTCGGTGTTTTTGGCGCGCCACATGGTGCGGTCGTTGCGTTGCCAGGTGCGCTCGCTGACATCGTTGCCGATGGTGTAGCCCAGCACATAATCCAGCGCCTGTTCTTCGGTAACGTTCCGGCATTCTTTGCCGATGACGACCACGACCTCGCCTTCGTACTGCAACATCTCGGTGGCGTCGGCCGGCACCATGATGGGGTCGCCGTGGCCGGTCAGGGCGTTAACGGCGCGGTAACCGACATCGGCCTGTTTGGGGAGGTTGGGTTCCTCGCCGCGCATTTGAGCCGCCCAGGTAACGTGCTCCGGGAAGTTGATGCCGGCGGCGTAGAAGGTCGGTGGAACCACCGGCGGAAGCAGTTTCACGGAACTCAACGCATACTTGCTGCCGGTTTGTTGCAGCCCGTCGAACAGGCCGCCCTGCACCTCCATTACGTTGTCGCCTTCAACGATACCGTAGGCCTCCCGGTCTCCGGTGCGAAACTTGCAAATCAGCATGGCCGTAGCCTCCTGTGAATTAGCTGGGTTGTGGTGTGGTTGGATAGCAGTATCCCGGCCCAATTCTGGCACCATAGCCGGGCACGGTCAAGCCAAACACGGGCCGGCCGTACCCACTTTGGTCTGCCATTGCGAGACGCATAGCGACGTGGCAATCTCGATGAGGTTGGGTACACCTCGGTGAATCACCATTGCTACGACGACGAGATTGCCACGCTACGCTCGCAATGACAGACCCAAGCGGGTACGCGTGAGCCGCCGGCCGGGTTGGTTTGACAAAGCGGGCACGCGTAAAGTAGGGATGTCGGGCGGCGTGTGGTAAGATATTTGTCGTCGTGCCGGTGGCGCTCTTGCTGCCCGGTGCGCCGATTCAACTAACGTCGGCGTAAAACACCGCAGGTGTGAGATTAGTATGCAGCAGGCTGAGACCCAACTCTTATTTTGGGCGCCTAGTCGGGTTCGATTCAACCTCACTCTCATTCTGGCGGCGGCCGTTATCCTCTTCGGCATTTACCAGGTGATCACCGAGGCGCGATCCGGGGACTCACCGTCCGCCGAAACCGGGCAGGTGCAGGAAGGTCAGCCAGAAGCGGATGGCGAGGGCCAGCAATCGGGCCGAAGCGGCGGTGGGTCCTGGCTCCTCATCGTGGTCGGTATTGGCGTTGGGGCGTACTCGTGGCTAACCTCACCCCGTCAGTATCGGGTCTATTCGGATGCGTTGGTAATCATGTTCGGGACGCCGCGCAACCGGTCGATTCACTTCAGCCAGATTCAGGAGGCGGTGAATGACCGGGGTTTCATGGGCGACCCCCTCCGGGTGTACACGATTAACCGAAAGCGCATTGCCATTCAGGTGCGCGACCCGGAAGAGTTCCACGCGCACCTGGATTCCGCCATGGCCGAGTTCCGTCGAGCCTATCCCCAGTTCGCGCCGCCACCGCGTGAAGACTCTGACGATGGCGAAGCCGGCCAGACCGAAGCAGCCCCGGACGTCGTTGACTCTTCCGCCGTTGAGCCTGAGGTTGTTGACTCCCAACCAGCAGATGCGGAGGGCGGGGACGACCAGACCACCGACGCGGGCTCCGGCGACGCTA
The DNA here is from genome assembly GCA_965261195.1 of Dehalococcoidia bacterium. Taxonomy (GTDB): domain Bacteria; phylum Chloroflexota; class Dehalococcoidia; order Lucifugimonadales; family UBA3495; genus Bin87. The sequence goes on along the minus strand of OZ253455.1, from coordinate 3,752,268 downwards.
GCTCCGGCGACACTGGCTCCGGAGACGCAAACTCCGGCCGCAGCCGTGGTTCCCAACGTCGCAGCCTGCGCGATGATAGCAACGACAGCAACCGCGAAGACGAACGCCCGCGTTTTAGCTAACGGCGGTTAGCGGGCTGTAGTCCACAACTCGCAGCAGTTGCCGCCTGATGGTCTGGCCGTCGGCAGCCAAGTCAACGGTAGCGAAACGCACCTCGTGGCCCTGAATGACTGCCGCCTCGTCTATACAGGTATCAATGGCTGGGTACAACAAGACCCCGGTGGAACGGTAATACACAGGATCGTAGAGTCGTTCCTGGGACCGCAGGTAAGCGTAGAGCTGATAAATATGATCGCTCTTGAGCGACTGATTTCCGTACTGGCCTTTACTTACGATAGACGTAAATTTGGTGTCTATAACGATACGCTGACCTTTGGATGGGCCGTTTAAGCACTGCCGCTCTAGCACGATATCCGTTTGCATTGACGGCAACAGTTCCGGGATTCCCAGCGTGTGCGCTCCATAAGGCCATCGCATCCTGCCGCCTGTTTTTACGTTCCAGACGTTTCGGGGAAGCACAACGGTGTAGAAACCGCCTACGGCAGCCTCAAACAGTTGCCTTGCCCACCGCTCTTCCCGGTCGGGCGCAGTGAAATGAGCCATCCCCGCGTCCTCGGTGGGCAGAGCAAGGTCGAACGCCAACCGGGCGGCGGCCAGCATCTGACGGTCAGCGGCGTCGAGCCGCCCCAGACGTCCCAACGGGAATTCCTGCCGGCCCCGGTGCTGAGTTAGCAACAGGTCGCCACTGACGCCGGCGCGCTCCATACTGGCGGCCAGAATCCGACAACTACGGGCCAATTCCGGCTTTTGGACAACCTTTGCCAGTTCCAGCAGCGCCGCCCTGACGAATCGGTTGCGTGGTGTGTCAACCGTCAGCTCGTCAAAGCTACAGGCCACTCGGCCCCGCTGCAACAGTTGTCGGCGTTCGGTGCGGAGCAGGTTGATGCGCCCGCGCACCCGGTTCAGGTCGGCTTCCCGACGTTGATAGCCAATGGTCAAATTGCGCCGCAGCCGCCGCTCCACGGCATGGGTGAGCAGTTCCGCAACCAAATTGGGAATGTCGTCGGGAGCGTCTTCCAAATCAACGCTCCGAACCGGTGGCAGTTCCCGGTAAAGGTCAGAGGCATACAGCATCAACAGCCAGATATTTCTGACCGGAATGCGGCCGATGTAGCCAACGGTTGCCGCGGCGGATGCATCGTTGCGAAGGTCAAGCACGGCACGGCCTCCGCTAACGCCGACGGCTAAAATACACGATTAACGTGAACAAGAGGGCCGCCGCGCTTAGCAGAACGCCGGCGGCAGCGAGGAGTCGGTCAACGCTGAAATTATCTATCAGCCATGCTACGGCTAATACAACCAGTGTTACTCCCAGCACGGCGAAAACGACGCCGAGGGTCGTCAGTATCGCCTTAAGCCCGGACACCAGGGGACCAAACCAGCGCTATACCCGACACCGCAGAGACGACGCCCGCAACTCCGGCCAACAACGCGCTCACCGGCAGGATGACCGGCGCCAAACCCGGCAACAGATGCACACCCATCAGGAACACGAATATGCCGAGAAAGAACGCCGCCGCACTGGACGCGATGAAAACTCTATACAACATCGCGCTGCCCCCTCTCCCAAGAGTGGCGAAATGCTAAACCCGGCGGGTTGCCTGTGTCAACGGCCGGCGCGGGTTGGCGAAAACCGCCGGCATCGTTACAGACCGTCCAACAATTCCGATTCGGCGGCGGCGGCCCTCTCTAGGCTGTCAAACCAATACTCATCCAGCAGCGGGCCAATCTCGGTTTCGACCACCTGAATGAACCATTCCACCGGGTCGGCGATGGCGACGCTGGGCGCGGGGGTGACGTAGCTGTGGCCGATGCGGAACTGCGGGCCCAAACTGCGGTCGTCTGCAATTTGTTCATTCAGTGACGTGATCCGATGCTCAACGTTCGATAGAAAGTTGACATCGATTCCAAACTGTTCCTGCATCCAATTGCGCCAAACGCTTCCAAAGATGGGTTCCAGGTCAAAGAACGCAAACCGCCGGCGTAAAGCCAAATCAACCAGCGCCAGCGAGCGGTCGGCAACGTTCATTGTGCCGATAACGTACACGTTGGGCGGGATGTGGACGCGCTCGCCGGGTTTGCGGGGATAAGCTAATGCCAGTGCCCCACCTTCATTCCGCTTGTCGGCCTCCAGCAGTGTCAGCATCTCGCCGAAAATCTGCGCCGGATTGCCTCGGTTGATTTCCTCGATGACCATTACATACTCGTCATCCGGGTTTTGCTTGGCGTCCTCGACCAGTTGCAGAAAAGGGCCGTCCACCAGCGCTAGCTTACCGTCGCCCTGGGGCCGCCAGCCGCGCACAAAATCCTCGTAGGACAGGTTCGGGTGAAACTGCAACGGCCTGACTTTGGAATCGTCTTTGTATCCGATCAGGGCGTAGGCCAGTTTTTTGGCGAGCCAGGTTTTGCCGGTTCCGGGCGGGCCTTGGAGGATGAGGTTTTGCTTGACTGCAAGCCGCTGCAACATGGTTTCCAGTTTGGCACGGTCGAGGAAGCAGCCTTCGGCGATGATGTTGTCGATGGCGTAGGATGGCGGAGGTTGTGGGTCGTATGTTGGTTCCGGTTCGGGCGGGTCTGCCTGATTGAGATAACCGGCATCGCCAAATCGACCCTCCCAATAGGGATCATTACGGAAACTGTCAATGTCTTGCTTCTGGTTGTCAAAAGCGAAACCGATTAATTGGTCAGCCGCCCACGTACCGGGCCACACTTCCCAAATGGTTCCACGATAGGTGTAAAAGTACCACTCCATTAGCTCGCCAACGGGTTGCCAGCCAACCTTCAGGTAGCGCCCATCGCCCAAATTTTCCCTAACGATGCCGGTGGCCTTGATACGCATCGTAGAGACGTACTCCCCTCGGTTGTCAAACGGCAATTCGTACTTGCGCCGATACGTTGACTTGATGGCAATCCGGTCTCCGGGTTGGACTGACTTGACCACGCCCGCCGAGAAGTGGTCGTCATCCCAACCGTTCTCCCAAATGCCCTGTTTCAGGAATCGCTCAATCTGGTCATCGGTGCCGCCCCACAGGGTGCCGACGAACCACACCGGGCGCCCGTTGCTATTGTCAGCAGGCGCAACCATTTCCCTTACCTCCCATTCGCAGCTCCCTTTGCCGCATCGCTACGGTGGCGGTCAGTATAGCAAGCGTTCCCCCACGCTGTCGGGGAGATGCCAGTGGTACAATGCGATTGTAGCGGGGGGAGCGAACCTGAGGAGGGAGGGCTAACCATGTTTTTGCAAATATTGGGGATGACGCTAATAGTAATCGGGCTGGTTGGCTTCCTGGTAGCGATGGGCGGGATATTCTACCACCTGTTCCGCGCCGAGTATGGCAGCCCGCGGCCGACTCAGCCGCCCCAGACTAACCCGTCGGGAGAAGTCGAGCCGTGAGAGGACCGCTCAGCCCGTTGTGGATACTGGCTGCCCTGTTCGCGATAATGTTGGTAGGCATCGGCATCTTGCTTTACGTTGCGTCGGTTCCAGCTGACCATTTCAATCCGGCCCACGACAATCTCATCGCAATCGGCGACTGGATGGTCAAAGTGTCTATCGGGGCAATCCTGGGCTTGGGCGGCGCGCGCCTGACTGTGGCGCGGCGCAACTATGGACCAGACTCTCCGCAATAATCCAGACCGTTTGTCCCTACGGGAGGCGAGGCAATGACTACCGCCAAGAAGCTGCTGACCGCCGATGACTTGCTGGCGATGCCGGATGATGGCAAGCGCTACGAGCTAATCCGGGGAGAGCTGATTGAAATGCCGCCACCAGGTATTATGCACACTGTCGTAACCGACCAAATCGGTTGGCAGATTGGCTCTTTCGTCAGACAGAACAACCTGCCTTTCGTCGGTGGCCCGGAAGCTGCAGCGTACATCGAGCGGGCGCCGGACACTGTTCTGGCTGCCGACTATGCCATCATATCCCTCGAGCGCATCACCGAACCACTGCCGGAGCGGGGTTACGTTTTCGGGGTTGTCCCTGACTTGGTGGTGGAGGTGGTTTCACCCGACTACCGGGCGGCGGTAGTGGATGCCAAGACACAAGCATGGCTGGACGCAGGGGCACGTTTGGTCCTGGTGGCATACATCGGCGCTCGGGAAGTAATCGCTCACCACGACGATGGTTCGGTAGTGCGCTTTGGCATCAACGATACTCTGACTGGCGACCCAGTGCTGCCCGGATTCACCTGCCCAGTGGCCGATATTTTCGCCTTTGGCCCGCGCCAGCGCTAGATAATGAGCATCGCATCCCCGAAGGAATAGAAGCGGTAGCCTTGCTCAACCGCCGTCCGGTAGGCCGCCAGGATGCGCTCCCGTCCGGCGAAGGCAGACACCAGCATCAGCAGCGTGGACCGGGGCAGGTGGAAGTTGGTCAGCATTCCATCCACCAGCCGGAAGCGGTGCCCGGGCAGGATGAACAGGTTGGCGTCGCCGGCAGCTGCACCGATGCTATCCAGACTGGCAGCGTTGGCGTCCTGAGCGACTTGCTCCAGCGTGCGCACGGTGGTGGTGCCCACGGCGATGACTCGCCCGCCCGATTGCCTGGTGTTGTTGATGGCCTCGGCGGTAGCGGCCGGCAGTTCGTACCACTCGGTGTGAATCTGGTGCTCGGCGATGTCCTCACCGCGCACCGGTCGGAAAGTGTCCAGACCAACGTGCAAAGTAACCCACTCCGTTGATACGCCCACGGCCCGAATGTCGGCCAGGAGCCGGTCGGTGAAATGCAGGCCCGCGGTTGGAGCCGCCACGCTGCCCGGAACATCAGCGTACACGGTCTGATAGCGTCCCGGATCGCGCGGTGTTTCCTTGATATAGGGCGGCAACGGCAGCTCGCCCAGGTGTTCCAGTGCGCTGTCATCGGAGAGCCGAACGGTGCGCAGACCGTTCTCATGGGCGGCAACTATCTGTATCCGCGTCGCGGCGACGTCACCGGATGCGGAGTCGTTGCCCACGATCACCTCAGCTCCGACCCGCAGCCGGCGGCCGGGTCGGCCCAAAGCCTGCCAGACGTTTGGCTCCTGCCGGCGCACCAGCAAAATTTCCACCCTTGCCCCGGAGCGCACCTCCGTCCCATGCAGTCGCGCCGGGATCACCCGGCTGCGATTGAACACCATCAGATCGCCGGGGCGCAGATAGTCGAGCAGTTGTCGGAACGTGCGATGCTGGACTTCCCCGGCGTTGGCCGGGCCGGTCGCAAAGCGGGGCAGCACCAGCAGACGCGACGAATCCCTGGGTTCGGCGGGGGTTTGGGCGATGCGCTCTTCGGGGAGGTGGTAGTCGAAATCGCTGGTGCGCATGGCGGTGTGAGTGGGCAGCGAGATTGCCACGCTACGCTCGCAATGACAAAGTTTATGCGGCACGGGTTAACCGAAATGAGTGCGACGGGCGGCGTCCAGCGTGTTGCTGAGCAGCATGGCGATGGTCACGGGGCCGATGCCGCCGGGGACAGGCGTAATTGCTTCTGCCTTGGCCGCCACCGCGTCAAAGTCAACATCGCCCACCAGCCGGTAACCCCGTCGCCGCGTCGCATCGTCAACCTGATTGATACCCACGTCAATGACTACCGCGCCGGCGCGCACCATCTCCGCGGTTATCGCGCCGGGCACCCCCATCGCAGCCACCAGAATGTCCGCCTGGCGGGTGATGTCGGCCAGGTTGCGGGTGCGAGTGTGGCACACGGTTACGGTGGCGTTGCCGCCGCTGGACCGCTGCATCAGCAACGCCGCCAACGGCTTGCCCACGATGTTGCTACGTCCGACGATTACCACATGCTGGCCGGCCGGGTCGTATCCCGACCGCAGCAGCACCTGCTGGACGCCCGACGGTGTGCAGGGCAGATAGCTGGGTTCACCTTGCAGCAATCTGCCCTGGCTGACGGGATGCAAACCGTCCACGTCCTTGGCCGGTGCGATGCACTCAATTACCGTCGCTTCATTAATCTGGGCGGGCAAGGGCAACTGCACCAGAATGCCGTGGAATCTGTCGTCGGCATTCAGTCGGGCGATAAGACTCAACAGCACATCTTGCGGAGTGTCCTCCGGGAGATGGAAAGTCTCGGAGTGCATACCGGCTTCAGTGCAGGCGCGTCCCTTGTTGCGAACGTACACCACCGAAGCTGCATCGCCGCCAACCAGGGCGACGGCCAGGCCGGGTTGCGGGCCTCCGGACGCAGTAAGTTGCGCTACGCCTGCGGCTACCTCCGCGCGCAGTTCGGCGGCGATCTCGGTACCATTCAGAATGCGGGCCGGCATTATTCCAAGTCAAAGACGTACTGACGCACCGGGAACGAGAACCCGGCCAGCACGTCCCCGCCGTCCAGCGTTTCCGGGTCGTCAAGCACTTCCGGCGCTGCCTGGCCGGCGCGATAAATGTGAACCTGCCGGTTTCTGGTGTCAATGAGCCAGCCCAACCGAACGCCGCCGGCGATCCACAAATCCATCTTGCGTTGCAAGGGGGACAGGTTATCGGTGCGGGAACGGATTTCCACCACGAAATCGGGGGCGCCTTCGATGACGGTTTGTCGCTGCTCCGGAGTTTGCGCGTCGTAACGCTCCTGGGTCATCCACGCGGCATCGGGGCCTCTGATTTCGCCCGATGGCAAGTGAAACCGGCTGGACTGTGAAGCGTTGACGCCTCCGTTGGCGATACGCCATCCGGTTAAAAAGTAGCTCAGGTTCGTCTCTTGTCGGTTGCCGCGAAATCCAGTCATGGGCAGTATTATCAGCTCTCCATCGGCATTGACTTCCATTTCGTAGAGGTCGTTCTGCTCGCAGAACTCGATGAACCGGGTTGGGAAATCAGCGGCCCGATGGTCAATGCCCAGCGAATCCAGGCGCAAGCAGATGGCGCCGGTGCGTTCGGATTCCTCGGCTGAGGCGGTCAGCGCGTCTGCGACTGGTTGGGGTTTAGTGGTCATGGCCGGCATTATTCCAAGTCAAAAACGTACTGGCGGACGGGGAAAGCGAACCCCCCCAGCACGTCCCCGCCGTCCAGCGTTTCCGGGTCGTCAAGCACTTCCGGCGCTGCCTGGCCGGCGCGATAAATGTGAACCTGCCGGTTTCTGGTGTCAATGAGCCAGCCCAACCGAACGCCGCCGGCGATCCACAAATCCATCTTGCGTTGCAATGGGGCCAGGTTATCGGTGCGGGAACGGATTTCCACCACGAAATCGGGGGCGCCCTCCATGACGGTGAGCCGCTGTTGTTCGGGCAGGGCATCGTAGCGTTCCTGGGTAATCCAGGCGGCATCCGGCCCCCGGATTTCGCCGGACGGCAGGCGGAAACGGCTGCTTGGAGACGCTCCAACTCCGCCGTGCTCAATTTCCCATCCCGCGAGGAAATGCACCAGATAATACTCTTGTCGGTTGCCGCGAAATCCAGTCATGGGCAGTATTATCAGCTCTCCATCGGCATTGACTTCCATTTCGTAGAGGTCGTTCTGCTCGCAAAACTCGATGAACCGAGTTGGGAAATCAGCGGCCCGATGGTCAATGCCCAGGGGAGCCAGACGCAAGCAGATGGCGCCGGTGCGTTCGGATTCCTCGGCTGAGGCGGTCAGCGCGTCTGCGACTGGTTGGGGTTTAGTGGTCATGGCCGGCATTATTCCAAGTCAAAGACGTACTGCCGCACCGGGAAAGCGAACCCGGCCAGCACGTCCCCGCCGTCCAGCGTTTCCGGGTCGTCAAGCACTTCCGGCGCTGCCTGGCCGGCGCGATAAATGTGAACCTGCCGGTTTCTGGTGTCAATGAGCCAGCCCAACCGAACGCCGCCGGCGATCCACAAATCCATTTTGCGTTGCAATGGGGCCAGGTTATCGGTGCGGGAACGGATTTCCACCACGAAATCGGGGGCGCCTTCGATGACGGTTTCTCGCTGCTCCGGAGTTTGCGCGTCGTAACGCTCCTGGGTCATCCACGCGGCATCGGGACCTCTGATTTCGCCCGATGGCAAGTGAAACCGGCTGGACTGAGACGATGATATGCCGTCGTTGGCAAACTGCCATCCAGTTAGAAAATAGTTGATATAGCTTTCTTGTCGGCTGCCGCGAAATCCAGTCATGGGCAGTATTATCAGTTCTCCATCGGCATTGACTTCCATTTCGTAGAGGTCGTTCTGCTCGCAAAACTCGATGAACCGGGTAGGAAAGTCGGCGGCCTGGTGGTCAATGCCCAGGGGAGCGAGGCGCAGGCGGATGGCGCCGGTGCGCTCGGATTCCTCGGCTGAGGCGGTGAGCGCGTCTGCGACAGGTTGGGGTTTAGTGGTCATGGCCGGCATTATTCCAAGTCAAAAACGTACTGCCGCACCGGGAAAGCGAACCCCGCCAGCACTTCCCCGCCGTCCAGTGTTTCCGGGTCTTCAAGCAGCTCTGGCTCCGGCTGGCCTTGCCGGTACACATAAACCCGGCGATTTCGGGTATCGATGAGCCATCCGAGGCGAACGCCGCCGGCCATCCAGATTCGCATTTTGTCCTGCAAAGGGCGCAGGTCATCGGTGCGGGAGCGGATTTCCGCTATAAAATCGGGAGCGCCTTCAATAATCGTATCCCGCTGTTCCTGAGGTAGGATTTCATAACGTTCCTGGGTAATCCAGGCAGCATCGGGGCCTAGTGTTGCGCCGTTGGACAGACGAAAACGAGCCGTTGGGGGATATGCGACACCAGTGTGGGCAATCTCCCAATTGCCCAGAAAAATGTATAGGTAACCCTCGTGTCGGCTACCGCGCGCTCCAGTCATGGGCAGTATTATCAGTTCTCCCTCGGCGTTGACTTCCATTTCGTAGAGGTCGTTCTGCTCACAGAACTCAATGAACCGGGTTGGGAAATCAGCGGCCCGATGGTCAATGCCCAGGGGAGCCAGGCGCAAGCAGATGGCGCCGGTACGCTCTCCGGCGTCTGCAATGGGAGTTAGTGTCTCAGGGACTGGTATTGGCGCGGTGGTCATGGCTTTTTCCAGACTGCAATATTCCACGTGCGTCTATCATATCATCGCACATCTCATCACACCTCGAGACCAACACGGACGTTGGTCATTTCAGGCCGCAAAGCGAAGGGGTGATCTCGTCGCGGCGAGGTTTGCCAACCGACTGAATTGGCCCTACAATGCGGCCCATGCGGATTGTTTCGTTACTGCCCAGTGCCACTGAGATTGTGTTCTCCCTGGGGCTAGGCAATTCTCTGGTGGGCGTGTCGCATATGTGCGACTATCCCGCGGCGGCACGCGGTTTGCCAATCGTCAGCCGCAGTATCCGCAGCAAATCCCACCTGTCAAGCCAGGAAATCGACACCATCATCCAGCAGGCGCGGGCCAGCGGCAACCCCCTCTACATTATTGATGGCGACCTGCTCCGGGAACTCCGGCCCGACCTGATTCTGACCCAGGAGTTGTGCGAAGTTTGTGCCGTCGGCGCCGGCTCAGTGTTCGAGACCGCCGCTCAGGCGCTGGACTACTCCCCGCAGATATTGAGCATCCGGCCGGCCGGGCTGGATGATATTTTCGACAACATCCGCCGCATCGGTGAGGCTGCCGGTGTACCCGACCGGGCTGCCACGCTGCTCGCCAACCTGCGCCGCCGCACTGAATACGTTGCCGACCGCGCCGCCGACGGCCCGCGTCCCTCGGTGTTCTGCATCGACTGGCTGGAGCCCCTCCGCAACACGGGCCAGTGGACGCCCGAACTGGTGGAATTGGCCGGTGGGAGAGAGGGCCTGGCGGAAAAATGGGGCAAGTCGCGCGAAATCGGCTGGCCTGAGGTTTTGGAATATCAACCCGACTACGTGATGGTTATGCCTTGCGCGTTCAATATGGATCGCACCATCGCCGAGACGGCGCGGTTGATTGACCGGCCGGAGTGGTCTGCACTGACGGCGGTGCAGCAGGGTCGCGTTTATCTGTTCGACGGGCAAATACCCAGCCGACACGGGCCGCGCGTAATCGACGTGCTGGAAGGTCTGGCTGAGGCAATGCGACCCGAACGGTTTGCCGGCCTCACCGCGCCGGGGATCTATCGCCTGGCCGCGCCGGGACGATCCGCGGCAACTACCGGCGACCGGGTCACCGCATCAGGATAAGGAGTCAGACACTACGATGGGCCTTTACATGGTATCGCTGGAGCACGCTCCCGAACGCTGCCCCGGAGTCGATTTGGGGGTGCGCGACCGCGTGCTGCGAATGTCGGCTGAGATGACTCAAACGCTGTCCACCCGTGGCTGCGAGTATCGCGGCGGCTGGGTTGGCAAGTCGTCTCACCAAACTTGGCTGGTATTGCAAGGGCCGGATGCTCATGCCGTGGATGACGCGGTTGTTGATCTGGGTCTGGCTACCTGGAACCGCACCGCGATATTCCCCATCATCACCATGGAAGAAGCCTTCGGCGGACTGCCCACGGACCGACGCGATACAGGAGAAACGTTATGAGCGAGGACATTTATCACCCGCGTAGAAGGACGGTGGTTGACCCGGCAGGTGTCGGCAAGACCAAGAACGCGCCGGCCCGCAAAATCGATCTCGGCGCGGTGGCCGATTTCCCGGAGCTGCCCGCCCGGGTTCGGCTGGACAACGGGGAGGAGCTCTGGCTGTCCCAGGCCCGCGATGGGAAGTATCGGTTGTTGTCGATGGTTTGCCCGCACGCCTATGGCAGGGTGGTCAAGTGGGACAAGAGTTTTTTGTGTCCCGACCACGGGTGGCGGTTTGAAGAAGGCCAGGGGATATGCGTGAACGGCCCGCGCTCGCAGCTTTTTTACCACCAGGTAGTGGTGGCGAACGGTCGCCTGGTGGCCGACATTCCCGCCGACACCGACGAGTCCGTGACCCACGCGCCCCCGCCGGCTTGGGCGATCCCCAAATAACCCAATACGGGCACTTGTTTGCGTTCCGTTATTAGTTTATAATCGTTATCAAATTTGAGCCGTAAGCGGTTTACTTGTTGACACTGTGTTACGAGTAAATTAAACTGGCGGCAAAACGTGAAGATGGCCGGGGATGAATTGCGTTTCTCGGCCTGGAAAATCTAAATTGCAGGAAGGAGGCACCGGATGTCACACAAAGATGACTTGGCACTGATGGCCCACCTGATGCGGCGTGCCGGTTTTGGCGCGAACCGCGCAGAGTTGGAGCGATGTGTTGCTCAAGGTTACGAGGCCACTGTAGAAGAACTGCTGAACCCGTCGGAAGACCGCGAAGGCGGCAAGATGGCGCTGCTGTTGCGGTACCACCCCAGCTTCTTGCTCCCGGGCGGAGTTCCCTTCTCCGGCCAGGCTAACTGGATGTACAACATGATATCCAGCGACCGGCCGATGGAAGAGAAGATGTCCCTGTTCTGGCACCATGTATTCGCCACCGGCAACTCCAAGGTCGACAACTGCGACCAGTTGCTGGAGCAGATCGATATGCTGCGGGAATTCGGCATGGGCAACTACCGCGATATGCTGGTTGAGCTGTCCAAGAACCCGGCCATGATTTTCTGGCTGGACAACAATGAGAACCATCGGGACGCCGTGAACGAGAATTGGGGGCGTGAGCTTCTGGAGCTGTTCTCCCTGGGCGTTTCCAACTACACCGAGGTTGACGTTCGCGAGTGCTCGCGGGCCTTCACCGGCTGGACTATCCAGGCCAAGCTGCCCCGGGCTCCCTACGGACGCTACCCCTGGAAGTTCTCCTACCGTGAGGAAGACCACGACTACGGCGAAAAGACCTTCCTGGGCGAGACCGGTGACCTCAACGGTGAGGACATCATCGACATCATCCTGAAGCAGCCGGCCACCTCCCGCTTCATCTGCCGCCACCTCTACAACTTCTTCGTCGCCGACGAGCCCCAGGTTCCCGCCTGGACCATCGAGCCGGCCCGCGACGAAGACGCCCTGGACCAGATGTGCCAGATATTCGAGGACTCCGGCTTCGAGATGATGCCCGTCCTGCGCCATATGTTCAATTCGCAGTGGTTCAAGGACGCCCGCTTCCAGAAGATCAAGAGCCCGACCGAAGTGGTGGCCGGCACCCTCCGCATGGTGGGGCTGTTCCAGAATCCGGACCCTGGCGTCCTCAACATCGGCAAAGAACCCACCTACATGGGCCAGTCCATTCTGGACCCGCCGTCGGTGGAAGGTTGGCATACCGGCTTGGAGTGGATTAACTCCGGCGCCCTGCTGGCCCGCATCAACTTCGTAGCCGACCGCGTATCCGACCCCGAACTCCCCGGTATGCGCGACATCATCGACGCGATGCGCAACGAAGGCGTGGAAACTCCTGACCACCTGCTCAATGCCTGCACGGACTACATGGGTTTTGTCGAGCTGAGTGAAGAGACTCGCGGCCAACTGGCCGAACACGTCCGCTCCGGCGGCAACGTGGACTGGGCGGACTACGTTGGCACGGCCACCCGGGTCGGCGAGACCATGGCCCTGATCAGCGCCACCACCGAGTACCAGTTCGGCTAATCTCCTTCGCACATCGAACGGAGTGCCTCAGCCGACCGGATTAGGTGGCATCCGGCGCTCCGTTCACCGACTCTCCACCAATTTACCGCAACAGATTTAAGGAGCATACGCAATGACCTCCACGAAAAAAGATCCGGTCATCGTGGTCCTGCAGCTCACCGGCGGCAACGACTATTTCAACACGGTGATCCCCTACAACGATTCGTCGTACTACGACAATCGGCCGACTATTCATTACAATCGGGAAGACATCATTCCCATCAATGATGAGCTCGGCCTGGCGCCCACCATGGGCCCATTCAAGGAAATGTTTGACGCGGGCAAGGTTGCCATCATCCACGGCATCGGCTACGCCGACAGCCCCCGTTCCCACTTCCGCAGCATGGACATCTGGCACACCTGTGAGCCGGACAAGGTTGGCACCGAGGGTTGGGCTGGCCGCGTCGCACGCGAAATGGACCCGGGCAAAGAGAACGTCCTGACCGCCATCAACTTCGGCCACGGCCTGCCCCGTGCGCTGGCCGTTCCCGGCGTTCCGGTAGCCGCCATCGCCGACCTGAGCACCTATGGCCTGCTGACCGGCATTGAGAACACTGACCAGCGTTCCAAGGCTCTGGACCTGTTCTCGAAGATGTACTCGCCCACCATCGGCGGCAGCTTCGTCAACGACTACCTGCGCTCCACCGGCACCGACGCCATGATTGGCGCCGATATCGTCAAGATTGCGCCGGAACAGTATTCCAGCAACGTGGAATATCCCAACAGCCCCATTGCCCATCACCTCCGCGACATCGCGCAGGTTTACATGGCTGACCTGGGAACCAAGATTTTCTACACCCAACACGCGAGCTTCGACACGCACGCCGGTGAGGCCGCCGCTCACCCGCAGCTGTGGAAGGAAGTCTCCGAGGGCGTCAGCGCCTTCTTCCAGGACATGAAGGAGCACAACACCGGCGAGAACATCGTGATGTATATGTTCTCCGAGTTCGGCCGCCGCGTCCGCGACAACGGCTCCGGCACCGACCACGGCGCAGCCGGCGCAGCCTTCGTCATTGGAGACCCGGTCCAGGGTGGATTCTACGGCGAGTACCCGTCCCGGAAGAACGAAGATCTGGAACAGGGCGACCTGGTTCCCAACTACGATTTCCGCGGCGCTTACACCAGCATCGTTGAAGACTGGCTCGGCATGGACGCCAACCCCATCGTCAACGGAACCTTCCCGAAGCTGAACGTTATCAAGAAGTAAGGCTTCAGGCTCAGTAAGTTCGGTGGTGACGCGCCCTCCGGTTGCGCCGCCACCGTGGCCTAAAAAATCGAATTTGGAGGATTAACTATGCCTCAGAATACCGTAGCAAGCGGTCGGGCATGGCTGTACGTGAAAAACGTCGGCCGCCAGGGTCAGGTGGGCATGGGATTCAGCCAGCCGGTGGGTGTAGTAGCCTTGCCGGACGGCGTAATGTATATCGCCAGTCGTGGCGGTGAGCAGAATCCCAGCGCGCGCATCACCAAGTGCACCATCGGCAACGTTGAGGGCAAGGGCGGCGAGGAGTTCCTGGGCGAATTCGGCCGGGAAGGCGCCGCCTACCAGTCCAACTCGAGGGGTCTCTTCGAGTGGATTACCGGAATCGCTGCCGATGCTTCCGGCAACGTGTACGCTTCCGACGAGTGGAAAAACCAGGTTTGCGTGTTCGATGCTGACGGCAACCTGATCAAACAGTGGGGCGAAAGCGGAGACGACGAAGGCCAACTGAGTGGCGCAGCCGGCCTGGCTTTCGACGCCGACCAGAACCTCTGGGTGGTTTCCGCCAAGACCAGCCGTATCCAGAAATTCAGCAAAGACGGTGATTTCCTGGGCGGTTTCGGCGCCAAGGGCGACGGCCTCACCGACCTGGAGATGCCTTCCGGAATCGGTATCGACAACAGCGGCGACCTCTACATCGCCGACTGGGGCAATCACCGGGTGCAGAAGTACACCCCCGGTGGCACCCACCTCGCCACCTTTGGCAGTCGTGGCACCCGCTCCGGCGAGTTGAACCATCCGCTGGACGTTGACATCGACAATGAAGGCGACGTTTACGTGGCTGACTGGCTCAACGAGCGCGTCGTGATTTACGATGCCGACACCCGTCCACTGGCCTACCTGGAAGGCGACGCGACCGAGGTTTCCGAATGGGGCGACCTTTCGCTCAACGCCAACCCTGATATGGTCAAGGCCCGCCGCCGGGTCCCTGACCTGGAGCAGCAGCAGCGGACGTTCCGGATGCCGATGGGTTGCACTTTCGACCGGGCCAACAACCGCCTGCTGGTTTGTGACACCCTGCGCTCACGGCTGCAGATTTATCAGAAGGACGACTCGTACCTGGACCCGCAGTTCAACCTGTAGCCAGTACGAAATGTCCTGATCGGTATCAGCGACTTTATCCCCGGGGAACCGGCGCTACCTCACCCCCAGCGCCGGTTCTTTTTTTGTTCCGTCGCCGCCTGACTCAGTGTGAGTAACGCAGCGGCGCGGCTACGCTGGCCGCCGGGCTACAACTCGTGGGTGTGACTGTCGTTGCCGCCGCCACGATTGGTAGCGTCCGGAGGGAGGGTGATGATGGCGCGCCGATGTGTGCCGACGCCGATGGTACGGTCGCCGTCCAACGCTTCCACCTTGAAATAGAGCCAGCGGCCGTCAACCCGTTCCAACTCTGCCACCGCCGTGACCGTAGCGCCGATGTCGGCGCCGGCAACGTGGCGGATGTTGACCTCGAATCCCACCGTGGACTGCTCGGCCGGCAGGTAGTCCAGTATCGCCCGCTGGGAAGCCTGTTCCATGGCGCGAATCATCGATGGAGTGCTGAGTTTCGCTACGTGGGGAGCCACGTTGTGCTCGCAGACCAGCACTTCGCGGCGGCCCACCAGGCCGGGCGCCAGAATGCCGTCGGTTGCGTCGGTTGGTTGGGTCATTTTTGCATCTGTCTCCATAGGCATCAGCAGTCTTTCAGCGGGCCGTATGCTATCATAATGGACAGTATTGCGTCCCGACAATCGGGAAGATGGCACAACCGCATTTTGCGGCCCTGCCGCTTGACACTAACGATGCTGTGTCATATTTTGTACTTGCATCGTGTGCATTGCTCCGAACCTCTACCGACAATGAACGGGCTATGTACAGGAGGACACTGACAATGCGAACGAAATACGGCTTCCGTTACGCTCGGCCGTCGTTGCTGGAAGGCATGGCGCGGGTTCTGGATATAGGAGGCACGTTGAACGTGTACCATATGCCCGTGGTAAAGCCGGCCACTCCACAAGATACTATGATGGCGCTCCGAAGGAACTGGGTCGCTGTCGGCCACTATATGCGTAATGCCATGGGGGAATTCGAAGCGGTTGAGCTAAACAAACCGACTGCTGCCGATCAAACCGATGAGTGAATCGAACGAAACTTTCCAGGAGTTTCCCCATAATCAGCCTGCGTCATCGCAGGCTGATACCGTTTTGTCTCGAACTGATATAACCATTGTCGAATCCGCCTGGGTCGGGCCGCTCCCGCCGCCGGAAATTCTCCGGCGACTTGAAGATATAATTCCCGGGGCCGCAGAGCGTATCTTGAGGATGTCTGAGCTACAGGAGCAACATCAACACCGGATGGAAGAGACGG
Source organism: Dehalococcoidia bacterium (assembly GCA_965261195.1). Lineage (GTDB taxonomy): Bacteria > Chloroflexota > Dehalococcoidia > Lucifugimonadales > UBA3495 > Bin87. The sequence goes on along the minus strand of OZ253455.1, from coordinate 3,736,070 downwards.
TCATTAACATTCAGCGCGCTGCCATCGTCGGAGATTCTAAGAGGAGTAATGTTGGCCTGTGGCTGGGTTTCGTCATCGCGGCGTTGGGCCTTGCCAGTGGGACCTACTTGGCACTGGAGGGTCACGAGTGGCCTGGAGTCGTAATAACTGGGATGCCGCTCACCGGCCTGGCTGGCGTGTTTGTGTATGGCAGCAAAGCGCGCCGCGACGAGCGAATGCAATACGCAGCACAAGACCCCGCGGCACAATCTGACGGAGGCGCGTAAGATGCCAACCATCCGCCATTTTCTTTCCATCACCGACATCACGCCTGCGGAAACCCGTGCGTTGATTCAGCGTGCCATTGCGATGAAGGCCGCACCTCCCGGCAGTATGCAGCCGCTGGTCGGCAAGCGCATTGCCCTGCTGTTTGAAAAGCCTTCTCTCCGCACCCGCGTCAGCTTCCAGATTGGCATTGCCGAGCTGGGCGGGTACAGTATGTACTTGGGGCAGGATGAGGTTGGCCTCGGCCAGCGCGAACCCGTCTCCGATGTGGCCAGGGTGCTCAGCGGGTACGTTGATTGCATTATCGCGCGGGTCAACTCCCACGCCGCGTTGGAAGCACTGGCGGAGTACGGCTCCGTGCCAGTGGTCAACGCCCTCTCCGACCGGGAACACCCCTGCCAAACCATGGCCGACCTGCTCACCATCGCCGAAACCCACGGCAGCGCCGACGGCCTCAACCTGGCCTATATCGGCGACGGCAACAATGTTGCCCGCAGCCTCTGCCTGGGCGCCCCGGCGGTGGGTATCAACGTGTCCATTGCCGCCCCCCACGGGTACCAGCTGGAGGAATCCACCTTCGATGCCGCCAGCGAGCGCGGCGCCCGACTGGACGACGGCCCCCGGCCAACCGTCCATCCGCTGGTGCGCCCGTCTGACGCGGTAATTGATGCTAACATAGTGTATACCGACGTTTGGACCAGCATGGGCGATGAGGCCGAATCGCAACAGCGGCGGCGCGCCTTCCAGGGCTACACGGTCGACGGCGCGCTGATGGCGCAGGCCGCGCCGGGAGCCTGCTTCATGCACGATATGCCCGCTCACTACGGCGAAGAGGTGCCCGCAGGTATGCTGGAGCACCCGCAATCGGTCGCCTACCAGCAGGCCCACAACCGCCTGCACGCCCAGAAGGCCGTGCTGGAATTCCTGTTGGCGTAATTTAGTCATTCCGGTTCCGTTTGTGGCGCACTTCAAAGACGCTGTTGAAACCTGGCGCGGTCCGGTTCTGTTCGCTTTGTTCACCGCGCTGGTCATTTGGATGGTCTGGTACTTCACCAAAACACCCTGCATAATGGTTAAAGCCGACGCCGGCTTGTGCAATCCCAGCGTCCTCGCCAACTTCATCAATTTGGAGGTTCTGATTAAAGCCGGTGGTGGTGGGCTGACGGTAGGTACGCTCAAAGGAGGTTACAATACCTATATGCTGAACAAGGAACGTGAAGCCCGTTTGCAGGCCGAGCAGGCATTAGCCGAGGAACGGCAACGAGCCGACGAGGAGCGGCAACGAGCCGACGAGGAACGGCGGCAGGCCGAACAGCGAATAATCGAAGAGCGGCAGAAAGTGGACGAGCTCATCAGGGAGTTCAGGGAGGAACGGCAGCAAAACTCGGCAACTCAGCAGGCTATGCTCGAGGCCCTGGCCCAATTGGTGCAGCAGCAGAACGGCAACGAACCACAGGACTCCCAGTGACATCTAATATGACCTCCACTAACGATACGTCTAACGATACGTCAGAAACAATCGACCTAACCATGGAATCTATTGACCTGCCGGCAGAACCTATTGACCTGCCGGCAGAACCCATTGACCGGGAGGCAGAGTTTTTCGCCCGCCCGGCCGAAAGACAAACCGTCGTCGAAACTGCGCCCATGGTGGCCATTATCGGTCGGCCCAACGTCGGCAAGTCCTCGTTGTTCAACCGAATTCTGTCGCGCCGCCACGCCATAGTGTCTGAAGTCTCCGGCACCACCCGCGACCGTCTGATTTCCTCCGCATCCTGGAAAGGCCGGCAGTTCCTGCTGATTGACACCGGCGGTCTGGAAGACGACCCCGACGGCCACATCCCCCAGCGCGTACAGCAACAGGCCGACATGGCGATGGGCGCCGCTGACGTCATCATCTTCCTGACCGACGCGGTGCAGGGACTGACCGCGACCGACCAGGCCGTTGCCCAGCGGCTGCGTCGCACTGACAAGCCGGTGATGCTGGCGGTGAATAAGGTGGACAATGAAAACCGCGAGCTGGCCGCTGCTGAGTTTTTCCAGCTGGGCATTCCGGAAACTTCGTTCATATCTGCCTACCACAACTACGGGGTGTATGACCTGCTGGAGCGGATGGTCGACTTGCTGCCAGCCCGCGAGCTGGCGGAACAGTGGGACGACGATTATCCGGATGGCATCGACGATTGGGATGAACTCGATGGCGATGGCGCCAATGGACGTGCTGCGGAAGTTTTCACGCCAGCGACTGAACTGCGCCTGTCCATCGTGGGACGCACCAACGTTGGCAAATCGCTGCTCACCAACGTTATCCTCGGCGAGGAGCGCAGCATCGTCAGCCCGGAGGCTGGCACCACGCGCGACGCTCTCGATACGCCCATCACCTACCGCGACCACACTATCACCCTGGTGGACACCGCCGGTATCCGCCGCCCTGGTCAGGTGCAGCGGGGCATCGAGAAATACAGCGTGTTGCGCGCCGTCAACGCCGTGCATCGCAGCGACATCACGCTGCTGATTACCGACGCCACTGAGTTGGCCACCGCCCAGGACGCCCACATCGCCGGCCTGGCCTGGGATACCAACCGCGGCCTCATCGTGGTGGTCAACAAGTGGGATCTGGTTAATCCCAGCCGGTTCCGCACGGAACGCAGTCTGCATCGGGTTCACCAACGGCTCCACTTCATGCCCTACGTTCCGGTTTGCTTCACGTCGGCGCTCACCGGCGAGGGGATTAACGAACTGCTGGACACGGCGCTGTCATTGTGGATGGAACGGCAGCGGCGGGTTCCATTCCGTGATTTGCAATACCTGCTGGCAGATGCGGTCTCCACTCATGCGCCGCCATCGCGCCGGGGCAACCTGCGCAACCGGCTGCGGGTGCGTCGGGTGCGGCAGGTCAGCGTGAACCCGCCCACCTTCGTGTTCAGCGTCAACGACCCCAAGCTGCTGCACTTTTCCTACGAACGCTACCTGGAGAATCAGATTCGGGAACGTTTCGGGTTCCACCGCACGCATCTGAGGCTGGTGTTTCGCGCGGAACGGGAGGAACGCACCGCGCGGCCGGGGGTTCGTGCTCGCACCCGGGCCCGCTAACGTTGGTGCCGACGCTGCGACTCAACCGACCCACCAGGGCGGCGCTGGCTTGCCTCGTCGCCGTGCCGCTGCTGGTTATCGCCGGCATTGCGCTGCTGCAACTATCGCCCCAACTGCCCCTGGCGGGCCGATACGCTGGGCTGTGCATCGTAGCCTATTTGACCGGTTCAGTATCCTGGGGCTACCTGGTGTTGGTGATGGCCCGGGGCGAGGACATACGGAACTTTGGCAGCGGACGCACCGGAATGTCCAATATGCTGCGCACCGGCGGCGGCAAATCGGCGGCAATCGTATTTGTGCTGGATTGCAGCAAAGGGATACTCGCGGTGCTGCTGGCCCGTTATACCATCGGCGTCGGCGCTCCGGAGGTGGTTGCCGGATTGGCGGCGCTGTGCGGGCACAACTGGCCGGTGTTTTTGCGATTCCGGGGGGGACGCGGCATTCTGCCCAGTCTCGGTAGCCTGGCCGTAATGGCGCCGTTGGTGGCCCTCGCCGGCGCGGTGCTGTTCATCATCATCACGCTGTCGAGCCGCTACCTGTCATTGGGCAGCATCGCAGGCGTCATGTTTATTGCGTTGCTGAGCCTGGCGCTAACCCTCTGGTGGGGGCATCATCAAATCTACACGGTGTACGTATTCGTGGGCGGCGCAGTCATAATCTGGCAGCATCGGGACAACATCCGGCGGCTGCTCAACGGCACCGAGCGCCGGGTGGGGATGCCCGGATTGCGAAACTAGCCACGGGCCCTATTGGTCGCCGAGCCCGGGCCTCACCCCCTGTCCCTCTGCCACCGGGACCGGGGAGCAGTTAGGGCCGTGGCAGGGATCACGGTGCTGATTGATGTGCGCTTCCGTGCGACCCGTTGCTCACGCGTGCCCACTTTGTCATTGCGAGCGTAGCGTGGCAATCGCGTTGCCGTAGCAATGGTCGCCGTAACAATGATGGTTCGACGACGTGTGCTCAACCTCAACAACGAGATTGCCACCGGCAACTAAACTAAAGCCAAGGTGAAACCTACATGGTAACTGTTCACGTTTGAGGTGACGGCAACGGTTTGCTTTGGACATTCCGTGCTTGGCTGCCCCTCCACAATAGGCCGAATAGTCGGCAGATCCCCGCAACTCTGAACAGTTACCCTACATGGGGATTAGGTAAAACTGGAAGCAGATGGGATAGTCTGGAAGGAAAGCAGAGTGGTGTTGGTGTTGGGTATGAGAGAGCTGTAGAGGTTCCTGGAACGATGGCAACCGGATGCCGGTGATCTGCGGCGGCGAATGTACTGGGCGCCGACACCCCGGGAGCGGGAACGATGGTATGCGCTATGGCTATTGGTCCAAGGCGGGACTGCGGTGGCGGTGGCCGCGGCGCTGGGACGGGATGCCCAGACCATTGGCCGGTGGGTTGCCGTCTTCGGTGCGGGCGGTACGGGGGCGATGGCCTTTGAGCAGTCGGGGGGTTCCCCCCCGCGATCGACGGAGCGCAGCAGACCGAACTGAAGGCAGTGGTGCAGGAGTTTCCGGCAAAGGCTGGCCTCGACTTGGCCAATTGGAACTGGAAGGTGGTGCGCAGATTTGTGCAGGAACGTTTCGAGGTCTCCCTGAGCCGCAGCAGTTGCCTGAATTACCTGCACCGCTTGGGATTTGTGCTGAAACGGCCCAGGAAGCGACTACTCAAAGCCGACGCCGCCCAGCGGGAGACCTGCGTGGCGGAGTATGCCGCCCTGGTGGACGAGGCGCAGCAGGCGGGAGCCCAGGTTTTCTTCGTCGACGCGGCCCACTTCCGGGCGGATGCTGACCTGCGGGGCAAATGGGCGCTCCAAGGAGAGCCAGCCCTGGTGGACTCGACCAGCCCGCGCTGGGGCGAAAAGGCCAGCTATTATTCGGCGGTGTGCCTGGAAACCGGCGAGGTGGAATGGATGGAACCGGAGGGCAACAGCAACTCTGCAACCTCCGCCGCTTTCCTGCGGCAACTGCGGGAGCAGCACACGGGACCGCTGACGGTGATTTGGGATAATTCCCCGGCGCATCGCGGTGATGTCCTGCGGGCCTGCCTGGCAACTCCTGGATTGCGCCTGCGCCTGGTGAACCTGCCGGGCTACAGCCCAGACTGCAATGCGGATGAGGCGATCTGGAACTGGGTGCGCCAGGAGGTGACCGCCAACCTGTGCCTGGGCGCCAAGTCCGCAGTGCCGGAGAAGGTGAATAATTTCTTTACCCAACTGGCTGGCCGGCAAGCAGAGGTCAAACAGCGCTGCCGGACCGTGCTCCAAACCCGCGCCGAAGGACTGCTGGGCAAGGCCCATGCCGACCCTCGTCGCCCTACAAATGTAGATCCCACCTTGGTATCAGTTTAGTATTACAACGACAGTTAGGGAGGGAGGCCGGTGGCGTCGCGACCGCAGGCGGCGCGGCGCTTGGCATGGGAGCGTCTGGCCCGTTCGTTACTATCCTGCGTATCCTCCAGCCACCGCAACAACTCAGCCGGCCCGAACCGTTCCCGGGGCAGCAGCTCACGCACCACTCGGTAGACCTGGGGCCTGGTGATCAGGGGCATCTTTTTCCCCCCAATCCTGTTGCAGGGTCAACAGGAACGCCCCGGCCAGCAGGCACATGGCGATGTGGTGATGCCAACCCGCCCAGGTGCGGGTCTCGTATTCGTCCAGGCCCACGTCGCTCTGCTCGGTCTCGAACTCGGTCTCGAACTCGGTTTCAATGCGCCAGCGGGAGCCGCCCACATAGGCCCAGGTCTCCAGAGATGCATCTGGGGGTGCGTTGGACAGGTAGTAGCGGGGCTCGCTGCCGTCCCGGTTCTGGCGATAAACCGCCCACAGGACCTCACCAGGCTTCCGCCGCCTGGTCACCCCCACCCGTTGGGCGCTGAACCGATAGACACGCGGCCCCTGGCTTCCCTGGGCTAGCGTGATCTCCCGCCATGCCGCCGCCGGCAACGCCTGACTGCGCTCCGCCATGGTCTGCCGCTCCTCACGCCGCGGTCTGGGGTTGCGGGGACGCCCGTTACCCTGGTAAGGCGGATCGGTCCAGGTCGGTTCCAACGGCCCGACCGTCATATCCGGCCGCACGTCCAAGACGTACCGCATTCCCGTTGCCGCCAGTCCCTCCCGCAACGCGGGCGACATCCCGCAGGCTGAATCTCCGGCCACCCACTGGGCCTTGCGGTATCCTCTGGCCTGGGCTTCCTCCACCATCTCCCAGGCCAACTCCGTCTTGCTGCGGTACCCCCGTCGGTGCGCTGGCGCCCCCGCCGCCACACCGCGGTCCCCGTCCCCAGTCCACTCCTCCGGCAGATACAGCCGCTTATCCACCAGCGCTCTGCCCTGGGGTCCCACGTGCGCCAGAAACACCCCAGCCTGGCAGCTGGCGATCTGGCCCAACGCCCCGCAGTACTGCCTGGCCACTCCCACCGACTTCACCCCCTGCTTGGGAAAATCGCTGCCGTCCAGCACCCACACCCCCTGGGGATCATCCAGTCGCGCACCCAGATACTCCTGCAACCGGTCGATGACTGCGGCGTCGTCCCAAGGAGACTCGGCGAGAAACCGCTGTAACGCCCGTGGCGACGCCGGAACCGTTTCCGACAAATTCTCGGCGTTGCGCCGCTCTTCCGCTTGCACCAGCCAGGCCGGCAGATAGTGGCGGCTGTGCTCCCGGGCCTCCCTACGACCAAAGTCCGGCGCAAAGTAGTCGTGAAAATCCTGGAAGGCTTCGGACACCCGTTCCAACGCCACCGGATCCATCACCCGGCCCCACCTCCCGATGCCTTCGTTATCTTGCCGATTATCCTACCATACCAACCGTCGTTGTAATACTAGGCTCCTCGCAGTATCTGTGTTGGGTGTCAAGCCTTTTTGCGGGTTTAGAGGTGGGATGGTTCTAGCCGTGTTGTTCTAGTCGTGTTGTTGTACTCCGGGGGGTTGTACCCAGGGGGTTCCCCGACGGGCTATTGCGTTCAGTTGCAGCAGCAGCTTGCGCATCACGGCCACCAGCGCCACTTTGCCGGCTTTGCCCCGTTGCCGCCGTCGCCGGTAGAAATCAGGCAAGCTCACCGTGCCGCGTATCGCCGCCATTGCCGCCAGGTACAAGGCCCGACGCACCACGCCGCGACCGCCCCTGATGCTGCGCTGGTCCTGCTGGCGGCCACTGTCCCGCGGCCAGGGCGCCAGTCCCACCAGGGCCGTCAGCGCCTTCCCGTCGTATTGCCCCAGTTCGGGCAGCTCGGCGACCAGCGTGGCCGCGGTCAGCAGCCCTACGCCCGGCACGTTGCGGTACCAGGCGGCGCGTTCGGCCAGGGATTCGCTGCTCTGCAACTCCGCCTGGTACTCCGCATCCAGCCGGGCAATCTCCTCGTTCAGCCAGTCGATGTGGCGCGCGGTGGAAGCCCGGGCCCCGGGCGCGGCGCCCGGATTGCGCCGGTTCAGCTCCGGTACGCGCTGTGCCACCAGCTGCTGCCGTCGCCGCCGCAAATCCCGCACTTCCTCCCGTTCCGGCTCCGGCTCCGGCGTGTCCGACGGTTCAAACACCTGGCCGTAACGCGACCGCGCCTGGGCGTCCAGCGGATCCGGCTGCGCCGCCTGGCCAGCGGCCCGGGTGAAATCCCGCACCCGGTTGGGGTGCGCCAGGTGCACCGCCAGCCCGACGGCGCGCAACCCACTGACCAACTGGCGTTCATAGCCGCCGGTGGGTTCACACACCACCGGCGCGATCCCCGACGTCTCCAACCATTGCACCAGGTCGGCGATGCCCTCCGGGGTGTTGGCAAAGCGACGCGCCGGACCCGCCGAACCGACACGTCCAGGCTGGCTTTGCTGACGTCAATGCCCGCCACTGCGCTGCCTGCCACTGCGCTGCCTGCCATCGTCTTCATCTTTGACCTCCCGGTTTGGTCTCCCTGCTGTGCTAATGCCGTAGGTGATAATGCCGTTGTCCTCCACACTGGCTAATGCGGGCTCAGGCCCGTGTATCGGTTCGGAGCGACCGGCGGCGGGAGGGGTGTCTTACTGCGAGTCGATGCAGCCCAGGCCTCAGGCCCAGCTCACCCAATGACGGACGACGCGCCCCTCGCGCCCGCTTCACAGATTGCCCCATCTGCAAGGCATACACAACATACAAATGACAGATTAACGCTATGCGCCTCGCAATGACAGATTAACGCTATGCTCCTGGCAGGCGATGGCGGTGATGCTATGGGAACTGGCGCGGCGCAAGTGGTCGGCGGCGTTGGCGTGGTCATTTTCGGCGATGGCGTTGCGGGCGCGCTGGAGGTATTGATGGCTGGTGGATTGGTGGTGGCTGATGGTTCCGATTGAGATTCTCCGATGGTTTGGATTTTGGGAATGTGGGCGAGGGGTTTCAGGTCTTGGTCGGCGATACGGCCAGGGGATGCAGATTATGTCTTAACCCCAATCCACCGACAAGATAAGTGTGGCGGCGGGTTGAATGGGTAAGAAAGTGCTCCTGTGCATCTGGGATAATGGTTTTCGAGACAGAAAAACAACCCGAAACCAGGAGCGCCCAATAGATGCTACCACGCAAGATGCTACCACGCAGTTACCCCGACGGCATCCACATCGCCTTCGACGACCACCGCCTGGTCAACAATGCCGGGCTGATCCTTCCGGCGACCCTGGCCCAGCGCCTGGGTCTGCGTGAACTCGTCCAGCAGCGCCTCGACCTGGGCGACGCGCCGGGTCGGGCGAACCCGGGCGACCAGATGCTGACCCTGGTGGCGTCGGCGCTGGCTGGGGGCGACTGCATTGACGACGCCGACGTGTTGCGCACCGGCCGGACGGCCGGCGCCATCGGCTGCGTAGTCAAGGCGCCATCCACCCTGGGAACCTTCCTGCGCAGCTTCCGGTGGGGCCACGTCCGCCAGTTGGATCGGGTCAGCCGGGAGCTGCTGGCCCGGGCCTGGTCGGCTGGGGCCGGACCCGGCGACGGGCCGTTGACCATCGACCTGGACTCCACCAGCTGCGAAACCTATGGTCTGGCCAAGGAGGGTGCCCGCCACCACGGCTACACCGGCCAGCGAGGCTATCACCCGCTGCTGGCCCGGGCCCGGACTCTGGGGCCGGCACCGGCGACGTGCTGATGGCTCGGCTGCGCGAGGGCCGCGCCAACACCGCTCGGGGCGCCGCCCACTTCCGGCGTGAGACGGTGGGACGGGTGCGCTACGGCGGGGCCAGGGGACAACTCACGGTGCGCGCCGACCGCGGCTGCTATGCCCACGCCCTGGTCGCCGTCTGCCGCAAGATGGATGTCCGCTACTCCATCACCATCCGCCAGCATAAAAGCCTGCGCAATCTCATCGAGGCCATACCCGAGACTGACTGGACGCCCATCCCGTACTGGATGGAGGGCGCCGCTGACGTGGCGGAGACCACCTACATCCCCTTCCAGAGTGAGCCCAACGCCGCACCGGTGCGGCTCATCGTCCGGCGGGTGCAGCCAACGTCCGGTTCCCAGCTGGCCCTCTTCGCCACTTACAGCTATCACGGCTGCATCACCGACCGGGACGGGGCAACCCTGGAACTGGAGGCCGACCATCGCCGCCACGCCGAGATCGAGAATGCCATCCGAGACCTCAAGTACGGCGTCGGACTCAACCATCTCCCCTCGGGCCGCTTCGCCGCCAACGCCGCCTGGCTGGCCGTCCAGGTGATGGCGCATAACCTGGCCCGCTGGACCGCGCGCATCGGTCTGGGCGAGCCGGTGGTGACCACCAAAACCCTCCGACGACGCTTCTTCTCGATGCCCGGACGGCTCACCCGCTCGGCGCGCCGTCTCACTTTGCATCTGCCCCAGCGCTGGCCCTGGGAAGCCCAGTTCAGTGGCGCCCTGGCTCGATTGCGAGCCCTGCCACTCCCAGCCTGACGGCGGCAACCAGCCCGCCGACCCGCCATCCGGCCAACTGAACATCGTCGCCAACTCGCGCCAACTCGGTCCGCCAGGGGCGCTTCCTGCTTACCGCCTGTCGAATTCCGCCCGCCATGGCCGCACGGCCGCCATCATCGTGTCTGGGTGCCTACCTCACGCCGCCCTCATCCCCACCTATTGGGATCTGGCTGGGCCCGTTCGCCTTCCCTTACCCATCATACCTGGTGTCAACGACACGGACGTCTCGCTTCGGTGGATTCGGGCTAACGCGGCATCATAGCACGGTATGGAGTTGGGTGTTATTTGTAAGGATGTTAAGGACAGGGCAATCGCGTCTTCAATATCTACGATATGAATTGGCGCATATCATTCTAAAACTTGATAACTCGGCCTGCGTCAGTGGTTTGGTTGTATTAGAAAACCCGCCAACAGGTTGAAATTCGCGTCTCTGATGCCGTAACAATCCGTTCTCAAGCGACGGGAGGTTACCCGAACTCGAACTGCTCGGGGTTTCGCCTCTCACCAAAATTAGACGCAATTGCCCTGATGTTAAGGATACGAGGGCATTCGTGGTACACTGCCGTTCAAATTCCCCACGCAAGGAGCACAGTAATGGCCGAGCGGATGAATGCCGGAGCAGCCGTAATTGAGCTGTTGCAACGGGAAGGAGTCAGCAAGATATTCGGGATAGTTGGCTCTTCGTTTCTGGACATTCTTGACCCGCTGTACGACCGCGATGATATGGAATTCATCGGCGTGCGCCATGAGCAGGGCGCGGCTTTGATGGCCGATGGGTACAGCCGCATCTCCGGGGCGCCGTCGGTGTGTCTGGTTACCAACGGGCCGGGTGTGTTGAACCTGACCTACGGCATTGCGTCGGCTTACGTCTCCCATTCCCCCGTGGTGGTGCTGGCGCCGTCGGCATCCCGCGACCACCAGAACCTGGACTCCACGCAGGAGTTTGACCAGGTGGCGTTGTTCGAGCCTATTACCAAGGCCAGTTTCTCCATCAACAAGGTTGAACGGCTGCCCGACGCGCTGCGGCAGGCATTCCGCATCGCCACGTCGGGCAAAATGGGCCCGGTGCTGGTTGACATCCCCCGCGACCTGCTGCCCGGCGCTGAAATCGAACTGGATCTGCTGGCCCCGGCAGCCTATCGCACCGGCCAGGGCCGCTCCCGCGGCGATCGCCAGCAGGTGGAAGCGGCGGCCCGGGAGATTATGTCAGCCCAGCGGCCGGTGATTGTGGCCGGCGGCGGCGTGGAATGGAGCCTTGCCGACGCGGCCGTGTGTCGCCTCGCCGAACTTACCGGAGCGCCCATCGTAACGTCTTACGGCAGAGCCGATGCCGTGCCCAACGACCATCCCAACTACCTGGGCCATCTGGGGCGCCTGGGAGCCGAGGAAGCGATTGATGCCGTTCGCAATGCGGATGTTATCGTGGCGGCTGGAACACGACTGGGCCAATCGACGACTTTCTTCGATCATCGCTTCATACTGGCTGACACCCGTATCGTACACATCGAAATCGACCCCAAGGAAATCGGGCGCATTTACCCCATCGCCGTCGGTGTGGAGGGCGATGTTGGCGCCGTGGTGGAAGAAATCAACGGCATTATCTCGGAGGGCGAACTGCGTCCTGACGCCGACTGGAGCAGCCGGGTGGCGGCCTGGAATGCCGCCCGCGCCACCCGCCTCGCCGCCGAGTCCACGTTGACCGGCGATTACATCAAACCGCAGCGGGTGTACGCCGAGCTGCGCAAAGTGATGCCCCGGGACGCCATCATCGCGCTGGACGCCGGGCTGGCGCCCAACTTCGGGCAAGACCGGCTGAATTACTACCAGCCCCGCAGCCTGATAATGGCGCTGGACCTGGGCGGGCTGGGCTTCAGCTTCCCGGCATCCATTGGCGCCAGCTTCGCCGCCCCGAACCGGACGGTGGTCAACTTCAACGGCGATGGCGGCTTCCTATTCAACGCCCAGGAATTCGAGACCGCAGTGCGCTACGGACTGAAAAACATTTCCGTAGTTATGAACAACGACTGCTGGGGTTCGGAAAAGGCGTACCAGAAGTATGCGTTCAACGAGCGGTATGTGGGAGCCGATACCATCAACCCGCGCTTCGACAAGTACGCCGAGCTGTTCGGCGGCGCCGGGTTCTACGTGGAACGCCCGGAGGACATCGCCGACGTGTTCCGGCAGGCGCTGGCAGTGGACGGGCCGAGCATCATAGAAATTCCAACCGATCCTGATGAAATGCCCCGCCCGGCGCGGCTGGCCGAAGTGCAATCCCAGTCATCGGGATAGCCGGCCATCCGAATCACTGACGGGTATCCGCCCTTTAATTCCGAACGACGCCGGCTTTACCAAACGACACCGCACCGACCGCCACGACTCCGCAGGGATATGTCAACTAACGAAATAATCAAACCCACCGACGTGGACATCTCCGGCAGCGCCATCATCATCAATTGGGATGATGGGCACCGCGGGATTTATCCGCACCGGATGTTGCGCCTGCGTTGCCCGTGCGCGTCGTGCGTCGAAGAGATGACCGGACGGGCGTTGCTGGACCCAGAGAACGTGGAGCAGGATGTGCGCGCCGTTGACCAGCTGCCGGTCGGCCAGTATGCCTTGCAGTTCCTGTGGAGCGACGCCCACTACACGGGTATTTATACCTACCGGACGCTGCGGGCCGCCTGCACCTGCATCGCCTGCAACGAAGCCCGGGCCGGGCGCCAGTAAAGGCTTCCTGGCGCCCGGCAGCGGATCAATCGGCGGGCGAATCAGTGGGTTGCGGCGGTGCCGGTGTGGAGTCGGCGGCCCGGTTGCCGCGAAACGCTTCTCCGGGGCGACGCTTCAGCTTGGGCGCGGTAAACGTATCGGACTTGAACGAAAAGTTGGAAATCTGGCGGGTTGCCGGCTGCCGGCATGATTTACACTCGGTAGGATCATCGGCGCGGGATACCGGACGAATGGACTCGAAGTCGGCACCGCATCCCGAACAATGATACTCATAGATTGGCATAGACACCTCCGGTTACCGGTTATATCCTAAACCCAATTTAGCATGGATGAACAGGATTGACAGGATGATGACTAATCAAACGACGGACGTGGCAATCATCGGCGGGGGCATCGCCGGATGCGCCGCCGCCTATTACCTGGCAGAGCAGGGCATAAAGTCCACTATTATTGAACGGGACGGGATTGCTGCTGCCGCCTCCGGCTACAATGCCGGGGGACTGAATCCGCTGGAGGGGCACGGCTGGCCCGACCCGCTGCTCAGCATGGCGTTGCAATCTTTCCGGCTGCACCGGGAGTTGTGGGAATCACTGCCGGTTTCAGCCGGCAGTGATTATCACGGGCGGATCACGTCCATCCTGAAGGTGGCGTTGGGCGACGATGAGCTGCCCGACTTGAGGGACACGCTGGCGACATTCAACGGCGCCACCGAGCCGGGATTCTCAGCGGAGTGGCTGGAGCGTGAAGATGTGCTATCCATCGAACCGCGCCTTTCGCCCGATGTGATCGGCGGCGTGCGGGCGGTGGGGAACGGCGCGCTGGACGGCAAGGAATTCACTCAAGCGCTGGCCGCCGCCGCCATCAAACGCGGCGCACAGGTGAAGACGGCCTCGGCGATGGGATTGCGATTGGGCCAGGGTCGGGTCGAGTCGGTGGTAACCTCCGACGGCGAAGTGCCTTGCGGAGCGCTGCTGATCGCCGCCGGCCCCTGGTGCCGCACCGCCGAGCAGTGGTTGGACATCGCCATTCCGGTAGATCCGCTCAAAGGGCAGATCGTTCGTGTGCAGCCCGACGGCCCTGGCCTGGATTACGAATTGATTGGCGGCGGCAGTTCGATGTACGCCAAGACCGACGGCCTCATCTGGTGCGGCTCCACCGAGGAAGAGGTGGGGTTTGACCTCTCGCTGACCGATGCAGCGCGGGAGAACATTTTGAAGATGGCGGTGCGGCTGGTGCCGTCGCTGGCGAACGCCACAGTATCGATGCAAACCGCCTGCCTGCGCCCGGTTACTCCGGACTGGCTGCCAATTGTGGGGTCGGCGCCGGGGTGGGACAATGTGTACATATCCACCGGCGGCCAGAAGAAGGGCATTTTGCTGGGCCCGGCGATGGGCAAGGGTATTGCCGACACAATCGCATCAGGCCACACCGAAATCAGCCTGCGGGGTTGCGACCCGGGGCGATTCTCCGGGTCGGTCTGATAGAGGAAGTGAAGTGCAACAAAGTCTCTTTTCTGATAACGACCTACCAGATACGCCTCCACGAGGCCAATTAAATTCCCGAGGTGATCACAGTGTCCCGCAGAACGGTATAAACAGGCGGTCAAATGGCGGGGCAAAGGACGCAATCAGCCGGTACAGCAAGCTAAAAGCAGAGCTTGACCAGGACCTGTTCACAAACGGCAAGTGGATTGAAGTTGATACGAAAACCTTCACTGATACCCCTTGCGATTTGGTCTATGCTGACCTTTTTTCTGGTGCTGGAGGAATTTCTGTCGGAGCACGCTTAGCCGGGCTGAAGAAGCTCTTAAGCGTCGAGATTGATCCGGACGCCTCGGCTACTATCCGGCGCAACTTTCCCGATAGTCGGCATCTGGAGATGCTGATTGAGGAGGTGTCAGCGGAGTTGCTCGACGCGGTGCTCGGCGTCAGTCGGGTTAATATTGTCTTCGGCGGGCCTCCATGCCAAGGATTCTCAGTGGCTGGCCTTCGCAATCCTCAAGATCCTCGGAATCAATTGTTCCGGGAGTACATCCGAGTCGTTGGGTACATCAGGCCGGATTTCGTGGTCATGGAGAATGTCCCGGGTATCTTGTCGATGGATAAAGGACGAGCAAAGGATGAAATCATCGGCCAATTCTCTGAAATTGGCTATCCTGAAATGAGCGTTCGGATTCTCGAGGCTGCGGCATTCGGCGCACCGCAACTCAGACCGCGCGCAATTTTTATTGCCAATCGTCACGGTCTACCAAACCCTTACCCACAGGAGATTTTAGAGAGGGCAGACTACACCAGTATCGAGGCTGCGATCGATGATTTGAAAGATGTGAGGCGGTATGATGCTCCAAACCACGAATGGACTAGGCATTCGAGTGCATTTGAACGCCGAATAGCGCAAGTGCCGCCTGGTGGGTCGCTTTATGAAACATTCAGGGATGCATTCAAGCGGCAGTACAAAGGTGTACCAAGCATGGCGGTGAAGGAAAATCACGGAGGTTGTCATATCCATTACGAGTTGAACCGCGTTCTCTCTGCAAGAGAAATGGCTCGGCTTCAGACCTTTCCCGATGACTTCATTTTTTCTGGACGATTCAAACGTGTGTACTGGCAGGTTGGCAACGCAGTGCCATGCCTATTGGCTTACCATATTGCATTAGCAATTCGTGGACAACTGGAGACATTAAATGAGTGACCTGCTGCTCTGGTTACTCCCTGATTCGATTATTTAGGGCTTGGCGCCACGTTTGTATATCATACCAACCACAACCGACACACCCAGCCTCGGCTGCTGCGCCGGTTTTAGGGATGGCTTCGTCCCATTGGGAAGTACCTAAGTAAAAGAAGTTTAAGCCAAAAAGTACCCCACGCGCTCCGGTCTGGAAGCAATTTCGGCAGACTTCACGTTTCTGCTCGTTACGTTGATTGTCGAGAAGTTGAAATTTAGCTCGGATGTCTGCCTCGGGCATATCACTTGGATTAGCACTGGGCGTTTCAGTATCCCAACGGATTTCAGGGAACTTATGGTCTGGGAGCAATCCAGCCTGATTTGCAGTGGATAGCTCGTAGACATTCTCTGAATTTAATACGCTCAATATGCGGCTGCGGAGTTCCGGGCTAATCGTTTCGTAAACGTGTGCTGTTCTCCGTGGCAACGGAACAAGCTTTCGTTTCCACCCTGTCCCTTCTCGCATCGATACGACCGTATATCCTTTGTCCTTGATGTCTTGAATTCTTCTTTGCGGATTCTGGTTCTGAGGGAAACCATTCCCCATTACCCAGTCCATGCGTAACAACCGCTTGAAGAACGGTGTAGTAACAGCAGCACGACTGAAATTCTTTTTCCAGTATTTACGTTCAGCAGTCACCCATTTGCGTACATTATCAGGTTCGAAATTCTGACGGATACTACGAAGGTACTCCGCGATTTTTTGCTCGGAGTCGAGGTTAAGCCTAGCACGTCGGTCCTTATAAGGGATGCTACCTTCCCAAATTCTAGTGCCACTTGCATCAGTGATTTGCACAGCAACGTAATCCTCCGAAGCTTTACGATGGGAGTACACGCCAGTCACCAATAATCCTGAGCCTTCCAAAAGCTGATTGATATGTTCAATGTTCATAGCCGCTCCTCCGCTATATGGAGGAGCTCGGATGCTGTGAGATTCAACGCTCGTGCGACCTTGACAATGTTGGAGAGCGTGATATTTTTCTCTCCACGCTCAACCATGCCAACGTAAGTACGATGAATTCCTGCAAGTTCACCAAAATGTTCTTGGCTCAACCCGCGAGCCATTCGTTGGTCACGAATAACCTGGCCAAGAGTTTTGGTGAGTTCTATCATGAACGCCTCCAACCTGTAATCGTTTTGAAATCAGGTAATACGGATGGCGAGCAATTTTCTACATACTATAGTTAGCATCCGTTGCTAAACCGACCATGACTTGTGCGAAAATCACCGATCTAGGAGTAGAGAATATGACGACCAACGGCACTTCCGGCGCGCTGCGCGATATTCACGTTGTGGAGTTCGGCCAATATGTGCCCGGCCCGATGCTGGGGATGTTGCTGTCCGACCAGGGCGCCCACGTCATCAAGGTTGAGCGGCCCGGCGGCGATCCGGCGCGTTCGGAGCCGGCGTTCGCCACCTGGAACCGGGGCAAACGGTCCGTGGCGCTGGATCTGAAAACCGATGCCGGCCGCGCGCGCGCGCGCCGGCTGGCGGCTAACGCCGACGTCGTGATTGAAAACTACCGGCCGGGAGTGGCCGACCGGCTGGGTATCGGCTACGACGAGCTTTCCGCCGACCACCCGCGCCTAATCTACTGTTCCTTGCCCGGCTACGGCGAGGAACATCCCAGCCGCCACGAACCGGGTTGGGACCCGGTGATCAGCGCTGAGACGGGCCTCTATCCGGAGACTGACGAGAGCGACGGGGAGCCGCTGTTCACGCCGTTGCCCATCGCCAGCACGTTTGCCGCAGCGCTGGGGTCGGTATCAGTCGCCATGGCAATCAACGCCCGCGACAAATCCGGCCGGGGGCAGCGCATTGAGGTGCCGTTGCATTCCGCGATGTTCACCGCCATGGGCAGCCGAATCATCAAGTTCAACAACTTCGAGTATGTGAACCAGTTTGATTTCCCGCGCTCGGTGATGTCGCATCCCTACGAGTGCGCGGATGGTCGCTGGATCTATCACCACGGTATGTTTGAACGTTTCGCCCGGCAGACTCTGACCGCCGCCGGCCGCACCGACTGGATTGACGAAGTTGTGCCGCTGTTTGGCCGGCCGGTGGACTCAGACACGCTGGATTTCTGGCAGCATCGGTTTGCCGAGCTGTTCAGGGAGCGCACGGCCTGGCAGTGGGAGACCGACATCAACGCCCAGGGCGGCGCGTGTACCGTCTGCAAGACCGTGGACGAATGGCTGGTGCATGAGCACGCCGTCGCCGGCAAGATGGTGGTGGAAGTTGACGATGCCGAGCGCGGCACGATGAAGCAGCCCGGCGTGCAAGTCCGGCTGCGCGGGACACCGGGCGCAATCCAGGGCAGCGCCCCCCGGCTGGGCGAGCACACCGACTCCGTACTGGCCGAAATTTCCAGGACTCCGGCGGCTCGTCCGGCTCAAAACCCCGCCAATACCAACGGCGACGTGCTCAGCGCGTTGCAAGGTGTGCGGGTGCTTGACCTTTGCATCATCCTGGCCGGGCCGACCTGCGGACGCACGCTCGGCGAGTTTGGCGCCGATGTCATCAAGATTGACGATCCCACCCGCATTCTTGACCCCATCGGCTACATCGACGTCAACCGGGGCAAACGCAGCATCATGCTCAACCTCAAATCCGATGAGGGCCGGGAAGTGTTCTGGAAGCTGGTTGAGTCCGCCGACGTGATTGTGGAAAACAACCGCAAGTCTGCCGTGCAACGGCTGGGCCTCGGCTACGAGGAAGTCAAGAAGGTCAAGCCCGACATCGTTTACGCCTCGCTGAACGCCTTTGGCTACGACGGGCCCTGGTCGGAACGCGCCGGCTGGGAGCAGCTGGCCCAGGGTACCAGCGGGATGCAGGTGCGTCGCGGCGGTCGGAACGGCGCCCCCATGCTGTCGCCCTACGCCGTCAACGACTACGGCACCGGATTGATGGGCGCGTATGCAGTGGCTTTGGCGCTGCACGAACGCAACCGCACCGGGCAGGGCCAACAGGTGGACAGCGGTCTGGCGTTGACCGCCGGGCTGTTGCAATCTCCGTACTTCCTCGACTACGACGGCTACCAACGGTCAGATATTGAAGGTTTGGATGCGCGCGGTTACTCGGCCCGCTCCCGGCTGTATCAGGCATCAGATGGCTGGCTGTACCTCCATTTCCCGAACGACGCCGCCTGGAATGCCGCGCTGCAACTGCCGGAGCTGGCTCCGGTGGCCGCAGTAGCTGCGGTGGCCGGAAACGCTGACGACGGGGATGCCAATGCCTCCGACGCACTGGGCGAAATCATCCAGCGGAACACCATTGAACACTGGGCCCGGACGCTGCAGCCCGGTGGCGTGTCGGTTACGGCCAACCTGACCATGGAGGACTACCGGAACGACCCGGTGGTGCGTAATGCCGGATTCATCGTGACCCGCGAGCACGAGGTTTGGGGGAGCGTTGATCATTCGGGCACTACGGCCCGGCTCTCGGCGACACCCCCGCGCCTGGGCATCCCCACGCCGTGGTTCGGCCGGCACACCGACGAGATTCTGGCGGAGGCTGGCTACTCGGCGACGGAAATTGAGACTATGAAGGCGTCGGGAGCCGTGCGGATGCCAACACCGTAAAGCGGACAGACGAATTCCGTGCAGAACAGTTAGCTATGGCGAAAAGTCCGCTGGTTGTCTTACCAACAGCCGGCGGGTTCGGTCGGATTGGGGCCGCGTAGCGCCAAGAAATGTACGTAGAGTCGATTTTTTTGGCCGGAGAGACTTGAGATGCCGTTCACACCGTTTCACATGGCCCCGGCTCTCGCCGTCAAAGCCGTATGCGGACGTCATTTCAGCATACCGGTCTACGCGTTTACCCAAGTGGCAATTGACAGTGAAGTGCTGGTGGGTTTCCTGTTCCGCCGCGACCTGTCGTATCACAAGGTGATGCACACCATTGCGGGTGGAACGGCGGCCGCCATCCTGGCCCTGGCGTTGCTCAACCCGGTAATCCGGTCGAGCTCGCGATTGTGGAACCGTCTCACGGGAGCGAGAGCCGACAGCATTTGGTATCTGGAACCACGAGTGTCGGTCTTGGCGGCGATTGTATCTGCGTTCGGAGGAGCATGGAGCCATGTGTTGCTGGACGCGCCGACACATTCACACATGGAGCCGATGGCGCCAATGGCGAGAGGAAATCCGTTTAATGGCTTGGTCTCACACCGGCGAACCATAGCCTGGTGTATAGGATTAGCGGCGGTGGGTTGCGGAGGTATGTTGGTACGTTGGCATTTGGGGAAGCGGAGCGGCCGATGCGAGTCCGACGCGGATTGACGCAACAACGGCTCTGGGGCAGTCGGGCGTTTAATGCCGGCACGGGTTCAATGCCGGCACGGGCGGGTGTGCAATCCGCGCCCTATCCTGCTAAACTGACGCTAACCAATCTCCGGCCGGAGTTGCAGCGTGTTACGTATCTACAACACCCTTACCAAAACCACTGAAGAAATTAAGCCGATGACGCCCGGGCGCGTCGCGATGTACACGTGCGGGCCGACCGTCTATCGGTATGCTCACATCGGCAACCTGCGTACTTACCTGATGGCCGACTGGATTCGGCGGGTGCTGACCGTTGACGGCAATGAGGTTTACCACATCAAGAACATCACCGATGTGGGCCATATGCGCCAGGAACTGGTTGAAGCCGGCGGCGACAAGATGATTATGGCCGCGCTGGAAGAAGGCAAAACCATCCAGGAAATTGGCGAGTTTTACGCGGATTGCTTCTGGCGGGACGAGACTCGCATCAACATCCTGCCCGCCCACGTTTTCCCCTGGGCGTCGCAGCATATTCCGGAAATGCTGGACATGGTTGGGACGCTGATGGGCAATGGGTCGGCATACGAAGCCGGCGGGAACATCTATTTCAGCGTTAACAGCTACGCGTCTTATGGCAAGCTGTCGAACAACTTCGGCGGCGACCTGCTGGAAGGGGTGCGTGCCGAAGCTGATCCGTTGAAAAAGGATCCTCGCGACTTTACGCTGTGGAAGGCCGCCGAGCCGGGCCGCGATGTGAAGTGGGACAGCCCCTGGGGAGAGGGATTCCCCGGCTGGCATATCGAGTGTTCAGCGATGGCCCACAAGTATCTGGGCGAACGGTTCGACCTTCACACCGGCGGCGTGGATAACGTGTTCCCCCACCACGAGGACGAAATCGCCCAGAGCGAAGGGGCGTTCGGCGACCGGCACGTCAACTACTGGGTACACGGGCAGCATCTGCTCGCCGACGGCGCCAAGATGGCCAAATCCGCCGGCAACGTGTTCCTCATCGAAGACCTGGCCGCCCGCGGGTTCGACCCGCTGGCGTTCCGCTACCTGTGCATGACGGTTCGTTACCGGCACCGGATGAACTTCACGTTCACGTCGTTGCGCGCCGCTGAGAAAGCCCTGACCAACCTGCGCAACCGCGTCTGGAACTGGCAGTACTCCCCGGACAACGACGGCGCGCGCCTGGCTGACCAGGGCGTGGTTGACGAATGGCGCAATCGCTTCTGGGAGGCGGTTCGCAATGATCTGGACCTGCCCCGCGGACTGGCCATCACTTGGGACATGGTCAGCTCGCACCTGCCGTCGGCGGACAAGCTGGATTTGATTCTGGACTTCGACCGCGTGTTTGGCCTCAATCTGGACGACGTGCCGGTTCAATACGACATCGGCCCCGACCGCGAAGAACTCATCGCCCGCCGGTTGGCGTTGCGCCAGCAGGCCGCTTTTGACGCCGCCGACGCGCTGCGCTCGGACGCGAAGTCAAGTGGACTGGTGGTTGAAGATACGGGCGACGATACGCGGGTGCGGCCTCAAACTCCGCTGGAGCGCCAGGAATCGCGCTGGTCATCGGTGTCTGCATCGAGAGAAGTGCCTTCGCTGCTGGACCAACCCGACCTGTACGAATACTCCTTCGTGCTCAACGCCTACGACTACGTTGACGACGTGCGTCGCTGCGTTGAAGCCATCCTGAAGCACACTGCCGGCGCGTCGGCGGAAGTCGTCGTGGTTGACAACGGATCGACCGACGGCACCGCCGACTATCTGGAAGAGGCGCAGCGGCAACACGAAAACTTGAAAGTCATCCACTGCGACCACGTGGTGGGCGACGCAGCCGGCAAGAACATCGCCATCAAGCAGGCGCGCGGCCGCTACGTCATCCTGATTGACGCCTCGACCGAGGTGGTGGGCGACATACTGGCGCCGGTGGCCGAGCAGCTGTCAGACCAAACCGTGGGTGTGTTCGGGCCGTATGGCCTGACCACCGACGATATGCAGCACTTCCACGAAGAGGTGGAGGAAGGCGACGCCGACGCGATGCAGGCTTACTGCATGGCCTTCCGTCGCGCCGACCTGACGGCGGTGGGCCTGATGCACGAGTCTTTCCGCTTCTACCGCAACCTGGACATCGACTATTGCTTCCAGTTCAAAAACGCCGGTTTCCGGGTGGTGTGCGACAGCAAGTTGGCTTTGGTTCGCCACGAACACCGGCAGTGGGAAGAGCTGGATGGCAACCAGCGCGACGAATTGAGCCGCAAGAATTTCGGTCGGTTCCTGAAACGCTGGGGCAACCGGCCCGACCTGCTGATCAAACCCGGCGCGGTAGGCTTCGACAGCGGTTTCAGGCACTGATTCCATCTTTGATCCTCCCCTTAACGCCGTGCGGGAAGCACATGACCACCGTTTCGATCAAGGACCGGGTTGACGAACTTTTCGCAGACGCCCGATTGGTTCACGCCCAGGCTCTCGAACGACTTGAACACGGCGACATCCGCGACGCCGCGGAGAAAGCTTGGTGCGCCACCAAGCGAGCCACCGACGCCCTCATACTGGCGCGCACGGGTGACGAACCGGAAACAACGGCCTTCACCACCGAAGGGCTTCTCGAACTCGCCAGCCGGATGCCCAGCGCGGAGAACCTGGTTGGGCGTTACTTCACCCGTATCAGCTACCTGCACGGATCCTGCTTCTACAACGGAATGTGCGGCCCTCACACCGAGCGCCGTATCAGGGAAACGAACGCCTTCATCACTGACGCCGAGGCCCTCGCCGTTGGATAACTGACTGAAAGGCCAATCGACACCGGAAAACGGGGCGGGCTGCAACCCGCCCCACGTTTTTTACGCGTCAGGTAGGGGCGAATTATTATTCGCCCCTACATATTGGGTTTCCAGGCTGCCTTAACCTCTGCCGTACCATTCCGGATGCACGGCCTGCAACCCGAGCTGGGGCCAGGCTGCCGGCGCGCCGCATTTTTCCAACCGCTCCGCCAGGGGCAGCGACTCGTCCCAGTGATAGGCAATGATGCGCCGGCCGTTCCAGTCGCTGGCGTCCTCGGATGCAATCCACACCACGGGAGCCTGCATGACTTCGGGTTGAATCAGGGCGCTGGCGCTGGAACCTTCGGGCGGCAGCACCATGTTGGTGGCCGTGGCGCCTCCTGGCGTCAGCACGTTGGCGGTAACTCCGGTGCCTTCCAGGTCCTGCGACATGATGGCAACGAGCGCCTCGTGTCCCGCCTTTGAGGGGCCGTAGGGTGCGCCGCCCTTGCGCCACATGGTGTCCATGCTGGTGGTAACGCCGATGATGCGCCCGTAGCCCTGCTCAATCATGTGCCCGGCCACGGCATGGGACATGATGAAAGGGCCGCTCAGGTTCACGGCAATGACCCGCAGCCAGGCCTCCGGAGCAATGTCCCAATAGTCGGTGCGACTCCCGGAGGCTCCGCTGGTGGTGAAGCCGGCGGTGCGTGGATTGATACCGGCGTTGTTGACCAGAATGTGCAGTCCGCCCATCTCGCTGATGGTACGTCCCACCGCATTGTGCACTGATTCGGGATCGGTAACGTCGGCGATGATGGGCAGCACGGCATCGTCGCCGCCCAACTCGCGCATATCGTTGGCAGTCTGGTCCAGCCAGTCCTCGTTGATGTCGAGCATGGCGACCCGGGCGCCGGCTCTCACGAGTCCGGTGGTAATCGACCGACCCATTCCGATGGGGCTGGCCGCTCCGGTTACAATCGCTACTTTGCCTTCCAGCGTGTTTGATGGCACAACCATTTTGTTTACCTCGGTATTGTTGGTATTTCGTTTGAATCTGCCGTTGATGATAACCGCTCGGCGGGGCGTTGTTAAGGGAACCGGGGTGCCAATGCGTTGACCGGCAACGGCGGCGGTGTTAGATTGGTCGTCGTGTTTCGGCGCTTATGTTACGATTTCCGACTACGTGATTGCGATGAATGACCTGGCTGACCGAGTGTTGCGTGGCGAACTGCGGGCCCTTTCCCGACTGCTCACAATGGTGGAGCGGGGCGACCCGGCGGCTGCGCCGGCGATGGAACAGCTGGATCCCCACACGGGACGCGCCTACACGGTGGGTATCACCGGCCCGCCCGGCGTGGGCAAGAGCACGCTGGTTGACCGCCTCACGGAGCACCTGCGGAAACTTGATCTGACGGTGGGCATCCTGGCGGTCGACCCGACCAGCCCGTTTACCGGCGGCGCATTGCTGGGCGACCGTATCAGGATGCAGCGGCACTACCTGGACGATGGCGTGTTTATTCGCAGCGTGGCCACGCGTGGGCAGTCCGGCGGGCTACCGCGTATCGTCAAAAGCATGGTCAGGTTGCTGGACGCCGCCGGCAAGGATGTGGTGCTGGTTGAAACCGTGGGTGTGGGTCAAACCGAGCTGGGCATCATGAGCGTTGCCGACTCGGTGATCGTTACAATGATGCCCGAGTCCGGCGACTCGATCCAAACGCTGAAGGCCGGCGTCATGGAAATCGCCGACCTCTATGTGATCAACAAGGCCGACCGGGACGGCGCCAACCAGATGGCCGCCGCAGTAACCGCGATGTTGCATCTGGCCAACCTGTCTACCGGGTGGAACCCGCCGGTGCTGCAAACCCAGGCGTATGCCAGCGTCGGCATCGCCGAAATGTGGCAGAGCGTTGAAGAGCACCGGGCGTTTCTAACCGACACCGGCGGTCTTGAAGAGCGTCGTTCAGCACGCCGCCGGCAGGAGTTCGTGGAGTCGGTGCAGGAGGAATTTTACCGCCGGGTCAGCATCCTGCTGCAGAACGACCCGGAGATGGCCGGCATTCTGGCGGCCATCGACGCCAGGACAACCGAGCCTTACGCCGCCGCCCTACGGCTGTTGGCGGATGATGGGGAGTTTGGCAGGTTGCCAGGCGGCGCGTCGGCGCTTTGAGTGGCAGCCGCGCAAAATGATAGGCTAAATCAGTGGGCAGCAAAGAGCTCCGACGCGGGGTTGATGGAGACGATTCGCTATTAGCATCGGTGGCGGGGGTTCCGCTGACTCGCCTGGCGCGCGTTGCGTTGTGCCTGATTTGGGCCGGATTCTGGGCGGCGCGAGTTCTGTTGACGTAACTGTTCAGACTTGAGGGGATCTTCGGCTTTTCCGACTGGTTGTGGACGGGTGGCCAAGCACGGAATTTGCTTTGCAAGCCGACCCGTCCCCTCAAACGTGAACAGTTACCTGTTGACTGATGCGCTGTACTATTTTCAACAGCTCAGTGTAGAATTAGCGCTGACGGAGTTGCTCGGTGATCAGCCGGTTGACCAGGCTTTCAGCATCTGTATGGTATGGCTATCTGTTGAGGTGGCCATTGTAACGTGGGTAGCTTTGAAGAGAGGAGGAAAAATGCTTTTCGCTAAAACAACCCCCAGCTTCAGACAACAAGTTGCGGAGACCCTAACCATAGAGCAACTGGAAGCCGTGTTGGAAAAAAAGCGCCGGGAAGCGCAGCAAAAGAGGGACGCCAAAGCCAAGGGGAAGAAAGACTGACTTGCGCGGTGACGCAGCAGGTGGACTGGAACACAAGTTTCCGCGTCCAGCGAATTACGGCCAGTGCTTACGCGCACCGCCGGCGGATTTCCCCGGCTACTTCTTCGGAAATCCGATAGTGGCTCAATTGAGGGTTTAGACCTCTGCGGGCAGTTGGCGAAAGGGAATCGCGCGAGAGCGCGCTCACCCAATCCACCTCGCGCACATACGCAAGGTCATCAAATTCACCCCCGTATGCCAAGTCAACCCAGCTAACGGTCTGGCTATTAGTATCGGATTTGACGATGCCAACATGGTACAGCCTGCGCTGCGGGTCGTAGGTAACCACGGCATCGCCAATCCGAACTTCACAGGAAAACCGCTTAAGCATACCGACTATGTTCGGAAGCGCGCCGGGGTTCTCGTCCGGGTAATATTCGTACAATCGCTGCCTGATATCCGTAGCGGTGTCAGTGGGATGAACGGGGCCTATACTCCCCCATCCCAAGTATGCGATACCCTCGTTCAGGAAATGGTGGAGCACCGTACCGTTCCGTCCGGCGCGTATCATCCACATTCTCTGACTGACGCGTAGCATAAGTCTTTTTACCTTCACCATTGCGGCGCAGGGGGGCACCCTGAGATGCCCCCTGTCTAATCACTAGTTGCGGCTATCACCATCCCCGCTGGCGCCGTTGCCGCTATTGCCTCGGTTACCGCCGCCGTCCTGTGGGTTGTTGTCGCCCATGCCCAGGAAGGGGGAGAGCATGGAGGTAAACTCCATGGGGAAAATGAACTTGGTGGAGGGGCTGGCACCCAGCGATTTCAGCGTGTCGAAGTATTGCAAACTCATGGTGCGGGCATCCACGGTGCTAGCTACGTTGTAGATGCGCTCCAGCGCAACGCTGAACCCGTCAGCGCGAAGGACGGTCGCCTGCTGTTCACCCTCGGCCTGCAGAATGTCAGCCTGGCGCAGACCTTCGGCTTGCAGGATGGCGGCCTGCTTCTCGCCCTCGGCGCGGTTAATCTGGGCCTGACGCTGGCCTTCCGACTCGGTAATCTCGGCGGTCTTGATGGCGTCGGCGGACTTCTGGCGTTCCATGGCCGCCTTCACGCCCTGGGGCGGGTCGACTTCGTTGATTTCGACCTGGGACACCTTAACCCCCCAGCGGGTGGTAACTTCGTCCATGCGGAGTTGCACGTCGTCCCGGATGCGCTCACGCTCGGATAACGCCACCGAGAGGTCGATCGCTCCGATGACCGCGCGCAAGGTGGCGAACGCCAGGTTGATTACGGCCTGCTCGAAATTCTGCACCTCAAGCACCGCCCGGTCCACCTGGTCCTCCATAACGCGGTAGTAGATGACGAAGTCCATGTCCACCACAACGTTGTCGGCCGTGATGTACTTCTGCGTGGGAACCCGCGTTACTCGTTCTCGCAAATCCACCTTGGTGCCTTGATAGAGAAACGGTATCAAAATGTGTATGCCCGGACGTCTGTTTCCGATGTACGTGCCGAAACGCTGCACCACCATTCGCTGGTATGCCTGGACGATTACTATTCCGCTGGCCATGAGTGCGCCTCCTTGCCCGCAACAGGCGGACAGTGCCCTGGTATCTGCTCTGCCGTTATTCCTGACCTTCGGGGGCCGTGGCGCCGCCGACCACTTCCACGGTCACCAAAAGCCCCGCCGAACCAGTAACCCGCACCTGACGCCCGATTGGCACGTACATCCCGTCGCTGCTGGCGGCAGACCACGTTTCGTCGCTGAGGGCGACGATACCTCTGGGTTGCAACGCTGATGTTACCACACCGAGTTGCCCGATGAGATGTGAGGTCTCGCTGCGTCCGTCGCTGTCGCCAATGCTTCCAGTTGCCGGCGCCAGGCGGCTCCCCCGCCGGGACCGAATGGCCTCGAATGCAATATAGGCGGCTCCGGTCGCCAGTACGCCAGCCACGCTGCCCAGCACCCACAGGCTGACGGCAACCTCCGGGAAATTGACCGGTATGCCGCCGCCAAAGCTGCCGAATCCACCAAACAGCAGCAAACCGCCCACGACCAGGCTGACCACGGCGCCAACGCCCAATGCGCCGAAGCCCGAGATAAACACTTCCAGAATTGCCAGCACGGCGGCGAGTCCGATGAATGCGATGCCGGCCCAGTTGAACGGTAGATTGCCCAACGCGAGGAAAGCGAGCAACAGGCAGATTCCGCCGACCACGCCGGGGCCAATCAGGCCCGGCGTCATGAGCTCTAATATCAAACCCAACCCGCCCAAGATGAGCAGCAGGAACGCGATGTTGGGATTGGCGATGAAATTGACGAACCGCTCCCGCCACTGCATTTTCACCTGCTCAACGTCGGCGTATTTGACATCCAGCGTCCACTCGCCGGTTGCCGTAACCACAGTCCGACCGTCGATCTGGGTCAGCAAGTGGGACAGGTTATCGGCCAACAAGTCTATGATGTTGGCCTCCAGGGCCTCGTTGGCAGTGTAGGACGCCGCAGTGCGCACGGTTTCTTCCAGCGCATCGGCGTTGCGTCCGCGTTCGTCGGCGATGGAGCGGATTAGCGCGGCGGCATCGTTGGTAACCTTGTCGGCAAGGGTTTCGCCCAGGTCTTCGCCACCGCCGGACACGGGTGTCGCCGCGCCGATGTTGGAGCCGGGAGCCATCACCGCGATGTGAGCCGCCGCCGTAATAAAGGTTCCGGCCGAACCGGCCTGAGCGCCGCGGGGCGAAACATACACCACAACCGGCACGTCGGATTCCAGGAGACTCTCCACAATATCGCGGGTGCTGCCGTACAGCCCGCCCGGTGTATCCAGCTCGATAACCAGCAGTTCAGCCCTGTTCTCGCTGGCGCGCTCGACGGCACGGGCGATGAAACGCGCTTTGACCTCATTAATGGCGTCTTCAACCCTTACCGTTAGTACCGTCCGGCTCTGGGCATGAACCTGATGTTGCGAGGCCGCTAATCCAAACGCGCCCAGGCACACCATGCCCAAACACAAAATCAGCAGTATTGAGCGTCGCAGTATGGCGACCGGAATCGGGATTCGCGAGTTTAACATCCGCAGCAGGCCCATCCACTTACCATCATCAAGCCGGCGGGGGGTAATGTCAAATCTGACTTGTTATCATCCCCTGAATCCATTCCGTTTGACTACATTCGCCGTGTGCCCCTACAATTGCGACTCAGCCGGGCGAATCACAGCGGGCGTTGCATTGTCTTTCAGGAGGATTGATGGATTACGAGTTTATTTTGGCCGACAAAGAACGGGTGTCCAAATTCGAGGGCAGCGGAGAACGACGGCGGGAGATAGTGGGCCACGTGGCTTTTCTTACGATGAACCGTCCCGAAGTGCTGAACGCGATGAATCGCCAGTTGACCGAGGAATTGCACGACGCCGTGGCACGCGCCAACGAAGACCCGGAGATTGGCTGCATCGTCATCACGGGAACCGATACCACGCCACGGGTGCCGGCATTTACCGCCGGCGGCGACATTCACGAGCAACGCGAAGACCAGGCCGCCATGAACGCCGGCACCCTGACGCTGGAAGACATGGATGCCCGCTCCGCCAAACGGCAGCGCGGCGGCTACGAAGTCAGCGCCTCGGACAAGCCGGTCATCGGCATGATTAACGGGCTGGCCTACGGCGGCGGCGCGGTGCTGTCATCGTCCCTGGACATCCGCATCGGGTCCGATGCAGCGCGCTTCCGGTTCCTGGCCGCGGCCTACGGACGGATCAATTCCACCTGGACGCTGACCAACCAGATCGGGTGGCCCCAGGCCAAGGAGTTGCTGTTCACCGCTCGCATCGTGGAAGCTGAGGAAGCCTACCGAATTGGCCTGCTCAACTACCTGGTACCGGTTTACCGGCTGCGCGAAAAGACCATGGACGTTGCCACGCAGATTGCGACCAACGACACTCCGTCGGTAATCGGCATCAAGCGGTTGCTCCTGCGTCACATGGGCGGCACCCTGGAACAGCAGTGGGCTAACGAAAAGGACTTCACGATCAACGAATTACGGGGCACTCTGGCCGAGGAAGCCTTCCCCGAGTTCCTGGCCCGGCGTGGCCGACCGGTTCGCGGCGGATAGCAATCAGACGACATTGATTTGACCGGCCCGGTCCCAAGGGCAGATTGGCAAAACAAACCGCAGAGGTGCAAGTCGCTTCTGCGGTTTCCTGATGTTGACCTAGCCATCCAACGTGCCCTTGGTGCTGGGCACTTGGCCGCTGGCGCGTGGGTCGGGTTCAACGGCGTCGCGGAGCGCGCGGGCCAGCGCCTTGCACAACGCTTCCGCCTTGTGATGCGGGCTGGTTCCGGCCAGCACTTTGGCGTGCAGGTTGATGCGCGCCTCGGTCGCGAAGGATTCGAGAAAGTGGGCGATCAGGTCGCCCGACAGCGTTTCCACCATCGTGTTGTCCAGGGTGGTATCGACCGACGCGTAGGCTCGTCCGCTCCAGTCCACGGCGACCATCACCAACGTTTCATCCAGGGGGACGATGGCGTGCCCCATGCGACGAATGCCGCGCGGTTCGCCCAGGGCCTGGGCGAAGGCGCGGCCCAGCATGATGGCCGTGTCCTCAACCAGATGGTGCCAGCCGACGTGGGTGTCGCCGGCCGCTTTCAGGTCAATGTCAAACAGGCCGTGGCGGGAAATCTGGCTCACCATGTGATCCAGGAAACCGTTGCCGGTATCGACGTTGTAACGACCCGCGCCGTCCAGGTCCACAGAGATGGCGATGGTGGTTTCCCCGGTGGTGCGTTCCAGGGTGGCCCTGCGGACGCCGGACTCGGCAAGCGCCATTATGCGTCGGCTCCCAGCGCCGCCCGGAAGCCGGCGATTACCTCGTCCGTTTCTTCGGGTTTGCCCACGCTGACGCGGATGTAGTCGCGGAGCAGGTCGTTGTCAAAGTAACGCAGGAACACCCCTCGCCGGCACATTGCCTCGTAAACTTCCAGGCCGCGACCATCCGGCATCTTGCACAGGACAAAGTTTGCCTGCGACGGCCACGGCTTGATGCCGGGAATGTCGGACAGCAGGTCAAACAGGCGGGCGCGCTCGGTGACGATTGCGGTAACCCGTTCCAGCAGGTTGCCGGTGTCGGCCAGCGAGGCCAGCAGGGCGATTTCGGCGGCCAGGTTCACGTTGTACGGCGGCTTCATTCCCATCATGGTGGCTGCCAGTTCGGTGTCCATGGCGCCCGCGCCAATACGCAGGCCGGCCAGCCCAGCCCACTTGCTGAAGGTGCGCAGCACCACCAGGTTGCGGAATTCGGGCAGGAGGTGCAGCAAGGTCTGGCCGCAGAAATCGTAGTAGGCTTCATCGGCCACCACCAGCAGGCCGGTGTCCAGCAAAGCGCGCGCCTGCGCCTCGGTAACCAGGTTGCCGGTTGGATTGTTGGGGCTGGGGAAGAAAATGGCCTTGGTGCGGGGGGTAATAGCCAGTTGGATGGCCTCGATGTCAATGTCAAAATTCTCATCCCGGGGCACCGACACGGCCTTGGCGCCGGCGACGTCCGCCGAGAACGAATACATCCCAAACGTTGGCGCTGGAATGATTATCTCGTCATCGGGAGCGAGGAACATCCGCATCAGCAGGTCGATAATCTCATCGCTGCCGTTGCCGGCCACGATGTTGTCGTCGGGCACACCGAGGTAGTCCGACAGCGCCGCCCGCAAATTGCGCTGCGCCGGGTCTGGATAATGGTTGTAGTCGCGGAAGTTACCCAGCGCTTCGGCCACATGCGGCGACGGGCCGTAGGGGTTTTCGTTGCCGTTGAGACGGATTACCCGCTCCAGGGGAATGCCAGCCTGCTCCGCCAGCGTTTCGCTGGGCGCAACTCCCTGGTAGGTCTTGAGCCGGTAGATGTGGGGCAGCAGCAGGTCTTCTATGTTGGGCATCAGTTGCCAATCCTGACGGAGATGGTGCTTCGGATGTTATCGCTGGGTCTGTTGGGCGGCCAGATGGTCAAGCCGGGCCTGAACCGCGCCGGCGTGGCCGGGCAATCCTTCGGCTTCGGCGATTCGTACCGCGGCGGCACCCAAGTCGCGGAAGTGCTCCGGGCTCAGTCCCACCACGGGCATCGTGCGCATAAAATGGTGCACGCTCAGCGCTGAACTGAACCGCGCCGTGCCGCCGGTGGGCATGACGTGGGATGGCCCGGCAATGTAGTCCCCCATGACTTCGGGTGAAAACTCCCCGAGGAACAGGCCCCCGGCATTGCGTACTTTGCCGGCCCAGGCCCAGGGCTCGGCGGTCATCACGCACAGATGCTCCGGCGCCAGCCGGTTGGCCACCTCGATGGCCTCGGAGAAACTGTCGACCAGGACAAACTGACCCTGGCGCTCCAAAGACTGGCGGATGGTATCAGCGCGCGGGTTGTCAGCGATCTGGGCGTCGAGTTCGGTCTCCACTGCCCGGAGCAACGCTTCGGAGTCGGTCACCAGAATTGCGGTGGCCATCGGGTCGTGCTCCGCCTGGGCGATGAGGTCGGCGGCGCAGAAAATCGGGTTGGCGCTCGCGTCGGCCAGCACAATGGTTTCGGTTGGCCCGAAAACGCCGTCGATGTCTACCTGACCTTGCACCATGCGTTTGGCGTAGGCCACGAACACGTTGCCGGGGCCGCAGATTTTGTCCACTTTGGCGATGCTTTCCGTGCCGTAGGCCAGGGCAGCGATGGCCGGCACGCCGCCAACCTGGTAAACGGTGTCCACGCCCGCAATGTGCGCGGCGGCCAGCACGGTGGTGTTCAGCGGAGCCCCGCCCAGCCGCGGTGTAACCAGCACCACCTCTTTGACACCGGCGACCCGTGCGGGGATGGCCGTCATCAGCACCGTTGACGGATAGGCCGCCGTTCCGCCGGGCGCATACAGGCCAACCCGTTCCAGCGGACGCACCAGCTCGCCAAGGCCACTGCCCAGGTCAACCCAGTCGCGGGGCAGGGTCGCCTCGTGGAAACTGGTAATTCGTCCGGCGGCCAGTTTGAGGGCATCTTGCAGGTCTGCGGGCGTGGCGTTCCAGGCCGCTTCCAGCTCAGCATTTGGGACATCGAAATCGTCCAGGTCGGTATTGTCCAGCAGTTTGGCGTAGCGTCGAACTGCGGCGTCACCCTCGGCCCGCACGTCGCGCAGCATCTGCAACACCGCCGATTCCGGTGTGGCGTGCTTGCCGAACGCGTCGCGGGTGCGCTGGAGCGCCGCTTCAGGCAGCGAGGTAAGGTCCAGGGGGTCAACACGCTGCAGTACGGATTCGGCAGCCGCCAGCCCGCGCACGAGGTTAAGTTGCACTGAGAAACTCCCGCGCCTGCGCTTTGGTTTCATCGACGACCCGTTGACGATAGGTGTCGATCAGGTCCCTGGGTATGCGTTCGTAGATCTTTTCCAGGTTGCCGGGTATATCAGCCAAAAAACCATCGACCACAACCTGCACTTCGTCGTTGTCGCGATACATACGGTTTAGCGCCCGCTTCAACCGTTCCCAGGTGAATTCCCAGCCCAGCAGGCGGTCAACCCACCCACGCCATTCGTCAACCAGCGCGTCTTCCAGAAACGCCAGGGCCGGCATCTGTTCCATAGCCGCGATAGCGGCATTCTCCGTGGACAACCCACCATTACCGTTGAGCACCCGGTTGTCCATATCCAGTTGCAGCGCGCGATCCCAGATGTGAGCTTCCACCTCGCTGTCGGTGACTCTGGCGTCCGTCCCGAAGTGCGGGCGGAACATGGTGGTAATCCAGACCTCGTCGGCCACCAGATGGCTGACGTAACCCAGCAGAAACGCCCTGGTATTCGGCGTCAGGCCGTTGTCAGAACCGGCCAGCTGCGGGTGCAGTTCAAACATACGCTTGACGCCGGCGCCGACCTCGTTAACCGTCAGGTCGGAGAAATGCGTCCGCGCCCGATCCCACTTGGTCATCGCCCGAATGTCCGGGGTGGTAGAACCGAGATACGCGGCCCCGGAGTGGTCGTGGGCGTAACCCCAGTCCAGCTCGGTGGCCACCTGCTGGCACAAGTAGATGTGCATGGGCAGGTTAGGCATCGTTCACCGCCTCCCGTCGTTGTGCCGCCGCATTGTCGAGGAAATTGCGGAACGCCACCGATTCGCCCTTGAACAGGTAGGACAGTTGAGCGGCGGCGATGTCCACGCCCCCGCATTCGCGCAGGTGGGACACGGCGTCGAGCAGGCGGTCTTTACGCACCAGCAGCGACACGGCGTACCAGTCCTCTTCGGTAACGCTGAACACGCGGGCGACGGTGGGCCCACGGATGCCGGCGATGTCGGGGCGCACCAGTATCATGGCGCTAACGTCCTCGGCGGATCGACCCTGCACATTGGCGGTGATTCGGTAGTACGGCTCGGCGCGCAGGTGAGCTTCCAGGGTTTCCGTGAGCGCCTGGGCCAACTTCAGGTCGGCGGCGCGGTCGGCCAGCGCTGCCGAGTTGGCGATGAGGCACGCCTGCGAGGTCAGTATCGTCCCGCCTTCCAGCGTCTTGAGCCGGTTTTCCCGCAGCGTGGTTCCGGTGGCGGTCAGATCGGAAATCAAATCCGCGTACCCGGCAGCCGGCGCCGCCTCCAGTGCGCCGCTCACCGGCACCAGCGTGAAGAAGTTGATGCCACGCTCGAACAGGTAGCCGCGCAGCAGACGCGGGTACTTGGTGGCGATGCGGAGTTGCCGGCCCTGCTCGTGGAATTCAAGGGCCAGGTCGGCCAGGTCATCCACCGATGTTACGTCAAGCCAGGAATCGGGAACGGCCAGCACAAACTCACAACGGCCGTACTCCAAATCATCCAGCACCGCCACCACTGCGCCATCGTCGTGCCGGTATTCGATGAGCCGATCCAGGCCGGTAATGCCCATTTCGGCGCTGCCCTCCTCAACTTTGCCGGTAATGTCGGCGGTGCGTTGGAAAAGCACGTCCACGCCCGGCAACGATGGGATGCTGCCGGTGTAGCGGCGGGCATTGGGCCGGCTGACTTTGACGCCGCACGCTGACAAGAAACTCAGCGTGGAGTCGCCCAATTCGCCGTCGCTCGGTATGACCAGTCTCACCGTGCTACCTTTTCCATTGTCCTGCGTTTCCCCTATCCTGTGGGCGTCGGCGGGCCGTGTTTACCCGATAACGCCATCCGCCCCTACCGACACAGTGCGTCGATATTCTCCGTACGACGCGGGTTGGCCGCCCACGTCCAGCACTGCCACGCCGCCAGCGCGCCGTAGGTCGGCAGCGGCGCGCAACGCAGCCCGGTATGCTCCCGGCCCTTCCGGTGCAATTAGCACAGCCTCAGAGCCGCCGGGCGATTGCCCGCCTCCGGGAATTACTGCCATCAGCTTTTCCAGCGTGTATGCGAATCCCAGGGCGGGAACGCGGTCCGGACTGCCAAGGGCCCGAGCCAGCGCATCATAGCGCCCGCCACCACCCAGATTCTGCTGGTCGTCCCTGGATATTATGTCAAATATGATGCCATTGTAATAGGCGATACCTCGTGCCAGACCAAAATCGACGGCGACGTGGCCGGCCAAAGATGAGTCGTCGGCAATAAGGGCGATCAAGTCGGCGAGGCGGTTGACCGCAGCA
Organism: Dehalococcoidia bacterium; assembly: GCA_965261195.1. Taxonomy (GTDB): domain Bacteria; phylum Chloroflexota; class Dehalococcoidia; order Lucifugimonadales; family UBA3495; genus Bin87. Next base: position 3,700,990 of record OZ253455.1, on the reverse strand, counting down.
GGGTCTGCCCCGGCTCCGGCGACGATTTCCTGAGCGGCGGCGACGGCGTCCGTAGGGTCGCCATTAACTGAGGCGAGTTTAGCCGCCAGCGTCAATCCGCGCTCCACGACGCCGGGGTCATCACCACCCCGCAGTTTGCGGAGCAGCCGGTCGACTATTTCTGCGGACGTTCGTTGCCCGACCAGCGTTTCCGAATTGCCATTCCAGCGCATGAACCCAGCCAGCACCTCGCGAGCTTCGGCATCGGGCAGCCCGGCAACTGCGCCAGCCAGATCGTTCTGCCCGTCCAGCAGGTCACGGCCGGCCACGATGTGCAGCTCGGCGGCGCGGTTCAGCGTGGTTGCGACGTTGGCGCCGTCTGATCCGATGCGGTTCATGTTGGCAACGATAAAGGAGCGGGCGCGTTCGGACAGCCCAACGGTGTCCAGCACGCTGTCCAGCACATCCAGGTCGGCCAGCCGCAGCAAGTAGCCGTCAACGCCCAGAGCAGCCGGAACACCGGCGGCCAACGCCAGCAGTTCGGCGTCGGCGAGGATGCTCTCCGATCCCACTAGTTCAGCGCCGACCTGGGTGAATTGCCCGCTGCCCTCAGCATCGTGGGCATCATAGCGGAACACCGGGCCGGCGTACTGCCAACGGGCCACCGGAGCCGGCGCGACTCCCGCGTTCATTTCCAGGTAATGTCGCATAATGGCCGAGGTGAACTCGGGGCGCAGACTGGCCGCGTTGGACCCGGGATCGGTGAAAGAATACATCTGCGAGGCCAGGGAACCGCCGGATTTCCGCAGAAACAGCTCGGTGGATTCCAGTACCGGCACTTCCATCTGGGAATAACCGAATCGCCCGATCAGGTCGGCAGTCAGCCGTTGCGCCGCCTGCATATCCTGGCAAGCGGCGGCGGGCAAATCGCGCATCCCCGGCAACCGACGCACCGGCGTTACTGCGCGTGCGGCAACGTTAGCAGTAGACATCAAGGATTATTGTACCACCAAGCGCTATTTGAACCATGCCTGCCGTGGACATTACGGATGGGCGTTTGACCCGCCGTCTATGTATATCGGTTGCCCGGTTGGGTAGTCGCAGAACGGGGAGCACAGGAACACCAGCAACGCGGCCAGATCCCGCGGGTGTCCCAGACGACGCAGCGGAGTGTAGCGCACCAGCAACTCCTCGCGCTGCTTTTCCAGCGGTATGTCTTCCGCCGTTGACCAGCCCGAACCAATCGCGTTGACCCGGATTTCGCTGCGGCCCCATTCCACCGCCAGCGAGCGGGTCAGCGACAGCACTGCGGACTGCGTGGCGCTGAATGCCGAGCAGTTGTGAATGCCGCGTTCCGCAAGATTGGAAATCACGTTGACGATGCGCCCGTACTGCTGCGACAGCAGCTGCTGTCCCACCGCCTGAGTCAGCAGAAAGGTGGCCCGCACGTTGCGATTGTGCAGCTCGTCCCATTCTTCCAGCGTAATCTCGGCGGCGGGTTTGGCGAAGAAGCTGCGGGTGTCGTTGACCAGGATGTCCACCCGCTCGTGCACCGCTCCGAAGGCAGTTATTATCGCCGCCACACCCTCCGGCGTATCCCAGCGTCCGGCGCATCCGTAGACTGTTCCGCCGGCCACGCCGGCCACGCCGGCCACGCCGGCCACGCCGGCCACGCCGGCCACGGCATCCCGCATTGCTTCCAGACTCTCGGGGTGCCGGGCGACGGCGAACACCTGCGCCCCGGCTTCGGCCAGCGCCGCCGCCAGATGAGGCGTTTCTGCGCCGCCGGCGCTGGCCACGATGGCGGTGCGGCCGGTAAGGTCGTACTCTGCGGGCAGTGGCATCGGTCTCCTAGAATTCCAGCGGCGCCAGGGGAGCGTGGCCGGTGGGAGCGATTCCGGCAGCCAGCCCGCCGCCGTCCAGTATGAACATCTCGCCGGTCATATAATCGGATGCGTCCGACGCCAGGAACACCGCAATCGGCCCCAACTCTTCCGGGCGCCCCAACTTCCCGGAGGGCAAAAAGTCGCCGGATTGCGGCAGGGTGCGGTTGATCGCGGCGCCAGGATCTATGGTCGGGATGAACCCCGGAACGATGCTGTTAGCGGTAATGCCATAGCGGGCCAGGCTGAATGACAGCACCCGCGTTAGCTGAATGACGCCACCCTTGGAGCAGCAGTACATATAGATGTCGCGCCCGCCGCGCAACCCGAACCCGGAGGCCACGTTGATGATTTTGCCTTTCCCAACGTCGGCCATTGCCTTCGCGGCGGCACGGGCGCAGTAGAACGCGCCGGACAGGTTCACGGTCATCGCCGAATCCCAGTCGTCGTCGGTGATTTCCCAGATGGGTTTCAGGACGTTGTCGCCCACCATCGCCGCGTTGTTGATGAGCACATCCACCCGGCCAAAATGATGGACCGCAGCGTCGATGAGGTGGTTGGCATCGGACGAGTTGGTGACATCGGTGGGCACCGCGATGGCATCCTGCCCGGCGGCCAGCGCTTCGTCGCGGGCGGCTTCGATGGGCCCCGGACGACGCCCGGCGATGGCCAAGTTGGCGCCGGAGCGGGTGAGGGCGCGCACCATCTCCAGCCCGAGGCCGGTACCGCCGCCGGTGATTACCACCACCTTGCCATCCAGGTTCAGATTTTCAAGCATTGGGTACGCCCCTCACCCCAACCCCTCTCCCGCAGCGGGGAGAGGGACTATATCATTGGTGCGCAGGGTAATGTCTCCGGCAGTCAAGGTCAACAGATTGCCGGCGTCGTCGCGCAGCAGCAGGTTGCCAGTCTCGTCAATATCCTCGGCAACGCCGGTGGTGTCGCTGCCGTGATGGGTTACGGTGACGCGTTGGCCCAGCGTGTCCAGCCACCGACGCCATTCGGGAACGGGCGATTTCCCACGACGCAGGTCCAGGTACAGGGCATCCAGGTGTTGCAGAATCCGGCGCAGCAGCTCGGAACGGTCTATTGCATCGCTGGCGAAGTGGTCCAAACTCCCGGCAGTGGCCGCGATTTCCGACTCCGCCGACACATCGAGCGCGACGTTGATTCCGATGCCCACCACCGCGTATTGCACTTCAGATCCCATCAATGCGCTTTCCGCCAGAATGCCGGCGACTTTCAGCCCGTCAATCGTAATATCGTTGGGCCACTTGATGGACGGGTACACGCCGGCAACCTGCCGCAGCGACCGGGCCACCGCTACGCCGGCCAGCGGGCTGAGCCGGGCGAGTTGCCCGGCGTCGGGGCGGAACAGAACCGAAAAGTACAGGTTCCCGGGCTCCGACACCCACCGGCGACCCATCCGGCCCCGGCTGGCGGTTTGCGTCTCGGCCACCACCACCAACCCTTCCTCGGCGTCGGCACGGGCCAACTCGGCCACGTCGTCCATCGTGGAGTGCGTTGACTGATAAAACCGTATCCGGCGACCAACGATGCGGGTGTAAAGTCCCTGACGCAGGGCCTGGGCGACGATGGTGGGGGGCATAATAGCTGAATGATTATCCCGGTCAGCGCACTTGCCCGGCCATCCGCCCCCGCCGCTGGTTTTCGCGGCGCAGGCCGGAGAGGGTTAACTGGTTACTCTTGATACGATTACAGGGGCCACAGAGCAGCATCCGGTTGCTGATATGATTCCACCCGCCTTCGGAGCGCGGCATTTTATGGTCAAGCTCGAGATACAACGGGTCGTCAAACATCCGGTCGCAACCGCCGCAGACGGTGCCGTTTTCCTGTATCAACTGGTCAAACATTTCCTGGCGGGTTTGCCGCGGGCCAGGTGGCTCCGGCGGCTGCTTGCGGGTACGGACTCGTAATACCGGTGCGGCAATGGCGCTGTCGTCAGTGCGTACCGGCGGGCCAGTGCTGTAATAGACATCACCAAAAGTGAGCAAATTAGGCTGCTCCGGGTTGACGTTAGACACTGCCAGACCTTCCTGGGACAGACGGTCCAACACCGTTGGATGGGCTTCGTCCCAGATGTCAATGCCGACCCACTGACGGCCAAGCCTTTCCGCCGCTACGCAGGTAGTGGCGCATCCGGCGAACGGGTCCAGCACAATGTCGCCCGGATTGCTGGACACTTTGATGATGCGCTCGTACAGCGCCAGCGGTTTCTGCGTCGGCCACCCGGTGCGTTCTGATGATGTGTTAGGAATTCTGGGAACGTCAGTCCAGATATTTTGGAGCGGCTTTCCTTCCGACTCATCAAGATAAACCTTCAATCCATCAGTACGCGGAGTTCCATCACGCTTAACCTGAATCCTGCCTTCAGTCCACCATTGTTCCAGCTGCTCAAGCTTGTAGCCCCATCCTCGCGTCGGGCCGGGCATCGTGCCCCGCCATTCAAATTTCCCAGAATCACTGTCAGGTCTAGGGCCGGTTAAGTTCTCGAGCTTATAAAACCGACCGTCCTCATCAACATGGCGGAAGCGTTTTAGTTGTTGCTCGCTGTATTTTTGACCGTCTTGCTCGTGGAAATGTCGATTCCACGCCGCCCGGTTAGATTTTGCATAGAAAAGGATAATATCGGCTACATTACCATATCGACTTGCCGTGTTATGGCTTTCCGTTCTTTGCCACACAACCTCATTGCGAAACTGCTGGCGACCAAATATCGCGTCCATCAACACCTTCAGATAAGCGGCAGCAGTTGGATCGCAGTGCAGATAAATACTGCCGTTATCCCGCAGCACCCGGTGCATTTCCAGCAGACGCACCGCCATAAAGGCCAGGAACGCCGCCATATCCAGCCCATAAGACACTTTGGCAGTTTCGATCACGGCGTCAACAGCCGGCCAATCGTCTTTTATCTGGTCCAGCCACGTCTGGTGCACGTCCCGCTCCCACGACCAACGGTCTTGAAACCCGCCGCCGGCGGCCAGGCTGGCCGGAGTAGCATGAAAATCCCGGTTCTTATTAAACGGCGGGTCAGTGGCAATTAGGTGGACGGTGCCGGAATTAATGCCGCGCAGGACGTCCAAATTGTCCCGGTGGTAAAGGGTTCGGTTGGTGAAGTTTGGTACTTCGTTAGCCATTTGTTTTCTTTCAATGTGTTCCGGCAGATAACTGGCCTTTCTCCTCGTTCTCGCCGGGACGAATAGCCACAGTAACGGTAATTTCCCCGCCTTCGCGGACCAACGAAGGGGGTAATTCCACAGATAATTGCGGGTACCGGCCTTTTTGTTGTTGTTCACGAATTTGGTGGACGCCTTGGATCAACCTGTTCTCTGCCTCGTGTCGGTTCTGCGTTTTCAAAAGGGGAATTAACTGTGGCTGCACTTCTTCCCACAAAGCTTTTGTCTTCTCCTCTACCAAAGATTCCATGTACGATTTAGAAAGTTCCTCGGTTAATTCCTCATCGGACTTCAATGCCAAGAGTGCGGCTCGTAGCTCCCTGCGGACTTCGTCGTCTGACTTCGTACGGAACAAATCGAACACCTGCCCCGCTATACGAATGGCGTGACTGGCCCACTCCCATGCCACATCTCCATCCGGTATCCAAGATAACCAGACGGAACCCGATTCAACGCCTCCATACGAGAACCCCTCCTCGATGCTCAAAATCTCGAACATCCTATCTAGCTCTGATATCGAGGTCTGTAGGTTATCATACGAATCCACCTCGCCTATGTCCACGTAAAAAGCTTTTGGATGGGGGCGTTTTGCAAGGGGTTCCAGCGCCGATAATAGCAGGCTTAATTGCGGCACCAACGACTGAACACGCCGTGCCAAGCCGTCGTACATAGCCCTATCAACTTCAGGATACGGATCGCTACTGTCGTACCTCTCGATAAATTGGTGCATCCAATCGTCCATGTTGACAAAATCTTGCCATCCGTTCTGTTGCAACACCGTTATCGCCCCATGAAGCTGATACCAGTTATCTATCCGGAGCAATTGACCGTCGAACAATTGGGTAGCGTTGAGAATTAGATTGGTACCGTCTGATGCTACTTGTACGGCATCGTAAATCTCCCAGATTCGCATTTTTATCTCCTCCCTATCATCTATATAGGGAATGCCAAAGCCAAAATTTGCAATCGGTGTTGGACGCCCAAGCAGCCGGCTACCAGCCGTGCTCGTAGCGGTCTTGCAGCACGTCCAGCAAGCGGCTGATGGGCACCCGATGCTGCGCCATGGTGTCGCGGTCTCGGATGGTAACGGCGTGGTCGTCCAGCGTGTCAAAGTCGACGGTTACGCAATATGGCGTGCCGATTTCATCCTGTCGCCGGTAGCGCCGCCCGATGCTTTGGGCGTCGTCGAACTGACACCGCAACCGCCGCCGCACCAAGTCGTACACCGACCGCGCGGTTGGGGCCAGCCGCTCGTTGCGACTCAAGGGCAGCACCGCCACCGTAACCGGAGCCAAAGCGCGATGCAAGTGCAGTACGGTGCGGGTATCCTTGCCATCCGGTTCTTCGTCATAGCTGTCCAGCCAGAAGGCGAGGGTGGCCCGGTCGACGCCGCCGGAGGGTTCGATGACGTAGGGGATGTAGCGCTCCCGGGTTTCGTCATCGAAGTAGGACAAATCCTGCCCGCTGAATTCGGTGTGCCGGCTCAGATCGAAGTCGGCGCGGTTGGCGATGCCTTCCAGCTCACCCCAGCCCCAGGGGAAACGGTACTCGATGTCGTAAGTTGCCTTGGCGTAGTGGGCCAGTTCGTCGCCGGCGTGCTCGCGCAGTCGCAGGTTTTCGGCGCGGATGCCGTAATTTACGTACCAGTTGAATCGGTCCTGCACCCACCGCTGGAGCCATGCTTCGTCGGTGCCGGGCGGCACGAAGAACTCCACTTCCATCTGCTCAAACTCCCGCGTGCGGAAGGTGAAGTTGCCCGGAGTAATCTCGTTGCGAAATGCCTTGCCAATCTGCCCGATGCCAAAGGGCAACTTCTTGCGGGTGGCCGTCTGCACGTTCTGGAAGTTAACAAAGATGCCCTGCGCCGTTTCGGGACGCAGGAAAATTTCGTTGCTGGAATCTTCCACCGGGCCGATGAAGGTATGGAACATCAGGTTGAATCGCCGCGGTTCGGTGAAATCGCCGCCGCATTCCGGGCAACGGTCGGAATCCAGCTGGTCTTCCCGAAAACGACGGTTGCACTGGCGGCATTCCACCAGGGGATCGGAAAAGTTTTCCACGTGGCCGCTGGCTTCCCAAACTCGGGGGTGCATCAGGATGGCGGCGTCCAAACCCACCACGTCGTCGCGCTCCACAACCACCGCGCTCCACCACGCTTCCTTGACGTTGCGCTTCAGTTCAACCCCCAGCGGGCCGTAGTCCCAGGTCGAACCCAGGCCGCCGTACACCTCGCTGGACTGAAACACGAAACCCCGCCGCTTGGATAGCGACAGGATTTTGTCCATATCGGCATAGGAGAGGGTGCGCGCCATGTTTGCCTCGGGAAACCAGTGAATTTACCGGCCCATGCCGGCAGCTGAATCTCGCCAATTATGGTATCACAGGCTCCGTGGCGGCATCCGACGGCAGCTCTTGGCGCACCGCCGCCGCCAGACTGTCGGCGGCCAATTCGTCCAGCCGGATATAGCGGGCGGACATGGCTTCCGCAATGGATTTGGCCAGTTCCAGCTTGATGAAGTCCTGCTCGGTGTCCACCACCACGGCGGGGATGCGGGCGTCGGCCACCATCCCGGCCAGGCTTTCCACCTCGCTGTACGCAGCAGCGCCGTAGCCGACCTGCTCGCCGGACATCGTCATGTTGGCCCGGCCATCGGAGAGCAGCACCAGCAGCGGCAGCACGTCCCGGTCTTTCATCCGCTCCCTTTCCAGCACTTCCATGGCCAGATAGAGGCCGCTGGCGAGCGGCGTGCGACCGCCGGTGGGCATATCCTGGAGTTGCCACTGCGCCATTTCCACGCTGCCGGTGGGTGGCAGCAGCAGTTGCGCCGATGTGCCCCGGAAGGCGATCAACCCGACCCGGTCGCGTCTTTGGTATGCGTCCAGCAGCAACGACATCACCGCCCCCTTCACGGCGACCATGCGGCGTTGGGCGCCCATTGAACCGCTGGCGTCCACCACGAAGAGAATCAGGCTGCCGGTGCGGGTTTCGCGCACCTTCTCCCGCACGTCCCACGGTTCGATCAGGAAGGCGCTGGCGTCCGGGCTAGCAGCCAGGCGGCGGGCGTTTTGATGCGGCGCCGCCGCTCGCAACGTGGCATCCAGAGCAAGATCGGTGACGGCGGTCCGTGGCTCCCTGGCGCCAACGTAACGCCCGGAGGAGTCGCTGCTGACCGAGGTGGCGCGGCGTCCGGAGGCGCGGCGCGCGCGGCGGTCGAGCGGCTGAACTTGCAGGTTCTGGACGGCGTATGGGTCGCCTACCTCGTACCACTCGTCGCCGGCGGAGGTGTCGTCGTGGGGCGGCGCGGCGCCGTCATCCGGTTCGTCTTCTGCATCGGGCGGGGGCGGTGGACTATCACCTTCTCCGTCACCGCTGTCGTCGTCACCTGAGTCATCACCTTGTGATGATTCCCGGTCGCGGGACTGGTTCTGGAATTCTTCCAGCATATTATCGAGTTGCTCGGTAACCAGATGCGGTTGCTGGAAGGGCTGGCGACGTTGCCGATGCAGCAGTGCCATCAGCGCCGCTTCCCGCACATCTTCTACGTTGACCACCGTGCGGCCTTCGTAGGCGGCAATGGTGCTGGCGGTCTTGTACATCACGATATCCCCGCGCAGGCCATCAACCTGGTACTCGGCGCAAATATCGGTGATGAGCTCCAGGATTTCTTCGGGCACCACCACATCCGGCAACCGCTGCTGGCTGCTGATGATGCGCGCGCGTTCAGAACCTTCCGCTTCTTCCCAACCGTCCATAAAACCAAAAGGCTCAGCCTCGTAGGAGATGCGCCGCCGCACCACTTCCCGCCGCTCGACGGGTTCAAAAACCCCGTCCACTTCCACGGCCAGGCCGAACCGGTCCAGCAGCTGCGGGCGCAGGTCACCCTCTTCCGGATTCATGGTGCCCACGAGCATGAATTCCGCTTCGTGGCTAACCGACACTCCCTCGCGCTCGACGTAGTTGCGGCCCAACGCCGCCGCGTCCAGCAACACATCCACCAGGTGGTCGTTGAGCAGGTTCACTTCGTCGATGTAGAGGATGCCCCGGTGGGCCACCGCAATGAGGCCGGGCTCGAAGTTCTTTTCGCCGGTTTTGATGGCCTGCTCGATGTCCAGGGAACCCACCAGCCGGTCTTCGGTTGCCCCCACCGGCAAATCCACGATGCGGACCTGGCGGGTTGAAGCGACTACCCCGGCGGAGCCGCCCTGCTGGCACCAGTCGCACACCGGTTGCGGCGCGTCCGGCCGGCAACTGTATTGGCAACCGGGCACGACGGGAACTTCGGGCAACAATGCCGCCAGCGAACGCACTGCCGTACTTTTAGCAGTGCCCTTTTTGCCCCGGATCAACACGCCGCCGATGCGGGGGTTGATGGCGTTGAGCAGCAGCGCGCGCTTCATCGACCGCTGGCCGACGATGGCGGTGAAGGGAAATCGCGGTTCGCGGGAGGTGTCTGGCTGGGTCAAGCGGAACCTCGCATCGGCATGGCCGGCGGATTAGCCGGTTGCGGCGGCGGAATTTGGAAAGGCATGAATACCCCGCTCCCGATAGGTGCGGTATCCCACGGTTGCCAGGGCAATGCCAATCCACAGTAGGAAATGACCGGCAGCGGTGAAGCTGCGGAACAAAATGGTCAATTCTCGAGGCAGCCAGTCCGGGGCTGCCTCGCGCACGCTGGGTATGGCGAAGGCCAGGAGCAATGCCACCACCGCATAGGCGAAACCGATGCCGGCATACCTGATCAAGCGGGCGTTGCCACTGTTGTTGCGGTTGACGAACCCCACCCCGTACAGTGCCAGGGCCACGGATCCAGTCGAAACCACCATGAAGATGAACTGAAAACCCTGTCGAGCCAGCAGACTACCCTCGTCACCAACGCCAGGCGGGTTCAGGGGGAACTTGATCTGGGTGAACATCGACACTGCCCAGAATCCCAGCAGACCGGCGATGGATGCCCACGCCCAGGGACTCCAGCCGGGTGTGGCGCGGCGCATCAAATGATAGAGGCCGGTGAAGACGGCTGCGTACAGAACGCCAATGACGGCGAACCCCAGGCTCATTCCGATCCGTTGGCCGCCAAGACTGGTGAGGGCTGACAACGGCAGCTCCGTATCTACGCTGCCGTCAACCTCTGCGGCGGCTTTACCTTCCAGGTCGATAGCCCATTCCATTACGGGAACGTTGAAAATGTTCATGTAGGCTGCGACCAGGAAACCAACGATGACGCCCATAATCAGGGCAGTCGGGAGGATCCGTTCCATTGTGCAACTCCTATGACTCCGACAGCGGTCAAGTCCTGGCGCCGGTATGATCCGAGCGCCTGAACCGCGTAAACAGACCGGTTGGATTCACAGGTCTCCTCCTGACTCTCTGACGAGCGTCAACGCGGTGAAACCAGCCTAAGCTGATGCCCGGCGTCGTTTAGACACCGGGCATCTATGTGACTAGTGGCACATAAAGGCAACGTGGCGGGCGTGGTGGAAGAACTCATGCGTGGTGGCCAGGACTCCCGGCGAACCAATGGCAGCAGCGTGTACGCCGCCGTCAACGTAGCCGACCATGTAGAGCGCCAGGGCCCCTACCACCAGCCAGGGCGCCCAGGCGGCAGTGTTGGTCGTGGAAAGGAAACGATTGATGATTGCCATGATGTGTTGCTCCTCTTGCCGTATTACCCTTGCGGGCAGGTTGCTACGCAGCGCAACGGCTGCTTATTGTACGACTTCGTATGCGGTATCACAACGTCAAGCGCACCGGGTCGGCGCGGCTGATGCGGCAGTTAACGCTGTACGAATATCAGGTTCTCTTCTGTGCCCACCCAACGGTCCTTGGCCTCTGCAAAGGCCTGCAACTTGTCGGGTTGCAGCTCGGTGCGTTTTTCATCGTCGTCCAGGTAGGGATTGGGGAAGTAGCAGCGCACCAGCGTTTCTTCCCAATTCTTGGAGAACCGGACGTAGTAAGACTTCAGGTCGCCGTGGCTCATTGCCTCGACGAACTGGATGCCATCAATTTGCTCCAGTTGCAGATGAAAGTGCCAGTTGTCGGCTTCAACCGTAGCCCAACCGTTGTGAACTTCGGGCTCCCGGATGCCGCCAGCGTGGTTTTCGCTGACCACTGAGCCGCCGCCCACTACCCACATCATCTTGGGGTTCCTGGTCAGTTCCTGCAACAAATCCAACGTGTTTTCCATGCGAAACATCCTCTTGACCGCAGGCCGTGGCCTACTGCCTGGCTCCACTCTCCTGGCGGGCTTCGATGTCGGTCTCAAGTTCCAGATACATTTCCCGCAATTGCTCCAGCATCTCCGGCGGCGGGTTCTCCCACATGCCGCGCTGGATGGCTTCCAACAGCCGTTCCACGATGCCGCGCAATGCCCAGGGGTTGCTGCGACGGAAAAATTCCTGCATCTCCGGGTTCAGGACGTATTCTTCGGTGACGTCCTTATACATCCAGTCCTCAATGACCTGCGCCGTCGCATCGTACCCGAACATATAGTCTACGGTGGCGGCCAACTCGAAGGCGCCCTTGTAGCCGTGGCGCTGCATTGACTGCATCCACTTGGGATTGACGACACGGCTGCGGAACACTCGCCGCGCCTCGTCTTGTAAATCGCGCACCCGCGCCCGGGATGGGTCGCTGTTGTCGCCAAAGAACTGGCGAGGATTTCGGCCCGTCAGCGAGCGCACGGTGGCAATCATACCACCGTGATATTGCAAATAGTCGTCGCTGTCAAATACGTCATGCTCGCGGTTGTCCTGATTCTTGGCGGCAATCACAATCTGGCTGAACCGGGCGCGAAATTCCTGCCGCGCCGTTACTCCAAAATCCTGTTGCGTGTAAGCGTAGCCGCCCCACGCCGTGTACACCTCGGCAAGGTCATGCACGGTCTCCCAGTTGCGCTCGTCAATGACGCCCAGGATGCCGGCGCCGTAGGCCCCCGGCTTGCTGCCGAAGATGCGGAACAGGGCCGGATTGCCGACTGCTTCCGCTGCATACTCCGGCGCGCCGTTGGCCGCTTTGAGTGCGGCATCGGCCCGCACGTGCTTGACGATATAGTTGTCTTCGTCGGCTTCATCCTGGGCAGCGGCCATCGCCACGGCCTGGTCCATCAGGTAGATCAGGTTGGGGAATGCGTCCCGGAAGAAGCCACTGATGCGCACGGTGACGTCGATGCGGGGGCGTCCCAGCTCAGAAACCGGGATAACTTCCAGACCGCTCACCCGCCGGCTTTCAGCTTGCCAGACCGGTTTGACACCCAGCAGGTACAGGATTTGCGCGATGTCGTCGCCGTGGGTGCGCATCGCTGACGTGCCCCACACCACGATGCCAACCATCTCCGGGTATGCGTCCTCTTCGTCCAGGTATTTCTGCAGCAGCGCATCGCCCAGCGCCTTGCCGACATCCCAGGCTGTGGGCGAGGGAAGCGCGCGTGGGTCTACCGAGTAGAAGTTGCGCCCGGTGGGCAGTACGTTGACCATTCCGCGGGTAGGCGCCCCCGACGGGCCCGGCGGAACGAATCCACCTTCCAGGCCACGCAGCAGGTTGTCGATTTCGTCGGTAGTTTTCAGCAGCGACGGATAAACGTGCTCACTAACGTACCGCAGAACGCCGGCGGTTCGGGCGTCTGCCTTGCCCAGCAGTTCAGCAACCACGTCGGGAATATCCGCAGCAGCGAAATCGGAGGCGCACAGAGTCCCGTAGGCGCGGCGACATAAGCCTTCCAGCGCCTCGATTACGTCGCCAAAATTACGCACCGGCGCATCGTCGTTCAGGGTCTGCAACACCGCCGGCGTACTGCCGTTGACCGCAGTGGCCGGGTTTTCCAGCAGTTCGGAGTAGTCGTAGCCCAACGCCTCAGCCATAGCGCGACGCAGGCTCGGCACCGGGCCGTTGTCCAGGCGGGTCAGTGCGCAGAGCAGGCCAATCATCTGCTCTGAGGTGGGCGGCAGACCAAGCGTGTGCAAACCGTCCTTGATTTGGGCGTCCTTGATTTCGCACAGATAACCGTCAATTTCCAGCATAAACTCGGGGAAATCGTCCGGCTGTTCATCGATGCCCAGGTCCCGGTGCAACTCGGCCTGCTGAACCATCTCCCAGATTTGTCCTTCCAGTGTAGGCAGCTTGGCCGGGTCCAGCGTCTGGCACTGGTAGTGCTCGTCCATCAGCTGTTCCAGTTTGGCGATGTCGCCGTAGGCGTCGGCCGTAGTCATCGGCGGAATCAGATGATCGATGATGGTGGCGTGGGTGCGACGCTTGGCCTGCGTGCCCTCACCGGGGTTGTTGACGATGAATGGGTAGAACAGCGGAATGTCGTCCAGAGCCACTTCGGGGTAGCACTCCTGGGACAACCCCACGCCCTTGCCGGGCAGCCATTCCAGCGTACCGTGCTTGCCAATGTGAATCATCGCATCGGCGCCGAACACGTCGCGGATCCAGCGATAGTACGCAATGTAGTGATGGGTGGGTGTCAAATCGGGATTGTGGTACACCGATATCGGGTTTTCGCCGAATCCGCGCGGCGGCTGCAAACCCACGAACACGTTGCCCATTGGCAGGCCGGCGATGGCCAGCCGGTCGCCGGTGCGGTACACCTGTCCGGGCGCGTCTCCCCAGGCTTCCAGCAATTCCTGCCGCACTTTTGATGGGAACCCGGCGTACCACTGGCTATAGCTACGTCGTTCGACGTGGCCCGCGGCGAGGCGCAACTGCTCTTCGGTTAGGGTGTCGGTGTCGTTGCTGCACCGCTCGATCATCCGATGCACCAGCTCATCGCCGTCAACGGGGATGTCTGCCACGTGGTAACCGGCGCGTTTCAGGGCGTGCAGGATGTTGATGGCCGACGCCGGCGTGTCCAGGCCCACGGCGTTGCCGATGCGGGCGTCTTTGGTGGGGTAGTTGCTCAGGATGATGGCAATGCGCTTGTCGGCGTTGGCCTTGCGACGCAGCGCGGCGTGTCGGGCCGCCAGTCGCGCCAGGTAAGCCATGCGGTCGTCGTGGGCGACGTAACGCTGCATCCGGCCGGCAGACAGACCGCCACCCTCCGGCGACATCTCCTCTTTGAAGGACACCGGCACCGTGATGATGCGCCCATCGAACTCAGGGAAGGCCACGTTCATGGCCATATCGACGGGGCCCAACCCCAGGGAACTGGATTCCCAGTCTGCGCGACTGCCGGTGCTCACGATGCCCTGCAAGATGGGTAAGTCCAACTGGTCCAGCAAGGCTTGCGACCAGCCCGTTGCCACCGTAGCGCCGGAGCCACCCTGTTGATGATCCAGGTCGCTCATAGCCAAACCCATGGTGTTGACGATGCAATCGACCCTGGGAACGCCGTCGCCGTCGACCATATATTCGGTCAGCGTTTGGCCCTGCGCTGAATCGTCGTCGTCCGGGATGTGCTTCAGGCTGTATGAGAAAACCGGCAGCACATTGACCTGCTGCGCTTCCAGGTGCCGGATCAGCGCGTCGATGAAGCCGAGGTTGCCGCTCATCCAGTGGGCGCGATAGAACAGCACCCCCACTGAGGGCCGCCCGACCGCATAACGCTGCGCCATGTAATCGTCCACCGAAGTGCCTTCGGCAACCTCCGGATGGTACACGCCTTGCCACGGCATGGGCGCCGGCGCTTCGTGCCCGTATTCGCCATCCAAGTAAGTATCGGCCAGGAACAGAAACAGGTTACGGAAGTTCAGCACGCCGCCGCGCATCAGGTAGGCGAACACCGACTCGACTTCCGCCACCGGCGCGGTGCAGGCGGTAATCAGATCCTCGTCCCACTCCTGATGGCCGGGGCAAGCAATCAGCGGGGTGCGATTGGCTCGGCAGAGTTCCACCAGCGGGTCGAACACCTGACCCAGCGCGCGCTTGCCGCCCAGCAGCCGGAGCACCACGGCCGATGCCTGGCCAACCGCCTCCATCAATTCAGTCCGGGCCGACGCAGCGGATTCGTCTTCGCCTTCCAGCGCCACCGGATTGCAGGCGTACACGCTCACGGCGTCGCCCCAGGGCATACCGACCAGGGCGCGTTCGGCGGTCAGGATGTCGGTGTCCGCGGTGGTGACCAGCACCAGGGTGGCGGACGCGGTTGGTTCTAACGTAGCCATCGGTTACATAGCCATCGGTTACATAGCCATCGGTTAATCGTCGTGCTCGCTGTCGCGTGGGAAAACCATGATGGAGAGGTCGCTGAAGTCGTCGGGCAGTTGGGCGCATTCGGCCAGTGTGCCGTCCCAGCGCTGTTCGTCGGGCAGGGTCAGGCGCTGGAAAACGGTTACCGGATGGTCAGCGCGGGCGCCATCGGTGATGGCGTTAGCGGCAATTGCGGGCGGCATAAAGTCGTAGGGGCGCGGCAGGAGAATGACGTTGCGCCGGCCCTGGTTCAGCATTTCCACCAGCTCACCCAGCTCGGAACCACGATCCCACCGTTGATGCAGGGTGATGAATACCGACTCTTCCAGCGAGATGCCAGCGCGGGCGCAGGCCATCTGGATACTGCTCACACCGGGAATCAGCTCAACAGTATCGGCGCGCCGACGCACTCGATTCAGCAGTTCCTTGGCGGACACGTTCAGGTCGCCCCACACGCACACCACGCAATCCTTGCCCAGTTGAGCCTGCTCCTGGGCGTAATCCAACACCGCTTCCTGGTCCCGGTACGCCATGGGACGGACGTCGGCGTTGCCAGTGCGTCCCGCCACCACATCCAGAACCGTCTTGAACCCGACCACCACGTCAGCCTGTTCCAAGGCTTGCCGGCCCTTGAGGGTCAGCAGATCAGGGTCGCCCGGGCCGACGGCGACTACGGTCATTTTGGTTCCGGTGTTGGCAGCGTTCATATTATTTTCGTTCGGGTGATGCAATACAAAAACCCTGGCGCAACAGGTTAGCCAGGGTCGGGATGCCACCTGATTGGCGGCGTGGGCATCAACACCGTTCTGACGGTGAGCAGATGCCGCAGGGGAACGACCCTGTTGGGCGCAGAGTAGAGTTCCAGTAAAACATCGGGCAGGATTCCTGACTCGCGGCTTGGGCCTTATGGATTCGTCACCGTCCGGTTGCTACAGCGACGACGATTACCGTCTGGCTTCCCGCTTACAGTGGCGCAACCGCGGCGGACTTTCACCGCCTTCCCCATTAAGCCTGAGTTGGTTCGTTGGCGCCCGATGCCTGGGAATAGGTTGTTAAGAAGTTGCGGGCTGAACCGCTCCGACAATGTAGCCCGGTTGCGGACGCTTGTCAACGGCTGGCTGCGCCGGCGATGCTAAACTACTGTACCTACCAACCGGTTGGCACAAGGAGATACCAGAATGGCAGTCATAAAATGGGTAGGCGCAATCGTCGCCCTGCTCGCCGTCGCAATAATCGTCGTGGGCGTGGGGATGTACTTCCGGCTGATTCCGATACCGGGGCCTATTCTGGCGCTGCTGGTCGGGGCCAAGCCGCCGGAATACTCCGCCCGCTACTACCCCCCGGACACGCTGGCCTACACCTGGCTGACGCTCGTTCCCGGGCAGGGGCAGTTTGAGGATGTGCAGGATATTTGGGGCCGCTTCAACGAATACCCGGCTTTCCGCGATTTGGTGGACGAGCTTCAGGAAGAATTCGAGTCCGATACCGGCATCAATTTTGAAGAAGATGTATTGCCATGGATTGGCCCGGAGATGGCCGCCGCCATCATTGAGATTGACGGCATCGGTAGCAACATATCGACGCCGGCTTGGGCCACCATCGCGCCGGGTGCCGCCATCATTGAGATTGACGGCATCGGTAGCAACGGCGTCGCCCTGGATGACGGTATTGAGGCTTGGGATTCCGTCACTATCGCGGGCACTGTCAGCGTCCGCGATAAGGATGCTGCAAACGATTTCCTGACCAAATGGCGAGCATTTATGACCCAGGAATCAGACGCTGATTTCAGTTGGGGTTCCTACCGAGATTTTGATACCTGGGTGGACGAATCCAAGTACCAATCTTACGCGCTGACCGATGACTGGTTGGTGTTCGCTACTGACGAGAAGACACTAACGGCAATGCTGGACCGAATTGAAGATGATGACGCCGACGATTCGCTGGCCGATAACCCCAACTTTACAGCGGTGCAGGCGGCGCTGCCGGAACGCCGTTTCTCCTCGTTCTACCTGGATTACCGGCAGGGGCTGGCGCTGTTTAAAGAAGCGATTGGCGGCGCGCTTGGCCCGCTGATGCCGGGTATAGTCGGCCCGGCAGCCTTCGCAGAACAAGCGCCGGATTGGGTAGCCGGCTCCACCGGCTGGGTGGAGCGGGGCGTTACCGTGGAGGTGGTATCACCCACCGTGTCCACTTTCGGGCTGGATACGGTCGAGCTGCAAGACCCGGCCAACCTGCTACCCGCCGACACCCTGGGCTTTATGGCCGGAGCCTTTGACCCCGACGTTGACCACTGGCGAACTGCATTGCGGGAGTATGACCTTGCCGACCTGTTGCCCTATCCCGACCTAATTCACGAAATCAATGCCGGGGTGGCTGAAATGGCAACCGGCAATCCTCCGGAACTGCAACCCGACGCTACGCTGGCGGACGCTCTTGATTTGGGGTTCTGGCTGGTGCAAGACTTTTCCGGCATTGATTTGGAGGCGGATTTCTTTGACCATCTGTCCGGCCAGGCCATCCTCGCGGTGCGCGACTTTGACTTCGACGCGGTGGCGGATGACCCGCCAGCCAATGCGATTGACGCCGTTGCGATGCTGTCTTATCGGGAGGATGGGAAAGATGGGCTGGCCGACACAATGGACGAAGTTGCGGGCCTGCTGGAAACCTACGCCGGCGTGAACCCCTACCCGGTTGACGTGGGCGCAGATGATGACGCCACTGTTTTCGACCTGGGCTTACTGGGGATGGCCATCGGCAGCGACGTTGGTTATCAGCCCGGCTACGTGCTGCACGACCAGTACCTGACCATCGGCACCACCCAGGACGCGCTGGCAACCATCGTAGAGCGGCAGAACGGCGAGGGAGACACTTTGTCCTCCGATACCGAATACCGGCGGGCCGTCGCCAATCTGGCAGCCGGTGGGCAGTTCCTCGGCTATGCTGACGTGCGGCGCATCATCGGGCAGCTGAAGGCGGAAGACCTGGAGTTGGAGCCGGAAGAGTACCGGATATTGCAGGAAGGGCTCGGCGTCGTGGCGTTCAATTCCGCCGTCGGTGCAGACTACAATCGGGGCACAGCTGTGCTGACCCTGTTCACGGAGTAGGGATGGCCCGGAACGCGCCGGGGCGGGTTTGAAACCGCCCCTACATTATGTCTATTTAACGAACGCTAACCGCTTAACCAACGCTAACCACCGCCGATGGCGGGGAGGAAGTGCATCTCGCTGTCCTCGTTGACCCGCTCCAGCAGGCCGAGTTGGCTGACTTCGCCGTCAACGATTACCGCCAGGCCCGGGGTAACGTCGTCGGTTTCATCGTCGTACAGCAGTTCCTTGAGGCCCGGGTGCAGGGTTTCCAAGTTGTTGATGACTTGGCGCACGGTGGCGCCGGTCGCCTGCACACGGTCAGGAGCGCCGGTGATGCGCTGCATCTGGGGGGGTATCCAAACGTCGGCCATATATTTTGCCTCACCCC
Source organism: Dehalococcoidia bacterium (assembly GCA_965261195.1). Classification (GTDB taxonomy): domain Bacteria; phylum Chloroflexota; class Dehalococcoidia; order Lucifugimonadales; family UBA3495; genus Bin87. Next base: position 3,682,334 of record OZ253455.1, on the reverse strand, counting down.
AACCCCCTCCCACAAAGGGAGAGGGGCTTTGTGGATGCTACTTTCCGTCTTGGTCCCACAGCGCTTCCAGCACGCTGCCAGGGTTCATGGGCAACACCGTGAGCCGCACGCCGATGGCGTCGTAGATGGCGTTGGCGATGGCGGCCATGGGCGGCACAATCGGCACCTCGCCGACGCCGCGCACGCCGTAAGGATGGGTCGGGTTGGTAATCTCAACGATGCAGGTGTCGATCATGGGCAAATCCAGGCTGGTGGGCATCCGGTAGTCCAGGAAACTGGAATTGACCATGTGCCCCTGGTCGTTGGTGTAATACTCCTCGTTGAGCGCCCAGCCAATGCCCTGCACCACGCCGCCCTGGATTTGGCCTTCCACGTAGGACGGATGAATGGCTTTGCCGGCATCCTGCACGGCGGTGTAGCGCAGGATTTCCACCTTGCCGGTTTCGACGTCCACCTCAACATCAACAATGTGGCTGGCGATGGCTGGCCCGGCTCCGCCCGGATTCACGCCGCCGCGACCCACGATGGGGCCGCCGGTGGGAACCTGACGCGCCGCCAACTGCTGGAACGTGAGACGCAGCTGGTCGTCGGCCCGGTGGGTGAGGACGCCATCCTCAAACACCACGTCTGCCTCTTCAACCTCCCAGATTCGCGCCGCCCGGGCAATCATCTGTTGCCGGATGTCGTGCGCGGCGGTGTAGGCGGCGAAACCCGTCTTGAAGGTAACGCTGCTGCCGCCGGTGTTGGAGGTGAAGCCAATGCTGTCGGTATCCCCAATTTGGGGGTTCACATCCTCGACCGGGATACCCAACACCTCGGCGAGCTGCTGAGAGATGGATGCCCGCGTGCCCCCGATATCGGGCGAGCCTTCGGTGAGGCTCACGGTGCCATCGGGATTTACGACGGCAACCGCACTGGACGGGCCGGTATTGTTGCCCCAGAATCCGGCGGCGAACCCCCGTCCCTGGTGCTTGCCGCCCCTGGGCGCTGAATAGTGCGGGTGCGCCTTGGTCGCTTCGAGAGTCTCGATATACCCGACCTTCGGCGTCAGTGGGCCGGTGGGCCGGCGAGTACCCTCTTTGGCGCTGTTCATCAGGCGTAAGTCGATAGGGTCAATGCCCAGCTTGTCGGCCAGTTCGTCCAGCGCCACTTCGACGCAGAACGCCGCAGCCGGAGAACCTGGCGCGCGGTAGGCCGCCGTCTTGGGGCGGTTGACCACGATGTCGTAACCTTCGATATGGGTGTTGGGTATATCGTAGGCAGACAGAACGCAGTTGGCTGCGCCGGGTACCGGGGATCCGGGGAAAGCGCCGGCTTCAAAAATCAGGTTAACGTCGGCGGCGACAATCTTGCCGTCGGAGGTTGCGCCAATCTTGCAGGATATTTCGGTGCCGGAGGTGGGGCCGGTGGCTTCAAACACCTCGGTGCGGTTCATGGCAACCTTAACCGGAGCATGGGCCTTGCGGGCCAGCAGCGCTGCCAGCGGTTCCATGTACACGGCCAGCTTGGCGCCGAATCCGCCGCCGATTTCCATGGGGATGGCCTTCACCTTCGACACTGGGAGACCCACCAGGCGGGCCGTGTGTTCGCGCACCGTAAAGTGCCCCTGGCTGCTGGACCAGATGGTGAGCATACCGTCGTCGTGCCACATCGCCGTTCCGCTATGGGGCTCGATGTAACCCTGGTGTACGGCGGAGGTGCTGACGCTGCGCTCAACCACCACATCGGCGGCGGCGAAACCGGCGTCCAGGTCGCCCATATTGAACTCAAAATGGTTGGCGATGTTGGTGCCGGTGGAATTATCGTCGTCGTCCAGCACGCCACCGGCGCGGGTCGACGCCGTGTTGAACGCCGCTAGCCGCTCGTGAACTAGCGTGGCGCCGACGGCCATCGCATCCTGAGCGTGCATTACCGGCGGCAGCACCTCGTATTCAACCTCAATCAGATCCAACGCTTCTTCCGCCAGGTGCGAGTTGACCGCGGCCACGGCAGCAATGGCGTGGCCTTTGTACAGCGCTTTGTCCTGAGCCATTATGTTATTGCTCAGAAACTTGAAATTCACCATCGCGCCTTCCGCCATGTCGGACGCTCGCCCGGCCGGTTCAATGATGTCGGCGCCGGTAATAACTGCGCGGACTCCGGGCATGGCCGCGGCCTTGCTGGTGTCAATCGACTTGATGCGGGCGTGGGCGTGCGGACTGCGGAGCACCTTGCCGAACAACATTCCCGGCAAGTTCAGGTCGGCGCTGTAGCGGGCCAGGCCGGTTACCTTATCGGCTCCGTCATGGCGAATGGGCCGGGTTCCTACAACTTTGAAAGTTTGGTCGCTGGTCAAGACCATATTGGGTTGATAATCCACCATCGTTTCCTCCTGAGATTTATACAGCCCGTTCAAACTGTAAAGCGGCCCGGAAGCGGTATCGAGTCACGCGGGCCCGCTGCGGGTATGATAGCATACGCGCCCGGCAGCCGGTACACCGGCCGCCGTTCTTTTCCGGTTGCGATGCAATTCAAAACTGAACCTACAGGGCGGGCAATTATGGACACAATCATCATCAAAGGGTGCCTCAACGGAAGTCGCGGACGCGAAGATAATCCCAACGTGCCGTGGACTCCCGAGGAGGTGGCGCAGGAGGCCGTCCGGTGCTACGAAGCTGGGGCATCCATCGTGCATATTCACGCCCGCACTGCGGACGGCGGCATCAGCTACGACCCGGCCTGGTACGCCCAGACCGACGCCATGATTCGGGCCCAGTGCGATCTCGCCCTGAACCATACCACTGCACGGCAGGCTCACGTCCCGGTGGAGGCGGTTACGCGCTACCTGCTGGAGACTCCACAACCCGTGGAGATGGTATCGCTGAACCTCGGCACGGGCACTCGCTGGGCGCTGGACCCGGAGACGGGTCAGCGTCGCACCGTTACCAGTCCCAACTCGTTTGAGGACATAGTGGCCACGCTGGACGCCTGCTATCAGCGCGGCACCTTTCCGGAGCCGGCGGTTCACGATGTCGGCAACCTGAACGCCGCCTTTACACTGATGGGCGAAGGTTACATCAGGGACAGCCGCTATTTCCTGGTGGAACCCGGCGCCCACTGGGGTGACGGACGACTGAACATGGTCGGCTCACCCCGCAACTACACGCTGATAACCGACACCATTCGCGAGCGCTACCCGGAGTCGACCTGGCTGACCCATAGCAGTACCAGTCAAACCTTCCCGCTTTGCGCCATTGCCATCGCCACCGGCGCCCATATCCGCGTTGGTTTCGAGGACAGCCCATTCCTGCCCAACAACCCGCAACCCACGTCCAACGCGCAATACATCGAGTGGGCGGTGACGATGGCCAGGCTCAACGGCCGTGAGCCGGCCACCCCGCAACAGGCGCGGGATATGCTGGGGCTGATACCGTTCCCAGCGGCGTAGCAATCATGGGACGGGAGCAGGCGGACCCGATTGGTCTGGCGGTGGCCCGCGCCGCGCAGGCGGCAGCCCCGGAAGCCACCGTCATACTGTTCGGCTCCCGGGCCCGTGGCGACCACCGGCCGGACTCGGATGTGGACCTGATGGTCATTGCGGATACCGATGACCGGATGGTTTTACGGGCGATTCAAGGTACTGCCGACCGGGCTGCCTACCGCAAACTGCGGGAGTTCCCGGTCAAGTTCGGCTATGACGTCATCGGTATGACGCGGGAGCGGTTTGACTACTGCCGGCGGGCACGGAATCACGTGGCGGCGCAGGCGTTGCGGGATGGGGTAATTATGAACGACGACGAATTCGGCGACCTTTGCGACGAATATGAGGATGGCTACCCCGCCGGCTGGCCCGACATCCGGCAGCGCCTCATCAATGCCCGGCTGAGGCTGGGCAGCCTGAACCGTATGATTGACATGGCACTCGAGGACCAGGACCTGATTGGGTTCGTCGCGCAGCAGGCGGTGGAAAACGTGCTGAAGGGCTGGATTTCGGCCATTGACTGCGAGTACCGGAACATCCACCGCATCGACGAGCTGGCCGACATCATTATGGACAACGTGGCGGAGGGATCGTCGCCGGCGCGGGACGAACTGGACGCGCTGGTGGAATTCATCATGCTGCCGCCGGAGCAGCTGGCGCGGCGGAGGCCACGGGATCCGCGGGACTGGCTGACTCAATACGCCGTGGACTACCGCTACGGCGGCGCAGAGCATCGGCTGGACGCGGGCGGCTACCGGGAACTGCAAGAGCGCATCAGCCGGGCGGTGGAGGCATTCGTGGCGGAGACATTCCGCTTGACCGGGACGGGGCCGGGGGATTTGGAGAATGGCAGGTAAATGGCGATGAGTGTGCTGTGGAAAATGTGGTTGGTGATAACGCTGCTGGTGGCGGCGCTGGCGGTAGTGGGCTGTACGACGGCGGACGAAACGGACGCCCAGGTGCAAGGAAAGGTGGACGCAGAATTGACGCGGCTGGCGCCGACGGCAACGCCCGTACCGACAGCAACCCCGACGGTGGCAGAGTTAGTGGCTCGATTCAGGATCAGCATTGCACAAATTATCACGCCGGACGGCACGGGAACCGGTTTCGTGTACGACGCCAGTGGCCTGGTGGCCACCAATGCTCACGTAGTTGAAAATTACCGCCAGGTTACGGTAGTCCTGAACGGAGCAGAGTATCAGGGTACCGTGCTGAATAAGAACGAGGACGCCGACCTCGCCGTGGTGAAAGTGAGCTCGGACGGCGATTTTGCCGCGATCTCGCTGGGCAGCGCCGGACGGGTTGCCCTGGGCGAGGACGTGATGGCGCTGGGATTTCCGTTGAGTTCGCAATTGGGCGACGACCTAACGGTCACCAGGGGCATTGTTTCGGCGCGGCGGCAATTTGAGGGCTATGAATACTTCCAAACCGATGCAGCGCTTAACCCCGGCAACAGCGGCGGCCCGCTGCTGAATCGAGATGGTGATGTTATCGGGGTAATTACTTTCGGCATCGCAGAAGCCGAGGGCGTGGCGTTTGCATTGTCGGTGGACGAACTCAACAGCCGGCTGGAAGCGCTGTCACGAATTCCTCCAACAGCAACGCCGCGGCCGACATCGACACCACGACCAACACTAGTACCGTTCCCAGATAGATTTGTAATAATATTAGAAGGCAGCCATACTTGGGCACGATCTTTGTGTGAGGAGGTGCCCAGCCATGGCTGCCATCAAGTATAAAGTCGCGCTGACCGAGGCCGAACGTTCCCGTCTCAATGCGGTTTCCCACCGGGGCAAGCCGTCAGTCCGCACCGTCAAGCGGGCGCTCGCGTTGCTCAAAGCTGACCAAGGACTTCGGGACCGTGAGCTAGCCGGTGTGCTTTTGATCAACCCCGCTACCGTTGCCAGAACGCGGAAGCGGTACGTGGAGGAAGGACTTGAGTCCGCCATCAATGACCGACCACGGCCGGGCCGGGAGCGCAAGCTGGACGGCCGGCAGGAAGCGCACCTGATCGCCTTTGCGTGCAGCGCAGCGCCCGAAGGTCACACGCATTGGACGCTCCGGTTGCTGGCGGGCAAGGTGGTGGAGTTGGAGTTTGCCGAGAGCAGCTCCCTGGAGACGGTGCGCCAGCTACTCAAAAAACGAACTCAAACCCTGGAAGAAGCAAGAATGGTGTATCCCCAGGGTGAGCGGGGAGTTCGTGGCGCGGATGGAGGACGTGCTGGACTTGTACCACCAGGAGTACAATCCGGAGCGTCCGGTAGTGTGTTTCGACGAGACCTCCCGGCAATTGACCGGGGAGGTGCGGCCGCCCCTGGCGGCTGCCCCGGGACGGGTGGCACGCTATGACACCGAGTACCAGCGAAACGGAACCCGGAACCGGTTCATGATCTGTGAGCCGAAGGGTGGATGGAGACACGTCGCCGTGACCGGGCGCCGCACTGCGGTGGATTTCGCCCACCGGATGCGGTGGCTGGTGGACGAGGCCTACCCTGATGTCGAGGTGGTCAGGCTGGTGATGGACAACCTCAACACCCACCAGCGCGGCTCGCTTTACGAAGCATTTGAGCCATCCGAAGCCCGGCGCATCGCGCAACGGCTGGAGTTTCATTACACTCCCACGCATGGCAGCTGGCTGAACATGGCTGAGATCGAGTTGAGCGTCTGCAGCAGAGGGTGTCTGAACCGCCGCATCAGCGCTGAGCCGGAGCTGCGGCGAGAGGTTGCGGCCCTCGAACACGAGCGCAACGCCGCAAAATCAGTCATAGACTGGCGGTTTACCACCCAAGACGCTCGCCGTAAGCTCCAACATGTCTACCCTACAAAACCAGATTGAAACGGTACTAGTACCGTTCCCAGATAGATTTGTGAGAATATGAGAAGGCAGTCATACTTGGGTATGATCTTGCTGCGAGGAGGTGCCCAGCCATGGCTGCCATCAAGTATACAGTCAAACTGACCGAGGCCGAACGTTCCCGTCTCAATGCGGTTTCCCACCGGGGCAAGGCGTCAGTGCGCACCGTCAAGCGGGCGCTCGCGTTGCTCAAAGCTGACCAAGGGCTTCGGGACCGTGAGATAGCCGATGTGCTTTTGATCAACGCCGCCACGGTCGCCAGATCGCGGAAGCGGTACGTGGAGGAAGGACTTGAGTCCGCCATCAATGACCGACCACGGCCGGGCCGGGAGCGCAAGCTGGACGGCCGGCAGGAAGCGCACCTGATCGCCTTTGCGTGCAGCGCAGCGCCCGAAGGTCACACGCATTGGACACTCCGGTTGTTGGCCGACCAGGTGGTAGAGTTGGAGTTTGCCGAGAGCAGCTCCCTGGAGACGGTGCGCCAGCTGCTCAAAAAAACGAACTCAAGCCGTGGAAGAAGAAGGAGTGGTGTATCCCCAGGGTGAGCGGGGAGTTCGTGGCGCGGATGGAGGACGTGCTGGACCTGTACCACCAGGCGTACAATCCGGAGCGTCCGGTAGTGTGTTTCGACGAGACCTCCCGGCAATTGACCGGGGGAGGTGCGTCCGCCCATCCAGGCCGTCCCCGGACGGGTGGCACGCTATGACACCGAGTACCAGCGGAACGGGACCCGGAACCGGTTCATGATCTGCGAGCCGAAGGGTGGCTGGAGACACGTCGCCGTGACCGAGCGCCGCACTGCCGTGGACTTCGCCCACCGGATGCGGTGGCTGGTGGACGAGGCCTACCCTGATGCCGAGGTGGTCAGGCTGGTGATGGACAACCTCAACACCCACCAGCTCGGCTCGCTTTACGAAGCATTTGAGCCATCCGAAGCCCGGCGCATCGCGCAACGGCTGGAGTTTCATTACACTCCCACGCATGGCAGCTGGCTGAACATGGCTGAGATCGAGTTGAGCGTCTGCAGCAGAGGGTGTCTGAACCGCCGTATCAGCGCTGAGCCGGAGCTGCGGCGAGAGGTTGCGGCCCTCGAACACGAGCGCAACGCCGCAAAATCAGTCATAGACTGGCGGTTTACCACCCCAGATGCTCGCCGTAAGCTCCAGCATATCTACCCTACAAAACCAGATTGAAACGGTACTAGTACCGTTCCCAGATAGATTTGTAATAATATTAGAAGGCAGCCATACTGGGGTATGATCTTTCTGCGAGGAGGTGCCCAGCCATGGCTGCCATCAAGTATAAAGTCGCGCTGACCGAGGCCGAACGCTCCCGTCTCAATGCGGTTTCCCACCGGGGCAAGCCGTCAGTCCGCACCGTCAAGCGGGCGCTCGCGTTGCTCAAAGCTGACGAAGGACTTCGGGACCGTGAGCTAGCCGGTGTGCTTTTGATCAACCCTGCTACCGTTGCCAGAACGCGGAAGCGGTACGTGGAGGAAGGACTTGAGTCCGCCATCAATGACAAGCCACGGCCGGGCCGGGAGCGCAAGCTGGACGGCCGGCAGGAAGCGCACCTGATCGCCTTTGCGTGCAGCACAGCGCCCGAAGGTCACACGCATTGGACACTCCAGTTGTTGGCCGACAAGGTGGTAGAGTTGGAGTTTGCCGAGAGCAGCTCCCTGGAGACGGTGCGCCAGCTACTCAAAAAAACGAACTCAAACCCTGGAAGAAGAAAGAATGGTGTATCCCCAAGGTGAGCGGGGAGTTCGTGGCGCGGATGGAGGACGTGCTGTACCTGTACCAACCGGAGTACAACCCGGAGCGTCCGGTAGTGTGTTTCGACGAGACCTCCCGGCAATTGACCGGGGAGGTGCGGCCGCCCATCAAGGCCGCTCCCGGACGGGTGGAACGCTATGACACTGAGTACCACGCAACGGGACCCGCAACCGGTTCATGCTCTGCGAGCCGCAGGGCGGGTGGCGGCACGTCGCAGTGACCGAGCGCCGCACTGCCGTGGACTTCGCGCACCAGCTGCGGTGGCTGGTGGACGAGGCCTACCCTGCTGCCGAGGTGGTCAGGCTGGTGATGGACAACCTGAACACCCACCAGATCGGCTCGCTCTACGAATCATTTGAGCCATCCGAAGCCCGGCGCATCGCCAAACGCCTCGAGTTTCATTACACTCCTACGCATGGCAGCTGGCTGAACATGGCTGAGATCGAGTTGAGCGTCTGCAGCAGAGCGTGTCTGAACCGCCGTATCAGAGCTGAGCCGGAGCTGCGGCGAGAGGTTGCGGCGCTCGAACACGAGCGCAATGAGGCCGCCGCCATCATAGACTAGCGGTTCTCCACCCAGTACGCTCGCCGTAAGCTCCAGCATAGCTACCCTACAAAACCAGATTGAAACGGTACTAGCACCTACACCTACATTGTCGCCATCTGAAAAGTTCGAGCAGGTCAGCGCCGGTGGGGGGCGCACGTGCGGAGTGAAGACCGATGGCAAGGTTGCCTGCTGGGGTTTGAACGCAGACGGGCGAGCCACGCCGCCGGCGGGAACCTTTCAACAGGTCAGCGCCGGTGGGGGGCACACGTGCGGAGTGAAGACCGATGGCAAGGTTGCCTGCTGGGGTTTGAACCCAGACGGGCAAGCCACGCCGCCGGCGGGAACCTTTCAACAGGTCAGCGCCGGTGGGGGGCACACGTGCGGAGTGAAGACCGATGGCAAGGTTGCCTGCTGGGGTTTGAACCCAGACGGGCAAGCCACGCCGCCGGCGGGAACCTTTCAACAGGTCAGCGCCGGTGTGGGGCACACGTGCGGAGTGAAGGCCGACGGCAAGGTTGCTTGCTGGGGTTTTAACGAAAACCGGCAAGCCACGCCACCGGCGGGAACCTTTCAACAGGTCAGCGCCAATGCGTGGCACACGTGCGGAGTGAAGGCCGACGGCAAGGTTGCCTGCTGGGGTTTGAACTCAGACGGGCAAGCCACGCCGCCGGCGGGAACCTTTCAACAGGTCAGCGCTGGCTGGCGGCACACGTGCGGAGTGAAGGCCGACGGCAAGGTTGCTTGCTGGGGTTGGAACGCAGACGGGCAAGCCACGCCACTGGCGGGAACCTTTCAACAGGTCAGCGCCGGTGTGGGGCACACGTGCGGAGTGAAGACCGACGGCAAAGTTGCCTGCTGGGGTTGGAACGAATACGGGCAAGCCACGCCGCCGTAGGTGTGGCTTGCCTGTCCATCGTGATTTTCATTTTACGAGGGCAAGCGCGTGACGGGGTATTGTGGAAAGTGGTGATTCCACGAGGCTATATTGAGCACATAGCAATTCCTGACAATCTGGCGAGTCCACTGGCCGGAAGCCGATCTCAACAAAGGCAACTTCCGCTCCATGTCCCTTCTCTTGCTATGTAAATGAGCGGGCTTCAGGGTGTCCAAAGCAATCAGCATCAGGTAATCGATTGGCTTATTGGCGCGGCCGGCCGCCCATTCGTAAAGAAAGGTATCCCGGTACTTGTACTTGAAATCCTCGTCAATTTGGCCGCTGGTGAAACGTCGGCAATAATCGGTGGTGGCTTGGAGAGGTGCTTGGGGGTCTTGCGGGTCTTTGATTTCGATGAATAGATAATGGTCTGGGAGCTCAACCACAAAGTCCACTGCCTTCATACAGTAACTTAATCCGTGACCAGGACCGTCAAACTTGCGGGTGCTTGCGGCGTTATTGATCGTGATTTGCAGGTTGCCTTCCGTGAGGACCGTCATTGCACTGAGCCTCCCAAACTGCGCTCAATGGTGCGGTCGTAAAGGTCGGTGAAAGTGTCCGCAATCGCATTCGGGCTGATACTGAGATACTGGTTTGTCGTATTGCAGGTTATTTCACCGTTCTCACTATAGAGCGAATGGAAAGCTACCTGGTCACTGCTTTTCATTTGCAGGTCAAACTCCTCGATTATGACGTAATCGTGAGTGGCCAAGAATATCTGTACGCCGGCGCGTTGTAGTTCCAGCAGGATGTTAACCACTGTTCCGAACAGTTTCGGATTCAGGTTGGTCTCCGGCTCATCCCAAAACAACACTGAGCTGTTGCGCAAAGTGCCGTTCTGTATCAAAAGCCACAGCAAGGCCAACTTACGAATTCCTTCTGCCAGCAGAGTAAATTCGAGATTGCCCTGCTGATTGCGCAGGAAAAATTCGCCATTCTTGACCGTAACCTTCCCAGCCATAGCCTTTTGCAACCCGGACAACAAACGTTGGCGCTGGCTGTCCATGGGTCCACGTAACGGCGGGAGGTAGGCTCGGTATAGAATATCCGCATAGACCTCTTCGAAGTGAACCTCGCGCGCCGCGTAAAGCGCCAGGAACCCGGGCGCGTTGGACAGCATCTCTTTTACCGGAATATAGACACTTTCTATTGTGGGGTCGCCCCAACGGTCAGCGCCACTCACTGTCGGCGCGGCCTGTGTTCTAGCGCGGCTTGAAAATGAGGCCCCCAATTTCTGGTTGCCGCGCTGAATTTCCACCATACCGGAATTGCTTCCCTGCTGTCGTTTGACCAAGCGCCCCAGAGCCCGGCCGGACGGCAAAAATACCCGTACCAGTTTCTCAACAAACGGATCTCCCGTTTTGGCAACGTCACAAGCCGAGTAGCAAACTTTCAGCAGGTGGGTTTTGCCGGTGCCGTTGGCACCGATGAGGACGTTGATACCGGGGGAAAACTCCAGTTCCAAGTTTGCGAATGCAGTGAAGTTTTCCAGTTTTACTTTCGTCAGGGTCATAATGCGCCTCCGGGTGGCGACGTTTCTGTTGATACTAGGCCAGCGCAATCCGTTCAGTCAATCCGCCTCCCCCGCCAGTATTGCGGGTTCCGGTTGGCACTGCTGCGGCGGTAGCCCGCCGGGCCTTGCGGTGGCCGCCACAGCATTTTGACTGCCGCCGCAACTGCCAGGCCCACGGCGAAACCGCCGATGTGGGCGAAGAAGGCGGTGCTCACCTGGTCGCTGATGCCGATGGACAACAGGCCCTGCACCACCTGTAAGCCGATCCAGATGAGCAGCAGCCAGGCGGCGCGCAGCTCCACGACGGTAATCAGGAAGTAGATAATCAGCGTGCGGATGCGGTTGCGGGGATACAGCACGAGATAGGCGCCCAACACGCCCGATATTGCTCCGCTCGCCCCCACCAGCGGCGTTTGCGACCCCATATCAGTGACGTAATGCGCCAGTGTCGCCAGGACGCCCGCCACCAGATAGAACACCAGATATTTGACGTGTCCGAAGGTGTCTTCGATGTTGTCGCCAAACACCCACAGGAACAGCATATTGCCGGCGAAGTGCATTAACCCGCCATGGATGAACATGGACGTGAGTATCGTTGCCCAGGTGGGTATTGGCGACGCGATGCTCTGCACCTGGCCCGTGTCAAGATTCACGCGTTCAAATTCCATGCCGCTGGACAGTTCGGCGGGGATGAATCCGAACTTCAGGAAGAACACAAAGCTTCCAACACTGTCCGCCCCGAAGAGAAACCCGATGCCGCCGGTCCCGATTTCCCACAAAAACACCAGGGCATTCAGCCCCAGCAGCGTAACGTTTACGACCGGAAACGAACCCCGTGGCCGGCCGCCGTCAGATATGGGAATCAAGGCTGGCTGCTCGTCGGGCTGGCTGCTTGCCCAGCGAAGGCAACGGTTACCGGCTTCCGGTCCGGGATACCCAGGCTCCGCATATTGGTCGGACGGACTAACCAAATACCGGGCGCCGTGAAGACGCCCGGGGTATCGTTGGGCTGCTGCATATCGGGGTGGCCCGAAAAAGCGCGACGGACGGCAACATATTTATCCGACCGGCGCTCCCGCGATGTCAGCGGTGGCGTGGCCGATAATCTCAGCCGCGGTGCTCTGGGAAATCCGTCCGATGTTCAGCATCAGGTGATACTTGGTGGGGTCGTTGGCGTTGATCCGGAAAAACTTGCGGTAGAACGTCAGGCGCGCGTTTTCCAGCTCCTCGGAGTAGGCACGCGCTTCCTCCGGATTGAACATCTCACGCTTGGCCATTGTGTCAATACGCACAGCCATCGGCGCCACCAAACCGACGTGAACCACGCCGGGGGTGTCCGCCAGGATCATGTTGCTGCCACGCCCGATAATCACCACATCGCCAGCGGCGGCGAGGTCCTTGATGACGGAAGTAGTGGCATCAATGAACGCCCGGTCGTGAACTGCGGAGGTTGCAGCCGCATCCGACACCAGCTCGGTATAGGCCTCCGCCGGCAGCATTTCGATGCCCCGGCCGAAGTATGGCTCGGCGCCGGCTCCGGCAACGGCGGAGCGTTCCAGCACTGTTTGCATGAAGCGGGCCACCTTCTCGCGGAAGGGTATGACGCGCTGCTCTTTCTCAATCATCTGGCCGATGGGTGAACCGACCAGGCGCGCCGCTTCCGAGAAGATGTAGCGGTCAACGTAGTTGATGCCCATATTCTGGGCCACCATGTGGCCGACTTCCAGTGTGCCGCTGCCAATGACTCCGTTGATGGTGATAACTGGCATAGTTCAGTCCTCCGACGCCCGGGCCGGCGCACCCGCCTCATGGGGCTGGATGTTTGGCGTCATTCCCACAGTGTCAATGAGTGCGGCGGTCGGGTGAATATTGCGGTCAGGCGCTGTATTGGGCCAGCACCCGGTCGCGTCGACGATGGTATTCGTCCGTCAGCAAACCCATCGCAAAGGAGTCATACCAGTTCCCATCTTTGCGGTGAGTACGACGCAGGTGCCCTTCCAGCACGAAGCCCAGATGCCGGAACATCTGCAACGCGTACTCGTTGTATTCCGGTACATCGACCCACACGCGGTGCAGCTCCAGGTTCTCGAAGGCCTCGTCCAGCATGGCGATCAACGCCGCCGTTCCGTAATGATGGTGCCACAAGTCTTTGCGTCCGATCATGATGAACAACTGGGCCTCTTGCAGGGGCCATTCGACCAGCAACTGCGCTTCCCCGATGTGCGCTTCGTCGGTGGCGTACAGGGAGTAAATGCGCCGCTCATCCTGATGGAAAACCTGACTCCAGGCCTCGTCATCGGCATCGGTAATCTGCTCCGGAGCGTATCCGATGTGCAACGCGTGGCCGTCGTTATCATCGTTGCCGTACCAGAGGGAACTGACCTCAGGGTCTCGCAACCAGTCGCGGAGGCGTGAAACGTCCTCCCGGGAAACTTCCGTGATGAGGCTAACGGTGGGAAACATATGCCGGCCTCCTTGTATAAGCGAAGGCGAGCGTCGATGCACAATATGCGCTGCGCTCGCGTCAATGTGGCCTTTACGGAATTATATCACGGTGGTTGCCGGCCAGCCCCTGGTGACAACCTGCGATGCCTCCCCGTTACGTCCTGGTTTCCCCTGGTACTCTCCAGCAATCGCGCCAACCGTAACGCGAACAGCCCCTCTCCGCCTGGCGGAAAAGGGCTGTTAGTGCTTGTTGCAGTGGTGGGAAAGGCCGGCGATTAGCCCAGCTCTTCGTATGCCCACTCCAGCAGCTGCACCGTTTCGTCCCAACCGATGCAGGAGTCGGTGATGGACACGCCGTACTCCAGCGAGGACGGGTCTTCGGCCAGTTTCTGCGCCCCTGGGTTGATGTTGCTTTCCAGCATCACCCCCAACAGGTCGCTGTTACCGGCGAGGCGTTGGCTAATCACATCCTCGAAGGCAATGTGCTGCCGGGTGTGGTCTTTGTTGGAGTTGCCGTGGCTGCAATCCACCACGATACGCGGTGCCACGTTGGACTTGCGAAGGGCCTCCTGCGCTGTGGAAATGGAGCGGGCGTCGAAATTGGTGCCGCTGCGCCCGCCGCGCATGACCAGATGGCAGTTGTTGTTGCCGCGGGTTTCAACGATGGACGCCTGGCCCTGATGGTCAATCCCCAGGAAGGCCTGGGGCGTGCTGGCCGCCACCAGCGCATCCACCGCCGTTTGCGGGTCGCCATCCGTTCCGTTCTTGAACCCGACCGGCATCGACAGTCCCGACGCCATCTGGCGGTGCGTCTGACTCTCGGTGGTGCGAGCCCCAATGGCGGCCCAGGTCACCAGGTCGGAAAGGTACTGGGGCACGATGGGGTCCAGGAACTCGGTGGCGGAGTACAGGCCGGTTTCGGCAACTTCGAGCAGCAGCTGACGGGCGCGGTGCAACCCGTCCTCAATCTGGTAGGTGTCGTTCAGGTTGGGGTCGTAGATGAGACCCTTCCAACCCACGGTGGTGCGGGGTTTCTCGAAATAGACTCGCATCACGACGAGCAGCCGTTCGCTGAGCTGGTCGGCCAGGGGCTTCAAGCGTTCGGCGTAATCCAGCGCGCCCTGGTTGTCGTGGATCGAGCAGGGGCCAACGATGACCGCGAACCGTTCATCTTCGCCGTTTAGCACCGCCTCCAGCTGCTGACGCCCGGCCAGCACCGATGCCTCGGCCTTGGCCGTCAGCGGGATACGGGCTTCCAGTTCAGAAGGTCGTATCAAAGCATTGTTGCTCATTACATTGACGTCCTTCGCGGGTGAACTAACCATATTCAGTGTCCTCCTCGTTCGTCGCCGGGGGCGTTCAGGCGGTCGTAATAAAAAAGACTCCAGCCTGTGTCCGGCTGAAGTCCTGCCAAAGTGATTGTCACCTGAATTATCGGGCTTCACACACCGGACTTACGCCGACCGCGTTGCGGTAAGCGTAATAATAAAACGGGTAATAGAAGCCCCGAGTGATTTGGCGGCAGGTTGCGTTCATTTCACGGAAAATACTACTCTGACGCAACCGGGTTGTCAACGGGTTTCAAGGCCTCACGCGTTCCTACTTTAATGAGGAAATTTCGCTACTCGGGATTTGACCGATGGGCAGTCGGAACTGGTCAATGTTATGACGAATCTCGTCACGGCATATCAGCCATCTAGGAGCGCAAATCGCTACTCATCATCCGTCCAGCACGCCACCGAAAATACGGAGTTTTTGTCGAGTTTCGTTTTCGCGCCGTCAGGTTGATTTTGCCGCCACAGTGAAAGCGGCGAGTTCAGAACGACTGTGATGCGGAGTTCTGATATGGGACATGGTCGGAGCGAACGCGAACTAGATTGAACCGCTCAAGGTGGTAGTTGTAATCTTCCGTTTCGACCTGCGGGCCACGGTTCACGAATTCGGTGATTACGTGGCGCGCCAATTGGGTGAGTCCCTCAAACGTGAGGTAGGTCTTCCCGTCAACGACGATGACCTTGTCAAACTGACCAAGTAGTTTGATCTCGTTCGGCATCCTCCGTAGAGCGTGCACGTAACTTGAGCGTATGTTGTAGGCTTGTCGAACGGCTTGACGGATGCGTGATTCAGTAGCTGGCGTGGGTACTTGGTCTGCTGCCTGTTGGTAGTACTCAGGCCGCAAATGGTCCACGGTGAAATCGCGAAATCGCCGGGCCAGCGCAGTGTGTTCGATTTCCAGTATGGCTTGCCTGACCCTCCCGGCAGTCACGGGGTCTGCCCCATCTAAAGCGTCGTCTAACCTGTTGCGCTTGTCTTCTGCGTAGTCGTTCCATTCGGGTTGATGACCGTCGAATTCTTGAGCGAGCGACTCTATGGCTGCCACCATGAGGGTGTATGCCAACTCGTAGTCATCCGCGACCCTGTGTACACCGGTCACGTACGTGTTTATCGCACGAATAGCCGCCAAGTGGTGTTTGCGGTCGAGACCAATCAAACGTGTCGCGAACTCGACTAGGTCCCCGACTTCAGTAGATTGGGCCCATACCTGTTCATCGAAGACCCTAGAAAGCAACTCTTTCGGTTGAGCGTCACCCATCAAATTGGGTCTTTGGCTGAGCAGGCGTTGCGTCAGCTGGTAATCAGGAGTGCATGTGACGTTCAACGCAAACGAAATTATGCTGGCGGCTTCGCTGAGATAAGGGTCAATACCGTGGGAGTGAAGGTTTGCCGCTACTGGTGGGTTCTTCTCAAAACGTTCGGTGACCTCGTACACGATAGTTTTGGGGTCACGCAAGTTCGTGACTGGCAGGATGCTTCCAATCGCTGTCTCAATTGGTTCCGACCCCGAGATCCGAAGGTTGGTGTGCAAAACACCGCGCAGTCGATTGCGTTCCTCTGTTTCGTTGACGAACATCTTGCCTGAGTTGATTTGCAGCATATACACCTGCCGGAAGTTAGTGTCGTGCGTCGGGCTGAGGAACTGCTTTTATCCCGTTTCCACGGCGGACACGTCAGTCATTGACTAGGTTCTGTTGACATTTCACCGTAGCCAGATGAGAGCGGCGGTGAAGTGCAGGAAGCCCAGGTATCTGGTGTCCAGCTTCTCAAACCGGGAGAAGATCCGGCGATAGTGCTTGATCTTGTTGATGAAGCATTCCACCAGATGACGCTCCCGGTACAGATGCCGGTCATAGTCGGCGGGTGCCTTGCGGTTCGAGCGGGGCGGAATGACCGGCATCATACCCAGTTCCAGGATGTGCTGGCGAAACTCCTGGGCATCGTACCCTTTGTCGGCCAGTACGTGCTCGCCAGCATAACCGGCGATCAACTCCTCCGCCTGGGTGATGTCGTGCTGTTGCCCCCGGTCAGTATGAATCGCAAGGGGTTGCCCAAGCCGTCTACGCTCACGTGAATCTTGGTGCTGAACCCGCCGCGGCTCCGGCCCAGGGCCTGGGCCGCCTGGCCACCCTTTTTGGGGGAGCTCCCGCCGCGCAAGGGTGCGCCCGGACCACCGTGCTGTCGATGATCAGGTATTCCAGATCCGCGTCGTCGCAGCAATGTTGATGCATTTGTGCCCAGACCCCTTGGTCAGTCCAACGGGCGAATCGTTTGTAGACGCTGTTCCAGTTCCCGTATTCGGCTGGCAGCAGTCGCCATTGGGCCCCAGAGCGGTTAATCCATAAGACGGCCTCGACAAAACGCCGGCAATCCGCTTCCTGGCCAACGTACACGCCAGTGCAACCACGCAAGAAATCGAGCATCCTGGCCCACTGTTCTGGTGATAATCTGATGTTTGACATACAGCCATTATAATGAAATGTCAACAGAACCTAGTGCCTACAATGGACGACCTCGAGTTGCGGATGCCGGGCATATGCAACACTTTCGCTTCGGAGAGGTACCATGTTGCCGGCGGATAGCCTGCTAACTGTTCCTGACCAGGAGGAGTTGCTTTCGAAGGCCTACGCCCACGGGGTGGCGGCACGGGCCGGTTACGTCACCGCTGTGTACGAGAAAGACCGCGATGGCATAGACTTGCGTGTACAAGCCGGGGGCGACATGCGGCCGGCTCTTGAACTCCAGTTGAAGGCGACGGTCAACCTGCACGATGTCGGCGATGACCTTGTAGCCTTCCCGCTACCGCGTCGGAACTACGACCTTCTGCGTATCGAAACGCAGACACCTCGTTTGCTGGTGGTGCTCGACTTGCCGGGAGACCCGCTACAATGGATGACCATTACCGTTGACGAACTGGTAATAAGGCACCGTGCCTACTGGCTGAATCTGTTGGGATGGGATGAGACCGACAATGAGACCAGCGTGACTGTCCGGATTCCGAAACAAAACCTGTTTGACGTTGATGGACTGAAGGCGCTCATGGAACAGTCCCGCACTGGGAGGATCTCATGACTACTCTGATCCAAGACCGGAACGACCTTTCGGTAGTGTCACCCGCTGCCTTGGCTACCTACGCGCGTATTCAGGGATGGACCAAAACTGACACCTTTGGCTCCCATTCCGACGTGTACATTGGTAACGGGTTGCCGGAGTTATTAGTGCCGCGAACTAGGAACATCGGTGATTACAAACGTGTGGTCGCGCAGTTGGTCGGGATTTTTGCTCGCGTTGCCGACATGAGCGAGATTGCTCTCTACAACGACTTGATGACCACGGATCGAGACGTTATTCGTGTGCGGGTGGATGGAGGCGACAGCACGGTTGATATAAACGAAGGTGCTAGCCTGGTCTCTGGCGCGCGGGATATGCTGTTGGCGGCGGCGTGCTCGCTGCACAGCCCTAGGCCGCTTTACCGGTCCGGGGCCAACCGGGAAGCTGTTGAGTTCCTGTCTCAAGTTCGCCTGGGCCAGACCGAGCCAGGTAGTTTTGTCGTTACCTTGTTGCCTCCGGTTATCGTGCCGCCGTTGCAGCCTCCCCTCGTGGAAGGGGCGGGCGATGCCGACCCGCCGGTTGCAAGACGCATGACCAGGAGGCTGTACGACGCTCTACACGCTACCAAGCAGGCGTCCGAAATGACGGTGAGCGGAGATAACGATGCGTTTGCTCACGCTGTCGGTTCGGGCGTTAGTGCCAACTTGTGTGACGCGCTGGTGCAGATGATCGAACCTTTCCCTGCGCTCGACATCAGGTTGACCTGGGCCAAAACACGGCCGGTGACATTGGCGCGGCGTCCAGTCCAGTTCACCCGGGACGACGTACCAATGCTGAGCGAGGCCTCCCGCGTTTTCCGCAACCGCGAACCGAAGCCTGATGTTCAGTTGCTGTGTTCGGTACAAAGGCTGCAACGCGATGACAGCGAAACTGATGGAACCGTGGCCTTGCGAACATCCATTGAAGGGACCATTCAGTCGGTGGTCGCGGTGTTAAGTCAATCGGATTACAACAAGGCGATTGACGCCCACAAGGGGAAAGAGCCGATCATTGCGGAAGGGGATCTCGAGCGAGCTGGCCAGAGGTGGCGTTTGCTAAATCCGCGGGTCGTCGCAGTCATAACGGACGACGAGGCTGAGGACGGTTGATGACGAGGTGAGACGGCCAGAGTCCCACTGAATGGGTCCCGAACCCGCGGTGTTCAGTCTAGCCGGCGGGCTGCCAAGTTCAGGCTTATGGTCACCGGATCAAGCTCCGATAGCATGGCTTCGTCGAGTTCGTCTTCGAGGTACCCGAGTTACCGGCACACTTCTCAGGTCACCCGTAGGTGCCGATAGGTCCAGGACCTAGTCACTTGGTACCCCGCCTGGGTCACGAACCGTTCAAGGAGGTTGATTAGCAGTCTGCCAATGCCCGGTCCTTTGGTGAGAAGGGTTGACCACCAGATTTTTGAACTCCACGACTTGGTCAGTGGGGAGGACAGCCACATAGCATCCGACGACTTGATCGGGAAAGTAGCGGGGCGAATGGACTCGGACTGAAAAATTCACCTGTGGAAAAACGCCCGACTCGGTGAAACGAGATTCGTCGCGTAGTCGGTCGCTTTCAGCCGTCGTTCAATCAAATCCCGAGTAGCGAAATTTCCTCTACTTTAATCTGTCATTGCGAGCGCAGCGTGGCAATCTCGTCGCCGTAGCAATGGTCGCCGTAGCAATGGTCGCCGTAGCAATGGTCGCCGTAGCAATGGTCGCCGTAGCAATGATGGTTCGCCGACGTGTGCTCAACCGCAACGAGATTGCCACGTCGCTGCGCTCCTCGCAATGACAAGTGGTGGTGGGGGCTGATCGCAATGACAGTTGGAGTTGGGCGGCTTCTCACAATGACAGCAGGTTGGTTTGGTTTGACAAAGTAGGCGCGCGTGAGGGTGCACGGCGCACGAACCGGCGCTATCGGCGCCCGGACAGGCTGCTTACTACCGTGGCGGCGCGCCTGCCAGCTTCCTCCGGCGGTCCATTCCCCAACGCCCGCACCAGGACGCTGCCCACCACCGCAGCGTCGGCCCGCTTGCCAACATCCAGCACGTGCTCTCGGGTGGAGATACCGAAGCCCACCGCCACCGGCAGGTCAGTCTGCTGCCGCACCCGGTCAACCAGTTCCAGGCCCCGGTCCGACACCTCGGAGCGGGCGCCGGTAACACCCGTTACACTGATGCAGTAAACGAACCCCCCGCCGTACCGCACGGATTGGGCAATGCTCTCGTCGGTGCTGGTTGGCGCCAGCAACGGAATCAGGTGGATGCCGAATGGCTCCAGGTGGCCAACCAGCGGTTCGGCTTCGGTGTACGGCAAATCCACGATGATCAACCCGTCCACCGTTGCGGTGGCGCACGCCCTGGCAAACCGTTCCAGCCCGTAGGACAGGACGGTGTTGTAGTAACCCATCAAAATCAACGGTGTGTCGCCGATGTCTGGACGCACCGCCGCCGCAGTGTCCAGGCAGTCCTGGGTGGTGACACCGTTTTGCAACGCGACAAAGCTGGACTCCTGGATGACCGGGCCCTCACCCATCGGGTCGCTGAATGGCATCCCCAGTTCGATGGCGTCCGCGCCGGCAGCGGCCAGTTGCGGAGCTATCTCCAGGGCGGCGTCGCGGTACGGATGCCCAACGGTCATAAAAACCACCAGCCCCGGCCGACCCTCGGCCTTGATGGCAGCGAAACGGTCGGCAATACGGTCAGTTCGTGTCTGAGGGTTTACAGCCATTCCAAACCTCGTTGTCTTCTGGCTCGGTGCAAACACGGGAGCGCAATTGCACGTGGCAAATCAGGTTTCGGGTACGCCGCGCCTCAGGCCAAGTTAATCACCAGCAACACCGCCAGCCCGTTTTGCAAACCGTGTACGACGATTGACGGCCACAGCGACCGCGTGTACCAGTATAAGCCCCCCAGGAGCAATCCGGTAACGAATATGGGCAGCAACACCGGCAGCGAAAAGTGCATCCCGGTGAAAATTGCCGCCGACACAACCAGCCCGGGGACCGAACCCCATCGGTTTACCAGGCCGCGAAACACAAACCCACGAAAAAAAGCTTCCTCGACCAACGGCGTCCAGATTGCCAGCGCGACGAAACTCAGCGCCGCCAGCGCGCCGGTCAGCACCAGATCCGGCTCCAGTTCCGGCGGGGTCAAAAAATCCCAACCCAGTGCAGTTGTCGTTAGCCCGTACAGATGGGCAAATCCGACGCTGGCGAAGATTGCTGCCAACACCGCGCCTCCGGTCAGCCACGGGGACCGCTGGGGCCGCGTGAAGCCCAGCAACCGGGGCGACGGGCGCATCCGCTGGAACGCCAGCATCCACACCAGCGTGACCTGGGCGATTCCCAGGACAATGATGGAAATCAGCGTTACCGTCGGCAATGACATTTCGATGCCAAAGGGTTTGTCGCGGCATTCCGGCGGCCCGCCGGAAGCATCGCACGCCGGCAGCAGCAGCCAAAACGCTACCGCTGTAACCAGAATCGTGGTCAGTACGAGCGCCGCCAATCCGCCGCCCACCGACCAGAGACCCCATTGTTCCACGCCGGGCGGGTCGGGTTGATCCAGTCCGACGATTCGCTGCCCGCAGCCCGGACAGGCGCCTGAACCCGGCAAAACCGCAGCGCCGCAGAAAGTGCAATATGCTGTCGTCATCGTAGAAACACGTAAACGCTGGGGAATAAAACACGAAAAATTATAGCCCATACCGGGCATCGGGAATTGTCCCTGCGCCGGCGTTCGACGGCCCGGTTGTCTCACGCGTACCCACTTTAATCTGTCATTGCGAGGAGCGGGCGCTCCTCCCGAGCTGGTGGATGGACGTGGCAATCTCGATGAGGTTGAACACACGTCGGCGAACTATCATTGCTACGGCGACCATTGCTACGGCGACCATTGCTACGGCGACGAGATTGCCACGCTGCGCTCGCAATGACAAAAAGTGGGTGCGCACGGCCCGGTTGTGATTTGCCAACCGGCGCGCCTTGCGCCATAATAACTTTTGCTCGCCGGCCGTCTAATGAACCCACCCGCCCGGCGCACCCAGAGCCGATTATGTCTACCGAATCCGCTGCCGAATTGCCCCTCGATGCCTTCCTCCGCGTGGCCGCTGCCGTCGGTCTGGATACTTCAGATGTCGAGCGAATGGAGGACTTGCACCGGCGTGTACAAATGATGCGTAGCGGAATCAGTAGCCTGTACGAGATCGACGTAAGCGATGCAGAATCACCGTCTGCCTTCATCGCTGCGGCGGAGTAAGCCCTTGCCGCTTGTAAGCCCAGCGCTCGCAACGCCTGTAACCCGTAACCCTTTTTAGAGCGCAGCCCTTTTTCAGCGTAGCCCTTTTTCGATGGTGAGGAACGCCATGCCTGCCCAGGAACTGCATTATATGTCGGCATGGGAATTGTCCGGCCTGATTCGAGACCGCGAAATCTCCCCGGTGGATGTGGTTGACGCTTGTCTGGCTCGCATTGAAGCCACCGAGCCGACGCTGAATTCCTTCATCACGCTGATTCCGGAACAGGCCCGCGCCGCCGCCCGCCGCGCCGAGCAGGACATTGGGCGGGGCAACTACCGCGGCCCATTGCACGGCATTCCAGTCGGCCTCAAAGACCTGTTCCATACGGCCGGCGTCCGCACGACCTCGGGCACCCGTATCTACGACACCCATGTGCCCACGCAGGATTGCACCGTCGCCGCCAGGTTCAGCGATGCTGGCGCGATACTGCTGGGCAAGCTCAATATGCACCCGTTGGCCTTCGGCCCCACCGGGGAAAACGCCGACTACGGCCATATGCACAACCCGTGGAACCCGGAGCGCATTACCGGCGGTTCCAGCGGCGGCAGCGGTTCTGCCACCGCCGCCGGCCAATGCACCATCACGATGGGCAGCGACACCGGCGGCAGCGTTCGCATTCCCGCCGCCCTGTGCGGAATCGTGGGACTGAAACCCACCTACGGCCGGGTTAGCCGCGCTGGGCTTACGCCGCTGTCCTGGTGCCTTGACCACCCCGGCCCCATGGTTCGCACCGTAGAGGACGCCGCCCTGACGATGAACGCCATCGCCGGGCCCGACCCCCGCGACCACGTTACCGCCAATGTGCCGGTGCCCGACTATACCGCCGCGCTTACCGGCGACGTGCGGGGCCTGCGTATTGGCGTGGTGAAAGAGTTTTTCGACGGGCCCATCGACGCTCAGGTTGCCGACCTGGCGCACCGGGCTATCGTCGTGCTGGGTGAGCTGGGCGCCGAGATTGTCGAAGTGTCCCTCCCAATGTTCCAGTACGCCCAGGCCATCAGCAACGTCATCCTCAGCGCCGAGGCCAGCGCCGCGCATCGGGACATTCTGCTCAGCGATGGCGACAAGCTCTACCCGCAGGTGCGCGACCGCCTGGAAGAGGGCCTGTTCATCTCGGCCGGCGAGTATCTGCGCGCCCAACAAGCCCGGCAGGTTTTTTGCCAGCAGGTTGCCGACTTGCTGAAAAATGTTGACCTGCTGGCTGGCCCCGTGGAACCGGTAACGGCGCCGGTGATTCTGGAACGCCGCATCGACATCGACGGCGAATCGGTACCGGCCGTGCCGCTGCTGACCCGTTACACCCGGGTTTACAACATCACCGGCTCCCCGGCCATCTCAGTGCCGTGCGGGTTCGCGGATGATGGTCTGCCGGCGGGGTTGCACCTGGCGGGTCGTAACTTCGACGAATCAACCGTGCTACGGGCCGCCTACGCCTACCAGCAGGCCACCGACTGGCACCATCAACGGCCACCCCTGTAACCCTACCGCTAACCCAACTCCCACCCGACTCAATTCTTCTTCTCGCTGGCAGGGATTGCATCGTGTCCACCATCACGGCAGTAACTTTTGATTTGTGGCAAACCCTAATCCTGGACAACCGGGAGCTGGGACAGAAACGGGCGCAGGTGCGACTGGACGGCGCTCACGACCTTTTACGCGGCCACGGCGAAGAGTTTGACCCCGACCACATCAGGGAGGCTTATCGCGCCTGTTACCGCGCTTGCCGCGCCGTCCGGAACACCAACAAGGACGTCAGCTTCCGCAATCAGGTGGAAATCTTCATCAACCTCGTCAGCGAGGGTCTGGTTGACCGCCTGTCGGAAGAAACCATCGCCGAGATTGAAAGGGTGTACGCCGAATCATTTTTCGATTACCCGCCCATTTTTCACGACGCCACGCACCAAACCCTGGAATCGGTGCATCAGTTGGGCTTGAATATTGGCCTCATCTCCAACACCGGCATGACTCCGGGCTACACGTTCCGGGAATTTCTGCGGCGGAACGGGCTGGTGGAATACTTCGACACACTGACCTTCTCCGACGAAGTATTGCTGGCGAAACCCTCTGATGAGATATTCCTGATGACCATCGAATCACTGGGGGCCACGCCGGCGACCACGATCCACATCGGAGACCACGTTACCAACGACGTGGTCGGCGCCAATCGGATCGGTATGAAGTCGGTCTGGATTCGAGGTTTCTATGAACCGGAAGACCCGGATGACCCGAACTCGCAGGCCGATGCAACGGTAGATGACCTTTCCGGCGTGTCTGACGCTGTGCAACGTTTGGTCAACGCGTAATCCGCCCACGTCCTCGCTAACTTCGATCACCCCTGCTGGCTAAACCGCCGGCGACCCGGCCGGCCGTTGCCAATCACAAGGAGCGCAGCTTTGTTCGAGGAACTGAACAGCGGCCCGTTGCCCAACGGCCGTCGGCCCGACATCACCCTGGCTATATTTCCCCATCTGCAGGAATTCATCGCCGTAGACTTGCGCGTCTCCCCGGCGACCATCACTCTGGTATCCGCCGATGACGTGTTCAACGACGAATATTACCGGGCCGTGGAAAGCGAATTTTCCATCTCCCTGCGGGAAGGACAGGACCACCCCTTCGCTCACATGATGAATATGCCAACCCAAGCGGACGAAATCGTGCGGGCGGTAGCGATGAACTCCATACTGGAACGCCTGGGGGTTGACTTCCACGACGAAGATAACTTGCCTGAGGTTGTGGTGTACGTCATTTCCGGCCCCGTTCTGGCCGCTCCGGTTGACCAGCTGGTTGAGGGTTTCACCGATATGCTTTCGGGCCGCGCCGAACCCGCTGAGGTGAAACACTGGGGCGAAAAAATGCGCGAACTGGTTATCCAGGAGTCGCAAACCTACCCTATTACCAGCGAAGCCCTGGGCGAATCCCTCACCGGCGACGCGCTGGACCCGTACATCATCTGGCAAAATCGCAACTGACTCGTCACCACGACATCGCCACAACCAAACCGCCACGACAATTTTGCCGCAATTCAGTCTTACCGGGACAACAGCTTATATGGATGCCATCGCCCTCACCTTCAGCAGCCGCGACAACAACGACGACACCGACCTGATTGCAGTTGCCCAGGCCGCCGACCGGCTGGGCTACCATTCCTTCTGGACCGGCGAATCCTGGGGGCGGGATGCGCTCACCGTGCTGACCATGCTGGCGTGCCACACCGAGCGCATCGGATTGGGCACGGGCATTGTCACGGTGTACAGCCGCACGCCGGGACTGATTGCGCAAAGCATCGCGTCGCTGGACTGCATCAGCGGCGGGCGGGCCATCCTGGGCTTGGGAACCAGCGGGCGCATCGTCATCGAAGACTGGCACGGCGTCAAATTCGACCATCCGGTTACGCGCACCCGGGAGTACATCGACATCGTGCGGATGGCCCTCTCCGGCAGCCGCGTCAATTACGAAGGCAAATTTTACGAACTGAAACGATTCCGCATGGGAGTAGCGCCGGTTCAGGAACGCATACCCATCTACGTCGCGTCGCTGGGCCGCCGCAACCTGCGACTCACCGGCGAGCTGGCCGATGGCTGGTTGCCCATCTGGATGCACTGCGAGCGACTCCCCGAAATCAAACAACCGCTGGCCGACGCCGCCGAGGCGGCCGGACGTTCCATCGCCGACATCACCACCGCGCCTCAGATCCTGTGCTGTGCCACCGACAACGGCGACGCGCTGGC
Organism: Dehalococcoidia bacterium; assembly: GCA_965261195.1. Classification (GTDB taxonomy): domain Bacteria; phylum Chloroflexota; class Dehalococcoidia; order Lucifugimonadales; family UBA3495; genus Bin87. Next base: position 3,656,362 of record OZ253455.1, on the reverse strand, counting down.
GGAGGCTACCGCCCAGGCCAGGGCTCACATGGCGTTTTACATTGGCGGTATGGGCCAGTATTACTATGACCTGTTCGGTCGGTACGGCTACCGGGCCCAGGGCGATGCGGTGCGGACGGCCTGGGCGGCAGGCGACCGGAGCAAAGCCGCCGCCGCCATTACCGATGAAATGATCGACAGCATCACCGTCATTGGTTCGCCCGCAGATTGCCGCCGGAAAATGGACAGATTCAGGGCCAACGGCGTCGATATGCCCATCGTCGCCTTCCCCCACGGCACAGACCGCGAAACTATGCTCGGTACTTTAGCAGCGCTGGGACCCCAGGCCCGATGACTGGCGCCGAGATGCAACGCGTTTGGGGATACTAACGTGGCGGATACTAACGTGTCATGGTAAAGATCGGCCTCGTATCCGATACTCACTCCGCCGGCAGCGGTTGGGACTTGCCGGCCAACGTACTGCACGCCCTGGGGGGCTGCGACTTGGTGCTGCATTGCGGTGACCTGGAATGTATCGGCGTGCTGGACTGCCTGGAGCAGGTGGCGCCGGTGCTGGCGGTGCGTGGCTACGAGGACCCCCGTGAACCTGGCGACCGCCTCGCCGACGTTTCTCGCATCGTTGCAGTTGCCGGCGCGCGCATCGGCATGGTGCATGACATCCAGTGGCCTACCCCCGCCATCATGACCACGCCCGACGGCACGGGCTTGCAATACCCGGCCTCTGGGCTGCCTGACCTGTTGCACCGCAAATTCGGCGGGAATGTGGACGTGGTGGCGTTTGGTGATACCCACGAAGAACTGATTGAATGGCGCGACGGCGTGCTGTTCATCAATCCGGGCAGCCCGACCTATCCGGGCCGGCGCCATAGCCACGGGTCGCCCGGAACCATAGCGCTCCTGGAAATTCAGGACGGAAAGATTGACCCTAGTATCATAAACTTGTCTGACTACGTATAGCTACCGCAGCCACTGTCAGAACGAGGCAACAATATCCGGCCTGCTCACACGTACCCACCTTGTCAAACAACCGGCCAACTGTCATTGCGAGGAGCGCAGCGTGGCAATCTCGTTGCGACAACAACGGCGGTTTCAGCGACGAGATTGCCACGCTGCGCTCGCAATGACAGATTATAGTTGGTACGCGTGAGATTGGGCTCTCATTGACACCCGCCCATCGTTCTGCTAGTTTCGTAATGTTTGTCGGTCTATGTAGCTGAAAACGGAGAGGAGAGTATGGAATCAATCATTGTGGCCCTGGTCGCTGGGGTCATCGCCCTGGTATTTGCGGCCATCATCGCGTATCGGGTCATCGGGGCCGACCGCGGCAATGAGACCATGATCGAGATTGGCGACGCCATCCGCACCGGAGCGTCGGCATTCCTGCGCCGCGAATACCTGTCGCTGGTGCCTTTCGTGGTTGTCGTTGCCATCGTGCTGGGCGTGATGGACTACACTGTCTTTAAACACAACTTGGGTATACCGGCCACCGCCATATCTTACCTGGTCGGCGCGCTCTGCTCCGGCCTGGCGGGGTACGTCGGCATGAACGTGGCGGTCAGGGCGAATATCCGCACTGCGGCAGCCGCCATGATCGGACTCAACCCCGCGCTACGTATCGCCTTTTCCAGCGGCACCGTGATGGGTGTAACTGTAGTGGGCATCGGCCTGCTGGGCGTTACCATCCTTTATGTAATCTTCCAGGACATCAGCGCCGTGGCCGGTTTCGGGTTTGGAGCCAGCTCCATCGCCCTGTTTGCGCGCGTGGGCGGCGGTATTTTCACCAAAGCCGCCGACGTTGGTTCCGACCTGGTTGGCAAGATAGAGGCTGGGATACCCGAGGACGATCCCCGCAACCCGGGCGTCATCGCCGATAACGTGGGCGATAACGTCGGCGACGTTGCGGGCATGGGAGCCGACCTGTTCGAGTCATACGTGGGCAGTATCATTTCCGCGGTGGCGCTGGCGGCCAGCGCCGCGGCATTGGCGGCGGGCGCGGGCGCATTCCATTCCCAGGCGGTCTTTCCGATGCTGCTGGCCGGAGCCGGCATCTTCGCCGCCATCCTGGGCACCTTCGTCGTCCGCAGCGGAGAGCAGGCCAACTTCGAGCGGCTTTTGTGGGCGTTGCGCTACGGCATATTCGCCGCCGGCGGGCTGCTCATCATCTTCGCCGCCATCCTCACCATCACACTGACCCACAACTGGTTCTGGTTCGGGTGCGTGGTGGCCGGTTTGGTCGCCGGAACGATCATCGGACTGGCCACAGAATACTACACCTCCTACAGCTACTCTCCCACGAAGCGAGTTTCCGCAGCCTCGGAAACCGGCGCGGCGACCGTGATAATTCAGGGGATTGCGAGCGGGATGATGAGCACCCTGATTCCCGTGATCTGCGTGTCGGTCGCCATTCTGCTGGCCTACTGGTTCGCCGGTTTCTACGGCATTGCGCTGGCCGGCGTGGGCCTGCTGTCCACGCTGGGCATTACCCTGGCCACCGATGCTTACGGTCCGGTCGCCGACAACGCCGGCGGCATCGCCGAGCAGGCCAACCTGGACCCGCAAGTACGCGAGCGCACCGACGCCCTGGACGCTTTGGGAAACACCACCGCGGCCACCGGCAAGGGATTTGCCATCGGCTCCGCCGCCCTGACTGCGCTGGCGCTGCTCGCCGCTTATTCGGTCAGCGCCGGATTAATCACACTAGACGAATTCGGGAAGCTGGCCGCTGGTGGAACCGGCATCAACCTGTTGCAGCCGCAAATTCTGGTTGGACTGGTCATCGGCGCGATGCTGCCGTTCATCTTCTCGGCGCTCACTATGCAGGCAGTTGGTCGTGCCGCCCAGGGCATCGTGGACGAGGTGCGCCGGCAGTTCCGCGAAATCCCCGGCTTGATGGAAGGCACCGCCAAGCCGGACTCCGCCCGGTGCGTGGACATCAGCACCCGCAGCGCATTGCGCGAAATGATTGTTCCGGGTTTGATGGCGGTCATCGCGCCCATCGCCACCGGATTCATTCTGGGGGAGGCTGCGTTGGGTGGGCTGCTCATCGGTTCGGTGTCGGCCGGATTCATGCTGGCCATTATGATGGCCTCCGCCGGCGGTTCCTGGGACAACGCCAAAAAGTACGTGGAACTGGGCAACTATGGCGGCAAAGGCTCAGACGCCCACAAGGCGGCCGTGGAGGGCGACGTGGTCGGCGACCCGTTCAAAGACACCTCCGGCCCCAGCCTGAACATCCTGCTCAAGCTGATGGCAATTGTGTCGCTGGTCTTCGCACCGGCGTTCGTAGCAGTGCCCTCACTGATCAACCTGTAAGAACCACAGGTACACACTATCGGAATGGCAGGGGCGTCCAATGGGCGCCCCGGTTCGATTTACAAACTTGCCGTGAAGGGGAATAATTGGGATTGAGCGACGGCAATGAGAAACACCCACTGCCCATACGCTGAATTTCAACAGAGGAGCGGGGACTATGAGCAGCGCCACCGGAGCGGGAACCTGTGAGTTGTGCCGCAAGTCATTTCGCAAATCCGGGATGGCCCGGCACTTGAAAAGCTGCCTGGCCAGAACCGGCCGCCCGGACGAAGGGCGCAGCGAACCGGGCCGGCGCTCCCGGCCGTCCAGAAGCATCCATCTTGTGGTGGGAGACGCCCACCGGCCGGAGTACTGGTTGCACCTGGACATCCCAGCCGGCAGCAAGTTGGAGGAACTGGACCAGTACCTGCGGAGAATATGGGTGGAATGTTGCGGCCACCTCAGCACGTTCACGATTGCCGGAATGAGCTACGATTCTCACCTGGACGGTTACGGGAAAAGCATGAACGTCGCGCTGGGACTGGTAGCCCCGCCCGGAACGAAGTTTAGCTACGATTACGACTTTGGCACAACTACGGAGCTGACGCTGAGAAGTCTCGCGGAATTGGACGGGGGAACCGGGCAAATCCGGCTGCTGGCCCGCAATGACGCGCCGGTTATCGAGTGTCAGCAATGCGGGGCGACCGCAACACAGGTTGGCTTTTCAGAGGATGATTGGTTAGCGATGACGGTTGGGTTCTGCGACGGCTGCGCTCTAACCGCCGCCCCGGAATCGGAATACCTGCTGCCGGTCGTCAACTCTCCGAGGTGCGGGATGTGCGGATACGATGGAGACACGATGTACGGTTGATCGTAGGGGCCAGACTATACTGTACCAGCATTGCGGCAGACACGAATCAGAGGATACCAATGACCAGCAACAACGGCGGTTTGTTTGACCTGACGGGGCGCGTGGCCCTGATTACCGGCGGCAACGGCGGACTGGGACTGGGGATGGCCCTGGGTTTAGCCGAGGCCGGTTGCGACATCGCCATTGCCGCCCGCAACGAGGAAAAAAACGCCGCCGCCGTCGCCACCATCACAGCGACCGGCCGCCGTGCCTACGCCATCCACGCGGACGTTACCAGCGACTCTGACATCGACGATATGGTGGCCCGCGCCGCCGCCCATTTCGGGCACATCGACATTCTGATCAACAACGCCGGCACCACCGTCCGCAAGCCCCCGGAGCAGACGACTGCTGCCGAATGGGACAATGTGCTGGATGTGAACCTGCGTTCCGCTTTCCTGGCCAGCCGGGCCGTTTACCCCCACTTCAAGACCCATGGCGGCGGCAAAATCATCAGCATCGGCAGTATGTTCAGCATCTTTGGCGGCGGCGGCAGCGGCGCGCCCTACGCGTCCAGCAAGGGCGGCGTGGTGCAGCTGGCCAAAAGCTTTGCCGTAGCCTGGGCGCCGGAGAACATCCAGTCCAACGTCATCCTGCCCGGCTGGTTTATGACCGAGCTGACCCAGGCCATCCCAGAAACCCAGCCCGAACGCTACGACCTCATCAACCGGCGCATCCCAATGGGGCGGTGGGGCGAGGCCAGCGAGTTGCAGGGGGCGACGGTGTTTCTGGCGAGCCGGGCATCGGATTACGTAACCGGGGCGGTGATAACGGTGGATGGGGGGTATTCGGTTACCTGACCTATAACTGGTCCAACGCCTGCCGGGACAGCATCATTTTTACCGGGCTGATGGGTCGGAAGGTGCGGGAGACCCTGACGTCGCCGGCCAGGCTGCACAGGGTGTAGGCGTCGTAGGGTTCCAAGCCCTCGTCGGCGACCAGGAAGTCCACCATTTCGCGCACCGCCTGCTTCATGGCGGGGCCGAGGTCGTCCCCGTGAGACAGGACGACGTAATGTTCCGGCGTGATGGCGCGCGGGCCGGCCAGGTTCATCCCCTTTTCGACGGTGACGCGGATGTGGGTGTCTGCGGAACACTCGGCGCCGGTGCCGGCCACTGCGCCATCGCCGACCACGGCATGGCAGTCGCCCAACGCGAGCAGGCCGCCGGGGACGAAAACGGGCAGATACAAAACGCTGCCCGCCACCAGTTCCTTCATGTCGATGTCGCCGCCGTAGGGGCCGCTGTCGCTGGCGGTTTGCTGGATGTAAGTGGGCGTAGTAGCCACCAGTCCCATCGACGGGCGCAGGGGCAGGCGAACACCACTCGGCAGCACCAAGTGGCCGTTGTCGAGGCTCATCACGGTGGGATAGGCTTCGGTGAACTCAGACTCCAGGAAGCCTCGCCCCGGCATAACCATGTGGGCCGGGTTCTCTTTGGGATTGATGCTGACGAATTCAACACGGAGGGCATCGCCCGGCTCGGCGCCGTTGACGTAGATGGGGCCGGTTGCCGGGCCTTTCAGTGATTTCTCTTCCAGCGCCTGAGGGTCCCGTATTCCCTCGAATGCGTCCCAAGTTTCCACCATCAGGTCATCGCCGGAGTCAATCGTGACGGCTGGCTCGTTGGACGGGTCCAGCACGTAAATACGCTTTTCACGGCTCAGGGTTTTCATGGGTTGTCCTCACCTAAATGACGCTGCGAGACGGATGCACTTTGCCCCGGCTTGCGGGACGTACTCCGCGATGCCGCACTCTACCAGAACTGGGGCCACATAGGTTGACGTTCGCGTGTTGTTGCCTCTGGCGTCTTGCAAAAAACGCTCCAGCGTCCCGCCGTCTGCCCAACCTTGTTTCGACCCGATGAGCACTGCGCCGCCGGCGGCCCGCACCTCTGACACTACACGCGCCAGTACGTCGAATTGGATCCATTGGTTTAGCTTATCGACCCAGATACCCATATCGCCGACGTTGGTGACGGCAAAGTCAGATTGATTTTTGGGAGGATATCCTGTTTCAGGGCTTTGCAGAATCTGCCCCGGACGAATACGGTCTCTGATTGTCCGTTCGACGGCTCCGCTGCCACTACTCATTGATTCCTCGCAACGGCAGACACGCTTGCGCGACGCTCACCGCCGGCCTTCCCGCCGGGTCCAAATCCACCACGTTGACCGCAACTTGCCCGCGTTCGGTGGCGGCGCCCATCGGCGAGCCGGAATAAAAGGCAGTTACATCACCCTGGCTCACGTCCTCAAACCGCTCCCAGTGTCCCAGGGCCAAATAGTCGCAGGGCGCTTCGGCAACCTGCCGCCCGTAGATGGGCGACGATCGTTCCTCGGTATCGTCGGGGAAGTGGAAATGCCCGTGGGCAATCGCCACCAGCCAGCGGCCGCCCGTAGCGCACTGCATCCCGGCCAGCGGTCGAAATGCCGGCGTGTGGTTATCCATCGCCCGTCCCCAAACATCAAGCGTCAGCGACTCAAAGGTGATGGTCTCGCCCATCGTCCCACGGATGATGTGCAGATTGGACGGTACGTTGTCAAAGGGCACCCGCCGGTACAACGACCCGGCGTCGTACAGGTCATGATTGCCCGGCAAAATTATCGCCGGCACTTCCGCCCGACCCATCTCGCCGACGAAGAAATCCAGCAGGTCGTCCGATATGCGGGCGTTGTCAAACACATCGCCGGCGATCAGCAGGGCGTCAGCGGAGAGGGTGCGCACACCATCTACCACCGCCGACAGGGCGCGCTCGGCGGCTCCGGGTTCCCAACCGTCGCCCAAGTGAGTGTCCGACGTGTGGATCAGCCGGATTTTCCGCCTGCGATTCACCGGCGGGCCCTAGATGACTACCCGGTCGGTAGCGGGAATTGATTTGCCGATATGCTCCTGGACTACCTCCAGCAACGTCGGCAGATTCCAGCCCTTCACAGCCGAAACGAACACCCGGCCGCCAACTGCCGGCGATTCTGCCGCCGTGAGATCGGGTAACCCGGCCAAGGCTTCTGCTGCAATGTCGCCGGGGTCATCGGTGAGCAGGTCCATCTTGTTGATGACCAGCAGTCTCGGCTTGCCGCCCAAGTCCAGGTCGGTGAGTGTATTCTCCACTACTTCGGCCTGCTCTGGAGCCTTGGGGTGCGTTATGTCAATGACGTGGAGCAGCAGGTCGGCCTCGTGCAGTTCCTCCAGCGTGGCGCGGAACGCTGCCACCACCATTGGCGACAGCTTTTGGATGAAGCCAACCGTGTCGCTGAGCAGCAGCTCGCCGCCATCGGGCATATTCAGTCGGCGCGTTACCGGGTCCAGGGTGTTAAAGAGCTGGTCTTCGGCCGGCACGCCGGCGTCGCACAGCGCGTTGAACAGCGTACTTTTGCCGGCGTTAGTATACCCCACCAGCGTCGCCATTCGGACGTCCGTCCGGCGGCGCCGTTCCATATACTGGCTGCGACGTTGGCGCACTTTGTCCAGCTCGTCCCGAATTTTCTGGATGCGCTGGCGCACCAGTCGGCGGTCGGTTTCCAGCTGCGTTTCGCCGGGGCCGCGGGTTCCGATGCCGCCGCCCAGACGTTCCAGGTGAGACCATTGCCCCACCAGCCGAGGCAAAAGGTACTGATGCTGTGCCAGCTCCACTTGCAGCTGTCCTTCCCGCGTGTGCGCGTGGCGTCCGAACACATCCAGAATCAACGCAGTGCGATCAATCACCTTGATTTTGAGGGCTGTTTCCAGGTTGCGTTGCTGGGTTGGCGTCAACTCGTCATCGCAGATAACCACGTCGGGACGTTCTGCTTCCAGCAGCTCCTGCAATTCCTGCAGCTTGCCCTTGCCGACGTAGGTTGGAGTGAGCCGGTCGGCCCGCTGCTGGATGGTGGCAACCACTTCGGCGCCGGCCGAACGGGTCAGGTAGTCCAGCTCGATCAGCGAATCCTCAATGGACCACATTTGTTCGCCCCGATTACGGGCTTCAGCCGCAACCAGCACTGCCCGCTCGGTTTGCGGGCCGGTGGATTGAGCCTTGCGGTTTCTGGGCATTATAAGGACGGCTCCAAAATCAGGCGCTGGGAGACGGGATAGTCCAGCTTTCCAGACGTTGGCATCCGGTTTCCACCCGTTCGTTGGGAGTGGTCAACGACAACCGGATGTAGCCCTCGCCGTACTGACCGTAAGACGAACCGGGGGTAACCACAATATCAATGTCTTCCAGCAACCGCGCGGCGAACTCGGCAGAAGTGAATCCCGCCGGCACCGGCGCCCAAACATACAGGCTGGCCCGCGGCACCTCGACTTCCAGACCCATCTTGGTCAGTGCCTGGATTACCCGATCCCGACGCCATTTGTAGGTGGCCACGTTGTCGTCGATGCAGTCCTGGGGGCCGGTGAGCGCCTCCATGGACATTTCCTGAATCGCCTGTGGCACGCCGGAGTCCAGGTTGGCCTTGATCTGGAACAGCGCCTTGATCATGTCAGCGTTGCCGACGGCCATGCCCATCCTCCAACCGGTCATGTTGTAGGACTTGGACAGTGAGTGAAACTCCAGGCCAATGTCTTTCGCGCCGTCCAGTTGCAGCAGGCTGCCGGCCCGGTAGCCGTCATACCCAACTTCGGAGTAGGCGGCGTCGTGCAAAAGCGCAATGTCGTGCTCCCGACAGTACCGCATCGCCGATTCCAGGTCTTCCTGGGACGCCACCGCGCTGGTTGGGTTGTTGGGATAGTTCAGCCACATCAGCTTGGCGGCTCGCGCCACGTCATCGGGGATGGCGTCGTATTCAGGCAGCCAGCCGTTGCGTTGATAAAGCGGCATAACGTGGGACTCGGCGCCGGCGAACATGGTGCCCACCGCGTACACCGGATAGGCGGGATCGGGCACCAGCGCAATATCCCCCGGGTCCAGGAAGCAAAATGCGGCGTGGCCGATGCCCTCTTTGGAGCCAATCAGGGGCAGAACTTCGGTATCGGGATCAAGGTCAACGTCAAACCGCTGCTTGTACCAGTACGCGATGGCGCGGCGCATTTCCGGCAGCCCGTCGGTCTCGGGATAGCGGTGGTTCGGCGGGTCTTGCGAGGCCGTCAGCAGCCGGTCAACGATGTACTGGGGCGTCGGTATGTCCGGGTCGCCGATGCCGAACGTAACAACGTCCGCGCCGGCCGCCCGTTTTTCCGCGATGATGCGCGAGATTTCAACGAACGGGTAAGGGGACAGTTTGCCCAAGCGTTGGGAAAAGTTAGGCATAGTGCTCCTGATGTTGGTCAAATGGAGGGTAGGTCTTTTTACGGGTCACAGTCAACCACACGTAGTCGTTGACGAACTTGGCAAGGGTGAATGGTGGGTTCAGATTAATTTCTTCGGAGATGGTTTCCGCTGGATCCTCAATCTCGCGCTTGCTGGCATCGGAGACAATCGACAGTGCTGAATTTCGCATTTCTTTCATAAAGATCACGTATGCGCGCCCATCACACTTTGCCGATCTGAAATACAGCCTTTGAATGGGAGTGTCCCACATAACGAAAAACCGAGGGTGTAGGACACCCAGGATTTTCGATGCGGTAGTTGGCCCCACATCACGGATCGACGTGAGACGGTCAAACGCTAATTCAGTTGCATCGAAAACTGCATCGTTCACGACACTCGCTTCTATTGACGCATCAGATAGTATACGAAGATGCGATCCGACGTGCGGTATCGCCGCAGCAATTGGGTGAGCCAACGCGTGGGGCCGCCGAGATTTCCACCGATTCAGAAACTCTAGCAACGGCTTGACATCGGACGCTCGGACATCGGAATTAGAACCTTGCTTCAGGAGGGAATGTGGAAAATCCGGCTCATAAACGGCTCGGTAGAATTCGTTGTACCGATGGTCACCTTTGTTGTACTCGTTTGCCGCCCACCGCACTTGGTCATAGGTGACGGGAGGCAACACGGCACGCATTTCGGCGGTCTTTTCCGCCATCCGCTCCCGTCGCTCCGGCGTCAGACTGGCCTTCAAATCGTTCCACTTGTGGCGGCCTGGCATTAAAGCAATCCTTCCCGTTCCAATTCAGCGAGATATTGGTCGTAGAGGTTATCAGCTATTCGTACGTACCGCTGATAAAAGCGGCGATCACTGATACCCGTTTTGTCGCCACCGATCAATAAGATAGCCGTCTGCCGCGGGTCGAAAGCATATAATACTCGAATAGGACGCCCTCCGCTTTGTATCCGTAGCTCACGCATATTGGCGTTGCGTGAATCGCGTATCGTGTCTGATTGTGGGCGCGTCAAATGGATACCTTCTTCTGCAAGCAGGTCAACTGCTGCGCCAACACTTTCCTGCTCACGCTCCGTGAGGCTGTCCCACCATTCGCCAAATTCGCCGGTATACTCAATCTCCCAAGCCACACTGGACGCTCTACACCACCATCGCACCTCCTCGATAAACCAGTCCACTCGCCAATGTCAGCCAGTTGTATTCGTCGATATACCTGGCAAGGGGGATCGCCGGGTTCAAACCTAACGCTTCAGATATATGCCCCGCCGCATCGTCAATGCCGTGGGTCGTTCTGGCGTCGCTGACGATAGACAACGCCGCCATCCGCATCACGGAAAGAAACTGCGCGTAGGTGGCGCCGTTGGGCTCGTCGTCGGGGAAGTAAGCGCCCCTGATGGCCGTGTCCCAGACTACGAACAACTGTGGGTTGAGCGTCGCCAGGATCCTGGACACCGTATCAGGGTTTAACCCGTGGGCAGCGACGCTATTGAAGGCCGATTCGATGATGTCCAACGTGGCGCAGCGAAGGTCGTCGAACTCCAGCGCCGACGCGACGAGAGACGCCAGATACGGGGTAGCATCCCGAATGGCCGCGGTGAACTGCGGATCGTCCGCTTCCAGGTTGACCGTTGCGACGGGATCGCGTCGATAAGTCTCGCCGGCCCACCGGATTTGCTCATAGGTAGTGGGCCCGGTTACGTAGTTGCTCATTCTGTCCACACTCCGCTGAATACTTCTGCGGCCGGCCCTTCCAGATAGACTTCGCCAACACCGTCCCAATCTATGGTCAATGTGCCCCCCGGCAGGTTCACCGCAACCCGGTCGCCAGTGTGCCCCAGCAGCCGCGATGCCACCGCGATGGCGCAGGCGCCCGTGCCGCAGGCCATGGTCTCGCCGGAACCGCGTTCCCACACCCGGGCATCAAGGTTGCCGTCTTCCCGCAGGTTGACGATTTCAAAGTTGGCGCGCCGTGGAAAGATGGGATGGCGTTCCACCAACGGGCCGATATTGTGCAGCGGGAACTCACCAACCGGCTGGTCGATGAACGTTACCGCGTGGGGGTTGCCCATGGACACCAGGGTAACGTACAACCGAAAATCACCCGGTTGCAGTGCGTAATGCACGATGGGCCCGCCCTGGCTGGCAATGGCTGGATCCAGGTCAACTGGTATATCGGAAGGCGTCAAGCGCGGCACGCCCATGCTGACCCGCGCCGAATCCACCGCCAACCCGAGGAAATGCGGCACCACCGTGCGGATGCCGGCCAGCGTGTCGATGGTAACGGACGCCACCGACGGGGACACAATGCCGCGCTCAATGGCGTACTTGGCAAAACACCGAATCCCATTGCCGCACATCTCGCCCTCGGAACCGTCCGAGTTGAACATCCGCATCTGCAGGTCGGCAACTTCTGAATTCATCACCAGAATCAGGCCGTCGCTGCCGACGCCAAAATGCCGGTCGGAGATGGATTGTGACAAGGTTCCCCAATCCCGTTCGGGCATATCTCGGGCGTCAACGTAAACGTAATCGTTGCCGGCGCCATGCATTTTGGTGAATTCCATCGCAGCTACTCCGGGTCTACCTGCCGTCATCCTGAATACCGGCCAATTGTACCACACGCCCCCGCCGACTCGATGAATTCCCGTACCGCCGCAGCGGCCGGCTCGGCGGGGTCGCCGCCGGTCGTGTCCAGCCACGTGATGCGCTGGTCGCCGCGTTTGAACCAGGTATTCTGGCGGCGCACCAGGCGATGGGTGCGGGTTTTGGTCTGCGCCACAGCTTCATCCAGCGTCATGTTGTCAGACAGATACTGCCCCAGCTGGTCGTAGCCGACCCCTGACAGCGGCCCTACCCCGAGGGTGTATCCCTCTGCCGCCAGCCGACGGGCTTCGCCCAGCAATCCGTTTGCCATCATCCAATCCACCCGGTCGTCGATGCGCCGGTAGAGGTAGGCGCGATCCGCCTCCAGGCCGATGATAAGGGTGTTGTACGGCGGTGCAGTTGCCTTGCCGTTGGCTGCCATCGCTCCGTTTGAGTTGCGGCGAATTTCCAAAGCGCGAATCAGACGCCGCAGGTTGTGGGGCCCAATTTCTTCCGCACGAACGGGGTCGACCTCCTGCAACTCACGCCACAACGCTTGCACACCGTCAGCCCGGGCGCGCTGCTCCATCGCAGTCCGAAACTCCGCATCGGGCAGCACACTGGGCACATCCCACCCTTCCAACAGCGCCCACACGTACTGGCCGGTTCCGCCGCACAGTATCGGCAACTGTCCGCGGCCGGCGATTTCCGAGATTGTCTGCTCCGCCAGCGGGATGAACTCCCCCAGGCTGAACGGCTCTGCCGGAGAGCAAATATCAATCAGATGGTGGCGGGCTGCCGCCTGCTCCTCAGCGGTGGGTTTGGCCGTCCCGATGTCCATACCGACGTACACCTGTCGGCTGTCGGCGTTGATGACCTCACCGCCAAACTGCCGGGCCAGCTGGATCGCCAGAGCCGTTTTGCCGACTGCGGTAGGACCGACGACGGCAACCAGCGGGATATTCAGAGACATGAGCGAACCTAACCGAGTTTCCCTATACTTCCTGAAAGGCGGTGCGGGCAAAAGCCAAAACGAGATAGCCTAACATTAGCTCCCGATAAGTCGCTGCACTACAAGGGCAATTGAAGAAGCCACGGCTATGGCCCCCACCATCAAACCTACCATCCACTTAATCAGCCGACTTTCCAACTGGTAAATATCCGATTTAAACTCGGCCTTCAGGTCAGACAAATCCCCCTTGGTCGCCAAATGGTCATACCCGCCTTCTAGTCTGCTGACCCGGTCCTCCAATGTCGTCATAAGTGGCCCTCATCCATTACGGCTGCTTGGATTTGAAGTGTAGCACAAGAGAGTTAACGCCCAGCCATCGCCGGGGCTACCTGAATTTTGCCGGGGCAAAGGCGGCGGCAACTTCCAGAAACGAACCGGCGTCCAGGCTGGCCCCGCCGACCAGCGCGCCGTTGACGCTTGCCACGGCGGCGAATTCGGCGGCGTTGGCGGCGTTGACACTGCCGCCGTAGAGCAGCGGTACCGCCGCGGCCACGTCGAGTCCCAACACTGCCGCCAGGGTGGGGCGAATTGCGCCACCCATTATCTGGTTGGCGATATCCGGCGTGGCCGCCCGCCCGGTGCCGATGGCCCAGACCGGTTCGTAGGCTATGACCAGGCCATCAGCGTCTCCAGCGTCCAGCTCGGCCAACGCCGACGTTACCTGCCAGCGGATTACCTCGACGGCGTTGCCCGATTCCCGTTCGGACAGTGTTTCGCCCACGCACACGATGGGTCGCAGTTGGTGCGCGACCGCTGCGGCAACCTTCCGACCCACCGATTCGTCCGTTTCTCCGAAGAATTGCCGACGCTCCGAGTGTCCGATGATTACGTACTCGCAGAGTCCCACCAGCATTGGCGGCGCAATCTCGCCGGTGAACGCGCCATTCCCGTCGGCGTGCATATTCTGGGCGCCCACGCTGACGCCGCTGCCGGCCACCGCATCACGCACCGCGGCCAGCGACACGAACGGTGGGCAGACCACCAGGTCAACGCCAACTATGGCGCCGACTCCGGCCGCGATAGCCGCAGCCAGGGCGGTACCGGCGGCAACGTCGGTGTTCATCTTCCAGTTGCCGGCTACGATTGGGGTTGGAACAGTCATTGTCAGGGCTTCACCTCGCCAGAGAATTCATCGACCATTAAATCCACGAGCCGAGTCATACCACCGGCCCATCGGCGCTAGGGCCCGTATTTGGCCAGCTTGCCGGCGTGAGACAGGGCCAGCAGCATTATCGCTTGCGCCGGAATGCGACCCAACGAACCCTGGGCGCAGTCTCGTTCGCTGAAACCGTCCACGCCCTCCCCCAACGTGAGTTGAGAGTGCAGCATAAACGGCACGGGATGCCAGCTGTGCGACGCCATAATAGCGGGCGTGGAGTGGTCGCCGGCAACCATCAGCACGTCCGGCTTCAAATCCATGATGTGCGGGATATGGGCGTCCAGTTCTTCGAGCCGTCGTACCTTGCCTTCGAAATCGCCATCTTCGCCGGCGGTATCGGCCGGTTTGTAGTGGATGAAGAAGAAATCGTGATCGTTCCAGTTGGCGCGCAGCGTCTGCACTTCGTCGCCAAATGTCATACCCGTTGGGATAATACGCATATTGGCTACCGATGCCAGGCCGCGGTACATTGGGTAGGCGGCGATGGCAGCCGGGTTCAGGTGGTACACGGCGCCGAAGTCGGGCAGGTTCGGCAGCTGCGCCCAGCCCCGGAGCAAAACCATGTTGGCGGGCACATCCTCCGCCAGCATCTGGCCGGCTTCCGACACAAACTGCTGCACGATTTCGGCGGTGCGTTGCGCTTCCGGGGTCAGAGGGCGGGCGACTTTAGGCGCCATCCCCTCGCGCTGCGGGTCGGTTTCATCCACCTGATCCGACAGACCCTCGCCCCGTAACCGCAACACGAACCGGTAATCCTGCACCGGAAATACGTCCACCTGCACCCCGGGTATCTCGATGCGATCCAGTCGCTCGCACAGCGGGGCGCTCTGTGCAGTAGGGATGCGACCGGCGCGCCGGTCGGTGAGCAGACCCTCGTCATTTACGGCGCAGAAGTTTCCGCGCGCCGCCACATCGCCGGGCAGCAGTTCAACTCCAATGCCCAAAGCCTCCAGCGCGCCGCGCCCGATGAGGTATTTCAACGGGTCGTAGCCAAACAGGGCCAGATGACCCGGGCCACTGCCGGGCGCCACGCCGATCTCAACCGGGGTGGTCAGGCCGCAGGCGCTCTCCCGCGCCAACGCATCCAGATTGGGTATGTCGGCGGTTTCCAGTTCTGACCGGCGGGTATCCGGGTGCGCCAACCCACCAAGTCCGTCCGCCACCAACAGGACAATCTTGGATGGAGTGGACGCGATGCTGGCGTGAATCTGTTCAAGGTCAATCATTTGGGCTCCGTCGTCGCAACTTCCCAGTTGCGGCTGCGAGTTTACATCCTAGTGCAGTTATGCGTCAGGCAATGCCGCTATCCCCGGCAGCTCGCGACCCTCCAGGAACTCCAGAGAGGCGCCGCCGCCGGTGGACACGTGAGTCATGCTGGTTTCCAGGCCCAATGCTTCCACGGCTTCGGCAGTTGAACCTCCGCCTACTATGGTGGTCGCGTCGGGCAACCCCGCGATGGCATTCGCCACCGTGCGGGTGCCGGCGCTGAACCGTTCCATTTCGAACACACCCATCGGCCCGTTCCAAATGATGGTCTTGCAGTCTGCCAGCCCGCGGGCGAAGGATTGGGCGGTGGCATTGCCCACATCCATTATGTACCAACCGTCGGGCACCCCGTCCACCGGGAATGTTTGAGATTCCACCGGGTGCGGCTCAAACTCGCTGGCGGCGACGATGTCCGAAGGCACGTGCAGCTCGATAGCGCCCTGTTTGGCCCGGTCGATGACTGCGCGGGCAAAGTCCAGCCGGTCTGCCTCCACCGGCGATGCGCCCACCGATTTGCCCAGGGCGGCCAGGAAGGTAACGGCCATGCCGCCACCGATATACAGCCGGTCGAGGTTTCCAAGCAGGTTTTGCAGCACCAGGATTTTGTCGCTGACCTTGGCGCCGCCCATCAGCGCGGCCAGCGGCCGCTCCGGCGAGGCCAGCGCCAGCCCCAGTGATTCGACCTCGCGCTGCATCAGCAATCCCATCGCCGATGGTAGCATCCTGGGGAGCCCAACCGTGGATGCGTGCGCGCGATGCGCTACCGCAAAGGCGTCCATCACGAAGCAATCGGCCAGCGCGGCCAGTTCTTTGCTGAAAGCGTCGTCGTTTTTTTCCTCGCCCTCGTGGAAGCGCAGGTTTTCCAGCAGGTATACCTGGCCGCTTGCCATCGCCGCTACCGCACTGGCAACGTCCGGCCCGACGCAGCCGGACAAACTGGTCACCGGGCGACCGAGCAACACACCCAGGCGATCACCCACCGGGAACAAACGCAATGCCTCGTCCACCTTGCCCCGAGGCCGGCCCAAATGCGAGCACAGCACGACCTTGCAATCGCGTTCCAGCAGGTAGTCTATTGTGGGCAGCGTCGCCCGCAACCGCTGGTCGTACTGGGCGATTAGCTCGGCGCCCTGCTCGATGGGAACATTAAAATCGACGCGCACCAGCACCGTCTTGCCGGCAACGTCCAGTTGAGTGAGCTGACGTTTCGCCATCGTATCGCCTCACCAGATGCCGGGCATCGCGACGTTGCCGCCGGACTAGACTGCCGCCGCGGCGTTGCCGGCAGCCACCAGTTCCGCGGCCCATCGCAACGCTTCCGGTTGGGCCAATTCCACGCCGTCTGCGATGATGAAATCGGCGGCTTCTGCCAGCAACGCGCCGGCCTTTTCCTCGGCATAGGCTCGCGAGCCGCTGTCGGTCAGAATGGCCACCACCCGGTTGGCATCGTCGGCGTCCAGCACCCGTTTCATGTAGATGCCGCCCAACTCCCGCTTGACCGACGTTGGAGCGGTTTCCAGCCCGTGAATCAGAGGGAGGTTTTTCTTCTTGTTGAGCACGTTGCTGGGAGTGAACCCGTCGCCGCGACTGCCCCACAAATCGGCAATATCGGAGTAAATCTGCATTGCCATGCCCAGGTTGGCGCCCCAACGCTGTAGGGCTGCGCCGGTAGTCGGATTCGCTCCCGCCGACGCTGCCCCGAGCTGCGCGGCGCAACCGGCGAGGGCCCCGGCTTTGCGCCCAATCATATCGAGGTAAGCCGCCTCGGAAACCATGAGTTCGTCCTGATAGTTCAGGTCCATGTACTGGCCTTCGCACAGGGTCAGGCAAGCCTGGTCCAGCGACCGCAATGCAGCCAGTACCGCCTCCGCAGACACGCCACGGTCGGACAACCGCATGAGCACCGAACGGGCCAGCGCGTGCAACCCGTCTCCGGCATTGATGGCCTGCGACGGCCCCCAAACCCACCAGATGCTGGGTCGGCTGTCATTCTGGTTGACTCGCCCCGCTTGCACGTCGTTATGTACCAGCACGAAGTTGTAGACCAGTTCTACCGCCGCCGCCGCCGGTACTGCGCTCTGAAATTCCCCGGACACCGCCGCCGCCGCACTCATCGTCAATCCGCCGCAGAAGTGCAACGGCGTGGTGGCAGAATCGGCGGCATTGCCGCGCTCGTCCACCCAACCCAGGTGGTAGCGCAGGATGTCGTACAGCAGGCCGTTGCGGTCGGCAAATGCAGATCGCAACTCGGCGTCCACTGCCCGCCGGTAAGCGTCGTATGTGGGTGAACTGACGATGTTAGTCTCCAGGATGTTAGTCTCCAGGTGGGCGAACCTTATGCCTCACCGACGGCGACCCGAATGTCGCGGTACGGCAAGGCGCCTTCTCGCAGCAGGGTGATTCCTTCGTCGGACACGGACACGATGGTGCTGGCAATGCCCAATGGTTCCGGGGCACAGATTATCATATCATCAACCAACCCGCCCAAAAGCCGCCGTAATTCGCATGGATCGGTGATGTCAGGTTGGCCGGAGGAGTTGGCGCTGGTGCCGGTGATCGGACGCCCCAACTCACGGGCCAGCGTGAGCGGCACCGGGTGGTCCGGCATCCGCACTGCGATGGTATCCCGGTTTGCCGTCAACCTGGCTGGCAATCCCGGCATCGCTGGCAACACCAGCGTCAGCGACCCCGGCCAGAACCGGGCCGCCAGTTTTTGGGCCAACGCCGCCACCGACCCGCGCACATCCGCCACCTGGCTCACCTGTTCCCATCCCGACACCAGCACCGGGAGCGGCAAATCGGCCGGCCGCCCCTTCACCGTGTACACGCGCTCGACAGCATCCGGGTTGAGGGCATCTGCCGCCAGGCCGTAGAGGGTGTCGGTCGGTATTGCCACCACGCCGCCACGGGAGATTCTGGCGACGGTGGCGGCGATTTGCGCGGCAGTATTCACGCCGTCGATTTTACCATCTGCAACCGACTGCTTCGCCTACTTCGCATCGATATGTTCACCACCAACATCGCCGCCGGCCGGTGGTGTGCTATATTAGTTGCCGACAATCTCGGTCCGGTCCGGTTGGGACTTTTATGAGCAGCACAGCGCAACCCGACGCCATCATAGTTGTCGATTTTGGTTCCCAGTACACCCACCTTATCGCCCGGCGGGTCAGGGAACTCAGCGTCTATTCCGAGATAATCCAGGTTTCGGCCACCTGGGAATCGGTGCAGCATCTCAATCCGCGCGGCATCATCCTTTCCGGCGGGCCAGCCAGCGTTTACGACGCCGACGCTCCCACGATACCCGACTGGATAATGGACTGCGGACTGCCGGTGCTGGGCATCTGCTACGGGATGCAGGCGTTGGTGCAGCGGCTGGGCGGAGTAGTGGCCCCCGGCGACCGCCGGGAATACGGCCACGCTGACCTGATTATTGACTCTCACATCGGGAAATTACTCCTTGAAGTGAAATCCTCCATACCTGTCTGGATGAGCCACGGCGATAGCGTGGAACAGCTGCCGACGGGCATCACCACTCTGGCACGCACCGCCAACACCGGTTGCGCCGTGATGTCGGATGGCAAACGCTGGTACGGTTTGCAGTTCCACCCGGAGGTTCAGCACACCCCGGACGGCATGGCGATCCTGCATAATTTCGTCCGGGAGATTTGTGGATGTTCCGGCGCATGGACCGCCGGTAACTTCGTTTCCGATACGGTCGCCCAGATACGCGAACAGGTTGGCGACGACCGCGTCATCTGCGCCCTGAGCGGTGGCGTGGATTCATCGGTGGCCGCCGTGCTGCTCCACCAGGCCATTGGTACCCAGCTAACTTGCATCTTCGTCAACAACGGCCTGCTCCGCCACGGCGAGGCCCAGCAGGTTCAGGACACCTTCCGGGGCAACTTCGGCCTGGATCTGCGCTACGTGGATGCCGAAGCGCGGTTCATCGACCGCCTGGCGGGCGTCATTGACCCGGAGGTTAAGCGCAAAACCATTGGGGAAGAGTTCATCCGGGTCTTTGAGGACTCCGCCGCCGAGCTGGACGACGTGAAGTGGCTGGCCCAGGGTACGCTGTATCCTGACGTTATCGAGAGCGCAACCCCGGAAAACGGCGCATCGGCCCGCATCAAAACCCACCATAACGTGGGCGGCCTGCCGGAGCACATGGACTTTGAGCTGGTGGAACCGCTGCGCTACCTGTTCAAAGACGAAGTGCGCGCCGTTGGCCTTGAACTCGGCCTGCCGGAAGAAATCGTCTATCGGCAACCTTTCCCGGGGCCGGGGCTGGCCATCCGCATCATTGGCGAGGTAACCAAAGAACGCCTGGACCTGCTCCGCGACTGTGACCGTATCGTCCTGGAAGAAATCAGCGACGCCGGGCTGTACCGCGATATCTGGCAAAGCTTCGCCGTGTTGACCGACAACCGGACGGTGGGGGTCATGGGAGATTACCGCACTTACGGCTACGCCTGCGCCATCCGTGCCGTCAACTCTGATGACGCAATGACGGCTGACTGGGTGCGGTTGCCCTACGATGTGCTGGCCCGTATGAGCAGTCGCATTGTGAACGAGGTGGATGGCGTCAACCGCGTCGTTTATGACATCACCAGCAAACCCCCTGGAACCATCGAGTGGGAGTAACCCAACCGTGCGCGTCCTTGTAGTCGGTGCCGGTGGTCGGGAACACGCCCTGGCCTGGCGGTTGTCCGGTTCGCCGCAGGTTAGCGAGCTACTGACCGCGCCCGGAAACTCCGGCACCGCCGGGCTGGGCGAAAACCTGCCCATCGCCGACACCGACCTGGACGGCATCCTGACCGCAGCACAAAGCCGGGCCACCGACCTGGTGGTGATCGGCCCGGAAATACCACTCTCGATGGGTCTCGCCGACCGGCTGACCGCCGCCGGCATTCCGGCGTTCGGGCCCAGCCAGGCCGCAGCGCAACTGGAAGCCAGCAAGAGCTTCGCCCGGGATGTGATGACCGCCGCCGGCGTGCCGGGCCCCGCCTACCGAGTATTCCAGTCCACCTCCGGGGCATTGGAATACATCGCAACTCACGATCGCCCGGTGGTGGTCAAGGCCGATGGACTGGCCGCCGGCAAAGGCGTGGCAATGTGCGCCTCCCGCGCGGCGGCGCAAGCGGCCGTCCACGCCTGCATGAACGACCGGGTTTTCGGCGAGTCGGGCGACACCGTGGTAATCGAGGACTGGATTGACGGCCCGGAAGTCAGCGTGTTTGGATTCACCGACGGCGAGAACCTGTCTCCGGTAGCTGCCGCCACCGACTACAAACGCATCGGTGAAGGCGGTACCGGCGCCAACACCGGCGGAATGGGCAGCTACGGCCCGCCTCACTTCTGGAACGCCGAACTTGCCGAACTGATTCGCATCAGATATATGCTGCCCGTATTGCACGAATTGGCCCGGCGCGGCTGCGCCTATCGCGGCGCGCTGTACTGCGGCCTGATGCTCACCAACGTCGGCCCGCGCGTGCTGGAATTCAACTGCCGCTTTGGCGACCCGGAAACGCAGGTCATCATGCCCCAACTGCTCAGCGACCCGGCGCCACTGATGCGGGCCTGCGCTGCCGGCAGCCTGGCCGATGTCCCAGCCGTGCAATGGTCGAATCGACCTACGGTTGGCGTCGTGATGGTATCGGGCGGATACCCCGGCCCCTATGAAACCGGGCACCCAATTTCCGGCTTGGACGGAAAACTGGATGACGAAACGCTGGTCTTCCACGCCGGCGCACGCCTCAACGATGATGGCGTCCCGGTGACCGCCGGCGGACGCGTGCTGACCTGCGTTGGCGCCGGCGATACCGTCGCCGAAGCACGGCGCCGGGCTTATCGCCGTGCGGCCGCAATCGGCTTCTCCGGCGCCTACTATCGCACCGACATTGCCGACGTTGCGGCAACCCCGATGGCTATCGTCTAGCGTGCCGCCCATGACCGTCTCACCAACCCAAACCCGCAGCCAACCCGACTGGACCGCGCTCGCTGCCAGCTACCGTGAAGCAGCGACCGCCGACGCGCTCGCCAGCTATCGCCGCCGCCGCTGGAACTTTGCCGACCAACCCCAGGGCTGGCTGACGCAGGAACAATTGCCATCCCTCACCGAACCGCAGGCCCTGGCGCTGTACCGCGCCGCCGGCGGCCGGCAAACCGCGCAGTTCCGCGCCAACCCCATCGCCGAGGTGCGCGACGCCGCCGACTTCCTGCTCTACGACACCATCAAACTGGAAAGCCGTTTCGACGAGTGCGCCTCGCCGGAGGGCGGCTTCGGTCTGAACGGCGCGGGCCGGGAGTGGCCGTCTTACCTGCTCACGCTGCACGAACCCGCCCTGTTCGCCCCGTGGAGCCCCCACACCGAACGCGGGTTGCGCCGGTTGGGAATGTTCCCGGCCGCCCTTAAACGCGGCCACGTTGGGTTGTGCTACCTTGAATTGTTGGATATTTTGGAGTACCTGCGCGCCCGTCTGGGCCTGCCCGACTTTCGTGCCGTTGACGAGTTCTGTTACCTTAACGGGCGTACCCAACGCTCTGCATCTTGATAAAACCGGCTACCTACCACCTCGTTGCATCCCCACTCGCGCGTTAACACCGGAGGAACCCTATATGTCCTGGCAGGACGAATTGAATCAACTACGGGCCAGCATCAAGGACAGCTACGATTTGCGGATGGCGAAGGTTGCGGTGCGGCGTAGTCTGCTGGAAAAGTTTGCGGTAGAGTTGGGCGTCGATGATCTCCTCACACAGATGAACGATGTGCTGCTCGACGGCGGCGCGCGCCTGGTGGTCAACCGCTCCTGGCAGTACGAATACGACGACGATGACGGGTTAGATGGCGACGACGATGATCTTACGGATGAAATAGTCTACGTGCTCTACTGGCACGACGGCAGCGCGGTTGAGATTGAAGTCTGCGTGGGTATCGACAGCGACGACGGCGGTTACGTACTGGTTGAAGACGTGGAGGTAGACGACAGCGCCGCAGCAATCCAGTCCGCCCTCATCGAGGCATTTCGAGAAATTGTCAACCTTCCCGTCTGACAGTAACTGTTCACGTTTGAGGGGACGGCAACGGTTTGCTTTGGAAATTCGTGCTTGGCTGCCCCTCCACAATAGGCCGAATAGTCGGCAGATCCCCGCAACTCTGAACAGTTACGTCTGACACTGGTCCGGCTGGCGCCGCGCCCAACAGGCAGACCCGCCAGTGCGCTCACCCCAAAACGCCAGATCGAACTACCAACGATAGGAGAACCACCTTGCCACTAGTAGGAGTAGTGATGGGCAGCGCCTCCGATGAGGCCGACGTCCAACCCACCATGGACACCCTGGAATCGCTAGGCGTTGACTACGAAGTGCGCGTTATGTCCGCGCACCGCACGCCGGAACGGGTGCATGAGTACGCCACCACCGCTCGGGATCGAGGCATCGAAGTGCTGATTGCCGCGGCCGGCGGCTCGGCGGCCCTGGGCGGCGCCCTGGCTTCCTGGACCACGCTGCCGGTCATTGGCATACCGTTGACGTCCAGCGAGCTCAAGGGCATCGACGCCCTGATGTCCACCGCGCAGATGCCTCCGGGCATCCCGGTGGCCGCCATGGCCGTCGGGAGTTGGGGAGCGCGCAACGCCGCTTACTTCGCCGCCGAAATTCTTGCCCTCAAACACGAGGAAATCCACCAGGCCATCGAGCAATACCGGCGGTCGCTCCGTGAACGCTAACCGGCAACCTCCGTCAGACCGCACGGACGCCCTGCGGACGCCGGCGGTGCTCACCGACTTCGACGACACCGCCGCCGCGCAGAACGTGGCCGAGCTACTGTTGCGCGAGTTCGGCGACCCGTCGTGGCACGATATTCGGGAGCGATTTCGCGCCGGCGAGTTATCGTTGAAGGACTACCAGGAAATAACCTTCCT
Organism: Dehalococcoidia bacterium; assembly: GCA_965261195.1. Lineage (GTDB taxonomy): Bacteria > Chloroflexota > Dehalococcoidia > Lucifugimonadales > UBA3495 > Bin87. The sequence goes on along the minus strand of OZ253455.1, from coordinate 3,632,981 downwards.
CAATATGCGGGCCGGCAAATCGGAGATGCAGGACTACGTGCGCCGCAACGCCACGTTCCGGCCCTGCTTTGCCCAGCTGTGGGGCGTGTGCCAGGACAACGGCATCCCAATGTGCATCGTAAGCCAGGGGTTGGACTTCTACATTCAGGCCCTGCTGGACGGCATCGGCCTGCCCCAGGTGCCCGTATATGCCGTGCAAACCCGGTTCGACGACCGGCAGCGCATCGCTAGCTACGAGTACAGCTTCACGTACCCCGATGCGCCCGAACGTGGCAACAGCAAGGCGGTGCTGGTCAAACGGTTTCAGGAGCAGGGACACCATGTGTATTTTGCGGGCGATGGCCGCTCCGACTTCGAGGCTGGCGAGGTGGCCGACACGGTTTTCGCCCACCGGCAAATGGCGGCCCTGTGCGATGAGGCCAGCATACCCTTCCATACTTTCACCGACTTTGGCCCGGTGCTTTCCGCCGTCCAACAGCACATTGCCGCCATCAATTCCGAGCTGAAGCCATGACGTCGGAACCCGCATGACGCCGCGGCTATGATAAAATTATTGGCCGTTATGGTACGTTTGCGGAGGCAACGTTGTGATTGACCGCTATTCCCGACCCGCGATGAAACAGGTCTGGTCGGACGAGAACAAATACCGGATGTGGCTGGATGTTGAACTGGCCGTGTGCGAAGCCTGGACCGAAGCCGGGGTAATTCCTGACGACGACATGGCCACGCTGCGCACCGCCGCCTATAATCACCAGCGCATGATGGAAATATTCGACACCACCCGCCATGACGTTACCGCTTTCCTGCGTTCAATCACCGAAACCCTCGGCCCCGAAGGACGCTGGCTGCACCTGGGCATGACCTCGTCGGATATGCTGGATACCGGCCAGGCGCTGCAGATGGTTGCCGCCGCCGACCTGCTGCTGTCCGATATGGACGAGGCCATTGCCGCGGTCCGCGCGCGCGCCATCGAGCACAAAGACACCATGATGATGGGGCGCACCCATGGCGTCCACGCCGAGCCCATGACTTTTGGCCTCAAACTGGCCCTGTGGTGGGACGAATTAGGCCGCCAGCGGGAGCGCCTGGTCGCCGCGCGGGGCACCGTGCGCGTGGGCAAAATCTCCGGCGCGGTGGGCACCCACGCTACCATACCGCCCCATATCGAGGATCGGGTTTGCCATCACCTCGGCCTTGAAGTGGCCCCGGTTTCCAACCAGGTGGTGCAGCGCGACCGCCACGCCCATTTCATAACCACCATGGCCCTGGTCGCCGCTTCGCTGGAAAAATTCGCCACCGAGATTCGCGGGATGCAGCGCACCGAGGTGCATGAGGTAGAAGAACCCTTCGGCGCCGGTCAAACCGGCTCGTCGTCGATGCCGCACAAACGCAATCCGGAGCTAACCGAGCGCATCTGTGGCCTGGCCCGCACCATCCGCGGCAACGCCGTGCCGGCGCTGGAAAACGTAGCGCTGTGGGGCGAGCGCGACATCAGCCATTCCTCGTCCGAACGCATCATCCTGCCCGACACCTGCCTGATGCTGGACTACATCCTGAGCATCTTCACCCACGTTATCACCGGCCTGCGTGTGGACACTGACCGGATGTGGCACAATCTGGAAAGCAGCCGCGGCCTCATCTTCAGCCAGCGGGTGCTCCTCGCACTGGTCGAGGACAAGGGACTGTCCCGCGAGGCAGCCTACGACATCGTGCAACGCAACGCCATGCGCGCCTGGGACGAAAACGACGATTTCCGTCGGTTGCTGAAATCCGACCCGCAGGCCGGCGAGCATCTGACTTCGACCGAGATGGATGACCTTTTCGACTACGGCTACTACACCCGCTACGTTGACGACAACTTCCGCCGCATCGGTTTACTGCCGGCGCCGGTTGCCGTATAACTCAAGCTGATTGTCGCCCCTGGGCGGCATCTCCAGGACACAATATGCTTATCGAAACCCGAATGCCCAACCGCCTGCATCAGGGCAAAGTGCGCGACACCTACCAGCTCACCAACGATGTGCTGCTGATGGTAGCGACTGACCGCATTTCCGCCTTCGACGTGGTTCTGCCCAACGGTATCCCGAACAAGGGCGCCGTGCTCAACCGGATGTCCGCCTTCTGGTTCGACCTGACCGGCCATATCGTCCCCAACCACCTGATTGCGCTGGCGGATTCTGCCGACGCTGCGGCTTGGGCCGACAACCCGGTCGTTTCGCATCCGGCCTACGCCGAGGACAACGTGGCTGGCCAGGCGATGGTCGTCAAGAAGGCCGAGCGCATTGACATCGAATGTATCGTGCGCGGCTACATCACCGGCTCGGCGTGGGGAGAGTATCGTCGCCAGGGCACCGTTTCCGGCAAGCCCATGCCCGCCGGCATGGTCGAGGGCGACCGCTTCCCGGAACCACTCTTCACTCCCACCACCAAAGCCGAAACCGGCCACGACGAGAACATGACCGATGCTGAAGTCGTGGCTATGGTCGGCGAAGCCATGGCGCAAAAACTGGCCGACACCAGCATCGCCGTGTACCTTTATGCCCACGATTACGCCCGGGGACGCGGCATCGTCCTCGCCGACACCAAGATGGAGTTCGGCACCATCAACGGCGAGTTGATTCTCATCGACGAGTTGCTGACGCCCGATTCCAGCCGATTCTGGGATGCAGCGGGCTACGCACCCGGCAAGTCCCAGCCCAACTATGACAAGCAATTCGTGCGCGATTGGCTATCTGCCCAGGGCTGGGATCAGGAACCGCCGGCTCCCTCACTGCCTGATGACGTAATAGCGCGCACCACTGAGCGGTACCTGGAAGCCTACCAACTGCTCACCGGACAGTCTCTGTAAAACTGTATGCCTACTTCCCGCCACCAACGCCGCTCCGCTTCACGGCGGTCCGCAGCACATCGCTCCCAGGTGCGCCGTTCCACGGCTCGCAACGCTGAAGCGCCGCGGTCGTCCGCGCCGCGACGGACGCAGCCCATCTCCACCGGCGCTAACCGCAGCCGCATCCGTCGCTGGATCTACATCGGCGCGTCCGTGCTGATCGCGGTGCTGGTCATCGCCGGGTTCGCCCTGGGCGGCCTGCCCAATCTCGGCGGTGGTGGCAGCGGTCAGGAGGGACAGGCCAGCGAACCTGTTGACGGGATTGGGCAGGCGGTCGACACGCCTGACGACCGTACCCACTTCCCCGAAGAATTCGCCATCACCGACATCAACGAGGATGGTTACACCACCACACCGCCCACCTCGGGTCGGCACTGGCCACAGTGGGCATCCTGCGGCTTCTACCGCTACGGCATCGCGCCCGACACCGCACCGCTGGCGGATGAGGTCATCGTCCACAACATGGAGCACGGTAACATCGTAGTTAGCTACAACCTCGCCGACGAAGCCCGGATCGACGCTCTGGAAGACGCCTTCAACGATATTGGGCAGTCCAACCAGTGGGGCGTAGCGCGCTACTATGATCAAATTCCCGCCGGCGCCATCGCACTCACTACGTGGGGCGTCATTGACCAATGGAACGTGACCGACGACGGCATCAACAAAGACCGGATTGAACGATTCTTCGAGGCGTACTCCGGACGACTCGGCCCGGAGTTTCCCAACGGTTCACCGTGTACCGTCGGCGGCAGTATGCGCCCCTGATCAATGCCCCGATGACCCTGACCCTGTTATTGGCTTTGGCAGCCACCGCATTGCTGTTCCTGGGCTGTCAGGCGTCGCCGTCCGGGCCGTTGCCGCAACCATCGGCGACACCTCCGGCCGCCGCCACTGCCATCGCACCGGCCACGCCCCCGCCGGCCACGCCGACCCCATCCATCGGGACGTTAGCGCCTACCGCGGCTCCGACCTTGCCGAACCTGCCGACCACCACCCCGTCTCCTGCGGCTCCGTCTCCCGCCGCGGCGCAGACTTATCCCACGTTCCTGGAAGTGCCGGCTACCGATAGTGCGATCCGCGTTGAGATTATGCCCAGCACCAGCCATTTCACTGATACGCAACGCATCGGCGACATCGATCCCGCTGGGTACAGCACCATACCGCCCACCTCCGGCCGGCATTGGCCGATGTGGAGCAAATGCGGATTTTTCAACCACCCCTTGCCGGATGAACTGCTGGTTCATAACCTGGAGCACGGCAACATCATCGTCAGCTACAATCTGGCCGACGACACCGAGGTCGAGGCGCTGCGGTCCGCCGTGGCAGCCATCCCACTGGCCGCAGAATTTGCCATCGTGCGCCGCTATACCGCCATACCGGAAGGCATGGTGGCCGTCACCGCCTGGGGTGTGCTGGACCGCATGATTGGTGTGGACCCCGCACGCATCGCCGGGTTCTTCGAGGACTACCCCGGCAACGCCGGTCCGGAATTCGCCAACGGGCTGCCCTGCACCACTGGCATCGACCTGATGCAGTCGCTGGGCAGCTAAACCGCAAGCCACCACCGCTACAGGAAGCAATTGACCGTGTTCTTGGCCCGCATCTACGTAACGCTGAAACCCGCCGTCAACGACCCCCAGGGCCTGACCGTCCTGGGCGGGCTGCGCAGCCTGGGCTACGCAGGCGTCACCGATGTACGCATCGGCAAGTACCTGGAGGTGCGCGTGGCCGGCTATGACGCGGCCCAGGCCGAGATGGACGTTGCTGCGATGTGCGACCAACTCCTGGCCAATCCGGTCATCGAAGAGTTCCGGTTCAGCCTGGAGCCGGTTGACGACTAATCCCCGGCTGCCGATATTCCCCGGCTGCCGAGTCCCCGACTGGAAAACGCCGGATGCTCTGGCTACCGGGTACTCTGGCTAGTGGAGATGCTCGCGCAGCAGTCCGACCAGTTCATCAACTGTTGCGTTCTGCCAGTCGGCGGCGCGGGCTGCGGTGCGGGCGCGGCGTTGCCGTCCGAAGTCCTGGTCGTTGATGTCGGGCTGTTCGGAGCGGATGGCCGCTTCAATCTCCGCTTGCTCCCGACCCGCCGCTGCGGAGCGCTCGATCCAGTGGCACATATAACCGTGGGACTGGTCGTAAAACACCGCCACCGGTATCGACATATACTGCCCCTCTTTGAGGAACTCGTTCATAATGTCATGGTTCTCATCGCGCGGGAAGATTCGCAATTCCAGACCGGCGGCCTCGGCAACGCGCGCCAGCACCGGCAGCTCACGCACTACGTCGCCGCACCAGTCCTCGCCGATTACCATCATTCGCGACGGCCCGTTTTCAGCAGCCACCAGCTCCCGGAGGGCCTCCGCCTGTCCCGGCTGCACCTTCACGTTGGCGTGATATTCTTCAAAACGCGCCTTGTTTACCTTGATGCCGGCCATGTACTGGTCGTAGGTCAATCCCTGAGCATACCGCTCCGGGGTTACCACGCTATTTTCTTGCACCATAATCGCACCTCGATTGCAGAACTGTGATTCTTTCCGTAAGTCGCCCTGGTCATCCGGGCGCCGCCGAGTTTGCTGAAAACGGACTGACCGTCCGTTAGCCGATTTCTCAACCACGGGCGCCGCGAAACCCCGTTTCAACCCTGCCATCGGGCCACACGATGATGGGCACGGCGTCGCCAAAGTCCAGCGCCTCGTCCAGCGTTTCCTGACTCTGGTCAACCCGGCGTTCCTCATACTCCACGCCTTCCCTGCGCCACGAGTTGCGCAGCAGGTCGCAGGCCGGACAGACCGTCAGCGTGTAAACAATCGGAATATCAGCCATGATTGGGCCTCCTCCTACCGAATTGGCAGGTTAGCCGCATTCTACAACCACCAGGCGCATCATCGCTACCCTGCCACCAAATACATCAACGGGCAGTCTGCCACGCTGCGCTCGCAATGACAGTTGGAGTTGGGCGCTCCTGGCAATGACAAAGCGGGTACGCCGAGAGCCTAAGCCATGTCCCCTGCCAGCGCTGCCGATGCTATAATCTTCCAGACACCACCTTTGGCAAGGAGACACCGATGATTGCACTGATTGTCGAAATCAATATCAAGCCTGGATTCAAAGACCAGTTCATGGCCTCCATGCTGGGAGACGCCCGCGGCTCCAACAACGACGAGCCCGGCTGCCTGCGCTTTGACGTCCTGCAAGACAACGAAGACGAGAACAAAATCCACCTGTTTGAAGTCTATGAGGACGACGCAGCGGTGGACGCCCATCGCAACGCGCCGCATTTCGTGAAGTGGCGGGAAGAGTGCGCGGACTGGTTTGCCACCGAGAACATCCGCAAGATTGCCACCCCGGTGTATCCGGTACCGGAGAAGTGGGAAAAGCGCCCGCCGGTGGACTGAACAGCCGGACATCCGAAACAGAACAGGCCGGGGCGAGTAACTGTTCAGACTTGAGGGGATCTTCGGCTTTTCCGACTGGTTGTGGACGGGTGGCCAAGCACGGAATTTGCTTTGCAAACCGACCCGTCCCCTCAAACGTGAACAGTTACCGGGGCGACTCATCGGTCGCCCCGGCCTGTTTGCTGTATGCCAACGTGCGCTTTAAATCTGGCGCATCAGCACGCGACGGAATGCCCTCACGAAGGCATCCACTTCAATTTCGCCCAACGCCATCGACATTGCGCCGACCAGATTCGGCGCCAGCAGGAACCCTTCGTTCAGCATCCCCATGAACACCCGTTCCGCCAGCGCCTTGTCGGTGGCGGCAATGTCCCGGTAGTGCCGGATGGGTTGGTCGGTGAAGTGTACTCCGAACAGGGAGCCGACGCCCGTAACCACCACCGGTTGCTCCAGTTCTGAGCAGACCATCCGCAAACCCTGGCGCAGCATATCGGTCAGTTCCGCCAGTCGGCGATAGACGGTTGGCGACAGTTCGGTCATGGTGGCCACGCCGGCAGCCATAGTAACCGGATTGGCGTTGAAGGTTCCCGCATGGGCAACCACCGGCCCGTTGCTGGGGCTGTACAGGCTCATTATGTCGGAACGCCCGCCGAAGGCGCCCACCGGAAAACCGCCGCCAATTATCTTGCCCAGCGACGTCAGGTCCGGCGTAATGCCATAGTAATCCTGGGCGCCTCCCGCCGCGACACGGAAGCTGATCACCTCGTCGAATATGAGCAGCGCGCCGCTGTCGTCGGCAAAGTCCCGCAGCATCTGGAGATATCCGGAATCCGCCGGCAGCATACCAACCGAACCCATCACCGGCTCCACGATAACCGCCGCCAGTTCGTCCCGATTTGCTTCCAGTATGCGCCGGGCGACCTCCACGTCGTTATAGGGAATGATGACCGCTTGTTCCAGCGTCCCCGGAGCCAACCCGGCGCTGGACGCGACAGGTTGGGGGTTGTCGTAGTCGCCGCCCGTGGCGGGGTCGATGCGCAGGCTCACCATTACGGCATCGTGGGTGCCGTGGTAACCACCTTCCACCTTGGCGAATTTGCTGCGCCCGGTGAACGCGCGCGCCGCCCGAATGGTGTTCAGCGTCGCCTCGGTGCCTGAGTTGGTGAACCGCACCTGCTGGAAACTCGGTATCCGCTCACAGAGAATCCTGGCCAAATCCACCTGGTGTCGGTTTGGTGAGTTGTAGGCCAGGCCGTGGTCCAACTGCTTGCGCACGGCATCCAGCACCGGCGCCGGCCCGTGCCCCAGGATCATGGTCGTCATCGTGTTGATGAAATCCAGCCGTTCGACACCGTCGGCGTCGGTAACCACGGCGCCCTGGGCCGACTCCGTGAATATCGGATAGGGTTTCCAGAAGATGGAATTGCGGCTGTCCCCGTCCGGCAGATAGCGGCAGGCTTCCTCCCAGATGGCGCGGGATTGCGGGGTGGTTTCCCGGTAACGGGCAACTTCGTCAAACGGCATCAGACACCCCGGTTCGCAACTGGCTAACGTGGTTGGACTGCGGCGCTAGTCGTCGTCGCCGCCGGCGGGAGCCGCCGCTGCAACGGGACGGGCCTGGCCGCGGAAATAGATTCCCCGCCAGAATCCGCTGGCAATAACGGTGACAATCACTACGATGGTAAACGCGGCCCCGGCGATGGCCATGACGTTGCCCGCCGACCAGTAGTCGGCCAAGCGGCCATACAGCAGGTTAGCAAACGCCATGCTACCGCCGACGTGCATCGAATATACGGATGCTACCCGACCGCGTATGTCATCAGGCACTACCGACTGAATAATGGTGTGTGTGATAGTCATAAAGCCAGCTGTGCCGAGGCCCATAAGTATGGCAGCGGTTATGGATATCCCCGTTGTGAAAGACAAGCCCAGCCCGATGGGTGTCAAGCTGCTGGTAAAACCGAGCAGCAGGAATATCCGCCCACGGGTCAAGTGGCTTACGATGCCGCCGACAAAAATTGACGAGAACAGCGCTCCGATGCCCAGCGCCGTCATCAGGGCGTACACGTCGTTTCGGCTAAAGGTTAGGCCATCCGGAGATAGCTTTTCGCGAGCCAGCGGCGGCAGCATGGATTCAAACGACATTACCAGTACGCAATGGGCCACCGCCATCAGGATAATGCCGAAAACCAGCGGGGTGCTGTATGCGTAGGCGAATCCGGCCGCAGTGTTGGCCCAGAAGCTCCGCCGCCGGTCGATATTGCCGGTAGATACGGTTCTGATGTTCAGCGACGAAATCAGCGCAACCAGATAGAACGCGGCGCACGACCAGAACACGATGGCCGATGTGCCTATTGTGAATCCCAGTGATTGGAGGCTGAACAACGGGCTGCCCGGCTCGGACGAAGCACCCACCGCAACTGCAATCGCCAGCAAGATTGCCGGGCCAACCGCTCGCGAACCCTGCTGCATGGCCTCATTCAGCGCCACCGCGTTGGGCAGCCGCTCCCGGTCCACCAGGTTCGGCGCCAGCGATTGGGCCGCCGTCTGCTGCGTGGCTCGCAAAGTGCCGTTTACTATCGCCAGTATCACGACGTACCACGGATTATCCACGCCCATCATCACCAGTACGGCCATCACCGAGGCCTGCGCCAGCTGTAAAACATACACCCATTGCAGCAGCCGTTTCCGCGTTACCTTGTCCGCCAGATAACCGATGAAGGGAGTGGCGAAAAACCGCGGCGACATCGCCGCAAAGGTTACGAGCCCAACCCACAGGCCGGCGGTGTTGGCATCTTGCACGGCCGGTATTTCGTATACCCAGGAGGCACGGGCCACGATCAGCGCCCAGGCGCCACTGCCGCTGCACAGCGTCGCCACCGCGAGGAACCGGAAATCGCGAAAGATGAGGGCCGCTAGGAATCGGTTCGCCTTCCTGGCGAAATAGTTGCTTTCCGGTGCCTGAGCCGTGGCCATACCCCTACCCCTTTATGCCGATGTTCCTGCGCCAAACCAAGCCGAATTGATGCCATTCGACGTGGGCGTAATCAGGAACGTGGCGCAATCAAGCAGATCCAAGTTGATGGCGTCTGATTTCACCTGTTGAGTGGGCAGCATTATAACCCACTTGTCCGGTTGGTCAATGCGATGCGGCCGCCATCGCCGGTGTCGGACGCCAGACCACCGGGCGGGGAGAAGCCTCAGGGTGGCTGATAGTCAGCGATGTTGCTGTAGTCTCACCCGCGACACCAGGAACACGTCCTCGCCATCCCGATGCAGCGCGAACTCGGCGAATTCCGGCGCCACCGGCAGGTGCTCCCGGATGGTGATCAGCATATTCACCCGCAGCTCCGACAGCTGCGGCGTGGATACTTCCAGCCGATCCCGCCGTATCGTCGCCTGAACCCGCTCCCTCGCCACCTGCCGGGGGTTTTGGTTGGGTTTGCCGCGTCCGATGCGTAGTAAATCAAACATTGGCCGATGTTCTCCGGTTCATTCCCATCAGGAAACGAACCCTGTCCATTATGGAATCGGGGCGTTCTTCCTCGGGCTCGACCATCGGGATGTGCTCGCCGTCCAGCCGCGCCGCAATGCGGACGAATTCCCGACCGGACGGCGACGCGGCGTCATACACCACCGGCGTACCGTTGTTGGTGGAGGTGATGACCCGATCATCCGACGGCACCAGCCCAACGGCTTCTATCCCCAGCATCTCCAGCACGTCGTCGGCAGACATCATGTTGCCTTGCCGCACCATCTCCGGCTTGATGCGATTGATGATGACCCGGGCGTGGCGAATGTCGCTGGCGTGCAGCAGACCGATGACCCGGTCGGCATCCCGAATTGCCGATACCTCCGGCGTGGTAACTATCAACGCCTCCCTGGCCGCTGCGATGGCGTTGCGGAAACCCTGTTCGATTCCGGCTGGGCAATCCACGACCACGTAGTCGAAATCCTCTTCCAGTCGGCGGCACAAGTCGATCAACTGTTGCGCTGAAACGCAGTCTTTGTCGCGGGTCTGCGCCGCGGCAATCAGGTACAACTCGCCGGCGTGCTTGTCGCGAATCAGCGCCTGTTCGATGCGGCACCGCTCCTCCACCACGTCAACCAGGTCAAACACGATGCGGTTTTCCAACCCCATCACAACGTCCAGGTTGCGCAGCCCAATGTCGGTGTCGATGACCACCACCCGATTGGAGCGCAGCGCCAAGGCTGTTCCCACGTTCGCCGTGGCAGTGGTCTTGCCGACGCCTCCCTTACCGGAAGTCATTACGATGGTCTTACCGCTCATTGGGGTTTCCTCCCTGGTTTATCCCGTAATTTCTCTGATAGGGCGACACCTGCACCGCACGATTGCGCACACTGGCGGTGATGCCCCCGTTGTGTCCCGGCCCCCGCCGGCCCGCCGCAATCTGCGACTCAACATCGCCCCACTCCTCGGCATCCCAGCTATACCCGGCGATGCGCAGGATCGGATTGGCGGCGGACATTGCCACGATAGTAGCGGTGACATCGCCTTCGGCTCCGGCGTGGGCCAGCCCGCGCAACGCGCCAAACACCAGGATGTCGCCGCGCGCGATGACTTGCGCCCCCGGGTTCACGTTGCCCAAAATGACCACGCTGCCGGGCAAACGGAGCACTTCACCGGCGCGGCAGGTGCCTCGCACCACCAGGGCCGGCACACCGACCCGCTCGTCGTCAGCAGACAGCCCGCCAACCTTGAGCACGCCGGCCATCTGCCCGTCAGGTTCTGGCTCAACCGCAGCGTCGGCAGGAACATGATCATCAACAGAACCAGCGGTTGGGCCATCGGCCGGCTCGTCTGGGTTCGACGCAATAGCTGGCGCATCGGAGCGTGGAACATATCCCGTGATTGCCGACTGCTGCGCGAGCATATCGCCGATCCGCTGGCGTTCTGCTTCCAGGATTGCCGGCTCGCACCAGAATTGCCGCACCGACAGCCCGGATTCAGACTCGATAACCTTGCGAATACGCACCCGTTGTTCGTCGAACAGCATACGTCGGCCAACGTCCACCAGGACCTCGCCGCCGGCGTACAGCTCGCGGAAACGCCCCAGGTGCTCCCTCAGCTCCCGACACGCCGCCTCGATGGGCACGGAATCATCAACCTCGAAGTTGATCAACGCCCCGCGCGTCGAGACCTTGATTGCAGCTGGCGCGTCGGTCGTGTTCGGGGCGTCGATCATTTGCGTGTGCGTACTCATTGATAGCTCTCGGTGATAGCTCTCGGTTCACGGCGCAACCCGAAGTTTCACCGCCGGGTTACAACCTGCAACGCGTATCGCGTCTTGGTCGCAGTTATAGCAGTGGAGGCCCACGCCATGCCCGAATGCGACCGTGCAAATTTTGACAAATTCAAAAACCCTCCCAAATTCAAGGGAGGGCCCACGGCGCGCGGATATCGCCGGTAGAAGCGCTGTTTAGCTCCAACCTCGATGCACTGTTCGCAAATATATGTGTGCCATCAATCTGTAGTCGCCCCCTTTTGACCCTTGCAGAATTGCCCACAGACCACCAAGCAAACCCGTAACGCCAAAAACGGCAGCAAGGGCAAAAATCAATATCAACAACGATTTGACTTCGGCAATCGTATTCGGGGTGCTTTCTGTCATCGTCGCCTCCGTCGTCCGCCAGTGCGCCCTGCGGCCCGCCCCATCCGCAGGTTCGCCTCGTTCTTCATCCAGCCGGCAGATCGGTTGGCCTGTTGCAAGCCGATGAGCGTGTAGCGGTCTCGCTTTTCCTTGTTGCACGGCGGGCACAGCAGGGTCAGGTTTTCGTAGGCGTCGGTTCCGCCCTGTGAGCGTGGGTTGATGTGGTCAACTTCCAACACGCGAGGATCAAAGGTGTAATCCGCGCCGCAACCTTGGCAGAACGCGCCAGTGTCGGTCAGCAGTTTACTGTGTTGCGACCTGGGCGCCGGATATTGCAATGCCCGGCCCGTTGGCGTCCGGAGAGTCAGCGTAGCGGGTTCGCCGCCGTCAGTCCGGCTGGGCGGCTTTGTTTCGTAGTGAATGTCGCCAAAGGTGATGAGCGCACCCTGCCCACGTCGCCCACGTCGGTTTCTGACCGCCAACCCCTCAGATTCAAGGCGGTCTAACACCAGCTGGTGTGAGCCGTCCCAAATGTCCATCCCGACCCACTGCCGGCCAAGTCGCTCGGCGGCTATCGGCGTGGTGGCGCACCCGCAGAACGGGTCAAGAACCAAGTCGCCCTCGTTGCTGCTGGCAAGGATGATGCGTTCATATACAGGCAAGGGTTTCTGCGTTGGGTAGCCGGTACGTTCTTTACTGGTACGCCCAACCATGTCGATTTCCCAATAATCCTTCATGCCTACCATCGTGTACCAACCAATGTCATCCTGATATTCTTTCACCCCCGCAAATCTATACGGCTTCAATCCCCGGTTGTACGATTTCTCTCGTTGAGTGTTGAAAACATACTCAGACGATTTGGAGTACCACAAAATCGTATCGTGCTTGCGACTGAAGTACTTTGTTGGGCTTGCCCCGCCAGACTTGTAGGCCCACACAATTTCGTTGCGGAAGTTGCGCCGGCCGAATATAGCGTCCAACAGGCACTTGACCCAAGCGTGGGCCGTATGGTCAATATGCAGGTACAGACTCCCATCGTCGGTTAGGATTCGGTGCATCTCCAAAAGCCGGACACCCAACCAGCAAAGGAACGCCGCCATATCATCCCCATAAACTTCTTTGGCGGCGGTGATAACGTGCCAGACTTCCGGCTCGTCGCGTTGTATCTGAATTAGCCAGTCGTCGTGAATATCGTCGTGCCAACTCCAGCGGTCTTGAAACTGTGCGCCGGCCGCTAGACTGTCGGGCGTGGCGTGAAAGTCGCGGGATTTGTTAAAAGGCGGATCAGTGGCAATCAGATTCACGGTGCCGGTATTCATGCCCCGCAGGAAGTCCAAGTTGTCGCCGTGATACAGCGTCCGGTTGGCGAAGTTGGGTTCAGGCATCGGGGCCGCTCGCTTGCTACGATTTGCTCCATACAGTACCATCACCTACAAGCAAACGGAACCGTGGGGCAGTGGCAGTAACTGTTCACGTTTGAGGGGACGGCAACGGTTTGCTTTGGACATTCCGTGCTTGGCTGCCCCTCCACAATAGGCCGAATAGTCGGCAGATCCCCGCAACTCTGAACAGTTACCAGTGGCAACGGCGGCCAGGGATTGCTGGGGCCGGCTGGTCCTGTTGGCTCCGTCAGATTTGGTTCTATCACTTGGCAGTGTAACCGCCGTCGATGACAACTTCGCTCCCGGTCATAAACGAGGATTCATCGGACGCCAGGAACAACACGCCGTAAGCGATGTCCTCGGTGGTGCCAACCCGACCCAAAGGAATCTGGTCGACGCGAGCCTGGATTTCCTCGGCCGTCTGGCTCCCCATGCCCTCGCGGCGCATATCGGTATCCACACTGCCCGGGTGTATCGAATTCGCCCTGATATTTTCCGACGCGTACTGGATGGCGGTTGATTTGGTGAACAGCCGCACCGCTCCCTTGGTGGCGATGTAAGCCGGCGGCCCGATGGCAACCAAACCGCTGATTGATGAGATGTTGATGATGCTGCCGCCACCAGCCCGGCGCATGGCCGGAATAACTGCCCTGGTGCCGAGAAAAACGCCCTTGGCGTTAACCGCCATAATGTTGTCCCAGTCATCGCCGGTGGTTTCCTCGATGTCCTTACGCAGAACAATGGCGGCGTTGTTCACCAGCACATCCACCTTGCCAAAACGCTGCTCGGCAGTGTCGATAGCACGCTGCCAGTCGTCGGCGCTGGTGACGTCAAGATGCAGGTAAACCGCCTCGCCGCCCAGCTCCCGGATTTCCGCTTCCACCTGCATCCCCTGGTCGTCGCGCACATCGCCAATGACTACCCGCGCGCCCTCCTGGGCAAACATACGCGCCTCGGCAGCGCCTTGCCCCCGCGCCCCGCCAGTAATGATTGCAACCTTTCCGTCCAGCCTCATATTTGTACCTCCTGATGAGCCGATTCAAGCACACTAAGCGCAGCATCGTTCCGTCGATACAGTCCTCTGAAACCTGCTGACAAAACGACGCAAACGGCGGAAATAAGCACGAGCGAGCACATCACTACAATGCCTATGTAACTGATTGGATTGACCTGATCGCTGTCCTCCATATCACTCATTTCATCAGCAACGATGGGAGCACGTTCGACAGGTGTAACGAAAACCTGATTCACGGCAAAAGTGAACGTCAGCGTGGCAACTGCCAAGCCAATCCCCAACCAAAATCGACACCAGCCGATATTACGACCGTATGACCGTTTCAGACGTGAGACCTCAGCCTGGGTCATCGTTACGGAACCAAAATACTAAATATGTGAATCCGGCACCGACTACAAAGATCAGGAAAGCCACCCCGTACACCGTAAATGCTACGGCGACTTGGTTGATCCTGGGGGCGGTGTACACCGCATTAGCGAGTTCGGTCCAACCCCACGTCCCCAAAACCAGCATCGCTGCCAGCCCCAGCAGGAAAATGCTGATCCGTGCTGCGCTCATCATTGACCTTCCCAACCCACTGCTAAGATGAAGCGATTCGTAATAGTTGCATTATACGCCCGAAACGCAAACTACACTGATTCCTCCATCGCCCGCTCTGCAAACTCTGGCCGCACGATCTGCTCGTAGGGATGGCTGCCGCGCACCAGTCCGCCGGCGATTAGCGCATCCCGCATCCGGTCGTGGCCGTCCCGGCCGATCATGGGGTCGGTGGCCCACACGCCCACGCGCTTGTACCGCTCAACGCTGCCGGCCAGGATGGCACGGTCGTAGTCCGGGAATATGCCGGCGATGCGCTCGGCGACGGCAGCCGCATCGCTTTGATCCACCCACTGTTGCGCCCGATAATAACCGCGCACGAAGGCCTGCACGGTGTCGGGATTGGCGGCGATGTAGGCTGGCGTGGCCGCAAAGCTGCTATAGCAAATGTACCCGCTTTCCTCGCCCAGAGCGGACACCAGATGCCCGACGCCTTCGCCGATCAGCTCCTCCGCAAATGGACAGGGGACTTGCAGGTAATCGGCATCCCCGTTTCGGAACCTGGTCAGCATCTCTTCCGCCGGCAGGCCATCCAGCAAACGCACGTCATCGGGATTAACCCCGTGCTGGCGCATGGCGGCTTTCAGTGTCATAAAGGGCACCGGAGTAAACCCAACGGGTATCAGCGTGGCGCCGGCCAATTCGGACCACTGCCAGTTATCCCTGGGTTGTCGCGATAGTAGAAAGAACCCATCGCGCTGGTTGATTTCGGCAATGTGCAACGGCGGGTCATTGCTGCCCGCATCCAGGTCCATCAGGCTGCGGCTGATCCCGCTCTGGGTGATGTCGATGGCGCCCGCCTTGAGCAGGTCGGTGCTGGCCTGCCCGCTGGGGATGTGGGCAAAATCGACATCCAGCCCCTCATCGGCTAAAAATCCGCCTTCCACCGCGACGTATATCGTCGTGTAGAACATATTGCGAAAGGCAACCCGCAGTCGCACCGGCCCCGCATGATTGGACTCTGTCATACCGTCTCCTCTGTTGTTGGGCAGTTGCTGGCGGCCGGATTACACCACAACGGGCCGGCGCACGTTGCCGTTCGCCAGCACCACGCCGTCCTCGCAAATGCACTCCACGCCGCCACTCTCAAATTGTTGCTCGTATAGCTCGGCGTACAGCCCCCGCCGGCCCACCAGTTCCTGATGCGTGCCCCGCTCCACGATGCGCCCTTTGTCCACCACATAAATCACGTCGGCTGCCAAAATGGTGGACAGTCGGTGCGCGATGGCGATGGTCGTTCGCCCCCGCATCAGTGGTTCCAGGGCGGCCTGCACGTACCGCTCGCTGGTGGTGTCGAGCGCCGAGGTTGCCTCGTCGAGAATGAGCAGGCGCGGTTGATGCAATATCACCCGGGCGATGGACAGCCGTTGACGCTCGCCGCCGGAGAGACGGTAGCCACGCTCGCCCACCACCGTTTCGTATCCACCCGGAAACTGCATGATGCGTTCGTGGATGTAAGCCGCCTGCGCCGCCGCGTGCATTTCCGCTTCGGTAGCGTCTGGATTGCCATAGGTGAGGTTCTCGCGGATCGAAGCGTGGAACAGGTAGCTCTCCTGCGACACGTACCCAACCATGCGCGCCAGGCTCTCCAGTTTGATGCGCTTGACGTCCACCCCGTCGATGGCAACCGTCCCGCCATTGGCATCGTACAGGCGCGGAATCAGGTAGGATATGGTGGTCTTCCCGGCGCCACTTGGACCCACCAACGCCGCCAACTGGCCGGGTTTCACATCGAAACTGATGCCGTCCAGGGCCCACGCGCTGGCGTCTACCCCATCCCCGTCGGCGTCGCTATCTGCTTCTTCCAGCGGTGACCGGTAATTCACCCGCACATCTTTAAACGCAACGGCCCCGGCGACACGTTCCGCCGGCATATCCACTGCGTCCACCGCGTCCACGATTTCGGGCCGAATGTCCAGATACCCGAAGATGCGTTCGAACAGCGCCAGCGACGATTGCAATTCCACCGATGTCCGCAACAGCGTGCTGATGGGGAAGTACAACCTGGTCTGCAGCGTGGTAAAGGCCACCAACGTCCCCGCCGACAGGCCGCTTTGTCCAAAAGCGCCCAGCAGCAGGTAGCCCACCAGCACGTACACCACCACCGGCGACAGCGAGAAGAAAATCTGGATGCCCGACCATACCGCCTGACCGGTCATCTCCCGTCGAATTTCCAGGTCTGACAACTGGACGTTTTGCTGATGAAACCGCTCGATTTCGCGGTTCTGCGCTCCGAACAGACGTGTCAACATGACGCCGGACACCGACAGCGTTTCCTGCGTGATGGCCGTCATCTCCGCCGTGGATTGCTGTACCAATGACGACATTGCCCGCCGCTTTTTGCCCACCAGATAGCTGAACACCGCAAAAATCGGCGTAATACCCACCGCCACCAGCGTCAACTCCCACGACAGCACCAGCATGGCGATCAGCGTACTAACCAGGATGACGACGTTGGACAGGATGTTGCTGACGGTGCCGGTAACGACGATGCGAATGCCGGCCACATCGTTGGCGACCCGGCTCTGTATCTCACCGGTGCGCGTGGACGTAAAGAACCCCAGTGAAAGCGATTGCAGATGCGAATACAGCCGGTCGCGCAGGTCCCGCATCACCTGTTGACCCACGTGCTGGGTGAGCCAGGTTTGCATCACCCCCAGGCTGCCGGTCACCACCACCACGCCGGCCATGACGGCGGCAATAGTCCAGGCCAGGTCCAGGTTAGGCCCATCGTCAACAAACAGGGCCGAGTCAAACATCACCCGGATCAGCACCGGGTTTACGACCCCCAGGCCGGCGGTGACGATGATCAGCATCCCGATGGCCAACACCCGGTGCCAGTAGGGTTGGAATGACGCGGCGATGCGCCGGTTCAATCCCGGCATCCGACGTCGCGAACGATCGTCCCTAGTGGCGCCCCTGGCGTGGCGCGGTGACATCGGCATATTCTCCCTACCGGATCTCATTATGCCACGCTACCCGATTGCATCCTTCAGCCGGCGTATTGCATTGATGTGGTCGTCGGGTGATTGTCCGCCGCGCAATCCGGCCGCAATGTGAGTGGCGCCCAAACCCTCCCAGGAACGCAACTCGGTGAGCCAGTCCTCGGGATTGTTGTCGGCGGTGATGGTGATGCGCCCCTCAAAATTCACGTCCGACGGGTCGCGCCCGGCAGCCGTGGCCTGCGCGCGAATCCGATCCAGAATGGCCTGGCCGCCGGAATCGGGAGCAAACATCGGGAAGTAACCATCGGCCAGCCGGCCGATGCGCCGGATGGCGGCGTTGGGCGGTGTCGGTGCGTTGCCGCGGCCGGCGCCGACCCAGATGGGGATCGGACGCTGTACCGGCAGTGGGTTGATACCGGCGTGGGTAATGTCATGGTACTTGCCGTGGAAGTCTACGACATCTTCCGTCCACAACCGCCGCAACACTTCAATCTGTTCATCGCACCGGCTGCCGCGGGAGGCAAAATCAACGCCCAGCGCCTCGTATTCCACCGAGTTCCAGCCCACGCCGATACCCAGCCGGAGCCGCCCGCCGGACAACACGTCGATTTCAGCCGCCTGCTTGGCGACCAGGGCAGTCTGCCGCTGGGGCAATATCAAAATCCCGGTGGTCAATCCAATAGTTTTCGTAACCGCCGCCAGATACGCCATCAGCGTAAACGGCTCGTGGATATAAGACTCGTGGGTATAAGGAAACTGCGGCACCTCGGGATGCTGCTCCGGCACCGCTCCCAGAACATGATCCAGAATGCGAACGTGAGAATACCCCAAATCCTCCGCCGCCTGGATATAATCCCGCAGCGCGCCAAAATCATCCCCAATCTCAACAATGGGAACCGAAACGCCAATCTCCATAGTGAACCTCCCTCGGTCAAATGACGCCGCCCCCGCCACCCTCGGTAATGGCTTGGCGCCATTATACCGGGGCGGCGGGGCGGGTGATAGAAAGAGACAGAACTACAAACAACAACCGGAGTTACTGTTGTCAGTAAATCTCCTCAAACTGCTCGCGAGTCAGCCCGGCTCTGCGGGCTATTCGGTACATCGTGAAGGCGTTGATGGGGTTGTTGCGCGGGATGTCTAACCGAGTAGCGCCATTGGACATTACGATGTGACCGCTTTGGCGAATCACCGAATAGCCGATTTTCTCAAATGCCGAGACCACTCGCTGGTGGTTTTTACCCGGTATTGCTGGCACGGTTATTGCCCGGGGTACGGCGCCGATCTTACTACTGCTTCTGCCGTGGGAAACCCGGCTGCCATCAGATCACGATAATAACTGACGACCTCATTATAGGCATCGCCTTTTACTGGTACGACGCCGTCCACCAGCGCCTCGTGGATGGCGTCGGCGACCATATTCAGCGCGTCTTCCAGGTCACGGCCATTGCTGACCACGTCCATCGTCGGGCAGAAAACCGCCCACGGAGTGCCGGGGCTGTCTCCGCTGGTGTCACAAACCAGCAGGACTTCATACCCGTATGCCACGGGTGCATGGTCAGCCCATTCCGCGGTCAGTGATTCATCCGCTCTTGTTAGTAAAGCAATCGCCATCACACCACCTCGCTTTTGGACAATGATAGCATCCCTTCTCACCGCCCTAAATCATAAAGTTCATCTCACCAACGATTCGCTCGCCCAGTTCCCGGTCGCCCTCGATTGCCACCGCGCCGTCGGACAGCGCTTTTTTTGCCGACCACCGCCCGGTGCCCAGGGCGTTGAACGGCTCCAGGCCCATCATCAGCCGCACCGTTGGCGATGACGGGGCAGTGTCCAGGCGGCTCGCCCTGCCGTCTACCATACTCAGCGCTATCGTGCCGCCCGCGTCGCCGGTTATGTCAAACACCACCGTCGTGCCGTCGTCGGGTTTCACCTTGCGACCCACCACAAAGGGCATCGCTTGCTCGGTGCGTCCGTAGGCGTGCTCGGCAACGGGGCCGCTCAGGTGGCCGGGGATGCCCAGCGCGCGCCGGATGTCCTGCTCGTGTACCCAGGCGTCGTAGATGCGGATGGCCAGCAGGTCGGTGTACGGCCCGCGCCCCAGGGGGTTGTCGGTCTCGGCGGCGAAATCATCATCCGACATGGCCCGCAGGATAGCCAGCCGTGCGCCGGTAACCTCTCTGAACTCTGCCAGAATGTCGGCGCCATTGAACTGCCGACGGTAATCCACCAGCACCTCGTTGCTCCGACCCACGTCGTTGCGGACGTGGGATGTATCGGTTGGTTCGTGCTCCGGAGCCGGCCTCCCCAACAGGCGGCACTCACTGCCAACGAGATGGGACACCTGATCCTGCACCGACCACCCCGGGCATTCCGTCGGCGCAGACCACTGCTCCTGATTGAAATTGGCGCACAGATTGGCAATGGACTGCCAAACCGTTTCCATGCGGTTTACAAGGTCTTGGGACATTCCAGTCAGTCTCCGTATCTCTATAGGTCTAGAATCAGGTTCGCACCCACCGACATTCGGGCAGGTGCCCGTGATAGCCGGCGTCAGGGCAGGTGCAGGGCAAATCGTCGCGGCGCTGGTAGCCCAGCGATTCCAGCCAGCCGTCGAAACCGGGGTAAAACCCATCGCCGTCGTCGATAGCGCGGTAGCCGGCGCGCAGCGCGGCCATAACTTCCGCATGGTCCGGCATACCCGGCCCATCGTCGGTGTTTCCCGTCGTGGACACCATGCTCACGCCGCCAGGACTTCGGTCACCACCTGGGCGAACACCATGTCCTCTGCACCAATCTGTTCGGGTTCGTCGGGGTGGGACAGGTAGCGGACGAAGAGCCAGACGCCATCCCTGGGATTCGACACAATCTCGGCGGTGGCATCGTTGTCGAGCCGCACCGCCTGTCCGGCTTCTAGATCCAACAAGTTCACAATATCGGCCATGGGGAAATCACCTAAAAGAAGAAGGTCAGATTCTTGGCCAGCAGTACGTTCTGGTCGAGAATCACCTTGCGGCGGCAGATGCGCCACTGTCCGTTTTCCCGACGCAGGGTATCCTCCCGGCGGCCCACCAGAATATCCGTCTCGGTGGCCACCCGGTTGCGGTAGATGATGAACCGGCAGCGCAACGACACCTCTGCTGCCGCCGCCGGGTCGGGCTTGGCGTCCAGAATCTCCACGTTGGTAACCAGGTGGGCCAGCCGTGACAGCGGTTCCTCCGCCCAGTGGACTCCGGTCTGGATCTGCCTGACCCGCTGACCGAGAGTTTCTTTACCCTCATCGAACCAGTTGATGTCCTGGCCTTCGCGGGTAAACTCCCGTTCCAGCTCGCCGAACTTGACGTTGCGGCGCATCGGAACCCAATAACGCACATCGTCAGCCAGCATTTCCAGCCATTCGTCGTACTGCCTTTCGTCCAGCACATTGGCTTCGTGAAACAGAAAGTTTTCCACATCCTGCTTCAGCAGCAACATCGCGACCGCATCGTTGGTGGCAACCATAGACGCACCTCACCGGCCGGGCTTACCGGCCCGAAGAACCGTTGCCGTTTTGATGTTTGCCGTTGCCGCTGCGCCAGCCGGCCAGTTCGTCCCAATCCCGCGCCGCCATGAAGTCGGCCCAACGTGTGTAGAAGGTGCGCTGATTCTGCTCGCCGGCGCGGGCCTTGGTGGTGTCGAGCACCGTGCCGGGCAAACGGAGGCCGCCGTCCTCAAAGTCATCCACGGCGTAGCCCATCCCCATCTGGTAATTGTAGGAACGCCGGCGCGCAATGGCGCCGCGGCTGGCGGCGTGGGCGTAGTTCCAGTTTTCCATGTCGTCCTGCTCGGTCAACCCTCCGGGCCCGGAGTAGCGGATGTAGTACTGGCGCAGGAACTCCTTGACCTCCGGCGGCGCGCTGATGTCCACCAGGAACCAGCGCCAGACTTCGGTCTGGTCGGGGCCGCGGGGGTGCCACACGGCGATGCTGCGGGGCTGGCGGGGCAGATAGGACATATTGGGAAAGATGGTGCCCGGGCCGGCCAGGATGCGCCACAACTCGCCCTGCCGTTCCTTGCGGGCAATCTCGCAGGCGTGGAAATACTCAGCGACGACCGGGTCGTTCTGGTAGGATCGCACGGGTTGAGCGTCCTCCGGTCGCAGGAAGATGACCGTTCCGTGGCCGCGCTCGGGGAACGACACGTCCAGCGACTTGGCGCCCGCGCGCTCGCTGTTGTCTCGCCGGCCCTGCCCGGACGGGCCGATGCCCACCAGGTCTACGGAGCGGTGGCTGATGTTGTGATAGCGGTCTCCGATGAAGTTCTCGGCCGGGAATTTCCAGTTGGAGGGAACCAGCCACTTCTCGATGCCGCCGATTATTTCGGTACCGCCCTCGGCGCCGTCCCAGCCGTCGAACAGGATGTCCAGGTAGGTTTTGAAACCGCCAATGTATTCCAGGAAGTCAGGGGCGTTGGCATCCCAAGTCGCCCAGATACCGCCCTTGTAGTTGGTCATCCGGGGCACGCGCATCAGCCCCCACTCGGTCTTGTCCAGTTCCTCGTGGTAAGCGTCCTTGAAATAGGGGACGCCAACCAGCGAGCCGTCAGTGGCAAAGCTCCACCCGTGATAGGGGCAGGTGAAGATGGGGGTGTTGCCCTCATCATAGCGGCAGACCTTCATCCCCCGGTGAGTGCATGAGTTGAGGAACACATTCACCTCGCCTTGCCGGTCGCGGCACAGGATGACCGACTCTTCGCCCATGGACGAGATGAAGAAGTCGCCGGGCTTGGCTACCTGGCTCTCGTGTCCGACGAACAACCAGGCGCGGGTGAATATCCGCTCCTGCTCTTCGGCATAAATGTCGGAATTTACGAATATTTCGCGGCTAACCAGACCGTTGTCCCGATCCACCATGCCGCTGAACGCGCTGGGTTGAAACATGATTGCCATATCGCTCCTCCGGTGGGCGTCACCAGACCCGAAGATGGGGGCATCGTATCACAATGGGGGAGGATTTAGCCCGGCTCCTCGCTCAGGCTGTAACCTGCCAGATCTTCCAGGAGCTTGGCGACAATAGGGTAGCCGTCGCCGCCCCAGCCCAGTTCCTGGGCTGCTTTGTAGAGCGCGTCAGCCTGCTCGCCGGTGGCAGCGGGAACCCGCAGGCGTTGCGCCAGCGCGCAGGCCAGAGCCACGTCCTTGGCCACGATGTCCAGCGTGCCGCCGGCCTGGTATGAACCGTCCAGTATCGAGTTGGGGATGGCATTGAACGCCCGACTCGCACCGGCGCTGACCGGAACGATCTCCGCCAGCACCGCCGGGTCGATGCCCGCGGCCTTCCCGATGAGCATTCCCTCAATGGCAGCAATCAGGTTGGTATAGCCCATGTACTGGGTGGCCAGCTTGGCCGCGCAGCCGGCGCCGGATTCGCCCACGTAGAACACGCGGGCCGCCACCGTTTCCAGATACGGCAATACACGGTCAAACACCGCCCGGTCGCCGCCGACCATCATCGTCATGTTGGGTGGGCGTCCACTGACCGGCGCATCCAGCATGAACACGTTCTTTTGCCGGCACGCTTCGGCTACTCGTCGCGCCACGTCGGGATCGTCGGTGGTGGTGTCCACCAGCGTAGCGCCCGGCGGCATACCCGCCAGCGCACCCGTTTCGTCGCCCAGCAACGCCGAGACCACCTGCTCCGGGCCGGGGAGCGACGCCCACACTACCTGACAACCATCCGCCGCCTGCCCGGGCGTATCGGCCCAGCGTGCGCCGCGCGCCAGCAACGGCTCCGCAGCCGACCGGCGCAAATCGTGGACGGTCAAGTCAACACCGGCGTCCAGCAGGCAGCCGGCCATCAGGCTGCCCATCGTACCCACGCCGATAAACGCCTGCCGCAGCGTCATACCTTCATTCATTGGCGCTTCATTACTTGATGCCCGAACACACTTCTTGTGCGATGTGAAAAACCGGATCCTGGTTAAAGCGCTGCTGGAACGTCTCGGAGATTTTTTCGACCCGAAGCCAGCCATCCCCGTCGGGCGGCGCCATCAGACCATGCACCTTCTTGGTCCTTTCCAGTTGCAGATTTCCGGATGGGTCCAGCCAATGACCACTAACGTCAACGACGGATGAACCGGCCGGAAAATACGGGATCACGGTATCCTGCACAAACTCCTGCCATTCCTCTTCGCTTACCGTATTGCCGTCATTGTCAGTAAGGCCAAAAAACAGCTGGAATTCGATGTTAAGGTCATAATCCTCCGGGCAAACCGGCCCGGTGTCCATCGTGCAGGACATCACTAGCAACAGGATGACGAGAATGGTAAACGAAATCCCGGTTTTGATCATTGGGCGCCCACATTATGACAATTTGGCGCAGGCCAACAACGCGGCGCTGAACACCGCCTGTTGATTAAAGCGCTCTTTGTAGGCTTCCGCAATTTCGTCGATAGCGCTGATGGCTTCATCGGATTGGTCACGAGGCACCAGTACGTTGAGCAGTTTAGTTGGTTCACGATAGAGTTGGCCGCCCACTGTATCAAGCCACTGTCCGCTGGCGTCGTCAACGGTCAGACCATCGGGAAAACGGGGCGTAATGGCTTCGTCCAGAAAGGTTTGCCATTCCGCTTCGCTCACATGACTGCCGTCGCCTTTTTCCAACCCGAAGTACATATTTAGCTCCGTGTGCGGCGCCATTCCTTCCGGGCAGGGTTCACTGCCAACCGCCGCACAGCCCATCACTACCAAAAGCAACAGGACAGCGGCGGCGATGAGAATTATCTGCAATCGAGCGGCTCCTAATAGTGCTCGACCAGCGGGATTTCGTGCAATGCCGGAATAACTTCCTTGCCAATCAGCTCTATGGAGCGCATCACGTCCGCGTGGTCCATCGCGCCTTCGTTGCCGTAGACGTGCAGGTAGCCCGGGTTCAGTCGGTCGATAATCATCGACAACTTCTCTCGCACCGTGTCGGGGCTGCCCACGATGATATTGTTGGCTTCCTGAAGCTCTTCGTAGGTCATCGTCCGACCGAAGCCGCCGGCGCCCGGCAGCGTCCGCTGAATGTCCACCGCCTCGCGGGACTGGTACCCGGGCGGGTCGTTGTGCTCGCGGGGGCCGCGGTTGCGATGTTCCTGAGTCCAGAGAAACTCGCGACCCAGCTCCTGCGCTTTCTCGTCGGTGTCGGCGCAGAACACCCGCAGCAGGTAGCCGAAATGCTCCGGCCCCGGCTGAAATCCAGTCTCCCGAGCCGTCTGTATGTACACGTCACGCAAGCGGTGCGTGTGCTCCAGCAGCGATCCCAGGTTCATATACGGGTGCTGATGCCGCGCCGCCCACATCACGCTCTCCGGGCTGCTGAACCCAGGGAACCAGATGGGCGGATGGGGTTTCTGCATCGGCAGCACCCACGGGTTCACCATACGGTAGTGGTAATACTCGCCTTCGTAGCGGAAGGGGCCGGGCTCCGTCCAGCACTTTATGATGAGGTCGTGGGCCTCTTCGAAACGGTCCCGGTTCTGCGGCGGCGCAATGCCGCCCTGCAGTGTCTCCACCGCCGTTCCGCGCACGAACCCGGAGATGATGCGGCCGCCGGAGATGCAGTCCAGCATGGCAATCTCTTCCGCCATGCGTATCGGGTCGTTGACGGCGATTACGTTGCCCAGAATGGCAATCTTGGCCCGGCGCGTAACCTTGGCGATAACCGCCGCGTCGATGTTCACCGCCGGCTTCATGCACCAGTACGACGAGTGATGCTCGTTGGACATGATACCGTCGAAACCGTTTTCGTCGGCCCACGCATACTGCTCATGGTACTGGTTGTACAGCACATGGGCCTTGGCCGGGTCGAAGTGAGAGTTGGGAAAGAGCAGTCTCCCCGACTCGTACTGGGCCACATCCTCATCGGATACGTGCGCGTATGGTTGCTCCGAGAACCAGAATATCTCCACCTTCTCTTTCGGCATGGCGAACCTCCTTGCTGTCTTCAGCCGATCTTCGCTCTAACGGTTCCTATGACTCGATGGCGCCAGTATAGGGATGGGTGGGGTAGGGGACAAGTAGTGCAAACGAAGACAGCGGCAAAATGATACGCATAGCCCGTAGTCGCATAGCCATCGCCAGGCGATATTTAATGACATGGGCAACGATGTTCTCAAACGATTTGGCGAGCGCGCAAGGGAATTGCGGGTAGCGCAAGGATACTCGCAGGAGTCATTTGCGGCGCACTGCGGGCTTGACCGCAGCTACTACGCCGGGGTTGAACGCGGCGAGCGGAATATTGCGTTACGGAACATTCAGGGAATCGCCACGGGGCTGGGGATGTCGATTTCCGAGCTAACAGAGGGGGTGTGACAGGCGAAATGGTGGACCGGGCTCAACTGCGTAATGCCTACGAGGACGTCAAGCGGGCTTGCCGACGCGACTGGCGCTCCGAGGCTGCCGGGCAGTCAATTATAGATTTAGCGGTCATCTCGTTGAAGTTTCTGGCTGAGGACTGCGAACTGGTTGACCTAAAATCATTGGTGCCCGGCAAGGAGTACGTTTCGTTTGCAAGGAATGCCGTCGTTGCACGTCCGGCGAATCGTGAATACTTTACGTCCGATTCGGAGGCAATAGCACGCGATTGGCAACTGTGGATTGGCGGGAATCTGGATGCTGGCCGGCTGGAAGGAATGTTGTACACCGTAGCCCTTGCTCCCTGTCTGGCCAGTGAATTGTTCAACAGGAACGATAAGAAAAGCCCAGCGACGTATTTTGAATGTATGATTGGGCATATTTTTGCGAAGTCGTTGGGCATTGATCCGGTAAGAAGTGCGACGTTGCCGGTAGCTGGGCGTTCAGTGAGAATGACTATGGACTTCCTCCTGGAAACTGCCGGAGATTTGCCGAATATCCATCTCCCGGTAAAAATGTCAACCAGAGAGCGCGTCGTGCAGGCTTGGGCACACCAGCGATTGCTGGACTCTGCCTATGGCAGCGTTCGCTATAAAGGCGTAATGGTAGCGTTTTCGGAGACCAAACTGGATGCCCGCAAACGCGAGGTTGTGGAGATTTGCGTTCCTGACCAGTGGCTTGCCTATCAAACGCTTCTGGCGAAAATGGAGCGAATTTATTATTTTGACATCCCGGTGCGCTACCAGGAACTCACGGATAATTTCGGCACACTGATTGAAATAAAACCGTTCCATACGTTTTTTACTGAAATAACGTCCGTTGCTGGTCAGTAGCTTCGGTGACCGGCTTGTCATCTCCGTCGGCGGGAACCTCGAGGCGGTTATCCAAGCCGGTCCAGCGTTTCTTGCCATCCGGTCTCAGGAATACCACGAAGTAGGAATGGTTTTTGCGGGCGTGGGCCTGCCGAAGCATTCTGCTTACGCCGGGCCTGCTTTTGCGTACAACTACGAACAAGTCCTCGGCGATGAAACCGTAGGCAGACAATTCGTTGATAATTTCTACGTGGGTGAACCGTTGGATGTTGGCGCATACTTCGTCCTGGCACTTGACGATGTAGATGCCGCCTTTACGCAGGACACGCCAAGCTTCCAAGGCGGCGGTGAAGTACAAGTCAAGGACGGCTTCGTGGTATTTTTTGATGGAGCTTGACAGATTGTTTTTGTAATAACCTTCGTAGTTTTGATGGTTGACGTGGGCGGTGCCGCCGGGAGTGTGCATATATGGCGGGTCAAATACAACGCAATCGATTGAGCCGTTACCATAGGGGAGGTTGCGGCAGTCGGTGCCGGTGGCGAGGTCGGTGGGCAGCAGCCGGTAGACGCCGGCAGGGATTTTGCGCCAGAAAACACCTTTGCCGTAGGTGACGTCGGCGACGGTGCTGCCGGGGGCAACGTACAACGAAAGAACGCTGAAAAAAATCTCGTCGTTGGTGGCGGTGTAAGCGCTGAACACCAAGTCGTTGGTGGCCACGCCATCGGGGGATTTTCGAGGCATTGCAGGGCTCCTGCGGGAAGTGTTGTCCGACCATCGGCGGTAGATTACAATGCTATTGCGAGCCGTTGATAATGTCAAAATACAATTAAACAGTTTGCTCACACGCCGACGGCATCAGCTAGCAGGTTGATTAAACGACGGGGGTATCAGTAATGAACACCAAAAATACCATCCCAATTGCCCATTATGGAGATTCGGGTTCCGGCTCTGCCCCTTCTAACAGGAACAAACCACTTACCGGTGAGGAGCTGGAGCGCATACGCGAGTACTATCGCTCCCTCACCTTCAAGGAGCTGCTAGCCGCCTGCCCCATTGATGGAATCGACTTGACGCGGGAGCGGGAATTTCCGCGCGAGGTGGAACTGTAATATTCCTGCTCGACACCAACGTCGTATCAGAATTGCGTCGGGGAGACCGATGCAATGTAGGGGTAACAGCCTGCTGATACGTTGGTGTGCAAGATCTTGACTACACTCCCTGGAACCATGCCGGGCGCTTTTGCGTGAACGCGCGAATTCCTTCCTGAAAATCCTTGGTCAACCCAATGCCGGCGATGGCATCGGTTTCCGCGTCCAGCTGCTCGGCCAATCCCGAATCCCAGCTGGAATCAAACAGGGCTTTTACCCGACCATATGCCCGCGTTGGGCCCTGAGCCAGCCGATCCGCAGTTTCCATGGCGTGCCGGTCGAACTGGGCGGGCTCGAACACCTGGCTGACCAGACCCAGCTCCAGCGCGTATTGAGCGCCGATGGGTTGCCGAGCCAGGTATATCTCCATCGCCCGACCCTGCCCTACAATTCGCGGCAGCATATAGGTCGAACCGCCGTCGGCAGTGCAGCCGATGTTGGCGTAGGCCAGCAGGAAACGGGCGTCGGTTGAGGCCACCCGCAGGTCGCAGGCCAGGGCCAAGCTGAAGCCGGCGCCGGCTGCAACTCCGTTGATAGCAGCCACCACCGGCTTGTCCAGCTTGCGAATGCCAATGACCACCTCACGGTGCAAATCATCGGCCAGCTGCCGCAGGTGATTCGCCAGGCCCTCCGGCCCTCCTTCTTCCAGCTGAGCGGCAAAGTCCCGCACATCGGCGCCGGCGCAAAACGCGCCGCCGGAACCGGTCAGCAAAACCGCCCTGATGTCCCCAGCGCGGCAGGAGGCCACCGCCTGACCCAGTTCCGCCACCATCCCCGGTGACAGGGCATTGCGCGCCTCCGGGCGGTTCAGCCTGATGACCGCCAGCGCACCCGTCTGCTCAAGTTGCACCCACGTGTCAGCGGTTGTCATCAGAGTCTCCGCTACGTGGGTTCAGCCCGTTCCCGTCGTTGCTTCCATTCTCTTCTGCCATCCGCGCATCATAGCCAAGCCGATAGCCTTCTGCACGGGCTTTGGCAATGTCTTCACCGGCTTTGGCGAGCTCTTTTTGTCGTCGCCGCCAGATTGCCTGACGGGCATAATCTATTCCAAAAAGCACGATGTAGCCTCCCGTTTCAAAGAATGGCCAGAACAGAGCCGATAAGGGCACGAGCATCGACGCCGTAATCAGTGTTTCCAGTCCTTTCCATTCTCTGCTTCCGAATACCACCATTATTCCGGCGGTTATCAGTAGGATAACCGTGGCCGCTACCGCAATTTTGACTGGAATGCTGATGCGACCCGGTTCTATCATTTTACACGGTCAGCCCGTTACGGCGCCTTCGGAGGCCGAGGAGACCAGCTTGGCGTACTTGGCCAGCACACCGGTAGTATATTTGGGCTCAATCGGCAGCCAAGCGGCGCGGCGGGCGGCAAACTCTGCTTCGCTAATCTGGGCATCAATCCGGCGACCCGGTATGTCCAGCTTGATGATGTCGCCCTCGTTCACCAGGCCGATGGGCCCGCCCACCATCGCCTCCGGCGCCACGTGGCCCACCATCGGCCCGTGAGATGCGCCGGAGAACCTGCCATCGGTGACCAGCGCCACGCTGTCGCCCAGGCCCTGCCCGATGAGCGCGCCGGTGACGGCCAGCATTTCGCGCATACCCGGCCCGCCTTTGGGACCCTCATAGCGAATCACCACGATGTCGCCGGGCTTGATTTCGCCGCGCTGGATGGCCTGGAACGCCGGCTCTTCCTGCTCGAACACCCGGGCCGGCCCTTCGTAAACCCGCTCCTGATGCCCCGCCACCTTGATAACCGCGCCGTCCGGAGCAAGGTTGCCCCGCAGGATGGCCAAGCCGCCCGTGGGACTGCGCGGGTGATCGACGTGGTAGATGACGGGTTGGTCTTCGGTGATCGCCGTTGCGTTGATATTCTCCGCCAGCGTCTTGCCGTTCACCGTCATTGCGTCGCCGTGCAGCAGGCCAGCATCCAGCAGGCGCTTGCCGATGAGCGCCACACCGCCGTAGCGGCTCAGGTCGGCCATCACGTAGCGACCGCCCGGCTTCATGTCGGCGATGTAAGGAGTATTGCGGCTGATGCGGTCAAAGTCCTCCAGCGTCAGGGCGACCTGAGCCTCGCGGGCAATCGCCATCAAATGCAGCACGGCGTTGGTCGAACCGCCCATTGCGACCACTACGGTGATGGCGTTCTCAAAGGCTTGCCGGGTCAGAATATCGCGGGGGCGTATCCCCTCTTCCAGCAACCGCATCACGGTTTCGCCGGCCAGTTTCGCCTCGCCGACCTTACGCGGGTCCACCGCCGTCAGCGAAGCGTCGCCAGGCAGCGACATCCCCATCACTTCGATGGCAGTGGACATCGTATTGGCGGTGAACAGTCCGGCGCAGGAACCTTCACCGGGACAGGCCTGGCATTCCAGCTCGGTCAACTCTTCGCGGGTTATGCGGCCGGCGGCGTAAGCGCCCACCGCTTCAAACACATCCTGAATGTTCACATCCTGTCCCTTGTACTGGCCGGGCAGGATGCTGCCACCGTAGACAAAAACGGCTGGAATGTTCAGGCGGGCAATGGCCATCATGCAGCCGGGCATATTCTTGTCGCAACCGGCAACCGTTACCAGTCCGTCCATCCGCTCGCCAAAGGCTACCGTCTCGATTGAATCGGCGATGACTTCCCGACTCACCAGCGACGCCTTCATCCCCTCGGTTCCCATGGAAATGCCATCGCTGACGGTGATGGTGCCAAACTGGAAAGGCGTGCCATCGCCGGCACGAATGCCATCCTTCACGGCAGTCGCAAAGCGATCCAGGTGCACGTTGCAGGGCGTAACATCGCTGGCCAGATTAGCCACCGCGACGAAGGGTTTTGCCAGGTCGTCCGGAGTCAGGCCCATCGCCATCAGCATTGCGCGGGCCGGCGCCCGATCGGGGCCTTCGGTAATATCCCGACTGCGATGCTTCAGCAAGGCTCTGGGGCTGCGGGAAATAGTAGCCAAAATGACCTCCTCGTCGGATCAACCGACCGGGAACCAGAAATTCACTTCGTCGTCATAACGCTGCCGGCAAAACCCACCGGCTAGAACTGATGCCAATGATTATAGATTGGGCGCCACCCGGCGGCAAGCGAAGCCGGCGGGCCGCCGGCTGCTACAGCTCCACTACCATTTGCAGCTCTCTGGTGGGATAGCATAGCGCCTCGAATGCGCCCTGGATACCTTCCAGCGGGACGAAGTCGGTGGCCGACAGCATATGGTCGACCGACACCTGTCCGCTTCGCATCAACTCCAGCGCGATGCGCCAGTCCTCGGGAGCCGTGCCGAAAGATGACTGCACCCGCACCTCGCGCGCCATCCAGTTCGACGGCATCACCGGCGTGGGTTCCCAAGCGATGGCGATCATCACCACCTGCCCGCCCCGGGCCGATAAATCCAATGCCTGCTCCAGGGTGGACGGGGCGGCGGCGCACTCGAACACGACCTGCGGCCCGATTCCTCCGGTCAGCTCCACGACACGGGCGTCGAGGTCATCGTCAATGGGACTGAAAACGGCATCAGCGCCCAACAATCGGGCTGCCTCGGCCCGACCGGCCGCCGGCTCCGACACGATAACCGTGGTTGCTCCGGCGGCCCGCGCCGTCTGCAGACACAGCAGACCAATGGGCCCGGCGCCCAGCACAACCGCCGCGTCGCCCAGTTTGATGTCCGACAGCCGCACGGCGTGGACGGTTACCGCACAGGGTTCGCACAACGCCGCCTGCTCATCGGTAACATCGTCGGGCACCGCTGTCGGTTCCCACTCGTCCAGCAGCACATACTCGGCATAGCCACGGGGACGGTTATTGTGCTGGAACCCCATCGTCCGGTAGTTGAATCGCGGATTCGTGCGCGTTGCTGAGCCCGCGCCCGGCGGGGGATGCCCGCCGCCGCCGACCACACGGTCGCCGGTTTTCCAGCGGGTAACGTCGGCGCCCACATCGACGATGGTTCCGGTGTACTCGTGCCCCATTACCGCGCCCGGTTGGGCCAGGTCGTACAGGAACGCATGGACATCGGTGCCGCAAATCGCCGAATACTTCACTCGCAGCACCACCTGATTGGGTCCAGGAGTCGGGTCGGGAAGCTCCTCAACCTGCAACACCTGTTCGCCCTTGTAAACGGCTGCCCTCATCGCTCACCTCCTCGCACTTTGTGATAACTATGGTGTTGGTACAATACTGAATTGGTGGCGCCACAATAGCACAGGGCGGCAACGAGCCGAACCCAGGAAGTCTAATCAGAAAATCCCGTTTATCCTGTCCGTCAATGCAAAAAATAGTAAACTTGCGCCTGACGCTCAATTGCGCTAGCATTTTTGCCGCATACATCCTGCATACGATGGCAATTCGCCACACACCACCGCTCACCGAAAGGAGACTACCAACGATGTTCAATCCGATTGCCTTCCTGAAGCCCCGCGCGGCCTATGCCCACTGCGACATCCCCTGCGGCATCTACGATCCGCTCGTTGCCAAGATTGCGGCGCAGACCGTCCAGAAAATGGTGCTGCGGATGCAGGCCCTGGAAGCGCCCCAACCCGGCTCTCCGGCCAGCGAGCGGCAAACCTTCGCCAACACCTTCTCCCGCTACGTTACCGTCAAGGAAGAACACGCTGAGAAGTGCAAGGAAGAACTGCGCATCCTCTGGGCCGACTACGCCTGGCCCGGCGTCGACGCCGCTGAGATTGCCGCCAAGTTCAACTCCGCGCTGAAACTGGCCGGCCAGTGCAAGCAGACCGTCAGCATGGACCACGCCGAGTCGCTGGTCGCCGCCTGCGACGACATCGCCACTTCCTTCTGGGGTACCAAGAACGTGGAGTATAGCGACCCCAACGCCGCCGCCCGCTACGGCGCGTAAACCATCCCAAACCGTCATTCCGGCACAAGCCGGAATCCGTAGGGGCGAATGATCATTCGCCCCTATTTTTTTACTCCCGCGTCCGCGATACGAACCAGCCTGATCTCCTCGTAACTATAATCATCCCCCAGCAGTTCCTTCACCGGCGCCAGACGGTCATCCCCTGCTGCTTGCAAAGCCGCCTTGATTCTTGCCGTCCGCTCCGACGACGGCAACATCGGCCCCAGGTCAACAGCTTCGCCAGCGCTTACAATCCGCTCCACATGGGCCAGCACGGTCTGCGACGACAACCCCCGCTCCTTTGCAATCTCGTCAACGGTCAACCCCTGCTGTAGCAATCGCTGCGTCAATGCGTGGGTAACACCCAACCGTTCACCATCAGGATCCTTGCCCAGCCGGTTCAGGCGAGACTGGATTGCTCCAGGCTGCCGGCCCAAACGGTATGCCACTTCTGCAACGTCCAACCCAATGCTGTGCAACTGTTCCAATTCCTGCTCTTCTTCCACAGTCCACGGCTCATACGCTCTTGGGTGTTCCCGGCGGAGCTTATCCAGCCGGTCAGTTTCAATAAAAGTAGAACCATCATTCCCCGGCAAGTCGGGTGTAGCCTGCTCTCCGTTTGAGGATATTCCGCCCGCATACTTGCGAATCACTGCCAGGAACTGGTCCCCCTAGCGTTCCAGCTTCGCCGGCCCAACTCCCGACACCCGCAGCATTGCCGCGCCGCTGATTGGACTTGCCGATGCCAACTCCCGCAACGTAGCATCGCTGAACACCACAAACGCCGGCACGCCCTGCTCATCTGCCAACCGCCGCCGTAGCGCGCGCAATTCCTCAAACAAACCCGTATCGTGGGCAACCGAGTGCGACGCCGGCGGTTTACTGCGCCGCCCGCTCCGCTCTGTCGCCTCCTCCACCCGCAGCTCCAGCGTCAAACTATCCCTGCTCCGCAGCCACTCCCGCCCGGCCGCAGTTACGCCGATTATCGCATACTGGCCCGCCTCCCGCCTCAGCAGACCCTTTTCAACCAACCCGTCAGCAACTTTACGCAGTCCGTTGCGGTCATAATTGTCAACGATCCCGAACACACTCAGCCGGTCATGTCCCGACTCGGTGATCCGCTGGTCCCGGCTGCCCAGCAGCACCAGATTGACGTAGGCGATTCCGAACCGTTCGCCGGTGCGAATCACTGCCGACAGTAACTTCTGCGCTACCTCCGTAACGTCCACCGTCCGCCGTTCCGCCAGGCACACGTCGCAGCTGCCACAGGAATCGCCGGCCATCGCCTCGCCAAAGTAGCCCAGCAAATACTGGCGCCGGCAGGTGTTGAGCCGCCCGTAGTCAACCATCTGCTGCAACTGTTGTTCTGCAGCGGCCCGGGCGTAGCCGTCCGTCATCCGCTGGATAAAATACTCCTGCTTGGCTCGGTCGCCCTCGCTGAAAAACAGCACGCAGTCGCTGGGGTCTCCGTCGCGCCCGGCCCGGCCCGTTTCCTGGTAATAGCCCTCCACCGATTTGGGCAGGGCGTAATGAACCACCAACCGGACGTCCGGCTTGTCGATGCCCATTCCAAAGGCGATGGTGGCGGCAACTACGGGAACCTCGCCGTCGATAAACCGCTCTTGGGTGCGGCGACGGGTTTCGGCGTCCAGCCCGGCGTGATAGGCCAACGCCGGATGCCCGCTGGCTGTCAAACCATCGGCCACTTCCTCAGTTTCCTTGCGTGAAAAGCAGTAGATGATCGCCGACTGCCCCTGCCGTTCTGCCAGCAAGCCCAGCAACGAATCCCAGGCCGCTTGCCGGGGACGCACCAGATAATTCAGATTAGCCCGGTCAAAGCTGGACACGAACCGCTGGCAGTCTCCCAACTGCAGTTGCTCCACAATATCATCCCGCACCCGCTCGGTAGCCGTCGCCGTGAGGGCCATCATCGGCGTATCGGGAAACCGCATTCGCAGTTCCGACAGGGTGCGATAATCAGGACGAAAATCATGTCCCCATTCGCTGATGCAATGGGCTTCGTCAATGGCGATCAGCCGCAAATCCAGGGTGCTCATAAACCGCTGGAAGCCGGGCTGACTCACCCGCTCCGGCGCCACGTACAGCAGGTTGATCTTGCCCTCTTGCGCCCGGCGCTCTACCTGTCCGGCGGTGTAATTATTCAGGCTGCTGTTGATAAACTCGGCGGCAACGCCGTTGGCCCGCAACCCGTCCACCTGGTCTTTCATCAGCGCAATCAGCGGCGACACCACCAGTGTCAGTCCCCCACGCGCCAAGGCTGGCAACTGGTAGCACAGTGACTTGCCCCCACCCGTCGGCATAATCACCAGACTATGCCGCCCGGCCAAGGCGTTACCGATTATCGCCTCCTGCTGAGGCCGAAACTCATCGTAGCCAAAATGCTGCTTCAGCAGCCGGTGCAGACTCCCTCTCCCTTCATGGGAGATGGCTGGGGTGAGGGCGGTCCCCAAAGCTAACTACCCCACCGCCGCCAGCGCGTCGCCCACCGCCACAACCGCCCGGTCAATATCGGCGTCAGTGTGGGCAATGGACACAAACCCCGCCTCGAATTGCGAGGGCGCGATGTACACTCCACGATCCAGCAAGGCGTGGAAGTACCGGCCATAGATTTCCGTATCCGACTGCTCGACCTGCGCGAGAGACGTAACCGGGCCGGGGTTGAAGAACCCGGTGAACATGGACGCTACCCGGTTGATTGTCGACGGCACTTCTGCCCGACCGAAGGCCGCGGCGACGCCTTCGGTGAACCGCACCGCCATCGCTTCCAGCTGTTCGTACACACCCGGACGCTGCAACTCGGTCAGCGTCGCCACACCCGCCGCCACCGCCAGGGGGTTGCCCGACAGCGTACCGGCCTGGTACATCGGCCCTAGCGGGGCCACCATCTGCATCACGTCCCGCCGACCGCCGTATGCGCCCACCGGCAAACCGCCGCCGATGATTTTGCCCATCGTCGTGATGTCGGGCGTGATTCCAAAGAGCGCCTGCGCTCCGCCATAGCCCACCCGGAAGCCCGTGATCACCTCGTCAAAAATCAGCAGCGCGCCGTAGACCTCAGTTATGGCGCGCAAACTATCCAAAAAGCCATCGGCCGGCGGCACCACCCCCATGTTGCCGGCCACCGGCTCCACTATGACCGCCGCGATGTCATCCGGCCAGGCATCAAACAGAGTTTCCACCGATGCAATGTCATTATACGTAGCCACCAATGTCTCGGCGGCGTAGGACGCGGGCACGCCGGCGCTGGTTGGAATGCCGTGGGTCAACGCACCCGAACCGGCCTGCACCAGCAACCCATCGGCGTGGCCGTGGTAATTGCCGGCGAATTTTACAATCTTGGAACGCCCGGTAAACGCGCGCGCCAGCCGCAACGCCGACATACACGCTTCGGTACCCGAGTTCACCAACCGCAACATATCCACGGACGGAAACGCCTGGCAAACGATCTCGGCCAGCTGCACTTCCTGTTCCACCGGCGCGCCGAACGACGTGCCATCCGCCGCCGCCCGCTGCACCGCCTCCACTACCGCCGGGTGAGCATGACCCAGCGCCAGCGGCCCCCAGGAACCCAGGAAGTCAATGTACTCGTTGCCGTCCACGTCCCAGACGCGCGCGCCCTGCCCGCGTGCAATAAACGGCGGCGTGCCTTCCACCGCGCGGAAAGAACGCACCGGGCTGTTCACCCCGCCCGGTATAACCCGCTGCGCCTGCTCAAATAATTGTTGGGACCTGGATTGCTGCATATCGTTTGATACCTCTGGTAATCGGATTCCGGTTGTGATGATCAGTTTTCCGGTGACGACCGTCCGTTTTGCTGGCGCGCCAGCAGCCGTGCGAGGGTGTTGCTGATTTCCGCCATAGTGCTCAGCATAACCTGCCGCTCGGCCCGGTGCTCTTCAAGCATTGCATCTATTCGCTTCCGTTCGTCTTCAACTTGTTGCGTTGAGCGCTTCCGTTCGTCTTCAACCTGTTGCGTTGAGCGCTTCCGTTCGTCTTCCAATCGCTGTTCAGCGGCGTCGGCGCGTTTGCGTTCCCGGCTCAGCATAATTGCGTTGTAACCTCCTTTCAGCGTGGCGCTGCCCAAACCCAAGGCCAAACACTGCGCCATAATCTGGTGGTTGATAAAGTTGGCTAGATTACTAGCGTTGCACAATCCTTCTCTGGCATTTTCCATCGTACAAGACGCTTTGGTGAAATACCATACTACCCACAATGCGATGGCCGTGCCGACTCCAACCGTAACCGGCCCTCGCCAGGTTTCCGTAGCCTCGTCAATACCACCCATCCAACTGCGGAATGCCCGTACAACCACCCTTAGCCCCTACTCGTCACCTCGCAGCCAGCGGGCTACTTCTTTGGCGTGATAGGAAATTATGATGTCGGCGCCGGCCCTGCGCATGGCCGTCAACAGTTCCAGCGTAATCGGCTTCTCATCGACCCAGCCGGCCCGCGCCGCCGCCTTCACCATGGAATATTCGCCGCTCACGTTGTAGGCGGCCAGCGGGTAGTCGTAACGCTCGCGCGCCTCTTTGATGACATCCATGTAGGCCATTGCCGGCTTCACCATCACAATGTCGGCGCCCTCGGCAATGTCCGACTCAATTTCACGCATCGCCATCCGCCGGTTGGCCGGGTCCATCTGGTAACTGCGCCGGTCGCCGAACTGAGGGGTGGAGTCGGCGGCGATGCGAAACGGCCCGTAGAACGACGAAGCGTACTTGGCCGCATACCCCATAATCGGCGTGTCGTCGTAGCCGTGGGCGTCCAGCGTCTCGCGGATCGCCCGCACCTGCCCGTCCATCATCGACGACGGCGCCACCATATCGGCGCCAGCCTGCACCTGCGTCAACGCCGAGCGCGCCAGCAGCTCCAGCGTGGCGTCGTTGTCCACCTTGCCGTTGTCAATGACGCCGCAATGGCCGTGGTCGGTGTACTCGCACAGGCACACGTCGCCGATCACCATCAGCCCCGGCGCGCGCTGCTTGATGGCTCGCGTTGCTTCCTGAATGATGCCTTCCGGGTCATAGGCCCCACTGCCCACCGCGTCCTTGTCCGGCGGCAAACCGAACAGCAACACCGACGGTATTCCCAGTTCCACTACCTCATCAATCTCTTCGCTGAGCCGGTCAATGGACGTGTGATAGCACCCGGGCATCGGCTCAATTTCCTGCCGAACGTTCTCGCCGTGGGTAACGAACATCGGGTAGATGAAATTGGCAGCGCTCATCCGCGTCTCACGCACCAGATCGCGCACCGACGCCTTTTCACGCACTCGTCGCAGGCGCAAAGCAGGGTGTTTCAGCATGGTAAAGCCTCCTCGTTGTCGGCGACTAAACGTCGCGGCCATCGGCAAAGTGGCTGACCAGCGCGTCGGCCAGCCCTTCCACATTGTACGTATCAGCGATTATGTCAACCTGCAACCCGTTCTCGACGGCGGTGGCGGCGGTAATCGGCCCGATGCACGCCGTAACGCTGCCGCGCAGCAGATCGCGCTGTTCGCCTAGTATTTCCAGCAGGTTTCGCACCGTAGACGAACTGGTGAAGGTTACCACATCGACACCTTCTTGCAACGTCTCGACAGCCTGAGCTGCAATACCCTCGGGGCGCACGTTCCGGTAGGCGGCGACCCTTCGGACGTTCGCGCCCAGCCTCGTCAAGCCGCTGGCCAACTCATCCCGGCCAATGGCAGACCCCGGCAGCAGCGCCAGACGGTCGTTCCAGTCCCGACCCTCCAGCTCGGCAATAACCTCTGCCGACACCGACCGCCGCGGCACGAAATCGGGCTGTATGCCACGCCTGACCAACGCATCCGAAGTCGCTGGCCCGATGGCAGCTATCGTGGCGCCGGCGAAGTAACGGGCGTCATGCCCCATAGCCTGCAACCGCGCCCACACGTATTCAACGGCATTGGCGCTCGCGAAAATAATCCAGCGACCCTCCACGCCGGCCGTCTCAGTCAACGCGCTGTCCAGTTCGCCATAGTCTGCAAGCGGCCCAATTTCGATAGACGGCAATTCGATGGGTTCCGCGCCCAACTCGGACAATAGCTCAATCAGATGCGATGCCTGGGTGCGCGACCGCGTTACCAGCACGCGCTTGCCCCACAACGGGCGCCGGTCGAACCAGGCGATGTCGTCGCGCAGCGCGGCCACCGCGCCGATGATTGCCACCACCGGCGACCCGATGCCGGCCGCCTTACCGCGTTTCGCGATGTCCGCCAGCGTCCCCGATACGGTTTTTTGCCGGCTCCACGTACCCCACTGCACCAGCGCAACCGGCGTGTCGGCGGCCATGCCGTTATCCTGCAGCGTCGTGATAATGCCGGGGAGGGTCGCCCAACCCATCAGCACCACCAGCGTACCGCCAGCCCGGGCCAACGCCGGCCACGGCGTGGACGTTTCACCCTTGGTGGGGTCTTCGCTGCCCGTAACGATGGTTACCGCCGTCGAGACACCGCGGTGGGTTACCGGGATACCGGCGTAGGCTGCCGCCGCAATCGCCGAGGTAACACCCGGCACCACCTCGTAGGACACCCCAGCGTGGGCCAGCGCCAGCGCTTCCTCGCCGCCGCGCCCGAAGACGAACGGATCGCCGCCTTTCAGCCGCACCACGCAATGGCCGGCCAACCCTTCCGACACCAGCAGGTCGTTAATCTCACCCTGCGACAGCGCCTGCCGTCCGCGCTCCTTGCCGACGAAGACGCTCCGGGCCGTCTCTCTGGTCAGCGTCAACAACGATGGATCCAGCAGTCGGTCATACACGACCACATCGGCGGCGGCGAGCACTCTCGCGCCCTTCACCGTGAGCAAACCCGGATCCCCCGGCCCGGCTCCCACCAGGTAAACTTTGCCCCTTGACGCGCTCACTGCCTGACGCTCGACTCGGCGTACACTAAACGCTGGTCAGGAGCGTGTCGGCGCCCTGCTGCCGCAGCTGCTCCCACGCCACCGATGCCAAGTCAGTCGGATCAACCGCGGTGCCATTGACGGTGGCACGGTAAGCCCGGCCGCCGTCGGGCGATGCCAGGAACACGTTCAGCTCCAACCGCATAGCATCTGTGCCGACCGTATCGGCATAAGCGCCCACCGGCACCTGACATCCCCCGCCCAACGCCTCCAGAAACGACCGCTCGGCATTAACCGCCGCACCCGTAGCCTGGTGGTGCGCTGATGACACCACCTCGCGCATCCAGTCGTCGTCCGCGCGAATCTCCACCGCCATCGCGCCCTGGCCTGGCGGCGGGACAAATTCCTGCGGCGGCAGGTACTCGGTGATTACGTCAGCCATACCCAAACGGAGCAGCCCGGCGGCGGCCACTACGGTTCCGTCACACTCCTCGCCGCCGGCTTTGCGGAGCCGAGTTTCCACGTTGCCTCGAATCGGCACAATGGCAACGTCGGGACGGCTGCCGGCGATTTGCGCGGCGCGCCGGGGGCTGCTGGTTCCAATCAATCCCCCCGACGGATAATCCGCCAAGCCCGTGCCCAGGTGCGTAACCAGCACATCCCGCGGGTCGGCCCGCTCCAGCACGGCCCCGATGGTCATCCCCGCCGGCAACACGGTGGGCATATCCTTCAGGCTGTGTACGGCCATGTCGATATCGCCGGCTTCCAGGCGGCGCTCAATCTCTTTGACGAACACGCCCAGGCCCATTCCGGCCAACGGCGCCGTTTGATTGGCGTCGCCCTGGGTGGTAACCGTTACAACCTCAAAGGACACGTCCGGGAACGCTGCCCGCAGGATGGCCAGCGTCAAATCAGTTTGAATAAGGGCCAGCCGGCTACCCCTGGTGCCCACCCGCACCACGGTACGCGGCCCTTTACCGGCGGCCACGGCCCCGGTCAGGTTTGGCGTCAGTGTCAAAGAGTTTTTGGGCCACCGGAAACACCGAAGCGCTGTCACCGGTGCGCAGCCCAACCGTCGGCTGATGCAGCAACTTCTTGACCAACGCAGCAGTCATGGCGTGCAGGCGTTCCGCTGTTGCTCCATCTGCATCGGCGCCCAGCTGTTTGAGCGTTCGCTCCACTTCCAGCCGGCGCACTTGCTCCGCGCGCTGACGCATCGCCGCCACCAGTTCCAGCGTTTCCGACGAATTCCACCGCTCGACGAACCTGGTCCATTCCTCGTCGATAATTCCGGTCGCGGCGCTTACCTCGGTGTCCAGACTGTCCAGCGCGGTTTCTGCAACCTGGCCCAGCGCGTCGATGTCGTACAGCCGCACACCATCCAGCTCCGCCACCGCGGGATCCACATCGCGTGGGACGGCAATGTCTATCAGCATCAATGGATCCGAAGTGTCCCGATTGCGCACCGCTTCGGACACCATCCCGGTGTCCACCACGTAACCGGGCGAACCCGTGCTGCTGATTACCAAATCGGCGTCGGCCAGCGCGCTTTGCAGACCCTCAAAAGGCGCCGCGACGCCGCCCAGCTCTTTTGCCAGGTCTTCCGCGCGCCACTGAGTACGGTTGGTAACGGTAATCGCCTTGACCCCAGCATCGCCCAGCGCCCAGGCCACCATGCGACCCGCGTCGCCGGCCCCGATGACCAGCGCCCGACGATCATCGAGCCGGTCGAACATCCCCCTGGCCAGCTGCACGGCGGCCCGACTCACCGACCGCGAGTGGCGACCAATATTGGTTTCACGATGCACCCGTCGGCCGGCCCGCAGAGCGCTGTGGAACACCCTGGTCAACGGGCTCTGCACTGATCCCGTTTGGCTGGCCGTGCTGAACGATGCGCGCACCTGCCCCAAAATCTGCCGCTCGCCCACAATCATTGATTCCAAGCCGCCAGCTACCCGGAACAGGTGCTGCACACACTCGCCTTCCCAAGCCTGATACAGATGCCGCTCCAGCGCCGATCCTTCGATTCCCGAATAGCCAATCAGGAAATTACCGACGCGCCCCACCAGGCCAATATCGTCCCGGTCGTAGGTGTAAATCTCCGTGCGGTTGCAGGTGGACAGAATCACCGATTGCGGCACATAGGCCGCGAGTTGTTTCAGCGCGTCGGGCAGCTGTTCCCGCTCTACGCTCAACCGCTCGCGCACCTCCACCGGCGCCGTGCGGTGGTCCAGACCCAGCACTAGCAGGCTCAACTTACCGCCTCCGCAGCTCGCAGGGCGGCCCGTTTCGCACAGCCCCCGGAACGGCATTTCGACAAATCAGCGCACATCTCCGGTATCTCCGAGTCCTGCAATTGATTCAGGATGATGTTAACCGCCGCAGCATCGTCGCCATTTCGCGTCAGTTCCAGCAGTTCCTCGGTGATGACACACTGCCAACGGGTCGGGTCGATCACCGTCCGTTGGTCCTTGATGACCCGCCTTGCCTGGGCCAGCACGCCAGCCAATTCAGCCCACTGCAACACCCGCGCCTCGGACAGGACTTCGCGCATCTTGCGCGCCAGCGCAGGGCTGGCTCCGCCGGTTGATATCGCCAGCGTAATCGGATCCCGCCGCACTATCGACGGAGCAATGAACGAGCATTGGTCGGGATCGTCAACGACATTCAGCAATACGCCCCTGGCCTCAGCTTCCTCATGAATCTGCCGATTCACGTGCCACACGTTGGTGGCGGCCACGGCGATGAATGCGCCCTCCAGGTCGCCCGGCTCATACTCCCGTTCCAGCCAGGTAACGTCCCGGCGCTGGGCGGCCCGTTTGATCCCATCGGTGGCGTCCGGACTGATCACCGTGATGCTGGCGCCGGCGTCCCTGAGGGCCGCAATTTTGCCCTGCGCGATGGCGCCGCCGCCTAAAATCACGCAGCACTTGCCGGTCAGGTTCAGGTAAACGGGGTAGTATTCAGGCATAATATTCCGGTGTAGATGAAACTCTGCGGTAAGTTCAGACTAGCGACGGTTAGCTCCCGACCGGTTCGGCCAGCGCTTCGGCTGCCTCGGCCGTATCCCAAGTGCCTTCGTGATCTTCCACGAAATAGCGCACCCGCGTCTTTTTGTACTCGCGTGTGCTGTACAGCAGCAGGTTGTCGGTGATGCCCGTAGCCGCCGCGATGTCCCGGCCAATGTCCTCGCACTGGTCACGCGTCGGCGCGTGTACCATGGTGAAATGGCTGTATTCCCAGTCCGGGAACGTAGGACGCTCGTAACAGTGGGTCACCGCCGAGTTCTGGGCCATTATCATGCCCACTTCCTCCGACCGTTCCGGCGGAACTTTCCACACAATCATAGCGTTGGCCCGGAATCCGGAGCGTCGGTGGTGCAGCACCGCGCTGAACCGACGCATCAATTTGCGCTCCTGGTACTCCGCCAACTGGGCAAACAGTTCCGGCGCCGACAACCCCAATCGAGAGGCCATGACATCAAACGGGCGCGACACCAGCGGCAGGTCTTCCTGAGCCTCCCTGATAACGTCCTTGTCCCAGTCGGTGATGGCCTGCGCCTGATTCCAGCCGGCCGACGGAATTTGCGGGTTGCCGATGCCATCGGGACTGTAGTTATGGGCGTCGCTGCGCTGCTTGACCATATCGAAGTTCACGCCAATCTTGAAAAACCGGATGGTCGGCATAACACGAAACTCGATGGCATGGGTTTGTTCCGCCATCCAGCGGACGGTGGCCTCAAGGTCGCCATCCGGCGGCACGGCCAGCGTGAACCAGAGGTTGTAGTAGGAACCTTCCCGGGCGTAGTTGTGGCTGACGCCGGGGTGTCGGTTGATGAATATTGCCCCGCTGTGCAGGTCGGGGTCGGCATAGGCGAAGGCCACCAACGTAGTCTTGTAACCCAGCCGTCGCGTGTCGAAAATCGCGCTGACCTGACGCACCACGTTCTGGCGCTTCAATTCGGCCAGCCGCTCCAGAACATCCGCTTCGGCGATGCCCAGCTGCTCCGCGACCGCTCGGTACGGTTCTTCCACAACCGGAAACTCGGTCTGGATAATGTTCAGGAGCTTGCGGTCCGTAATGTCCATCGTTCCGGTGGTCATCTCGCCTCTCTTTGTTGCCGCCCGCGAGCTACGCGTTCTGGTCGGCGGCTGCGTTAATATCGGTCAACCTGGCCCCGTATGCGTCCACCAGACCCAAGAGCACCCGGTCGGAAATTTCAATCACCTGCTTCAACCGTTCCAGCCGCACCACTTCCACCACGGCCTGTCGAAAGAACAGGAACGCCTGCACACTGTCGGACAGCGACACCGCGCGGTCTGCCATTTCGGTGCCGTATTCGTGGCCCAGCATATGGCTTTCCGACAGGGTTTCACCCTTGCGCCGGCCACGCCCGTTCAGCCCCTCCTGCAACAGCAGAGACAACAGACGCCGGCCGAACAACCGCATACGGTCGCGACCCTCGGCCTGAAACCCGCCAATCCAAGTTTGCACCAACGGGTCCATTTGGCTCAATTTGCGCCGGATTCGACGCAGCGCCAGCTCCTCCGGGTCGGGCCCGGTGGTTGCGGCGCTTGCTGAACCCTGCATCAGCGCTTCAACGTCTTCGCGCAGGAACCGTCGATGTCCGCCCGGCGTCCGAAACACCGGCAAACGACCCCGGTCGGCCCACTGCCGCAACGTCGCCTCATTGATGTCCAGCGTGCGGCTGACTTCGCCCAACGACATCCAGCGCGATATATTCTGAGTACCCGTTGCCATAAAAACCTGTAGAATTCTCAACAAACCGATGCTGACAGTGAGTTTTGCCCGCCAATCCTAGCACAACGACATCCGAGCGTCAATTGAACCGCACACCCGTAACTGTTCACGTTTGAGGGGACGGCAACGGTTTGCTTTGGAAATTCGTGCTTGGATGCCCCTCCACAATAGGCCGAATAGTCGGCAGATCCCCGCAACTCTGAACAGTTACGCACACCCTTGAGGCGGTTCCTATGAACTGCACGCCCTTGAGGCGGTTCCTAAACTCGCGCTGAAATCTCAACTCAAAGAGGGACTCCCGGCTGCCGCCTGAACCTGCTACGCTGGACACGGCAGCGGTAATCGGTTGTC
Organism: Dehalococcoidia bacterium; assembly: GCA_965261195.1. GTDB lineage: Bacteria > Chloroflexota > Dehalococcoidia > Lucifugimonadales > UBA3495 > Bin87. The sequence goes on along the minus strand of OZ253455.1, from coordinate 3,587,982 downwards.
AACGCTATTGGAGCGGATATATTGAATACCAGTGCGGTCTTGACCACACTGGCGCAATTCGGAATTGGAGACCGGCATGACTACGCAACCCTACCACGCAGCTAGCCGCACCCTATTGGCACAGGCGCGATTGGCACAGGCGCGAACTGAATTGAGGCAAGGAGACACCCGCCAAGCGTCCGAAAAGGGGTGGGGTGCGGCAGCGCAGATGGTAAAGGCCGTCGCGGAACAACGAGGTTGGGACCACAAAACTCATCGTCACATCTGGCAAGCGGTAAAAATACTGGCTGACGAACGCAGGGATATTACTATCAGTCGGCTATTCCGGTCTGCCAATCACCTGCACTCGAATTTCTACGAAGATATTGACGACGCCGATAACGTAGCCGACGCGTTGAACGACGTGGAGCAGTTCTTGGAGTTACTCGAACCGTTGACCTGACAAGCTGAACTGACTACACCGGCGGGCCGATCCAATCGTTGGGTCGGCCCGCCTTCATTTGTCGGCGGAGTTTAGGAATCGTCTCAGGCCCTCGTGCAACGGCAATGGCGCCACGAATTTTGGCAGAAACAACGTGCCGGAAAATGTTGCGCAAGTGCTATAGTGTAATTGGCAACGGATGCTTACCGAGACGACTCAGATACCGAGGACTGCCATGGTTCGCGATCTCGAAATCGAGCGGAACCGTTTGTTGACCAAGTTGGCAAAGCGCCTGGGAGACAGCCCGGTGCTGGCTGCCATGCGCCGTGTACCGCGGGAACTGTTCGTCCCCCTTGACCAGCGCCATCTGGCCTACTGCGACATAGCCCTGTCTATCGGCCACGGCCAGACCATCTCCCAGCCCTTCATGGTGGCCAAAGCGGCCGAGAGTCTGCAACTCAGTGGCGACGAGTTGGTCCTGGAAGTGGGCGCAGGCAGCGGATACCAGGCTGCCGTGCTCGCCGAATTGCTGCCCTTCGGCAACGTCGTGTCCGTTGAACGAATACCGCAGCTGGCTCAGCGCGCCCGGGAGAACCTCGCCCGCAGCGGCATTACCAACGTTGATGTTATCGACTCCGCAAGCGCCCTCGGTTGTCCAGACCTGGGCCCCTACGATGCCATACTGGTGTCCGCCGCTGCGCCCTCTGCCCCCAAAGCGCTGCTCAGCCAGCTGACGCAGGCCGGACGGCTGCTAATACCCATCGGCGACCGTGAGACTCAAACTCTGACCCGTGTGCGCCGGGTTGCCGCGGGGTTCAAGGCGGAAAGCCTGGGCGTATGTCGCTATGTCCCCCTGCTCGGCGACGGCGGCTGGCCAGACTAGGGTAGTGACGCCCGCGCCGCCGACATCAACGTCCTGCCTGTGTCATAATATCGGCACGATTTCGCCGACGCTGATGGCGGCACGCCGGCAACGGCGCCAATCTGCTCGGGACACCACGCATTTTATCAATCACCCGCACCCCGCCGGAGGAAATATGGCCGGACCGATTCAAATTAGCCAGATTAACCACGTGACCACTATGGTCAAAGACACCGCCCGCGCGATGGAGTTTTACAACAACCTGCTGGGTATCAAGCAGATTCAGAGCCAGGTGGACAACCCCGCCATTACCTGGCTGCAACTGGATAATGGCATCATGGTGCACCTCATCGAGACCGATGAAGCCCCGGCCAAACCCGGCAACATCCACCACGCTTTTCAGGTGGACGACCTTGAAGCCACCCAGTCCACTCTGGAAAGCAATGGCTTCGAAAGCCTGCGCGGCGGGGTTCGTTACGACGGGCAAGCCTACTTCTTCATCTCCGACCCTGATGGCAACAGCGTGGAGTTCTGCACCGCCTCGGGCTACGCTCCGGCGCCGCCCCGTCCCGCCTAACCCCGGCCTGCAGCCCAACCCGTGATGGGCAAATCAACCGTTCCCGCTGTCCAATGCTGACAGACAACATCATTCTGGTGGGCTTCATGGCCACCGGCAAGAGCCATGTCGGTCGCATCATCTCCCACGTCACCGGACGCCAGGTCGCCGATCTGGACGAGGAGATTGTGCGTCGCGCCCGTAAACCCATCCACAGCATATTCACCGAAGACGGCGAGGCCGTGTTCCGGGCCATGGAACGCCACGCCGCCATGTCCTTGTGTGAAGGCGGGGGCAAGATAATCTCTGCCGGCGGCGGCGCCTTCGCCCAGGAATCCACCCGTCAAATCCTGCTCGAAAGCGGTACGGTGTTCTGCCTGACTGCACGCCCTGAAACCATCCACTACCGAATCACCCGCGGCAGCCCCAACGCGGCGGTACGGCCCATGCTGGGCGACGGCGACCCCCTGGAACGCATCGGCCAACTCCTCCATGACCGCGCCGATTCCTACGCCCGGGCGCACCACGCCGTCCCCACCGATGACCGCACGCCCGAACAGGTCGCCGCTGCGGTGCTGCAAATTTTCGATCCCACACACACCTCTAGCTTCGACAAACCTCATTTCCAGCCAATCAATGGAGAGGAACACAATGACCAACTCTGACCTGGCCGCAACCGTACATCATTCCGGCGGCAGCTACCCGGTGATTGCCGGCTGGGGGACTATTGAGCGACTCGGCGAACACCTCACAGAGTTGGGACTGGGCAACACGGCCTACATCATCACCGATGAGAACGTGATGCGTCCCTACGGGCGTAACGCACAATGGGCCTTGCAGCGGGCCGGCATCGCCGCCCATTGCTTCATCATACCGGAGGGCGAAACCAGCAAGTCATTCCAGCTGGCCCAGGAAATCTACGAATGGCTGGTCGGCCTGAAAGCCGAACGCGGACAGCCCATCGTCGCCATCGGCGGCGGCGTCTCCGGAGACCTCGGCGGTTTCATCGCCAGCACCTTCCTGCGCGGCGTGCCCTTCGTACAGGTTCCCACCAGCATGGCGGCGATGGTCGATGCCTCCATCGGCGGCAAAGTCGCCGTCAACCTGCCCCAGGCCAAAAACATGGTGGGCGCGTTCTACCAACCCCGCGCCGTCCTCGCCGATGTGCAGGCCCTGTCCACCCTCGGCAAGCGCGAGCTGGCGGAAGGTTGGGCCGAAGCGATCAAACACGGCCTCATCCTGGACCCATCACTGGTGGACGTCTTCGAGGAACACGCCGAGGCGCTGATGGACGTTGAACCGGAAATATCCACCGCAGTTATCCGCCGCAGCATGGCCATCAAAGCCGACATCGTCAGCCAGGACGAGCGCGAAACCCTCGGCATCCGCATTCTGCTCAACTACGGCCACACCATCGGCCACGCGCTGGAAGCGTCCACCGAGTACGGACGCTTCATGCACGGCGAAGGCGTCTCGGTCGGCATGATGGGCGCGGCCCGCATCGCCCGCGAGATGGGCATGATTGGCGACGACATCGTGGACCGCCAGCGCACCCTGCTGCAAAGGTTCAATCTGCCCATCACCGCGCCTGATATTGACCTGGATGCAGTACGCAGCGCCATGTCCCTGGACAAGAAAATCGTCGGCGGAGCCAACCGCTGGGTCTTGCTGGAGGATGTAGGTAAGGCCACCGTCCGCCGCGATATTCCCACCGAGCTGGTGGACGACACCCTGGCGTGGCTGACGCAATAGTTCGCGGCTAACTAACCAATGGATTCATCATAAGAGTGAAACGTCTATCTCACAGGACAGACCGTTATCCAGCTTCACACAGGCTTTTTTCTTGCCTACCCATTGTACGGTTCCGCTGCCCAGATCCTTGATATTTACCTTGGCGCCAGCCGTAATGTGCCAAGTGCGGTTGGCTTGTGGCTTGTCATCGTGTCGGGGTTCTTCCCGTGGAATAATTTCCAGCTTTTCGGTCATCACCGGGTGATCGGTTCTTGCCTCATTGCTAAAGTTAACTATCATGGTCAGGTTGCGTACGTGGCTGATTACACCCTCGCCATAACTAGGGTGCTTTACATAGTCACCTTCTTTAAATCCATGGGCTGTAATTGAGCTGGAGCCCTTTCGTATTTCTTGCCATTCCACCTCCCGCCCTTTAATTGGGTTCAATCCCGGACGGGTGTCGGCACTCCGTCGTCCGAATAGGCGGTTATCATTCTCGGGTTGTTCTCGGAGCCCCCTGATTCGGGCCGGCTCAAACGGATTTCGCGCGATTCCAAATATGTCTTTGCGACGTTCTTGCAATGCTGTCACTTCTTCAAAATCGGGCCAGCTTTGGCCGAATTCACGCAACTCAGGGCAAGACGAAACTACTGTAAGCGCACTGCCATTCTCATGCTGCTTCAAGCGGGTAAGTGCAGTATAGAACAGAGCTCGGTCTTCAGGTTTTTCAATGCTTTCAACGCACACCACCAGATGCCTCGCTTCCCACCCCTTGAAACTGTGCACCGTTGTTGCCTTAATATTTGGAGAACCTTTCCAAAACGCCAGTTTTTGCCTGCGTGATTTCATGTAATTCTTATCAAAGGTGTGCCGCACATTGACACAGTTTTTCTCAAATTCATCGACGAACTCACGTCCAATTTCATCACGTGGCGAGATGAAAACAATGTCCGAGTATGCGGTGTCTCGATACAGATTCCCCATTTGCCGGCGCGTTTCCTCAATACAGGTTTTTATTACATTATCCGTATGGTTTACCTGAATCCAGCGTAAATCGGAGGGACCGGACAATGGCATCCGATTTGGAATATCCACTTCTTCCTCGTCAATCAGAAAATCATCCGCATACCTTTTCAGGATTGGCATGATGCTTGGAGGTAGGCGATAAGCAGTTTCCAGTGTGAACCATTGACCGCGGAACCCGGCTCCGGTCATCGCCGCATCGGTCCACACTCCAGCTCGGCGGTAAATGTTTTGCGTCTTGTCGGCTACTAGCAACATCTCGCCATCGAAATTGAGAGCCTTGCGCAATGTGTCCCACCACAAAAGGCTGAAATCCTGCCCTTCATCCACCAAAATGGCGTCGTAATGCGGTGCACCAGTATTGCCATACTGGTTTGCATAGACTTCTTGCACTAGCTCTGCCATACGCCGATCCAGGACTTCATCTGTTGGGAAGTTATCCCAAAGCTCATCGTAATCATCCTTACGACCAGCATCCTCACAGACGCGCCTGCACCAACCGTGGAAATGCCGAAACTCTATATGCCGTTGGATAACCTTACGTTGTGTACGGTGCCGAACGGATAAGTCCTTAAGATAGTTCATCAAAGTGATATTATAAGAGACTATCAGTACACCCTTTCCATCGTTGGCCAACTCAGCGGCGCGCGCCGCTAGAGCCAAACTTTTCCCTGAGCCTGCCGGCCCTTTTACCCGGCGATAACCGCCTTCGGTCCGCGTAGTAGCCAGTTCCAGTTGTCGTGCATTCAACTCCAGTTGTTCTCTCTGCTCCCTGCTGTATGCTGGCTCATTGAGCCATCCCTTAAGGTCATCCGCTGCTTCCTCTGACATTCTCGAATCTGGATGTCGATTCCAGTTAGGGAATAAACATCCAACATCACCGTTGGCAAGGTCATCACTCCCTGCCATGGAGTAAAGGTTACGATACTTTTGCTCATCAGTAGTAAGAAAGTTGTTCAACAATTGCTTCGCTCGCTGACGCGAGGCTTGTGTGAAAACAACGCCGGCGGTAATGACGCCAAAGCCTTTTTGATCCGGCAAGCCGGCGCAATAGAGATTGTAAATCTCTTCCTTGTAACGTCGGACTTTGGCAACCGGGTTATCGTACTCCAGGCTGAACCTTTTCCCATCACGGTCGCGTGCCATCAGCTCTGGCAAACCGCCTTTCCGGTTCGGTTCCGCCCAGTATTCCATCGCATCCAAGTTCCAGTCCTTGACCTCGAAAACTGCGATGCCTACTTTGGGATTAAGCAGCACGAAATCGGGTCGCAGACCGTTGAGATGCGGTTGGACGTAAATCCCCCAAGCTTCCGGCAACTTAGCGTCAAACAATTCCAGAACCTGCCGTTCGCCGGCTGTAAGCGGCGTTGGCAAGTCTGGCAACTGATCCAGTGGCGGTTCAATAATGCGAGGCATGAAAGCCACTCAATACAGACAGGAGATTTGGAAAATCTCAGTTAATATGCACGCCAGTTTGGGCCGATGAGGACCTAAATCTGGGGGTTCCTTTACTTATACTAAATAGCGTCAAACCTGTCTGTCAATTGCAAGACCGCATAAAAAACGCCCGCCAGTGCGGGCCGAAACCTGGACGGCGGGGAGAATTCTGTAACCAGAGTAGCAACGTCAAACCCACCTGTCAACCGCCGCCCGGCGCCTTTGGCACCGCCACTCGCCGCCGCTCCGCTCGCAGCATCGCCAGCCGCCGTCCCCGCCGCAACTGCCGGCCGGCGGCCACCGCCAACATACACAGGATGGCTGCGGCCACCGCGCCGGACGCCGCCAACAGCAGCACCTGGCCCACCAGTGCCAGCAAGTCGGAATCCAGCAGGTTCGCCAGCTGGCTCAACCCCACGGCGATTCCGGCGTTCAGTACCGTTATCCCGAACAGTCCCAGTATCCGGCTGGCATTGACAAAACGGGTTGCCAACGCGCCCAGTTGAGTGCCAACTGAAGCCGATGCGAACATTATCACCGCGATTATCGGGTCAACGTGGCCTCCCAGCGAATACAAAAATGCCCCGAGCGTCCCCGTGATGATGATTTGAAACAGGTCGGTTCCGATGGCCACCGCCGCCGGCACTCCCAGGCCGTACACCAGAAAAGGCATCAGCAGGAACCCGCCGCCGGCGCCCAGCAGCGCCGCGACAAAACCGATAATCAGCCCGGCAAACATCGGTACCAGCGCCGACATCTCGGCAATGCCGGCCCTGGGAAAGGCCGGCCGCAGATTGACCTCTCCAGTCATTCCGGTGAAGGCCGGAACCGGCAACCGCAGGCGGGCGGGGCCAAGACGTGCATTGTGAAACCAAGCCGGCAATCCACCCCCCACAGCGGGGCCCGGCCGGTAGCGCAACTGCCGCAGCCAGTTGCCTACCATCAGCGACCCCAGACTCAGCAGGAGCACAAAATAAACTGCTCCAACCACCGGCCCGGCAATTCCAGCGTCAGCCAGGGCGCTATTCACGCGCTCGCCCAGAAAAACGCCGGGTATCGTGCCACAGACAATCAGAACCGCCAGCCGCATATCCACGTTGCCCAGCCGTCGGTGACGCAAGGTACTGGTAATCGCCGTGCCCATCACCATCAGCAGGCCGGTGCCCACCGCGTAGATGGTCGGTACGCCCAGCACCAGCAAACCGCCCGTGATGAGGAACCCGCCGCCGACGCCAAAAAAGCCGGTCATCGTGCCGACTATCATCCCCAGCAACGCCAGCAGCAGCGGCGAGATGGAAACGTCGGAGATCGGGAAGTACACTGCGATCCACGGGTTGCGTCAGTCGCGCCGCAACGAACTGTAAACTCGCGCCGTCAATGACACGGCCCGCGCGACCAGATCCCAGAACAGGTACAGCGTCACTGCCGTAACGGCCATCGACGCCACCACTGAAATCGCCCAAAGGCCGCTATTGCCGCTCAGTCTCACCAGGAAATCTGAGATGGCCTGGCACATCGGGCACCCCTCAACACGTATCTCTGAATCGCGGCATTGCGTTCGGGTGGACACTGCGAGTAAATTGCCGGTATGACAACGGAAAAATTCAGTTTCAGACTGTTCAATACCGACGGCGCGGCGCGGCTTGGGCAGATTACCACGCCCCACGGTAGCGCGCAAACGCCCATGTTCATGCCGGTTGCTACCCAGGCCACTGTCAAGGGACTCACCTTTGACGAGGTGCAGAGCCAGGGCGCCGAAACCGTCCTGTCCAATGCCTACCATCTCTACCTGCGGCCCGGCGTCGAACGCATCCGCGACGCCGGGGGTCTACACCGTTTCATGGGATGGCAAGGGCCAATTCTGACCGACAGCGGAGGCTATCAGGCGTTCAGCCTCGGCGCCCTGCGCCGCATCGACGACGACGGCATCCTGTTCCGGTCACACATCGACGGCAGCGAGCATCTGTTCACCCCCGCGGTGGCAATTCGCAACCAGCAGGGCATCGGCGCCGACATAATAATGTGCTTCGACCAGTGCGTCTTTTCCGCCGGCGACCCGGCAGACGTGCGCGCCGCCATGGAACGCACCCATCGTTGGGCCAATGCCTGCTACGACACTCACGCCAGATCCGACCGCGCGGCAAGTCAGGCCCTGTTCGGCATTGTGCAGGGCGGAACGATGCCGGAATTGCGCGCCGAATCCACTGATTTCATAACGTCGATTCCATTCGACGGCTACGCCATCGGCGGCCTGGCGGTGGGTGAGACCAAAGCAGAAATGCACCGCGTAACCGAACTCGTTTGCAACGGTTTGCCCGCCGACAAACCCCGCTACCTGATGGGCGTCGGCTCCCCCGAAGACCTGGTCAACGGCGTTGACCAGGGTGTCGATATGTTCGATTGCGTACTGCCCACCCGAGTCGCGCGCAATGGCGCGCTGTTCACACCTACCGGACGCATCAACATCGCCAACCGGCGCTACGCCGAGCAGGATTCACCGCTGGACGATGACTGCGACTGCATCACCTGCCGGAACTACTCGGCGGCCTACCTGCGCCACCTGTACAAGGCGGGCGAGATGCTGGGCCCGCGCCTCGGATCAATTCACAACCTGCGCTTCGTGCTGCGCCTTATGGAGCAACTGCGCGCCGCCATCGCCGCCGGCCGGTTCGCCGAGTTCAGGGCGGCATTTTTGTCCACCTACCAGCCCACCGATGAACAGAGCCGCCAAACCCAAAAACACCGTTGGATCGAGGAGCGGGGAGCCTGAAATTCCACCGCCGGCCCACCCGTATCAATCCTCCCGCCGGTGCCCCAGCAGCGCGGCCACTATGTCCGGCACTACCGCGTCTACTCGCTGTTCGATTGCGGCCTCGTCCAGCGCCGCCACCGGGTGTTTGATGTACACCGAACCTGCATAATCCGGCCGACCCAACGATACGATGTGCTGCTCGGCTGCCGAGCAGAACGCCTCGGTATGCACCACCACCGTCCGCACCCCCCGATCTTCCAGTTCCACCGCATCGCGCAAACTGCGCGCCACACAGCTCCCTCAATCCCCCACCGCCGTAACCACGAAATCGCACTGCGCCAGTTCGTCGATAATCTCCGGCGCCGCCGGGGCTGAGAACACCCACTTGGCCAGCGCCACCGAATCGGTCATGCCGTACTCGCCGGCCAACTCCCGGCGAATGGCTTCCAGTATCACGTCGGCATTGCCTTTGTGATTGTCCAGGAACCCGCCGGTCAGTCCTTCCAACGTCTCCAATGGTGTGGCCGCGCGCCGCGCCGGTTCTTCCTGCCGGTCGGTGGGATCCAGCAACCCCAACGCGCCGATGCGGGATTGCAAATCAACTCTGCCATCGCTCATCATCCAATTTCCTCCCACCAGTATCCTGTTCATCCATGCAAATTAAACCGCTGCCGACGTAATCCGCGAACCCCAGCCCGGTATGTACAGCGAATGTCGGCCCGGCCCGCCGGCAACCATGATGTGAATATCCTCCGCACGGCGCACCAGCGGAACCATGGCGGCATCGTCATTGCGGTCGATCCAGCGCGGCCACAGCGTGTTGCGGTGGGCATGACGTCCGTGGATGCCACCCAGTTTCAGGACGGACAGCGGCTGGCGCGCCAGTTCGTACAGGTACGACCGCACGTCATTCTTGCTCCATCCGGCGCTGGCAATAATGTCAGCGTGCTCCGGACCCAGCACCAGCAGCACGTCGCCCATCACATGGATGTTGTTGCAGCCCGGTATCGCCATCGACATCGCAAATGTGGTCAGCAGGTCCCTGGGATTGTCGGCTCCGTGGTTGTTCAGGTTGTGGGGCGCTTCCGCCGGATGCACCGTCACCACCGACTCATTGGGGCCGTAGCCGTGTTCCACGTGATACGGTTCCCAGGGGTTCTCCGCCTCGTTTTCGGCAATGCAGTAGGTGTACTTGCCCGGGTGTCCGAACGTAGCGCGGTCTTCATCGCCGGGCAGCGCGCCGCCCAGATTGGTCAGCGCCAGCTTGACCGCCCGCCCGATGGTTGCGTTGGCCCGGTTGCCCTGCCCGAAACAGTTGCCCGCGCCATTCATCTCCAGTTCCCGCGCAATCGGCCCGTTGACCACCACCAGCGGCGTAGCAATGTGAGTCGAACATTGCACCGATGCCAGATTGAACCGGGGCAGCAGCAGCGCCTCAATCGCGGCAATCACCACCGGAAAATACTCGGGCAGACACCCCGCCATCACCGCGTTGGTCGCCAGCTTCTCCACCGTGGCCCGTCCGCCGCGGGGCGGTATCTCCCCAACCAGTTCCAGCGCCGACCGACCCGACAGATCCAGAAACGCCCGCACCCGCTCGGCAGTAGGCGGCACGATGGGCAACCCATCAGTCCACCCTGCTTCATAGGCCAACGCCAGCGCTGCGTCGTATTCGTCTACTTCAATAAGCATTGTTAATCTTTGTTCCGAGTCAGCAATTTAACCAGGCTCAGAACCGTTGGTAATAAACTTCCGTTTCAGCAAACGCCTCGTGGGAATCAGGCGATAGTTCACCGGATCAACCATAAGCGCCAGGTCTTCCAATGTAGTTGCTCCCATCAGGTATTCGCCATCCGGGCCAAAGATGACCCGTGCCCGGCCAACCTTGTCCATTACGGCAAAGGCTGCATACCCTGTTTCGTATTGGACGATCTCACCACCGGCGAGTTCAAATTCCACCGATTCCTCCGGTTCTACTCCCAACCGACGCAACAGGCTGGCCGGCGCCATGGAACAGGTAGCGCCGGTATCTACCAGTGCGCTAACCGTCTCCCAAGCCGAAAAATCCGGCGCGCCGATTCGCAAGTCCACGTTGAATGTTCCCATACCTATCACCTCGCGTGATGGTTGCTGACAATGGCCAGTGTATCACCCGCTACTTGACCAGCTCCGCCAGATGCGGGCTGAACACCCGCTCGGCTGTGGGCGGCACGATGGGCAACTCATCGGTCCACCCCGCGTATGTATCCAATCCATGTATCACCTTGGATATGCTCTTTGGACATACTCTACGGATATGCTCTACAAATACAGTCGGTCATTGGGAACTACTCGCTCATCTATCGGATCGATGATAAGGGCCAGGTCTTCCAACGTCGTCGCACCCATCAGGTACTGGTCTGGCGGGCCGAAAATGACCCGGGCGATCCCGTACCGGCCCTCGGTAGAAAACCCGGCCACACCCGTTTCGTACTCTACAACCTCGCCATTGGCGATTCGCATCCTGCGCGTTTCAAACGGTTCAATCCCCAGGTCGCGCAAAAAACTGGCCGGCATCGCCGAGTATGTCGAACCCGAATCCACCAGCGCATCAACGGTGACAGCAGCCTGGGTGAATGGATTGCTAACCTGCAAACGAATTTCAAACGTGCCCATGCCAATTCCCTTTTCGTGTCTTCGACCCCGATGCGTCATTATACAAGGGTGCGAATGCACCAGTCACCCGTGGGGGGTTTCTCTCAGCACTCCTCGGTTGTAAATCCAAAAATCTTCCCGCTCATCCTGAGCCCGCCGAAGGACCGCCGGGAGCCCATAGAACCATGAGCTCACGGCCCTTCCGCAACTCAATATGAACCTTCGACAAGCTCAGGATGAGCGGAGAAGCAACAATCGGTGGACAACCAGCGGGGTAGCCAATATATGTGGACAATCAAAAGACCCTGGGTGTAGCTGGTCCGTTGCTGTTTTGACGTGGCGGTCGCGATTCTCGGCAACCCCTTCCCGCTGGCGATAATCAACCAAACGCCCGGCGAATTGTGTGACGCAATCCCCCGGGCATCTGACCTGATTCACACCACCGCGCCGGTGGCAGCCATTGATTCAGTCTGCGATTTACCTGCGATTTACTTGAACTTCGGAATTACCTTGTCGGTGAGAATTCGCATGGTGTTCATCACCACGTCCCGTGGCACCGATGAAGTCCAGTTGACCTCGAACATGATCTCGTCGGTGCCGAAGTCCTCGCGGAGAATCTCGATCTTGTCGATCACTTCTTCCGGTGTCCCAAACAGGTTTACTTCCTCAGTCGCATCTGGGCTCGCCGCGCCGGCGTCGGTGCTCCCGATACCCACCCGGCCGGAGTAATACCGCCTGGCCAGACTCATCAGTCCGTCAACTTCGCGCGTGGCCTCTTCCTTCGTGTCGGCTACCAGCGTCGGTATGCGAACTACGGTGGTGGGTTCGCCGGGGTGTCCGGCATCCCGCCAGGCCTGCTTGTAGCGCTTCACGTCCTCAATCAGAACCGTGGTTCCGCGGAGGTTGTGGGGTGAGCTGCCCGCGCCCACGGCGATGCGATAGCCCTGCTCTCCCATGGGTACGAAGCTTTCCTGGCTGTCCACTGGCAACAGCATGGCCGGGTAGGGCTTCTGGTAGGGCTTGGGGATGGCGAGGTACGGCTCGTAGAATGCCGGGTAGTTGTAATACTTGCCTTCGAACCCGGAGAAATTATCCTCGCTCCAAAGCTGCTTCATAACTTCCAGGTATTCGAAGAACTGCTCCCGACGCGTATCCGAGCCACGCGTGCGCCCGCCGGCGCCGTAAATGAACCGGCCTTTGCTGATCTGGTCAACAATGGCGACCTGCTCCGCGGTCTGGATGGGGTCCTCCAGCATCAGGTTGTCGAACCCGTATCGCTCGTGTGGGAGCGCTGATGCCGACACCGTCTCACCCGATTGTTTCATCACCGGCCGGTGGATGGACGATCCAATCTTGATCCTTTCGGTGCGGGCCGCTATCACGGCGGATAGCATCAGAACTTGGGGATCCATGCTCGCCTGCTTGGAGAAGTGGCCTCCCCCGAGCCAGACGTAGTCCCATCCCATCTGCTCCACCGCGTCAATCTCTGCCCAGTTCTGAACGTAAGCCTCTTCCTCGAGGAGCTTCCCTCCGTTATATTCAGCGTCCCACGGAACCTTGCCGCCTTCGTATAATGCGTTCCATGTGTTAAATAGTCCAAAGTCCATGCTCGCGCCCTCCTTCGTAAGGTGCCGTGTAGTCCCTCTCGATGCCGTCAATGTAGCACTAGCGGCATACCGGGTCAACGCGGGTGCCGCCGGCGGCACCCGCGTATCAGCGGCCCCGTGTATCATTAGAGTGGCTTCGGCTTGGCATGGACTTATGGAAAGCCGGCCGATGACATTCCAGCCTCAGGAGGCCAAATCTTGGAGAAGGTCAGGAAAAATTATCCGGACATCGCCCCGTCGGGGCCCACCTTCAGCCGTGGCGTGCGAGTCGGCAACCTGCTGTTCATTGCCGGCTGCACCGCTCGCGGCACGGACGCTCAGGGTAAAGATGTGATGCAGCAGCTCAGGGTCACCCTGGACAGAATCACCCGGATCGTAGCCGAGGAAGGTGGAGATTCCTCCGACATCGTGAAAATTACCACTTTCGTTACCAGCATTCCCGACTGGCGGGCTCATCGCGCAGAGCAGGAAGCGTTGTTCGTGGAGTATTTCCGGGGTGAGTACCCCGCCAACACTCTGGTCGAAATCACCGCCCTGGCCGAGGACGGGCTGGACGTGGAGATCGAGGCCATCGCCGAGTTGGGTTAAGTTGGATTGTTGGGTTCAAGTTGGATTTATAGGGAGATTCAGGACCAGGGAATTTGTCCTGCTACTGGCGCCGTTCAATTATCGGTGGCGTTTTCGGTGGCGCTTAATGTAGCCTCACCTGATTCCAAATGTTGACGTATGTCAACGATAAGCATAGGATGGTGCCGGTAGCGGTAAATGGATCGGCGTAAGCCAATCTATATTGCGGCGCCAATCGGGTAATCATTTGCGTATACCACCTCGGTATGAATGTACGCGGTCGGAAACCGTTCTAAAGAAACGGGGTTGCCGAGTAACAACCGTTGAGACGTATTAAGGAGGAGAAAGAATGGCAGACAAAGACATCGCTTTAATGGCTCACTTGATGCGCCGCGCTGGTTTTGGGGCGACGTATGAGGAACTGGAGGCTCGTGTCGCCCAGGGCTACGAGGCCACTGTGGAGGAATTGCTGAATCCGGACACGCAGCCGGAGATTGAGCGCGACATTCTGATGCGCTATCAGCCACAGTGGGTTTCCCAGGCCGGACTGGAGGGTCAGCAGGAAGAATGGACCTTCCGGATGATCAACACCAAGCGCCCGCTAGAGGAAAAGATTGCCCTCTTCTGGCACCAGATTTTCTGCACCGGACACGCCAAGTGCGAATATCCCAAGCAGCAGCAGATTGAGTTCGAAATGTTCCGCACCATGGGCATGGGCAATTTCCACGACCTGCTCCTGGGCTTGTCCATGGATCCCGCAATGATGTTCTACCTGGACAACTGCATGAGCCACAAAGACGCCATCAATGAGAACTGGGGCCGCGAACTCCTGGAGTTGTTCTCGTTGGGCGTCGGAATGGACGGTCTGGACAACTATTCCGAAGATGACGTGCAGGAATGCGCCCGCGCCTTCACCGGATGGACCGTTACCAACTCGGTGCCCCGGTATCCCTACGGCAAGTACGAGGCGGCCTTCATCTACGACCCGTCCGACCACGACTATGGCGAAAAGAACTTCCTGGGCGAGACCGGCAACTTCAATGGCGAGGATGTCGTCCGCATTATTGCCAGGCAGCCCGGCGCCGCCCGCTTCATCGCCCGGCACCTGTACAACTTCTTCGTCGCTGACGAGCCCCAGGTTCCCGCCTGGAAGGACACTCCACCCCGGGACCCCGAAGCCATTCAGATGCTGGAAGACGAGTACTTCCGGTCCAACTATGACGTCCGCTCAATGCTGCGGGTGCTCTTCAACTCCGACTTCTTCAAGGATGCCCGCTTCACCAAGGTGAAGAGTCCCACCGAGACCGTGGTCGGCACGATGCGCCTGGTTGGCGACTTCGATATGCCCAAACCCGGTCTGAACGCCATGACCCTGACCATTCGTTACATGGGTCAGGACCTGCTCAATCCTCCGACGGTGGAGGGCTGGCATACCGGACGGGAGTGGATCGACAGCGGCACCCTGGTCGAGCGGATTAACTTCACCGCCGACGCCGTGGGGAACACTTCCCATCGTGGAGTACAGGCCATCATCAACCGTCTGGGTTCCCAGGGAGCCATCATCTCGCCGGAACAGTTGGTTGACGGCTGCCTGGATATGCTGGGCGCATACGAGCTGACCGATGTCACCCGCACCGAGCTGGTGTCGCTGGCCCGCGGCGAAGGCGAGTTGCAGACTGGAGCCGACGAATTCGGCCAAAGGGTCGGCCAGATGCTACAGTCCATCGTGGCCACCACCGAGTACCTATTCGCGTAACCGAGGAGGACTAAAGAAATGACATCCACCAAAAAAGACCCGGTGCTGGTGGTCCTCCAGTTGTCAGGGGGCAATGACGGACTGAACACGATCGTCCCTTACGGCGATCCCCTGTATCTGGACAACCGGCCCAACGTAAGAATTCCAATCGACCAGGTCCTTCCGATCAACGACCAGATCGGCTTCAACCCGACGATGGCGCCGGTGAAGCGTCTGTACGATGAGGGCAAGGTCGCCATTATCCAGGGCGTCGGATACCCCAACCCGAGCCGTTCCCACTTCCGCTCCATGGACATCTGGCACACCTGTGAGCCTGACAAAGTGGGCGATGAGGGCTGGCTGGGCCGGGCCATCCGCGACTTGGACCCGCAGAAAGAAAACGTGCTAACCGGCGTCAACTTCGGGCGCGGTCTTCCCAGGTCCCTGGTTGCCCCCGGTGTCCCCGTGGCTTCGGTCGGAAACCTCGAGACTTACGGTGTGCTGACCGGCATCGAAGTCGAAGATCAGCGAGCCAAGGCCCTCGACGTGTTCTCACGGGTCTACTCGCCCATGATCGGCCAGGGCCCGGTGCTGGACTACTTCGCTCATACCGGACTGGACGCGCTGGAAGGGGCTGACATTCTCAGCACCGCCCCCGCCATGTATTCCTCCAGCGTGGAGTACGGCGGCGACACCGTTGCCCAGTATATGCGCAACATCGCCCAGGTTCATCTGGCCGGGTTGGGCACCAGGGTGTTCTACACCACGGCGCCTTACAACAGCTTCGACACCCACGCCGGCGAACTGTTGAACCACACCAGGCTCTGGAACGAGACTTCCCACGCGATTGCCGACTTCTACGACGACCTGAAGGAGCACAACGCTGGCGACAACGTGGTGCTGCTGGTCTTCACCGAGTTCGGACGCCGGGTTCACGACAACGGCTCCGGCACCGACCACGGCTCCGGAGGCGTGGCCTTTATGGTCGGTGAGTCGGTCAAGGGCGGCCTCTACGGCGAGTATCCCTCGCTGGAACAGGACAAGCTCCTGGAGGGCGACCTCCACTTCAACAACGACTTCCGTGGCCTCTATTCCACCCTCCTGGAGAAGTGGATGGGCCTGGATGCCCAACCCATCGTGAACGGCACGTTCGAACAGATGGCGTTCATTTAGTCAGACACTTTGAGGTGAGTATGACTCCCACCAGAATATCGCACGTACAGCTCCAGTACAGCCACACCATCGGGCGTGGCGAGCAGTTCGGGCCCGGTTTCACCTATCCGGTCAATATGGCCCGCGGCGAAGACGACCTGATGTACGTCCTGTGCCGGTCTCCTGAGTACCGGCCCGAAGGCACCCGCATCGCGGTCTGCACCGTTGACGAGGAATACGTCAACGCCTTTGCCCGCGGTGTACCGCAGCAAGGCCCCCACGAGTACAACTTTGAAGACGGTTCCCTGGTCTGGCCCGTAACCGTGGCCATCGCCAGCAACGGCAACGTCTACGTTTCTGACGAATGGATGCACCGTATATCCATCTTCAGCGGCGACGGTGACTACATCGGAAAGTGGGAAGAGCGCCACGGCAGCGGCGAAGGCGAGTTGGACCGGCCCGCCGGTCTAGCCATCGACAAGGACGATAACGTCTTCGTCGTTGATGGCAACAACCACCGCGTCCAAAAATTCAGCCCTGACGGAAAGTTCCTGGCCCAGTTCGGCAAGCAGGGCGATGGCGATGGCGAGTTCAATATGCCCTGGGGCATCACCATCGACAACCAGGGCAACATATTCATCGCCGACTGGCGGAACGACCGAATCCAGAAGTTCACTGCCGATGGCAAGTTCCTGATGAAGTTCGGTTCCTCCGGATCGGGCGAAGGGGAGTTCAACCGTCCCACCGACGTCGCCGTTGACAAGGACGGCATCATCTACGTCGCCGACTGGCTGAACGACCGCCTCCAGATATTCGACCCCGAAGGCAACTTCTGCGGCCTCAAAACCGGCGACGCCACCGTCTCCAAGTGGGGCAAGGACAAGCTGGACGCGAACCCCGAGATGTGGGGAGAGCGAGAGCGCGCGCAGGGACTGGAGCGGGAAAAGGACTTCTGGGCCCCCACCGGGGTAGAAGTTGACGATTCCAATGCGGTTTTCGTCTGTGAAGGACCTCGCAACCGCATCCAGGTTTACCGCAAGCAAGCTTCCACCTTCATGGGGCCTCGGCTGTAACCCCTGACGGTACTGGACCCTTTGGGAAGGCCTCCGGAGCGAACCGGACGAAAGCCTCTGATCTGGCTTCGCCGGCGACCAACGGAGGCCTTCTCATGTGTGACCAACGCCGCCGAGTTATCTACCTCCCGTTCAACATCGGTTTCCAAGCTTCCAGGGAGCGAGTATTTGCCATGCCCATCAACGTAGCCCGTGTAGCCAACCTGGAATACGAGGCGTTCTATTTCGATATGGAACGCCGCGGCATTGGAATGCGGAACATGGAACCCAACTCCGTGGCCGAGGCTCTGGAACAAGGTGAAATAGACGCCGGGCCGGTGTCCCTGTTGGATACGTTTCGGGTGGCCCTAAAAGCCCATCCGATTAGCGGCTTCTGCGTCGCGTCGGTCGGGATGGGAGCATCCAGCGTACTGCTTTCAAAGACGCCCATTGCAGACTTGAACGGGGGACGAATCGCCCTTGGTGATGGCGACCCTACGTCAGTGGCGTTGCTGCGGGTGCTGTTGGCCCAACAGCACGAAGTAACACCGGCTGCTTTCGTCGATCCGCAGTCGGAACACGATGCTTTCCTATTGACGGGCAATCCGGCCTTGCGCAACCGTCGGGGCGCGCGTGGGTTCCCCCACCGCTACGACCTCGGCGAGGAATGGCAGACGTGGACGGGTTTGCCCTTCGTCTTCTCCCGGTGGATGGCCAGTACGGATATGGAGCGGCAGGACCGGGTAGTGCTCGAGGATGCCCTCTTCGTCGGGCAGGAAGACTGGATGAACAACCTCTACAAAACGACCGGGCCCCGCGACGACCTGCGGATGCTCCCGCGGGAAGTGGTGGAGTACGTCCAGGGACTGAGGTTCTTCATCGGAGTGCCGGAAGAACGCGCCATCGCGCTGTTCCAGGACAAGATAGCATTGCTCGAAGCTGTTTCAGGCTAGTCCCCCAGTCGCGTGATCAGTAAACCTTGTACTCCTCCAGCACCGCCGCATCCAGGTGCAGGCCCATGCCCGGCTCGGTGGGCGCCACTATTTCACCGTTGTCCCACTCCGGCAGCACGCTGTTGAGCTGGTAGTACACCGGGTCGCGTTCTTCCTCGAACACCTCAACAAACAGACCGTGCGCGTGGGCCGGCAATAGCTGCACCGCCAGTTGCGGTTCCTCGTGGTGCGCCATCCTGACCCCGCGCATCTGCGCCGCTCCGGCCACGCGCCGCCACTCCGAGATACCGCCACAGATTGCGGCGTCCACATTCAGGATGTCCACCGCCTCGGTATCCATCAGGCGCTGGCAGCCCCAGGAACTGCTTTCGCCCTGGCCGGCGGCCACTGCAATGCCCGTCCGCAAGCGTACCTGGCGCATATCGTTGTCGGCGTCCTGCCAGCGACACGGTTCCTCCAGCCAGGCGAGGCCCATCTCCTTCGCCGGCGCCGCAAACTCCAGGGCTTCGTCCAGCGTCCAGGCCTGGTTGGCGTCGCAAACCACGATGAAATCGTCGCCCAGCGCATCGCGGATGGCCCGTACCCGCAGCAGGTCATCGGCAACTGACACTCCGCCGACTTTGAGCTTGACACCACCGATCCCCCGCTCGCGCTGGTGCAACAAATCCTGCACCATGTCCTCGGTGTCGCGTCCCTGCACGTAGTACGCAAACCGCACCACCGGAGCGCGGTCGGCATACCCGCCCAGCAGCGACCGCACCGGCACCCCCAGCGTCTTCCCGGTAATGTCCCACAGCGCCACGTCGATGGCAGCCACCGCGCGCATGGCAATTGCCTTGTCCGCAATGCGCGGCGTCAGCGCAAACATCTTCTGCCAGCACCGCTCGATGGCTGTGGGGTCCTCACCCACCACCGCGTCCTTCATGGGGCCTACCACCAGGTCCTTCAACAGCTGGTATCCGGTCCGTTCGTCGCCCGAATACACCTCGCTCACCATCCCCTCATCGGTATGCACGCGGGTAACGATAGTGCAGCGGGATTCAATCTGATACACGCTGCCGCTAAAACGAGTGCTCAAAGGAATACGGACGATGTCCGCTTCCACATCGGTAATACGCATAGTTGCACCCCCTTCGCTTCTTCGAGTTCGCCAGAATTATACCCGCTCCCACAATCGTACCGCCCCCTCTCCCTTGATGGGAGAGGGTTGGGGTGAGGGTGAACTCCCCCCACATTATCAAATTTGCTTAACCTTTGCCCGGAACTCCGAATGATACAATGCGACCAAAGGCGGTTTTATACTCCACCGTTCCTGTGCGAGGAAATTATGAACACCCTCAAAACATTTTTCCTGCTGATGATGCTGACCGGACTCCTGCTGCTCATCGGAGCCTATTTTGGCGGTGAGCTGGGCATTGTCGTCGCTATGGTTTTCGCCCTGATCTTGAATTTCGGGGCCTACTGGTTCAGCGACCGGATTGCGCTCGGCATGGCTCACGCCAAGCAGATTACCGCCGAGGATGACCCCGAATTGTTTGCTTTGGTCGACGAACAGGCTCAACGGGCCAATATGCCCATGCCCAAGGTGTACGAAATCGACACCGATTCTCCCAACGCCTTCGCCACCGGACGCAACCCGCAGCACGCCACCGTCGCCGTAACCACCGGCATCCGCCGCATCCTGACCCGCGAAGAGCTGGCCGGCGTGATGGCTCACGAAATGGCGCACGTGGGCAATCGCGACACCCTCATTATGGCCGTGGTCGCCACCATCGCCGGCGCCATCTCCATGCTGGCGATCATGGCCCAGTTTGCCGCCATCTTCGGTGGCATGGGCGGCAGCGACCGGGACCGGGGCGGCAACATCATCAGCCTGCTCATTATCGCCATCGTCATGCCCATCGCCGCCGGCGGCGGCGCGCCACAATCGATGGGAATTCATGCCCAACTTCTAGCTGAACCAACTCCCCCAACCGACGTGCGGGCGACAATTGTGCCGCCCTCACCAACGTCAACCGAGAACGTCAATCGAGACCCAACCCATCAGAAAATGGCGATGGGATTCACCGGGCTGCCGGTAACGTGCCGCAACCGCAGCGGCCCTATCGACAGCATGAATTCCCATCGATTGTGGCGCGCCGCCGCCTCGGCGATCTCTTCCAGATTGGCGTTGTCAATCAGCCAAACCCCCAGATACACCAGGCAGGCGATGTGCAGCGGCGAAACGATGTTGGCATACTCGTTGGGCCGAATGTCGTTGGACGTGTCGGTGCCCAGCATGGCGATGCCACGCTCCTTGAACCACGGCGCACAGGCCACGTGGCAGGCCACCGATGGCTCCGTTGCGGGCAACGGCCCTTCCACCAGGCGTCGGCGGTAGTTCCCCGTCCGCACCAGCAGAATATCGCCCGTCTCTACGGTAACCCCTAATTGCTTTTCCGCCGCGTCCAGGTCTTCCGGCATCACGGGCGCATCCGGCGGCAGCCAGTCGACACCGCGCACCCGGGCGATGTCCAGCAGAACCCCCCGCGTCACCAGCCCCTGGGCAGTAAGGTCAATCGCATGACTCTGGGCGCCATCCCGAGACGTAACTACTCCCGCCGGCACGCCGTTATACATCAGCCCATCGTAAGAGTAGTGCGAGAGCGCATCAATGTGCGTTATGGTCTGGCCGTGAAACACCATGCCGATGAACTCGGCGGCCCCGCGCCGGGAATTGCGCCGCTCCAGCGGGTCGGTATCACGACCCTCACCGCTGTCCACCATGTACCGCTGCACCTGGAACGTGATGTCCGGCGTGATTTCAGTGGTGATGGGGCGAGCGCAGCTGACCGTTTCTCCGGATTGCACCAACGCCGCCGCCTGCGTCCGTTTGGCCGGCGTAATCAGGTTCAATGCGCCCAGCTCGTCCTGCTGGCCCCAGCGACCCCAATTGTTTTCATTCCGGTACCATTCCAGCACCTGAGCTTCAGTCGGTATGCCTGCGAATGCCATCATTGCCTCCCAGCGTTTTCCGGTTAATCCAGTCAGCGCTGCGGGCATTCTACACCAATTAAGCCCCTCTCCCCTTTGCGGGAGAGGGGTTGGGGTGAGGGGAAACCTCAACGCGCAAACGGCTGGACCTTGCCCAAACCCCTATCCAAGCCGGGCCCCGACAAATTGCGGGTATCCACGCAGGAACTCGGCGGCATCTACAGCACGCCGGCCTTCCAGTTGCAGCCGCCCCACCACCAGCAAGCCGTCGCCGGTGCCGATGGCAATATTTGACGAACCCGTGTCAACTACCACGCCCGCAGCGACACCATCCCCGCCAATCGCTTCGGCGGCCAATATCTTGACCTCGCTGCCGTTCCAACGAGTGTGCAGGCCGGGCCACGGGGTGTAGGCGCGCAATCGACGGGCCAGCGTTGCGGCCGGCAACGTCCAGTCGGCGGCGCCATCCGCCCGCTCGATCTTCGCCGTGTAGGTGGCCAGCGCATCATCCTGCGGACTGGCCTGGATAGCGCCAGCCAGCCAGCCGGGCAGACCTTCGTTCAGCAGGTCAACGCCGTCCGCGAACAGCGTAGCCGTCAACGAATTTGCGTCGTCGCGCCAGGATACCGGGCGCTGGCGCTGGGCGATAATCGGCCCGGTGTCCATACCTTGGTCCAGCAGCATCAGCGTAACGCCGGTGGTCTCGTCGCCAGCCAGTATCGTGCTCACCACCGGCGACGGCCCCCGGTGTCTGGGCAGCAACGACGGGTGCAGATTCAGGCAGCCAAAACGCGGCAGGCCCAGCACGTTCGGTGGCAGGATACGCCCGTAGGCTGCCACCACGATCACGTCGGCCTCGAAACCGGCCAGTTCCGCAACCGCATTAGAGTTGCGCAGGGTGGCCGGCTGCGCCACCGGAATGCCCAGCTCCAGCGCGCGTTGTTTCACCGGCCCCGCCTCCAGCGACCGTCCCCGTCCGCGCGGCCGGTCGGGGGGAACGTAAGCGGCGACGACGTTTAGCGTGGGATTGGCCGCCAGTCCGTCCAGCACCGGCACCACGAAATCCGGTGTACCCATAAACGCAACGCGGCAACGCGACGGGGTTCCGGCAACACCGACGGAATCAGTTCCGGAATTTATAGTGGAACGGGCTGTAAAATGGGTTGACAAGTCTGTCTCCCGACTGTAAATTGAACCTAACCGCGCTAGTGCGGAATTTGAGTAAGGAGGTGAAGGTTAATGAAACACAGTTTAACATGCTGGGGCGATGGTAGGCACCAGTCTGGACACGACGGGGTGAAAGTCTCTTAGCGTCATCGCTTACGAAAAGTTGGCATTTAGCCCGTTCGTCGGGCCCAGACCAGTGTCTACCGTCGTCCCAAGGTTCTTGGGGATACCGGTTTACCAAAGGTCCAGTCTGGGCCCGATACTTTTTCACTCAACAGCAAAGTGAGTCGCATCGCTGCGGCGGTACGTCCGCAGTATCGGCCAAATAGCGCTAATTGCGTTTCCCGGTTTGCAAGTAACGTACCCTGCCCTTACAATTACCCCCAGATTACTACGGAAATCATCGTTGGAGTAAAAATGCTACGGATTCGCCTGCGGAGAGTGGGAAAGAAAGGCCGCCCATATTACCGGATAGTAGTCACCGATCAGCGCAACCCGCGTGATGGCGCTTACATCGATGGCATCGGCCATTATGACCCCATGGCGGACCCGCCGGCGGTAACATTGGACGAAGACCGGGCGGTGGAATGGCTGCGCAAAGGCGCTCAACCCTCCGACCCAGTGCGTCGTATTTTCGATTTCAACGGCATCCACAGCAAGGTTCACGCGGATGAAAGATCTGATTGAGTTTATCGCCCGGTCGCTGACCTCAAACCCGGAAGCAGTTCGGGTCACCGAGTCCGACGAAGGCGACCAAATCGTCATACGCTTGGAAGTCGCACCGGAGGACAAGGGTAAAGTCATCGGGCGGCAGGGTCGAGTGGCCCAAGCAATGCGAGTCCTGCTCCGGGTAGCCGCCGTCAAAGACGGCACGCGCGCAGTGCTGGAGATTGTCTAGCCGGAATCGCTCTCGGCGCAATCCCCGGCCAACGCCTCACCGTAGCCGGGCTTCAGATGATGCCCCGGCACCGGCAGACCACCAAGTGGTGGTGGGTCGCGTGATCAGAAATCACGGACTCGACGGCGCATTGCGTATCAAATGCCATTCCGACAATCCCCAGCGTTTCCAGGCCGGCAGTTCGGTGACCGTCGGTAGCGCCGAGCACACCATCGTCTCCTGGCAATCCCTTCCGGACGAGTACGCCATCTTGCGTCTGGATGGAATCGTCAACATCCAGACCGCCCAACTCCTGGCCGGGCAGTGGTTATACGCCGCCACCGATTCCGGCCCGGAACTGCCCCCCGGCGAATACTACCACTACCAGCTGGTCGGCCTACAGGTAACCACCGACGAAGGCGAAAACCTCGGCCAGATCCGCGAAGTCCTGATCACCGGCAGCAACGACGTCTACGTCGTCGAATCCAGCGAAGGCGCCGAGCTATTACTGCCCGCGGTACACCACGTCGTGAAGCAAATCGACATCGCCGCCGGACAAGTGCTGGTCCACCTCATCAACGGCCTGCGCTAACCCGCAAGCATATCCTGCAATCCCCTCTACCGGGGCTTGCTCCCGAGCACGCGTAAGTTACCTTAATCCCCCACCGCGCCCGCGGCGTGCCGTTCCGAGTGGGCGTGCTGATGCTCAGCCTCGTCGGCAAACTCGTGGTCTTCGCAAGCCACCCAACGGGAGCCGTCGGCGAACCATTCCTTCTTCCAGATGGGCACAATCGTCTTGATCCGATTCACCGCCTCGTGGCACGCCTCAAAAGCTTCACGACGGTGGGGCGACGCCACCGCAACCACCAGGCTGATGTGCCCCACATCCACCCGACCCGTCCGGTGGGCGATTGCCACGTCCTCGATGCCGTAATCCGCGCACAGGCTGGCCCGCACCTCTTCCAGCTTCTTCACCGCCATTGCGTCGTATGCCTCGTACTCCAGCCGCGTTACCGTCTTGCCGCCAAAGTTGTCTCGCGTCGTGCCCAGGAAGGTCACCACGGCCCCATTGCCGTCGCGCCGCACCGATTCGGTGACCGCATCCGCATCCAGTGGTGCGTCCGTCAATATGATCATCGTTCAGAGACCTCCACTAGCTACGGCCTCCACTAACGGGAGGTATCAGGCACACTTCGTCGCCGGCCTGCAACGTCTGGTCATCGTCAGCATACTCGGCGTTCACCGCCACCACAATACGTACTTCCGGCGGCGCCAGGCGAGGATAGTCGGCTCGCACGGTAGCCGTCAGTTCTCCCACGGTACTGGCATCGGGCAAGTCCACCGACACTACCGAAGCCCCGGCCCGCTCCCGGTACAGCGCAAACAGTCGTACATCAATACGCATAACGATTGCGATTATGGGCAGACGGTGGGGCGGTGTCAACGTTTTTACGGCCCGCTAAATTTTGCCGGATTGCCGCAACTGCGTTATCATCATCCCAGTAATTCCCACAAACTCAACGACTTCATTTGCCGGGTCTGTAATCAAATCGGTCAAAGCCTGACGGTTAGTTAGCGACAATTGCAACAGGTCCTCTCTGATTTCCTTAATCCAGTCAAAGCGGCTTTTCCTCAGGTTCAGCGCATTCAACCCCAAATCCCCTATGGTACGGCGCGCTCTGCTTTCGGCAATTGGTGTCAGCCCCGTCTTTGGCACTATCTCGCCGGTGCCAGCATCATAGTCAAAGTAATGTTCTGGTCGTTCCATCATGCTCGAAGCGCAAGGGTCAACATATCTTGATTGCGGCCAGCCGTCCGCCTTCTCAGCGTTGCACCTTCGGCAACTGAAAACCCAGTTAGACCAACGATAGACCCGGCTCGGATAACGGCTCAACGGCCTGAAATGGTCAACTGTTGGCGAGAGTCCTATGTCCTCCACAAGTAAGATACACCTGCGCTCGCAGTAACCACATCTATTGTGAAAACGGCGGCCAAGTTCATTCCTGAAATCCCGCCAGTACGAATCAGTAGGTCGCCCGCCAACTCCCCGTTCAAAATGATTTCTCCATCCCTCGGTGAACTGGCGTCTATATGCGGCAACGCCGTCCGGTTCCGGCCCCCGGTCCACCCAACGCATCCCCTACGCCCCGTCCTGCGACAAGTCATTCATACGAGAACGCAGAAACTGCTCCATCAAGCCAGCGTAACGTTCTCGTTGCGCGTTGATATGCCCCCCGGCCAGCAAATCCTCATTCACCAGCCGCCGCAATTCCTGCATTCGTTCCTGTTCTTCCGGCGTCAGTGAGTCCTTGTCCCGCAGCAGTCGCAACTCCTCGGCGTGTCGCGCCGTCCGCTCGTCCGTCGGGTCGTCAATCCCCATAAACGTCCGGTAAATCTCATCCGCCGTCCAGCCGATGATGTCCTGCTCGTTGCGCGACCATACCACCGTGCCAGTCTCATCCCGTTTGAGCAAATGCACTTGCCCGGCTTTCAATCCTGCCACCATCATCGGCGAGTGAGTGCTGG
Source organism: Dehalococcoidia bacterium (assembly GCA_965261195.1). GTDB lineage: Bacteria > Chloroflexota > Dehalococcoidia > Lucifugimonadales > UBA3495 > Bin87. The sequence goes on along the minus strand of OZ253455.1, from coordinate 3,561,957 downwards.
CGAAAATCTGCACGTTGGGGAAATATTCTATCAGTGTCGGTATAATTCGCCGTTGCCAAGAAGGATGCAGGTGCGCGTCAACTTCGTCAATTATTAAAATGCCCGGCCGCTCACGCCAATCAGCATCTCCTTTATATCGCTGAGCAAAGCTGTCAATGAACTGGATTATCCAAGTGAGCGCGTATCGTGTGCCCAGGCTCAAATCGGAAAACTCTACCTGACCATCAGTAGTTTGGACAGCAACTATATCCCGTTGCCTTTCTCTGAAACCGGAGAGCTGTATAGGGAATCCGTACATAATTTGTGCGGCAATCCGCGAAATGGTGAAGTACACTTCACGTTCAAACGCGCTGCGGCCCTGCTTATAAGTAGCAAGGTTCTCCGGATTTTGCAGGCTGTAGTCAGTATGCGTAGCATACCCAACATACCCGAAATCGTTGCGCTTATGATTCTCCCATTCAGCATAGTTACAGTTGCCCGGGGACATTGCCGGGTCTAGGTAGTGCATATACCCTACCTGCTCCCTTGCCATATCTGCGGCGGCCGACCGCCGGGTGCCCCGCGGATTTAGCTGCACATTCCTGCGAATGTTATCCACTCTACGGTTAGCAACGACTTTAGCAGCAAGTGCGCGCATAACGTCATACAGGACACCGTAGTTGCTCTCAAATCGCAAACTCTGATGTTGCCCGTCATGCCATTCCATAGCCACGGTGGCAAAATTAGCCTCTCGCGGGAAACCCACAGACTCTAGGTAGCGCTCGGCGAAATTCTCAGTCCAGCACTCGGTCAGCAAATTGACCGCCTGTAGGATGGTAGATTTACCGACATTGTTGGGGCCGATGAACAGATTGACGTTTTTATCAAACTCAATACGAACCTTGAAATCGCTCGTACCAGGGACTGCGGCGGCATGGAACCGGAACGGCCCCACATTCTCCAGTTCCAACGATTTTATAGCCATCGTAGCACCTTCACACCGGGCAATAATCGCCTGTATCATCTCCGAATATACCACACCCGCTATCATCCCCAACCCACCAACCCAGGAGCCTCCCCATGCCCGACCGCGACCGCCTCACCCGTTCACTCATCGATCTGATCCACATCGACAGCCCCACCGGAGAGGAGGACGCCATTGATGCCCACCTCACCCGTTGGCTTACCGATTTGGGCGCTGTAGTGCGCCACGATGATTACGGCAACCTCATCGCCGACCTTGCCGGCACTTCGCAATCCGTCGGTCCCGACGCCCTGCTGCTGTCTGCCCACATGGACACTGTGGAACCTGGCCGGGGCATCAAGCCAACCCTGGACGCCAACGGCGACACCCTGCGCTCAGACGGCACTACTATCCTCGGTGGCGATTGCAAAGCCGGAATTGCCATCGTGATGGAGGGCCTGGTCGCCGCCATCGAATCCGGCCAACCGCGCCGACCCGTGCAGGTCGTGTTCTCCCGCGCTGAGGAAGGCGGGCTGAATGGCGCCCGCAACCTGGATTATTCGCTCATCAAGGCCACCACCGGCATGGTGTTCGACGGCGAGGGCCCGGTCAGCCGTATCTGCGTGGGCGCTCCGGCGCAGAACATCGTGCAGTGCAACATCACCGGCGTTGCCGCTCACGCTGGGTTGGAACCGGAAAACGGCACGTCGGCCCTGCTCGTTGCGGCCCACATCCTCACCAGGCTGCCCCTCGGTCGCATTGACCATGAAACCACCAGCAACATCGGAGTGCTCAACGGCGGCCTCAAGCGCAACATCGTGCCCGAATCTGCTTTCCTGGACGGCGAAATCCGCTCCCGCGACCAGGCCAAGCTGGATAATTACACCCGGGAATTCCACCGCGCCTTCGACCAGGCCGGCCAACTGTTCCCCAACGCCCAAATCGACCTGAACATCTGGAGCCAGTACCGCGCCTACCAGGTGCCCCACGATCACCCGGCGCTAACCGACATCGCCCGCGCCGTAACCCACATCGGACTCACACCGGCGCTGGAAACCACCGGCGGCGGCTCAGATTCCAACGTGTTCTTCGAGCATGGCATCGTCGCGCTACCCGTCGGCATCGGCGTCCGCGATTTCCACACCACCCGCGAAACCGCCAGCCTCAGCGAAGTGTTCGACGGCGCCCGCGCCTGCCAGGCGTTCATCACCGCCGCCTGATTGGCGGGTCGGGCAAACATCCGCCCCGCCCACACAACCGTCCGACATTGCCGGGGGTGATTTCCCCGGTGGCGCAATCCGCGTTGCTTGACAGTCGGATTGCAGTTGGTTACATTCTGTCATTGTTGGCACACATAGCCCCTTCTGTTACACGGCGCGCCGCGCTGCCCCTCCAATTCCACTGTTCGGCAGGCCACACACACCATGGGCACATCACCAACCGCTGCGGCGGCGTCTCAACAACCGAGTCGTCAGCCTCCCACCACCTCGCCAAGCATCGGCCCGGCTTTGCCGGGAATGTTCGACCGCTACCGTTCCCACGTGGAACAGGCGATGGCCGGAAGCGTCCCGCCCGCTGAGCAGCACGTCGTATACAGCCGGCTCCGATACCATCTCGGCTGGTCGGACCGCAACGGAGTACCTTCGGCCACACCCGCATCCCAGGGCAAGGCGCTGCGTCCCACCCTCTGCATCTTCGCCTGCGAGGCCCTGCGGGGTGAACCCGGTCATGCCGCCCCGGCTGCCGCCGCCCTGGAGCTCATCCACAACTTCTCCCTCGTTCACGATGACATTCAGGATGAGGGTTATGAACGCCGCCACCAACCGACCGTGTGGGCGCTCTGGGGCACGCCACGGGCCCTGGTCGCCGGCAATGCGATGCAATCCCTGGGCGACCTGGCCACCCTTGGGTTCAATGACGCCATCCCCGCCAACACCGCCATACGCGTGTCCAGTCTGCTTACGGACAGCTATCTGGATATGATCGAAGGCCAGTGCCGCGACCTGCAATTCGAGCAGCGCGACACCATCACCGCCGACGAATATCTGGACATGATTGCCCTTAAAACCGGCGCGCTCATCCGGTGCGGCATGGAAATCGGGGCCACCATCGCCACCGACGACGCAGCAACCATCAGCGGCGTCGCACGCTTCGGACGCTCCGTAGGCCGCCTGTTCCAGATCCGCGATGACTATCTCGGCATCTGGGGGGACGAGGCCGTCACCGGCAAGTCCACCGACAGCGACATCGTGCAACGCAAAAAGAGCTACCCGATTGTGTTCGCCTTTCAGGAAGCCGCCGGCGCCGCCCGCTCCGAGTTGCTCCGTATCTACTCCCAGGAATCTCTGGACGAATCAGATGTCGACCAAGTTATGGAAGTGCTGCACGAAATCGGCGCCGCCGGCCACACCGACCACCTCACCGAAGTAACCGCCGACGAAGCCCGCGCAGCTTTGGCAATGCTCGAACTACCGCCCTGGGCAACGCAGGACGCCGAAAATCTCGTTGACTTTCTCGCCCACCGTCTGTTCTAGCCCGGTTGCCGACGGCGCACTGGCAGCGCGGATCCGCTCATAGACAGTTACAAACGGATAACTAACGGGAGACCCCAAATGGCGCAAACCCTGAAAGACCAACCCGCCGCCGTCAAACCGGCGAAACGCCCTCTGGAACTGGGGGTGAAGACGGGTTGGTACATCCTCAAAAACCGCCTGCGGGGACGCAAACGGTTCCCTCTCGTAACCATGCTGGAGCCGCTGGAAATGTGTAACCTGGCCTGCGTTGGCTGCGGGCGCATCCGCGAATACCGCGGCGTTCTGGACAAAATGATGCCCGTCGCTGAAGCCCTCGATGCGGTGCACAAAGCCGGCGCTCCCATCGTTTCCATCGCCGGCGGCGAACCCACCATCCACCCGCATATCGACCAGATAATCAACGCGCTGGTGGCCGAAAAATACTTCGTCTACTGCTGCACCAACGCTCTGCTCCTCGAGCGAATGCTCAAGAAAATCCCGCCGTCCAAATACTTTTGCTGGGTCATACACATGGATGGCATGGAAGCAAAGCACGATGAATCGGTGGCCCGCTCCGGTGTGTTTCGCCGCGCCATTGATGGCATCCAGCTGGCCGTCGAGCAGGGTTATCGGGTTTGTACCAACACCACCGTGTTCCGCAACAGCGATGTGGACGACCTGCGCGAAATGTTCCGCTACGTCAGCGACCTCGGCGTTGAGGGATCAATGATTTCACCCGGCTATGACTTCGAGGACGCACCCGATCAGGACCTGTTCCTGACTCGGCAGGAATCTCGCAACGTGTTCCGCAACCTGCTGGACCCGGCCCGCACGGATGGGATGCGGCTCTACAACAACCCGCTGTACCTCAACTTCCTGCGGGGCGAACGCGAGTACCAGTGCACCGCCTGGTCCAACCCCACCTACACCGTGATGGGGTGGCGCAAGCCCTGCTACCCCCTGGCCGATGAGCACACCGACAATGTGGAAGACCTCTACGAGCCCCAGCTCTGGGAAGAGCAGTACGGCGTTGGACGCGACCCGCGCTGCGCAAATTGCATGATGCACTGCGGTTTCGAGTCGGCCACCATCTTCAACGCCATCGGCAAACCCAAAGACTGGGTAACCCTCGTCAAGTCCGGCTCCGCTCACCGGGGCGGCATCAGTGTCGGTTGACCCAAGCCGCAACCGCCAAATGCGGCGCTTGCCCCTCGCCGTGGTGACTAACCCTCCGCCTCCTACGGAACGTCCTGCGATGCTGGCAATCCTCGCGCCCATGGCCACCGAACTCACCGGCATCCGGCGACACGTCGGATCGCCACAGCATACTCACGTCTCGCTGCACGTCACCGGCATCGGACGGCAAGCCACGTTGCACAGCCTAGCCACGATTGCCGTCAAACAGCTGGCTGCCAAGCGATCCATTGCCACGTTTGTCGATGCCATGTTCCCTGGAGCCATACCGGATGCGCCGGATGCAATGCTGATGGTCGGATTCTGCGGAGCCGCTGATCCAACCCTCCATACCGGCGACCTGCACATCGCCACGTCCTTCCGACTGTCCGACCAACCTGGCGAAATCCCGGCCGACCCCAACTTGCATTCGGCCCTCTGCGCCGTGGCCCGCCGTCACGATGGCAGCATAAACACCCAACCATCATCCACCGTGCTCACGATTGCCGACACTGCCACGAAAGCCGCACACCGGCAATCGCTGGGCGCAGCCTCGGTGAACATGGAGGACTATTGGGCCGCCGAGGTAGCAGCCGATGCCAGTATCCCCTTCGCCTCCATTCGCGTGGTACTCGACACCGCCGATGAGGCGCTCCCCGGCTACCTCACCGCCGGCAACCCGGCTTCGGTCGCCATGGGCGCCGTTACCCACCCCCACCACCTGCTCCGGCTGACCAAGCTCGCCCGCCAGGCTCGGGTCGCCCGCCGCAGTCTCACCCGGTGCGTCGCGGACTTCGTAAACTCCCGGCCGCCTGCGCAACCGCTCACAACGGCGGCCAACGCGTGACCAGCCTGATAACCGGCGCCACCGGATTCGTCGGCGGCAATGTCGCCCGCGCGCTCTGGAAGCGCGGCGACCACGTGCGCGCCCTCGTCCGCTCCGGAGCCAACGAAGCGACGATTCAGGATACTTCAATCCAGCGCTGCTCCGGCGACCTGCTGGACGTCGACTCGCTGCGACGCGCCATCGCCGGATGCCGGTTCGTGTACCACTGCGCTGCCACCTACTCGTTCTGGGCCCGCCACCCCGCCGATATTTACCGTTCCAACGTGGAAGGCACGCGCAACATCCTGACCGCCGCCCAGGAAGCCGGCGTTGAGCGCGTGGTGTTTACCAGCTCGGTTTCAACCATCGGCTTGCCCCAGGAACCCAGCGGCAGCATCGACTCAACCAGGCTGGGCAACGCCGCCGCGTTGGGTGACCCTGATATTTTGGGAGATGAAAACACGCCGCTGGACCCGTCGCATCTGGTCGGACATTACAAACGCTCCAAGTACCAGTCCGAGCAGCTGGCCCTGCAAGCCAACGGAAACGGTCTGCCGGTGGTCGTAGTCAACCCCTGCGCTCCGGTCGGCAAGTGGGATGTCAAACCCACGCCAACCGGACGCATTCCCCTGGACTTCGCCCGCGGCCGTATCCCCGGCTACCTCGACACCGGCCTCAACCTGGTGGACGTTGCCGATGTGGCCGAGGGGCACATCCTGGCGATGGAGCGCGGAGAACCCGGTCAACGTTACATCCTGGGCAGCCGCAACCTCACGCTGCAGCAGATTTTCGCGATGCTGGCCGACATCACGGGGCGGCGCGTTCCGCGTTGGCGGTTCCCCTACTGGCTGGTCATGGGCGCGGCCTATCTCGACCAGGCGGTGGAAGGCGGCATCATGCACCGCCAGCCCACCATCCCGGTGGAAGGCATCAAGGTGTCCCAACGCCCGATGTACGTTTCCAGCCACAAGGCAATCACCCAGCTCGGTATGCCGCAAAATTCGGTGGAATCCGCACTGGAAAAAGCGATACGCTGGTTCACCGATCACGGATACTTGCCAGATAACCGTTAGATTTTGATAATACCGGACGCCAATGGTACAGCAGCAGCAAATACTAACGGAACAGCGCGCCAATGGGTCTGCGCCGTCTCAATCTGCCCCGTCTCAATCGGCCCCGTCTCAATCGGCCCTGTCTCAATCGGCCCTGTCTCAATCGGCCCTGGATTCGGCAATTGCTCGCTTGCAGCAATTCTTCCGTGGCGAACAATACGCCGGCGGATACTGGTGGGCCGAGCTGGAATCCAACAACACCATGGAAGCCGAGTACGTTATGTTGTGCCGCTTCCTGGGTCGCCGCAATCCCACCCGCGAGCGACACATCATCAACTACCTGCTCAGCAAGCAGCGCGCGGACGGTTCCTGGGCCATCTACTACGGCGCCCCCGGCGACCTTTCCACCACCGTGGAATGCTACTTTGCCCTCAAACTGTGCGGGGAACTTCCCGACGCTGACCATATGCGCCGCGCCCGCAAGTTCATCCTGGACCGCGGCGGACTCCCGGCAGTCCGGATGTTTACCCGCATCTGGCTATCGCTGTTCGGTCAGTGGAAATGGAGCGGCACCCCCCGGCTGCTGCCGGAAATGCTGCTCGTACCCAATTGGGCGCCCTTCAACATCTACCGCTTCGCCAGCTGGGCCCGCGGCTGCATCGTTCCACTGTCCATTGTGTCGGCTCGGCAGCCCGTGCGCCGGATTCCGCCCGAACACACCATTGACGAGTTGTTGCCCGACGGCCCGGAAGGCACCGACTATTCGCTGCCCACACCGCCCGGTTTTAACCTCGCCAGGCTGCTGGTGCTCGCCGAAAAGAGCATTGTTTCTCTGTACAACCGTCTCCCGTCTAACCCCGTCCGCAGGTGGGCCGAGCGCAAGGCAATACGCTGGATTCTCGAACACCAGGAGCAGGACGGCAGCTGGGGCGGCATTCAGCCACCCTGGGTTTACAGCCTCATTGCCCTCAGTGCCTACGGTTACGCCGACGATCACCCGGCAATCCAGCGCGGCTTCAGCGGACTCGAGGGGTTCGGCATCCAGAAAGGCGATCAGTGGACGATTCAAGGCTGCATCTCGCCCGTGTGGGACACTTGCCTGATTATGCAGGCCCTCGCGGAGAGCGGCGTGCCGGTCGACGACCCCATGCTGCAAGCCGCCACCCGCTGGATCCTCGACCAGCAAATTCTGGACGGCGGCGACTGGCAGGTGCAGGCCAACAACCTCCCCCCCGGTGGTTGGGCCTTCGAGTTCCACAACGACTGCTACCCCGATGTCGATGACACCGCCGAGGTTGTACTCGGATTGCGTCTCACTAAACTGCCCGGCGCCGAGGACGAACGTCGCCAGCAGGCGATCAATCGCGCCGTAACCTGGGTGTCCGGTATGCAGAACCGCGACGGAGGCTGGGCCTCCTTTGACAAGAACAACAACCACAATTACCTCACCGCCCTTGCGTTCAGCGACTTCGGAGAGGTCCTGGACCCATCCAGCGCCGACGTAACCGCTCACGTGGTGGAAATGTACGGAAAACTCGGCCACGGCCCCGACGAACGAAAAATCCAGGACGCCTACCGCTACATCCGCTACGAGCAGGAACCGGATGGCAGTTGGTTCGGTCGGTGGGGCGTCAACTACATCTATGGCCTCGGCGCCGTCCTGCCCGCTCTGGAATCCATCGGCGAAGACATGAGCCAACCCTTCATACGGCGCGCCATGGACTGGCTAGTCTCGCATCAAAATGATGATGGCGGTTGGGGAGAATCCTGCGTCTCATACATCGACCCGACCCAGCGTGGCGTCGGCCCCAGCACGGCGTCCCAAACCGCCTGGGCCATCATAGCCCTCGTCGCCGCCGGTCGCACCGACCATCCCACCACCCGTCGCGGCGTAGAGTTCTTGCTGGACACCCAGCGCCCCGACGGCCAGTGGGACGAACCCTACTTCACCGGCACCGGATTCCCCGGCTACCTGAAAGGCGCCAGAGTTGATAAAATCCCCCAGCCTGGCGAACGCGGCTTTCAGGGCCCTGAACTTTCCGCCGGGTTCATGATCAACTACCATCTGTACCGCAACACCTGGCCGCTGCTGGCGCTGGCCAGATACCGCGCCAAACTTTGCGCCGACCGGTCTGCCCATCTGCACTCACGCACCAACGGCCACTCCGCCACCTGAACTTCGTCCACGGCCGCCGGTACAACATCGCCAGTACAAACATTTCCCGACTCATGCCAGCCTGTAAATGAAGGTTATGAAAACCAAAAGCTTCACCCTGAAAGTCAACACGGACGACGCTCCCCAGTTCATCGACATCACCGATTGGGTCAAGCAATGTGTCGGCAAATCCCACGTCAGCAACGGCTTTGTCGTGGTCTATTCCCGCCACACCACGGCGGCGGTGAAGATTAACGAGAATGAGCCGTTATTGATTGAAGACATGACGCGCTTCCTGGAGCAGATGTGCCCGCGCTATGGCGACTACCGACACAACGATTTCACCATCCGCACCGTCAACATGAACGAGGATGAATCGCCCAACGGCCACGCCCACCTCCAGCATCTGATGCTGGGTTGCAGTGAAACCATCCCCCTCATCGACGGCCAGCTGCCCTTTGGCCAGTGGCAGAGCATTTTCTTCATCGAGCTGGATCACCCCCGGCCCCGCGAGGTAATGGTCCAGATCGTCGGAGACTGACCCCCCAGCGCCGCAGTTGATTGTTATGTCTGCCACCACCGACACGAACATCGCCACGCCTATTTCATCAGGGCTGCCGGATGCTGCTCGACTGCCTACTGTTGAGCAGGCCCGGAACTACTGCGCCCAACTGGCCCGCAGTCATTACGAAAACTTCAACGTCGGCGGCTGGATTACGCCCCGGGACAAACTGCCCCATATCCATGCCATCTACGCCTGGTGTCGCACCGTTGACGACCTCGGCGACGAGACACTACCCGAGGCGCACTCCACCGACCCATCCGGTCCCGGACATCTCAATGCCGACGTTGCCCAACACCGCCTCGCCCGCCTCGATTGGTGGGAATCGGAACTGGACGCCGTCTACCACGGCCAGCCTACTCACCCGGTCACCATTGCGCTGCAGAGCACGGTAGCCGAGTTCAACATCCCGCCCGACCCTTTCCGCAAGCTGATTCACGCCAACCGTATGGATCAGGGCAATGGCCGGTTCGCGTCCCGCGATGATGTGCTGCACTACTGCGAACATTCCGCGAACCCGGTGGGCCATCTCTATCTGCACCTGTTCGGCCATAGCGATCCCGATCGGCAGCGCCTTGCCGACTTCACCTGCACCGCCCTCCAACTCACCAACTTCTGGCAGGACGTGGCACGCGACTATCGCGACCGGGGTCGCATCTACCTGCCTCAGAACGACCTGGCCCGGTTCGGAGTAACCGAGGCCGACATCGCCGCCGGGTCTCCCACCGTTGCCTTTCGTGCCCTGCTCCACTACGAATGCGCCGCGGCAATGCAATTGTTCGGGAGGGGCGCCCCGCTGATTAATATGCTGGACCGCCGCACCCGCCTGCCGATAGCCCTCTTTACCCGCGGCGGTGTGGCCGTCCTGGAAGCCATCCGCCGGCAGGACTACGACGTGCTGTCGCGCCGACCCAGCCTGTCCAAAAGGCGCAAGGGCTGGCTGCTGGCATCGGCCTGGCTGGGCAACCGGCTCGGCTACGGCTACGGCTACGGCCTGCCCGCCCCGGACACGTCCCGATGACCACCCCTGCGTCCGACACCATCCCGCCGTCGCCGGAACTCCTCGCCGCCGCCTACGAAGAGTGTCGGCAGGTAACCCGCCGGGAGGCCCGCAACTTCTACTTCGCCTTCCTGACGCTGCCGGCGCCACAGCGACGGGCCATATACGTCGCCTACACCTTCTGCCGCTACTGCGACGATTCGGTCGACGCAGAGGGCACGCCCACCGAAAAACTGGCCCGCCTCAACGAGCTGCGGCAACAACTCGACGACACCTACGCCGGGCGGGCCAGCACGCCGTTGTACATGGGCCTGGCCGATGTCGCCTCCACCTACTCCATACCACAAGAATATTTCCGGGAGGTTCTCAATGGTGTGGAATCCGACCTGGTCAAAACCCGTTACGCCGACTTCGCCGAACTGCGCCGCTACTGCTATCAGGTTGCCTCGGCGGTTGGCCTCATCTGCATCCACATCTTTGGTTTTCAGGGCGGCGACGACGCCCGTGAACGCGCCGTCGACCTCGGCCTGGCCATGCAGCTCACCAACATCTGCCGCGATGTGCGCGAGGACTGGGACTTTGGCCGTATTTACCTGCCCCAAGACGAGATGGCCCGCTTTGGCGTAACCGAGGCCAGCATCGCCAGCGCAGTAGTCACGCCGGAATTCGCCGACCTGATGGCGCATCAAATCGGCCGGGCCCGCGAGTATTTCGCCAGCGGACGACTCCTGCTGCCCCACCTGCCGCGCCGCTCCCGCGCCTGCCCGGCCGCCCTCGGCCTCATTTATAACCGCGTGCTGGATCGCATCGAAGCCGGCGGATACGACGTTTTCAGCGAACGCGTCGGCCTGAGCAAAGGCGAAAAATTACGCCTGATGGCCCGGGCCTGGCTCACCGGCCCTCTACTGAATTGACCACGCGCCACCCCAGCCGCGGCAATTCGCCAACTGCGATTGTGTTGGGCGGCGGACTGGCCGGCATCGCCGCGTCGGCTCGCCTCGCTGAAGCCGGCTGGGAGGTGACCCTCCTCGAAGCTCGCAAGTCGCTGGGCGGCCGGGCCTTCTCCTTCCGCGACCCCGATAACCGCGACCCCGACCACCGCGACCCCGACAACGATGACGCTGTCATCGACAACGGCCAGCACGTCATCGTCGGCGCCTGCCGCAACCTGATCGACTTCCTCAGCGAGATTGGCGTCCGGGACAGCTGGCTCCTGCAACCCAGACTCGACGTCGCCATCTACGACCGCCGGGGCCGCCTCGGTCGACTCTACGGCGTCAACCTGCGACCGCCGGCGCACCTGCTGCCCGCCTTCCTGACGTACCCACACCTCGGCCTGTGGGACAAAATACGAGCCATTCGCGGCCTCATCGCCGCAATGTCCGCCCAGCGCAATGACCCCAACGTGGAAAACATCACCTTCTATCACTGGCTCCGCGCTCACGGGCAATCGGAACGCACCATCTACAACCTTTGGAACGTGCTGATTGAAGGCACCCTCAACGATAACATCCGCGATGTCAGCGCCGCGATGGGCCTGATGATTGTCCAGGATGGCTTGCTGAATGGCCGCCAGGACGCCAACATTGGCTACCCGAAAGTCGCTCTCGGCGACGCCATCGGCGAACCCGCGCGGCGGCGCCTGGAATCCCTCGGCGTTCACCTGTGGTTGGGCTGCCCGGTGCGCTGGATCAACGCTGATGACGAAAACGCGGTGGGCAGCATCACCATCGGCAACGACCAAACCTTGTCGGCGGACGCCTACGTCAGCGCCCTGCCCTTCTGGGTGCTGCCCAACCTGCTTCCCGATAGCCTGATCGATCTGGAACCGTTCCCCAGCCTGCTCACCTTGCAAACATCTCCCATTGTGAACGTGCACCTCCAGTACGACACACCCGTAATGTCACGGGATTTTTGCTACTTCGTGGACAGCCCCTTGCAGTGGGTGTTCAATCGTTCCGCAATCCGAGGGCAAACCGACGGCGACACCAGCCAGTTTCTCACCGTGTCCATCAGCGCCGCCTGGGAACACATTGATGCCGACCGCGCTGAACTCGCGGCAACCATCGCCGCCGAGATGCGACGCGCCTTCCCCCTCGCACGGCGCGCCACCCTGCTGCGGGCCACCGTGGTCAAGCAGCCCAACGCTACTTTCCGCTGCACCCCAGGCGCCAACCGCCTTCGACCGGGCCCCGTCACTCCGGCCCGCAACTTTTTCCTGGCGGGTGAATGGACTCGCACGGGTTGGCCTTCCACTATGGAGGGCGCCATCATCAGCGGCTATAATGCGGCTGCTGCGGTAATCGCCTCTGCATCGCCGCACCAGGACCCTTTTGGATCAGCGGACCCTTTTGGAGCATAAAACGTGGCAGACCAGTGGGCAGCGCAGCGTCAGGAGCTAACCGAGGCCACCCGTGAGATGTACCGCCGGGGACTGGTCGGCGCTTATTCCGGTAACACCAGCCGGCGCCTCACCGGCGTCGGCGACGATGGGCTGCTGCTCGTAACGCCAACGCATCATCCCTACTACCGACTGCAACCCGAAGAACTGGTGGTGGTTGACCTGGAAGGCAAACCCGTCTCCCCCGGCGGCATGAACCCATCCTCGGAGACGCAGCTGCACCTCGAAATCTACCGCCGTCGCAACGACGTGCAGGCGGTGGTGCATACCCACTCAATCTACGCCTCGGTCGCCGCCGTGGTTGGCCGAGACATTCCGCCCCTGATTGACGAGATGCTGCTGACCATCGGCGGCCCAATCAAAGTCAGCGACTACGCCTTCCCCGGCACTCAACTGCTGGCCGATGCGGCCTACGCGGCCCTCGGCGACCGCAACGCCGCCCTGCTCCGTAACCATGGCGTGGTTGGCGTCGGCCCAGACATCTGGGAGGCTCTGGAGGTGTGCGACCTGGTTGAGCGACTGGCTCACATCTTCGTCCTGGCCCGGAACTTCGGCCCCCGCGCCGCCGCTGCTCTCCCCGACGACGCCATCGCTACCGAGCTGCAGATGTACCGGGACCGCCGGTGACGCAACCCCGAGGCTCTTCGTGATTCGTCCACAACCCCCCACGCTCTGTATCCGGCCATGACCACCAGCAACGCACCCGCAACGGCCCAGGTCATTGCCGTCGCCGGCTCTTCGTCCTTTGTCGGTTCCAGAATCCTGCTGCACCTGGAATCAGAATCGCCGGATTGTCGACTCGTCGCCCTGGACAACGCGCCGCTGCGCTGGCCGATCCACGGCGTATCCGCCCACCGCATCGGCCGCGACTATACCGGCGAAAATATCACCGTCGACGACATCCCCGATCTGTTGGAACTGGAATCCGTAGATTCGCTGATTTACGTCGGCAGTCACTACGACGGCGCCGAGCCGGCCAGCTTCCTTGAACAAACTCTCCAGTGGGTGGATGCCAGCCGCCGCGCCGGTGTGCGCCAGTTCATCTACCTGTCCGATTACCGCGTCTACGGCATCAAGCCGGGCCAGCCAATACCCGTCACCGAGCGTGCCGATACCGACCCAATGCCGGCCCACCGGCGCCTCGCCCATGCTGAACCCAAATCACGCCGGGCGCCAAATTCCCCGGCGCCTCCAGAGGAGATGCGTGTCGCCGTGATGCGCACCGCCATGACAGTCGGGCCCAGCGGCGCGATCCCGGCGGCGGTGGAGTTTTTCACCCGCCAATTGCGCTCTCGCCGCCAGCACAACCCGCCGCTACAGTTCCTGCACGAGTACGACCTGGCCCGCGCCGTTGTCAATACGATCAACCATCGCTTGCACGGAATCTACAACCTGGCCGGCGATCAATCGATCTTCTGGCACGACGTTGCCAGCGCGTGCCAAACTGCCCTGCCGCGCGCCAACCGGACTGGCGAATCCCCCGGTTCCGGCCCGGCGCCATCACTCAAAAGCGCCGGCGATCCGACTCGCCATCCAATTGTAATGAGCAACACCAAGTTCAAGCAGGCCGCCCAATTCAAGTACAGATATTCCTCCGGCCAGGCATTTAGGGCTTACTGCCACTCGGTGCTTATGGAACCGGACCCAACCCTCTGATGCTGCAATCCGGCCAGCAGCGAACCCAGGTCATCATTGACACCGACCCCGGCGTTGACGACGCCATCGCCATCCTGATGGCCCTCTCCTGCCCTCAATTCGAGGTGATTGGCCTAACGACTACTGCCGGAAACGTTCCGCTGGCCCGTGCCACGCGCAACGCCCTTGCGCTGCTGGAGCACGTCGGACACACTGACGTCCCGGTGTTTCGCGGCGCCGCCCGGCCCGTCCGCGGCCGTTTCGCCTACGCGCGCCACGTCCATTCTGCCGCCGGCCTCACGCGACGCTTGCCGGAACCGACCACGCCGCCCTCCGACACATCAGCCGTCCGATTCCTGGCCGATGCGCTCACGGCAGCGACCAACCCCGTGACGCTGATTGCCCTGGGCCCGTTGACCAACCTGGCCCGCCTGCTGCGGCGACATCCCGACGCGCTGCGGACTGCCGGCCGCATCGTGGTCATGGGCGGCGCCGTCGAGACCCACGGCAATGCCACGTCTCACTCCGAGTTCAACTTTTTCAGCGACCCAACCGCGGCCCGACAGGTCATCGAGTCTGGGGCGCCCATCGAACTGATTGACCTCGCCCCCTGTCGCCGGGTGTATTTCTCCCGAACGCAGCTGCACGGCATCACCAGCGCTAGCAAGGCCGGCACCCTGGCGGCGGAAATGCTGGCCGGTTGGTTCCGCAAAGACGCTGGGCGAGAACGCTTCAACCTCTACGACCCACTGGCGGTCGCCGCGGCCATAGACCCAAACGTCCTCCGGACGCGCCGGGTAACGCTCGCCGTCGACGACTCCGACACCACCGATAATCCATCCGAGTGGGGACGCTGCCGCATCACCAACGCCGCCGCCGGCCCAATATCGGTGTCCGCTGCCGAAGGCGTGGACAGCCAACGAGCCCTCAATATCATCAGCAACCTGTTAGAGTGGCGGTAACCCGTCGCGACGCACCCGGCATTAGAGGCCAACTGCAATGGATCAAACCGGTTCCGTCCTCATCGTTGTATTCGACGGTTTGCAGCCGTCGCAAATCACGCCGGCACTGATGCCCAATCTGGCCAAATTCGCCAACGACGGCGTGCGGTTCCGTAATCACCATCCAGTCTACCCGACGGTAACCCGTGCCAACGCGTCTTCGGTGGTTACGGGTTGCTCGCCGGGCCGGCACGGGTTGCCCGCCAACACATTCCTGGCGCGCGACTTCGACCCAACCCGCATCATCGGCGCGCTGGAACCAACGCTTCAGTCCATGGCCGATGCCCGACTGCCGGTTCTGCTGGCTCCCACCCTGGCTGATACCCTGGCTCAGCACGGGCGGGAATACGTCGCCATCGGTACCGGAACCAGCGGCAACGCCTACCTGCACAACCCCAATGCCGCCACTTCAGGCGGAGCGACCATCCACCCTGATTTCACCCTCCCGCGCCCGCTGCACTCGGAGTTAGCCGCCCGTTTCGGCGCTTGGCCGGAGCCGGACCTGCCCAACACACCGCGCCTCAGCCACGCCCGTCGTATCCTGACCGAATACATCCTGACCGAACGCAACCCGGCCGTTGCTCTGCTGTGGTCATCCGAACCTGACAAGTCGCAGCACGAGTTTGGCGTTGGGTTGGGTCAGGTTGTCGCGGCGTTGGCCGAAGCCGATGCCGAGTTCGGCAATCTGATGGACGATCTGGACGATAGCGGCCGCTCGCAATCCACCGACATCATCGTCCTCTCTGACCACGGCTATTCCACCATCAGCGCAACCGTACCCGTCGAGGCGATGCTGCGGGATGCCGGGTTCCCGGCGATCACCCAAGCCGGCGGCGTTGCAGTGGCGAATAACGGCGGCTCGGCTCTCTTTTATATCAACCGCCAGGAAGCCGCCGCCGCCGCCAGGCTAACCCACTGGCTGACCTCGCAACCCTGGTGCGGCACGCTATGCGCCGCCGCACCGCTCGCGGACATTGCCGGCACGCTTCCCGCCGCCCTCATCGGTTGCGACGGCCCACGCTCTCCCGACCTTGCCATGTCCTTCCGTTGGGACAGCGAACCCAACCGGGCGGGTTACCCGGGCCACGCCCCGTCAACCGGAGGCAAGGTCGGCCAGGGCCAGCACGGCAGCATGAGCCGACACGAACTGCGCAATGTCGGCCTGGCCCGCGGCCCCTCCTTCCGCAATGGATCAGTCATTGACACGCCTTCCGGAAACATCGACGTTGCCCCCACCGTGCTTCATTTGCTGGGCATCGCGCCCGCCGGCAACTCGATGGACGGACGCGTCCTGCAAGAAGCCCTGGCTGGCGCAGCTGACGCCACGCTCGATATCGTAGTAACCAACCACCATGCCGAAACCGGCGAGTACCGTCAGGAAATCCAGATTAGCGCCGTCGGCAACACCCGTTACATTGACTGGGGCAATCGGGCGTAACGTCGCCTGACCCTGGGCGTCCACCGTTGCAGGACACACCCTTGCAACAAAACCGGCCCAACGATTCGGCAAAACTAGATCGCCCTGTTGGTAACTGTTCAGAGTTGAAGTGAGGGTGAACCCCCGTCCCCATCCTGTCCATCCTGTGTATCGATGTAAAATTGCCCCGGTCGTATCAAAGTGGGTATGCGTGATGACACCCGCCCCTTGCGCCCCCCGATTCCCCTTCCCTATTATCAATCGTGTCAGGCAACTCTGGCCAGACCTCGCGAATCTCGCCGGAACCGCCCACGCTACATCCGAATAGCAAGGCGAATACGGTTTCCGGGCGACAACGGCCCGTCGGTTATTTGCAGATTGGTTTAGTTGGGCTATGCCGCCTTTCACCGGTGATGCCCGACGGACCCAGCGGGAGTCACCACCGCCGCGCGCCGCGCTAACCCGGTTCCATCAGCCGGTTGCCCGCGGGACACGCAAGCCTCGGACAAAATTGCTCTGCGCGCAAAACAGTGTTGGCCGTGCTCCGACACCGCCCCGAAACCGTAAACGTCTGACACCATCACCCACCACCCACCGCCCGACCAAAGGAATCGCCACCGCAACAATCCCAAAT
Organism: Dehalococcoidia bacterium; assembly: GCA_965261195.1. Classification (GTDB taxonomy): domain Bacteria; phylum Chloroflexota; class Dehalococcoidia; order Lucifugimonadales; family UBA3495; genus Bin87. Next base: position 3,544,645 of record OZ253455.1, on the reverse strand, counting down.
CCCCGCCCACTGAACGGATGCCATCCCTCGCATTGATAACCATCATACGTAGGGGCAACCCTTGTGGTTGCCCCGGTGGTGGTTGCCCTGACGGAATTTCCACCATCAACCGTTTGCGTCCCCCCAAGTCTGAACGGTTACCCCTGTTGCGGGGATTTGCCACCGACGGCCGGGGAACCTACAATAGCCGGCACTACGATGGAGGTATCAGATTATGAGGCTTTTGGTAGTGTCTGGGGGTCGTCATCCCTACGAGGAATCGACGCCGATATTGGAGTCTTTTCTGAACGGAGCAGGTCACGAGGTAACCGTAACCGAGGATGGGTCGGTACTGGCCGACCGCTCCGCAATGAGCGGCTATGACGTTTTGATTTTCAACACGCGCCGGGAGAACGTCCCTGACTTTGGCGACTGGTCTCTGACCACCCCGCAGCAGGAGGGGCTGCGAGACTTTGTGAGCGCCGGCAAGGGGTTCGTCTGCATCCACATCGCCACCTGCGTGTCCGCAGCGTGGCCCGAATACCACGACATCACCGGCGGCGGGTGGATTTCCGGCACCAGCTTCCACCCCCCTTACGGCGAATTCACGGTCAACGTTAGCGATGGCGGCCACCCTGGAGTCGCGGGCGTTGCGGACTTTGCCACCAACGACGAACTGTACATGGGTCTGGCGCTGAAAGAGGGCAACAACATCTTCCTCACCGGCGCGGCCGAAGACGGCACCTACCCCTGGGGGCCGGACCGGAACCCACAGTTCATGCCCGGCGGTACCTATCCCCTGGGTTGGACCCGCCAATACGGAGCGGGCAACGTCTTCGTCCTGCTCCTGGGGCACGATGGCCGTAGCTTTGAGACCACTGAGTTCCAGCGGATCGTCCTCAACGGCGTGGAATGGGCTGCGGTGGGAGCGGCGGTCTGACCGCGAACCGGAACAAAAAGCCCGCTCCCGAATTGGGAGCGGGCTGATAACGGGAAACCTCCCTGGGAATCGCGCATCACTTATCCGCCGTGAGGGCCTGGGCGTCGTCAATGTACGCTGCGGTCTCCCTGATGCGGCGTTCGGTCTGGTTGTTGCAGAATCCGGCGTAGAAGCACATCCCGTGGAGGTTGTGGATCCGGCTGTAGTAGCGGCCCTGGAGCCGTCTGGTGTCTGGGACCCGGCGAGCCAGGGAGTCTAGGTAGTTGGTGGTGGCTGCGGTGGTCGAGGGTTCTTCGCCGGTCAGGGCCAGTATGAGGCCGTCGGTGGCGCGCTTGGCGGCGCACCAAGCCTTCTCCGCCGCGTCGCGGATGTCGCCGTGTTCAAGCCGTTCGACGGCCTGCGCGTGGACTTGGCGCGCGTCGGCGAAGAGTTCGTCAACACGGTCTTGGATTGAAGCGGTGGTCAAGGACTGGCTCCTTATCCGGTGCGTTCGGCGTGAACCTGCCTGGCCCGGTCGAGGGCGCGCACCCGGCCGCCGACCAGTTCGTCCTGCCGCTCCGCAGCCCACTGATTGGAAGCCACCGTGCTGAGAGTGCTGCCCTGGAAGTGTGGCATGACGTAGCGGGCCATCAATTCATAGCTGCGCATCATCTTTTCCCGGGGCGCCCAGTCGATGGTCTGGACCAGGAACGCGCCAAAGCCGCCGCTCTGCTCACCCAGCCGCTCGATGGCTTCGATGCAGTCGTCGGGAGTGCCGATAATCCAGCTGCCGGTGTCGGCCATGTGGTCAATTACCTTGTCCAGCGGGCCATCGAAAACCGGCTTGCGGCCGTTGGTTCCCTCGCTGTATTCCCGCAGGTAGCGGCCTGCGCCCATCCGGGCATCGTTCAAGGCTTCCTCCCTGGATTCGGCCAGGTGGCACGGGAGCACCAACCGCCAATCATCGCGGTTCATGGTCTGCCCATGCTCGGCAGCAGACTCTTCGGCTATGTTCCACAGTCCCTTCAGATCAGATGGCCCGGCGGAGGGATCTCTCGGCACGGTAATGGTCAGAACCGAGCAGCCGTGTTTGCCAGCCAGGGTTACGCCAGCCGGAGATTGCACCGAGGCTACCGCGGTGTGCATATACGGACGCTGGTAGGGCCGCAGCTGGAGCAGGCCCTCCTTGAGCTCGAACCAGTCGCTCTTGTAGGTGATTGGCTCGGTTTCGGTGAACAGGCGCAGGATGATGCCCAGCGACTCGTCCATGCGCTCACGCTGCAACTCGTGAGGAATGCCCATCATGTAAGCGTCGCCGGGCAGGGCGCCCGGCCCGACTCCGAAGAGCACACGCCCATAGGTCATGTGGTCCAGTTGTACCATGCGGTTCGCCACCATCAGCGGGTGGTGGTAGGGCAAGCTGACGACGCCGGTACCCAGCTTGATGCGGTTGGTGCGCTGGGCGGCGGCGGCGATGAAAACCTCAGGGGAAGAGATAATCTCCCAGCCGGCGCTGTGGTGCTCACCCACCCACGCCTCATCGAACCCCAGCTTGTCCAGCCATTCCACCAGTTCCAAATCGCGTTCGATGGCCAATGTGGGGTTCTCGCCAACGCGGTGGAATGGGCCGAGGAAGATGCCAAACTTCATTCGGTCGGGAAACGCCATATCAGGTCCTCCTCCATCGGGAAACGCATCCAGCGGGAAACCCGGGGTGCATTTCGGTTCATTTAGCAACGGGCGGAGCACTCGGTCGCCCCGCATTTACGGCCATTTTGCGCCCCACGCTATGCCGTGTCAATCAACCGGCCGCAGAAGCCGGGGCGATTGCAAAGTCCCCTCTCCCCTTCGTGGGAGAGGGTTAGGGTGAGGGGCGTTCCCCGCGCCAAGCAGAAAAGGAATACTAACTTTGCAATCGTCCTGACGCAGAAGCCACGGTCTATCGATTCTCGGCAGCCATCCTCTCCGTCGCCGGCTGGTTCCGTCTGCGCCCCGATGTAGTTTGTTCCCTTTTGGTCCAACCCGTTGCCGGCCGTTTAGCCGGTCCTCGGTACGAACTGCTTGCCGAAAAGCCCGGTCATCAGTGCGCTTGCAATCGTTGCGCCGAGGCACAGGTAACCGATTCCGACGTAGCCCGTGTTAGCCAGCAACACGCCAGCGATCGCAGCCCCCAGCGCACCTCCGGACTGGTTGCTCATACCCATCAGACTAGCCCCCGTGGACTTGGATTCTCCCGAATACTCGGTGCTCGCGGCGACCAGGGCGGGCATTGTCACGCTCAGCAATCCCGTGCCTACCGTGGCCACGGCCACTGATAACCAGAGTCCGAGCTCGACAGAGAAGAACAGGAACGCGCAGATCCCGCCGCCGACGGAAGTGCCAGCGAGGAGGATGGCCCGATGCCTTTGTTGCGTCACGAACGACGCCGAATAGCTTCCAATCACCTGCCCCATGGCAGTTATAACCAGCGGCAAAGCCACGAATCCTACGCTCACCTCGTGGGTATGTATCAAATAGGCGGGGAAAAAGCTGAGCGTCGCCCAGAAAGCAATGCGTTGCGTCGTACCAACCGCAACGGCCACCCGGAAAAAACGCACGGACAGCAGCGACTTGTATCGCGAGAAAAATGCCCAGTTGCCAACTCGCTCACTGCCGTCTCGCGGAAACCAGATCCAGTTCATCAGCAACGCTAATGTCAGCAGCAGGCCCGCAACCAGGAAGGGAACCTGCCAGCCACGCCAATCTGCCAACACCGCGACCATTGGGACGGTGATGGCCGAAACGACTCCGTTGAGGGCCAACAGGCCGGTAACCGCCTGGGCACGTCTGGCCGGCGATATGATATCGGACACTACCCCCACCGCCGTGGGCGGCAGTGTTCCCCCCGCCAGGCCCGTCAGCACCCTGAGCGCCAACAGCACTTCGATATTGGACGCAAAAGCCGACGCAAGCACGGACACGGAAAGCACCAGCAACCCGGTAAGAGCTACCGGGCGGCGACCGAAAGAATCGGATAACGGCCCCACCGTTAACAGGGAAACCGCCCAGGCCGCAAAGGTTGCGGTCGCCAACTGACCCGCAACCGGCACCGACACATCCAGATCCGATGCAATTTCCACCAGGAGCGGCGGAACAATGAACACCGCACTGAGAGCGGAAAAAACCGCCAGCGAAAGCACGGCGAAAAACCAGGCCTTGTTTATCTGCTTATTGGCTGCCCGTGCCGTTTGTGTGCCGATCTTGTTTCGTCCCCTTCCAAGACGGCGGCCACCCCCTCATGCGTTCCCATTAATCAACCCAAACCGGCCTACCGTCATTGCGAGGATGGCCCACCCCCTCGTCGTTACCAGGAGCGTAGCGACGTGGCAATTTCGTTGAATGGGTCGTGCTCCCCGCCCTAGCCGGGCGCGGACAGGTTACCGTTAGTTCGACCGTATTCAGAATACCAGCATTGATTGGGGTCACAAAATGTCGTGCAACTGGCGGAGGGAGTGGGATTCGAACCCACGAATCCTTGCGGATTAACGGTTTTCAAGACCGTCGCATTCGTCCACTCTGCCATCCCTCCGCGTCGCGTCGCCCGCTGCAATCAGCGGAGTCGCCAACGGTTGCCCGCCCGTTTATTCTAACCCAACCCAGCGAACCGCGCCTGAGTTTGGGCCAGACTAGCTGGGCGTAATGTCGGCGCTTGAGAAAAACTCCCGCTCCCGGTCCGTATCGGGTATCTTCAGCAACCCGTTAGTATAAAGGCGGCACGCCCGCAACCACAGCACCAGAATCGCGTTGTTCACGAACATTTGCGGCAACTCCCGGCCATGTTGCATCCGGGCGTGCGACCTGATTCCGGCCTCGAAAAACCGCTCCAGGAACGGCGTAGGCTCGTTGTCCAGCGCGCACGCCTCCAGAATGTCGCCCGGCGCCTCGCGGCACAGCATTCCCGGCGACTGCTCCGCCAAACGGATGTATTCCGGTTCCTGCTCCCGTGTAATCATCATCTATAGGCCGGCGACATCCGCCAAAGTTATCAGTCCTTTATTAGCTAAAAGCAAGAGCAGGCCACCATCACATCCATCGGACGGTGGCCTGCTCATCCGGATAGCTGGGTTACAGGTTCAGCTGCGGAACCATATAATCGTTCCGCTTGTCATAAATTTGCAACCGGCTGCGCTGCGCATCCAGCACCACCAGCCGACTGTTGCCCTCATCGAACTGAATGTCGGTGGGCAGGGCAAACCGCCACTCCGACTCCGTAGTCGCAACTTCCCGCCGCCGCTTCAGGTAGTCGGCGTTGGCCTGCACCGTCATGTCAGCCCACTTGCTGAGTTGTTGCGCGTCGCCAATCAGCGCGACGATGAACTTGCCTGCGCTGTCGAAAACGTGCACCTTACCCGGGTGCATTCCGTTGTCGCTCCAGTCAGCCACGTAGACATCGCCTTGCGGGTCGACGGTTACCTTCACCGGCAGGTGCATCTGGCCGCGCTTCGTACCGGCCTCGCCGAATTGCATCAGGAACTTGCCATCGGCGGTGAATTTCTGCACCCGGTGATTGCGGTGGTCCGCCACGTATACGGTGTCGTCGCTCTGGTCAACGGTGATCCCCCAGGGAGAGTTGAACTCGCCGCTCCCTTCGCCCAGAGAACCCCAGCTCGTGATGAACTGTCCGTCGGCGGTGAACTTGCGAACCTCGTGGCTGCGACCGTCGGTGCAATAGATGTTGCCCTCGCTGTCGTTGGCGATGCTGGCAATACCGTGTTCCTTGCCATCATCCTCCGGCGCCGCGCTCCATTTGCGAACGAAACTCCCGTCCTTGCCGAACACCGATACCTGATTCAGCCATTCGTCGGAAACGTACAGATTTCCGTCCTGAGCCAGAATCATGCCGGAAGGCCAGATGAACTCGCCGTCTCGGTCGCCGTACTTGCCAAATTCGCCCGTGAAATCCTCGTCGCCGGCTTGCGTGCCCACGTCGATGATGCTCACCCGCGCCCCGTAGGCAACCTTGTTCCAGGGCACATTGGCGATGCCTTCCAGGCCCCGGTTCAACACGTAAACCGTGTTGCCGTCAAACGCCATGGCCACCGGCTGGCTGAAGCCCATCCCGGATGCGGCCCCACGTCCCACCGAATGGCTGTAATCGAATACGCGGCCCTTTGCAATTTGAGTTAGCATAGCTTCTTCCTGCTGTGTGTCGTGCGTTGCGACCGGCGCTCACTATCGTCGAGCGACTGTCGTCATAATGACGGGGCCAGCAGCTACATACCCACTGGCCCCGGCTGGTCTTACCAAATGACGTGTCCCGAAGACCGGAACCGATATTCAGCGTTTCCTAGATGAACGTGGGCTTTTCGTAGACGCCGCCCACGATCGGATTGGCGTCCAGCCCCATCCAGTTCTCCAGGATGGTTGAGTAGACGCTGCGGAAATCAACGCCCGGCACCAGGTCGCCCTGCTCCAGGTTTTCCGGCCTTGACGATGGATACTCGCCGTACTCGCCGCCCTTGATCCCGTCGCCCATCGCGAACACCAGCCCCGCTGCTCCGTGGTCGGTTCCGCTGCCGTTGTCATGAACCCGGCGGCCAAACTCGGAGAACATCAGCAGGATGACGTCGTCGCTAGAGTCATTCTCGCGCAGGTCGTCAAAGAAGCTGCCCACGGCGGCGGACACATCGCGCCACAGGCCGTCGTGCATCCCAACCTGGTTGGAATGGCTGTCGAAGCTGCCGTGGTCGGTGTAGAACACCCGGGTGCCCAGATTGGCCTGGTGTACCTGGGAGATGCCCTTCAGCTTGCGGGCCAGCGGCGTGTCGGGGTACTCCACGGAGCTGTTGTACATCTCCGGGGCAACTTTCAGGATGTCGGCGGCCTTGAGGCCGTCGAGTCCGGTCTGGCCCAAGTAATCCATCACGAACCCGTTGCCAATCGTCGGAGAGTACAGGCGGGTGAAGCGGTCGATAATCTTCTCGCGCTGCATCTCCTCCTGAATACTGGTCAGCATCCCGAAGTTTTCCAAGTCGTCGATGCAGGCCACCGGAACGCCCGGCAGCGCCAGGGCGCGCGGCAGGCTCGGCCCAAAGTTGACCGCAGTGATGACGTTCTCTTTGTTCGGGTCAAGATCGCGGGTCGCCCGGCCCAGCCAGCCTTCCGATCCCAGCTTGTCAGGCTCGCAGGTGTGCCAGATGTCCATGCTGCGGAAATGGCTGCGCGGAGCGTTGGCGTAACCAACACCGTGGATAATGGCCATGTTGCCAGCGTCCCAGAAACGCTTCAGCGGCGCCACTTCCGGGTGCATTCCAATCCGATCATTCAGCTTTGCGATACGGTCATCGGGCACACCCACCACCGGGCGGTTATCCCGGTACAGCGGGTCGGCATGGGGGATGATGGTGTTCATATAGTCGTTGCCGCCGGTGAGTTGCAACACTACCAGAACCGGTTCTTTCTTTGTCGCGGTCATTTTGGTTGCTCCATTGAGTGTCAATCGTTCACTCTGAAAGTAATGGCCCCGCGGCGGCATCGAAACCACCGCGGCGCTATTTTGCTAGGCGTACTGGTAGTCGCGCAGCGACACGATCAGTTGCAGCATTTCGGATATGCGCTGCTCGGCAGCGTTCACGTCGGCGTTGGTCGCCCAAGTCAGGTTCCCTCCCGTCGCGGCGTGAGTCACCAGCTCATGCCGAGTATCATCGTCAACTTCCAGCGGGCCCATCAGGTCCAGGCAGTTGTCCACCATCGACTGCGGAGTCAGGTCGCCCTGCCCCTGCATCCGGTCAATCATGCTGCGGATGCCGGGGCGGTTGACGTCGCTCATCATGTCGGCGGTGAAGTTAATGCGACGCATCAGCGAACCACTGTTGATCCACTCCACACCGGTGTGCCAGCCTTCCACGCTGGGGGGATTCAGCAAGTCCTGGCCCATATAGGTGGGCTGGCGCGCCATCTCGCCCAATCCGGGAGCCGGGAATTCGTAGCCGCCCACCAACCGCAAAGTTCCCACCACCACTTCGGCGGGGCTCTTCAGGCGGGCGTAACGGGCGTTCTTGAAGAAATCGCTGTTGAACAGTACCCGCAGCACGGCCGTCAGGTCGCTGCCGGATTCCACGAAGGTATCGGCCAGCAGCTCCACCGCATCTTCATCCACCGGTGGAATGACCTGCCAGGCCGGAACCTGCGCCTCATCGGCCACAAAGAAGTTGTACAGGTGGCGTGCGATGAACGTGGCGGTAGCCGGGTGCTCGCAGACGATGTTGATAATGTCTTCGCCGTTGAAATTGCCGGTCTCGCCGAGGAACGTCTTTTCCCCGTCGTCATGGTCTTCCGGCAGATAGGTGAAGTTCCAGTCGTGGCGGCCAATCGGACCGCGCGGCAGCTTGGGCTCGAACGTCCAGCCGGTAAAGGCGCGGGACGCTTCCCGAACGTCAACTTCCGTATAGGTGCCCACGCCCATGCTGAACAGCTCCAGCAGTTCACGGCCCCAGTTCTCGTTCACGGCGTCGGCATGGTTCTCAAAGTTGTCCAGCCAGTAAATCATGGCCGGATTACGGGACACTTCGAGCAACAGATCTTTGTAGTTGCCCATGCCCTTCTCACGGAACAGCGCCACCATGCGGTTAATCTCGTCATAGTGGTCCACTTTGGACACGCCGGTGGCGAAAACCTGGTGCCAGAAGAGGGCCATTTTCTCTTCCAGAGGGCGCTTGGTGTTGGTCATAAAATAGAGCCATTCCGCCGAACCCATTCCCTGAATGGTGCCGGGACGCCAGGCCCACGGATGGTACCGAACCAACTCGTACCGGTCGATTGCCGGCTGGCTTGCGGGGTTGAGCAACTCTTCAACTGTAGCTTCGTACCCTATAGCGGCCCTCGCCTCCAGCTCTTCGCGGGTGGCTCCAAAGCCGGCACGACGCATCAGGTGAGCCATCAAGGCAATGTCCTGAGATGCCATCGCTGCGCCTCCTTGTAGTGTGTTTTGCGATTACGTGTCCACGTCCATGTGAACGTGCATTGCTGGTTCAGGCCGTCAGGCGTAACTCCAACGAACCCAGTGGATAGGTAAACATTATCTGCTAAAATCGAAGTAACTGTCAACGGCGCGCTCACCATGCCAGGGCCTTTCGATTATCCACCCAATCGTAATCGCCGCTCACACTGAGCATTGTCGAAGGGAAGCCCATCTATGCTTCCACAGGCTCGCCATCAACCGACTACCCTAATGACCGCCGACAATCGAAATACCTTGCCCCGATGATGTCCCCCTTGCCGAGTTTCATTCCCTGCGCATCAACTCCACCGCCGGATGCGGCGTCAGGGCCGGCAGCGCCAGTGTCGTTCATCGCCCTGCTCATGTCCGCGTTGGCCCTGGTTTGGTTGGCCCTGCCCATCGCCGGCCCGTCGATTGACCACCACTACGCCGAACGCTTCCACGCCCACGAACACCTGTATCTCAACGGGGCGCCGGTCTCTCACCAGCACATCTATGATGCTGACGCACGTCATCCGCACCACACGGCAACGACCGGCCATCACTTCCTGATACCCAACGCATCAGCCCCGGCCGGATTACCCACCAGCAACAGATCGGACGTCGCCGGCGGCGTGACGATTCTGTCCTCAACAACCGCCAGCCTGCTGCTAACCGTGCTTTCCGCACCCTTCCTCTCCACACCCGGGGAATCGCGCCCGCCGGCATCGCCCAACTCTGACCACAACCCTCTGGCCCGGCTCGCCAACCCGCCGGAGACACCCACCGGCGTCAACACGCCGCCGCCGCAGCGACCTCCCATCCCATAGCATCGCTCTCACCCATAACCCAACCGACGGCAACCGCTTCCCGGCGACTGCCATGGTTCACCGACACCCACGGAGGATGACTTCGATGCTGGGCTTTCAACAGACTTTGCGCCGGCCCGGAATCCGGCGGTGCGTCACTCTCGCTCTCGCCGCTGCGCTGGTCGTTGCGGCGTGCGGCCCCACCACACCACCGGACGCCGACTCGCCGCCGATAATCACCGACACCACAACAATCGACATCAACATCGCCAATCGCGCCACCACTTCAACTCGCGAGGATCTACGAGCCACCCAGGGCGACGCTGTCTCCTTACGGTTCACATCCGACGAGGCCGGCGAGGTGCATCTCCACGGTTACGACCTTACGGCCGCGATTTCGCCAACCCAACCGGGCGACATCACCTTCACTGCCGATACTGCCGGCGCCTTCGGCCTTAACTTCCACATCTACGCTTCCGAAAACGCGACCGACCGCGGCGACAGCAGCCACGGCCATGGTGACGACCACCATGCCACTGTGGAGACTGCGACCATCGAGTCGGAACTGCCCATCAGCGTAAGTATCACCGCCGAAGTGCAAACCGGCGGCGACGTCTACGTCCGGATTCTAACCGGAAACTGGCGATGGGCGCCGGAACAGGTTGACCAGCCCCACGCTCCCGGCGAGGGACACGCCCATATCTACGTTGACGGCGAGAAAATCAGTCGGGTTTTCGAACCCTTCTATCAGCTCACCGGCCTTGCACCCGGCGAACACGAGATTCGTGTAACCCTGAACTCCGACAACCACCACGAACTGTTGGTCAGCGGGAAAACCGTCGAATCGGCAACTCTGGTAACAATCCCCGGTTCCGCCGATAACGCCCACGCATCCGCCGCTGACCACGGCCATCAAGAAAGCATTACCCCAACGGTGGTCGCAGAAGTACACCTGGGCAATCTCGAAGTTTATCCCCGATAACCGGCGCGCATCAGGGACAACGCAAAGGGCCGCTGGCTTCCACCGGCGGCCCTGAATGTCATCGCGTAGTCAGTCGTCCCTAGCGCTGGTCGATAGGCACGTACTCCCGATCCATTTCGCCAATGTAGTGCAGGCGGGGCCGCAGCAGGATGTTGTTCTCGTACTGCTCTATGCACTGCGCAGACCAGCCCGGCACCCGGCCCAACGCAAATATCGGGATGAACAGGTCGGACTCGATGCCCAGCAGGTGGTAAATCGAACCGGCGTAAAAGTCCACGTTCACGTAGATGCCACGGTCCCGGTAGGGAGCCATCACATCCTCGGACAGGTGCGTCAAAATCTGGAACCAGCGTGGGTCGCCCCGCTTCTCGCCCAGCGCCTGCGAGCGTTCCCGCAGGTGGCGCGCCCGGGGGTCCTCAGCCTTATAAACCCGATGGCCGAATCCCATGATGCGCTCGCGGTTGTCCAGCTTGTTGCGGGCGTACTCTTCGGCGTTTTCGGGGTTGCCGATTTCCATCGACATTTTCATCACTTCTTCGGCGGCCCCGCCGTGGGCCGGGCCCTTCAGCGCCCCCACCGCGCCCGACACCGCCGCATGAAGCGTCGAGTTCGTGGACGCGCTCACCCGCGCCGCGAAGGACGATGCGTTGACACCATGCTCAGCGTGCAGGATGAAGTCCACGTCCATGAGAGCGACCGTCTCTGCGTCGGGAATTTCATTGAACAGCATATACAGAAAGTTGCCGGCGTGGTTCAGTTCCGAATTCGGCGCTACCGGCTCCAGACCCGTCCGCAGGCGGTGGTGCGCCGTCACGATGGTGGGAGCCTTGGCCGTCAGACGCAGCGCCTTGCGGACGTTGGCTGCCTTTGAATTGTCCTCCGATTCCTCATCAAACGCGGCCAGCCCAATCAGCGCCGTCTGCAGCACGTCCATCGGATGGGCGTCTTTCACGGCATCAATGACCGTAATAATCTGGTCGGGAATCCGCCGGTTCGCCCGCAGGTATCCGTCCATCTCTTCCAGCTGGGCCTGATTCGGCAACTCGCCGTACAGCACCAGGTAGACGATCTCTTCAAAGGTGGACTTTTCGGCCAGATCGTGAATGTCGTACCCGCGATAAAGCAGTTTTCCTATTTCGCCGTCAATGAAACTGGACTCCGTAGTGTCCATATACACGTTCATCAAACCGCGGTGTAGTTCCGGCTGTTCGGCCATTAGCGTCCTCCTTGGATTTGCTGCTCCGTCCCGGTCAGCCGGGCGGCGCACATTGCTCGCAACATCAGTTTTTAGGAATATCCATCCAGCGCCATATCGTTGTTGCGGCAGCGCTCCGCCAGCAACCTGAGCGTGGAGCCGGTCGCCCCCAGACGAGACAATTGTCGAAGCAAGCGCACTGAATTTCCGAATAACATTGTACGCCCGGTATCCACGTTTTGCCCATGCAGAATAACCGGCCAAGCGGTGAAATATGCTAGCATCGGGTTCCCCGGAGTGTCAACCAAACCAACCCCTCGTAACTGTTCAGACTTGAGGGGACCCTACAGGCTATCCGGCCTCTTGCGGAGGGGCAGCCAAGCACGAATTTCCTCTGCAAACCTATTCCGTCCCCTCAAACGTGAACAGTTACAACCCCTCGTGCGTACCCACTTTGTCATTGCGAGCGCAGCGTGGCAATCTCGTCGCCGTAGCAATGGTCGCCGTAGCATGGCATCTTCCTCAGCGACCATATCGCAATCCCCACCGAACTCCACTCGGACTATCCCTACCGAACCGATGGCCGCTTCCCGCTGGCTGCTGACGATAACATCCTGGAACCCGTTACCACCCTGGCCTATCTCGCCGCCGTAACCGGACGCATCAAACTGGGGTTCAGCGTGCTCGTCCTGCCCTACCGCCATCCCGTGCTCAACGCCAAAATGCTGGGCACCCTCGATGTAATCTCCAACGGACGCCTCATCGTTGGCGCCGGCGTGGGCTGGATGCAGGAAGAGTTCATCGGCCTCGACGCCCACTTCGACGCCCGCGGCCCGGTCACCGACGAGCACATTCGCCTGCTGCGCGCCTTCTGGACTGAAACCGCCCCATCCTTTTCCGGCCAGCATTACACGGTCTCCGGCCTCGCGATGGCGCCTCGCCCGGCCAGTCAGCCCCATCCGCCAATCTGGACGGGTGGCACCTCCGCCCCGGCGTTGCGCCGGGCCGCCCGGCTCGGCGACGGCTGGCACGGCGTCCGCCAAACCCCGGCCGACGTTGCCCGCGTCGCCCAACGCATCGCCGCCCTCCGCGCCGACGCCGGCCTGACCATGCCGGGCTTCGACCTGTCCCTGCGCGCCGGCCTGGACATCACCGATTCACCCTTCACCGGCTCTGGCCGCACACCCCTACGCGGTGCCCCGGGACAAATCGCCGCCGACATCTGCGACTATGCCGACGCGGGACTCACCTGGCTGGTGTTGGAACCCCGGGCTGCCACCACTGACCAACTGGCTTTGCAGCTGGAGCGATTCAAAAAACTGTAACCACCGCCCAACCGCATTCCTTATTCCTTAGAGCCTGTTTACAATCTTTTTAGGATTAGCACCGTGAAGGCAAGCACCACCATTTGCAGGCTAGTATTGAGCTTTCTTTCGCAGTTCTTCCAGAGTCGGCGGCACTTTTCCAGCCAGGCGAAAGACCGCTCCACCACCCATCGCTTCGGCAGCACCACGAAGGTGTGCAGTTCGTTGCGTTTCACCACTTCCACCGCGGCTCCCAACAGGCCTTGCACCGCAGTGGCAAAGGGCTTTCCGGTGTAACCCCCGTCCACCAGCACGTTCTGCACTTGACTGAGGCCGTCTCGGCGCCGGTCAAACATCGCCAAAGCCCCGGCCCGGTCGGTAACGTCGGCGGTAGTCACGTGTATCGCATGGGGCAATCCTTGCGTGTCCACCGCGATATGACGCTTGATTCCCGACACCTTCTTGCCTGCGTCATAGCCCTTGTGCCCAGCGGTGTCCGTGTTCTTGACGCTCTGGGAGTCCACGATACAGAAGCTGGTCTGCTCTTTCCGACCATTGCTTTGCCGGGCCGCGCCAACCGATTTTTTTTAGGACTTGCTCCAGAATGGAATCCTGACCCGGGCCAGGCCGCTCGCTCCATTGCCGGAAATACTGGTAGCAGGTGCGCCAATCGGGGAAGTCCGCGGGCAGCATTCGCCACTGGCACCCGCTTTTCAAGAGGTACAGCACGCCGCAGAAAACGTCATACAAGTCCACGGTGCGAGGCTTGGTCCGACGGCGGGCCGACTCCAACACGGGCAGAATCCGGACGAATTGCTCCCGGCTGATGTCGCTGGGATAGGAATGAGACATGATTACCCCTCCCCTGATAATAGTCTCAGCTTAACCTATTTCAGAGATCGTAGACAGGTTCTTACTGCGCCGTCCAGCCTCCGTCCACCACAACCTCGCTGCCGGTAACAAACGACGACTCATCGGAAGCGAGGTACAAAACGGCGTAGGCAACCTCTTCCGGCTCCCCGTACCGGCCCATCGGAACCCGGGCCAGCATCATCTCGTGCCGCTCCGCGTCGGCTCGACTCGCCCGCGTCATCTCGGTAACCACCGGCCCCGGATGCACCGAGTTCACGCGAATCCCGTCGCCAGCGTATTGGATTGCCGCTGACTTGGTGAACAGACGCACCGCGCCTTTGGAACTCTGGTAGGCCGACCCGTTATACGGCACTGCCACGATCCCCAGCTGCGACGAGATGTTGATAATCGACCCGCCGCCCACGTCCAGCATCGCCGGTATGGCTGCCCGCGTGCCCAGGAACACCCCCTTGGCGTTCACATCCATCGTTCGGTCCCATGCCTCTTCCGGTTCATCTTCGATGCGATGCGAACTGCTGCCGATCCCCGCGTTGTTCACCAAAATATCCAGCCTTCCGAACGTCTCCACTGCCGCCACCACGACCTCCGACCAATCCTCCTCCGACGTAACATCCAGCTGCCGGTAAACGCACCGCCCGCCGGCCGCTACGATACTGGCCGCCACCGCCTCGCCGGTATCATCCAGCAAGTCGCCAATCAGAACCGAGGCCCCTTCCGCAGCAAACAGCCGAGCCTCGCACTCTCCCATCCCACGAGCGCCGCCGCTGATGATAGCAACCTTCCCATCCAGCCTCGCCATCAGAACCTCCCTCAAATCAACCTGCCGCTCCTCTAAAATCCTGCGTTTGGTCTAACCGAGCACAACCCAAACCCCACCGGCAGCCCCGTCCCAATCCTGAACATCCTGTCCATCCATGCAAAACCCGGACTCACACCGGCGCCGGCGCAGTATCAGCCCTACTGCCGAGGCCGAACCCGCACATCGCCGCGTTCGACACCGTAGTCCGCTTCCGCCTTTTCCCGACGCTCTTCAGTCCGGCGTTCGCGCGTCCACGACCTGCGCGTAAACTGGCGACCCAGGCCCCGCTCAATCTCCCGCCACTTCCGGTCTTCGTCCGGCGTGATGAACGTAATCGCCTCGCCAGCCCGACCCATCCGGCCCGTGCGACCCACTCGGTGCGTGAACAGTTGCTCCGAGTCCGGCAGGTCGAAATTGATAACCTGGCCGATACCCTCAACGTCCAAACCTCGGGCGGCCACGTTGGTTGCCACCAGAATCGGAGCGACGCCGGAACGGAAATCCTTCATCACCCGCTCGCGCGCCGGCTGGCTCAGGTTCCCCTGCAGCGCGCCCACCGGGTAGCCCAGCGCATCCAGCTGTCCCGCCAGCCGCTTGACGCCATGCTTGGTCTTGCCAAACACCAGAATCGGCGCGCCGTCCCGCCGGTCCAGCAGCGTTCGCAGCGCATCCATCTTGTCGGTTTTCTGGATGGTGTAAACCAGGTGCTCCACCGACGGCAGCTCCTGCATTTCGGCGTCAACTTCCACCCTGACCGGATTGTGCAGGTGCTTCCGGGCGGTCTTGGTCACCCAATCGGGCATAGTTGCGGACAACAGCGCCGTCTGCCGTTCCGACGGCGTCTGACTCAGGATGGCGTCGACGTCGCGGGCGAACCCGCGATCCAGCATCTCGTCAGCCTCGTCCAGCACCAGGAATCGCACCGATTTCAGATTGAGACTCCCCTGCCGAACATGATCCAGCGTGCGGCCGGGCGTGCCGATGATGATCTGCGCCCCCCGCTTCAATGCCTTGTAATCCTGTCCCACTGACCGACCGCCGTACAGCAACGTGACGTGCAGCCCTTGAGATCGAGCCAACGCCTCCGTAACGCCGCCCACCTGGATCGCCAGTTCGCGGGTTGGCACCAGCACCAGCGCCTGCACCTGCCGCATCGCCGAGTCGCACTGCTCCACCAGCGGCACCGCAAAGGCCAGCGTCTTGCCAGACCCGGTGCGCGCCTGTCCAATCAGGTCCCGTCCTTCCAGCAGATACGGTATCGACTTCTCCTGAATCGGCGTGGGCTCCGCTATGTCCATGGCGGCAATCGCGGTTCTCGTGGCCCGGTTCAGCACCATCCGGGGAAACACGGAATCGGCGGCTACGACGCCGGCCCTGACGCCATTCGCCATGCTGCCGTTCGCCGTGCTCCCGTTGCCCGAGTTCCCATTGGCATCAGACGATTCGCCCGACGCCGCGATTGGCGCAGACGCAACGCTGTTCCGACGCAGGTACAGGCAGGGTGGGCAATACACTGGCCGGTCTTCGCTCGGGAGGAACGGCACGGTTGTCGACGCGTTGCAGTCGGCGCAGATCGCCTGGTGGCGCTGCGGCCGATTGATTTGTGGGCTGTTGGGTAGTTTGCGGTTTGGTTGATATGAACGGTTCGAGCGGGGTTGGAAAGGCATATACAGACAGACTCCTTGGTAGAGAGAGGTAACAAACGGGATTCAGCGCGGGATACCAAAGTGCGGTAAATACCGGCCCGCCGCTGTGAAAACGTCGGTGCGCCATTCAAGCGCACGTCTATTGTAACAGCCCCGCCAGTCACGCACCCCATCCCCTCGTCCCCCGGTAGCATTCCGTTTCAGATGGCCAGGATGTAGGGGCAACCCTTGTGGTTGCCCCGGTCGTGCAACGGTCTCTCCGGTCGTTCACCTACGGTATCCATCCCTTGTATTGAACCACCTAAATTGCAACGCTACCTCATCCCCCGTCCTCATCGTCCAGCCGTTTTTCCAGTCTTTGGAGGGCGGCTTGGGTGGCTCGGATTTCCTGCAGCAACTCCGTTCGGGATACGGGGGCTTGCAAATCCCGCGCCCGCTCAAGTTTGGCTTCGTCCAGGTTGTTGATGATTATGGCGATGAACAAGTTGATTACTACGAAGGTCCCTACGATCACGAAGCTGACGAAATAGATCCAGGCCAGCGGGTGCTGCTGCATGGCGGTGTACATTATGTCCGTCCAGCCTTCCAGGGTTATGATGTTGAAAAGGGTCAGCACGGATATGCCCAGACTTCGCCAGTTGTCCGGGTCGTGTTCGTGAAAGAGGTGGTAGCCCATGACGGCGTAGATGTAAACCACAATGCTCATCAGCATGATGACGTGGCCTACGCTGGGGATGGAGCGCACCAGCGCCGCGACAATCAGCCGCAAGTCTTTGATGGCCGATATGAGCCGCACCACCCGCAGCAGCCGGGCCAGGCGGGCAATCATGGCGAACTGGCCGGTGGCCGGGATCAGCGCAAAAACGATGACCAGGAAGTCAAAGATATTCCAGCCGTCCTGGAAGTAACGCAGGAAACTGGGCCACCGGGCCAGCATTTTGAGCCCGGCTTCGGCGATGAATATGCCCAAGGCAACCTGATTTCCCCAGTGCATCCAGGTTCCGTAAAGCCGGTTCAGCGCAGGAGAAGTCTCCAGCCCAAGCAGGATGCCGTTGGCGATGATAACGGCGATAATAAAGTATTCGAACCAGGGTGAGTCAACCAGCCACCCGGAAAAATGTACCAGTCGTCTCATGGCGCTGTATTACTGCGTCTATTGCTGATGGGATAGCCCCGCGAGCCGGCGTTATGCACATCCATGCACGATGCTTGCTTCGGCAGAGGCGAAACACAAGCGGGTCCGGTTGTGAACGCAAGTAAGTGGGCCCGACAGGGTTCGAACCTGTGACCTGCCGATTATGAGTCGGACGCTCTTCCACTGAGCTACGGGCCCTAATTCGCCGGCTTCATTGGCGCCGACACCAGATTCAGGTTAGCCGGCCCCGGGCCAATCGTCAACGCCGGCCGCAACGACGCGACCCGGCTAAATCCCCAGCCGCTCCCGATAATCCGGATCCCACTCCGCCAGCTGCCCGCGTTCCACCAGCTCCACCGGGTCCAGCGTCGGCGAAGGCTCACCCGTCGTCGGCACCGTTGTAATGATGCCGGCCTCCGACCAACCCGCCACCTGCTCCGCCGATTTCGCCAGCAAGCCCTCCAGCAGCAACTCGTTATGTTGACCAAACGTCGGCGCCGGCCCGCGAATCTGCAACGGCGTCTTCGACAAACGATAGGGCCGGCCCATCAGGAAGCGCGCGCCGATGTTGCGTTCCGGCGGATAATCCACCCGTTCCAGGAAATTGCGACTCCGGTAATGCGGGTCGAAATGCACCTCTTTGCCGCTCAACACCGGCCCCGATGCGATCCCGACGGCCTGCAACCGGTGCATCAGGTCGTACTTGTCGCTCTGCCCGGTCCATCCGGCAATTGCCTCGTCGATCTCATCATGGCGCTGCTGCCGGCCGGCCAGCGTCGCCAGCCGGGCATCGTCGGCCAGATCAGACCGCTCCATCAGCCGGCACAGCTCCAGCCATTCCTCGTTGCATCCCACCGACAGCGTAATCCACTGGTCGTTTCCCGCCGACGGATAGGCCCCCTGCGGCGCCCGATACGGGTGGCGGTTGCCGATTCGCTCCCCCTCACGTCCGTTAGCGATGGCATCCATCAGGTACTCGGACAAAAACATCACCCCGGCCTGGTACATCCCAATATCCACCCACTGGCCCTTCCCGGTGCGATTGCGGTAGCGCAGCGCTGCGCCAATGGCGAACATCGCGCTCCACGTGGACAGAAAATCCACAAACGACCGCCCCGCTTTGGACGGTTCGTCGCCCGGATAGCCGGTAACCCAGCAGTGCCCGTGCGTCCCTTCCTGCGTGGTAGCCTGCGCCGGATAGGATGAATAGGGCCCGTCGCCATGCCCGTACCCGGTGTTGGAAACCATGATGATGTCCGGTCGCAGTTTGCGCAGATTGGGGTAATCCAGACCCCAACGACGCATCACCCGGGGCGTGAAGTTCTCCATCACCACGTCGCTGACCATCACCAATTCACGAAAAATATCCCGCCCCTGCTCATCCGACATATCCAGCACCAGCGACCGTTTGCCCCGATTCAACAGCTGGTACGTGGATGGCCGGTTCCACCAGTCCAGCCCGGGGTCGTTGTCCGGGAACGTGCCGTAAAGCCCGCCGCCGCGCGTGATGTCAGGCCGGCCCGGCCCCTCAATCTTGATGACATCTGCGCCCAGATCGGCCAGCTGCCCGCCCGTGTAAGGCAACGCAAATACATACGTAGAATCCAAAACCCGAATCCCATCCAAAGGCAGCACAGTCATCCCTCAACTTGAATCAAATCCTGTCTATCCTGGCCATCAATGCAAAAACGGAACCACCACCCACCTAAACAACATTCAACTGCCGCATCACCGACAGGGTCGCCCGGTCACGACCCAGCCCATCCACAAATATCTCTTCGTTGTGCTGACCCAGCGTCGGCGCCGCCATCCGCAGCTGATACGGCGTTGCCGACAGCCGGAACAACTCGGCCGGCACCTTGATCCGCCCAATCACCGGATGCTCGGTCTCTCGAAAGAAACTGCGCGACTCCAGTTGCGGACAATCGGCCAGTTCCGTCGGCGTCTGCACCAGCCCGAACAGCATCCGCTTCTCCGCAGCCTTGGGAAACAGCTCCCACTTCTCCCTGTCCTTGATGGCGTCCAGCACCACCGCGTCCATCGCCGGGCCGTTGCGGACCCGCTGGGCCCGGTCGGCAAACCGCGGCTCCAGCAGTTCGGGAGCCTGGAAGAAATCAGCGATGTCTTCCCAGGACGCGCCGCCGCCGGCCTGCACGATAATCCACCCGTCCTTGCACGGCATCGGGTTCTCCCACATCTGCCCATCCGGTCGCCGGATCTGCGACCCGCCCAGAAACGGGTAAATGGTCTGCGTCGCCATCATCGTCGAGGCCACGCACTCCGTGACCGACACGTCCACGTGCTGCCCAACGCCCTGCCGATCCTGGGTGAACAGCGCCATCGCGGTGGCTCCCGCGCCGAACAACCCGCCCTGATACTGCGCCTGAAACCCGCCGTGCTTCAGCGGCGGACGCCCCTGCACCCCGCTAATGCCCATCACCATGCCCATGGCATAGGAAACAATCTCCTCGCCCGCATAATCGCGGTAAGGCCCGGCCTGACCAAACGGCGTGATGGATGTCATCACCAGCCCCGGGTTGGTCGCCGACAATGCCTCGTAGCCCAGGCCCAGCCCATCCAGATAACCCGGCTGGTAGCTCTCCACAACCAGATCAACCCGCGCCGCCAGCTCCCTGAAAAGCCCCCGCCCGGCGGCAGTTTCCAGATTGAGGGTGATTCCCTTCTTGTTCAGGTTCAGAATCAGAAAAAACAGGCTTTTCTCCGGATGCGGCTCATCATGATAAAACGGCCCCACCCGCCGCATCGCCGACCCGCCCACCGGCTCAACCTTCAGCACATCGGCCCCATAGTCAGCCAGCAGCCGCGCGCAAAACGACCCAGCGATACCCTCGCTCAGGTCCAAAACCTTCAACCCCTCAAACAAACCTTCAGTCATACCCAACACCTAATCTTTGATAAACCCTGCCAACCCCTCTCCCTCGGGGAGAGGGGTTGGGGTGAGGGCCGTACCCCGAATCCAAACCGCCCCAATTCTACACCCACCCGTCAAACCCAATCCTGTTGTCCTGCGCATCCGTAACTGTTCAGGGTTGAGGGGACGGCAACGGTTTGCTTTGGAAATTCGTGCTTGGCTGCCCCTCCACAATAGGCCGAATAGTCGGCAGATCCCCGCAACTCTGAACAGTTACGCGCATCCATGCAAAACCCGTCTCCCTCAATCCCGTTCATCCTGCGCATCCATGCAAAACCCGTCTCCCGCATTTGCGCTATCATATCCACAGCAAAAGTCTACCCGGAACCCAGGAGTCGCCCACCATGATAATCGACCCCCGCACCTTCGAACGCTTCAACCTCATCCTCACCGGAGTGGTTGTGCCGCGCCCCATCGCCTTCGTTTCCACCATCTCCACCGATGGCGTCGTCAACCTCGCCCCCTACAGCTTCTTCAACGCCGTCGCCTACAACCCGCCCACGTTGGTGTTCTCCTCCTCCCGCAAAGCCGCCGGCTGGCAGGACAAGCGCAAGGACACCCTCACCAACATCGAAGAAACCGGCGAGTTCGTGGTCAACATCGTGGTGGACGACATCGCCGCCGCCATGAACGCCACCGCCGCCGAGTATCCCTCCGACGTGTCCGAGTTCGCCATCGCCGGACTCACCGAAGCCCCCAGCGAGATTATCAAGGCGCCCCGCGTGGCCGAATCCCCGGTCAACATGGAGTGCCGCCTGGTGCAGGTGGTCAACATCGGCGAGCAGCCTCATCAGCACGGCCTCGTCATCGGCGAGATTGTCCGTATGCACGTGCGCGATGACATTCTCTACGAAGGGCCCAACGGCTACCGCGTCAACCACCAGGCCCTACAGCCCACTGGCCGCCTCGCCGGCAACGCCTACTGCCGCACCGACGACGTGTACGAACTCATCCGCCCCAACTACGTACCCCAGGAAACCGCGCAGGAAGAGCAAGCCGGGCAGGAAGCCGGCCGCGCCGCCGACTGACCCAAACTCGTCATATCCCACGTTGCGGCCACCACGCCGCCAGCTTTATCCCGCAGACACAGGAGGCCAACATGGCTACCGACTCAACCGCCGGCATCACCGTCTACGGCGCCGAATGGTGCCCCGACTGCCACCGCTCCCGCCGCTACCTGGACAGTCAGGAAGTAGAATATGCCTACGTCGACGTTGACGGCGATGACACGGCGCAGGCCTACGTCAAACAGGTCAACGACAACCGCCTCATCATCCCGACCATCGTCTTCCCCGACGGTTCAGTGCTCGTCGAGCCGTCCAACGCCGAACTGGCCCGCAAGCTCCGCCCATAACCCACGGCTAACCCCCTCTCCCTTGATGGGAGAGGGCTGGGGTGAGGGTGAAAATCCCCAACACAACACCCCATGCGTAAAGCCTGGGTGAGGGTGATAATCCCAACGCCCCTATTCGGGAAACTCCAGCAGTTGCAGCACGTTCCCGTCGGGATCTATCAGCGTGGCAACCCACCCGCCCCAGTGTTCGCGCTCCGGCGGTCGGATGAACTCGACGCCCTCATCCACCAGGCGGGCGTGTTCGCTGTGAATGTCGGTTACGCCCAAATGCGGCATCACCCGCAACGGGTCTCGGGATGGCCCCCTCACTCCGGCGTGTCTCCCCACATTGAAGCGTACTTCGCCCAGCTGGAAGGCTGCAAACCCCTCGTCCTCATGGATTGAGTGCAGGGGCAGACGGAGCACGTCGCGGTAGAACCGCAGCATCCGGTCCAGGTCGTCAGTCCACAGCGTAATGCCGACGACAGCGTTAACCACGGGCGGCTATGCGTCCGCGGCACTACAGGCGCGACACCAGCCGTGGAAGTCGACCCGTTGCCACATCACCTGGAAGCTGGTCTCGTGCGACACCTCGTCCCGCAATTGCAGGATGACATCGCTGCTGTCGTCAGCGTCGGCAATGTTGCCGCACCCGATGCAAACCAGGTTGACGTGCGGCGCAACGTTGCTTTCGTACCGGGACTGCTTCGCGAAGGGCAATTCCTGGATCAGCCCGCTCTTGGACAGCACGCCCAGCGTCGAATACACCGTAGCCAGCGTCATGGACGGGAAATGCTGCTGCACCCGTTCGTGAATCTGCTGCACGGTGGGGTGGTCGGTCGAGTTCAGCACTGCTTCGGCGATGGCCAACCGTTGGGGCGTAACCCGCACACCGCCCTGACGCAGTTGTTGCACCACGGCATTTTGAATCATCAGTGCCTCCGTAGTAGCTACCGGAAGCCCCGCACCGAGCCAACGCCAGCGTATGCGCCGAGTATAACATCCGCTCAAATCCCCGGCAAACCGGCCTTTAGTCATCGCCCCGGCCTGCTGTCGTTGCCAGGAACGTAGCGACGCTGCAACCCCGATGCTGGCAACCCCAGTGGAAATTCGCGTTGTCATTGCAAGGAGCACAGCGACGTGGCAATCTCGATGAGCTCAATGACGCCGAACACACGTCGACCAACCGCCGTTGCTACGCCGACGAGATTGCCACGCTGCGCTCGCATTGACAAAGTGGGTACGCGTGAGCGCACCCCGTCCATTGACCCCCCAGCGGCCCTGTGGGACAATCCAAGGCGATAACGAAACCAAACTCAACTGCAATACTCAGCGAAAATAGAACTGTTTCCCGCACCAAAGGTAGGTTGCCCGCCATGTGGACTGGTGATGATTTACAACGACTCGTGCGCCGGGAACTCGCCGAATATCGGCTCATCGTAGTATCCAACCGCCAACCTTACGTCTTCCGCATTGAGGATGGCCAACTGGTCGGCGAAATGCCGCCCGGCGGACTCACCGCCGCCATTGACCCCCTCATGCGCGCCTGTGGCGGCACCTGGATCGCCCAGAGCGGCGGCGAGGCCGACCTGACCGCGATCGACGCCGACGGCAGGGTCGCCGTCCCCCTCATTGCACCGGCCTACAACCTGCGCCTCCTCAACCTCACTGAAGCCGAAAACAACGGTTACTACTACGGCTTCTCCAACGAGGGTCTCTGGCCCCTGTGCCACATCGCCTACACCGAGCCTGTGTTCGACGCCCAGCACTACGAAACCTACAAGGCCGTCAACCGCAAGTTCGCCAACCTCGTCGTCGACGAAATCGGCGACCAGCCGGCCATCGTCCTGGTGCAGGACTACCATCTCGCCCTGCTGCCCCGCTACATCCGCCAAGTCTGCGAAGACGTTATCATCGGTCAGTTCTGGCACATCCCCTGGCCCAACCCAGACATCCTGCGCATCTGCCCCTGGCAGGAAGAAATCCTGGACGGTATGCTCGGCAACGACCTGCTCGGATTCCACCTCGCCGGCGACTGCCAGAACTTCCTCGATGGCGTGCAACGCAACCTCGACGCCCAAGTGGACCCCCAGTTCGGACTCGTCGATTATCAAAACGACATGACCCTGGTGCGCCCCTTCCCCATCAGCATTGATTTTGACGGACTGGACGCCGAAGCCCGTTCCCCCGAGGTCGAATCGGAGATGGCCCGCCTCACCCAGGAATTCGGCCTCGACCGTGGGCGCATCCTCGGTCTCGGCATCGACCGCCAGGATTACACCAAGGGCATCCCCCACCGTCTGCGTGCCGTAGAACGGTTTCTGGAGAAGTGGCCCGAATATAAGGGCCGTTTGGTGTTCCTGCAGGCCGGCGCCACCAGCCGCACTAACATTAGCTCCTATATGCAGCTCACCATCGACATCGAAGCCACCGTGAACCGCATCAACGAACGCTTCGGCGACGGCGACTGGCAGCCCATCGCCTACTGGCCCACGTCGTTCCCCTCGGCCACCTTCTCGGCCCTGCGTCGCCTCGCCAGCTTCTGCGCCAAAAGCAGCCTCCACGACGGCATGAATCTGGTCGCCAAGGAATACGTTGCCTCCCGCATTGACGAAGACGGCGTGCTCATTCTCAGCGCCTTCGCCGGCGCTGCCCAGGAACTCAGCAGTTCCATCATCATCAACCCCTACGCCACCGAGCAGTTCGCCGACGCCATCCATCAGGCCTTGACCATGAGCGACGAAGAGTCTCGCCTGCGGATGCGCCATATGCGCCACATCGTGCAGTCCAACAATATCTACAACTGGGCCGGCCGCATCATGATGAATCTGATGCAGGCCAGCACCCCCGACCACGCCCGATTGCCCGCGGCCCAGGCCATCTAACCCCCGGTCTCACGACGCAGCGCCGCATAGATGACACCAACTCCCGATACTTGGCCGGCCCTGCTGGCCCGGTTGGTAAAACAACCCGAAATCCTGTTGCTCTTCGATTTCGACGGCACACTGGCTGAGATCACCGAACGACCCGCGGACGCTGTCCTGCGGCCCGGCAATGCCGAGCTGCTGGAAGAAATGGGCCGCAGCGCCAGATTCACCGTGGGCATCCTGAGTGGCCGCTCATTGAGCGACGTGTCAGGACGGGTGGGCATACCCGGTCTCGTGTACGCCGGCAACCATGGCCTGGAAATTCGCGGCCCCGGTCTCGAATACGTCCACCCCGCCGCCGCCGCCTCAATCCCGGCCATATCCGACGCCGCCGAGCGTCTCATCGCCGACCTCTCCGACATTCCCGGCGCTATCGTGGAATTCAAAGAGCTGACCCTCACCGCCCACTATCGGCTCACGCCCCCTCAGTACCACGATTCCATAGCCATGATCTTCCTGGACACCGTCGGCCCGCTGCTCGCTACCGGGTCGTGTCGTGTCACCGCCGCCAAGATGGCAATGGAACTGCGCCCCGCAGTCGACTGGCACAAAGGCCACGCCCTGGAGCTGATCCGGTTCCAGCTCGCCTCCGACGCTTTCCCCGTTTACATCGGCGACGACGAAACCGACGAGGATGCTTTCCAGTCCGCCCAGTCCGCCGGCGGCGCCGGCATCTACGTTGGCCCGTCGGACGCCGTAACCCACGCCGTCTACCGCTTCAATTCCCCGTCCGACGTTTCAACCGCGTTGACCGACCTACAGGCTTTGCGCTAACGCCAACCCGTCCGCTCACCTTTAAGCCTGGCGAAGTACCCTCACCCTGAGCCCAGCGAAAGACGCTCATCCTGAGCCAGGCGAAGGGCGCCCATTCATGCTCCCGCAGGCTCGTCACAAATCCCATCCTGTCTATCCTGTCTATCCTGTCCATCCATGCAAAACCCGTCGTAAACCCGTCCTCTCTCCGTAATCTTGACGGTGTGCTATTATTGTGCATCAGCAGGCACGACCCGGCCGGCCCACTCTCTCGTCGCAGCCTTGCTCTATTGCAGATGATTAAGGCGATTTTCTTCGATTTCTATAACACGCTGGTCAGTTTCTGGCCGCCGCTGCCCCAGATTCAGCACGCCGCCTGCCAAAACTTGGGCATCCGGGTGCCCGCCGACCGGCTGGCCCGTGGCTATGCCATCGCGGATCTCTATTTCAACGAGCAAAACCACCTCAAACCCCTGGGCGACCGCACCCCGGCCGACCGAGATACCTTCTTCTCCCGCTACGAGCAGATCATTCTCGAAGAATCGGGCGTCGCCGTATCGCTCCGCATGGCCAAACAGATTTGGGACATGGCAATCTCCGTGCCCAAAGAATTCGTCAAGTTCGAAGAAACCCGCCCCGTACTCGCCGAATTGCAAAACCGTGGCTACCGTCTCGCCATCCTCACCAACCTGCGCCGCGATATGGACGAATTGACCCAGCAGCTGGACATCCACCAGTTCCTGGAATTCACCATCACGGGACGCGAAGTCGGCGAAAAACCGGCCACCGCCATCTTCGAGGCTGCCCTCAAGCGCATGGCCGTATCTCCCGACCAGGCCATCCACGTCGGCGACCAACCCCGCTCCGACGTTCAGGGCGCCCGCGACGCCGGCCTGCACCCGGTTCTAATCGACCGCGGCGGCTACCACCCCGACGTTACCGACTGCCACCGCATCGACAACCTCGAAGGACTCTACCCCCTGCTGGACCAGCTAACCCGCTAATGTCACTCCCGTCCTCCCCCTCTCCCTTGACGGGAGAGGGCTGGGGTGAGGGTGAACCCCCCACGATTCCCACACAGGAGCCCTCGAAATGACCACTCAACCGCCGGCACACAGCCATCCCAACGATCCAGACCCCGTCCACGTCATCGTCTGGTACGACTATATTTGACCCTGGTGCTACGTCGGCCTGGAACGCGTCGACCAGCTGGAAAAAGAATACGACATCACCGTCGAAGGCCGGGCCTATTTCCTGCGCCCCGATACCCCGGAGGGTGGCCGCCTTCGCGACCCGCGCCCCGGTGAATCCGACGACGAACTGACCGAACCCCTGCGCACCCACGCCCGCGAAGCAAACATCGTGATGCGCCCGCCCCACTACACCCACAACAGCCTCTTGTCGCTGCAGGCCACCGAGTTCGCCCAGCAGCAGGGCAAGTTCCTGGAGTACCACCACGCCGCCTACGTCGCCTATTGGGACGAACGCGCCGACCTAGGTGACCCGTCGGTCCTCGCCGACATCGGCAGCAGCGTCGGCCTCGACGGCGCCGAACTGCGCCAGAGCCTGGAAACCGGCGAACACGCCCAGCGCGTCATGGACCAGTACCAAGAGGCCCTCGGCTACGGCATCAATGGCATCCCCACCTTTGTGTTCGACAACCTCCTCTTCACCGGCGCCCAGCCCTACGAAGTCTTCCAACGTGTAATGGACAAAGCCCTCGAAAACCGCTCGGCCGCGGCAGAGTAACCCCTCCTGCCACTCCACAGCGGAGAAAACTAAATGGCAAATCTGAAGAACCCCTGCATAGCGTACTTTGCGGTCCACCTTAGGAAAGGCAACGGAGGGTACGTCGGCGGTATGCTGGTTATTGACGAGACTGGAGTGCCACAAGAATTTCGCTGTACGCTTCCTACCCTTCCTACAACTGCTCAAAAAGCGCTTTACGGGAATACGCTGGAACCATTCATATCCAACCAATTGATAGGCGCGCCACTAGCTAAGTCCCTAACCACACGCCCGGAGTGCTTAGTAGTCAAGAGCCCTACGTTGCTCAAACTTCGCGAGCATACAGAACTGCCGGTTATTCACTTGGAAAAATATGGGGAAACCCTGTCAGCGGACGTTCACTCTTACCCAAATGAAGAGCATCGTCTGGAAAGTATGATAGGCGGCTTCCAACCCATAACGGCCAGTAGGCATCCTGATTATCAATCCGACTATGAATCAGTCCGCGCTACACTGGAGCGTGTGTTTAAACGGACTGACCTGCTGGAGCCGTTTGAAAGAATTGCTGCTGCTATGAGTGTTCTGTCGGAAAGAGATGACAGGTTCAAATAGTCAACAACCGTCGAAGTGCGCGCCTTATGGGTATCAGAAATTTCGCCACTAAACTGCTACGTCAGGAAATTCAACCATCCGAAGTTCTCAAATTTGACGGGCTGGTTATAGCCGAAGCTCTGACTGAGACCGTGAGCTTTACTCCCATGGAGCCGGCGGCGGAAACTTCAATCCCCCTAATCACAGACGCCATTATCGTCAGCGGCGCTCTCGACGTCGGCCTGTTGCTTCCATCCGCTGATATAGCCGAAAATGACCTAGGTTCTGTTGACATTTCACCGTAGCCAGATGAGAGCGGCGGTGAAGTGCAGGAAGCCCAGGTATCTGGTGTCCAGCTTCTCAAACCGGGAGAAGATCCGGCGATAGTGCTTGATCTTGTTGATGAAGCATTCCACCAGATGACGCTCCCGGTACAGATGCCGGTCATAGTCGGCGGGTGCCTTGCGGTTCGAGCGGGGCGGAATGACCGGCATCATACCCAGTTCCAGGATGTGCTGGCGAAACTCCTGGGCATCGTACCCTTTGTCGGCCAGTACGTGCTCGCCAGCATAACCGGCGATCAACTCCTCCGCCTGGGTGATGTCGTGCTGTTGCCCCCCGGTCAGTATGAATCGCAAGGGGTTGCCCAAGCCGTCTACGCTCACGTGAATCTTGGTGCTGAACCCGCCGCGGCTCCGGCCCAGGGCCTGGGCCGCCTGGCCACCCTTTTTGGGGGAGCTCCCGCCGCGCAAGGGTGCGCCCGGACCACCGTGCTGTCGATGATCAGGTATTCCAGATCCGCGTCGTCGCAGAAATGTTGATGCATTTGGGCCCAGACGCCTTGGTCAGTCCAACGGGCGAATCGTTTGTAGACGCTGTTCCAGTTCCCGTATTCGGCTGGCAGCAGTCGCCATTGGGCCCCAGAGCGGTTAATCCATAAGACGGCCTCGACAAAACGCCGGCAATCCGCTTCCTGGCCAACGTACACGCCAGTGCAACCACGCAAGAAATCGAGCATCCTGGCCCACTGTTCTGGTGATAATCTGATGTTTGACATACAGCCATTATAATGAAATGTCAACAGAACCTAGGTTCTGTTGACATTTCACCGTAGCCAGATGAGAGCGGCGGTGAAGTGCAGGAAGCCCAGGTATCTGGTGTCCAGCTTCTCAAACCGGGAGAAGATCCGGCGATAGTGCTTGATCTTGTTGATGAAGCATTCCACCAGATGACGCTCCCGGTACAGATGCCGGTCATAGTCGGCGGGTGCCTTGCGGTTCGAGCGGGGCGGAATGACCGGCATCATACCCAGTTCCAGGATGTGCTGGCGAAACTCCTGGGCATCGTACCCTTTGTCGGCCAGTACGTGCTCGCCAGCATAACCGGCGATCAACTCCTCCGCCTGGGTGATGTCGTGCTGTTGCCC
The DNA here is from genome assembly GCA_965261195.1 of Dehalococcoidia bacterium. Classification (GTDB taxonomy): domain Bacteria; phylum Chloroflexota; class Dehalococcoidia; order Lucifugimonadales; family UBA3495; genus Bin87. The sequence continues at coordinate 3,515,357 of OZ253455.1, read as the reverse complement.
CCCGGTCAGTATGAATCGCAAGGGGTTGCCCAAGCCGTCTACGCTCACGTGAATCTTGGTGCTGAACCCGCCGCGGCTCCGGCCCAGGGCCTGGGCCGCCTGGCCACCCTTTTTGGGGGAGCTCCCGCCGCGCAAGGGTGCGCCCGGACCACCGTGCTGTCGATGATCAGGTATTCCAGATCCGCGTCGTCGCAGCAATGTTGATGCATTTGTGCCCAGACGCCTTGGTCAGTCCAACGGGCGAATCGTTTGTAGACGCTGTTCCAGTTCCCGTATTCGGCTGGCAGCAGTCGCCATTGGGCCCCAGAGCGGTTAATCCATAAGACGGCCTCGACAAAACGCCGGCAATCCGCTTCCTGGCCAACGTACACGCCAGTGCAACCACGCAAGAAATCGAGCATCCTGGCCCACTGTTCTGGTGATAATCTGATGTTTGACATACAGCCATTATAATGAAATGTCAACAGAACCTAGTTGACCCACTGGAACGTGCATCGTCCATCTCAATCTCCCTGCTATCCGACACAGCCATAGTCGGTGATGCTCTCTGCGATAGTTTGATCATCTCGGACGCTGAAATAGCTACCGACGCTAATATTGATGCTCTGGTTGCGCCTGAATCCATATCACTGCTGGAGCCGCTAGGCCGGCCAAAGGTAGTAGGCAAGGATTATAGAGAACGTGATGCTGCAGAAACCGATGCCGTGTTCGGCAAGCCCCGGGAACGCAGGACGGTTCCTAACCGGGGAAACCGGACGCCGAAAACGCCAGTCGTGGATGTGTTCGAGCAGTTGCGCTACATCCTGCAACCTCCAATCCTGCCGCCCGACGGCCAGCCCGTTGTCTTTCCCAACGGCCTTAGAACCTGTCTACGATCTCTGAAATAGGTTAAGCTGAGACTATTATCAGGGGAGGGGTAATCATGTCTCATTCCTATCCCAGCGACATCAGCCGGGAGCAATTCGCCCGGATTCTGCCGACGTTGGAGTCGGCCCGACGCCGGACCAAGCCCCGCACCGTGGACTTGTATGACGTTTTCTGCGGCGTGCTGTACCTCTTGAAAAGCGGGTGCCAGTGGCGAATGCTGCCCGCGGACTTCCCCAATTGGCGTACTTGCTACAAGTATTTCCGGCAATGGAGCGAGCGGCCTGGCCCGGGTCAGGATTCCATTCTGGAGCAAGTCCTAAAAAAAATCGGTTGGCGCGGCCCGGCAAAGCAATGGACGGAAAGAGCAGACCAGCTTCTGTATCGTGGACTCCCAGAGCGTCAAGAACACGGACACCGCTGGGCACAAGGGCTATGACGCAGGCAAGAAGGTGTCGGGAATCAAGCGTCATATCGCGGTGGACACGCAAGGATTGCCCCATGCGATACACGTGACTACCGCCAACGTCACCGACCGGGCCGGGGCTTTGGCGATGTTTGACCGGCGCCGAGACGGCCTCAGTCAAGTGCAGAACGTGCTGGTGGACGGGGGTTACACCGGAAAGCCCTTTGCCACTGCGGTGCAAGGCCTGTTGGGAGCCGCGGTGGAAGTGGTGAAACGCAACGAACTGCACACCTTCGTGGTGCTTCCAAAGCGATGGGTGGTGGAGCGGTCTTTCGCCTGGCTGGAAAAGTGCCGCCGACTCTGGAAGAACTGCGAAAGGAAGCTCAATACCAGCCTGCAAATGGTGGTGCTTGCCTTCACGGTGCTAATCCTAAAAAGATTGTAAACAGGCTCTTAAGCCCTACCCGTTCCAGATAACCGGTGTGAACTGGCTTACCGAGCATAAGGAAGCCCTCCTTGCTGACCAGATGGGCTTGGGAAAAACTGTACAAGCAATCATCGCGATGCGGGTTCTCTTTCGCAAAGGAGAACTGCAAAGCGTGTTGGTACTCTGTCCCGCCAGTATGACCACCGTATGGGAAAGAGAAATCAAATCCTGGGCGCCGGAATTGCGTCAATTACGAATACAGGGAGCGCCTTGGATACGAACTGATGCTTGGAAATCACCCGCCGAAATCTACATCGTCTCTTATGAAACCCTCCGTAACGACGTCTGGGGACTCGCACGCGATAAGTTCGACCTTTTGATATTGGACGAGGCACAGAAAATCAAGAATCCCGGCACCCAAACTCACCTTGCAGTGAAGCAGCTGATTCCTCAGTATCGCTGGGCACTGACTGGTACACCGATTGAGAACAAAGTAGGGGATGCCGTCGCTCTATTTGCTGTTCTCAAACCCGGCCTTTTTAATCGATTCTCCGAACGAACAGCAGGGAATGACGAAGTGCGTCGTAAGATAGAGCCATATTTACTGCGACGCACAATCGAGGAGGCACGGCTGGAACTGCCCGAACTTACTCACCAAGACCACTGGCTAGACCTAGAGCCTGGACAACAGCGTTCGTACAGTGCAAGGGAGAAAGCCGGAGTTGCAGATATAGCAAGCATGGGAAGTAGTGCTACTCGCATTCACGTGCTAGCCCTGATTACCAAACTAAAGCAGATTTGCAATTACGACGATGCGAATAGGGAGAGCTGCAAGCTAAACTTTCTGAAAGATCAACTCGAAAGCCTTACTGACGGCAGCAACGACAAAGCACTGATATTTTCTCAATATCCGGTTAAGACATTGCAAAAAATCGAACCTGAACTTAATCGGTTCAAGCCGCTCACGTTTGACGGAGCATTATCCGCAAAAAGGCGTGATGAAGTGGTATCCAAATTCCAGGAATCCGACGACAATGTTATACTGCTAATGTCTGTCAGAGCGGGCGGAATCGGACTTACCCTTACAAGAGCAAACCATGTCTTCCACTTTGACCACTGGTGGAATCCCGCCGTAGTCGACCAAGCCTCAGCCAGGGTACGACGCATCGGCCAATCCAAACCAGTATTCGTGCATTCGCTTTATGCGTTAGACACCATTGAAGAGCGCATCTTCAGTTTGCTACAGGAGAAGCGAGCCGTATTTCAGGCTGTATTCGGAGGGAAAGCGGCAGCTGACGACGATGATATGGAAAATCTAACCGATGAAGACCTGTTTGGTCTATTTGGATTGAATGTCCCTCGGAAAGGCGAGACCAATGACTTTCAATCCATGTCTCCAAGAGAGTTTGAAGAGGCCATACGCGATTTCTTTGCCGTCATGGGCTACAAGCTCTCTGTCACCAAGCAGTCAGGAGACGGTGGCATCGACTTGGACGGTCACCGCATGGGACTTGGCGGTGGCCGGATAGTTGTGCAATGCAAACGCTACAAAGGAACAGTATCAGTATCGGCAGTACGGGATCTGTTCGGCGTCGTCGCCAGCGACAACAACATAGAAAAGGGTTTCCTGGTTACAACTGGCGACTTTTCTAGAGATGCCAGAAAATTTGCCGCTGGGAAACGCATCACACTCATCGACGGTGTTGCACTGAGAGTACGATCCTCTGATATTGGTGGCTTCAAGGTCGCATAATCACGGCATCCGTTTGATGCTTCATATACTCCAAGATGTCAATATCAAATTGACAGTCAATCTTGCGCAGCAAATTTTATTGGCGCCATGCGAAACGTTTCCCACTCTGCCAGCAATCAAAGAATCCTGCACCGACGTGCAATTTCGCTTTTGCCCGTTGCCCTCCCATTGTGCTAGACTACCGCCGGCCCAGTACGCAATTTGTACCGAATTTCACAAGCTGCCACCCCCCTTTGACCAAACGCTATGGACGACGCCACGCGCGCGCTAATCACCAACGCGGTACACAACCAGCAGCAGAGCACCGTAACGGTTCTGTCTTCGCTGCTTGCGGTTGAAGACGCCATTGGTTACATCCCCAAAGAGGCCGTTGAATCCGTGGCCGACCGCATGGACGCCACCATCAACGATGTGTGGGCAGTGGCCACCTTTTACCCCAACTTCCGGTTCGAGCCGCCCGCTGAGCATCGTATCGAAGTCTGCTGGGGCCCGTCCTGCCACGTTATGGGCGCCACCGCCATCATCGCCGCTGCCCTGCAAGCCCTCAACTTGGCTGATGAAGGCGACACCCCCGATGGCAAGGCCACCCTGCGCTACAACACCTGCCTGGGAGCCTGCGCCCACGCTCCGGTGATGGCCGTCGACCACCACCTGGCCGGACGAATCACCCCCGAAACCGCGCGCGCCAAAATCGTCGCCAGCCTGTCCGCCGACGCCCACCACTGAACTTACCGGCACTCAACCCACTGGCTCACCACCTTATGACCACCGCCGAAACCGCCACCGCCTTCGATAGCATCCTGGCCGAAGCCAACCGACGCTGGCAGGCTCTGACTGCCGGCGATGCCCCGTGGATTCGCGTCGGCACCGGATTGGCCGGCGAGGCCGCCGGTGGGTTTGAAACCATCGCCGCCGTGCGCGCCGCCCTGGATGCTCAGGGTGTGAACGCCAACGTATCCCAGGTGGGAACCCTCGGCCTCTGTTTCGCCGAACCCCTGCTGGACGTGCAAACTCCCGGCGGCCCCCGCATCTTCTACCAGCGCGTAACGCCTGAAATCGCGGAACGCATCGTTACTGAGCACGTCGGCGGAGGCAACCCGATCACCGAACACGCCCTCGGCTACCTGGGTGACCGCGACGACGCCCCGGCCGGTATCCCCCACCTCGACGACCACCCAATGCGCGCCCTCGAGCATCGCATCGCCCTCCGCAACGCCGGACACATCGACCCCTCCGACATCTACCAATACATCGCCAACGGTGGCTATGCCGCGCTCAACAAAGCCCTCACCCAAATGGATCAGGACGGAGCGCTCGGCGAAGTGCGCGCCTCCGGTCTCCGTGGACGGGGCGGCGCCGCCTTCCCGGCCGGCGTCAAGTGGGGTTTCCTCGCCGGCAATCCCGACCCCAACAAGTACATTCTCTGCAACTGCGAAGAGGGCGACCCCGGCGCGTTCAACGACCGCGGCATCATGGAGAGCGACCCCGCCACCGTCATCGAGGGCATCACCATTGCCGGCTACGCGTGTCGCGCCAACCGGGGCTACATCTTCATCCGCCACGGCCATAACCAGCCCATCGACCGCACCCGCGCCATCATCGAGCAGGCTTACGAACTCGGCCTGCTCGGTCAGAACATCCTGGGCAGCGATTTCTCCTTCGATGTGGAGGTTGCCCTCACCGGCGATTCCTACGTATCCGGCGAAGAAACCGCCCTCATGGAAGCCATTGAGGGCAAACGCTCCATGCCCCGTTTCCGGCCGCCTTTCCCGGCGCAGGTGGGCGTGTTCGGCAAACCCTCCAACATCAACAACGTTAAAACCCTGGCCTACGTGCCGGAAATCATCGCCCGCGGCGGCGAGTGGTTCGCCGGCATCGGCACTCCGGCCGACCGCGACCGGGGCATCAACGGCAGCAGCGGCACGGCCATACTCTGCCTCACCGGCGCCATCACCTACCCCGGCATGGTGGAAGTTCCCCTCGGCATGACACTGCGGCAGGTTCTGTTCGATATGGCCGGCGGCGTACCCAACGGCAAGCGGATGAAGCTGCTGCAAACCGGCGGCCCCCTCGGTGGCGTCCTGTCCGCCAGCGACACCAACCTCGATCTGGTACTTGATTTCGACGTGTTTCGCAACGCCGGCGCCATCCTCGGCTCGGGCGGTATCATCATCGCCGACGAAGACACCTGCGCCGTTGACCTCACCCGCAACCTCATCGCCTTTTGCCAGTACGAATCCTGCGGCAAATGTTTCCCCTGCCGCATGGGTATGAGCCACCTGCTGGAAATACTAGAACGAATCAGCAACCTGCAAGGTACCGAGGAAGACCTGACCCTCATGCGCAGCATCGGCGAGAATATGCAGGCCGGCTCGCTCTGCGGACACGGCCAGCTCGGTTTCAACCCGGTGTCCTCCGCCCTGCGCTATTTCGGCGACGAGTTTGAAGCCCACATCCGCGAAAAGCGACACACCGGATACTGCCCCGATCAGGTCTTCTCCCCCCGCCTGACCCGTCGCTAATCCCGCCGCACCCGGAGCCGATATGCCTGACGATATCACCATCTCAATCGACGGGGTCGAGATTAGAACCCAACCAGGCAAGATGGTGCTGGAAGCGGCCATCGAGTCCGGCGTCTACGTCCCCTACCTCTGCTACCACTCCGGCATGAAGCCTTTCGGGGCGTGCCGGATGTGCGTGGTCGCCGTCGAGGGTGGCCGCGGCTTCCCGGCAGCCTGCACTCTCCCAGTAGCCGACGGCATGACCATCTGGAGCGACACCCCGGACGTTACCGAACTCCGCCGCTCCGTAATGGAGATGTTGATTGCTGAACATCCCAACGGCTGCCTCACCTGCCACCGTGTGGACATTTGCGGCCCATCCGACGTTTGCCTGCGCCACGTATCCGTCAACGACCGCTGCGTAACCTGCCCCAAAAACGAACGCTGCGAATTCAAGGACACCGTCCGGTATCTGGGCATGGAGCTGGAATCTCCCATGACCTACGTATACCGGGATATTCCCCTCGAAGTGCAGGACCCGTTCTATGATCGCGACCTCAACCTTTGCATCACCTGTGGCCGCTGCGTTCGCGCCTGCGAAGAAGTGCGCGGCGATAACGCCATTTGCTTCACCGAGCGCTCCGGCAACGCGCTGGTCGGTACGTCGTTCGGCACCTCCCTGCTGGAATCGGGCTGCGAGTTCTGCGGCGCCTGCATCGACGTCTGCCCCGTAGGCGCGCTCACCGAGCGGGACAACAAGTGGGAGAAGCCCGCCAGCGTAGAACGCACCGTCTGCACCCATTGCCCCGTCGGCTGCCAGATCAACCTGGAGCAAAATGAGCAAGGCCGGGTCATCCGCGCCGTGCCCGAATTCAACTCGCCAGCCAATCACGGCCAGGCCTGCTACAAGGGCAAGTTTGGACTCAGCCACATCACCAGCGGCCAGCGGCTGCGCCGCCCCCTGATTCGCCGCAACGGTCAGCTGGAACCCGCCACCTGGGACGAGGCCCTCAATCTGGTCGCCGCCAAGCTCCGACCTCACCAGGACGGCGCCGGATTCGGCCTCATCGCCGCTGCCGACAGCACCAACGAAGAGCTTTACCTCGCCCAGAAATTCGCCCGCCTCGGCATGAACACCAACAACGTTGACCACTCCGGCAACACCCAGCCCACGCTGGTCACGGGGCTGGAAGACGTGCTCGGATACCCCGGCGCCTCCAACTCCATCTGGGACCTGGCAAAGGCCGGCTGCATCCTCGCCTTCAACACCAACCTCACCGAAAGCCACAACGTCGTAGGCGTACCCATCAAACAAGCCGCCCAGGCCGGTGTTCCGCTCATCGTCATCGACGTGCGCGAAGTCGAACTCACCCGCTACGCCGATCTCTGGTTGCGCCCAATTCCGGGCTCCGAGCTGGTGCTCATCGGCGCCATCCTGAAAACTATTATCGACGAAGGCCTCACGGACTCTGAATGGCTCGCCCAGCACGCGGAAGGCCACGACACCCTCGCTTACGAGCTCGAACGCATCGACGACGCAGCCATCGCCGCCACCGGCGTCCCTCCGGGTGACATCATCCGCGCCGCCCACCTGTTCGCCGGCGCCAGCGAAGCCGCCATCGTGTACGGCCTCGACAACGTTCCCGACGCCATCGCTACGGATTGCGTGGTCGCGTTGGCCGACCTTGCCCTCCTGACCCACAACATCGGCAACGCCAACGGCGGCATCTTCCCTATGCGCCAGGGAGCCAACGGACAGGGGGCCACCGATGTCGGTTGCATTCCCCACCGCCTACCCGGCGGTGGCCCACTCCACGACGACGCCCATCGCGCCGCGGTGGAAGCCGCCTGGGGTATCACCCTACCACCCCAAACCAGCCGGGGCGCCGCGTCAATGCTGCAAGCCGCCGCCGACGGAACCATCCAGACTATGCTCCTGATCGGCGACAGCAACAACTTCGCCAACGGCGCCTTCGGACACGGCATTGACACGCTGGAACGCCTCGATTTCCTCGTCGTGGCCGAGTCTTTTCTGACCCCGGCCGCCCAAGTCGCCGATGTGGTGCTGCCCCGCTCCACCTTCGCCGAAAAAGACGGCACCTTCACCAATCTCGAGCGTCGTATCCAGCGCGTGCGCCCGTCAGTAACCGTCAGGAACAACGACGCCAGGCCCGAAGGCTGGATACTGACCCAACTCGCCCAACGCCTCAACATATCCGGCATCGACTACTCCGACCCGTCGGCGGTAATGGACGAACTCGCCGCCATCACCGTCAACTACGGCGGCGTCAGCTACGCCCGTCTGGCCGCCGAATCCACCCTGGTGATGAAAACCGGCGTCGATGCCCCACGTCCCACGCAGCTCCTCTACACCACCCGCGAAGAACGCGGCATCCAGTGGCCGTGCCCCAGCGCCGGCAGTCCGTCCTCCCCAACCCTGTACCGCGATGGCTTCCCCAGCGGCAAAGCCGAACCCGGCGCGCCTTACTTCCACATCGTCGACCCGCCCACCGATGCCCATCGCCCTGCGTTGTACGCCCCCGGCCGCGTGCTGCTGCAACGCGACCGCGACATGACCATCGAACCCGACGGCCTCAATTCTGACGGCCTCAATCGCATCGTCCGCGACGAACTCGTCCAGCTCAATCCGGCCAACGCCGCCGAGTGGGGCATCGCCGATGGCGACCCGGTTGCCGTGGAAACCCTGCGCCACAACCTCACCGGCGTTGCCTCTATCGACGCCCGCATCCCCGTCGGCGTCGTCGCCACCACCACCCTGTTCGGCCAGCTGGCCATCGAACTCCAAATGTCCGAGGACATCAACCCCATGGCGCGGGTGCCGGGCCTGGACGTGGAACCCTGCGCGGTGGTGTCGTTGGCGACCTGATCGGCTCAACGCCCCAAACCGGTTCACAACTTCGCAACGTTTATGCGGTATTATAGATAGGGCACCGGCGGCCATCGGGCGTCGGCGCAACTGTTTGAAATGGTCGGCGATGTTCCGCCGGCGCCATAATAACCTGGAGCAAAGATGACCAACCTGCAAACTGCACGTGTAACCCAAGACCGCACTTTAGACCTGCCGCGAGCCCAACTGGTCGAGCGCGTCGATTACACGGACGACCTCATGGTCATCAAACTGGAACCGCAGGACCTAGACTTCAACTTCAAACCCGGCCAATACTGCACCCTCGGTTTGGAAGGTATCGAGCGCGCTTACTCCATCGTCTCCGCTCCCCACGAAGCCCTGCTGGAAATCTTCGTTGAACTCGTGCCCGACGGCGAACTCACTCCGCTGATGTGGCGCATGGACATTGGCGACACTATGTCGATCCGGCCCCGGCCCAAGGGCATCTTCGTCATGGATCCCGCCGTAAACCAGCACCTTATGCTTGGCACCGTAACCGGCACTGCCCCCTACATCAGCATCGTCCGCGACCACCTGCACTACAACCGCTCCGGCCACCACTTCTACATCCTCGAAGGCGCATCCTACGCCGACGAGTTCGTATACGACACCGAGTTGCTGGACCTATCCGCAGCCCACCCCAACGTTGTCACCTTCGTGCCAGCCATCAGCCGCCCCACCGAAGCGCGCAACGCCGCCTGGGAAGGCGAAACCGGCCGCCTCAACAACATCGTCGCCAAATACCTGCGCCAGTTCAAACTGGACCAATCCGACACCCTGGTCTACGCCTGCGGACACCCCGGCATGATCGAAGGCAGCCGGGAGATCGTTGCGTCCGACGGCTGGAAATGGACCGAAGAACGCTTCTGGAAAGAGTAACTCCCTGGGCACACCCGAAACCGCGCGAGGGCGGGGCCACTTATAGCGGCCCCGCCCTTATGTTAACTGCACAACCACCCGTCGCCCACTGGAACCTTTCTCCGATCACTGGCCCCCGACAATGGCCCACCGATGCCTTGCTGCCGATGACCCCATAGGCACTCTCCGGGATGCTTTGAGACAAACTGCCTCGCATAATGGAGCGCGCCGCCAGGGCCGGCAACCGGGGCCAGCGCAAAGTTGGCTAATCAGGAGCAACCGCATGAATGCAAACATCACTATTCCAAAAGAACAGATTGCCAAATTCTGCCTCAGCAATCACATCACCCACCTGGCCCTGCTGGGCGACGCCGTGCCGGATTCCTACCCGGAATCCCGTGTCAAAGTGCTAGCAAAATTCGACCCGGAGCACACTCCCGGCCTGGCATTTTTCCGAATGCAACGTGAATTGGGGAAAATCCTCGGCCATGACGTCGACTTGCGCACTTCAGATGGGATGAACCCGGACTTTAAGCAGCAAGCCCTGTCGGAGGCCCAGAACATCTATGCCGCATGACCCACTGGTGTCCATTCGTCATATGATTAATCACGCTCGGATGACTCGAGTGATGGTTGCCGGCCGTTCCCGCGCCGATTTGGACACCGACCGAGCATTCGTCATGCTGGTTACACACCTGATGGAAATTTTCGGTGAAGCATCCGCTCGTGTCCCTGAGGAGTTTCGGAAGAAGTATCCCGAATTTCAATGGCAGGACGCAGCGGATCTCCGAAATGTTCTAATCCATCAGTTCGACGAAATCAACTACAACATCCTGTGGCAAATCATCCAAGCAGAGCTGCCCCTGCTGATCCGCCGACTGGAAGCCATTGTCGGACAGGAAGCGTAACCGCCGGCAACGCCCCGGAATAGTCCCAAAACCAACGGCAGCCATCCCGCCCCATGCGGTAAAATCCTCTCATGGCTACCGCTCGCATCACCCCCGTCCGCCGTCAATACCTGACCATTAAGCACTCCTATCAGGACGCCGTGCTGCTGTTCCGGATGGGAGATTTCTACGAGTCTTTTGACGACGACGCCCGCACCCTGTCCGAAGCGCTGGAAATCACCCTCACCTCCCGCACTATGGGCAAGGACACCCGCATCCCCATGGCCGGCGTCCCCGCCGTTTCGCTGGAAGCCAACCTCGCCCGCCTGATTCGCAAGGGGCACAAAGTTGCCATCTGCGAGCAGCTCAGCGACCCGGCCCTCTCCAAAGGTCTGGTCGAGCGCGGCGTCGTCCGGGTCGTAACCCCCGGCACCGTCCTCGAATCCACCCTCCTCGACAACAACGCCAACAACTACCTCGCCGCCGTCTGCGCCGACGAAACCCAGGCCGGCCTGGCCTACGTGGACGTAACCACCGGCGAGTTCAGCGCCGCCCAGGTCACAATCGACCGTCTCCCTCTGGAAATCGCTCGGATCCAGCCGTCCGAGGTGTTAGTCCCCGCCAGCCAATACTCATCAGGGGACGACCCGCCCTCCTTGATTACTGCCGGGATTACCGCCGGCAACCCAAACCTCATCACCACCCCGGTGGACGCCGCTGCCTTTAACCCCGACGTTGCTCAACGCAACCTCCTCAACTATTACGGCGTTGCCACCCTGGAAGCCTATGGCGTCGAATCCATGCCCCTCGCCGTCCGAGCCGCCGGCGCCATCGTCGATTACCTCCATTACACGTACAAAGGCGAGCAGCCCCAACTCAACCCTCTGTCCACCTACAACACGGCGTCGCACATGACCCTCGACCCCCAGACTCGCCGCAACCTGGAACTGTACGAGGCCGGCCGCTGGGACTCCACCGATTGGTCGCTCCTTTCCGCCCTGGACAACACCCGCACCCCGCTGGGCGCGCGACTGCTCCGCCGTTGGGTGGGTCAACCCCTGTTGGACCTGGAACGCCTCCAGCGCCGCCAGGATGGCGTGCAATTCTTCTACGACGACGCCTTCCGTCGCAACGACGCCACCGACGCCCTCGCCGACATCGCTGACCTCGAACGCATCCTGAGCCGTATCCAGACCCAAACCGCCCCGCCGCGGGATTTGCTGGCGCTGCATCGCAGCCTCGCCGCCACCCGGAAACTGGCTCAGGTTCTGACCTCGCCGGATATTCCAGCCGTGTCCCGGCTGTCATCCGAGTTGCGCCCCCTGCCCGAAGTCGAAGCCCTCATCGAACAGGCCATCGCCCCGGAACCCTCCGGCCAAATCGGTGAAGGCAACGTAATCCGCGCAGGCTTCTCACCCGAATTGGATCGCATCCGCACCCTCGCCCGCGACGCCCGCAGCTTCATCGCCAGTATGGAAGCCCGCGAGCGCGAACGCACCGGCATCCGCAACCTCAAAGTCGGCTACAACCAGGTCTTCGGCTACTACATCGAAATCACCCGCTCCAACCTGGCCGCCGTGCCCGACGATTACCAGCGCCGCCAAACGCTCACCCACGGCGAGCGGTATATCACTCCCGAACTCAAGGAGTATGAGAGCCAGGTCCTCGATGCCCGCGAACGGCTGGATGATCTGGAACGTACCCTCTACCGACAGGTCTGCCGGCAAATCGCCGAAAACGGCGCCGCCATCTCACGCCTCGCCGATGCCATCGCCCGCACCGATGTCTTCGTCGGTCTGGCCAGCATCGCCGTTCGCCACGGCTACGTCCGCCCCGCCCTCAGCGACGGCCACGCCATCAGCATCACCGATGGCCGCCATCCGGTGGTGGAACGCGTCCTGGACACCGGCGCCTTCGTCCCCAATGACGCCGCTCTCGATTCCGATGACGCCCAGATTATGGTAATCACCGGCCCCAACATGGCCGGCAAATCCACCTACATCCGGCAGGTTGCCCTCATCGTCCTGATGGCCCAGCTGGGCAGCTTCGTCCCGGCAGCCTCCGCCGAAATCGGCCTCGTCGACCGCATCTTTACCCGCGTCGGCCTGCAAGACGACCTCGCCACCGGACAGTCAACCTTTATGGTCGAGATGGTCGAAACCGCCGCTATCCTAAATCAGGCCACCCACCGCTCGCTCGTCATCCTCGATGAAATCGGGCGCGGCACCAGCACCTACGACGGCCTGTCCATCGCCCACGCCGTGGTGGAACACCTGCACAACAACCCGCGCCTGGGCTGCAAAACCCTCTTTGCCACCCACTACCATGAACTGACCGACCTGGCCGCCACGCTCCCCGGCGTTCGCAACTACCGCGTGGCCGTATCCGAAGATGACGGGCACGTCGCCTTCCTGCGTCGCATCGTCCCCGGCGGCGCCGACCGCTCCTACGGTGTCCACGTCGCCAACCTGGCGGGTATGCCCAAAGCCGTCGTCAATCGCGCTCAGGAACTGCTGGCCGCCCTGGAATCCGAGCAATCCACCGGCCACCGCCGCGGCAGCGCCGTCCGCAGAAGGTCGCAGCCGTCTCCCCAGCTGCCGATGCCCCTGTTCGGCGCCGCCGATGATGCCCTGGCCGACGCCGTAATGCAGGTGGACATCGCCAACCTCACCCCCCTGGAAGCCATCAACCAGCTCTACCAACTACAGGAGCAGGCCCGCCAACGCAGCAACCCCAACTAATGCACTCAACAAAATCCTGTCCATCCTGTATATCCATGCAAAATGCGGCCCCCACATTCTCCCAACCTTTCCAACCCACCAGCAAACCACTTATATTCTGCCAAGCCCAGGGTATACAATTGTGCCAACCCGCCCTACCCGGAATCGACACCTGCCGAGGTCTGTTATGACTACCGCCGCAACACTCTATTGGTGGCCCCGTTGAAGCAGCTGCCGTAAGGTGCGAGAGTTGCTCGTGCAAAACGGTATCGCCGTCGAAGAGCGTGACTACTTCAAAGACCCATTCACCGAGGCTGAACTGCGCGCCCTGATTGACGAGAGCGGCGACGCCGGCGTCAGCGGTCTGTTCGCCAGCCGCAGCCCATCCCTCAAAAAGATGGGTCTCGTCGCTGCCGACCTGCCCGACGAACGTAAAATCGAGCTGATGCTGGCAGAACCCCGCTTCGTCCGCCGTCCCATCATCCGCATCGGCGACCGCCTGCTCATCGGCGCCAACCTCAAGGCCGTCACCGCGGCGCTGGCCGCCTGACCCAAACCGCCGGACGACCACAACCATCCACACAGAGGGCATCTTTACAGAGGGCATCTTTCCGACTATGAGAATCTTCTTCGACGTTGACTATACTATCCTCGGACTCGACGACACACTTCGCCCCGGTACCACCGAAACCTTCCAGCAACTTCTCGACGACGGCCACGAAATCTACATCTGGTCCGGCATGGGCGAACGCTGGGAAGTCATCGAAAAGCACGAACTGAAACGCTTCGTCAGCGGCGTCTACGAAAAACCCACCCACCACTACCATGACCGGCTAGTCGAGCTGAAAATCCCCGTCGAACCCGAATTCGTCATCGATGACTACCCCGAAATCGTAGCGGCCTTCGGCGGGGTCTGGGTGCCGCCCTACTTCTTCTCCCGCAGCGTCGACCACGAGATGGATCGCATCTACCGCATCATCTGCGACTTCACCCAAACCGGCGACTCGGAAGACCGGCAGTACCGCGCCAAAGGCACCAAAGTCCCCCTCTTCTAACCAACCCGGTCGCTGCGGCTAGGTGTGCTAGACTGGCTGCACAGGAGCATTCTTATGGATTTGCTGGCATTCAAAGTCGTCATTGAGCCGGATTTTTACTTTGACTCGGACAAAGAGGCTTGGCAGTCGTACTATCCGGCGTGGGTACACTTGGGGGCGGCAACTGGTGGAGACACTCGGGCGGAAGCCGCCGCCAATATTGTGGAAGTTCTCGAAATGCTGGTTGAAGAAATCAACGAGGGCAAGATTGACCGGCCCATAGAACCCTATGTGCCCGACGGAGAGCACACCAAACCGGCAATAGAAAACGAGCCTGCAACGATACACTTGGATTGTGCGGGCAGCCATCTGGAGGAGATAACCGCCCAAGGTGGGTTGCCGATAGAATCTGATGACGCCGCGAATCTAGTCGACATCTATCGGATAGTGTACGTCCCTATATCCGTAACGCCGGGCCGCAGCTCTGCTACGCCAGTAGCGCCCTTTGCAACCCACTGACTCGCCGGAGTTATCGGAAGAAATACCGTTCCGTTAGCGCCGGCAGTGCCAACAAACTTTGCGTCTCTGCACGAGGACGTGAGTGCAAATGCGTCGTGAGGCATTATTTGCATAGCGTATCTACCTGGCAAAACGGTGCCTGATAACTGCGGCCTGTAATGGCGCCTATTAACTACCGACAGCTGCGCAGCCTGACGGCTCGGGAAATTGCCAACGCATTGGTGCGGGACGGCTTTCGACTGCTGCGGCAAAATGGTAGCCATCGCCAATACGGCCACGAAGCTACCAAACGGCGGGTAACGCTGGCCTACCATTCCAGTGGTCAAACTTTCTCGGTTGATAGACTACGGCGTATGATCGAAGCACAAGCCCAATGGACGGAAGCCGACCTCATCCGCCTCGGCCTCCTTCACGACTAAGCCCATGCCAATCAAGCAACTTGCGCCCGCTGTGGCCGCCCAGATCGCTGCGGGTGAAGTAGTCGAACGCCCCGGCTCAGTGGTCAAAGAACTGCTGGAAAACTCGCTGGACGCCGGCGCAACCCGCATCGACATATCCATCCGGCAGGGCGGCGTGGCCGAAATCCGCATCTCCGACGACGGCTGCGGTATCCCAGCCCCCGAAGTCGATCTCGCATTTGCCCACCACGCCACCAGTAAGCTCACCATCGCCGCCGACCTCGACACCGTGGCAACCCTGGGATTCCGCGGCGAAGCTCTCCCCAGCATCGCCGCCGTTGCCCGGGTGACCCTCACCAGCCGCCCGCCCGACACCTATGCCGGAACCCGCATCGAATTCCGGTACGGCGAGCGCGTCGGTTCCACCGAGTTGGGCTGTCCCGTCGGCACCACCGTCCACGTTGTCGAACTCTTCGGCAACCTGCCCGCCCGGCGCAGCTTTCTCCGCTCCCACGCCGCCGAAACCTCCCGCATCCAGGATGTGGTCAGCCGCTACGCCCTCGCCTACCCGGCAGTGCGGTTCACCCTCACTGCCGACGACCGGCGGATAATCGACACCCCCGGCAGCCACCGACTCCAGGAAACCATCCTCGCCATCTACGGCGCCGAGGTCGCCGCCCGTATGCTGCCCGTCTACCTGGTCGATGGCGACGTAACCGTGGATGGCTACGCCAGCGCCCCCGATCTGACCCGCCACAATCGCTCCTGGCTGACCCTGCTGGTCAACCACCGTTGGGTCTACGACCGCTCCGTGCTGTACGCCATCGAGCAAGCCTACCAGGGCGTCCTCCCCGAGCGCCGCTACCCGCTGGCCGTCGTCAACCTCATCCTCCCGCCCGAACGCGTCGATGTGAACTCCCATCCCACCAAACGCCAGGTGCGCTTTCGCCAGGAATCCCACATCTTCTCCACCGTCCAGCGCGCCGTCCGCGACGCCCTGCTCACTCATGCCCCCGTCCGCGCCGTAACGTCAACCCCCTCTCCCTCGATGGGAGAGGGTTGGGGTGAGGGCGATTCACGCCGCCGAACGATGGGAGAGAGTTGGGCTGAGGGTGATTCACGCCGCCCCAGCAACAACCCGCCTCTAGACCCAAACCCTTTGTCTCTGCCCACCGCCTCGCCGACTCAGCTCGTACCGCTCCGCCAGACCCTGGCCACCCTGCGCGTCGTCGGCCAGATCCGCCAAACTTACATCGTCGCCGAGGGCGAGGGTGGTATGTACCTCATTGACCAGCACGCCGCCCACGAACGTGTCGTTTACGACCGCCTGCAACGGCAGTGGGCCAGCCAGGAGCGCACCTCGCAACCCCTGCTCGTGCCAACCCCCGCCGAGCTGACCTTCAGCCAGCAGGACACGTTGCAGGAATACTCTGAACTGCTCGCAGTCTCCGGATTCGACCTCGAACCCTTCGGAGACAATGCCTGGCTGCTGCGCGCCGTTCCGCCCCAGCTGGCCGCCAACAGCGCCGATCCGGTGCAGGCCATGCTCAAGTTGCTGGATGCCGTCGTCCTGGAGCAGGTAGTCATGGAGCGTCAGGACGCCCTGGCCGCTACCATCGCCTGCCACGGCTCCGTGCGGGCCGGCATGACTCTGGCAACGGAAGAGATGGCAGCCCTGCTGGTGCAACTGGAAGCAACCCCGGAACCCCACCACTGCCCCCACGGGCGGCCAACCGTTATCCACTTCTCCGAGTATCAGCTGGAACGCGAATTCGGCCGCCGTTAATCCTGACTTATCGTAGCCGGCAAGAGCGAAACCGCCCTCAGGGAGAGGGCCCGGGTGAGGGCGAAACTCCCCTACCGACGCGGGTCCGTTCGCGGGTCTTGCGCGGGATGGAAAATGGAGCCCGGCCCGGGGAATTCATTGGCCGCCTCCGCCTTGGGAGTCCGCTTGCCGAAGGGAACCAACGCAGCAACCACCGCAATGCCAGCCACACCAACGCCCAAAACCCCCAAAAAACGGCGGCGCGACGTTACGGTTGCCGGGTTCAGATTTTCAATCAGCTTATTCACTGGACTCATCGCTCCCACCAATACAATTCCTGATGCCGGCAATCTGGCAGCGCGAAAATCATATCAGCCACCACCAACAGCGTCAAACCGCCACACCGCTCATACCTACCCACCTCGTCCATACCCATACCCATTTTGTCATTGCGTCCGTACCCACTTTGTCATTGCGAGCGCAGCGTGGCAATCTCGCTCCCTCTCCCTTGATGGGAGAGGGTTGGGGTGAGGGTGAAAATCCACACTAACCGCCTTCCCCGCACCGACCGCCTTCCGCACACCCTGAGCCCGTGGCAGGCCCGCACCCCCAGCGTACCAACCAATCCAGGCCCCGAAGGCCAACCACCATCTGCTATCATTGTCCCCGCGATGCGACCGGCCCTGCACCGAGCCCGGCCTGACAATCCTCATAGCATCGCCAATCTTCAGCAGGAGCAACCGACCCCATGCGCGAAAACAAGGTAAAACGGGCGCTGCGGGAAAACCGCCTGGCCCTCGGCGCCTACGTATCCCTGGCCGACCCGCAAATCGTCGAAATTATCGGCCTCGCCGGTTACGATGCCGCCTTCATAGACATGGAACACACCACCTTCGATCTGGCCCTCGTCACCGAGATGATCAAGTCCGCCGACCTTGTGGGCGTTACCTCGATGATACGCATCCCCGGCAACGACGAGCACCTGATCCTGCGCCTCCTCGACGCCGGGGCCGAGGGCATCATCATCCCCCATATCGACGGTTTGGAGGGCGCCAAACGCGCCGTGGACGCCGTGCGCTACGCCCCCCTGGGCAACCGCGGGGGAGCCGGTGGCACCCGAGCCGCCCGCTTCGGCACCGTCTCCTGGGACGAGCATACCCAATCATCCAACGAGCAGATCGTCCTGTCAGTAATGACCGAGGACGAAAAGGGCATCAGCGAAATCGCCGACATCGCCCGCCTCCCCGGTATCGACATCGTCGCCATCGGCCCCACCGACTTCTCCGAGTACATGGGCATCCGCGACCCGCAAAGCCCGGTCATTCGCGCCCGCCTCGAGGAACTCGCCGCCGAGGTCAAAGTCGCCGGCGGAGCCAAACTGTCCATCCCCATGAACCATCCCGCGTTCCCGCTGTCGGCCAAAGAGTTGCAGGACCTGGGCGTCGGCTACACTCACGTCGCGCCGGCGCCGCCGGCGCTCCTGCTACGCTCCCTGCGGGACCGCATCGCCGACATCCGCGCGGAATTGGGCTAGGCGTTAGCGATGCGCTGGCCGACATTGCAAAGCGCCGCCGCACTATGGATGGTTGGCTGCATCTTGCTGGTCAGCCTGGCCTGCACTCTCCAGCCCCTTCCCACACCCGAGGGAGTTCAAATAAACCTGCCGCCGGCAACTGACTTGCCCGCCGCAACCGATTTGCCGCCGGCAACTGACCTGCCCGCCGCAACTTCTATTCAAATGGCGACCGACTTGCCGGCCGCAACCAATTTACCCGCCGCAACCGACCTGCCGGCAGTGACTAGCTTGCCAATTGCACCCACCCTGTCGGAACCGGGCCCAACGCTTCAACCCGACCGACCTCTGGTGCAGATCGGCGATGCAATCTACCGGGTTGACGTGGCCGCGACCGGGGAGGATCGCGCCCAGGGGCTGTCCGACCGCCCGACCCTCGCCGCCGACGAGGCCATGCTGTTCGTCTACGACACCGACGCGCCCCGAACCTTCTGGATGCCCAATATGCACTTCCCCCTGGATATGGTCTGGATAAAATCCGACTGCACCGTGAGCGGAGTAACCGCCAACGTACCCAACCCGGAGCCTGAAACAACTCACAGCGATTTGCCCCGTTATCCCTCCACCGAACCCGTCCGATTCGTCCTGGAAATCAACGCCGGCCAGGCCGCAACCAACCGGATAACCCCCGGCTCGCTGGTCAAATTCGACGGCAGTATCGGCGGCAAATGGGCCTGCTAACCCGGCAAATCCTAATCAATTCAATCCCGTATATCCTGTACATCCATGCAGAAAATGAGGACTAACTAATGGAAATCCTGGTATCCGGATCCCTCGCCATTGACCGCATAATGACCTACAACGGCCGCTTCGGAGACCACATCGTTCCCGAACGTATCCACCAAATCAACCTCAGCTTCACCGTTGACGGCTTCCACGCCTACTTCGGCGGCACCGCCGGCAACATCGCCTATTCCCTCGCCATGCTCGGCCAGCAGCCCAGACTCATCGCCGCCATCGGTTTCGACTACCGCGACTATTTCGGATGGCTCCAGCAAAACGGTATCGCTACCGACGACATCCGCATCGTCGCCGAGGAAGCCACTGCTTCCGCCTTCATCACCACCGATCTGTCCGATAATCAGATCACCGGATTCAACCCGGGCGCGATGAAATACCCGGCCGGCTTCGACTTCAGCGCAGTGGACCCCCAGCAGTCCATCAACATCGTAGCCCCCGGCAACCTGGGCGACATGGCCGACTTCGCCGAACAGGGCGCACGCACCGGCGTCTACACCATCTTCGACCCCGGCCAGTCCCTCCCGGTCTGGGATGCCGCCGGATTGATAACCGCCATCGGACACAGCGACCTTCTGATTGCCAACGACTATGAGATGGCCTTGATAGTCGACAAAACCGGCATCGACGAAACCGGCCTGCTGGAGCACACCGGCGCCCTCATCACCACCCTTGGCGAAGCCGGCGTCCGCATCGCCACTGCCGACACCGACACCACCATCCCCTGCGTGCCCACCGACAACGTGGTCGACCCTACCGGCGCCGGCGACGCTTTCCGCGGCGGCCTGATTATGGGCATCATCCACCCCGGTTCCATCGTCCCCACCTCCATATCACCTGCCCGCCTCGAACGCGCCGCCCAAATCGGCTCCGCCTGCGCCCACTTCGTCATCCAAATGCCGGGAACCCAGGAATACCGCTACACCGTGGACGAACTGGAAACCGTCCTGAACCGCACCTACGGCGCCTAACCTATCCCCGCCCCATAAAATCCTGTCCATCCTGTCCATCCCTGTAAAAACCGCGGCCCCACCCCCTCCTGCTGATCGAAGTTGCGGAGCGCCAGCGGCATGGCACTGGTTAATCGCAAGACCCTGATCTATGTCACCGGGCCTTTTTGAAGTTGTGGAAATTAACCACCCGCTCGTCCTGATCCTGTCGAAGGACGGTCGCCGATGGTTCGACAATCTCACCATGAGCGGAGGCCGGATGACTTTGAGAAGAGCCAGTTCCACGTCAGTACCTGAACAGTTACCCATGTCAGATGCCGATTGACGAACCCGACGCCCTGCGCTACATTTGGCCTCGGCGCGGCAAATCGTTCAACAGCGCCAATCATCACCCGATTTCTGGAGCGCTCGACCTATGACTCAACAGCAAACTCCTCCGCCGGCCCTCACTCCTGAGGTTCAGGCAATGATTGGCGTCAGCGGTGAGGTCGTCAAATCCTGGGGTGTCGTCGACGGCGAGTATATGCGTCGCTTTACCCAGGCCCTCATGGACCCCGACCCTCGTTATTGGGACGACGACTTTGCCAAATCGACCCGCTACGGCGGACTCATCACCCCTCCCATCATGGTCAGCTACCTGGCCAGCCGCATTCGTCCCGACCAGGGCGACCCCATCACCGCCGCCTTCGAGGAAAACCCCGAATCCGACGGCATCGGCTCCGTAGCGCGCCCCGGCGAGCTCCCGCCCGTGCCCACCAACCTCGTCCGCGTGCTCAATGCCGGCAATGAGCTGGAAGTCCTGGCCTACCCCAGCATCGGCGACACCATCTTCTTCCAGAACAGCTACTCCGACATCCGAGAGCGCCTCGGTCGCGACGGCACCCCCTTCCTCATCATCACCCGCGAAACTCGCTACTGGAACCAGGATGATGTGACCCTTTGCATCACCCGCGCTTCCACCATCCGCCGCTAACCACCCCGCAATCATCCGGTCGATCCTGTCCATCTTTGTAAAAACCCGAACCAGGAGCCTCCCAAATGACCACCCTCCTTGACGACCTCCTTAATATGGAACCCGAGGAAATCTGGCAGCGCAACGAGCGCCCCGACGCCGACGGCCTGCGCCAAAAGAGCCAAATCTACTTTGAGGACGTGGCCGAAGGCGACGAACTCCCCAAGTACATCTACAAGCCAACACCCACCCACCTCTTCCGCTGGAGCGCCGCCATCGAAAACTTCCACCGTATCCACTACGATCTGGACTTCGGCCTCAACCATGACCGGAACCCCAGCATCCTGGTGCACGGTTCCTGGAAGCAGAGCGTGGTGCCCCAGTACCTCAAAGACTGGACGCTGCCCAACGGTTGGCCGTGGAAAGCCCGCTTTGAACACCGCGCCATGCTGGTTCCCGGCGACATCCTCATCATGTGGGGTCGCGTCACCAGCAAATCCGAAAAGAACCGGATGGGCTTCGTGGAGCTGGAAATCGGCATGAAAACCCAGGACGGTATCGAAAGTATGCCCGGCACGGCCACGGTCGTCCTGCCCCTCCGCAACGGGCCACCCATCCCCTACCCCTTCGTCCCGCCCACCGACGATTAGAACCGCACTAACTCCCTCTCCCTTGATGGGAGAGGGCTGGGGTGAGGGTGAAATTGTCATCCCAAACGGTCTTCTTTCCAGCGCGACAATCTGTTCCTTCCCCTTCATCCCCCCCGCCAAAGAATTGCCTAATCAACCAAAATCCCCTCTCCCTCTGGGAGAGGGAGAGGGCATCCCCCATCCAACCATTCACGGAGTTTGATCCAATGGCCCGATTCATCGCCGTCCACAACGTCCCCGGCATCACCGAAGCCGAATTCCGCGACAAGCTCAACGCCGTCCGCAAGTGGCGTCCCGACCGCCGCACCACCGTTCTGAAAGTCTACGGCGATCTGGAAACCGGTCGCCTGGTCTCCGAGTGCGAGGCCGTGGAACAGGCCCACTTCGAGGATTGGCTCAAAATGGTCGGCTGGCCCACCGAATCAATCAACAAGGTGGATATCATCTGTCAGGTGGGCAGTTTCTGGAAGCTCTAACCCCGCATACCCTGGTCTTTCCACGGCAATTGCGCGCAGCGCACACTCCCGCTTGTCATTGCGAGGAGCGCCCACCCTCACTGTCATTGCGAGGAACACAGCGAGGTGGCAATCTCGCCGGTCGTACAGACTGCCACCACCGAAGCGTTCCTACGCCGCGGCGCCAGAGCGTCAGCCCGCTACCTCAGGAACCATCCCGACCCCGTCCTGGGGCCATCACCGTCGTAAATGCTTTGGGAGTAAGCGCACGCCGCAGCCCCGGCGGACAGAATCATCGACGAAACAAACACCCACATCAGGAATATCAGCACGGTGGCCAGCGGCCCGTATAGTAGTTGCGCCGGCAGCACGTAGCCCAGGATAAACGTAAACACATCGTTGCTGAACTCAAAAGCGATGCCGGCCAAAACTGCGGCGATCATTGCCCACTTCCACCGCACCGTACGCTCCGGCACGTACCGGTACACCAGCATGAACGCGGCCGCCGACATCGCCGTTGTTGCGATGTCCGATACCCAGCGCTGGTTTTGCAGCGCATCTGCCCACTGCACCAATTGAAAATCCCGCAGCAGGTTCGGCAACGATTCCTGGTCAACCAGGTAGCTGGAAATGCTGGCAATCAGCAGTATCAACGCCGTCGCCATCAGGATAAAAAATTCCCGCGCCCTGGCGATGTATCCCACCTGGGTCGGCTCAATTCCCCACATCCGGTTCACTACCAGCCCCACTGCCCCAAAAAGCTTGAATGATCCCCAGGTCAGGCCCACCAGCGCCAGCCCCGCCGTAATGCTGGCCGCCGCCGAGTCACGAGAGCCAACCAGCGTCGTCAGTTCTATGCCCGACGGAAATATCGCCGAGGACAATCGCGTATACCAGTGTGCGGTAAGCGCCGTCCCCAAAATCAGCTCCAGGATTTGCAGTACTCCGACCGAGATGGGGATCAATGCAATCACGCCGTAGTAGGCCACACCGGCAATCATCTGCTGGGTATCGTTCCGGGTTACGGCGGCCACAGTTGCCAGTAATACCCGCAGTGCGCGGTTATGTTCAGCAGCCCGCTGGATTCCGCGTCTGGCGTGCAGCAACCCCAATATGGGTCGCACTCTCAGCAGCCGTCGGTTCCGGTTGGCCCAGCCGGCAACCCTCAATATCGCGTCTTCAAAGGTCATTATCAGCGGTACGGTTGCGTGAGTGGGTGCGTAAGTTCGTTCTGGGCGTCAGGTATCGGGGTACGCGCCAGAGCGTCAACGGCGGATCAGGTGGCCTGGAACCGCCAGCCAAACGCATCCGATTATATCCGCTGCCCGCACCGGGCCGAGCCGTCTGCTGTCCGCACTTTGCGCCGAATTGTCGCCCACCAGAAAATACTCATCATCCCCGCATACCCAGACGACACCGGGCCCACGCTGGCCCGTCTCACCACAGATACGCCCGGAAACACCCGGCGGATGCTCCTCGGGACGCCCGTAAACAGACACGGCCCCGTCGCTCGCAACATCGACCCACTCACCGGGCAATGCGGCCACGCGTTTGATTACAATCCTCTCCCAACCCCACCGCGTATCAGCCACCACGATTGACCCGCGGCGTATGCCTCTCGCCAGCAGCGCCCTCGGCACCGAATGGACCAGATTCCCGTCTCGCAAAGCAGGCTCCATACTGTCGCCGCGCACCACAAAATGGGAACGGAACAACAACGAGGCCACCGCGATAGCCAGGTTCACCGGATTGCCAAGCATATCGCGATTGTAACTTACCCCCACTCCCTTCGCGTCCACATCTCACTGGATGGATTCCTGCGTATGCCACTCAAATATGTAAAGCTAACGTGGGCGAATTATGAATCTGGTCCAAAATAAGTATTGACAATTCAACTAATCTTCATTACCATTATTGATAATCGAAGGCACTCCGGCACTAGCCAATTTGATACGGGAAATATCCCATAGTAGGTAGGCGAAACGTGGCCTTCGTAGGATAAAATCCAATATTTTCATCTCAACAGGAGGCAATCATGAATCGCGAAGGACAAGCCATAGGAATTTTGACCGCCGGTCTGGCCGGTCTGGCGCTGGGTTTGGCAGCAGGCATATTGCTGGCTCCCCAAACTGGCAACGAGACTCGTAGCTACGTGCGCCGCGGCGTCGACCGAGCTGTCGGTACCGGTCGGTCGTATGTGGACCGCGTGCGCAACCGCGCCGATGACGAAGTAGAGGAGTTGCTGGAGCAGTAGGCTCCCTCCTTCCGTTACGGGATCGCAGTACCGCGACCGTAAAATTATCGAACACTAAGATCTGGCCGAGGCCCCAGCAGATGGCAACGCAACCGGGTGTGGATGAAGGGTTGATGGGCAGGTTGGTTGCACGTCCGCGGAGGCTTCGGTTTTTCCGTTCCGATAGAGAGACACCACCGGGCAAGCCAAAAAGAATGCACCAGGAGGTATCAATATGCGTAACGCAAGGCGAGGACTAGGATTGCTTTCGGCGGGTATCGTGGTAGGAGTTGCCGCGGGATTGATGCTGGCGCCGAAGAGCGGCCGGGAAATTCGTTCCCAGATCAAGGAAAGCGCCAACGCCACGCGAACCCGCGGCTCTCGGGTGCGTAACTGGCTCCGCAGAGGGGGCAAGACCGGCGATATTGTAGACTCTGAAAGCCGACCGGTGGGCAGCGGCCGCGGCTAACCCCGGCAACAGGTTGAATATCGACGCCGGTCAAATACCAACGGGGAGTCTTACATGAGCATGAGGTCTAATCAGACGCTCAGTTTGCTGGCAGCGGGCGCTGCGGTGGGAGTGGTTGCCGGTCTGTTGCTGGCGCCCTACTCCGGCCATGAATCCCGCAGCGTAGTCAAGCGGAACATCGGCAGGATATATGGCTCCGCTCGGTCGAAAAGTCGCATCACCGGCTTTCGCCGCAGCGACACGTCAAACCCATCCCTGGCAGTCTACGGGCCATATCCCCATAGTTAAACCCGAACACACTACCGTTGATGGGTTGAAGCTTCAAACTCGCCGCAAATCGAACCGGCCTGGCTGGTAGGCCGGTTCGATCTTTTTGAAGCGTCCGGCGCCGTGATCACGCGTCGGCCGGTTCCCACAACGGATACGAGCCCAATATCTTGAACATATCCACGCGTTGGCGCAAACCTTCCAGCGCGGCGGCTACATCGGGTTCCGCGCGGTGCCCAATGCAATCAATCAAAAAGATATACCGGCCCAACGCCTGTTTGGTGGGCCGGCTTTCTACCTTGACCAGATTAATATCCCGCTCCGAAAACTCGCCGATACAATGGTACAAACTCCCCGGTCGGTCTACCGTAAACGAGAAACAAATTGAGGTGCGGTCATGGCCGGTTGGCGTGTGGTCGGCACGCGCGAGCACGGCAAACCGGGTCTGGTTCACCATGCTGTCCTGAATTCCCCGGTCCAGCACCTGCACGTCATAAATTTCCGTCGCCCGCTGCGGACAGATGGCCGCCGCCGGCACCACGCTCGCCTGCATATCGGCCACCGCGGCGACCGTGCTCAACGACGCCTCGTATTGCGCCTGTGGGAACCGCAACTCCAGATAGCCGCGGCATTGAGCCAACGCCTGCGGATGCGAATAAATCACGCGCACCACGTCCGCTTCTATCCCCCGCGGCGCTACCAGATAGTGGTCAATCGGAATCACCACCTCGTTGCGAATCGACAGCCCAGACTGGCTAATCAACAGGTCCAGCGTGAAGGTAACCGACCCTTCCAAACTGTTTTCGATCGGCACCACGCCAGCGTCCAGCTCACCATTGGCCACTGCGGCGCCAACTGCGCTAATGGTTGGATACGGCGTCATGGCGGCTTCCGGAGCGTACAGCAGCGCAGCCTGCTCTGTGTAGGTTCCAGCCGGTCCCAGGTAGCCGATACATTCGGTCATAGCGTCTCCCAGCAAGGCAACTCGGCAAGCCCGGCGGCCGCGCGAGCTACCTCGTATTCGCCCACGCTCGCGCTGCCAGCCACCATCACGTCAACACGGACTAACGGGCAAATGCCCGTTCGATCTCCGCATGGCTTCCCACCACCACCAGCACGTCCCCGTCGCCGATTACTTCGTCATCCTGAGGGTTCAGAATATATTCGTTGGCGCGACGCAACACCAGCACCGCCAGGCGCGGGTTGGTGGAATCCTGCGCCAGTCCAACATCCCGCAGCCGTTGCCCCCGCATCCGTTCCGGCGGCCGCAGCTTGTGTACGCCGGTGGATTCGGTAATGTCCATGTACTCTATCGCATTGGAGGTCATATCCAGGCTGGCAGCGCGCACTGCGGCCTCTTCTTCCGGGAAGATTACCTTGTCGGCGCCAATTCGGTGCAGGATTTCGCGGTGCTGCGCATCAGTTGCTCGGGCGATAACGAACGGCACTCCCATCGTTTTCAGCAGCATGGTGGTGATGATGCTCGACTGAATCTGGCTGCCCAACGCGACGACGCACACATCCATATCCGCCACGCCCAAATCGCGCAACGCCGTTTCATTGGTCGCATCGGCTTCCACGGCGTAGGTCACCTGGCCCAGCATCCCCTGCACCTTCTGCTCATCGGCGTCAATCGCCAACACCTCGTGCTGGCGTTGAAACAGAGTGCTGGCCAGTTTGGTACCGAATCGACCCAGGCCGATGACGCAAATCTGATTCGCCATAATAGCTAGCCAATTCTAACTGGTTCTACCGGATAACGGTAGGACGCATCGTCCCGGGGCGCCAACAACATCACCAGGGTCAAGGGTCCCACGCGCCCCACCAGCATTGTAATCATAAATATAATTGCCCCGACCAGGCTGAGGTGAGCAGACATTCCAGTCGACATACCATTGGTGCCAAACGCCGAAATCGTCTCGAACATCAGCGGCACAAAGGGTAGATCCGGCTCCGTGTAGGTCAGGATTGGCACCACCAACCCCAGGTACAGGATACCCAGCAGCGTAACCAGCAAAGCTCGGGCCACCAGAGCGGCGCCAATTTCCCGACGGAATATCTCAGTGCGCGGATGACGCAGCGCCGAAGAACGCGCCGCCACCATCAACACCGCCAGCGTGTTAACCTTGATGCCGCCTGATACTGAGGCGGTCGACCCTCCCACGAACATCAGTCCGCCGAACACCAACAAAGTAAGATCAACGGTGGCTCCCCAATCCAGCGCCGAAAACCCAGCGGTGCGGCCACTGACGCCGTGGAACATCGCAGCGCCCATTTTGCCCAGTACGTCGTGCCCGCCCAGCACTCCATTCCACTCGGCAAACAGGAAAATCAACGCGCTGAAAACATACAGCGTCGACGTTAGGATCAGAACCAGCTTGGTATCCAGCGTGAGCCGCGAAAAATTGAACGGCAACATCACCGGGCAGCCGCTCGCCAGCCAGTCTCGGAGCGAAAACCTGAACCGCCAGTTGCGCTTGATGTCAACGACCATAGGCCAGCCCAACGCACCCAGGACAATCAGCGGCGTGATAATCGCCATCAGGACGGGCTGGGCGCCCAGCGTTTCGGCGTTGCTGCCGCTGGCTGCGTTGGGCAAGATGGATAACCCGGCATTGTTCAGGGCCGAAACAGACAGGAACAGCGATTGCCACACCGCTTCCGGCAGCGAGAAATCGTCCACAGAACGCATCTTGAAAAACAGGAGAACGGCGCCCGCCAGGTATCCAATAAAGAACGCAATTACGATGTTGCGTGCAACCTTCGGGATGTTGTTCATGTAACCGGCGCCCACTGTGTCTAGATAAACATCCTCCTCAACCACGGTGGCGCGCCGGCCAAACACGACAATCAGCATGGTGGCCGCCGTGATGAATTCCAGTCCCCCAATTAACATCAGAAGGAAGATGACCACCTGACCGATAAGAGACCAATAGGTTGGCGTGTCAACCAGCACCAAACCGGTTACCGTAGAGGCTGAAATGGCGGTGAAAAAACCCACCCTCAACTCGGTGGCGGTGCCCTCCGCCGCCGATATGGGCAGGCACAGCAATACCCCGCCAACGATGTTCAGCAGCAGGAAGAAACCCAGCAGGAGTAGCGGGGTGGATGACCACCGGCGGGGCGGCAGCCGGCGCCGCACCGGCATCCGTATTGCATGGGCCCGCCGACCAACTCGCAGATATTCGGGTTCACCTTCGCCTGTTTGAGCCTGAGCCGGGTCTGGCGTCGGGTCTGGCGTAGTGAAGCCAGCATTGCCTCCGGATTGAACGTTCACGGTAAGCAATGGCGGCGCGTTGGGTATGCAAACATTTATTGCTGTCCAACATCGTAATATGCCGTTCGGGATTGTAGGCGTGGCATCCAGAATATGTCAATTAGAGCCGCGGCCTCACGCGTACCCACTTTATGACGCGCATCACTAAGCCGGGTTGCCGCGTTGTCAGCGCTGCCCAACGCTCCCGACGGCGATGATATACTTGCCGAAGGTAACTGTTCAGACTTGAGGGGACCTACAGGCTATCCGGCCTCTTGCTGAGGGGCAGCCAAGCACGAATTTTCTCTGCAAACCCATTCCGTCCCCTCAAACGTGAACAGTTACGGCCGAAGGCCACCGCCGGCGCCGCAGGCTATGCTATATTAGATTGACAACAAGGCCCCATCGCCATGCGCCTTCGCCATTTCCAGCGCCGATGTGCGGCATCACCAGTTGAATTGTTGAGGGATTCCTTCCAATGACAACCACCCAGCGTCAAATCGAACTCCGTTACGACGCCGTTGCCATTGACCGCAAGTGGCAGGAAAAGTGGGAACGCGACGGCATCTACCATGTGGATGACAACGATCCCCGGCCCAAGTGGTTCGAAATGACGATGTACCCCTACCCCTCGGGGGACTTGCACATCGGCCACTGGTACGCCATGGCTCCCGCCGACGCCCACGCCCGGTTCCGCCGGATGCAAGGTTACAACGTTCTGCATCCCATCGGCTTCGACGCCTTCGGCCTCCCTGCCGAAAACGCCGCCATCTCCAGGGGCATCCATCCCTACGAATGGACGATGTCTAACGTGGAGAATATGCGGAGACAACTGCGGTCGCTGGGTGCAATCTACGACTGGGATCGTGAAGTCGTTTGCTGCCGGCCCGAATACTACCGCTGGAACCAGTGGTTCTTCATCAAACTGTACGAACAAGGTCTGGCTTACCGTGCCAATGCCCCCGTGGTGTGGTGCCCGTCCTGCCAAACCGTGCTGGCCAACGAACAGGTGCTCAGCGGCGTCTGTGAGCGCTGCGACACCCCAATCACCCGCCGCGACCTGGAACAGTGGTTCCTGCGCATTACCGACTACGCCGACGAACTGATGAATTTCGACACGCTGGCTGACTGGCCCGACAAAATTCTGACGATGCAACGGAACTGGATTGGTCGCAGTGAGGGTGTCGAAATCAGTTTTGATATCGCCGAAAGCGGCTTGGCTGAAACTGAAATCCGCACTTTCACCACGCGTATCGACACCATCTTCGGCGTAACTTTTCTGGTGCTTGCTCCCGAACACCCACTGGTGCCCGCACTCACCTCCGATGGCCGACGCGAGGAGGTTGAAAGTTACATTGCCCAGGCCAGAGCAGCCTCGGAAATCGACCGGATGTCCACCGACAAGGACAAATCCGGTGTGTTTATCGGCGCATACGCCCGCAACCGCCTCAACAACGAACGCGTGCCCATCTACATCGCCGACTACGTGCTGACCACCTACGGCACCGGCGCAGTTATGGGTGTGCCCGCCCACGATTCCCGCGACCTCGCCTTTGCCCGCAAGTACCGTCTGCCCGTTCGCACCGTCATCGCCCCTATCCACTGGGACGGACGGGAACCGGCGGAAGCCTACGTCGGTGCAGGCTTCATGACCAACTCCGGCGCCTACGACGGCATGACCGACGAGGAAGGAATGCGGGCGCTCGCCGACGACGTGGAAAAGCGCGGCTGGGGCAAACGCGCCGTCACCTACCGCCTCCGCGACTGGCTCATCTCCCGCCAACGCTACTGGGGCACCCCCATCCCCATGGTGTACTGCGACGGGTGCGGAGTCTCCCCGGTGCCCGAGGCAGACCTGCCCGTGCTGCTTCCGGAAGATGCCGAATTTCGGCCCACCGGTGAATCGCCACTGGCCATCAACGATGCCTTCGTAAAAACGGTGTGCCCCGGGTGCGGCGGCCCTGGCCGACGGGAAACCGACACCATGGACACCTTCATGGATTCGGCCTGGTATATGCTCCGGTATTGCAGCCCCAATTTCAGCTCCGGCCCGTTTGAGCCCGACGTCACTGCCAACTGGATGCCGGTCCAGCAATACACCGGCGGCGCCGAGCACGCGGTAATGCACCTTCTGTACAGCCGGTTCTTCATCAAGGCCCTGCGCGATATGGATATGCTCAACATCGACGAGCCGTTCCTCCGATTGTTCAATCAGGGTGTGATTTTGGGTCAAGACCACGAGAAGATGAGCAAGAGCCGCGGCAATGTGGTCAATCCCGACGACGTGGTGGGACAGGTTGGCGCCGATGCGGTGCGCTGTTTCCTGATGTTCATCGGCCCGTGGGACCAGGGCGGTCCGTGGAGCGACGAAGGCATCAACGGCGTAGTGCGCTGGCTCAACCGTCTGTGGAGCGTGGTGGAGCGAGACGCGGACGCACTCGACAACCAGCCAACCGACCCTGCGGCGGTTCGCGACACCCAGCGCGTGTTACACCAGACCATCCGCAAATGCTACGAAGACCTCGATCGCTTCAAATTCAACACCGCCATCGCTGCGCTGATGGAAATGGTGAATCACCTGAGCCGAGTCTGGAATGAACAGTCGATCGATGCGGCCACCTGGCGCGATTGCATTGACAAATTCCTGCTCATGCTGGCCCCAATCGCCCCGCACTTGGCCGAAGAACTCTGGGAACGGCACGGGCGAGAGTACAGCATCCATCAGCAGGCGTTTCCCACGTGGGACGACGAGCTTGCCGCTGTAGCAGAGGTTACCCTCGTCGTCCAGGTAAACGGAAAAGTGCGCGACCGCATCACTGTGGCGGCTAACATCGCTGAAGACGACGCCCGCACTTTGGCGTTGGGCAGCCCTCGAATTCAGAGCCACACCGATGGCAAAGCGGTCAAAAACGTGGTCTATGTCCCCGGCCGTTTGGTCAACGTCGTCGTGGGGTAACCCGGAGTATTGATATGGGCGATGTGTACGACACTTTTGCGATTTTGTCCAGTGATGGTTCTTACCTACGGAACCTGCGAATGAAAGCGGACACCGGAGCGGCATATAGTCAGCTGCCCGCCATTCTTCTCAGAAATCTAGGCTGGGAGCCTACTGAGCCACCGCGCCAGTTCGTCCTGGCTGACGGGTCCAAAGGAACCGTCGCGATGGGAGAGGTACGAATCCGCTACAACGAGCGAGTTTTAACCCGTCTTTTTATGTTCGGAGAGGACGAGTGCTTGCCACTAATAGGTTCCGATACTCTGCAGGGATTCGGCCTTGCAGTTGACCCGGTTAACCACGCGCTGATACCAGTCATAGCGCAGCGGTAACGGATGCTCCAATGACCCTAGTCCAAAAATACGCCCTCTTGCCCGATGAAATCGATCGCCAAAGCCTGGTTAACGTGGTAGTCGGGTGAACGGGCAGGGTATAGTGGGCGACGTCTATGCCATCTTTGAAATCTGGGCCAACGACGGCTCCTATCTGCGGAACCTGCGAATGAAAGCCGACACCGGAGCAACTTACAGCCAGTTGCCGGCTACGTTGTTGCGTGATATGGGGTGGATGCCAACCCGTGCGCCTGGAACCTTCGTTCTCGCCAACGGTTCCCACGTTACCTCAGACTTAGGGATGATTAGAGGGCGCTACAACCAAATGGACTTCGACGAGCTGTTTGTATTCGGTGAGGATGACTGCCTTCCAGTGATAGGCGTTGAGGCGTTGCAAAATCTTGGGCTGGGTGTCGACACGGTTAATCACCGGCTGATTCACATCGAACTTGACGTTGACGTCAGCTGAAAGAAGTGCTGATATGGGCGAATTCTATATTAATTTGGACATTTGCGCCAAAGATGGTTCCAGCGCAAAAACTCTGCGGGTGAAAGCCAACGCCGGGGCCACTTACACACGCTTGCCGGCCGGTTTGCTCCGTGAATTGGGTTGGGAGCCTGACCCGTTACCCCATGGGTTACAAGGACGACTGGGAGCTGGGCGAGGTAAAGTTGCGTCTCGATGGCAAAGATTATCTGCATAGTGTTATCTTTGCCGCGGATGACAGCGAGCCGGTACTGGGCAACCGTACCGCGACAGGATTTGTACTCGAGGCCGATGAGGTCAACCAGTGCCTCATCCCCAGAAAGCTAATCTACCTCTGATGCCCAATTGATGCCCAATAGCATTCCGGCAATTTTTTACCGCCTACTTTGGTGACTACCCGCAATGACCCTAGTCCAAAAATACGCCCTGCTCCCCAACGAAATTGACCGCCTAAGCTTGGTGATGGTCGCCGACAGCCTGGCTGGCAACAAGGCGCTGAATCAACTTGACGAACAGGAGCGCTACGTACTGCATCGCATCGTCCGCGCCGAGGGCGACCCGGCCATCGCGGATGACGTGCGGTTTAGCGGCAACGCAGTAGCCAACGCGTTGGATTCCCTCCGGCAGGCCCGGCGGGTTGTAACCGATGTGCGCATGGTTCAAGTGGGCATATCCCGAGCCGGGTTGACCAGGGCCGGGGTCGAAACCGCCTGCCTCATCGACGCTCCGGAGGTCGCCGCCCGCGCCCAGCGGGAGGGCACCACCCGCAGCGTTGCCGCCGTGCGGGAACTGGCTCCGGTCATCGACGGATCGGTGGTAGCAATCGGCAACGCTCCCACCGCGCTGCTGGCCCTCCTGGACCTTATCGACGCCGAACAAGTCGCTCCCGCCGTGGTCGTGGGTATGCCGGTGGGTTTCGTGGCCTGCCCGGAGTCGAAGCAGGAGCTGGCCGCCCGCAGCGTCCCCCACATCACAATCCTGGGCCGGCGCGGCGGAAGTTCGGCGGCAGCGGCCACCATCAACGCGTTGCTAGACCTGCTGGAGGGCCAAAACTGATGGCCGCTGAATTCGATCATACAACCCCACCACCTGCCGACGGCGAAGCCTGGGGCGTCGTGCTACTCTGCCACGGCAGCCAGCGTGGCGCCACGCGCGATGAATGTTCCTGCGCCTGGTCAGCTGATGGTGCCCGGTTCCCTTCCTGGTGCCCCGGTTGCCCCAACACGCCGGTGGGTCTCAGGGATGTCGCCTTGCGATTGCAAGACCGCCTCGAAGGGGTGGTTCAGCAAGTGGTGGTGTCCTGTTTGGAGTTTCTGCCGCCACACCCGCCGGAAGCCGTCGCAATGTTGGCCAAACAGGGTGTTAGCCAGGTTGTGGTTCAACCCTACCTGTTGGGCAACGGGAAACACGCCACTCTGGAAATGGCAGAGGTTTTGGAGGACATTGCCGAGGCCGCTCCGACCGTAGACGTATACCTGGCCGACGGCCTCGGCGCCGACCTGCGCATCGCCGACCTGGTGCGCGACCGCATCGCTGCGTTGCCCGAAGAGGCTGCCCGCCCCGTGGACGACCGGCCCGTCGGCGTGCTCATCGTCAAAGCTGGCACTCAAACCAGATACGACGATTGCATCTGGCTCAAGGAGCTAGGCATTTGGGTCGAACAGGACCTCGGCCTCGATTTCGCCGTGTCAGTGGCTCAATCCCACTACGGTGACCCCACGATGGAGGACGCCGTTGCGCAACTGGTAAACGAACGCGATATCGGCAGCCTCATCTGCGTACCCTACGTCTTTTTTCCGGGACTGATTCTGCAGCGCAACGTGCTGGGCACCATGCGTCAGCTGCAAGAAAGCTACCCGGACACACCAATGTGGGTCGCTCCGCCTCTGGGGGTAGATGACCGGCTGGTAGCAGTGGCCGGTGATCGGGTGCGAGAAGCCCAGCTACGCCTGTAGCGCTTCCCTGTATCGACTTGGGGCCGGATTCAATAGTAATACACCGAACTCTGACCGGCGCCTGTCAACGGGGACGGGGAACGGTTGGCATTGGCGCACCAGTGTTAGACTAAAGAAACTGCGGTAGCGTTCAGTTTTAGGTGGGTTCCTTTCTCGTCATTCCGGCGTAAGGCGGAATCCAGGAAAGCCCCAATCAGAAAATCCTGTCTATCCTGTCCATCCATGCAAAAAACCACCTAATACGGAACGTTGCCAGAAACCGCGGCCAATTTTGCAGGCGTTATCCGATAGGATAGAATTGTATACACTGTGCAGCGTTGACCGAGCGTAACCGGCAAGCACCGCGACGGGGATCATGACCGAGCAAGCACCAGAAACCAACAACGAACCCAGGCCGGAAAGCGATTACTCGCGTCCGACCAAACGCGACCCGCGCGGTATGCGCACCGGCTACACCACCGGCACCACCGCTGCCATCGCCGCCAAGGCTGCGGTAATCCTGATGCTGTCCGGCGCCGTTCCCGAAGCAGTCTCCGTGCCTCTGCCCGGTGGTATCGGGCGCGCCACCCTCGCCATACACCAGAGCTGGCCGATGGACCCCGCCGAAGGTGTCCGGTGCTCGGTCATCAAAGACGGCGGGGACGACCCTGACGTAACCCACGGCGCTGAAATTATCGTCGGCGTGTGGCGGCTGCCCGACGGCAACAAGGGCTTGCACATTACCGGCGGGCCGGGCGTAGGCACCGTAACTCGACCCGGCACCGGTATCGAGGTCGGAGAGCCCGCCGTAACCCGTGTGCCACGCCGCATGATGGCAGATGCAGTAGCGGAAGGGTTGGTAGAATGCGGTTGGCCGCCGGACACCGGGGTGCGAACCCGTATTTCCGTACCCAACGGCGAGGAAATCGCCAAGGAAACTACCAACGCCCGCTTGGGCGTGCTCGGCGGTATCAGTATCCTGGGCAGCACCGGAGTCGTTCAGCCTTTCAGCACCGCGGCGTGGCGAGCCAGCGTGCATCTGGCGATTGACGTCGCCGCCACCAACGGCCTCGATCACCTCGTGCTGTCGACTGGCACCCGCAGCGAAGAATACACGCGACTCCTGCTGGATTTGCCGGATATGGCCTACGTCGAAGCCGGCATATTCTCCGGCCCTTCGATGAAACGCTGCCTGAACAAAGGCATCAAAAGAGTCGCCCACGTCGGCATGGTGGGCAAGTTCTCCAAAATGGCGATGGGCTATTTCGTAACCCACGTGGCCGGCAACCAGGTGGACACCGATTTCCTGGCCAGCCTGGCGGCACAATGCGGCGCCCCATCAAACCTGCAAGAAGAAATGCGAAACGCCGCCAGCGGTCGCCATTTTCAGGAACTGGCCCAGCAGCACAACGTCATGGATGTGTTCCCGCTGATGTGCCAGTTGGTCTGCGACCAGGCACATACCTACCTGGGCCCAGGTGGCGAAGCCCTCATCGTGGATGCCCTGTGCTTCGATTTCGAAGGAAATTTGCTCGGTTCAGCCAGCACATCGGCCGACGGCATTCCCCTGCGGGAACCAACGTAGCAACTCCCGATGGTAAGGACTGACAACATCCACGACACCACGCCACCCAGCATCGACCAGGTTCGACCGCTCGGGTTGTCGGATGACGCTTTCGACCAACGCCGCCCGGTGCGGGGGCAGATTACTAAGTCAGAAGCGCGCGCGGTTAGCCTCTACAACCTTGGGTTGCGCCCGGACAGCATCGTCTGGGACATCGGGGCTGGCACCGGTTCCGTGGCTGTCGAGGCCGCATACATCGCTGGCAAGGGCCATGTTTACGCCATTGACCGCGACGCTGCCAGCGCGCACCTTCTGCAAGCCAATGTGGACCGGTACGGCGCAGGACGAGTCAGTGTCGTCATCGGTTCAGCGCCAGCGGCTTTGTCAGACCTGCCCGATCCTGATTCGGTTTTCATCGGCGGCGGCGGCGCGAATATTCTTGCCATACTTGAGGCAGTTACCCGCCGTCTGCCTCCCGGCGGTAGAGTTGTCGCCAACTTCGCCGTCATGGAGCGCGCCAACTCAACCTACCGCGCAATGCGCGAAACCGGCTTATCACCGGAATTGACCATGGTGGCGGCTTCGCGAGGCCGCGAACTGCCCGACGGAACCCTGCGACTGGAGGCATACAACCCGGTGTTTATTGTTTGGGGTCAACGATGACCAGCTCAGCCCCCCGTTCCGTCCCGGTTGGCCGCCTCTACGGTGTCGGCGTCGGGCCCGGCGATCCGGAACTCCTGACCGTCAAGGCGCAGCGTGTGCTGCAATCCGTACCCGTCATCTGGGTTCCCCAGGCCGGCGTCAGCGTCGAAAGTTACGCCTACAGCATCGTCAAAGGCATCATCGACGAGGACCAACAGGAAGTGGTACGCGCCACGTTCCCCACCAATGACGAAGATGCCGCGGGAGAAGTCTGGCGCGCCGCCGCCCGCGAGCTCGCCAACCGTCTGGAAGCCGGCAGCGATGTGGCGTTCATCACGGAAGGCGACCCGATGCTCTACAGCACATTTGCCTATGTGCTGGAAACCATCCTGGCTGAATTCCCCCATCTGCCCGTGGAAGTCGTTCCCGGCGTATCCTCGGTAATGGCAGCGGCGGCCTCGGCGGTGGCTCCGCTGGTAACGCACGGGCAACGCCTCGCCATTCTGCCCGCCGTTTACGGCATTGATGACCTGCGGGAAGCCATCGCCCTTTACGACACGATTGTCCTGATGAAGGTCAATCGGACGTTGCTGGATGCGTTGGCCAATCTGGAGCGCCTGGGCCTGGCCGGTCGCACCATCTACGTCCGCCGCGCCACCACCGAACGCGAGCGGGTGGTGCGCGACATTCGGGAACTCACCGACGAAGACCTCGACTACTTCTCCCTACTAATCATCCGGCGCTGAACACGCCCACCACAGCGGAGGACATTTCCAATGACGAATGCGGGCAAGGTTTATATCATTGGCGCCGGGCCTGGCGACCCCGAACTCCTGACCCTGAAAGCCAAGCGGTTGATTGAAACCTCCGATGTGATAATTTACGCCGACTCGCTGGTGCCGGAGGAAATTGCCGGTTTTGCCCGTGCCGGAGCCCAGATCTACGGCAGCAAGGATATGTCGCTGGATGCAATCATGTCGGTGACGCTGCAAGCCGTGGCCGACGGCAAAACCGTTTCGCGCATCCAGAGCGGGGACCCTTCGTTGTACGGGGCCACGCTGGAACAAATGCGGATTCTGGAATCGGAGCAGGTTGACTACGAGATTATTCCCGGCGTCAGCGCCGCCTTCGCCGCCGCCGCTGTGCTGAAGGCCGAGCTGACGGTACCGGAAGTGTCCCAAACCGTCATCATGACGCGCGCCGAGGGGCGGGTGGCAATGCCGGAGGGCGAGGACCTGGTTGACCTGGCTCGCCACGGCAGCACGCTGGTGATATTCCTTAGCGTGACCCGTATGTTCCGCATCGCCAACCAACTGCAGGAAGCCGGCTATCCCGCCGACACGCCGGTGGCAGTGGTGTACCGGGTCGGCTGGCCGGAACAGTTGGTGATTCGGGGGACGCTCGAAGACATCGCGCAGAAAGTGCGCGACGCCAAAATCACTCTCCAGGCCCTCATCATCGTCGGGCAAGCAGTGAACCCCAGCCTGCTCGACCCCAATTCCGGTGAGAAAGTCGCCGTCTCACATCTCTACTCCGACGAGTACACCCATTTGTATCGCCGGGCCGGTCACGGCGACCACGCGGAAGCCGACCGCGCCGACCTGTACGCCGCCGGAGGCTATGAGATTCAACCGGAAGCCGTCGCACCCGCAGCCGGCGACGGCGACGCATAGTCGGGCCGGCTGATGCCTGAAGTCCCTGCTGACAAAACTGCCATCGTCGCGGTTTCACGCCCCGGCGCTGCGCTGGCCGTGGACTTGACGGCGTCTATCTCAGATTCCGAGCTTTACCTGGAACGCAAAATTGCCGGTGGGGAATTGGCCGAAACGCCGGGCCTCAGGCTGTACGACCTGCCCCTGCGTCCGGTGTTGCAGCGTTTGTTCACCGGCTACCGGCGCTTGGTGGTATTTCTGCCGGTGGGCGCCACGGTGCGACTGTTGGCGCCCGTGTTGGCCGACAAACGGCGGGACGCTGCGGTGGTGTGCGTGGACGACGCGGGACGCTACGCTATCAGCCTGCTATCAGGGCACCACGGCGGGGCCGACGCCCTGGCCCACGAAATAGCCGCCGCCATTGGGGCCCAACCTGTCATCACGTCGGCATCCGACGCGCTGGACGTAACCGCCGTCGACATGGTGGGACGCGGTTCGGGGTGGCAAATCGAAGCAACCTCAACGGACTTGACCCGTGCGGCAGCGGCGGTCGTGAATGGCGGCCCGGTTGCCTTGTGGCTCGACCCCGAAACCGGTGCGCGCTGGCCCGGTGACGTTCCACCATCAGACGGTGTCGTTGCCGTGGCCAACGTGAACGATGCGTTCGGCGGACAATTTCGTGCAATATTGGTGGTCTCCGATCGACTAGAACCCTTTCCGCACGGTTTATCCGCCTCCGACCCGACCGTGGTGATTTACCGTCCACCCACACTGGTGGCCGGCGTCGGTTGCCGACGGGGCGTCGATGAACGACACTTGAAAGAACTGCTCGAAACCACGCTGGCAACCCACAATTTGTCGATAAATTGTCTCGCCGCGCTGGCGACTGCGGACATCAAAGCCAACGAGAGCGGCCTGGTCGCACTAGCCGAACAGCTGGGCATTCCACTGCACGCGTACACCGCTGCTGAGCTGAACGCCGTGGCAGAACGCCAACCCGTCGCAGCCACGGCCGGCAGTCGCTTGAAAACCGCCACGCCGTCGGCGGCACAAGATTTGTTGGGAGTGTTCGGCGTGTCCGAACCGGCGGCCATGCTGGCGGCCGGCGCCAGCGGACTGGTAGTCTCGCGCACCAAATCAGACCGGGCGACGGTTGCCATAGCACGTATCGCCCCACCACAAGGGAGCAATTAATGAGCGTGGGAAAGCTGTATCTGGTGGGGCTGGGCCCAGGAGACCAGGGGCACCTGACGCCGGCGGCGCTAGCAGCCATCGCTGATAGCGACGAACTCGTAGGTTATCGATTCTACATCGACCAGGTTGCCGGGTTTGCAACGGACCAAGTTTTGCACTCGATGGAATTGGGCCAGGAACTGGAACGCGCCGCGTTGGCAGTGGATATCGCCTATTCAGGGCGCACCGTGGCAGTCGTTTCGTCCGGCGATGCCGGCATCTACGGCATGGCCGGGCCGGTGTACCGGGTATTGACGGACCGCGGTTGGAACGGAAACGACCCGGCGGTGGAGACGGTTCCTGGAGTGTCCGCCTTGCAATCCGCCGCCGCTTTGCTGGGCTCGCCGTTGATGCAGGATTTTTGTGCCATCAGCCTCAGTGACCTGCTGACACCGTGGGAGCAAATCCTACGTCGCCTGGAGGCAGCCGCGGCCGGCGATTTCGTAGCCGTCCTCTACAATCCGCGCAGCCGACGACGCACCCATCAGCTCGACGACGCCAGAAATATTTTCCTCAACCACCGCCCAGCCTCCACCCCGGTGGGCATCGTGCGACACGCCTACCGCCCCGAGCAGGCGGTATCCCTGGCCGACCTGGGTGGACTGGACGGCGCTAACTTGGGCGTGGATATGTTCACCACCGTAGTAATCGGCAACTCCAACACCTACGTCCACGAAGGGCGCATGGTTACGCCGCGCGGCTACGAGGTCAAACAGCAGCGTTGACTCACCCGGCCGATGCGTCGCCAGACCGCAACTCCAGAACATCGTCCCTCCCATCTTCTCCCGCGAAATGAACCCGATCAGGCGGTCGCCACTGCCACCGCGTCACTGGCTGGTATACTGCCGACACATCAAATACTAGGAGGACTGCCGTGCCTGCAATACGACCAAATCCAGTAAAGGATAAGCTACAACGGGGACAACCGACGACGTGTATCTCCGGTTTAATGTCCAGCGAAATCATCGACTTTCTGGGGCCGCTGGGTTTCGATTCAGTGTGGATGGAATGTGAACACGGGCCGGTGGATTGGGAAACGCTGGGCGATATGACGCGAGCGTGCGATCTTTGGGGGATGGCGTCAATCACGCGCTGCAACGCCAATGACGCCGGGCTCATCACGCGCACACTGGACCGGGGTTCTATGGGCGTGGTTCTGCCTCATGTCAACACGCGTGAAGAAGCGGAAGCGGCCGTAGGGTCGGCGAAGTTTGCCCCGCTGGGTTACCGCGGTATGTTCGGTGGCCGGCAATCCTTCGGCGTGCCCGATTATGTCCATCAGGCCAATGACCAGACGATGGTAGTCGTCCTGATCGAGGAAGTCACGGCCCTGGACAATCTGGATGAAATCCTCAAGGTAGATGGCATCGACGTGTTCTTCGTGGCCCCAACCGATTTGTCTCAAACCATGGGGCACATCGGCAACGTGGGCCATCCCGAAGTTCAGGCCGCGATTGACGACGCCCTGGCCCGCATCGTCAGCGCCGGCCGCACCGCCGGAACCCTCGTCAACGATGACAACGTAGCGTCTTACGTGGAAAAGGGCGCCAGGTTCCTGATGACGTCGTGGAACGGCTGGGTCGCGCGAGGCAGCACCGACTTTCTGGGGAGGCTGCCGTAACCAGCGTAGAGAGCCGCGGGTCGCCAGATTCCGGGCTACGGTCCCTTTTGACTGCCAACGCCTCCGGAACAATATGCAGAGGGAGGCCCGGGATCGGAGTTAACTAACCTCGGGCCGCCATCAACTTATTGCGTACCGCTGGCAATGGCAATGACCGCCGGCTCTCCCCCGTGGTCAACATCCCAGTCCCAAAGGTCCGCGTGGAAACCGGACAGGCTTTCTGAGAGGGTGTCGATGAAGTTGCGCACACCCCGCCCGTGGAACTTCCCTCGCAACGTGCAAATCCCCATGTTCGCCGCCGGAAACAGGTGGTCCAGTCTCACCACGGCCAGCCGGTCATGATCTTCGGGGTGCAGCGTGAAATCACTGACAATGGCGATTCCCATACCAATGGCTACGTACCGTTTGATCATCTCGGTGTTATCCATCTCGAGCACCACGTCGTAGGCAACGCCCGTCTCACGCAGTTTTTGTTCCACGCGTCGCCGGCTCATGCTCTCAGGGCTGTTGAGGATGAGCGGCCACGCCGCCATATCTTCAATCGTGACCTGCTCCAGTTGCAACAACTCGTGCTTCGGCGCGGTGATGAGCACCACGTTATAGTCAAAGAGTTCCGCGAATTCCAGGGACGCATCGTCGGCTGGGGGTGCGGAACACAACGCCAGATCCACCTCTCCCGACTTCACTAGTTGAATCAGGTGAGCGTAAGACCGGGCGACCAGACGCATTTTCACATCCGGGAATCGGTTACGGAAACGTCGAATCGGCCTGGGCAGATGATAGGACACGATGTCCGGGTAGGCGCCGACCACGAAAGAACCCCGGCCTTCCGTGTAATCCATCTGCGTCTTCAGAGTGTCGATGGACTCCACGATGGGTGTTACCAGCTCGTAGAACAGCGTGCCTTCCGAGGTTAACTGTATCGGACGCTTGATGCGGTCAAAGAGGATGATTCCGAACTCCCCCTCCAGCTTCCTGAGGTGAGTTGTAACCGTGGGCTGACCCAGTTCCAGCTTCCGCGCCGCCTTCGATACGCTACGCAGGCGGGCTACGTGGTAAAAACTGATAATTTCGCGTAGTTCCATTGGTAGTCCACCTTCGAGGGCAACGGCTCGCCAGCGACATATTGCCGCTTGGTTTCCGATATATTATATCAACGCAATGGATAATGCAATGCAGGCCGCAACATTTGCAGGGTCTTTCGGTTTTCAAGGGTTGTCTAGGCCGAGGATGCGCAGGGATTGTCCTGTGGTCCAGCCGATGCGCCGCAAGGCCGCCGCGATGTTGCTTTCCCCGGCATGACGCAGCACGCTCACCACGATGTTGCGCACTATCGCCATCACCTGGGGCGCGGCCCCTTTCCGTACCCTACTGGCGTCTTCCCCCAGGGTTACATCCCGCACGTAGTGCAGACGGTTCTCAATTTCCCAATGCCCCCGTATATGTCTGAGCATCGCCTTTGGCCCCACCTTTCCGTCCAGACTGGTGATGGCGTAGCGCGACTCAGTGGCGGTCTGGCCCCGGCCCAAGGCGCGTCGCGTGATGCGGCACACCTGCCCCACGTCGGGCCAGTCCAGGTAGTCGTTGAGCGCGTCGGTAGCTGACAATTCACGGATTTCCCAGCGGTCGCCATGCCGGTTCCGGGTCCGCGCCTTCCGGTACTGTCCGCCCCGCACCGGCGCGGCGAAGGCCAGCGCGATGTCGTCGTAAAGTTCCCGCTGGTTCCGCTTCACGATGACCAGGTAGTCGCCGCCGGCGTCCCTGATCTGCTGGCAATAATCCCGCTGGCAGTACAGCGCGTCCCCGGTCACCAGATTGCCCGCCACCGGCAGCAGCGTTGCCGTCAACTCCCGGGCCGCCGTCAGCTCCCCTGACCTGGCCCTACCCCCCTTTTGCCCCGCTACCAGGCCGACGCCATGGGCATAACCCGCCACCAGCCGCACGCCGGGCAGTTCCTCCCCGTGTATCCCGCGCAGCGCCTTGCCGTCCACCGCAATGGCCACCCTTTCCCCAGTGGCGGCCAGCCACTGCCGGGTCCACTGGGCCAGCGCCGCCTCAAAGGCGTCGGTGTCCAACTGGCAGAACACGGCGTGCAACGTGCTCACCGCCGGGGTCGTGGGTCGAGTGAAGCCCAGGGCTGACACTGCGTCCGGGTCCTGTTGGCGCCCCCACTGGCAGATGGCGTAAAGGCTGCGGGCGCCGGAGAGCATGGCGCAGACGGCCAAGGTCAGGATGGCGGGCAACGGATGTCGCTTGCCCTGGGGCGAGCGTGGGTCGGGGACGGCGCCCAAGGCGGCGGGCAGGCGGCGGGCTAATTCGTTAGT
Source organism: Dehalococcoidia bacterium (assembly GCA_965261195.1). Classification (GTDB taxonomy): domain Bacteria; phylum Chloroflexota; class Dehalococcoidia; order Lucifugimonadales; family UBA3495; genus Bin87. The sequence goes on along the minus strand of OZ253455.1, from coordinate 3,471,990 downwards.
CTCCATGACAACAGATTAGCCGCTTTTTTAGAAAACCGAAAGACCCTGGCAACATTTGACTCTGTTCCGTGACCAGTTTCAGCATCGGCGCCCTGACCTGATTGGCCGCGCCACCATTCGACCGGGCCTTGAGTGCGAACGCCAATGATACCGATGTTGATTCATTAGCGTTGGGAATAGCGATATGCGGCCCGTATGCCTTGACAAAATATCGGTACAAACCGCAGAATGCATACCATTAACGGGCAACATCTGGGCGTCGCGACCCGTGAACAGACTGGAACATGGATCGCTATCCTGCGCCCGTATGCCGAGGTAATCTGATGGCATTCGTGATTACGCAACCCTGCGAAGGGGTCAAGGACGCCTCGTGTGTCGAGGTTTGCCCGGTGGATTGCATCCATACCGACGACGATGCGCCAATGTACTATATCAACCCTGCCGATTGTATCGACTGTGCATATTGCGTAGCCGTGTGCCCGGTTTCAGCAATCTTCGACGAGTTCACCGTGCCCGCTGGCTTCCGGGAATATATTCAGGTCAACCGCCGCTTTTTCAGCTCCTGACCACTACCTGTAATCTCGCAAGGAACCCATGGCCCGTTTCCTGCTCGATGCCGACGTCGACCGGTGTGTCGACTTGGCGCAAATGCTGCCCGCAATTGAGGAGATGCAAGCGCATTTCGGTCGGGGCGAGGCCGTGAACCTCACGCGGCAACGCGTCGCTACGCCGGGCGGCTATCTGGCTGTAATGGGCGGATCCCTGAATTACGGCGGCATCATGGGCGTCAAAACCTTCACGTCCACCAGGAACGGCTATTCCTTCCAGGTCAGTTTGTATGACGCCGACACCGGGCGGCTGCTGTTGTATACGCAGGCGAACCGTTTGGGGCAACTCCGTACCGGCGCTACCACCGGCGTGGCCGTAAAGCACCTGTCCAACCCTGAAGCCGCCACCGTCGGCATAATTGGTACCGGCAATCAGGCCGGCGACCAGTTGCGCGCCGTTTGCGCCGTCAGGAACGTGGCCGAAGTGCGCGCTTACAGTCGAAACCCGGAAAACCGCAGCGCGTTCGCCGCTCGCATGACCCAGGAATTGGGCCGGCCCGTTGTCGCAGTGGACACCAACCGCGACGCCGTGGCGGATCGGGATATTGTCATTGCCATCGCAGCCACGCAAACGCCCGTCGTCCAGGGCGAATGGGTGTCTGCTGGGACGACGGTCATCGGCGCGGGGCCCACGCTCCGCCGCTTCCGGGAAGTTGACGACGCGGTGCTGGCCAGTGCAGACCGGCGGTTCGTAGACTCCATGGCACAGGCCCCCCAGGAATGCGGCGACATCACCGCCGCGGTGGATTCAGGGCTGGTGCAATGGAGCCAATTCCACGAACTGCGCCACGTCGTGGCCGGCATGATTCCGGCGCGACAAAGCACTGCAGACAAGGTGTACTGCAAGCTCATGGGCACCGGTGTCGCCGATGTGGCCGCCGCCAAACTGGTATTGGAGCGGGCCGAAGCCCTGGGGCTGGGTACGGAACTGCCGCTCTAGGCCGCTATACCTTGGCGAGTTTTACGATGCGTCGGGCCTAACCTGGGAACAGCCTACTTCGGCGGCTCCAGATATTCGTCGGTGGTCATTACGCTGTAGTTATCCAACCCGCTGAGCATACTTTCCATCGCGGCCCGGGCCGTATCCAGCGATGTGAAACACGGAATCCGCCGTTCCACGGCCGCCCGACGGATGTAGAACCCATCTTCCATGACCGAGGTGTCGCCGGAAAGGGTGTTTACCACCGCGCCCACAGTTCCGTCGTTAATCACATCCAGCACGTCGCGCGAACCGTCGCCGATGCGCTTGGTTATCGTGGTAACCGGCAAGCCCAGCGCTCGGATCATCGCCGCCGTGCCCTCCGTAGCGTAGAGACGGCAATCGGCAGCGGCCAGCCCTCGAACCAACGGCAGGGCATGGGCCTTGGTCTGGTCCGATATGCTCAGCAACACCCCCATCCCGGGCGACAGGTTGATGCTGGCGGCCTGTAGCGCCTTGGTCAACGCAGAGGCGAAATCCCGATCCACTCCCATCACTTCGCCGGTGGATTTCATTTCCGGGCCCAAATACCAATCCACTCCGACCAGCTTGGACATCGAAAACACCGGAGCCTTGATACCGACCAGCCGTTGCTTGGGCCAGAGTCCGCCTTCGTAGCCCAACTCCCGCAGAGTGGAGCCGAGCATCACGCGGGTTGCCAGCTTGGCCACCGGCACACCGGTGACCTTGGAAATGAACGGGATGGTGCGACTGCCCCTCGGATTCACTTCCAGGACATAAACGGTGGTGGGTTCAGTCGGCCCGCTTTGACGGGTGCTTGGACTTCGGTAAGCGTTGCCGCCTTGCAACACGAACTGAATGTTCATCAATCCGCGTACACCCAGCGCCAGGCCGATCCGCGTCGTGTATTCAACCAGCGTATCCACTTCGTCGTCGGTAAGGTTCAACCCCGGGTAGATGGCCATCGAGTCGCCGCTATGTACGCCGGCGCGTTCAACGTGCTCCATAATGCCGGGAATCAGCACCGTCTCTCCGTCGCAGATGGCATCGACTTCACATTCCCGTCCTTCCATGTAGTGGTCCACCAAAACCTGACGTTCCGGGGTGACCTCGGTGGCGATGGTGAGATACCGGATCAGCTCGGTGGCGTTACCCACGATTTCCATGGCTCGCCCACCCAGAACGTAACTGGGGCGCACTACCACCGGATAGCCGATGCGCTGGGCCACGGTCAGCGCCTGGTCAACGGACTGCACCGTAGCGCCCGGTGGCTGGGGAATGCCCAGGTTCACCAGGAAACGCTCGAACCGCTGCCGGTCGCTGGCAATGTCAATCGCTTCGGCGCTGGAACCCAGGATCGGCAATCCCGCCGCCGCCAGGGACTGGCTCAGGTTGATGGCAGTCTGTCCGCCAAATTGCACCAACGAGGGTGGGGCGACATCCCCTATGGTTTCGTTGTCGATGATGTCGCGGACCGATTCCTCGTCCAACGGTTCGAAGTAGAGCCGGTCGCTGGTGTCGAAATCGGTCGACACCGTTTCGGGGTTGGAGTTGATCATTATGCTGGCAACGCCGGCCTCGGACAGCGCCCAGGCTGCGTGTACGCTGCAATAATCAAACTCGATGCCCTGGCCGATGCGGATGGGGCCGCTGCCAATGACCACGGCCTTGGCTCCGGCCAGCGGGGGCGCCTCGTTTTCGGTGTCGTATGCGCTGTAATAATACGGGGTGGCTGCTTCGAACTCCGCGGCGCAGGTATCCACCATCTTGTAAACCGGCTTGATGCCGTACTGCACCCGCAGCTGGCGCACCTGTTCCGGCAGCAAGCCGGACAGCGTGGCAATCTCGGCGTCAGAGAACCCCAGACGTTTTGACGCCCATAGCGCAGACGTCGTCAGTGGGTTGCCCAACAGCCGCCGTTCCTGGTCTACGATGCGTTCCAACGCGGCGATAAACCACGGGTCGATGCTGGACTGGACCACCAGGTCATCACGCGTGATGCCCCGACGCAATGCCGAGGTCAGCGCCCACAGTCGCAAGTCATTGGGGTATAGAGGCAACTCCCGCAGAATGCGGGCTTTGTCGCCGCTGGCCAGCATTTCTCGCCATGCACCGGCTTCCCAAAGCAGCGAAGAATTGCCTTGTTCCAATGAACGCGTGGCTTTTTGCAGGGCGGCTTCGAAACTACGGTCAATGGCCATCACTTCGCCGGTGGCTTTCATCTGCGTTGTAATATGGCGGTCGCCGTTCGGGAATTTGTCAAAAGGCCACCGGGGGATTTTTACCACGCAGTAGTCCAACGCCGGTTCGAAAGCAGCGCTGGTGGTTCCGGTTACCGCATTGGGGATTTCATCCAGCCGCTTGCCCACGGCGATTTTCGCGGAAACCCGGGCGATGGGATATCCGGTTGCTTTGCTGGCCAGCGCCGACGACCGGCTGACCCTCGGATTGACTTCGATGACGTAATAATCCGAATCGGCTGCCCAGTCGCTGGGACGCGCTCGCATGGCATCCGGATGGGGCCGGGTTGCCAGCTGGATGTTGCACCCGCCTTCAATCCCCAAGCCTCGGATGATTTTGAGGCTGGCAGTGCGGAGCATCTGGTACTCTTTGTCGGTCAGGGTCTGGCTGGGCGCTACGACAATGCTGTCGCCGGTGTGCGCGCCCATGGGATCCAGATTCTCCATGTTGCACACAGTTATGCAGTTGTCGGCTCCGTCTCGAATAACCTCGTATTCAATCTCCTTCCAGCCGACCAGAGAGCGTTCCAGCAACACCTGGCTGATGGGACTGGCGGAGAGACCGCTATCGACCAGGGCGGCGAATTCTTCCTCGGTGTTGGCGATTCCTCCACCGGTGCCTCCCAGGGTGTACGCCGGGCGAATTACCAGCGGCAGCCCTACTTCTTCCACATATTCCTGAGCCTCGGCCCAGTTGGAAACCGTGCGGTTCGGTGGCATCGGTTCGCCGATTTCGTTCAAAAAGCTGCGGAAGTAATCCCGGTCTTCCGACTTGCGAATGGTGTCCAGAGAAGTTCCCAACAGCCGCACCCCATAGCGGTCTAGCACACCGGCCTCCGCTAGTTCGACCGCCAGATTGAGTCCCGTCTGCCCGCCCAGCGTGGGCAGTATGCCGTCGGGTTGCTCGATGGCGATAATGCGTTCCAGCACCGGCACGGTGAGTGGTTCAATGTACACACGATCCGCGATGTCGCGGTCGGTCATAATGGTGGCCGGGTTGGAGTTCACCAGCACCGTGATTACACCCTCTTCCCGCAGGGCTTTGCACGCCTGGGTGCCAGCGTAATCGAATTCGGCGGCCTGACCAATAACGATTGGACCGGAGCCGATGACCAGAACTTTTTGGGGTTTGGATGTAGTCGTCAATGTAGTTATCAACTGAGCGGAGTCGTATGGGGTGTCGTCGGGGAGAAGCGCCGATATACCATCAGTAACCCTTCAAATTGGCGTCGTCGATCATGCGCAGGAATCGGTCGAACAAATACTCGTTGTCCTGTGGGCCCGGCGACGCCTCGGAGTGGTACTGAATGGTAAACAGGGGCAGATCGCGGTGCACCAGTCCCTCCACCGTGTTGTCGTTGAGATTGAGGTGAGACACTTCCAGCCCGGCCGGCAGATTATCGGCATCCACGGAATACCCGTGATTTTGCGCGGTGATATGTACTTGACCGGTGTTCAGGTCCTTGACGGGATGGTTGCCGCCCCGATGCCCGAATTTCAACTTGTAGGTACGCGCTCCCAACGCCCGCGCTGCCAGCTGGTGACCCAGGCAAATGCCCATCATCGGAACCTTGCCCAACAGTTGTCGAACATTGTCGACAATACCTCCCAGCAACTCCGGGTCGCCGGGGCCCGGCGACAGCAGCACGCCGGCGGGGTGCATGGCCAGGATATCGGCGGCGGGTGTCGTTGCGGGCACCGCAATCACCTCGCAGCCGCGAATCTGCAACAACCGGAGAATGTTGTACTTCAGACCGGCGTCCGTAACCAGAATGCGGCGAACACCGGCGGGGGCCGGCTGGTGGGATAGCCGGCCGATTCGTCAAGGCCATTCCAAAAGTATCCGCTGGCGGTGGTAACCGTACTGACCAAATCCAGGTTGTCATAGTTTGGCAATGCGGCCAATTGCTCCCGCGCCGTTTCCGGGTCCTCTATCGTAACCAAACCCATCATCACGCCGTGGGTGCGGATCCGGCGGGTCAGCGCCCGCGTGTCGATTCCACTTATGCCCGGTACATCGTATTCCTCCAAAAAAGCATGAAGATTCATGTCGCTGGAGCTGTGGCTGGGCAAATCACAGTGCTGCCGCACAATCAGGCCGGCAGCCTGGATACGGCGGGACTCAAAATCCGACCGATTGATCCCGTAGTTGCCAACTATCGGGTAGGTCAACGTAATCAGCTGCCCGGCGTATGACGGGTCGGTCAACACCTCCTGGTAGCCGGTCATGGTTGTATTGAAAACAACCTCACCCCATCCCTGCCGATGAGAACCGAAGGACTCGCCGGTGAACACCGAGCCGTCCTCCAGGACCAGATGTGCCGCGCGGCTCACTGCTCACCCCTTGCGTTGATCAATGTTGGTTCCTCGAAAACGACCCGACCGCCGACCACCGTAGCGGCAACCCGACCCCGCAGCTCCACTCCGTCCAGGGGTGTGTTGCGTCCCAGCGATGCGAACTTGTTCACATCGACCGTCCAGGCAGCGTCGGGATCAAAAATCACCACGTCAGCCGGCGACCCGGCCGCCAGTGTGGCGAACGGAGCGAAAGCTCCACCAAGCACACGCGCCGGTCCGACGGTAAGTCGTTCGACCATGGTGGGCAGGTCGATGGCGCCGCCGTGTACGGGTTCCAGCAGCGTGCCCAGCGCCGTTTCCAGGACACTGATCCCGAACGCGGCGTCGTTATACGTGCATTCTTTGCTGGCTCGTTCGTGGGGCGCGTGGTCGGTGGCAACGCAATCGATGGCGCCGTCGGCCAACCCGGCGATGCAGGCGGCCACATCGCCGTCGGTCCGGAGTGGAGGATACACCTTGGTCGTGGTGTCGTAAGCACGCGGCCCGGTGGCGGTCGGGTCTCCCTGGCCCCCCAAAGCCCAGGCGTCGGTCAGCATCAGATGGTGGGGGCAGACTTCGGCGGTGAGTTCGGCGCCACGCGCTTTGGCATCGCGCACCAGCGCCACGCTCCCGGCCGAACTCAGGTGCGCCAGATGCAGACGCCCGCCGGTTAGCTCGGCCAGCGCGATATCCCGCGCCACCATTGCTTCCTCCGCGACGGCCGGAATACCGGCCAGGCCAAGCCGACTGCTGACCCATCCTTCTGCCATTACTCCACCAGGACAGAGCGAATGATCCTGGCAGTGGTTGCTGATGGGAACACCCAGATCACGGCTGTAGGTGAGCGCCAGGCGCATCAGGGCAGCATCGAAAACCGGATCGCCATCGTCGCTAAACGCAACGCAACCCGCCGCAACCAGCTCTTCCATATCAGCCAGTTCGTGTCCGGCCCGGCCCCGGGTTACGCAGCCAATGACGTGTACGCGGACCGGTGCAGCGTCGGCGCGGCGATGCACGAAATCCACCATGGCGGCATTATCAATCGGAGGGTCGGTATTGGGCATCGCACACAGGGTTGTGAAGCCGCCGCGAGCCGCCGCGGCCGCCCCCGTGGCGATAGTTTCCTTGTATTCAAAGCCGGGTTCACGCAGATGGGTGTGCACGTCAATGAATCCGGGGCATACCACCAAACCATCCGCGGCAATGACCCGCAGGTTGCTGTCCGGCGTTTCGCCGGCGATTCTTGGGCCAACGGCTGCGATCAATCCCCCCGCGATCAGCACATCGGCGGTGGCATCGAAGCCGATGGCCGGGTCAATTACCCGGCCCCCGGTGATGAGGAGCGGCATGGTGAAATCGTTGGCCGGCATTATTCAGTTGACGGCAGTCGCCGACGCCCCGGCCAACTGGTATAGCAACGCCATGCGAATAGCCACACCGTTGGTAACCTGTTCTTCGATCAAAGACCGTTCACCGTGAGCAAGCGCAGTGCCTACTTCAATACCCTCGTTCATCGGGCCGGGGTGCATTAGCAGGGCGCCGGGGTTGGCCCGCGCCATCCGGCTCTCGTTGACCTGCCAGCGGCGGATGTATTCCCGCATACTGGGGAAGAAACCCAGTTGCTGCCGTTCCAGCTGCAACCGCAGCGCCATCACCAGATCGGCGCCTTCAACGGCTTGATCAAGGTCTGTCTGCACTCGCACCGCTGCCAGTGGGCCAACGTGACCACTGCGGTTGGCGTCATCGGCCCAGCCGGTGGCAGAAAACGGTTCGGGCATCAGAGTTGGCGGGCCTGACAGTATGACGTTCGCTCCCATCCTGGCGAAGCCCCACACGGCAGACCTGGCCACCCGACTATGCAAAACGTCGCCCACGATGACAACCTTGCAACCGGACAACTCTCCGATGTGCCGGCGCGCCGTGTACAAATCCAGCAACGCCTGGGTAGGGTGAGCATGGGTGCCATCGCCGGCGTTAATGACGGATACTTTGGGGAGGTTGCGCGCCAGGAAGTGCGGCGCTCCCGAATGGGGATGCCTGACGACAATCGTATCGACGCCCATTGCCTGCAACGTCAGGCCGGTGTTCAACAGCGACTCGCCTTTCTCCACGCTGCTGGCGGTGGCGCTCATATTGATAACATCGGCGCTGAGGATTTTGCCAGCTGCTTCAAAGGAAATGCGAGTGCGGGTGCTGGCTTCGTAAAACAGCGTAACGATCACCCGGCCCCGGAGCGTTGGCACCTTCTTGATGTCGCGGTGGAGCACTTCGAGCATCGCGTCCGCATTGTTCAACACCGCGACGATCTCGCCGGAAGTAAAGTCGTCTAGATCCAGCACGTGGCGCCGCAGCGGTTTTTCTGCTGACGCATACGCCAGTGCGTCCGATCTGGCGGTGGTCACTGACGCCATCAGTCGGCGCCGGCTTGCAGGATAGAAACTTCGTCAATACCGTCAATTTCGACTAGTCTGACACTAACCCGCTCAGTCCGACGAGTGGGTATGTTTTTTCCTACGAAATCGCTGCGGATGGGCAACTCCCGGTGTCCCCGGTCCACCAGGGCCGCCAGCTGTATTCGCACCGGCCGGCCCAGATCGTTTACCGCGTCCAGCGCGGCCCGTACCGTCCTACCGGTGTACAGGACATCATCGACGAGCACCACCGTTCGCCCGGCAATGCCGACGGGAACGGTGGTCGGCCGCACTGCCAAATTCGGTCGGTCCGTCAGGTCATCCCGGTACAGGCCGATGTCGAGGTGCGCTACGGGAACAACGATCCCTTCGGACTGTTCGATGTGACGCGCCAGCCGCTCCGCCAACGGAACACCGCGGGTGCGAATGCCAACGAGAACCAGGCTGCCGGCACCGTGGTTACGCTCCAGAATCTCGTGGTGCATACGCGTGAGAGCGCGGCGGATCTCATTGTCGTCCATAACGCTGCGACGCAGGTTGGGTTGCGGCAACGGCTGATCACCCTCATCGGGTGTCGCCACGGTGGACGCGCTAACTATGTTGCTTCCGATAGAAATAAAAACCCCGCCTGACTGTACGGACCGTCCTCGGCAGGGTGCGTTTAGCCCGCTGGAAATCTGCCACCGGAGGCGACAGTATCCCGCGCTCAGCGCTCAGCGCTCACGCTTTGCCAGCCTCACAGGACTGCCTTAAAAGCTCGACCACGCTCGTTGATGTGAGAGCGTTGATTTTCTGGACAAGATTTTACCAGATATCCACCAGAGTGCAAACAGCACGCCAGCAGATTTCGTAACCCAGATACCGGAATACGTAAAAGTGGCTATCCAGTTACCCGCTTGCGCCGGTTCGTTATGTAATCCACCAGCATATACTCACCCAGGTTTTCGCTGCTGCTGTAAAATGCCCGACCCCGGTTGATGCGCGTCATTCGGTCGACAAAATTGACCAGCTGGTAGCTGTTCTCAAGCATGAAAGTGTTGATGACGATGCCCTCCTGGGTACACCGCCGCACTTCCTTCAGCGTCTCCATCTCGGTGCGGTAACTGGGAGGGTAGGCGAAATACGACTGCTCCCCTTCCAGGTGCGCCGTCGGTTCCCCGTCGGTAATCACCATAATCTGACGGGTGCCGCCCTTCTCACGGGACAGCAACTTTCGAGAGAGCATCAACGCGTGATGCAGATTCGTACCCGACACCCAGTTGTTCCAGGTTAGCCCGGCCAGGTCTTCTTCCTGTAGTTCGCGCGCGTAGTCGGAGAAACCGACGACGTGCAGGGTGTCGCGTGGGTACTGCTGGCGGATGAGGGCAAACAGGGCCAGGGTCACTTTTTTGGCCGCCGGCCAGTTGTTGAACAAGCCCATGGAGCGGCTCTGATCCAGCAGCACGATAGTCGCGGCCCGCGTCATGTGTTCGTTCCGGTAAATCTCGAAATCGTCCGGGCGAAGACTCACCGGAACCGATGGGCCGTTCCGCACAATGGCGTTTTTGACCGTGGTCTGTAGGTCAAGTTGCAACGGGTCGCCGAACTCGTAGGTTTTGGTGTCGCCCAGCACATCGCCGCCGGCGCCGCGGGTATTCAGGTCATGGTTGCCGGTTCGGTCTTTCTTGAGTTGCTGGAAGACTTCACGCATGGCCTTTTGCCCAATGCGCCGTATGCCTCGCGCCGTTAGTTTCAGATCGTCATCGCCAGTGACATACCCGGCGTCCTTCAGCAGTTGGCGCAGTCGATCCAACTCCTCCCACGCCCGGCGCGCCTCTTCTCCCAGCAGCTCCGCCAGTTGGTCCGGGTCCACATCGTCCAGGTTGCCGGTGCGCATCGCCTGCTGCAATGACTGTTCCAGCTGATCCAGCGACTGCATCTGGCGCATGGCGTCCATTGCCTGCTCCAGAGTCATACTGTCGTCGCCCAGGAACGGATACTCGCGCGACAAATCGCCCGGTGGCAGCAGCGACTGCATCAAACTGGCAAACTCCGACATTTCGTCGGACAACCGGGGATCCATGGCAGATTGCAGGGCGTCCTCCAGCTCCCGGCGCGCCCCGTCAGACAAACTATCCATGAGCGATTGCATCTGGGACATTTGCTGCTGCATCTGTTCCAGCAGTTCGTCCAGACTCTGGGGCGGATTGTCGCCGAACATCTGACCCCATTTCTGCATAAACCCGTCAAAGTCAGGGTCGCGGCCTTCCATCCGGTCCCGCAGCATCTGGTTCAGGTCCTGCATCATTTGACGCATGGCCTCCATCTGCTCCGGGGTCATGTTCTGCATCTGGTCGCGCATCTGCTGGGAAATGTTTTGCGCCATCTGGCTCTTCAGCATATCCAGCAGCTCCTGAAACTGCTGTTGAGCATCAGGATCCATGAAATCGTATTCCATCAAGCCCTGAATCTGCCCGCCGATGTCGTCCGGTAGTTCATCCAGACGGTCCAGATTCCGCTCCGCCCGCTGTCTCAGTAGTTGGTTCAACGAGCGTTGCTGCTCTTTCCCCGCCATATCCTCAGGTTCCGGCTGATTGGCCGCCTCGTCCAGCCGGCGCTGTATGCCGTCCCGCTCCGTCTGGAGAATGTTCTCCAGCCGTTCTTTCAGGTCATCCACCACGGAGTCGAGGTTACTTCGCTGCAACTGCTGACGGCGCTGATTTTTGAGCTGCTCCATCAACTGCCGTAAGTTCGGCATTTCAGAGCCGTCCCGGTTCTGCATCCCGTTGCGGAACAACTCACGCAGCGCGCGCATCACGTCGCCCTGCTGCAGCAAATCATCGGAGAGCGCATCCATTAATTCGCTGGCGTCGATGTCAAAAATCTGCTGGGTTCCATCCCATTGGGAATAACGGTAGCGCTGGTACAGCATTGGCGACCTCCGGCCTGGACGGCGCGGGGAACGGTTTCAATCATCGGCGCCGAGTTTCCTGCATCGGCTCCGATTTCCTGACTATTCCGGCGATGATAACACAGGCGCCGGGGATTCGACTCAAATCTAATCGAAGGGCAAACTCATACGACCTGGGCGCCCAAAATCGTGCTGATGTGCTGCAAGGCCCAGGTGTGGGCGTCAGCATCGAATGATGCTACGCAATCGGCGGGAATTTCCACCGCATAGTCCCGATTGCGAGCGTCTGATGTGGTGTGCATCACACAAATATCGGTACACACGCCACACACGACAATGCGGTCGGGCGTCAGCGCAGCCAGTCGGTCGCCCAAGTCGGTATTGAAAAAACCGCTGTACCGGTTCTTGGGAATTACGTTTTCCGGAGTGACCCATTCGGTCAGCTCCGGGATCACGTCGGGTTCCTCGGTGCCCTTGACGCAGTGGACGGGGAACATCTGGAACTCCAGATCGTCCGGGTCATGGTGGTCCGATATGAACAGAATCGAGGACCCGGCGCGGTGTTCGCGGCGCAGAAGGTCTCGCACCGGGTCGATGATTCGGCGGGCGTCATCGCCGCAATACAGGTTGTGCCCCGGTTCCAGGAATCCGCGCACCATATCGACCACCAGCACTACGTTGGACATTGGGTTCACCTCCGTCGAACTGATGAAATTAGTGTAACTCAGCCGGCAAACCTTCTGCGGAATCGGACTGCTAGGGCTCGAATGGCTGGCCGTCTACCAACACCCGCTTGATTACTGCCCGACCGTTCCGGTCCAGTACCGCCACAACCTTTACGTCATCCGCTCGTTCGATGGTATGGCCCGTCCCTTCCGGGACAAAGAAGGTACCGATGCCAAAGTCGAGATGACCGGACCGGTCGACGACGCCCCGGATGTACAAATCGACCCTGGAAGGCGCCTCGTGAACAAAATACCCGTTGGCGTACCAAACTTCCCGATGTTCCCGGAGACCCACGTAAACAACATCCCCCACCGGTGTGTCGGCCAAATGGCCGGGCGACCGGGCTATTTCGTAATCCAGGATGGCGTAGTCGCCCTGCAACAGCGAACGCGGGTCAACCGGCACGGTTTGCAGCACCACCTCCCGGCCTCGAGCCAGGGCCGCTTCCCGTACCCCGGCAAAGGCAAGCAACCCCACAACCTGGGCGGCTATCACCGCGAAGAAGAGGAGCATCGCCAGCCGGTTCATTGCGCCACGTCCTGCGAACGTATGCGTTGCACCATTCTGCGCCGCAGAAACTCCAACCCGAACCCAACCGCTAGAAGCAATACGCCGGTAACAATGAACGCCAGCGATTGCCCCAACAAACCAAATCCAAACTCAAAGTATCGGGTGAAGAGGGTAATCGCAAAGACGACCACGGCTACGTTGATGAGATCCGCCCGCAGCCATCGGTAACCGGCCGTGATCATGCCGATCACGCCCGCCAGCATCACCAGGTTGAACGCCCACCACATCCATTCCAGCGCAAACGCCAGGCCGGCCAGGGTTGCTCCGACGGCGCCGGCCGCTACGATGACAAATGACAGTTCCCAGCACAACAATTCACGCCCCCGGCCATGGTCTCGGAACACCCCACCCAGCGTAGTACCGGCGGCGATAATGCCGGCTGCCGCCATCACCACCCAATACTCCACGCGCAGCGACACGTCGGAAGGTTGGCCGACGTTTTCCCACAATATGTGGAAACTCAAAACGTACAGTGATACGCCGGCCACCAAAAGCCCGGCGCCCTCGAACATCCTCGCCAACGGTCGGGTGTACTGATAACGGCTTTGCAATCTGCCCAATCCGAATAGCCCGGCCGCCAAGGCCAAGTAGACCGGCGGCATTAAAAATAGCGCGCTTTCATCAAGTTCCGTGAACCATTCCGGCGCGCGGAATCCGGCGCCGGCGACGAACAGGATCAGCATTAGTCCCGCCACCGACTTGGAGCGGGTGACGTAAGCTAGCGGCAGCACGCCCAGAAACCACACGCCCACCAGATTGGGGTGATGCACGGGCACGTGATAGGTCTGCGCGATCAGGTGAATGGAGGCGCCGAATGCGATTGCCCCCAGCAGAATGACGGCGGTTCCAATGCGAGCGTAACCGAACCGATACGCCAACATCCACCCCGCGATATAGATAGCCGGAGTGCCCACCACCATCAAGGCCAGCCTGGCCAGCGTCGAAATCCCCGACCAGTTCGCCGCGATAAAAGCGATAATACCCAGCCCAATCAGCGCCGCCCCCATAATGGCGAGAACGCTAACCACCCGGTTGCCAATAGCGCCGCCCTCCGCATAACCGGGGACTTCGTAACGCTCGCGGAGGGCGGCGGCTTGTTCAGTCGCAATCAGCCCGTCGGTTTCCCATTGGCTAATCTCGGCGTTCAGGCGGCGGGAAAAGTCGTCGCTGCTCATTAATCGGCGGCGCTGGCCGTTGCCGCATAACCGGCATCGCGCTCCAACATCTCCGTAAGACCCATCAACTCAAAGGCGTCGGTCAGCGTGGTCATTTCGCCGACCAGATGCTCGGTCGTCCCGGTGGCCTTTAGTTCTGCCATCACCCGGGCAACGGTGTGCGCAACGGCCATGAACGCGCTGCCGGGGAATATAACCATTTTGAATCCGATCCGTTCCAGCTCAGCTACATTCAGCAGCGGGGACTTGCCAGTCTCAACGAAGTTGTACAGCAATGGCACTGCAGTTTGGGCCACGATGTCGGCGGCCTCTTCAGGCGAGCGCAGGGCCTCCACGAACAGGGCATCAGCGCCGGCCGCGGTAAATGCCTCGCAGCGGCGCAGGGTATCATCCCAGCCGGTAACCGCCAGGGCGTCGGTACGCACTATGATAGTGAAATCCTCATCTGTGCGGGCATCGACAGCGGCGCGAATTTTCTGCACCATCTCGTCGATGGACACGACGCGTTTGTCCTCAAGATGGCCGCACCGTTTGGGAAACTGCTGGTCTTCGATATGGATTGCGGCGACGCCCGTCCGTTCGTACTCGCGGATGGTGCGGCGCACATTCATCGTGCCGCCATAACCGGTGTCGGCGTCGGCAATGACGGGAACATTGACCGTTGCGGAGATGGCGGCGGCGTTGGCCTGCATTTCAGTGGCGGTGGCCAGGGCCAGATCCGGGTAGCCGATGCGCGCCACCGACGTGCCGGCGCCGGTCATATAGACTGCCGGGAATCCAGCCTTCTCAATGATGGCGGCAGTGAGGCAGTCGTAAGCGCCCGGCGCCGTGATGATGCCAGGCTCGGCCAGCAATTGGCGAAATCGTGTGGTCGTTCGCATTCCGAATTCCTCCGCTCATAGGATGCGTTAATCTCTAACTACGCTTGGCACTACGGGCAGAGTCACGACCGCCAGAGTAACGACGCGTGGCATTCAGGCGATCAACCCGCCGTCTATGGTCAGAGTCTGGCCCGTGATGTAGCTGGCGCCGGGGCTGACCAGGTATACAACCGCTGCCGCCACATCATCGGCTGACCCAAACCGGCCCGCCGGGATTCGGGTCAAAATCTGTTGCCGCTGCTCGTCGGTCAGGTCGGCGGTCATGCCGCCCGTATCCTCGAACTCGATGAAACCCGGAGCCACTGCATTTACGGTGATGTTACGGCTGGCGACCTCGCGGGCCACTGCCTTGGCAAAGCCAATCTGACCCGCTTTGGATGCTGCGTAGTTGGCCTGCCCGGGATTGCCCGACAGCCCCACCACCGATGAAATGTTGACAATCCTTCCGTACCGTTGACGCACCATCAACGGCACCGCGAACCGGGTTGGCAAAAACGTGCCCCTCAGATTGACCGACAGCACTTCGTCCCAGTCGGACGCGGACATACGCATCAGCAAGCGGTCCCGGTTGATACCGGCGTTGTTAACCAGGATGTCCAGGCGGCCCAGTTGTTCAGCCGCGCTTTTGACCACTGCCTCGGCGGCAGCCTCATCCGACACATCACCCGGCACCGGGATGGCGTGGCCGCCGGAGTTTCGGATTGAATCCACCACCGCGTCCGCCTCTGCTCCCCGGCTCCGGTAGTTGATAGCCACCGCTGCGCCGGCATCGGCCAACCGTCTGGCAATCACGGAGCCAATCCCCCTGGAAGCGCCGGTGATGAGGGCGCTCTGCCCGCTCAGGTCAATGGCGTACATTTCCCATTCCTTTAGCGTTCGATCAGGCCCGCCCGCTGCAGCTCTGACAATTCTTGTCTGAAAGCCTTCACCAAATCAATGCGGTGAGACAGAGTACCGGTATCAATCGCGCCGGCGATACCTTCAGGGCCGGCTGATCCGTGACCAACCAACACCAATCCGTCCAATCCGAACAAAGGGCCGCCCATAGTGCGGGCTTTGTTGGTCGTTTCCCACAACGCGTCGGCCAGCCGATCCAGTTGTTCGGGTGGCAACAGGGTGGCCAGACGGTTCTCCAGGTATGGTCGCAACGCCGCCCCGAAACCCTCGGTAAACTTGATGAGAATGTTGCCGACAAACCCGTCGCAAACTATCACGTCGGCTTTATCGTTGAAGAAATCCATCCCTTCAACATTGCCCACGAAATTGAGATAACTGTCGTTGAAAACCGCGTGGCTCTCCTGAACCTGCCGGTTTCCCTTGGCCGCTTCCGCACCCACGCTGAGGAGCGCCACCCGCGGGTTGTCGATGTTCAGAAGGCGGCGCGAGAAAGCAACGCCCATCGCCGCGAAACTTAGCAGCAATGACGGCCGGCAATCCACGTTGCTCCCCAGGTCGACCAGAGTGATGTTCGGCGACAGCCCCAGAAAATTCCCCCCGATGCACGGGCGTTCCAGCCCTTCCAGGAGACCGATCCCCATCACGGCGGTGGCCATGCTGGCGCCGGTGGGCCCCATGGATACCACCACGTCTGCATCACCGCGTTTCACCAGTTGCGTGGCGACCACTA
The DNA here is from genome assembly GCA_965261195.1 of Dehalococcoidia bacterium. GTDB lineage: Bacteria > Chloroflexota > Dehalococcoidia > Lucifugimonadales > UBA3495 > Bin87. The sequence continues at coordinate 3,455,585 of OZ253455.1, read as the reverse complement.
TCGACGAACGGGGCTTGCGTCGCAACGCCGACACCGGATGCTCGTCGTCGGTAATTTTCCCCTCCGATGGGGCCACGCCAATAGCCACACCGCGCACGTCGTGCCGGGCGAGTTCCGCCTGAACGACATCCGGGTCACCGACTAGGGTGATGCTGAGTTTCGGATCAGCGGCCAGCGCCATTAGCGCGCCGGGAACTGTAACCGATGGCCCGTAATCGCCGCCCATTGCGTCCAGCGCCACACGGACGGGATCGTTGTTGTTGGCAATGGTCATGGTGGCAGCTGGTTCATTCGGGTGTTGCCGCAACGCGAACCGTCGCCGTTCCGGACAGAATTTGCTCGGCCGTATCTGCGTTCAGCACCGACACGTTGCAGGTTACGCGACTAACTTCGCCGTCCGATTCGGCTTTGGCAACGGCGCCCACGGTTTCCAGCCGGTCGCCGGGATAAGCGGCGCCGCGAAACCGCACCCTCAATCCACCACTGATGAGCCAGTGCGCGCCGAAAGCGCCGGCCATCATCTCCGACACCAGCGCCAGCGTGAGCATCCCGTGGGCGATGACGCCACCGAAACGGCTGGTTGCCGCAAACTCGGCATCGTAATGCAGGGGATTGTTGTCTCCGGAAACCGCGCGGTAGGCGTCAATCTGTTCCTGCGAAATGATGCGTTCTACTCCCGCCAGCGAGCCGCCAACGGTGATGGGAAGGGCCGTCTGCTGAGACACGCTAACTGGCATCGGACGGTTCTCCATCTGCGGCGGCAGCAACGGGCAGCAGGACGGTGGTACGGCCGCGGAGCAACGCGGTAGCGGAATCGGCATCGGCCACCGCAAAATTGACCGTAAGGAAGCGCATACCGCCGCGCTCGCGCAGTGGTTCAACATCAGCCATCGCCGATACTCTGGACCCGATACACGCCGGTTGCAACGTCTCAATATCTTGCAGGCTGTGGATGGCTCCGTCGGGCAATGACAACCGATCCAGCAGCAAGCTCACCACCCGGGCTGCCAGCGAAAGGGGCGGCACAAATCCCACCTCCTCATAAACCGGCAATTCGTCGCCAACCGCAGCAAGATATTGCCGCGCGCTGCTGCCGGAGATTTCCCAGCATCCCAAATCTACGCTTGTCTTCTGCACAATGGTGTCCGTAAGATAACCAAATATGGGACAAATCCAAAAAGTTGGTTAACTATACACCGGGGTTTACGGGCCTACAATCGAACGTGTTGACCGTCTGCGCCGAAATTCGGTCCGGCCGCAACTACCCGGTCTGCAATCCAAAATCTTCCAGCGCCAGATTGGTCAGATATTCGCCGATGGCCAGCGATGATGTTGCGCCGGGCGAAGGGGCATTCAGGACGTGCAGCGCGCGCTGGCCCCGCAGAATGTGAAAATCGTCCAGCAATGCTCCGTTTGCCGCCACTGCCTGGGCGCGAACTCCGCTGCCGCCGGGTTCCAGGTCAGTGGGCTGAATCTCGGGTATCAACTTGCGGAGGTCATTCACGAATACCGACTTACGGTAAGAACGGTGCATTTCCTGCATTCCGGTGCGCCAGTGTTTGGCGGTCATCTTCCAAAATCCGGGAAAAGTCAGCGCGCCCATCGTTTCGCTAAGGCTGATATCGCTTTTACGATAACCTTCCCTCGCCCATGCCAGCACCGCATTGGGGCCGGCTTCCACGTAGCCGTGGATGCTCCGCGTGTAATGCACGCCCAAGAAAGGAAACCTCGGATCTGGCACTGGATAAATCAGGCCCTTCACCAACTGCTCGCTGGTCTTCGCCAGCTGAAAATACTCGCCGCGAAAGGGAATGATGCGCACGTCGGTATCCTCGCCCATCATGCGCGCCAACCGGTCTGCATAAAGTCCACCGCAGTTGATGACGTGTCGAGCCTGGAGCGTCCCGCGGGCAGTTTCCAGCGCATTCCCGTCGGTGGTTTGCCGCACCGAGTTGACCGCCGCGTCGGTGAAAATATCGCCGCCGTAACCCTGGGCTTTGCCGGCGTAAGCCCGCGCCACCTGGGTGTAGTCGATGATGCCGGTGTGTGGCGCCCACAAAGCGCGAACGCCCACGGTGTGAGGTTCAATCTCGGTCAATCGTTCCGAATCGACTACTTCCAGGTCGGGCACGCCGTTAGCCACGCCACGCTCGTACAAGTCTTGCAAACGACCCAATTCGCTCTCGTGGGTGGCCACGATAACCTTGCCGCATTCGTCGTATTCAATCTCGTTCTGGTCGCAAAATTCAATCAGACGGTCTTTTCCGCCCACGCAAAAACGGGATTTCCACGAACCGGGCCGGTAGTAAATTCCCGAATGAATCACCCCACTGTTGTGGCCGGTCTGGTGCTGCGCCAACTCCGGTTCTTTCTCCATCACCGCCACGCTCAAGTTGGGCGAGCGTTCCAGCAGTTGCATCGCCGTAGACAACCCAATGATGCCGCCGCCAACGATGGCCACGTCGTAAGTTCGGGCTTCCACCGAACCGGATCCGTTGGTGTTCACAGCCATTTTCGCGCCTCCGCATTATCGAGCCGGGTCGATGGCATCAAGTATAACCGTTCGTACCAGGGTCAGCCCGCGCAACGCAGTCTATACCTGCCAACTAAATCCCGTGGAATGAGGTTGCAGTCGCAATCACCGTCCCCAACAGAAAAACCATAGATAGCGCAGTAAAAACCCAACTCGCAGTTCGATTTCGTGCGACACAAATTAGAGCCGATACGCCAGTAAAGAAAATGGAGAAAGTCGCCATACCGACGCCTCCTCACCAGGCTCAGGCGCTTACAGAAACTGAGTCTTCTCCATACAACTCCGCATACTCCGGCGACGCCTTGAACGCTTCAAAAGCCGCCCGCGCCTCTTCTTCCGTGCGCTCCGGCAAGGCTTCCACCACTATCAGCGCAATAACGTCCGCCGCATCCGGGTGCGATAGCACGGCGTCGGCAGAACTGGGCTTGGGGATACGCTCCCCATTGGCAAGCATACCGTCCAAATGCAGCGCCAACGCCTCCCGCACCATTTTGCAAGCCTTTTCAAGAGTCCTGCCGGCAGTGACGCAGCCGGGCAGGTCGGGGACGCTGACGCCAAAATCGCCGTCAGCGTCCTGGCGCACCAGGGCGGCGTAAGTCCGTTCCGTATCACCCACCATTATCGGCCGCAGTCCGATGCCGGCCTTGACCGTCTCGGATACCAGCGGCTCTTCATAATAGGGCAAGTCATCCTCGGTAAGCGGATGACCGTAGATCTCCCGGTACTCGTCCGAAGCCAGAAACGCCTCAAACGCCGCCCTCGCCGCCTCCTCAGTACGCTCCGGTAGCGCCTCCACAACAATCAGCGCAATAGCATCAAAAGCGTCCTCGTGAGCCAAAGCCGCATCGGCAGAGCATGGCGGCGGGATGTACTCCCCATCAGCAGCCATTCCTTCCAAGTGCAGCATCAGCGCCTCTCGCGCCATTTCACAAGCTTCTGCAAGCGTACTGCCGGCAGTAATGCAGCCCGGCAGGTCGGGAAAGCTCACGCCAAAATCGCTGTCCGGGTCTTTGTGCACTAGGGCTGTGTAAGTTCGTTCCATCGCTACCTCTTTCACCGTCGCAACCTTAAGCCGGACTGCTTTTCGATGTTTCTCAGAGTCCCTATCGGGATGTCCTTCCGCGGATGAGTGACCGTAGTCGTGCCGGGTTTGTCGGGGTGTTTCATCTGATGGTGGGACCCAACAATCCGGTGCACGTACCAGCCTTCGGCTTCCAATCGCCGCATAACCGTCCTGCTGTCCATTGCTGGTATCATACCATCGGAGAGAGTACGCAATGCCTAACCTACCCGCCAACATCTTCCGGCCCCTGGCCGACTTTGCCGCCAACCTCACCAGCCACCCCGACCAACTGCCCTCGGCAGTAACCGGACAGTGTCGGGACATGATGCTGAATGCCGCCGCCGCCGCGCTGGCCGGCGCAGCCCACCCCGATGGCGTCGCCCTGACCCGTTTCGTCCGCGAGATGGGGGGCAACGGACGCTGCACCATCATCGGGATGGGAATGCGAACGTCCCCCGTCTACGCCGCGCTGGTCAACGGCTCGCTGGTGCGGATGCTCGACTACGACGACCACGCGACGAACACCGGCTACAACGCAACTGCCGCCGTGTTCCCAACGGTGATGGCGCTGGGGGAGATGTACGGCATCCCCGGATCAAAAGTATTATCAGCCTTTGTCGCCGGTTGCGAGATTGCCATCCGACTATCCGCAACCTCAAACTCGGCCGGCCCAATCGCCGCTGCCGCCGCTGCCGCCGCTCTGTTGGGAATGGACGTAGACGGCGTGGCGAAGGCCATCGGCATCGCCGCTGGCATTGCGGATGGGCAGGTTGCCTATTCCGCTTCCGCAGCCGGGACTACCGCCTTGTCCACCGGAGGGCGCGCCGCGATGAATGGCACGATGGCGGCGTTAATGGCAAACGCGGGAATTGGCGAATCGGCCGGCGAATCCGCATCGGTTCAAGTGTCAACGTCCCCAGAGTTCGATCAACACGCCGTGGCCGGGTTGGGCGAGCGATGGCGACTCACCGACCCGGGGGTCGCGCTCCGTTTGTATCCGTGCAATCCCGCCAGTCATGGCGTCATCGACGCGACCATCGGAGTGGCGCAGCTCCACCGCATCCAACCCGACCAGGTCAAAAACCTGCACGTCGGGGTAACCGCCGACACGCTTTCCAAATTGCCGTATGTGCTGCCGACCGATGCGTGGCAGGCGCGGAGTTGTTTGGGTTTTATCGCCGCGGCGACCCTGTGCCACGGTCAACCCCTGATCAACTTCTTTTCAGACCCGGCGATCCAGGATGAGGGCGTGCGGGCGATGATGGAAAAGGTGTCGGTAGAGGCCTCGCTCCCCTCGTCGCCGTTGTCTCTACACCCGGCGGAAGTACGCGTAACGCTGAACGACGGCACAACCTTGCGCCACCGGGTCGACCACGCCCGCGGTACGCCCGCCATGCCGCTGGATGACGACGAACTGGAAGCCAAATTCCTGTATTGCACTCGCTACATTCTGCCGGCCGACCATATCGAAGAAGCCATCAGCAGCTTCCGCAACATCGAGACCATCGCCAATGTCACCGGAATGGCATCCGTCCTCGGCGGCTAACCCTAATCAATCAAAATCCTGTCCATCCTGTCCATCAATGGTAAAGGTAAAAAATACAACGCGGAGGCAAATCCATGAAAGGCATCCGAGCTTACGAAGTCGGCAGCCCCGACGTCCTCAAATACGAAGATATGCCCGAACCCACGCCGGCGGCCGGCCAGGCCATCGTTGACATCCGCAACATTGGCGTCAACTACACCGACGTGTCCAGCCGCAAAGGAACCAACCCGCCGGCCGCTTTCCCCTGGACGCCCGGCCGAGAAGCATCTGGCGTAGTGGCGGCCGTCGGCCCCGGGGTAACCGAAGTCGCCGTGGGTGATCGCGTGGCCTACGCCATGCACACTGGCTCGTATGCCGAACAACAGGCCGTCCCATCCTGGCTGCTGGTGAAGATTCCCGACAATATGGATTTCCCCACCGGCGCGGCCACCCTCCTACAGGCCATGACCGCCCATTTCCTGGTGCACGACATCATGCCGCTGCATTCGGGCGACCGGGCGCTGGTGCACGCCGGTGCGGGCGGCATGGGTCTGCTGGTCATCCAGATGCTCAAACGCCTGGGTGTACACGTCTACACCACCGTTTCCACTGGCGAGAAAGCTGAAATGGCGCGCGGCGCGGGCGCTGATGACGTCATTCTCTACACTCAGCAAGACTTTGAAGCTGAGGTTCGCCGGCTAACCGACGGCAAAGGGGTCAAGATTATCTTCGACGCGGTGGGACAAACCACGTTTGAAAAGGGCCTGCGCGTTCTGGACCGACGGGGCTGTATGTGCCTCTACGGGCAGGCCAGCGGCCCAGTCGGGTTGGTCGATTCAGGGGCGCTGCGGAACGGCTCGCTGTATCTCACGCGGCCATCGTTGGGCGACTACACGGCCACTCGACCCGAGCTCCTGCGCCGGGCTGAAGAATGTCTGGCGTGGGTGCAGTCCGGCGAAATCAAACTGAATGTTACCGTGAACCTCCCACTGTCTGACGCCGCCGAAGCGCACCGCCGGCTGGAAGGGCGAGAGACTACCGGCAAGATTCTGCTGACCCCGTAATCGCCTCGCTGATTCACCGCAACAATGGGAGGTGTGTCAGGCGTCGTTCGTGTTCATTACCACTTGTCATTACTAGGTTCTGTTGACATTTCATTATAATGGCTGTATGTCAAACATCAGATTATCACCAGAACAGTGGGCCAGGATGCTCGATTTCTTGCGTGGTTGCACTGGCGTGTACGTTGGCCAGGAAGCGGATTGCCGGCGTTTTGTCGAGGCCGTCTTATGGATTAACCGCTCTGGGGCCCAATGGCGACTGCTGCCAGCCGAATACGGGAACTGGAACAGCGTCTACAAACGATTCGCCCGTTGGACTGACCAAGGCGTCTGGGCCCAAATGCATCAACATTGCTGCGACGACGCGGATCTGGAATACCTGATCATCGACAGCACGGTGGTCCGGGCGCACCCTTGCGCGGCGGGAGCTCCCCCAAAAAGGGTGGCCAGGCGGCCCAGGCCCTGGGCCGGAGCCGCGGCGGGTTCAGCACCAAGATTCACGTGAGCGTAGACGGCTTGGGCAACCCCTTGCGATTCATACTGACCGGAGGACAACAGCACGACATCACCCAGGCGGAGGAGTTGATCGCCGGTTATGCTGGCGAGCACGTACTGGCCGACAAAGGGTACGATGCCCAGGAGTTTCGCCAGCACATCCTGGAACTGGGTATGATGCCGGTCATTCCGCCCCGCTCGAACCGCAAGGCACCCGCCGACTATGACCGGCATCTGTACCGGGAGCGTCATCTGGTGGAATGCTTCATCAACAAGATCAAGCACTATCGCCGGATCTTCTCCCGGTTTGAGAAGCTGGACACCAGATACCTGGGCTTCCTGCACTTCACCGCCGCTCTCATCTGGCTACGGTGAAATGTCAACAGAACCTAGCGTAGCGTGGCAATCCCCTCGCCGTAGCAACGGCGGTTCGCCGACGGGGTGCAACCTCATCGAGATTGCCACGTCGCTATGCTCCTCGCAATGACAGATTAAAGTGAGTACGTATGAGGAACCGCCGCCGTTGCAAGTCCTGGCTGACAGTTTGTTGTAGAATTGCGGGGCAAACTGTACTGCCCGGCGTTATTTTTGGGGCAGTCCACCATTGGAGAGGCGATGTCGCAATTGATGACCGGCAAGCAGGCGCTTTTGGAAATGCTCAAAGCCGAGGGTGTTGAGTACATCTTTGGCAACCCCGGCACCAGCGAGGGTCCCATCATCGACCTGCTGGGTGATTACCCGGAATTCCGCTACATCTTGGCCCTCCAGGAGAGTGTTGCCGTCGGGATGGGCGAGGCCTATGCGCGGGCGACCGGGCGGGCTTCTTTCGTCAGCCTGCACGTGGATAGCGGGCTGGCCAACGGCATTGCCCTCATGCTGGACGCGCTCAATACCGGCACCCCCATGGTGGTGACCTCCGCCAATTATGATGCCCGCAAGGTGAACGAGTCCATTACCGACCTGGCCCAGCTGGTCCGGCCCGTAACCAAGTGGGCGGTGGAACTGACCCTTCCGGATCAGATACCCAGCGCGATGCGCCGGGCCTTCAACGAAGCCAACAGCCACCCCAAAGGCCCGGTTTATGTTGGGTTCACTTCCAATGCCCTGGAAGGGATGGCGGAAATGAACATCGTGCCCTCCCGCCCCGTGTATGACGCCCCGAGTCCCAGCGCAGCGGGCATCGCCGAGGCCGCGTCTCTGCTGCTGGACGCCAGCCGGCCCATCTTGCTGGTGGGCGACCGGCTGGCCGAAGACCACGCACTGGATCAGGCGGTGCAACTGGCCGAGCTGATGGGCTTGCCGGTGTACCAGTCGCGGGGCGCGGAAGTGGCCTTCCCAACCACCCACGACCAGTTTCTCGGCAGCCTCTCGCTGCGCGTGAGCGACCAACGCGCCATCCTGCAACGGGTTGATCTGGTGCTGGCGGTGGGCACGGACCCGTTTGAAGAGCTCTTCTACTGGGGCGACGTAATTCTTCCCCCGGATGCCAGGCTGGTGCATATCGATCCCAGCCCAGGACGCATCGGCCGCTCCGAACCCACCGACGTCGGCATCGTGGGCCATTGCGGGAAGGCGCTGTCCGACCTGACCGCAGCCCTCACGGAACGGTTGTCGCCGGGGGATCTATCAGAAATCGCGGAGCGGAAACAGGCGGTGGTGGCCGAAGGGCAGAGCAATTGGGAGTCCTTTGAAAAGTCCGTCGCAGATAAGTGGGACAGCAAGCCCATGTCGCCAGCGCGTATGATGTTCGAACTGGCCGCTGCCGTCCCCGATAACGCCGTGGTCGTGGACGACTCGATCAGCAACCGCGGCGCCATGCGCCACTACTTCCAGGCCAACCGTTTGGGGGACCTGCGCGGCGTCCGGGGCCAGGCCATCGGCGGCGGCATCGGAGCGACCATGGGCGCCCAGTGCGCCTATCCGGACCGCCCGGTGTTCGGCGTCATCGGCGACGGCAGCGCCATGATGACCGTCCAGGGACTCTGGACCGCGGCCAACGACAACATCCCCTGCGTCTTCGTCATCTGCAACAACGGTATGTACCGGGTGCTGAAGGTCAACTTCAACGTCTACCAACAGGATGTGCTGGAGTTGCCCGAAACTTCGGGAGGCCGACTCCTCTATTCCGAATTCGCCACGCCCTTCGACATGGCAGCCATCGCCAACAGCATGGGCGTCCACGGCGAACGCATCACCGACCCGGCCGCCATCAAGCCTGCGGTGGAACGGGCGGTGGCCTCCGGCCAGCCGGCCCTGCTGGATATCGTGATTGACGGTTCGTTGTAACCGTGCATCCCGCCGATTTGTCATTGCGAGCGTAGCGCGGCAATCTCGTTCATGTATACAAGGAGAATATTTTCATGCGTACCAACACCACCAAGGCTAAACTCAACGAAGGCGAGGTAGTTTTCGGGGCCATCATCACCCGCTACGCTCCCGACATGGTGGAGATTTTTGGAGCCCTCGGCTACGACTTCGTGATGATCGACTGCGAACACGGGCCGGCCGGCCTTGATCAGGTGGAGCACATGGTGCGCGCCGCCGAATCCTTCGGCATTACACCCATTGCCCGCATTCCCGACCACTCTGAGCCAACCATACTCCGGTACCTTGACCGGGGCCTCCAGGGGATAATCGTGCCTCACGTCAACACGGGAGAGCAGGCCGCGGCCATCGCCCGTGCCTCCCGTTACCATCCCGACGGTTATCGGGGCATGGGGGGCGGACGCGCCCAGGACTACGGCATCGGCGTCTCCCGCGACGAGGCCACGGCCTGGGTAAACTCGCAGGTGCTGGTGATTCCCATGGTCGAAGACATCGAGGCGGTCGGCAACCTGGACGACATTCTCCAGGTATCGGGCGCCGACGTGCTCCACGTGGCGGCATCCGACCTCGGCCAGAGCATGGGGAATCCCGGAGCGGCCGAAGTGCGCCGCGTGATGAGCGAGGTAATCCCCCGGGTTCGCGCTGGCGGCAAGTCGGTCGGAGTGGGCGGCAACAACCCGGCTGATGCTGCCGGAGTCGCCGAGTTCATCAACCTGGGAGCCAACTTCGTAACTGTTTCCGGCTGGGGCCTGCTGCGCCTCGGCGCCGAAGACTTCCTGAAACGGGTCAACGACGCCCGGTGAGCGAGCTACCGGCCCGGTTAGATTCACGCCGCAGGAACGCCAATGCCGACGAAGACCCAATCGGCTCCAACCTTTCGCAAAAGGAGACCAAAGAATATGACCACACCGACCAATCCGGGCACCCTGGATTCCACAACCCTGACCGGTTTTCGGGAAGCCTTTGAATCACAGCCGGCCCACCAACTGATGCAGAACGTGGTCACCCAGCACGACGTAAACGACGTGGCCCTGAACCGAAACATCATAGCGGCGGCTACCCACTCCTTTTCCACGGTACTGGACGACTGGGGCGTCACCAACCAGGCCCGTTCCGGCCGTTGCTGGATGTTCGCCGGCCTCAACCTGTTTCGGGCGGAATCCAAAGACCTGCTCAACGTCAAGGAGTTCGAATTTAGCCAGAGCTATGTAATGTTCTGGGACAAGATTGAGCGGGCCAACTACATCCTGGAAGCGGTTATTGAAACCGCCGACCGCCCGGTTGACGACCGGGTGGTGGCCTGGTTGCTGCATCAACCCCTCGGCGACGGCGGCCAGTGGGATATGTTCGTCAGCCTGATGCGGAAACACGGGGTCGTGCCCAAGACCGTCATGCCGGAAACGGAAAGCTCCGGCAACTCGGCCCGCATGAACGCCAGCCTCAATTACCAGGTGCGCCAGGGCGCGCGGAATATCCGTCGGCTATACACCGCGGAAGGCGGTTTGGATGCAATGCGCCAGGCCAAGGATGAGGCTCTTCAATCCATCTATCAGATCCTCTGCATCCACCTGGGCAACCCGCCCGCTAACTTCGACTGGCAATGGAAGGACAAGGACGGCGAGTTCCATCGGGACGCTCGCCTGACTCCCCTGGAGTTCGCGGAAAAGTACATCGCCACCCCCATGGAGGAGTACGTTTGCCTGGTCAACGACCCCCGCCAGTCCAGCCCGCCGGGCCGCACCTATACGGTCCAGTACCTGGGCAACGTGGTGGACGGAAAACAGATTAAGTACCTGAATGTGGACATTGAACTGATGAAGGACATTGCCATGCGGATGCTGCTGGATGGCAAGCCGGTCTGGATGGGCTGCGACACGGGCAAGCAAATGCACCGGGATAAGGGCCTTTGGGACGCCGAGCTGTTCGATTACGCCAGCGTCTATAACGCCGAGTTCTCCATGGACAAGGCGGAACGGCTGGAGTACCACCAGACGGCGATGACCCACGCCATGCTGTTCACCGGCGTAGACGTGGTGGACGGCAAGCCGCGCCGCTGGCGGGTGGAAAACAGTTGGGACGACAAGGTTGGCGACAAGGGGTTCTTTCTGATGAACGACTCCTGGTTTGCCGAGTATATGTTTGAAATTGCAGCCCCTCGAAACTATCTCCCTGCGGACCTGCAGCAAGCCCTGGAGCTGGAGCCAATCGTGCTGCCGCCCTGGGATCCGATGGGCTCGCTGGCGGACTAAACGTCACCAACGTACCGACCCCTTCAACCCACCGACCAATTCACGGGCGCGCACGGTGAATATGCCCCAACTCGTCCCACGCCAGGGCACGCCCGCCGCAACTGTCAAAACCCCAACATCCGAAACGTTATCATCGAAGCGTTTCCATCGAACGGAGGGAAACATTATGCCTGCCAAAAAGGGCACCGGAATGCTGATGGTCTGGTGCGACGTCCCTGAAGATCGAGAGGACGAATTCAACCGCTGGTACAACGAGGAGCACATCCAGGAAATTCTCAACGTCCCAGGGGTGCTGAACGCCGCCCGTTACGAAGCGGTGCGCGGCGGGCCGAAGCATCTGGCCGCCTATGAGTTGGAAAGCCCAGCCGCGGTGTTGGGCGACGGTTTCACCAAGCGGGCTAAATCCAAGTGGAGCGAGACTATGGGGCCGTCTCTCATCGGCCGGCATTTCTTCAACCCGCTCTACGAAATGATTTATCCCGACTCGGTCTCCGGTGCGATGGCGGAAAGCGGCATGGCCCCGGCGCTACAGGTGGGACGAATGAATATCCCGCCCGAACGCGATGCCGAGTGGAACCAGTGGTACAACTCGATATTCGTGCCCAATTTCGAGAAGGTGCCCGGCGTAATCCGCGGTCGGCGGTTCAGGACCGTGCGGGGAGAAGACCCCATGTATTCGGTGGTGTACGAGTTCGAGGACGAAACCGTCTCGCAGACCCCGGAATGGGCGGCCCAACTGGACGCCGACCCGAAGAACGCCGAGATGCGGGCCCTGATCACCCACGGCCCTGGTTCCCCCAGCATTTTCAGAAAGACCTTCGAACTTTAGACCCGTTTATTTTGGAGTTTGTAATGCCCAATCACATCGTAAATGTAGGCGCCGTGGAGCTGATTTCGCTCAACGACAACCTGCCCGTCAGGTCGCCCCTGGTGGCGTTCCCCCACACCACCATCGAACAGTGGCGGGAGTACCCGGAGTTGATGGCCGACCAGGAAAACGCCCAGCAACGCTGGGGTTCGTTGGCCATCCGTTCCTCCGGCCAGCTGATAATCGTGGACACCGGGATGCAGGGGGAAGGCTGCTACCTGCTGGACGACATGAAGTCGAAAGGCATCGACCCGGAGGCCGTGGACCTGGTGGTATTTACTCACGTACATCCCGACCGTAACTGTTCAGACTTGCGGGGATCTGCGGGCCATCCGGCCTGTTATAGAAGGGAAGCCAAGTACGGAATTGCCGACGCAACCCAACTGGATCCCCTCAAACGTGAACAGTTACTCCCGACCACGTCGGTTGGAATTACACCGACGGCAAGCCCAACTTCCCCAACGCCCGCTTCCTGGTGCCCCAAAAGGACTGGGACTACTGGACCCAACCCGATGTGATCAACACCGTCGAGTACGTGGTGCCACAGGTGCTACCACTGCAGGAACACGGCGTGATGGACCTGATGGACGGGGAGTACCAGATAACCCCCGAACTGACGTCCTATCCCACGCCGGGACACACTCCCGGGCACAACTCCATCCGCGTCGACTCCAACGGCGAACACGCATTTGTCCTGGGCGACGTTGCCCACAGTCCTATCCAGGCGCATCACACCGATTGGTGCCCCGAGTTCGACATCAACCAGGACATGGCCCGTTCCACCAGACATGCGGTGATCGACATGCTGGAAGCCGAAGGCACACTAGTCTCTGCCGGCCATTTCCCCGACCCAGGCTTTGGCCGCTTCGTCCGGGGAGCAGACCGGCGATACTGGCAAGGTATCTGACCCGTACCGAGTTGTTCGCGCGGGGATTCTCGACGCAAATGACGGGTCGCCGCCACTCACTTCACACGCCAGCCGGCGCCCGGTCTGCCTGGCCGGCCCCGACTAGCGGCCGGCCTTGATGAAATCTGCGGCCCGTTCCGCTATCATAATGATGGTTGCGTTGGTATTTGCCCTCACGATCTCCGGCATCACCGAGGAGTCGACTACGCGCAGACCGGCCACGCCGTGAACGTTGCAATACTGGTCGACCACCGCCAACGAGTCGGAATCCGGCCCCATTTTGCAGGTAACCGCAGTGTGCCCGGCGATGCCGGCGTTTAGCCGGAGCCAGGCGTCCAGCGTGTCGTCGTCGGCCAGGTCATCGTCGGTAGGCGACAACCGTTCCGCCAGCAGGTCGGCAAAGTCCGGGTGTTCGAAAATCCGGACACTGCGGCGCACCGCATCCCGCAACCGGGCGGTGTCCCTGGGATCGGTCAGGAACCGGAAATCCAGGTCTGGTTGCACCGAAACGTCGGCAGAGGTGAGAGTAAGGCGTCCTTCACTGTAGGGAAATTCCAACCGACAACCGATGCGGATGTCGGGGGCATTCCGGCTTTCCGGATAGGATGTGGTGGGCTGGACCTGAATATCATTGCGGGCGGACGAACCATTCGCGGTGAACCTGAGACCCACCTGATTTCTGGGCGCGTCCGACGGGAGGTGGTTGCTCGGCTGCGCACGGAACACGATGGAAACCGATGGGTGATTCTTCATGTTGTGACCCACGCCGGGCAGGTCGTGAACCGGATGTATGCTCAGTTCGCGCAGTTGATCGGCAGGTCCCACGCCGGATAGCAGCAGCAGTTGCGGTGAAGCAATTGCCCCGGCGCTCAGGATGATTTCCTCGCCTTCGACCAGGAACGACTGGCCGTTGCTGTCAACCTCCACCCCGACCGCTCGTGGCGAGCCGGTCGAACCATCCTCGAACCGGACGCGCCGCGCGAGGATGTTGGGCCGGATGGTCAGGTTCAGCCGGTGGCGGCAGTCGTCCAGGTAGGTGAGAGCGACGCTCATCCGGACGCCGCCGGGGTTGTTCAGAGGCACGGCCCCAACGCCGGTCGCGTCGGGATGGTTCATGTCCGGGTCTTCCGGGAAGCCGGCGTCGCGGCACGCCTGATAAAAAGCCCGCTGCAAGGGTAGCCAGGTCTCACGCGGATGCCGCCAAACCGGGATTGGGCCGTCGGCGCCGTGGAAGTCATCCCTAATATCGGCGTCGCTTTCCAGCATACGGAAATAGGGTAGCGTCTTTTGGTAGCTCCACTCGTCGTTACCCGCTTCGGCCCAGGCATCGAAATCTTCGGGGAGCCCCCGCAGCAGGATCTGGTGGTTGATGGCGCTGCTGCCGCCGGTAACCCGGCCCCGGGCCACGTGGAGCGGGCCCGGCTGCTGGGGAGTGGATTGGCCCACTAACGACCAGTTGTGCGCCGCGCCCTTTTCGGAGGCGGCCTGGTTCAGGTCAAATTTCAGCTCGTCGGGCAGCAGGTCGGCGGACGGGTAGTCCGGTCCGGCTTCCAGCAGCAGCACGGAACGGCCGGGGTCTTCCGACAGCCGGTTAGCCAGTACGCAGCCTGCCGAGCCAGCGCCGACGATGATGACGTCGTATTTCATAATACCTACCAAGCGCTCCCGTCAGGTTTCAATGCGGTACGCCCGCACCGCAGCGTCGTGAAAAAGGTTGGCTCGTTCAGTCGGGCTGTAGCTCTGCGAGAGACGCTTGAAGGCGTTGTACATCACGTTGTAGGAAAAGGAGACCTTGTCCGGCGGGAAGTTGCTTTCAAACATACTGCGCTCCGGCCCGAACTGCTCGATGCAGTAGTTCATCCACGGCGCCATGGCGTCGGCCAGTTCCTCGGAACCGATTGGAATGTTGCGGGCGTGCCAGCCAAACCCCCAGCGGGGCATTCCCATCCCGCCGATCTTGCAGGTAACGTTGGGACAAGCGGCCACAGCGCGGATACCCTCCCGCCACGCCGGTATGACTTCATCGTCCCGCCCGGCGTAGATGCCCGTCCGGCTGATCCCGCCCAGGTGGTTGAGGATGATGGGAAGTTCGGGGACCGCCCTGGCAAAGTCGGCCAGCTCGTTCAGTTGCGGGAAGGAGAGCATGACGTCCAGCGATAGCCCCATCCCGGCCAAAACGCGGGCGCCGGCTCGAAAAGTGTCGTTGGACATGATGCCCTGGGTTTCGCGGTCTTCCAGCGCAGGGTCAGGACTCCAGGTGACGTTGTGGCGCATGCCCTTGAAGCGGTTGGGGCTGGCCGCCTGCAGGGTTTCCAGCACCGCGGCCACACCCCGGCCCAGCTTCAGGTCGGCGTGGCCGACAATGGCCGCCGCGGCCCTGGTTTCACCGTAGACGCCACTGGCGCTCGCCGCCGCCAGCCCCTGTACGAACTCCACCTCACCAACGGGGCGCAATTCGTCCGGCCCCGAGGCCCGATACATCGACCGGGCTTCCACGAACACCGTGGAGCGGACATTGTGCCCCGAGTCCACATCCGCCATCAGCTCGTGAAGCAGATACCTCTGGTACGGTATGCTCGGTAGCCGGCGATCCCAAAAATGGTGGTGCGGGTCGCAAAGCGGGATTGCGGGTTCAATGGGAGTTTCTTCGGTTAGAGCCAGCCAGTCGTCATTTCCAAAAGGCACGTTAATCCCTCCAATGCCGGGTAACGCGCCAATAATACCACTTCACATCGCGCGTTTCCCTCACGCGTACCCACTTTGTCAAACCAAACCAACCTACTGTCATTGCGATCAGCGCCCATCTCCCACTGGTCATTGCGAGCAGCGCCCGCTCATCCCGAGCTCGTCGAGCGACGTGGCAATCTCGTTGAGGTTGAGTACACCTCGGTGAACCATCATTGCTGCGGCGACCATTGCTACGGCAACGAGATTGCCACGCTGCGCTCGCAATGACAGATTGCAGTGGCTACGCGTGAGGCGTGTTTCCTAGGGCCTGTTGACAAACTACTCGCCGTTGCCTACCAACCTACCATATTGGGACGGCCTGCGTCGGTGTTGCTTCGTGCCGATGTACTAGACCGCCAGTTTGTCAACAGACCCTAGTGTTACAACCGTGCCCGCAGCCTGGCAATCATCCCGCGAAACCAATCCATCCGTTCATCCTGAGCCCGTCGCAGGATCATCCTGAACCCGTCGTCGGGTCACCCTGCGTGTGCGGCAGGGCGCCTTTGGCCGACCGCCCAAAATGGAATGGCCCTCGACCGCCACGGTCCGGGACTACCCGGTTCCCAATGGGTGTATCATTCTGGCCCCGTGTACAGTATCAGGAACTGGGCTGGCTCCCTGCACATCAGAGACTTCCGCCTGTTGTGGGCATCGACGCTCCTCTACTCCCTGGCCACCGGGATGGAGCAAGTGTCGGTTGGGTGGCTCATCTATGATCTAACGGGTTCGGCGTTCATGGTGGGCGTGGCCGCCGCCGCCAGAATGCTGCCCTTCTTTCTGCTCGGCTTGTTGTCCGGAGCGGTGGCCGACCGGTGGGAGCGACGGGCGCTGCTTCGCCTGGGCACCCTGGGGGCATCCGCAGCCGCGCTGGTTATGGCGCTGCTGCTGCTCGGCGGGAGCGCCCACGTGTGGGTTGTCATCGCGCTGGTGCTTGCCCTGGGCGGCTTCATGGCCTTTACCATCACGGTCCGGCAGACCTATACCTACGACATAGTGGGCCAGGGACAAGCCCTGAACGGGCTGGCGCTGGGTGCGATGGCCATGCAGGGAGGGGGAATCATCGGATCCATCGCCGCCGGTGGGCTGATCGAGTTGGTCGGGCCGGGTTGGCAATTCATCGCTTCGGCGGGTTGTTACCTGTGCTCCGCCGCCGCGACTCTGGCAATCAGCAACCCAGGCCGCTCGGCGGCCGGTTCCGTCGAACCGGTGCTGAAGAACCTGTTGGGTTACGTCAGCCTGGTTCGTGAGAACCGGTTCCTCCTGATTCTAATGTTTCTGACCGCCTCCACAGAGGTGTTCGGGTTTACGCACATGACCCTGCTGCCCGTTTTCGCCAAGAATGTCCTGCACGTCGGGCCGACGGGACTGGGTGTCATGACCGCGGTGCGCCAGACCGGGGGACTGCTGGGAGTCTGGCTACTGGCCGGGTTGGGGACTTCCCGCAAGAAAGGTCTGATGATGTTCGTAACCGCCACCGGATTCGGTCTGGGACAGATGGCGTTTTCCCTGTCTCGCAACATCTACTCCTTCCTGGGTGTGCTGCTGTTCGTCAACGCCTGCGCCATGTCCGTCGATACTCTTTACAAAACCCTCATGCAGGACCTGGTGGCCGACAAGGATCGAGGGCGCGCTACTGGATCCTGGGTGCTGAGCGTCGGATTCGCTCCAGTAGGTCACGTGGGAGTGGGAGCGTTGGCCGGCATCCTGGGAGCTCCGAAGGCTCTGCTGGTCAACGGCGCCGTATTGACTATTATCAATATACTGTCCGGCCTGGGCCTGCCGCGCATCAGGCGGTTGGGGTGAATTTGCATCCTGCGGCGGCGGCCTTCGCTGGTCAGTCGTAACCTTCGCTGGGCGGCGGTGGCATAACGCCTGATGGTCAGCCTTTGAGGTGCTGGCCGTAGAACTGTAGCACCCGGTGCCACATATCCTGGGCCGGGGCCGCGCGGTAGCTGGGACGGTAGTCGGCGAAGAAAGCGTGTCCGGCGTTGTTGTACATCACCCACTCGTAGGTCTTGCCGTGCTGTTCCAGCAGAGCTTTCATCTGCTCCGCCTGCTCCGGCGTTGGGTTCTCGTCCTCTACGCCAAATAACGCCAGCAATGGGCAGGACAAGTTGGGCACCATGTCCATCGGCTGCACCGGCCGCAAGTCGGTGGGTTCGTGGACGATGTGGCCGCCGGCCGAGTCCACCGCCGCGTTGATGTTGCTGCTCAAGCAGGCCATCATCAGGGTGTAGCGTCCGCCGGAGCAAAAGCCGATGATGCCCACCCGGCCGTTGCTGTGCGCCTGGGATTTCAGATACAGAGCCGCCCCTTCCAGGTCGTCCATTGCCCGGGAGTCGGGGGAGGCGAACAGCGTGGCCAGCACATTTTCCGGCTCCGGAGCGCCTTCCCGCGTATAGAGGTCCGGCGCGATGGCCAGGTAGCCCTGCCCGGCGAAACGGACGGCGATGTCCTTGTGGTGGTCCATCAACCCCATGCCTTCCATGGTTACGATTACGCCGGGGTACGACCCGGCCTCGGCGGGCCGGCTGTAAAAAGCATCGACCATCGTGCCGTCGCGGCTGGTGTACTGGATTGTTCCGGTCTCTAACTCTTGGCCAACGAGTACCATCATGTACCTCCAGGGAGTCAAATAGAGTTGGTATCAGTCACTGATGTTGTAGACCCGGGCGGCAGTATCGTGGAACAGGGCAGCGCGTTCAGCCGCTGAATAGCCGCTGGAAAGCCGTTTGAAGGCGTTATACAGCACATTGTACGAATACGACGGCTTGTCCACCGGGAAGTTGCTCTCAAACATACATCTATCCGGCCCGAACTGCTCGATGCAGTGCTGCATGAGCGGGCCCAGAGCGCCGGCCAGCTCCTCAGAACCGATGGGAATGTCCCGGTCGTGCCAGTAATATCCGTAGCGCAACTGTCCCACCCCACCCAGCTTCATTACGATGTTGGGACATTGGGCCGCTTCCTCCACTCCACACTGCCAGGCCGGCAGAACTTCGTCGTCCCGATTGGCATAGGGGCCGACCCGCACCAGGCCGCCGATGTGGTTCAGGACGATGGTCAGGTCAGGCACCGCCCGGGCGAATTCGGCCAATTCGGACAGCTGATGGAAATAGAGGGAGTTCTCCACCAACAATCCCATTTCAGCCAGAACCTTTGCGCCGGCCCGATAGCCGTCGGTGGACAGGACTCCGCGAATATCCCGGTTGGCCAGCTCCGGACTCTCGTCCCAGCCGGTGGCGTGCCGGACACCGCGAAAGCGGGTTGGACTGGCGGCCTGCATCGCTTCCAGCACCGGGCGCACCGCCTCACCCAGCTTCAGGTCGGCGTACCCGACAATGGCGGCGGCGGCTTTGGTAGGGCCGAGGCTGCCGCCGGCGCTTGCCGCGGCGATGGTCTCGATATACTCCACCTCGCCCACCGGCCTCATCTCTTCAGGGCCGCTCTGCCGGTACTCGCAGCGCACCTCGATGAAGACCGTTGAGCGCACATTGTGGCCGCTGTTAACGTCTGCGGTCAGCTCCGGAAGCAGGTATCGCTGGTAGGCAGCCGGCTCCGGACGGGAGACCCAAAAATGGTGGTGGGGATCGCAAATCGGGATTTCCGGCTCCAGGGTTGCTTCGGTGGTTAGGGCCAACCAGTCTTCGCCGCTCAGAACCATGGCGTCCTCCTCGGGAGTGTTGGGTTGTCAGATACTACCACGCGAATTCAGCGTTGACCGATTGACGGTCGGCAATTGCCGACCTGGCCGGGACAGCTGATTCCATGTTGTGCGGCTCACAATCCGACCACCCGCACCCGGTGATTGTGGGTGTCGGCAATAAACAGGTCGCCGTCCGCGTTGATGCCGCACCCGTGGGGATGGACCAACCCGGCAGCAACGGCCGGGCCACCGTCGCCGCCGCCACCTTCGCGGCCGCCGGCGATGGTGGTTACGACGCCGGTCCGGGCGTCAATCCGCCGCACGGCGCAGTTATCCGAATCAACCACGATGATGTTGTCATTCAGGTCGCAGCGCATCGCCTTGGGCGCTCCCCAGGTGGCGGACAACGCCGGGCCGCCGTCGCCGGTGTAGCCGTACCCGGAATCGGCGCCGGCAATCGTAGTCAACGTTCCATCGGGAGAAATCTTGCGAACCCCGTTGCCTTCCCTTTCGCAAACGTACACATTCCCCAGGCTATCCAGGCAAACGGCTCTCGGACCCATCAGGCCGGCTGCGGCGGCCGGCTTCCCGTCGCCGGCGCGGGACATTTCACCGGTGCCGGCAAAAGTGGTTATGATGCCGGTAGACAGGTCAACCCGGCGAATTCGCTGATCCTGTATGTCGGCGATGAGCAGGCCGCCCCGCCCGTCCAGGTACACGTCGTTGGGTTCCCGCATCATGGCGGCATCGCCGGGGCCGCCGTCCCCGCTGTACCCGAATTCGCCGGTGCCGGCCACGGTTGAGATGATGCCCGTGCGACCGTCTATTTTCCGCACCGCCGGGTCAAACCGCTGCGAGAAGTACAGATCGCCGTTGACGTCGATGGCCAGCCCGTATGGTTGATTGATGAGGGCGTCGACAGCGGGGCCGCCATCACCGGCGTATCCCGGCTCCCCCGTGCCGGCGATCAGCGTGATTACCCCGGTCTCAGCATCCATGCGGCGGATTCTGTGATGGCGCCCCATGCACACGATCAGGTTCCCCTGGGGATCGAACTCACAGGCATACGGAGTTTGACACGCGGCGGCTAACGCCGGCCCGCCGTCTCCCTCCCAACCTTCGGATCCATTCCCCAATATGGTCTGGATGATGCCTTGCTCAGCCGGCATGGGTACACCTCCCGTGGTCACGAAATAACCTGATCCGTTTTCCAGGAGACCATTGTATATCGGGCCATTGGAAAAACCGAACCGGCGCTCGCCCACCGGCAACGTGATACCATCGGCCAGGATAGCAAGCGGCCAGGCCGCCAGACCAGTGCCCAAACCGGCGGGTGGCCAGCGACGTCCGACACGACTGTGTTGCCATATACTCGGTCGGGTTACAATTGGCGTCGTGGTTGGCGCCATTTTAGTTTCAACTTGAACATCGAACACAGGAACATCGAACATAGAAGGAGCGTTTTCATGCCCGAGATAGAGAACAAGCTGAAAGAATTAGGCTACGAGCTACCCCCGCCCCGGCGGCCTGGGGCCGGCAACATCATCCCCGCGGTGCGAACCGGAAACCTGGTGTTCCTTTCGGGCACCGGCCCTGGGCTGCCGGACGGCGGTTTGCTGCACGTTGGCAAGCTGGGCTCGGCGCTAACCGTCGACCAGGGTTACGACTGCGCCCGACAGACCATGTTGAACCTGCTCACCAATCTGAAGGGAGAGATTGGCGACCTGGACAACGTGAAGCGGATCGTCAAGCTGCTGTGCATGGTCAACTCCGAACCCGATTTCGGTGATATGCCCCTGGTCGCCAACGGCGCGTCGGATCTGTTAATCAACCTCTTCGGGGACCAGGGACGCCACGCCAGATCCGCCGTGGGCATGGCAACTCTGCCCGGAGGAATGCCGATCGAGATCGAGATGATCGTCGAGGTTGCAGACTAGAAACGCGGCGCTTTTCGAGCGCGCCGGGTAATGAGCTCAGCCCTGGCCCGGCGCGCTCGAAGCAATATTCAGGCAGAGACCTTTTAGTTTACGGCCGGCCAACCTACATCGTCTTGATGCCAGATGTCATACCGCAACCGCACCAGGGTCATTCGATTATCACCAACCCCAACCCGTCATTCCCGTTTTCGCGGGAATCCAGTCCGTCGGCTGCCAGTGGTGTTCCTGAGGCGCCGGGTTTTCTGCGGTCACGCCGGCGCTGCACCGGCCGGGGCGTTGATAGTGGAAAGACCCTGGCAACCGCAGATACGATTCCTAAACTCCGCCGACGAATGAAAGCGGGCCGACTTAATTGTTGGGTCGACCCGCCTGTGTAGTCGGTTCGGCTGGTTAGACCAGCGGTTCCAGCAAGTCCAGCAACCGCTCCACGTCGTCTAGTCCCACCCGTACCGTGTCGGCATCCATCAGGTTTTCGTAAAAATTGGTGTGCAGGCTGTTGGCAGCGTGGAACCAACGGCGCAGGTCGTCATGGGGTATTTCGGTCGCCAGTTGAGCAATGACCGTGAAGAACGCCGCGTGGCTTTTATGTTCCCATTTGCGCCCTTCGGCAATGGCCTTCAAAATCTGCGCTGCCGCACCCCAGCCCTTCTCGGACGCCTGACGGGTATCCCCTTGCTCCAATTCAGCCCGTGCTTGAAGCAACAAATACCGGCTGGCGGCCAGGTACGTTGCGGTGGTCATGGTTACACTCCGTTTGGCTGTTTCGGTATCATTATCCTCAATGCCCATAGTTTCACCGCGAGTTTAGGAATCGTCTCAACCGCACGGTTGGATGGACACTACCAAGCATCCCTTGCTATTATGGCATCCCCCTCCGGCCACTGGATTCCCGCTTGCGCGGGAATGACGGCGCTTACGCGGGAACGACGGTATTTGTCAACACACCCTAATCTACTCCGATTGCCTTCATCTCATCACCAAATGTCGCCGCAAACTACTGGCAATATGCCCCGCCGTGGGTTGCTCACGGCGTTGACAATCCTGATGGTGGCGCTGGTCGCGGCATTATCCGGTTGTTCGCCGTCCACGGAGCCCATTGTCCCGGAGGCAGACTATTCGCTGCCCACTGCGCTCCCAGCCCGTGGAAGTGTTGCCGAGCCGGCAACAGCGACGGTCACACCGCCCACCACCGTTCTCCCCACGTACACGCCTGGGGCCACGTACACCCCCAGGCCGACCTACACTCCCCGGCCGGCGCCGACCGAGGCTACAGCCGAGGAACGCCAGGCCGGACCGCTGTTCCAAGCCGTGCTGCTCGATGGCAACCAGTTTGACCTGGCCGACACGTTGGGCACACCCACGTTGCTGACCTTCTGGGCGCCTTGGTGACCCCATTGCCAACGGGAGTTGCCCGCTGTCCAGGAGCTTTACGCCACACAGTTGCAGGCCGCCGGTGTGGACGTCCTGGGTGTCTCCCAGTTCAACACCACGGAGTCGGAAACGGTGGCCTTCGTAGACCGGGTTGGGTTGTCATTCCCAAACCTCTACGACGCCAACGCTCAACTGGCCACGGCATACGGCGTCAATGGTGTGCCTGCTTACGTATTTCTGGACAAACAGGGCAGAGTCGCCCACACCAGTTCCGGCGCGCGCGGAGTATTCCTCATCCAGTCCTTGCTGGACAGCCTGCAGCAAGAGTAACGATGGCGTCGAGGAGGGGTGTCTGCGGCAACAACGTCGCATCTGCGGTGCGCGGGTCTGCACTTCGTCGGGGCGCCAGAAAATTGCGACCGCAGCCGGTTGCGGCGGTGAAGGCGTTTGCGTACAATTGTTCTATATCAATCGAACATATTTCACGCAAACCGTCCCCGCACGACCACGCAGGTGGCAACATGACAAACTCAACGCCAAAACTGGAACGACCGAAATGGACACGAAAATCCGCCGCTCACCAAGTCCGGCCCGTCCACCAGGTCTGGTCCGCCCACCAGGTCCGGTCCACCTACCCGGTTCCGAAGGATGCCCAACGCCTGATTGCCAAATGGGAGCTGCTGGGTCGTCCTGCGATAG
Source organism: Dehalococcoidia bacterium (assembly GCA_965261195.1). Taxonomy (GTDB): domain Bacteria; phylum Chloroflexota; class Dehalococcoidia; order Lucifugimonadales; family UBA3495; genus Bin87. The sequence goes on along the minus strand of OZ253455.1, from coordinate 3,432,179 downwards.
ACCTGCAACCCGGCGTGAGTATCAGCAATCTGGAGCGATGGCTCAACCACTGGCCAGCTCCCCGGGCCCATTTGGGCCGGGTGCGTGAGTACCTGTACGTCGACGACTCCGCATTACCGCTGTAGGTCGGGGCGGGACTAGAACGGCAAGGCGTTTACGATGCGTATGTACGGCGACCTGGCCTACCTTTGGCCCATCGTAAGCCCGCCTGAGGAGTACCTGGTCGACGCAAAGTTGTGGCTGGATGTTATCCGCGAACGGTTGCCGTCAATGGATTCGGGCCGGCGGCCAACCTTGCTGGAATTGGGATGCGGTGGCGGTCACTTGCTGTCCCACCTCACGGCGCATTTCGACGCCGAGGCCGTGGACTTGTCGCCCCAGATGCTGGAATTGTCGCGCGGGCTGAACCCGTCCACGCTGCACCACCTGGGAGATATGCGGACCATCCGGTTGGAACGCAGGTTCGATGTCGTTGCCATCTACGACGCCGTGAACTATATGCTGACCGAGGATGACCTGCGCGCCGCCATCGCGACGGCAGTGGCTCACCTCAACCCAATGGGCCTGTTGATGCTGGCGCCCGATTGCCTGCGGGATGGCTTCACCGGGCCCCGGGTTATCGACTGGACACGACAAAACAACGAACTTGATGTTACGTTCATCGAGTACATCGCAAACGCGAATCCTGCCGGGACCACGGTAGAGTCGATTTTCCTGTTCATCATCAACCGGGACGGCAACATCGCTGTGGAACAGGACCGCCACGTCAGCGGACTGTTCCACAAATCAACGTGGCTGCAACTGCTGGACGAGGCCGGCTTTGAACCGGAGTATCTCCAGACCGAAGGCTACGCGGGCGGCATCGGCGGTCACCTGTTCGTCGGCACTTTGCGTCCCAGCGGGTCAGCGTAGGCGCCCTGGCAGCGCAACGCTCCTACTCGTCATCGAGCCCGGGCACCGGGAATCGCCCGCCCAATTGCCGCACCTCGTCGCTCACTGCGGACAACGCGGTCTCATCTCCAATGTTGGACAGCGTGCGCACGATCAGCTTGGCAACCTGCCTGGTGTCGTCTTCGCCCATGCCCCGGCTGGTGATCGCCGGCGTACCCAGCCGCAGGCCGGAGGCGGTGCGCGGCGGCAATTGGTCATAGGGGATGGCGTTCTTATTGGCGACGATGTTCACCGACTCGAGCGCCCGTTCCGCCTGGCGGCCGGTGATGCCCAGGGGCGTCAAGTCCACCAGCATCAGGTGATTGTCGGTGCCACCGGCGACCAGGCGCACGCCGGCCTCGGACAGCTCCTGTGCCATCACCTGAGCATTGGCAACCACCTGGGTGGCGTACCGGGCGAATTCCGGCTGCAATGCCTCCGCGAAACACACTGCTTTGGCGGCAATGATGTGCATAAACGGCCCGCCCTGCATATAAGGAAAAACCGCAAAATCAATCTTGCGGGCCAGGTCGCCCTCCGCCAGGATCATCCCGCCGCGTGGGCCGCGCAGGGTTTTTTGCGTGGTGGATGTAACTATCTGAGCATATGGTATGGGCGATGGATGGGCGCCACCGGCGACCAGGCCGGAGATATGCGCCATATCCACCATCAACAGAGCGCCAACAGAGTCGGCGATGGCGCGGAACCGGGGGAAGTCCAGCGTGCGCGAGTAGCTGCTGCAACCGGCCACGATGAGCTTGGGGTTATGCTCGCGGGCCAGTTGCTCAACCTGGTCGTAGTCAATGGTTTCGGTATCACGGTCGACACCGTAGGGAATGAAGTTGTACAGGTTGCCCGAAAAGTTGACGCTGGCCCCGTGGGTAAGATGGCCGCCCATATCAAGTTGCATCCCAAGCACCGGGTCGCCCTGCTCCAACACGGCGAAGTAAGCAGCCATGTTGGCCTGCGCGCCGCTGTGGGCCTGCACGTTGGCGTGCTCGGCGCCGAACAACTCTTTGGCCCGGTCGATGGCCAGGGTCTCGACCACGTCAACGTACTGGCAACCGCCGTAGTATCGCCGGCCAGGGTAGCCCTCAGCGTACTTGTTGTTCATCAGCTGCGATTGGGCTTCCAAAACTGCCTTGCTGGCGTAGTTCTCCGAGGCAATCAGAACGATGGAATCGCGCTGGCGGCGATTCTCGTTGGCAATGGCGTCGGCAACGGCTGGGTCAATACGTTCCAAAACGGTGGACATGATCACAAATCTCCTGGAGCGGCGCTCGAAATTGACCGTCGCCCCACGGCGAACGGGGTATTAATCATAACAAACCAACCGCGGGAGCGGACTATCGGCTGCCCTACGTACGGGATCTTTCCTAGGCTTTGCACATTTCAAGCCGCGTAGGCGAGTGAATCTACAAGTCGGTAGTACAGGGCAGCCGGGACTTTCCATATATCCGGTTCTGCGTCGGACCGTGAAAAACCCTCCGACGCCAGCCACAAGTGGCGGCGCACCAGGGCGATGGCATCTACGAAGGTCGGCGACGGCTTGGCGTACCAGGCCGCGGTGCGATGGCTCATGGGCTGTTGTTCCTGCATCAAGTGAGCCGCCAGGGTGGTCCAGGAGAATAGGCCCATCAGGATCGGCGTGGTGCGGGCGATGGCGCGGTCCGACCACTGGCGTTGGGTCTCCACGCCCAGATGCGCTCGCACTTCCTGGAAGGTGACCTCCAGTTGCCAGCGCAGCACAAACCATTCCAGAATCTGCGCCGGTTCCACGGCCAGGTCAGTGCACAGCAGAGCCTGTGTGGCGAATTCGCCCTGGGGGTCCCGAACCAAGACCCAGCGCAGGGGCACGGGCGGCTTGCCAGAGCGGTACCAGACCGCCGTTTGCGAGGTGAGTTCCACCGTGCGGGTCGCGCCGTTGTACCAGGCTACCGCGGCGGTGGTCCAGGACAGACCGGGATGGTCGACGAGTGATTTCAGCGCGGGCAGCCGCCGGCCTTTCAGCGGGGGCCGACCGTTCCGGCCCGGCTGACGGGGCGGGGCCGGTTCATAGAGGGCGGCGTCCAGGCGCAAGCGGGCGATGAGCGTAACGGGTTGCGCCAACGATTGGCAGCAGTGGAGCAGGTCGAGTACGGCGTAGCCGCCGTCGCCCACCAGCACCAAGGGACGCTGCGGCAGCCAGCGGCGCAGTTGCAGGATCATCTGCCGGGCCCAGTCGGTGAGTTTTTTATGGCGGCGTCCGCGCTGCCGGTAGTAGCGTGCCGAGGGCGCCAGCACGGTGAGAAAGGGGAAGGCCCAATAGCGTCCTGCCCAGGGGACATGGCCCAGCCACATCAGGGAGATCCTGTGCCGGCCACTGGCCTTGACCACCTGAGACCGCTGGAACGCACCCCATCGTGGTAGATGCCCAGGGATTTGATTTTAGGGCCGCGGCGCCGTTCCTGGGTCTCGTCGATGCCGAAAATCAACGGGCCATCGCCTTGATTCAAGTGGAGGATTAGCAGTCCCAACCGGATGCGTGCCGCCTGGCGGGGCGACCACACCGCCCGATTGAGCACTTGATGATAACGGGCGTAGTTGCGGTGGTCGCTGCGGCCCATGACGCGCAGCGCCACCACCACGGTGCGTTGACCAGGCGCCAGTATCGCGCCTACCAGCAGGATTTGGGCTTTCAGCCAGGTCGGGTTGCGAAACAACGTGGCGAAGGGATGGAGTACGGGTACAATGGCATCGGGCAGGGTGAGCATATCTGGACCTTTCTTGAGAAGTGGGGCCGGCCAGCTTACCCTGTTCTTATAATTTATCTAGCTTTTGTGCAAAGTCCAGCTTTCCATTATCCATCCAAAAATCTCCCACTCACCAAATCCTGACTCATCAACCCCCCCGCTCATCTTGAGCCTGTCGAAGCATGCCAACCCGCCGCAGAACCCCCCTCTCCCTCGATGGGAGAGGGTTGGGGTGAGGGTGAAAATCCTGTCCATATACTGTCTATCCTGTCCATCTAACGGCGGAAAAGTAAGTGAAATGCAATGACAGATTAAAGCGGTTACGCGTGAGGCCCGGCTTCGCCTTGACATCCGATTACCCCTGTTACAGAATAGCGGCAACCCAAAAAGCACAGGAACGAGAGTATGACAACAGTACAAAGCGGTTCCCGAACCTCAGTAAATGTTAACGGCACCGCCGTGGAGATGTATTCAGGCGGCAACGGTCCTCCCTTGGTGTTTTTCCATGGCGCGGGCGGTTCATCCGGCTGGCAGGCCTATCACGAAGACCTGGCCAGCCAACACACGGTGTATGTTCCCAGCCAACCCGGTTTCAACGGTACCGAAGGCCCCGCGTGGGTAAAGACCATTAAAGACGTTGCCCTGTTCAACCATATGTTCATCGACGCGCTGGGCTTGCAGGACATCGTGCTGATGGGTTCCTCTATGGGTGGTTGGGTGTCCGCCGAAATGGCGGCGATGGACGACCATAACCTGGATGCCCTGATCCTGGTCGACGCCGCCGGAATCAAGCCGGTGCAAGGTGAGATTGCCGAGATTTTCATGGTATCCGCCGCCACCAGGCTGGAACAGCGTTTTTATGACCCCAGCCAGGTGGAGAACTACGAGAATTACGCTCGCGAGATGACGCCGGAAGATCAGCTGGTGGCTCACTCCAACGCCATCACCGCGTCACAACTCTGCTGGCGCCCCTATCTCAACGATCCCAGCCTGCCTCACACGCTGGCCCGCGTGGATACGCCCACGCTGATCGTGTGGGGTCGGGAAGATGCCATCATTCCGGTTGAATGCGGGCACCTGTTCCAGCAAGCGATCAACGGGAGTCAACTCTCTATCATCGACAATTGCGGTCACTCCCCCGCCATTGAAAAGCGCAGCGAATTCGTTTCCGCCGTCGCCAATTTCCTGAACACCATCTAGTTTTCAGGATCTCCCGCACCCCGCCAGGACTCGCTGCCAACGTCAAACGATTCCGCCGCGCGACACCGAGAAGGAGCAAACCATCATGGCTCACGAGCTTGAAGTATTCTGGTTCTCAGAACAGCCTTACGGCCACGTCACCGAAGACGACCTGGCGCCCTACGAATCGGGGCGGATGCACTTCCCCAATACCTACTTCGATCCCGAAAAGGCCCACGTCCTGTATTCCAACTACCACGACCAATATCAGCTGGCCGACGAAGTTGGTTTCGATGGCATCATGTCCAACGAGCACCACAGTTCTTACTGGTGCATGAAGCCATCGGTGAACGTGGATGCTGCGGTCATCACCCAGCGCACGAAAAAGGCGAAGATTGCCATGCTGGGCAACGTCATCGCGGTCAACGACCCGGTGAAGATGGCCGAAGAGATTGCGATGCTGGACTGCATCAGCGGTGGGCGCATCATCTCCGGATTCGTCCGCGGCACCGCCGTTGAGACGCTGCACGCCGGCTATTCGCCGACGGAAAACCGGCCGCGCTTTGAAGAGGCGCACGACCTCATAATCAAGTGCTGGACCGACCCCGGCCCCTTCCGCTGGGACGGCGAGTACTGGCCGCACCGCATGGTCAATCCCTGGGTGGTGCCGATCCAAAAGCCCCATCCGCCGGTCTGGTTCCCCGGCACCGGCAGCCCCGAGTCCGTTATTTGGGCCGCCAGGCACCGCTATCCATACATGAACCTCGGCTCCCTGCTGGACCTGACCAAGCAGCTGAAAGGCATCTATCACGAGACGGCCGCCGAAGAGGGCTACGAAGCTGGCCCCGAGCACTTCGGCTACCTGATTCGCTGCCTGGTTGCGGACACCGACGAGAAGGCGCAGGAAATCGGACGCACCTTCCTCTGGACCGAGAACCACCGCAACCGTGGGCCGATGGAATTCAATGACCCGCCCGGCTACCAGTCCCGCGAGGCCCTGCGCATCAAGATGTCGCGCCCCCTCATCGGCACGGGCACCATGGGTCAGCGCATGACCTACGAACAGTTGCAGGACGCCTACAACATCATCGTAGGCAGCCCCGAAACCGTAATCGAGAAGCTGCGCCACATCCGCCAGGATCTGGAACCCGGCTACATCCTCATCTACGGCAACGAGGGTCATATGCCCCACGAGCACGTAATGCGCTCGGTGGAATTGTTGGGAACCAGGGTGATACCGGCCCTGAAAGAGGGCTAGGTCGGTCCTAGTCACCGCAGATTTGACATCGACCGTCGGGCGCAATGCCGACGGTCGATGTTTTGGTAAGTTGGTGAGCAGGGTGTGGTATACGAGTTTCTACTCGTCCATAATGACGACGGTCACATTGTCCTGTTCTGCCCGTTGCCGGTTCGCGTCCGATATGGCGGTTCCGATGACGGCGGCTTTAGCGAGGGCCCTGCTGGCGTCCTGCAGTATTCGGGCTCGGCTGCGGGCTCGGTCAACATCGTGCTCGTCGATAGTGACGGATACTTCGGCGACGGCGTAGGAAAGTTCGTCGTCTGAGAATACACCTGATAAGATGAGATCTGCCCTTTCCAATTCCTCGGCCTGCTCATCGGTGATAGTTCCCGCCTCGGTGGCTCGGTGCAGCAGGTCCGCGATTCTGTTGTCGTCAGGGACAGTGATCCCGTAAACCACGCTGGCTTGCCGCAAACCCAAGTACCGGCGAGCAGCGCGGGGTGCCCTTTTCGCCACTTTGCGCTCATAATCGGTTCCGGTCAAGTTGTTGAGCTGCCCTTCCATCCGGGTTTGGCCGGCTTTGAGTTCAGTGATGTCGCCTTCCATCCGGTCTTGGCGCGAGTCCATCCGGTCTTGGCCAGCTTTGAGTTCGGCGATGTTGGTTTCCATCCGGTCTTGGCGCGAGTCCATCCGGTCTTGGCGCGAGTCCATCCGGTCTTGGCGCGAGTCCATCCGGTCTTGCCCTGCTCTGAGTTCGGCGATATTGGTTTCCATCCGGTCTTGGCGCGAGTCCATCCGGTCTTGCCCTGCTCTGAGTTCAGCGATGTTGGTTTCCGTACGCGACTGGCTTTCCAGCAATTCCTGTACGCTGGCCGCTAGCTGGGCTTGTCCGGCTTTGAGTTCAGCAATGTCAGCCTCAATGTGGTCTTGACGTTCTACGGTGGTTGTGATGACGCGGCTGCTGGCAAGCGCGTAGCCGGAGATTTGCTCCGCGAGATCCCGAAGCGTTGATGCCAGCTCCATCTGCCGGTTTATGACCAGGGTAATCAGCTCTTCCTGCCGACGAGCGATTGCTGGTAGCTGCATGAACTCTTCGCCCAAGACATGATTCCGCAACGCCTCACGGAGGGCGGGGTCCTGCTCCATGGCGGACAAGATGTCATCAAAGTTATTGATGGGCGTCATGATGTTCTGTAGCTGGGGGAATATAGTTTGGCTTCGCCGGCAATCGTACTTCTATATTCCGCTGGCGGTGTTACCTTGTCAACCGCCGGCGAAACTGCAATGCCCTACTTCCCATTGCGCTGCTGGGAGCCGTCCGGGTACAAGTCGTCCCACAATGCGTCTCGCCAATCGACGCCGAGGGGCAGAACGGCCTGGGCGGGACGCAGCATATAGTAATTATCGCCGGCGCCCGGCGGGGTTGCGCCCTCGGCAACCGTCCGGGTGGCCTGCAGCAGCATCCGGCGGGCGTAGACAATGGCCATGTCGGTGCGCGACAGATTCTCCCGCGTCCGATCCACCACGTAGCCCATGCTTTCCTGCACCGCCACGTCCTGAGCGTTGACACCCTCGATGCCGCTGAACGTCTCGGTTTTCTGCACCGCGCGGTCAATCATCCAGCTGTTGTCCCGGTTCACCCTGGTGCGGAAGCTGTCCAGCATATGTTCAGGGCCGCGTCCATAGCTGCGATCCATGTCCATACGCTCTCCAGCCTCGATAGGGTCGTCATAAGACAAGTCCCAATTCCATACCATCACCGAGTTGTCGTCCATCGGCACCCACATATGCCCGGACGCCAGGAAGCCCACCGGCCCGGGCTTGCCCCGGTAGCCCCGCTGGCTGGCGCGAATCTGGTGAAACGGCATCACAAAGTGATACGCGCGGACGTGCTTGCCCTCCTCACCCAGGGAGCGGATGCCCACGTAGCGATACCCGTAATCGGTAAAGTCCACTTCCAGGTCCGGCGGTCGACCCTGCACGTGCGGGGAGTCGATGCGCAGGCCGGCATGAGTCGTGTCGGGGCGCAGCGTGCGGTGCAGGATGGTAGCGTGGGCGGAGTCAATGCCACCTTCCAGGGCCTGCAGCCAGTTGCACTCCTGAATGTTCTTGGTAACGTGGCGGTGAGTTGCCGGCACCGCGGCCCACTCGAACTTCGGAGCCGGCGGCATATGTTCCCTGGGCCCCATGTAAGCCCATATCACTCCCCCCATCTCAATTGTAGGGTAGGAAACCGTGGTCATTTTGGCAGGAAAATCGCTTTCCGGCGGCTCGTTCATCATGTCAACGCACTGCCCGTTGACGTCGAATTTCCAGCCGTGATACACGCAGCGCAGGCCGCATTCCTCGTTGCGTCCCAGCCACAGCGATACCAGGCGGTGGGGGCAGAGCTCTTCCAGCAGGCCGATGCGTCCCTCGGTATCGCGGAATGCAACCAGTTGCTCGCCCAGCAGTTTCACCCGGACGGGCTCACCGTCGGCTTCAGCCAGTTCCCACGACAGCAAAGCCGGCATCCAGTAGCGGCGCATCAATTCGCCCATGGGCGTCCCCGGCCCCACCTGCGTGAGAGCGATGTTTTCGGCTTGTGAAATCATGTTTGTTTCCTCCTTACCGAATCGGAATCAACCGGTTCCGGAATTGGTTGTTCCGGAATTGGCTTTTATTGACATGAGCATGGCCAGATTGAAACTGGCAAATGGGCGCGTACCCAGCGGCGCAGCCCACCGGGCGGCTCGAAAAACCAGGCTGCCGCCCCGCATTATTGCGGATTCGCACGGCAAGGTCAATTTGGCCGCTGGAACCATTGCAACGGCGCGATGATATATTGTCCGAACCAAAGTCTGCCGGCCCGTGGTCTCGAGCTTGAGGTGAGGTTTAGCGATGTTGATTGTAGATACCCATGTTCATATTGGACGCAACCACTACGAACCGGTCGAGATGCTCCTGGCTCAGATGGAGCTGAACGGCGTATCGAAGACCGTGTTGGTGCAGTCCACCGCCACGCTGGACAATTCCTACGTGCTGGAATGCAAATCGCGGTTTCCGGGCCGGTTGTCCGTAGTGTGCCGGGTTGACGTTGACGACCCGGCGGCCCCTGGCACTCTGTCCAGTTTGCACGCCGCCGGCGCCGAGACCGTCCGCCTGCGCAATTTTCAGCGCTCGCCGGGCAGCGACCCACTGGCCATCTGGCGCACCGCCGCCGAGCTGGGAATGTCGGTCAGCGTGGGCGGGCCGGCAGAGGACTTCGCAGCAGCGGAATTCTCCGAACTGGTGGCCGCTTTGCCCAACCTTACCGTAATCATCGAGCATCTGGCTGGGATGGGGATACACGCCATAGGTACGCTGTCGATGCCGCCCGATGATGTGTTTCGCCAGGCGCTGACGCTGGCCCGGTTCCCCAATACGGTCATCAAGATTCACGGTATGGGCGAAATCAGCGAGCCACCATTCCCGTATCGGAATACGCCGCCTTACGTGAGAATGGCCTACGACGCTTTTGGCCCCGACCGTATGATCTGGGGTTCGGACTGGCCCAGGGTTACCAACCGGGAAGGCTACCGAAACTCGCTGCGATACGCCATTGAGCAGATGGAAGAGTGGTGCCCTCGGGAAGACCTGGGGAAGATATTCGGCTCAACTGCGGTTGTATTATGGCATTTTATGTAATGTCAGTGCAGGTTAACCGTAATTGGCTGCCATTTTAGCGTTATTTGACCGACCGGAAGTATTGCCAATCGGATAGCCGTTTTGTGATACTGCCTCTCGTTGACTTTCGACACGCAAACATCACAGGGGGACGAACAACCAATGAAACGATATTTGAAGTACATAGCCGGTGCAACGATTCTGCTGGCGCTGGTAGCGGCGTTGGCCTGCAACGGCGAAGAGAGCGCGGCGCCGGCCACCGGAGGAGCGGAGCCGACTGCGGCTATGACAGCCACCGAGCCGGCCATGACGGCCACCGAGCCGGCCATGGCAGCTACGGAACCGGCTATGGCAGGAACTCAACCGGCGGAAGCCACCGCCATGCCGGGCCCCACCGACGCCGTTTCCGGGTCTAACCAGGACGGCAGCCGACTGGACGCAGTCAAAGCTCGGGGCACTGTGATTTGCGCCAGCAACAACGGGTTGGCGGGTTTCGGCTTTATTGATGACGACGGCAACACCATGGGCTTTGACATTGACCTGTGCCGCGCCGTAGCCGCCGCCGTCCTGGGCGACGCCAACGCCGTAGAGTTCCGGCCCACCACCGCCTCCGAGCGGGGGCCGACGATGCAGTCCGGCGAAGTGGACATGATGTCCCGCAATACCACTTGGACCAGCTCACGAAACGCCCAGTGGGGCAACTTCGCGCCGACCATGTTTTACGACGGTCAAGGCTTTATGGTTCCCAAGAGCTTGGACCTCTCCGGGATGATGGAGCTGGACGGTTCCAAGGTCTGCGTCCAACAGGGCACCACGACTGAACTGAACCTGCAGGACTTCATCAATCAGAACAACCTGAATATCGATGTGGTCGTATTCCCGGACAACGTTACTGCCAGCGCCGCTTATACCAGCGGACAGTGCGACGCCCTGACCACCGACCGCTCCGGGCTGGTGAGCACCCGAGCCGGCTTTGACAATCCAGACGACCATACCATCCTGGCCGGTACTATCTCTGAAGAACCCCTCGGCCCGGTAGTGCCCCACGGCGACGAACAGTGGTACGACCTGGTAAGCGCCGTTATGGCCATCCTGATCTACGCCGAGGCTTACGGGATTACCGCCGACAGTGTGCCGACCGACGTTACCGACAACACCGCCGTTGACCGGCTGTTTGGTCTGTCCGGTTCCTATGGCCAGGAGACAATGGGTCTCAGCGAGACTGCAGCGCAGGATGTCATCAAGGCCGTGGGCAACTATGGCGAGATTTATGACCGGCATTTGACCCCACTGGGGTTGGAACGGGAAGGCAGCCGCAACGCGCTGTGGGCCACTGCCCCCTGCACCGATTGCCCCAAGGGCGGACAGGTGTACGCCGCGCCGTTGCGGTAACCACTCAGACATCTGGCGCATCCCCAAGCGGGGCCAAACGCAGGGGCGGGCTTGAAGCCCGCCCCTGCGGCGTTAACGCGGCAGCGTACATCAATATCTGAGAGTTCTCTGGCACGGATCCCGGCGGCGGCAAGCAAACTTCGCAGCAATACGCTAAAATCGCCATGTAATTACCCTTCGTATGCCCCACCGCTCTATTTGACCTGACCATGAGCCAGCCACCGCGAGTTTTAACCTACCAGGGCATTCCCTTCTGGCGCCACGCCCAAATCATTCAATGGGTGGCGCAGATGGTGTCCGGCATCGTAGTCCTTGGCCTGGTCGTCTGGTTCCTGGTCAACATCGGCAACGCCGTTCAGGAACGGGATATTCCCTACGGTTTCAGCTTTTTATCCCGGGAGTACCAAACCCCCATCGGGGACACCTTTATCCCCTACGAATCGTCCGATACATTCCTCTATGCCTTTGGCGTAGCTGCCGTCAACACCGTGGTTGTCGCGGTGGTGGGCGTGATTCTGGCGACTCTGCTCGGCATCGTCATTGGCGTCGCCCGGTTGTCCGGCAACTGGATTGTCTCCCGGTTGGCGCTCATCTATGTTGAGTTTTTCCGCAACGTGCCACTGCTGGTGCAACTGCTTTTCTGGCTCTTTTTTGTGCTGGCGTTACCGGTGGAACGCGAAAGCTACGCTATTGCTGGGCGGCTTTACATCAACAACGCCGGCATCTCCATGCCCGGACCGACGGCAACGGAGTTTTGGCCGGCGCTGGTCTGGTTGATGCTGACCGCAGCGGCCGTTATCGCCGGGGTATTGGCGTACCGCCGCCTGACCCGTCGTGAAGTCGAAACCGGCCGGCCGTCATATCCTCTGTTGAGCGCCGGTGCGATACTGGCGCTGATTGGCGTCGTGGGCTGGTTGGTGGTCGGCGCCGCATACGGGGACGCGCCTTTCATCATTTCGCTGCCGGAGCCCCAGGGCCGGTTCGCGCGCGTTAGCGGGGGATTCACCGCCCGAGCCGGACTGCTGGTGCTGCTAGTCGCTCTGGTCATGTATACCGCATCATTCATTGCCGAAATCGTGCGGGCCGGCATACAGTCGGTCGGGCGTGGTCAGACGGAGGCAGCCCGCGCACTGGGCCTGTCGCCTATGGTTGCTCTGCGACAGGTCATTTTCCCGCAAGCCTTGCGCGTCATTATTCCGCCGTGGATCAGCCAGTGCCTCAACCTTACCAAGAACAGCAGCTTGGGGTTGGCGGTGGGCTTTACCGAACTCACCAGCGTTGCCCAGACCATGACCCAGACTGCACCGGCAATTTCCATATTTATAGTACTGATGGCGGCCTATCTGGCAATGAGCCTGACCTGGTCGCTGATCGGAAACCTGTACAACCGGCGCATCCGGTTCTCGTGAGACCGGTCATCCGAGGTTAGAAAGTGGCTGCCGAACCCAACGCCGCACCGCCATTTCCGGAGCCATCGGCGCTCGCATTGCCGCCGCCACGAATGAGCGTGGGCGCAGCCGGCTGGATTCGCGCCAATCTGTTCGGCAACTGGTTCAACAGCCTGCTTACCATTGTGTTCGGTGCGGCCCTGGCATTGGGCGCTTGGCACGGCTTGGGCTGGGCCTTCCTGGATGCCGACTGGACGGTGGCGACCAAATTGGGCGGTCGGTTTGTCATTGGCCAGTACAATACCACCGAGGCCTGCCCCGGCAGCAACTGCTTCTGGAGGCCACAGGTTGCGCTGATGCTGGTAACGGCGCTGCTGGGAATGGGATGGGTAGTCGCCGGCGGCGGAGTAGCCAAGCGCATCGCAATCCTGGCGACGGCCGCAATCGCATTGTTGGCCTTTCTGCCCTACGGTCTGGACCGGATGGGGTGGGACGTGCGCCTGCTGCTATTGGCGAACGTGCCGGCGTTGATCGCGGGATGGGGGTTGGCCCGCTACACCCCGCTGGGCACATCGCGCTGGATCGTAATTCTGTCCGTGGCCGCATTCCTGATAACGCTGGTGCTGCTCCGCGGCCTGCCCGGAGTACCTGGCTTGCAGCCGGTGCTGGTTCGCAACTGGGGCGGCCTGATGCTGAACCTGCTGCTGGCCATCGCCGGCATCGTGATCAGCTTCCCAATTGGCGTTGCGTTGGCATTGGGTCGGCGCAGCCACCTGCCGGTGGTGAAGGTACTGTGTGTATTTTTTATCGAAGTTTTCCGCGGTGTGCCATTGATAACGCTGCTGTTTATGTCGCAGACTCTGGTGCCGCTGGCATTCCCGGAGGACTTCCCGCAAAACTCGCTGTTTCGCGCCGCCGTGGTCATCACATTGTTCAGCGCGGCGTATATGGCGGAAAACATCCGCGGCGGCCTGCAAGCGCTACACCCGGGCCAGGCAGAAGCGGCACGGGCGCTGGGGCTTCCCGGCTGGCAAACCACGCTGCTAATCTCCCTGCCACAAGCCATCCGCAACGTCATTCCTGCTATCGTGGGGCAGTTCATTGGTCTCTTCAAGGACACCAGTCTGGTCTATATCATCGGAATGCTGGACATTGTTGAAGTTAGCCGCGTGTTCATATCCGGCAACACCAAATACCTGGACAACGCAGCGGAAGTTTTCCTCTTCGTCGCCTTGGTCTTCTGGATTTTCACCTACGGGATGTCCTACGTGAGCGGTAGGATTGAAAGACACCTGGGCGTGGGTGTACGATGACAACGGCAATGACAGATCGCCAACCCAGCATTTCGGCGCGAACCCAGGATTAACCAAAGATGGCTACAGAAACAATCAACCATATCAATGACATCATTGTCTGCCAAGACGTTCATAAGTGGTTTGGCAACTTCCACGCTTTGCGGGGCATTACCACCACCGTCAAGCGCGGTGAAGTGGTTGTCATTATTGGGCCCTCTGGTTCCGGCAAGTCCACTTTCATTCGCACTCTGAACCGGCTGGAACAGCATCAGCGCGGCGAGATATTCGTGGACGGGATTGCGCTGTCCAATGACGTGCGCAACATTGATGCCATTCGCCGCGACGTGGGGATGGTTTTCCAGTCCTTCAACCTCTTCCCGCATTTGACCGTAATGGGCAACATTACGCTGGCTCCCATCAAGGTGCGCAAGCTGCCGGCTCAGGAGGCAGAAGCCATTGCGATGGAACTGCTGGAGCGCGTGGGCATCCCGGAGCAGGCCGAGAAATACCCGGCGCAGCTTTCGGGCGGTCAACAGCAGCGGGTGGCCATTGCCCGGGCCCTGGCCATGCAACCCAACATCATGCTCTTCGACGAACCCACTTCGGCGCTGGACCCGGAGATGATCAAGGAGGTGCTCGAAGTGATGCACGAGCTGGCGGCCTCCCAGATGACCATACTGGCGGTTACCCACGAACTTGGATTCGCCCGCGAGGTGGCCGACCGCATCGTTATGTTCGACGAAGGGCTGATCGTGGAAGACCAGCCGCCAGACGAATTTTTCAACCATCCCCGGCACGAACGGGTCAAGCACTTCCTGTCGCAAATCCTCTGACCGACCAGGCCCGAAATGATGCTGATGCGCCAGATGGGGCGCTGGTTGTGGGCGAAGGATAGTGCGCCGTCGGTTCAGGCCCGCGACCGCCGGCTGCCGATTTGGGAATACCAGTGGTTCAACCGGATGTACCGCATCGCCATGCTGCTGGGATGGTGCGGTGTCGTCGTATTTTTCCTGCTTTGGAACCTGGTGTGGGCCAGCCCGTGAACGGCATTGCTGCCGCTACCCGATTGCCCTTCGGTCGCCGTGTTTGCCCGCCGTCAACTGGCAGAGTACAATCCAGCCAGCACCAGACTATCCCCTGATTGACGAGAGGTTCAGGTATGCCTAACCAGGATATGCAGATTGGCGTCGTGTTTCCGCAAACTGAGATCGGCTCCGACCCCATCGCCGTGCGCGACTACGTGCAGGCGGCGGAAGAGCTGGGTTTCGCGCACATTATCGCCTATGACCACGTGCTGGGCGCAGACACCGATTACCACCAGCCGTGGATCGGCGGTTACACCAAAGAAAGTATGTTCCACGAAATTTTCGTGTTGTTCGGGTATATGGCGGCGTTGACTACCAAAGTGGAACTGGTATCGGCCATTCTGATCCTGGGGCAGCGTCAAACGGCGCTGGCGGCGAAACAGGCCGCCGAGATTGACGTGCTGAGCGGTGGCCGACTCCGCCTGGGTGTGGGCATCGGGTGGAACGCAGTTGAGTACGAGGCGTTGGGCGAGGACTTCACTACGCGAGGCCGCCGCGCCGAAGAACAGATGGAACTGCTGCGCCGGTTGTGGACCGAGGAAGTGGTCGATTTCCACGGCAAATACCATGACATTACCAACGCCGGCATCAACCCGCTGCCCGTCCAACGCCCGATACCGATCTGGATGGGCGCCGGCAGTCGGCGGAGCGGCCCCGTTCCGGTGGATCGGGTGCTGAACAGAGTTGGCCGGTGCGCTGATGGCTGGTTCCCGCAATTCCAGCCGGACGACCCCCAGGCGGATTCGATTATCGCCAAGGTCAGGCAGGCCGCCATCAACGCCGGCCGCGACCCCGACACCATCGGTATGGAACCCAGGGTCAACTACTCCGACGGCGATCCGGAATTCTGGCAGGCACGGGCGGAAACCTGGCGCGGCATGGGAGCGTCTCATTTCTCCATCAACACCATGTCCGCCGGTCTGACAACTCCCGATGCTCACATCAACGCCATCCGTCAATTCGGGGACGTCGTCAAACGCTAGTCGGCAGTGGTTTGGACTGGCGCACACACTGGAGGTAACAACATGGGCAGGCTCGATGGCAAGGTTGCTTTGATCAGCGGCGGCGCCCGCGGTCAAGGCGCGGTGGAAGCGCGGATGTTTGCTGACGAAGGGGCGTGCGTCGTGTTCGGCGATATTCTGGATGACGAGGGCCAGAGGGTGGAGGCCGAAATCAGGGAGCTGGGTGGCCGGGCAACCTACGTGCATCTGGACGTAACCAGCGAGGCAGACTGGGAGAACGCCGTCAATGCCGCCGTATCCGGGTACGGCAAGCTCGACGTGTTGGTGAACAACGCCGGCATCGTACTGGGGCGCAGTATCGAGGAAATGACCGTTGCGGAATGGGATCGGCTGTTCGATGTCAACGCCAAAGGTGTCTTTCTGGGCACCAAAGCATCCCTGCCGGCCCTGCGGTCCGCTGGCGGCGGCAGCATTATCAACATCTCGTCCACCGCCGGGTTGGTGGGCAACGACTACAACCTGGCCGGATACAGCAGCACGAAGGGCGCCGTCAGACTGTTCACCAAGTCCACTGCCATACAGCACGCCCACGAAGGCATCCGTTGCAACTCGGTCCACCCCGGCCCGATCGACACACCAATGTTGACCGAGTCGCGCCGGGGGCGGGCGGGTCTCACCGATGAACAACAGCGACAGCGCACTCCATTGGGTCGCATTGGCCGTCCGGAGGACATTGCCTACGCGGTCATCTACCTGGCCTCCGACGAGTCGTCGTTCGTAACCGGCAGCGAAGTCGTGGTGGATGGCGGGCGCACTGCGATGTAGTCCCGCAGACCAGGATTAACGCGCCGGCCAACTGGTAGTCTGCCCCGGTTGACCCGGTGAAACTAATCTCGATATGCAGAAGGGATGGCGTTTGCCGTCCCTTTTCGCACTATCGGATCAATGGTCGGGGCGGCCAGATTCGAACTGGCGACCCCCTGCACCCCATGCAGGTGCGCTACCGGGCTGCGCTACGCCCCGCCCCAACTACTCCAATATAGCACGGAGCCCGACTCCCGGCAACTTTTAAGCGAGGCGCCAACTCGCAGCCGGGGCGGTTGCGGTTGCACCGGGCTGCTATGATATGCTCACTGGCACACACGCCCCACCTGACGATTATGTAGTAATTCGAGCCACCGCCAGTGATTACACCTGACTGCTATCAGATTCTCGGCGTTCAGGCTACCGCGACTACAGAGGAAATACGCGCTGCCTACCGACGCCTGGCCCGGCTTTATCATCCTGACCTGAATTCCGGTCCGGAGGCGGAATCCCGGATGCAGGAGATAAACGAGGCGTACAACACGCTGTCAGACCCGCTGCTGCGACGCCGGCACGATTTCTCGGTTGCCGCCGGTCGCCACTCAGATACAACGCATACGCCCAACCGCCGTGCGAACCGACGCAATCGCGTGGTCATCAATCCTCGACCTTCGGCGCCAATTCCCCAGAGCGGCGAGGACATCGAAGTTGCGGTGTTTATCAGCCAGCGTGAAGCCAATCGCGGCGTCCGCAAAACGTTCTCGGTGGGGCGCATGGAGACTTGCCCGCGCTGCCGGGGCACCGGCCTGGAGCCGGAGGAAACTTTCACGAGGAGCCAGTGCTGGCGGTGCACCGGCGGACAGCGGTTGCACCGGGACCTCAAGTTGCACGCCACCATCCCCTCCGGCGTGTCGGACGGCCGGCGTCTCCGACTGCGGGGACAGGGCAGCGCCGGCGTGGACGGCGGCACTCATGGGCACATTTATGTCACCACGCGAGTGCGCCAACCGGAAGGTCGGGGCCGGATGCTTTGGTTTTTGCTGCGGCACTTGCTCCAGTGAGGTGATGTAATGGAGGTGATGTAATGACGGTAAATGGTTTCTCCGTACTAGACGACTATCTGCGACATTGGTTGGATACCGTACCGGCTCCGGGTCTGGCGTTGTCGATAACCGACCGCAGCGTCACCCGGCACACCGCCAGACTGGGGCACAGCGATGCCGCCAGCGGACGACCTGTGCTCGACAACACAACGTTTCAGATTGGCAGCATCGGCAAATCGATAACGGCGTTGGCCCTGATGCAACTGGTGGAAGCGGGACGCCTCGACCTGAACGCCCCACTGAGCACACACCTGCCCTGGTTCGCCCCGACCTCGCGGTACGGGCCAATCGCTTTGAAGCACGTGATGAGCCACACGGCGGGCCTGCCGTCGGGCAGCGATTTCACCCCGGCGTCGCGCTACGAAGCCTACGCGCTGCGGGACGTCGAAATAGCCTGGGAACCCGGAGAGCGGTTCCATTATTCCAACACCGGCTACAAGATGCTGGGCTGGCTGCTGGAGGATGTGGAACGCGCCGCTTACGGAGACATTATTGCGCGGCGGGTGTTGCAGCCATTGGGCATGAACGCCACTGATGCCGTGGTAACGCACCCCACCCGCCACCGCATGGCCACCGGCCACGTACCGCTGCACGATGACCGCCCCTATCGAACCGGGGATACTCTGATTCCAGCGACCTGGATGGAGTACAACGCTGGCGATGGCAGCCCGGCAGCAACCGCCGGCGATATGGCGCGCTACGCCCGAATGTGGCTCAACGGAGGGCGGAGCCCAATTCGCGCCATAGTATCGTCGTCGTCTTTCGACCGCATGACCACTCCAGTAATCCGTATGTCCCGCGGTGATGCTTACGAGCATGATTACGGGTACGGCTTCGGCATAATCTCCCACTTGGCCGATAACCACAACTTCATCGGCCACGGCGGAAGCACGGTGGGGTTCCAGGCAATTATGCTCATCGACCTGACCGATGGGCTGGCGGTGACGCTGCTGTGCAACGGCGTTGGTATCGATACCTACGCTCCCGCCCGTTACGCGCTGCAAGTCACAGCCGCGGCGCGCGACGGAGCGACTATACCGGAGCCGCCGAACATCCCTGATCCGCAACGGGTGGAGGACGCCCACCGCTATGCCGGCGCCTATGTTGATTCGGACCGCGGGAAACGCCTGGCGGTCAATGCCGACGGTGGTGGGTTGCAGGTGATTTGTACGAAGACGGACGACGCATCATCGCCGGTGGGGGTCAACCGACTGCAACACCTCGGCGGGAACACTTTTGTGGTGCCCGACGATGCCTTCGACCCGTTCCCTCTACGGTTTCGGCCAGCGTCGGGCGGCGACGGCGCGATGGTAGAGGCGCATCACGGTTGTGCGGTGTACGTCCGTGAGGGGAGCGCGCCGCTGGATGAAGAAGAACCTCATCCCGGCGAATGGGCAGCGTTGGCCGGGCATTACCGTAGCCACGCGCCCTATATGTCCAACTTCAGGGTGATACTGCGGCGGGGTCGCCTCTACATCGCTTGGCCCAGCGGGGGCGAGGAACAGCTAGCCCCCAAGTTGGCCGATGGCAGCGTCTCGGGTTGGTTTGCGGTGGGCGCTACGGGCGAGCCGTCCGCCGAGCTGATACGGTTTGACCCGATTGTCGGCGGGAAAGCGCTGCGCGTCCGCTGGACCGGCGGCGGGGACTTTTACCGGGTTGATTAGCCAACGCGAGCCGGGAATGCCCCTCACCCCAACCCTCTCCCACCAGGGGAGAGGGAGTTTCTAGCCACCCGCTTATAGTTGGCCCAAGTACGCGTTATATGCCGCCGCATCCATCAGGGTCTCCAGCTCCGCAGGGTCGTTCAGGCGTACACGAAGCATCCAGCCAGCGCCGAAGGGGTCGTTGTTGACCAGCTCCGGTTCGCGAGCCAGGCGGCCATTAACCTCGGTGACGGCGCCACTGACCGGCGAGTACAGGTCCGAGACGGCTTTGACCGACTCGATCTCACCCATCTTGGCCAAGTGGCCCACCGGGGAATCAACGGCGGGAAGTTCCAGGTAAACTACGTCGCCCAGCTGGTCCTGGGCGTAATGGGTGATGCCAACCAGGGCAACGCCAGCGGTGGCATCGTCCAGGAGCACCCATTCGTGCTCCTGAGTATATTTGCGGTCGTCGGGATTCACGTTGTCCAGAGCCTCCGGGTAGTTTGGGAGTTGGCGCGGGCCGTTTTGCAGTTACGCGGGCCTTTGATAAAAGGGCAACTCAACCACGGTAGCTGCCGTGGTACGCCCGCGGATGTCAACAACAAGTTCGGTATCGAGTTCGGCGTGTGCGGGATCCACAAAGGCCATGGCGATGCACTTTTCCAACGTAGGCGAGTAGCTGCCGCTGCTGATTTCTCCGACGACTGCGCCGTCGGCGAGCACCTCGTAGCCAGCGCGGGGGGCGCTACGGCCGGGCGTGGTCAAACCCACCAGTCGGCGCTGAGTGCCGTAAACACGCTGGTGATCCAGAACGTCGGTGCCGTTGAAACCGCCATCCCGACGTACAAAGCGACCCAGCTCAGCCTCAATGGGAGTGATTTCCTCGGTCAGTTCGTGGCCGTGCAGTGGCAGGCCGGCTTCCAGCCGCAGCACATCGCGTGCCCCGAGGCCACAAGGCACGGCGCCGGCGCCGGTCAGTTTGTTCCAGATTACAACGGCGTCGGACACGCCAAAGGCAAGCTCGAATCCGTCCTCTCCGGTGTAGCCGGTACGTCCGATGAAAACGCGGCGGCCATCGATATGTCCGCGGCCCCAGGCAAACGGCCGGAGCAACGACGGCGACGGCGCTCTGGACACGTTGCGTGCCAGGCGAGCGCCGGGTACGAAATCTTCGCAGAGGCGGTCGATGATGCCGACGGCGGAAGGGCCTTGCAACGCAACCAGTCCGGTAACCATGGTCCGGTCGGTAATCTGCACACCGCGGCCATCAAAGTGGTGCGCCAGCTGCCGGTCAAACCAGAGGGAAACAGTGGGACGGTTGCCGGCGTTGGGGATCAACAAAAATTCGTCGTCAGACAGGCGGTAAAAGATAGTGTCGTCGATCACACCGCCGGTTTCCTTGCAGATGAAGCAGTAGCGGGCGCGCCCAACCCGCAGGCTAGAGGCCGAGCCGGTGAGCAGAATGTCCAGCAACCCCGCGGCGTTGGGACCGCCCATATTGAGACGCCCCATGTGCGACACGTCAAACAGTCCGGCAGAATTGCGCACCGCCGCAACCTCTGCGATTACGCCCTCGTACTGCACGGGCATATCCCAACCGCCAAAGGGCACCATACGGGCGCCCAGGTCGACGTGGGTTTGGTAGAGAGCGGTACGCAGATTTTCGGAAACGGGGGTGTCAGCAGGCATCTTTGCTCAGAGGTGGCGGAGTTGCCGGAAGTGACGTTGCCGGGAAATATCTGCAATTCATAATACCGCTATGATGGTTGGGGCGCAACGACGGTAACTGTTCAGGGTTGAGGGGAAGTGAGTAATTGTCGGCAGGCGGTGAGGGGGTTCAAGCCCTGGGCCCGCCAGGTGCCGAAGATTGACGCCAGCGTCATCTTGGTTGCAGTGCCCTGGTTTGAGCGCGTGCCGCCACTGATCTTCCGGCTGACCACTACCGGGCGCAGGCTGCGTTCGGCGGCGTTGTTGTCCGGCGGCGCCGCCGGTTCAGCCACGAAGACGAAGAGCTCTTTGACGTGGCGTTCAATGCGTCGGCATAGCTTGGCCTGGGTTGCCGATGGGTCGTCGAGGAACGGCTGGCAGATGGACAGCAGCCGTTGTTCCAGGGCCAGCTGGGTCGCCCGCCGTCGCTGCTGCGACGGGTGCGTGAAGGCCTTGGCCTGGACATAGAGACGGTGTACGGCGTCGGCCCACTGTGCCAGTGGCGCGTCATCAGGGTAGAGAGTGCGCCGGTCGTGGATGTCCCGCAGCAGGTGAGCCCAGCAGCGTTGTTTGGGACCGTCGTAGTGGTGGTAGGCGGCGTAGAAGTCGCTGACCAGCACGCCATCAAACTCCACGCCCAGGACTTCATCCACCACCGCCTTGCCCCGCCCCCGTCGCAGGAAGTACCGCTGGGTCGGAGTGCTGAAGGTCCACACGTAGCCGTTGTGCCCGTTCTCCCGCCAACCCGTTTCGTCGGCATGAACCACCGGACTGCCTCGGATCCGTTCCACTATATCGGCCAGCTTGCGCTGCCCTTTGCCCGCCACTTTTCGGGTGGCGTCCACGATGGCGCCCGTGCTGAGGCGCAGCCCATGCACGGCGCCCAGATACCACTGGATGGTGCGGAAGGGCAGCCGGGCCTCTTCCCTAAGCCCAGCAATCAGGCTCATCACGTTGATCCCCAGACGCTGCCGCCCCAGCGCCACGCCGTCCAGTTGTGACGATGGTACACAGCGGCGTCGGCAGCCCGGGCAGATGCGGGCGATGTAAGCGTGCTCGGTAATCTGCACCGGAACTTGGGGCAAGTCAATGACTTCCCGAGTGCGCTGGGTCCAGCCGCCGGCCAGCTGAGTCCCGCAGTCGGGGCACTGTTCCAACGCGTGCTCCACCCGCTGGGTGGGCGTCATGCGGGTGCGGGCGAACCCGTGGGGACGGCGCTGGCGTGGCCCTTTGGGCTGAGCCGGTTTCCGCTCGGCTTTGGGCTGCAGACCGGGCATCCGACCCGAGCCGCTTGGCTTGGCCGGCCCCTCGAATTGGCCAATCCATTTCTCCAACCGCTCGATGATCGCCTGTTGCCGGACGATAATGGCTTGCTGCCGGACAATGCTGGCAATCAGGACATCCCGGTCGGCAGTCTTGAGGTCAATTTCCGTATCCATACCCACTATATGACACAACCACCACCGGCAGCGCAAGGCTCCCAGAACCCCTTTCGGCCAATCCACCTCACCAACTCTGAACAGTTACCAACGACGGCAAACCGGTGAGAGTGCCAAAGTTAATATGATAAAATAGTGGCGAAATTACGTTACCAACCTGGAAGGCGCGTTTTTAGCAGCCAGGGTTAGAGGATGCGATGCCCCGACTCACTCAACAGGAGATTGACACCTACCTGGCTGGCCCGCACGTAGCGCACTTCGCCTCCATCCGGCCGGATGGCACCCCCCACATATCGCCGGTCTGGTATCAGTGGGAAGACGGGAAGATAACGGTGGTGTCCGGCGACTCAGCGGTGAAGACCCGCAACGTCCGCCAGAACCCCCGGGTATCGTTATCGGTGGCTACCGACGAGTGGCCCTATCAGTACGTGATTCTGGAAGGCCAGGCCACCATCGAGAACAGCAACCTGCGCGAAACCGTCCGCAGCATTTTCTCCCGCTACGAAGGCACCGAACGGGGCGAGCAGGACGCCAACGAACTGACCGACGGTGATCAGCGCCTGGTTGCCATAGTGATCGACGTAAAGCGCGTTATGTCGTGGAAAGGCGTTGACGAGTAGCAACCTGCCCGGCGTTGCCGATGCGGTGATTATCGGCGGCGGCGTCATTGGCTGTGCCATTCAATATCACCTGGCCCAGCTTGGCGTCACGAATACCGTGCTGCTGGAGCGGGACGTACTGGCGTCTGGGAGCACGGGGCGGTCGCAATCCATCTGCCGTATGCACTACTCCAACCCAATCACGGCTAACCTGGCCTGGCAAAGCGTACAGGTGTTTGCCGACTTTGAAGAGCAGGTTGGCGGCCAGTCGGGTTTCGTCCGCACCGGATACCTGGTCGTGGTTAATCAGGACGATAGCAGCGGGCTGGCGCGCAACGTGGCCATGCTGCAGGAGTTGAGCATCCCAACATACCTGGTAACTCAGGATGATGTAGCGAGACTCGCCCCGTCCATACGGCTGTACGATGACGAACGCGCGGCGTGGGAGCCGATGTCGGGCTACGCCAACCCCAATCTGGTTACCACGTCATACGCGGCCCGTTCCCAGGAAGCCGGGGCGCAGATCGCGCTGCGCAATCCGGCCGCCGAGGTCGAGATGGCCGGCGACCGGGTGCAAGCCGTTACCACAGTAAACGGCGACCGCATCGCAACCGACACGGTCATAGTGGCATCCGGGCCGTGGTCAAAACGGCTGCTGGCCACCGCCGGCGTCGATGTTCCTCTGCTGCCGGTGCGACATCAGGTCGCCACCCTGGCCCGCCCGGTGGAACGAGTGCCCGAACATCCAACGGTGGGGGACATCAGCCAATCCCTGTCCTTCCGGCCCGATGGCGCTGCCTTCACCATGATGGGATTCGGCGACGACGAGGAAGTGATCGACCCTGAAGTTTATCCGCAAGGCATCGACCCCAACGACTTCGCATCGGCGCTGGCACGGCTGGGGCGCCGTGTCCCCGGCATGGCTGACTCGTACTACCGGGGCGGCTGGTCGGGGTTGTTCACCACCACACCGGACTGGCATCCGGCGCTGGACGCGGTGCCTGGAATTGCCGGACTGTATTGCGCCATCGGGTTCAGTGGGCACGGCTTCAAGCTGTCCCCTGCCATTGGCAAAGCGATGGCCGAGCTGGTCGTCGAGGGACAGGGGCGGGACGTCGATTTGACGCCGCTGCGACTGTCCCGGTTCGCCGAAAACGACCTGCTGGAATCCAGCTACCGGTACCGGGTGCTGGCGTAGAAAGGAAAGATTGCCAGGTAACTGTTCAGACTTGTGGGAATCTACGGGCCATTCGGCCTCTTGCAGAGAGGCAGTCAAGCACGGAATTTGCTTTGCAAGTCGATCCCGTCCCCTCAAACGTGAACAGTTACATTGCCAGTGACCGCTTGACTCTTGACAACGTGGAGGGGTTAGGTCAAGGATGGTGGCGCGCCAGC
The DNA here is from genome assembly GCA_965261195.1 of Dehalococcoidia bacterium. Classification (GTDB taxonomy): domain Bacteria; phylum Chloroflexota; class Dehalococcoidia; order Lucifugimonadales; family UBA3495; genus Bin87. The sequence continues at coordinate 3,407,638 of OZ253455.1, read as the reverse complement.
GCAGGGCTGATTCAAGCGCTGAGGTCATAGGCAGATATGTTTACATCCTCTTACTTGGAACCAAACCTAATACATCCCGGTGATGCCAGAACGCTGTTGAAAAAGATGATGCCGGAATCGGTGGCCCTGAGTTTCTGGTCGCCTCCCTATTGTCTGGGGAAGTCATACGAATCCCACTTTAATTTTCGAGAGTGGGCAACGTTGCTGGAACAAACGATTGCAGCCCACCACCCGGTCATCAAAGCCGGCGGTTTTCTGGGGATTAACATTGCCGATATTCTGGCTTTCGGGGACCCTGATATGCCGCGAATCCAGGCGGATAACGTCAGTGCCAAGAAGGTTAAAATCACTCGGGATGAGGTGCTGGCCGCACAACGGGACAATCCCGGCTTTGACAAGTACCAGCTAGCTGCCCTGTTGGGGTGCAGCGAACAGACCATCGACCGACGGCTGAAAAACAACAACGTCAGGGGCGGCAAGTACGCGCCTCAGACCAGAGTGAAACTCACCGCCGGACTGGTAGAGCGGTGGGCTGAAGACGCCGGATTTTATCTCTATGACCGGCGTGCGTGGGTAAAGGATCCGTGTTGGGAAAACAGCAGATGGCACAGCCTGTCTTATCGTTCGGTGGACGAGTGGGAGCATCTGCTGATTTTCTGGAAGCCGGGAATAACGGTGGTGAACCGGGAACGTCTAGATGCCAACGAATGGGCAGAGTGGGGTTCGCGGGGAGTCTGGAATATACGGTCGGTTCGCTCTAATAGCGCTCACGAATCGCAATTCCCTATAGAATTACCGCGCCGGATGATAAGGTTGCTGACGGAGCCAAATGATCTGGTGATGGACTGCTTTATGGGCAGTGGGACTACTGCGTTAGCCGCGATAGGGGAAGGACGGCAGTTTATTGGGTTTGATTTGAACCCTCAAAGTGTGCAGTTAGCAAGGCAACGGGTCCAAGAAGCGTTGACTCCTTCACTAAGGCTGACGTTATGACACTGAACTCCGGCGATCTTCGGGCTAATCTTGACACTATCGAGCAGATAGAGAAGGCTACGCTACGGATGGTAGTTCAGGCCATCTATGATTTCAGAGAAGAAGCCGTCGAGATATTCAGGAACGAATCAGATCTGGTAGCCGACATAGGCGAGGACATCACTCGTGAAGCTCTGGACCGGCAAGGGATGCCAACCATACCCGTAAGGTTATTCGGCAAGATTGACTACAAAAGGGCCACCTACTTATTTCAACCTGAATATGCGGTGCGACAAGCGCTGTTTGTAGATTCAAAAGCGGAGAAAACGGACGGCGCTGGCACAGCCACTATCCAGACATCCCAAACCTCAATGCGCATCCGCCAGGTGAGACAGAATCAGACGGTGGATGTCCCAGGGGATTTGGAGAATATCGCGATAGTACGGGATCACGAATACCTGACGACAACTATATTCGTCAAGTATAACTACTCAGAAATAGCAGCGGATGATGTCCCTAATCGTCTCGATTCTGTGTCGGTTTTATGCTTGCCCAATGGACTTCTGCAAAATCGGTACAACCCAACTGCCAGTGATTCTATATGGCTCGCCGGGCGGAATGCTCCAACACGAGGCGAGGCATTCCGCGTTAGAATAAGCTTGGCTGCACTCAAAAACAAATCAGCGTGGCGAGTCCAAACTATCTCCCCTAATCCTGGCCAAGCTCTTGCTTGGGATGATTAATCCGCAACTGACGGAGCAGTTCTGAATGGTTACCAATTTTCAATCTCACTACATACCCAACACCCTTGCCGAGCAGGATGAGCTGCTGGCCGCCATCGGCCTGCACAGCGTGGATGACCTGTTTCAGGACATCCCCGACGGGTACCGCAATCCCACGCTGGACCTGCCGCCGCCCATGTCCGAACTGGAAATCCAGCGCGAACTGGGGGAACTGGCCGCCCGTAACCGGCCATTGGGGAGCGGCCCATCGTTCCTCGGCGCCGGTGCTTACCACCATTTCATACCGTCCATCGTTAAAGCGCTGATGACGCGTGGCGAATTCCTGACCGCATATACGCCCTACCAACCCGAAGTATCGCAGGGAACCCTACAGGTAATCTTTGAGTTCCAGACCATGATCAGCGGGTTGTACGGCATGGAGGTTGCCAACGCCGGAATGTACGATGGCGCCACCAGCCTGGCCGAGGCGGTGCTGATGGCTTGCCGCGTTACCCGTCGGGAACACGTAATCGTCAGCGATTCGGTAGCGCCGGCATACCGTCAGGTCATTGCCACCTACTGCCAGGCGCAGGGCATCACTATTGACATCGTGCCGGCGGTGGACGCCGGCGGTGCGGTTACGGAAGCTACCGCCGGAATTGTCGCCCAGTACCCAAACTTCTACGGCGGGCTGGATGACCTGGCCGGTTTGGCTGAAGCCGCCCACGCCGACGGCGCGCTACTGGTGGTTTCAGCAGACCCGCTGGCCATGGGTATGCTCCGTCCCCCCGGCGATTTCGGCGCAGACATCGTGACGGGTGAAGGGCAGCCGCTGGGCATACCGCCATCCTACGGCGGGCCCTACCTGGGGCTGTTCAGCTGCCAGCAGCAATACATCCGTCAGATGCCCAGCCGCCTGGTGGGGCGCACCACCGACACAAAGGATCGCACGGGCTACGTGCTGACGCTGCAAACCCGCGAGCAGCACATCCGGCGCGAACGGGCCACCTCCAACATTTGCACCAACGAGGCGCTGTACGCTCTGGCATCGTCGATATATCTGGCGGCCATGGGACGGCAGGGCCTGCGGCAGGTGGCGGAGCTGTGCTACCACAAGGCCCACTACGCCGCCCAACGCATCGGCGAGTTGCCGCAGTACGCGGTGATGCAGAACGGCGAGTTCTTCCAGGAATTCGTAGTGTCCGGCCCCGCGCCGCCTGCTGAAATCAACCGGCAATTGATGACCCAAAACATTCTCGGCGGCCTTGACGTGAGCGACCGTTTCGCCAATGGAATGCTGCTGTGCGTAACCGAAATGAACACTCGCGGCGAGATTGACGCGCTGGTGAACGCTCTGTCCGACATCGGAAAACCGCGCTAATCGGTTGTCCATCTACTCTGATTTGCCGAGAATCCTGGCCAAACTAGCTGGCTGCCAAACCTAACCGGAGTTCCTTCTGACCATGTTGCAAAAAGGCGGAAACCGCGACACAACCAAACTGCTGATGGATCGCAGCGTACCGGGCCGGGTGGGCGTCGTTACGCCTGCTCTGGACGTACCGCCGGCGCCACTCCCCAGCGCGATCTACCTGCGCGACGATTTGCCGTTGCCCGAGGTTTCAGAGCCGGAGGTCGTGCAGTATTTCACGGCATTGAGCCAGCTGAACTTCAGCATCGACACCCATTTCTACCCGTTGGGGTCGTGCACGATGAAGTACAATCCCAAGATAAACGACGAGGTGGCGTTCCTGCCCGGTTTCGCCGGCATCCACCCGCAACAGCCGGCGGCGCAGTCCCAGGGCGCCCTGGAGTTGCTTTACCGATTGCAAGACTTTCTGACCGAAATCACCGGGATGCAAGCAACCAGTCTGGCGACGCTGGCCGGCGCCCACGGCGAATTGGGCGGCGTACTCATGATGCGGGCCTACCATCTGGCTCGCGGAGACTCTGGGCGCACGAAGATGGCAATACCGGATAGCGCCCACGGCACCAACCCGGCATCGGCGGCCATGGCCGGCTTTGACGTGGTTACGCTGCCCTCCGACGCTGACGGCAATACCGACCTGGATGTGCTGCGCCAGTTGGCCGGTGATGATCTGGCCGGAGTGATGATTACGCTGCCCAGTACGTTGGGCCTGTTCGACACCAACATCCTGGAAGTGTGCCGCGTGGTGCACGAATGCGGCGGGCTGGTCTACGGCGACGGCGCAAATATGAACGCTCTGCTCGGTCGAACCAAGCTGGGGGAGCTGGGTTTCGATGTCTGCCATCTGAACCTGCACAAGACGTTCAGCACACCCCACGGCGGCGGCGGGCCGGGCGCCGGCCCGGTGTGCTGCGGCGCTAATCTGGCCGAATATCTGGCCGCGCCAATGGTCGAGCGAACCGAGTCGGGCGAGTACGCGCTGGTTGAGCCGGCCAACAGCATCGGCAAAATCAGCGGGTTTCACGGCAACTTTGGTGTGCTGGTGCGGGCCTACACTTACATTCGCACGCTGGGCGCGGCGGGGTTAATTTCAATCAGCGCCAACGCGGTGCTCAACGCCAACTACCTGATGCACGCGCTGAAAGACACCTACGCACTGCCCTACGACCGCACGTGCATGCACGAGGTAGTGTTCTCCGCAGACCGGCAGCGGGAGCGGGGCGTGAGCGGCCTGGAAGTCGCCAAACGCCTGCTGGATTACGGATTCCACGCGCCCACCATGTATTTCCCGCTCATCGTGCATGAGGCGTTGATGATTGAGCCGACCGAGTCGGAAACCAGGGACACCCTGGATGCGTTCATAGACGCTCTGCGCGCCATCGACGGCGAAGCTTCCTCCGACCCATCACTGGTGCAGCACGCGCCGCACACCACCCCGGTATCTCGGCTGGACGAGGCGACGGCAGCCCGCCGGCCGGTGCTGCGGTGGGAACCGGCGGCGGCGGATTAGAGGGGCTAAAACTGCCAGCCGAGCTCTGCCATCATCTGCTGCAAGTTGATGCAGCGCACATTGAATTGTCCGCAGACGTAAGGTATGCCGGCAGTTTTGGTAGGGTCTTGGCTTTCCTCCGTAACTAAGGTGGTTGGACCTGCCGCCGACTTCGCCTTTGCTATCAGATACGGGTCTGCACGGGTAGTTTCATCAGGGTCTATTTCACTGATCCATCTTGAAACCGCAGTGGCGACATTAGGGTTATTTATCATTTCCCTTATTATTCGTTGCTCATCAGGTGAATTGTCGGCAAAAAACTGACGATGATACTCCATCAAGTAATCTACGGCGCCAGCCGTATCGGAGCGCTCCTCCAGTTCACGCTGTACTTGCCTAACCGATACCCCGCGTTGTTCTGCTACCATACGGTCGAAAAACGACCAAAACGTTACGAAAACATTCCGATAGTAAAAGCGAAATATTGTACTCAGCGTATTAGTATCCAGAATGTATAACATCGTTCTCAATCCCGGAATACCAAGCGAATCGTTCTAACCCATCGAGAGTATCAACCTTGACCCCTAACGAAGCTGATAACGTAGATTCATCTATCCGCTCTTCTTCAAATGCTCGGAAAGCCGCCCGCAGATATTTTCTGCCCAAACACATTGCCTGCCAAGCATAGAAATTTGGGCCTCCAATACGCGATTTTACGGTCGGAGCCAACGGTTCCCGGCGGTCGGCAGGAACCCCGAACTCCCTCACAAAATCGTTGCAGAAATTCTCGATATCCAATGCGACACCGAACAACCCACTTAGATAGCACTCATCGTTAACCCGCTCTATATGGTTGAAGTCGAAGAGCAGGTGCGCAAACTGGCGCAAGATGGTAGCCGTTTTGCGATCTTGGGGTTGTGCGTAGTTGAGATAAATTACCGGAAACCGAAGATCAGCCAGGCAAAACCCCGTTATATCTTCCTGCTGAAAGCGGCGCATGAAAACCCAAACTCCGGCGGCCTCAACCCATTCCCTCCAACCTGCGGTGGATTCGTTTGCCGAGACCTTGTTCCACTGTTCGACCGGGCTGTCCCCGATATGCTGTTTAACCAAGTCGGCCAATGCGCCCGGATCCTGGAAATCAGCTTTGCCCCGTAACGCGATCATGATGTTTCCATCAACAACCTCCCGGGCAGGGACTATTTCTCCCAAGTAATGCTGCCTGGCCCTGGCCTGTCGCACTGCATACAACGTATCGGGTTGCAAATCTTCGAATTGCCCGGCTGGTAACCGTGGGAATTCGGCGTATATCGTTGGCTCCTCCGGCGGATGGTTCAGGAAGAAGAACGTAGCGCTACGGTGATAATCCCGGTACGCTAAATTTTCCAACTGATTCCAAGTCGGATAAACCCTTCCCTCTTCCCAATCCACCACCCGCTCCGGTCGTACTCTGCGACGGCGAGCTACTTCTTCTACAGAGTAGCCGGCCCGCTCCCGTGCCCACTTCAACATTGCCGGGTTGATGCCCGTCGCTCTGACTACCATGTGTAACCTCTACTATGGCATTGCAGTTGCCCGTTACTCTGCCTCCAACGCCTGCCGCAGCTCATCCGGGTCAACGTGGAACTCCAACCCGGCCCTTTCTTCCTGCAAGAGCATTGCGACGCGCGAATCCCGGCCGGCCCAGCCCCGGTTGATGGCTTCGGTAAGTTCGGCCAGGGTGGTGTTGGCTAGTTTCATAGGGACATCGAACTCACGGCCCACGGCTACCGCCAGGTCAACGTCCTTGCGCGCCAAACGGAGGGCGAAGTCCGGCGGGTCGTAGTCGTTGATGAGGAAGTGCTGGGCTAGGCCCTCGAACATACCGCGCCGGCCGCCGGCGCCTTTGCGCACGGCCAGGAACAGGGCCAACGGGTCAACGCCAGCCTTGATGCCCATGGTGAACACTTCGGCCAGCGCAGTCTGCACGATGTAGCCGGCGCAGTTGTGCACCAGCTTGGCGACGGCGCCGCTCCCGATGGGGCCGACGTAGTAGGCGGCGTCGCCGATGGAATCCAGCACGGCTTTGTGCTGGTCGAATATCGCTTTGTCGCCGCCAACCCAGATGGCCAGGCGGCCGCTGGCAGCGCCGGCCGGGCCGCCGCTAACCGGAGCATCAAGCACGCTGATGCCCTGCTCAGCAACGCGGTCGTGAATCTGGCGGATGAGGGTGGGTGAGCTGGTGCTCAAATCAAAGTAAGCCTTGCCAGCGACCATGCCGGACATGATGCCGTCTTCGCCCATGGACACGGCTTCGACTTCCACCGGGCCAGGTAGCGAGGTGAACACCACATCGGATGCCTCGGCCACCTCGCGGGGCGTGTCGGCCCACTGTGCGCCAGCTTCGAGATGCTGGGTGGCAGCCTCGCGCCGGATGTCATGCACCACCATGTCGTTGCCGCCCTGGAGGCAGTTGTACGCCATGCTGGCGCCCATCGTACCCAATCCTATAAACCCTACTTTTGCCATCTCAATCATCTCCTGCTGGCCGGTCGCTATTGGACCGTGCTCGTGGGCGCATTTTAGCAGAATGGCGCGAGGCAACAGACTAGAGGGATTGAGCCGTTGCCGGGGTGCGGCTGCCTCAACTAACGCCAGGGCAGCCAGTCAAAAAACCGCTTGGCCTCATCAATGTAGGTGAGGCCCATCCAGGCCGGGTCGATGAGCACTATCGCGCCCACGACGGCCAGTACCAGAACAGCCAGAGCCAGTGCGGCGCCCGCCGGCATCAATATCCGGGACAGAATCCGCGCCAACAGACGCAGCAACTTCCGCAACCAGCGCATCAGGAGTTGCCAGAGGGAAAATGCCGGCAGACGCCTGTGCAAATACCGTCCGATTTCCTGCGGGGCGACCGCGAATGGTGTATGGTCCGGCGTAATTCCGGTGACCACTAACAAATGGCGTTCGGTATCCGGCAGCAATCCGCTCATGGCGGCAAATATCATAAACCGCCCGTCAGCCACCTCATACTCGTTGGCGGTTATTGTGGGCACGCCCGAGGGGAGCGCAGTCGGCCAGCTGCGGCCATCGTTTCGGGGTGGCAGAATGGCAACAACCTGCTCGTAACGATCCTCCGGCGGATCGTCCAAGTTTTCCCGGTAAATGGTGAATGCGATACTTTCGCCAGCCAGAACATTGGCAATCCGGGCGCCGTTGCGCGCATTGCCGATTGCCAATAGGTGATTGCCGATCAGGCTCGGGGCAACCAGCCAATCAACCGAGACCCCGCCACGGGTGATTGCCGGCGAACCGATGTCCTCCTGCTGTTGCGGCCCGCCGTCAGGGGACTGAGGAGGCTCCGGTTGCGCCTCCAACTGCCGCCGGTTGGCCACGGTTTCCGGAGTCACTACCGCTACGTCCGGTGGCAGCTCGTCATGGGTTGTAGTGGTAGTGGTCATCTTCCGTATGCTGATATTGCCAATAGTCGGGCTGATTATACACCCGGTGCGATTAGCCTCGTCCCCCGCTCGGTTTCCCCGCAAACCGGCAAGCAGCCGGGTTAGCGCCGGGCAACTGTTCAGACCAGGCTAAATTTGTGCCAGGGCCGGGAATGGAGCAGCTCCAAAAGCGGGCTGGCTGATGACATTATCCTCACGCGTACCCACTTTAATCTGTCATTGCGAGGAGCATAGCGACGTGGCAATCTCGTTGAGGTTGAACACACGTCAGCGAACCGCCGTTGCTACGACGACGATATTGCCACGCTACGCTCGCAATGACAAAGTGGGTACGCATGAGTGACATTATCTCGTTGACGCTTCGGGGGTGGTGCGACTAGACTGGTAGCGTTCATGGCCCGCCTTTTTGACCTTCACATACACACGACCAAGGGAAGCGCTGATTCAAGCCTGTCGCCGGACGACCTCATATTGGAGGCAGAGCGGCTTGGCCTGCGCGGCCTTTGTATTACGGAGCACGCCGGGCCGTGGGATCGCCACGAATTTGCCGCCTTCGCCGCCCAACACAACGTCGTGCTGATCCGGGCGATGGAAGCCGACACCGATATGGGCCACATCCTGGCGTTTGGCGTTGACCGCTACCAGAGCGGATTTCACCGCGCCGAAGAGTTGAGCAAAGCCGCCCACAGCGCCGGCGGATTCGTCGTCTCGGCGCATCCCTTCCGGGGCGTGCTTGGCCAGCACCACCGCACCCGCCCGTACCTGTACCCAGACCCAGCCGAACCGATCCCGACCGAAGCAGCGGAAGCAATGAAGCACCGGGTGTTTCAGTTGGCCGATGCGGTTGAGATTGCCAATGGCGGAACATCCGACGACGAAAACCGGTTCGCAGCAGAGGTGGCACATCGGTTGAACCTGCCGGTAACCGGCGGCAGCGACGCCCACAGCACCCACGGGTTGGGCCGATTCGTAACCGAATTCCCCGATGAGATATTTGACGAGGCCCAGTTCCTGACTGCCCTGCACCGGGGCGATTTCCACCCCGTTGCAGGATTGCGGCAGGGCGACCCGCGACCCTACAATTTGCGCGCCCCGAGCTAGGGCGGAATCACCAAAGGCGGATGCGGCAGTGTGCCGGGACACCGGCGGAAATTGGTAAGGATAGATGACACAAGCAGGATTTCAACAACCGGACCCCTTCCGACAGGTGTTCGTTTCCATCGATCTGGAAACCACCGGACTGAATCCCCATTCCGACACCATCATCGAGGTTGGCGCCGTCAAGTTTCGCGGGGGTGAGGTGCTGGACCGTTACCAAACTTTCGTCAATCCAGGCCGCAAGATTCCGCAATTCATCCAGCAACTAACTTCCATCAACCCATCTCATCTGGAACGGGCCCCATCCTTTGCCCAAATCGCCGGCCAGGTCGCCGAGTTCATCGGTGATTTGCCGATTATCGGGCACAACATCAAATTTGACATTGATTTCCTGCAATCGCACCGGCTGGAACTGAGCAACCAGACCTATAACACTTGGGATCTGGCGTCGATTTTCCTGCCGGACGCGCCGGAATACAACCTGTCCGCACTGGCGCAATATCTTGGCCTTACCCACCCCCACGCGCACCGGGCCAGCGCCGATGCCGAGGTTACCGCGGGCGTGTTTCACCGGCTGCTGGAAGTCGGCTGCGGGTACCCGGCAGCCAAGGTCGCGTTCATCGCCCGGGCGGCGCGCACCGCCAACGCTACCGTGGCGGACTTGCTGGAAGGGTTGATTCCCCACGCGGTGGGCGCAAACTCGGCCATCGGCCATTCGGCCCAGGCCGGTCCCGTCGGCCTGAACGGGTTGAACCTGGAGAGCTTGGCCACCCGGCTGTCCGACGGCGCGGGGGGTCAGCCGGGTGTAGCCATCCGGCGGGAACTCACCGAGCAGCAGGTGGAAGAGCTGCTGGCGCCCCACGGCATATTCGCCCAGGCGTTTCCCGGCTTCGAGGACCGCCCTCAGCAGGCCGAGATGCTGAAAGTCGTTACCCGCGCCATTTATCAGGGACGCAAGCTAATCGTGGAGGGCGGCACCGGCATCGGCAAAAGCATCGCCTACCTGCTGCCGGCGGTGCTGTACGCCGCATCCCACGGGCAACGGGTCGTCGTGTCGACCAATACCATCAACCTGCAAGAGCAACTGATGGAAAAGGACATTCCGGCCGTTATCGGCATTCTGGAAGACGCCGGCATCCTGCATCCCGGTGTTGTAAAGGCCGCGCAACTGAAGGGCCGCTCCAACTACGTATGCCTACACCGCTGGAACAACTTGGGTATGTCGGACACGTTGAGCGAAGACGAAGCGCGGATTATCGGCAAAACCGCTGTGTGGCTGGACGATACCGTCAGCGGCGACCGTACTAACCTGAACCTGCATTCCAACGATTTCCGGGCCTGGTCGCGCATCTGCGCCGACACCGGCGAGGTTTGCCCCGCCTTCCGGGGCAGCGGGCCGTGTTTCCTGCGGCAGGCTCGCCAGCGCGCCGAATCTGCCCACATCCTGGTGATTAACCACGCCCTGCTGCTGGCTGACCTCGCCGTGGGCGGCACTGTATTGCAGGACTACCAACGGTTGGTTATCGACGAAGCTCACCATCTGGAAGAAGAGGCCAGCCGGCAATTGGGTTTTGAGATTCCCCAGGACGCGTTGCCGCGTGAACTGGAAAGCGTCTACCGGATTATCGGACGACTAACGGCGGCGGCGCACCAGCTCCAGGGCGACCCAAACGCGTCCCGGGCCAGCGATGCGGTCTCCAACGCCTCCGCAGCCTGCAATACGGCAGCCCAAGCCTGGGAACGGCTCTGGGACGCTATTACCGCACTGTATCGGGGGGCCATCGGCCAATCCGACAACGACCGGGAACCGTTGACTCTTGATGACAAGGTGCGTCAGTCTCGAGAATGGGGCACGGTGGCGATGGAATGGGAGTCGTCGGCGGCGTTCGTCAACGAGTGCGTCAAATCATTGCAGGACTTGGAACGGCTGGCAGCGCAGGAAGTCTTCAAACAGCCCGACGAATCGGCCACGTCAGAACTGGTCAGCAGCATTGATGCCATCGTCCAGATTTCCGATTCCCTGGCCTCGGTATTCGGCCGCTACGACCACGAGCAGATTCAGTGGCTGGACATCGTCCGCCGCAACGTCATGCTGCATTCCACGCCGCTGTCGGTGGGGCCAATATTGAGCGACCGGTTGTTCACGCAAAAGGAATCCGTCGTGTTGACCAGCGCCACTCTGGCAGCGGATTCCAGTTTCGATTTCCTGCGCCAGCGCGTCGGATTCCCCGACGACAGCGACGAACTGCTGGTGGACAGCCCCTTCAACTACGAACGCAACACCCTGCTCATGGTGCCCGAAGACTTGCCCGACCCACGCCGGTCGGCCGACCATAACCGCGGCACGGCGCAGGTGGTCGTGAACATGGCAAAAGCGCTGGACGGGCACGTGATGGCTTTGTTCACCTCCCATGCGGCGTTGCGGGAAACTTCGTACCAGATTCGCGGATTGCTGCGGGCTGAGGGCATTCCGCTGTTGGCTCAGGGGATTGACGGCACACCGCGACAACTAACCGACCGGTTGCGGGCCGAACCTGGGTCAGTCCTGTTGGGCACCGCCAGTTTCTGGGAAGGCGTGGACATGGATCCCGGCATCCTGCGGGGCCTTCTGCTCTGCCGGTTGCCCTTCCCGGTGCCCAGCGATCCCATCGTCAAGGCACGGAGCAATCTGTGCAACAACCCCTTCAACGATTTTCAGGTTCCCACCGCCGTCCTGCGGTTCCGCCAGGGTTTCGGCCGGCTCATCCGCAACAAGATGGATCGGGGCGCAGTTGTGATTCTGGACCGGCGCATCCAAACCGCCAACTACGGCGACCGTTTCCTGAACGCGCTGCCAACCTGTACGTTCGAGCGCTCAAGCCTGGCCACTGTGGGACAGCAAGCAGCCAAGTGGCTCCAGTTGGACCGTGCGGCTCGACATTAGCCAGCCCTTCGATCTGGCGGGCAGCCTGGAAAGCGGGCAAGCGCACCGCTGGAAAAAGCTGGGCGACGGTTGGTATTCCGGCGTCCTAGGCGAGCAACTGGTTCACATCCGTCAGAACGGCGCGGGAGTAGAATATAAGGTTGCCGGAGCGAACGGGCGGGAGTCCGACGCCGGCATCAACAGCCTACTGCATTCGTATTTCCGCCTGGACGATGACATCAGGGCCATCTACGCCGACATTTGCCGCGACCGCCGGGTAGAGCAGATGGTGGTGCGGTATCCGGGCCTGCGTATCCTGCGTCAAGAACCGTGGGAATGCACGGTAGCGTTCATCTGCTCCGCCACCTCCAACATCCCGCGCATCCATCAGAACATGGAAGCGATGGCGGGTAGTCTGGGCGCACCGGTCAAGCTGGCGGGTGAAGTGCGCCACACGTTCCCCTCACCGGACCAGTTGGCGCAGGCTGGCGAGGGGTTTCTCCGGGAGTTGGGGCTGGGGTTTCGCGCACCGTATGTCATCGCCGCCGCCAACATGGTGCGGGCCGGGGCCCTGGATTTGGACGAATTAATCCGATTGCCCTACGGCGAAACGAAGGGCCGGTTGATGGAATGTCGCGGCATCGGAGCCAAGATCGCTGACTGCATCGCCGTATTTGCCCTGGAAAAACTGGAAGCGTTCCCGGTGGACGTGTGGGTGCGGCGCGCGCTGGCCGAGTGGTATTTCCCGATGCAGAAGAAACCGCCCGACAAAGCAATGGTGGAATGGGCCCAGGGCTACTTCGGCAAGTACGCCGGGTATTCGCAGCAATATTTGTTTCACGGACGGCGGCAGGAAGGCAGGTAGGATATTATTTTGCATGGATGGACCGGATAAGCGGGATGCGGCAGCCGGAGGCATCGAGATGACGCGGGAACTTGCAATTACGCAGCCTTTTGACTTGGAACTGAGTTTGACGATGGGGCAGGCGTTTCGCTGGCGGCGGGTGGGCGATGGGTGGCTCTCCGGGGTGCTCGGCGAGAATCTGTTTCACATTCGGCAAAGGCATATCAACGGCAATGTTGAGTACCGGGTGGGCGGTGCGGACGGTGAGCGAGATGCTACCGATGCAGATGACCAATTGTTGCGCCGGTACTTTCGGGAGGACGACGACGTTACAGCCATCTACGATGACATTAGCCATGACCCAGTAGTGGCTGGGCTGGTTCGCCAGTATCCGGGGATGCGGGTTTTGCGGCAAGAGCCGTGGGAGTGCCTGGTATCATTCATCTGTACCCCTGGCACGCCAATCTCACGGACTTGCGATATTGTAGAAGCAATAGCAAAAAAGTGGGGCCATAAAATTGAACTGGCTGGCGAAACACGCCATGCTTTCCCTGAACCATCGCTGCTAATACGTGCCGGCAGATGGCTGCGCCACGAATTGCAGCCAAAGCTCAGATTCCCCGAACGGCAATCTAATGCGATAGTTACCGCAGCACAACGGGTTGTCAGTGGCCGCCTGAATTGGTATGTTCTTGCTAGCCAACCTTACGATGCGGTCATCCAGGAGTTGAAGGCAATCAAAGGCGTTGGCTATAAAATAGCTAACTGCGTTGCCATGATGTCTCTGGAACAGCTACAAGCATTCCCTCTTGACGTTTGGGTAAAGAAAGCGATGGAAACGTGGTACACAGATTTTCCGATGCCACAGAACCCTGCCAACCCTTCCAAAAAAGACCACGATGCAATGATTGTATGGACGCTCCAGAAATTTGGCCCTCACGCTGGCTATGCCGGCCAATACCTATTTCACGGGATAGCGCCGAATAAGTGAACTCGGCAGACGGGGGCAAATGAAATGACACAGCAACTTCACATCCCCGGCCCTTTTGACCTGGCCCTAACTCTCACCATGGGTCAGGCGTTTCGCTGGCGTCCGTTTGGCGGCGGCTGGTTTTCTGGCGTAATCGGCCCGCACCTGTTTCACCTCCGCCAAACCGACACTGGCATTGAGTACGAGGCCGCCAGCCTGCCCGGACACGGGGACGACCCGGACGAATGCCTGCGCCGCTATTTCCGGCTGGACGATGATATTGACGGCATATATGCCAGCATCGGACGCGACCCCAAAGTAGCTACGATAATGCGAGAATATCCAGGGCTGCGTATCTTGCGGCAAGAGCCGTGTGAGTGTCTGGTGTCTCAGCTGTGCGCGGCGCGTACCAGCATAGGCCACACCATTGGGATAGTGTCAAACATAGCAAACAACTTCGGGCCATCAATAGAACTAGCCGGCGATATCCGCTACGCTTTCCCCATTGCTGAGCAATTGCTGACCCACCGCGAGGGGGCGCTGGACAAGCTGCAGGCGACACAGCCGGGCCAAGAATGCGCGCCCGGTATCATTGCCGCCGCCCAATGGATTTGCGACGCCGGGCCGGATTGGGATGCTCTGCGCCAGCAGCCCTACGCTGCGGTCAAGCGGCGGCTGCTGCAATGCCCCGGTATAGACGATATAATTGCCGATCGCATTGCTCTTTTTGCGCTGGACAAACTAGAGGCATTTCCTCTGGATGACTGGGTATGGGTCGCCATAACCGAATCCTACCCGGAATGGGGTTCCCCAGAGCAAACAGACCCCACCAAACGGGAACGGTGGGAAGCTGCAAAACGAGCGCGGCAAGCGTTTGGCAATTACGCGGGTTACGCTAGCCAGTGTCTCTTTCACTGGCGCCGGGCGCATAGCGAACAGGCGCTATACGTTGGCAAACTTGAACGCCGCAAATCCGAGACTGAACCAGTGTATGATCACCGCTACGAGTACTTGGCCCGCAAGTATTTATCATAATGTTGATTGATACGAACGTGCTCGTCGACGTGGCACTCGACAGACGCCCTAATTCAGTAGCTGCCGTGGAGCTGGTTAGCCACCTGGTAAATGACCCGGGGCGTGCATTCGTAGCTTGGCACACCATAGCCACTTTTCACTACCTGGTGTCCCAAGCGTTGGGCAACGCCCGTGCGCGTGAGCTGGTCGTTTTCATTACCAGCTTTGCCGCCGTTGTGCCAACCGGCACTGAGTCCATCCGCTACGCTCTGTCGCTGCCGATGGGGGATTTTGAGGATGCGATGCAAGTTGCGGCGGCGCAGGCCGGCGGTGTCGGTCATATCATTACCCGGAATATTCGGGACTTCACGCAATCGCCAATCCCGGCAATCACGCCGGAACAAGCGCTCCGGGAGCTGTTCTAGCCCGCCCACTCTCGCACCCCCCCGCCGATGATCCGGAAATGCTGCACACTCTCCGCATCAGCAAAAGCGCCCAACGCGCGGCGGTACACGGGCTTGCTGTGGCGTTTGCGGGCGTCGAGCAGGATGCCGATGACGGTGCCGCTGTGGGCCACGTTGATGCCGGCGGCGCCCACACTGGCGGCGAATTCTGCGGCGCGTTCCACCCATTCTCCGGCGCCGTCGGGATGCCCGGCGCGGGCGCTGATGGTTGCGCCACGGCCCACCAGCTCCGGGTCGCTGCGCTCGATGCCCTCCCGCACCAGCTCCAGGGCGGCATCCGTCTGATCAGCTACCGCTTGCCACTGGGCGGTTCGGTCCACCCGGTTGAATTCCAGGGTGTCCATCTGTCCGCCGCGGTCAACAACAATTACCTCCATCGGAGGAGGCGGGCCGAGTGATTCGGCGATGCGCCCATTGCGGTGGTCAAAGAGCGCGATACCCGGAAACATCACGGCATCGGTTGGTTCCACTGACCGGGCGATGCGGGCGATGACTTCGGGCGACACCGCGACGCCGGCAGCAGCGGCGGTGGCCGATACTGCCGCGGTGATGTCGGCGCTGCTGCTGCCCATGCCTTTGCCTACCGGGATGGGATTTGCCACGGAAACATCGGCGCACAGATGGGCGATGCCTGTGAGCGTTTCGATTTCACCGAGCATCGCTTCGACCGCCTGTCGTGTCTTGGAGAGACTATCCCCGCCGGCTGCGAGATGAACGGCGGTTGACTTCGGGTCAACACGCAAGGTTACAGTTACGCGGGAAAACTGGTTGATAGGGCAAGTTACGAGAAAATCGATACCATTGGCCATCCCCTGCACCAGTTCGCCGCAGGTGCCGGGGGCCAGCGCGGTCGCCGTTCCGATTACATCGCCAAGCATAGCGCAAAGTTAACGCGGGTCAGCCGCGCGTTTCACAGCTACAGGTATGCCGGCCACCACCAGCGTTACCTCGTCCGCTGCCGCTGCCATCGTCTGGTTCACCGTGCCCAGCAAGTCCTGAAATTGGCGGCCCAGCGAGGAGGTGGCAACCAGAGAGTGGCCGATTTCGCTACTAACTATGACAGAGTCAATGTTCAGCTCCCGAACTACGGCGGCGAACCGTTGCACTGCGCCGACGATACGCGCTTCCAGCTCGGCCGGAGGCGTTGATTCGTGCTCCAGCAACAGGTTAGATACCCAGCCGTCCAGGGAATCCAGCAGCAACGTCGTTGGGCTATCGTCGTCTGGCGAATGGGCTGCTAGCGCTCCGGTGGGGTTCAGCGGGACTTCCAGCGTTCGCCAATGCGCCGGTCGTCGATCCTGGTGCCGGCGAATCCGCTGGGCCATCTCGTCATCGACGGCGACTCCGGTGGCCAGATACAGCACCGTCCGGCCTCGCGCGATTCGTTCCGTGAGCTGTTCGGCGTAGGCGCTTTTGCCGGATCGGATGCCGCCCAATATTAGCGATACGGTGCTCATCCAGTGTCACCGCCGCCCTAGACCACGGTTTGGGACAAGTTCATCATCTGGTACACCAAGTCCATCTGAATACTGTCCCGAACCCAATCGGCCAGGCGGTCGTACTCGCGGTCGCGACCCACATCGGCGCCCTCCGGCAGGGTAACCCCCTTGCGCCGGGCCAATTCATGCAACAACGCCTGACGGACGCCGGCGTTGTGGAACAACCCGTGGATGTAGGTGCCCAATGTACGGCCGGATGCGTCGGTGGCCCCGTCCAACGCCGATTCAGCGGTTACCGGAGCATCGGCACGATCTTGTACTGCAAAGGCGGGGATGATGTTCTCGCCGACGGTGCGTCCCATGTGGATTTCGTAACCAACCACCTCGAACCCGGCGGAGCCGGCGAGCAGACCGCCCGAGTCAGCCGCCTCCGGGAGGACAGTGGCGCGCACGCGGTGGGTTTCTTTGGTGCCGGCGAAGGTGGTTATAAGGGGTAGCAAACCGAGGCCATCGGCGGCGCCCACCGCAGACTCCACCCGGTCGGGATCCAGAATCGTTTGGCCAAGCATCTGGTAGCCACCGCAGATGCCCAACACCGATGCGCCGTCCGCGTGGGCGCTGGCCACGGCCTGGGATAAGCCCTGTTGCTGCATCCACAGTAAATCGGGGATGGTGGTTTTGCTGCCGGGCAAAATCACCAGGTCGGGCCGGCCGAGGCGGTCGCCGTGCTGCACGTAGCGCAGCGACACCCCGGGCTCGCGGGCCAGTGGGTCGAAGTCGTCGAAGTTGGAGATGTGCGGCACCTGCACCACCGCCACATCCAGCACGGCGGCGGCGGATGATGACGGCGGCGCAATGTCCAGGGCAACCGAATCTTCTTCCGGTATGTGGATGTCGCGGAAGTGGTGGACGACGCCAACCACGGGTTTGCCCGTGTAATCTTCCAGCCAGGTCAACCCATCGGTCAGCAGGGAGACGTCGCCGCGAAACTTGTTGATGATGAATCCTTTGACTGCATCCCGTTCCGACGGGTCCAGCAACTGGAGTGTGCCCACCAGAGCGGCAAACACGCCGCCACGGTCAATGTCCCCACACAGCAGCACGGGAGCGTCGGCGTACAGGGCGACGCGCATATTTACGATTTCGGTAGCCTTCAGGTTGATTTCGGCCGGGCTGCCGGCGCCTTCAATCACCACCACATCATACTGGCTGCGGAGGGTGTCCAGCGACGAGGCGACCGACGCCCACAGGGTGGCTTTCAAATCGAAGTAATCGCGGGCGCGGGCCGAGGTCAGCGGGCGTCCCATCAATACGACCTGGGCGTGGCTGTCGGCTTCCGGCTTGAGCAGTACGGGGTTCATTTCGACCCTGGCGTCAACACCCGCGGCCTCGGCCTGCACTGCCTGCGCCCGTCCTATCTCGCCACCGTCGGGGGTTACATAGGAGTTGTTGGACATATTTTGCGCCTTGAACGGCGCAACGCGCAGCCCGTCCTGACGCAAAATGCGGCACAACGCCGACACCAGCACGCTTTTGCCCACGTGGGATGCAGTACCCTGCACCATCAGCACACGCCCCAACGGCTCCGGCCGGTTCGATACCTGATCGTTAGCAATGCTCAACCTAAATTCCTCCCCTAAATTCCTCCGGAGACCGGCGCGCGAAACGCGGGCGTTCACGCCGCCATTAAACCACAAACGACGCCCGTGTATTCGACGGAATTGCCCGGTGTCCTCACGCGTACCCACTTTGTCATTGCGAGCGCAGATTAATCTGTCATTGCGAGCGCAGCATGGCAATGACAGTTGGAGTTGGGCGCTCCTGGCAATGACAGTAGGGGTAACTGTTCAGACTTGAGGGGACCTACAGGCTATCCGGCCTCTTGCGGAGGGGCAGCCAAGCACGAATTTCCTCTGCAAACCTATTCCGTCCCCTCAAACGTGAACAGTTACCAGTAGGGTGGTTGGTTTGACAAAGCGGGTACGCACGAGGCCCGGTGCCCACCGATGTCCAATTGATAAAAACGACTCAGGGTGATACCGTAGCGCCGATGCGCGCGCGAAGGCTTTCCCCGGCGACGTGGGGATTGGGGCGGTGGATTCCGGCCCATTGGTTGCGGCGACTCTTGGCGTTGGCCACAGTGGCGTATCTGATATTGTTCCTGGCGTGTAACCTCGGCGAGGCTGAAACTGGCGATTCCGACCCTTCCATGACCATCAACCGCATTGCGTACATCGATTCTGACGGACAGCTGGTTACGGTTCAACCCGACGGAACCGACCGGCGCACCCTGACAGTGGGAGAAGTTGCCGACGCCGGCAGTCGGAGCGGCGGGATATTGGCGCAACCCTTGCCCCGCGACCGTGTGTACAGCTGGCCCAGCTGGTCGCCGGACGGCAGCCGCATCGCCGTTTCCCTCGTTGCCAGCAGTTCGTCCGGGGATACCGAAATGAGCGTTCAGTCCCTGGAATCCGATACCGGAGTCGGCGGCCCGGTTTTCGTCAATAACGCGCCTTTGACCATCGCCGACGGCACGCCTCACTACATTCAGTGGTCTCCGGACGGTCGTCGGCTGGGGATAACGGCGGCAACACCCGAGGGGTTGACACTGTTCATCGCCGATGCCAACCCAACGGATGGCGAGCAGTCGCCCCGGGCCCCGTTGGCCGTACAACGCGGAGCTCCGCTGTATTTCGACTGGTCGCCGGACAGCCGGTCGCTGGCAGTCCACAGTGGTGAGGGCGTTGCGGTGCTGCACATTGATGACGCTCTGACGCAATTGACGGTGCAAACGGTCAGTCGGTCGCAATCGTTCCGCACCCCGGCCTGGTCGCCGGACGGCGCGCAGTTGGCGTGGTCGGCGCCGGGCGGCGACGGAGAGGCGATGTGGGTGGGCCGGCCGGCCGAACCCGATTACGCCCCGCTGCGGCTGGCCGAGGTTGAAGGCACGTGCGCGTTCCTGTGGTCATCCGACGGACAGGCGCTGGCAGTGGCCGACCGTCAGGTCGATGGCTCGCCGGCGTACCAGAGGTTGCGGCTGATGGCGGTTGATGGCAGCGTGGTTCGCACCATCCGGGAAGATGACTGGGTGCTGGGGTTTTTCTGGGAGCCGTCGGGCAATCGTCTGGCGTGGGTCGCGCTGAACACGGAAGAGCGGACGATGGAATGGCGAGTTGCCGATGGCAGCGTCGACAGCGACGACGCCGGTGAGGTCGAGGTTGATAACACTGGGGCGGCCGGCGGTTTGCGGTTTTCACCCAGCGGCGCAACCTTCCTGATGCTGGCGTTCTTCGACCAGTATGCCGGCAGTCATTCGCCGTGGGCTCCCGACGGCGCCGGTCTGGTGGTGGCCGGCACTCAGCAATACCTGTCCAATCGCCGCAACGGAAGCAGCGCCGGCGGTTCCAGGGTGTATGTCGCCGAAACCGGCGACGAAGGCGGGTTGCTGGACATTGGCGCCGGCAGCCTGGCGGTGTGGTCAACGCGGTAGTACCCTGTTGGCTGCGACCAAATATCAGGGTTGGCTGCGACCCAATATCAGGCAACTCGTGGGGATCAAGACGCGATGGAATGTTGCATACCCAGCAAGACGTTACGCTCACTGCCGGTTGCAGCAGTCATACTAACGCTGACCATGCTGGCAGTTGCCTGCGGCAGTGGCGCGCCTCCGACGGCTACTCCCACACCGCCACCGGATGCCGTAGCCATGCTGGCCAGCACCGTAGCCAATCTGCGGGCGGCTGAATCAATGCGCTACGACTTCAGCCACGACCCCGGCAGCACGTTCATCACCGCGGTGACTGCCAAAGTTACTGACACTAGCGGAGTTTGGGATGTCGAACAGGGAGCGGCGGCTACCATTGAGGCCGCCCTGGTTTCCGGCCCGGACGCCGGTCTGGAATCGGGCACATTTATTTCGATGGATTTGGTGGTGACCCGGGAGGACTACTTCATCACCAACCCGCTCAGCGGCGAATGGGTTCGGCTGCCGCTGTCGGCGCTCACGGTACGCATTGATGAGATACCGGGTGAAGTGGCCGATATTCTGGCCGGGATACAGGAGCCTGCGTTGTCAGGCCCGGAAAGCCTGGACGGGCTGGAAACCTACAAAATCACGGGCCGCTCGGCGGTGGGGTCAGAGGGCAAGTTGGTGGACGTGGAACTATGGACGGACACTGCGGAGCTCCTGCCACGCAAAATACTGGTGTCGGGAGCATTCCTGGCGCATGACCGGCCGGATACGGTCAGAAAGATGCTGTTGTCAAATTTCAATGAGGCGGTGACTATCGAGGCGCCCACCGAGTTTGCCGACATGACCGGCCGGCCATAGCGTCAACGGCGCATTGGTGGCCGATGTTTCGCCCAGGCCGGCAGAGAGTCCGGCCGCCGTGGGTGATGGTTGCCGCAATAGCCGCCGGCGTTTTCGTCACCGCCCTGGATCAAACGGTGGTCGTCACCGCGTTGCCCGCAGTGATGGTAGACCTAAAGGTTCCGATTTTCCGCTTGGAAGCGGTAATCTGGGTGGTAACGGCCTACCTGCTCGCTTACACCGTGGCGATGCCGCTGCTGGGACGGCTGGCGGACGTTTATGGCTACCAGCGGTTGTATCTGGCTTCGCTGGCGGTATTTGTCGTGGGGACAACAGCGGTGGCGCTGTCCGGCGAATGGGCGTGGTTGAACAGCGTCATTGAACCGCTGGACCAGATTGTGGCAGCGCGGGTGGTGCAGGCGATTGGCGGCGGGGGCACCGTGCCCATCAGCCTGGCCATCGCCGCGGCGTTGGTTTCTGCCGAGAAACGCGGGTTGGCTTTGGGCATCGTGGCTGGGGCCGCCGAGGCCGGCAGTATGCTGGGCCCGGCTTACGGCGGCGCGGTCATCGAGTTCTGGGGGTGGCGGGCTATTTTCTGGCTCAACGTGCCCCAGGCGGCGGTGATCGCGGTGGCGCTGCTGTTCATCCCCAATCAACGGTTTGCCGGATCACGGATGGATTACCGCGGAGCGCTGGCGCTAACGGTCGGGCTGGCGCTGTTGAGCCTGGCGGTGGCGCACGAAGGACTGTTCCGGGTGTCCTCGTGGACTCCCTACTTGCTGCTGGCCGGGTTTCTGGTCAGCGTGGGGGCGCTGCTCCGGCTGCAACGCAAGACGACGCAGCCACTGCTATCCGGCGCGCTGTTCCGGGCCTGGGGATTCGTTGCCGCCAATGTCAGCCAGTTATTGGTGGGAATTGCCCTCATCATCGCGATGGCAACCACGGTGCTAATGGCCAACACGGTGATGGACGTATCGGAGCGGCCCGTGGACTCGTTCACCGCGGCGTTGTGGCTGCTGCGCATGACGGCCACCATTCCGGTATTTTCCGTAGCTGGCGGGCTGCTGTTGAGGTGGTTCGACGCCCGTTGGGTTGCCCTGCCGGGGCTGGTTTTGATTGCTATTGGGATGTTCAGACTCGCCGGGTGGCAAATCGACATTGCCGAACCTCGGCTCACGCTGGATATGGTCATTGCCGGCAGCGGGTTCGGGTTAGTCATCGCGCCACTGCTGCACCGGGCCATCGCTGCGTCGCCGCTGGAATACCGCGGAGTGTCAGCCTCTATGATAGTGGTGGCCCGTATGCTGGGCATGACGCTGGGGATGGCGTCGCTGTCGGCGTGGGGCGTCAACGAGATGCTTGCCATCCTGACCGACACCCCGTCGCCGTTGACCATGCCGGCGCCGGACGCAGCGGCGCGGGCGCAAGCCTTTGTCGAATACCGGTCAACTTTGCAAACGGCCAGCCTGTCGCTGTTCCACACTTTCTATCGGGCGGCGGGCATCGCTGCCCTCATCGCAATAATTCCAGCCTTGCTGATGCGGGCCAGCCCGTTGGAACAGGGAGTGCTTTACAAGGATGAACCGGATGGACGGGATTCTGTTTGATTGGGCCGCCGGTATCGGCAACAAGGGGTAGAATCGGTCAAGGGCAGGAACGTGATGCGGGGAGGCAAAGAGTCCGATTGCGGATCGATGTAGCGGTGCACACGGCAGATATGGGGTTCGGTCGTTACAGTAGTGGGCGGCTGACTACTCGTCTGCCAAATGGGACAAGAATACGGCAATACTAACGCCTTCGTATTCCAAATGATGTCGGAAATCGTCCCACGGGATAGGCCCATCGCTGAAATCGCACAGCATACACCGCAACGGGTCACCGGGGTAATCCAGGTCCAAGTATGCTACTACACCGTAGCTCTCAGCAATGACTTCATACCCCATACACCCCAGCGCAAAATCGGCTTGCTCCCTAGAAATAGGTTCAGACAATGGCGGCGGTCTCCAAGTGGAGGCTGATCGGATGTGTGCGGTGGACCCGGCCAGCGCCGTGATCCGTCACAACCATGTTCTTGACACCGTGGGAGTCCAGATACCGACGGAACCGCTCAACCCCAACTTTCTGTACCAGGCTGTGCACAAAGAATTCCATAGTCTCGTCAACGCGAGCCAGCGCAGCAGCTTCTGTTGCGCCATAGACGGTAGTCCCCGGCGGCTCGATGTATGCAGCCCAGCGGTCTCCTCTATCTTCCAGCATAATCTGGACGTCGAAGTTTATGGTTAGGTTCTGCCGCCTATCCATTTCCGATACTCCTCTCGTGGTGGTAGGCAAATTGTAACATAGCAATGGTGAGCATTATGCAGATGAAGCAGTTGGGCGCGTCCGATGCGATGGTATCGGAGATTGGCCTGGGCACCTGGCGATACACTGGCGGGTCGGAGCCGCTGCGCCGGGGAGTGGCATTGGGCGCCAATCTAATCGACACGGCGGAGATGTACCGCACCGAAGACGCGGTGGGCGAGGCCATCACCGGCATCCGCGATCAGGTATTCGTCGCCACCAAAGTGCTGGGCAGCAACCTGCGCCGGGACGCCGTGCTGCGGGCCGCCGAGCGCAGCCTCCGTCTGCTGGCTGTGGACAAAATTGACCTGTACCAAATCCATTGGCCCAACCCCGGCGTGCCCATCGCTGAAACTATGCAGGCGATGGAGCAACTGGTATCGGAGGGCATGGTTGATTACATCGGCGTCAGCAACTTTTCGGTGGCGGATATGCGGGAAGCCCAAGCCGCGCTCCGGCACAATCCCATCGTGTCCAACCAGATTTTGTACAACCTGCGCCGCCGCAGCGCCGAACGGGACGTGATTCCCTATTGTCGGCAACACAACATCACGGTCATTGCCTATTCGCCGTTGGCCGAAGGTTCGTTGGTTGGAGGGCAACGCGGCGGCCTGCGCCGGGCCCTGGGCATTGGCCGGGCCCGCAATGTCCTGGATGAAGTGGCCGGGGAGGTCGGCAAAACCGCAGCGCAAGTGGCGTTGAATTGGGTTGCCGACCAGCCGGGGATAATCGCCATTCCCAAATCGAATAGCGTAGAGCGCACTATTGCCAACTGTGAGGCGTCGGGTTGGCGGCTAACGGCGGGGCAGCGTCAGGCTCTGGAGCGCTCCTTTCCGGTGTAATCCGGGTGCCGGCGTAATCCGGTGGCGGCGTAATCCGGGTCGCGAGGATGCCTGGTTACAGTCCGAAACTGGCCAGCGCTTTCCAGCTCAAATCGGTGGCCCATCTGCCGCCCGACCAGTCATCGCCGGCGGCGTTGGATTCGAAGCGGATCAGGATGAGCCGCCAGGACCGGGTGATTTGCGACACTTTCAGCTCATCGGTTACGGCGCGGGCGAATTCCAACGCTGCATCAAACACCGAATCGGGCAGGTCAGCGTGGGACAGCAGCGGCATTTGCGGCGGAAAATCGCGGCCGTACACCAGGCGGTCGCCTGAAACCGCCGGGTTCCGCTCGAGCAGGTCGGCCACCAGCGATTGCAGGCGATACAGCGATTCGTTCACCACCTCCGGCGAAAAATCCACCCAGATATTGCCGTCAGATTCCGTAGGCCGAGTGGTGGTAATGCCCTGATTGAACATGGGGAACCTGGGAGAGACTCTCCGGTAACGATTGGACAACTGCTCCAGCTCGGCCGCAAGGTTCGCCTCAGCATCTGCGCTGTCCGCAGTGTTCAGGATGAAATAATCCGACAAAGGCAGATGTACCATGTGCATTTCGGCAGCCCAGCAAGCGAACTGCCCGCAGATAAGCTGGCGCGCGCGGTACAACCGCGCCGTGAAATCCGGATCGGTGAGGAGGCTGATGGCGTAGCGGGTGGACATTACATATTCCCTCTCAAGGGTTCTAATTGCCGAGGCATTTCATCCCAGGTTCTGTCATCAAGCACCCGGCCATACTTCTTTTTGAAGACGCCGCCCCATTGCTTGAAATGAAAAGGGACGCCGGCAGCGAGGCACTGGTCGCGAATATCGCGTGCCCAATCGCCGTCCATCCGGCGAGCGCCGGGGCCGGATTCACCGCCAACGATGACCCAATCAATACCGTCGAGGTTGAGTTCGGGCAGTGAACCCAGCAACGGCTCCAACGAGAGAAACTTGACCGCCGCATCCGTTTCGCGCAGCACGTCGATGCGGTGAACATAGCCTTTTGATTCAACGCTGACGCCCAACCAGACCTGCTCCGGCCAGGGCAATTCCGAGTTCAAGCTTGCTACCCGCTCCGGGCGCTTGGTGAGCACCTGGTAGCGATGCCAGTCTCCGCGCTCCATCACATCGAAAACATCATGCACGAATTCGTCGGGAACATCGTCGTGGAATAGGTCGCTCATCGAATTGACGAAAATCGTGCGGGGCTTACGCCAATGCAGGGGGATTTCCAGGGTGTCGGGGTGCAGGGTTACTTCAAACCCGTTGCGGTATTTCGCCATCCCAGTGGCCTTGAGCCGATGGGACAATCGCTCCGCATAACAAAACTTGCAACCCGGGCTGACTTTATTGCAGCCAGTTACCGGGTTCCAGGTGGCATCCGTCCATTCTATTTTGGTGCCGACGGCCATGATACGAGCCTAACTATTGCCAACGTACGATTAAAGGAACCTGATAGTAATATTCTTCCCGTTCCTGAATCCCTTGCCTCTCGATGGGCGGTTGACTTCAATGAGTCCTGCCTTTTCTAACGGCTGGAGGGTTTTCTGCCTGAGATGCCCGGTATGAAATATCGTTTCGTCTGTCATAATAAAATGCTCGATTGTTTCGATGGGCGTCAGCACGGTCCCGAATTTTGCTTGAGTTGCTCCGCCAAAAAAGCCGTATCAACCTCAGGTCCAAAAAGCACCATTTGTTGCCGGTTATGTCCTCGAAATCCGAAGGACCCATCAGGCACAATTTTCCAAATTGCCTGCTTCATAAGATTGCAACCTTTTTCGTGACCTGTCGCAAAGTAAATCGTATAAACGTGTCGTCCCCCTTTCCAGAGTTCGAAATCAACGACGTACTTTGCACCATGAGCTTTAAGTTGATTCCGGAATAACGAATGAAGAAAGCGCTTCTTGTCATCCGTTTCATCCATAACGAGGCATTGCTTCCAGTCTTCTGTACCGAAAAGTTCGGTCAGGTGAGGCTCAAATTCTGGCTGCTCGTGAAAGCGGCGAATCGGTTCGTACATGAACGATATAAAGCATTCGCTCTTTTCGTTGGCTAGTATACGCTTGATCAATGCCATAGGACTGTCTTTGACACCAAACGGATCAATCATCACAAATGCAGGCGCCATTCGTAAATTCTGCTCGTCTATGTAGTCCAGCATTTCACTCATATTATCTTCAAATGTACCACCTCGCACACCGATTTTGATGCCTTCCACATTCGAACGTCCATCCAGCAATGCACGAAGATGGTCACCTCGGTCGCGTCTGCCTTCAATAAAAAGGCAAACTACTTCCGTACTGCCCAAATTGCCAGAACTTTTATGCTTTTCAACGGATTCTAGGGCAACTATTGGAGAGCCCTTCTCACCGCTCCTGTACTCACCGGGCCCGGAGAATCCGTCGACAAAAACTATACGGCTATTCCATCTGCCCAGTATTGGAAACCACCCGTTAAGGTACTCCTTGAGAATCAAGTGCTTACCCTCAGTATGGTCATCCATCGCCCATAGCGTATCTCGTGACATTGAATTTTTCCCCTACAGTTTTTGATGCTTACAGGGTAATCAACGCCGTCGGTTTCGACAATAAGCCTTTGTCATCAGGTTTTGATGACGTAAAACTCTGATAATACTTCGACCAGTTTTTTACAGCGTCCGTTTGCATTATACTTTGCAGGCTGCAACTGGCAGATCAATGGGATTGCAATGACCTCCAACTCCTATCGTCCCCCCCGCATCCTCATCACCGACTTCGTTTGGCCCACTACCGCACCGGAGCGGGAGGTGCTGGCCGGAATCAACGCCGAGGTTGTGGAGGCCCCGGATGGGTCGGAAGACACGCTGGCTAGGCTGGCGCTGGGTTGCGATGGGATTATGACTTGTTTTGCTCAGGTTACGCCGGCGGTGGTGCGGGCGGCGGAACGGTGCCGGGTTATCAGCCGGTATGGCGTGGGGGTGGACAACATTGCCGTTGACGTGGCTACTGAGCTGGGAATTCCGGTTACTTACGTGCCCGATTACTGCGTGGATGAGGTTAGCGATCATGTGATGGCGTTGCTGCTGACCTGGAATCGGCAGGTTGGTTTCTATAACGGCGTGGCCAAAGCCGGGCGATGGGAAGGCGTGGCGTCGCCGCATCCGCTGACCCGTTTGCGCGGGCAGACTATCGGCGTCGTGGGGTTTGGGCGCATCGGGCGGGCGGTGGCGGACAAGGCCCTGGCCTTCGGGCTGTCGGTTTTGGCTTATGACCCTTACCTGGCGTCGGATGCGGTGTTGCCGGCCGGCGTTACGGCGGCGACGCTGGACGACCTGCTGGCGAATGCAGACTACGTAACCGTGCACACTCCGCTGAACGACGAAACCCGCGGGCTGATTGGCGAACGCGAGCTGGGTTTGATGAAATCGTCGGCTTACCTGATCAATTGTGCCCGTGGCCCGATCGTGGACGAGACCGCGCTATACGCCGCCCTCCGCGATGGCAGCATTGCCGGGGCCGGCCTGGACGTGATGGAATCAGCGGCCCCGTCGCCGGAGCACCCAATGTTTGCGCTGGACAACGTCATCATCACGCCCCATGTGGCGTTTCTGTCGCAGCAATCGGTGCTGGAGTTGGAAGTGCGGACGGCGCGGGCTACGGTGGACGTGCTGCAAGGCCGGATGCCGGAATTCCTGGTCAATCCGGCGGCGTGGGCGATACGACGGCAATAGGTTTTTTTACTAGGTTTTTTACATTGATGGACAGGATGCACCGGATATTTGGGTTCCGGATCAAGTCCGGAATGACGAGTTGGTAGCGAGGTAGGTTAAATTGGCATCAGCAGGTTTCACCATCAGTTATTTGGGCACCGGCGCAGGCGGGTGCATTCTGCGCAACCACACCGCAATCGTGCTGGAATGTCCGGACGGCAGTCGTATCCTGCTGGACGCGTCGTCCGGCAACACGGTGTTGCGCCACGCCGACCGGCTCGGGATGTCGGCCACCGAATTCGACCACTGCCTGCTGAGCCACAGCCACCCCGACCACTGCGAGGGCCTGCCGCACATCGAGATGCAGCGCAGCCGTCGCAATCCCGCCGAGCAGCCGATGCAGTTGTACGGTTCGGCTGAGGCATTGGCCGACATTGGGACGCTGCTGGCCTACCCCCGGCGCGGATTGACCGTGGACGGAGATGGGGCGCAACGCCGCGACGGACGGCAGGTGTTTTCCTTCAGACCCACCGACCCGGGTCAATGGGTGCAGCTCACTCCAACGATCCGCGCCAGGTGCGCTCCGGTAACGCACATCGGCGGCGCCATCGCCTGGCGAGTGGAGTCGGGCCAACAGGCCGTCGTATTTTCCGGCGACACCCGCTGGTGCCCATCGCTCTCCGAGTTAGCCGAAGGCGCAACCTTGCTCATCCACGAGGCGATTTGCACTGAAGCCGACCGTAGTCGCGCCGATAATACCGCCCATTCAACCGCTGCCGAGGCCGCTCGCGTGGCTCAAATGGCCGGAGTAGAACAGCTCACGCTGACCCATATCGACAACGCATTCCACTACGACCCGGCGCCACTGGCGCTGGAGGCCCGCTCGATCTTCGACGGCCCTGTGTCCGTAGCATCGGATTGCTGGCAGCAGCACATCTAATTTGATCGCGCGTCGACTAGCGCTGCTTTGGAATCGGGTGGTCAGGCCCAGCGAGTACCGATGATGGCAGCGCCAACTTCCTTCACAAGAGCATAACGTTGCAAGTGCGTAACGGTACAAGTGCGTAACGGTGGACCGTTCCCCGCCAAAAAGGTTGGTGGTAAACTCCCTGCCGAGGCAAAAACCAACGCCGCATCCGGAACGCCAGAACGATGCACACTGAATCAACAAACCACGTTCATCCCGTAATCAGGGCGACCAATCTCCTGCAAGAGTTTTCGGTGCCCCTGATTGCCGGCGTCGTGATTGGGTTTCTGGCCGCCAATATCAACCCCCATCTGTACGAGATGCTGGTCGAGTTCAACCCGTTCGGGGAACACGCTTCGGTATTTGGGCATGAACTTACCCTGCATTTCATCATCAATACGATGTTCATGTGCCTGTTCTTCGGGGTCGCGGCCAAAGAGATTACGCAATCGACACTGCCGGGCGGCGTGCTCAACCCGTTACGGCGGGCCATCAACCCACTTATTGGCACATTGGGAGGGGTGTTCGGGCCGGCGGGTTTGTATCTGCTGCTGGCGTGGATTTTTTACGGCGGCACCGAGAGTTTCAGCGCGGTAGCCAACGGATGGGCAATCCCCACCGCGACAGACATCGCGCTGGCCTGGCTGGTGGCGCGGTTGGTGTTCGGCCCTCTGCACCCGGCGGTGAACTTCCTGCTGCTGCTGGCCGTGGCAGATGATGCCATCGGCCTGGGCATCATCGCCATTTTTTACCCTGACCCACTCCATCCGGTGCAGCCGGTCTGGTTGCTGCTGGTGGCGGGAGGCATGGTGGCAGCGTATATCATCCGGCGGTTCAGGGTCCGTTGGTGGCCGGCATACATTCTGGTCGGCGGGGCAATGTCGTGGATAGGACTGGCCAAAGGGGGTATCGAACCGGCGCTGGCGCTGGCGCCCATTGTGCCCTTCCTGCCCCATGCTGACCATGCTCCGGGATTGTTCGAGGAAGAGGCGCTTATTGTGGACGTGCCGGCCTCTGCCGGTATGGAGCACTATCACCAACACGTCGAGGTAATTGGGCTGAGTGTCCTCGACCAATTCGAGCATCAACTGAAACTCTTCGTGGACGTGGGTTTGTTCTTCTTCGCCTTCGCCAACGCCGGAGTTCCTTTCTCCGGCGTCGGGCTGGTAACCATGATGGTATTGGTAGCGCTGATCGTAGGAAAAGCAATTGGTATAACGCTGTTCTCCTGGGCAGCGTCGCTGGTGGGATTCCCGTTGCCGGACGGCATGGGAGTGCGCCACCTGCTGGTTGCTGGTATCATCGCCGGCCTGGGGCTTACCGTGGCGCTGTTCGTAGCGGGGAAAGCATTCCCCGACGGTTCGCCGTTTCAGGATCCGGGTAAGATGGGTGCGGTACTCAGCATCGCATCGGGGCTGGTTGCCTTCATCATCGGATGGGCATTGAAAGTGCGAGGTCGTCCATCGGCAACGGAAACCGACGGCGATATTAGCGAAACCGATCGCCGGAGCACGGCGGCTGACGACTAATACATCGCTATACAGGAGCGCAACAAAATGGCATTGATTGGCGTATTGACTCACCATTGGGCTAAGGCAGACCAGATTGAAGAGGCCAAAAAGTTGCTTGATGGCAACGGCGAAGCCCAGAGCCGCGCTCCGGGTTTCGGCGCCCGGCACACTTTTATATCCTTGTCTGATCCAACCAAAATCTCGACACTGGTTACCTGGGAAAGCAACGAGATTTACGACGCCTGGCGCGCCAGTCCGGAGCGAGCAGCCGCCATGGCCGGCGTCGGGAAATTGTGGTCGCAACCGCCCGAATCAGAGCGGTTCGAGATGCAGGACTGACCGCCGGCACCCAGACATAAACGCAAGTCATCTAACGACGGGCGTCTAACTCAGTAAAGTCGGCACGTTGATGTGCTCGGTGAGCAGGTCGGCCATGATCTCTGCTTTGTGCAGGTTGTGGGGGACCACAGCGCCCAGGATGTCACCGATCGCATCGGCGGTTGCCGTTGTGCTCCCGTCTACCAACAACACGGGCACATCGCGCTTGGCGGCTTCCACCCGTATGTATTCAGTGGGACGAACACCCCCGGTGAGCACCAGGCATCGGGTGCCCTGCATCAAACTGGCCATCTGAATGTCAGGGCGTTCCGCCCGAGTGATCACGGCTTGATGCGGGAAGCGTCCGAAGTAACCCTCTCCTGAATCCATGATGTTGCCGCCGATCAGGAACCGGTCGACCCAAGCCTCGGCATCCGACGGTTCCAGTTCCCAGTGGCCGTCCAGTTGTTGCGCCAACTGCGCCATCGTAACCGACAGCATGGCGCGGTCTTCAGGCAACTGCGCCAGGGCCGGCATTCCCGCCACCGCGGTTGCGGCGAGCATTGCCGCAGCGTGTCCCGTGCGGTAACGCGGCACCTGATTGATGATGACGCCGGCGAGGATTTCTCCCAGGGCAGCAACATCGCTGGTGATGCTCACCGCCGATAGATCGGAGCGGTATCCGAACACGGCAACAACCCGCGCCGACAATCGGGACGCGAGGCCGGATAGCAGCGGAGACGTCAGCCCAGAGCCGCTAGCGGGGTTGGCTACTTCCACCAGGACAGATTCGGCCCCGCCCGTCAACGAATGGACGGCGGTGGCGGCGGAATCCAATCCGGCATCATCTTCGCCGGATGTAGCGCCCACCGCGCCCCTGAACTCGGCAGCGAAATACACAGTGTCAGGGTCGGTGCTGCCCTCCGGAGAAAGGGGCTTGCAGACCGCCGCTTGCACTCCGCTACGCGCCAAGGCAGCAGCCAGGCCGGCGGCGATGGCAGTTTTGCCGGCGGTGGGCCGGTCGGATGCTACGAGAAAGATAGCCATCTGAAAGGAAGCAGCCGGCTAATAGTCGTCTACGCGGTTCTCGATGAGCATGGGGTCAAAACCGGGCGGGAAGTTGGTGGTGTCATCCCATTTCCCCATGGTCATATCGCAGCGGTGGAGGCTGGCGCGGTCGAAATTGGCGCCGCGCAGGTCGGTCATTATCCACATCGAATCGCGGATTTTGGCGGAAGTGAAATCGGCGCCGTTCAGCAAGGCGCGGCTGATGTCTGCGCCGTTCAGATTTGCGCCTTGCCAGTTGGAATTGGTCAGATTCGCCGACCGCAGGTCAACTTCAATAGCAGTGGTTTGACTGCAATCAGCGCCGGTGAGATCTGTGCCGAGGAAAGAGGCCCGGTTCAGCCGGGACCAGCGCAACACCGCGCCGGTCAGGTCCGATTGCTTGAGGTCGGCCCAGAAAAGGTTCACGTTGCAAAGACTGGCGCCGCGCATATTGGCCGCCGACAGGGTGGCGCCACCGAGTTCGGCGCCGGTAAAGTCAGCAGAGCGCAGGTCAGTGCGAGCCAAGTTGGTTTTGGTGAGACGGGCGTCGGTGAGGTTTGCGCCGCGCAGGTTTGCGCCGCGCAGCATCGCCTGGCTAAGATCCAGTCCGTGCAGGTCCGCTTCCTGCAACTCCAGCATGGTATCCGGGTTTTCGTCGCGCCAGGCCCTCAGGATATTCGCACCGGCGCGCACGATTTCCAGATGTTCGGGGATAGCCATTTCAGCAGGTTAGCAGACGGTTAGGTTAGACGGTGGGTTATATGGACGGCAGGTCGAGAGACCATCAGGCCGGCCATTCAGTTGTTGCCGGCCCTCATTTCGTCTTCGACATCGAAGACACGTTCGGCGATGACCATTTTCAATTCGTTGACCTTGGTGTAGCTGGGGTATTCTTCACCCCCGCCAAAACGGTCAAAAATCTTTTCGCCATCAAGATAGATTTCCAGTCGGCCCTTGTCGGCGGGAGTCAACTTGACCGCAATGTCCCCGGCGTTTTGCGAGCGCCAAAATTCAATCGCCAGCCACGTGGCGAGTCCGTGATAGCCTCAAGGAACGCAATAGACAATATCGACTTCAACCTTTCCGAATTCGGACCTTGTCATCGTCATTCGTGCTTCTCCGGTTAATTGGTCATTGAGCAGGGGAATCCGTTTCGACGTGGCGCCCAAAGCCTCACTAACTGACGCGGGCGGTAGCCTGACCCACTGCGGTCTTGTCGCCGTTCTGGTTCTCGCAGTACACATCAACCACCACCAGGGTCGCCCCATCATCTTGAGGCGTGCGGCTGTTGACCTGACCGTGTACCGACACCGTGTCGCCATCCTTGACGGGGCGCAGGAACTTGAGGTTGACATTGCCGCTGCGATGGAAGTCGTCGGAACCGACAAACTTGCGCATGGCTTCCGTGCAAAAGGCGATGCTCATACGGCCGGAAGCAATGGCATAGGTGGTGCCCAACCTGCGGGCGGCCAACTCCGGGTCGTTATGGATGTTGGACCGGTTCAGGATACCGCAAGCCTCAAAGAGGTTGATGGTGTCCTGACTGATGTGCTTGGTGATGACGGGCAGCGTTTCGCTGTCTAGCCTTGGGGATGCCATTTCTTGCCCAACTCCTCAGGTTTTTTCAGCTGATAGGTACGCATTTTTTCGATGAGACGACCGTCTTCATCGATGGCAGTAGCTTCGATTACCAGGTAGGGCTTTTCGCGCCTGGTGTACTTGTCATGGATTCGACCAGTAACCAGGATTTTCTTGCCCGGCACCGGCGGGTTATACAGGTCAATTTCGTTGCCGGCGTTGACGCTTCCGGTCTGGTCGTCGTAGGCCAGCGATAGCGACGTGGCGTCATGCTTCACGGCAATGGTTGGAAAAACGGCGTCAGGGTCGTCAACGGCCCGGCGGTACAAGTCCACCATCTCCTGAGTCAGCAGGTATTCGTATGAGCCCAACTCCTCTCCGATTTCAACCTCGTTATAATCGAATAGGGGCAAATCTTTTTCAGCCATTTCGACACGCTCCCGGATCAATTGGAAATTAGCAGGTATGGAACTGCGCCGGACAATTCCCCGCAGTCAGTACCGATACCGATTGGCGACCGGTACCGATAGATTGACCAAAATCCGTGAACACCATACCGCAGGGTCAGCCCGCAGTCAATTGTAAAATAGGGCATAGCGCTTGATTCGGAGCGACGTTTTGGACCCAATTCCGCAGAACCCGAGGGACGGCGCGGCAGGGTTAGCAGAGGTTTGGCGGTAGCCATTTCCCGCTGCTGCGATGCGCAAAACTATTGACAATTTAGTGCAATATCCGTAATCTTATTTACGTACTGGCGAAAACCGGAAAGCCCCGGAACTGCCGGGGCTTTTTTAGCGTTTCACTCAACGATAAATTGGTGATAATGGTCCGTACCGGATTTTATGCGCCCCGGTGGCGCAATTGGCAGCGCAGTCGATTTGTAATCGACAGGTTAGGGGTTCGAGTCCCCTCTGGGGCTCTCTAAAACAGGGTCGCAACAAGGGCAAAACCGAATACATCCTTAGGAGGGGTGGGTGAGTGGTTAAAACCACCAGACTGTAAATCTGGCGCTCTGACGGGCTTCGCAGGTTCGAATCCTGCCCCCTCCACCACTAGAACGTCAGCAACCACTGGTTAAAGGCGCTACCAAACTAAATTTAGCAAACACAACCGGAGAAATGCCCAAGTAGCTCAGAGGTAGAGCACGTTCTTGGTAAGAACGGGGTCGGCGGTTCGATTCCGCCCTTGGGCTCCACAGGCGCCAACAGCTCGCCGGGTTCATCCGCGGGCGGGGTACACCAAAACTACGGAGCAAGGAGAAACTCCCTACTATGGCAAAGAAAGTCTTCGACCGTACCAAGCCGCACGTAAACGTGGGGACCATCGGACACGTTGACCATGGCAAAACCACTCTGACGGCAGCCATCACCCGTGTGCTGTCTGAAGAAGGTGGAGCAGCCTTCCGGGGCATGGATGAAATCGACAATGCTCCTGAAGAGAAGGCCCGCGGCGTAACCATCGCCATCGCCCATGTCGAATACGAAACGAAGGAACGCCACTACGCACACGTTGACTGCCCAGGCCACGCGGACTACATCAAGAACATGATTACCGGCGCCGCCCAGATGGATGGAGCCGTACTGGTCGTATCGGCTCCGGACGGCCCGATGCCACAAACTCGCGAGCACATCCTGCTGGCCCGCCAGGTGGAAGTGCCCTCCATGATTGTCGCCCTGAACAAGGTTGACATGATGGACGACGAGGAACTGCTTGAACTCGTCGAACTGGAAATCCGCGAACTGCTAGACCGCTACGAGTTCCCGGGCGACGATACGCCCATCGTGCGTGTCAGCGGGCTGAAGGCGCTGGAAGGCGACCCCGAAGCCATGAAGGGCGTCCGCGAACTGGTGCAGACCATGGATGACTACATCCCGCTGCCCACTCGTATCACCGACCAGGCGTTCCTGATGCCCATTGAAGACGTGTTCGGAATCAAGGGCCGTGGCACCGTCGTAACTGGGCGCGTCGAGCGGGGCCAATTGAAGGTCGGTCAGGAAGTGGAAATCATCCGATCCGGCGACGTTCGCAAGACGGTTGCCACCGGATTGGAAATGTTCCATAAGCTGTTGGACACCACCGAGGCTGGCGACGCCGTTGGCGTGCTGCTGCGCGGCGTTGACCGGGATGAGGTCGAGCGGGGCCAGGTTCTGGTGGCTCCCGGCTCGATGCGACCGTACAAGCAGGCTGAAGCCGAAGTTTACGTGCTTAGCCAGCAGGAAGGCGGTCGCCATACGCCGTTCTTCACCGGCTACAAACCCCAGTTCTACATCCGAACCAGTGACATCACCGGCGAAATCGGACTGCCCGAAGGGGTAGAGATGGTAATGCCTGGCGATAACATCACGATGACGGTTAATCTCATCACGCCCATCGCCATCGAAGAAGGGCTGCGCTTCGCAATTCGCGAGGGTGGTCGCACCGTGGGCGCTGGCGTGTTCACCAAACTGGTGGAGTAATCTGATGGCCCGCAAGTCTACCGACGCCCGGCAAATCGTGACCTTGCAGTGCACCGACTGCCGCGAGCGGAACTATTCGACAGTCAAAAACCGGCGCAGCCACACTACCAGGATGGAGTTACGCAAGTACTGCAGCCGTTGCCGTAACCACCAAGTTCACCGTGAAGTGAGGTAGCTGTAGTGGCCCGAGCATCTGCAAGGAGACCGGCGCCGATTTCTCCCCGCGCGGTGGGGAGGATCGGCCCGGTTGGGTTCCTGCGGGAAACCGTCTCGGAACTGCGTAAATCAGTCTGGCCGACCAAGGAAGAAACGGCCCGCTTGACCGTCATCGTAATGGTGCTGGCCATCGCCATGGGCTTCTTCCTCGGCCTGCTGGACCGGTTTTTTGCGGAAGTTTTCACCCGGTTTATCCTGTAACTTCCCGATCTCTCCCGATTGGCCCAGACGCTACACCGGATCACCGGGTGGCCAGACGTTCGTGGGTCGAGTCGGGCTATCGTTTCTTCCAATCTCGGTTTGTAATCCAGAGCGTCTTTCTCACCCATCATCCATACAGCGGGCATAATATGACGACAACTCAATTCTCCGCCGACCTGCGCTGGTACATCGTGCATACCTACACCGGCCAGGAAGACATGGTGAAGCGCAATCTGGATTTGCGCCGCGTCAGCATGGGTATGGACGACCGCATCGCCAGAGTTGAAGTCCCGTCAGAAGATGAAATTGTGCGCAACAAGGGCGAGCGGACTGCCCAGCGGCGCAAACTCTTCCCGGGGTACATTCTGGTTCAGATGGTCATGGACGACGAAGCCTGGTTCCTGGTGCGAAATACCACCGGCGTTACCGGCTTCATCTCGGCGGAAGAAGAAGGCGGCGACCGGCCGCGCCCCGTGCCGCTGGACGACCGCGAAGTCGACGACATACTGGACCGGGTGGCATCCGGCGAACCCCGGGCTGTAATTGGAATGAACCGCGGCGATACCGTCCGCATCTCCGAAGGGCCCTTCGCCGATATGCTGGGTAAAGTGGAAGAAGTTGACGAGCATCGCGGCCAGGTTACCGTGCTGATTTCCGTGTTCGGTCGTGAAACACCGGTCGAGCTGGATTTCATGCAGGTCGAAAAAGCTTAATTTTTCACCCTCACCCAGCCCTCTCCCGTCAAGGGAGAGGGGATAATACAGCGGAGGCCACCAGTGGCAAAGAAGGTACGGGCCATCATCAAGCTGCAGTTGCAGGCCGGCAAGGCCACGCCAGCGCCCCCCGTGGGCCCGGCGTTGGGTCAGCACGGTGTCAACATCATGGCTTTCGTGAAAGACTACAACGAACGCACCAGCAGCCAGTCGGGAACCATTGTCCCAGTGCATCTGACGGTGTACGAGGATCGTTCTTTTACCTTTGTAACGCGCACGCCCCCGGCCTCCGACCTCCTCAGGCGCGCCGCCGGAGTGGAAAAAGGCCGCGGCGATGCAATCGGCGGCCCGGTAGGTGTCATTGACAGTGACACCCTGCGGGGCATCGCGGAAGAAAAGATGAAGGACCTTAACGCCAATTCCGTTGAGCAGGCGATGAATATCATCGCCGGAACGGCCCGCAGCATGGGAATTGCTGTGGAAGGCGACTAGACACCAGGGAGTTTTAGCCATGCCCAAGCACAGCCGCCGTTACAACGCCGCTGCGGAACGTATATCGGAAGACTCGACGTACCAACCCGACGCGGCAATTGACCTCATCAAGGAGTTGTCCAGCGCCAAGTTCGACGAAACCATTGAAGTTCATCTGCGCACTACTGCCGATGTGCGACACGCCGAGCAGCAGGTGCGGGGCGTAACCGTACTCCCCCACGGCCTCGGGAAGCAGGTGCGGGTGCTGGTGTTTGCCAACGGCGAAGCTGCCGACATCGCGCGTCAGGCCGGCGCCGACTTCGTGGGCGACGACGATCTGATCGCCCAGGTTGAGAGCGGCTGGACGGAGTTCGACGTGGGACTAGCAATTCCGGAGATTATGTCCAAGATTGGACGACTGGGTCGTGTGCTGGGCCGCAAGGGCCTGATGCCCAACCCTCGCACCGGCACGCTGGTGCAGGCTCGCGACTTGCCCCGTGTGATTCAGGAATCCAAAGCCGGACGCCTGGAGTTTCGCACCGACCGCACCGCCATCATCCACGGGCAGTTCGGCAAATCGTCCTTCGAGAGTGAAGCCCTGGTCGACAACCTTACCGTCTTCATGGACTCGGTAATGCGTGAACGACCGGAAGCTGTCAAAGGCGCGTTCATAAAATCCGCGTACATCACTTCATCCATGGGTCCCGGCATTCCGGTTGATGTGGCAACGCTGCAGGCCATGAAGCCAGCATAGTTCCCGCTGAGCCGGATCCTGTTGCAACCAGCGGTGCGGAATGATACCCTGACAACCACAAACTGAATAATAGTCAATGCGCTTGAGACAGCGGGTTCCAATTGGGGAAATAATGGCAGCCGGGAGGCGCCGCCCGCCGAAGCGGATACCAGGGATTCGTCCGGAAGTATTAAGGTTGAGCGACGCCTATCGTGGTTGTTCCCGATGAGCGTACCAAACCCCGCGCAGTGAGTTTCTAATGCGCGGGGTTTTTTTGGCCTCGCACTCACCAACGCATTACCACGGTTCCAGCAACGGAGGGAAATCTTGCCAACCCAGGCGAAAGTAGATCGGGTAGCCGAACTCAAAGAGAAACTGGAAAACAGCGCCATCGTCATATCCACCGGTTTCACCGGCATGGGCGTTAACCAGATGGTGGATTTACGGCGCAGGCTGCGGGACGGCGGTGTGGAGTTTGTTGTTATCAAGAACAGCCTGCTGGACCTGGCAGCCGACGCGGCCGGCATCCCGCAACTGAAAGACATTGTCAGCGGACAAACCGGCATCGCGTTGGGTTACGCAGACCCGGCGCTGGCGGCCAAAACGGTTACCGCCGCCGCCGCCGCGGGCGGCATCCTGTCCATTGGCGGCGCCATCATAGATCGGGGAGACCCGATGCCACGGGCGGAAGTGTCGCGCCTGGCATCGTTGCCTCCGCAGCCTGTACTCGTGGCAATGTTGCTGGGCGGTATGCAAGCGCCGCTGTACGGCCTGCTCAACGTGCTCAACGGCACCGTCCGCAGCCTCGCCTATGCATTGCAGGCGCGGATGGACCAGTTGCAGCCCGCCGAAGACCCCGCGTAACGACCACTAAAACTACCCCAACCCTACCCACAAACCAGGAGGTGTCAACTATGGCAGTCAATCAGGAAGTTCTGGATGCAATCAAGGAAATGAGCGTGATGGACCTGGCCGATTTGGTCAAGGCCATTGAGGAAGAGTTCGGCATCTCCGCCGCCGCGCCTATGGCGGCCGCCGCGCCGGCGGGAATCGTCACCGATGACGCACCGTCCGCCGCCGAGGAACAATCAGAGTTCGACGTCACCCTGGCCGACTTTGGGGCCAACAAAATCAATGTCATCAAGGCCGTGCGCGAGATTACCGACTTGGGTTTGCGCGAAGCCAAAGAGCTGGTCGAGTCGGCGCCCACCCGCGTCCGCGAGGGCGTCAACAAGGACGAGGCCGACAGCATCAAAGCCAAGCTGGAAGATGCCGGCGCCACCGTACAAGTGGCCTAACCAGCCACGACGTCGCGGAATGCGAAACCCCTCTCACGTTAGAGAGGGGTTTCGTGTATCTGATCCCCAGCCCGCCATCAGCCGCGGCCGGGTTGGGACAGCGTGGTGCCTGGTGTAGAATGCGGCCAACAAACACAGGAGGCGCCACTATGGATCTGGAGCTGAACGGGAGGTCCGCCATCGTCACCGGCGGGAGCCGCGGCATTGGCAAGGCGGTGGCCAGGGTGCTGGCCGGCGACGGATGCAACGTGGTCATCACCGGTCGGTACGCTGATACGCTGTCCACGTCAGCGGAAGAGATCGCCACCGCAACCGGCGGTCGGGTAACGCCCATCGTGGCGGACATGACCAGTACCGAGCAGGTCAACGCAATGGTTGCCACCGCCGCCGCTGACGCCCTCGGCGGGCGCATTGACATTCTGGTGAACAACGCCGCTGCGCCGGGAGGTCTGGCTCGCGGGTCGCTGGCCGAAATCCGCGACGAAGATGTAATGCTGGACCTGGACACCAAGGTAATGGGTTACCTGCGCTGCGCCCGGGCAGTCGCTCCCTACATGGAACAACAGGGATGGGGCCGGATTGTGAACATTGGCGGTCTGTCCGCCCGGCAGGCCGCCGGCAATCTGAGCGCGGGCGTGCGCAACTCCGGCTTGTCCAACCTGACCAAATTCCTGGCCGAAGAGCTGGGCGAACACGGGGTCTGCGTCAACCTGGTTCATCCGGGCACCACGCGCACCGAACGGAGCGGGCCGATGTATGCGGAGCAGGCAGCCCAGCAGGGCACATCGGTGGACGAAGTAGAGCGACGGGTAGCATCGCGCAATTCCACTCGCCGCATCGTGGATGCTGAAGAACTGGCCTGGGTGGTAGCATTCCTGGCTTCCCCGCGCAGCATCGCCGTCAGCGGTGAAACCATCGCGGCCGGCGGCGGCGCGGGCATCAACGTCTATCACTGAGCCGGGTCGATCACTGATTGGGCAATATCACAGGAGAAAATACGATGATCAAGGTAACCGTTTTCTACGGCAACGAAGCCGACAAGTCATTTGATTTCGACTACTACGTAAACAAGCATATGCCACTGGTTCAAGAGCGCCTGACCACCTTCGGGATGCGTTACTACAACGTGGAGAAGGGCATATCCGGTACCGACCCGAACGCCCCGCCGTTGTACACCGCCATTGGTTACCTGTTCTTCAACGATGTGGACGGCGTCCACGAAGGCTTCAAGAATCACGGGCGCGAACTGGTGGGCGACGTGAAGAACTTTACCGACATCGAGCCACAGTTTCTCATCAGCGAACTCATCGCCTAGCAATCTCGCCCGCCCGGACGCATCTTTTCCCCATTAGTGGGCGAGACGATGCCGTCCGACACCCGGTCTGAGGGAATGCCGTGACACCAGCGGATGATCTCGTAGCGTCTCGCGCCGCAGTGGACGCCCTCGCGGAACGGGCCATCGCGCAGCACTGGGACTTTTTGCCGACCTCGGGCAGTCGCATTGGTCGGCATGAGTACGACGGCCGGCTGCCCGATTTCTCAGCCGGCCGAGTGCAAAGGCGGGTTGAGCAACTGCACGAAACAATAGCGCAGCTATCTGCTATTCCCAGCCCGTTAACACCGGAACCGTCCGGCGACGACGGCGTCCGCGAAGCGGCAATGGCCGGCCTTTCACGCCACCTGCTGGAAATGTTCCTGCGTCGGGAGTTGTTCAACCTCGACGAAATGCGGACGCTGGAAAACAACCCGCAACGTCAGGTTGGATACCTGAATGTGGGCGGATACGTGCAGCGCGATTATGCCCCGCTTCCGGATCGCCTGCGCTCGGCCAACGAAGCGCTGAGCCAGGTGGCAGACTTCCTGGCAACGCTGGATGCCAAAACCGACCCCGAGCTGGGCGCTCCCCTGCGGGACATGGCGGTGGAGGCGTACCGCGGTATGGCTGCTTACTACCGCACCGGCCTGGCAGCAGCAGCCGCCAACTGCGCCGCCGTAGCGCCGGACGTTGCCGCCGAGTTCGATCAGGCTCGCACCGCCGCAGCAACCGCGGTGGATGCCTTCGTGGAACGGTTGCAGGCTCGCGACGTGCGGCCGGAGTTTGCCATCGGTTCCAGTATGTACGGTCGTATGCTGGCCGTGGGCGAGGGAGTCAACACGGCGTTGTCCGACGTGCTGTCCATCGGCCAGGCTAACCTCGAAGAGAATCTGCGCCGGTTGGACGAAGCCGCGTCGCTGGTGGCGCCGGGCAAATCGGTGCGCGAGGCGGTGGCCCTGGTCAGCGCAAATCATCCGACGGCGGCGGGCCTGATACCGGACGTGCGCGAGATGCTGGAAGACATCCGGCAATCGCTGATCGATCTGGACATCATCGGCTTGCCCTCCGAGGAGCGGTGCCAGGTTACGGAAACGCCGTCGTATATGCGCTACGCATTTGCCGCCATGGATTCCCCCGGTGGGTTGGAGTCGGTTGCCACCGAAGCCTTCTACTACGTTACGCCCGTGGAACCCGACTGGACGCCACAGCAGCAGGAAGAGTGGCTCACTAACTTCAACTACCGCACGTTGAAGGTGGTGAGCATCCACGAGGTGTACCCCGGCCATTACGTGCACAACCTGCACAATAGACACGGCGGCGGCCTGCCGCTCATCAATCGGGTCGCCACATCCTACGCCTTCAGCGAGGGTTGGGCGCACTACACCGAGGAGATGATGCTGGAGACCGAATACGGTCGCGATGACCCGGTCCTCCGGTTGACCCAACTGTTGGAAGCGCTGGTGCGTAATTGCCGCTACCTGTGCTCGCTGGGGATGCACACCCAGCGCATGACGGTTGATGAGGCGACGCAGTTCTTTCAGGCCCACGCTTACATGGAAGAACACCCGGCGCGTCGGGAAGCGCTGCGGGGCACCTTCGACCCTGGCTACCTCAACTACACGCTGGGCAAACTGATGTTGCTGAAACTGCGCCAGGACTGGAGGCGGCAGGAAGGCGCAAGTTACAGTCTGCGCGGCTTCCACGACGCCGCACTATCCTGGGGTGCGCCACCGGTCCCCCTGTTGCGGTCGGCGATGCTACGCGAGCCGGGCGTGGAAATCCTGTAGCCGGGTACGAAGGCCAGGACGATTGGAAAGTCCCTTGACACCCGCAACGACGCCGGGGAAACCGCCATCGCATCAGCAGATGCCAGCCAACCCGTAGCACGGTGCGCCGCCGATAGTCGGCGTCTAGGTACGGAAAGTCACCCGGCGAAACGCCTCAGCGAGAACGAAACCGGCGGCGTCTTCGTCCGGTGAGGCATTGCCTTGCTCGGCCGCCTCGTGAGCGCGGTCGCGAATGAACGTCTGCATTTCCGCCCGGGTGCGTTGACGGACTTGGGTGGCATGAGCCATCACGGAATCCAGTTTGATTTCGAAGTCGGCGGCAATGTCCACGAAGGCGTTTGGATTTTCAGAACCCCAAAACATTATGGCAGCCGTTTTGTGAGGCTCAATTCCCTCGTTGGCAAACAGGTCGCCAAAATGCAGGTGGTCACGCGCATAGGGGAACACCGCATCCAGCGCCACCTGGCCGGCAATCCGATGGTCGCGGTGCCACTGCATATTGCGGC
Source organism: Dehalococcoidia bacterium (assembly GCA_965261195.1). Taxonomy (GTDB): domain Bacteria; phylum Chloroflexota; class Dehalococcoidia; order Lucifugimonadales; family UBA3495; genus Bin87. The sequence continues at coordinate 3,364,537 of OZ253455.1, read as the reverse complement.
GATACGGCTCGGTGGTCAGCACCACATCGGGCTTGATGATGCGAATTTGACGCACCAGTTCTTTGCGAAAATCGGACGTGTCTTCCAGTTCGCCATCGGGACGCCCCAGCATAACCACGTTGGTCACGCCCAGGATTTTGGCGGCTGCCAACTGCTCGCGGCTGCGCGCCGCGATGAGCTCGTCGACGCGCATCTCCGGGTCATCAGTGCCTTTGCTGCCGTCGGTACACAGCACGTAATACACTTCAGTGCCAGCGCGCACCCACTGGGCAATGGTTCCGCCGGCCCAGACCTCGGCGTCATCGGGGTGTGGCGTTATCACCAGTGCGCGTTCAGGGGTGAAATCCATTCGTCATTATCTCCTTCCGGCCATTGTTGCAAGGAGTAGGGGCGAATAATTATTCACCCCTACGTGCAACGGCGCCGGCTTAATTGGGTACCATCGGCTACTCTGCTACAATCGTTTGCAAGTGTCAAGTGGCAACCGGGGCGCGACCAGGGTCTTTCGGTTTTCTAAAAAAGCGGCTAATCTGTTGTCATGGAGACTAACGAATTAGCCCGCAGCCTGCCCGCCGCCTTGGGCGCCGTCCCCGACCCACGCTCGCCCCAGGGCAAGCGACATCCGTTGCCCGCCATCCTGACCTTGGCCGTCTGCGCCATGCTCTCCGGCGCCCGCAGCCTTTACGCCATCTGCCAGTGGGGGCGCCAACAGGACCCGGACGCAGTGTCAGCCCTGGGCTTCACTCGACCCACGACCCCGGCGGTGAGCACGTTGCACGCCGTGTTCTGCCAGTTGGACACCGACGCCTTTGAGGCGGCGCTGGCCCAGTGGACCCGGCAGTGGCTGGCCGCCACTGGGGAAAGGGTGGCCATTGCGGTGGACGGCAAGGCGCTGCGCGGGATACACGGGGAGGAACTGCCCGGCGTGCGGCTGGTGGCGGGTTATGCCCATGGCGTCGGCCTGGTAGCGGGGCAAAAGGGGGGTCGGGCCAGGTCAGGGGGAGCTGACGGCGGCCCGGGAGTTGACGGCAACGCTGCTGCCGGTGGCGGGCAATCTGGTGACCGGGGACGCGCTGTACTGCCAGCGGGATTATTGCCAGCAGATCAGGGACGCCGGCGGCGACTACCTGGTCATCGTGAAGCGGAACCAGCGGGAACTTTACGACGACATCGCGCTGGCCTTCGCCGCGCCGGTACGGGGCGGACAGTACCGGAAGGCGCGGACCCGGAACCGGCATGGCGACCGCTGGGAAATCCGTGAATTGTCAGCTACCGACGCGCTCAACGACTACCTGGACTGGCCCGATGTGGGGCAGGTGTGCCGCATCACGCGACGCGCCCTGGGCCGCGGCCAGACCGCCACTGAGTCGCGCTACGCCATCACCAGTCTGGACGGAAAGGTGGGGCCAAAGGCGATGCTCAGACATATACGGGGGCATTGGGAAATTGAGAACCGGCTGCACTACGTGCGGGATGTAACCCTGGGGGAAGACGCCAGTAGGGTACGGAAAGGGGCCGCGCCGCAGGTAATGGCGATAGTGCGCAACATCGTGGTGAGCGTGCTGCGTCATGCCGGGGAAAGCAACATCGCGGCGGCCTTGCGGCGCATCGGCTGGACCCCAGGACAATCCCTGCGCATCCTCGGCCTAGACAACCCTTGAAAACCGAAAGACCCTGGGGGCGCGACAGGCCGGTTTGCCCAAGCTGATGCCAAGACCCCCCCGGCCTCATCCACGTCCCCCAGCGCCATAACCCGCCGACCCGCCAGCGGCGACCAGTACGTACCCGGCGACATTCCCGACCTCGTAGCTTTCTCCCCCTCACAAATCATACCGGGACATCCGGCCTATTGAGCAACGGCAGCAACCCATACAGTAGAACCCGCACGCCCTCGATCCACGACATCTGCCACACCCACTTGCCCTCCGGGGTGTCCACCCGGTTGACCAGCAGGGCGATGCTACCGTCCGACCAGCGGTAGGCGTACACTAGGCCTTTCGGCAACGGCGTCCGGGCCGGTGCGACCGCCAGTTCCCGATACTCGACGGGCCGGAGTTCTATAGGCGCGGGTCGCCAGTCGGGGTTGGTCGATAGCCACCCGTTGTCCGCCAGCCAGTCCCGCGCCTGCCGGACATTCAGACTGTACTGGACTTGTATTACGTCATCCAGGTCGAATGCCAGCCGCCCGTTGAAATCGAAAGCCCGGCCTTGGCCGATGTAGACCACGCACGAACCCGCTTTGCTGCGCTTGCCAGACTATCCGTCAATGCCGCCGACCTGGATTTACAGGGCCGCCGAGTTCAGCTTGCCCGCCGGGAATAGCCATTGCGCCAGCGCGGGCAAGTCAGTGATTCGCGACAAGATGCTAGGCACGGGGTCGCCCGCCGTTCCGAGACAGGTTACAGGGCTGGCACAGCAGCCGGACATTGCCATCGACGTATTCGCCGCCATCCCGTCCAGGCAAAACCCTATCCAGCTGCAACACCCCTTTCGGGTGAGTATCTACCCATTCGCACATCTGGCATACCGGCCCGTGAGCAAGTAGCAGGCCCGCCTTCAATTTGGCCTTTGACGGCTTACGTTGGCGGGGCAGTTTCGCGGCTTTCTTCGGCTTGACACCCAGCGAGGACTTCCGCTTGCTCAATCTGCGTGGGAGCCGCTCAGACACTTGTCCCAGCACTATGCGGGCGAGTCGCTGCCGGATTCTCCCATATTCCGCATTCCAGTCGATCGCAGCGGCCTGCTCCTCCCATGCATCACACATATCATTGCGCCAATGTTCGCCGCCAGAGGCACGCCAGACCCCCTTCATAACAGCTTCTGCAGCCCGCAGTTTCTGGTCGTGTGTCTCCTTCATACAGATAGTCCCATACCTGAAATCCATCGACAGCACCCGTTGGTGATACGTTTCCGTCCAGTCCGCGCTTTCAGCGACCTCCCCGGATACCGTCATCACGTAGCCCTGGTGCGACATTTCAAGCGCGCTGCCAGCCCACCCTGCCCTCTCATAGGCGAATGCAGCATCTTTTTTGGCCTGTATAGTATGTCTGATAGCCTCGTCTAATGTCATAAGCCTCTCCAAATCAGATTGTCAAGGGATGAAGTTCGTGCCAGCCCCGACGCCCCTTTGCAGGGCGAATCTGGTGGGCTTTCTCCATTGCACGTATCACCTCGTCAAGATATTGCATATCCCTCACGACATCGCTTGCTCCACCCGCCCCATATCGCCTAGCCGTAGTGCGTACCCTTACCGTACCATCCTTGGCGTGAACCGCCAATGTCCGGCCTACATCCCGGCAAGCCAGCGTCATCTCAGTCGCGACCCCGCCCTGAATCAATCGGTCAAGTTCCGCGCCGTGCCGCTCAGATAGTTCAATCTCCTGCTCTATCATTTCGACATCCACTTTCTACCCGCGATATTGGCCCACAGGCGCGCCGGAAACAAGCCACGTAACCGCCATCTTCATCACCTGCTCCGCCGCCCTGGCCAAATACGATGCAACCGCCGGCGCATCCTCCAACCCTGCTGCCATCATCTCCATCGCTTCGTGAAACACGCGCAGCCGCACCTCCGCAGCATCCGTCAATCCTACCACCTGGCGCGACTTCCTAGCCGGTTCCGCATACTCGCATCCGTGGGGTTCGAGAAGACCGGCGAGTTGCACTGGTTCGAATTCCGGTTGTAACGCCTGACCCTCAACCGACGACCATTGCCAAAAGCATTGACAAGCTGGTTAGATTACCTGCTGACCAAATTCTGCCGGCTCTCTGCACGCTCTGTCAGCAGCGGCGATTGCGGCTTTCTGCCCACAGATTCGCTGCTGCTGCACCCCAACCAGTGGCGCCCGGGCCAGGTGGTGCGATTCGTTATCGACCGTTGGGAGATAATATCGCCAGCCAGAATGCCGCCCGAGATTATTATGCGCATGGCTTCGTCAACGGTGATGTTGGTTGGAGTTACCTGACTGGCCGGCACTATCGCAAGATAACCTGACGAGGGCACCGGGGTGGTTGGTATGTAGATGGTAAGGTACTCTTCTCCTCCGTACAGTCGGCCCACGTTTGAAGTAATCAGGCCGATGGACAACACGCCCAGGAGAGGGAATTCCAGCAGTACCACACCTCGGTAGTTGTCCTGCCGGGTGTCGGACAGAAAATCTATGCCAAATCGGGTAGTGCTGTAAACCTGCCCGATGACCGGTACCAAGCCAATAATATCGTGGAACTTGTCGATGATCAGCTTGGTGTACGCCCACTGCACCAGGAGACCCGCGACGTAGATAGTGAAAAGAACGGTGAGAGCGCCCAGCAATGGGGACAGCTGTTGGATGTAAGTAGCGTAAGGGGTGGGTATCGGCAAGCGGCTTACAATGGGCACCATCAAACCGGAGACAAGGCCAAAAAAGAACTGGAGGATAAGCACGGTTACCAGAATCGGCAGCAATACCAGCAGGCCGGCAGCTAACCGGCTCTCCAGGTGTCGTACCATTGGCTGGCCGATACCGAACTTGCGGCGTCGCGCCTCCGCAGCTGGTGCATCCTCGGCAGGTGCGGCAGTATCTTGAGGGAAATTCCCCGGTATCATATTGCGGCCTTTTGCTCAGGCTTGAGCGTAGAGGGCCAGCAGGCGTCCGGCAATGGCATCCCAGCCCAGGGATTCGGCGCGACGGCGGGCCGCCTTGCCCATGCTGTCGCGCAGGCTCCGGTTGGCCATTATCATGTCCAGAGAGGTGGCGAAAGCCTCCGGGCAGCGCCACGATTTCAGGTAGCCGGTGCGCCCATGCTGGATGATGGTCGGCAAACCGCCCACGCGCGAAGCCACCACCGGCGTGCCGCACGCCATGCTCTCCAGTGCGGCCATGCCAAAACTTTCGTAAAAGGATGGCACCACACACACATCGGCGGCCGAGTAGTACCAGGCCAGCCGTTCCTGCGGCACACGACCGACGAATTCGATTGCATCGCCGACGTTGAGGTCGTCAGCCATCCGTTGCAGCCGGGCGATTTCCTGGCCGCCGTCGGCGTCGGCTCCCACCACCAATACCTGCACGTCGTCAGATTCCAGCTGAGCCGCGGTGCGAATCAGCAAGTCAACGCCCTTGAGGGCTTCGATCCGGCCCACGCACAGCAGAATCTTGTGGCCGTTCAGTCCCAGTTCTTTAGTTGCCCGGGCCTTGCCCAGCGGGCGGAATCGGGACAAATCCACACCGCACGGAACCAGCTCGATCCGAGCAGCTTCGGCGTCGTACAAACGCACCAGCGCATCACGTTCGTGAGGGCTGAAGGCAATGATGCAATCGGCGCCGGCGATGATTTCCGCTTCGGCCCGTTGCCGGATTTCCGGTTCGTGCTCGCCCGAGCGCGATTGCAGCTTGATTCGGGAGAGCGTATGGAAAGTCACCAGATGGGGCGCGCCAATGTCCTTGGCGAATTGCTGGCCGGCCACGCCGCTCAACCAGTAATGGGAATGCACGGCCTGGTAATGCGCGCCCTGTTCACGGCGATACTGGTGGATGCCGGCAAGAAACTCGGGCAGGTAGTCAACCTGCTGCGCCAGCGGTGCATCCGGCGCGCCGGCAGGGATATGCAACACATTCACGCCCGGCGAAATTTCCGTAGCGTCAGCATCGGCCCCAGCGTGATTCCGGGTGAAAATGTCGACCGCGACCCCGCGGCCGGCCAGCGCTCGGGACAGTTCACGCACGTAGACGTTCATGCCGCCGGATTTACCCTGGCCAGGGGCGGCCAACGGGCAGGCGTGGTAGGCCAGCAGCGCTACTCGAGCGTCGGGGATGGAGGCCAAGTCAGGAACGCTCCGGTGTGGAATCGCCATCCCACTCCAGGGTTATGCGGTAGAGCTGATGGTCGGTGCCGCCCAGCCGGTACTTGTACGGTTCGTTGCCGCGCAGGAAGTCAAAATAGCGGTAGCCCCGTTCCAACGCATCGCGCAGGCACAGGGAATGGAGCAGCAGGCCGACGCTGTAGTAGCGGTATTCCGGGTCGTGGCCACTGTTATACAGCATACGGACGCCGTCGTAGTCGAAGCACATCGACGCCGCCACCGGCTTGCCGTCCATTTCCAGGAAGAACAGGCGCAGGATGTCCTCGGCGGCGGTGGCCGCTACCATTTGCCGGAAAAACGCCTCGCGCTCCTGGGTCAAAAACTCCGCTTTCGCCGCGTCGCTCTGGCGCATCAGACTGACGAAATCATCCATACGGCCCACTGCCTCCGAGGGGTCGGACACGCAGTACCAGCGCCAATTTTCGTGACCTTCCAGACGCCGCAATTTCCGGCGCAGTTCGTGGCGGTCCTTTTTGCCGAGGCCGGACAGATATTCGTCCCAGGTGTCAGCCAGGATGAGGCGGGGCGCAACATCCTCTTCTGCCACGTCCACTGCGTAGCCGCGGTCGCGGGCCAACTCCGGCAACATCGTCAGCGTAGGCGAATCCTCCCCAATGGAATACAGGTCCAGCTGGCGCCCCCCGCCATCGCTGATGGCGTCCAGCAATGCCGAATAAAATCCTTGCTCGGCGCCACTGGCAATGACAAAATCGTTATAGTCGAAGGTATCGCTGTTGCCCACCAGTGTGTAGTGGTCGCCGGAGCGGGACAGAGAAGCGATGGCGGCCACGTCCCCGTCGGTGCCGGTCAGGTAGAAGCCGGCCAGCGAACGGTCACCCTGAAACGCGTCCCACCACAGTTCCTGCCAAACGGGCGTGACGTACAGGTTGTTGACCGACGAGCGGCCCAGCAATTCTTGCCACTGGCTCCGAATCTGCCCGAAGGAAGTAATCGGTGTGGGCGCCTGCAGTTCAGACATTTATTTCCTCGGCAGCAGCCATCAGACCGCCAGCATATCGAGCAAGTCGCGACGTGAGTAGGCCGCTGCGCAATCCACAGTTTCGACCGCCGGATTCATACGGGCCGCGGTGGTGATGACGCGGTGCCCGGGTTTCCGCACGCCCCGCATGGACATACAAAGATGCTCGGCCTCCAGGCGACACGCCACGGCCAGCGGTTGCACCCGCGTCAGCACTGCGTCGGCCAGCTGTGCGGTGAGCCGTTCCTGCACCTGCAACCGCCGCGCCGCCACGTCCAGCGCCCGGGCAATTTTGCTGATGCCCACGATGTGGCGATTGGGCACATAAACGAGCCGGGCGTGGCCAAAGAAAGGCAGCAGGTGGTGCTCGCACATCGAGTAAAACGGTATGTCTCGAACGATTACCGGGTCGGGCGCAACGTCCTCAGAGAAAAGGGCGTCGATTTCATCCGCCGGGTCACGGCCTACGCCGGAGAATAACTCGCCGTACATTTCAGCCACCCGGTCGGGAGTGTTCCACAAGCCCTCTCGCCCGCTGTCCTCGTCGATGTATTTCAGCACCGTACCGATGGCCAACGCCACGGCCGGCTGGTTGATTTTGGCAGCAGTGGTCATACGATGCAGTTGATAACTCAGAGACTACGGGCTACTGACCGGGTTGCCCTGGCTGGCCGTCGGCATCGACTCCATAATCGCCGCTTCAATGGCCTCCAGGTTGGCTTTTACTTCGATGGTGTCGGCCTGGGCGCTGCTGACCGCCATGTCCGGATCCTTCAGGCCGCTGCCGGTGATTACGCAAACCGCTCGTTTGCCCTCCAGGTTGAGACCGTTGCGGCGCATCTTGATCAGTCCGGCGACACAGGCGGCGGACGCCGGTTCGCCGAATATACCTTCTCGGGATGCCAGCAAACGGTACGCTTCCAGAATCTCATCATCGGTAACCGAATCGATGATGCCGCCGGATTGGTCGCGGGCGCGCTCGGCCTGTTTCCAGCTGGCTGGGTTCCCGATGCGTATCGCCGATGCAATGGTCTGCGGGAACGCCACCGGCTTGCCGAGGACGATGGGCGCGGCGCCGGCGGCCTGAAATCCCATCATCTTGGGCAGCGTATCGTTGTGCCCCAGTTGATGGTATTCCACGAATCCGCGCCAATAGGCGGTGATGTTGCCGGCGTTGCCCACTGGTATGAACAGAAAATCCGGTGCATCGCCGAGGATGTCCGACACCTCAAAAGCGGCCGTCTTCTGGCCTTCGATGCGATGTGGGTTTACGGAGTTGACCAGCGTAATCGGATTGTGGTCGGTAAACTCGCGCACCAGCGCCAGCGCCGCATCGAAGTTGCCGTCCACCAGCAGGATTCGAGCCCCGTAGGCCATTGCCTGCGCCAGTTTGCCCAACGCCACCTCGCCCTTGGGTATCAGCACCCACGCCGCCAATCCGCAATAGGCGGAATAGGCAGCGGCAGAGGCGCTGGTGTTGCCGGTGGAGGCGCACATCACCCCCACGCTGTTTTCCTCCATGGCCTTGGCGATTGCTACCACCATGCCCCGGTCTTTGAATGAACCGGTGGGATTGCACCCTTCCAGCTTGAAAAACAGGTCGGGGCAGCCCAACTCCGGCCCCAGCTGCCGCGAGCGCACCAGAGGCGTGTCACCCTCGCCCATCGAGATGATGGGGGTTTCTTCGTTCACGGGAAGCAAATCCCGATATCGTTCTAAAACGCCGGTGCCCATCAGATGCCTGCTATTTCAGTCCGGTTGACCAATGGTAGCGCAATGCTCGGTTGAAGCGGTGGTTATCGTTCAATCCGGATCAGGTTGTTGACGCCGCTGACAACATCCAGTTCAGCAACTACTGCCAAAGCGGATTGAACGTCAACCTCCCGGGCCGGATAGGTAGTGATTACGAGTTGTGCAGTCCCGCCACCGGGATCGGTATCTTTTTGAATGACCGTCGCAATAGAGATGTTGCCGTCACCCAGGATGCGAGCGATCTGGGCCAGCACACCGGCCTGGTCGGCGCACGTGAGACGCATATAATAAGCGCTGGACAGCTCGTCGATGGGTCGAACTGAATTACCGGTCGTGCCGTAGTCGCCATCTAGTGCCGGCAATGGCGGCGGGCCATCCGCGTTGCCAATGGTGCGCAGGATGTTCAGAATGTCGCCCATAACGGCGCTGGTGGTCGCCTCGCGACCGGCGCCCTGGCCGTGGAGAATGATTTGGCCGCACAGGTCGCCCGTTACTTCAACGGCATTATACACGCCGTCGACATTGGCGAGCAGGTGGTCTTGCGGCACCAGGGCGGGATGAACACGGGCCTGCACCAGACCGTTGGGTTCGGCGGTAGCGATGGCCAGGGACTTGATGGCGTAGCCCAGTTCGGCGGCGTATCGGAAGTCTTCCGGGGCCAGCCGGCTAATGCCTTCAGTGTAGATGGACTGGTGCGGTATGGGACGGTGGAATGCCAGACTGCCCAGTACGGACAGCTTGTAGGCGGCATCAACCCCTTCAATGTCGTTGGTAGGGTCTGCCTCCGCGTACCCATGACTCTGGGCTTCGGCCAGTGCGTCGGCGAACGGTGTCTGGCTGCGGGCCATCCGCGTGAGGATGTAGTTGGTGGTGCCGTTGATTATGGAGCGGATGGAACGGATGTCGTTGGCCAGCAACTGGGACATCAAGCAGCCGACGATAGGAATACCACCGCCGGCAGATGCCTCAAACAACAAGTTAACGCGGCGCTCCTGAGCCAGCGCCATCAGTGCCGGGCCGCGACGCGACATCACCTCTTTGTTGGCGGTAACGACGTGCTTTCCGGCGCCGAGCGCGCGCTCCAGATATTCACCGGCCGGCGAGTCGCCGCCCATGGTTTCCACGACGATGTGGACATCTGGGTCGGACAAAATATCTTCCGGGTTGGTGGTGAGCATACCGGCCGGCGGTGTGGGTTGCCGGATTTTGGAGGCATCGCGCACCAGGGCACGCCGCAACCGGACGGCACGGCCGGTCTTGCGCTTGATGGCATCGGCGTTTTGCAGCAGGGCAGCGGCGACTCCACCCCCTACGGTGCCCATTCCCATCAACCCGATGTTGATTTCCCCGTTGCCCATGCCCATCGCCTGCGCCGGTTGGGTTTTACTGTTGCGGGGTCGGCGTAACGCGCGGGCGCGTCAACCGGACCTGGTCGGTAACCCAAGCGTAACGGTCGCTGTTAAAGTTAATCTTGACCCAACCCTCGTCAGAACCTTGCGCCAATTGATCATCCTTCCATTGATCAACCCGAGCCGCCGCTATCTGCACCGCCATCCGTTGTTCCACTTCCCTGGTTTCCGCCTCGCCAATTGCCTGCACAATGATGATGGCTTCATCAATGTAGATCGAATCGGAGATTTCGCCAGGCTCCAGCAAAGCCGGACTCTCTTCGTCACCGAACAGGTAGGGGTCGAACTCGGGGAACGCGCCTTGCGTCACCCAGCCGATGTAACCGTCTGAGCCGCTCAGCTCACGTGCCACGCTGGCGAAATCTTCACCCAGCACCAGGCGTTCTTTAACCGCTTCCGGCGATGCGGAACTGTTCGCACTCAAAGCGATGGCCTGAACCTCTACGTGCGGCGCCTCTTCTGGAATAGCTGATAGCATACGGACAAATAATTCGCGCTCCTGAAGCTGCTCTTCGACAATCCGACGATAGACGCCGTCGTCCAGATTTACCTGGGTCAGGAAATTGATGTAATTATTGTCTTTCTCCTCGTCCAATTGCGCATCGTCCACCTCTTGACCCGGTTGGGCCGCCGGACGGAAAACCGACTCAACGGCCTCGTCTATTTGCTCTTCGGTAATGTTAATTTGCAGGCCGGGCGCTGCCTGGCGCAAAATCTCGGCGTGCAGCAAATCGGTCAGCAGCTGGAACGGAATACGACTGAAATCCACCTGTCCGCCCTGGTAACGGTTGATACCTTGCAGCACCCGGATGCGCTCCACCAGGTCGCCCATGCTGAAACGCTCACCCCTGACCTCTCCGGCCATTACACGTGGCGGACGGACAAACTCCTGATAAACGCCAAAGCTGACCACCCCGATGATGGTCAGCAGCAATACCGCTCCAACGATTATGGCGATGCGTTGACGCCGAGCTTCCTGGCTGCGACGTTGTCGGGCTGCCGTCGTATCTTCGTTGCTGGTGGCGCCGACCCGGCGGTTACGCCCTCCCCGGCGCCGTACCGGACGGGGCCCCGATGGTGGCGGCGATTCGTCTTCAGCGGTAGCGGCGCTGCGTTTCCAGGGCAGCGGCAGGTTTAACATCTTCAGAAACGTTGGCTACCTACCACCGGGGCGCATTCCGACGTTGATGCTGTGCTCAGGGGCGTAGGGCAGCAGGGCGAGGAAGCGGGCCCGCTTGATGGCAGTGGCCAGCAACCGCTGGTTCTTCGCCGACGTACCAGTCTTGCGGGTCGGGTCAATTTTACCCTGCTCCGAGATATAGCGGCGCAACCGGTCAACGTCCTTGTAATCGGGCGTAACCTTCTCAACCGTGAAGTTGCACACCCGCCGACGCGGCCCATACCGACGTCCGCCGCCACGCCCTCCGGGTCCGGTGCGCGGGCCCCCTCGGCCCGGGGGACGTCCACCACCGGGACCGCCACCACCGGGACCGCCACCACCGGGACCGCCGCCAGGACGAGGTCCGCCCGGTCCGCCGCCAAATCCACCGGGGCGGCGGGGCGGCGCTCCGTCAGCGGGAGGATTATTGATGGGGCCGCCAGCAACGGGCGCCGGCGGGGGCGCCGGTGTACCGGGAGCCGCGGAGGGTTCGGGAGCGGATGCAGGGGTGGGGGTAGTCATTAGCGGAAGCTTCTCCAATCCTTGGGTAATTCGGCGCTCGTAAACGGCGCCATCACAGTCTAGAACGGCAGGTCGTCAACATCGGCCATGGCTTCGTTGCCACCGCCTCCGGAATAGTCACCGCCGCTGTAATTGTCGCGACGCTGGTCAGCGGAACCGCCATCAGACTGGTCATCACGGCGTCCCAGCAGGTGCATTTCGGTTACTGACACATCCAGCGAGAAGCCCGGAGTGCCGTCTCTGCGCTCATATTGACGAGACCGGAGTCGGCCCTCAATATACGTTTGCCGTCCTCTGGCAAGGTACTGATTACAAACGTCGGCCAGACGACCAAAAGCAGTGCAGTTGAACCACTCGGTCTCCTCACGCTGCTCGCCGGCTGCAGTAGTGTATCGCCGACTGCTGGCAATGCTAAAGGATGTCATGGGGTTGCCGGACGGCGAATACCGCATCTCCGGGTCACGACCCAAATAACCAACAATGATTATCTTGTTCACGAGTAGATTTACGCTTCCGCGTCGGCGTCGGATTCGGCGGTAGGTTCGGCTGGCGACTCGACCGCCGGCTCAGGTTCGGCGACCGGCGCCGGCTCAACAGCTACCGGCTCAGGTTCAGCCACCACTGGCTCAGCGACGGCTGCCGGGTCGGCGGCAACCGGTTCCGAAGCGTCCGCTGACGGCTCGGCAGGCGCCGGCTCTGCAACGGCTGGCGAATCAGCAACAACCGGTTCTGGCGCGTCGGCTGACGGCTCGGCAAGCACCGGCTCTGCAACGGCTGGCGCGTCGGCTGTTGGCTCGGCGGCAGCCGATTCCGGAGCGACGGCTGCCGGCTCGGCAGGCGCCGGCTCTGCGACGGCTGGCGGTGGAGTGGCGGGCCGAGGTATGGGCCCTCCGGCAACCGGGCCACCGGGAACGTCTTGAACCGGCCCGCCGCCATCGGAGCGCGGACGGCCACGACCGGGCGGAATGTAGCGCGATGGCGCGGTCAACGGGCCAGGCACCGGGATGTCGCCCATCGGCCCATCACAGCGCACGACCAGCGAACGCAGCACCCGGTCATCCAGGCGCAAATACGTCTCCAGCTCCCGGTTGAACGCACTTTCCACGGCAAAAGAGCTGAGATAATAGGCTCCCTCCAGGAAATTATAGTTGCCTTTCCTGATAGGGTAGGCCAGCCGACGGGTTCCCCACACCTGTTCGGCAGTAATTTCACCTTCGCGGTTCGAGATGAACGACTTGATGTCGTCCCACGTCGCCGAGGCTTCATCCTGGTTGAGCATGGGGCTGAGAATCGCTACGAGTTCAAAGTGGCGCAAGTTGTAGACTCCTAAATGTGACTGTACATCAACGAATTATAGCACCTGAATTGGCCCACTGTCAGCAGACCCGGTGAGTCAGGCCGGGCGGTTTCGGCATTAATTCGGCAACCCGCACTCAACCGTTACCGATGATGATATTCGTAATCAGGCATTGCGCCTTGTGCCCATAATTATTAGAGGGTTAAGATATGTTCCGTTCCGTTGCAACCACCGCGCTTTAAATCGCAGGCTTCCCGTATTTATGACCACCCAGGCGCCACCACCAAATCCGGCCCGTTTCCGTATCCGACGACCCACCTTTTACTACGGGTGGTACATCGTTCTTGCCACCGGATTTGTAATGACGGTGGCAACGGTGCCGCTGTTCCACGCCATGACGTTGTGGTCGGTCGCGTTGGAAAGCCACTTCGGCTGGAAACGCGGCGCGCTCTCATTGGCATTGTCGCTAACTCGGATTGAGGGCGGGTTGATGGGCCCCCTGGAGGGCTACCTGACCGACCGCCTGGGCGCCCGCAAGATGGTGCTGCTGGGCTTCCTGATTCTGGGTGTCGGTTTCCTGGTGTTCTGGAAGATCGACGCCGGATTCTGGCCGGTTGGCCCACTGTATATGTTCTACGTAGCCTACATGATTATGGCCCTGGGCCAGGGCATGGGCAGCTGGGTTCCCATGATGACCACGATCAACAACTGGTTCGCCCGCCGCATGGCAACCGCGATGGGCTGGGCGAACTGGATCAGCCGCGGCGGGGCGCTGATCGTCATACCGCTGATGGACTGGGGAATCCACAGCAACATCGGCTGGCAGGGCACGGCATTTACCCTGGCCATTGTCGTTTTCGGCGCAGCATTGCCCCTGTCGCTCATCATCCGCAACAGTCCGGAGGACATGGGTCTGCGAATTGACGGCGACGCCCGTCCCCCGGCGCGGGCCGGTTCGACTGCCCAGCGCAGCGCCGAGCCGCAGGGCTTGACCGCCCAGCAAGCGGTTCGCACACCCGCATTCTGGCTCATTGCCATCGGCCACGGACTCACCAGCATGATTATCCTGGCGATTTTCACCCACCTGGGACTGTTTCTGAAGGACGCCGGTTTTGAGAGTCAGGTCGGACGGGTCGTAACCACCTATACGTTTGTGGCGATGTGGGCGCAGTTGATTGGCGGCTACATCGGCGACCGCTATTCCAAGCGCGCCGGCCTGTTCATCTTCACCACCATCCAGGCCGCCGCCGTTGTGCTGCTCACTTTCAGCACTCAGTTGTGGTCGTTCTACGCTTTTGCCGTGGTGTTCGGGCTTGGCTTCGGCGGGCGCAACCCGTTGACGACTTCGATACGCGGGGAATACTTTGGCCGTGGGAACTTCGGCAAAATTCTGGGCATCAGCACCATCCCAATGAACATACTCCTGCTAGGCGCCGGTCCTTTCGCCGGGTATATGTATGACTGGCAGGAATCCTACACCATCGCGTTCCTGGTGCTGGCCGGGTTCAACTTCCTCGGTGGCGTCTGCTTCCTGTTCGCCAGGAAACCGCAGATGCCAGCGTCGCCGGATGCCGCCACGGCGCCCGCTACGCCGACCCCGGCTCCGGCAGACGACTAGGGCGTTTGATGTCGTCTCGCTAAATCCCGGCCCGACATTGCAACGGCGGCCAGTCGCGCTGACTGGCCGCCGCAGTGTTTCCTGACTCGCGTACCGGTTTATGCGAGGTCGGTCTCAGTAATCTCAATGTTCTCGATGGCCAGGCGTTCGGTGGGCTGCGATGCCTCGCCGCCGCGGCTGGTTTGCACCGGAGAATTAGCCAGGGCGTCCAGGACATCATCGCCCTCGGTGAGCATACCGAAGACGGTGTAGTTGGGCGGCAAACCCGCGTCGGCTCCATGGACGATAAACCACTGGCTGCCGTTGGTGTTGGGCCCAGCGTTGGCCATCGCGAGCGTGCCACGAGTGTAGCCGCGGGTTACTTCTTCATCGCGGAATCGGTAGCCGGGGCCGCCGGTGCCGTCACCTTTGGGGCACCCGCCCTGGATCATGAAACCTTTGATCACGCGGTGAAACTGGTTGTTTTCGTAAAACCCGTCACGGGCCAGAAAAACGAAATTGTTCACGGCGCGCGGGGCAACTTCAGACAGCAACTCTACCGTCATGTCGCCTTTGCCGGTTTTGATGACAGCATGGTAACGCTTGGTTGCTTCAATTACCAAGCCTGGTGGGTTTTCGTACTCTTTGGGGGGCATATCAGGTTCTCCTGCGCAGGGTTGGAATGTACAAACTGCTCCAATTATACCCCAACCATTCGCCACCGTGGATTTCGCACGTCGCTATCGCGCCAATGGTGATACCGGCGGTGTCACATCGGAATCCAATACTGCCGCTCCGGCATAGCAGTTGGATTCTTGGGTCATGCACTATAATTAAGTTGGGTATCAGGTTTGAGGCCGCCATTCACCTATCGCCTCCCGATTGGCGCCTGGCAATCGCCACCACCTTACCCAATCCATCACTATCCTACGCATCAGTGCAAGGAGATAAACGGTCGCAATGAATACACTCGACGCGATGGTTGAATTTGGGCACGAACAGGTAGCGATGTACAGCGACCCGGAAACCGGATTGCGGGGAATTATCGCCATCCACGACACCACGTTGGGCCCGTCTTGCGGAGGCACCCGTATGTGGCCTTACGAGAGCGAAGCGGAAGCCCTGGCCGACGCACTGCGGCTGTCGCAAGCCATGACCTACAAGTCAGCCGCGGCGGGACTCAATCTGGGCGGCGGCAAGGGCGTCATCATCGGTGATTCCCGCACCCAGAAAACCGAAGCGCTGCTGCGGTCCTGGGGTCGTTTTGTGGATACGCTGGGCGGTCGCTACGTAACCACCACCGACGTCGGAACGACCGGGCGCGACCTCGAAACCATTCGCCAGGAAACGCAGCACGTGGTCGGCCTGGATGTCACGCTGGGCGGCAGCGGGGATACGTCCATAATGACCGGACTCGGCATCTACATGGGGATGAAAGCCTGCGCCGCCGAAGCTTGGGGCACCGACTCCCTCCGCGGGCGCACCGTCGCCATGCAGGGCTTTGGCAAGGTTGCATCACACACGGCAGAACACCTGCTGGAAGAAGACGCCAGGGTTATCGCCGCTGACATTAGTGAGGGAGCGTTGGATAGGGCGCGCAGCATGGGCATACAGGTCGCGGGCGTTGACGAAATACACCGCCTGGAATGCGACATTTTCGCCCCGTGCGCCCTGGGCGGCGTTATCAACCACCAGACCATCAAGCAACTGCGCTGCCAAATTGTGGCGGGCGGAGCAAACAACCAGCTGGCAACCCCGGAAGACGGGGAAACCCTGCATCACCGGGGCATCATTTACGCACCGGACTTTCTGATTAACGCCGGAGGCGTCATCAACGCCGCCGCGGAGATTGGACAGACCTACAATCCGGAACGGGCGCGCCAGCAAACGGAACGTATCTACGAGCAGATGGCCGAGGTACTGGCCACGTCGCGCAAAAATGAGATGTCCACCTCCAGAGCCGCCAATATGCTCGCAGAAGCCCGGCTGGCCTCAGTACGCAAGGTGCGCGATATCTACCGCAAGTAATCCAGGACGCTACAGAACCAGGAGCAAACGGGGGTGATTGTTATGTCACCCCCGTTTATTTTCGGAAACGCCCGGCAGACTTACCCTATCCGGACCCGGCGTAAACCACGGTGTCCGGTCGATAGACGGCCCAGGAGAACCACAGCTGCCCGATGCGACCGGGGACCGGTTCCAGGTCTGAACCGGCCAGCGGGCCACTCACCGCCCTGCCGAATATGTCCCACTGGCTGCCGGTCTCATTATCGGTGATGCGTCCATCAGCGTCGGCGCGGAACGTCAAAGGGCTGCCATCCGCTGTACGCGGCGCGAATACGCCGGCAGTTCCAACATCCCGTCCACCGGCCACGGAGCCGGCGTCCAGCGCAGAAGCGGTGCCCGGTGTCCAGAAGACCACCACATCGGCGCCAGCCACAGTTGCGGTTACCACCCGCTCTGCCATCAGCGTCGTAAATGACACGGCCCAGGCCACGTCGTCCCGCTCGATGGCGACGACACGCTCCACCGCCGGCAGACGGGGGTCTGCTTCCCCAGTAAACAAAAACGGATCGTTGCCCGGCCGATCATAACCGGCATAAGGGTTGCGTCCGTAGGCCCGACCGGCGGCGGGGCGAGACAAAACTTGCCCATTGGGGAACGTGGCCTTGAAGTCGCCCCATGACACGATGGAAAGGGACAGTTGTTCCAGTCGTTGGCCGGTGAAGTGGCCGATGATGCCCTCGCCGCCCACTTCCTGCCACCAGGATTCGGTCTGGCGGTCGTACATGAGCAGGTTGCTGTTGCGCAGCGCGCCGGTGGCGCCGAAATCGAGCGCCTGCCCGTCTACCGTCCGCCTGTACACGAAGGCGGTGTTGCACAGCGGTCAAAACGTGATGACGACCGGCTCACCGCCCACGGTATCGTTCACGATCTCGTGCCAAACCATAATCTGAACCGGGTAGGCCCGCACATCGCCGCCGATGTCCACTACCTGAACGGGTTCAAGGTCTTCGAGCCACCCGTCCGCATCACCTACCGACTCGAACACCGGCTGGTCGATGGCGGGGATGCCGTCTTTGGGCGGGCCGCCGGTCATAATTTCATCGAAATCAATGCTGGTGCGGCTGAAATCGGTTGACCACGACGCGCGCAGCAGGCGTTGGAACCGCTGACGGGCTGCTTCCGCGTCGGATTCGCTCAAGGCGCCGGTGGTGCGGTTCGCCTCGGTTGGAGTAGCGGTGGGCGATTCGATAGCCGTCGAGCCAGTCGTAGCCGCAGCGTACTCGACTGGGGTATTCTCCGGAGCTATTGCCGCACTACCGGGTGTCGACACCGCCGTCGGGTTGGCGGCCGGCGTTGGTTCCGCCGACGGTTCGCCGCCGCAGGCAGACACCAACAGCAGTAGCAAACCCGCCATCGCCCCGGCAGCTAACCGCTGTCCTGAGGTTCGTCTAGCCTGAATCAACAACCGCATGAATGGTTTACGCCGCCAAACCGGAACCGGTTTGGCGGCGTGCAGTTTCAGCATCAGTTGGTCTCGGCGCCAGCAGATTTAGCGGCCCCTGAGCCTGGGGTCAAACACGTCGCGCAGAGCGTCGCCCAACAGGTTGAAGCCCATCACCACCAGGAAGATGGCCAGGCCGGGAGCAATCGCCAACCACGGCCCGCTCTTCACGTGAGCGGCGGCGGCCTTCACCAGCATCCCGCCCCAACTCGGTTGGTCCGGCGGGGCGCCCACGCCCAGGAACGCCAGGGAAGACTCAATGATGATGGCAAATCCCAGGTAGTAAGTGGCCAACACCAAATAGGTCGCAAAGCAGTTGGGGGCAATGTGTTTGAAGATAATGCGGTATGGCCCGGCCCCCACCGCGCGCGCCGCTGTAACGTAATCCAGTTCCTTGATGGACAAGACCTGGGACCGCACTGTTCTGATTACGGGCGCAATCATTCCAATCACAATTGCGATGACCACCGTGTTCAGCGACGGTGTCACCACCGCCATGATCGCCAGCGCGATGAGCAGGCCCGGCAATGACATCAACGCGTCAACGATTCGTTGGCCGACCATGTCTGCAATACCGCCGGTGTAGGTAAGCGCCACGCCGATGATAAAACTGGCGGTAATTCCCAGGAGAACGCTGCCCAAACCCACGTATAGGGAGATTCGCGCGCCATAAATCAGGCGGCTCAGCACATCGCGCCCCACGTAGTCAGCGCCAAGCTTATAGGCGGAGTTGGGCGCTTCCCAGGGCCCGGCCGGTGTCGATCTGGGATCGTAGGGCGCCAGGACCGGAGCCATCAACGCCACCACCACCAGCGCCAGCACGATGACACCGCCAATCGCGCCCAGGGGCTTGGTTCGCACGAAGCGCGTAAACCCGATCCACGACCGTGTTCCCAACCCGGGTGCGGCGATGACATCATGGGTTAATATTGCCGATTCAGTAGTCTGATCAATCATTACAACACCTGCTGCTTCTTGCGTTCAAATCGGTCATTGCTCCCATCTATCCGTAGCGGATGCGGGGGTCAAGAATGCCGTACAACATATCGATAATCAGGTTCAGCAGCAGTACCACGGCAGCGGTCATCAGGATCACACCCTGGATAACCGGAAAATCGCGGTGGTTGATGGCATCAATCAGGAACTTGCCCACACCAGGCACCACGAATATCTGCTCCACGATGATTACTCCGCCCAGCAACCGGCCAAACTGGTAACCGGAAACGGTGATCACCGGCAGCAAAGCATTTTTCAGCGCGTGTCGGCCCACTACCACCCACTCGCGCAGTCCCTTGGAGCGGGCGGTGCGCATATAGTCTTCCCGCATAACTTCCAGCATCGCCGAACGCGTTACCCGCGCCGTGAATGCCATGTCGTGGAACCCGACCACCGCCGCCGGCAGCAGCATCAACTGCAAGTTTTGCCAGGGGTCGTCCCACAGGTGCGCATATTCTAACGGAGGCAGCCAGCCCGTCCCGTAGGCCAGGCCATAAATCACCAGCACGCCAATCCAGAAGGTAGGCATCGCGATGCCGATCAATGCAATTACTCGGCTGGCGTAATCCACGCCGGTGTCCTGCTTCATCGCCGATAAGATTCCTAACGGAACAGCGGCTACGAACGCCATCCCGATCGCAAGCAGAGCCAGTTCGAAAGTCCTGGCGAAGCGCTCGATCAACTCGAGACCAAAAGGTTCACCGTAGTAGAGGGACTCCCCCAAATCACCGCGTACCACGCCCCACAACCAGTCGGCGTATTGCACGTAGACCGGCCGGTCTAGCCCCAGGTCCTTGCGCAGACGCTCGAAGTCGTCGTTAGTCACGCGCCCACCGGCGTCTTCGCCCGTGAGGAGGAAAACCGCCGCATCCCCCGGCACAATTGAGAACAGGGCAAAAACCATAATGGTCGCCAGCAGCATAGTGGGGATGAAGAGGAGCATTCTTCGCATTAGGTATTGTGACATTCCTTAACTCCTGCTCGGTGAGTCTACTGTGCTACCGGTGGCCATCATACAGGTTGACCGACCCAGATGAATCCGGGCCGGCCAAGTCTTGCGTTGTGGTTGGTCTATCCAGTAATTTCGTCGCTTAGGGTTGGTATCCCTTTACGTTCGCCGGGGGCAATTCGCGGTTCTCATCAAACCAGACGTGGTCCCACTTCTTGATGAGCTGTACCGTCGCCGGGTAGTAGAAGTTGCGGATGCGATAGTCCAGGGCTCCACCGCTCGAGTACCAGAAGTAGGGGAGCCAGTGGCTCTCGCCCTGGTGCAGGATGTCAGCCAGCTCTTCCAGCTGGCCCTGTCGAACGGTCGGGTCCACTTCCCGGTTCTGCAAGTCGATGAGTTCATCCACCCGGTCATTCTGCCAGTTGTGGGGGTTGCGCAGCACGTCCTGCAGGTAGAACTGATTGATGATGTCGCCGGGGTCGCGCAGGATGATCCCGGTGCCCACCGCGTCGAAGTTGGCTACGCCGTCGCGCATTCCCACGTACATGGTAGCGAGGTCGGTGGGCTCGATGGTGATGTCGATGTTGAGGTCTTCCCGCATTTGGGGAGCCACGACCTCGGCACTGGACAGAGATGGGTTGCTGTTTACAACGTTGAGCTTGACTTCAAAGCCGTCAGCATAACCGGCCGCGGTCAGGAGTTGGCGAGCTTCGGCGAGGGCAGCTTCCCGGTCGCCATAAGCCGGGTTGTTGGCGCGCAGGGCTTCCAAGTCTTCGACCACGCCAGGGGCAAAGAAGGTACCCGGCTGACCGTAACCGAGGATGGATTTCTCCACGCCCAAATCACGATCCAAGCCCAGATAGAAAGCACGGCGCACTCGAGCGTCGTCGAAGGGAGGCTTGTCGTGATTCAGGAAGAAGGCCTGAATGCCGGAGGCTTCCAGGATAAAAGCGCGTATGCGGCCATCGGTATCTTCCTCCAGGCGCGCCATATCTTCCGGCCGATTGCTGCCGGTAACGGGCTGATAGGTGCCATAGACCTGCCCGGCTTGAAGGGCCGAGAGTCGGCGGGATGTATCCCTAATCAGGAATATCCGGAGGCCGTCAAAGAAAGGCCGGCCTTCTTTGAAGTAGTTGGGGTTGCGGTCGTAGGAATACCCCTGGTCTTTTTCCCATTCACGGAGCATCCACGGCCCGGACCCGATGAGGCTGACCGGTTGGCCGGCATTAATGGCCGCGATGGCCTCTACCTGGGTAAAGCCCTGGTTGGCCTGTTCCTGCGTGAGGTTTTCGGCAACGTGCTTGGGGTAAATCTTCATGTAGTCAGAGGCCAGGTTGGGCAAGAAGCCGGCGGCGGGGAAACGCAACGGAATTTTCACCGTTTTGTCGTCAATCGCCTCGGCGGTGCCATGCTTTACGAAGTTGTTGAGAAAGCCGGTGCGAGCGCGGAGCACGCCCTCTTCTACCTGTCCCAATGTGATGCGATCAATGGAGAACGCCACGTCATCAGCGGTTACCGGCTGCCCGTCGGTGAAATTGGCATCCGGGTGCAGGTGGAAGATGTAACCGAACTCATCGCCGTCCTCGTAGGATTCCCAACTCACCGCCAGGTCGCCGATTATCTCGCCGGGGTTAACCGGGTTGTACTCCAACAATTGATTGAAGCGCGGCCCCGACGGAATCAAAACGGTGTTCATCGAACCACCGTAATGCACGTCCCAGAAACCGGGGTTGCTGGTAGCCACCAGCGGGAAATCACCACGGTAATGTTTGCTCGCGCCCTCTACCCACCAATCGGGTCGCTGATCGGCGGCCATCGCAGTGGGCACCGGCACCGGAGTATTCGTAGCATCCAGCCGTGCGGTTGGCGTGGGTTCCTGAACACCGGCGAACGGGTCCAGCGTCGGGGTGGCAGCAGCGGTCTCGCTACTGCCACTATCGCCGGCCTGGTCCGGGGTGGCAGTGCCGCCGCAAGCCGCAATGGCCAACAGCGCAATCAACGCGCCCAGCGCCAATAGCGTCCTGGGATGCCAGAGTTGTCGCAAAATCATCTATTGAGCCTCCTGAGATATCGCCTCGCAGCAACACCGGACGATCCACCGGCACACTGCGGCATACGCCGGCATCAAATTGCCAGCGGCATCCGATACTAATCGGGCGATAAATTAATGTCAACCAACGAATGCCAATATTGCAAAGTCAATGCGATTACGTCGATTGATTTCGGCTCCCTATTATGCCCGCCTGCTGACGGCAATACTGCGTCAGCAGGGAACAATACGACTAAATCCTCCGTTTTCCCCATTCAGATTCCCGGTTCTCCACTACGGCACGTAGCCCACACCGTCGGGCAATTCCCGGTCCTCGTCGAACCAGACGTGATCCCACTTTTTGACCAGGCTGCCCGTCGTCGGGTGAAACGGATATTTCAGAGGAACAATCGAACCCGGTCGGTATCGCGCCGCCCACCGTGCCGGTTGTTACTTCGCTACTCTAGCGACGCTTACCAGCGTTCCGCCAGCTTCGGAGGTTGCTACCAGCAACCGGTCGCCGGCTATGATCGGCGAGGCGGTTACCAGGCCCGCCATCGATGCCGACCAGGCCCGTGATCCGTCTGCTGCCGACAGCCCTACCACCTCGCCGGATTCCAGGGCGATGACGGCCACCTCGCCGGCTATGGTGGGGGCCACGTTGATATCGTCGGCAAGGTCAGTTTCCCAAAGTATCCTTCCAGCGCCGATATCCAATCCGGTAACAATCCCGGTGGTATCGGCAATCACCGCCGTTGCTCCGGCCAGCGCCGGCGAATATGGCTGCTCGCCGGCAGTGCGAACCGCCCAGACGGAGCCTTGTTGTATGGGCCCCCGGTTGGTGAATCCCCAAACCCACACTACGGTACGCACATAGAGCCATTGCCGCTCCAGTGGATAACGGTGGCCCTGATAATCGATGCCCCAAACGCGCCCGCCGTTGGTGCTCACGTACAGCAGACGGTCGGTCACTATCGGAGCGCCGCGCACCCACCGGCCCTGGCCGGCGTCGAATATCATCCGACGTTGGCCGGTCGCCTCATCCACGATGTGAATTACGGCGTCGTTGGAAGTGGCAATTACCTTGCCGTCAATGACGGCCGGCGGAGCGATTACCCAATCACTCAAGTGGTAATCCCACAAATCCGCGCCCGTGGCAGCGTCCAGAGCCAACAGGCGATTCTGGTCGGTTTCGGCAACAAACAACCTGCCGTTGGCGACAGTGGGCGAGGGCAGGGACGCCGCCTGCAACCGACGCGACCAAATCACATCGCCCGTGTGGGCGTTGAGCGCGGATACGACACCGGGGCGAAACACCACAAAGACCAGATCATTCACGACCGCCGGCGTTACCGTAGCAGTCAGACCGGATTCGTACTGCCACACCACCGCTCCGCTGCTCTCGTCCAGGGCGGTAACGGTGCCATCTTCGGCCGTAACGTACACCCGCCCGCCGACCACTGCCGGAGCCGCCACGATGGGGGCGCCGGCGACGTAACGCCACGCCACGTCGCTAACCCCTTCCGCGGCTACGTCCAAATCACCGACGCTGGCCGCGGTGTTGGTGATGCCTCCGCGTGCCTGAGGCCAGTCACCAGGCACTGGCGCTACCGAAGTGTCTCCAACGTTTGTCGTCCCGATGTTTGTCGTCGGCAGTGGCGGGTCGGGCGGCAATCCCGTGTACCCCCAGAGCACCCACACCAGCAACATCAGCAGCGGCGCGACCACAATGGCAATGCGGGTGATCCGGCTGCGCAGGAAATCCAGACGGACGCGACGCGACCGGCGGCGGGCCTCCTCTTCGACCACCGTTTCCATGCCGGAGTAGGCGCCGCACTGGCTACAGCGCAGCCCGGAACCTTCTGGATTCAGGTTGCCGCAGAACCGGCAGTAAAGGACCGTATTCAGCTCGTTTGTCAATGCGGTTGGTTCCGGCTAGAAAGCCGGCCGTTGCAGCACGGCTGGGTCAATCCGCCGACGCACCAGCTGACCGTCGTTGGGGTCACCCAGCAGCTGACCGTTATCAACCATGACCTTGCCTCGCAGGATGACCGTAGTCGGCCAGCCGCTAACCTCCCAGTCTTCCCAGGGACTGTAATCGCGCAAGTGCAAATCAGCCATGGTGAGCCGCTTCCGGAACGACGGGTCGATGATGGCAAAGTCAGCATCGCTGCCCGGCGCAATCACGCCCTTACGCGGGTACATCCCCAGCAGGCGCGCCGCGTTGGTGGAGGTGATGTTGGCGTACTGGGTAAGCGGCATACCACGCTTCACCACCGCCTCGCTGTAGTTGACCCCCATCCGGATTTCGATGCCGATGTTGCCGCCGCGCATATCCTGCACGTTGCGTCCGGCGGTTTTATCGAGATAGGTGGTGAAGCTGCTGTCCGTTGCGGTAAAGGTGAGGTTGTAGCCCAGCAGGCCGGACCACAGGTCGCCCCCGTCTTCCGGGTATTTCAGGGACGGGTAGGTGTGGTATTTCATGCCATCGGGTTCCCGGTACTGCCAGCAGTTGAAGGATAGGGCCAGGGTCAACACCTCGCCATACACCGGCAGACCCCGACTGCGCGCAGCGGCCACCGCGTTTACCCCGTCGTTGCCCGTTACGTGGACGAAATACATACCGGCGCCGTTATGTTCGGCGATTCGAATAACATCGCGGAACGCCAGATCCTCCACCTCTTTGGAGTGAATCAGGTGCGCGTTGTACCAGTCCCAGTTATCCCGCTGACGGGCCATCAAATAATTGTACATCACCAGTTCGTCGTCTTCGGCGTGTACTGCCAAAACTCCGTCGTGTCGCGCCAGCTGCGCCGTGAGGTCGGCGAGACGGCCATTATCAATGCGGCCAATGGGCGTCAGCGTCAACGGCGGGTCCGACGGCGGCCTGATGTTGGTGGTGAAAATCTTGACGCTGGGAAAATCATTCTCAATCAGCTCACCGACGCGGGCGATGCTGTCGGCGGAGTTGCGGCTGGAATAGATGACATGGGCCGAGTAGTCGGCGTAAGTATTCCCGTTCCATACCGACAGGAAATCGTGGACACCGCCCACCAGCTCCCCCTCCGGCGCCGGCGCAAAGTCCACCACTGTGGTCGTGCCGCCCCAAATGGCCCCCAGCGAGTGCTCCAGCGGGCCGGCATTGGGGACGCCGGCAACCAGCTCATGGGCGCCGGGCCGCACGTTGGCCGCCGCATGGATGTGGGGCTCAATCCCGCCCGGCGTAACGATGCGTCCCGATGCGTCCAGCGTTTGCGTTGCATCGTCGGTCAACGTGCCCGGAGCGGCAATCGCCGCGATGCGTCCATCCTGCACGCCAATGTCCAGCGTCGCCGCTTCGCTGGGCGTCACCACCGTTCCGCCGGTAATCAACAAGTCAAACATAATCCATCTCCTTGAACGATGTGAAACGGCGCTACCCAATCATAGCGTGGGTCAGCAGAAATTTGGCAAGTCATCGGGCATTGCGCGGGTGAGCGAAATTCGCGCCGATTTCAACCGGATGCTAACCACGGTCGGTCAAATCACTATTGCCCGGACTTAATCCATTCCGCCACCCGCTCGCTGATCATAATTGTGGTGGCGTTGGTGTTGGCTCGGATTACGTCGGGCATCACGGACGCATCGGCGACGCGCAAGCCCTCGATGCCATGCACTTGACCGTGCTGCGACACCACCGCCAGCGGATCGCTGGACGGCCCCATTTTGCAGGTTCCGGCGATGTGATGCTGGGTGTAGGCATTACGCAGAATCCAGTTGTCCAGCGCGTCATCGTCGGTCAGGTCGGCATCAACCGGATTGAGCCTCTCCACGATAAAATCGCTGAACGGCGGGCGCTCGGCGATTTCCAACGCCTTCCGCACCGCCACCCTCATCCGTTGCCGGTCGTAAGGATCGCTGAATAGCTGGTAATCCAGATCGGGCTGCACCATCGGGTCGGTGGACTGGAGCTTGATTCGGCCCGCTGAAACCGCGTTTTGCAGTCCCACGCTGAGCCCGAAATGGAATCCCTCGCCGTCATAGCTGATGCTGGCGGGACGGTGCTCACTGGTCATCAGCGTGGGGGTAATCTGAAAATCGGCCTTGGTGGGCGAGTCGGCGGCGCTCCACCGCAACCCCACCTGTATTTGGGGAGCGAACGTGTCCGGTTCCTCACCCTCGCCACGAAACAGGATGTATGCCGCCGGATGATCGCGGAAGTTCTGCCCAACGCCGGGCAGCTCGTGATTAACCGGCAAACCCAGCTCCTTGAGGTGGTCGGCGGGGCCAATGCCCGACAGCAGCAGAATCTGGGCGGAGCCGATAGTGCCGCTGCACAGTACGATTTCCCCGCCCTCAACGGTGAAGATTTCGCCGCCGCTTTCCACCTCCACACCAACCGCCTGGTTGCCGTCCAAAACTACGCGCCGGGCGTGGATGTTGCCGCGCACCGTGAGGTTCAGGCGGTGGCGGGCCGTGCTCAAAAAGGTGAGCGAAGTGCTCATCCGCACGCCATCGATGTTGTTCATCGGTCGCGGTGAGATGGCGGTATAGCAGTCGGGGGCGTTCTGGTCGGGATGCTCCGGGATGCCCAGGGCAACGCAGGCGTCGTAGAAAGCGGTGTTGAAGGGAAGCCAATCGGCCCGCCTGGGGCGGCGCACCGGCAGGGGGCCCTCGGAACCATGGAAGTCATCGCCGCCGTAGTCGCGGTCGTTCTCGAGCTTGCGGAAGAACGGCAGGCAGTCGGTGAATTTCCACTCATCGTTGCCCCATTCTGCCCAAAGGTCATAGTCCTCGGGAATTCCCCGGAACACTACCTGGCCATTGATCGACGACGACCCGCCCATCGCCTTCCCGCGGGGAATGATCATCGGCTCATCCTGCGACGGGTTCGCCCGACCGCGCAAATCCCAACTGTGCGGTCCGTATGCCGACAGCCAGGTATTGTTGCCCTGCTTCAGGTCCTGGGGCAGCTGCTCAAAGTCCGGATAATCGGGGCCTGCTTCCAGCAAAATCACCGACTTATCGGTCATTTCGGAAAGCCGGGTAGCCATTACACAGCCGGCGGAGCCACCGCCAACTACGATGTAGTCGTACTTCATTGGGTCGTTTGCTCCTTTGATTGACTCCGGGAACTTATCACACTGTTGTTTGCTAAATTCTCGTCTTGATCTCGTCATTCCCGCGCCAGCGGGAATGACGGGGAAATGTCAACACGCCTTAATCCCACTCCCCGGCCAGCCGTTCGGCCACCATGATCACCGTGGCGTGGGTGTTGGCCCGTGGTACCTGCGGCAAGATGCTGGCGTCAGCGACCCACAACCCCTCGACGCCGCGTACCTGCAGGCGCTGGTTCACCACCGCCGCCGAGTCGCTGTCGGGCCCCATCTTGCAGGTGCCCGACATATGCCGAGCCGAACCGATGGTGCGTTTCAGCCAATCGTCCAGCAAATCGTCGTCGGCCAGCTCCGGTTCCGTGGGGGACACCCACTGGTCCAGCACGTCTGCGTAAGCCGGGTAATCCACCAGCTGCCGACACAACCGCACCGCCTCGCGCAGCCGCTCCCGATCCCAGGCGTTTTCCATGTAATGGTAGTTGAACCGGGGCTGCTGCAGCGGGTCAGCCGATTGCAATTCGACCTCGCCACTGCCGGCCGGCAATTCCAGCGCGCAGGACAGCCTGATACCCCGATCCGGCAGGACATCTCCCGACAACGGCGAGAAGATGGAGTTGGTCATTATCATTACATCGTTGGGTGTGCTTGAACCGGCGGCGGTGTAGCGCAGGGCGATGCGCACGCCCTGGGCGTCAGGCGACAACGGTACGCCATCGCGGGCGCGCAGGCCGACGCTGGCGATGGGGTGATTCCACAGGTTTTGGCCCACCGCCGGCTGGTCGACGAGCACATCTATACCGTACTGACGCAACGACTCGGCCGGCCCAATCCCGGATAGCATCAGCAGGTGCGGCGATTTGATGCCGCCCGAGCTGAGCACGACGCGCTCGGCATCGATGTTGAAAACCTGTCCACCGCTTTCAGCTTCCACTCCGCAGACACGTCGACCGTCGAACCGGATGCGCCGCACCACGACGCCGCCGCGCACCGTCAGGTTCAAGCGATGGCGACCCGGACTGAGATGGGTCAAGGCGGTGGACATCCGCACACCACCCGGATTGTTCATCGGGATGGGGCCAACGCCGCCCGGTTCCGGGCCGTTCAGGTCCGGGCAATCGGCATATCCGGCCGCGCGGCACGATTCGTAAAACGCCCGCTGAATCGGCGGCCAGGTTTCGTTTTGCCGACGCACCGCCGGGACGGGCCCATCGGTGCCATGAAAGTCGTCATGAATATCCCCATCGGTCTCCATCTTGCGAAAGTAGGGAAGCACGTCGGTATACGTCCAGCGGTCATTGCCCCAAGACGCCCACATCGCGAAATCGTCCGGCAATCCCCGCAAAAACACCTGCCCATTGATCGAGCTGCCACCACCGATGACCTTGCCCTGGGCAACGTGAATCTCGCCCTGCTCAGCGGTTATGGTCCCGGTCAGCGACCAGTTATGCGGCCCATCCTGCCGTTCGGCGTCGCGGGTATGCCCGTAGCGCAGCTCGTCGGGAAGCAATGCCGGATCCGGATAGTCGGGGCCAGCCTCCAGCAGCAACACGGAGCGGGATGGGTCTTCAGAAAGTCGGGATGTTACCACACAACCGGCCGCACCACCGCCTACTACAATTACGTCATACTTCATAATGGGATGATAGCTCCTAAAGGTTGAGGCATTTTAGCACGGTGACACGTTGGACATCAGTCGCGGAAGGGCGCAATGATAGAATGGCGGCTACACGAACGAAACCATAACTGCGGAGCAAACCGAAATGGGCGATCTGAACGTTGCCAACCGGACGCTGGCAATCATGGACAACCTGCCGTTCCTGCGCAGCCTGAACAACGAGTGCATTGACCTGATTGCCATTGACCCGCCCTTTGCCGCCAACGAGACCTTTATCGGCAACCCGCGGCCGCCCATCAGCGACGCCGAATACGCTGAGGAAATTGCGCTGGCGCAAGCGCACGGGGCGGAACACAACGAGGGGCAGGGCGAAACGCGGGTGCGCGACATCTGGAACTGGGACGAGGACATTCATCCCGCCTGGAAGATGATGATTGAGGACGATTACCCGTCCGTCCACGCCGTTATCCAGGCGGTGGAAGCGTGCGCCACTGAGAATGAAGCGGCGTACATCTCTTATATGGCGGTAAGGCTGATTGAATGCCGCCGGGTGCTCAAACCCACCGGCAGCATCTACTTGCACTGCGACAGCCACGCCAACAGTTATCTTCGGATGCGGATGGACGCAGTGTTTGGGGCGGAGAACTTCAAAGCCGAGATTATTTGGAAACGGACTTCTGCACATAACGACTCACGCACTTTTGGCAATGTCAACGACACCATCCTGTTTTACGGTGACCGAATCAATGTCAACCATGTTCGTGTTCCGCTTGACCCTGACTATGTAGCGCAGTTCTACCGCTATGTGGATGATCGCGGCCCATACCAACTAGGCGACCTTACCGCACCAAGAATTGGCACAGGCGAAACCGGACAAATATGGCGAGGCCATGACCCAAATACCAGAGGGCGACAATGGAACGCACCATTGAGAGGAGACTACGCGGTCTGGATTGAAGAAACAATTATTCCGGGTTACCGAGACATAACCAGTCCAGTAGCGCGGCTCGATGCTCTGGACACGGCAGGTTTGATTTACCATCCTTCTAATAATGGCATACCTAGACTCAAGCGTTATCTGGAGAGCAATCCAGGACAAGTACCATCGGCTTTGTGGACTGACATACCGCCCATAGGGGCGCACGCCAAAGAGCGCACCGGCTATGCTACGCAGAAACCGTTGGAATTGTACGAGCGCATCATCAAAGCCAGCAGCAACCCGGACGATGTGGTGCTGGATATATTCGCCGGCTGCGCCACCACCGCAGTAGCGGCGGAGAGATTGGGCCGGCAGTGGGTGGCCTGCGATATGGCTTATCGGGCCTGGACGATGCTCAAACGTCGTTTCTACTTGACCGGCATTGCCCTCAGTGACATGACTGACTCAACCCGGCAGGCGTTGGCTACCGAACAACCTCAACTAACCCAGGCTGAGTCACGTACCATCGGCCCCGACGAATTGCCCAAGCGCAACGACGTGGACCCGGCGCCGCACCATAACTTGCAGCAGGCCCGACGCGGCGCAAGACAAACTACGCAGTCGGCCAGTTGGTCGGGGCGCATCCCCAAAGATGATGCCAAGCAGCTGCTCATCAACAAGTTCGGGCCGGTGTGCTGGGGGTGCGGCTACGAACCCCGCCGTCCCAACGGCAGCCTGGATGAAACGCTGCTGGAGGTGGACCACATCCGGGCGCGCCGGGCGGCCCAGGGAACCCAGGGCAACGATGAACTCTACAACCTGGCCCTGCTGCATCGCACCTGCAACGGCATCAAACGCAACCGGATGACGCTGGAGGAACTACGTAGCCACAACGCGATGAACGGCCTGCTGTACGTGGAGAAAATCAGCGACCTGGTTGACCTGTACGAAGCCACGCAGTTTGCGGCGGAACAGATTGCAATGCACACGGCAAGATACGGGCTGCTGTGAGCAACTACTGCTATCGTCCTCACTCACCCATCAACTAGCGGATCGCACCGCAACACGCTACGGCCGGCGTGTTTGCTTCCAGCCAACGCTTGAAAGACTGCTGGCTTTCGGCCGATGGGCGGCCGGCTATCAGTCCCTCGACGCTTTTGAGCCTCAATCGTTGAAGTAATCATCCCACGCCTCCATAAGCATTGTGCGGTTCTCGGCGATGCGGAGCGGGGCTGATTTGGTTGGGCTATCTCAGCAAGGCGGCGAACCCAGCTTGCACGAAGTGGTGGTCGTTGGTCAGCGCTTCCCGGATGCCGTGATGTTCCATTACCGGAAAACTGGCGCAGTCCGTGATGCTCCATTCTTTGTCAAGCCGGCGGTGGAGCCGCTGAAGCGCCGCTTCAAACTGCTCTGGAGTCTGGGGGACGACGGTTATTTGAGGATTGTGTTTAATTCGGTCAACCAGCCGGATGGCAGCTTCACGTTGCTGTCTGGTAGTTCCGCTCCTGGGGTTGAGAACCTCGTTGAGCACCAAATGCGTGGTTACTATTTCCCGATTTCCCAAAGACGTTCGGACACTCATCGCCTGTTCATGCAACTCGTCGTCAGGGGTGATTATGGCAAACCAGTAGCCGGTATCGGCGAAAACCGCAGTCATAGCGGCTGAAATGGCGGTCATTCGGTCTTACTGCGGGTTCCCAGCAGAGACTCCCAACCCGGGGCTTTCGTCTCGAAAAGACGATTGGGGGCCGGGGCCCAGCAGCGTGTAATAGAATCAGGTTCCACGATGCGTCGCAGTAGGCCGCCCGGAGAATGCTCGCCGATCCCTTTCACCTTGATGAGAAAAATGTCATTGGCCTGTAGGGCCGACGCGATGTCCTGATGCCATTCCGCAAGGTAAGGGCTGGCGATAATATCGCCGTTTTCCAGCAACAGTTGGAAGGTTCCGCCACCGTTGCCCTCGCCCGGCGGGTTCATCTGCACACCCCGAACCTGGCCGGTTACTTCGATTGGGCGGCAGCTTTCAAACTGAGTCATGATACTGCTCCTACTTGCTGAACATCATAGGCTTTTATCATAGCATCACTCCCCACACACCTCCCGCGCCCGCTGGAACACCGCATCCAGCATCTCCAGCGTGAGCCGGCCGGTTTGGGTGTTTTGCTGGCTGGGGTGGTAGCAGGAGATGAGCAGCGGGCCGCCGTCCGGCAGCTGCGATTCAACAGCGTGGCCGAAGGGCGGTTTTCGCTGGGGCGCCACCCGGCCGGAGTCGGCATACGCGCGCAGAAACGCATCAAAGGCGATGCGGCCCAGCGCTACCACTACCCGCAGGTCGGCCAGCAGTTGGATTTCGCGGGTGATGTAGGGGCGACAGGCAGTTAGCTCGTCGGGCCTGAGTTTGTTCTGAGGCGGGGCGCAACGAGCGGCGGCGGTTATCAGGGCGTCTTGCAACTCCAGGCCGTCGCCGCTGCGGACTGACTCCGGCTGGTTGGCGAAACCGGCCCGGTGCAGCGCGCCAAACAGCCAGTCGCCGCTGCGGTCGCCGGTGAACATCCGACCGGTGCGATTGCCGCCGTGGGCCGCCGGAGCCAGACCGACCACCAACAAACGGGCCTGTGGGTCGCCGAATGCAGCCAGCGGAGCGCCCCAATAGGGTTCGTCGCGATACATACGCCGTTTGACACGGGCCACTTCTTCCCGCCACTCCACCAGGCGGGGACAGGCGCGGCAGGCAATGACCTGCTGCTGTATTTCGGCAACGGTGGCGGCGTTTACAATATCGTACATATCAGAAGCTACGAAATCACTTACCGGGATAAGCAGGATACAGAGGATGGACAGGATAACAAATCGAAATCCTGTTTATCCCGTGCATCCTGTCCATCCCGGTAAAAATTTAATCCGGGGCGCCCCAGCCACCGCCGCCGGGCGTGCGGATGCTGAGGATGTCGCCGGCATCCACGTCGAGAGTCTCCTTACCGGCCAGTATGACTTCCTCGTAGCCACCCTTCAGCAGCACGTTTTCGCCGCGCTCGCCGTGGTGTCCGCCGTGATAGCCGGGCGGGGAGAACCGGCGGCGCTCCGACAGCACCGTAACGCGGGCCGGACTGAGGAACTCAACATCCCGCACCAGACCATCACCACCCCGATGCAAACCGTCGCCGCCGGAGCCGCGCCGCAGAGCGTAACGACGCAAACGCAGCGGGAAGGCAAACTCCAGCGCTTCCACCGGAGTGTTCATCGTGTTGGTCATGTGGGTATGGATGCCGGAGATACCGTCCTGGTCGGGACGTGCGCCCATACCGCCGCCGATGGTCTCGTAGTACACATAGGGCCGGTCGCGGGATATGTCGTGGCCGCCGATAATCATGTTGTTCATGGTGCCCTGCGACGATGCCGGGATGCGGTCGGGCAGGGCCTGGCTCATCGCGGACAACAGCACGTCGGTAATGCGTTGCGACGTTTCCACGTTGCCGCCGGCGACACCACGCTGCGGCTGTGGGTCAACGAGGCTGCCAACCGGCGTGATTATGTCAACCGGACGCAAACAGCCCTGGTTCGCCGGCGCTTCACTGCCGACCACGCATCGCACGACATACAGGCAGGCTGAAACCGTAACTGCCCGTGGCGCGTTGATGCAACCGGGCCTTTGCCCAGCCGTGCCGGTGAAATCTATGGACATCCGGTCGCCGGCCACCGTGACCGTCACGTGAATCAGCACCGGCTCTTCACTCTGGCCGTCGTCATCCATGTAGTCGGAAACTTCGTACACGCCGTCGGGAATCTCAACGATGGCCCGCCGGGTCAAACGCTCCGAATAGTTCAGCAGCGCGTTCATGTGCTCGTGGGTATCGGCCAGGCCGTAGCGTTGGGCAATCTCGGTCAGGCGCTTTTCACCAACGCGGATGGACGCAATCTGCGCCGCCAGGTCTCCCCGACGGTCATCGGGCGTGCGGGAGTTGCGGCAGATGAGCGACACCACTTCCTGATTGATGCGACCGCCCCGTGACAGCTTCAGCGGCGGGATAATCAGCCCTTCCTGGTAGAGTTCGGTGGACAGCGGCATCGA
Organism: Dehalococcoidia bacterium; assembly: GCA_965261195.1. GTDB lineage: Bacteria > Chloroflexota > Dehalococcoidia > Lucifugimonadales > UBA3495 > Bin87. The sequence goes on along the minus strand of OZ253455.1, from coordinate 3,330,799 downwards.
GCCCGGCGCCATCCCGCCCACATCGGAATGATGGCCGCGGTTGCTGACGTATCCGATCAACTGCCGGGCGCCGTCAATCTCCACGTAGGCCGGAGCCACCAGCGTAATGTCGGGCAGATGGGAACCGCCCATGTAGGGGTCGTTGAGAATGACGATGTCGCCGGCGCGCAATCCTTGCGGGAATGTTTGCAACGCCGCCTGCACCGATGCCGGCATGGCCCCCAGATGCACCGGCTGGTGCGCCGCCTGCGCCACCATCTCCGCCGCCGGATTGAACAGCGCGCACGAGAAATCCTGCCGTTCCTTCATATTGGTGGAGTAGCTGGTGCGTTGCAACGCCACGCCCATCTCCTCGGACACGGAGATGAACATATTCTTGAAAACTTCGAGACTGATTGCGTCGACTGGCATGGCGGATGGCTCTCCGGAAATAAATTCCATCGTAGTATAACCGCCATCCCGCCCACGCGTTGAGCGAAACTGCCCTGCGATTCCGATCTGGCTCCGGCTCCTCGGCTTACCATTCGCATACCGGCCGTTCGTATAGAGTAAACCAGCCAGTCGGGGTATCATATTGCGCGAGACTTGACGGCGAGTGAGCATCGACCGGAAATCCGGCGCCAACACTTTGCCGCTAGTTTCCAACGACGACACCAGGAGGACAACCAATGGCAGAATACATACCGTCGCCCACCGATTGGGTGCGCGAGCAGGTGGAACGCTACGAGGGCAGCGGCGGCACCGAGGCGACACAGCTGCGCGACACCGACTATCCGGTAATTATCGTTACGAACCAGGGCAACAGGACGGGCGCCATCCGCAAGACGCCGCTGATGCGTGTGAAGGATGGCAACAATTACGTGCTGGTGGGTTCCAGGGGAGGAGCGCCGAAGAACCCGGTGTGGGTCTATAACCTGCGGAACGACGCCAACGTAGAAATCCGGGACCAAACCGAGGTATTCACGATGCGGGTTCGGGAGGTTGCCGACGCACCGGAACGAGCGCGAGTTTGGGACTTGGCGGTGGCGGCATTTCCCAATTACCAGGAATACCAGGAACAGACATCACGCACGATCCCGGTGTTTATCGCCGAGCCGGTCTGATTGGGCGAACCCGGCCCGGAACATACGGCCGGGGCAGCGGGCTAAAACTCGCCACGTCCTGGCCGATGGATTCCGATTCGTGGTTTCGCTGGTTGTTAGTCAGGCGAGGGGCGACTGCCGGCCTTCGGCGCGCCGCCGCCGAGGGGCTTGGCGAAAGGTGGTTTGCAGGCCCATTCGCGGGTATTCGGCTGGCTTGCCGGCCAATAGTTCGTCGATGGTTAAGATTTGCAGGCGCGGGTACTGTTGGCCGGGGTAATGCTCCGGTTCGTAGAACCCGGCAGCCACGGCTTCCTGCAACATCGGGCGGGTGGGTTCATCGAGAGTAACAAACAGTCCCAACTGCGCCTTTTCCCGCTCCATGTCGCCTTTGAGGGTGGCGATTTGACCCCGGTTGACGTGGCCGCTTTTGACTTGCACGACGATGCGTTTAGGCCGGCCGCTGTTGTCGTCGAAGAAGTTGATGTAGCCGTCGATGCCGCTATCAGCGCCCTTGCGTTTGTCCCGAGCCGGGCGGGCGTCCACCAGGCCCAAAGCCCACCACTCGAACTGATAGCGGTCCTGCTTGGCCAAGGCCCCGGCACTGCCCACGTCCTCCGGCTCACCGATTACCTCGTAGGGATGCAATTCGTTGCCAAAGGTGTCGTGCAGCCGGTGGCGGATTAGTGAGATGGCAAGGTGTGTTATGTCAATGCCAATCCACTGGCGGTTCAAGTTCTCAGCTTCAAGAATAGACGTTCCACAACCGCAGAATGGATCCAAAACTACATCTCCTTCGTTGCTGCTCGCCGTAATTATGCGCTCCAATAGCGCAGACGGTTTTTGAGTTGGGAACAATTGTTTGATCGGTGCTACACGCCCAATCTCCCACACATCATCTTGCCTTACACCTGGGGATTCCTGGGATTCGACCTGCGACGGGGTACGCCGGCCGCTGGCATCGTGCCCGGACACAATTTGAGCATTGCCGAATCTTTTCAATGTTGAGGCAGCACGCTCCATATAGAGTTGATTAAATATCCTGTCTCGGTTAGCAGAACGGGAATAGAACAGTATGACGTCGTGGTTTCTTTGAAATGTGTATTTTCCAGTGGACCATTTTCTGTAATGCCAAATTATTTCGTTACAAAAGTTCCGATTGCCAAACACCGCATCCAACAGCAGTTTCAGGTAGTGGCTGGCCGTAGGGTCGCAGTGGAGATAGATGCTGCCGGTGGGTTTGAGGACCCGGTGCAGTTCGATCACCCGCTGGGCCATCATGGTGAGGTAGGCCATCATATCGTTCTGGCCGAGGAAGGCGCGCAGGGCGGCCAGCAGTTGCCCCACTTTGGCAGGGCCGTAGGAAACCACCTCCCGATAGGCGTGCTCCGATTCAAAGTTCCAGTGCCAGGTGTCGTCGAAGGCGGTAATCTGTGCCGACGATTCGTCGCCGCTGCGCTCACGGAACAGGACGTTGTAGGTAGCGTTGGAGTTGAAGGGAGGGTCTAGGTAGATCAGGTCAACGCTGGCGTCGGCGATATGCTCCCGAAGGATGGACAGGTTGTCGCCGAAGTAGAGCTGATTGGGGGCGGCTTCGGGCATAGTTGGTACTCCGGTGGTTTTGCCTATAGCGTCAGCTCGGCGCGAATCAGGCGTTGGTTTTTAGCGTCAGCGGCCAGGGCAAACGCCTCCAGCGCCATGGCTCCGAGCAGGATTTTACGGCGGTCAGTGCCAAAGACAACGTAAACGTCTCTGGTGCGGCCTTGCAGTTCCATTTCGGCTCGCCCGATGGCAAGCTCCTGTACGGAACCATCGGCCAGGCTGAACAGCTCCGTTTCGTCCCGTTCGATGCCTAGATCATCCAGGATTCTCGCTGGGATGACGGTGTATGACGCGCCGGTGTCTACCAATCCGTTCAGCAACTGCGGCTGCTTAGTGTTGCGATTCCGAATCGTGAAATCAACCCTGAAAGTGCCCACTTTACCTCCGATGGTAGTACCCGGCAGAATAATCCAATCCTCAGATGCTGATTGCTTTTGAGTCATTGTAGCCCCCGATTGTCCGAAACGTGTTATCTCTGTGGATTTGCTGCCGGTACTACAGCGCGGCCAGCAAATCCACCGCGCCCGCCGGTGCAACCAGCTGGTAGAACTCCGTGCCCATCAACATATCCACCACATCCTCGGGCAGCTGCGAGAATGGCCCTGAATCGTGCAGCTGGGTGCGGTGGCAGGCCAGCGAGTCCAGCTTGACTTTTACCCACGGCATCACGTCAACGGTGGTGGTAACGTCGTCGTCGGGCGTGCCCAGCTCGTCGATGGCTTCAGCGGCAAACGGCGGTGTTATGTCGCGGTCGGCCATCTCCTGCCACCAGCGCCGGAAAACGTCGCGGGGAAAACACACGTAGTACAGCAACGGCGTAGCGCCGTCGGGGTCGGAAACGCGGGCCACCGCAGCGGTGGCGTGGGCCGACATGGTTTTGTGGTCGGGGTGACCATAGCCGCCGGTTGGGTCGTGAGTGAGCACAACGTGGGGATTGGTTTCGCGCAGGATGCTGTCCAGTGTCTCCAGCACGCTGGGGGTGTCCGAGTTGCAATAGGCCCGCGGGTGCCGGTTATCGTCGGTGCCGTCCATGCCGCTGTCGCGGTAGTCCAGGAAACGCACGTCGGCGATGCCGGTAATATCCATCGCATTCCGCAGTTCCTGCTTCCGCACCTGCCACAAATTTTCGGGAGTGGCCAGCGCCGGATCGCTGATTTCACCGACATCGCCGTTGGTAGCGCAAACCAGCGTGATGCGGGCGCCGCCGGCGGCCAGCTTCGCCAGCAGACCTCCGGACGCAAACCCCTCGTCGTCCGGGTGCGCAAAGCACGCCAGGACGGACAGACGAGAGAGGGAGGAAGCCATCATAATCACAAAATCAGGGGAATGGGAACCAGGGATAAAAGACTTTACAGTCCGACAGTGGCAGTGTACATTGCGGCATCACTATAGAGCGAGGGCACACGATGACACCAGCCGTTGATTACCACGCTGAACGGAGTTGGCATTTTCTGGAATTGGTGGATGACGAGGTAGAGCGGGGCGAGTTGGAAGAAGCCAGCAACAAACTGTGGGGCGCCGCCGCTCATGCCATCAAAGCGGTTGCCGAAAGACGCGGATGGCCCCATGGGTCGCACCGTGATTTATCGGAAACTGTGATGCGTTTGATTGATGATGAAGGCGCTCCGTCCATTCTGTACACCTACTATACATCGGCAAATTGGTTCCACTCGCGATTTTATGGGGGACCGCCTGGCGGCAACGAAATCAGCCACGGGAAGCAGGAAATGGCTGACTTTATCCGCTTGTTGGAAGGCCTTTAGTCAGGCTCCAAAATCAGGTTGCCGTAGGGGTCAACCTGGCCGGCCCAGCCGGGAGGTACGACTATAGTCGTGTCCAGTTGCAGCAACAGCGCGGGGCCGGCGATCCGGTTTCCGGTTTGGAGACTGCCGCGGTCGTACAGCGTGGTAACCATCGGACCGTCGGCGAATACCACCTCAGTCGCGCCAATAGCGGCGTGGGCTGCGTCGGCGCCGGCATACGGAGCCGGTTCCAGCTGTGGTTTATCCACCGGCAGCTCCAGTTTCAGACGCAGGTTAACTACCTCAATCGGCAGCGCACGGTCGGCGTAGCCAAACCTTTGCAGGTGGGCGGCGTAGAACTCACGGGAGATACTTCGGCGCAGGTCGCCGCGACCGGACAACGAGGGGCAATCCACGGTCAACTCAAACGACTGCCCGACGTAACGCACGTCGATGAAGCGCCGGGCGGTCATCGAATCAACCGGCAGGGCTTCGTCCATAAGTTCAGCACGGGCCTGTTGTTCCATGCCGTGGAATTCTTCCTCAAGCCGGATTTTATCCAGGTCGCCGCCGCGCAGCATCACGGTTCGGGAGTAATCCTTGACCACATCGGCGATGGCGACTCCGAGGGCAGACAATATGCCCGGATGCGAGGGAACCAGTACGCGCGGGATGCCCAGCTCACCGGCCAGCTCGCAGGCGTGCATCGGGCCGGCGCCTCCGAAGGGCACCAGGGTAAACTCCCGCGGATCATAGCCGCGCTCCAGCGAGATCGAACGGATGGCCCGCTCCATGTTGGAATTGACGACGCGTATGATTCCCAGGGCGGCATCGGTAACCGATGCGCCAATGCCAGCGGCAACGTCAATCATCAGCGCTTCCGCCCGTTCCCGGTCCAGCGTCATGCGGCCACCCAGGAAACCATCGGCGCGGAGCCGTCCCAGCGTGAGGTTGGCGTCGGTAACGGTAATTCGGTCGCCCCGCCCGTAGCAGGCTGGACCAGGCTCAGCGCCGGCCGATTGCGGCCCCACCACCAGGGCGCCGCCGGAATCCACCCGCGCGATTGAACCCCCACCGGCCCCCACGGTGTGAATTTCGATCATGGGCACACTGACCGGATAGCCGCCCAACGTAGCCGAGGTGGTTTCCTTGATGCGTCCGGGGCACAGCGACACATCGGTTGACGTGCCCCCCATGTCCAGGGTGATTATGTCGGGGTAACCGGCCTGCATACCAGTGTAAAAGGCCCCCACCACGCCGCCGGCCGGGCCGCTCAGGATAGTGCGGACGGGCTGGTCGGCAGCCAGACTGGCCGTGATGCTGCCTCCCGAAGACTGCATGATGCGCAGGCCGCGCCCCAGCGCTCCCTCCAGTTGGGACAAATACCTGGCCATGACCGGGCCCACGTAGGAATTGACCACCACCGTGCTGGTGCGTTCGTACTCCCGAAATTCGGGCAGAATCTTTGAGGAGATTGAGATGAATGGTTGGCCTGGGAGCTCCGCCAGCCGGTTGGCCAATGCTTCTTCATGCACGGGGTTCAGGAAGGAAAACAGGAACGACACCGCCACGCCGTCCACGTCGGCCTGCTCCAGCAGGGTCAGCAATGCCTGCACCGATTCCGGCGTCAGGTCTTCCAGGATGGCGCCGGTATAGTCGATGCGCTCCGGCAGCCCGAAGCGCAACTCCCAGGGAGCCAGCGGCGCTGGGCGCTCCATGTTCAGATCATAAATGTCGGCCCGATTTTGCCGGCCTATTTCGAGCACATCCTCAAACCCCAGCGTGGTAATCAGCGCAGTGCGGCCGCCCTTACCCTCCAGCAGAGCGTTGGTGGCCACCGTGCTGCCGTGGACGAAATCGGCATCGTGGATATTGACGCCCGTGTCCTCGACTCCCCTGGTGATGCCCTGTGATGGGTCGGCCGGCGTTGAAGGCAGTTTGTGAACGCTCAGGCGACCGTCTTCCAGGACGGCGATGTCGGTAAAGGTGCCGCCGACATCAATGCCGACTACGGTTCGAGACATTTGTCAGTTTACCTGTGGGGGTGGCGCTGTGGGGGTGGCGCTGGGGTGTAGAGAAGGAGATGCAATGCTGCGGAGGATGCAGTCTGTCACACCCTATTCCAGATTCGATCTATTCCAGTTCGATGCGAAGCCGTTTGTTGATGCGACCCTTGCTTTCGTGGCCGACCACCTTGATGCGTCCTACCTCGCGGGTGTTGTGGACGTGGGTTCCCCCGTCAGCCTGCAAATCCAGCCCCGAAATGTCGATGGTTCGGACTTCCTTGATGCCGGCGGGGAGCAGATTAATCTTGGTGCGGATCAGGTCGGGATGAGCGTCGGCGTCGGCCCGATCCATTGAATCAACCACGATGTCCCTTTCCTGAGCCACTTCCTGATTGATGCGCGCTTCCACCTCGCCGGCGAACTCCGCAGTCATATTTTCCAGCTCAAAATCCATGCGCGCCGCGCCGGGACGCATATCGCCGCCGGTAACGTGAGCGCCGTAGTCGCGCCAAACCACGCCGCACAGGATATGCAACGCCGTGTGAGTCCGCATCAGCAGGTAGCGACGATCCCAATCCACCTTGCCATGCAGCTCGACACCGGGCGCTGGCCGCGCATCGCCTTCCAGCGTGTGCACAATCAACCCGCCGGAACGGGCCACCTTGACCACCGGGTAGGTTGCACCGGCGGCATCCGACAGCGTGCCAACATCGCAGGGCTGGCCGCCGCCGCCGATGTAGAACGCGGTGCGGTCCAGCACCACGCCCCCATCGTCGGTAAGGCCGGTAACGGTGGCCGTGAACTCGCTGGCGTAAGCGTCGTTCAGGAACAGCAGGTCGGTCATTCTGGCTCCACTTTTGCCGGTGTTGGCAGCGCGTAATTGCACCAATCCGGCGCCGCGCTCAATGTTGCTAGGGATATTATAGCAACGGCGGGCCGGCGTTCGTAGCGGGGCCGGCGTTCTGGTACGTGATATAATCTGCCAAAATCTATACGAATTAGGCCAACAATGAAACTGTCCTGCCTCCAGGAAAATCTGACCCGCGGTCTGGCGACGGTGGGTCGTGCTGTCGCTAACCGCTCCACCCTGCCGATAACGCAGAACGTGCTGCTGAAAACCGACCAGGGGATGCTGATGCTGTCGGCAACCAATCTGGAAATCGCCATCACGACCTGGATCGGCGCGATGATCGAAGAAGAGGGGGCGATAACTGTCCCACACCGTCTGCTCGCCGATCTGGTCAACTCCCTGCCCAGCGACCGCATCGACCTGGATTTGCAAGGCCCTGACGAAGATGGAGCAGCGACCGGCGGCAGTGTGTTGCATCTGTCCTGCGGCCGCTCGGTTACTCACATGAACGGCGCCGACGCTGCGGATTTCCCACCGGTGCCTAAGGTAGATTCCGGTCTGTCCACGGAAATCGACCCCAGCATAATGCGCACCGGCATTGCGCTGGTAGCATTCTCGGCGGCATCCGACGAATCGCGGCCGGTGCTCACTGGGGTTGAACTAAAACTGCATGAGTCCAGCGTAGTGATGGCTGCCGCCGACGGTTTCCGCCTGGCCGTGTACAGCAGCCAGATCGCGCAACAAATGGAAGAGGAAGTCAAGGTAATCGTCCCGGCCCGCACTATGCTGGAAGTGCAACGGCTGGTTTCCGATCAATCCGCCCCCATCCGGATTACGCTCTCGCCGGAGGGCGGGCAGGTGATGTTCAAGTTCGAAAATGTGGAGCTCGTATCCCAGTTATTGCAGGGCACTTTCCCCAATTACGATCAGCTGATCCCCGAACGCTACGAAACCCGCGCCGTGATGGAACTGGACGACCTGAAACGGGCCACCCAGTCGGCAGCCGTGTTTGCCCGCGATGGCAGCAACATTGTGCGTCTGGAGATGCAACCGGCAGAGTCCAGCGAAGGCGGTCTGCTCAAAGTGTCGGCCCGCTCCGAAGAGGTTGGCGACAACCTGGACGAACTGGATATTGAGCAGATGGAAGGTCAGGATGCAAAAATCGCCTTCAACGTGCGGTACCTGCAAGAAATCGTAAACGTGCTGGGCCGAGGCAAGGTTGCAATTGAGGTAACCAACTCATCCAGCCCCGGCGTATTCCGGTCAGCCGACTCCGACAGCTACGTCCACGTCGTAATGCCAATGTATGTGCAGTGGTAGTACAACTTGGGATGGTGGTTACGCTGGGAGCATGAGTAGAAAACCTTATCCCAGTGATTTGACCGACTGACGCCCACCGACTGACGCCCGTGGGAGGAATTGGCTCCCCTGCTGCCGCCCGACACCACCAGAGGCCATCCCTGATTTGAGGTCCTGCCCAGGCAGTGTGTGGTGGAACGCACCCAGGCTTGGCTGAGTCAATGCCGACGGTTGAGCAAAGACTATGCAGAACGCACCGAGAGCAGCGCAGCCTGGGTGCCTATCGCCGTGGTTCAACTAATGCTCCAACGGCTCCAACCGGCTTGAAACTATTTGTCACACGCCCTCTTACACCACCTCAGGGGACTCTGCTAGCTGCTCGAAGTGAGAGCGTTTGACTTGAGCGAAGCGCTTACACTAGAGTTGAAACTACGGCTCAAGTTCCGCTTGCGCGTTCTGAGGCCATCATCGGGGGGCTATTGAGTCGCGCGACGATTGATTTGCACGATGGAGCCTATTCATGGCATTGCAGTTTGGGGTATTCGACCACATTGAGCCCATTCCCGGCGTACCGCTGGACCAAATTTACGGGGAACGGCTGGACCAGATCGAGCGGTTGGAGTCCGCCGGGTTTTACTCCTACCACCTGGCGGAGCACCACACGCCGGCCGTCCATAGTCTTGCGCCGTCTCAGAACGTGTTCCTCGCGGCCGCAGCCGCCAGGACACGAACCATTCGGCTGGGCCCGTGCGTCTACGTGCTGCCGTTGCACCACCCGGTGCGCCTGATCGAGGAAATCTGTATGCTGGATAACCTCAGCGGCGGGAGGATGGACATCGGAGTGGGCCGTGGCGGGGTAATCGAGGCCTACTTCTGGGGACAGGACTCAGACGTGGAGGCCAACTATGCGCGGTACCTTGAGACGCTGGCGGTGGTCAAGGAGGGACTGGGGCACGATTCGCTGACCTACCGGGGTGAGTTCTACAGTTTTGACGACCTGCCGATGCGCTTGCGGCCCAAACAGGACCCCTACCCGCCCCTGTGGTATATGCGGAACGTGGAGACCGCAGCTGTCAACGGGATGCATTCCATCATCGTGGGGAACCTGGACTCGTTTCAGTCAAACGTGGATCGCTACTTCCGGATTTGGGATGAGCACCAGGGGCCGGGCGCGCTAAACGCCCAAGGTGAAGCGCCCAAGATCGGGTTGGTCAACCACCTGTTCCTGGCCGAGACGGACGCGGAAGCCGCCGCCATGGCCCAACCTGCGTGGGACCAGTACAAGTGGAACCTGGGTACGCCGCGCCGACTGGAAGTGGAGAGGCGGGGCCTTACCCAATTCTACGGGGGCAACGCTAATGCCAGGCCGTCCAGCCTGCCGGACCGGGAGGCGCAGGTTAGTAGGGCCGCCGCCGCGGCAGGAAGGTCCGGTTCCGCAGGGCTCGAGGAGCACGCTGCGCCGGGAGGAGGCGGATTCAATGTTATCGCCGGCTCCCCGGACTCGATCCGGGACTACATGGACGAATATGTCGATACCGGGGCCAATTACTTCGTAGCCGCCTTTCAGTGGGGCCACTTGGCCCATGAGGAGACCATGCGCTCGTTGGAATTGTTTGTGTCTGAAGTTATGCCCCACTATGCCTAGTACTGGTTCAAATCAGTATTATAAGTTGTATTAGTGAAAGACTTCCAAACGCTACGCTGACTACAAAATAGAGTGGTGAGGAGGTGTGGCAAACATGGCCCCGGAGCAATACGCAGTACGGTTGACGCCGGAGGAACGCGAGCGACTGAGCCAGCTGATTCGCAGTGGCAAAAGTTCGGCTCGCATCGTCGCCCGGGCGCGCATCCTGCTCAAAGTAGGAAGGAGACCACCGCCTCGCCCCTATCTGCGCTCTGGGTTGCCGCGAGTTGGGCGTCCGCAATGACGTCGCCCAGCGCCGACTCACCCGCTGCGTTCCCCTGGCGGCTGATGTCAGCGGTGATAACTCCGATGACGGTGTTGGCCAGCGGTCCTGAGAGCTTATCGTACTTGTCGATGAGCGCACTCAGGGCGGGGTCGGGAGTCACTCCAGCCGGAGAGTTCGGGACATTGTTGATCGCTTTGACCGTCAGGTCTTGCGTGACCCGGCTCAGCGTCGCATCAATATCGGTGAACAGGCGGCCTCGGTTATCTGCCATGGCCACCCACTTGTCGTCAATCTCACAGATGAACCCGTCATTGGTATGACCGGCAATCACCAGATCCACGGCATCGTCGAGCCGGTCGGTGATCTCCGCAATCGGGCCCGTGAGTCCCGATCCGCAATCGTTCTGCCCTCCGTCAGAGAACCCGCCTTCGTGAAGCAGCACGACGATGGCTTCGATACCCTCTTCCCGCAGCTGCGGCACCAGGGAGTTGACTGTTTCCGCCACATCTTTACAGGTCAGGCCCGCCACTCCGCTGCGGGCGGCAATGCCTTGTGGTCCCTTCCAGGGTCGGCCCAATGAACGCCACCTTCACGCCCTGGTAATCGCGGATGGCATAGGGCGGGAAGGTAGTTTTCCCAGTCTCGTCATCAATGACGTTGGCGGCAAGGAACTGAAAGTCGGCCCCGCATAGGGATCGCCGTCGAGGTCGCCATCGACCGGGTGCGACCCGCCGTGCTGCACCCGCAGCAACTCCGCTATCCCCTCATCGAACTCATGGTTGCCCACGCCGTTGATGTCCAGGCCCATGAGATTCCTGGCTTCAATGGTGGGTTCGTCGTGGAAGAGCGCCGAGATTAATGACGACGCCCCGATGAGGTCCCCGGCCGACACGAACACGAAGTTTTCCGCTCCGTCGGCGAGGGCGGCGAGGTTGGCTGACAGGTAGTTCGCCCGGCCCACCCCGCCGAAGGAGCGGAAGGAACTGGATGAAGTCGCAATGTTGCCGTGGAAATCATTGATCGCCAGAATCTGGAGTTGCACCTCATCGGGCTGATCACCCGGTTGGTCGCTGGCTCGCGGAATCGCAGTGATCAGGCGGGTAACCGGTACTTCCCTGGTTATCTCTACCTGTCGTGTAACCTCAATCCCGACCATAACCTCCCGGATACTCTCGACTACCCGCGTTACCGGTACCTCTCACGTCACTTCAATTCCGTGGGCGATGGAGGACCGGCGCAGCCGATAACCGACAGCGCTCCGAAGACGCCAACGATTGTGAGCAAAGTCCTCAATTTCCTGCCTCCCCAAGTCTGTCAAAACAAACTGCTTCGAGACCAGCGATACAACGAGTCACGCTTGGCTGCCACACCATCCCAATTGCCAGGCCGCCGCCGGAGCATCGAAATACCCCACATCCCGGCGGCTACTCCTCAGAAATGCGAGAAATGAGCAACTCGGAAATGGGCAACGTGCCCCATAGTTTCACGCCATCCGCTCCGTCCACCCGCGCCAACAATTGACCCACCGTTGTTCCCGCCGGCGGCACGATGGCGCTATCGGCAATCTGAGCCAGCGGCGCCAGGACGAAAGCCCGTTCGCTCATTCGCGCGTGGGGGATTTGCAAATCGGGTGTTGCAACGCTCACAATCTCCTCGCCGTACAGCAGAATATCCACGTCGATCACGCGCGGGCCCCACCGGTAGGTCTCAGTGCGACCAACCTGCGATTCAACCCGCTGGCAAACCGCCAACAGTTGCAGCGGTTCCAGCGTGGTGCGGACGCCAGCCGCCAGATTGAGGAATGCGGGTTGCTCGGTAACGCCCCACGGCTCCGTTTCGTAAACCGACGAGCAGACCGCCAGCTCCACGCCAGCTGCGCCGTCCAGCAGCCGCAGCGCTGCGGCTAACGCGGCCGTTCGGTCGCCCACGTTGCTGCCCAATCCCAGGTAGGCAACTACCGACTCGGCCATCCCGTCGGCCTCCAGCCACGCACAATGGCGTCGGTCATCCGCGCCACCCGCGCCATCTGCTTCACATCATGCACCCGCACGATGTCGGCGCCGCCGGCAATGCTCAGCGACACCGCTGCCGCCGTCCCCTCCAACCGTTCCTGCTCCGGCAAGTTCAATATGCGGCCGATGGTCGATTTGCGGGATACACCCACCAGCATGGGAAAGCCGGCAGCTTTCAGTTCCGGCAACCTGCGCAACAGTTCCAGATTGTGGTCGGCAGTCTTGCCGAATCCGATACCGGGATCGATTATTATGTTATCTGCCCGCACCCCCTCCGACCGGGCTATCGTCGTGCTGCGCGCTATGCCGGCAATAATATCGGGAACCAGGTCGCCATAACTGGCCTCGTGCTGGTTGTGCATTAAAATCACCGGCACCCCGGCGTCTACTGCTACCCGCGCCATCCGCTCATCGGACCGCAATCCCCATACGTCGTTGATGACGGACGCCCCGGCTTGCAGGGCCCGTTCGGCCACCACCGCTTTGTACGTGTCCACGCTGATCGGAACGTCGACTGCACTGTAGACCGCCGCCAGCCCGGGCAGCAACCGACGCAGCTCCTCATCGGCGGACACCGGAGCGCCACCCGGCCGCGTGGACTCCGCACCCATGTCAATGATGTCGACGCCTTCCGACACCATCTGTTGTGCCAACGCAACCGCTGCCGGCACATCACCCCGCAGACCGTCGCCGGAGAACGAATCGGGCGTCAGGTTGATAATTCCCATCACGTAGGTGCGCTGGCCCCAATGCCACGGCACGCCCTTGACCATCGTAGATCGAGGGGCGGCAGCATAGTTGTCGTTATGTGAATCGGTACCCTTCACGATGCCCTAGTCTCACGATGCTTTCGCCGGCGCGCCCCATAGCGGGTCGCCAGTCCGACCATTATATCTACCCCGAACCGGTTGGGTATGATGTGCTTCCGTTCGTAGCAGTTGCCCGCAGGCTGGGCGTTTGATAGCATTGCGCCTGGAGGCTGCTTTGTCCACCAGCAACGACCACATCACCGATCAAAACCTCAGCGACCTGCTCCGGCTCGGCGAGCAGGCCAGACTTGGCGGCGGCCAGCGGCGCATCGACCAGCAGCACCAGCGCGGCAAGCTAACCGCCCGCGAGCGCCTGGCCCTCCTGATGGACGAAGGATCGTTCCAGGAAATCGACCGTTTCGTAACGCACCGCACTACCGACTTCGGCCTGGCCGACCGCACCGTGCTCGGTGACGCCGTGGTTACCGGTTACGGCAACATCGACGGACGGCAGGTTTTCGCCTACGCGCAGGATTTTACCGTTTTCGGCGGCTCACTGTCCGAGGTGGTGGGACAAAAAATCTGCAAGGTCATGGATCTGGCGGCCAAAACCGGCTGCCCCATGATCGGCATTTGCGACTCCGGCGGGGCGCGCATCCAGGAAGGCGCCCTCAGCCTGGCAGCCTACGGCGACATTTTTCTGCGCAACACCATGTATTCCGGGGTGGTTCCGCAAATCTCGGTGATTATGGGGCCCTCCGCCGGCGGTGCGGTATACTCGCCCGCCATCACCGATTTTGTCTTCATGGTGCGCGGCACCGGCCAAATGTACATCACCGGCCCCGACGTGGTACGCGCGGTAACCGGGGAAGACGTTACCCACGAACAGCTGGGCGGCGCCGATGCCCACGGTTCCCGCAGCGGCGTGGCCCATTTCGTGCACGACTCCGAAGCGGACTGCCTCGCGGAAGTGCGCCGGCTGGTCAGCTTCCTGCCCCTCAACAACCTGGATGATCCGCCGGTGTACCGTACCGCCGACTCTGCATCGCGCACCGATGAGGGCCTGCGTACCATTGTTCCGCCCGAACCCAATCGTCCCTACGATGTGCGGGAAATCATCTACCGTCTGGTCGATGATGAAGAATTTATGGAAGTACAGCCGGCATACGCCGCCAACGTGGTGGTGGGTTTTGGCCGTATGGCGGGCCGCACCGTGGGTTTGGTGGGCAATCAACCAGCATTTCTGGCCGGTGTGCTGGACATCAATGCGTCGGCCAAGGCATCCCGCTTCGTGCGGTTCTGCGACTGTTTCAACGTGCCGCTGGTAACGCTGGTGGACGTGCCGGGGTTCATGCCCGGCACCGACCAGGAATACGGCGGCATCATCCGCCACGGTGCCAAGCTCATCTACGCCTACGCCGAAGCCACGGTGCCCAAGGTGGCCGTCATCACCCGCAAAGCCTACGGCGGAGCCTACATCGTGATGAGCAGCAAGCACCTGCGCTCGGACATCAACCTGGCCTGGCCCGCCGCCGAAATCGCCGTGATGGGCCCTGATGGAGCGGTCAACATCATCTATCGCGAAGAAATCTCCGGAGCGGACCACCCCGACGACCGCCGCGCCGAATTGATTGCCGACTACCAGTCCAGGTTCACCAACCCTTACGTGGCGGCCAACCGCGGCTATCTCGACGACGTGATTGACCCGGCGGATACTCGCCCGGTTATCATCAGCGCCCTGGAAATGTTGCAGAACAAACGCGACACTCTGCCCGCCAAAAAACACGGCAACATACCGCTATGATACTGGTATATGGCGCAAGAGGAAGAGGAGCATGGCCGGACGGTGTGGGTTGGCATACCGAGCATCCCGGCGCACCGTGTTGGACAAGCGTTTGCGACATTCTTCGTTGCCATAGCATTATCGATCACGATTGACGTACTGCTGATTACCCACAATCACGAACCGGAAACATGGCAGCTGACCGCCGAACGCGTATTTGACGATGGCAGTTCAATCGTGGCCTGGGCGATGGCAGCGACCTGGCCGCTTATGGAGGCGTTAAGAATGGTACTCGCCGGCTTATGGGAAAAACGAATCCGCCGTCGCGCCCACGAGGAGGGCCGTGAGGAGGGCCGTGAGGAAAATCAGCGGCTCTGGTTGGTGTGGAACGAGCGCCGACAACGAGCTGAGGAACGGGGCGAACCTTTCGACGAACCGCCGCCCGGAAATTGACGTACTGCTGACTACCCACAATCACAAACCGGAAACATGGCAACTGGTCACCGAACGGGTCTTTGACTATGGCAGTTCAATCGTGGCCTGGGCACTGGCAGCGACCTGGCCGCTTATGGAGGTGGTAAGAATGGTACTCGCCGGCATATGGGAAAAACGAACCCGCCGCAAGGCCAGAGCAGAAGGCATTGAAGAAGGTGAGCAAAGAGCCAACAAGCGTTGGACGGAGTGGAACAGGCGACGCGCGCAAGCGTGGGAACAAGGCGAACCCTTTGACGAACCGCCGCCCGGAAGCGCACCCAATAACGAGGCATAAGCATACCGACCGGCCGGGAGTGACTGAATATGCAGTTCGGAGTTTTTTATCAAATGCCCTGCGCCGAAGACCAGACTCCGGCTGACCGGTTCGCCGACGTTTTGTCGCAGGTGCAACTCGCCGACGTACTTGGCTACGATATGGCCTGGCTGGCCGAACTGCACTTTGCCCGCCGCTTCTCCGTAATGCCAGCGCCGTTAATGGTCGCATCGGCCTTGTCGCAAACCACCCGCCGGATCATGCTGGGCACTGCGGTAAACCTGCTGCCCCTGCACCATCCGCTGCGCATCGCCGAAGAGGTGGCCACCCTGGATGTGCTATCCGGCGGGCGAGCCGTTTTCGGCATCGGGCGCGGCTCCAACCCCAATCACTATCGCGGCTACGGCATCCCCATCGAGGAGCGCAACGACCGGTTCGTGGAAGGACTGGAAATGGCGCTCCGAGCCTGGACCGATGAACAGCTGGATTACCACGGCCAGTTCTATCAGGCGGAAGGTGTACGTCTTGAACCCCGGCCCATCCAGCAGCCCCACCCGCCGGTCTACATCGCCTCCAACGGCGCCGACACCTTCCCGCTGGTGGGCAGCCTCGGCCACAACATCCTGGTAACCCCAATGATTGTGACGGTAGAGGGCGTCGGCAACGGCCTGGCCGTCTACCGGGAAGCCCTCGCCGAACACGGCCACGACCCGTCCGCCGTCAAGGTAGTGGTCAACGTGCCGGTTCACGTCGGCGAAACGCCGGAATCAGCCAGGGCCAACTTTGCGCCGACCGTCAACAACTACCTGGGCACACTGCGCAGTATGCAGAATAACTCCCGCGGTTCGTCCCGCGCCAGCCAGCTAACTTACGATGACATCTACGGCGAATTAGGCGCCATCGGCACGCCGCAGCAGGTCATCGAACGGCTGGAATGGTTCCACGAGCGCTACAACGCCCAGGAGTTCATGTGCTGGTTCAACATCGGCGGCATACTTACCAACGAGGAAGTGGCTCGGTCAATGCAGCTGTTCGCCGCAGAGGTGATGCCCCATTTCCGCAACGGAGCCTCCCACAACGGAGCCTCCCACAACGGAGCCTCCCACAACGGAGCCTCCTACAACGGAGCCTCCTAGCAACGCCCCGCCACTCTGACCAAGCCCCGCCCGGCCAACCTCTGCACAGTGCATCCCGATGACCGCCCGGCAAGAGTCCGGCTCGCTGTTCGAGCACGACCGGCTGGCCCACGCCCTGGACACTGCGCCGTTGGCGGAGCGGATGCGCCCCGCCTCCTTCGATGAGTTTGTCGGGCAGCAGCACATCCTCGGCGCAGACCGGGTGCTGCGGCGCGCCATTTCCGCCGACCGAGTGCCGTCCATCTTGTTATGGGGGCCGCCCGGCTCCGGCAAAACGACCCTGGCCAGGCTGATTGCCACCGTTACGCGCGCCCATTTCGAACCCGTCAGCGCGGTGTCTTCCGGCGTTGCCGACCTGCGCCGGTCGGTGACGGACGCCCGTGAGCGCAGCGCGTTGTACCAGCAGCCCACCATCCTGTTCGTCGATGAAATCCACCGTTTCAACAAGGCCCAGCAGGACGTCATTCTCCCCCACGTCGAAGACGGCACCATCACCTTCATCGGCGCAACCACCGAGAACCCGTCCTTCGAGGTCAACGCGCCGCTGCTCTCCCGGTGCCGGGTATTCACCCTCCACGCGCTGGAAGCAGAGCAGGTTGCCGACATTATCCGACGGGCGCTGTCTGACGACCGGCGCGGATTAGGTGGGTTACAGCCTTCTCTGGATACCGAGGCGCTGGCTCACCTGGTCAACATCGCCAACGGCGACGCCCGTGTCGCCCTGAACGCTCTGGAGATGGCCACCCTCGCCACCGAACCCGACGCCAACGGCCAGCGCGTCATCAGCATGGCAACCATCTCCGATGCCTTGCAGCGCCGCACGCCGCAATACGACAAGGCGGGCGACAGCCACTACGACACCATCTCGGCTTTCATCAAGTCGGTGCGTGGTTCATCGCCCGACGGCGCATTGTACTGGCTGGCCCGGATGCTGGAGGCCGGCGAAGACCCCCTGTTCATCGCCCGCCGGCTGGTGATCCTGGCCGCCGAGGACATCGGCCTCGCCAACCCCGGAGCGTTGCCCGTGGCCGTGGCCGCCCAGCAGGCGGTGCATTTCATCGGACTGCCGGAGGGTCGCATCCCCCTCGCCGAAGCCACGGTGTATCTTGCCACCTCTCCGAAGAGCAACGCCGCCTACTTGGCCCTGGAACGGGCATTTGAAGATGTTCGCAAGTTGCCCCATGAGCCGGTGCCCCTGCATCTCCGCAACGCCGTTACCGGCCTGATGCGCGGCATCGGTTACGGCGCCGGCTACAAGTACAGCCACGACTACGAAGGACACTTTGCAGCCCAGCAATACCTGCCCGACAACTTGTCAGACCGCCGCTACTACGAACCGTCCGACCAGGGTTCAGAGGCCGCAATCGCCGAACGCCTGCGGCGCTGGTGGGGGAAACGGTAGCATTGCTGACGGGCCAAGCGAGTTCAGAGCGAGTTCAGGGGGACGTGTACACCTGAATCAGCTGGGTTACATTCAGGTCGGGCCTGAATCTGCGGGCGATTACCGCCCTGACTTGCCACCCGACGAAGCTATGCTGCGCCAGCACTGACGGCATCAACCGCTCCGGCACCCGCAGCTTGAACGCCCATTCGGTGGATTCTCCGCCCACCAGCGTTGCCGGCCGCTGTAGTACCTCCCGGTCCTCAATGACTCTGGCCTGCTTGTTGCCGCTCCGCTCCCAGCGCATCAGTTCCACGCGCAGCTCAGTGGCTCCGAATGAGGCCTGCGGTTGCACCGACAGCGAGCCGGCCACCATACCGCCGTTGGATACCAACCCGGTTTCCAGTTCCAGCGCCATTCGGACGTGTCGATGCTGGCGGGCGGCGCTGGGGTGAGCCGGCAACTCTTCGCCGCCCACGGCTGCGGCGCTGGGATGAGCGAACACCACCAACTCCTGGGCGCACTGACCGACCCGCACCTGGGTCAGATCAGCCAGCAATCCGTCGCCGGCCGGCATCCAGTCGGCCCGGGTTTCGATATGCGCCGAGAGTTCCCACGTGATGTGGGCGTGTTTGCATTTCACGGTTGGGGGCGCCGCCGCCGGCAACCGCAACTGCACCGGGTACCGGTACTCAATCCCCGGCTCCATCGACACGTTCTCCGCAAACGCATAACTGACGCTCTTCGGCTCCGGCGGCAGGGGAAGCGCGCGCCTCCGCGACTGCATCATCTGGGGAAAAGCATCCCGAGCGGAATCGACCCGCAACAATTCCGTCTGCGCCAGCCGCGCCCACCCCGTGGTTACCTGCAATGGTCGGCGCGGTATTACGATTACCTCGGCCTCCACCGCATAACCGGCGTACAACGCTCTGCCGGCGACTTCAACCGTTACATCTGCCCCGGGAGTAGCTGAACGCCGAAACATTTGGTGTGCTCTGCGACCCCGCCGCCGGCCACAACGCGGCCAGCGACCTTATACACAAGGACGTCAGGCCGCCTGTATGGCGGCGATCGCTTCGTCGGCCGTAACGATGTCTGCCTGCCGGTTCAGTATCCGGCCAATCAGAAAGTCGTGCACCTCAGGATCGCTATCGGCGCAACAATCGGCCACGATGTACAGCCGGTAATCCCGGTCCGATGCGTACCTGGTGGTGGAAAGCACGACGCCGCTGGTGGCATACCCCAACAAGATGATGGTATTGATGTTGTTGCCGGTGAGCGCGACATCCAGCCCGGTGCCAAACAACGCGTTGACCCGATGCTTACCGACCACCACTTCGCCGTCGCGCGGGCGCACCTCAGGATGGATTACCTCCAACGGGTCAAAAACGGCCGGTTGACCCGATGCTTTCCGTACACTGAACGTCTTGTTGCGCTCGCTGATCTCCGGATAACCGGGCCGAAACACCGTGGCACAATAGCATACCATCAACCCGGCGGCGCGGGCCGCGGCCTGCAATTCCACCGTGCGTTGCACCACGCCCCGCTCGACGGCATGGGGCAATGTGCCCATCGCGTCGGCGTAGAAATCCGCGATCAACAACGCGGTGGTACTCCGGTCAATGGTTAAGTCGGGCATGATGAGCCTCGTTACGGGAATGTGGTTATCGTAAGAACTGCAATGTCAGTTGTCAACGCCGACTGCGATTTGGCGATGCCGATTTCGCTTGACAGCATTCTGACCAATTGGTAATATGATGACGTCCATCGACTCCCGGAATAGTAAATAGGTTGGAGCGTGGATTTAGATAGGGGGCCCTGCGGGGCCTCCAATATTCTGCCCACAGGGGGCTATGCGCGTAGCAACTCTCGTTGATGCCGGCTACTTGTATAAGGCGGGATCCACTGCTCTCACTGGGTCGGATCAGAACCGGGAAGACTGTGAATTACACTTAGCCGGAACTATCTCCAAATTACGAGCAACTGCCGCCGAACGGACGGGAAACGCTACCTTGCTCCGAATATATTGGTATGACGGTATGCGGGGTGGGCAACCCTCCAACGTACAAGAACAGTTGGCGTATATGGATGATGTGAAGTTACGCTTGGGGATGGTACGTGGCGGACGTCAGAAGGGCGTTGACTCGCTGATCGTTACTGACCTCATCGAGTTGGCACGCAATCACGCCATCTCGGATGCGGTTTTGCTTGGAGGAGACGATGACCTCAGGATAGGTGTGCAAATTGCACAGAGTTTTGGCGTCCGTGTCCACTTGATCGGTATCGAACCAAGCCGAGGGAATCAATCCGATCTCCTCATGCAAGAGGCCGATACGACCTCCGAGTGGAGCAAAATGGACATTGAAAAGATTTTGGAGTTCAAATCTCTAAATATTCAATGGACTGGTGGCGGTACGCTCCCTGTTTCTATAAGTAGCGAAGAAATAGCACTTTTGGAAGAGGCGGTCGAAGATTTCTTTGCGTCCCTGAGTGCAGACGACTTGAACATCATCGCTGCACTCCAGCCTAACGATGGGATACCTCGCCAGTACGATGGGCAATTGTTGGGTACGGGCGGGGGAAAGATTAAAAGAGCCCTGACAGAATCCGAAAAGCGCTACGTCCGCAATAAGCTCAAGGAGCAGGCCAAAGCCAGCGCAGGCACTTCCCAGACGAGCGGTTGAAATTTACGACATCGGGGATTGGAAGAGTTTCTCCCGTTTAAACGGACGTTGCCAGCCGCCGGACGGTTCCGTTCACGCGAGACAACGCCTCATCAACATCTGTTGACGTGATGTGCCGGTGGGTTACCATCCGCAGGGCCTGGTCGCGGCTGTGACTCACCAGCACTCCATCCTCCCGCAGCGCGGCGATGACCGCTCTGGCGTCTCCCACCTGGTCCCGGTCCACCTCGAAAATCACGATGTTGGTCTGTATGCCATCCTGATCAACCGTCAGGCCGTCGATATTGGCCAGGCCCGCCGCCAGCCGTCGGGCGTTGGCGTGGTCATCGGCCAGGCGTTCGACCATCGAGTCCAGCGCCACCAGGCCTGCCGCCGCCAGCACCCCCGCCTGACGCATCCCGCCGCCGACCATCTTGCGCCACTTGCGCGCCTTGCCAATGAATTCCTCGGAGCCGCACAGCACCGAGCCCACCGGGCAGGACAATGCCTTGGAAAGGCAGAAACTCACGTCGTCAACATCCCGCGTCAGCTCGGCGGCCGGCACCTCCAAGGCAACCGCGGCGTTGAAGATGCGGGCCCCGTCCAGGTGCACCGCTGCGCCGGCGGCGTGGGCCACCTCCACCACTTCCCTGGTATCCTGCGGCGTCATAACTCCGCCGCTGCACCGGTTGTGCGTATTTTCCAGACAAACCAGCGTCGTCGCCGGCACATGGATGTTGGAGCTGTCCCGGATGGCGGCAGCCACGTCGCTCGCGGCAATCCGACCGTTGGCATCGTTGGGCACCAGCCGGATTTGCGCGCCCGCCAAGGCGGTCGGCCCGGCGGATTCGTTCCAGAACATATGGGCTTCCTGACCCATAATCATCTCGTCGCCGCGGCTGCACCACGCCAGGGCGGCAATCAAGTTGCTCATGGTGCCGCTGGCGGTGAGCAAGCCCGCTTCCTGCCCCAACAACGCGGCGGCCCGCTCCTGCAAGGCGTTTATCGTCGGGTCTTCGCCAAACACATCATCGCCAACTTCAGCGGCGCCCATCGCACGGCGCATTTCGTCGGTGGGTTGGGTAACGGTATCGCTACGCAAGTCAATCAAATCCATAGAGCCTCCGGGAGGGCGTGGGCCGCAGAATGGCGGCGGTTTCGTGCCATTTTAGCACTAACAACGGGCGCGCTCTACCGGACCGGGCTGGCCTCTAAATCTGTTATGAGTGGCCGCCGGAATCGCCCAATGATTCCATGTGAGTAACCCATCGTTGAACCGACGACATTCGGCTCGGATGGTATGCAACCCTATCCGATCTGCCACCAGATAGCCATAACCGCACTTGTCATATCCGGGTATTACTTGCGCAATCCGTTTGCTTGGCGCCGTGATTGGGCTGTCATTAATGTCCTCGGGCGACGGGAATTGCGCACGGATTTGAGATATCTTAGTCACCGTGCTGCTTGATAAACCAAGTAAGTCAGCAAAAGATTGTACATCCGAGAACAGCAACCCTTCAAACTCGTACTGTTGCACGTATGAGAATACCCGCGGATAAGCCGAGTCAAGAGCTGCCTTCCGTCCGACAACTTCGTCTATAAGCGTTTCCAACTCGCAGGATGTTGCTCTACACTTGTCGCGGAACCCATAGAAATCTACTAATGACGTCACGAAGTCAAAACGCCAGTGTGGACTCAAGCAATGTGCCATGTCCGAAGCAAGCCGCGCGATGGTTATATCACCACCATGATAGTCGATTAGGATAGGTTCCGCCTTTACTCCCTTTGTTTCCAAATGGACTGCGAGTACGTTTTTAACGAACTCCTCTTCCGTTTGCCCTTCTACTGAAATGGCTAGGCTAATCATGGGCGTGCACCGATCACGTTCTTTTGCCAGAGTTCCCCAGGAGAGAAGCCATCGTCAAGCCATATCTTGTATTCGCTGGAGTTGAGTCTGTTGAACTTCGTCTTACCATCCTGCAAATCCAGCGCGAAAATCTCGTCCAGGCCAAAGGCATCAATCAGCAACGGCGACTGCGTTGCCACAATGACCTGCCTTTCCGTGGCAAGAGAATTTATCATACCGCCAATCAGGGTAACGGCCGCCGGATGCAAACCAAGTTCCGGCTCGTCCAGCAGTATCACATCGGGCAGCATCTCCGGTGGAAGATTGAGCAGCGTCACCAGGGCGAAGAACCGCAGGGAGCCGTCGGAAGTTAGGTGCGCTCCGAAAGTTTTATCCGTCCATTTGGCTTTCCAGCGCAATGCCACTTTCCCGTAACTTTCCTCAATGGCAAAGCGGTCGAAGCCAGGCAATATCCGGCCGATTTGGCGGCAGATTAGTTCATATCGCCGTACATCCTCTTGTTCCAGCTTGTAGAGAATGGCTGCCAGATTTCCCCCGTCACTTCGCAACCAGTTGCTATCCCAAGCGTCCCATTTAATCTTGAAATTGGAACTACTGGAAGTGTTGTGAAATTGATAAAAGGAACAATTACGGAGCAGGCGGACGATTACCCGGGCGGTTTGTGCATTAACGCCCTGGTATTCTGTAGACTGAGCAACTTCGACAATTTTAGCCTCGCGATGACCGCTATCTAGGTGTTCCCATTGTGCTTCCGTCCCCAACCCTTGCCGGCTGAATCGGAAACTCTCCTCACTAAAAATGAAACGGTCCGGAGAAGCGTGGGACAGGGCGAAACGGTAATCGTTCCGGCCTGCGCCGGTACGCAACCTAATCTCGGCTTCCATACGAGGGGTGGTACGGTTGCCGCCGAACAACTGGTCATCGGCTGCACCATTCTGCGCAACAAATTCTCCGAGCCGCCGCGACCGCAGCATCCAGCTCAGCATCTCAAAAAAGCGAATGAAATTGGATTTGCCCGAGCCGTTGGCGCCTATTAGTACCGTCGCTCTGGGCAACCCCGAGAGCTCGACATCTGCCAGTGACCGGAAGCCCCGGATGCGAACGTATTCAATAGTTACCGGGTCTCCAGGAGCGTTCTCTCCAACCCGGGTGTTAAATACAGTTTGAGTCGTCATAATTGACCTCGCGTCGAGCCGATCTCAGTGCGGCAACCTCGGTTCGCCGTCGCGGAAGTGTAGCACATTCGCCAAAATCCCCTGAACGGAAACCTGCTATCATAGCCCGAGCACATTCAGCAGCATCGCACCCATCCGGAGGGATCAAATATGCGACAAAGTGCGGTCAGTTTCATTGCCAAAGGCATGACCTTCGAGGGCATCATCGCCCTTCCGGATGGTGAAGGCCCGTTCCCCGGCGTCGTCATGTGCCATCCTCACCCGCTTAACGGCGGCAACATGGACAACAATGTGGTGGTCGCCGTTACGTTTGGTCTCGCCGACGCCGGCATTGCCTCCCTGCGTTTCAACTTTCGCGGGGTTGGCAACAGCCAGGGCGAGCATTCCAAAGGTGAAAAGGAATACGAGGAAACCCTGGTTGCCATGGACTTCCTCGGCGCCCTGCCCGACGTGAACGACGAACGCATCGGATTGGGCGGTTATTCTTTTAGCACCCGCGTCATCTGCGCCCACCAGCAGTTGTACAAAAAACCCCGGGCCATCGCCCTGGTTGCCCCATCCCTGGAGGCCATCACCGGCAGCCCGCTGCAGACCGACAAAACGCCGCGCATGATTATCACCGGCGACCGCGACCGTCTGGCGAACTCCGACGGCGTCGCTGAGCAGCTGGCCAGATTCAACCCGCCCGCCGACTACCATATCATTCCCGGCGCAGACCACTTCTGGGTGGGTCAGGAGGGCGAAATGGCCGCCGGCGTGGTACAGTTCTTCCGCGACCATCTGCTCTAACCCGGCCCCGATGTCCAAACCCGACCACCAACGCCGACCCATCTATCGGGACTGGAACCTCCTGCAGCTGGCGGCCCTGGCGCTGGCAACCGACCAGCTGACCAAGTTCGTAGTCCGGCAGACCTTGGACTGGCATCATTCGTGGCCCTACTCGGGTTTTTTCCGGTTCACCCACGTCCACAACACCGGCAGCGCCTTCGGACTCTTTCAGGACCAGAATCTGGCGCTCCTGATCGTTTCCATCGTCGGTATCGTGGCGCTCGGGTTCATCTACGGCAGCCAGGCGCAACCCGGACGCATCATGCGCGCCAGCATCGCCCTGATGCTGGGCGGAGCCGCCGGGAACCTGCTGGACCGTCTGCTCCTGGGCCACGTTACCGACTTCATCGACATCGGCCCCTGGCCCGTATTCAACCTCGCCGATTCGTCCATCGTTACGGGCCTGATCTTGATGGGATGGCTGTTGCTCCGCCGGGACACCGACCACGACCGCGACACTGCCTTCGTACAAACGTCCGACTCCCCCGCTGACCTGGCAGCCTGCCCGGTGTGCGACGGCCCGATGATTCACCTGCCTAACGGCGCGCGGTGCGCCGACTGCGGGGTTCGCGAACGTATCCTGTCGGTCAGAGAGCTACCGCTGTGACCATCACCACCAACATCGGGCGGCACGAACTGGTAGTCGCCAATCCATCGCCGCCGCGCCTCGATGCCTGGCTGGCCGGCCGCAGCGAGTTGGCGGCTACCGGCCTCTCCCGCAGCCGCCTGCACGCCCTCACCCGCGCCGGCAACGTAACCATCAATGGCGAACCCGGCCGGCCGGCCCAGCGAGTGCGAGCCGGCGATGTGATCATAGTCACCGTTCCGCCGGCGCAAACGGCGCCCAACCTGGAACCCCAGGACATCCCCATCACCATCGTCTACGAAGACTCCGACATCGCCGTAGTCGACAAGCCCCCCGGATTGCCAGTCCATCCCGGCCCCGGCCACCCGGATGGCACGCTGGTAAATGCCCTGCTCGCCCGCTGCCCTGACATCCGCGGCGTGGGCGGCGAAATCCGCCCCGGCATCGTCCATCGCCTGGACCTCGACACCTCCGGGCTGCTGGTTGTCGCCAAGAATCAGCTGGCCCATCAACACCTCACCGAACAGCTGAAAAACCGGACGGTGTCAAAGCAATACCGGGCGGTGGCAGTAGGCATCGTTACGCCGGAAGCCGACACCATCGACGCCCCAATCGGACGCCATCCGTACCATCGCCAGCGCATGGCCGTTGTTGAGGATGGCCGCGCGGCGCGCACTCACTATCAAACGGAGGCAACGGCAGCGGGTCACACCTTGCTGTCCCTGTCGCTGGAAACCGGGCGCACCCACCAAATCCGTGTGCATCTTGCCCACCGGCGTTTCCCCATCCTGGGCGATGCCGTTTACGGGCCCGCCACCAAACTGCTGGATCGCCAGTTTCTCCACGCCGCACGCCTTGGCTTGCATCATCCCGCCACGGGACAATGGATGGAGTTCAACGCACCCTTGCCCCTGGCGCTGGCGCAAGCCTGGGACAGATTGCGAAATATTCCAGCACGGTCAGCCTGAGCAGCGCCAAATAGTACGGAGCACGATATAATTTAGCCCGCAAACCGCACTATCGTTACTAATCCACCAGATCAGGTAATTGCACCATGACCACCAATCCCAACGCGGGCAACGGTGATGCCCCGGCCGATTTCATCCGCAGCATCATCGCGGAAGACCTTGCCCAGGGCGCCTATAACGGCCGGGTTATCACGCGCTTCCCACCCGAGCCCAACGGTTACTTGCACATCGGCCACGCCAAGTCGATCTGTCTCAACTTCGGCGTTGGCGAGCAGTTCGAGGGCGCCCGCTGCCATATGCGGTTCGATGATACCAACCCAACCCGCGAGGACATCGAATACGTCGAGTCCATCCTGGCGGATGTCCACTGGCTTGGTTTCGACTGGGGACAACATCTGTATTACGCATCCGACTACTTCGAGCAGCTGTATCAATTCGCTGAGCAGCTGATATTGGATGGGAACGCCTACGTTGACAGCCTGACGGCGGAAGAAATTCGGGAATTTCGCGGCACTCTCACCGAGCCTGGGCGTACCAGCCCCCACCGCGACCGCAGCGTCGAAGAGAATCTGGACCTGTTCCAGAGAATGCGGGCCGGCGAGTTCCTCGACGGCGCCCACGTCCTGCGCGCCCGCATCGACATGGACTCGCCCAACCTGAATATGCGCGACCCGGTACTCTACCGCATCCGCCACGCCGAGCACCACCGCACCGGCAACGCCTGGTGCATTTACCCAATGTACGACTACGCCCATTCGCTGTCCGATTCCATTGAGGGCATCACCCATTCCCTGTGTACGCTGGAGTTTGAAGACCACCGCCCCCTGTACGACTGGTGCCAGGAAGTGTTGGGGGTTTACCGCAGCCGGCAGATCGAATTCGCCCGGCTCAATCTGACCCATACCGTTATGAGCAAGCGTATGCTGCGCCGACTGGTCGAAGAATCCCACGTCTCAGGGTGGGACGACCCTCGTATGCCCACCATTAGCGCCCTGCGTCGCCGTGGTTTCACCCCCGAATCAATCCGCGATATGTGCGAACGGGTCGGGGTGGCCCGACGCAACACCGTAACCGAGCTGGCGTTGCTGGAGCATTGCCTGCGGGAAGACTTGAACCGCCGCGCCCCCCGGCGGATGGCGGTGCTGAACCCGCTAAAAGTGGTAATCACCAACTACCCTGAAGGCCGGAGCGAATATTTCGAGGCAATCAACAACCCTGAAGACGCCGACATGGGCACCCGCAACGTGCCGTTCAGTCGCGAACTGTACATTGAGCGGGACGATTTCATGGAGGACCCGCCGCGTCGTTTCTACCGCCTGGCGCCCGGCCGGGAGGTCAGACTCCGTTACGCCTGCCTGGTGACCTGCACCGACGTGGTCAGGGATGCCGACGGCAACATCGTGGAGGTACACTGCGCCTACGACCCGGACAGTCGCGGCGGCAATGCTCCCGACGGTCGTCGGGTGCAGGGCACCATCCACTGGGTTTCCGCGGCCCACGCCGCACCGCTGGAAGTGCGCCTGTACGACAACCTTTTCACCGACCCCGCTCCGGCCACCGCCGCCGCGGAATCGGAGCGCGATTTCACCGACCTGATCAGTCCGGATTCTCTGAAAGTCATCACCGCGCTGGCCGAACCGGCACTGGCCGGCGCCAACCCCGGCGATCGCTGCCAGTTTGAGCGTTTGGGGTACTTCTGCGCCGACATCGTTGACTCCCAACCGGGAGCGCCGGTATTCAACCGCACCGTCACCCTGCGCGACAGCTGGGCCCGCATCAGCCGGCAGGAGCCGCAACAGTAAACGCCAAGGTGAAAGCCGCTACCCTCGCGGTCGGTAATCCCAATGATCAAGGCAGGCGTCATAGAATACCCGGTCCATCCTGAACCAGTCGGTATTGTTGATGCCCCGGCGCGTCGTAGCGGTAGGGCTGACCGGGAAGGCCGACACAATTTTTAACCAACGGCCTTGAGAAAGCGCAATCTCCCGGATCTCCTCTGCTACTTCGGCCAAGTCTTGGTCTTGGCTGAAAATTATTGCCACGTCCAGTTCGCCCAGGCGCGCCATTTTAACCACGTCCAGCCCAATTCGCAGGTCTATGCCTTTTTCTTGTGCGGTTACGATTTCGCGCGTTGTGCCATCCGGCAGTAGGATATTTTCCACCTGGTAGCGCAAAGGGCGCGTTACCACCGTAATGCCGGAGTGCCGCATAGCTAGAGAGCGGTACTCCCAATACGCATACCACATCGGGTTGCGGCGACGGGAGGGAATGCCAGTATAAAAACGAACACCATGATTTTCCCATCCACGCACTTGGCATACAGCCTCGGCGAGTTTTCTGGGGTCATAGTTCGGATGGTGATACCCGAAAGCCGCCATCGCACGCCGGAACAGGTTCTGGCCGTCAAAGAACGAGACCGCGCGTTTGACTGCAGGTTCGTACATATCATACAGCCTAGCATAAAAATAACCCCATTGGGCCTGCTCTTACGGGCAGGAGATCCGCCGGGGGGGAATTACTATGCAGTATAATGAACGGTGATACCGGTGTCAAGAGGCAGCGCGCGCCGGCAATCGTATTAGGTCCGGCCCGCCGCTAACTGGCCGGGAACCGCGCTTTGAGGAGGCCAACCACCGTGCCCGATTCCGTTCGCGTCCGCTATGCTCCCAGTCCCACCGGCGACCCGCATATCGGCAACATCCGCACCGCCATGTTCAACTGGCTGCTCGCGCGTCGCAACGGCGGGCGTTTCATCGTTCGGGTGGAAGATACCGACCAGAACCGCATCACCGCAGGCGCGGTGGACAACATCCTGAACGGTCTGGATTGGCTAGGGATAGACTGGGATGAAGGCCCCCGTGTCGGCGGGGATTTTGGGCCTTACTTCCAGTCCCAACGCCTGGACCGTTACGCCGCCGCCGCAGAACAACTCGTTGCTGCCGGCAACGCCTACCGTTGCTACTGCTCCCCCGAGCGGGTCGCCGACCTGCGCAAGGAGCAGGCCCGCAACAAGGTGCGACAGGGCTACGACAGCCACTGCCGATACTTGTCGGACTCTCAGCGTACCACCAACGAAGCCGCCGGTATGTCCTACGTGCTGCGTTTCGCCATGCCGCAGTCGGGCCATACGTCGGTGGACGACGCCATCCGTGGCCACGTGGAATGGCAGAACGAGCTGACCGACGACTTTGTACTGGTTAAATCGGATGGGTTCCCCACCTACCACATGGCGGTTGTCGTGGACGACCACGCCATGCAAATCAGCCACGTGCTCCGCGCCGAGGAATGGTTGCCCAGCACCCCACGCCATGTGCAACTCTACCGTGCTTTGGAATTGCCGATGCCCCGTTTCGGCCACCTGCCCATGATCCTCGGCTCCGACCGGGCCAAACTTTCCAAGCGCCACGGGGCCACCTCGTTGATGGAGTACCGCGATGCCGGGTACACGCCGGAAGCGCTGGTCAACTTCATGGCGCTCTTGGGTTGGTCTTTAGACGGCGAAACCGAAGTGATGCCGGTGGACACCATTCGCGAGCATTTCACCCTGGAAAGGGTGGGCAAACCGGCCGCCATTTTTGATCTGGACAAGCTCCAGTGGATGAACGGCGTGTACATTCGCCAGCTGGATGCCGGCGACCTGGCCGCCCGCGTGCTGCCGTTCCTCCAGCGGGATCTCCCTGACCACCTGCTGCCCATCGACCAGAGTTATTTGCTCCGTCTCGTTCCACTGATCCAGGAGCGGCTCAAAACCCTTTCCGATGCCCCGGATATGCTGTCCTACTTTTTAGAGGAAACCCCGGAATACGACACTGCCATGCTGATTCAGCGCAACATGGATTCTGCCGGCACGTTGGCCGCAGTCCGCCGCGCGGCCAGCGATTTGGCCGATGTCGATCCGTCCGGGTTTACCACCGAACACCTGGAAGAGGTGCTGCGCGCCGCGGGCAACGACCTGGGCCTCAACGGGCGTCAGTTCCTGGGCGCCTTGCGGGTCGCCATGTCGGGGCGCAACGCCACCCCGCCGCTATTCGATATGTTGGCAGCACTGGGTCGGGAGCGCGTGCTCCACCGACTGTCGGTCGCCGACGAGAAACTGTCCGGCGGCTGATGGTCGGTGGTTACCCTGGTCAGGGCTGGCGGTCTGTGTCGCCAGCCTTCCCAGCCTTCAATGGCTGCCCGCAGTGGGGACCGAAACTTCCGATGTTCCGTTGCTCGCCGCCGGCCACTCCATCATTCGCATCCGCCTCTAGCAGCCCGGCGCTCAGTATCCCCGCCGGCAGGGCGAACAATCCGATGCCTAATACCGCGATAACCGCGGCCAGCAGCCGGCCCATCATCGTCATCGGCATCGGCATCGGCACCGTGTCGCCGTAGCCCACTGTCGTCAGCGTTACGACACTCCACCACATCGCGGCCGGAATGCTGCTGAACGTGTCCGGCTGCGCGTTTGACTCGGCAAAGAACATCAACGAGGCGGCGATCACCAGCACGAAGATGAGGCCAGACACCGTGGTCGGCAACTGACTTCCCTTCCGCCGCATCGCCAATCCCAATCTGCGGCCACCCGGAAAATACCGCGCCAGCTTGGCAGAGCGGGTAATCAACCGAACCGCCAGCAGGAACGACAGGCTCACGCCGTCACCCGTCACCAGCAAGGCAACCGCCGCCGACGATGGTATCAGCGCGCGCGCGTCGATCAACGCGCTGGGCGAACCCACATACCGCCAGCGTTGACCCCAATCACTCACCCCAGGGTTCGCCTCCGGCGCCGTCCAGAACGCAGGACATACTCCACCAGGAACACTGCAATGGTGCAAAATTCGATGACGTGGAACCGGAAGACGTAATCGGCCTTCAGGCTGGGCACCGTCTACAGGATCAGCGACGCCGAATTGATCAGGATGACTCCCACCAACAGCGCTTCGACGAGCTATGCAATCCGGGGCGAGCTGCCATCCCGGTCCTGGTTTCGTGTGCAGCCGGGCGGCTCCAGCGCCGAGTAAATCATCCAACGCAGCGGAGCAGCGGAGCAGCGGTCGGTGGTCGCGCCCTCCGGTTGGGTCCATATCAGAGCCTCGGCCCACTAGGGACTGACCGGTATTTGCGTTCCGGGTTGGCCGGCGACGCCTGCGGCGGGGGAGCTCGCATGGGCAGCATCGTCGTACCCCTCACAATCGCACTTTTACCGGGCTGCAATTTGTGCCAATGTGTTTAATTTTTAGAATCCCCAAAAAACGATAAAAGTGGACGTTTTTTATATTGACGCCAAAAGGTGCCAGTGGAGTAAATTAGTTGGCGGACACCTGTAATTTATACAAACGCCATTTCCGAGTACCGCTGCGCCCGACCGGGAAACGCCGCCACTCAACCAACCGATGCATAAATCATACAAATTTGGCGGTTGCGGTCGCTAGGGGCCGAACAGCGGATTCCAACGAATTATCAAGGAGTGACAATACGATGCTTGCCACCGGTGCCATCGTTCTAAGTGACGGCGTGTTCAAAGTCGACGGAGGAGCAATTTTCGGGCGGATTCCCAAGATGATGTGGGAAAACATCGTTACCACCGACCGCAAAAATCGCATCACCATGGGCCTCAACTGCGTGTTGTTACAATGCAGTGGTAAAAACGTCCTGGTTGACACCGGGGTCGGCCCCAAGGACAACGTCCGCGATAAGGAAATGTATGGCCTCGTCCCCAGCCGCCTCATGCGCAGCCTCAAAGGCGCTGGACTCGGACCCCGCGACATCGATGCCGTCGTGCTCTCCCACCTGCATTTCAGCCACGCCGGTGGCGCTACGCGTATGGATCGCGTCGGCGACATGGTCCCTTCCTTCCCCAACGCCACCTATTACGTCCAGCGCGCCAGTTGGGAAGACGCGCAAAACCCCTCCGCACGACACGCCGACGTTTACCGAGCAGAAGACTTTGCCCCCATCGCCGAGCGGGCCCGGCTGGAATTGCTGGATGGCGATACCGAATTGTTCGCCGGATTAAACCTGCTGGTTACCGACGGCCACTGCCCCGGACATCAGATGGTTGTGTTCAGCCACGGCGGCGAACGGATCGTGTACCTCGGCGACCTGGTGCCGACACCGCATCATCTGGGTCTCACCGTCATTTCGTCCTACGACTACGAACCGGAATCAACGCTCACCCAAAAGCAGGACATCCTGAACGAGGCGGAGCAGCAGGGTTGGCTGCTGGTATTTTCCCACGGCCACGAGACCAGAGCCGGCTACCTGGAACGCCGCCAGGACATGAGCTATTTGAGACCGGTGGAGTTCTAGACCGCCGCCGCTGAGCTACTGTAAAGGCGCACAGCGCGCCTTTACAGCAGCTCAGCGGTCATCACACCAGCTACCATGCCGGTCAATCGCGCCGGCGTGATGCGGTTTCCCAATTCGGCGTGCGAGGTGGTCTCGACCCGCACGTAATTATCGGTCAACCCGCGCCAGCGCAGCCCTTCATCACCGACCGGTCGCGCGGTTTCCCACAACACGTCTCGCACCTGCCCGGTCAACCCACGCCGGAATGCGGTGAAACCGGCGTCCTTGACCTTTGCCATCGCCGCCGCGCGTCGTCGTTTGTCGGCCGCTTCGACCTGACCATGGTAGTGGTGCGCGCTGGTTCCCGGGCGTTGCGAGTATGGAAACACATGGAGATCGGCAAACCACAGCTCCGCCGCGAACGCCTGACTCTCCGCATGGTCGGCCTCAGTTTCGCCCGGGAAACCCACGATAATATCGGCAGTAACGCCAGCGTCAGGGATGATGCGTCGAATCAGCTCTACAGCCTGCCGGAATGTGGCAGTGTCGTAGCGGCGGCGCATCGCCCGCAGTATGACGTCGCACCCGCTTTGCAACGGCACGTGAAAATGGGGGCAGAGTCGGGAATCGTTCCACCGCGTGAGCAGGTCGGCGCTAATCTCATGCGCCTGCAAGGAGGACACCCGCAGCCGCGGTACAGCTGTCTCGGCCAGGATGCGATCCAGCAAACTCGCCAGATTGACATCAGGAAACTCGAACCCATAGGTTCCCAACTGCGTGCCCGTTAGCACCACCTCTCTGAATCCGTCGGCAATATGCTGACGAACGGTATCCACCAGCACGTCCGGCGAGATGCTGCGCTCCCGGCCCCTCACCTTGGGCACGATGCAATAGGCACAAACCTGATCGCAGCCCTCCTGAATCTTGACCATCGCCCGGCTGCGTCGGCCCATGCCGGGAACCGTTTCGCCAAGCGTGTCAATCGCAGCGCGTTGCAAGCCACCTCGTTGCGCCGCCAGCGCTGCCAGCGCCAACGTGGCCAGTTGCGGTTTGTCCTGATTACCCACCACCAACGAAACTTCCGGCATACGACGCAACTCGTCAGCCGCCCGTTGGGGGTAGCATCCCGCGGCCACCACCACAGCGCCGGGGTTGGAGCGTCGCGCGGCCCGCAGCGCCTGACGGGCCTTGGAGTCGGCAGTGGCGGTAACCGTGCAGGTATTCACGACGATGATGTCGGCGTCGGCGTTCGAGCCCACGACCCGGTAGCCGGCCCGCGCAAACTCCCCGGCCAACACTGCGCTATCGGCCTGATTCAGCTTGCAGCCGTGGGTCTCGATAGCAACCGTACCTGCTGCCGGAACGCCCGTAACCGGCGGAGTGGGCGCTCGACGGGGGTCGGCAATCAAGGTCAGCGGTTCGTTCGGCACCGCCATCACTCGCCCAAATCGACCACGGCGTCGTCAGGGTCGGCATCAGGAACCGGCCCATCCCCGCCGGGTATGCGCGCCACCAGCCTCTCGATTGCCTCGGCCAGATCATCCATCGCCAGAAACAGATAATCAACCCGGCTGCGCCGGTCGCGCACCCGCTCTGCCGCGTCTGCAAAGGCGGACAGGTGATCGAACGCATCACGTATGTAGCGGTCTTTTTCTGCTTCACCCAGGCGCTGCACGAATTTCCGCAGCTCTGCATCGTCGTCCACGGACTCCCCGCGCCACAACGCGACGCCGCGAATCGACGACACCAAACTACCCCACAACAAATCTTCCGAGTGACTCCATTGGCCTTTCTGCATCGCAGTGTGGGCCGAGCCCAGCAGATTGATTGCCCGGTTGCGCTGCCTGGCCAAGCGCAATTCCAGCGACGCGGTGCGTGGTGTTCGATCAGCAGCCATCCCGTCAATTTTAGCATACGACCAACCCGTACCAAGCTCCGCTCCTGAACCCGCTGGTGGTCCCGGCCAACTCCAGGGTCTTTCGATTGACCACCCAAGCATATTTTCCCGGCTCACCTCGAGCTTACGGTAGCACCCGGCAGCGGGTAGTAGTACACTGCGGCGCATCCCGTCAAATCCAACCCGCCAAGGAATCCAGCCATGCCCGCCGTCAACCAATTCCGCCACGTCTCATATCCGGTGCGCGTACACGCCGGCGATGACGCATTGACCAACCTGAAGCAGGAAGTCGCCCGCGTGGGTGCGAAACGACCCTTTGTCGTGTGCGGCCAGTCAATCGCGAGCAGGACCGACTTGCTGGCGCGAATCACCGATGCGTTGGGCGTCGCTCCGGTCGGCGTGTTCGACGGCGTGCAAACCGGCTCACCGGCGCCCTCAGTTCTGCGCGGGGTGCAGATGGCGCAAGAGGCCAAAGCCGACGTTATCATTGCTGTGGGGGGTGGCAGTGCGGTGGTCACCGCGCGGGCCATCATCATCATGTTGGCCGAGGGGGGCACACCCAACGACCACGCCACCAAATACCCGCCCGGCCAGCCTCCGGTTAGCCCGCGCTTGATGGCGCCCAAACTGCCCAACATTCTGGTGCTCACCACCCCGACCACCGCCGCCACCCGTGCCGGCGCCGCCGTAATCGACGGCGAAACGGGACACCGCCTCGAAATGTTTGACCCCAAAACCCGACCGTCTGCCGTAATTTGGGACACTGCCGCACTGCTCACGGCCCCGGCCGAACTGTGCATCAGCGCAGCCGGCTCCCTGTTCAGCGGTGTCGCCAGCGCACTGCAGGCCCCTCGGCTGAACCCGATGGCCGCCGCCGATTTGGTGGAAGCGCTGAATTTGCTGCGAGATAACCTGCCCCAGGTGCCGGCAAACCCGGAAGACGGCTCGGCCCGGGTCAATTTGTGCGTCGCCGCTTTCATCTACAACCGCGCCTGGGATACCGGCGCCAACGGTTCCGCGCTGGGCGTCGTCAGCGCCCTGGCCCACAGCCTGGACACTCGCTACGCCGAATGCAGCCACGGCGCCGCCTATTCAATCACCACCGCGCCGGGGATGCGCTTCAATCGGGATCACAACGTTAGCGGTCAGGTGCGCTTCGCAGATGCCTTCGGGGTCCGCAACACCGGCATGACAGACGGCGCCGACGCCGACGCAGCCGCTGAGTCAGTGTCCGATTTCTTCCGGCGAGTCGGAATGCCGACCCGTCTCCGCGATGTCGGCGTGCCCGCCGGCGGCATCTCCGCCATTGCGGAAGACGCCCTCACCGACTTCGGACTGCACCGCAATGTGCGCCCGGTGCAGAGCGCCGCCGAACTGGCCTCTTTGCTGGAATCCGCCTGGTAGACCCGTGGCGCGAAATCCCTAGCGGCCCTTCCCGATAATCTGGGCCAGGCTGTTGACTTCCCATTCGGCAAGCAGCGCTTCCAGTTCCGCCAAGATGCGGAACGGTGCGTTCAGGTCGGCCAGATTGGCGCTGCCCACCTGCACCGCCGATGCGCCCGCCATCAGGAATTCCACGGCGTGGCGGCCCGTCATTACGCCACCGACGCCGATTATTGGCACCTTGACGACGCCAGCCGCGCGGTGCACCAACGCCATGGCCACCGGCCGCAGCGCCGGCCCGGAGAGGCCGCCGCCGCCGGTACCCAACGTAGGGCGGCCAGCATCGATGTCGATGTGCAGCGCGGGAATGGTGTTACTGATGGTCAGCGCATCTGCTCCGGCCTCAACTGCGGCATGGGCAATCTCCGTTATGTCCGGCACGTTGGGGGACAGCTTGGCCCACACCGGCAGGTCGGTCTGACGCCGCACGCCCGCCACCGCCGCCTCGGTCAGATGCGGGTAGTGGCTGAACATCGCGCCGTCGTCCACGTTGGGGCAACTGAGGTTCAACTCTATGGCGGCGAATCCGCCGACCCCGCGGGTGAACGACGCCATTTCTTCCCACTGTTCCGGGCTTTCGGCGGCCATGCTCATCACAATGTTGGCGTCCATTTCCGCCCACCGAGGCGCCAGGTCTGACATGGCGGCTTCGATCCCCGGGTTGGTCAACCCGATGGAATTCAGCAACGTGGTTTCCCCGGCGGCCAGTCCTTCCCGAAACGATTCGGGGAACCAGCGTGGTTCCGGGTTGCCGGCCCTGGCGTGGCGGGTGAAAGTCTTGGGCAACACCGCACCCAGTTTGCCCAGCGGGGTGTCCGGCGCGATCCCCCGGCCGTAACCGTCGTAACCGAAGGTTCCCGACGCAATCATCACCGGGTTAGACAGCAGGAAACCGCCAGAACGTCCCGGTGCCAAATCTGTCGAAAGTTCAGCTGGAACAGCCACTGACGGCCTCCTGAATTGCGTATTTTGGAGTCAGGCAAACGGCGACGCTTTAAAGCGTCGGAACGTCGTCCTCCTCTTCTTCAAACGGCGAAAAGACCCGCGATACTGCAGCCTCTACTTCCTGCTCGCTGTTCGAGTCGCTTTCCGTGAGCGACTGCGCGCGTCGGACGAGTTCGGCCTCTTCCTCGGCAGTACGAACCTGGAACCCGGCGCCGCCCAACCCTTCGCCCGCATCAAACGGGACGAATGGCTGTCCGGAGATAATCTCGTCATCAATCTCGTTGACGACGGGCGCAGCCGTTACCACGCCGTCCTCGCCGGGAGGTATGCCCTCCGGACCATCGAGTTCGCCGGAAAGCCATGACGGAGCCATCAATTCGTTCTCCAACCGTTGCAGCTCTTCTTGCAAAATCAGCTGCTTTTCCGATTCCAGCAACGATTCCAGGCGGGCCGGAATCAGCCGTCCGATGATGACGTTCTCCTTCAAACCCCGCAGCCAGTCGCGGTCGCTGGCCACGGCGGCCATTGTCAGCACCTTGGTGGTCTCCTGGAAGGATGCCTTGGACAGGAAACTGTCCGTCGTCAACGCCGCCTTGGAGACGCCCAGCAACATGGTCGCAGCGGTGGCCGGCTCTCCGCCCTCGGTCAGAACCCGCGCGTTCTGGTCCTGGAAACGGAATTTATCAACCACGTCCCCGGGTATGAACTCGGTGTCCCCGGAGGATTCCACCTGCACCCGCCGCAACATTTGCCGCAGGATGACTTCAATGTGCTTGTCGTGGATACCCACGCCCTGGGAACGATAAACTTCCTGAACTTCGTCCACCAGATAGTGCTGCAGCCCCTCCAGGCCCCTGACATCCAGCAACTCCCGCAGGTCCAGCGGCCCGTCAACCAGGGCCTCACCGGCCCTGACCTGCTGACCCTCCGTAACCTTCAGCGCCATCTGCGAGTTCACTTCGTAGGCACGCGATTCTTCCTCGCGCCACACCACGGTGACACCGTCCGCGGAAATTTCAATCTCGCCCGGATGGTCCGAGCGGATTTCCTGCAAAATATTGGCGCCGGCCAATGCGTTGCCCGCGTCGGTCGCGTCACCATTGTCATCGGTGGGCACCGCTGGCGCGCTGC
Source organism: Dehalococcoidia bacterium (assembly GCA_965261195.1). Taxonomy (GTDB): domain Bacteria; phylum Chloroflexota; class Dehalococcoidia; order Lucifugimonadales; family UBA3495; genus Bin87. The sequence continues at coordinate 3,292,729 of OZ253455.1, read as the reverse complement.
TGTTCATCACCACGGCCAACAGGTTACCCTCGGTTACCGGTTCACCGGGCTCCACCAGGCGTATCGCGCCGTCGGGCAGCGGGTATTCGTGGCGTTCCTCCTCGTCGTAAGTAACCCGGATGCGCCTCGCACCGTTAGCGTCTTCCTCAATGGCCACAACGCCGTCAATGTGAGTCAACACGCCGGCTCCCTTGGGAGGGCGCACTTCAAACAGTTCCTGCACCCGCGGCAAACCGGTCGTGATGTCCGACCCCGCAATACCGCCCGTGTGGAAAGTACGCATGGTCAGCTGCGTGCCCGGCTCACCGATACTCTGGGCGGCAATAACACCTACCGCCTGACCGATTTCCACCAACTTGCCGGTGGCCGGCAGCCGACCGTAGCACATCTGGCAAATTCCGCGGCGGGTTTGGCAGGTCAGCGGCGAGCGCACCGGTACCCGGTCGATGCCGGCAGCCTTGATTGCCTGCGCGATGTCTTCGTCAATCATCTCATTGCGATCAATGATGATCTCGCCGCTGCGCGGATCCGCGATAACGTCGCCAGCCATCCGTCCCAGGATGCGGTCCGGGAAACTGTTCAGCGCCACATCATCGGGCCGCGGTTCCACGTAGAACGTTTCGGCAAATTCGCAATCGTGTACTTGCACGATCACTTCCTGCGACACGTCAACCAGACGCCGGGTCAGATACCCGCTGTCAGCGGTTCGGAGAGCGGTGTCAGTCAGCCCCTTGCGCGCTCCGTGCGTGGAAATGAAGTACTCCAGCGCCGTCAGCCCTTCCCGGAAGCTCGATTTCACGGGTCGCTCAATGATCCGGCCTTCCGGGTCGCTCATCAGCCCACGCATTCCCGCCATCTGCTTGATCTGCGAGATGTTTCCTTTGGCGCCTGACTTCGCCATTACGGCAATGCCGCCAAAGTTGGAGAGCTCGTTTTCCACGATCTTTTGCATTTCATCCGATGCCTGAGTCCAGGTTGCGATGATGCGGTCGTACTTTTCTTCCTCACTCATCATGCCCATCATGAAGTTGTCTTCATGGTCGGCAACCTTTCGGGTGGCCTCATCCAGGATCCCGTGCTTGCGCTCCGGCACCTGAATGTCGTTGATGGCAATGGTGATACCGGATTTCGTCGCGTAGAAGAACCCCATGTCCTTGATGTTGTCCAGCGCGCGCGCCGTCTCTTCGTTGGGGAGGTTCCGGTGCAACTCGGTGGTGAGTTCCTTGATGGCACCACGGTCCATCAACCGGTTTTTATAGCCCAGCTTGTCGGGCAAAACTTCGTTGAAAATCAGCCGGCCCATGGTCGTATCGATCTTGCCTTCGTGACCCGCCACGCACAGCACGGTGATCGGCGAGCGCAGCTCGATAACACCTTCCGAGTAAGCAATTCTGGCTTCGTGAATGTCATAGAACACCCCGCCAGCGCCCTTGCCGGACTCCAGCATCTCCGTCAGGTAATAACACCCCATCACCATGTCCAGCGTCGGCGCAACCAGCGGGTCGCCCGATGCCGGCGACAGCATATTGTTGATGCTCAACATCACCGTGCCGGATTCGTGCACCGCCAGCGCGGACAGTGGAACGTGCACCGCCATCTGGTCGCCGTCGAAGTCGGCGTTGAAAGCAGAACACACCAGCGGGTGCAGTTGAATCGCGCTGCCCTCAATCAATACCGGCTTGAACGCCTGGATCCCCAATCGGTGCAACGTGGGCGCCCGGTTCAGCAACACCGGCCGATTCTTGATTACATCTTCCAGGATGTGCCATACGTCCGGAGAAGCGCGTTCGACCATGCGCTTTGCCGCCTTGATGTTGGGGGCCAGGCCGCTCAGCACCAAACGGTGCATCACGAACGGCTTGAACAGCTCCAGCGCCATGCGTTTGGGCAGTCCGCACTGGTCCATCTTCAACTCGGGTCCAACCACGATGACAGAACGGCCAGAGTAATCAACGCGCTTGCCCAGCAGGTTCTGCCGGAACCGCCCGTGCTTACCTTTCAACAGATCGCTCAGCGACTTCAGGGCGTGGTCGCGCTTGCCCTTCACGGCTTTACCCTGCCGCCCATTATCAATCAGCGAATCTACAGCCTCTTGCAGCATCCGCTTTTCGTTCCGGATCATCAGACCCGGAGCGCGCATACTGGCAAACCGCTTCAACCGATGATTGCGTGACAGCACCCTACGGTACAGGTCATTCAGGTCGCTGGTCGCGAACCGCCCGCCGTCGAGCTGCACCATCGGGCGCAATTCCGGCGGCAGCACCGGCAGCACGGTCATAATCATGTCCTGCATCCGGTTTTCGCTGCGGCGGAAGGTCTCCAGCAGGCGCATTCGCTTGCCGGCCTTGGTGCGAATTTGCGAAGAGGTCGCCCGCATTTCCAGTTCGGTATAATACCGCTCCTGGTTCAGATCCCGATCCATCAGCTTAAGGAACTCCAGCATCGGCTCGGCGCCCATCTCGGCGTCGAAGGCATCGCCCCAGAAGGGCTTCAACCGATCGAAACGACCCGTGGAAAGCGTCGTCAGGTGCAAACCCAACGAGCCACTGCGCGCAATATAAAACTCGTCGGGCAGCTCATCGTCTTCCCGCGCCGACGCCGGCAACTTCAGGTCAGGCCACAGCCAATCCAAGTCAGCCGGCCGGGGACGCTGCGACGGATCCCAGCGCAACCAACGCATCGACTGGATGATGTCAACGGCCTCTTTCCGGCGCTCGGCAATGGCGCGCGCCAGGTAATCATCCACTGTGCCAATCAGGTTCTGCACGGCCGGCAGCTGCTTGCGCCAGGAGTCCATCTCCTTCTGCTGGGCAGCGCGCGCCCCTCCGCTCTGGAGCCGCTCCACGCGTGCCTCCAGGTCGGCAATCACCTTCGATTCATCGCTATTGGGTTGCAGCCGCTCCAGCAGGGCATTGAACGCTGGCAAATTCCAGCCACGACCCTCCGGATTGTCCTCGCCCCGGCGGAAGTTCCACGTGCGAACCGCCTGCTCCACGCGAATCATTGACTCGCGAATCTCGGCCAAATCGTCGGACATGAGCTGCTGCGACGATGCCGCAAAATCATCAGCGGCGTTCTCCGCGACGATGGAACGCAAATCATTCAGCGTCAGCAAAAGGACTTCATCGACTACTGCGGTGATGTGGGCCCCGAGTCGCTCGCCTGCTTCAGCCAGATTGTCCTGCGCCGCTTCGGTGTCGGAGTCGCGATACGCAGCAAACGCGGTGTTCACTGCCTTCACGCTATCGTTCAACCCCTGCACATCGGTTTCGATGGTGGTATTGCCGCGATACAACCGCGCAACTGCGCTGGCAACCTGGTCGCCGTCGGCGGCGGCAATCACCAGCGCCTCGTGCGATTCCAGCAGATTGGGGTCGAGCAGCAAGCTCCCGACATTGCCGATCCCGGCCGCCGCCGCAGTAGCAGCGGACACCAGGGACTCCAGCGCCAGCACATCGTCCGCGCCATTTGCCGTGTTCCCGCTGACCAGCCGACCCAACGCCACGCGTGCCACATTAACGGCTTGTTTCAGCGCGCCGGGATGGTCGCCAATCGCGGCGGCAGCCTCCGCGCGGCGACTCTCCAGATCCCAAGCGCCGATGCGGTTGGCCAGGCGTTGCAGCGCCGCTTCAGCGACGGCAATCGGTTCGGTACGGAGCAGGTCAACCTCGGCTTCGTGCTCACTCATCCGCTCGCGCATCAGGTCGATGTCAACTTCGTTGATGACGTAGGCCGAGTAATAAAGTATGCGGTTCAGGTCTGAGAGTTTCACATCCAGCGCCAGGCTCATCACGCTGGGCGTATTCTTCACGAACCAGATGTTGGCCACCGGAGCGGCCAGCGCGATATGGCCCAGCCGCTGACGCCGCACGTTGGAACGCGTGACCTCAACTCCGCAGCGGTCGCAAACCACTCCCTTGTACTTTTGCCGCTTGTACTTGCCGCACTGGCATTCCCAGTCCTTCGTCGGGCCGAAAATCCTTTCACAAAACAGGCCGTCTTTTTCCGGGCGCTGCGTGCGGTAGTTGATGGTTTCGCCCTTCATCACCTCTCCCGATGACCACGCTCGAATCTGATCGGGCGAGGCAATCGAGATGCGAATTGCGTTGAAATCTTGCGAAGTGGCTTCGCGGTTATCCAGCATTCTGACCATAATCTAGTTCACCTCCATGGAGAAGAGGTCGTCATCGTCGCCTGGCAACCCCAGGCTTGGCTCTTCCTGTTCACCTTCCTCTTCGAGTTGAACGTTGAGGCCCAGGCTCTGCAACTCCTTCAACAGGACGTTGAACGATTCAGGGACACCGGGTTGGCTGATAGCATGGCCCTTCACAATGGATTCGTAAGTGTTGACCCGACCGGTAACGTCGTCGGATTTGATGGTAAGAACTTCCTGAAGGTTATGGGCTGCGGAGTACGCCTCCAGCGCCCAAACCTCCATCTCGCCGAATCGCTGGCCGCCGAACTGGGCTTTGCCGCCCAGCGGTTGCTGCGTAATCATCGAGTACGGGCCCGTGGAACGAGCGTGAATCTTGTCTTCCACCAGGTGGATGAGTTTCAGCATATAGATGCTGCCCACCGCCACCGGCTGGTCGAACGGCTCACCGGAACGCCCGTCGTGGAGCTGGAATTTGGCAAAGGTCGGCGGGGCGATCAACCGCTCACGGTGCACGTCCAGCGCCATTTTGTGCATTTCCGGCAGGGACATCCCGTCCGGTTGCTCGCCGGCTACATCACGCAGCCACAGGTACAGGCAGGCCCCACGGGCTTGCCCTCTCTGGTTTTCGTCATACAGCAATTCCGGATCAAAGCCCTGCTCGCGCAACCAGGCATACACCCGGTCGAGGTCCACATTGCTTTCCGGTTCGGCGTCGGTGGCTCCGGCCTGTTGGGCGAACCACCAGCGGGCCAGGGAGTCCTCAATGTTGTTGTCGTCTGCGCCTTCGAACACCGGCGTCAGCGCCTGGAAATTCAGGCTGCGCGCGGCCCAACCCAGGTGGCTTTCCAAAACCTGCCCCAAGTTCATCCGCGAAGGCACGCCGATGGGATTCAGAATGATGTCCACCGGAGTTCCGTCGGACAGGAACGGCATATCTTCCTCGGGCAGAATGCGTGAAACCACGCCCTTGTTCCCGTGGCGTCCCGCCATTTTGTCGCCCACTGAGATCTTGCGCGTTTGGGCCACCCACACGCGAATCGCTTCATTCACGTCCGGAGGCAAATCGTCCTTGGCGGCTCGGCTCAGGGCTTTGACCGCTATGACCTTGCCCCGTTGACCGTGCGGAACCCGCAACGATGTGTCGCGGACATCCTTGGACTTCTCGCCGAAGATAGCCCGCAACAGACGCTCTTCGGCAGTCATTTCAGTTTCACCCTTGGGGGTAACCTTTCCAACCAGGATGTCGCCCGGCCCCACATCCGCGCCAACGCGGATGACGCCGCGCTCGTCCAGGTCGCGCAGGTTGCCCTCCCCCACGTTCGGGATGTCCCGGGTGATTTCTTCGTCGCCCAGCTTGGTGGAGCGGCTTTCCACCTCGTACTTCTCAATGTGTACCGAGGTGAACTGGTCGTCCTTCACCAGCCGTTCGCTGATGATGATGGCGTCCTCGTAGTTGTAGCCCTCCCATGACATGAACGCAACCAGCACGTTCTGCCCCAGGGCCAGTTCGCCGCCGTCGGTCGACGAGCTGTCGGCCAGCGTATCGCCAACCCGCACCCGGTCGCCCTTCTGCACCACCGGACGCTGGTTGAGGCAAGTGCCCTGATTCGTCCGCGCAAACTTGATCAATCGGTGGGGATGGTCCACACCGGCAGCGTCGGTAACCAGCACCTCGTGCCCGTTCACCGATACCACCGACCCTTCCACTTTCGACAGCAACACCTGCCCGCTATCCCGTGCCACCCGGCTTTCGATGCCGGTGCCTACAATCGGGGCCTGGGGTTGCAGCAACGGCACCGCCTGACGCTGCATATTGCACCCCATCAGGGCGCGGTTGGCGTCGTCGTGCTCCAGGAAAGGAATCAGCGCCGCTGAAACGCTCATAATCTGCAACGGCGAAACGTCGGCATATTCCACGGTGGTCGGCGAAGCCAGCCGGTAATTGTCCCCTTCCCGTATTTCCACCTGTTCCTGGGTAAACTGATTCAACTCATCGAAGTCGGAGTTGGCCTGGGCAATCCGAAATTTCTCTTCCATGTCGGCAGTCAGGTACTGAATGCTATCAGGCCGGGTGTCGACAAATGGAATTACGTCGATCACCGTGTCGCCGGACAAGCGGCGCAGGCGGCGCACGTGCTCCTCGGAGATGATCTCCCCGGCGGCCACAATCATCTCGCCCTTGCGAGTCTTTACGTCTACCGACACTTCGTGCCCCAGCAGGTCGAAATACCCGGGGAACCCGGGTTCGCGGCAATCGCCCAGCCACAGCTGCTTGATAACCGGCCAGTAGGGGGTTTCAATGAAGCCCAGCCGGTCGATGCGCGCATAGGCCGCCAGACTGCTCAACAATCCAATGTTGGCGCCTTCCGGTGTCTCAATGGGGCAGATGCGCCCGTAGTGCGAGGCGTGAACGTCGCGCACGTCGAAACCCGCGCGCTCCCGAGTCAGGCCGCCCCGACCCAACGCCGACAATCGACGCTTGTGCGTCAGTTCGGCCAGCGGGTTGGTTTGGTCCATAAACTGGGACAGCTTGTCCCCGCCGAAGAACTCGCGAATGGCGCCCGTAACGGGACGCACGTTGACCAACTTGGCCGGCACGGCGTCTTCCGGCTTTTCCAGCCGTCCCACCCGGTCCTGGAACATCCGGTGCATCCGCAGCAGGCCAATACGAACCTGGTCGCGCATGAGTTCACCGGCGACGCGCACGCGGCGGTTCCCCAGGTGGTCGATGTTGTCGCGAGGCTCCAGGTTTTCGGTGTGATGCTTGATGAGTTCCCGCAACGTGTCGATGATGTCGTTCAAATCCAACACCCGGCGCTCCGGCAACTCAATACCAGGCAAGTTGAACCGCACCCGGTGCATATTGCCGTTGGGCCCGGTATTCACTTCGGTAACGACACCCACAATGCGAGAGGCGCGGGCGCGGATCGGGGTCAATTCCCATGACTGCAACGGCCCTTGCGTCGCCCGTTCGGCGTAGATAAGTTGCCCGGCCTCAACGATGCTGTGCTCAGTACGGAACCGATTTTTCATAATTGTGACTTCGCCGCAGGTTATGGCGTCGTCGGAGACAACGCCCGCCAATAGCGGGTTGACGGAGATGGCAACCGGATCACCCAACGTCTCGGTAACCTGCACCTGCACCTTGACCGCCAGAGATTCCTCGGACGATCCCTCGGCTTGCGACAACAGCGTCGCCGAGTTGGCGGCATCCAAAGACCACAGATTGACCGTCCGCTCGTCATCACCGGCAGCAAACAGCTCGACGGGTTCGATGCGGCGATCCGCCCGGCGGGTCAGGTACCCATAGTTGATGAGTGCGTCCAGATCCCGGTCCGACAGGATGCGGTGCTCGTGGCCGGACGCCGCAAAAACCTCGGTGGCCGTGGTTCCGTCGCCGGACTTTGCGTGCTGCTCCCGCACGAATTCCAGCGCCAGTTTCTGGGCAGCGGTCAGAACCTGCGACTCGGACCGACCCAGCCGCTGGTCAACCTTGATGCGACCAACCTCACCCAGGTCAAACCGCCGTCCATCGAAGAAATGATTGATGATGAACGTGCAAGCGCCATCCACCTGGACGGCCGGTTCACCGGGCCGCAGCCACTTGTAGAGGTTGCGCTGCGCCAGGCCGATGCGATACGACTGTTCCTGCGCAAACTCGCGGTCAGGGTGAATGCGATCCCACAAAGACCGCAATTCCTCTTCCTTAGGGTTGTAATCCCGATCCTCGGCCGGCTGGATCCCGGCGACAAACGGCCGGCATTCGCCCGGGTCCAGGTCGGCAAACAATGCCCGCATCTCTTCAGCGCTCACCACTCCCAACGCGTGCAGGAAGTTTGACACGCCCATGCGGCGCTTGCGGTCTACGCTGACGCTGATCGCCTCCGGTTGGTTGCGCCGGCGCGCGTAGTAGTGGGTCCAGGTGGACAGCTCAATGCGAGCGCCCCGGCTGGCCGAGATACGTCCCTTGTAGTACCAATTCTCGATCTTCCCGCACTCCGGACACGGCGGGTCCTGCGAAGGTTCGCGCTCGTAATAAACGCTGGGCGCACGCTGGAGTTGACTCACCAGCACCCGCTCGGCTCCATTGATGATGAAAGTGCCGGTATCGGTCATCATCGGCACATCGCCGAAGAAAATGTCGGATTGTGTTACCTCGCCGGTTTCCTGGTCCCGCAACTGCGCCTGCACATATAGCGGTTGCGAGAAAGTGATCTCCCGCTCGCGGCACTCTTCGGGACTAAACTGCGGCGGGTCAAACCAGTGATCCAGAAAGTACAGCTCGAACCGCTCGGCGCGGCGCGACGCTTCGCCATTCGCAAACCGTCGGGTGATACCCGCCACGATGGGCGAGCAGTCTTTAAACGTCTCGGCAAGCCCTTTGGTCTTGAACCAGTCAAAAGATTCCAGTTGGCTGCGGATCAGATTGGGAACTTCCAACACATTGGCAATGCTCGACTCTGAATAAGTCTTCACATCGCGGGCGGTTAAGCCGCGGTCGTTGCGGCCCTGGCGTTTTCGGGTCAATACCATAAATACAACACTCCTAACACGGTTCAGGGTTGGGGTGTAAACAACACGAAAGCCCGCCCCTCCGCTCGCAACGCAAAGACACGAAAACCCGGCCAGCCGACAACAGCAAGCCGAGAAAGTGAGTTAATTAGAGACGGGGGTGCCGGCGATAATTCTGGTCAATAGCAATTAGCTGCAAAAGTAACATTGATAGTGTTTCTATCCTACCCGCACCAAGCCCTTTTGTCAAATTCACCGGTTGCTCCAACGTCGAAAGGCCGCCGGCTCATGCACCCTCAACCTCGCCATCGCCTCATCATCCAACAGCGCCTCATCATCCAGATGAGCGCCGACCACCGAAAACGCCCGGTATCCTCCATCCTCGACTTTGCGAGCCGGGATTCCACCGTCGAGGCTAACCGCCTCCGCCCCGTACTTCCAGGCTGGGTTTGGTCATCTCTTCCGGATTCAGCAATACGTCCAGCTCTGCCTCGGTCAGGGAGGTGTCGAGCCGAGCCACCTCGCGAATCGTCTGGCCGGTTTCCGCCGCTTTCTTGGCAATCCCGGCCGCCGCGTCGTACCCGATTGACGGCGCCAGCGCCGTGCCCAGCATCAAGCCCTTCTCCACCATTGCCGGGCCGGTGTCGGTTGCTGTAATGCCCGCCACGCACTGGTCGGCGAAGTTGCGCGCCGACGCCGCCAGCAACGCCACTGATTGCAGCAGGTTGTACGCCGCCACCGGCATCATCGTGTTCAACTCGAAGTAGCCGCCGGCCCCCGCCAGGGCAACGGTCGCATCGTTCCCCACCACCTGGGCCGCCACCTGGATCACCGACTCGGCAATCACCGGGTTCACCTTGCCCGGCATGATGCTGCTGCCCGGTTGCACTTCGGGTAGGTTTATCTCGCCCAGGCCGGCCCTGGGGCCGCAGCCCAGAAACCGAATGTCGTTGGCGATTTTATGCAGGCTGATGGCCACCGTCTTCAGTTGGCCGCTGGCTTCGACAATGCCGTCCAGCGAAGCTTGCGCCTGGAAGTGGTTGCCGGTTTCCCTAATGTCCACACCGGTCAACTCACTCAGGCGGGCGCAGGTACGGGCCGAAAACTCCGGGTGCGTATTGACGCCGGTTCCAACCGCGGTCCCGCCCAGAGCCACCTCCGCGAGTGCATCCTGAGCACGCTGCACTCGCGTAATGCTATAGCTGGCCTGGCCGGCGTACCCGCTGAATTCCTGACCCAATCGCACCGGAGTCGCATCCTGCAGGTGGGTCCGTCCGGTTTTTACGATGGGCCAGAACTCGTCTGACTTGGCTTGCAAGGCAACCCGCAACCGTTCCAAAGCCGGCAACAGGTCTTCCTTGATACCCAAAAGCGCCGCCAGATGAATGGCAGTCGGGACGACGTCGTTGGACGACTGCCCCAGGTTCACGTTGTCGTTGGGATGCACCAGACGCGATCCCAGGTCGCCTCCCATGATTTGCGACGCTCGGTTCGCTATCACCTCATTCGCGTTGGTATTGGTGGAAGTGCCGGACCCGGTCTGAAAAATATCCAGCACGAAATGGTCGTCGTGTTTGCCGTTGATCACTTCCTGCGCCGCCGCGACAATGGCGTCGCCAATCGCTCCGTCCATGATGCCCATGTCCATGTACGTCTGCGCCGCCGCCATCTTGATCAGACCCAACGCCCTGATGAATTGACGGGGGAATCGCAGGTCGCTGATGGGGAAATTGAGCACGGCTCGCATCGTTGATGCGCCGTAGAGCGCATCGGCCGGAACCTGCATTTCGCCCATGGAATCACGTTCGATTCGCGTGCTGGTGGTCATGTTTTCGCTGTCCTTCTTAGTTTCAGATTCCATGACCGCGGTTGGTCGTGAGGCCGCGGCTATTCGTGGAGCCGGGATTGCCGGAGCGCATTACGTTTCAATTTTATCACCGGGTTGTCCCCTGAAAAACGTGCCATCCGCCTTTTCCGTTACTCTCCCGTTGTTACTCGCCTTCCTTCCGTTACTTGCCTTCCTTGATGAATTCAGCCACCCGCTCGGCAATCATTATGGTCGTAGCATTGGTATTGGCGCGAATCACATCCGGCATCACCGAGGCGTCCACAACCCGCAGGTTCTCCATGCCGTAGACCCGACAATACTGGTCAACCACCGCATCCAAGTCTGAACCAGGGCCCATTTTGCAGGTGCCCGACGAGTGGTGTTGTGTGTACGCGTTGCGCAGCAGCCACTGATCCAACGCGGCTTCGGAAGCCAAATCTTCGTCGGTGGGGGACAACCGCTCGGCCACAAACTCCCGGAACCCGGGCTGCTCTGCGATTTCCAGACCAAGCCGCACCGCCGCCCGCAGCCGCTGCCGGTCAACCGGGTCAGACAGGTAGTCGTAGAATAATTCGGGCTGCACGTGCGGGTCGGTAGATGCCAGGCGCAAGCGGCCGGCGGTCGTGGCGTTTTGCAGCGCCGCGCTAAACCCAAAGTGGAAATCGTCCGAATCAATCTGCACACTGGCCGGCCGGTGCTCGCTGGTCATCAGAATGGGCGCCAGCTGAATATCGCCCCTGGTGCCCGTCCCCGGCGGACTGAACCGCAGCCCCACCTGGATGCTCGGCGCATCTAGATCGGGCGGATCGCCAATGCCCCGAAACAGACTGAACACCGCCGGATGGTCGCGCAGGTTTTCGCCGACGCCCGGAGATTCGTGAACCAACGGTATTCCCAACTCCCGCAAATGGTCGGCCGGGCCCACTCCGGAAAGCATCAGGATTTGCGGAGATGCTATCGCCCCGCCGCTGAGGATAATCTGGTCGCCGAATATCGTGAAACTTTCTCCATTGCTTTCCGCTTCCACACCGATTGCTTTCTTGCCTTCAAACAGAATGCGCCGCACCACCACGCTGCCTCGCACCGTCAGATTAAGGCGGTGACGCGACATCGACAGGTAGGTTAGCGATGTGCTCATCCGCACCCCGTCGATGTTGTTCAGCGGACGCGCGGCCACGCCGTTGGAATCCGGGTGATTCTGGTCCGCGTCTTCCGGAAACCCCAACTCGCGGCACGAATCGTAAAAGGCCGCTGCCACGGGCAGCCATTCCTCTCGCTTGTAACGCCGCACCGGAATGGGGCCGCTGTTGCCGTGAAAATCGTCTCCTCCAAAATCCAGGTCGTTTTCCAGCCGGCGGAAGTAGGGCAGCACCTTGGTAAACGACCACTCGTCGTTGCCCCAAACCGCCCAGTTGTCGTAATCCTCCGGCACTCCCCGGAACAATACCTGCCCATTGATGCTGCTGGAACCGCCCATCGCCTTGCCCCTGGGAATGATGATCGGCTCCTCCTGCTGGGGCGTTCCCTGCGCGGTGTATCCCCAGCTGTGCGGGCCGTAAGCGGAGCGCCAAACATTGTTGCCGTTTTTGAGATCAACGGGCAGTTGCTCGAAATCCGGATAATCCGGGCCGGCTTCCAGCAGCAGCACGGAAACGTCGGCATCCTCGGTCAGCCGGGACGCCAGCGTGCAGCCGGCGGAACCGCCGCCAACGATGATGTAATCGTAATTCATTGGGCCTTCCCCCGTCGTGCGTCGCTGTAATTCACCGATTTGCTGGTCGGTATAATCCATCCGACGCAGAATCCGGTATGCAATTCTAGTGTCTTCCGAACTGCCGCTTACCAGGTAGTCTAATGCAGTTCCGTACTGCAATTCCCTCAAATCCTCACTGCGGCGATAATGTTGGCGCATAGCAGTTTCGTGGTCAAGCAAAGGCATAATTTCACTCCAGATATTCCGCTAGATAGCCTTTCGCGCGTTCAATATCCCGGAAATGTAGTTTTGCACAGTTGCATCAAGGCTGCCGAACCAATCGTCATACGGGCTCCTTCCGTTACTCTGGCATAGTAATGAATCTCCCATGCCATGGGTTATTCACAGTATGCAATGCCGGAACCCTTCACAGCTCGCAGCTATCCAGCAAGCAATTGTAAAAGTCCACATCGTCAATGTCGTCCAGGGCCTCATCATGAGTCTGCGCCAGGTGCCGCATGATTCTGGGCGTGTTCATTGGCACCAGCAATGCGGTCGCGTTAATGCTGATAATGCCGATCATCGGGTGGGCCTGGAACCTGCCGAACGCCTGCGGTTGCTGTTCGCAGCGCAGGCATCGCACCGTAATCTCCATGTCCCGCGCGTCGTAAATGAGGCGCACCAGCGGGGAGCCATTGAATCGCGTATCATAAACTAGGCCGTTGCCAAACTGGTCGGCCCCCACGTGCTCCACCTCCAGGCTGTTGGTCCAACCCTCCGGCGGAAATATCACGCGGTTGCTTTCTTTAGGCATATTGCCCACCTCGTATTGTCTGTTGGCGGATACGTGTCTGATTCTACCGCATCAACGCCCGATACAACACCGTGGCATCGTCACGCGTACTCACTTTGTCAAACCAACCACCCTATTGTCCAGGGTCTTTCGGTTTTCTAAAAAAGCGGCTAATCTGTTGTCATGGAGACTAACGAATTAGCCCGCAGCCTGCCCGCCGCCTTGGGCGCCGTCCCCGACCCACGCTCGCCCCAGGGCAAGCGACATCCGTTGCCCGCCATCCTGACCTTGGCCGTCTGCGCCATGCTCTCCGGCGCCCGCAGCCTTTACGCCATCTGCCAGTGGGGGCGCCAACAGGACCCGGACGCAGTGTCAGCCCTGGGCTTCACTCGACCCACGACCCCGGCGGTGAGCACGTTGCACGCCGTGTTCTGCCAGTTGGACACCGACGCCTTTGAGGCGGCGCTGGCCCAGTGGACCCGGCAGTGGCTGGCCGCCACTGGGGAAAGGGTGGCCATTGCGGTGGACGGCAAGGCGCTGCGCGGGATACACGGGGAGGAACTGCCCGGCGTGCGGCTGGTGGCGGGTTATGCCCATGGCGTCGGCCTGGTAGCGGGGCAAAAGGGGGGTCGGGCCAGGTCAGGGGGAGCTGACGGCGGCCCGGGAGTTGACGGCAACGCTGCTGCCGGTGGCGGGCAATCTGGTGACCGGGGACGCGCTGTACTGCCAGCGGGATTATTGCCAGCAGATCAGGGACGCTGGGGGCGACTACCTGGTCATCGTGAAGCGGAACCAGCGGGAACTTTACGACGACATCGCGCTGGCCTTCGCCGCGCCGGTACGGGGCGGACAGTACCGGAAGGCGCGGACCCGGAACCGGCATGGCGACCGCTGGGAAATCCGTGAATTGTCAGCTACCGACGCGCTCAACGACTACCTGGACTGGCCCGATGTGGGGCAGGTGTGCCGCATCACGCGACGCGCCCTGGGCCGCGGCCAGACCGCCACTGAGTCGCGCTACGCCATCACCAGTCTGGACGGAAAGGTGGGGCCAAAGGCGATGCTCAGACATATACGGGGGCATTGGGAAATTGAGAACCGGCTGCACTACGTGCGGGATGTAACCCTGGGGGAAGACGCCAGTAGGGTACGGAAAGGGGCCGCGCCGCAGGTAATGGCGATAGTGCGCAACATCGTGGTGAGCGTGCTGCGTCATGCCGGGGAAAGCAACATCGCGGCGGCCTTGCGGCGCATCGGCTGGACCCCAGGACAATCCCTGCGCATCCTCGGCCTAGACAACCCTTGAAAACCGAAAGACCCTGCCCTATTGTCATTTGTCATTGCCAGGAGCGCCCAACTCCAACTGTCACTGCGAGGAGCGCCCGCTCATCCCGAGCTTGCGAGGGACGTGGCAACCTCGTTGCGGTTGAGCACGCGTCTGCGAACCATCATTGCTACGGCGACCATTGCTACGGCGACGAGATTGCCACGCTGCGCTCGCAATGACAGAGTAAAGTGGGTACGCGTGAACCCCTCCCGCAGTTGCCCTGCCGTCGGCAGTATGGCAACATGACCCGCACTAACCAGCGACCCACCAAGGAGTCCCCAGATGAGCCTTGATATTTTTGACGTTTCCGGCCAAAAAGTGCTGCTGGTCGGCGCCGGCCGGGGTATCGGCAAGGGCATCGCGCTGGCCTTCGCGCAAGCCGGCGCCGACGTCGCCGTAACCGGTCTCACTTCCACCGGCGTCAATCAGGTAGCGGCAGAAATTCGCGCCATGGGCGGCGCCTGCCTGCCTTTAACCGGCGATGCCACCAAATCCGAGCCCATGGCTGAAATCGCCGCCAAAACCATCGCCGAATTCGGGCGGATTGACACTCTGATCAACTGCGTTGGCGACGCCATTCGCAAGCCGGTCGTCAAGTTGCCGGACAACGACCTGCCCGGAATGACCGAAGCGGAGTGGCACAGCATCATTGACATCAACCTCACCGAGGCATTCCAGGGTTGTCGCGCCGTCGGCCCGCACCTGCTGGAACGCCGAGCCGGGTCGGTCATCAACATCAGCGGCTGGGCATCCTTCCGCGGCCGCCCCCTGTCCGCCGCCTACGATGCGTCCAAGGCCGGCGTCATGCGGTTCACGGAGTGCGTCGCGCAGGAATGGGCGCCCTACGGCGTCCGCTGCAACGCCATCGCGCCCGGCACCTTCCCCGACCCGGCGCAGATGACCGCCGAAACCTTCGCCGCGCGCGACGCCGCGGCCGGCGACACCATCCCCTTGGCCCGGGTGGGTCGCCTCATCGAGGTGGGATACCTGGCCGTTTACCTGGCCTCTCCCGCCGCAACCTACGTAACCGGCCAGACCTGGGCCATCGACGGCGGCGTCAGCATTAAACACCCGTAACCGGGCGAGCGCCCATACCCTGATCGGACACTTGCCCCAGGGAGTTTCACGATGACGATGCAGTACGAATTGCTGGCGCACCGCATCCTCGAACGCGCGGCCGTCCAGTTCCCTAAAAAGCAAATCATTACCCGAGTTAACAACGGTACGCATCGCTACACCTACGCCGATCTGTTCGAGCGCACTGCGCGGTTGGGCAACGCGCTCCGCGAACTGGGCGTCGGATTCGGCGACCGCGTTGGCACCTTCGGCTGGAACACCTACCGGCACCTGGAAGCCTACTTCGCCCCGCCCACCATCGGCGCCGTCGTTCACACCATCAACATCCGCCTGGCTGCTGACGATATGGTATACATCATCAACCACGCCGGCGACAAAGCGCTGCTCATCGACCCCGACCTTGCGCCGCTGATCGAATCCATCGCCGGTCGCCTCGAAACCGTGCAGCACTACATCATCCTCGGCGAACCGTCGGATGTTTCCACCACGCTCCCCGGCGCCATTTCCTACGAGTCCCTGCTGGCCAGCGCTGCACCGGAATACAATCCCGCCGCTGTCGACGAATACGCCACCATGGGCCTGTGCTACACCTCGGCAACCACCGGGTTGCCCAAGGCAGTCGCCTACTCCCACCGCGCCGTCTACCTGCATTCCCTCGCCTCGGCCACCGTTGACGTGCTGTCGTTATCGGAGCGCGACCGGGTGATGGCCGTGGTGCCCATGTTTCACGCCAACTGCTGGGGCCTGCCCTACAGCTCCACCCTGGTCGGCGCCGACCAGATTTTCCCCGGCGCTCGGCCCGGCCCGCCGGAAATTTGCCAACTGATTGAATCTGAGGGCGTAACCTTCAGCGCCGGCGTGCCCACCATCTGGATTGGCGTACTCGACTACCTGCAACGATCGGGCGTGGAGTACGACCTGTCATCGCTACGCCAGATTATCAGCGGCGGTTCGGCCCTGCCCCTGGCCGTCCTTCAGGCCTACCGAGACCGGTTGGGCATCGAAATGATTCACGCCTACGGGATGACCGAGGCCGCTCCCCTTATCTCGGTGAACCGCCGGCGCAGCTGGCTCGATTCGCTTTCCGCCGGCGAACGCCTCGACTTGTGCGGTCTGCAAGGCGTAATCGCTCCCGGCATCGAGATGAAGCTGGTTGATGACAACGGCGTCGAGGCAAACTGGGACGGCAACCAGCGCGGTGAGCTTTGGTTCCGAGGCCCCTGGGTTGCCGACCAATACGTTGACGACCCGCGCAGCTCGGAAACCTTCGTGGACGGCTGGTACCACAGCGGCGACATCGCCTCCATCGACCCCGACGGTTACATCCAGATCGTAGACCGGGTCAAAGACATGGTGAAAAGCGGCGGCGAGTGGATATCGTCGGTAGACCTGGAGTCGGCAATCATGGCTCACCCCGACGTTCTGGAAGCAGCCGTCATCGCCGTCCCCCACCCCCAATGGCAGGAACGTCCCCTCGCCTGCGTGGTGGCCCGCGCTGATACCGGCGCCACACTCACCCGCGACACCATACTGGAATTCATCCAGCCCAAATTTGCCCGCTGGTGGCTGCCCGACGACGTGGTGTTCATCGACGAAATCCCCAAAACCAGCGTCGGCAAGTTCGATAAAAAAGTCCTGCGCGACCGATATGAGGAACACACCAGCAATGCCTGAACCGCCGGATTCGGCGTAATGACTATCGCGGCTGATTCAGGGGCGGCTATCTCCGCCACCGGCGTGCGCAAGGATTTCGGCGACCGCCGCGTCCTGCACAATCTGGATTTGCAAGTGGGCTGGGGTGAAATCGCCGCCCTGTTCGGCGCCAACGGCGCCGGCAAAACTACCCTGCTCCGTATCCTGGCCGGCCTGACCCGGCCCGATGCCGGCCAACTCCACATCGGCAACCGCCGAGTCCACCGCGGCGGCAGCGCTGCTCGCCGTCTGGTCGGTTTCGTCGGCCACGAATCCCTGTTGTACGACGACCTCACCTGTCGGGAAAACCTTGCCTTCTACGGACAGCTGTACGGTATCGCCAATATCGACCTTCGCATCCAGCAGGTATTGGAGCAGGTCGGCCTCGCCGACCGCCGCAACCGCAAAGTACGGACCCTTTCTCACGGAATGCAAAAACGCCTATCCGTAGCGCGGGCCATTCTCCACGAACCCACCGTTTTGCTGATGGACGAGCCCGAGTCCGGTCTGGATTCGGTGTCCACCGAAAATTTGGGGCAACTACTGCGCGACTGGGCATCCTCCGGCAAATCGGTTCTGTTGACTACCCACAGCGAGCAACTTGGGCTCGCCTGGGCCCATCGGGTGCTGGGGTTATCCGGTGGCCGGCTGGCCTACGACGCGTCAGCCGACGGAACAACAGCAGACGGTCTCCAGAAAGCCTTGCAGTCGGGGCGGCGCCCGGCAATAATGCTACAATGAACCAGTCAGAATTGCCTAGTGAACTATCTGACCGGGGCGTTTGGTGGCAGGTTGGAGGCTTCGCAATCATCGGCTGCGTCAGTGTTGCGGTTCTGCAAATCTGGGAAGGCTCCGATTTCTGGGCCTACCGAAGCTTTGCAATCGCGGCAAAAGACCTTTACTGGCTATTCATCCTGCCCTTGGCCGGGCTGTTTGAAGGAGTACGAAAGATGTTTGAGAAGGCGTCGGAAATCAGAGCGGCACAGCGGCAGAAAATGCTGCGGAAAGCGCTCCAAAAGGAACACAAACGCCTGCGGAAAGCCATCGCCAAGTTGGGAGATAAGAACCCCGATACTGGTGATGTTACCCTTACCCTCACTCCCGAGGTTATCGCCGGTCTGTTTGGCGAATCGCTCGATTCCAACCCCTAGTCCTCCGGCCAGGCGCATTGTCACTTGACGAGTCGCCTTGATATGGACATCCTGCGGGCCGCGCTGGCCATCGCCTGGAAAGACGTGCGCCTCGAACTGCGGTCGCGGGACGTGGTCATCTCCGCCCTGGTATTCGGGCTCATCGTGGTGGTGGTGTTCAACTTCGGCTTGAACCGTACACCCGGCAGCCTTGCCCCCGTCGCCCCCGGCCTGCTCTGGGTAGCCTACGCTTTCATCGGCGTACTGGCGATGAACCGGGCGTTCGCCCGCGAGCTGGAACATGGCGGGCTGGACGGACTGCTGGTTGCGCCCGTCAGCCGCGACGCCATCTTTCTGGGCAAAACGCTGGGCAGCCTCATCTTTATGCTGGTCATTCAGGGGGTACTGCTGCCGGTCTTTGCGGTAATGCTGGACCTGCCGACTCTATCCCCGACGCTGGGGTTAATCATCTTCCTGGCCACACTGGGTTTCGCCACCGTCGGCACGTTTTTCTCAGCCATGGCCGCCCAGACCCGTTCACGGGAAATTCTACTCCCGGTGCTGTTTTTCCCCGTCGTGGTACCCGTCATCATCGGCGCCGTGGAAGCCTCCGCGCTGGCGCTGCAAGGCGGGCCGTCCCTGGCAATATGGACCCGCTGGATACCATTGCTGGTGGTATTCGACGCCCTCTTTTTGGTAATATGTTCGTGGATATTTGGTTTTGTTTTCGAGGGATAGCTTACTTTGGCATTGATAGCCAATCGTCGAGATAACGGCCGGCCAGGGCGTGCCGCGGCTCGGAGTATGTGGCCCTGGCTGCTGGCGCTAACCGCCGTCCTGGTGCTGGTGGATGGCTACCTGATCTTTATGGTGGCTCCTACCGATCTGGTGCTAAACCACGTCCAGCGCATCTTTTACCTTCACGTCCCGATATCCCTCCTTTCCTTCATCGGATTCTTCGTCTGCGCCGTCGCGGGCATCGGCTACCTGATCCGCCGCACCGACCGCTGGGATCGACTGGGCCACTCCGCCGCCGAAGTTAGCGTGGTGTTCGTGACGCTGACTCTCGTTACCGGAGTCATCTGGGCCCGGCCCGTCTGGGGCACCTGGTGGGAGTGGGAGCCGCGCCTCACCACCACCCTGATCCTGTGGCTGATTTACGTGGCCTACCTGATGATTCGACACTACGCGCCAACGCCGCAGCAGGGCCGCTCCTGGGCCGCCGTGGTCGGCATCATCGGCTTCGTCGACGTGCCCATCGTGTACTACTCCGTGCAATGGTGGCGGTCGATCCACCCGGATCAAGTCATCGGCCCGGAGTCGGCGGACGGTGCGCTGGAGCCAATCATGGCCCGCATCCTCATCTTTTCCTTCGTCGCCATACTGGCCCTGTTCGTTTACCTGGTGATGGAGCGTATGGCGTTGCGCCAGGCGGAAGACCAACTTTCCGAACTCCGCCTGCAAAACTCCGACCTGCAATTCGACAATCCAGTCGCAACCGCTGGCAATCTCATTCCGATCAATACCCAGGGAGACACCACCTGATATGGGCAACGCACCTCCAAACCTCCCCTTCCTGTTCGCCGCATTCGCAGTGGTGTGGATAGTGTTCTTCGCTTACGCAGCCTATATGTCCTGGAAGCGGCAGGCCATCCAACGAGACCTGCAAGACTTCGGCGAAGAGCTGCGCGGCGCTCCGCAAAACACATCCGGCAGCGGCAACCCGTAACCGTTCCAAGTCCCCATGACACCGTGCTAACCCAGGCCTATAATCAACCTGGCAAAATCATCAGCGGGAAAGCCAGGCCGATTATCCGGCCCCAACCAGGCAATAATCACCATGCAAGCCGACGATCCTCTGCCATACACATCTGATACCGTCGCCCTGTTGCAGGATGACGACTCCGAAGCGCAATCGGGATGGCGCAGCCATCGTGTGCGGCTCGCAATCCTGGCCGGCGTCGTCGCGCTGGCCGTAATCTACATGGTGTACGCCGCCTTCCCGGGCAATGCCCTGTTCTTCGTAACCGTCGGTGAATTCCTGGACGATACGCAACTTCAGGACGGCCAGACCCTCCGCGTGTCCGGCGCCCTGGTTCCGGATACGTTCCGGCGGGAAAGCAATTCGACCCAAACGCGGTTCACCATGGGCAACAAGGATCCCGATGCGCCCGGCGTGGCGTCAGACTCCCCGGAGCTCCACGCCAGCTACGTCGGCGTCCTGCCCGATCTGTTCTTCAATCCCCATTCGGAGATAATCCTGGAAGGCAGCTACGATGCCCAAAACCACGTCTTCGTAACCGACAACATCCGCGTCAAATGCCCCTCAAAATACCAGTCCTTTCAGGCCGACAATTCGGATTTGGCGCCGGAGCCAGCAGCGCCGGGCATCAGCTATTAACCGGAATTGCGGAGGCGTATTATGTTTGATACACCCACCACACTTGAAAACGTAGGGCCGCGCGCCCGCGCCATTTACGATGACGATATTCGCCACTTGGTCGAGCGGGACTACACCGGCAAGTTCATCGCAGTGGAGCCGGAGAGCGGCGACTACGTAATTCACGACCAAATCGTGGGGGCGATACTCACAATGCGGGCAAAGCGGCCCAACACCTATTCTCACATCCTCCGCATCGGCCACAAGGCCGCCATCGTGGGAGTTCGTGGCCCGGCAAACTACCGTGGTACAGAGCGGAGCACGGCCAAACCATCCAGCCGCGAAAGCGTATGCTCGCGCGCCCGGGCTCTCTACGACACCGAGATTTGCCACTTGGTGGAACCTCTCCACACCGGCAAGTTCATCGCTGTTGAACCGGACACCGGCGAATACGAGATTGACGAGGAACTTATAGCTGCTTCACGGAAACTGAAAGCACGACGGCCAGACTCGCTATCTTGCATCCTACGCATCGGCCACAAAGCCGCCATTATCAAATGACCGAAACGATTAATGGGAGCATTAACCAGGCCGGGCAAGCGACGTTGCCTATCGCCGTAATGAACACCGAGAGCCAGCAATTCATGGGATTCAATCCCATTATGGACACTGGATTCAATGGTGACCTGCAACTCCCGATTGATGACATCACCCGGCTCAATCTAACTGCCGTCGATACAGTTGAGACCATTCTGGCGGATGGGCAGGTAGTTGACGCCGATGTGTACACGGCAACCGCACTGTGGCTAGGCAACCCACGAACAATCAGCATCATCGCCGCCCAGACTATTCCGCTCATCGGCGCTAACTTGCTCTGGCACACCTCGATGACCATTAACTGGGACTACGGCGGCAGCGTTGCCATCACCACGTTATGAACAACTTGCGCCCTCGGCAGGATAACCGCCGGGGGCGCTTGCTTGACATGATTTGACGGTATCGGCTAGAAGGTGTAGCCGTCCATCAACTGCTCAACGGTGCGTTCCCGGGCCTTGCCCCGGATGTTTTGCAGGTTGCCTTCCAGCGACAGGCGTGTTTCGTCGTTATAAATCACACCCACCGGCAGCCCACCACGCTGCACCAGGTCGTAAGCGGCTTGCTTGCTGCTGGGATCGTGGTCTTCCGGAATGTCCCACAACGCCGGCGCGATGCCTTCTTTGGCATTACCCTTGATCAACTGGAACGTATCGTTGTACGTGACGCAGGGCGACTGCACGTGAATCATCGACATTCCTTCGTGCTTCATGCCCTCGTTGATGAGTTGGGCAAGCACCCGCGGCTGGCCGGAGAAGCCCGATGCAATAAAGGAAACACCCAGCGTAAGGTACAGTTCCAGCGGGTCCAGTTCGGCCTCAATCTTGCCAAAAGGAGTGCTGCTGGTTACAACGCCCATCTCGGTGGTCGGAGAACTCTGGCCCTTGGTCAACCCGTAGACACCATTGTCCATGATGACAGCGGTGATGTTCAGGTTGCGCGCCGCCTGGGGAGCAATGTGCTCATGGCCAATGCTGAGAAAGTCGCCATCGCCGGCAACCACCACGACATTCAATTCGGGCCGCGCCATCTTGACGCCCATTGCCACCGGCAAGGTGCGGCCGTGAATGCCGTGGAAACCGTAAGGCTGCTGACCTTCCAGCAGGTGAACCAGATTGCCGCTGCAACCGATGCCGGCAACTACTACATTGTTTTCAATCGGTTCGCCGACTTCTTCCAGTCTGTTGATCATAGAGAGCTCAAGCGCGCGTCGCACACCGAAGTCGCCACAACCGGGGCACCATTTGAAATCGTATTCCGGGTTTTTCTTGCTCATACCCGCGCTATCTCCTTGGCAGGGGATACTATCTCATTGATTCGACTAACCAGGTCGCTGACCTTGAAGGGCAGGCCCGTGTATTGCGTGATGGCTTCCGCTTTCACGCTCATGGAGCGCAGGATGGTCGCCCACTGGCCCTGATAGTTGAGTTCAGGGACGATGACCAGGTCCTTGCTCCGTAGTTCTTCCAGCAGTTTGGGCGGGATCGGGTTTAGGAACATGGAGTAGTACCACCCCACATCCACCCCTTGCTCCCGCAGGGCATTATACGCTTCTTGCACCGGCCCTTTAGAACCGCCCCAGGGCATCACCGCGATCCTGGCGTCAGTGTTGTCGGACTCGTAGTGTTCCTCTTCCAGCAACTTGATCTTGCTGAACCGGCGCTCCGTCATCTGAATGTGCCGGCTGGCCAGGTGAGTCGTATCACCCATCTCGTCGTGCTCGCTGCCGTTGGCAACGTATGCTCCCGGATGGCCCGGCAACGGCATTGGAGACAACTCGTTGCCGGAGTAGCGGTGATATCCGTTGCTGCCTTCGTAGGTCAGCCGGTTTTCCACCGGCGTCCTGGATAGGTCGGGCCGCGGTATGTTCTGCACACGCTCGGCCATGGACATTTCGCTCATCAGGATTACCGGACCCTGATAACGCTCCGACCAGTTGAAGGCGTGCACCGCGCCGAAGAAGCATTCCTCAACCGAACCAGGCGCAATAATCGGCATCCGCACGTCCCCATGAGCGGGATACATACAGGCCATCAGGTCCGACTGCTCGGTCTTGGTGGGCAAGCCCGTCGCCGGGCCGCCGCGCTGCACGTCAACCACCACCAGCGGAATCTCTGCCATCCAGGCCAAACCCAGCCCTTCGCTCATCAGGGATATTCCAGGGCCGGCCGTCGCCGTCATGGACTTCTTGCCGGCGTAGCCGGCGCCCATAATAGCAGTTATGGCTTCAATCTCGGATGACACCTGATAGGCAAACTTGTCTTGGCCAACCAGATTCCGCTCCATCCAGAGCAGGATGGTGGTGGCCGGCGAGATTGGATAACCGGCGTAAAAGCCAACGCCAGCGTGGACAGCGCCCAATGCGATAGCTTCGTTGCCTTTCAGCATCAACTGCTTGAAATCCGGAGGGTTCGGCGGCGACAGTTCGCCCAGCACGAAACCGCTTTCAGCAGCGTGTTGCCGACCCAGGTTCATGGCCTGAATATTCGACGTAATAATCTCTTCGTCGTTATCCCGACCCCGCCGGAATCGAGCCTCCACGAAGTCTTCCAGATACTGCTGAGGCATATGAACCAGCTGCGCCAAAGCTCCGATCACGATCATATTGGCGGCTCGGTTGTTCCCCGTGGAACGCGCCAGCGTATCGACCGCCAGCCCGAAGGAGCGTGGGTCTGTCATCGTAAAATCATCAGCGTTGTAGATGATTACGCCGCCGTCGCGCACGTCATCGGCGTGGGTCTCGTAGGCTTCCTCGTTGAAGGCAACGAGCACGTCCACCGAGTCGCCCGAGCTCAGAATCGGCTCAGTGCAGATCCGGGCCTGGGTCCAGGTCGGGCCACCCAGAATCTGGGACGGGAAAGTGGCGTAGGTCAAGGCGTGGTAGCCCACCTGAGTGGACGCTTGCGCCAGTCCTTCCGCCGAAGTGACGACGCCCTGCCCGCCTTCACCGGCGAATCGGACGACAAAGTCGTTCATTTGCATCTGGCAGTTCCTCCGAACCGGCCGCAGTTCCTCGCACCACACATCCCGCCATCGGGCTGGTCCGAAGCTACAGCTACGGTGCAGTTACGAAATAACACCGTCCCCGGATTTGTTAGGGTGGTGTGTCCGAGCAACGAAGTAAACTTTTTGAGTTGAGTTTTCATTGCGTACCGCCCGCCCGAAAAGGCCGGCCGGCGCGCCCCAACGCAACGGTGTAAACGGACGGAATATAGCACCAAACCCCGCGCCTTGTCAATTTGCATGGTACACCCGTAACTGTTCACGTTTGAGGGGACGGCAACGGTTTGCTTTGGACATTCGTGCTTGGCTGCCCCTCCACAATAGGCCGAATAGTCGGCAGATCCCCGCAACTCTGAACAGTTACGTACACCCGATTGACCTATTCCGGGCCGGTTTTATGACGTTTCGCCGCGCGATAACGCTGGCCTGGCCTTTCGGCATTCCGAACCCGGCGTTGGTATAATGTCCGCCTGATGCCGCTCACCGTCGACGTCGTAATCCCCTGCCTCAACGAGGAACGCGCCCTGCCCGTAAGCGTAAGGCGGCTGCACGATGTTATGTCAACCGCGCTGGCGGATTGCCAGTGGAACATCGTGATCGCCGACAACGGCTCCACCGATGGCACCCAGGCTGAGTCGCAAGCGCTTGCCGCCGAATTCCCCGCCGTGCGCTACCTCCGCCTCGAACAGCGGGGACGCGGGCGTGCCCTCCGCCGCTCCTGGACCGAAAGCGCCGCCGACATCATGGCCTACATGGACGTTGACCTCTCCACCGACCTCACCCATCTCCGGCCCATGATCGACGCCATCGCCCGCGACAACTATGACATCGCCATCGGTTCCAGGCTGCTGCCCAATTCCCACGTGGTCGGACGCACCCTCAAACGCGAGACCACATCCCGAGGGTACAGCCTTCTGTTTCGTCTCATGTTCTGCACGTCGTTTCGGGACGCCCAATGCGGCTTCAAGGCCATCAGCCGCCGCGCCGCCGATGACCTGGCGCCTCTCGTTGAAGACAACGGCTGGTTCTTCGACTCTGAGCTGCTGATTCTGGCCCAGAAGTGCGGTTACCGCATCCGCGAGCTACCGGTGCAGTGGGCCGACGACCCCGATTCTCGCGTCCGCATCCTGCGCACCGCCTGGGAGGACGTGAAAGGTCTGTTGCGGCTCAAATTCGGCGGCATCCGCAAAGTGCGCCGTCAGCTGCGCGCCGCCGGCAAGCTGTAACCACCGGGATGCGGGCCCGGGATGCAGGCGTTGATGTTATAGACCCGGGCGATGCCCTGGTCGGCTTGGTCTAGACTGGAATACTCAGATTGTTGGCGAGGTCGCGCCCTGATGTGGCCGGCGGCAATGGTTTGCCGTCAGCCCAAAATGTCTCAATCGCTTCGTCTACGATCTGGCACAACTCCTCGAACACCATCCGTTCATCATCGCCGTGGCAACCACCGAAGATCAAACCCGGAGCGCTGCCCACGTAGCATTGGTCCTCATCAGACCACTCGACTATTTTCACGTATCGGGCGCTATCTGGCATTCCTAGCGTCCTCTCCAACTCCGAAATCAACTCACAAATCTTTGGAGGCATCGGAAGGCCAGGCACAGGAAAGGAATAAACGTCTCAAGAATGGCTGGGGATACAGGATTCGAACCTGTGATACCTGATCCAGAGTCAGGCGTCTTACCACTAGACTAATCCCCACCGTCATACAATATTACCAAACCCGGCCCGTCCCCGCCACCACAAACGCTAATACGCCGCCGCGACCAGCCAGGGTTGACGCCCGGCTCCGCTCCGCTGATACTGGCGGCGTTACCATCAATCATCACCTGATATGCACCCAATTGTCGTCTGCCCGCCTCGTCCTCGTAAGGAGCAAATCACCATGCAACTCGGAGCCATCTTTCCCCAGACCGAAATCGGCGCCGACCCCGCCGCCGTCAAGGATTTCGCTCAGGCCGCCGAATCCCTGGGCTATGAGCACTTGCTGGTTTTTGACCACGTTCTGGGCGCTGATGCCAGCAAACGCCCCGAATGGAACCGGCCCTACAGCAGCGTCGATACGTTCCACGAACCTTTCGTTATGTTTGGCTACCTGGCCGCCGTTACCGAGAAAATCGAAATGTGCACCGGCATCATCATCCTGCCCCAGCGCCAAACCGCCCTGGTCGCCAAGCAAACCGCCGAGGTCGACGTCCTCACCGGCGGTCGCCTGCGCCTGGGCATCGGCGTCGGCTGGAACGATGTCGAGTACGAAGCCCTGGGCGAGAACTGGGAAAATCGCGGCCGCCGCTCCGCCGAGCAGGTTGAGGTGCTGCGGATGCTCTGGACGCAGGAAGTGGTGAATTTCGAAGGTCGATACCACAAAATCACCCACGCCGGCATCAACCCCCGGCCCGTCCAGCAACCCATCCCGGTCTGGTTCGGCGGCGGTGCGCCCCAAGTCGTGCGCCGCATTGCCCGCATGGGAGACGGCTGGTTCCCACAATTCCAGCCCGACGGCGCCGGCCAGGAGCGCATCGGCGAGATGCGGGAGCTGGCGAAAGGCTACGGACGCGACCCGGCAGCCGTTGGCATCGAAGGCCGCGTCGCCCTCATGGACAGCGACAACCCCGACGACTGGAACCGCCTCGGCGCCGCCTGGGACGAAGCGGGCGCCACCCACCTCTCCATCAACACCATGCGCGCCGGCCTCAAGGGCCCCGACCAGCACATCGAAGCCATCCGCCGGTTCAAGGAAGCGGTGGGCTGACCTTCATCAAATGGAATCAGACCGATGATTACAACACGGATGCGTTACCAGGGTTGCCTGATGGGGCTGGCGGCCGGCGATGCGGTCGGAACGACCGTCGAATTCGAGCCGCCGGGGAGCTTTGCGCGCGTTACTGATATGGTGGGCGGTGGCCCCTTCCGGTTGAAGCCGGGCCAATGGACTGACGACACGTCAATGGCGCTGTGCCTGGCCGACAGCCTGGTCGCTTGTGGCGGTTTTGACGCGGGCGATCAGATGGACCGTTACGTCCGCTGGCGGGACGAAGGATATCTGAGCAGCAATGGCGTCTGTTTTGACATCGGCATCACCATATCCGATGCCCTGAGCCACTACCGGAGTACTGGCGAACCCTTCGCCGGTTCCACCGACCCCTTTTCGGCCGGCAACGGCAGTCTGATGCGGCTGGCCCCAGCGCCGCTGTTTTTCGCATCAGACCCGGAGCAGGCCATCCGTATGAGCGGGGAGAGCTCCCGCACCACCCACGGGGCGACGACCTGCGTGGATGCTTGTCGATATTTCGGCGGCCTGCTGGTGGGAGCGGTACAGGGGTTGGCAAAGGAGACGCTGCTGTCTGCGCGTTTCTGCCCGGTTGCCGGCCTCTGGGAAATACAGCCGCTATGCGACGAGATTGACGAGATAGCGGCGGGTTCTTTCCGGAGCAAAGAGCCTCCGGAGATCGTCGGCAGCGGCTACGTGGTGAAGTCGCTGGAGGCGGCGCTGTGGGCGTTTCACCAGTCGTCCACCTTCGCGGAAGGCTGTCTGCTGGCAGTCAACCTGGGCGACGATGCGGACACCACCGCCGCCATCTACGGCCAGCTTGCCGGCGCTTACTATGGAATCGACGCTATCCCAACGGAGTGGCGGCAACGCATCGCAATGAGCGCGCTGATAACCGAACTGGCCGATGGGCTATGGCAGTACCGGGCCGGGGCGGCGGGCAACCCGGACCGCAATCCGTGAGCATCTTTAGTTTTGGGACGCAGACGGCCTAACTCATTTATTGACTGCCGTTTCCATCCACTCACGCACGTAGCGTTCCTGTTCTGGCCTTTCCGGCGACCGTCGCCCTAGCCGGGACTTTGGATTCTCTTGCCACAGTTCTCCGAGCCGGTCCAGCGCCGCCTGGCCCGGCTCGCCATGCCGCGCCAGCCAGCAGCCGATGATGGTGCCCGTGCGCCCGACGCCGCCCCAGCAATGCACGTAAACCGTCCGTCCGGCTGCCAAGTGGCGGTCGATAGTATCCAGCGCCGCTGTGGTCAACTTCTTGGACGACGGAATGCTCATATCCCGGATGGCAAACCGCTCGTGTGATGGCCCGTCTAGAATATAAGCGTAAGGCTCCAGGCCCTCATCAGCTTCGGTCAGATCAATGAACGCCGAGACGCCGGCGTCGGTAAGCATCGCCAGCTTCTCCCGTGATGACTCTTCATCCACATTGCGCGGATACTCGCCGGCCAGCAGCTTACCGGGCACAACCCAGTAGCACATCTCAATAGGCCGTGGTGGATTTTCAGGTGAATGCTGAGAACTCATTTGCCTTACCCCGTGGTTGATTGCCATTGAATTAGGCACCGCCACCGACTCATCACCGGCCCGAGCGTTGCGGAGGCCGAAGTTCTGCACCCAGCGCAGCGTCTGCAGCCTCTCCTCCATGTAAAGGTCGTACTGCTCCTTGCCCATAAAAGGAGTGGGATCACTCATCCGCACACCGCCGGCGATGCGTGCTTGGGCATACTTCAATGATTCGTCAGATCCGGTTTCGTAGGCTGCGGCAATAGCATCCAGGATCGTCCCGTGTTCAGGGTGGCTCGGCCCCGGGTTGTTGAACATCAAACCGGACACGATCCCCATCATTAACGCATAGCGCAACCCGTCGCCCCCGTCTCTGGCTTTCACTGCTTCATTCAGCGCAGCCCCGTACTCGGCCCAACTAATACGATCAGCGGCAGAGTCATCATATTCCCCCTCATCATCAGCCTGTCCCATTAGCTCAACGAGGATATCGTCAATCTCATCTAAAAAGTTGTACGCATATGCGCTGGAAATTTTGTCGCATAACACGTAGCAAACATTGATGGGGTAATCCGGGTCGCACTCCTCATCCTCTTCTTCAACCAGCGTTACCCAAGCTCCGGTAGCCGCTGCTATACCGCCTGCTTTACCTATATGAAAAGCGTAGCTCTTTGCATCAACGCGCTCGACAACCGCAAAGACTTTTTGCAATTCAGCTACGATTAAGCTCAACATTCTTCAAATCCTCGCCGGTTAAGTTAGTTATATTTTATCATTTCCCCATACATATTACAATACTGCTCAAGTGTGCCTGAACATCATCCTTCGTCTATCCGCGTTCCAAGCGTTCCAATTCCGTGGTCGTCCGAACATCCTTATCCTGCAACGACTCCAAGCTTACGTACCGCGGCTTGCCATACGTGAAGGGCACGGTTCTACCGCTACTGCTTTGTTTGTCGTTGCGGATTGATTTTCCCAGATTAATGGTTTCGGTGTCATCAGGCCCGCTCAGGAATATAACTTTGCGATTCCCGTCAAACCACTGGTTCCACTCAGGGGTGTCTCCCATTCTCCGAAACAGTTCCTCAGCGCGTTCCTTTGCAGGTGAACCAAGAGCAGCGATTTCCTCTTTTCGGGTAAGGTTAATCGACTCGACTACCTCAATCACCTTGGGAACCTTGGGCTTGATTTCGCCGTTCGCATAGAATGCCATGCGGTCAAATTGCTCGGCGTTTCGGAAAGGGAGGCTGACAAGACAACAGTACACAGAGACCTTTTGGTACATCGGCCATGCTGAACTCGCAGCGACCACCACGACTTTGGGTGCTCCAGAATCCAGCAATCCATCTTCACGTAGCATGAAGACCAACTCTCTCAGCAGGAATGCCTCCCGCTCAGTCGGAGGCTCGTTCTCATCACCGAGGATATTATCAATCGCCTCGGTCAAGGCGATGAAGTTTGACCAGACAATTTTGTCTTCGTGATTTTTAACATTCTCAAAGACCGGCGGTCTGATGTCATCCGGAGTCAGCACCAGCAGTTTCTCACCTTCGGAGACGCTCTTCAAATGCCTTTTAATCTGCTCTCGGTCCACCGCATTGGGTTGTGTTTTGGTTTCCACCCAGATGGCTTTGACGGTGCCGCCCGCTCCAATTTTCGCGTCAGGCACCGACGAGTTCGTCCTAACCTGGTTCTCAAACGACACCAAGCTTAAAGAATCCTCCCCGAGGAGGGTCCCTAGAATCCGATCTATGTTGGGCAAGCTCAACCGTTGCAGCACGGCCAGGAACGTAGCCGTGACGCGGTTCTCACCCTGCCGGTAGGTAGAAAACAGCGGCGTAGTCATTTCCATTCACCCCCTGGATGTTGCAACAAGCCAGGCGTCATCTTACACCCTCCCCACCAAATCCTTCAGCGCGGCATAAGTCCGCGCCCCCGTCTCCCCATTGTCCCCGGCGGCAAAGATGTTGGCGAGAAAATCGGTGGCCCCGGCGTCCGCAAACTCCTCCAGCTGCCGGCGCAACGATGCCTCGTTGCCAATCACCGCCACCTCCGACGGCCCTTCCACTCCTTCAATATCCAGCACGCGTCGGTAATTCACCAGCTGGCCATAGCGTTCGTAGGCTGCGGCGGCCCGCCGTCGTCCCACCGCCTCATCGTCGCAAACCGTGGCCGGCAGTCCCACGCACACGCGCGGTTCATTGCGCCCGCTGGCTTCCGCCGCCCGTCTGATGCGCGGCGCAACGTGCTCGCGTATCGCCCGCGGACCGGCCATCCATGTGATAGTCCCGTCCGCCCGTTCCCCGGCCAGGCGCAGCATACGGGGAGCCAACGCCGAAATCAGCACGGGACACTCCGGTCGGTTCGGCACATCCAGCTCCGCGTTCACGTTGTAGAACTCGCCGGAGAACTGCACCCGCCCGGTTTCCATCAGGGGACGCAGCACCGACAGGTACTCCCGCACGTGCAGCGCCGGTCGGTCATACGACAAACCGAAACTACCCTCGATCCCCGGCCGGTGGGACGGGCCAATGCCCAGCACGAATCGGCTGTTGCTCGCCGCCGCCGTAGTTAAAGCCTGCTGGGCCAGCGCCACCGGGTGTCGCGGATACGTGGGTACCACGCCAACCCCCAGTTCAATCCGGCTGGTCTGCACCCCGGCCAACGCCAGCACGGTCAGCGCGTCATACCCGCGAGCGGAGATGTGCGGCACCCAGAAACTGTCAAACCCGTCGTCTTCGGCCTGTTTGATGCGGCCAATCAGGTCATCCAGACTCATCAAATCGGCAGTGGATGCCCCAACAAATACTCCGATACGCATATGCGCCCTCCCCAAAGAACCTGACTTTCCAAGCCCGCCCGACGGTGCGATTCGCCCGTCGCTAACGCCCTTTCAGCAACGCCGCCACCCGGTCCAGTATCCGGTGGCCCACCTCATACTTGCTCAGCAACGGCAATCGCTCGACCGCCAGCTCCCGGTCAATCAGCACTACCCGGTTCGTGTCAACGCCGAACCCGCTGCCCTCTTCCGTGATGTCATTGGCAACAATCAGATCAAGGCTCTTGCGACGCACTTTGTCGGCGGCGTTGGTCTCCAGATTCTCGCTCTCGGCGGAAAAACCGACCCGCACAAAATCACCCTGCGCCGTAGCCAGTATGTCGGTGGTCTTGTCCAGTTCGATGGTCATTTCGTCAGCCGCAGTCTTCTTGATTTTCTGCTCGGCGGCAACCGAAGGACGGTAGTCAGCGACCGCCGCCGCCATTATCAGAGCGTCGGCGTGGACGATTTCGGCCAGCACCACATCGCACATATCCTGCGCCGACCGCACCGGCACCACCCGAATTTGCGGCGGATCCGGCAAAGCGACCGGAGCGGTAACCAGCACCACATCGGCGCCACGGTCCCGCGCAGCTTCGGCCACCGCAAAACCCATGCGCCCCGACGAGTGGTTGGTGATGACGCGCACCGGGTCAATGGCCTCCTGCGTGCCGCCCGCGCTCACCACCACCCTACGGCCGGCCAAATCTCCGTGCTTGCCCAAAGCGGCGGCGATGTGACCCAACAGGTCCGCCGGCTCCACCAGCCGGCCCATACCCATCAGGCCGGATGCCAGGCGTCCCGGCGCCGGCCCGGTGATGAACACCCCGCGATTTCGCAACCGCGCCACGTT
The DNA here is from genome assembly GCA_965261195.1 of Dehalococcoidia bacterium. Classification (GTDB taxonomy): domain Bacteria; phylum Chloroflexota; class Dehalococcoidia; order Lucifugimonadales; family UBA3495; genus Bin87. Next base: position 3,260,588 of record OZ253455.1, on the reverse strand, counting down.
CTCCTGCGTCGCCGGGTGGTCGAACATATTGGCGTCCATCGCCGGGGCCACCAGCAGCGGCGCTTCGGTGGCGACTACGGTAGTGGTCAACGGGTCGTCAGCCAGCCCGGCAGCCAGCTTCGCAAGGCAATGCACCGTGGCCGGAGCAATCACCACAATGTCGGCCCAACGCGCCAGCGCAACGTGCTCCACGCTATACTCCGAGTTGGCATCGAATGTATCGGTAATCACGCTCCGATGGGTCAGGCTGCGGAAGGCCAGCGGAGTAACGAACTGGGTCGCCCCGTAGCTCAATATGGTCTCAACGTGGGCGCCGGCCTGCACCAGCTTGCTCGCCAAATCCAGCGCCTTGTAACACGCAATGCTGCCCGTCACCCCCAGGACTATGTTCTTGCCGGCAAGTGCAGACTGCATCTCAATCACCTTTTATTAAGCCCCTCTCCCCATTGTGGGAGAGGGGTTGGGGTGAGGGGCCTCAACGGTATTCTTGCGATAGATGATGTCCAGCCCAACCAGCGTCAGTTCCTGGTTGATGTCATCGAATATCGGTGCGTGTTCGGCAATCACCGTTACCAGTCCGCCAGTACCTACCACTTTGGCGTCCTGCCCAATTTCGGCCTTGAACCGCTCCACCATGGTGGTAACCAGGCCAGCGTAACCCAACACAATGCCGGATTGCAGGGAAGCGGTCGTATTCCGACCCACCGCCAGCTCCGGCGCAATCAGTTCCACCCGCCGCAATTGCGACGTGTTGTAGTACAGCGCGTCCGCCGACAGGTTAATCCCCGGCGCAATGGCTCCACCCAGGTATTCACGGTCGCGGGACACGGCGTCGAAAACGGTGGCGGTGCCCAAATCCACCACCACCGCCGGCGCGCCGTACAGATCCACCGCCGCCACTGCGTCCACGATGCGGTCGGCGCCCACGTCCCTCGGGTTGTCGTAGCGAATTGGCATCCCCAGGTCAATCTGAGACGATACCAGCAGCGGCGACACGCCGAAAAAGCTCCGGCATACCTCTTCAAACATCCCGGTCAGCGGCGGTACCACGGAGCAGATGCACGCCGCGCTGATGTCGTCGGTGACAATCCCGCGAAATTCCAGCAGGCTCTTCAACAATATCCCGTATTCATCGGCCAGGCGGCGGGAGTCGGTCGCAACCCGCAACGTAGTTTGCAGTCGCGCCGTGGGGGTTTCGCCATTGCGGTCAGTCTCGTCGCGAAACACGCCAATGGTAACTGCGGTGTTGCCGATGTCGATGGTAAGCAGCATGAAGGTCCGGCACTGAGTGGGAATCTCTCCACCCCGGATAGTGACGGCATTATAAGCGGTGGCCCAACCGGCGGCAATCAGCCAACCGTCCAGCGTATAATCACCTCCAACCCCGGCTTTCAATACAACGTGCAGCCCCCAACGTCAGATGCCGGGCCCAACTTGCCAGGGCACCCGGCCTGACAGCCAAGCCGGTAAAGGAGCGTCCAGCGCGCGCCCAACCCACCAGGTCGTGCGATTTTCCACCCGAACCCACCTCCCCGCTCACCCTGCGCCTGTCGAAGGGCCGCCTATGCTGCCGCAATCTCGCCAGCGCCGGGGTCAGCCCGATGCCTGCCGACCTTCGAGATACCCGGCTTTTAATCAACCCGGTTAGCGTCGGTATCCCCGGCTATGCTAAACTCGGCGTCTACAACCTACTGGAGGCTTGATTATGGCCGACATCGAACTGGTTCAGATTGTGAAACGTGGGCGCGACGCCGTAGCCGAGTGGCGAGAAGCAAACCCGAATCGTTTGATGGATTTGAACGCAGGATACATGAGCCACGCCCGTATGCCCATGGTGGACCTGCGCGGCGCCGATATGAGGAACGCCGATTTCATGGGCGCCATGATTCGTCGCGGCGACCTTTCCGGCAGCTACCTCAACGACGCCCACTTTTATCGGGCCGACTTGCGCGAGGCCAACCTCAGTCGCTCCCTGGCCCCCGGCGCCAACCTGCGCGGAGCTGACCTCCGTGGCGCCAACCTCACCGGCATCAATATGGATCGGGCCACCTTGTCTGAGGCCAACCTCACCGGCGCCAACCTGACCAACGCCAACCTGGACCGGGCCAACCTGGACCGGGCCAACCTCACCGGCGCCAACCTCACCGGCGCCAGCTTCAACGGCGCCAACCTGTCGCGCACCAATCTGTCCGGCGCCACCCTCAGCCAGGCCGACTTCTACGAGGCTGTCCTCAACGACACCGGCGCCGACCAGGCCGACTTTCATGATTGCATCATCGGTTACACCGTTTTCCAAAACTGCGCTCTGAACACTGCCATCGGCCTGGAGAGCATCCGCCACGATGCCCCCAGCACCATTGGACTGGACACCCTGCTGCGCTCTGGCGGGGCGCTACCCGAATCGTTCTTCGTAGGGTCGGGGTTGCCCGCTTTCGTCGCCGGTTTCCAGGACACCGTAGTCGGCAACGCCATCTCCACCTTGGAGGTGCACATATCCTGCGCCAATTCCGACATCGCGTTTGGGCGCCAGCTGGAACAAAACCTGCGCGCCCAGGGTATACGCAGCTGGGTGTTCGCGGAAGGTTTCCGAGGCAACCCTCTGGTTGACCGCCGCGCCACTTCGGGCGAAGAGGAGATTGAGCGCTGGGTGCGCCACTACGACCGCCTGATTGTCGTTTGCACTGCCGCTGGCATCGACAGCGAAACCGTCCGCAATGACATCACCGCCGCCCAGACATCCGGCCAAACGTCGGATCGGTGGACAATGTTCCTGGTCGATGCCGACGGCATCATGGCCGGCGGACGTAACCGCAATGCCCGTCTGCTGGCGGAAGACCATCGCGTATTCGACCTTACCGGCCAATCGGAAGACAGCGCAGCATACCAGTCGGCCTTGACCGACCTCGTGGCCAACCTGCGGGAAGTCCAGCCAAACAGCGCTGGCGCTCCCCCACGTCGCACCGTCGACCCCAAATCCCTGCAACTCTAAATCGAGCGCGACATTCCAAATCCCCGAAGAGGGCGGCAAATTTGCCGCCCTCCCTTTTTCACCCGGTTCGTTTTTTACCCGGTTCGCTCCAGCAGTAAAACAAAACAGGGGGGGAAGGTGAAAACCTTCCCCCCTTTGAGTCCGTTCCGAAGAACCGACTGATTCAGTTGGCTACACCTTTTAGATGTAGTCTTCTTCCTCGTACATCATATCGACGTTGTCGGTGCTCTGGTTCAGGCCGCGGACGACGTGCGTACGGAATTCCGCAAGCATTTCGTCGCTAACGTCGTTACCGTTCGAGCGGGCTGCGTCCTTCAACTGGTCGAAGGCCCAATCGCCGGTGTCGCCGTGCGGCATATCGAAGAAGCCGGGCTCGAAGACCGGGAGCTCGCCGGGGCCGAAGTAGCCCTTGCCCTCGATGTTGTAACCTTCGAGGTCATGGGTGCCCTTGCCCAACACCTGTCCGGTGGCGGCATAATGCTCCATGGTGGCCTTCATGCCATACTTCTGAATCGGGCAGACCTTCATGCACACGCCACAACCGAGGTAGCGGGCCATGACCGGCCGACAACGCTTGAAGTACAGCTTGTTCTTCTCAATGCCACGCCACCAGATCTTGTCGCGCATCAGGGCGCGGCCCGGGCAGCGGTTCACGCACACCTGACAAACCTGACAGAAGGCATGGATGCCGTAGTCAACGGGCTCGTCGTAGGTGACGCTGGCGTCGGTGGTAATCATCATGATGCGGCAACGGGAGCCGACGTGCGGGGTCAGCAGGTAGCCACAGGCGCCCAGGGAACCCAAGCCAGCCGCTACGAACATGGGGATGTAGGGGCCAGTGTTGTCGTTGGGGCTGTGAACCTGGGCGCGATAGCCCAAGCCGCGGATGAAGTTGCCCAGCTCCAGGCCGGCCGCGCCTTCGGTGCGGTACGTGCTGGAGTGAACGATCTCAGCGTCAATGCTGGGGATAGTCTGGGTCGGCTCGAAGTCCTGCTCGTAGGCCAGGCAGACGACATGGGGGAATTTCACCCAGTCCTTCTTGCTCTGATACACGTAGCGAATATCGAACGCGGTGATGCCGACTTCGATGAAGCCGAGCTCGCGGGCCTTTTGCTTGATGACTTCGGAAACGTCTTCGCATATTCCTTTGCATGATGATAATTATAGGCAAGGCTGTCTACCCACACTTTTCGACGCAACCCAGCCGCACTCCTGGCCGTAGCCAACGCACCAGTCAATGGCATTTCCCAACCTCCCCAGCCTCTCCTGCAGCTCATCAGATTCATATCGGGAATGCCCAATCCACAGCGAATCGCGAGCCCCCGGAGGCTGAAAACGCAGTACCCGGTCGGTACGAAACGCCGCCGATACGGGCCGGCTGAAGCAGGGTATCCGCGTCGATTCTTACGGATAAATTCAGCCGGAAAATAGCCGCCACCCGGCTCGGTGCAGTTAATCTAGTCAGCCAGCTGCGAGCGCAACGCATTGGACACTGCATCCATCCGCTGGCCGTAGACTTGCCGCAGATTGACGGTGTTTTCCTGCAACAACTCAAGCTCCAGCGTGGCCGGCGCTGCCCTAGATGTGAAATGGTAAAGTCCACCCCGGCGGCAATGCCCGATTCGGTAAACCGCAGGGTGAATCCCGGCGACGCGTGGACTTACCCCAACCGCAGGCCCGAAGCCAGTATCTTGGAAAATGACCCTAATGAGATGACGCAGCCGTTGTCCGGCCCGTCCAGCACCGCGCAGCCAAACCGTTGTGCCAGCCGTAGTTACCACCGTCACCCCAACGGCGGCAATAGACCCGATGGGGTTCAGGTATGTAGGGATGCTGTAAAGCAGCCTGGGTACCAGGCCCCGGCTTTCAAACAGCATCGCCCCCAGAGCGTCAATGTCTAGGCCGTCGGCGTCGGTGGGAACGCCAATAACGTTCCGCCCGTGGTCAAAACGTCAATCAGCGCCGAAGGCAAACCATTCGTCATAACGAAATCACCGGCGGCGAATTACTACCGCACCGCCCGCTCGCAAGGCCGTAGTAGCCGTACCCGCCGCCGATTATTCTACGGAGATCGCCCGTAATTCAACGCGCCCGAACTGGCGAGCGTTCGGTTTGCCAGCACAAAAAAGGCCGGCGGGATTGCTCCCGCCGGCCGATTTGCCGTTATGGCTGGGTGAGGCAGAACTACTAGATGTAGTCCTGGTCCTCGGCCATCATCTGCAGTACGTCGCCGGTCTGCAAAGCGATGGAGCGGGTGATCTGGAGTTTCAGGTCTTCCACCAGTTCGTCCGGAACCTCGCCGTTGTTGTCGCGGGCGGCGTCCTTCATCTGCTCGAACGACCACTCATCAGAGTTGCCGTGCGGCATTTCGAAGAAGTTGCGCTCGAAGACCGGGAGCTCGCCGGGGCCGAAGTAGCCCTTGCCCTCAAGGTTGTAACCTTCGAGGTCATGGGTGCCCTTGCCCAACACCTGTCCGGTGGCGGCGTAGTGCTCCATGGTGTTCTTCAGGCCATACTTCTGGATCGGGCAAACCTTCATGCACACGCCACAACCGAGGTAGCGAGCCATGACCGGCCGACAGCGCTTGAAGTACAGCTTGTTCTTCTCGATTCCACGCCACCAGATCTTGTCGCGCATCAGGGCGCGGCCTGGGCAGCGGTTCACGCACACCTGGCAAACCTGACAGAAGGCGTGGATGCCGTAGTCAACGGGCTCGTCATAGGTGACACTGGCATCGGTGGTGATCATCATCAGCCGCATACGGTTGCCACTGTGCGGGGACAGCAGGTATCCGCAGGCGCCCAGGGAGCCGAGTCCGGCCGCCACGAACATGGGGATGACCGGGCCGGTGGCGTCGCTGGAGTGGACGACGTGGGCCTTGTAGCCCAGGGAGCGGATGAAGTTGCCCAGTTCCAAGCCGGCCGCTGCCTGCGTCCGGTAGGTGCTGGAGTGAACGATCTCCGCGTCAACGCTGGGGATGGTCTGCGTGGGCTCGAAGTCCTGCTCAAAGGCCAAACAGATGGCATGGGGCAAAACGGTGAAGCCGCGCTTGCTCTTGTAGTCATACCGTGGGTCGTAATTGGTGATGCCTACTTCCAGGTAACCCAACTGGCGCGCCTTTTCCTTGATGGCCTCGGAGATGTCATCGCCGCTAGGCTGGGCGGTGGGCTCCATTTCGGCGGTGGCTCGGCCAGCCATAATCAGGTTGCTGTTGAGCTTGTCGTGCTCCTTGCGGATCTCGCGCATCTCAGCGTGAAGGTCGCGCAAAGTGTTCGCCCAGTCGCGGGATGCCCGCTCCGTGATGTTCATGGTTTCCAGCGGATATTCGCGGGCGTACCAGTCAGTCTCACGGCTAGTCATCGGAATGCCAGGTACCGTTTCCAGTTCTTCCGGAACCGGGATCGTGATAGTGTCGTCGCCCCAGTGCCTTCCGGGCCGAACAACCTCGTGACCAATCTTTAGCATAGAAGCCTCCTCGTTGGTTGGCTGAACCGCATATTGCGGTGGCATTTCCGGCAATTTATACCTTTGCAGTACCTTTGTCAACAAGTATTTTCGCCTTCCCTATCGAATTCACCATACGTTACGGTTATCGTCTCGAATCGCCGCTCATATCGACATAATTCCCCATGACGTAGCCTCTTATCGCAACCAACGCAGATTCCTACAATTCGTCCGCCGGCAATCCCGGAATCTGCCTCGCGCGCCCTCCGGAGACCATTGCGGAACCTGTCGTTGCGAGGAGCGCCGGTCTCCTCCGGGAACTGCTCAGCACTGGTCAGCATCGTAAAAACCCCGTCTAGCGCCCCGTCCGTCGCGCAATCATCGCATCAGCCAACGGGCTTGCCCCGGACTTAACCGTTATGTTTACCAGCGACGGCAGACCCGAATTGATGGCCCGTTCCACCGCCGGAGCAACGTCATCAGGCTGTTCTACCAATTCAGCGTACCCGCCGATGCCCTCGACCACCTGGTCGTAGCGCACGTACCTCAAACTCGTGCCCACATCCCGCCCGAAATAGGCCAGCTGGAACGTCTTGTCGATGCCCCAATTGCTATCGTTCCCCATAATCCCGGTAATGGGCAAGTTGTGCCGGATGCACGTGTCGTATTCCATGGAGTAGAACCCAAAGGAACCGTCCCCCATGAACGCCAGCACCTTGCTCTTTGGGTAGGCCAGTTTCGCCGCCATCGCGTAGGGAATCGCGCCGCCCAGATGGCTCAATGGCCCCAGACGGATGAAATGCCCCGGCGACCGGGCCGGCAAATAGCTGCGCCCCCACTGCACATAGTCGCCGCCGTCCAGCACGATGAACGTGTCCTCATCAATCAGATGCTCAATCCGCGTGTACACGTCCAGCGGGTGCATCGGCGCCTCGCCGGTGGCCTTGCTGCGCAGGTTTTCCATCCACGCCGCCCGATCCTGTTTGAGAGTGTCAATCCACGGCCCCAGATTACGATTGAACCGGGCCGCCCCAGTCAGCTGGTCGACGATGGCGCCCAGATCGCCCAGCAAGCCAACGGCGACACCCCGGTTGCGCCCGATTTCCGCCTCCGATGGGTCGGCCTGAATCAGCCTGGCGTCCGTCGAAAAGATGCCGCCGTAGCGATAGCGGTGGTCGAGACGTTTGCCCAGCAGCAGCACCACGTCGGCTTCCCGGAACCGTCGGGCCGTTTGGTTCAGCGCCCCATCCGCATACCCAAAACACAGCGGGTGCAGGTCGTCAATGAGGCCCCGAGCCTGCTCCACCGTAAACACCGGAACTCCGGTGGCCTCGGCCAGCGCTGCCAGTTGCGCCGGCTCCACCGAGTAGCGAGCCGGGTTGCCGGCGATGATCACCGGACGCTGGGCGTTGGCCATCAGGGTGGCCGCCTGCTCAATCAGCGTTGGGTCGCCGTGGGCGCGCCCCATATTGCGGTATTCCTGCGGCAGGTACGGCGGCAGGTCTTCTTCGCTAATCGGCGCCTCTTGCAAGTCAATCGGCAAGGTCAGATGCACCGGCCCCGGCCGGCCGCTCATCGCTGTGCGAAACGCCGTTGCAACGTACTCTGGGATGCGGTGGATGTCGTGAATCAGCCAGGACCCCTTCGACACCGGCGCCGCCATCGCCACCTGGTCAATCTCCTGGAAGGTGGCCTGCCCTTTTTCGGGCAGCTCGGCGCATCCGGCCACAAAGATGACCGGGCTCTCCGACGTGTAAATCGCCGGCAATCCGGAGATGGCGTTGGCGAATCCGGGCCCGCCGGTGAACATCGCCACCGCCGGCTGGCCGGTAATCCGGGCATAACCATCGGCCATGTGCATCGCAGCGCCTTCGTGCCGCGTGTCGATAAACTCAATGCCCTCGTCGGCAGCAGCATCCACCAACGGCAGGATAGTGTCACCCACTATGGTGAAAATCTTCTCCACACCCTCCTGCTTAAGGCAACGAATAAAGAGATGACCGCCATTCAGGTCCGGCATAGATGCAACTCCTGCTCACATCGTCGAGCCACCACGGGCTCGTTAAAACTGACAGCAATGTTATCACAGGCCATTCTCATCATCCGCCCCATCAATACCTCGCTCATCCTGAGCCTGTCGATGGGTCATTCACCCGCCGGGTATACTGTCTTGGTGGGCGTCCTGTACGTAATCGGCACTCCAATAGGCAACTTGGAAGACATCACCTTTCGGGCGGCCCGCATCTTGTCGGCGGTCCCGTTGGTCGCTGCCGAGGATACTCGGATAACCCGTCGCCTGCTCGCCCATCTTTCCGCCAATCCGCGGCTGATGAGCTGCCACGAGCACAACTGGCCGCGCCGTTTGCCGGCCATCCTGGATGCCCTTGCCGAGGGTGATGTCGCCTACGCCACCGACGCCGGCGCCCCGGCCATCAGCGACCCCGGGGCCGGCCTGACCGCCGCCGTTGCTGACGCCGGCTACCCGGTGGTCAGCATCCCGGGTGTATCGGCCATAACCAGCGCGTTATCGGTTGCCGGCTTCGACGCCGACAGTTTTCTGTTTCTGGGGTTTCTGCCCCGACGGCGCTCCGAACGCAGTCAATGCCTCATCGAAGCCGTCGAATTGCGCCGCACCCTGGTGCTGTTCGAGGCTCCCCATCGCCTGCGGGCCACGCTGGCCGACATTCGGGACGTCATGGGAGACCCGCCAATCGCCGCTTGCCGCGAGCTAACCAAGCTCCACGAAGAGGTCTGGCGTGGCACTGTAGCCCAGGCCCTGGATCACTTCACAGTACCACGCGGCGAGTTCACCATCATCGTTGGCCCCGGCCCCGCCGATGCTCCCTTGCCCAACGCCGCTCCGACATTGGTTCTCGACGCAGCGCGGGAGGCTCTGTCCCAGCGGCGCGCCGCCGGAATGCGTGGCCGTGATGCCGTAGCTGAAGTGGTAGCCGCCACCGGCCTGCCCCGCCGGGCAGTGTACGCCATCTGGATTGAAACCGACCCCAAAAAATCCCCTCTCCCTTGACGGGAGAGGGCTAGGGTGAGAGTGAAATCGTCCTGGGTAGAGCGACGCCTACGCCACCACCACAATCGCCTCGCCCAATCCTTCAATCGACACCCGGGCCTCCGACGCGAATTCCAGCGGCGTCGGCGGAACCAGGCTGCCGGTGATAACCACGTCGCCAGCCTTCAGCGGGTGGTTGCGCGCTGACAGTTCGTTGGCCAGCCACACCAGCGGCTCAAACGGGTGCCCCATCACGTCCCGCCCGTAACCCTCACCCACCGGCTCACCGTTAATGGTCATCACGCCCTTGCAGTTCACCAGGTCGCGACTTTGCCAGTCGGTAATCGGGTCGCCCAGCACAATGCCGGAATTCAGGATATTGACGGCCACGCTCAGCAACGTGCGTTCTTCCGTCGTCAGGTCCGGCGGCGTCCGGATATCGACAATCTCAAAAGCCGTCGCCACTTCCTGCACGGCGGCGGCGACGGTCTCCCTGGTGTAGGGCGCGCCGGATGCGGGCAAATCCTTGCCCAGCGTAACCCCTACTTCCAGTTCAATCCCCAGGTTCACGTACTCGGTGTAGTTCAGCACCACCGGTGAGCGCGCCACTGTTTTCTGGAATACGCCGCCCAGCACCGGGTGGTCCAGCCCGGCCCGCTCCTGCATCACCGGTGTGGTGTAGGCCAACTTGTACCCCGCCAACGGCCCCCAGATGCTCGACAGCATACAGTGCAATTCCAGTTGAATCGCGTAGGCGTCTTCCAGCGTCTTGGGAAACAGCTGGTCGGGCAGCCGGTCAAAGGGTTTCACCGCTTTGTACTGCTGGAAAATTAGCTCGGCGGCCGCGCGGGCCGGCGTCGTAGTTACCATTTGGCGCCCCCTTAACCTTGTCCGTTGTTGTGCATTTTCAATTAGCGTGTAGTCTGGATTATACCCCGGCGATAGACCCGGCGGCGATGCGCCCGTAGCCTGGTAACTGTTCACGTTTGAGGGGACGGCAACGGTTTGCTTTGGACATTCGTGCTTGGCTGCCCCTCCACAATAGGCCGAATAGTCGGCAGATCCCCGCAACTCTGAACAGTTACGTAGCCTGACCACAACGGTCCTGCCCCGTCAAACAATACAAGAACCGCCAGCCACCGCGACGCATCGCTCGGCAACCGGCGGCTCCACTGTTCGGATTCAGAGACTACAATCCGTTACTTGGCCTCGCTGGGAGCCTCGAAACCGCAGTCCCGGTGCGTGCCGTCGCAGAACGGTTTGTTGTCCGACTGTCCGCATCGACAGAAGGACACCCATTGGCCTTCTGGGATGGCGTAGTTGTTGCCGCTCTGGTCAACGATCTCGATTTCTCCGCTAACCCGCAGCGGGCCATTGCCCCGGATTTCCACTTTGACGTCTGCCATTTTATCCCTCCTCAGGAATGATTGGTTTCAGTGTGGCATTGTGCCACAAGTTCGTTACAGATTCACCACCAGGTTGTCCGGCGCCCGACACAAAATGCCAATCTGCTCCTCATCATAAGGGTTTTCCTCGATGTGCGGCGTGTTGGCCGGCACGAAGATGAAGTCGCCAGGCCCGGCTTCAATGGACTGCTCGAAATTCTCGCCAAACCAGACCCGCACGTGTCCCTGAATTACGTAGGCGGCAGTCTCCGCCTCCAGATGCGTATGGGGCGGCCCCTTCTCCCGCGGCGCGGCGGTTACCTTCCCCATCCAGATCTTGGTGGTTTCGCCCTTGCCCGGCATGATGGCCGGCTGCCGAACCATCCCCGGCGTCTGTGTCGTCTCCGACGCATCCCCCACCGCGTGAACCACGTAGGGCTTGGCATCGGTCTGCTGCTGTGTTGCCATATCATTCCTCCTTCTTATCTAACGTCATTTCTAACGTCATTACGAGCGTAGCGGGACAGTCCCGCCAGGACTGATGAGCCGAGTTTACCGGATAATCCTCCAGCCGGCCCGTATCGCCCGGCTGAATGACAAAATCCCGCCGGTCGCGGTAAAGACGGGCGCGGTTGAGCACCTCTTCATCATCCCAGTCCACCTTATCATGAGCCGTCATCAGCCAGTACTTGGGTCGCCCATCACCGCTTCCCACTGTCGACCCCTTATGCAGCCCGGAATGCTGTAATACAACGGCAGTCGTTCCGCATCGTAGGCAGCGTTACACGCATCGTCCAAACCCGCCGTAACCTCCATACGGCCCACCAGCAGCGCCGGCGCCATCTCCGAGTTGGCAGTCTCCTCCGGCACGTCCGCCGGATACAACAGCCGGTACAGGTTCCGTATGTAGTTGACGCCGATCACACCGGGCGACATCCTCTGCGACCATTCGGTCGGGTTGATCAGGTGATGCTGCCACGCATCCGAATGCCAGGTTTCCGGTGTGTCAATCTCGTAGCAGGCCAGCTATTTCGGCCCGCCGCGCACCGCCACTTACCGCGCCGCATTCAGCACACCCGGTATCGACAGCCGCTCGGGGATGTGTTCTTCGCATACCACCGGTTGAATTCGTCATCGCGCTCCTCCGCCACGTCAACGTAAACCATCAATAGACCCCGACCTTTTTTAGCCGCCAAGATTCACCCCCGGTGCGACCCAATGTCGCCGCTTGCTGCGATTACGTTGGGACAGCGAGATTGCGTTTGGCGCTGTCGGTACGTCTGGATAACACATTTACGATTGGCCAAGCGGTTCAGTTCTCAGACTGGCCACGGTCCTGGCCGCCGTCAACGACTTCATCCCCGCTGCGATACCACTGGCCGGACAACAGACTGTCGATGGCAACGCGCATCGGCTCGAACAGCGGTTCCGGCGGATCGCGCAGCGGAAACCAGCCATAGTTGCCAAATGATCCGTCGTCCGCCGTCGGCGCCGGCTCCTGGTCGCCAATCTCTCCCAGAAACTCCACATCCACGTAGTGTCGGCCATACTCGATGATGTTGCTCAGGCACAGAGCCCGCAGCCCGCCCACAATCACGCCCAGCTCTTCCTGTGCTTCCCGGCGGGCGCAATCTTCCAGCGTCTCGCCAAACTCCAGATGACCACCGGCAGAACCCCAGGTGGCCGCCCCGTGAGAACCCCGCCGTTGCGCCAGGAAAACCCGACCCTCTCTCACAAACACCACACCCACTCCCACCAGAGGCCGATTTCCCTGCGTACACACGGCAGCAGTATACCACGCGCATTATGTAATTCCCGATGCCCTCCGGTCACTCCTAATGCTTGCCCACTTGGTCATTGCGAGCGTAGCGTGGCAATCCCGTCGCCGTAGCAACGCAGGGCCTTTCGATTTTCCCGGTTTTGTCATTGCGAGCGCAGCGTGGCAATCTCGTTGGGGCGATAATCATGGCTCCCGGAACGAGATTGCCACGTCGCTACTCTCCTCGCAATGACAACCGAAAGACCCTACGTAGCAACGGCGGTTCGTCGACGTGCGTTCACCCTCATCGAAGTCGCCACGTCGCCATGCTCCTCGCAATGACAAAGTGCGTCGGCATCAGGGCATGACCGTCTTGTCGCTCGCCACCCCCAGGTGCTACACTTTTCCGGTTCCCCTTTTCGACCGGGCCATTCCACATCCCACAAACCAGAACATTTCAGGAGGCCACCACCGGTGTCGCAAGTTTCTCCCGCCAACCGGCTGCCCCGGTCGCGCAGCGGCAACACGGCCCTGTCCATGTGCGAGACGGCAGCCCGCCGCGCCGGTGAACTGCCGTCTCGCGTTTTCGCACCGAAAAGGAGATTAATTTCAAGGGGCGGGCCAACGTGGTAACCGATGTTGACCTGGCCTGTGAACGGTTAATACTGGATTATGTGGGTGAGGAATTCCCCGATTTCGGCGTGTTGTCCGAGGAATCTGCTCCGGTGCCCGGCGCCTCGCCCTACACCTGGGTAGTCGACCCCATCGACGGCACTCGCAACTTCGCCGAGGGTATTCCCCATTTTTGCGTGGTGGTGGCCATCGCCGATGGCGATACCGTAGTCGCCGGCGTCACTTATGACCCGGTGCGCGATGAGCTATTCGCCGCCCAACGGGGGCATGGCGCAACCCTGAACGGAGAACCCATCTCGGTATCCGACCGCACCGACCTCGGCGAAGCGGTGCTCGGCTTCGACCTCGGCTACAACTTCGAGCAGGCTGGCAAGCTGCTGGAGCTGGCAAGCTGCACATGACCAAAGGCGCAGGGCTACCGGCTCATGGGTTCCAGCGCCCTCAGCATTGCCTACACCGCCTGCGGTCGCATCGACCTGTACTTCCACCACAGCCTCTCGCCCTGGGACATCGCGTCGGGCATCCTGCTCGCCCAGGAAGCCGGCGGCCAGGTGCTCGACCAACGCACTTTGGAGCCGGCCAACCTGTTGTCTCCGGGGCTAATTCTGTCAAATGAAACGCTGGTTAGCCAGTTTTTGGAAATGACCGAGGGCGCGGCCTGGCGGCGGATGTAATCCCTCGCCGGGCCGGAACTATGGCCCGTAAAGTTTGGCCCACCACCCAAAAATAAAACCTGCCAACATCACGCCGGTTGAAACCCCGAATACCAGCAGATACGCGAAAGTTCTGCTTCTAATTACGTTTCTTACCATTAGAACCTGTCTACGATCTCTGAAATAGGTTAAGCTGAGACTATTATCAGGGGAGGGGTAATCATGTCTCATTCCTATCCCAGCGACATCAGCCGGGAGCAATTCGCCCGGATTCTGCCGACGTTGGAGTCGGCCCGACGCCGGACCAAGCCCCGCACCGTGGACTTGTATGACGTTTTCTGCGGCGTGCTGTACCTCTTGAAAAGCGGGTGCCAGTGGCGAATGCTGCCCGCGGACTTCCCCAATTGGCGTACTTGCTACAAGTATTTCCGGCAATGGAGCGAGCGGCCTGGCCCGGGTCAGGATTCCATTCTGGAGCAAGTCCTAAAAAAAATCGGTTGGCGCGGCCCGACAAAGCAATGGACGGAAAGAGCAGACCAGCTTCTGTATCGTGGACTCCCAGAGCGTCAAGAACACGGACACCGCTGGGCACAAGGGCTATGACGCAGGCAAGAAGGTGTCGGGAATCAAGCGTCATATCGCGGTGGACACGCAAGGATTGCCCCATGCGATACACGTGACTACCGCCGACGTTACCGACCGGGCCGGGGCTTTGGCGATGTTTGACCGGCGCCGAGACGGCCTCAGTCAAGTGCAGAACGTGCTGGTGGACGGGGGTTACACCGGAAAGCCCTTTGCCACTGCGGTGCAAGGCCTGTTGGGAGCCGCGGTGGAAGTGGTGAAACGCAACGAACTGCACACCTTCGTGGTGCTTCCAAAGCGATGGGTGGTGGAGCGGTCTTTCGCCTGGCTGGAAAAGTGCCGCCGACTCTGGAAGAACTGCGAAAGGAAGCTCAATACCAGCCTGCAAATGGTGGTGCTTGCCTTCACGGTGCTAATCCTAAAAAGATTGTAAACAGGCTCTTAGAAAACCTCGCAATGAAAAAGCGACGCGTATGTTGATATTGATCATACCACCACGCAATCGTTCGCGCCAGAATAAGCTGTGGGCCGACTATTAGCATAGACCCGTAACTGTTCAGAGTTGCGGGGATCTGCCGACTATTCGGCCTATTGTGGAGGGGCAGCCAAGCACGAATTTCCAAAGCAAACCGTTGCCGTCCCCTCAACCCTGAACAGTTACATAGACCCAATAAGAATACTATCTGCATCTGTCTCGGCGTATAGTATTCTGTCCGGTATGTTAAACAACGCAATTGTGAACACACTCATAATCATCGTAATTGAGATACTCCAAAACGTCGCAAAAGCGGTTATTTCTATCAAGACCACCAGAGATTGTTTGAGCAACCCAGCCATCTGTGCCGCCTCGCTTTAAGCGCTTGCTAGATTTCTTTGCGCGAACCTTTGCCTGCCCCTCACTCCACCACACCCCCATCCACTAGCGCGCTCACCTCGGCTTCCGTGTACCCAAACTCTCCCAGGATTGCCCGCGTGTGCTCGCCCAACCCCGGCGCCCGGTGTCGTATGCTTCCCGGCGTTGCCGACAGTTTCACCGGCACCCCAATGTTCTGCAACTCTCCCATCTCGTCATCCTGGAGCGTAACCTTCATTTCCCGCGCCAGCACCTGCTCATTGTCATACACCTGCGCCATGTCATATATCGGGCCCGCAACCACTCCGGCAGACTCCAATAACTCCATCCAATAATCTGTAGAGTGTTCCACCATAATCCCTTCCAGCAATGCCGCCAGCTCCTCCTCACGCGCCTTGCGGTCGTTGGGTTCCCGGTAGCGCGGATCCTCGATGAGCGCGTCCTGCCCGATGGCGCGGCAAAACTGCTCCCACGTCGGTTGAGATGCCGCTCCGATGTTGATGTAGCCGTCGCTGGTGCGCAGCGCCTGGTAGGGCGCGTTGACCCGGTGCGCCGAACCCAGCGGCCCCGGTATCTCCCCGATGGCAAAATACTCCGCCGACTCCCACACCGTGAACGCTATTCCAGCCTCCAGCAGCGACGCATCCACCTGCTGGCCCTGACCCGTCCGCTGGGCGTGGATGTACGCCGCCAGGATGCCAAAAGCCGTGAAACTGCCGGCCCCAATATCGGTAATGGGCACTCCCACCTTCGCCGGCGGGCCGCCGGCGAACCCGGTGATACTCATTAACCCGCTCATCCCTTGGGCCACCAGGTCGAACCCGCCCCGATTGCGGTACGGTCCGCTCCCGCCAAAACCCGAGATGCTGGCGTAAACCAGCCGCGGGTTTATCTTCGCCAGTTCTTCATACCCCAACCCCAGCCGGTCCATCACCCCGGGACGGAAGTTCTCCGCCACAATGTCCGCCGTCTCCACCATGCGACGAAACACACCCTTGCCCTCGTCCGAGCGCAGATCCAGCGCAATGCTCCGCTTGTTGCGGTTCAGCGCCAGAAATCCGGCGGCGAACCCGTTCTCATACCGGCTGCCCATGCGCCGCGTGTCGTCCCCGCTGCCCGGCCGCTCGATCTTGATGACGTCGGCGCCCATATCGGCCAGCAGCATCGTACACATCGGCCCCGCCATAATCTGCGTCAAATCCAGCACCTTAACACCGGCGAGCGGGCCAGACGGGAAATTACTTTGAGTCATACTAACCACCTGCGTATAGCCCCTCTCCATGCGGGAGAGGGGTTGGGGTGAGGGGCGCCCGTTTGACACCCCCAGCGGAGAAACCGGATAATGCGGCCCCGGTTCGGAGGCGCGCAATGGGCGATATTATACTTGGCGACAATCTGGATGTCCTGCGCACCCTGCCTGATAGGGCGTTCCAGCTCATCTACGTCGATCCTCCCTTCAACACCGGCAAAGCCCAGTCCCGCACCCGCATCAAGGTTACTCCCGACGCCGACGGCGACCGCACCGGATTCCAGGGCCGCCGCTATAAAACGCAAGTCGTCAGCGCCAGCAGTTACGGCGACATCTTTGACGACTACATCGGCTTTCTGCGCCCGCGGATGCACGAAGCGTACCGTGTGCTGGACGACCGGGGCAGCCTCTTTTTCCACATCGACTACCGGGAAGTCCATTACTGCAAAGTGATGCTGGACGAAATCTTCGGCCGCGATTCCTTCATCAACGAAATCATCTGGGCCTACGACTATGGCGGCCGTCCCAAAACCCGCTGGCCGGCCAAGCACGACAACATCCTCTGGTACGCCAAAGACCCGGCTAACTACACCTACAACTACGACGCCATTGACCGCATCCCCTACCTGGCGCCCGGGCTGGTAGGCCCGGAAAAGGCCGCCCGTGGCAAAACCCCCACCGATGTCTGGTGGCACACCATCGTAACCGGCAAAGAAAAAACCGGCTACTCCACCCAAAAACCCCTCGACATCATCCAACGCATCGTCCGCGTCCACTCCCACCCCGGCGACCATCTGCTGGATTTCTTCGCCGGCAGCGGCACCTTCGGCGAAGCCGCCCACCGCGAAGGCCGGGAGTTTGTGCTGGTGGATAACAACCCGGAGGCGGTCGAAGTGATGCACCGACGGCTGGCGAACTGTGGCATCGCCGTGCACGGGGTTAATGACACTGACCAAACCCATGAACCGGAAACTACTCCCAAACTGTTTTAGGAGAAATCTATGGCTACGCAGATTCAGGACCCCGAAGTGCGGCGGCTTGCCGCAATCGCTACTCGACTTGAAAACAACTACTTGGGGAACAACACTCAATGGGATGGTTCGCAATTTGCATGGCTAAAAGGAGGACTGCCATCCCGACGCAAGGGTGTCGCCTTTGAGGAACTGGTATCCGAATGGTGTGCCACAAAAGGGCTGACCGTCACCGCATCGCCCGACAGCGACGCTGATCGCATCATCGGAGGGTTGCGCACGGAAATTAAAGGCTCCACGTTGTGGGAGAGCGGCGGTTATCGGTTCCAACAGGTTCGAGATCAGAACTATCGCATACTCGTCTGCTTGGGCATAAGCCCCTTTGACGCCCATTGCTGGGTTATTCCAAAAGATGACGTAATGAAGTTTTGGGATGATGATGTAATTACCTCGCAACATGGTGGCGCTGGTGGCAGCGACACTGCCTGGATTGCAGTTAATCCAGCCCACCCTCCCAATTGGCTACGGCCCTATGGCGGAACGTTAGGCAAGGGATTCGCGCGGCTTCAATCCCTAACCGGCCAAGTCTGATACCATATTCGTAGCGACACGGAGAACGAGCCGATATGACTACGCCATATAATCCGGCTAACGAGCCGGAACAAATGACCTTTACCGAAATTCGCGCGTTGCTGGCGGAAACTGTTCAGGGCCTTGCAGAAACCCGCAAAATTGTTGACGAGAACACCAAAGGCCTTGCAGAAACCCGCAAAATTGTTGACGAGAACACCAAGGGCATCGCTGAAATGCGTGCCGCCATCTCTGAACTAACGCAGGCACAGCACCGCACTAACCAGGATGTCTCCACGCTGAAGGGCTGGGGGTTGGAATTGTATTGCGAGCGCAACCCCGAGATCTTTGCCGACGCCCTTGAATTGGCAGATGAAGAATTAATCCCGAAACGGGAAATTATGCGGATCGCCAGCGCCGCCAGCCAAGCCGGCGTCATCGCTCCCGACCAACGCCGCAGCCTGATACGCGCCGATGTCTTTATCTACGCCCGCCGGGAATCGGACCACCAGCCGTTTTGTCTGGTGGTGGAAGCATCTTACAAGGTTGACGACGATGACGTGGAGCGGGCCGCGGGCAGAGCCGAGATATTGAGCGCAATTATCCAGAAATACCAGCCGCGTAATCTCAACGGCCAGGTAATTCCCATCGTTGCCGGGATGGACATTGAACCCGCCGCCTCGTTTCGGGCCAAGAACTTCAATGTCACCTATGTGCAAGTTCAGAACGGCAATCAACTGACCAACCCGCCGGAATAAGGAGCTAATCGACCCGCACCAAGCAGGATGCCGATTCCATCTTTCAGGAGCTGACCCGCCTGCTGGAATGCTTCGCCGGCAGCGGCACCCTCGGCGAAGCAGCGTACCGAGAGGGCCGGGAGTTTGTGCTGGTGGATAATAACCCGGCGGTGGTGATGCGGCGGCGGCTATAATCTCCGACCCGCCAAAGCTGATACCATAAAGAGGCCATCTTGCCAGAGCTAGTGACTACGATGACCACACCCATATCTTCGGCCAACGAGCCGGAGCCGATGACCTTTGCCGAAATACGCGCTCTGCAAGCGGAGAACGCCAAAGCCATCGCTGAAACCAGGGAATTAGTTAACGAAAACGCCAAAGCCATCGCCGAAATGCGCGCTTCACAAGAGCGGCTTGACCGCAGGTTTGAACGGATGATGGCATCCCAACAGCGAACCAGGGAAACGGTTGTGGAAATCGATAAAGCACAGACCTATACATCAAACGACGTATCCACCCTGAAGGGTTGGGGAATGGAGTTTCTCTGCGAACGCCGCCCCGGGTTATTCGCCAGCGCGCTGAATCTGAGCCACATCGAGCTTTTCTCACCGCAGAAGATTTTCACCATAGCCATCGACGCCGCTCAACGTGGCATCATCCATGGCAGTGAGGCCGGCGACCTTTACTCTGGTGATGTGTATTTCTACGGTCGCCGGGCAGAGGATGATGTTCAGGTCTATCTGATTGTTCAGGCATCCTTTGCCGTTTCGAAACGAGATGTAAAACGAGCTTCATCGCAGGCGGATACGTTGGAGGATATACTCCGATATAAAGGCCCTCCAGAAGAAACCGGGATTGCGTTGCCGGTGGTAGCCGGTACCCGATTGCATACTGACCCCACCACTGGCGCAACTCCTGCGCTGTGGGAAGTTACCTACGTCCAGATCCAGAACGGCGACGAACTTACTTCACCATAATTGTTAACCTTCGTCAGCGTCGCATTGCTATTTGAGATTGTGATGATAGCCGGTTTATGGGCGCTAATGTGGATCGCCGGCATTGTCGCCGCTGCCATGCCTGGTGGCTGCTCCCGCTCCTGGTTGGTTTGGCGACCGGTGGCATACAGATGGCATTAGCGGGTATGGCGATGAGTATCAATTTGGTAGTTGGACTCGCCATCATCGCCTGTCTACCGTTTTTTGGCGTCGGGTTGGCAACTCACTACGGTAAAATCCGGCATTAGAGGAATACTTTATGACCCCCAACCGCACCAAGCAGGACGCCGATTTCATCTTCCACGAGCTGACCCGCTCCATTTGTCCGGAGTGCAAAACCGTCATCGACGCCCAGGTCATTATTCGCGACAACAAGGTCTATATGCGGAAGCGTTGCCCTACCCACGGCTGGTTTGAGGGCATCATCAGTTCTGACGCTGAAATGTACGTCGGCAGCGTCCGCTTCAACAAGCCGGGCACCATTCCCCTGGATTTCAGCACCGAGGTAAAAGATGGTTGCCCGCTGGATTGCGGCCTCTGCCCCGAACACAAACAGCATATTTGCCTCGGCCTCATCGAGGTGAACACCGCCTGCAACCTCAACTGCCCCGTGTGTTTCGCCAACGCCGGCATCGGATACAACCTGACGCTGGAGCAGGTGGAGTCCATGCTCGACCGCTTTGTCGAAATTGAGGGCGACCCGGAAGTCATCCAGTTCAGCGGCGGCGAACCGACCATCCATCCCCAGCTGCCCGAGATGATTCAGGCCGCCAAGGACCGGGGCATCCGCCAGGTGATGATCAACACCAACGGCGTGCGGCTGGCCAAAGATGACAAGTTCCTCGCCCAAATGTCCGCCCTGGACCCGGTGGTCTACTTCCAGTTCGACGGCCTGCGCGAGGAAACCTATCTGACCATTCGCGGCGAACCCCTCCTCTACACCAAAATACTGGCCCTCGACCGCCTGGCCGACGCCGGTATGTCCGCCGTTCTCGTCGCCGCCATCGAACGCGGCATCAACACAGATGAGGTGGGCGCCATCGTCGAGTTTGGCCTGCAACACCCGGCGGTTCGGGGCGTCGTGTTCCAGCCGGTAACCCACGTGGGCCGACACATTCCGTTCGACCCCATGACCCGCGTAACCATCCCCGACATCATCCACGGCATCGTTGACCAATCCGGCAGCCGCTTCGTGCTCGAAGATTTCGTCCCCGTGCCCTGCTGCTTCCCGACGTGCCAGGTAAACTCCTACATCTTCGTCGACGGCGACACTATCACACCCTTGCCTCGCCTGCTGGACATCGACCAGTATCTGGACTACATCACCAACCGCGCGCTGCCCAAAGCGCCCGACGCCGCGGTGATACAGGAAGCCCTGGAAGGCTTGTGGTCGGCTTCCGCAGTGGCCGGCACCGCAAAAACCGCCAGCCAGTTCGAGTGCGCCTGCGGCCCCGGCCTCGACCTGCCCTACGAGATGAACCATCTCAAAGACCACGTCTTCCAGATCGCCATCAAAGACTTCCTCGACGCCTACACCTTCAACGTGAAGCAGGTAATGAAGTGCTGTGTCGGCATCCTCACCCCCGACGGCCGCGCCATCCCCTTCTGCGCCTACAACTCAGTGGGCTACCGGGAGCAAATCCGAGAGCATCTAACCCTGGAGCAAAGGCGACAGAAAATCAGCCTTGCCACGCCCCAATCGGCGACCGAATAATTGGGTAGGACGAATAATTATTGGCCCCTACGTTTGCCACGCCAGCGCCGAAATATCGAATCAAATCCTGCTCATCCTGTGCATCCATGCTAAAATCGGAACTCGGCGCCTACGCCGCCAAAATCTGCTGCGCCGACCTCTATTCGTCGGAGTTGGCTCGCCTCATTCTGGGCGATAGCCTCCATCCCGGCGGGTTGCGCGTTACCAACCGCCTGGGCCGCGTCATGGGTCTACGGCCTGGCTGGCGCGTCCTTGACCTGGCCTGCGGGATGGGCGCCAGCGCGGCGGCGGTGTCGAGGGTGTTTCATTGCCACGTAACCGGACTGGAGTTGGGCGCTGACGCAGTGGCAACCTCCCGACGCCGCACCCTGGAACAACCCGTGCGCGCCGATGTGAGCTTCGTGCGCGGCGACGCCGAATCTCCGCCGTTTCGCTCCGCCGCCTTCGATGCGGTCATTATCGAGTGCGCCACCAGCCTGTTCATCAACAAACCCGAGGCCATCCAGGAGGTCAGGCGGCTGCTGCGACCCGGCGGTGTGCTCGGTTTGTCCGACGTAACCGTCGAACCCGGCAGCCTGCCTCCAGAGCTGGATAGCGCCGTTGGCATGATGCTGTGCCTCACCGACGCCCTCCCGTCAGACGGTTACCAATCCCTGCTGGAAAACGGCGGTTTCACCATGACGGTACGCGAGGATGTTTCGGACGAAATCTCCGCCTTGCTGTCGGAATTGCGCGGCAAACTGGTACTGTGGCAAACCTTCGCCGGACCGGCGGCCGGCTTCACCGACGACCTGGCCGCTTCAGCGCCCGATTTGATCGATCGCGTCGGCAATCTGGTGCAGCGAGGGCAAATCGGTTACTGGTTATACGCAGCCCGCAAACCCGAATAATCCCAACCAACCGGTCCCACCAACGGCCGGGCGCAATCGCCTGCCTATGCTATGATAATATCGCTTACCGGAATAAAGAACCCTTATGATATTAGAAGAAATCGTTAGC
Organism: Dehalococcoidia bacterium; assembly: GCA_965261195.1. Taxonomy (GTDB): domain Bacteria; phylum Chloroflexota; class Dehalococcoidia; order Lucifugimonadales; family UBA3495; genus Bin87. Next base: position 3,238,048 of record OZ253455.1, on the reverse strand, counting down.
CTGACGCCCCGCCTGTTCGCGGCGATTCTGATCGGCTATCTCCTGGGCAGCATCCCGTTCGCTTACCTGGTGGCGCGACTCAAGGGCGTGGATATTTTCGCCACCGGAAGCCGCCGGGCTGGCGCCGCCAACGTTTTTTGGCACGTGGGCCGCTACCGTGGGATGCTGGTTTTCGCCGGCGATGTAATCAAAGGCGCCGTCGCCGTTACGGTGGCCCAAATGCTCGGTGGCCCCGAGTTGATCGGTATGTTGGCCGGCGTGGCCGCCATCGCCGGGCATTGGAAGAGCGTATTCACCGGCTTCAGAGGCGGCGATGGAATGGTCGTGCTGGTCGGCGTATCGTTCGCTTACCTGGGCTGGTATATGCTCGTGGGCGTTGCCGTAGGTTTCGCGTCGGTACTGGTGTTCCGGCGCTCCCCTTTCCGCTCGTCGGTGGGCATCTTCCTCGGGTTCGGTACCATGCTGGCCTTCAACACGGTCCGCGGTATCGATTGGTCGCTGATACTGGGCTTGACCGCACTGGCAATGGTGGTGATTACGCACAACGTCTTGACCAACGCCGACCATGTACCCGCCGCGGAATCCACCATGCAGGTTGGCGAATTGCTGATCGAAGACACCCCGGCAATCCTCAGCGAAGCAGCCCGCCTCAGCGAAGAGGCCATTCTCCGGCAGGTAATCGATGCCGACGAAGAGGAAGGCGAAACCGCACTTTAGCCCGTTCCCGATGCGCCCCGTTCCCGATGCGCCCCGTTCCCGATGCGCTATGACTGCTGCCGGTTCTCCTTGATCCTGGTCAAATCCAGCACCCATCCCAGCGTTTCATCCGACTCGGCCTCGGCGTATAGCCCAGGCTGCAGCCGCACGGCTTCCACCAGCTGATTGGCGCATCGCTCGATGTCACCTCGATCAGCGTACAGCCGTGCCGCGTTGTAGTAAGCGGCGGCAAATTCAGGCAGTGCCTCCTGCGCCGCCAGATAGTCGGTCAGCGCCTCATCCAGATTGCCCAGCGTTTCCTGCGCGGCGCCCCGATTGCTCAGCACCTCGGCAAAATCCGGCTGTAGGTCCAGCGCCGAGTCGTAGTCGGCAACCGCGTCCTGGTATTGACCAACCGCATCGTAAGCCAGTCCCCGGTTGTTCAGGGCTTCCACGTCATCGGGCCGCAGCCCAATGGCGGCGGTGTATTCGGAAATGGCTTCCCGGTGGCGTCCCAGCCGAAAGCAGGTTCGCGCCCGGTTGAACCGGGCATCGGCGTTGTCCGGATTGCGCTCCAGCGCCCGGTCAAAATCGGCGATGGCCGCCGCTGCGTCGCCCAGTTCCTCCCACGCCACGCCGCGGTTCAGGTAGGCATTGGATAGATCGGGTCGCAGGGCCAACGCCTCATCAAACGCCCGCACCGCCTCCTGATAACGCCCCAGATTGGTCAACACGATGCCCCGATTGTAGTACGCCTGCAGAAACTCGGGGTCCAGCCTCACTGCGGCGGCGTAATCCTCCAGCGCACCCTCGGCGTCCCCCGTGTCGTCCCGTGCGTTGCCGCGCTGGTAGTACGCCGGCGCGTAGGAATCGTCCAGCGCCAACGCCGTGGTAAAAGCCTTGCCGGCATCGTCCGGGCGCCGCCGCCGCAAACACGTAACCCCCAGGTTGAACTGGACGGCAAAGTCGTTCGGGCGGGCGCCGGCCAGCGCCTGATACACCGCCAGAGCCTCCGGGTACCGACCGATGGCAAAGCAGCCGTTCCCAAACACCAGGCTGCTCGGGCTGCGACCGGACGGCAACCCCTCGTCCATGGTCGCCAGTTCGTCGAGGACGGCGGCTACGGCGGCGGCATCCTCGCCATGCAGACGGCCACCCCGGGGTCGCGGGGTGAGTACACCCGTCCCCAGATCATGCCACTCCAGCAATTCAGCCAGCCGGCGCAACAGTTCGTCAACGGTATTGGTAGACATGGCAGCAACGCCCACGGTTACAGTGCGGGCAGTATCCCCGCGGCAGGCCGGTGAATTACCCGAGGCTTACTTCGGGTTAAAGGGTCGAAACCCGGTCTCCGCCCATCTCCGGACGCAGCACAATCTGAGCCAGTGCCAGCGCGGTGTAATAGGACACGGTCATGGTCAGGTCAACTACGCCGCGGTCTCCCAGAAACTCATGCACTGCGTTGAAGTTCTCGTCGGATACGTCTTTCTCCCGTGTCATCTGCTGCACAAAGCGGGCGATGGCCGCTGGCTCACCTTCCAGGCAACCCGGCGCCTTACCGGTCCGAATGCCCTCAATTGCCTCATCGGAAACGCCGGCCCGCGCCGCCGCTACCGAGTGGCCGGTCCATTCAATCCCGGAATCCCACTCCCGTGCCACCAGGATAATGGCCAGTTCTTTCAGATCATCCGGCATCGAGGACTGGAATCGCAACGACGCGCCCAACGATGTCAGGTAGCCGGCAGCCAGCGGGCTATGGAGCAACGCCCGAAATTGCAGGCCAACCTCCGCCACACCCCGGTCTTCCCGGATGCGGTCGTAAATTGCCTGCCCTACAGCGTCAAGTTCTTCACGGGCAACATAGGGTACGCGGGCCATAACGCAATCCTCCAGCTAAACTCCGTCCAGCATACCATAGGCGGTGAGCAGGGCCGATAGCTAGGCTTGCTCGAATTCCTCCCTGGATATTCCTAAATCCCGCAGAATTGCCCGGACCGTGCCAGTTCTCAAATCACGGCTTCCCCAGTCCGGAATCGATGTCCTTGCGCGACTGTTCACGTTTATCCAAACTTCGTGGTCGCCGCGACCTTGCCGGTCAAACTGGCAGCCCAATCTACGCAACTTGCGCGTGAATTCCCGGTAGTTCACGCTATCACTGTCACCTCCTCGACCTTGCCAACGTCAACCGGTGTCGCCACAACCCCGGCGGGCAATTCGTCACCACGTTCTTGGTAGGATTTTATAAAAGCCTCAGCCACGCTCTGCAAGTAATACAGGGTCTCAGCAGCAGTGTCGCCCCAAGCCCGGCAGCCCGGTAGGGCCGGTATCTCAGCCATAAACTTGTCCTCGGTATCTTCGCTGGGCTCGTACATAACGAAAGAAAGTTTGTACCGATTCATTGGTCAAGCCTCCTGCGATTGACGGTGATCGCCTGGCAAAGTTCCGTCAGATTGCCGCGAGCATACCATAGGCAACTTTGCCAGACAGATGACTACTTCCCGGCAAAGGGTTATCCTTGCGCCATGCTCAGCGACCTTTGGTTAATTGCAGCAGGCATTCTGATTCTGGCCGGCCTTCTCGCCAGCCAGGCGCTGATCATCGTGGTTGGCGTCCTGGTGTTGCTGGTCTGGCTCACCGGGAAGCACTGGACACGGTTCGCCTTCAGTCGGGTAACCTACCAGCGTCGCCTGGAGCGCCATCGCGCTTTCATCGGCGACCTGGTGGACTACTACATCACGGTCGACAACAGCAAGCTGCTGCCCATGATCTGGCTGGACATCTCCGATACCTTCCCTGTTGGCCTCCAAACTAGCGGCACCCACCAGCGCGGCGTGGGCGCCGAGATCGAGCTCGACCATCGCATCACCACTTCCCTCCTGCCCTACCAGCGGGTAACCTGGCGCTACCGTGTGCGCTGCCGGGCCCGGGGCAACCACCGGATCGGCCCGGCCCGCCTGCGCAGCGGCGACCTTTTCGGCTTCAGCGCCGCCGAGCAGAACATACCCGATGTCGACTACCTGCTGGTGTACCCGCGCCTGGTGGACCTCCGCAGCATGATGGTTCCGTGGGAGCAACCCCTCGGCGTTGCCCGGGGACGCCGGCGCATTCAGGACGACCCCAGCCGTTTCGTGGGCCTGAGAGACTACCAGCCCTCCGACCCTCTGAAGCATATCGACTGGAAAGCCACCGCCCGACACGGCAAACTGGAAACGCGCATCTTCGAGCCGGCGGCCACCCAGCACATGATTATCGCCCTCAACGCCCGCACCGGCGACGCCGCCTGGCAGGGCAGCAACCGCCGCCTCTTCGAGCGCGCCGTCACCGTCGCCGCCTCCGTGGCGGAATACGCCGAGCGCGAGGGCTACACCTTCGGCCTGGTCAGCAACGCGGTGGCATCCTACTCCAGCAAATGGCTGTCCGTGCCCACCGGCAGCGGCCAATATCAGCTGGAAACCACGCTGGAAGCGCTGGCAATGGCCGGCCCCTTCTGGGTCGCCGAGTTGCCGGCCGTCTTGCGCGCCGAAGCCCCTCTGCTGCCGGCCGGTTCCACCGTCGTATTCGTCACCGCCATCCTGTCGCCGGCGGTCGTGCAGGAGGCTGAAGACATCCGCCAGCGCGGACACCGCGTCATGGTGTTCTACGCTGGCGACGGCGAACCTCACGACGCTGCCGCCCGACTGCTTCCGCACGTGCAGGTATTTCTCGCCGGCGCCAGCCTGGCCGCCATGGAAGAAGTCTGGCGCGACGATTGGGAGGACGACTCCGAGACCCCCACCTGGCAGCAGTCTCCGGAGCAAGTGTAAGAGAGTGTAAAATACGTCATAACACCAGCACCTGAAAAATGGAGTCGCCCTGATGAATCAGAAACGTGATGAGAAGGTCAAATCCATTGTCCGGAAATTCCTTAAGCAACGGTTTACCGACAACGAGTTCGTGTTCGACCCTATTGTGGTCATTCCAACCTACGATGAGTGGGGCCCACACGCCACCGGCGAACTCTATCTGCGTATTATCATCGTGTTCGACGGCGACCAAAAAAATCTCGCCCCAAGCTGGACCGGCAGATTAATTGGGCGCGTTCACTCCCGGCTTATTGAGGAGGGCATAGAGGAGTTACCTCATCTGTCCTGGGTCGCGAAATCCGAATGGCCGTGGCTGGAGCGGCAAGAACGGAGGCTACTAAGCCGTGAATCCGCTTGATCTTATTGCCACGGCCCGGGATTTGTCGGCAGTGAGCAGTCGGGGCCGGCCCCGGCAAAGCAATCTCCGCCGTATCATCAGCACGACTTACTACGCGCTGTTCCACTGCCTGGCAACTTGTTGCGCCGATATGCTGGTCGGCGGGGCTGGCGCTAACCGCAGCCGGCCGGCTTGGAACCAAACCTACCGGGCACTGCAACACGGAACTGCGCGCCAGCGTTGCCACCAGCAAAACATTGCCCGGTTCCCGGACGAAATTCGCTACTTCGCCCGGGTATTTGTTGATATGCAACTAGAACGCCATCGTGCCGACTACGACCCTGATGTAGCTTTTGCCAAAGCAGATGTTATCCAGTACACAAACGTGGCAGAGGATGCTATCCAGACTTTTCTTAACGCTCCCGTCAGAGACCGTCGTGCTTTCGCCATCTACGTCCTGCTGCCCGTCAGGGGCGCCTGAGTTCCGCCGCCGTGTGGCAATCACTTCGTACCGAGCGAGTATAGTATATGGATAGGCTGGGTCGCTTTGCCCTGATTACCTGCATTGCCCTGTTCCTGGAGGGGTTCGCGCTATTCCTGGGCGGTCGGCTGCTCGCCAACGCCATCCGCCTGCCCGATGCCGCCATCCCGTTGTGGGTCGCCGCCGTGGCGATGGGCTGGTCGTTCATCCTATCCTGGTACGTCCAGACCATTCGGTTCTCCCTCAACCTGCGCGGAGTCGTCGGTCTCATTTTGAGCGCCGTGTCGGTTTTGGCGCTGGCCGGCGTCAGTCTGGGCTTGGGCTGGTTCCCCATCGGGCGGGTGCTGTCCGGAGACATCTACACCATAGCGGCGCTGGGACTCGCCACGCTGCTCATGCTGGCCTTGTGGTGGCGCGGTACCGCCATTGCGCGCGACGACGTTACGCTGGATGTGGTACGCAATGCCTTCATCCGCGGTGTGGTCGTAGTGATGGTTGCAGCGGCCGCCGACCCGTTGATGAATGCCGACATCGTTGGAATTCCCTTGCTGCTCACCTACTTCGCCATCGGCCTCACCGGCCTGGCCTTGAGCCGCTTCACCTCCGAAGACGCCACCGGCCACATGAGCCGCGGCTGGGTAATGGCTATCGGCGCCGGCATCGGCGGCGTGCTCCTCGTGGCCGTCATCCTGGGCGCATTGGGAGTCGGTGGCCTCGACGACGTTGCCAGAGCCATCATGCGCGGCATCGGCTGGATGGGCCTGTGGGTACTCCGACCTATCCTGCTCCTGCTGGGGTTGCTGGCCGCCGCCATGGTCGCTTTCGGCAATTGGGTGTCCGGATTCTTCGGCGGCGGCGATCTCGCCGGCCTGGAGCTGGCCCGCACCCAAATTCAGGAATTTCACGAAAGTCTCAGAGAGGTGGAGGGGGCGGGGCCGCCCAACTTCATGCTCACCTTGCTCAAATGGCTGGCCTTCCTGGTTGTCGTTTCGTTGGCCGGCTGGGTGCTGTTCCGTATGTTCCGCCGCCGCCGGCTCATCGGCGGAGCCTATGCCGAAGGTGAGGTGCGAGAATCACTGTTCAGCTGGCAGGGCGCCGGCCAGGATATATCCGACACAATCGCCGACTGGATGAACCGGGTTGCCCACGTGCGGCGGCGCCGGCCGCCTCCCGTTACACCTCGCGAGGTATATCACCGACTGCTCGAAGTCGCCTCAACCCTGGGCCTCCCGCGCCGTCAGGGACAAACCCCGCAGGAGCACCGCCAGGATGTGGTCGGCACTCTGCCCGACCCGCCGGTGGAACACATCGTGGATGGTTTCCAGCGCTACTACTACGGCGCCGGGCAAGATGACAACGAGTCCGAAACCATGACGTCGTTGCTGAACGACCTCGACGATGTGCAGACCCGATTGTAGGCAGCACTCGTCCTAATTGTAGGCAGCACTCATCCCAATTGTATGCGGTACCCGTCCTAACGGAATTGCGGAATCACCTCGGCGGCAATTACCTGCATCAACTCCCGCAAACGCGCCACATCGCCGGTGTTGAGAGCCAGCACCAGGTGTTCCACGCCAGCCTGCCGATAAGCGTCAATCCCCGCCGCCATCCCTGCCGGATCGTTGCCCGGCAATCGGGCCCGGTCGGCGGCCCGCTGGCTCGACGGCTGCCCGTGCGCCTCCACCTCCACCCTGACCGACATCACCAGCTCATCAGGGTCGCGGCCGGCCGATTCGGCCAGTTGCCGAACGGTTTGCCGTCCGATGGCATATTCCTCGGCGTTAACGCCCGACGGATGCCACCCGTTACCGCGTCGCGCCGCCCGCCTCAGCGCGCCCGGACTGTTGCCGCCCACCCAAAGCGGCACATGGGGTGAGCCAGCAACCGCCTGCCGCGGTTTCGGCGCGAATTTCAGGTCGCTGAAACTCCATCGGGAGCTTTCATAGCGCGGGTCCTCGTTCGACCACAACTCACGCATCACGTCAATCGACTCGTTGGTCAGCGAACCCCGTTGGTTAGTTGGAATCCCCAGCGCCTCAAACTCCGGCGTCATTGCTCCAACGCCTACACCCAGCACCACGCGGCCGCCCGACATCTGATCCAGGGTCGCCGCATACTTGGCCAGCTCCACCGGGTTGTGATACGGCAACACCAGCACCGACGTGCCCAGCCGCACCCGCGCAGTCAGCGCCGAAATATGGGACAACGTTGCCATGGGGTGGTAATACGGCTTGTCGTCCAGCCGCTCCCGGATGTAGCCATTGTTGAACAGGTGGTCCATCACCCAAACCGAGTCATAACCCAGCTCTTCAGCCAACGGCCCAAAACTGATCACGGCCTGCGGGTCCTCAATGCCCCAATTGTTGGGGACGGTAACGCCGAATTCCATGGCAAATCTCCAAAAATACCCCCCTCTCCCTTGATGGGAGAGGGCTGGGGTGAGGGTGAAAATTTCAACCCTAATATTTCAACCCTGATCAGGGACTATGGTAAGCAGGGGCATCAGCTGCACCCCGGCAATTCACAGCGTCAATGTTTGAGCGACCAAGTTTGAGCGGTGTAGTCAGGTCGTCTTGATCGCCTGAACCAGTTTGGCAGATTCGATGGCCCCCACCGCGCAGTCCGAACCCAGGTTGCCAACCTTGCCGCCGGAGCGGTTGATGGCCTGATCCAGATTCTCGGTGGTCAAAACGCCGAACATAGTCGGCACCCCGGTCTCTCGGCCCACCGCCGCGATGCCAGCAGCGGCCTGATTGCACACCATATCGTAGTGACTCGTTTCGCCGCGAATCACCGCGCCCAGGCAGATGACCGCATCGTACTGTCCCGATTGCGCCAATGCCTTGGCCACCACTGGCAACTCGAAGGAGCCCGGCACCCAGGCCGTGGCGATGTCCCCATCGCGGACGCCATAGCGTTCCAGCGTGGAAACCGCCCCATCCATCAGATTTTTGGTGATGACGTAGTTAAAACGGGCGGCCACGACAGCAACCCGCAGCCCATCCCCGTCCAGTCCCACATTCAATTCTCGCGGCAAACTATCATCTCCTGCACAGTGTCCAATATCACAACCGCTTCAGCCACACTCATAATATGCGCCGCCAGTGTACTACGCCCCCGCCGGCCATGTCATCAATATCGCCGCCGCCGCTCCAATGATTCACTCTACGGGTTGGCGCAAGTCGAAAATCCGCCGGCGCACCTCAAACACAAACCCCGGCAGTTCCGGCTCGCCGCTCACCGTCTCCGGGTCGTCCAGCATTTCCGGTTCGACGCCGGGGCGATACACGTGCACCTGCCGCTGGAAGGGGTCGATGAGCCAGCCAAGCAGCGCGCCGTTGGCGATATACTCTGCCATCTTGCGCCGGAGGGGAGCCAGACGGTCGCTGCGGGAGCGCACTTCGACCACAAAAGCCGGGCAGAAAGGCAACAGCCAGTCATCCGGCGCGGGATAGGGCGGCGGACGGTTCGCCTGCTGCTCCGGCGAAATCCAGGCCGCATCCGGAGCATAGCGCTGGCCGTTGGGCAGACGCATACCCAACCGGGAACCGTAGGCATTGCCGCCGTACTCTCTGGACCAAATGTTCAAGTCAGTCAGGGTTTCCGCTTCGTCGCGCGCGCCTTCATCTCTCAACATAGGCGATATTAGCAAGCCTCCCTCGGCGTCCAGTTCCAGTTTGCCCACCAGATCGCTATTGGCGTGGTTGAATTCGATCAGCCACCGATCCACATCCCGCTCGGTCAATTCGAGCCGGGCCATCAGTTCCAGCACTGGACGAAAATCCAGAACCAGCGGGGCCGACTCCGGGTCGCCGTCCACCCACATAGCTTCCCGCAGAGTTGCGGGCAGTTCAGTAACAGGCTTGGCTACCATCAGGATTAATCTCCTTCTTTTTCCAGAATCCCCCGAGCAGGATCTTTTGGTTCGCCGCAATTGCCTCGATTCGTCATACCGGCGCAAGCCGAAACCCATTGTCCCTTGCTGCAAAGTGGTCTTGGATTCCCGCTTGCGGTGGACTGACGAAGCGGGTTTTTGAGTGCCGCAATACCTTGGCAACGCCGCTCCGATGCTTCATTCTGCGGGTTGGCGCAAGTCGAAAATCCGCCGGCGCACCTCAAACACAAACCCCGGCAGCTCCGGCTCGCCGCTCACCGTCTCCGGGTCGTCCAGCGCTTCCGGCGCAACGCCGGGGCGATACACGTGCACCTGCCGCAGGAAGGGGTCGATGAGCCAGGCCAGCAGAGCGCCGTTGGCGACGTATTCCGCCATCTTGCGCCGGATGGGAGCCAGACGGTCGCTGCGGGAGCGCACTTCAACGACAAAGGCCGGGCAGAAAGGCAACAGCCAGTCATCCGGCGCGGGATAGGGCGGCGGACGGTTGGCCTGCTGCTCCGGCGAAATCCAGGCCGCATCCGGAGCATAGCGCTGGCCGTTGGGCAGACGCATACCCAACCGGGAACCGTGGGCATTACCGCCGTACTCTCTGCACCAAATGTTCAGGTCGGCAAAGACTTGAGTCTCGTCTCGGGAGCCTTTCACGCCCGGCATCGGCGTTGCCAACAGCACTCCGTCGGCGTCAAGTTCCAGTTTGCCCACCAGTTCGTGGTTAGCGTGATTGAACTCAATCAGCCAGCGGTCCACATCCCGCTCCGTGTACCCAAGCTGAGCCAGCAAATCCAGCACGGGACGAAAGTCCAGGACTAGCGGCGCCGGCTCCGGGTCACCGTCAACCCACATCGCATTCAGCAGTGCTGCCGGCGTTACGGTACCCGGTTTGATAGCCATCGGGCCAATCTCCTTACTAACCGACTGCGGCGCTTGCAGCAACAAGCTGGCTTCTTTTTCGTACCCGCTATTGACCTGCCAGAAAATCGCCCTTTCGACATCTACAGCCCTAAGGCCATGATATGGAGAACTAGGCTCTGCATTGACCTGATCGGCAACGCCGGTACACCATACCGCCCATTGCTCATAACCTTGCACATTCTGTTTGGTCAAGGGAATTCTAGTCGGGTAAATTTTCAGGTCTTGCAATGGTGGAAAACCTAATAACTGAGCGAATCTTGCGATTTTCAAGTCCAGCACCGGATGGGTATCGGGACATAAAAACATCAACAATTTGCTTACGAAAGACATTCCGCTGAATTCAGGCAATCTCAGATTGATGACGTAATCGAAGCTAAAGCAATGCTCACCGCTCAGCAGGTTTATGAACTCGTTTAATTGCTCTGTGGTGATTTTTTCACGAAACTTACTGACTCTATTCCGTTGACGTCCCCGCTGGGAAGCGTATCCCCAATACAGCACATTTGAAAGACCGTCCTTAACTTCTTCCTGGTTCCGGCTCCGCAATTGCTCTTGTATTCGTTTCTCTACATCAGCCATAGTCGTATGCCGACTTTCACGGTGGGCTGTGAAGTCATACGTAACAGTGGGGTATTTATATGCTGCCTGCGCCGCGCATATTTGTCGGGCGTACTCCTCCAGTCCATATGCCATGTGATTTTGCCTCCCTGCGCTAGGTAATTACTAACGAGATTGCTCCTCCTGCCGCTCCAGGATTCCCCGAATCGTAAACATCCTCTGGAACAGGGTAAAGCATGACACCCCTGCAATCAGCCAAAGCACCCATACTATTATGGGCACCGGCGACAACCCTTCCGCAATGAGGCCAGCCCCCAATATGACCACCCGCTCCGAGCGCGTCATGATGCCGGAGCGGGTAAACGCCCCCAAGCCCTCGCCGCGCGCCCGCAGGTACGAAACGCCCTGGGAAAACACCAGTCCCAGCAAAACCGCCAGCATACTCAACAGCAACTGAGTCGGCGGCAGATCGGACAGCAGATAGTACAAACCCAACCCGACGAACAACGCCGCCTCACCCAGTCGGTCAAACACCGAGTCCAGCAACGCGCCGAACGGCGACGCCCGGTTGGTCAGTCGGGCCAACGCTCCGTCGAACAGGTCCAGAAAGCTGCCCACCAAAAAAACAATACCGCCGTACAGCGGCCAGTCCAACGCCACCAGCGCTCCGCCGACCACGCACACCAGGAAACCAAATACGGTGATGACATTGGGGGTCAGCCCAATTGCGTTCAGCCCCTTCGCTCCGGGTACCTCTACATAGCGCAGCACCGCCGCGCGGAACTGCTCCCTACCGGGCATTGCCACGAGCGCCCACCTCCTCTATGCAGTGATGATAGTAATCCTCAACGTCGGCAGCGATGCGCTCCCAACGGTACTCCGCCGCCCGTCGGCGACCGCCCGCAGCCAGCCGGCCCGCCAGCTCGGTGTCCCCGACAATGCGGGAGACGGCAGCGGCAATGCCAGCCGGTTCTCGCGCCGGCGTTAGCAAACCCTGTGCTCCGTCAGCAACCACGTCCCGATAGCCGTCAATGTCTGAGGCAACCACCGGCGCACCCGACGCCATGGCCTCCAGCAGCACGATGCCAAAGCTCTCTCCGCCCGTTGCCGGGCTGCAGAACACATCAGCGCTGGCGTAGTAGCGGGGCAAGTCTTCGTCCGAAACCGCCCCGGTCATCACCACTGCTTCAGGAGCAACGCTGGCGATGGCAGCCAAAATCCGCCCGCTCTCCCGGTCCGGCGCTCCCGGCCCCACGATTACCAGCCGCAGGTCCCCCCGGCCGGCGATCAGCTGTGCAAAGGCGGCCAGCAGATAGCGCAACCCCTTGCGTTCATCCTTCCTTCCCACGAACAGGATGTTGAACTTCCCATCGCGCAGATGGTGAAACGGTTCAGCCTCGGCAAATCGGTCAAAGTCTATGCCGTTGGGAATCACCCGGTAGGCGTGGTTCGGAAAATGCGGCGCCACAAACGCCCGCGCCGCCGGCGACACCGCAATGCGCCCGTCCAGCTGCCGTTGCCATCGGCTCAACGCGGGACGCCACCAGCGATACAGACGCTGCTGGTCTGAAAAGGCGTGAAACGTGCCGATGTTTACCGCGTTGGAATGGTGCAGCACCAGGTACGGCAGCAGCGGAGCCAGCGGTTCGTGCAGATGCACCACGTCAAACGACTCCCGGGCCATCAATCCCCGTATGCGCGGATACAACCACCAGGCAAAGGAAACCCGCGCCGTTGATCCGCCGGCCGACAGCGGCAACGTGCCTCCCATGGGGATAAACTGACCATCGCCGGCGTCCGCTTCGTTTGCCCGCCGGCCCGACTGCGGGGCAATCACCCGTACACTATGCCCCCGCCGGCGCATTTCGTCCGATAGCTGGGCGACGTGCGCGTTGACTCCGCCCGGCCAGGCAAAGTCGTAGGGCGAGACCATGCCGATTTTCACGTCCCTGCCGGCCTCCCGCCGCATCGGCCCGACGGTTGCCATGGACAGCGCCGGTCGGTGCTGGTCAATACTGCACAGGCAGCTAGGCTTCCATCTCAGGGGACACGATCTCGGGGCTCACAATCTCGGAGCGCACGATGCTCGCCGCGGCTACCATCGGATCCGCAATGAACGCCTCAACCAGTTCGTGGGCCTCGGCGTCGGTGTACTGAATCGGCGGGCTCTTCATGAAGTAGGCCGAGGGGCCATACACGGCTCCGCTCTGACCGTTGTCCATGGCCAACTTGGCGCAACGGATGGCATCCACCACTACGCCGGCCGAGTTCGGGCTGTCCCAAACCTCCAGTTTCACTTCCAGCTTCACCGGCGCGCCGCCGAACACCTTGCCGTCGATGTGGATGTAGCACCACTTGCGGTCCTGCAGCCACGGCACATGATCACTGGGGCCGATATGGACATCGTCAGGTTCGGGTTCTTCGTCCATCTGGCTGGTAACCGAGTTGGTCTTGGAGATTTTCTTGCTGACTAACCGGTCGCGTTCCAGCATATTCAAAAAGTCGGTATTGCCGCCGAAGTTGAGCTGGTAGGTATTGTCAATCTCGGCGCCGCGGTTCTCCATCAGCCGGGTCAGCACCCGGTGTACGATGGTTGCGCCCACCTGCGACTTGATGTCGTCGCCAATGATTGGTACGCCCCGCTCCTCAAACCGTCCCCGCCAGTATTCCTCACGCGCGATGAAAACGGGAATGCAGTTGATCATGGCGCAACGCGCATCGAGGATATGTTCCACGTACCACTTGGTCGCCATCTCGCTGCCCACCGGCAGGTAATTGATTACCACATCCACTTCCCGCTCTTTCAGAATACCGGAGATGTCCGCGGTGCTGTGGGGCGATTTCACCACCAGGTCGGACACGTAACGCCCAATCCCGTCGTGGGTCATGCCCCGCTCAACCGGCACCCCCATATAGGGCACATCAGCAAACTTGATGGTGTTGTTCGGCTCAGTGAAAATAGCCTGCGAAAGGTCTTTGCCCACCTTGTTCTGGTCAACATCAAAGGCGGCGACTATTTCAATATCTTCAATCCGGTATTCGCCGATGCGGTTGTGCATCACGCCGGGGACGATTTCATCGTCCGGCACCTCGACATACTTATGGACGCCCTGCACCAGCGACGACGCGCAGTTGCCCACGCCAATGATGGCAACTTTAATCTTGCCCAATTTCGTACTCCTTGCGCTCCCGAAACACCGGACGGCAACCGGCTTTTAGTCGCCGGCACGAGGTTTGATCAAATAATTCCGACCGATAGTCTAGCATACCACTGCCGTCGCCCACGGGCGACGTTTGCAACCGAGCCGGTCAGTGCCTTTCGATTCTCCAAGAAATCCCCTCTCCCTTGATGGGAGAGGGTTAGGGTGAAAATGTAAGGAAGGGAACTATCCCACGGGGCCGGCCATACCCCTCACCCCAGCCCTCTCCCACCAGGGGAGAGGGAGAGAATCGAAGACCCTGCCGAGCCGCTCGGGGTCAGCCGCCCGGTTACGCCGTCTGCTCCACCGCTCCGCGCCGCGACAGGGGCAGCACCAGGAATATGATTGCCGCCACCGCAAACAAACCCGCGATGTAATAGGCGGTCGCTTCGAAACCGATGGTTTGGTACAGGGCGCCGGCAATCAACGGAGACGCTGCACCCATCAGGAAGCTGATGCAGGCGACCACGCCCAGCCCCGTTGAGGCGACTTCCCGCCCAACCTCGTCGAATACCGCGGCGGTAACAATCGGCTGGTCCGGGTAGAGGAACAGCCCCAGCAGTGCGATGGTAACCGTCAGCATAATTCCCGAGTTGAACTGGATCAGAGCCAGCGCCACCAGGCACGACCACACCAACCCCGGCACCAGCACCTGCTTGCGGCCAATCCGGTCGGAAAGGTAGCCCGCCAGCGGCTTGGCCACCAAACCAATCGCAATCAGCAGCCCGATATGGAACCCGCGGTTCCACTCGCTCAATGCCAATTCCCGGTCAAGGTACAGCGGCAATATGGTTACCAATGCCACCAGCGCCATCCCCCGCGTGCCCCGCACCAGAATCAGCCCCCACAGCACCGGGTTTCTGAACAATTGTTTGGTGGCCGCCACGCGTTCCCCAATGGCGACGCTGTCCTCCCCTTGCCGGCCTCGTCCCACGTTGCGCAGCGACCAAACTGCCACGAATCCCAGGAAGAAGGGGGCCACGGCATAGATGCTCAACAGCTCGCTCCAGGTGAGCCAGAGCAGCAACGCGCCGGTCGCCACCGGCCCCACCACATCGCCCACGCTGCCACCCACACCGTGGCAGGCCAGCGCCATCCCGCGGCGGTCTCCGTAGTGATGTGAAAGCGAAGATCCGGCGGGCAGGTGCCAGATGGAATGTGAAATCGCCACCACCGCCATGCCGACCAGCAGCAGCCAGTACACCGGCGAAACTCCTATAACCAGCGACCCCAGCGCGCACGTCACCAGGCACCCCGCCAGCAGCGGGCCCCACCACCTCCTCAGCACGTCTGCTACGATACCGCCGGGCAGGGCGATCAACCCCGCGGCCAGTTCCCGCGCCGACATAACGCCGCTCACTCCGACGGAGTTTAGTTGGAAACTCTGCTGGATTTCCGGCAGCACCACCGCGAAGCTTTGTACGATCCAATGAAACGCCACGTGGCCCACCGACAAACCAGGCAGTATCAGACGCCCGCCGAAGGCCAAGTTCGGCTGGTCAACTTCCAATGTAGCCTGGGTCTGTGCCATCAGCCGTCTCCGTTAGAAGATGTCTAATAGAGGGTGTCTAAAAACTCCCTCTCCCCTGGTGGAAGAGGGTTGGGGTGAGGGGTCGTCCCCCCGCTATTCCACCTTTCGCCCGAGATTCACCAGGCGCTTTTTAGACACCCACTTACTACCGCATTACCGCAGTTCCCGGTGTTCGCAAAAACCCACGCTCCGGCTCAAGGCCAATATGACGAAATGCCAGTAAGAGGGCGTCTAAAAACTCCCTCTCCCCTGGTGGGAGAGGGCTGGGGTGAGGGGCGTTCCCCGTCCTATTCCCCAAAAAACCGGAAGATTGCCGTCTCATCGTCGTGGCGGAAGCGACCGCCGCGGAAGCGAATATCGCGCCCCTGCTCAATATGGAAATCCACCAGGGCCTTCACCTGCTGGCTCGCATCCTCGGCATCGGCGGCCCCCCGCACAAGGTCCATCAACTCCTCGCCCAGCAGGTTGTCGCTCACCCCGTCCGTGCAGCACACCAGCCGGTCATCCGACGACAGCTCCAGCGTGGTTTCAAACACCGTTAGCGTTTCCTCCGCTCCAATGGCCTTGGAGACGCCCAGCCTGATCAGCCCGCCGCGCCGCCCGCTGTACTGCTCAAAGCCATCCGGGTGGATGAGAAAAATCGGACTGTCGCCAGCGCTAATGATGTGCAGCTTGCCATCCAGATAAAGCGCGGCCGATGCCGTGGTCAGCAGGAAGCGCCCGCCGCCAACCTGGTAAAAATCGGAGTTCTGTTCGTTCAGCGCCGCCACGATGTCCTGCGGGCCGGAGATGTCAATCTCCCTCAGGGCATCAGCAACCGACGTGCTGGCCTCGTTGCCGCCGTGGCCGGTAACGCCATCCAGCACCGCGTCCAGAAAATTGCCGCCCCCCAAGTCGCGGATCAGGTAGCTGTCCTCCCCATGGGACGAGTTGTCGTGCAGAGTAGCTAACGAACTGGTGAGCATGATGCTACAGTCCTCGCAGTTGTTTGGTTTCAGTAGATTTTAATGATGATGTTAGTAGCGGTAGTTTCAGATGCGCTGGTCTCGTTTTGCCGGGATCAGGCAGACCGGCTGGCCAGGTCGGCGTCTGCATCGAACTGGTACCGCGTCCAGTGATCTTCCCTCAGGCGGTTCAGCGCGGTTCGCCAGGCGTCCAGCGCAACATCCCGGTCGGGCAGATCGTCGTTACGGATGGTAATCAGCCGCAGGCAATCCTGCAAGTCCCGGCCAAACTCGCCGACACTGCCATAATCGCGGTTGCGAACCCGGTCAATGCACGCCGTCGCCGCCGCCGCCAGGTTTCCGCCAACGCCCGCAAAAGCCCGCCCCAGTTCGTCGCACTCCTGCTCCAGCGTAATGATGGGACGCTGGTTGTACGGGTCAAAATACCCGGCGGCATCGGCCGGCGGCTCCGACGGAGCGATGTAAAACTTGAGCATTTCAATGTAGAAATCGTGGACATCCTGCGGCCCGCGGTTAGCCTGCGTGCGGTCTACTCCATGGCCAACCAGAGCGCCCGCGTCAATCAGCGTCGCCTGCCCGGAACCCGGCGCATAAAACACGTTGTGCGGCCCCAGGTCAAGCAGCGCATAACCGGCGCCGGCAAAAACCTCCTGAGCTGCCAGCAGCTGCGTCTGAATCGGCCAGTCCCCCACGCCCGGCGGCGCGGCCAGCGGGTGCAGGGCAAACAGGTTCTGACCCAGACCGATGGGCACCCGCAGGATGCGACTGCGTGGATCGCCCACCAGTGGTATGCCGGTGGCCCGTTCTTCCACCCTCACCCGATATTCCTGCCCCAGATTTTCGCCAAAGTATCCGTCGTGGTTCTCAACCTCGGTTACGCCAATCACCCTCGGCACTGCCGGACAATGCTGGCCGGCGGCCTCATACGCCTCCAGGATGCGCGTAGTGCGCTCCTCAATCGGGCCGTGCATCTGCCGACGCACCACCTGCGGACTCGGCCGTTTCAGCACTACCGCCAGGCCCGTGTCCAGGTCGGTGGCGGCGCGCACTTCGTAATCGGCCCCGCTTCCCAGCGCACCAATTAGCTCAAATCTGTCCAGGGCAAGAATATCCATCTTCCAGCGCATCTTCCTTCCAGCATCCATCTCCATTCCAGCATCCATCTTTCAGCTCGACGCAACCCTACCGATGACGGGCCAGGATAGTAACCCAGTCTTCCCGCTGCACCGTCTCGACCACGGCGAGGCCGGCGGCGTTGATAGCATCGACGGCATCCTGATGTTGGTCGACGATAATCCCCGATGCCACGAACACCCCATCGGTCGCCAGCACGCCCGGAACCCCCGGCGCCACTATCCTGATACCTCTCGCACTGATGTTGGCCACCGCAATGTCATAAACCTGATCGCGGGTAGCCGCTCCCGGCACGCTGCCGGTTTCAGACTTCACCCGGTCCAGAATCCCGGCGCTCTTGAAATTCTTGCGGGCCGCCCGCACCGCGTGGTTATCAATATCAACCGCCGTGATGTGCGAGGCTCCCAGCTTGGCGGCGGCAATCGTCAGAATCCCCGAGCCGGTGCCAATGTCCAGCACCGAACATCCCGGCGTAACCAGATTTTCCAGCGCCTCCAGACAGGCATAGGTGGTGGGATGGTATCCCGTGCCAAAGGCCAATCCCGGGTCCAGCTCGATGACCACATCCCCGGGCACTGCCTCGTAGTCCACCCAAGACGGTTTGATAACCAGAGTGCGACCCACCCGCAACAACGTGAAGTGCCGCTTCCACGAATTGCGCCAGTCCTCGTCGTCATCCAGCTCCCGAATGTCCAGGTCTCCCAGCGGCGCCACGCTGGCCGCCAGTTTCACGCCAACCTCGATGTGGGCCAATCGTGTGCGCGAAAGGTTGGGCAGATAAGACCGCAGGATTGCGTATTCGCCGGGTACGATTTCCATGCTCAAACCGTAAGCGTAACGTTCAAACAGGTACGACACCGGCTCAACGAATTCGAAGGGAACTTGGATGCTCAGCTCATGCCAGGACATTGGCGAATTACCGAAGGCTAATGCGAAGGTGGACTGAAAGCTGGGGTGCAGGGTGGAGCATATCAGTGGCGGGCCAGTCAGTCAGTAGCGGGCGAGAACGTATCTTTAAGGCGGTCGAACAAGCCGCGCTGTTTGTCATCGGCTTCCGCGGCGCTATCCACGGGCGCGTCAGATTCGGCGCTCGCCGACACACCGGCCCCATCGACATCACCGTCCGAGGCACTACCGACGGGCGCATCGTCTTTGGGCGTAGCTTCGGCAGCCGCCTTGCGCCGGCCCTTGCCGCCGCCGGTCCGAGCCTGGCGTGTGCCGCTGCCGGAACGGTTGCCGGTCGGTGGAGCCTTGCCATCATTCCCCAGCGAATAGGCCAAATTCTCCAGCAATTCCCGCTGGTACTTGTTCAGCTTCGTCGGCACATCAACATCCACCATCACCCGGATGTCGCCCCGCCGGTCGGTGGGCCGGCCGTTGCGCCGCAGGTGGGGCACCCCAAACCCACGCACCCTGAAATAGCTGCCCGACTGTGTACCGGCTGGAATCTCCAGGTCAACTGGCTCTCCGTCCAGGGTGGGAATCGCTTTGGTGGCGCCCAGCGCAGCCTCAGCAACATTGAGCGCAATGCGATGCACCAGGTCCTGGTCTTCGCGCCAGAAGAAGGGATGATCCTGCACGCGCATCTGCACGTACAGGTTGCCCGCCGGGCCGCCGTTGCTGCCCACCCCGCCTTCGCCGGTGACCCGCACCTGCATTCCATCATCCACTCCCGCCGGTATCGTAACCGTGCGCGTGCGGCGACGGCGTTCCTGCCCTCGCCCCCGGCAGGTATTGCAGGGCGTTTCGATGGATCGCCCCGAACCGCTGCAGCTGGGGCAGGGTGTCGTAACGGCAAACTGGCCGAACACGCTGCGTTGCGACCGCCGCACCTGCCCGGCTCCGTTGCAAGTGCTGCAGGTGCTGATTTCCGTGCCGGGCTGGTTCCCGCCGCCGGAGCAGGTACTGCACGGTTCAGTGCGGGCGATTTCCACATCGCGCTCGCAGCCGAACACCGCCTCCTCGAAGGTCAGCGTAACGCGCTGGCTGACATCCTCGCCGGCTCTGGGTTGGCTGGCCCCGCGTCCACCGCCGCCAAAGAAGGAATCGAAAACGTCGCCGAACCCGCCGAAGGGATCAAAGCCGTCAAACGGACGATCACCGCCGCCATTCACACCGGCGTGTCCAAAGCGATCATACCGGGCGCGTTTCTCCTGGTCGCCCAGCACCTGATACGCCTCGTTAATCTCTTTGAACTGGTCCTCAGCTCCCGGCGTTTTGTTCCGGTCCGGATGAAACTCCATAGCCTTCCGGCGGAAAGCGCGTCGGATATCCTCGTCGTTGGCCCCTCGGCTCACACCAAGAGTTTCGTAATAATCAGCCGGCATAACCATTCTGGCAATCTACATTCATAACAACGATTATAGCCGACACCCGCCCCAATGCTCAACACACCTGAGCAACCCAACCAACAACCCAGACTCTCTACCGCCCCCTCTCCCTCGATGGGAGAGGGCTGGGGTGAGGGTGAAACCCCGCCTTCAACATCTCAACCAACCACAACCCAGAGCGGTCCTCCGGTGTCCGGTATAATGGCGGCACCGAGGCCATGCCGTGACCGCCACCATCATCTACCCTCCGAAACCGTCCGTCGACCGTAGTCAGCTTCCGCCCGGCCCTCCGGAGTTGCCCTTCATCGGGCAAACCCTCCGCTACCTGCGCGACCCCATCGCCTTTATGCAGCAGGCCGCCACCTACGGCGACATCGTTACCATGTCGGTGAAACCGGCCCTGCTCATCCTCGTGAATCATCCCGACCTGATCCGCGAGATTTTCGTTACCAAGCATCAGATGGTGGGCCGGGGGCCCAATGCCGACGTCCTGAAATACGTCATGGGTGACGGGTTGGTTACCGCCAGCGGAGCCGCCCACCTCCAACAGCGCCGTCTGATGCAGCCCTACTTCCATCGCAACAGCGTCGACGGTTTCGGAGCAACCATGCAGACATTCGCCAGCCATCACCAGCAGGACTGGACCGACGGCCAACGGGTGGACATGGCGTCCGAAATGGGCTCGCTCACCTTGCGCATCGTCGTCAAAACCCTGTTTGGCCTCGACCTCCCCGATGATGTCCGTCGCATCGGCGAGGCATTTGCGGTCGGCAACAAATACGTCGTAACCCGCGTCAATCAGCCCCCGCGCCTCCGCCGGCTGCTCCATCGTCTGCCCGTGCCGCGCACCGTGCAATTCCGCAACGCCATGCAGCGGCTCGACCGGATCGCCTACGACCTGATTCAGCAGCGCCGTAAATCCGACCTCTCCGGCGACGACCTCCTGTCGGCCCTGCTGCTGGCGCGTTTCGAGAGCGCAGCGCCCGACGACACGTCCGCCGGCCAGTCGCTCACCGACGAGCAGGTGCGGGACCAACTGATGACGCTGTTCGCCGCCGGCCACGAAACCACCGCCGTCTGCCTCACCTGGACCTGGTATCTCCTCGCTGCTCACCCCGACATTCAAGCGCGGTTTCACGCTGAGCTTGACGAAATCGTCGGCGACCGCCCGCCCACGCTGGCCGACCTGCCCAACCTCACTTTCACCGACCGGGTTCTCGCCGAATCCCTGCGTCTCTACCCTCCCATCTGGTTCTGGTCGCGCATGGCCTTCCAACCCTTCGAGCTGGGTGGGTATCAGATACCCGCCGGCGCACTCCTGGCCGCCCCGCAGCTGGTCATGCAACGCGACGCCCGCTGGTTCGATGCACCCCTCGAATTCCGCCCCGACCGCTGGACACCGGAGTTTCGCGAGCACCTGCCACGCTACGCCTACTATCCCTTCGGTGGCGGGCCCCGCCAGTGCATCGGGGAAGGTTTCGCGATGATGGAAGCCAAGCTAATCCTCGCCACCCTCGGCCAACGCTGGCGCGTCCACCACGACCCCCGCCACAAAATCGCGATGCTCCCCCTGATCTCCCTCCGCCCCAAAAACGGTATGCCCACCTACCTCGAACGCCGCTAATCGTCCCCTCCCGTAATGTCCTGTCCCGTAGTGTCCTGTCCCGCAGTGTCCTGCGCCTGAAGTTGATTGCATTGGAGTCAGGCGCGAAGTCCCAGGCTTGCCACTGACAGCGGGAGGGTGAATACGATCATCGGGCGACCAGGTCCACAATTGACATTGGACGATGGGGAACGGGAAACCCTGGAACGATAGATCCGCCGGGACAAAAGGGCGCAAGTGTTGGACTTGCGGGCTAGAAGCATCCTCAGTTGTGCCGATGGTCTGGTCAATACTGTGATAGCCGCTCGGTTGGGAGGTGCGAAACCGATGGTGCGGAATTGGCGTTCCCGGTTCCTGGCGCAACGACTGGACAGCCGGCTGGACGGGCCGCGCAGTGGTCACCCCCGAGCGGTAACCATAGCTGACGTGGAGCGGGTTTTGGCATTGAACCTTGGAAACCACGCCCCAGGACGCCACCCATTGGAGCACTCGGTCAATGGCCCAGCGTTCCGGTCTGATCCACAACACCGTCAGTCGCGGCCGGCGGGCCTTCGGGTTGCAGCCCAGTGTTGCCCCACCAGGAGATATTACCGAAACCTTCAAGTTGTCGGCGAACCCCAGTTCATCGCAGATACAAGGAGTTGAAAAGGTACGGACACAACGAGGCTTTACCTCAACCCGCCCGAACGGGCATCCGTGATGTGCGTCGATGAGAAGTCTCAGATCCAGGCCCTGTATCGCACTAGCCGGGGCTGACCACGGTATCGGGCCAGGCCCAGCAGCCCATCCATGATTACGTTCGCCACGGCGCTGTGTGTCGCGCTGAACACCAGGACTGGCCCGACACTAACAAGGTAATTGGACAACGCCACCGGTGCCGCCGGGCCGTTGAGTTCCGCAAGTTCCTCGGTACCCAGATCCCTAGATACAATCTAGGTCGCGGCGTCCGCTCGACCTAGACGTACACCTGATCGTAGACAACCACGCTACCCACAAGACGGCTCTCATACGGCATTGGTTCGCTAGGCGGCCCCGCTTCCATGTTCACTTCACATCATCCAGCGCCTCCTGGCTCAACCTGGTGCAGCACTGGTTTACACTGCTCACCGACAACAACTGCGCCGCTGAGTGCAGCAGAGCAGCAATGAATTGGAAGCCGACATCTAACGATACCTAGACGTTACCAACGAAGACCCCAACCATTTGCCTGGACCAAAACTGACGATCAGATTTTGGCCAACGTGAGCATGAGGCAGCGGTGCCCAGAGGGCCATCTCGCGCCGTCCATTGGGTGATATCCAACACGATTTCTTAAAGTTCTGGTTGCAATACTAGTACTGTTCCCAGATACATTTGTAAGAATATTAGAAGGCAGCCATACTGGGGCACGATCTTTCTGCGAGGAGGTGCCCAGCCATGGCTGCCATCAAGTATAAAGTCGCGCTGACCGAGGCCGAACGTTCCCGTCTCAATGCGGTTTCCCAGCGAGGCAAGGCGTCAGTGCGCACCGTGAAGCGGGCGCTGTCGCTGCTCAAAGCTGACCAAGGGCTTCGGGACCGTGAGATAGCCGATGTGCTGTTGGTCAACGCCGCCACGGTCGCCAGATCGCGGAAGCGGTACGTGGAGGAAGGACTTGAGGCCGCCATCAATGACCGACCGTGGCCGGGCCGGGAGCGCAAGCTGGACGGCCGGCAGGAAGCGCACCTGATCGCCTTTGCGTGCAGCGCAGCGCCCGAAGGTCACACGCATTGGACACTCCAGTTGTTGGCCGACAAGGTGGTGGAGTTGGAGTTTGCCGAGAGCAGCTCCCTGGAGACGGTGCGCCAGATGCTCAAAAAAACGAACTCAAACCCTGGAAGAAGAAGGAGTGGTGTATCCCCAAGGTGAGCGGGGAGTTCGTGGCGCGGATGGAGGACGTGCTGGACCTGTACCACCAGGCGTACCATCCGGAGCGTCCGGTAGTGTGTTTCGACGAGACCTCCCGGCAATTGACCGGGGAGGTGCGTCCGCCCATCAAGGCCGTCCCCGGACGGGTGGCACGCTATGACACCGAGTACCAGCGGAACGGGACCCGGAACCGGTTCATGATCTGCGAGCCGAAGGGTGGCTGGAGACACGTCGCCGTGACCGGGCGCCGCACTGCCGTGGACTTCGCCCACCGGATGCGGTGGTTGGTGGACGAGGCCTACCCTGATGTCGAGGTGGTCAGGCTGGTGATGGACAACCTCAACACCCACCAGCTCGGCTCGCTTTACGAAGCATTTGAGCCATCCGAAGCCCGGCGCATCGCGCAACGCCTCGAGTTTCATTACACTCCCACGCACGGCAGCTGGTTGAACATGGCTGAGATCGAGTTGAGCGTCTTCAGCAGAGGGTGTCTGAACCGCCGCATCAGCGATGAGGCGGAGCTGCGACGAGAGGTTGCGGCCCTCGAACACGAGCGCAACGCCGCAAAATCAGTCATAGACTGGCGGTTTTCCACCCAAGATGCTCGTAGTAAGCTCCAGCATATCTACCCTACAAAACCAGATTGAAACGGTACTAGGGACCTCTCCCTGGAGGGGGAGGGGGAGGGGGAACCTCTGGGTCAAACATACTTGCCGGGGGAAAGACGCCCCTCACCCCCAACCCCTCTCCCCGCGGGAGAGGGGTGCCTTTGCAGAGAATAGAAAGGCCCTAGTCGGCTATGAAATCGAGGGTCCTTGCGGCCAGGATTTCGGGAATCTCCACCTTCATGTTGTGCCCGACGCCGTCGAAAACCTCCAGCGTCGCGCGGGGCATCCGCTGAGCCATCAATTCTTGCACGTCCAGCGGAGTAATCTCGTCCTGTGTCGCGGCCAGTATCAGGGTACGGACGTGTATTTCAGACAACAACGGCGTCAGATCCGCCGCGAGCAGGCAGCCTTGCAGGGCCAGCACGACCGGAGCCGGAGTTTTCGCACCTTCGTCGGCGTACCATTCAATCACCTGGCGGCTGGCGTGGGGGCCGAATCGCTTGGCGGTATCCGACAGCAGCCAGGCGCGGGTTCCTTCCTGTTCCAGGATGCGCCGCCACACTCCGGCGTCCATGTCGGCGCCCATCTGGGCCAGCCTGGGGGTCGAGGCAACCAACGTCAGACTGTGCAACCGGTCCGGGAAATCGTGGGCGAATCTCAGACTCACAATGCCGCCGGCAGAGGCGCCCACCAAGTGCGCTTTGTCGATGCCCAGTCCATCCAAAACCCGGGCGATGTCGGCCGCCAACTCCGGTAGTACAAATCGCAGTTCTGGCCGCAGTTCAGGCGGAGACGGCGTACCGGCGTGTCCTCTCATATCGAAACGCACCACCGGATGACGCCGCGCCAGCGTGGGCACCCAGGCCCGCCACCGATGCAGATTGCCCCCGGCGGCATGGTGCAGCAACACCGGCGCCGGCTCCAGCCACGGATCGGAAAAGTCATCCCTGTGGTAATGGAACCGGCCGCCATCCACTTCTAGTATCGGCATAGACTCACCACCCGAAGCCTGTCGGCGAATTGCCCCTGGTTGCTCACGTTTTCAGCGCCGCGCGCTTCAGCGTTGCAGCCACAAAATATCACGAATCGCCTTGCCCTGGCTTGGCGCGACGCGCTCGTACCTACCCATACACCTGGGGGTTGGCGCACGCCTCCATCGGCTCACCGGCCAGCCCTGCCACCAGATTCCTGGCCGCCAGCTGCATCGTGTTCAAGCGGGTCGGCAGCGCGGCGCTCCCGATGTGTGGCGTAATCACCAAGTTTTCCAGCGTCAGCAGCGGGTCATCTATCGGTATCGGCTCCGGCGCGGTAACATCCAGCGCCGCGCCGCCAATTGCGCCGGAATGCAGCGCTTGGTACAGCGCCACCGGATCCACCACCGGCCCCCGCGAGACGTTGATCAAAATCCCGGATGGCTTCATCTGCGCCAGTTCCGAGGTGCTAATCAGATGGTGCGTCTCCGGTGTCAACGGCACGCTCAAAATGACGAAATCCGCCTCGGCCAACAGGGTCGGAAAATCCACGTAACTGACCCCCAACTCGGCTGCCACGTCCGGGTATTGGGTGCTGGAGTGATAGATGATGCGCATATCGAACCCACGGCCCCGCCGCGCTATCTCCCGTCCGATTTGGCCCAGACCGACGATGCCCAGGGTGGCCTCATGCACATCCCGACCCAACCAGTGGGTCGGGTGAAACGCCAGCTGCCAACCGCCGCCCCGCAGCCAGCGTTCGCTCTCGGAGGTACGCCGCGCCGCTCCCAGCAGCAGCGCAAAAGCCAGGTCGGCGGTAGATTTGGACAGCACTCCCGGCGTGTTGCCGACCGGAATACCCCGCCGGGTCGCCTCGGCCACATCCACGTTGTCCAGGCCCACTGCCAGCTGGCTGATGGCTTTCAGATTGGGCGCCGCATCCATCAACGCCGAGTCCACACGGTCCATGATGGTGGTCAATATGCCATCTGCGCCGGCCGCCCGGCGGTGCAACTCGTCCACCGACGGAGGCCACTCGTCAGGCCAAACTTCCACATCAGCGACTTGCCGCACGATGTCCAGCGCGTCGGGCAGCAGCATCCGGGTAATGAAGGCTTTGGGGCGGGCCATAAACACTCACAGAATTCCGTCGTGGGGCGGCAACGGTCAATCAATACCGCAGGGCAGCTTCGGGTGGTTCACGTATTCGCAAGCAACGTTTTGGTCATTGTAGTTGCCCGGCGATGCGAGTGCCAGCCGTCAACCGGGCAATGCCGCTGGCCAGCGCCGACAACGGCGCTACCCTGTCGGCATTAAATTAGAGTGGCCGCCGCCTGGAAAGGCAACGACCACTCTCCTACAGGATGCCGGCCGCCGAGGGCAGGCCGGCGATTGTTTCGACCGAACTCCCGTTACGCCTGGCGACGGAAATGCCTGACGAAACCGGCGTGCTCGGCGACCGCGCGGCGAGACCGCTCGCGCTCGGACATTGGCGGCCCCGAAATGGCGTCCCACCAACGCACCAGAGCGGCGGCGATGACGGTGTGGATCGGGGGGTTTTTCGATGGCGTCCACTGTTTGAGCAGCTCGGCGGGACTTTCCGGGATGCCCGAAAGGTCAATCTCGATGGCTGGGGTTGCAGCGACCACTGCCGGCTGTTCGACGACGGCGGTGCGGGATTCGGTTTCGATCTCTTTGATCGTGGTCATTTGGCCTCCTGATCTATGGGCGATACTGCC
The DNA here is from genome assembly GCA_965261195.1 of Dehalococcoidia bacterium. Taxonomy (GTDB): domain Bacteria; phylum Chloroflexota; class Dehalococcoidia; order Lucifugimonadales; family UBA3495; genus Bin87. Next base: position 3,211,359 of record OZ253455.1, on the reverse strand, counting down.
GTGATTGTTTTATCTATAAATATGATACCGAGCCGATATTATCTTGTCAAGCAATATAATATCCTTTCTATTATTTGATTATTTGATGAGAAACATCGGCCTGTAACGCGTCAAAACCGAAAAATACCGACCATCGGGCAGCCGGCCAGAGTGGGTGAGGCAAGGGTGAGTGAACGGCCTCTGCACCTGATTCAGGCGGAGGCGTGTGCTTCCGGTTACGGCGGTTACAAACCGAGTTTGCCCGGATTCAATATCCCCGCCGGGTCCAGCATCCGTTTGAGGTCTCGCAGCACTTCGCGACCGGCGCCCTGTTCCCGACCCAGCAGGTGGTTCAGTTTCACGCCCACGCCGTGGCAATACTCCATGATGCCGCCCATATCCTGCGCCAGTTCCAGCACCTCGTCGACCGCAGCAGCGAGGTTTGCGCGCACCGCCGCATCCTCGACGTTGCGCCCACCCCGGTGGCTCCTGTCAACCGGCGCCACCAGCATCGAGAAAAACTCCGGCCGGCTCCACAGGCAATACTCCACCACCTCGATGCCGCGAGCGTCCAGCAACTCATCCGCCCGCTGGCGGTATTCCAGCACCCGGTCGGCGGGCAGGCACATATGGAGATAGTCAAACGTCCGGCCCCACTGCCGTTCCCAGCGCACTTTGCGCGGCCGACCCAACGCGTTGGCCCGGTAGTTCAGCGCCGAATCGTGCCGGTGTCGCCAGTAATCCAGCGTGGACTCCGGGCCTATGTCCGTACCGCCGGCGGCCCGGCACACCGCCATCGTTCGCGCTAAACCGGCGTCCACCCCTTCGCGAAATCCCTCGAACAGCAGATGCAGCAGGATGCCTTCGTCGTCCTCGGTCAAATCCAGCAGCGTCGGTTGGATCCGGAGCGCCATCATCTCGTTGACGGCGGAAAACCCGGCATCGAAGTTCTCAAACTCCACGGTGGCGTAGGCGCTGGCTTCCGGCAATCGAAACACTCTGACGGCCGCCCGGGTAATCACGCCAAACACGCCCTCAGAGCCGATGAACAGATGCTTCAGGTTCGGCCCTGACGACAGCTTGGGCACGGCCCTGGTTTCGATGACCCGGCCATCGGGCAACACCACTTCCAGCGCCACCACCTGATCGCCCATCGGCCCGAACGCCGCCGCACGATAGCCCACCCCGTTGGTTGAGATGGTTCCCGCCACCGTTGCTATCGGTACGCTGTACGGATCATGACCCGGCATCAGGCCGTGGGGTTCCAGCGCGGCGTACAGGTCTTCCAGCACCATGCCCGCCTGGACTTCCGCCGTCAGCGACGCCACACTCACCGACAGCAGGCGGTTCAGCCGGCCCAGGTCCAGCAGGATTCCGCCCCGCACCGGCAGCGCCGCGCCCATCACTCCGGTTCCCCCGCCGTAGGGAATCACCGGTATGCCATTCTGCTGGGCGAACGCCACCACCTCGGAAACTTCACGGGTATCGGCGGGCCGCACCACCACGTCGGCCAGACGCTCAAAGGCTGCGTCGGCGTAATACGCCCGATAGGGTGTCAGCGCGTCCGCCGAATATCGGTCAACCGAGCCGTCGTCAGTCAGGACGCTTTGCGGCCCTACTATCGAAACCAGGCTACTGGCTACAGCAGGCCAGTCCACCAGCATGGGCGACGGGAAGTCGGACACCGGCTAATCCTATTGGCGCGTTTGATATTGCCAGCCGGTACCCTGCGGGCCGTCCTCCAGCAACACCCCTGATTCAGCCAGCTGATCCCGAATTGTGTCGGCCATCTCGAACTGGCGCGCTTTGCGCAACTCCGACCGGATCGACACCAGCATATCAATGAACGGAGCCGCCGCCAGTTGCGATGCGCTGTCGTCGCGCTCGGCGAACGTCAGGCCCAGCAGACCACCCAAGCGTCTCAGGGTGGCCTGCGCCTCATCAAGGCGATTGCCGGCATCGCGGCCCCGGTTGATGTCGCGGGCCAGATCGAACAATGCCGCCACCGCCTGCGGTGTGTTGAGGTCATCATCCATGGCAGCGAAGAAACGGGTGGCATAGGGCGCTGCATCAACCTGGTCGCCGGAACCGTCGCCGGGCGTCAAAGCGTGGTGAACGCGGTTCAGGCTGCGTTCGACGGCGGCGGCGCCTTCGTCGCTGTAGGCCAGTGGGCTGCGGTAGTGGCTGCTGAGGAAATACAGGCGGATGGAATCGGGATGGTATTGCTCCAGGGCCTCAACCACCGACACCAGGTTGCCCAGCGATTTGCTCATCTTGTCGGAGCCCAGCTGCAACAGGCCGTTGTGCATCCAGAAACGGGAAAATGGCTTGGCGCCGGTATAGGATTCGCTTTGGGCAATCTCATTTTCGTGGTGCGGGAACACCAGGTCATGCCCGCCCCCGTGGATGTCCAGCTGCTCGCCCAGGTATTCCAGCGACATCGCCGTGCATTCGATATGCCAACCCGGACGACCCGGCCCCCAGGGGCTTTCCCACGACGGTTCACCCTCTTTCGCCCCTTTCCACAGCACGAAATCCATGGGGTGTTCTTTGTTCTCGTCAACCTGAATGCGGGCGCCGGCAATCATGCTGTCCAGTGTGCGATGGCTCAGCTTGCCGTAGTCATCCTTGCTGGTAACTCTGAAATAGACATCGCCCGCCGCCGGGTAAGCATGGCCGGTATCAATCAGCCCGCCGATGGTTTCCAGTATCCGTGGAATCTCCCGGGTTGCCCGCGGGTATTCGGCGGCCCGCTGTATGTTGAGGGCGTCCATCGTCTGAAAATAATCGCTGATGTATTCCTCAACCAGCGCATCTTCCGAGATGCCGGTTTCGCTGGCGCGCTGAATGATTTTGTCGTCAATGTCCGTGAAGTTCTGAACGTGCCGGACCTCGTAGCCCTTGTGCTCCAGGTAACGCCGCAGGGTGTCGAAGACCACGTAGCTCAGGGCGTGGCCCACGTGCGTCGACGAGTACGGCGTTACGCCGCACACGTACATCTTGACCTGATTGCCGTTCGCCGGGACGAACTCCTCAACCTGACGGCTCAGTGTGTTGTAGAGTTTCATACTGAATTTATCGCTGAATTGCTCGGTGGAAGTGCCGCTGTTTTCCATGTGGCGTTATGGCCTGGACAGCAGGGCAACCGCAATGGCGGCGATGCCTTCTTCCCGTCCGGTAAAACCCAGATGGTCGGTGGTGGTGGCCTTGATACTGACTAGCTGCTGCTCAATTGCCAGGGCATCCGAAATTCTTCGTCGCATCGAAGCGATGTACGGCGACAACCGAGGGCGCTGCGCCAGCATTGTAGCATCAACATTGGCAATGCACCAACCGTCCGCCGAGATGATGGCCACGGTGCGCTGCAGCAAAATCAGGCTGCTGATCCCCGCCAGCGACGCGTCATCCGACGGGAAATGCGAGCCAATGTCCCCCAGGCCGGCAGCCCCCAGCAAGGCGTCGATAATAGCGTGGCACAGGGCGTCTCCGTCGCTGTGACCAGCAAGCCCCCGCGTATGCGGCACCGCAACTCCGCCCAGAATCAGGGGGCGGCCATCCACCAACCCGTGGGCGTCGGCGCCGGTCCCGACCCGATGGTTCACCGGTTAACCCGAACCGCCGTTAGCGAACCCAGCGGGCTGCCCCTACTAAGATTGAGACCGCTCAATGACCTTCAACTTGCGGTTGGCGGCTTCCAGTTCGTTTAACGCTTGACCGTGCAGGATGATCGGCGCAAAGGCCACACTGGTCGCGGCCACGAACAACATCGCCGACGCTATCGTAACCGCCATGGCTGCCAGGTTTTCAAGAATGAACTGCACATAGAATGTGTTGGCGCGCGCCGCCAATTGCTCGGGCAGGGTGTGGTCGAGGTCGAATTCGACCGCTGACAGCATCACGACCGGAATAACCGCGACCACGGCAACCAGCAGCCAGAGCACTTCCCAGAACAGAAACCGATTCCGCTCGCCGGTTACCTGTCGCCGAAGGTACTGCAATCGACCGGGGGTAACTTCCAGATTCAAGCGATCGACGCTGGTACGCAAAAACCTGGCATACTGCTGATAACGGTCTCGGTTCGCGCTGCCGGAAGCCATTCATTACCTTCCCGAAAAAGCCAGCGCCGGGGAACCCTGCTGCATCAGCCGGCAATTTTTCATTCCACGATTCGGCATACAATCCATAATTTTCCTCTTAATAGTAACCGGGGCATCGTTTTCGGCGCAAGGGTTGTCCAGCCGTGTGTTGGGCATTTTACGATTCAACGCCACCGATGACGTGCGTTGCTATGGCCAAATCTTCCGGGGTAGTTACCTTCAGGTTGTCATAGCTGCCCTGAAAAACGACCACCGGACGACCCATTGCCTCCACCATGGCGGCATCATCGGTGTATTCGCCGGCGGCGCCCTCGTGAGCGGTGAGCAGCAAATCGTACTCAAACACTTGCGGAGTTTGCGCCGCCCAAAGCGTCGCCCGCGGCGGGGTGTCGATGATCAATTGCCCTTCGTCCACCACCTTAATGGTATCAGTAACCGGAACCGCCGCCACCGCTGCGCCGCAGTGCCGCACTGCGTCCAGCCCTCTGGCCAGAATCTCCCCGCTGATGCAGGGGCGAGCGCCGTCGTGAACCGCCACCCACCGGCATGGCCCCAGCGCAGTCAAACCGGCGCGCACCGAGTCCTGCCGGCGAGCGCCGCCGGCGCACACGGCGGCAATCTTGCGGACGTCAAACTCCTTGACGGTGGCCTCGGCGCGAGTCACCGACTCCGCAGCCACCACCAGCACAATGCGTTCCACCATATCAGACGCCGCCAACCGCCGGAGCGTGTGGACAATCAGCGGCACCTCCAATATGGGGGCAAAGGTTTTGTCGGTGTCGCCCATGCGGGCGCTGCGGCCGGCCGCCACCACCACCACACCCATGCGGTCCGCAGCCATCCCGCCGGCCGCGTCGTCCCTTTTGTCGCCGGTTCTACTGTTCATGGTGATGCTTCTGCTCCCAACCAGCCTCGACGCGACCAACCGGTTCGCTGTAATGTTTTGATGATTTTATCATCAGCTCGGCCCACACAATGGTTGGCGTGAATACTCTGCATCGTTTATGCTAGGGATGCCGGTACGCCCAAGGCTACCGACGCGCAGGGATTTACACATCGCTTTGACCGACGCCCAAACGCGCTGCAACTCACACGCACCAAAGGGGGAATCATGGCGGCATTAGAACGAGCCTACCGATCACAAACCTACAGCTCCGGAACCCACGGCCGGGCAATCTGCAACGCCCGCAACCACCATTGGGTGGCGGACGACGGCGGCGGAGACTCCATGTACTCCGGCGAATTGTTCCTGTCGGGCATCACCGCCTGCGCGGTCAACATGGTTGAGCGCATCGCCGTAACCGAGGACGCTCCGGTCAACTTCATGGAAGTTTCCGCCGAAGCTTTCCGAGACCCGGATTCGGTTCCCGGCGACATGACCCTGTACGCCGATGTGCGTATCCACTTCAAGATTTGGGGTGTGGACGATGACCAGGGCAACCACCTGGTTGACCTCTGGAAAAAGCGTTGACCGTTGTACGGATCCGTCGCCGTGGCGACGCCGAGCACTTCCGTTACCGCTGAATTCGTTGCCGGCCCTCGGGACAAGTACGCCAGCTAGACGTTGACTCCCAGACCGTGGGCGGGATGGGCGCATCGTCCGTCCCGCCCTCGGTTACGCACCCGCAACAACACATCGAATCCAAACGAGTCGGCGGTCATCGTATTCGCCTGCGGTGCCGGCCGGCTTTTTTGCACCGAAACGGCCACCGCAATGCGTCCCGTGATCCGGCAATGGCCTGACTCAATGGCCTGACTGCCGCCGGCACTGCGGGATTGCACGGCTAATTATCCCCATGAACCGCGCCGGGCCGGCTGCCAGCCCAGTCCAGGAACTGCTATCGACACGCTGCTATCAATCCTGACCGCCGGTTTTTCCGAAGGCGGCTCCAGCCTACTGAAAGATTTCGCCGTGGCCATGGCCATCGCTGCCGGCGGTTTGGCCCTGGCGCGTCTGGCCTGGCAACCCCCGGTATTGGGTTATTTGCTCGCCGGCCTGCTCATCGGGCCGTTCACTCTGCCCAACCCGCTCATCAGCAATCTGGACACCATCGGCCTGCTCGCCGAGCTTGGGTTGGTGCTGCTGCTATTCGGCATCGGGCTGGAGCTGGGCTGGCGTCGAATCCGGAGCGTCGGCTTCCGGGTATTGATTATCGGCGTTGTCGAAATCAGTGTGCTTACGCTTTTCGGCGTGTGGATTGCCAGCGCACTACCCGGCATCAACGACAGCCATGGCTTGTATCTGGGCGGCGCCATCGCCATCAGCAGCTCGGCCATCCTGCTGAAAGGCTTGCGGGATGGCGGCAATCTGCGCTCCGGCTGGGGTCAAACCATTGTGGGCATCCTGCTGGTTGAGGACTTCGCCGCCGTCATATTCCTCACTGTCCTGACCGGCCTGGCCACCACCGGTTCGGCGAGCCTGGCGGATGCCGGTGTGCTGGTAGCCAAACTGGGAATTTTCTGCATCGCCACGCTGGTATTCGGCACCCTGCTGGTTCCCCGTTTAATGCACCTGCTGTACCGAACGCAATCCGACGAAACGCTGCTGGTAGCCAGCCTCGGCCTGTGCTTCCTGCTGGCGTTGTGCGCCAACCTGCTGGAGCTGTCCTCGGCGGCGGGGGCGTTCCTCATCGGCGTGGTAATCGGCGACACCGAGGCGGCCGGCCGGGTGACCCGGCTGGTCAGCCCGGTGCGCGATATGTTCGGCGCGCTGTTTTTCCTGTCCATCGGAATGCTCATCGACTACCGCACCCTGGATGATTTCATCGTGCCGGCCCTGGTGGTGGTTGGCGTGTTTATGTGCGGGAAGATTATCACCAACATCATCGGTTCAATCCTGGCCGGGCGTCGCCCCACCGATGCGGTGCGAGTCGGTATGACAATGCCGCAAATGGGCGAATTCTCGCTGGCTATCGGACGGGTCAGCCCTTCCGATGCCGTTGGCGGGTCGGTTCTGGGCCCGGTTCTGGCCATCGCCACGGCCATAACTTCAGTGTTGGCTCCGCTAACTACCCGCGCCGCGGTACCGCTCTGTCGCTGGTTGGAGCGGCACTCCCCAGCAACCATGCGTCAGGTCAATCTGGCCATCCAGCTGGGAGTAGAAACATTCTGGTCAGCGCTTTCCTTCCGGGGCCTCATCGGCACCCGACTCCGCAACTTGGGGCGTCGCATCCTCATCAATATGACCATTATCGCCGTAATCACTGCGGCCGGCACGGCCGCCCTGTACGTCAGCCCGGCCCTGTTCGGCGATACCTTCCGGGTATCGCAGGGAACCATCGGCTTGATTCTGGTCGGAATCGTCGTCGGATTGAGCGCTCCACCAGCAATCAACATCTGGCGTTCTCTCCGGACTCTGGCCCGGCTGGCCACCGGCGTCCGCGAATCAGCCGACAGTGGCAACGCAAGTCTGCAACTGCTGCGTACTTTGGTTCAGAACGGTCTCGCTACCGTATTGCTCGGCCTGCTGGTGATTCTCTATCTACCCTTCACCTTCCGGCTGTTCGCCCTGGGCAGCGCCACCGCTCCGCTGTCCATACTCTTGCTGCTGGCCCCGGCGCTGGCAATGGCCATTATCGGCTTCCGGGTGCATCGTGTACTGGAACCGGCCTTCCACGATACCTTCGCCTCGCCTCTTGACGTCTACTCGCGCCATCATTACGGCGGTGGCGATGATATGGAACTTATCGACGTGGAATCGCCGGCAAGGCCCCCTAGTCTTTCCGGCGAACCAATCGATGGATTTGGCTCTCCCACCGAGCGCCGGGCTGACCTGCTGTTGGCCGCCGCCGTTGAACACCTTGACGAGCATGATGAACTCTGGCAGTTGCTGGAGGAACGCATCGAAGCGATGACGGAACGCAATGCAAACCGGGAGTCGCACCAGCGCGCCGAAACCACAGCAGTCGTACCGGAACCGCCGGCCAACACCAACGTCCGGCTGGACGGCGATTAGCGCACCGGTCCGGCAGGATTGCCAGCCCAACGTACACGCCAGCGCCGTGCTACAATTGGCCCAGCGCCCGCCAAACGGAACCTGCCCAAACTGAACCTGCCCAACAGGAAGGCCCTCTGATGCGTATCTGCTCTTTTCTGCCGTCGGCTACCGAGATTGTCTACGCCCTGGGGTTGGAAGACCAACTCTATGGCGTTACCCACGAATGCGATTACCCAGCGCAGGCCAAGACCAAACCCTGGGTGGTCAGGAGCGTATTTGAGGGCACCAACCCGACCAGCGGTGAAATTAGCCGTATCATCTCCGAGCGGTTGGCTGAGGGCTTGGGCATTTACCACATCGACCAGTCTATTCTGGACGCCGCCGACCCGGACCTGCTGCTGACCCAGGCCATCTGCGAAGTTTGAGCGGTTTCCTCTCAGCAGGTCGCTGAGTCCACCGCCAACATGACCAAGGAGCCTCAAATCCTGTCGCTGGACCCGCAGTACCTCGGCGACGTTCTGGAGGATGTGCGCCGCGTCGGACGGGCCACCGATTCCGAAGCAACCGCCGACACGGTGGTCGCGCGGATGCAGGGGCGCATTGACACCATCACACAACGGGCCGCGCTGGCCGACCGTCAACCTCGGGTGCTCCATCTGGAATGGACTGACCCACTGATGTGCGGCGGGCATTGGGTTCCCGAAATGGTTGAACTGGCCGGCGGCGCTAACTGTTTCGGCGACAAGGAATCCGGTTCCTTCCCGCTGGAATGGGACGCCGTAGTGGAGAGTCAACCGGACGTAATCGTGCTGATGCCCTGCGGGTTTGAAGTGCCCCGCGCCCTGGAAGACGTTCCGCTCCTGGAGGCGAAGGAAGGCTGGTCATCGTTGCCCGCGGTGCAAAACGACCGCGTTTTCGCCATTGACGCCAGCAACTACACCAGCCGGTCGGGCCCCAGACTGGTAACCGGCCTGGAAATACTGGCAGAGATGATCCACCCGGAGCTGTTCTCCGGTTTGATCCCGGAAGCCGGCGCGCGCCGAATCTACCGCTCGTAGCCGCACGCCGATTAGTTCAGGCGCGGCCCTTTGAACGGCGTGTTCTGTTCAACCTGCTCGCTGACGATGCGGTTGGCCTGACGCATCAGCGTCAGCAACTTTTCCAGTTGAGCGCCTGCGGTCGGCGTTTCCAGCAGTGCCTGTCGAACATCGGGCGGCAGCGGCAGGCTAACGGCTAGGGTGGCGGCAGCGGTACGCGCCAGTGCAATGGCTTCGTCGGGCACCGTAATCTCGCGATCCCATCCGCCCGCCATTGCGGTCAACTGCCGTTGCAGCGCCACGAATTGTTCCCGCACCCCGGCCACCGTAGTCGCTGAAACCGTCCCTTCTTCATCTTCCAGATAGCGAACCAGACCCACCAGGTGCGGGGTGGTTTGAACCGTATCCAGCAGCTCGAACCGGGTCTCGCCGCGAGTCAGGATATTCAGGCGTCCCTCTTCCAGCCGCTGCACCTGCGACACGCGGGCGGTGGTGCCAACGGTATGCGGCGTGGCCGGGTCCCCAACCTCGTTGCCATCCTGGATGAGCAGCACGCCAAAAGGCTCGTCGCGGTCGGCGCACGCCCCGATCATCGCCTTGTACCGTTCCTCAAATATGTGCAACGGCAAGGGCATACCCGGAAACAGAACCACGTTGTTCAGCGGGAACAACGGGAGCTCGGCGTGGCTGCCTGGCGGGAAATCGTCGGGGTTAATCGGCATGATGTCGGAGTATAACCCTGGGGACATACCGGCGCAACCGAACGGCGGAATTTACCCCGCAGCGTCAATGACCCCGCCCGCTGACAGCACTATTGACGGCCCACGTTCGCCGCCGGCCGTTAAGAAACACCCGCCTAAACAGCCCCCATCCTTGAAAGAGGACAGGGGCTTGTAAAAACCTGGAACTTCCCGGTTGCTTACTTCACGGGTGCGGCATCCGGAGGGCGGTTGTGGATGGCCTTGGTACCCTTCTTGAAGATACAGGTCCGGATGTTGTTTTCCAACTCGGTCGGGTCTCCAACACCAGGATAGCGCGCCTGAGCGTCAGGACTGCTCAGATAATCGTACATTTTCTGGAGGACTTCGTCCTCGGACTCCCCGGTAATGACGGTCTTGTCACGAGGGTCGGACAGAAAATTGCTGGGCCTTGCGTAATAGATATCGGGCATAATTTCCTCCTCCTGGGACAAGGATGCCGGTATCATATCCGGCGTTCACTTGCAGTAGCAGATTGATACACTATTAACCGCAGCGTTGTCAATGGTATCCGAGACTGACCGGCAATTCGTTGCATCACAAAACCGACCGGCTTCTCCGGCGGCCAACCGCCGCAAACCGGCCACCGCAAACCAACCGCCGCAAACCGGCCACCGCAACCCCCGGAACGCGCCCGTCGGTTGCTCCATTCCGGTGTTTGGATTACGATAGTAAAGTGGTGAAACCCGGTTTCGCGGCACATTAGGCTGAGCGTACATTAATGGCAGAACCTACCAAAGTCCTGGTTACCGGCGGCGCCGGCTTCATCGGCTCCCACCTGGTTACTCGTCTCCTGGATGGCGGGTGCTCCGTGGTGGTAATTGACGACCTCAGCGCCGGCCAGTTGCGCGACGTCAACCACCACGCGGTCTTCTATCACGCCGACATCAATGACCCCAAAATCGAACAGATTGTCCAGCGTGAACGCCCGGAAATCGTGTACCACCTGGCAGCTCAAAGCAGCGTTACGAGATCATCGGCTGATCCGGTGACCGACGCCGATACCAACGTGGTGGGAACCGTGCGACTAATCTCCGCCTGCGCTTCCGAAGGCGTGGACAAGTTAATCTTCTCATCCACCGGCGGAGCCCTCTACGGCGACCCGGAAATTATCCCTTGCAATGAGGACACCCCGGTCAACCCACTCACTCCATACGGAATGTCCAAGTACGCCGGAGAACTCTACCTGAAACTGTTTCAGCGCACCTACGGGCTGGACTATACGATCCTGCGGTACGCCAACGTGTACGGCCCCGGCCAGAACCCCCACGGCGAGGCCGGAGTGGTCGCGATCTTCGCGGGCCTGATGCTGGAAGGCAAACGACCCACCATCTACGGCGACGGCACACAGGAGCGCGACTTTGTTTTCGTTTCCGACGTCGTCGAAGCCAACATTGCCGCCATGCGCCGCGGCGACGGCGGCACCTACAACATTGCCACCGGAGATCCTGTTAACATTGGCCGCGTGTACGAGCTGCTACAGGAATTCACCGGGTTCGACCAGGAACCGTCCTACCAGCCCCGTCGGCCAGGAGAGGTGTTCAGCATCGCCCTGGATTCCGCCCGCGCCACCAAAGATCTGGATTGGAAGCCCACCGTACCGCTGGAAGAGGGCCTCAAACTCGCCGTCGATCAGATCCGCGATTCCACGACCCGACGGCCCGCCCGAGTCAGACTGCCCCCCGACCGTCGGCGCGACTAGCCACCACCGACACCCCAAGGTTTACCACCTCAAGGAGGAACCATTCCGATGGCACAGGACTACGACGTTGTCATACTCGGCGCCGGCGCAGCCGGCATGTCTGCCGGGCTCTATTCGACGCGCGCCATGCTCAGCACCGTAATGATCGAGAGCATCGGCCCCGGTGGGCAGCTCCTCATCACCGACGAGATTGAGAACTATCCCGGGTTCAAGACCGGGGTCAAAGGCCAGGCCCTGGCTGACGAAATGTTCAGCCAGGCTGACCGCTTCGGAGCCAAAATGGAATTCGCGGAGGTTGAGGCCGTCGAGAATCTGCACGACGATCGCAAGCTGATTCGCACCTCCGAAGGCGACTTCACCGCCCGCGCCCTCATCATCGCCACCGGCGGCTCTCACAACAAGATGGGCGTTACCGGCGAAGACGAGTTCAGCGGACGCGGTGTTTCCTACTGTGCCGTCTGCGACGGCAACTTCTTCCGCGGACAGGATGTGGTGGTGGTCGGCGGCGGCGACTCCGCCATGGACGAGAGTTTCTACCTCACCGGTATCTGCAACTCCGTAACCGTCATCCATCGTCGCGACGAACTGCGCGCCACCAAGGTCCTGCAAGACCGCGCCTTCGCCAACCCCAAGTACAAGTGGCTCTGGAGCCATGTCGTCGAAGGATTCGTCGGCAACGACGTGCTCGAAGCCGCCCGTGTCAAAAACCTCAAAACCGGCGAGGTCTACGACTATCCCACGGCGGCCGCATTCATCTACGTGGGCTTCCACCCCAACACCGAGTATTTCAAGGAAGTGTTGGACATGGACGAACTCGGCCATGTCTACGCCGACATTCATATGCGCACCAACGTCCCCCGCGTTTATGCCTGCGGCGACGCCCGGGCCGAATCAACCCGCCAGCTCGGCGCTGCGGTGGGCGACGGCATCACCGCAGCCCTGGCCGCTTTCCACGACCTGTCTTCCTAGCGAACGCACCATGACCGAGTAGTGTGACAATCCCGTTGCCGCTTGGGTAGCTGATACGCATATAATCAACTAACCGTTCACCACGCCGCCGCCGAGAGGGTTCGGCAATATGACGACTACCAGCCTTCCCACCGTCAGCAGAAGCCGGCGCAAGTTCAGCGTGGCCGATTACTATGCTATGGCCGCGGCCGGCATTCTGGCTCCGCAGGAGCGCGTTGAGCTGCTAAACGGAGCAGTAATCGAAATGGCTCCAATCGGCGAACACCACGCGTTTTCCGTGGACTGGGTTAATGAGGCGCTAATCTTCCCTTTGCAACGGCGCGCAGTAGTAAGAATTCAAAATCCGCTGCACATTGATGACCAGAGTATGTTGCAGCCGGACCTGATGCTGCTGGAGCGACGCGATGACTTCTACCGGCACGGACATCCCGCGCCAGAAGAAGTGCTGCTGCTGATTGAAGTATCAGACAGTACGGTAGATTATGACCGGAACGAAAAACTGCCCCGGTACGCGGAAGCCGGCATCCCGGAAGTATGGATTGTCAATTTGCGCGACCGGCGCGTGGAGTCATATACCGAACCCGACGGAAGTCAGTACGCCAAGACGCGCTATTTTGGCATCGGTGACAGCATCTCCCCGCAGGCCTTCCCCGACATTACCATAGACATAAAGCCAATTATGCAGGGCTGAACCGCAATCAGGTTTCCGCTTCAACTTAAGCAATTACAGCAGTCGCGCCAACTCCCTGATTAGCAGGGACGCGCTTCCGATGATGGTCACCGCCGATACCGTGTATCGGAAAACCCGCAAGCTCAAGCGCCGCGACACCACTGCGGCCACCGCTGAACCCAGCGCCACTGCGACCGCCAACACGCCAATGTTCTGCGCCGTGTCTGTGCGCACCAGCCCGATGGCCACGAACAATCCCATCGCCAACCCCGCCGCCAGAAAAAAGTACAACGCCAGCGTAGCGCGAATCGTGTCCCGCGACCAATCCTGCTCGATGGCATAAAGTCCCCCCAGCGGCCCTCCGATGCCCAACGTCGTGACCAGCAGGCTAGTGATGAACCCGCACACGGGAGACGCCAATCTCCGTCTGGCCCCCGGCAAACGGATTTGAAACAGGCTCATCACCCCCAACGCCAGGATCAGCCCTACAATGGCGATGCGCAGCGCCACCGGGTTTGCCGAGTTCAGCAGCATTACTCCAATGGGAACCGGCGGCAGCCCAGCGGCTACGAAAGGCCAGCTTTCTTTCAGTCGAAGGTGTCGCCAGGTTTGTATCACCGTCAGACCCGTCGTCAGCACAATCATGGCGTTGATGATAACCACGGCATCCTGGGGCGCCAGGAACAGCAGCAGCACCGGCATGGACACCATGCCGATACCGAAGCTGATGGTGCCCAACACGATGGAACCCAGGAAAATTATCCCCAGGCCAATAACCAGTTCCCAGCCCGCCAGCATAGGACAGCGTCCAACCGGGAACCCGGCTAGGCGATGTTGAAGAAGCCCAGCTCGGCGGCCCGACGCAGGGTGCGTTGCACCTGCACCACCGGCGGCCCGTTGCGAGCCAGCAAAATCTGGACGTGGTCAGCGGGTGAGAGAGTTAGAGAACGCTCGCCGTCCAGCGCCACCGTGCAATTCCTCGGTTCAAGGTCAACCGGCACGCCTTCCTGCAACATACTCCAGTCGGCAATCGCCACCGACTCCACCAGGCCCGGCGCCACCGGCGCAATCACCGTGGTCGCCCTCATCGGTGTCTCTCCATCGGCATCGGGAAGGCCCGGCCGGTAGCGCAACCCGCCAACGTCGCCCATCGATATGGGATGCAAACGCCCACCGATGGACGACAACCCAATCCCGGCTGGCTCGGCTCGAGTCAGGAACACCTCGTGAACCGTGTCCAGATCCCAGATGGCCCGCGTCGCCACGAACCGCTCCCGTGAGATGGCAACGTCCACCAGCGCCAGGTCCAGATACTCACCGTTGTTCCAGATTTGCAGCGTCTTGCTCACCACCGATGTATCGGACAGACTCATCCGGCCCGACGCCACCAGCCCGGCGGCAATCCCGGCCAGCGTCCCTTCGACCATCACCGGAAAGATGTTGTTGGTGCCGGTGGAAATCGCCACGATGGGCAGCCGGTTGGTGCCTACCGCCACGGCGCGGTTGGTTCCGTCGCCGCCCAGCGTAATCAGGCAGTCCACGCCCAGCTCGGCCATCATGGCAGCGGCCCGCGTGGTATCCCCCTCGGTGTACAGCGCGTGCATCGGCAGCATTTCGAGGGCAATGTTGACGCTGGGGTCGTCGGCGGCCCGTCGGCACAGGTGGCCGCTGTCGGGCATCGCCACCACCCGGTCAATGCCGGTCGACTGCAGGCCGACCAGCGCCCGGCGAATTGTATTCACCTTTTCCCAATCGGGCACAACCCGGCCCTGCGCCACCAGCCGTCGAATGTCTTTGCTCGCGGCGGGATTGGCAATAATTCCCACGGTTCCCATGTACGAAATGCCTTTGTGCGAAACGCCTTACCCCTCGCCCACAATGCTAGAATGAGCGCCACATCGGTCGCCCACTATACACCATCCCCTACAGCAGCTCAGCCTATAATAGTGCCGTCGCCGTCGCTACCCCATGCCATGAGGCTCGTTATGACCACCAAACCGATTGTGTCGCCGCCGGCCGGGCCGGACAGCCGGTTCCCGGACTTTCCGCCCAGGGACGATATGCAGAACTCGATTTACCTCGACGAACCGGCCTGCCAACCGGCCTTGCGCCGCCACCTCGGCGCGACAAGCACTACTCTGGTCATCAGCGAAATGCCCATTAGCCGGAACGTCACCCAGAGCCGGAACGTCACCCAGCGGCGCGAGGGTGTGCTGATTCCCGACCTGCTCGTCGCTTTCAATGTTGACCGGGCCGCCATCATTGTCCAGCGCGGCTACGCCATTGTTGAACAGGGGAAGCCGCCTGACTTCGTGCTGGAAATCGCCTCCCCAACCACGGCGAATAACGACGAAAGCAACCAGCGAATCGGCTACGCTGGCTACGGCGTACCGGAATACTGGCGCTTTGACCCTGAGGGCGGCAAATACTACGAGACTCATCTGGCCGGAGACCGCCTGGTCGACGAGGCTTACCAGTCCATCCCCATTAATCGGTTCGCGGCCAATATGTACTGGGGACACAGCGACGTATTGAATCTGGATATATGCTGGGAGCACGGTCAACTGCGCTGGTACGACCCGGAGGCCGGGCGCTACCTACCCACCTACGACGACGCATATGATGGGCGCGTCGCCGAAGCTGCGGCCCGCGTCGCTGCCGAAGCGCGCATCCAGGAGCTGGAAGCGGAAATCCAACGCTTGCAGAACCCCTAGAAAGCAGGCCGGACGCCAACCGACCCCGCCTAGCCAAACACACAGGAGCAACGCCAATCATGGATTCCGAACTGGCTTTCGCATCGGCTATCGACATCCGACGGATGATCGCGGACCGGGAAATCTCCGCCGTAGAACTCACCGAGTTTTTCTACCGGCGCATCGATGAACTCAACCCCAGGCTCAGCGCCTACCTGGCCCTGTGCCCCGACCAGGCGCTGGCCGACGCGCAAGCCGCCGACGCCGCCGTCCGCAACGGCGCTACGCTGGGGCCGCTGCACGGCATCCCCATCTCCATCAAAGACCTGGAAATGACCAAAGGCATTACCACCACGCTCGGCTCGGCCATCTTTCGCGACCGGGTGCCGGCAATCGATTCCATCGTCGTGGAACGGGTCAAAGCCGCCGGCGCGATCATCCTCGGCAAGACCAACACGCCCGAGTTCGGGCAGTCTGGCACCACCGAGAACCTGATTAGCGAACCGTGCCGCAACCCCTGGAACACCGACTACACCCCCGGCGGCAGCAGCGGCGGAGCGGCGGCGGCGCTGATTGCCGGCCTCTGCACCCTGGCCACCGGCAGCGACGGCGGCGGCAGCGTTCGCATACCGTCCAGTTTCAGTGGCGTAACCGGCATCAAACCCTCCCACGGACGTGTGCCCCGCTACGGCGGGTACGGTGTGCCGTCGGTCAATCACTTCTCGCAGTCCGGCCCCCTGAGCCGCACCGTCCGCGACACCGCGCTGCTGCTGCAAGTGCTGGCCGGCCCGGACTCCCGCGACCCCAACACCATGACCGATGCTCCGCCGGACTATATGGCCGCGCTGGAGGGCGGCGTGAACGGCTGGCGTATCGCCTGGAGCGCCGACCTCGGCTACGCGGCGGTTGATCCGGAAGTTGCCGCCATCACGCGGGCCGCCGCCCAGGTTTTTCAACAACTCGGCGCCCACGTTGAAGAGGCAGCGCCGGAAATGGAAGGCGACCCCTTCCCGGCATTCTCCACAGTTTTCGGCACCGCATCCTACACTTCCTACCAGAGTCTCTATCCGGAGCGACGGGATGAGCTTACCGACTATGTGCGCAACACCTTCGACTCCGCCTCGAAATTGTCCGCCGCCGACCTGTCGCAGGCCCTGGCCTACGTTGACCGGCACAAACGCCGGTTCGCCGATTTCTTCAACGACTATGACCTGCTGCTCACCCCGGCAATGGCGGTTACGGCCTTCCCCATCGGAGAGCATCCAACCAGCATCGCCGGCCGCGACGTGGAACCCTGGTGGGGCTATCTTCCCTTCACCTTCCCCATCAACATGAGCGGGCAGACCGCTTCCAGCGTGCCCTGCGGATTCTCCGCCGCCGGCCTCCCGGTTGGCCTGCACATCGTAGGGCCGGCCGGCGCCGAGGGGCGGGTGCTGCGCGCCATGGCCGCCTTCGAGGAGGCCCAACCCTGGGCACACCACCGCCCGCCGGTAAGTTAACAACCCTTTACCCCTCGAAGGAAAAGCGCCCGCACCATTGGAGCGGGCCAGCAAAAGAGTGCCCCCGGCCCCCTCATCATAATCCTGTATATCCGGTCCATCCATGTAAAAACCCGTCTCGCGCTCCTACCCGGCCCAGTTCAACGTCGCTATAATGACCGGGCGAACCTTCCCAAATTCAACGGCGTCAGACCACCCGCGGAGTCCACACTGACGTATTAAGGAAAAGATAATGGTTACCACCTACTCGTGCATCAACACCGAAACCGTGACCCGTGCCACGCAGATGGGCCGCAGCGAGGTTGAAACCCACATCGGCGTCATCACCATGAACCGGCCGGAAGTGCTCAACGCGCTGAACCTCCAGCTGGTGCGTGAAATGGACGAGGCGGTCACCGCCTATGAAGCAGACGACAGCGTGGGCGCCATCATCATTACCGGAGCCGGCGAACGGGCCTTTTCCGCCGGCGCTGACATCCACGAAAACCGCGAACTCGGCCCGGAAGATCGGGAGGCCGGGCAGTCGGCACGGGCCCAGTACACCTGGCACATGTTCACCTGCTCCAAGCCGGTGATTGGCGCCGTCAACGGCCTTTGCTACGGCGGCGGCACTGTGCTGGCCACCACCCTGGACTTCCTGGTGGGCTGCGAAAAAACGAGCTTCCGGTTCCTGGCCGTGAACTACGGGCAGATGAACGCCACCTGGAGCCTCCCCCATCTGGTTGGCATCAACCGTGCCAAAGAACTACTGCTGAGCGGACGCGAAGTGTTCGCCGACGAGGCCTACCACATCGGTCTCATCAACCACCTGGTGCCAGCCGAGGAGTTGATGGACCGCACCCTGGACATCGCCGCCGGCATCGCCCGCAACCGTGTGGAAGGTTTGGCCAACATCAAGCAGCTGCTGCTGGAGCACTCCGGCCTGCCCATCGAAGAGCAGTACCAGAACGAAATCATGGGGCGCACCGGCCGGTTCAAGGGCCTATCGGTGGAAGAGGGCTTCGCCGACTTCCTGGACCGCAAAGGCCGCAAACCGCAGGCGGGGTAATCAATAATGCACAATACCGACGTGTAACCAAGGATTACCATGACGACTCAAATCTATCGCCAAGCGTGCCAGGAATTACTGGCTCAAGGTCTGGCTGAACTGGCACAGGGCGACCCTCGCCAAGCGTCGGAAAAGGGCTGGGGGGCTGCTGCCCAAATGGTCAAAGCCGTCGCAGAGGGGCGTAACTGGGAACACCAAAGCCACGCCGCGTTGCATAACATCGTTAGCCGGCTGGCCGACGAAACCGGCGACGATGATCTCCGACGGCTGTTCCACGTAGCAAACAGTTTGCACATTAATTTTTACGAAAATTGGAGTACCGCCGCAGACATTCGAGTGGGGCTAGAGGACATCCAGCGATTTCGTGACAAGATGGAGCCGCTGGCATAATTCAATTACTGCCACTGAATACGGCAAGCTACGTCGCAGCCATGCTGCGGAAGCCGCGGGCGGGGTAGACCCACAACCGGGCACAGCCTCACGACGATGTGAGAGATATGACATCACAAACCTACCAACTGGCCAGCCGGCAGCTCCTGGCCCAGGGACTGAGCGAGTTGGAGCAGGGCGATACACGCCAGGCTTCCGAAAAAGGCTGGGGTGCGGCTGCTCAGATGGTGAAGGCCATTGCGGCGCGGCGCGGCTGGGAACATAAAAGCCACGCCGACCTGCACATCGTTATCCGCAGGTTGACAGACGAAACCGGCGACGACGACATTCGTCGGCTATTCCAGGTTGCCAACAGCCTGCACATTAATTTCTACGAGAACTGGGAGCCGGCCGGCAGCGTTCGGGGTGGACTGGACGATGTCCGGCGTATGCTGGACAAGGTCGAGCCGCTGGCGTAACAGGAAATTATTACGAATGGCACGGACAGTGCGAACATAGTGGACAAGAGGAAAACGGAACGGTGTATGTTTGGTATCAAAACCAATGGCTAGAAGCCTATTGGGTTGAGCTAGAAAATCGCCCGTATTGAGACGCTGAATTATGCCTGACCCCATCCCTCCCATCGGCCGCCGCTCCGATGAGATTATCACCGCGCCGGACGGCTCCGAAGTTAGGTTGCTGCTGCACGAGGGACATGGCGCCACGGCTTGCAGCATGGTGGAGGTCAGCATCCTGCCCGGCGCGGTGAGCCGGCCCGTGCGACACCGCACTGTCGAAGAGGCGTGGTACGTGGTTTCCGGCGCTGGCGAGGTTTGGCGTTGCCCGCCGGACGCACTCCCCGCCGATATTCCGCCGGTATCGGTTACCCCCGGCGACGCCCTCGTGATACCGGTGGGGTGGGCCTTCCAGTTTCGGGCCTACCCTGGCGGGCCTCTGCGGTTCCTGTGCGTCACCATGCCGCCGTGGCCCGGCAGGGACGAAGCGGAACCCGTAAACGAGGGCGGGCTCGGTGAACCCAGCTGGTCGCCTTCATGACGGCTGATCCGGCGGCGCGAACCCTGCCGACGCTGGCCTTTACCCCTGTCGTCGGACTTCGATCGTCTCGCCGTCGGCCAACGCGACACGCCGGTACTGTATGCCCATTTTCAGCATCCAGTAGCCGAGGGTTGCCGGGCTGACCCCCAGCTGGGTGGCCGCACGGCTCATCCCCAACTGATTTACCAAGTCGGGCACGAGGGTTTCCAGGGGCCGTCCCTGCTTTTCCTCAACACTACGCATCAGCTTGGTCTTTTTTATTCGCGGTGTCGTCATACGTTTTATCTTCCCGTTAATTGCAAATCGGTAGCGGCGCAAAATCCCGCTGAGGAAACCTGACCAGCCCCATCCTACACTACAACATTCGACGCCCGCATCGGATTGTGTGCGCGACCTGCGCGTATTTTGCCATATCGGGTGGTGGCCGATTCTCAAACGCCACTCGCTGGGCACAATAGTGGGTAAAGTTTTGGAGATTACTCAGTATATTACCATATAAGTACCCACTTTGTCATTGTCAACGCGGCGTAAGTAACTGTTCACGTTTGAGGGGACGGAATGGGTTTGCAGAGAAAATTCGTGCTTGGCTGCCCCTCAGCAAGAGGCCGGATAGCCTGTAGGTCCCCTCAAGTCTGAACAGTTACCGGCGTAACTGTTCACGTTTGAAGGGACGGGGTTGGCTTGCAAAGCAAATTTCGTGCTTGGACATCCGTCCACAACCAGTCGGAAAGGCCGAAGATCCCCTCAAGTCTGAACAGTTACAACGCGGCGTGGCAATCTCGTCGGCGTAGCAGTCCGATTCGACCTACGGCGTTCCTGGCCGTCGCTAGGCAGCCGCGCCCGTCAGGTCGGCCACCATGGGCATCACCTTTTCCGCCAGCAGATGCGTCGATTTGTCCCAGCCTTCCTGATCCTGCCAGTGGTCGTACACCAGCATCAGCAGCGCGCCGAACCCGCCCACGTCGCCGTATAGCCGGCGCAGCTTCGCCGCCACCGTTTCCGGAGAACCAATCAGCCAGAGGTGGTCGGCCATGTACTCGATGTTCACCGCGTCGTCCGGCACTTCCGGATCGTGCTTGAACACGGTCATCAGGTCGAACTCCCGGAACAGCGGCAGCAGGTAGTCGTTCCACACGCGCCCCAGCATCCCGTTGAGGGCCTTGTCGCGAGCCTCTTCGTCGGTATCGGCCACGTACACATCACGAACCAGCCGCCAGTCGGCGCGCGAGGGGGTCCGGTTGGAACGCTGCGCTCCCTCCTCGATGGCTTCCCAATGGCTGCGACAGTAGTCGATGTTCAGCGCCAGGCTCATCGGAATGAACCCGCGCTCGCCGGCAATCATCAGCGTGGGGGACTTGTAGCTGACGGAAGCAACCCCGATGGGCGGGTGCGGCTGCTGGTACGGGCGCAGGAAGTATTCCAACGATCCCAGCATGGGGGCGGGCAGGTTGACGTTCCAGTATTTGCCCTTGTACTCAAATGGCCCGTCGCTCTCCCAGATTTTCAGGATGATGTCCAGAGATTCGCGAGTCATATCGCGGTGTACGCCGTTGGCGCCGTCCACGTCGAACAGCGCCCAGTCGCTGGGCAGGCCGCTGGCTCCCACCCCGAACAGGAACCGGCCCTGCGACAGGTGGTCCAGGTAGGCAACCCGGTGCGCCAGTTCCGCGGGATGATGGAAAGGCAGCAAGTGTGCCCCAGAACCCAGTTTGATGCGTTTGGTCTGCATCAACGCCTGGGCAATCAGCAAATCCGGCGCCGGTATTGGCTCCCAGGGAGAGGTGAAGTGCTCGCCAATCCAGGCCTCTTCAAACCCCAGTTCGTCGCA
This sequence comes from Dehalococcoidia bacterium, assembly GCA_965261195.1. Taxonomy (GTDB): domain Bacteria; phylum Chloroflexota; class Dehalococcoidia; order Lucifugimonadales; family UBA3495; genus Bin87. The sequence goes on along the minus strand of OZ253455.1, from coordinate 3,189,717 downwards.
CAAGGTCAGATATTGCAGATCCCACTGGTGGGAGTCGAAAATGTTCCGCTCCGGCGGGTGGGACGGCATCATAAACAATCCGAATTTCATGGTTCCTCCTGCGACTGGATTCGTAGGTAATCACTCGGTCGTTGCCGTACCATATCACAAACCAACCGGCCCTGCCCCTTGTGGTATAGTTCCCTATCCATTGTGGGAGAAGTGGCAAATTGGCGACAGTGAAAATAGGCGACAAGGTTAGAGTCCACTACACCGGCAAACTCGACGACGGCGCAGTCTTTGACTCATCCGAAGGCGGCACGCCACTGGCTTTCACAGTTGGCGATGGACAGGTCATCCCCGGTTTCGACAACGGTGTCCTCGGTATGGCGCCAGGCGATTCGCGCACCGTGCATATACCCTTCGTAGATGCTTACGGCGAGCATCATGACGACGGCGTAATGGAAGTGCCGCGCAATGAGTTCCCCGACGATATGGAACTTGAAACCGGCTCCCGGGTGCAGGGTCAGCAAAGCGACGGCACCGTGGTCAGCTTTACGATTATGTCGGTCACCGACGCAACGGTTACCCTCGACGCCAACCACCCGCTGGCCGGCAAAGACCTGACCTTCGACCTGATGCTGGTGTCAATCGAGGAGTAGCGATTGCCGTCAAACTCTCGCTATGGAGCAACTGCTGGACATCCTCAGGTTGTTGCCTGCTTTGTTCAGGCACGTACCGAGACCGGCAGGGCGAGTGATAGCAACGGGATTCTTGCTGGAGATCCTGCTCTTTCTCGTTGTTGCTTTAGTCGAGCTGACTGCCCGTGGCAATCCTTCCTTATTGGAACCGAAGCAGTATATCCAAATGGTAATGATGTGCTCCGGCGCTGCAATCTTTCTTTTCGTTGCTGTAAGGTCGTTGATCCTCATTCTGTGGCATCGCGACGAACCCTAGCCAACCGGCGTTCATGGGACCAGCTCCGGATTGTTCGCACCAGCGGAGGCATACCAGCAGCCACCCAGGCAAGAGCCATCGCCAGCGTGACGCAACTTCCCGCGACTACTACCCAAGACGCTTCAGCTACAAATCCACCGATAGCCACCGCAAGCCCTACGCAGGCGCCAAGCACAAAGAGCGCGCTGAACCGGCTGTGCGTCGCGAACTCGTCCTCCGGTACAGCCTCGCTGACCGGAGACTGATTCGCCTCAGCATCCTCGGCGCGGATGCCAGCAGAGTTGGCGCGTGAGTTATGAGTATCCGGCGTGGCCATCACAACCTCTCGTGACCCTACTATACCAGACTACCGCCGCACCTGTTGCCCCAGCGTCTCGTAGGTAACGGGGGACGTTACCACCAGACCCGCGTCCACCGGCAGCACTACGCCACTGGCTTTCACAGTTGGCGATGGACAGGTCATCCCCGGTTTCGACAACGGTGTCCTCGGTATGGCGCCAGGCGATTCGCGCACCGTGCACATACCCTTTGTAGATGCTTACGGCGAGCATCATGACGACGGCGTAATGGAAGTGCCGCGCAATGAGTTCCCCGACGATATGGAGCTTGAAACCGGCTCCCGGGTGCAGGGTCAGCAAAGCGACGGCGCCGTGGTCAGCTTTACGATTATGTCGGTCACCGACGCAACGGTTACTCTCGACGCCAACCACCCGCTGGCCGGCAAAAACCTGACCTTCGACCTGATGCTGGTGTCAATCGAGGAGTAGCGCGCGGGGCTCAGACTGCGGGGCGCTATGGAGCAGTGGCTGTCCATACCAAAGTGGGTATTGCAGTTGGTAGTGCGCCTGGCGCCCCGTCGGATAGTTCAGTTGATATCCGCCGGGGCTTTGATCATCGCGCTATCGGCAATAACCGTGTATTTTGCTAATTTTACGGCGGGTGACGACCTGCTACTACTGCGAACGACGCGATACGCAAAGCTATTTCTGATTATTGTCGCAGTGACCGCCGTCGTAATAATTATCGGGAGCTGCCTGTTCCACCTTCTACGAATTGACTTCCCTGACGGGAAAGGCGGCGAGCGGTGAACCAGTTGCGGGCCATTCTCCACAGCGTAATCGCGCCGGAGATGTTCCAAACCATACCCACAATCGCAAGGGCGAAAGCGCCGGCAAGCAGGACATAGGGGCGTCCGGTAACAAAACCTGCCAGAACCACGAGGAACGCCGCCAGAGCGCCGGCGATGAGGGGAAGGTTCACCCGGTTCATCAACTTGAATCCCTCGTCGCGACCACAACCCGCTCGGTCGGTGATTTCAGACACACCGACGGACACGATTTGCTCACTCTGTGTATCCGGCGTAGCCATCATCAAATCTCCGTTACGCCTAAATATACCAGGTTTACCGTCGCACCTGCTGCCCCAGCGTCTCGTAAGTAACGGGTGACGTTACCACCAGGCCCGCGTCCACCGGCAGCACCACGCCGTTGATCCACGTCATTGCAGGCCGTCTGATACTTCTAGCCGTCAAAGGGCAGAGGGAACGTTTGATTCTGCTTGGGAAGTGCACGTTGAAGACTACGTTTGAACGCCTCCCACTCTGGTGCCGCTTTCATCAAGGCTATAACGGCAGCGAGGTGCTCCTTCAATTTGGGATGCCCCAAATCCGGTGTGAACCATTGATGATGCTTGTTTTTGCGCCCACCGCCGGGCTTGGAAGGGTTCTTGATCTTGAGTTCGTCGAGAACACCTGGTGCCAGACGTTCGTACACCAGATCGTTAGTATAACGTCCGATAACAGACGGCCTTCTGGTGCCTTCTGGTGATGGCCACTTCTTAAGGCGGAATATTTGCTCGTAGAACTCGTACGGGAACGTTCTGGTCCAGGGTTGCAGTTCTTTGGCAATAAATTTTTCGAGGATGGTAGCAAGCGCTCTTTGCGCTCTGATTTCCTGATAGCCAGTAGCTTCGTCGACCAGTGCTATTATGCCCACACGGGCAATACCCCGTATAAGGACATCGCACCTTTCGGCCATTCGTTTTTGTTGCCATTGAAGCGCGCCTTCGTCGCGAGCCCTAAGAATGGTTTCGCAAATGTCCACGAGCAGGGTAGCCGGGTAGCCATAATTTTCCCGGCCACCGTTCTGCCCCTTGAATCTAATTGGCTTCTTTAGTGCTTCCACCAAACTGGCGGCCATGAATGGGGCAAGAGATTGGGAAGCCATTACCCGGGGTAGACGCTCGCCGTTGTCGTCGCTGACCACCCTATTGTAACCACCTTCACTGGCACCCAACGCACGATAAAGGCCGCGCTGAGTGACCACCCTAGTTTCGTCCTCTAATACATAGCACTGGATAGGTATGTCACCAATCATTAACGGATGATCAACTGTACCAGCTATGGCTTCCAGAGACTGAATCTTCATAATCGCTCCTATATTTGTGTCGGCGGCCACGGTCAACGCCAACGGCGCATGGTTGCTGCCAATGCGCTACCCATCGATGATCCGCACGATCATTCGGAGCTGGGAATAGTCAAGCATAGCGGCCCGAATTCGGCTAGCCATACGCCAACCAGTATTTTTGTTCACGCCAAGATAACGCGAAAGCTGCATCCCTGAAACCTCTCCCGACTGGTTCAACGTCAAGGCGATTGCCAAGAACCACTTTTGCAAAGGAATATGGGTGTGATGGAACACTGTTCCAACCATGACACTGAATGAGGTGTGACACGTATAGCAATACCACCTTGGGTCACGACGAACGCTGTGGGTGGAGTCGCAGTAAGGGCACTTCACTATGCCTCCCCACCGGATTTTCTCTAGATGGGCCACGCAATCCTTTTCATTCGGAAAACGCTGAAGAATCTCTGTACTATGCACGTTTCTTGCCTCGCTCGGCGCAGATAAACTGGGGTACCATGCATATACAGTAGCCTTCCGGGTGAAGAAAAACAATATCTTAAACTAGGAAATACTGAGCATTTGATAAGATGGAATTGAATATTTCTGAATTAGAACAGCCCACGGGAATTGCGTGCGATGCGATAAAACTACCGCCGCACCTGTTGCCCCAGCGTCTCGTAGGTAACGGGGGACGTTACCACCAGACCGGCGTCCACCGGCAGCACTACGCCGTTGATCCAGCGGGCTTCGTCGCTGGCCAGGAACAACGCCGCGTTGCCCACGTCCCAGGCAGTGCCTTCGGTGCGCAACGGCGCCGCGCTGGAGCGAATCTGCCGCAGGTCATCGTCCATACGGGGCGCCACCATCGGCGTGTAGACCAACCCCGGCGCGATGCAATTGGTGCGGATGCCGTCCGGCCCGTGGTCGGCGGCCATCGAAATCGTCAGTCCGATCACCGCCGCCTTGGACGCAGTATATGGCGTGCTGCTGTGCGCCCTCAAACCGGCGATGGACGAGATGTTGATGATGGAACCGCCGCCGGCTGCCACCATGTGCGGGATAGCATATTTGCTGGACAGCACAATGCTCTTGACGTTAATCGACATCACCTGGTCCCAGTCCGCTTCGGACACTTCCACCACCGTACCGCGTCGCGAAATCCCCACGTTGTTGTCCAGAATATCCAGCCGACCGTACCGCTCGATGCAGGCCTCCACCATGCGCCGGCAGTCCTCGGCATTGGTAACGTCGGCCTGAATCGTGGACGACACGCCGCCTTCCGCCTGAATCATCTGCTGGGTTTCCTCGGCCCGTTCGACGGTCAGGTCGGCCAGCAGAACCCGCGCGCCCTCGCGGGCGAACAGCGTCGCCGTGGCCCGCCCGTTACCGACCCCGGGCCCGCTGGAGCCGGCGCCGGTTACGATGGCAACTTTCCCTTCCAGTCTTCCGCTACGTTCAGGCACGATTACGTTCTCCGTTGGTTGGCGCTCTCGGTTATCTAAACTTCAGCCGGCCGTCCCTGCGGACCAACCGGCTCTGATTACGCTGCGATGGGGCGTGAAATAATCCACAAACTCGCGCAAGTGTAACATACCATCAGCCCCAGCATTGGTAGCTGGCTCAGCAGCGCCGGCCGCCGTTCCCCGTACAATCGCACCGCCTGAACGTGGGCCAGATAAACTCCGGCAATGTGTCCGATAACGATAACTGAGATCGAGAAATACCAGATGAATGAGGGCGACAGGATACCGATGTTTATAATCGCCCCGGCCGTGCCGAACAGATCCCACCCCCAGCCGAAGGGGTCGGACACCAGCACAATGAACCGCTGGCCGTTGATGAATAAAAACCCCAGGAAGTGGGCAAAATGGTAGGCCAGGGCAATCGGCAGCAGCGAAAACACGAACACCCGCACCAGCTGCCGCGCCTCCGGTTGGGCCCGGCCCGATAGCAGCGCCATCAACGCGCAGGTGGCTGCGAACAGCGCTCCAAACAGGGCCGGCAGCCCGAGTACGCCGCTGAGATTCGCGATGTAACCTCCGAAGGATGGCGTCTGCAATACGAACCAGGTACTGAAGGACAACCACTCGGGCGTCGCCGACAATCCGTCAAACGACACGGTGGACAGCAGCAAGACCACCACGCAAACCCCCGGCAGCGTCACTGCGCCGATACGGTTCAGACCCACACCGGGCGGCCGCAGATTGAACCGCCGCTGCGATGGTTGGGCCAGCGCGTAGCATTCGTAACAATCCACACAGTCGCCGGCGTCGGCGGCACAACCGCCAGCGGTGGAACAAGCGACGCAAATCGACCGCGCAACACTGACCTCGGTGATGGCGAACCGCGCCATGAACCCGTACACCACGGTGAACCCCTCGGCGTTGCGCAGCCACACATCGCGGCCAAACAGGTACATCCCCAAAAAATTGTAGACGGTGTAAGTAACGAGAATCCAGGCCAACGCCCTCGGTCCGGCGGCGCCGGCAATCACCGTTTCCAGTATCGCAAACCCCAGGAACACCAACAACGCCGGCCACTGCCCCCACCGGGCCGGATAGTCCAGTGGAGGGCGGGCCAGGATGCCCAGCTGCGACGAGCCGGCGGCCCGCGCCAGAAATCCCCAGGCGATTTTCCACGGGTTCACCAGCGCCCAAAGGTTTCCGACGATGGCCGTGAAGAAGCTCAGCGCCACCCAGAAGGCCACGTACACCGCCGCCGGCGCCGGATTCAACGCCGCCCGCTCCGATCCGAAAAACCCACCGAAAATGACGTAAACAGTCAGCGCCACCGATATGGTTCGGACGGTTGCCAGACTCCAGGGGCTGGCCAGCCAGCTTGCCGGCGCAATCCGCAGCAGGTTGTAGCGCGGATACTCGCGATGCGCGGCTCCTCCCCGCAGAAACACCGCCGCAATCACGAATGACAGCGCTACCGCAGCCGCGCCGCCCATCAGGAAAAATCGCAACGGCAAGGGCAGGTCGTAGCGCTCGCCGAATCCGTGGGCCATTACGGGTTGCGCCAACACAGACCCGCACAACACGGCTAGTCCAACCGCCGCCAAGGCCACCGTCAGACGCAGTTTCACACCGCCGCTCCACCAGCAGGGAGTCGCCGGACGGTGTTTGCCGAACACCTCGCCGTGCCGCAACGCACCCCAACCACCCTCAACATTACGGCTGCTCCCGCCCGCGCCGGCTCATCGTCAACACCGTCCAGATACCCACCGCCGCGATGATTACCAGCACGGCCGACACCCATACCCACTGGATTCGGGCGCCCGGTTCCCCGACCTCCACTGGTATCAGAAAGGATTCCTCGCCCTGGTCTGCTGAAACCTCAACCAGCACCTGCCAGGGGCCCACCACGTCAAACGCCACGTCCGTCTCGAAGTATACGATGGACACGTCATTGACGACCTCCCGGGGCTGAACCGGCCGTGAACCCGCCGGCCCCGACGCCGATATAAGCACCTGAATGTCAGTGTCACGCAGCACCTGGTCGGCGGGGGCATCAAACACCTGCATCGACAGGTGGGTTTGCGGGATCACCGGCCGGGCTGGAATAATACCCACCACCAGCCGGTATCGGCCCTGGGTTTGGTCGTACAATAGGGTCGATGCTCCGTTGGCGTATGCGGTATTAACCATCGCCGGCAGTATTCGCGCCGGCAATACGGTCGCCGGCAGTATTCGCGCCGGCAGTACCTGGGACAACATCGCCGCCGCCACGAAGACCAACACCGCCAACATCGCAACCCGCAACAAAGTAACTCGTAACAAACCCGACATTTGCGAAAGCATCCAAACCCGTTCTGAATTCAGGCCAGCAGAGGCGTGCCGCGAACGGCGACAACCATAGCATACCGGCGTGAAACCCGGCAACGAACCGGCAAACTTCACGCGCACCCGCTTTGTCAAACCAAACCAACCTACTGTCATTGCGAGGAGCGCAGCGACGTGGCAATCTCGTTGAGGTTGAGCACACGTCGGTGAACCATCATTGCTACGGCGACCATTGCTGCGGCAACGAGATTGCCACGCTGCGCTCGCAATGACAGATTAAAGTGGGTAGGCGCGAGACCGGCAAACGTAGCAGCTGCGCTCGGAAAGGCCCATATTAGCGTCAAATCGGTACGATAATCAGCATAAACTTGACGCTGGTATGCCACCATGATTAAACTTTCGATAACATACGGTGCCGGCGGGCGCCATTCGGAGAAATACCATCGCAATTCAGCAATCTAACGGCAATCCCACATTCAGCGAAGACGTGGCGTTATTCATCGACTGGGAAAACTTCAAGATTAGTCTCGCAGTTCGAGGCCGCACTCCCAACGTCTCCGCACTTAAAGAAGAAGTGGCCAACCATGGCCGCGTGGTAGTTAGCAAGGCCTACGCTGACTGGGTGTCCCGGTCTCCCGAACTCAGGGGAGCCAGCCAGTTCATCCTGGATCCTCCATCGCTATACGCTGCTGGAATTGAGCCGGTGTACGTGCCCACGCGGTTGCCGCCGGGCGGTTCTTTCCAACCCGGCCGCACCATGCGCATCAAGAACAGCGTTGACGTGAAGATGACCGCCGATTGTATTGACACGGCGCACAACTTCCCCAACATCAACACTTTCGTGCTGGTGTCCGGTGATTCCGACTTCATCCATGTCATCAACTCGCTGCGCGCCGTCGGCAAGCGCGTGCTGGTGGTGGGCGTGTCGTGGGCCACCTCCCGACGCATGGCCGACCATGTGGACGGTCTGATCTTCTACGACTCCGACGTTGACCCCATCGCCGTGCCGGAACCTGCCTTCCGCGGCCGCATCGCGCCTCCGGCGCCGTTGGCCAATCCCGGGCGGCACCAGCTTCCCGAGGTGATTCGGGCCATCGAGGACGTCATCCGTTCCGAACGCGGAGCCGGCCACACGCTGCTCCTCACCTCCCTGAAACAGCGTCTGGTCCGACGCATCGCCGGATTCGACGAGCGCAAGCTCGGTTTCTCCGGCTTCAAAAAGCTGATGCTCCGGGTCGCCGAAGAAGGCAACATCAAAATTCGCAGCGTTGACCTGGTGGACTGGATCCTAATGGCCGACGAATCCGACCCGGTGCCCGAAAACCGCGACGATGACGACGGCCGGCCCGAGGCAGTCCCCGCGGACGGCTATGACTACACCAACGAAGACGACGATGCTGACGACCGGGACGACCGGGACGACCGGGACGACGCCAGGTATCCATCCGAAAGGTCGGTCTCCGCAATCTCGGTCTCCGATGAAGACGATGACGAATCGCCCGACGACGCAGATTCGTACGAAGACGCTCCAGCTCGCCCGCCGGTGAGACCGCCGGTGCGTGCCGCTTACGACGCCCGACCTGAACCGGCACGGATGTCGGCGGCGCTGAACGGGGCGGTTGCCGCCCTGGACTTGCCCGCGTCCGAGACCGGCGACGGTTCCGCCGAACGCGTTGCCGACCTGATCGTGATGGGTCACACTCTGGAAGAGCGGGACGGCGCCGACTCCGTGATGTTCAACGCGCTGTGCATCGAAATCAGCCAGGCCCTGACCGCCGGCATCGAAGCTGCCGACCCGACCATAGTTGAAAATTGGGGCGACAACTGTTCACGCACGTTCATCACCCGGATGGTGCGCACCCTCGCCTCCAACGGAGTGTTCCAGTACCGCAACGTCAACGTGCGCGACGAGTCCACCAACCGCTCGCGGCGGCGGCGGGTGTTCGGCCTGAACCGGTCTCACCCCCTCACGGGCATTGCGCTGTCCGCTCGGCTCGGCCCCGGCTACGCCGTGTCAGACAGCGAATTCACCGCCACCAACGACGCCATGGCCACCCCACCGCTGGACGGACACAACTCCGCCGAGGCTGATAGCGGCGAATCGGCGGACGACGCGGCAGCGGCCGTCCTGTTCACCTAACCAAACGGGCGGACGCGTTGTCCGCCCCAGGTTCGCCTACGCCAGCGCCGCCTAAGCCAGCGCCGCGTCTAGGCCGCCGTACCAGGCGTCGGCGAGCGCCGCTACCGGCAGGTCCACCAGGCTGCCAATCTGCAAGCGTGTGCCGCCGGTCGAGCCCAGCAGCAGCGCGGGCACGTCGGCTGCGCGGGCGGCGTTCATCAGGTCCGCCAACCGCTCCGGCGCAACGGTTACCACGATGCGAGCACCGGCCTCGCCGAACAACGCGGCATCCCACCGGCGCGGCAGTCCAGCCACCAGCTCGGTCGTTGCGGTGAAACCGGTCACCGGGCCATGCTCAATCCGGCTGGCCCCGATGATGGCGCACTCGGCCAAAGCCACCGCCAACCCGCCGTCGGAACAATCGTGCGCCGACCGAGCCGTGCGGTCCGCAATCAGGCGTCGGCACAGCCCCTGCACGCGCCGTTCCAGCGCGAGATCGATGCGGGGGCGACCTCGCACCATCCCGTACACCGTGTTCAGATATTCGCTGCCGGCCAGGTCAGACGCCCGCGCCGTCAATCCGTCTGCGCCCAGCAGCGCCACGGCCAACCCGTCGGCCGGGAAACCCGACTGGCAATGTCGTGTCGGATCCTCCAGCAGCCCCAACCCGCCCACAATGGGGGTGGGAAAAATCGCCATGCCCTGGCTTTCGTTGTACAGGCTCACGTTGCCGCTAACCACCGGAACCCGCAACGCCCGGCAGGCCCGCGCCATCCCGCGGATGCACTGCTCCAGCTGGTAATACACCTCCGGTCGTTCCGGATTGCCGAAATTCAGACAATCGGTCAGCGCCAGCGGTTCGGCGCCCGTGCAGGACAGGTTGCGGGTGACTTCGGCAACCACCATCTGCCCGCCCCGGTAGGGGTCCAGATAGCACTGCCGGCCGTTGCCGTCGATGGCTACCGCAATGGCGCGGTCGGTTCCCTTGATGCGGAGCACGGCGGCATCACCCGCGCCCGGCGCAACCACGGTGTTAGTCTGCACCTGATGGTCATACTGGCGGTACACCCCGTGACGGCTGGCAATGTTGGGGGCAGCCATCAATTGCAGGAGCGTCGTACCGGCAGCGGCGGGCAACGGCACGTCGCTCAACCGGAGTCGCTGCCGCTGCAAGTCGGCCGCGGTGGGCGCGCCGCTCAGCCGATACTGGGGCGCAGTCGCCAGATGCTGCAACGGCAGGTCAACCAGCGGCTCCGCACCGTCGGCAACCCGCACCGTCGCAGCGGCGGTAATCGTACCCACCACTTCGCCAGCCACGTCCCACTTGTCGAACACCTCTTTCAGCGCCGGCACGTGCTCCGGAGCGGCCACCAGCAGCATCCGCTCCTGCGACTCCGACAGCATCACCTCGTAGCCGGTCATGCCGGTTTCCCGCCGATGCACCCGGCTGATGTCCAGAGCGATGCCCCGACCACCCCGCGCCGCCGATTCCACCGCCGCGCTGGTCAGCCCGGCGGCGCCCAGGTCTTGCAGAGCATGAACCTTGCCGGTGCCCAACGCCTCCAGGCAAGCCTCAATCAGTACCTTCTCCAAAAACGGATTACCCACCTGAACCGTGGGGCGCAGTTCCTGCTCCTCTTCAAACGTGCGGGAGGCCAGGCCCGATGCGCCGTGAATGCCATCCCGCCCGGTGCCCGCGCCCACCAGCAGCAACACATCCCCGGCTCGGTCGGCAGCGGCGCTGGCCAAATCGTCAATGCGCGCAATGCCAACGCACATCGCGTTGACCAGCGGGTTCAGCGAGTAGGAAGGGTCAAAGTAGATTTCGCCAGCCACGTCGGGCACGCCGATGCAGTTGCCGTACCAACCGATGCCATCGACCACGCCCCGCAGCAGCCGACGGTTCGCGACGCTGTCGGGGGGGCCAAAGCGGAGCGAATTCAGCAGGGCGATTGGCCTGGCCCCCATCGCCAGAATGTCCCGCACGATGCCGCCCACCCCGGTGGCGGCGCCCTGCAGCGGCTCCACCGCCGACGGATGATTGTGCGACTCCACCTTGAACACCACCGCCAGCCCGTCGCCGATGTCGATGGCCCCGGCATTCTCGGCGCCGGCCTGGGACAGCGTGCGCGGCGAACGGCTCGGCAGCATCCGCAGCAACGGGCGCGAATGCTTGTAGCCGCAGTGTTCGCTCCACAGCGCGCCGAACATACCCAACTCGACCGGCGTGGGTTCCCGGTCCAGTCCGTCCACAATCATTTCGTATTCAGCGGGAGAGAGCGCAATCTCATCCAGCATTTCCCGGCTCACGGGCATTGTTATTCTCGATTTGCTCGTGGCTGACGCTCCAGAAACATCGGCCGCAGGGAGGCGGCATCAATGTCGATTATATCGTCAGCGAGTTGCGTTACCTCCTGGGCAACGTTCTGGCGATTAGGTGTGGCGATAATGACTCGTGCGCCGTAGTCCTGGGCGGTTCGGATTGCTTCCGCCAGGTCCCGGTCGCCGGCTATGAGCACCGCCGCATTATAGACGGAGCGGCTGGCAAGGCGCACCATATCTAGGGCAATTAGCGTGTCAACGCCCTTCTGCTGACGCTCTGGACGGAACGTCCATCGCTGGTCGAACGCATTTAACAGTTTAGACGGGTCCTGACCAAGGTCATTTGCTGTGTTAGGGCTTGTTTACAAACTCTGGTAGATTGATAACTCCACTTAAATTGACATTATAGAACTTATATACTATATTTCTACGGGTAAAGGTGCTTGCAAAAACCGCACCTGGAGTATGGAAAATGGCACGTAGGAGGTTATCAAATCGGCAATGGAAACGCATCGCCCCACTCCTGCCGAGCGAAAGCGGCCATAACGGTCGCCCCTACGCGCAGAGCCATCGTACCACTATTGAAGGCATCCTCTGGATTGCCCGCACCGGCGCACCCTGGCGCGACCTCCCTCCGCAATTCGGTAAGTGGGGCACCGTGTACCAGCGTTTCAACCGCTGGGTCAAAATCGGCGTCTTTGAAGCCGTTTTCTCGTCTCTGGCCGACGTGCTCAACTGGGCAGTCATAATGGTGGACGGCGCCTTTGTCAAAGTTCACCAGCACGGGGCAGGCGCCCCAAAAGAGGCCGCCCACCCGATGAATCCCAAATTGTTCAAGCAATTGGCCGCAGTCGAGGTGGGCTGACTACCAAAGTAATGGCACTGACCGACCGCGCCGGTCGGTTCGTCAGGTTCAAACTGAAACCGTAACTGTTCAGAGTTGGTGAGGTGGATTGGCCGAAAGGGGTTCTGGGAGCCTTGCGCTGCCGGTGGTGGTTGTGTCATATAGTGGGTATGGATACGGAAATTGACCTCAAGACTGCCGACCGGGATGTCCTGATTGCCATCATCGTCCGGCAACAGGCGATCATCGAGCGGTTGGAGAAACGGATTGGCCAATTCGAGGGGCCGGCCAAGCCCAGCGGCTCGGGTCGGATGCCCGGTCTGCAGCCCAAAGCCGAGCGGAAACCGGCCCAGCCCAAAGGGCCACGCCAGCGCCGTCCCCACGGGTTTGCCCGCACCCGCATGACGCCGACCCAGCGGGTGGAGCACGCGTTGGAACAGTGCCCCGACTGCGGAACTCAGCTGGCCGGCGGCTGGACCCAGCGCACTCGGGAAGTCATTGACTTGCCCCAGGTTCCGGTGCAGATTACCGAGCACACTTACATCGCCCGCACCTGCCCGGGCTGCCGACCCCGCTGTGTGCCACCGGCGCAACTGGACGGCGTGGCGCTGGGGCGGCAGCGTCTGGGGATCAACGTAATGAGCCTGATTGCCGCCCTGCGGGAGGAGGCCCGGCTGCTCTTCCGCACCATCCGGTGGTATCTGGGCGCCGTGCATGGGCTGCGCCTCAGCACGGGCGCCATCGTGGACGCCACCCGAAAAGTGGCGGGCAAAGGGCAGCGCAAGCTGGCCGGCATACTGGAACGGATCCGAGGCAGTCCGGTGGTTCATGCCGACGAAACGGGTTGGCGGGAGAACGGCAACAACGGCTACGTGTGGACCTTCAGCACTCCCACCGAGCGGTACTTCCTGCGACGGGGGCGGGGCAAGGCGGTGGTGGATGAAGTCCTGGGCGAGGAGTTCTCCGGCGTGCTGGTCAGCGACTTCTACGCCGCCTACCACCACTACGACGGTCCCAAACAACGCTGCTGGGCTCACCTGCTGCGGGACAGCCACGACCGGCGCACTCTCTACCCTGATGACGCGCCACTGGCACAGTGGGCCGACGCCGTACACCAACTCTACGTGCCAGCCAAAACCTTCACCCACCCGTCGGGGCAGCAGCGGCGCACCGCCCAGCTGGCCCTGGAACGCCGCCTGATGGCCCTCTGCCGACCCTACCTGGATGACCCATCGGCAACCCAGGCCAAGCTATGCCGACGCATTGAACGCCACGTCAAAGAGCTCTTCGTCTTCGTGGCTGAACCGGAAGCGCCGCCGGACAACAACGCCGCCGAGCGCAGCCTGCGCCCGGTAGTGGTCAGCCGGAAGATCAGTGGTGGCACGCGCTCAAACCAGGGCACTGCAACCAAGATGACGCTGGCGTCAATCTTCGGCACCTGGCGGGCCCAGGGCTTGAACCCCCTCACCGCCTGCCGACAATTACTCACTTCCCCTCAACCCTGAACAGTTACGCGGGGCGGGCGGGACTATCGCAAAGTCGTGGGAGTTGACCCTACTCGCTCATCCTGAGCCTGTCGAAGGACGGCCGCCGATGGTTCGACAAGCTCACCATGAGCGGAGGTTGGGGGACTTTGCGATTGCCCTGGCAGGCCGGGTGGCGGCCATCCAATTGAGAACGCCCATAACCACGACAGGTTATAATGCATCTATGAGCTTCGACTGCATAGCAATAACCCCAAGTGTATGTCAGGGCCGACCGACCGTGCGTGGGACGCGCATTACGGTGGAGTTTGTGCTCAAACTAATAGGAAACGGGTATACGGCTGAGGAAATTCAGCAGCAATACCCCGACTTGGAAAGGGCTGATGTGTACCAGTGCGCTACTTACGGAGCGTGGCTGGCCAGCGACCGCACTTTACAAGTCGAATGAGGCTGCTCGCCGATGTGCATATATCCCCCACCACAGTTCAGTACCTGAACCGCCTTGGGCATGACGCAATCCGCGCTACCTCCGTTCTGCCACCTGCTGCGCCGGACGATGACATCGTTGCCAAGGCAATCGAACTCGGACGGGCAATATTGACGCAAGATTTGGATTTCTCCGATATTGTCGCACTGTCTGGTAAAGCTGAGCCCTCACTAATCACGCTGCGGCTGTCAGATTAGAGGGTGGAGAGCGTGAACCGGGTCCTGGCGTCCGTGTTGCCGACGCTGGAAGAAGAAGTGGACCGAGGCATCATTGCAACTGTGGAGGACAACCGAGTTAGAACCCGCAGGCTGCCGGTATGAAGCATCAGCTAGAACGGCGGCGCAAACCCGTCTTTGCCTTCGCCCAGTGGCGGCAAGTCGTTGTCCTGTAGCCTGTTGTTGAGTACCTCAAAAAACTCACTATAGCGTTCCAGGTACTCGTTGCCGAAATTATCCCGACCGCAGCCGAGTTTTTCGGCCATCAGATCGTACGCCCCGTCCCGCGTGCCGGCCAGAAACTTGCCCTGGCGAAAATGGAAAGGCTGGGCGATAAACTTCTGGACGCCGGTGCCAATCAGCTCATCAGCAAAGTCGCCATTGCTGTTCACCAGCAGCAGCGGCGTCATCGTAATGCAGGTATCAATCCCGGCGGCCTGCACTTCCTTGATGGCCCGTAGTCGCACCATGTTTGACGGGCACGAGGGCTCAAAGGTCCGCCGAATTTCCTCGTCGTCGGTGGTGACGGTCATATTGACTTGGACGCGGCCACCGTTCTCTTCGATGCTCTGGAACAGGTCGCAATCCCGCACGACATCGGGGCTGCGAGTTTGCACCACCAGCTTGGGCTTATGCCGCTCCGCCATGATTTCCAGGATGCCGCGGGTGAGTTTCAGATCCCGCTCCACCGGCTGATACGGGTCGGTAACGCTGCTCATATAGATGAGCTTGCCGTCGAGCGCGCCGGGTTTGCGCTTGGCCATCAGCTCAACAGCGTTCTCCTTGACGTTGACCCAACGGCCCCACGAATCCCGTTTCTCAACGTCCCGACTGAAAAAGGCAGCGTAGCAGTAGGTGCAACCGAAGGAGCAGCCGCTGTAGGGGTTCAGCGTGAAATCATAGGCGTCCATAAACCCAGTGGGCTTGGTGAGAATCTGGCTGGTGGGGGTGTAATCAACTTTTGTCTCGCCAATGCTGCCAGGGCCGGTGACATCGTAGGATATGCCTTCCACGCTCTCAATATCTTCCAATGGCATCTGCGCGTTTTCGTTAGCCATGTTTGCCCTCCACTACTCGGCGACTGTCGCCACGAGAATATGAACCGAGCATCAACCTAGCAGGGACACTCCCATCCAATAAGCGCCTACGACGCTGGCTACACCAAAAAATGTAGCCCCCAGAACCGGCAGCAGGCAACCGTTGCTGCCGGTTGCCCCGGAGGTGGCATTGCCCGAGCTTTGCGAGTCGGAGCTTTGCTGCCGAGAACCGCCGGCACCTACTCCGGCAGGCTCCGCGCGGCGACGAGCCTCTTCCTGCTGTCGCTGCTGCCGTTCCTGTTCTGAAAGCTGGCTCGGAGTCGACGCCGGCCTGGAAACTTGCACCCTGGAAATAAACGTCGCAACATCGTAGCAGTCAGTGTATAACCTGCGATTGTACCTGTACCAAGTGCTTGGGTTAAATCCTTTGTCAAATGCAACATTCGTGGATCTACTGGTATCAATGGAACCGTTGAAACGCAATTCTGGATCTCTGTCCTGTTGCCAGCTGCGCCCTGTTGGCGCAACCCGGTTCGCTATATTTGATTTGCCGGCGTAGCAAGACAATGCAATAAAGTCAGGATTCAGAGTACCGCACAATGTAGTTAAAGCAAACCTGACCACGGCCTCATTGTTATCATAAAGGGTATGCAGCGCAGTCAGCCAGCAATCGCGACCGCCCTGTTCTTGGACCGAGCGATGGCTATCATGTAGGGAATGTTGCATCAATTGCGCAGCCTGCGTCAGATGCTCCATTCCGCGCCGCCGTCCAACCTCGCTGACGAATTCGGTCCATAATTTCAACCCTAGCTCCATCATCGGCCCACCAGTGTCAATAGCATCTATACGAACTGCTGAAATACTCTCTCCATCAGCCAGTGCGTCCGCTATCGCCAGCGCGACGCCGAAGGACACTGCGAGAGTGCCTGCGCCAAAATCTACTACCTGCAACGCCCCAGTATCCGTCAGTCTTTGCCCGCGTTGTCCGTCCTTAATGAGGGTATAAGCCAGATTGATATGCCCCAGCTGATACAAAATCACATAGCGCAAGACCACCATCGGGTCAGAATAGTCCGGCATATCTCCACTGCTGCGCAGCAGGTTAATGCTCTGGTCGGAACGTGCCAGCTGGGCGTTTATTTGATTTTGTGACATCCCTACGGTCAGCCGGTCGAACTCAGATGAGAGGACATTCGCAAATACGGTGTCCATACAGTCTGCGATGTCCGTGATATTCCTCTCTGACCAGGAACCGCGTGGGTTTGCCGTAATCGCCATTTTGCCTTTCCCTATGAGTAGCCTATTGGTATGCGATGTTGTGGCATATGGCTGCCCGGCATGATAACCGGCTACCCCGCCGACAGAAACGCCGCCACCCGCTCCTCAACCCACTCCTGTACCTCCGGCGCAAAGGCCGGTTCCGGTGGCGGGGCGTCGTAGCGCGCCACCTGGCCGTAGCGGGCGGTGTGGTGCAGGGCGTTGATGATGGGGCCGAGGTCCACCTCCGGCGCGGGCGCTTCATCGTCCGACCGCAGCGGGAGCGTGAACTTGGGGATGCGCTGCTGCACCATGAAGGGGTACAACCAGGCGCCAGGACTCTCCAGGCTCCGGCACACCAAGATGCGGTAATCGCTGACCGGCGGCGGCGTTTCCAGGGGCATCGGCTCCCAGCGACGCAGCAGGTCGATTTCGACCAGATTGACCAGTCCGGCGACGATTGCCTCGCGCTTGCGGATATACCGCCGGCGGCCCTCGCCCGGCCGCTTGTTGGTGGGGGATAGCACCTCAACGATGGTAACCAACTCGCGCTCCGGCGCCGTTTCCACCCGCAGCCAGGAGACTCCAACCTCCCGGGGCATTCGTACCCGTACCGCCACGGCCTCATCCGGCGGAGCGGCAACGGCGGCGGTCATTTCCCTACCGGACGGCGCCGCCGCCACGGATTCGCTCGTCACCAGCGCATCGGGAATCATCAGATTCAACTCGGACGGAGCGCCGAAAGGTTCATCAACTTCTACCCGCCGCTGCAGAGCAATGCGGTAGTTGCCCGGCAACTGAGGGCCCAGATTATCGCGTAATTGGCCAATCAGTCCGTTGTGAAAGTCCGGCCAAAGGTCTGGATGCTCCAGGTACGGGTTCATGCCGGGGAAGGGGTTGTCGTATTTCACATCACCCGCCCCGACGCCGTTTGTGCTGGCGCAGGATGCAGTCGTCCATTACCACGCCTAGCCCGGCGGCGCGGGCGCGTTCGGCAGCGGCTTCGTCCACCACGCCGTCCTGCATCCAGATGTAGCGCGCGCCGATGGTTACGGCATCGTCGGACACCGCGCCGGCGAACTCACTGCGCCGGAACACGTCCACCAGGTCGATGGCGACGCCCGCCGCCTGGGCCGCTGCCGCTGCTGCCTCCAGGTCGTTGTACGACTGCTCGCCCAGCACGGTGACGCCGTTCAGCGCCGGGTTCACCGGGATAATGCGATACCCCTGGGATTGCATATACGCCGATACACCGTGGCTGTCCCGGGCCGGGTTATCGGATAGGCCGACTACGGCGATGGTTTTCACGTTATCGAGAATCTCGTCAATCAGGTCCATTTTTAAGTACACCTTTTATTTGGCATGGATAAACAGGATAAACGGGATTTTCATATTTATCTCGCAGTCATTATCCCATCCATCCTGTATATCCATGCCAGAAGCCGGTTTGCCGGGTTAGCGGCTGGCGGTACTGTCGCTGGCCGTGATGGTAATGTGGCCCATGTAGCCGTTGGCGGTGGCGCCGTGCCAGTGGTTCTCACCGGCCTTGATCTGCACCACGTCGCCCACGCCGACCTCAATCTCCTGGGTTTCGTCGGCCACGATGCCGTTGCCGGTGGTTATCACCAAGATTTGGTCGCTGCTGTGGCGGTGCCAGCCGGTTTGAGCGCCGGTTTGGAAGTTGACCACGCTGGCGTTGAAAAAGTCGCTCTCCCCCTCCGGGATTATGGGTTGGCGAGTACGATGCACCTCGCCTCCCGTCCATCCCGGCACCGGCGCGGCGGGTCCCAACTGTACGTGTTCTACATTAGCAATTCTGACTACGCGCATAAGTTTGCCTCCTTGCGTTTGTGTAAATTGGTCGGCGTCAGGCCGCGATTGACTCTCGCAACTGCGCCATCAACTCTGTGTCGGTGTCGAATTCCAGTTGCAGCAACCCACTCGCCATACGACGGCCCACTCTCCGGTCTTCGTCATCGCCGGTAGCGAGCAATTCCTGTACATCTTTTGCCATCTCTGCGCGAAACTCCGGGTCGTTTTCCAACATTTGACGCACACCGATTTTCCAGTCTTCGGACCGCGGCATAGTCACAGTCAATCTCCTCACCGATTTTGGTATTCCTGCCAGTGCTCTTTGGCTCTGGCAATATCATTGCCTTGACCGCTCTTGTCGCCGCCGCCCAGCAGAATAATCAGCGTCGGACCATCCCAAGCGAAGTAAACCCGGTAACCGGGTCCGAAATGAGCCCGGCGTTCAATTACCCCTTCGCCTACGCTGTGTGAGTCTCCCAGATTGCCTTCTGCCATTCTGGTCAGGATTCTGGTGATGCGTTGTCGCACCGGTGGGGATAGTCGTTCCAGCCATTGGTTGAAAGGCCGCCGGCCGCCACGGTCAATATATGAGCGAATCTCAATCATGCAGCATTGTATCACGCCGCTCCCGGACGCGACCTGAACACCGGCGCCGGCCGTCCGCCAACGGGGGCAAACCTTGATTCACCCCCGAATTGCGACTATATCGGACTACTTCGCCGGAACCGGCAGGCCGGCAATCTTGACCGGTACGCTGCCCACGGTGTTGCGGCTGGTGAAGTACAGCGTCTTCCAGTCGGCGCCGCCGAAGCACAGGTTGGTGGTGGCCGGCTGGCCGTGCACCACGATGCCCAGCGTCTCGCCGCCCGCGTTCATAATGTGCAAACCGCCCGCGCCGCCGCAGTACACGTTGCCCTCAACGTCCACCTTCATACCATCGGGCACGCCCTCGCGCTCGCCGCGCATATCGGCGAACAGGCGCTGGGTTGCCAGCGATACGGTGCCGTCGTCCTGCACGTCGAAGGCGCGAATGATGCCCCGGCGCGAGTCGTTCACGTACAGAATGCTCTCGTCGGGCGAGAAGGCCAGGCCGTTGGGCACCACGAAGTCGGCCACCAGCAACGTCAGCGTACCCAGGTCGGCGGACAGCCGAAAGACGCCGGAGATGGTCTGCTCCCACTGCTCGCGGGGACGACGGGCCGTCCACGGGTCGGTGAAGTAGATGCTGCCGTCGGATTTCACCACCACGTCGTTGGGGCGGTTCAGCTGCCGCCCCTGGAATTGGTTAGCGAGGACAGTCGTTGAGCCGTCGGCTTCGAGGCGGCTCACCCGGCGGCCGTCGTGCTCGGCGGCAATCAGGCGGCCCTGCTGGTCGCGCGTCAGACCGTTGTGCCGATTAACGCCCTCGGCGTCCACGGTAACGTCGCTGCCCGGGGTGTAGCGCATCCGACGGTCGTTGTGGATGTCGCTGAACAGCAGGTAGCCGCCGTCGCTCCACCACACCGGCCCTTCGGCGGGCCCTTCGCCGCCGCCATATCCGGAGCCATGCTCCTCAATGGGAGCGTCCGCGTCAATGATGTTGTCCAGAGCCGGAGCTAACTTTTCAATAGGCATGAAACATTCTCCTTATGAATGCCGGGCATTGCTGCCGCCGGTATGGTGGGACCGTCGATATTGTGGGAACTATGCTTGCGCCGCCATTGTAGGCGTGTGCAGCAAGGCGCGCAACGGCCCGGTATTGACGCCGCGAACGTTCGTTGGCTTGAGCCGCAATGATGCGCCGGACGGGCAGACTCTAGAAATGCCCACGATTGTGGGTGAACAGCGACCCACAGTTATCCAGCACTCATCGCCCTCTCCAGGGTCAAAAGGCTCCGGCGGCGCCAGCACACCATTTGCGAAACGGCTTTTACGGTCTGAAGCATTGCCGGCCTATACCGGGCTTGGCGCTACGGGTTTGGAACTGAGGACTGGCGTGTGTTCCGAATGGTAGTGCATACGACTTGCTACGAACCTTTGGTGCTAGTACCGTTCCCAGTAACTGTTCAGACTTGAGGGGATCTTCGGCTTTTCCGACTGGTTGTGGACGGGTGGCCAAGCACGGAATTTGCTTTGCAAGCCGACCCGTCCCCTCAAACGTGAACAGTTACCGTTCCCAGATAGATTTGTAATAATATTAGAAGGCAGCCATACTGGGGTATGATCTTTCTGCGAGGAGGTGCCCAGCCATGGCTGCCATCAAGTATAAAGTCAAACTGACTGAATCCGACCGTTCCCGTCTCAATGAGGTTTCCCAGCGGGGCCAGTCGTCAGTCCGCACCGTCCAGCGGGCGCTGGCGCTGCTCCAAGCGGATGCCGGACTTCGGGACGGTGAGCTAGCCGGTGGGCTCTTGATCAACGCTGCAACCGTTGCCAGAGTGCGGAAACGGTTCGTGGCAGCAGGACTGGGGGCCGCCATCAATGACCGACCGCGGCCGGGCCGGGAGCGCAAGCTGGACGGCCAGCAGGAAGCGCACCTGATCGCCTTCGCGTGCAGCACAGCCCCCGCCGGACACACGCACTGGAGTAACTGTTCAGGGTTGAGGGGAAGTGAGTAATTGTCGGCAGGCGGTGAGGGGGTTCAAGCCCTGGGCCCGCCAGGTGCCGAAGATTGACGCCAGCGTCATCTTGGTTGCAGTGCCCTGGTTTGAGCGCGTGCCACCACTGATCTTCCGGCTGACCACTACCGGACGCAGGCTGCGTTCGGCGGCGTTATTGTTCGGCGGCGCTGCCGGTTCAGCCACGAAGACGAAGAGCTCTTTGACGTGGCGTTCAATGCGTCGGCATAGCTTGGCCTGGGTTGCCGATGGGTCGTCGAGGAACGGCTGGCAGATGGACAGCAGTCGTTGTTCCAGGGCCAGTTGGGCAATGCGCCGTTGCTGCCCCGACGGGTGCGTGAAGGCCTTGGCCTGGACATAGAGACTATGGACGGCGTCGGCCCACCGTGCCAGTGGCGCGTCCTCAGGGTAGAGAGTACGCCGGTCGTGGATGTCCCGCAGCAGATGAGCCCAGCAGCGTTGCTTGGGACCGTCGTAGTGGTGGTAGGCGGCGTAGAAATCGCTGACCAGCACACCGGAGAACTCCTCGCCCAGGACTTCATCCACCACCGCCTTGCCCCGACCCCGTCGCAGGAAGTACCGCTCGGCGGGAGTGCTGAAGGTCCAGACGTAGCCGTTGTTGCCGTTCTCCCGCCAACCCGTTTCGTCGGCATACACCACCGGACTGCCTCGGATCCGTTCCACTATATCGGCCAGCTTGCGCTGCCCTTTGCCCGCCACTTTTCGGGTGGCGTCCACGATGGCGCCCGTGCTGAGGCGCAGCCCATGCACGGCGCCCAGGTACCACCGGATGGTGCGGAAGGGCAGCCGGGCCTCCTCCCGCAGGGCGGCAATCAGGCTCATCACGTTGATCCCCAGACGCTGCCGCCCCAGCGCCACGCCGTCCAGTTGCGCCGGTGGCACACAGCGGCGTCGGCAGCCCGGGCAGGTACGGGCGATGTAAGCGTGCTCGGTTACCTGCACCGGAACTTGGGGCAAGTCAATGACTTCCCGAGTGCGCTGGGTCCAGCCGCCGGCCAGCTGAGTCCCGCAGTCGGGGCACTGTTCCAACGCGTGCTCCACCCGCTGGGTCGGCGTCATGCGGGTGCGGGCGAACCCGTGGGGACGGCGCTGGCGTGGCCCTTTGGGCTGGGCCGGTTTCCGGGCGGCTTTGGGCTTCAGACCGGGCATCCGACCCGAGCCGCTTGGCTTGGCCGGCCCCTCCAATTGGCCAATCCGTTTCTCCAACCGTTCGATGATCGCCTGTTGCCGGACGATGATGGCTTGCTGCCGGACAATGCTGGCAATCAGGGCATCCCGGTCGGCAGTCTGGAGGTCAATTTCCGTATCCATACCCACTATATGACACAACCACCACCGGCAGCGCAAGGCTCCCAGGACCCCTATCGGCCAATCCACCTCACCAACTCTGAACAGTTACGATCGAGTTCAGCGTGTTGACCCGGGCCGGTCTCCAGGGGCGTAATCCCGACGAGACTGCCCGGCAACGAGCCATCAACGCCTATGAGGCCGCGCGCAATGCGGCGGGAGCCACCATCAACTGGCGGTTCAGCACCCACGACGCCCAAGCCAAACTGCACCACCTCTATCCCTGCAATTCCAAGATTGATTGAGTACCAGGGCGCTCCTTTCGGCGGTGTCCGTCCCCGACCCGCTGCGTCGCCGTGAACGCCCGAACATCCAGGGCGACTTGTCCCTGCCCATTGACCCTGCGCCCAGGTGCCGCTTCTACGACCGGTGTCCGATGGCTACCGAAAGATGCCTCAACGATCCGCACCCTCCGCAGGAGGAGAAGGCGGCCGGGACACCGGGTAGCCTGCTACGAGGCATGAGTCCCGTATGGACGCGTTATGGGCCGAGGTTCACCACTGCCGGACACTTGGCTGTGAACACATAGCAACCCCGAAGCAGAAACACCCACCATGAGAATGTACCCGCGGGAGTTGCCCGCAACCCGCCGGGAAGACCCCAAACGGCAGACGGAACGCCGAGTTTGTGAAGCCCACCAAGTGTCCAAACTTCTTGGGGATTACGAATGTGAGGCTTCAAGAGCTGCCTGAATGAAATCGACAGCTTTTTGTTCAAACCGACGTGCGGCGCAATCAGCGTACGTGGTGCCTGTTACCTCGGCAAGCCGAGCAGGATCCAAGAAATACTTAGAATTTTCCAAGGATACGATATCTTCGCGTTTCAGGAGATTGAGCACAAACTGCCCGGACCCTTTGATCATGCGAGTGCTATCTATTTTCCGAGCGGACCTCGCCAGACGTCCACGGCCGTGTGACCGGAAAACTATTACAAACTGCCGAAGTCTGCGCAGGGCTTCGTCCACTCGTGGGTCCTCGGTAGGCAGGGGAGCCGAAGCGTACCGCGTCCATGGGTAATTGCGGACACCCGGCCAATAGGCATGAACCTCCACGATACTTCGTCGAACATGAACTGATGAGGGCGAGGAAGAATTGTCAAGTTCATTGGCTTCCAAATAAACTGAATTCCTCTGATCGTTGGGCAAAGCGGGACTTTCAATTATCACCCGGTTGGTGCTTATGGCGAGTTCATTGCATTGGATGTTAATTGGAGACACAAACACCGACTCAGTTCCCGGCCCGATTTCCACCTTTGCCAATGGCATCATGATATCAACATCTTCTACGTAGGCACCCAAACGTATCGTCCCTTCCGAATCAGTTTCGAATAGTAACTCGTGCGAGTCGCCGTCTTGCTTTGCTAGGACGAAATCTACGTCAGCTTTCAGGTCGTCTTCATCCTCAACTGCATCGGGGCCAGATATGAACAGGCTGGCCGATTCGCCCAAGGAAAGATTTGCTCGTAGCGAAGCATATACTGCCCCGATATGCCCTGGTTGAATGAACGTATTTTCCTCCACGGTGTAAAAATCGAAAAGAAATGGATTGGCCGCGGCACCGCTCACCAGCTCCTTTTGCAACGCTGCTTCGGATGTCTCCTGATTCGTCAATGCCTTCGCCACTATCATGGCTCCGAAAACAGCTGATGAGAAACCACGGCCTCCGTCCAAAAAGGGGTGCTCAGGCACCCAAGTTTCCAAGGCAGTCGTGTACGTACGTTCGTCATCGGCGCTCATATGCGGAAGTTGAGGTGGCGCACCGCTGTACACATAGGCGACCAATCGTGAGAGTTGTTCGCCAGGGGAATACAACCTTTCGATGAGCGTGGGGTCTTGCAGTTGTAGCCCACGCAATTTAGTTTGTTCCCTGACTAACAGTGCTGACGCTATAGAGTGCAAAGTAACAGACTGTTCGCCACGGTTTATTCGTGAGATCAGCGATTGAGGATCGCTTTCGGATTCGACCTGCTGCGCCACGGCCTGAAGTACTGGAGCATAACCGGCGAATCGACCCGCTTCGTTCTCGGTCTGTTCGCGAAGCTGTTGCAACAGTAGCACCACCGCTTCGCGCTCCACAATTTGGAATCTGTCGTCGGATTTTGACGCCCGAAGGCTTGCTTCTGCAAAGTCTACAGCCTCTTCAATACCGTAGTATCCGATCTCCAGGATCGGAACGTTCTTAGCGGTTTCGGTCAATACGATCCATGCATGTATGATTGCCCCAGTACGGCCGAACAGCACCGTTGGCATACTCCGGTTCGCCGATTGGACAGCAACATCCATGAGGAAAGCATCAAAGGCCTCCTGCGTAACTTTCAGCCTAGCCTCATCTAAGCCATCGATCAACACTGCCACCGAACCGTTGGCCCAATCTTGGTATAGTCCAGAGTTGGCGATGCCCCCGATCAACGTATTGGCGCCAACTGGTGCCGCCTCGGAGAGGTCTATGTAAACCGAGCCGGTAGAAAATGCAATCTGCTTAGCAAGGGTCGTTTTACCAACGGCCCCTGGTGCTGAAACCAGCAGGAGGGAACTCTCTGCAGGGTCATCTTGGGTCCCGACCTCGTTGCTCAATGTGAGAGGCGCTTCTCTGAATGTTTTGAGTCCGTGATCTTGGAACGACCAGCCTTGGATCAACGCTGCCATGCCGTTTCGAACCGACCCTTCAAGCCTACGGTCCCAGAAGTCCCCGATTGTAAAAGTAGTCATGCATCTCGCCATCTACATTTTGTGCTGTGTATCCGATCAAGAAGCTGATCAAAAGGTCATGAGCGATATTATCATTTTGTTCGGTCAGGCACAACCGTAACGAAGGCTGTCTAGCCCTGGGTCTGGATTTGTCGCCCGGCGTCATCAGCCCGTCCCAAATTCTCCACCGGGTACTCAAAATAAGCCGCCGTCACCAGCAGATGCAGCTCTCGGCAATCTACGTACACCCGCTCCAGCAGTGCCCGGCGGTCGGCCCGCTCCGGCCATTCATAGTGAATCATCGCGCACAGCCGGCCCGCCGACTGCTGCACCGCGGCGCAGGTAGCTGCGTCAGGGCCGGGACTGATACCGGCCAATTCTGCCGCCGCCATATCCAGCGACCGGCAAAGCGAGTCGGGCAGCAGCGGGTCGGTAACCAGCAGGTCCAGCGCCTGCTCCGGCTGCACCGCCACGCTGTACCAGCGGCTGTATGCCTCCAAAGCGTGGCAGACCCGCAGCAGGCTCGTCCAGTCCTCTTCAGAGTCTGCATCCCCGTCCTCATCTGAAAAATCGCCGGCCGGTATTTGCGTCAGCAGCAGCGCCGTCGCCAGTTGCGCCCGCTCAATAAAACGGCCCAGTTGCATGAAACGCCAGCCGTCATCCCGGTACATGGTGGAATCGGCCACCCCCGCAAAGGCGCCAATCTCTGCCGCCGTTTCTGCGTAAAAGCTCTCCGGAGAGGTTTGCCAGATGTCCTGAATGCTCAACTGCTGTACCCGCAGGTACGCCAAGTTCAGACGGGTCCACATCTCCCCGCTGATGCAGTGGCGAATCTGTCGGGCGTTCTCGCGGCCCGACACCAGGCAACTCCACACCGAATCGGGATTCGACCGCTCAAAGGTAAGGTCGTCGGCCAGCGTGTAGGAATCGGCCAGCGTATAGTCGTCGCTGTCAAACTCCTGGATACCTCCGGGCGGCTGCCGGTTGATGCTCCCGTAAATGCGCCGCCAGCCAAAATGAATTTCCCGCAGTGGCCGGTCCACCAGAGCGTCCGACTGTAGACCCAGCATCTTGCACAGGCGTTCCCCCCGTTCCAGGTAGCGCCCCATCCAATATAGTCCCTGCGCGCTGCGAGCCAGCATACGGTCAGTCCTCCAGCACCCAGAAATCCTTGCCGCCCCCGCCCTGGCTGGAATTCACCACCAGGCTGCCCCGACGCAGCGCCACCCGGCAGAAGGCCCCCGGTACGATGCGCGTCTCCCGTCCGTGCAGAATGAACGGCCGCAGGTCAACGTGGCGCGGCTCAAAGCGGTCATCCACGAGGCACGGCGACCGGGACAGCGCCAGCGTCGGCTGCGAGATGTAGCCCGCAGGATTAGCCAGTATCCCACGAGCATACTCTGCGCGCTCCTCAGCCGTGGCGGCCGGCCCAATCAGCATACCGTAGCCACCGGAGCCGCCCACTTCCTTCACCACCAGGTCCGGCAGGTTGTCCAGCGTGTACTCCAGGTCTTGGGGCCGACGGCAAAGGTAGGTCTCAACGTTGGCCAGCAGCGGCTCCTCGCTCAGGTAGTATCGAATCATGTCCGGCACGTAGGCGTACACGCTCTTGTCGTCCGCCACTCCCGTCCCCGGCGCGTTGACCAGGGTTACGTTGCCCCGCTGGTAGGACTCCATCAGGCCCGGCGCTCCCAGCACTGAATCCGGGCGAAATACCAGCGGGTCGATGAAATCGTCGTCCACCCGCCGGTAAATTACATCCACCCGCCGCAAACCGGTGGTGGTTCGCATATAGACAAATCCGTCGTTGACCACCAGGTCGCGGCCCTCCACCAGCTCCGCGCCCAGTTCGTGGGCCAGAAACATATGCTCGTAGAACGCCGAGTTGTACACGCCGGGCGTCAGCAGCGCGATGGTGGGGTCGGAACGCCCGCTCGGCGCCAGCTCCCGCAGCGTCGCCAGCAGCGCCGGCCCGTAATGCTCCACTTCCCGCACCCGCGAACTACGATACAGACGCCGCAGGCTCGCCTTGGCCGCCTTCCGGTTCGCCAGCATATACGACACGCCCGATGGAACCCGCAGGTTGTCTTCCAGCACGTGAAACCCGTCGTTAGTGCGCACCAGGTCGGTGCCGCAGATTCCTACCCAAGTGCCATGCGGGGCCGAGTACCCCCTCATTTCCAGCCGGTACTGCGGACATTCATACACCATATCGGCGGGAATCACGCCGTCGGCAATTATCCGGCCCGCGCCGTAAACATCATCCAGAAAGCGGTTCAATGCCTTAATCCGCTGCGTAAGCCCCGTCTCCAACTGACGCCAGTCGGCCCCAGACATCACCCGCGGCACACAGTCAATCGGAATAATCCGCTCGTCCGCCTCCTCGTCCCCGTAAACCGTGAACGTGATGCCCTCATTGGAAAACGAACGAGTCACCCGACCCTGAACATTCGCCAACTCCTCGGCAGAGAACTCCCTCAATGCCTCGTAGAGTTGCTGGCAATGCGGCCAGGGCGTACCGTCCGGCTGCAACAGCTCATCGTAAATGGACGGGTCGAGGTCATAATTCTCAAAGTCCATAGTAGCCTGCATGGTAGGGTAGCCTGCCCACGCTCCAGCAGCGCGCCGCACCGGGCTGCAATCGCGCGCTCGGTCTGATTGACACGTTCGGATTAACACCAGCATACAGAAAGATGCGCCTCAGGATAATACCCCACCCCGTCAAGTCCGGGCCTCTTCAAAGTTAGTCCGTAATTCCGACGCAAGCCGGAATCCACACGCCCTCAATCAGAAGAATCCCGTCCATCCCGTTGACCGGACTGTCACAGTTGCGACATCAGAACCAGTTGGCTTTGTCCACCACGTTTCTTAGTTCCCTTCCTTCGTTGAAGCGTTTGCAGTTTTCGATGAAGAGTTCAGTACGCCGGTCGTCGAGGTAGGGGCCGTTGCCCGCCACGTGGGGCGTGATCAGCACTCCCGGCATATTCCAAAGGGGGTGTCCAGCCGGCAGCGGCTCAATCTGGAACACATCAAGACCGGCGCCGGCAAGCTCGCCCGCCCGCAATGCGTCCACCAGATCGTCCAGCTCCACCGTGGCTCCCCGACCGATATTGATGAAATATCCGCTGCTCTGCATAGCACGGAACTGTGCCCGGCCAAACATACCCTGTGTTTGCGGCGTCTCCGGCACGGTTACAATCACGAAATCTCCTCTCGGCAGCACTTCCAGCAGGTCATCGGGCCGGTGCAGCTCCGAAACGCCTGCGGAGGGCGCTGGCAGTCTGGGATCTACCCCAAGCACCGTCATTCCAAACTCTGAGCACAACCGGGCGGTTTCGGCGCCGATGCCACCGACGCCCACGATCACCACGGTGGCTTCCGGCAAATAGATGGTGGGGTATCCCGGTTGCCAGACTCCGGCAACTTGTTGAGGGATGTACACCTGTAACCCTCTGGCGAAAGCCAACAGCAGTGCCATTATGTGGGCGCTGATATGGTCGTTGTAGATCTCTCTGGTGTTGGTAACCACCACATCGCTGCCAATTAAATCCTGGTGGTAATACCCGGCGCGCGGCCCGGCTTGGGGGCAGGCAATCCACTTGAGGTTGTGCGCCCGCTCCAGCAGTTCCGGCACAATATCGCCGAAGGCTGCGTCAGCGTCTCCGATGACCTCCATCGCTTCCCCCACCGTGGGGCAAAGGTGAACGTCGATATCCGGTATCTCCTCCTGGAGCTGCTGCGGCCAGTGGTCCTGGTAGTTGGGTGGGCAGATTACCAATTTGAATCCCATCTCGGCGTTCCTCCTGCTTGATCTCAGTTTGATCTCAGTTGCGATATTTTAGGCCGAATCGAGACGGGCGCAACACCTAGCGAGGCAACCACTGCGCCTTCTCCGTATTCCGTGCGTAATCCGAGTTGTATAATACGGTCTAACAAGGCTTGGAGCGGAGGAATATGGCGAATCTGACCAACACGCACCGAATCGGCGCCCTGGTTCCCGCCACCAATCCGGTGGTCGAACCCGACTTCTACCGGGTGGTGCCGCCGGAAATCACGGTGCACTTCGAGCGTATGTGGAACGGCACTTGGGGAACTCAGCCGGAAATTTCCAGCGAGACCGGGCACCGTCTCAGTATTACCAGCAACGAAGCCAACGAAGTCGACTGGGCACTGTTCGGATTCGACGTCGGCAAGATGAACGACGATGTGGCCCGTGGCGCCAGCGCCCTGTCCAACATCGGTCCTGACGTTCTGGTTTATGCCTGCACCTCCGGCACGTGGCATAAGGGCTATATGGCCTACGACCAGCGGATGGCGGAAATCATGGAGGCAGCCAGCGGCGTCCAGTCAATAACCGCCGTAACCTCCTGCATCGCCGCCATGCGGCACATGGGCAGCCGCCGGCTGAGCATCGCTGGTCCATACCGCAACTTCCACCTGAGAAACCGGCTGAAACCGCTGATGGAAGAGGCCGGCTTCGAGGTGCTCAGCGCCGACGGCGAGCCGTGGATGCAGGACTCGATGAACCCTCGCGAAATCGACGCCGAGCCGCCCCAGACCATCATCGACTTCGTGCCGACGGTGGTGCAGGAAGAGGCCGATACCATCTTCCTGCCCGGCACGGCCTGGCGGGCGCTGGATGCAGCTGAAGAACTGGAGCAGAAGCTGGGCAAGACAGTCATTACAGTCAACCAAGCCACCATCTGGATGGCCCTCCGGAGGCTGGGGTGGTCGAAGCCGATAGACGACTACGGCAGCCTGCTGCGAATACTGGAGTAGCCGGCGCGGTTCCGCTCTGTTTTGCGTGGTGGCGGTAAAAGATGAGTAGAAACCTAACCATTCCGTGGGGGATGCAGTCCGCCACGGGTTCGATCGTGTACGTTGACCATGTACCCAACGGCAAGGAGTCTGGTTGCGTTTGCCCGTCCTGTGGGGCAGGGTTGCTAGCCAAGAACGCAGGAACCAAGAAAGTCCATCATTTTGCTCACGCACCCAACGCAGACCGCCCCGGAGACTGCGAGGGATGGTTGCACGGAACAGCCAAGCATCTGCTATACCAGAGGGTAAAAAACGCTCTAATCCAAAACGAACCTATGCCCATTAGTTGGCGATGCAGCGTGTGTTGCTGCAATCACCAAGGCGACCTACTGAAACGTGTTGCCGCTGCTCACATGGAGACATTTATCAAGGCCGGCGGTATTCAACCGGACATTTACTTGGAGTGGGACGGCGTCCCAGCCAAGTTGATCGAGGTGGTGGATACGCATATACCCAGCAGTCCGGTGCACCAGTTCTGCCAAACAAACGAATTGCCTCTCCTAATCTTCAGCGTCGCTGATGCAGAGGATTTGGAGAGGGTGATTCTTGCGCCTACGCTTCAGCCAGAGACCTACTACGTCAATGGATGCCGGTGCCCGTTATGCCCGCGCTGTGGAGCGGTTCGCACCTGTACTGACACGCACAAATACTGTGCGTTATGCGAAACCTGCGTTGAGGACCAAATGGGTCAATTTGGTGGGATAGGAGACCATGTTCATTGCGGAGATTGTAAAGAGGTCATGGCCTACGTCCGTGGTCATGCGAGGCACTACTGTTGCTATGCGGCGAAGAGGTACGGCATCCCCGTCTGTCGGGACAAGGATCGCTTCAGCCACTGGCACTGCAATCATTGTGGCAAGAGAATTACCGCAAGGAATAGATACGGGGCATATTGGGAGACCTGCTGGGATTGTCATCGCGTTGTGGGGGAACGGACGTTAGCAGAATGGTGATATTGCCTCCAATCGGCTACCACGCAAAACCAAACGGAACACCACCAAGGGCATCCACTAAGGGCCCATCACCGGCCGCATAATCACCGACTATATCTGCCGTGGTTCAACCCGCGTAGTCTCCGACATGAGCCAATTCCTCCCTGACCGATTCGCAGATTTCGCTGACGCCGACTTCCTCACAGCCGCCCAAGCCGTGGAAGAATCAACCCAGCCTCGGCCCTCTCCGGGCACTCCGAGCCCCACCGTCCTCGTTTACCTGGCCGGGTAATTGCCCAGCCACCACCGGGCGATGTCGATGCGGCGGGGCAGCCAGACATCGGGCTTGCCCTTCACATATTCCAGGAACCGGCGCAACGCCGCCGCGCGGGACGGCTTGCCGATGATGCGGCAATGGAGTCCTACGGACATCATCTTGGGGTGGGTTGCTCCCTCCCGGTAAAGAGTGTCGAAGCAGTTGCGAGCCGACTCGAAGAAGTCGTCGGGCGTGGACAACTGGCCGCGCCAAAACCCGTAGTCGTTGACCTCCAACGAGTAGGGCACCACCAGCCACGGATTTCCGTGAACCTCGGTGTAATAGGGCAGGTCGTCGTTGTAGGCGTTGCAGTCGTAGACGAAACCGCCTTCCTCTACCACCAGTTCCCGGGTGTTCACGCTGGGTCCGTAACGCGTGTACCAGCCCAGGGGCCGCTGCCCGGTGGTGCGGGTGATAGATGCCACGGCCTGCTGGATGGCCTGCCGTTCAGCCTCCCGTTCCATTTTGTAGTATTCTTCCCAGCGGTTGCCGTGGCCCATTACCTCGTGTCCCCGGCGAACGACCTCCGGCCCCACTTCCGGGTTGCGTTCCAGGGCCAGGGCGCAAGCGAAGAAGGTCGAGTCGACTCCATACTCGTCCAGCAGGTCCAGGATGCGCCAGACGCCGACCCGGCTGCCATACTCGAAGAAAGACTCATTTGCCAAGTCCCGCTCCCCTCTGGCTACCGGCGACGGCGACTCGCCAACCGTCTCGCCATGAGGGTCACCGTCCAGGATGGAATTTTCGGACCCCTCCTCGTAGTTGACGACAAACGATACGGCAATCCGGGCGCCTTTGGGCCATTCAACCACCGGCGGGTTGGGGCCGTAGCCGATCAGGTCGCGTCCTGCCATGAGACTGCTCCTCCTTTGCATCCGCCACGCGCGTCCGCAACGTTACTTGTCTGAACCGGGGCGCGTGGCTCAAATCCGCGGGGACGCCCGGGCGAACCGAACGGGCCGGTTAGCCGCCCCGCCAGGGGTTGATTCCGGTGGTCTTCATCCGCATCCGGTAGACTGAGCTGCGGGCGGTGAAGTACATGGTGCGGTAGTCGGCGTCACCCCAGGCGCAGTTGGCCGGAATCTCGGGCAACCGGATGATACCCACCAGGGAGCCGTCCGGCTCGAAGACCCAAACTCCGCCCGCGCCGGTGCAGTACACCCGGCCGTCGGTATCGACCTTCATCCCGTCGGGGACGCCGTCCTCCGCCGAGTGCATATTGGCGAACAGGCGACTATTGCTCACCGAGCCGTCCGGGGCCACGTCGTAGGCCCGGATGTACTGGTGGGTACAAACCTCTCCCCTTTCCTTCTCCGCCGCGCATTCGTCGCCGCGGCGGGTGTTGTCGGCGTACAGAATGGATTCGTCGGGAGAGAAGGCCAGGCCGTTGGGCGATTCCAGGTCGGTAATCACGGCGGACACCGTGCCGTCGGGGGCGATGCGGTGGATGCCGTGGAAGTCGATTTCCCGCTCTTCCGGGGGCAGGCGCAGGCCGGGGCTGGTGAAGTAGATGCTTCCGTCGGAACGGCACACCACATCGTTGGGCCGGTGCAGCCGCTTGCCCTCCCAGCGGTCGGCGATTACGGTGATGGAGCCGTCGGGTTCCCAACGGGTTATCTGCCGGTCGTCCCCGTCGCACATTATGATCCTGCCCTGGAGGTCGAAGGTCAGGCCGTTGGCGCCCCCGCTGTTTTCCCGTATGACCTCCGGTTCGCCGCCGGGCGTCAGGCGATAGATGACGTTGATGCGGTTGTTCACGAACAACAGATAGCCGTCCGGGTGCCACAGCGGCCCTTCGGTAAACTCGAACCCGGTGGCCAGCCGTTCCGCCTCGGACGATTCTACGATTTGATCCAAATTATCGGGCATGGTGGTCTCCTGATGCTGGTTGGTCGGAATCGTGGCGCTGCACCGCTGGACTGATGGCCGTCTCCGTCAGC
Organism: Dehalococcoidia bacterium; assembly: GCA_965261195.1. Lineage (GTDB taxonomy): Bacteria > Chloroflexota > Dehalococcoidia > Lucifugimonadales > UBA3495 > Bin87. Next base: position 3,156,357 of record OZ253455.1, on the reverse strand, counting down.
CTCTCGGCGATTTTGCGGATGGCGTCATACAAACGCCGCTGCAATTGCAGCCTTTACAGTTCGCTGGCTCGTATCTGCCGTTGACTATATCATGCTCACCCGGCAGTGGGCAGTACAAATAACCGTCCGGCGAGACTGATGCTGACGGATGGCGACCCTGACATTTAGCTCTTGGATGTCCAGGATGGCGGTTATGAAAGGGCGAGGAATGGCGAGGTTCTACTGCCGGAACTTGGGCATCACTTCCTGGGCGAAAAGCTCCATTGAGCGCAATACCCTGGAATGCTCCATGCTGCCGAAGGACATACTGGCGCCGAAGTACCCGATGCCGTGTTCGTCCCGCAGCCTGGTGATTCGCTGCACGCATTGCTCCGGCGTGCCGAAGTAAGCGGTGGTCTCCAGCTCCGACTCATAGCTGGCCGGTTCGACGGTGCGGGTTCGCCGCCAGTGGTCCAGGTCCACGTTGATTTCATCGCCGCGGGTCAGGGTGCGCCGATAGCCACCCAGGTCCCGGACCCAGGTCAGGGACTGCCGCGGGTATTCCCGGGCGGCCCGTTCGTCTTCGTCCAGGTACACGAACCGGAAGTAGGGCATTTCGCCCAGAGGCAGGTCCTTGCCGGCGGCGGCGCAGCGTTCAGCATATAGGGAAAATAGGCCCAGGTTATCGGCCTCCGGAGTGGAGAAGCTGGTCAGGATGGGCAGGTCCCGCGATACGGCAACGTCCACGCTGGCGGGGGTGCGGGATACGGCCAGATACACCGGGGGATGGGGCTGTTGCACGGGCCGCGGAGCTATCGTAAGGTCGTTCACCTGATAGAACTCGCCCTGCAAAGTGAAATTGTCCTGTGTCCAAAGCCCCAGGATAATGTCCAGGGCCTCCTGGGTGCGCCCATCCCGGGTGTCAAAGTCAACATTGAAGTTGCCGTACTCGTAATCAGCCGAGCCGCGTCCAACCCCGAAGTCCAGCCGGCCATGACTCAGCACGTCCAGCATGGCGCTCTCTTCGGCCATGAAAATGGGATTGTGGAAAGGCAGGACGCTCACGCCGGCCCCGATCCGGATCTTCTTGGTGCGTGCGGCAATGTGGCAGAGCAGCGGCATCAGGGAGGGGCAGATACCATACCGGCTGGAGTGATGCTCCGCAATCCAGATCGAATCAAATCCCAACTCCTCGGCGTATTCAACCTGCTCCAGCATCTCACCAAAGATCCGGCTATGGGCGCTGGTCTCCGGCTCCGTCCAGGAACCCAACAAAAACAGGGCAAACTTCATAATGGATGTGGGCCTCCTTCAATCTAACCTGAAGCGATTTTACAGGTCTGGGAGAAAGTTTGCTCGCTGATCCCCAAGATGGGAGCGCTTGCCGGCATCATCGACCGGATTCTGGAAAACGGTCTCGTGGCTTCTAGGTTAGGCGCAACGTCCGGGCCCTCTTTAAGAGGGTGTCTAAAAACTCTCTCTCCCCTTGTGGGAGAGGGTTGGGGTGAGGGGTCGTACTACGAAAGCAGCAGCGGTTGCCTCAAAGCATACTCATGACTGGCCAGGCCCCGCTTACGTAGAAGCGACACACAACCGGTCAGGAATCAGTCGGGGGACGCTGGTTTGCCCAACGTCCCGCCAACCAGACCAATATGGCGCTGGCCACAAAAGTTAGGATTCGACGGGCGCTCTCGGCTGCACCGGCAGGACAATCGGGCGGGTACGGCAAATGTAATCCCGACCGGCGTCAACTCGGATTAATCTCTCACGCATACCCACGTTGTCAAACCAAACCAACCTACTGTCATTGCGAGCAGCGCCCACCACCACTTGTCATTGTGGGGAGCGTAGCGACGTGGCAATCTCGCTGAGGTTGAGTACACGTCTGTGAACCATCATTGCTACGGCTACCATTGCTATGGTAACGAGATTGCCAACCCCCGCATCAAGTACGGGGTCGCAATGACAAAGTGGGTACGCACGAGAACGTCGCTGGGCTTGACGATCATGGCTTCCGTCCTCCTGCTTGGTGATAGGATGGGGACTCCACGGCATTCCCGCTGCTGCCGGAAATGCCGGTTGCGAAGGAAACCGAGGTTTCATGCCAAACTCAAAACAGGAGACTTTGCCGATGAACATCCAGACTTTGGAGCAGAGCCCACAGAACCAGCGGGGCGGGCAAGTGTCGCACTTGCTTTTGGCCTCGGGTCAATTTGGGTCGGAGAACCTGGCCGTAACATGGGTTGAAGGTGAACCGGGCAGCGAACAAGCGATCCACTCCCACGAAGGCCGGGAACAGGTGTACGTCATTGTCCAGGGACGGGGTGCGATGCGGGTTGGGGACGAGGTGGAAGAGGTCGGGCCGGGCACGGCCATTTTGGTGCCGCCGGGAACCAACCATTTCATACGCAACATTGGGGAGGATAAGCTAATCTACGTCTCCGCAACTTCCCCGCCCTTTGCGACGCAGGAGGGCAACACCAACTGGTCGGCTCCGGCCGGGCGGTAGGAAGCCCTTACCCCGGTGCAGGGGTCTTGCTTCAGGTGCAGGGGTCTTGTTTCAGGTGGTCTGGCCAACCGGTGACGGTTCGGTAGATTACGGCGTTAGTGGGAATGATTTTCCAACCGTGTCCTGCCCGGCGGCCAAAGTTGGTGGTTGATCGGCCAGCTGCGACCGGATATTAGCTAACCGCTTGCGCCGCCAGCGGTTGCTGCCGCTCCGGACGCCGCGCCAGCAACATCAGGCACATCGCCATCCCCTGCACCGCCGCCGAGAAAAGGATCAGGATGGCGTAGCTGCCCGTCAGGTCGTATATCACCGGCCCCACAATCTGTCCCAGTCCCAGCCCGGCGGCCTCGAAGGGACGCATCGCCCCGACGATGGCTCCGTAGGAGTTTCGCCCGAAATAATCCGCCAGCACCATGTACAGCAGCACTTCCAGCGCGCTGTGGAACAGCCCCCAGAACACCCCGAAAGCATACGCCGCTACCAGTGAGTTGACCTGCAGCAAAGCCAGCGTCGCCAGCGTCGCCACCGCCATGGCGCCGACGATGCACCATCGCGGCGTCAGCTTACCCGCCACCTGTCCCCACACCAGGCTGCTCAACGCCAGGAATGTGCTCACGCTCAGCACCCCGGCCGCCTGCGGAGTGGTCAACCCCGCAAACTCGTGCAGGTAGGGCACCAGGCTGAACCCCAGGCCGGAACTGCCCGTCACATTGAGAAAAGCGACCATTGAAACCATCCAGAAGGCCCTGGACCGCATTGCCTCTTTGGACGTCCAGCTCACCTCTGCTACCGCCGTCCCGAGTGGCGTCCCGTGCCCGCCCCGTCCCGCCGGAGCGGGGTCTGATGCTCCCATGTCGGGCGGGGCCCGGGCGCCGTCTGGCAGCAGACCGATGTCCTCTGGGCGCCGACGCATGACGATTATCATGGGGACGGCCAGGAACAGGCTGAAAACCCCCAGCAGCCGGAAGGCCATGCGCCAGTCCGCCAACAGGGTGATGATGGAGAACGCCTGGATGATCAGCGCCCCGCTGACGGGACGATAGATTCCGGTGATGGCCAACGCGATATTGCGGCGCCGGTTGAAGAAATTGACCGCCATGGTCCGCGGCACCACGCCGATGAGGAAGGGCTGGCTGATGGCCCGACCGATGACCGCCGCAAGGAAAAATTGCCACGCGGTATGCACCCCGCCGATGGACACCATAGACAGCCCCAGGACAATCACCCCAACGGGCATCAGCCATCGGGGGCCATACCGGTCCGCCAGCCGTCCGGCGAAGGGAGCGAAGATTCCCGACATCCAAACGCCGCAACTGGAGGCCAGCCCGATGCTGGTCCGGGGCCAGTCGGTGTCCTCCAGAATGTAGCTCTGCACTCCCCCCAGCACCACGCCCGCCACCGCCGTGGCCACGAAGGCCCCAACGCCCGAAAGTCCGAGCACCAGCCAGCCGTAGTAAAAGGGGGTGTTGGGACGCCGGTTGAGAAGAGCCAATAAAGAGGACGCCATAAGTCCTGTTCTTATATCAGACCGCCGTTCCTGGGACAAGAAGCCGTTTGAAGACGATTCCTAAACGCCAAGCGGCCTTACATAAGGGACGTTGGAGTCGTTCGGGCCACGCCGCCGTTATGGATGATTTCCACTAATCAGAGTTTAGGGAGTGCTGGTCAATGCTGTACCAGTGAACCAGACCTTTTGCAACCTGCTCAGTGACGTGGGCATCATTTCTGACGCTTGCGATAGCGGCTCTGGCGCGATGTCCGGTGAACCTCTCCAAAAAATCTGCGTTCCGCAGGGCACGATCAGTGTCACGCTGGTCGGCGGTAAACGACACTTCCACCGCAATGTAAATGATGCCCGAACCGTCGGTTGCCTGCACGATCAGGTCTGCCGCACGAAAACTTTTGAGGTCCGCTGCTTCGATCCCAGAATTAGAGTGTTGCTGAGCCCACAGCGCCAATTCCAGTTTTTCTACGTTACGGACGTAACCCAGACCCATATCGAGGGCGATTACACCGGCTTCTCGGGCCACTCGTGCTTGAGCATAACCACCTTTCACTTGGCCAATGTCATCTGACATGGTGGCTTGACGGCGTTTCATAGCCTCGATGTCGCCAACAATCGTTACCTGCCGGGACTGTATATCCCCAATATCATCTGCCATCGCCTCCAACCGTCCGTTGATGGCGGTGAACGTCTCGGCCATTATTTGGTTAAGTTCGGCCTGGTTGGGTTCTTGGGTAGTCATCGTATTCTCCAGTGTATTCTCCAGTCAACCTTGTACGCAGGCGACTACCCGAACAGTATAGCAAATGCAGCCGAACCGAGAGCTATGTATCGCATTGTGTAGCCATTTCACGACTTCCACGGCGCTTCGCATTCGTTGCGGCAAGCGGCCCAGGCCAACATTCCTGGCCAGCCCTGATCATTTTGCATTGCCTATCCCCAGTCCAGGATGAGTTGGGTCCATCGTTTGCGTACCACAACTTCGCCAGCCGACGGGCGATAATCCGTGTCGATGGGGTACGCCCTCAGGCGAATCCGGTTGTTGGCTGGGCGGCCGGCGGCTTCCCAACGTCGCACCTGCTGGATCAGGCGCTCGGCATATTCAGTCCATGATCCGTAGCCTTGTACAAACAGCTCGAAGGCTTGAGGAACGCCCGGCTGTTCCGACGGAGAATGATCGGGAGGGCGGGCAAAGACACAAAGGCCATCATCCCCCAGCAGTCCATTTGTCCAACAACTCATCCACTCTCCTGAAATTTCCATGAAACCGGGCACGATCCCGCGGTCTGCCATCTGACCTTCGGCGGATAGAACGCAAAAGCTGGGCTCGTGTAAGCTGAGCCAGAGAGCCAGTCCGCCAAAGATGACCTCACCCGGAGTTGCGTATATCCCGGTGGGCGCATATTCAGACGGGCCTGACAGCAGGCGATAAACAACCTCTCCATCCACTGTTCCGGGATCGTCAAGGGACGCACTGATCCCCGAATCCGGGCCCAATTGGATGTGGCCCAGCGGCTTGGCAAAATCGCCCCTGAGGGGCATGAACCCAGGGTCTTTCGGTTTTCAAGGGTTGTCTAGGCCGAGGATGCGCAGGGATTGTCCTGTGGTCCAGCCGATGCGCCGCAAGGCCGCCGCGATGTTGCTTTCCCCGGCATGACGCAGCACGCTCACCACGATGTTGCGCACTATCGCCATCACCTGGGGCGCGGCCCCTTTCCGTACCCTACTGGCGTCTTCCCCCAGGGTTACATCCCGCACGTAGTGCAGACGGTTCTCAATTTCCCAATGCCCCCGTATATGTCTGAGCATCGCCTTTGGCCCCACCTTTCCGTCCAGACTGGTGATGGCGTAGCGCGACTCAGTGGCGGTCTGGCCGCGGCCCAGGGCGCGTCGCGTGATGCGGCACACCTGCCCCACGTCGGGCCAGTCCAGGTAGTCGTTGAGCGCGTCGGTAGCTGACAATTCACGGATTTCCCAGCGGTCGCCATGCCGGTTCCGGGTCCGCGCCTTCCGGTACTGTCCGCCCCGTACCGGCGCGGCGAAGGCCAGCGCGATGTCGTCGTAAAGTTCCCGCTGGTTCCGCTTCACGATGACCAGGTAGTCGCCCCCAGCGTCCCTGATCTGCTGGCAATAATCCCGCTGGCAGTACAGCGCGTCCCCGGTCACCAGATTGCCCGCCACCGGCAGCAGCGTTGCCGTCAACTCCCGGGCCGCCGTCAGCTCCCCCTGACCTGGCCCGACCCCCCTTTTGCCCCGCTACCAGGCCGACGCCATGGGCATAACCCGCCACCAGCCGTACGCCGGGCAGTTCCTCCCCGTGTATCCCGCGCAGCGCCTTGCCGTCCACCGCAATGGCCACCCTTTCCCCAGTGGCGGCCAGCCACTGCCGGGTCCACTGGGCCAGCGCCGCCTCAAAGGCGTCGGTGTCCAACTGGCAGAACACGGCGTGCAACGTGCTCACCGCCGGGGTCGTGGGTCGAGTGAAGCCCAGGGCTGACACTGCGTCCGGGTCCTGTTGGCGCCCCCACTGGCAGATGGCGTAAAGGCTGCGGGCGCCGGAGAGCATGGCGCAGACGGCCAAGGTCAGGATGGCGGGCAACGGATGTCGCTTGCCCTGGGGCGAGCGTGGGTCGGGGACGGCGCCCAAGGCGGCGGGCAGGCGGCGGGCTAATTCGTTAGTCTCCATGACAACAGATTAGCCGCTTTTTTAGAAAACCGAAAGACCCTGGGCATGAACCCGCAATCCTTGACCGATGCGCTCTCCAGTTGGTCGCCTATTTTATCGAAGGCAATCGATTTCTGAACGCTTCGACCAACTTCCAGCGGCAGGAGCAGCCGTCCCCCCGATTTCAACTGCTCCCTCCAGGCGGGGGCGATATCCCATGCTCCTACCGTCAGAATTATCCGGTCGTAAGGGGCGTGGTCGGGGTAACCGAAGCCACCGTCCTGGCAAACCACGGTTACGGCGTCCAGGCCCGCCGCCCTCAAGCCATTGCGGGCGCCTTCGACGAGGTCTTCATCGATGTCTATTGTTGTGACCTGCCCCGAACCGCCGACTATGTGCGCCATCAGACCCGCGTTATAGCCTGAACCGGCGCCTATCTCCAATACGCGGTGCCCCGGTTGCAGGCCCAATTGCTCCAGCATTATGGTCATCATGGCCGGCTGCGAAGACGAACTGACGACCTTTCCATCTAACCGCTTGGTAAGGATTGCCTCGTCACTGTAAACCCTTTCCAAAGGAACGTCGGGCAAGAAAAGGCGCCTTGGGACAGCTCTGAAGGCTGCTTCGACCTCGGGGGACTGGATGTGACCCTTGATCTTCAGATCCTCCACAAATTGATCGTGGAGTCGGGTGATTTGGTTGGCGCCCAACGACCCTGACATCAATACCTCCCTCGGTCCAGCAACGTTCGACTTCAGCGACCGTCGTTACCAGTATCCATGCTCACGTGCGATCATACGCTTTTGGTTCGGTCTCCCTTATGGCAGGTACTTGTCCTCCAGCTCCCGAATGCGCTGCGCCCCCAGGATACCTCCGTTGCTGGCCACGCCCCACCTGCTTTGGGCAGCCGTCGCCAGGAAATCGTCGATGGCGCCGGTGCCGCGTTCCTGGAAATCGCTGAGGAAGTCCCAGGACGCCTGCAGCCCCGCCATGGTGGTGAGGCCGGGATACCAGGCCGCGGCGGCCCCTGCTTCCTGCAACTCTTCCAAAGTGGGATGGGTCTGGCTCCCGTGGGTGAACAGGGGCAGCACCGGACCGGGAATCCGCCGGATGGCGTCCTGGTTGTCCTCCCAGGACGCTACGGCGGGGCAGACTACGTCCACGTTGGTCTGGCTCTTGTAGGCCAGGCAGCGTTCCATCACGTCCTCGAAGGTCGCCCCCGGGACGCCGGCGTAATCGCATCGGGCCACAATTACGAAGTCCGGGTCCAGCTCCATCTTGGCGTCCATGGCGGCCCTCAGCTTGCCCACCATCTCTGCGATGGAAACGCACCGGCGGCGGGGACCGCTCTTCGGAGGGTAGGTCTGGTCCTCCAGGTGAGTTCCCGCTATCCCGGCCCGGATGTATTCCTTCACGGTCTCGTAAACCATAACGGCATCCCCGTAGCCGGTATCCATGTCAACGAACGCCGGAATGTCCACCGTGTTGACGATGCGCCGGGCATTGTCCACCATGTCTCGCATACTGGTGCCGCCCTCGGTCCAACCCAAGAGTTGGGCCGAAGTATTTCCCCCGGACATATAAAAGGCCTCGAACCCCAGCGCCTCGGCCATCTTTGCGCCCATGGCGTTCATCCCGCCGGCCAGAACAAAAATCTCCGGACGCTCAAACAACTCCTTGAGCCTGGTGGTCATACGTTGCTTCTCTGGCATCACTCTTCCCCCTTTCGGTATGTCGTGTATCGCCAACTGTCCCGTCTTCCGGCGTCCCGTCTTCCGGGTTGGTTTCAATCGAGAAATGGGATCGCCGTCCGTCGGACCTATTCCGTCACGAAACGGACGCTATGGCGTGGTCCAGTATGTCTGCGGCAAGGTCCATTTGGGCTTCCGTCGTGGTGAACGGCGGCACAAACCGCAGCGTCGAACCACGCCGACGGACGCTTACGATCAGACCGTTCTCCAGGCACAATCGCCCAATCTGTTGGCCCTGCTCATAAGCAGGATTCTTGCTTGCCCGGTCGGTAACGAACTCAATCCCCTGGAGCAGCCCTCGACCGCGAACATCGCCCACCAGTTCGTGCCGCTCCTTCAATTGAAGCAAGTGCCCCTGCCAATATTTCCCAATCCGGTCGGCAACGTCAACCAAACTTTCTTCGAGAATTATGTCCAGGCTGGCGATGGCAGCGTTGCAGGTCATTGGGTCGTTGGAGTGGGAGTGCGCCACGACCAGGCCGGTTGCCACGGCCTGCTCCTCAATTTCATCGGTGGTGATGGTGGCGCTGATGGCAATACCACCGCCGAAGTGCTTTGAGATGGTGAAAATGTCGGGCACGACGCCTTCCTGCTCGAAAGCCCACATTGAGCCCAATTTGGCCAATCCGGTCTGCGCTTCGTCGAGAATCAGGAGCATTCCGCGCCGCTCACAGCGTAGTTTCAACTCCCGTAGCCAACCGGGAGGCGGTTCGATCACGCCGCCGGCGCTGAATAGCGGCTCGGTAATAACGGCAGCCATACGACCGTCGGCCTGCGCGTCCAGCAAATCAAAGCTGGTGTCCAGGCAGGCGTAGTCGCACGCCGGTTGATTCTGGCAGAAAGCGCACCGGTACCGGTAAGGGGCGATGATGGGGTAGTTGCCGGGCGCATAAGGGCCGTAGCCCTGATGCCATCCGGAAAAGGTAACGGCCCGGGTGGCATCGCTCATGCCGTGGAAACTGACCACCGGGCTGGCTATTTCGTAGCCGCCGGTGTAGCGTTTGGCAATTGCCATCGCAGCTTCGTTGGAATCGCTGCCCGAGGTGAGGAACATACTGCGGTTCAGGCCGGGAGGCGTAATCTCCGCCAGTCGGCTGGCGAGGATAATCTCACGATCGTTGAACATCGTCATGTGACTGTGAATGAGTGATTCGCAGCTTTCCTGGAGGGCCTGTACGATCCGCGGATGGTTATGGCCTAATGCGGCGCACATCTGGCCGGAATTGAAATCCAGGTACTCCTTGCCGTTGATGTCGCGGACCACTGAACCGCGACCCCAAACGAAAATGGGGCCGGTTACGATGCTCCGGTCCATCCGACTGCGGAAGCTGTACTTCCGCGCCAGGTCCAGCAGTTCCTCTTCGGAGTAGGTATCTGCCATCAACAACCTCCCTGCACTTCGGGTACGGGTCATTCTAGCCCGGCCACCAAGCCTGTCAATCCTGAAATACTTGCTGACGTACCCCGTGGGGCGCCAATCTCGACGCCCACGCCCGGGCAAAGCTGCATATTGAGCATGAAGGACATGAAGGCACTGCTGGAACGGTGGCGCTAAATCCACCCCTGGAGGGTCATCATCATGGACAAGTTTGAGGAAAAGATCCGGGAATTGACCGCGCCCATCAACGGTCAACTCCCACGCCCCTGGATGACCAGGATGCGGAATCCGCTAGCAACGGACGTGTTCATCGTCGGCAGGAATCAACGGAACCCGTATTCCGACATAGCAATACTACACTGGAGGCACTTGGATGCCCTTTTCAATCGAAATGGCGAGAGTTGCCGCAGTCTCTACGATGCGGTTACCATAGGCAAGCCGTCTCCGGCACGGCGGAACGTTGATGATTTGGCGGCTCGCCTGAACCAACGAAACATTCACAACATCCTGGAAACGGACGTAGTCTGCTATTCCACTCTCATCGGCGCTGATCTAAGAACCTGTCTACGATCTCTGAAATAGGTTAAGCTGAGACTATTATCAGGGGAGGGGTAATCATGTCTCATTCCTATCCCAGCGACATCAGCCGGGAGCAATTCGCCCGGATTCTGCCGACGTTGGAGTCGGCCCGACGCCGGACCAAGCCCCGCACCGTGGACTTGTATGACGTTTTCTGCGGCGTGCTGTACCTCTTGAAAAGCGGGTGCCAGTGGCGAATGCTGCCCGCGGACTTCCCCAATTGGCGTACTTGCTACAAGTATTTCCGGCAATGGAGCGAGCGGCCTGGCCCGGGTCAGGATTCCATTCTGGAGCAAGTCCTAAAAAAAATCGGTTGGCGCGGCCCGACAAAGCAATGGACGGAAAGAGCAGACCAGCTTCTGTATCGTGGACTCCCAGAGCGTCAAGAACACGGACACCGCTGGGCACAAGGGCTATGACGCAGGCAAGAAGGTGTCGGGAATCAAGCGTCATATCGCGGTGGACACGCAAGGATTGCCCCATGCGATACACGTGACTACCGCCAACGTCACCGACCGGGCCGGGGCTTTGGCGATGTTTGACCGGCGCCGAGACGGCCTCAGTCAAGTGCAGAACGTGCTGGTGGACGGGGGTTACACCGGAAAGCCCTTTGCCACTGCGGTGCAAGGCCTGTTGGGAGCCGCGGTGGAAGTGGTGAAACGCAACGAACTGCACACCTTCGTGGTGCTTCCAAAGCGATGGGTGGTGGAGCGGTCTTTCGCCTGGCTGGAAAAGTGCCGCCGACTCTGGAAGAACTGCGAAAGAAAGCTCAATACCAGCCTGCAAATGGTGGTGCTTGCCTTCACGGTGCTAATCCTAAAAAGATTGTAAACAGGCTCTAAGAAAACGGGCTAATGCCGGCGGCGCCAGAAAGGGGGAAGAGATTTTCCGTTACCTGCTCGCTGAAATCGCCCCGACCGTCCTCATTGTTCATGGTGTGGGCTCCGTGCAGCATATTGCTCGCATTCTCAAGATTGATCGGTTGAAAGTCCCTCACTCTACCAATGAGATTCTCGATGTCCAAACGGAGCAGCATCTAGTTATCCCCATCCCGAGCTTGGCGCCACCCGCTTTCAATCGATGGTCATCTTGGTCGGACGGATATTTGGATAAAGTGGCAGACCGTGTCCGCGAAAAGCTGGCAACTCGCCGTTTTCGCACCGTCTGAAAAGCAAATCCCCGCACAAGGCGGGGATTGTTGAAAGCAATGGAGCCGATGAAGGACGCCACATCAGGGTTTCACGGTTGCCCATATCGGGCCAATGAGCAACACATCTTATCGATTTCATTCGGGAATTGGCGTATTTTTGGTTCCTTGACGTTTCACAGAGTTTCGTATATTGGCACTCGAAAAGTGACACACTTAATAATACACCAATAATGGGTCCCCTGTCAAGCAATACACGAAGGGGTAACTGTTCAGAGTTGCGGGGATCTGCCGACTATTCGGCCTATTGTGGAGGGGCAGCCAAGCACGGAATGTCCAAAGCAAACCGTTGCCGTCCCCTCAAACGTGAACAGTTACACGAAGGGGTAACTGTTCAGAGTTGGTGAGGTGGATTGGCCGATAGGGGTTCTGGGAGCCTTGCGCTGCCGGTGGTGGTTGTGTCATATAGTGGATATGGATACGGAAATTGACCTCAATACTGCCGACCGGGATGCCCTGATTGCCAGCATTGTCCGGCAGCAAGCCATCATCGTCCGGCAACAGGCGATCATCGAGCGGTTGGAGAAACGGATTGGCCAATTGGAGGGGCCGGCCCAGCCAAGCGGCTCGGGTCGGATGCCCGGTCTGCAGCCCAAAGCCGAGCGGAAACCGGCTCAGCCCAAAGGGCCACGCCAGCGCCGTCCCCACGGGTTCGCCCGCACCCGCATGACGCCGACCCAGCGAGTGGAGCACGCGTTGGAACAGTGCCCCGACTGCGGAACTCAGCTGGCCGACGGCTGGACCCAGCGCACTCGGGAAGTCATTGACTTGCCCCAAGTTCCGGTGCAGATTACCGAGCACGCTTACATCGCCCGCATCTGCCCGGGCTGCCGACGCCGCTGTGTGCCACCGGCGCAACTGGACGGCGTGGCGCTGGGGCGGCAGCGTCTGGGGATCAACGTAATGAGTCTGATTGCCGCGCTTAGGGAAGAGGCCCGGCTGCCCTTCCGCACCATCCGGTGGTACCTGGGCGCCGTGCATGGGCTGCGCCTCAGCACGGGCGCCATCGTGGACGCCACCCGAAAAGTGGCGGGCAAAGGGCAGCGCAAGCTGGCCGGCATACTGGAACGGATCCGAGGCAGTCCGGTGGTGCATGCCGATGAGACCGGTTGGCGGGAGAACGGCAACAACGGCTACGTGTGGACCTTCAGCACTCCCACCGAGCGGTACTTCCTGCGGCGGGGTCGGGGCAAGGCGGTGGTGGATGAAGTCCTGGGCGAGGAGTTCTCCGGAGTGCTGGTCAGCGATTTCTACGCCGCCTACCACCACTACGACGGTCCCAAACAACGCTGCTGGGCTCACCTGCTGCGGGACATCCACGACCGGCGCACTCTCTACCCTGATGACGCGCCACTGGCACAGTGGGCCGACGCCGTACACCGTCTCTATGTCCAGGCCAAGGCCTTCACGCACCCGTCGCTGCTGCGACGGCGGGCGACCCAGCTGGCCCTGGAACAACGGCTGCTCGCCATCTGCCAGCCATTCCTCGACGACCCATCGGCAACCCAGGCCAAGCTATGCCGACGCATTGAACGCCACGTCAAAGAGCTCTTCGTCTTCGTGGCTGAACCGGCAGCGCCGCCGGACAATAACGCCGCCGAGCGCAGCCTGCGCCCGGTGGTGATCAGCCGGAAGATCAGTGGTGGCACGCGCTCAAACCAGGGCACTGCAACCAAGATGACGCTGGCGTCAATCTTCGGCACCTGGCGGGCCCAGGGCTTGAACCCCCTCACCGCCTGCCGACAATTACTCACTTCCCCTCAACCCTGAACAGTTACTGTGGTTGTGGCAGTAACAGTTCAGACTTGGTGAGGTGAATTGGCCGAAGGCGGGTTGCCGAACGCTGGCACGGGTGGCGGTGGTTATGTCATATACAGGGCATGGATACTGAAGCTGACCTCACCACCGTCGACCGCGATGTTCTCATTGCCATCATCGCCGAGTTACAGGCGGTGATTGAGCGGTTGCAGCGGCGGATTGCCGAACTGGAAGGCCAAGCCAAATCGGGTGGCCCACCCCGAATGCCCGGCCTCAAGCCCAGTTCGGGCCGCCAGCCACCGGCACAGCAGCAGCCCAGAAAGCAGCGACGCCACGGCTTCGCCCGCCCGCGCATGACACCGACCCATCGGGTGGAGCACGTGATGGAGAACTGTCCCGATTGCGGCGCCCACCGGTCCGGCGGCTGGATCCAGCGCACTCGGGAAGTCATCGAGCTGCCGGTGGTTCCGGTGCAAGTCACCGAGCACGTCTACATTGCTCGGACTTGCCCGGCCTGCCGACGGCGCTGCAGACCTCCGGCGGAACTGGACAGCGTGGTCCTGGGCCAGCAGCGTCTCGGCGTCAACCTGATCAGCCGGATTGCCACGCTGCGGGAAGAGGCCCGACTGCCCATTGGCACCATCCAATGGTATCTGAGTACCGTCCATGGCTGCGCTTCAGCGTGGGAGCCATCACGGCTACGGTGCATCGCACCGCGCAAAGGGCTCAGACCGCAGTGGACAGGATTCTGGCCCAGGTCCGCGCCAGCCCAGTGATCCATGCTGACGAAACGGGCTGGCGGCAGGATGGCAACAACGGCTACGTCTGGACCTTCAGCACCCCCACCCACCGCCACTTCCTACGGCGGAACCGGAGCAAGGCCGTGGTGGATGAGGTACTGGGCGATGCTGCCAGTGTGCTGGTCTGCGATTTCTACGCCGCCTACCATCATTATGATGGCCCCAAACAACGCTGCTGCGGGACATCCACGACCTGCGAACCCTCTACCCAGAGGACGCGCCACTGGACAGGTGGGCCGAAGCCGTCCGCGGGATTTACGACCGGGCCAAAACCTGCACTCATCTCGCAGAGAAACAACGCCGCACCGCCCAACTGGCTTTGGAACGGCAGTTGCTCACCATCTGCCGGCCTTTCCTGGATGACCCGTCGGCAACCCAAGCTAATCTGTGCCGGCGCATCGAGCGCCACATCAGGAGCCGGCCCCGTACTGGATACGGGGAACTGTTCGTCTTCGTGGCCGAACCGGACGTGCCAGCGGACAACAATGCCGCCCAACGCAGCCGGCGACATCTGGTCGTCAGCCGCAAGGTCAGCGGCGGCGCCCGGTCAGAACGGGGCACCGCTAGCAAGATGACCCGGGCTTCCCTCTTCGGCGCCTGGCGCGCCCAAGGCCTCAACCCCCTCACCGCCTGCCGACAACTGCTCACCTCCCCTCAACTCTGAACTGCTGTACGAAGGGTGTTCATGGAACGACCGAAAGCCTTATCTGCTGCATTCATTAGAACTGTCTCGCAACCAGGACGTTACGGTGACGGCCGAGGGGCGTGGGGATTATATCTTAGGGTTCATTTGACTACAAACGGGCGCGTGAGCAAGAACTGGGCTCAACGTCTGCGCATCAGCGGCCAGATCACCAATCTGGGGCTATAAACCGGGCCGGAAAGCCCTGATTTGGAAGTGGAGTTGCGGCCGTAAAGCCGACGTGAGCAAAATCACAGACCATAGTTGTCCGAGCCGGGCAGCGCTGAAATTGGCCGCCGCATTGACGAGCACAACGAGGACATCATTGCGGACGACGCGGTGGCCTGCGCCGCCACCGGTACTGCCTGACAGACCGATTTTGCCCAACACCAGGGTCAGGTTGGCTACCGTGGCCGCCAGGTACAGCTGGAACTTCGTCCTGGCACGCCCGAAGTAGCGGGACTGCCGGATACCCAGCTGGACCAGCCGCGCCAACCGGTGCTCCACTACCACCCGTCGCGCTCGATACTCGTCGTAGGCAGGCTCTGCTGCAATGCTCGGGCCTGTTGTAGCAGGGCTTCCTGCGGATGGATTTGCACCCGTCGTCCCTTCCTGTCTTGGGCCGCGATGCACTGGGACCGCAGTGGACATACCCAACATACCGCCTCATCAAATTGGAAAGCTTGCAATCGGTAGATGCGCTCCGTGCGGTCAGTCCGCTTTCCCGCCGGCACGATGGCGCGGGTAACCGGTCCCGCCGGACCGGCGCAACTGCCCGCCGCCAGGTCAAGGTGAAAGTCATCCTTGGGAAAGTGTTTCCGGTTGGGCCAGCCCGGCGCTTTGGCCACCAGCTGCCGTCCCGCCTCGGCGAAAGTCTGGCGGGCGCCACCATCACCGTAGGCCGCATCGCCCATGGCTTCCGCCTCCACCGAGCCGGTACTCGCTTCGCTGGCCTCCACCAGTTCCAATGCCCCAGATTGTCCGGAGCGTTGCCCGGCAACACGTCCACCGCCGTGATCAGCTGGCGGTCGGTGTCCACCACGATGGCCGCCTGGTGCCCGTTGCAGCGCCGCCGGCGGCTCTGGTGCCCGTGGCGCAGCTCCGGGTCATGCACCGACGGCATCCGGTCCTTGCTCACCCCGTCCTTGAGGCTTACCCCGTCATCAGCATCGCCAGCGCCGCTCTGGCGCTCGATGTCCTGGAGCAGCAACTGTCCCAGCAACTCCGCCCCATCCACTATGCTCTGCTGCTGGACGCTGTCCTCCGGCAATTCCAGCCACGCCGGCCGCAACAGTTCCAGCAGCCGGTCCGCATCGACCACTAGCTCAGCCAGCAATGCCGCCCGCGCTTTGCGGTCCGACCAGTCAATCGTCGCCTCGCCCTTGATGCTGGAGCCCAGTTACTTCTCGTACCCCTGGCCTTCGGCCCATTCCCGGACCGCGATTCTCGCCACGGCCGCCAGGACCCGCAACAGTTTGACGATGCCGTACGCCAGCAGATTACAGGTGTCCTGCACCGCGCCCCGTCCCAGGATGTAGGTCGTGTCCAGCGCCACCCGCATCCCACGCTGCTTCAGGTAGCCCGACTGCCGCGCCAGCCGTAGGCTGCTCTCGAATACCTCCCGCACCTTCTCGTGCAGTATCAGCTGGGCCCGGTGCAGGGCGCTCCTGGCAAAGGGTCTATCCTCAATCTCAATCCCCAACGCCACCCCCGGTCGTAGCCGAGGGCGGGCTCTGCCACCGGAAGTCGAAGTCAGCCCTCGCCTGGGCCTCGGCGTCGCTGACCTTGTCGTAGGTCTGCAGCAGCAGCGCCATGGGCAGCAGGCTGGGCGGCACGCGGTCCCGTCCATTGTCCGGACCGTAGATCTCGGCGAAATCGTCATCGCGGAACAGCTGACCCCGCAGTGCGGCCAGCAAGCCGTAAAAAGTGTCCTTGCCCACGTAGTCCAGATACAACCGATCCGCTTCCCAGAGGCCCTCTTGCTCCGAACGCTTGCCCAGCATTGCCCTGCTCCGCCAGCCTTGATTGCCCGGAGTATAACCGCTGGCCAAATCAACCAGGGTTTCCGGCCCGGTTTCTAGTACCGTTTCAATCTGGTTTTGTAGGGTAGATATGCTGGAGCTTACGGCGAGCGTCTTGGGTGGTAAACCGCCAGTCTATGACTGATTTTGCGGCGTTGCGCTCGTGTTCGAGGGCCGCAACCTCTCGCCGCAGCTCCGGCTCAGCGCTGATGCGGCGGTTCAGACACCCTCTGCTGCAGACGCTCAACTCGATCTCAGCCATGTTCAGCCAGCTGCCATGCGTGGGAGTGTAATGAAACTCCAGCCGTTGCGCGATGCGCCGGGCTTCGCACGGCTCAAATGCTTCGTAAAGCGAGCCGCGCTGGTGGGTGTTCAGGTTGTCCATCACCAGCCTGACCACCTCGACATCAGGGTAGGCCTCGTCCACCAGCCACCCATCTGGTGGGCGAAATCCACCGCAGTGCGGCGCCCGGTCACGGCGACGTGTCTCCATCCACCCTTCGGCTCGCAGATCATGAACCGGTTCCGGGTCCCGTTCGCTGGTACTCGGTGTCATAGCGTGCCACCCGTCCGGGGACGGCCTTAATGGGCGGCCGCACCTCCCCGGTCAATTGCCGGGAGGTCTCGTCGAAACACACTACCGGACGCTCCGGATTGTACGCCTGGTGGTACAGGTCCAGCACGTCCTCCATCCGCGCCACGAACTCCCCGCTCACCTTGGGGATACACCACTCCTTCTTCTTCCAGGGTTTGAGTTCGTTTTTTGAGTAGCTGGCGCACCGTCTCCAGGGAGCTGCTCTCGGCAAACTCCAACTCTACCACCTGGTCGGCCAACAACTGGAGTGTCCAATGCGTGTGACCTTCGGGCGCTGCGCTGCACGCAAAGGCGATCAGGTGCGCTTCCTGCTGGCCGTCCAGCTTGCGCTCCCGGCCCGGCCGTGGCTTGTCATTGATGGCGGACTCAAGTCCTTCCTCCACGTACCGCTTCCGCGTTCTGGCAACGGTAGCGGGGTTGATCAAAAGCACACCGGCTAGCTCACGGTCTCGAAGTCCTTGGTCAGCTTTGAGCAACGCGAGCGCCCGCTTGACGGTGCGGACTGACGGCTTGCCCCGGTGGGAAACCGCATTGAGACGGGAGCGTTCGGCCTCGGTCAGCGCGACTTTATACTTGATGGCAGCCATGGCTGGGCACCTCCTCACAGAAAGATCGTGCCCCAGTATGGCTGCCTTCTAATATTCTTACAAATCTATCTGGGAACGGTACTAGGGCGTGTTGACATTTAGATTCTAGGTCAATAAAGAGAGGTTCGGTTGGACCTATCCAACCGAACCTCTCGCAATTTTGCTCGCTGTTTAGCCGGCGCCAAAGTATTGGCGGTAGCCCATACCACTGGTAACATTGTGGAAACGACGGGTCGGTTCCTCTTTTGCAGGAACGAACCGACCCGCCGAACTCTTTGCGACGCCGTGGCCGAGTAGTTAGGCGCAGTCCCCGCAAGGCTGTTACGCCGGTGCGAATCCGGTCGGCGTCTCACGACAAGAAGGCGTGAAACCCTTGCACCCGTTGGAGTGTGTCGCTGCGGGTATGATAGCCAGCCGTTTCAAATGTAACAAGCGGAACTCGAACGGAAAATTTCTGGGCTGAGAAAGTGAGATTAGACAAGGAGTTCACCATGATACAGCCTACAACAGCGGAAGACCTACAGCAGCTTTGGGAAGAAGCCGACCGACAAGAGCGAATGCTGGAAGAGGAGCTCGCGGAGATTCGTGCTGATCAGGCCGCTTACGAGCGCATCATCGCCCGTAATCCGGTGAAAGATAACGAGGTTGGACCAGCCAAACTACACCATGCCCATATCCGCCCCCGCCTGTTGGCTCATTGCGCCACGCACTTGGAAGCGTTTCGTGCAATTGCCGAGCGTAGTGGCGGCATTGTGCGGATCAATGAAGCCAGTCGCCTGGTACACGCCGCAGGACTGTCCAAAGGCAAGGCCAGCAGCATCAACTCATCGATGTCTACCAGGCTTGCGAGCATCGACGAGTGGGAATATGTGAATCCGGGCACGTATCGGTTGCTGACCTACGAAGGCAATGGCGGTGATGATGAGATTGGAGAGCAGGGAGGTGAGCAATGGCTCGCAGAATCTTATCCGACCGGCGATGGAGACGCATCGCCCCGCACCTGCCCGGCAAACGAGGCGACCGTGGTCGCTCTGGGACGAATAACCGCCGGACGGTTGAGGGAATCCTGTGCATAGCGAGAACCGGAGCACCTGGGAGAGACCGGCCCCCAGAGTTGGGACGGTGGAATACCGTGTACCGGCGGTTCCGCCGCTGGGCATTGACCGGCGCACTGGCGCGACTGTTCCAACTGCTGATGCCGGAACTGCTCGACCGGCGCGTCGTGATGGTCGATGGCACGTTCGTCAAGGTTCACCAGCACGGCGCGGGTTCCCCAAAAGGAACCGCCCTCTCGGTGGTGAGGCCATAGGCCGCAGTCGCGGAGGGCCGACTACAAAGATACTGGCGGCAACCGACCAGAACGGGAACCTGATCCGCTACTTGTTATTACCGGGCAATGCCGCCGAATCGCCAGGGATCGAACCCCTGACGGACGGCATCGCCACCAAAGGCAGCTTGGTCATCGCCGACCAAGCCTGCGATTCGGACAAAATCAGAAAATCCCTGGCTGCACGTGGGATTATAGCCGTCATACCATCGAAGGTAAATCGCAAACACCCGTACCCGCTGGACGTGGTCGCCTACAAGACCCGCCATCTGGTGGAGAACTACTTCGCCAAGATCAGGCAGTTCCGGCGCATCGCCACGCGCTACGAGCAGACCGACACCAGCTTCGCGGGAATGATTGACATGGTGGCGACGGTCATCGCCATCAAGCGGTAGCGGTTGCCCATCCCCGCAGCAACTTTGGCTATGGCGGCATAATGGCCGGCGTCAGCGGGCGGATTTCGCGGTCTTGCCTTTCGTAGCCGGTGGCTGCGGCTGGCGACGGGTTCCGTTTGATTTCCGTTGACGAGAATTTTACCGGCGTGATAGGCTCTGCGGCGTCAGAGTGAAGTCGTAGGTGGCCGGCCGGCCAACCCCTCCTACGCACAACAGGCGTTCCGTCTCTGGCGGGACGTTTTTTATATGCCAGCACCCCGATGGGTTGAGGCTTCGCGCCTCGCTCTGCGGGTGCTTGCTTATGGCAGGCGGGTTCGGCTTCACTCTGACCGGTGGCTCAATCCTACGCAGCGGGAGGTTCCAATTGAACAAGCCGCAATTTGTCATCGCCGCGCTACTGATGACCGTCATCCTGGGGATGCTGGCCTGCGGGCCGGGAGAGCCGGAAGTCACTCGGATCGTCATGGAAGTTACGGCCACACCAGCGCCGCCACCTGCCGTCACGCCAAGTCCGTCGTCAGATTCCAACCGGATTAGCAAAGCAAACCAAGAGTACCTCAAGCAAATTGGCGTAGTAGCCGTACTGACGCCAGAAGAGAAAGCAACTGCCATCGGTGTCAGCCAAGACACGGGACGTTTGACTGACCGCTACATGGAGCGAACGGCACAAGCTCTGGACCGGCCACGTGGGGAGATGTTGGCTTCCATTCCCTACATCTCCGAGTTCTATTCGTCGGAAGCCGGCTCAACTCTCACTGCTGACCGGAGACTGACCTACCAGCGCAAGCGCCTGAACGCAGAAACGCTGACCCCGATAGTAGGCCCCTGTGTAACAGACGCCTACGCTCATTACGGCGCGGTCAAGGAAGCGCAGGAGCGTGAAATGCTCGAAGTAGGCAAGGCCGGAGGGATGGCGCTCTACATCGGGCTTTTGTCCCCTGACCTGGATTACAATTGCCCAGAATGGACCAGGACGAATCATGCCAGCTATTTAAGTTTGCGAGCCGGTAGCGTGAAACGACGCGGCGAAGCGGCCGGCCTCCGCTTCGATTACGCTTGGGCAAAAGCGAAGGGAAAGATTAATTTGGCTTGCGCGTCCTGAATGCCCACAGTTGGGCCACGTTGCCCATAAAATCAGCGTCAAATCTAAATGTCAACACGCTCTAGTACCGTGTCAATCTGGTTTTGTAGGGTAGATATGCTGGAGCTTACGGCGAGCGTCTTGGGTGGTAAACCGCCAGTCTATGACTGATTTTGCGGCGTTGCGCTCGCGTTCGAGCGCCGCAACCTCTCGTCGCAGCTCCGGCTCAGCGCTGATGCGGCGGTTCAGACACCCTCTGCTGAAGACGCTCAACTCGATCTCAGCCATGTTCAGCCAGCTGCCATGCGTGGGGGTGTAATGAAACTCCAGCCGTTGCGCGATGCGCCGGGCTTCGCACGGCTCAAATACTTCGTAAAGCGAGCCGAGCTGGTGGGTGTTGAGGTTGTCCATCACCAGCCTGACCACCTCGACATCAGGGTAGGCCTCGTCCACCAGCCACCGCATCTGGTGCGCGAAATCCACGGCAGTGCGGCGCCCGGTCACCGCCACATATCTCCAGCCACCCTTCGGCTCGCAGATCATGAACCGGTTCCGGGTCCCGTTTCGCTGGTACTCGGTGTCATAGCGTGCCACCCGTCCCGGGGCAGCCGCCAGGGGCGGCCGCACCTCCCCGGTCAATTGCCGGGAGGTCTCGTCGAAACACACTACCGGACGCTCCGGGTTGTACTCCTGGTGGTACAGGTCCAGCACGTCCTCCATCCGCGCCACGAACTCCCCGCTCACCTTGGGGATACACCACTCCTTCTTCTTCCACGGCTTGAGTTCGTTTTTTTGAGCATCTGGCGCACCGTCTCCAGGGAGCTGCTCTCGGCAAACTCCAACTCTACCACCTGGTCGGCCAACAACTGGAGTGTCCAATGCGTGTGACCTTCGGGCGCTGCGCTGCACGCAAAGGCGATCAGGTGCGCTTCCTGCTGGCCGTCCAGCTTGCGCTCCCGGCCCGGCCGTGGCTTGTCATTGATGGCGGACTCAAGTCCTTCCTCCACGTACCGCTTCCGCGTTCTGGCAACGGTAGCGGGGTTGATCAAAAGCACACCGGCTAGCTCACGGTCTCGAAGTCCTTGGTCAGCTTTGAGCAGCGACAGCGCCCGCTTCACGGTGCGCACTGACGCCTTGCCTCGCTGGGAAACCTCATTGAGACGGGAACGTTCGGCCTCGGTCAGCGCGACTTTATACTTGATGGCAGCCATGGCTGGGCACCTCCTCGCAGAAAGATCGTGCCCCAGTATGGCTGCCTTCTCATATTATTACAAATCTATCTGGGAACGGTACTAGTGAATCTCGGGCGAGAGGAGGTGGAATAGCGGGGGAACGACCCCTCACCCCAGCCCTCTCTCACCAGGGGAGAGGGAGTTTTTAGACACCCTCCTATGGTCTCACGCGTATCCACGTTAATCTGTTATTGCGAGGAGCATAGCCACGTGGCAATCTCGATAAGGTTGTAGACACGTCGGCCTACCGCCGTTGATTCGGCGATGGGATTGCCACGCTACGCTCGCAATGACAGCAGGATGTGGGGTGTGGTTCGACAGGCTCACCATGAGCGGCTTGTTGGAGTTCACCGGGCGGGCCTGTTGGGGGTTAAAATTCGGCGTTGCGGGGGGTGCGGGGGAAGGCTATTACGTCGCGGATGTTCTGCATACCGGTGGCGAACTGGACGGTGCGCTCGAAGCCGAGGCCGAAGCCGGCGTGGGGGGCGGTGCCATAGCGGCGCAGGTCGAGGTACCACCAGTAGGGGGCTTCGTCGAGGCCGCTCTCGGCCATGCGGGACCGGAGTACGTCGAGGCGTTCTTCGCGCTGGCTGCCGCCGATGATTTCGCCGATGCGGGGCATGAGCACGTCCATAGCGCGGACGGTGCGGCCATCGTCGCTGAGTCGCATATAGAAGGCCTTGATGGAGCTGGGGTAGTCGGTGACGATGACGGGCCGGCCGACCTTCTTTTCGGTGAGGTAGCGTTCGTGTTCGGATTGCAGATCGAGGCCCCATTCCACCGGATACTCGAAGCTCTCGCCGGAGGATTGCAGGGCGGCGACGGCCTCGGTATAGGTCATGCGCTCAAAGTCAGAGGCGACGATGCCCTCCAGGGTGGCGATGAGTTCCTGGTCGTAGAAGCGGTTGAAGAAGGCCATATCGTCGGGGCAGGACTCCAGGGCGTGGGCAAAGATGTTGCGGAGGAAATCCTCGGCCAGGTCGGCCAGGCCATCGAGGTCGCAGAAGGCCACCTCCGGTTCGACCATCCAGAATTCGGCCAGGTGTCGGGAGGTGTTGGAGTTTTCGGCGCGGAAGGTGGGGCCGAAGGTGTAGACGTCGGTCATGGATTGGGCGAAGATTTCGGCTTCCAGCTGGCCGCTGACGGTGAGGAAGGCGGGACGTCCGAAGAAGTCCTGGCTGTCGTCGACGGAACCGCCCCCGTCTCCGTCCAATCTGGGCGGGTCGTTGACGTCGAGGGTGGTGACGCGGAACATGGCGCCGGCGCCCTCGGCGTCGCTGGCGGTGATGATGGGGGTCTGGACGTAGAGGAAGCCGCGCTGCTGGAAGAACTGGTGGATGCCAAAGGCCATGGCGTTGCGGACGCGGGCCATGGCGCCGAAGGTGTTGGTGCGGGGGCGCAGGTGGGCCAGCTCGCGCAGGAACTCCAGGGTGTGGCGTTTTTTCTGGAGGGGGTATTCCTCGGGGTCAGCGCCGCCGAGGTGCTCGATACCGTGGGCCAGGATTTCGTAGCGCTGGCCGCGGCCCTGGGATTCCTGCAGGACGCCGGACACGCTGACGCTGGAGCCGGTGTTGAGCTGGCCGACGATGGCATAATCAGGACAGGTGGGGTCGACGACGATTTGCAGGTCGGCGAAGGTGGAGCCGTCGTTAATCTGGACGAAGGAGACGGCGCCGGAGGAACGAACGGTTTTGACCCAGCCTTTGACGGTGATGGGATCGCTGGCGGGGTCGGGCAGTTTTTCGAGGCTGAGCAGGTTTTGGATGCGGGTGCGCTGCTGCGGGGTGGGCATGGCGTACCTCCAGTCTGCGAATGTGGGTGTTAGCGGGATTTTAGCATAGGGTGTTTGGGTAGGATTGTTGGGCTAGTATAATCGGAACAATCCTAGTGCAGGAAGGTAGCGGTGATGGTCAGGGTTGAGCTGGAAATCCCCGAGGATGATCAGGCGGAGTTCACCCGGCAGGCGCGCCTGGAAGGAATGACGCTGGACGCCTGGCTGCTCAAGGTTGCCCGGCAGCGGGTGGAGAAGCGGAAACCTGAGGAGCAGATTGATTCTGAAGAGCGGTTCAAATCGGTGGAGGAGTTGAGGGCATTTTTTATCGAATGTAGTGGTCGAGACGGGCCGGAGAAGGAACCGGACTGGGATGATTTCAAAAAGAGCTATATCGAGTATCGCCGGCCGAGTCTACCTGACGTATGACGTTCGTTGATGCCAACGTTTTCATGTACGCAATGGGCAGACCGCATCCGTTGCAGAGGGAAGCTTGGAATTTTTTCGAGGATTCCCAAGCGAATGCCGTACCCTTGTGCACGTCGGCAGAGGTCTTGCAGGAATTGGCACATGCGTATTTGCGTGTAGGGAGACGGCTATCCTTCGATGCGGCGATGGCACTGGTGCGGAGACTAGGCATAGAAGTGTGGCCGCTGGAAGAGGCGGATGTCATGTTGGCTCGGAGATTGCACGAGCGGCAGCCGAACCTCTCGGCCCGGGACCTTTGCCATCTGGCAATCTGCATACGCCGCCGGGCCAGCGCCATGATGACCTTTGACCGCGAACTGGCTGCCGCTTTTAACGACTGGCCCGACACCAGCCGGGAACCGTCGGTGTAGGCGGGATTAGATCGGCGGTCTTTGGCGGTGCCAGTCTGTCGCCTGCTGGTAGGCGTGGGCGATGTTGAGGAGGGTGGGTTCGGAGAGGTGGGGGCCGATTAGCTGGAGGCCGACTGGGAGGGGATTGTCCGAATCGTCGGGCGTGGCGAAGCCGCCGGGGATGGACATGGCGGGCAGGCCGGCGATGTTGACCGGGAGGGTGTAGATGTCAACCAGGTACATCCGCACGGGGTCGTCGGCGCGGTCGCCGAGGGGGAAGGCGACGATGGGGGAGACGGGGGCGACCAGGGCATCCACGCCACCGAGTTCCGGGGTGAAGACGCGGTTGAAGTCCTGGCGGATGAGGGTGCGTACCTGCTGGGCCTTGTGGTAGTAGGCGTCGTAGTAGCCGGAGGAGAGGGCGAAGGCTCCCAGCATGATGCGGCGTTTGACTTCGGGGCCGAAGCCGTGCTGCCGGGTGCGCTCCATTGCCTGCCACATATCGCCGTCGCCGCGGTGGGAGTAGCCGTACTTGACGCCATCGTAGCGGGCCAGGTTGGCGGAGCACTCGGAGGGGGCGATGATGTAGTAGCAGGCCAGGGCGTACTGGGTGCTGGGCAGGGACACGGGCCGGATTTCCGCGCCCATTGCGGCGAGCTGATCGATGGCGGCGGTTACGGCGACTCGCACGCCGGCGTCCATGCCGGCGCCGAAGTATTCTTCCGGCACGCCGAGACGCAGGCCGGATACGTCGCCGGTGAGGGCGGCGGAGTAGTCGGGCACGGCGTCGGGTAGCGAGGTGGCATCGCGGGGGTCGTGGCCGGCGATGGCCTGCAGGATGAGGGCGCTGTCAGCGGCGCTGCGGGAGAGCGGGCCGATTTGGTCCAACGATGACGCGTAGGCGACGAGTCCGTAGCGGCTGACGCGTCCGTAGGTGGGCTTGAGTCCGGTGATGCCGCAGAAGGACGCGGGTTGGCGGATGCTGCCGCCGGTGTCGGTGCCGAGGGCGAAGGCGGCGGCGCCGGCCGCGACCGCCGCCGCCGAACCGCCGCTGCTGCCGCCGGGGACGCGGGTGGTGTCCCAGGGGTTTTGAGTGGGGAAGAAGGCCGAGTTTTCGGTGGAAGAACCCATGCCGAACTCGTCCATATTGCCCTTGCCCAGCAGGACGGCGCCCTGTTCGCGCAGGCGGGCGACGGCGGTGGCGTCGTAAACGGGCACGTAGTCGGCCAGCATTTGGGAGGCGCAGGTGGTGCGAATCCCCTGGGTGCAGAGCAGGTCTTTGACTTGCATGGGGATGCCGGTGAGGGGGTTGGCCAATCTCTCGGAGTGAGAACGGGCGGCGATGAGTCGGTCGGCAGCGGCGGCCTGCTGGCGGGCGATGTCGGCGGTTACGGTGATGTAGGCAGAGAGCTGCGCATCGACGGCGGCAGTGCGGTCGAGGTAGGCTTCGGTGAGCTCGACGCTGCTGATTTCGCGCTGGGCGAGCCGTTGGGAGGCATCGGCTACGGAGAGCTGCCAGAGCTCGGTGGCGGGATTTTGCATCGGTTGGATTACTCGTCCAGCACGGCGCGTACCTGGAAGAAGTCGCCGCGCCGGCGGGGGGCGTTGCGGAGGGTGTCCTCGGCGGGAAGGCAGTGGTCAATGTCGTCGTCGCGCATCACATTGTCGAGGTTGGCGACGTGGGCGGTGGCCGGGACATCGGTGGTGTCGAGGGATTGCAGCACATCGAACTGTTCCAGTATCTGGGACAGCTGGGCGGCAAAGGCCTCAATCTCCGCCTCGGAGAGGGAGATACGGGCCAAGGCGGCGATATGTTCTACCTGGGTGCGGTCGATGGGCATGGTGGTTGGTGTGCTCGGTTGGTGTGAGGGGTTGGAGTTTCATTTCTGCTAGACAACGGTTTTGTGTACAACGGTTTTTATTGTAGCCAACGATTGTCGGCGCGACAACGACGGGATGTTGCTTGCACAGGACGATTGCAAAGTCCCTTGACGCCCGTTCATGGTGAGCTTACGAACCACGCAACCATCCTTCGACAGGTTCAGGATGAGCGGGGAGAGCAGGCCGGCCAACGACTTTGCAATCGTCCTGGTTACTTGCGCTCTCGAGCGTGTTTATATTCAGCGAAACTGTCGCGTGACGCTGATTTGAGCCTGGTGGACACGACCCAAGCCGGCCACGCGATTTTACCAAACATTGACTATCGGGATTTAGGTTCTGTTGACATTTCACCGTAGCCAGATGAGAGCGGCGGTGAAGTGCAGGAAGCCCAGGTATCTGGTGTCCAGCTTCTCAAACCGGGAGAAGATCCGGCGATAGTGCTTGATCTTGTTGATGAAGCATTCCACCAGATGACGCTCCCGGTACAGATGCCGGTCATAGTCGGCGGGTGCCTTGCGGTTCGAGCGGGGCGGAATGACCGGCATCATACCCAGTTCCAGGATGTGCTGGCGAAACTCCTGGGCATCGTACCCTTTGTCGGCCAGTACGTGCTCGCCAGCATAACCGGCGATCAACTCCTCCGCCTGGGTGATGTCGTGCTGTTGCCCCCCGGTCAGTATGAATCGCAAGGGGTTGCCCAAGCCGTCTACGCTCACGTGAATCTTGGTGCTGAACCCGCCGCGGCTCCGGCCCAGGGCCTGGGCCGCCTGGCCACCCTTTTTGGGGGAGCTCCCGCCGCGCAAGGGTGCGCCCGGACCACCGTGCTGTCGATGATCAGGTATTCCAGATCCGCGTCGTCGCAGCAATGTTGATGCATTTGTGCCCAGACCCCTTGGTCAGTCCAACGGGCGAATCGTTTGTAGACGCTGTTCCAGTTCCCGTATTCGGCTGGCAGCAGTCGCCATTGGGCCCCAGAGCGGTTAATCCATAAGACGGCCTCGACAAAACGCCGGCAATCCGCTTCCTGGCCAACGTACACGCCAGTGCAACCACGCAAGAAATCGAGCATCCTGGCCCACTGTTCTGGTGATAATCTGATGTTTGACATACAGCCATTATAATGAAATGTCAACAGAACCTAGGTTCTGTTGACATTTCACCGTAGCCAGATGAGAGCGGCGGTGAAGTGCAGGAAGCCCAGGTATCTGGTGTCCAGCTTCTCAAACCGGGAGAAGATCCGGCGATAGTGCTTGATCTTGTTGATGAAGCATTCCACCAGATGACGCTCCCGGTACAGATGCCGGTCATAGTCGGCGGGTGCCTTGCGGTTCGAGCGGGGCGGAATGACCGGCATCATACCCAGTTCCAGGATGTGCTGGCGAAACTCCTGGGCATCGTACCCTTTGTCGGCCAGTACGTGCTCGCCAGCATAACCGGCGATCAACTCCTCCGCCTGGGTGATGTCGTGCTGTTGCCCTCCGGTCAGTATGAATCGCAGGGGGTTGCCCAAGCCGTCCACGCTCACGTGAATCTTGGTGCTGAACCCGCCTCGGCTCCGGCCCAGGGCCTGGGCCGCCTGGCCACCCTTTTTGGGGGAGCTCCCGCCGCGCAAGGGTGCGCCCGGACCACCGTGCTGTCAATGATCAGGTATTCCAGATCCGCGTCGTCGCAGAAATGTTGATGCATTTGTGCCCAGACGCCTTGGTCAGTCCAACGGGCGAATCGTTTGTAGACGCTGTTCCAGTTCCCGTATTCGGCTGGCAGCAGTCGCCATTGGGCCCCAGAGCGGTTAATCCATAAGACGGCCTCGACAAAACGCCGGCAATCCGCTTCCTGGCCAACGTACAGGCCGGTGCAGCCACGCAAGAAATCGAGAACCCTAGCCCACTGTTCTGGGGATAGTCTGATGTTTGACATACGGCCATTATAATGAAATGTCAACAGAACCTAGCCCAATAGCATCAAAACCGAGACCATCACAACGCGAGGCCCCAAATGCCCATCACCAAAACGGAAATGCAGAGCGTTAAGGGAATAATTCTCGACGGAGCGAAAATCCACTTCCCACCCACCGTCCAATTCCGAGATGCTAACGTCACCGTCAGGCTGGACGCTGACGACGAGGAGTTCATCGACGTCGAACTCCTGTACACCGCACCCACCCCTGTGCTCGACGGCCACCTGATGAACACTTTGTTCAGGGTAATCGACGAGCCCATCCGCGCCTCCGGCATTACAGCACGCACCTTGATCGGCTACACCGATGTCAATGACCCTACGGTCGGAATACCGCAAGTCGCCAACTCCGCCCTCCCCCGCACGATGATAGACCCACACGAGCTCATCGACGTTTGCTATAAACTGGTGCCGCCGGCGGCAACCCCACCGCCTTCACAGGCGGATATGCGGCGTGGAATCAGCACAGCATACTACGCCGTGTTCCATACCCTGGCAGCATCCAACGCCGAATTAATTGCTGGTCAACCGCAATCCAATATGTCCTCCTATGCGTGGGAACGGGTCTACCGCCGCCTCGACCACGGCAGAGCCCAGAACAACCTGCGCGCAGTCCTGAACCTGCTGTCCCCAAATGGAGAAAACTTCGCCCGTACCTTCATAGACCTGCATGACCTGCGCCAAGAGGCCGACTACGACCCAAACTTTTCGATCACGCGTACCAGAACCCTCAACATAATTGCCCAGGCCGAGACTGCCATCAGGGACTTCGCCCAGCTAACCCAAGAGGAACGAAGACTTCTGGTCGCACAGTCGTTGTTTGACAGACGCTAGTAGTCCAACAGAATTGAGCGGTCGCCCTTTCGCAACCACGCTTGATGGAAGGATCTCCGTTGGGGAACGGCCAAGCCGGGGATGCCCCCGATTACTGATACGTGGACGATTGCCCCTGCTGAATTCCTGCTTGCGCGGGAATGACGGTGGTCAATTGGTCGATATGCGATAGCCCTGTGCGCCTATCCCGCGCAGTAGCAGCCAAATGCCATAGTCGTGTATCATTGCCGCGGCAGTGCCACTGGCCGAACAACCCACCCCCTATCACTCTCAAACCGCGGCGGTGTTGATGATGACCATGACGAAACGGCGAGTTACCAAACCGGTGTACGTGGGCGGCGTGAAGGTGGGCGGCAACTCCGATGTTACCGTCCAGTCCATGACCAAAACCGACACCCGCGACGTGAAGGCCACAGTGCGGCAAATCCACGAGCTGGAAGAGGCGGGTTGCGAGATTATCCGCTCGGCGGTGCCCGATATGGAGGCCGCCCAGGCGATGGCGGAGATCAAAAAGCAGATTCACATTCCGCTCATCGCCGACATCCATTTCCACTACCAGCTGGCCCTGGAGTGCGCTGCCGGCGGGGTGGACTGCCTGCGACTCAACCCCGGCAACCTGCGCAACGAAGACCAGGTGCGCGAGGTGGTGCAGTCGGCCCAGCAGCGCAACATCCCCATCCGCATCGGCGTCAACTTCGGCAGCCTGCCTCCGGTGGGCGGCATCGGACGCACCCGCGGCTTCTCCCGTCACATGGACCTGGTGAACCGTCTGCCCAAGGCCGGCGAAGCGCAATCCGGCGACTACAGCGTGGTTGACCACATGGTGGCCACCGCCCTGTGGGAAATCAGTCTGCTGGAGCAGCAGGATTTCGACCAGATCAAGATTTCCATGAAGGCCTTCGACGTGCCAACTACCGTTGAAGCTTACCGCCGCCTGGGTGAGATGGTGCCCTACCCGCTGCACCTGGGCATCACCGAGGCCGGCACCGTGCAGTCCGGCTCCATCCGCACCGCGGTTGGCCTGGGCGTGCTGCTTTACGAGGGCATCGGCGACACCATCCGGGTGTCCCTGAGCGGCGACAGCGTGGAAGAGGTTACCGCCGGCTACGAGATTCTGAAGTCGCTGAATCTGCGCAACAAGGGCACGACGCTGGTGGCCTGCCCCAGTTGCGGCCGCGCCGACGTGGACGTGGTGAAGCTGGCCAACGATGTGGACGCCCTGGTCAAGCGCAGCGACAAGAAAATCAAGGTGGCCGTGATGGGCTGCGAGGTCAACGGCCCCGGTGAGGCCAAAGACGCCGACGTAGGAATCGCCGCCGGCGCCGGCCGCGCCATCATTTTCCGCAAGGGCGAAAAGGTACGCGTGGTTCCGGAAGCCGAAATGTTGACCGCCCTGATGGAGGAGATTGAGAATACGCCGGCAAGCGCTTGATAGATTCCGGCAATATACGAACCCGCAATGTATGAGGTACTGAGAACACCAGAATTCGAGGAGTGGGCCTCTACTCTCGATACTGCGTTATCGCACCGGCTTGATATGGTGATTTACCGAATGTCGGAGGGCAACTGGGGAGATTATAAGCCGCTGCCGAACACTCCTGGCATCTTCGAGCGACGGCTAATGGGTAGAGGACCCGGCATCAGGCTCTATTTCTGCCGGCAAGGCAGCAACGTTGTGTTGTTATTAACCGGCGGTGATAAAGCAACACAACAACGAAGAGACATTGCCCAGGCACGACGTCTCCGCGATCAGTACGCATAAAGGAGCAAAACATGGCTCTTATCCGGCACGACGATGCTGTCAGAGAACGCATACAACGAGACCCTGAATATGCCCGCCTCATGCGTGAATCCGCGATTGAACTACTGGAAGGCAACGACGAGGATCGTCGAATTGCCCTGCGGATACTACGGGGTGGATTCGGCCTTGATGAGGATGAAATCGACGAATTGAAACGGAATCAAGCCACTGCATGACCACCGCCTTCGCTCCCGACGACGCAACCGCCCTGCGCCGGCAGTACGCATAAAGGAGCAAAGAATATGTCATATACCGAGCTCGATGACTTAGTAACTATCTCAAATTAGCGAGGCTCCATTGACGGCGGTACCAGATAAGTGCACCAGCCGGTTGAAGCAGACCAAGGTAATGGGATGGCTTCTTGTCGTAGCGCACCAGGATCGCCCGGCACTTGGACAGCCAGCCCAGGGTGCGTTCCACCACCCACCGCCGGGCTGGGTGGGTTTTCGCACCCGATTGGTCCAATTTCTTTGCACCAATACGCCGGATGTGAGGCTGGTATCCGGCGTCGGCGACGGTCCCGTGGCCGGTGGGATTGTCGTACCCCTTGTCCAGGCACCGGGTCCAGGCACCGGGTCCAGGCACCGGGTCCAGGCACCGGGTCCAGGCACCGGGTCCAGGCACCGGGTCCAGGCACCGGGTCCAGGCACCGGGTCCAGGCACCGGGTCCAGGCACCGGGTCCAGGCACCGGGTCCAGGCACCGGTTTTGGGTGCCTTCCGGCCGCTCCACCACTATGCTCTCCAGCGTCGGCCTAAGGAGTTTCGTATCGTGGACATTAGCTCCGGCCACCACCACGCTCAGGGGCCCGCCGGCTGCGTCCACCACCACGCTCAGGGGCCCGCCGGCTGCGTCCACCAGGATGCTCTTCTTGCTCCCAGCTTTGCCCCGGTCGGTGGGGTTGCGTCCAATAGCGCCCCCCAAACCGGGCTTTACCCATGGAGCAATCGGCGGACTGCCATTCCCAGTCCACCCCGCCCAACTCCTGGCATTCCTCGATTAGGGCAGCCCAGATGCCCGCCAGCACCCCACACCCCACCCAGCGTTGGAAGGTCCGTTGGAAGGTCCGTTGGAAGGTCCGTTGGAAGGTCCGGTGGATGGTGCTGTCATCCCCCAGATCCCTGGGCCAGTGGTTCCACTGGCAGCCGCTGCGCATCCGAAAGATAATGCCTTCCAGCATCTTCGGCTGGTCCGTCCGTTTGCGCCCTCTGGCTTTGGGTGGGTCAAGCTGCAATATCACCGGGTCGATTCGCGCCCAAAGGTCGTCCGGAACATCCCAAATAGCAGGTAACGGTTTCCCTTCCACCACCATTCACCTCCACCCATCTCCTGGAATAATCCTGGCGACAATCCTCTCCCATTAACTACAATTTGGAACCCCAATTTGAGATAGTTACTACGAGCCTATCCTAAAAACCAGTGCAAATCCGCCTGAGTAGGAAAGGCAAGAGCTGGCGGTTGAGGCTAATCTTGGGGAATGACCAAAGTGCCAGAACCCAAGCCACCGCGACCCCAGCGCGCTGGCCCGGCCACACCGGCCAACCCCACCACCGGCTCCTTTCAGGTATCCGATGAGCTGTGGGCGGCGCTGGCCCCGCTGATTCCCCAACGGGTGAATACCCATCCTCTGGGCGGCGGCCCGGCCCCGAGCGCCCGGCCGGACTTGCGCCAATGGCATAGGCTACGTGCTGCGTACCGGCTGCCAGTGGAAGGCGTTGGACGCCACGGGCATTTGCTCCGGCTCCACCGCTCATTGCGCTTCCAGGAATGGGTGGCCGCCGGGGTATTCCTGGAGCTATGGCGGACCGGGCTGGAACGCTACGACGAATTGCCGGGCTTGGACTGGAGCTGGCTGAGCAGGGACGGGGCGCTGACCAAAGCGCCCCTGGGCGGGGGGAAAACCGGGCCCAATCCCACCGACCGGGGTAAGAGCGGAGTCAAGCGCCGCCGGTTGACCGAAGCCAAGGGTGTTCCGGTGGGGCTGGCGGTGGACGGAGCCAACCGCCACGACCCGAAGCTGGTGCGGGCCACGGTGGACAGCTGGCCGGTGCCGCGACCCGTACCCAGTCCGGAGACCCTCAGGGTATGTGCCTGGATAAGGGCTACGACTTCAATGAGTGCGCCGCACCCTGGACGAGTTTGGCTTCACGGCGCACCTCTGCAGCCGTGGGGCAGCGGCTCAGGCCAGTAAGAAAGCGGCCGGCTTCAAAGCCCGGCGCTGGGTGGTGGAACGCACCCACAGCTGGATGAACCGCTTCCGACAGATATTGGTCCGTTGGGACAAGTCTCCCGCCAACTACATCGCCTTTCTTCATTTCGCCTGCACCCTCATCACGCTCAGAGCCGCCGGGTTATTAGGATAGGCTCTTAGAACCTGTCTACGATCTCTGAAATAGGTTAAGCTGAGACTATTATCAGGGGAGGGGTAATCATGTCTCATTCCTATCCCAGCGACATCAGCCGGGAGCAATTCGTCCGGATTCTGCCCGTGTTGGAGTCGGCCCGCCGTCGGACCAAGCCTCGCACCGTGGACTTGTATGACGTTTTCTGCGGCGTGCTGTACCTCTTGAAAAGCGGGTGCCAGTGGCGAATGCTGCCGGCGGACTTCTCCAATTGGCGCACTTGCTACAAGTATTTCCGGCAATGGAGCGAGCGGCCTGGCCCGGGTCAGGATTCCATTCTGGAGCAAGTCCTAAAAAAAATCGGTTGGCGCGGCCCGACAAAGCAATGGACGGAAAGAGCAGACCAGCTTCTGCATCGTGGACTCCCAGAGCGTCAAGAACACGGACACCGCTGGGCACAAGGGCTATGACGCAGGCAAGAAGGTGTCGGGAATCAAGCGTCACATCGCGGTGGACACGCCAAGATTGCCCCATGCGATACACGTGACTACCGCCGACGTTACCGACCGGGCCGGGGCTTTGGCGATGTTTGACTGGCGCCGAGACGGCCTCAGTCAAGTGCAGAACGTGCTGGTGGACGGGGGTTACACCGGAAAGCCCTTTGCCACTGCGGTGCAAGGCCTGTTGGGAGCCTCGGTGGAAGTGGTGAAACGCAACGAACTGCACACCTTCGTGGCGCTGCCAAAGCGATGGGTGGTGGAGCGGTCTTTCGCCTGGCTGGAAAAGTGCCGCCGACTCTGGAAGAACTGCGAAAGAAAGCTCAATACCAGCCTGCAAATGGTGGTGCTTGCCTTCACGGTGCTAATCCTAAAAAGATTGTAAACAGGCTCTTACAGGGTGTTTTAAAAGCTGGGGGCGCGCCAAGCGGCGGAGCATGAGTCCGGTCATAGCGGTGTAGACCCAGGCTTCGGTGGTTTCCGGCAGTGCTTCATAATCCTTGCTCAATCTCCGGCGCCAGCCCAGCCAGGCGAAAGTGCGCTCCACCACCCAGCGTCGGGGCAACACCTCAAAGCTGTGGCGGTTCCCGGGACGCCTCACTATCGCCAGAGTCCAACCCGTCAGTGTCGCCACCCACTCAATCAACTTTCCGGCGTAGCCGCCATCCGCCCAGATCAAGCTCAACCGGGGAAACCTTCCGGTCAGCTTGCTAATGACCAGCTTGGCCCATCCCGGTCTGGCACGTCGGCTGGGTGCACCGCCACCGCCAACAGCAGTCCCTGGGTATCCACCACAATATGCCGTTTGCGGCCTTGCACCTGCTGGCCCGCGTCGTACCCCGAGGCCCCCTTTTTCCGTGGTCTGCACCGACCGGCTGTCGATGATGGCCCCGCTGGGGCTGGGCTGGCGGCCCAGGAACCGCCGCATCGTGGAGAGCAGCGCGTCGTGAATCCCCGGCCAGGTCCCAGCTCGCCGCCAAACCCAAAAGTAGTGGTAGACCGATTGCCAGGGAGGCCGGTCGTGAGGCAACAGACGCCAGGCACAACCGGTGCGCAGCACGTACCGGATGGCATTCACCACCTCCCGGCGGGAGTACTTGGCGGGCCGGCCACCCGGCTGCACCGGCGGAACCAGGGGTTCCAGAATCTGCCACTCGGCCTCCGTCAAATCCGTGGAATAAACTGCTCGGCTCATGCCCCAAGTCGATAGCCGGCCCTGCTACATTGCCTGCTATTTCCCAGACCCTTTTTAAGGGAATTATACGGCGTGTTATAACGGCGCAACGGGTCGGGTATGGCCCGGCGTAACGGGGCAATGGGGCAATGGGGCAACGCGGGCGGGTATGACGGGGCAATCGTTGACGTAAAACTCCCATAGAACCGTTCCTCTTCACTACTAACAGGCAGGTGGTTTAACGCCACCTGCCTGTTTTGCGTTTCATTCCACATCAATTGCCAATTGCCAATATGGTATCACTTAAATTGCGTTTTTAAGTGTTAAGTTAATTGATACTTGCAAACATGAAAAACTACATTGGTTGTGAGTCCTATATTGCCATGGTAGTATTTAAAGTCAGGTGGGTAGCGTTCACTACCCACCTGATGCGCCGATGTAGCTCAACGGTAGAGCAGGGGTGTGGAAAGCCTCGTGTAGCTGGTTCGACTCCAGCCATCGGCACACCGACACGTAACATATTATCATGTATTCATATGATTGTCAATAATAATAGTTTGCCAGTAATAGTAAACAATATCTATTTTCATTGAACATATATGTATATGCGCGATAATACATATACATAAACGGTATGGCGGGTTCGTTATTGTTTGGCGACGCACGAACCCGCCGGCCACGATGGAGGTACCAACGTGAACGGTTATGATAATAACATATCCGATACGGCCACGCAACCTTTCAAGAGTAACCTAGAAAAACTTTCAATATTTGATATGTTTGAAAGGTTTCCAGATGAAGAGTCTGTTAGAATGTGGTTTGAAGATATAAAATGGCCTTACGGTCATAGATACTGCCCTCGCTGCTACAGCAAAGATACAGTACTGGTGAAAAACGAGCAGCCACAACCTTATCGTTGTCGGTCTTGTAAAAAGTACTTCTCAATCCGCACCAATATGCCAATGGAGCAGAGCAATCTGCCGCTCAGGACTTGGTTGTTCGCCATGTATTTTGTGGTGACGATGCCGAAGGGCATATCCAGTATTCAACTAAGCAAATTTCTAGGAATTAGGCAGGCCACGGCTTGGCATCTGGAGCATCGACTCCGAGAAGTTTTGGCCAATAATCCACGAATACTCAGTGGTGTGATAGAAATCGACGAGACCTACATGGGTGGTTTGGAGAAGAACAAACACGCCGACAAGAAACTACACGCTGGACGCGGAGCCGTTGGCAAGACGACAGTGGTCGGCGGCAGATCCCGAGACGGGTTGGTGAAAATCGATAAAGTCGGTGGGAACGATAGTAGAACGTTACACGGTTGGATCAACGACAACGTGGCTAACGAATCCATTGTTTATACAGATGAACATCGGGCGTACCCTGGTATGCCCAAAGCGAAGAAACATCGGACCGTAACCCATAGCAAAGGAAATTACGTAAACGGTGATTGTCATACGAATGGAATCGAGTCCGTATGGGCAGTTCTGAAGCGTGAAGCAATGGGCACGTTCCACCGAATGACGCCGCCCCATCTCCAGCGATACTTGGACGAATTGGCCTGGAAACAGAGCAATCTGAAAAAGACGCCGATGGACAAGATGGAATTCCTGGTGACGAGCATGGTCGGCAGGACGCTGCCTTACGATAAGCTGACTACAAAACATTGATGGTCAATCAAACGATTATGCGGAATAGGCGTCGTTTCTGATCGTTTATTTTCATGAATCCGGCATCTGGACATAGCGACGTGAATGGATTACGATATGCGCGCCACAGTAATCCACAATTGCCAAATGCTGAAATAAGCATACCCCTTTGTGATGCGTATTCCGTCGTCAGCGAAGCCATGCCTTCTCTGTGGCGTAATACGGGGCTAGGGTTACTGTGGCAAGTACCTGACGGCTGCGAGTCGCAGGGGAGGTGCCACGCGACCAGATTGAAATTAAAGAGCTAATGTGCCCCGACAGTAGTAGCTGTCAGGGCACTCCGGCAAATCCCGAGGGTTGGGAAATGCCAGGGGCCTAAACCCGTCGGTAATTTTACCTGCGATTCTCCTGTCATAAAAGACCTCCCTAACCGGATTTACCGGTCAGGGAGGTTTTCCTATGTTTCCATCCAAACAAATATGGATGCACTTTCGTGTCAGCATACTGATTGCCTCCGGTGCAATGTGGATCGTTTTGGTCTCGTGCCAATTGTCTCAAGATACCGGACCAATAGATAAATATAGCAAAAGACCAGCAAAAAACGTCTATGTGTTAGAGAATGGCATCTGTGTGCTCAATGAGGATGGCTATGTTGCTTGTCCTTTAGGTACTGAAATGGATTACATCCCCGGCGAGTTTAAGTTTGTGGTTATTACACGCGAGCATCTATGCGGCGTTCAAATTGATGACCAAATTCATTGTGCTGGCGACGATGTTCTTGGGAGGAGCACTCCGCCCAAGGGCAAATTCACAATGCTTGACTCGTCAGGAGATGTGGCATGTGGCGTAACGATTGATGGCAAGATAACTTGCTGGGGCGAACCCAGCGTTCCAGAGCGAGCAGCTGGCATAAACCAACCTCCTACCGGCCAGTTCAAAACCGTGTCGTTAAATCCGATGTGGGCTGGCGACAGAAATGGCTGTGCCATTGCGTTAGATGACACGCTTACCTGCTGGGGCAGCGAGAACAGCGGAATAAATTCTGTCCCCGCTGGTGAATTTCAAATGGTGGACGTTGCAAGCGGCATGGCCTGCGGAA
This sequence comes from Dehalococcoidia bacterium, assembly GCA_965261195.1. Classification (GTDB taxonomy): domain Bacteria; phylum Chloroflexota; class Dehalococcoidia; order Lucifugimonadales; family UBA3495; genus Bin87. The sequence goes on along the minus strand of OZ253455.1, from coordinate 3,118,486 downwards.
TCACCGTCATATATGACTTTATTTGTTGGGGGCAAGGAGTTTTGTTTGAGCGAACAATGAGAGTTACTCCCTACGATGGCAAGCTCAAAACAGTCGATACGTCTGGCGACTATACTTGTGGAGTTTTACTAGATGATACACTTCGATGTTGGGGTTATCATAGTTTTAGCGACGATATCAACGTATTGGCTAATCCTACTGTACCAGCCGCAGGACGTTTTCGTTCCGTCACGGTAGGAGCGTATCAATCTTGTGGAGTACGGATGGATGGAGCGGTGATTTGCTGGTAATGCTCTCTGTACTTCAATTCACCAGCTATCCAACTGGGCGGCTCACGACGAAGGTGTTGAAATGAAAAAGATAGTTCTCTGGATTTCTATTGTAATTACAATATTTATAGTCGTTGTATTCTTTATAGGAGCCGGCATTTTATTGCTTCTCTATACTAGCAATCGGACATGGGCAGTAACGTGTTTGATTTTTGGCGGTTTTTTGTTATTAGTAGGTCTGTATGCAATATACCAACTACGACCACCGAAATACCGGCGATAAACATAAGACCTGTGAAAAAATATACCATCCCCATGGGCAAACAAATTGGAGCCATTGCTAAAGCTAAAATCATTGCATTCATTCGGTGCCTCCGTTTTATGGACTTGATGCTTGCGAGTTGATTAATTGGAACAAACGGCCTTTTGCATCATCTGATTATCAATCACGCCGGCCATAACCCGTAGAAAAGGCTTGGTGTGCTACCAAACGCGCCACTGACGCCCTGCTGCTGGCCCGCACCGGCGAGCAGCCAGTACTTACTGGTCTCACCAGCGACGGCCTCGACGACCTGGTCTCTTCAGATCCAGACGCTGCATCGCTGCATCGCTGCAGGGCCGCTACTACAGCCGCCTCAGCCAACTGCACGGCGCTTGTTTCTACACTGGCGTATGCAACCAGCACACCGAGCGCCGCATCAGGGAAACCGCCGATTACATTGCCGATACAGAAACGCTCGCCGCCGGGTAAGCGTCCGAAGGCACTCTAACGAGCTCGTCGAACTTCACCGAGAACGCCGTCGTCTGCTCGGCACCACATCCGAAGGACCATAATCCGAAGGACCATACAACCCAACGGGGCAGGCGGTTCTGAGCGGCGAAGACGAACGCAATGGTTGAACGATGGTACGACGGCACGATTGCCTCTCTGCGCATCGACCATATTTGACGCACACTTCAAGCACCAACAGAAAACGGCCACCTTCAGGATTAGCACCGCCAGTCGACCGCCCTGACCGTCGCCTCGGCTGAAAATCTCGAGGATCATTGACCACTAGCACCCATGACCGGTCCCCGCGCCCGACGCTCCGTCCCAATACGACGGATCATCCTCACCGTCTTCACCGTGGTCCTGTTCACTGTCGCGGCCATGGCGTTCGTGATCTCACATACCCTGCCCACCGCCGCCAGGAACCGTCGCAACCCATCGGAGCCTCTGTCGCAACCCCTGGACTGAGAACCCATTCAACCGTTCCACTGGGTTGTCGCGACCCGAACATCAAGCCGCCCACGTAGCCGCACTTCCCGACGGCAGTCCACCACCTTCGTACTCTGGTCCACCATTTGATGACAGGCTCCCCTTGTGGGCTCGACGGACACCGAAATAAACTGGACTAAAGAGCACCGACACCAGCCCACTTCCAGTGAACAGTCCTTGGCCCAGCGCCGCGAACACCCTTACAGAAGAATGGGAAGCGCGCAGCCACGACGTGTACCTCGAGGGGCAGGATAGCTTTCGACTACGCGGCCAATCAGCGACGCTGGCGGGCAGACCCGACGTGATGGTCGTACGCGGTGACGATGCGCTGATCGTCGACGTCAAGACCGGCCGAGAACAGACTTGGCACGCCGTTCAGGTGATGACCTACATATACGCCCTACCTAGGGCGATACCGCAGTACCGGGGTGCAAGACTGGCCGGAGAGCTCATATACATCCTCGTCCAGGAGCTCGCTCTACCCGCTCAATCTCGCGGGTTTCCTAACCCATAATGTGCCCCATTAATGTGTCCCATTTTCGCTGACGGTCTACAGTGGATTCTCAATTGCTCCTCGGGCGAGCGTCGAGCGTCTCGACCCGTACCTCCATTGCTCTCGGATATAGCGCCGGGCCAAACTGGTTGAACATCGCCACGTCGGCCGCATCGCGCCCATAACCGACGGCAACTCGCCCTCCACGTGGAACGGCCTGCGTTGCATCGAAGGTGTACCAACGGCCACCTACGTACGCCTCGAACCAAGCGTGAAAATCCATCGGCTCAAGTTCGTGCAGATAGCCGACAACGATACGCGCTGGGATGCAGAGACTGCGGGATAACGCGATGCCCAAATGAGTGAGCTCGCGGCATACGCCCTCGCGCTGCTGGTTGACATCGACTGCCGACATCTGAAAATTGCTGGAATCCGGATTGAAGCGCACGGAAGTGCGGATCCACCCGACAATTCTAGCCACTTGATCGTAGCCGGGCTCGACGCCCTCTACCAGTTCCCTACCCAGGTCTATAAACCGGTCGGACTCGCAATAACGGCTGGGAAGCAGATAGGTTAGAACCTCGTCCGGTAGATTATGCACCTCGTCAAATGGCGCGCCAGGCGACACGTCAATGCCGTCTGCGGTTGAAACGTCCGCAGATCTACGGATCGAAAACTCACCTGGGGGCGCTATCAATCGCTCGCACAGGTTACCGTAACCGTCCGCATACTCTCTGATTGGTACGCTTGGCGTCAACGTGCAGTCTTCATGCGCCACCCACTGTTGTGCTCCGCTTCGAGGGCGGAGCATCAGGATAAAAGGCGTAGGGACGCTCACATCAAAGGTAATATCACAACTTGTACGAAGCCACATTTCGATTCCTTTACTTGTCAAAACCACGTTATCAGATGGCTATGGTCCGGTGTTACAGGGCGCCTTGTCAAGGGCGGCGGCAAAACGTACCACTGGGCTGTTGATGTTCGCCGTAAGCCGACGATCAAGCCGCCCACGTGGCCCACTTTACGGCCACCGTTTACACGCTGGTTCACTATTTGATGACAGGCGCCCCTTGTGGGCTCGACGGGCACCGAAATAAACTGGACTAAAGAGCGCCGACACCAGCCCACTTCCAGTGAACAGACCTTGGCCCAGCGTCGCGAACCCCCCTACATCTGGGCCACCTGGCTGCCCCGGCTGCTGACCGGAGAGAACTCGTGCGAGTGGGCGGTCTGGTTCAAGGCCCACCATCAGGACTGGGCCAAGGCCCCATCGGACTTCAACTAAGCCCAGTGGATGCTGAACCACACTGCGCTCCTCAACAAGCGCAGAGCTAACTGGAAAATCGGGAACTACAGCGTGGCCATCGAGGGGCAGAACAGCTTCCAGCTCCGCGGAAAATTAGCAACGCTGGCCGGCAAGCCCGACCTCATCGCACGGAGGAACGGCCAAGCGGTCATAGTTGACGCAAAGACCGGGCAGGACAGCCCCAGCCACGTCGTACAGGTGATGATTTACCTGTACGCCATCCCGAGAGCGCTGGAACGGTACCAGAACCTTAAGCTCAGGGGGTAGGTCACATACCGTGACCACACGGCCCGCATACCGGCAGAGGCCGTGGACGACCAGTTCATACAGAACCTGGGGGCATTGATCCGCAGGCTGGCGGCAGAAAAGCCGGCAGCACGGGTGCCCAGCAGACAGGAGTGCCGTTTCTGCGACATCACGTCCGCCGATTGCCCAAGGCGTGTGGACGCAGGTCCCGAGCCCGAAGACGGCGCCACCGACGACTTCTGAGGTACAGCCCCGGATGGCGGGCAACCTGCCCCACGCCTGCGGCCACTGCGTCAACTGCGACAGCGTCAAGGAAGGTGACATCATGACTACCCGGCCCTGGCGACCCATCTCGCCGCTGCCGCTACAGCCGGCCCACAACTTCTCCCAGGAAGACGAACTGCGCCGGCAGTGGCTCAACCACCGCACCCGCGCCCAGGATGCCGGCCCAACGGCACTGCAGCAATTCGAACAGCAACTCCACCGCCGCTGGGCCATAGAGACCGGCATTATCGAGGGACTTTACCGGCTGGACGAAGCCCAGACGCTGACCCTCATCGAACACGGCTTCGAACCCTCCGCCATGCGGCACCGACCAGGATCCGGACAACCTGCTGGCCATCCTACGGGACCACCTGACCGCCCTCGATGCCCTAAGGGCACAAGCCCAGCCGCAGCTTTCCCATCAGCCACTACGCCATCCGCCCGCTCCACCAGGTAATCGTCGCCCACCAGCCCACCCACCGGGCCATGAACCAGTTCGGCCAGTGGTTCGACACCCGCCTCCAAGCCGGCGCCTTCAAGACACTGCCCAACAACCCGACCCGGCCCGACCCGGCCCGACGGTTTCGTCCACCAGTACTGCCCGCGGGAACACGTCGACTCCGAACTCGACAACCTCCTCAACTGGTACGACGAGTACGTGACCCAGCCCGACGTCTACCACCCCATCCTGGTGGCGGCGTGGCTCCACCACCGGTTGGCGCAGATACACCCCTTTCAAGATGGCAACGGCCGCGTGACGAGGGCCCCTCGTCACGCGGCACCTAGGGCAGCACGACCACCTGCCGATTGTCGTAACCCGTGACGACCGGAGCGACTACATCGACGCTCTAGAGGCCGCTAACGACGGAGACCTGACGCCGCTGGTCGCCTGCACGGCCCGGTTGCACCGGCGTTCGGTCCTGCAGACCGTGTCGGTGCGACGTTAGCATATCTTGGTCGTTCTCAGTACCTCACACCGGTAGTGAAACAGTACAGTTCCTGCGACGCTGCACAGGCGGCCGGCGAAATCCGCGTACCGGGCAGTAAAGGCGACGGCCGTGGTTTCCCGAAACGGATGGTACCCGTCGCCATCTCTGGCGACGGGTTCTGGCGACGGGTACGGAGTGGTGTGCGAAAGGTGGCCGCGCAACGTGCGCTGGACTACAATGAGAGGTGTCGCAGGTCTCTGCGGCAATTCCAGGAACACCATGCCGGTCAACGTCACTCGTCCGTTCAAACCATCGGGTCCCCATGAGTCCACGGCTTGACCACCGTGTAGTGCCAATTTTGGTCACTGCAAGGAAGGCCTTTTTCACAATTGCCTGAAATGCAGAATCCCTATCCCAAAAGGTGACAACCACATGACCACCGTAATAGAACGGGAAACCCGCACCATCACCCAGACTGGCCAAGGCAGCGGCCAAGGCCGTTGCGAGGGTTGCCCCCGCTGCCACGAGCCCGCAAGCGGCTTCTGCAAGATCCCACATCCCAAGTACCAAAATAGGCATCCCATCTGCAAAGTTTGCGGTCATTGTGTCCTGCGCGGCAACCACATGGACGACGCCTCCGACCTGGACGACCATCCCGGCTTGGGCCCCGAGCACGCCGGGCAGGGACCCAGCCTCAATTGAACCGGATGATGCTCAACCGGATTGGCTTGCGAATTTCCGCAATTGCCTCCATCATCAGTCCCTCTGATTCCGGTTGCTGTCCGGTCCCACGGCCATATTCCAGCCCCGCCACTTCATCACGTTTAACCCCCCGATCCGGCGCGATACCCCGCCTCCACCGGGGCCACGCATAACGTCCCATCGACAGGCGCCATCGGCTTCATCCCATCCGTCATACCAATCCTTCACCGGGACAATCGCTGGAGTCAGCCGAGAAGTGAAGGGCAGCCGGACATCGGTGTAGATCAAGGCGAAAAACCGGCGCGGCGAAACAACAAGGTGGCGAAACAGCAGTGCGGCGATCCGCCCCGGTTTCTACGGAACAGGCCGCACCTGAGGAGAAAAGGACAATGCCGGAAGTTTATCGAGCCGACCATGTTGGAAGCTTGTTGCGTCCTGCCGACATACACCGGGCCCGGGCCGCCTACCGGGAGGGTACCCTGGAGCAGCATCAGTTGCAGGTCGTCGAGGACGCGGCCATCCTGTATGCCCTGGAGCGACAGCGGGCCGCCGGCGTTGACATCTACACCGACGGCGAGTTCCGCCGCACCGGATTTCAGAACGACCTAATCGAAGCAGTGGAAGGGTACGTCGAGACGGACGACCCGGTGGTGGTGCGGGTCTGGCAGGGCCCGGGCGGCGAGCCTACGGAGCAGGGCACCCGGCAGGTGGTGGGTGCCAGGCTGCGTCAACTGCGTCGGTTGACCCAGTACCAGGCGGATTTCATGCAATCTTACGCCCCGGGCCCGGTCAAGATAACCGTGCCCAGCCCCAGCCAGTACCCGGCCATCAGCTACCAAACAGGCCTCACCGACCGATACTACCCCACCCGCTCGGACCTGCTGTGGGACATCGCCGAGATTATCAAGGCGGAGATTGCGGCGTTGCTGGATTGCGGCGTGCAATATGTCCAGATTGACGCGCCCCGTTACAGCTACTACGTGGACGCCCGGTGGCGTGAGCATCTGCGGGAGTTGGGCGAAGACCCTGACGAAATGTTCGCTGAAGCGGTGGCGGCAGACACCTATTGTCTGCAGGGAGCTCAGCGCCCCGGCGCCACGCTGGCCTTGCACATCTGTCGCGGGAACAACCAGAGCAAGTGGTACGCCGAAGGCGGATACGAGACCATCGCCGAAAAGCTGTTCGGCTCGTTGCCGGTGGACCGTTTCCTGTTGGAATACGACACGGAGCGGGCCGGCACCTTCAAGCCGCTGCGGTTCATGCCCGCCGACAAGATGGTGGCGCTCGGCCTCATCAGCAGCAAGGACCCGACGCTGGAATCGCGGGATTACCTGCTGGAACGCATCGAGGAAGCCAGCGCGTTCGTACCGCTGGAACGCCTGGCCCTGAGCCCGCAGTGCGGCTTCGCCTCCACCGCCGCCGGCAATCTGCTCACGGAAGACGAGCAATGGCGCAAACTGGAACTGGTATCGGAAATCAGTCGCACGGTATGGGGAGGGTAAGCAGGCAGTATGGATGCGGGGGTTGAAATGACAGGGCACTCAGGCGCCCGGGAGGAAATATGACGACAAATGCCAGCGTGGACAGCGTGGCGGAGGCCTACCTTGAGTTGCTGGCCGCCCGGGGTATCGAATACTTCTTCGGCAACGGCGGCACCGACTTTGCGCCCATTATCGAAGCCTACGCCAAGCGGATGGAACAGGAACAACCCCTGCCGCGGCCAATTCCAGTGCCCCACGAAGTTACCGCCGTGAGCATGGCCCACGGGTACACGATGGTCACCGGGCGGCCGCAGGTGGTGATGGTGCATACGGTTCCCGGCACGGCCAACGCCATCGGCGGGGTGGTCAATGCTGCCCGGTGCAACATTCCCATGCTGTTCTCCGCCGGGCGCACGCCCATCTCCGAAGGAGATGCCGACGGTTCCCGGGACGGCAGCATCCACTGGGCGCAGGAGTCCTTCGACCAGGCGTCCATGGTGCGTGAGTGGGTGAAGTGGGACTACGAACTGCGCCACGGCGCTGACGTGGAAGGGGTCGTAGACCGGGCGCTGGCCATCGCCCAATCTGAGCCGGCGGGGCCGGTGTATCTCACGCTGCCCCGGGAGGTGCTGGCGGAACGGCTGCCCGGCATCACCTATCAGAACGCTTCCCGCCAGCAGCGCTCCACCGACCGGCTGCCGTCCGGGGACTCCGTGGACGAGGCGGTTCGGGCGCTGGCGGGCGCGCGAAATCCGGCGCTGGTCACGCGGGGCGCCGGCAAAGATCCCCGCGCCGTCGAACACCTGGTCGAGTTGGCCCGGATGCTGGGGATGCCGGTGTTCGACGCGGGCGCGCTCTACGCCAACTTCCCCACGGATGATCCCCTGTACGGCGGCGGGGAAGTGAGTTCAGCGCTGGCCGACGCCGACGCCGATGTCGTAGTCGTGGTGGAAGCTGACGTGCCCTGGATACCCAAGCGCGCCGGCGGGATGCCCGACGCGCGGGTCATCGCCATCGGGGAGGACGCCCTGTTTTCCAAGTATCCGGTGCGCGGTTTCCCGGTGGACGTGAACCTGTCCGGCAGTCCCCGGCTGATACTGCAGTCGCTGGTGGCGGGCGTCACGGAGGCCGGCGTGGATCGGGCCGCGGTGGAGATTCGCACCCAGGCGTGGGCCGAGCGCAGCGCCCGCCGCAGAGCGGCATTAAGAGACCAGGCTCAGGCCGCTCAATCCCAAACGCCAATCAGCAAGGCCTGGTTCAGCCAGCAGCTATCGGAAGCGCTGGACGCAGACACCATCTTGATAAACGAGCTGGGCATCGACCCGGCGCAGCTGACGATTCGGCATCCGGGCAGTTATTTTGGGACACCTCCCTCCGGCGCATTGGGCTGGGGCGTGGGCGCATCGCTGGGGGCCAAGCTGGCCGATGCTGCCAAGACGGTCATCTGCTGCGTGGGCGACGGTTCCTACATCTTCGGCTCCGGCACTGCCGGCCACATCGTGTCGGCGGCACAGGAGTTGCCGGTGCTGACCATCGTCTGGAACAACGGCATCTGGAACGCGGTGCAGAACGCCACCAAGGTCAACTACGCCGATGGCTATGCGGTGCGAAACAACAACTTTGCCGTCACCACGCTGTCCCAAACCTTCCAGTACGAGTTGATCTGCCAGGCTGCCGGCGGGTACAGCGAACGGGTCGACGACCCGGCGGACGTGCCGGCAGCGCTGGAACGGGGGTTGCGGGCGGTGCGCGACGAGAAGCGGCAGGCCCTGCTGAACGTGATTGGGCAGTAACGCAGCGGTCAGCATACGGCCGCGCATCTGACCGGCTGCGCATCTAAATAATAAGGCCCTGGCCCGGAGTTCCGGGCCAGGGCCTCGTCGTCGCGGGCGCGCCTGGAGACTAAACGAAGCTGAATTGCTCGTAGTCGCCGTGGACGATGGGGATGGGATCCAGCTCCAGCCACCGGTTGAGGATGGTGGCGTAGGTGGAGCGGAAGTCGTTGGTGAAGTGCAGGTCGCCTTCCGAGTGGTCTTCGGGGCGCAGGGACGGATAGTCACCATACAGGCCGCCGTCAACCGAACCGCCGATGACGAAGGCGACGCCGCCGGAACCGTGGTCGGTGCCGGTGCCGTTATCCCTGATACGACGTCCGAACTCGGAGAACACCAGGATCAGCGTGTCGTCGGCCAAGCCCTGCTCCTCCAGGTCGGAGGTGAAGTCGGCGATGGCGGTGGACACGTCGGTCCACAGCTTGTGGTGGGACGGCACCTCGTTGCTGTGGGTATCGAAGCTGCCGTGAGTGGTGTAGTAGATGCGGGTGCCCAGGTCGGCGGACATCACCTGGGCGGCGTTGCGCAGGGACTGGGCGATGGGGGAATCGGCGTACTCGACCGTGGACGAATACACTTGGGGAGCGGTGCGCAACCGGTCGGCGCCCTGGAGGGCGTTGGAGCCGGTTTCGGCCAGCACCTGGGCAATGGTATCGCGGCTCTCGGTGGGGCCGTAGATGCGGCTGAAGGCTTCCAGCGCGTAGTGGCGGGCCTTTTCATCCTTGATGTCGGGCATGAGGCCGTAGGTTTCGAGGTTGGAAACCGAGGCTACGGGCACGCCTTTGCAGACCATGGCCCGGGGCAGGCCGCGCCCGAAATTGACGCCGGTGAGAACGTTTTCGCCGCGCGCGTCCAGGTCTCGGATGGTGGCGCCCAGCCAGCCGTCGGCGCCGATCTTTTCCGACTCGGCGGTGTACCAGACGTCACGGGAGCGGAAGTGGGAACGGTTGGGGTTGGGGTAGCCGATGCCGTTGATGATGGCAAGGTTGCCCTGGTCCCACAGGCGCTTCATGGGGGCCAGGCTGGGGTTCAAGCCCACCTGGTCGTCGAGGTGGAGCACGTCCTGTTGCGGGATGCCTACGTTGGAGCGGAAATCGTAGTAGAGGCCATTGCCGTAGGGAATCACAGTGTTGAGGGCGTCGTTGCCGCCCTGCAGCTCGATGACGACGACGTTTCTTTCCTTCTTCGTGGCAGTCATGGGGTCTATCCTCCTGAGCGGCTGACTAAACGACTGGCTTGTAGACCTGGATGCGGTGGCGGTTGCTTTCGGTTACGTAGAGTTTGCCCTCCCGGTCCAGTTTGACGGATACGGGGGACCAGAAATATTTTTCGATGTGGGACGACTCCTCGTGGGGGTCGTCGAGGAAGTACTCGATTTCGGGTTCCAGGTTGGCGCGGGAGCGAGCCTCGCCCTCCTCCACGTTGACGGCCAGGAAGTTGGCGGCCCAGGCGGAGAGGGTGGCTTCGCCGCGCAACTTCTGGACGAAATCGCCGTCGGGATTCAGAATCTGCACCCGTTCGTTGCCCCAATCGGCCACGTAGATGTAGCCGTCGGCGTCGACGGCCACGCCGGAAGGACGGTGGAATTCGCCGTCGCCGCGACCCGACGTGCCGTAAGCGGCCATGAACTGTCCGTCAGCCGAGAATTTCTGGATACGGTCATTGCCCCAGTCGGCCACGTAGACGTCATCGTTGCGGTCGATGGCCAAGCCCCAGGGGAGGTTGAACCGGCCGGCGTCGTTGCCGTGGCTGCCGAAACCGACCAGGAAGCGGCCATCGGGAGTGAACTTCTGCACCCGATGGTTGTAGGTATCGGCGATAAACAGGTTGTCCTGCGAGTCGAAGGCGAGGCCGGACGGAGTGTCGAACTGGCCGGCCTCCGGGCCGGCGGCGCCCCAGGTGGAGAGGAGCTGGCCGTCCCGGTCGAAAACCGAGATGCGGTTGCTGTACTCGTCGCTGACGTAGACCCGGCCCTGGCTGTCCAGGGTGCACGCGGAAGGCCAGACGAACTGGCCGGGCGACTCGCCGTAAGGTCCGAAGGTGCCGAAGTAATCGCTGTCGATGTCGCACATGGTTACGCGCACGCCGCGAGTAACGTTTTCCAGCGACCGGTTGGCGACGTATATGCGGCCATCATCGGCGATGGCGGTGTCCATTGGGTAGTAGAACCCCCGGCCCTCCATGGTGGTCATGCCCAGGGTCAGGGCGTATTCGAGGGTTTTGAGTTCGGGTATGTTCTGGGTGGTGGTCATATTGTTTCCTCAACTGGCGGCGGTGATACTACCGGTTGGGTCAGGCCCGCTGGAATTCGTGGGTGGAGGCCACCATCTGTAAAACCTCGGCGATGCGCTCCCGACTGGCGGTGGGCGAGTCGCCGCGGCCGATAACGGAGGCAAAATCGACCAGTTCGTGGCGGGTGTCCTCGGAGACGGCGATGGCGCCGACCTGGTCCAGGCAGGCGTCAACCAGCACTTCGGGAGACACGCCGGCGGGGTTGGTGTCGGCGATGCGGTCGATGATGGTTTGCACGCCCGGTTTGGCGGTGTCGCCCAACTGCTGGGAGGCGAAATTGATGCGTTCCACCAGTGAGCCGGTGTCAATCCAGTCGGTGCCCTGGTGCCAGCCTTCCACGCTGGGCGGGTTGTTGAGGAACTGGCCCATGAAGACGGCCTGCTGATAGCGCTCGAGGATTTGCTTGCGGGGCCGGTCGAATTCGCCGGTGAGGCGGAGTACGCCGGCAACCAGTTCCACCGGGCTCTTGACCTTCCGGTACCAGTTGGATTCGGCGCGGAAGAAGTCGGAGTTGAACAGCACCCGCAGCATGGCGGTGATGTTGTAACCGCTGTCGAAGTAAGCCTGGGTCAGCAGATCAATCGCCACCGGGTCGTCAGGTTCGGTGTAGGGCCACTCAGGGACGGGCGGCTCGTCGGCCACGAAGAAGCTGTACAGATGGCGAGAGATGAAGCGAGCGGTGGCTTCGTTCTGGCAGATGATGTCAACGATGTCATCGCCGTTGAAGTTGCCCCGTTTGCCGAGGAATTCCTTCTCGCCGTCGTCGTGGTCTTCGGGCTGGAACTCGAAGTGCCATGAGATTCGGCCATAGGGCCAGTCGGAGTCACGCATGGAGCGTAATTCCATGTACTCCCGGTTGCCCAGGGTCCAGCCGGTGAAGGCGCGGGCGCACTGCTGAACGTCCTGCTCGGAGTAGTTGCCCACGCCCATGGAGAAGAGCTCGAGCAGTTCCCGACCGTAGTTCTCGTTGATGGCGTCCTTGTGGTTATCCTGGTTGTCCAGCCAGATAATCATGGCCGGGTCCTGGGAGAGTTCCACCAACAGGTCGCGGAAGTTGCCCATGCCCCGGTAGCGGAACATACGGACCTGATCGGACAGGGCCTTGCCGTGGATTACCTTGGGGTAGCCGGTGGCGAAGATGCCGTGCCAGAAGAGGGCCACCTTTTCGCGCAGCGGCGTGGTGGTGGTGGCCATGCGGTAGAGCCAGTTTTCGCCGGAGCCCAGGGTGCCCATCATGCCGGACAGTTCCGGATGGAAGCGGCGGATGAGGTCATCGCCCATCCGGCGCTCATGGGTCTGGTCGAGGAGCTGCTCGACGGTGGTTTCGTAGCCCTGGGCAGCGTAGACGTCCAGCTGTTCGCGGGTGGCGCCGAAGCCGGCCCGACGCATCAGATGGGCAATCTGTTCGATTTCACGGTTAGGCATGATTTACACCCTCCCAGTGGGTAGCAGACGATAACTCGGCGGCGCGCATCACTTTCCGCTCAACATGAACTCGGAGACGCGCTCGCCAATCATCATGGTGGTTACGTTGGTGTTGGCCCGTATGCAGTCGGGCATGATGGAGGCGTCAACCACACGGATGTTTTCCAGCCCGTGAACCTTGCCATACTGGTCGACGACGGACATGGGGTCGGATGATGGACCCATCTTGCAGGTGCAGGAAATGTGCTGGGCGGTGGAGACAATGCCCAGCAGCCAGTCATCCAGCGCATCGTCTGAGGCCAGGTCGGAGTCCAGCGGCTCGGTGCGCTCGGCCACGATGTCGCTGAAGTCCCCGTGCTCACCCAGCGAGACCGCGATTCTGACGCCATCGCGGAGACGCTTGCGGTCGAATTCTTCCTGCAAGTAGTTGTAGTTCAAGTACGGCTGCTGGTTGGGATCGGTGGACTGGAGCCGCAACTCGCCGGCGCCAACGGCCAGGTAGATGGAAACCGAGGCGCGTATCCCCAGCGGCTCCATCCGGTTGCCGCCGAGGATAACCTGCGCGGTGGCAAAGGAGGAGAAAATCATAATCATGTCGTTGCGCAGGTGCGAACCCTCCGCGGTGTAGCGCAGGCAGAGCTGGCTACGCGGGGCCAGACCGTCGAGATCGAAACCGGGTTTGGTGCGCCAGGTTATTGGGACGATGGGATGGTCCCGCAGGTTCTGACCCACGCCGGGCGAGTCATGCACTACGGGGATGCCCAGACTCCGCAGGTGGTCGGCGGGGCCGACGCCGGACAGCATGAGCAACTGGGGCGATGCGATTGCTCCCCCGCTGAGGATAATCTGTTCGCCCTCCACAGTGAACACCTCGCCACCGCTTTCCACCACCGCGCCAATCGCCCGGCTGCCGTCGAACAGCACCCGATGCACGGTGCAGTTGGGGCGGATGGTCAGGTTCAGGCGATTACGCGCCGGGTCAAGGTAGCCCAGGGCGGTGCTCCAACGGATGCCGTTGGGATTGTTATAGGGGGTCGGCCCGACGCCGGAAGCGTCGGGGCTGTTATGGTCTGGGCTATCCTGGAATCCGTAGGCTTTGCAGGCGTTGTAAAACGCGTGCTGGGCCGGCAGCCATTCCTCTCGTTTGAAGCGGCGGGCGATGATAGGCCCGTCCGTACCGTGGAAGTCATCGTTGAAGTCGGTGTCGGTTTCCAGGCGTCGGAAGCAGCCCAGCAGGTTCTGGAAGCTCCACTCGTCGTTGCCCATGGCGGCCCATCCGTCGTAATCCTCTGGAACGCCGCGCAAGAACATCTGGCCGTTGATGGCGCTGGAACCGCCGGTTACCCGGCCCCGGGGCACCATGATTTCAGGATTCTTTGCGGTGCCACACCCGGTGAACTGCCAGTTGTGATCACTGGTCATCACGTCGGTGGTAGTGGCGTAACCGAACTTCACCTCATCAGGGAGTCGTTCAAAATCCGGGTAATCAGGGCCCGCTTCCAGCAAGAGCACCGACCGGTTGGGATCTTCGCTGAGTCGTGTCGCAACGATGGAACCGGCTGAGCCGGCGCCGATGACAATAGCGTCGTACTTCAAAACCTTTCTCCTTTCCCCAGGATCGTCAGGCAATGCGCCGACGTGATTACAGTTGGTCGAGGGGTTGGTCTCATTTACGCAATCATACTGGAAGAATGCGGACATTTCCAGCGAGTTGTTACGAGGTAACTGTTCACGTTTGAGGGGACGGGTCGGCTTGCAAAGCAAATTCCGTACTTGGCCACCCGTCCACAACCAGTCGGAAAAGCCGAAGATCCCCTCAAGTCTGAACAGTTACGTTACGAGGGTATGGGATAAATAGGTTATACAATCCGGTTTAGCGTAGTGCAAACTCGGCATATCATCCCAATCGGCTCGGCGCCGGCAGGTTGGCCCAGGCGTTACACTGGTGGCGAGGACATCAAGCGACCACATCAGGAGGGCAATATGCCTCAGACCATCCGACCTGACCACCCCAACCTGAACTGGCAGGGGGCCATTTCATTCAACCGCACCGCTGAATGGACAATGCCCTGGCGTCTGCCCTACGAGGAGTTGGCGCTGTTCCCTCCCGATGCGCTGCGCGACCGGGCCGCGATGCCGGCCGGAGTGCGAATTTCGTTCCACAGCGACACCGAACTCGTGGCCGGGTCGGTGCAGCCTTGGGTCGGCGATCCCGACCCGGGTAGCCCGATAGACCTATATTGCGATGGCGAGTTCTTTGGTTCAGCGCCCCTGGACGGGCGGGACGGTTTCCGTTTCGACGACCTGCCGGGAGGCACGAAACTGGTCGAGCTGTGGCTGCCGCAGCACGGCGAATTTCGGCTGAGCAGCCTGGATCTATCAGATGGCGCCGCCATTGCAAGATATGAGGATGCGCGGCCCAAATGGGTAACCTACGGCAGTTCCATTACCCACTGTCGCACCGCGGCCAGCCCCAGCCAAACCTGGCCGGCTATTGCGGCACGGCAAAGCGACCTGAACCTGACTTGCCTGGGATACGGCGGCGGTTGCCACCTGGAGCCTATGGTGGCCCGCATGATTCGGGACTTGCCGGCCGATTACATCTCGATGAAGGTTGGCATCAACGTTCACAACGCGGCGAGCATGAACATCCGCACGTTCCGGCCGGCCGTCATCGGGTTTGTCCATATTGTGCGGGAGAAGCATCCCGACACGCCGCTGGTGGTCATCTCACCAATCTTCTCGCCGCCGCGGGAGACCACGCCCAACGCCGCCGAGTTCACGCTCACGCAGATGCGCGTCGAGGTCGCTGAGGCGGTGGATGCCATGCAGGGTCGGGGCGACGGGAACCTGCACTACGTGGACGGGCTGGACCTGTTCGGCCCCGACCTGGCGCACCTGCTGCCGGACGACCTGCATCCCAACGCCGAGGGTTACAAGGTGATGGGCCAGAACTTTGTAGACCGGGTTGTTCAGCGTTACTTCAGCGGGGTAGCGCTGGCCGCGACGCGGTGATGCCGGCTGCTGAATTCGCGGGTTAACGGTACATTAATATAATACGCCGCAATATAATGCGCCGCATGACATCACAGGCCGTTGCATTTGACCAATGGGATGGCCGGTAGTTTGGAGGGGAATTCACTTATGAATTTGAGGACTGGATTGGTTGTTTCACTCCTGGTGGCTGTAGTGGCCGTGCTTGCATTGGCTTGTACCCCCCCGGAGCCGGAAGTCAGGGAAGTGACGGTCACCCAGATCGTTACCCAGGAAGTACCGACGACCGTCGAAGTAGAGGTAGAGAAAATCGTCACCGAGACCGTGGAGACCACGGTGGAAGTGCCCATGCAGGCATTGGATCCGTTGATCCTGGGACATCTGAACGTGTTTACGGGTTCGTTGTCGTACTTCGGGCCGACGCACCGTAACGCGGCTGCGCTGGCGGCCGACCACGTCAACCGGGCCGGCGGCATCCAGGGCGCGCCGGTGGTCATCATCAGCCGCGATACCGCGGTGAATCCGGTGCAGGGCGTTGATGCCGCCCGTGCGCTGATTGACGTTGAAAACGCGGTGGCAATCGTTGGGGCGCTGGCCAGCGGCGTAACCATTCCGGTGGCCCAGTCGGTTACTGTCCCGAAAAAGATACTACAGGTAACCGGGGCGTCCACATCGCCCGCCATTACGGTGCTGGAAGACGATGATTATCTGTTCCGCACCACACCTTCGGACTCGGCCCAGGGTATCGTGCTGGGTCGGCTGGCCAACGAGCAAGGATATGGGACTGCCGCCATCATGTACATCAACAACGCCTATGGTGAGGGCCTTGCCAACCAGTTCGAGGCCACGTTCACCGAATTGGGCGGCAGAATTACCGGCAAAGTCCCTCACGAGGACAGCCAGCCCACTTTCGCGTCAGAGCTGACCAGGGCCACCGAGGGCGACCCCGACGTGCTGGTTGCCATCAGTTATCCCGGTCAGGCCGAAATCTACCTCAGGGAGTCCATTGAGGGCGGTTATTCTGACACCTTCCTGTTTGTCGACGCCACCAAAGCGCCGGAGATGATGGAAGTAGTCGGTTGGGACGTGCTCGACGGCACATTCGGCACTGCCCAGGGTTCGCCCCTGACGGATGCGCTGGCTACGTTCAATCAATCCTACGCCGACTCGTTTGGCGCTGGCGAACCGCAGCATCCCTTCACCGCCGAGACCTACGACGCGGTGGTGCTGATTGCCCTGGCCGCAGCAAAAGCTGGCAGCACCACCGACTCCACGGCCATCCGGGACGCGGTGCGTTCCATTTCCAATGCGCCCGGCGAAGAGGTCGGCCCCGGTGTGGCGGGCATCGCTCGCGCCCTGGCGCTAATTACCGCCGGGGAGGACATAAACTACCAGGGCGCCGCCGGCTCGGTGGATTTCGATGAGAACGGCGACGTGGTCGGTCCCATCGAAATCTGGAAGGTTGAGGACGGTGAGATCAGATCGACCGGCCGATTCGAGACGCCGTAAACTTCACCGCTCTACCCCGATAAAGTGAAGAGGCGACTCGACGAGTCACCTCTTTTCCGTCGCCGTTACCGTGCACCAAGAGTCATCAATTCTGATCGACAGATTACCATTCATGCGTCGCGTTTCATCGCGGCACCTCACGACCCGGCGCTGCGACCAACTCGGCGCTCTTCGCCCAGTATGCCGCCGGGACGCAGCAGGATCACGGCTATTATGAGCACCCCAATCATAAAAAAACGGAGGTTGGGGTTCGAAAATATCCCCGGCAAAAATTGCGTCCCCGTCCATATCCCCCAAACCACGAAGGCTCCCAGCACTGCGCCCCGGTTGTTGCCCGAGCCGCCCACCATGAGCATGGCCCATATCACGAATGTTGCCAATAGCGGATCAAACGTCAGAGGCGAAAGGAACCGGACGTGGTGGGCGAACAGCGCTCCTCCGATACCCATAATGACTGCGCCCAGTACAAATGCCTGGAGCTTGAACACGAACACGTCTTTGCCGCTGGCCTGCGCGGCAACCTCGTCCTCCCGTATTGCGCGCAGTACCCTACCCCAGGGCGACCGAACGGCCCGCTGCACTGCCAGATACAGAATCGCCAGCGTAACAAACACTACCGCCAGATACAGGTAGTCGTAGTTTTCCGGCGACACTAGATCCCCCAGAAATTCCGGTATCCGATACAGACCTTTGGAGCCATTGGCAACCCACTTTTCGTTCAGGAAGAACAGGCGCACGGTTTCGGCGATACCCAAAGTCGCTATGGCCAGGTAGTCATCGCGCAGGCGCAGCGTGATGTAGCCAATTGCCAGGGCAATCAACCCACACACCGCCGCTGCTGTTGCGATGCCGAGGAAGAACCAAAGGTCGAATCCCAGGTCCAGAAATCCTACCCCTGACCAATTGCCGGCGAACCTGAAATCTTCAAACAGGGTCGGATCCGGAGGCTGGGTAGTCATCAACGCCGACGTGTACGCTCCCAGTGCAAAAAACCCGGCAATGCCGATATTGAACAGTCCGGTGAAACCCCAGTGAACGTTCAGGCCCAGTGAGAATATCGCGTAAATCCCCGCCATGATGGCGAAACCCACGCCGTAGTTGAGCATACCGATTATTTCCATGACATCATCGGACCGAGTGAGGTTGCCCGCGGAAAGTTTTGCAAAACTTTGTCATTGCAAGGAGCGCACGGTCATCCCGAGCTCGTCGAGGGACGCGGCAATCCCGTTCTAGTAGCGACGACCGTAACTTCGGGTTCGAGATTGCCACGCTTCGCTCGCAATGACAGCTTAAGCAAAGGTCTCCCATGAGTGAGGGCTCCGTGGTAACTGTCAATCCCGACCTCCCCCGAAAATGCCGCGGGGCCTGAGCAGCAGCACACCGATCATTATCGCGAAGGCCACCGCTGGCTTGTAGCTTGGATTTATCCACTGGGTGGACACCTCTGACGAAATGCCGATGACAAACGCCGCCACCAGCGCCCCCCAGGGGTTGCCGATGCCGCCCAGGATTACGGCGGCAAAGAGCGGAATCAGAAACCGCCATCCCATGATGGGCAGCAACTGGGCCTGGAACACGGCCAGCAGCACGCCAGCAGTGGCGGCCAGCACCGCGCCCATCGCCCAGGTCCACCAGATGACCCGGCGGGTGTCGATACCGCTGACCAGGGCCAAGTCGGGGTTGTCGGCGGTGGCCCGCATCGCCTTCCCCATTTTGGTGCGGTTGAGCACAACATACACGCCAACGACCAGAACTATCGTTATCACGGCGATGAAGATCGCATCGGGAGGCACACGCACATCCATCGGCAGGTGATAAACCGGTTTGGACTCCCGAGGGTAATGCTGGGTATCGCCGCCCCAGATGATCTGCACCAACCCCCGCAGCGCGATGGCTGCACCTAGCGAAGCCATCGCCAGCACCACGGCATTCACGCCCCGATTCCTGAGTCGGCGGTACACTGCCACATCCAAGGCAATGGCCATTGCGGCGACGGCGGCTACCCCAATCGGCAAGGCGATGAGCATGGGGTAGCCAAAGGTGAACGGCCCCAGTCCACTGCCTTCGATGCCGATGCGCGGGAGAACACTGCCAACGATGAATAACGCAGTGTAGGCCCCCAGGGTCATGTAGTCGCCATGGGCAATGTTGGCGAAGTTCAGGATGCCGTAAATCAGCGTCAGGCCGATGGCTCCCAGGGCAATGATGGCGCCCAGAAGCACGCCATTGACTACCAGTCCCATTTTTACAAAGGGAAGGAAGCCGATTGCTGCGGCCAGCACGACGATGGCCACGACAGTGTAGCCCGGCGTCCACGCCACGGTAATGCGCTGCACAATACTCTGGATGTTGGCGAGCAAGATGCGTCTATCCACCCAGGTACAGGCTGGCAACTTCCGGGTTGTTCAGCAAATCCTGGCCCGTGTCTTCCAGGCGGTTTTCTCCGGCCACGAGAATGTACCCCCGGTCAGACATGCCCAACGCCTCGCGGGCGTTCTGCTCCACGAGAACCACTGCCACACCGGACTGGTTGATTTCGCGGATGCGTTCAAAGACCATGCCCATCATGGCCGGCGACAGACCCGCCGACGGTTCGTCTAACAGCACCAGGGCCGGGTCGAGCATCAGGGCGCGGGCGATGGCCAGCATCTGACGTTGGCCGCCAGACAGACTGCCGGCTCTCTGGGCGGGGCGCAACGCCAGGTCCGGGAACAGGCGAAACATCTCCTCAGCGCGGCCGCGGTAATCGTCCTTCCGGATGAAGGCGCCCATCTCCAGGTTCTCCCGGATAGTCAGCGAGGGGAACACGTTGTTGGTCTGTGGTACATAGCACAGGCCCGTGCGAACAATCTGCTCCGGGGGTAGGGCTGAAATATCTGCGCCGCGAAACGTAACGCGGCCAGTTCGGATGCGAAGCAGGCCGACAATCGCCTTCATCAGGGTGGACTTGCCGCACCCGTTGGGCCCAATGATGGTGATTACCTCGCCCTCGGAGACGGTTATGGAGACGCCGTGCAGGATCTCCGTCTCTCCATAACCCGCCACCAGGTCGGACGCTTCAAGCAGCGCCACGGTCCGCTCCTCCCTGGACAGAGCCTCCCAGATAGGCTTCCAACACCTGCGGGTCCTGCCGCACTTGCGTCGGAGTGCCTTCCGCAATCACCGCTCCGTTGGCCATCACGATGATGGGGTCGCACATACTCATTACGAATTGCATATCGTGCTCGATTATCACGAAAGTAATGCCACGTTCGATGCTGGCCTGGAGGATGTTGGCCGACAGATCTCGCAGCAGGGTGCGGTTGACTCCGGCGGCCGGCTCATCCAGCAGGACCATCTTCGGTTCGGCCATGAGCGTGCGCGCCAACTCCAACAGTTTTTTCTGACCGCCGGACAGATTGCCCGCATACTCATCGGCCAGATGCGAGAGATTTACGAATTCCAGCACCTCCAGCGCACGCGATTCGATGCGCCGTTCCTGACGGGAGATGCGCCACGGCGTGAACCACGATGCCCAGAGCCGCTCGCCAACTTGGGGAGCCGGCACTAACATCAGGTTCTCCAGCACCGTCATGCGCTTCATCTCCCGCGGAATCTGGAAGGTGCGCATGAGGCCCCGGGCAAAGGTCTGGTGCATTGCCATGCCGTCGATGCGGCGGCCATTGAGAATGATCTGGCCCGATGTGGGCGTCAGGGCGCCGGACACCAGGTTGAACAACGTGGTTTTGCCGGCACCGTTGGGGCCGATGATCCCGGTTATCGTGCCCGGCATAACGTCCAGTGAGCAGTGATTAACCGCCCTCACACCGCCGAAATCCTTTACGACGTCGATGACCTGGAGGATGGGGGCAAGGTCCGTCATACCGTGTCCAGGAAGGTCCTCCAGGCATTTCGCGCCGGATCAGGAAGCGTCCAACCGTGAAAATGCACGATTTGCGGAGGTGGTCAGAACTCGGTGTGCCTGGGCCTCAGGCGTTGCGGAACCGGGGCATCACCTGCTCGGCCAGCAACCGGAGGGAATGGTTTGCCTTTTCCTGCGGCATCAGGCCGCGATTGGTCAACATCAGGTTTCGGATGCCGGCACGGCTCATCTGGTCGATCTGATCCGCCACTCGGCGGGGGCTGCCCACCAGGTTTTCGGCGGCGTCCGCGTCGGATTGCGCTCCGTAAGCATCCTTTAGCAGCGGTGGCGCTTGACGGGACATCGGGTATTCCGGGGGATTCCAGCGCTCCCGATAATCCTGCATAATCGAATAGGCCCGGTGCTGGGCGGGCAGGAATTCATCCATCGCCTGATCGTCGGTATCGGCGAGGTGCATCTCCCGCCACACCCAAATTTGATCGAGGTTGCGCTCGACCGCTGCTTCATCAAAACCGGCGGCCAGCATGGTATCCCGGTAGAGGGCAATGTCCGCCGCGGTGCTGTTGATGGAACGGCCTCGGAGCAGAATCGGCCGCCCGATGCGCGCCATCTCGACGATGGACTCCGGGTTGATGCACGCCCGCGCCAACGGGGGATGCGGCTTCTGGTAGGGGCGGGGCCGCACCGACGGGAAGGAAACCTGCCAGTGTTTGCCTCGGAAATCCACGTTGTCGGTGGTCCAGGCCTTAATCAGCAACTCCTCGGCTTCTTCCATTTGCTCGACACCGAGCACCGGGTCGCTGCCGAATCCGATGTATTCGAAGGCGTTATAGTTCGAGCCCTTGGCCGTCCCCACCACCAGACGGCCCCGGCTGAGGTTATCCAGCAGCGCGGTTTGCATCGCCACCCGAACCGGATTATGAAGTGGCAATTCCAGGATGCCAAAGCCCAGCATTACGCGCCGGGTTTTGACGGCCAGCGCGCTGGCGAACACCAGCGGGTCGCCGTAAACACACTCCCCGGTGAAGTAGTGCTCGGCGAGCCAGATGGCGTCAAACCCAAGCTCCTCAACCAGTTCGGCTTCTTCCAGGCACTCGTGTATCGCCTGGTCGTCGCGCGAATCGTCAAATTTCATGGGGTAGAAGAAGTGTCCGAATCGCATCGACGCCCCGTTGGTGCCCTGAAAATCCGGTTTGCCAGTAAGTCGAGCGCGCGACTACTTGCCGTCTTCGATGCTAACCGTGATGATGGCGTTGGCAATTAGCGTGCCATCGCTGCCGTCATCGTTGAGCAGCTGCAATCCGCCCACCACCACGTCCACGTTGGCCCGACCGTGGGGCAGCGAGTCGGCAACCTCATCGGCATTCACCTTTTCAGGATGGGGTGCGCCAATGGTAACGTTTACGGTCATATCGTCAGCGGTGGCGTCAACCAGCCGGGCAAACCCCAGGCTGCTGTGGTGAATGGCGTCAAAAACGGCGCGCTTGGCCGCCAGGGTGTAATCCAGCCCGTGGACATCCACGCCCATTCCCATTTCGGTAACGCAACGAACCAGTGCCATCGTGCAGCCTCCTGTCCCATCAATTGTCGGTGTGTCGATTCGCGCCGCCGGCCGGCAGCGTCGGATTTCTGCGGTCATTTAACGGCAGGGAAGCCGGCAAGTCAAGCAAAGGGCAACACCGCCTTCCGTCCCGTGGCCCACCCGCTATACCTTCGTGCCTACGGTGCGCGGCTCGTGCGTACCCACTTTGTCATTGCGAGCGCAGCGTGGCAATCTCGTCGCCCCAGCAACGGCGGTTCGCTGACGTGTGTTCAACCTCATCGAGATTGCCACGTCGCTATGCTCCTCGCAATGACAGATTAAAGTGGGCACGCGTGAGGATGGGCGGCAGCTTGAGATTCGGCATCCGCTATAATACGGCGGCATAATCATCCGCTTGTCGCCACTGCCATGCTTTTCCGAATAATTTTGACGCTCGTTGCCGCTTTATCCCTTGCCTTCCCTGCCATCGGTTGTGCAACCGCCGGGAATCGTGGCAACGCCGACGAACAGACGCTCACGGTGTTTGCCGCCGCATCGTTGGCCGAATCGTTACAAGAAGTGGCGACGGCCTTTGAGGACACCCATCCTGACGTGACTTTAGTGTTGCACTTCGCCGGCAGCCAGACGCTCCGCACCCAGCTGGTGCAGGGGGCCACGGCAGACGTATTTGCCCCGGCGGACTGGCAGCAGATGGCAGCGGTTCAAGACTCCAACCTGCTGGCCAACACGCCGGTTTATTTTGCAGCCAACCGCATGGCCGTCGTAACAGCCGCTGATTCAGGTGATTCAGGCGCGGTTCAATCGTTAAGCGACCTGGCGAATCGCGGGGTAACCGTAGCCCTGGCCGCCGAGGAAGTGCCGGCTGGAAAATATGCCCGCACATCCATAGAATTGATGGGCGATGCTGCCGAGTTTCCAGCAGATTTCAGCGCGTCCGTATTTGCCAACGTGGTTACCCACGAGACCAGCGTGCGGTCGGTTGCGCAAAAGGTTGCCCTGGGCGAGGTGGACGCCGGATTTGTCTACGAAACTGACGCTGCCGCCGACCAGTACCGCGACTCTTTGCGCTTGATCCGGATACCACTGCACCTGAATCCGGACGCGCAGTATCCCATCGCCGCCCTTGCCGGGTCTGAGCATCCTGAATCCGCTCTGGCGTTCATCGAGTTTGTGCTGGGAGACGCCGGCCGGCAAATCCTGCGGCGGTACGGGTTTGCCCCGCCGGCCAATGTGGCGTGCCCGTGCACCGATACTTACCGAGGCCCCGATGCTGCCCGGGGCGCCCGTGCTCCCCGGGGCTCCCATGCTTCCTCGGGCGGGCATTGGCAAATCTCGACGCCAGCGGTGCGGTAGCGCGTATTGCCATGCTAAGGTCGCGGCGCCGCCGTCACGGTGCGACGTTGGGTGTGCTGGCTCCCGCCGGCGTGGTCGCCACTGCCCTCTACGTGGTTTTCATTGGCCTGCCCATCCTGGCGTTGCTGATTCGCGCCGGTCAGCAGGATGGATTCCTGGCCGGCCTCTCCGGCCCGCTGGTGGTGCAAGCCCTGCGGTTGTCGGTGGCAACCAGCATCGTCAGCATGATCGTGGTGGTTTGCCTGGGCACACCGTTCGCGCTGCTGCTGGCCCGACGCAATTCGCCGCTGCTGCGTGTCATCGACACATTCGTGGAGTTGCCCATCGTGCTGCCGCCAGTGGTGGCCGGCGTCGCAATGCTGATGGCGTTCGGACGGAACGGCCTGCTGGGGCCATCCCTGTCTATGGTCGGCATCACGCTGCCATTCACCACGGGCGCGGTCATTCTGGCGCAGATTTTCGTCGCCGCGCCCTTCTACATCAGGGCGGCGCGGATTGGATTCTCCGGCGTGGACGTGGCCTACGAGGAGGTGTCCCAAACGCTGGGGGTATCCCCGTGGGCCACCTTCTGGCGATTGACCGTGCCGCTGGCCTGGCCGTCCCTACTCACCGGGCTGGCGCTGGCGTGGGCGCGGGCGATATCCGAGTTTGGCGCCACGATAATGTTCGCCGGCAACCTCACCGGACGCACACAGACGATGCCGCTGGCGATAATGACGGCGATGGAAAGCAGCCTGGGCACGGCTCTGGCGCTGTCGGTGCTGCTGCTGGCCATGTCGGTGCTTGCCCTCTCCCTATTGAGCCTGATGCTGCGCCGCCGAGAGTCGCCGCAATGATTCCCGACGTGAACCGCTATGCCGCATCCGGGCGTTTCGAGGTCGCCATCGGCGGGTTCAATCTGGACGTATCCATTGCGGTGATGGCCGGTGAGATTCTGGTGCTTTTCGGGCCGTCGGGGGCGGGCAAGACCACTGCGCTGCGGGCCATGGCGGGCCTGGTTCAACCCAACAGCGGTTGCATCACCATTGACGGGCGAACCGTATTCAGCGACGGCAACGGCAATCCGGGCCGGGCAGTCTGGGTGCCGCCACATCATCGACACGTCGGATACGTTACCCAACAAAACCATCTGTTTCCGCATCTGACCGTAAGGGATAACATCGGTTACGGTTTACGCGACCGCGGAAGTCCGGCGACACAGCAACGAGTCGCCGAGCTGATCGACTCACTGCGGCTGGATGGCCTGGAATCACGCCGGGTTTGGCAGCTGTCGGGAGGCCAGCAGCAGCGAACCGCACTGGCCCGCGCGCTGGCGCCGTCTCCCGACCTGCTGCTGTTGGACGAACCCTTTGCATCGCTGGACATGGAGCTGCGCCGTGAGTTAGCCGCCGAGTTGCGCGCCACGGTGTCGCGACTGAACACGCCGGTAATTCTGGTTACTCACAGCCGCGAAGAAGCCCTGACCCTGGGCGACACGGTACAGGTGATAGACCACGGCCAGACCATAGCCACCGGCACGCCGTTGTCGGTGCTGGAACAGCCGGGGCAAGGCCGCGTGGCACGGCTGGTAGGCGTGGAAAACCTGCTGGCGATGCGGGTGTCCGCGCGGTTCCCGCAGGATGGCACGATGGTATGCAGCGCTGGCGACCATTCGCTGGAAACATCACTCGCCGACGGGCTGGACGTTGGCGATGCGGTTACCGTCGGAATCCGGGCATCCGACATCATACTGGCGGCCGGCCCACTGCCCCAATCCTCGGCGCGCAACACCTGGCCGGGTGTGGTCTCGGACGTGCAATTGCGTCCGCCGGGCTACGAGGTGGCGCTGAAATGCGACGGCGTAACGCTGCACTGCCACATCACCGGCACCTCGCTGGATGCCATGAATATCGAGCCGGGGCTGCCCCTCTGGGCAATTTTCAAGGCGTCTTCCTGTTTCCTGTTGAGCGATTCGGTGGACGCGATCAATCGTTCAAATCCGGGTTAGTTGCGCGCCCGCACAGTCCCGACCCGGTATAATCGACGCCGCCGACGAGACGGTAATCGGATTCGGCCACTACGTTCGCACACAGGAGCACATGAACATGGCAACATACAGCGGCATATTGTTTGACATGGACGGGGTTTTAGTTGACAGCGAGCCGCTGTTCCACAAGGCGGTCAACATTATGGTGGAGCGTTGCGGCGCGGCTCCGATTACCGAAGCAGAGAACAATCGCTACCTGCTGGGGACAACGGTTGAGGAAACCTGGCTGCGCGTGAAAGAACTGCGCAACATCCCCCAAACGCCGCAGGAGCTGCTGGCCGGTTACAACGATGTGGTCAAAGACGTGCTGCGCGCCGACCTGACTCCGCGCCCCGGAGTACTCGCGCTGGTGGCCGAAGCGCGACGCCGGAACCTGCCCATCGCCGTGGCCTCGTCGTCGCTCCGCGAGTGGGTAAACCTCAAACTGGCCGTGACCGGACTCACCGACGCGTTTCAGGTCAAACTAGGCGGCGATGATGTCGTCAACGGCAAGCCGGCGCCGGACATCTATATCAAGGCCGCCGGATTAATTGGCCTGGAAGCGCCGCAGTGCGTGGCGGTCGAGGACTCGCCAATCGGCCTGGCCGCGGCCTCGTCTTCCGGCGCCTACACGGTATGCACACTGACCGATTCGACGCGCCATCTGGACCTGTCGGCGGCGGACGTGATAATCGAGAACCTGGAACACTTCGACTACGGGTTGCTCGCCAACGGATGAGCAACCCATAGTCGCTGCTCAATCCTCGGCCAGCCTTCGCCGACGGCGACGCAACCCGGGGATACCGGGAAATACGCCCTCCGCCAACACCCATTGCAACCGCTGCAACAACGCCTGCGCCTCCCGGTTGTCGAGGAGCGACATCAGTTCCGCTACGTCACCGGTTGGTGACAGGATTTGGCCGCACAGACCACGCAAGGGTGCCAGTAGCCATTCGGGGATGGCTTCGTCCCCGAAATCCCAAATCACGGTGCGAATTTTGGTGTCGGAGTGGAAGGTAAGCCCCTGGTCGATGCCCCACAGTTTGCCATCGAAACCTCGCAGCACATGGTCGGCTTTGCGGTCAGTGTTGTTGGCCACCAGGTCAAAGCAGCACATCATCCGCAACTGATCAGCGTCGGATTTATCCAGACTGTCGCGGGAGATGGTGTAGTAGTTTTCCCTCGGGTCGTGCTCCACAAATTGCTGGGCGGAACCAATTCCATAAGGGCCGTCGCGGATGATGGTCAACGGAATGAAATCCCAACCCAACACCCGACTGAGCAGGTAGGCAGCGTACTCTCGCTTGTAGAGTGTTCCCGTAGGGAAATCCCACAGCGGGATTTCACCCTTGAGCGGTTTGTAGATTGCGCGTCCGGCACGACCGTTATGCGAAAGCTCAGCTACGAACGTGTAGTTCGATCCGACCGGCGTGAGGTCGCAACTGACAAATTCGCCATGACGAAGCAGTTCGAGGTCGGGCGGCTCGATGGTATTCAAGGGAAAACCCGCAGATGCACAGGCCGAACGCCAGCTGCTTACGTAAAACCGGCGTTGGGCTTAACCGGTTTCAAAAACGGCGTGGCCGTTGGCGCGGACGCAACGGTGTCCGCCGGGGTCAATGGGCATACCGCAGAGGAAGCACGGCGGCCGCCCGGCAGCGCAGATCTGGAGCGCCGTTTCGGCCAGCGCCGTGGATTGGGACAACGTCATCCAGAAACTCACCGAGGTTTGGGCACCGGCGTCGGGATCGTCCTCGTCGCCCTCAAAGGCTTGCAGCAGGAAACAATTGGCTTCCCGGTCGAACTGCAGTTGCATCTGGCGCGCCCTGAAATCCTGCTCCAGCGGATCGCCCGTCCAGGGGCCGTCAATGGGATTGCTGGCAGCGGGGTCGGCGGCATGGTCAAGTTGTTCAACTTGTTCAACAGCCTGCTTGAGGTACACGCCCAACTGCAGCAACTGCTCCTTCTCCAGCCAGATGAAGGACTGCGCCCGGCCGGCCTCAGCAGCCAGCCGAAAAGTGCGTTGGCCCGGCTTGCCAAATGTCTCAGCCAGGACGGATTGGGCGGCGCCCAGTTTGTAGCGAACTTCACGATCTGCCATGCGGATATGATAGTCGGCGAAGCAAAAACTGGCAAGGCCCGGCGCTGCCGTAGCAGGGCCTTTCCAAAGTTAATCCGTTATTCCGGCGCAAGCCCTGACCTGGACGACCTTAATCAGAAGAATCCTGTCCATCCCGTTTATCCTGTTCATCCCGGTAAAATAATGTCCCCAATGCCAACGACTTTGGAAAGTCCCTGCTGCCGTTCGCATCCTGTAATTTTCAGAATCCTGGCTGAATTGGCCTCCCGACCCAAAACCGGGATTGCAGCTATCCGGCAAGTGGGCGACTGGCAATATCGCTACAGGCCGCGGGACCGGTATTGCAGGGCTTCGGCCAGGTGAGCTGGGCCAATCAGGTCGGCGCCGGCAAGGTCGGCCACCGTGCGCGCCACCTTCAGCACCCGATGCAGGGCTCGCGCCGACAGATCCAGCTGTTGTGAGGCCCGTTGCAAAAGGGCCGTGGCATCATCTTGCAATTTGCAGAAATCCCAAACCCTGGACCCGGTTATCTCGGCATTCGACAGCATCTGCTCGGCACCGGCCTGGGCAAACCGGTCTCCCTGCAGCGAACGGGCCTGTAGCACCCGCTCTCGCACCGCCTCGGACGTTTCACCTGGAGTTTGATCCAGCAGGTTGTCGTATTCTACCGGCGGCACTTCCACGAAGATGTCGATCCGCTCGAGCAGGGGGCCGCTGATTCGCCTCTGGTACCGCGCGACTGCTGACGGTGTACACACACATTCCTTCCGTGGGTGCGTGGCGTATCCGCAAGGGCAGGGGTTCATTGCCGCCACCAGCATGAAACTGGCCGGATACGTAACCGTCCCGCTGACCCTGGTGATAGTTACGGTTTTGTCCTCCAGGGGTTGCCGGAGCGACTCCAGGATGGCGTGCCCGAACTCGGGTAGCTCGTCGAGAAACAGCACGCCGCGATGACTCAACGTGATTTCGCCGGGTCGCAACATTCGGCCACCGCCAACGAGTCCGGCGTTGGAAATAGTGTAGTGGGGGGAGCGAAACGGACGCTGTGCTATCAGCGGGCTTTCGGCCGGCAAAATACCGCTTACGCTGTAGATCTTGGTTACATCAAGCGCCTCTTCTGCCGTCAGGTAGGGCAGGATGCCGGGCAACGCACGGGCCAGCAACGTCTTGCCCGAACCCGGCGGCCCGCTAAACAGGATATTGTGGAAGCCGGCGGCGGCCACTTCCAGGGCTCGCTTGGCATGGTTTTGCCCCCGGATGTGGGCCAGGTCTGCATCGTCGGGTGGTTTTCGGTTGCCATTCAGGTGTACACCGGTATGAGGAAACGGCTCGATCGGGCCGTTGCCCTGCAGGTGGTTCACGAGTTGCGCCAGCGTATTCACCGGATACACTTTGACACCGTCCACCAGCGCAGCCTCGGCAGCATCCACCGCCGGCACGTAGGCCGACCGAATCCCCTGCTCTCGGGCCACCCACACCATCGGCAAGATACCGGCGGTGTGACGCAACCCGCCGTCCAGCGACAGTTCACCCAGGAAAATGGCCGGTTCCGGCGTGGTTTGAGCCTGTCCGGTGCTGAACAATATGCCAACTGCAATGGGTAAATCGTAAGCAGGACCGGCTTTTTTCAGGTCGGCCGGCGCCAAGTTGACGGTGATGCGCCGCATGGGAAACTCGCAGCCGCTGTTCCGCAACGCAGCCCGCACCCGTTCCTTGGATTCCTGCACCGCGGTGTCGGGCAATCCAACGATGTGAAAGGCGGGCAGGCCGGGCGAAATATCGGTTTCCGCCTGAATTATCTGTCCGTCCAGTCCCATGACGGCGCAAGTCTGTGCAGTTGCCAACATTCCAAAGCCTCCGTGGTCAATCCAGCGATCACCAGACCGGTGTGTTGCTACGGTATCATTCTAGAACATTAGTACGCAACCGCCTGGCGTCATCAATTTCAATAATCGGGGTGCGACCGGAGCTTGCGGCGGTTGTCTGCCCACGGCAGAATCAAAATTGCCTTTGCCAGCCAGCCTGGGCTACTCTATACTTGAACCACCGCATCCGGAAATGCTTGATTATGGACATCCAGTTTGAAATAGGCGACCCGCGCCGGCCCCGGGGCCATGCCCTGCTCTATTATCGGATCGAAACCGAGCCGGACAATGTTTACGGTACGTACATCGTGACGTTGCCCATCACCGCCGACCTCACCAAATACGTGCCGCCGTTTCTGGCTACGCACCTGGGGGGCGCCGGCGCCGGCCCGCTGGCCAACTTCTCCGCGTTTGCAATGCCGCCGATGTCCGAACTGGTGGAGGGGGGTTACGACCAACTGGTCCGGCTCGCCAACATCCGCAACGACGACCTGGTTTACGGCGGCAGTATGTTCTCCTACGATCTGGCCCGCATGATGGAATCGGTAGCCACCGCCGTGCAGGATTACTCAGACGCCTGGTCGGAGGCCAACCCCACACCAGCCGGCGACGCGCCAACCCTGCCCGCCGACCGCGACGCCATCCCCCTGGACAGCCGAACATCGCCGGCATCGTCCGGCGCTATCGGCGATGCCGCGGAATCCGATGGCATGGGCGTCAACGAGGTGCTCTGGGGTTTTATGAGCGAGGGCGACCGGCTGGCCGAAATGGGCCGTCTGCTGGGACGTTTGCGGTTCGCACAGGAAGGCAACGACGGGCCCGCCATCGCCGACATCACCGCCGAGATGAACGCGCTGGGACGGCAGTTCCCGGCGGAGTTCAGTATCGCAGCCTTGATTGCCGCCGCATCCGATCCGAGCAGCCAGGGCGCGCGGATGGCCCAACTCTACCTGCAAAGGTGCTACAGCCTTTCCTCGGGTGACGCCGCGGAGGTGCAGCGCATCGACGCCGAAATTGACGGTTCCTGACC
Source organism: Dehalococcoidia bacterium (assembly GCA_965261195.1). Taxonomy (GTDB): domain Bacteria; phylum Chloroflexota; class Dehalococcoidia; order Lucifugimonadales; family UBA3495; genus Bin87. Next base: position 3,087,745 of record OZ253455.1, on the reverse strand, counting down.
TAACCGGCGCCCCGATTCGACCGGCCCGCACAGGTTCAGCGCCGCACATTGCCTGGCCGCGCGCAGGGCGCCGACTCTTCTTGACACACTCATCGGGCCAGCCATAGACTGCGGATGTTCATAACTTGTCCCAGCCACAGGAGGTCATTTACGATGACGGCTCAGCATACCCATTCCCACGCAACCGTTGCGTCCGCCATGTCCGAGGCGGCGCAGGCTTGGTTGGCCACCCTCAACAGCGAGCAACGCGGCAAAGCCACTTTTCACTACATGGACGGCGAGCGCGTCTTCTGGTACTACCCGCCCCTGAACCGCCACGGCCTGCCGCTGCGCGATATGGAACAGAACCAGCGCGACCTGGCGATGGCGCTCCTGGCCACCGGCTTGACCGAAGACTCAAACCGACAGGCGCGGCTAATCATCGAGCATGAATTGGTGCTGGGCCCGCTGGAAGCCGAATGGGGCCAGGTAACCTGGCCGCGCAACCCCGAGCTGTACTACTGGACGGTGTTCGGCGACCCCGCCGGTTCCGAGCCCTGGGGCTGGCGCGCCGAGGGTCATCATCTGTCCGTCCATTACAGCGTTTGGGACGAGCAGGTGCTCGCGGTAACCCCGTTCTTCTTTGGAGCCAACCCCGCCGAGGTGCGGAAAGGCCCCAAGTCAGGTTTGCGCATCCTGGCCCAGCGTGAGGACATCGCCGTCGAGTTGATGGCATCGCTGGACGCCGGCCAGCGCAGCAAGGCCATCATCCACGACCAGGCGCCCTGGGACATTCTCGGTTACAACAGCAGCAAGCAGGCCATCCACAACGATGAAGGGCTGGCCGGCCGCGAGTTTAACGGCACTCAAAAGGAAATGCTCCTGACCCTCATCTCCGAATATGTCAGCGGCGCGCCGGCGCCCGTTGCGGCGGATCGGATTGCGAAAATCCGCGCCGGCGGGCTGGATGATTACCGCCTGGTGTGGGCCGGTGGCCTGGATCGCAGCCGCGACCACTACTACCGTATCCACGGCGGGCAATTCATCGTGGAGTTCGACAACATCCAGAACGAAGCCAACCACATCCATTCGGTGTGGCGCGAGGTTGAAAACGACTTCGCCCAGGATGTCCTGCGCGACCACCACCTGCAATACCACATTCTGTAAATGACCGAATGACCGTCGTTGCAGGTGTCTGAACGGCTATTCACTGAATGAAAGCGCCCTCGGAATTAATTCCGAGGGCGCTTGCGTCATTGTATGTGCGGTAGAACCCACCCCAGTCGGACGTTTACCCAACGTCGGCCAACGCTGCCTCCAGCTCGGCCAGGGTGGCAAAGCCCTCGAACCGATGGCGAATGAGGCCGTCCGAGTCAACCACGAATACCCACGACTCGTTGGTCCAGTCGTCGATTTTAGTGAACCCCCACTCGTCTGCGGCGCCCACCAGTCTGGCCTTGCTCAAGTCCCCCTGAATCTCCGCCGGGTTGTCGTAGAGTTCCACGTGAATGTAGTTGGCCGCATCCGGGTGGGCGATTCGCAGCTCCGATACTGTGTCCACCTGCGGACCACAAGTGGGGCTGGTGCAAAACGCCGGCGAGGCAAACACAATCACATCCGGTTTGCGGTCCGCAACGGCATCGGCAATGGACAACTGGTACAGTTCCGGGTCGGGCTTGTACGCGGTGGTGAGTTGGGTCAGATCCAGCCCGTCGGCCAGGGTTTTGGTTACGCTGGGCGGCGTGGCGTCTCCCAACGATGGCACCGGAGAGTCCGCCAGCACTTCCAGCGGTATCACGACTTCGCCCACAACATTGGCGTCATCTACTGATGCCGTCAGCAGATAATTGCCGGCGGTCGGGAAGTCGATGGCGGCGGTGTACGATCCACGCACGCCGTAGGGCCATTCGTTGAAACTCGCCGTAACCTGAGTTGGCGGGGCCGCTCCATCCGCGTGCACCACCGAAATTTCGGCGTGCGGCGCCTTGACCAGCGCCTTTTCCGTAACAAGCAGGAAGGCAATCCGCTGAGTGCCCACGTCCAGCACTTTCGTGGCCAAATGCGCGCGCAACCCGCCAGCGGTTGGGTCAACCGGAATCACCTGAATGTCTGCCGCTTCGGTTGGCGCGATGTCACCGATGCCGGGTTCGGCAACCGATTCGGGCGTACCGCCGCCGCAGCTGATTACGAATCCCAGCGCCCCAACTACCAACGCTGTCGCCAGCAACCGCGACATTACGGGCCCTCCTCATACACGCCGAACGTAAAGGCAAAGATGCCAAAGTCAGCGGAGTTTGAACGCATCGTCAGAATAGCCTGCTGGCGATATTCGTCGTTGTCCAAAATGGCGTACAAACGTGGCCCATCGACCAAGATGTAGGAAAAGCCATTTTCGTGGAACTGCACGTCGGCTCCGGCGTTCTCCGGCGTCAGCATCGCGCCGTCCTGCGTAATCACAACTTCGTAGGGTTCCCCGGATTCGGACGTGAGCACCACGTTGACACTTTTCGCCGAGTAGTTCAACGCCAGATAATCCTCCAGGTTCTCCGTCACCCGCGCGTGGCGTATGCGCTCCGGTTCCACCGACCATTGCCCCTCGAAGTAGAGGGCGTGCCGCGCGATGTCCTGCGGCACGGTAACGTCAATGATGGCCGGCTCATCGGGACCAGCGGTCGAGATGGCCTCGAAGTACTCCTGTTGCGCCACGTAAGGAGGGCGACCGGCGCGGGCAATCTGCACGTTGCGATGCCAGCCAGCGTAGAGTTCCGGCGTTATCGGAGCGCTGCCAAAGGTTCGGGCATCCTGGTACGTCTGGTCGCGCACCTGGTCGGCCGGCAGCGTCAGCGGGTCATCGGAAAGGTCGGCGCCAGCTTCCACCAGTGCATTGCGGATTCGCTGTTCCGTTTCGCCGTAAGAGCCTTCGCCAAAATGACTGTAAATCTGCTCGCCCCTACTGTTGAAGAGATACTTCGCCGGCCAGAATCGGTTGTTGAAATTCGACCAGGTAACCATGTCATTGTCCTGGGCAACCGGCCAACCAATCTCGTATGACGCCACCGCTTCAACCACGTTTTGGTGGTCCTTCTCGAACTCGAACTCCGGCGCGTGAATCCCCAGGATGACCAGACCGTCGTCCTCGTACTGACTCCACCAGTCGCGCAGGTAGGGCAACGTGCGGATGCAGTTGACGCAGGTATAAGTCCAGAAATCCACCAGCACCACCTTGCCATCGGCGGTTAGGTCGGCGATGGACAGCGCTTCATCGGTGTTCAGCCAGGCGCTGATGCCCGCAATCTCCGGGAGGTCAGACTCCATTCGCTCAGTGGCTTCCATCACGGTTGCGGTGGGTTCAGCGGAAGTATCGGCGGCTGCAATCGTCGCCGCCGGTGGGTCCGTGGCGGCCACGATCTCCGCTGCTGCGGTCGCCGCCGGCTCGGTGTTCGTCGGAGCGGCGGGTTGCCCGCACGCCACGGAAACTACCGCCAGCAACGCCAGCAGCGGAAAAAACATCGTATACGCCCGTTTGTTTGGGGCAATCATCAATTTCTCCTGATCAGGCCGGCAAATTTGTCCAGACTCGTCCCGGCGTTAGCGTACCTTAAAACCGTATACGCATCCGCGATTTAATCGGATTCCCAAGTTCGCCAAGTAGTATAAACCCTGCGGCCAGCAATCGAAATTCGCAACTGATTTATCATTGCGAGGAGCGCCGCTCATCCCGAGCTTGTCGAGGGACGCGGCAATCTCGATGAGAAGGATTGGCGATAATCGAATGGCCCTAGACGAGGACAGGGTGCTCGTGCGTACCCACTTTGTCATTGCGAGCGCAGCGTGGCAATCTCGTCGCCGTAGCAACGGTGGTTCGCCGACGTGTGTTCAACCTCATCGAGGTTGCCACGTCGCTATGCTCCTCGCAATGACAGATTAAAGTGGGTACGCGTGAGGGACGGGGCGGCATACGACGATGGATGAGGGTATGCTAAACTGACGCCGGTTACGAACCCTAGTCGCGCAGGAATATCCCCGTGCAAAATACCGCATTCACCGGCCCAGCCGGCGTCCCGGTGACGATCACCGCGGCCGCTGAAATCGCCCGGCGTATCGCCGCTAACGTGGCCAGCGTCATTGTCGGCAAGGATGACGTCATCGAGCGATCCCTGGCTGCGCTGGTTGCCGAGGGACACCTACTGGTGGAAGATGTGCCCGGCGTGGGCAAAACGATGCTGGCCCGCTCGCTGGCCGTGTCCATCGGCGGCACTTTTTCCCGCATCCAGTTCACCCCCGACCTGCTGCCCAGCGACGTCACCGGCGTGTCGGTTTACAACCAGTCCACCGGCGAGTTCAGCTACCGCCCAGGACCCATTGCCGCGCAGCTGGTGCTGGCCGACGAAATCAACCGGGCCACGCCCAAAACCCAGTCGGCCCTGCTCGAAGCCATGGAAGAACGTCAGATTACGGTCGACGGCGTGACCCATCCCCTAGCACTCCCCTTCCTGGTCATCGCCACCCAGAACTCCATCGAATATGAAGGCACCTTCCCGCTGCCGGAAGCGCAACTGGACCGGTTCCTCATGCGAATCAGCGTCGGCTATCCCAAGTTCGACGAAGAGCTAACCATCATTGCCCAGCAGGAACGTTCCCACCCCATTGCCGATTTGAGCCCGGTGGCGACGCCGGAGCAAGTGCTGGATTTGCAACGGGCGGCTCAGGATGTTTACGTGGACGGACTGGTGCGGGAATACGTGGTGGCGCTCGCAGAGGCCACGCGGGCCCACGTTGACGCGGCGCTGGGCGCATCGCCGCGGGCCTCGCTGGGACTGTTCCGGGCCAGCCGGGCATTGGGACTGATACGGGGTCGCGACTACGTGCTGCCTGACGACGTGAAGGAACTGGCGCCGGCCGTTCTGTCGCACCGCATCGTGTTGACGCCGGCCGCACGGATGCGCGGGGTGCGCGCCGAGCATCTGGTTGACGAACTCCTGAACACCGTGCCCGTTCCGGGAGCGCGGTAGACTGGCGCCCTTGCCCCTCACTTGACCGCCGGCAGCAGCTACGCTTGAATACCAACCCACAGCAGGAGGTTGGCTATGGATACTTACGACGTTGTAATTTGGCAAGATGCACTTTCCGATGGGTCAATCTGTTACGCGGCTTGGTGTACGTCAGTGCTGGGCGTTTCCGGGCAGGGCGATACCGAAGCGGAAGCGCTGGCCGACATCCTTTCGTCAATGGCCGCCAACGTGTTCGACCCCTGGCCTCTGGACTGGCCGGCTCTCCAGGATGCCGAAACAGCCGACGCGGAGCAGCGGGAGTTAGTAGCGGAGCTTAGCGACTCCGGTCTCCGGCCCCGCCTGCAGCGGGTAACACAGGACGACTTGCGCGCAGCTTATCGTCCGGCTCCGGGAGCTACCACGGTTGTCGTGTAATGCCCAGAATAGCCGGCGTAAGATCCGGAGAGTTGCGCAGCCTGCTGCTGCACCTGGGGTTCATTGAAACCCGGCATAATGACCACTGGCGTTTTCGACACTTCGGATTGAGGCTGCGGACGAGAATATCTTTTGGCAGAAACGAAATTTCCGCCACCCGAATGGGGCGGATTGTCACCCAACAACTGCAAATGTCTGAAGCCGAGTTCCGCGCCGCGCTTGACGGCGCTATTCCAGAGCGTTTCACCAACCCGAAGTTCTGGGGGAACTGACCTTGCCGAGCCATATTAGGCAACTCCTGAGCCGACATCGGCGCAAAATCCTGCTCGGCCTGCTCATACTGGCCGCGTTGTTCTATGCCTTGGGCACCGGGTTCGGCTTCTTCTACCGCCTGCTGTTTACTTTCATTCTGCTGATTGGCATTGGCTACAGCTGGGCGTGGCTCAACCTGCGCGGCCTGGATGTGAGGCTAAACCGGCTGGATACCCGCGGGCGGGTCGGCGACTATCTGGAAGGACAAATCCAGCTGGTGAATCGGACCAGACTGCCCAAATCGTGGCTGGAAGTGGTGGAAGATACCAACCTGCCCAACCCCGGGGGGCGCACGGTCGCACTGGTGCGCGGCCAGCGCCGCGCGTTTCGGATTGCGACCTACCTGGCCCGGCGCGGGATTTACCGCACCGGCCGTATCAGGGTAACCGCTCGCGATCCATTCGGTTTGTTCCGTCTGGAGCGCACGTTTCTGAACGACCAGCCCTACACCGTACTGCCGACGACGGTGCCGTTGCCCGACCTGGATCAAAGGTTTGCCAACCTGCCCAGCGACAGCGCTTTTTCCCGTCGCACGCCGGCCATCACGCCGGAGTCGTCGGCGGTGCGCGATTACGCTCATGGGGACAGCCTGCGCCGAATCCACTGGCCCTACACCGCGCGCATGGGCAAATTGATGGTGAAGGAGTTCGACATCGGCGTGTCAGCGCAGGCGTGGGTGCTGCTGGATATGGAACGACGCTCCCATGTGGGCGAGCCGCCCGACAACACCGAGGAACTGGCGGTTACGGTGGCGGCGTCGCTGATCCAGCATTGGGACCAAGCGGCCGTGCCCGTGGGACTGGCCGCCAACGCATCCGAATTGTGGATGCTGCCGCCCGACCGTCGGCCGGCGCAGCTCGGCTCGCTGATGGAAACGCTGGCTGGAATGCACGCCGATGGAACAATATCGCTGGAACGGTTCGTGTACGACCTGCGTCACCACCTGTCTGGATTCAACACGCTAATGGTCATCACCGCTTCGCAGCAGCCGGAATGGGCGCCGGCATTGGTGAGCATTCGGCGGCAGGGCATCAACGTGGCAGTCTGCTACGTAGACCGCGCATCGTTTGCGCCAGCCTCCGGCGGCGCCGCTCCGGGCACAACGCCGCGCGTGGCCGCCGACTACCTGGCGCAGCACGACATCCCCCTGTACATCATGGAACGCCATGCCGATATCAACCAGGCCCTGTCGGCTCCGCTGGCGGCTGGGGTCAACCGAAGCAGCGCCCGCCCTATGACCGAAACCGACCGCGCTTTCGCCGCCGCCGCGTCGCCAGCGCCCCAGCGCGAAACGGGATAGTAAACCGATATTGGGCTAATGCAGGCTATGCTTCATCCAGCATCATGACAACCGCAATCAACACTGCCGGCGGCGCGAGGCCGTCTCAGCCGCCACCTGACGACCAGCCGCTTTGGCGTGTCGGGGGGGTGTCGAGCCGGCTGTGGGCATTGCAGATTCTGCTGCGCCCGCCGGACGGGTGGGTCAGCTCCGTGCTGCTGGCGCTGAACCTGATCATCGTGGTCTGGTCGGTAGAGGTAGCCGACTGGGCTCCCACGCCGTCGCTCGTGCTGGTGATGCTGCTGTCATTGCTCACGGCATTGGTGCTGGCCCGCATTCGACTTTTGGGCGCCCTGCTGGTGCCGGCCGGCCTGCTGATCGGCGCCGGCGTTGTCATCTGGCAGCTTACCGTGTCCTCGCCGGAACCGTTACAGGTCGAGACTACTGCCGAGTTGTTCGACCGTTTGGGTCGGTGGCTATTGGCGGCCCGCAACGAGGGCATCAGTGTTGACCCGCTGCCGTTCGCAGTCGGTTTGACCATTGTGTCCTGGCTTTCCGGGTTCCTGGCCGGCTGGGTGTTCTTCCGCTATCGCAACTTCTGGGGCGTGTTTGCGCTGGGCACCGTCGGCCTGCTGTCCAACCTGACCTTCCTGCCGGAAAACGCCAGCGTGTACCTGGGTATGTACCTCTTCACCGGCCTGCTGCTGATCGGTTGGGTGCAATCGGTGCGGGCGCGTCAGCAGTGGGACCGGGAGGGCCACATCTACGACGGGCATCTGGGCATTCTGACCATGAGCGACACCGCGCTGGTTGCCATCGTGGCGCTGTTCATTGCCTTTCTGTTGCCTTCTGCTGGGCAATGGGGGCCGGCCAACGCCGTTTATTCCGTTACGCGCGCTCCCCTGGTTACCTGGGAAGAGGATTTCAACCGCCTGTTCGCCGGGTTGCCCGCCCGCCGTCCGCTGCCATATCGCATCTGGGGCGACGCCATGGCATTCCAGGGCACCATCAATCCCACCGACACTCCCGTCCTACAGGTCAATTCCCCCGTACCGCTGTACTGGAAGGCTCGCTCCTACGCCACCTACACCCACGAGGGCTGGCTGTCGGATGGTACGGTGCTGAAAGAACCGGGCTGGCAGCCGGCATCCAGCGCCCCCAGCCCCGAACAGAAGCGGTTCAACGTAACCTTTGAGGTTGTGCCCAACTACAACAGCCGCAGCGTGTTCGCCGGCGGCCAGGTCATCGGCTCGAACCGCGACATTCGCATCGAGACCTTCGACTCTCCGAAGTATGTGATTGACCCGCGCGTGGACAGTCCCACCACCGACTTGCCGGCTGCGCTGGCTCAGGCGGTTGAGGGTATTCGCGGCGCGGTGCAAAACCAGGCCGATGCCTCCGACCACGCGATAGCCTCCGCGTTGCCCACTTCGTTTCTGCTGGAGTCAGTAGAACGCAGCGACGACGGCTCCGTGGTCGAGACGCTGGTCGTCGAAACGGTGCCGTCGCAACCGGACGTGCTGGCGGTGCGAACATCGCGCGGCAACGCTGAGTCGGGCGTTCCGTACCAGGTTACTTCCGCCGTGTCCAACGCCAAACCGGAAGATTTACGCACCGCCGGCGCTGAATACGCCCCGTGGCTCTGGATCCGGTACTCCGCCCTGCCATCCGATATGCCGGATCGCGTCGCGGACCTGGCGGCGACCATCACCGCCGGCGCCGAAACCCCTTACGATAAAGCCAAGGCGGTGGAAACCTACCTGAAAACCAGCTACACCTACAATCTGGAGATAGATCCGCCACCTTTCGGGGCCGACGGCGTCGATCATTTCCTGTTCGAGAGCAAAGAGGGATATAGCGAATACTTCGGCTCCGCAATGACCGTGCTGATGCGCAGCCTGGATATTCCCGCCCGCATGGTAACCGGCTACACCGTAGGCAATCGGGTTCCGGATTCCGAACTGTACATCGTCGCCGACCACCACAGCCATGGTTGGACTGAAGTGTACTTCAACGGCTACGGCTGGATTCCCTTCGAACCGACACCGGGCCGGTCGATTCCGCTGGCGGCGCCACCACCTGCGGAAAGCGCCCGCAACCTGGACAGCCTCGGTTCAGATGCCGCCGGCGAACTGCCCTGCGAATTTGAAGAGGACTGCGAGGCGTTCGACGAATTCCTGGGTGACAATAATTCCCCGGTTCCCTTCGGCGCTACAGCCGGCTGGTTGAGGGGCGCCCGCAGCGCGCTGCCGTGGGCGGGTGCAATCTCCGCCGTCGCCCTGATTATCGCCGCAGCAGCCTGGATTGCCTGGCGTTGGTGCCTGGCCACTCCCCACGATGTTGCGACTGCCTACCAGCGGCTCCGACGGCTCAGCTGGATCGCATCGTTAGGGCAACAGGCCCACCAGACCCCGCACCAGTGGGCAGCCTCCATCGCGGCGGCGTTGCCGGAGCAGCAACAGCCGGTCGCCACCATCGTGGACGCCTACGCCTACCTCACCTACGGCGCATCCGACCACCCCCAGCCGGCGCAATCTGAACAACTGCACCGCGCCTGGGCCAGCGTGCGCACACCTTTGATATTACACGCCCTCCGCAGGCGCGAAACCTGATGCCGGCGCCAGCGTCCGACTGACTTTCCCAGTGTCATCAGCCTCGTGCGTACCCACATTAAACTGTCATCAGCCTCGTGCGTACCCACATTAAACTGTCATCAGCCTCGTGCGTACCCACGTTAAACTGTCATTGCGAGGAGCGCAGCGACGTGGCAATCTCGATGAGGTTGAACACACGTCGGCGAACCATCATTGCTACGGCGACGAGATTGCCACGCTACGCTCGCAATGACAAGGTGGGTACGCATAACGTCATCAGCCTATTGACGGCGCACGATACGCCGGCCTTACCATAGTTTCCACGAATAATAGCTGCGACGGAAATGCTCCTGGCCGCTGCAACAGCGACCGGCCGCAATCAGACATTCACGGTGAGCTAAATATGCCCGTTAACAATCTGAAATCCACCACCTTCTACTATCACATGGCAGAATGTCCCGTGGGCTGGCTTGCCCTGCTGGGTTCGAGCCGAGGCTTGCGCAGGGTGAGCCTGCAACCCGAACCGCAAGAGGCGCTGGACGGGCTGGGCGATGGGCTGGAACTGGCCGAGGAGAACGCCGGCGCATTTGCCGACGCCCTGGCTGCCTTCAACGATTATTTCGCCGGGGACGTCGATGCGCTGGCCCGTATTCATCTGGACCTGGCCGACGCTCCGCCTTTTTACGGCGCGGCGTGGGCAGCGTGCCGCTCCATTCCCGCTGGCGAAACCCGTTCCTACCAATGGTTGGCCGACGCCGCCGGCAACGCTCGGGCGTCCCGCGCGGCCGGGCAGGCCATGGCCAAAAACCGGCTGCCGCTCATCATCCCCTGCCACCGGGTCATTGGCAGCGACGGCGACCTGCACGGCTATGGCGCCGGCGGGCTGGGCATCAAGGCCCGTCTGCTGGAATTTGAACGCCACCAAACCGGCGCGCGCTGACCCGTCCGCTCCGTTATAATGGCGCCAAATAATGACGCCAGCTCTTTTGTACCAACAACTCGTCAACCATTCACTCGGTCGGAGGCATTAACGATGGCAGGTCAAAAATTTACGTCCTGGGTACACGGCTCCGCCATGACCGGAGAATATCTGAACCGCATTACGTCGGTGCGCCACTGCGGGCCTTTCGTGCGCATTGAAGGCAACGAGGGCCAGAACACCTGGCTGCACTTCGCCATACCCACACCCACCGTCCAAAACGGGAACCGCACCAAAGCCGAATCCGTTTCGGTTGCGTTCCGCGCCCGCTCCCACGCCAACGTCCACGAGGTGCTGGTGTACGACGGCGAGAAAATTATTGCCGAGCATCAGGGACTGGGGCTGAAGGGCGACCACCTGGAAAGCAAGTTTGCGATTCCTGGCGAGCCTGAAGTTGACCGCGGTATCAACGTGGTGGTCGGTGTCACTTTTGACGCCGGAGCGCCCGACACCCGGGCCATGCAGGTGGAAATCGTCGGTGTCGGCGTAGATTTCGAAGCGTAGTGTGGGTTGCCCGCGCCAGGGAACAAACCCGGTAAAGTACAACGGGCCGGGGCGGGTTTGAAATCCGCCCTTATGCTATGCGACCAGGAACAAGCCTTCGGCCGCGGCCACCCGAATTAGCGCTGTATCCAGAGTGGCTAGTGTAACGTTACGCCGAAGGGCCAGCTCCAGATAAACAGCGTCGTAGAAAGACAAGCCGTGCATTTTGGCTAAATCGTAAGCGGTATTGAGTTCGAGGTTCCTATCAGTTTGAATTGGCAGCGCCGCCAATTCAGCCAGACGTTGCTCGACCTCTTCCGGCGCAATACGGTTCCGTCGTTCCGCGGAAAGCAAGACGTTGCGTATCTCGATATGCCAGAAATCCGGTACTAGCGCGCCCTCGCCCGGCACACGCGCGTACACTGCATCGGCATACGATGAGTCCTCATCGTCGAGAACCCATGCCGCCAGTTACCGAAGTGTCAAGGATTACGGCACACATCATTGGGAGTCCCGATTGCGCCAGGCCAGTATCTCAGCGGTGGTTACTTTCCCCGTCCCCGCGGCGCGGAGCTTATCCTTGATGGCCTGGCGTTTTTTGATAATTTCTACCGCCCTTTTCCGCGCCTCCGGGGAATACCAGTCCGGTTCGGGTACAGGATTGGGGGTGGGGATGAGATGGGCGACAGGCTTGTCGTCCCGGGTAATAACGATGGTCTCGCCCTGTTCGACGGCGGCGAGGAGTTCGTGCAGGTCGGCTTTGGCTTCGGTGTCCTGAACTTCACGCATTGCAGTTTTGCCTCCTGATTTTAGCGAGGCCGGCTCTACACGCCTTCTACAATCATCACGTTAGATATGGTGGACTGGATACGCAGCTTTTTGGGCCCAGCGTAGTCGTCGGAGTAGTACCAACCGCGAGCTTTTTCGAGACTATCGAACTCCAGGACGACGGTACGGCGGGTGGGTTGGTCGCCTTCAACAACCTCGACCTCTCCACCGCGGGCCAGATAACGGCCACCGTGCTTTTCGATGGTGGCGGGCACCTGACCGCGGTAAACCTCAAACTGCTCCGGGTCGGTTACTTCGATGGTGGCGATGATGTAGGCGGGCATGACGGGCACCTCTTTGCGCTCGAAACGTGGTGTAGCGGACGCCGGTGGCAAGCCCGCGAATCTGGCCGCATTGTACTCTACGCACGCGCAACCTCGCCAGGCGACTTGCCGTCAGTAACCGGCGATGATAACTTATCCACCTAACCGGATAAACGGTAAACTTGACCCGAAAGCCACCATCCAGGCTTCGTCGCAACCTGCGACCGGCCGATACTTCAGGAGCATCAAACGAGATGACCACTGCCTCCGACGTTCGCACCCACAACAACTTCATCGGCGGGAAATGGACGCCGTCAGATTCCGGCCGCACCTACCCGGTTTACAATCCGGCCCATAAGAATCGTCTGCTGGGTCATTTCCAGCTGTCCAACCCCGAAGATACGCTCCGCGCCGTGGCCGCTGCCTCGGAAGCCGCCGCCGCCTGGGCCGACACGCCGGCGCCTCTGCGCGCCCAGGTGCTGTTCCGCGCCCTGGACATTTTGGAGCGGCGCGCCGACGAAATTGCCCGCACCATCACGGAAGAGGAAGGCAAGCCATTGCCCGACGCCCGCGGTGAGGTGAAGCGGGCCATGAATATCATGGAGTACGCGGCCGGTGAAGGTCGCCGGATGTTCGGTTACACCACGCCGTCGGAACTGCCCAGCACGGTTGCCTACACCGTGCGCCGTCCGCTGGGAGTCGTGGGCATCATCACGCCCTGGAATTTTCCCATTGCGATACCGGCCTGGAAGATGGCGCCGGCGCTCATCTGCGGCAACGCCATCGTGTTCAAGCCGGCTTCTGCCACGCCGCTCAGCGCCGTGAAACTGGTTGAGGTATTCGAGGAAGCGGGAGTGCCGCCGGGCGTACTGAATCTCATCACCGGGCCGGGTGGCAGCGTTGGCAATGCGCTGGTGGAATCGCCCGACGTTGCTGCCATCTCATTCACCGGCAGCACCGAAATCGGCACCGAGCTTTACACCCGCGGCGCGGCTTTGCTCAAAAAGGTGCAGGCCGAGATGGGCGGCAAGAATGCCGTCATCCTGCTGGCCGACGCTGACCTGGACAAGGCGTTGGGCGGCATTGTGCAGGGCGCCTTTGGCTCCACCGGCCAACGGTGTACTGCCACCAGTCGCGTCATCGTGGAAGATGCCGTTTACGATGAGTTTATGCAGCGCCTCATCGACAGAACCTCAAAACTGACCATCGGTGACGGTATCCTGGACGGCATCGACGTCAGCCCGCTGGCCAGCGAATCGCAACAACGCACCGTGTCAGAGTACATCGCCGCTGGCGCCGCCGAGGGGGCAACCCTGGCCTACGGCGGGCGCACGCTGTCGGGCGGAGAGTTCGATGAAGGCTGGTATGTGGAACCCACCATCTTCACCGACGTGTCGCCGGATATGCGCATTGCCCGCGAGGAGATATTTGGACCCGTGCTAACCGTATTTCGCGCCCGCGACCTGGAGCACGCCGTCGAAATTTCCAACAGCGTCAAGTTTGGCCTTTCCTCATCGGTGTACACCAGAGACATTCCCCGCGCCTTCCGCTACATCAACACGGTGGAAGCCGGCATGGTGCACGTCAACGCGCCAACGCTGGGCGGCGAGGTTCACCTGCCTTTCGGCGGCCTCAAAGCATCCGGCGTCGGCCAGCGTGAGCAGGGCGTGGAAGCGGTGGATTTCTTCAGCGAGGTCATAACCGTTTACATCGACTATGCCGACGCCCCGCGGGAGCAGGCCAGATTCATTTAGTCGGTTGTTTGCCGGCGGCAAATGGACAGTGCCTGCTGCAATAACGGTGGCGGTGGCGGTGTTTCTGTCCGCCATCGCCTGCACATCGACTGACGCGCAAATCGACGCCAGAATCCAGCAGGGCCTCCAGACGGTTCGAGCGGAATCTGGCGCGAACGATTCCGGGCTCAACTCGTTGTACCTGAAAGTCTGGCCGTCGGTTTTCTTCATCGACCCCACCAACGGGCAGCACGGCACCGGCTGGCTGCTGGAGCCGGGATTGATTTTGACTGCCGCCCATGTGGTGGGCGGGGTCGAACAGGTTATTGTGCGTCAGGCCACGCATCCAACCTTCGTCGCCGAGGTGGTCGGAACGGATCAGCGCCGCGACGTGGCCCTGCTGCGTTACGCCGTAGACCAGGCACAGTTGCACCCCGGGGCCATCCCGCTCCCATTGGGCGACGCCACCATCACCGACATTGCCAACGACCTGCTCGCCCTGGGCTATTCCGGCAGCGGCATCAAACGGGAAGGCACCGTGGGCTCTCCCAAGGCCAATGCCGGCATCCTGTCGCAAATCACCAGCTTCGGGCCGGATAGCTACGGTCGCAATCTGGAGATGGACGCGGCCATTGACCCCGGCGACAGCGGCGGCCCGGTGCTAAATTCAGACGGTGAAGTCGTCGGCATGGTGCGCGCGGCGGCCCGACAGTCAGCAACCGGAGGCCGGGTGGTGGGCACGTTCTACGCGGTTCACGTCGACGAACTGCGGGCCGCGGTGGCGGAGATTAGAAATCGCGAAAATCCGGCTCCTCAGCAATAACGTCAAGGATAGACTGGGCTAGGTATACCTGAGTTCGCCCTATCCGGGACGTTGGTGCCATTATTTCTGCCTCAACCAACCTGTTGATATGCCCTTGTGCTGTCGTATGTGTAACGTCAAGCAGTGATTGAGCATAGCGGGCAGTGATATAAGGAGCGGCAAATATTTCATCAATCAATCGCAACGCTATGCCGGATGTCCGGTGATTCTGTACCCTGGCCCGATAATCGGAGCGCAGACTCAGTAATTTATCCACGCGTTGGAAAGCATCATCGGCAACTGCTGCAACTGCCGTCAGAAAGAATTGAACCCAGGGTGTCCACTCTCCCCTAAGGCTGACGTTGAGCAGTAAATCCACGTAATTCTGACGGTATTCCAGGAAGTAATCGCTGAGATACAGCCATGGCTGAGACATATACCCCCGGCCACACAGCAGCAGTACCATCAGCAATCGGCCCGTTCTCCCATTGCCGTCCTCAAATGGATGAATTGCTTCAAACTGGTAATGGATCAGGGCCAGCTGTACCAGTAGTGGTATTCCGGGGTCGGTTTGCAGAAATTCTTCAAGCTGGTATAAAGCCGGCACCATTTCGCTGGCTGGAGGCGGCACATATCTAGCATACTGAATACCAGGTTGATTGCCTCGGACTATGGCTTGTAGAGTGCGAAGTTCGCCGGGTTTACGGTTGCGCCCACGAACGCCTGACATTAATATCTCGTGAACTTCACGAAGCAAACGCAGACACATCGGCAACTCATTTAGCCGTTCCAGGCCATGTCGAAGGGCTCTTACGTAGTTATGCACTTCCTGGGTATCGTCGCGGTCTCTGGTCGTTCCACCAATCTGATATTGATACAACTCGGCAATATCGGACGAGGTTCCCTCGATGCCGCTTGATGCTACCGCTTCGCGTACCGTAGCGAGGCTAATCATCAGATGGGGATTAGGCAAATCGGCGGCCCGTCCGTCCAAGCGGCTCAACGCCCGGTCCGCCTGAGACAGTAACGCGACCGTTTCGTCCCTCCACTCTAAGGCCGGCATAAGGGGATCCGGTACAAACGCCGGCCAATAACTGCCGTCCAATGTGTCCGCAGGCACTAGGCGTCCGGGGCTGCTACTCGTAAAATCGCTTTCGAGCATCGAGTATCACCAATAGCGATGGTTGTAGTCAACGGTCAGACTTCGGGGACAATGCAAGCATTTCGTAAAAATCCGGCATTGTGGGCTGCACAATATCAAATGTCTAACATCCAAAGCCCTTCAATGATAGCAAATGCCTAAATTCTATTATTACCGCGCATCTAATGCAAGGTTCCTTGCATTCCAATGGCGCCAATGCAACGTTTGGGCGCTAACCTTGCATTGCACTGCGCGGGCGCTGGTTTACAAAGCCCGTCGCCCGCTAATGCCGGTGTCGGTGGGGTGCCACCACTCGATGGCCGGTTCTCCGCGCTGCCAGCAGAGATACACCGTGTCGCCGTCGCGCCGGCTGGGAAAATCCACGAGGCCACGGCCAATGTCCCGCACCAAGATGCCAGCGTTGGTTATCTCGGCGACGGCTTGCTGGAGCTGCGTGGTCAGGCGCGACACCTGATTTTCCACGGCAGCAATTTCTTCCTCGCTGCTGGAGTGTCCATTGCTGCGGCGGCGGCGCAACAAATCGAGTAAATACTCCTGCCGCTCCACCAACTGCGCCCGCACCGGAGCCATCGCGGAGAATCGCTCTTCCAACCAGGGCACCAGCGCATTGGCATCATCCAGGTTGAAAATCTGCTCGGCCATAACCACTGTATAATACACTAACTCAATTACCGCAACTCAATTACCGCAACCCAATCACCGCTCGCGTGGCCGCTGCCGGTTGCCCGAGGCGGGTCATGGTGCCCTCTGTTATGACCGACGAACTCTCCGACAACACCCCCGGCAACACCCCCGACCGTGGCCGATTCGCATCTGGCGATCTGGCGCTGTTTATCGACCGCAAAGGCCGCACCTACCAGCACCAGCTGACGGACGGCGGCAGTTTCCATAGCCACCTGGGGCAGCTGCCCAACGACAATGTCATCGGAGAGGCCGTGGGCGGATGGTATGCCACCAACCGCAGCCACGTGCTGCTGGCGATTCGCCCCACCCTGGGGGATTACGTGCGGTTGATGCCGCGCGGCCCGCAGGTGATTTACGCCAAAGACCTGGGCAATATCGTGTCGATGGCCGACATCTTCCCCGGCGCAACCGTCGTCGAGGCCGGCTTCGGTTCGGGTGCGTTGACCACCGCCTTGTTGCGAGCGGTGGGTCCCCAGGGGCGGGTACAGTCCTACGAAATCAACCCCGAAGTGGTAGCCAAAGCGCTGGCCAACGTGCGGTCGGTCATTCCCGACACCACCAACCACGAGGTTATCGTCGGCGACATTTTCGATGGCATCGCCGAACCCGCTGTCGACCGGGTGATACTGGATTTGCCGGAACCCTGGCAAGCGGTAACCGCCGCCGCCGAGGCTTTGATCACCGGCGGGATTTTGCTCTCGTTCCTGCCCACCATCCTGCAGGTGCAGGAGCTGGTGCTGGCGCTCAACGCTGACGGCCGCTTTGCCCGGGTTGAAACCGCGGAAACTCTGCTGCGAGGTTGGAACGTAACCCGTCGCAGCGTGCGGCCGGCGCACCGGATGGTGGCGCACAGCGGCTTTATCACCACGGCGGTGCGTTGCGTACCGCGAAATGTTCGCAGCAGTGAAGCGGATTCAGGGGAGATTCCAACCTTACCCTAACCCCGTCCCATCAAGTGAGAGGGGACAGGCCATGCACCGGGAACACGGCGTCCCGCACGGCAGCGACACTTTCGGCAGCCAGGGCCCTGGCATCGGCCCTCACGTTGGCCGGAATGTCTGGAACTTCGCCGTCCCGCAACGTGTTCCGTCCCAGGCGTTCAATGGCCGCCATCGGGATGCGATCCGGCCATTCGGCCCCGCACATCACACCGTAGGCCAGCGTCCAGCAGCGGGCAACGGCGCCGAGGTCGTAACCGCCCCCGCCGGTGGCCAGCCACGGGTAGCCCAACCCGCCCAGCCGCGCCACGGCGGCGATGAACCCCCGGCTGGTTATCTGCAAGTGCGTCAGCGGGTCGGTGTGGTAGGAGTCAATGCCCAGTTGGGTGAGCAGCACGTCCGGGTCGAAAGCCTGCACCAAAGGCGGCACAATGGACTCGAACGTGTCCAGATAAATCTCGTCGTCGGTGTATGGGTACAGCGGCAGATTCACCGTGTATCCCACGCCCTCGCCGGCGCCGGTTTCGCCGGCAAACCCGGTGCCGGGGAACAGGTACTGGCCTGACTCGTGAACCGAGATTGTCAGCACGCGCGGTTCATCGTAAAAAGCATTCTGTACGCCGTCGCCATGATGAGCGTCGATGTCGACGTAGGCCACGCGTAAACCGCGTCCCAGCAGGTATTTGATGGCAACCACCGGATCGTTGAATACGCAAAAACCGCTGGCCTGCCGCGCCGCCGCATGATGCAATCCGCCGCTGATGTTGAACGCCGCCGACACCTCGCCGTCGGCGACCATCCGCGCTGCGGTCAAGGTGGCCCCGGCGCTCAGCATCGCCGCCTCGTACATACCCGGGTAGGTTGGGTTGTCGCCGCCCTGCGCGAAGCCGAAGCGCTGGGGTTGCGCTCCGGTCAGTCCGAGACTTAGCGTGCGCACTGCGGCCATGTAATCCCGCGTGTGAAACGCGCCCACGCTGGACTCATCCGCCGGCGACGGTGTCACCAGCAGCGAGTTGGCGCCGTCAAACGCGCCGTATGCCTCCAGCAACTCGTAGGTATGGCGCAGACGGATGGGCCGCATGGGGTGGTCGGCCCGCAGCACGTGCTGGCTCATGGCGTCGTCATACACAAAGGCGGCCCGTGGCATGGGTTCCTCCTGAGCTTGGGGATTCGGACAGGACGTAGGGTATCACGAGTGGGTCGGAGTGCGCCGCTATGATAAACTGGCCCAAAGAGCAGCACTCTGCGGGAGGTGGTGAGAATGGCGAGCGAAACACCGGGCGACCGGCCATTTGACGCGACGTCGAACAGCCCTCCAGCCACGTCTGACAATTCGACGTCCCAACAGACTTTGCCATCGGTATGGCGAACCGATTGGGAATGGGTTGTGCTGGCCTGGCTTGGCGGGCTATTTGTGGGCAGTATGCTTCTGTGGCATATCCTCTTGAATGAAATTGTTGCGGGGTACGCTGCGGTAATTGGCGGAGCCGTGATCCTGATGATTGCGCCAGGAGCGTGCGCCACTTTGCAGGTTTGGTCCGCTCACCGAAAGAGCGCCGGCAAAAGCAGGCTACAGGATTGGCGCTAAGGGGGAAAGGTGCCGGAGGATCAGGATTCTGACAGGCATTGGGGAACGATATCGTTGGGTATCGTCACCATTGCAACGGCGGCAATAGGAGCCGCTTTCTTCGGGTTCAACCTCTCTGAAATCGTCAAGTCTTTCCCGACATACGCCCTTGCTGCAACTGCAATTGTGGCCTACCTCTGGGTATTGGTCCTCGGATGGCGGGCGATATTCACTGCATCCGCAGATGCCAAACGGCAAGGAACCTCTAACCGCCGACTCGCTGAAAGAACATACCAAGTGTTTTTCGTGGAACTTTTGACGTTGGCAGGGCTCCTGATTACTGACGCATTTGCCAACTTACTACAAGCCGTTCCATCAGCTCCATGAACACAGCAACCCACATCACCGCCGTAATCCTCGCCGGAGGCCAGAGCCGGCGTTTGGGGCGGGACAAGGCGGTGGAGCCATTCGGCGGCGAACCGTTGATTCGGCGCGCCATCCGGCGGGCCGTGGACGCAGTTTCCGCATCAGAGGTAGTGGTAGTGGTGGCCGACACTGCGCGAGGGCTGGCGCTGCCGCTGGCTCCAGAGCATCGCACGGCTGTGGACGTGTTCCCTGACTGCGGCTCGCTGGGCGGCATTTACACCGGGCTAAATGCGGCGCAAACTGATTGGTCGCTGGTGGTGGCCTGCGATATGCCCTTTTTGTCGGGACCACTCTTGGCCCAAATGGCCACAATGCGCGCTGGCGTGGACGCCGTGGTGCCGGAAATCGACGGCCGACCGGAGCCTACCCATGCCCTGTATTCGCGCCGGTGCCTGCCGGCCATCGAGGCACGCCTGCGGGCCGGGGAGTTGAAAATATCCGGCTTTTTCGATGCCGTGACAGTGCGCTTCGTTCCTGAAGCAGAGGTGCGTCGATTCGACCCGGACTTGCTGAGCTTTTTCAACATCAACCGGCCCGAAGACCTGGCGCGCGCGCTGGAACTGGCATCATGACCACGCAGCGCACAGAGGCGGGTCGGCCGGCTGACATCACCTTGGTCGACATCACGGTGGAGCTGTTTGGCACCGCCCGCGTGAAGGCCGGCGCCAGCGTGGTTCCGCTGCGAATCGCCGCCCACACTACCTTGTCTGAACTGGCGGGCGCCCTGGCCAGACAATGCCCGGCCCTGCTGGGCAACGCAATTTCCGGCGACGACGGGGGTTCATCCGGCCCAATCATCCAGCAAGGTTACGTCATCAATCGCAACGGGTTGGAGTTTCTATCCGAGGATGGTGTCGTGTCCCTTGACTTGCAGCCGGGCGATGCGTTGCTGCTGCTGTCCAATCAGGCGGGCGGGTGAGACCCCCCATTGTGGGGCCATCAACTATGAACGCAGCAACCATGAACGCGGCAAACGGGACCGGAGCAAAGGGCTATCGTGGACGGGCGTTGGTAGTTGATCTCACCACCGGGGAGCATCGTTGGGACCCGATCCCGGATGCGGTGCTGCGAGCCACCATCGGCGGCATCGGCTTGGGCGCCTGGCTGCTGCATCGATACGGCGCACCGACCGCCGACCACGATGGGGAAACGCTAACCGATGCCGACCGGCGCCGGCTGCTGGACTCTGCGCTGGAACCCGAAAACCCGCTGATTTTCGCCACCAGCCCGCTGGTGGGAACGCGGTTGACCACTTCCAGCAAGTTTGCGGTGCTGACCCGTTCGCCACTAACCGGGTTCATTGCTGATGGCCTGTCTTCAAGTCATTTAGCCGTGGAGTTGAAGCGTGCTTGTGGCGACGCCCTCGTGGTCGTTGGCCGAGCAACCACCCCGACCTTGCTTCAAATCGACGCCGACGGAACCCCGCGGCTGCTGCCGGCCACCGACCTGATGGGCCTCTCCACAATGGACACTGAGGCCGCCGTCAAGCAGCTGCTGGATGATGGCAGCCGACGACCGGTGCGCGTCGCCAGTATCGGGCCAGCCGGCGAGCGGCTGGTGCGGTTCGCCAGCATCGCCAACGACGGCGGACGGCAAGCCGGGCGCTGTGGTCCCGGTGCAGTCATGGGCAGCAAGAACCTCAAGGCTATTGCGATTCGAGGTCGGCCGGACTCCGACCCTTCTATTGCCGATGCCGACGGCTTGCGCAAGTATGCTCGCGACCTCAGTCGCCGGAGCCTGGGGGCGGCCACCGCCAAGTATCGCGAGCTGGGCACCATCGCCAACGTGTCGGTGTTCAACCGCCTGGGCACACTCCCGACGCGCAACTTTCAGCAGTCCACCTTCGAGCAAGCTGAGGCGGTCAGCGGCGAAACGCTGCATCAGACCCGGGCGACGCGGACGGCTCATTGCGCCAATTGCACCATCGGCTGCGAAAAAATAGTCACCGTTGCACCCAAAGACGACGGCGCAACATCGACGGGCCCGCCCATCAGCGCGCGCCTGGAGTACGAAAGCCTCTTTGCGCTGGGGCCGCTGGTCGGCGTCGGAGATCCGGACGCCGTGATCCGAGCCGTGCGGCGGTGCGACGAGTTGGGCCTGGATACCATCTCGGCCGGCGGCGTTATTGCCTGGGCGATTGAAACGGCGGAACGCGGTCTGCTGCCTCAGCTGGCATCGGTAATAGGCAACGGCGCCACGACCCCAACCGGCTTGCAGTTCGGCGACGGCGAAGGCGTGATTGCGCTGCTGGACGACATCGGGTACCGCCGCGGTTATTTGGGCAATCTGCTGGCCGACGGCACACGCCGGGCAGCCCAACAAGTCGGCGGCGGTTCCGCAGATTGGGCAATGCAGGTGAAAGGGCTGGAGCTGCCCGGCTATGAACCGCGCAGCCTGAAAACGCTGGCCCTGGGCCTGGCTACCACCCCGCGCGGCGCCTGCCACAATCGCACGTCCGCCTACGATGCCGACTTTTCAGCGGACGTCGACCGCCTGGCGGTGGATGACCGCCGCGGGCAGATCGCCGCCGCCAGCGAGGATTTCGCCGCCGCTCTTGATTCGCTCATCTGGTGCAAATTCCTGCGCCGGGCGTTCGACGATTTCTGGGAGGAATCGGCCGACGTTTACCGCATGGTAACGGGCTGGGACGATTTTGACGCCGCCGAGCTCCGCCGCGCGGCCAGTCACATCGCCGACCTGAAAAAGGCGTACAACCAGCGCTGGGGCTGGCGTCGCAGCGACGATACCCTGCCACCCCGGATACTCACCGAGCCGCTGACCGACGGTGTTGCCGCCGGCGTCGGGCTCACCGCTACTGAGCTGGACCAGATGATTGCCGACTACTACGTCGCTCGAGGCTGGAGCGAGGCCGGGCGGGTAGACGCCGCCACTTTAGCGTTATAACGGTTCCTTGGCCGGCACCCCGATCCGCCGGGGGTAGCGCTCCGGGGTTGGCCCGGTTTTCTGAACGGCCACCAGCCACCGATCGGCCGGCAGCGGCGGCGACACCGCGTCAATCGACTGCACCTTCACGACCGCGCCGCCCACCTCGGCCAGCGCATTGTGGGCAGCCCGCGCCTCCGCCGGGCCGTCTTTACCCTTCCACGCCAGCAGATGGCCGCCCAACTTGCACAGTGGCAGCCCGTACTCCACCAGCACGGGCATACGCGCCACGCCCCGCGCCAGCGCCACATCGAAACCGGCCCGGTAGCCATAGGTGCGGCCCAACTCTTCCCCGCGCACCGTTAATACTTCCACATCCGGCAGTTCCAGATGCTCAACCAACTGCTGCATGAATCGCGTTTTTTTGCCGACCGATTCGGCCAGTGTTACCTGCAACCCGGGGAAGACAATTTTCAGCGGGACTCCCGGAAAACCCGCACCGGCTCCAATGTCGACCACCCGCGTGCCGTCCGGCCACTGCGGCAGCGCCAGCACCGCCGTCAGCGAGTCCAGGTAGTGGCGCACCTGCACATCGTCAGCATCGGTTACGGCGGTGAGGTTGGCCCGTTGGTTGCCCTCGGACAGCAGCCGCGTGTATTCGGCAAACTGCCCCAGCTGTGCTGGCGTGAGGTGCAGCCCCAAACGCCGGGCTTGCTCCGCCAGAATCTCCATCCCCGCTGCAATTGGCTGCGTCATTTCGCCAAAAACCGGGAGAACACGTCCCGCCCAGCAAATTCGGCCCGCTCTCCCAGCTCTTCTTCGATGCGAAGCAGCTGGTTGTACTTGGCCAGCCGCTCGGAGCGGGTGATGGAACCGATCTTGATTTGGCCGGCCCTCGTCGCCACCGCCAGGTCTGCGATGGTGGTGTCCTCGGTTTCGCCGGAGCGCGCTGATATGACGGGAAGGTAGCCCCGCTCCCGGGCCAGGCGCACCGTGTCCAGCGTTTCGGTCAGCGTCCCGATCTGGTTGGGTTTCACCAGCACGGCGTTGGCGATGCCCGCATCGGCTCCCTGCGCCAATCGGCCTGGGTTGGTGGTGAACAGGTCATCGCCAATCAGCTGGGTAGTAGCCCCCAGCCGTTCGGTCAAATACGCCCAGCCGGCCCAGTCGTCTTCGGCCACGCCATCCTCAATCGAGATGATGGGGTAAGTGGCCGACCAATGCACCAGCAGGTCGGTCAGCTCGGTGGCGGAGAAGGAACGGCGCTCGGCTTGCAGCGCATAGCGCCCATCCGCAGCCATGAACTCGGTGGCCGCCACGTCCAGGCCAATGGCGATATCGCCGTCGCGGGCGCAGCGAAAGCCGGCCAGGCGAGTCGCGTCATGGAGCAGGCCCAACGCATCTTCGTGGCAGGGCAGGGGAGGCCCGTACCCGCCCTCGTCAGCGACGCCGTATCCGTAGGGGCCGGTCTGGGAGAGAATGCGTCCAATCGCTCGATAGACTGCCACGGCCATCCGCAGGGCTTCGCGAAACGTCGCGGCGCCGATGGGTATGACCAGGAAATCCTGCATATCGAGGCCACCCTCGGCGTGGCGACCGCCGCTGATGATGTTGACCATGGGCATGGGCAGCAAGTTGGCTTCATTGCCGCCCAGCCACCGGTACAGTGGCATACCAGCGGCATTTGCGGACGCATGGGCCGCCGCGAGGGAGACACCCAGGATTGCGTTGGCGCCCAGGTTGGATTTGCTGGTGGTGCCATCCAACGCGCGCAGGCGTTCGTCGAGGGCGGGTTGGTCGGTGGCATCCATTGGGTTGGCCGCGCCGCAAATGGCCGGAGCGATGATGTCGTTGACGGCGGCCACCGCCCGCAGCACACCCTTGCCTTCGTAACGCCCCGGGTCGCCGTCGCGCAACTCTACCGCCTCGTGCCGCCCGGTGGATGCGCCGGATGGGACGATGGCCCGCCCCGTCGCTCCGCCCTGCAGCCTGATGTCAACTTCGACGGTAGGGTTGCCCCGGGAGTCCAGCACCTCGCGGGCGTGGACGTCGGTTATGTGGGTTGAAGTGGGCATGGTTTACTCAGGCCAAAGTGCGGGAAAGCCCCCCTCTCCCCTCGTGGGAGAGGGCTGGGGTGAGGGGGAGTCCCACCTCTCTGGGGAGAGGGGGCAACTCATGCGGATGATGATTTCACCCTAACCCTCTCCCATCGAGGGAGAGGGGATCAAGGAGAGGGGATTGAGGCGAGGGGATGATTATCCATGCCCTTCGGATTTGATGTCGTTGAAGGTTACGCGGAGCATGGGGGCGTCGGTTTCGTTCTTCCACTGGTGATGCTCAACCGGGGGCACGAGTATGGCGTCGCCGGCGGTTACGGTGTAATCCTGGCCGGAGACGACAATGGTTCCGGTGCCTTCCAGGACGAACACGGTGTGCTCCCATTCGTGGTTATGCCCGCCGGTGTCCGGATGGCTCACCGCGCCGGGCTGCATGGCTCCGTTGTAAAGCATCAGGTAATTGGGGCAACCGTCTCTGCCACCCAGCAAGGTGTGGCCGGTTTCGTCGTTGAGATCGGCGTGGTTGCGAATGACCGGAACGGTGCCGGCTCCGGGCTCGCTACCGCCGGGCCGGGCGTTGCCGCTGGCCGCGGAGATAGGATTGATTTCGATGCGGCGGATGTCGCCGTCGCCGCCGTCATTGCGGGTTACGTGGTCAACCATGGGCGGAATGAACATGGCGTCGCCGGCCTTGACCGGGTAGTCCTTGCCGTCGGCGACCAGGGTGCCGCTGCCCTCGATGATGTAGACCTCGTGTTCCCACTCGTGGATGTGATGGGAGCTGGCGCCGCCCGGCTCGATTACGGAGTAGGCCAGGGTTACCAGGGGCGGGTTGTCGTCGGCGCTGATGAGGCGGGCCGGGGATCCAGCGGGATAGTCTTTGATGTTGTGGATTATCGGGTCCATAGATTATCTCCTTTGAGGGTAGGGAAAGATGGGATTGAGCCTCTATGGGGTCTTTGCCGATTATACGGGCCGGAGGGGTGCCGTGTCATTGCCGGATCCGACCCACTGCCATGGCGGCGGCCCCCTCCGGTTCGCCTAATCTCCGTAGCCGCCGGTCCTGGAGTCGTCCCAAAGTCCGAGGGGTCTCAAAATCAGGCGGAACAGGACGTACAACAGACCCATTAGCACGATCCCACCCACCATAAGCAATATGCCAGAGATTATTGTTATCGGCCAACACCAGATTTGGCTCAGACCCCTGGGCGCGCCACCAAGGGGATCGAACCAAGCATTGCAGGCATCCGGCACATAATTCCCGACCGCCCAAACTACTCCGAAAAGTAAGGCTACCGCTAATGGGAAAACTGCCCAGACAAACACTTTCTGCACCATATCGATTGGACCTCCCTTCCAACGCTGGAACCAGGCGTCCGGAAAACCTCATTACCCAGCGAGCGTTGCCAGTGCGGCCTCCGCAGCCTCGGTTTCAGCGGCAGCCTTGCTGCGACCCACTCCAACAGCGAGGACGCCGTCGTCGCCCACCACTTCCACCGTGAACACAGGTTGATGGGCCGGCCCCACCGTCTCCACGACGCGATACGTTGGCGTTGACCGGCCGTCGGCCTGCAACAATTCCTGCAACTCGGCTTTGGGGTTGTGAGGTCGCCAGTCGGGACGGCACGTGTCTGCGATTTCGTCGGCCAGCGCTTGCAGCACGAACCGGCGCGCTTCGTCGTACCCGCCATCCAGGTACACCGCGGCAATGACCGATTCCATCACATCGCCCAACACCGACGGGCTGCTACGGCCGCCGGTGGATTCTGAACCGCGACCCAAACGGACGTAATCGGCCAAGTTCAACCGCTCGGCAACGGTCGCCAACGCCCGCTGGCTCAGCAACGTGGTCCAGCGCCGGGTCAGGCCCCCCTCGTCGCAGTCGGGCAGCCGGTGGTAGAGTTCGTCGCTGACGACCAGGCGCACCACCACGTCCCCCAGAAATTCCAGCCGTTCGTAGGATTCCCGGGCGTCGCCCGAATGCTCGTGGACGTAGGACAGATGGGTCAACGCCTGAAGCAACAAGCCCCGGTCCTGAAAGCTCAGACCCAGGGCTTGCGCTAGCTCTTCAACTGGCCGGTGCCCGGTGTTGGGCGCCGAGGGGTTATGAGCGGACACCCTCATACGGCCACGGCGGGGACGGTCGCTTGATCTCGCCCACGTGCTTGTGGTCGGACACCATCTCGACCAGATTATCGTAGATGGCGCCGGACTCGTCCTCCGAGGGAATGAACATCTTTACGAAGGCCGAGTTGCCGTTGGGGAACACGTAGAGAGGTACGCCGAATGCGCCGTGGACTTCCACAGCTTCGGTGTGGCTCTCGCCGATCTCCTTCAGCACTTCGGGGTCGGCCAGGTCTTCGGCAAACTGGCCCATATCGACACCGGAGGCCGCTGCAACGGCGTTGATGGCGTCGGCGTCGGTCAGGTCGATGCGGTCTTCGTGCCGGGCCCGCAACAGGTTGATGAAGAACTTCTCGAAGATTTCCTCACCCTGCCGTTGGGCGGCGACACCGGCGCGCAGCTCCAGGAGCGCGTTGTCCGCGTCGTCCTGCTCCCAGTACTTGAAGTTGTCGCCATCGGACTTGTTGTTGTCGTAGTTAACCTGAACCAGCGAGAATGGCTTGAGGTCAACGTTGATTTCGTGATCAGTAGTCTCGCGAACTTTCGCCCACCACATGGCAGCGTTGTACACGAAGGGTCAACGGAAGTCGTAGAAGCAAAGGAAATCAGCTTCGGCCATAATGCTACCTCTTTTCGGGGATGCGTTGCAACGGTGTCAAACCGCCTCTCATTTGAGGGCGATTGTAGCACAGACCAAACCACCCGTCATCACAGATGCCGAGTGAAGGGTTGTGCAAAACTGTCATTGCGAGCGAAGCGTGGCAATCCCGTTCCCGTGGCCGGCGCTGGTATTGGTACGAGATTGCCACGTCGCTATGCTCCTCGCAATGACGAACGGCTTGGCAGAATAGTTTTGCACAGATCCCGAGTGGAATGCGGCGGAGGCGAATTGGCCGGAGACTTGCAACTTGCCCCCGGACGTTCACCCGGTTATATTGTTCGTGCTTATTGTGATGATTAGGGCGCGCTAAATCAACGGAGATTACTCATGACGCAAAGCAGTCGGCTGCGCAGCGGCCAGGTGGAACCGCCGGCAACATCCGTAACCGTGTACGAGGCCATCCACAACCGTCGCATGAACAACGAATTTTCCAACGCCGTTCCCGCCCGAGACGCATTGCAGAGGATGATTGACGCCGCAATCTGGGCGCCAAACCATCGTCTCACCAACCCCTGGCGATTCTTCGTGCTGGAGAAAGGCGGAGCCAAGCGGGCCGAGGTGGCCCAGCTCGCCTATGACAATCAGATGGCCCGCAACGGAAACCAGGACGCGGCCCACGGCAGCCGGCAGCGAGTGCTGGACGCGCCCGCCCTCATCTACGCTTACAGCGTGCCGGCCGATTCTGCAGAAATGACGCAGGAGAACTACGCCGCCGCCTGTTGCGCCGTACAAAACCTGCTGCTGGCCGCCGTCGCCGAGGGCCTGGCCGGAGACTGGAGCACCGGCAACACCACCAAACACCCCAACCTGGCCGAGGCGCTGGGCGCCGAACCTGACTGGACGATGGTGGGCGCATTGTTCATCGGACAACCGGCGCGCCCCTCGGCATCCGTTCGCTCCGCCGCCGGCGATGTGGCGGTCTGGCTGGACTAGGCGTACCGGTTCTGATGCAAACCCATGGGCGGCCGGCCAACGCTGAAAACCCGATAGGTTCACCGGTCACGGCCGCCCAACGGCTGCGGCTATGCCGCCGCTGCGTACTCTTGCCCATCGATTTCACGCAAGATTTCACGCAGAGCTTTACCATCAGAAGTACGCTTCCATTGGAGAGGGCCATTGCTCGAATCAGCCCGCATGACGCATGACGCATGACGCTGCTGATGCTGATCTGAAGGTATAATCTCTTGTGGTAACTGTTCACGTTTGAGGGGACGGGGTCGGCTTGCAAAGCAAATTCCGTGCTTGGCCACCCGTCCACAACCAGTCGGAAAGGCCGCAGATCCCCGCAAGTCTGAACAGTTACCTCTTGTGAACTCGTAAAAATTCCCTTGGTCAATTAGCGTACCGTTTTCGATCAAATCCTCGCGAATGCGGACATACTCTTTATGATTTAGGAATCCCTTTTGCGCTTTTTTGGCGGCTCTGGAACCTTTTACTACGCGTAATGCGTGAACACACGTGCGACCATTACGGCGCGCACAGATAGCATAGCCAGTCGCATCAACGTGTCGCGTAGTGCCTGACTTGGCGTGATGCAGGTACAACCTGTCAACCAGGGCTTCATTGGAATGATTCATAAAAATTCTCCTTCGGCGGTTTGCCTCAGCAACCGCCATCGTGTGGTTTGCGCCAGGGCGCATTGGTTATGGATGTACTGCTGCCAGTTGCCCGCGCACGGATTTCAGTAGGTGGACCGGATGCCTCACTTACGAAACCCATGCACGGGTATGGTCCGTTGCAAGTAGCCACAAATGAAACGTATCAGTTATATTGAGGTATGTCCATCTCTCTAGTGGACAATGAAAGCTACAGTAGGACATAGTTAATCTTAGATCATGGCTTAAACTAGATCTAGAGGATTGATTAAGTTTCCACTGTAGAAATTAGGATCCTGGACAGATGCTTATTAGCGAAAACGAATAATGATTATTGCACGGTATCAAATGAACGGAACCGGCCAAAATGGATGGTGCGTAATATGCCAACACGCCGTTTTTTTCTAGTCGTGCGTTTTGAGAACCCAATGAAGGTCGCGACGACCGTAGCCAAAATCGTCGCGACCTTCCAGATGGGGCAAGCTAGTTGAACGTGTACGTCACTACAGTCCGGTGTTCGTCCTCCACTATCAGGACTTCCAAATGGTCGTCACAGACGCGGTAAATATCACCAGTAGCTATGAGTCGGCTATTGTTCTTGGCAACGTGCCATTGATGGCATGAGTCGGAATTTGCTTGGGATGTGCCGGGGCTTAACAGCAAACCGGCGGCTAGTAGTCCTGCCGCCGGTAATGCCAGTAAAGCCCGTTTGATGGTGCCCGATTTAGTACCCCGTTGCTGGTACATGGAACCTCCTTAACGTACTCAGGTTTGGCTACTTGCAACGGTCGCCGGGCACCTGGTTTCGGGTAACGCTAAGGAGGCACGTTGCCGTGCCCGCTTTCCCCGATTCCCTCTATTCACATTTATGCGATAAGGCGTTGATGCCCTTGACCGTTGCACCTACGACGTTACAACGTATCGCACCCAATGTCAATAATCGTAACGTCGACGTAACTGTTCAGACTTGAGGGGATCTTCGGCTTTTCCGACTGGTTGTGGACGGGTGGCCAAGCACGGAATTTGCTTTGCAAGCCGACCCGTCCCCTCAAACGTGAACAGTTACACGTCGACGTGCAGGGCTATCGCATATTGACCAATTAACCACCGTCATTCCCGCTTTCGCGGGAATGACGGTGACCGATGCCGGTAGGTTTGCTGCGGAAATCCAGTAGATTACAAGCTCTGGACTCCGGCTTTCGCCGGAGTGACGTGGCTGTAGTTTCATATGCGATAGCCCTGCCAGGCATACCTGGCCGCTTACCTCGTTCGTCTGCCTTGCGCTATACTGTGTCGCCGACGCAGAAATCACGCCGGCACGTCTGCCGACAAAGGAGCCAATCGCCATGGCCTGGGCCGAAACTATCGTTGCAACATTGAAGAAATGGGACACGTCACTGATTGCCTACGTGCCCGACATATCCATCCACCAGGTTACCAGTATCATCGAAGAGGATCCCTACTTCCACCTGGTGTCCTGCACTCGGGAGGAGGAGGCCATCGGTGTGGCGGTGGGCAGTTACGCTACCGGACGCAACGCTGCGGTGTTCATGCAGTCCAGCGGGTTCGGCAACAGCGTGAACGCCGTGGCCAGCCTGTGCCTGCCGTCCCGCACTCCCATACCAATCTTCATGAACCTGCGCGGACAGGTTGGCGAGTTCAACATCGCCCAGGTTGCCATGGGCCGCAACACCACGTCCATCCTGGACCTGTTCGGCATCGCCCACTACACCATCGAGACTGAGGACCGGTTTGACACGCTGCTGGACGGCATTATGAAGCTGTGCCACGCCCACCGGAACCCGGTCGCCGTTTGTATGACCCCCATGCTGCACGGAGGCAAAATTGCTTAGGTTCGACGCCACCAAACTCGTTTTGCGCCACGCCGGAGACAGTCCGGTGGTTGGCAACCTGGGGCCGACCAGCGACGAGCTGTACCACGCCGGCCAGCGGGACCGTAACTTCTACACCTATGGCAGCATGGGACTGTGTTCGTCCATCGCCCTGGGTATGGCGCTGTCCACCGACGACAAGGTAATCTCGCTGGACGGCGACGGCTCGCTGCTGATGAACCTGGGCACAATAGCCACGATTGGGCGGGAGCGGCCGTCGAACCTGGTGGTAGTGGTCTGGGACAACGAAGCGTGGGGACAAACCGGCGGCCAGCCCAGCCACACCGCCACCAACACCAACCTGGAAGAAGTCGCCAATTCCTGCGGCATCACCAAAACGGCCACCGTGGACGACCTGGAGACGCTGGAAAGTGTTCTCACGCAGGCGATGGCGGAGCCGGGGCCGTGGTTCATCGTGGCGAAGATAGAAGAAGCCGACCACTATATGCCGGTAGCGCCGGTAGAGCCGGAGTTCACGCTGTACCGGTTCAGGAATACCTACTTGGATAGATAGACAGAGCACCGACAGGCCGGCAGGTTTGACGCCCGGCCAGCCAGGTGCGTATCGGGCAAATTAGGATAACAAATGCAAGGCAATGAGGACTGGTTATTCAACTTGACCCTACAAATGCGGGAGGATGTGGAGCACGGTGCGGCCCCGAGGCGGGAGAGGCTCACTGTAAGCGAATTCCTGGAAAAATTTGGTTACCGTCGGCGCACCGTTGGGATCGTTAGTCATATCAGAAATCGATTAGAGGAATTGGAGCTGAGAACCGTTCCTGATTTTGAATTCTCCTACCGAGACGCGGTAATTTCGGTGGAATTCGAGTCGATTGCTTCTCAAGCAATCCCCGGTAATAAAATAGCTGATCCGACGCATAGGATCGGCGCCTTGGAAGCCGCCAATAAACGACCATTAAGTGTGCAGCCCGCACATCCCTTGAACGTTGCCACTACGATCATGCAATTGCATGATTTCTCACAGGTTCCTGCTATGCAAAATGACCGCACAGTGAGCGGAATAGTCAGTTGGAAATCCATCGGTACCAGATTTTCATTGGGCAGGGAATGTTCATTAGTGCGCGATTGTATGGAATCTGCGGTCGAGGTCCCCATCCAAACGCCTCTCTTCGAGGCTATCGGTACAATTGCCGAGCACGGCTATGTACTGGTGCGAGCGGAAAACCATGAGATAACCGGAATCGTAACAGCAAGCGATCTCTCTCACCAATTCATGCAAATGGCCGGACCGTTTCTCCTGATCGGCGAAATCGAAGGCCATCTACGCCATCTCATTCACGGAAAATTCACGGTCGAAGAGATGAGTAGCAAATCTAATGACTCCTCGGGCGCCATAGAAATCACTGGGGCGGCTGATCTCACCCTTGGAGGTTATTGTCGGCTGCTAGAGCAGCCTGAACATTGGAATAGTCTGAATCTCAATATCGATAGAGCAGAATTCATCAAACACTTGGACAACGTTCGGAAAATCCGAAACGACGTCATGCATTTCGATCCGGACGGATTGCTGCCCGAAGACACCCAGAAATTACGGGACGTAGCCCGGTTCTTCGAAGACCTCGTTCGGATTGGTGCGGTATAAACCACGCCATCATAGACGGCTCCGCCCGCAGGGAATCATGAAGTCCCCTGGTTTATCCCTCGGCCTCTCCAGTTTGCCACCTTTCCGCCGTTGGTCTATCATTAAGCCGGCGGGGTTGCATCTCCGCTCTATGCTTGTGGGTTCCAGGAGTATGGCCCAATGACCCAGGCTAATGTACCCGATTTGAACGCTGACGCGGTGGCCGTCGCCAATGGCAACCCGCCGGGTTTGCCCGCCGGCCTGACTGCCGCCGACCTGGTGGAAATCTGCCGCCAGCTGATTCTGGTGCGCACCGTGGACGAGCGCATTTGGATGATGAACCGGCAGGGCAAGGTGCCCATCGCCGCGTCCGCCCAGGGACACGAGGCGGCGCAACTGGGTTCGCTCCTGGCGGCGCAGAAGGATGGCGACTGTTTCCTGTTCCCCTACTACCGCGACTTGGCTATCAAGATGGCCGCCGGCCTCACGCCCCGGCAGGTTATGCTGTCATTCATGGGCAAGGACGGCGACCCGTATTCCGGCGCCCGTCAGTTCCCGTTGCAGGGCGCCGACCTCCCGCGGAACATCATCCAGATTTCCAACGTGGTCGCCGCCGGGCTGACCCAGAGCGTCGGCTACGCCCTGGGCTGCAAGATGATGGGCGACGACACGGTGACAATCTGTTACTTCGGCGACGGCGCCACCAGCCAGGGTGAGACCCACGAAGCGATGAACTTTGCCGCCATTCACCGGTTGCCCATCGTGTTCATCTGCGAGAACAACAAGTACGCCATCTCCACGCCGCAGGCAACCCAGATGGTAGTTGTCGATGTGGCGGCGCGGGCGGAAGCCTACGGATTCCCCGGGTTTGTCATCGACGGCATGGATCTGATGGCGTGTTACGAGGCGACCCGGCAGGGGATCGACTTTGCTCGCCTCACCGGGCCGACGCTGGTGGAAATGAAGTGCGAAAGGTTCATGCCCCACACCACCGACGATGACGACCGCCGCTACCGCGACCGGGATGCTCTGGATGCGGCGCGACAGTTCGATCCGGTGACCACCTTCCCCGCCGAGCTGATGAGCCGCGGTATCGTGTCGCCGGAGCAGGTAGACCAATTCAAGGCCGAGGCATTGCAACTGGTCAACGAAGCCACCGATTTTGCCGACGCCGCCTCCCCTCCGGACGCGTCTACTATCTACGACAACCTGTATGTCTAACGGTGCCGGGACGGCAAGAATGGGTGAAGCGCAACCCTTCCCCTAATGAGCGGAACCAGCACTGTTGCCCAAAACCGCATCCTGCGCTACTTGGGCAGGTTTATCCGCCTGCTTTTGGTTATTGCCATTTACGCTCTGCTATTATGGTATGGAACGGCAACCGCCGCACAGTTCGACACCCCACCCTTACCCACCAAAATTGCTATTGCCCTCATTGCCCTCGGCATCACCGGCAGCGTATACCGCATCCTGATTGACGTCGCGAACGAATCAAAAGGAGCCATCATGGTACTCGCCAAATTCCTCAACGACAAATTGCTTGAACCTGCCCAGGAGAAGCTGCGCGCAGAGGGTCGCGATCAAGGTAGAGCCGAAGGCCGCGCCGAGGGTCGCGTCGAAGTAACCGCTAAAGTGCGCTCTCGCTTGGTGGAGATGGGTATCAACCCGGATGACATCCTTCCATCCGAAGAACTTCCCGCCGAAGAGTCTGGCGGCGATGACCTAACCTGACCGCAAGCGGTTGTACCAGCCGAGCAGACCTTTTCACAGAGATCAATCTTACGGGCGGCAGCAATGACCGAGATGACGGTAATCGAAGCAGTGCGTTCGGCGCTGCGCGAAGAAATGGAGCGGGACGAGCGGGTTTTCGTCATGGGCGAGGACGTGGGTCAACGCGGCGGCGTGTTCCTGGCCACCCAGGGGCTTATCGAAGATTTTGGGCCTCAGCGCGTGCTGGATACGCCGCTGGCCGAGGCGTCCATCATGGGCATCGCATTGGGCGCCGCGTTCCGTGGGATGCGCCCGGTTCCGGAGGTGCAGTTCTCCGATTTCGTGTGGCCCAGCGTCAACCAGCTGATCGGGGAGGCCGCCCGTGTCCACTACGGAACCAACGGCGCCCTCAAAGTTCCCATGACCGTCCGCATACCCTACGGCGGGGGAATTCGCGGCGGGCTGTTTCACTCGCAAAATGTCGAGGCTCTGTTCTTCCATACACCGGGTTTGCTCGTGGTAACTCCATCGACGCCGTATGAGGCCAAGGGCCTGCTGAAATCGGCCATCCGCGACGACAATCCGGTGATATTCCTGGAGCACAAGAAGACCTACCGCCTGGTGCGCGGCGAAGTGCCCGACGAGGATTACACTGTCCCAATCGGCCCGGCTGACATCAAACGCGTCGGCGGCGATGTCACCGTCGTGTCCTACGGGCTGGCGATGCACTACTGCCTGGCCGCCGCCGAAGCCGTGGCTGCCGACGGGATTGCCGCCGAAGTGGTTGACCTGCGCACCCTGAAACCACTGGACACCGCAACGATACTGGCCTCGGTGCGCAAAACCGGCAAGTTGCTCATTGTGCACGAAGACAACATCAGCGGAGGCATCGGCGCCGAGATTGCGGCGCTGGCTGCCGACGAAGCGTTCGAGTATCTGGATGCCCCCATCGCCCGGTTGTGCGGCCCCGACGTGCCAACGATGCCCTTCGCCCAAACGCTGGAAGACGCCTATATGCCCAGCCCCGAGGCCATCGCCTCCGAGCTGCGGCGGTTGGCCTCGTACTAGCATTGCCCTAACGGACGGGAAACGTCTCGGGCGGCCTTTACAATCAACGAGGAATCACCTTTTGGCCCAATTCATTGAACTGCCCCACGTCGGCGAAAGCGTCGTTGAAGGCACCATCGGCAAGTGGCTCAAACAGCCGGGCGACCGGGTGGAACGCTATGACCCGCTGGTTGAAGTCGTAACCGACAAAGTAACCATGGAAGTGCCCTCCCCGGTGGCTGGGCAGTTGTTACGCATCATCGCCACGGAAGGCGAAACCGTGCCGATGGGAGCCGCCATCGCGGAGGTTGAAACCGACGAACGCGCAACTCCGGCCCCGGCGGTCCAGGCAGCGGCAGCGGCGCCGCCGGCGACGCCGGCTCCGGTCCCGCCGCCACTTCCGGCCACGCCGGTGCCCTCGACAACGCCCATGTCGTACCTCATTACCAACGCGCCGCCGGTGGGGCCAACCGGTGGTTCGGCGGTGGAGGCGTTGGCTCAGGAAACCGCTGACGCCAAGCCATCGCCTCCGGCCACGCCGGCTGCTCCGCCCGCTCCGCTGGCCGTTGCAAGGCAATTGGTGGACGCCTCAAGTCCGGCTGCCCCAGCAGATGCCGACGGAGCACGCCCGGCGCACCGCCTGTCCCCAGCAGTGCGGCGACTCGCCCGCGAGCACCAGCTCGATGTTGACCGCATCGCCGGCACCGGAATGGGCGGACGCGTAACCCGAGATGACGTGCTGCGGTTTCTGGAATCCGCCGCCGCTCCGGTGGCTGCTCCTGCTCTGGCCCCCGTTTCGACCAGAGGCGCTGACCCGGACACCCGTGCTGACCCGAAAACCCGTGCTGATGAGGAGCAGGTTGCCGTTACGCCGGTGCGCCGCATGATTGCCGACGCGATGGTGCGCTCGGCGAGCCAGATTCCCCACGCCTGGAGCATGGTGGAAGTAGATATCAACGAGCTGGTGGCGCTGCGGAACCGCGAGCGCGACGCGTTCCGGCAGCGGGAAGGCATCAACCTGACCTACCTGCCCTTCGCGCTGAAGGCGGTGGCTGGTGCGCTGAAGGACAACCCAACGCTGAACGCCTCCTGGGGCGATGACCACATCGTGCTCAAACGGCGCATCAACCTGGGTATTGCCGTGGCCGCACCCACCGGGCTGGTGGTGCCCGTCATCCACGACGCTGACCGGTTGAGCATCGCCGGGCTCGCCCACGCCATCAACGACCTGGCCGGTCGTGCGCGCAGTGGCGCTTTGCGACTTGAAGATGTGCAGGGGGGTACGTTTACCGTCAACAACACCGGAGCGCTGGGCAGCACGGTCAGCGGCCCCATCATCAACCACCCGCAGGCCGGCATCCTGACCACCGAAGCCGTGCAACAGCGGCCGGTAGTCATCAACGACGCCATTGCCATTCGCTGGATGATGAACCTGTGCCTGTCCTTCGATCATCGCATCAATGACGGCGAGGAGTCCGGGGGGTTCCTGCAATCGGTCAAGCGCCGCCTTGAGGCGATGGATGGCGACACTCCCATCTACTGACCCGGCGGCGCAGGATGCCGTTCCCGAGTTGTGCCGCATCGTCCGGTTGGGAACCGTCCCCTACCGGGAGGCGTGGGATTTGCAGGTTGAGATTGCCGACCGCGTGCGCCGGGGCCTGACTCCCGACACCCTGCTCTTGCTCGAACACCCTCACACCTACACGCGCGGGCGACTGTCGCCGGACACCCACCTGCTGCTCGACCAATCGGCAGTGGCAAGTCGCGGCGCTGAAATCGTGGAGACCGACCGGGGCGGTTTGATTACCTACCACGGGCCGGGTCAGCTGGTCGCCTACCCCGTCGTGCGGCTGCGGGGGCGCGGCGGGCCGCATTGGTACGTGCGGACTCTGGAGCAGGTGATCAGCAGCAGCCTGGTCGAATTTGGACTGGCCACCTCAACCGTGACTGGCTTGACCGGCGTGTGGACTGCCGACGGTCGGCGCAAGTTGGCCGCCATCGGCGTCAAGATTGCCGGCGGCGTCGCCTACCACGGTTTCGCAATCAACGTGTGTACCGACTTGTCCCGGTTTGACGCTATCATCCCTTGCGGCATCGCTGACCGGGAAGTTACTTCGCTGGCCGTTGAGTTATCCGTAGCGCCGTCGCCGGATGCGGTAGCCGACACGGTGGCACGGCGTTTCTGCGATGCTATCGGGCTGCAGCCAGAGTGGGACCGGCAAGGGGCAGACTGTAATGACACCCGCTAAGTTCATCGAAACCTGGCAAAACACCACGCTGAACGAAGAGCAGGGCGCGCAATTGTGGTTTGACGACCTTTGCGACCTCATCGACCACCTCCGGCCCGTCGGCGTTCTGGACGGGCAGGTCTATAGCTTTGAGCATCGTATTGAAACCGGCAAGGCCGACTGCTATTACGAAAACCACTTCGCCTGGGAGTTCAAAACTCACGAGCGGCAGCTGGACGAGGCGATGCGCCAGGTGCTCGGCTATTCAATGTACCTCAAAACCCCGCCCCTCCTCATCGTCTCCGCGTTCAGCGTCATCCGCATCCGCACCAACTTTCCCGGCATGGCCAGCGTACAGCATGAAATACGCATCGCCGACCTGATGCAACCCGAAAAACTTGACCTCATCAAAAGAGTCTTTACCAACCCCGAATCGTTCAACACCGGCAAAAGCCGCGACGACGTCACCAAAGAAACCGCCGCCCTGTTCCAGGCCGTCAGCAACGACATGGTCGGCGCCGGCTACAGTCACCAAGACCTGGCGCAATACCTGAACCAGATTATCTTTTGCCTTTATGCCGAAGACGCCGGGCTGCTGCCGGCGGAATCCTTCACCGGCCTGGCCATCAACCAGCGGCGCAATCCCGAAATGTTCCGGCGGGGCGCGCGAAACCTGTTTGCCGAAATGAACGGTGGCGGCCTGTTCGGCCCGCAGACCATTGACCATTTCAACGGCGAACTGTTTGCCAGCGTGCCGGACGTCACTCTCAACACCGCCGCCTTGGAGCGGCTGGCGGAGGCTGCCGGAAAGAACTGGAGCAACATTGAACCGTCCATCTTTGGCACCCTCTTTGAGCGGGCGCTGGGCCTTACGGAGGAACGGGCCCCGCTGGGGGCGCACTATACCGGCGAGGCGGACATCCGGCGGGTCGTTGCGCCGGTTATCCTGGACGGTTGGGAAGGGGAATGGGAACGGGCCAAATCCGACGCCGATACCGCCAAAGCCAGCGGCGACATCGCCGGCGCCAACGCCGCCATGCTGGCCTACCGCCGGCGCATCGCAAAGGTAAAAATCCTGGACCCGGCCTGCGGCAGTGGCAACTTCCTTTACGTCACCCTGAAGGCGCTGCTGGATTTGGAGCGGCGGGCGATGGACTACCAGACCGGCGCCGGCGCAAGGCCCGCCCCGCCCCGGGTCAGCCCGACGCAGATGATGGGGCTGGAAGTCAACGAATACGCGGCACAGCTGGCCAAGACCGCGCTCTGGATTGGCTACATCCAGTGGCACCAGGCCAACGGCTTTGAGTACACCAACCGTCCGATACTGGACAACATCGACGGTATTGAATGTCGCGACGCGGTACTCACGACCGGGAGCGCGGCAGCGGCAAAGGCGAAATGGCCGGCGGCGGACTATATCATCGGCAATCCGCCGTTCCTGGGCGCCAAAAATATGCTGGCCGAACTGGGCGGCGATTACACCAATCGGCTGCGGCAGGCTTATAGCCAGGAATTGGACGGGGCGGTGGACCTGTGCTGCTACTGGTTTGAGCAGGCCCGGGCGCAGATTGCCGCTGGCTGGACCCGCCGCGCCGGGTTGCTGGGAACGCAAGGTATCCGGTTCAGCAGCAACCGCCGGACACTGGAACGCATCAAGGAAACCGGCGATATATTCGCCGCCTACGACGACCTGGAATGGAAACCGGGGGAACCCAATTCTGCCGCAGTCCACGTTTCCATCGTCTGCTTTGACGACGGGAGCGAGTTGAGCAAAACCCTCAACGACAGCCCGGCGTCCTACATTGACGCCCGGCTCTGCGATGCCGTGTATCTGGACCAGGCGCAGAGCCTATCCCAGAACGCCGGTATCTGTTTTCGTGGCATCGAAAAGGGTGGACCCTTCGACCTGACCCCGCAGGATTCGGCGACGATGCTGGCAGACAGCAACCCCAACGGCCAGCCCAACAGCCATGTGGTGAAACGCTATCTCATCGGTAGCGATCTCAACGGCCGGCCAAAAGAACGATGGCTGGTTGACTTTGGCACTATGCCCGAAGCGGAAGCGAGGCTGTATAACTTACCGTACCAGCATTGTCTGAATCACGTAAAGCCAGTGCGGGACAAAAACAAGCGTGAGCATAGGCGAAAAAATTGGTGGATGTTTAATGATGCCACCCCTGCCCTGAATTCAGCTATCGCACCGCTAACCTGCTACGTCGGCACGAGTCAGATTTCCAAGCATCGCTTTTTCCAGTTCATTGATGCTGGCACTACCCCAAACAATAAAGTGACAGTGTTTGCCCGCGAGGATAATTATTTTCTGGGCATATTGGAAAGCCGTTTCCACAAAGTATGGAC
This sequence comes from Dehalococcoidia bacterium, assembly GCA_965261195.1. Classification (GTDB taxonomy): domain Bacteria; phylum Chloroflexota; class Dehalococcoidia; order Lucifugimonadales; family UBA3495; genus Bin87. The sequence goes on along the minus strand of OZ253455.1, from coordinate 3,048,153 downwards.
TGCCGCCATCGGCACGCAACTGCGCGATAAAGAGTCAGGCCAGACATACATCATCACCGACTGCTTTGAAAAGTTCCCCTTTCCCACGCTCACACCGGCGCACCGGCAGGCAGTGGCCGATGCCGCACAGACGCTGGACGCCCAACGCCGGAACGTGTGCCAGCCCAACGGGATATATCGCCGGTCAATGACCAACCTGTACAACGAAAACCCGCCCTGGCTGCAAAGCGCGCACGCCGACCTGGACCAAGCGGTAGCCGATGCCTACGGCTGGGCGGCCGATATGAGTGACAATGATATTCTCAAAGGACTGGTGCGGCTCAACGTCAGTGGCAATGCGGGCGTTCCTTGACCAGATCTTGGGGGACGAAGGATGCAATACGACATCATCGTAGTGGGCGGCGGCTCGGCGGGTTGCGCCCTGGCGACGCGATTGTCAGAAAACCCTGACAAATCGGTGCTTCTGCTGGAGGCTGGCCCCGACTTTGGCGAGTTTGAGCAGTGGCCGGCCGAGATTACTACCGGAGCCAGTCAGGGAGCATCTACGCCGGGCAGCCCGTTCAACTGGTCGTATCAGGCCACCGGAACTCCGGAGCAGGCCGCCCCTATGCAGATTGCCCGCGGCAAGGTCATGGGTGGCTCCGGGGCGGTCAACGGGCAGGTTTTTCTGCGCGGCTTGCCCGAGGATTACGATGCGTGGGCTCAGCAGGGTAATGACCAATGGTCGTTCGCCAACGTGCTGCCCTTCTTCCGCAAGCTGGAATCGGACGCCGACATCCACGACGATTTTCACGGCAGCGACGGCCCGATTCCGGTGGTGCGCGCTCCCCGGGCAACCTGGCATCCATTTCAGCAGGCGTTTCTGACGGCGTGCGCCGCGTTGGGGTTCCCCGCCGATTCAGACCTGAACCATCCCACGTCCACGGGATTCGGCGCGGCCCCGATGAACAATCCGGCCGGCGTGCGTATGAGTTGCGCTCTGGCCTACCTGTCCGCCGCGCGCCATCGGTTGAACCTGACCATCCGCCCCGGTGTCCTGGCCCGCCGCATCCGGTTCGAGGGCAACACCGCAACGGGTGTCGAAGTGGAAAGCGGCGGCCGGATATTCAACGTTGCCGGCGGCGAAATAGTCTTGAGCGCCGGCGGGCTCGCCTCGCCCCAGCTGCTGATGCTGTCCGGCGTGGGCCCGGCCGGGCATCTGGCCGAAGTGGGCATACCGGTGGTGCAAAACCTGCCCGGCGTCGGACAAAACCTGCGCGACCATCCGCTGGTGTACGTGGACGCCGCGTTGAACCCCGAATTCTCGACGGACTTCTCCGGCTCACGTATCCAGACGCTGCTGCGCTACACGACGTCCGGTTCACCGCTGCGCAACGATATGCACGTTTATGTCAACAACGACGTGTCCGGCCCGAGTCCGTTGGGCAGCGATCCCGGTTCCGACCGGGCGGCGCTGCGGATGACGTGCATCCTGGAGCAGGCCGACAGCGCCGGGGAAATGCGTCTGTCGTCAGCCGACCCTCACGACAAGCCGGTCATTGACTACCGGTATCTGCGCAGCGACTTCGACCGCAGCCGTTTGCGGGAGGCCGTGCGTCTTTGCCAACAGGCGCTGGAACAACCCGCCTTCGCGCGGATTGCCGGCCCATTGGCGTCTCCTGCTGCTGAAATAATGGCGTCAGACGCCGAGCTCGACGAATGGCTGCGCCGCAACGTGTTCACTACTTTCCACACCTCAGGGGCGTGTCGCATGGGGCCGGACGGCGACCCGATGGCAGTCGTTGACCAGTATTGCCGGGTGCGGGGCGTCCGGAACCTGCGGGTCGTTGACCTGTCCATCTGCCCCAACGTGGTGCGGGCCAACACCAACGCCACCGCCATAATGATTGGCGAGCGCACAGCAGGGTGGCTGTAGGACCGTAAGGTCTGTTGACATTTAAAGTACAGTCGAGTTTTGGGACGTAGCCTCTCGAAAACACGGCATCCCGATGGAACCCAATTCGTCAGGGCGTCTCGCAGGGGTGACAAACCCCCGACGGCGAACAGCATCGCAAGAAATGGAGGAATAATCGCATCATGCACCCAGAGTTCTTTGGCGAATCCCGCGATATCACAAAACGTCAACTCATGCGATGGTTAGCTCCCGATGAGCGGTGGGCCGCGCATCCAATGTGGTTCCATCGTGAAAGACCACAACCACCGGAGGACGGCGGCTTCTTGAACGATTACGCAGCAGTGCTAGATGTTGACATTGTGAACGGCGAATGCCGAGACCCAAACACACTGCTCGGGGCTGCCGCAACGTGTAAACAGCATCTCCTGTTGGACCCCGATACCGGTTTGGGAGATGCGCGGATCAGAGAGCACGTGAAGCACGTGACGTTCGACCAATTTATCAGGATCGTAGAACATCAAGGCCGCCAAGACAAACTCACGCTCATCTACGACCAAGCCCTCGACCGATTTAATTTTAGTGTCCATGATGTCATGGTGAAACTGCGTCGCTTACGCGAATCACAGCTCCACGCGGTGGCATACGTGCTAGAACGACAATTGACGACCTGTTTCATTTGGGCATCGACAAATGCTAAAGTTGTCGCCGACGCCACCCACAGAATGCAAGCGGAATCAAGATTCCCTTACCGGAGGTTTGTGGACGATGGTTGCGGACACGTAAGGGACGAGCGGTAATCTGAAAACTCATCACGTCCGCAACGCCCTGGGTCTCGGATTCCGGGGCCGCTCCTTATAGGACAATGGTTTCATCCGTGGCGTTCGATCAATGCTCCCTGGGTCCTTCTCGGTCCGCTTGAGTTGAATCCCAGATGCAGCGACACTGAGTTAGTGTTCAGCATTTTGCTCAATACCCGCTTGGCTTAAATCTGAATGTCAACAAGCCCTAGAGGTCTGGCCGGAAAGCCATTGGCCGGGTTTTGCACTACGCCGAGCAGACGTATTACAGTCATATACGGCGTTATAGTATATGCAATACGTTTCAAGAATCCATAATTACATCGATAATCGACGTCAAGAAAATAACGGCTTGAGGAGAATCGGGGTTCCCGGCCAGATTTCTAGCAACTACCCATCAGGAGATGCCGGTCAGGAGCTGCCGGCAAGTGTGCCAGCCGGCCGTCGGCAGGCATCGGCTATAATGTTCCCCACCCGCGCCGTCAGCGCCTCTGGAGCAAACGCGATGCCCATTTCTCAATACGTCAGCAGGTCGATGGCAGAAGGCGGCTGGATCCGCCGTATGTTTGAGGTAGGCATTGCCCTGAAAGCGCAGTACGGCGAGGACAGCGTGTTTGACCTCTCGTTGGGCAACCCTGTTATGGAGCCGCCGGCGGAGTTCCACGAGGAGTTGCGCCGCATTGCCCAGAACCCGTCGCCGGGGATGCACCGTTATATGCCCAACGCGGGTTACGCCGAAACCCGTCAGGCCGTTGCCGATACACTATCCAGCGAAACCGGACTGTCCTTCGGCGCTGGCGACATCGTGATGACCTGTGGAGCCGCCGGCGCTGCCAACGTGGTACTGCGCACCATCCTGAATCCGGGCGATGAGGTTATCATCCTGTCGCCGTTCTTCGGCGAGTATGTTTACTACATCCAGAACCACAACGGTACGCCCGTCATTGTCGCCACCAATGCCGAGTTTGGCCTGGATCTGGAAGCTGTCGAGACTGCGATTACTGCGCGGACGCGCGCCATCATCCTGAACTCGCCCAATAATCCGTCCGGCGTGGTTTATCCCAAAGATGACATCGTTGCGCTGGGGGACCTGCTCACCCGCGCCGAGGCTCGCTTCGGTTCCGAAATCTTCATCATCAGCGACGAGCCTTACCGACGCATCATCTACGATGGATTGACTTATCCCCAGGTGTTTCCCCACTACGAGCGCACCATCGTGGTCAATTCCCACGCCAAAGACCTGGGCCTGCCCGGAGAACGCATCGGACACATTGCCGTGCATCCGGCCTACCGCGACAAAGCAGAGTTGGTGAACGGGCTGGTGTTTTGCAACCGGGTGCTGGGATTCGTCAATGCGCCGGCTCTGATGCAACACGTGGTGCGGGCGGTGCAAAACGCGTCGGTGGACGTTGGGGAATACCAGCGCAAGCGAGATTTCCTGTACGACCGGCTAACCGGCATGGGCTACCAGATCGTCAAACCCCAGGGCGCCTTCTATCTGTTCCCCCGCTCACCACTGGAGGACGACGAAGCCTTTGTCGCCGCGTTGCAGGAGTACAACGTGCTGGTGGTGCCGGGCAAAGGGTTTGGCACACCGGGCCATTTCCGCATCTCCTACTGCCTGGAAGACCGGGTGCTGGAGGGATCGCTGGACGGGTTCGCGCGGGCCGCCGAGCAGTACTTGGGTTAACCTTCAGGCAGCGCTTCGGCCCGGATGCGGGCGAAAATCGGGCTGAGGTCGATGACGACGCCGGGCATTGCTTCGGATGTCAACACATCCTGCGCTGTGTAAACCGTTTCCAACGTCAGCGTTTCCCCATCGCCGACGTGTTTTGCGACGGTTTCGGTACGGAGGTTGGCGACCCACATCTCGCGGACGCCGTTGCGGGCATAAACCGGCAACTTCACGCTCAAATCGCGTTGGCGGGTAGATTCGGACAACACTTCGACTACAACGTCGGGCGCGCCGGTGACGCCGTGGCCGTCAAAAATATGCCTGCGTTCGCTGGATACGAACAGTAAGTCCGGCTGGAAAGTGTTGTGCTCGTCGATGGCTACATCGTAAGGTGAAATGCGGGTTTCGCCGATGCCCAGTCGATCCATTTGCAAAGTTACTTCTATGTAGAGTCGTCCGATAAAAACCTGGTGTGGTTCGTTGGGGCCGGCCATTTGGATGAGTTCTCCGTTGATTAGCTGGTAGCGCGGGCCGCGGTGCGACGGCGGCGTGAGCGCCATATAGTTAGCCCCGGTCAGTTTGATTTTGGGCTTCTGTTTCGGTTGCGTCATAATCGAATCTCCGGTTATCGGCTTGGGTTAGCTGTCGGGCAGGGCGGCGTCCCCTAGCAGCGCAAATATCGCTCCCAGGTTAATGGCAACGCCGGGTATTGCCTCTGATGTCAAAACGTCCCCGGCGTTATACATCGTTGCCAAGGTCAGAGATTGCCCATCACCAACGTATTTCGCAACCGTTCGGGCACGGAGGTCGGCCATCCACATCTCGCGGACGCCGTTGCGGGCATAAACCGGCAACTTCACGTTCAAATCGCGTTGGCGGGTAGATTCGGACAGCACTTCGACGACCACATCGGGCGCGCCGGTGACGCCGTGGCCGTCAAAAATATGCCTGCGTTCGCTGGATACGAACAGTAAGTCCGGCTGGAAAGTGTTGTGTTCGTCGATAGCTACATCGAATGGTGAAAGGCGGATTTCAAAGAGTCCGGGCGCACCGATTTGTGTCCTTGCCGCGAAATAAAGTTCACCAATAAAAACTTGGTGGGGGTCGTTAGGCCCGGCCATTTTGACGAGTTCTCCCTCGATGAGCTGGTAGCGAACACCGCGGTGCGACGGCGGCGTGAGGACCATGTAATCCGCCCCGGTCAGTTTGATTTTGGGCTTCTGTTTCGGTTGCGTCATAATCGAATCTCCGGTTATCGGCTTGGAACGCCCACGTAACTTACGGCCAGTTGCTGTTGGATTCCCGCGACGGTAGTCGAATGGTGGCGTTGCCGCGGGTGGTAACCTGCTGACGCTGGTTCTCGCCCCAAATGTCCATATCCACCAGGTACTCGCCGTCCTCAATCCGCTTGCCCGTAATCTTGCCCTTGCACCAGGTGGTATCGCCCACCACGTTGAACCGGCGCAGCTCAACGTGCATGGCCTTCACAAAGCCGTCATCGCCCATCCAGTTGGTTAGCAGGTGGCCCATCCAGCAGCAACGCTGGCAGCCGTAGTCGTAGGCGCCCGGCAGCCCGGCGCTCTCAGCAGCCTCCTGGATGTCATGCACGCGGATAATCGCCTCCTGCGCTCCGGTGGTGGGATCGGTGAAGCCCCAGGACGGATGGCGCAGCATCTCCTGCAACTGGATGCCGTGGCTGATGCCGCCGATGCAACCGGCTACAAAGGCAGTGATGTCGCCATGACTCATCGGCCCCTTGACCACCGGCGTTAACTCGTCGCCGATACTGACATCCTCAAACCAGCGGGGATTGCTGCCGCGTATCTCCTCGCCGAGGACCGCATTCTGGATGATTTCCAGCTCATCACGGGAGTATTGGTAGGGTTCGAAAGTGTATTTCTGGCGTTCGCGGGCGGCGCTGCGCTCGGCGCGAATCTGCCAGCCTTTCGTTTTGGCGATGGTCTCGCCGCGCTGGTTGTAGTAGTGGGTAACACTGGATTGAATCAAGATGCGACCAGCGAATTCACTTTCCTTCTCCTCCAGGCCGGTGAATTGTTCCTGCACGCTAATCTGGTCGTCAAGATAGATTGGACGGTAGAATTCCCAGTCGTTGCCGGCGTGGAAACCGTGGACTCCGGGCAGGCCGCCAGTACGACCGGAGCACCAGTAGACGCTGTACAGAAAGCAGGGCGGCGCGATGATAGTGCCATACCTGGTGGCCTGAGCGTAGGAGTGATCCCCATGCAATGGGTTCGTGTCCCCAATACCCTGGCAAAAATGGCGGATGGCGCTGCGGGACGCTTCCTCGTTGAACAACCCAACGCCATACTGACGGGGCCGGTTGAAACTACCAATCCGGCTGCGTAGTCGCTCCAGACCCTCTTCGGTGATTCTGCCTGATTCTAGCACCATAATTTGGTTTTCTCCGGTAATAGTTTGATTCAATGGCGGCGCGTATGGAGCTCAAACGCCGTTCGCTGTTCCAGCAGCCATTATAGACTACGGCATAGCATACGGCGCGGTGGAGACTCGTCGTCCGCCGGGAAGCGGCAGAAATGAGCGTATTTTTGATATACTGACCCCAGCAATCAGGCGCTAAAACACGCAAAGGCCAACTACTATGCCTCTGGATACTTTAGCGATGCAGGGCCGGCTCCAGGAAGCGGGCCTGACCAACCAAATATCCGGCGCCATTACCAAAGAAATCGTCGGGGCGGTTACCGCTGAAATCGCTTCAGCCATAACCGGCGAAGTGGCGACCAAGGCCGACTTGCGAGAACTCCGCAGCGAGTTGAAGGGCGATATAGCGCAAGTTAGAGACGAAGTGGCCCAAGTCAGAAGTGAAGTGGCCCAAGTCAGAAGTGAAGTGGCGGAAGTTAAAATGGGGCTTGCGGATCTTAAAAACGAGTTCGCCGGACTTAGAACGGAGTTCGCCGGGCTCAAAAATGAGTTTGCTGAACTCAGAAACGATTTTGCCGGGCTGAGGACCTCTCTGGCCGATTCAAAAGTTGGCAATTACAAATGGGCCTTTGGCATTATAATTGCCATCGGTTTGGGATTCGCCGGGTTGTCGGTGGCCGTAATATTAAGCTGACCTAATTGGCTGAGCTACGGCGGCTGAGCTACGGTGGTGGGGGCACCGTCATCACCGGCGTGCGTTCGCGCAGGTACTGCTCGGTTACGAAGGGGGAGCCGAAGCCGTATTCCTCGGCGCAACGCTGCACCACGGCCAGCGTTTCGGCCCGCAGCGTTTGGGGCGTTGGGTCGGTGCCGCCGGAAATTATGCTCCTGATCAAGCGGCCGGCCAGGTCCTGCTTGGTGTCCGGATGCCCGCAGATGCCTTCGTAGGCCACGCCGCCACAGGTGGGGCAGTACCACCATTCCAGTGTCAGCACCGAACGTATGCCCAGGTCGGGCAGGTCGCCGAATATCTGGTGGGCAGCGTAACGGTCGTAGTAATCTCCCACGCCGGCGTGGTCACGGCCAAACATATGGTGAGTGCAGCCCAGGTTCTTCCGGACGATGGCGTGAAAAACCGCCTCCCGAGGGCCGGCGTAACGCATATCCCACATGAACGCGGTGGTGCGGTGAATATCGTCGCGGAAGAACCCACATTCCCGTAGGTGCTCGTGGGTTAGCACGATGGCCTCGTCGATGTAATCACCCTCCTTCTTCTCGCCAATTACCGCGCTCACCAGTACGCCGTCGGCCTGTGCCTCCATAAATGCGCCTTTCATCAGATATTCGTGGCCGGAGTGGGGCACGTTGCGCGTCTGATGCGCTACCACCCGGCCCCATTGGGCCTCGGCCAACTCCGAACGCAGCTGGCGGGGCGTTCGCCAGAACCGGTCGAAAGGCGGATTGATGACGGGTTCGCAAACCAGCGTGATGTCCCCGGCTACGAAGCGGTCGGCGTAGTCCAGTGTACGCTGCACCCCGGGGTGCGCTCGGTCGGCAGTGCCGTAGACACGCTCGGCCAGTGCGGTCAAATCGGTGGCGAATATCTCCGCTACATCCAGCGTCGCGAGCGGGTTGCCCTGATACGTGAGCAGTGCAGTGTCCCCCACCTGTAAGCCGAGGCGCCGGATTTCCGAGTCAGCCACGTCCAGGACAATCGGGATGGGCCAGACCAACCCTCCGGTGAGCCGCATGGAATTGGCAACGGATTCCACGTCGGCGCGGCCCATGAAACCGGTGAGCGGGGAGAAAAATCCGTAGGCAATGTTGACGCACTCCGTTGCCACCTGGTCGCGCACCTCGATGGCAGCGAGGCCGGCGACCCGCGCCGTGTCATTGGACGTCAGTGGTTGGACGCGTTCAATCAGGGCGCCGCCGTGCGGGGAAAGGCTGTTGTCTGCTGTCATAGTCCGGGCATTCTATCACCGCCGGCGGCTCGCTCAAACCAGAGCAATCCCTCACACGTACCCACGCAGTCAAACCAACCACCCTATTGTCATTATTGTCGTTGCGAGGAGCGCCCACCACCACTTGTCGTTTGAGAGCAACGCCCGCTCATCCCGAGCTTGTCGAGCGACGTGGCAATCTCGATAAGAAGGTTGAACACACGTCGGCGAACCATCATTGCTACGGCGACAATTGCTACGGCGACGAGATTGCCACGCTGCGCTCGCAATGACAAATTAAAGTGGGCACGCGTGAAGAGCAATCCAAGCAGTAATGCAGTGGCGGATAAATCCAGGGAGCCGCACCCCCCGTATAGGTTGCCATGATAGGCATTAGCGCGAAACGGGAGGAACAATGCGATATCCGAAGTTCATTCGAGTTACGTCAACCATTGCAACACTGTCTGTGGTGGCCCTGTTCACCATCGCGTGCGGAGGGGTGCAAACCCCATCCGAAAGCGAGTCGCCTCCGGCCTCGTCACCACCCAGCCGGACGACCAACCAGATTCAATCACTCTCGGCGACAACCGCCCCCTCGTCGCATCGGAATACCGGCGAACCCACGCCTGCCGCAGCCCGGCCCCCGGCGATGCTATGTGCTCCTGCGGGTCGGTGTCAGCAACCCGGCCCCCACCACAGACCGCGACCCGGTTTCGTTGATTTTCGTAGTTGACGTTTCCGGCTCCATGGAGGCCGACAACCGGCTGGGGTTAGCGAAGGAAGTAATCGAGGGCATCGCCGACCGGATGCTACCCAGAGACCGGGCTGCCATCGTAACCTACGCCGACTCCGTCGTGGTTGCCCACCACTTCACCGATGGAGAGGATACGCGTGACATCGTCAGCGCAGCACGGAAAATGCGGGCGGGTGGCAGCACCTTCGCCGAGGCCGGCCTGCGGCTGGCTTACGACCTGGCGTCCGATGAGATGGACGATGGTCGCAAAGTCCGGCTGGTATTGCTGTCCGACGGAGTAGCCAACGTGGGCGCAACCGGCCCTGAGTCCATCCTCAAAATCGTGGACGACTACGCACAGCGCAACGCCACGTTGACCACCATCGGTGTCGGCGCATCGGGCAATTACAATGACGTGCTGCTCGAGGCGCTGGCCAACCGCGGCAACGGCGCCTACCACTATAGGTCAGACCGCAATGCTGCGGAGCGGTTCCTGTAGGAAAGCGTACCCGGCGTATTCAGCGAAACCGCACAGGACGCACGGGTGCAGGTGGAATTCTATCCGGACGCGGTTCGCAAGTATCGTCTCATCGGTTACGAAAACCGCGCCGTTGCGGACGAGGACTTCCGCGACGACTCTTTGGACTTTGGAGAGGTGGGCTTTGCGAGGGACGTTTCGGCCCTGTACGAACTGCGGTTGCACGATGACGTCGCCAGCGACTCAGCGCTGGCCACTGCCCGATTGCGCTGGCTGGACCCGCAAACGCGGGAAGCCACCGAGTTGTCCGCCGATATCCGGTTGGGCGAGACTACTGCCGACCTGTCAGCTACGGATCCTTACTTCCGGCAGACTGCGGCGGCGGCTGAATTTGCCGAACTGCTCCGAGGGTCGGTTTGGGCCCAGTGCAACGACCTGGATGCTGTTGCCGAATTGCTCGACACCGTAGAATCCGACCTGAACGAGAACCGGACTTACCGGGAACTGCGCGACCTGGTGGAGCGGGCCGACCATTACTTTGAGCCAACCTACCAAAAGTAAAGCCGCCGCCCGGTTCCGCCGCGGCGCCAATGGGCTGGGACAGACTTGGGACGTCCCAGCCCTATTGGTCTCTATACTCCGCGGCCCGCTTCTGGCGGAAGGCCGTTACGCCTTCAACATGGTCCTGAGAAGTGAGGGTGATGGTCTCGCCGGCGGCCGCCATCTTCATCGCGGTTTCCAGGTCGAACTCCAGGCCCTTGTACAGCATCAGCTTGGAGAGTCGAATGGCGATGGGCGGGCCGGCGGCGATACGTTCCGCCATCGATATAGTGGTGGCTTCCAGCTCGTCTGCATCGACCAGCCGGTTCAGGAAGCCCAGCCGGTATGCTTCGTCGGCCTCCAGGAAATCGCCGGTGAACAGCATCTCGGCGGCGCGCCCCAGGCTGCCCAGCGTGCGCGGATAGAGCCAGGTGCCGCCAAACCCGGGGAACAATCCGATGCGAACGTAGGCTGACATGAACCGGGAGCGGGCGGTGCCAATACGGATGTCGCAGGCGCAGGCCAGGTCCAGTCCGGCGCCGGTGGCCACGCCGTTCACCATGGCGATAACCGGCTTTTCGCATTGCTGCACGCCTAGAATCATCCCCTGCGCCGAGCGGAAACTCCGTCGTACTTCGTCGGCATTGCCCGATGTCCAGCCGGCGCCGTTGCCATCCGATGAGCCGCCCAAATCATTCAGGTCACCGCCGGCGCAGAACGCGCGCCCAGCGCCGGTGATAATGACCACCCGAACGTCGTTGTCAGACTCCGCCTGCGTCAAAGCATCGGTGACCTCGAGTTGCATCTGGTCGTTCAGGGCGTTGAGGCGCTCGGGGCGGTTCAACGTAATGCGGGCGATGTGGCTAGCTGCATCGGCGGCGTATTCGACGAATTCGTAGGTAGACATCTATTTCCGTTCCTCCATAGCTCCGGCGGTTGCTGCAAGGTGGCAACCTGATTGAGCAGGGCCAATATTGCATTATAATGTTACACTAACTCCGGTAATCGAACATGACTCACTCAAATGAAATCATCGCTACTGCCATCGCGCGCGGACTCGCTGCCGCCCGTGATCCGGCGCGTCCCGACGACGGCACCAAGTCGGCATTAATGTACGCCAGAATGAGCGACGACTTTCGGCAGGGGGCGTGGCGACATCTCCGGGACGATGGAGACCTTCCGCAGGCGTCCAACAAAGCCTGGGGCATGGTTGCCGAAACGGTGAAAGCGATTAGCGCGCACCACGGCGGCGTCATCCACACGCACCGCTCTATCTGGCTGGTGCTGCGGGAACTTTCCGAGTTGATCAAGGAATCCGGCGACGCAGAGTCGGCTGCCTGGATCAACAACGGTTTTCGAAACGCCCGGGGTTTACACGCAAATTTCTATGAAAACGAAGAATCTCCGCTAGAAGTTGAGCAGGGATTGCAGTTGTCCGAGGAACTTTCAGAACGACTATACGAGCTGTTTTGGCCGGACCGGCCGGCGGCGTGATGGGCTATATACCAAATGAAAACGTCGGATGACCGCTTGATCTGATATGACTTACTCTAATGAAACCATCGCTACTGCCATCGCGCGCGGACTCGCTGTCGTCCGTGATCCGGCCCAACCGGGCGATGCCGACCAGCCGCCGGTTAACTACGTAATCCTGGGGAAGGCTTTCCGCCGGAGCGCCTGGCAGCATCTGTCGGAGAACGACGACGATAGTTTGCCGCAAGCGTCCAACAAGGCATGGGGCCTGGTGGCAGAGACCGTCAAAGCCATCAGCGCCCAGCACGGGGGAGTAATTCACGCCCATCGGTCCATCTGGCAGGTAGTGCGGGAGTTGGCTGAACTGGCGCGCGATGCCGGTGATACCGATAGCGAAGAACTGATCCGTACCGGTTTTCGCACTGCCCGCAGCCTTCACGCTAATTTTTACGAAAACGCAGAAACGGAACGAGAGGTTGAGCTGGGGCTTCAGCTATGTGAACGTCTATCCGAGCGGCTGTACGAACTTTATTGGCCCGACCAGCCGACGACCTGAGCTATCGGTTGTCGAAGACTTTTCAACTAACACCAGCGTCATTAAATCAAACAGGCTATTTGCAATGGAAGAATCTACTCCCAACGGCGTACTAATTGCTATTGACTGGGAAAACATCCGTCGCGGAGCCCAGTCGTATCGGAAAAGCGTGAATCCGGAAGCCTTGTGCCGGGCCATGACGAACGTGGGCCAGGTGTTTGGTGAGGTGCATGGCGGCAAGGCTTTCGGCGACTGGAGCTTGCGCCCCGATGATGGCGTGGCTTTCAACGCCGCCGGCATACAGCCCTACCAGGCGCCGCGCACAATGGCCGGCAAAGACCGCACCGACCCGGCGATGCTGCTGGAGGTGTACGACTGGCTGCGCGACCGGGATGACTGTGGTGTCATCGTGCTCGGCACGGGCGATTCCGACTTTCAGATACTGGTGGACCGGGCCCGCGCCCTCGGCCGGCGGATTGTCCTCTGCGCTTTCAGCCAGTCCGTAGCGCGGGATATGCTGGCGGTCACTCCGCTGTTTCCCCTGGAAGCCGAACTGGAGGGGTTCAATCTGCCTGAGCATGGCAATGTTTCCATTGAACAGCAAACTGCCCAGAAAGTGGATGATGCCCTCCAGACCTTTATCAGGAATATGGACCGGATTGAGGCGAATCTCAGTTTCGTGGGGTATAACAAGCTATGCACGGAGTGGATGCTGGATTGGGGTGTTACGACAACCGACCATGTGTGCTATCAACTGGTGGACCAATGGCTTGATGATGGAATAGCCGAACGCCACTCTGTCTATAACGCCAACAATCCCCAATTCCCTACTGCTGCCATAAGGCTGAATCGCGCCAACGAACGGGTACGCGAGCTGTTGGGATTGAATCGCCCCATCGTGAGCAATCCGGTAATCTCCAGCCAACAAGCCGAAGCCTATTCCGCATCGGAGTAATGTATGCCGCCTTTTAGTTATATCGACCACCTGGAATGCACCATGTGCGGGAGCGCTGCGCCCTACGATGGCTTGGCAACGGTCAGCGAATGTTGCGGCAAAGTTTTGTTCGTGCGTTACGACCTGCCGCGTCTACGCCGGGAGGTTGCGCGCTCGGATTTCGACCGCCGCGACTCCAATATGTGGCGGTTTAACGAATTGCTGCCGGTGTCCGACCCCAACGCCGTGATCACTCTGGGTGAGGGTGGTACGCCGCTGCTGGATGCGAAAAAGCTGGCAGATCTAGTCGGCATACGCCGGCTGCTCATCAAGGAAGAAGGGCTGAATCCCACCGGCACCTTCAAGGCTCGCGGCATCGCCGCCGCCGTGTCCAAAGCCTGGGAGATGGGAGCGCGGGGCTTCACTATGCCCTCGGCCGGGAATGCGGCCGGCGCGGCGGCGGCTTACTGCGCCCGGGCCGGCGCTCCCGTCAAGGTGTTCATGCCCCAGGACGCTCCGGACTCCAACAAAAAGGAATCCATCGTCGCCGGCTCCGAGCTGAACCTGGTTGATGGACTCATCAGCGACGCCGGGCGGATTGCGGTGGGCATCGCCGCCGAGCAGGGTTTGTTTGACCTCTCCACACTGAAAGAACCGTGCCGCGCTGAGGGCAAGAAGACCATGGGCCTGGAGATAGCCCAGCAGCTCGGCTGGCGTATGCCCGACGCCATCGTGTATCCTACGGGCGGCGGGACGGGCATCATCGGTATGTACAAAGGGTTTCAGGAATTGCTCGAACTGGGCTGGATTGAGGGCACGCCGCCCCGCTTCTACGCGGTGCAGGCCGATGGGTGCCAGCCCATCGTAAAGGCTTGGAACGATGGCGCGGACACCGCCGAAGCCTGGCCCAACGCAACTACCAAAGCCGACGGTCTGCGCGTGCCCGGCCCCTTTGCCGACTATCTTATCCTGCAGGCGATCCGCGAAACCGGCGGCGGCGCGCTGGCCGTCAGCGATGACGATATGATCGACGCCATGTACCGTCTCGCCTCCGCTGAGGGAGTCATCGCCTGCCCCGAGGGTGCGGCGACGCTGGTTGGGTTGGAACGGTTGCTCGCCGACGGCAGTATCGGGGCTGACGAGGAAGTGGTGCTGCTGAACACCGGCTCCGGGTACAAATACCTGGACTTACTGCGGGGGCCCGGGGAGTAGAAAGGACGCCGGGGGAAGTATAGGTCATGGTAACCGCAAAGCCGAAAGGGAAATACAGCTACGCCGACTATGCCGCCACGCCGGGGGGTGAGCGGTGGGAATTGATTGACGGGGTGTTGTACCGGATGGCCGCTGCTCCCAATACCAGACACCATGATGTATGCGACAATTTGGGAGATTTAATTAAGGATGGCATCAGGCCACTAAGGTTGGGGCGTGTTTATCGCTCTCCCTATGCCCTGATTTTGTCCGAGAGCAGCACGGTCGAACCGGACTTACTGTATGTCAGCGTCGCGCGACGGCATATTATTACCAGCCGGGGGTGCGAAGGAATCCCCGATCTGGTGGTGGAAATCCTGTCGCCGTCCAACCGGGCCCGCGATTTGGCAGTCAAGCGGGAATTGTACGCCCGTTATGGTGTTCCCGAATACTGGATTCTAAACTCAGACCGGGAAACCGTGCTGGCGCTTACCGAACCGGCCACCAGCGCTGGCGTTGGCGACTACACCACAGAGGTGTTATACCAATCCGGCGAGACGCTCACCACCGGCCGGATTCCCGGCCTGGCCATTGTCGTGGCCGACATTTTTGCGGCGCCGTGGTGATCGAGGATACTTGGGTAGCCCGACTGCTTGGATTACGTACCCCGCGAAATCACCGGCTCAACGTCCGTTTAATCCTCCGCACCACCCGGCGCAACGGCCGGCGGCGTTGGTGCAGGTTGTTGGCGATGAGCGGAGCCAGCGTCGGGTTGGCAGCCACCAGCGGCGCTACCCATTTTCGCAAAGCGGCCATCGTCGGCGCCTGTTCATCCCAGGTGGGCACCAGCGAATCCATCGGATGCCACTGCCGTCGGCCCGACAACCGCGTCATCACGGTTCCGCCGGCTTCCTGCACCGCGATTGCGCCGCCCAGCATATCCCACATTCGCGGCGCGCCGATGACGGCAAACTGCAGCACGCCCATCGCGGTCAACGCCAGCTCGTAGGCGATACTGCCCGTAACCCGCAGTTGCCCCAGCGGTTGGCCCTTCAGTCCCTTGCCCATACGCGTCGAAGCGCCGAATGAGCCGGGCAGGCCGACCAGGCGATCGCCGCGCAGCCGGTCGGTATGATACACCGATACCGGCTCGCCATCGCGAAACGCCCCGCCGCCGACCCGCGAATGCACCACTACCCCGTCGCCCGCGCTTGGCCACGGGATGAAAACCGCTCCCACCAGTGGTCGCCCGCGATACAGCACCCCAATGGACGATGCGTAAACCGGCAACCCGTTCATAAAATTGGTGGTGCCGTCCAGCGGGTCGAGCACCCACAGGAAATCTGCCGCCCGTTTTTCGCCATCGGCGTCGGCATCGTCCTCTTCGCCCAGAATACCGTGCTCCGGAAACCGCTCGGTAATCCGGTTCACCAGGTATTCCTGGGTTTCCTGGTCTGCTGAGGTAACCGGGTCTTGCTGAGCCTTGTCCTTGTACTCCACGCTCAGCGCGCGGCCAAAATGCTCGGACAACAACGCGCCGGCGCCACGGGCAAACTGAACAGCGGCGGCCTCGATATCGCGGGCGATGGCATCGTCGGGCATCGTCATTATGCTGGCGATTGTACACTACGGCTGCAACCTGGGCGCGGGGATCACGCGTACAATTTTAATCTGTCATTGCGAGCGCAGCGTGGCAATCTCGTCGTCGTAGCAACGGCCGTTCGCCGACGTGTGTTCAACCTCATCGAGATTGCCACGCTACGCTCGCAATGACAAAAGATGAGATTGCCACGCTACGCTCGCAATGACAAAAGATGAGATTGCCACGCTGCGCTCGCAATGACAAAGTGGGTACGCGTGAGGGGTGCGGGGGGATGTGCCCGATACACCAACCGGCCGGGGCGGACGCTTCCGGCCCCGGCCGCGAAGTGCGTATGTGTGCGAATGTGGTGGTGGGTGGAGCGCCTGTTATAATCCCTGGCAGCAGCTCAGGAGGCTACAGAATGGATTTGCAATTGAACGGAAAGGTCGCCATCGTGGGCGGCGCCAGCAAGGGGCTGGGCCGCGCCTGCGCCGAGGTTTTGGCAGAAGAGGGAGCGCGGGTCGCCATCTGTGCCCGCACCGCATCGGACCTTGAAAGGACAGCCGACGAGATTCGGGCAGCCACCGGCGCCGATATTTTCACCTTCGCCGGCGACCTGGATCGCGAGGACACCATTCAGGATCTGGTTGCCCAAACTGCCGCGCACTTCGGGCAAATTGACATTATGGTGAACAACTCAGGCGGGCCGCCGCAAGCCTACGCCAAGGATTCAACCGAAGCCCTGTGGCAGGTGTCGGCCAACCGTTCGCTGTTTTTCTTTGCCCGCATGACCCGCGAGGCGCTGCCGCATCTGAGGGCCCAGGGCGGCGGGCGCATCATCAACATCCTGGCCAGCACGGTGTACACCCCCATACCCAACCTGGCGCTGTCGGCGGCCACCCGCATGGGTGTCATCGGCTTTATGAAGAACCTGGCTGACGACGTGGGACACGAGAACATCCTCATCAACAACGTTTGCCCGGGCAGCATCATGTCGGAGCGGATGATGGAAAACGTGGCAGACCGCGCCCGCACCCAGGGCATTCCAGTGGAGGACGCACTGTCCCAACGCGCCGAGCAGACGGCCTTGAAGCGCATCGGCGAACCGAAAGAACTGGCTTATCTGGTGGCGTTTCTGGCATCCACCCGCTCCAGCTACATGACCGGCACGACCATGCTGGTCGATGGTGGCCTGGTTCGCTCGGTGATGTAGCCAAATGCACGCCGCTGGGAAATAACACCACTGTGTCAACACGACGCCCCGCGCCGACACCGCCGCCGGAGCCGACCACCGCCGCCGAGTACGTCGATCGCGGCAACCGTTACAGTCGCAACGGCGTCTACGAGCGCGCCATCGCCGACTACACCGCGGCTATCGAGCTGGACGCTGCCCACGCCGATGCCTGGTTCAACCGGGGCATATCCTGGTACGAAGTGGGCGAGTATTCGCAATCCATTGCCGACTTTACCGAAGCCATCCGCATCAACCCGGCGGACGATAACTACTACTCGCGCCGCTCGCTGTCCTACCTGTTCAATGACGAACCGGAAGCAGCCCAGGCCGACATGGACGCCAGCGAGGAGATAAGGCTGCGGGCGTGGGAGAAATAGCGCTGCCGGGGTTTGGAGTTGCTAGGCGCGCTCGGGGCCGGTGATAGAATGGCAAGAGTAGAGAGGTGAATTATGGTCAGCAAGAAGACCGGGATTGCTCCCCGCCACCGCGACCCCGAAGTTGTGCAAAAGGCCGAGGAGATTTTTGCGGGAGTGAAAATGACGCCTGATGCGGCCGTCGCCATGTTCTACAAGCTGACTGCGCTGCGCGGCGATAGTCTCAGGGCGGGGAAACCCCTCAATGCGGAATCTCTGCCGGCCTTTAACGAACCGCGGGAGAGTATCGCCATCTACATCATAGTTGATGAAATGATGGCCGATTTGTGGGAAGTCAGCCAGACTGCCGGGCAATCTTTCACTGCTGGTGGGATGGAAGCAAAAGCGGCCACGCCAACCGGCCTTGACCCCAAGAACCCCGAATCCGCGATAGCGCAAAAGGCCGAGACGGTTTTTGCACAGATGGGAATGACGCCGGAGGAAGCCATCGCCACATTCTACGAACGGACGGCGTTGCACGACGATTGCCTCCTCTGCCTCGCCTATGGAAAAATCCCCAACGAGGAAACACAGGCGGCTATTCGGGAGGCGCGCGCCGGTATAGG
Source organism: Dehalococcoidia bacterium (assembly GCA_965261195.1). Lineage (GTDB taxonomy): Bacteria > Chloroflexota > Dehalococcoidia > Lucifugimonadales > UBA3495 > Bin87. The sequence continues at coordinate 3,029,765 of OZ253455.1, read as the reverse complement.
CATAAAGAAATATGCCAGCGTAGCGGAAATGCGTGCCGACCTGAATAAAGATGCGTGAGCTTCACACCAGCGCACGCTTTCGACGGGATGAGAGACGAGTTCGCCGGCGAGGGAAGGACATTGATCAGATTGATAACATTGTTGCGAATCTGCTGTCTGGTGAAGCCCTAGACCGCAGGCATCGCGCTCACCAACTGATTGGGAATTGGTATCCGCTCTGGGAATGTCATATCGAACCGGATTGGCTGCTGGTCTGGGAAGATGATGGGGATACCATCACGCTGCGAGGAACGGGTACACATACTGATATTTTCTGACTGACAGAATGGCCTTGCGATCGATTTTTTGATCTCGTATAGTGCGGCAAAACCCTTGGACAATGCTGATGGTTGAAGCCGACCGATCCCGAGAACCCGTTTATCCGTATTTGGTACGCGGGGGAATAGTAGAAGCCGCGTTAGCAGAAATTGAACGAAGCGCCGGCATCCCTAAACCTTCGGGTTTTGAAGACTACGAACCCCGTTATCTGCGTGAAGATTCCGTCACACAGCCGGAAGAATTCGATAGTGCAATCGATGGAGCCATCGCAGGCGCAGACCCAGGACGACGGTTGATTGATGAACTGCTGTATCTGCAGAAAGAGTTGGCGGAAATGGTAGTTGAAAGCCTTGAGAACACGCCCGCCGGACGAGCTGTTTTAGACGCGTTGCGTACGTCCGTCATTGAGCAGTTCCAGACCGAGCGTCGGCAGCAAGAGGAGCAGACCAATGATGGTAGATAGTCCTAAACTAGCTTGGCAGTCCGCTGACGGCGAGTCGAAGCTGTACTGCGGGGATTCCCTGTTGCTGATGGCCGAAATGCCTCCGGAAAGCGTGGATTGCATCTGGACAGACCCGCCGTATCTGCTTTCCAATGACGGCACAACCTGCGTCGCCGGCAAGCGGGTCAGCGTCAACAAAGGAGAATGGGACCGCAGCGAGGGGATAGAAAACGACCACGAGTTTAACTTAGCCTGGTTGAGAGAATGCCACCGGATTTTGAAGCCGGCCGGGACTATCTGGGTTACAGGCACTCTGCATATTTATCTCAGCGTGGGGATGGCGATGATGCAATTGGGTTTTCGCATCCTCAATGACATCACGTGGGAGAAAACTAATCCCCCGCCGAATTTGGGATGCCGTTGCTTTGCCCACTCTACCGAAACCGTTCTGTGGGCAACCAAAGCACCCAAAGGCAGCAAGCACAAGTACACTTTCCATTACCATGAAATGAAAGCCGAGAACGGCGGGAAGCAGATGAAAAGTGTTTGGCAGTTTCCTGCCGCCGGGCGCGCCGAAAAGGAGTTTGGCAAACATCCGACGCAAAAGCCGGTGGCCCTGATTGATCGCTGCATACGATCAAGCACCAACCCAGGGGATTTGGTGTTTGATCCGTTCGCCGGTACTGCGGCAACCGGGGTCGCCGCATTGAGGATCGGAAGGCGATTTTGTGGTGTGGAGCGGGATGAGGAGTATGCAGACATCGGCTGCAAGCGATTGTCCACGATTACAACCAACGGCGATGATGCGATCTACAATCCGGAGGCTATCAGTCTATACGGACAAACGCTCTTATTGGAAACCCCCGAAACCTACCGTCCCGCAGCCGATTAGGATAGAATTTCTGATGACTCTTAACGTAGCCTCTCAATCAGGTCATACCCCCAGCTGGAATGTGATTTTCGACCGCTACGGAATCCATGACCATGATTTTGACGCAACCCCGTTTCCGATAACGGCGAAACAGATAACCGTAGCCTGCCAAGATTTCCAGCGTACCAGCGAAAAGGAAGTGCGGATACTGTGCAAGCAAGATAGCAGAGAGTCCCGTCCTTTGCCTTTTCGTGAGCGGGGGCTTTTCATTTTGCCGGTTATGAATAGGTATTACGTCATCGTCAAGGGGGAAGGATACGTCGATGTGCCACCTATCCAATCTCCTTTGCAGGAGTACCGAAGCGAATTCCCATTCCTACTGGAAACAACAGAAATAGGAAACTCAGAAATGCAGCACCTCGATCGTGCTTATGCACTGAGTCTAATTCGGCACTTCGCCAATGACGACTCGCTGGTGCTCACGATTCGCGGTAGGAAATATACACCGAAGTTCGATTTTGTAGTCGGGGAATTTCAGATTTCTGTGGACGGTGTGCAAACGGAAGTTGATGGCGGATATGAGGGAGCCAACCAGGTTATATTGATTGAAGCCAAAAACGGAACCGCCGCCAATACAATCATCAGACAGCTCTATTACCCGTTTCGCCAGTGGCAAAATCACACCACAAAGCCAGTGGCGACGCTATTCTTCCAACGTACAAAGAATGACGAATACCATCTCTGGCATTTTGGGTTTGACGACCCAAAAGATTACAACAGCATCCGCTTGCTGAAATCAGCCCGGTATAAGATTACCCTTTCGCATGGCTAACCAGACTGGCCCCATCTTGCTATTGCTGCCACCACGTGAACCAGAATCCAAACCCCGCCGGTACGCTTGCTCGGCGGGGCTTTCTTTAGCGTTGTAACCGCCGGTCAGTCGGCCGGCTTGAAGTAGGGAATGCTAATTTGCGGTGTTGCGGTCTGGAAGGTTACTTCCACGGCCATGCCGATTTCTACATCCCCGGGATCACAGTCCACGATGTTGGTGAACATTCGGACGCCTTCTTCCAGTTCCACCAGCGCCAGGACGTAGGGCACCATTTCGGCGAAGCCGGTGGTGCGGTTCTGCTGGGTTACTGTGTAGGTCCAGACGGTGCCCCGGCCGCTGGACTGCACCCACTGGATGTTCTCGCTCCAGCAGTTGGCGCAGATACCGCGGGGATACCACTGGTATTCGTTGCAATCGCCGCACCGCTGGATGACCAGCTGCCCGCGACGGCAGGAATCCCAGAAGGGTCGGGTTTCGCCGACGATACTCGGCAAAGGTTTGTTCCACTCCGGCATGGTTAGTCCCTCCCCAGGATGACGGTGCCGCCGCTGTGGCGGGAACCGAGGGCGCCGCCCGTGCCGTGGGCCAGCGCGATTTGGCAGTTGGGCACCTGGCGTCCGGTGCCGTCGAATTCGTGACGGAGCTGGCGAGTGGCTTCCAGCAGCAGGAACAATCCGCGCATACCGGGATGGTTGGATGACAGGCCGCCACCGTCGGTATTGATGGGCAACGCGCCGCCCACTTTGAGCCGGCCATCACTGACGAACGCTCCGCCCTCGCCCTTCTGGCAGAACCCCAGGTCTTCCAGCGTTTCCACCACGGTGATGGTAAACGAGTCGTACACCATCGCCATATCGATGTCGTCGTGGGTAACGCCGGCCATCTCGAAGGCGCGCGGTGAACTCTGGTGCGCGGCAATATACATCAGGTCGCGCTTGCCGGCGCCCTGGTGGGCAATGGCCTCGCCGGCGCCGAGCACCCATACGGGGGTCTGGCGGCAATTGCGGGCCACCTCAGGAGAGGCCACCACCACCGCACCGCCGCCGTCGGTGATGACGCAGCAGTCCATCAGGTGCAGCGGGTCGGAGATGACGCGCGAGCTCACCACGTCCTGCACCGTGATGGGGTCGCGGAAGAGGGCCTCCGGGTTCATCGACGCGTGGTGTCGCATCGCCACCGAAACCTCAGCGAGTTGCTCGGAGGTGGTGTCGTAGAGGTGCATATGACGCTGGGCAATCATGGCGTACAGCCCGACCGTGGTGAGACCATACAGCTCTTCAAAACTGTCGGGTGACGGGTCGAGGATGGGATGGCCGAAGCGACCAACGCCGCCCGTACCCACTGAGACGCCGCCGGAGCGGGCCAGGCTGCTGTACGTGATGATTGCCACGTTGATGCGTCCGGCGGCAATCGCCGTAAGCGCGTGGGAAAGATGGAACTCAAAAGACCCGCCGCCAACGGTGGTGTTGTCGACGTACTTCGGGTACATATTCAGGTAGTCAGCCAGGTTCATGCCGCTGTTGCGGATACTGCTGGACGCGGTAAACAGCCCGTCCACGTCGTCCTTTTTGAGGCCAGCGTCGGCCAGCGCCTTGATGACGCTCTCTCCCTGAATTTGCAACTCGCTCTTGTCAGGAGCGTAGCGGGTCACGTGCTCGTGGATGCCTACGATGGCGGCAGCGCGCCTCAGGTCAACCATGCCGTGTGCACCTCCATTATTGATTTGGAATCAGTTGTTTTGGAATGTGTTGATTTGGAATGAAGTCCGGAAAATCGCCGCTCATTATGCCACAAACGGGGGTAGTGTGGGGTGGCAGCCGAACGCTGCGCGGGCGCTCGCCGTGCCAACCAGAAAGGGGCGGGTTGTTAGTCCCGCCCCTTCGTTGTTACCCGTTACCCGGTTGCCGACGAACAATCGGTGTGGCGTTAGCCAGGAACTTCGTCGTAGTGATGGAAGGTGCCGATCACGTTGGCTTCATACATCGACTGCACTTCGTCTTCACTGTAGCCGAGGAGTCCGGTCAGGACGTCTTCGTTGTGCTCGCCAACCTGCGGGGTTGAACCGATTACCGCCGGAGTGCGGCTGAAGTGCCAGAAGTCGCCGGATACCGCGATGCTGCCCGCCAGGAAGTCGGGAACTTCCACCATGGCCCGACGCTCCCACGGATGCGGATCCTGGGCAGCCTGGGCGATGGTGTTCACCGGGGCCGCTACCACGTCGTGGTGGGTGAAGTGGGCGATGGCTTCCTTCATAGTCAAGTTGGCCATCAGTGCGATCATGGCTTCGTTGACCACCTCGCCGTTGGCGCCCCGCTCGTGGCGGGTGGTGAAACGGGGGTCTTCCAGCCATTCCGGCTTGCCCAGTGCGTTACAGACGCGGTGCCAGTGGTGCTGGTCGCCTGCCGAGATGAGCACCCAGCCGTCTTGGCAGGGGTAGGTGCCCGACGGCGGGGCTGCCGACTCACCGCGCTTGGGCTCGATGCCCGCGCCGTGGTAGGCAGTAATGGGAATCTCGGTGTAGCTGTAGCCGGTGTCGGCCAGACAGGCATCAATGGTCTGCCCAACGCCCGACGACTCGCGCTCGTGCAGCGCAGCCAGCGTTCCGATGGCAGCGTGCAATGCGGTGGTGCGGTCAATGATGGGTACGCCGGCGCGGATGGGCGGCATACCCTCTTCACCCGTAACCATCGCGATGCCGGACATGGTTTGGCCGATGGGGTCGTAGCCAATCTGGTCGCTATAAGGCCCGAACTGACCATAGGCGGACACGTTGACCATGATGATGCGCGGGTTCAGTTCGTAGAGAACGTCATACCCGAACCCCATGGTGTCGATGGTGCCGGGTCGGAAATTCTGCAACAGCACATCGGAGACCTTCACCAGCTTGGTAAGGACCTCTTTACCCTGATCCTTGCGCAGGTCGATGCTGAGGCTCTTCTTGCCGCTGTTGTACTGCACCCAGTACGCGGACTGCTTGCGCACCCAGGGAGCGTGGTAGCGGGTTTCTTCTCCGCCCAGCCGCTCAACCTTGATGACTTCCGCACCCAATCGGGCCAACACTTGCGCGCAACGGGGACCGGCCTGGTGCCGACCCAAGTCGATTACGCGTATTCCATCCAGGGGGCCTTTCGCTTCTGCCATGACCGGTTCACCTCAATCGCAGGTTTAGTTTATCAAACGCCATTGCCGCCGGATGCCAGCGCAAACCGAGGGCCGCTATCAATGGAGCCATTCTACGCCGGGACAAAGCAATCGGCAAGCACGGGCACGGCCGCGCCCGTACCCACCTTGTCAAACCAAACCAACCTGCTGTCATCGCGAGGAGCGCCCACCACCACTTGTCATTGCGAGCGCAGCGACGTGGCAATCTCGCTGAGGTTGAGCACACGTCGGTGAACCATCATTGCTGCGGCGACGAGATTGCCACGCTGCGCTCGCAATGACAGATTATAGTGGGTACTCGTGAGCGGGCACGGCCTCGCCTGCACATCGCTGCGCTTATCTCAAATGACCGGTTCCCAATGCTACTGCCAACGGCAGCACGGGCATCACCACCGTTCCGATTGCGGAGCCGCCAGGGATTCGGGCGAGGGTTCCAACACCCACACCTCGGTAGAGCGGGGGAGCGTGGCCGCGTCCAACACCGCATCGCTGCCGTCCAGGCGTTTAACCGGCAGGTCGCAACGGGATTTCAGCCATCCATCGGAGGGCAGCAGGCCGGCGCTGTCGGCGGTGATGCCGGTGTTGTGGTAGTGCATGGGGATGACAACTCTGGGTTGCAGCCGGGCAATCAGCCCGTCCACCTCGCGGTAGGTCAGCAGGTGGATGGAATCATCGACGGTAACCAGCAACACGTCGATGCCACCGACGGCGGCGCCAACCTCCGGCGGCCAGTTGGCGCGGTTGTCTCCGATATGCAGGAACCGCACACCGTGAATGTCGAGGCGGTACATCACGTTGGGAAATCCGGCGGCCTCCAGCCGTGGCGTCGAATGAATGTCGGCGATGCCGGTAATCCGCACATCCTGGAAGCGCAATTCACCCGCCATGCGCCAGATTGACACATCGTCAACGAGGCCAGGCACGGCGTCGTGGTCAAAATGGGCGTGCGTAACCAGGCACAGGTCGCAATCAACGGCCGGAAACTCGCGCTCGAACCAGAACCGGTCGGGGTATTGATTGCGGTATGGGTCGATGAGCACCCGCGCTCCGGCGGGACTTACCCATCGGAAAGCGCTGTGTCCAAAGTAGGTTAAAACCGTCGAAACAGCGGAGCGTCGGCTTGGCATCGGTCGGCTTGGCATTGATTGTTTACCGTTATGCGCGTTACGCGGAGACAAGGCAATTTGATTGTGCCACAACCCGACGGCGCTGACATCAGCCCATAGACGCCCGAACCGCGCGGATGTTACACGTAGAAACCGGTGATACCTGATGACCGATGAATCCGCAGCGGATACCCCACACCCCAACTACAACTCAGCCGGGGCCAGCGACTTGCCGCCGATCTCGGAGCGTCAGTTGGCCAAGCTGTGGGAGCGTCGCGCGTCGCGCAACCATCAGCTCCGTACCGACCAGGGCGCGCGCGTCAGAGTGTTGTATCCCGGCCGGCCGGGAGTCACCGCCGGGCCCGATTTCCGCGACGCGGTGCTATTGGTGGAAGGGGCCGGACTGGTGCAGGGCGATGTGGAAGTTCACCTGCGCCAGCGCGACTGGGTGGCGCATCGACACCAGAACGACCCGAATTACAACGGCGTGGCCCTGCACGTTGCGCTGGAAACGGACGCCGTGCCGGCCGTTACCGTCAGCGGCGTGGCGCCTCCGGTGGTCGGTTTGCAATCGCTGGTCGCTGGCGCAGAGCCAAACCGCGCGGAGCCAGCAGATGGTCTGGCGTGCGGCCAGACTCGGGCGCAGTTGTGGCGTCTGCTGGCGCAGCACGGCTACCGCCAGCCGGCGTCGGCTCAGCAGATGGCCGCCCTGCTCAACCGCGCCGGCGATGAACGGTTCCTGTCACGCAGCGCGTTGTTGGGCACGTGGCTGCCAACCCAGTCCGGCGAACAAATTCTCTGGGAGGCAATTTGCCAGGCGTTGGGGTACCGCCACAATGAGCACACCATGCTGCAATTGGCCGCCACCGCACCCATTGCATCCTTGCGCAACGCCGCGCGACCCCTGCCGGCCGCGGAACGGGACGGTGCGCTGACGGCATGGATGCTACGCTGGGCCGGGCTCGCCACCGACGACGGCCGGCCATCGCGCTGGGGAGCTCCGGCGGGGTTTGGTTCACCGCTGTCGGCCAGCCGGTGGCAATTGTTTCGGGTACGACCCGCCAATCATCCCCGACGCCGAGTGCTCGGAGCGGCCGTACTGGCGGCCCGTTTCCTGGAAATAGGATTGTCCGCCGGATTGTACCGGGCTGCCATCGCCGCCAAACCGCCGCAACTGACGGCATCATTGGCGGTAGCCAATCGCGGTGATGGACTACCGGCCCCGATTGGAACGGGGAGAGCGCGCGACATTGCAATTAACGCCGTGCTGCCCTATCTGCACGCCTGGCGGTTGGCGTCAGACGACCCGGTGGGAGCGCAGGGTATGCTCAGTCTTTACCGGGCATTCGGCCCGCTGCCGGACAACGAAATCACACGGCAGCTGGCCAGCGCGTTGCAGGAACCCGGTTGGGAACGTGTGGCGAACAACGCCCGTCGCCAGCAGGGGCTGATCCACCTGCAACGATTGTTGGCCGGGGAATCGAAACCGCAGCTACTTTAGCGGCACCGCCAGCGATATGCGGGCTTCCTCGCCGGTGTTGCGGATGATGTGGCCGTGACCGGTGAGGTCTTCGGCCACCAGGACATCTCCGGGGCTGAATTGCCGCTTGGCGCCGTCGGCAGTCTCTATTTCGGCGCCGCCGGACATGAACACGACGTACTGGTGACGCGGTGCAGTGTGATAGTCCTGCCACCATCCGGGCGGGCGCTGGCCAACGGTAATCTCGCCAGGTCCGACGTTATTCACGATCTCGGCGAATTCATCGGGTGTTACGTCCTGGAAGTGAGATTCGCCGTCATCGCCGGTGTAGATACGGATAATCATGGTTTCCTTCACCCTAGCCTGCTCCCGGAGGGTGGGCCGGGTTTTGCATGGATGTACCGGATATGCGGGATGAGGAGTTCTCCCTCACCCCGGCCCTCTCCCAGAGGAAGAGGGAATTGGGGTTGTCAAGTACCTCGGCAAGCTCAGGATGAGCGGAGGTCTGCTCTCAGTGGCGTAGGTTAGGCTTCGGCGAGTGGAACGGCAAGGGAGACGCGGAATTCGTCGCCGATGCTGCGGGCAATGTGGCCGTGGCCGGTAAGGTCTTCGGCAACCAGGACATCGCCGGGGAACATTCGGACGGTGGTGCCGTCGGCGACTTCAAACTCGGCGATGCCGTTCATGTTGACCACGTATTGCCGTCGCGGAGCGTTGTGGTAATCGGAGAAACTGGGGGATTCGCGGCGGCCCAGGGTAATGTCGCCAGGGCCCACGTTGTTCGCGATCTCGGCGAACTGGTCGGGGGTCAGGTTCTCAAAGTGGCTTTCGTCGTCACTGCCGGTGTAAACCCGTACAATCTGTCCCATAGGATAGCCTCCTTGCCAGTATTGGCGTCAATGAAATTTGCGTAGAGTGAAATTTGCGTAAATGGATTCAGCGTGTCTGAAAATTGTGCAGATGACTCGCTCAGCCAGCCAGTGGGATGACCGCGGTGAGGCTGGGCGCGTTGCCCACCACCCGCGTGGTGTGTCCCTGACCGGAGGTGTCTTCGACCAGGCGAGCATCGCCAGGGCCGTAGCGCACGGTGGTGCCGTCGCCAAGGCCAATCTCAATTTCGCCGCCCAGCGAGATGATGTACTGGCGGCGCGGAGCCGGATGCCAGTCGATAAAGTGACCGGGTGGCCACTCGCGGAACGAAATTGAACTGGCCGCCTGAGCTTCGGTAAGCTCCGGATGGTCTGCCAAGCTGGTTTCTTCGATATGTGATTGGCCGTCGTCGCCAGCGTAAAGTCGGAAAATTGCCATTAGCCCACCTGCGGTTTCGGGCGTATGCCCGGACTGGGGTCATCTTACCGCCGGCGGGGGTGTGGGGCAAGCCTGGGGAGGGGCGGGCAATAAACACAGAGGGCGCGGAGATTACGCAGAGGGGAGTTTCTTGGGAACGTAAATCCAGCCTTCGAGGCGTGCGTTGGCCAGTTCATCGGCGGTGGGGTGGCGGAACCGGGAGGGGTATAGTGCCCAGGCGGCCGCTCCCACGGCGGCGACCACCGCGTCCAGGCAGTCATCGTTGGCGCGGCAGGCCATGCGGACGGATTCCAGGTTGGGCAACGGGATTCCGGATTTGTCGGACAGGCCGTTGAGGATAGTGGTACGGTGCTCTAGGTAGCGCCGTCCACTCTTGTAGGATGTGTTGCGTAGGCTGATAGATTTTAGAAACGCGCCCGGCATCAGCTCCAGTAGCGTAACCGCGTCGGCAGGCGTTACCGCCGATTCTAGCGGCGGCACCAACCAGCGATTGGGAATGTCCATATGCAGGTGCTGAAGCATCTGGATGCCGTGGTAGGTCATGGGTACCATATCAGGTTGGACGCGGTGCAGAGGTGACTTGCTTTCGGGATGATATTTGAGGTCGCCGGCACGTTTAGGCTCACCGTGGACGGCGACGAAGTTATTCCGAGCGTTAACGAAATCTTCGATACTCCCCATGGCAGCAACAGCGTCCCAAAGCCCAGGCATATCAAGAGCGGAATGTGGCAGCGCGATGTGTGCGGCAAATTCAGAAGGGACGCCGAAAGGAAAGTCCATAGCGACGAACGCGGGGGTTGGGACGGAGGCAAGCAGTTTGTAGAGGTCATTGCGAAGGGCAGGCTGGACGCTGTTGAATCGCAATACTCCGGAGGAATCCAGGCGAGCTTGAGCGACCCAAGTGTCGGTTTTAGTCTCGTTTCGGGCGCCGCTGTAGTCAACGCCGATGATGGTGGTCATGGTTGTGCTCTCCGGGTTGCGTGAGGGGGTAAAACGGTTAGAATACAGGCGAGCAGATTTAGCATACTGCCAACGCAAGGCGTTTTGGATATTGGATAAAGGAGCTAATTGGATATGGATTACAAGAATCGACGGGAGAATTACCGAGCCGTTTTGGCGGGCGACGTCTGCGTGCATCCGGGCTCAGTTTTTGACCCCATTTCGGCGCGCATCGCTGAGGATCTGGGCTTTGAGGTTGGTATGTTCGCCGGCTCCATCGCCAGCGGCACCGTGCTCGGCGCGCCGGACTACGTGGTGCTGACACTGAGCGAGTTTGCCGAGCAGATTTACCGCATCTGCCGCGCCGGCGAACTCAGCCTGATGGTTGATGCCGACCACGGCTACGGCAACGCCCTCAACGTGAAGCGGACCGTGGAAGAGCTGGAAGCCGCTGGCGTGGCCGCGCTGACCATCGAGGATACGGCGCTGCCGATGGTTTTTGGCGGCGACGGCGGGTTCATCTCGCTGGAAGAGGGCGTGGGCAAGATGAAGGCAGCGCTGTCAGGGCGCACCGATACCAACCTGGTGGTGGCCGGGCGCACCAGCAGCCTGCGGGATGGCCTGGATGAGTGTATCCGGCGGGTCAAGGCTTATGAGGCCGCCGGAGTGGATGCCATTTTTCTGGCCGGCGCCGGCACCAAAGAGGAAGTGGCGGCGGTGAACGCCGAGCTGAATGTCCCGCTGCTGCTGGGCGGAGTCGGCGGCGAACTATCCGACAAGGAATGGTTGGGGCAGAACGGAGTACGCGTTGCGCTGCAAGGACATCTGCCCTTCCAGGCGGCGATCAAAGCCGTCTACGACACGCTGAAAGCGCTGCGCGACGGCGTGGCTCCCGGCGACCTGCGGGATCAGCTGGCGTCGCCGGAGTTGATTGCCCAGGTAACGCGCAAAGCTGACTACGACAGCCAGATTGCCGACTACCTGCGTTAACCTGACGGCAGACGTCCGGGATTCCCGCTTGCGCGGGAATGACAGGTAAATCTTTCAAAACACGACTATTACGGAGGAAATATCATGGGATTCGTTTGCAACCATCTGCATCTGCGGAGTGAAGACCCGGACAACGCCGCCAAGTTCTACGTGGAGAATTTTGGCGCGGTAATTGCCTCCACGCGCCCATTGTCAACGACGGTGTCGCATACTCTGGAGCTGAACGGCCAGCCGCTGCTGACGGTGTCCGGGGAGGCCGAAGGGGAAAACGCGGTGCCCGGCTCCACAGACCCTCGCTTCGGCCTGGACCATTTCGGCTTCCAGACCGACGACATTCAGGCCGCCTTCAAGCAGTTCCAGTCCACCGGCGCCAACATCATCTGCGAACCCTGGACCATGCCATCAGGCAGCCAGGTCATGTTTGTGGAGGCTCCCGATAAGGTCAGCCTGGAGATTATCCAGCGGCCGGCGTAGTCGATTGCGAGGGTCTCCCCTCACCCCAACCCCTCTTCCGGCGGGAGAGGGGTTTTTTTATTCACCCTACTGTCCGATGCTATAATTCGGCGCAACGCCGCACTGTGGGCAAGCCGGTAGCGAGGATAATTATGGCAATACAGACCATTGGACGCCGCCGATTCAGCGTGGATGAGTATTACGCGATGGCCGAGGCGGGCATTCTGGGGCCGGATGAGCGGGTTGAGTTGCTGGACGGTGTTATCTACACGAAGCATCCCCCGGCGGTTCGCCGGTTCAACGTGGATGAATACTACGCGATGGCCGAGGCCGGCATTCTGGCGCCGGATGAGCGGGTTGAGTTACTGGCGGGAGAGATAATTACAATGGCTCCTATTGGCAGCCGACACGCTTTCTGTGTCACGCAGCTTACTGAATCACTTTTCGAGGCGTTGGGACGACGCGTAACCATAAGAGTCCAGAACCCGATACGGTTAACTAGTGGTAATGAGCCAGAACCGGATATTGCGGTGTTGCGCCGGAGCAGCGACGGTTATGCGTCAGCGCACCCAAGACCGGAGGATGTGCTACTGCTGATTGAGGTGGCCGATTCCACCATTGGGTTTGACCGTCGCCACAAGGTGCCGATGTATGCTATGTACGGTATTCCTGAGGTGTGGCTATTTGACGTCAACGCTCGCGGTGTGGAGGTTTATGACGAGCCGTTGGCGGGAGGGTACACACGGATGCGGGCATTTGGGGTCGGCGATATTCTTACGCCCCTGGCTTTTCCGGAGATTAAACTACGGGTTAGCGAGGTGATGCCGCAGTAAACCGGAACAAGGCCGGCGGTACTGGATTTCGGCGCAAGCCGGAATGACAGGCGGTGGGTTCAGAGGCCGGCAAAAAAGTCGTTAGGAACGGTTTCGCCGGGCGCCACCTCGGGCCAAGCGCGGATGTAATGCTCGATCCCCATGGTGGCCGCCGCGACTTCACGGGGTACGCGCTCGTAGGGCCAGTCGGGTTGCAGCTGGGTGAAGTGCCGTTTGATGCAGGCCAGCTTGGCGTCCAGTCCATCCGACACATCCAGGGTCAAGTGAATGTCTGCCGGGTCGCATCCGTCGTCAACGCGATCGGGCGACGGCAACGGGAAATCGACGCCGGCCGCGCGGAGCGTCTGCGCCATGCGCGTCCGAAATCCCTTGGGGCGGCCACTGTAAAACAGGCGGTCAGTCTGGTGAGGCTGGATACCGATCGCCATGTGGTGCGGAAAAGCGTCGGGGTCGGCCGCCAGGCGAAACGCTTCAGTAGCGTGGTTGCAAATGGCAATGTGATCCGGGTGGCCGTAGAGTCCGCCGGGCTCGAAGGTAAGTATCACCTGCGGCTTGAAACGTCGGATTTCGAATACCAGGCGGGCCACCACTTCATGCTCGCTGGCTTGCACGAAAGCCTTGGGATGGTGGTTGTCGTCCCAACCCGCCATGCCCGAATCGCGATAACCGAGCACAGCGTGAGACTCGATGCCCAGTTCGACGATGGCCCGCTCCAGCTCGGCGCGGCGCACTTCGCCGATGGTTGATCGGGTGGCCGAACCGGGTTGCCGAATCTCGCCCAACTCACCGGAAGTGGCCGTGATGAGCCGCGTTTTTACACCACGGGCCGTGTGCATCGCAATGGCGCCGCCCATGGGAAACGCTTCATCATCAGGGTGGGCCAGTACGGCCAGCATACGGTGCTCGGTCATGGTTAACTCTCTAAAAGTGAAGGGTACGTTCTGGGGCCAAGACGTTAATCAGCCGCCTCAGCCACATCGTCATCATAGGCTCGCTCGCCTACCGAGTCGTGCTCATCCTCTGACTCGTCAAATTCCTCTACAAACCCGGCGGAGGTCAGGGCATTCCGGAAAACTTCCCGACCTCCCGGCATTGACTTACCCATTGCTTTGCCAATCAGCGCCAGCATCGCCTCGCCCCGTTGGACAAAAAATTCGGCAAATTGGTCGCCTCGCAACAGGTTGTGATCAATCCAATGCGATCCCAAAACTTGGTTAAGGTGGTCAACGTTGTCGTCGTTCTCCAGTCGGGGCAGGTAAGCCGAGGGAGCACGCCCACCAATTATTTGGTTAGTGCGGGCGTCAATGGGCGTCTTGTTAATGATGGAGTTGAACAAGCGCGGCGGTATCTTCGGACTGGCATCCTGTTCACACCATCGCCGGGGAAAGATGTGGTGAATGTCGATATTCTCATCGTGCCAAGTGGCTAACGTCAGCGTACTTCCGGTGCGCCAGTCCGTTGCTCCGGTTTTCATTTGCAGTGCATACAATCCCTTATACGCTGCACTGAGGCGAGTGCGGAGGGACAGCAACCGCTCCGGGGTAAAATTGGCTTCGCTGACCAGCGTCGGTTCCGTGCCGCTCCGAATCCATTCGGCAACCTGTGCCAAGTCAAGGCCATACTGCGTTTCTACAGCGCCTCCGTACATCTCTCCAAAGATGCCTGACCAATACCAGCGCTCCAGCCGGGCTTTGGCATTAGCAGGTTCCAGTTCCGTTCCCAATTCTACGTAGATGGCGGCCAGCGGCACTAACTGTGTAGTGTACGGCACATCTCGCTGTGTGAACACAAATTGGCTATGGAGAAACTTGGCGGCTGCCACAAAGCCGGCTTCCACTTGGTCAGCCCACTTATGGTAGTCTGAAACCTCCAGATTGAGGATGTCATTCTTACGGCAGTTGATTGCCGGTATTCGATTCTGTGGTCTGCCTTCTGCGATGGCCTTTCTACGCCGTTCTTGTGTGGTCATCAGAGCGACTGCTTGCAAAAACTGGTCACCACTGATGCCTTGCAATGCGCCGTAAGCACTGTGCAGGCGACCTCTTCTCTCTGCCCAATCATCTCTCAGGGAGAAATTTTCGTCTTGCGCAGCAAAGGTAGCCGTTACCAGTTCAAACACGGAGAGAGTGACACCGCCGGTGTTGACTTTTTCAAACACTGTACAGACTGCCTCTTTAGGGGTTTCTTTGTCCAAACTGATGACTGGCAAGTCGTATCCGGTAAAGGCGCTCAATACCGACTGATTGAAACCGTTACGAAACTCGATGAGGTTTCCCGACGGATGCTGGCCATTTCTGGTTTGCCAGTAATCATTGTATCCGAACAGCCAATCCATGCTGTCCAGCAACCGCTCCGTCGGCATCATATGCTGCTGGTATTCCAGTTCCCGACTGGAAAGGTTCAGCACAATTTCCCGTCCGAAATTCCTGGTTTCCTTCCTGTTTTCGGGAACACTGATAATCGCTTCTTCCCGGTCAACATTCGGGTCCATCGCCTTCAGCATATCCACGTAGTACCAGCGTTTGATGCGCTGCCCCCGGTTGTCATGCGTATCTACCGGCCCCTCATGCAGCAGCGATTGGTATAGGGAAGTTAACCGCTGCTGTCCGTCCAACAAAAAAGCGTCGGGTCCGTTCCCCGTATTCCCCTCTGCACCTTCAATCATTCTGCTTTTAAGACGGATTTCGCCGCCGGCTTCCAGCGTCATTATGGCTCCAACAGGAAACCCGCGCGATATGCTTGCCAACAAGCCCCGAATCCGGTCATCGTCCCATACCCAGCCTCGTTGGAAATCTGGCAGCTGTATCTTGCCGCTGCCAGCATCATCCAGCAGAGATTTCAACGATACAGGATTGGTCTTGAACATAGTGAAGCTCCGTGCGCCTTCTATCGACACTGGAAATTGTACCGGCAGCATTCCCTACCAAACCGAGTGTTATGGACAAGGCTCAATGGACAAGGCTCAAAAGGGAGTAGGGACGAATAATTATTCGCCCCTACATCGCGATGACGGGGTTAGCTTACGATCTCCAGCACTTCGAGGATGATGCCCTGGGGACCTTCGAAGAACATCACGCGCCGTCCGCCGCCTACGGTGGTCTCTTCCAGCACGGTGGCGCCGCCGTTTTTGAGATCGGCGACGGTGCCTTCGATGTCATCGGTGTCGATGGCGATGTGCTCGAAGCCGTAGTTTTGCGGATGCGTCTGCGTGGAGATATGGTCGGTGACGTTCAGGGGCAGGCCGTGCAGGTCCAAGCGAAAGCCGCCGTTCGCGGTCTCGGCGGTAACGGTGGCGCCCAGGTTGGCTACGTACCACTCGGCGGTGGATTTGGGGTCGGGAGTCTTGAGGTGAACGTGATTGAGTGCGAAAGCCATGATGGTTCCTCCTATGGAATTGACAGGTATCGGGCCAATGTCTGCTGGTAGAAATTTCACCCTCACCCTGGCCCTCTCCAATCAAGGGAGAGGGGGCAAGATGTTGCGGGATGATGTTCGGCTGATTGTAACATAACGCAGTGACTCTCCCACGGCTACGAGATTGCCGCGCTGCGCTCGCAATGACAGTTGCGATGATATACTTGCGCCGCTGATACAAACTGGAGGAAACATCCTGGAGGCAACATCGCGATGCTGGCATTTTTGGGGGGCACGGGACCCGAGGGAAAGGGGTTGGCTTTACGCTTGGCGATGGCCGGCGAATCGGTGATTATCGGTTCCCGGGACGCCGGTCGAGCCCAGGAAGCCGCCGAAGAGCTGCTGGCTCTGGCTCCCAACGCGAGTATCTCCGGCGCGGTAAACGCCGACGCTGCCGCTCAGTGCGATGTTGTCTTTCTGACGATGCCCTACAACGGGATGTCGCCCACCATCGAGGGTGTCGGCGACACACTGGCCGGCAAGACGCTGGTAACGGTAATTGCGCCGATGCGATTCGAACGGGGTGTGGGCGCCATCGCTGAAGACGTGGCGGCTGGTTCAGCGGCTCAGGAAGCCCAGGCCGCCGCTCCCGGCGCCCGCGTCGTCGCCGCTTTTCAGAACGTGTCCGCCGAGGAGCTGCTGAAGCCAGGCGTTACGCTGGACGAGGACGTGGTGATTTGCTCTGACGATGCCGCTGCCAAAACCACCGTCATGGACCTGACCCGCAAAATTCCCAACCTGCGCCCGGTGGACGCCGGCGCACTGTACAACGCCCGCTACGTGGAGCAGATTACTCCACTGCTGGTGAACATCAACCGAATACATCGAGCGCACTCCGGAATACGAATAACCGGGGTGTAGCGCCGGCGGTTGGCAATCGGCAGTCGCTATGATAAAAAGGGGTTATGGTTCCGGTCAGAGGGTCAGGGGGCGCCGGGTTCATCAGGATAGCCCTGGATAGCATCCCAGCTCGACTGGCTGCGGCAGGTCTGACGGCCCATGCCCTGTTGACACTAGGCATATCCGGGTGGCTAATCTGGCGCGAAATCGTCGATATAAGTCACGCAACCTCCCAAGGGCTTTACAAGGCGATAGGCCCTGATGTGCTACTGGCTTTTGGAGTATCCACCGCTACGGTAGTAACAATCACGGAGGTCATCGATACCATCATGGTTATTGCTCATTTTGTCGGCAAAAAAATGAAGGAAGAAGGTCGTGCAGAGGGCTTGGAAGCAGGCCGAGCCGAGGGCCGGGCTGAGGCTGTAGCCAAGATGAACGAAAAGGTCAGTCGTCTGCTGGAAGAGCACCCGGAGCTGAGGAACACTATAGAACCCTTGCTAATCCGCGACGGAAAATCCAGTGAGGGCTAACAGACGTGGTTCTTTACAGCCTGATTAAAAGGCAAGAGGAAGAGAAACGACAGCGTGCCCGGCAGGAGGAGGAATTGTGGCGCGAGCGTAAGGAAGAGCAGTTGCGGCGTGAGTGGGCAAAGGGTCTCGCGGAGGGCTTCGCCCAGGGCCGTGCGGAACTGTACGCTCAGTGGGCTGCGGGGTTTGACCTCTTGTTGGCTGCCCATCCTGAACTCAAGGACGTCATAGAAACTTTATTTATTCCGGCCGAAATGCGCCGGACGAAATGACCGGAGGAACAACTATGCCACGAGCTACTCTTGATTTGCAAAACAGCGCCGACCTGTCTGCCATTGGCGGGCAGTGGCGGTGCGCCCACGGCTTCGTGCCCGGTGAACCGAACGAAGGCATCGTGAGCGAGGCCGATGGTTCTCCTTGCCGCCGGCCCGACTTTGACGATTCCGGTTGGGAAGTGTGCGACGACCTGGGCGCGTGGCGTCGGCAGGGCGTGTCCTTCATCTGGTACCGCATCACCGCCAAGTTGCCCGAAACCGTCGGCGGTCGTTCTCTGGACGGCGCCCGTTGCCTGTTCGAATCCTGCATCGACGACTATGGCGAAATCTGGATCAACGGCGAGTGCGACCGCGAACGGGCCACCGTGCAGGGCTTCAACGTCCCGCAGCGCGTGGTGGTCTCCACCGAGCCCAAAGCCGGCGACGAAGTAACCATCGCGATACTGGCGATGAACGGCCCGTTGGCTGCGCCCGGCGGCGCCGTCTTCGTGCGTTACGCCACTCTGGCCTTCGAATGGCGGGAAACCGGACGTTAGGCGACCACTCTTTAGCGACTACTCTTCCGGGTCCTATCCAGGCCGGAAAAGGTGTTCGAGGGGCGCCTACGTTAGTCAGTCGTCCCCTTCCGGTTCGTCGCCCGCATCGCCTTCCGCTTCGAAGGCGGTGCGGTTCGGATCGTACTGGTAGCCCAGGGCTTCCAGTTGGACCCGCAGCTCAGTGGTGAAGGCTTGTACCTCGGTGCTGGCCGGCAACGTAATTTCCACGATGCCACGACTATTGACCTGAACGCTGCCGGGGTCTTCACGGGACAATTCGACGCTGACCGATTCCCGGTGGATGCCGAAGGCGTCGGTTTCCGAGAACACGATGACCATATCGTCCATCGTGATGATGGTAATTTCATCCTCTGGCATCCCGCACCTCCGGTTTGGTACGTTATCGGTTCATGGGTACGTGCCCGGTTCAGTTGAGTGATCAGTCTTGCGGCGGCCATTGAGTGCCACCCTCGGAGGGACGTTCCGCCGCCGGCAGGGCCATGCCGTCGGCCACTACCTGCTGGAACTCGCCCAGGATGACGGCGCCCCATTCTTTCGCCTTGTTGACCCGGTAGGCAGTGCGCCGCCCGCGGGCTTCCCTCCGGCCCTCCGCTTCGTCGCTGACCGATGCGGCCGCCTGGGCAACCATGGCATCCATGGCGTCGATGGCGGGCACCAGCGAGCGGGCGGTCTCGATGAACCTGGCTAGCTGACCCATCTCTGCATCGAGCGCCACGAACACCGGAACGGTGCCGGCCCGGTGCTCCGGCAGGAAGCTGTTGGTCAATTCCAGCTCGTCGTCGCGGTTGAATATGCTAAGCTGGATGTTGTCTGAGGCATCGGCCAGCCGCAGCACGGCCGGCGTGGTGGACATGGCATCGCCGCACCAGTCAGAGGTGAACACGGCCAGGCGCACCGGTTCCGCCAGGCCATTGAAGTAGTCAAGCACCGCAGCGGGAATCTCGGTGCCGGCGTGTATCTGAATAAATGGATCCTTGTTGACCTTGATCGATTCGATGTACTGCTCAGTCGTCATGCCCTGAGCGAACTTTTCAGCTGTCAATTCCATTGGTGCACCTCATCCTGGTGGCCAGCCGCATTTTGCCCTTGCCGCCGGCCAGTGCTAAAATCGCCCTTGAATACTGGATACTACCACCCGCCGGGTGTGCGGGTCGAGGGGAGCCGCCTGTTGACTAATGATCGTTCGGGAGTGTACCTGAAATACGCGCTGTTTTGCCGGGATACGGCGGAGGATGACGGGGACGACCTGAGCTGCATCGGAATTATCGATCTGGTGGACATTGAGCTGCCTGCTGAACCCCCCACCGGCGACGCGCCACGGGTGCTGGCCGACGTGGATGTCCAACTGGTGTTCTGCATCGCCGGCGCCAGCCCCGGCGAGCATACGTTGGAAATCAGCATCCGCGCCCCTGGCGCCAGCCTCTCCAGCCCGCCGCCGCAGCAAACGGAGTGGGAGAACGGCATTTTCTTCCAGCGCTGGATCAAGCCGTTCCGCATCCCGGTAACCCGCCTGGGTCGCCACGTCGCCGCCATCGCCTACGACGGAATGCCCCTGGGCGAGGCCAGCTTTTTGGTGCGGTTGAGGCCGTGAGAATGAGAAGGACAAAGCAAGAGCGCAATCGTGGCCAAACTCGAGACTTTTCCGTGGATCCCACTGGACGCTTTACAAACTGAAGATGACATCATCCGCTACTTGAATGTTGCTTTGGAGGAAAATGAGCCGGACTTGATAGCCATTGTTCTAGACGACATCGCTCAAGCGGTCGGAAAATCGGGAGTGGCGTCCGGTACGGGATTCAGCCGGGAGTGCCCAGACCAGTCACTTCAGTACGAACCCAGTTTCAGCGATATGCTGTATGTCCTCAACTCGCTCGGCCTGCAACTTTATGCGACTGCTGCGCCAATTGCGCCGGTGAGTTGAGAACCCGGAGGATTGAAAATGAATGGAATAAAGATTGGGTGGTAATCTGAGGGCGCAATCAACCGGGCAGGAGGCATTTTGTGACGGTATCACACCACCACCACGATATGACCGGAAGTCCTTGCTGAGGAATCAGGTATCTAATGCAACTGTTAGGCCCATACAAATATCATCTGAAGTTCACTAAAGAGAAAATCTGCTGCGTAAAATCAAACAAAGGAAAAAAGAATTTTTCCAAGCCGGTCACCGATCCGGGGCCAAAGTTATATGTGATCTCCAATGCCTAAAAACTTGTATACGTGGGTATTACAAAGCAAACCATCAGGCGCCGCTGATACTCGGGTTTCAACCCCAAAGAGGGCAGCGGCTATTATGGTTATCAATGGCGTGACTGCCTGTCAAGCGCTGATGTAGATATTTGGTGCTATAAGGGTGGAAATTCCAGCGATATGACGTTTATCGAAACAGTGGAAGCGGAAGTTGCATTTTTGATTCGTCAAGAATATGGCCAATGGCCCGAACACCAAACAGAAATCCACTTCCACAAATCAAACGACGCACATAGAAAGGCAGCGGAGGATATTATCAAGCATTACAGGAAGGCCTGATGCCCAACTGACTGATTAACGAGACCAGCCCCTATCTATTGCAGCACGCAAACAACCCGTCGACTGGTACTCACGGGGCGAGGAAGCGCTGTAACGGGCCCGGAAGGAAGATAAGCCACACATCATCAGCTGAATGACGAAGCAATCAGCCTGCTACGCCATGACCGACACGACGGAGGCTAACCATCGGTGTCAGCAGGCATTAGACCGTTGGACCAAGCCTTCGCAGTAGCCAGTATCAGCAATAGGCAAAATTCCATGTCTGCTTAATTTTGGCTTTGCGTTTTGGTTGTTCTCCTTTGTTTTGGCTAACGGGCGGTGAGATTTTTCTCCTCACCGCCTGTCGAAAACGTTAATACACTTTACTTGCTGTCAACTACGCCACATCGCAGTTCCGCTCCCAGAGGGCTTCCAGGACGGCACCGGGGTTCATAGAGACGTTTTCCAAGCGTGTGCTGGTCGCTCCGGCAACGGCATTGCCTTGTAATCTTTGACAAATTGACAACTACGGTTGACAATACTGCTGTGTTCGATGTCGTCGAAAGCACCACTTTTACGCGGTGGATCGAGGAACTGCGGGACCGGCGCGCTGTCGTCCGCATCCAAGCCCGCTTGCGGAATGTCACTAATGGCAATCTTGGAGATAGTCGGTCGGTGGGTGACGGAATATCCGAAATGCGCATCCACCACGGGCCGGGTTACCGGCTGTACTTTATGCGCCGGTGCGATACCGTTATTGTGCTGCTCTGCGGCGGCGACAAGGACAGCCAGCAGCGCGACATCGCCCGTGCTAAACGAATTGCTGCGTACTGGAGGTAATCTATGACGGAAACTTTCACCCGGTGGGACCCGCTGAATTATCTGAAAACCGACGAGGACTTTCGTCTTTACCTGGAAGCCTGCGCCGAGGAAGACCCTGGCGACGGCAGCCTAATTCGCGCCGCCCTGAACGACATCGCCCGGGCCCGGAACTTCAGCGCGCTGGCCCGCGACACCGGTATGACTCGAGAAGGGTTATACAAGGCGTTGTCTGAAAACGGCAACCCATCTTTCGCTACTATCGCCAAGATTACCCGTGCGCTGGGGATGCGGCTGCACATCACCGCTGACGTGTAGGGGCGAATAATTATTCGCCCCTACGTTGGATTGTGCGGTGTAATAGGTTAGGCAGGCTACCCGCCGTTCCGCTCCCACAGCGCTTCCAGGACGGCGCCTGGGTTCATGGGGAGGCTTTCCATGCGGGCGCCGGTGGCGCGGGCGATGGCGTTGCCGATGGCGGCCATGGGGGGGACTAGGGATACCTCGCCGACGCCACGGACTCCCAGCGGGTGCCCGGGGTTGTGCACCTCCA
The DNA here is from genome assembly GCA_965261195.1 of Dehalococcoidia bacterium. GTDB lineage: Bacteria > Chloroflexota > Dehalococcoidia > Lucifugimonadales > UBA3495 > Bin87. The sequence continues at coordinate 3,007,538 of OZ253455.1, read as the reverse complement.
CGATAACCGTGTCAATCATGGGCAGATCCAGCGCGGTGGGCATCCGGTAATCCAGGAAGGACGAGTTTAGCATCTGGCCGTCGTCGCTGAAGAAATACTCTTCGTTGAGCGCCCAGCCGATGCCCTGCACTGCGCCGCCCTGAATCTGTCCCTCAACGTAGCTGGGGTGAATGGCTTTGCCGCAGTCCTGAATGGCGGTAAAGCGCAGCACTTCCACCTTGCCGGTTTCGGTGTCCACTTCCACGTCGGCGACGTTGATGGCGAAGGCGTTGCCCACACCGCCGGGGTTGGCCGTGGCGCGCCCGACCACCGGGCCGCCGGTACCGTTCAGCCGTCTGGCCAACTCGTCGAAAGTCAACCGCAGGGCATCATCGGACCGGTGCGCCAGTGTGCCGTCTTCCTGGTATTCCACATCTTCCACGGGAACGTCCCAGATGCGGGCGGCGCGTTCGATCAACTGGCGGCGCACATCCTCGCCGGCCTGGTAAACGGCGGTGCCCATCTTGAAGGTTACGCCGCTGCCGCCGGCGCCGCTGCTGTAACCAATGCTGTCGGTGTCGACGATGGACGGCTTGATGCGTTCCGCCGGCAAACCGAGCACCTCGGCGATGTGCATGGCCATGACCGCGCGGGAACCCCCAATGTCGGGCGAACCTTCAATCAGGCTGACGGTGCCGTCCGGCATAACGCTGGCCACGGCGCTGGCGGGGCCGGTGCCGTTGAACCAGGCGCCGGCGGCGATGCCGCGTCCGGTGACCCGGCCGGGGCCGGACGGCGCCGGCACCGGAGCGGCCAGATGGGGATGCTCCTGGGCAGCCTGCAGGATTTCCACCATCCCGATGCGACGAAAGACGGGCCCGGCAACCTGGCGGCTGCCCTCTTTGGAAGCGTTGTTCAACCGAAATTCCACCGGGTCAACGCCCAGCTGCTGGCACAGCTCGTCGATGGCCTGTTCAGCAGCGAAGGACGCCACCGGGGAACCGGGAGCCCGGTACGCCGCGGCCTTGGGCACGTTGGTAACCACATCGTAGCCCTCCACGAAACCGTTGGGAATCTCGTAGGGGGCAAACATGGTGCGGCAGCCGCTGGGTACCGGCGAGCCGGGGAATGCACCCGCCTCGTACACCAGGGAGGCCTGAGCGGCGACGAAACGTCCGTCCCGTGTGCCGCCAACCTTGACCTTGATATGACTCCCAGAGGTGGGGCCGGTGCCCGTAAAAACCTCGGTGCGTGTCATGGCAATTTTCACCGGGCGGCCGGTCTTGCGAGCCAGCGCAGCGACCACCGGCTCCAGGTAGCAGCCGCCTTGACCCTTGCCGCCAAACCCGCCGCCGATCTCCATCGGGACAACGTTCATCTGCCCCACCGAAATGCCCAGAATGCGGCTGGTGTGGTCACGCAGGGCGAAGTGCCCCTGGCTGCTGGCCCAGATGGTTACGGTGTCATCGTTGTTCCAGCGCGCGGTAGCAGAGTGCGGTTCGATGTAACCCTGATGAACGGGCCGGGTGTGGTACTCGCGCTCGACGATTTCATCGGCCTCGGCGAATCCTGCTTCGATATCGCCCAGGGTGAACTGGAAATGGTTCGACACGTTGGAACCGTCTCCGGTTTCGCCCTCTGCCCAACCGCCGGCGCGCATCGCCGGGTTGGTCAGGCTCACCAGACGTTCGTGGATGATGGGAGCGCCGGGAGCCATCGCTGCATCAGCAGTCATCGCCGGTGGCAGCACCTCCCAGTCCACGTCAATCAGCTCCATGGCCTCTTCGGCAAGGTGCGGCGAATCGGCGACGATGGCGGCAACTGCGTGGCCCCGATACAACGCCTTTTCCCGAGCCATCACGTTGCGGCTGTAAAAACCGTAGTTGACCGTTGAACCCTCTTCCTGGTCCTTTATTTCAGCGGACACGTTAGGGAAGTCAGCGCCGGTTACCACCGCATGAACGCCCGGCAAAGCCAGAGCGCGGCTGGCGTCGATACCCTTGATGCGGGCGTGGGCGTGGGGGCTACGCAGGATTTTGCCGTGTAACATTCCGGGAAGATGAATGTCGGCCGCGTAGCGCGCACGACCCATCACCTTGTCAGGCCCGTCGTGGCGGACGGGGCGCGTCCCCACCACACGGTAGTCATGATCCGGGTCGGCCAGAACGATGTTAGGTTTGTAATCGAGCATATAGGAGGACCTCCTGAGGAACGATTGGGGGAGAGCGATGAGCGTAATTTACCACAATCGGCAGCGGTGGGTAGGGATGGAATGCTGATGATAAAATTGGGACGAGGCATTCGTGGCAACCACAGCAGGCCGGGGAGTAAGGACGATGACTACCAGCGATGCTACAACTACTACCACTGCATCCGGCGTTCCGGTGCGCGTCGTGCCCAACGGGTGGCGGCCCAAAGAGGATTGCCTGACGCTGGCAGTTGACGAACTGGCCTGGTTGAACCAGTTTCGGGAGCAGCTGTTGGAGCAATATCCGGGTTTGGTGGACGACATCATCGTTTATGGCTACCGGGCCCGCGGTCTGGCTGATTTGGACTTGTCAATGGATGTGCTGGTTGTGATTCACGAAGGAGACCAGGAAACTGGGAACCAAATCAGGCATCTGGGATACGACATCTCGCTCGAGGTCGGCGCTTTCCCTATGACGCACATCATAACCCGGGCGAAATGGGACGAGGCAAAGCGAACCGGACCGTCTTTTTATAGAACCGCTATCAAAACGGGCATTAGCGCGCTATGAGCGCAGCCAATGCCATAGCGGAATGGCGACGTGCGCGAGGCTGCCTGGGAGCGGCGGATTCGTGCCGGCGCGATGGATACTATGCGGATGCAATCTCACGGGCTTACTACGCCGTTCTGCACGCAGCCAGGGCCGCGCTGGAACTCTATGGATTTCCCACTGAGACCCATTCTGCAACCAACAATACCTTTGGCTTGCATATCGTAAGAACCAGCCGTATCGAACCTTCCTTCGGCAGTGTGATTACCGATTTGGCAGATGCCAGATTGAACGCAGATTATGATGTCGATTTGACGTTTGACGTGAACGATGCCACTGTTACCCACGCAAGGGCCGAGGCGTTTCTCAACCGCATTCGGGAGCTGCTCGCCGGCGCCATCCTCGCCGAGCAGCTGCAATGATGCCCTGCCGGGCGGTGGTGTTTGCGTTGACGCTTTGGATTGCTGCTGGCTATAATTCCGACTATTACTCTACGATTTGACGAGGTATTTCCAGCGATGAATCTGAAAACCGGACAGCGGTATGTCGGTCCCGGTGGGGCGGAGATGATTGTCAGCAAGGCCAGCGGGCCGGGGGAGTTGACGGACGGGGACATCCCGCTGCAAATCAAAGGCGCCAGCGTCGACTTTGGAGGCGCGGCGCCAGCCGATGACGCTCCGGAGGTTACCATGGGCAAACGGCTAACCTCACCGGACGGCAGCGTATCAGTCCTGGTTACCAAGGCCGGCAAGTGCGACCTGCGCCTGGACGGAGCACCAATGGAGTTGCAGGAAGCGAAACAATTGCCGTCGTCCGACTGATTCGTCGACTCTTCAGCAATGCTGCGATTGGGGCGGGCCGATGGCTCGCCCTTCGTTTATCTGGCCGCGGGTTTTTCACCCTGTCGCGTGTTTCGGAGTGGGATTTCGCCCTCGCCCTAACCCCATCCCTCAATGGGAGAGGGGTTGCGCTTCAAACAAACCGCCCCTCTCCCACCGGGAGAGGGGTTGGGGTGAGGGCAGTCCCAGCAGCACAATTTGCCACGACCTATTTGCTGCGACCTAAAGGAAGTGCGGTATCACATACTTCCCGAACAGGCGGATGCTGTTCATTATGTTGCTGTGGGGCAGGTTGCCCATCTGCATGAAGCACAGAATCTGATCGACGCCGGCCTCCCGGTATTTCTCGATGGTCTTGATGACCGTCTCCGGGCTGCCCATTGCGAACGCGCCGGATTCAATGTGGTCGTCGGCGGTTTTGTCGACCCGTTCCGTCTGCACCGCATCAACGGCAAAGCGGTAGCTGTCGGGCACTGCCCGACCCTGCCAGGGGCTGTACAGGTCTTCAGCCTTGGCCACGAACCACTCACCCTCGCGGGCGGCGGCATCGTAGGCTTCCTGGTCGGTGTCCGCAACGTGCACCATGCACAGCGCGGCGATGTTGTCGTTAATCATGCTGCCGATGGGATGCGCGTCCTTGACGGCCTCGCGGTAAATCTGCACCCGCTCAACCAGCTGCTCGTGCCCGCCCAGGTTGAAGCACAGCACTCCGATGCCCAGATCGCCCGCCTCACCGAAGGATGTGGGCTGGCTGCACGCCATCCACATGGGCGGATGGGGGTCCTGCACCGGCTTGGGGATTACCGAGCGCGGCGGGATGTTGTAAAACTCGCCGGCGTGGGAGAAGGGGTCTTCTGTCCACATCCGGGGAATCATGCCGATGGCTTCGCGCCATTGGGCCTTGGTGGTTTCGGGGTCAACCTCGAAGCCGTCCATCTCAATGAGAGTGGTGGAGCGGCCAGTGCCCAGATCCATCCGCCCGTCGCTGACGATGTCGAGCACGGCAGCGCGCTCGGCCACGCGTACCGGATGGTTATAGGCTCCCGGCAGCAGGGCCACGGCATGGCCGATGCGGATGCGCTTGGTGCGCTGGGAGATGGCGCCGTACAGCACTTCGGGAGCGGAACAGTGGGAGAACTCCCGCAGGAAATGATGCTCCACCGTCCAGAAGTAGTCGAACCCCACGTCATCGGCCAGCTCAACCTGGGCCATCACCTGCTTGTACCGTTCCGCTTCGATGCCAGGATAATGCGGTTCCGGCACCTGAATTTCGTACATTAATCCAAATTTCATTTGGTTTGCTCCTTGTGATGTGTGTACTGATTATAGGGAGTATGTCTAGATTGGCAAGAACGGTTGAAAGGGATCGATAGGTCTGGGGGTAATCTGCCCGGCAATGGTCGGGCCGTGCTTACGCTCTGCGATTTTGAGGTCGTAAGCGTTCTGCAGGTTCGTCCAGAACTTTGACGTCGTGTCAAAATAGCGTGACAAGCGCAGGGCCAATTCCGGAGTTATACTCCCATGCTCGGCGAGTAGCGCTGTCGTGGTGCCGGCGGGAACGGCCAGGGCGTCATCAAAATCAGCGGCGGACAGTCCGATTTCCGCGAGTTCCTGGGCCAGTATCTCTCCCGGATGCACCGGGCGCATCCCGTCTTTGACAGTCATATTGCCTCCATCAGTGGTAATCTACTATTTCAACATCGTGAGGGCCATCATCCAACCAGCGGAAACAGATACGCCACTGGCGGTTTATCCGTATGCTGTACTGACCGACGCGGTCACCTGACAACGCTTCCAGGCGATTGCCCGGTCGGAAAGACAGTTCGAGCAATGACCCCGCGTCGTTCAAATACTCGAGCCGACGTTGCGCCTGCCTTGCAAACCTCTGAAATACTGGTGCGAATTGCCTCTGAAAGACTTGTTCGGTATCCCGGTCTCTGAAACTCCGAATCACTAATCTGCAACTCGGCCGCTGCCAATATCGCTTTGGGGATTGCTACCTTCGGCAATACGGGGCGTGACTTGCTTGAAGATGGCGGGGCCGTGCTTGCGTTCCACGACTTTGATGTCGTGAGTACTCTGTAGGCTCACCCAAATTTCCGCCGACGTTCCAATGTAACGTGAAAGGCGCAAGGCTAGTTCCGGGGTAATGTCACAACACCCGTCCAGCAGCAGCGCTGTGGTGCCGGCGGGAACGGCCAGGGCGGCGTCGAATTCGGCAGCGGACATTTTCATTGCCTCAAGGTCATCAACCAGGAATTCCCCCGGATGAATCGGGGGCAGTCCGTTCTTGAACGGCGGCTTTTCCTCTCTGATCATGGTTTCAACCCTTCTGCCTGCGTGGTGTCATCACTTGGTTTTTCGCAAACAGTGAGTTCAACCATTTGCTTTGAGTGTCGTATAGTCCAGTTGACGAGCCACATTCTTGAATGAAAGCGCCATCTCCTCGATGAGCTCGCTATTCTGTTCATTCACTCCCTTCAATTCGGCCTCAAGTCTTGTGGCTTTCTCTCTGGTCGCAACCTCGCAGAACCATACCAATTTAGGATTTTTACCCCGGGTACGAGGGTCTTGGTTGGACACATGGGTACGCACCCTGCCGCGAATGTCCTCCGTGTGTCCAACATAGAACTCAACACCCTGCGTACCGGTCATCGACAGGATATAGACAAAGTACTGGCTGATCCTATAGATAGCTTTGGGCCATTTAGGATCGTACTCCTGCAAAATTCTCCCGCCATCTCTGCCTGGATATGTGAATCTTCCAACCTGTTCTTCCGAGTTCAACTCAGAAAAACAAGTTGTGCAATGCTTGGGATATATTATCTGATAACCAAGGAGGTTGCGTCGGGCAACTCCGTAAGGAAAATCGAACTCGTTGCCGCAACGCCGACATTTAAGCCTCATTGTTCCCCTTTTGTTTGCAGGGGAGGGACTAAAATTATTCGCCCCTCCCGTCGGTATAGCGCCATTTTAGCGCCAACCACCTGAAGCGGATGGCCCCTGTCCTGTTGGTTACGGCACCAACATTGCGCGGGTGATTTCTGTCTGGCGTTGGCTCCACTCCGCCGCCTCGAAGGCCTCGTTGACGTCGGCCAGCGGGAAGGTGTGGGACACCAGCTTGTCGAAGGGCAGCTTGTCCTGGTTGCGAACCAGAAAGTCCAGCAGTTCGGGCAACAGCGACGGGCGATACATCAGGCTGCCGACGATGTTCTTGCCCTGCAAGAGCTTGGAGGGGTCGATTGATACTTCCTGGCCGCGCACTATGTCGCCAATCTCGACGAAGGTGCCGCCGTTGGACAGCATATCGATACCCTCTTTGAGCAGGTCGGCGCGGCCCACCAGTTCCATCACCACGTCGGCGCCGCGGCCGCGGGTTAGCTCACGAACCCGTCGCACCCGGGTTTCCGGCGTGTTGAATTCCTCGATGTTGATGGTGTCGTCGGCGCCGAACTCTTCGGCCAGCGCCAGGCGGTTCTCCAGCCGGTCCAGCACGATGACGCGATCCGCGCCGCGCTCCTTGGCCATGGCGGTGGCGTGCAGTCCGAGGCCGCCCGCGCCCATGATGACCACCGACTGACCGTGGCTCATGTTGGCGCGTTCCAGTCCGGTGGTTACCGTGCCCATCGCGCAGTTCACCGGGCCCAGGATGTTGTCGGGCAGTTCGTCCGGCACGCGGAAGAAGGGGTGGCGTGGCGGCAGGTAGAGAAAGTCGCCATAGGTTCCGGTGAAATAGGGCCAGTTGCCGGCGGCGGGATACTGGCGGTTGGCGCACCAGTTGGTGTTGCCGCGCAGGCACATATAGCAGCGGTAACAGGGGAACACCGCGGCGTAGATAACGCGGTCGCCTTCCTTGACATCGACGCCGTAGTAGTCGGCGGCAACGCCGTCGCCGAGGTGTTCGATGACGCCGGTACCCTCGTGTCCCATGACGCGCCCGGTCTCCGGCAGGGGCGAATGTTCCTGGGTCTGGTCGCCGCGCCAGGTGTGCAGGTCGGAGCCGCAGATGCCGGCTTGCGTCATCCGCAACAGCACCGCGCCGGTTTCGGGCTCGGGGACATCGTACTCCTGGATTTCAAAGGGTTTGCCGTACTCCTTGACGACTACAATGCGTCCTTTCATCGCCGTTCCCTCCGGTAATTTGCGCGTGTTGAATATATTCGTGGATGGTCGGTATCGTAGCACACCGTCGGCGCATAGGTAAGGCGGTGGGGGCAGGACGGGTTTTACATAGCTATACAGGATGGACAGGATTGGGATGGTAAGGTCGTCCAATCGCTGCGCTGCTCGCGATGACAGCGGCGGGATTTGGTGCTATGCTACCGTTCGGAGTGTTGATACTGATTATGAAGATTGCCGTCGGTTCGGACCACGCCGGTTTTGAGTACAAGACCAAGTTGCTGGCTTTGCTGGCGTATTTGGGACACGAGGGCGTCGATTACGGGGCCTACTCGGATGAGACTACGGACTATCCTGGATGGATACGTCCGGTTGCCGAGGCGGTGGCGCGGGGCGACGCGGACCGCGGGATCGTGCTAGGCGGGTCCGGCAACGGTGAGGCCATCGTCGCCAACCGCATCGCCGGAGTGCGTTGCACGTTGTGCTGGAACGCCGAATCAGCCCGTTACGCCCGGCAACACAATGATTCCAACGTGCTGTCGATGGGCCAGCGGCTGGTGTCCTGGGCAACGGCTTGCGAAGTCGTGGACGTGTGGTTGTCCACCGAGTTCGAGGGCGGCCGGCACCAGCGCCGGATTAGCCAGATCGATGGGTGAACCAGGCCGGGTGAGCCGCGCGGTCGCTGTGCTATGCTGGTATAGAGGCAGGCCAGAATGACTACTGACCGGACGGTAAATGAGCGTCTGGGTGCGCTAGAAACTGGTCAGGATGAGTTGCGAACGGAACTTGCCGAATTTCGGAAGGACGTTGACCAGCGGTTTGAGCAGGTTGACCAGCGGTTTGATGCCATTGACCGGCGGTTTGAGCAGGTTGACCAGCGGTTTGAGCAGGTTGACCAGCGGTTTGATGCCATTGACCGGCGGTTTGAGCAGGTTGACCAGCGGTTTGATGCCATTGACCGGCGATTTGAGCAGGTTGACCAGCGGTTTGATGCCATTGACCGGCGGTTTGAGCAGGTTGACCAGCGGTTTGATGCCATTGACCGGCGGTTTGAGCAGGTTGACCAGCGGTTTGATGCCATTGACCGGCGGTTTGAGCAGGTTGACCAGCGGTTTGATGCCATTGATGGTCAAATTGGCGGCATTCACCGTAGCATCAACGCCCTCCGCGACGATATAGGTCAGTTGAAAGCGGGGCACGCTCTGACCGGCGCGCTTCGTTCAACTCATCGCATATGCCTGGAATTGGGACTGGAGCAAACTCGTGTTCTTGATCCGGGTGATCTGATACGAATGTTCAGGGGCGCCGATACTGCGGACATACCGAATAGTGAGCGGAACAGTTTCCTGGACGCTGATGTTGTTATCGAGGCAGTTAGTGATTCGGGTGAAACTCATTACGTGGCAGTGGAAGCATCTTTCACTGCTAACGGGAGAGATACCAGGCGGGCAGTCCGCAACGCCGATTTCCTGAGCCGGTTTACCGGTCAGCCGGCTCTCGCCGCCATTGCCGCCGCTCATATTGACAATCGCATCCGCGAACTCATTGATTCCGGCCAGGTGCATTGGCAGCAATTGAAATCCGTAGACTTGGAAGTGGCATAGCCTTTACCTGCCGGCGGTGAATTTCGGCATTAGCGCATCGCTGACGCCGATCATGCTGTCTCGAGTTACCAGGCTGGCCAGTTCGTCTTCATTCATGCCCTCGGTGCCGGCAGGTCGGCGCGGTAGCACCAGGTAACGCAGGTCGGCGGTACTGTCCAGCACCCGTACTTCTGCATCCTCCGGCAGCGTGGCGCCGAAATCGGCCATGACACCCCGGGGGTCGCGGACGGCGCGGGCGCGGTAGGCCAGGCTCTTGTACCAGTCGGGCGGGCGGCCCAGCAGCATCCGGGGGTAGCAGGAGCAAAGGGTACAGACCACCAGGTGATGCACGTCGGCGGTGTTCTCGACGACGGCCAGGTGCGGCGTGTCCTCCGGCAGGTTGAAACCCAGTTCGGCCAGGGCAGCGCGCGGGTCGGACAGCAGGCGGGCCTTGAACCCGGCATCAGTCCAGGCGCGGGCGACGACGCGGGCGCCATCCGCCGGTGTACGAGCGTCCATCAAGTCAACCTGCCGGCCAATCTCTGCCGCGCTGAGCAGACCCTTCTCGACGAGCAATGCCTCAATGGCAACCGAGCGGAGCGCCACGTCGCTCATGGGCTGGTCTGCGGGCGCGGCTCCGGGATGCGGGTGGTCGTGATCTTCCGTTTGGTGGGTGGTCATAAAGTTCCTCGCACGGTCGTGGCTATTGCCGGGATTTCTGGACCCAGTCGTTCAGGCCGGTTCCAGCCAGTGCTGGTAAACGTCAACCTGCAAGGTGTCGGCCGGGTTGCCGGCGTAATCGGGCCAAAGGTCAGTCTGCTGCAGCTCGATACGGTAAAGAGGTTGACGAGGCCGGCCGTCGCCGCCGTGGGCCAGGGACTCCGGGTTGGGGTAAACGCCGCACAGCGCGGCCACAGTGCCGGTGTGTCCCTGGATATAGGAAGGAGTGCGGAAATGGTGCGCCGGCGAGCCGGTACGAATGCGGACGGGCGAGCCGTTGGCGTAGAGGATGGGTTCGGAGTTAATGGTCATAATGAAACCTCTGGGAGGAAATGTGCTAATAGCGCCTGTTCCCTCTGTTATCATTGCGCCTGCGATGTGTCCTGAGGGGCATCCTAAATGAGCAACAGACAGTCTATGAAGCTGATTTCGGTTGCTGCTGTTCGATTGGGATTATGGGTTCGTCGATGGCTGCGCGTAGGATTTTAGCGATCTGGACAATCCGATAGACGTCCTCGGCGATATTGGGGTTGGCGTTGTGCAGGGCAATTTTGAGCTGTTCGGTTAGTTCTTTCACCGTCCGTTGAACTTCGTTACAGCGTTGGCGCACCGTTTGCAACTTGGCTCGGTCACGACTTATTTCAGCCTCGTGCACTTTGAGTTGCTGGATTTTCTCAGCTACTTCTTTTTGGACTTTGCCTGCCTTCACTTGTCGGAATACGCCAAATGCGACGAGAACCGGCGCGGTAACGACACCACCCAAAACAGCGGTTCCGACAGCCATCCCCAATCCCCCGGCAGCGAGCGCGCCACCACCAAGCCAAGCGAGGGTTGCGCTACTGGCGGCAGCCCCGCTCAAACCGCTGATTGCTGCCCCAGTTGACGCTGTTCCCAACGCACCCACCAGTCCGTAAGCTCCCAATGCGGTCAAAACTCCCACGCCGGCGCCTCCGGCAAGGCTGGCGCCGGCACCTCCCAGAGTTTTTAGAATGTCACCATAGGCTTGGTCGAGGCTATCCAAGTCCTGTACGGTCACCTCGTCGTCGCTGATGATGTTGGGATTGCTCAGTTTAGCTTTCCTGATAAAGGCAATGGCCTCGCGGATGGCTTTCATCCCAATTACCCTGGTCTGCCCAAGTTCCTGCAAACGCTGTTCGGTTCCGGCGTGGTACGCTTTATAGCGTTCGTATTTCACCTTGTAGGCATTGTAGGCTGCTGTGTGTTCGGCTTTGGCCTGCTTAATTTTCCCCTGTGCGTTGAGGGTTATTCCGCCACTCGTCAGCAATGCGGCGCCTCCGATGACGATGGGTATGAGTAAAGGTAAGGGCATAATCTTGGCTTCCTTTTGGCGATTGCGGTGACGGCCCAGACGTCAGATTTCAATGACGTAATCCGGGTTGTGGAACTGCTGCTTGAAAGTCTCAAAGTCGTCCAGCGGATTGTCCTGGATGATGCCGAGAATACCAGCCAGTGCTACGTTCAATTGGTGGTTGTTGCTATCGGTTACAGCAGAGCGCAGCAGCTCGAAAAACTCGTCCAGCGCCGCCCTGCGTTCAGCGAACCGCTGGCCGAAATACGCCAAGATGACATCCTTCTCCGCCGTGATGCGCTCAATCAAGACATCGCGATTGGAGGCGATGGCTTGTCGTTTGGTTTTTTCTTCCGTCAAGGTGCGGAAGTAATCAGCAATGCCGGATATGGTCGGCGGAATGACTTGCGCGCAGATAAAAGCGTAGCTGGCCACAGGTAATCTCTCCTTCGTATTGACTCATTAAGACGGAAGTACAACACGGGATGTTTTGATATTTTCGATAACCGAAACATCCCAAAGGCAACCGCTGGCGACGACCCAAGTATAATACCAGAAGGATTCTTGAATAGGCACTTCGTTGCCCTTTGCGCTGATTTGCACTGCCATGCTCTTGATGTGAGGGGCGATGATGATGCCTTGGTAGCACCTTCGTATGTCACTCCATCTGATTACGCGTGCTTTCGGTCCGAACTCAGGACGCAATTCAGAGTAGTCATCGTTGAAAGCTCTGAATTCCGCTTCGTTGGTTATCACCATTATGTTACTAACGTCCACAATGGTGATTTCGTTGGCGTATTTGAACCGATGTGGGTAATGAGCCGATCCAAGCCCACTAGAGTTCTCACGCCACCGTTCATGCTGATCAACAAGCCAAGCGTCGCCTACCGACACCCACAAACCCTTTGGCCTACCCTTGTCGCCAGGATCTGACGTGTCACGCGGGCACTCCAATGGCTTTTCGGAATAATGGATTAGCGGGTTGGGGATAGTCACTTTGATCTCGCAATGAATTGTCACAACCCCCGCTCCCGCAGCTTAGCGGTTTTGGCGTCGATTTCGTCGGCGGACAGGATGCCCTTTTCGATGAGCAGGATTTCCAGGGCGGCCGTCCACTTCTCGTAGTAGGACAGGGCCTCATAACGCTCGGGCGGCAGGCTCTCGATGGCGCGTCGCATCTCATCGGTGGTGCGGACACCCTGCGCTCCCAGCGCCTGATGCACGGCATCGACGCGCCGTTCCCAGTCGCTGAGGATGTGCTCCGCGCGGGCGATGGGCGTGTCATCCGGCCAACCGCCGCGGTCGTGTACTGCTGGCATATCAGGGATTCCTCCGGTAGTGTTATTATCGCACTCTAGGGCAACCACAAGGGTTGCCCCTACGCGTTTGCCCACATTTCGGCTACGTCGATGGCGCGCATGAATTTTACGTTGGGGAAGGATTTGATGTACTCGATGAGGCGTTCGAGCATCAGCAGGCGGCCGGGGCGGCCGATGTATTGGGGGTGCATGGTCAGGTTGAAGCAGCGTCCGTAGCGATAGATGCCGCGGAACTCGGCGGCCCAGCTGTCGAACACCTCATCGGGATTGCGCATGGGGCCCATGCGATTGGCCGAAGGCGCGTAAACGAAGTGGGGCGCGTCATCGAGCAGCCAGTGGATGGGCAGCTCAACCAGCTGGCGGGGCGGGTCGCCGCCTGAAACGAAATACGGCGCATCATCCCCCATCAGACTGCTGTCATAGGTGAAGTTGTGCTTGGCCAGCAGGTCCAGCGACACCGGGCTAAGCTCCCAGCTCGGCGAGCGGTAACCCACCGGGGTGGAGCCGGTCAGTTCACCGAGGATGCTGATGCCCCTGATGAGCGCCTCCTCCTCCTCGGCCGGCGTCATGGTGGCCGGCGGCTCGTGGAGATAGCCGTGGTGGGCGACCTCATGCTGGCGGTGGGCGATGTCGCGCACCAGGTCGGGGTGGGTTTCGGCAACCTGGCCGGGGATATAGAAACTGGCCTTGATGCCCTGCGCGTCCAGCAGATCCAGGATGCGCGGCGTGGCGACGCTGGGGCCGTACTCGGCCATGGACAGCAGGCTGGGGTAGTTGGCAAAGTCGGCGTTGCGGCGCAGCCAGGACGACACGCCGTCCACGTCAAAAGTAATCAGGGCAACACACTGAATGTCATCGGGCCAGATGCCGGGCATATCAAGACTCCTTGTGGAAGTGATGACGTAGCGGATGGCGGAAGGTCAGGCGTTATAGTAACTGCTCAGACTCGCCAACGCCGCCGGAAACTCCGCTTCGGCGAATACCAACCGGAATGTGCCTTTGGCCGGGCCGTCCCGTACCGTCATCGTTCCACAGTTGTAGGCGTTTTGCAGGGTTTCCAGCACACGTTGTTTATAATCGGTATCCGGGTTGTCGCGCAGGTGCTCGCCTTTGGTCTCGAAAACCAGCACGTGCGGCTTGCCGTCGGTCTCGCCACCCATGGCCACAAAGTCGGGCCAGATGCGTTCCTGTTTCCAGCCGCGCAGATAATACTCCCCTTTTTGTCGGACAGCTACCCGGTGCCACCAATGCAATGCCTTTTGCTCGTCAAGGTAGCGGGCAAAGTTGCGCTCCAGACCAGAATCGAATTGTTGGGTGTATATTGGCTCCAAAAGACTCAGCTGAACGGGGAGGCCGTTATTGCCGGCCATAAGACCGAGATCATCGGTAATGGGAATTTCGTAACTTTCCACCATACGGAAATTGGGCTGTCCCGCTTCCAGGTCAAAGCGGATTTCGCCTTGACGCAATTTGTCGTGAAAAGCCCGCTCTGCTTGCTCCTCTACCTCCTTCTTGACGTGTTCACGCAAAGCATAGTCCAGATAGGAGCGGCGGTCATAAATTTGCTCATCGGTTTCGCCGGCTCCCCACAGTCTTTCCATCAGTTGCCGTATCACCCTGGACGCCTGCCACGGATTTATCATCACGTCGGACAGACGGCGGGCGAACCAGGATATGAGCACGGTTTTGTCAATGTACAGTTCACGCGATTCATGAAAAATGGGCAACGCATCACCAACATCTACCGAGGCGCTTTGCCGTTGCGCCGAATCGCGCAGTGTGCTTTGCGGATCCGGTTCGGTGATGGCTGACCAATCAATATGCGGCAGTATATGACGCTGGTAATCCAGTTCGGTCCAACTGCCGCCAGATTTGTGCAGTACCAAAGGCAGAAATATATTCTGGCCCTGGAACTTTGCGCGACGTTGCACCGTAACGCGCCGCATTTCCGTAGCCGACCCATACACGGAGTCCCCCAGTCCGGTTAGCCCTTCCTGTTCCAACCCGTTCTTGACTTGGCCCACCGCTGTGCCAACGTCGGTATTCCAGCAATAGACATAGCATTGGTCCAGCGGTTTTCGCCCGGTGCGGCGAGCGTGGGGCTGACGCATCACGCGGCCTACCAACTGTGTGATGGCGCGCTGCGCCCGGGTGTTGTCCAGCATCACCAACAGATAGGCAAAGGGGCAGTCCCAACCTTCCATCAAGGCGGCTCTGGTGATTATCCAGCGCACCGGCGAAAACTCCGACAGCAAGTCATCGCGACCTAATTCGTCCAGCTCGGCTGATTTGATGGCAACCGCCTGTTCGGGCACTCCCAGATTTTGTATCAAGTAATCCCGCACATCGTAGGCGTGAACGCGCTCGCCATCGTGCTGGTCTTTGCCGGTACGTTCCACCCGCACCACGGCGATGGGACGAATGTAACGTCCTTCACTCATTTGCAACGACTGCGCCTCAGTGTCAAGGCGTTCGAGTTCCTCGTGCGCCTGGGCCAGAGTGTATTGCCATTCCACGTTGGTAAATGACGTTACCTGCACCGGCAGCTTGATCATCTCCTCGGTTTGGAGTTCTATGCCGGTGACGTCCACCAGCAGGTTGCTGATGCCCCGGTTGGGCGTCGCCGACAGTTCAATCACCAAGCTCGGGTCAAGGCGATTTACGGCCCGCGCAAACTCTTCGTTAGCTTCCTGATTGTGTGCGCCGTAAGCCTTGTGCGCTTCGTCGAGTATCACCACCGGCCGTAGCATTTTGAACACGTTGAACAGGCTGTGCTTGACCGGCCCATTGTCTGAAACGCGCTCCAAGTCCGGGTAATTGTTGAGCAAACGAGCATCTCCCAGCAAGACGTCACTATCAGGATCGGCCTGGACATCACTGTCCGGAAAAAGCGTCGGATAGCGTCCTGAATCCCGAAACATACGCAGGAAATCCCGCCCTCGCTCACGGTTGGCGGCGGGCAGCATCAGCAGCATCACACACAGGTAGTTTTCTATATCCGACCTGGTGAACAGGTCTTCCTTTTCCAGCAGTTTGAGCCGTCCGGCGCTGGCGATTTCCAGCGTTTGGCGATAGGGATGCTCCCGATTACGCAATGCGGCTTTAGTCTGCTCGTAGATGGCGCGGGTTGGGATGATCCAAAGCACAAGGCCGGTTTGTCGGCGGAGCCGCTCCAGCGCAGCGGCGGCCAGCAGAGTTTTGCCGCCGCCGGTGGGAACCTTAAAGCAGGCGTGAGGGATAGGCCGGCCGGCGCTATCCGTTCGACTGACGTAATTACTGGCAGTGTCTGCTACCTGGCCGGATTCAGCCAGCCGTTGCCAAGCCGTGCGGGGATAGTCGCTCAGGTCGGGGGGTATGTCCACGCCCGCGTCTTGCAAGGCAGCAATGCCGGTTTCCGAGCGCAACCGCGCATTTTCCAACTCATCCAACCAGCGGGCAAAGGCATTAAGAGTGCGGGTTTGGTAGTCTTTCAGTTCCATATCACGCAGCCACTACCCGACGGTGCATTTCGTATGGCAACTGGCAGAAGGTGATGCCCATAGGCTTCAGGTCCCGTTGCAGGATGAACTTGTCTGCCGCAAAAACGATGGCCTTCTGGCCATTCGGTTTGGAAACTGCGCTAATCCGCTTGGCCTGGGTTTCGTTCAGGATGGCCTCGTTGCAGCGCAACCACTTAATATCAGGGCGATACAGCAGGTAGTAATCGGTATCGCCGCTGCTGTAAAACAGGCCGTCCTCGTTCTGCGCTGCCAACTCCCCACCATAAGACAGGCCCGACGCCGTGTGCAGCAGGTAGGCCGCCAGTTCCGAATACTCCGGCAGGTGCTCGCCGGTCAGCATCCCCTCTACGTCGATGGGTTTGCCCAGGGTGCAGTAGGTGAACGAGCCGCCCAGGCCTGCTTGCAAAGATTTATCGCGGGCATCGGGAACGCCGTTGATGACGCGGCGCACCCGCTCGGCGGTGATGGTGTCGGCATAGTCCTCACACTCGACGAGGATAAACTTGCGGTTCCCGCCATCTTCTTTGTTGAGTGCAAGGACGGCGTGGGCAGTGGTGCCGCTGCCGGCGAAGGAGTCTAGGATGATAGAATTTTCATCCGTAGATATCCTGACTATTTTTTCGAGCAACTCCGTTGGCTTTGGGGTAGGGAAGGTTTGTCCCCTCCCGAACATTTGCTGCAATTCCCTGGTAGCGTCCGTAGCGGTTCCTACGTCACTCCAAATGGTGAAAATGTTAGTGCCCCTTTCTTGTGCTTCGCTGAGAAACCGTTTGTATTGCGGCCTGGCGTTTCCAGACCTGCCAAATATTATGCGGTTATCGTTTATAGCCTCGTCAAATCTATCTTTTGAAAACCTCCAACACCTGCCAACAGGCGGCCAATAACCCACGCCAGTATTCGGGTTGATGATTTCGTAAGTCAGATTTTCTCTAATGTTGGGCGCGTCCATCGGGTCAGCCACCCAAGGCCCGCGAGGGTCATTGTCGGGGTTAGAGAACTTGCTTTCATCAACATCCCCAGCGTTAAACGAAAACGATGATCGGTCAAGCGCATAGCAAAGTATATGGTTATGCGAAAGTGAAACGTCAATATCGTTCTGACTGGACTTTCTATGGTGCCATATAATGTTAGCAGTAAAGTTATTTTCGCCAAAAACCTCGTCCATCAGCATCCGCAGGTGGTGCTGCTCATTGTCGTCAATGGAGACGAAAATAACCCCGTCATCCGCCAGCAGTTCCTTAAGCAGATGCAGGCGGGGCCACATCATGCAGAGCCACTTGTCGTGCCGCTCCAAATCTTCCCCGTCCACCGGGCTTTGGTGCTTGAACCACTCTTTGAGTAGCGGGCTGTTTGCCTTGTCGTTATAGACCCAGCCCTCGTTGCCGGTGTTGTAGGGCGGGTCAATGTAGATGCACTTGACCTTGCCGGCGTAGCGGGGCAGCAGGGCTTTCAGCGCGTGCAGGTTGTCGCCGTGGATGATAAGGTTGTCGTCGGCCTCGGCCGGGTTCAGCGACCGCTCGGCGTCGGCTACCAGCGGCCGGTAGGGCACGGTGAGGTGGTGGGCGTAGATGTGCTGCTTGCCCTTGAAATCCAGCGTAGGCATGGCGAACCTCTCGGCAATAACGTGGCGTCGCCGGAGATGATAGCAAGGGCGAGGGTAAGCCTGTCAACGGCCTAGCCGTCTCACGCCGCCGGAATAACGTCGAAGCCGGTGTAGGGGCGCAGTATTTCGGGGATGATGACCGAGCCGTCGGGCTGCTGGTTGTTCTCCAGGATTGCGATGATGACGCGGGGCAGGGCCAGGCCGGAGCCGTTCAGCGTGTGGACGAAGCGGGGGCGTTCGCCGGCAGCGGGCCGGTAACGCACGTTGGCGCGCCGCGCCTGAAAGTCGGTGCAGTTGGAGCAGGACGACACTTCCAGCCATTCCCCGGAGCCGGCCGCCCACACTTCAATGTCGTAGGATTTGGCCGACGGGAAGGATATGTCGCCGGCGCACAACTCCAGGATGCGGTAGGGCAGGCCCAGGCGTTGGCAGACGGTTTCGGCGTTGCCCAGCAGCGTTTCCAGCTCGTCAAAGGAGGTTCCCGGCTCCACGAATTTGTACAGCTCCACTTTGTTGAACTGATGCACACGCTTGATGCCGCGGGTGTCGCGTCCGGCCGCCGCCTTTTCCCGGCGGAAGCACGGCGTATGGGCCACGTAGTACAGGGGCAACTCAGCGGCGGACAATATCTCGTCGCGGTGCAGGTTCGTTACCGGCACCTCCGCAGTTGGAATCAGCCACAGGTCATCTTCGGCATCGTGGTACAGGTTGTCGGCGAAGCGGGGCAGGTTGCCGGAGCCTTCCATAATCTCCCGACGCACCAGGATGGGCAGCGCCAGCTCGGTGTAGCCGTGCTCCCCGCTGTGCAGGTCCAGCATCCACGATATGATGGCCCGCTCCAGGCGTGCGCCGCGACCGTTCATCGTGTAGAACCGGCTGCCCGACAGCTTGACGCCGCGCTGGAAGTCAATGATGCCCAGCTGTTCGGCCAGGTCCCAGTGGGGCTGCGGCGCGAAATCGAGCTGGGGCAATTCGCCCCAATGACGCAGCACCCGGTTGGCCGATTCGTCCAGACCGTCCAGGGTGGTAGCGTCGGGCAGGTTGGGCAACTCCATGAGCCGGCCGTTGACCCGCACATCAAGAGTGCGGACGGTTTCTTCAAGGTCGCTGATCTGCTGACCCACGTTGCGCATTTCGGCAACGACGTCAGCGGGCGGTTGCTGTCCCTGGGCGCGGGCCTGCCCAATCTCCCGGGACACCTGGTTGCGACGGCTCCGCAGGTGGTCGCCGTCGGTGATGGCGACCCGCCGCTCTGAATCCAGGGCCAGAATTTCGTCGAGGCAATCGTCATCTTCGGCACGGCGCACCAAGGCGGCGCGCACCACGTCCGGTTCGTTGCGTATCTGTTCCAGGGAAAGCATAGCAAGGTAGACCTACACCAAGTCAAAAATCAGCCGTCGCACATCAAAGATGAAACCGGGCAGCACGTCCTCGCCGTCCAGCGTCTCCGGGTCCGCCAGCAACTCCGGTTCGACGACGCCGGCCCGGTAGATGCGGACGGTGCGCTCGATGGGGTCGATGAACCAGCCGAGACGCGCACCGCTGTCCATATATTCCGGCATTTTGCTCAGCAGGTCGGCGATGCTGGATTGGGAATCGGAACGAATTTCAGCGATGAAATCGGGACAGAAGGGCCAAGTGCGCGGAGGTTCCGTGCGTGGTGGCGCAACGTTACCGTTCAGCGTCCATGCGGTATCAGGGCTGCGCAGGGCGCCATTGGACAGATAGTAGTCGGCGGATGGCCCCGTTGTCATACCGGGGCTGTCGATCCCGATGTTCCACGTCTCCGTGTAAAAAAACAACCGAGATTCGCGCCTTTCCGAATACGAGAACGTTGGCATCAATTCCAGCTCCCGGTTGGCGCTCAGCTCCATTGCCCAGAGACATTCCTGGTTGGCCATGGCAACGGCCCAAAACCAATCCTCGCAGGCCTCAGGGCCGGCGGCTGCTACGGCGTCGGGCAGCCTCAGCCTGATGGGCCAGAGACCGGTCGGTTCAGCCGCGTCGGGGACGGGCGGGTGCGATTCTGGCGCGTCCGGTTTGGTTTGTGGGGCAGCCGTCGTCATGGTATTCACCCCGTAGCGTCATCCAGAGTTGCTCCGCTTCCGTCGCCGCCGGAGAGGGAGCGCATTTGCGGAAATAATAGCACATCCCGGATGGTGGACTGGCCGGTCAGCAGCATGACCAGACGGTCGATGCCGATGCGTAGTCCGCGGCAAAGCATAGCAGGCTAGGGTTACACCAGGTCAAAAATCAGCCGACGCACATCAAAGACGAAACCGGGCAGCACGTCCTCGCCGTCCAGCGTCTCCGGCTCTTGCAGCAACTCCGGTTCAACGACGCCAGCGCGGTAGATGCGGACGGTGCGCTCAATGGGGTCGATGAACCAGCCGAGACGCGCGCCACTGTCCATATATTCCGGCATTTTGGCGAGCAGCGGGGCAATGGAAACTTGGGAAGTGGAGCGGATTTCGACCACAAAATCGGGGCAATAGGGACGAGCCCGGGGAGGGTCAGCGGGCCGAGGCAGCACGCGTTCGCGGAGGGTCCAGGCGGCATCAGGGCTGCGGATGGCGCCGTTGGGCAGACGGTAGGCGCCGGTTGGCCCGGTTGCCGTACCCGGGCGGCCCTGATTTCTGTTCCACAGTTGTAACTCGAAGTAGGTTTCGCCTTCGTGTTCATCTGATGGAGGATAAGTAGGCGGCATGAGTTCCAGCGCTCCATTGGCGTTAAGTTCCAATGCCCACTGGAAATCGGAATTGGCGTTATTGACCGCCCAGAACCAGTCCTCGCAAGTGTCAGAACCCCCCTCCACCACGTCATCGGGCAGGCGGATGGTAATGGGCAGCAGCTCGGTCAGCCAGTCCTGGACAGCGGAGATTGAGGTGGGAGCCTGAGTAGTGGTAGTCATCGCGAATGCCGGCCTCTAATCGGGACTGCCATCGGCGGGGAGGGAGCGCATTTGCGGAAATAATAGCACATCCCGGATGGTGGACAGGCCGGTGAGCAGCATGACCAGACGGTCGATCCCTATGCCCAGCCGGAGGGAAGGCATAGCAGGCTAGAGCTACGCCAGGTCAAAAATCAGCCGTCGCACATCAAAGATGAAACCGGGCAGCACGTCCTCGCCGTCCAGCGTCTCCGGGTCCGCCAGCAACTCCGGTTCGACGACGCCGGCCCGGTAGATGCGGACGGTGCGCTCAATGGGGTCGATGAACCAGCCGAGACGCGCACCGCTGTCCATATATTCCGGCATTTTGCTCAGCAGGTCGGCGATGCTGGATTGGGAATCGGAACGAATTTCAGCGATGAAATCGGGACAGAAGGGCCAAGTGCGCGGAGGTTCCGTGCGTGGTGGCGCAACGTTATCGTTCAGCGTCCATGCGGTATCCGGGCTGCGGAGGGCGCCATTGGACAGAAAATAGGCTGCGGATGGCCCCGTTGTCATACCGGGGCTGTCGAGCCCGATGTTCCATGCCTCCACCTCAAACGACATCCGGAACTCTCGCCTTTCCGAATAGGAGAACGTTGGCATCAGTTCCAGCTCCCGGTTGGCGCTCAGCTCCATTGCCCAGAGACATTCCTGGTTGGCCAGGGCAACGGCCCAAAACCAATCCTCGCAGGCGTCAGGGCCGGCGGCTGCTACGGCGTCGGGCAGCCTCAGCCTGATGGGCCAGAGACCGGTCGGTTCAGCCGCGTCGGGGACGAGCGGGTGCGATTCTGGCGCGTCCGGTTTGGTTTGTGGCGCAGCCGTCGTCATGGTATTCACCCCGTAGCGTCATCCAGAGTTGCTCCGCTTCCGTCGTCGCCGGGGAGGGAGCGCATTTGCGGAAATAATAGCACATCCCGGATGGTGGGCTGGCCGGTGAGCAGCATGACCAGGCGGTCGATGCCGATGCCCAGCCCGCCGGTGGGCGGCATACCATATTCCAGGGCGGTCAGAAAATCCTCGTCGGTGCGGTCGGCCTCGTCATCGCCGTAGGCGGCGCGCAGGTGCTCCTGCTCGGCGAACCGGGCGCGCTGCACCGCCGGGTCGTTCAGCTCGGTGTAGGCGTTGGCGATTTCCATACCGGCGGCGAAAGCCTCGAAGCGCTCCACGTAACCGGGCTGGTCGGGCCGGCCCTTGGCCAGCGGCGACATATCTTCGGGATAGTCGATGAGGAAGGAGGGCTGAATCAGGTGAGGCTCCACGTACACCGATAGCATCTTGTCGATGAGACGCCCGCGCGCTTCCCGGGGCGCTGGATCCAGACCCATTTCGGCAGCCTTGCCGATGAGGGATTCCGCGTCGGGATACTGGTCGATGTCCACGCCGCAGCGGCGGAGCAGCTCCGCGGGCAGCGACCGGCGCGGCCAGGGCGGGGTGAAGTCGATGAAGCCGTCTCCGTAGGGAACCCTCGGAGAACCGTGCCGGTCGATGGCGAGCGTGGACACCAGGGATTCCACCATCTCCATAACCGTATTGTAGTCGGCGTAGGCTTCGTATGATTCCAGCAGGGTGAACTCGGGGTTGTGATCCTGGTCGATGCCTTCGTTGCGGAACACGCGGCCAATTTCGTACACCTTGTCCAGCCCGCCCACGATGAGCCGCTTGAGGTAAAGCTCCGTGGCGATGCGGAGGTACAGCTGCATATCCAGGGCGTTGTGGTGGGTGATGAAGGGTCGGGCGTGGGCCCCGGCGGGAATGGGCACCAGGATGGGTGTATCGACTTCAACGAACCCGCGGTCGTCCAGGAACCGGCGTATGCCGCTGATGACCCGGCTGCGCTGCACAAAGGTATCGGCGATTTCCGGATTGGCAATCAGGTCCAGGTAGCGCTGGCGGTAACGGGTTTCCACGTCGCGCAGGCCGTGCCACTTCTCCGGCAGGGGGCGCATTCCCTTGGCCAGCATGGTAATGGTGGTTGCCTCAACGGTGGGCTGGCCGGTACGGGTGCGCATCATGCTGCCGCTGACGCCCAGAAAATCACCGATGTCCAGGTCAGGCAACAGAGAGTAATCGTCGCCCAACACGTTCTGGCGCAGCATGGCCTGGACCGTGCCAGAGGCGTCTCGCAGGTCCAGGAAGGCGGCGCGGCCCATCACCCGCATGGACGTGATGCGTCCGGCCAGCCGCACGGGTTCGGCAGAGCCTAAACGGTTGGCAGTTTCAGCCGCCTCAAACCGCGCGATCGCTTCCGTCGCGGTGCAGTTTCGCTCAAACCGGGGCGGATAGGGGTCGATGCCACGCTCGTGGATACGGCCCAGCTTAACCCGGCGGCTCTCCAGGTTGGCCTCAAGGCTCCCCAGATTATCGGGCTGGTCTGTGGTTGGTGGCAGGTCTGGTTCGGGCACGGGACAGCGCGGGCGGTTATCCGCTGGCGGGCAGAGTCTGGCGTTAGCTTACCAAGATAATTTTGAGCTTGCTCTTGCCGCTGGGAATCTGTACTTCGGCGATGTCGCCGGCGCGTTTGCCCAACAAACTCTTGCCGATTGGGGACACATGGGAAATCTTCCCCTGGCCAGGGTCGGATTCCAGCGAGCCGGTGATCTGGTATTGCAGCTGTTGCCCGTTTTCGCGTTCCACTGTGACCCGACCCCACATCGTCACGACGCCGGGCGGACTGTCGTCAACGTGCTGAAAGTCGCCGATTACGGCGTTGTTAATCAGGCTCTCCAGCGAGCGGATTTTGCCCTCCACATAGGCGAAGTCCTGATTGGCGACATCCTGCTCGCCGCTGTCATCGCTGCCGCCGCGGGTTCGCGCCGCGTTCATCTGCTCGGCGATGGCCGGCTTCCTGACGGTGCGGAGTTGGTCCAGCTCCGCCGTTAGCTCATCGAGCTTCCCCTGGGTCATATGCTGTGGTTGCGGCATTTGGCCACCGCCAAGAATCCTGGATAGCGAGACGGGAGCCGCCAAAACCGACTGCTCCCTCAATCATAATTATAGGAGTGGCAGCAGAAATTGTAAAGCGAAAATCGCCGCAAACCCGTCGTTTGCTTCGTTAGTAAACCATGATAGAGACGAGTACAATTCCGGGAAAATTGCAGATGTGCATAAGTACAAGGTAAGAGAGATGTTGCAACGAATGATTGGCGCGGCGATGTTTAACGCCGCGACTTACGAGGAGATTGAAGCCGACCGGGGAGCATTGCGCCAGGCGATTGGCGTGGTGCTGCTGGTTACCGTTTGCGGCATCGGCGGCGGCGCTATCGACGGGTTGCTTGGCGATGAAGGAGCCGGCGGCATCATAGTAGGTATTGTCGCCGGCCTCCTATTCGGGCTGGTGCGTTGGGCGCTGTGGGTAACGGTGCTGTATCTGGTGGGCGGCAAAATGCTGCGTACCAGCGGAACCGAAACGGATTGGGCCGAATTAGGGCGCGTATTAGGCTTTGCATATACGCCGGGTGCTCTGTCGCTGCTGGTATTCATCCCGTCCATCGGTTGGCTGTTCTGGTTGGTGGGGTTTGTCTGGACGCTAATAGCAGTCGTCGTGGCGGTGCGCCAAGCCCTGGATTTTGAGTCCACCGGACGCGCGATAGGGGTGGTGTTGCTTTCAGCCGTGATTGGGGTTATCCCGTGGATCATTATCGTCGTTATCCAGGGGTTGCTGCTGGGAGGCGGAGCGGACAGTTCCAGTAGCAGTTTGCTATCGCTGTTCGCGTCGGTCTAAAATACGCAGGATGCGAGACAAGTGGGCCATTCGGGAATCGGTATGGACGGCGCTGGAGACGGCCGGCGTGGTGCGTGGCAAGTCGGTGCATGACAAGATTCCCCATTTCATCGGGTGTGAGGCGGCTGCGTCCCTCGCAACGGAATTGCCCGAATGGGAAGCGGCCCGCGCCATCAAGAGCAACCCCGACCAGGCGCAGCGTCCGTTGCGCAAACTGGCACTGGAGCAGGGCAAGCTGCTCTATATGGCGGTGCCCAGGTTGCGGGACGAACGGGTCTTCATCGAGCTGGACCCAACCCGCCCAGAGGTTGAGCCGGCCAAAGCGGCGGCCATATCCGGGGCGTTCAAGGTGGGGCGTCCGGTGTACCTGGCGGAGCTGCAACCCATCGACCTGGTAATCTCAGGCTCGGTGGCCGTCAACCGGCAGGGTGTCCGCGTCGGCAAGGGCGGCGGGTACGCCGATCTGGAGTACGGCCTGGCCGCCGCGGCCGGCGTGGTGCATCCAGACACCCCGGTCATCAGCACGGTACACGCCATGCAGGTGCTGGACGAAGACCTGCCCTACACCCAACACGACGTACCGCTGGCGGTGGTTATAACGCCGGATGCGATCATCCGTTGCAACGCTGGCGGCGCCGCTTTGCCCAGGCCCACCGGCATCTACTGGGACGACCTGGACGAGCGCAAGATTCGCTCCATCCCCCTGCTGGCCAGGTTGCGGGCCGAGCTGGGACAGGGATAGCCGGGACTAGCGGGCGTTGGGCGTCTCCGATGCGCCGTTGCCGCCGTTTCGTCGTTCCAGCAGTTCAATCATCCTCGCGAACAAGACATTGGTTTGCTGCTGGTTCTCTACCAGTAGTGCCTGACGTTGCTCTTCACGAGCCTGACGTTGCTCTTCACGGGCCTGGTACTGTTCACGCTCAGCCCGAAACTCCGCTACAATCCGTTCCAGGTTATCTTGCCATTGTTGGCGGTCTTCTTCGTTTCGCCGCAGCTGCGCTATTGTGAAGAACATATCAAATACCCCTACGAAAGTGGCTGCCGCCAGCGTTGCCGCCGTGTTCACTACTGCTGCCGAGAGGGTTTCCGGGGCCGGCTTGTCCCAGATAATGTATATCGCCAAGGTTGCGGCCAGGATGCCTACCGCTGCCAACAAAGTTAGTGACAGGTAGATGATTGCGGCTCTGCTCAAACGACCTCGCACCACAATTATACCCCAATCAGTCTGGCGAGGGTATTTTTTCGCCGCTCGCTTACAGCAAGACGGCTGCGCTTCGGCCTATCAGCAGGATGCCAACCACCAGCAGGGTTAAACCCATCGTCAGGATAAGCAGGTTCAGGTTGACTTTGCCGGTCAGGTTGGCGCCCAGGTAGCTGCCAAGCATCGCTGTTGCGCCCATCATTACGAGCAGCACCCAGTCTACCTGGCCGTAGAGAACGTGGCCGACCCAGCCAGCGGCCCCCATTACGAAGCCGATGAACAGATTCGTTCCGGCAGCGATGCGCGGATCCACCCGCAGGATTCGCACCAGCGCCGGCAGGCGAATGCTGCCCAGGATCAGGCCGACCGCTCCGCCCAGCATTCCCACGCCGAATCCAATTACGCCCTCAGACGCCACGCGTTTGGGGGTGAAAAGGCCCGGCGAACCCTCCAGGCCGGCGCCGAAGAGCGCGCCCGACGACGCGCCGGCGCGCATCCGGTTGCGGGCGATAATCAGGAACTCAACACCTTGCCAGAATACCAACGCTCCCGCGAGGGCAATCAGCAAATCATGGGGCGTGCGGTTGCTGAGCAGGCCCCCGATGAACGCTCCGATAAAAGCCGGCACGCCCATGGTCAGCACGATACGCAGATTCACCCGCCCGGCCCGCAGGTGTCGGATGGTGCCCGCCAGCGACGCCAGGCTGCTAACCAGTATGTTGGTTCCACCGGCCACGGGCGCGGGCATCCCCAGCAGCAGCATGGCGGGCAGCCGCATCGTGCCCAGCGCCAGACCCACGAAACCGCCCAGAATCCCCACCAGGAAGGAGACCACCGTCAGCAGCGCGGCGTGCCAGAGGAGCACATCGGAAGGCAGGCCGAGGTCGGAGAGGGTCATAGCGTGAGTTTGGCGCAATGGTGAGACGGGGGTTCCGCCCTCACCCTAACCCTCTCCCGGAGGGAGAGGGGATTATTGGCAGAGCGCTACGGTTACGGCTGGCCGACGGCTTCGGCGACACCTACTGCGGCCATCAGGTCAGAGATTTGGCGCCAGGTTTCATCCTCGATGAAGATGCCATCCTTGCGGCGTTGTTGTTCCGTGCGATACTCGATCTCTCCGGGGTACAAAACTTCGCTGAATCCGGTGGCCGGTGGCGAGGTTTTGACGAACTCGGCGAACTCGGTCATTTCCTGCTTGAAATCTTCCAGCGGGCGGAACTTGCTGACGTCGAACACGGCCAGAAAACAGCCGTCGTTGTGGCGGGCCTGCGGGTCGATACCAAAACCCAGGCCGGTGAGCAAGCCGGAGAACATCTCTACCATGAATGACAATCCGTACCCTTTGTGACCCTGGTCAGCTCCCACGGGCAGGATGGCCCCGCCGGCGGCGTAGTCATTGGGGTCGGTAGTTGGCTCGCCGTCCTTATCGACAATCCAGCCGGGCGGCACCGCTTCGCCGCGGTTGCGCGCCAGGGCAATTTTGCCGGCCGCCACTGCCGAAGTCGCCATGTCGAGCAGCACCTGGCCGGGCAGGTTGCTGGGCACGCCGATGCAGATGGGGTTGGTGCCCAGGCGCCGGGCGCGCCCGCCGAAGGGAGCCACGGCCTTGGGCCCAGCTCCGGAGTCGGCGGTCAGCAGGGCGATCATGCCTTCCTGAGCGCACATGGTCGGGTAGTCGCCCAACCGTCCAATGTGGCTCTGATGGCGGATGGTGAAGGCGGCAACACCGTTCTCTTTGGCCTTGGCGATTGCCATGCGGGTGGCCTTCTCGGTTACCACGAAACCGAAGCCCCAGTTGCCATCTACCACGGCGGTGGTGGGAGTCTCGCTCAGCACGTCAAAGGGCGCGCCCGGCACGATGTGGCCGCGGTCGATGCGCTCGCAGTACTCAGGGATGTGGATGACGCCGTGGGAATCATGCCCCGTCAGGTTAGCCTTAACCTGATGGGTCGCCACAATCTCCGCCTCATCGGCGGGAGTGCCCTTGGCCCGATAGATATGGGCCGCGGCTTTGTGCAGGTATTCGGGTTGAAAAACAGGCATCTGGGAACCTCCGTAACGCTGGGGAACAGTTTGGTTGGGTGTGGTGGGATTGTAGCAGGATTGTAGCAGGATTTTGGACGCTTCACCCTACTCCAACCCTCTCCCATCGAGGAAACGGAAGCAAGTTTGCCGGCTGGTTGGCTTGCTATTACACTGCTGCCAGCGTCATTGTCATTAGCGAGATGGAGGCAAACTATTATGAAAGCCGTTTATATCAACGCCACCGGCGGGACTGATGTGCTTACTTATGGCGACCGCCCCGACCCTGAGATCGGGCCGGGCGAGGTATTGCTGCGGGTGGGGGCGAGTGCGCTGAACCATCTGGACCTGAACCTGCGGGCCAACAACTGCAGCCGATTCCCCCACATTCTGGGCTGCGACTTGGCCGGCGCGGTAATGCAGATTAGCCCCGATTCCGGCACCGGCCTGCAGGTGGGCGACCGCGTATTGCTGGACAATCGGGTGAAGTGCGAGGGCCATAACCTTTGCGAACATTGCGCCGCCGGCAACGACCAGTGGTGCTCCCGCCAAAAGCGCATCGGCGTTGACCTGGACGGCGGCCACGCCGAATACGTTACCGCGCCGGCCATCAACGCCTACCGCATCCCCGACGATATGTCCTTCGCCGAAGGCGCCGCCCTGCCCATTGCAATTCACACCGCCTGGCACTGCCTGATTACGCAGGCCAAGTTGCAGCCGTGGGACGACGTGCTGGTGCAGGCCGCCGGCTCGGGCGTGGGCAGCATGGGCATCCAGATTGCCAAGATGATGGGCTGCCGGGTGATCACCACCGCCGGCAGCGACTGGAAGCTGGACGAAGCCAGGAAACTGGGCGCGGATGAGGTCATCAACTACCGGGAGGTGGACAGTATCAGCAACACGGTACGCGAGATGACCGACGGCCAGGGCGTGGACGTGGTATTCGATTGCGTGGGCGCAGATGTCTGGCACGAGAATATGCTGTCCCTGAAACACGAGGGCCGGCTGGTGATCACGGGTGTAACGTCGGGGAGCCAGACTCCGATGGATTTGTCCATCCTGCACGGTCGTCCGTTGCATCTGATGGGCAGTGGGGGACGCAGTCGCCGGACCATGGCCGATGCCATGAAGATGGTTAACCAGGGCGCCCTGCGCGGTGTCGTGGGTCGGACATTCCCGCTGGAAGCCCTCGGCGAAGCGCACCAGCTGATGCAAGACCGCGATTTCTTCGGCAAGATTGTCATGCAGCACTAATCGGCCCCTCTCCCATAAAGGGAGAGGGAAGACGCGACAGTAGTCAACTGCGTTTACCGCAGTTACAATATCCAGCAACCGTACATCAACCACATCCGTACATCGCGATACTGCCACACAGGAGGCGACTGAGTTATGAAAATTGCCCGCTACCTAGCCCACGGCACCGAGCACTACGGCGTCGTTGACGGCGACCAGGTTACCGCCATCGAGGGCAGCGTATTTGATTCCCCGGTCAAGCTGACCGACCACGTGCACAGTCTGTCCGACGTCAAGCTGCTGGCCCCGATTCAGCCCGGCAAAATCCTGGCCATGGGCCTGAACTACACCAGTCACGTCGGTGACCGGCCCGCGCCCGAATACCCGATGATTTTCCACAAAACCCCCACCAGCGTCATCGGCCCCGAGGACGCCATCGTGCGGCCCAAGGAAGTGCAGCGGTTCGACGCCGAGGGCGAGATGGTCGTCGTCATCAAGGATAATTGCAAGAACGTGTCCAAGGCCGACGCGCTGAATCACGTGCTTGGCTACACCTGCGGCAACGACGTGAGCGCCCGGGACTGGCAGCAGAAAGACCGCCGTGAGAACAACTCCGACTGGTGGCGCGCCAAGTCCGCTGACACCTTCTCCCCCATGGGCCCCTGGATCGAGACCGAGGCCGACCCCCACGCCCAGCACCTGCGGACGCGGGTCAACGGCAACGAGGAGCAGAACGAGACCACGGCGCACCTCATCTTTGACGTGCCAACGATGATCGAGTTCATCACCAGGTACGTGACCCTGGAAGCCGGCGACTGCATTTTCACCGGCACACCGGGCACTACCTCCGACATGGCCGATGGCTCCATCTGCGAAATCGACATCAGCGGCATCGGCATACTGCGAAACACCGTGAAACTGGAAGGTTAAACACCGATCAGGGAACACTAGAATAGAAACGCGCCAGCGCCCTGTGATGGCTTGCGCTGGCGCAAGAGCTTAAATCCTGTGCTATGGAGACTTCTTCATGAAAACCGTCGCCGTGATTAACTACAAAGGCGGCGTAGGCAAGACAACTGTTGTTGCCAATATAGCCGCCGAGCTCGCATTTCGGGGGCAGAACATTCTGCTTATCGATCTTGACCCTCAAGCCAGCCTTACCTTCTCGCTCCTGAGCGTAGACGTTTGGGAGGAGCATTATGCTGCAAACACGACAATTCGCAACTGGTACGATGCCTACATTGATCAGGATCAGAACCTTGAGCTGGCTTCCCTCATTTTGACGCCACGAGTCAGCAATAACCTCAATGGTTGCGTGGATTTGATTTGCTCGCACTTGTCACTGATCAATATAGATTTAGAATTGGCCGCACGGCTCAGCGGTGGATCTATGCGCCAAACTCGGACTAATTTTCTGCGATTACACTCAAGGTTGCACTATGGTTTGGAATCTATTGCGATCACCGACAAATATGATTATGTAATAATCGATTGCCCTCCAAATTTTAACATCGTTACCAAAACAGCGATCGTTGCCAGCGATCGTATTTTGGTACCGGCAATTCCCGATTTCTTGTCAACCTTGGGTATTGAAGAGTTACAACGTCATATTGGAGAGCTAGTCAAAGACTTCAACGGCTACGCTGCAGAGAGCAATTCCCCATCATTTGACAAAATATATCCATCAATAATGGGTGTGATCCCCACTATGGTGCGGATATACGCAAACAGTCCTATTAATGCACAGCAACAATTCATCAATAGGATCAGACAAACTGGTTTGCCTGTATTTGATACGTACATTCGTCGTAACGACACTACATTTGGGAGCGCTCCCGAATATGGTGTTCCTGTCGTGCTAGGCGACCGTTCTGTTAACCGGAATGAACTAGAGCGACTAACTACAGAATTTCTCAGAAGAGTTTGAAGAGGTACACTCATGTGTGAATCGAAGCAGACCATAGCCAGTCTGCTGGTTGCTTTCGCGGACGCTATGAACTCAATGAACGACCGTGAATTTGACCTTCTCATTGCAGGAAAGGCTAGGCTTCGCCTCGTCGAAAACCAACGGGAATCTAAAAAGAAACCTACAGAGGATGGCTGCTTGGATCAAGCCGTCGCAGACATCGCTCAAAAGCTCAACGACGCAGAGTCGCGTGAAGCTGCGGAGAGGCTGATTGCGTCTATCGATCAGCCTCGGAGGAAACATTTCCTACTTTTGCTCTCTCTATCCTGCGGTGTTAACGTGGGATCGAAGGACAGCATTGCGAGGATTGAACAGAAATTGATCGAGAATGTAGTAGGGTCAAAGCTGCGCTCGCAGGCCATCAAGAAAGTGGCTTTCTGAACACTGCTACATCGTACAGAGTACAGACGACGGTTAGGATCTTCGCCGGTTCAACTCGGCCTCGGAGTTCCGCACAACACGGTGGATCTACAGAGCCGTGGGCGAATAGTCGACGCCAGATTTGTCACCCCCACCCCAGCCCTCTCCCTTGATGGGAGAGGGCTTTTTATGTTGGTTTTCATGTTGGGGAGTAGGGATACTGCAACTTGCCGTCGGCTGATTCGGGAGGCCAGACCACCACTTTTTCCCCGTGCTGCCGCTGCACCAGGGCGACGGAGCGGCCCACCTGACGGCCCGTTTCGTCGAGGCGAAAGCGCCCGTAAAAGGTGGTGAAGTCCAGGATGCCTGCCGAATCTCGAACGGCGCTATCGTCCAGGGTGCCGGCTTCAATGACGCATCGTTCGGCGACCAGGCCGGCAGCAAAGGCCTGCGCCATCGGGTAGTCAACGGGCAAGCCGGCGCCAGCGGCGGCGCCTTGCAGTATTGCCAACGCTTCCATTGCGCCGGGCCCAAAATCCGGCGCGGCTATGCTCGACTGCGGCTCCCACTGGCTGGGGCCAATGAACCGGTCGGCGTCAGGGCCCAATGCGTCGGCGAATTGGGCGATGGGAGTTGCCACCACCGCCGCCAGCCCCACGCGCGACCCGGACGGCAGGTTCGCCAACGCCCGCGCCAGCGCGATGTCGTGGCGGATGCGGCCCACCCCGACGACCAGATCCGGTTCTTTTTCGGCAATCGCCCGAGCGATTTCGGCAAACTGGAATTGCGTAGGACGGTACCGTAATTCCAGGGCTATGGTGAACCCGAGATCACGAGCGGCCGTTTCCACCCCGCGAGCAACCATCCTGGCGAAGGCGCCGGTATCAATCCGGACGATAACCATCGTGCCTCCGCTTGGGTCGGCCTGGCGTACCAACGCTGGCGCGTCGCTCAGGTAGCGATCGGCGGGGGTAAGGACGGCAATGACGTTGCGATACCCGCGGGCATATACGGCGTCACCGGCGCCGCCGTGATTCCACAGCAGCCGACCCTGAGATTCGGCGACCTCAGCGGCGGCGGTGGTCAGCCCGGCTGAATACGGGCCAAAAAGCAGGTCAACACCGTCAACGTTGATCAGCTGCTCGGTGGCTCGGCGGGCTCCGTCGGCCATACTTCCGTCATCCAGGTGGGTGAGGGAAACTGGATGTTGCCGCCCTCCCACCAACAGTCCGCCGGCAGTGTTCACGCGGCCCACCCAAGCCTGCAGTCCGGCCAACGCCTGCCGTCCCTGGGTCGCAAACTGACCGGTAAGAGAGACCGGGATTCCAACTTTGATTGTGGATAGGGTTGTCATGCGGTGCGGATTTACCATCGCCTAGCCCATCCCCATCAAAGGGCTGGGAAGCTCGCGGCCTCGCCTGATCGTCTTTCCGGCGCCAGAGCGTCCTTCCGGCAAAGGATAGGTGATTGGTTGGCAGAAGTTATACGCGCGGGCGGAAGATACCGAAGCTGCTGGTGTAGCCGTGCAGGAACGTGGTGCCACTGACGGGGCCAATTTCCCCGTTGCAGAAGAAACCGCCCAGGGGAACCGTCGCACCAACCTTCTCCTGGAACACCTCGGTATCATGGTTGGACTTGCCATACAGATATTTGCCACGACCCAGACAGGAAAACAGCAGTGCGCCGTGGGCTGGGTTTTCCCGGTTGTCGATGGCGTAGCGCTCCAGCACTGCGGTCAGGTCGTCGGCAGAGGTTTCGGCGTCACGCAGGTGGAACTGCACCAACTGACCTTCTTTCAGCATCTCGCCGATGGCCAGCACACCGCTGCGCTGGTCCATACCCATCACGTTGCGGATCAGGAAATCGCCCTGCTGCGGTTCGTCGATGAGGGCATCCATCACCACGCCCAGGAACAGGGAGTTTTGCATCAGCTCGCGGTCGCGCTGACCAGAGTCCTGAAAGATGCTGCGCAACACGTTGAACGGCTGCTGGCCATCCAGCTCAACCAGGAAGTTGCGGTCGCTCTTGGTGATGCGCATCGGGGCGCCGATGGGTCGGCAGCCCTGGGCAACCACAGTCTCAACAATGATATTGCCGGACAACGCCACCCCTACGGCTCCCGAGTCGTGATAATCCCGACCGAGGAACAGCCCATTTTGCCGCGCACCCGGTCCGGCGCTGGCCAAGCCACCGATTTTGGCGGCGCTGGGGAAGGCGTAGTCCATACCCAGCAGCAGGTTTTGTGCCGGGAACGACATGGGGTCGGCCAACAGCACAAACTGAGGCTCGTCTGATGGATCCACCCCCAACGCCTCGTGCCAACGGTCGGGCGGGGCATCCATATCGGGCAGCGCGTCGCCCTCCAGACGGATCGGTTTGACGTTTACGCCGGGCAGGCTGGCCGCCGTTACGGACACCGCCGGCTCCTGCTCAATCTCCGTGCCTCCGCCGATGATGCCCCCGCCGGTGCAGCCGAGCAGCAGAGCCTGCGGCCCCAGCATTTCGGCGACCATCGCCGGCAGTTCGGCATAATCCGAAGCGTACTCGGACGACGCGAACACGACCGCAAGGTCGGCGGCGGTGTCCCCCATTGACGCACGTATCGAGGCAGCGCATTCTTCGAGCGCCTGCCGCAGGGTGGTTTGTTGTGAAAGCGCAGATGCCCACTGCATAATCAACACCTCATCGCCGCGAAACCAAGCGTGGTTGGATTGAGCGTGAGTATAGCATAGGGCGTGGTCCCGGTTGACGCCCGCCCGGCCCTCCGGGTATATCTCTTGCCACTGTGCTCCATCCTGTTTATCCTGTGCATCCATGCCAATAGTCCCAGCCAATTTCCACCGGAGGATACCCAACATGGCCGAATTGAGACCTGCCCGCGTGCTTGAAGAGTTGAAAAAGAACGGCGCCACCCACGTAGTCTGGCTGCCCGACAGCGAGACCAACTTCCTGTACGTACTGATGGACGAAGAACCCACGCTGGACCTGGTGCCCGTGAGCCGCGAGGGTCATGCGTTCTCCACCGCGGCCGGACTCGCCGCCGGCGGCAAGAAGCCGGTCATCCTCATCCAGAACACCGGCATGATGGAGTCGGGCGACTCGCTGCGCGGGTGGGGCCTGGGCATGAACACGCCGGTCGTAATGATGGTGGGCTATCGCGGCTGGACGCGCCACGGCGTCATTACCGATACCGCCGCCTTTTACACGGAGCGGTTCCTGCACGCCTTCAACATCAACTATTATCTGGTGGAATCCGACGAAGACGCCGACCGGATTTCCGTCGCCTTCGCCGAAGCCGCCCGGGAAAAGCGTCCCGTGGCCGTGCTGGTCGGCGATGAATACCACGGCTTCAACGTGAGCCGCTAAAAGACAATCGATTAATTTGCATGGATGTACAGGATGTACAGGATATGAGTTTAATATCACGTTATCCTGTACATCCTGTACATCCATGCAAGATAACAACTTCAAAAGGAAGTGATTGATATGATGAAGACGGCGGAAATGCTGGATATTTTCAACAAGCAACGCGGCGATGCCATCGTGATACCGGGCAGAGGTGGGCGGCACTGGGTGGAGCTGAGCGACCAACCCGACCGCGACCTGCCCCTGGGCGACCCGGCGATGGGCGGGCACGCATCCTTCGCCCTGGGTCTGGCGCTGGCGATACCCGACCAGCGCGTGGTGCTGTTCGACTCGGAGGGCGACGTGCTGATGGGAATGGGCGCGCTGCCGACCATCGCGGAGAAGGCTCCGCAGAACCTGTATCACTTCATGCTGGACAACGGCGTCTACGCCACCACCGGCGGGCAGCCCGTCCCCAACGCCGAAGCGGTTGAGTACGACGTGGTGGCCCAGGGCTGCGGCTACCCGGCCACTTACTCCATCGATAACCTGGAAGATTTTGCGAACCAGATTGAGGAGATTATGAGCCAGCCGGGGCCGGTGTTCGTGGCGTTGAAGATAGACCCGGAAATCATCAACGAGCCGATCAACAATCGCCCGCAGTGGCAGCGCAAAACACGCAATCAGGCCGTAGCCGATATGCAGGCCGAGCTGGGGATTGGTGGATAGGGTCGGGGTGTAACCGTGCAGAGTTGAAGTGGGGGCGAATGATTATTCGCCTCTACGATTTTGGGCAGTTGCGCTCAGGATGAGCGGGAGAGTGGGTTGGAGGATGGTGGGGATGGCGGCTCCTTTGGTTCAGGCGGCGCGGTTGGTGGGTTGGTGGTGGTCAGGCGATGCGGTTGGTGGTGGTCAGGCGGTGGGTTGGTGGGTGCGGAGCAGGGGCGCGAGTTCCGGGTCAGCGTACGGCCGGGGTACACAACGTATTTAGGCTTACTTTTCCGCCGTTAGTGGGCAGCCACGAGGACTGCGCGAGACGAGGCGCTGGGCTGTCGCCGCTGTACAGGCTCGGCAGCGCAGTGGAATGAATCTGCTACACCCGAGACCCGACGTGTTGTGATTTTTGCTGACGGGGTTGGCCGTAAGAACTCGGCCCCTGCTCCGCTGGGATGGTCGAACTGGTGGATTTGCCTGACACGATTGATGTTAGAGGGGTGCAATCGTAGGGGTCAAGGGGTGGGTGTCAGTCAGGCGTACCCAATTTGTGTTACGGCTCAATGCTGTGCGGAGTAATTGGCATGGATGGACAGGATGGACAGGATGCGGATAGGATTTTTCACCCTGACCCTTAGCCCTCTCCCATCGAGGGAGAGGGGAGTTCACCCTGACCCTAGCCCTCTGCCGTCGAGGGAGCGGGGAGTTCACCCTCACCCTGGCCCTCTCCCATCGAGGGAGAGGGGACATTATGGGGAGCGGGCTGGGGTTGGATGCTAGCTTCTACTGTGAACAGTTACGTCAGGGTTGCCGACGGGCCGACGGCTTTGGGAAAACGCTGAAATTGCGTGGCCTTATCGCAGAGGGGTTCGGCGGCTTTTGTGCTATGGTAGCGGCGATTATTCCAAAGCTCACGGCCGGCGGCCTGATTTCCGCGGGGCTGCGCCGGCTCTTTGCGGAAGTTTTATGGCTGCTACCGTGTCCTATAACAATCACAGCCTGGTCGGGGAAGCGCTGAAACTGCTGGCGGCCGGCCTGGGGCCTTACGTTACGGGCCAGCTGCAGGACGCGGTGGCCAATGGACGCTACGCGCTGAGCGACGCCGATGCGGTAAGCGAAATTGTCGGCGACGTCGCGGTAATGCTGCGGGTGATGGTCATGGCCTGGAACGATGTATTCCGCGATTGCCTGGGGCAGACGGAACGGAGTCTGGTGTCCGAAATCCGCGAAATCCGCAATCAGTGGGCGCATCTGGAATCCTTCAATGATGATGACCTTGATCGCGCCCTGGACTCGGTGGGTCGCCTGCTGACCGCAGTAGCCGCTGCGGACGAGGCTGAACGGGTGAACCGGGCAAAACACCGGCTGCGTCGGAAGCGTTACGGCGCTCCGCCACCGAAAGCGGCCTCGACTGATACTGCCCCGGCATCCGTACCGGCCCCCTCTGGCACTGCCCCGGCGCCCGTATCGGAACTCCCCGGCGCGGTAGCGGCGCCGGCAGTGGCCTCGCCGGAAGCTGCGCCAACGGTGGCCGGTGGCGGCGGGTTGCACGACGACGAAGTTCCGCAACCGGCTGCCGTCCACCACGGCGCTGACCAGGCGCCGCTCGCTCATCATAATGTCGCCGTGGATGTTGTTGACGTTGAGGATGTTGAGGCCGTTGATGTCGCCGACGATTATGTCGCCGTGGACGTTGCTGACGATGAGGTCGCCGTGGACGTTGCAGTCGATGACGTTGCTGACGATGAGGTCAACGACTATATCCACCGGGGCGTTGATCGTCGCCGCCAGGGAAACTTTGGCCGGGCAATAGCGGAATTTGACCTGGCAATCGGCATCAGCCCCGCCAATGCGTACGCCTGGTATCACCGCGCCCTGGCATGGGGACACATGGGCGACCATAGTCGCGCCATCATAGACTTTAACCGCGCGATTGCGCTGAACCCTGGGTATGCCGACGCCTACAACTGCCGCGGCTATGCCCGGTTCTGTCTGGGGGAGTACGGGCCGGCATTGGACGATTTTGAACGCGCCATCGGGCTGAATCCCGACGACGCTCTCACCCAGCAGAACCTGGAACTTGCCCGCCGCCGGTGGGAGGGCCGAACGGATGACGATACGCGGCAAGCGCCCCGATTCACCGACCTCTCCTCTCCGGCGAGCGGTCACCGTTAGCTGAACGCGCCCAGAAACTCCCGCATCCGGTCCACGCACCACTCCGGGTAAATTACGTTCACGCCGTGGCCCAGCCCGGGCCAGATGGTTAGCTGGCTGTTCGGTATCTCCGCCGCCATGAACTGCTGTTGCTCCATGCTGGTGGTCGGGGATTCGTCGCCGGTGAGCAGCAGAGTCGGCACGGCGATGTCCTTCAGGTGGGGGCCGAAGTCCAGGCTGTCCAGGTAGCGGTGCAGCGCCTGGCCGAACTCCGGGTTGGTTTTGTCCATCTCGGCGATGTACCAGTCCTTGAGGCCCTCGGAGGCGTGGCGCATATCGAGGCGGAAGTTGATGGTGGCCGCGCTCCACGCCCCGATGCCGCCCTGCTCCATAGTCGCCAGCCAGCTGCCGCCTGGGGTCTGATTCTCCCGGCGCGACAGGCGGCAGGGCGAGTTGCAAAGCACCAGCGCCCGGCAGCGGTCGGGGTGGTCGTGGGCGAACTGCATCCCCATGATGCCGCCGAAGGACTCGCCGACGTAGACGGCCTTCTCGACGCCCTCGTGGTCCAGTATGGCCAGCAGGTCGTCCATCAGGACGTCCAGGGTGGGCTGGTAGTGCTCGGCGGCGGCGGTGGATGCGCCCATGCCGCGCAGGTCGGGCCGGATGACCCGGTACTCGCGGCCCAGCAGGGGCGGCCAGTTGTACCAAAAGTTGCCATTGCGGGAGAACCCATGCTGTAGCACGATGGCGTCGGGGGACCTGCGCCAGGGGTCGGTGAAGTCGTCGAGGTAGTAGTGCAGCTGGGCGTGTTCGCGCTGGATGGTGGGCATAATGCGGCTCCTGCGGAGAAGCGACTCCGGGTTTGCGGTTTTCGCTCATATACCATACCCTTGCGGCGGTAGCAATTCGTCCCATCGGCTGCCGCACGATAACCACGGGAGGAATCAAAGCTATGATACCGGGCCCCGCAGCGACCGTCATACCGCAACCGGAAGTTCAGGAACGGCTGGACCGGCTGCTGCGGAGTATCCAGTCAACCGAGCAGCGTCAGATTGGCTACCCGACGAACCAGAATTTCGACTACTCCGCCTTGTGGCCCTTCCTGAGCTACGCAATCAACAACGTGGGCGACCCATTTCACGATAGCAATTACTGGAGCAACACCCACGAAATCGAGCGGGAAGTCATCACCCATTTCGCCGGCCTGCTGCGGATTGCGCCGGCGGACGCCTGGGGCTACGTTACCTCCGGTGGCACCGAAGGCAATATGTACGGGCTGTACCTGGCCCGCGAATTGTTCCCCAATGCCATGTTCTACTTCTCCGAGGATACGCATTACAGCGTGCTGAAAAACGTGCGGGTGCTGAACGCGCGTTACATTATGATTAAGCGGCAGGAGAACGGGGAGATAGATTACGACGACCTGTACGAGATGGTACGAGTCAACCGGGACGTGCCGGCCGTGGTGATGGCAAATATCGGTACGACGATGCGCGGGGCCGTGGACGACGTCGGCCGGGTGCGTGGCATCCTGCGTGACCTGGCGGTTACCAACACCTACATCCACGCCGACGCCGCGCTCAGCGGCATGATTCTGCCCTTCGTAGCCGACCCCCAGCCTTACGGATTCGACGCGGGCATTGACAGCATATCGGTCAGCGGCCACAAACTGATTGGCGCGCCCCTGCCCTGCGGCGTAGTGCTGACCAAACGGGCCTACGTGGAGCGGGTGGGACGGGCCATCGAGTACGTGGGCGTGCAGGACACTACGCTGTCCGGCTCCCGCAACGCCCTGACGCCCCTGATGCTGTGGTATGCCTTTGCCCAGTACGGGAACGACGGCTTTCGGGAGCTGGTCGCCGGTATGCTGGACACCGCGGAGTATGCGGTGGGACAGTTCAACGAACGGGGCATACCGGCCTGGCGGCATAAGAACTCGGTTACAGTCGTTTTCCCCAAGCCCCCGCAGGAAGTCTTTCGCAAGTGGCAAATTGCCCCGGAAGGCGAAGTCGCCCACGTCATCACTATGCCACACGTAACGCGCCAAATGATTGACGAGCTGGTGGCCGATTGCGCCGGAGCACTTGTCCCCTCTGCCGTGAAGGGAGCAGGTTAGAGCCTGCCGCGCACTAGATGCGGGGTGAGGGTCGTTTTCCTCTCGATAAGGAGCATCCCGATGAACCGAATTATCGTCATGGTTGACAACCAGGTGGGTATCATCGCCGACATTGCCAGGGCTCTGTCAGAGGCCGGTATCAACATGGAGTCAATCAACACCGAGACGGCAGGCGATCAGGGCGCGGTTATCCTGACAACGGACAACTATGACCACGCCCTGTACGTGCTGAACCAGGCCGGATTCAAGGCGGTCAGCGACGACGACGCTCTGGTCGTCAGGCTGCCGGACGAACCGGGCGCGCTGGCCGGAGTGGCCGATAGTCTGAAACAGGCCGGGGTGAATATCCAGAGTATGCACATCCTGAACCGCCAGCAGGGTTACGCCATGGTTGCGCTCACCACCGATGACCGCGCCCGCGCCGAGACGGCAATTGGCAGCGCGGTCATCGTCTGAACCCCGAACCCAACCGGGAAACCACGCCCACAGGATTCACGGTCATTAGGATTCACCGTCATTCCAGCGCAAGCCGGAATCCAGCGTACATTGCGCCAAAGACTCCTGGATTCCCGCCGGTGCGGGAATGACGAAAGTTGCGGGAATGACGAAAGTTAATGGAGAAAGCCTTATGCCAGCACGAACGGGCGCAGAATACATCGCCGGGCTGCGGGAGCGGTCGGCGGACGTTTACATCGGCGGGGAGCGGGTCAAGGACGTTACGGCGCATCCGGCCTTCGCCGGCGGCTTGCGCACCGTTGCCAGCCTGCTGGAGCTGCAGCATGACCCGGATCGGCGCGACGAGATGACCTACCCGTCGCCGACCACGGGCGACCCGGTGGGTCTGTCGTTCATCATGCCCCGCAACCTGGAAGACCTGCAACGTCGGCGCAAGATGATTACCAACTGGGCCAAGGGTTCCTGCGGCATGATGGGTCGCACGCCCGACTTCCTCAACGTGGCGGTGATGTCCATGGCCGCCGGCGCCGATTATTGCGCCCAGAACCGGCCCGACTTCGGGCAAAACATCCTGAACTACTACGAGTACATCCGCGAAAACGACATCGTGATGACCCATACGCTGGTCAACCTGCAACGCAGCCGCGCCGTGGGCCAGACGCCTTTCGACGACCGCACCGACGTTGCGCTGTCGGTGGTGGACGAGAATGCCGACGGCATCGTGGTGCGAGGGGCGCGGGTGCTGGCGACGCTGGGGCCGCTTTCCGATGAGATTGCGGTCTATCCGGCACGCACCCGGCGAGTCCCGGTCGGTGAGGAAGGCAAGTACGCCTTCGGGTTCTCGATCCCGTGCAACATGGAGGGTCTGAAGTTCCAGTGTCGGGACACCTTCGACGCCGGACGTTCCCACTTTGACCATCCCGCCAGCAGCCGATTCGAGGAGATGGACGCCATCGTGTTCTTCGATGACGTGCTGGTGCCCTGGGAGCGGGTGTTCCTCTACAACGACGTGGCCCGGTGCAACCAGTGGGGCGAGCGCACCAACCGCAACACCCACACCGGCCACCAGGTGGTCACCAAGAACGTCATCAAGTGCGAGTTCGTGCTTGGTCTGGCGTCGCTGATGGCGGACATCCTGGGCTCAGGCGAGCTGCCGCAGACGCAGCAACTCATCGCCGAGGTCATCGAGAACCTGGAGATTACGCGGGCGCTGCTGGCCGCGTCGGAGGCCCAGGCGTCAATCGACGAGTGGGGAATCTTCTGCCCCGACTACCGGCCTCTGCTGGTGGCGCGCAAGCAGATGATTCAGATGTATCCGCGGATGACCGAGATACTGCACCTGCTGGGTTCCAGCAGCCTGATGGCGCTGCCGGCCGAGGCCGACCTGAGCGGTCCGCTGGCCGACGAGATCGAGCGTTACCTGGACACCGATACGGCGACGGCGGAGGAACGCATCCGGTTGTTCCGCCTGGCGTGGGACGTATCGTGCAGCGCGTTCGGGGGCCGCCAGACGCTCTACGAGCGGTACTTCGGTGGAGACTCGGCCCGCAACGCCGCCCTGCTCTACCAGATTTACGACCGCACCCCGGCGCGCCAGCTGGTGCAGGAATTTCTGAGTTGGGAGTAGCCCACATCTGATAGGGGCGATCCATGAGTTGCCCTACACACAATGCCACCAGGAGCAAATACCGTGATTACCGTTGCCGAGATAAACATTGCGCCGGTAAAGTCTATGGGTCTGGTGTCGCTGGATGAAGTTGCCCTGGATCTGGGCGGCATCCAGGACGACCGTCGGTTTTACCTGGTGAACGGGCAGGGACGACTGCTGACGCGGCGGCAGGTGGGCAAGCTGGCTCAGTTGACGACGTCCTGGGACGCCGCGGCAGAACGGTTGACCATTGGCTTCCCGGGCGGCACGACGCTGGAGGGTGCGCCCGAGCTGGACCGCCCGGTATGGACCATCGTGTGGGGCCGGCGAGTGCGCGGTCGGGCGCTCATGGGCGAATGGATGGCCGCGCTGAGCGATTTTTGCGAGCAGCCCGTCGCACTGATAATGTCAGATTTGCCTTGCCAGGTTTTCGACGAGTTTCCGGTGTCGGTGCTGTCTCGGGCGTCGGTGGAGCGGCTGTCGTCGGAGATGGGGATGTCAGGGGACGAATGCCTGGCCACCGACCGGTTCCGCCCCACGCTGCTTCTCGACGGCTGCGAGGCCCACCAGGAAGACGGCTGGATGAATCGGCCCATCACCGTAGGCGACGCCATAGTACGCGTGCTGGCTCCCGACCCCCGCTGCGCCATCATTGACCAGCATCCCGACACCGGCGAGACTGATAACGAGGTGGTCAGGTCGATACTGGGCTACCGTCCCAATCCGGCGGCAGCGTTCTTCGGCGTGTATGGCCTGGTCGAAAAGCCCGGCACAGTGCGGGTGGGGGATGAGGTGGGGGTGCTATAATCAGCGCACTGCAACCGACAGGAGGCAATGAAATGTTGGGTGCCGATACTACACAGGAGACAGTCCGGGCTACGCACCGAACATTCCGGGGAGTTCTCTCTGATTATACCTTCGAGCTTACTTTTACATTTCAACAAGAGTCGGGGCTGTGGGTGGGCATTTGCACTGAATTAGGCACTTCAGCCTTTGCCGACACTTTTGAACAGATGCGGTCTGAACTGCGAGAGGCTGTATTGTTGCAGTTGAATGAGATCGAGCGGATAGCCGACGTGAGAGAGTATCTCGCTGACAATCAAGTATCCATTGTTCCAACGAAACCATCCGTGCTGTCTAAGTTCGTGAACTCCAAGCTGTCGTCTTACCCGGAATTTGTTATTACATGAACATCTCCGGCCGCGAGTTGATGCGTCTGCTTGAGGCTGATGGGTGGATTAGCGGAGGGCGGCGCAATCACGGGGTTTTCTACCACAAACAATTCCCCAGTGAAAAACGACCGCGGTCAACAGTGATAC
The DNA here is from genome assembly GCA_965261195.1 of Dehalococcoidia bacterium. Lineage (GTDB taxonomy): Bacteria > Chloroflexota > Dehalococcoidia > Lucifugimonadales > UBA3495 > Bin87. Next base: position 2,964,642 of record OZ253455.1, on the reverse strand, counting down.
CGGACAAATCAAACCCCTTGCCGGATTCCACTTTGGGAGCCATTCTCAGCGTGAAACAAACTAGCATTGGCCGAACTGGACTCCAAGAAATGATCGACGCCCACTGAACTGTCAAAAAGTTGGGGCGCGCCATCTGCAAATAGCGCGCCATACTTGAGTCCTGCGGCATCGCAGCCCGCAGTTTGCACCGTCAGTGCTGCACCAATCCCTCGTCCATCATGGCGGCGATGGCGCCGTCGAAGGCTTCGATGGTGAAGTCGATGTCGGCCTCGGTGTGGGTGCCGGACAGTACGCCGCTGGTGCGCGACATCAGGTCAACACCGCGCACCTGCAGGGCCTGGCGCAGGCTGCGCTGGATGGCCATGGGCTGGTCTTTCAAGCGGGAGGCGTTCAGGCCGTCGATGCTGCGCTCTCCGAAGAAGAGGTGGAAGGTTGACGCCTCGCCGTAGACGGTGGCGTTGAGCTCCCGCCGGTCAACTACTTCGCGCAGACCAACCCGGAGCCGCTCGGCCATCAGGTCGGCCTGGGCGTTGTACTCGCCGGTGGCGACCAGGCGCAGCGCGGCGTTGCCGGCAGCGGCGGCGTAGGGGTTGGCGTTGAAGGTGCCGCCGTGCAGCACCCGCTCATAGCGGTCGTGGTGGCTGTCGCCGGTCTGGTGCATGACGGCCATCACCTCATCCCGGCCGGCAACGGCGCCGCCGGGCAGCCCGCCGGTCAAAATCTTGGCCATGGTGAACAGGTCGGGGTCGACGCCCAGCCGTTCCTGCGCGCCGCCGGGCGCCCAGCGGAACCCGGTGATGACTTCGTCGAGGATCATAACCACGCCATGCTCACGGGTCAGACGGCGCACACCGTCCAGAAAACCCTCGGGCAGGGGCACGGTGCCGTAGGATGCGCCCGATGCCTCGGTGATGACACCGGCGATGTTGTCGTCGTTGTTCAAGACGTTTTCCAGCGCGGCCAGGTCGGTGGGCAACACGATTATGGAGTCCAGGGTGCCCTGGGGGATGCCGATGGACGCCGGCACGTCGAAGGGTGGCACGTTGCCGGGCATGACGTAATCGTGCCAGCCGTGGTAGTGGGACTCCCAGCGGATGATTTTCTCCTTGCCGGTGTGGGCGCGAGCGACACGCATGGCCAGCATGGTGGCCTCGGCGCCGGAACCGACGAACCGCACCTTGTCGGCAGAGGGCATCAGGGTGCAGACCCGCTCGCCCCATTCCAGCATCGGCTCGGTGGGCGCGCCGAAGTGGGAGCCGTCGGCCAGCACCGCAGACAGGGCGCTGACCACCTCAGGATGGGCGTGACCCAGCAGCAACGACGCGGAGCCCATGCCGTAGTCAACATATTCATTCCCGTCGATGTCCCATTTGCGCGGCCCGCTGCCCCGCGCGACAATCACCGGGAAGGGGTCGGAGGTGTAGCCGTCGTGGCCCGGGCTACCGGAGGGGAAGCGGGCGCGGAAGCTGGGCTGCAGCTCCCGGGACCGGGGGTTCATACGGATGTATTGTTCCTGAATGGTCTCAGCCATAATAGTCGCTCCTTTGAGAAAAGCGTTGGCGGCGGGCATAGCCCTTCGCCGCTATGATACCACCTGCGCGGGCGGGCGGTTTAGAATCGACAACTCTCTATCCGTTTCCGTTCAGTATCAGCCACCTGCTGAGCCCACGGTAGGATTGCGCTTTGGAACCATTCTCCCTTCATATCGGCTCCCGCATTCTTGATGACATTGAGCGCCGCTTCTTCGATTCGCTCGGCGGTGGCCTTGTTGTCAACTTGGATTGTATGGACTGCCTCGAGCTCGTGCGGATTACCTGTTTGGAGACTGCGTAGCCGGCTCTGCAACGAGTAGGTTATACCGACTTTGCATTCACCATCGCCGCCTTTAGCCTGTATGAAATACGCGACGTAAGGCCGCTCGGTTGTCGGTTTATACGGGCTGGCATCGGCATTACTCGCCTGCTCGCTGGGCCTATCAAGTTCGCGAGACTGCATAAAGCACTAGGTTCTGTTGACATTTCATTATAATGGCTGTATGTCAAACATCAGATTATCACCAGAACAGTGGGCCAGGATGCTCGATTTCTTGCGTGGTTGCACTGGCGTGTACGTTGGCCAGGAAGCGGATTGCCGGCGTTTTGTCGAGGCCGTCTTATGGATTAACCGCTCTGGGGCCCAATGGCGACTGCTGCCAGCCGAATACGGGAACTGGAACAGCGTCTATAAACGATTCGCCCGTTGGACTGACCAAGGCGTCTGGGCCCAAATGCATCAACATTTCTGCGACGACGCGGATCTGGAATACCTGATCATCGACAGCACGGTGGTCCGGGCGCACCCTTGCGCGGCGGGAGCTCCCCCAAAAAGGGTGGCCAGGCGGCCCAGGCCCTGGGCCGGAGCCGCGGCGGGTTCAGCACCAAGATTCACGTGAGCGTAGACGGCTTGGGCAACCCCTTGCGATTCATACTGACCGGGGGGCAACAGCACGACATCACCCAGGCGGAGGAGTTGATCGCCGGTTATGCTGGCGAGCACGTACTGGCCGACAAAGGGTACGATGCCCAGGAGTTTCGCCAGCACATCCTGGAACTGGGTATGATGCCGGTCATTCCGCCCCGCTCGAACCGCAAGGCACCCGCCGACTATGACCGGCATCTGTACCGGGAGCGTCATCTGGTGGAATGCTTCATCAACAAGATCAAGCACTATCGCCGGATCTTCTCCCGGTTTGAGAAGCTGGACACCAGATACCTGGGCTTCCTGCACTTCACCGCCGCTCTCATCTGGCTACGGTGAAATGTCAACAGAACCTAGGTTGTACTATGTATCTTTGGGCACGTAGTTCTGCCGAAATGGCACTTGTTATTAGAATACGGGCAGTGGATGGGTTACAAGTACTCTGCAAGTTTACGTTTCTCTTCTTCCGTCCATTCGCGCCCATATGCAGCGTAGTGGGCTTTAACCCTGGCCGCTTCCTTGCCATCATGTCCGCCAACATCGTTGTTGGTTACCGCTAGTTTGGCCTCTTGTTGTACGCGGCTGCGTTCTGCCGCCGTCTCCTTACCCCCCGTAAGCCGCATTGTGGGCTACTCTACGCACGACCTCTCGCTGAGAGTAGCGTGATCGGGCTATGAACCAGCGGTTTGGTGCAAACGTTATTGCCGCGAATACTATCAAACTTACGATCCAAAAGAGCGCCATGCCCCACCAAACATTCCCCGCCCCACACGCCCCGATACCCAGCAGCATGATAAGCGGGACGGCGATCATTTGAACTTTGCTCCGCCGGCCTAGCGTTTCCTTATATCCGGTCGGGAGATTACGGGCTCTGAACCAACGGTCTGGTAGAAAAGTATGGCGACGTAGACTGCCGGTACTCCGATATAGATTAGTACGAATCCCAGACCTACCATGGCGAGATTTCCTGTCACGCAGGAATTCATACTCAATACGGCCATGCCGAGCATGGCCAAGATACCCAAGACTGTTTTTGCACCGCTACCCGGCTCTGTCGGTGATGCACCAGAGTGAGAACTCTTGCGAGTACCCGAACGCCAAGCAGCGTTCATCGCTTTGTAGGCGAGGAATCGCCCTACGATGTCCATTTCGGTTCCCCGGGTGATAGCGTTGTCGATTGCCCATAATGGCTCACAATCCCACCTTGCTCAACTGGTGATTGAGCCACCATACGGCGATTAGGGCAAGCGGAATTTCTACTATCAGAAGCCCAATGCCGATTGCGATTCCACGAACTACCCACTTGCCGAATGCGTCCGGATTGTGGGTAAACACGTCAGGCGTATAAGTTCTGATATTTCTCCCGTCGCGCCCTTCAGCATGACTTGGCGCCTCCGGTACGAACCATCCGTATTCTGCAGCGCATTCCGCGCACGATACGCCCCGCTGCCCCTCAATTGTTACCCACCTGTATAGAACTTCCATGCGGCCACAGTTGCCGCAGTACCCTACCCCTTCCCTCATCCAATCTGGATGCGGCGTCATGTCTGCTCATTTTGGGTTATGGGTGGTTTCCGGCCTGCCATTCTACTCGTCGATAGCGATGAAGGTTACGCCGTCCGCGGTGGCGCGCTGGCGGTTGGCGTCGGAGAGTGCCGTCCCGATGACCGTGACTTTCGTCGTGACGCCGCTGGGGCTTTCGCACCACCCAGGGTTTGCTATTCCGCCATTATTATGACGGTCACGCTGCTCTGGGCAGCGCGCTGGCGATTGGCGTCGGAAACGCCCTTGCCGATAACGGCGGCGGTAACCGGCTCGCTGACCGCCCTGGCCAGGATAGCGGCGCGTTCGTGGGCCCGGTCCACGTCGTTGTCGTCAATAGTTTCGGATACTTCAATGACCGCGTAGTTCGCTCCACCCGGGGCGCTGGACCCGGCAATGATGATGTCCGCCAAGTCCAGTTCATAGCCCTGCTCCTCGGTAACGGAGCCGGCTTCGGTGGCGGTTTCCATAAGGCCATCAAGGGCTTCTTGCTCCGTGACGTTGATGCTGCGCAGAATTTTGGCGCGCTTGATACCTAAGTATCGGCCTACGATGCTGCGGCTATGCTTAACGATACGTCGTTCGTAAGCAGTACCGGCCACATCGCCGATACGGCCTTCGAGCCTGGCTTGACCTTCTTCCAGCCTGATCTGCCCGGCTTTCAGTTCGGTCACGTCCACTTTCAGTTCGGTCACGTCCGCTTTCAGCTCGGTCACGTCCGCTTTCAGCTCGATCACGTCCGCTTTCAGCTCGGTCACGTCCGCTTTCAGCTCGGTCACGTCCGCTTTCAGCTCGATCACGTCCGCTTTCAGCTCGATCACGTCCGCTTTCAGCTCGATCACGTCCGCTTTCAGCTCGGTCACGTCCGCTTTCAGCTCGGTGACGTCGGCTTTCAGTTCGGTCACGTCCGCTTTCAGCTCGGTGACGTCGGCTTTCAGTTCAGCCTGCCCCTCTTCCAACCGGTCTAACCGTGCGTTGGTGGCTGCCACAGATTCGCGAACGGCTTGAGCCAGGCTGGCGATGCTTTCCCGTAGTTCCCGGACATCGGCAGGCAGGCGCCGGAATTCCTCGTCCAGGATATAACGGCGCATAGCCTCCCGGTATTCTGGATTTTGTTCCAGCACATCCAGAATGTCCTGGAACGATTGGATGGGGGTTGCCATAATTGCGCCGTCTGTCTGCTAGTCTGCTAGTCTGCTAGGTAAGTAGTATTTTAACACAGACACACTGGCGAATACGTCAGTTGTCGATTGTGGTCAGTTGTCGGCGGCGACGGCTGCCGTCTCGCTACGGAGGATGGAGTCAAATGCAGTTTGCAGTTCGAGACAAGACAGTTCCAGCGCTTGCCGTCCCTTGTCGATGACGTGGGGCATTCCGTAGAAACCGTGGATGACACCATCATATCGCTTTTGCGCCGTGGGCACACCGGCCTCCCGCAGGGCGGTGGCGTAGGCTTCGCCCTCGTCCCGCAGCGGGTCGAACTCGGCGGTGATGACCAGCGCCGGGCACAAATCGGACGTTAGTCGGGCACGCAAAGGCGAGGCGAAGATGTTGTAGGCGGAGAGTTCAGACTGGTCCAGATAGTGGTCCCAGAACCAACGCATACTCGCCGTCTCCAGGAACATACCTGACGCATTGACCTCGTATGAACGGCCGCTGTAACTGGCATCGGTGCAGGGGTAAACCAACAACTGGTAGGCCAGCGGGTGTGGGAAATCCTCGTAGGACAGGGCAACCGCGGCGGCCAGGTTTCCGCCAGCGCTGTCGCCACCCACCGCGATGGCCTCGGAACGGCTGCCGAGCGACTCGGCGTTGTACATCGCCCACATGGTGGCGGTGAGACAGTCCTCGAAGGGCGTGGGGAATTTGTACTCGGGGGCCAGGCGATAATCGACTGAGATGACCACCGAATTGGCGCCCACGCAAAGCTCGCGCGCAGTGGCGTCGGCGGTCTCAATGTTGCCAATGACCCAGCCTCCGCCGTGGAACCAGACCAGCGTGCCCCAGGGGCCGGCGCCCGCCGGCGTGTAGATGCGGATCGGCACGTCTCCCGGTTCCTTGCCGTACATATTCTGAATGATACGGTCTTCGACCTTGCCCACCGCCGGGCCTTCCGGTCGGGGCCGGTTGTTCATCACCTCGCGGCACTCCACGGCGGTCATATCCTGGAACGGCTTGAGATTGAGCGAATCGAACAGCTCCAGCACGTTGCGGGCCTGCGGATCCAGCAACTTGCGCATCGCCGTCTTGTCGCCCTGGTGCTGGGCGTGATACTCCGCCACCATGTCATCAACGGCGCCGCGGAGGAACTCGCCGGCATCGTCCATCGCCGCGCGGGACGTATCAATAACGCCGGCCATGCTGAAAAAGCCGTGAATCATGCCGGCGTAGCGCTTCACCGTCGACGGCACACCCATCTGCTTCAGGTGGAGCGCGTAGGCTTCACCCTCGTCGCGCAGCGGGTCGTACTCGGCGGTGATGGTAAAGGATTTGGCCAGTTTGTCAGCATGAGGAAAGTCGGGAGCCAGCTGCAACGGAGCGGCCAGCGGATTGGCGGCATCAGCGGGATCAGCCAGAAACTGGTCCCAGTACCACATCATTCCCTGGCGTTCCAGGTTATAGCCGGCGCCGTTATCGGCGTAGGAACCGGTGCCGAAATCGCGGTCGGTTACCGGATAAACGAGCAGTTGATGGCTTACGCGCACGTCCCCAGTTTCGGCAGCCTTGATGCTGACGCCCGCTGCCAGGTTACCTCCCGCGCTATCTCCGCCAACGGACACCACACCCGAAACTCCGCCCAGAGCTGCGGCGTTTTCGCTGGCCCAGAGCGTGGCCGCGTAACAGTCGTCCAGCGGTTCAGGGAACTTGGCTTCCGGAGATAATCGGTAGTCCACCGACACCACGATGTTGCGAGATGTGACACAAAGATGCCGGCTGGTCCCGTCAGCAGATTCCAGGTCGCCGGTAACCCAACCGCCGCCGTGATACCACACCAGCATCGGGAACGGCCCTTCGCCTTCGGGAGTGTAGATGCGAACCGGCACACCGCCCGCCGGAGTGGGAACGGTCCGGTCTTCAACCTTGCCAACCTCCGGCCCGCGCGCGCGCGGACGCTTGCTGGCGTTCTCACGGGCTTCCTGAGGCGAAACGGCGTGGTTCGGCGGCAGGCCCAGGGCGCGGGTCGCTTCGATAATCTGTTGAGCTTGTGGGTGCAGGGGCATAGTTGGGCCTCCACTTTAAAGGGTTGGCAGTCAGTAAATTGTCTCTACGTATGGATATATACGTATCTTTTCATCACTAGTTACCAACGGGCAATCATTGATTCTAGCCGTGGCAACGATAATCTGGTCTGACGGATCTCGGTGAAAATCTCCCGGCAACCCGGTTGACTCGATCGCGACGGCCGCAGTGAGATTAAGAATGGTAATTCCTGGGTACAATAACGCATTTTCAAACCATTGAGACAACTCCACATTCAGCTGTATCCCGCCGCGCTCTACAATCTTGGCAATTTCCCAGATGGATGTTGAGCAGATTCCAATGGCGCCATTTTGGTTGTTCATTATCGCGGTCAACTGAGCTTCGCGCAGACGCTCCGGCGTTTGGACTAACCATATCCAAATGTGCGTATCGAGCACTATCACCCTTGAGCTTCTCGCTCGTAAAAGTCAACCCCCTCAAACGGGTGGTCATACTGCAACGGGATGCCACGCAGCGGATAAGGGTCGCCGCTCAGCAGGTTGCGGGCCAGTATCGAGTAAGATTTCGCGCGTAGGCGCTCATTCTCCTGTGTTGCCTCATCATCATCAGGGTCAACAACTAATTGAAACTCACCATGTCCAACACGCCAAGCCTTGGGGTCTCGCCCGTGTTTGACGTAGTTGCCAATTTCTTTACCATCCTTGGTTATGCTTTGATTTGATGGGATAGTATTTATGGAATTGGGCGTATATGGCCCTAGCAGATGAGGCCGCAAGCATTTTCGCGTCCACACCCGTGGGATTTGCCCCTGCTCCCGCAGTTTGTAGACCTCATCCCAGAAACTCATCACGAGCCCCTCTTGATGCGTTGCCCTGCGCTAGCTATGGGCCGCCGGGCGACAGCACGCTGTTGCGGCGGCGGCGGCCTCAATATCAGGGTGGGTGGTTAGGCGCTGCGCGCGGCGTAGTCTTCCCGGGCGCGGTCCAGGGCGCGACTGCGTCCAGCCATCAGGGATTCGTTGCGTTCGTAGGCCCACTGGTTGGAGGCCTTGGCAGCATCGGCAGAACCCTGGAAGTGGGGCATCACGTGGCGCGCGATGAGCTCGTAGCTATGCAGCATATGCTCGCGGGCGGCCCAGTCGACGGTTTGCACCATAAAGCCGCCGAAACCGCCGCTGCGCTCTTCCAGCCGTTTGATGCCTTCGATGCAGTCATCGGGCGTACCGATAATCCAGGCGCCGCGTTCGGCCAGCACGTCGATGATTTTTTCGGGCGGCCCATCGACCACCTGAGGGCGACCCATCGTATGCTCGAAGTATTCACGCTGGTAGCGCCCCGCGCCGATCCGGGCCTGCTCAAACGCTTCCTCACGGGTGTCGGCCAGATGTACCGGCAGCACCAGCCGCCAGTCGAAGCGGTCAACCACCTGGTTGTGCTCGGCGGCGGATTCTTCGCAAATGTCCCAAAGGTCTTTCAGGTCGATGCCCGACGGAGCGGCGGGGTCCCGCGGTGTGGTAATGGTCAACACGGAAGCGCCGTGTTTGCCAGCCAGGGATACGCCGGAGGGCGTTTGCACTGATGCCACCGAAATCGGCATGTGGGGCGTCTGGTAAGGCCGCAGTTGCAGCATGGCTTCCTGACACTCAAACCAGTCGCTCTTGTGGGTAATCGGCGCCTTCTCAGTGAAAAGGCGCATAATCACGCCCAGGGCTTCGTCCATGCGAATGCGCTGCTTGGTGGGGTCAATTCCCATCATGTAGGCATCGCCGGGCAGGGCGCCCGGCCCCACCCCCAGCATCACGCGGCCACGGGTCATGTGGTCGAGCTGGGTCATCCAGTTAGCCACCATAAAGGGATGGTGATAAGGGAGACTGACCACGCCGGTGCCCAGTTTGATGTGCTTGGTGCGGTCGGCGGCGACGCCAATGAAAATCTCGGGCGACGAGATGATTTCCCAGCCGGCGCTATGGTGTTCACCAATCCAGGCTTCGTCAAAACCAAGATAGTCCAGCCATTGCACGAGTTCGAGGTCGCGCTCCAGCGCCAGGGTGGGGTTCTCGCCGGCCCGGTGGAAAGGGCCCATAAAAATGCCAAATTTCATCCGATCAGGTAACGCCATTGGGGAACCTCCTCCGTGCAAACCCTTGGGTAGTCCGCGGCCCGCACTCGTGGAGTTGCGCAGCCTGTTGAACCGTTATGGCCGCATTATATGGGGGATGTGGTGCGGCGGCAAGCAAGGCGGTTTGGGTATAATGGAAATTCCGATTTAACGAGCACGAGGTAGGTGAAGATGCTAGGAATGACGCAACGAATTCAGTTGATAGGCAGTCAGAATCAGATGCGTAACGCCGAGAAATTGGCCCGCGATTGGGCAGTAGCCCACGCTGGCAGCTACCACGATCCGGCGCGCAAGGCATTAGGCGGCGCTCTGCCCATCCGGAGATATGAGCAGGATAATCTGACTATCAGCCTGTCCAAACCGGTGTCGCCCGTCATCAAGCAGTGTCAACTCGTCAGCGTTCGCTACCGGCATCCCGGGATCGAAACGCCCTACGTGAGTTATCTGATGACTTACACGCCGGCGGAATCAACGCAACCCGGCGGCTACCTGGTGTCTGTTACCAACTGGCCCGCCGCACTGCCAGCCGATGTGCTGCCGTGGAACGATAATGCGGAAGCTGGCATCGACGGTCTGGACGGTCTCATGCGGGGAATCGATTCCAACCGTTCCGACGCCGGGAAATCCGGCGCAAATAAAAAGGAGTCGGTGTCCGGCATCGACGACTTGTTCGGACGAGGAGACATGACTATTGTCCTAGCTGAGGACGGTCAAACGGAAAGTGATTTTCTAGAACTGGCGGCGGAACATAGTGATTGGGCCGGCGTCGGCACACTCAATGCGTCGGAGCGATTGACAATTGGCTTGGAGTTGTCAATGGAGCAACTTTACGGTTGGGTCAGGGCAAGAATCGCGCTGTTTTCACGCCACGCAAACGCTGATGGCCATAGGTTATTGATGGCGGAATCCGATTACGAGCCGGCTGCTACTTTCCTCAAAGCAGAACGGGACCGCGCCATCAACGAAATCCCCAACCGCAACGCCTTGCTTTTGATGGAATTGCTGGAATCCACTACCTCAATTCAGGCTGCTTCGTTGGCGACAGACGCCAAAGTTAGGGCAGAAGCGATTGTTGAATCAACGACCCAGCCGAAAGAAGACCTCGCGGAAGTGGACCGCCCTGAGAATGTTGCTCGGCAGCAACGCGTTTATGTGCTGGAAGACCAGCTCGATGAAGCCAAAGCCACGATTGCCGTGCTGCAAGAAAAGCTGAAGCAGTACGAATACCAGGATACTGATGCAGAGGCCGCGGAAACGGACGGCATCGCCAAGAATGACGACACAGTTGATTTGGACGCTAATCGGGTGATGACAGTAATAGGAGGTATCACTGCTCCGGAACGATTCCCCAAACTGCGTTTCCTTACCAACTGCACGAAACCACTTGAAGACTACGGCAAGCCCCGACCGAATGGCGTGGAGATTCTGGCGGCCCTGGACGCCATCAATCGGTTGGCGCAAGCCTGGTACAACACGCCGAGTGGCAACATCGGCCCTTGGGACAACTATTTCGTCGACGTCACCGGCTGGAAGCACGCTGACAGTGAGTCAGCATTCACGATGTCTCGTTACGGAGACAAACGGTCTTTCAGCGACCAGGAACAAGGGCGACTCGTTACCATTGAACGGCATCTGACCTACCAGGGATCGAGTGGGGGATTGCAAATCTACTTCGACCGAGATGACCTTACTGACACGTTCATCGTCGGCTACATCGGAGAACACCTACCCTACCCCACTGCCCGCTCCTGAGCGGACAGTTACCCTCATCCCAACCCAAAATCCCGTCCATCCTGTACATCCATGCAAAAACCCTCCCTGCTCCCCAGGGAGAGGGGCCGGGATGAGGGCCACTCCCTTACCCCGAAACCAGCGGCAGCCCCTCGTCGGCCCGCACGTCGTTGATAATTTCCAGTACGCGCTGGGATAGTGGCGCATAGGCCAGCTCGAACTCGTTGAGCAGGCGGCTGTTGTCTACCAGGTAGTTGCCGGAGTGTTCTCGTCCACCTGGGTCGTCGAAGCTGATCTGCGCATCCGGCAGGTAGCCCTGCACCATCTCGGCCAGGTCGCCCAGGCTGATTGCGGTGCCGCCGGAGTTGTAAATCTCGGATTCGCTCCGGTCCACCAGCGACACCCGCACAAATGCCTCCGCGATGTCCTCAACGTGGATGGGCAGCCGCATCATCTCCTGGTAGGGAAAGCTGACCGGTTCGCCGCGCGCCGGCAGCGTTACGCAGCGCACATGGTCGACCGAGCCGCGCACCTTGTCCGGGCCGGTCACGTTGGCCGGCCGGATTCCGGTGATGGACATACCGTAGTTCTCATTGAACATCTTGGCCTGGAACTCGTTGAAAATCTTGTGTACGGCATACTGGCTGGTGCCAAAGGTGCCGTCGTCCTCGGTGGCCAGGCGGTCGCCGAAGTTGGACTGCTGGCCGCTGACCGCCACTGAACTGGCATAAACCACCCGATTGACGCCCAACAAGCGCGCCGCTTCGAAGCAGTTGTCCATGCCCAGGATGTTCAGGCGCATCTGATGGTGCGGGTTGCCCTCGCCGCCGCCCAGCAGGTAGGCCAGGTTGATGATGCGGTCGGGTTCCGACTCGACGATGGAGCGAGTCACCTGCTCGAAGTCGGTGATGTCAACGCGGGCGCTCCGGATTGCATCGCGTTCAACGCCGGGGATGTCGAGAATCGGGTTGATGTCGGTGGCATAAACCTGCTCACCGCGTTCCACCAGTTTGCGAATCACCCGTGGGCCGATGAAACCGGCGCCGCCCATTACTAGAACCGTCATGTTGCACCTCTTTTACGCGTACAATTTTCGCATGGATGCACAGGATGGACAGGATAATGTTTAATCCATCCCATATATCCTGTACATCCATGCCAATACAAAAACTTACCGCCGCACGGCGACGAAAAACAGCCTCCGGAACGGGTACAAGGTAACGCCGTCGTCGCGCCTGGGATATGCCTGGTTCAGACGCCGCCGGTATTCCGCCACGTAAACATCCCGCTCGCCGTCGTCCAGGCCGTTCAGTATGGGCCGCAGGCCGGTGCTCGTTACCCACTCCAGAACGGCATCGTCGCCAGTCAAAACGTGCTGGTATTCGGTCGTCCACACATCCAGATGGGCGGATTTGGGAGCCAGCAGTTCGTAGTAGAAATCAGGATCCTGCACCCACCGATTGCCGACTGCCTCCCGCAATTCGGCGCTCCCGATGGGTTTCCCGCCGGTTCCGCCGTCGGCCAGAGTTTCGCGCATGATGTGGTGAGATGGCATATCCCAACTCAGCGGGGCCTGCACCGCCAGGCATCCGCCCGGCGGCAACATCGCCCACAGGCGGGGAATGAGTTCCTGGTGGTCGGGCACCCATTGGATAACAGCATTTGAATACAGGACTGAAGGCGGGGCGTCCGGTTTCCAGTTGGCCAGGTCGCCGTGCTCCCAGCGCACCCGGGACGGTGAATCGGCAGCCTCGGTGAGCATCTCGGGCGAGTTGTCAACGCCAACGACATCGGTGGCGGGCCAACGGTCGGCGAGCAGGCGCGCCACGTTGCCGCTGCCGCAGCCCAGGTCATAAATGACTTGCGGGTTTTCCAGCGGAATGCGGCCCATCAAGTCCAAAGCGGGCCGGAGCCGGTGATCAGCGAATTTGAGGTACTGCCCCGGGTCCCAGGATTCGCCGGCGATGTCTCTCTGGTGGGGTGTGGCTTGGGTCATGGTTGCGCTTGCCTACTCTCGCTTGCCCGCTCTCGGATATTGAATTGATTGCGGCGAGTATAGGTTGGGCCGCAAAACGCGTCAACATCACGGAGCCTGGCCGCGCATCGCCAGTAACCGCCCATCGGAGGTGGGTAGATACAGGGCGCCATCTGCGATTGCCGGCGCCGCTGACAGGTTCACGTTCACCAGATTATGCTCCCACACCGTTGCGCCGGTAGAGGTATTGAACGCGAGCAGGCGTCGGTCGTTGGTGGCAATGAGCAACGTTTCCCCAGCGGCCACCGGTTCGGCAACGACCTCAATTTCCAGATCACGCTCCCAAATCACTGCACCGGATGCGGCATTGAACGCCGTAATACGCCCCGCTTCGTTGACGACCATCAGGTTGCCATTGGCGTACACCGGACTGTGTTTCACCCGACCGCGCGCCGAACTCACCCAAATGCTGCCCACCTGCCGCGGAGGGTCGTCGCGCAACTGCCAGGCAAAGAAGTTGACCTTGGCAACGTAAGCGAAACGGCTGAATGGTTGGCTAACGGCCCGGGGGTCAACGGCCCAGACACCGCCGCGATTGGTGACAAAATAGGCGCGGCCTTCGGCCATGATTGGCCCGCCGGCGACGGGTGTACCGGAATAGAAATTGAGCAGACGCCGGCCCGTAGCCGGGTCCACGGTGATGAACCTTTCTCCCAAAGACGTTGCGGCCACCACGTCGCCGTCGGAGGCGACGTGGCCAACGACCCAGCCGTTGGCGTTTGCCGACCAACGCCGCTCTCCGGTGCTGGCGTCCAGCGCTTCCACCGCACCATTGGTAGAACCGATATACAGCGTCCCGTCGGCAACAATGGGGGAACCCAGGACGATGTTGCCCAAGCTATGCTCCCACAGCGGGGCGCCGGTGTCCCGGTCCAGAGCCACAACACGATGGTCGCGCGAGCCGAAATACACCGCCGACTCGGTTACCGCCGGAGAACTGTCGGAAGGAGAACCAATCTCGTAAGTCCAAAGCGCCTGCCCGGTGCTCGCATCCAGGGCCGCGGCCATCCCGGACTCAGTCGTAATGTAAACCCGCCCATCCACAACAGCAGGCGTAGCCAGAATAAGGCCGGCCGCTTCGTATTCCCAGACGCGCGCCAAAGGCGCCACGGTCAGGGCGTTGGCAGTCCAGCCGGTACTTTCAAGGTTGGCGCGTCCGGAAGCCCAGTCACCCGGCGTCGAGGCAGACGCGGCGTTGGTAGTGGGGCCCGGAGGTGCGTTGAGTAACGGGCCAATCTGAAAAGCCTTAAAGCTCCAGAAGGCCGCCAGCAACACTGCCACCACCAGCAATGCCGGCCAGAATCGGTAGCTGAGCAAAGAGGGGCGACCCATGTTGAAGGATCTCAACACGGGTCACCAACGTGGCGCGTATCGCGGGCGAAATACTGTACCAGCGAACTACGTCCGCCCGCGCAGCTTGGGGTCGAGGACATCGCGGATGGAATCACCAAACAGGTTGAAGGCCAGCACTGCGATAGTGATGGCTAGTCCGGGGAACAGTACCATCCACCAGCGGGGGAATAGGCCGGCCGCCACGGTTCCACCCAGCATATTGCCCCAGGTTGCAGTTGGGAGCGGCACGCCTACACCCAGGAATCCGAGGGAAGCTTCCAGGATGATGACCGATCCCAAGTGAGCAGTTGCCAGCACGAGCCAGGGGGCCACACACTGAGGGGCAACGTGGTAGAGCATGATGCGAATATTGGATGCGCCGATGGCCATGGCCGCATCCACGTAAGCGTTTTCCTTGACGCTAAGAGTTACCGAGCGTACCACGCGCACCGATAACGGAATCCTGGTGATGCTGATAGCAACGATTACAGTCCAGACACCGGCGCCCATCGCCAGCACTAGGAGCATCGCCAGAATCAGTGTAGGGAAGGACATCAGCAATTCCAGGAAACGCTGACTGTACATATCGAAGCGCCCGCCGATGTAACCGCTGGCGACACCCCAAGCCGCGCCAAAGAGATCCCCCACCATAACCGCCATAAAGGCCACAAACAACGACACGCGCGCGCCATGCACAATACGGCTGTAAAGGTCACGGCCAATATCGTCAGTTCCCAGCCAGTGATCGGCGGTAGGCGCCTCGCGCAAGGACTTGAAGTCGGCTTCTAGTATCGGGTCGTGGGTGGCGACTACCGGCGCAAAAATAGCGACGCTGAGTACGATGATAATCAGAACCCCACTGATCGCCCCCAACGGGTTGCGTCGGCAAAAATTAACGATGCCCTGCAGCCAGCCGGAGCGACGTGGAGACTCTCGTTCGACGAGAACTTCGCCAGCGGGTCCGGTAGTAGTGATGTTAGTTTCCTGTGCCACGAAGACGCTCCTGATACACGGTTGGTTAGCTGTATCGGATACGGGGGTCGATCCATGCGTAAGAAATGTCAACCAGCAGGTTGGTCAACACGAATATAACGCCATATAGCAATACCAGGTTCTGGATCACTACGTAATCGCGCTCCAGGAAGGCGGACACCAGGGTCCGACCCAGGCCAGGCACTCCAAAAGCCTGCTCCACCGCCACCGAACCGCCAATGAGGAATCCGAGCAAAACCCCGGAGAGGGTGATTACCGGCATAATGGCGTTACGCAGGGCGTGGCGGGCAATTACCATTCGCTCGGCCAACCCCTTTGCCCGCGCCGTCCGTATGTAATCCTCGTGGATGGTCTCAAGCAGCGCCGACCGCGCCATGCGGGAAACGTAAGCGGCTTGGCCGACACCCAATACCAAAGCCGGCCCCCACACGATTTGCAGGTTTTGCCAGGGATTTTCCCACAGGTTGATCACTTCCAGCGGCGCTTTCCATTGCAACGTCAACACCAGCGTCAGCACAATTAGCGTGCCCAGCCAGAAGTTGGGGATGGCGAGGAAAAGTATGGAGAAAAACCGGCCGGCATAGTCCATCATACTGTTTCGTTTCATAGCCGCCAGAATCCCCACCGGCAGGCCGACCACCCACGACAAAACTACCGAAATAATAGCGATTTCGAGCGTGATTGGTCCACGACTAATTATGAGATCCATTACTGAACTGGAGCGCCAGAAAGATTGGCCCAGCTTCAAGGTGACGATGTCTTGCAGCCAGTCCACATACTGCAGGTAGATTGGCTTGTCGAGACCCAGGCTGGCGATAATGCGCGTGCGGTCTTCCTCGCTAAGCTGAAGGGTTCCTTCCTCACCAAACATTACCGTGAGCACATCGCCCGGCAGTATACGCATCACCAGGAAGATGATAATAGTGATGCCAATGAGCGCCGGGATGGCCAACAAAACTCTGCGCAGGACATATTTTTGCATCAGAACTTTTCTCGGTGTGAGTGTGACCGGCTAGAACGGTTCTGGATGGCGGGCGACCAAAAGTCGCCCGCCATTATAGCTACTACGCTTCGGATCTGGGTTACTGTTGGCACTCGCCGTCCATCCAGACCGTATCCATGCGGTCCAGGTTGTGAACCAGTGCGCCGTTCTTGCCCTCGATTCCGTGGACGCAGGTGCGCCATCCGGCCAGGGTGCGGTTGTACCAGAACTCAACGGTGGGCGGGTCTGCATCCAGAATCGCGGTCGCCTGTTGCACGAGTTCGTAGCGTTTTTCTTGATCCGTCTCAACGTCAACCAAGTCCATGATTGCATCGAATTCCGGGTTGCAGTAGTTGGAGTGGTTTTCGCCGCCGCCGCAGCGGTACCAGCTATTCAGATAAGCTGATGGGTCAATGAACGGGGCCGCTATGGCGCCCAATGTGATGTCAAAGTTACGGTTGGCCAGTTCTTCGAACCAGACCGCGAATGGGGCCGCACGAAGTTCGGACTCAATGCCGAGGATCCGCCGGAACTCTAGCTGGGCAACCTGTGCGGCAGCTTCGCGGTATGGGCCGGCGCGCCACACCAAGTCAACATTTTTGATGCCGTCGCCGTAGCCGGCTTCTTCCATGAGGCGCTGGGCCTCGGCCTCCGCAGCTGGGCGGTCGAATATCAACCGGGCGTCAATCTCTTCCTGGGGCAACTCGTAGGCCTGGTCCTGGAACGTCCAGCCCGTGCCGCCCTTGAATCCAAACAGCCATTCGGTGCCTACTTCGTGAATAGCGTCGCGGTCAAGGGCCAGCCACATGGCCCGGCGAACCTTGGGATCGTTCCAGGGTTCTCGATCGGTGTTGAACCAGATGGCAAAATAGGAGTAAGACGAGAACGGCTGGCCCACGAACTGGTCTTTGAATTTCTCGTCGCTCTGGATGAGTTCGTATACAGCAGGGTCAATAGTCTGGGCATAGTCCACGTTGCCGGCCAGCAGCGCTGCGGAGCGGTTGGTGGGCGAGCCAAGCGGATAGGTCCAGACTTCGTCCAGGTAAGGCAAACCCTCGTTCCAATAATCCGGGAACGCTTCGTTCTTCCAAACCTCACCTTCTGTGTGTTCCAGGAACCGGAAGGCGCCGGTACCGGGAGCATTCTGGCCGTTGAGCTTGAGGTCATAGTTATTTGCTTCCAGGAAAGACTTGGGGAAAATGCCATGCCATTCCAGGGCGAAGGCGTTCAAGCCGTAGTTCAGCGGCGGCGCTTTCGCAAAGGTGAATTCAACCGTTAATGGGTCAATAACTGCTACCGTAGGACCAAAGGGATCGTAGAGACCCTTACGGGCGCTAACGGTGCCCGATGGCGGGTTTAGCACGCGTTCCCAGGACGCCGCAACGTCATCGGCGGTCATGATGGTGCCGTCGTGGAACTTGACGTTCTCACGCAGCGGGAAAGTCCAAACACTTCCGTCCTCAGAGACGCTCCAGTCGGTGGCCAGGTCCTGGATGATGGTCTGGCCGGCGTCAAGCGGGTTGTATCGCAGGAGGCCGTTGAGCAACATCATCTGTTTGAACGAGTTGGACACGCTGGAAACCTGCATCAGGTCGTAGTGCGAGGGGTCGCCGTAGCCGCCGCGCCGCAGGATTCCGCCCCTGACCGCATCGGCGTAAACGTCTTGCGTGATGGGGTTAACCAGAACTTCCGTGGGCAATGAGGCTGGGAGCGGCGTGGGGGTGGCTGTATCAGCCATCACCTCGGTAGGTTGCGCTGCCGGCTGGCTTTGTGAATCACCACTCGGCGCAGCGCCGGAATCAGTTGGAGCGTCTGCGCCGCCACAGGCGATGGTCAGCATCAGCGACAGCGATAAAACTGCGCCAATCACCGGCACGAGGGACAAACGGGAACGATGGGGCATGATCTCTCTCCTGAGTTTCAGTATCGATTCTGGAGCGCTGATTTATCGTCTTTCTAATTCGGGATTAATCGCGATTCTAGCGAAGGGAATCAGGTAATTATGATGATGGCCTCATCACAATATCAATTCGGTCAATACCGATAATATTCCCTGTTAAAATACTGACTCCATATTTTCGAAGACGAATGCGATTGTATTTACTGGATTAGTCAGTGTCAATACCGTTAGCAGCAGAAGGTCGGCGTGGGGCGACAAACCCTACGATCGAGAATCGTGCTGGAAGGGTCGCTTCCATATCGTATGCTATACTGCGGCCGGCTCCCGGGGTGCGTCTTGGTTTACTCTCCCGGCCTACCCCGTATCACCAACTGCTTGATGAGGTGCGTTTTGGTTGCTCCGCTTGCCGCTACGCCCAACCCTTTCCGTGGGGTAGTGGTTAACACCGCTGAAATTCCGCCGGAACCCGCCGACTTTGCGGCCCGGCTGGATGCGTCGATTTCCGAGTGGAGCGATGCGGGTTACGAAGTGGCTTGGGTGGATATCCCCATCGCGCTGGCATCCCACGTGCCGATTGCCACCGCGCGCGGCTTCGTGTATCACCACGCGGGCAACGACTACCTGACTGCCACGCTGTCCCTCATCCCCGATTCCTATATCCCCAACTATGCGACCCACTACATCGGCGCCGGCGGGGTGGTGGTGAATGATCAGGCCGAATTGCTGGTGGTGTGCGAGCGGTATCGCATTGACAACCGGCCTCCTTTCTACAAATTGCCCGGCGGCGCGCTGGAACCCGGCGAACACCTCGTCGATTCCATCGTGCGGGAGGTGCTGGAGGAAACCGGCGTTGAAGCCGAGTTTGAGGCCCTCACCTGTTTCCGGCACTGGCACGGCTACCGCTACGGCAAGTCCGACATCTACTTCGTGTGCCGGCTGCGTGCACTGTCCACCGAGATCAGGATGGGTGAAAAAGAGATTGAAGAGTGCCTGTGGATGCCCGTCCAGGAATTTATGACCAACGCAGACATCAGCCCGTTCAACAAAGGTATCGTGCGCTCGGCTCTGGAGAGTGACGGTATCGTACCGGCGCCCATGCCCGGGATGCCCGAAGACCCGACGCGCGAGTATTTCATGCCCAACTTCCCGTATTAACCTCCTGATATTAATCCTCCGCGCCGCCGCGTTAAATCCCGTTTATCCTGTTCATCCATGCCAAAACTAAAATCCCTGGCCGTTGCGCCCCCCATTCTGGAGGAACCAAATGACTACCACCACTGAACAACCCAGCCAATATCGCGTCATCGGCACCCGCCCCGTGCGTCACGACGGGGTGGACAAGGTTACCGGCGCAGCCCGTTACGGGGCCGACATCAACCTGCCCGGTATGCTTTACGCCAAGATTCTGCGCAGCCCGCATTCCCACGCTCGCATCCGCAATATCGACACCAGCAAGGCGGAAGCCCTGCCCGGTGTGGTAGCGGTGGCAACATCGGCGGACTTCCCCATCGTTCAGGATCGGATGCTGGACTTTGCCGAAGTCCAGGGCAACGC
This sequence comes from Dehalococcoidia bacterium, assembly GCA_965261195.1. GTDB lineage: Bacteria > Chloroflexota > Dehalococcoidia > Lucifugimonadales > UBA3495 > Bin87. Next base: position 2,944,797 of record OZ253455.1, on the reverse strand, counting down.
CCGCATGATTGCCGAGAATATGCTGGCCAAGGACAAGGCGTTGTACGTCGGCCACGCCGTCGCCGCCGTGTGCGCCGTCAGCCAGCACGTCGCCGAAGAAGCGCTGGCTCTGGTGGATGTAGACTACGAGGTGCTGCCCACCGTGCTGACCTGGCGCGAAGCCATGGCCGATGACGCCACGCTATTGCACGATGACATGACCACCTACTTCCGGATGGAGCGGTTCGCCCGCGGCGACGACACCGGCGTCAAGAGCAACGTCGCCGGCCACATTCAGCATACCGTCGGCGATGTCGAAGCGGGTTTCGCCGACTCGGACATCGTCATCGAGCGCGAGTTTGAAACCCAGACTGTACACCAGGGCTACATCGAGCCTCACGTCTCCACCGCCATGTGGTCGGCAGACGGCCGCGTTACGGTTTGGACCAGCACCCAGGGGCTGTTCAACATCCGAGCGCAAACCGCTGCCATCATCGGCGTTCCCGAGTCGCAGGTGAAGGTGGTGCCAATGGAAATCGGCGGCGGTTTCGGCGCCAAAGCCATCGCCTACCTGGACCCGGTGGCCGCCGTCCTCTCCAGGAAAACGGGGCGTCCGGTGAAGATTGCCATGGATCGCCGCGAGGTGTTTGAGGGCAGCGGCCCCACTTCGGCCACCTTCATGCGCTGCAAGATCGGCGTCAAGAACGACGGTCGCATGGTGGCCGGGCAGCTGTACATGATTTACGAAGCGGGAGCCTTCCCCGGTTCGCCCGTGGGCGGCGGCGCGCTGTCCGGCTTCGGTCCCTACAAGATGGAGCATATGCTGGTGGACGGCTTTGACGTGGTGTGCAACAAGCAGAAGGTGCAAGCCTACCGTGCCCCCGGCCAGCCGCAGGTGGCCTTCGCCGTGGAAGCCGTGGTGGACGAACTCGCCGACCTGCTGGGCCGGGATCCCATCGAACTGCGATTGCAAAATGCCGTGCAGGAAGGCGACCGGATGCCCAATGGCGTCCCCCATCGCGTGTTTGGCTGTCGCGAGATGGAAGAAGCCATGATCAACTCTGACCAAAATCAGACCCCTCTGACCGGACCGAACCAGGGTCGCGGTGTCGCCGTCGGGTTCCGCTGGCAGGCCGGCCAGGCTTCGTCGGCCACCATCAACATCAACGCTGACGGCACGCTGAACCTGATTACCGGCTCGGTGGACATCGGCGGCACTCGCACGGCGGTCGCCATGCAGGTCGCCGAGACGCTGGGCATTGGTGTGGATGAGATTGCCCCCACGGTGGTTGATACCGATACGGTGGGCTGGACGGCTACGACGGGCGGCAGCCGAATCGCCTTTGACACCGGCCTGGCCGCCATCGCCGCCGCTGAGGACCTGCGCGACCAGATGGCCAAACGCTGCGCCATGGTCTGGGAGGTGGAACCCGAGCTGGTGCAGTTCGCCGACGGCGCGTTCACCTGCGCCAGCACCGAAGACCGCCTCACCATCGCCGAGGTTGCCAACCGCATGATGCGAACCGGCGGCCCGCTCACGGCTTCGGCATCGGCGACTTCCACCGGCGTGGGCCCGGTGTTCGCCGGCAACATCGTTGACGTTGAGGTTGACCCCGAAACCGGCAAGGTGGACATCCTGCGCTGCACCGCGTTTATCGACTCCGGCACTTCGGTGCATCCCAGCTACGTGGAAGGGCAGATGCAGGGCGGCACGGTGCAGGGCCTGGGCTGGGCGCTGTCCGAGGATTACACCTACGCCGAAGATGGCCGGATGCTGAATTCCAGTTTCCTGGACTACCGGATGCCCACGGCGCTGGACTTGCCAATGATCGAAACGGTGGTCGTGGAAGTCCCCAACCCGCGTCATCCCTACGGGCTGCGTGGCGTCGGCGAAGCGCCCATCATTCCACCGCTGGCCGCGCTGCACAACGCGGTTTACCATGCCGTTGGCGTGCGGGTGAACAACCTCCCGCTGTCGCCGACCAACGTGCTGGAAGCGTTGCAGGCAGCGGCGCAGGAATAGCGTCAAATCAAGGAAGCAGATCCTCGCACCGTCGAGGTTTCGGATACACTACCGGGGGGCGGACTGACAACCCGCCCCTCATTCTGGACGGTCTGGCTGGCTGGCCGGTCTGGGTCGCCCGATGATCCACTGAACCCAGCCAGCCGCCGGAATTCCGCAATGTCCAGGTTCCGTCAGGACGTCCGTTAGACAATGGAAGAAAGCAACAACAGGCCCCTGCTGATTGTGGGGTTGGGAAATCCGGGCAACCGGTATCGCGACACCCGCCACAACGTCGGCTTCGCTTGCGTGGATTTGCTGTCGCAACGCTGGGGCATCCCGGTGAACGACCGACGCCGCACCACGGTTCTGGGTCAGGGCTATTGGAACGGGCAGCCGGTGGCGCTGGCCAAACCGCGCACCTTTATGAATCTTTCCGGCGAGTCGGTGGCGTATCTGATGGCAAGATTCGGAGCGCGACCCGCCGAGTTGATTATCGTGTACGACGAGATGGCGTTGCCACTGGGCAGAATCCGCCTGCGCGCCCAGGGGTCTGACGCCGGACACAATGGCATCAAGGACATTATCCGCACGGTACACTCGGTGCAGTTCCCCCGCCTGCGCATCGGGATCGGGTCGCCGGATGGCGGGTCGGGCAGCGTTGACCATGTGCTGGGCCGGTTCGAGGCCGAGGAGCAGGACACCGTAAAAACCAGCATCGCACGCTCTGCCGACGCGGTGGAATGTTTGCTAACGGACGGCATCAACATCGCCATGAACCGCTACAACACTGACCCAAAACCGGCAACCGAACCGAAACCGGCGCCGGCAGCGGGCGGTTCGGATCAGCCGGCGGCCGGGCAAAACCGCCCGGAATGAGGCTACAGCTGGCGAGACGGGCGTTGGCCACGCTCGCCGTCCTGATTGCAGTATCGTTCACCGCTGCGCTGGCCTGCGGCGCCAGTGAGCAGATGTCGAGCCTACCACTGGTCCTGCCCGAATCGCCGGCCGCCAGCGAGCATCCGCCACCAGCCGCGCCGGAAGGAACAGCAGTGCCGGAAGGGACCGCCGCGCCGGAAGGGACCGCCGCGCCGTCCGAACCGATGACGGCTGCCGATTTTCCCACGCCACCGGATCGAGATTTGCTGGAGTTGGCGCGGCAGTTGCGCTGGAAAGGGTCGCCGCCGGAATCGCCGCCGCACCAGTTTGCCGGCCGCGCACCGGCGGTTGGCGACGCCGCGGAGTTCTGGATCGCAAATCTCGCCAATCACGAAATGCTGCGCAAGCAATTCCGCCTGGCGGCAGTATCCAACAGCGCGTACTGGTGGGTCGAAAACGGATTGCAGGTTGACGATGCTGATTTGCAGTCGTCGATAGAACGCGCTGAAGCAGAAGTCTATCCGAGGGTTACGGAGCAGTTCGGCGCCCAGAATCAACCCGGCATAGATGGCCTGCCGCGGGGCCACATCATCAACGCCCGCCTCAACGGAGCCGGCGGGTACGTGTCCGGACACGACGGCTATCCCGTTGCGGTGAGCCCGTTCAGCAACGAAATTGAGGCCATCTACATCAACGCCGCCCAGATACCGTTGGGCACCGCCGGTTACCTGGCGACGCTGGCCCACGAGCTGCAGCACGCCATCCACGGATATGCCGACCACTCGGAGGAAACCTGGCTGAACGAAGGGCTGTCGGAGCTGGCGGCCACCGAGGCCGGCTACCCAACCGGTAGTCTGACCCGGTACTTGCAGCGGCCCAACGCGTCGTTGGTGAACTGGCCGGCAGAGTTCGGCGGAGAGGTGGGTCTCAACTATGGCGCGGCATCGCTTTTCGCCCACTACCTGCGCGAGCGCTATGCAACCGGCAACGCGCTGCGCCACCTGCTGGGCGAACCGATGGACGGCATCGCCGGCGTCAACGCATTCTTGTCCAAACTGGCCGCCACAACCGTTGACGGTGAGCCGGCCACGTTCCGCACCATATTCGGCGACTGGATCGTCGCCAACTATCTGGACTCCGAGGACGACCGCTATGGCTACGACGGCCTGGACGTGGGCGCAACCCTGACCGAAACTCGCCGGGTTGGCGAAGCGACTCAGTACGAAAACCTGCCCCAATATGGCGTCGATTATGTGGACATTCGCCAGGCAAACGGCGCCGCAACCGTGCATTTCGAAGGCGCCGCAACCACCCCTTTACTCCCCTCTGCTGTGCCCGGCGGTTCCTGTTGGTGGAGCAACCGCGGCGATACCATCGCTACATCGCTCACGCGCCGCCTGACGGTGCCCCAGGCCAGACCCGACGCTACCCCTGCCGAGTTGTCATTCCTGCGCTGGCACAACATCGAAGACGGCTGGGATTACGTGTACGTGGCAGCGTCAAAGGACGGCGGCGCTACTTGGGATGTGCTGCCGGCAGAAGGCTCCACCGACGAAAACCCGGTGGGCAACAGCTACGGACCCGGCTATACCGGCGTCAGCGACTGGCAGCGGGCAACGGTTCCGTTGGCTTCATACGCCGGTGGGGAAATCCTGCTGCGATTCCATTACGTAACGGATGATGCAATCCACGGGGCCGGGTTTTGCGTGCGTGAGCTGCGCGTATCCGGCGGCGACATCAGCGACCGCGACGGCGGATGGCAGCCGGACGGTTTCGTGCTGGTCAACAATCGGGTGCGGCAGGAGTGGATTGTGTGGCTGATCACGGACGGCCCCCAGCCCACCGTTACGCGGATGGAGTTGCAATACGACGCGAGCCGAGATGCCTACGTGGGTTCGGCGCAACCGCCGGCGTCGGCGGCCGGCCGGACGGTGGTGGCGGTTGCACCGATTGCTCCGGCCACCATCGAGCCAGGCCGGTATCGAGTTTGGGCGGAATGATGCTGCCGGTACATTTTATTCCGTGCCAATAGGCCACTCTTATCCAGGGTCAGAGGACGCGCGACTTCCGTTCGTCATCAAAGTGTCCAGGAGTTGGTCGGCGAATTCCGGCAGGCCGCCGCATCCGTCGCAGGCGAAACAACGCCATTGGACGCTGGCGAGGAATACGCAGAAGGTCGCCGGCGCGTGGCACAGCGGGCAGTCGGCGGACCGGCGGTGGAGATGCAGCGGCGATACGCTATATCGCGCGAGTGTGGTGAAACTGCCCACAAGTTGCAGCAGGCGGCCGCGACGCACCGGGCCCGTAGGATTTTTACCCATCGATTGGCAGTTGCGCCACCGGAGTTCGGCACGCAGGTCGGACAAAAGCGTCGCCGACTCGCGGCCCATACCCGAATCGGCACCGTCGGGAATAAACCCGGCCGAGCCCAGCGCGGCCTCCAGATCGGCGCCCGAATTGCGCCCGAACCGGAACACTGCCGCGATCAACGTATACAGGTTGGGTTCGCTAACCATCGCCAGGCTGGGCGCCGACACATTGGCCGATGCCATTGCCAACCGAACCAAAAAGTCTTGCAGACTCGCGCCCGTGTGCAGTGGGAAACTGGTCGCCGGATAATCAACCGCCGCATCAGCTCCCCGATGGTCATTGGCACTGGCGCTATCGTTGGCCCTGACGCTATCGGTTGAAGGCAGCTCAGTGGCAACGAGCCGATACGGTGTGGACGCATCGAATGGAAGCGGGTCGTCGGACGGGTGGGTTACTAATTCCATTGCGGTCAACACCAGGCGGTGGCTCATCCGTATCCATTTTGTCATTGCGAGCGTAGCGTGGCAATCTCGTCGCCGTAGCAATGATGGTTCGCCGACGTGTGTTCAACCTCATCGAGATTGCCACGTCCCTCGACCAGCTCGGGATGAGCGGGCGCTCCTCCCAATGACAAAGTGGGTACGCATGAGCAGGCTATCGGGCGGTAACGTGCAGCGCCAAATTGCGCCACTGCACTTACCATAGCCACCGGCAACGCAACGCAGCAATGCCCTGGTGTCAGCAGCCCAGGACGATTGCAAAGTCCCCTCTCCCACAGAAATGAATTGACGGGGAGAGGGTTAGGGTGAGGGGGCGTTCCCCGCGCCAAGCAGAAAGGTACTACTGACTTTGCAATCGTCCAGGTCAGCGACGCGGTGCTGTTGCGCCATCCGACGGGCTGCCGGCGCCATCCCGCCGGCTATGCGTGAGCCGGGTTGAGCAGCCAATCATGCACATGGGACAGGCGAGCCGATTCACCCGTCAATATGGAACGCGCCAGGTGACGCACGCGTGCTTTGGCAGCGTCGGTCGTGATGTATTCTGCCGGCGACTTGCCATCCACGCGGGCCAGCAGCAGGACGCCCAACTGCCGCACCGTGTCCAGTTCCAGCGCGTCGGCGTATCCGGCCGGCCTCAAGACGGCTGCGACGTAGCTGGCCCAGAAAGCGCGAGCGGCCCGGTTATACTTTCCGGTAATTCGCGGCTGATGTATCGCCTTCAGCGTTAGATGGTTGAGCATAAACGCCAGGTCGAATGCGGGGTGCCCCAGATGCACAACCTCAAAATCCAGCAGGTACACCTCTGCCGATTCGCCGGCGCCGGTCACGATGACGTTCTTGGGGCTGTAATCGCCGTGTACCAGCGCCAGCGGATGGTTGAGCATCCGCTGGGCTTCGGATTCGATAACATCCGCCAGTTCAGGGTGGACCGCTGCCGTCGCGCGGTGGTAGGGGTCGATGCGGAGCTGCACGAAGCAGCGCTGATCGGCGAAGGGTTGCAGCCGACTGGGCACGTTGCCGCCCGTAATGGCAGTAGTCCGGTGTACGGTGGCCAGCAATCCGCCGACTTTGCCGGCCACTGCCACATCGACCTGTCCGGCGAGCAGGGCATCTTTCCAGTTGACGCCCGCCGCCGGCGCCGACGTCATCACGTAGAGAAAGTCGTCCTCGTTCGCGTAGACTACCCGCGGCAGCGCGGTTGGCGGCAATACGCCGGCCAGGTACTGGATGCTGCCCCATTCCCGGTGGATGCGCTGCCGGTCGGCGAACCACTCCTGGGCCACGCGCAGTTGGGGCAAAGATTGCTTCGCCACCAACGCAACATCGTGCTCGACATCAGGGTTCCCATCGGGGGCACCGTTCGGGCCGGCAGAGATGGCAACCCGCACGACGATGTTGGAAACACCGCCGCCCAGCAACTCGGCGGTGGCCCTGGCTGCTGCGTCTTCGTCAATTACGCGGCGGGCCACCAGATAGGCGACGGCGTTATCCGGGGTGAGCGTGAAAGGCATTTACTGGCTTTGGGCGAGCGTGACGCTATCAAGTCCACTCGGTCAGACTTTGGCCGCCACCTGGGTGGTGAAGTCCTCCAGGTGCCCCAGGGTTTCTTCCAGGTTGCCGTCGGCGCTCAGGCGGGCAATATCCAGCACCAGATAGCTGACGCCCATATCCTGATACTGGCGGATGTCGCCGGCAATTTGGTCGCCGCTTCCGGTGAAACGCACGCGCTCGCTGCTGGTATCGGCGCCGGTAATCCGGTAGTCGTGGCTGCGATAAATTATCTGGATTTCGTCCGGATTGCGACCGGCTGCCTCGGCGGTGCGGCGCAGTCGGTTCATTCCGCTCTGCAAGGCCTCGGGCGTGCCCACCGGGAACGCCGGGTTGTTGCCGATGGGATACCAGCCGTCGCAGAGAGTGGCGGCGCGGCGAATGGCCGGCCGGCTTTCACCACCCACCCAAAGCGGCGGGTGCGGTTGCTGCACCGGCTTGGGCAGGAACCAGATATCCGAGAAGCTGACGTACTTGCCCTCGAACGTGGGGTTGTCAGCCGTCCAGAGTTCCTTGAAGGCCCGGATGTACTCGTCGGTAACGGCGCCGCGTTCGTCGAAGGGTTCGCAGCCCACTGCCTCAAACTCCTCGCGACACCAGCCGACGCCCACGCCAATGATCAGGCGGCCACCGGACAGCACATCCAGCGTCGCCAGGGCTTTGGCGGCGACCAGCGGATTTCGGTGTGGAACGATGATTACCGACGTGGCCAGCCGGATTTTCTCGGTGCAGCCGGCCATGTACGCCAGGGCGGTGATTTGTTCCATGGACTGGCCGGATGTGGAACCGGGAAACTCGCCGGTTTCGGTGTAGGGGTAGTCGGAAGAGATACTGCGGGGCACCAGTATATGGTCGCCCAGGGCGATGGAGTCGAAGCCCAAAGCTTCAGCGCGCTGGGCGATGGTGGCCATGTTGTCGGGAGTGGCCAGCGGGCCGCGGCCCGGCAGGGTGATTCCGTACTGCATATCGAAACTCCTGTTGGTGTTATCCGGTCAGGGATGTTATCCGGTCAGTGGCGCTATCCGGTCAGTGAAAAAGCAGGCCGCCGTTGACGTTGTACGCCTGCCCGGTAATGAAGCTGGAGTCGGGGCCGGCCAGGAATGACACCAGATTGGCCACGTCCTCAGCCTCGGCGATGCGCCCCAACGGGGTGCGTTCTCCCGAAGCCGCCACGATTTGGGACCGAAATTCTTCCTGGGTCAAGCCGCGTTGGGCGGCCTGGTCGCGCTCCCAGTAGCTCATGCGGTCGGTGTTGATGGGGCCGGGACACACCGCGTTGACGGTGATGCCGTGGGGCGCCAAATCCAGCGCGGACGCCTGGGTCAACCCGATGACGGCAAACTTGCTGGCCGAGTAAGCGGCGCCGTCGGCGCTGGCCTGCTTGCCGGCGTTGCTGGCGATGTTGACAACCCGCCCGCCGTTGCCCAGGCGGACCATCTCGCGGCCCGCGAACTTGGTGCAGAGGAACACGGCGGTGGTGTTGATGTCGAGAAAGTGGTGCCAGACAGCTTCTTCCAGCTCGGTTACCGGCACCTTATCGCGACCGATGACAGCGCGGGCGTTGTTGACCAGAATATCCAGACGGCCAAAATGGTCGACGGTTTGAGCGACGAGGCTCTCAATCTGCTGGCTCTCGGAGAGGTCAGCATAGATGGGCAGCACCCGGCGACCGAGGTTGCGTACCTCGTCGGCCACGCTGTCGATGGACTGCCACTCCGACCGGACTTCTCCGGGAGGCAGATCGTCGGCGGGACGCCGCAAGTCGGTAATGGCTACGTCGGCGCCCTGGGACGCCAGCTTCAAAACGGCCGCTCGACCAACGCCGCGCATACCGCCGGCCCCGGTGATGAGCGCAACTTTTCCTTCCAGAGTCATAGTGGTTTCACCTCTAATGACCATTTTATGAGTGTCAACCCTAGGCCTTTGCCTGTGTCGCCTTGTAGAATAGCATCTAATACTACCGCCGGAACAAGCCGAATGGTTACCGCTGAAGCATCCACCATTGCCGCAATAGCAGGCACACTTTTGACTATCCTGGTGTTGGGCGGTGGTGGTCTAATCTGGGTGGTCAGGCTGGGCCACAAGCTGGACGCATTGAATCAATCGCACCGGCAACTGCTTATTGCCCTGTCCAACCACTACCATACGGAGAGCGGCAGGCCGGTCTTTACTGCACCCATCGCCGGCGAATCGCCATTGCCGGCATAATCATCAGGGGAGAATCACCGGGCATAATTACTCATCCGCGCCAACCAGGCCGAAGGGTTCGCGGTCGAACACGCGGCGCACCATCGGCTCAAAGAAATCCAGCGGCAGGGATTCGTAAGCCGGGTCAAAAGATGGCTGGTCCCAGCGGTGGCAGAAATCAACGGCGCCCTGATACCAGGGATGGTCGGCGTAGCGGTCGCGGGCGTAGCGGTCGCCGCCCTGATGGTGGGCGTAGTAGTAGCTCTGAAACAGGCCGTGTTGCCGCACTATCCAGTAGGTGCGTTCGGTTACGTAGGGGCGGAGCACGGCGGCGGCCAGCTCGCTGTGATTGTGGGGCGACAACAGGTCGCCAACATCGTGGAGCAGCGCAGCGACGACCATCTCCTCGTCGGCGTCATCCCGGTAGGCGCGGGTGGCGGTTTGCAGCGAATGTTCCAGCCGGTCAACCTGATAGCCGGCCAGTGAGCCGGCCAGACCGCGCAGTTGGTCCAGCACGCGGTCGGCGGTGCCGGAGGCAAATTCGGCTTCCAGCCGTTCCAGCAGTTCGTAATCTGCGCGGGTCCCGGCCGCCATGCTGGTGAAGGAAACGGTGGCTGCGTTGGCGGCGCAACAGTTGGTAGTCTGCGCGCATAACTGTTCAGAGTGGGGCCTGTTCATTGGCATGATTCCCCGGTGGGGACCGCCGGTGGGAACCGATGGGGGGCGCCAAGCGGGCGTTCTTTTCTTTAGCTGCCGTCTTACCCGGGAACAGCTGAAAACTCTAGTGGTAAGTCGTTCAGGTCCAGTACAGTTCGTGTTGTTTTCGAATGGCCTTTTTCTACTAGCAATATGGACATACAAACTTGGGAGTAGCGCGTATCTGCCATATTTGAGACTTCATGGAAATAGCCGGTGCCCCTCAACGCTTGCGGGCGGGGATCCAAGTTTAATAAGCAGTTGATCACCTTATCGGCGTCGCTCACCACATAGGGCACTGTCCCTTCCTGGTCCTGCGCGTCGAATTGGATTCGATAGTGAGAATCTTGGAAACCTTCTTGTCCTGCAATATCCTTCAACAAGCGCATATCCGCCAAAACGAACCTGCTGGATACTCGGTACATTTCCTCCCATACTTCCTGGTATCGAGGTTCGATAACCAGGACGCTAGTGCAGTGGACCAAGTCGAAGGTCCCATCAATGAAAGGAATTGTCACCCCATCGGCGACCTCAAATCGGGCATCCGGATAGGTCTGGCGGGCCAGGTCGACGGCGGGCCCGGCTATGTCTATTCCAGTATAGTCAACGGTTGGTTCCAGGGTGCGCATGATGTTGAAAAATCCACCAGAGGCGCATCCCACGTCTAGCACTTTAATCCCAGGGAATAAAACTCTAGGCAAAAAAACTCGCTCCGATGGGTAAAGATCAGACACCTCATGCCGATGTTTGGAGTAATAGTCAATGGCGCTCGGCTGGGACCATGCCTTAGAATGTTCCAAAATACACCTTCTGCTGTTCAAGAGTTAGTCAGTATTAATGGCCCGCCGGTTTCCCATGGTGGGGAAAACGGCGTTAACTTGGAGCTTGCTCGGGATTCAGAGTCTCTGCGGCAAAAATGTTTTGGGCCGCTTGGAGGTCCTCCAAAGTATCAATCTCCGCCCACTTATTGGGGGCAGCGCAAAGAATAGCCAGGCGCAGGGAGCCCTGAGAAATCAGGTCGGCGAAGACCGCCTCATAATATAGGTCGTACCGCTGCTGTGCCACATAGGAATCCAGTTGAGGAACTATCTGGTACTGAAAAACCTCTTGGGAGAATTTATAAATATTTACTGTTTTGTAGGCGGATGCGTAGTCGAAATCATCCTCCTGGTGTGCTTTAAGGATCATCCTGCTAGCCCAGAGGCCATTGCCCTGGATAACCGTTCCATCCATATAAGGCTGAAATTTTTCAACGATAGCAACGTCCCGTTCAGGAGCTTGAGCTAGTCTCTGTAACAACTCGGGCTCGAAAACCAAGTCCCCTTCCAGCAACAGCACCTGGCCATCTAGGTGTTGTCGCGCTAGCCACAGGGAGTAGATGTTGTTGGTGCGGTCATAAATATGATTCTGAACGTAGTGTATGTTCATATCGCCATGTCGAGTTCCGTACTTGTCAGACACTAATTCTGAAAGATAGCCCACCACCAGGATTACATCCCGGACCCCTGCCGTCAACAATGCCTCTAGCTGATGCTCCAGAATGGGTTTGGAATTGACCAGGACCAGACATTTTGGGACGGACAAGGTGATGGGGCGCAACCGGGTGCCCATGCCCGCAGCAAGAATTATTGCTTTCATCTCATACCTCCCTTAACAGCCTGTCCAAGTATTAAATTTGATTCCGATAACTGTCAATTTAATGCCAATAACATTCGTATTTCGCAATAAATTTACACGATAACCGTTGCGTAATCGTGTATCACTGTGTAATTCGTTGCCGTCCTTTAATTCTCGGACCGGCTGCTAGCGCAATCTGGAGGTCGGAGAGATGGCTTCGACCTGTAGTCCGTGCAGGGCGGCTACTAGAGCCGTATTGTCCGCTTTGGTGCGGGAAGCAATTCGTATGTAAGAGTCCTCCAGCCCTTCCTTCCCACTGCAATCGTTGACCAAGATATTGTACTGCTCGAACAGAGCTGAAGTTAATTCCTCTCCGGTTAAGCCGGGGAGGACCCGGCACAAGACAAAGTTGCCTTGGGTCGGGAAGGGATAAAGGTAGGGCACTCCGAGAAGTTGTTGAAACAGCCGTTGGGACTCTTCCCGCACCTTTAAGCACGAAACCGTGAATTCCTCCTGGTACTCTCCGTAATGGCGTAAGAAGAACTGGGCTAAAGAATTGATGTTCCAGATGGGTAGGTCCTGTCGCAACTGCTTGACGCGCTCACCGTCCCCGGATACAGCATACCCTAAACGAAGTCCCGGGATTCCGTAATTCTTGGATAGGCTCTTCAACACGACCAAGTTCGGAAATTCGAACGTTAAGTCCAATGCCGCTTGATCCGATTCCGTGGTTACGAACTCAATAAATGAGTCATCCACCAGCACCAGGTCTAGGTCCCTGAGGTCTTCCAGCAAAAAGGCAAGGTCAGATTTGGCGATAAGGGACCCAGTAGGGTTGTTGGGCCGGATGAGTACAGCCGCATTGGACCGCGTTTTTCTCACGTGTCGCACAAACGCTTCCGGGTCAAGTTTGAACTCGCCAAAAAGCCGGAAGGGACTGACTTTCCTGCCCAAGGTCTTGGCTCGGTTGGTAAATTCATTGAATGTAGGCACCGGGATGGCCAGGTTCTGGACGTATCGATTGATCAAAACGTCTATCAATTCACTGGCGCCGTTTCCGACCACCACCTCGTTCTCAGTTAATCCCAAGGGGTCCGCCAGCAATGATGATATGTACCAGTTGGTCGACGGATAAGCCTTGACCAATTCGGTCAGATGTACGCCCATGTCCTCCAGGAGAGCCTCAGGGGGGAAAAAGGGATTGGTCATATAACAAAAATCTTTGACTTCAAAGTCCCAAAATCCCCCGTACAAAGAGCTCAAATATTCTGCGGTCTGGTCGGGCATGGATCCCTCCAAATTGCTGCCTAAATAGAGCGTTAACACGGCTCTCCGAATCGACCGGGCAAGGAATAAGTTCCCGGGAGCAGAGAAATACCCACCTTCCTTGGCGAGTTCACTCCGGTGACAAAACGCAGAGCCGTCCTGAAGCGACTAATGGGTTTGGGTTATAGACGTAGCTTTCGCCTCTAGCTAGCTTCTCCTGGTAGAGCACTTCTTCATGATCGCCATATCTGATAATCAACGCGTACCAGTCATCACGAGGCATATCAATAGTCGCGTAACCCTGCTCGTTGGTTTGGTAACTGCCTAGTCCAGCGACCATGACCCATGCACTGGAGACCGGCTGGCCGCCTTGGTCAAGAACCCGAACCCGGCTGTCGCCCGATTGGGGGATTGGTCTCGACTGACTGAATTGGCTGGGCACGGGGATCGGACTTTCCGGGACCAATTCCAGAATATCCTTCTCATACCCGGTCCTTTTAGGCGTCGTCCAATCGGCGCCATACTTGCACCGCAGGTATTCTTCCGGTGGGTTCGGCACAAGGAACTTCTCCCCAATGAAGTCAATCTCTTTCAGTTGAGTGACCAGTGTGACCGGGATTCGCACTCCGGGGTACTGAATTATGCAATCGTCAACGATTCGGTAGCAAATCCAATCGGTCCTGATGTCAGACTTCATCATCGCCACGCTTATGCAGTAGTCGTTGGGTTCTACTTTGGCGAAATATCCGTTGTCCCTGAAGGCAGCCACAACCCGGTCTATTGAATTCTCGGTGAGCCCATGAAGTCCGATGACTGAGCCCAAATCCAAGTCATCATCCCACGGAATGAATCCGTTGTCCCTAATTACGCCGAGACAAGTGCCATGCCGAAGGAAAAAAACCACTCCCAAGTGATCCAGGATCTGCTTGGCTTCCTTCAGCATCCTGGCGGCAGTGGCTAGGTTCAGCGGCTGCAAAACTGAATACGACCTCTCCAAGGCCGCCTCATCGGCTCCATTGCTTGGCGCCATCTTCTTTCGTTACCCTCCTTACCCTAGCATAAATCTGAAACATCCAACTCGCGCTTCGGCAAATCTTAGCGTCATTGCATCGGCGGAACTAGCTGCTGATGCTGATGCTGATGCTGATGCTGATGCTGATGCTGATGCTGATGATACAACATATCGAGTGGCGCTTGTCAAGGACGAAGCGAAAAACACGTCCCGGCGGCCATCCCGGTTAAGGAAACTGCGGCTGGGTTCACGTTGGCTAGCCGGTCGGTGTCGGTCATGGGGATACTCCCGTCGTGTAGTATGTAGCCGAATTGTACCACCGCTAGTTTCCAACACGGAGCGGATGGGGAGATTAAACGTGAATGACCGGAAGAAACTTGATGGGCGGGTCGTTTTGATAACCGGCGGTGGGCGCGGCATCGGACAGGCCATTGCCACGGCCTGCGCCGCCGAGGGTGCGCGACTGACCCTGGCCGCCCGCACCAATGCCGAATTGCAGGAAACTGCCCAGGCCATCACCAGCCGGTTTGGAAGCGAGGTTGCCACCGTCATCACCGACGTTACCGACCGGGCGCAGGTGGATAATGCGGTAGCCCACACCCTGGACCGCTATGGCGTCATCGACGTGATGGTAAACAACGCTGGGAACATCGGCCCGGTGGGGCGGTTGTGGGACAACGACCCTGCAGACTGGGCGCGCACTATATCGGTGCATCTGCTGGGCGCCTACTACGGCTGCCGGGCGGCGCTGCCGGCCATGCTGGCACGCGGCGCCGGCCGCATCGTGAATATGTCCGGCGTGGGCGGCCCCAACGTAACCGCCTACGACGCCGCCAAGGTGGCAATCGTCAATCTGACGGAGAATCTGGCGCTGGAATTGGCCGATACGCCCATCACCGTCAACGCCATCAGTCCGGGCTCCATCAACACGCGGATGTGGGTGGAAACCCGCGACCTGGCCAAAGAGATTGGCGACACGGCGATGTACGAGCGGGGCGTGCAGGTAACGTCGGGCGAGGGGGCATCCATTGAACGGGCGGCGCAACTGGCGGTGTTCCTCGGCAGCGACGACTGCGGGGCTATGAGCGGGCGGCTCATCCGCGCGTTTGCCGACCGGTTCGAGGATTTTCCCGCCAACGTTGACGCCATTATGTCGTCAGAGGCGTATCAGTTGCGCCGGGTTGACCCCGAACGGCCCTTTCCCACTTCGCAGGCGTATCCGGATTTGCCGATTGAGGGAGCGTAGGGAGTCCGCGCTCACCCCCTTGGAGAAGGGATTAGTCAGCGGGCAAAGATGTTGCCGGGTAGCGCGGCGGGCGGGCCGTCAGCAAGGCTACTGCCGTCAGCGCCCCCAGGATTGCATAGATGACAAAGGCGTAGGTATAAGCCCCGGCGAACTGGAATACCAGACCGGACGAAACGGCTCCGATGGCCTGTCCCAGCGATGTGAACGGTTCGGTGACGCCCCGGATGGTGCCCAACGACTGGCGTCCGAAGAAGTTGGCGTAGGCGACCGCCGGCACCACCAGAATCCCAGCGACGGCGACGCCGAACAACCCGGCGGCGATATACCCCAGCAGTACGGTGTCGGCGAAGACGAAAAGCGCCAGGGCCACCGACATCACCAGCGCAACTATGGCGTAGGTGTAGGAAACTCGCAGATTCTCGACGACGCGGCCCCACACCAGGCTGCCCAGTCCGGTACCGGCGGCGTTGACCACGATGCTCAGCTGCGAAAGCGTCAGGTCAATTCCGCGGGAGCGCAGCAGGTCGGCCTGATAGACGTTGGTGCCCGATTGCAGCAGAAACAGCAAACCGGTGCCGATGGCCAACACCCACAGCGCGGGCGTTCGCAGCGCCTGACGGGTCGTCCATTGTTCTTCAACACCAGCCAGCGTTGACGGTTCCAGAGCCCCCCGGTCAGCTGACTCGGTATCAATCGGTGGGTCGCCATCCGGGCGCAGGCCGACATCCTCGGGGCGTTGCGCCACCAGCAGGGCAGCCGGAGCCAGCGCGATGGCGTACACCATCAGCCCCAGCACAATCCACGCGGTCTGCCAACTGTAAGCGTAGCTAACCCAGGTGGCGACCAGCGGGAACACCGCCATCCCGCCGGAGTGGGAGAGGAACAGCAGTCCGGTGGCGCGACCGCGCTGACGGACGAACCATCGCCCAACGACGGTCGCAGCCCCCACGTTCAACGGGCTGCTGAACATGATGCGACCCACGGACATTGCGGCGTAGAACAGGGCGATGTGTACCTCTAACCAAGCCAGGGCCATCGTGCTCAAGCCGATGATGATCAGCGACGACACCAGTATCAAACGGGCGCCGAATCGATCAATCGCCCAACCCACCGGGGGCGACGCTCCGGTAGCCAGCAAACCGCCCACCGCGGCAGCGCCGCCGATCACCGCACGACTCCACCCGGTGTCCTCGGCGATGATGGGTACAAAGACGGCAAAGGTAAGGCTGCCGGCCGCGTTCCGCACGAACATACTGCTGCCGGCCGCGCCAAGCACCACCCACCCATAGTAAAACGGCGTGCTCCGAGAGATATAGGCAATGAGGAAGTGCATATCAGGGAATAGGCTCAAGGGATCGTAGCGCAGCGACTGTGTCGTCGCGGAACTTTGACCAGGATTCCAACTCCTCCAACGGCCCGCCAACGGGGAGATTACGCAGCAGTTGGCGGCGTAGGTTGGGTAAATCTTCGCGAATCTCGCGCCGGCGGCGTCCCCGGGTTTCACTGACATCAAGCAAAACCGTTTCCAGCATCGTTTTAGGGTCCGCCATTCGTTCGGACTCTCTGGGAGTCGGTAGAGCTAGAGGCGTTCTGCCATGCGGCTTTCTTACCGCGCTGCGAATGGCTGCTTCATCCAGCAAGATCCAAGCTTCGGTCATCCGCACTGGTACCATGCCCACCCAAGGCCCACGATATTCCGCCTCCTGTATCGCACTTCCGATTTCATCGTATCTTGGACTCGCTCCGGCATTGTCGGCATCGCGATGCACGAAGAGCAAGTCGAACTGTCCCAGCCGTTGTAAACCGTTACGTACTTTATCCACTAACCGCCGCCCATCGCTCCACGCTTCTCCAGGAGAATCGGGATACCCGTACCGAGTAAGTAGCCGCTGGATATGGGGCAGCAACGCAGTGTCCAATGAGCCTTCGCACACCAATAGGAAGCGCATCATCAGACGGTATCCCAGAACTCCCGCGGAAAGGCGATTTGCGCTTGTTCCGGCGGCATCAGATAGGATTGCAGTGAAATCAAGTCAATGCCGTCCCGTTCGCCGGAACAACGCCACGTCCCCCGGTAGGGATAACACTTCAGCAGATGCTCCACAATTTTGCCCGAATCGGCGAGCATCATCCTGTCTTTGGCCAGCACCAGGTCACCTTTGTCCTGTAGCTGGACGAAGTAGGGCGAGTGGGTTGCAACTATCACCTGGCGCAGCGGATTGTACACATCAACCCCTTCATTTACATTAACTGCAATCCTATGCAGGAGTTTGTTCAGCGCGGCCAGATTGGCCGGATGGATGCCGTTCTCCGGTTCCTCCATGCAAAAAATCGCAGATTCTTCCGACACCTCGGTCAGTATCGCCAAGGCCAGGAACCGCAGCGTACCGTCGGAGATCGAATTGGCTCGCAACTTCAAACCCGACGTTTCTTCCACTTCCAGCGACAACAACTGTCGTAAATCGTCCTGCACTACCCGAACCATCTGAACCGGCGCCAGGCTCGACACCCGTATCGACACCATGGCATAAACATCCTCTGGAGTGTCTCCATGCTGCGGCGCAATAACGTTGGCCAAATGTTGCAGCGTTGCCGGTATGTGCGCTCCGTTGGCTGCTATCCCGGGCGCTTGCGTGTAGCGGTCGGGGCGGCGCATTGCGGAGGGTTCCAGGGCCATAATGCGCCAGCTCTGCATCTCGCGGCGCGCGGCCAGGATGGTGGGCGTGGCGGCGGTGTTCTCAGTGCCGATTATGGTGCGGGTTGCGCCTTCGGCCGGCGCCGGCCGGCCCCGACCGTGGGAACCGCCGTCCTGATGCACCACAATGGTCGCTTGCTCGCTGTCCTGGTCAACGTAGGTGGAAATATACGGCGAGCGGCTGTGGCGATTGTTGTACACCACGCTATCGCGGAACTTTGCCTTGCTGTGCGGAAATCGCAGATGGCGCGCCGCCCGTCCGGTGGTGATGGGCCGCAGTTCTTCCCGTTCCAAAACCAGCCCTCCCAGCGGCCCGGTAGCGGCGCTGGGAGCCTCGTAGCGAAACGCCACCTCGTACCGCAAGAAGGATGAAGACGGTTCGACCTTGCGGCCAAAATCGTCCGACACATTCTTGTCCACAATCAGCTCAGCGGCAAACTCAATCCCCTCGTGCCGTTCGCCGCTGCCGGAGAAAAACAGGTCGGCAATATCCCCGGTATCCTCGCCGGCATTGCGGATTTGCAGGGCGGCCTGATTAATAGTGCATTCCGTCAGCAGCGACAGAAAGCGGATGGCGTCGAATATGTTGGACTTGCCGACGCCATTAGGGCCGGCGATGCAAGTGTACGGCCCGAAATCCAGCGCAAAATCGACCAGATTCTTGAAGCCGTTGACTTCCAGACGCGTTAGCATGGCGGCCCCCTCCGATTGCACCCGTAGCGTTGCCGCAATTCTAGCACGGGGCAACGGCCAGGCTGGGACGCTCGTTTATCGTGACGCGCCGGTCATATATTGGTGCATTTCGCAGGCAAACCAGAGGGCCATGCTGCCGGTGCGGTCGTCGTAGCCGTTGACGGCGGTGCGGTTCAGGTAGGCGCCAACATCCGGCATAACGCCCGTGCTGATGCAGCCGTCGACCACGCCGCCGGCGTAGTCAATCCGCTCACCCAGCGCGCGCCAGCAGGAAGCCAGGCCGGCGACGTATCCGGCATCGTCCTCGGCGGACAGCCAGCCGAGCCGCAACCCGCGCGCCAGCGCGTAGCCCACCATGCAGGTCGAGGTCAGTTCTCCCCAAGCGCCGGGGACGTCGACCAGCTCGCCGAAGGTGCCCCAGGGGTGTTGGATACGCAGCAATGCAGCCAGATGGCTGCGGTGTCTTTGCGCCAGCTCGCCACGCGACGGGTGGTCATGGGGCAGGTAGGTCAGGGCCTCGGCATAGCCCAGCGCCGCGAACCCGTTGCCCCGGCTCCAGTAGTACGGAGCGGAACGGGCGTGCCAGAATAGTCCATTGCCCTGCTGCACGTCGCCGCCGTCAGTCAGGAAGGTAGCCAGCATATCGGCGTATCTGGCATCGCCGGTGATTGCATGGGCCCGGCCCAACATCGCCCCGCACATGAACATATCCTCGACGCGGAAATCAGGGTCACAGGGGGAGGGCGCCTCGTTGGGGCCGCGCGGCAGGAACCGGTCGGCAGCGTAGAGGAACAAATCCCGATACCTCGTTGCTCCGGTGGTATCGGCAAGGCGGGCCGCCCAGACGACGCCGGTCAACGCCGCGCCACCGGCATCGGCAAGGTATATTGCCGGGTCAGCCACGATGTGGTCAACCAGATTGGAGATGTCGGCGGCGGGGTTAGGGTAGGTGGCGTCCAGGGCAGCCAGACGCAACCGCCCGCTGATGCCAACCCCCTGGGTGTAGTTGACGGGATCGAGGGCATGACCGTAATGGTCGGCCAGAGTGCGGGCCAGCGTCAGCGGTGGACGAGCGCGGCGGGCATCCAGAGCGACCCGCGCGCCCGACGCTGCTACGTCGGCGTCTTTGCCGGTGAGTTTCCACAACGCCGCCAGTGCGTCGGTCAGACCAGTCCAGTGAGTGGTGAGACGCAATCCGGGGATGGTTCCCGGCGCATCGTCGGCGGGTTGACCCAGGGCCGACAACAGTGAATCGTCTGGCGGGGCGGCAACCGCTCCCATTGCGACTGCAACCGTCGCACCGGCGGCAGCAGGGTTCCATTCCCAGCGCGCCGAGGTTCGTTCGTCGTCGCTCAACACCACCTCAACAAGCAGGTCAGGGGCCTGATAGGTAATCCAGCGCCATAGGTAGCGGCGTTCCGGAGCGGTTTCATCGAAGTAGAAACCGTCCTGCGGAGGGTAGCCGACGCCGAGGTCAACACGCTGGGCCGCGGTGGGTTCCCAGTCGCCGCCGGCCAGGGCGTCAGGGTTGGCGGCGACCACGGCGGACAGCGCGACGCCGTTGGCCCTCGCAGCAGCGGACTGCACGAAACGGTCCAGCGCCACCAACAGGCGGGGCGTGTCGGCGGGGTTCCCGCGCAGGCCGGCGATCAGCAGGATGGCCGGCCGGTGCATATCGTTGGCCGATGGTAAGGTGCGGGTATCTTGCAACGCCAGAATGGGCCGCAGCCCCGGAGTCAGTCCAATAGCGGCGGTCTGCCACCAGGTGGGATTGCGCTTGCGAACCAGGTTAACCAGGGCTGCGTTGATGTCGGTAGGGTGCATGGTGGACATTGGGCATCTCTCTGTTGGGTCGTGTGTCGGTCCGGAATGTGGGGCGGGTCGCAGGTATTATAGCCGGCGCAGCCGGCCGTGGATTCAACCTGACCATAGTCGTGCGGCGGGCGTGGGTCGCCGACGATGCGTCCCGGCGAATTATCAGATCGCACCTATGCGGCGGCGCTCTTGACGACCGAGGCCGGAGATTTTGACATTGCCGGGCTGCCGGCTATACATTGGCGAAGGCCGGCGGCGGGGCCGGCGCACAACGACAGGGGGTTGGCTGGTTATGCCGCGGTTTGATGATTATACCGGCGTGGATTTGATCCCGCCTTACCGCATTCTGGATTTGACCGACCGGCGCGCGGCGTTTTGTGGTCGCCTGCTGGCCGACTATGGCGCCGATGTGGTGAAGGTGGAACCACCAGGCGGCGACCCGTCTCGAAGCATGGGTCCATATCCTGCTGATGTTCCCGGCCCTGAGAGCAGTCTCGATTTCATGTTTTACAACACCAACAAACGCTCCATCACGCTGGACCTGGAGAGCGAGTCAGGTCGGGCGTTGTTCCGGCGGCTGGCAGCCGACGCCGACGTTATCATCGAGAGTTTCGACCGGCGCTATCTGTACGACCGCGGCATCGGATTCGACGCCCTGCGGGCTGACAATCCGGGTCTGGTCATGGCTTCGGTTACGCCCTTTGGCAGCGCCGGCGATTGGGCCGACTATCAGGGCGACGACCTGGTGGTGATGGCGGCCAGCGGATATATGCAGATTACCGGAGAGCCTGACCAACCGCCCGTGCGCCAGGGCAACGAACACAGCCACTACCCCGCCGCTCAGTACGCCGCGGTGGGCATCCTGGCCGCCCTGTACAGCCGCGATTTCGGCGTCGACGAGTCCGGCGGGGCCAGTGGTCAAATCGGAATTGGGCAGCACATCGACGTGTCGTCGCAAGAGGCGCTGATTACCTACTACACCGACGCGCATCCGGCCCTGCTGTGGCGCAAGCTGGGGCAGAACGTTACCCGCGTGGGCACCAACTCGACCCTGGTGATTCCGTTGGGCGCATACCCCTGCCAGGACGGCTGGATCGCCGCCGGCGTGATTACGCCGCGCGAGTGGGATGCCCTGGCCGAGTGGATTCACGAGGTTACCGGCAACGACGAAGTACTCAACGAGGCGTACCGGGGCGGCAATCAGGATCGGGCCGAGCACATCGACATTATCACCGCCCTCTTCCTGGAGTTTGCCGAAAACTTTACCGTGCAGGAACTGTTTCACGAGGGCCAGCGGCGCAATCTGGTGTTCCTGCCGGTAAACGACATCGCCGACCTGCTGGCCGACCCGCAGCTGGCCGAGTCCGGGTTCTGGTCCGACATCGAGCACGACGACTCCGGTATTGGTACTTTGAAATACCCGCTGGGCATCTTTCACAGCGACGAAGTTGCGCCGCGGCGGCGTCCGGCTCCGTCGCTGGGGGCCGACAATCTGGCCGTATTCCGAGGCGAACTGGGCCTGTCCGACGACGAGCTAACCGCCCTGCACGCCAGGGGAATCATCTAGCTAATCCCAAACTTGGGAGGTCAATAATGGCTACAGTCAAACCGGAGCCGATGGTCTCCGACAATCCGGCGGAGGAATTTGCAACCGGATTCCCGTTGGTGGGTGAGCTACGGCTGAATCTGGCCGCGCTGGGCGTGGACGGCAGCGCCCCCGATTTCGGCGAGCGGCTCTGCCAACTGTCCACCGATAACGAACCTTACCAGTTTGAATACTCTGCCCAAGGAGAACTAATCATAATGGCGCCCCCCGGCTCCGAAAGCAGCAAGGACGAAACGGAGGTAAGTGTTGACCTGACTATCTGGCGTCGTGATAACGGCGGCAGCAGCTACGGGTCAACCGTCGGCTTTCGCCTGCCCAGCGGAGCGCAGCGGATACCCGACGCGGCCTGGATTACCCAGGAACGCTACGATAACCTGACTGCGTCCGAGCGGCGGGGCGCCATCAACGGCGCACCCGACTTCGTGGTGGAAGTCCGTTCCCGCACCGACCGCCTGCCTCCGTTCCTTGCCAAGATGCAGGAATGGATGGACGGCGGCGCCAGCCTCGGCTGGGGCATCGACCCGCGCAACCGCCGCGCCTACGTTTATCGCGCCGGGCAGGATGCTCCGGAGATACTGGAAGACCCCGAATCGCTGTCCGGCGAGGACGTGCTGCCCGGTTTCACATTTGAGGTGCACCGCCTGATTTTTGACCGCTACACCGAGGAGCAACCGGCCTGACCGGTTCGTTACCGTATACGGGAGGATAGCAATGGTTACGACAAAACCGGAACCGACGATAGCCGCTGATGTGTCTGACGGCCAGCCAAGTTTCGGATTCCCGTTGGTGGGTGAGCTGCGGCTGAATCTGGCCGCGCTCGGCGTGGACGGCAGCGCGCCCGATTTCGGCGAGCGGCTCTGCCAACTCTCTACCGATAACGAACCTTACCAGTTTGAATACTCTGCCAATGGAGAGCTAATCATAATGGCGCCCCCCGGCTCCGAAAGCAGCAAGGACGAAACGGAGGTAAGTGTTGACCTGACTATCTGGCGTCGTGATAACGACGGCAGCAGCTACGGCTCAACCGTCGGCTTCAGCCTTCCCAGCGGAGCGCAGCGGATCCCGGACGCGGCCTGGATTACCCAGGAACGCTACGATAACCTGACTGCGTCCGAGCGGCGGGGCGCCATCAACGGCGCGCCCGATTTCGTCGTGGAAGTCCGCTCCCGCACCGACCGCCTGCCTCCGTTCCTCGCCAAGATGCAGGAATGGCTGGACGGGGGCGCTCGCCTGGGCTGGGGCATTGACCCGCGCAACCGCCGCGCCTACGTTTATCGCGCCGGGCAGGACGCTCAGGAGATACTGGAAGACCCCGAATCGCTGTCCGGCGAGGACGTGCTGCCAAGTTTCACATTTGAGGTGCGCCGCCTGATTTTTGACCGCTACACCGAGGAGCAACCGGCCTGACCGGTTCGTTACCGTATACGGGAGGATAGCAATGGTTACGACAAAACCGGAACCGACGATAGCCGCTGATGTGTCTGACGGCCAGCCAAGTTTCGGATTCCCGTTGGTGGGTGAGCTGCGGCTGAATCTAGCCGCGCTCGGCGTGGACAGCAGCGCCCCCGATTTCGGCGAGCGGCTCTGCCAACTGTCCACCGATAATGAACCTTACCAGTTTGAATACTCTGCCCAAGGAGAACTCATCGTAATGGCGCCCCCTGGCTCCGAAAGCAGCAAGGACGAAACGGAAGCAACAGGTGAACTGTATGTCTGGCGTCGTGATAACGACGGCAGCAGCTACGGGTCAACCGTCGGCTTTCGCCTGCCCAGCGGAGCGCAGCGGATACCCGACGCGGCCTGGATTACCCAGGAACGCTACGATAACCTGACTGCGACCGAGCGGCGGGGCGCCATCAACGGCGCGCCCGATTTCGTGGTGGAAGTCCGCTCCCGCACCGACCGCCTGCCTCCGTTCCTTGCCAAGATGCAGGAATGGCTGGACGGCGGCGCCAGCCTCGGCTGGGGCATTGACCCGCGCAACCGCCGCACCTACGTTTATCGCGCCGGGCAGGATGCTCCGGAGTTACTGGAAGACCCCGAATCGCTGTCCGGCGAGGACGTGCTGCCCGGCTTCACCTTTGCGGTGCGCCGCCTGATTTTTGACCGCTACACCGAGGAGCAACCGGCCTGACCGGTTCGTCACCGGATAGGGGAGGATAGCAATGGTTACGACAAAACCGGAACCGACGACAACCGCTGGCGTGTCTGACGGCCAGCCAAGTTTCGGATTCCCGTTGGTGGGTGAGCTGCGGCTGAATCTGGCCGCGCTGGGCGTGGACGGCAGCGCCCCCGATTTCGGCGAACGGCTCTGCCAACTGTCCACCGATAACGAACCTTACCAGTTTGAATACTCTGCCAATGGAGAGCTAATCATAATGCCGCCCACCGGGTCTGACAGTAGTTTTGGCGAAAATGCCGTCAGCGGTACGCTATTTAGCTGGACAGATGAAAACGGCGGCCAGAACTATCCGCCAACCGTCTTGTTCCGGCTGGCCAGTGGAGCGGAATATATTCCTGACGCTGCCTGGATAACCCAGGAACGGTTTGACAACCGGACCGAGCCAGAGCGGCGGAGCGCCATCAACGGCGCGCCCGACTTCGTCGTGGAAGTCCGCTCCCGCACCGACCGCCTGCCGCCGTTCCTTGCCAAGATGCAGGAATGGCTGGACGGCGGCGCCAGCCTCGGCTGGGGCATTGACCCGCGCAACCGCCGCGCCTACGTTTATCGCGCCGGGCAGGACGCTCCAGAGATACTGGAAGACCCCGAATCGCTGTCCGGCGAGGACGTGCTGCCCGGTTTCACATTTGCGGTGCGCCGCCTGATTTTTGACCGCTACACCGAGGAGCAACCGGCATGACCGGTTCGTTACCGTATACGGGAGGATAGCAATGGTTACGACAAAACCGGAACCGATGACAGCCGCTGATGTGTCTGACGGCCAGCCAAGTTTCGGATTCTCGTTGGTGGGTGAGCTGCGGCTGAATCTGGCCGCGCTGGGCGTGGACGGCAGCGCCCCCGATTTCGGCGAGCGGCTCTGCCAACTCTCCACCGATAACGAGCCTTACCAGTTTGAATACTCTGCCAATGGAGAGCTAATCATAATGCCGCCCACCGGGTCTGACAGTAGTTTTGGTGAAAATGCCGTCAACGGTATGCTATTTAGCTGGACAGATGAAAACGGCGGCCAGAACTATCCGCCAACCGTCTTGTTCCGGCTGGCCAGTGGAGCGGAATATATTCCTGACGCTGCCTGGCTAACCCAGGAACGGTTTGACAACCGGACCGAGCCAGAGCGGCGGGGCGCCATCAACGGCGCGCCCGACTTCGTGGTGGAAGTCCGCTCCCGCACCGACCGCCTGCCGCCGTTCCTTGCCAAGATGCAGGAATGGATGGACGGCGGCGCCAGCCTCGGCTGGGGCATTGACCCGCGCAACCGCCGCGCCTACGTTTATCGCGCCGGGCAGGACGCTCCGGAGATACTGGAAGACCCCGAATCGCTGTCCGGCGAGGACGTGCTGCCCGGCTTCACCTTTGCGGTGCGCCGCCTGATTTTTGACCGCTACACCGAGGAGCAACCGGCATGACCGACTCGCTTACCGCCACACCCAACGCCAGACCATCCGCACTGACGGGCATTCGTGTCGTGGAGTTTGGCCCCTACGTGGCGCTGCCGCTGACCGGGCGCATCCTGGGCTCGCTGGGCGCCGAGGTCATCAAGGTGGAGACGAACAAGGTGCTGGATGAAATGGCCTTCATCCCGGCCTGGTCGCGGGGCGCCGGCCAACCGGAGTATCAGCGCGGCAAACGACGCATAACGCTGGACGTCCGCACCCCGGAGGGTCGCGACCTGATGCTCAAAATGGTCGGCATCAGCGATGTATTTATGACCAACTTCCGGCGCAACATCCTGGATAGGTGGGGCATTGACTTCCCGGCCATCCGGCAGCAACGCCCCGATTCCGTCATAATGTGGCAGACCGGGCTGGGCGGGCACGGGCCGTACTACACCTACAAGTCCTTCGGGATTCTGGTGCAGCACCTGTCCGGCGTGTCGCTGATGACCGGCGAACCCGATGAGCCGCCGGGAGTGGTTAACACGTCATACTCCGACTACCACACCGGCGTGTTCCAGCCGGCGGCCATCATTGCCGCGCTGATGCGGCGGCGTCTCACCGGCAAAACGGCGACGATGGAATCGTCCATCTTCAAGTCAGGCGTGGCAACCTGCGGGCCGGCATTGCTGGACTATCAACTGAACGGACGGGGGCCGCAGCGTCGGGGCAACCGGGACGCCTACGCCGTACCCCACGGTGTGTATCCCTGCGCCCCCGTCCCTGAGTCCAATACTGAGTCCAATACTGAGTCCAATGATGACCGCTACATCGCCATCTCCGCCGCCAACGATGAGCAGTGGCTGCGTCTGCGCGCCGCGATGGGCGACCCCTCCTGGGCAGCGGCTCCGGAATACGAAACTCGGATTGGCCGCCGCCGCAATGAGGCCGCCCTGGACGCCGCCATCGGGGATTGGACACAGGCGCAGGATGCCGGGGCGCTCATGCACTCCCTGCAGGCTGCCGGCGTGCCGGCGGGCCTGGTGTCCCAGGGGCGGGATCTGCACGACAGTGCGCACCTGCAATCCAGAGGGTTTTACCAGGACACGCGGTACTGGGAAGCGGAACGCGGCGTCAAAGCTACCGAGTGGGTGGAAGGCGAAAGTGTGTCGTGGTCGATCCCGGCCCGAATGTCGGGCACGCCCATCGACTTTGGCAAGTACAGCAACATCGGAGAGGACAACGCCTATGTGTTCGGTGAGTTGCTGGGTATGCCGGCCGCCGAAATCACCCGGCTGGAGGAATCGGGAGTGATTTACTGACCCAGGGACCAAACCTCCCCCTGGCGCGGGCACCGAGGAGAACTGAGGAGAGGGGACTGCGGGGGCGAAAAATCTGCCGCGTCGGTGCGTTTCTCCGGCGGTTCTCCCCGTGACCGTCGGGCGGACAAATGTGGTGGATTTTCGCGGTACGGCTTTGACACATTGGGCGGTTCGGGGTAGCATTATCAGGCAGTGTTTCTGCTTACATACTTCGGCATCGCGTACACTTGAACCAGGCAGGTTTTGCGGCGCCCCCCGAGCCGTTACCGCAAGGTTAGCGTAACGAAAAGGCCACTCTACCCTTTCCGACTCCATCGGCAACGATCAACGGCTCGGCATACCGGTCGCCGTCGCCGAACCGCCGCCGCTCGCTAACCTACGCACAGGGAGAGCAATCTTGACCACCTCCAACCCTACCGACCAGCCCGATGGCAAGTCGCCGTTGGCCGGACCGGAGATAGTACCCGAGTTTGAAGCCGTGCTGACTCGCCTCTGCGCGGTAGCGCGTCAGGGTCAGCGCACCGACAGCCGTCTGTACAACCCACCGGAAGAATGGCTGGTCGGAAATATGCCCATCTTCCAGGACTTGCCGGAGGCTCGCCAGTCGGAGCTGCGGAGCGAGGCTGCAGCGCTGGAAAGCGAGGCCGCGGTGGCCAACGCCGCCGGCCGTGCCTCCACCAAGGTTTGGCCGGAAACCGTGTTTCGTCTGGACAACGGCGGCCTGGCCTTTTTCAGTCAGCTGGGCGTCGTGCGCCGCCCCGATCTCACCCAATATTTTGTGGAAGGGTTCACTCGCAACCGCGACGCTCTGGCATTCTCCGAGGACAATCAGCTCCTGTTCGTAGGCGTATTCGAAAAGGTAATCGCCAAAATGGAGGCGCAATTCGCCAGTGGCGAAGGCATCATCCAGACCGACCGCCAGATTTGCGACGCGCCCGGCCGTTCGTATCACGCGCGGCAACTCCTGTTTGGCACCCGCTACCTGCAAGCTCCATATATGTGGCGACGATTGACGTTCGACCTGCCGCAAGATCAGTGGCAGGGGTCGCCGGACATTCTGGAAGTATCAGTGCCACACTGGATGGACGACCTGGATCTGGATGACGGGATCAAGACGCAATTGCGCGACGCGGGCATTACGCAGCTGGTTTTCAAGGCTCCAACCCGTGGGCTGTCGCTGCACTTCGGCTTCGACTACGTGGGCGAGCACAAGATGGGGCCGCTGTCGATCGCAATGCACCAGGTGAAGGAGAAGAACGGGCTGGCGGTGCAGGCGGCGCTCAGCATGGCGCGGGTGCGCAACCTGGACGGCGCAACGGCGAATACCGCCCTCATCACGGTGGGGCCCTCGCTGCACGGCAAGAGCACGCTGACCATCATGGTGGAATTGGCCAACAGCGAACTGGCCGGCATCCTGAACCTGCCCAATGACCCCGACGAAGGGGTCTATCCCATGAACGACGACATCGTGCTGCTGCAACCGCTGGACACTCCGGTTACCAGCGCGCGCGGCGGGCGGCGGGCGCAAATCTCTCACGCCATTGACGGCACCGAAAACAACTTCTACGCCGTGCCCTTTGGTTTGACCAGGGAAGACGATCCCATCACCTTCGACACCCTGCGGGGCGCTCCCGGTATCACCACCGCCGATGAAACGCTGGAGAACGTACCCGTCCACGTCGACAGCCAGGAACCCAACTACATGGAGAATCCGGTTCGCAATATGCGGATGATTCTCTCCCGCCGGGGGTTGCTGGCACGCAAAGGTGCGCGCGATCTGATCAGCACGATTACGGACGGGCAGCTGACCGACTCGGTTCACGTTCCCATGGAGAACACCGACCGGGTATTCTGGCAAGAGGTAATGCGGCAGAACACCGTGATTCCGCCGCTGCGCCGGCTCAGCCTGGAGCAGTATATTCGGGTGTTGATGTACGGCGAGGCCGTGCAAATGGGCGCGGCCATCGGCGCCATCGGCCGGCCCTACGTGGAATATTTCTCAGACCCGTTCATCATCGGGCTGGAGGACGAGAACGCCAACCTGCTGTATCACGTGCTTCAGCAACTGGTCTGGGGCGGTATGCCGCAGGAGTATTACGCCTTCAACACCGGCGGTGTGGGCGCCGATACCAACGACGAAGCGGCCGGCTCGCGCTATCTGAAAATCCCCCGCGAACTTACGATGATGTTGCAGGAAGCGCTCCTCCGTAACGCGGTGAAGTTTGAGTACGACAGCGCCCTGCGGTCGGAAGTGGCCGTTGCCATCATGGGTCGCGACGGCAACGAGGTGGTGGACCTGCGCGAGAAATGGCTGCCGGTAAACATTTACGGCGAGGCCAACTACACCGAGCGCATGGTGGAATTGATGCGCCGCCGCTACTACGGCCGCGACCAGCAGGACAAGGCGGGCATTCTGCGCTACACCAAGGTGGTGAACACCATCCTGGACATCACCGACATCCCGGCCCCAACCGAAGAGCGCGAATTGTCCTGGATTTTGTCCTTCTACTGGTCGCTGGACCAGGCTTACGGGACGCTGGCCGAGGTTTCGCGCCACCGCAGCCAGGGTATGCGCCCGGTGGAGTACCAGCTGCGGGAGCTGCAACGCAAGTATCGGGATGGGGTCGGAATGGGTTTGTCCCTCAGCGCCGACGCCGGGCAGCGCCTCGCCACGCTGGGCCTGCGGGCCGGGTAGACTCCACAGTTATCGGTTTAGACCAGTTTGCGGGCCAGCTACCGATGGAGCAAATTGAACTCCTAGTCAGCGCGGTCGTTTTCTTTGTCACCATGGCAGGTCTTGGCTGCTATCTGCGCTCCGATGCCCGAGCCAACCGGGCAGTATTGACGGAGCTGTTCCGCGGCGAGATTGGGCGACTTGATCAGAAAATTGGCGCTGTGGAAGAGCGGATCAGCCAGCGGGTTTATGCTGTGGAATCCACGCTCTCTGCACAAATGCCGGCAAATCATCGGGAGCTGTTATTGCGGTTAGCTGTCCATCACCACGGCGACGGCCGCTAACCCGTTGTTCCGTCATCAGACCCGGAGCCGGTCGACCCGACCGGTAGCGATTAGCCCTACATATTCAATTCCCATCATCTCCAACACCAATCATCGGTAGGTCAGCCATGCCAGACATCAACAATGTCCAAATCATCGGCCCCGTTCCCGCACAGTACGCAGAGGTAGTCACCGATGACGCCCTGGGATTCGTTGCCGAACTGCACCGCAACTTTGAGACGACGCGCCGGCGTCTGCTACAGGCCAGAGCCCGGCGGCAGGCCGAGATTGACGCCGGCGCTACGCCCGACTTTCTGGTCGAAACCCGCAGCGTCCGCGAGGGCGACTGGCGTGTTCCGCCCGCGCCCACAGACCTGTCTAACCGCCGCGTTGAGATTACCGGGCCATCGTCAAACCGCCGCATGGTCATCAACGCCCTGAACTGCGGGGCGCAGGTTTATATGACCGATTTTGAGGACGCCCACTCACCGGCCTGGCTACCCACCCTCGATGGTCAGCTCAACGTGCGAGACGCCTACCGCCGCACCATCCGCGACGAGGCTCCCGACGGGCGGCAGTATCAGTTGAGCGAACAGACCGCGACCCTGTGCGTACGCCCGCGCGGGTTGCACCTGATGGAACGGCATCTGCTGGTGGATGGCGAGCCGGTTGCCGGCAGCTTCTTCGATTTTGGTCTCACCGTATACCATAACCATGTGGCGCAGCAGAGCCACGGCACCGGCCCCTATTACTATCTGCCGAAGCTGCAATCCTACCTGGAAGCGCGCCTCTGGAACGACGTTTTCAACTATGCCGAGGACCGTCTCGATATGCCGCGCGGAACCATCAGCCCGACGGTGCTGATTGAGCACATCCTGGCCGCTTTCGAGATGGAAGAAATCCTGTACGAGCTGCGCGAACGACCGTCCGGCCTCAACCTGGGACGCTGGGACTACATTTTCAGCGTCATCAAGGTGTTCAACAAGCGGCCCGACATGGTGTTCCCGGACCGGTCACAGGTTACGATGGCGACGCACTTCCTGACGTCGGCGGCCCAATTGCTGGTGAACACGTGCCACCGTCGGGGCGCCCACGCCCTGGGCGGGATGTCCGCGTTCATCCCGCGCCGGGACGACGCGACCGCCAACGCCGCCGCTTTCGCGCAGGTGCAGTCCGACAAGCAACGGGAGGCCGACCAGGGATTTGACGGCGCGTGGATTGCCCATCCGGGACTGGTAGCCCCGGTGCTGGATGTTTTCCAGGCGGCGTTTTCGGGCGACAACCAGCTCGGCGTGATACCCGAGGTGCGGATCGCTCCCGACGACCTGCTCATGGTGCCGGAGGGTCAGATTACCGAGGCCGGCCTGCGGAACAACGTCAGCGTGGCGCTGCAATATGTGGACGCATGGACGCGTGGCAACGGGGCGGTCGCCATCTATGGGCTGATGGAAGATGCGGCCACCGCCGAGATTTCCCGCTCTCAGCTCTGGCAGTGGATCCACCAGGGTTCCAGCCTGGACGACGGGCGTCCCATCACCGCCGCGTTGTACCGACAGGTGCGCGCCGAGGAAGTTGCGGCGCTAATCCAGCAACGCGGTCCCGAGAACCCAGGCGCACTGGACAAGGCGGTGGAATTGCTGGACGAGATCGTCCTGGCCGACGATTTCGTCGAGTTCCTGACACTGCCCGGCTACCGCTACCTGGACTAGGAGAGGATAATGGCCATGACAACCGCTGACACCGCCAAACTCGCCGCCTTCGCGAACACGGACGAGTTCGACCTGCCGCATCCCTTGTCCGTCAACATCCGTCCCATCTTGGAATCCGTGGCTGGAAAGCTCACTGATGACGAAATTGACCAGTGGTTCGTTGGATTCCACCAGGCCAACGAAGGGCGTGGCTTCTACTTGGAGCTGACCGCCGAGGGGGAGTTGGTAATCAATCCTATGGTGAATCGAAAAGGTTCATACGCGGAGCTTGAACTGGGCACCGACCTCCGCATTTGGAACAGGCAGTACGGAGGCGAGGCCCACGGCCCCAATGCCAATATGCGCCTGCCCGACGGCTCGCGAATACGGCCTGACGCCTTGTGGCTGTCGCCAGAACAAGTAGCCGCGCTGCCGCCCATTGCCGTCGATCGGGCGATTACCGTTTGCCCGGCATTCGTAGCCGAGATAATGTCCGACACCGACACCCTCCCGCCCTTGCAGCGCAAGATGGAGCGCTACATCGCCAACGGCGCACAACTCGGCTGGCTGATTGACCCGTACCGCCGGCGCGTCCACATCTACCGCCCCGGAGTGGATGCGGAGATACTGAACGACCCGGAAACGATCAGCGGAGACCCGGTGCTGCCCGGCTTTGTCTTTAACGTGCGGCGACGGATATTCGCGCTGCACAATACCCCCGACGGGGGACCGTGAATTCGTGACTTTGCCCGGATTCCGTTATCTGGATAGTAGATTAATCACCGAGTGGTGTTTCCAGGCATTCTATTGCGCGATGAGCGCTTAAAATACTTGCTCACTGGAAATCCATGAACATCCACCTGGTTGACGGCACCTACGAGTTGTTTCGCGCCCACTACTCGCCTCGGCCGGGTCGCATCGCGCCGGACGGGAGGGATGTCAAGGCGACGCACGGGCTGACGCAATCACTGATTGCGTTGCTGGGCCAGGATGGCGTTACCCACGTCGCGGTGGCCTTCGATACCGTCATCCGTTCCTTCCGCAACGACCTGTTCAATGGCTACAAGACGGGCGAGGGAGTTGACCCGGCGCTGCTGGATCAATTCACCCTGGCCGAGACCATAACAGCGGCGTTGGGCCTCACGATGTGGCCCATGGACGAGTTTGAGGCTGACGACGCCATCGCTGCCGCGGCGGTGCGGTTCGCAGACTTTCCCGAGGTCGACCAGGTTCTGATGTGCTCGCCGGACAAGGATCTGGCGCAGGTAGTGTCTGGCAGCCGCATCGTGATGCTGGACCGGCGCAAGGGCGAGCTGATGGACGCCGACGGTGTTGCGGCAAAGTTCGGGGTGGCTCCGGCCGCTATCCCCGACTACCTGGCGTTGGTGGGCGATGCGGCGGACGGCATACCGGGCATACCGCGCTGGGGAACACGGTCGGCCGGCACGGTGTTAACCCGATACGGCAGCATCGCCGACATTCCGGCTGACGCCGCTCAGTGGGACGTGAAGGTAAGGGGCGCCGCGGGCCTGGCAGAGTCCCTGGCCGGCCGACAGGATGATGCAATGCTGTATCGTCGGCTCGCCACTTTGCGTCTGGACGTGACGTTGCCAGAAACCACCCCTGACCAGTTGCGCTGGACGGGCGCGCGCCAGCCCGAGTTCGCCGAGCTGTGCCAGTCGCTGGGCATGGAATCGCTGCTGAACCGGCTGCCCACACCAGCAGATTAACCAAGATTTCGGGTCCGTTCCGGCCGGCGCGGGAACGACGGTTGTGCTCGCCCTCTCCCCGGATGGGAGAGGGTAGCGGTGACGGTGTAGTTCCCTCTCCCTACGACTGAGCGGCGGCAGCCAGGCGTTGCAGTTCGGCGGCGCCGGCTTCGGCGGTGGGCGCCCAGGCGGCCTTCGCTTCGGCCAGCAGTTGGCGGGAGGCTTGCACGTTGCCCTGCACGGCCTCGGCCTCGGCCTCCAGACGGCCCATCCAGTAGGTGTCCCGCACCGATGAGCGGCGGCTCAGGCGCTCGTCCAGCATGGACTTGGCTTCGTCGTACATACCGGCGCGGATGTAAGTTTCCAACAGCGTGTCCTCGAACACCTCGCGCTGGGCGTGGCTGCCACCGATGCGAGCCAGCATGGGGTAGGTCGGCCCCATGAGTTTGGCGGCTGCGGCATAGTCGCCGGCGGCAAAGGCGGCTGCGCCACGGGCGATGGGCAATATCATCTCGCGAGCCAGATCGTCGCCCTTTGCTCCCTGGGCGCTGAGCCGGTCGACGAGGCGCTGCGTGGCGTCGGTGTCCCCGGAGCCGGCGAAGGCCAGGGCGGCGTGGCAATCCCGGAACGCGGCGCCGGGACTGTCGGCAGCCGGCCCCGCTTGGGCCCGCACTTCGTCCCAGGGTTTGGCCGGTGGTTCACCGGAGTAAATCTGGATGCGCCACATCAGCGAGGCGGCATCGGCCAAGTTGGCCAGGTTGCGCGCCTGTACGCTGGGCCTGATTTGCGCCTCGTAGATGTCCAACGCCGCTCCGTAGCGACCCTGCGCCAGTTCAAACAGCGCCAGGTGCCAGGACAGATGCACGTTATAGGCCGCCCGCCGGTCGAAACCGTCCAGCCAGTCGGCCAGCCAGCGACCACCGTTGGCCGCATCGCCCTGCTCAAAGTAGGAGTGGGTAACGGAATGACACGCGACGGCATTCTGGGGATTGCCCTCCAGTGAGCGGGTGGCAAGGTCCATGGCCTTGACCGGTTGGTTCGTTTCGTGATGGGCGAAGGCATACTGACCCAGAAAAGCCCAGTCATCGCCGTTGGCGGGGGCAACCTTGCTCAGCATCGCCATCAGGTGATTGGGAAAATCGGGCACGGCGGCCCCAAAGCAACCCAGCATATAGAGGCGCTGGGCGACGCGCATGGCCAGGGTGTCAGTGGGGAAGTCGACCAGGTGTTCGTTGACCAGGCTGATGGCCTCGGTACCCTTGCCGTGGGTGAAGGAGTGCATGATTTGCGTGGCCTGCCGCTCCTCCTGGGATATGCCGGCCGACAACTCAACGGCCTTGGCGGCGGCGGCGCGGGCAGCCGGCACGTCCATCTGCAAATGAAGGATGTAGGCCAGCACAGTGTGCGCCATGGCGAAACCTTCGTCGGCTTCGATAGCGGACCGCAGCTTCGGTTCCGGCCCGTAGTTCTGGGAGAGCACCAGGTCAAGCCCCTCCTGATACCGGTCGGCAGCGTCTGGCGAGGCAGTGGTGATGGTCAGTCCATTACGATTCTTTACCATAGCGCACATCGGGTACGGCCTCCATAGAGCGGGGGTGGGTGGCTCAAGGTTACCACAGCCCCGAATAAGTGTCATCGGTTTATCGAATGGTAAGGCGGTGCAAAACTGTCATTGCGAGCGCAGCGTGGCAATCTCGACACGGCAACATCGTCGTTACGGGAACGAGATTGCCACCTGGTTCGTCCGGCTCACCATGAGCGGCTACCCTCCTCCCAATGACAGATTGGCTGATCGGCAAGTTTTGCACCGGGCTGGAATGGCGGGAACTGGAATGGCGTGTATCGGAGCAATCCGGATCGCCGCCGCCGTCCGGAACCCTCTAAACCGCCCCTTCCGCCTCCAATTCCGCCAGTTGCTCGGGCGTCAGGCCGCCGAGGGTGCAGAGGATTTCGGCGTTATGCTGGCCCAGCTTCGGCGGGGCGCCGGTAGCGGGGATTCGGCAGGCGGTGAGCTGGATGGGTGTCGCCAGCGAACGAAAGGTTCCGCCGAGGGTGTCCGCCGTTTCGACAAACATACCGCGAGCATCCAGTTGCGGGCAGTCAGCGAGGTCGGCGATGCTCTGGGCCACACCCATTGAGAAACCGATTTCGGTCAGCTTGCCAGCCACTTCCCACTTGGGTCGTGACGATGACCAACTTTCAATTGCTGGAATTACTAGATCAAAAACAAAATCGGCGTCGGGAAACTGTTTCAGGTAACGCTCGTCCTGTGCTGGCAAGTCGGTAAGTTCCACCAATTCCCACAGGGCGGCCAGACGCTGCGGGCTGCGGACGCCGGCCATCACAACATAACCGTCGGCGGCGCGCAGCACGAGTCCCGGCCCCAGCGACGCCTGGCGGGTGCGGCCGGGCGTCTGGCCGGTGGCCTGGTACGCGTTCATGTTGCTGATGACGTGGGCGGCCATGCACTCGTACATTGCAACGTCAACGTGCTGGCCGACGCCGGTTTGCCGTCGGGTTTCCAATGCCAGCACGATGCCCAGCGCAGCCCAAACGCCGGGCACGGAATCGCCCATATTGTCGCCGACGGCCTGCGGCGGGCTGCCCGGCGCGCCGGTAATGTCCATCCAGCCCGACATCGCCTGGATGGCGAGGTTGTTGGCCGGCCAGTCGGAGTAGGGGCCACGACCATTGTCGCCGTCTCCATCGCCGTATCCGGTAATCTCGGCGTAAATGAGCCTCGGGTTAATCTCGCTCAGGCGGTCGTAACCGAACCCCAAACGACGGAAAGCCCCCGGCCCCCAGTTGTCCAGCAGCACGTCGGCGCTGGCGACCAGGTTCGCGAAGGCGTCCTGGCAAGTCTGATTTCGCAAGTCCAGCGTTACACTCTTCTTGTTGCGATTGACGCCCAGAAACCGGCTGCTGACCTGACCGCTATCAGCATCGCCGATGAAGGGCCCGCGCCCTCGGGCGAGGTCGCCGGTGCGGGGACGTTCAATCTTGATGACCTCTGCCCCCATGTCGGCCAGAATCAGCGAGCAGAACGGGCCGGCGACGATGTGGGTTGCATCAAGAACCCGGATGCCTTCCAGCGGCAGTGGCAGGGCGTCGTGTTCTGATGTGATGTTGGCGTCAACTGTCATTGTCTACCACCCACTCCGCGGTCATTCGACGGCAACGGCTCCCACCATCAGTATTTCTTCCACTGGCTCCAGCCTTTCCCCGGTGGAATCAATCCGCAGCCTGAAAATCTCCAGAGCCAGTTTCCCCAGGATGTAACAGTCTTCCGGCCCAAATACGACCGGACAATGCCATTTCTGGCTGTCGATGGCAATACGCGCCGTACCCACGTCGTATTCCACTCCATCGTCAAGCCTTTGCTTTCGTTGGGGTTCAACGCCCAGCGCAGTCAGTAAGGACGCCGGCAGCATTACATAAACCGCTCCGCTGCCCACCAGCGCCGACACTGGCGTGAACTCGACGCCGTTCGACTTGCCAACGCCTATTTCCACGTAAAGCATTTCCATGACGCACCTCCAATCCGTCCGGATTCACGGCTTTTCTGCCACGGGCTTTCCCGATGTCATCCGTCAAACCCCTGGATCCGCTATCGGCTCCAGCCGTTCACTAACCGGATTGACCAACAGGCCAAAGATTTCCAATGCAGTCACTCCGAGCAGGTAACGTCCTTCCGGGCCAAAGATTGCCGGACAGAGCGCTTCGTTTCGGCCAATAACTATGAGCGCTTCGCCAATATCATATTCCTCCCGTCTGCCGTCGGCAAATACCAGGATAGTCCGGTCCATCGCCGCGATGCCTAACCCCATCAGCAAAGTTGCCGGCAGAATCGTATAAGTGGCCCCGGTGTCAACCAATGCCGACACAGTTTCTGTGCCCCCGCCAAACGGGTTGCCCACGCCACTTTGAAAAGGCCATGAGACGCACGGCTCCCAAGTCCCGTCCGACGACCAAACCCAACGCATTAATTCAGACGAGTTCCTTGGGAGACCAGACGTTCACAAGTGCCATGGTTCGTCGCTAACACCCTTAAGACTCTGGTCTCACCACGTACGCCAACGACAACCGAACTCCAGTGGCACACACCGTCAACCAGCTCACCTTGCTGCAAATACATGACCGCGTTATCGAGAGGCGTTTTGAAAAGCCTGCGATGAATAACAACCTGATCCGATTCAAGCCATTCCGCGATGAGCGGATCTTCTACCCCTAGATTTGGGTCAGGCCAAGGTCCTCCAAAATAGTAGGAAGTGAATGCAACAATCCCCGCAATCAACAATCCCAAAGCGGATAGAAGACCGACTGTCAACCACCATTTACGGCTCATCGCGGAATCCTCTACGTGGTTAGTCGGACTACTCCGTAAAGCCTTCAAGATAGTCATCCACCAGCGTCCGGCCAGGGGCTAACCATCAACCTTTGGGATCACGTCCTGCACCAATACATCCATTGAATCCAATAGCTGTTGCAGGCTGCCGCAGCCGTTGAAATTCATCTGAAACTCCTCCAGGCCAGCTTCCTGTCGGTAGCGTTTCAGGTCTGATGCGACCTGTTCAGGGGTGCCCTGGCCGGTGGGTCTTTCGCCCGCGGAGCTGGAGCTGCCGGTAATATGGCTGAAGTTCACCCGGAAACTCATCCGGGTGCGCGGCACATCATTCCTTCCGATCTCGGCGCAGACCTCGCGCAGGTAGCCCTGGTTGCTGAGCAATTCCGGCAACGCCGTGGGGGTGGGTTGCCACACCTGGGCGAACCGTGCCGCCCGGCGCAACGAGGCATGACTTGACCCGCCAATCCAAATCGGCGGATGGGGTTGCTGGAGCGGCTTGGGGCTGACGTGCATTTCGTCAAAAGAGAAAAACCGGCCGTGGAATGTGGTTGGGCCCGGTTCCCAGCACGCTTGCCACAACCGCAGGTACTCGGTGGTGCGCGCCCCGCGTTCGTGGTAGGGCACGCCCAAAGCGTCATATTCGGCTTCATTCCAGCCCGCACCGACGCCGGCGATAGCGCGCCCGCCGGACAGCTGGTCGAGCGTGGCAACCATCTTGGCGGTCACGATGGGATTGCGGTACGGCATGATGAGCACCGACGTGCCCAGCAGCGCCCTGGAGGTCCGCGCCGCTACGTGGGAAAGTACCATCAAAGGATCGTACACATTGCGCCAGAGTGCGCTGCGCGGAGCATCGTCGACAATCACGTGGTCGTTGACGAACAGGGCATCGAAACCGAGCTCCTCGGCTTTGCAGGCCGTTTCGACAATCGCTTGCGGCGTAGCCGGGAACCCCAGGTAGTCAGCGTTGGGAAGTCGGAACGAGTATTGCGCCATGCCGCCTCCGGGCAGTAGTCCAAAAACGAAAGCTGCGGTAGTTTCCAGCGTCAGGCCAGCGCCAGCGTGGCGGATGGAAACAGCTCTTCAGGTTCAACCCTGCTGGGAATCACCCTCTGTTCAACATTGAACCCGATGAAAGTTTCCAGCGTTTTGCGAGAACTCTCGAAGCCGTAAGGGATAGGATCATCGCCCACCACTGCGGCCATATTGAGCAGCGCCTGGTCGGCCGGGCTGGCCGCATTGCCGGAGCGGAGGCGCTCGAGGTAAGGGGTTTTGGCCGTCGTGAACACTTCAAACAGCTCTTGCGCCAGTTCCGGATTCGACTCCAGCGCCGCATCCTTCACCACCAGCATATGGCTGATGGGATAGACGCCGGTCTTCCGGTGCCAGGCGGCATCCGCCGCGCCCGGTTCGTTGAACAGGGGTTGAATGTCCGGAGAGTCAATTGGCCCCGCGCCGATGGCGGCGTCAATCTCTCCCGACAGCAGCATTTCGCCCAGGTTGCCGTTCGGCGATGACACCACGTTCGACGGCGCGACAAACTCGGCCACGTGCTCATCGCCGGACAATACCCAGGTCACCGCGTCCAGGTCCACATCGTACTCGGTCTGCAAAATGCCGCGAGTCCAGACACCTGGAGTCAGGGTGTAGCTGCGCAGCCCGACCCTACGTCCTTCCAGGTCTGTGGGCGACCGGATGCCGCTGCGCGTGTTGTACACCAGCCCGCCATGATAGAACGCCCGGGTCAGGAAAATCGGGATGCCGGTGAAGCCCTTGCCGTGGGCGCGGGCGCACATATACGTGGAGAGAGCCATCTCCGCAACATCGAATTCCAGGCCGCGCACCATACGACGAAAAATACTGGTCACCGGCGACACCTCGATATGTTCCATGTCGAACAACTGCGACGTAACGGTCCCGTCCTTCAAAGGGGCGGTGTGGCCGTAGTTGCCTACGGCGGTGCGCAATACCAGCTCGGTCATTTTGTTATCTCCTACGGGTGGCGACCCCGGCGGGTTAGGCAATCGAAGGGTGCATCGTCCCTATCGTATCGCATTTCCGCGTGAACGTCGCAACTCTCGCGTCGCAACCGTCGGGAAATTCCATGCTCGAATGGTCGACCAGTGTGCATGATCGAACAGCGTGCAAAGAGGCCAGTCGGATTTATTGCCGACTATGACACGTACTCGGCCAGCGAGCGCACGGCAGCCCGCGCACCCTGACGCATCGGCAGGAAATGGCTGAAGCAGATGGTGTCAAAATCAAGCCCGGCCAGCTTGCGCACCGATTCTCGCGCTGCATCCATATCGCTGGAAAAGAAGCGGGACGGCAGATACAGCCGGTTGCCATGTCGTTGCAACGCGTCGGCCACGATGAGCGCTCCCTCGTTGGGGAAGTGCAGGCTGATGCTGCCGGGGGTGTGTCCGGGCGTGTGAACGACACGCGTGCCGCCCAACAGGGGCAGAAAGTCGCCGTCGTGCAGCGGGTCCACGTTCGGGATGACGGGAGGATGCAACGCGGCAATCGCCGGCCACAACAGCGGTTTCAGCCACCACTGCTGTACCGGATTGGGGATCTGGTGGCCCGCAACCCGGCGCAGGTTGGGAACCTCGATGTGGTGGGCGTCAACCCGCACGCCGGTGGCCCGCTGCAACCCGGCCATGCCGCCGATGTGGTCAAGGTGGTAGTGGGTGGAAATCAACCGCTGCACACGGTCCGGCGTGTGGCCCAGTTGACCCAGGTAATTGAGGACGCGACGGGTGTGGATGCGCCAACCGGCGTCTACTATTGCTATGGATGGCCCAGGGTCGCCCGGCACGCCTGACGACTCGTCCGCCATTGGCGGCGACGTGACCACGACAAACGCACTGGTGGAGCGGAGGGAACGCTGATACAGTCCGGGGATAATCTCACCCACGTCCACCCGTGGGCCGGGGATGCGCGGGTATCGCAGCACAGGGGAAAAGCCGGACCTGCGGCGTTATCGCAGGTCTATGACGCGGCGGGCCTTGAACTGGGTGCGGTCGAACTCGCCCTCAGGTTTCAACTCCACAGACACGCCGACGCCGAGAGCGCGGCGCAGGTCGGCTGCTATTGCATCCCTCAAATCGTCCAGTCCCGCCGGATCGGTTTCGCCGGCGGATGCCCACACGGATGCCGCCACTTCGGTCTGCACGGTGAGACGGTCGAGATAACCCCGTTCGCGTTCCACCACCAGGCGGAATTCGCCGCCAAAAGCAGCTATCGAACGCAGCACGTCTTCGATGCGGGATGGAAATACGTTCTGGCCCCGTATAATCAGCATATCGTCGGCGCGCCCGTAGATTCCGGACGTCAACGTCGGATAGGTGCGTCCACAGGGGCAATCGACCATCTCCCAGCGGGCGATATCCCCCGACCAGTAGCGAATCATCGGCTGGGATTCACGCTCCAGATGCGAGTAGACGGGCACGCCTTCGCCGCCCATGGGCACCAGGGCGTGAGTGTCCGGGTCAACCAATTGGGTGTAAACGATGTCCTGCCACAGGTGCATACCGCGCGACCGGTGGCGGCAGCCCCCGTTGGTCATCCAGGGCGTCATCTCGGCCATGCTGCCCTGATCCACCACGTAGCAACCGAAGGCATCCTCGATGGCCTGGCGGGTGGCCGGCACGCTGGCGCCGGGTTCCCCGCTGAAGAACATCAGCCGAAAGGCAAAATCGGTGCGGGGGTTCACGCCCATCTCGCGGGCAGTTTCAGCCAGGTAGAGGGCATAGGACGGTGTGGCGTACAGCGCGGTGGGCCGCACCAGCTGGGCCCATTCCACGGCGCGTTCGGTCTGGCCCGGAGCGCCAGCGCCGAAGGGAAAGCAGGCCGCGCCCAGTCGTTCGGCGCCCACGAGCGCGCCCCAGCTGCCCACGTACAGGCTGAACACGGCGGCCACCATTACGGTGTCAGTGGGGCGAACGCCGGCAGCCCAGAGGATGCGCGCATGGGCTTCTCCAATGCGCTCCCAGTCGCCGCGGCTGATGCCAAAGACGGTGGGCCGTCCGGTAGTGCCGGAGGTTCCGTGCAGTCGGTAGACCTGCTCCGGCGGTACACAGAGGAAGCGGCCGAAGGGCGGATGGTCTTCCTGCTCCTGCCGCACGTGGTCTTTGGTCAGGATGGGGAGCTGAGCAAATTCGTCCAGACTGCGGATGTTAGCCGGGTCAAGGGGAACGCCTTGCCAGAACTCCCGGTAGAAACCGCTGCGCTCCCACGCGTAAGCCACCTGCCCGCGCAATCGCTCCAGGATAACGGCGTCGCGTTCATCCGGCGGCATGGTTTCCAGCCGCGCGTCCCAATGCTCCGCATCAGGATGGGGAACGTAGGACGGATCGTATTGGGGCGGCCAGGGCATCAGACGCTATCGGGCCAGGTTGTCTCGGATGAAATCGACCATCTGATTCGTAAAACTGCCCACCGGAAAGACGCCGGCGACACCCATGGCGCGCAACGGTTCAACATCGCCGTCGGGGATTGTGCCGCCAACCAGCAGCATCACGCCGTCATCCGCATCGCCACTGTGGAGGCCGTGGCGCTGCAACGCATCGGCCAGGCGAGGGATCAGACGCATATGGGCGCCGGACAGAATGCTGATACCCACCACATCCACATCTTCCTGGGCGGCGGCGGCGGCCACCTGGTCAACGGTTACGCGCATCCCCAGGTACACCACCTCCATGCCAGCATCGCGCAGGGCGCGGGCGATGACCTTGACACCACGGTCATGGCCATCCAAACCCAGCTTGGCCAGCAGGACGCGGGGGGGAGTGGCGGAGTGCGAGGTCGTCATCAGGCTGACTTGGGGTGGGAGATTATCCATTCGCCTGAGGGGGATTCTACCAGCGAACAACTGCGATGCGGCGCCAGTTCCTTCAAGGATGTCGCTCCCGGCGCTTTCTGAAAAATCATCCGTAGGTCATCGTTGCCAGTTTCCCTGATGATTTCATCGAAAATCAACAGCGCCTCATCAAAAAACGAAACGCCAATCCGCAAGACTCCAGAGGTGTCCAGTGTTATCGCTCCGTCCCCGGACGCGGCGCGCATCGCCGACTCTATCGCCCGGGCTGACGGGCGCGTTGACAACACAGATTTGCCGGACTGTGCGAACAAATTAACGGTGGACATCAAATCACCCGGCGCTCAGCACGCGCAGGACAACCCCGGTTACGCCCAAAACCACAAACCCTATAATTGGCTCTGGCTGTGGGCCTTCGGAGGCCCCGATGCTGATTACCACGCTGGCAATCAGGATTGCCGTTATACCCAGGCACATTGTACCCAAATCGCCAAATATTCTCCTCATCGGCGTAGCTTGACGGCAATTGCCGCCGAGAGGAATATCACAGATAATCCGGCACCGGCATACGCCAAGCGCAAGAGTTCGGTCAAGACAACCAAGCGGTCAGAGCCGAGGAAACCCAGCCAGTATCCGACGACGACAAACCAGCTAAAAGCGAAGAATGCTGAGCTGAAGGCAGTAACGAAAACGACGAGCGGGTCCTTCATGGCATTATCCCTGTGAAATCTCAACCGGGAACTCAGTACAACTATACCCCAATCCGGACTGCTCGTCTAAAACACCCCCGGGTCCACGTACTCGCCCCACTCGTCGCGGAGCGCGCCCATGATCTCGCCCTCCGTAACTCCCGCCGCCGCCGCGGGGATGATGGCCGGCAGCAGGTTGGCATCGTCGCGGGCGGACTTCACGATTTGACGCAGCGCGTCGGCAGCATCGGCCTCGCTGCGGGAGCGGCGCACGTCGTGGAGTCGCGCAATCTGGCGGTCTTCCTCTCCCTGGTCGAACTCGAACAGCTCCAGAGAGCCGGCAGAGGTGGCGTCTTCCCGGTATTCGTCGTTGACGCCGACGATGGTGTAGTCGCCGGATTCCACCCGCTGCTGGTAGCGGTAGGACGCCTGGGCAATCTCACTCTCGATGTAACCGTTGGATACGGCCTCCAGCATTCCATCCAGCATACTGCCGTTGCCCATCTCGTCGATGCGCTCGATATAAGCGTTGGCCGCCTCCTCCAGCTGGCTGGTCAGGGTTTCCAGATACGGAGCGCCGCCCAGGGGGTCGGGCGTGGCGGCGACCCCGCTTTCGTTGGCCAGAACCATCTGGGTGGCCAGGGAGATACGCATGGCCTCTTCCGACGGGATGTCGTAGGCCTCGTCGTAGCCGCTGACGTGCAGCGACTGGGTTCCGCCCAGCACCGCGGCCAGCGCCTGCAATCCGCCGCGCAGGATGTTGTTCAGCGGGTCCTGGCGCACCAGCGTTGAGCCGAGGGTCTGCGTGTGGAAGCGCATCCGCATCGACTCCGGGCGCGTTGCGCCGTAGCGGTCGCGCATGATACGGGCCCACATACGTCGGGCGGCGCGGAACTTGGCAATCTCCTCGAAGAAATCGTTGTGTACGCCGAAGAAGTGGGACAGGCGGGAGGCGAAGGCATCCACCGGCAGGCCGCGCCGCATCGCAGATTCCACGTAGGCCATGCCCTGGGCAATGGTGAAGGCCAGTTCCTGCACGGCGTCGGAGCCGGCCTCGCGGGTGTGATAGCCGCTGATGGAGATGGTGTACCA
This sequence comes from Dehalococcoidia bacterium, assembly GCA_965261195.1. Classification (GTDB taxonomy): domain Bacteria; phylum Chloroflexota; class Dehalococcoidia; order Lucifugimonadales; family UBA3495; genus Bin87. Next base: position 2,900,530 of record OZ253455.1, on the reverse strand, counting down.
GTTGGGCACGTGCTGGGTGCAGAACTCCACCACGTCGGTGGTGAGCTTGAGAGCCGGGCCGGGCGGCAGCGCAAAGGTTTTCTGGCCGTGAAACTCTTTGAGAGAATCGTTCTGGACAGTGCCGCGCAGGGACGGCCAGGGCGTGCCGCGCTTTTCAGCGGTGTGCAGGAACATACCGAGCAGCACGATGGCGGGGTGGTTGATAGTCAACGAGACGCTGGCCTGGTCCAGGGGGATGCCGTCGAAGAGCTCGCCCATGTCGGCGGCGGTGTCGATGGCGACACCCAGGCGTCCGACCTCGCCCTCGGCCAGCTCGTGGTCGGAGTCGTATCCGGTGAGGGTCGGGTGATCGAAGTCGGTGCTCAGCCCGGTCTGGCCGTGGGCCAGCAGAAACCGATACCGTTCGTTGGTGGCGCTGGCCGTCCCAAAACCGGCAATCTGGCGCCGGGTCCACAGCCGCCCGCGGTACATATCGGGGTAGGCGCCGCGCGTAAACGGAAACTGACCCGGCTCGCCCAGGTCGGCAGCGGGGGTGAACCCGGATGCCGCAAGGCCATCGGGCGTGTACAGCGGACCAATAGGCAGGCCGGAGAGGGTGTGGGGGTTATCGTCACGGTTGTCTGCCATATCGTTACTCGACGGGTAAAGAGTTGACGGCATTGTAGCGTACCCGGCAAGAATGCGGAATTATAAGCAACTGGCTCACTGCTATAGTGGTGGAATTATGAAAAAATATGCTATCAATCCGCCTAGTATCCAGTTAATATGTTGCCCGAATATTGGTGACGCTGTCGTTGGTACAGACAGGGAACTTTTGTGCTAATTTTAGTTGCAAATTATCGCCACAAGGAGAACCCGCGCTATGCCACGGCAAGAGAGCATTGCTCAAGCAACCCAGCAGTTGACGTCCCAACGCTACGAAATAGCGCTTGACCAGGAAACGGGAAACCGCGTTTTCCTGACCAAGTTGAGCTACCCCAACGGCGATCCGATAAACCTCTACATCGTTGACACATTCTACGGCCCGGTTCTTACCGATGGTGGAGAAACCGCTCGTCAATTAGGCCGGCACAAAATTCACGACGAGCAAACCCTGGACGTTGACCAGATTAAACTGTGGCTGAAAGTACACAGATCCTACCGCCTGCGAGCCGCTAAACATATCAAACTCTGCGAAATGGGCTCCGAAAGGTTGGAGACCGACGCCAATGACTTTGCAGATGCTCTATCCCGGCTCTTGAACGCCATCGTTGAAATCATTGAAGTCGAAACTTGGAAAGACCGGCAGGCTTAAAGCGTTGAACAAGCCCGCTAATCAACAATGACAGCCATAACGAACATACCACAATTCTACTGCCACAGCAGCGAGCGGATGCCGGAGTTGGCAGCCGATTCGGTTGCGCTCACGGTAACCTCACCGCCGTATTGGAACGCCATTGACTATGATGTCCACGCTAGCGGCGACGCTGGCGAGTGGTATCGCACTCGGCAGTACAGCGAAGGGTTCGGCGATTACAACGAATACCTGGACCTGCTGACCCGCATTTTTGCTGAGGTTAACCGCGTTACCAAGCCCGGCGGCTTTTGCGCCATTGTCATCGGCACCGTACTCCTGAACGGCAAGCATATCCCGGCACCCTTCGATTTGACCATCCGCATGGCAACGGTAGGCTGGGAGTTCCACCAGGACATCATCTGGCACAAAACCACCGCCGGCGTGAAACGTGCCGGCTCTGCCATTCAGAAGCCTTACCCTGGTTATTATTACCCCAACATTATGACGGAATACATCCTGCTGTTCCGCAAGCCCGGCGAAAAAATATACCGCCAGATCAACGGCGACCGAGAGGCCAGCCGCTTTGAAATCGACGACGTTTTCAAAATGGACACCGCCAACAACATCTGGCACATCGCCCCCGTTCCGCCCAAGATGATAGACCACCCTTGCCCCTTCCCGGAGGAAATTCCTTACCGCCTTATTAAGATGTATTCATACCAAGGCGATACAGTTCTGGACCCATTCGTGGGCTCCGGCCAGACTACCAAAGTAGCAGTTGCATTAGAGCGTAACGCCGCCGGCTACGACACCGAGCAAAAATATACTGACTACGCCAAATCCCGCATTGACGAACCGCTCCGGTTGCGCCCCGAACAACTGGCGGCGTCATTCGCCGAGAAAATCCCCCTCGGCCGCTCGACTGGCAATACCGCAAAATATCGGCGGAATGGCAATGCCAAGAAAACTGGCGAGGACGCGGCTGATCGCAAGTTGCTAGAGAGACCCACGTAACTGCGGAAACATGGCCCGTCCGACTGCGGTTCGTTGCAGGATTTCCGTAGCTACTGCCTCGCTGGCAGCCCGCCGTTGCGAAGCGTCTTGAGATTTTGCCGGCACGTCGCATCGCAGCAGCCATTCCGGTTGTCTATCGTGCAGGTCGTCTAACGGCGGGCGCGGCAAAATCACTGCATCCCGGCTTGACCTTGCCACGTTGGGCAGCAAGTCCGGGTCCGCGTAGCCAATGCCCCGATTCGCCAATACGAAGATAGTCGCCGTGCGCCAAGTAGCCTTGGAATCGCCCAACGTATTGATTAAGCGTATGGCTTGCCGGCCACCGGTAAAGGACGCCTTGACCGATATTTGGTGACCGTCCACTACAATATCCTCATCGGACAGATCCAAGCCTCTGGCCCGCGCATTAGCAATACCCACGCACCGCATCGCCGCCGCCAGCATCCGCTCAGTAGCACCGCCGGCGATGAAGCGGTTTTCCCGGATGCTGGTGTCGTACTCGCTAATCAGCAAACTCAACGCCCGCAACAGTTCGTCCAGTACGTCAGGGGAGTTCACAAGGCCGTCACGTAACCGCTGGTAAATATCCCGGTGCGGCGCGTAATCTCTCGCATCATTACCCGGCGTCATTAGGCTGCTCTATGCAGTGACTCAATCGAGGGAACATACGGACACCCTGCGCGGTACGCTGCAGAAATTGTTGCAATGATTCTTCGCTGAACAGTGATTGCCCCTCCACGATCCGGAAAAGAATATCCCTGGCTACGTTTTTGCTGAGTGCTGTCGTCATTTGCAAGGCATCACCAGCCACGTCGGGGTTAGCCGGAACGTCGCATCTCAATAGGTAATCACGTTGCTCTCTAAACAGATTGTACAAGGGGCGGCGTTTTAGTTTCAGCTGGTCACGAGTACGCGTCGTGGCATCGCCGGGCAGCAATCTCGGATCAGCGTAGCCTATACCACGATTATTCCCTCTATCCCTGTTACTAGCAAGCACCACAATAGTTGGAACAGTCCATTGAGCCTGACCATCCCCTTGTGTATTGATTAGAGCAATACGGCTACCTGGAGTGAATACCGACTTCAAGGAAAATGCTTGCCCCCCAACAGTAATATCTGCTCTGTCATTCACAAATCCCACCGCCTCTACTTCGTTTAGTCCAATGCAGCGCATTGCCGCCGCTATGATATGCTCGACCGCTCCTCCCACTATAAACCGATTCTCATGGTAGGTCGTGTTACGCTCTGCAAGCAATAGTGTAAATGCCGCCAGCAGCTCGCTCAAGACATCCTGGTGTTCCTCCAAACCTGCCTTGAACCGGCCGAATATCTCTCGTGCTTGGACGTACTGCGCTTCAAGAACCATGCCAGCCCATTTCAGTTTGACTCCGCCGCCGCAGTCTGCCCAACCGCGCTTTTGAGCCGGGCCTCCGTAGTAATACCAATTTTCTCGTACAGCAACTGCGCCAAGCCCGGTGGAATCGGTTCCTGGCCGGCCAGTATGGCGTCAAGGCTGGCATCGCTGCCGGCCAGTGGGATCAGTTGCTCGCGCGTCACAATTTCTTGATCCAGCAAAAACTCAATAATTGCGTCGGGTTCCGGGTCCTCCATCGGATAATGCACGTCTTCATATTGTATGACGAGGTCGGACAAACGGTCGAGTTCTGCCTCTTCGGCGCTATTGGGAGGGGAGTGTATCAGGGCGGTAATGCGGGCTAACGCCGCCTCGTAGTCAGCCTCAGTCCGAAGCGGATTAATGTCGAGCATACGCTACACCTCCTCGGCATTGATATGGTCGTATTCAGCGTGAGTGCCGACGAACCGGATGTAAACCTTGCGTCGCTGATAACGTATGTGCGCCACCAGTCGGTAGTCGTGGCCTTTGATATTGAACACTACCCGGTCGTTGGCGATGATGCTGGCGCTGGCATACGTCGCCTTTACTTGGTCAGGCGTTTCCCAAGCTAGATGCTCAACTTGCTTGTACCAGGCAAGCAGAGGCCTTTTTGCATCAGGGTGTCGTTCCCAGAATTCCCGTAGCGTCTTTTTGGAGACAACCCACAAGAGCTCCCCCCATATAAACGACATTGTAACACTAATGGTACTACCTCATATCACACGTCCATACCGTCATCCTGCCCATCCTGTTCATCCATGTAAATTAAACCCCCGCCAGCGCCGGTATTATCTGTTCCCCAAACGCCTGCACTTCGGCGTGGGGCGGGGCGAAGGTTAGGCAGGGCATCAGGTAGAGTTGTGTTACGCCGTGCTGGGCCATCTCGGTGATGCGCTGGGTGCAGTGTTCGGGCGTGCCGATGAGGCCCATGGCGTCGCACAATTGCGTATTCACGTCGTCGCTGACGAACTTGGTCAACTCGATGGCTTCATCCCAGTTGGGGGCGTGGCCCAGGTCGGGATAAACGTCGCGGACGGCTTGCGGAATCTCGTATTCGGGAATGTCCAGGCCGGAATAGGGCAGCCAGTTGGGCCCACCCCACATCAACCCCCAATGCACTGACACCGGACGGGCCAACTGGCGCGCTTTGTCGATGGAATCGGCGACGCAGGTTCTGACGGCAAAGACCACATCGAGGTCGTCCAGCGTGCGGCCGCTGCGTTTGGCGCCGATTTCCAGGTGCTCCAGCGCCTTGCCGATGATGCCAGGCGTGTAGCCAACCAGCACCAGCGCGCCGTCGGCAACTTCGCCCGCCAGTTCCAGGGAACGCGGACCGGACGCTGCCATGAGCACCGGCACGCCGGCGCCCCCGTCGCTGCCCGCAAAGTCCAGCCGGTTGGACAGTCCGTTGTAATCCACCGACTCGCCGGCCAGCAGCGCCTTGACCTCGATGATGCAACGGCGCATCTGGCGCAGCGTGGCCGGGCGTCGCCCGATGGTGCTGGCCGAGGTGTAGCCGGTGCCGATGATGAACTTGGTGCGGCCCGGCGCAATCTCGGCAACCGTCTGGGCGGCGCCGGCCAGCACGGAGGGGATGCGCCCGAAGGGATTGGTTACCGCCGGGAACAGCTTCAGGGTACTGGTGGCGGTGGCGGCCTGACCCATGGTGACGAAGGTATCCCGGCAAATCATCTGGCTGTCTAGGATGCCGACGCCATCGAAGCCGGCGGCCTCCACCTGCTTGATCATGTCGAGCAACTCGGGCATGGGCGAGGTGCCGGGAACGCGCATGGAAATCTTGATTGGATCAGCCATCGAAAATGCCTCCGTGGGATGAAATGGACTAGTGACAACAGGTTGCAGTATAGCAGCGGGTTCGGCAATCGCTTAAACCAAACGCCCGGCAAACGGATTGCCGGACGTTTGAACGCGGAGGAAAACGGTGGGTTAGTCGGCAGCAGGCACGGCTACTTCACCCGTTTCCCGGTCGCTCATCAATTTTCGATACTCGGCAAGGCTGAGGTGGGAACCGTTGAAATAATTACCATGGGTAACCCGTATAGCTTCCACCGATTCAGCAATCAACAAAACATACTCCATACGGAGCGGCACACCGGTCTTGGCGAAATGCTGGAGCTCCGGGAATTGCTCTCCTTCCAGCTCCTTTAGACGGTTCCATGCTCCGTCGCGCTGTTCCGGTTCAGCGTATTCGGTCAGGTTGCGGAGCTTGTGTTCGTGGCGGTCATATTCGACCAAAAACCATTTCAATTTTCTGTCCATATCTGCACCTTATAAAAAAGCCGGCAATGCCAGTTCGCGGACAGTGCCGCCGCACAACCCTATCATACAACGTACCACGGTTGTTATGCGTTAGCGCATTCGGGCAATTAGCTCGTCTGTTAGTGCGGCCAAATCTCGAGGCGGCGTTTCGCCGGCCTGGTCATAAGCCCAGTAAGTTTTAGACAGCTGATCCAGAGCCTGCCGTATATCAGGACTGCCGCCGCCATACTTGATACTTGCATCGTAAGCCGTTGCGTGCTCAGAAAGGCGGGCCCATTCGCGCTGGCTCTCCGTCCGCACCTGCACCTCAACGAACTTGTCGTCGCGCCGGACGACTATGTGAACGGCCCGGTATCCGCTGTGGGGCGTCTCGCGGATGTCATAGGCGCGGTAGATGTCAAAGTCTGTTTGCAGACGAACGTAAATCTCGTCCTGCTCGGCTTTATCATTTGCTACCAAACGGCAGCCGGCGACGTCCTGCATACGGGATAGCCGGATGCGGGAATCCCGTTCCAGCTTGGCAATCACTGATTCCGGGCGTTTTAGCCGACCGCCGTCCGACTTTCCAATACCTAACCTGCCTAAGTCAAGAGTGACCAGCAACAGCGTCTCGAAGAACGACTCTCTGTAGGTGTCAAGGAAGGCCCGGTCCTCAAGGGTAACACCTTCCCGCAAGCGGTCGCCAAGCCGGTCAATCTGGCGGCCAGAGATGCCGGCGGTGGGCGCAACCACTGGCGTTTAGCCGCCGGCCACCGCCGGGACTATGCTGACTTCATCGCCGGATTTGATGGCGGTGCCCAGGCCCTGGTCGAATCGGATGTCTTCTCCGTTGACGTAGATGTTGACGAAGTAACGCAACTCGCCTTCCTCATCCAGCAGTCGCTCTTTAAAGCCGGGGTAATCGGACTCCAGCCGGTCAATCATCTGGGCAAGGTCGGCCACTTCCAGCTCAACCTTGTTGGCCCCGCCAGTCATGCGCCGCAGGGGTGTGGGGATGCGAACCGTTACGCCCATCAGGGAATCTCCTCCTGTTGTTTCATTAAAACCGGCAACCGGAAAACCCGGCAACCCGGATTCCTGGATGCTCGGCTCTCCGGTATCAACCTTCAATTACATCGCCGGCGATAGGGTCCACCCGGACACCCGTCGAGCCGACCCAATCCAAACCGCGCTGGATGTCATCCTCGTTGCCGTCGAGTTCAAGGACTACCCAACCGACATCAGCGCGCACATCGGCCCGGCGGATGTTGGTTATTACAGCAAAGTCCAGTCCGAGCCGGTAGATAATCGGCTCTCGCACCATCTCGGCCGAAAAAGTGAACCGTACCCGTTGCTTCGCCATTGCTTGTCTCGGATTACCTGTCAGGTCGCAAAACCAGGGCAACACCGGCCGTTAGGCCTGCGCCGCCACCCGGCTTTCCAACGCCGCTTCAAACGAACCCATCATCGGTTTTATCATGAGGGGATTCACCATGTGCTCTACGGCTTCCTGCGTCTTGAGACCGTTGCCGGTGATGTAGGCGACGGTGAGTTCGTCGGCCCCGATGGCTCCGGATTCGGCCAGATACTTCAGCGCGGAGATGGTAACCCCGCCAGCCGTTTCGGTGAAAATGCCTTCGGTTTCGGCCAGCAGCTTGATCCCTTCCACAACCTGATTTTCAGGCACCGCATAACCGCTGCCGTCCGACTCGCGGATGACGCGCAGGGAGTAAATGCCGTCCGCCGGATTGCCGATGGCCAGCGACTTGGCGATGCTGTCGGGACGCACGGGGCGAATCTGGTTCTGATTATGCTCCCAGGCGGTAACGATGGGGCAGCAGCCGGCGGCCTGTGCCATGTGCATCCGGGTTTTTACCGCCGGGTGATGCACCGTGTTCTGGTCGGCGCCGAATGGCTGCGGAGCCACGCCATCCAGCAATCCGAGGCAAGCCAGTTCGTTGAATCCTTTCCAGATTTTGGTGAACATTGCGCCCGACGCGGACGGAATCACCACATGGTCGGGCAGACGCCAGCCGAGTTGCTCGGCCACCTCGTAGCCCAGGGTTTTGCTGCCCTCGGCGTAATAGGGCCGCATATTGATGTTGACGAAGGCCCAGGGATAGTTGTCGCTGACCTCGCTGCACAGCCGGTTTACCTCGTCGTAGGTTCCTTCCACGGCGACCAGGGTCGGGTTGTAAACCGCGGCGCCAATGACCTTGCCACGTTCCAAGTCGGCGGGGATGAACACCACGGCGTTGATGCCGGCGCGGGCGGCGTGGGCGGCAACGCTGCAGGCCAGGTTGCCGGTGCTGGCGCAGGCCAGCGTGTCGTAGCCGAACTCAACGGCTTTGGTGGCTGCCACCGACACCACGCGGTCTTTGAAGGAGAACGACGGGTTGACGCTGTCATTCTTGATGTACAGGTTGTTGAGGCCGAGCCGCTTGCCCAGGTTTTTCGCCTTGAGCAGCGGAGTGAAGCCGGCCATGATGTCAACCGGATCATCCGCCTGGGCGGGCAGGAGGTCCTCGTAGCGCCAGATGCTGAGCGGGCCGTCCTTGATGCGCTGGTGGTTGATGACCTCTGAAATGGTCACGTAGTCGTAGATGACTTCCAGCGGGCCGAAACAGAAATCGCAAACGTTGAGGGGTTCGCCCGGATATTCCCGGCCGCACTCCCGGCATTTCAATCCTTTGACAAACGCCACGGGGCGGTACCTCCATCAATTGGCGGGATGCGTCGTGTGTCCGACGACCTGCTCGGTTGATTGTACTCTATGTAGATCACAGCGCCGAGGCGGGTCGTTCCCCGGCCAACAGCCCCACGGCGGCATAATAACACGCCACGCTCAGACTGATTGCACCGCCGAGTCAATGACGATGCGTTCCCAATCGTGCCCAACCATTCTGCCAGACGGCGGCGATACTGGCAACCGGGCGCGCCGCCGGGTCAGAGCGCAAGGACTACAGTGGTACAATAATAATTAATCATAAGTCGGCAGTGAACTTGCAACCCGTTAAGCGCAGCGGGTTTAGCGGGTTTCTGAATACTAATGACTGCGATGCGGAGAGGTGGCCGAGTGGTTGAAGGCGCCGGTCTCGAAAACCGGTATACCCTTCCAGGGTATCGCGGGTTCGAATCCCGCCCTCTCCGCCATTTTACATCTTGAATACACCAGAAATCAGCCGTTTCGTACTTGACATTAGTAGGTAACGGCCATTTTCGTGTCCTGTAACGTCCACCAACACCCCGCTGCATCCGCTAAGAGCCTATCCTAATAACCCGGCGGCTCTGAGCGCGATGAGGGCGCAGGCGAAATGAAGAAAGGCGATGTAGTTCGCGGGAGACTTGTCCCAACGGACCAATATCTGCCGGAAGCGGTTCATCCAGCTGTGGGTGCGTTCCACCACCCAGCGCCGGGCTTTGAAGCCGGCCGCTTTCTTACTGGCCTGAGCCGCTGCCCCACGGCTGCGGAGGTGCGCCGTGAAGCCAAACTCGTCCAGGGTGCGGCGCACCTCATTGAAGTCGTAGCCCTTATCCAGGCACATACCCTGGGGGTCTCCGGACTGGGTACGGGTCGCGGCACCGGCCAGCTGTCCACCGTGGCCCGCACCAGTTTCGGGTCGTGGCGGTTGGCTCCGTCCACCGCCAGCCCCACCGGAACACCCTTGGCTTCGGTCAACCGGCGGCGCTTGACCCCGCTCTTACCCCGGTCGGTGGGATTGGGACCGGTTTTTCCCCCGCCCAGGGGCGCTTTGGTCAGCGCCCCGTCCCTGCTCAGCCAGCTCCAGTCCAAGCCCGGCAATTCGTCGTAGCGTTCCAGCCCGGTCCGCCATAGCTCCAGGAATACCCCGGCGGCCACCCATTCCTGGAAGCGCAATGAGCGGTGGAGCCGGAGCAAATGCCCGTGGCGTCCAACGCCTTCCACTGGCAGCCGGTACGCAGCACGTAGCCTATGCCATTGGCGCAAGTCCGGCCGGGCGCTCGGGGCCGGCCGCCGCCCAGAGGATGGGTATTCACCCATTGGGGAATCAGCGGGGCCAGCGCCGCCCACAGCTCATCGGATACCTGAAAGGAGCCGGTGGTGGGGTTGGCCGGTGTGGCCGGGCCAGCGCGCTGGGGTCGCGGTGGCTTGGGTTCTGGCACTTTGGTCATTCCCCAAGTTTAGCCTCAACCGCCAGCCCTTGCCTTTCCTGCTCAGGCGGATTTGCACTGGTTTTTAGGATAGGCTCTTATGGGGCAGGCATATCAACCAATGCGCGGAGTGTGCGGCGTAGACCTCGCTCCGTATGCTCGCCCCGCTCGTCACGGTGTGTGTGCCCCTTCCGGGTGGATGCACCGGGCGATCACCAACAAGCGCCAAAATCGCCTGGGCTCGAAATTGTGATGGTGCCTTGAGGCCACAATAAAGCGCTTTCATGGTTGCACATAGCCGGCCCACGCTTGCATCAACGAGCGCCGGAGCTCAAAGTAGTCAGTGCGTAGATAAGCCAATTCGCTGGCACTTCCCTCGATGTGGGCCAGCGTATGCTCAGCTATCTCACGTGGCGCGTCGGAACATTCAGCCGCCCAATCTCTGAACGACGAGCGCATCCCATGTGGAACGCATCCGATTTGATTTTCCTGGAGTAGTTTGCTAATCGTGCTGTCGGTGAGCACGTTGCCCCTGGCTGACGGAAATATCAACCCCGTGCCGTGGGAAAGCTTCCACGCCTCGTCAGCACGTCCATAGCCTGTCGCGGCAATGGTACACGGTGATCGCGCCCGCCCTTCATTCTGGCCGCTGGCACGGTCCATGCCGCGGCGTTCAAGTCAACCTCATCCCATGTCGCCAACCGAACCTCCCCGTTGCGGGTTGCCGTCAGAGTCAGAAACTCAAAAGCTAGCTTCGTCGCCAGCCATGCGTCGGTGGCCCATACTTTCCCAACTGCATCGCCAACGTCCGCGAATGGCAAGGCGCGATGATGCTCCACACGTCGGCCTGTCTTGAGCAGTGCGGCAGTGATAGAGTCACCGGCCGGGTTGTCGTCGCGGTAGCCCTGCGCTATCGCCCACTTCATTACAGACCCGATCCGCTCCCGTACCTTACGCCCGGTTTCGGGTTTCGCTATCCATATCGGCGTCAGCACAGACATAACGTCAGCGCTGGTGATCTCCGATACCAGTTTTTGTCCCAACAGCGGCAACACATAGGTTTCCATTGTCGCCCGCCAACGTTTCGCAGTCTTGGGTTTTTCCATCCTTCGGAATGGAGGGCGATCACCCGGTCAACCGCATCAGCAAACTTGGGTTTCGTGGCGACCGGCGTCCGAGGATCGGCGCCTTCGGCAACCATCCGGGCGTTTCCCACCGCCTTTTCCCGAGCCGCCGCCAACGTCACCACCGGGTACGATCCTAGCCCCAGATTGGTGATCTGGCCGCTGATGCGCAGACGTTGAGCCCCAGTTCTTGCTCACGCGCCCGTTTGTAGTCAAATGAACCCTAAGAGGGTGTTTAAAAAGCTGGGGGACGCGCCAAGCGGCGGAGCATGAGTCCGGTCATAGCGATGTAGCCCCAGGCTTCGGTGGTTTCCGGCAGTGCTTCATAATCCTTGCTCAATCTCCGGCGCCAGCCCAGCCAGGCGAAAGTGCGCTCCACCACCCAGCGTCGGGGCAACACCTCAAAGCTGTGGCGGTTCCCGGGACGCCTCGCTATCGCCAGAGTCCAACCCGTCAGTGTCGCCACCCACTCAATCAACTTTCCGGCGTAGCCGCCATCCGCCCAGATCAAGCTCAACCGGGGAAACCTTCCGGTCAGCTTGCTAATGACCAGCTTGGCCCATCCCGGTCTGGCACGTCGGCTGGGTGCACCGCCACCGCCAACAGCAGTCCCTGGGTATCCACCACAATATGCCGTTTGCGGCCTTGCACCTGCTGGCCCGCGTCGTACCCCGAGGCCCCCTTTCTCCGTGGTCTGCACCGACTGGCTGTCCGATGATGGCCTCGCTGGGGCTGGGCTGGCGGCCCAGGAACCGCCGCATCGTGGAGAGCAGCGCGTCGTGAATCCCCGGCCAGGTCCCAGCTCGCCGCCAAACCCAAAAGTAGTGGTAGACTGATTGCCAGGCAGGCCGGTCGTGAGGCAACAGACGCCAGGCACAACCGGTGCGCAGCACGTACCGGATGGCATTCACCACCTCCTGGCGGGAGTACTTGGCGGGCCGGCCACCCGGCTGCACCGGCGGAACCAGGGGTTCCAGAATCTGCCACTCGGCCTCCGTCAAATCCGTGGAATAAACTGCTCGGCTCATGCCTCATGTCCATAGCCGGCCCTGCTACATTGCCTGCTATTTCCCAGACCATTTTTAAACACTTTCTCAGAGCCGCCATGCGATGTACCCAGAATCCAAACCGCTACACCCAGCGTGTCCATGCTTATCAAAAAAGCTAATGCACTGCTGACAACCGCGTAGCTGGCTAATCTGATCGCTGTCCGTTCACGTTGGTAACTTGCCATAGGAAGCAAAAGGTCGAGCTTTTCCTTAACCCCGAATCCACCGAAGCGAGACGTCCGTGTCGTTGACACCAGGTATGATGGGTAAGGGAAGGCGAACGGGCCCAGCCAGGTCCCAATAGGTGGGGATGAGGGCGGCGTGAAGTAAGCACCCAGACACGATGATGTCGGCCCGCAGTGGCCATGGCGGGCGGAATTCGAGATGCGGTGGGCAAGGAGTGCCCTTCGCGGGCTGGGTTGGCGCGAGTTGGCGACGATGTTCAGTGGGCCGGATGGCGGGTCGGCGGGCTGGTTGCCGCCGTCAGGCTGGGAGTGGCAGGGCTCGCAATCGAGCGAGGGCGCGACTGAACCGGTTTTCCCAGGGCCAGCGCTGGGGCAGATGCAAAGTGCGGCGGCGCGCCGAGCGGGTGAGCCGTCCGGCCATCGAGAAGAAGCGTCGTCGGAGGGTTTTGGTGGTCACCACCGGCTCGCCCAGACCGATGCGCGCGGTCCAGCGGGCCAGGTTGTGGGCCATCACCTGGACCGCCAGCCAGGCGGCGTTGGCGGCGAAGCGGCCCGAGGGGAGATGGTTGAGCCCGACGCCGTACTTGAGGTCTCGGATGGCGTTCTCGATCTCGGCGTGGCGCCGATGGTCGGCCTCCAGTTCCAGGGTTGCCCCGTCTCGGTCGGTGATGCAGCCGTGATAGCTGTAGGCGGCGAAGCGGGCCAGCTGGGAACCGGACGTTGGCTGCACCCGCCGGACGATGAGCCGCACCGGTGCGGCGTTGGGCTCACTCCGGAAGGGGGTGTAGGTGGTCTCCGCCACGTCGGCGCCGCCGTCCATCCAGTAGGGAATCGGCGTCCAGTCCGTCTCGGGTATCGCCTCGATGAGATTGCGCAGGCTTTTATGCTGGCGGATGGTGATGGAGTAGCGGACCTCCATCTTGCGGCAGACCGCGACGATGGCGTGGGCATAGCAGCCGCGGTCAGCGCGCACCGTGAGTTGTCCCCTGGCCCCGCCGTAGCGCACCCGTCCCACCGTCTCACGCCGGAAGTGGGCGGCGCCCCGAACGGTGTTGGCGCGGCCCTCGCGCAGCCGAGACATCAGCACGTCGCCGGTGCCGGCCCCAGAGTCCGGGCCCGGGCCAGCAGCGGGTGATAGCCTCGCTGGCCGGTGTAGCCGTGGTGGCGGGCACCCTCCTTGGCCAGACCGTAGGTCTCGCAGCTGGTGGAGTCCAGGTCGATGGTCAACGGCCCGTCGCCGGGTCCGGCCCCAGCAGCCCAGGCCCGGGCCAGCAGCTCCCGGCCTACCCGATCCAACTGGCGGACGTGGCCCCACCGGAAGCTGCGCAGGAAGGTCCCCAGCGTGGATGGCGCCTTGACTACGCAGCCGATGGCGCCGGCCGTCCGGTCGGTGCGCAACACGTCGGCGTCGTCAATGCAGTCGCCGCCCGCCAGCGCCGACGCCACCAGGGTCATCATCTGGTCGCCCGTGTTCGCCCGACCTGGCGCGTCGCCCAGGTCGAGGCGCTGCTGGACCAGTTGGGGCAGACCCAGGCGCTGGGCCAGGGTCACCGGAAGGATCAGCCCGGCATTGTTGACCAGGCGGAGGTCGTCGAAGGCGATGTGGATGCCGTCGGGGTAACTGCGTGGTAGCATCTTGCGTGGTAGCATCTATTGGGTGCTCCTGGTCTGGGGTTGTTTTTCTGTCTCGAAAACCATTATCCCAGATGCACAGGAGCACTTTCTTACCCCTTCAACCCGCCGCCACACTTATCTTGTCGGTGGATTGGGGCTTAGCCTGACGTCGGAGCACTCGCGGTAGTGTTGCCGTTGGTTGGAGCAACGAATTACGCAACTATGGGTATGCGGCAGCGTCTAGCTAATGTATTCCATATAGAGACCGTCGTAACTTCCCACGACCCGGAACGTATCTACTTCTCCGAAAATACGGACATTGGCGAGATGCTACTGATATGCCGACGCTGGACCGGTGACAACGGGTCGAAACCGCCGACCCGCGTAGTCAACCTGGCGGTAAATCCGTCCACGCCAGCCGATGCAATCAGCGTAGCCTGGGCTATTGAGAACAACACTGTGTCCATTCAAGGCTATGGGACGGTGCAAGAATGGCCGGCCGACAAAATTGCGGCCGGCGATTGGGGCGCGGTGCAGTTCCTATCACCGTATCTGTGCGAAAAGTTTGTTGAGTTGAGGAACGGCGGAATTTTCAAGTCAGTGGCGTTGGGCCGTATCGCAAGCATCGGGCCAGCCGGGCAGAGAATACGGGATGCCTTTACCCGGTCGGCCATGCCGGATGAGCACGGTAGGGTTGCGCTGTGGCAGCACGATACCCAAGTAACGCAATCCATGGCCGCCAAACCGGATACACACATTATTGCCAAACCACTCAAAGTGCATCTGGCGGAAAGATACTGGAATCAACGAGGTAGATTTTTACTACCGACACATTTATTCTTTCAAACTGTACGCGCAACATCTGTCCGGTTGGACGCTACCGGCTTAGGTTCGCTTTGGGTTCCTTGCCGCCTTAATGTATCGCACGAGGGGACGGCAGATTGGGAAAAATCCTTGTGCGTGTATCTTAATTCGTCCATAGGCATACTGTCCATAATGGGCGACCGTACCAACAAAAAGCCAACCTATCAGAACTTGTCGCTCGACGATATGCGGAAGCTGGTCGTGCCAGACTTTGCTGCCATCGGCGATGATGTGGTAGCACAGCTAACCACCGCCTACGACACCCACGCCGCCGACATACTGCTGCCCCTCCCGCAAATGGACGCCGATCCCATCCGCCATGCCCTCGACGCCACCGTAACCGCCGCCTTGGGCCTGGACACCGAGTTAGTAGCAACCATCCGTCGCCAGTTGGCCGCCGAACCGTCGGTAACGGGACAGCGTTATTCAGGAGCAAGGCCGGCGGGGTGAGACTGTAATCACCGGGCGGGCAGTGGGCGGTTGCGGATGTTGACGACCCAGAACCGGCCCGCCCATCCTATCGGCGCAGCGAGATTGTGAACAATCAGCTGGGCCGTTTCCGATACCGAGACGGCCTTGGCAATGCGAAAGAGGACGACCCCACAGGACGCCGGCAAGCGTTCTCTGAAAGTTAATTCCCCGAAGTCAGTGTCAAAGGTTATGAGCAGGCGATCCTCTCGCACGGCACGGGCCAGTATGCTGGGATCCACCATTCGCCGGTCATCTTCATACATCCAGACCACGTCGTGGCCGGCATCGCGCAGCAGCCTGACCGTAGTGACGTTGAAGTTCGTGTCGGCCAAAATCCGCATTGCGCGTCAGGCCTCTTTCGATTGCTTGCGTTCCTCGGCGTCCTGACGCACTGCTTCGTCAAATTTGGCCTCAAACTCGGCCCAGGTAATGTTGGAGAGACGCGCGCCGGTGGCTGAATAGCGCCGGCAAGCCTCTATATCCTCCTGAGTTAGCGATGGGTATTCTCTGAGTATGTCATCTTCGGTCCACACGCCGCCGTTCAGGTAGTCCATAACCAGCTCTACGGAGATTCGCATTCCGCGCACGCACGGCTTGCCGGCCAAGATTAGCGGGTCTTTGGTGATGCGTTCGATCAATTCCATAGTGCAGCCTCCCGGCGATGGGCCGATGCGGCCAAGCCCATCAGTTCCATCCTAACATAGCCTGCCCCCCACCCTTTCCCCGGCCCCAACCCCCAGCGCCTCCGCCGCGCTCCCATCGACCACGACTATCTCAAGCCGGCCGTGGCTACCCAACAGCGCGCGCAACCCGGCGCCCGCAGGGTCATGGAAGGTTCGAGATAACCCGGCAATAGTGTGCCCGACGATGCTGATAAACACGGCAGGATCGCCAACCGCAGCGCCCAAGTCGGCCAAAATGCCTGCGGTAATATCGGTAACCAGATTGCCAAAAGCATCGACGTACACCACTGCCCCCGAGACTGCGTTGCCCTCCACCCGGGGAATGGGCAACCCCAGCGCGGCGACTCTGTTCACCGGCTCTCCCAACTCTACCGGAGGCACACCCCGCGATAGATGCGCCGCCACCGGAGCAAAAACGTCGCGACCGTGAAACGTGGCGCTCACCGGATGCTGCCAGTAGGCGGGGTTGGTGAGTCGCCAGGCGCGACAACCGTCGGGCACGGGCGCTGAACCGGCGTGGGCAGCATCCCCAAACCCGGCATAATCCCCAAACCCGGCATAATCCCCAAACCCGGCAGCGTACTGCCGACACACCAGCGTCAGCAGACCATTATCGGGAGCCAGGAACCGCGCGTGGGGTGTCTCCAGCAGAATGGCATCCCGCGCCGTGCCTACGCCCGGATCGACCACAGCGACAAAGCTGCTGCCGTCGGGAAAGTATCGGAACGAATCAGCGAGGACCACCGCGCCGTGCCGAATATCCTGCGCGCCAATGCCGTGGGTCAGATCAATGACGGTAACGCCTGGATTGATGCCGAGAATCGTGCCTCGCATCATGCCAACGTAGGCGTCGGCGAGGCCAAAATCCGTGGCGAGCACGATGAGCGGAGCGGCCATCTCACCGACCATCGTGGCGGCGGGTGTGTCGTCGGCCGGCACGGGTCAATGCTAGGTGAAACGCGCGCTGAGAGTGGACACCGCCAGGAAGACGACGATGAGGCCAATAGTAATCTGAAACAGCGTGCGTTCCAGGCCGCGGCGGGTGCGCACGGTGTTCTGCGCGCTGCCGAAAAAACCGCTGCCCGACTCCCGCACCTGCGACAGGATGAGCAGCACCAACACAATGGAAACCAGAATCTGTACAACGTTGAAAAGGGTCATAAATATTCACCAGCGCAAACTATTCTATCACGCCAACAATTCGCGCCAACACCGCGCCAATCCCGTGATTTTCAGTTCTTCTCAATTGCCCCAATTTCGATATTACGGCTTGCCTCGGAACCCGGCAAACCCCAATCAATCCGGTCCATCCTGTATATCCATGCAAAAAATATCGTTCCTGCTCTACTACTCATCCAGCCCCGTCTTCTCCCTTTCCAAACCTTCCTGCACCAGCCGCAAGGCCAGGTCGGGCTGCGCCTGTCCCTTCGTGAGCCGCATCACCTGCCCCATCAAAAAACGGGCGGCAGTGTCCTTGCCGCTGATGTAGTCGGCCACGGCCTTCGGATTGGCGGCGATGGCCTCGGCAACGGCGGACTCGATGGCCCCGGTGTCGCTAATCTGACCAAGTCCTTGCTCCCGCACGATGTCGGCCGGCTCGCCCCCGGTGGCGTACATCTCTTCCAGCACCGTCTTGGCCAGCGATGTGGACAGCGTGCCGTCGGCAATCAGCGCCAGCAGGTTGGACAACCGCTGCGGCGTAACCGGCGATGCGTCGATTTCCCCATGGTCCTGATTCAGCAGCCGGGCCAGGTCGCCAAGCATCCAGTTGGCAACCTCCTTGGCCGTGGCGGGCCGGTCGGCGGCATTGGCGTCCCGCAGCGCCAGCGTCGTCTCGAAGTAATCGGCCATACTGCGGGAACCCGCCAACAGGTCGGCATCGTACTCCGAGAGCGCCAGGTCGGCCTGAAAGCGCGCGCTGCGTTGGGGCGCAAACTCGGGCAACTCGGCTTCCAGCTCGGCCACCCGCTCCGGCCCGATGCGCAGCGGAGGCAAATCCGGCTCGGGGAAATAACGGTAGTCGTGGGCGTATTCCTTGCTGCGCTGGGAGACCGTTACCTCCCGCTCCTCAATCCAGCCGCGAGTCTCCTGCACCACCGCGCCGCCGTCCTCGATGACCTTGCGCTGGCGCTCCACTTCATACTCCAGCGCTTGATAAACGGCGTGGAAGCTGTTCATATTCTTGACTTCGGTGCGGGTGCCCAGGATTTGGCTGCCCACGGGCCGGATGCTCACGTTGGCGTCGCAGCGGAAGTTGCCATCCTGCATATTGCCGGTTGATACGCCCAAGTACTGCACGATGGAGTGCAGCGAGGTCAGATACTGGCGGGCTTCCTCCGCGGAGCGCAGATCGGGTTTGCTCACCACTTCCATCAACGGCACACCGGAGCGGTTGACGTCCACCAGCGAGTAGCCTTCTCCCCCGTTCTCGTAAGATGCTTGGGGAAAGTGCTGCAACTTTGCCACATCTTCCTCCAGATGCACCCGTTCCACCCCTATCCTGCGCCGTCCCAGTCCGAGTTGGGTATCGCCGTCAATCTCCAGAAACCCGTCCAGGGCCAGCGGCAGGTCGTACTGGGAAATCTGGTATCCCTTCATCAAATCCGGATACGGATAATTCTTGCGGTCGAACTTGGTGAACTCAGGAATCCGGCAATGCAACGCCAGCCCGGTCAGCACGGTGTACTCGACGGCCCGCCGGTTGATGACAGGCAACGCCCCCGGCAAACCCAGGCAAACCGGACACGTCCTGGTATTCGGCTCCGCAGCCTGATAATCAGCCGGACACCCGCAGAACATCTTGCTGCGGGTATGCAGCTGCACATGGACTTCAAGGCCGATGACCGTTTCAAACTGCATAAACATTCCAGGAAGTTATTAGATGCACGACGTCCTAGCTACCCGGTTCTGCTCGCAATCGACGCAATTGTTCACGGAGTTCCGCGTTTTCGGCTGCGGCGGCTTGCAGGGCGGTTTGGGATTCCGTGTAATCAAGGAGGTACTCCCCGGTCTCCGGTATGCGATACCGTAACCTACCCACATCCCAGCACAAGTCCAGCCCCAGCGTTGGGCTGTGCCCCCATACCAGGCCGTCCGGCTCTTGGGCGTTGTAGAACCTCTCGTATTCGCCGTCCACCAGTCGCTCGCCGATCAGCGGCTCGCCGCAATAACGACTGTCCGGCGTCCAATCATAACGCCAGTATTCGCCGACGCCGAGTCGGGCATACAATTCTCTCTTTGCGACGTTATCCCGTCTGGCCGTGCTCCTGGACGCGATCTCCAGCACAAAATCGGGCACCTTGCCCACCCGCCAGGTTAGATAGGAATTCAGCGGCGGAATCAGGTCGTCGGTTACTCCGAAAGATACGTAGCAGTCCGGTGCGACCACCCCCGCCGGGTTGCCCTGCTCGTAGTAGAGGAAGGTGTCCCCGCTGACGATGACGCTGTAGCGCTGCTTCAGGTAGGCCCGCAGCACGGGGACGACCTGCGCGAATAGTGGCTCCTGTTCAAATCCGTCAGGCAAAGGCATACCGTCCGTTTCGGGGTAAAAAACGCCGTCGTCATCGTACAGGGTGATTTCGGGTGACCTAACTTTCGGCGGTGGTTTGGTAGTCATGGCAAACCTCGCGGGTATACCGGGTGTGGAGAGCAGCATATCGCCCCCTATTCCTCATCCCCATATTGCTCTTTCAGCATCTCCACCACTGCCGGGTCGGCCAGGGTGGTGGTGTCGCCCAGGGCGCGCCCTTCGGCCACGTCGCGCAGCAATCGGCGCATGATTTTGCCGCTGCGCGTCTTGGGCAGCTCGGCGGCGAAGTAAATGTCATCCGGCCGCGCCATAGAGCCAATCTTACCGGCCACGTGCTGCTTCAGCTCGGCAATCACGTCGTCCGAGGCAGCCACCTGGTCTTTCAGCGTGACGAACGCAACAATGGCCTGACCCTTCACCTCGTGGCTGCGCCCGATGCAGGCGGCTTCGGCGACCTTCAGATTGTCCACCAACGCCGACTCCACTTCCATGGTGCTGATGCGGTGCGCCGACACGTTAATCACGTCGTCTACCCGGCCCAGCAGCCAGAAATAGGATTCTTCGTCCAGCTTGGCGCCGTCGCTGGTGAAGTAGATGCCCTCGTAGTTCGACCAGTACTGCTGCACGAACCGCTCCGGGTCGCCGTAGATGCCCCGCAACATACTCGGCCACGGCTGCCGGATGACCAGATAGCCGCCCCCGCCGGGGCCAACCTCGTTGCCCTGCTCGTCCAGGATGGCAGCGTCAATGCCGGGGAAGGGCTGCGTCGCCGAGCCGGGTTTCAGTGTGGTGATACCGGGCAGGGGCGATATGAGCACCGAGCCGGTTTCCGTTTGCCACCAAGTGTCCACCACCGGACACCGACCGCCGCCGATGTGCTGCCAGTACCAAACCCATGCCTCCGGGTTGATGGGTTCCCCCACCGATCCCAGCAGTCGCAGCGACGACATATCGTGGCGTTCCGGATACTCCTCGCCCCAGCGCATGAACGTGCGGATGGCTGTGGGCGCCGTGTAGCAGATGGTGCAACCGTACTTCTCCACGATGGCCCAGAACCGGTCCCGGTCGGGATAGTCGGGCGAGCCCTCGTACATCACCGTCGTTGCGCCGTTGGCCAGCGGCCCGTAAATGATATAGCTATGCCCCGTAACCCAGCCGATGTCGGCGGTACACCAGTACACGTCATCTTCTTTCAGGTCGAAAATCCAGTTGGTGGTGGCATAGGTGCCGGTCATATAGCCGCCGGTGGTGTGGACGATGCCCTTGGGCTTGCCCGTGGTGCCGCTGGTGTACAGCATGAAGAGCATATCTTCGCTGTCCATCGGCTCCGGCTCGCAGGTCAGCGGCTGGTCGGCCACCAGGTCGTGCCACCAGATGTCGCGGCCGGCCTGCATCTGATCGTCGGCATGAGCGGTGCGGCGCACCACGACGACGTGCTCCACCGGAGTTTCGCCCGCTACTGACGCATCGGCGTTGGTCTTGAGCGGAATGATGTTGCCCCGTCGCCAGCCGCCGTCGGCGGTAATCATCACTTTTGATTGCGAGTCCTCGATACGGTCCCGCAGCGATTCCGCGCTGAATCCGCCGAACACGATGCTGTGCGGCGCGCCGATGCGGGCGCAGGCCAGCATGGCGATGGCCAGTTCCGGCACCATCGGCAGGTAGATGGTTACCCGGTCGCCCTTCTCCACGCCCAGACTCTTCAGTCCATTGGCGAACTTGCAGACTTCCCGGTAAAGGTCGCGGTAGGTGTACACCTGCCAGTCGCCGGGTTCGCCCTCCCAGATGATGGCGGCCTTGTTTTTGCGCGGCCCGTTCAGGTGCCGGTCGATGCAGTTATAGGACGCATTTAGCTGGCCGCCCACAAACCACTTGGCAAAGGGCGCATCCGACCAGTCCAGCACGGTATCCCAGGGTTTGAACCAGTCCAGCTCACCCGCCCACCCCGCCCAGAACGCCTGGGGGTCGCGCCGCGCTGCTTCGTACACGCCGGGGTCGCTGATGTTGGCCTGGGCCACGAAATCGGCCGACGGCGGATAGGTACGGTCTTCCTGCAACAGGGCCTCAAAAGCGCCGGTATTCTGAGTCATAATAAAGAACCTCCGGGGCGGGAAAATATCAAGCAGTTACCCGCAGATATTAGCACATCCGGTGGCCGGCGGACTGCCCGGCTCGCTGCTCCGCTTCCTCAAAGTATTGCTATGGATGCTGCCGGCAAAGAGGAGTTCGGGCAATGCCAGCATGGTAAAATCCGCATACTGTCACTCCTTGCGCTAGGCATGAAAACTTCGGAGGTATCGCTGATGACCACAACTACGACGACGACCACGATGCCGCCGGCGCGACCGTTCAGCCCTGAAGAGTGCGCGGCCATGGCGCAGGCCGGCATCATCGCCGCGGGCGAACCGGCCGACGTGCTGGCTGGCATCCGCCGTTTCACTGTGGAAGAGTACCTGGCGATGGAAGTGGCCGGCATCCTCCACGAGGACGACCGCGTTGAGCTGATGGACGGAGTGATAATCATTATGCCGCCGATTGGCCTCCGCCACGTGGGTGGCACCGACTGGATGACTACGCTGCTCGTTCCACCGCTGATCGGGCGGGCGACGGTACGGGTGGGTGGCCCCATCTACCTGAACGACCGCAGCGCTCCCCAGCCCGACGTAGCCCTGGTGCAGTGGAATCCCCCCGGCTCCGGCGTGACGGGACGGACAACGCCGGCCGAGGTGTACCTGGTTATCGAATTCGCCGACAGTTCGCTGGCGTATGACCAGGGCGCGAAGCTGGCGCGGTACGCTGCCGCCGGCATCCCGGAGGTGTGGGTTGCCAACCTGCGGACGCGGCAGGTGACGGCCTACGCCGACCCGTCCGGCTCCGCGTACACGGCTGTCCGCACTTACCGGGCCGGCGACAGCGTCAGCCCGCAAGCCTTCCCCGATGTAACCCTGGCGGTGGACGACTTTATGCCACCCGCTACCGGGCAGCCTGGGGAGACACCCTGATCCCCAAAGGCATACCGTCCGTTTCAGTGTATTCGGCAAGGGCTGTTGCTATCTCCTAATCCGAATACCGAGCCATAGCGGCCTGGAACGGCGACAAAGCGGCGGTATTCTGAGTCATGGTTAAGAACCTCCCCGCAGCAAAATATCAGGGTTTGATACCGCAGATGCTTGCACATCCCGCCCACCGCCGGCCCGGCGCTGACATTCCGTTACGGCCTGGTTATTCCAGCACAGTGAAACTCTTTAGCGCGAAATCGACGATAGGCGCATTGTCCGATTTGAGATTGGTCGCGTAGTCCATCTCGATGCGGAACAGTGAACCGTCATCATGTACGTAAAACGCTACAGCCCGAGTTCCTGACTCGCCGCCACTGTAATGAAAATCGTACCTGATCAGTTCAGCCGTCCGTCCCTGAGGTAACTGTTCAGAGTTGCGGGGATCTGCCGACTATTCGGCCTATTGTGGAGGGGCAGCCAAGCACGAATTTCCAAAGCAAACCGTTGCCGTCCCCTCAAACGTGAACAGTTACTCCCTGATGCGTGGTAATGCTGTCGCGTCTTACTGATGTTATATTAGAGTCTTGCTTCCAGTCTTCGGCGACGCTGTCAACGAATTGGGCCGTTTGCACCGTAGAAGCCGGCCACTCCCTAACCCATACCTGTATCAGAGTATCCAGGGTGCATCGTTGGTCATTTGTCAGCCAGTCTCCGTCGTTTTGCAAGGCGTGGCAACCGCCGGGGTACATAATCCAGAAGGGATTTTCCTCACTCTCATAAATCAGCATCGCAGTGGGAATTTTATGAAAGTAAGGCGTGGGAACGGGTGTCGGTTTCCTGGTCGCTGTGGGTCGAGGTGTGGGAGTATCAGCAGGTCTGGGCGTACTGGTAGGAGTGGGCCGCAGCGTAGCGGTTGGTCGGGGTTTGGGCGTAAATGTAGGAGCCGGGGTGTACGTCGGCGGAACCGGCGTGCTGGTTAGCGTCGGCTCCGGTGTTGCGGTAGCCGTGGGCGTCGGCGTTGACGGCGCAACCCTCGCCGCCGCCGCAGGTGATGGAGTGTCAGTTGGTTTGGATGTAGCCGGAACCGCCGTTGGCTCCGGCGCAGTGCAGGCCGCCGCTCCCGAAATGATAATCAATACTGCTGCCATCAACATGACGGCAAAATGACGGCAAAAATCTTTTGTGTAGTCATAGCGAATCCTCCCTTGCGACGGAGGCGTAGCAGCACGATGTACTAATCGCCGCACCCAAGCATCCCAGCGTAAAGGATGCGCTGGGCTATTCTCTACCATCCACGTAGCCGGCGCAGTTGCTCCCGAAGTTCCGCCGCTTCGGCTTCGGCGGCCTGGCGGGCAGCGGCTTCCTGCTGGCGGGCATTCTCGGCGACCTGGCGGGCATTCTCGGCGACTTGGCGGGCATTCTCGGCTATCTGGCGGGCATTCTCCGCCGCTCGCAAAGCATCGACCTGCTCCTGGCTCGTGGGCAGGTACTGGCCGGCCGCCGGATCGTAAAAGTGCAGCACGCCCTCGGCCCAGCACAAATCCAGCCCCAGCGTCGGGCTGTGGCCCCAGGGTCGTCCATCCGCCGTGGTTTCCATCTGGAACCGCTGGTATTCGCCGTTCACCAGCCGCTCCCCCACCAGCTTCTCCCCGTAGTGCTTGCTGTCCGGGGTAGGATCGTAGCGCCAGTATTCACCAATGCCGATCTGGGCGTACAGCGTCCGTTTGTACCCGGTATCCCGCCGGCCGGTGCTGCGCGATGCGACTTCCAGCGCAAAGTCCGGCGGCTTGCCCACGTCCCATACCCAGTATGAGTTGTGCCGTGCGACCGCCTCCCTACTCACCCCGAATGCTACATAGCAGTCGGGCGAAATCGAACGGCGCGGATTACCCCTTTCGTAATAGATGAACGTGTTGCCGCTCGTTACCACATCAGAGCGGGCGCGGAAATAATTCTGAACTGCCCACCTGATTTCCAGGTATGGCATCTCCTGCTCAAATCCGTCGGGCAACGGCTCACCATCCGAGTCGGGGTAATAATTACCCTCATCATCATACAACCGATATGCGGGCCGTGGTTTCGTAGTCATGGCAAACCTCCGGTTAGTGAAGACGATGGTAGCACAGTGCGCGGATTACCGCGCCGCCGACTCGCGACGGGATATGCCGTACAATGCGGCCCCATGTCCGTCGTATCCAGCCCTCTCCCCAGCCCTCTCCCCAGCCCTCTCCCGCAAGGGGAGAGGGAGCAAAGTTGCCGCCCCCGCTGGCGCACCATCATTATAGGGAGTGCTGCCGCCCTGGGCATGGCGCTGGCCTCGCTGGACTTTTCCGTCAACGTCGCCCTGCCCGCCATCCGCGATGCGTTCAGCACCGACCTGGCCTCCGTGCAGTGGGTCATCGTCGTGTTCATCGCCACCCGCGCCGGCCTCGCCCTGGGTTCGGGAGCCTTCGCCGACCGCTTCGGACTGCGGATGGTTTACCTGTTTGGCACCGTAACCTATATCGTCGCCATGCTGTGCCTCACCCTCTCCCCAACGCTGGAGATAATGGTGGGCTTTCGTGTGCTGCAAGCCATCGGCACCGGATGCCTGTACAGCACGGCGCCGGCCATCGCCGCCGCCATCTTCCCCGAGCGCCGGCGCGGTCTGTCGATGGGATTCACCTCGGCCAGCCTGGCCTTCGGCATGGTCGCCTCGACCCTGGCTGCCGGGCCGCTGGTGCAAATCTACGGATGGCAGGCGGTGTACGCCGGGCGCATCCCCCTGGCGGCGCTGGCGTTAGCCACCGGATTGCTGGCGGTGCCGGGCCGGTTATCCGCGGAACCCGCCAGCCGCAAGTTTGACATCTGGGGCGCGGCATTGGTGCTGGCGCTGCTGCTCTGCTTCATTATCGGTTTGCGACTCGGCCAGGCCATCGGGTGGACATCGCCCGTCGTCATCACGCTGTTGGTTTTGACGCCAATCGTGCTAGCTGGGCTGGTCTGGGTGGAAAACCGGGTTGAATCGCCGGTGCTGCCGGGGGCGCTGGTCAGGCTGCGGGGCTTCCGGACCGCCACCGTCGCCATGTTCCTGGGACACTTCGCCCAGTTCGTCATCTGGTTCATCTTCCCCTTCTACATCACCGACTCGCTGGGCCGCGGCCCCGTCACACTGGGGTTGATGCTGGCAGCCCTATCCGGCAGCAACATCGTGTCGTCGCCGGTCGGTGGCTGGCTGTGCGACCGCTGGGGAGTCCGACCCGTAGGAGCGTTGGGGCTGGCCAGCGTCGCCACCGGCTTGCTGTCGATGTCCTTCCTCGACGCCGAGTCGGCAATCTGGCACCCGGCGGCGACCATCGCCGTGGTCGGCCTGGGCGTCGGATGGTTCCAGTCGGCGGCCTACGCGCTCATGCTGGGCAGCGTCCCGCCCGAGCGTTACGGCACCGCCTCCGGAGCAATGTCCCTCGCCCAGGCCTCCGGCACCGTCCTTTGCGTCGCCGTAGTCGGCGCCATTTTTGCCGCCCTCAACGACCATTACACTGCCGTTCAGGGGATCAACGCCGGCGAAGCATTCCTGCTCGCTTATGCTGCGGTTTTCCGCAGCGGAGCCGCCACCGCCGCCGCCGCCGCCATCTGGTTCGCTCTGATGGCGCGCCAACCAACCCTTGCCGGAGCGCACGACCAGCCGTAACCCAACGGCCAGCGAAACCCCGCTCTCCCTCTACAGACCCTTGCGTAGTTTGTCATTGCGAGGAGCGCAGCGACGTGGCAATCTCGTTGAGGTTGAACACACGTCGGCGAACCATCATTGCTACGGCGACCATTGCTACGACGACGAGATTGCCACGCTGCGCTCGCAATGACAAAGTAGGTACGCGTGAGGTTAAAGGCGAGGTTGCCACGTTGTGCTCGCAATGGCAGGGTAAAGCGGGTGCGCGTGAGACATAAAAACCCGTTGCCGCCGTCGTGTATAATGCGCCGCACCGGTAAACTTGCCGTTCTGTCAGAGTTTGCCGTGCTGTCAAAGATGGATGGCCGCGCTTCCACCACTGCGAATTTGAGGAGAGTATCCGATGGCACAGGCAGTAGGCGCCAGTCAATCACCTTCCGGCGTCCCGGACGCGCCACCCCGCACCAAGGGCTCGGTGATGGCTACCACGCTGGTCGGCGCCCATGCCTTCGAGCACCTGTACGCTCACAGCATACCTATCATCATCCTGGCGATCATTACGGAGTTCGAGCTGGGAGCGTTGAGCGTCGGCGCCGTGGTTGCCATCCGTTCCATTTTTGGCGGTGTCACCAGCACTGCCGGCGGATTTTTGGTTGACCTTTTCCACCACCGGGTGGCTTGGGTGTTATCCATCAGTACCTTCATGATCGGATTGGGCTATTTGCTCATGTCCATCGCGCCGTCGTATGCGCTCATCTTGTGCGCCCTGGCGCTGGGTTCGATGGGCAGCGCGTTGTGGCACCCGCCGGCGCTGGGTCTGCTGGCCCGCCGCTTTCCCGAGCGGCGCGGTTTGTTCATCTCCATGCACCGGTCAACGGGCAGCATTGGAGACGTGATTGGCCCGCTGGCCGCCGGCGCGCTGATCGCCGGCGCGCTCACCTGGAGCGGTGGTACAGGAGCAGGAGCAGTCCAGATTTCCTGGGAACTGCCGTGGGGTACCATCGACTGGCGTTACATCCTGGGATTCAGCACTCCGGTCATGTTCATCGCCACTGTTGCGATTTTCTTCCTGCTGCGCAACGCCGGCAGCGAGCGTCCCGTCAACGTGGACGTGATGGTGCGGCTCCGCGCCAACTGGGCCGGCATGAAAGAAGCCTTTCGCGGCACCGGAATGTGGGCCATCTTCACCGTGTCGGCAGTTCGGGGCATGGCCGACCGCTCTCTGGTGTTTCTGGTGCCGCTGTACCTGATTAGAGAGCTGGACGTCGACGAGTTTCAGGCGGCGGTCCACGTCATGCTGATGGTGTTGCCGGGTATCTTGTTCGGCCCGCTGATCGGCTTGCTGTCCGACCGCATCGGCCGCCGTCCGCTGATCGTCTTCATCATGGCAGTCACCACCGTGCTCACGCTGGCGATCATTCTGGTGAGCGGCAGCGGTTACACCATCTGGATTACTGTGTTCGTTGCCATCTACGGAATGCTCAATTTCTCGGTCAACAACCTCACCCAGGCTGCCGCCGCGGACATCGCCGCCGGCCGCCGGCTGGAATCCAGCTTCCTGGGTCTGATGTGGGGCAACAATACCCTCTTCGGCGCAATCGCGGCCTTTATGATATTCGGCCCGGTGGAGTGGCTCGACTGGCAGTATGGGTTCTTCATCGCCGCCGGCATCTACTTCGTCGGATTCCTGGTGTCGCTGCTGATTCCCGGCAAGCCCCGGGCTCCCGAAGCCGTGGCAGTCCCCGTCCTGCCCGACTCAGATGTGGACGGTATCGCCCGCGCCCCCGAAGCCGTGGCAGTCCCCGCGTAACGGTCGGTCGTTCAACCTTTGAGTATGGCATCGGAACCGGCTGCCGCAACGCCGGGTGCGGAAACGCCGGGTGTGGCAGGCCGTCGCACCAAAAGCGGTGTGATGGCCACCACCGTCATCACTGCCCACGGTTTCGAGCATCTGTTTTCCAACACCATCCCGCTGCTCACCACGCAAATCGCCCTTGACCTGGAATTGACCACTCTACAGGTCGGGGCAATCGTCGCCGTGCGTTCGGCCTTCGCCGGCATCACCAGCGTATCCGGCGGGTTCCTGTCCGATCTGTTCCATCACCGGGTGGCCTGGGTGCTGTCCGGCAGCGCCTTTCTGAGCGGCGTAGGGCTGCTGCTGATGGCCTGGTCGCCGTCGTATGCGCTGATACTGATGGCGCTGGCGCTGGCATCATCGGGGGCGGCGCTGTGGCACCCGCCCGCACTCGGATTGCTGGCCCAGCGGTTCCCGACCCGGCGGGGATTGTTCATCTCCATGCACCGCGCCACCGGCGGGGTGGGGGATGTTTTGGGCCCAATGGCCGCCGGTATATTGCTGCTCGGAGCGTTGCAGTGGGAGGCCGCTGACGGCATTGTCGTTGGCCGGAAACTGGGTTGGGAACCCATCGGCTGGCGCTGGATCCTGGGGTGCAGCGCGCCCGTGATGCTGTTGGCCGCCTTTATCATCTATGGACTGCTGCGCCACGCCGGCAACGCGCCGCCCCTCAACCTGAACCTGGCGCAACGAGTCCGGGCGCAGGTGCAGGGCACCCGGGTAGCGTTTCAGGGCACTGGAATGTGGGCCATCTTCGCGGTGTCGGCGGTGCGGGGCATGGCCGACGGTTCGCTGCTGTTCCTGGTGCCCCTGTATATGACGCAGGCGTTGGGGGTCAACGCGTTCGTGGCGGCGGTACACCTGGCGCTGGTGGTCGGCCCGGCCATCGTAACCGGCCCGCTGATCGGGGCGTTGTCGGATCGGGTGGGTCGCAAGCCGCTCATCGTGTTCCTGATGGCATTCACCACGGCGCTGACGCTGGCCATTCCCCTGACCGGTCAGGGTTATTCCATCTGGCTCACCATCTGTATCGCGCTGTACGGCCTGCAGCATTTCACCGTCATCAACCTCACGTCCGCCGCCGCTGCGGATGCCGCCGCGCGCTACGGGCTGGAGTCCAGCTTCCTGGGCCTGATGTGGGGCAACAACGTGCTGTTTGGCGCGGTGGCCGCTCTCATTATCTTCGGCCCGCTGGAGTGGCTCGGCTGGCAGTATGGATTCTTCATATCGGCCGCCATCTACTTCGTGGGCTTGCTGGCCTCGCTGATGATTCCCGGCAACCCGCGCGCACCGCAAGCCGTGGCAGCGCCGGCAGTTTAATGACGTGCTACGCTAGTATCAGGAATGAGCCAGCGGTTGAACGGGAGGCTACCTTGTTAGCGGCAGAACGGCGGGTTTTTTTCAGCTTTCACTATGCAGGCGATGCTTGTCGCATTGCGCAGATTCGCGATTCTGGCGAGCTACCCTTAATCTGTAATGATTGGGAGAGCATAAAAGTGGGTGATGCTGCTGCCATAGCGCAATGGGTTGACAGCCAAATGAGCACAACATCATGCACGGTCGTTTTGATTGGAAAGGAAACCGCCAACCGCGAGTGGATACACCATGAGATAGAAAAATCCTGGAACGATGGCAAGGGGTTGCTTGGAATCTACATACACAACCTCAAAGACCAATTTGGCAAGCAATCAATTAGGGGAGAAAATCCATTCGATACCGTTAGATTCGCAACTGACGGCCTACCCTTATCCAGTGTCGTGAAATCCTACGATCCAGCATATAGTGATGACCAATATGTGTACAACATAATAGTTCACAGTATCGAGAACTGGGTCAAAGAAGCGATACAGATTCGCAATAAGCACCCGAAACGAAATGAAAAAGCAATCGCAATACGGCCCGGATTCCCAGGCTGTAACAGCGCATTTGTCCATACTGCAGGACATCATACGGCGGATGGGTAGCAACAGCTCATCTTGCAAGATACAATGTGTCGTGCTGGTGACCGGGATTCTGGTGGCAGTAGGCGTAAATGGAACGCTCAGCTATGCTTGGCTGGCGTTTATACCGACGTTCCTATTCCTGTTCCTCGATGCCAACTACTTGGCGCTAGAACGAGATTTCCGCCATTCGTACAACGCTTTTGTCTGTAAACTCCATATTACTGGCACGGTACCTTTATGTGACCTATACGCGGTAAGCCCCAGCAGCCGGGTTAATGAGCAACTCATTGTAAGCCTGTGGTCAAAGGCAATTTGGCCCTTCTACGGCGCGTTGTTTGTAACGACTCTGCTGGTATGGCAATTCGATTGCATCCAAGCGCCGGTCGATTGTCTCAAGAAAGTTTTCAGTTTCTGAGGGGCAACCGCTAGCTGGGTACAACGGATGCCGGTAATAGTCAAAAACAAACGCCGCCGATTTCTCCGATGCCGTAGCACTATCATCCATAGCATCATCACCTGCCTGCTACCCCTGACCACCCCGGCTTGACTGCACTATGCTTGATCACTTTACGATTGAAACCCGCGCCGCCGGACTGCTGCTGCTGACCGCACTGGCCACGGCCATCTCGGTGCCGGCCCGCCTGCTGGCCGACGCCGACCAGCCCACGCTGTCGGAGTCCCTGTGGGCCATCGCGATTAACAACGCTCCGTACCTGATTGGCGGTGTGGCGCGATTGGTTTCCGGACTGGCGCTGCTGGGCGCGGCGTGGTTCCTGTGGCGGTCTCTCCACGACCACCATCCGGCGGCAGTTTGTATCGCAGCCATCGCGTTGGCCGCATCCGGGTTGACCACGGCGATATCGGGACTGTGCGCCGTCGTACTGGCGGTGGCGGTGCCCGATGTGGGCCCGGTGACAGTTCTGATTCGCGCAGGTTGGGAAGAATCGTTGCGACCCTGGGCCAACGCCCGCTGGTTCACCGGCACGCTGGGGTTCACCCTGGCCGGCGTCGGCCTGATTGCCCTCGGACCCGCTCTGTGGCGTATCGGCGGCTGGCTCAAAATCGCCGCCGTTGCCGGCCTGATTATCGGCGCAGCCATGCTCTTCATCTGGATCGACGCCGCCACCGTGGTGCATCGTAGCTCCGGCATTGCCTTCCTGCTCTGGCTCATCATCAGCGGAATCTGGCTGCTGGCCGGCTGGCTAAAATCACCGACAAGTCCCCTCTCCCTTGATGGGAGAGGGCTAGGGTGAGGGTGAAATCCATTGGGATGCACAAGTTCCCCCTCACCCCAACCCTCTCCCGCAAGGGGCGAGGGGGCAGACGCCTCGCTAACGGACGGGCAACAATCCTGTGTATCCTGTCTATCAATGTGAATTCCCGAACCCGGAGGAACTATGGCAACCCGCGACGACAACCTGACCACCGTCCGCCGCATCCGCGCTGAGCTGGCCGGCCTGCTGGACGGCATGGACTACTGCCTGGACTGGAAGGACGGCGACGGCTGGTGCGCCCGCGAGGTGCTGTACCACCTGGTGGACACGCCCGAGGGTGGCATTGGCAGCATCATCGCCGGCGTGCTGGACGGCACCAGCGCGGAAATTACCATTTTGCCCGACCTCAGCAACATAACGCCGGAACGCCTGGCCGCCGACCCGGATGAAGCGCTGGCCGGCCCCCTGTCCATCCTGCAAACCGCCGAGGACGCCATCGCCAGCGCCAGCGACGCCGACTTCACCGAGCGCACCACCTTCGCCCACCTGCCGCACCGCGGCATCGACGAGATTCGCACCGCCCAGTCCATCATCGACGGGCTGGAGCGCCACTGGGGAGAACACCTGGGCCAACTGCGGGAGATTAGAGAAGCGTTGGGAATGTGAAATGATTGGACTGGGCATCATTTTTCTGGCGCTGCTGTACGCCTTCCTCGGTCTACAAATCTGGCGCCGTATGGACGATCGGCGGGCCAGACAGATGTGGGTAGAGTTGTCCGGAAAGACCGATGCCCCGGTTTCCGTTTTCGATGCCTCCGTTTTCGATGCCTCAATGGTAGCGATGCTTCCGGAACCCGCCCGACGCTATTTCACCTTTACCGTCAAGCCGGGCGCTCCACTTCACACCGTAGCCGAGGTCCGAATGCGCGGCGAAATTGGCCTTGGTACCAGGGACAATCCAAAATACCGGACGATGCGGGCCGAGCAAATCCTGGCTCCTCCATACGGCCTGGTCTGGAAGCTCAATGCCGGGCGCGGCGTGACGAAGGTTTCCGGTTCTGACGGTTGCGCTAACGGGACATCATGGGTGCGCTTCTGGCTAATGAAAACAGTGCCCATCGTGAGAGCCGGTGGAACACCGGACCATGCCCGCTCTGCCTTTGGCCGTGTCGTCGCCGAGGCGGTATTTTGGGCGCCAGCGGCGTTGCTGCCCAACAATGGCGTATCTTGGGAGGCCGTTGACGCCAATACTGCCCGAGCGACCGTCGCCAGCAACTGCCAGCAGCAAACGGTAGATATCACCGTGGCGGCCGATGGGCGTCCTACCAAGGTAGTGATTCCGCGTTGGAGCGACGCCAACTCTGAGAAAATCTATCAGCTACAGCCCTTCGGCGGTTATCTTTCCGAATTCCAGGATTTTGACGGCTACACCCTGCCGACCTGCGTTGAAGGCGGCAACTTCATCGGCACTGAGGAATACTTTCCGTTCTACAAGGCGCGAGTCTATGACTTCCGGTTCAGATAAACGGTGGGAGCGTAACCGTCATTGCGAGCGAAGCGTGACAACCGTGCTCCGTGGCACCGGCTTACTTTCACCGGCGCCACTATACTACCGAGATTGCCACGTCCCTCGACAAGCTCGGGATGAACGGATGCTCCTCGCAATGATGGAACGTCGCCGGATTGACACCCCGCAATCGCGTGGTTATATTTTGCCCAATACTAACGCTGGAATGGAGGAGAACGATTATGGTGACACAGCGAGGACGACAAAGCGTAGAGGCGGGCAACGTTACTTTCGTTGTCCAGCATGAACTCTGGGACGGCAACATCCAGGACCATTCCGACCAGGGTGTCGTGATTCTGGTCCAGGTGGGCGACGAAACCGCCCTGCGCTTCAACTGCTTCGACATCGAGCGCAGTTACGTCTATGCTCCCGACGGCACGAACGCACAGTACCGCATGGATCACACCGTCGACGGAAACCCCATCGGGTGGTCGGTCAGGACGATTAGGAACAGCCTGGCCGCCATGCTGACGACTGCCGGCTTTGCCGCCGCCGCCGCTGGCGTGGACATGGCCGCCGTCAACCAGGCGCTGGCAGAGGTGGAAAGCACGGCGCGGGCCAAGTTCGCCGCCGAGCGCAACACCGTCAAGCACAACCGCGGCACCGACATTATCGAAGCTGGCAACATCCGCTTCGGTCTGGAGATGCGACGCCAGGGTTCCGGCGACGGCGGGCTGGCCATCCACGTCCTCAGCGAACTGGCGGGCAACACGGGCCGCGTGTTCACCGAGGAGACCGAGCTGCTGGCCTTCGACTGCTTCCGCGACGACCCGCACTATCACTACGGCCCGCGCAACAAGAACCACCGCATCTTCTGGGACAAGACCCTGGTTCCCGACCCGCTGGACTGGTGCCTCGACCAGTTCAGGAGCGGCAAGCTCAAGGCAATGCTGGAACGCGCCGGCTACCCCGGCGTGGCCGCCGACCTGGACGAAGACCTGGTCGCCGCGGTGATGCCGAAGGTGGCAACTCGCGCCCGCGAAATGCAGGACAGCGGCATCCCCGCCGAGGTTACGCCCAACCTGGTGAGCTAACCCCGACACCTCACCAACCGGGTAACCGAGCCAAAACGACCGCCGCCGGGTTGCTGCCCCGCGGCGGTTCCGTTTTAATAAACATGGATATACATGATGCACAGGATATTTTCATGCTACCGCCCAATCCTGTATATCCGGTCCATCCAGGTCTGAATCGGCTACCCCTCTTCCCCTATCTTCAACAAACTCAAAAAGGCTTCCTGGGGTACTTCCACCCGGCCCACGCGCTTCATGCGCTTCTTGCCTTCCTTCTGCTTTTCCAGCAGCTTGCGCTTGCGGGTGATGTCGCCGCCGTAGCACTTGGCCAGCACGTCCTTGCGCATTGCCCGCACCGTTTCGCGGGCCACGATGCGCGTGCCGATGGACGCCTGGATGGGCACCTCGAACATCTGCCGCGGAATGGCGGAGCGTAGTTTTTCTACCAGAGAGCGCCCATGGGCCACCGCATTGTCGCGGTGGCTGATGATGCTGAGGGCCTCGACGGCAGTCTGGTTCACCAGAATGTCCACCCGCACCAGCGGGGCGGCCCGGTAGCCTTCAAACGTGTAGTCCAGCGAGGCGTAGCCCTGCGTACGCGATTTCAGCTGGTTGTAGAAATCGGCCAGCATCTCGCCCAGCGGCATGGTGTATTCCATCACCACCCGCGCCTGCTCGGTGTCGCCCAGCCCCTGGATGTATTCCATGCGACGGAATTCAGAACGGCGGGCGTGCATCAGCTCCATCACCGCGCCGACAAACTGGTTGGGCGTAACGATGGTCAATCCCAGGATGGGTTCGCGAATTTCGGAAATGGTGGTTGGCGACGGCAGGGCCGACGGATTATCCACCAGCAGCACGTTGCCATTGGTGAGCAGCACCTCGTAGGCCACGCTCGGCGCAGTGATAATCAGGTCGAGGTCGTACTCCCGTTCCAGGCGCTCCTGCACAATTTCCAGGTGCATCAGACCCAAAAAGCCGCACCGGAAGCCAAACCCCAGGGCGCCGCTGTTCTCCGGCTCCAGGGTCAGCGAGGCATCGTTCAGCTTCAGCTTGTCCAGGGCAGCGCGCAGACGGGTATAGTCCTCGCCGTCCGAGGGGTACAGTCCGGCAAACACCATTGATTTCAGCTCGACGTAGCCCGGCATCGGCTCCACGGCGGGGTTGAACTGGTTGGTCAGCGTGTCGCCAACGGCGCACTCCTTCACGTCCTTGAAACCGGTGGCCACGTAACCCACCTGGCCGGCCACCAGCGTATCGGTTGGCGTCGGTTCGGGGGAAAAGACACCAACCTCGATAACCTCAACCGACCGGCCGGACGACATGACCTGCAGGCGGTCGTGGCTCGACATACTGCCGTCCGCCACCCGCACGTAGGCGATGATGCCTTTATAGGAATCGTAGGTGGAATCGAACACGAGGGCGCGGAACGGGTCGTCGGCCACGCCGCTCGGCGCCGGCACGCGGTCAACGACGCCGTCGAGCAGTTCACGTACGCCAATGCCCGATTTCGCCGACACGTACACCATCTCTTCGCGGCGGAACCCGAAAATCTGCTCCAGCTCGGCAGCGACGCGCTCCGGCTCAGCGGACGGCAGGTCAACCTTGTTGATGACCGGAATCATCTCCATGTCGTACTGCAAGGCCAGTAGCGTGTTGGCGATGGTTTGCGCCTCCACGCCCTGGGTGGCATCCACCACCAGCAGAGCGCCCTCGCAGGCGGCCAGCGCGCGGGACACCTCGTAGGAAAAATCCACGTGGCCAGGGGTGTCAATCAGGTTGAGCTGATAATCAATGCCATCGTGGGCGCGGTGGTTCATCATCACCGCCTTGCCCTTGATGGTGATGCCCCGCTCGCGCTCCAGGTCCATCTGGTCCAGAAACTGGGCCTTCATCTCCTGGGGCCGCACCGTGCCGGTAATCTCCAGCATACGGTCGGCCAGGGTCGACTTACCGTGGTCAATGTGGGCAATGATGCAAAAGTTGCGGATGAGATGCTGCTCCATAACTCTTGCATGGTATCACGGCGCCAAACCGGGCGGCAACGAAACGAGCCGGCTCGGACCGCTCAGGTTCATTACGGCAACGGTGCGTATTCACCACCAACCGCAACAACTATTATAGTGGTACAATACACGCGAGTTTTTTACCGTTTCCGAGCCGGTGCCCGGCGCGTCCTGCATATTTGATCGCCTGCATATTTGATCGGAGGAAAAACCATTGCCGACTTACGTTGACCCGGCCGCCTGCAACGCCTGCGCTGGAATCCACGGCGGGCCACAGTGCGTATACATTTGCCCCAACGACCTGATGGTTCTGGATGAAATTCTGAACAAGGGCACCAACCAGGAGCCGGAGATGTGCTCCGAGTGCTTCGCCTGCGTGAAGTTGTGCCCCGAGAATGCCGTTCACGTCCGCGGCTACGCTGACTTCGTGCCCCTGGGCGCCGAGGTTCAGCCGCACTACGAAGGCCAGGACATCGTGTGGGACGTTACCTTCCGCGACGGCCGCACCGAGCACTTCCGCTTCGCCTCCCGTTCCACCGAATGGGGCAGCATCGACCCCTACGCTGGCATTCAGCCGGCCGACCGCGACGCGCTGCGTTCCCAGGCCCTCTTCGGCGAACCAAAGTATTTGATGCTGCCGGAAACTGCGGAGTAGACCATGGTCAGTGCCACAGTTGATTATCACCGGGAACGTAGCCGGCATTTCCTCAGCCTCGTTGACGACGAGTTGACCCGTGTCGAACTAGAGGAAGCCAGCAACAAAGTCTGGGGCGCAGCGGCCCACGCCATCAAGGCCGTGGCCGAACGACGCGGTTGGCAACACCACGCCCACGCGCTGTTGGAAGAGGCGGTGCTGAGGCTTATCCAGGAAGAGGGCGCACCGCCGCATCTGTTCGGCCAGTACATGATGGCTTCCGCTTACCACCAGCGGTTTTATGGTGGCGCGCCGCCCACCGCCGGCATTCGCGCCGGCAAGGAAGTCATCGCGGAATTCATCCAGACGCTGGAAAGTCTGGGCTGAACCAAAGTATTTGATGCTGCCGGAAACTACGGAGTAAACAATGGTCAGCGCCACGGTTGATTATCACCGGGAACGTAGCCGGCATTTCCTCAGCCTCGTTGACGACGAGTTGACCCGTGGCGAACTCGAGGAAGCCAGCAACAAGGTCTGGGGCGCCGCGGCCCACGCTATCAAAGCCGTGGCAGAACGACGAGGCTGGCAACACCACGCCCACACGTTGTTGGAACAGGCCGTTTACCGGCTGGTTAACGAGGAAAATGCCCCACGCGATTTGCTAATCCAGTATATGACTGCGTCAGCGTATCACCAACGTTTTTACGGCAGTCCACCTGAAGCGGAATTTATCCGCGCCGGACAGGAACTCATCGCCGAGTTCATCCAGACGCTGGAAAGCCTGAGCTAAGTCCACTCCCGGCCAGACCTCGCGCACCACTGGCCCAACCCCTCACCCATCCCATCCAGCCAGGAGCAACACCCCACCATGCCTGAACCCACTACCCGTATCGTTGAATGTGATGTGCTAATCGTCGGCGGCGGAATGTCCGGCTGCGGCGCTGCTATCGAAGCCCGCTATTGGGGCGGCGATGACCTGCGCATCCTTATGGTGGACAAGGCGGCCACCGACCGCAGCGGCGCCGTTGGCGAGGGGTTGTCTGCCATCAATATGTACATGGGCGGGCGCTGGGGCTGGAACCAGCCCGAAGACTATGTGGAGTATGTCCGCAACGACATGATGGGTGTCTCCCGCGAAGACCTGGTGTACGACATTGCCCGCCATGTGGACAGCAGCGTGCATATGTTTGAAGAATGGGGCCTGCCCTTCTGGTACGACGATAACGAACAGTACGTCCGCGAAGGCCGTTGGCAGGTGATGATCCACGGTGAGGCTTACAAGCCAATCGTGTCCGAGGCCACCAAGAAGGCACTTGGGCCGGATAACCATTACGAGCGGGTTTTCATCTCCCACCTGTTCACCGATGCCGAAGACTCCAACCGCATTGCTGGCGCGGTCGGATTCGGCGTGCGCGAAGATGTCATCTACGTATTCAAGGCCAACACGGTGGTCTGCGCCGCCGGCGGGGCCACGGCCCTCTTCCGTCCTCGCAGCGTGGGCGAGGGCATGGGCCGCACCTGGTATTCCATCTTCGATACCGGCTCGGTTTACGGCCTCATCATTCCCATCGGCGGCGAAATGACCCAGATGGAACACCGCTTCGTGCCCAGCCGCTTCAAGGATTCCTACGGCCCGGTTGGAGCGTGGTCGCAACTGTTCCGCGCCGACCTCACCAACGCCTACGGCGAGAATTATTTCATCAACCGACTGCCGGAACTCAAGAAGTACGACCCCTATGGTTCGGCCTTCCCCACTCCCACGCCGCTGCGCAACCACCTGCTCTGGACCGAGATTCAGGCCGGCAACGGCCCCATCATGCTAAAAACGCCCGAGGCCATCGCAGCGCTGGCGGCGGGAGACCCCGAGCGCAAACGGGAAATCATCGCCGAAGCCTGGGAAGACTTCCTGGATATGACCATATCCCAGGCCATCCTCTGGGCCGCCCATAACATCGCGCCGGAGGAACGGCCCTCCGAAGTCGTGCTGGCTGAACCCTACATCATGGGCAGCCACAGCGGCGAGGCCGGCGCCTGGGTCAGCGGCCCGGCCGACGTGGCTCCCGACGAGTACCACTGGGGTTACAGCAAGATGACCACGGTCAGCGGACTTTTCGCCGCCGGCGACGGCGTGGGCGCGTGTCCGCACAAGTTTTCGTCGGGTTCCTTCACCGAAGGGCGTCTGGCCGGCAAGTCAGCCGTTTCCTACGCCCTGGATCACCGCGACGCCCCCAACGTCGATGACCGGCAGATCGAGCAACTCAAGCAACAGGTATGGGCGCCGATGGTCACGTTCGAGGAGAACCAGTACGCATCCACCAACCCCGACGTGAACCCCAACTACCTGTCGCCCCGTCAGGGTCTGTTCCGCCTGCAAAAGCTGATGGACGAGTACGTGGCCGGAGTTTCCGCCGGTTTCACCACCAACGAGGCCACCATGCTGCGCGGGCTGGAGCTGATGGGAATGTTCCGGGAAGACCTGCAAAAACTGGCCGCCCGCAATCGGCACGAGCTGCTGCGCTGCCACGAGCTCATCCACCGGGCCTGGGTGGGCGAGGCTCATTTGCGCCATATGCTGCACCGGAAGGAAACCCGCTGGCCCGGTTTCTACTACCGCAGCGACTATCCGGAGATGGACGAAGCCAACTGGCGCGTCTTCGTCAACTCCCGCTACGACGCCGAGTCCGGCGAGTGGAACGTGTTCACGCGTCCCTGCCCCCAGGTGTTCTGACTTTTGGTGACAGTTGCCAGTGACGGATATTGCCCCCAAGTCGATACAATGCCATTCGCAATTTACTACAGTGGGGAGCATAAATGACTTCAGAAGCAACTATGCCAAACCCGACGGACCTGCTGGGCAAGGCCACTAATCACGTCAAAGAGGTGGTTGCCGGCATTCAGCAATCGCAGCTTTCCGACCCAACGCCCTGTGCCGAGTGGGATGTGCACGGCCTGATCAATCACCTGATCGGCGGACTCGAATTCGCTGCCGGCACCTTCGTCGGCAACCCACCCAACCTCCAATTGGCCGCCGCCGACAGTTCCCAAATTGGCGAGCACGACGCCTCAAATTTGTCTCAAGCCTATCGAGACGAAGTTGACCGGGTGCTGGAACTTGCCAGCCAACCCGGTGCGCTGGAATAGATTGCGGCAACACCCTTCTGAGAGATGCCGATGGGCCAATTCCTGGTAGGCACGTGGCTGGATCAGTTCATCCACGGTTGGGATTTGGCCAAAGCCACCGGCCAGGACACCACTCTCGCACCGGAGTTAGTGGACTTCGCTTTTCCGATGCTCAAGTCCGGGTTCGCCGATATGGGACGTGGGGCCGGATTTATCGGGCCGGAGATTGCCCTACCGGACGGGGCCAGCCAGCAGGACCAGATGATGGCCTATATGGGTCGGCAGCCGTAAAGGACTTGACCAATGGCATACGACGAGACGCTGGCCACGCGCATCAGGGCAGAACTGCAAACCCGCGCCGCCGTTGCGGAACGCAAAATGTTCGGCGGTCTCGCCTTTATGATTGGCGGCAATATGTGCTGCTGTGTAACTGACCAGGGTCTGATGGTGCGGGTCGGCGTTGATGCCTACGAGGATGCTCTGGCCCAACCGCACGCCGGCCTCATGGACCTGACCGGCCGGCCGATGAAAGGCTGGGTGCTGGTCGCGCCGGAGGGTGTAGCGTCGGACGCCGGCGTGGTCGAGTGGGTGACGCAGGGAGCGGAGTTTGCCGCTACGCTGCCGGCCAAGTAGCCGGGCGGGATTAGTGGTTAGTTGTCCGCTGGCGCCGGCGGCACAGTCGCGCCGGATGGCTCTACTTCAGGCAATGGCACTATTGGTTGACCGTCGGCGGCGTGAGTGTGCCGCTAGAGTGGGGCAATCGCCCTGAGCAACTCCCGGCGCCGGCGCTCGCCTTCCTCGTTTAACCGCGTCATATCCTGACGCAGGCGGTTAACTTCGCTCGTAATTTCCTGCCGCAGGCGATTGACCTCGCTCATTGTTTCCTGGTGTCGGCGCTCAACCAGCTCTACGGTTTCCTGGTAGCGACGCTCAACCAGTTGCTCCACTGCTTGAACACGAAGTTCAACTGCCTGCATCCGTCGTCCAATCCCTTTATCGCGCACGTTGGCGGCCCAGATGAAAATGCCGGCGAACACACCCATAAAGCCAGCCATTGCGCCGGCCGTAATGCCGACTACCTGCATGAGTTCGATTGTAGTTACGGGGTTCACCGGACAGGTTCCTGTAATTTCTTCTTTCCGGTTGGTGGCGTTGTACGGGCGGGGGATTTCAGCTTATCGTATCATTGTCCCAGTAACCGGGCAATTGCCCGCCACTTCTCGTAACTGTTCAGGGTTGAGGGGACGGCAACGGTTTGCTTTGGAAATTCGTGCTTGGCTGCCCCTCCACAATAGGCCGAATAGTCGGCAGATCCCCGCAACTCTGAACAGTTACCACTTCTCACCAGGGCCTTTCCAAAGTTA
Source organism: Dehalococcoidia bacterium (assembly GCA_965261195.1). Taxonomy (GTDB): domain Bacteria; phylum Chloroflexota; class Dehalococcoidia; order Lucifugimonadales; family UBA3495; genus Bin87. Next base: position 2,859,571 of record OZ253455.1, on the reverse strand, counting down.
GTCCGTCATTCCGGGTTGCGCCGGAATCCAGGCGCCTTGATCAGAAGAATCCGGCCTATCCCGTTTATCCTGTTCATCTCGGTAAAATAATGTCCCCAATGGCAACGACTTTGGAAAGGCCCGCCACTTCTCACGCGTACCCACTTTAAATCTGTCATTGAGAGGAGTGCCCGCTCATACCGAGCTTGTCGAAGGACGTGGCAATCTCGTTGAGGTTGAGCACACGTCAACGAACCATCATTGCTATGGCGACCATTGCTACGGCGACGGGATTGCCACGCTGCGCTCGCAATGACAAAGTAGGTACACACAGGAGCCCACCACTACGGAGAATCCGCTTATGCAAGCCATTGATATGCACGTTCACGTGCCCCGGGAGCCGGGGCTGCCGGAGATTGAGATTGAAGCCGAGCTGTTGCGTTACTTCCGCGCACCACCCCCACCGAGCGATCCGGCGGATATGGCCGCCAAGTTCCGGGAGCTTGACCTGTTCGGCGTAATCTTCTCCGTAGACACCACCACCAATACCGGAGAAAAACCCGACAGCAACGACTGGGTTGCCAGCATCGTGCAGGCGCATCCCGAACAGTTTATGGGGTTTGCCACCGTCGATCCCTGGATGGGCAAAGCCGCCTGCTACGAACTGGAACGCGCCGTCAGAGAATTGGGGCTCAAGGGGCTGAAATTGCACCCCATACATCAGGCGTTTTTCCCCAACGACACCCGTTTCTATCCACTGTACGAGGTGGCAAACGGCCTGGGCATTCCAGTGCTGTTCCACTCCGGATTTGCCGGCGCCGGCTCTGGCACACCCGGCGGCAGCGGACTGAAGTTGAAATACAGCCAGCCCATCCCCGGCTTCGACGACGTTGCCGCCGACTTCCCCAACCTGACCGTCATCATGGCCCACCCAGCCTGGCCCTGGATTGACGAGCAAATCGCCGTGGCCCTGCACAAATCCAACGTGTATCTCGACCTGTCCGGCTGGATGCCGCGCTTCATACCGGAGACACTGATCCGCGAAACCAACACCCGCCTGCAGGATAAGGTAATGTTCGGATCCGATTACCCGTTCATCCAACCCGACCGCTGGCTGCACGATTTCCAGGGCCTGGATATGCGCGAGCAGGTGATTCCCAAAGTCCTGCTGGACAACGCCCGTCGTGCGCTCAACATACCGGGCTGACGAAAATTCTGGTATAAGGGTACTCCAACCGACACCACAAACCGGCGCCGCCAACGCCAAACCCGTGGACACCGCGGAAACGATTGCGAGGGTGTACCTTGATGATGGCAAAAGGACCTGACACCACAGCACTTCTCTCTGCACTATACGAAGCGGTGAACTACTACCGCGACGCGATGCGTCCGTTCATCATCCAAAACCTCTTGATTTCGTCAAACGGCGATGTCCCGGCAATGATACGGCAGTCGCTGTCGGAAGGAATGGCGCGCCAATTCGACGATGCCCTGGTTCAAAGTAGCGAGAATCTTGAGGCGGCCATCGACGTCAATATATTTGCCCGTTTGGTACGAAGCAATTGGGCGGAGGTGTTCAGAGAACAATTCAACAACGCATCCTGGGAGCGCACGGTTGATACCATTGGTGTGATCGGCGGCGCCCGGAATGAGGCCTCGCATCCTCCCCCAGAGGGGCTGGAACATGAGTACGTTGCCGCGCGCTTGTATGACATAGCTGACATATTAGGGCGCATCGGTGCCGCCGATGCGAAACACGCCGTGGTCGCAATCAAAGACCGCATCGCCAACCAGCCCGCCACCGGCTCGATTGCCAACGACGCGAATACCGTAGAAATCATGCGTCAGGCAACGGAGAAGCAACTGTCCGCTGATGAAGCAATTCGCCGAGCAGAAGAACGTGAATCGGCGGCTGCCGAAACGGTGCGCAAGGCTGATGCCCGCGAAGCTGTCGCTGGTCAGGCTATCCGCAAAGCAGAAGAGCGTGAAGCGGCGGCAGCCGAAACAGTCCGGGAGGCCGAGGTTAGACGATCAGCGGCTGATGAGGCTATCCGCAAGGCGGCAGAGTCCACAACTGCGTCCCGAACGGTAAAACCAAGTTCCATCCGCGCCGAACCCTCCAGCAAACTTGCCAAGCCCACGATGCAACCGGAAGTATTGTGGGAACGCTGGCAAGAGGTGTTGCGGCATTTGGGAATGACCAAGGGACAGAAATATAACATCCCAGCGTTATTGCGGGATTGTCGTCGCGATAACGTTCGAATGTCTGCTGATGGGGGCACGCTGGTGTTGCCTTTTAGCAATACCGCCAACCTGGAACGGATGCTGGAAGAGTTAGCCAATCCCGGGATTGGCGATGCCATTGCCCAAGCGATTGAGGATACCTTTGGAGATCGATATGGGTTTGAGATAATGCTGGCCGGCAGTAACGGCACCTCCGACTATTCGTACCCCGCTTCTGCCCAAGACGGCCCAACGGAGCACAGCGCCGTCGGATTCGGGGGGCACACTATACAAGACGTGGACGACCTGCCTTTCTAGCCATCTCCTCTCAATAACCCTGAGCTTGGTGCATTTTGCAACAATCTGATCGCCGGGTGTCGGCCCCGCTATGGCGTCGGCGAGGCTGTTGGCGTTATATTTAACCCGCGCCCGGTAGCGGCGGGCTTCCATTCCGGCCTCGGTTAGTGGTTGCAGTTATGACGACCTCCTCTCAGGTGTACTACCGCAAATGGCGGCCCAGCCGGTTCAGCGACCTGGCCGGTCAGGAACACGTTACCAACACCCTGTGCCAGGCCATCATGCAGGGCAGGGTCAGCCATAGCTACCTTTTCTGCGGGCCGAGGGGCACCGGCAAAACCACCACCGCCCGCGTGCTGGCCAAGGCCGTCAACTGCGCCAACCCCCAGCAGGGCGACCCTTGCAACGAGTGCAACCCTTGCAGCTCCATCAACGAGGGCCGCAACCTGGACATCATCGAACTGGACGCGGCCAGCAACCGGGGCATTGATGAAATCCGCGATATTCGCGACCGGGTCCACTTCCTGCCCGCCGAAAGCAAGCGCAAGGTCTACATCATCGACGAAGCGCATATGCTCACCGCGCAGGCTTCCAACGCTTTTTTGAAAACGCTGGAAGAGCCGCCGCCGCACGTCATCTTCATCCTCTGCACCACCGAAGCCCACAACATCCTGCCCACCATAATCTCCCGCTGCCAGCGTTACGACTTTCGGCGTCTGCCCGGACAGGTCATTTTCGACCGGCTGGCCCATATCACCGACCGCGAAGCGGTGGCCATCGAGCCGGACGCCCTCCGCCTGGTGGCCCGCAACGCCGGCGGTTCCCTGCGCGACGCCGAGAACCTGCTGGAACAACTGGTAGTCTCGTCCACCGACGTCATCAAGGTCGGCGCAGTTGAAGAATTGCTGGGGCTGGGCCGTGGCGAAGCCTACTTGGCGCTGGCGCAAAAACTGCTGGCCGGCGACACTCCCGGCGCGCTGTCCGCCATCAATGAGGCGGTCTGGGAAGGCGCCGACCCGCGCCAGATGCAGCGTCAGACGCTGGAACTGCTGCGCGCGGCGCTGCTGGTTTCCTGGAACGCCGCCGACACGCTGGATCTGCCGGACGACGTGCTGGCCGCGCTCCGGGCAACGGTGCAGCAAACCGACCAGTCCCGCATCTTGCGCACCGTTCGCATCTGGGCCGAGGCCAATCTGCGCTACGATGCTCCCGCCTCGCTGCCGCTGGAGGTCGCCGCCGCCGAGATCGGACGTGAGGAACCCGCCGCCGAACCAGTTGCACCAGTGGCGGCCCCGCGGTCGACACCGGCGGACCCGGCCCGGCGTGCGCCGGCGCAGCAACGTCCGTCCCAACAGCGCCCGCCACCGGAACGCCCGGCGCCAACAGCGCCATCCCAACAACGTCCGCCGGCACAACAACGCCCGCCATCGCAACCGCCGGAGCAACCGGCTCCTGGCCGTCCGCCGGCCCCTCAGCAGTCGACTCCCGGCGCTCCGGCCGCGGCTCCGAACAGCCTGCAGGCCCGGTGGGAGCAGGCCGTCCGCGAGTTGAGCCGCACCAAGGGCAATAAGTACAGCCTGGGTGCGCTGCTGCGGGATTGCCGGTCTGACCAGGTGAAAATGTCCGACGATGGCAACTCGCTCGTGCTGCCCTTCCGGAACGCCGCCAACCTGGATCGTATGCAGGAAGAACTGTCCGACCCCAGGGTTCGTGATACCATCGAGACGGCTATTGAGCAGTCATTCGGTACTCGTCATCCATTTGAGGTAACATTGGCCAACGGCAGCAACGACGGAGCACGGCCGGCCCGCAGTTCCGTGCAGGAAAGCCATCTCGTCCGCACCGCCATCGGCCTGGGTGCGCGTATCGTCGAAGACCAACAGGAGACGCCCAACTAATTATGATGAATCGAAAAATGATGCGGCAAGCCCAGCAATTGCAAAACCGGCTGGCCCAGGTGCAGCAGGAACTGGAAGAACTTACCGTGGAAGGCTCCGCTGGCGGTGGCGTGGTTCGCGTGACCATGAACGGCCGCCAGGAAGTGTCGGAGGTGGTCATCGAACCGGAGGCTGCCCCGAATCTCGACCAGGAAGACCTCGACCTGCTGCAAGACCTGGTGGCCGCTGCCGTCAACGACGCGTCGGCACGCACCCAGCAGCTGGCCGCCGAGAAGATGAACGCCGTAACCGGCGGGCTGAATATCCCCGGACTGTCTTAAATCCGCATCTAATTGTCAGAATCGGGATTTCCGGGATTTTAAGGATCGGCAGGATGCGTACATCCCAAGAATCCGAAAATCCGGCGAATCTTGATTCTGACGAAGAGAGGAACTGGCGATGGAATGGAAAAGTGCCTGTTGTTCTGTTCCAGTAAGCCAGCAGTTGCAAAAGCAGGGATAGCAGCAGTCTGACTTTATCGCTCCTCATGCAGGTGTGAATGTGCGTAATTATCGGGACAGGTTAGTGATTTTAAACTCCGTAGAGCGTTCTTGCAGATTCTTATTTGGATAACTAGCCGAAGGAGAATAGATAGGCTCCGGCCACTCTGGCAAAAGCCGGAATCCAGTGAATACAATCGTTAACGTTTTTCCGATCCTCCAATTTATGAGCTTTGTACTCCGGCTTTCGTCGGAATGGCGAATAAATGACTTATGATACGATTGCCCTGATCCATCTGCTCAGGGCGTTGATATGATAGTGATAATATGCTATGTTTCTATAAATGCTATTGGGAGTGTATCATAATGGCTCGGGAGTTCAGGTTCCGTCACACGCCGGAGTATGTTCGTCCTTACGTACCGGAAGGCAAAGAGGAGTCCGCCGAGGGCTTTTACCGGGAGAACCCCGGCGCCAAGCACTTGGAATTGTTGCAGCGCAAGCCAAGCTGGATGGCCGCTCTACCGGCGGTGGAAGAGGATATACGTGGCCGAGAGGCGGATTAGGCGGTACGGTTCACAGTCTGCGCGCTGGGATGCTGAGTTTCGGGATTACCACCGCGCTATCGTCGCCTATTTGGAATATCACTGTCTGACCCTACTGCGAGACCACTTGGAACTGTCGCCCTTCACCGAAGAGTTGCAGGATGAGGTACTGGAGCCGCTGAGCCTGCGTCATTATTCGATAGCGAAGATGGGCTTGGCAGATTTCCTGGAAGACCAGAATATGCGGCACATATTCCCGGAACTGTCCGCCGCCATCCTGCCCCGCTTGGAAGATATGTTGCTTTATATAAGGGTAGTTGGCCTACCAGAGCCTTAGATTTGTTCCTTGCCCTGCTTGCCGGACGGGGCATCTCGTTTCACTCGGTACGCCCCGTGTCGCTCCCTGCAACAAAAACCTCGCCTGCTCCAGCCCTCCCGGTGTGGTATCATCATGCTCAGCAACCCCAGTCCGGGCACCACCCGCTCCCTCAGCCAGCTCATTGAGGCGCTGCATCAGTTGCCGGGCATCGGCCCAAAGAGCGCACAGCGGATTGCCTACTACATCGCGCAGATTCCGACTGAGGACGCGCGGGCGCTGGCCGATGCCATCATCACGGTCAAAGACCTGATCCTCTTTTGCGATGAGTGCCGCAATCTGACCGATGCCTCCCCCTGCGACATTTGCGCCAACCCGCATCGCAACCGCGAGCAGATTTGCGTCGTTGAAGAGTCGCGAGACCTGGTGGCGCTGGAACGGACTCGCGCCTACCGGGGCCTGTACCACGTCTTGCACGGAGTCCTGTCGCCGCTGAACGGCGTTGGCCCCGAGGACATCCACCTGCCCCAGCTGTTTGCGCGCCTGGAAAACACCGGCGACCCGTTCCAGGAATTGATTGTCGCTACCAACCCAACCCTGGAGGGCGACGCCACCGCCGACTTCATCCATCGCCGGCTGGCCGACACTGGCCTCAACATCACCCGGCTGGCTCGCGGGCTGCCGGTGGGCGGCACACTGGAATTTGCCGACGACACCACGCTGACCCGCGCCCTGGCCGGCCGCAGCGCGCTGGAATAACCATGACGCTGCCCCGAACCTACCGCGCTGTGGCCCTCACCCTGCGTAAACGTGTGCTGGGCGAAGCGGATGTCATTGCGACGCTGCTCACGCGGGAGCACGGCAAGCTGGAGGTGGTGGCCCGCGGCGCGCGCCGTCTCACCAGCAAACTAATGGGCCACTTTGAGCCGCTGACCCTGCTCCGGGTATCGCTCGTCCGCGGTCGTTCGCTGGACATCGTCAGCGAGGCCGAGGTGGTTACCGCCTTCAACTCGGTCAAAACCGATTACCGCACCACCGCGCGCGCGCTGTACGTGGCCGAACTCGTGGATGGCTTCAGCGCTCTCGCATCAGCCGACCCCGAGCTGTTCGACCTGACCCTGCAAACCCTGTCCGCCATCGGCGCCGACCCAACGTCGGAACTGCCCCTGCGCTACTTTGACCTGCACCTGCTCAACCGATCCGGGTTCATGCCCGAGCTGTACAACTGCATCGACTGCGGCAGCGAGCTGGAACCCGATCAGCACCGGTTTGCGACCCGCGCCGGCGGGACGTTGTGTCCAAATTGCATTCCCCCCGACGCCGTGGTGCGGCCCCTGTCGCTGCCGGCCCTCAAGGTTCTGCGCCTGCTGCACCGCACGCCGCGGGCCGACCGGCTGCCGGACATTCACGTGCCGCCCGCCGTGCAGAACGAGGTAAACAGCATCCTGTCCGGCAGCCTCGAGTACTGGCTAGACCGGCAAATTAACTCCAGAACATTCCTTGACGCGACGAAATTAGCCTGAAACTCGCCTCGCTAGGTGTTGAACCACCGACGGCAAAAGGACTAAAACATCGTTTATTGCGGTGGTGCATCCGCTGCATTCCTGCGACAATGACAGACTCGCCCAGCGCTGTGATACATACCCTCTCAACATTGGGCGATAATCTGCAGCGCTACCAGGTTGGGTCTAACCGATAGAGGCGTGAGATGTTCAACAAGATACTGGTTGCCAATCGGGGCGAAATCGCTGCCCGCATCATCCGCACTTGCCGGCGCATCGGGGTTGCCACCGTCGCCGTCTATTCCGAGGCCGACGCCGGTGCCGCTCACACTCGCTTGGCCGACGAATCGGTGTGCATTGGCAGCGCGGCGGCGTCTGAATCCTATCTGAATATTGACTCCGTGCTGGCCGCCTGCCGCGACACCGGCGCTGAGGCCGTCCATCCTGGTTACGGGTTCCTATCGGAAAACTCTGAACTGGCCCGCCGTTGCAAAGCCGACGGCATCGTGTTCATCGGCCCCGGCGAGGAGGTGCTGAACCAGATGGCCGACAAGCTTTCGGCCCGACGGGTCGCCCGCAAGTCCGGTTTGCCCGTGATGCCCGGTACGGAAGAGCCGGTGAAAGACGAGGAGGCAATCAGCAAAGCCTGGGAACTGGGTTTCCCGATGATGGTAAAAGCCACGGCGGGCGGCGGGGGTATCGGCATCCACGTGGTGCACACCATGGCCGAGCTGGAACCCATCATCGAAAGGACCCGCAAAACCGCGCTGGCCGCCTTTGCTGACGCCAGCCTCTTTTACGAACGCTACCTGCAAGGCGCATCGCACATCGAGGTGCAGCTCATCGCCGACCAGTACGGCAACGTTTTGCACCTGTTTGAGCGAGACTGCTCCATACAGCGTCGCAACCAGAAGCTCATCGAGGAAACGCCGGCCTCCGGCAAATTGTCCGACGAAGTGCGCGGGCAAATTGGGCGCCTGTCCCGCCAGCTGGGACGGGAAATCGGCTACACCAATGCCGGCACCGTTGAGTTCCTGGTTACTCCCGACGGACACTTCTACTTTCTCGAAATGAACCCACGGTTGCAGGTGGAGCACGGCATCACCGAATTGCTCACCGGCCTGGACATCGTGGAGTTGCAGCTCCAGTCCTCGGCCGGCATTCCCTTTGCCCAGCAGCAGCGCGACATCCACCGCAACGGGCACGCCATCGAAGCGCGGGTGTATCCGGAAGACCCGGACACCTGCCTGCCCAACGTCGGCGTCGTCACAGACCTTCACCTCCCCGCCGGCGACCACATCCGGGTGGACACCGCGCTCGGCATCGGGTACGAGGTTTCGCTGCACTACGAACCGTTGTTGGCCAAGGTGATGGCCTGGGGTCCGGATCGCGCCACTGCCATCTCCAGGCTGGATTCCGCGCTGGCCGACTTCCGGCTGGAGGGCGTTACCACCAACATACCGCTGCTGCGGGATGTGCTGGCCAGCGCTGAATTTACGTCCGGCAACTACAACACCGGCAGCCTGGCGCAGATTCTGGAACGCCGGCAGCGGGCTCATGGCTCCGGTGAAAACGGCAAGGGCGTGTCGAGCAACGGGCGCCAAAACGGGTATAATCCTGACCTGACGCAGAATCCCCGTGCCCTGGCTGCCGCCATCGGAGCGTCCGTACTGGCGGCACAGGCCGACCAGCAGGCTGCCAACGCTTCCAGGGAAACCGCCAGCTCCCGTTGGCGGACCCAGGGACGGCGGGAACTGTTCCGCTCAAGGCTCGGGAGCGCAATCTAACAACCTGGCGAAAATGGCAGCGTGACAACTATAAGGGTACGCATCGGCGACCAATGGTACACCGTCGAAGTTGGCGACCTCACCGAGTCGCCGGTCGAGGTTACCGTTGACGGCGAATCTTTCCTGATCGACATTGAAGTTGCTAGCGGCCCAGCGCCCCCGCGACGGGGCCGGCCCGCCGGCGGATTGAACGTACCCGAAGCGCCTACGCCCAGCCCGGCCGGTTCCTTCGGAGCCGTCAATGATGACATCCTGCGTTCACCGATGCCGGGCCGGGTAATGTCGGTGCTGGTGCGCCCCGGCGACGCAGTGTCCGCCGGCGACGAAGTGTGCGTGGTGGAAGCGATGAAAATGGAGCAAAGCATCCTGGCCCACCGCGACGGCATCGTAAAAACCGTATTCGTCCAACCCCTCGACTCCGTAAACACCAACGATCCGCTGGTAGAATTGGAATAGCCAGCCACCCCAGAGGACGAGCCAGTATGCCAGAAAAAACCAGGCCGGAAAAAACCGGACACTACCCTGTCGAAGTTGTCGCCAAAGTACAGTCCATGGAACTGAATCTGGACCATAGCGGCACTTATAGGCTGTTGCTGGAAGACGGCTCTAAGGTTCTAGCCGATTTCACCGGTGACCAATGGGGCATCATCGAGAGCAAGCACAAGCAAGGGCGGTACCCGGTCAACATCGTTGGCGTAGGCGACTTTGCCGACGGACGGCTGCAACGTATCGTCAGCATGGACACTAAAAAGACGGATCGGGTAATGCCGCCTGAAGACCCCGAAATGCCTACGCTGTTGCACCTCATCAAAGAGATTCACAAAAAATACCCCCAGGACGATTGGGATGATGTCCCCACTGACCTTGCCCAGAATATGCACCATTATCTCTACGGCCGGCCCAAGGTGGACTAGTAATGCGCCCCGTCTTTGCGGATACTTGCTATTGGATTGCTCTGCTGATTGAAAGGGATGCGTTGCACGGGATAGCGCTGCGGCTTTTTAATGAACTGGCGCATCGCCGCATAGTGACCAGTGAAATGGTTCTTTCCGAATTGTTGAATAGCATAAGCCGCTACGGAGCAGAAAAGCGAAGGGCTGCTGTGTCCCTAATCAGGAGTTTTGAGCACAACCGCAATATAGACGTAGAGCCGCAGACCAGTGGGCAATTCTGGGCCGCCGTAGATTACTACTCCGCCCGGCCAGACCAGGAGTGGGGCCTGGTGGATTGCGCCAGTTTTCAACTGATGCAAACCCACAACATCCGCGAAGCCTTAACCAACGACCACCATTTTGAGCAGGCCGGTTTTACCGCTCTGCTGTAATCCGCCCTCTCCTAAATCCGCCCTCTCCTAAATCCGTCCTCCCCCAAATCCGGTAGAATAGCCTTATGCCGCAGGATGTCATTTACATCAAGGGTGCCCGCGAGCACAACCTCAAAAATGTCGACGTGACCATCCCCCGCGACCGGCTGGTGGTGATTACCGGCGTGTCGGGTTCAGGCAAGAGCAGCCTGGCCTTTGACACCATCTATGCGGAGGGGCAACGGCGCTACGTAGAATCGCTGTCCGCCTATGCCCGCCAGTTCCTGGGCCGTATGGACAAGCCCGATGTCGATTACATCGAGGGCCTGTCGCCGGCTATTTCAATCGACCAGAAGGGCGTGTCCCACAACCCCCGCTCCACGGTGGGTACGGTAACCGAGATTTACGACTACCTGCGGCTGCTGTTCGCGCGGGTGGGCAAGCCCCACTGCCCCAAGTGCGGCAATCCGGTGGCCCGGCAAACCGTCCAGCAGATTGTGGATGCCATCCTGAACCTGCCGGAATCCTCGCGCATCACGCTGCTGGCGCCCAAGATTCGGCGCAAGAAGGGCGAGCACAAAGAGGTGTTTGAGGCGGCACGACGGGGCGGTTTCGTGCGTATGCGTGTCAACGACGCGGTGATGCTGGTTGAAGACACCGACACGCTGACCCTGGACAAGCAGAAGTGGCATTACATTGACATTGTCGTTGACCGTCTCATCATCCGCAGCGACACCGAAGCCAACCGCGTCACCGAGTCGGTGGAAACCGCCCTGCGCGAAGGCGAGGGTGTGCTCACCGTGGCCCGTGAGGGGGAAGACGACCTGGTGTTCAGCGAGCAGTTCGCCTGCGTCGCGTGTGGTGTCAGCCTCCCCGAGATTGAACCGCGCACCTTCAGCTTCAACAGCCCCCACGGCGCCTGCTCCACCTGCACCGGCCTGGGCTACCAGCTGGAAGTTGATGCGTCCATGGTCATTCAGAATCGCTCGCTGTCGCTGCTGGAAGGAGCGGTGGTTCCCTGGGCACGCTCCGGCGCGGCCAACGCCTGGTACGCCAGCATGATGGAAGGGGTGGCCAGGGAGTTTGATTTCTCGCCGGAAGTTCCGGTGCGCGAACTGACCGAAGAGCAGGTCAACGTCATCCTCTACGGCGCCGGCAAGCGTCAGGTGCAAGTGCGCCACCGCACCGGTCGGGGTCGTACTTACAACTGGAACACCACCTACGAGGGTGTCATCCCCAACCTGCAACGCCGCTACCGGGAAACCGAATCCGACCATACCCGCAGCGAGATTGAGCGGTATATGGCCCAGCGAGCTTGCCGTTCCTGCAGCGGCGCGCGGCTGCGCCCCGAAGCTCTGGGCGTGCTGGTTTGCGGGCAGAACATAATGGAAGTTAGCAGCCTCACCATCGGACGGGGCTTGCAGTGGATTCGCAGCATCAAACCTGATGCCGAGCCATCATCAGCCAACGGCTCGGTCAACGGGCACAACAGCGCCAACGGCCACGAACCCGCTGAGGCACTCGTCGCCGCCGGGGAGAGCACACTCAAAACCGGAAAGACGCCCAGAACTCGCCGCACCCGCCAGAACGGTCAGCGTCCCGCCGGCCCCACTACGCTCACGCCGCGGGACATGACCATCGCCGACCAGATTCTGAAGGAAATTGAGGGCCGACTCCACTTCCTGGAGAGCATTGGGCTGGACTATGTAACCATGAGCCGCACTGCGCGCACGTTGTCGGGCGGCGAGGCCCAACGCGTCCGTCTCGCCACGCAAATCGGCAGCGGTCTGACCGGTGTGCTGTACGTTTGCGACGAGCCCACCGTCGGCCTGCACCCTCACGATGACCACCGTCTGATTGGCACCCTAACCCGTCTGCGCGATATGGGCAACACGGTCATCGTGGTGGAGCACGACGACGCCATGATGCGCGCCGCCGATTACATCGTTGACCTTGGCCCCGGCGCCGGCGAGCACGGCGGCCACATCGTGGCGACCGGGGACGTGGCCGCCGTTATGGCCAACGAGGCCTCCCTCACCGGCGCCTACCTCAGTGGACGCAAGCGCATCCCCACGCCCGAGCAACGCCGGCCCGGCAACGGTCTGTTCATCGCCGTTACCGGCGCTCGCGAGAACAACCTCAAGGGCATCGATGTGGAGTTCCCCCTGGGCCTGCTGGCCTGCGTAACCGGCGTGTCCGGCAGCGGCAAGAGTACGCTGGTGTACGACATCCTCTACAAGCGTCTGGCCCAGGCCGTCGCCCAGGGCCGCGACCGCCCCGGTGAGCACGACGAGGTGCGCGGCATCGAGCACATCGACAAGGTGGTCAACATCGACCAGTCGCCCATCGGCCGCACCCCGCGCAGCAACCCGGCGACCTACACTGGAGCGTTTACACCCATCCGCGAGCTGTTCGCCACGCTGCCCGAGGCGCGCATCCGGGGCTACAAACCCGGTCGTTTCTCGTTCAATGTCAAGGGCGGGCGCTGCGAGTCCTGCCAGGGCGAGGGTTACATCCAGATCGAGATGCAGTTCCTGCCCGACGTTACCGTCCCCTGCGAGGTTTGCCAGGGCCGCCGCTACAACCGTGAGGCGCTGGAAGTGCTGCTGCGCGACCAGTCCATCGCCGACGTGCTGGCCATGACCGTGGAAACGGCGCTGGACTTCTTCTGGAACTTTTCCCGCATCAGGACCAGGCTGGAGACGCTGCGGGATGTGGGGTTGGGCTACATCCGCCTCGGCCAGCCGGCCACTACGCTGTCCGGCGGCGAGGCGCAGCGTGTCAAGCTGGCCACTGAACTGTCACGCCGCGCCACCGGCCGCACCTTCTACCTGCTGGACGAACCCACCACCGGCCTGTCCTTCGAGGACTGCGCCGCGCTGCTGCGTGTGCTGCACCGCCTGGTCGACCAGGGCAACTCGGTTCTGCTCATCGAGCACAACCTGGACCTGATCAAGAACTCCGACTGGGTGATTGACCTGGGCCCCGGCGCCGGAGACCAGGGCGGCAACCTGCTCGCCTGCGGCACCCCCGAGCTGCTGGCAGAGGTGGAGCAAAGCCACACGGGGCGCTACTTGCGCGAATCGCTAAGCCAAACGGCGCTGGCCGCCAGTGCCGACTAGGCAAAGGATGCACCCCGATGTCATCCGATACGCCCGACCCAACTCTGCATCTGCCCAGCCTCGTCATCAAAAACTTCCGAGGCATCGACGAACTGACGATCCCCCGCCTGGGCCGCGTAACGCTGCTAACCGGCAAAAACGGCGTCGGCAAAACCACCGTGCTCGAAGCCGTGCATATCTATGCCACAGGCGGAGACCGCTTTACTCTCGCTGAGATACTTCACAAAAGTGACGAAGTATTCAAAGACCAAGGTTCGGACGGAAAAGAGGAGGCGGTAGCTGATTGGAGTGGCCTCTTTTACGGCCACAGTCTCTATGTTGACAGAGCCATTTCAATCGGCCCAGCCGATAGTCCGAACTCCATTAGAATACGTTGGGCACAACTTTCCGATGAAGACCGCGTTGAATTCGCTCAGGGCAATGCGGATTTTTTCGCGGACGATGAAACGTGGGGGCTAGAGACCACAGTTTGGGATTTTAGGCGCATATTTCGTCCACACGATATTGCAATTCCCCCGCGGGTGACGCGCCGCGTTAACCGTGCAACGTTCTTAGCACCAGACTTTATCTGTACCAAATTAGGCCCTGATGTGCCAAGTAATGTAACTGTCGAACGCTATCTAAATGATGTGGTGCTGACCGCCCAGGAAGAACAGGCTATTGCTGCGTTGAATATAGTGGCTAATGTCCCTGTTGAGCGTGTCGCGATGGTGGACTCTGGCGTCAGGAACGGGCCGAGGTCTGGGCGGCGGGTCTTGGTCAAGGTCGAAGGCCAAGCTAATCCCGTTCCGTTGCGGAGCTTCGGGGACGGCGCCGTGCGCTCTTTTGCCATAGCGTTGGCCCTCGCCAACAGCAACAACGGTTTTCTCCTGATCGATGAAGCGGAAAACGGAATCCACCACTCCATCCAGGCCAAGTTCTGGAAAATGATCCTGCAAACCGCAGAGCGCAACAACGTGCAGGTCATAGCCACAACCCACAGCTGGGACTGCGTGGCCGGATTTACCCAGGCTGCCAACGAACTGGAGGACGTGGAGGGGATGCTATATCGCATCCAACGGAACCTTTATAACCTCCGTGCGGTTGAATACACAGAGTCTGAACTCGCCATTGCCACCGAGCATCGTATCGAAGTGCGTTAGTGGATGACACCCGCTAATAACAACCCCGCCCCAGGGCTGCTGGTAGTCGAGGGGCAGAACGACCAGCACTTGGTACTTCATTTATGTCGGCAGGCTACTCCGCAACTTGAAACGGCATTCGCTTTCCACGATGCCAAGGGGCTTACCGGACTGCTGAACTCGATAACAGGATACGTCAATCAACAAGACTTGCCCGCGGTCGGATTCTTGGTGGATGCTGATTCTAATCCCCTTCAACGTTGGAGCGAGGTAACGGGCCGGATTATCGCTGCCAACGGCCAAATCCCAATTCCATCGTCTCTAGACGAGGGCGGCACCATCATCGCGGAAAACTTGCAGATCGGCAGTCCCCGGATTGGAGTTTGGGTAATGCCTGACAATGTTTCCGAAGGCGAAATTGAAGACTTCGTAAAACTGATGATACCGGCAGTGGATTTAGTCTGGCCGCTAGCGCAAAGTTATATTAATGATATACCGTCCCAGGACCGAAAATTTGAGAACCATAAGGTCACCAAATCCCAGGTCCACGCCTGGCTGGCAACTCGGAAGTTTCCGAGCCTTATGGGTCTAGCTGTACGTGAAGGTGATTTGGAAACCAATGGCCAGATCTGTCAGAAATTCTTGGCCTGGCTCGCTCGGCTGTTTGGGTAATCACTCCCGTCATCCCGCCTCTCCCCCGGCTATGCTCTGCCCTCCGTCAGCCTGTTGGCGGCTGGGCGGTGGGGCCGTGAACATCAGCAACGCAACAACTCCCAGGTTGATGCCGAAGGCTATAAACACCGGCAGGTAGCTATCCACTCGGTCCACTACGATGCCCGCCAGTATCGGCCCCAACGCTTGCCCGGCTACCTGCGCCGCCAGACCCCAGGCCCGTATCGCGCCCAGATGCAGCCGTCCGAAATAGTCGGCCCAGGCCAGCCGGCTGATGATGTGCAACCCGCCCACGCCAAATCCCAGAATGAACGCCCCGGTTACGCCAGCCCCAATGTTGTCGGCGAAGGCCGTAACCACGGCGCCGCCGCTCACCACCAGTCCCGCTGCCGGCATCATTACCCGCATCGGGAACCGCTGGCAGAGCGCCGACCACAGCAGGCTGGCCGGAACCTGTGAGATGGCAAAGGCGCTGGCTGTCCATACTGCTATGGAGCCCGGCACACCCTGGTCGATGAAATGGGGCACCTGGTGCAGCGACACCCCGGCCTGCACGATAAAGCCGGCGAAGGCAAACAGCATCATCAGCCAGAACGCCCGGGTACGCATTGCCTGGCGCAATGTGAAATTGATTTCCTCGGCGCTGGTTTGGGGACGTCGGCCACCAGGCGCGGGGCCGCTATTCGGCGCCGGCCGGTCACCGTCGGGCAGCAGCGCCAGATCCTCGGGCCGCCGTCCCATCAGCAGAATTGCCGGCGCTACGCCGATGGCCAGCGTCCAGATTCCCAGGGCATACCACGCCGTCGGCCAGCTCCACACCCCAATCATAACCTGGGCGGCCAGCGGCATTATCGCCAGCCCGGAGCCCTGCAACACGTGGTTCATCGCCAGCGCAAAGGGCCGCCGCCGGATAAACCAGTTGCTCACCGCCGTGGATGTGCCCAATTCCAGCGGGCTGGCAAACGCCGCCCGACCCGGCACGTAGATCAGATAGAACAGCCAAACCTGATTGACCATGCCGAGTCCGATGGCGCAGATTCCGGCAATGCCCGATGACACCCCGACCACCAGCCCGGAACCGTAGCGGTCGATCAATGGGCCAACCACCGGCGACAGCACCACGGCAAACACACCGCCCAGGCTCACCGCGCCGGCCACCTGCGTCCGCGACCAGCCAAAGGACTCCTCCATCGGCACCACGAAAACCGTCAGCACCGCCACCGACATCAATGGCCGCGCGGAGTAGGAGGCTATCCCGGTCAACCCCAGGATTACCCAGCCATAGTAGAAGGGAATGTTACGAGCCGTCCGAGACTGCAGCGCACGCATCAATGGGCGCAAAACCGGGCGCAAAACCGGCGCAATGCGCCACCGATACCAAACCGGCGTCTCATAAAGGTATCCACAGAGTTCACTAACAACGAGGGAGAAAGGCCGACGGGCCAGGAACGCCGGCGATTATAGCAGTAACCGCCGCCGCTGCTCCGCAGATTAATCGGCAGCAGATGCCCTCTCCCACACCACGGCAGAGCCGACGGCGTGATTGACGATCAGTTGCGCCGAACGCGTTAGCATTATCAATAAATTAAATACTGATACTGGGTTGACATATGGGGGGGAGGGGGTAAAATATGATATTAGAACTAACATTCTCTTACGGCTTTCCGGCGGGAGAATCCCCACCTTTTCGCGATAACCATCCTGATCCGATGCGGCAATCCTTTTCCGGATTGTTCGCTATGCAGAGGTAGCAATGACTACGGTAAGAATACCCGAAGGTCGCCCCTTCCCCTGGCAATGGGTTTTAGTTGCTCTGGCGGCCTTGGCCATCATCGGTGTGCTGGGCTGGTTGGCCTGGGATTTCATTGACGGCAAAAATGACGAAATAGCCGCCCTCAAAGCTGAAATCGCCGAGCAGAAAGCACAGTATGAAGTTCAGATCGGGGTGTTGGTTACACAAATCGCCAACCTGAAAAAGCAGCACGCGGCAGAAATCGGGAGGCTTAACGAAGAGAAGGCGGCCCTGGAGCAGGAAATCGTTGACCTGAAAGCGGAACTTGTCGACTGCCAGGATAACGTCAAGGGATTGGTCCAGCGCGCCGACCGTCTGGAGGCGGAACTGGATGCCTGTTTGAAGGAATTGAACCAGCCGCGGCGTTTGCAAGTCGTGCTGCCCGAGCTGTTGCGAGATAACACTACCACTATCTTCGTGGTTGACGATTCAGGGTCAATGGTTGGTGAGATTGTGAAAGTGCAGGAAACCTTGCAGGAAATGCAGCAGAAGCCGACGGTGAACGCGCAGCTGTCCATCATGCTTTTCGGCGATTCGTACACGACGCTGTTCAATTTCACTGACCCGGCGTCCGCCCCCTGGGAATACGCCATCGGGGCAATTAAGGCGGAACACGGCGGCACAGACATTAATTTGGCACTGCAAACCGCCTTTGATTCCATCAAGGATGAACCTAATGTCAACAAACGGATTGTGCTGCTGAGCGATGGGCATGGGTTCATAGACGCCACGACAATCACCACAATTCGAGGGGCGAATATCCCGGTTGACACCGTAGCTTTTGGCGATTTGGCAGACTATGCGCTGATGGCGAAAGTTGCCCAGGCAACGAGCGGTGACTTTCAGGCGGCCAAATAACTTCCCCGGAATGCAGAAAAGACAGGAGGGTTATGATGTGGAATCCTTTCTCCCCGCGGCCACGGAACCGCAATAGGCGCAACGACAACGGGCAGTCGTCTATTGTCGAACCGGGAGTACGGTTGGGCACCCTGGAGGATGTGGCCGGCTCCGGCACTGCGCCCATTGTGTCGGTGTCGGTGGGTACCACCGGCCTGAAGCGGGCCCAGCTGTATCACAAGAGGATGGACGCCATGAATTGCGCCACCCGCATCCAGAGTATGCTGTTGTACGACTGCAACCAGGTCAATATTAACCAACTGCGGGAGGAGGCTGCCAAAGCCGACATTGCCGACAAGATAATAGTTCCCGAATACTTGCCGTTCTCCGAGGGCTTTCTGCGTCGGGTGGACCAGTACGAAAGTCACTACGGCGCCATTGAGCGCGACATGGAGAGGATGGTCGAGAAAATGGAGCGTCAGTCCCTCATCGCCGGCACGGAGCCGCAAGTAATATTGGAATGGATTGGGTTCGGCGGACACGCCATGCTGTCCTATGTGCTCCACGACATTGTGACCAAGCGCTTTCCTGAAGCCAGCATTCTGCCCATCGTCTGTTTTCCGGAGGACCGGGGTTTGCACAGAAACATTAGAGAGCGTGAGATCTGGGACGAAGCCACCGCAATGCTGCGCAAGGATGGCAAGGATATCGCCGTCTTACTTTCCGACAACCGTATGGGCGCCGATTTCAATCAGCTTGACGAGTCGTTGATTACTTCCCTGGCCGCCGTAGAAGCCTGTTTCAAGTATGAAGCCGCTGCTGGCAGCCTTGCGGAGGTAACCTCCGTGTTCAACATTACCGGCAGCCGGTGGATTGTTGTGGAGAACACAGAAATTCCCATCATTAACCGCGAGGCATTGCGTCAAAGAAACGGCAAGCAATCCCCTGAAAATCACAACAGGGCGATGAGCAAGCTGGCTCAAAAAATCAAAGACCGCATCTTTGAAATTGCCGAGCCTGAAAATCGTTTCGCGAAGTCCGCTTCCTTTGCTCTCGGCACCCACGATAACGAGCAGCGAATCTACGTCACAATGCCTTTGGAAGATTACGAGGTAAAAGAAATTCGGGAAGATATCGAAGACCAGCTCAAGCGTGAGGAATTCAGCAAGTCTTTCCCGGGTACGCAAATAGCCTATGCGGACGGCAACCCTCAGACGGATACGCCGGAGAACTGTGTGTATGTCCATATTGTCAAATTCGTCGGCTTGGCTGCGGAACCTCAACCCCCTTCTCTGACCAGCATTTTGTATGACAAACGGCTGCCTGACGATCTGGTGAACCGGAATCGCGGCAGCGTTAAGACTCGGGGCCAGAAAGTTTTCGAAGAGCATCAGCACGAATATACCGCCGGTGCCGGGACGGATGACGCGCCCACAGAGGATGCCGCCAGTGCCGGGATGGATGACGCATCTCCGGTGGATGCCGCCAGCGCCGATATGGATGACGCGCCCACGGAGAATACCGCCGGTCCCGGGACGGCTGGCGCATCTCCGGTGGATGCCGCCAGCGCCGATATGGATGACACATCTCCGGTGGATGCCGCCAACGCCGGCGCGGCTGACGCGTCCGTGGAGGATACGACCAGCGCCGAGACGGCTGACGTACCTGCAGAGGAGGATGCCGGCGTAGAAGCTGCGGGTGTGGAGTCTGATGCCGATTTGGTTGCTGACGGTGAATCGCCCGCTACGGCATAACGCGCTCATCCCCGGTCTGCTCCGGCTCAACCCACTGCCATTACGGTAAGCCCACCGCCGGCAAAGGAACGCTGCCATAGCCTCGCCTGCGCTATAATGCGCCAATGCAACGCAATTTTCGGTTGGCCCTGGCCCAGTTCAACCCTACCGTGGGCGACATCCCCGGCAATACTGCTCGCATCATCGAGTTGATTGGCGAGGCGCGGGCCGCACACGCTGACCTGGTGGCGTTCCCCGAGCTGGCCGTAACGGGCTATCCGCCCGAGGATTTGCTGTTCAAGCCATCGTTCCTCGCCGACAACACCGCTGCCGTCGAGCGCATTGCCGCCGCCACCCGCGGCATCTCCGCCGTGGTGGGCTGTGTGGAGGTGGGCAAAGACATTGCCAACGCGGCCGCCATCATCAACGACTGCCGCATGGTGGACTGGTACCGCAAGATGTACCTGCCCAACTACGGCGTGTTCGACGAAGACCGCTACTTCCGTCGGGGCGATGTGTGCCCGGTGTACGTTATCAACGGGACGCCGGTGGGAGTCAACATCTGCGAGGACATCTGGTATCCGGTGGGCCCCATCGCCGTGCAGCGCGACGCTGGCGCCGAGGTGATTGTCAACATCAATGCCTCTCCGTTCCACGCCGGCAAAGCGCGCCAGCGGGAGCGCATGATTGCCACCCGCGCCGCCGACAACGGCGTCTTCGTGGCCTATTTGAACACCGTCGGCGGCCAGGATGAACTGGTGTTCGACGGGGCCAGCATCGTGTGCGCGCCTGATGGCGCCGTCATATCCCGTGGGCCAGCATTTGAAGACCGCCTCATCATTTCCGACCTGGACGTGGAGTCGGTGTTCCGCCAGCGCCTGCGCGACCCACGGCCACGCAAGGAAAGCCCCAACATCCTCAGTGAGGTGGGCCGAGCGCAACTGACGCCAATATCCGGCCACCACTATTCCACCCGGCAAAGCGCCGTCAATCCCCCGTTGTATCCCAACCTGGACGAAACCGAGGAGGTGTACCAGGCGCTGGTGGTGGGCACCAGGGATTACGTGCATAAATCGGGGTTCCGGCGCGCGCTGATTGGCCTCTCCGGCGGCATCGACTCCGCGCTGACCGCCACCGTGGCGACCGACGCCCTGGGCGCCGGCAACGTGGTCGGCGTTACGATGCCGTCGCGCTATTCATCCGAAGGCAGCATCGCAGACTCTCAGGAGCTGGCTGACAGCCTGGGCATCAAATTGTGGCGTGTGCCGATTGAGCCGGCGCACCTCGCCTTTACCGAAATGCTGGCCGAACAGTTCACCGGCGCCGAGCCCAACGTGGCCGAGGAGAACGTGCAGGCCCGCATCCGCGGCAACGTGCTGATGTCCTTGTCCAACAAGTTCGGCTGGCTCGTTCTCACCACCGGCAACAAGAGCGAAATGGCCATGGGCTATGCCACGCTCTATGGAGATATGGCCGGCGGTTTCGCAGTGCTCAAGGACGTGCCCAAGACGCTGGTGTACGACCTTTGCCGCTGGCGCAACGACCGCACCGCCAACGGCCAGCCGCTCATTCCATTGGCCACGCTGGCCAAACCCCCCAGTGCCGAACTGCGTCCCGACCAGACTGACCAGGACACGCTGCCACCCTACGAGCAGCTCGACCCCATCATCAAAGCCTACGTCGAAGACGACTTTAGTTACGCCGATATGGTTGAGATGGGCCACCATCCCGAGTGGGTGCGGCAGGTGATGAACGCGGTCGACCGCAACGAGTACAAACGGCGGCAGGCTCCACCGGGCGTCAAGATTACACCGCGGGCCTTCGGCAAAGACCGCCGGCTGCCCATCGTCAATCGCTACCGGCCATTGCCGCCGGCATAGGGCAACCACAAGCGGGGCAACACCAGCGGGGCAACCACAAGGGTTGCCCCTACGTCGGCCAAAATCCGGTCTATCCTATACATCCATGCAAAACCGTAACTCTACCACGGGAAACAACTTCAAGCGTGACAGAGGGCACCGCCGTTGCGCCAGAGGAATGACGGTATTTGTCAACACACCGTAGCCGCCCTGAGATTAGGATTCCAAAATGTCCCGCACGGGGCAGGTAAAGCCCGGCAGAACATCCTCGCCGTCCAGCGTATCGTCAATGGAGAGCAGCCTGGTAGGCCCGTTGGCCTGGCGCACCCGAATAGTCTGCGTTTCCGGGTTAATCACCAGGGCCATGCGCGCGCCGTAATACAGCCACATAATGGCCTTATTATCGACGTTTTCTTCCTTGTCGCTGGGGGACACTATCTCAACCACCAGGTCAGGCAGGACGGGGCAATACCCTCTGATTTCGGTATCCAGCGGCAGGCGTTCGGCGGAAACGTAGGCAACATCGGGTTCACGCACCGTATCCGGGTTCCTTTCCAGCAGCACACCACTGTCGGAGCCGAACACCCGTCCCAGCCGCTGGGGACGAACGTGTATCCAAAGGACAGCCCCTAGAGCTATTGCAATCTCGCCATGTTTCAATCCGGCCGGCATAGTTTCGTACAGTACCCCCTGGACCAGTTCACCCCGCACGCCTTCACTGTACAGGCGCAGCAGGTCGTCGGCTGTTAGCAGTTGTGGTTTAGTGGTCATAATTGCCGTTCCTCGGCGCTGGCTTCACGTATAGGTCGTTGAGTCAATTCCAGAGGGGCCGGGGGGCGAGCTAACGCCAGTTCATGGCCCGGGCGGGAAGGTTCCATAAAGGTGATAGCATCGTAGTAATCGTCCAACGCTACAAATACGCCATTCTCTTTAGCCCATTCGCGCATCCCACGACCACAAGAATGCTCCCAGGACAACACTTCCACCTGCCAGCCGCGCCGGTGCATTCGTTCCAGGGTACTGTGAAAACCCCGGCCCTCAACATAGCCAGCTCCGTCGCCAGTCAGTAGAACCACGATGCCCGCATCCCCGTTGTAATCCAGAGCATCCTCCAGCATCCGTAACTGCAGCCACTGGTCGGGAGTCTGCTGCTCACCGCGGTCACGCTCGCCGCGGTCAAACAAATTGATTTCCACCCCCAAGTTCTCCAGGCGGTTCCATAGCTGGCGTAATTCCGGTGGAACGGAACCGGCGGCCATCGCTTTGGTCAGCGGCCGGTCGGCGTGAGCCAGGCGCAGCAGGTTCTCAAAGTGGATGCGGACCCGATAGCGGGCGTTTACATCGCCGTTGCGTTCTTCAGCAATGCGTTGCGCTTCGTGGAAGATGTTGGAGTTATCCCAGTACATGAACACGCCGCTCAATTCAAAACCCCTCCAAATGCGTTCACTGACGAAATATTATAAATCCAGTGTACTACACGCCAGTTTCTCGCGCCTCCGTTGACGTTTCCTTGTACGAGAACACGGCAAACAGCGGATCCGACGGGGGCGAATCGTCGGCGTTGGACAAGCCGCCGCGCACGCCGTTGAATCCGCCGGCGTGGTGCATATAGGATGCCACCAGTTCGATATGGTCTTCGTCGCTGGTGCTGCGCCAAACCCGCACCGCTTTGGTGGGAAAGCAGCGGTTGGAGAAGGACACCACGAACACGCCGCCGGGCCTCAGGATGCGCGATACCTCGGAAAATACCTCCAGCGGTCGCGTCAGATACTGCACCGACACGGTGATGACCACCGCATCAAATGACTCGTCATCAAAGGGCAATGACGGGTCGGCGTTGATGTCCTGCACCACGCACTCAGCCAGCTGCGGGTTGTCGGCCATTTCGACGGCGTTCATACCCAACCCGACAATGCGACGGCGCGGATGAGATTCAGGCCAGTGGGTGCGCCAGCTGCTCATCAGGTCCAGCACTTCGGCCTGCTCGGGAATCAACCGCTGAAACAGCTTGCCAACCGCGTCGATGGCCCCGTCGTCAATATGGACAACGAGCCGCGGCATCGTGTAAAACTCAGCGTCATTGCTATCGTCCTCCCGCTGGAAAAAATCCGGCGGAAAGTTTCGCGGATCCATTGCCAAACCCAACCTCCTGATAAGACCAATATCGCCAGCCCGCGCCGGGAATATCGCCTGCTCACGTTCCGATAAATTCATTCCCAAACACTCATCCCCAAACACTCATTCCTGCTCCCTCAGGGTGAGGGAGTACCCCATTCCGATGTCTCGCTACGACGATCTCTCCCCTCTGCGTCGATGGGAAAGGGCCGGGGTGAGGGAGAGAACCGGGCAACCGGGCTACCCCAGGCGGTAAGCCCGCGCCGCGCATCCGTGGAACAGATCCGCCCGTTCGCTGGCCGAAAAATCAGCCGACATCCGCTTGAAGGCGTTCCACATCACATGGTACGAGAACGACTCCTTGTCCACCGGGAAGTTGCTCTCGAACATACAGCGGCTGGGGCCAAACTGCTCGATGCAGTAGCGCATTATCGGGTCGATTGCCGCCGCCATTTCTGCCGAGCCAACCGGAGTCGGCCGTTCGTGCCAGTCAAAACCCGTCCTCGGCATTCCGACGCCGCCCAGCTTGAGCGCCACGTTGGGAGCAGACGCCGCCGCCGCAATCCCGCTGCGCCAGTTGGCCATCGTCTCCTCCGGGTTGGCGGCGTAGGGGCCGGTGCGCATCAGCCCGCCCACGTGGTTCAGCACAATGGTCAGGTCGGGAACAGCCCGGGCGAAATCGGCCACTTCCGGCAGTTGCGGGTGCAAGCATGACAAGTCCAGGGACAGGTTCATCTCGGCCAGCACTCTGGCGCCAGCCCGGTAATCCTCGCTGGCCAACTGATTGGGGAAGGGATACGCGCCGGGGTTAGTTACCTCCGGGTGCGGGTCCCAGCTCACGCCGTGGCGGATTCCGCTGAAACGGTTGGGAGACGCGGCCCGCAACGCCTCCAGCACGGGACGCACACCGCTGCCCAGGTGCAGGTTGGCGTGACCCACAATGCCGTGCGCCGCCCGAGTGCCACCGTAGATGCCGCTGGCGCTCTGGGCCGCGATACCCTGCACAAATTCCACTTCGCCAACGGGACGCAGCTCGTCGGATGCGCCGTCGCGGTACATCGACCTCGCCTCCACAAACACCGTGGACACCACGTTGTGGCCGCTGCCCGTATCCGCCATCAGCTCATCCAGCATATAACGCGGTTCAACCCGGTCGGCGCGCCGGTCCCAAAAGTGATGGTGCGGGTCGCAGATGGGCAAATCGGGTTCCAGCGTGGGTTCAATGGTCTGAGCCAGCCAGTCATTGATTGGCGCCGCCATAGTCCTGCCTCCTTGTTATGGTCCTACTCCGGTTCCAAATTCCGGTCTCGTATTTCGTGCCAGTACACTTGCCCACTGTCTAGAACGTCGGAGATTTCTGGGTCGTTGCGAACGCTGGCGATGGCGGGGTAAGCCGGCTGGCCGGTGAAGCGGGCCAGAAATTCAGCATTTCTAATAGAGCGGCGCGTATCCTGTCGATTTCCGGTAAAGGAAATTTCCACAGTGATGTACACAATCTGGCCGTTCGGGTCGGTTGCCTCAATTGCCAAGTCCGCGCTGATGAAACTGTCGATGTCTCGAGGGTTTATGTCGGAGATGTCAGAATCTTCCGCCATTGCCAGCAGGTCAGCATCGGTCAGGGTACGAGTGTAGCGGAACCCCATGCGCCGAGCGATGACCAGGCTCTGACGGGTGGTTTCGTTGCGAGCATGAGCGCCTTTAATCTGGCCCAAGTCCTGACGTATCTCGCCGATGTCCTGACGTATCTCGCCGATGTCCCGGCGTGTTTCGGAATTGAACCTGCGTTGCTCTGTGTTGAACCTGCGTTGCTCCCGGTTGAACTGGAGCTGCTCCCGGTTGAACTGGAGCTGCTCCTCCACGAACCGCTCGAACCGCGCCGGCAGTGTAAGCAGCTCCTCGGTCAGCACATACCGGCGCAGCGCAGCCCGATACTCCGGGTTAGCGTCCAGCAGACGGAACAGGTCCTGAATGTCGTGGATAGTGGTCATCGCGCGATTTGCCTAGTCTTATTAGTGTACTGTTTTGCGGAGAGTGGTAATAGGGTTGTCTCATTGGCCGGGCCAACCATTGTGGTTAGCCCGGCGCCCATTGCCATATTTTACGCAGCCGGCGCCGCTTAGCTCTCGTCCACGCGGTACACACGCACGGCGGTGTCGTGGAACATGGCCGACCGCTCGGTTGCGGAGTAGCCTTTGGACAGCCGCTTGAATGCGTTGTACATCACGTTGTAGGAGTAGGAAACCTTGTCCACCGGGAAGTTGCTCTCGAACATACAGCGATCCGGTCCGAATTGCTCAATGCAGTAGCTCATCAAGGGAGCCATGCCCTCGGCCAGTTCCTCGGAACTCGCCGGCGCCGCGCGCTCGTGCCAGTCGAACCCGGTGCGGGGCATCCCGATGCCGCCCAGCTTGATAACCACGTTGGGCGCGGACGCGGCGGCGGCAATGCCCTTGCGCCAGGTGTCCAGCACCTCTGCATCGTTGTTGGCGTAAGGCCCCACCCGCAGCAGCCCGCCGATGTGGTTCAGAATTATGGTCAAGTCTGGCACTGCCCTGGCAAAGTCGGCCAGTTCCGGCATCTGGGGGAAGTACATCCAGCCTTCCAGGGAGAGGCCCATGCTGGCCAGGACGCGGGCGCCGGCGCGGAAGTTATCGCTGGCCAGTTGCCCCGGCTGGTTGTGGGCGGCGGTATTTTCGATCTCGGGATGAGGGTCCCAGGTAACCGAGTGCCTGATGCCCCGGAACCGGTTGGGACTGGCCGCCTGCAACGCCTCCAGCACCGGCTTGACGCCATCGCCCAGGTGCAAGTTGGCGTGTCCGACGATGGATGCGGCGGCGCGCCCTGGCCCGTAGAGTCCATTGGCCGATGCCGCTGCCAAACCCTGCACAAATTCAACCTCGCCCACCGGGCGCATTTCTTCCGGGCCCGTGCTGCGGTACATCGACCGTGCCTCGACAAACACTGTGGAAGTTACGTTGTGGCCACTGTTGATGTCGTCGGCCAGCTCGTGGAGGAGGTATCGCTGGTAGGGGATTCGCTCGGTGCGGAAGTCCCAAAAATGATGGTGCGGGTCACAAATGGGAATCTCGGGCTCCAGCGTCGCTTCGGTTTGGAGCGCGAGCCAGTCATTGCCTCCGAATGGCATAATTGAGCCTCCTGCATCGGGCGTAAAGCGGTCAAAGTGATTAGGCCGGGATGGGCCGGCAATAGCGGGATGATAACACAGGGCAGCAGCCGGCCCGTGTTCGCGAATACCGGCGCGCGGGCCGGTCGGTCGGTTGCGCCGTTACTCCGGCGTAAAATCCGCCAGCAAAGTTACCCGGCTGCGGTGTTCAGTTGACGCCACCGCGTTCGCAAAACGAGTGTCTGCGGTGACCATCAGGCCGTCGATAAGATGGGCCAGAGCCAGATATACGCAATCATAAGCGGGATGGCCCAAGTCAATAGCGATACGGGCGGCATGGGAACAAACTTGCTCATCGTCTGCCCACCGCACTTGGATATCCGTCAGAGAATCTGCCAGCACGGTAGCGTCATGCCGCGCTATCTCGCCTGAACGGGCTTTGCGCCATAAGGCATTAGCGATTTCGGCGGCCATCAGGCGCGGAGCATGAAGGATGTGGCCTTGGGTTAGCAAATGCCCGGCGGTATCAGAGTCTTCCTCGTCCACAAGCCACTTGATGGCTACGCTAGCATCCACTACAAGCCGCATTACAAACGTCCGTGGTCGCTGTCACGGTCCTCCCGGATTAGTATTTCGGAGGGTGTTTGCGGCCGGCCGGCGGTCAACTTCCTCAGTTCTCTGGAAATCTCCAGGAACGCTTTTTGCTTCGCATCCCGTTCATCTGCTGCGACGCGCGCCAGAATGTCGCGAATCTCGTTTTCCAAAGACCGATTGTGGTCGGCGGCCCGTTTTTTGAGCCAGTACACAACTGCTTCGTCCAAGTCTGGCACGTTTATAGTAGCCATGGCGCACCTCCGTGAATGTTCGACATTGCGATGATAGCATAGGCCGGCAGCTCGCCAGATTCGGCGGTGGATTCTCAACCAGTTAGGATGTCCTGTTATTATCAGAGAGGAGCCGAGTACCAGCTACCCACGAGCAGGGATTAACCGCTAACTTACGGGGAATATTATTATGACGACACCGGCCACCCCCACGCCGCGCGCTGCCCATCCCTACCATATGTACGACGCCATTGTGTCTCAGCCCGACGCCATCGCTTCTGTGCTGGACAGCCAGCGGGACGTTTGCGCAGAGGTGGCCGCAACGCTCGCCACGCGTCGGCGCATCTATCTGGTGGGCATCGGCACGTCGTGGCACGCGGCGCTGGCCGGCCAGGGGATGCTGACGGACGGGCCGGAGACTTTTGCGTGCAACTCCTTTGAGTTTTGCACAGCTCCGCCTCGGGTTACTTCCGACGATGCGGTTATCGTATTCAGCCACCGGGGAACCAAGCGGTCGTCCTACGACGCGCTGGACTATGCCGTGTCCACCGGAGCGTACACCGTCGCCATCACCTCGACTAATCCTGGCCCGCGTATACAGGTGGCGGACCGGATGATTCATACGGTGTCGCCGGAGATTTCCTCGGCGTTTACCATCAGCTACACCACCGCATTGACCGTCGTTGCGATGCTAAACCGGGCCGTGGCGCCGCAATCCGTTGGGAGTGCCCCGGACACTCTGCCAAGTCTAATGTCGCAAGTGCTGGCCGCCGAGGATGACATCAGGAGCGTAGCAGTTGAGCACCACACGCGGCGGCGTTTCATCTCCGCCGGCTGGGGCGCCAATCGTGCCAATGCCTACGAAGTGGCCCTCAAAATCAAGGAAACCAGCCGGGCCGACTGCGAAGGGTTCCAGACCGAGCAACTGCTCCACGGCCCGTTCTGCTCGCTGGATTCCGACTGCCTGTTGACCCTGATCGCACCGCCAGGCGACGACCGTGGCCGCACCCTGAACCTGGCGCTGGCCGCTCAGGAATTGGGCACACCGGTCTGGGCACTGATGAGCGCACCGTCCTCGGATGCGATAGTCGCTGATGTAGCCGCCACCGGCGCCCGCATCTTCCCGCTGCCCGACTGTCCAGCCGATCTGATGCCCATCATCGCCGTGACGCCACTGCAGCTGTTCACCTACCATCTGGCGCTGGCCCGCGGCAAACATCCCGACCTGTTCCAGCAGGATGACCCGCGGCAGGCCGCCGCCCGAACCCACTACGACCTGTAAAACACTTGCAGTAACCCCGGCGTTCAACTCGACACCCTGACTCCAGCCTCGGAGGCTTGCTCCCTCTCCCCCTGCGGGAGAGGGTTGGGGTGAGGGGAGATAGCCACGCATTAACCGATCCAATCACACCTAAACTACCAAAGGACGTGATCCCATGCCCGACAACACTGATGCCCAACGCTTGATTGAAGAAGCCGCCCAGACTCGCGGCTACACGCTGGAAATGCACCGCATCAACGCCCTTGCCGACCCGGAGTGGACCCAGAAGTACGGCGAGTTTATCGAAGCGACCTACACCGGCCAACGACTGCTGGATCGCAAGACAAAAGAGTTGCTGCAAATCTGCGTGGAGGTGGCGTTGCGCGCCGACCAGGAGCAGATTCAGGCCCACATGAAGGTGGCGCTCCAGGAAGGAGCCACACCTCGCGAAATCCTGGAGGCCATGCAGGCCGTAATCGCGCCCATGGGCGCGCTGGCCTTCCGTCGCGGCGTACAAGCCTGGGCCGCCGAAACCGGCTTCGAGTACTGACCGCAACCACCGTCTACCACTGGAGGCATAGTTTGGAGTCAGACGCTTACGCACTATTCACCGAATGCCATCGGTTCTATATCCAGGGGACCAGGCGCGCTTTGCGAGAACGCTTAGAGTCCATCTATGGCAACGACTGGTTCACGAGAGGCGTGTTGCCAGCCTTGTCAGATAGGCAACGCGAAAATCTTGAAGTTGCTCAGGAGAATCAACCTGCCCACGACTGTGCCAACCTCCTTGATGCCATGCACTTTGGCCGCATTGTCAATCGGAACCACGCCGCGGTGTTTGCGGACGCATTCACTGAGCTTGACAGCGTGTTGGCGCAATTGCGTTTTCTGGCTGCGATGCGAAATGAGTGGGCACACATCTCATCAGAAGGGCTCCCTCTCCCCAAGGTCATCGCAGCAATTCAGGCGATGCAGCGTATTCTCGTCGCGCTGCGCTGTCGGGAGGCAGTAGAGATTGACATGATAGTGAGACAAAGAAACAGCGATCAGACGGAAATCCCGATTCCGGATACTATTCTTGCTGTCGGAAACTCCGAGGATTATGACGACAGTAGTCATCCAAGTGACCATCCGCTTGGAATGGCCGGTTCGCCATTAGAGTTGTGGCGTACTTTACGATCATACCTAGTAACAGAATCTTTAGTAGAGTCTGTAAAACCAACAGATAGTCGAGGAAATGAGTTGGAAGGAAGAGTCATCGTCACTGTTCGAGTTTCCAACGTTGCGCCGGTTAGTGCAGACCGCCCAAGTATATGCTTCAGGGACGTTAGATTGGCAACCACGGTAGAACAGAGGGATTCCAGAGACCGGAGGCCTTCTAGGGATGGGGACTTGGGATACTTGGAACCCGGCCAAACGGTCGAAAGACAGTTTACGCTGTATTCTAAACAGATTGCTCAGTTTGAGTTCCAGGTTTTTGGCAAGGTGGACCCTGAACGGTTCTTCAGCATTCAACAGGATGGAGGCCTTCCCGGAGAAGTTGTCCGCCCAATTCTTGATGAGTTCAACCAGCAATTTGAGGCGCTGGGGATTAAAGAACCGCTGAGCCAAGCTCTCGCATCCATTACAACTGTCCAACCTGCAATGACGTTGGCCGATGCTTCCCGGGTCCGACAGGAGTTAGCGCGAGCCGGGCCTCTTATTGAGGAGAAACAGTCCGATCTTAACAATCTGTATGAAGAGTTCCACCTCGACCTAGAGTCACCTCTTGGAGCTCAATGCCATCAGGTAGGGTTATTCCTAGGTGAACTTCATTCAAGAATCCAGGCCGTGGATGCAGCTATCGGCGATACCAACTTGGAGGCGATAAAACTGGCCGTGTACAATCTGGAGCAACTTCAACTGTCGGTGCTTCAGGTGGAGGAAACTATTAGGAGAATGCTCAACGATTAGCTAGCAGCAATTAGGCCGATCCGTACTTGAGCTACCCACCGCCCGGCACGTTGGGGTGACCCCATAGCGGGTGCCGGAAAGTGGGCGCCAGGGCCGGGTTCAGTTGCCGCCGGACGCTGGCCGACGCGTTGCCATCGTGGGCCGTGTCGGTAACGGTTTGGTCTGCTGCTTCTGCCGTTGCTGGACGTTTGCGGCGCGCCGGCGGACGCCGGGCGCCCAGTTGATTCAGGTGGCGCGCCAGTTCTTGGAGGCTGTGCAGGTTGTGGGCCGGCAGGAAATCGTCGATGTACGGCAGGGCGGCCTGCATCCCGCGAGTCAGTGGCTGGTAGTTCGGAGAGCCCAGCAGCGGATTCAGCCAGATGAGCCGGTGGCAGCTCCGTTGCAACCGCGCCATCTCCCGCGACAGCAGTTCCGGTTCGCCGCGATCCCACCCGTCTGAAATCACCATCACCACTGCCCCGCCGCGCAGCACCCGCCGCGCCCACTGGTAGTTGAACGCTTTGACCGCCTCGCCGATTCGGGTGCCGCCGGCCCAGTCGGGCACCGAGCGCGCGACCTCCGCCACGGCATCGTCGACGCCGCGGTGCCCCAGGTGCCGCGTGATGCGGGTGAGACGGGTGGCAAAAAGAAACGCCTCCACCTGCGGCCCGCCGACGGCCACGGTATGGACAAAGTGCAGGAGCATCCGCGTGTACCGCTCCATCGAACCGCTCACATCGCACACGAGCACCAGCGGACGCGGCTTGGCCTTGCGCCGGCGGTGGGCGATGTCGAGCATCTCGCCACCGTAGGCCAGGCTCCGGCGCATGGTGCGGCGCAGGTCAACGTCTGCGCCATCGCCCCAGGCGAGACGGCGGGTGCGGCGGGTGCCCAAATCCCAGGCCAGGTCCGCCATCATGGAACGGGCCGCCGCCACTTCCAGCGGAGTGTATTCGGCGAAATCCCGCTGGCGCAGTACCTCCCGGGCGCTGAACGACCGCTGCAAATCCACCACCGGCTGACGGTCGCCGGCATCGTCGGGGTTGAGGTCATCGGACGGCGGCCCGTCGGACGTATCCTCGCGGTGCGGCGTTACCCGGGGGGTGCGGTAGCGACGTTCCTCTCCCATCGACCGCAGGTCGCGCATACTGGCTCCGTGGGCCGGCCGCCGCCAGAATACCTGAAACGCCTCGTCAAAAAGGGGCAAGTCGCTGCGCCGGTGCACCAGCAGCGCCCGCGCCGCCAGCCGGAAATCGTTGCGATTGCCGCCGATGGGCACGTGCTCGGTGGCCCGCACCAGATCCAGCATATTGGCCGTGCCGAAGTCCAGACCCATCCGACGCAGCACCTCGCCGAACATCAGCAGGTTGGGCAGAATCGCCGAGTCGCCAGCATCTGCTGGCGCGGTGTACAGGTTTACGTTGCTGGTCATGCAGTCGAATAATCCCGGTGGGGTTCGCCGGCGCGGTCTGTCGGTGGAGTTTGCCGGCGCGGTCTGCCGGTGGAGCCTGATGGTATCACACCCCAACCAGGGACTATGACGCAACGGACCTCGGGGTACGGGAGCGCAAGGCAACTGCGCCAGGGAATCGGGGGAAGAACGCCGCCGCGACAATTGCCAAACCCGTCAGCGCCGCCACGCTGAACACG
This sequence comes from Dehalococcoidia bacterium, assembly GCA_965261195.1. Classification (GTDB taxonomy): domain Bacteria; phylum Chloroflexota; class Dehalococcoidia; order Lucifugimonadales; family UBA3495; genus Bin87. Next base: position 2,827,202 of record OZ253455.1, on the reverse strand, counting down.
CCGGTCATCAAAGAGCCCGTTATTTGTGCCACCAAACCGGCGAGCATCGGCCCGGCTCCAAACCCCACCGCCCCCAGCGTCAGCACCAGTGCGGCCAGCACCGACACCTCCCGCTCGTTGATGTTGTTGAACTCGAAGGGCAGCACTTCCATCGCGGATACGAACACCCACACCAACCCCAGACCGGTGAGCGCCAGGGCGGCCATGACCGTGTTGCCGGCGAGCAACGCCGCGAAGGTGAACACGGTATTGCCCATCGCCGGCAGCACCACCATCATCCGCCGGTTGGTAATATTCCTGAAGACTTTGCTGCCGAAGAATCCACCCGGAATCAGGGCGTAGTACAGGAACCCGAACAGGATCCCGCCCGACGAAATCGCAATGCCCCGCTCTTCCTCCAGAATCGTCGGCAGAAATGTCAGCACCGTCGTCCACGATGCGGACAGGCACAGCATCACCACGCCCAGCAACCAGGCGTGCGGGTAGGTTAGCAGCGCCCGGACGGGAGCCGAGCCGCCGCTGACCGACGGGAGTGGCGACGCTGCAATCGCTGCTTGGCTCACCGGAGTCGAGGGCCTGGCCAGCGCCAGCATCGACCAGACCAGCAAATGCAGCGCCATCAATCCGCCCTGAACAAAATACGCCAGGCGCCAGCTGCCCAGCCCGATGATGATTAGCGGGCTGAAGGTAATCACCGCCGCCATCAGCGTGGAGTGGGTCGACAAACCGGCCGCGGTCACGCGTGAGTAATCCCGCGGGGCGGCCCAATATTTCAGCAACAACGGTCGCACCGGGGCCAGCGCCGCATAGGTTAGTACCGTGCCGAACCGGGCCAGCAGCAGTGTCCAAAACCCGGTGGCCAAACCCTGCGCCAACACAAAAGGCGTAATCAGCAGCAGGATTCCGGCGACCCGCCGGTTCGGGTTCAATTTGCCCAATACCACGCTCATCGGCACCAGCGCGGCGGCTGACGTGATCCACCAAGCGCCCTGGAGCAGCCCAATTTGCAGGTAGGTCAGCTGCAAATCCTCACGCACGAAGGGCAGGAACAACCCGAAGGCGAAGGACGACAGCACCACCGAGCTGTAGTGCAGACGATTCTGCAACAGCAACGCCCACGCACGGGCGGAGGTGGCAACGGAGGGCGCGGCGGACGATGCGGTCATTGGGGCGGCGTACCGGGTGACCGCTGCGCTAGCGATTGCGGCCGGCTAATGCTGCCTATTGCCAGGTAGCCTTGCTGTGGGCAAGCAAGGCCGTTGGCAGGGCTACGAATCTCCGGCTGCGGTAACCGCGGAATCCCCGACAACCTGTTGCGTCCGGCGGCCGCGCCGGCTGGTCAGGTAATGGATTTCGGTGGGTTGGAGGACTTCGTACTCGCCCATAAAATAGCGGCTGTGGGTTTGTTTGATGGTTTCCAACGACTTGCCGCCGAGCACAACGTACTCCATACGAACGGGCTTACCGGCCTTGAGGCAGGCGTTAAGTTCGTCCAGCTGGTCCAAGTCCAGCTTGTAACACCGCTCCCGGGCCATCTTAATATCCTCATATACGGTGATCCGGGTGGGAACCTTCCGGTGGCGGTCGTGTTCGACCAGAAAATGCTGGCTCATCTCATTCTCCTTCCGACAGCCCAGCCAAGTTCATCCTGCATGGGCTAATAGTATCACGTTCAGGGCATCCTCAATGTCGGCGTCCGGCAAGTCCGTATTCTCCAGGTCGCACCGCCAGGCCAGTTCCGACAATTCCAGCAGGGCTTGACGCACTATCGGATGTCCGCCGCCGTATTTGATGGATATGTCATAGCCGGCAGCCTCCTCCGAGACTTGCTGCCAACGGTGCTGGTTTGTGGTTTGAACCTGTATTTCCATTGGCCGGCCACGGTAGCGAATATCCAGATGCACCGCGCGGTAGCCGGATTTTGGGTCGTCGCTCTTGTCGTCAAGGTCTATGACTTCGTAGATAGTCAACAGCCTGGCTACTATGGCGTTCTGTTCGGCTCTGCTAGACACAATGATGCGACAGCCGGCCAAATCGGTTACCTGCGATAACGATAATTCGGAGCGGCGCTGCAATTTAGCTGCGGCGGTTTCAACCCGCTTAGTGCGCGAACCTACCTCTGCGCCCGGAGCTAATTCAAGCAAATCCGCTTCCAGAGCAAAGCGGATTTGGTCCAGCGAGTCTTCAAAATCAGAATATAGCTCACGCTCTTCGGCAGTGATGCCTTGCCGCAGCCGGTTGCCCAGTTCGTCAATCCAGTCAGCTGAGAACGTTGTGCTCATAGTGCTTGCATCGGGTTAGTGGCGCTTTGCTCTGGGGTGAGCCAGTTCTGCCGCCTGCTCCGCCGTCATCCCGGCGAACCGGTCGGGACGGTACGGCGCCAGCACCGCATCCGCCGACACGCCGTCGCAAATTTCCAGCGCGGCCAGTTGACTCAACGCTGGGGCCAGCGTAACGCCGCTGTGGGTTAGCGCCACGTACAGATTGGGAGCAGCGGCGGCGAAACCCAGCACCGGGTAGCCGTCCAGCGGCATGGGACGCCAGCCCACCGGCACGGGGACGGCTTCTGCTCCGGTCAGGCCCGGCAGATAGTGGCCGGCTCTTTTCAGCAGGTCGTCGGCATGGGCCTGGGTGTCGTCCTCGGCCAGACTCTCCTGGTCGCCTTCGCCGATCATCAGTCGGCCGTCGGCGCACTGTCGCAGGTGAATCTCCCGCCGACCGTCTCCCAACGGCGGGGCGTACACGATGGGCACGTTGTACAGCAGCGGCGGCACGGGTTTCGTCCGGATGACCACACCGGGACTCTCCGCCTGGGGTATGTTCACGCCGACCAGCGCGGCCAACTCGGTGGTGCCGGTGCCCGCGGCCAGCACCACCACGTCCGGCTCCGCTATCCCTCGCGTGGTGCCAACTGTCCTGATGCGCCCGTCGGCGTCCTGTTCCAAACCGCTGATCCGGGTATCGGTGTAGATTTGACAATCCAGGCCTCGCAATCGACGCAGGCCGGCGTCGACCACCAGTTGCGGCTCAACCTGCCCTTCGTTTTCGCTGTATTCGGCAGCGGCCACGGGGCCGACGTCCAGCGCCGGTTCCAGTCGCGCCAACTCGCCGGCCGTAATCAACCTGCTGGGGTAGCCCCATGACTGAAGCTGACGAACCCGCGCCTTCAGTTCCTCGGCAGCAGACGGGTCGGATTCCCACGAAACCTTGCCGCCCCAGCGCAGCCCGACGTTCTCCGGGTCGGCGCGGTCGGCGATGGCAGCGGCAAAACGGGGCCACATTTCCAGCGAGCGCCGGTTCAGGTTGTGGTAGCCAATCGGCTGCTTGGCGCCGGCGTTAATCCAGGCGAAGCTGTGGCTGGAAGCGCCGCTGCCCGGCGCAGCCTTGTCGATGAGAGTTACGCGCGCGCCACGGGCGGCGATGCGCCAAGCGATGGACGCTCCCAGAATGCCGGCCCCAATAACAACGATGTGCCGGGGTTTGTTGCTATCGGCTGGCATCATAACCTCCACGCGGCTGATGAGTTGGTGAGCGAGTCATTCAAACAACTCGTCAAGTTCATCGTCGTCCAAGCCGTAAATGGACAGCAAAAGATTGTCGGTTATTCCGCTGACGGTCTCCAGCGCATCGGCGACTTCGGCGCGGTTGGCATCTCCCCAAAGTGCGTCTTTGACCAAAGGCAGGGACATAACGGCTCCCAACGCCGCCACCGCCACTGCTTTGGATTCAGGGGGCTCGTCGTCGTCGTCCAAAATGTCTAACGCCGTCGTGCCCAATAGAGCCTCCTCGTTGCCATCAAGCACCATTTGACGCAAAGCGTTGACGGCCAGGTCAGCGGAGTCACCCATTTCTACATCGGGGGGCGCCATCAGGCATACATAGTACATAACTATCATATCTCCGGCTGTCTTGTCCGGTTGGGATAGCATCGCCTGCACCAGATCTGCTCTGGGGAACTCGGAATCGGCGGGGTCGAATCCTTGAAAAAAAGTACTCATCGAAAAAAGGCACTCATCAACAACCTGGTTCGCAACGTGTTCGCATTGTTATTGTCGCCGGCCCCCCCGGCGTGGCCCCCGGTTTTTGGAGCGTTCCAGCAACGCTCGCACCGGCTCGCCGCGCACCGCCTCGATGTCATCCTGATACTTCAGCATAATGCCCAGGGTATCGTCGATAACTTCGGGTTCCAGCTCACGCATATTCAGGGCCATCAGCGCCGATGTCCAGTCCAGCGTTTCGGAGACGCCGGGGATTTTGTACAGCTCGGTTTCCCGCAGCTCCTGGATGAACGACGTAACCTGTTGGGCCAGCTGACGCGGCGCTTCCGGCAGGCGGGCCGTTACGATTTGCAGCTCTTTCTGGTGGTCGGGGTAGTCAACCCAGTAGTAGAGGCACCGCCGTTTCAGGGCATCGTGAACCTCGCGCGTGCGGTTGGACGTGATAACCACGATGGGCGGGTGGGCGGCGTGGAACGTGCCCAGCTCGGGGATGGTAATTTGATAGTCGGCCAGCAGTTCGAGGAGGAACCCCTCAAACTCCTCGTCGGCGCGGTCAAGCTCGTCAATCAGCAAAACCGGCGGTCGGTCGCGACCCGCGTCGATGGCTTCCAGCAGGGGCCTTTTGATGAGAAATCGCGGACTGAACAAATCCGCCGCAACATCGGTGGCGGCCGGTTGGTCGCCGCGTTGGGGTTCCGGGGAGCGCTGGGCTTCCATGAGACGGATTTCCAGCAACTGACGCGTGTGGTTCCACTCGTACACCGCGTGGTTCACGTCCAGACCCTCGTAGCATTGCAGGCGAATCAGGTCGGTTTGCAGCCCGGTTGCCAGCGCGCGCGCAATTTCGGTTTTGCCCACGCCGGCCTCGCCTTCCAGAAACAGGGGACGCTGCAACTTCAGCGCCAGGAAAATGGCAATAGCCAACCCCCGGTCGGTGATGTACGCCTGGTCACGGAGCAGGTTTTGCACGTCCTCAACGGAGTCGGGAGGCGCCGGGATCGCGTCTGGGATGTTGGTGTCAGTTTGAGGCGTGGTCAAAGGGCAGCTCCGGTTTCAGGATTCGGGCAACAGTCCCATTGTAGCCGATTCGCCGGCACTTCGCTGTCGGGAAAGCCGGTGTCAGGAAAGCCAGCCGGCGGCAAACGCCTGCACCAACCCGCGCAGGGTGTCCCAATGATCACCCAGTGCGGCGCGCTCGGCATCAGTCAGGCAATCGTAGGTGCGCCCGTACTCGGAGAAGTACCATAGGGGAAAGACCCAAAAGCCCTCGCCCGGCGTTTCCGTCGGCTCCGGCAGCGTGTCCACGATGGCGCCGGTTGCCCCGCTTACCACCCAGGATGCAATCGTTTGCCCGCCGTCGGCAATGGCGAGCGCCTCCACGAAGGCGGCCTGGCGATCATTCCCGGTGTATGGACGCAGCAGTTCCAGCAGGCGGCGCTGCCGTTCGGCGTCGTTGGCGGCCGGCCCGGCGAATCGGCGCGTGTACCGGCTCTCCCAGTTGACTCCCAGCGCTGGCGCCAGCAACCCGCCGTCGCTGGCGATAGCCGGCATCCCGGCCGCCCGGGACCATTCGGCGGCCTTGCTGCGCGCGATGGCCTCGTGGGTGTCGCCTGATTCGTCGGGTTCGGCGCTGATGCCCAACTCTGCCGGGGTGAACGCCCGCACGTCCAGACCATCGAGCAGCCAGCGCAGCATCCGCTGCTTGTCGGCGTTGCCGCTGGCGAGGATGATGCTACGGTTTGACACGGCGTTCACGCGTACCCACTTTCTGATGTTATATGAGGAAGCCGTAAGATGGGCAGGGCAATTTCGAGTGGTTGGCAGCGATGTTCATTAGATTGCCACATCCTTCGACAAGCTCGGAATGAATCGGCGCTACGCAGCGTTCATCCCGCGTGTGCGCTCTCGCCCGTCTTGTTGAGAGGGTGTCTAGAAAGCCCCTTGTGAATCGCAGGCGGGTGGTGGAATGGCAGGGGAAGTCCCCTCACCCCAGCCCTCTCCCACAAGGGGAGAGGGAGTTTTTGGAACAACCTCTGAGAGTCTAATCGTCCCCGTCGCCGCCCACGTTACCGAAGGCCATGCCAGCCGCGGCCGCCGCCGGCGGGACCACCATAGGAGCCACCGCAGTACGAGCTTCGGGCGGCAGTTGATCCTCCCAATTGGGAATGAGTTGCCGCTTGGTCGTCTCCAGCGTCATTATGACGACAACCCCCAGGCTGCTGAAGGCCATCGACAGGATGAACGCCGGGACGTACCCCAGGAACTGGATGATGATGCCCGCCACCAGCGTCGAGATGAAGTGGCCCATCATCGCCCCGGAGATTTGGAACCCGTAGACGGTGGCAACCGGCCCGGTGCCAAAGTACTGGCGGTTTACCACCGGATACGCCGACATCTCGCCGCCGAACCCGATCCCAAAGACACACGCAAAGAGGTAGAAGGCCCATAAATCTCCGGCAAACAGGAGTATCGCCACAGCGCCCGCCTGAATACCCAGAGCGGTAGCCATGATGAGTTTGCCGCCGATCCGTTCGGTGATGATGGGCACCCCGAATCGCCCGGCAATGCTGAATACGTTAATCAGCGTCAGGATTATCGCGCCCTTGGTAAAGTCGATGCTCTGGCTCACCGCAAAGTCGACCACAAAAATCAGGATTATGCCGTGGCCGGCGCAACCCATGCCATGAATAACAGGCAGGTTCCAGAACGCGCGGGTGTGCTTCATTTGCCGCTGGAACACCTGCAGCCGCAGCTTGGCGGCCTCGGCGTTGAATTTCACCGGCGGAGGGTCATCGTTAGTTGCGCCATAGGCCAGGATCCCCTTCTCGGCCGGCTGATTGCGGAAGAATGGCAGCAGGCCCAGAATCAGGCCCCCGCCCACCAGACCAATCGTGACAAATGTCGTCGTCCAGCCAAATTGATCGAGCAGCACCGAATAAACGGGAGCCAGCAACGCTGCCCCCACACCGCCGGCCGCCCACATCACGCCGATGCCCAAACCCAGCCGTTTCTTGAACCACGGATTCACCGCTGCCATCAACGGGACCATCGAGATTGACGAGGTCAGGGCCAGCATCACGCTGTACACCAGGAAGAACTGCCAAACATGGGTGATGTACCCAATCAGCACCATGGACACGCCGAACAGTATGCCACCCGCGAGCAGCAGCTTCCGCGCGCCCAGAGTGTCGCCCAACCGGCCGCTGAACGGGGAGGTCAACGAGCCCACCAGATAGTAACCGGCCAATGCCATTCCGATTATCGCCGGCGACCATCCGAAACGCCCGCCTTCCTCCAGCGGCATACGGAGCTCCGGCACCATGATTCCGGCCGACATCGAAATCGATTGGCCAAAAATCTGAACGACGGCCAGGATTCCAATGATAATCCAGCCGTAGTGAACCCGACCGCTGGGCCGGTCGGCTCGAAAAGATGCGGCCATCTAGAGTGTCCTCCTAATGTGCCTGCTGTTTCATAGCGTTGCTACCGTCAGGGCGCCCTGGGCTTCGCTTAGTGAAGCGGACACGCCACCAGAAACGCCTTGCCCCACCAGGTGTCGGCGGCGACGCTTGCCGATGCCAACCTGGGAATAGCATCAGGGTCCGAAGCCACGGACGACCCCGGTTGCGGCGCAGTGCCTGAGAATCCGGCTATTGCGCCAGTCAGCGCGCTGCCCACGTCGCCCTCACTGCTGGCCGCCACGGCCCACGCGCCGAAGAAAATAATCAGCAAAATCGTAACCACCATGGCCCCAACGGAGGTGAGCATGGCCACGTTGCGCCTACTGTACGTTACCATAGGAGCCATATTGTACTCCTCGATGAGTCCCTTTGTAAGCCTCTGCCAATGTGAGCAGAGCAGATTTAGAAACCGGTCATTGGGAGTGCGGCGCGGCAATCTCGTCGCTGAAACCGGCGCCGTTGCCTCAACCAGATTGTCACGTCGCTGCGTTCCTGGCAATGATAAAAAGGGTACGGGTGAGGTAGATTATTGTGCATCTGCCGGAGCAGAGTGGCCTCCATTGCCGTTGCCCCGGCTGACCATCTGCTCGCTCAACTCCAGCACCCGGGCAGTCAGCAAGTCCCGCTGCTCTCGTTCGGCCCGCAGTTGGGCGAGGACTTCTTCCCAAGCTCGGCGGTTCATCTCACGTTCATCAGCCAGGGCTTTGCGTTCCTCTTCCCGCTGTACGGCCAAGGCTTTGCCCGCTTCTTCCCGTTGTTTGCGCTCCTCTTCCCGCTCTTTGCGGCGCTCTTCTTCCAGCTGATTGTTCTTCATAAACTGCCAGATGGTGAAAAACATATCGAACCCTCCAACGAATCCCATGGCAGCAAGCGCCGCTGCCGTGTGCAGTATCGACGCCGACACCAACTTCTGCAGCGCTTCGTCTCCGGTACTGTGTGCCCATAATGTCAGCCCCAGAGCTCCACCGGACGCCAGCAGTGTCGCGATCAGATAGGCGACCGAGCTGGCAACGAAAAGCCGGTTTATCAATCCACCAGGCTTTGCTGAAACACCTGATCCCAGGCCAGCGCCCACGGTGGTCGCAGGTAGCCCAACGCTCGCACGTCGTCGTACCACACCGACAGCGGCGAGTAGCGCGTGTAGGCGCTGCCGCCGGTCAGCTTGCAGAGGCGGCCCAGGCAGTCGTCAGACAGGCGGGCGACGCTTTCTTTGGCCAGCAGCAACTCCCGACGCCCGGTGTTGGTCTCCAGGCAGCGAATGGCGCCTTCCCACGCCTGCCCGATGAGCCAGGCTTCCTGCTCGGCGTGGGCCCATTCCACCTGCTGGTACGCCCGTAGCCCGGCATCGGACGCCAGGCCATTCTTGATACGTGGTCGCACGTAGTCCATCGCCGCGTCCACCACACCTACAATCACCGACAGAAATGCCGCCGCGCCCAAGCCGCCGTTGGCGCCCATCAATTCCGCCTGATGGTTGGGCCAGGCGACGCGGGTGGCCGGGAAGCTCGCAAACTCGAAGGCGTGGCTGTTGGTGGACTTCATCCCGTGACCGCGCCACTCGGCGGTGAGTTTCAGGCCGGTGGAGCCATCCCAAGTATGATTGCGCACCTCCATGAAGAACAGGTCGGGCGTCGTTTCACCGGACGCCAGCGCGCGGGTGGTCATAAACGATGTCAAACCCGAGCCGCTGCCGAAATGCTTCTGGCCGGAGATGCGATACCCAAAGTCGCTAACGCCGTCGGGTTCGCAGACGCTGGACGTGCGGGCCGTATCGCCGCCGGAACCAGGCTCGCTGACGATAGTGCCCCACCAGCAACCGCTGTGAACGCTGTCGAACACTTCGTTGCGCTGCTTCACCCAGCCGGCGGTGTAGGGCTCCGGCACGGTGGGGAGTCGCCACGAGGCCAACACCAGATGGTGCATGGCGCTGGCCAGCGTGATGGACGGGTCGCCGGTGGCCAGCTGGCGCAGCATTGAGCAGATGGGCCGCGCCGACTGCTCGATGCTCTCCCAAGTACCGCCGAGGTCCGTAGGCACGGCCATCAGCGGCACGCCAATCTCGGCGAGGCGAGCGTAGTCGGCCGGGTCGCCCTTGGTGCGCTGCTGGCGGTCGGCAAGCCCCTCGGCCCATTCTGCGGCAACCACGGGCGCCTGCTCCAAAATGCTGGCTATGGTAGTCATAAGTGCTTCTCCCGAATTTCCTTAACCTTCGCTGGAATCACATTCGGATTCGCCCGGCTATTTCACGATAGCGGTCGAACACCAGCCGGCCGATTTGAAACACGAAACCGGGCAACACATCCTCACCCGACAGCGTCTCCGGGTTATCCAGAATATCAACATCCTGCCCGGCCCGGTAGATATAGGCGCGGGTTTCGTAGGGGTCAAGATACCAACCCAGCTTTGCGCCGCCGTCCATCCATTCCTGCATTTTCGCAAGGCCGGGCGCCAGGCGGTCGGTGCGCGAACGGACTTCGACGACAAAATCGGGCGCGCCGTTGATGCCGCTACGCCATTCTGCCGGGGTCAAGCGGTCGCAACGTTCCTGGGTAATCCAGGCTGCATCCGGCATATAGTAAGCGCCGTTGGGCAGGAGAAATTGCACAGTTTGCGAGAATGTCTCACCGGGATGGTCTTGACACCAATTGAAGAGCGTCGCGTTGATACTCTGTTCACCGAGGTTGCTGATTGGTCCGCTGGGGGCCATTACGATTAGTTCCCCTTGCGCCGATATTTCAAAGTCATAAGGCTCGTTGTCGCGGGACAGCCGGCAGAGGCGTTCGCCCAGCTGGGGGTCATTGGTATCAACGCCCAGCGCGGACAGGTTCAGGTGCAACCGCCCCACCAGCGGGAACGGGGGACTATCAAACGACGGACTATCAGTAAGGGGGAGGGTTTTTATAGCGGAGTTTGGTGCAAGGGTTGTCATGATTCCTCAAAAGGCAGCGGTAAGGTCATCCCCGGCATTGTCTGGTCATTGGTTGTTACTACTCGGATTCGCCGGCTATTTCACGATAGCGGTCGAACACCAGCCGGCCGATTTGAAAGACGAAACCGGGCAACACATCCTCACCGGACAGCGTCTCCGGGTTATCCAGAATATCAACATCCTGCCCGGCCCGGTAGATATAGGCGCGGGTTTCGTAGGGGTCAAGATACCAACCCAGCTGTGCGCCGCCGTCCATCCATTCCTGCATTTTGGCCAGGCCGGGCGCCAGGCGGTCGGTGCGCGAACGGACTTCGACGACAAAATCGGGCGCGCCTACAATATCGGCCCGATACTCCGGCTGAGCCAGGAGTTCATCGAAGCGTTCTTGCGTAATCCAAGCCGCGTCGGGCATATACCGCGCCCCGCTGGGGAGATGGTACAGCACCGTCTGTGAAGAGGCATACCCGCCGTTATCCGCACGCCAGTAAAAGAGTGGTGCGTTGATTCCCGTTTCGCCGATATTGCTTTCCCAACCGGACGGAGCCATTACGATTAGTTCCCCTTGCGCCGATATTTCAAAGTCATAAGGCTCGTTGTCGCGGGACAGCCGGCAGAGGCGTTCGCCCAGCTGGGGGTCATTGGTATCAACACCCAGCGCGGACAGGTTCAGGTGCAACCGCCCCACCAGCGGCAGCGACGGACTCTCAGTAGACGGACTCTCAGTAAGGGGGAGGGTTTTTATAGCGGAGTTTGGTGCAAGGGTTGTCATGATTCCTCAAAAGGCAGCGGTAAGGTCATCCCCGGCATTGTCTGGTCATTGGTTGTTACTACTCGGATTCGCCGGCTATTTCACGATAGCGGTCGAACACCAGCCGGCCGATTTGAAAGACGAAACCGGGTAACACATCCTCACCCGACAGCGTCTCCGGGTTATCCAGAACCTCAACATCCAGCCCGGCCCGGTAGATATAGGCGCGGGTTTCGTAGGGGTCAAGATACCAACCCAGCTTTGCGCCGCCGTCCATCCATTCCTGCATTTTGGCCAGGCCGGGCGCCAGGCGGTCGGTGCGCGAACGGACTTCGACGACAAAATCGGGCGCGCCGTTGATGCCGCTGCGCCATTCTGCCGCGGTCAGGCTATCGCAACGTTCCTGGGTAATCCAGGCCGCATCGGGCATATACCGCGCTCCGCTGGGCAGGAGAAATTGCACAGTTTGCGAGAATGTCTCACCGGGATGGTCTTGACACCAATTGAAGAGCGTCGCGTTGATACTCTGTTCACCGAGGTTGCTGATTGGTCCGCTGGGGGCCATTACGATTAGTTCCCCTTGCGCCGAAATTTCAAAGTCATAAGGCTCGTTGTCGCGGGACAGCCGGCAGAGGCGTTCGCCCAGCTGGGGGTCATTGGTATCAACGCCCAGCGCGGACAGGTTCAGGTGCAACCGCCCCACCAGCGGGAACGGGGGACTATCAAACGACGGACTATCAGTAAGGAGGAGGGTTTTTATAGCGGAGTTTGGTGCAAGGGTTGTCATGATTCCTCAAAAGGCAGCGGTAAGGTCATCCCCGGCATTGTCTGGTCATTGGTTGTTACTACTCGGATTCGCCGGCTATTTCACGATAGCGGTCGAACACCAGCCGGCCGATTTGAAACACGAAGCCGGGCAACACATCCTCACCCGACAGCGTCTCCGGGTTATCCAGAACCTCAACATCCTGCCCGGCTCGGTAGATATAGGCGCGGGTTTCGTAGGGGTCAAGATACCAACCCAGCTTTGCGCCGCCGTCCATCCATTCCTGCATTTTGGCCAGGCCGGGCGCCAGGCGGTCGGTGCGCGAACGGACTTCGACGACAAAATCGGGCGCGCCGACAACATCGGCCCGATACTCTTCCTGAGCCAGCAGTTCGTCATAGCGCTCTTGCGTAATCCAAGCCGCATCTGGCATATACCGCGCCCCACTGGGGAGCGCGAACAGTACCGTCGGCGGGAGAGATGCGCCCCCATTCTCCCGTCGCCAGACCCCGACGCCGGTGTTCACTTCCTGCTCATTTACTCCGGTGTCCCAGCCTGATGGCGGCACAATAATTAGCTCTCCTTTTGCCGATATTTCAAAGTCATAAGGCTCGTTGTCGCGGGACAGCCGGCAGAGGCGTTCGCCCAGCTGAGGGTCATTGGTATCGACGCCCAGCGCGGACAGGTTCAGCCGCAGCCGACCAACCAGCGGCAAAGGGGCCGAAGCCTCGTCTTGCACCCGTTCGGCAACAGCGTAATCAGGCTTAACCGTTGTCATAACTGCCTCCCGTCCATTCAGCCGAGACTGTTACTACTCCACCGTGATGTCGTAGCCCACGATGGCGCTGAAATTCTTGCGCATATTGTTGTAGCGCGGTTCGCGGGACTGCACGTTGCCCACGCTGTCGGTGGCGCGGGACATCACCGTGTACTCACCCGGTTTGGCATCCCAGACCCACGACCAGCGCCGCCACATCCAGCGCTCGGATGGTTCTTCCAGCCGGGCCGGCTGCCAGGTCTTGCCGTCGTCCACACTGACTTCCACTTGCGTAATTGCGCCGCTGCCGCTCCAGGCATAGCCGCGCACCGTGTGGGGCCCGGCAGAAAGTGTGCGCGTGTCGTCGGTAGGCCGCGTCACCAGCGACTTGACGCCGATGGTGGTAATCAGTTCCTTGTTCGGATCGTCGGGAGCTTCGCCATAGTAGTAGAAGTTGTAGTGGTACCAGCAATCCGGTTCGTGATCCATCACCTCCAGGCGGCGCAGCCACTTCACCGACCAGTTGCCCGACCAACCCGGCGCCAGCAGTCGAATGGGCGCGCCGTGCAGGTGCTCCAGCAACTGCCCGTTCTGGGCATAGGCCAGGATCGTATCGGGGTGCAGCGCCTTTTGCATCGGCAGGCCCTTGTCGTAGAAGAAGGATTCCGTGCCCTCGGCAGCGGAGGCCGGCACCCCTTCGTCCCAACCCTCGGCGCGGACGTGGGTTGCCCGCCCGGTGAGTCCGGCCGCGTTCAGCACCGCAGCCAGCGGCACGCCCGTCCACTCGCTGCCCGACAGGATCATCCGTTCCTGGGTGCGCGACGGACGGGGGCCCTCACCCTTGAAATACTCGAAGTAGGTGGCGTCGCTGCCGGAACATTCCATTACCGTGCGCACCGAACGGGAGGTGAACCGGCGCAACTCCGCGTAGTTCAGAGTCAGCGGATTCTTGACCTCGCCATCCACCGACAACGACCAGTCGGCGGCGGCAACCGGCTCCGGGATGCCAAAATGCTGCACCACGTAATGCAGTTCGGTAGGCGTGATGAGGCCCTCCAGCTCCATAACCGGCGTGCGGACACGCTCCGTTTTGCCGTCGGGACGCTGCAAAGTGATCGGTTCCACCTTTTTGTGGGGCCAGCCGTACCAGCTGTCGGTCTCCACGGCGGCGCCATCAGAACCGGCGCCATCCATTTGCAGAAAATCGGGCCGTGCGGCATCACTTGCTTGCGTTTCCGACGGGTTTTGCGGAGTAGTCATAGCGTCATCGCCTCCTGGGAAGTTGCGGTCCGGCCAGACCAGGCCGGCTCAGGGTCAGTTTCCCACGCCGGGGCAATGTGGGCAAGCGGGCGGTCTTACGTTATTGCGAGCGTAACCGAGGAATCCCGCCGCCGTAGCCCCCGCTCCGTGTCGCGGCGTATAATAACCCGGCCAGCCAGCCCCATCCATCCCCATCCTGCCGCCGCCAGCCGAGGCCCCCTATGACCACCAAACCCGTTGCGCCGGCCCAATCGGTCAGCCAGTTCCCCGAAATGCCCTCCAGGGACGATATGGAAAACCCTCTCTTCCTGTATGAACCGGGCCACCCTACCGCGCTGCGATTGCATTTTGGCATATCTCCGACCATCGTTATCATCGGCGAAACGCCCGTAGCCTGGCACCCCGGCCAAGGCGCCGGCACCCTGATACCCGACCTGCTGATAGCCTTCAACGTTGACCGGGAGCAGGTCATCGCCCAGCGGGGCTACGCCATCAATGAGCGGGGCAAGCCCCCCGACTTCGTGCTGGAAATAGCCTCGCCGAGTACCGGTCGCAATGACGAAAACCGCAAGCGGGAGGGCTACGCCGCCTACAGAGTGCCGGAATACTGGCGCTTTGACTCCTCTGGCGGACGCTACCACCGCGCTCAGCTGGCTGGCGACCGCCTGGCGGATGGGACGTACCAGCCCATCACCATCAACAAGGTGAACGACGATATGTACTGGGGCCACAGCGAGATACTGAACCTGGCCCTTTGCTGGGAATACGGCCAACTGCGCTGGTACGACCCGGTGGCGAGGCGTTACCTCTTAACGCACGAAGAGTTAGCCGAGGCTCAACAAGCCGCCGAAGCCGAGCGCGACGCCGAAGCCGCCGCCCGTTTAGCCGCTGAAACCAAAGCCCGCCAACTCCAAGCCGAACTCCGACGCCTGCAAAACCTCTAGCCCGTCACCTCTGTCATTATCAGCGCCATCGCGTCCTGGGTTTTGCTGGCCGGCAAGACTCCGCCGGCCCTGGGTAAGTTTCCTGCGCCGGGGCAATGTGGGCAAGCGGATCGGGTACAAGTAACAGTTCACGTTTGAGGGGACGGGGTCGGCTTGCAAAGCAAATTCCATGCTTGGCTGCCCCTCTGCGAGAGGCCGGAAGGCCCGTAGATCCCCGCAAGTCTGAACAGTTACGGGTACAACAACGGGATACGGTTTACTTAACCTGATGCAGAGCCCGGAATCTCGCAATGTCGCTGTAGGAATTCGCCCGCTCAGCGGCGGTTCGCGCGTAACCGCGCCAATATTCCAGGAATTCAGGTTCCGACTCAAAAACCCCGTTTCCCTGCTCAAAATCCACTAGCTCACCCCTAATGCTACCGATATTTGTAGTGTTTCCACTTCCCGCTTTATCACCGGCGATGCGCCATTTTTCCTGCACAAAAACCTCAACGTCGGTGAACGGAACTGGAATGTCGGCCACGTCACCGGTGGAATAAATGATATTTGCGTCGTCATCGGTTAGAGCAACACGCCGGTATACAAAACCAATTACCCAGTGCTGATGGTATTCGTCGTAAGGGAATAGTATGTTCTTCGTAGGATTCCTCAAAAAGCTGGTGTATCCCCCTAACGTGTATGAGAAGCGCTCGTCTGGATGGTCTTTGTAGGTTGTTTTGACATCTATGGCGATTTTGCGCTGATCATTTCGGTCTACAGCCAACGTAAAATCAGGATAGTAATTTTGCTTCGTTGGTTCATACACCGACAGTCTATTTAGATGGGCATATGAAATCACGGAGCGGCGGGCGATGATCTCGAAAATGGTGCTCAGCACTTTGGTGTCAGACCCCAACGGATATACGCGTCCGAGTCGGTCAACGATTCCACATACGCCATACCCGTTTTCCAGATTAGCGAGGAAATTCAGAATATGCTGTTTCATCCAATTACCAGTCCTTCTTCGATTGCATGTCTCAAAGATTCCGTAGAGCCAACGTGGTAATAGTGGGAAAACGTTGCAATCTCGTAGCCTTCAAACCAATCAAACAGTCTGGTGTTGCTGCGGAATTTGTTCTGCACCCACATTGAATACAAAAACTTGCAGGGTAAACGCTTCAGCGTCTCCGCCAGCTCAAAGGCATCCATTTCGTCCCATCGGTTGTAATAATCCGTATGACGACCCAGGTAAGGCGGATCCGCGTATATGAAATCGGTTTCTTCTACATTGACTAACACGTCGCGCCAGTCAGCTACCACAAACTCCCAGTCTCCGGCTTGGATCGCTTCGACAGTCCATTGGACCTGGTTGCAAATCTTTGTGATGTAAGCCGGCCGAAAACGTTCAGGCTTACGGCAGAAGGGAGTATTGAATTTGCCTCGTTGGTTAAACCGTAGCAGTCCATTGAAACAGGCGCGATTAAGGAACAAGAAATCCAACGGATTTTCCGTGTCGTTAAACCGCTCCCGAATGTAGTAATATCTGGCATCACCTTCAGACAATAAACGCGCGCCCTCGTACTGTAGGTAATCCCGCACCCCTGCGGCGGTAATGCACTCGCTTTGCAATGCCTTGTAAAAATTTATGATATGTCTGCATGAGTCCGAAACCAGCGCCTTCGGAGGCCGCACGTTCAGCAGCACCGCTCCCGACCCGAGGAATGGCTCTATCCAGCGCCCTCGCCAATCCCAATCGATATGGCTCCCGATGAACGGCACCAATTTCGTTTTAATGCCCTGCATTTTGATGGGCGGGGCTTTGGGTTTAGCTATGTGATCGAGCGTTTTCATTTCCCGTAATAATCTCACATCCGATGGAATAGGCTGCCTGCAATCCTATTGCATTAGGATTATAAAGGGGAAAACTGGTACCGACTAGGGCGGTCTGTCACTATTTCACAACCTGTTATAGAGCAACGGCGTCGGTTTGCAGTCCAACGCCGCACGAGGAGATTCTGATGACCACGCTGCATATCATCGTGGAGATTACCGAGCAGGTGCCCACTGCCCGCACCGAGTGGCGGGCAGATTGTTCCGAATGCGGCTGGTATGACATTTTTGACGACCGGCGCCGCGCCGAAGATGCGTCCACCCGGCACGTGGCAGACTCCCACGACACCGAATCGTCCTACAACCGTATTGTCCAAACCCTGCGCATCGACACCAACCCTGAAGAAAGCGACATCGTGCCGGTCGAAGGGGAGGGGTAGCTCAGCGAGTTCACCCTCACCCCAGCCCTCTCCCATCAAGGGAGAGGGGATTAGGAGCAGGGGTCAGTCTGCGGCCGCGTACTTGTCGCCGAGCTGCTCTTCCCACCGCAGGTAGTTCTGCATATCGGCATACGTGCGATCCGGGCCGCTGAACACCACGTCAGCCGGCGTCCGCATCACGCCGGACAAACCGGTTTCCAGCGGCAATCCGGCTGACCGCCACGCCGCCATCCCGCCGGTCATTGCCGACGCGTTGGCATAGCCCATCGACCGCAGCGTTGCCGCTGCCAGCAATGATTGCTGCCCATCGCCGCAGGTCACCACTACCCGGGCATCCGGCGACGCCACGTGCTCGGATACCTGCCATTCCAGCCAACCGCGGGGAACCCACTTCGCGCCGGGCACATGGCCGCGCGAGAAATCCTGGCTGGTATCAACGAACAGGATCGCATCCGGGGCGTTGCCCTGTATCTCTTCCGGTGTGGTGGCCGGCACCGAGTTGCGAGCGGCGGCAACCAGGCCGGGTTCACCAGCGCCGCCGATGGAGCCATCGAACCGCGCGCCCACGTTGCTGCCCGATTCCAGCGACTTGCCGGCGGCAGTCCAGGCCGCCGTGCCGCCGTCCAGCGCGTACACCTCGCCGTAGCCGAGCTGCCGATACCAGGAGCCGGTGAGGATGGCCCTGGCCTTGCCGTCGCAGCAAAACACGATGGGTGCGTTCTTCACGACAGCCACGTCATCGCTGCGCTGCACGCACTGCCCGCCGGGGAACCAGCGAAAGCCGGGGATGTGTCCTGCGCCATACTCTTCGGCGGTGCGGACGTCGATGAAATAGACGCTCTCGGTGCGGCTGCGTTCCGCCAATTTTTCCAGACCCGCCACGTTCAGATACTGCACGCCGTCCTCGACGGCGCAGCGGTCAGCGTAGGCTTCGGCCGCGTCCTGTCCGGCGGATGAAACCGACGGCAGTTCGTCCCGGTCGGCGCCGGATTCCAGCTCGTAGCCGGCCAGCACCCAACCCGACGTGCCATTCTTCAGGCCCACGATTTCACGGTCCAGACCCATGCGCTGCAAAATGCGAGTGCCAATGATGCTCCGCGTGCGGCCAGCGCAGTTGACTACCACCGTAGTGTCAGGGTCGAGGTCAGCGGTAACGTCGGTGATGCGGAGCGCCAGCTCGCCACCCGGCAGACTCTGGCCGCCGGGGATGCAAAAGCGCCGGTATTCCTCCGGCGTGCGCGTGTCCAGAATCACCATCTGGTCGCCCCGGTCCATCCGGGCGCGCAGCTCGATGGCATCAATCTCAGGGACGTGATGCACCACTTCCACCTGCTCACCAAAATCCTTGCTGGGCACGTTCACGCCCCACTCGGTGGGATAGTCCAGGCTCATCCAGCGGTTCACGCCGCCGTCCAGCCAGGCCACGTTGGAATAACCCATTGCCTCCACAGTCTCCACGGCTCGAGACACCCGCTGGCCGTCGTCGTCGCAAAGCACCGTCAGGGATGACGGATGGGGCACCGCCACCGGCAGGTCAAACTCCAGCATCCGGCGGGGTATGAGGCTGCTGCCGGGAATATGGCTGGCGTTGTACTCGCCCGGTTCGCGCACATCAACCAGCGCAAAAGGAGCGGAGCCGTTGAACATTTCATCCAGTTGGGCGGGCGTAATGGGTTGGGCCATCAGGACATCTCCATCGTGCTATTGTTGCCGGTTTATTAAGGCAAGTCGTTGCCGTCGGGCGGGGTTTCTGAGAACTCTTGCCCCAGCCGTTCGGCGGCCCGGCGGCGTTCGTTCCAGGCTCGCCATTCGGCATTGGCTTGAGCTCTGCCTTTGCCAAAATCACGTTCTGTCTGTTTCAAGCGTCTTTCTCGCATTTTTTCGCGCAGGTAGTCTGCGATTACCATAATGCCCCCGATGATTTCAGCGGTGACCAGTGTTAGACCCAACGCGGCGCCGTGAGCGATTGCGCCGCCGGCCATAACGTAGTATAGGGCCGACGGCGTGGAACTCACAGCCGGGCTGTTTGTAGTAGTCGCGTTCCATATTACGATCCCATAGCCGAATTACGACCCCATAGCCGATCAGGCTGAACATGATGAACAGCGCGGCATAAGTTCGCCGTCGCTCTGGTGGGATGTCTAATATGGAATGGGACTGACTGTAGTCGTTCATCCGCTCACTGCCAATGGCTACGCCGGCAGTCGCCTTCTTGCGATAGCCAAGCCGCTAGCAGTTGTCGTACTTGTCAGTCATCATCTGCTTGATGGCGCCGGTTTCCAGGTCGTAGCGCACCCGCTCCAGGCCGCGCAGGTCGTGTCCGTAGACGTGAACCTCCACGGTGGGCCGGTCGGTGAAGTTGTCCATCTGGTGAATTTCGTCCACCTCGGGAATCAGCAGGCTGACTTCGCCCGGCTTGACGGTGGCCGACCGATCCTGTTCCAGCTGCGCCCAATCATCCCGGCTGTGGTCATCGACGCGGCGGAAACGGGTCTCGGTGAGCAGGTTGTCCATCACGCCAATCATGCCCCAGGTGCGATGGTCGTGGGGAGCCGCATGGTCGCCAGGGCCCCAGACTACCGAGGTTACCAGCAGCCCGCTTTCCGGGTTGTGATGCAGCAGCCAGGAGCCATGATTGGCGCGCCGACCTTCACCCACCGGCTGTTGGAATCGTTCGGGAATCGCATCAGGATTGCCCACCAGCCGGGCCAGAGAATCAGAACCCTTATCAAAAATCTTTTCCTGGTTCGGCTGACTCTGCAGCAGCTCCTCCATCTCATGCACAAAATCTTCCAATGAATACTTGACTGCTACCATAGTGTGGCCTCCTGTTGTGTGAGTCGCAGTTGCCGGATGCAAATGGGACGTCCGCAAGTGCTAGATCGGTATTTCGGGTAGGGTAACCGCCAACTCTGCGTCCGTAAAGCCTAGGTTCTGTTGACATTTCATTATAATGGCTGTATGTCAAACATCAGATTATCACCAGAACAGTGGGCCAGGATGCTCGATTTCTTGCGTGGTTGCACTGGCGTGTACGTTGGCCAGGAAGCGGATTGCCGGCGTTTTGTCGAGGCCGTCTTATGGATTAACCGCTCTGGGGCCCAATGGCGACTGCTGCCAGCCGAATACGGGAACTGGAACAGCGTCTATAAACGATTCGCCCGTTGGACTGACCAAGGCGTCTGGGCCCAAATGCATCAACATTTCTGCGACGACGCGGATCTGGAATACCTGATCATTGACAGCACGGTGGTCCGGGCGCACCCTTGCGCGGCGGGAGCTCCCCCAAAAAGGGTGGCCAGGCGGCCCAGGCCCTGGGCCGGAGCCGCGGCGGGTTCAGCACCAAGATTCACGTGAGCGTGGACGGCTTGGGCAACCCCTTGCGATTCATACTGACCGGAGGACAACAGCACGACATCACCCCAGGCGGAGGAGTTGATCGCCGGTTATGCTGGCGAGCACGTACTGGCCGACAAAGGGTACGATGCCCAGGAGTTCCGCCGACACATCCTGGAACTGGGTATGATGCCGGTCATTCCGCCCCGCTCGAACCGCAAGGCACCCGCCGACTATGACCGGCATCTGTACCGGGAGCGTCATCTGGTGGAATGCTTCATCAACAAGATCAAGCACTATCGCCGGATCTTCTCCCGGTTTGAGAAGCTGGACACCAGATACCTGGGCTTCCTGCACTTCACCGCCGCTCTCATCTGGCTACGGTGAAATGTCAACAGAACCTAGTGCTTCCAGATAAACCCGGATGCGTTCGGTGAATTCCTCGGCCCGACGGCTTGCAAGTTCTGCATCGCCTGTTACGAAAACGAAACTGACATCGTAGTCGGCTTTCATTCGACCAACGAGGGCTTTATCGTAGTAGTCGAGAAATACCCTTTCCAATTCAGCCGTGTGAATAAGATGTTGGTTAAGTAGATCGCGGCCGGCTCGGTGGGTTCGTACTGTAATTCCTTTGGTTAGCACCGCCGCATTGGTGGCGTGGCGAATGGCGTAATAAGCCCGTGAGACCGCATCCAAATACAGGCCGGCTTGAGTCAGAACTGTGGCCGCCCGCAGCGAAATCAGGCCGCGCCTCCACTCGGCGATCGTTAGCTCCCGTTCCGTCATCTCCATCATAAGTACAAGGGAGCTCCATGTTCCTCGATTAACCGTAGAGCTACCGATCTGACTTTCTTATCCTTCTCCCAATGGCTCTCTGTCCAGGTCCAGACTGACGGGCTGGTAACAGGGGGATCGGATAACCCATAGCCGAGCAATTCCAGTCGCTCCTTATCTTCCGGGCTTAGGCTGTCTTTGACCACCAGCAAGATATTCAGATCAGTAAATTCGTGCTGTTCCGCGATGACTCCCTCGTGGCTGAAAATCATCATTTTCACAACTTGGTCGGGGCATTGCTCTCGGATCGCGTTGCGGTAAGCGTCCAGCCAGGCCAGTTCGTCATAGGTAATTTGTGCGGTCATTCCGGTTCACCCGTGCGGCGTAGTTTAAAATGCAGTGTATCCCGCCGCCGTGTGAGTAACAAGACGGCCCATGCTATAATCCGGTCATTATGTCGTTGCAACCCCATTTTACCGAGCGCGCTTCCGACAACGGCCCGGCCTCTGCCCCCTACTGGGAAGAGCCCGCGTCATCGCCCTACTGGGACGCCGCGACGCTGGCCGAGCACAACCTCGACGCGCCCGAGGCGCCCCGTCCCGACGCGCCGTCGCCGGCCATCCTGCAAGGACTCAACGAAGCCCAGGAACAGGCCGTCCTGCAAACCGACGGGCCGCTGCTCATCGTGGCCGGACCCGGCTCCGGCAAAACCCGCGTTATCACCCACCGCATCGCCTACCTGGTGGAGGAGCGCGGCGTGGAGCCGTGGCGCATTCTGGCCCTAACCTTCACCAACAAGGCCGCCAGGGAGATGCGCGACCGGCTCGACCGGCTGCTGCTCAGCCGCAGCGAAGCGGTCACCATGGGCACCTTTCATGCCGTCTGCGCCCGCATCCTGCGCCGGCATGGCGAGCGGGTTGGCCTCAATTCCAACTTCACCATTTACGACCAGGATGACCAGATTGACGCCATCAAGTCGGCGATGCGGCGGGCCGACATTGACCCCAAGAGCTACCACCCGCGGGCAGTTCTGTCCCGCATCTCGGCTGCCAAGAGCACGTTGCAGAATGCCCAGCAAATGCGGGAAACGGCCTACTCCGCCGAGGACGAATACGGCGCGCACTGGATCGACGTTTGCTCGCGGATCTATCATTATTATGAGGAAGCGCTGACGCTGCAAAACGCCCTGGATTTCGACGACCTGCTGGTGCGCACGGCCAACCTGCTGCAGCATGAACCCGAGGTTCAGGCCCAGTATCACGACCGGTACCAGTACCTGCTCATTGACGAATTTCAGGACACCAACATCGCCCAGTACCGCCTGGCCCGCCTGCTCACCGGAGCGCACCAGAATCTGTGCGTCGTTGGCGACCCCGACCAGAGCATCTACTCCTGGCGCAACGCCGACATTCGCAACATCCTGAGCTTTCAGTCCGACTTTCCCGACTGCACCGTGGTCAGCCTCGGCGAGAACTACCGCTCCACGCAGAACATCCTGAACGCCGCCGCCAGCGTGATCGCCGCCAACACCGAACGCATCGAGCGGCCCATCTTCACCAGCAATCCGGTGGGCCGGCCCATCACTTTCCACGAGGCTTACAGCGAGGAAGACGAGGCGTTGTGGGCGGCGGACGAGGTTAGCCGGCTCATTAAGGCCGGTTCGTATCGGGCCGGCGATTGCGCCATTATGTACCGCGTCAACGCCCAGAGCCGCGCCTTTGAAGACCAGTGTATGCGGCAAGGGCTGCCCTACCGTCTCGTCGGTGGCGTGCGTTTTTATCACCGCAAGGAAATCAAGGACGTAATGTGCTACCTGCGGGTGGTTTATAACCCGGGCGACGAAGTGAGCCTGCAGCGGGTCATCAACGTGCCGCCCCGGGGCATCGGCGCCAAAACGGTGCAGCTGCTGAACCGCTACGCTGGCGAGCGCGGCATCACCACCCTGACGGCCATGCACCAGATTGCCGCGGCGCGAACCGAGGGTCTGCCTTGCCCCATCGACGTAACCGCCCGCGCCGCCAAGTCCATTGCCGACCTGGCCGTGTCCTTTGAACGGCTAACCGCCGCATCGCGCGAGTTGCCGGTCGCCGACCTGCTCGACCGGACGCTGGACCTCTCCGGACTGGCTCGCCAGATCCAGGCTGATGAGGACAGCGAGGAACGTTGGGACAACCTGCAGGAACTGCGCGGGCTGGCCGAAGATTACGGCCCATCGCCGGAAGCCGACGGCCTCGGCGCATTCCTGGAACGCGTTTCGCTGGTATCCGACGTGGACAGCTACGAGCAGTCGGACGATTTGCTCACCCTCATCACGCTGCACCAGGCCAAGGGTCTGGAGTTTCCGGTGGTGATGATGGCCGGCATGGAAGAAGGGCTGCTGCCGCACAGCCGTTCCCTGGACACCATCAAAGAGATCGAAGAAGAGCGGCGCCTGTGCTACGTGGGCATGACCCGCGCCAAAGAACGATTGTATTTGCTGCGGGCGTTCCGCCGACGTTTTCCGTCCAACGGAGGCGTGACCTTGCCGTCGCGCTTCCTGCAAGACATCCCCGACGACGTGCTGGCTTCGGCAGCGTTGGACCGCCCGCCCGGTGCGCGCGCCGATGTACACCCGCTGAATCCGTCCCGCCCCAGCCGCAACGAAGATGCGGTTATCGGCGGCGCGTGGAGCGCTGCTCGCCGGGAATCGCGGACGCGCCTCGGCGACGGCAGCGACGGAGCGACCGGCGCTGGCACCCGCGGTCATCTGCGCGGCAACATCGACGACAAGCTCACCGAGTGGACTTCCAGCCGGTCGGTGCAGGCCAGCGAGCCCGCGCGCATCCCGCTAACCGTCGGCGAAATCGTGCGCCATCCCGTGTTTGGAGAAGGCGTAGTGCAGGAAGTGCAGGGCAGCGGCGACGAAGAACAAGCCTCAATAAACTTCGCCAACGGCATCGGCCTGAAGCGCCTGCTGGTTTCCATAGCCCCCCTGCAACGCGGCTGACCCACTCCAGCGGCGTTATGTCCAGCGGCGTTATGTCCAGCGGCGTTATGTCCAGCGGCGTTATGTCCAGCGGCGTTATGCGACCCGATAAAATGGGCCGTTAACAAAAGGTTCTCCGCGCATAACGTCCACAAGCAGCGCAATGTTGTACATCCGTTGGAATTTTCGTCTATAATTCGTCTTGGAGTATCGGCAGGTGTTATCTGTCGGTCATTAGCGGGAATTGACCGCAGCGGGAATTGACCGCGATCCGATTAAGTCCTAGATCAGGAGGGACGAATTTGTTTAAGCCAACCATATTGTTAGGCGTCTCCGCGTCATTGCTGCTGGCTTTCGCCGTCGCTTGTGGCGGTACCGGACAGGCGCCAGCCTCTGACGCGCCGGCGGCCGAACAACCGACATCCGCTCCGGCGAGCGCATCGCAACCCACCGCTCCCGAAGCCACCCAACCGTCGCAGCCGGCCGTTACCGCAGTAGTGGCGACGGCTACTCCGCGGCCCACCAACACCCCGTCGGCGGCGCAGGAATCTCAGGCCATCGGCGGTCGTCTCAAGATCGCCGTAACGCCCCCGGTGCAGGAATTGGTGCGCGGCTGGCTGGGCACCACCACCTCCGCCAACGCCCAGGTGCGGCCCTTCGCCGAACCCCTGGTTCACACCGACCGGTTCGACGGCTCCCTCCAGGCCGGGCTGGCCACCAGTTGGGAAATCTCCAAGCCCGACGGAACCCAATGGGTCTTCCGACTGCGGGAGGGCGTTCAGTTTCACCACGGCTGGGGCGAATTCACCGCGCAAGACGTACCCCATTCGGCGGCCCTGATTACCCAGGAAGAAGCCATCGCCACCGACACCGGCCTGTTCCGCGGCCTCTTTGGGGAGACCCAGGACGAACTGTTGCAGAACATCCGCGTCGTTGATGACTATACGGTGGAATTCAACCTGTTGCGTCCCGAAGCGGCGATGGACTTCGTCGTCTCTGCCCAGCAGGGTAACTACTTCATGTACAGCAAGGACCAGTGGGATGCCGAGGGCTTTCAGGGCTACATTGACGGCGCCGCCGGCAACGGTCCCTGGCAGTACGAGAGCCGCCAGCTGGGCGGCGGGGGTAACATCCTTTACTCCCGCGTCGAAGACCATTGGCGCCAAACGCCATTCTGGGCGGAGATGGAACAGATCAACACGCCGGAGCCGGCCACCCGGTTGGCCAACCTGCTGACCGGCCAGGTGCAGATCGCGGAAGTCAACCGCGACCTCCACCCGGACGCCAAGTCCGGCGGCATGGTTATCGTGGAAAGCGAGCTGCCTTCCATTCAGGTTGCCTTCGTCATGGGCGGCATCTACTCGCCGTTGAGCCCGTTCCACGATCCAACGGATCCCCACCTGGACGTTCGCGTTCGGGAGGCCATCAACCGGGCCATCAACCGCGAAGAAATCAACGAGCAACTGTTCAGCGGCTTCGGTTCACCCCACCCGGTCTGGGGATTCCACGCCAGCCTCCCCGGTTGGAGCAACCGTTGGGCGGAAGAATTTGACGCGAAGTACGGCTTCGACCCGGACCGGGCGCGGGAACTGATCAAGGAATCCGGACACGAGGGCTATCCGCTCAAGTTGATCATCACCCAGCTCTCCGGCGTGCCCGAAATGATCCCCATGGCGGAAGCCGCCATCACCTACCTCCAGGACATCGGTATTGATGTTCAGGCGGAAGAGATGGAATGGGCCCGATTCCGCGGCGATTACTACGTGCCCGGCAAGACCCACGGCACCATTGCACCCATCCGCGGCACCCTGCGCCCCGCCGAGGTTACGCTCCGGTTCTACAACCGCAGCGGACCGGAAGGCTTCCAGCGCATCGTCCCGGATCCCAAGCTCGACGAGCTGTACCAGCTGGCCATCTCGGCAGTCGATCCGGTAGCCAAGGCTGACGCTCTGCGGGAAGCCGGCGACATCAAATTCGACCAGTACGCCGAGGTTCCCATCGTCTGGCTGCCCAGCCAGATCGCCATCAACCCTGAAGAGGTGGGCGAGTTCATCTGGCCCGGCAACATCAACACCGCCATCACTCACACCGAGTACATCACCACCGCCCAATAAGCGGGCGATCCGGTATTCACTGATTTGTAAGGTCGCCCGCATACGGCGACCTTACGTAAACAAAACACCGCAAAGTTCCGAAGCAACGCCGCAAAGTTACGAGCAGTCACCCATCAGGAACCGGGGATTATTCAGTGCAAAGGTACATTGTAGTCCGCATCGCACAATCCATATTGGCTCTGTTGATCCTGACGGTCATTGTGTTCAGCCTGGCCCGCATCGCCGGCAACCCTCTGGACGTGCTGTTACCGTTGGAAGCGACCGTTGAGGATGCCGAACGAGTGAAGGCCGCCTGGGGGCTGGACCGACCTCTCCACATCCAGTATTTCAAGTTCCTGGGCAACGCCCTGACCGGCGATTTCGGCGAATCTATCAAACACCGCGACGTGCAGGCGATAGATCTGGTCATGGCCGCGCTGCCAGCCACCGCCCAACTCGCGGGTCTGGCGCTGGTGGTGGCCGTGGCCATCGCAATACCGGTGGGTGTGCTCTCGGCGGTGAAGAAGGACACGGTGTTCGACTACATCGGCAAATTGGTGGCCCTCACCGGCCAGTCGATCCCCGCCTTCTGGCTGGGTCTGGTGCTGATGTGGATTTTCGCCGTCCAGCTTGGCCTGGTCCCAACCTCGGGCAAATCCGGCATCACATCATTCATCCTGCCGGCCATTGCCATCGGCTGGTTCCAGGTCGCCGCCCTGATGCGATTGGTACGCTCCTCCATGCTGGACGTGCTCGACTCCGAATATGTCAAGTTGGCCCGTATCAAGGGACTATCGGAGAGCAAGGTGGTGTGGAAGCATTGCCTGCGTAACGCCGCCATCGCGCCCTTTACCTACTTCGCGCTGATACTGGGCTCCCTCCTGGTGGGCAGCGTCAGCATCGAGTTCGTGTTTGCCTGGCCCGGCGTGGGGCAGCTTGCTGTGAACAGTACCATCGCCCGGGATTTTCCGGTGATTCAGGCCGTGGTCATCGTATTCTGCGTTATCTACATCACCGCCAACCTTCTCGTGGATATTGGCTACGCCTACGTCGACCCGCGGATCCGGTACAGCTAAACGGGCCATCTTCCAAACGACCCCTTTCTAAACGGACCATCATCGCTAACGACGTTGGTTCCCATCACGGGAACTAATCCGCGTGTTTCCACACGCCCGCCGTCGATTCAAAATAGGAGATTCTGCAACATGGCTGTAGAAGACCGAACCAGTCTGGCTCCGGCCGGCCAGGCTGCCGGGGCGGACGACGCCCCCCAACCCGCTGGTTCTCGGCTGGGACGCTTCTTTCGGGAGGCTCGTCGATACCCCATCATCCCGATCGTCATCCTGATGGTGGTTCTGCTTATTCCGGCCATTTTTGCCGACCAGATCGCGCCCCACGATCCCACCAGGGGAAACTTGGGCAAACGCTTGACGCCTCCCATGTGGCAGGAAGGCGGTTCCAGCGAAAACATCCTGGGCACCGACAAGGTAGGGCGGGACATCCTGTCCCGCATCATCTATGGCAGCCGCATTTCGGTCATCATCGCCCTCATCGCCATTGTAGTCAGTGGCATTTTTGGCACTACCCTCGGCATCGTCGCCGGATACTGGGGTGGCTGGGTGGACGCCGTGATAATGCGGCTGGTAGACATCTCCCTGTCTATCCCCATTATCCTGCTGGGTCTGGTGCTGGTGGCCGCGTTGGGGGCGCGCACTTCCACCGTGATCGGCGTGATCGTAGTTCTGCTGTGGTCGCGCTACTCCCGGCTGGCCCGCGGCGAAACACTATCGGTAAGGGTGCAGGACTTTGTAGCCCGGGCCCAGGTAGCTGGATCTTCGCACCGCCGGATCATGCTCCGACACGTGCTGCCCAACATCTTCAACAGCCTGGTGGTGCTGGCTACGTTGCAGGTGGGTTTTGTCATCATCCTCGAAAGCACGCTGAGCTTCCTGGGCGCCGGCGTCCCCCGCCCTAATCCGGCCTGGGGGTTGATGATCTCCGATGGCCGTGAATTGGTTGCCTCCTCCGAGGGGTGGTGGGTCTCGCTGCTGCCCGGCATGGCCATCATGCTGGTAGTGCTCAGCATGAACCTGCTGGGCGACTGGCTCCGCGACCGGCTGGACCCGAAGCAACGCCAGGTGTAGTCCGCTACCTCACCCATACTGCTTAACAAAGTTGGGGCGACAGTTTGTCGCCCCAACTTTAATATCAGTTCCCCGTCAGTTCCCTGCTCGCGATGCCAGGCGGCCAACCGCAGTCGCATACTGCCGCAGGTATGGCGGTATTAGGCCGGGTAATCTACAATGGCCCGGTGATAATTGCTCAGCGCGGCGCCGATGCGGTTGACTGCGCTGCTACCCGTGAGGAGGGAACATTTTGAAGGTAAAAGCTGCTGTTTTGTGGGAAGTGGGCCAGCCGATGGAGATTCGAGAGGTTGACCTGGATGAGCCCAAAGCCGGCGAAGTGCTGGTCAAGATCGGCTCCGCCGGCATCTGCCGTAGCGACCGACACTTTATGCACGGCGACGCACCTATCGCCATCCCCGTAGTGCTGGGACACGAGGGCGCCGGCACCGTCGTCCAGACCGGCCCCGGCGTAACCCTGGCTCAGGAAGGCGACCAGGTGATACTGTCCTTCGTGCCCGCCTGCGGACGCTGCCGCTCTTGCCTGGAAGGCCACAGCAACCTTTGCGACCTGCACGGGGCCACCGGCGCCAATATGCTCGACGGCACCACCCGACTCCACGCCGACGGCAAGGACATTCACCACATGGGCAAGGTGGCCTGCTTTGCCGAGTACGCCGTCATCCCCGAAACCGGCGTCGTGCCCGTAACCAGCGGCCTGCCCATGGACAAGGCCGCCATGATTGGCTGCTCGGTTACCACCGGCGTCGGCGCCGCCCTGTACAGCGCGAAAATCAAGGCCGGCAGCACCGTCGCCGTCATCGGCTGCGGCGGCGTGGGCCTCAATGTCATCATGGGCGCTGCCCTCGCCAACGCCGGCAAGATTATCGCCGTGGACATCCGCGAGGCGCAGCTGGAGTTCGCCATGCGCTTCGGCGCAACGCACACCGTCAACGCCGCCGACCAGGACCCGGTGCGGCAGGTCAGAGACCTAACCGACGGGCGCGGCGCTGACTATACTTTCGAGGTCTTCGGCAGCGCCGACACCACCAAAGCCGCCTACGAAATGGCCGGCAAGCGCGGCATCGTAACCGTCGTCGGCATCGCCCCCTGGGGCCAGGAAGCCTCCATCAACGCCGTTGACCTGGTGCGCAACGAGAAGACCCTGCGCGGCTCCTACTACGGCTCGGCCCGCTCCCGCACCGATATGCCCGTGATGGTTGACCTCTACCAGTCGGGCAAGCTCAATCTGGACGACCTGGTGGTGCGCCACTACACCCTGGACCAGGTTAACGAAGCCTACGCCGACCTGGACCGGGGAGAAATTGGGCGCGGGGCCATAATGTTCGACTAGGCGAGGGAAGATAGTCGCAAATATCCGGCCGGTAGGGGGAATGATTATTCGTCCCCTACACCATCCATGTCTGGAGCTGTGATATGGCTACCGAAAAGGCCACGATACTGGCGCAGGATTATGCCCGGACAGCGTGGGAATTGTTGGCGGAGTCGGACCGTAAGTTTGCGGCCCGCAAACACTTGCCGGCTTCTGAAATGCTCTGGCAAGCAAGCGTACAGGCGGTGATGGCCATTGCCGCCCACCGGGACTGGGCCTGCGACGGGAGCCGCGTTTCCCTGAGAATGGCGGTTGAACGCTTGGCTGAGGAAGAAAAGGATAACCTGATCTCCTTGAAGTACATCTACGCCGAAAATTTTCGCGACAACGCCGATTTAGACTTTATGGAGTTCCGCACACTGGCCTACGACGGCGCCAAAGCTCGTGATTACATCCGTTACCTCCTCGCGATGGTATGCTGACGGAAGACCACGCCAGGACGGCCTTGGCATTTCTGGTCGCATCAGACCGGGAATTTGCCGCCGGAGACCGACTGCAAGCTTCAGAAAAGCTGTGGGGAGCCGCTACTCATGCCGTAATGGCGGCTGCAATGCAGCATGGCCGGCGTCTCGGCAGCCACAGTTCATTTAAAGACACTGCGGAACGACTGTCCGATGAGCAGAATGACCTATCCATCGAAGTAGGATTTGCTCACGCCGAAAAATTTCACCGTAACTTTTACCACGACTACATGGAAGACTTTGAGCTGGATGCCGACCGGCCCAAAGTTCACGATTTTGTCAGCCGAGTGCTGGCCCTTTTGCGCTAATCTCCCATCATCAAGGGTGTAATTCTATGCCACGTCTGGAAATGCTGTCCGAAGTGCAACGCCGTATGCTGGAGTTCTTCCCCTGCCTGGAATCCGACGACGTGCCCTGGACACCGCTGTCCAAAGACCTGTCGGACAGCGCCGTCGCCATCGTCACCACCGCCGGCCTGCACCGGCGCGACGATAAGCCCTTCAACCGCGACCATCCGGGCGGCGAGTCTACCTACCGCATCATCCCCAGCGATTCCGATCCGGCTGACATCGTGCAAAGCCACTTCAGCATTGGTTTTGACCGCACCGCCATCTACCGGGACATCAACATTACGTTTCCCATCGACCGGATGCGCGAGCTGGCCGAGCAGGGCACAATTGGCAACCTGGCCCCCAATCACTACTCCTTTATGGGCGCCCTGCGCGACTGTACTATAGTCGCCGAGCAGACCGGCCCCGAAGTCGCCCAGCGTCTCAAAGACGAGGGCGTCAACCTGGTGTTCCTGACTCCCACTTGACCCCTCTGCACCCACGCCGTGAGCGTGCTGGCCAGAGTGTTCGAGGCCGCCGGCCTGACCACCGTCGCGGTGGCGCTGGTGCGGGAACACGCGGAACGAACCCGTCCGCCCCGTGCATTGTGGGTTCCCTTCTATTTTGGTTACACGATGGGTAAACCCAACGATCCGGTATTCCAGCACCAGGTACTGGCCGCGGCGCTGGACACGCTGAATGCCGACACCGGCCCCGTCCTGGTCGATTATCCCGATGATGCTGGCCCCATCGGACTGCCCCAGGCATCCGAGGTGACCGCCAACGGTAACGGCAGTGGCAACGAAAAGGGCAGCGGTGAACGCCCTACCCTGAGCGCCGCCGACGAGCTAACCGCCCTGCGCAGCTACTACGAGCGTTGGATTGAGCAGCGTGGCCGCACCGCCGTCGGCCTCACCGGTGTGCCGCAACGCCGGTTCCGCGGCATCATACGGTTCCTGGAAGCCTACGCCGAAAGCGACGATGCTGATTCCGACGAACGCCCGGCCGACGTCACCGTCCTGCAGTTCGTGCGCTATTGCGCCGACGACCTCAAGGCTTTCTGCTACGAGGCACGCATGGCGCAGCGTCCCAACGACGCCGAGCCGGACATCCACCGCTGGTTCTGGGGCGAAACCGCCGTGGGCGCCCTCATCGACCGCATCACCCAACGCCTAACCGCCACCGGCGACGCCAGGCTGGCCGCCACCGCCTACGGGTTGTCGCGGTAGCGGATGAGCGAATGGCCAGACCCGCGGTTCGTGACATTGCCAGGTTCCTGGATGCTATCGGAGTTCGACCATGATGGAGTACAAAGGATACATAGCAGCAGTCGAATATGATGACCTGGAAGAAGCACTTTACGGCCGGGTGATCAACGCGGGTTCTTATCCGGTCGCTACTTTTGAGGCCACAGACGTGCAGCAGCTGCACAAGGAGTTCCATCACTCTGTTGATGAATACCTTGCTTCATGTAAGGAAGACGACGTGGAGCCCAGGAAACCATTTTCCGGAAAACTCCAACTTCAGATTCCACCGGACCTTCACGCACGGGTGGCGGAGTCAGCAGTGCGCGACGGCATGAGCATAGATAGCTGGATTGAGCAGGCGCTGGGAAGAACTGCTGCCTACGGTCTTTCCCGCTGAAGGGCGGGAAGCGGCACGTTGTGGAAACGCCGCCAACACCAACACAGGATTCGGCGCCGCCCCGCTGACATCATTGCGGGCAGCGTTCCGCTAATTATCGCCGCTATCGGGGCATGGGTAGTCGGCCGGGGCCTCCGTCGGACGACGGAGATCGGCCACCGGACGCCCAGGCAGCGTAACTAAACATCAGGC
Organism: Dehalococcoidia bacterium; assembly: GCA_965261195.1. GTDB lineage: Bacteria > Chloroflexota > Dehalococcoidia > Lucifugimonadales > UBA3495 > Bin87. The sequence goes on along the minus strand of OZ253455.1, from coordinate 2,794,780 downwards.
CCATCTCCGTCGCTCTCAGCCACCGGCGTGTCCACCGCCACGGCGCGCTCGGCCGCCACCGGTATCGCCGACTCCCGGGCGGCCACCGCGCCGGCCGGCATGGGCGCGCCATCCGGTGACGCCCAACCGTCGGGGAAGTGCAGGGTGCGCACCGGGTAGTTGATGGTGATGCCCTCGGCGTTCAGGCGGGCGTGGAGCTGCTTGACCAGCTCGCTGCGCACCTCGAAACTGGCCAGGCGATCCTGCGCCTGTACGAACAGCCAGAAGTCGATGTTGCTCTCCCCGAAGGTGTCGTAACCGAAGTACGACCCATAGGACCGCACTGCGCCGGGATGTTCGCTCAGCACGCGGTTCATCACGTCCTGACTCACTGCCTCGACCAGTTGCAAATCGCTTTCGTAGGCCACCCCGCAGGTCAGGTACACGTTCACGTGGGCGTCGGGCTTGCTGTAATTGGTGATGATTGTCTCGGCGAAGCGGGAGTTGGGGATGATGACCAGGTTGTTGGTCCAGGTGCGGAGTCGGGTGCTGCGCCAGTTCACGTCCACCACGTATCCGCTAACTCCGCCTTCCATCTCAATATAATCGCCGCGAGCAACCACGCCTTCGGTGATGACGTAGGTTCCGGCGAACAGGTTGCTCAGGGTGGGCTGCAACGCCAGGGCTACGGCCAGGCCGCCGATGCCGAGGCCAGCGATGAGCGGGCTGATGTTGATGCCCACTATGTCCAGCGAGACCATGCCGGCCATGGCGAAAACGACTATCACCATGCCCCGCCGCACCAGGGGCAACGCCCAGCTGCTGGAGCCGGCGGCATCGGTGCTTTCCAAATGGCTCTGCAACCAACGCAGCGCCGCCGACCCGACGGCGTTGCTCAAGATTGCGCCGTTAATCACCGCAATGAACCCGGCCACCTTGTTCACTACGTCCTGAACGGACGGCGGCAGCGCTATCGGGACGGTTAGCGCCAGATACAGCCCCAGCAGGATGATGTACGCCGTGATCGGGCCGCGCGCCGCCGAAACCACCCGGTCATCCAGATCGCCCGACGTTACTCTGGACAACCGCATCAGGAACCTGAATATCACCTTGCTGAACAGCACGGCGATCAACACCGCCACCGCCAGAATGACGAGGCTCACCGCCAGGTCAGTCCATGTTACGTTCGCGGCGGCAAACGCTTCTGCCAGCGACCGGAACCAGTTGCTAACTGCTTGTCCCATCCGTTCCCGCGTTATCGGTTAGCGTGCGGAACATATTCTACGCTGTTCACTTATCCGGTGCGCTGCAACCGTCGCTGCACCGATTCAACAATTCTGGGCAACAGCTCGCCGGCCGGCCCGTTGATGGCAATGCTGGCCGCCTGGGTCAGCTGCGTTGGCCCCGGATTGACCTCGATGATTTTTGCGCCCAAGTCCCTGGCCAGCAGGGGGAATTGCGCCGCCGGGTTCACGGTGCCGGAGGTGCCCACCAGCAGCATGGCATCGCAGCGCTGCACCTCGGCAAAGCAGGCGTCCAGCGTGGCGCGGGGAATGGGCTCGCCGAACATCACGGTGTCCAGCTTGATGACGCCGCCGCACGCCCGGCAGAGCGGGGGCACGTCGCCAATGACGTAACCGGCGCGCGGCCAACGCCCTCCGCAGCCCACGCAACGCAGGTAGTTGCGGTTGCCGTGAATCTCCAGCAGCGCCCGGCTGCCCGCCTGACCGTGCAGGTCGTCTACGTTTTGGGTAATCACCGCCTTCAGAACACCCATGCCCTCCAGCTGCGCCAACGCCAGATGCCCCGGGTTGGGCGCCGCGTGGTCCACCGCATCCTTGAGGTCAAAGGTGGGATTGCCCGGCGTTACCTCGTCGTGAAGGCGTCGCTGCCACCAGCCCGCCGGGTCAGCCACGAACTCCCGATAGGACAGGTTGGTGGGTTGCCCGTATCTGGTCCACAGGCCATCCGGCCCGCGGAAGGATGGGATGCCGCTTTCCACCGAAAGCCCGGCGCCGGTCAGGGCGATGGCAGATCCGGATGCCGCCAGAATGTCGGCTGCGGCCTCGATGTTGTACATAGTCGCCCTACCTCAGTCGCCCTACCTCAGTCGCCCTACCTCAGTCGCCCTACCTCAGTCGCCCTACGTAGTTGACCCGGAAGTTGCCTTACCGCCAGGTTCGGCGGGCGACTTCGCCATTGGCAACGTGAAAGTAGGCCGCGCGGTCGCCGAAATACGCGCGCACCGGCTCAATCTCGGTGGTGGTAATCAGCGCCTGCCGGTAATTGGCAACCTTTTGCAGCACCCGCTCGCGGCGCGGTGCGTCCATCTCGGAAAACACGTCATCCAGCAGGATGATGGGGTCATCGCCACGGGTTTGAGACAGATACTCGGCCTCCGCGAGTCGCATCGCCAGGGCGATGGTGCGAGCCTCGCCGCGCGATGCGAACGAGTTGGCGAACAGCCCGTTGGCCAGGATCACGATGTCGTCCCGGTGCGGCCCCACGGCAGTAACCGCAGTAGCCTGTTCCCGCGCCGCCGACTTTTCCAGCTCCTCGCGAAAGACCGCCGCAATGTCCGCCGCCGACCCCTCTGCCGCTACTCGCGGTTGATACACCAGCTGCAGCGGGTGTTGGGTATCGGCCAGGGTCTGGTGCAGGCAATTGGCGGATTTGGCCAGGTAGTCCAGCGCGGCGGCCCGACCCACTACCAGCGTCGAACCGGCCTGCACCAGTTGGTCGTCCCAATACAGCAGCTCCTCCGGTTCCACTCGGCTTTCACGCTGCCGGCGCAGCAGGCTATTGCGGTTCCGGAGAGCCGCCTGGTAACGCTGCAACGCCTGGAGATAGTAGCGGTCGGCCTGACTGATCAGGATGTCCAGGTAGCGACGCCGCTCCGATGGTGGGCCCAGCACCAGGTCAACATCGTCGGCAAAAAACAGGGTGGCCCCAATGTGGCCCAGCAAACTGGCCGCGGTTCCGGGCTGGCGGTTCACCCGAATCTGCTTGCGAACCGGCGGCATCGACTGGCCGGTCGAATCGCAATCGGCGGCATCTGCCGGCCGGCCCCGACCCTCGACGGCGGGGAGATAACCGACCACGGCGGAAATCTCCCGCCCGTCGCGGTCGGCCAACCCGGATACATAGGCGGCATCGCCGCGGTGGGCAGCATCAAAGTTGACCACCTCCCGCTCACTGTCGACGCGGAAGGAACGCCCGATCGCCAGCGTGTAAGCTGCCTCCAGCAGGGCGGTTTTGCCCTGGGCGTTGCCGCCGTCAAATACCGATACGCCCAGCGGCAACTCAAGGTCAACCTGGCGAAAATTGCGGTAGTTGGTGAGGCTAAGCCGGGACAGATAGGCCAATGAGACACCTGAAACCGCTAGCGCTCCGCATAGATATATTGGCCGCCCGTGGCGTCGGCGACGCGCTTTAGCCAGGCGTGGGATTTGGGAGAGCCATAGCCGATGGTGTGTACGATAAGGCCATACTCCTTTGACTTATTGGCGAGTTGAGTCAGGAGCAATCTTGGGTCAGTCGCGCTGGGTATAGCTTTGCAAACATTCCGGATTCCGCCGCTGCCCCTCCCACCGGGTAAATCGTCACAGAGCACCGGGTCGCCGCCGGTTCCAACGCAGTAAAGCGTACTCTTAATATCCTCCGCAGTGGCTGGCCGGCACTCTCCTACATCGCCGTCAATACCGTCGGACAACAGGACGATAACGGGAACATTGTCGCCGTCGTTGTTGGCAAGGAGCATTTCCTGTGCCTCTACAACCGCGTCATAGATGAAGGTGCCGCCGGCCTTTTCAGTTTGCAGATTGCCGGCCGTCGCCAGCCATAGGTTACGGCTCTGCTCATCTTGCAACCCACCCAGGACGATGGGGGTTTCCCGACTGACGCCGAAAGTCATCAATGCGGCCTGACTGCTTTCTGCCGACGTATGGATGTCGGGGTGGGCGTCGCCCAGCGCAATGCTCGCCAGCGCAGTCCGCATCGGTTTCAGATTGCCGCTTTCGGCGATACTCCCGCTGATGTCCACCAGGAACAGGGTATTGGTGTTTGCCTGATATACCGTCGGGATTGCGTCGGCGAACGGTACTGCCTCGGTGCTGTCGTCAACGGGAGCGCTGATTGTGCTGCCGTCATCGCCGGTTGCCCACCACCAGATACCGGCGGCGACCAGGCCGATGATCAGCATGGCGGCCAGGACGCCCAGGATCCGGAGCCAGGGTTTTCCTCCGCGCTCATCGGCGTAGGAAAGATAATACACGGGCATACGGAATCCTTGCACCGCGGGTAAGACCAAGCCGGCGACCAGGCCTAGCGACTAGCGTAGATGTACTCCCCGTCGGTGACCTGTGCCAGGATTTTCAGAGAGATGTGGTCGGCTGCTTCACCGAATCCAATGGTATGAACGGTGATGGAACCGGTGGCAAGTTTCGTCACGAGGTCGTCGCGGCTCATTTCGCTGTAAACCGGTTCGTCGGTTCCGCGAACGACCCCGCCGTCGGCCCCATCGGTCAGCAATACGATGACCTTGCTGCGGGTATCATCGGATTCATCAGCCAGCCGGTCGTACATATCATTTACAGCGTCAAAGATAAAAGCTCCCTCGTCCTCGGTTTCCAGCGTTTCCATGCTTTCCAACCAGGCCCGCTGGTTTCCGGTATCATCCAGCGAACCCAATGGAACCAGCGTTTCCCTGGCGTTGGTAAAAGCAACTAACGCCACCCGGCTATTTTCCGCTGCCGTCCCAGCGGCTGGGTTGCTGTAGGGAAGCGCCACGTTGAGCAACGAGAACTTCAGCGCATCCAGGTTGCCGCCTTCCTTAATGCTCTCGCTGACATCAACCAGAAAGATGGTGTTGGTGTTGGCTGCGTACAGGGGGGCGACGGCTTCCGGCAACGGTACTGCGTGGGCGGGAGACCCGGAGGCCGGAGCCGCCGCCGTTCTGTTCTGGCCATTGTTGACCAACCAGACGGCCCCGCTGATAACGACGGCTAGCGCCACCAGCGCGAGCAGGATGGCCAACACTCTCCCCCACGGAAAGCGTCGAGGCTCGTCATACGAAATGTAGACAATCATGCTGACGGTCCCGCCCTGGCCGAATCAGAGTTAATTAACTGGCGCGCATCCTTCGCAATAACCGTAGAAATCCACGCGCTGGGATGACACCTGAAACTGGGTGTCGCGGCTTACGGAACGCTCCAGCTCGGCCACCTTATCCTGGCCTACGTCGGCGTCCACCACCGCGCCGCATCCCAGGCACACCAAGTTGGCATGGGGCGAAAGGTTGGCGTCGTAGCGCGACTGTTTCTGGAAGGGCAGCTCGCGCACAATGCCAGCCTGTTGCAGGAGCGCCAGCGTCGAGTAAACCGTCGCCAGCGTTACATACGGGAAGAAATCACGCACACGCTCGAATATCTCCCGCACCGTCGGATGGTCGGCGGAATTAACCACCACCTCGGCGATGGCCAGTCGTTGCGGGGTCAGCCGGATGCCCAACGGCTTCAGTCGGGCTACCAAATGTTCCTGGGTAGTCAAAATGCCTTCCAAAAAAAGTATCCCTGCCGGATAGTATACCATCACGGCAGGGATACCCTGATGAGTTCGGTTCGCCGCCGTTTGAGACCATTCGAACCGGGAGCGTGCCGATGGGGTTGTTGACGCCTTACAGACGCCCGCCGCCGCCGACTACGCGCTCGTTGACTCCATAGAACACTGAATCCTGCTTGTGGAACACCTGGATGCGGGAACGCGCGGTCTCGACTACGAAAATCCGCCCCTCAGCGTCGCATTCCACGGCGATGGGTCCCCAGAATTTCTTCTCCCGATCCAGACCCTGGGCAATTTTGCGCTCTGCCCACATTTCCGGATTGGCGTCCAGCTTACCCACGCCCCACTGGGAGATTGTGCCCTCCCCGTAGGTCATACCCGCAAAGGCGCCGTTGGGGTGGAACGCCTGCATACGGTCGTTGTTCCAGTCCGCCACGTAGATGGTGCCTTCATTGTCCACCGCCACGTCAGTCGGGCGGTTGAACTGGCCCGGGCCGTCACCGGTTTCGCCAATAGCCATCAGGAACCGTCCGTCTGCGTTGAACTTCTGGATGCGGTCGTTGCGCCAGTCGGCCACGTACACGTTGCCGGCGGCGTCCACGTCAATCCCGAATGGCATATTGAACTGGCCGGGGCCGTCGCCAAACTCGCCCCATTGTCCAATGTATTCGCCGTCTTTGGTGAGCATCTGCACACGATGGTTGCCGGAGTCCACCAGATACAGGCGACCGTCGGTTCCGAAGACCAGTCCGCTGGGGTTGTCCCACTGGCCGTCGGCGTTGCCGGGCCGTTCCCACTTCCGCAGGTACTCGCCGTCCGGAGAGTAGATGCTGATGCGGTCCAGATATTCGTCGGCCAGGTAAACGTTTTCGTCGGGCCCCACGGTGATTGCAGTGGGCCAGATGATGGCGCCATCGGTTGCCACCGCTTCGCCGTCGCCCTGCTCAAAGACGCCCTTGGCGAATTCGCTGATGAACTCTTCATCAACCGTACACATGGTAATGCGCTTGCCGTCCGGTCGATAGTCATACGAGCGGTTGGCCACGTACATTACGTTGCCTTCGCCCCGCGCCATCGCCGTCGGATTGCGGAAGCCGGGCCCGGAAAACTCGGCTCGTCCAATCGTGTGGCTGTATTGCAGGGATATATCCAGGGTCGGCAACCCGGTCTGTTGGGTAGTAGTTGTCATATGTATTCCTCCGTTGGCACGGTGCGAAATGGCTGGAATGATGCCGGCTGGGATGATGCCGGCTGGGGCGACGGGTCCGCCGCCCCAGCGCTGTCGGTAAGGACAACCGCGTCGCTACCGTCAGCTACACCAGGTTGAATTTCTCGAACGTTCCGCCCACCAGCGGCTGGGCATCAAGACCCATCCAGCCTTCCAGCAAGTCCGTGTAGATGCTGCGGAAGTCGGTGTTGAAATGCAGATCGCCTTCCAGCAACTTGTCATCTTCCAGCGAAGGATATTCGCCGTACATACCGCCATTGACGCCGTCGCCAACGACGAAAGCCATGCCGCCGCTGCCGTGGTCGGTGCCCGATCCGTTGTCATGCACCCGCCGACCGAACTCGGTGAATACCAGCAGCACCACGTTATCGCTGGCGTCGTGTTCCTTCAGGTCGTCGTAGAAGTCGGCAATCGCGTTGGAGGTGTCCGCCCACAGCTTGGCGTGGGCCGCCAGCTCGCCGGCGTGGGTGTCGAAGCTGTTGTAGGGAGCCGTGGTATACAGGATGCGCGTGCCGAAACCGGCCAGCTGCACTTGGGCGATGTTCTTCATGTACTGAGCAACCACATCGCCGCCGTACTCCACTGTCGAGGAATACGTCTCAGGAGCGGTGCTCAGGATGTCGGCGCCCTTCAGCGCGTCCATACCGGTCTGGGACAGGTAGTCCACCACCGAGCTGCGGCCGATGGTCGGCGAATAAATCTTGGAGAAGATGTCCAGCGCGTCGGTGCGCTGGTCTTCCTGCTCAATGCCCGTCAGTACGCCATAGGTGGCCAGGTTGCCCACCGAGGCCACCGGCACACCCGGGGCGGCCAGCGCGCGGGGCAGTCCACGGCCAAAGTTCACGCCGGTCAGCACGTTTTCCTTGTGCGGGTCGAGTTCGCGGATCGTGCGGCCCAGCCAGCCTTCGGTGCCCTGCTTGTCGGGCTCGCAGGTGTGCCAGATGTCCATGCTGCGGAAGTGGCTGCGGTTGGGGTTGGCATACCCAACGCCCTGGATGACGGCCAACTTGCCTTCATCGTACAGCCGCTTCATCGGCCCCATATTGGGGTTCAGCCCAACGTGGCCGTTGAGGTCCAGCGCCTGCCCTTCGGGGATGCGCACCGACGGGCGATTGTCGTAGTACAACGGGTCGCCGTGGGGCACCACGGTGTTCAGGGCATCATTGCCACCGGACAACTGGAGCACCACCAGCACCGGATCTTTCTTGGTTGCAGTCATCTCGTTTCTCCTTGTGGTTCGGTTGGCACACGTAACGTCGGCTATTCGCTGCCGTCAGGCTGCGGCAGTGGTTCGTTGAATGGTTCACCGGTGGCTTCGGCTTCCTCGCGTCGCTGGTTCCATTCTACCCAGCGCCGATTGGCGCGCTCTTCGCCTTGCGCACGCCCGCGTTCCTCAGCCCGGCGCAACCGCCGTTCAGTCCAAATTCCGGCTAGAACCATTCTACGATCTTCCCTAGTGGGGCGATTCCGGTTGATTTTCCAGTTTGGGCGGAGGTTCGTCGAAGACTATGCCTTTGGCCTCGGCTTCTTGCCTGCGTCGGTTCCACGCTTCCCAGCGGGCTTGGTTGCTCCTCAGGGCTTCCTCGACTTTACGTTTGGTCCACATTGCGCCGATAACCACTCTGCTTACCTCCGTAATAATCGGTGATGCGATAAGTGCAACTCCGCCGGCTTTCAGCATTTCACCAGTAGTAATGTACTGAATCGCCTGCCATCCGACTGCGTTCCCTTTGATCATTGCAAAAAGCGTGTTGGTTACGGTCAGATAGATAGTGATGGTAGTGAAAACGGCGAGATACCAGGGCACTGCTCCCGCAGGAATGTTGGGTATGCTAATGCGATAGCTTTGCCCTGGTTCACCATTTCTGATCATCCTGTGCCTTTAAAATCCCGTCAGCGTAATGCTCTGCGACGATCAGGCAAACTGATACTCCTGGGTGCTCACGATGAGTTGCAACGTCTGTGCAATCATGTCCGAATACTCAGGCGTGCCGGGGGCGGCGTTGCCCGCATTGTCGGCGTAGGCGACCAGTTGGTCGCGGGTCTCGTCGGCCAGCTCGTAAGCCCCCATCATTTCCAGGCAGCGGTCAACGACGTCGGCCGCGTCGGAAACTTGTTCGCTGCCCAGCCGCGCGACAATGTCCTGCACACCCGGCAGGTTGATGTTGCCCACCTGGTCGGCGGCAAAGTTAATGCGCTCCACCAGCGTACCCGAGTCAATCCACTCGGCGCCGGTGTGCCAGCCTTCCACCGTGGGCGGGTTCATCAGGTCCTGGCCCATATAGCGGATGGTGTTGGCCAGCGGGTTGAGGCCCAGGCGCGGCTTGGTGAAGTCGCGTACCAGACGCATCGTGCCGATGACGACCTCGGCGGGACTCTTGACCTTTTCGAAGCGGGCGTTCTTGAAGAAGTCGGAGTTGAACAGCACACGCAGCATTGCGGTCAGGTTGTAGCCGGAGTCAAAGTAGGTCTGCTCCAGCAGGCGGATGGCCTCCGGGTCCCGGGGTTCCGTGTTCTGCCAGGCCGGCACCTGCACTTCATCGGCGACGAAGAAGTTATACAGGTGGCGCGAAACGAACCGGGCCGCCGACTGCTGTCGGGCGATAATCTCAACGATGTCATCACCGTTGAAGTTGCCGGTCTCGCCCAGGAAGGTCTTCTCTGCCTCGTCGTGGTCGTAAGGATTGTAAATGAAGCCGGATTCGTAACGGCCATAGGGATAGCGCGGCACGGCGTTGGTAATCGTCCAGCCGGTGAAGGCGCGGGCGGCTTCCTTAACATCGTCCTCGGAGTAGTTGGACTTGCCGTCCATACCAACGCCCAACGAGAACAGCTCCAGGAGCTCACGGCCCCAGTTCTCATTGATGGCACCCTTGTGGCTCATGCAATTGTCCAGGTAGAACACCATGGCCGGGTCGCGGGACAGACCCTGCAGCAGGGTTTCAAAGTTACCCATGCCCAGCTCGCGGAACAAGTCCAGCTGGAGTTGAATCTGGCGGCCATGCTCGCACTTGGAGTTGCCGGTGCACAGGATGCCGTGCCAGAACAGGGCGATTTTTTCCTGCAACGGCCGGCGGGTGTTGATCATCCGGTAGGTCCAGTAGGCCTGGTTCACTTCCAGCGCGTTCATCTCTTTCCAGTCAACGAAGTGGCGCTCGAGAATGTCCATTTCCAGGTCGGGTTGGGCCTGGGGATTCAGCAGGTCTTCAACGGTGGCCTCGTAGCCCTGGTTGGCCCGCTCTTCCAGCTCGGCGTAGGTTGCGCCAAAGCCGGCCCGACGCATCAGGTGCGCCATCAGGGCAATATCCTGGTTGCTGGGCATAAGGTGTACCTCCTACACAAACAGTTGACGATTTCCGGCTAAACAAATAGCGTTTTGAGGTGGAATCCGCGACAACCAACGCACTAACCACGAAAGCATACGGAACCACCATTCCGATGGCCGCATAGTACGCCCGGCGGGTTTGGGGTGTCAAGGCGGGGAGCGTCAGCGGAGTTCAGAACGGCGGCGCAAACCCGCCTTTGCCTTCGCCCAGCGGCGGCAAGTCGTTGTCCTGCAGCCTGTGTTGAGTACCTCAAAAAACTCACTATAGCGTTCCAGGTACTCGTTGCCGAAATTATCCCGACCGCAACCGAGTTTTTCGGCCATCAGGTCATACGCCCCGTCCCGCGTGCCGGCCAGGAACTTGCCCTGGCGGAAATGGAAAGGCTGGGCGATAAACTTCTCGACGCCGGTGCCAATCAGTTCATCGGCAAAGTAGTCATTGTTGTTCACCAGCAGCAGCGGCGTCATCGTAATGCAGGTGTCAATGCCGGCGGCCTGCACTTCCTTGATGGCCCGTAGTCGCACCATGTTTGACGGGCAGGACGGCTCAAAGGTGCGGCTGATGTCCTCATCGTCGGTGGTGACGGTCATATTGACTTGCACCCGCCCGCCGTTTTCCTCAATGCGCTGGAACAGGTCGCAATCCCGCACGACATCGGGGCTGCGGGTTTGGACTACCAGCTTAGCCCGAATCCACCGAAGCGAGACGTCCGTGTCGTTGACACCAGGTATGATGGGTAAGGGAAGGCGAACGGGCCTAGGCAGATCCCAATAGGTGGGGATGAGGGCGGCGTGAGGTAGGCACACAGACACGATGATGGCGGCCGTGCGGCCATGGCGGGCGGAATTCGACAGGCGGTAAGCAGGAAGCGCCCCTGGCGGACCGAGTTGGCGCGAGTTGGCGACGATGTTCAGTTGGCCGGATGGCGGGTCGGCGGGCCGGTTGCCGCCGTCAGGCTGGGAGTGGCAGGGCTCGCAATCGAGCGAGGGCGCGACTGAACCGGTTTTGCCAGGGCCAGCGCTGGGTAAGATGCAAGGTGAGGCGGCGCGCCGAGTGGGTGAGCCGTCCGGCCATAGAGAAGAACCGCCGCCGGAGCGTCTTGGTGGTTACGATCCGCGCACCCAGACCGAGTCGCGCGGTCCAGCGGGCCAGGTTATGCGCTATCACCTGCACCGCCAGCCAGGTGCCGTTGGCCACGAAGCGCCCCGAGGGGAGATGATTCAACCCCACGCCGTACTTGAGGTCTCGGATGGCGTTCTCGATCTCGGCGTGGCCCCGATGGTCGGCCTCCAGCGCCAGGGTTGCCCCCTCCCGGTCGGTGACGCAGCCGTGATAGTTGTAACTGGCGAAGAGGGCCAACTGGGAACCGGGCGTGGGCTTCACCCGCCGGACGATGAGCCGCACCGGCGCGGCGTCGGACTCACTCTGGAAGGGGGTGTAGGTGGTCTCGGCCACCGCGGCGGCGCCGTCCATCCAGTAGGGAATCGGTGTCCAGTCCTCCTCGGGAATCGCCTCGATGATATTGCGCAGGCGGGCGTGCTGGCGGATGGTGATGGAGTAGCGGACATCCATCTCACGGCAGATGGCGACGATGGCGTGGGCATAGCAGCCGCGGTCGGCCCGCACCGTGAGTTGCCCTCTGGCCCCGCTGTAGCGCACCCGGCTCACCGTCTCACGCAGGAAGTGGGCGGCGCCCGAACAGTGTTGGCGCGGCCCTCGCGCAGCCGAGACATCAGCACGTCGCCGGTGCCGGCCCCAGCCGACCAGGCCCGTGCCAGCAACTCCCGGCTCACCCGGGCCAGCTGACGGACGTGGCCCCACCGGAAGCTGCGCAGGAAGGTCCCCAGGGTGGATGGCGCCTTGACTACGCAGCCGATGGCTTGGACTCTGCGTGTCGGGTACCCGATCTCGCCGGCCAGTCTCGCGTCCTCGTACTGTGGCAGCGCTCTGATCAGGGCGTACATATAAGCTGGACTTTGCACAAAAGCCAGATAAATTATAAGAACAGGGTAAGCTGGCTTAAACCCGCTTCTCACGGAAGGTCCAGCCATGCTCACCCTGCCCGATGCCATTGTACCCGTACTCCATCCCTTCGCCACGTTGTTTCGCAACCCGACCTGGCTGAAAGCCCAAATCCTGCTGGTAGGCGCGATACTGGCGCCTGGTCAACGCACCGTGGTGGTGGCGCTGCGCGTCATGGGCCACAGCGACCACCGCAACTACGCCCGTTATCATCAAGTGCTCAATCGGGCGGTGTGGTCGCCCCGCCAGGCGGCACGCATCCGGTTGGGACTGCTAATCCTCCACTTGGATCAAGGCGATGGCCCGTTGATTTTCGGCATCGACGAAACCCTGGAGCGGCGCCGCGGCCCCAAAATCAAATCCCTGGGCATCTACCGCGATGCGGTGCGCTCCAGCCGGTCTCAGGTGGTCAAGGCCAGCGGCCTGCGCTGGATCTCCCTGATGTGGCTGGGCCAGGTCCCCTGGGCGGGACGCTATTGGGCCTTGCCCTTTCTCACCGTGCTGGCGCCCTCGGCACGCTACCACCGGCAGCGCGGACGCCGCCATAAAAAACTCACCGACTGGGCCCGGCAGATGATCCTGCAACTGCGCCGCTGGCTGCCGCAGCGTCCCCTGGTGCTGGTGGGCGACGGCGGCTACGCCGTCCTCGACCTCCTCCACTGCTGCCAATCGTTGGCGCAACCCGTTACGCTCATCGCCCGCTTGCGCCTGGACGCCGCCCTCTATGAACCGGCCCCGCCCCGTCAGCCGGGCCGGAACGGTCGGCCCCCGCTGAAAGGCCGGCGGCTGCCCGCGCTGAAATCACTCGTCGACCATCCCGGTCTGTCCTGGACCACCGCCGCGGTAGCCTGGTACAACGGCGCGACCCGCACGGTGGAACTCACCTCGCAAACGGCGGTCTGGTACCGCTCTGGCAAGCCGCCCGTGCCCCTGCGCTGGGTCTTGGTTCGGGACCCCCAGGGCGAATTCGCCACACAGGCTCTGCTGTGCACTGACCTGGCCGTGGAACCGGCGCAGATTCTGGAATGGTTTGTGCTGCGCTGGCAACTGGAGGTCACCTTCCAGGAAGTGCGAGCGCATCTGGGCGTGGAGACCCAACGCCAGTGGTCGGACCGCGCCATCGCCCGCACCACGCCGATCCTGATGGGCCTATTCTCCTGGACTACCCTGGCGACTCACTTGATGCAGGAACAACGGCCCATGAGCCATCGCACCGCGGCCTGGTACGCCAAGCCGTCGCCAACTTTCGTGGATGCCATCGCTCTGGTGCGCCGCCACTGGTGGCTGGCGTCGGAGGGTTTTTCACTGTCCGACGCAGAACCTCGACTTTGTACAAAAGCTAGATAAATTATAAGAACAGGGTAAGCTCGACCAAATCACCACCAGAGGTCGAGTATGCCTACCCTGCCCGCAGTCATAGTAACCCTGCTGCTGCCCTTTGAGCGCCGGTTTGACCCCAGGACCTGGCGCAAAGCCCAACTCCTGGCCATGGGAGCGATCCGGTCTCCCGGCAAACGCACCGTGTCCTCCGCCCTCAACATCCTGGGGATTGGGCAGCACGGCGACTTCGCCGTCTATCACCACGTGCTCAACCGTGCCCGATGGTCGCCGCTGCAACTGAGCCGGGCGCTGTTGCTGCTGGTGGCCGGGCGCCTTGGTTCATCCGCCGAGCCGTTGGTGTTCGGCATTGACGAGACCGTGGAACGACGCTGGGGCCGGAAGATTGCGGCCCAGGGGCGGTATCGGGATCCGGTGCGGTCCAAGGACGACCAGGTGGTGATGACCCCCGGATTGCAATGGGTGAGCCTGCTGTTGCTGACGCGTATCGGATGGGCGGGTCGACACTGGGCGCTGCCGTTTTTGACCGCGCTGGTGGTGTCGGCCCGCTACGACCGGCGCAAAGGTCGCCGGCACAAGACGGTCACCGACTACGCCCAGCAGATGCTGGTCTGCCGGCGCCGGTGGCTGCCGGACCGGGACCTGGTGGTGGTGGCCGATGGCGGCTACGCCAAGCGGGAGTTCCTGCGGCATTGCCAGAGTATGTCAAAGCCGATTGTCGTCGTCACCAAACTGCGCAAGGACGCGTCCCGGTACCAGCCCGCGCCACCGCGGCGGCCCGGCCAGATCGGGCGGCCCCGGGTGGTCGGCGCGCGATTGCCCAGTCCCACGGCGGCGCTGGACGATCCCGCTACCCAATGGATTCCCTACCGCGCCACCGGTTCCGACGGCAGTACCACCATGGTCGAGCTCGCTTCGGGCGTAGCGCTGTGGTACCACGGCGGGCCGCCGCGCCTTCCCATACGTTGGGTCGTCATCAGATACCTGGAGGAGCGCCGCGGGCCTTATGCTTTGCTATGCACCGACACCGAGGCTGAACCCCTGCGGATATTGCAGTGGTATCTGCTGCGCTGGCAGGTCGAGGTGACCTTTGAGGAGCTGCGGGCTCACCTGGGCCTGGAAACCCAGCGCCAGTGGTCGGAACGAGCCATCGCCCGAACCACCCCCGCGCTCTTTGGCTTGTTCAGCGTGGTGACGCTGGCGGCGGATATCCTGATCGAACAGCGTGGCGGCATGGCGCCGCGCACCGCGGCGTGGTATGACAAAACCAGCCCTTCCTTCGCCGACGCCATCGCCCTGGTCAGACGACACCTCTGGGTGCAGCAGGGAACTTTTATGCCGTCCGAGCGCGAGCACGAATCGATAAAAGTCCCGCGCCTCTTGTACCACAGGATGCTCGACTCTCTCGCCTATGCCGCTTGATTGTACAAAGCCGAGACGCAGAACCGGATATATGGAGAGTCCCGGCTGCCCTGTACCACGGACTGATAGATTCACTCGCCTACGCGGCTTGAAATGTGCAAAGCCTAGGCAAGTGGGTTCCTCGTCGTACTCGGGCCGGAAGTACGGGTCATCGGGGCTGGGCGGGTCTCCCCAGAAGTCCTTGTAGTTCGGGTACTCGGTGCGTACCTTGGCGTTGTTGACCTGTAGCCAATGCTCGCCGCGCTTCCACTGCTCGACTCCCTCGTGCCATTCGGTGGTGGCCTGTGCGTACGTCCGGTTCGTCATTGGCAGGTAGTCGCCGTCGTCTCCCAGTGGGTGCTCCCAGTTGGGCGGCACCATTCTGATTTCTCGTCCCATGGTGGCCTCCTTGTCCGTGTGTTACGTGTGCGACAAATGTGTAATAGGTGGTATCTACTGAGGAAATTTCGCTACTCTCTTGGTACGATGGACCTCGCAGAGATTGTGGGTGAAGGGCGTAATCTGAGGTCTACTGATCCATGAAATTTTCACGTGGTCTGCGGTGCTGGCACGTTCCCCTTTTGTATCTTGTGTCCATCTTGATGTTGGCCGCTATCTGGTCTGAGCATGACGAGCCGGGCTTCTTGGGCCCGTACTTGCTTCTGTTTGGGGAGTTTTTGGCCGGCGTTCTGGTGCTCCGTTTCGGAGAGAGCGGTAAGAGGCTCCCTCACCTTGCGGTGGTTGCCTTCGCGATTTGCGGAACGTTCGTCGTCTTGTCACGTAAGTCAAACGACAAATATTCGGTCGTGATCGTGGAACTGCGCTCGGTGGTCGTAAGCAATCTGCCACTTGTGATCCGTTGGGAGCCGTGCTGATTGCAATCGCTGTGGCTGCTCGTGGCTTTCTTGGGCCTTGCCACAGCGCATTCACTGCTACGCGGCTGCCCTCTGGCTAACTGCGTCGCCGGGATACACTGATACTGGGCTGCCTGTTCCTGCGCTTGCCTGCGTCGCTCTGGTGGCCTGCTGGTGCTGGTTAGCGCCGCGCTCAGGGCAACAGTAAAGGCGGCCTCGGTAGGGCCGTCCTGGATTCCTGTGTCGGCGTCGCTTCTGCTCAACGCCCTCTGATCAGTGTCAGTTCAACGCCCTCTGATCAGTGTCAGTGCGGCGATGTAGGCCCGTTCGCTGCGATCTACCTGTAGGTAGTCGATGATTGCCACTTCGGCCTTCGCCAGCCAGATGATCGGCTGGTTAACGGTGAAGACCGCGTTTGGGTCGTAGTCGGCCGAGTGCCGTTGGTTCTGGAGGTCGTTGAACGTGTCGGCGAATATCTGGGATCCTAGAGAGAATTCTTGGCGGTGCCGCCTGATTACTTGCTTTGCTGGCCCGTGGTTCAGACTGTGGTATACGCGGGTCCATGCTTCTGCGGTTTTCCGGTCCTGGGGCGGACCGATCAGCACGTCCGCGTTGCTGGCGGCTAGTACCGTGTCAATCTGGTTTTGTAGGGTAGATATGCTGGAGCTTACTACGAGCGTCTTGGGTGGTAAACCGCCAGTCTATGACTGATTTTGCGGCGTTGCGCTCGCGTTCGAGCGCCGCAACCTCTCGTCGCAGCTCCGCCTCAGCGCTGATGCGGCGGTTCAGACACCCTCTGCTGAAGACGCTCAACTCGATCTCAGCCATGTTCAGCCAGCTGCCATGCGTAGGAGTGTAATGAAACTCGAGGCGTTGCGCGATGCGCCGAGCTTCGCCGGGCTCAAATGCTTCGTAGAGCGAGCCGAGCTGGTGGGTGTTGAGGTTGTCCATCACCAGCCTGACCACCTCGGCATCAGGGTAGGCCTCCTCCACCAACCACCGCATCCGGTGCGCGAAGTCCACGGCAGTGCGGCGCTCGGTCACCGCCACATGTCTCCAGCCACCCCTCGGCTCACAGATCATGAACCGGTTCCGGGTTCCGTTTCGCTGGTACTCGGTGTCATAGCGTGCCACCCGTCCCGGGGCAGCCGCCAGGGGCGGCCGCACCTCCCCGGTCAATTGCCGGGAGGTCTCGTCGAAACACACTACCGGACGCTCCGGATGGTACTCCTGGTGGTACAAGTCCAGCACGTCCTCCATCCGCGCCACGAACTCCCCACTCACCCTGGGGATACACCACTCCTTCTTCTTCCAGGGTTTGAGTTCGTTTTTTGAGTAGCTGGCGCACCGTCTCCAGGGAGCTGCTCTCGGCAAACTCCAACTCTACCACCTGGTCGGCCAACAACTGGAGTGTCCAATGCGTGTGACCTTCGGGCGCTGCGCTGCACGCAAAGGCGATCAGGTGCGCTTCCTGCCGGCCGTCCAGCTTGCGCTCCCGGCCCGGCCACGGTCGGTCATTGATGGCGGCCTCAAGTCCTTCCTCCACGTACCGCTTCCGCGCTCTGGCGACCGTGGCGGCGTTGATCAAAAGCACACCGGCTAGCTCACGGTCCCGAAGTCCTTCGTCAGCTTTGAGCAACGCGAGCGCCCGCTTCACGGTGCGCACTGACGCCTTGCCCCGCTGGGAAACCTCATTGAGACGGGAACGTTCGGCCTCGGTCAGCGCGACTTTATACTTGATGGCAGCCATGGCTGGGCACCTCCTCGCAGAAAGATCATACCCAAGTATGGCTGCCTTCTAATATTATTACAAATCTATCTGGGAACAGTACTAGTACTCAGTCAACGTTGGCAAGGCAGGGGTAAAAGCGATGGAGTTTGTTTCTGGCGTCGTCGGTGCTGAACCGCCAGTTGATGGTGGCCTTTGCCGCATTGCGCGCGGCCTCATAGTCGTTGATGGCTCGTTGCCGGGCAGTCTCGTCGGGATTGCGCCCCTGGAGACGGGCCCGGCTCAACACGCTGAACTCAATCTCTGCCATGTTGAGCCAACTGGCGTGCTGGGGCGTGTGGTGAAACTCCAGACGTTTGGCGATGCGTCGGGCCTCGGCAGCTGGAAAGGTCTCGTAGAGGGACGCCATGCGGTGCGTGTTCAGAGCCGGCCCCGTACCCGATACGGGGTTGTCGAGGACCACGCGAACCACTGGGGCGTTGGGATAGGCCACGTCCACCAGCCACTGCATCTGGTGGGCGAAGTCCGGCCTGGTGCGGCGCTCGGTAATCGCCACGCGTCGCCAGCCCGCCAGGAGTTCGCAGGTCAGGAAGAGGTTGCGGGTGCCGCCGCGCCGATACTCGTAGTCCGGCCGCCGCGGTCGTTCCGGCTGGACGGGCAACGGAGTGCGCACCTCGGCCAGCAGTTGGGTGGAGGTCTCGTCGAAACAGCTGACCGGCCGGTGGGGGTCGTAGGGTTCGGCATACAGATCCAGCACGTCCTCCAGAGCCGGCCTCGTACTGGATACGGGGTGGACTTCGCCTCGATCAGCCAGCTTGCGATACCGCTTGGCTTGAGGATGGTCGTGCCGTACGCCGCCCAATCCTTCCTCGGCGTACCGTCGTTTGGTGCGGAACACCGGGCGCGGCGACGTGTCCAGGGCCACCGCCACCTGCGAAGCACTCCATCCGTCGTCAGTCCTGAGCAGAATGCGCCCCCGATTGATGACCCGAGCCGAGTGCTGGCCCCTACGGATCAATCGCTCCAGTTGGGCTTGATCTTCCGGCGACAACCGGACCGCATATTTCTCCGCAACCAGGGATGCCACACCGCCCACACCGCTGTTTCACTTTCAGCTTAGCAACCATGGCCTCCGTCGCGCCCTTTCTGCCCATACAAGTTTGACTGAGTACTAGGGCCTGTTCACACTAACGTAGTGCATCGACAACGAGGGCGAATGAGATGAACCCGAGGAAGATCACATCGAGCTTCTCGAAACGGGAGAATATGCGGCGAAATCCCTTCAATCGGCGGAATAGCCGCTCGACCTCATTTCGTCTCTTATACATCTCCCGGTCATAAGCCCAAGGGCGTACACGGGTGCGCAGGGGTGGAACCATCGGCATGACCAGGGCCAGTTGGCGAGTCTCATTGCCCTCGTAGGCCCGGTCCATCAACAGGAACGGTCCCGGGCGTTGCGGGCCCAGACGGGTCAGCAGCTTACGCCCTTCCGGCGCGTCGTGGGCCTGCCCTGGGGAGCGCGCGAATGTTATGGCGGTGCGAGCATCCGCGGCAACCATATGAATCTTGGTGGTCCAGCCGCCCCGGGACTTGCCGATAGCCTGGGGTCCGTTTTTTTAGCGCACCAGTGCCGTCGGGATGAACCTTGACGATGGCGCTGTCCAGTGAGACCGCTTCGAGTTTGATGCGCACGATCTGCTCCCGCTGCAGGTGTTCAAACACCCGGTCGAGCACCCCATTCTTCGACCAGCGGTTCATCCGGGTGTAGACGGTATGCCAATTGCCGAATCGGGGCGGCAACCCCCGCCACTTGCAACCCTGCTCGGCGACATAAAGGATCGCGTTGAGCACTTGCAAGTTCGACAGTTTGACGTTGCCGCGCTGAACGGGCAGGACTGGTGCAATGCGTTCGTACTGAGCTTCTGTAATCTCCATGCGGCCATGGTAACATCTCAGCACTGTTAGTGTGAACAGGCCCTAGTCCGCTGGCGCTGGAACCGGCGCCGGCATTGGCATAGCGGCCGGGGTTGCCGCACGAGTGGCCAGGGCGTTTTCCAGCATTTTTTGCTCGGCCGCTTCGGTTTCAGGGGAGAACCGCACGGCGAACACCAGCCCCGCTGCCACCACTACTGCAACCCCCACGATGAACAGGGCTTCAGCCGTGCTCAGGCTCTCGGTCCGGAACAGAAACCCGAAGGCCACCGCGCCGGCGTTGCCGCCCGCGCCCACGATTCCCGCCACTGAACCCAACGCCCGCCGGTTGATGAGATGAACGGTACTACGGAGAAGGTGGCGCCTTGTGACATCTTAACGAACAGGCTGAAAACCATCATCGTACCCACGGACAGGAACAGCGATGCCATCTGCGAAAACAATATCAACGTTACGCCTTCGCACAGCAGCACTATGCCGAGGAACATCACCCGACCCTTCAACCCAAACATAATGCCGGCTTTGTCGCCGAATATGCCGCCCAGCGTGCGGGCAAAGATGTTCATGACGCCGAACAACCCGGCAATGATGCCAGCGGTAGCCAGGCTCAGCCCAAAATGGTCGAAGTAAAAAAGGGCGGCTATGTTGTTGATGGTCAGTTCCACCCCGAAGCACGCGCCGTATATGATGAACAAGGCCCAAACCCGGTAGTCCCGGGCCGCCTCCATGAAAGCGCCCTTCGCGGCTGACGACGGCGGCATCAGGCCCCGGGCCCGCAGGTCTTTATAGTTCCCCTCTGGGCAGTCCTGCGTCAGGAAGTAATAGGCCACGCCTACGAGCAGCAGCGCCACGCCCGGTATGACCATCGCAACGCGCCAGCCGAGGAACTCACCGACGCCAAATGTCAGCACACCGGCGAAAATCAGCGGCATCACCATCTGCGTTACGCCGCCGCCCAGGTTGCCCCAGCCGGCGGTGGTGGCGTTGGCCGTGCCCACCACGTTGGGGGCGAACATTACCGAGGTGTGGTATTGCGTGATGACGAACGATGCCCCAATCACGCCGATGGCCAGGCGAAACAGCAGGAACGATTCGTAGCTGTTGGCAAAACCGATGCACATTACCGGTATTGAACTCAGCACGAGCAATACGCTGTAAGCCAACCGCGGCCCGGTGCGGTCGCACAGCCAGCCGAAGATGAGCCGGGCCACTATGGTGATGGCAACCGAGGCGATTATGGTGTTGCCAATCTCCGCTTTGGATAGCAGCAGATCTTCCCGCACCACCGCCATCAGCAGGGCGATGCCAAACCAGCCGAAGAAGCACAGGAAAAAGGCGAACCAGGTCAGGTGGAACGTCCGCATCTGCGGGGTGGCCAGGCTGAACAGGTTGTAACTGTTCAGGGTTGAGGGGAAGTGAGTAATTGTCGGCAGGCGGTGAGGGGGTTCAAGCCCTGGGCCCGCCAGGTGCCGAAGATTGACGCCAGCGTCATCTTGGTTGCAGTGCCCTGGTTTGAGCGCGTGCCACCACTGATCTTCCGGCTGACCACTACCGGACGCAGGCTGCGTTCGGCGGCGTTATTGTTCGGCGGCGCTGCCGGTTCAGCCACGAAGACGAAGAGCTCTTTGACGTGGCGTTCAATGCGTCGGCATAGCTTGGCCTGGGTTGCCGATGGGTCATCCAGGTAGGGTCGGCAGAGGGCCATCAGGCGGCGTTCCAGGGCCAGCTGGGTCGCCCGCCGTCGCAGCAGCGACGGGTGCGTGAAGGCCTTGGCCTGGACATAGAGACGGTGTACGGCGTCGGCCCACCGCGTCAGTGGCGCGTCATCAGGGTAGAGAGTGCGCCGGTCGTGGATGTCCCGCAGCAGGTGAGCCCAGCAGCGTTGTTTGGGGCCGTCGTAGTGGTGGTAGGCGGCGTAGAAATCGCTGACCAGCACACCGGAGAACTCCTCGCCCAGGACTTCATCCACCACCGCCTTGCCCCGATCCCGTCGCAGGAAGTACCGCTGGGTCGGAGTGCTGAAGGTCCACACGTAGCCGTTGTGCCCGTTCTCCCGCCAACCCGTTTCGTCGGCATGAACCACCGGACTGCCTCGGATCCGTTCCAGTATATCGGCCATCGCAGCCTGGGCCTGCTGAGCCACCCGCTTCGTGGCGTCCACGATGGCGCCCGTGCTGAGGCGCAGCCCATGCACGGCGCCCAGGTACCACTGGATGGTGCGGAAGGGCAGCCGGGCCTCTTCCCTAAGCGCGGCAATCAGACTCATTACGTTGATCCCCAGACGCTGCCGCCCCAGCGCCACGCCGTCCAGTTGCGCCGGTGGCACACAGCGGCGTCGGCATCCCGGGCAGATGCGGGCGATGTAAGCGTGCTCGGTAATCTGCACCGGAACCTGGGGCAGGTCAATGACTTCCCGAGTGCGCTGGGTCCAGCCGCCGGCCAGCTGAGTTCCGCAGTCGGGGCACTGTTCCAACGCGTGCTCCACTCGCTGGGTGGGCGTCATGCGGGTGCGGGCAAAGCCGTGGGGACGGCGCTGGCGTGGCCCTTTGGGCTGGGCCGGTTTCCGCTCGGCTTTGGGCTGCAGACCGGGCATCCGACCCGAGCCGCTTGGCTTGGCCGGCCCCTCCAATTGGCCAATCCGTTTCTCCAACCGCTCGATGATCGCCTGTTGCCGGACGATGATGGCTTGCTGCCGGACAATGCTGGCAATCAGGACATCCCGGTCGGCAATCTTGAGGTCAATTTCCGTATCCATACCCACTATATGACACAACCACCACCGGCAGCGCAAGGCTCCCAGAACCCCTTTCGACCAATCCACCTAACCAACTCTGAACAGTTACCTCCGCCGTTGTTTGCTACCGGAATGCCCATCTCCAGGATAGACTCCAGATCCATCCGGTCGTAACCCGCGCTGAGCGTCTGGATCAGTCTTACGTTGGGACATTCCTTCAGTACATTGACCGAAATGTCGCTGGATATGATGGCGTCGGCTTCGCGGCATAGCTCGATTTTTTCGGCCTCCGATAAAGCGGGGTCCACCACCGTAACCTCCAGGTTGTCGGGGGCTTCGGCCAGCATCACCTCGGGGCGTCCTCCCACCCCGCTGAAATAAGCAACTTTCCAAGAGGGCATTTTGACCATCTCCTTCGCGTTTAGTCTGGAACGTAGGCACAGTGTTGCACACCTGGTGGCAGCGCCGGGGCCGGCGTCCCTGCTGGTA
The DNA here is from genome assembly GCA_965261195.1 of Dehalococcoidia bacterium. GTDB lineage: Bacteria > Chloroflexota > Dehalococcoidia > Lucifugimonadales > UBA3495 > Bin87. The sequence goes on along the minus strand of OZ253455.1, from coordinate 2,772,189 downwards.
TTAGCTTTTAGTTGGTTGTCTCAAAACTCCGCTCAACCGCCAATGGTGTCTGCAACCCGCAGCCGTCAGGTGACGAAGGGTAGAACTTCCTCGGTGAACCGCGCCAGCTGACCCATTTGGTCCGGAGCAGCGAACCGGACGATGAAGTAATCGGCCCCGCGTGCTTGGTACGCCTTTATCGCGTCGATGCACTGCTGGGGCGGGCCGAATACGCACAGCAGTTGTTTGCTGATGACGTCGTAGGGGACGCTGTAGTACGCCCGCATGAATTGGTCGCCTTCGGCCAGTGCGGAGTCGGTATCATCCTTCAGATTCACCGAGATATACAGGCAGCGGCCAATGCCCGTCGGGTCCCGGCCCGCTTCCTTAGCGCATTGTTCGATCCTTTCCCAGCAGCGACCGAACAGGTCCACTGACGGAACGTTGGTGATCCAGGCGTCGCCCAGCTCGGCGACCCTGGCCAGGCCCCGCCGCACCCAGTTGCTGGAAATCCAGAGGGGGATGGACGGCTGGACCGGTCGGGGTTCCAGCGCGACGTCCTGGAGTGGATAGAACTCCCCGGAGGTGCTGACCGGCTCTCCCGTCCATAGCGCGCGCATGGTGCGGATGCTCTCCTCCATTCGGGAGGCCCGTTCCATAATCGGAACGCCGACCGCCGCGTGTTCATCGACGAACATCCGGTTGTTGCCGCGGCCCGCGCCGAGGCCCAGGATGGTGCGCCCGCCGGAGATGTTGTCGATGGTGGCCGCGGCGTGGGCCAGGTGGACGGGATGACGCAGGGCGTTGAGCAGCACGGCAGTCCCGACCTTGACCCGGTTGGTGCGCGCGGCGATGGCGGCCATGGCCGTCAGTGGCTCCAGGCGAGGCTTGGAAGTGATGCTGTCGCCAACCCAGACGGAATCATAGCTAAGCCGCTCCGCAGTCTCGGCCATCTGCCAGGTCAGTTCCACCCTCGGGCCGCCGCGGTCGGCATACACCAGCACGCCCCGCGTGGGCAGCAGGACGCCGAAGTTTTTCACAAGTGCCATACCGTGCGATTCCTTTCGGTCAAGCGTTTATCCGCGGTTTGGGCGCCGGGGGCATTATACATAGCCGGCTGCCACGGTGCGATTAAGGGGAAGGGATTTGCCGTCTATTCCCGGTGTCCGGCGGGAGGAACAGTTATACTGACACGGCGAATTGCCATATTTGAGATTGAACCCGGCCTGGGCCGGATAGGAGAACCGGAAGGAGGAACACGCCAATGCACTGTGGAGTGATGGTCACTGGTTACAACCAAGGTGACTGGGACCGTCTGATGGAGGGAGATTACGACCGCCCGCCGACGGTACCGGACGCCAGGAATATGGATGACACCCTCTATATGGGGGAATTAGTCGAGCCGCTGGGGTTCGATTCGATCTGGGCAACCGAGCACTACGGTTCCGCTTACTCAATGCAGCCGAACCCATTGCAATACCTGGCATATTGGGCCGGCCGCACCAGTCGAGTCGATGTGGGCACCGCGGTCATCGTCGCACCGTGGTGGAATCCGGTGCGGTTGGCTTCCGAGATTTCCATGCTCGACATTTTGCTGAAAGGCCGGCGCCTCCATCTGGGGATCGGCCGCGGAATCGCGCCCCACGAGTATGCTTCGCTAGGCTATCCGATCGATCAATCGCACAAGTATTTCTACGATGTGATCAACGCAATCCGGGCCGCTGACGGCGCGGAGCGCTTCGATTTCCAGGGCGAGGTTTACGATATCCCACCGACCAGCATCCGGCCGCAGGCCCGCCACAAGGGTGAACTGACCAAGAACATCAAGGTGGCGTTCACCACCGAGGCGTCCGCCAGAATGGCTGCCGAGAACGGTCTTGGGCAGATGTTTGTTGCCGGCGACGATGTGGAGGATATGACCGACAAGGTGCGCAGGTTCAACAAGATTCGGCATGAACTTGGCCTTCCTCCCGACCAGCCTACCACTTTGTTGTGGATGTACTGCGCCGAGACCGCGGCGGAAGCCGAAGAGGGGTGGGACTACTTCCACAACCAACTCACCGCGGCCCAGCACCACTACTTTGAATGGAACAATCCCGGCTATGAAGGCATCCATGGCTACGAGGAATACCTCACACGCCAGAATGCCGACGTCGGTACCGCGGATGCCAGTTTCACCGCCCGGCGCTCAACCCAACCCATCGGTACGCCGGACGATATCATCGAGAAAATCAGGGCGCTCCAGGAGACCATCAGCCTGGAAAAGCTGGTGATCCATATGTTCTACGGCGGAATGCCGAGGGAGAAGGCCGAAAAAAGCCTCCGGCTATTCGCCGAGAAAGTCCTTCCGGAGGTTCAGGCCATGCCAACTCCAGTCAATCCCCGATCCCTGGGGTGAGCCGGCCTCAAGTCTGCCTAACGCCCGGCGGTTTCCCAAGCTACGACACAGGGGCGAAGGGGCTGTGCCCCCTCGATTTGCCAGACGCCTTCGTCTTCGTGCAACGAACTCTCCAACGTCCGCTCCAACCGGGTCATGGCAGCGGTTCCAGGAGCAACATAGATTCGGCGGGCGATCATTTCCCTCGCTTCCTGGCGGCTGCCGAACTCCTGCGGCGGCAGTTCGTCCAGCTCGGTCACCTCCGGCCTGATGCCCAACTGCTCCAGAACCGGCAGGAACTCCGGCAGACAAGGGAGCCGGCGGCGTTTTTCGCCGTGAACTTGCTCCCAAAGACCGTAGATTTGCGATTGCGGCGAAGACTGGAACAGAACGGCCAGGACCAGGCGGCGGGCGTGGCGGTCCATCTTTTGGACGAAGGATCCGATGTCCTCGATGACGTAAACCACGTGACTGCACAGCACTACGTCGGCAGGTTCAACGGCGGCTTCCAGCCAGCCGGCCTCGATCATCGAGACGTTGGCGATGTTGTATTCGAGGGCGGTTTCCCGCAGCACGGAGCACATACTGGGCGACGGCTCCACAGCCGTCACCGTGCGGCAGGTAATCGCCAGCGGGAGGGCCAGCCGTCCGCCGCCCGCGCCCACGTCCAGCAGGGTTTCACCCGGCCGCAGGCGCGAACGGAGTTCTTCGACCAGTGCATCGCCCGTCCGGTGCGGGTCGGCCTTGAACTGCGGCGCGGATTCGGTCCAAGTATCGGTGGGGCGCACTCCCCGCACCCGGTCCGACTGCTCATGCTCCACCCGCACCATTTCGCCCCAGGTTTCGATTGCATTCATAAAAGCTGCTCCGATGATCAATGTCGGGTTCAATGGCCTTAAAGACCCGGCGTCTGCCGTACCCCGAACATTCTAACTGCGAGGGGTACGGCGCGACAGACAAACCGGACTGCCGCTATCTGAAATGCGGGGTGGTTGTAGTATCTTGGGACGGTGGTAGTGATAACTGCAATTCTGGCGATCTTACTGATGGCGCTTGCTGCGGGATGCGACAGCGCGGCCCCGGCGCAAACAACCGCCTCTACACTCCAGTCGCCATCTTCCGCACCGCAGCTGGAGACCCTGGGGCTGGAACCGGTGTTGCCTGCCAGGTCGTTTCGGTCACCCACCAACCTGGTTCAGGCTGACAATGGCCAGGTGTGGGTATCCGAGCAAGCCGGACGGGTCTGGCTATTCGACCTATTCGACGGGACGAGTGCTGAGCACATCGCCGTCCCAGAGCCCCTGGACATCACCGAACCGGTGAGCAGCAGCGGTTCCGAAGAAGGGCTGCTGGGGATGGCATTAGAGCCGAAGTTCCAACGGCGCCTTTACGTTTACTACTCCGCTGCCAACCCGCGCCGTTCGGTGGTTTCGCGTTTCACCGTTTCGTCTCACAATACCTCTGTTGACCCGGACAGCGAAATGGTGATCCTGGAAGTTGAACAGCCCTACGCCAACCACAACGGCGGGCAGCTCGCCTTCGGGCCGGACGGCTACCTGTACATCGGCCTGGGCGACGGCGGAGCGGCGGGCGACCCCCTAGGACACGGTCAGAATACGTCAACACTGCTCGGCTCCATCCTGCGCATCGACGTATCCCAGGCCACGGTTGACCATCCCTACACCATCCCGCCGGACAACCCGTTCATCGCTGACGGCGGCGGGCGCGGCGAAATTTGGGCCTATGGGCTGCGGAACCCGTGGCGATTTAGCTTCGACCGCGACACCGGTGAGCTATGGGCCGGCGACGTGGGGCAGAACCGTTGGGAGGAAATTGACCTCATCAGTCTGGGCGCCAACTACGGCTGGAACGTGCTGGAGGGCAGCCATTGCTTCGGTGCCGGAGACGACTGCGAGCGCGAGGGAACCGTGCCGCCGGTATGGGAATACTCGCTGGACGGCAAACCGTGCTCGGTGATCGGTGGTTACGTCTACCGCGGCTCCACAATCCGGTGGCTGAACGGAGTCTATGTTTACGGCGACTTCTGCTCCGGCAAGGTCTTCGGCCTGCGCTACGTCAACGGCGCGGTGATGGAACACCAGCAACTCCTCGACACCGGCCTGCGCATCATGTCTTTCGCCGAGGACAACGACGGAGAGCTATACCTGCTCACCCAGCAGTCCGGCATCTATCGCCTCTCCAACTAGTGTCATATATTCAAAGTGCATTGGCAAAAGCGGGAGACGTTGTGCAGTAACTGGCCCGCGGTCTTCGTCCAGACAAAAGGTGAGGATTGGAGGTTCTCCAACGCTGCGGTCTCGGCGGCTGGCGGGTAACTGTTCAGACTTGAGGGGATCTTCGGCTTTTCCGACTGGTTGTGGACGGGTGGCCAAGTACGGAATTTGCTTTGCAAGCCGCCCCGTCCCCTCAAACGTGAACAGTTACGCTGGCGGGACGATGACAGCGCCGGGGAATCTCATCTGTTAGAATGTCGCAAAACTGGAAATTACAACCAGAGGTTGATGATGAAGCCCGGTGACTCTGTAGAAGTCATATTTGAAGAATTGAAGGAACGGGCCGTCGCCGAGTTCGGTGAACGGCGCGCTGCCGAGTTGCAGGATATCCTGGAACAGACGGCCCGCCAAATTTGGGAAATCGACCAGGTTTCGGTGCATGTGGACCTGGAACCGGGTTTTTATCAATACACCGCTCATTGATACACCGCCCATTGATTGCGAGGACGACGATGCCGGAACCTTACGAACTCACCGTCTCCGAGGCCGCCGCGCAGATACGGCAGGGCACCCTCTCGCCAGTAACACTGTGCCAGTCGTTGCTCGACCGGATCGACCGTTTCGACGGCGACATTCACGCTTGGGTTACCATTGACCGGGATGAAGTGCTGGAGACGGCCCGCCGCCGGGAGGCCGAGGTGGAACGCGGCGATCCCCTGGGGCCGCTGCACGGCGTTCCGGTGGGGCTCAAGGATATTTTCAACACCGACGGGATGCTGACCGCCGCCGGTTCCAGGATCTACTCCGAGTTCGTCCCGGACTATGATGCCACGTCGGTGTCCAGGATACGCCGGGCCGGCGGGATCATCCTGGGCAAGGCGGTTACCACCGAGTTTGCCACCTCCGATCCTTCGCCGACTCGCAATCCGTGGAACCTTGAGCATACTCCGGGCGGCTCCAGCAGCGGCTCCTCGGCGGCCGTGGCCGCTCGAATGGCGCCCGCGGCCACCGGGTCGCAAACCGGCGGCTCCACCTGCCGCCCCGCCGCTTACAACGGTATCGTGGGCCTGAAACCGACCTACGGGCGCATCAGCCGCTACGGCGTCGTTCCGGTCAGTTGGTCATTGGACCACGTCGGTATCCTGGTGCGGAGCGTGGCCGACGCCGCCCTGATGCTTACCGCAATGAGCGGCGTGGACCCTAACGACCCGGGATCACTGGACCGGCCCGTTCCCGACTTCACCCGACAGATGGCCCAGCATAATCATCCGCCCCGAATTGGGCTGCCGCGTGATTACTTTGCCGACACCGCAACCGCCGAGGTCTGGGCCCATACTGAGCAGGTGGCCCAACGGTTGGCTGATGCCGGAGCGGAGGTGGTGGAGCTGTCGCTGCCCGACACCTTCGCCTCGTGCCACAGTGCCCAGCGCATCGTCATGCACGTGGAATGTGCCGCCTACCACGAACGATTCTACCGAGAACGGGCCGACGATTACGGCCCACGCATCCGCTCCGCCATCGAAATGGGCTTGCTAATGCCGGCTTCCAAGTACATCCAGGCGCAGCGGCTGCGGCGTCAGTTCCGCGACGACATGGTGGAAATGGTAAGGCAGGTCGATGTCGTCATGACACCGGCCACCGTTTCACCCGCGGCCAAGGACCTCAACACCACCGGCGACGCCGCCTTCCAGGTGCCCTGGACTTCCAGCGGTTTGCCCACGGTTGTCGTGCCGTCCGGACTGAGCGAGCTGGGCCTGCCCCTGGCCGTCCAGTTCGGGGGCCTGCCCTGCGAGGAAGGCCAGCTGCTGGGCGCGGCCCAATGGTGCGAGCAAGCGTTGGGAGTGTCCCTATGCCCGCCCGGGTTTGATTAGGCTCCAACGGCGCCGGGTGCATTGGCATCCAGCCTGGCGACTGCCGCGGGCGGCTGCCATACATCCGCTTTGTAACAACTGAGCCTGCTGATAACGGACGGGCGGGCCATCTACGAGACCACATCGCCGTAGTGAGCCGGGCGGTGCGAGAAACGTCGCAGGCCCCTCATGCCGAGCGTCCGTCCAGCCCGCCATCCGATATGCCCAGCATTTCCAGCGCCGTCTTTTGCCGTCCTATTTTTGCCTTGACCACCGCCGGCCACCGCCTTTTGCGCTACGGATGCGATGCCTCCAGTTGATGTCGCATACGCAGCGCCTCTGGGTGTGATTGCCTGCCACTGGCTAAGTGCAGTACTCCGGAAAAATGGCACGCACTGACTCGTCAATAGCGCCCAGAATCGTCTGCATAACCGTGTCCCGCAGCACGTCATTGCGGTTGATACGACGTTTGGCCGACTGCCGTTCGGCCACCAGCGTAGCTACCCGCTGGTGCGCCAACTGCGACTGCGCCGCCAAGTTGGCGTGATGCTCGTTGCCGGCGTCGTAGGCGGGGATGGGCAGGTTTTGGATGGGCAAAAGCATAAAGTGCCGGTCGCTAGCACGGCAGCCAACTCTAAAAAATTCGGCTAGGGAACCTGCGTTAAGTATCGCCGCCAGATAGTGGCTGGACAGAGGGTCGGAGGATGATAACCAGTAAAAAGTATGGCTGGCGATGAACCTGCTCTCGATAACGACAGCGGAAAGATGACTGCCGCTGCTGTTATAAATCACTTTGACCGGGTTCCCGGTTGTAAGTTGCGATGAAAGTTTGCCTTGATAATCAATCTGATCGAGCAGGGTAATTGGTGGGCGGTCACTGCTATGTTCCCGCCAGGCCCGATCCGCAGAGTCCCAGTAAAGGCGGAATCGGACGGCATCGTTACCTTGCGGCAATGCGCCGAGCAGGCTGGAGCCGTCTTCGCTAAATGGCGCAATGATGTGGGAATTGCCGGTAGTGCCGAAGGGCAACAACAGACGAGAGAACAGGGCCGGCTTTACAAATCGTTCCTCAACTTGGCCGTCTCTTTCAGTCCCCTTCCATGCCCCTTTGGCCGCGTTGGTCCGGAAATAGACCAGGCCACGGGAGCGGGATTTGGGCTGTTCAAACACTACTAATGACTGCGGGAATAGCGTAGCGCCATTGCGAAAAGCGTTGGCGTAGGCCGGGCTGGGGGCGACCGGCCATTGCTTGCGCTTGTTCCAGCGCAGCCGGGGTTTCACTTCTGGCCATGACATTTTGGTGTTGACCGGCTCGGAATTGGTTGCTTCCAAAATGTCAGCCAGCGGTATCGGCCGGCTTGGCGTGGTCGAACTGGCGGCGTCAATCTTGGAGCCATAGACTACTGATGAATTGGCCTGCGGAAAGGGCGGGGCATTGACGGCGAAAAAGTCCCATGCGCTCGTGGACAAGTCAGCAAGGGTGCGCTGGCGGCCGGCATCCTGGGGCAAGCTCCAGTTGCCGGTGCGGAAGGGTTCCCAATGGCGGGCACGCAAGGCAGCATAAGGTAGGACGAATCCGAACTTGCCGCCGGTGGTGAGGTAATAATCAATGCAGGTAGCAACGAAAGTAGCGGCCAGGTCGTTCTGCGTAGCCAGGTGGCGCCCGGCCCAAAGCTTGCGGTCGCTGGCGTGCTGGCGGAAGGTATCCTGCCGGTCATTGGACATGGCGTTGTAGACCACCCACGGCGGGTTGCCGACCAGACGGGAAACGGGCAGATTGGCCAGACGCAAGGGCTGTATCAGGTTGGCGATGTACCATTGCCAAACATTGTCCCGTCCGCTGGCTATGTATTCGCGGAACCGGCGATAGACGGTGACTATTGCCGCACGGTCGCTGGCATTGGGCAAGTTCAGTACGGCCAACAGGTTAGCCTCGGTCTCCGGAGTTGCCGTGCGGTTGGCATAGTCGAATATCTGGGTCAGCAGTTGTGGGAACCGCTCCGACAAAAGGAGACTGCTGGGCAGCCGGAGCGGGTTATCCGATTCATCCGCGAGAATATCCACCATTTCGCCGAATTCCATTGTGCCGCGATTGCGCCGGGTTTCCCATTGCAGACTGTCGCCGAGGTAGATGTTCTCCGAGTCGGCGAAAATTGCGTAGTGCTTTGCCAAATTACCGAAGGCAAGCATTTTCGTGGTTTTAGACAGCTCCACTGCTACCGGATGCAGGTCCATACCGGCGATCAATTCGCTGACGATTTCCACCTGGCCTTGTGGACTGTCGGCCAGTTCAGGATGCTGACGAGCATCCTCCAGCAGCAGCTGGGTAGCGTGATACAGGAAAGTTCCAGAGCCGCAGGACGGGTCCAGCACGGCCGGCTCGTTCAACTGTCCGGCAACGGCCATCTCAATGGTATCGCGCCGCCAGTCGGCGTCCATCACTTCCTCGCAGACGGCGCGGGCCAGCCAGTCGGGAGTGTAGTATTCTCCGAAGTCGTGACGGATTTCCCGAGCGATGACGGCGTGGTACAGGTCTTTCAGCGTGTCTCGGTTGGGCGCGCGCCATTCGTAGTTGTTGACTTCGGCAACGAGGTTATCCAGTGCATTTGCGCCGTCAGCGCCGGCGGCGTCCAGCAGCCAGGCGGCGAAACCTGCGGTAAGGGTGTCGTGAAGCTGTTCCCGGTTCATCGACTGTTGTTCGGGTGGACGGAGGGTTTCGGCGACGGCGCGGGCGATTACGACCAGCATGGTATGACGAGCGAAAAGGTCATGCTCCGCGGCAGCGTCGCCTTGCGGGTTGAGGAATGCGCCTCGCAGCACACCGCGCCACAGGGAGCGCTTGACATCATACTCTGGAGAATTTTCGTAACGGGCGACCAGTTCAAGGAAAGGCTAAACCTGTTGATTAGCCCACTCGATATTATCGGTGGGCGGCGCCATTTTGACGGTGCGATTAACGAAATCGTACAAGTACGCCAGCAAGTCGTCATCGTCGGCCGGCGTCTCCAGCCGGAAATTGCGACGCAAAGCAAGCCGTTGTTCGGACGGCAAATCCCGGTCGGAGTTGTAATCATAAAAACTCCACTCCTTGCCGTCGGTAATGCCGGCCCGCCATCCTACGGCGGAATCATCAAACAACGTGGTTTGGACGGTGAGGGCGTTGAGATAGCGAACGGCCTGCTCCTCCGGTGTTTCTCCGGAGCCGTCAGCTTTCATGCGGGCATCGTCCTTTTTGCCCTGCTGCTTGGTTTCAAAGACCACGTTGCGGCAGTAAACATCAATTGGCCCATTGCCGGATTGGTACTGCGTCGCCAAGTCGGGATACTTGAGGTTGGGAAACAGATACCCCAGCACGTTGTATAGACGTACTTCAATTTCCGCTTCAATAGTAGCTGCCGGCATCTCGCGGACTTGAGCAACGATTTCCCGCGCCAATTGCCAACGAGGTTCTCCGGTAACATCTTGCTGGCTCGTCATAGCCGCCTCCCAATACGTCATCAGTGTAACATTATGGCCTGTGCCCTAAACACCCGCGCACATCTTACCCAATCCTCTTAACCAATCCTCAAAGCGGTCGCATTAGCGATTATTTTTGTAGTCCCTCTCGCGAAAGCGGGAACCCGTAAAGTGCGGCAGCGCGAATTTAGGACGCTCTTCGGCCATTTTGGACGCTGGATGCTAGCCTCTGATTTCGCGGGAGTGACTTCCTGGCATCAAATTACGAAGCAGTGCTGCGGCCATCCCCAACCACCGCCTGGCCCGCCGTTGCTGGTATTATGTAGCCAACCACTGGCTGAATATCTACCGCAATGGCTACCACGCAATCGTACACGCCCGACGCGCACCGGCTGGCGGCAGCTTTGCCCGCCATTTACGCCAGGCACCCGGCTGCCCAGGGCCTGGCCGCCGCCCGCCGAATCGCCGTTACCGCCGCCGAACTGCAAGCCGCCGGCTGGGGCAGCCCCACCGATCCGGCGGTTATCAACACCGCTGCGTTGCTGCTGCTGGCCGGCCCGCCCGATGCGGCCAACCGTCCGGGCGTATCAGCTGCCATCGCCGCAGCGTGGCTGTGGGGCGCCGGCGCTCCGGGCGAATTTGTGGCTGCGGTATCTGATGCCATCGCCGGCGCCTGGCGGGAGCTGCTAACCGTGGCCGTGGCCGTGGCCGCAGACGGAGCCGGCGGCGCGGCGCCGGGCAACAACGGCTTGCTGCTCGGACACGCTGCCCTGCTCGACCTGGTTGCCCTGGAACGCCACCGCGACTACTTGCGTGAAGCGCCGTCGACCGGAAGCGAACGGTACCTTTCCGCATACCGTCAGGGATGTTTGATCCCGGCGCTGCTCCTCGGCCCCCGCTTGTCGATGCCCGCGGCGCTGGCGATGTATGAGTCGCGTCTGCCGCGTCTGGCCGAGTTTCTGGACGCGCAGGATGCCGCCCTGGTGCCCACCGACTGGCGGCGACTGGCCCAGGTGCGTGATGTGCAGCAAGGCGTGATGCGCCTGCTGGCCGGCGAAGACCCGGCGTTGGTCAAGTCCGAGATGCCGCCGCCCGGATTGCCCTACGCCGAATATCGTGGACAGCAACGCTCCGTCATCGCCGGCAGCCACGACCTCATCCTGAACCTGACCCACGACCGCATCGAGGCGTCCCGCAACGTCGCCGCCGAAAAGTACCTGGAAAGCGATACCATTCACAAGCCGGCGGTCGAGGAAAACCTGTTCGTCAACGCCCGCCGCCGGGCCCGCCAGCTGGGGTTGTCTGCGGAGACGGCGGAAGACATCGCCCGCCTGCTGCTCTCCAACGCCCGTGCCGTGCAGGAGCGCACCCTCAACGACATCGCCCAGCGGCTCAGCCGGCTGCACGGGCAAATCCTGGATGCCGACTCTCCGGAGTCGCGCACCGAAGAGCAGGACATGGCCATACCGTCGCTGGTGGTGCGCACCGGCGACCAGCCGCTGGCCCGCGAAAACGAACTCATCAAGGAGCTGCGCGTAACCGGGCTCAACGAAAGCTATCCCGAACAGCGCCGGCAGTTCGCCCAATGGTTCGACGCTCCCCATCCCTATATGGAAACCGGCCAGATTGTCGCCAGCCGCGACGCCGACCTGTTCCTGCAAGCCCTCACCGATGGACAACGCTGCAAGGTTGTCGCCACGATGGCGGCGGCTGGCCCGATGCACTTGGGGCACGGCGCGCTGGCCGACCTGCTGCGTTACTTCCAGTCGTTGGGCGCCCAGGTCGTCCTCGGGTTCCGTGACCTGGAACTGACCCACGCCGCCATCAGCGACACTCGGCAGGAGCGGCGGCAAGGCCGGTCTGACACCGGCCACCCCAATGTGCGGGCCACCGCGCGCCAGGCCATGCACGACCGTTTGCTGACCCTGGCCGCCGCCGGCCTCGATTTGCATCGCACCGACGCCTACCTGCAAATGGATCGTCCGGCCATCACGGCAACGGCATTCGCCCTGGGCAGCGCCATCCCCCTCAGCCTGCTCAACTCGGCGTTGGGTTTGCGCCTGCGCGACAGCGCCACCGATACCTTCCTGCCCCTGCTGCGCCTGGCCGACATTCTGCACACCCAGCAGGCTGAGTCGGGCGGGCCGTGCCGCACCCTGGTCCTGGATGGCCTCGGCGGTGATGTGTACGTCCGCATGGCCCGCAACGTGGCCGAGGAATTCGGGTTCATCAAGCCGTCGGCGTTGTACTTGCGAATGGTGCGCAGCCTTACCAGCTACCACGACCCGCGTACCGGCTCAGCCGTCGAGGTGATGACCAACCGCGTGCCCCCGGGGAGCATCGCATATCGGGATGATGCCGACGAAGTGCGCCGGCGCATCGGGCGGGCCTACACGGGTGGTCGCCGGACGCTGGCAGAGCAGCGGCGACTCGGTGGCAATCCCGACCCCCGCGTCTGCGGCGTCGCCAGCCTGCACGCTTTCCACGCCACCACCGGAGCCAGCGATTTCGCCGAACTGCAACGCCAGTGTCGCGCCGGCGAGTTGCTGTGCGGCCAGTGCAAAGCATCGGCGACGGATCGCCTGCTAGAATACCTGCAAGAGCACCGGACTGCTGGACAGGATTTGCCGCCGGAAACCTTGCAGCGCGCGCGCGATTTGGCTGGTTTGGACGCCTGACCAAAACCACCGCAGCGTCGATAGCGCGAGTGACCGCTACTTCAACGAATCGCCCATAATTTCTCAGGAGAGCTACTAACATGGCAGCACAGCAACGCATCCTCACCGGTATGCGCCCCACCGGGCAACTGCACCTCGGCCACTACCTGGGCGCGCTGGAAAACTGGATTCAGCTGCAGCACGAGTACGAATGCTTCTTCCTGATTGCCGACTATCAGGCGATGGGCGACCATCTGGACGACATCGGCCTGATTCAACGGTCGGTTCTGGACGTGGCAACGGACTGGCTGGCGGTGGGGATTGACCCCGAAAAGGCGTCCTTCGTCATCCAGAGCTACGTGCCGGAACACGCCGAGCTGACCATGTTCCTCAGTATGCTGACTCCGCTGAACCAGCACCAGAAGAACCCCACGCTGCGGGCGGAAATCGGCCAGCTGGAATCGGAAAACCAGTCGGTTACGCTGGGTTTCTTCAACTACCCGTTGAGCCAGGTGGCCGACATCCTGCTGCCCAAGGCCCACCTGGTGCCCGTGGGTGAGGATCAGGTCGCCCACATCGAGTACACCCGCGACATCGCCCGACGTTTCAATCGCATTTATGGCGAGGTCTTCCCCCTGCCCCGCGCCCGGGTGGGCCGTGTCCCCCGTCTCGTCGGCACCGATGGCCGGGCCAAGATGAGCAAGAGCCTCAACAACGCCGTGTATCTGGCCGATGACCCCGAAACGGTGCAGCAGCGCGTCCGCCGCATGGTTACCGACACCACCGGCAAAAACCCCCGCCTGCGTCCCACCGACCCCGGCGTGGTCGAATACAACCCGGCCTTCCTGTACCACGACGCCTTTAATGACAATGCCGACGAAGTGGCCGAACTGAAGGAGCGATACACCGCCGGCACGGTCAGCGACGTGGAGGTCAAAGACCGCCTGTCCGACGCGCTAAACCGCTTCCTGGAACCCATCCGCGAGCGCCGGTCGTGGTACGCCGAGCATCCCGATTACGTCCGCGAAGTGCTGCTCGCCGGCACCGGGCGCGAACGCATAATAGCCCGCCAAACCATCGAAGACGTGCGCCAGGCCATGCAGGTAATGTATACGTGACTTGGATGGCGTCAACTGTACAGTGCGTCCGGACTATTTAGAGAATAAGTCCGATCTACAACCGAGAGGTGCATCGTGGTAAGCAGGCGGTCATTGCGCGGACGACGAACGCTGCGCGATTCCGGCGAATCTAATATTGGGACTGAGCCGGCGATTGGGTCTGCCCTGGATGCCTACCTGGGCTATCTACGGGCGGTGTCATCGGTTGAGGTCGGCGATGACGGCGTGGAGTGTTTGACGCTACCTTTCTGGTCGTTGCCGGCTACCAAAGATGCTGCTGTTAAGCCCGATAGTAATCCCAGCCCGTGGTGTCGGATTTATGTTCGGTGTAACGGGCCGGATTGGGTAGTCAGCGACGGCGGCGAAAACTTGGCTGTCGTGTTGGAGTGTAATCCTGATTTTGACCTTCAAGACGGAGATTTTCAGCAGTTCCTATCCGGTAATTTAGTCTCGTCGGGACCGTCCAATTCTTTGCGAGTTTCCAGTGAGGCGGGTTTGGAGATGGGCGAGGGCATCGCCGTGATGGTTCGTGCCATCTCCGCTCTCGACGATATGTTGACCCAATTAATATGGGATACTCGCAGTCCTACTTCCACCAGTGAAACTTCAGTGTTTGACTTGGCTGGCGAGAGTATGCTGTTCTCGGACCGCTTGGTACTCCAGACCTCAGAATGGCGTTCAGAAAGTTTCGCGCTTGCGCACGGAGCTCTGGCCGTATCCTTTGAGCACCGTGGTGGCCGAGGCGGTAAGGTTGACTTAGTTCGGGATGATCCCGGTATCTTTGATAGCCCAACGACTTTGTTTGAATTCGAGGAGAAAGGCACTGGTTTGGGCTTATGGCGCGTTTCCGAAGGCGAGTGGCGAGATCCTTGTCCGGAAGTCAGTTATCACCTCGAAGTTTTAGGCAGAGGTGAGTTTGAATGTCTAATGCTCCAGCCGGACTTGGGGCAAACAGCCGTGCAATTTCCCTATAGTGCGGAAGGATATGGCGGTGCTACACTAGCCGGCCCGTTTCGGGTTGGTTCACGCCCTATTCTGGCCAACTTGCGTCATGATGGCGGTGGGCACTTCTACGTTGAAATGATCAGCGTTGACGGAGCCAACGAATGTGAAGTGATTAGCGTCGAGGGACAAGTGCATCTGGTTGATCACCCGGTGGAAGTAAAGCCTGGGAAGGAGTATTTGCTTTATGCGAGTGCCGGTGGCCGTTGGGAACTGGAACTGACCGAAGGATATTGACACTAGAGGTTAATAATTACATCTGCGGTGTATTCACAACTGACTGACCTGTAGTATAATCGTTGAAAGAATAATAGTTGATTTGGAGTAATAACATGACATTGCACAGTGAGATAAGAGGACGAGCAGGATTTGAGTGGAGACGTGTGCGCCGTGTACGCCTGTATTGGATAAACGGCAGAACGTTGCAGGTTCATTTTGATGGTTGCCCCAGCTTTCCTGACGTGAATGAGGTTTGCTTGGGTTACTTTGGGTCTCTTGGAGAAGCGGTTGATTTCGCTGTGTCGGATTCCCCAAAGGCTGATTGGTGTGACCATTGTCTGGATAGAGAGATGGACATGGCGGACCAGTTAGGTTGGTTCTGGCAACGCTTTCCGATTCGCCTCCCACCGCATCAAGGCTGAGTGCCCCGTTTCGTAGGCGAATTTGGTGTGGCACCGGGGGCTGCAAAAGTAGGTGCCTACCTGGTGTAATGGCAACCCATAGGCCAGAGCGTTCAGGATGCGTTTTAGCGCTGTGTATCCGTACAGGGCCATCCCTACCGGAATCAGAATAGGCGCTATGGTGACGAGCAGCGGGCCGGCGCCTATTAGGGCAACAGCTCCGGTTACAGCGAAACCGACCACCGCTCCGGTGGTGGCCCTTGATCCAATTGATTTGGCAGCGTCAATGATGGCCTGCTCTCCGGTTTTGCGGCCTTTCTGGTAGTGGATGTAGTTTTCGACGGCGGCAACGGGAGCTTCCAGCAGGCCGGCGTACAATGCGGTGGTGGCAGCTGATTGCAGACAGTCTCGGAATATGATGGCGGATGCGTCAAAGGCGTTGGTGGCGTGGGCTTGAAACTGCTCAGCTCCGGTCATGTTCTCGGCGCCCCGGGCGCGGTTAATGCCGGAGTTTTCCCAAAGAATGTTGTTGCTGCTGTCCGCGAGGTGAGGCGCGTTGTGGGCCGACTGGATATGGCTGGCATCCTTGCCGTCGGTGAATCGTCGTATGGCGTCTTCGCCCAGGTTCCTTATTGGGTAAGGGATCCCGTCCTGGTAGAAGCTTTGCGCTTCGGCAGCCGTGCGTATGCCCCGCTCTCCACCCAGACCAGCGGCGGCAAATTTGCTCCGCAAAGAATCGCTGAGGTCGGAGAAAGAACCGGACTGTACGCCACGAATCAGCGTATCCACACCAGCGGCAGCAGTAGCCGCCCCGACAATTGAGGCGAGCCGTCCCGCGGAGTCCCCGTTTTCCGTGACTTCCGGCCAGTCGTAGTAAATATCAACGCCGGCTTTCTCGCCCGCTTCGATGCGCCGTCCGCAACGGGCGCAGGGCAAACTGCGGGGCGTCTTGCGAGTATTCTGACCAGCGTCCAGATGCCGAACATAGCAGGCGTGCTTGCCTTGAGCCCAGCATTGGGGACAGCCGATACAATAGTTGCGAAAGTCACCACGGCTCACGCCCGCCGGCGTTTCTTCCGGCAACTCCGATAGGCAAAGCCGGCCCGGCTGGATGGGGTGCCGGCACTCGGCGCAGCGCAGGCCCGGTTCGGCAATCATTTGCCACATGGGGAATGGTCTCGCCGTTGGGCTAGTTTGCTTGGTTGCCGATGGGTTCGTCTGCGGGCGGCGCGAGTCGCAAAGTAAGGATTACTGACACTCCTTCCCGGTCGGCCAGCGCTTGCTGCTGCGGCGCGATGCTGGCGCCTATCACCGCCGGAATGACTGGCGTCCCCTTGATAGCTGCCAGGGTTTGCGCCCGGTCCCGGGCGCGGGTGATGTCGTCATTGCGAACGCCAGCGGAAACCTCAGCGACCACATAACATTCCTGCCGGTCGCTTTTGCGCCGAGCCGCAATAATGACGTCGGTCAATTCCAGATGGTTGCCCTGATCGGCAGTAATTATGCCCTGCTCCTCGGCGGCGTCGATGGCGTCCTGCAGTTCCGTTCCCCTCGGCATGATTTTGCTCTGCAGAACACGGGCCCGGGTCAACTCCAACCCCCGGCTGGCGATGTTGACGATGTTGGCGTGCACTTCTCGTTCCAGCTCAGCGCCATGCAGCCGTCCTACCGTCCCTTCCAATCTGGCCTGTCCGGTTTTCAACTGCACAACGTTGGTTTTCAACTCGGCAACATCAGTTGCCAGTCCTTCCAGCCGTTGGTCGGTGGCCAGCGTGAATTCGGCGAACCGCTGGGGCAGGTCCAGCAGTTCCTGGCTGAGCAGGATACTGCGAACAGTGTCCGCCCATTCCGGCTGTTCCCTGAGGATGCGGGCCAAGTCGGCAATGTCGTTTATCGAAGTAGCCATAGACGACATTATACCGCAGCGCGCACTCCGCTCCGCTAGCCCACCCCCGCCTTGAATCCCCTCTCCTGCCGTGTTAGCGTAGCCAAACCATCTTCCCCCTCTCCCAGGTTGGGAGAGGGCTGGGGTGAGGGTCGCACTACGATTACGGTCTGACGGAGGGAACGATATGGCAGGTAACCCGCGAGATAAATATTGCATCGTCGGAGTGGGCGAAACCGAATATAGCCGCGCTTCCGGACGTACCACCCGCGCTATGGGCGCCGAAGCCATCCGCAACGCAATGAACGATGCCGGTCTCACTCCCGGCGATATTGACGGGATGCTGAGCTACCACGGCGGCGACTCCACGCCGGCCACTTCCATTCAGTATGACCTGGGCATCCGGCCCAACTTCTACATGGACTGCTCCGGCGGCGGCTCGTCCACCGAGGCGCTGGTCGGCCTGGCCATCGGCGCCATTGAAGCCGGTATGTGCGACACCGTGGCGATTTTCCGCTCCATGAACGGCTATTCCAACATTCGCATCGGCGGCACCGGCGCCCGGGCCTCCGCTCCCATCGGCGGCATGGACCTGATGAAGCGGCCCTACGGAATGATCAGCGCCGTGCAGCAATTCGCCTACACCTTCACCCGCCACATGGCCGAGTACGGCGTCAAGAGCGAAGACCTGGCCGCCATCAAGGTGGCCCATTCCAACCACGCGGCCAGTAACCCCAAAGCTCTGATGAAGCATCCGGTTACCGTTGAAGATGTGATGAATTCCCGCTGGATCATCCGCCCGGTGGCCCACCTGTTTGACTGCTGCCTGGAAACCGACAACGCCACCTGCGTCATCGTGACCTCCGCCGACCGCGCCAAAGACCTGAAGCACAAGCCCATCTACGTTAAGGGCGTGCAGGGTCGTGGCACCAAACCCGGCGGCGACTTTCACTACCAGCACGGCCCCATCACCCGCGTCGCCGGGCATTACATCGCCCCGCGGGTCTTCGAGCTGGCCGGCGTCAAGCACGAGGACGTTGACCTCACCGGATGCTACGACGCCTTCACCTACACCGTGCTGCTCCAGTTTGAGGATTACGGCTGGTGCCAGAAGGGCGAGGGCAAGGACTACGTAACCAGCGGCATCATCAACCTCGGCGGCGCCCGTCCCAACAACCTCAGCGGCGGCCATCTCTGCGAAGGCTACACCCACGGCATGAACATGGTCATCGAAAACGTGCGTCAACTGCGCGGCACTGTTGACGACTACTGCCCCGACGCGGCCAACGGCGAACACACCTACGATTACAGCGCCGGCGGATGCCGTCAGGTGCAGGACGCCAAAATCAGCATGAATATGGGCTGGGGCACCCCCGCCGTCGGCAGCGCCCTCATCATGGGCAACATCCTGAACTAACCAGCCCCTCCCTGGAGCATTACCATGCCTAACTATACTTACCGGGGAATCAACCTGAGCATCCCCGACAACGACTCTGAATACAAAGGATACTTCGAGGCCGCCGCCGAAGATCGCCTGGTGGTCAAAAAGTGCTCCGACTGCGGACTGCTGCGCGGCGAACCGGGCCCCGGCTGCCCCTGGTGTACCTCCCTAAACTGGGAGTGGCAGCAGGTTTCCGGCAAGGGGATCATCTATTCCTACCAAGTGGTGGCCCATACCGTGATACCCAGTTTCCGGGACCTGACCCCCTTCTCCATCGTTCTCGTGGAGCTGGACGAACAGCGCGGCCAGCCGGACGAACACGACGGCCTGCGCATCACGGGCAACCTGGTGGACGCCAACTTAGATATGGAAAAGGAAGCAAACGTCGGCATCGGCAAGCGCGTCGAGGCGTGTTTCCTGCCGGTGGAAGATGGCTTCAAACTCCCGCAATGGCGCCTGATTGACGAGCCGGCGCAGGGCTTCACCTGGGCACATGATGTACCCGAGGGGTGATGAGGGCCTGTACAAGGGATTGTCAGTCAATTTTACCCAAACAGGGATTTGACGGCCTGGTAACTCTGGTTAGCATCATCTCAACTCCGTAAGCGCAGGAGTGCGCCAATATGATAACCGTAATTCACGACCTGGCAGAACGAGTAGCAATCGCAGCGGTCACCAAAGCACACGGACCAGTTGACGAAAAATTCCAGGCCAGGTTCGTGTTGTTGTCCAGCGATTCTGTCCTGTTAAATGGAAAGCGAAAATGTCCCTTTGGTTAGTTGGCTACGGTTGCGGATTTGCGTAGCGCTTTCAGCTTGGCGCGCTCCTGGGCGCTGAGCTTCTTGGTGGGCGGTTGCTCGGCGTAAGCGTACTTACGCACGGTGTCTCGTGCGATCCCGAGTTCCTTGGCAATGGCCCGCAGGGACAGACCTTTCAGCCTGGCCTGCTGGATCGCCTTCCACCGGGCCTTCTGGGTGGGCGTCGGCGTACGCCCCCATGTGGCCGGCGCCTTGCTGACGACGTCCTTTTCGGCAACGGTCTTGACCCTGGCCTCGTCGATACGCACCGGTTCCAAGGCGGCCAGACGCCGTTGCGGGGACTTGCTGATGTGGTGGTCGCCCACGCTGCTGACGATGCGCCGGAGCTCGGGGCCGGGAGACCAGGGGCTGACTGCAGCCCACAGTGCGCCCATGCGCGGCGGGGGTTCCTGCGTGGCTACCGTATGCCCCTGGTACTGAACGATGAGTTCGCTGTCGGGGCGTTCCAAGACCTCCACCCGCAATCCGGCGTAGCTGGGACGTTCCCGATCCGGCAGCAGTTGCAGGACCCGCCAGTGGTACTTCACCGTGTTGTCCCGGCCCACCTTGCGGGTGTGCTTGAAGCACAGGGTCTCGGAAAGACACAGGTCGGCGGCCACTGGGCGGTAGGCCGCGTCCGGATGCTCGGGTTGCACGGCGAAACGGGCGTTGAAGCGCGGCAGGAAGTCCCGCAGCACCGCCGTGGCCTGGCCAATGGTCCTGGCGTCCGCCAGGCGCAGTTCGGTGACCAAGCGGTCCTGAAAGGTCTCCGCCATGCGTTCCACTCGGCCATTGGCCTGGGGTGAGCGGGCGAAGATCTGCCGGATGCCCAATTCCTGCAGGCCACGGGTGAACTGGGTGGCTTCCCCCGCCGTCTCCGGCGGGCGGGCGTTGTGCTTGAAGACGGCGTGGCGGTCGCTGTACAGCGCCAGGGGAATGCCCCAGCGCTGGATCAGGCCATCCAACAGCATGAAGTAGCCTCGGGTGTCCTCGCCGGTGCGGAAGACGGCGTTGACCGCCGTGCCGGTGGCGTCGTCCACGGCCAAGAGCAGGGCGAATTTGGGTCCCCGGTCCTCCAACCAGGCGTGATGGCTGCCGTCCAATTGCACCAGCATCCCAGCCTGGGGCATCCGCTGGCGGCGGAAACGGTGTTGTGGTGAGCGCCGGCTGCGGGGACTGCCGATGCCCGCTTTGGTGAGAATGCGGCGCACCGTGGGCCGGCTGAGGTCGATGCCCTCCCGCTCGCTCAGCAGCTCGGTGAAGTGGGTGTGGTTGGCGCCCTCATAGCGCTGGGTGGCCAGTTCTACCACCGCGGCAGCCTGCGCTGGCGGTATGGCGTTGTGGGGACGGCGGCCGCGGTTGCCGTGGGCGAGGGCGGCGGCGCCTTGCTCGCGGTAGGCCGCCAGCAGCCGGCGGGCGTGCCGTTGGCTGACCCCCAGCAGCTCGGCGGCCTGGGCGATGGGCACCTGGTATTCCAAAACGGAGTTCAGCACGGATAGTCTGGCTTGTTCTCGTTGGTTCAATGTCACATCCTTCATGGGTGACATTTTCGCTGAACAGTTAGCTCATGACGGAATCGTAGATCAGCAACAAGGTTCAGGCACAATTTCCAGGCCAGGTTGGAGCTAAAGGAACGCAGATACCCGATTTACGAGGCGCTCGACACTGCTTTCCACGAGGTGCTCGAAGCGGGGTTCAACGCTTCGGTAGTGACCAGCGCAGCCTTTGGCCTGCCACGAATGCAGGCAGACCAGAGATGGGACACGCCGGTCAGCGAGGAATGGCAAAACACCATTGCCGAAGTGGCGACGCCGGCGGCTTACGAACACTTCGACGCCGCCCGACGGCTTTTCGACAGCGGCCAACCGCTGCCGGCAACCGAACGCCTGACCGACGCCATTACTGCCTCAATCGCCGCCATCGCTGCCTGTAAAGGTTGGCCCCACTCGAACGGCATGGACATCGCCAACGCAGTGACCGCGCTGGCCACGGGGCAAATGCCGGACGAAACCGCGGACCTTTACGAACTGATGCAATCAGCCTCGGAGCAAGGACAAGATTTATTCAGCGCTTTCGGAGCGGCAATGGGACAACCCGATGCGGTACGGTTCGCCTACTATAGCAGTGCCGATGGGTCTGACGACGACGCCCAACGCTTCGCCAAGGCCACCGTCCAACTTGCCAATCGAATAGCTCAGCCGACATCGTGACCACGCTGAACCAAAACCAGCATATTGCAGTCATCAGGGAATTTGTCAGCCGTGCCAACACAGAGTTTGAGACCGGCAACGAATTCATAGCAGCCGAAATTCTTTGGGGAGCATTCGCGCACGGTCTGATTGCCGCCGCATCGCCTAATCAATGGCGCTACACCAGTCACGAATCACTGAAACAAGTAGCTCGCAACCTTGCCCAAATGCAGAGCTTACCCCGTTGGCAGTCGGACTTCGCATATGCCGAGCGTCTGCACATACACTTCTACCACGGACGTTTGGAGGCGTTGGGACTGGCCCAAGCCAGAACCGCGACCAGATTGGCCATTGACAGATTGCTGAATCTGATTGAAAACGAACACCGCTAAAGAAAGAAAGAGCATAACGATGAAAACAGTGGGAGATGCTGGCTGCCAATAGTCCTACTCTGGGATAGTAGCCAGCATCAAGAGTGGACATTTAGAACCCGGTTAACCCACCGCCCGCCACATCTCATACCCAATCTCTTTGCTGATCAACCCGCCCCGCATCTCGAAGATGTGCACCAACCGCATCTCCACCTGGGTTCCGGGATGCAGCGGCAAATAGCCGGTGTCCAGCAGCCGGAACCGCACCACGCTGTCGTCCACCACCCGGTCTTCGGTGGCGAAGCGTTGCAGATTCTCGAACTCCACGTCCGCCATCTTGGCGAACATCTGCGTATAATTGTCCGCGACGGCCCGCTTGCCCTCGAAGCGCAAACCTCGCGCCGGCGCTTCCCACACCACGTCATCGGTGTAAAGGTCCAGCGCCGCTTCCACTTCGTTGGTGGCCTCGGAATGGAAGTGCGCTTCTACCGCCGCCAGGTTGACGGTGATAATTTCGGGATTCGCGGACTGATTGGAAGGGTTCGCAGTGGAAGTCATGGTACAAACTCCTTGATGAGCCAACAGGACGGATTCGCAAAGCGCAACAGGAGGTCGGATCAATGCCAAGCATAACTATCGACCGCAGCAAGCCGCTGCGTGAGGAGTCTAACACAGGCCACAATCGCTGGCATCCGGACATCCCCGCCGTGCTGGAGGTTGACGAAGGTGCAGAGGTTGTGCTGGAAACCCGCGACGCCTTCGACGGTCAACTGCACCCAGGCGTAACCGAGACCGTTTTCGATACCGTTGATGCCGGCGTCATCCACCCCCTCACCGGCCCGGTGCTGGTCAGAGGAGCCCAGCCCGGCGACTTGCTGGAAGTCGAGTTCGTTGACATTGCACCTCAGCCCCACGCATTCAGTTGCATCGTGCCTGGCTTCGGCTTCCTGCGCGATATCTTCACCGAGCCTTTCATGGTGCACTGGAACATCGCCGATGGCTGGGCCACTTCCGCGCAAATCCCCGGCGTCCGCGTCCCAGGCGCACCCTTCATGGGTGTCTCCGGCGTGGCTCCCAGCCATACCCAACTTGAAGCCTGGACACGCCGCGAGGCTGAGTTGGCGACTCGCGGCGGCGTGGCGCTGCCTCCGGATACCGCCAGCTCGGTGCCCATTGCCGGCGTCGGCGCCACCCACGGCCTGCGTACCCTGCCGCCCCGGGAGAACGGCGGCAACTTTGACGTGAAACAACTCTCCGCCGGCTCCAAACTGCTATTGCCGGTGGCCGTGGACGGCGCGCTGTTCTCTACCGGCGATGCCCACTTTGCCCAGGGCGACGGCGAGGTCTGCGTAACTGCGGTGGAAATGGGCGCCACCTGCACCGTCCGTTTCCGCCTGCTCAAGGGCGAAGCCCAGCAGCGCAACATCCGCTGGCCCCGCTTTACCCGCGAGGACTACTACATCGCGCCACAATGGGCCGCCCCTCGCAAATTCATCGCCACTATGGGTATGCCCGTAACCGACGCTGGCGTGAACGAGGGCGAAAACCTGACCCTGGCCTGCCGCAACGCCCTGCTCAACATGATCGACCTGCTGCAGGAACGCGGCTTCACCCGCAACCAGGCCTACGTAATCTGCAGCGTCGGCGTGGACCTGAAGGTAAGCAACGTGGTGGACGTGCCCAACTACGTCGTGTCAGCCTTCCTGCCGGAGGATTTGTTTGTGGGGTAGATCAACTGCGGGGCGCGATAGGCTGGTACTGTGGCAGGTCCTTCATTCGGAAGCCAGGGGGAAGCTTCCCCCTGAAATCAACCAGCAACCGATGGCTGATCGGCCCGTCCAGGTTGACTTGCGCGACAGTAGCTTCGACATCAGTGATTTTCCAAGCGTCGTCTTGATGTACTGTATCAACGAGATAGCGCGGTAACCAGCCCACATGATAATAATCTTGGGTATGAACCATAATCCCGTGGGTCGCAACCGGATTGTCCAGTTCCAGAGATACGCCCAGCCGTTCCCCGACTTCCAGCAATTCAGTCCGTCGAATAACGTCGGGGTTGGTATAGCGTAAACCGTGCAAGGAGAACCGGGTTGCAAAGCAGCCATCAGCGTTCGGTTCAATAGCCGGAAACATCTCGAAAGTGTCACTGTACGAGGCTGATGCCGCAAGTTCCCGCATCGGGTTCCAGTCATCAGCATCCATTCCCAGCCGGTGCAGGTAGGCGGGGCGGTCGGGCCGGCGGGAGTTCATCAGCCGGTTGCGAAACAGCGGAAACAGTTCATCGGACTGGTAGCAGTTCGCAAATTCAGGGAAGCCCAAGATGGGGAAAAAGTGGGCCAACGCTTTGGCGTCCGCAGCGCCGTTGATGTAAGAAAATGTGTAGGCGATGGGATTAGCCCCATCGTCGGAGTCCAGCCGGCCCACTGGAAACCATTGTCGGCTCTTGTGGTCTTGCCAGGCCAGGTAAAGCGTAGTCATCGGATGCTCCGTAGTAGTTCCCCTTTGCTGGTAGTTAAAAACTGGTACGCGAACTCTTTGGCAATATCAGACATAAACTGTGGTGGCACTTTGTCAATCACGGGCCGGAATTCGCCGTCGGATAAGGTTTGCAGCCGTTCCAAAGTGGGCTGAACGACGTCGGATTGCCAACGGCAAATCAATTGGGCCAGGCGTAAGGGCGACAAAGGTACTTTGCGATTGGCGTCAGCATATATTCGGCCTTTGCCACGCTTCCCTTTGCCGCCAACGATATAGTTTAACATCCTGCCCTGAGCCAGGATTTGCTGCCGTCGGGAATCGGCAAGTTCGCGCCCCAGCGAGGAGGCGTGGTCGTATGACGGTGCGATTTGAAACTGCGCCTGCCCGGGAGCAAGCATTACCATCCAGTTCTCGTGATGACGGTCGGTGTTACCGATTATGCCGTCAAGTATGGCATAAGAAGCCAGTTGCCCCATCGCTGAGTCTGTGTCAAGCAAACCACTATCGGCCAGATTGGAAATCGCGCGCAGGATATTTTTAACGCTATGGTCATTCTGGCCAAACCGGCGCCTCAAATCATAGCCGCTAATTACATGAGCGAGTACGCTGTTGCCGTGGTAGTACAGCCATTGTGCCGGCTTGAACGACCGGCACAAAGTAGCGGGTTCATCCCCAGATATTGCTAACTGGACTTCAGCACAGGATACTCCTATCAAATGGCCAATTCCGGCCGCCACTTTCTCCGACCAGACTTCCCCGTGGTTGGTCGGACGCGGCTTTTTGTAAAGCCATAGCTCACCGTCCGGCCCAACAGTCCAAAACTTTTCCCGGCTACCTACCTGCTCATCGTTGGCAAAAAGGCCTATCCCCTTGCCCGCGCCGACCTCCTCTGCTGGCAAAATGTTGATGACCGGATAGTAGTCATCCGGTGCGATCTTCAAATCACCCCGCCCTCCGCCAGCAGCAGCATTTCGCCTGACGCGAGGCCCAGTTCGCCTTGCAGTATTTCCGCGTTGTGCTCGCCGATTAGCGGCGCGCGGCGGCTGATGCGCCAGGGAGAACCGTTGTAGATGGCAGCTCCGCCGGGATAGGTAAAACTCCGACCCAGCTCGGGGTGCTCTACCTGAGTGAAAAATCCCCGGTCGGTCAGGTGATCGTCGCCCACAATTTCGTCCATGCTGCGGATGGCTCCCCAGGGGAAGTCCCGCTGCTGGCCGCCGTGGAAGGCGTCCTCCAGAGTGGAGTTGGTGAAGAAATCCTTCATCACCTGCACGATGTGGTCGTTCTCTTCGGCAATGACATCCGGGTCCTGATAGCGCTCTTCGCCCAGGTCTTCCGCCATACCGGTTTGTCCGAACCAGTCGGCCAGCAGCTTGAGCCGAGCCGGCGTCAGGTTGGTGCCGGAGCGCGTGGTATTCAGCCAACCGCCGTCGCCCGTCGGGAACTGGATGGCCGGCGACATATCGGGCGCGGCGTGCCTTCCGGTATGCCGCTGTACCACCTGTCCGGTGGACAGGTAGATGGCGATGGCTCCTTCGGTGGTCAGGGCGCAGGCTTCGTGAATCGACGCATCAATGTACTGGCCCTCGCCGGATACGAACCGATAGTACAGCGCGGCCATCATGCCGATGTAGGCGTAGTGGCCGCCGATGTGCCAGGAGTTGCCGCCGCCGGGCGCGATGGGCGGTGCGTTGGGCACGTCCACCTCGTCGTATCCCGACGAGGCCATCTGACCGCCGCCGGCCAGGTGGGTGATGTCGCTGCTGATGTAGTCGCGCCACGGCCCGGTCTGTCCGTAGGGCGTCAGCGAGCACATGATGAGGCCGGGGTTGTTGGCCGACAGCTGATCGTAGCCCAGGCCCAGCGACTCCAGGTAGCCGGGCGCGTGGCTCTCCAGCACAATGTCGGCCGAATCCGCCATCCGCTTGAGCAGAGCCTGCCCCTGCGACGTCTCCAAATTCAACGTGATGCCGCGCTTGGATGTGTTGTAGTGCCAGAACGACAGGCTGCGCTCCCGGTGCGGAACATCGTTCAGGAACGGCCCAAAACTGCGGCAGGGTTCGCCTCCGGGCGGCTCAATCTTGACCACGTCTGCGCCCAGGTCGGCCAGCAGCTTCCCGCAAAATTGACCCTTCTCGTCGCAAATCTCCAGCACCCGCAGGCCGTTGAGCGGGCCGGGCCGCGAGTAATCTGCCGGGCTGGCGCCGCCCAGGTCTGCTGGCTGATTGCCGTTTTCAGCGGAAGTCATCGCAGTGCCTCCTCAATATAGGGATACCGGTCCATGGTGGTCGGCCAGAAGATGCCGTTCTCGTAGCCATCCAGCAAGGCATCGTGGCTAACGCCCAGCAAATCCTCCAGCACATCCTTGTTGTGCTGTCCGATCATGGGTGGTGGGCTGGACATTTGCGCTGGAGATTTGGGCATCTTGAACGGAGCGTTCTGGAACTTCCACGGGCCCAGCATGGGGTGATCCATCGGCACATACATATCCCGGTGCCGCAGCTGCGGGTCGTTGTCCACCCGGTCCTGGCTGCTCTGCACCGCCATTGCCCGCACACCGGCTTGCTGGCACTTATCGGTCAACTCGTACTTGGTGAACTGCTTCGTCCATTCTTCAATGCGGTCGTCAATCTCTTCCTGGTGTTCCAGCCGCCCCTGGATGGTGTCCAGACGGCGGTCGGCCCATTCGGGATTACCCATCAGGCCCACCAGATTCTGCCATTCCTGATCGCTCAGGCAGGCGATGGCGGCCCAGTCGTTGTAGGCTCCGCCCGCCGTTCGATAGGCATTGTGCGGTGCGGCAATCGGACCGCGATAGTTGTTGAGCACCTCGGTGTCCGGCCAAACGGTGCGGTTGCCGGGCGGGAACCCCTCCCGTCGCGCCGGCCGGTCATTGACAGTGCGGTCGAGCATTGCCGGGCCGGTCAGCGTGATGCCGGTAATCATCTGCGACAGGTCCACGTGCTGACCCTTTCCGGTGGCCGACCGGTGGCGCAGGGCGGTTAGAGCGCACATTGCGCCGTACATACCGCCGGTGTCGTCCAGGTACGACCAGCCCCAGCCAGCGGGCGGCTGGCCCGGCAAGCCCGACAGATGCGTCAACCCGCTCAACGCCTGCGCCGCCGGGCCCATAGTGCCGTACCAATGGTACCGCCCGGTCTGGCCGAATCCCGCCATCGACACGTAAATGATGTCGGGGCGAATTTGCTTCAGCTCGTCGTAACCCAGCCCCCAGCGTCGCATGATGCGGCTGCTGAAGTTCTCAATCACGATGTCCGAGACGGAGATGAGCCGCTTCACCAGTTCCAGGCCCTGCTCGGTGCGGGTATTGATGCTGATGCCGCGCTTGTTGGCGTTGGTGTCGGCAAACTGTCCAGTGGAGTTGGGGCCGGGTTCTACGCCCGGCGGCACCGTGAATCGGTTCTGCCGCAGGGTGTCCAGGTTCAGCGGCCATTCCACCTTGATGACTTCGGCGCCCAGAGTACCCATCCAGCGCGCGGCCCAGGGGCCGGCCCGCACCCAGGTAAAGTCCACCACTCGGATACCTTTCAATGGAGTTGGCAGGGGCATCGGTTTCCCTCCCGTGCGAATTTCGTGAAGACCGCGATTCTCGCCCTGGCAATTGAGCCAAGTCGCTGTCGCCGACAGTTTATGGCAAGGCGGCACGATGGGCAACCTTCAGCGCGCGACGCCAGGGCCTTTGCAAAGTGGCGGGAGTTGACTCTACCCGCTCGTCCTGAGCCTGGCGAAGGACGGTCGCCGGTGAGTGGTTCGACAAGCTCATCAGGTGCGAATGTAAAAACCACCTAAATTGCAACGCTACCATTTGTCCATCAGGCAATCGTCCTGGTTACGCTGGCGCGAGATATGCAGCACAGTTCGCACCCGTGCTATCATCACCCAACCCATATGCGGCAGGAGGCTCTGCGATGTCGATGTTTAAGGTAGCTGTCGGCGTCGGCCATCTGGACGGTGGCGACCTCGCTCCGGTAAGCCCCGTTGTCGATACCGGCGCCGCCCACTCCATGCTGCCGGAATCCCTGATGAAACAGCTCAGCATTGAGCCCGAGCAGCAGTTGGGCTTCATCCTCGCCGACGGCAGCCGGGTAAAGTACGGCTACGGATTCGCCCGCTTCCGCATTGACGGCTATGTACGCCCCTGCCCCGTCATCTTCGGCCCTGATGGCAACTACCTGCTGGGCGCATCCACCCTGGAGATTTTCAACTTGGTCGTTGACCCCACCGGCGAACGCCTGCTGCCCGCCGAGTGGCTCTCCCTGGGCTGGGGCGGCGAGAGTTAGGGCGAGGTGTCGCTGGCACTGTCCCACCACCATCCGCAACGCTACCACCCCGCCGGCTTGGTTATCCGACCTTGCGCGTCAGCAACCATCGGCGGAAACTGGCTGCGTCGCAAATGGCTTTTCCGGAGCCGCTTGACGTAGGTCGCCGCGTCCTCCAAATCCCGGTGTGTATAGTTATTGTTGTCAGGGTTGACCACCGTAACTTTAAGCCCCAACTCGTTCCGCACGTATCGCATCGGGCTGGCCAGGTCGGAATCGTTGGACACGATGACGGCCTGCTGGTAAGCGTTGGTAAACCCGTCAACCAGGAGACGGGTCGCCAGGTTCACGTCCGTCCCCTTCTCCTCCGAGTCCATAATGCGGACATACTCCGGCAGCCCCGGTATCGGCTCCGCCAATCGGCGGACTTTGGTCCGTGGACGAATTACGCCATAGTGAACTTCAAACCCGGACAACGTAGCCAGTGCCCTCAAGTACATTCGATGCCGTTCCGGCTGCCCTGGGTTGTTAGGCCGCGCATCGAATAGGGCAGTAAAATAGCAAATGCGCCGTATCTCATCGTTAGGGAAGAGTGTCTCGGCGAGCTGGCGCAGGTCCAGCCATTTGAATGGCGTACCCCGCAAGGCACGGTAGTACAGGTTAAACCCGTCAACGTAAAAGTTGGTAATCAACGGCGGCTCCTCGATTTAAAGACAGAGACCGCCACTACGGCGGCCTCGACCCTTTCACCGAAGCTCCAGGGGGGGTAAGTCGATAGTACGCTATGCAACCCGGCTTGTCAACCGCGCGGCGCCGCTACCCGGTGAGCCGCCGACACACATTTGACAAGCCTTCGCTTGCCCATATAGACTCACCCTATGGGTGAATGATGGATGTCACTTTCCGGACAAACGAACTGCGGCGGTGTTACCAAGAATCGAACAGAGCAATCCAACAATGGGGGGCGGATGTCGGGCGAATGTATATTCGCCGTATCCAAATGCTCTATGCGGTCAAAGACTTTCACGATGCTTACCATCGCCCGGCGTTGCGCCTGCACCCGTTGCGAAGTTCACAGAGAGGGGAACTGTCCATTTACCTGACCGGGCGGTGGCGTCTCATCGTGACGAAAGGCGATAGCGAGGAAACCGTAATCATAGAGGAGGTGAGCAACCATTATGACGACTAAAACCCCGCGTGTGTTTTCGGACCTGCCGATACCTCCAGGCGAGGTATTGGCGGAAGAGCTCGAAGCCAGGGGAATGACTCAGCGGGAACTCGCGGCCCGGCTCAACCGTCCGCCACAGGTCATAAACGAAATCATCCGGGGCAAAAAGGCGATCACATCAGATACTGCAATCGCGCTCGGCAAGGTGCTGGGCGGCGACCCTCAGTTCTGGACCAACCTCCAGGCTGATTATCAGTTGGCCCTGGCGCGAGAACGGGAGCGGAAAGCGCAAGCAACCAATCCGGGGACGTAATCGGGAGCCGTCCGAATCTTGGATATAGCCAAGAATACGCTCGCATTTGACTCGGCGGGCGCGTCGAGCAAAAGCACTTTGCCGACTACATCACTGATCCGCCTGATGTTGGCGGGGCTGCTGCCGTCCCGCCCGGCGTCGGCCAGCCAGTGGTTCAGCCCCAACACCGCCGCGAGCCGATACTGACAGAGTGACCGTATTCTGTTATAAGGACCGGAATCCGACGATTGAAAATGTCCCGTTCGGAGCTTGGAATATGGCCAAGAATACGCTCACATTTGAACTCGGCGGGCGCGTCGAACTAAAGGATTTTGCGGAAGGAATCGACGCTTTCCGGCGTCTGGTCGTTGCATTGACGCCCCAGAACGCCGGCGTCACCTGGGTCGTCGAAGATTTACAGTCTGGAAGTGCTATCGCAACATTTCGGGGCGAGGCTCCCAACCCATTGGAAGTAGAACGAATTGTAGATAGCTACGAGAAAGTGGGCGTCGCGCTGGCGCAGCATGAAGATTTGCCCCAGTTCGGCAGTCAGGTAACGCGCGCCGCCGACGCCATCAAGCACCTGACCAGGACCATGGAGTACGTGCGATTTGAAACACAGGATAGCGATTACACGATTTATCGCAACGGCGACTACCCGGCTAAACCCGCTCCAACGGTGTCCATCGGAGCAATTACGGGTAGGGTACAGACCTTGAGCAATCGGAGCGGCCTGCGCTTCAACCTTTACGACACCCTCCATGATAAAGCCGTAGCCTGCTACTTGGCGCCGGGGCAGGAAGAACTTATGCGGAAAGCCTGGGGGCAGCTGGCCAGAGTCAGCGGGCGAGTGTCTCGGGAAGCATCCACCGGTCGGCCGACCACCATTCGTAGCATTATGAACGTGGAAATTCTCGAAGACGTCCCGCCGGGTTCCTATCTGCTCGCCAGAGGAGCCGTTCCCAGGCGGCCGGGAGATATGCTGGCCGAAGATGCTATCCGCAGGTTGAGAGATGCCTGATAGTCAACAAATCACTTATTGGGACGCAAATGTCTTTCTTGCATATGTGAACGAGGAAGCCGAACGTATGCCTACGCTGGACGCCATATTGGACATGGCCGCGCGGGGCGAAATCCAATTGCATACCTCCGAAGTTTCACGGGCCGAGGTTGCGTTCGGGGCTGCCGAGCAAATACAGCAGGCTCTCGACCCCGAAACGGAGCGGCTTATAGATAACCTTTGGAATAATCAGGCGGTTGTAGTCATGGTGGAATACCACGCCGAGATTGGGAATCGCGCCCGCACGCTGATGCGCGAAGCAATTACACGCGGCTGGAGCCTGAAGCCATTGGATGCCATCCATCTTGCCACCGCGCAATGGTTAACGGATAACGGGGTCCAAGTGGGCGAGTTCCAGACTTACGACCGCGGCTTGGACAAATATGCCGCACTGGTCGGATTCAAGGTCTGTGAGCCGTACACCGCAAACCCCAGAATGATTTAGCCCTGGTCAGCCCCCCAGCAGCCGCACCACCACCCCCTCCACCGCGCGCCCCTCGGCCCCTGCGCGCAGCCACGCCCGCAACTCTCGCCGCGCTATCGTTACGCTTACCGACGCCCCGCGCGACTGCCGCAGCTCCGCCAGCCGCGCCGCCGCGCCCAGGGCCGCGGCCGCTCCCGCCTCGGCTATCTCCTGGTGCAGCGGCTCGCTGTTGTCGTACTCCGGGATGGGCAGCTTCCAGAGGTGTTTTTCCAAGTCGCGCGCCCCGAACTGCCCTTTGGACATCAATGGCATTACTGCTTCATACAGCGCATTGCTGTTGATGATGGCCAGCAGGTAGTTGGCCTCTTGCATATCTTTGCAAGTAACCCAATACGTTGTGTAATCAACTATCGCTTGGTTATCCATTAGCAGGGCCGCCGTCGGTCGCCCTGCTTTTGGATAGAGAACTCTCACGGGCCTATCGCCGGAATTCTGCTGCCATTCCAGTTGACTTGCTTGCCCTTTATGATAGTCAAGACGCCCCACAAGGTTCAGATTGTTGGCCGACGCTTTGTTGTCATCCCACATCCGGCTGATAGTCTGCCATCGCCCCCGCATCCGCCGTTCCAGCTCACCCAACCGGATACCGCCCGGCCCGTTGGCATCGGTTGGTAGTTGATATTCCCCCCGTCGCACCGGCAGAATTGCCTTGAGCGGTTC
Organism: Dehalococcoidia bacterium; assembly: GCA_965261195.1. GTDB lineage: Bacteria > Chloroflexota > Dehalococcoidia > Lucifugimonadales > UBA3495 > Bin87. Next base: position 2,739,791 of record OZ253455.1, on the reverse strand, counting down.
CAGAGTGGCGTAGGGAACCACCGTTTCCCCCAGATACACGTTATAAACATGGCTGCTTTCGATGGTCTGACCGGTGATGGTGGTCAAGTCAAGGTTGCGCCAGGGCGCTTTATCCTGTGCGCCCCGGCGCGGATTCACCGTAAGCGTCTGGCCAGCCTGTACAATCGCTGTGTTCTCCGTTTCCTCCACAAAGAACAGCCGCCGCGGCCGGATTGACGCCCCCTGCCGGGAGTAACCGGCGTAGGGCGAATCCCCGCTCACTGAAGTATTCGTTATCCCGCTCCGTTCCCGTCGGACATCGTTTGCGCCGGCCCGACCCTCCCAGCGTTCCACTGAACCGGCCAGCGGCGTCGCCGTTCCGCCCTCGCCCTGATACTCCGCGAATACCACGCAGGACGCCACCGGAAAGAAGGTGTTGGGTTCCAGCGGCTCCAAATCCCACGCCGCCTTGTGTCCAAAGTTGACCGCCAGCATCCGCCCGGCAACCCGGTTGCGGCCCCGCCCGGTGGCCTGCGACTGCCACGCGCCGGTGCGCCATTTGGCGTACTGGCCGGATTGCAGCGCGCTGTGGGGCAGCACCATGCCGATAACGCCGCCGTCTTTCAGGTAGAGGTCAACGCTGCGGGCAAAGAACAAGCCGGCCACGTCCTGATTGCTGGCATACCTGCCGCCCACCCAGATGCCATAAAAATTCTTGCTCTGCCGTTCCAGCTCGGTACGCAGGATGTCGGCAGTCTGGTTGTAATTCAGCCAGGGCGGGTTGCCGATTACTGCGTCCACTTTGGTGCGGCTGAGGGCTACGGGGCGCACGAGGTTGCGGGTGTAGTAGGCCCAGATGTGGTTGCGGCCCTCGCGGTGCAGCCGTTGCAGGGTGGCGATGGTTTGGGTCAGGGTTTGCCGCTCGTGTTTATCGTTGATGCCGTGGTCGTCCAGGGCTAGGAGGGGGTCGTCGCCGCGCTCAATATCGGCGGCTACCTGGCTCATCAGCGAGTCGAAGGTGTCGGCCCGGTCCACCAGACTAATGGGGAAAACCAACTCCGTAGGGGCAACCCTCGTGGTTGCCCAATTCTCCTCAACCTGAATCGTAACCTGCTGCGCGGCGAACAGGTCGCCGGTGCGAAAGCGCAGCTGGAGGGCGTCGCCCAGATAGACGGGGGCCGAACCGGAGGCGTCGTAACCGGCCTGCACTGCGGCGTCGATGGCCGGCCGGGCCGCCAGGGCCCAAGCGGCCCGGGCCAGGTGGACTGCGGCGGGATGCACGTCAATGCCGGTTACGGCGTCGCGCAGGCGGTCGAGGAGTTCTTTGGGGTCGAGCTTTTCGCCCTCACCCCAACCCTCTCCCGTGATGAAAAAGGGAGTATTGGCCGCTTCCAGGAAGTGGGTTACGGCGGCGGCGATGAATGTTCCGGAGCCGCAGGCGGGGTCCAGCGCGCGTTGGTTGAGGGGATCGTCAACCAGTTCCTGCACCATCGTGCGGGCCAGCCAGTGCGGGGTGTAGTATTCGCCCAGGGTGCGGCGTTCGTCGGGCGGGATGACGGTTTCGTAGAGGATGGCGGCGATGTCGGGCGGGGCGTTTTGCCAGTCGAACCGGGCTACTCGCCGGGCCAGCGTTTTAATCAGGTCAGACCCGCCCACCTCATCGGGCCAGGCAAAGAAGTCGGACTCGATGACGCCGCTCAGTCCGGTGGCGTCGCGGAAACGGCGGCCTTGCAGCAAATCCGACGGGTCGGTTGCCGCCACTTGCCGGATGTCGATGCGGAAGGACGCCTGCACCGCCATGCCGATGACCAGGCTGAGGTAGGTGTGGCGGATGAAGAGGTGGTCCAGGGCGGTTTGGTCGTGGGCGATTTCGCCCAGGGCGGCGCGGAGCAGGTCGAACCAGAGGCGGCGCTTGACCTTGATGGTTTCGTAGTCGGCGGCGCTGGCGTAAAGGGCGGACAGGGTGTCAATGTCTCGCTGGTAGGCGGCGCTTTGGGGGCCGAGGTACTGCTCCACGCTGGCGCGGTCGGCGGGAATGCGATCCAGGGCGAACAGGGCGCTGTCCCGCAGCCATTCGTACAGCGGCAGCCACCCGTCGGGCGATTCCAGGGTGAAGCCGTAGGGTGGGGCGGTGTTGACCGGCCCGGCGTTGGGCCAGCGCAGCAGCCAGTACCGGCCGTCGGTGAGGATGCCGGTGCGGACGCCCTTGCCGTTGGATTTGGACAGCTCCAGGTATTCGTCCAGCTGCTCAACGTGGGCCGGGTCGGGGTTGAAACCGCCGGTGGTGCCGATGCGCCGTTTGAACTCGATAAAGGTGTCCAGAGCGGTGAGGTCAACGGCACGGCGGGAGCCGTCGGAAGGCGGGTTTTCCTCGATGATTTCGTCGCTTTCAGCCAGGCCGGTGAGGATGAGAAAATCCCGCACCGCCGTAGTAATGTTGGCCTCGGCCTCGAAGTTGTCGTGCCGGCGGAGGATAGCCGCCGCCGATTCAGCATACCGCCGGTCGTCAACATCCAAATGCGTACTCATAGCCGAGATTGTAGTGCCGGATTGTAGTGCCGGGAAGAACGGCGCCCTCCTAATCGGCAACGAACCTCGCCAGCCGTACCCCGCCCGGCTGCTCTTCGTACCACACGGTAACGGCTGCCCCCTGAATCTGATGGTCTTTCAGGTGGCCCGCCGAGACGCCCGCCCAACCTTCCGACTGGAACTCCCAACGTTGGCCATCGCCGTCGGTGACCCGGAGGGTGCGGAAGTGGCGCGGGTTTTCGGGATTGGCCTCCACCAGGTCAATATGTCCGGTTACTCTGGGCAGTTTCGGAAATAGCGCATCGCCGTCGCCGTGTCCGTTCCCATTGCTTTGCTCCCCGCCGCAACCGGCCAGCAGGACGAGGGCAATAAAGCCGGCCAGCGCAAACTGGACCAAAATCAGCAATCGTGTCAATCCGGCTCCCGCTCCCGCCACGGAGCGGGCCGGGGAGTGAGGGAACTTCCCTCACTCAAAACCCAATCCCGTCCATCCTGTCCATCCATGCCAAAATCGCCATGCCAAAATCGCCATGCCAAAATCGTCTGTCCCTCTCTCCAGGATGCCGGCGTGAATTGTAGCAAATTGCCCGGTGGTGCTTTATCATTGGTGCACGACCCAGTATATTGACGGCCTCGGCCCGGATGGCTTGAAAGTCGCACCTGGCAGTGATTGGAATTACCGGACGCACCCGCAACGGACCGCAACGGAAATTGACCTGGTTACAAGGTTTAGCCACGGCAACCGTAATCTGCGTTTTCCTGCTGGTCATCATCGGCGGCGTGGTGCGCGTTACCGGTTCCGGACTGGGCTGCCCCGACTGGCCCCTCTGCTACGGAAAAGTCCTGCCACCCCTGGAGTACACTGCCGTCATTGAATACACCCATCGATTCGTGGCGTCGATTATCGTCGGGCCGCTGGTGCTGGCGACGGCCATCGTCGCGCTGGTTGCCTATCGCAGTGACCGCTGGGTCTGGTGGCCCGCCGCCGCCACCGTACCGTTGCTAATCGTGCAGGGACTCCTCGGCGGCGTAACCGTGCTGACCCACCTGCCCGGCGGAGTCGTGGCCGTACACTTGGGCACCGCTCTGGCGCTGCTGGCCGTTTCCATATTCGTAATGATTGCAGCATTTCGCACTCCAATCCGCCAACTATCCTCCGTCGGCAATAGTGATGAGACCGACGGTTATTACCGCTGGGCCATTGCCGGCGCGGTGAGCATCTACCTGGTCATCATATCCGGATCGCTGGTCACGGCGATGGGAGCCACCGGCGCGTGCATTACCTGGCCGCTGTGTCAGGGGCAGGCTTTTCCCATGCAGCACCTCACTGCCATCCATATGTTTCATCGCTACCTGGTGCTGGCGCTGGGCATCTTGTTGCTGTACGCGGTTTGGCGTTGCGCCATCGGCCCGGCAGATCGGGGCGCGGCAGGTCGGGGCGCGGCAGGTCGGGGCGCGGCAGGTCGGGGCGCGGTGCGCTGGCTGGCGTGGCTCACCCTGGCCGCATTCGCCGCTCAGGTGATAATTGGCGCGGCGACCATCTGGCTGGACTTCCAGCCCCACTGGCGCGCGCTGCACCTGACGGCGGCAACCGGGGTGTGGAGCGCCGCTGCTGCGTTGGCTATTGTCGCGTATTTATCGGTTCGCACAATTAGCGGCCGACACGCCGGCAGTGCGGATGCAGTAACCGCAGAGGCAGTATCTGCAGAGGCGGCGAGCTAGCATGGCGCAAATGATACCGCCGGTCCTGCCTGACGCCGAGGCGCTGCCGTTGGCCGCTGATTCCGTAAACCGACGGTCGCCCGGCGCGGTCATCCGCGACTATGTGACCCTCACCAAACCGAAAATCATATCGCTGTTGCTGGTTACTGCCGCCGGCGGGATGTTCCTGGCCGCCCAGGGTGTGCCCTCGCTGACTATGCTGGCCTGGGTTTGGATCGGCGGGGCGCTGGCTGCCGGCGGAGCCAACGCCATCAACCATCAGCTGGATCGAGACATTGACCGTGAGATGCACCGGACTCAAAGCCGCCCGGTGGCCGGCGAACGGGTCGCCCCCCGGTATGCGCTGGCCTTTGGCATCGGACTCAACGTGGCGGCATTTGTGCTCCTGGCCACGCTGGTCAACGTGTTGGCGGCGGGTCTGACCCTCCTGGCCACGCTGATTTATGTGTTCGTCTACACGCTGTGGCTCAAGCGAACCACACCCCATAACATCGTCATCGGCGGAGCGGCCGGCGCCATCCCGCCGATGGTGGGTTGGGCCGCCGTGACCGGAACCGTCGATCTGCCCGCGGTGTTCCTGTTTGCCATCGTATTCTTCTGGACGCCGCCCCACTTCTGGGCGCTGTCTTTGCTGATCGAAAACGACTACGCCCGGGCCGGCGTGCCCATGCTCCCGGTGGTGTCATCGCGCCAGCAAACGGCTTTGCACATTTTCCTCTATTCCATAGCCCTTACCGGGCTCACCCTGATGTTTGGATTGCTGCCGGATGTGGGCACCATATACGTCGTATCCGCCGCCGTTTTGGGCGCCCCGTTCATCTGGCTGGCCGGGCGATTATGGCGGCGCGACGCGCGGGGCCGGGCGAAGACTACCTACCTGTATTCGTTGGCCTATCTGGCCCTGCTGTTCGTGGCCGTGATGGTGGACGCCGTGCTGTAAATCGGGTTAATAAAGTGTCCGTCTCAAATTGACAGGCATTTTGTCTTATGCTATTGTTACCGCCGCTAGTGAAATTTTGCACATACTATGGCCGGCTGCAGCCGTAGTATCTGGGGGTTCACGATGGGGCTGCTGCCCTTCTCCGAGGAAGACTCACCAACCGACATCCGTGAGGGCTCCGGCCCGTATGACACTGGGAACTTCACGATGAGCAGCGCTTCCAATTCTCCGCCCCGTCGCCGTTCCTGGCGCCCCTTGGCGATGCTCGCCGTCCTGGGCAGTGTGTTGTTGCTGGCGGCTCTGGGCTGCGACCCTGACGCTCCCCAATCCACCTTTGGCGTCAATGGCCCGGTGGCGCGGGAACAACTCCTGCTTTTCAACGTCCTGCTCTGGACAATGGTTGCCGTATTCGTGCTGGTGGAAGGCGCGCTCCTCTACGCCGCCGTCCGTTTCCGCCGCAAGCCAGGCGACCCGCTGCCGCCGCAAACCCACGGGCACACGCAGCTCGAAATTGCCTGGACCGTCGTCCCCACCATCCTCATTCTGGCGTTGGGCATCTGGTCGGTTATCGTGCTGTTCCGGCTGGAACCCGGGGAAGCGATTGCATTGGCCGCGGAGCAAGGCAAAGAACCGCTGACGGTTCAGGCCGTTGCTCACCAGTGGTGGTGGGAATTCCGGTATGAAGACGCTGACGGCAACGATACCCTCGTAACCACCGCCAACGAGATGCGGATCCCCGTCGACCGCCCCATTATTATGGAACTGAGAAGCGACGATGTAATTCACAGCTTCTGGATTCCCAAGCTCGCCGGCAAGCAGGACGTGGTGCCCAACCGGGCCAACGCAATGTGGTTCCTGGCCGAAGACGTTGGTATGTACTACGGGCAATGCGCTGAGTTCTGCGGCGTCGCCCACGCTCAGATGAAGTTCCGCGTCCATGCTATGCCGGAGGTTGAATATCAGGCTTGGGTGGCATCATTCGGGCAACCCAATGAGCTGTCGGTCGCCGCCGCCGAGGGACAGCTGGTGTTCCTGGGCGCGGGCCAATGCGTAACCTGCCATACGGTCGGTGCATCTGACACGGTGAACGAACAAGGAAAGGGCGTGCAGAGCAGCCGAATGGACACCTACATTGCTTACACCAAGTGGCTCGAGAAATCCGCTGATGAGCGGCTGGAAGACGTCCGCACCGGCAACGAACCCGCGGCGGCCTTCGCTGCCCCCAACCTGACCGATCTGGGGTTGCGCACCACCATCGGGGCCGGCCTGATCGATCTGAACCGCGAAAGCCTCCGGCAATGGATTCGGGACCCCGAGGCCATCAAACCGGGCAACCGTATGTCGCAGCTGGCGCCGATCTATCAAAACCGGCTCGACCATCGGGCTGACCTGACCGAAGACCAACTGGGCGACCTGGTTGAATATCTGCTGGCACAGCAGTAAACATCCGGGCCACTAGCGACATCGCTTGACCAATGCCAACTAACGGCAGCACACCTACCGGAGACACCCATCGCCGCTAATGCAACCCAATCGGCACCCCGTCGGCACCCCGAATGAGTAGCAGCGGAGGACCTGAGCAATGGTAACCATCACCGGCGTAATCCCACGCCCCACCACCTACACCGGCCTATGGAGCTGGCTAACTACAGTTGACCACAAGCGTATCGGCGCATTGTACGGCGTATCGGCCTTCATCTTCTTCATAGTGGGCGGTATCGAGGCCGGCATAATGCGCCTGCAACTGGCCACTTCCGACGCCTCCCTCGTTTCCGCCGAATGGTTCAACGCCATGTTCACCATGCACGGCACCACCATGATTTTCATGGTAATTATGCCGTTCGGAGCCACGTTCTTTAACTTCATGATCCCCCTGATGATTGGCGCCCGGGACGTGGCATTCCCCCGTCTCAACGCTTTTTCCTACTGGGTGTTCCTGTTCGGAGCGTTGCTGATGCACTCCGGCTTCCTGATTGGACAGGTTCCGGATGCCGGCTGGTTCTCCTACGCCAACCTCACCGCCGCGCCGTTCAGCGTTGGCAAGGGCCTGGACTTCTGGGCGCTCAGCCTGCAGCTGCTCGGTGTCGCATCGCTGGCCGCCGGTTTCAACTTCGTCGTAACCATCATCAATATGCGCGCGCCGGGGATGTCCCTGATGCGTATGCCGGTGTTCGTGTGGATGACCCTGGTCACCAGCATCCTCCTGGTGCTGGCCTTCCCCATCATCACCGTGGCCCTCATCGAACTTACCGCCGACCGGCAATTCGGCGCCAACTTCTTCAATACCGCCGCCGGCGGCGACCCGATCCTTTGGCAGCACCTGTTCTGGCTCTTCGGTCATCCTGAGGTCTACATCCTCATTCTGCCGGCCATGGGCATCGTGTCCGAAGTGATACCCACCTTCAGCCGCAAACCGCTGTTCGGGTACCCGGTCATAGTGTTCTCCGGCATCGTCATCGCCATCATGAGCTGGGCCGTGTGGAGCCACCATATGTTCACCGTGGGTCTCGGCCCCATCGCCAACTCGGTGTTCACCATCACCACCATGCTCATCGCCGTGCCCACCGGCGTCAAGATTTTCAACTGGATTGGCACCATGTGGCACGGTTCCATCGACTTGCGAACCCCGATGCTGATGGCAATTGGATTCGTCGCCCTGTTTATCGTGGGCGGACTCTCCGGCGTTTCCCACGCCGTGTCGCCCTCCGACTTCCAGCAGCAGGACACCTACTACATCGTTGCCCACATCCACTACGTGCTGTTTGGCGGCGCAATCTTCGGCATCTTCGCCGGCATCTACTACTGGTATCCCAAGATGACGGGTCGGATGTACCACGAAATCCTGGGCAAGGTACACTTCTGGCTGATGTTCATCGGAATGAACCTCACGTTCTTCCCCATGCACTATGCCGGCCTGAACGGTATGCCGCGCCGCATCTACACCTACGCCGAAGGCTTCGGCTGGGAAAGCATGAACCTGCTGGCCACCATCGGTTACTTCGTCATCCTGGCCAGCATTCTGGTGTTCATGCACAACTTCATCCGCAGCGCCAGGAAGGGCGAACGGTCCGGCAATGACCCGTGGGATGCCCCCACCCTGGAGTGGAGCATCTCGTCGCCGCCGCCCGTGTACAACTTCGCTGAAATTCCCGTGGTGCTCGGCCAGGACCCGTACTGGATCACCAAGCGCGCCGCTGCCGCCAATGGCGAGACCGTGCCGGCAGAACCCCACGTTGACCCCTCTAACATACATATGCCCAGCCCGTCCTACTGGCCATTGGTGGCTGCGTTCGGACTGGCCTGGATCGCCGGCGGCCTGCTGATTGATTTCGGCTGGGACTACATCCGGTTCCCCATCAGCTTCGTCGGCGGGCTGATAACCATCATCGGCGTAATTGGCTGGTCCAACGAACCACCGGCCGCCGAGCACGCCGCCGAAGGCCATTATTAACCGACCCTGCCATGCAATGGCCACCAATCTTGTACTTGCCTAACCCAGGAGGCGCGCGTTGGCCCACGTAGAAACCAGACACGCCCCGCCGGTGGAACACGTTCCCCCTGTGGAGGAAGAAACCACCACTGGCATAAATCACCGGAAACTCCTCATGTGGGTGTTTCTCGGCTCAGACTGCCTGTTCTTTGGTTCCCTGATTGCCACCTACATGGTGTATCGCGGCCAGAGCCTGGTCGGCCCCTACCCCGCGGACATCGTTGACGTTCCGGTAACCACCATCAGCACCTTCGTACTACTGATGAGTTCATTCGGCATGGTGATGGCAGTGGCCGCCGCCCGAAACGGGAACCAACGGCGGTTGATCCAGTGGCTGGTGGTTACCATCTTGCTGGGCGCCATCTTCATCGGCTTCCAGGTCTACGAGTTCAACGCGTTTCGAGTCGAAGGATTGCGTTACGAAACGAACCTCTTTAGCAGTTCTTTCTACACGCTCACCGGTTTCCACGGGGCGCACGTTACGCTGGGCTTGGTCTGGTTGACTGCCATCGCCATCATCGCGGCGCGCAACCCCGCCGGCCGCCCCTCCGACCTGGATGTGGACATTGCCGGTTTGTACTGGCACTTCGTTGACATCGTCTGGATTGTAATTTTCACCCTGCTATACCTGATCGGCGGCTTTGATGCCGGGCCGCTTCCCGACGCCGGGCACGCCGCGGTGCAGGGATGGTCCTGGCTCACCGGATTAATCGGTTAAGGTTCGAGGAGGCACGCGCGCAATGAGTAGTAACCCCGGTCAGGAGGGTGTCCTGGCCCACGACGAGCACGAATCCCACGACCCCGGGATTGCTCAGTTCTTCTGGGGCAGAGTCCCGGAGGGCGTACACGGTGGACTCAAGCAGTACGCCGCGCTGGCCATTTTCCTGGGGATTATTACTCTCGTCGAATTTCTCATCATCGTGCCGGAAGACTTGCGAGGCAGCAGCATAGTCATCGCTCCGCTGGTCATCTTGTCAATTCTCAAATTTTTCTGCGTCGTCGCCTTCTTCATGCACCTCAAGTTTGAGCACAAGCTGCTCTGGCAGGTCTTCGTCGCCGGCCTGATTCTGGGGCTGATAGTAGCGCTGGCTCTGGTGCTACTCTTTGGCGTGTTCCGGCCCACCCCCCGCGGGTTCGCAGAAGAGCGACGGGTCCCCTTCGAGCATCACGAAGCTGAGATTGAACAATTCACCCCGCTGGTGGCGCCCACGCCTGGGCTGCGGGGATCCAATGTACCTGCACCCGCAAGCGGGACCGGTGCGGCCGCGTCACCGGGCCAGCAGGTGTTTGCCGGCGCCGGCGGCTGCTCCGCCTGCCACACCATTGAAGGCGTAGCTGCCGGTATTTTGGGTCCGAACCTGACCCACGTCGCCTCAACCGCCGGCGGACGCATCCCGGGATTGTCCGCTGAGGAATATATCCGTGAGTCCATCCTGGAACCCGACGCATACACTGCCGCCCCGCCGGACGAAGGGATCGACAAGGCGTATCCGGAAGGATTGATGCAGGCCACGATGGCTGGAATCGTTTTGTCCGACGAGGACGTGGACAACCTCGTAGAGTACCTGCTGACGCTCCAATAAAACTCCCCTCTCCCTCGATGGGAAAGGGTGCAAATCCGTCTCCCATCAATCCCAAAAGGCACGATCAGAACTCTCGTGCCTTTTCCATACCCTACCGCGACTTGGGCGACTTGATGGGGCACCCCGATATTGGCCCAAATAAGCGGCAACCAATCTTGTCTATCTGGTCCATCCTGTAAATCCAGGTGAAAACCGTAACCCCGGCGCCCCCTCCTACCCCCCAGCCGCCGCCATTCCCGCCCGCAGCGCAGCGACGGCCGCCGGCCCAAACCGGGACGCGATCATCGTCGCCCCTTCATCGGCAATGCGCCAGTCGCGCGCCTGTAGCTCGGCCACCGTCTGGCGGGATAGCCCGCTCCCGTAGTCGGCGATGAACTTGCCCAGCGTGGCATCGTCTGCGCCGCCGCTCATCTGGCGGAACAACCGGAACATCGGATCGGTGCGCGCCGCGTGGTAGGCATCCTGGAAACTCAATCCCGCCGGGTGGTCGTCCAGCAACAGCGCCACGCCGAAATCAATCAGGCGAATCGACCCGTCCGGCTGCACAATGAAGTGCGAACGGCCATCAGGGTCGGCGATGGTGGCGTCGTTGTAGCAAATCCAAGCATCGTGCAGACGCTTGATGGCATCGCCCAGCGCCGCTCCAACCTCCCGCATCCGCTCCGGCGTTGCCGACTCCGGCGCAAGGTCGGTGAGGAATGTCCCAGCCACAAACTCCTCGGTGATAAATCCGTCGACGGTGGGCAGCTGCCGCGGCCCCACGCCCAGATCCCCGGCGATGCTGGCGATCTCAGCCTCCCGCTGGCTCTGACGCGGTTTGATTACGACGCTTGCCGGCTCGCCACCGCTGCGACCGCTAATGATGGCCACCCTCCCGCGTGTGCGCCCGTCGTACCGAACCTCGGCTGCCGGGCCATCATCGCCATACACCAGATCGTAGGCCGCGGGAAACAACCCGTACACCGAAAACTCACCGATGCGTTCGTCAGCAACCACGGTGGACCACAATGCTGGCTCGGTTAGCGCAAGGGGCCAAAGCGGCCAGAGCGCCACCGAACATTTCCCATCTGCCACAGCCGCATCGCGAACGGCTATATCGTCCGGCGTGAGATTGGCCAGCCCGGCGATGATTTTTCGAATGGCCGTCAGTTGCTCGTCGTCGTAGGTGTACAACATTCCGCCGGCCCCTGGCGCCGGCAGAACGACGCAAGCCGAGCCAGGGTTGTATGTAATTTTCTATCGAATAAGGTACGTTACCTGCAGGTTAACCGATACCTCGACTTCTGGCTCAGCGTCGAAGGGAGCCAGGCCGGAATAGGGGTCAATGGACAGGCCGGCACAGGTGTCGACGTTAGTGCCCGTCAGCCCGTACCCAAAATTTGGCGGCGGATACTCCAGCGCCCCAATCACCGTCCCACGTTCCACACCCAGGGCCTCCGCCAAATCGTCAACGGCCGTTTCGGTGGCTGGCACTGCTTCCCGGCGGGCCAGGGATAGTGCGCGGTCGCAGTTCTCCGCCGACAAACTATAGCGGACACCGTGTCTTTCGGATCGCCTCACCACTTCCTCCACCGCATCAAGAATTGGCTCGCTCAGCGCCGCCAATTCACTCAGTTCCACTTCCACGGAAATGCTGGCCGGGCCATATCTGACGAGATTTTTGAACTCAATGGCTTCTTCCGGCACGTCTAATTCCGCCAGCTTTTCGATAATCTCTTTGCGGTCGGCGGCGGTCAGCTGTTCCGGGCCTAAAGAACCGTAGTTCTGTTCCGGGATTATGACCACATAGGCTTCATCCGCCGCCACGGTTACCGAGCCAATGGCGGCAACCGTCAGGCCGCCCTCCGTCGGCATCGTTTGAGGCATTGGCGACAGGTTGAAACCCCCGCTGCCAACCAATTCCAGGCGCGACGGAGTAGACACCGACCGCGAGCTGATTACTTCCAGCGACTCGTTGCCGCGTTCGCCCTCTGCCGCCGCCTCAGGCGCCGGTGTCGGCGCTGCCGTCGGGATGATAGCCGTCGCCGTCGCCGTCGCCGCCGGTGGCAGTGTGGCAGCCTCCAGAGCAGGTGCGGTGGCGCCAACACCCGGCGCGCCAACCGGCAGCGGCGCATCGACTTCCCCGCCGCAGCCTATCGACACAGCTGCCGTAACCAACATAAAGAGCGACACCAGCGTCAACCGGCTCAACAAACCACACATAACTATTCCTCGTAAATCCATCAGATCCTTCCCCCATTTCCCTCAAGCCATTTCCACCAGCGCAAACCCGCCCGGCTCGCCGTCATCGGGTACCAGCCGGCGCACCCGCACCACCGCACCCGGATTGATGGGGCCGTAAACGTGCGGGTAGATTTCACCGGAACGCGCCGCTTCGCGAATCACCGGTGATTCGGCCGGCAATTGGTCGGTATCTACGTCCAGCGCCAGCAGATCGGTGCGCCCCACGAACAAACGCGCCGCCACCCGCAGCAGCTGCGCCTCATCAGCGCTGGCGTGGATGAACCCCTCTTCGGCCAGTGACGGCGCCTGATAAGCGCCGGAGGCGACGCCGGCATCCCAGTCGGCTCGGAAGGCCAGATGCAAAATGATTTCAGGCATCGGCGTCCACAATCGCGGGGGCCACAATGGCAAGGCCCACAATCGCGGGGCCCAACGCCGTTAGTTGCACGCTGCCCGCACTGCCCGCGAGATGGCCGCCAGACGCGGGTTGTTGGTCGAACTGGCCCGGAATCCGTTGGTGATATAGGCAACGGCCAGCCCCATTGATGGGTCGGCCCAGCCCACCGACGTACCCGCACCGCCGTGCCCGAACGTGCCGGCGCCGTCGGCTGTGCTGGCTCCCATACGGTTGTCTTCCAGCACCAGACCCAACGACCGGCGCATCCGGGTGCCCAGGGAAAAGTCATTAGCCTCGGTTTGCAGACGGGTACCCTCGGCGATGGTTTCGGGATTCATGATGCGCACACCGTCCAGCTCGCCGCCGTTGCCCATCATGGCGTAGAAACGGGCCAGGTCGCGGGCGGTGAAAATGCCGCCGCCGGCCGGATGCACCGCCTGGTGAACCTCCGGGCGATTGTAGGGGCGAATCATGCCCGGCCGGTCGCAGTCTTCCATGGCGTGGATGCGCGACACCCGGTCCTCCAGCTCCGGCGGCAAGCCCACGTAGCCGTCCACCAGGCCCAGCGGGTCCAGCACCTCTTCCCGCAGGAACACGCCGATATGCCGCCCGTCGATGCGCCGCACCAGTTCACCAATCACCCAGCCGAAGTTGCGCGGGTGGTAGGCCATCACCTGGCCGGATGGATAGTCGGGAATGACGTTCTCCATACACTCCACCACGTAGTCCCAATCCTGCCAGCGATCCCAGGACAGCTCCGGAGGCGTCTCCGGAAAACCGCCCCGGTGCGTCAGGACGTGCCGGATGGTAACGGCGTCCTTGCCGTGCTTGGCGAACTCCGGCCAATAGTCCACAACCTTGTCGTCCCAGCCCAGCTTGCCCCGCTCCCACAGGATATGCAGGCACACCGCCGCCAGCGGCTTGGTCGACGAGTACAGGATGAACATGGTGTCGGCGGCCACCGGCTGGCCCGACGCATCGTCGGCTCGCCCGGCCCACAGGTCCACCGCCAGGCGTCCGTGGCGATACACTGCCAGGCCCGCGCCAGGGTGCAAACCCTGGTCAATCTGACGGAGGAACAGCGTTTGCAGCTCCTGCACCGCCACCGGGTTCATTCCTACTTCGTCAAGAACTGCGGTCGTGGTCATCGAATGTCCTCGCGTGCGCCGCCCGGAAAAACCGCCGGACGGCAGATGGATGCTTCTCGGCAACGGCGCCGTCCGGTTCAGTCGGGGTACACGGTATTCAGGTTGGCCGACAGGTCAAAAAAGTGCTGCAAGCTCTGGTTGTATCGGAAGAACATATCGGCCCGCAGTTGGTCTCCGGTGGCATTGTTGGAAATTTCGTGCAGCATATCCAGACTGACCAGGGTCTGGCCGGGGCCCGCGCCGCCGTTGGCCTTGATGTCGTCCAGCATCGTGCGCCACGCTTCCGGGGCCATCTCCAGGAAAAAGTCCACATTGATCAAATCGTATTCAGTACCCGTCCGCACCGAGTTGCACTGGAACGCATCGAACGCAACTATGTAGACGTGGTCGGCAACCTTGACGCCCATCTGGGCATCCACCGTGCCGAATTGACGGTACCCCGGGTCATCGTTCACCATATCCCGCAACGCCTCGAACCACTCCAGCGAGGGAAATACGATTGAGTCGGCAGTCATCCGATGTGTGCCTCCTGGCCATGCTGTTGCTGGGGCCACCGGCTGCGGGGAGTGCGGCTAGCCGGTGGCCGTGTTGTAATTCGGGAGCGGTGTCTATTCGTTGAAATAGGGGTCGCCGGTCTTTTCGGCAGCTGAGAAGGGAGCCATCTGACGCAGGTAGTGGTCGGGGTCAGAACCGGCCGGGGCATTGCCCAGCGCATTGTCCACCATCTTGTAGTAACGCGGGTCCAGGTCCCGCAACGTGTCACCATCGGTGCGCCCCCTAGAGAAGGACGACATGATGCGCGACATCCCGCCGCCGCAGTGCTCACAGCACACGCCGGTAGCAGCCGAAGCAACCTTGAAGAAGCGGCTGCTGACCACATGGCACGACTGGCACCGGTATTCGTAAATCGGCATTGGGGCCTACTCTTTTCCCTCTGAGCCAAATCAGCCGGCATCACCGGGCGATGGAGGAGCTTCGTCAAACGGCAATCCATTGCGTTCCGCCTCAATCCGGCGTTCATTCCACGCGGCCCACTCAGACCAGCCTTCGGCCCGGCCCTCGGCCCTCGCCTGCTCCCGTCTTTCCCGTTCCAGCCGTTCGCGCTCTAGCCTCTGTTCAACCAGCTTGCGAGTCTGTTCTCTAAAAAAGTGGGTGACGACCATAACCTGTTCAACTCCCTGTATTATTACGAATGAGCCAAGGGCCGCGGCAGTATAGGAAAGCAAAACGTCGGCAGCAATCGCTTTCGCTAACTCCTGGTTCGTGCTGTGGTCAGGGTTGCCTGGCTCCCCGGCGATGAGATACCCGGCCAGCACAGACCCGGACATTATTAGTACCGTTATGTACCATCTCAGTTTACCGGCCGGTATGCTCCATATATCGTGATGAGGTTCGCGGTTGCTGTTTTCACTCACGGTAAATCTCGGTTGACGACGCTGGATGATGGTATAGGAAACCGGGTAGCAGTGTCAAAAACCCCTCATCCTGGCCCAACCTCATCCTGGCCCAATCTCGTCAAACCCCGGACTGTGCCGTTTGATGTCGACCACCGGCGAGCCGTCCTGGGCGTCGAGACCAGTCACTACCAGCGTCGCGCCGCCGGTGTTGGGGTCGCTGTCGATCCGCTCGATGGTGGCAACGGTGGCGGCGATGAAGTTGGGGCGGTACTGGCTGCGCGTGGCGAAAACACCACGAATCGGGTTGTCCGGATTGTGGCCAGGATGCAACTGCAAATCGTAGCCACGCTCCCTGGCCTTATGCAGCGCAAACAGCGTCAGAATGTGGTCGCCGGCCGTCAGACCCATCAGGCCGTCGGCAAACTCGGCAGACACCACAATCTCGCTGGGATGGAGCCGCATCTCGTCCGACGGCGCATAGTCGGTGAACCGGCTCCGCACGTAGCCAATTGGCGTGATGCTGATGTTGTCGGCCGAATGCGTCATATCTGAAACCCTGTCCGCTGATCTAGTCGGCGGCGGCGGCTTGCAATTGCAGCGATGCCAGCCAGTTCAGCGCCGCCGCGCCGGCCGCCGGCATCAGGTTGGTCAGGGAGTGGTTCCCGCCCTCCAGCACCAGATACTCGGCGCGGGGACTGTTGACGGCGGCGGTTACTATGTCCTGCGGCGCGTCGAGCAGGCGGGTGTGAGTTTCCTGCGAACCGGACAGCACGAAGAGCGGTACGCGAATCTGCGGCGCGTGCTGAATGACGTTGTAGCGTTCCGCCGGCCCGTGCTTGTCCAGGTAGGCCGCTGCCGAGAACAGCTCCTTGATGGGAAAGTCTACGTAAAACAAATCCAGCGCGCGGCCTTCGGCCTCCATGCGGTCGGCGGTTTCCAGATTGGCGCGAAACTCGGCGGCGTCGCCAGATTCCAGATAGTAAGAGCAGGACAGCCGCACCGGCGATACCGGAATCACGGCGGCAACCCGCGGGTCGTCCTCCACGGCGGCATAGTAGGCAACCTTCACGGCGCCCATGCTGTGCCCGATGATGGCGATGCGCCGGTAGCCCTGGCCGGCCAGATAATCTATGCCGGCGCGCAAATCCTGCCGGCTGTTGTCCAGAATCTCAAAGGCGTTGCCTTCCGCGGCTCCGGTCGCCCGGTCCATCCAAACCGTATCGTGGCCGCGGGTGTTCAGCGTCAGCGCGCCATAGCCCTGCCGTCGCAAATCTTCGGCCATATTTGCAGTGGCCGGCGTGTAGAAATTGCGCCCGGAGCCGTGAATGCAAAGCGCCGCATCAATTGGGCCGGCCGGCTTCGGTCCCGCCGCCGGAGCGAAATAGGCTCCGTCCAGCTCGATCCCGTCGGGGGCGGTGAGGCGAATCAGGTCTACCAGCATTGCAATGTTCCTCCTGGGCAAGGGTTCGCCCGTGGGGTTGTACGCGGGCACGGCAACAGCCGTCGTTAACAGTTTTCAGGCAACCGTAATTCCGGCTCCAGTGTGAATTTCGGCCAGTGTACACCGAAACATCGTACCGCCACCAGCAACGCCCGCGCGCGTCCAATGCGCACGATTCAAGAAAAACCTGAAAATCGTAAAAATCGGTCAACGTATCACTGGTCATAACGTGTATGAATCCGTTACTTTGGCATTGGCCGGCTCGGGGATGTGTTTGCCAATTATGTGGTAGTGTGGTCTGTGTGGTGCCTCGCAGCCGGCCCAACTCCACTTCAAAGCTTGGCGAAGCGTAAGCATTTTGAGTTCCATTGGCGGCAGGCGGTTACTGACGGTGGCCGCATCAGTTTTGTTGGCGGCGGCTCTGCTGGCCGTTGCCGCTTGGATCGTCGTTCGCGCCAACGGCGCCAACCCTTCCGGCGCCGTCCAGATTATCCCGCCGGCCGCGCCGGCGATGGCCGACACGACCCAGCCGGTTGCCAACGGCGCAGCCGCCAACGATATGACCGGAGCCGATAAGACCGGAGCCGATAAGACCGCCGTCGATGCGCAGCCAATCCTCGAGGTGTATATCACCGGGGCGGTGGTTAACCCAGGCGTCTATGCAGTGCGGCCGGGTCAGCGGGTGGACGATGTGCTGGAGTTGGCGGGCGGCCCAACCGATACCGCCGATTTGGAACGTGTCAATCTGGCCGCCTACGTAACCGACGCCGCCCACTACCGCATCCCGGCCGCCGGCGACCCGGTGGAGCCGGCCAGCACCGGTACGGCGTCGGCCGGCGGGGACACCACTGCGGCGGTTGCCGGGAATTGCACCCAACCCATCGACATCAACACTGCTACGGCAACCTGTTTGCAGACTCTCCCCGGCATCGGCGCCGGACGGGCGGACGCCATCATAGCCCATCGTCAGGAGACCGGGCCGTTCAGCGCTCCCGATGGCATCACCGCCGTACCGGGCATCGGGGACGGCATCTATGCCCGCATCGCCAGCCTGATTACCGTCGGCGTCCGTTAGCCCTCCGGCCCGGCCGGCGACGGCCGTTGGATGAGAATATTTCCCGAGCTGACGCTGGCGGCCTTCATCGCCGGCGTCGGGGCAACCTTCCTGTTGGATGGCTGGACCGCTCCGGCTTGGGCTCTGTTGCTGCCGGCCGTCGCTGCCGGTGTCCTGGCAGTCGGGCTGAGGCTGTTGCGTCTGCCCATTGGCCCCATGCTGCTGACGGCGGCGTTGCTGTTGGGATTCTGGCGGGCTGAGGCGGCGCCAGCGCCGGCTTTGCCCATAGTGCCATTTGACGCCGACATCGCTGCCACGCTGGTGGTCACCGACGCACCCGAAACTATCGGCAGCCGCGCCCGTTTTCGCGCCCGGGTCGTGGCGCCCATCACCGGAGCGGCGACCAACGTCCCCGTAGCAACCAACATCCCCGTGGGAACCAACCTGCTGGTATACGCCCTCCCGCCCGGCGAGCTGGTGGCGCAGCGACCACCGCCCTACGTGCGTCACGGGGACACCGTGCGTCTATCGGGACGGCTGGAGCGCCCGGAACCCATCGGCGATTTCGACTACGCCGCTTACCTGGAATCCCAGCAGATCTCAGCAATCCTGTGGGCCCGCCAGTCTGAATTGGTCAGTGTAGGCGGCGGGTTCAGGCCCATTACCGCCCTGCACCGGATGCGCAGCGCACTGGCGCGAGGATTGCAGGCCGCGATCCCCGCGCCGCAATCCGGTTTGGCGCAGGCTTTGCTGCTGGGCATTCGCAGCGAGCTGCCGCAGTCGGTCAAAGAGGATTTCCGCACGTCGGGTATGTCGCACCTGCTGGCAATCTCCGGCCTGCACGTCGGAGTGGTGATGGCGCTGGCGCTGGCGGTCGCTCACGCGGTGGTGGGCCGTCGCAGCGCAGCGGCGGTGGCCGTCATCGCAATCGTCCTGTGGGTCTACGCCACGCTGTCCGGTCTGGATCCTCCGGTGGTGCGCGCGGCCATCATGGGCTGCCTGGTTTTGGGACAGACCCTGCTCGGCCGAGGCATACGCGGTGTTACGGCGTTGCTGCTCGCCGGTGCGGTAATGCTGGCCGTCGACCCGTCGCAACTCGGCAGCCTGTCTTTTCTCCTCAGTTTCACCGCCATGGCTGGTGTAATCCTGTCGTTGCCGGCGATTACCGTGGCGTCTGCGCTGGTCACCGCTCCGTTAGCGTCATCTGATGCGGCTCCGGCGCGGTGGGCCCAGTACGGAATCGCGCTGCTGGTCGCCTCGGTAGTCATCTCAGTGATGACCACGTTGGCGACCTTGCCGCTGATCGCCATGCACTTCGGCGCCATTCCGCTGATGAGCGTGCCGGCCACGATCCTGGCGATGCCGGCGCTGCCCGCAGCCCTGGTAGCCTCAGCGCTCACCGCCTCTGTGGGACTGGGATCGACGACGCTGGCGATGGCTCCGGGCGCGTTGGCGTGGGCGCCGCTGTCCTGGCTCACGGCGGTCGCGAACGCGATGCCGCCGGCGCTGTGGGCCGCCGACTGGCTGACTGCCCCGGTGGCCGTTGCCTGGTACGTTGTGCTGGGTGTGTTGGTTTGGCTGATGTCCGCGCGCCCGCTGCGTCGAATCGTGGCGGGCTTGCGACGGCGGCAGTGGCGACCCACCGGCATGGCGGCCACCGTGGTATCAGCCGTCCCGGTCGGCATCATCGTGGTGGTCCTGCTGGTTGGCCAGCTAGCGGCAACCGGCGCCGACGGCCGCCTGCACGTCTACGCACTGGATGTTGGGCAGGGAGATGCCATCCTGGTGGTAACTCCCAACGGACATCAACTGCTGGTGGACGGCGGCGCCGATGCGGAGACTACCCTGGCCGCCATCGGCCCGCTGCTCCCAGCCTCCGACCGCTCTCTGGATGTAGTGGCGGCAACCCACCTGGACGCTGACCACGTTGGCGGTTTGCTCGGCGTGCTGCACCGTTACCGCGCCGACGTCGTATTGCAGGGAGCAGTCACCCCGGATAGCGCGTTGTATCCGCAGTGGCAGTCCATCGTAGCAGACCGAAAACGCCCGGCATTGACCCTTCACGCCGGCCATGAGGTTGCGTTGGGCGACGGCGTGGCGCTGGAGGTGCTGTCCCCGACCGGCGGCCCACCGCCCGCCGGCGTCAGACCTACCTCCAACAACGGGAGCCTGGTATTGCGCCTCACCTATGGCGAGATTGCGTTCCTGTTCACCGGCGACATAGAAGCCGACGCCGAGCGCCACCTCGTCGCCAGCAACCGCGCTGGTTTGCGGGCCGACGTCCTCCAAGTAGCCCACCACGGCAGCCGAACTTCCTCATCGCCGGAATTCCTGCGCGCCGTGGCCCCGCAAAGCGCCGTAATCTCGGCCGGCCGCGACAACCGATTCGGCCATCCCCATCCGGACGTCATCGACCGGCTGGCATCCTTGATCGGTGGAGCCAACATCTTCCTCACTGCCCGCGATGGCACCGTCGAATACATCAGCGACGGCGTCAACCTCTGGGTGGAAACCCATCATCCAGCCGCCAACTAGTCGGTGGTAAACTGCGCCGTCCGCCATTACAAAGAACGCCATGAAATCCCTTCTCCCTTGACCGGAGAGGGTTAGGGTGAGAGTGAATACGCATGAATACAAAACTGATACGCGCCGATGGCCGCCGCTGGGACGAACTGCGCCCCATTAGCATCACCACCGGCTACCAGGCGTCGGCGGAGGGATCGGTGCTCATCGAGATGGGCCAGACCGTCGTGCTCTGCGCGGCTTCGGTGGATGAACAGGTGCCGGGCTGGATGCGCGGCCGCGGCTCGGGCTGGGTAACCGCCGAGTACGATATGCTGCCCCGGGCCACGTCATCCCGCCGCTCCCGCGACCGCGACACCGGACGCACCGCCAGCCGCTCCCAGGAAATCCAGCGCCTCATCGGACGCTCCCTGCGCGCCGCCACCGACCGGTCGGCTCTGGGCGAGCGCACGGTGCATCTGGACTGCGACGTGCTGCAAGCCGACGGCGGCACTCGCACGGCGGCCATCACCGGCGCCTGGGTCGCCCTGCATCAGGCATTAAGCCGGCTGGTCGAACACGGGTCTTTGCAAACCCTGCCCTTCCACTGTGCCGTGGCCGCCATCAGCGTCGGCCTCCACAACGGCAACCTGCTCCTCGACCTCGACTACACCGAAGACGCTGCGGCCCAGGCCGACTTCAACATCGTTATGACCGACGCCGGAGCAGTGGTAGAAATCCAGGGCACCGCCGAAGGCGAGCCATTCCCCCGCCAAAAAGTAACCGAGGCCCTAACCCTGGCCGCCAGAGGCATTGAGCAACTGTTCGCGGAGCAAAGGTTGGCAGTGGAGTGACGGTGGTCGCAAAGATCCCAGTAGAAGAGGTGCAGCCGTCTGCCCTCTTTTGGTCCCGGAGGTTGCGGTCAACTTGCCCCCGGACGCCCGGCAACGGTATATTGCCCTCGCATCATCCGGCGCACAAACTCGCCAATCCGATCAATCATCCCCGATCAATCATCCATCAAGGAGCGCAACACATGGCCCGTCTGAACGACATCACCCGCGAGCAGCTAACTCCCGAACACCAGGGGTTCTTTGATTCCATCGCCAGCAGCCGCGGCAGTGTGCGCGGACCCTACGGCGTTCTGCTGCACAGCCCCGACCTGGCGGCCCGCGTGGCTCACACCGGAACCTTCGTGCGTTTCGGACTGGACATCACCGAAGCCCAAAGGGAGATCGTCATCTGCGCCACTGCCCGCGAAATCCGGCAGCAGTACGAATTCTCCGCCCACGCCCGACTGGCCCGGCAGGCCGGCGTTTCCGATGACGTCGTCCGGGCCATCGCCAACGGCACGGCTCCGGAGGGCATGACCGGCATCGAGGCTTCGTTGGTCAAATACGTGCAGGAACTCGCTCAGAACCACCAGATCAGCGACGAAACCTTCAACGCCGTCAGCAACCACTTCGGCACCGAAAAAACCGTGGGCATCACCGCCCTCATCGGCCACTATATGCTGGTCGGCCAGGTGCTCTCCGCGTTTGAAGTTGACCTCCCCGAAGGCGTGCAGCCGGAAATCACCTAACCCATCCACCGCCGCTTACCACCACTGCCTGCTTACCACCATCGCCAGGAGGCCCACCAATGTCTGCTGCTGCCGACGGCCTGATCTCCGCGCTGGAGAACAACTTTTCGACCATCGACCTTGCCCTCAGAGACCTCTCCGACGACGAGTTTCACCGCATCCCGGCGGACGACTGCAACTCCGTGGCGTGGATCCTCTGGCACCTGTCCCGTGTCATCGACTCCTTCATCCATACCCGCCTGCGCGACCTGCCCCAGTTGTGGGACAACGATAACTGGGAGCGCCATTTCACCATGCCGGCCGACGGCGAGAGCCGGGGTCTCGGCTGGACTCACCAGATGGTTTGCGACTGGCAGCCGCCCTCTCGCAATGTCCAGATGGATTACTTTGAGCAGGTGCGTACTGCCCTGCGCGAGTACCTGCCGGCGCTCACCGATGCCCAGATGCAGCAGGCCAAAATCATACCGCCCGTGTCCGAACCCCGCACCGTGGCCGCCGCCCTGGGCCAAATGACCTGGGACTGCGTTTCCCACGGCGGCCAAATCGCCTTCCTGCGCGGTATGTACAAAGGAATGGGCTGGCACCGCTAACTGAATGGTTCACCCTCACCCTCACCTTAGCCATCTCCCATCAAGGGAGATGGGATTCAGCTACCCGCGCCGTGGCCGAGCCCGGTCGGCGCTATCCACCAGCAGCGTAACCGGCCCATCGTTCTCCAGGCGCACCTGCATATACGCCTGAAACTCTCCCGTCGCCACCTTTAGGCCGGTTTGCCGGAACATCGTCACCGCCTGTTCGTACAGGCGTCTGGCGTCCTCGGGTGGAGCCGCCCGCGTGAAGTCAGGACGGCGTCCGCGACGGGTGTCGCCGTAAAGCGTGAACTGCGATACCACCAGCAGCTCGCCGCCCACGTCCAGCGCCGACCGGTTGAACCGTCCCTCCGCATCGGCGAAAATCCGCAGGTTCACCACCTTGTCCACGATGTGGCGCGCCTCCGCCTCGTCATCGCCGGACGCCACTGCCAGGAGCACCACCAGCCCCGGGCCGATGCTGCCCACGGCCAACCCTTCGATGCTAACCGACGCCGACGTTACCCTTTGCAGCAGCGCGCGCATCCATCAATACCCAACTGACTTGCAATACCCAACTGAGTTGCAAAACCCAGCTGACTTGCGGCGTGGTTGGACTACCCGGGGACAGCAAAAAGCCGCACCAAATGGGCGGCCTTTTGGCTCTCGTAACAACCCGACGCGGAGAGCCGCTATGCCGAATCTCCACCGGTAGCCGCCGGAGTCGTCGACTCAGCTGGCGACGAGGATTCGCTCTTCTCGCTACTGCTGGATGAGGAATCGCCGCTGTCACTGCTGCCGTTGGATGAAGTCGCCGCGGCTTCCTTACCTTCGGAACTTTCGGATGGACGCTTGGGCCGGCCGTAATCGGTGGTGTAAAATCCGCTGCCCTTGTAAATCACTGGCACGGCGTGAAAAACCCGTTGACCGGCCCCGCCGCATGATGGACATTCGCCACTGCCGGCCTCGCTGAATTTCTGGACCAGCTCAAATTCCGTTATGCACTCCGTACACCGATAATCGTAGCGAGGCAAACCAGCCCTCCTTCATTCATTAAACAGGCGCAGCCCCACGACGCCATAGCATCGTCCAGCGCGCCCCAAAACTACCTGCCGGCCAGTGTAGCACCCTGCCCACCGCCGGTCAATTCACTCACCGGTCAATTTACTCAGAGGCTGTCTAACAACTCCCTCTCCCCTTGCGAGAGAGGGCTGGGGTGAGGGGTCGTTCCCCCACTATTCCACCTCTCGCCCGAGATTCACCAGGCGCTTTTTAGACACCCACTCAAACATAAGCGGCCCGCAAACCCTTCTACGGTTGCCGAAGGGTCCCGGTCACTGTAATTACCCGGAGCCTACCGACGTTGACGACGCCGACGCCGGGCGGCTCGCTGTGCGGCCAGGCGTTCTTTCTGCGCCTTGGACCGGAAGAAGCGGCGGTCTTTCAACTCCCGCAGAATCCCGGCGTGCTGCACCGATGCTCGGAACCGATTTACCAAACTCTCTGGGTTCTCCCCTTCTCGCGGGGTCACATAAGCCATTCAATTCTCCAGCAGTACCTGCTAATTGTTGATTCTTGGTTAAACGAAATATAACACGATACAAGGAACGCCGGCAAACCCGCCCTCCCCGCCCATCGCATTCACAGATCAAAGCGGGTACGCGCGACGCCAATGCCGATCCCCTCTCCCTTGATGGGAGAGGGTGAGGGTGAAATTCTTGACTCTGACGATTTCCCCCCTCACCCCAACCCCTCTCCCACAAGGAGAGAGGGGCTTGATCCGACACCTGCCCGGCGCCGTTGCCCGGTTACGCTTCCTCGCGAACGATTTGCCCGTCGGCCATTTGGAGCCGGCGGTCTGCCATGCCGGCCAGCATCAAGTCGTGGGTGGCGGTTACCACGGTCACGCCGCGGCTGGCCCCGATTTCGCGCATAATCCCGCCGATGCTTTCTGCGGTTACGCTGTCCAGTTCGCCGGTCGGCTCGTCGGCAAACAGCACCGATGGCCCGGCCACCAGCGCGCGGGCGATGGCAACCCGCTGCTGCTCGCCGCCTGATAGTTCGTAGGGGCGATGCCCGGCCCGACCCAGCAGGCCCACCAGCTCCAGCGCTTCGTTGGCGCGCCGCCGCCGCTCGCGCCACGATACACCGCCGATGTGCAGGGGCAGCTCCACATTCTCAAACGCCGACAGCAGCGGTATCAGCCCAAAGGACTGGAACACAAACCCGATCCGCTCTCGCCGCAACCCCACCAGTTCCTTCTCCGGCGCCTGCGAGATTTCGCGCCCCTCGAACCACACCCGGCCGGCGCTGGGCCGGTCCAGGCCGGCCAGCAGGTTCAGCAGCGTCGTTTTGCCCGACCCGGAGCGACCCACCAGCGCAACGAACTCCCCGCGCCCAATCTGGATGGACACTTCGTTGACCGCGCGTACTGCGCTGTCCCCCTGCCCAAACTCCCGCGTAACCAGCTCGGTGGCCAGGGCCGCAGAACCGTTGGCCCCGGCACCGTTGGTCCCGGCACCGTTGGCCCCGGCAATGGAAAGTTCAAGCCTCCCGGCGCTATTATCCCGCATCGCCCGACTCTCCCCCGCTGCCGTCGTAGCGGTTGCGGCTGCGATGAGGTGCCGTCGCCGGCCGCAGCGTTATCCCGTCGCCGTCCACAGCGATGTTCGCGCTGGCCAGTCCATCCAGGGCCAAACGCTCGGCGAATTCGCGCGGCAACTGCAAACGCCCGGCCCGGTCAATCACCAGGTATTCCTGCTCCTGCCCCGAGTCGCCACGGTAAGATGACGTCAGGTATGACTCGGAACCGATGCGGCCATCCCGAATGCGCACTACCCGATCCACCCACCGCGCGATGCCCGCGTAGTGGGTTACGATAATCACCGTTACGCCAAAGCGCCGGTTGATGCGCTGCAACATCCGGAACACTTCCTCGGCCATGTTGGTGTCCAGCTCGCCGGTTGGTTCATCGGCCAGCAGCAGCGGCGGACTATTGGCCAGCGCCACCGCAATGGCCACCCGCTGCTGTTCTCCCCCCGACAACTCGGACGGATACCGGCGACCCTTGTCAGACATCTGCAATGCGTCCAGCAACTCCGCCGCGCGTTCCCGGCGTTGCTGTTTGGCCGCTCCCGCAATGGCCTGGGGCAGCTCAATGTTGTCGCGCACGTTCAGATACGACACCAGATTCCGCCCGGTAGCCTGCCACACGAATCCCACTTCCCGGCGACGGTACTCCACCAGCTCCCGGTCGCTGATGTCCAGCAAATCGCGGTCGCCAACGCGGATGCGGCCCGCCGATGGTCGCTCCAAGCCCGCCAGGATGTTCAGCATCGTCGTTTTGCCAGACCCGCTGGCGCCCACGATGCCGATTAGTTCGCCGGGCGCCACCGTCATATCCACGCCCCGCAGCGCCACCACCTCAAGATCGGCCGGCTTGTAAATCTTGAACAGGTCGTTGGCCTCCACATAGGCCGTCGCCTCAGCATCGCCGTCGGCACGATGCGCGTCGGTAGCCACCGCAGTCAGCGGCATCAAACCGTCCCTGACGAGTTCAGCATCCCGGTCAGGCGCGTGGGAGTTGCCGGCATCCGCAACCGCCTCGTCAGCGACAGACACGGGAGCGTCTGCGGGAGACTCCGCCCCATCGTCATCGGGCGTTGACGGGGCCGCGGGTTCTGCTACGGCCGGCGCGACAACACCCGGCGCAGCAACAACGGGCTCCGGGACAGCGGGCTCCGCAGCCGGAGCATCGGGTACGCCGGCCCTGCGCCCGGGCGGCATGAACTGCCGCTCGTAGTCACCATCGGGTCGATTTTGATTTTCGTCCGCCATTTGGGTCAATTCTATCAATCCTTCACGTTCCAGCAACAGCCATCAAACGCAAGCCAAAACTGCGGCCATTATAACCCGTCACAGTGCGGTGTCCTAGCCTCGCCGCTGGTAACTCAGGGTCTTTCGGTTTTCTAAAAAAGCGGCTAATCTGTTGTCATGGAGACTAACGAATTAGCCCGCAGCCTGCCCGCCGCCTTGGGCGCCGTCCCCGACCCACGCTCGCCCCAGGGCAAGCGACATCCGTTGCCCGCCATCCTGACCTTGGCCGTCTGCGCCATGCTCTCCGGCGCCCGCAGCCTTTACGCCATCTGCCAGTGGGGGCGCCAACAGGACCCGGATGCGGTGTCAGCCATGGGCTTCACTCGACCCACGACCCCGGCGGTGAGCACGTTGCACACCGTGTTCTGCCAGTTGGACACCGACGCCTTTGAGGCGGCGCTGGCCCAGTGGACCAGGCAGTGGCTGGCCGCCACTGGGGAAAGGGTGGCCATTGCGGTGGACGGCAAGGCGCTGCGCGGGATACACGGGGAGGAACTGCCCGGCGTACGGCTGGTGGCGGGTTATGCCCATGGCGTCGGCCTGGTAGCGGGGCAAAAGGGGGGTAGGGCCAGGTCAGGGGGAGCTGACGGCGGCCCGGGAGTTGACGGCAACGCTGCTGCCGGTGGCGGGCAATCTGGTGACCGGGGACGCGCTGTACTGCCAGCGGGATTATTGCCAGCAGATCAGGGACGCCGGCGGCGACTACCTGGTCATCGTGAAGCGGAACCAGCGGGAACTTTACGACGACATCGCGCTGGCCTTCGCCGCGCCGGTACGGGGCGGACAGTACCGGAAGGCGCGGACCCGGAACCGGCATGGCGACCGCTGGGAAATCCGTGAATTGTCAGCTACCGACGCGCTCAACGACTACCTGGACTGGCCCGACGTGGGGCAGGTGTGCCGCATCACGCGACGCGCCCTGGGCCGCGGCCAGACCGCCACTGAGTCGCGCTACGCCATCACCAGTCTGGACGGAAAGGTGGGGCCAAAGGCGATGCTCAGACATATACGGGGGCATTGGGAAATTGAGAACCGGCTGCACTACGTGCGGGATGTAACCCTGGGGGAAGACGCCAGTAGGGTACGGAAAGGGGCCGCGCCCCAGGTGATGGCGATAGTGCGCAACATCGTGCTGAGCGTGCTGCGTCATGCCGGGGAAAGCAACATCGCGGCGGCCTTGCGGCGCATCGGCTGGACCCCAGGACAATCCCTGCGCATCCTCGGCCTAGACAACCCTTGAAAACCGAAAGACCCTGGCTGGTAACTGTTCAGGGTTGAGGGGAAGTGAGTAATTGTCGGCAGGCGGTGAGGGGGTTCAAGCCTTGGGCCCGCCAGGTGCCGAAGATTGAGGCCAGCGTCATCTTGGTTGCAGTGCCCTGGTTTGAGCGCGTGCCACCACTGATCTTCCGGCTGACCACTACCGGGCGCAGGCTGCGCTCGGCGGCGTTATTGTCCGGCGGCGCTGCCGGTTCAGCCACGAAGACGAAGAGCTCTTTGACGTGGCGTTCAATGCGTCGGCATAGCTTGGCCTGGGTTGCCGATGGGTCATCCAGGTAGGGTCTACAGAGGGCCAGCAGCCGTTGTTCCAGGGCCAGCTGGGCGGTGCGCCGTTGCTGCCCCGACGGGTGCGTGAAGGCCTTGGCCTGGACATAGAGACGGTGTACGGCGTCGGCCCACTGTGCCAGTGGCGCGTCATCAGGGTAGAGAGTGCGCCGGTCGTGGATGTCCCGCAGCAGGTGAGCCCAGCAGCGTTGCTTGGGGCCGTCGTAGTGGTGGTAGGCGGCGTAGAAATCGCTGACCAGCACACCGGAGAACTCCTCGCCCAGGACTTCATCCACCACCGCCTTGCCCCGACCCCGTCGCAGGAAGTACCGCTCGGCGGGAGTGCTGAAGGTCCAGACGTAGCCGTTGTTGCCGTTCTCCCGCCAACCGGTTTAGTCGGTATGCACCACCGGACTGCCTCGGATCCGTTCCACTATATCGGCCATCACAACGTGAGCCTGCTGAGCCACCCGCTTCGTGGCGTCCACGATGGCGCCCGTGCTGAGGCGCAGCCCATGCACGGCGCCCAGATACCACTGGATGGTGCGGAAGGGCAGCCGGGCCTCCTCCCTAAGCGCGGCAATCAGGCTCATTACATTGATCCCCAGACGCTGCCGCCCCAGCGCCACGCCGTCCAGTTGTGACGATGGTACACAGCGGCGTCGGCAGCCCGGGCAGACGCGGGCGATGTAAGCGTGCTCGGTAATCTGCACCGGAACTTGGGGCAGGTCGATCACTTCCCGAGTGCGCTGGGTCCAGCCACCGGCCAGCTGGGTTCCACAGTCGGGGCACTGTTCCAACGCGTGTCCACCCGCTGGGTGGGCGTCATGCGGGTGCGGGCAAACCCGTGGGGACGGCGCTGGCGTGGCCCTTTGGGCTGGGCCGGTTTCCGGTCGGCTTTGGGCTGCAGACCGGGCATCCGACCCGAGCCGCTGGGCTTGGCCGGCCCCTCGAATTGGCCAATCCGTTTCTCCAACCGCTCGATGATCGCCTGTTGCCGGACGATGATGGCAATCAGGACATCCCGGTCGGCAGTCTTGAGGTCAATTTCCGTATCCATACCCACTATATGACACAACCACCACCGGCAGCGCAAGGCTCCCAGAACCCCTATCGGCCAATCCACCTCACCAACTCTGAACAGTTACCTCCGCTGGTAGTTGGTTGACGGTGCGTTACGGATGTTATAACCTGACCTGAAGGTTCCGCCCCGCTGACAAGTCCCCCCATACGGGACTCCTTTGAAAATAAGGTAGGTGGGGCGGTCATTTTTAATACCAGTCGGTGTGACCCCGTTCAAAGATGTCGAAGTCGTTGCGAACTAGGTTCTGTTGACATTTCATTATAATGGCTGTATGTCAAACATCAGATTATCACCAGAACAGTGGGCCAGGATGCTCGATTTCTTGCGTGGTTGCACTGGCGTGTACGTTGGCCAGGAAGCGGATTGCCGGCGTTTTGTCGAGGCCGTCTTATGGATTAACCGCTCTGGGGCCCAATGGCGACTGCTGCCAGCCGAATACGGGAACTGGAACAGCGTCTATAAACGATTCGCCCGTTGGACTGACCAAGGCGTCTGGGCCCAAATGCATCAACATTTCTGCGACGACGCGGATCTGGAATACCTGATCATCGACAGCACGGTGGTCCGGGCGCACCCTTGCGCGGCGGGAGCTCCCCCAAAAAGGGTGGCCAGGCTGCCCAGGCCCTGGGCCGGAGCCGCGGCGGGTTCAGCACCAAGATTCACGTGAGCGTAGACGGCTTGGGCAACCCCTTGCGATTCATACTGACCGGGGGGCAACAGCACGACATCACCCAGGCGGAGGAGTTGATCGCCGGTTATGCTGGCGAGCACGTACTGGCCGACAAAGGGTACGATGCCCAGGAGTTTCGCCAGCACATCCTGGAACTGGGTATGATGCCGGTCATTCCGCCCCGCTCAAACCGCAAGGCACCCGCCGACTATGACCGGCATCTGTACCGGGAGCGTCATCTGGTGGAATGCTTCATCAACAAGATCAAGCACTATCGCCGGATCTTCTCCCGGTTTGAGAAGCTGGACACCAGATACCTGGGCTTCCTGCACTTCACCGCCGCTCTCATCTGGCTACGGTGAAATGTCAACAGAACCTAGGTGCTTAATGACATCGTAAGGTCGGCGTTCGTCCCTTTCCCGCCTCACCGATACTGCCCAGCAGAAATAGTCCGTTGCCTGCAGATATAGGTGCGATCGGGAGTCATGGATGTGGATGCTGTATGGGACGGCTCCAAGCCGCGGTTTTAAGTATATCTTTATGGCTCCGATCATGCGTTCCAGGCGCCTTTTCGGGAGTTGAACTTTGTCCATAAAGATGACGATTCGTTCGAACTGTTGCACATCCAGTCCTTTAGCATTGAACGGAGACTGGAGTAGAAAAGGAATCATGGCGGGGTAGAACCGTTCCGGTTTTCGCCAATCCGGATTGAGGCGACGCTTCCTGATTGCCAGATGGTCAACACGCGCATTTTGCAACCCGGCCAATACCGGGAATACCGCGTCGCGAACAATTTGTTTGTCCTCCGTAGCGTGAAACCGTTCTACGTCGTACCCCGTTTCAATCAGGTTATGCTTCACCTGGTACAGCTCCATCACGCCTTCGGAAGCGTCGGTGGTCGTGAGGCTGGTCAGGCCAAGCCATTCGGTCGCGCCTTGCCCGTTGGAGAAATCGAAATTACCTGATTCGTCGATGAACACGTAAAGACTGTCCATGTCTAATCAGGTTGAACGCTGGCAGCATTCTCTAAAATCACGGTGAGGCGTACCGTTAGCCCCCCTCGCCGGCCCGCAGTACGCGTTGCACGTCCAGTCGGCTGATCACCAGCGCCAGCCACGCCACTGTTACGAGGCTGACCACGGCCAGCACCGCGTAGGCCAGGGCCAGCATTCGCCAGTCGGTTTCAAATATCAGCGGCGGCGTGGCGCGCACACCGCCCTCGGACACTTCCAGCACCGGCAGCAACGCGGCCCCAATTTGCGCGCCGGCCCAGGTGCCCACCGCAACGCCGGCGATTACCACGATGGCCAGGTTGAACCACACCACGCCATTCAGCTGCCGGCGTGTGCTGCCCAGCGTCCGCAGCAGCGCAAACTCGGTTTGCCTTTCGCGCGTGTCCAGCCAGCAGAACAGGGCAATGCCGGATGCGCTGGCCAGAGTCAGGGCCAGGAACATTATCACCAGCAACCCGCCCCAGCCGGCGTTGGCCAGTGGTTGCGCCCCCCGCAGCATGGCCTCCTCTTCTGCCACCAGCACCCGGCTGCTGTTCAACCCCAGCTCTTCCAAACTGGCCGCCGCCCGGTCGGCTGCTGCCAGTGCGGTGGGCAGGTCGCCGGGTAAAATGTCCCGGTTCACCCACAACTCCCCGGCGCCGCCGAAAATTCGCCGGCTGTGGCGGTTGGAATAGTCCACGAACCCCCGCAAGTCGGTAATCACGAATGGCTGCTGCCGAGGGTCAACCGTAGGGAAAAACTCGGCGACCCCAACCACCTGTATGGGCAGGGCGAAGGTGGACATTCCCAGGCTGATGCGGTCGCCGATCTCCGACCCGGTTGCCTCCAGGATGCCCGGACTGACCACGGCCGGCAGTGGCGGCGCCGCACCGCCCGGACGCAATCCGGGCACGCCGACACCGCCCGGCGACCAGCTGAACACCGACGACCCACCGGTTCCCGGCCTGGCAACGCTGCGGCTGGTCTCCAGTGAATACAAACCTGGCCGAACGTAGTCCTCGATGACACTCCAGTCGTCTGCCGTGTCCAGCCGCGATACTACCACGTCGCCCTGGGGGGTTTGGGCGGTCAGGCCCTCCAAGAACAGGACGCCCGGACGGTCCCCTCCGGTGCGTCCCAGGACTTGCAGATTGATCAGCGTGTGCGGCGGTTCGTCCCGCCGCGGCAGCATTTCGTCAGTGCTCCGACGGCCGGTGCGGCCCACACGCAGCGCGATGCTCTCCTCCAGCTGCATCCACTCGTACCCGATCACGTCTCCCAACGGCACGTCGTAATGCGCTCCACTGCCGTCCCGCAATCGTGCCGCCACGCTGATCAGCCGCTCCTGAAAGCCGCCGGTTTGGGTCCACAGCGTCAGCCCGGTGGTGCCGTCGGGTAACACGATTCCCTCCGGGGCAGCCGGGTGGGGAGCAATCATTCCCATCAGTTCCGGCAACGTGTTGCCGTCGCCGAAATCGGGCCGCCACCAGGCCACGTCGGCCAGCCGGTCGGATTCTACCCCCAACACCGAAACTCGCTGCGACCCAAACCCCTCGGTGAGCAAGCTGCCCTCGGTTCGCATCACCTCCGCCGAGCCCGGCAGCAACTCCGACGCCCCCGTTACCGCGCGTGTGCTGCGGCCCCCATCGTGCATGATGCGTAGGTCCGCACCCACGTCGTAGCGTATCCGGTCGTCCTGGCTGCGAGTCAGCGTCGCCGAGAATGCGCTGCCCACCACCCCCAGCGCCGTTGCCAGCATCAGCAGCGCGACCAGACTGCCGGGCGCAATCGGGTCGCGCGCCACTCGCCGCAAACCCTGCACCAGCCAGCCGGGGCCAACCGTCCCCATCAACCGTGAAGACAGCCCGGCTGCCAGCGGAAACACGCGCATCACCAGCAAACCCAGCGCAACCAGACCCAGCGCCGGCCCCAGCAGCAGGGCGAAATCCACTTCCAGATCCCGACTGCCCAGGCTGCGCGTCAGCACCGTGCTCCGGTTGGAAATTTGCCACCACAGAAACGCGATGATGACCAACGCCAGTATGTCCAGGTAGTAGCGATGGACAAACGGCGTCCGCGCCGGACGGGCGCCCGCCTGCCGGAACTCCACGATGCCCTTGCCGGCCGCCACCAGCGTCGCCAGCGACAGCACCACCACCGCCAGGGCGGCTCCCGCCGCGCCCATACCGAAGGCTTGCCACGACAGCGAAACCGGCGCGCCGGTCCAGGCCGCATCGAACACCAGCCCGCCCAGAATGCGCGCCAGCAACGGGGATAACAGAGCCCCGGCCAACAGCGCCGGGCCGGCCAGCAGCAACCCCTCCACCAGCGTCAGAATGCCAATCTGCCCAGTGGTTGCGCCCCGGCTTTTCAGCATTGCGATCTCGGCGGCCCGCGCCCGGATGACCATCCCCGCCGTGATGGTAAGGTAGTAGGCGAGTATGCCGGTAACCAGAAACACCATCAGGAACAGCGGAATCCGGGCCAGCAGCAACTTTTCTTCGTAGGCGTCCAGAATCCGCGCCAACCCCGTTGACGTGCTGCCGTTGGGCAGATGATTGGACACATCCCGGCGCCCGTCCCTGAGCGCCTGTTGCAGCTCGTCGACCCGTTTGGCCCGTACCCCGATCCGGTCCACTTGCAGGAACCACGCCGTGCTGGTGTAAATCCCCGGATAGCGCCGGCCCACCTGTTGCCGGATGGCTTCCTCCGACGCGAACAGCGGCACCAGCGTCCAGTCGTCGTCGTGGAACGTCAGCAACTTACCGCGTCGGAACCAGTACTCATCGCTGAGGTCAACCGGCTCCACGATGCCCACCAGCGCCACATTAGTAGCCGGCTGGCCGTCGCCTCCCGTTGCCGGAATGATCTGGAAGCCCTCTCCCAGTTCGACGCCCAGGAACTCCAGGCCCGCCTGATCTACCGCTACCTCGATGACCACATCGTCGGTTGCGCCGGTGCTGTCGTCGTAACCGGGATTGTCCGGAACGGCCGGCCAGCGGCCGGCTACCAGTCGGCCCTTACCCTCCTGGAGTCCCGACAGGTACTGAATCCGCCCCCGCGGGCGCGCATCGTTGGGTAAGTCCAGGTTCGGCCGCCCCGAGAAGTAGAAGGTTGCGGTTTCCACCTGCATCGAGGCCGCTGCAATGGCTTCCACCATTGGCGGCACGAAGCGCTGAGCCACGAACTGCTTGGCCCGCGCATACCGGTCGCTGGCCACCGTGGCCGTGCGAGGGTCGTCCAGGTCGTTGAACACGCGCACCCAGATGTTCACGTCGCTCGATTCAGACTCGGTCAGCGTCCGGCGCAACGCCGTTTCCGCCAGCAGGTCGTTGAACACCACCGCGCTCGACAGCAGCACCACCGCCAGCGTAACGCCCAGCAGCACCGTCAACTCAATGCGGAACGACGACATCAACCGCCGCCGCGCCAGCACATAGCCCAAGTGCAAAATTGCCATCATGGGTGAATAGCCTAAATCAGGCCGGCCTGGGCGGTCTCCCGAACGCGGCGCGATGGCCGGCCCGTGCCCCGCCCGTAAGGGGCCGGCGGCGGCGCAAAGCGGGGGTATTCCGCTTCCCGGCCGGCAAAGAGTTCCTCGATGGTGAGTAGCTGCAAGCGAGGGAATTGGTGCTCAGGGAAATGCTCCGGCTGATAAAATCCGGCGGCGGCCGCTTCCTGCAGCATCGGACGGGTGGGCGACTGCAGGGTGATAAACAGCGCAATGGCGGCTCTTTCCCGCTCCAGGGTTCCGCGCAAATCCCGTATCTCCGCCACGCCGACGCTACCGCTTTTGACCTGGACGATGATGCGCTTGGCGCGCCCAGAGTTGTCGTCAAAGAAGTTGATATTGCCGTCAATGCCGGAGTCGGCGCCCCGGCGGCGTTCCTGGGCCGGGATGGCGTGTACGAGGCTCAATGCCCACCACTGGAACTGGTAACGCCCGTCGTGTTCGCTCTCCAGCGCCAAGGCCCGGGCGCTGGCCAGGTCCTTGGGCTCGCCGATTACATCGTAGGGTCGCAGGTCATCGCCAAACCAATGCTGCAGTCGGTAGCGCATCAGGCTGACCGCAAGGTGGGTGACGTCGATGCCAACCCAGCGTCGGTTGAGGCGTTCCGCTACTACGGTCGCAGTTCCACAACCGCAGAAAGGGTCCAGGATCAGGTCGCCCTCATTGCTGCTGGCGCTGATAATGCGGTCGAGCAGGGCCTCCGGTTTTTGGGTGGGATAGCCCAGCCGTTCCGACGACCGCGAGCCGATGGGCGGTATGTCGGTCCAAATGTCCTGTATCGGCACTCCGGGCATTTCGTCCAGGTATCGCTTGTAGCGGGGCACGGTTCCGGGGTTGGTCTGAACCACCCGGCCCTCGGCAATCAGTTCCTGCATTCGTTCCCGACTGTAACGCCAGGCGCGGGTCACGCCCATCACTTCATATTCAGGGTTGCCTCTCCTGGCGCCGCCCGGCCCGGTCATATTGTCAAGGGTGTAGCGGCGTCCCGTCTCCGGTTCGATGTGCCGGTAAAACTCCTCAACGTATTCCCGGTCGTATGGCGTATAAACCGGGTTCCAGGTCCATCCGTCGCTTTTGGTGCTGAACAGGATGTCGTCCTGGATACGGCCATGCTGCCGGCGTCCTTGCCGGGTATCGCTGTGGGCGCTGGTGCGCTTCCAGACAATTTGCGTTTTGAAATTGATGGCTCCAAAAGTAGCGTCCAGCAGCAGGCGCAGGAAATGGCTGGCAGTGGTATCGCAATGCAGATAGATGCTGCCGGTCGGTTTCAGCACCCGACGCAGTTCGGCAATGCGGGGAGCCATCATAGACAGGTAGGCCATCATATCGTTTTGACCCAGGAATCCGCGCATTGCTTGAAGCAGGTCGGACAGCTGCGGCGGCCCGCCGGTCACCACATCCCGGTAGGCGGCCTCCGCTTCCAACCCCCAGCGCCAGGTGTCATTGAAGGCGGTAATCTGCGCGGCTGACTGCTCACCGCTCCGTTCCCGGAACAGCACGTTGTAGTCGGCATTGGAGTTGAACGGCGGGTCGAGATAAATCAGGTCAACGCTTTCGTCGGCGATGTGCTCCCGCAGGATGGGCAGGTTATCGCCAAAGAAAAGCTGATTTGAGCCAAGTGTAGTCATCGTTGATACAAGGTTGGGCCGGTGCTGATTATAGCAAACCGGCGCTGCCGAACTTCTTCTACTCGGTCTCCCGTAACACTTCCGGTGGACGCAGCCGTGCGGCTACCGTGCCGGCCAGCCCGATGGCTGCTGCTGCCGCCACCGTCAGGCAGATGAACGTGGCCACCAGCCAGGGCCCTTCCGCTACAAATATTATGGGCGGCGTAACCGTCCGGCCAAAGGCATCCCCGGCCATTTCGCCCAGCGTCCACCAGGCCAGACCCCAGCCGGCCAGTCCGCCCACCACGATTCCCAGGACGGCGATTATCAGCCGTTCCAGCGCCAACCCGGCGTAGCGCTGCCAGCGCGGTACGCCCAGCGCCGCGCCCACCGACATATCCACCCGCTGGTCGCGCACGGCCACCGCAGCGTGAGCGCACAGGGCCAAACCGACCGCCAGCGCCAACGCCGCCAGCCCGATGCCCGTGAGTGCGTTCCAGGCTCCCCCCGCC
The DNA here is from genome assembly GCA_965261195.1 of Dehalococcoidia bacterium. Classification (GTDB taxonomy): domain Bacteria; phylum Chloroflexota; class Dehalococcoidia; order Lucifugimonadales; family UBA3495; genus Bin87. The sequence continues at coordinate 2,703,441 of OZ253455.1, read as the reverse complement.
AGCGGATTGCGCGTGGCCAGGTCAACGGCTTTGGCCCGGTCGCGCAGGAAGGACAGCCGGTAGCCAATGTCCAGAATGTCAGCCGACACCTGCTGCCGGTCGGCGCCCGCGGCAACGCCGAACCACCACTCGTTGGGGGTAACCGCCTGCGCTCCCGGCGCCTGCGACAGCCACGCCCGCAGCTCGTGTACCGACACCACCACGAAGGACCGGCCCTGGTCCAGCGTCGGGAAATGACTCACCGTGGCGGTGATGTGCGTGGGCACCACGTAGCCATCCACGGTAATTCGCGCCGACTGGCCCGCCGAGAACCCGGGCCCCGCAATGGCCGGCAGCGGCAGCGGCCCCGGCGGAATCACGATGCCCCGCGGCGAACGGCCCAACGGCTCCTCCCACCGTATCTGCATCCCCACCGTGCCCGACCGCGCGCCATCGGCGGTGCGTTCGGCCCGGTCCGGCACCCCCCCGGCCTGGGGCAACGCCGTCCACGGCCCCACCTCTTCAAACCCTTCCACCACCGCGCCGGCCGTCGGCAGTCCCGCTCCGTAGGCCGTGATGTCATCCAGCGACAAACCGCCGGGAGGCGTGCGGGCGAAGGCTTCACCCGAAATGTGCACCGACACCACGCGCCACTGGTGGATCACGCCGTCCGCGCCGGCCTCCGGCATTTCCGCAATCAGCCGTTGCCAGCCTTCAGCAGTGCCAAACTGCGGGGCCAGCACTCCCAGTTCCAGGTTGCGATAGAACCCACGCTCATCTCCAATGCGCGCCCACAGCCGATAGCTCGGCAGCGGCACCGACGAACCTAGCTCGCGCCCATCATCCCGGCGCGCCCACACTGCGACCCGCTCGGTGCCCAGGGGCAACGCGATGCCCGCCGCCTGCGGAGTCAGCGTCCGCCGCAACGGCGCCATCAGACTGTCCAGCGGAGCGGGCTCGCCGACGGCGAACGAGTCGCGCCACCACGAAGCCGCGGGCAGCGTCAGCGGGTCCACTCCCAACACCGTGCCCCGTTGCGACGGCCCGTCGATGAATCCAACCGGCTCACGGATTATCGCCGCCACCGCATTGATGCCTTCGATCTTGTTTAACGCCGTCACCCGCTGCTGCTCGGTGCGCCCGATGAAACTGGCTCCGCCCAGCGTGAGGTCTCCCCCAACTCGGAAGCTGGCCTGGTCGGCCTCGCTGCGGGCCAGCGTGGTCTGGAAGGAGCCGGCGAACACGCCCAACGCCGCCGCCAGCGTAACCACCACCGTCAGCGATGCGTAGGGCAGGGAGTGCCTCGCCATCTGCCGCAGCACCAGCGACACCCACGCCGGAGCCGCCCGCTGTGCCGCCCAGGATGCAACGGTCATCGCCCACGGCAGGGCGCGCAGCATCAGGAAGGCCAACGCCAGCAGCGCCGCCGAGGGCGCCAGCAGCAGCAGCGGATCAAGGGCCGGGCCGCGTCCGGTCAGGTTCCCCTCCACGAAGCCGCCGCGCTGCCGAATCTGCCAGACCAGCACCGCCAATGCCACCACGGCCAGCACGTCAATGTAGTAGCGTTGCAGCCAGGGCGCACCGGGAGGGCGCGACCGCGCTCGCAGGAAATCCAGTATCCCCAGGCGCGCCAGACTCCCGCCGGCCACCGTCAGCACCCCCAGGCTCAGCAATCCGCCAACGGCGCCCATGGCATACATCTGCCAGGACAGGCCCACGGCAATCGGTGCGTCGCCGATGCCGGCGCGGTCGGCCGGATTCAGCGTGTCGATCAGCAGCGCCGAACCGATGCCCCAGGCCAGCAGCGGCCCGATCAGCGTGGCCGCCAGCACAATCAGACCTTCGCCCATTGCCAGCAGGCCGCCCACCTGCCCCACGCTGGCCCCGCGGCTGCGCAGCATCGACGATTCCGCGGCGCGCGCGCCTGCCAGCAGGCTCACCGCCAGCGCCAGGAAGTACAGAATCACCACCACCACCAGCGAAATGAACAGGAACAGGGGCGCGCGCGCCAGCGTCAGTTCCCGCTGATAGGTTGCCAGCACTCCGGTGCCGCGGCTGTTCTCCAGCCCGGTCAGCACGTAGGAGCGGGGGAACTGGCTGTTAATGTCGGTTTCCAGCGCGGTCAGGTTTTCCCGCGTGGCCGGCACCGTTTCGGCGGTGATGACGTCGGGGTTGATGTACAGGAACCAGCCGTAGTCGCCAACCAGCGTCGGGTACTGTTTCCCAATCCCGTCAAAGTACGCCGTCTCGGTTACATAGAGCGGCGCTATCGGCCGGCCGTCCCAGTCGCCCAGGCGGAAGTAATCGGCCGAACTCATCCAGTACTCCGCCTGCGGGTCGATGGCCTCGGCAATGCCGACAATGTCCACGGCGATATACTGGTGCGGCTCGTCCCTGGCCCCCGGGAACACCACCAGCCACGCCCGTTTGCCCACACCCCAACCCATGTGTCGGGCAGTATCGGCCCCGAACACGGCTTCAATCACCGGACGCCCGTCCTCGTCAGACTTGACGTCATCCCCCGGCCAGCGTCCGTCGATGAGCTGAGAATGTTCGGTGAAACCGGTGACGAAAAACGGCCGCCCCAGGGGGACATCGGAAATCCCGTATGGGCTCCCCTCCTGGGTCAACGGCATCATCGGCAGTACCTTGGCGTACCGGTGTCGGTCGCGCAGCAGGTAGCCCGTCTCGCCGTCGATAATGGCCTCGATTTTGGTGCGCAGCGTGGCGTAGTCCTCGGGGCCCAGGGGTCGGTTTCGCACTATCACCTGCGTGTTGATGACCACCGGATGCGTTACCGCCAGCGAGTGGCGCAATCCGGCCTCAGCCAGCGCGTGGGAGTACATCGCCCCCAGCGCCATGATGGTTACGGCGGCCAGCACCCCAAACGCCGTAACCGCCAGCAGTCCCCACGCCGAGCGAATCCGGCGGGGCAGCAGCCACAGCAAAAGGCCGATGCTCGGCATCATGGTAGTCGGCTACCTCGGCCCGCGTCGGTAAGTAACCATCGGTCAGGCGGTCGGCTCGGCGGCGATTAGTTCGCGCAGGCGGGGCAGCAACTGCTCGGCGGCCCGGTGGCACTCCTCAACGTGCGGGAAGCCGCTCAGGATGAACTCGTCAATGCCCAGCCGCCAGTATCCCAGCAACTCAGCGGCCACCTGCTCCGGCGTTCCCACCAGCGCGCTGCCGCAGTTCACCCGCACCTCTGACAACCCGTTCCACAGGTGCCGGCCCAGCCGGTGGTCTTCAGCCACGCGAGCCTGCGCCTGCTGACCCACCATGGGTGTGCCCACGATTGCCGACTGCCGTTGCGCCTTCACCTCCGGCGCGGCATCGGCGATCAGGCTGTGGGCGTCCGCCCAGGCGGTTTCCTCGTCGTCCCGGATCACCAGGTGTGTGCGGAGACCCAGCGTCAGCGGGCGTCCGGTGGCGTCGAACTGTTCCCGCAGGTCGGCGACTCGCTGCGCCGTATCCTCCAGCGGCTCAATCCAGCCCAGATGAACATCCGCCTGCCGCGACGACAGGCCCACGGCCCGCGGCGATGCGCCGCCCAGGTAGAAACGCGGAGCGTCAGCGCCGGGAGCGGGGGAGCAGTAGGCGCCCTCCAGCCGGTAGAAATCGCCGGCATAGCTGACCGGCTGCGGCTGCTGCCACAAGGCCCGGCAGGCTTCGATAAACTCCTCGGCGCGCTCGTAGCGCGTGGCGTGGTCGCTAACCTCACCCACCCGCTCAAAGTCGTTCTGGATGCCGCCGGGCACGATGTTCAGATCCAGCCGGCCGCCGGAAATCTGGTGCAGCGCCGCCGCCATCTGGGCAAACAATCCCAGCGCGATGAACCCCGGCCGCACTGCCACCAGGAAACGGATTTTCGACGTAACGGCGGCCAATGCTGTGGCGGTGGTCCACGTCTCGGCCAGCGGAGCGTCCTCGCCAAACAGCCCGTTGGCAAATCGCGTCGGGATCAGCATCGAATAGAACCCGCAGGCTTCAGCAGTCCTGGCCACGTCGGTCAGGTAGTCAAAAGTCGGCGGACGCTGCGCCCGCAGCGTACCCGCCCGGTCGCCATCCCCGTCAATGGGAATAAACCAGTCAAACCGCGGCTCCGGCCGAGGTTTCGCCCTGGGGTCTGAAAATTGTCCATTGCCGTCAGCCATAAATCACCAGCCGGGTATTTGGTGTGCGGGGTGTGAACCGGGTGCAGGATGTAGACTGCAACATCCTACAATCCGCCGGCGCGGATGGTCAATCTGGTTGACTTAATGCGGCTGGGTAGTTTGCCATATCCCGACCGAGCTATTTCTGGGGCGGTGGGGGTTTGCGTAGTTTTGAAATCTCGTCTGATATGCCTTTCGCACGGCGTTCGCTGGGCGAAGGGTTTGACACTTTGACCACGGCTAGACCTTGCTGGGTATAGATTGGTCAGGTTTATGCGATTCTATCATTTCCACCGCCTGCCCCAAAACGACAATAACGGATCCGCTCGCAACGGGTATGCGTTCGTCGTCGCTCAGCCATTCGCCGTCGGAAATTATGAAATGACCTCTATCCGGATAGCTCGGCCACTCTCGAGGCCATCCGTACAAGCGGCGTTGACCGGACAAGTGCAGCACAGCATAGCAATCGGGGTTCTCGGAAAATGCCGAGTACCATTCTGATGGATATGACGTTTCTCTGGTGATGCGGATACGCCGGAGGAACCGGTGCAGTGTGTCGTGATTAGTGAAATAAACGGCAACTAAAGCGATGCCCACCGCGCACAAAACCGAAACTGAAATTTCCAAACCCGTCGGGCAGTTCTTTGGCAACCCGCATTGCCATGATTTCGCGGGACGGCCTTTCTTTTTCGACCAGCGATTCAATCGTTTTATATTTGCCCGGCTAAGGTAGTGGGACTCTGAGTTCACCGGAAGTTAATGTACCCAGCGGCAGTCTTGCGTTCCGTGACGCCGCCTGCACGTAAGTGTACCCTGTCTTCCGACGGGTCGTAACTGACATCGTTGTTGAAAACCAGGCTTGTGAGTGAGTAGACCATGAGTCCACGGATTGACGGTATCACATCGCCCTGCGGCCTTTCGATGCTAACGTGCCATTGGGGAATGTCTATAGGCCGTATCATCGGTGTGCCATATATCTCAATCGTAGAGTATGAGTTTGGCTTAATCTTGGCCTCGCCATTCAGTAAGGGGAACTTCAGAGACCCAATCCAAGTTGTGACATCAGTGTCCAGATCTGTGATCCACAAGCCAAACCATTCGCCGTCGGATTCCAAGCCGTCGGGGGCAATTCGGATTCGATAGTCTCCCTCGCCCCAGTCATACGACCGCCGCACACCGATAAAGTCTCCCTCGTGTCCCGCCGATTCAGTCCAGCCATACGTGTCATCATATTTTGCGTTATCCAAGTCGCGTGTCTTCCACCGGGAGAAAATCAGACCCTTACCGCGCCTGTTAGCGTCGGTCTGTATCCCATAATAGAATCCCGTGTCTGAGATGTAGCTCTGACCAAGCATCAAGTAGAGACCGTGCTGGTCAGAGAAGTCACCGACATCGTTGTGTATGGTGATATCCGTTACCAACTCCCTGAAATTGCCCTGGTTAGGATCCCAATCCCACCAGATTGATGCCATGTGCTCCGGCGGAGATATGGGATTATAAAGGTCCGCCCGGCCTGGAATAGCTGTAGGAGTTGGAGTGTATGTCGGCGTTGGCGTTGGCGTGGCTGTCGGCGTTGGTGCGGGGGAAGGCGTAGCCGTGGGCGCAAGAGTGGGAACGGCTGTCGGCGTTGGGGATGGAGCGGAGGTAGGCGCTGGCGTCGGAGTCGAGGCAGAAACGGGCGTAGCCGTCGGCGGAAGCGTTGGAATGGCTGTCGGCGTTGGAGTATATGTCGGCGTCGGGCGCGCCGTGGGCGGGGGCACGGTGGCAGTGTCCGTGGGGCAGCAGGGCGCCGTGGCGGCATTCAGCGTCAGGGATCGCCATTCCGACCATGCGGGCTCCCCATAGCGGGTTTCATTGCTCCCCACGATAAACCAGTAATCCTCGCCCGGCGTCAGGCGAGTCGCGGTGTAGGCAGTCTTGCCGGCGAGGTCAACAAAGGGGAACCGCTCAAAAAAGTCAGTTCCCGCAGCCTGCGTTTGCAAAAAATCCGCGGTGGCAATCCAACCTACCCGGTAGTAATTCGCTCTGGCGACGGCATTCCAAGTCAGACTCACCTCACCCGGATTGGGGCCGTTGGCCAGGCTCAGGCTGCCCGGAGCCGGCGGAGTACTCTGGGCCAGAGTGCTGGTTACGCCCCCACTCGAGTTTGCCATTACAAAAACTGCTACCGCGAGGGCAACAATAGCGAACATAGCGTATTTTATGGTTCCAATCCCTCCTCGTTTCATCGCCAGCAGGCCAAACCCGTCAGAGTACGCCTACTATACCCCAACATTAAACACAGCGCAAATCGGTAACTGTTCAGTAACTGTTCAGGGTTGAGGGGAAGTGAGTAATTGTCGGCAGGCGGTGAGGGGGTTCAAGCCCTGGGCCCGCCAGGTGCCGAAGATTGACGCCAGCGTCATCTTGGTTGCAGTGCCCTGGTTTGAGCGCGTGCCACCACTGATCTTCCGGCTGACCACTACCGGGCGCAGGCTGCGTTCGGCGGCGTTATTGTCCGGCGGCGCCGCCGGTTCAGCCACGAAGACGAAGAGCTCTTTGACGTGGCGTTCAATGCGTCGGCATAGCTTGGCCTGGGTTGCCGATGGGTCGTCGAGGAACGGCTGGCAGATGGACAGCAGTCGTTGTTCCAGGGCCAGCTGGGTCGCCCGCCGTCGCAGCAGCGACGGGTGCGTGAAGGCCTTGGCCTGGACATAGAGACGGTGTACGGCGTCGGCCCACCGCGTCAGCCGGTCGTCATCAGGGTAGAGAGTGCGCCGGTCGTGGATGTCCCGCAGCAGATGAGCCCAGCAGCGTTGTTTGGGACCGTCGTAATGGTGGTAGGCGGCGTAGAAGTCGCTGACCAGCACACCGGAGAACTCCTCGCCCAGGACTTCATCCACTACCGCCTTGCCCCGACCCCGTCGCAGGAAGTACCGCTCGGCGGGAGTGCTGAAGGTCCAGACGTAGCCGTTGTTGCCATTCTCCCGCCAACCCGTTTCGTCGGCATGAACCACCGGACTGCCTCGGATCCGTTCCAGTATGCCGGCCAGCTTGCGCTGCCCTTTGCCCGCCACTTTTCGGGTGGCGTCCACGATGGCGCCCGTGCTGAGGCGCAGCCCATGCACGGCGCCCAGATACCACCGGATGGTGCGGAAGGGCAGCCGGGCCTCCTCCCGCAGGGCGGCAATCAGGCTCATTACATTGACCCCCAGACGCTGCCGCCCCAGCGCCACGCCGTCCAGTTGCGCCGGTGGCACACAGCGGCGTCGGCAGCCCGGGCAGGTGCGGGCGATGTAAGTGTGCTCGGTAATCTGCACCGGAACCTGGGGCAAGTCAATGACTTCCCGAGTGCGCTGGGTCCAGCCGCCGGCCAGCTGAGTTCCGCAGTCGGGGCACTGTTCCAACGCGTGCTCCACTCGCTGGGTGGGCGTCATGCGGGTGCGGGCGAACCCGTGGGGACGGCGCTGGCGTGGCCCTTTGGGCTGGGCCGGTTTCCGCTCGGCTTTGGGCTGCAGACCGGGCATCCGACCCGAGCCGCTGGGCTTGGCCGGCCCCTCGAATTGGCCAATCCGTTTCTCCAACCGCTCGATGATCGCCTGTTGCCGGACGATGATGGCAATCAGGACATCCCGGTCGGCAGTCTTGAGGTCAATTTCCGTATCCATACCCACTATATGACACAACCACCACCGGCAGCGCAAGGCTCCCAGAACCCCTATCGGCCAATCCACCTCACCAACTCTGAACAGTTACAAGGTGTGCAGTTTGTTGCGTTTCACCACTTCCACCGCGGCTCCCAACAGGCCTTGCACCGCAGTGGCAAAGGGCTTTCCGGTGTAACCCCCGTCCACCAGCACGTTCTGCACTTGACTGAGGCCGTCTCGGCGCCGGTCAAACATCGCCAAAGCCCCGGCCCGGTCGGTAACGTCGGCGGTAGTCACGTGTATCGCATGGGGCAATCCTTGCGTGTCCACCGCGATATGACGCTTGATTCCCGACACCTTCTGGCCTGCGTCATAGCCCTTGTGCCCAGCGGTGTCCGTGTTCTTGACGCTCTGGGAGTCCACGATACAGAAGCTGGTCTGCTCTTTCCGACCATTGCTTTGCCGGGCCGCGCCAACCGATTTTTTTTAGGACTTGCTCCAGAATGGAATCCTGACCCGGGCCAGGCCGCTCGCTCCATTGCCGGAAATACTAGTAGCAAGTGCTCCAATTGGAGAAGTCCGCCGGCAGCATTCGCCACTGGCACCCGCTTTTCAAGAGGTACAGCACGCCGCAGCAAACGTCATACAAGTCCACGGTACGGGGCTTGGTCCGGCGTCGGGCCGACTCCAACACGGGCAGAATCCGGACGAATTGCTCCCGGCTGATGTCGCTGGGATAGGAATGAGACATGATTACCCCTCCCCTGATAATAGTCTCAGCTTAACCTATTTCAGAGATCGTAGACAGGTTCTTAGGCGCCATCGCTGACTACGGCCGCGCAATCGATGTCGACCCTGATTACATTGAGGGTTATCGAAAACGGGCCAATTACAAAATGTTGATCGGCCTTGTCCACACCCATACCAGTGATGGTTACGTCCGATTAGGCTCGGATCACGCCGGCACCATCGCCGATTTCACCATGGCGATCGAACTCGACCCCAAAGACGGTTTAACGTATGTCCAGCGGGGCAATGCCAAAAGCGATTCGGGCGACTACGCCGGCGCGATATCTGATTACGACGTTGCCTTCAATCTCGATTACGGCGGTGCTACGGTCTACAGCAACCGAGCTGACGCCAAGAAAGAGTTGGGAGACTATGCTGGCGCTCTTGCCGATTACGACCTCGCCATTGCTCTAAATAACAATCGTATTCGCTACCCCGGCATATTCTACAGCAGCCGGGGCAGCGCCAAACATGAGCACGGTGACCTTTCCGGCGCAATCGCCGATTTCAGCCATGCCATCGCGATTCGCCATGACAGCTCTGACTATATCCCCCGGGGCACTGCCAGATACGATCAAGGCGACTATGCCCGCGCGATCGCCGATTTCAACCATGCCATCTATTGCAGCCCCATCGATGACAGCGCCTACTGCCGCCGCGGCAACGCCAAAATCGCATCGGGCGACTACGCTGGTGCCATCGCTGATTTCGATCGTGCCATCTTACTCGAGCCCGACCACGTTGAGGCTTACTACCGCCGGGCCTTTGCCAAAGACAATCAAGGCGACTACGCCGGCGCGATCGCCGATATCGACCACGTCATCGCACTCGTATCCGACGATGAAGACGAAGAATTTATCGCATATCGGGACATCCTCCGCCTCCAGATGTATCAGTTATTCTAGGTGATGCTCAAGAAATTGTCCGGTCTTTACCGGAGCTGGGCGAGGGTTCAATCACTCCGTTACAATTTCCGACATACGCTACCTCTTCGCCACGGTTAAGGCGGTAACAAAGGACGAGGTGTGATTTATGGCCAGGGGTCCATGAAGTAGATGCCGACGTGAGGTTCATCCGCACGATATTTATTCGTGCCAGATTTGCCGGCTCCGCCACTGCGAGGGTTGCCCTGATTGTCCCGGCCCCCGCGATTGACGATATAGGGGAGTGCGGGCGTATCTGTGGCTAACGCCATTCGTTGTTAATCCCCGTTATTGTACGGTTGCCCAGGTTATGGTGCAGGAATAGGGCTCGGCCACGGGGGCATGGACCCAATGCCAACTCACCGAACCTCCGGATGGTACGGTATCAGAGGGTTGCATTGGGGGCGTCTTTCCACCACTGTATCCTTCACATACGATCTGAACATCAACCATTACGTATTGAGTTGTATTCGTCAATTCACCCCGAACGCAACCGCCGTCAGGTGGTGGTAACTGTTCACGTTTGAGGGGACGGAATGGGTTTGCAGAGAAAATTCGTGCTTGGCTGCCCCTCAGCAAGAGGCCGGATAGCCTGTAGGTCCCCTCAAGTCTGAACAGTTACAGGTGGTGCCGCTTCCCCTGGTGGACATTCAATCAATTGGTAAAGACCACTCCCGTACACCGAGGCCGTCCAGGTCAAAGTCCCTTCATTCAACTGGCGAACTTGATGCTCCTCACTGGCATTCTCCGGTTCGAATGCGGTCTTTAACGCTCCTAGCGGCGATTCTTGCTGCGCGCCAGTTGAGGCAGAGGACGCCGCAGGCGTTGGCATATTATGAGCTTTGACAACCAAAATCTCCACAGCGAAACGTCCGATCTCGTTCCGGCTATGGCAGGATTGATCCGGCACGTTCTGTCCTATCAGGACCCAGCAATCACCGCCGTCATGGAGGATGAAGCCCATGACCTCAGATTCGGCGCCGAGTAACGCCCAGGAGTCTTTGCCTGCCACAGGGAACTCGCGGCTATACTGCCATCGCCAGCCAGCAGGCAGGTCCTCCGTGATGACGATCGAAGCGCTCGGAGTCCCTTCTGCGTTGTAGCGCGGTGTCACGGTGGGTGATTCTCCCGGCACGAAATGCCCGGTCGGATTGCAGCCGAGCACTGCGGCGAACATGGCAACGGCCATGAGGGCTTGTATCCTTGTTATGAGTGGCATAGAGACCTCGGTTACAATTGATCCGATTGGTAGTGATGCTACGGAAGCGCGCCCATGTAGCCAAGTTTTTGCGATTACCGACCACGAGGGCGACGAGCATTGCAGTAAGCGGGAAAATCCTGAAAAGGCCCCGTACACCTGCTCAAAAGCCACCGCATCAACTTCCCTACCTCACTTTCCCAAGCCTGACCAATCATGCCATCCGTCGTTGTAATACTAGGGCGTGTTGACATTTGATTATAATGGCTGTATGTCAAACATCAGATTATCACCAGAACAGTGGGCTAGGATGCTCGATTTCTTGCGTGGCCGCACCGGCCTGTACGTTGGCCAGGAAGCGGATTGCCGGCGTTTTGTCGAGGCCGTCTTATGGATTAACCGCTCTGGGGCCCAATGGCGACTGCTGCCAGCCGAATACGGGAACTGGAACAGCGTCTACAAACGATTCGCCCGTTGGACTGACCAAGGGGTCTGGGCACAAATGCATCAACATTGCTGCGACGACGCGGATCTGGAATACCTGATCATCGACAGCACGGTGGTCCGGGCGCACCCTTGCGCGGCGGGGGCTCCCCCAAAAAGGGTGGCCAGGCGGCCCAGGCCCTGGGCCGGAGCCGCGGCGGGTTCAGCACCAAGATTCACGTGAGCGTGGACGGCTTGGGCAACCCCTTGCGATTCATCCTGACCGGAGGACAACAGCACGACATCACCCAGGCGGAGGAATTGATCGCCGGTTATGCTGGCGAGCACGTACTGGCCGACAAAGGGTACGATGCCCAGGAGTTTCGCCGACACATCCTGGAACTGGGTATGATGCCGGTCATTCCGCCCCGCTCGAACCGCAAGGCACCCGCCGACTATGACCGGCATCTGTACCGGGAGCGTCATCTGGTGGAATGCTTCATCAACAAGATGAAGCACTATCGCCGGATCTTCTCCCGGTTTGAGAAGCTGGACACCAGATACCTGGGCTTCCTGCATTTCACCGCCGCTCTCATCTGGCTACGGTGAAATGTCAACAGAACCTAAACTGATACCAAGGTGGGATCTACATTTGTAGGGCGACGAGGGTCGGCATGGGCCTTGCCCAGCAGTCCTTCGGCGCGGGTTTGGAGCACGGTCCGGCAGGGCTGTTTGACCTCTGCTTGCCGGCCAGCCAGTTGGGTAAAGAAATTATTCACCTTCTCCGGCACTGCGGACTTGGCGCCCAGGCACAGGTTGGCGGTCACCTCGTGGCGCACCCAGTTCCAGATCGCCTCATCAGCATTGCAGTCTGGGCTGTAGCCCGGCAGGTTCACCAGGCGCAGGCGCAATCCAGGAGTTGCCAGGTAGGCCCGCAGGACATCGCCGCGATGCGCCGGGGAATTATCCCAAATCACCGTCAGCGGTCCCGTGTGCTGCTCCCGCAGTTGCCGCAGGAAAGCGGCGGAGGTTGCAGAGTTGCTGTTGCCCTCCGGTTCCATCCATTCCACCTCGCCGGTTTCCAGGCACATCGCCGAATAATAGCTGGCCTTTTTGCCCCAGCGCGGGCTGGTCGAGTCCACCAGGGCTGGCTCTCCTTGGAGCGCCCATTTGCCCCGCAGGTCAGCATCCGCCCGGAAGTGGGCCTCGTCGACGCAGAAAACCTGGGCTCCCGCCGGCTGCGCCTCGTCCACCAGGGCGGCATACTCCGCCACGCAGGTCTCCCGCTGGGCGGCGTCGGCTTTGAGTAGTCGCTTCCTGGGCCGTTTCAGCACAAATCCCAAGCGGTGCAGGTAATTCAGGCAACTGCTGCGGCTCAGGGAGACCTCGAAACGTTCCTGCACAAATCTGCGCACCACCTTCCAGTTCCAATTGGCCAAGTCGAGGCCAGCCTGTGCTGGAAACTCCTGCACCACTGCCTTCAGTTCGGTCTGCTGCGCTCCGTCGATCGCGGGGGGAAACCACCCGACTGCTCAAAGGCCATCGCCCCCGGACCGCCCTCGCCAAAGACGGCAACCCACCGGCCAATGGTCTGGGCATCCCGTCCCAGCGCCGCGGCCACCGCCACCGCAGTCCCGCCTTGGACCAATAGCCATAGCGCATACCATCGTTCCCGCTCCCGGGGTGTCGGCGCCCAGTACATTCGCCGCCGCAGATCACCGGCATCCAGTTGCCATCGTTCCAGGAACCTCTGCAGCTCTCTCATACCCAACACCAACACCACTCTGCTTTCCTTCCAGACTATCCCATCTGCTTCCAGTTTTACCTAATCCCCATGTAGGTTTCACCTTGGCTTTAGTTTAGTAGGGATGTGCAACATCAGGGATCAGCGTGGACAGCAACGTCCACGCTGATCCCGTCGAATCTGAGTTCAACCGGCACTACTCCGCGCGATGAATTGCTGGCATTCGCCCCGCTCGCATCGGGCTCACCATCTCAACCCGCCGCGACCCGGTGAGCGGTTCACTTTCGTGTCGACTGCCCCCGCGATTAGTACAGGTGGCAGTAGACTGCATGGCCGGGGGACAGCTCCCTTAACTGCGGTACTTCGTGGGAACAGCGCTCCATCACAACCGGGCATCTCGGATGGAACCGGCATCCCTCGGGAGGGTTCAACGGAGACGGCACTTCTCCCGTCAATATCATCTCTTCCTTCTGAATATCCGGATGAGACGGCAGGGCTGCGCTCATCAGGGCCTTGGTGTAGGGGTGCGACGCGTTTTCGAATAACTGCGTCTTGGGCGCAAACTCCACAATTTGTCCCAAATACATCACGGCGACCCAATCGCACATATACCGCACCGTAGCCAAGTCGTGCGCTATGAGCATATAGCTAACCTGATACTCGTGCTGCAAGTCCTTCAGCAGGTTCATGATCTGGGCCCTGATTGACACGTCCAGCGCCGAAACCGGCTCGTCCAGCACTATCAACTTGGGTTCCACCGACAACGCCCGCGCAATTGCGAGCCGCTGCCGCTGTCCACCGCTGAACTCGTGAGGGTACAGGTTGGCATGATAACTGCTCAACCCCACATCATTCAGCAACTTGGCAACCCGGTCCTGCATATCCCGCCGGCTCATGTTGAGATTGATGATCATGGGTTCGGCGATCACATCCCTGACGCGCATTCTGGGATTGAGCGAACTCCAGGGATCCTGAAAAACTGCCTGCACCGAACTCCGGTATAGCCTGCGTTCGGCGTGAGAGGCTTTGTGGACGTCTCTGCCCTGGAACCTGATGGTACCCTCGGTGGGCTCCTCAAGCATCAGCAGCATCTTGGCAGTGGTGCTCTTGCCGCAACCCGATTCACCGACGACACCCAAGGTTTCTCCGGCACGAATCTGGAAGGATATGCCATCGACCGCCTTGATATATCCGGTCACCTTTGATACCAACAGGCCTTTGGTAACCGGAAAGTATTTCTTCAGGTCCTGGGCTTCCAGTATTACTTCGGCTTCTAGATTAGTTTCCCGGTTTTCTCCAACCGTGGGCACAACGGTGGTCATTCGAGCCTCCAACACGCCGCGTAGTGGCGTTCCGTTAGCGATATTGTCGGGGGATACGCCTCGAGGCACCGGTCCATTACATACTGACACCGAGGGGCGAAAGGGCAACCAGGTGGCAGGTCGTGGAGCGCCGGTGGTTGGCCCTCAATGGAGTACAAGCGATCCACGTCCTCTTCCAGTTTGGGAACAGAAGCCAGCAGGGCCTCCGTATAGGGATGGGACGGGTTGTTGAATATCTCCCGCACATCTCCCATTTCCACAATCTTGCCAGCATACATCACCGCCACGCGGTCACACATTTTGGCTACTATGCCGAAGTCGTGGGTTATGAAGATGAGCGCGATGTTCGATGCCTGTTGCAGGTCTTTCAACAGCTTCAGGTATTGAGCCTGGATGGTCACATCCAGCGATGTCGTCGGCTCGTCCGCAATCAAGACCATCGGTTCGCAGGAAATGCCGATGGCGCCCACGACACGCTGGCGCATACCGCCACTCATCTGGTGCGGGTAATCGCGAACCCGAGTCTCCGCAGCCGGTATGTTGACCTTCCGCAGGACGTCCAATACCCGCTGCAATACACCGCTGTTGGGTATTTCCTGGTGAATCTTGATGGCCTCGCCCACCTGATTACCGATGGTAAAAACCGGGTTCAGCGAGGTCATTGGGTCCTGGATAATCAACGCTATCTGGCTGCCCCTGACATTGCTCATTTCCTTTTCGGTCAGTTGCAGAAGGTCGTTGCCTTCCAGCAGTATCTTGCCTCCGACGATTTGCCCGGGCGGCGTGGGGATGAGTCGCATCAATGACAGCATGGTCACCGATTTCCCCGAACCTGACTCGCCCACTATGCCCAGAGTTTCGCCGCGCCGCAGGTCGAAGCTGACCCCGTCCACCGCTTTGATCGTTCCCCAGCGAGTCTGGAAATAGGTCTTGAGATCTTCAACTTCCAGAACTACCTGGGCGTCATCGTTTGTTGTATTGGTCTGCATACTTACCGCCTATTTGCGATTCTGGCAATACCCTCGGTGGCAATCACCAACCGGTCGAAATCAGCTCAGTTGACGGAGCCTGGGGTCCAGGCGGTCCCTCAGCCAGTCCCCGAACAGGTTCATTGACAAAACGGTCAACATGATAGCCAAGCCTGGCATGGTAGAAATCCACCACGCTACTGCCAGGCGGTCCCGGCCATCCGCCACCATCGACCCCCAGGCGGGTGTCGGAGGAGGAACCCCCGCTCCAAGGAAGCTGAGGGTCGACTCCAACAGGATGACAATACCCACTTCCAGAGTGGCCAGGATAATCAGCGTGTTGACCACCTGCGGGAAAATGTGGATGAAAAGGATGCGTGGTGTCGACGCTCCGGCGACCTGAGCTAAAGCGACGAAGTCCATGGTTTTGATCTGGAGCACCTCACCCCGCACGTTGCGCGCGAACCGGGGCCACACGGCAATTGCCAGAATGACCACGATTATCATGAAGGATTGTCCCAGCGCCAATACCAGCACCAGGGCTAATAATATGGTGGGAATCGCCAGCTTGATGTCCACCACTCTCATCAGCAGTTCATCCACCCACCCACCGTGCCAACCTGCCACCAGGCCGCCGGTGACGCCCAGCACCATGCCGACGCCCAGGGTTACTACTACGACCGCCAGGGAGATGCGAGCTCCAAAAACAACTCGACTCAGCAGGTCGCGACCCAGATGATCGGTGCCCAGCAGAAATTCTGACCGACCGCCTTCTTCCCACGCCGGAGGCACGTTACGGGAACGCAGGTCTCCTCGCTCAGGGTCGTGAGGGGCAATCCAGGGGGCGGCTAGGCCCGTAACCACAAAAACCACCAGGATGAACACGGGAATCAACGGCAAGCGCCGCCACTGCCACGCTCTTCTAGCGATGCGGACCGGCGCCGGCGCCGGTTGTACAACCAGTGTAACGTTTGCCACGATGTGCGCTCCTGTATTAAGCGTACCTGATTCTGGGGTCAATGTAGGCGTACATGATGTCCACCAACAGGGCCACAACCACGTACATCAATGTGAACACTATCACTACCGCCTGCAACAGCGGGTAGTCGTTGCCCGCCAACGCCTGAATCGCCAATTGGCCTAATCCGGGCCAGGCGAATACGGTCTCAACCACCAGCGAGCCGGTAACCAAGCTGCCCAGGGTAACGCCGGCGAAGGTGAGCACCGGAACCAGGGCGTTGCGGAGGGAATGTTTCCAGATAACCGTCTGGTTGGACACGCCTTTAGCGCGGGCCAGCTTTACGTACTCGGATTCCAGCACGTTCAACATGGCAGACCTCAGCAGGCGCAGATTAGCCGCGGCGTAGAACCAACCCAGGGCCACGGCCGGCAGAATGATGCTGGTAGCTTCCAGTCGGCCATAGGGCGGCAGCCAGTCCAACCGCACTGCAAACAGGAACACCAGCATCAGACCCAGCCAGAATACCGGGGCCGACTGCCCCACCAGGGCGATCATTTTCCCGGCGATATCCAGAAAACTGCCCCGTTTCACGGCTGAAAGAATACCCAATGGCATTCCCACAATTACGGAGAAGGCAAACGCCGCGATACCCAATTGCAGAGTAGCCGGCACCCGTTCGATGATCACCTCCATTGATGGACGTCCTTCCTTGATTGATTCGCCGAAGTTGCCCTTCAGTGCGCCGACCAGGAATATGCCGTACTGCTGGTAGTACGGCTTGTCCAGCCCCAGGCTTTCGGTGAGCCGATCCCAGTCCTCCTGGGTAGAATAATCGTCCAGATAGACGTGCCTGGGGTCGCCGGCCGCCCGGCTCATCACAAAAATAATCATGGACACGGCTAGCAGGGTCAACAACGCCAGCAAAACGCGCCTTAACAAGTACCGCTGCATATTGCACTACCTCAGAAACCGTTTCTGTTATGAATTTACAGACTTGGGTCAGCTACGCGGTTGCAATGGCAAAGCCTGGCGGTCAACCCGCTGCTTGGCCCAACCCGTATGCCGCCACTAACGCAGGTGAATAGTTCCTGTTACGCGCGACGCTCGGCATCGCCCGAGGCGCCCACGCTGGTGCCGTCGGGCCGGAAGCGGGGCCAATCCCAACCGCCCGATCGCACTTCGTAAACAATGTTGAATGCCAGCGCTATGGCATTGGACACCACGGTGGCGCCGAGGGCCATGTACGTTCTGGGCTTAAAAAAGTAATCGCAGACACCAACGCAGTTCATCTCTTGCATTGCGGTAATTTTGTCACCAATTTCGAGGCCGGCCCAGGCGCCTCCGGCGCTGACCAGGGCAATCCCCACGCCAATCGCCAGCACGGCCGGCCAGGGTGGAACTGCGTCAACCCTGATCAACATCGCCCCTCCGCCGATGCCGGCGCCGATGCCGGCGCCGATAGTGAGCAGCAGGAGCAAGGTGGGCAGAGCGGAGACGCCGAAGAATACGGACATCGCCGACGCTATCGCCATGCCGACGATGCCAAGCACCGCCGCCAATGGAAGACCCAGCAGGGTGCGCGCAAGGACTGAAATTGCAGACTTGCGCCACCCTGTGGTTGTATTTCCTACCCACCTCATTTTTGATCGACTGACCCGTTACCGAGGCTTGATGAATTCGTAACCGTTGATATTCCGCAAGTCACGGTACCGCACGCCTTCTGTCCAGGGCTGAATATTGGGACCCACCGGCCAAATCACGTCAAAGTTGTAGAGTCCGACACCAGTAAGCGCATTGTCGAACATGAACTCGGCGATTTCAATGCCCAACTCTCGACGTTTTTCCGTGTCTATTTCAGCCATGTGCTGGGAAACCTTGTCGTCCAGCCAGGGATGTTCCACGCCACGATTCCAGACCGCCTGGTGATGCAGTTTGGACAACATACCGGAGAAGCCTTGTCCCGGCTCCAGCCGGATGCCACCGGCGTGGCAGGTGGAACCCTGGTATTTGCGGGCAATCAGGCTGGGACGCAAGGTGGTATAAGGAAGGCGCTGGAACTTCACGTCGATGCCAATATCGGCCCACATTGTGGCTATGGCTTCACAGGCTTCCACTTCCACCGGCGCGCCGCGCAACGACGGGGTTAGCGTAATGTTGAATCCGTCAGGATAACCGGCCTCCGCCAAAAGCTCTTTGGCCCGTTCCGGGTTGTACTCCCAGCGCATTTCCGGAGACAGCCAGGTCTCTTCGTATTGACCGAAGTCCCAGAGCACTGCGGGACTGCCATAGCCCTGCAGCAGTGTCTCCACAATACCCTCCCGGTCAATAGCGATGGACAAAGCGTTGCGTACTTTGGACGCCCGCACCCATTCGTCGGAGGTAAGGTCCGGATCGGCAGACACCCAAGGCAGGTCAGGATCGTATCCGGGCTGTTGGTCTTCAGTTCCGATACCCACGTAGTACTGACCATAGAAAGTTAGAGCTGCCTCGCCGCCACCGGGCAGTTGCATGACCTCCGCGCCTTCAACTTCCCGAATCAGGGACAAGGAGTCAAAAGCAATCACGGTGGTGTCCAAGTTACCGGTTTGGAATCCGGCGATGCGGGACGATTCTTCCGGGATTTCCCGGAAAATCATCTCGGCGAAGTGCGGGGTCTTGCGCCAGTGGTCCTGCACGGCTTCCATTCTCCAGAACTCACCGGTTCGGGACTCCACCAAATCCCAGGAGCCGGTCGCTGCGATTTGGCCATTGGCTTCTTCGGCGCCAAGTTCATCAGTCTGCTTCTTGCTGATGATCCAGGTTCCACCACCGCCCGGGCTGGTCAATATCTCGTTGATGGGAACCTCTGACCAGGGTTCTCCGGAATTGACCTCTACCGTGTAATTATCAATTGCTGTGGCGTGCCCGTCTGCGTTCTCCCAAATCCCACGGATGTTGGAAGCTCTTGGATGTTTGGAGCCCTGTGCTCCGAACTGTCGCATACTCCAGATGACATCCTCGGCGGTCATTTCGCCGTAACCCTTGTGCAACTGCACACCCTCATTCAAATTGAAAGTCCAGGTTGAACCGTCCTCCGACACCGACCAGCTCTTGGCCAGCATGGCTACCGGTTTCAGATCGCTGGAAACCGTCAATAATGATTCACCAATTGGAGCGGTTTGCAGAACGAAAATTTGCGGGTTGCCGGTCAAGGCGGGATGACCCATAAAAGGTCCAAGTTCCTTTTGTCCGACGGTCAGGGTACCAGTCGGCGCCTCCATCATAGTTGTTGTCGTGGTATCGGCTGGGGCTGCGGAAACCGGAGTGGCGACCGCGATTGCCGTTGCTGCCGGCTGTTCCGCCGCCGGTTGTCCGGTGGCCGGTTCTTCCGTTTGCGCCGCGCCGCCGCAGGCCACCAAAAGGGCCAGCAGCAACGGCGCCGCAAAGAGGGTGAGAATTCTCGGGTTTCTTGGTAGATGACGCATAAAAACTTCGAACTCCTTAGACCAAAATGTGAATTTCATTTCCTAATTTTGCCGGTGGCGTATGAACTCGTAACCGTTGATTTGACGAGTGTCGCTTCTGCGGACATGCTCGGTCCAGGGTTCGATCTGGGGACCGACGGGCCACACGGCGTCGATGTTGTAATAGGTGAGGTCGGTGAGAGCGTTATCGAACAGGAACTGTCCGAGCTCGCGTTCCATGGCTTCACGCTGGACCGGGTCAACTTCCTGCATTGCGAGCCGCATCTCATTATCAGACCAGGCGTGTTCCAGCCCGCGGTTGAACGGATTTTCGCTCAGGTAACTACCGAAACCGTTGGCCGGCGTTGGCAGGGGACCGCCAGCGTGGCAGGTTGCCCCCTGGTAGGTCCGTCCCACCAAGGAGGGGCGAAGCGTGCCGTAGGGAACCCGCCGGAAGTCCACGTCAATCCCAATGTCGTTCCACATCTGCGCTATGGCCTCGCAACTTTCCACTTCCTGTGGGGCGCCGCGGATGGCCGGTGTCAGCGTGATGCTGAATCCGTCCGGGTAGCCGGCTTCCTCCAGCAACTGCCGTGCCCGGTCCGGGTCAAACTCCCAATCTCGCCCATCCAGATAATGCTCAAAGCCACTGAACGAGTGGATGGGCGTGTTGGTATTCCCGTTGCCGGACAATATTTCGTCCACCAACGCCTCCCGGTCAACGGCGGTGATCAAGGCCAAGCGGACCTTGCGCGCCCGATCCCACTCCGGGGACGTGATGTCATCCGTAGGAGATATCCAGGGCAGGTCTCCATCGTAGCCGGGTCTGGCTTCCACACCTTCGATGGGATACCAGTTTCCATAGATCCTGAGGCTCTGCACGATGGCGTTGGGCACCGTCATGAGTTGTGCGCCCTCTACCTTAAGCACTGCCGGGATGGAGTCGTAGCCCATCAGGAAGGTGTCCAGCTGACCGGTCTGGAATCCGGCGAGCCTGGAGGACTCCTCGGGAATTTCCCACATGACGAACTCGGCAAACTCAGGAGTGTGCCGCCAATGGTCGCGTACGGCAGCCATCTTCCAGAACTCGCCGGTGCGGTGGTCCACGATTTCCCACGGGCCGGTGGCGGCTATCTGCGTACTGGCTTCGGCAACGCCCAGCTCGTCGGTTTGCTTCTTGCTGGCGATGAAGGTGGAAGCGCCACCCGGCGTCATGTGCCAGCGTTGGGCAATCACGTGAACTAACGGCTTGCCCGTATGCACTTGCACGGTGTAGTCGTCGATTATCTGCGAACCTTCGCGCGGCGCCCAGAACGTTTCCAGCTGGCCGGCCCGCGGATGCTTGCTCAATCCCCACTGGCGCATCGACCACACCACGTCCTCGGCCGTCATCTCACCGTAGCCCTTGTGAAATTGAACGCCCTTGTTCAACTTGAAAGTCCAGGTCAGGAAGTCGTCGGAAATCTCCCACGACTCGGCCAGCAAGCCCCGCACATCGTTCCCCTTGTACTCCTGCAACAACCCCTCGCCGATGGGAGCGGTGCCGTGGACGAAGATTTGCGGGTTGCCCAAATTGCTGGGGTGCAGGAAAAATGGCCCCATTTCCTTGAGGCCCGTGTTCAAGGTTCCAGTAGGTTCGGCGGACATCATGGACTCGCCGGCGTCGGTGGGCTGCGGCATTGCAGCCGGCGTAGATTCTACGGACGCTGGCTGAACGGGTACGCCCGTGGCTGGCGCGGCCGGCTGCTCCGGCGCTGCGACTGCGGTCGCTGCCGGATTTTCCGGTTGGCTTGAGCTACCACACCCCACAATCGACGCCAGGATCAGCAATCCGGATAACCCGGCGACCAGACTACCGATGCGATATCTACGCTGACTCATAGTACGTACCTCTGAGGATCGTGCCCGCTTGTGCATAGTTAGTGTCGGCCACGGCGAAACCCAAGCCGATGCAAATATACCAGATTCGAGATATTATGTTGGACGTTCGTGCAATACTACCTAACGGAACAGTCCAACCGATCAACGCACCGGGCAGTCTATGGCGCACTTTTGGCGATGTCAACATACGGAATAGAAATTATCATTACAGCCTACTATTTGCATACGCGATGGAATTGTCATGTATCCTGCAACGCGTGAAGCTGATCGAAATTAACCCACACAAACTCTTGCCCGCAGTTCTGCTTCGTCAGAATGAGCGTTGACGTAAGCGCCGCCACCTCAGGTTATCTCATCAGGTTATCTCATCAGGTTGATCTCATCCTGGAGGCTGAATGGCACGACATTCGCCGATTTGTAGTCAGATTCGAGAACAGTACGGAGGTTCACAATGAAATACGACGTAATAGTAGTTGGCGGTGGTTCCGCCGGTTGTACCATCGCCAGCCGACTCTCCGAAGACCCGCAGCGTTCTGTGCTGCTCCTGGAGGCTGGTCCGGATTACCCGGAGTTTGAGCAATTGCCCGACGACCTGAAACTGGGCAACAACGTTTGGCTGTCCGCCTACGGGCCGCACAACTGGGGCTATACCGCACAGATCACGCCGGAGATGGATGAACTGGTTATCCCCCGCGGCAAAGCCACCGGCGGCTCCAGCGCGGTGAACGGGCAGGTGCTGTTTCGGGGCATCCCAGAGGATTACGACCGCTGGGCGGAGTGGGGCAACGACGAGTGGTCGTTTACCAGAGTATTGCCCTACTTCAACAAGCTGGAGACGGATTTGGACTTCGGCGGGGACGATTTCCACGGTTCCGACGGGCCGGTTCCGGTACGCCGCGCGCCGCGCAGCGAGTGGCTGCCCCACGCCACAGCTTTCGAGCAAGCCTGTGTCGACGAGGGCTTTCCCATTGACGAGGACCAGAATCATCCAGAGTCAACCGGAGTATCACCCCGGGCCCGCAACACCATCGACGGCGTCCGGATGAGCATGGCGATCAACTACCTCGACATCGCCCGCCACCGTCTGAACCTCACTGTCAGGGGCAGCGTAACCGCCCGGCGCATCCTGTTCGAGGGGCAGCAGGCCGTGGGAATCGAAGCCGAAAGCGGTGGGGAAATCTTCACCGTGGAAGCCGACGAAATCATCGTGAGCAGCGGGGCCGTCGCCTCGCCCCAGCTGCTTATGCTCTCCGGCGTTGGGCCGGCGGAGCACCTGCGGAGTCTGGGCATCCCGGTGGTACACGACCTGCCCGGCGTGGGCCAAAACCTGCGCGACCACCCGGCCGCCGGCGCCCTCTACCGCGCCGTTGGCGAGCGGCCCGACGTCCAGGCGCCGGTTATCCAGGTCGGCCTCCGTTATACCGTGGAGGGGTCGAACCTGCGCAACGATATGCAGCTCAGCCCGACGCTGTTGACCAGCGAGCACCGTCCGGCGCACGTGGTCATTGACGATGATCTCAACTACATTGGCATTGGCGCCAGTTTGCAGTTGGCCCTGGGCAAGGGCGAGCTGACACTGCAATCTACCGATCCCCACGTCCAGCCTCTTCTGAACTACAACTACTACGAGGAAGCAGAGGATCTGAGGCGCATGAGGGAGGCGATACGCCTCGGTGTTCGGATCGCCGAGGGACCGCACTTCTCTAACCTGCTGTTGGAACGGGTGATGCCCAGCGACGAAGAGTTGCGGTCGGACGAATTGCTTAATGACTGGCTCCGTCACAATTCAGGAACTTCCCACCATATTTCCGGCACCTGCAAGATGGGCCCAGACTCTGATCCGATGGCCGTGGTCGACCAGCGCCTGAAGGTGAAGGGCGTACAAGGGCTCAGGGTGGCCGATGCCTCGATTATGCCGGATTGCATCCGCGCCAACACCAACGCTACCACCATTATGATCGGGGAAAGGGTTTCAGATCTCATAAAAGAGGGACGCTAACAGGGGGACGCCCAGGGAGGTTGATGTCAATGGAAGTTGAGTGGATGAACCACACCGGATTCGTAGTGAGCGATATGCAGCGTTCCCTGGCCTTCTATCGGGACCTGCTGGGTCTACGTGAGGAACGGGACCAGATTTTGGAGGGCGAGTTCATCTCCGAGTTGGCGGGTTACCCGGATGCCAGGCTGCACATCGTTTATCTCGGCGTGGGGGATCTGCGCCACTCGGTGGAGCTGATCCAATACCTCAACCCACCAGGCGATGCCATCGACCTCCCCCAGCGAAACCAGGTTGGGGCAGCTCACCTGGGCGTGATCGTGGACGACCTGGACGCCTTTTACCGGGAGCTATCCGGCCAGGGCGTCAGGTTTGTCAGCCCGCCGGCGATCCGACCCAACCCGGTGTACCCGGCGGCCAGCAAGGGTTGCTATATGCAAGACCCCGACGGCAACTGGCTGGAGTTGCTGGAACGACCTCCGGCTCCACCCGGCAGCACTTTGGTATAAGAGCGTGGGCAGAGGGCCGCCGCACGGTCAGCGGTCCAATCCCAGGCGAGTCCGGCACACGTCGTAAACGGCTTCCAGGAATCCGCCCACGTAATGCTGGTGGCTGAAAGTGATGCCGTGGGCCGAGGCGTCCGACCGGGCGGTTTCGTACAGTTGAACCGCCGCCGCATTGTGGTAGGGGAACGGCAGTTGCCCCATGTAGTGCTCGAAATCGGAAATATCGGCCCAGACAATCAACTCACCCGTGTCAGATTCGTTCACCGCCCAGTGGTCGCCATCGTTCTTGCCGCGTAACAGCCACCAGGCAGCAATGTCCACGTGCGGCGTTTGTTCTCCGCTTTGGGACACTAGCCGAACACCTGGTCCGCCAGACGCTCCAGCTCTGCGATGCCTTCGGAACCGGCCTCGGGCGGCAGCGCCACGGTCACGCGGTTGGCCCCGGCCGATTCGTATCCGGCGATGACTTCCCGGTCGGGCGTAACGTTGGAGACGATTAGCTGGATGGTACTCGGGTCTCTGCCGGCGGCTTCGGCCAACTCATCCATGGTGGCTCGACCCGCCCTGACTTGCTCTTCCGTCACGCGCACCGGCATCCAGCCATCGCCCCAGGCCACCACGCGTTTGAACACGTTGGCAGCATAGCCACCCAACAAAACCGGTGGGTGGGGCTTCTGGACCGGTTTGGGCGAGCACTTCACCAGCGGAAAGTCGAAATAGCGCCCGTGAAACTCGGCTTCATCCTTGGTCCAGAGTTCTTTCATCGCCAGAATCGCTTCCCTAGTCTGTCCCCAACGATGTTGGAAATCGCCGCCCATTATTTCGGTTTCTTCCTGTAGCCAACCCGCGCCGATGCCAAACAGGAACCGGCCGCCGGAGAATTTGTCCAACGTGGCAATCTGTTTGGCCTGCATGATCGGGTTGTGTTCGGGAACCAGGCTGATGCTGGTACCCAGTTTGATGGTGCTCGTGGCCCCCGACGCCCGTGCCAGGGCGATCAGCGGGTCGCCGATGTCGGACATGGACGGGGGTATAGAACCGTCCGGCGTGCCGCCGTACCTGGAATTGGTGTGGACGGGCACAATGGGGTGCTCCGGCAGCCAGAACGACTCAAACCCGAGTTCTTCGGCTCGTTTCGCCAGTTCTGCCGGGTCAACCGAATCGCTGGAAGCCCTGGCAGTTACTCCGATATCCATGATAAACGCCTCCGTAAATAGGATAGCCCGATGTTACCACCAGGGCGCCTATCCGCACCATTAATGCTCCCATCCCGTACCGGAATCGCTTACAATCTGTACGTGATTAGTTTCATCCCCCCAATTACAACTCCGTTGCGAGCCCGGCGCCCGGCCAGCCCTGCACCGTCGAAGAAAACCGCCCTCGGAGCCTCGTTTTGGTAGCAGCCCGCCCTGACGGCGGGGGTGCTACGTCCTACGTCCGGCGGATTTTGGGTCCCTGGCGGGCCTCAAACTTCCGATGGTACTGGACCAGCTCCGCAACACAAGCCTTCGCCGCCGGGATGCAGTTCCTCGTCCTGGGCTGGTTGGTGCTGGAGGTCACCGGCTCCAAAACCCAGTTCGGATTGGTCCTCTTCCTGTATGGAGTCCCCAACGTGGGCCTGCTGATGGTGGGAGGGATGATTGCCGACAGCATCGACCGCAAGCGGCTGTTGATAGCGATTCAGTTCATAGTAGGAGCTGTAATCGCGGTGCTCGCCGTGCTTTCGTTGACGGGAGCGATCGCGGTTTGGCACATCTATTTGGCGGCTATTTTGCTGGGTTCGTTGCAGGCGTTGAATCAACCGGCGCGCGTGGCGATGGTCGCGGACCTGGTGGACCAACGCACGCTGCTGGATGCGGTGGCCCACTTCAACGCTGCGGTCCACATCGGGAGGATAATCGGCCCGCCGCTGGTTGGGTTGGTTATCGATCATTGGAGTATCAGCGCCGCCCTCGTGATCAATGCATCGTGTTACGCGGTGAGCGTGGTCGCCGTTTCCAGAATCCAGACCTCGCCCCGAATTTCAAGGACAGACTCCCAACCCATACTGCGGAACTTCGTCGATGGCCTGGTTCAAATCCGGCGTTCGCCGGTGCTGCTGACGGTCATTGTGCTGGCCTGTTCGTGGGGCGGGTTCGGGATGAGTCATCTGGCGGCCATCCCCGCCTTCGCCCAAGACCAACTGGACAGCGGCGCTTATGAGGCCGGGTTGCTGTTATTGGCGTCCGGAGTCGGTTCGCTGGTGGGCAACGTCAGCATCACGTTCATGGGTCGTCGCTGGCTGTACCGGTGGCTGCTGGCCTGCCTGGCGCTGTTCTGCGTCATCCTGACGTTATTCGCGTGGTCGTCCAGTTTCTGGGTTTCGTGGGCATTGTTCGTGGTGCTGGGCGTCGCGAGCCTGGGCACCGTTTGGCCGCTGGCCACCACCATCCTCCAGTTAGCTGCTCCTGCTGAGGTGCGGGGCCGGGTGATGGGGGTGCTCCACTTCACGCCCGGCTTCCATCACTTGGGGGCGCTGCCGTTGGCCGCCGCCGCCGGTTGGGTCGGTTGGCCCACTTCCATCAGCATCGCCGCCGGGCTTTGCCTGCTGGTCACGTTCTGGTTCGGCCTGGGGAGGGCATCAGGCCGGCGGCTGGCTACGTCTCCTGGGGCCTAATCCTGGGGCACTAGCGGATCAACCTGGTTGCTCAGGACTTCCGGGCCCACAACACGCAGTGGCGCATGGGCTTGTTGTCGTCGAAGTACAGCAGGCCGCCCAGTTCACCGTTCTCACTGGCTTCAACTATGTGGAGACCATATCTGCCCAGGGCATCGAGCAGTTCCCGCTCTCCATACAGCTGAAAGCTACGGGAAACTCCTTCAGCCCCGTAGCCCGGGTCAACCACCGTCTCCACGCCTTGGCCAGGTTTGAACATAAGCTGCAATACACCGTCCGGCCGCAGCACTCTCGCGAATTCACCGAGCACCAGCCCGAATACCACATCGGCAGGGATGTGCTGGATGACCGCATTGCAGAGCACTAAATCGAAACGGGCATCCTCGAAAGGTAGCGGTTCGGATAGATCCGCCGTGCGCAACCGGTCGGCGATCTCCGGGTGGACCAGCTTCGCCACCTGGATGTTTTCGTCGACCGCATCCAGGCCGATCATATCGTACCCAAGTTGAGACAACAGGAATACGTCGCGCGCCCCGGCGCCGCAACCCGCGTCCAGACCTCTTCCCGATGGGACGAGTTGCGTCAGCCGCCGGTACAGGTCGCGGTCGCCCTGGAAGTCAGAATGGGAGCAATTGGTGTAGCCGTTATCCCAGAATCCCTGCGACAACTCCGCGTACCGGGCGGCGTGAGTCCGGTAAAACTCCAGCGAATCGTGCTGGTAATGAGGTTTGGCGTCCATAAACCGGGAACCTCCCGGGGACTGAAACCGATTCCAGAATCGGAACAACGATGCGACGCTAGGTCAGACGACCAGACCGCGCCGGCATTAGCACCGCCAATTGCCGGAATACAACCGGGGAGCCGGGCGATTGCCCGGCTCCCCGGTTGTATTCGACGCGATCTACTTCGCCCGCGGGGACCTAACTCGTGAATCGGCCGGTTATCGGTTGGTGGCCGGCGTTTTCTTCGTAAGGTTCCTCACGGTACAGGGCCATGTCCGTCAGCACCGGAATGTCCTGGATGGAGAACAGGATGGCCTCTTCGGTGGAATCGTTGGCGTGTTCGTGCCAGGCCCAGGGTGGCACCACGAAGAAGTCCCCCTCGCTCCAGTCGAACCGCTGGCCGTCGATGACACTGTAGCCTTCACCTTTGTACACCTGGTAGACGGCGCAACTGGTCTGGCGATGGGCGCGGGTGTTGATGCCAGGTCGAATCAGCTGGGCCCAGCAGGTCATGGTGCGCAGCACCGGGCCGCCGGTGGCCGGATCGCTAAACTCCATGGCCACGTCGTCGAAGGGGCTGGCGTCAACCTGTGCCAGATTCTGGAGCGCCTCGTAGGTCTTGTCCCACTTGTAGTGCCACAGTGGAGAATAGGGCAGGTTGGTATCCTCCCAGGCGGGACGGAGCGCCCCGGAGGCGAACTTTCTTTCCGACTCGGCGACGCCGACGATGGGCTGCTGATCTTCGGGATAAGCTTCGTAAAAGTTGGCGCGCAGGTAACGAACCAGCGGGACATCCAGGCCATCCAGCCAGATCATCGGATCGGAACCTTCGTTGTTGTGGTCGTGCCAGGTCCAGGACGGCGTTAGCACCAAGTCGCCCGGCTCCATGTAGCACTTGTCGCCTTCGACGGTGGTGTACGCCCCCGTCCCCTTCAGCACCCACCGGATGGCCGTGGGGGTGTGTCGGTGGGCCGGGGCGCATTCGCCGGGCAGCAGGAGTTGCAACGCCGCGGTGATGGTGTGAGTGGTTCCCCGATCCAGGCCCGGCGTCGCCAGACGCAGGGTGCGCCGTTCCACGTCGCGGTCCGGAGTAACGAGATCGCCGCTCCTCAGGACCAATGGCTCCACTTCAGCCCAACGCCAGAGGTAGGGTTCCATGACCGGCAGCGGTTGCCCTTCCCCCTGCATCCAGCCCGGCTTCAGCCGGATTCGGTCGGTAGTGTCGTAATACTGCTGTGCATCTTCCACACTTACCAGATCTGGTACTGCCATCGGACTACCTCCTCGATAGAAACTCAACATCGTGATGCAGGTGTTTGTACCGGCGCTGCTGGCGCGAACCTAGCTTTGTTTCCTGACCCGGATTTTAGACCTAATTCCGAGAATGGGGTATTTCTATCCCACCGGCAGCACCGGCTCGGTGCGTTCGTCGGGCAGCTGCACCTCAAAGGCGTTAAGGAAGAATGCGGTTTGGGCGTAGTTTCCCATAAGCGCGGTGATCTCGACCAGATGCTGGACGCCGAACTGTTCCTGGGCAATCTGGAAAGTGGAAGCGGATACCCGGTGGTTCTGGTAGAACTCGGTGCAGAAGTTAACGATTGCGCTTTCGTCGGCGGCCATGGGCGGCAGGGGTTGTCGGTCGCGGAGCGCGTCTACCAGGGCGTCGCTGACGCCTTCCCCACGTGCCGCCGGAGCGTGGGCGTTCCAGATGTAAGGGCAATCCATGGCGCGGGCCGTCGCCAAAATCGCCAGTTCCTGTATTCGCTTCGGGAACGTGCTTTCGAATCGCAAGTAGGCCGTCAGATGGCTGCGTCGCCGCGACATCTCCGGGCTATTGATGGTGATGGAACCGGGCCCGCCGGTTATTGACCCTCCCGTGTCCCTGGTCAACTCGTCGAATGCACCGCGGAATTCATCGGGCACCATGTCTCGGGTAACTACCGGTATCCTTGCCATAATTTTCCTCGACTATTTGATCCTGTTGCGCTTTGTTGGTTCGGTGTTTTGGAATCTGGCAACGCCAGGCCCCACGGGCCCGATTGTACCATTGTCCAACACCTGGTACGGCATAGGTGATAACCCGGTACTCCTTCCCATTCTGCCGCAACGCCGCCTCCAATTCGGGCGCCCCGAAAGATAATTCGGCCAAACGTCGCGCCTTTCGGCCTCGTTGTCATTGGTATACGTCATTGTCACTTCCATCTGGTGGTTCCATTTGGTGGTTCCATTTGGTGGGTCCATGCAATCCAACGCGTTTATGTTATGTGAAATCCGCCAACCAACCTTTCTACGGCTCAGCACGAGTCTACGGCTCACGACGAGCGGGGGCATTTTGGTCGGGCGATCGGAAATTCCTGAGCTGAGAGACGCACCGGAGGTCGGCCATACTGTGCGAATCTCGGCCCTTTATGGCCTGTAGCGAATTTTTGGTTATAATTCCTCATGGCAACCATTTTGATTTCGCAACTGATCGTTTATAGGAGGGTCCATGAAATACGACGTCATTGTAGTTGGCGGGGGAGCGGCTGGTTCCGTGCTGGCCAGCAGGTTGGCTGAGGATGCAAATACGTCCGTGCTGCTGCTGGAAGCCGGTGCGGATTATCCAGATCCCGCAACCCTGCCCGATGAGATAAAGTTCGGCGGCACCAGGTACGCGGAATCCCCGGACTCGGAACACAACTGGGCCCTGCGGGGAACCACCACCGAGGAGCAGGGGGAGATCCACGTGGCCCAGGGCAAGGTGATCGGGGGTGGATCGTCCATCAATGGCCAGGCGATGCAGCGGGGATTACCCGAAGACTTTGACGCGTGGGCTGCGCTCGGCAACGACGAATGGTCTTATGACAAGGTGCTCCCCTTCTACCGGAAGATGGAGAATGACCTCGACATCCAGGATGATTTCCACGGCACAGACGGGCCGATGCCCGTGCGGCGCCGTCAGGCAGGAGCCGTGCCCGACATCCAGCAGGCTTTCCATGCCGCCTGCCTGCAGGCGGGGTTCAGCACCGTCGAGGATACCAACGGCGCGAACCCCTCCGGAGTTGGCGTGTCGCCCACCAACAACCTGGGCGGGATCAGGATGAGCGCCGCTCTCACGCATCTCAACCCCATGCGCCACCGCCTCAACCTTACGGTGCGGGGTAGTGTATACGTCCAGAAGATATTGTTTGAGGGTCGAAAGGCCGTCGGTGTCGAAGCCCAAAGCGGCGGCGAAGTTTTCACTGTCCAGGCCGACCGGGTTGTCCTGTGCTCCGGCGCCCTCAGGTCGCCCCAGCTGCTCATGCTGTCGGGCATAGGCCCCAAAGACCAGCTCGATCAATTTGGGATACCCCTGATTCAGGAACTCCCCGGAGTGGGACAGAGCCTGTGGAACCACCTCAGCGCCCATGTAACCTATAAGGTCAAAGATGGGGCCACGCTGACCACGGAACCCGACGCCCCCCACTTCAGCCTGCATTACACCTCCCAGGGGTGGAGTGAGGCCAATGACATGGTGCTCAGGAGCAGCACCGTAGTTGATGAAAGAGAGGAACGGGTGCCCGGCGTCCGCACCAGGTACCGGACCGGCGATGTTCCCCCGGAGCAGGCGGCCCGTATATCGTGTACGCTAGGGCTGCCCGAAGGCTCAGGGTACGTCAGGTTGGCATCTGCCGATCCCGCAGTACAGCCGTCTTTCAACTACTGTTATCTGCAACATCCGGATGACATTCGGCGGGTGAGGGAGGGCCTGCGCTTCGGGGTCAGCATTCTGGAATCCGACGAGTTCAAAGACGTGGTGGATTTCCGAATCAGCCCAACGGATGAAATGCTGGCCGACGACGCTGCCATGGACCTCTGGATACGCCAAACCGTGGGCACCGCCCGGCACGTGTCGGGCACCTGCAAGATGGGCCCCGATTCAGACCCGACGGCGGTAGTTGACCAACACGGCCGGGTCAAGGGAGTTCAGGGGTTGTGGGTGGCGGATTCCTCGATAGTGCCGCGCATTCCCCGGTCGGGCGGTCTCCATCCCACGGCTCTTATGATTGGGGAACGTGTCGTCGAGTGGGTCGCGGCCGGTTAGTTCCGTATCACTCGCTCAAGCGTACCCACTTGTCATTGCGAGCGCAGCGTGGCAATCCCGTCGCCGCAGCAACGGCGGTTCGTCGACGCGCGTTCAACCGCATCGAGATTGCCACGTCCCTCGACAAGGTCGGGATGAGCGGGCGCTCCTCGCAATGACAGGTTAGAGCGGGTACGCGTGAGGTATCACCCGGTCTTGATTATCTGGCTTCGGATGGATGCCACGGCACTAAAATCCGCCCACTGTTCTCAAAGATGGCGGGATGGCGGGCGGATGACCTGCACGGCAACGAGGCGCTAACTATATGAGTTTCGGGTTATGCGTGGTTGGTTGTGGCTCCTTTGCACAGGTTTTCGCAGAGTCTATCTCCGGTATGCGCGACGAGATCGACCTGTACTTCGCCAGCCGCGATTTGGCCAAAGCCAGCGACTACGCGCGCCGTTTCAACGGATTGGACGCTTTTGGCTCCTATGCCGCTGCTGCTGCCGATCCTCGGGTCGAGGCGTTGTACATTTGCACACCGCATCACCTGCATCTGGAGCACGTAGCTCTTGCGGCCAGTTGGGGCAAGCATACCCTGGTCGAAAAGCCCATCGCCGGAACCCTGGCAGACGCCGCAGCGATTGTCCAGCAGGCCGAGTCAGCTGGCGTGAACCTGATGGTGGCGGAGAATTATCGTTTCCTGCCCGCCGTGCGGGAAGCCAGGAAATTGGTGGATCAGGGCCGTCTGGGGCAACTCAGGTTGATCCAGTTGCAGGAACAGTACCCTTTTCAGCCTGCGGGGTGGCGCAATCGGACCGCCCTGAGTGGGGGAGGCGTGCTCATCGACGGCGGGATACACAAGGTTAGCGCACTGGCGTACCTGTTGGGACAACCCAACCAGGTGTACGCCCAAAGAGTCCTGCCCGGACAACCGGGACTCGAAGCGGAGGACGGGATTGTGGTGATGACGCGAAACGACGCTGGCGTGATGGGCCTCATTAATCACTCCTGGAGCATCGCCCCTTCGACACCCCATTCGTGGGTCTCCATTTCAGGCACGACGGGCAGCCTGTATTTTGAAATGGGACAGCCGTGGTTGAAAATACGCGATGGCAACTCGGAAACGGTGGTGGATCTGGAGCACGACACCAGCGGACTGGTCCCTATGGTCCGAGAGTTCCGGCAGAGTATTGCGGAGGCCAGGGAGCCGGCGATGACTGGTCGGCAAGGGGTTGCCGATCTCGCGCTGGTACTCAAGGCGTATGAATCAATCGAGCTTGGGCTGCCGGTGCGCCTCGACTGAACCTGAGTATGCCACGGTGCATCGCTGCCGGATGCCGGCACGCCCTTGCCCGCACCCGGCCACCCCGTTACAATCGGCGCACCGCTTTTCATCGCTATCAGGGGCCCATTCGCTATTAGGAGGCCCATTGCAAGCAGCAACGCCGGCCGTGCCCGAAGCCGCGGGCATGAAGCATAATCGGGTATTCATCCTGAGCAGCCTGTCCGTGGGGCATGGTCTGTCGCATATGTTCGACCAGGGGTTCCCGCTGCTGATTACCGAGATTGCGGCGGCCATGGGCCTGGGCAACTTCCGCACCGCCGTCCTTTTCGCAGTCAGACAGGGCGGTTCCAGCGCCACCAGCCTGGGCGGCGGCCCGGTCATCGACCACCTGAAATCCTACTGGGGCCTCATCCTGACGGCGTGTATGCTGGTCCACGCCATCACCTTCGCCGCTATTGGCAGTTCGCCAACCTTCGCACTGCTCGTGGTAGTGGTGCTGTTCCTGTCGATTCCGGGGTCATTATGGCATCTGCCTTCGACGGCGGCAATTTCCCAACGATTCCCGGAACGTCGGGGATTCGCCATTTCCATACACGGATTTGGTTCCAACATCGGCAACGTCAGCGGGCCGATATTGGCCGGCTTACTGTTGGGAACTGGGTTCCTCATCTGGCGGCACGTGTTCTTTATCTACGCCGGGCTGGCTCTGCTGATGGCGGTGTTCGTATGGTGGTCGCTGCGTGGCCTGGGCCGGGAAAACGCTGCTGGGCCGGACATCAGCCTTTCGGCGCAGTTCGTCAACGCGCTGAAGCTATTGAAGAACCCCATCGTAATGGCCTTGATCTCGGCGGCGTTGCTGCGGGGAATCGGACTGAACGCCCTGTTCAACTGGACTCCTTTCTACCTGCGGGAAACGCTCGGAATGACCACCCTGGAAGCTGGCGTGTATTACGCTCTGCTGACCGGCATGGGGATAATTTCGGCGCCGGTTTTGGGTTGGTTGTCCGACAAATGGGGACGGAAAGCGGTGCTGGTGCCCGGGTTCCTGATTGCCGGTCTGCTTTCCATGACGGTGGTTAGCGTGGGTGATAGCCTGCTGCTGGCGCCCGTATTGGCCGGGCTGGGTCTCTTCAGCTTCGCGCTGCACCAGATTATTCAGGCATCAGTGCTGGATTACGTGGGTGCGGGCACTGAGGCCACCGCTATCGGCCTGCTCTTCGGAATCAACGGCGTGATTGGCATTGGCTCACCCTTCCTGGCCTCTGCCATCATCGAAAATTGGGGTGGCTACGGCGCCGTGTTTTACTATGCGGGTATCCTGACCCTCATTACCGCCGTAGTCGTGCTGGTGATTCCCTTGCGAAACCGGAACAACTCCACCCCAACCCAGGCGTGAAGTCGCGGACTGTAGTCGCGCGCCGCCGCCCTACGATCACCCTACGATTGCCGCGGCGCAGCTGGCCCCGTCTTGGTCGTAACCAGGTAGAGCCATCGGTCCCCCGGTTCAAACGGTTCCATTTCCAAACTCCCGTAGGCTTGGTGGTCTCCAAAACCCGCCCGCTCCAGCAGAGACATCAGCTCCCGGTAGGTATAGAGCCGCATCGACAACTCCCGGCGCTCCCTTTCCCCGTCGCGGATGAACGTCCAGGACGACTCGACCCGGCTGGTCTCGTGGTCGAAACCGCGTTCTTCCAGTACCAGCAAATTTTCCACCTCTTGCCAAACCCGGGGTTCATCCAGCACTTCGGCGAGACGCGTTTCAATCAATGGCGTGTCGAATATCAAACGAGCGCCGGGCTTGAGGCACCGGCCAATCGATCTCAGGAATTCCGCGTTTCCTTCGTCATCGAAATATCCGAAGCTGCCCCAAAAGCAGATGGCGCCGTCAAACTCACCGTCCCAGGGCAAGTCCCTCATGTCCCGTTGCTGCCACTCCACGGTGAGGCCGTGCGCGGTGGCCGAGTGCGCGGCGGATTGCAACAACTGAGGGCTCTGGTCGATTCCGGTGACCCGGTAGCCGAACGAAGCCAATTCCAGGGACAGCCGGCCACCGCCGCACGGCACGTCCAACACCCTGGAGCGCGTGGGCAGCCCCAGGGCCCGCTGGATGAATCCCATCTCGGCGCGCGTCTGCTCCTCGTTCCGCGACGCGCGGATGAAGTCCAGGCACAGACCTGAAAAAAAGTCCGCCCACCAGTTATCCGGCTCATCCATTGCTGATCCCAACTTCGGTCGCCACCGGCTCAACTCGCCAGCAATTCCTTCAACTGGGCGTCGATGAACGCAGTGTCGACCGGATTACGTCCCGGTCCGCCGCCCGTATGCCCCCAGATAGTCGGGATGGTGCGCAGCTCGGCGTTGGGCATCAGGCCGACCTCAATTTCGTTGTCCGCCGGAGGAAAATACTGGTCGGTTTCGGACGGCATGACGAACGCCCTCGCCTTTATCGATGCCAGCGCTTTCTCGAAGTCGCCGCCGTATAATGGGTTGTCGCTGATGTCGCCAGCCTGCCAGGTCGCGACCATGGCCAGGATGTCGTTGGCGTCCACCTGCAGGTATCTCCCCTCCCAGGCCGTAATCAGGTAGTCCTCCAGTGACGAGAACCCCAATTCGAGGAACACCTGCTCCCGATAAAACGCCTGCGACGGCGCCCATCCAGCGTAGACCCGCGCCATCGCCCGCAGACCCTTGCGGGGCGGAGTGTCGTACCAGCCGTTGTTCCAGGCGTCATCGGCGCACAGCGCGGCTTTGACCCCTTCCAGGAACACGAAATTGTGGCGGGACGTCCGAGCCGAACCGCACCACGGGGCGATCCGCTCCACCAGGTCGGGAAACATCGCTCCCCAATGGAAGGTCTGTTGTGCCCCCATGGAGAACCCGCAGACCAGGGCGATGCGCTTGATGCCGAACACCTCGGTAACCAGGCGATGCTGGCACTTGATGTTGTCGTAGTAGGTGATTCTGGGGAACCGCGCCCGGTCGTAGGGCGACCGCGTGTTGCTGGGAGATGATGAAAACCCGTTGCCGAACATATTGGGTATGATGATGAAATATTTTGACGGATCCAACGCCATCCCCGGGCCAATCATTGGCTCGTTGGCCGGGTGCTGGGATCCGAAAAAGGTGGGGAACACGATTGCGTTGTCCTGGTGTGCATTCAGCTCTCCATAGGTCTGGTAAGCCAGCCGGGCGTCGCGCAACCGCAGGCCGCACTGCAGGTCGATGTCCCCCAGTTCGAAGGTATGGTGGTCGCTCATTGGAGTTCCTCCGGAGGGTTGAAATACTGCCGAGGGTTGAATACTGACGTAAAAACCACTAGGCTGACCCCAAGTCTAACAGTGTGGAGGAACATCGTGCTGAACAAAGTGCATCACGTAACATACGTTGTGGAAAACGTGGCTGACATGGCCTCGTACCTGGAAGCCAATTTCTCCCTCAAGCCCATTCGCGCCGACGAATTCACCGAACGGGGATTCAAGTCAATCCTCTACCAGATCGGAGATACCCTGGTCGACTTCTTCGAGCCGCTGCGGGACGACACTCCGATGGCTGCTCAGCTGCGCGCCACCGGGCCTGGTGTCATGCACGTGGCCTGGGGCGTCGACGACATTGACCAGCTTTTCAGCGACCTGCAAACCAGGGGCAACGAGATGCGGGGCGACGCGCCATCCACCAGCCCCTTCGGCTACAAGACCGCCAGCATCGAAACCGGCAGCTCCCACGGCGTTTACTTCCAGCTGGCCGAAGGGGAGCATAGCTAGCAGATGGAATATACACAACTCGGTCGCACCGGGTTGACCGTATCCAGAGCGGGATTCGGCGGCGGCGGCATCGGCCAGGTGTGGGGAGCCACCGACGAGCGGGAAGCCATCGCCGCCGTCCACCGGGCCCTGGATTTGGGTATCACTTTCTTCGACGTGGCCCCATCTTACGGGGATGGGAAAGCCGAGGAAGCCTTGGGCAAGGCGCTGGCCGGGCGCTCGGAGCCGGTGGTCGTCGCAACCAAAGTCCGGCTGCGAGCCAACGAGATGGTTGACGTCGCTGGCGCCGTGCAACGCTCGGTCGAGATCAGTCTCCGCCGCCTGCGGCGGGACTCAGTGGACGTGCTGCACGTGCACAACAGGTTCACCGAAGGCCGTGGCGAGGTTGCCGACTCACTGTCTGGGGATGATGTTCTGGGGCCGGTCCTGGATGCTTACCGGAGCGTCCGGCAAGCGGGGAAGACTCGCTTCATCGGCTTGTCGGCTATGGACCACCACGTGCCCACTATGAGGCGCATCATCGCCAGCAATGAGTACGACACCGTCCTGGCCTATTACAACCTGCTCAACCGGACGGCCCAGGACCCGCCGCCGCCAGGGGCCGACCTTTTCGATAACGGCCAGCTAATCCCGCAGGCCAGGAGCCTGAATATGGGCGTAATTGGAATCCGATCCCACGCCGCCGGCGCGCTGACCGACGCCCTTGACCGACCGCCGCGGCCCAATGATGCCCTGATGCGCAAAGACCTGGCCAGCGCTGGGAAATTGGGCTTCCTGCTGCAAGGTAAAATCAGGACGCTGTCGCAAGCCGCCATGGTCTTCAGCCTGATGAACCCGGATATCCACACCACCGTACCGGGCGTGAAAAACCGGGCGGAGGCCGAGGAAATTGCCAGCTGCGTGGATCTGGAACCCATCCCGCCGGAGCACCTATCCAGGTTGCGCGAACTGTACGAAAACGACTTTCGGGACTAATGGTTCCATCACTCAAACTGTGGAACGGTTTCCCCAGGGAAATATCGAGACGCACAGGTTGCTGCATTCCTGCACTACGATGCTCGCGCGTCCCAGGGCGTCTACGATTGCCGGCAACCAGCCGGTGCAGTCTCACAGTCCCTGATTATTAGGCTGGGTTGATCCTCCAAGTCGGTGGCGACTTGGAGGATCAACGGACGGAGTTTCCGTCATCCTATCTGATGCGTGGTAGCCACTATTTCCGGTTTACCAGTCACTACGAAATGACGCATTGTGGACCATAAGGCTCGGCACTAGCGCAGTCCAGTCCAAGCTTTGTGCAGGCGTCGGTGCACTTATCCCAACGAGCACACACGCTTGCCGGCTCGGCAGCTTGGTGCTATCGTTAATAGGAACACCGGGCGTAAAGTCCCGGGGTTATTCCAGAAGTTGGGGACGCGCGGGTTCGACAGGGGCGGTTTCTGACGGATTGCAAGCCGAGGTTGCTGCTGCCCTCGCTAAAAACAGTGGCAAACAAGTAACTGGCGAACGTGAATTCGCACTAGCCGCTTAAGGCGGCTACGTCTGCCACCGGGCCGTCCGGAAACCGGGACGTGGACGTACTATTTTTCCGGAATGCAACACCGACGACACCGATAGTCGAGTGCCATAGTTTTTATCGGCTGGCTGTAGCGGAATCCCGTCGGCGGGAGTCCGTAGCAGCGAGATCAAAGCGCCGAACAAGCTTGTAGCACATCTGGTCAGGGAAGTTTCTGGACGGGGAGTTCGACTCTCCCCCGTCTCCACCATCCCGTGTAAATTCCCCATACGGGGTGGCCCAAATCTCCACGTCTTCGCGATGGTCCATCGCTTGCAAAAGGGCGGTGAACGCCTTCATGGGTCGGAAGCCCACCACTTCCCGGGTTTCCAAATCAACGTAGATGCTGTGGAAGACCGCCAGCAGAAGGCGATTGCGCTGACCGGGGTTAGCCGATTTCCATAGTTCTCTCAGGTCGGTCAAGATCTTGACCGCTTCTGTAGCGTCGTCCAGTTCCGGGACGTAGATCGTAGTCAGTTCAGCTTCGGCGTTTTCTTTGATGATCAGGTAGCGTTCCTTGGTCAGGTCGCCTTCCAGATACAGTTCCTGGGCCCTATCGATCTTTCTCTACAGGGCCTCTCGCTTTTCGAGGGTTTCATTCCGGTCGGTTCCTTCGATGTAGTTTTCAATGATCCAGTCAACCCAATCGGGTCGGAGGGTGAACCCGTCGAAGATCCGGTCGACCTGGTCCTCAAACACATGACCCACGAACGATTTGCCGGCATGATCGCATTGTCGATATGTGCCTTTTTTAGGCACCACGTAATAGGTCTTACCGTCCTGACCTTGTCTTTGCGACCACAACTTTATCCCGCATTGGTGGCAGCGCAGCAATTTGGTGAGCATATGGGGATTCTGGCTGGTGCGGCTGACCGAAACCGATTTCCGGGAACGGTTTTCTTTGATGCACTCCTGCACTTCGTTGAACAGTTCCACGCTGATGAGGGGCTGATGGCGTCCGGGGTAATGTTCGCCCAGATGGCGAACCTCGCCGATGAAAAAACGGTTGCTCAAAAGGTCACGAACTGACCATCCAGTGAAACGAGCTCCTTTGGCAACCTCTGTCTTTTCGAGGGTTCCTTCGGCGTCCTGGTCGGACCATGGTTTCCCTTTGGTGCGGAACCCTCGATCATTCAACACCTCCGCCAACGTGCGGTAGGAGTGCGAGCGACTTGTAACTGTTCAGAGTTGGTGGGTTGAATTGGCCGAAGGCGGGTTGCCGAACGCTGGCGCGGGTGGCAGTGGTTATGTCATATACAGGGCATGGATACCGAAATTGACCCCGGTTCGGGTCAGGGGCAGGCTCTGAGCGCCGCCGACCGCGCTGTCCTCATCGCCATCATTGCCCAGCTACAGGCCACCGTTCTGGAACAGCAGCGGGTGATTGAGCGGTTGCAGCGGCGGATTGCCGAACTGGAAGGCCAGGCGAAACCGGGCGGCCCGCCCCGGATGCCCGGCCTGAAGCCGACAGCGGGCCGCCAGCCGCCGGTGAAGCAGCAACCCCGCCAGCAACGACGCCACGGCTTTGCCCGCTGGCGCATGACGCCCACCCAGCGGGTGGAGCACGCGTTGGAACAGTGCCCCGACTGCGGAACTCAGCTGTCCGGCGGCTGGACTCAGCGCACTCGGGAAGTCATCGAGTTGCCGGTGGCTCCGGTACAGGTCACCGAGCACGTCTACATTGCCCGGACTTGCCCGGAGCGCCGGCGCCGCTGCACGCCCCCGGCGGGACTGGACGGTGTGGTTTTGGGACGGCAGCGCCTCGGCGTCAACGTGCTCAGCCTGGTCGCCACGCTACGGGAAGAAGCACGAATGCCCTTCCGCACCATCCAGCGGTAGCTGGATACCGTACATCAACTGCGCGTCAGCGAGGGCGCCAGCGTCGGGGCCATTCGTCAGACGGCGCAAAAGGCCCAGCCGACGGTAGCCAGCATACTGGACCGCGTCCGGGCCAGCCCAGTGGTCCACGCCGACGAAACCGGCTGGCGTCAGAGCGGGGCCAACGGCTGCGTCTGGACTTTCAGCACCCCCACCGAGCGGTATTTTCTGCGGCGGGGCCGGGGCAAGACGGTGGTGGATGAAGCCCTGAGCGATGCTTTCTCCGGAGTATTGGTCAGCGATTTCTACGCTGCCTACCACCATTATGATGGCCCCAAGCAGCGGTGCTGGGCCCACCTGCTGCGGGACATCCATGACCTGCGCACCCGCTACCCCGATGATACGCCACTGGACAGGTGGGCCGACGCGGTCCACGGGATTTACGACCGGGCCCAAGCCGGCACTCATCCCCAGGCCAAGCGGCGGCGCACCGCCCAACTGGCCCTGGAACGACCACTGCTGGCCCGCTGCCAACCCTTCCGGCACGACCCGTCGGCCACCCAGGCCAAATTGTGCCGACGCATCGAGCGCCACAGCAAAGAACTCTTCGTCTTCGTGGCCGAACCCGCAGCGCCTTCAGACAACAACGCCGCCGAACGCAGCCGGCGCCACCTGGTCATCAGTCGCAAGATCAGCGGCGGCGCCCGCTCGGAGCAAGGCACACAGAGCAAGATGACCTTGGCCTCTCTCTTCGGCGCCTGGCGCGCCCAGGGTCTAAATCCTCTCGCCGCCTGCCGTCAACTACTCATTTCCCCGCAACTCTGAACTGTTACCGCGGTTAAGGTCAATCGTTGCCCGGTTCGGCGAGACTTGACTTGTCAAAGGAGGCCCCTATGGCTATCAGAATCGTCCGGGTGCGTCGGAGAAGAACCGTTATGCGGATTGTCAGGCCCATTGTCAAACGGCGTATAGTGCGCCGGCGCAAGTAAGCGTCGTGGTTCTGGGCAATTTGAACACGCACCGCATGGCCTCCCTCTACGAGACCTTCCCCGCCGCCGAAGCCCGGCGCATCGTGAAACGTCTGGAGTTTCACCACACGCCCCAGCACGCCAGTTGGCTCAACATGGCAGAGATTGAATTCAGCGCGTTGAGCCGAGCCTGCCTCAGGGGCAGAAACCCCGACGCAGACGCTCTGCAACGCCAAATCACCGCCTACGAGACCGAGCGCAACGCGGCCAAGGCCACCATCAACTGGCGGTTCAGCACCGACGACGCCCGAGCCAAAGTCACATCGTAGCCGTGGCGTCCCCGCAGACAGGCTCGGGTCAATATGCTGAACTCGATTTCCGCCATGTTCAGCCAACTGGCGTGCTTGGGTGTGTGATGAAACTCCAGCCGTTTGGCGATGCGTCGGGCCTCGGCAGCTGGAAAGGTCTCGTACAGGGACGCCATGCGGTGCGTGTTCAGAGCCGGCCCCGTACCCGATACGGGGTTGTCGAGGACCACGCGGACCACTGGGGCGTGGGGGTAGGCCACGTCAACCAGCCACTGCATCTGGTGGGCGAAGTCCTGCATGGTGCGTCGTTCGGTGCCGGCCACGTGTCGCCAGCCCGCCAAGGGTTCACAGGTCAGAAAGAGATTGCGGGTGCCGGCCCGACGATACTCATAGTCCTGCCGCCGCGGTCGTTCCGGCTGGGCGGGCAACGGCGGGCGCACGTCAGCCAGCAACTGGGTGGAGGTCTCGTCGAAGCACACTACCGGACAGTTGGGATCGTAGGGCTCGGCGTACAGATCCAGCACATCCTCCATAGCCAGCCCCGTACTGGATACGGGGGCCGCCACGAATTCACCCCCTACCTTGGGAATGCACCACTGCTGCTTCCGCCACGGCTGGAGGACGTTTTTTGAGATTGAGGCGCACCGCCTCATATGACAGGCTCTCCACCAAACCCAACTCCACCATCCGGTCGGCCAGCAACTGCAGGGTCCAACTGTCATGGCCTGCCGGCGCCGGAGTGCAGGCCAGGGCGATCAGGTGGGCCTCCCCCTTGTCGTCCAACTTGCGGAAACGGTTGACTTGCACCCGGTCCTGCAACACGCCGTCCAAACCCTCGTCGGCGTACCGCCGTTTGATCCGGTACACGGTACCTTCGGCCACGTCCAGGGCCACCGCCACCTGGGGAGCATTCCAACCCTCGTCTATCTTGAGCAGGATACGGGCCCGGGTAGCAATGCGCACCGCGCTTTTCCCGCCCCGGATCAGACGGTTCAGGCGCTCTCGTTCTTCCTCGGTCAACTGTATCGTGTATCGTTTCCCAGCCATGGCTGCTGCACCTCCCCGCAACCCGCTGTTGCAGTCAGCGTAGCAGTGTGAAACCCCAAACCCACAGAACTTACAATGCTGATTTGAACCAGTACTAAACTAAAGCCAAGGTAAAACCTACATGGGGATTAGGTAAAACTGGAAGCAGATGGGATAGTCTGGAAGGAAAGCAGAGTGGTGTTGGTGTTGGGTATGAGAGAGCTGCAGAGGTTCCTGGAACGATGGCAACTGGATGCCGGTGATCTGCGGCGGCGAATGTACGGGGCGCCGACACCCCGGGAGCGGGAACGATGGCATGCGCTATGGCTATTGGTCCAAGGCGGGACTGCGGTGGCGGTGGCCGCGGCGCTGGGACGGGATGCCCAGACCATTGGCCGGTGGGTTGCCGTCTTCGGCGAGGGCGGTCCGGGGGCGATGGCCTGCGAGCAGTCGGGTGGTTCCCCCCCGCGATCTACGGAGCGCAGCAGACCGAACTGAAGGCAGTGGTGCAGGAGTTTCCAGCACAGGCTGGCCTCGACTTGGCCAATTGGAACTGGAAGGTGGTGCGCAGATTTGTGCAGGAACGTTTCGAGGTCTCCCTGAGCCGCAGCAGTTGCCTGAATTACCTGCACCGCTTGGGATTTGTGCTGAAACGGCCCAGGAAGCGACTACTCAAAGCCGACGCCGCCCAGCGGGAGACCTGCGTGGCGGAGTATGCCGCCCTGGTGGACGAGGCGCAGCCGGCGGGAGCCCAGGTTTTCTTCGTCGACGAGGCCCACTTCCGGGCGGATGCTGACCTGCGAGGCAAATGGGCGCTCAAAGGAGAGCCAGCCCTGGTGGACTCGACCAGCCCGCGCTGGGGCGAAAAGGCCAGCTATTATTCGGCGGTGTGCCTGGAAACCGGCGAGGTGGAATGGATGGAACTGGAGGGCAACAGCAACTCTGCAACCTCCGCCGCTTTCCTGCGGCAACTGCGGGAGCAGCACACGGGACCGCTGACGGTGATTTGGGATAATTCCCCGGCGCATCGCGGCGATGTCCTGCGGGCCTGCCTGGCAACTACCGGATTGCGCCTGCGCCTGGTGAACCTGCCGGGCTATAGCCCAGACTGCAATGCGGATGAGGCGATCTGGAACTGGGTGCGCCAGGAGGTGACCGCCAACCTGTGCCTGGGCGCCAAGTCCGCAGTGCCGGAGAAGGTGAATAATTTCTTTACCCAACTGGCTGGCCGGCAAGCAGAGGTCAAACAGCGCTGCCGGACCGTGCTCCAAACCCGCGCCGAAGGACTGCTGGGCAAGGCCCATGCCGACCCTCGTCGCCCTACAAATGTAGATCCCACCTTGGTATCAGTTTAGGAAAGGTTCTCAAGTTTCGGGATCGAAGGCACGGGGGTTCCTACAGCGCCGGGGTCTCCCGTTTCCTGAGCGGCAGAGGCTATACCGTCGTCGAGGTCAACCGACCTGACCGGTCAGTGCGCTATCGGAAGGGGAAGAGCGATCCCACCGGTGCGGAGATGGCAGCCCGGACGGCGCTGGCCGGAGTAGCCGACGCCACTCCCAAGTCGGGCGAGGGCGAAGTCGAAATGATCCGCATGCTCAAGAGTACCAAGGACTCGGCGGTCAAGGCTCGCACCCAGGCCATCAACCAGATGCAAGGTAACTGTTCAGAGTTGGTTAGGTGGATTGGCCGATAGGGGTTCTGGGAGCCTTGCGCTGCTGGTGGTGGTTGTGTCATATAGTGGGTATGGATACGGAAATTGACCTCAAGACTGCCGACCGGGATGCCCTGATTGCCAGCATTGTCCGGCAGCAAGCCATCATCGTCCGGCAACAGGCGATCATCGAGCGGTTGGAGAAACGGATTGGCCAATTGGAGGGGCCGGCCAAGCCCAGCGGCTCGGGTCGGATGCCCGGTCTGCAGCCCAAAGCCGAGCGGAAACCGGCTCAGCCCAAAGGGCCTCGCAAGCCTCGTCCCCACGGCTTCGCCCGTACCCGCATGACGCCGACCCAGCGGGTGGAGCACGCGTTGGAACAGTGCCCCGACTGCGGAACTCAGCTGGCCGGCGGCTGGACCCAGCGCACTCGGGAAGTGATTGACTTGCCCCAAGTTCCGGTGCAGATTACCGAGCACGCTTACATCGCCCGCACCTGCGCGGGCTGCCGACGCCGCTGTGTGCCACCGGCGCAACTGGACGGCGTGGCGCTGGGGCGGCAGCGTCTGGGGATCAACGTGATGAGCCTGATTGCTGGGCTTAGGGAAGAGGCCCGGCTGCCCTTCCGCACCATCCAGTGGTATCTGGGCGCCGTGCATGGGCTGCGCCTCAGTGCGGGGGCCATCGCGGACGCCACGAAGCGGGTGGCTCAGCAGGCCCAGGCTGTGATGGCCGATATAGTGGAACGGATCCGAGGCAGTCCGGTGGTGCATGCCGACGAAACGGGTTGGCGGGAGAACGGCAACAACGGCTACGTGTGGACCTTCAGCACTCCCAGCCAGCGGTACTTCCTGCGACGGGGTCGGGGCAAGGTGGTGGTGGATGAAGTCCTGGGCGAGGAGTTCTCCGGTGTGCTGGTCAGCGATTTCTACGCCGCCTACCACCACTACGACGGCCCCAAACAACGCTGCTGGGCTCATCTGCTGCGGGACATCCACGACCGGCGCACTCTCTACCCTGATGACGCGCCACTGGCACAGTGGGCCGACGCCGTCCATAGTCTCTATGTCCAGGCCAAGGCTTTCACGCACCCGTCGGGGCAGCAACGGCGCATTGCCCAACTGGCACTGGAACAACGACTGCTCGCCATCTGCCAGCCATTCCTCGACGACCCATCGGCAACCCAGGCCAAGCTATGCCGACGCATTGAACGCCACCTCAAAGAGCTCTTCGTCTTCGTGGCCGA
This sequence comes from Dehalococcoidia bacterium, assembly GCA_965261195.1. Classification (GTDB taxonomy): domain Bacteria; phylum Chloroflexota; class Dehalococcoidia; order Lucifugimonadales; family UBA3495; genus Bin87. Next base: position 2,658,490 of record OZ253455.1, on the reverse strand, counting down.
ACCGGCAGCGCCGCCGGACAACAACGCCGCCGAGCGCAGCCTGCGCCCGGTGGTGGTCAGCCGGAAGATCAGTGGTGGCACGCGCTCAAACCAGGGCACTGCAACCAAGATGACGCTGGCGTCAATCTTCGGCACCTGGCGGGCCCAGGGCTTGAACCCCCTCACCGCCTGCCGACAATTACTCACTTCCCCTCAACCCTGAACAGTTACGATGCAAGCTCTGCTCGTCACCGCCCCGGCCGAGCTTCGCGAAACCCTCGCCGATCTCGTCTCCGCTGCCCTCGCCACACGGTGCAAGAGCTTCCGTATCGGTCGCCTGGACGATCCCTCGGCGGCGGCCAAGTATGCTCTTCGCTCGCTGGCTGGCCGCTACTGTCGACTCAGCAAAGAGATACACGATTTGCAGTCCGAGCTGGAACGACTCACCCGGACGGCAGCGCCAGCCCTGGTCAACGTCTTCGGCGTAGAACTAGACACCGCGGCGACACTCCTGGACACCGCTGGGAGCAACCCGGAACGCCTCCATTCCGAGGCCGCCTTCGCCGCGCTGTGCGGGGTGAACCCGATACCCGTTTCCTCCGGCAAGACAACCGCCATCGCTTGAACCGAGGTGGCGACCGCCAGGCCAATGCGGCTCTCTATCGCATGGTTGTGGTCCGGCTGCGTCATGATTGCCGGACCAAGGCATACATACTCCGTCGCACCGGCGAGGGAATGAGCCAGACCGAAGTCATCCGTTGCCTCAAACGCTATGTTGCTCGCGAGGTCTTCGCCCCCCTGCAAGATTCGGCCAAGGTAGTCCGCAGTAACGGTTCAGACTTGTGGGTATCTACGGGCCATTTGGCCTCTTGGAGAGAGGCAGTCAAGCACGGAATTTGCTTTGCAAGTCGATCCCGTCCCCTCAAACGTGAACAGTTACAGTCCGCAGCCCGGCTTGACATCTATAGGAGCATCATTTTTGCTGAACGATTAGGCGGACATTTCCCATGGCCATCGACAGCCGCAACCCGACCATCGACCCGCCCACGTGGCCCACTTTATCGCCGCCCTTTACACCAGGACCCGTTGCGACGTCGGTTGACCTTGTTCGCCCCGCACTTCCCGTAGATCGCCTCCGCTGGATCCGCCTGGCGCTGCCCCGTTCTCTGGCCGGTGAACGCCGCGAATAGGCCGCCCTGCCAAAACGGCAGGGCGGCGGCGACCGGAGGCCGTCAAAAGAGGCCGGTGTCGTGGCCGAGCCACTTCTTGATCAGGGCGTTCAGTGAGCCGTCATCTTTCATTTCGCTGATGGCCTTGTCCAGCTTGTCCTTTAACCGACCATCGTCTTCCCGAACGCCGACACCGGTACCAAAGTCGAGCTTCACCTCCGGGCCAACGATGGTCAGCCTTCCCTCGTATTCCGCCATACTCTCATGGGCGAACTCCCGGTCCACCAGCGCCGCATCCGCTGCGCCACTCAGCACGGCCTCAACAGGATCTGAGGCCAGTTTGTACTCCAACAGCGTTACCCTTATTCGGGACTTAAGATAGCTGGCCTGGATCGTGGCCACCTGAGCGGCCACCTTGCCATTGGCCGCTTCGTCGCCCTCACCGGCCAGAGCTACGTAGACCGACCGGCCGGGCGGGATGTACGGCTGAGTGAAATCGATAACTTCATCCCGCTCATCGGTGATGCTCATCCCGGCCAGGATAGTGTCGTACTTGCCGTCCAGCAAGTTGGGGATGATGATGTCCCATTCGTTGGTTACCCACGTGTACTCAAGATTGGCCCGCCGGCACAGCTTATCACCCAACTCCCGCTCCAATCCGTCGACCTCACCATCATCGTTGATGAAGTTGAAAGGGGGATAGGCCCCCTCGGTCCCCATACGAACAGCATCGGATGCACTGGAGCAGGACAGAGAAACGGCAAGGAGTACCGCCAGCATTGCAACCAAGAAGATGGGTCTGAGCATATTCGTTTTCGACCTTGTTGCCGTTCGCTGAAACGTCGTCCATTTTATGTACAATTGGCCCGAGTGCATTTTGAGCTTACCGGAAAGGCGCCGCTCTTTCCGCCAGGATTTTACGTCGTGGAAAGGTTGCCGGTCGACCAGTGACGGAACACGGAGCGGCGCCGTCCGGAAACCGGTCGCCGGTAGCCAGCGACCGTAAGAGCGCCGGAGTCCGCGAAACTACGAACATCGTCCGCCGCGGCAGTCGAAATCCGACACCGACTGGGGAAGCGAAGAGCCGGCCCAAATTCAGTCCAGGCTGTTCGGCGGACTGAGGCCCGCGGGGTGGCTAGAGCGTGGATCAGCTCGGTGTTCCCGGGCGAGATTCCCGGGCGTAGCTGTCTTGAACTGTTGGGACGGCAGGGAGTCTCAGACCGCGTCTTCAGGAACTGCCGACCCCAGTCATGCGATTAAAATCAACCTTTTTGCAACGGTCCGTGGCCCAAGGCCGGACCGCGTATTCACAGCGGCGGCCCAAGACACCAAAAGTGTTTCACATGGTGTTAGCTCGGAAAATACTTTCGGATTCTCTGCTAGCAGTAGCCCGGAAACCGATTTCCGGGTTCCCTACTCAATTTGTCAACGCGCTCTAGACCAGAGGCCGTACTGATCCTATTTACCGAGCCGGGGAATCGGCGGCGTCCCCATTGGTGTTTTGCCCGTTCACCTCGGTTGATTCGGCAATTTCGCTCGGACTGCCTTGTTGCGCCGTTTCGTTGACTACCGGCGGCGGTTGGCGATTGTCAAGCTCGGACTGCTTTCGGCTCGGGAAGATCAGCTTGAAGACCACATATATGAACCGCAGCACAAACTCCAGCGCCATCAGGAAAAGCAGGTAATACACGATGCTCTCCCGGGCGCATTGATTTCCCGCAGCAGCGCCAGGGATGAGTCGATGTTGAAATACGACGTGTTGCTGATGAATATGCCCAACACGACGAAGGGCAAGGTTTTAGCAAGATCGCGGGACAGGTCTTCCAGGTCTTCGTTGTAGTAAGCGCTGTCCCAAATGGAGCTCACCGTTGCTATGGCAATCAGCAGAATGTCCGGCAACTCCCTGCCTTCCGAAAGAAATACCAGGATCAGCGCGAGCACCGCGAACCAGAAGAAGGCGAACGCTGGGAACAGGACGACGTACCTGACTGCGTACCATACCAGGAATGCCAGGTCTCAAATCACCGAGTTGCGCACTGCATTGTTCTTGGAAAGGTTCCGGCCAGACACATCGCGGGCAGCGACGAACCGGTAGAACTTGAAAACGAAAACGGCGTAAGCTGCCATCCCCTGCATTACCGCCAATAACGGCCTTAGCAGTTGAAAGGCGTTGCCCAACAACAAACCATTGGGGAAAATCGCATTAATGCCCACGGCCCCCATCCTTTACACTCCTCTGGAACTTCCAATCGAACACGATCGTCGGGAAAAGACTCCACGGTATACGTTGGGCCTGGATGCTTTACCCACCGCCGGAATTCCGGCCATGGCAGGCATCTCAAACGCGGTCGTCACATAAGCCAAAGCGCGCGAGGAATACCAAAGCCGACTCTTCCACCGTTCCACCAGTATAGGAAAGCGCTGATTTTTGGGTCAAGCAACCCGGCACCCCTGTTTCCGCCCATCATCATATGCAACTGCTCAAGGTGCTCCTGGACCGGTTGGAGCAGGCCGAGATGCTGGGCCAGAGCGCCGGCAGTACCAACCCGGCGTTGGCCACCAGGCCGCGGTCATCAAGGGCGGTATGGATGCGATTGGTATGGTTGCGTGGTAGCATATTTGGGTGCTCGTGGTTTAGGATTGGTTTCCTGCTTCAAAACCATTATCCCAGCTACACAGGAACGCCCTTGCCATTCTTCAGTACGCTGACCCCACGCCCTCCTTCGGTGGATTCGGGCTTGGACTGCTGGAATGTTTACGTTGATGAACCTCGTGCGCCCGCTATCCCATCGGCTCCACCGAGTACGGCAACCGTCAAAATCGCCGGTATCCGTACCAGCCCAGTCATAACATTTGAAGGCTGATAAGTGACACTAGCAGAGCAGCCAACGGCTTTTCAGGATAGGCTGCGGCAAGGACACGTCCTCCGCAGCCTATCCGAAGCAGCAACACAAGCCACCAGGCTGAACGGAGCATGGCAGACCACCGCCGACACCCGGGCATTGGCTGCCCAGTTGACGGCCACCGCGGCCATGACTACCCTCCGGTGGCCGCCACCACAGCGCGAGGCCGCCAGCCGGCCGACGACCCACACCCACGAAGAGTGAACCGAAACATGACCTTGCAGAACGAAACAACGGACAACATCAAACGGAAGATGGAAAAAAGCTCAGAAGTCGCCGACTTCGCGGAGCTGCCCCGCCGGATACGCGAACAGGGCCTGCTGGAGCGCCAGTTAGGCTACTACACGCTCAAGATGGTGTCCACGAGCGCCATGCTGGCCCTGAGCCTCGCGGTTCTGCTAGTCGTGGACAACACGTGGCTCCAGTTGGTAAACGCGGCGTTCCTGGCCTTTGTGTTTGGACAGATCGGCTACATCGGCCACGATGCCGGACACCTGGCCATCTGCCGGTCGGCCCGCGGCAACCGGCTCATCGGCTACGTGACCGGCGCGCTCATCAACGTCAGCCCCTCGTGGTGGATAACCACGCACAACCAGCATCATCGCACTCCCAACAACCTGGACGAAGACCCTCACACGCTCATCCCGGTACTGGTCTTCTCCAAAGATCGGGCCAACCGCCTGCGGGGCATCGTCCGACGGACGACCGCGTACCAGGCCTTCTACTTCATACCGATCCTGCCCATGGAATCCATGAGTATGCGATGGGCCAGCACACTGTTCCTGGCCGGAAGGCGCCGCCCCGGCAGCTGGCCGATTGAAGCCACGCTCATGATCCTGCATACCGCGCTGTACTGCGGCTTGCTCATCTACGCGCTTGGCCCGTGGCCGGCACTGGCTTTCGCGCTGGTCCACCAAGCGCTGTTCGGGATCTACTACGGCATGATATTCGCGCCGAACCACAAAGGTATGCTGATCCTGGATGACGACAACCCGCTGGACTTCGTGCGCACCCAGGTGCTGACCGCTCGCAATGTCAGGCCCAACCCGGTGGTCGACTTCCTGTACGGAGGGCTCAACTATCAAATCGAGCACCACCTATTCACCATGATGCCTCGGAACCGGCTCGGCCAGGCCCGCCCCATCGTCAGGGAGTTCTGCCGCGAACGGGGAATCACCTACCACGAAACCGGCCCGCTGCGGTCCTACCGCGAGATACTGACCTATATGCACGAGGTCTCGTCCGTGCTCAGGAACCGCTCGGCACGGGCGGCCAGTAATCAAGCTTAGTAACAGAGCCGAGCGGCCAAACAACCCCTCAAAGTATGGTTGCCAGCAGGCGGTCTTCACGGAACCTGCTGGCCAGCCACGACGGACGTATGGTGTGCACCGAGCACCCAACCCGGGTGGTCTGTCCACTGCGGGCTGGGACCGTTCGTCGCCGCACCGCCCAGCGGTAAGACAGTCTATTTGCCATGCCTATGCCCACGTAACGCGTCATTCGTGGCAGGTAGCCGCCGGTCAGCGCAGAATAGTCGTGAGCAGGTCATCCTTGATGAAATCCAATGCCGGCGTAGGTCCAACGTACAACCCGATGCCCAGCGCGCGGTTCCGTTTGCTTGTGCGTGATTGACATGATAGCATCGCTGGCGTGAGAGTTCTACCGTTATCGCCAGCGGGGGCGCGTCTGGAGGCCGGACGCCGCAGATACAGCGCAAGTCGGTTGATGGATAGAGGCATCGTGCCTCTCTCTGCGACGGCTTGCGCTTTTGCGTTGGCGGGAACGGTCAACTCTCACAAGTAGCCCTATCCTACTCGTGGAGGGAGGTTCCAATTGACTACGCCGGATTCACCTACCGAAACTGATAATCATCCCAATGCTGCCGGGCCGGATGAACAGGTAAAGGCAGACAACAAGACCATCGGCAGGATGGTCTGGGGGTGGACGCTGCTCGCGCCATTGGCATTCATCATCATCTGGGCCGTGACCAACTGATAAACCAGAACGTAACTGTTCAGAGTTGGTTAGGTGAATTGGCCGATAGGGGTTCTGGGAGCCTTGCGCTGCCGGTGGTGGTTGTGTCATATAGTGGGTATGGATACGGAAATTGACCTCAAGACTGCCGACCGGGATGTCCTGATTGCCAGCATTGTCCGGCAGCAAGCCATTATCGTCCGGCAACAGGCGATCATCGAGCGGTTGGAGAAACGGATTGGCCAATTGGAGGGGCCGGCCAAGCCCAGCGGCTCGGGTCGGATGCCCGGTCTGCAGCCCAAAGCCGAGCGGAAACCGGCCCAGCCCAAAGGGCCACGCCAGCGCCGTCCCCACGGGTTCGCCCGCACCCGCATGACGCCGACCCAGCGAGTGGAGCACGCGTTGGAACAGTGCCCCGACTGCGGGACTCAGCTGGCCGGCGGCTGGACCCAGCGCACTCGGGAAGTCATTGACTTGCCCCAAGTTCCGGTGCAGATTACCGAGCACGCTTACATCGCCCGCACCTGCCCAGGCTGCCGACGCCGCTGTGTGCCACCGGCGCAACTGGACGGCGTGGCGCTGGGGCGGCAGCGTCTGGGGGTCAATGTAATGAGTCTGATTGCCGCGCTTAGGGAGGAGGCCCGGCTGCCCTTCCGCACCATCCAGTGGTATCTGGGCGCCGTGCATGGGCTGCGCCTCAGCACGGGCGCCATCGTGGACGCCACCCGAAAAGTGGCGGGCAAAGGGCAGCGCAAGCTGGCCGGCATACTGGAACGGATCCGAGGCAGTCCGGTGGTGTATGCCGACGAAACGGGTTGGCGGGAGAATGGCAACAACGGCTACGTCTGGACCTTCAGCACTCCCAGCCAGCGGTACTTCCTGCGACGGGGTCGGGGCAAGGCGGTGGTGGATGAAGTCCTGGGCGAGGAGTTTGCTGGCGTGCTGGTCAGCGATTTCTACGCCGCTTACCACCACTACGACGGCCCCAAACAACGCTGCTGGGCTCATCTGCTGCGGGACATCCACGACCGGCGCACTCTCTACCCTGAGGACGCGCCACTGGCACAGTGGGCCGACGCCGTACACCGTCTCTATGTCCAGGCCAAGGCCTTCACGCACCCGTCGCTGCTGCGACGGCGGGCGACCCAGCTGGCCCTGGAACAACGGCTGCTCGCCATCTGCCAGCCATTCCTCGACGACCCATCGGCAACCCAGGCCAAGCTATGCCGACGCATTGAACGCCACGTCAAAGAGCTCTTCGTCTTCGTGGCTGAACCGGCGGCGCCGCCGGACAACAACGCCGCCGAACGCAGCCTGCGCCCGGTAGTGGTCAGCCGAAAGATCAGTGGTGGCACGCGCTCAAACCAGGGCACTGCAACCAAGATGACGCTGGCGTCAATCTTCGGCACCTGGCGGGCCCAGGGCTTGAACCCCCTCACCGCCTGCCGACAACTGCTCACTTCCCCTCAACCCTGAACAGTTACACCAGAACATCCCCGCCGGCGGGGTTTGGCGACGCTACCGGCGGGGATGCAGAGGTTGGATAGTGGCAGAGATTCTGACGGCCTTGACCGTCTTGTCGTTTTTTGTATGCGCCATAGCCTTGGGTGTGGCTATTTGGAAACCGGTTCGGTCTGTCGCCTTGGTCGTCGCAGCCACGTCAGGCGGATGCGGCCTCGCTCTTTATTTCGCCCTAAAAACAGTCGTTGGTAACATATAGCCGAAACAAAGGTGGTAAGTCCCCCAGCCAAGTATACGAACAGCAAGACGATCAATTCGGTATGCTCAAGGCCAAACATTCGTTGCCCCCCATTTATCGCTGCTTGGCACGCGGGCGGGTTGCGCTCGCTACCCGCCCCGCAGTGGCGCGACCTCGTTTCTTTGACTCCTTCTGTGGAGGGTCGAGTCTTGGCTTTGGTTGACGGATGCGGACACCGCCGCCCCGTGTGTGCATCCTGACGGCGCCGGAACGGGATGCTGAGGACGGAACGGGAACCGTGCCGCTATCCGCCCGCCATTGCTCTACAGTCGCAAGAGAGGGTGGCCATTCCTCATCGGGATCGTCGGTGTCAGTCTCACCTTTTGGCCGCCGCCGCCGCGTCGTGTCCGGCACAAAGTGAGTAGTCGGCGGCGCGGTGGACTCCCCGTGCCGTTCCGCGCGGTCTGCAACTTCCGCCATGTCGGGCGCGTCGGCTTTGCGCTTGGTGTCCGTCGCGGCAACGCGCACCACGTCCGCCCATTCTGTGAACGGCGGATTGACACCGGCCATTTCCGCCGGTGTCTGAAACTTTATGCCCTCGTGTTCGCGTACGACGTTGTAGTTTGTCTGCCATCCGTCAAAGTACCGCTGCCCCGATTCCAGCCCGTTCAGTCCGCGCAACGTCTTTTCCTGGTCTCGGATCGTGCCCTGCAGCCGCTCCGACAGGTTGTTGTTGACCCGCGCACGGATACCCTCGGACTGGATGTGATCCGCATCCGGGAACACCGCCTTGATGGCTCCGGTGTAACTGCCCAGTTTGTCGGTGGTGATTGACCTGGGCGGCCCGTCGGCTGCCGCCATCGCCTTTCGCATCACGGCCACCGCCGCCCGTTGGTCGCGGTTGGGCGACAGATGCACGGCCAGCGCGTAGCGAGTACCGGCGTCCATGACGTTCCACAGCCAATACTTCTCGCCGCCGACCCTGACCTGCACTTCGTCGGCAACCCACTTGCCCGACGTGTGCGCCGGAAAGTCGTCGAGGATGTCTTTGGCAACATCGGTGTACTCGGTGACCCAGCGGTACAGCGTTTCTTTGGACGGCTCGCCAATGTCGTGACCATCGGCCATCGTTTCGGCGGTTTGCTTATACGACGTTCCGCCGTAGTACATCCTGATCGCCATGCCGATATGTTCGGCGGTGGCGCGGTGTCCGCCTACCTGTCCGGTGTGCAGGAACCGCTTGGTACACGCCTTGCAGCGGTAGGTCTGCTTGCCGTTGGCGTTGCGCCCGTTCTTCACAACCTTATAGTGAGCGCAGTACGGGCAGGCGACGGTGCGGGTGACGGTTTCGGTGAATTTAGCCATCTCCCTCCCATAGTATCATACTCCAAAAACCGGTTATAATGGGCCATCACGCACAAGCAAACGGAACCCAGCGCGCTGGCTATGGGTACCAGCAGGTCGGCAGTGCCGTCCCGGTCGCAGACTAATCCGACGGGCAACCGGTCCGCCTGCTCCAGCAACTTCAGCACCGGTTCCTGCTTCTCCGCTACCGACGGAACTCGTCCCAGCATACGCGCGGTGAGGATAAACCCGGAGTTCCCCTCCACTACCATGACCAGCGTGGGCAGGTAGGGTCGAGTGCCTCTCCCGTCCTGCGCTCCCGTGGGAATATACGACGCTGCTACCTCCCACACCGCCGAGCCGACCGGCGTCGACCGGCTGATCGACCGCAGCCGGTCCGTATCCGCTCGATGGTCTTCAACGGGCAGCGCGGGCGGGCGCATCGGTTCCCACTCGTCCCGCCAGACGCCGTCACGCAGCGACTGGGTCAGTACATCGCCCGGATCCCGGCCGGCGTAGAGGTCGAGTATGCCTTGCCCGATCCGTTCCGCAACGTCTCGAACGTTATCCAGCGGGATGGTCAAAAATCGAGACTCGTCGGCGTTGACGTACCAGGGCCAGTGCCCCGGGATGATGCTGCGAAAAATCGGCCATCGGCCCCGGCCCCGGTACCTGAGGCCCAGATCGCGCATGGCCTTCCGTTCCTCGTTTTCCAGTTCTTCACGGTCGCCCAGAACTGCAGTCAGCGCCAGGCTGCGTTCCAGCATCTCCTCGCTGCTCGGTTCATCCGCCGACGTCATGGTGGACAGGTAATTCCAGAGGCCCCGGTCACCCAGGTAAACCCCCAGACCGTAGGCCACACCCCCGTCACCCAGCGCCACGCAGTATCCCTTGAAGTGGCCCAAGGGGTCATTAACCGCCAGCACATCTTCGTTGCCCAGCCGTGGGAACGGCTTGGCCTCGCAATAACGCCGAAAGGCGTGATGCAACGCGAGCCACTGTTCCGGGTTCGGGTCCGCTTCCGTCTGGGTCCAATGCTGATCCAAGGCAATGCCTCCCGAAACTAAGGTGTCACCAGCATCACGCCGGTTGCCGTACGGTTGCCGAAAAGACCGGTCTCAACAGCCTATCCGGTATTCTGTTCAGCCCCAGCCCTGCCACTTCCATTACAAGCCCGCCGCGGTGTTACAGCAACCGTTCCCAAGTAAGTTTCTTGCCAAGTCGGTCAATACGGGCAACGTACAATCGGCGAAACCGGAGCCCCGGAGTGATAGCCAATGCCGCGATTCTATTAATATAATACGCTTCCCAGCCCGTTTCGCGGCAATGCGCGAGGACAAAGAAAAACGTGCCCGGGATCGGTACTATTCAACATAATGCGTTCAACAGAGGGATCGCCATGCCACAGAAAACCTGGGACATCGTCCTGTCCAGCCCGTTTTCGAACTATGATTTCTTCGCTCACCAGATGCGCGAGTTGTGCGGGCAGATGGATCTCACCTTCTTCCTGGCCGACGAGGTGTGGGTGCACGAGTTTCTGGGCAAGCTGCGCGCCAAGGATATTGCCGTTTGGGCCATGCTGGACCTCACCGCCAACCAGACCGATCCTGACGACGTCTATACCCAGTTGGCCTACGAGGTGACACGGCAAAAGGCGTCGTCATCGATGATCCTGCACTCACCGCCTTCGCCGCGCACAAGGGGAATCTGCACCGGTTACTGGTGCAGAACAACATTCCCGTACCGGAGACCATCATCGTGCCGCGCAGCGAGATTAAGGGATTCCAGATCACGCGGGAAATCCGGGATCAAGTGGGCGTGCCCTTCGTGGTCAAACCGGCGTGGGGCGATTCCGGCGTCGGAGTGATCGTGGACGCCGACTCGGAGCGCGACCTGGAAGACTCGGCGGAGCAGGCACCCCTTTCCGACGCCTTTCTCATCCAGCAGCGGATGAACATGAAACCCCTGGGCGGTCGTATGGGCTGGTTCCGCCTCTACCACATCTGTCGTGAGGTGATCCCCTGCTGGTGGGACCCGGTCACCCATGAGTATTAGTTGGTGTCGCCGACGCAGATACGACAGTTCCGGTTGCAACCCCTGCGCCGCATCATGCGCAACATCGCCAGCGTTTCCAAGATGAAGAAGTTCAGCAGCGAAATCTGCCGGCATGAAGACGGCAATTTTTACGCGGTGGATTACGTGAACGCTGACCAGGATATGAACCCGCACTCGTTCTGCGCCAATGGCGTGCCCGATGAGATTGTGCGGCATATCGTCTGGCTGCTCTTTTACGAGGCCATGCAGGTATCCAAGCGGGGGCACGGCTTCTTTGACGATGAGATGGAAGCATCCGAAGAGTCCGCCAACTGGCTGGAGCGCCGCCGGAGCGAGCAAAGGGCGCGCGAGCAAAGGGCGCGCGAGCGTAAAATTTAATCGTCAGGCCGATGCTCTTGGGAGACTGACCCTGGGGCGTTTGGCCGGGATGCGACGGAAACAGCGCATTGTTCCAGGGACGGTTGAGCGCCGCCTCGCCATCCCAGACCACCTGATCGTGGGCCGCTGGCGAACCCGCTTTTACCCGCGTATTGCCCCAAACAAATGCTATCGGCATTCGGTAAAGGTCGGCTTGTACCTGGGTTCTGTCGTGGAGAGGTTGAACATTCCATGCTGGTGCTTGGTTCTAGAGATCCAGCATATCAGACGTTGCGGCTATGGATGACACACTGGCCCAAACTGCATCGCCTCTATCCCTATCATTCCAGCATTGATTGAGTACTGGATTTCTGGCCAAAGAACCGCGCTACGGCTTCGGCGCGGGCCCCAGCGCCCGGTATTTGCGGTCTTCGGTACGTTCGGCAGCGGGCAGAACCTCCACCACCAATCGCGACAGTCCCACGACCTCACCCCGGTCGTCGAAGCTGTAATTGCTCCCGATGGCGCCGCTCCAGATGATGGCGTACATGCAGTCGCGGAAACCGTCGGCATCCTGGTCGTCGTTGGTCTGCTTGAGGCACGCGGCGGCGATGTACACGTCGTCGTAGGCCGATCCCAAGTGCCAGGGGAGGGTGACGTAGTTGTAGCGCTCCCGAAATTTCGCCAGCACCTCGCCGGCCTTGGGATTGTCAGGGTCCAGGTCAGCCGTGATAGCCTTCATCCCGGTGGCGGCGTCTCCGGCGATGTCCAGGGCGGTGGTGCCGACCGAAATCGTTTCGGCGTAGATGGGGCCGTCGTAGCCGACCTCGCGGGCCTGCCGAATGATGGCGCCGGCGGAGCACTCGGACTGGGGCGCGAGATGCAGCGCGTCCGGCTTGGCGTCAACGAGTTTGCTCAGCTGGGTCCGGAATCGGTCACGTCCGATGCGTAGTATTCCTTGGCCACCACCGTGCCGCCGCGCTTTTTGAACTGCGCCACCGAGGTGCGCCGGACGCCCTCCGCATAGTCGGTGGACTCGGTGATGGTGGCCAGTTTGCGGATGCCGTCGGCCCAGAGCAGGTTGCCGGTGTCGATTCCAACCTGGACATCGCTGATCTGGGTGCGGAAGATGTAGTCGCCGGCGTTGGCGATGTCGGGATTGCTGGCCAGACCCGAGAACAGGATGACCCGGTCCGCCTCGGCCAGTGGGCGGCGCCCAGCATGGCGCTGCTGCACGAGGTCCCGAGGATGATCTTCACGCCGTCCACGTCGGTGAGCTTGGAGTAGGCGGCAACCGCACCCTGGGCGCTGCACTGGGAATCCTCGACGACCAGTTGCAGGGGTCGCCCGTTGATGCCGCCGGCGGCGTTGATCTCGTCGTCGGCCAGCTGCTTGGCCTAGTTCGCCACCGTGCCGTAGGTTTCGCCAGGTCCGGTCAGGGATTCCATCACGCCGACCCTGAAAGCCTCCGCCGTCTGCCCATCGCCGGCGCCGGCCAGGGCCGCCAGGGACAAGGTTAGTATCGTTGCCCCAAGGCCGACGCGCTGCCAGGGCAACCGCTGACGATGCCGCCAACGGCCGCCTCGCGAAGTGGGTGTGCCTTCCTGAGAGGTGTCGCTCTCCAGTGCCAGGACGCCGTAAACCGGATTCAGCATATAGATGATCTGTTCTCTCAATGGAAGCGCGGTCTGGCTGGCGGACAATCCCGACTCCCAGAAAGGGCGCTCGACCTCTTCGCTGAGAACCCATTCTGGACGGTGGGGAGTCTGAGCGCCCGACTGGAAGTGGCGTTCACCACAGCCCAGCGCGCCATGAACCGTCTGGAAGCGGAGGGCATCGTCGCCCAGGTCGGAGAAGCACGGCGTAATCGAGTGTATCGCTCTGGAGCCATCCCTGATGTGTTGGAGAAGCCTCTACGCCTCGCGAGTTAGGTTGCGGCGAACACCAGTGGACCGGATGCAGCCGTAGCCCCAATCCACCGAAAATATGAGCGTCGCGGCGTGCTGAAGGGGTAAGAAAGTGCTCCTGTGCATCTGGGATAATGGTTTTGAAACAGCAGACCAATCCCAAACCAGGAGCATCTTTCCCCTTCCTCGGTACGCTGACCCCACGGCCTCATTCGGTGGATTCGGGCTTAACGATATAAGGCAATCACCGCACCCGGAGTAAACACAGATGACAGCATCGCCAAACGCTCACGCCGTACCGCACCGGTTCGACGCCAACGACGAAAAGCAGATGTTTGGTACGGGACAGGTCCAGTCCTCCGCAGCATACCGCCACGATGGGCACGGAAGTTACACTGCCGTTATCGACGTGGGAGCCGGCTCCGCCCGGGCCGTTGTCTGCAGGTCAACCCGGGCGGAGGCATCGAGATAGTTGCCCAGCAACGGGTCAACTTGAACCTGATGAGCCATGTTGACGAAGACGGAGTACTGAACGAGTATGGGGTAGCCAACACGGTCGATGCGCTGGAAGATTTTGCTTTGCTGGCTCGTGGATTCGGCGTCCAGACCATTCACGCCGTGGGCACCCCGCACTTCGCGAATCAGGTAATGCCGCCGCCATAATAGACGCGGCAGTGGAGCGCTTTGGCATACCGCTGCGGATCATCTACGGCAGCGATGAAGCGGTTTACTGTTTCATCGGCGCAATCCACGGATTACCGGTAACGGACGGCCTCCTGGCGACATCGGCGGCGGGACCATGGAGGGCGTGCAATTCGACGAGCGCACCATGCGTTCCAGCGTTTCCTTGCCCTTGGGCAGTCTGCGGATCGCCAACCGGTTCCGCCTGACTGACTTGCCCACCACGGAGGACGTACACGGCGCGTACGAATTCGTGCACGCTACGCTGGCTGCGGCAGGCGTCCCGCGACTGTCCGACGGCGATATGCTGGTAGGTTCCGGAGGTTCCGTCAGGCTGTTGTCCCAGTTAGACCGTGGACCTGAACCTTATCCGATCATCAAGATACACGGTTACCAGGTAGCTGCGGAGTCTCTGGCAGAGCAAGCCCGAGCTTTGGCCGCCGTGTCCTGCCTTGAACGGGCGTCGATAGACGGGATGAATCCGCCGTGGACATTCCATTGTCGGTGGAGCGATTATGGCACACGCATTGGCGCAATACACCAATGCCGACAGCATTCTGGTGTCCGGTCAGGGCCTGCGGGAAGGACTGGCCAGACATCCCGAGCCATTCGAGATGCCGGGCATGGCCAGCGTGCCGCCGCTCGCGTCCGTTCGCGCTGCATCGCTGAATGACCTTGTTGGGCGGTTCGTGCCACGGTTTTCGCAGCGGGGACCAAGACGGGCCGCTTTGGCCGCTCGCATCGGGGCGTCGGTTTGGAAAGGCGCCGATCAGGGCATTTGTTGGGCGTTGCAATGCGCGGCTTTCTTGTTGGACATTGGCAACGCAATCGACTTTTATAACCGATTGAACCGGACTGCGAGTGTAATAATGCGGACAGATCTGCCCGGTTTCACCCATAAGGAATCCGCTCACGTCGCGGCGGTTCTGCTGGCGTGCGAACGCCGAAAGCTGCCTCGTCGTTTTCGTCGTTCCAGATTGCTGGACAGGCCAGACATCGAAATGATCAAACAAGCCGCCGTGGCGCTGACGTTGGCCGAGGAGTTGGATAACCGCCTGCCGCACGGGTACGCGGGTAACTGTTCAGATTTGAGGGGAAGTGAGCAGTTGGCGGCAGGCGGCGAGGGGGTTCAGGCCTCGTGCGCGCCAGGTGCCGAAGACCGATGCCAGCGTCATCTTGCTCTCGGTACCACGTTCCGAGCGGGTGCCGCCGCTGACCTTGCGGCTGACGACCAGATGTCGCCGGCTGCGCTCGGCCGGGTTGTGGTCCGCTGGCACGTCCGGTTCGGCCACGAAGACGAACAGTTCCCCGTATCCAGTACGGGGCCGGCTCTTGATGAAGCGCTCGATGCGCCGGCACAGATTGGCTTGGGTTGCCGACGGGTCATCCAGGAAAGGCCGGCAGATGGTGAGCAACTGCCGTTCCAAAGCCAGTTGGGTGGTGCGGCGTTGTTTCTCTGCGGGATGGGTGCAGGCTTTGGCCAGGTCGTAAATCCCGCGGACGGCTTCGGCCCACCTGGCCAGTGGCGCGTCCTCTGGGTAGAGGGTTCGCAGGTCGTGGATGTCCCGCAACAGAGCCTGCCCTTGGCTTGAACCGGGGTGGGCCCAGCAGCGTTGTTTGGGACCGTCGTAATGGTGGTAGGCGGCGTAGAAATCGCTGACCAGCACGCCGGAGAACTCCTCGCCCAGGACTTCATCCACCACCGCCTTGCCCCGACCCCGTCGCAGGAAGTACCGCTCGGCGGGAGTGCTGAAGGTCCAGACATAGCCGTTGTTGCCATTCTCCCGCCAACCGGTCTCGTCGGCATGAACCACCGGACTGCCTCGGATCCGTTCCACTATATCGGCCAGCTTGCGCTGCCCTTTGCCCGCCACTTTTCGGGTGGCGTCCACGATGGCGCCCGTGCTGAGGCGCAGCCCATGCACGGCGCCCAGGTACCACTGGATGGTGCGGAAGGGCAGCCGGGCCTCCTCCCGCAGGGCGGCAATCAGGCTCATTACATTGACCCCCAGACGCTGCCGCCCCAGCGCCACGCCGTCCAGTTGTGACGATGGTACACAGCGGCGTCGGCAGCCCGGGCAGGTGCGGGCGATGTAAGCGTGCTCGGTAATCTGCACCGGAACTTGGGGCAAGTCAATGACTTCCCGAGTGCGCTGGGTCCAGCCGCCGGCCAGCTGAGTCCCGCAGTCGGGACACTGCTCCAACGCGTGCTCCACCCGCTGGGTCGGCGTCATGCGGGTGCGGGCAAAGCCGTGGGGACGGCGCTGGCGTGGCCCTTTGGGCTGGGCCGGTTTCCGCTCGGCTTTGGGCTGCAGACCGGGCATCCGACCCGAGCCGCTTGGCTTGGCCGGCCCCTCGAATTGGCCAATCCGTTTCTCCAACCGCTCGATGATCGCCTGTTGCCGGACGATGATGGCTTGCTGCCGGACAATGCTGGCAATCAGGGCATCCCGGTCGGCAGTCTTGAGGTCAATTTCCGTATCCATACCCACTATATGACACAACCACCACCGGCAGCGCAAGGCTCCCAGAACCCCTATCGGCCAATCCACCTAACCAACTCTGAACAGTTACTGTTACTGTCCGTGGGTAACTGTTCAGGGTTGAGGGGACGGCAACGGTTTGCTTTGGAAATTCGTGCTTGGCTGCCCCTCCACAATAGGCCGAATAGTCGGCAGATCCCCGCAACTCTGAACAGTTACGTCCGTGCAGGGTCTTTCGGTTTTCTAAAAAAGCGGCTAATCTGTTGTCATGGAGACTAACGAATTAGCCCGCAGCCTGCCCGCCGCCTTGGGCGCCGTCCCCGACCCACGCTCGCCCCAGGGCAAGCGACATCCGTTGCCCGCCATCCTGACCTTGGCCGTCTGCGCCATGCTCTCCGGCGCCCGCAGCCTTTACGCCATCTGCCAGTGGGGGCGCCAACAGGACCCGGACGCAGTGTCAGCCATGGGCTTCACTCGACCCACGACCCCGGCGGTGAGCACGTTGCACGCCGTGTTCTGCCAGTTGGACACCGACGCCTTTGAGGCGGCGCTGGCCCAGTGGACCCGGCAGTGGCTGGCCGCCACTGGGGAAAGGGTGGCCATTGCGGTGGACGGCAAGGCGCTGCGCGGGATACACGGGGAGGAACTGCCCGGCGTGCGGCTGGTGGCGGGTTATGCCCATGGCGTCGGCCTGGTAGCGGGGCAAAAGGGGGGTCGGGCCAGGTCAGGGGGAGCTGACGGCGGCCCGGGAGTTGACGGCAACGCTGCTGCCGGTGGCGGGCAATCTGGTGACCGGGGACGCGCTGTACTGCCAGCGGGATTATTGCCAGCAGATCAGGGACGCTGGGGGCGACTACCTGGTCATCGTGAAGCGGAACCAGCGGGAACTTTACGACGACATCGCGCTGGCCTTCGCCGCGCCGGTACGGGGCGGACAGTACCGGAAGGCGCGGACCCGGAACCGGCACGGCGACCGCTGGGAAATCCGTGAATTGTCAGCTACCGACGCGCTCAACGACTACCTGGACTGGCCCGATGTGGGGCAGGTGTGCCGCATCACGCGACGCGCCCTGGGCCGCGGCCAGACCGCCACTGAGTCGCGCTACGCCATCACCAGTCTGGACGGAAAGGTGGGGCCAAAGGCGATGCTCAGACATATACGGGGGCATTGGGAAATTGAGAACCGGCTGCACTACGTGCGGGATGTAACCCTGGGGGAAGACGCCAGTAGGGTACGGAAAGGGGCCGCGCCGCAGGTAATGGCGATAGTGCGCAACATCGTGGTGAGCGTGCTGCGTCATGCCGGGGAAAGCAACATCGCGGCGGCCTTGCGGCGCATCGGCTGGACCCCAGGACAATCCCTGCGCATCCTCGGCCTAGACAACCCTTGAAAACCGAAAGACCCTGTACGTCCGTGGGCGGCAGTGGATAAAGACCTGAAGATGCTGTAAAGTAGGCTTTCGTATTCCGGCAACAAAGCGCTTACAGGAGGATCGGAGTGGAGCTTATGTCAGATATCCAACGGGAATTGGCGGTCAGAGACGAGGGTGAGCAGCGCGCGGTCCCACCCGATCGTTCCGCCAGTGCCGCTATGTCAGCCGGGGCGGGCGCTCCGAGCCGCTGGTTCGTCGCCCTGCTGATCTTCGTCCTGATCGGCACTGTCTGCGCGGGCGGCGTGACGCCTGTCGTGGGCGCCAACAACAGCGACCGGCTCGCTGGAGATGGCGCATTGCCGACGACCATGTCCAGCGATCCCATCGTCGGGGTGGCGGTTTCTACCTACGGTGTGAGAGTGCCCGAGGGCGGCAGCCAGTCTTATACTATAAAGCTAACCAAGCAGCCCACCTCCAGCGTGGTGATTTCTCTAACCACGAGCGGCAGTTCCGACGTTACGGTGTCTCCGGCCGCCCTGACATTTTCCACGACCAACTGGGCCGAGGCGCAGACAGTGACGGTGAGTGCCGCCCAGGACGCCGACGCGTGGCCGGACAGAGGCTTCATCAACCAGGCAATTACCCCCAGTAGCGCCAGTGAGTACGTCAGCCTGTGGAGCACCGTCACCAGCCCTCGGATTCTTGTGACCGTCCTCGACGATGAAACCCCCGGGGTGACGGTGTCCACGTCCACGCTGACAGTGGCCGAAGGCGGCACGGCCACATACACGGTGAAGCTGGACGTGGTGCCCACCTCCAACGTCGTGATCGCCGTGAAGAGGAAGACGGGCAGCAGCGACGTGACGGTGTCGCCGGCCACCCTGACCTTCACGCCGAGCAACTGGAACACGGCACAGACGGTGACGGTGTCCGCAGCCCAGGACGACGGCGCCGTTGCCGACGAGGCGCCCATCAGCCACTTTGTGGTGGCGCTCAGCACCCAAAACGAGTACCAGCATACGAGCAACCTCGACAGGGTGATGGTTACCGTCACCGATGACGAGCCCCGCGCGGTGAATGTGGCGACCCCTCGCACGCTGTGGGTGGGCGAGGGCGGCACGAGTACCTACACGGTGCATCTGACCGTCCCGCCCACCTCCAACGTGGTGATTTCTCTAACCAGGACCGGCAGTCGCGACGTGACGGTCTCGCCGGCCACTCTGACCTTCACGCCGAGCAACTGGCACCTGGCACAGACGGTGAGGGTGTCCGCAGCCCAGGACAGCGACACGAGGAACGACACGGCCACCATCGGCCACGCGATGGTGGCGAACATGAGCGCCGACGAGTATGACATGGTGCCCATCGGCTCGGCGCCGGTGACCGTCGTCGATGACGACATCTCCTACAGGGTGGAGGTGTCCAAGGAGGTAGTGGAGTGGCCCGAGGGCTTCATCTCCGACCGCTACATCGTGGGCCTCAGCGCGCGGCCCTCCTCCAACGTGGTGATCACCGTGAGCAGCAACAACCCGGACGTGGCCGTTTGGAACTCTCCGCTGATCTTCACCCCGACCAACTGGAGGGGAATCTATGCGAGACTGATCCTCGCCTACGACGACGATGCGGTGGATGACCAGGCCACACTCACCCACAGGGTGGACACCGACCGCAGCGCCGACGAGTACGACAATGCGATCAGCAGGGCGGTGGCGGTGAGGGTCACTGATAGGGACCAGGCCGGGGTCAGGGTGTCCACGTCTGCGCTATCGGTTTCTGAGGGCGGCAGCGGTTCCTACGGGGTGAGCCTGAACACGGAGCCTTCCTCCGACGTCGTGATCTCTGTGACCAAGGAAGGCAGTTCCGACATTACGGTGTCTCCGACGACCCTGACCTTTACTGCGTCCAACTGGAACTCGGAGCAGAGGGTGACGGTGGCCGCTGCCCAGGACGCCGACGCCATTCCCGACGCGGCCACCATCAAGCACATGGTGGTAGACGCCAGCAGCGCCGAGGAGTACGACCCGGTGACCATCGACTCGGTGGCGGTGACCGGGGTCGAAGACGACGTCCCTGGGATGACGTTGTCTGTGTCCAAGCTGGTGTTGTCCGAGGGCCACAGCAAAACCTACAGCGTGAAGCTGGACACAGAGCCCTCCTCCGACGTGGTGATCACGATCAAAAGAAGCAACTCGGAAGTGAAGTCGTCGCCTAATCGGCTGACCTTCACCCCATCGAACTGGAACGTGGCGCAGAGGGTGACGGTGCGGTCGTTCAGGGATACGAACACGGCGAATGAAACGGCAACGCTTGGGCACGCCGTGGAAGATGAAAGCAGCGCCGACGAGTACGATGACGTGTACCACCTCTGGGTGGCAGTGACCGTCATCGACTACCACACCTCCACCGGCTCCACCGGCTCCACCGGCTCCACCGGCTCCTCCGGCTCCTCCGGCTCCACCGGCTCCTCCGGCCCCACCGGCTCCTCCGGCCCCACCGGCTCCTCCGGCCCCACCGGCTCCTCCGGCCCCACCGGCTCCTCCGCGGCCACATTGACGGCAGCATTCCGCAACCTGCCATCATCGCATAATGGCGCGAGCAAGTTTGCCATGGAACTCCATTTCAGCGAGCACATACCCGGGTTGAGTTACCAGGCAGTTCGTGATTCCGTATTGCGGGTCACCAATGGGCAAATCACCGGCGCCCGCCGCTACACCGGTGGGAGCAATCGCAGCTGGATCATCACGGTGCAACCCACCTCATCGCAAGCCATTGAGGTCTCCCTGCCGCAAACAGCCGACTGTCAGGTCTCTGGCTCCATCTGTCTGGCTGACGGCACCAGATTATCGAACAGTCTCACTGCAAGGATTCCACTACGGCAGACACAGGAGGGCGCCACACGGCAGACACAGGAGGGCGCCACGCCTTCGCTTACGGCGGAGTTTCGCAACGTCCCAACGACCCACGACGGGGTTAGCAAGTTTGCCATGGAACTCCATTTCAGCGAGCACATACCCGGGTTGAGTTACAAGGCAGTCCGTGATTCCGTGTTGCGGGTCACCAATGGGCAAATCACCGGCGCCCGCCGATACACCGGTGGGAGCAATCGCAGCTGGAGCATCACGGTGCAACCTACCTCATCGCAAGCCATTGAGGTCTCCCTGCCGCAAACAGCCGACTGTCAGGTCTCTGGCTCCATCTGTCTGGCTGACGGCACCAGATTATCGAACAGTCTCACTGCAAGGATTCCATCCGAGTAAAATATCCTCGCCCGAAGATACGAGGCGGTTCGAGCTGGGACTGCATAGGAGGCCAGCATGGGGCCAGCAGGAATCTACGTCGGCATTGACGTCGCCAAGGCCAAGGTGGACGTTGCCCTCCGGCCCACGGGCGAGAGCTGGGAGGTTCCCCGCGACGCAGCAGGAATCCCGCAGTTGGTTTCCGAGATGCAGACCCTCGGACCGTCATTGGCGCTGCTGATTGGCGCTGCTGGAGGCTACGGGCGGCCTGGAACTACCGCTGGTGGCTGCGCTGGCCGCCGAGGCGCTGCCGGTGGTCGTCGTCAACCCGCGCCAGGTGCGGGACTTCGCCAGGGCTACTGGGAAGTTGGCCCAGACCGACGCCCTGGACGCCGCCGTGCTGGCCCACTTTGCTGAGGCGATCCAGCCCCCGGTGCGTCCTCTGCGCGACGCCGAAACCCAGGAGCTCAACTCCCTCACTGCCCGGAGGCAGCAGGTGATGACGATGCTGGTCTCGGAGCAGAACCGCCTCGGCGCCGCCACCAGCGCCGTCCGTCCCCGCATTGCGGCCCACATCACCTGGTTGGAGCAGGATCTAAACGACCTTGACCAAGGCCTGCGACCGATGCTCCGGCCGAGTCCGGTGTGGCGGGAGAAGGACGACCTCCGGCGCACCGTTCCCGGCGTGGGTGAGCAACTCTCCCTCACGCTGCTGGCCAACCGGCCCGAGTTGGGCGCCCTGGACCGTCGTCAGATCGCCGCACTGGTGGGCGTGGCTCCCTTCAACCGCGACCGCGGCGCCATGCGGGGCAAACGGCACGTCTGGGGCGGACGCTCCCGGGTCCGAGCTGTCTGGTACATGGGGACGCTGGCTGCCACTCGCTGCAATCCCGTCATCTCAATCCCGTCATCCGGGACTTCTACCAGCGGCGGCTGGCCGCCGGTAAGCCGAAGCAGCTGGCTCTGGTCGCTGGCATGCGCAAGCTGCTCGTCATCCTCAACGCCATGCTCCAGCAGCGCTCATCCTGGAGGGACATCACTCCGGCAATCGTCGTTACTTCCTCTTGACATCAAACACAGTTGCTGAACAGTTACCGAAACACGGCGCAAATTGACAGGCCAATCGGGGAAGTGCTATCGTAACGAAGGAAAATCATGCGGTAACGAGCAGCGTTGAACCGCGCTTTTTTGCGCTTAAAACGAGTCAACGCGACGAAGGGAGTTAACAAATGGATTTGACGATTTCGGTGCTGAAAGCTGACGTTGGTTCAATTGGCGGGCACACCAAACCGTCGGACCGAATGATGGCAGCCGTGCGCGCCGCAACTGAAAGGGCGATCCGCGACGGACTGTTGATCGATGCCTACGTCGGGCACACCGGCGATGACATCTGCATGACCACCACCCATACTCGGGGCGACAACGACGATGCGGTGCATCAGTTTGCCTGGAATACCTTCCTGGAGGCAACCGAAATCGCCCGCCAGTACGGCCTTTACGGAGCCGGTCAGGACCTGCTCGTTGATGCCCCTTCGGGTAACATCCGCGGCGCTGGCCCAGCCGTAGCTGAGATTACCTTCGACCACGATCCGATCAAGACCAACCCCCTGCGGCCGGCGGAGTCGTTCTTCGTTCTGGCCGCCGATAAATGTGGCCCGGGCGCCTACAACTTGCCGACATTCCTTGGGTTCGCCGACCCCATGTACTGCGCCGGACTAATGCTGCCGCGTCTGGGCGAAGGCTTCACCTTCAACATCATCGACATGGACAATACCGATGGCGACAGCATCATCTCGCTGAACGCGCCTGAGGATTATTACAAGATGACCGTGTTGTTGCGCGACAACGAACGGTTTGCCATTGAGAGCATTGTATCCCGTTACAGCGGGCAAACCGCCGCCGCAATATCGGCCACCCGCCTGCACAATATTGCGGGCAGCTACACCGGCAAGGATGATCCGGTTGCCGTGGTTCGCAACCAGGGTATCTTCCCGGCTCCGGAAGAATTAATTTCTCCCTACACGAAGGCTCATTACATTGGCGGGGACGCTCGCGGTTCTCACGTAATGCCGCTGATGCCGGTGCCAATCAATACCGCCGTTACGGGTATGTACTGCCTGCCTCTGATTTCCTGCATCGGTTTCAGCATTAGCGCAGAAGGCAAGTTCTCAGAATCATCGACCGATTTCTTCGACAACCCGGCTTGGGATTACACGCGCCAGCTGGCGCAGCAAAAGGGCATCGAAATGCGCTCACAGGGTTGGTCGGGCGCGGCCATGCTACCCTACGGAGAGCTGGAATACTCGGGCTTCCGCCAGACCATCGGCGACTTGGTGGACAGGTTCGCCATCCGCACCAATGGACATCAGCCCGCCGCCGAAGCCGCCGCCACCGCCGACAACGACTGATAACCTACGAAACAGCAACTGAAAAAGCCCCGGCGCCCGAATAATTCGGAACCGCGCCGGGGCTTTTCGCCGGCCGCCAGGTACCGATTCTAACTCCTGAAAATGCCATTGCGCTCGAAAATGGCGGCCAATTCGGCGATCCCAGCCGAAACCGTTTCGGCAGTTGGGTGTCCGAAACAGAGACGGGCGAGGTTGGAACCATTGCCTTCCGGAGAGAACATCGTACCGTTGTAGTAGCCCACTCCCTCCTCAAAACACTGGTTCTGGAAACCCGCCAGGTCAGTACCTTCCGGCATCGTCAGCCAGACATAGAGGCCCCCCTCAGGCCGGGACCAGGTGGCGCGATTGCCGAAGTGTTCGCCCAGGGCCGACAGCATAGCATCGCGTTTCACGCGGAGCGCCTGGTTCTCCTCGTCAATGTGGTCGTACATATTGTTGCGGAGATATTCTTCAATCGCCAGCGCCGCAAATTGATTGACGCCGCCGGACTTGAAACTCGTCGCCCGCTGCCGCACCGATTCAGGCGCCACCACATAACCCATGCGGACGCCTGGCGCTATGATTTTCGACATTGACCCAACGTACAGCACTTGTCCGGCATCATCCATGCTGCTGATTGAAGTTACATCCTCCCCTTCAAACCGCAAATCGACGTAGCAGTCGTCCTCAAGAACGGGCACGCCGTGGCTCTGGCAAATCTCCAGAGCGCGGCGGCGGCGTTCCAGCGTCATCGTCCAGCCCAACGGATTCTGAAAAGTCGGGATGGTATACAGGAACTTGACCCGCTTGCCGGCAGCGACCTGCGCCCGGATCGTTGCATCCAGCGCCTCCGGTATCATCCCTTCGTCGTCGCACTTCACGCCAACCACTTCGGCGCCCCACAACCGCATCTGACGCATCGTGCCGAGATATACATACTCCTCGGTCAAAAGCACGTCACCAGGGTCGGTCAAGGCCTGAATCAGCATATTGATGGCTTCGCCGGAACCGGAAGTCAGGATGATATCGTCCGGCGAAACGTCCATCTGGCGGTCGCGTTGCAGCTTATTGGCGACAAGTTCGCGCAGCGGTCGATAACCCGCTGCCACCGGGTAGTATGCCAGGTCCCGTCCTTCCCGCTCGAGGGCCACCCGCAAGGCGTCGGACAATCCTTCCAGCGGAAGGGTTTCAGGATCGGGGTACGCCACCGCAAAATCGTACCTGGCATTGCGATTTTCGCCGCGCAGTGTTATGGGCGCCCGCTGTGCGAATAACCCATCGTAGTTGAACTCGGTCATATTTTGTCCTCCTGGCTGGTTAGTAGCGGGGCAGCGGCGGGGCAGCGGCGGGCCGGTTACTCGACGATGCGAATCGCCAGGTCTTGCAGCTGGCCGGGTTCCACGCGCGACGGAGCGCCGAACAGCAAATCGGATCCGCTTTGTGTCTTGGGGAAGGCGATAACCTCCCGCAGCGACTCCGCGCCGGCCAGCATGGCTACCAGGCGGTCGATGCCGGGAGCGATGCCACCGTGGGGCGGTGCGCCGTAGTCGAAGGCTTCCAGGATGTGCCCGAACCGGTCGGAAATGTCCTCCGGTGAATAACCCAGGATGGCGAAAATCTTTTCCTGCAACCCGCGCTGGTGAATGCGGATGCTCCCACTGGCCAACTCCGAGCCGTTGCAAACCAGGTCGTAGGCCCGCGATGGGATGGCCGACAAGTCCACGCCGTCCAGCATCTTCTCGAAGCCGGGAGCCGGTGCGGTAAAGGGGTGGTGGGTGGAATCCCAACGATTGTTGTCGTCATTCCAGTCAAAGAGCGGGAAGTCGGTAACGAAAGCGAACGATAACACGTCCGGATCGGCCAGTTGCATTTCCTCGGCAATATGACTTCGCATCGCCGACAACCACTGGTTGGCCATTCGGGGCGGACCCGCCATCAGTATTATCAGGTCGCCACGGCTGGCCCCGGCACGTTCAGCAAGACGTCGCACCCACTCAACGGGCATACGCAAGCCGGGAGAAAGCAACGCATCAGCATCAATCAGCGTGTCCAGCGCCCCGTCTCCGGTCAGCCTGACATGGCTCATGCCGCCGGCTCCGAATCCCTTGGCGGTGTCCTCCATGCGGCGCATATCGGAGCCGGACAACCCCCCTTTGCCGGGCACAGCCATCGCCTTGATGATGCCGCCTTCGCTCAGGACGTTGTGGAACACCCGGAACTCGGTTTCCGCTGCCAGATCGCTCGCGTCGGCCATTTCCAAACCGTAACGCAGGTCCGGTTTGTCGCTGCCGTACCGAGCCATTGCATCCGCGTAAGCAATGCGTGGGAAGGGCATTTTGATTTTGAAACGGGGCGTAATCTCCCGCACCATACCGGCATACAAATCCTCAATCAGCGTTAGCACGTCCTCCTCATCGACGAAACTCATCTCCAGGTCCAACTGGGTAAATTCGGGTTGACGGTCGGCCCGCAGATCCTCGTCCCTGAAACAGCGGGCAATCTGGAAATAGCGCTCCACGCCGCTCACCATCAACAACTGCTTCAGCTGCTGCGGGGACTGCGGCAACGCATAGAAATTGCCTGGTTGCATCCGGCTGGGCACCAGATAATCCCGGGCCCCTTCCGGTGTACTTTTAATCAGGATGGGGGTTTCGATTTCCAGGAATTCCCTGGCGTCAAGATAGTCTCTGATGTACTTGACCACCTGGTGGCGCAGTCTCAAGTTGTCCTGCATACTGGGACGGCGCAAGTCCAGGTAACGATAGCGCAGGCGCAGGCTTTCGTCCGCTTCAACGTCATCGGTGATGTAAAAAGGCGGCGTCAGCGATTGATTCAGAACGGTGATCGCGCTGGCCATCACTTCCACATCCCCGGTGGGCAGCGCCGCATTCTCGGAACCCTCCGGGCGTTTCTGCACGACGCCATCCACCTGCACGCACCACTCGGAACGCAATTTCTCGGCTTCGTCGTACATGGCCTGGGCCAGATGCTCCGGATTGAAAACGACCTGCGCAAACCCCGACCGGTCGCGCAGATCAACGAAAATGATGCCGCCGTGATCGCGGCGCCGGCTGACCCAGCCGGACAAAGTAACAGAAGCGCCTGCTTGGGCGACCCGTAGGTCGCCACAGTTTTGGGTTTTCAGAGTTTCAACTCCTCGAGATAAACTGACCGGACGCCGACTGAGCCTAACTCAACAGGTCCAGAATGTTTTGGAACGGACTGTCCGTCGCGCCGCCACCGTTTGCAATCGCATCGGCCAACGCGGCCGGGTCTGATACCGGCGGATAACAAACGGTGTCAAGGCAAACGTGCGCCTGCGCTGGTACGTCGGTGCGCTCATTCGTAACCAGCTTTATCAAAAGGCTGGGGTTGTTCAGGGCCATCGCCGCGGTCAGCATGGCGTCGGCATCGGGGCTGCCCGGTCTGCCTTCAATGGTAACTTCGACCACCGGGTTGAGATACCGATCCACCGCGATGGCATAGTCGGCGGCCAGTTCACCGTAATCGCGGTGCGCTTCGACGTAGGCGCTCAGCGTATGGTGCGCCGCCTGTCGATACCGATCCTCATTGGTGGCGTGGTGCAATCGCAGCAGCCCGGTTGCTGCGGCCACATTTTCCGCCAGGGGTTTTTCGCGAACCCGGAGGTAACCCGGACGTTCACCCAGATCTTCAATGTCGCAGAACCCGCCCCGGGAAGGGTCGAGGAAACGATCCAGCAAGGCGGCCGCCGCAGCCTCGGCAGCATCCAGATACCGACCGCCGTCGATGGCCGCGGCGTCGTAGCCATCCATGGCCGCCAGCAGATAATGAACCCAGTCGACCAGGAGGTCACCCTCTGGCGGATGGTTCGTTTTCGCCGAGGTGAACGTGTGGGGCAACCGGCCTGAGCGAGCCGTGTCAACCAGTTGGTCCAGGCAGGAGAAGGCTAGCTCCGCCAATTCCGGCCGACCTGACTTCCACGCCGCTGACAGGAAAAGCGAAACCGCCTGGCCGGTAATTGATGTGTAGCAATAGGGATCCACTTCCGGCGCTGATTGGGTCTGCCTTTGGTGGGCCGGCAAGCCAAAATACTCGGAGTGCGCGCCCTGGCTCCCGCGGATACCCGCCACTGCCGAGTCGTACAACGTGCCGACCAGGTAGTCGATGCTGCGGGAAGCGGCCCGTTGATAGTCAGGACGTTGCAGAATGATGGCGGCGTCAAGCAACAGGCCGGCCAGGGCGATGTTGTCCTCGGCCATCTTCTCGTGTTGCGGTTGAGTCCAGTTCGCGTTAGTAGCAAACCGGAAAAACCCGCCATCGACGTCGTCATACAGCTCGCTTCCGGTAATAGCATCGAGGGTTTTTTCCAGCATGGCGCGGAAAAAGGGTTCGCCCGACGTGCGGTATTGGTGCAGTAGCAGCCGGAGCATTGGGGTTGACGGGAACTTGGGTTCCACTCCAAAACCACCGTGGGCCGGATCATACGCGCCAGCGGCGCGGCGAGTGATGCTGTCAACAATGGACGCATCGGGTTCGCGCCCGGCGGAAACCCGGGCAACGTGCTCCCGACGTTGCCGCAGGATGTCGTTGCCCTGTTCGTACAGCTCGGGCTTCTGATCCGCGTAGGCCCGGCTCACCTCGTCCAGCATCGCCAGAAACTGGTCAGGCGGCAGGTAGGTGGCGCCGGCAATGTAACCGCCGTGCGGGGTCAGGAACGAAGTCGTTGGCCAGCCGCCCACGTTGTAGCGGGCGTTGATGTCCGGCCGGTGGTCGGTGTCGACCTGAATAGGAATAAAGTTCTGGTTGATAAACCGGACCACATCGGCGTCAACATAGGTGCTGTCAGCCATCACGTGGCACCAGTAGCACCAGACTGCATTTATGGACAGCAGTATGGGCCGGTCGGAGGATTGAGCATCCGAGAACGCGTCGGCGCTCCACGCTTGCCAAGCCACCACTTCGGTAGCTGCATCGGATTTCGTATCCACGGCTCTCGTCTGCTTGCCAACCGCGCCGGGCTACTCGTCGCTCGGTTCTTCGAGCAGGTAGGCCAGCACTTCCGGCGTAAGCGGCAGCGTCGTCACGCCATCGTTCGTCACTGCGAACCGCTCTAATGCCTCATTCATACGGCTGTTGTAATGCCGGCGCAATTCTTGGCGCGCCTCCTGGCGTGCCTCTTGGCGGCCCGCTTGAAGCCCCTCTTGGCGACCCTTTTCCCTGATTCGCTCTCTTACTGCTGCTCTGATTTCCGATGCTTTCTCAAACATCCTTCGCACTCCGTTAAATGACCAAGCCAATGGCAGGATGAACGCCCAGTAAAAATCTTTGACGGCGATTGCTAGAATCCGGTAAGCCCAGAAATCTGAACCGTCCCATAGCCAGAGTGTCACCACCCCGGCACAGCCGACGATGGTAAAACCTGCAACCTGCCATCCGATGCCGCGATCAGCAAGTTCACCCGGCAATTTCGACATTGACATTGTACCATCTTGGTGAATTTGGTTTGATGCTATCCCGCTGCCGGGCCAACGTCAATTCGACGGGGATCAGCGTGTGCGCGGATTGAACGCGTCGTTCACCGCATCCCCCAGGATATTGAAGCAGAAGAACAGCAGGGTTACGGTGCCAATGGGGAACAGTATCAGGTGAGGCTCGTTGCGCAGCACGTTGATGCTGCCGTTTTCAAACATCATCCGCCCCAGGCTGGGCACTGGTGGCTGCACCCCAATGCCAATCCAGCTGAGCACCAACTCGGAGCCGGCGACTCCGGCCAGGCCAGCCGAAACGGAGACGATGAGCGGGCTGAGTATGTTCGGCAGTATGTGGACTCGCAAAAGGCGGGCGGTCGATGCGCCCATCACCAGGGCCGCCTCGGTGTACTGGCTTTCGCGGGCCTGCAGTACCTGGCCGCGCACCAGGCGGGCCATCCCGAACCAACCAAAGATGGACAGGGCGACGGCGATGATCGCGTAATCCAGCATCCCCAGGCGGATTATCCAGTCAATGCCGGTAGCGTCCTCAAATCGGATCACCGAGGCATAAAGACGTTGTCGAAATGCGGCGACGAAAATCAGAATGAGGATAATGTCAGGGAAAGATGATGTGATTTCCCCGGTGCGCATTATGATCGCATCAATCCAGCGACCCATATAGCCGCTGATGAGACCCAGGGCGATGCCCAAAATCAGCGTGCCGCCCATCAAGGCGGTTATCGTGATTATTACGGTAGTGCGCAGCCCGTAGATGACGCGGGTCAGCATATCCCGGCCCAGGCGGTCAGTACCAAAGGGGTGGGCCAGCGACGGTTTGGCCCGGCTGTGCTGTAGGTCTTGAGCCGTGTATTCGTAGGGTGTAATCAGCGGCGACAGCAGCGCTCCACAGTACATCAGGATGATCAGCGACAGGCATACCATAGCCAGTTTCTTGTGCGTCAGCCGACGAAAGGACAGGCCCCAGTAACTATGCCGCCTCTGGCTGGCGGAGTCGCTGGACAGCAGTCCCTCGGCCGGCGGTTCATTTTCCGGCCGGTTGGCCTCGTCGTCCTCGTTGCGGTGGTGGGCGTGGCCATGCTCTCGGACGGGCCGGCCGGAACGGTCAGGCAACATTGCCGGCCCCCAGGCGGATGCGCGGGTCGAGCAGCGGATACGTCAGATCAACAATCAGATTGGCCAGCACAAACAGGGTGGTGGAGATGATTGCAAAGGCCATCAGAACGGGGTAATCGCGCTGGAACAGGGACTCAATGGCAAATAACCCCACTCCGGGGATGCCGAAGTAGATTTCGACGATAAAAGTGCCTCCGGCGAGACCCGCTATGGTGAATCCAAAGGTGGTTACCACTGGAATCATGGCATTGCGCAAAATATGACGGTAGCGCACTACGGTTTCGTTGAGACCTTTGGCCCGCGCCGTGCGGATATAGTCCTGCCCCAGCACATCCAGCACGCTGGCCCGCACCAGCCGCACCACAATGGCGATGCCGGGTACGCCCATAACCAACGCCGGCATTACGATTTTAGGCGAAAAGAACCCGTCCCACCCGCTGGTGGGCAGGATGCCGAGTTGCAAAGCGAACACCAGCAATAAGATGGGCGCGGTGATGAAAACCGGCAGCGACTGAAAGCCCAGCGCAACGGCGACCACCACGTTGTCCCAGCCCGTGCCCTGACGTAGCGCCGCGAATAACCCCACCGGAATCCCGACACCTAACGTGATGATGATAGCGGCCAGATTGAGCTGCAAAGATACCGGAATCCGCTTGCCCATCAGCTCCCTTACCGAAGTGTTGCGGTAACGGAAACTCTGCCCGAAGTCCAGACGGGTTACCACTCCCTCAACGTAGCGAACGTATTGCACCGGGATCGAGTCATCCAGACCCAACTCCTGGCGGATGCGCTCGCGCACCTCGTCGTTTTGGTGCTGGCCGAGCCAGATTTGCACCGGGTCGCCGGGGCCGAACCGGAGCAATGTAAAGGTGATGAAGGTAACGATGAGCAGCAAAAACGGCATCCACAACAGCCGTCGCAACGTGTAGGCTCCCATGTGCTGCCGTCCGTCTCGTGATGATGACAGTTGCCGGGGTGACCGATGCGTCGCCCCGGCACACTGCCAACCCTATTCGTTGAAGTACACGTAGCGGTACTTGGGAATGCTCATCTGGAGCAGGAAATAGTCGGACACTTCCGGCTTGATGAGGGCGTAACCCTCACCGCTGAACCAGGTCCACACCCACGGCGCATCGTCCAGAATCAGCTGCTCCACCTGGTTATACAGTTGAAAACGCCGTTCTCGGTCGCGCTCCACGGACGCCTCGGTCAAGAGCCGATCCACCTCGGCGTTGCTGTAGCTGGTGTTGTTGTTCTCGCTGCCCGTGCGGAACAGTATGTCGAGGAAGTTCTCCGGGTCAGGATAATCGGCAATCCAGCCCAAGGCGAACATCTGATACTTGCTGTCGTTCACGTCCTGCAGGAAAGTGGCCCATTCGGTTTGCTGGATGTCCACCTCGATGCCCAACTCCCCGCGCCATTGCTCCAGCATCACTTCCAGATAGCTGGGTATGGCCGCGCCGAAACTCCCCGAGATGCTGAGCGTGATGCGCGGGAAATCCCCGGCCTCCAGGTCAGCGGCGTAGTTGGACTGCTGCAACAGCTCACGGGCCAAATCGGGATTATAAGAGTAGCTGCGCAGATTTTCGGTGTAAGAAGGGAAACCGGGCGGTATCACGCCCCGTGCCGGCGAGACACGGCCGTCGAGCACGTTCTCAGCTATCGAGTCCAGGTCGATGGCATAGTTCAACGCTTGCCGCACGTTCACGTCGTCAAATGGCGGTTCATCTACGTTCAGGCCAACATAGAAAACGTCGAAATCCTGCGGCGAGCGGTGCAGCTCCGGGTTCAACGGGTCGTTGGGGTCCAGCAGCCGCGGCAGGTCATCAAGGCCGACACCCGTGAGATGTATCTCGTCGTTCTCGTACATAATCATGGCCGAGCCGCCGCTCAGTATCATCTGGATGCTCTCGATGTGTGGTGGCCCCAGGTGATAAAGGTCGTTGCGTTCCAGGATGATCAACTCTCCCACGTCGTAGGCGCCCAGCTTGAATGGCCCCGTGCCGTTGGGCTGCTCCAGCCAGGAATCATCAAGTGTAACCTGGTCCTGGTCCAGCACATACGCGGTGGGGTAAGACAGTTTGGCGAGGAAGTAAGACTTGGGCGAGTCTATGGTGAATTCGATGGTGCGGTCATCAATCACGCGCACCCCGCTGACTTCGGAAGCGCTGCCGTTCAGTTTTTCGTGGACGCCAATGATGTCGCCCAGATAGTTTTGGGCGTTGGTGGAGAGGGTATCCGGGTCGGCGGCCCTTTCGATCGACCATTTAACATCACGGGCGGTTACGGCTTTGCCGTTGTGGAACACCGCGTTTTCCCGCAACACGAAGGTATACACGGTGCCGCCGGAGCTGACGGAACAACTCGCCGCCAGGTCCAGCACAGGCTGGTAATCCAGGCTGAGGGTAACCAGGCCGCCAAATATCTCGCCGACCACCACGCTCGACGTAACATCGCCAATCTGGTGCGGGTCCAACGAAGTGGGGTCAGCGAACAGTCGCACCAGCGTCCCACCCTGGGGAGGCCGGTTGTCAAAAGTCAGGTCGGCGGATGGAGCGCAACCGGTATCGGGCGACATCGCCGACGGTGCCGGCGCTGCCGGCGTCGATGCCACGGCCGCCGACAGGGTGGCCGCGACCGTGGCCTCTGCGACGGCTGAAGTGGGAGCTGCTGACGCACTGCCGGCGCCGGTAGCGCTCTCCGGCGTGGGCAGTGCGTCAGCCGGTGCACCGCTGCCGCCGCACGCTGTCACCGCTATCGCGATGGCGACCACCGCGGTCATCGACAGTAAGCGGAAAAATTTGAGTGACATACTTCCTCCGAGTCAGTTTACTGGGTAATGATAATACGGGATACTGACCCGAATTGGTTTTCCAAAAACCTTTTGCAATTAGACCGTTGTGATTGTATCCAGTTGTGATTGTATCCAGTTGTGATTGTATCCAGTTGTGATTGTATCCAATTGGGCGGGTGTGTTCAATTCGGTTGCCAGTGTTCAGTAGCGCTCCTGGCAATGACAATAGGCCGGTTCGGTTTGGCAAAGTGGGTACGCGTGAGCGCCCGGCCGTATTGTCCGTATCGGCAGTGTATGCTAACCTAGAACACGCGCAGGGCACCCTGCGGCGCTGTTCGCGGCGAGCATAGCCAAGTGGTCGAAGGCGCCTGTCTGTGGCACAGGAGATCACGGGTTCGAATCCCGTTGCTCGCCCCAATGGTCGATTACCGAGCGCCACTGCAACGTGCGCCTGTAGCTCAATGGATAGAGCACTGGGCTTCGGTCCCAGGGGTTGCGGGTTCGAGTCCTGCCGGGCGCGCCACGAGATTATTGGCCGAGGGTTGGCAAGTACCGGCCCTCGGCTGTTGTTTGTCGCCCGCGGTTATTTGGGCCGACCGCCCATCGTGATGCTGACCAGCGCCTCGTTCCCGTCGCGAATGACCGTGAACTCAGCGGTATCTCCGGGTCGAGTGTGTTCGATGACGTAAGCGATCACGTCGTCCATCCCCTGGATTGGGGCCTCATTGATGGCCACTATGATGTCGCCGCCAATCGGCAGCTCCAACCCATCGACCACGGTGGTCTGGTTCGAAGGCCGCAGGCCGGCCCGCTGGGCCGCGCTATCAACGCTCACCGCCAGCACCAGAGCGCCTCGGGTGTCGTCGGGCAACCCCATCGCGCTGGCGATGTCAGGACCCAGGGTAGTGCCGCGAATTCCGATGTAGGGGTATTCGTACCGCCCATTTTCAATCAACGCCGGAGCAACCAGCTTGGCCAGATTGATGGGAACCGCCAATCCAATACCGGAGAAAGCCCCGGTTTCGCTGATGATCTGGGTGTTGATTCCAATTACTTCGCCGTGACGATTCAGGAGCGGACCGCCGGAATTGCCCGGGTTCGTAGCGGCGTCGTGCTGTATAACCCGCGGTACCGAAAAGTTGCTGTCGGTAGGATTAATGGTGCGTCCCACTGCGCTGATTATTCCGGACGTCATGGAGAAACCACGGGAGAAGGGGTCGCCGATGGCCACGGCGAGTTGACCTGGGGCGATGGCATCGCTGTCCCCCAAAGCAACCGGCGGCGGGCGAACCTCGTCGTCGGTGATGCGGATGATGGCAAGGTCGGAATCTGCGTCTGCTCCGACGATTTCAGCATCAGTTTGGCTACCGTCTGACAGCACCACCACGATGCGGTCGGCTCCGTTAACCACGTGTCGGTTGGTCAGGATGTGGCCCTGGTCGTCCCAAACGAACCCTGACCCGGACGCTCTGGACAGGAAATCGTTGGGCGCCATACCAGGGATGCCGTCGCCCATGTTCACTGACGCAATTACTCTCAGCCCTACGATTGACGGTACGGTGCGGTCATAAATATCTGACATCACCAGGTCGTGAGCGCCGACAATCTGATCCTGGGACAGCGCTATATCGGCAACTTGACCATTCGCGCTGGAGGGTTCCTGTGCGGTCGTGGTTGATTTTGTTTCGGCGGCGCTTGACGTTGCCGCCGCTTCCACGGTTGTCGAGGCTGCCGTTTCAATACCCGGTGGCTGCGTGAGATGCACGCTAACCGGGCTGGCGCTTTCCGACTGGCCGCAAGCAATTGCAATCGTTAGGCCCAGGGTTCCAACGGCCACCACGGCAACTTTCAACAGCGCCCTCGGTCCATAATCCAATAAGTTTATCCTCATTTTCCTAATCCTTTGACCAGCCGACCCGTCTGCGACGGACTCTTGGAGAGTTTTGCAGCGGCGCGCCGGCGGCGAATTTCTTATTACATAATACGACCCCGGCCGTCGGCCGGATTCGCTCAATCCCACGTATTCCGCGCTGATGCTATACTACGGCCGGCGGCCCTCTCCAACAGTGGCTTATTGTATCCGCTCTGGGCGTGGCGCTGCCGCTTGAACGCCGTTCAATCGCCGAAATGCAAGGAGAGCAGTGATGCTGTACGAGCTACGAATTTACGACGCGGTGGCGGGTCGCTTGCCTGACATCAGCAACCGATTCAAAAACCACACCACGGGCCTGTTCCGCAAGCATGGTGTGAAGTACCTGGGTTTCTGGACCGATGAGATCGGCCAGAGCAACCGGCTGACCTACATCAATATCTTCGATAGCATGGCCGACCGGGAAACGCGCTGGGCCAAATTCGGCGGCGACCCGGACTGGCTGGAAGTTCGCAAGGAAACCGAGGCCAACGGCCCGTTGGTCGATGTGGTTACCAACCGGTTCTTGCGCCAGACACCGTATTCCCCGGAACCCAAAATCAATACCGCAGTGCAGGAGCTTCGCATTTACGAAGCAATGCCGGGTCGTCTGCCCGACGTTCACAACCGCTTCGCCAACCACACCATTGGGCTGTTCGAGAAGCACGGCATCGAAAACGTGGGCTACTGGTCGGAAGACGTCGGCGCCAACAACCTGCTGATTTATATGCTGGGCTACCCCAGCTTGGGCGACCGGGAAAAGAGCTGGAAGTCCTTCCAGGCCGATCCCGAATGGAACAAAGCCCGCGCCGCCAGTGAGGTAGATGGGCCTATCGTTCGCAAGTCGAAGCACAGCATAATGCGCCCCACCGATTACGCTTTCACCAGCGACTAATTCTCCGGTGGGTAGACCCCAGGTTCCGGCAATGTCGTGTTAGCAGCTTAGCAGCACGGAGCCCATGATCAACCCCCCACTCCTACGAGTGAGGGGTTGATCATTCTTGGCGGGCCGACCTGACGGACCGACGTCCCGGTTCGCCGGTTCCGGGTTTTAAAACGGCCATCGCCGGGTTAATCCTCGTCAGGGTTCAGGGTATCGACTATTGAAGTATGGAATCACGGTGTCGCCCATTTGCTCCACCACGCGCATCGCCATCCTGGCATCCATCCCGGGATACCAAACCCGGAACATGAAATGGTTGGCGCCGACGCGTTGGCGGTGGTCGTCAATCTGCTGAATCACCTCTTCGCCGCTACCCAAAATGAACCGGTCGCGGGCCAGTTCGTCGAAAGGCACCCGAAAATCCTCATCTCCCGGCAACGCCTTGTCCTGGCCCCAGTCGGCATAGGCTTGATACTTGGCCTCCAGATACGGTTGCACGTTGCGGACCGCTTCCTCGTGCGTAGGGGCCATGTGCATTTCTTTTATGATGGGCATCTCGGCTGGCATTTCCTTGCCGCCGGCTTTTAGTCCTTCCTGATAGATGGCGGTTTGGCGCTCCAGGGTTTCCAGCGTGGCGTGAGGATTCACGAACCAGGGCAGGCCCAGCTCGCCGGCCCGCCGCACCACCGTGTCAAAATTGGCCGCCACCCAGATGGGTGGGTGTGGCTTCTGCACGGGCCGAATCGCGCAAGTCGCGCCGTCCAGATTGAAATGTTTGCCGTGGAAGGTTACCTCGTCCTCGGTCCACAGTCGCTGCACCAGTTCCAGCGATTCCATGAACCGGCCCACGCGATGGCGCCGTTCCACGTTGAATGCCTGGTACTCGATGTCCCGGTACCCCAGGCCCACGCCCAGCACAACGCGCCCCTCGCTGATTACGTCCAGCGTCGCCACGGTCTCTGCCACGTCGGCCGGGGAATAAAGCGGCAGCAGCAGAATCGAAAGCACCAACTGCATATCCCCGGAATCGGCGGCCAACCTCGCCAGGAGGGGGATGCTTTGCAGATTCTGGTAGGGCGGCGACAAAAAGTGCTGGCCGCAGGCAATCGAACTGAACCCGGCGTCCCGGGCGAGACGCGTCAGTTCTACCGTCTCGTGGAACCGTTGCGTCGCAGAATCGGTAGACGGATGCTGAGGCATGGCCATAATGCCAAATTTCATGGTTGATGCTCCAAAAATGGACGTGCGAGTAGCGTCAGGCAAACGCTGATTTAGGGTTTCACGATTACCTAGAAAGCGCCATAAGTTAGCACGCGCTTTAGGTTTTGAGTAGGAAA
Source organism: Dehalococcoidia bacterium (assembly GCA_965261195.1). Taxonomy (GTDB): domain Bacteria; phylum Chloroflexota; class Dehalococcoidia; order Lucifugimonadales; family UBA3495; genus Bin87. The sequence goes on along the minus strand of OZ253455.1, from coordinate 2,621,433 downwards.
TGGCGTGATTTTTATTTCGTGAGGTTTCGTAGGGTTTCCCTTATTAGCACTGGTAAAGTGGTAACTGAAGTGGGATCATGCAACATCATCAGACCTTGCCAGCAGCCTTTGTAAAGACTGTAAATCAACCCGGACGGTACAGTGACGGTTGAGGTAATCATGGATTATCGCTACTGGTGAAACCCACGTCAACAGGGCGACTATCCAAGAGTTGGGCTCAGCGCCTACGGCTTAATGGCAAACCGGTTGGCATCGGGTTGGGAGCGCACCCGGTGACGACTTTGGCAGTAGCTCGCGAAAAGGCTTTGAGCAATGCTCGAATGGTTGCCTTAGCCCGAATCCACCGAAGCGAGACGTCCGTGTCGTTGACACCAGGTATGATGGGTAAGGGAAGGCGAACGGGCCCAGCCAGGTTCCAATAGGTGGGGATGAGGGCGGCGTGAGGTAGGCACACAGACACGATGATGGCGGCCGTGCGGCCGTGCGGCCATGGCGGGCGGAATTCGACAGGCGGTAAGCAGGAAGCGCCCCTGGCGGACCGAGTTGGCGCGAGTTGGCGACGATGTTCAGTGGGCCGGATGGCGGGTCGGCGGGCCGGTTGCCGCCGTCAGGCTGGGAGTGGCAGGGCTCGCAATCGAGCCAGGGCGCGACTGAAACGGTTTTGCCAGGGCCAGCGCTGGGGCAGATGCAAAGTGCGGCGGCGCGCCGAACGGGTGAGCCGTCCGGCCATCGAGAAGAAGCGTCGTCGGAGGGTTTTGGTGGTCACCACCGGCTCGCCCAGACCGATGCGCGCGGTCCAGCGGGCCAGGTTATGCGCCATCACCTGGACGGCCAGCCAGGCGGCGTTGGCGGCGAAGCGGCCCGAGGGGAGATGGTTGAGTCCGACGCCGTACTTGAGGTCTCGGATGGCATTCTCGATCTCGGCGTGGCGCCGATGGTCGGCCTCCAGTTCCAGGGTATCCCCGTCTCGGTCGGTGATGCAGCCGTGATAGCTGTAGGTGGCAAAGAGGGCCAACTGGGAACCGGACGTTGGCTGCACCCGCCGGACGATGAGCCGCACCGGTGCGGCGTCAGGCTCACTCCGGAAGGGGGTGTAGGTGGTCTCCGCCACGTCGGCGGCGCCGTCCATCCAGTAGGGAATCGGCGTCCAGTCCGTCTCGGGTATCGCCTCGATGAGATTGCGCCGGCTTTTATGCTGGCGGATGGTGATGGAGTAGCGGACCTCCATTGCTCGGCAGACCGCGACCAGGGCGTGGGCATAGCAGCCGCGGTCGGCGCGCACCGTGAGTTGTCCCCGCCCCGCCGTAGCGCACCCGTCCCACCGTCTCACGCAGGAAGTGGGCGGCGCCCCGAGCGGTGTTGGCGTGCCCCTTCTTTGGCCAGACCGTAGGTCTCCCAGCTGGTGGAGTCCAGGTCGATGGTCAACGGCCCGTCGCCGGGTCCGGCCCCAGCAGCCCAGGCCCGGGCCAGCAGCTCCCGGCCTACCCGATCCAACTGGCGGACGTGGCCCCACCGGAAGCTGCGCAGGAAGGTCCCCAGGGTGGATGGCGCCTTGACCACGCAGCCCAGCACCCGATCGGTTCCCCCAGTGCGCAACACGTCGGCGTCGTCAATGCAGTCGCCCCCAGCCAGCGCAGACGCCACCAGGGTCATCATCTGGTCGCCCGGGTTCGCCCGACCCGGCGCAGCTCCCAAATCAACGTGGTTGTCGACGAGTTCACGCAAACCCAGGCGCTGGGCCAAAGTGACCGGAAGGATCAGCCCGGCATTGACCACCAGGCGGTGGTCATCGAAGGCGATTTGGATGCGGTCGGGATGGTCAAGTGGCAGCATCTGCTGGGCGCTCCTGGTCTGGGGTTGTTTTTCTGTCTCGAAAACCATTATCCCAGATGCACAGGAGCACTTTCTTACCCATTCAACCCGCCGCCACACTTATCTTGTCGGTGGATTGGGGCTAAACCAATGGAATGACCCTCGGTACGATCCTTTTAGCTTGGCCCATAGCGATTCAATGCTGTTAGTATGAATGTCGCCGTCCACGTACTGACCTTTGCTGTGAACCACTGTTTGATGGTTAGCAGCTTTGGGCATTCCCGGATAACCACGGTGGTCATCAGTGTAGACGGTTGTTCCTGCTGCAACATTATAGTAGATGAACCGGTGTAGATTATCGCGATTGGCAACTGGAATGGCTTGTGCTTAGACCTGAATTTTAGGAGCTATGCCGGCACGTTCGGCTCCACCGATTACAATCTGCTCGCCCACTCCACCCCGACCAGCTCGGAGTTCCTTGTTTGAATGTTTGTTACGCTCCTTGCCGCCCAGGTACGTTTCGTCCACTTCAACGATACCGGCAAGCATATGATGGTCGTCAGCCCACGCTTCTCTGATACGATGCGCTAATCGCCAAGCCGACGGTTGCGTGATGCCCAGATCTTTTGCCAATTGGTGGCTGGATTTGCTCTTGTTATGATGAATAATTAGCCAAATTGCCAGCCACCAAATACGTAGCGATAGCTTACTGTTATGCATTACCGTATTGGTTTTGACGGAGAAATAAGAATTACATCGTGAGCATCGATATGGCTGTGATGGGCGTCTCGTAACTACAATAGTTTTATGATAATCACAATAAGGGCAGGCTCTGCCGCTGTCGCCCCATCTTACATACTCGAACCAATCGCGAGCAGTGGGCTCATCTTTGCTAATTTTCTCAATATAGAACCAACTTAAGTAATGTTTCTTGTTTTTCTTGACTTTCTTAAATTGGTTCGTCTGGGTGTATTGACAACCCTCGGGCCGCTTCGCCGCCAACGCCGCCTGGCTGGCCGTCCAAAGGTCGTTGCTGCACAGTATCCTTGGCGTCATGGTCGTGGCCGTGGAATGGAGACGCCCGAGGAGCGATTCGAGCTTATCAAATTCGATGCATCCTTGGTGGCGGTGGTGGCCGACGCTGGATTGCACCGCCCCGAGATGTCGCGCTCATTTCGGCGATGTTCAGCGCTGGGACGGCGGCAGCGGTCGCATCACCGTGGTCGCTCCGAGACCGACGTGGAGGCTCAGGGCGCCGTGGTGGCTACCACCCCCGTCGCCATGAGGGCCTTTTGGACGCCATCCGGCCGGCGGGTGTTGGTCGCGATCAGAGGGTGTTCGGGCTGTCGGAATCGCAGATCGCCCGCCGGGTGAAGGCAATAGCCAAGGGGCCGCCGGTTGAGCCAACTGAGCAGACTTCAGCGGCCACAGCGAGCGGGTGGGCATGGCCCGGTGCATGACCCAGAGAACCGCGCCTACCCACGAGATCGAACGCCAGTGCCGCTGGAAGCAAGGCAGCGGCATGGTCGGCCACTACACCCATGGCGAGACTGACGGAACGGCTTTGCGTTACCTGGAATTGTTCCCGTTCATCAGCAGGAGCGGCTGCTCCGAAACCTGAGGCCGGAGAGCCTATCCCCGCGCGTGCGGGATTGGGCTGAGGTCGATCCCTACGAGATGCACGGTCATCGGAGTATCCTCGCGTGTGCGGCCACCGACGAGGACCAAGCACTTGAGAAACCGTAAACCCGGTTTGGCGATCGGGTTCCCAACTAGGCATTCGGGAACGCGACGTCGTTCCTTCGCAAATCCAATAGTGATATTTAAAGTGATAACGGCGCTATCATAACGCCGTTATCCTACTTGGATTTGGGATATTTTGGTGGAGATAGCGGGACTCGAACCCGCAACCTCGGCATTGCGAACGCCGCGCTCTCCCAGTTGAGCTATATCCCCACACGATGATCCGATGCTGTACGCAACACTGACCACATATCCATCGTAGCCAACCGGAGCGTCAGGTGTCAAGGTTATGCGACGGTTCACCAGGGCCTATCCAAAGTTAGTCCGGCATTCCTGCGCCAGCCGTAATCCACGCGTGCTTATTCAGAAGAATCCGGTCCATCCCGTTTATCCTGTTCATCCCGGTAAAATAACGGGATTGCCACGCTGCGCTCGCAATGACAGATTAACGTGGGTACGCGTTTTCCCGGTTACCGGGTTGGCACGGCGCGCACCCGGTGATTGTTGCTGTCGGCGATGTAAATAGTGCCATCGGCGGCGATGCCGCATCCGTGGGGGCGGTCGAGGCCGGCGTCGGTGGCGGGGCCGCCGTCGCCATGGCCGCCGAGCTGTCCGCCGGCGATGGTGGTAACGATGCCGCTCTGGGTGTCAATCTTGCGAATGGCGTGGTTCTCGGTGTCCACCACGATGACATTGCCGTCAGCGTCGCAGCGCAGGGCTTTGGGCGCGCCCCAGGTTGCGGCCAGCGCCAGGCCGCCGTCGCCGGAATACCCCCGTTCACCGTCGGCGCCGGCCAGCGTCCCCATAATGCCGCCGGCGGTAACGACCCGCACGCCGTTGCCCTCGCGCTCGGCGATGTAGGTGTTGCCGGCGCCGTCGGTGCACACGGCTCGCGCGCCGAGGATGCTGGCTTGTTTGGCGGGCATTCCGTCGCCGCCGCGAATCTTCTCGCCGTTGCCGGCGAAGGTGTCAATGATGCCGGTGGTCAGATCAAGGCGGCGGATGCGCTGATCCTGAATGTCGGCGATGAGCAGGCCGCCCTTGCCGTCGAGGAAGCAGTCGTTGGGTTCGCGCAGTTGGGCGAGCTGACCGGGGCCACCATCGCCGGAGTAGCCCACCTCACCGGTGCCGGCTACGGTCGTGATGATGCCGCTGGCGCCATCAACCCGACGCACTGCCGCGTTGAGCCGGTCAACGATGTAGATGCTGCCGTCGCTATCAACGGCCAGGGAATAGGGTTCGTGCAACGTTGCTTCCGTAGCCGGACCGCCGTCGCCGGAATATCCGTCCTCGCCGGTGCCGGCCACGGTGGTGACCACGCCGGTGGCCGCGTCAACGCGCCGCACGATGTGGTTACGGGACTCACAGCAGAACAGGTTGCCCGCCGGGTCGAAATCGCACATGAAGGGCTCGCGCAGGGTGGCAGCGACGGCCGGGCCGCGATCACCGGTGTAGCCGGCCTCGCCGGTGCCGACAACGGTGCGGATGGTGGGAGCGTTGGGTGAGGTCATGCTGGTCTCCAGAGGTGTTAGGGGCGCTGGGCGGCTACACTGAGGCCGCCATATTTTAGTACGGGATACTGGCTTGACATACCGAAGTCCCACGGGTCATCGATATGGCCATCGCTATCAACGTCCACATTCCAATCGGAGTAAATGTCACTATAGCTGACCGTGGACTGGAGCTCGTGGGTAGTTTTGCCAACGCCGCCGTCGCTATAAGCCAGGCCAGAAGTCTCTGTATTCCAGTAGGAATGGGTGACGTCGCCACTGTTCAACCCGACCAAGCCGCCGATGTATCCAGTTGTATCAGAACCTGAGACCTTCCCTACCGCGTAGCTAGCTCTGATCGTGCCAGCGTTGCGTCCGACCAGACCGCCAATTTCTTCGTATCCGCTAGATACATTACCGGTGGCGTAGCTGGCGGTGATGATGCCGTAGTTCCTCCCGACCAGGCCGCCAACACTGTCTTCACTGCTAGATACATTGCCGGTGGCGTAGCTGGCGCTGATGGTGCCATGATTCTCCCCTACGAGGCCGCCAACATCCGGCCACCAACTACTGCCGTCTACGTCGCTGGTGGCGTAGCTGCCGATGATAGTGCCATAGTTCAGCCCGACCAGGCCGCCAACTGGTCGCAAGCCAGACACATACCCAGTGGCGTAACTATCGCTGATTGAACCACTATTGATTGCAACAAGGCCACCTTGTCCGCAACCATAACAATTGCCAGACACGCTCACGGATATAAGACCGACCCGGCGAATCTTGCTGGCCTCGCCCGTAGTTCCGAATAATCCAAGGTAACGACCACTGGTGTGCAGGTTGGAAATAGTATGCCCGTTGCCGTCAAAAGTAGTGTTGAAACTGCGGCTTTCGTCCCCGATTGGCAGCCACTTAGTGCCGTCGTTATAGTCACCCTCGTCCACTTCGCCGTTGCTGTTGGTGTCAAAGTCCAGGTCGGCCACCAGTTCGTAGCCGGCACAGTCACTTGGACAGCCCATACCGGGCATCGCATCGGGGAAAGCAGCGGCGTAGCGTGGGATATGAGAACCGTCGCCGTCCAAGTCCCAACGGATGGCGTTTAGTTGTGTCAGGTTGGATATTTCAATCAGGCCGTCTTTGTCAGCGTCATAGTCGCCGGCGCCCGTAGGCGTCGGCCGGGGCGTGGGCGTCGTCTGCGGCGTTGGAGCGGGAGTAGGCGTGGGCGTCGGCAATATGGTTGGGCAGGACGACTGGTCGTCGTTGAGCCTCAAGGATACCCAGTTCTGCGGCCATTGCGGCGGACCGTAGCGCTCACTATTGCTGGCGACGATGAACCAGTAGTCCGTGCCGGGAGTCAGGCGAGTTATGGTGTACGCCGTTTTGCTCTCGACATCAACAAAACCGAATCGCTCCAGCCAGGGAGCACCGGAGTCACGGGCAGTCCGATAATCGGCATCGGCGATCCAGCCGACGCGGTAGTAGTTAGCCCCGGCAGCGGCGTTCCAAAGCAAACTAACCTCGCCGGGATTGGGCCCGTTCACCGCGGTTATGCCGGACGGTGGCGGCGGCGAGTCATCCATCTGCGCTTGCGCCACGGTCACGCTGACAACGGCGACGAGTATGATGGCGATAGACAGGGCAGCGGCAAGGAGTTTCATCGTTCTATAGCCTCGTGTTTCCGGTTGCCCTTTCTATTTACCACAGGGTAGGCGGTTAAGCGAACAGAGCGTCCTTGATGCTGCTGACGGAGCGGCCGACACGGTCATCGGCGGCGATGGCAGCCCGGATTTTGTTCGACCCGTGGATGACGGTGCTGTGATTGCGACCGGCCAGGAACCGTCCCGCGTCGGTGGGGGTGATGCCGAGTTCGGCGGTGAGCAGGTACATCACAATTTGGCGCGCCTCGGCCACGTTGGCGGTGCGACCCCGTCCCAGTATCTGCTCAACGGCGATGCCATAGTGCAGCGCCGCTTGATTCAGCGCCTGCTCCGGCGTCAGGCGGCGGCGGGTGTCAGGTCCGGCGATGGCATCCAGCTGGAGGGTTACCTGCTCCACCGTCAGGGGCATATTCATCAGCTGGGACATCGCGATGATGCGGTTGAAAGCGCCCCGCAATTCGCGCACGTTTCTATGAACCCGATGAGCAATCAGTTCGAGGATGTCGTCGGACGCGGGTTCATCCTGCTGGGACGACCAGGCGTGCAGGATGGCGATGCGGGTTTCCAGCGACGGCGGCTGGATGTCGGCCAGCAGGCCGGACTGGAAACGGGAGCGCAGGCGGTCTTGCAGGGGGTTGATGGACTGGAGGGCCCGGTCGCTGGTGAGCACAATCTGCGCGCCAGCCTGGTGCAGGTCGTTGAACGTATGGAAGAGGCTCTCCTGCGTCTGCTCTTTGCCAATCAGAAACTGAACATCGTCCATCAGCAGCACGTCCAGGTTGCGGTAGCGATCCCGAAACTGGCGCATCGCCCGACCGCTGATGGCAGACACGAACTCGTTGGTGAACTGCTCGGAGGTTACATACAGGGTGGAGCGGTTTTGCTGCAAGGCCCGATTGCCGATGGCGTGGAGCAGGTGGGTTTTGCCCAACCCGGGGCCGGCATAGATGACCAGTGGATTGTAACCGTCGGCGGCCCGGCCATCGTTGTTCACCACCGCGTTGGCAGCATGGTAAGCCAACTGGTTGCTTTGCCCCACCACGAAGTTGTCAAAGCTGTAGGCCGGGTTGCAAGTAGCGGCATTGACCTCCGTCCAGTCGTGCCCGCCGGCACTGCCGCCCCGGCTGCCCAGGTCATAATCGCCAGGGATGGGAGTGCGGCTCACTTCGGGAGCGGCGGTGATGGCGGAAACCGTGGCGTTGCGGTCGGCTCCGGCAGTCGTTTGCGCCACGGCGGGCAACGGCCGGTACTGGATGCCAGCTTCACGACCCAGCGTCCGGGTCAACGCCTCCTGCGCCATGGCGAGATGCAGCGGCAGTTCCAGCCAGGACACGACGAATGAGCTGGCGGCGGCAACCACCAGGTCGTCGCCTTCCCAGGCGTGGCCGACGCAGGGTTGCAGGAACGTGTTGAAATGTTCCCGGGGCATCTCCAGCTGGAGTCGGCCCAGGACAGCACGCCAGGCAGAGGCAGGATTGGGGCGGTCTGACATCGCGATAAGAGCCTCCGCATAGATATAGGTCTTGACGGGTCATCGGGCTGGTGGAGTGCGACCGTGCCGCTGAATTGCCAACCAGCCGGAGCGGGTGTACAGGAAATATGCTACGGTCCGGCCGTAGGCCGTTGCTAGGGGAGCGGGTAGAAATATTGTTCCGCCCATTTTTGAGAAAAAGTATGGCGCTTGTGCCTGTTCAGGTTGCGCGATTTTGGGAAATCGAAACGCCAGCCGGACAACAGGGGCAAAGCGTCCGGACGCCAATTCGCGCGCCCGGACGCCCGATAACAACATCTGGTAGATTTCGGTTCCGGGATTGTCCGGGCCGCAGTTGCAAGCCGGTTTTCCGGGCACCAACGACGGCGCTGGCCTGACGCTTGACAACGTCGGCCTTCACGCTGCCGGCTGGCAATCAGGGCTTGACGGCGCCGATGATGTACTCGGTGTGCATCCGCCGTTCGATGCCGGTCGCCGTTGCCGCGTGGCTGCCGTTGCGGGCCGGCATCATCCGGCGGTCGCGGGCGATGTCCCGAGGAGCCACCGCCACGACGTCAAGTCCCGCCCGGGTCGCCAGGTCGGCCAAACAGTCGTGGGTAGGTATCAACACGCCCCGCATAATCGACGGCCCAACCACGATGATGGCGGCGGCCCCAGGCTGCAACACGCGGGCCATCTCGTTGATGGCGTCCCCCATGTCTCCGAAATATCGGAACAGCACACGAGCCTTGCCGGTGTCTACGTCGGCAAGCCGGTCAACTACGGACTGGGTTGCCGGCGGCAGTTGCCGGCTGGTGGCTGCGTCGGCGGGTGCCCTGACCGTCTGACGTTCCGAGCCGATATACCGTGAGCGCAGGCGGGACAAACGCGGGATCGGGTCGCCCAGCCAGGCCAGCGAGAACTTGTGGGCGCGCATATAGTCCAGCGCGTTGGCATAGGGCGGCGAGGTTACAATCAGATGCACGCTGCCCGTCGCCAGCGGGAGACGGCGGGAGTCGCCGGCGATGATGTGGCGCGGCCCGACGGTGTCCGCAGCAACGGCGGCGTAGGCGTCAACCGCCCGGTTGACCAGCGTGGCGAAAGCGCGGATCGGACGACGCGGTTGCTTGTCGGAAACCCGGTGCGGTCGCGTGTGGGCCAGATCGCGGGCGCGGGACACACCGCCGGATTTGGTAACGATAGTGGCCGACAGAATCACCTGCAACAGGTTCCGCAGGTCTGCATTGGGCTCGGCGCGGATTGCCAACGCCAGGGAGGCCAGTTCCTGCTGGGTTTCGGGCAGGAACCAGTAATCAAGAAACTGTGTGGTGACGTCGTCCATTCCGTTGCGAATTGCGGCCAGCGGGTCGGCGGGGCGACTGATGCCGGCGTACCGGTCGACGGCGCGTCGGAGGGCAGCGTCGCCAGCGTCGCGGACGGCGCGAGGGTCAATGGCGGTGGTGCGCGCCATGCTCTGGCGGCGGGCCAGCGGGTCCAGGTCAACGCCCACGACCGAACGCCCGGCGAGCCAACCCTCCAGCAGGGTAGCGCCGGAGCCGCACATGGGGTCCAGCACCGTATCGCCCGGGCCGGTCAGTGCGCCGATAAAGTACCCGGCCAGGCCGTGAGGGAACCGCGCGGCAAAAGGGTGCAAAGCGTGCAGCGGGTGTGCATCCCGGGCCGGCGCATGAAACGCCAGGTCGCCGGCCAGGAGGCCGGCCAGACGGTGGCGGGTGTGTGATGCAGTGGTCAACTAACTTGCCGGGCGGTTACGCTGTATCAAGGGCCAAGGGCGGCCGGCCGGTAATGGCTTGGATGAGGTGGGGGAGGAATTGCGATGCTGCTTCCCAAACTTCGTCCATACCAACAGGTGGATCGTCGTCGGGCTGGTGGGCCAGTCTGTTACGCAGGTTGACCCAGAAAAGCCAATCGTAATCCGGGTGGGACTGCTCCAGGAATCTGGAGTATCGCACCACCACATTGCCGACACGAATCAGGGCGTAGCTGACGGCATACCCAGTTAGAGTTTCCCGGTGTAAGGCCGTCTCGTCGATGTTGCGAACTAATGACCACTCCGCCATTGCCTGGTCTGCGATAGAAAGCAGCCGGGACGCGTGGGCTTCACTGGCATTATTCAACATACACTGGTACCTTCCGTGCCATCATTTCGATCTGGAGCGGTTGTATGCGTATGTTGTTGGGATCCGGCAGACCTCTGACGTGGGTTTTAATGCCGATGAGCTGGCTGAGATATGGGCCCATAGATGAGTGCCGCTTGCGGCCCGGAGCGTCGCCGTGGTAGCCGACCATCAACTGCAGCTCGATGCCCTCGAATGGGCCGGTCATATTGAAGCCGATGATTTCGGGCGGGGTCATGTACATTTCTTTGATGCCCCACTGGCGGCAAAAGTCGGCAATGTCGTCGAGGGGTAAATCCTCAATGCTAATCCGTGGCGTCAGGTCGGGTTCGGCGCCGGTGAGGGTGCGGACCAGGTCGGGAGCGTATTCGGTTACCGCCCGGGCCAGTTCGTCCACGCCGGTGCGGCCAGGGTATTGTGCCAGGATGTCGCGGAGGTCAATCCACCGGGCCCAACCGCAATCGGGAAAGGCCGGCTCCAGTTGGCTGTAGTGGCGCTCAATGACATCACCGATGCAAATCAGGCCGTAGGCGGCGGCGTACTGCATCCGTCGTTCGATCTGGAGCGTCCGTGGGTCAAGTTCCTGGAGCACGAAAAGGGTTTGGGTAATCTGGCTGACTACGGCGTTGATGGCGTCGGTGAGCAAAGCATCCGATTGGGCGGTCATATCGTTAACCTCCGGCGGGTTGATCACATCATAACGCGCGAAGTGTGGCCGCGTCTGCCGGCTGGGTCGGCGCCCTTCCGGGGACGGCTGATCTGCCACAAAGTAACTCGTACTCGTGTCCGCAACCCAACACGTGGCTCACGCGTACCCACTTTACTCTGTCATTGCGAGGAGCGCCCGCTCATCCCGAGCTTGTCGAGGGACGTGGCAATCTCAATGAGGTTGAACACACGTCGGCGAAACACCATTGCTACGGCAACGAGATTGCCACGCTGCGCTCGCAATGACAAAGTGGGTACGCGTGAGGCTCGTCCTCGTGTCGGCAACCCAACACGTCATGCTATTCTGGCGATCATCAGGCGACAGGAATCGGGAATATCGTATGCCATTACAATCTGCCGGTGGCGCCTTTCGTGGAGGCGTACCCTCGGGCGGGCGACGAACGCACCGGGGATGATAATGCCTATTTCGGTACCGAGCCGCTGTTTCGCCGGGCCGGGTTCCAAGTTGTGCGTGGGCCGTTGGAAAATCGGCCACGCAACTGGCTGCCGCGCGTAGCGATGCGCATCAACACCTCGCACTGACGGGTCGCGCCGGCTGGCGAGCGGCCCGATCAGTCGCCGGGGCTGGCCGGTTCTGGAGCCAGGCGGCCCACTCCACGGGCGATTTCCCGGTCGCGCTGCAACTGCAAACGGTCGGGCAGGCGAGGCGGCGGGAGGAACCAGTATCCGACTGCGGCGGCGAGGTAGAGGATTACCAGCGGGAACAGCGCCCAGTAGAAGCTGTTGGTGTAGTCGTAGATGGCTCCCATCCACATCGCCGTCCACATCGATGCCAACTGATCGGGCAGGTGCTGCCAACCGCGTAGAGTAGCGTAGGAGCGGCGGCCAAAGAAGTCGCCCATGATTGCCCAGTTCAGGGGATTGGCGCTCTCGGCAAAGGCCAGAAAGCCAACGAATACAATCAGTTGCCAGATTTGGCCACCCTGCGTTACGAGGGAACCGAGGGCCAGCGCGCCGGAAACCATGCACACGGAGCTCAGTTTTCGACGGTCTATCCGGTCGCCAAGCCAGCCCATGCAGGGGTTGAACACCATGTTGGCCAGGGAGAAAGCGCCGACGAACCCCGCTGCTATGGCCAGATGCCTCCCGTCAGCCGCCTCCGGCCCGGCGCCTTCCAGGAACCAGACCATCATCGGCGCCATCAGAAAGGAAGCGCCGGCATGGACGATGTTGCGGAATCCGGTGGACATTACCAGCAGCCAGTACGACGGGGTACGCATCGCCTCCTTCACGGTGAAATCCGTTTCGCCGAACTGGAGCCTCCGGCGCTGCGTGGAAGCGGATGCCTGGTTCGCTGCCGATGCCGGGGAATCGGCCGATTCCGGAGGATCGCCGTCCGGCAGCTGGCCCATTTCCTCGGGAGCGCGGCGCAGGAAATACGACAACGGAAGGACGACCGCCAGGATGGCGAATCCCAGGACGGTGCAGGAATCGCGCCAACCCAGCCACACGACCAGCAATCCAACCAGCGGGGCCGTGGCGCCGCCCAACCCGTTGCCCATGCTGACCACCGACATCGCCAGTCCGCGCCGACGCCTGAACCAGTTGTTGACGGCGGCGATGGAAGCGTTGTTGTAGCCGGAACGGAACCCCACCGACATGAAGCCGACGAATACCAGCAAAAACCACCAGTAGTTGGCGGTGTAGCCCAACAGGATGAATCCCAGCCCCGACATTAACCCGCCGAACGCCAGCATCACGCGCGGGCCATACCTGCTGGTGCAGTAACCCATCAGCGGCCCTTGCAATCCGCCAATGAAACGGCCCAGCAGCTCCGCAAACCCCAGCATGGTTCTGGAGCCAGGGGTCAATCCCAGGATAGATTTGGGGAAGATGAGATCCGACTCGATGGGAATGTAGAATACGGTGAAGCCCCGGTTGAAGGTTCCGTGCTTCATTCCGTCGGCCAGTAGGCTGACTATGACCACCCACCAACCGTAGAAAATTTTGGGGCGACGCGGGCGCATTAATATACGACCTGCTCGGTCATCAGCTGTTCCAGGCTGTGTTGGTCGATGCCGAGCACCTCGCCGAGAACGTAGGCGTTGTGCTGGCCGAGCAACGGCGCGGGAAGGTGAACACCGCCAGGGGTATCGCTGAAGCGCCAGGGTATGCCGTAAACCAGCTCCGCCCCGACGTGAGGATGGTCGATTTCGACATAGGTTTCACGAGCATTGAGGTGCGGGTCGGCAAACTGGTCGGCGATGTTCATTACCGGCATGGCGGCCACGCCCCTGGCCTGCAACAGCTCGGTTATTTCCCCGGCCGGCAGGGTACGAGTCCAGTTGGAAATGGCCACGTCCAACGCCCGGCGATTTTGCCAGCGGGACGGCGAGTCCGCGAACCGGGTATCGTCAGCCAGCGCTGCATCCGCGATGATGCCGGTCAGGGCGCGCCACTCCGCATCGCTGCCGATACTGATGGACACCCAGCCGTCCGGATCGACGCACGGATAGTTGTTGTTGGGGGCAAGATCGGGGTCGTCATTGCCGGGCGGCGCCGGGATGTCGCCGGTCATCTGATATTGCAGCATCGGAACCCCCAGCATCGACGCGGTGCCCTCCAGATGGGCCGCTTCCACGTACTGCCCGCAGCCGGTGCGGTTGCGATGACGCAGCGCCGCCGCGATGGACAGGGCGGTGAACAATGCCGCCACCGTATCGCTCCAGGCCGCCTGCAACTCGCCCACCAGCGGTTCACCGTCTTCCGGAGGGTAGCCGACCAGGCTCATGTGGCCGGACAGGGCCTGGATGATGGGAGCGTAAGCCAGCATATCGCGGAGCGGGCCGGTGTCGCCAAAAGCCGGCATGGCCGCCACGATGATGTCGGGTTTGATGCGGCGCAACGATTCGTAGTCCATTCCCAGCCGTTCCAGTACGCCGGGGGAAAAGTTGGCCAGCGCCACGTCGCTGACGTTCACCAGGCGTTGCAGGGTGGCGCGGCCCGCATCGGTGCGCAGGTTGAGGGTGATGCTGAGCTTGTTGCGATTGAGGCCGTGGAAAACGGGCTGGAGTTCGGGCCACAGTCCCCGGTCGCCGCCGGCGGTGTCTTCGCCGTCCTGGCTCCGCAGCGGCGCGACCAGGGGGCGGCCCAGCCGCATACCGTCCATGCGGGCGCGGCTTTCCACCTTGATGACCTCTGCGCCCATATCGGCCAGCAACTGGCCGGCCATCGGCCCGGCCCACGCACTGCCGAGGTCGACGACGCGGACGTTGTGCAACGGTCGCCGAGTCATCGGCCAACGCTCGGGATGGCTGAACGGGCCGATGGCCGGCCATCCGGCGACGGCGCCGGAGCCGGAGCCGGTTCGCCGAGTAGCTCCGCGTTATGCTCCCCCAGCAGCGGAGCCGGACGCACCACCCGACAGGGCGAACCATGCAAACGAGCCGGCGCGCCGGGATACCGGAGCGAGCCGGCCTGCGGATGTCCAACCTCCCGGAACCAGTCGCGCTCCAGCAGCTGGGGCGATTCCAGCGCCTCGTCGAAGGTGAGCACCGGCGCGCACGGGATGCGGTTTTGCAGACACAGCCGGAGGATTTCGTCCTTGGTGTGCTGCATAAACCAGGGGGCAATCAGGCTTTCGGCCTCCTCTGGGTACTGGTCGCTCATGGCGCGGCGGTCGCGGTAACGCGGATCTGCCATCCAGGGAGGATCGCCCAGCAGGTTGAGGAAACGCTGGTACTGCTCCAGCTGCGGCGCATCGATGCACACGTAGCCATCCCGGCAGGGCAGCACGCAGTTGGGAAACAGGCCCAGCCGCATCCGGTTGCCCGACCGGGAGCCGGCGATGCCGCGGTAGATGAAGGTCGGCAGATGGTAGCCGGTGAGCAACGTGGCGATAACGCCCGAATCGGCCACGTCGATATATTGGCCGGCCGTGCCGTGGGCAACATCGGGACCGGGGTCGTCGGACCTGGCATCGGCGGATTCTCGACCCAACAACGCAACCACGGCAGCATAGGCGCCGCCGATGCCAGCCAGGTACGCTGCCTGCTGGTCGGGAGTGGTGAGCGGTTCGCGGTGAGGGTGTCCGGTGCCAAAGCTCATGCCGCTCAGGGCATTCACCTGCAGGTCGTAGCCAGCGTACTCGCTATAGTCGCCGGTGCGTCCGAAGGGCGACAGGGAAACTGTAATCAGACGGGGATGACGGCGCCGGAGCTGCTCCGCGGTGATGCCGAAGTCGGCGAGCACGTTGAACGGCTGGTTCTCTACGAAAATGTCGGCGGTGTCCAGCAGGCGATGCAGCGTTTCGCGCCCGTCTGCACTGTCCAAGTCCAGCGTAACGCTCCGCTTGCCCAGGTTGGCAAACAGGAACAGGCCGCTGCGCTCGGGATGGGCTATACCGTCGGGGAATGGGCCGCGCTGACGAGCCGGGTCCCCACCGTTAGCCGGCTCAACCTTGATGACATCAGCGCCAAACTCGGCGAGCAACTTGGCGCAAAACGGGGCCGAAACCATGCGACCCCACTCCACGACCCGAACGTCATCCAGTGGCGACGGCGGCGATGGTGATGTCCCGACCTGCGACACGAATAGCGCCTCCTCCGGCGCCGCTGTGTACAGGTGGGAAAATGCGCCGGCCCGGATACGTAGGGTAGATAATCAGGCTACGATTATATCCATGATTAGAGGCGCAGTATAGGACGGGGGTTGCCGGGGCGCAAGGCGGGGGCCGGCCACCCGGGGGTCATTCGATTATCCTGTTCCGATGCGCCGTCGCCGCCATCAGCGTCGGCCTCCATGATGGCAACCTGCTCCTCGATCTCAACTACAGCGAAGACGCCGCCGCCCAGACCGACTTCAACATCGTTATGACCGACGCCGGAGCAGTGGTAGAAATCCAGGGCACCGCCGAAGGCGAGCCATTCCCCCGCCAAAAAGTAACCGAGGCCCTAACCCTGGCCTCCAGAGGCATCGAGCAACTGTTCGCAGTGCAAAGAGAGGCGGTGGGGTAGAGACTGACGACGGCCCGTTGCGCGCCGGCGGAGCAGAGCCTATCATATAAATGATATACGATGACACCTAACCAGCAGATGGAACAATTTTCCCTGGCACACATCAGAGCAGTGGCAGCGCAGGCCGGCTATCAAGTGACCAGACCGGAAACTGATACCGGCATTGACGGCACATTGATGGACGACGCGGGTCGAAGATCACGAATCGATTTCCAAGCTAAATCAACAGCAGACGATATTCAACGAGATAGGCACCTGCACTTTCCTTTACCAGTACGAAATTACGACATCCTACGGGATGCAACTCCCAGTGCCAGGCGCATTTTGATTGTCGTTTTGATGCCGCGGGATAACGGCCAATGGTTGCAGCAAACTATGGTTGCAGCAAACTAATGATGAACTTTGCCTGCGCCATTGCGCATATTGGCTCTCACTGGAAGAACACCCCCAGGTGCCCAACACAACCTCAGTCACCGTTCAAATACCAGTGACTAATGTGTTCAACAGCGAACAACTCCATTCACTAATGGAAAGTGTGTAAAGGAGGCGTCGCAATGCAGGTATCAATCCGCGACCGGGCGGCGTTAGAGTCGCTGTCGGTTTTGAGTGTGCGCGCCTATCTGGAATCCCGAGGCTGGATTAATGACGGCCCCTGGGGTAGGGGACGGGCCAGCTTGTACTTGAAGGAGCACGAAGGGCGCAGTCGAGATGTTATCGTTCCGAGTTTAGATACCGCCGCTGATTATGCTCTACGGATGTCCGAAGCCATTGCCACGTTAGCCGAAGTTGAGCAGCAGTCGCAACTGGAAGTATTTTACGATGTGGTGAGCGCCGGCGGCGATCTCGTCCGTCTGCGGTCCCGCAACGGAAAATCCGAGAGGTCGTTATCATTGCGGCAAAGCGCGGATCTGTTTAACGACGCCTATACTATGCTCGCTGCCGCCGCACGCGCCGCAGAAAAGCCGCAGGCAGTTTATCGAGGCAGCATGAGTGGCAATCTGTCAAAGTATCTTGATAACGTGCAGCCACTCCCTAACTATTTTGACGGTTACGCACTGGCGTTACATTCGCCCGTGGCGGCCGGCATTGGAGAACAGCAAGGCTTTGGGGATGATTTTCATATTCCTTTTTCCCGACGCGCTACTTCCCAGCTAGGCAAGGCTTTGGAATCCGCCACTTCGGCAGTAAGCGAAGCCATCGCCAACGATACGCTGGAGCCATTTGAGCGAGCGGTATCTGCCGGCGTCAGCGCCAATCTGTGCAGCGCAGTTGCGGAGCTGGCGGAAAAAGGCCGGGGAATTGACATCAGCCTGCTCTGGTCAAATGCGCGCCCCGCGAATGTCCCCAGCCTCAATTTCCCATTCACGGTAAACTCCTCCGACATCCTAAAAGAAGCCGCCGCATCTTTCCAGCGCAACGAGCCGTTTTTGGATGAGCGTCTAATCGCGCAGATAGTGAAGTTGGAAAGAGAACCCCATGAGTTTGACGGGCGAGCCATCATGTCATACGTGCGGGAAGGACATCCTCTACGGTTGTCAGTTCAGTTTGAACATACGGATTTCGACACGGTGATTCAGGCTTTTCACGATAGACACCAAGTTAGCGTGGATGGCGACATATACCGGACGGGCGCCGGTTATGAGTTGCGACGCCCGCACAATTTAGCCCTGATTACCGACGGCTCCGTTGAACCGTAGCGCCCTTGCCATTGATTCTACCCCACCACCGCCCCGTCGGCGTCCAGCACCGTCAAACCGTACCCCAGCTCCCGCAGCGGTTGCTCGACCTGCTCCCGGTCGCCGACTACCAGGATGGTTAGCCGGCTGGTGGGGAGGTATTGCGCCCCGACCCGGTGGGTGTCGGCCAGCGACACGGCGGCCAGACGCTGCTCGAAGGTGGTGAAATAGTCGTCGGGCAGGCCGAATTGCGCTAGCTGCATCAGCTGGCCCAGCAGCTGCGCCGGACGCTCGAAGCCGGCGGGGTAGCCCAGTCGCAAGCCGTTCTTCGCGTCGTCCAGTTCCGCCGCGGTGAGCGGGCGTTGGCTGCTGATGTCGGCAAACTCCTTGAGCGTCTCGGCCACCGCCTCCCGCGTCACCTCCGTTTGCACACTGCCGCCCGCCGACAGCAGCGACGGCGCGTTGTACCAGGAAATGCCCGAATTGTAGCCGTAGGAATACCCCTTGTCCTGCCGCAGGTTCTGATTGAGCCGCGCCGAAAACTGGCCGCCAAAAGCGTAGTTCAGCACCGATAGCGCCATGTGGTCGGCATGACTGCGTTCGACCAGCGGCATCCCCGACCGGACGACCGACTGCGCCGCCCCCGGCTTGTCGATCAGATAGATGGTCGGCCCGCCACCATTGGCGCCGACGGATGCGACGGACGCCGTGCTAGTGGCATCATCCGGCGCCGGCCAGTCGCCGAAGCAGCCCTCGGCTACCGCCAGCGCCTCGTCGAGGCCAACATCCCCGGCCACCAGCAGGCACATTTGGTCGGTGCGCAGCGTTTGCTGATAGATGCGTTGCAGGTCGGCTCGCGTCGCGGCCGCCACGGTGGCCTCGTTGCCCAGGCTGGAATGTGCGTAGGGCGACTCGGAACCAAACACCAGCGCGCCGAAATTGACATCGGCGATGAACCCGGCATCGTCCTTCGCCCGGCGCAAATCAGTGAGCCGTTCCCGCCGGATGCGTTCCAGCTCGTGCTGGGGGAAGTTGGCGTTGCGCGCCACGTCGGCGGCCAGCGACAGCGCGTGCGGCCAATGACGCTGGAGGGTTTCCGCCGCCAACAGGGTGATTTCCTTGCGCGCTTCGGCGGAGAGTCGTGAACCGATGTGCTCAAAAGCCGCCGCAATCTCCTGGCTGCTGCGCGTGGCGGTGCCCTCCGTGAGCATCGCCGCCGCAAACGACGACAGCCCCGGCAGACTCGGCGGGTCGGCGACGGCTCCGGAGCGGGCCAGCAGCGTGAACGCCACCAGCGGCAGACCCGTCTTGTTGGCGACCACCACCTCCATGCCGTTGGACAGCGTGCCCCGTTGCGGGACGGGCGGCGCAAACACCGGCGTCGGCCCGCCCGCCGGCTCCACGGCCCGGTCGACGGTGGTCGTGGCGGTGTTCAGCGACGGCTCCGGCAGCACCCGCATCCGAACCTGTCCGCCGGCCAAAATGTCGTGATGCACTCGCAGCACATCGTCCAGCGTAACCGCACGGTAGTCATCCATCGCCGTGTTCAGGCGGTTGGGGTCGCCGGTAAACACGTTGAAGTGGTTCAACGCGTCGGCCCGACCGCCAAACCCGCCCACCCGCGACAGCGTGCGGTAGTGCTGCATCTCAATCCGGTTGATGGCCCGCTCAAACTCCTCATCGGTAGGTGGCTGCGTGGCGATGCTTTCCAGCACCGCTTCGGCGGCGGCTTCAACCTCGTCCAGCGTGTGGCCGTCAGCGGGAGTCAGCTCCATGCGAAACTGGCCGGCAATCTCGGCAGCGTGGTAGTTCACCGACGCGCTCTGCGCCAACTGCTTTTCGTAGACCAGCGTCCGGTGCATCCGGCTGCTCTGGCCGTCGGACAGGATGGCCCGCAGGATGTCGACGGCGGCATCATCGCCTGACATATTGGCCGGAGCCGGCCATACTGCGTACAGTCGGGGCAGCGTAACCCGGTCGTTCATCTGCAAGTCGATTCGGCCGGACAGCGGCGAGTCCGCGCGCTCGGTGCGTCGGGTCGGTTGACCGGGATCGAGGTCGCTGAAATAGCGTTGCGCCAGGTCCAGCGCGGCGGCGGTGTCAATGTCGCCGGCGATGGACAGACTGGCGTTGGACGGAGCGTAGTAGCGGCGGAAAAAGTCCTTCACGTCGTCCAGGCTGGCGGCGTCCAGGTCTTCCTGCGAACCAATGGTCATCCAGTGGTAGGGATGCGGCAACGGGAACAATGCCTGCTGAATGTGCCACGATGCCATGCCGTAGGGACGGTTTTCGTAGCTCTGCCGCCGCTCGTTTTTCACCACGTCCCGCTCGGTGTCGAACCCCTCCTGATCCAGCGCGTCCAGCAGGAATCCCATCCGGTCGGCCTCCAGCCACAGCGCCAGTTCCAGGTAGTTGGAAGGCACATCCTCCCAATAATTGGTGCGGTCGCCGGTGGTGGAGCCGTTCAGCGATGCCCCGATTTTCTGCAACGGCTCAAAGTGGCTGGCTTTATGGTGCCGCGTGCCCCGGAACATGATGTGCTCGAAGAGATGAGCAAACCCGGTGCGCCCGATTTCTTCATCCTTGGAGCCGACGTGATACCAGACGTTGACCGCCGCAACGGGTATCGACCGATCCTGGTGCAGGATGACGTCCAAACCGTTGGGGAGGGTGTGCTTTTCAAAGGCGACGGAAACCATGCGCGTGTTGTCCTCTCGGGTGCGTGTTGTGGCGGTGCGTGTTGTGGCGTGCGTTGCCGCCATTGTAGCACCGGAAGACCGAGCCCTACGGCGCTGGCGTCAGTCAGGGCGCGCGCTCCAGGATTGGTTCGATTCAGCGGGTTTCAACTCCGCCATTGCCAACGCTCCGCTGGCCGGTGAACATACTGACCACAGCCGTAATCGCCGCTGCCAAAAACGCCGGCACGAAGATGATTCCGTAACCAAGCATCCCCAGCGCGCAGAATACCAGGAGCAGTAAGGCCATTGCCCACAGGATTACGGTTCCGGTCCACCGCGTCGGATTCCAATACCAGACGGTCAGCAACGCGACATAGGTCAACACCACGGGTATCAGGAAATAGAGCGCCACCCACGGCTCATTGCCTACGGAGGTGGACTCGCCCCAGGAAGGCCGGACCACCAGCCATAGAAACGCCGCCCAGGCCAGCCCATGAGCAAGCGCGGTTCCCCACAACACACCGCCTCGTTGCATCAACGGAGAACCCCCATCGCCTGAATCGGCGCCGTTTAGCGACGACTTTCCTGATTGCGCCTAATCCATCCCAACTGTCATTGCGTGAGGAGAGGGGCCAGGGGTGAGGGCGAACCCCAACCGATACTAAATGAGGTGTTACGGCCGCAGCGGAATGGGCCGGTTGGTCTGGTTTTCCGTAATCTGCTCCGCGTCCCACAGCTTGGCGAAGTTGTACGCCCGCGGGCAGTGGGTGTAGGACTCTTCCACGTTGATGATGATGCCCTGCAAGTGCTTGGAGTTGTCATCGGTCCAGTACAACTCCAGCTCTACTTTCTGCCGCTCCAGTTCTGCCTGGTCCACGATGGATAAGGTGCCGTTGATACGCACCGTGTCGTTGATGCCGGGAATCATAAACAGCAGCCCGACGTGCGGGTTCTCATCCATGTTCTGATAGGACTGGAACAGGCGGTTGCCGGCCACGTCGGGCAGCAGCAGGCGCGTGCTGTCAATAACCTTGACGAAGCCGGCCTTGCCGCCCTTGGGCGAGGCATCGCAGTTGCCGTCCGGGTCGGCGGTCGCCATCACCGCGAAGGGCGAGGCGGCAATGAACTGCTGCACAAAGTCCGACATCGCGCCCTTGACCTTCTCCTTGGCCCGTGGGCTCATCTCGCCAAACTGGTCATTGAAGCGGCTGTCGTTCTGCACGATAGTGGTCGCTGCGTCAGTGGAAGCCGTGGTAGTCATTTTGCGTATCTCCTGGTGCCCGCACGTTTGAAGATTGATGTGATGGCGCACAGAATAGCGGATTTCCCGCCGCCACGCCACCATCCCCAACCCCATCCAGCCCCCTCTCCCTCGATGGGAGAGGGCAGGGGTGAGGGTGAAGTCCCCAACTGATCATCCCGCCGTGATGACTCCCATGCCCCTCGACCGGCGAGAGAGCCGCGCGCGCCCAACGCCCTGGATGCGCGCTGTCAGCGGCTAATGTACTATGAGCGCAACCGAGCCACCGAGGTGCCCCATGACTACCCACGCCGCCGCTACGCAGGTAACCGCTGCCGACCTCCGCGCTGCCGTCCCGCCGTTGGACGGAGAGTTGATCCTGTCCGGACTGCACGCTGCCGTGCCGGTTTGGCGGGACGAATGGGGCATCCCCCACATCCGCGCCACCGATGAGCGCGACGCCTGGTTCGCCCAGGGGTTTGTTACGGCTCAGGACCGGTTGTGGGCGATGGAATACGACCGCCGCCGCGCCGTGGGCCGCTGGGCGGAGGCGGCCGGCCCATCTGCCGTAGGCCAGGATATGCAAATGCGTCGCCTCCGGCTCGAAGACGCCGCCCGCGCCGATTGTGCCGCCGCCGGCCCGCGCGCTCAGGCCATGTTCCGGGCCTACGCCGACGGAGTCAACGCCTTCATCAACAGCGATGCGCCGTTGCCGGCCGAATATCGCATTACCGGCATCGTTCCCGAACCCTGGGAACCGTGGCACAGTCTGGCCGTGTACAAGGTGCGGCACATCTTCATGGGCGTGTTTGAGAGCAAAGCCTGGCGCGCCCGTCTCGTTCGTGAACTGGGCCCGGAGCGCGCCGCGCAGCTATTCCCGTCCTACCCGCCCGGCCAACCCGTCATCATTCCCACCGGCGCAGATTTCAGCGGGTCTGCCGATGTGGGATATCAACAGCTGCTAGATGGCGCGGCCAATCTGAACCTGATTGGCGAGCTGGACAGCGGCTCCAATTCCTGGGTAATCTCGGGCGAGCGTACTGCCACCGGCAAGCCGATTCTGGCCGGGGACAGCCATCGGGGCTTGGACGTGCCCAGCGTCTACTATCAGAACCATCTGGCCTGCGACGCCTTCGACGTGGTGGGCAATTCCTTCGCCGGTGTGCCCGGCTTCCCCCACTTCGGACACAACCGGTGGGTGGCCTGGTGCGTTACCCACACCAGCGCCGACTATCAGGATTTGTACATCGAGTTGTTCAACGACGCCGACGCCTCCCTCTACCAGCGCCAGGATGACTGGTACAACGCCGATGTGCGCGATGAGGTCATCAAGGTGCGCGGCGGCGAGGATGTTCACCTGCGTACCTGGGCCACTCACCACGGGCCAATCGTCGGTGGCAACCCGCTGACCGGCTACGGCCTGGCGCTCCGTTACACCGCCACCCCGATCTTTTATAAGAATCAGGGCGACCCGTGGACGGACATCCTGCCGGCGATGCTGGAAGCCCAAAACGTCCACCAACTGGCCGACGCCATGAATGGTTGGGTCGATCCCGTCAACAACTTTGTGATGGCTGACGTCGACGGCAACATCGGCTACCAGTGTCGCGGTGAGATTCCCCGCCGCCCTGGCGATGCCCCCGCTCCGCTGCCCATGCCCGGCTGGGACGGCCGCCACGAATGGCAGGGCAGCATCCCTTTCGACGAACTGCCGCGTTACATCAACCCACCCGAAGGCTACATCGTAACTGCCAACAACCGCCCGGTGGCCGATGATTATCCCTATTACATCTCAATGGACTTTGCCCCCGGCTACCGGGCGATGCGCGTCGCCGAGCGAATCCGCACCATGCCCAATCCATCGGCCAACGATATGGGACGCATCCATTCCGAACGCGTGTCCCGGCCCGCCCAGATCTACATCGCCGCCCTGCAAGCAGTCCCGATGCCGGCGGACCCGGCGGTGGCTGCGGCACTGGCCAGGCTCCAGGCCTGGTCGGGCGCTATGGACGCCGACGCCGTCGAGCCAACCATCTACAGCGCCACGCGCGATGTGTTGCAGTGGCGGTTGCTGAAGCACAACGTCGGCGAGAACCTGGCTGCACTGTGCTGGCATCCGGTAGACCGTGGCCGCGGGGGTTTCGTCAACCGCTTCCGCATCCTGATGAACGATGCCATCGCTGCCGGCGATCCCAGCCTGCTGCCGTCCGGCGAAACCTGGCCATCCGTGCTCACTGCAGCGCTGGCAGAGGCCGTAGGCATCCTCACCAACCGGCTGGGGCCAGACCTGGGCACCTGGCGTTGGGACAAATTGCACCGGGCCAAACCACAGCACCCCCTGGCAATGGCGATGCCCGAACTCGCCTTGCTGCTCAACCCGCCCGAAATACCCACCGGCGGCGACGGCGACACCCCTTGGGCCGGTTCGTATTCGCCAGCCGACTTTGCCACGGTGGGCGGCCTGTCGGTGTTCCGCTACGCCTACGACCTGGGTAATTGGGAAAACTCGCTATGGGCAGTGCCCCTCGGCGCATCCGGCCATCCCGCCAGCAACCACTATGCCGACCAGTCCGATATGTGGGGCAAAGTCCGCATGGCGCCGATGCGCTACGACTGGGAGCTCATCAAGGCCCAGGCCGAAACGGCGCAAACGCTGAGGGCGGGGTAGGGGTGGTACAATCGGGTTATAACCTGGGAGGGTTAGCGATATGGTGGTTGGACCGATTTCAGTCAGCAACCGGACGGGGCAGGCAATCATAGGCATCGCGCTTATCGCTGTTATCACTTTGGTGATGGGGGCAGTTCTGGTGGAAACCATGCCTGGCATAATCGCTGACTTTAAAGAGAGAATTGCGGCAGGCGAATTGGTATTAGTCGCAGTTATAGTTGGGCTTACCGCCTTGCTGACTTTGGTCTTGGCCGGCACAGCAATATGGGCATTGTGGAAAGATGGCGACCGTATAGCAGCGCATTTTTTATCGAAAGGCAAGGATGATGCTGAGTGAAGGTACTTGGCTGGCTATGGGTCGCAGTTTTGTCCGTAGAAGGCCTGGTACTCATTTTCCCAATCTGGTTTGGCTCCGGAATACCCGCATTGGTTCAGCCGGGACGCGGGACAGCGCTGCAACTAATCGCGGCAAGTATTTTGTTTGCTGCCATTCTGCCCGCCGTTACCAGGGATGCTAGCCGCTTGGCCATTTTTGCTGCGTTGAGCGCGGCCGTATTCGGCTGGGTTGGCACTTGGCTTATCCTGATCAGTGAAAATCGGCTTTTAGCTGTGATATTAGTGCTGCCGCCGGGGTTTGTTCTCTATGTAATCGGAATTTGGACGGCGGTCTTTGTGCAGATACGCCAAGGCCGCAGGTAGTGATGCCGCCTAGCCTAACCTACTCCTCCCGCAAGTGCGGCGCCACTCGCTCGGCGAACAGCTCCAGGTTGGCTACGCCGTCCGCCAGCGGCATCCCCGGCCACATCATGCGGAAGCAGCCGTGGGACATACCCAAGGACCGGTAACGGGATAGCTCCTCCACCACCTCGTCGGGACTGCCAATGACGAAACGGTCGCGCGCCAGATCCTCGAAGGGTTCCCGGAAGTTCTCGTCGCCCGGTAGCGCCTTGTCCTGACCCCACTGGGCGTAGGCTTCGTACTTGCCGCCCAGGTACGGCGTCGCGCTGGCAAACGCCTCCTCGTGCGTGCGCCCCACGAACACCTCGCGGCCGATGGGCAACCGTTCCGGCGCGCCCGAGTCAGCGGCTCCGGCCGCCTCGTGGTACAGCTCCACCTGCTGGCTGATGGTCTCGAACTTGGCGTGCGGGTTCACGTACCACGTGTACCCCAGCCGGGCCGCGCGGGTGATGGCCGCATCGCTGTTGGCTGCCACCCAAACCGGCGGATGCGGCTGCTGCACCGGACGCAGCATCAGCTGGGCGTCGCGCAGCTGGAAATACTGGCCGTCGTAATTCACCTTCTCACCAGTCCACAGCAAGCGCATCGCCTCCAGGCACTCCAGATAGCGACTCACCCGGGTGCGTCGGGGCACACCGAAGTTGTCATACTCCTCGTCCCGGTAGCCCAACGCCGCGCTGAGGGTGAACTTGCCGCCGGTCATCACGTCCATTGTGACCACTCGCTCGGCCAGGTCCACCGGATGGTGCAGGGGCACGAGCATCGTCGCCACCAGCCCCATGCCGCGCGCCTCGGCGGAGATGCGCGCCAGCAGCGGCATGGTCTGCAATTGCTGGTACGGGTCGGTCAGGTAGTGCTGACCCTGGTAAACCAGGTCAAAGCCCAGGTCGCGCGCCGCACCGACGTCGGTGCAGATGTCGGCGAACGCCTGCTGCATATCGGCGCCGACCGGCTGTTGGGCGATGGCGGAAAGGGACACGCCAAATTGCATCGGAATACCTCCGCTAGTCTGCGATTACTGCGTTACCTGTCATTGCGAGGAGCGCAGCGACGTGGCAATCTCGTCGCTGCAACGGACTACGTGGCTGCAACGGACTAGTACTGGTTCAAATCAGCATTGTAGGTAGTTTTAGGGAAAGGCTTCCAAGTGCTACGCTGACTGCAAAATAGAGTGGTGTGGAGGTGTAGTAAACATGGCCCTGGAGCAATACGCGGTACAGTTGACGCCGGAGGAACGCGAGCGACTGAGCCAGCTGATTCGCAGCGGCAAAAGTTCGGCGCGTATCATCGCCCGAGCGCGCACCCTGCTGAAAGTAGATGAGGGATGGACCGCACCACAGGTGGCGGCCGCTTTGGACATCTCCAAGGGTACGGTGTACCGCGCCAAACGGCGGTACGCTGAGGAAGGTTTAGATGGCGTGTTGCAGGACCGGGTCCAGGCCAACCGATACCGGAAGCTTGATGACAAGGGGGAGGCCCACTTGATCGCCCTGGCGTGCAGCCCAGCGCCCGCTGGCCACGACTACTGGACCCTGCATCTTTTGGCCGACCGAGTGGTGGAGTTGGGGTTGGTGGAGTCCCTGTCCCATGAGACGGTGCGGTTGAGGCTCAAAAAAACGTCCTCCAGCCGTGGCGGAAGCAGCAGTGGTGTATCCCCAAGGTAGGGGGTGAATTCGTGGCGGCGATGGAGGACGTGCTGGACTTGTATGCTGAGCCCTACGACCCCGGCCGGCCGGTGGTCTGCTTCGACGAGACTTCCACCCAGTTGCTGGCCGACACCAGGCCGCCCATCCCAGTGTAGCCGGGACAACCGCGGCGTCAGGATTACGAGTATCGCCGCGCCGGTACGCGCAACATCTTCCTGACCTGCGAACCCCTGGCGGGCTGGCGACACGTGGCGATTACCGAGCGACGCACCATGCAGGACTTTGCCCACCAGATGCGGTGGCTGGTGGATGCGGCTTACCCAGATGCCCCGGTGGTGCGGGTGGTGCTGGACAATCTGAATACGCACCGCATGGCCTCCCTCTATGAGACCTTCCCCGCCGCCGAAGCCCGGCGCATCGTCAGGCGGCTGGAATTTCACCACACGCCCAAGCACGCCAGTTGGCTCAACATGGCGGAGATTGAGTTCAGCGTGTTGACCCGGGCCTGTCTCCAGGGGCGTAATCCCGACGAGACTGCCCTGCAGCGAGCCATCAACGCCTATGAGGTCCAGCGCAACGCCTCCAAGGCCACCATCAACTGGCGGTTCAACACCCAGGACGCCAGAACCAAACTCCATCGCCTCTATCCCTTCAATTCCAACATTGATTGAGTACTAGTACCGTTCCCAGATATATTTGTAATAATATTAGAAGGCAGCCATACTGGGGCACGATCTTTGTGTGAGGAGGTGCCCAGCCATGGCTGCCATCAAGTATAAAGTCGCGCTGACCGAGGCCGAACGTTCCCGTCTCAATGCGGTTTCCCAGCGAGGCAAGGCGTCAGTCCGCACCGTCAAGCGGGCGCTGGCGCTGCTCCAAGCGGATGCAGGACTTCGGGACGGTGAGATAGCCGGTGGGCTCTTGATCAACGCTGCAACCGTTGCCAGAGTGCGGAAACGGTTCGTGGAAGAAGGACTTGGGGCCGCCATCAATGACCGACCGTGGCCGGGCCGGGAGCGCAAGCTGGACGGCCGGCAGGAAGCGCACCTGATCGCCTTTGCGTGCAGCGCAGCGCCCGCAGGACACACGCATTGGACATTCCAGTTGCTGGCCGACAAGGTGGTGGAGTTGGAGTTTGCCGAGAGCATCTCCCTGGAGACGGTGCGCCAGCTACTCAAAAAAACGAACTCAAGCCGTGGAAGAAGAAGGAGTGGTGTATCCCCAAGGTGAGCGGGGAGTTCGTGGCGCGGATGGAGGACGTGCTGGACCTGTACCACCAAGCGTACCATCCGGAGCGTCCGGTAGTGTGTTTCGACGAGACCTCCCGGCAATTGACCGGGGAGGTGCGGCCGCCCATCAAGGCCGTCCCCGGACGGGTGGCACGCTATGACACCGAGTACCAGCGGAACGGGACCCGGAACCGGTTCATGATCTGTGAGCCGAAGGGTGGATGGAGACACGTGGCGGTGACCGAGCGCCGCACTGCGGTGGATTTCGCCCACCGGATGCGGTGGCTGGTGGACGAGGCCTACCCTGATGCCCAGGTGGTCAGGCTGGTGATGGACAACCTCAACACCCACCAGCTCGGCTCGCTTTACGAAGCATTTGAGCCGTGCGAAGCCCGGCGCATCGCGCAACGCCTCGAGTTTCATTACACTCCTACGCATGGCAGCTGGCTGAACATGGCTGAGATCGAGTTGAGCGTCTTCAGCAGAGGGTGTCTGAACCGCCGCATCAGCGCTGAGGCGGAGCTGCGACGAGAGGTTGCGGCCCTCGAACGCGAGCGCAACGCCGCAAAATCAGTCATAGACTGGCGGTTTACCACCCAAGACGCTCGCCGTAAGCTCCAGCATATCTACCCTACAAAACCAGATTGACACGGTACTAGTCCAAGCGCTGAACAGGGCCGCCGGCCAGTTGGGATTGGTTGATGCGCCGCCCTGCATACACCGCCATTTGAGTGCGTTATTTCGTTACCGACTTGTCCTCGAATATACGTATTACGTTATGCAATACAACAACCCTGGCTAGATTACATATTGTGAAGCGCCGCGAATCCGCAGCACATAATTCGTAATTACGACTCCGCAAATGTGCCAATAACGTAATAGACTTAATGCGTTTCGTAAAACATTATGTTTAGGTTGCACGAAACGCCGTGCAACACTCCATGTTGTACGGTTTGACTGCATCTTCCAAGTTTCATATATTTCTTAACCTATCCATGTGGCGCAAGTGGCCGATGTGCGAACCAGGAAACTGGCAGCCAGTTTCCTGGTTCGTGTTCCGGCGGCTGCCATCACCGTTATTAGGAGTAACCCAATGTCAAACCTATCGATCATCCGGTTCCCAATAGTTGCGCTATTGATCGCTCTCGCTACCACGCTGGTAGTAGTTGGGTGTGGAGGAACCGGAGAGCCGGCAGCAGAGCCTGTCGCGACGGCGGCGGTTGCGGCCACTTCACCGCCCGCTGTTGCGGCCACGGCGCCTGCTGCCGGGGGAGAGTCCGCTCCCACGCGGCCGTCGTTCGTCGGTTCGGCTCCCGTTACTGACGTGACGCCGACTGCTGATACGAGCGCTGCCACCGGCGAACTCAAAACCAAAGACCTGATTTTCCTGTTCTCCCAACAAACCCGACAGGGAATCATGGACTGCGACGTCACGGGCAGCGCGACTAGTCAGCATCGCCCGTCGCACGAATTCCTGCTGGACCCCAACCGGTACAGTGGAACTATTGAACCGCAGCTCGCCACGGACTGGAGCGTATCCGAGGATGGGCGTACCTGGAACTTCAAACTGAGGGAAGGTGTTGAGTTCCATTTCGGGTACGGCGAATTCACCGCCGATGACGTTGTGAACTCGTTGAATTACTACACCAACCCCGCCTGCGCGGCATCCTACTCGGACTATTTCCGCACCAACCCTCAGGCGGTGCCTGAAATAGTGAGCGACCACGAAATTAACCTGCACATGGGTGTCCGCCCTGAGCTCATTTTTGACTACTGGATCTCTGGATATCGCGGCCTACCCATCACCAGCAAGGCCCAATGGGACACCGGATGTCCCAACGGTGAGGCAGATTACGAGGCGTTCGATACTTCTGCTCATCTGGAAGGATATTGTACCGCGGGCGAGCAGACATTGCTGGACGAAGGCCCGGCCCGACTGGGTCCGTACCAATTCGCCAATTTCGAGAAAGGTATCGGCTGGCTGTGGGAACGTTCCCCGATCGACCATTACCGGGTCGATCCGGACTGGGATACCATAGAGATCAAGATTATCGAAGAAGCGTCAACGCGGTTGGCCGCGATGCTAGCGCGAGAAGCGCAGCTTGCTACGATTGACCGGGCGTTGGTCGGTCAGGCACTGGATTCCGGATTGGACCTCTCCCAAAGCCAGGTCACTGCCGTCAACAGCATGATGGTATTCGGAGGTATGTACTTCTCGACCAAAGAAGGCCCCGAGTTCTATCCTTACTCCGCGGCGTCATACGACCCTACCGTGCCCTGGGCGGATCGCGGCGAAAATGGGAAAAAGGTCCGGATGGCAATGAACAAAGCGATTGATCGCGATGCCATCAGGGAAAATCTCTTTGACGGCCAGGGCGACGAAGGGCGCGTAGCTGGGCTCATACCCAGTTCGGAAGCGTTCGGCGGCGAGTATGCCGGCTACAACCCGGCCTGGGAATCGGATTGGGAAGAACTTTACGGCTACGATGTCGAGCGCGCCAGGGAATTGCTAGTTGAGGCCGGTTACCCCAACGGATTCCATGTCCCGATCATCAGTTACACCATGAGCGGGTTGCCGGAGATGAAGGATTACGTGGAAGCCATTGCGGCAATGTGGGAGCAAATCGGATTGGAAACCGAAATCAGGGAGATGGAGTTCTCAGCTTGGCGGGAAGAGTATCGTGGCGCGACCACCACGTGTTGCGTTTACCCGTTCCGCGGATATGCAGAACCGCCTCATCCGACCGTCCACTTTGCTTATAGTCCTGAGCGGTTCATGCGCTTCTACGTGAGTGATACCGCCTGGCAAAACACTTACAACGCACTGAATTCGCTCGACTTCGAAGAGCAGCTAGGCCACTGGCACGCCGTAACCGACGAGTTGTTCTACGACGTGGTGAGCATTCCTTTGCACACTCTTTCGGTCCAGGTCGTCATTGACCCAGAGGTCGTTGAGGAATACGCCTATCTGGGACCATATGGCGGCCAATTCACCGACTTGGAACACATCAGGGGAGTCCGTTACTAAGCCGGCGACCCTATCGGAAACCCGAGATAAGATAGCGCTAATATCCTCCGGCCAAACCACCAGTCCTGGTGCGGAAGCCGGAGGGATTGCCTATCTAGACACCAAGTACAGTAAGGGAGTCTTTGATGCAGCGGTACATTTTGCGAAGATTGGCCCATGGTATCCTCGCCATCTTCGTCATCAGCACAGTGACGTTTGCATTGGCCCGTGTTTCGGGGGACCCTCTGAATGTGTTGTTGCCCGAAGAGGCATCCGAGGAGCAAATCGCGCTCACCAAGATCGAATGGGGGCTCGATAAACCCCTTCACATGCAGTACATCTTGTTCCTGGGGAAGTTGGTCCAGGGTGATTTGGGCGAAGCACTGGCTTGGCCTAACACCTCCGCCACCGAATTGATCATAGAACGCCTCCCCAACACGGTCCAACTCTCCGCGGCCGCATTGTTGGTTAGCGGTCTGATCGCATTCCCGGTCGGTGTCCTCGTGGCAATCAAAAAGGACACATTTATAGACTTCAGCGGCAAAATGTTCGCCATCTTGGGTCAGTCCGCGCCCTCCTTCGCGGTCGGACTGATTCTGATGTGGATATTCGCCGTTCAGTTGGACTTCTTCCCCACCTCTGGGAAAGGGGGCATCGAATACATGGTGCTGCCCGCGATAGCCCTGGGCTATTACAACGTGGCAGCGCTGATGCGATTGACCCGTTCGTCCATGCTCGAAGTGCTGGACACGGAGTACGTGAAGCTGGCGCGGATTAAGGGCGTACCGGAATGGAAGATTGTCTGGAAACACTGTTTCCGAAATGCTCTCATCGTGCCGATTACGTATTTTGGCCTCATCGGAGCAGTGCTAATCACGGGTTCAGTCGTCATTGAGACCGTGTTCGCGTGGCCCGGCCTGGGCGCCTTGGTCATCGACGCGATTTTGTTCCGCGACTATGTCGTGGTGCAGGCCGTCGTTTTGTTGTTCGCGACCGCATTCGTGTGTATCAACATAATGGTTGATGTGCTTTACGCTTACATCGACCCTCGAATCCGCTACGGGTAAACAACCCTCGTATTCGTACCGGTGCAACCACCCGATAGGGGAGGTAGAAAATGGCAGTAGTCGTTACCACTCCGGGAATAGCCGCTCCCGTCGACCAACGCCCGCCGAGCCGACTGGCTTCCGGCTTACAAACAGCGCGGCAACTTCCAATTGTTCCAACCGCCATCTTGATCATACTACTGGTGATCCCCGCAATTTTCGCCAATCAACTGGCTCCCCATAGTCACCGGCTGGGCACCCTGAACGATGCAAAACTGCCGCCGTTCTGGGTTTCCGAAAGTTTCGAGCAACGTACAGTAGTGCAGCGTGCCGACCGAACCCAACTGGATACTGTAATTGGGATGTCCAACGCCCAACGGAAGGTCCAGCGCGGTGAGGCCACCTTCATCTCCGGTGGCGAAGATGGCGCGGTCAACCCTGGCGACGTTATCAGGTACCAAGCCACAGAAGGCGGGTCAACCAAATATCTATTAGGTACCGACAAACAAGGGCGCGACATTCTCAGTCGCATTATGCACGGCGCCCGCATCTCGTTGCTGGTGTCGTCCCTGGCTATCCTGTTGGGCGGCGGGCTTGGCACCATATTGGGAATGTTGGCGGCGTATCGGGGTGGCAAAATCGACTCGATCATAATGCGCGTTGTTGATATCAAGTTGGCGTTCCCGTCAATATTGCTGGCCCTGGTGCTTGTTGCTGCGATCGGCGCCGGTATAACCACCGTCATAATCGTGATAGCCGTGTTGTTATGGGCACGGTATGCCCGCATCGTGCGCGGCGAAGCATTGGCAATCAAGCAACAGGATTTCATCGATCGGGCGCGCGTATCCGGCGCTTCAAACTCAAGGATTATGATCCGCCACATTTTCCCGAACCTAGTCAACACTGTGGTAGTATTGGCCACACTGGAGGTTGGTCACGTAATTATCCTGGAATCTACTCTGAGCTTCCTGGGCGCCGGTATCCAGGCTCCCAGACCGGCTTGGGGAGTGATGGTAGCGGGCGGCAGAGACCTCATCACAATTGAGTGGTGGATTTTCCTTTTCCCGTGCTTGGCCATCGTCCTGACGGTACTATCAATGAACTTGCTGGGAGACTGGCTGCGAGACCGCTTGGATCCTAAATTGAGGAACGTGTAGTGCTATGACAGCTGTGCAAACCGACGCCGAAACTATTCTGGAAGTAAAAGACCTTTACACCTACATTTTCACCCGCAACGCCACGGTGAAGGCCGTGGACGGCATTTCCTTCACGTTGCACAAGGGCGAAACCTTGGGCATCGTAGGAGAATCGGGCTGCGGTAAAACCATGACGGCGCTGTCGCTGCTGCGATTGGTGCCCCGCCCGGCCGGCAAAATTGTCGGGGGCGAAGTAATCCTGAACGGCGAAGATATCCTGCTGAAAAGCGAAGACGAGATGCGCGACGTTCGAGGCCGCCAAATCTCCATGATTCTGCAGGACCCGCAGACCTCGCTGAATCCGGTGTTCACCATTGGCAACCAATTGCGCGAGGCCCTGGGTATTGCCCACAAGGAAAACAAACGGTCGATGTTGGGAAGGGCGGTTGGCGCCCTGCGTTCCGTCAACGTGGCCGCTCCGGAGCGTCGCCTGGATGACTATCCTCACCAGATGTCCGGGGGTATGAAACAACGCGTAGTCGGCGCCATCGCAATGTCGTGCGAACCTGGTCTAATCATTGCCGACGAACCCACAACCGCGCTTGATGTCACCATCCAACTCCAGTATTTGCGGCTGTTGAAAGACATTCAGGCGGAGACCGGACTGGCCATCATCTTCATCACCCACGACTTCGGTGTGGTGGCGCGGATGTGCGACCGGGTGGCGGTGATGTACGCCGGGCGCATTATCGAACAAGGGGATGTGCGCGACATTTTCAACGCACCGTCGCATCCTTATACGCAGGCGCTCATCAACTCCGTGCCCAAGCTGGAAGAGCGGGTCGACCGGTTGTACTCCATCGACGGGCAGCCGCCGCTGTTGTCCAACTTGCCTGAGGGTTGCCGGTTCGCGCCGCGTTGCGCTTATGCAGCCGACCAATGCTACGAAGCCTATCCGCCGTCTTTCCAAAAGAAAGACGGGCATTACGCTGATTGCTGGGCGTTGGATGAAAACTGGCAAGGAACCGCAATTTCCGAATTCATTGCGCCCACTGGCACTGCTGGCTAAGTTGACTCCGACCTGGCAGACCGCACAATTAATCCTGAGGAGGAACGATTACTAATGGTAGTCGCCACCAATGAAAACCTGCTGGAAGTACGAGGACTCAAGAAATACTTCCCGGTTACCAAGGGCCTGATCATGATGAAGACGGTCGGCTATGTGCAGGCGGTCGATGGGATTTCGTTCAACATCAAGCAGGGAGAAACCGTCGGGCTGGTCGGTGAATCCGGCTGTGGTAAGACGACAACCAGCAAGTTGTTGCTACGTCTGGAAGTTCCTACGGAAGGCGAAATCCTGTTGGAAGGGCAAGACATCAGCGGCTTCCGCGGCGCTCAGTTGCAGGAATATCGCACCACTGTGCAAGCCGTGTTTCAGGATCCGTGGTCGTCCCTGAGTCCTCGAATGCGAGTGCGCGACATCGTGGCCGAACCGTTGATCGTCAACCGGAACGTTACGACTAGTGAAAAGAACGAGCGCGTGGCTGAGGTGCTGAACCAGGTTGGATTGCACCCAGAGCAAGCTAACAACTATCCCCATGAGTTTAGCGGTGGGCAGCGCCAGCGTATCGCCGTGGCATCCGCGTTAGTCTCTTACCCCAAGTTGATTATCCTGGACGAACCGGTGTCGGCGCTGGACGTGTCGATTCGCGCGCAGGTGATGAACCTGCTCAAAGACCTTCAGGAACAGTACAACGTCAGCTACCTGTTGATCGCCCACAACCTGGCCACCGTGCGGTACATGGCCCACCAAACGGCGGTAATGTACCTCGGGCAAATCGTTGAATACGCCGAGACCGAAGAGTTGTACGAAAACGCCCTGCACCCGTACACCAAGGCGCTGTTCTCAGCGGCGTTGCCGTCCCATCCTGACATGATTCGCGAGGACATCGTGCTGCAAGGCGAGGTGCCTTCACCCATCAACCCGCCCACCGGGTGCCGGTTCCACCCGCGGTGTCCCTTTGCGATGCCGCAATGCTCGGAGGAAGTTCCCGTGGAGAAGGAAGTGTCTCCCGGCCACCGGGTGTCCTGCCACCTGTATTAACGCCACGGGCAACATACCCGCGATCTGGTACGCCGCTGCAATTGCTGATTGCAGCGGCGTATTTTTGGCCTTAAACCAGGTCCGCTATGCTTGTTCACTCGATGGCGTAGACACTACCGTTGGCGGTGCGGACGATCAACAGGTCACCGATTACGGTTGGGGCAATCTTGATGGAATCACCCAAGGGTAGTTTCCAGTCCAGATTACCGGTAGACCGATCCAACGAGTACAAATTGCCTGAGTCGTCCCCGAACAGCAATCGGTCTTTTACTACCACGGGTGAAGCCCAGATGGCATCGGCGGCGGTGAACGTCCAGTTCAGGTTACCGTCAACAGGATTTATGGCGTACATATTGTGATCGTGGCCGCCGACGTACAATTCCTGTTCCGGAGTTCCCTGCTGGGCCAGTTGTTGTCCAGTCTGGGTAGTTTCGGCCAGCGCCGGGCTACTTTTGATTCCCAACAACGGGTTCTCCGGGGTAAAACGCCAGAGTCCACCCTGCTGTCCTTTAGGACGGGGCACGCCGGGCACCTGCCATAGCCAGAGTTGAGCCCAGAACTGTTTGAATTGGTACAGCCCCGGTATCTCACGGTTGCGGGCATTGATGGCGTACAACTCGCCGCCGGCAGCGAAGTACGCTCGCTCGCCGTCGGCCGACACCACCGGCGAGCCGGTAACCCCGCGCGGCGTTCGGTATCGGAACCACTCCTGACCGGTGCGAGCCGACAGAATGTACAGGATTCCTTTGCCATCACCAACCAATAGTTTACCTTCGTGGATAGTTACGGCCGCGCTCGCGTTGCTGTCCAGTTGCTTGCTCCAGATCAGGGCTCCGTTGACGGCATCCAGCGCATAAACCCAGCCCTCGCCCGAACCGACGTATACCAAACCCTGTGAAAGCACCGGAGCCACCTCGACCGTGTCCTCGGCGGTGAAACTCCAAAGAGGGTCGCCGTTGAAGGCGTTCCAACCGTTGACGGTATGATCGGTGCTGCCAAAATACAGGTATGACTCATACACGACCGGGGCCCCAGTGATGCGTCCGGCGGTATCTCCTTCCCATCCCTCACGGATGTTCCCAGTGTCCACTGCCAGGGGATATACGCCGTTGGCAGAACTCAGATAGATGTTGGAGCGTTGTGCCACCGGTTCCGCGTTCAACGGTTCATTGACGAATGAATCCCATTTGATGCTACCTACAGGCGGAGGCGGCCCCACCTCCACATACCTGCTGTGACGCAGGTCGCGACCCACCACTGACCAGCTGCCCGGGCCGCTGTCGATGGTCAGTTTGGATTGGGTATTCTTGAAGAAGATCACGGGGTTCGGTGCAAACGGGTAATTCACCCAAACCACGAATACAATGAACAGGGCTATGATGCTGGCCAAGATGATGCGGCGCAATGACAAACGACGCGCGATCCAGTTTCGCCGCCGGCGTTGCGCCCACGGTGGGAGCCGCACGATCACCCCAGAGCAATGTTCACACCGTGCGCCAACCCTTTGATCCGGGTGGCCGCAATATGGGCATTCCAGTAACAAGTGGTCGTGGAACAGCACATCGTCGTCTGCGACATCCAGCACTGCGGTTTGGCTTGAACCGGCATACACCCCAGGGTCTGCCGCCGCCGCTGCGCTCGGTACATTTATGGCGCCGGCAGCAGTGAAGACCGGCTCTGTTTCCGGCGGCGGCGATGGCATAGGTGGCGGTGGCAGCTCGGTTGCGTTCGTGGCCGGAGCGCCGGCGCTGTTCAGAATTTGTGGGTCTGCTGCGGCTGGCTCAACAGACGGCTGTAGCTGAGATATTCGGTCCGCAAACACCACGGTTTCGTCCGGAACATCAACAGCGCGTGATGAATCGCCGTGCAAGTCCTCGTTAATAACCGACGAGCTCGGGTCGTGAATAAATTCGCCAGACCCAGGATTTATTTCCGCCCGATCAGAAACCACGGGATCGGTGGGAGCATCCCCGGAGCGGCGAGTAAATCGTCGGAATATGTCCTTGAATCCTGGCATGGTTATCGCATCAACCGGGGTGGGCTAACTGCCCGCCAAGCGTGTGGGATTGTGGTTGCCGGGCCATTCGGTACAATTTCAGGGTCAGTGACGCTTGGAGTCTACCAAGTTTCCTGAACAGTGCATATTCTAACAATGGGAGGTCGGCAAACTCAACTTGTGCCTTTTGCATCGGCGGCAGGTATCGAGGACAATCGTCGCGGCCGCCCTATTTTCACCTGGCACCCGGATGTCATTAGCATGGATGTCGGGGGCGCCGACATATGGTGGGCGAACGCACCTCCCAATAGCGTGGAGACGTCGCAATCGAATCCCCAGGCCGTTGCCGGATGGACCGCCCAAGCCGGTCGGCTTACCGCGTAGGCTTTAGTGTTATCCCTCGGCCGGCCATTGTATCCCCAATGGAGCACGGTCAGAAATTCAGTCAGTGAACCGGGTTCAGGAAATTCAGCAGTGAGGTCCGTTTCAGCCCATAGGCCCTCCGTTCGGCCATTTCGTTCCCAACCGTATGCGAATTTACGGTGGGCATCCGAGAGACCGGTGTGCGGTTCCCGGCAGTCAGGTGACATTGGAACGGGTGCGAATGGTTCCCCGTAGACGAGGCGCGCCGTCAGCGCGGTGGTACGGTAGGGCACCAATTGCTTGAGGAATACGACGCCCCGGCGGTAGCCGCCCGAACTCAATCGCTGTCGCACGTAGAATCTGAAGTTGACTTGTTGGAATTTCGTCGGCCAGGTCGGAACGCCGAGTACCCGCAGGTTCGAGATCGTCAGGCCCACCGCGCTGACAAACGCATCGCCGTTGAAACGGTCAATTTCGAGACCACGCGGGAGCAGCCGAGTGACTGCGCTGTCTTCAATCGGCCAGGAGAGCAGGGCCAAATTTTGCCAGTGGGCGGTTATGAAACCGGGCAATGGTATCGTTATCGTTAGCGGTGAATGCCGATGTTACGCGCTGACCGCTATTGCTCGCGCTCGGCGAGGCGTTGCTCCAGGCGACGCTGCTGCAAAGAGATGGTCAGGTCGCCGCGGGTGCGTTCCAGCACTCCCCGCATGGCATCGGTGCTGCGGCGCAACCCGCCGGTCACGGCCTCGGGAAAATCGACGGTTACCAGAATCCCGTAAATCTCATCCATCAGTTCCATAAACTCTTCACAACGGCCAATGTCGTCGCTGCGCAGGGAGTCCAGGATGTACCGACGGAGCTCCCCGATCACCTCTGCCATGCCGTTGAGATACGCCGGCGGATCGACTCCCAGCTTTTCGGCATCTGGGATGTCGCCGCCCGAAATAACCGCTAGCGTTATGTTAGCTTCCGTGAATTCCTTGCGGGCGTCAGAAAGGAAACCGGCGTAGTAAATCTCGGGATTGTCCGTGCGAATCCGGTCGGTTTCCGTCAACAATCCGGATGCTTCCAAAATCAGGCGCGAAGCCTCGGCAAAGTCGTTGCGATGCACCGCCCGGATGGCGTTGGCCGAGTTGCGGATGACCTGCCGGGAGATAACCAACGCCTGTTCGCGGGCCAGATTCCGCGCGGTCAACTGGTCAACGGCGGCGGCCGACATGGCTGCCAGCTTTGAGCTGTAGCGGGTTGGCATCTGGGATGCGACCTAAACCCGGCCGCCGGCGGCCCGAATCGCGTCCGTAAGCGCAGCAGCGGCGGCTTCCGGATCTGGAGCGCTGCCCACCGCGGCGGTTACGCAGATTGCGTCGGCCCCAGCCTCAACCACCGGCCCAACGTTGGCCGCTGTAATGCCTCCGATCGCTACCAGAGGCACCTGAGCGGCGGCGCGGGCCTGTTTCAAACGCTCCGGCCCCTGTGGGTCGCGTATCATCGGTTTGGTAGTTGTGGGGTACATAGCGCCGAAAGCCACGTGGTCGGCGCCCATCTGCTGCGACTCGATAATCAGGTCGGGGTCTCGATTGGAACGACCCAGCACCTGCCCGGGCGCAAGGATTTTGCGGGCTGCAGCGACGGGCAAGTCGGTTTGCCCGACGTGCAACCCCACATGGTCAGGGCCGATGGCGGCGGCGAGGTCGGCGTGGTCGTTGATGATCAGCAAAGCGTCGTTGGCCGCGCACAAATCGCGCAGAGCGGTCGCCAGCGGCAGCTGCTCCCCCTTGTCGCGCAGCTTGTCGCGCAGTTGCAGCATACGTGCCCCACCGTTGATGGCGGCGCGGGCGATTTCCATTGGATCGCGCCCGCCCGTAACTTCCGGGTCGATAATTACGTAAAGACCTCGTATACGATCCGCCTGGCTGCGACGGAGGGCCGCCCCCATGCGTTCGGAGGCGTCATGCAGGGAACGCCTCAACTGCAGGGCAGCGTCTCCGGGTATCTCGCCAGCCAACTCCAGCAGGCTCAGAAGGTTGTCGGCCGCTGCCGACTGCGTGATGGCGTCGTTGTAGCCGGCGGGCTGGGCTGCTCCCACGGGCGCAGGCAGCGGATTGCTGAACGCGCTGGTCAACCAGCCAATTTCGCCGCCCATCAGTCCTTCGGGTATGGCGTCAGAAGACCTGAGGCCGTCCAGTAGGCCAATCAATACAGGCAGCAATTCGGTCGGATGGCGGTCAGCGGTATCGGTCATACATCTATTCCTTTGGGAGTTTCACCGCTGCGGGCAGCGTCGATGGATTCTCGGACGGTGGCGGGCATTTCGACGCCGTGTCTCTCAAAACTGGCCTCAACATTGCGCCCGATGTTGCGTGGATCGCTGTAATAGTCCCGGCTGCCAACGGACACGGGGGTTGATTCGTGGACGCCGGCGGTGGTTTTGCCCATCGCGAAGGAGGACATCCGCCGTTGCATCCGGTCGCTACCGCACCCGTCGCACACCGGTTCGATTGGAGTGTTTATGGAACGAACGAAGAAGGACGACACAGCCTGGCACTGTTGGCAGCGATATTCGTAAATGGGCATTGATTCTTCGATTCTCCACGGCAAGTATCGCGACAGGGACGTTTTCGGAATTTACGTGGGAGTGGCGTAACCCAACGGTCACCGCCGCTGACCCCGGCATCGTGGTCAGCGGCGTTATTGAACCCCATGTTGCAGAGCGAGATGACCAAGACGAGTGAACCTGCTATCACAAAACCGTTGATGAGACGCCGATTGGCCATGGGGAGAGACATTTCCTACGTCGGTTGACATACAGAATAGTACACGCGAGCATACCTAATCAATCGTAGGGCTGGACGATGGACGGCGAAAGTTGAACATCAACAGGCCTTAGTGCCACTATACCTACTGTAGCTACTTCCCAGTCAAGCCTTCAGCATCGCTGATGTACTGAGCAGTTTCCCTAATACGTCGTTCGGTGTGCTGGTTGCAACGTCCGTCATAGAAGCATGCACCGTGGAGCTGATGGATGCGGCTGTAATAGCGGGCTTGGAGTGGTTCCACTGCCGAGTCACGGTGGGCCAAGTTATCAAGTTCATCGGTAGTCCTACCAGTGGTTCCAGGCTCGTCGCTGGTGCGAACTAGTATGAGTGCATCGGTAGCGCGCTTGGTCGCGCACCAAGCTTTTTCTGCCGCGTCGCGGACGTCCCCGTGGTCAAGGCGTTCGATGGCCTGGGTATGTACTTCCCAAGCATCGGCGAAAAGTTCGTTCACGCGGTCCTGAATTGAAGTAGTGGTCAAGAGTTATGGCCTCCCGAATGATGCGGGCATCTTGCCAGTGTTGGGCCGTTTGAGGAATAGCTGGCCCTGGTCAGTTAAGGAAATTCCAGCATCGTCTAACCGTCCGGATTAGTGATTTCGTGCCGGTGCTCGTGGAAATCGGGCGTAACCCGGCCGCCCATTGCTTCGTCCATTCGGCCCAGATGGGCGTCAATGCTGCCGGCGTGCTGGTTGTCCAGATCGGCCGTTGAGTTGTCAGGCATCCAGTTCAGGCTATCGCCCCACGACCGGTGGAAGGAAAACCCGGACACCAGTCTCGTCAGGTCGTTTGCGCCGCACCCCTTGCACTCCAAACCGTCGGCGGGAGTCCAACTGTAGATCAAACGGGCCTGGCGTTGGCCGCACTGGCCGCAGCGGAATTCGTGGATCGGCATTGCGTCATCTTTCTCAAATCTGGGACAGGAAATTGACGCAATTGTAGCATAGTCCCCGCCGCCTGCCGGGACAGTTTGCCAACCGCAAGCGGGGCTATGCTGATGTATAATGCCACCACATCGCACTGGCTTACGCCCGGCTCGCCAGGCGCAATTGCAATCTCAGGACGGGGGTGCCCGATGGCCACCAACAGCCAAATGTCGATGTCAATGTCCTTTGGCGCGGCGGGCCGGACCACCCCGCTGCTGCTGTTGATTGACGGCCATGCGATGGTGCACCGTTCCTACCGGGCAATCAGTGTCAATCGGAATCTCACCGTTTCCACCACCGGAGAGGATGTAACCGGCGTATACGGCTTTGCCAGCGTGTTTATCAGAGCGTTGAACGAGTGGCAGCCGACGCACGTAGCCATCACGTTCGACACGCCGGCGCCAACGTTCCGGCACGAACGGTTCCCCGCGTACAAGGCGCAGCGCCCACCGACGCCTCCGGAGTTGCGTGGGCAGTTCGACCGGGTCAAGGAGTTGATGCACGCCTTTGCCGTGCCGGTATACGAGCTGGCCGGTTTTGAAGCCGACGATCTGCTCGGCACCTTGTCCAAACAGGCCGAAGCGTCCGATGTGGAAACCATCATCCTCACCGGCGACCGCGATACTTTCCAGTTGATTTCGCCCCTCGTCAGGATCGATTTGGCCAGCAGCGAACGCGACCGCCGCGTCGTTGACGAGGTGGAACTGGCGGAGCGCTACGGTGGCCTGACGGCGGCCCAGCAGCCGGATTTCAAGGCGCTGGTGGGGGACAAGTCAGACAACATCCCCGGTGTCCCGGCCGTCGGCGAGAAAACCGCCATCACCTTGCTGACCGCTTACCGGACGCTGGAAGGCATCTACGAACACATTGGCGACATATCGCAAAAGCGCATCCATACCAACCTGGTCGATAATCAGGACGCTGCCTTCGAGTATCGAATACTGACCACAATCCGCTGCGATGCTCCGGTAGAGTTGGACTTGGATGCCTGCCGGTTCGGCCGTTACGAACGCGCCGATGTGGTGTCTCTGATGACCGCCCTGGAATTCCACACGATCGTCGGCCGCGTACCCTCCCCGGACGCACCCTGGGAAACGGCTGATACGAGCCAGGGCAGAGACTCAACGCCGGCGCAGCAATCGACTGCCTCCGCCCCCCCGGACGGCGATTATCGAGTGGTAACCACTGCGGCCGAGCTTGAGGCCATGATCGCCGCTCTGCGAGCGGCGGGCGCCTTTGCCTTCGATACCGAGTCCAGCAGCACTGATCCCATGAACGCAGACCTGGCGGGCCTCAGCTTTGCCATTGCCGGCGGTGTTGCCTGGTATGTACCCGTGGGCCACGCAGCGGGCGAGCAATTGCCGCTGGAGCACGTAATGGCGAACGTGCGCCCGTTGTTCACCGAGGCCGGATTCCATCGCAGCGCCCACAACGCCAATTACGATTTGACGTTGCTGGCCAACTATGGCATCGACCCTGATGGCGTCATCGACTATGACACGATGATTGCTGCCCACCTGCTGGGCAAACAGCGCCTGGGCCTCAAACCCCTGGCGCTGGAAGTGCTCGGCACGGAAATGACCAATATCACCGACCTAATCGGCAAGGGCGCGCGCCAGAAAACTTTCAACGAAGTGGACATCGCCGACGGCGCACCCTATGCCGCCGCCGATGCGGACTGTACGCTGCAATTGCGCGAACACTTTGAAAAACCGCTGGAGGCGCTGGGACTGACGGCGCTAATGTCCGACGTGGAACTGCCGTTAATTCCCGTGCTGGTGGAGATGCAGCGCGCGGGGGTGAAACTGGATTCCGGCATCCTGCACGAGATGTCCCGCGACCTGCATACCCAGCTGGAACAAATTCAGACGGACTTGTTCCAGACCATTGGGCACGGCGTAAACATCAACTCGCCCAAGCAGTTGAGCGATTTGTTATTTGGCGAACTTAGTCTGCCCACCACACGCCGCACCAAGTCCGGTTATTCCACCGATGCCAACGCCCTTGAATCCCTGAAAGGAATGCACCCGGTCGTCGACAAGATTCTCGACTACCGGCAGGTAAGCAAGTTGAAATCGACTTATGTCGATGCGTTGCCCGAGCTGGTAAACCCTCGCACCGGTCGCATCCACACGTCTTATCACCAGACCGGATCGGCCACCGGGCGCCTGAGCAGCAGCGATCCCAATCTGCAGAACATTCCGGTTCGCACTGAACTGGGACGCCAGGTGCGGCGGGCTTTCGTCGCCGATGCTGATTGCCAGTTGCTGTCAGCTGACTACTCGCAGATCGAATTGCGGGTGTTGGCGCATCTCTCCCAGGACGAGTCGCTGCTGGAAGCATTCCGCCGGGGTGAAGACATCCACACGGCCACGGCCAGCCAGATGTTCGGCGTGCCGCTCAACGAGGTTGACTCCGACCAGCGGCGGATTGCCAAAATACTGAACTTCGGTGTTATCTACGGCCTCGGCCCCTACGGTATCTCGCAGCAAACCGGATTCAGCCGGGAAGAGGGCCGGCAATTTATTGACACCTACCTGGCCCGCTACCCCGGTATCAATGGGTATCTGGAGTCGGTCAAGGAAAACACGCGTCTCACCATGTACGCCGAGACGCTGCTGGGCCGGCGCCGTTATCTACCGGATATTCAGTCTTCCAACCACAACGTCCGCGCCGCCGCTGAGCGCATGGCCATCAATATGCCCGTACAAGGCACCGCCGCTGACATTATGAAGAAGGCGATGATCAATGTGCGTGCCCGCAT
This sequence comes from Dehalococcoidia bacterium, assembly GCA_965261195.1. GTDB lineage: Bacteria > Chloroflexota > Dehalococcoidia > Lucifugimonadales > UBA3495 > Bin87. The sequence goes on along the minus strand of OZ253455.1, from coordinate 2,577,411 downwards.
GATTCGCGACCGGATGCGCTCCCGGATGATATTACAGGTACACGACGAGCTGGTCTTCGAAGTGCCGAACGATGAGATGGGAACAATGACCGCCCTGGTGCTTGATGAGATGCCGGCCGCTCTGGAACTGGATGTTACCCTTAAAATTGACGTCAAATCCGGCTATTCATGGGGCGATTTCTGAACCGCCATAGATTTTTCCAGGACGTATTTTACATTTGGAGGGACTGGTTCATTGGAACTTTTGCGCAGCCTGATTTTTGTACCCGGGAACCGGGCCAATATGCTGGAGCGGGGGCTAGGCTTCCCGGCGGATGTGGTTATGGTTGACCTGGAAGACTCGGTGCCGCCGGGGGAAAAGGCCGCGGCTTGCGAGCTGGCCGTGGAATGGGTGCCTCGCCTGACCGCTGCCGGCAAAAGAGTTATGGTGCGGGTGAACTCGCTGGATACCGGGCTCACCAGCGGAGAGCTGGCTGCCATCGTCTCTCCGGAGTTAGCCGGCATCAGCATCGGAAAAGGTGATACCCCTTGGGACCTGCAACAGGTTGACCGGCTGCTGGCGCCCCTGGAGGCCCGGGCTGGCGTCGCTCCCGGCAGCATCAAGGTTATTCCCTGGATCGAAACTGCAATGGCTATTGTCCATGTTTACGACATGGCGCGCGCTTCCCGGCGCATCCCCGGCATCGCATTCGGAGCCGAAGACTACACCAATGACATGGGTGTTATTCGCAGCGATTTTGGCGAGGAGTGCTACTACGCGCGCTCCGCCGTGGCGGTGGCGGCCCGCGCCGCCGGCGTTGCCGCGCTGGATGGCCCTTTCGTGGGTTTTCGAGACCCGGAGGGATTGCGAACCGATGCCAACAACGCCCGGCAGATGGGATACACCGGCAAGTTCGCGATTCATCCTGCGCAAATTGACATCATCAACGAGACATTCACACCCCATGCTGACGATGTTGTCTACGCCCGACAAGTAGTCGCGGCGTGGGAAGAGGCTGAGGCGGCAGGTCGGGGATCGCTGTCTATCGATGGGCGCATGGTTGATGTGCCGGTGGTGAAACGGGCGCAGAACCTGCTGGCCCTGGTCGCTGCGATCGACGCTCAAACCGCCGGAAATCCCGGCGGATGATCGAATTAGCCCCGGACACCGTGCGGTCTTCAGGCCGGTAGGTGATTCGCTAATGCCACCCGACCGTATCATCCTATCCGGTATGCAGTTCTACGGGTTCCACGGTGTCAATCCCGAGGAGCGTCGCCTCGGACAACCCTTCGTGGTCGACTTGGAAGCCGAGCTGGATCTGCAACCGGCCGGCGACTCTGACCGTCTGCAGGACACCGTCAGTTACACCCACCTCTACCGCGTGGTAAAGGCCGTGGTGGAAGGCGAGCCAAGGAATCTTCTGGAAACCGCCGCCGCTGCCATTGCCGACGGTGTTTTTGAGCAAAACCCGGCGGTATGCGGTGTACGAGTGCGGGTGCAGAAGCCGCGCCCACCAATAAAAGGTTCGGTTATTGAGTCCGCTGGCGTCGAGATATACCGTAGACGCGGAGCTTGATTTGAAGCTATTGCCGACAATCCACTATGGGCATTGCGCCAGATTGATCATCTAAACGAAAGGGGTTAGCCATGACTGCCAACGATAATATATCCGACCCCAACATCGCCCGCGATTTCAACGATGCGACCAAGTTGCAATATATCAACCTGAACAATAAACCGCCGCTATACAAGATTTACCCCGACCTGCGCGCGATCCCGCTGCCTGCCGTTGCTGAGCAACCAGGCCCGGCAATGCCCACCCTGGACGCCATACGCGGCGACTCGCCAGCAACGAATCCGCTCACGCTGGAAAACCTGGCCAGCCTGTTGTATCACTCCGCAGCGGTTATCAAGCGCGCACAACTGCGGGACGGTGAGGTGCATTACCGCGCGGCCGCATCGGCCGGCGCACTGTATCCGACCGAGGTTTACGTAGTTTGCGGGGACCTGGACGGCCTCCGCGCCGGTGTCTACCACTTCAATCCTCGAGATTTCACGCTGGCGCGATTGCGAAACGGTGATTTGCGCCGGTGGCTGGGGGCTGCCTCCGACAACCATGCCGCTTATCCGGCGACTCTGGTATTCACCACCGTGTTCTGGCGGAGCGCCTGGAAGTACCGCGAGCGTGGATACCGCTATTGCTACTGGGATTTGGGCACCGTTGCGGCCAACCTGCTGGCCTCAGGCCACGCCGAGGGTGTGCCCGTGGCGCTGCGCTGCGGTTTTGTGGACCGCCTGGTTAGCGGTTTCCTGGGGCTTGATGGCCGGAACGAAGCGCCGTCGATGCTGGCCGCGTTGGGAACACCGGACGGGCAGTTGCCGCCCGGTTCCGGGGACGTGCCCGGAATACTTCCGCAAACCAGCAATGACCTTCAAGCCGGCGCGATCGAATACCCGTTGTCGCGCCAGTTGCATTCTGCATCAGCATTGCGGACGCGCGCAGACACGGCGCTATGGAATGCCGCCGGGGCAACGGCAGACTCAGGGCGGGATGAACTGGACGGGACGGGAGAAGGGTTCAGGCCGTTGCGCTCCGGAGCTGACGGCAATTTCGAGGCGGGGATCGACCTGAACGCCTACCCGTCCACCACCTTGGGTGAATGCGTCCGCTCCCGAGGGTCCACCCGTAGATTCAGTGCTGAACCCATACCGTGGGAGGCATTTCGTAGTGTTATCGACGCGGCGGCGCATGGTCTGGACGAAGCAGGCGTTTACTGCGGCGTTGGCTCGTTGCTCAACCTGTACATCATAGTCAGCGCTGTAGATGGTGTGACGCCGGGCGCATACTACTACAATCGCTTTTACAACGGGCTGCGGCTGCTGAAAGCCGGCGATTTTCGCGATACTGCCGGCCACCTGGGGTTTGAGCAGGCCCTGCCAGCTGATGCCGCCGCCGTCGCATTCATTACCGCCGATCTTGAATCGGCCCACCGTCAGTTCGGCCCTCGGGGTTATAGAGTGGTGCAGACTGCCGCCGGCCTTTTGGGCGGGAGGTTGTATCTCGGTATGCACTCCGTTGGGATGGGAGCCACCGGGCTGACCTTTTACGACGACACCGTTATCGACTTCTTTTCGCCTCACGCCAACGGTCAAGATGCGGTTTTTGTAGTGCCCATGGGCGTGCCCCACGAAAGCAATCGGGTACGCCCCTTCCGGTCCAGAACCGCCGTCGGCCTGGATGCCCGAGCGAGAGGCGCTGGGCAGACTTCCTGACCGGCGACCTTTCAGAGCTGGATGCTGACTGGCTTCCCGAATAATGACGGACAACTCGTCCGTCCGGGTAGTCACCACGACAGCATTGACACCGTTCACGATGCGGCGTGGTGATTGTTCCGATAAACGCCCGTGAACCATCGCCACCGCACGACCAGCAGGTCGCGCAGCGTGCGCCATCCGTCGCGGAGGGGACGTACCTTGCTCTCGGTTCGGTAGTGCCATTCGATGCCTACCTCGCCAATTGATAACCCCAGGCGACGCGCCAGAAAAAGCAACTCGGCGTCAAAGGCGAACCCGTCCAGCGTCTGCAATGGGAACAGGGTTTGCGCTGCGGACGCGCTGAACACCTTGAAACCGCATTGGGTGTCTGAGATGCCCGGCACCGCCAGGAATCGGGTCATCGCGTTGAATAGTCTGCCCATGAGCCAACGCCGTAGCGGTTCGCCAATGCGACGCGCGCCCGGAGCCTCACGGGAGCCAATGACAATATCGGTGGTGGGCGCTCGTGGGGGCAACAACGTTTCGAGAAACTCAATGGGCATCGACAGATCGGCGTCGCACAGAAAGCGGTGTTGCCCCTGCGCCGCCAACATCCCGTGCTTTACGGCGGAGCCTTTGCCGCGGTGCGGAAGGGTGAGCAAGCGCAAGTTCGCGGTGTGGATGGCAGAGTTCCGCACCACGACCGCCGTGTCGTCCTCGCTACCGTCATCGCTGACGATGATTTCCCAGTCGTAGGACTGGCGGCTCAAATACGCGGCAACCTCAACCAGGGTGTCAGGAAGCCTACCCTCTTCGTTGTAGGCCGGGATTACGACCGAGAGGTAGCAGGTAGACATCCCGGGAGGCCGGCCGATTGGCTAACTGGCGAGGTCCAGCTGGAAGCCCTCGTGCAGCAGGCGCACCGCATCGTGGGCCCGTTGCTGGTTGATTATGCACGAGATTCGGATTTCCGATGTCGTGATCATATCGATATTGATGCCGCCGTCGGCCAGAATACGGAACATCCGGGAGGCGTATCCCGGTGTGTTTTGCATACCGGAACCCACCACGCTGACCGACGCCAGAGTGTCATCACTGATGATCGTGGCGGCGCCCACGGCGGGTTGCAGCCGTTCGATCTCCCGCAGGGCGCGCGACAGGTCGGTGGTGGCCACCGTGAAGCTGATGTCGGTAGTGGTGCGGTCGGCGCTGGTGTTCTGCACAATGGTGTCGACGCTGATGCCGGCCGCTGCCAGGGGTTCGAATAGCGCCGCGGCCACGCCGGGCTGGTCGGCCACGCCTTGCACGGTCACTTTGGCAACGCTGGTTTGATAGGCGATTCCGGTTACTTTAATACGGTCTTCCATGTTCTCGTCATCCGATGTCGCGTGGATCAGCGTACCGGGGGCGGCGCTGAAGCTGGACGCCACGTAGATAGGGACATTATAAACTGCGCCCAATTCGATTGACCTGGGGTGCATCTTGGCGCCGGCGGCAGCAAGTTCGAGCATCTCTTCATAACCAACGCTGGTAAGTTTTTGGGCGCCGGCGACGACCCGGGGGTCGGCGGTGTATATTCCCTCAACGTCGGTATAAATATCGCAACGGTCGGCGGCCAGCGCGGCGGCTAACGCAACGGCGGTCGTGTCCGAACCGCCTCGCCCCAGCGTCGTGATGTCTTCGTCGGGCGTCAAACCCTGGAATCCCGCAACGATGACCAAACGTCCGGCGGCCAACTCTCGCCGCACTCGGTCTGGGTCAACTGCACTGATGCGCGCTTTGCCAAAGGTGTTGTCGGTGCGAATCCCGGCTTGCGCCCCGCTGAGGCTGATGGCGTCGTAGCCGAGGTTACGCAGGGCCATCGAAAGCAGGGTAATCGACACCAGCTCGCCGGTGGACAGCAACAGGTCAAGCTCGCGCGGGTCGGGTTCCCGGGCGACGGTTTGCGCCAGCTCGATCAATTCGTCGGTGGTGTCGCCCATCGCAGACACCACGGTAACAACCTGGTGCCCCGCATCGTGTACTTCCGCCAACCGCCGCGCGACGTTGACGATTTTTTCCGCGTCGGCAACCGAGCTGCCGCCATATTTGTGCACGTACAATGCCATCTGGTAAATCGAAAACGACGACCTGGTCAGTCGTTGGACGAAACGGATACCACGTGCGCGCCCAGTTCGGTCGGGCTGGTAACTTCGACCCGACCCTCAACGCCGCACAATCGGGCCGCGTCGAACATTTCGTAGGCCACCGTCATGGCACGCTCCTGAGTCAAAGCCATGATGGCGCTGCCGCTGCCCGACAGGAAAACACCCAACGCGCCGGCGTCGCGAGCTGCTGCAAAAATCACTTTCATCGGCGGAAAAATCGTTTCGCGGTAGGGCTGATGCAGGCGATCCTGGGTAGCAATTTTCAGGTATTCCGGTCGGTTGCCTTCCATGGCGGCCACCAGCAAAGCCACCCTGCTCATATTGTACACCGCGTCGGCGACGCTGATTTCGGCGGGCAGCACCCTGCGGGCATCCACGGTGGCGATGCGATTTTCCGGGATGAACAGCACGGCCTGCAAATCCGCTGGAATCCTGATGGGCACCGTGTAGATCTGGTTGTCTTCCATCACGACCAACCGGAGCCCGCCATGCACGGCCGCGGCCACGTTGTCCGGATGCCCTTCAATGGTGGCCGCCATTTCGAGCAAGTCGTTGGCGGAGAACGGTTCGTCCAGCAATGCGTTGGCGGCGACCAGCCCGCCGGCTATAGCGGCCGCGCTGCTGCCCATTCCCCGGCTCAACGGGATACCGTTTTGGCAAACGAGTTCCAGCGGTGGAATCGGCGCGTCGGCTTCGTCGTACAGGAAAGCCATTGCCCGGTAGGTCAGGTTGTCGGTATCGCCGGCCAACTCGCCTTCACCCTCGCCGTTCACCTGCACCGCTGGCGCGCTGCCCGCCGGCAGCGTGGAAACTGTCAAACGGTTCCAAATGTCCAGGGCCATCCCCAGACAGTCGTATCCTGGGCCCAGATTAGCCGTGGTCGCCGGAGCTCGCACCTCTACGGTAGTCATATCTATCACTGCATTGCGCGGGACGGTTAGGACAGGACGCGTTCGCTGACGTACCGGCCCAGGTCCCGGTTCTCGTGGAAAGCGAACCCGCCGAAGTCGCCGCCAAATCCGATGATGGGAACCGTGCTTTCGTGGGCCGATCCGTGGGAACGCAATCCCGGCGGTAAAGAAATTTCTCCGGGATCGCCGAACACAACGTCTTGCGCTCCCGTAACCAGTATGTCGCCCATCCGGTCGGGCATTAGCAGGAAGCGTTGCGCGGCCACCTCGCGGGGCAGCGCGTCTTCTACTCCGTCAGTGGCCAGCAGCGCCTCGATGGCGTCGGCAGTGGCACGCGGGTCATCCAAATGGACGTAAATGCAACCGCCCAGGTTGGAATGATGCACAACATACTGGTCTTTGATAATGGGGATGGCCTGAGCGCCGATCCCGTGTTTGGCCAGAATCTCGGGCAGGTGGAGCATACGCCTTTTGTCTGACATTCCGTGGTCGGCGGTAATTAGCAACTGCACGTCCGGTACATCGTTCGCCAGGCGGCCGATCGCCTCATCCAGGATGGCGACATGGCGAGCAGATTCGGGATGATGCGGGCCGTAGGTGTGCATTGCGTAATCGGTGGTAGCGATGAATGCCAGGTCGTAGTGTTCGGTCTGCAGGGCAACGCGGGCGGAGTCGATTGTCCACCCGTTCACCTCCAGCGAATAAACGTGCGGCGGTTCGCCGGCAGCCGTTACCGCTTCCGGAGTGGGTTGTTCGGAAGAATAGGCCAGGTGCGCATCATCTCCCAGCAGGCGGCGCAGTTTGTCTTTGGAAGCCGCCAGCAGGGATCTTCCGCCGCCGCGACGGCATTGGGCGAAAATGGTGTCCGAACAGATGAATCGTCCGGATTCCACGTATTCTTCGATACCGGCTTCCCGATCCAGCCAATAGTTGGACACGATGCCGTGTTGTGCGGGGTAGTGTCCCGTTACCATTGACGTGTTGTTCACGTTGGTAACACTGGGCATCATCCCGCCACCCGTTACCCGAAAACCCTCTTTCGCGAGCCGCAGCAGATTGGGCGCCGGGCAGGTTTCCAGATATTCGGGGTCGAGTCCGTCTATCATTACTAGGACGGTGGTGTGCGGCATTGGTTTATGTCACCCCAGATCGGTTTCAAGCATTCGGTTTTCAAGCATATACTGCAATTGTGCGCGCCTGCTCTCCAACTCGCAGGTAATCGTGCAGCAGTCGGGGAATCAGAAACCGTTGCCGCACCCGGTCCTGCGCGGCGGCTCCAATGGTGGCCCGCAACTCAGGGCTGTCGAGCAGTTGCGCCATCCGATTCCCAGCTTCCTCCGCAGAATCGACGAGATAGCCGGATTCGCCATCCACGATTTGCAACCGGATGCCACCGACATTGCCGCCGATCACGGGCTTGCCCTTCCACATACCTTCCGACACGGTTAGGCCAAACCCTTCGCGGGTGGATTTCTGCAACAAAACCAGTGAGTGAGTTTGCAAGGCGTTGACGATTTGGTCGTTGGTGGCGGGCAAGCCGTATGGCGAGAAGAACATATGAATATCAGGGTCGTTGGCGGCGTACTCGTGTACCGATTCTAACACTGCGGCGCCCTCCGGGTCGTCATCGGCCTGGCTCAAGCCGAGCAGCGCGAGCTGCAGCCCGGGATGGGTCTGGCGAGCCATCCGGTAAGCGTCGATGACGCCCCAGGGGTCTTTCCAGACGTCGAATCGGGACACCTGGGTAACCAGGGGACGGGCGACGTCGATGCCCAGGGACTTGACAACCCGGGCCGCGTCAGCTGCGGGCATTTTGGCGTTCTTGGCCGTTAATGGGTCAATGGCGGGCGGGGCGATAGAGACGTTCAATCCTGCGGGCAATCGCTGGGGCACGTAGGATTCCAGCGAGCAAACCATCGTATGGTAAGCGCTGGTTAACGGCAGCAATTCGTCCAGCAGCCACTGATTGGGGGTGGTCAAGTCAATGTGAACAATCCAGATGAGTGTGGGCGCGACTTCAGGCTTCAAACGGCGACCCAACGGCAACAACTGCGGGTCGTGCAAATACCAGACATCAGCCTGCAGACCGGAGTTGTTAATCTCGTCGGCCACATCGTCCAGGCAACCGTAGTAGATTGCCAACTCTGCTTCGGAAAGCCGTCCCTCGGCGCCTTGCAGCATATTGTGAATGCGCTTGGTCACGTCGAAAAACCGGCTGTCTTTCGGGGTCATCACCAGACGTTGGGTTTCGACGCCCAGCGCGTTACTCAGCGGAATCAGCGAGTGCAGCAATTCAGCCACTCCGCCGCCGTAAGCCGTGCTGTTGATATGGATCATTTTTAACCCGTTCAACCGGCTGCCCAGTTCGGTCAATTGGTGCGCCGTAGCGGCGGGCTGGAGGTCCAGGTACGGCGCTGATTCTGTTTTCGGGTACTGGATTATGTCAATCAAGTCAGCGTTTCCCTCCCACGGCTATTAACGGCAAATCAACAGCAATGATACTGGCAGCCGACGACTATGTACACCAGTCTTGTTTGCGGGATGACGTCATTTCTGACCAGCGTCGGTGTCATCGGGCTGCTGCGATGATCAGAGTAACGACACCCGCCGCAGCGCTCCATGGTGCAAACCACCAAAGCCGTCCGCTGCGAACCCAGATGACAACCCAGTGCAGCGTTCCCATTGCGATGGCAAATGTCGCTATAACCATCCCGGCTAATGTGATTGCGGACTGCCACGACGCCACCCAGCGCAACGGATCAGGCCAGGTTTGCACCGACCAGACAATCGCCGCAGCCAACATAACCGGCGGCGCCAACAGCAACGAAATACGAACCGCACTGTCCCGGCTGAGGCCAAGCCGTAAACCCGCTGCCACCGTCAGTCCGGAGCGGGACAATCCCGGCGCCACCGATATGCCCTGGGCCAGCCCAATCAGCAGGATTGCCCTCCAGGACAACGTGGGCAGGATTTCTTCACTCGTGGAATCATTCCCGCGGGGCGCCGCCACCAGCGCCACCGCGTTGACAATCATCATGGCTCCGATGAACCAGGCCGACCACCACCATCGGTGCGCGACGGTGTGAGCCAATCCCAGCGCTAGCGGTAACGCGATGGCAGCTGTTGCAATTTGGGCGGCAGCGTAGCGGAGGGCGAATCCACGGGGAAGTCCGGGCTTCCAGACATTCCTGATGGCCAGCCAGTAGGCGCGTCGGTAGTAGAGTATCGCCGCCGCCGCCGTTACCACGTGGAGAACTGCAACCGTAAACAGCCCGTCCGTCGGCGTCCCGATGAGGAGCGCAGTCACTTGCAAGTGCCCGCTGCTGGAAACCGGCAGGAACTCTGTTACCCCCTGCACTATGGCGAAGATCAGGGCGGCCAGAAGCATAAAACCGTCGGCCAAAACTGCCCGGCAGACCGAACGAAAATTACTCGACGGTAACGGACTTGGCCAGGTTACGGGGTTGGTCCACGTCGCAGCCGCGCCGCACCGCGATGTAGTAAGCAAATAGCTGCAACGGGATGGTGGCGAGTATCGGCGTGAGGTTCGGCGGGGCGTCGGGTATGAAAATCGGGCCGTCCACGAACGGAGCCAACTGGTCATCCCCCTCGGTCAGCACGGCGAGCACGGTGCCGTCGCGGGCCTTCACTTCCTGAATGTTGTTGGCCATCTTGTCGTACAGGGCATCGCGGGGGGCGATGGCCAGGGTGGGCATTTCGTGATCGATCAACGCGATGGGGCCGTGTTTCATCTCGCCGGCGGGATATGCTTCGGCGTGGATGTAGCTAATCTCTTTCAGCTTGAGCGCGCCTTCGGCTGCAATCGGAGCGTTGATGCCGCGTGCCAGGTACAGGAAATTGCGGTGCTGGTAGAACTGTCGGGCTAGCGCTTCGATTTTCCCGGAGTTCCCCAGGATATCAGCGATGCGTCCGGGGAGTCGGGCCAGCTCGTCGATGAGGCTGCGATTCGCCGCAGCGTCCAGAAAGCCGCGGGCCGTTCCCAGCCGCATGGCCAGCAGGTTGAGAATGGTCAGCGAGGCGGTCAGCGTCTTGCTGCTGGCAACCCCGACTTCGATACCCGACCGCATTAGTAACGTGGCGTCAGCGAGGCGCGCCGCCTGGCTTCCGGCAGCGTTGCAGATTGTGATCAACCGTGCCTTGCTGCGGCGCACTTGCGCCATGGCCGCTACCGTGTCCGCAGTTTCGCCCGACTGGCCGATTGCGACGACCAGGGTGTGTTCATCCAGGTATGGCTCACGATAACGGTACTCCGATGCAGACTCGGCTTCGGCGGGTATACCCGCCAAACGCTCTACCAGATGCCGACCGACCTGGGCAGCATGGAGGCTCGTGCCGCATCCGATCAGAACCACGCGCCGCAGCTGGGCAATTTCGGTATCGGTCATTTCCAAATCGGGAAGCAATACCCGGCCGTGGCCGAAATCCAGACGGTCGCGGAGCGCCGACACAACGGCCTGGGGCTGCTCCATGATTTCCTTGAGCATAAAGTGCCGATAACCGCCCCGGTCGATCAGCACGTCCTCCAGCGATACTGAGCGCATTGGCTTAGCCACCTCGCGCCCGTTGCGGTCCAGAAAAGTCACCCCGCCACGGGTGATTACCGCCGCCTCGCCGTCCTCCAGAAACGCCACCGGAAGCTGCCCGGTCTCACCAATGAGGGGCAACAGAGCCGGCAAGTCGCTGGACACGATGCTCTGTCCCTGGTGATGCGCTACGGCCACTCCCCCGGCGTGCCCCAGCCGCAAGGCGCAAATGCTGTCCTGGTCACCTTCCTGGACGGCGACGACCGCCTGGGGGCCCTCAACCATGCTGCCCATGCGCAAGACGGCGTTTTGCAAGGTCAGACCGTCGCGCACACCCTCTTCAATCAAGTGAGCTATAACCTCGGTATCGGTCTCCGATTTGAAGTGGTGGCCGCGTTTTTTCAGGTCGGTCTTCAGGGACAGATAGTTTTCGACGATGCCATTGTGGGCCACCGCGATGGTGCCGGAACAATCCGTGTGGGGGTGGGCGTTGGATTCGGAGGGACGCCCGTGAGTAGCCCAACGAGTGTGTCCGACACCGGCCAGGCCGAGGGGCGTCGGGCCGACGAAATCGTCGACGAGGCCGTGTACCCGGCCCACAGTTTTGCACAGTCGCAGGCCGCCATTCGGTTCCAGAACCGCCACTCCGGCGCTGTCGTACCCGCGGTATTCAAGACGACGCAAGCCCTCCAAAACAATGGGCCACGCCGGCTGGTCACCAACGTATCCGACAATACCGCACATCAGGTATCAACCGCTATCCGGGTCGGAGCTGCGGACGGTCAGCGTAGCGCCGGCGTCCGCAGCATCATCGTCGACCGGAATGGGCCGCACGCCATACTCGTTGCCGATGGGTTGTGGGCCGATCAGGTAGTCGCAGTCGAAAACGAACGGAGACCTGGGCGCGTCCTGCGCATCGCTGGCTCCCACCACAATCTCCATAATGGCGGCGGCCAGGGCGCCGGGGTCATGGCGCAGGAACACGCCCGGAGCAAGCAAAGGTCGTTGGACAATGCGCCCGACTACGGGCATACAGGCCGGCTCATCCAGAATAACCGGGTATTGACCATCAGCAGCATAGCGGTGCAGCAATCGGGGCGGTAGGGGAGTGTTGTTGACCAGCAGGAAATCCAGTGGCTGCCGTGTTCCCAGGTATTCGGTTAGCAAGGCGAGAAAATTGGATGCCTGGAACCCGTTGCTTTCACCAGGCTTGGTCATCAGGTTGCATACGTGAATCTTGACTGCCCTGGACTCCTTGACGGCCTGCGCGACATCTTCAACGAGCAGGTTGGGAAGTACGCTGGTGTAGATGTCCCCGGGCCCCAGCACGATGGCGTCGGCGGCGGCGATGGCCTCGAGCACCGGCGGATACACGTAGGCCGGTGGTTCCAGGTAGATATAGTCAACGCCCACCTCAATCTTGTCGCTGCGCAGGTCGATGGCAGACTCGCCAATCAACCTGCTGCCATCTTCCAGGCGGGCGCATAATGTGGAGTGAGTCAAGGTAACCGGCAGGACGTTGCCGCTGATACCCAACAGGCGCGCGGCTTCACCGATAGCAGTGATGGTGTTGCCGGTGACTTCAGTCAGCGCGGCCAGCAACAGGTTTCCGAAGCTATGGCCGTTCAGTCCTTCGCCAGCCGGGAATCGATATTCGAAGAGTCGGCGCATCAGGTTGCCGGCGTCCGTAGCTTCGGCCAGCGCCATCAGGCATCGGCGCAGGTCGCCAGGTGGCAGGTGCCCCATTTCTTCCCGCAGGCGACCGCTGCTGCCCCCGCTGTCCGTCATGGCAACAACGGCAGTCAGGTTGCAATCCTGGGTTCTAAGGCCGGTCAGGGTGGTGTGGTTGCCCGTACCGCCGCCGACGACGACAATGTTCTTCCTGCTCATCAGCCAGTCCGAGGGTCGTTGATTGGACACGGAACGAAGGACATGGATCCCAGCATTGCTAGCGCACTGGTTAGAATACCAGGACGACTTGGCAACCTAACCAGTATATGAACGGGTTTCGTAAAGTGTCAACCCGCCGGGCGTCCGGGCCGGCCGCTGGGTGGTAAAATGGCGATGGAAAATGCGGCCGGCTCAATTGGCCCGGAGGGTTGAATCTTATGGCGGAAAGCAAGCAGGAGTGGCAGGATTCCACTCTTTCGCGAGTTACTTCGCGTTTCCCCGAACGGCGGGAGTCCTTCGAGACTGACTCGGGTATTGCGCTGGATACCGTTTACACGCCGGAGGACGGTGCGAATAAAACCACTGATTATCGGGAAACAGTCGGCTATCCGGGCGAATTCCCGTACACCCGCGGCGTGCAGCCCAATATGTACCGAGGCCGGATCTGGACGATGCGCCAGTACGCCGGCTACGCCACCGCAGCCGCCACCAATGAACGGTACCGTTACCTGCTGGACAACGGACAGACCGGTTTGTCCGTCGCCTTTGACCTGCCTACGCAGATCGGTTACGACAGCGACCATCCTTTGGCAGAGGGTGAAGTCGGTAAGGTTGGTGTGCCCATCTGCTCGCTTTACGACATGGAAACCCTGTTCGATGGCATCCCGCTGGACAAGGTCAGCACGTCCATGACCATCAATGCTACTGCATCGGTGCTGCTGTGTATGTACATCGCAGCCGGAAAGCGGCAGGGCGTGAGCGCGGAACAGCTCAGCGGGACGCTGCAAAACGACATCCTGAAGGAATACATCGCCCGCGGCACTTACGCCTACCCGCCGCGCCCCTCGATGCGCCTGGTGGTGGATGTGTTCAAGTATTGCGCCGCGAATGTGCCGCGCTGGAATACCATCAGCATCAGCGGCTACCATATGCGCGAAGCGGGCGCCACCGCCACGCAGGAGCTGGCGTTCACCTTCGCCAACGCCATCGCGTATGTTCAGGCTGCCGTGGACGCTGGGTTGGCGGTGGACGATTTTGCTCCGCGGCTGTCCTTCTTCTTTGTGGCGCAGAACAATCTGTTCGAGGAAGTAGCCAAGTTCCGGGCGGCACGGCGTCTGTGGGCGCGCATTATGCGAAACCGTTTCGGCGCCACCGACCCGCGCTCAATGATGCTGCGTTTCCATACGCAAACCGCCGGTGTTACGTTGACGGCGCAGCAGCCGGATAACAACGTGATACGCAGCACCGTGCAGGCCCTGGCGGCGGTATTGGGCGGCACCCAATCCCTGCACGTCAATTCAAAGGACGAAGCTTTAAGCCTGCCCAGCGAAGAATCGGCCCAGCTGTCATTGCGTACCCAGCAGATTCTGGCCCACGAAAGCGGCGCCGCCGACGTGGTGGACCCGCTGGGTGGCTCGTGGTACGTCGAAGACCTGACCGACCGACTGGAAGCGGGAGTGCTGGAATATATCGAACGCATCGACCGGATGGGCGGAGCGGTAGCCGCCATCGAGGATGGGTTCCAGGTCCGGGAGATCGGCGAAGCCGCGTTCCGCCACCAACGGAGTATTGACGATGGTGATCGTACCGTGGTTGGGGTGAATCAGTACGTTACCGAATCGCCACCCATTTCCGGGCTGCTACGGGTGGATGCCGACGCCGCGGCGGATCAAATTCAGCGTTTGAAATCGTTGCGTCGCGAACGTGACAACATGGCGGTGCAGATTAGCCTGGCACGTTTGGCGGATGCCGCCCGAAGCCCGGAGGCCAACACCATCCCACTGATGATGGAATGCGTCGAGAAATATGCCACCCTCGGCGAGATTTGCGAGGTGTTGCGCCGGGTATTCGGTGAGTATGAACCGGTAGCAGGTCTATAATAAACTGGCGCACTGGCCCGCCCTGATGCCTTCACCGGCTGATGTTGCCGGCGGCCATGGCGATACCAGGCTGAAATAATCACAACACGGAGGATTGCCGTGATTGACTTTATGTTGAACGAAGAAGAACGGATGCTGCAAAACCTGGTGCGGGACTTTGCCGAACGGGAGGTGTTGCCTCGCAGCGCCGAGTTGGATGAGAAAGCCGAATTCTCCTGGGACAACTGGCACGGCATGGCTCGACTGGGGTTGCCGGGGATCGGGGTTGACCCAGCCTATGGGGGCAGCGGAGGCGGCTTCAGACAGTCGTCCATTGCAATATCAGAGATGGCGCGGGTCGACGCCGCCACCAGCGTAACCCTGGCGGCTCATCTCGGGCTTGGCGTTGAGACCATCGCCAGGTTCGGCAACGAAGAGCAGAAACAGCAGTACATTCCGTCGCTGGCATCCGGCAAGGGTATTGCGGCGTGGGCGCTCACGGAACCCGGCAGCGGTTCTGATGCCGCCGCGATGGCAACCACCGCCACCAAACGGAACGGGTCGTGGGTGCTCAACGGGTCCAAGCAGTTCATCACCAACGCTGAGGTGGCGGAAACGCTCGTCGTGTTCGCTAACCAGGACCGTTCTGCCGGCTACCGTGGCGTTTGCGCCTTCATCGTCCCAGCCGGCACACCCGGAATGGCGATCAACCCACAGCACAACAAGATGGGCATTCGGGCATCCAGCACCTGCGAGATCGTATTCGACGATGCCGAGATTCCCTACGAAAATGTAATTGGCGAACCGGGCATGGGGTTCCGATACGCCATGGACATTCTGGATTCGAGCCGCATATCCATTGCCGCCCAATGTGTTGGCATCGGCCAGGCCGCGCTGGAAGAAGCCGTGCGGTATTCCCAGCTTAGGGAAACGTTCGGCAAGCCACTGGCACATCACCAGGCCATCCAGTTCAAGCTGGCAGATATGGCGACCGCCATCCATTCTGCCCGGGTTGCCACGATGCACGCCGCTACCTTGCGCGACCAGGGCTTGCCCTTCATCAACGAGGCGTGCATGGCCAAGCTCATTGCCTCGGAAATGTGCAATACAGCCACTTACGAAGCGATGCAGATCCACGGCGGCATTGGGTTCTTCAAGGAATCGAGGGTTGAACGACTGTTCCGGGACGCCCGAGTTACGACGATTTACGAAGGAACCTCGGAAGTGCAGCGGATGATTATCGCCCGGCAGGTGCTGGCGCAATATCCGGTCTAAATGAGCAGAAAATTGCACAACGCTAAAGTCCCCTCTCCCTTGACGGGAGAGGGCTAGGGTGAGGGTGAAAACTGCAATGGCCGAAGTGTGCGCGGTGAACTATGTCGACCACGTTGGCGTTGCGGTGAACGATATCAGCGCCGCGCTGGATTTCTTTGCAGCCAATTTCGGCACTCCCGACGCCGAAGTGGTTGAAATGGCTGATCAGGGTGTGCGGGCGTGTCTAATCGAGGTTGGCCAAACCCGCATTGAATTGCTACAGCCACTGTCCCCCGAGAGTGCGGTCGGTCGTTTCATCGAACGGCGCGGTGAAGGATTGCACCACCTGGCATTGAACGTGGACGACATTGCCGGGAAGCTCAAAATTCTGTCGGCTAACGGCCTTGCTCTGATTGACCACGAACCGAGGCACGGGTTGTCGGGTACTATCGGTTTCGTGCACCCACGTTCGGTATTCGGCGTACTCACCGAGTTGGTCGAGAACTAGAGCGGTTCGACGGACCCCGGAGGGTTGGCCGTGCCGGTGCATATAGTGTACGGCGATACGTTCCTGGTAACGCAGCAGGTGCACCGGCTCCGGGCAGAGGCCGGCGCCGACGACCTGATGGACTCTAATCGGCAGCGGGTAGTTGCGGCCCAGGCCCAACCCGCTGAAGTTCTGTCGATGTGCTATTCGCTGCCGTTTCTGGAACCCGTCCGCCTCGTGGAGATTGAGGGCGCAGTTGCGACCCAGGAACCGGCGGCCGGGGGTCGGGCTGCCTCCGGTTCCCGTGCCCGCAGCAATCGACGCGGGGGCGGCGGCTCCGTGGGATGGATGCAACTTGCGGAAGCCATCCCGCAATTGCCGGACAGTACCCTGCTAATTTTCATTGATGGCGCTATCTCGGCGCGCAACCCGATGCTCCGCGCGTTGGCCGAACATTCTACGGTGCATCACCAAACTGCTCCGGACGGGCCGGAACTGGCCCGGTGGGTGAAGCGAAACGCCGAGGCTAAGGGCGGTTCCATATCTCCGCCGGCGATCAAGGCGATTTCGGAGATGGTGGGCAGCGATTTGTGGACTCTGGACCGGGAACTGGACAAACTGGCGTTGTATGCCACCGGTCGTGAGATCAACGAGGGAGACGTGCGGGCGTTGGTGTCATACGCGCAGGAAACCAACATCTTTGCTGCGGTGGACGCCATCGTGGATGGGCACCCCGGGGAAGCGCTGCGCCTGCTAACCCAGTTGATATACGAAGGCCGCGAACCTCAGTACCTGATTGCCATGATCGAGCGGCAGTTGCGGTTGATGGCGCTGGCCCGCGACCTGAGCGACCGTGCCGTTGCTCCGTCGGAGATGGGTCGGCGCATGGGCACCAGCTCCGATTTTGTAATTCGCAAAACGCTGGGGCAGGCGCGTCGCACGTCGCTGGCCAATATTAGCCGGATGTACCAACGGGTATTGAGAAGCGACCTGGACATCAAAACCGGCCGGCTGGAACCAGCGGTGTCGCTGGAGCTGCTGGTGGCCGACCTGGTATCCGCTCGCTAACGCCGCTGCTGGGTTAGCGCTGGACTGCCGGATAGGTAACGGGGTTGTAGCAGGCCGTGAGATGACCGGCGGCCAGTTCCTCCAGCGGTGGCGGCGCGTGTACGCGACACTGCCCCAGCGCCTTGGGGCAGCGCGGCAGGAATGGGCATTGCTCTGCCGGGGTCATCAAATCCGGCGGCGTGCCGCGCAACGCGTTCAGGCGGCGCCCGGCGGAATCCAGGCGCGGCAGGGTTTGCAGCAACGACCAGGTGTACGGATGGCGCGGCTGTTGGAATATGGGCAGGAGTTCGGCGTATTCCATCAAAAACCCGGCGTACATCACTCCCACCCGTCGCGCCATGTGCGCCACCACGCCCATGTCGTGGGTGATGAGCAGAATGGCCGATTTGGAATCGCGGCTCAGCTCTTTCAACCGTTCCAGGATTTCAGCCTGCAATGTGACATCGACGCTGGATGTTACCTCGTCGGCGATCAGCAGCCTGGGTCGCATCACCAAAGCCATCGCCAGCATCACCCGTTGACACTGGCCGCCGCTGAGCGTGAACGGGTAGGCGCCCATAATTCGTTTCGGGTCCGGAACGCCCAACTCACGCAGCATTTCCTGGCACACGGCGGCGGCGGCGCGGCGGTTCAGTTGCGAGTGGGTGACTATGACTTCCGTCAGTTGTGAGCCGATGGTCTGCACGGGGTTGAGGGCGGATTGAGCGTCCTGAAAAACCAGCGACATCGTTTTGCCGCGCAACAGGCGCATTTGCTCGTCGGTAGCCGTCACCAGATCTACGCCGTCGAACAGGATTTTGCCGCTGGTGATGGCGGCGTTGTCGGGGAGCAGGCCCATGACGGCCAGCGCCAGCGCACTCTTGCCGGCGCCGCTCTCACCGACTATGCAAAATATCTCCTCCTCTTCCTGGGAGAAGGACACACCGTTCACCGCGTGCACGGTTCCATTGGGCACCCGGAACTCGACGCGCAGGTCCTCGACTTGTAGTACCGGCGGCATGGTTAGTGCACCGAAATGGATGCCCTGGCGGACGAGGTCGTGAGGTCGACCGGTTCCATTCGACCCGCCTTGACCTCGGAGATAAAGTCCTCCAGTGACGCGATGGGCCGATGGAACAGAGTTGCCGCGGTGCCAATCTGGTGGAGCCGATGCGCGTCGCTACCGCCGGTGCCGGGTAACCCGAGTCGATTCCGAAGGTCGGCGGCGAATTGGTTCTCGTCTGCTGCGCCGCGGCCATTGCGGGACTCCACTGCGTCAAAATGTTTCAGATGCGGGTCGGATAAGGCGCGTTCCAGCATTCCAGCTCGAAGTTCCGGATCCTGACCGGGTTCAGACAGGTAGCGGCGGCGGTACGGGTGGGCGGCAATCATGGCGGCGCCCAGGCTGTCGGCTTCCGCGCGCAGGAAGGCAGGCTTGTGCATTCCAAATCGGTAACGTCGCAGGCCAAAGACCAGCACATGACCGGCGTCGGTGTTTATCTCGGCGCCGGGCAGCACCAGGATGCCGTGCCGACGACTGAACGCGGCGGCGCAGTCCAACGGCCAGAAATCATCGTGCTCGGTGAGACATATCCCGTCGAGGCCGGCGATGCGCCCCGCGTCCAACAGTTCGTCGACGGACATGAAACTGTCGTCGGACCTGGGGTAGGTATGAGCGTGTAAATCAATCAGCAATGCGGCTCCGGTACGGCCAACCCGATGGTATCATACCACCGATGGCGGCACAGCAGATACCGTACCGGGCACTGGTAACTGTTCACGTTTGAGGGGACGGGTCGGCTTGCAAAGCAAATTCCGTGCTTGGCCACCCGTCCACAACCAGTCGGAAAAGCCGAAGATCCCCTCAAGTCTGAACAGTTACGGGCACTGCCGCCGGGCGTTATAACCGGCAATCGGGGCCAACCACTGCCGCCGGCGTCAGGACGGTAGGGTTGACCCCCGGCAGTCGGTTTGCGATTTTTCGCCATACGGAACGGCCGGCGACCGCAAACCGTACCGGCCCCGGTCGCTGATTCGGCTAATGTGCATTGCCGCCAATGTAGGGAACACTCGGGTCAAAGGGAGTCTCATCCTGTATGGCCGCCCGGAACCGGCTCCGCAACTCCTCCACTTTCTGCGCGTCCAGGCCGTGAATGGCGTCGGCATCTTTGGAAACCGCAATCTTGATGTTCCCGTAACCCGGCACCAATGTGTTCCAGGAAGGCTGTACTGGCGCTTCGGAACGGGTGGCGAACAGGTAGCTGTTGCCGGGGGTAAGCAGATGCGGGTCTCCCTCCATACGCAGGATGTCCCCGTTCCTCCCAGTCCCTCCCTGCTGATTGACGGTAAGGACATCATCTTGCTGCACTGAACCTTTGAGCACTTCGAGAACTTTCACGCTGAACTGGTTTTCGGGCCAGCCGTATTTTTCGGTTTGCCCCTCGTTGCTCAACACCAGTCCGATAAAAATCTTGTCGGTGAAACCCACCAGTTGACGGTCGTCGGTAGCATCAATGACCGGATAGCCGTGAGATGTGTAGACTTCTCCGGATTTTCGGTATTGCCACGGATTTCCAACAAAGGCAGTCCACGCAACCAAGCCGATTGCTACTGCCGCGATGGCGGCGATGGCAGTGAAAAGGACGGGTTTGGTCAATATGTTTTTCATGATCCCCCCAGAGGCCTTCGTAGTCTTGAATGTCGTGGGAGCCTAGCGTGCACCTCCCGTTATTGATGCCCATGATGTTGTTAGCGATGCCGGATTCGTCGATACCGTGGGCGTGTCCCAATTCGTGCATTGCCAACGCCTTGCGGTCGCAGGCGCCGTAGTTGTCCGAATAATAAGTGTTCAGGTAAATGTCGTCTGCGCCGGTGCGCTGATAATAACGGCCGGCCCAGCTAACATCAGGCCTATTGACGTCAGACCATTCCAAATCCTCGTTTGTGTTCCAGGCATCCGGCTCAAGGTCAACGCAGCTGTCGCTGCCGGCCAAGGCTTCCCAGGCGGCGTTTGCTGCGCTAATTTCCGTGTCGTATTTGCTGTCCTCTTCCCAGCGGATTTCGCAGTTGTCCACGGCCGATATTTCGTTCATTATAATATTTATTATTCGTATCGCAAATACTGCGGCGGGATGCCGTGACAGATTGAAGGGCAACCGCGAAGGTTGCCCTCTGCTACGAGCCTTTAGGTCAGAGCGTCCGGTTGGCGGCCCCGGCGTATCACGCGCTGGTTTCAGGAACCAATAACCAGGCCCTCGCCCCGCAGTTCCTCCATGATTTCGTCGGCGATGGACTTGCGGATTTTGAATCGGCGTTCCAGCATGGTCGAACTGACCCGGGGGTTTCTCAGCGCCAGGTCTCTGGCTTGCTGCAAAATATCCCCGTCGTAAATATCATCGGCGTCGCCATCACCGGAGCCACCCTCCACCTTTGAGTCAGCGGCTTCCTCCTCGAGGTAGATGGGACGCAGCGGAGGCCCAATCTGCTCGCGCCAGAACTGGATGATACGTTCAATTTCATCATCGTAGACGAGAGTGCCCTGACCACGGCGCGCTTTCGGGAAGTCGTTGTTGAGGAGCAGCAAATCGCCCTTGCCCATCAACCCTTCCGCTCCCCCGGAGTCCAGGATAACCCGGGAATCGATTTGAGATGCCACCGCGAACGCCACGCGGGCCGGCACGTTGGCCTTGAGCAGCCCGGTGACGACTTTGACCGAGGGCCGCTGCGTCGCCAGCACCATGTGGATGCCGGCGGCGCGCCCCAGCTGTGCCAGGCGCACCAGTTGTTGTTCCACTTCAAGACCGCCGGTCATCATCAGGTCGGCCAGTTCATCAACTATCAGCACGAGGAAGGGCATTGGGTCGGGAGATTTTCCGTTGTAGCCGGCAATGTTCCGGACACCTGTCTCCTCCATCATCCGATACCGGCGGGTCATTTCGTTGATGAGGCCACGCAGCGCCGGGTAAACTTCGTCCGGTTCGACGATGACGGGCAACACCAGGTGAGGAATACCGTTGAAGGGCGTTAATTCAACCCGCTTGGGGTCGACCATTATCATCCGCAGTTCATCGGGCGGGCGCGTCATCAGCAGGGATGCGACCAGCGAGTTGATGCAGACGCTCTTGCCAGACCCGGTTGCGCCGGCGATTAGCAGGTGCGGCATGGCGGCCAGGTCAAGTACCAGCGACTGGCCGCCAGCATCTTCACCTAACGCGAATGCCAGGCCACCCTTGTTGACGATCTTGCCGAACTCCGAACCCTCCACAATGGAGCGCATCAGCACCTTGCCCGGCGACGGGTTCGGAACTTCGAGACCCACGAGACCTTCGCCCGGTTCCGGCGTTTCGATGATTCGGATGTAGGGGCTTTTCAGGGCCAGCGCGAGGTCTTTTTGCCGTTTGGTGATGTCGCCCACTCGGACCCGGCTGGGACGCTGGCCGGTACTGACGCCATCCTTGTCCAGTTTCTGCGGCATATAACCGGGCACCAGGCCAAAGCGCACCACCCGCGGCCCCACTTTGACATCTTCCACATCCACATACACGCCGTGCTCAGACAACGCCTCTTTGATATTTTCCGACATGGCGGCGATTGCGGACTGGTCTATCTCGTGGGTTTCCACTGGGGCCAGTGTGTCAAGCGATGGAAGCTGCCAGCCGCTGCCCCGCGATGTGTATTTCAGCGGCGCGGCAGGTGTAGCAGCCAACAAGTCCGGCGCTGCTTCGGCAGCAGCGACCGGTGGTGGCCTGGGTTCGGCGTGGGCTGGCCGGGCCGCCCGATTCGGGAGTTTGATATGGGTTGAGGTCGATGCAATCTTCGCTGTGGTCTTGCCGGTAGCCGCTGCGCCGCCCCCGACCCAGCCGACCAGTTTCACCGCGCCTTTGCCGGCGCCTTGGGCAGCCAGCCAGCCGCCAATACCGACGAACCGGGCCGCTGATAAGTACCAGCGGCGGGCGTTAGGGACGACCAGCAGGACGGTCAATGCAGCGCCCAGGACCCACGCCACAACGGCGATGGTCAGGTTTCCGCCGGTTGCTGCGTAACCCCATTCACCGGAGAGGCCGTAGGTGTACAACGCGCCCTGATTTCCCTGTACGAACGATAGGGCGATGATTGCAGCCGCGGCGACTATTCCGCCGGACCACCACCAACGCCAACCGCGCAACAGAACGAGCGGTTTGTGGATGAGCAAAATCAGGGAAAGCGCTGCAAACAGGCCAACGGCGACCCAGCCATAGGCCAGCGTGCGGCCCAGCCATAGTGTCGCACCCGGCATCCACAGCGCCACCGCCGCCCCGGCCAATCCGACCAACAGCCAGATGCCGGTTTCGATGGCCAGCCGAATCCAGTTGGTGGCGGTGGCGGTTGGTTTGTTTTGGCCCTTGCTGCCCGATGCGACCGCTGCCGACATTTCGCGTTCCTCCTATGGCAATGACAGTGGCGAGGTTACCCGGCCTCATCGCTGGAACGGAATTTGTCCGAACAGGGTGCGAGGCAACCGGCCTCCAATTCCATCAGGTCAACATCCATTGGGTCAACGGATGGCCCAGGTGGGGAATGCCGGCGTCGCCAGTTCTCGGTCAGGTATCCAGAACCACCGGGACTATCATAGGACGCTTGTTGAGTTCGTTGCGAAGGAACTGTCTTGCAAATTTGCGGATCTTTGCTTCCGTCGCCTCCCGGTTGGGCAGGGGCCCATCGCCGGACACGTTCATCTCAACGGCCTGCGCCAGTCGGAAATAGGCATCGGCGGCGTCAGCGTTCTCCATAAAGCCGCTGGCGGCCACCTGAACCGGGCCAACCACCGCACCATCCCGGTCCACGGCCGCGCACACAACCACGACGCCATCGCGGGCCAGCGAACGACGATCGCGCAAAACCTGGCTGTCGGTTTCCATGGCCATCAGGCCGTCGAGGTAAATATGCCCCGCCGGGATGGATTCGACTACGCTGGCGCTGTTGCCGTCAATCTGCAGAATGTCGCCGTCTTCCAGCACGAATATCCCGTCCTGGGCGACACCCATTTCCCAGGCCAGTTGGGCGTGGGCACGCAGGTGGCGATATTCGCCGTGCACTGGAACGAAATACTGGGGGCGGGTCAGGTTGAGCATCAGTTTCAGCTCTTCCTGGCTGGCGTGCCCGTGCACGTGAACCTGGGCCACCCGGTCGTAGAGCACGTGTGCCCCCTGGCGCAGCAGGTTGTCGATAGTCTGGCTCACCGCTCGTTCGTTGCCCGGTATCGGTGTGGCTGAAATGATGACCGTATCGCCGGCGAGCAGGTTGACGTCGCGGCTTTCACCCTTGGCGATGCGCACCAGCGCGGAGGTTGGTTCACCCTGGCTGCCAGTGGTCATCAAGACAACCTGATCCAAGGGCAATCCGGCGGTGTCTCGCACTGGAATAATGGTGCCGGGCAATGCCTCCAGGTATCCCATCTCCGTAGCCATCTGCACATTGGACACCATGCTGCGACCCACGAACGCCACCTTGCGATTGTGCTTCTCGGCGGCGGTGATGACCTGCTGGACCCGGCTGATTAGCGATGCGAAGGTGGCGACGATGGCCCGACCCGGCGCATCACCGATGGCCCGATCCAAAGCCGTGCTCATCACCTGTTCCGATGGAGTGTACCCCGGCAATTCAGCATAGGTAGAATCGGAGAACAGCAGCAACACGCCCTGGGCGCCGCGTTGGGCCAGAGCGGTGAGGTCCATGGTGTGTCCGTCCACCGGGGTGTGGTCAATTTTGAAGTCTCCGGTGTGGATGACGCTGCCCCACGGCGTGTCAATGCAGATTCCCATAGCGTCAGGGATGCTATGGCAAACTCGGAACCACGTTGCCCGGAAGTTGTCGCCGAGTTCGATGGGTTCCTCAGGGTCGATGGGATAAACAATGGCGTCGCGGGTGTGGCGACGTTCGTTCAACTTGACGGTAATCAACCCGTGGGCGAGCCGGGGAGCGTACACCGGAACATTCAGGTCAGGGAGAATGTGCGGCAATCCCCCGATGTGGTCCTCATGGCCGTGGGTAATGAGAATTGCACGCACGCGGTCGGCGTTGGCGATCAGATAGGATACGTCGGGGATGATGAGGTCGACGCCGGGCATATCTTCGGTGGGAAACTGGATTCCGCAATCCACTACGACGATGTCATCGCCGCACTCCAGTACCATCATGTTCTTGCCGATTTCGCCCAGGCCGCCTAGCGGCAAGACCCGCAGGGGAGGAGCAGAATCATCGTCGTAAGGGATTGGATTAACCACATGTACTCCGGTCAGAATAGTCGTTGTTGGCCTGGGGGTTGTTGGCCTGGGGGAGGTTCGTGAGGTGGTGGCGACTTCTCAGATTCGGGCGGAGGGTCAGCGAGGTCCGGCGTTGGCAAGTCCCAGAACGACGGGTTTGGCCTGGGTGGCTGGGTTTCCGGTTCGTAGTCGGCCTGTGGCTCTCGGATACGGTGTCCAACGGAGGGCGGGTCGGCTTCCATGCGCAGGACGTCCAGTAAACCGGCCAGCTTCTGGAAGTCTTCCTCGATGAACGTCCGCATTTCCTGACTACGCAACCCGGCGGCGGGGTGCATGATCGGGAATATCTGTTGCCCGTTCACGGTGCGAAGCCGACCCCTGACGCTGCTGATGCTTTGGCCCGGAATGAATCGGGAGGTGGAAAATCGACCCAGGGTAACGATCAGGCGGGGGTCGATCAATTGTATCTGGCGGTCCAG
This sequence comes from Dehalococcoidia bacterium, assembly GCA_965261195.1. Lineage (GTDB taxonomy): Bacteria > Chloroflexota > Dehalococcoidia > Lucifugimonadales > UBA3495 > Bin87. Next base: position 2,552,317 of record OZ253455.1, on the reverse strand, counting down.
GTATTTGGAGCAGGCGGCGATTTCGCCAGGGCTGGGATCGCGGTTGTCGGGCGGACGACACTTGACCATATTGGCAATGTACACCTGGTCCCGCGTCATTCCAATCGACTGCAACAGTTGTTCAAGGAATCCACCGACCGGCCCCACAAAGGGTCTGCCCTGACGATCTTCCTGGAAGCCGGGGCCTTCACCGATAAACAGCAGCTCGGCGTCGGGCGGGCCTTCGCCAGGAACGGCGTTAGTGCGACCCAGATGCAATGGGCAATCGGTGCAATCCTTGACTCGTCGGGCCACGTCTTCCAGTGTATCCATGATGGACTGGTATCCGTGGCGGGTATGGGTGGATGCGCAACGGGTAGGTTCCTACTCGTCTTGCACTCCCTTGCCTTGCAAGTAGGTCACCGCATCGGCGATGGTCTGAATCTCGCCAGCATCTTCGTCCGGAATTTCGATGGCGTTGCCATCCGAGCTGAATTCTTCCTCGAAGGCCATAATCAACTCGACCAGGTCGAGAGAATCGGCTCCAAGGTCGTCCTGGAACGAAGCTCCTTCCTTCACGTCAGCGGCATCGACGCCAAGTTTGTCAACTACGATTTCCGCGACGCGCTCAAAAACGGTACTCAAAGGTTCATCTCCGTGAAATGTCGGCGTAGAGACGCCGGACGGTTAATTTCATTTGGGAACACTGCCCACTGTGGGGTTGCCCGGCAACTGAGCTGGCGGTTCGGCGGCGGTCGCCAAATCGGCCAGATATGATCCTAACACTCCGTTGACGAAACGGGCGCTGCTTTCGCTACCGAACATTGAGGCCAATTCAACCGCTTCGTTGACGACCACTTGACGGGGCACGGTGTTGCGATTGGTCAACTCATAGATTGCCACACGCAATATGTTCCGGTCAACGAGGGCCAGCAGATTGACCGGGATCGCCGGAGCAAGCCGTTTGATTACCTCATCAAACTGGGCAAGGTCTGCGTAGACTCCGTTTACCATGTTAGCTGAGGCCCCACACACCGATGGACTCGCGGGTTCGTCGTGACACAACCAGGCCAGAAGATCGGTATCGGTCGTTCCGCGTATGTCGCCGGCGAACAGCATCTGCAGGGCCAATATCCTAGCCTGCCGACCCACGGGGCCGTTACGGAGACTGCGAAGACGGGGCTGGGTGGCCACGTTACAGTGGATTTACGGGCGTCATGCTGAAAAACCTGGACACTGGCACGGAGTAGCGGACGCTACGGCCGCCCTTCTGCCAGCTTGCGGATGGAATCCGGATCGGACAGGGTCAAGGCTTCCACGTCCGAGTCGATCCGGCGTACCAGACTGGACAACACGCGGGCTGGCCCAAACTCAATAAACCGATTGACTCCCGAGTCCACCATGAATTGTACGGAGTGCTTCCAAAGCACGCAGTTGCAGAGGCCGGTGAGCAACTCCTGGCGGGCTCGTTCGGCGTTCACGATTGGCTCGCCGGTCGAGTTGGCGATGACGGGGAATTCCGGATCGTGGAGACGAATGCCATCAATGGCGTCGGACAAACCGGCTTGGGCGAATTCCATCAGCCGCGAGTGGAAGGCTCCGCTGACGGCCAACGGCACCACCTTTTTGGCGCCCCGCGCTGATGCCAGGTCCATAGCGCGAGCCAGCGCTATTTTGTCGCCGCTGACGACGATTTGGTCATCAGAATTGATGTTGGCCAGTTCGACACCGGAGTCTTGGGCAACCTGAGCAACCGTGTATTCGTCCAGGCCGATAATGGCAGCCATGGACCCGGGACGGGCTTCGCCCGCTTCGTGCATCAGGCGGCCGCGCTCTCTGACCAGTCTCATAGCGTCGCCAAAATCCATCACGCCACCGACCACCATGGACGTATATTCGCCCAGACTGTGTCCGGCTACCGCGGCGGGTCGCGGCGAAGCTGAGCCGAGAAATTCTTGCCACGCCCGCCAAATCGCAATGCTGACCGCCATGATGGCCGGTTGCGCGTGGGCAGTGTCTTGCAAATCTGCGGAGGGGCCTTCGAATATCAACTTGGAGAGGTGCATACCCAAGCTGTCGTCAGCCTCTTGGAAGACCGCCCGCGCTGCCGGGGATGACTCATACAGCGTCCGACCCATTCCGACCTTCTGCGTACCCTGACCCGGAAAGATGTAGGAATAAACTGGCGCCAGTTGAATTTCACTCATACCGCCACACTCCAAACTACTTCAATGCCAAAGTATGAAATAACCCCCGCCAATGCTCGCCAGGATTCATAACCCCGGAGCAGCAACGGCAGGCGGAACTGGATATTCAGACCGTTACCTGGCGACCCCGGTAGAAGCCGCAACCGGGACAAGCGGTGTGCGGCCGCTTGGCCGTGCGGCACCGGGGGCAACGGGACGGATTGATCACACGAAGTTGGTATGCGGGAGACGAAAGACGCCGGCCTTTGCGGGCCCGTGTCAGTTTCTTTTTCGGTAGTGCGCCCATGTCTTGTCCATTTTGCGCGGCGCGAGTTGACGATACAGGGTCAACCGGCCGCGGAGAGGTTTCTTTGATTAGTTAGTCAACCAAAAGTGCGCGCAGCACCGCCCACCGAGGGTCGATGTCCAGCGCGTAGCAATCGCAATCGGTTGTGTTAAGGTCGGTTCCGCACCGGTCGCAGATTCCGCCGCATTCGGGTCGGCACAGGGGTTTCAATGGCAACTCCGTGATAGCGGTCTGTCGAACGGCTTCGGTGATGTTCAGCGTGTGGTCGTCGCCAATGACCAGGCCGCCCCAGTCTTCGGGCAGATCGACCCTGCGACCGCTGTTAACGTCGACTATCGGCAGGTATTCCTCTTCAAGTTCTAATTCCAAAGTCCGGTTGAATTCTACCAGGCAGCGACTGCAACCCTGGGACACGGTGGCGGTTATATCGGCCTGGACCCATATACCCTGATGCGTGCGAACCATGCGGCCTGCGCCCACGACCTGTTCAACCAGGGTCTCAGAATCGGCAAAAGTATCGCCGATGGTGAAGTTGCGCTGGGAACCGGTGGGCTCTTTCAGCAACTGGGCTACGTTGTAGTTCATATTGGTTGAAGACTTTCGGGCCTTGTGCGTGAAAACTTCACAAAATTATAGACCCGGCGTATGGTATCTGCAAGAAACGGTCAAGCTATTTTGGCCGTGTTCTTGAAGCGCTATAGTTAATTTGCCGGCACGTTGTGGTTGATGTACTCGATGATGTCGTTGGTGGATGTGCCCGGCCCGAATACGGCTGAAACGCCTATTGCCGCCAGCGGTTCCCGGTCTTCCTCTGGCACAATACCACCCAGCACAACCAGGACGTCGGACATATCCTGATCGCGCAGCAGGCGCATAATCTCAGGCATCAATTCCATATGGGCGCCCGAGAGGATGCTCAATCCCAGGACAGCGACATCCTCCTGTGCGGCGGCTTGAACTATCATTTGCGGCGTCTGGCGTATGCCGGTGTAAATCACTTCCATACCGGCATCACGCAGGGCGCGGGCGATAACCTTGGCGCCCCGGTCGTGGCCGTCCAAACCGGGTTTGGCAACCAGAACGCGGATGGGGTTGTCGTTTTGGGTCGTCACGGGTGGTCGTTGGTAGAGGGTGGTAAAAGCTGGAATCAGGGTGCGGGTCGCCGCAATCATTGCCAAGCGATGAGCAACCCCGTAATTTTCTCAGACATCAACCCAGTATGCAATACTGGTTACGATATACCTCAGGGCCTTTCGGTTTTCAAGGGTTGTCTAGGCCGAGGATGCGCAGGGATTGTCCTGTGGTCCAGCCGATGCGCCGCAAGGCCGCCGCGATGTTGCTTTCCCCGGCATGACGCAGCACGCTCAGCACGCTCACCACGATGTTGCGCACTATCGCCATTACCTGGGGCGCGGCCCCTTTCCGTACCCTACTGGCGTCTTCCCCCAGGGTTACATCCCGCACGTAGTGCAGCCGGTTCTCAATTTCCCAATGCCCCCGTATATGTCTGAGCATCGCCTTTGGCCCCACCTTTCCGTCCAGACTGGTGATGGCGTAGCGCGACTCAGTGGCGGTCTGGCCCCGGCCCAAGGCGCGTCGCGTGATGCGGCACACCTGCCCCACGTCGGGCCAGTCCAGGTAGTCGTTGAGCGCGTCGGTAGCTGACAATTCACGGATTTCCCAGCGGTCGCCATGCCGGTTCCGGGTCCGCGCCTTCCGGTACTGTCCGCCCCGTACCGGCGCGGCGAAGGCCAGCGCGATGTCGTCGTAAAGTTCCCGCTGGTTCCGCTTCACGATGACCAGGTAGTCGCCGCCGGCGTCCCTGATCTGCTGGCAATAATCCCGCTGGCAGTACAGCGCGTCCCCGGTCACCAGATTGCCCGCCACCGGCAGCAGCGTTGCCGTCAACTCCCGGGCCGCCGTCAGCTCCCCCTGACCTGGCCCGACCCCCCTTTTGCCCCGCTACCAGGCCGACGCCATGGGCATAACCCGCCACCAGCCGCACGCCGGGCAACTCCTCCCCATGTATCCCGCGCAGCGCTTTGCCGTCCACCGCAATGGCCACCCTTTCCCCAGTGGCGGCCAGCCACTGCCGGGTCCACTGGGCCAGCGCCGCCTCAAAGGCGTCGGTGTCCAACTGGCAGAACACGGCGTGCAACGTGCTCACCGCCGGGGTCGTGGGTCGAGTGAAGCCCATGGCTGACACTGCGTCCGGGTCCTGTTGGCGCCCCCACTGGCAGATGGCGTAAAGGCTGCGGGCGCCGGAGAGCATGGCGCAGACGGCCAAGGTCAGGATGGCGGGCAACGGATGTCGCTTGCCCTGGGGCGAGCGTGGGTCGGGGACGGCGCCCAAGGCGGCGGGCAGGCTGCGGGCTAATTCGTTAGTCTCCATGACAACAGATTAGCCGCTTTTTTAGAAAACCGAAAGACCCTGCGATATACCTGACTGCACGTAGCAAGAAATCGTCAGTAGTCACACCGGGATGATGTCGGGAGATTGAACCCCCGTTGACAGTCGGTCAAACGGTCTAATATCTTAATGGTAGTGCGTCCCAGTAGCTCAGTGGATAGAGCGGCTGCCTTCTAAGCAGCGGGCCGCGGGTTCGAATCCTGCCTGGGACGCCATTGCATCCTTATTCCAAGTAGGGATTTTGCTTTTTGGGCGGTTGAGTAGCACTTCATGTAGCAATCACCAACCTTGAAGCGATTTGGAGAATACCCATGACATCAATGCCAAGCTGAGGCTACAGACCCGGTCTAGCCTCTACGCGGTTATTGTAGCTGACGATTGACGTTGCCGGCGTTGAGCCAGATAGACTCGGCGATTTGGAACGGAGACTGAAAGAGTCCGGGGTTCAGGAACCAAACGAAGTGCTGGGAACTTACGGCTCGCACCCTGTTGCGGTGAAGCGGTCTAGTACCGTTTCAATCTGGTTTTGTAGGGTAGATATGCTGGAGCTTACGGCGAGCGTCCTGGGTGGAGAACCGCTAGTCTATGATGGCGGCGGCCTCATTGCGCTCGTGTTCGAGCGCCGCAACCTCTCGCCGCAGCTCCGGCTCAGCTCTGATACGGCGGTTCAGACACGCTCTGCTGCAGACGCTCAACTCGATCTCAGCCATGTTCAGCCAGCTGCCATGCGTAGGAGTGTAATGAAACTCGAGGCGTTTGGCGATGCGCCGGGCTTCGGATGGCTCAAATGATTCGTAGAGCGAGCCGATCTGGTGGGTGTTCAGGTTGTCCATCACCAGCCTGACCACCTCGGCAGCAGGGTAGGCCTCGTCCACCAGCCACCGCAGCTGGTGCGCGAAGTCCACGGCAGTGCGGCGCTCGGTCACTGCGACGTGCCGCCACCCGCCCTGCGGCTCGCAGAGCATGAACCGGTTGCGGGTCCCGTTGCGTGGTACTCAGTGTCATAGCGTTCCACCCGTCCGGGAGCGGCCTTGATGGGCGGCCGCACCTCCCCGGTCAATTGCCGGGAGGTCTCGTCGAAACACACTACCGGACGCTCCGGATTGTACGCCTGGTGGTACAGGTCCAGCACGTCCTCCATCCGCGCCACGAACTCCCCGCTCACCTTGGGGATACACCATTCTTTCTTCTTCCACGGCTTGAGTTCGTTTTTTTGAGTAGCTGGCGCACCGTCTCCAGGGAGCTGCTCTCGGCAAACTCCAACTCTACCACCTTGTCGGCCAACAACTGGAGTGTCCAATGCGTGTGACCTTCGGGCGCTGCGCTGCACGCAAAGGCGATCAGGTGCGCTTCCTGCCGGCCGTCCAGCTTGCGCTCCCGGCCCGGCCGTGGCTTGTCATTGATGGCGGACTCAAGTCCTTCCTCCACGTACCGCTTCCGCGTTCTGGCAACGGTAGCAGGGTTGATCAAAAGCACACCGGCTAGCTCACGGTCCCGAAGTCCTTCGTCAGCTTTGAGCAACGCGAGCGCCCGCTTGACGGTGCGGACTGACGGCTTGCCCCGGTGGGAAACCGCATTGAGACGGGAGCGTTCGGCCTCGGTCAGCGCGACTTTATACTTGATGGCAGCCATGGCTGGGCACCTCCTCGCAGAAAGATCATACCCAAGTATGGCTGCCTTCTCATATTATTACAAATCTATCTGGGAACGGTACTAGTACTACAACGACGGTTCAAGGAGGGATGTTTGGGGATGCGCGTAGCGCGGTGCGCCGCTTGGCGTGGGAGCATCTGGCCCGTTCGTTGCATTCCTGGGTCTGCTCCAGCCACCGCATCAACTCAGCCGGTCCGAACCGTGCCCGGGGCAGCAGCTGCCGGACCACCCGGTAAACCTGCGGCCGGGTGATCTGAGGCATCTTTTCCCCCAAGCCTGTTGCAGACTCAGTAGAAACGCTCCGCCCAGCAGGCACATGGTGATGTGGTGATGCCAACCCGCCCCAGTGCGAGCTGCGTACTCATCAAGGCCCACGTCGCTTTTTTCAGTCTCGAACTCGGTTTCAATGCGCCACACCCCATCATCCTGCCATGCTAACCGTCGTTGTAATACTAATCGCGCGCTCCATGTTGCGCCGGAGGCGTCAGATCATCCTAGTCGTCCGTCCAACCGGAAATGGCGCAACCCGGCTCCGGCCGGCGCGGAAACTCCCGGCAAACCCGCGGCCTCTGTTCATAAATGCGGCACGCGAAGGTGGCTTGATCCAGCATCGGGCAGCACTCACCCGGATGGTCCAGGAACAGCAGATTGCCGCCGCCGTCGGCAGCGGGCGAAATATCGGCGGTTGTACCCAGATGCACCGCCTCACGGTGAAACACGGCAACCTCCTCAGGTTCCAGCCGTAGGATCAACGGCCCGCGACAGCACATCGCTCGGCACTGATCCATACAGATGCGGCCGGCCTCTTCGGGCGTGAGATTCAGCAACGTATCACCCCTCCCCTCGCGTCCACAGTGTCCTTTTCGATTCGCCCAAAGGTCATTACGTAAACTTGGCCGAATATCAGCCGCAGGCGTTGCACGTCGGGAACCAGGACCAGTTGCGACGTTGGTTCACCTTGTTCACCCCGCACTTCCCGCAGGTCGCCGTCGCCGGACCCGCCTGGCGCTGCCCACTCCGTTCTCTGGCCGGTGAACGCCGCGAATTGGCCGCCCCGCCAAAACGGCAGGGCGTCGGCGACCGGAGGCCGTCAAAAGATTGGCCCGCCGGCACAACTCATCACCCAACTCCCGCTCCAATCCGTCGACCTCACCATCATCGTTGATGAAGTTGAAAGGGGGACAGGCCCCCCTCCGTCCCCATACGGACAGCATCGGGCGCACTGGAGCACGACAGAGAAACGGCAAGGAGTACCGCAAGCAGTACAACTAAGTAACTATCTCAAATTAGCGAGGCTCCATTGACGACAGTACCAGATAAGTGCACCAGCCGGTTGAAGCAGACCAAGGTAAGTTGAAGCAGACCAAGGTAATGGGATGGCTTCTTGTCGTAGCGCACCAGGATCGCCCCGCACTTGGACAGCCAGCCCAGGGTGCGTTCCACCACCCACCGCCGGGCTGGGTGGGTTTTCGTACCCGATTGGTCCAATTTCTCTGCACCAATACGCCGGATGTGAGGCTGGTATCCGGCGTCGGCGACGGTCCCGTGGCCGGTGGGATTGTCGTACCCCTTGTCCAGGCACCGGGTCCAGGCACCGGTTTCGGGTGCCTTCCGGCCGCTCCACCACTATGCTCTCCAGCGTCGGCCTAAGGAGTTTCCTATCGTGGACATTAGCTCCGGCCACCACCACGTTCAGGGGCCCGCCGGCTGCGTCCACCAGGATGCTCTTCTTGCTCCCAGCTTTGCCCCGGTCGGTGGGGTTGCGTCCAATAGCGCCCCCCAACCGGGCTTTACCCATGGAGCAATCGGCGGACTGCCATTCCCAGTCCACCCCGCCCAACTCCTGGCATTCCTCGATTAGGGCAGCCCAGATGCCCGCCAGCACCCCACACCCCACCAAGCGTTGGAAGGTCCGTTGGAAGGTCCGTTGGATGGTGCTGTCATCCCCCAGCTCCCTGGGCCAGTGGTTCCACTGGCAGCCGCTGCGCATCCGAAAGATAATGCCTTCCAGCATCTTCCGCTGGTCCGTCCGTTTGCGCCCTCTGGCTTTGGGTGGGTCAAACTGCAATATCACCGGGTCGATTCGCTCCCAAAGGTCGTCCGAACATCCCAAATAGCAGGTAGCGGTTTCCCTTCCACCACGATTCACCTCCACCCATCTCCTGGAATAATCCTGGCGACAATCCTCTCCTATTAACTACAATTTGGAACCCCAATTTGAGATAGTTACTTAGGTTCTGTTGACATTTCATTATAATGGCTGTATGTCAAACATCAGATTATCACCAGAACAGTGGGCCAGGATGCTCGATTTCTTGCGTGGTTGCACTGGCGTGTACGTTGGCCAGGAAGCGGATTGCCGGCGTTTTGTCGAGGCCGTCTTATGGATTAACCGCTCTGGGGCCCAATGGCGACTGCTGCCAGCCGAATACGGGAACTGGAACAGCGTCTACAAACGATTCGCCCGTTGGACTGACCAAGGCGTCTGGGCACAAATGCATCAACATTTCTGCGACGACGCGGATCTGGAATACCTGATCATCGACAGCACGGTGGTCCGGGCGCACCCTTGCGCGGCGGGAGCTCCCCCAAAAAGGGTGGCCAGGCGGCCCAGGCCCTGGGCCGGAGCCGCGGCGGGTTCAGCACCAAGATTCACGTGAGCGTAGACGGCTTGGGCAACCCCTTGCGATTCATACTGACCGGGGGGCAACAGCACGACATCACCCAGGCGGAGGAGTTGATCGCCGGTTATGCTGGCGAGCACGTACTGGCCGACAAAGGGTACGATGCCCAGGAGTTTCGCCAGCACATCCTGGAACTGGGTATGATGCCGGTCATTCCGCCCCGCTCGAACCGCAAGGCACCCGCCGACTATGACCGGCATCTGTACCGGGAGCGTCATCTGGTGGAATGCTTCATCAACAAGATCAAGCACTATCGCCGGATCTTCTCCCGGTTTGAGAAGCTGGACACCAGATACCTGGGCTTCCTGCACTTCACCGCCGCTCTCATCTGGCTACGGTGAAATGTCAACAGAACCTAGTGCCTATCCTAAAAACCAGTGCAAATCCGCCTGAGTAGGAAAGGCAAGAGCTGGCGGTTGAGGCTAAGCTTGGGGAATGACCAAAGCGCCAGAACCCAAGCCACCGCGACCCCAGCGCGCTGGCCCGGCCACACCGGCCAACCCCACCACCGGCTCTTTTCAGGTATCCGATGAGCTGTGGGAGGCGCTGGCCCCGCTGATTCCCCAACGGGTGAATACCCATCCTCTGGGCGGCGGCCGGCCCCGAGCGCCCGGCCGGACTTGCGCCAATGGCATAGGCTACGTGCTGCGTACCGGCTGCCAGTGGAAGGCGTTGGACGCCACGGGCATTTGCTCCGGCTCCACCGCTCATTGGCGCTTCCAGGAATGGGTGGCCGCCGGGGTATTCCTGGAGCTATGGCGGACCGGGCTGGAACGCTACGACGAATTGCCGGGCTTGGACTGGAGCTGGCTGAGCAGGGACGGGGCGCTGACCAAAGCGCCCCTGGGCGGGGGGAAAAACCGGGCCCAATCCCACCGACCGGGGTAAGAGCGGGGTCAAGCGCCGCCGGTTGACCGAAGCCAAGGGTGTTCCGGTGGGGCTGGCGGTGCACGGAGCCAACCGCCACGACCTGAAGCTGGTGCGGGCCACGGTGGACAGCTGGCCGGTGCCGCGACCCGTACCCAGTCCGGAGACCCTCAGGGTATGTGCCTGGATAAGGGCTATGACTTCAATGAGGTGCGCCGCACCCTGGACGAGTTTGGCTTCACGGCGCACCTCCGCAGCCGTGGGGCAGCGGCTCAGGCCAGTAAGAAAGCGGCCGGCTTCAAAGCCCGGCGCTGGGTGGTGGAACGCACCCACAGCTGGATGAACCGCTTCCGGCGGATATTGGTCCGTTGGGACAAGTCTCCCGCGAACTACATCGCCTTTCTTCATTTCGCCTGCACCCTCATCGCGCTCAGAGCCGCCGGGTTATTAGGATAGGCTCTTAGAGGCCATAGCCGATCTGGTTCCGGGCGATGCCTTCCACCTTTGCCGCCGCCAGAGCCTGCCCTGCGAAAGCAGGGGTACTTGCGCACCGTATTACGGGACAGGCCGGTACCCGATGCGATTTCCTGCGGGCCTACTCCCGCCGGCCAGCGGCGAATGATCTCTGGTATTTCCATTCTGTGTACCTCTCTGTGTACCTCCCGGTACGCCATCGCTGCACCTCAAAGACGAAGTGCGACGATGGTCGCCGACCCGGCTCCCAAAGTGGCCTAATGACCCTGAAAGTCTGGTGGGTAGATCCTGAAAAACTCCCAATTCACTGGCCTATAGATTCTGAACAATGACACCCTGATACTGTTCGCCAGCGGCAGGTCCTACGCCGAGATCGCCGAGGCGAGGGGCATCAGCACCGTGACCGTCCGCAACGCCCGCTACCGCATACAGAACAAGCTGGGTGTCGAAACGAAACAGGGACTCATGATCTGGGCGGTGCGGAACGGCCTGCTGGATGACGTAGTGGTGGGCATTGACCCGTCGCCAATGCCTCAGAAGTAATGAACCACATCCGAGAACGCCTGGACCAGGGACAGCACAACCTGCGCGCAAGTCCACCGCGAGCGGGCGGCAGTTCGTCCGCCATGCCACCCGCAGCGGCAGAACCATTCTTTGTACCCGTCCCATGCCAGCGTAGGGGGCAAGTGTCACCAAAAGGCGGGCCGCTGGCGCAGGTCAGGCGCGGCGGCGGCGCGGCGGTGGGTTACAATGGAGACATCCATTCCCGCTCCAAGATACCCTAGGAGTCGCCGCCAATGACCACCCCCTCCGAACCCGTGGAGATCTACTGCGTCAAGTGCCGGGCCAAGACCGCCTCACGCGACATCGAGGCCGTCACCATGAAGAACGGCCGCGCCGCCACGCGCTCCGTCTGCGTGGACTGCGGCACGAAGAAGTTCCGCATCGGCGTTCTCCCCTGACGGGAAACCGCGTCGCGGACTGCATGACGCGCTGGCACATCCCTCTGACATCATGGCGCTGGACCTAGGCCCGACCACCCGTCGGCTGCTATCTGCCCTGGACACGTTCATCACCCACCTGACGGGGTACGCCCTTGGGCCGTCGCAGACCAACGCAGACACCAGCGGCCACCGACGGGCGGGCGGTTCTGCGGTACAACCGCGACTGTCTGCGTCCAAAAGCGCCTGGGACACTTTCAAGTAACAAAAGGGCAGGGAAAATACTCCAGCGTCCCCAAAAAGCACCCGGGGGCTGTCTACGGCGGCAATCCAGCCCTGCTGCGGCGCCGGAGACACCGACCAACGGAGCGGTCTCGGTTTCGTGAACCGGCGCCACATACCCCAAATTTCCGCCTCAGAGCAGCGCAGACGGCCTCTGGCGACGCGCCCACTACCGGACGGTTTCAGGCCCTCTGCGGGCGCAATTTAACGGAAACGCCCGCTGCCCGAGCATAGCGGGACCCTGAGAAATCGCCGGATCATTCCGACGGTAATATCCCGAGCCGCATGGCCACCATGACGGCCTCAAGACGGCTGGATACGCCCCAGCTTCTTCCGCATCACTTCGACAACTTGCTCAATCCCACCAGCCGGTGACAACGGCCGGTCGGAAGTTTCCCGGTCGGAATTTCTTGCCGGCGTGAACGATGCCCTGGCTCATCCACGCCCCTGTAGTCGCCGGCCCTTTGTTCCGGCCCCAGCCGCTGGGCGCGGCACGAAACCCGGCCAATGGCTTTCCAGACGGACTTGCAGAGTGTTCTGATGCTCGCACCTTGAAGCGGAAGGGGTAATCAGAATACGGGTCTTGACCATCGACGGAACCATGTGTAACTGTTCACGTTTGAGGGGACGGGGTCGGCTTGCAAAGCAAATTCCGTGCTTGGCCACCCGTCCACAACCAGTCGGAAAGGCCGCAGATCCCCGCAAGTCTGAACAGTTACAACCATGTTGATAGGGTTGCCACGCTACAGTGGCGGGATATACAATCCCGTATCTTCAATGTTGGCTGGAAGTGGAACGGCTTCATGCCTCTCTTGCGGCCTTCATTGGGAACCTGGCCACTGTAGCAAGTGCCTGATCCACTAGTCGCAAGGGAGGTTCCAGATGATTTTCAGTTTTTATCCACGGTGTATATGTAATTACCGCTGGGCAGTTCTATTTGCAATCATTATCGCCGTTTCGATCATGACGGCGCCCGGCGTGTTTGCACAGGAAAATTCTGCCCCTGCTAATGTGGTTGCCATCGCAGGGCCGCAGGATGGAACAGCGGTTATATCGTGGAGCGCTGTGGAAACCACAAACTACTATCGAATTGGATGGATTTCTGAAACTGATTACCTTACAGCTGTGAATACCGAGACTGATTGGCTTGATGCCTTCGTGTTTGCTGACGTCGTCAACACAGGACAAACCAGCTACACTGTCAAAGGGCTAGAGTCAGGAAATGTGTACTATTTTTCAGTGGGAACGGCATTAGAGCCTGTTTACAATCTTTTTAGGATTAGCACCGTGAAGGCAAGCACCACCATTTGCAGGCTGGTATTGAGCTTCCTTTCGCAGTTCTTCCAGAGTCGGCGGCACTTTTCCAGCCAGGCGAAAGACCGCTCCACCACCCATCGCTTTGGAAGCACCACGAAGGTGTGCAGTTCGTTGCGTTTCACCACTTCCACCGCGGCTCCCAACAGGCCTTGCACCGCAGTGGCAAAGGGCTTTCCGGTGTAACCCCCGTCCACCAGCACGTTCTGCACTTGACTGAGGCCGTCTCGGCGCCGGTCAAACATCGCCAAAGCCCCGGCCCGGTCGGTAACGTCGGCGGTAGTCACGTGTATCGCATGGGGCAATCCTTGCGTGTCCACCGCGATATGACGCTTGATTCCCGACACCTTCTTGCCTGCGTCATAGCCCTTGTGCCCAGCGGTGTCCGTGTTCTTGACGCTCTGGGAGTCCACGATACAGAAGCTGGTCTGCTCTTTCCGTCCATTGCTTTGTCGGGCCGCGCCAACCGATTTTTTTTAGGACTTGCTCCAGAATGGAATCCTGACCCGGGCCAGGCCGCTCGCTCCATTGCCGGAAATACTTGTAGCAAGTACGCCAATTGGGGAAGTCCGCGGGCAGCATTCGCCACTGGCACCCGCTTTTCAAGAGGTACAGCACGCCGCAGAAAACGTCATACAAGTCCACGGTGCGGGGCTTGGTCCGGCGTCGGGCCGACTCCAACGTCGGCAGAATCCGGGCGAATTGCTCCCGGCTGATGTCGCTGGGATAGGAATGAGACATGATTACCCCTCCCCTGATAATAGTCTCAGCTTAACCTATTTCAGAGATCGTAGACAGGTTCTTAGAACGTTATGGCAAAGCAGAATGGTCCGATTGGACTAATTTGACTCTGACTGCTGAATCATGTTTCTACTCGTTGGAAGAACATATACAGAGCGCGCAAATAGCAGACCGTGCCGCGTTAATTGAGTTCTATCACGCAACGAATGGGGATAACTGGATATATAATACGAATTGGTTGAGCGATGCGCCGCTTGACCAATGGCAGGGCGTAGAAGTCAACAATATGGGCAGGGTCTCGGCACTGTGGCTTCCTGGAAACAATTTGAATGGCACAATTCCAGCCACATTGGGAAGATTGACTGATTTGCTCAGATTGCGGCTTAACAGCAACGGTTTGCACGGAACCATACCACCAGAACTGGGCAATTTGGCGAACTTATTATACCTGGTTCTTTCCAATAACAGTCTAAGTGGGTCAATCCCGCCCGAACTGAGTAATTTGAACAGTTTGCAAACAATGAACCTTGGCAGCAACGGTTTGCACGGAACCATACCACCAGAACTGGGCAATTTGGCGAACTTATTATACCTGGTTCTTTCCAATAACAGTCTAAGTGGGTCAATCCCGCCCGAACTGAGTAATTTGAACAGTTTGCAAAGAATGAGCCTTGACAGCAACGCTTTGAGCGGAACCATACCCCCAGAGTTGGGGCGTATGATTGAGTTAAGAACATTGGATCTTTCAAGAAACCGGTTGAGTGGCTCGGTACCTACCGAATTAGGCGATTTGACCAATATGAATGATCTAGGGCTTGGAAGAAACGCTTTGAGCGGAACCATACCCCCAGAGTTGGGACGCATGATTGAGTTGATACGCCTGAGTATCGGGCATAATCAGTTGAGTGGCTCGATACCCACTGAACTGGGTAATTTAACCAATCTCCGTAGTCTGTACCTCAATTGGAACCAGTTGAGCGGTGAAATTCCACAAAGCCTCAATAACATCAAAGAATGGGATGGATGGCACATTATTGCAGGGAATAATTTCACTGGATGCATTCCTGCAGGCATGGCATCTGCGCCCGGAGATCCGGGTGATTCTAGCTATGGGAATATTCCGTTTTGCGATCCATAACCTATCGCATCAATCATGATACGATGCTGGCGAATAGTTTAACTGCTCGCCAGCATCGACGCTCTGCACTGCAATTTTTTGCGCCGACACATTTTTTTGCACCATCGTTTTTGGTGTTTATGTTCCCATAATGTTGTGAAATGATCATTATTGCAAATCATTTTATTGCACCTGTCTACTCTTCATCAGTAACCAATTCCGGAGTAACCAATTCCGGAGTAACCAATTCCGGAGTAACCAATTCCGGAGTAACCAATTCCGGAGTAACCAATTCCGGAGTAACCAATTCCGGTGAACTGGCCAGGGCCGTCAACTGGTCTGGCGATACCTCTTCCGACAGGCAGGTCCTTTCTGTCTCCGACACTCCGGCCAAGAACGACTCCGAGTCGGTTATAGGCCGGAGCGTGAGCGGGTCCGACCCTGTTGCCGCGTTGGTCAGAGGGGTGCGGCTGGGCGTGAAACCCTCGTTCGTGGAACTTAGCCTAAGAGTGTTGGTCGTGGCAGGCGTTGGGGTCGCCGCCTGGGTGGCGGCCGCCTGGGTGGCCGAGATCTCCGTTACCACTGCGGTAAGGGTGGCTTCCGCGTTTGGCTCTCCCGTCGACTGGTCGTCATCACGTCCGCAGCCGATTGCGAACCGGCACAGGAATGCCAACGCCGCCAGAGTGGCGATGCTGGCTGCAGTCCGTCTGTCGATTGTCGGCATGAGCAACCTCGCGTATTGCTGATTCGGCTTCCCGGTTTCGGCAGAGGGAACCGGGAGGAGATGCGGACATTAACATAGTCCGCTATTCAGGATCTACTCTAATCTAACGAGCCCGCGGCGCGGGCTCGTTACGGGCGGGTGGTCATATCAGCGTCCACGATGGCCTGGCCAGACGCCGGTTGCGTACCATCCCGGCCACGTTCAGCGGTTCCACCACCACGCGGCCGGGCGACTTGGGCGTCTGTGTTGGTCATTACTGCGACGAACACGGGAGTACTCCGTGGCTGGCGTGCGCGGCAACATGATCCGCGTTGCAGCTGCTGCCCCAGTGCGTTGCGTCCGTGAAACCGGGGTGCCTGTGATCAGCCATCATCGATTTGCTCCACATCCTGCCGCGAGTGGTAGGGTCTATAAAATTAATGAGACTTTCCGAGAGGCAGTTGACGGTGCTGGCCCAATAATTGGAATCGTTTGGATGATTATGCCCAACCCACTCCCCGGTGGAGCACGTACCGAGGATGACGATGACGTCGTCGTTCTCATCGCTCCCACCACCGCCGCCGCCGTTGTTGCCATCTCCTGATGTCTGGGCGGGCTGGGAGTTTTCCGTGGAGAGCTGCGATTCCGGGTCGGTCCGGACGGTGGCTGCCGCGGACCATGCGCCCATTCCGACCGAGTTGCACGCCGCCACCTGCACTGAGTAGTCGGTGTCAGCTTCCAGACCCGTTACGGTCGTGCTCAACCCGGGTTCTTTTACCATGAGGCTGGTACCGCCTTGCGTGAGCAGGACAGCGTAAATGTTGATCTATGACCCTCCGTCGTCCTGCGGGATGTCCATTGCACGGTGATCGAATCTGTGCCGTCGGCGGTGAGACGGTCGGTGGGTCTGGCGTGCCGGGTGTTCCGTCGCTGCCCGGAGCGGCTACTCCGCACCACTCATTGTTGGTGGCGCCGATAATGTTGCCGCCCGATGTGCCCGAGTTGGAGCCGCCGATAGTGTTGCCGCCCGATGTGCCCGACGGATCGACGGTCTCAATGGCCAGCCCTGGAGACCAATCGCCAAACCCGACCGCATTGCACGCTGACACTTTTATCTCATAGGTGGCGCCAGGGGGCAGTCCGTGGAGAATCTCACTCAAGCCTCCAGCGTCTATTTCATTACGGGTTCCGCCCGCTGGTATGTACATGATGGAGTAAGCGAGGATAGCTGAGCCGTTGTCGTTGGGAGCAACCCATTCGACGCCGGCTGAAGTGGTATCCTCCGTGAGGATGATGCAATGATGAACCATTCATCGTCGTTGGAATCGGTCCAGAACAATTCGCCGTCCGCAGTGGGTATGGAACTCGGGCCGGCCGGAGTATGGGCCGACGCCACATGCTCATCAATCCCGGTGGTTCCGAGAGAGACGGCGAACCGCGACAAGGCGACGAGGGCTAACAACCCGGCCACGCCGGTTGACACCCACCCGGCCCGGATTGCTTTTAGGCGGGAGTGCATTACGCCCGGCTTTTTCTGATGCAGAGCAGCGCCGATTTCCAGCAACCGCGAGAATCGGGCCGCGGAGCGAAATAGGCGCCCCAAAGGAATTGCCTCACGTCAGTTTTGGCAACGCCGGCCAGCAGACAATAACGGAAAGCCCAAAGAGACAGCCCGCACAGAAATGGCGCATTTTGGTCGTACAACCCCTTGGCAACAGCTAGTATTACAACGACGGCCTGAGTCTCCGCTTGGGGAACGCTGGTGACCGCAAGGGTTGCCGCCATAGGCTGAGGATGCGCATCTACGAAGGGAATAGCCACGCATCCGGCATCCGGCAACAAATGAGTCGTTGTAATACTGGTCAGGTCACGCGGAAATGGACGGGCACACCGGCGGCTTCAGCGACGGTTGCATCAGCGCCATTCCCTACACTGATGTCTGCGTAATCACCCTCGGCGCAACTTTGCGGGAGAGCCAGCGACCGTCGCCAGGGTCGCCGCGGAGCTGGCCGTCGCGCACGATGACCTTGCCGCGCAGCAGCGTCATTATCGGGTACCCTTCGCACTGGAAGCCGTCCCAGATGGAGTAGTCGGAATCGGCGTGCAATTCGTCCACCGTTATCATCTTCTTGAAATTCGGGTCGAAGATAACGATGTCGGCGTCACTGCCCGCGGCGATGGCGCCTTTCTGCGGGTACATCCCCAGGATCTTGGCGGCGTTGGTGGAGGTGATGGCGGCGAACCGCTCCAGGTCGATGCGTCCCGTGGACACCAGTTTGGTGTACGTGACCGGCATCCGGGTCTCGATGCCATTGTGTCCGCCGCAGAGGGTGCGGATCGTTTCGCCGGCCAGTTTGATGTTCTTGTACGTGGTCCATTCGTCCGTGGCCGTGGTGCAGATGGGGCCGTCTGCCAGTCCCTGTTGCAGCGCGTCCCGGTCGTCGGAGTACTTGATGGCCGGGTAGGTGTGGATGGCAAGGCCGTCGGGCTTCAGGTAATCGTCGCAGGTGAACTCCAGGTAGTTGTGCAACGCCTCGCCGTAGACCGGCAGTTGCGCGGCACGGGCCTCGGCGATGGCGGCGACCCCTTCTTTGGCCGTCGTGTGAACGAAGTAGATGCCAGTCTCGGTGCTTCGCGCCAGCCGGATGACCTTGCGGAAGGAAATGTCTTCGGAGATGTTGTTGTGGGCCAGGTGCAGGTTGGAACCATGGTCGCGGCCCTCACGTTCCAGCTTCTCCTCCATATAGGTAACGATGTCGTCCTCTTCGGCGTGGACGGCCATGATGCCGCCGTGTTTGCCCACTTCCTGGAAAATCTCCCACAGATGCCCCATCGGAACTCGGGCGTGGAAAGTGGTGAATATCTTGAAGCTGGCTACGCCCGACTGAATCGCCTCGCCAATCTCGCCCATGGTGCTGGGCGGGATTGCCCCGGCAAGAATATAGTGGAAGGTGTAGTCGGTGTAGGAATGTCCGCGGAAGGTATCCCGCCGCGTTTCAATCTGCGCCATGATTGGCTCGGAGGGCGGCACCGCGCCGGGCGTCAGAGGCAGTGCCCCGGCGAAATCCACATAGGTGGTGACGCCGCCGAAAGCGGCGGCGCGGCTGGCCGCCTCGGGCGGTTGGGTGAAGATGCCGGAGTCGCCCCCGGCCCAATAATCCGGCACCGGCACGTTGATGTGTGTGTGGGGTTCGATGCCGCCCGGCAGGACGATCATCCCGGTGGCGTCGATGATCTCCCCCGCGCCCAGGTCGTCCAAAGCGCCGGGAGAAGCCACTGCCGCGATTTGCTCCCCCTGAATGCCCACGTCCATCAGACCGGCGCCCCCTGGCGTAACCACCGTCCCGCCCTTAATGATCAAGTCCAGCATGATTCCCTCCCGCATCGACGATTTGGCGCACCGTCTCGGTAAAAACGGTACGCAAGACAAGTAGAGTGGAGTCAATTATAACCCAGCAAATGAGCATCGACCCAAAGCGACGTAGGCATCCCCCCACACCAGTTCTCCATCGGCGCATGGGTGCCTACCTCGTCATTGCGAGGAGCGTAGCGTGGCAATCTCGTTGAGGTTGAGTACACATCGGTGAACCATCATTGCTACGGCGACCATTGCTGCGGCAACGAGATTGCCACGCTGCGCTCGCAATGACAGATTGAAGTGGGTGCGCGTGAGCGCTCCGGTTCGTTGACACTCCCCGCGGGCGGCTCATATACTGGATCTGAAAATTGAATCATCAAAGGCTACGAAGGGGAGTAGTAGGCGTGCAGCGAGGCTCAGAGAGCCGGGTTTGCTGAGAACCGGCGCCAGGCGCAGACGCTGAATGGACTCCGGAGCCGCCTCTTGAACCGCCATCAAAACGGCACAGTAGGGCAGGACGTATGGGTTGCGTTAATCGCCCACCAAACACCACACGCAGGGTGGCATAACGGCATCATGCCCGTCCCTACCAGGGGCGGGCTTTTCGCTTGCCATCCCCATCCGCGGTCTCATCACCCAAAATCCTGTTCATCCTGTCCATCGATGTAAAATTATGTACACACCAACGCTTGACCAAGTTCGCGCTCTGGCGGGCCAGGGCAATCTGTGCCCGGTGTATCGCACCATCAACGCCGACCTGGAAACCCCGGTATCCGCCTACCTGAAAGTGGCCCGCCCGCCCTATTCCTTCCTGCTGGAATCGGTCGCCGGCGGCGAGCGGCTGGGCCGCTACAGCTTCATCGGCACCGAACCCTATGACGTGTTCAGCACCGGCGCCGACCAGCCTTCGGGTTGCGTTGACCCGTTGACACTCGTGGAACAGGAGATGGCCCGATACCAGCTGATCCCCATTGAGGGGTTGCCTCCTTTCCACGGCGGTGGCGTGGGTTACGTTGCCTACGACGCCGTACACTACTTTGAGCCCCGGGTACCCATGCTGGACGCCGATCCTCAGGGGCTGCCCGAATCAGTGTTCATGTTCACCGATACCCTGCTGGTCTTTGACCACCTGCGCCACGACATCAAAGTCGTAAGCCACGTCCGACTGGACGGCGACCGGAACCCAGACGATATTGAAGCCGCCTACGCCGAGGCCATCGCCAAAATCGAGCGCATGGTGGACCGTTTGTCGCGTCCCCTGGAACTTCCAGCCGAGCTGACGCGGACTCCCACCTTGCCCACCGGCGGCGAGGTAAATTCCAATTTCACCGTCGCCGAATATGAGCGGATCGTCGATCAGTGCATCGAATACATCTACGCCGGGGATGTCATTCAGGTGGTCAATTCCCAGCGTTTCAGCCGCCGGACTGACGCGCATCCTTTCCAGATTTACCGGGCGCTGCGCGGCAACAATCCGTCGCCGTATATGTACTACCTGGATCTGAACGGATTCCAGATTGTCGGCGCCGCCATCGAAACCGTGGCCAAAGTCGAAGACGGCCCGCCCGGTGTGAAAATCGTTGCCACCCACCCTATCGCCGGCACTCGTCCCCGCGGCCAGACCACTGCGGAAGATGTGGCGCTGGAAGACGAACTCCGCAACAGCGAAAAACAGCAGGCGGAACACATCATGCTGCTGGATCTGGGTCGCAACGACATCGGGCGTGTCAGCGTGCCCGGCACGGTCAGCGTAACCCAGTTTATGGACGTGGAGCGTTTCTCACACGTGATGCACCTGGTGTCCCACGTGGAGGGTCGGTTGCGCGATGACATGACATCCTACGACGCACTGCGCGCCTGCTTCCCAGCCGGCACCGTATCGGGCGCCCCCAAGATCCGCGCCATGGAAATCATCGCCGAGGTGGAGGGCCAGCGGCGCGGGCCCTACGGCGGCGCCGTCGCCTATTTCAGCTACAACGGCAACATGGACACCGCCCTCGTACTGCGCACTGGTGTATTCAAGGACGGAATGATGTACGTGCAAGCCGGCGGCGGCGTGGTGGCGGACAGCGTTGCCGAGGATGAATATATGGAAACCCGCCACAAGTCCGGCGCCATGATGCGCGCCATCGACATCGCCGAAGGACTCTCCTAACCTCCCTCTCCCTTGATGGGAGAGGGCTGGGGTGAGGGTGAACTCCCCACACAATCCATCATCCTGTAAATCCTGTTCATCCCTGTAAAAAACCTTAATCCTGAGGTCAAAAATGCTGAAATCACTATTCCACACGGGCTTTGTCGTCAGCGACCTGGACGCCGCGGTCAGTTTTTACTCTGACGTGATGGGGCTAACCCTAACCGGCCGTACCGAACGCACCGGAGAGTTTCCCAGCACACTGCTGGGTTTCCCCAACACGCACATTCGCGGCGCGTTTCTTGACATGGGCGAAGGCCACCAGCTGGAACTCATCCAGTACATCAACCCGGTTGGCGGCTTGGCCGAATTCGACAAAAACAACATCCGCGCCGCTCATCTAGCGTTTTTCGTCGAAGATATTGACCGCTTCTACGAGGACACCCGGGAACGGGGCGTGGACTACGGCACGCCGCCGGTGGCCATGCACGACGAGAGCGGGAAGCTGCTCCGCAAGGCCCTGTATTGTCAGGACCCCGATGGCAACTGGCTGGAACTGGTGGAGCTGTACTGACAAGATTTTAGTCTGCTAAAATCTGATTGCGCGCATCGGAGACGGGAGTCAAATTGTGATGAGCCGAATATCATCAGTGTTAATGCACGTTTCCAACCTGAGAACCTCCGTCGACTTTTATACCAATCGATTGGGATTTGAGGAAACTCTGTCCAGCCGCCGCCATCGCTCCTTACAACCAGCGTCTTCAACCTTTGACGAAGTCGAGATTGATATAGGCGGCGGCGTGGAACTGCATTTGATGGAGGTTCCCCTGCTCGCAGAAATGCGGGGTGGTAATACGATCTTGAATTTCACTGTCCAAAATCTCGACGGTTTTCGCACCGCAATTAGAGTGCAGGGCGTCAAGCATGACTACAATCCACCATTGGACGGACATCCATCAACCGCAACGGTCTTCTGCGACGACCCCGACGGTAATACTCTCACTTTCTCAGAGTCACCCTCATGATTCTCCTGCTGGACAACTACGACAGCTTCACCTGGAACCTCTACCAGTATCTGTCCGAGCTGGGTGCCGACGTTACCGTCATCCGCAACGACAAAACCACCATCGAAGACATCGAAGGAATGGCACCGCAAGGCATCGTCATCTCCCCCGGCCCCTGCACCCCCAGCGAGGCGGGAATTTCCAACGATGTCATCCGTCACTTCGGCCCCAGATTGCCGGTGCTGGGCGTGTGCCTCGGACACCAGTGCATCGGCGAAGCCTACGGCGCCACCGTTGACCGGGCCGGCGAAATTCGCCACGGCAAAACCTCCATGATTCACCATGACGGGAAGGGTGTTTTCGCCGGATTACCAGAGCCGTTCGAGGCCATCCGTTACCACAGCCTGGTTATCTATCCCGAAACTCTGCCCGATTCTCTCGAGATTACGGCTCGCACCGACAACGGCCTGATTATGGGCGTGCGCCACACCGAATATCCGGTAGAGGGAGTCCAGTTCCACCCGGAATCCATCATGACCAAAGTTGGACACGACCTGCTCCGCAACTATCTGCGCCGGGTGGACGCGTTCCGGGTTCAGCCAACCGCCGGTTAACCCTTGCAATGCCTATCCCAAAGCGCAAGGGAGCCTCTCGCATCGCCGACATCCGCCGGACGTTCTGGCTGCCCTCAACGCCGGCCGCGACGAAACCGTTACCCTCGTTGAGTGGCTGGCGATTGATATGCCGACGCTGCTGGGCAACGTCGCCCCGCAAGTCGGCCTGGCGGAGCAAAGCGCGCAACTGGTGGCCATCGCCAACCACCTTGCCGGCCAGGGCGTAACCCGCCGCATCCGGGGCATCGGCCAGGCCATCTATGCTGCAATGGAGACGCATCCCCGGCGGGGGTGACGTGTTTGACGCTCTGGCAACCCACCCGTCCGACATGGCGCGCGCCTGGGCCGCCTTTTCAGTAACCGCCGATACCGACCGGTGCTGGTATGAACGGCTGGAACTGGCCGGCCAATTCGCCGCCGACCGGTCTGCCGCAATCCGCGAATGCGCCTGGGATTCCTTCCGCCCGTACATCGCCGCCGATTTGGATGCCGGCATCCGCCGGCTGCAACCCTGGGTAATGGACGCCGACCACAACATCCGCCGCTGCGCCGTCGAAAGCGCCCGGCCAATGGGTGTCTGGACGGCGCATATCCCCGCGCTGAAAGCCGACCCGTCGCCGGGGCTGGCACTGCTGGAACCCGTCCGCTCCGCCCCCTCCCGCTACGTCCAAACCGCCGTAGCCAACTGGCTCAACGATGCCAGCAAGTCGGCTCCCGACTGGACCGACCAACGTAGCCCAACGCTGGCTGGCCGAGTCGCCAACACCGGAAACCCGCTGGATCGTAAATTGGGGACTCCGCACCCTCCGCAAAAGGGCGACGATTTGTCATTTCCGGCATAGGCGGGCGGTCTTGTGGGCCTGCTATATTGATGCCATCCGGCAATGTTCGGCATCACGGAGGTATAACAAGATGCAAAAACGGAACATCAAGATGGGTTTGATTACCATTCTGGCTGGCGCCATCCTCGTCGGCGCGCTGGCTTGTGGATTCGGAAATGACTCTGATTCCGCAGACACCGAATTGAGCCGAATTGAACAGATGGCTAACGATAACCTGGTGTCGCAGAAAGTCCTCGACGCCCGTGTCTCACGAATGGAAGAGACCAACCAGACCCTCTCCGACCGCATCGCCAAGCTCGAAGAGGACAAACAGGCGCTCACCAACCGTGTTGCCACTTTGGAGTCGGCCGGTCCGGCAACGGCCAGCGTATCTGCCGCGCCACTCCGCACCGACCTGGGCCCGGCTTACAACGCTGCCACACCCGAAGATCGCCAACTGGTGCGTGAATTCCTGGAATGTTCTATGAAAGCAAGCGGCACTGACGCTGCTCTGATTCCAGCGCTGATTGGCACTTCGGAAAAGGAAACCTGGGATCAAGTAGACGCCGGCGGGATGTCCCTCGACCAAATTAGGTTGTTGCACGGCTTTATGTGCGCCAACTAATCCAGCGTATCGCCCTCATTGTCCCATCTCGCGTCGGAAGCGGCCGGCCCACGTTCTGATCGCTTCCAGCTTAAACCGTAGGTCGTGATGTCCACCATCGTTGAGTACGTCGCCAACTACTCCGCCAACCTGCATTACCGTGACCTGCCTGCCGACACCGTTCATCTGCTCAAGCGGATGATTATCGACAGCATCGGCTGCGCCATTGGCGGCTATACCTCGGAACCCAGCAAGATTTCTCGCGACCTCGCCAGCGAGGTCACCAGCCGCCGCCCCTGCACCATCATCGGCAGCGGCTTGACCTCCAGCCCAGACTTGGCCACCTTCGCCAACGGCGTAATGATTCGCTACCTGGATTTCAACGACGGCTACACCACCCTCGAATCCGGCCACCCCAGCGACAGCATCGCCGCCACCCTGGCCGGCGCCGAGCTGGTGGGCGCGGGTGGCCGTCGCCTTATCACCGCCACCGCCGTAGCTTACGAAGCCTTTTGCCGTTTCGGAGATGCGTTCAGCATCAGGTACATCGGGTTCGACCACGTAACCAACGGCGCCATCGCCAGCTCCATTGGGGCGGCCCGGGCCATGGGCTTGTCACTAGCGCAGACCGAACAGGCCCTGAACCTCGGCATCACGCCCAATCTGGCGCTGGGGCAAACCCGTGTGGGCGCGTTGTCGCACTGGAAGGGCTGTGCCTACGCCAACGCCAGCCGCAACGCCGTGTTCGCCGCCATGCTGGCCGAGAAAGGACTGACCGGCCCATCGCCGGTGTTCGAGGGCGAGTACGGTTTCTTTGCCGCGGTTACCAAAGAACCCTACCAACTCGAGCCTTTCGGCGGCGACCAGGGCCAGCCGTTCAAGGTTCACGAGTGCAGCATCAAGCAGTTTGCCCTCGGCCTGTACTCCCAAACCGTGGTGGAAGCGGTCCTCTCAGCCCGCCGTCAGGCGCCCGATTTCCGCGTCGATGACGTTGAGGACATACACATCCGCACGCTGCAAAAGGCCATCGACATTATGGCCGGCGACGACGAGAAGTGGCATCCCAAGACCCGTGAAACCGCCGACCACAGTATGCCCTACGCCACCGCCGTCGCCCTGACCTACGACGGATTGAACCAAAGCCACTTTGCCGACGAACACATCAACGACCCCGGCCTGGCGTCGCTTATTGGCCGTACCCGCATCGACGTATCTGAGGAAGCCAACCGGCGGGTTCCCGAGGCGATGCTGTGCAACGTCGATCTCAGTATGCGCGGCGGGCCGACCTATAGCGCCGAAGTTGCCCACTTCCGCGGCCACCACCTGAACCCGATGGCCGACTCCGAGGTGGAAACCAAGTTCCGCGGGTTGTGCGCCGACCTGCTGACACCCGACCAAACCGAGGAACTGCTCGGCCGGTTGTGGCGACTGGAGGAAGAAGCAGATATTGGCGCGCTGCTCCGCCTCACCCGCATCTAACTAGCGGGAGTGGCCATGATTTAAAGCCCCTCTCCCCTTGTGGGAGAGGGGTTGGGGTGAGGGGTATCACTCCAAAAAGAAAACGGGTTGCAGTGAAGAGATCGCTCACCCCCAATCCGCACCCCATCGGGGTACGTATAACCGGCCCGGTCAGAGTACCCCCCAACGGCCGGGAATATCTGCCGGTACAACCCCCGCGCCCGTTGCTTCACCACGGCGCCGGCCGCTTCCTTGGTGGGCGTGGGACTGGCGTTCTGATCCTTGTACAGCTGCGACTGCAACGGGCTGTCGTTCTCCAATTCCCAGATGCAGAGGTAGCGCATCACGTTATTGGCCTGATCATCGCCGGGATCCAACTCGAACCGCCGGGCGCTGATGTATCCGGGTATAGCCATCCTTTCGGGTACGTGCTCTTCGTTGTACCACTTGTTAAAAACCGCATCGTCGGCCTTGTCCACTTCCATCATCACCACCAGAATGGTGGTGCCAACCTGCTGCGTGCTAACTCCGCTGCCATTGCTGCTGGTCATAATCCCTCCTTGCGCCGTCCGAGATCAAATAGTTCCGTGATAGTAACATCCCCACCATGCCTGAAATCTATGGACAGATTGTTCTCCCACAACAGGCCAACTCCGACCACCGGGACAATCTCCGATTCCAGCACGATTATATCTCGAAAACCGTCATGCCAATGGATAGTCCCCTCGTAGGTGTTAAAGGTCTCGATTGCACCACTGCCAATCTGGTAGGAATTGGAGCGTGTAGTCAGCGGGAGTTGCAACTGTTCAATGACGGATTTCGGCAGCGTCAAATCGCCGCTGAACCCGGTGTCAAGGTGCGCTTCTGCTGTCCTGCGTTGACGTTACTATCTATCAGCAGAATGGCGATAGCCGGCCGTCGCATCAGGTTAACCGCGCCGCTAATCATCGTTTGCCCCCTACGGCCCCCACGAAATGAACGCCGCCGGGAACCCGATGCGGACGGTGAAAACATCTGCATCCGGTCGTCGCGCCCGTAGCCGTCGTGCCGCTTTCAGCAGGCTCTCGTCCAGCTCCCAATCCTCGCTGTCAAAATCGAAGGATAGAAAGCTCCCAATCGGCTCCTCATCAAGCGTGGGCTGCACTTTCTCCTGATAAATCCACTTGCCGAACGCCTCTGCGTCCTCAGGGCTAATCTCGCGCCGTCCCATTATAAACTCCTGTTGCGTTTAGTCTTACGGCTTGGCGCATCTGCCGTTGCTACCGCTGCGCCGCCTCAATACGGGCCAGCGTTTCTTTGATGTCGGTGATGTCGCGTCGCATACCGGCAACGTCCAGCTCAATGGCCGCAATCCGGTATTCCGTCATGACTTGGGATTTTTGCACCTCTGCCATATTTTGCTGCACTGCATCCATTCTCGTATGCAGCGAGTCAATCCGACTGTCGCCAATGCCGTTGAAGGTCAACGCGATAATGATTCCCAACCCCACAACGGTAATTCCCACCACGGCCAGTATGTTGCCGATGCCCCATTGGGTGGGGTGAGTGTGGTCTGCGATAGTAGTCATGGTAGGTTCCTTGCCAGGTAGGGGTTCAGCAATGATGGAGGCCATCCAGCCAGAGTTAGGTTGGCCTCATTGTAGCACCCGGCCCATCGTACAATCGTCGGTAAATTTGCACTCGGTGCCGATAGCAATCGGCCACGAATACCAGGCCGTCGTCGCTGACGGTAACTGCCGTCGGTCGGTAAAAACGCCGCTTCAGTTCGACGTTTTGCGTCGCGGAGTTCAGCTTCTCCTCAATATCGGGGTTAGCATCCAGAAACGTCCGCGCCCATTTCGACGTACCGGAATGGCCCGCCAGCGTGTCAACGACCCTACCCGATGAATCCAGCACCTGCACCCGATCATTCCACCAGTCGCACACGTAGATGCGCCCCTCGGCATCCACGGCCAGACCGTTGGGGCGGCTGAAGCCGTCTCCGCCGTCGCGCCCGTCAAATCCGGCAATCACGTTGCCTGCCGGATTGAACTTCTGGACCCGGTCGTTGCGCCAGTCGGAGATGTACACGTCGCCGGTTTGATCGACGGCGACACCCCAGGGCATTCGGAATTGTCCGGCCCCTGCGCCGGGTTCGCCCCACGCACCGACTAACGTTCCGTCTGACGTGAAACGCTGCACCCGGTGATTCAACGAGTCCACCACGAGCAAAGATCCGGACGGCTCAAAGGCGATGCCGGATGGCCGGTTGAGCTGACTCGGGCCATCGCCGAACTCTCCCCAGTAGCGCAGAAACTCTCCCTCCGGCGTGAATACGCTGACCCGATGGGTGTTTTCATCAGACAGATACAGGTTACCGTCCGGCCCAAACGCAATGGCGGTGGTCCAGATGAACTGGCCCGGCGCTTCCCACCAACCGCAGAACTCGCCAACGTAATCGCCGTCCAGGGTACACCGCGTTACCCGCACCGCTTCGGGCTGGTTGGGATTGGCGCGACTGGCGACGTGCAGCAAACCATCCGGCCCCAGCGCCACCGCAACCGGGCCGCTGAATCCGGGTCCGCCGCCCGACAGCAGGCCGATCACGTCGTGGTACTGGTACAGGCCAGCAACGGACCGCGGGTATTCGACAACGGTGGTCATTTCCCAAACCTCGTGCAGCGGCAGATTATCAGGACAATTCGACGGTAATCGCCGGTAGTCCACATTCCAACTTGCCGATGGTTTCCAGGCAACGGTCGTTGGATGGCGGCATCACCGGGCCGGACAGGGCATCCCGGCGAAACCGCTCCAGCGGGGACGACTTCAGCAGCCCACCTCCGCCAGCCAGTCGCATCGCGGCATCGGTCACCGCTACACCAACCTCAGCGCAATGCTGCTTGGCCCGATTCACCGCCAGGACTGCGGCCACTGGATCCGCCGCGCGGTCGGTCAACGCAGCGTCAATCAGCAGCAAGCGACCCGACTGGATGGCGATGCTCATTTCGCCAACGGCGCGCTGCGTTGTCGGGTGGTGGATGATGGTTTCGCCGTCCGGAGTCCAGGTCCGACTGCTGGCATACTCGGTGATGTACTCGTAGGCCGCCTCGGCAATACCCAGATACACCGCGGCATACCCCAACGAGAAACTTCCCCAATCGGCGGTCAACAGGCGACCCGGCGGGCCAAACACCTCGTCAACCGACACCTCGGTATCGTAGCTAACGCTGTGGCTGGCCGTTGCTCGCATTCCCACCGCGTCCCACTGGCCGGTAACGGATACACCGCTGGAATCGCCCGGAATCATTGCCGAAATGATATTGTCAGCGCCTCCGGGACTGCCACGGACGATACCGGACACAAAGAAATAATCAGCGGCATCGGCCAGGGAGCAAAAATGTTTCACTCCCTCAACCCGATATCCGCCAGAACTGTTCGGAGTGAACGTGGTTGAAAGGACGAACCGCTCCCGCGCGGATGCTCCGGGCTCGCTGGTAATGGAGGCGAAGAGACGGCCGAATTTGACGGCTTCTCCGAAATAGCGCCAGCATTGCTCGGGCGTCCCCAGTCCGGCTACGAATGAACCCAGCACATTGGTGTGCATGGTGAGCGTCAACGCGGTTGAGGGACAACCGCGCGCTACCGCCAAAATGCACATTGCGAAGGTCAACGGGCTGACGCCGTGTCCTCCGTACTCGACGGGCACGCGCAGAGCCAGCAGTCCCGCATCATGCAGGTCAACGTAGTTCTCGGTGGGAAACTCCGCCGCCGCATCGTAGCCGGCGGCGCGGGCGGCGAAGCGATCAACAGCCAGCCGGTCAGCGGTATCAACCAGCGCCCGCTGTCCGTCGCTCATCACTCGGGCCGCGGCGGACGGTATCGGCTCTAGGCGAATCGTCATACGTGAAACAGCGTTTGCAGCAGGCCGATAGCCTCTATCACTTCTTCCACCGACTGCTCCACTTCCGCATCTTCCAAGTCATTTTCATAAAAGTGCTGGTGCAGGCTTCTGGCGGACGTGAAACCTCTGCGGAGCGTGTCAGAGGCGGAAGCGTCCGCTCCACCAGCGAGCGCTGTAAGCGCTTGGGCCACGCTGAGTATGTTCCTGTGCGTGGATACTCTAATCCCATAGCCGGCGCAAGTCGCTTTGATGGTTTGGGCGTAGGTGCCCCAGGACTTTTCCGCCGCCTGCCGGTAGTCGCCTTCACTCAGGCATTTTTGCGCCACGTTCCGGTAGTGCGCCAGGTTATCCCCGTAGGTGGCGTTCTTTTGTCCGGCATCGCCGGCATCAAGTTCGTAACGCTGACGGTCACCGCGCATCCCGTGGCGTATGGCTCCCTCAACCTGCTGCGTAGTAAAAACCGGGGTCGTCATCAGGAGATACTCCCTCTATGCAAACTGGTACTCCCGCGTTGAACCAATCATTCGCAAAGTATTGAGGATGACGGGTTCCACGCCGGCCCCACTCTCCAGCGCCTCGCCGGCCTGCACAATAAGCGCCTCCCGATTTTCGTCCCGGAGCGCATAACAACCCAGCAGATCCAGACAGCCGTCCACAATGTTAGCCGGGGATAGCGTCAAACCCTGGTTCAGCAGGTGATCGACAATGGCGCGAATGCCGGGATGGTCGGCATTTCCGAGTTCGTCGGCAACGAAGTTGATGCGCTCGACCATGCTGCCGCTGTCGATCCATTCCTTGCCAGTGTGCCAGCCCTCCACCGATGGCGGGTTGAGCAGGTCCTGGTTCATGTAGCGACACTCCAGCGCAACACCCATCACGCCGACCTCCGGAAACTTCAGGCTTCCGGCCAGGTGCAAGGTGCTTACCACCACCTCTGCCGGACACTTAACCCGCGCGAATCGGGCGGTCTTCGACTTGAAAAAGTCGGCAGTGAACAGCAGGCGCAGCATCGACCGGACGTCGTAACCGGAACGGAAGTATTCCGCTTCTAGCGCGGCGATGGCCTCAGGGTCGGCTGGCGGCGTGTTTTGCCAGGCGGGAACCGGCACGTCGTCGGCGACAAAGAAGTTGTACAAGTGGCGGCTGATGAACCGCGCGGTGGCCGGCTGCCGGCAGATTATGTCAACGATGTCATCGCCGTCGAACGCACCGGTTTCACCGAGAAAAGTCTTGAGCCCATCGTCGTGGTCGGCGGGGTCGTAGCGGAATCGCCAGGGTGTTTTCCCGTAGGGAATGCTCGCCACATTGTCATCGTCAATGGTCCAGCCGGTGAAGGCGCGGGCCGCTTCCTGCACATCCTCTTCTGTGTAATTGGGTTGTCCGTCCCTGCCCACGCCCATTGAGAACAGTTCGAGCAATTCCCGACCCCAATTCTCGTTGATGGCATCCTTGTGATTGAAGTTGTTATCCAGCCAGAAAATCATCGCCGGGTCGCGGGCTAGATGCGCCAGCAAATCCCTGAAGCTGCCCAATCCGTATTCCCGGAACAGGTCGATCTGGTTGAGCATGGTTTTCTCGTGCAGGACTTTGGCCAATCCGGTGGCGAACACTCCGTGCCAGAACAGCGCAACTTTTTCCTGCAACGGACGCGTTCCGGCGTTGCCGTTCATCCGGTATACGGTTTCGGTGAGAGCGCCTTCGATGTTGCGGCTTTCCTTCCAGTCGATGTAATACCGCTCGATAATATCTTCATCCAACCCTGGTTGCATCTTGGGATGCAGCAGCCATTCCACCGTTGCGGCGTAGCCCCTGGAGCAGTGGGTTTCCAACTCGGCCGGCGTGGCGCCAAAGCCAGCCCGACGCAACAGGTGGGCCAGCAGGGCGCGGTCGGTATCCTGGCCGCGAAATGAGGTGGCAAATACCTCATCTGTGATGGTCATTCTGGTAACCTCCTGAAGCTGTCAACCGACTTCGCCAATCAAGTTTGCACTCGGCCGGCGCATCGTAATCATATCATAGCGGACACTGAAACCCGTTCGGAAATTCCGTGGTGGGATGGGTGGTCGACCTCGCCGGGGAACGCGTCAATCTCAGTCATGTTTTTTGAGTTGACAACATCCGGGCGTCAGTCCCAATATGTTGTTGACGTTACGCAGAGGTTGCGCCTCACGTACCTTTCCTCGCAACTGACTCCCCAAAGGCCGAGCCCATCCGTTCCTCACGAAGATTGCCCCGCCTGCACACGCTGGATGCGTGGCTGGCATACCGGGACTTCCGGCTGCTTTGGCTGGCGAACTATGCCGGCAATACCGCCCAGTGGCTGCAACTACTCAGCATCGGCTGGTTGGTGAAATCCCTGTCAGAGGGTTCCCTGATCGGCGGTTTGCTAGTCGTATCGGTCGGCGCGATCAACACTTTGCCGATGCTGTTGGTCAATCCGCTCACCGGTGTGCTCGGCGACCGACTCGACCGTCGCAAGCTGGTCATGGCGGTGCAGACATTCAGCGCAGCGCTGGCATTCTCTTTCGCCTTGCTGGTCGCCAGCGATTTCATCCGTGCCTGGCACGCCTATGCTTACGTAATCATTTCCGGCGTGTGCCTGGCAATATCCCAACCGATGCAGCAGGTGCTGGTTTCCAACGTGGTGCCGCGAGAGGCTGTGGTCAACGCTTACGCCATCAACGTGTTCACCATAACGGGCACACGCATCTTCGGGCCGTTCGTAGGTGGCTTGCTCATCTTCTACCTGGGATTCTTCTGGAACTTCGCGCTGGAGGGCACGCTTTACCTCGCGGTTGTTCTACTGCTGCTGCCCATGAAGATGCCATATAGCTCGCATCTGCCGGATGCCGAGCGGCGGCGATTCACCCCCTTCGCCGACTTCCGAGACGGGATCATGCACCTCTGGAGAGATCAACGCGAGATTTTGGAAATCATGGTGCTGTCCGTTGTCCCCAACACAATACTGCATCCGGTTTGGTTCCTGCTCCCACTGTTCACCGCCCAGGTATTGATGGCAGATGTCAATATGGGCGGCTACCTGTTGTCGGTTACCGGTGTGGGCGGCCTGATTGCAACCCTTGCCATCGCATCCTTCGGGTTCCCCTTCCGCAAGGGTTACATCTTGCTGGCCACCGCGGCAATAAGTTCCATCTGCACGATGATATTTGCGTTCTCATCGTGGCTGCCGGCGGCGCTGGTGTTCCTGGCGCTGATGTCGATGTTTCAGGCCTACTTCCGCACCACGCAGGGAGCCGTCGTGCTAACCATAGTGCCCGACCGATTCCGCGCCCGCACCATGAGCGTGCTGGCCTACGAGCGCGCATTCCTAACCGGAATCAGCGTGCTGGTGGGAATGCTGGCCGACTCCACTTCGGCATCTATCGCCATACTCACCCTGGGCGGCTTGGGGCTGGCAGCGACCATGCTTTGCGTCGCCGTGCTCCGGCGAGTGCGCGCCTTGCCGTAGAACCCACTCGGGGCGCGAGTGCGTTAGCGTCCCGCCGGGCAGTGTATTGGCCTAAGTGTATCGGCCTGGTTGATACCATCGGCTCAACAGCATTGACTGTTTTGGTGACGCGGGGCAAAATGCCTACTGGTTCGGTGCTGGCCCCTGCGCAACCTCGCCGACCTGCCGGCGCAACTCGGCCGGTGTGACTCGGGAGGAAGCATCATTTTCCGCGTCCCCTCAATTCCGCGTTTGCATACGCTGGACGCATGGTTAGGTTACAGGAATTACCGCCTGCTCTGGATCGGCAATTTCTTCGCCAACAATGCTCAGTGGCTGCAACTGCTGAGCGTGGGCTGGCTGGTGCGCGAACTGTCTGAAGGTTCCAGCGTTGCCGGGCTGTTGGTGGTGACAGTAGGCGGCATCAACACCTTGCCCGGTCTGGTCTTCGGCCCTCTGGGTGGTGTACTGAGCGACCGATTCGACCGTCGGAAGCTGGTCATCGCTCTACAAGTTGTGATGGCGGGGTTGGCCATTTCCTTTGCACTGCTGGTGCTTTCGGGACGGGTGGCAGTCTGGCACGCGTATCTGTACGTCATTCTGGCGGGTACCTGCCACTCCATGACGCAGCCGATGCGTCAGTCGCTGATCGCGGGCACGGTTCCCCGCGAAATGCTCGGCAATGCTCTGGCCGCCAACGTATTGACGATTACCGGAACCAGGATAGTGGGCCCATTTATCGGCGGCATTCTGATTTTCACCCTGGGCTTCTTCTGGAATTTCACCATCGAAGCCGGCCTGTATCTCGCCAACGTATTGATGATACTGCGCTTGAAAACACCCTATTTCCTGCCCGGCGCCTCCCGGGCGAGGGGATCTCTGATCGGCAACATGGTTGAGGGGTTGCGTTACATCTGGAGCGGCGAGCGCGGACTGTTCCAGTTGATGATTCTGTCGGTGATACCAAACATCATCCTCCATCCCGCCTGGTTTCTTTTCCCGGTGTTCACCACCGATGTGCTAATGCGCGACGCTCGTGTCGGAGGGTATCTACTGTCGGTAACCGGCGTCGGCGGTTTTCTGGCCGCGTTATTCATGGCATCCTTCGGTTTCGTTTTCACGAAAGGAAAAGTGGTGCTGGGCGCGGCGGTGGCGAGCTCTATATGCCTGTTGATATTCGCCTATTCCCATTGGATGGCGTTGGCATTCATCGTCATCGCGGCAATGGCTTTTAGCCAGGCAGTTTTCCGCACTACTCGCGGCACCCTCATACAGACCCTCGCCCCGGACAACCTGCGTGGCCGGTTGACGAGTTTGCAAAGTTTTGATCGCGGCTTTCTGGTAGTGGCGAGCCTGGCCGTGGGGCTGCTGTCGGACGCCACTTCTCCGGTAACGGCGATTGCGATTGTAGGCGCGCTGGGGCTGGCCCTGGCCCTCGTCTGTATCGCCGCTCTGGGCCGGGTACGGCGTTTGCCCTGACGAACACCCGCTCGTGAGGATCGTCTTCTCAACCAAACCGGCTGCGTAACTGTTCAGACTTGAGGGGATCTGCGGACTATTCGGCCTCTTGTGGAGGGGGAACCAAGCACGTAAATTCCACCGCAAACCGTTTTCGTCCCCTCAAACGTGAACAGTTACACGGCTGCACTATGGCTTGCATAGGCAGGGTAAGGGAGTATCATGGTACGGCTGAGGCGGCAATCGCCGGCACGACCGTAACTTCAGACGGGCTTCGACTTGATCCAACGCATCACCAACAGCCGGCACTACAAGTGGTGGGTCTTCTGGATCGTAGCCACCGGCACTTTCTTCTCGGTAATTGACCACGGCAGCGTCCTCATCGCGTTGCCCCAGATTGAAGAGCATCTTGACGCCAACCTGTCGTCGGTGCAGTGGGTGGTCATTGCATACGCCCTGACTATCAGTGTGCTGCTGTTGCCGATGGGGCGTTTGGGCGACGTGATTGGCCGGCGTCAGGTCTACGTCGCCGGCACCAGCATATTCGTCGTGGGTTCGTTGGGAGCTACCTTTGCTCCCGATCTGGGAATCCTGATCGGTTTTCGTGTGCTGCAAGGTATCGGATCCGGCATGGTGCAGGGCTGCGGGATGGGAATGTTCATCGCCGCATTCCCGGACTCCGAACGCGGCAAGGCATTGGGCACGCACCTTAGCGTGGTTGGTTTGGGCGCCATCGCCGGGCCGGCCATGGGTGGATTCCTGGTCGCCTGGCTGGGCTGGCAGTGGGTGTTTTTCGTCAACGTACCCACCGGAATCATCGTGCTCATCTTCGCTTGGCTGCTACTGGAACGGGCGCCCAATACCGGACCCAATCGGAGAGGCCAGCCCGGAGCGTTCGACTGGATTGGCGCCGGCCTGTCCGGGGTAATCCTGCTGGTCATGCTGGTGGTGGTCGGCAACGGCAATGGATTCGGCTGGACTTCTCCGGTGGTAATCGGCGGCGGTCTGGCGGTTGTGGTGATGACCTCCGCGTTCATTTGGTGGGAACTGCGGTTCAAATCACCGATGCTGGAACTCCGGCTGTTCGCTAACCGCATTTTTGGGATGGGCATTGCCGCGGGTTGGATAGCGTTCTTTGGCACATCGTCGGTGCGATTTATGATGCCCTTCTACCTGCAAAGGGTGTTGTCCTACGCGCCGGAGCAAGTCGGACTGATGATGATTCCGGCCGCGCTGTGCATGGTGGTGCTCGGTCCACTGACCGGGCGATTATCAGATCGGTTTGGCTGGCAGGCATTTACCATCGGGGGCATATCGTTGACCGCCGCCGGCTCCTTCGTGCTGGCGTTCGCACTGACCGAACGATCGCCAATTTGGTTGATAATCGGCACGATGATGATGCAAAGCTGTGGAACCGGGTTGTTCAACAGCCCCAATAGCAGCAGCATAATCAGCGTGGTGGACCGCAGCCGCTACGGTGTCGTGTCCGCCTTGACGCAACTGGTCCGCAATTCGGCCAACGTGGTCAGCGTGGCCGTCGCCACCACCGTCGTTGTGTCGACGATGGCCGCTTACGGAGTGGAGCCGAAACTGGACGCCGTAAACCCCAGCGTTTCCACCGCCTTTGTCGCGGGACTCCGTTGGGCGTTCCTGCTGATGGGTTGCGTCCTAACCTTGGGGGCGGTCATCTCGTTGATCCGAGCGCTGGGCACCCGTAACACAACTCCTCTGGCCCCAACCGTGGAACGTCAAGACGCCCCGGCCGGCGCACCCGGAGATAACTAGACGGTTATCTCGGGCTAGCGAATGCGTCGGCATTGCGAGTACCTCGGGCTAGCCGTCGGCCGGGAAGCGCGGCATCACCTCGCGGGCAAATAGCTCCATGGACTTTACCTGCTTTTCGTGGGGGAGGCCGCCGAAGGCGAAATTGCAACCGAAGTAGCGCACTCCCGCATCGTAAAGCGCCTGAATCTGATCGGCGCATTGGTCAGGGCTACCGATGAACGCCCGATTTGCAGCCAGGAATTCGTAGGTCGGCGGGAACTTGGTACGAGTTCGCCGGTATTCGTCCAGCCGTTGGTAAACCTCGCTGCCCACCGGAAATTCGGTGCGCCAGGTATTGACGTCCAGGGTCCAGTTGAGGGCATCGCGTGCATCCCGGTGCGCCTCCTCCTCGGTTTCCGCGACGTAAAAATACCGGAAAAAGGGTACGTCGGCAGCCGTAACCGGACTGTCGCAATGCTGCGCCATATCGAGGAAACGCTTCAGCAATTCAATCGCCTCTCCAGTATTCAGCACCACCCCAATAATCAGTCTGCGGCCGGTGGTGGAAACGAATTCCAGAGATTCGACGCTGCGCGTGGCCGCCACGTACACCGGTGGATGCGGTTGCTGCAAAGGCGTGGGCACCAGATTCAGGTGTTGGGCAGTGTAGTAGTCTCCCTCGAAAGAATAATCGGGTGTGGTCCAAAGCGACTCCACCATCTCGATGGTTTCCCGGTAACGCGCCTGACTCTCCGCGTGGTCAACCCCAAAGTTGACGTATTCGGATGACGCGGCGCCCCTTCCAAACCCGACATCCAGACGACCGTCGCTGAGCACGTCCAGCGTTGCCGTGTCCTCGGCCAATCGCACCGGATGATGCAACGGCGGGATGAGCACTGCGGTGCCGAGGCGGATGCGATTGGTGCGCGCCGCAATGTTGCTCGCGATGACCAGCGACGAGGCGCCCAACCCGTAGCGGGTGAAGTGGTGCTCGGCCAGCCAGATGGCTTTGAAGCCCAGCTCTTCGCCGATGATCGCCTGT
This sequence comes from Dehalococcoidia bacterium, assembly GCA_965261195.1. Classification (GTDB taxonomy): domain Bacteria; phylum Chloroflexota; class Dehalococcoidia; order Lucifugimonadales; family UBA3495; genus Bin87. Next base: position 2,515,074 of record OZ253455.1, on the reverse strand, counting down.
TCGATCAAATCGGAATACAGTCGTTTCGGAGCGTGTTCCTCCGGCCAGGGAATATGTGAAAACAGCGCAAAATCCATCTGGAACTCCTCAAACAAATTGGTAGGCAGTGTACTACATGGCAGGCGACGCTTCACATTTCCTTTGCAATTGGCGGATACCGTGCGGCTGGTACGATCGGCCATTGACCGGAACCCGCAAGTGTCGTGGGTTCCGTCTGGTATGATTGATTCGATACCACAGCAGCGGGCAAATCAGGCCGCCAGCTTCCGGTTAGCGGCTTTTGTATCAGTCTGTCGGGGGAGATTTTGACGTTTCAGACTACGCTCACGCTGCGCCGTAAGCCGGTCACCGTAATGGTAATGATGTTGCTGGTCGGAATGGGGTTATATTCCTACGACAGATTGCATTAAATGATCATTCTGTCCAAACTGGCGCTGCAACGTCGTTCGGTAACGATTATGGCCCTCATTCTGGTGCTGGTCGGAGGAGTCTATTCGTACCAGCAACTACAGCAGGAGCTGTTCCCGGAGATTAGCCTTAGGGTCGTCAACATCGTTACACCGTACCAGCAGGGAACCCCCGTAGAAGTTGCGGAAGAGGTCACCCGGCCAATCGAAGACGTCGTCATCGGTATGGAAGGACTTAAGGAAGTAACTTCGACCTCGCGGGGTAGCCGTTCACTGGTTCGGGCCAGCTTCGAGACCAACGCCGACATGGAGGAAGCCGAAGCGGAAATCGTCAGCCGGGTGGCCGGCGTCAGGTTGCCCGACGCCGCTGGCGATCCGCAGGTTTATGAGCTGACCCCAAACCAGCGGCCCGTGATGGAATTGAGCGTGTCGGGTCAAAGGGATATACCGTCCCTGCAAAAGGTTATCGAGTCCCAAATTGTGCCTCGCCTGGAAGCCGTGACCGGCGTATTCTCCGTGGCAATCGAAGGCGGGGTCAGCGAGCAGGTATTCGTAACTGTCGACCCCGACCTGCTGAACACCTACGGTCTCACCCTCCAGAACGTCATCGGCGCCATTCAGGGTCATGCAGTCGATGTCACCGCTGGCAGCCTGGTAACCGAAGGCCGCTCGGTAACGCTGCGCGCGTTCCACGGTTACGCCAACCTGGACGCCATCAACAATCTGCCGGTGGGTTTCGTCGGATCTGACGGCGGCGCGGGCAACCGCAGTTTCGGCGCCAACGCGACGCCGGTCCGCATCTCCGATGTCGCCGTTGTGGAAGTCAACACACTGGAGGCCAGTACGGTTTCGCGCACCAATGGACAACCCAGCGTCAGCCTGAACGTGTTGAAAACCCCAGCCGGCAACACCATAGACGTTACCCGGGACATTGACAGCGTTCTACTGGAACTGTCCCGCGAGATTCCACCCGATGTCGACATCGAAGTCCTGGAAAGCCAGGCCCCCAGGCTGGAAGGAGAGCTGAACAAAGTCATTACCCAGGGGTTGCAAGGATTCGGTTTCGCGGTTCTGGCGGTATTTCTATTCCTCTTGCAGGTGCGGCCTCGCGTGGTGGCTGGCATCGCGAACAGTTTGCGGCCTACCATCATCATCGGAGCCTCGATCCCTTTGAGCGTGATGCTCACCATGCTGGTGATGGCGGCCTTTGACTGGAACCTGAACTTTATGAGTCTGGCCGGTCTGGCTATTGCCGTTGGCCGCATCGTGGACGACAGCATCGTGGTGCTGGAGAACATCTACCGACACATCCAGGAGGGAAGTTCGCGCGCGACGGCGGTGATTGCAGCAACCCAGGAGGTCAGCCCGGCGATTGTGGCCTCAACCCTTACCACCGTGGCGGTATTCATACCGCTGGGATTCTTGCCGGGCGTGGTGGGACAATTCTTCCTTCCCTTCGCGCAGACCGTTTGCGTATCGCTGTTGGCTTCAACGCTGGTCGCCTTGACCGCCGTCCCCGTGCTTGCGTCGCTGTTCCTGCGCCAGGGGGACATGGCCAACGAACCATCCGGCCAATCCAGCGATACCTGGATGCAACGCGCCTACACGCCGGCGCTCCGGTTGGCGTTGCGGTTCCGGACTCTCACGGTTCTGGGCTGCATCGTTGCCGTTCTGTCCAGCCTCCTTTTGGTACTGGTGCTGCCCATCGAACTCTTTTCTGCCGGCAGAACCGAAGGCCTGCGTATCGACCTCACACTGAACCAGAGCCCATCCACTGGCATCCTGTTCCGGGAAGCGCGGGTAATTGAGCAGGCGCTCGACGGCCATGTTGCCAGCGGGCACGTGGACAGTTATCAATCCACGCTCGGGTCGAGCAGCCGGAATTTCGGGCCCGGCGCTTCCGATGCGTCTTACGACCGCGCCGGGTTCACCGTGATTCTGGCGGATGACGCGCCCGCCGATTTGGACGAACAACTCCGCACCGCACTCCCTGGCGGCGAAGACGTCACCATCCGAGTGTTCGCCGACTCCGGCGGGCCGCAGCGCGGAGGTCTGAGGTTGACTCTGACCGGCCCCAATTACGCCGATGTCCGCGCGGCTACCGACACGTTGCAGACTGCGATTGAGCGCGATCCCGGCGTACAGAACGTGCGAACGAATATAGTCGATGGCAGCGAAGAACTGACCATCGCCATCAACCCGGACGACGCCGGGCGTCATGGGCTGTCGACGCAAAACGTGGCCAACCAAATCCGTATGTGGGTGCATGGAACCGACGTTGCTGAGGTCAATCTCACCGGCGACAAACTGGATTTGGTGGTGCGGGGAGCCAAGTCAGCCATTGATGAACCCCTTGACCTACAGCAACTTCCCATCGCCGGCAATGCGGGCGCAGTGCCGTTGGGCAGCATCTCGGAGACCAAATTCACCGTCGGCCCCAACGTGGTAACCCACTACGACGGCGACCGGTCGGCCACCATCTCCGGCGGTCTCGCCGGTCGCGACGCCGGCGCCATCGGGGAACGCATCGACGCCATCGTCGCCGACACCGAACTCCCCCCCGGCGTGCGGGTTCGCTCCGGCGGAGTGTTCAGCGACATCCGCGAGGAATTCAACAACGTATACGTGGCAATGATTATCGGCGTCTCGCTGGTCTACCTGGTGATGGTGGCAACCCTGGGTTCATTGAAGGTTCCATTCATCGTGGTTTTGAGTCTGCCCCTGGCCGTGGTCGGCGCGCTGATTGCGCTGACAGCAACCGACCGCTCCCTCAGCCTCCCGGCATTGATGGGTTTCCTGTTCCTCATCGGTATCGTGGTCACCAACGCAATCGTGCTGCTCACCTTTGTCGGTCAATTGCGCAAAGCCGGCCGCAGCCCGCTGGATGCGGTGATGGAAGCCGGCCGCACCCGCCTGCGCCCCATCCTGATGACTGCGTTCACCACCATCCTGGCCCTGATTCCGCTGGCGTTCAGCGAATCCAGCGGTTTGGTGGGCGCAGAACTCGCTACCGTGGTAATCGGCGGGTTGGTGAGTTCAACTTTCCTGACCCTCGTGGCGGTGCCAGTCATTTACATGATATTTGAAGAATCCATCCCCAACCTGTATCACCGCATCGTTGCAATGGTCTCCCATCGGCCGGCACCGTTGGCAAATGTCGCTGAACCGCCACAAACCAGCATTGACGACTGAGCTTCCAGCGCGAAAACTATTCGACTCCCAGCACATCTACCAGAACCAGAGGCAATTGAGTTGAAACTTCTACGTTTTATCGTTCCTTCCCGCGCGTTTGCGCCGGGCAAAGTCACAGCATTAGCAGCCTGCGGCGGCCTGCTGCTCGCCGCCGTTGCCTGCGGCGGCCCATCCGATGTAACGACGACGCCCGAAACACCCGGAGGCTGGCCGCGGGGCAGTCGCGCGATTACCAACGAGTTTCAGGTGCGTGGCGAGCTGATTTTCAAGACTCAAGCCAACTTGGCGTTCAGAGTCCCTGGAGAAGTCGGCGTGGTCAACGTCGCCGTGGGGGACCTGGTAGCTGAGGGCGACGTTCTGGCGACGCTGGACGCCGAATCCTTGACCGCTGTCGGGCGGGCGGCGGCGCAGGCCAAAGTCGATCTCGAAAAGGCCCAGGACAGACTCGACCAGGTAATGGGCCTGCAGTCCGACGACCCCCTGGTTCTGGCCCGATCCGAAAGCGTACTGGCCAACGCAGAAATCGCCCTGGAACGCGCTCAGGATAAGCTCGACGATTACCAGCTGACCCACAATGTGCAACTCGGAGCGGCCCGCCAGGCCGTTGCCGACGCCAAAGCCGACGTTGACCGGGCCGAAGAAGCGGTATCCGATTTCGCGGATGGTTACAGCGAGCAATTCGCGGAAGCCCTTGACGTGCGTTCCTGGGCCAAGGTAGCCCTCGACACCGCCGAAGACGCCGTAACCGATTTCCTCCCCAGACACGACGAATCCATCGGGCAACTCAGTAAAGACATATCCGAAAAGGAAAACGCTCTGGACGACGCCAGGAATGCCGTGCGCGATTTTGACGCCAATCACGCCGACCGACTGGCGGCGGCGCGGGGGAAACTGGCCGAAGCGGAAAAAATGCTGGATGATGAGCAAGAAGAGCTAAACGAATTCCAGGCCATCATCTTTGGCGACGGGTTCAGGGGGCTCGGCGATGGCGAGAACTTCGACGTCGTGCAGTTCAACGCTCTACAAGGCGCGGTAACCATCGCCCAACAGGCCGTCAACACATGGGAAGCCGAAGTCAACAACCTGAAGGGCGGACCAAAAGAGGTTGACCGTTCGGCAGCCATCAGTCACGTCGCCGAGCTGGAAGGCACTCTGGTTCGTCTGAACCGGGAACTCAACGATTCCCTGGCCGGCCCGGACAGCGATGAATTGCGCCGGTTGGAAGCCACCGTACAAATCGCCAGGTCTCGACTCAGTCGCGCCGACCGCGATTTGGCAGAAGCGGAACAGGGAGTCGACCAACTCGAGCTGGCCAAGTTGCAAGCTTCTGCCGACAGCGCGCGATTCTCATTGGATTCGGCGGTAACCCAGTTGGCCAGGTTGGAGGAAGGACTGGATCAAGCCACGCTGGAATCCCTGACCAAAGAAGTGGCAACCGCTCAGGAGGCACGCGACGAACTGGTGGACGGCTCCGATGCCTCCGACGTGGCCCTGGCCCAAGCCAGCATTGACGCCGCCGCCGCCACCTACGAACGCGTACTCGGCGACCTGGACGACGCCATCCTCGATGCTCCCTTCGATGGCGTGGTTCGTCTGGTTACGATTGCTCCCGGCGACGCCGTAACCGTGGACGCGCGAGTTATCCAGGTGGTTGACCCTCAGAACGTGAGTGTGTTGGGACTGGTAGAGTCCAATTTCATCGACAGCGTCGAACTGGGGAAGCCGGCCACGGTAACGATGTCATCGCTAACGGGCGTCGAGTTCAATGCCAGCGTAACCGACATCAGCGACGACGCTCGCACCGAACGCGGCATCATCAGCTTCCCGGTGGTGTTTGACGTAACCGTGCCCAGCGGCGTCAGCGTGCCACCCTATCCGGGGTTGGTAACTACCACGGTGCGCCGTTAGGAATACCAAAATTATTGGGCCAGCGGCGCGGCGTTGGTCAGCGACCGGCGCCCGCAACCGCTGGCCGGAATTCACCGGATGCTAGATGGGCAACTTGGGTTCGTCGCCGTCGGGCACATCGATCTCGAAAGCATTGGCGTTGAAAGCGAGCAATGAGTAGTAGCCCAGCAGGGTGGTCAGTTCGGTCAGCCCCAGGGCTCCGAGCTGGCTCAACGCCGCCTGGAACGTGGCTTCGCTGACCCGGTGATTTTGGAATACCTCAGTGGCGTAGTTCACTACCGTTTGCTCGTCCGCCGGCAGCGGCGGCAATTGCTTGCCGTCCCGCAAGTTGTCCACAAACTCGTCGCTGATGCCTTGCTGCCGGGCCCGTGCGGAGTGAGCGTGCCAGATGTACTGGCAATCCATGCTGCGCGCGGTCAATATCATGGCCAGCTCCTGAATCTTCTTGGACAAAGAGGATTCATCGCGCAGGTAGTTGACCAATGAGTTGGCGCGGCGGCGCATTTCAGGGCTGTTTATCATTACTGAACCGGGGCCGCCGGTCACCACGCCACCGGAGCCGGCCGTTTCCGCATCGAAGGCGCTTTGCAACGCCGTCGGAACCTGGTCTCGTGTAACTGTTGGTGTACGTACCATGATTTACCTCCCAGGAGTTGGGTTCTGGTTAAGTTTCGGTGGCCGGCGGCGCGGCCTAACGGGTGCAGAGGGCAACGAAGCTATTGCAAAACTCCGGCGCCGAACCCGAATTGCCGGCATCATATCCGCCTCGTCCCACCGTGACAAGCAGCGCCGACCTTGCCGGCGAACAAACTGCCGGTCGGCAACTGCCCGGTATCAATCTGGCACAATCCATAATAGAATATCTGACGTTGCAATAATCGGAACGATGATCGTCGAGGAGACAAGGCCATGCCAACGGTGAATACAGTCCTGGGGCCAGTGGATACGGACGATCTCGGATTCGTCCTGAGCCATGAACACGTCGGCACGAACGCCGCCGGTCTGCGCCACACCTATCCGGAATTCATCGACCGCGCTGGCATCCGCGAGCAGTCTATCGCCGCCATGACTGCCGTGTACGCCGACGGGGTGAGGACGATTGTTGACGTCAGCACCTTTGACCTGGGACGCGACGTGAATCTGATTCGGGAAGTGTCCGAAGGCAGCGGTATGCAAATCATCGCGGCGACCGGCAACCACGTCGCGGTGCCCCGTCCGTTCGGCGACGTGCCTCCGGACGCCATCGCCGAGTTGTACGTCAGGGAAATTGAAGAAGGCATTGAAGGCACCGGCATCAAGGCCGGCATCATCAAGGTTGCCAGCGACCGGGGCGGGATCACTCCACCACAGGAGGTAGTGCTCCGGGCGGCGGCCCGAGCCCAGAAATCTACCGGCGTACCAATTTCAACCCACACCTGGTCGCCCGACCGGGTTGGTGAACAGCAGGTTCGGATTCTGGAAGAAGAAGGCGTCGACCTGGACAAGGTCTACATTGGGCACAGCAACGATGACACCGATATGGAATACCTGCTGGGCCTGCTCAACAAGGGCGTGTGGCTGGGATTGGACCGGTATCCGGGCGGCCTGACCCCAGGCACTCCGGACTGGGAACAGCGCACCGAGGTCGCCCGCAAACTGATGGACGCCGGGTTTACCAACCGGATATTCCTGTCCCACGACTACTCGGTTCCCAAGGCCCGTTACGGCGCCGAGGTTCAGGAACAGCGGCGGCGCGCGAATCCCGACGGTTACAACTTCATTCCCAGGTATGTGCTGCCCCGCCTGAAAGAGCTGGGCGCATCGGATGCCGACCTCCAGCAGATTACCGTGGGCAACGCCCGGCGCTTCTTCGCGGGCGCATGATCCAAACCGGCCCCTATGGACGACTCAGGGGACGGCTCGGGCGTTAATGCTGGCATCGCTAACGAATAGTCCTCGCTACAAATGGTATGTCTACGGCGTCATGGCGGTGGGCACCTTTGCCTCCGTGGTAGACCACGGCAGCGTGGGCGTAGCGCTGCCCACCATCGCCGGTCATTTCAGTACCGACATACCCAGTGTGCAGTGGCTGGTGATTGGCTATGCCATGACCATCATCGCACTGTTGCTGCCAATGGGGCGGCTGGCCGACCTGATCGGCGCCAAGAAAGTGTACATCATCGGCTCGCTGGTTTTCGTAGCGGGCGCAATATCGTCGGGGGCGTCCAACGATCTGGCGGTGCTCATCGCCTCCCGAATCGTCCAGGGAGCCGGCGCCGCCATGACCCAGGGCACCGGAATGGCCATCGTAGTTGGCGCCTTCCCGCCGGCCGAACGCGGCAAAGCCATCGGGCTCATAATGACAATGGTCGGGACTGGGGCTATAGCCGGCCCGGCCCTCGGTGGCCTGCTGGTCGACGCACTGGGTTGGCGCTCGGTGTTCTTCGCGGTGGTGCCGCTGATGCTGGCCAGTATCGGATTGTGCCTGCTGATCCTGGCCGATCAGGTGCGGACGCGCAGCGCCGGTCAACGACCGGCCCGGTTCGATTGGCTGGGGGCGGTTATGTCATCCGGAGCGCTGCTTGCGCTGTTGCTTGGCATCACCAACGCGCATCGCGTGGGCTGGACATCACCGCCGATTTTGGCGGCAGCCGTCACTTTCGTGGTGTTGCTGGCCAGTTTTGTCTGGTGGGAACTGCGGCACACGAGCCCAATGCTGCAGCTGCGTTTCTTCCAGCGCAAGAATTTTTCTCAGGGCGTATCGGCCAACTTCCTGATGTTTATGGGCAGTTCGGCGGTGCTTTTCATGACACCGTTTTACCTGCAAAACGTGCTGGGCTACCGACCGTCGGTCGCCGGCTTGGCCGTGGTACCCGGCGCCATCTGCATGGCGCTGCTGGGGCCGATCAGCGGGAGGCTGTCCGACCGGTTTGGGTGGAGGAAGTTCACCGTCGGCGGCCTGCTGCTGTCCACCACCGGAATTTCGACACTATCGCGCCTGTCCGAAGATTCGTCGCTCTTGATGGTGATTCCGGCGTTGATGCTGCTCAGTTGCGGAATGGGGACGTTCTACTCGGCCAATTCCAGTTCAATCCTCAGCGCGGTGGAGCGGGAAAGCCACGGCGTAATTTCGGCTCTGGTCAATCTGATTCGTAACGCCGGCAACGTGGTGAGCGTGGCGGTTTGCACTGCCATCGTAACCGCAACCATGGCCGCAATGGGCCATGAACCCAGCCTGGACGCCGTGCGGAGCGGCACAGCGGTGGGAGTCGAGCAAGCCTTCACCACCGGGCTCAAGTACGCCTATTTCGCCATGGCGGGTTCGCTGTTGCTGGCCATGTTCATCTCGGCGTTGCCCTTACGCGGGGCGGAGCAGCCGGAATACGCCGTGGCCCCCGCAGAGACCTAAACCCAACCCACCGTAGGCCGGCTGGCAGCGTTAGCCGGCAGTCCGCGTTGGCCGGCAGACGATGTTGGCAGGTCAGGCTTGCCGGAGTTTGGGCGCTACCATCGCCAGCACCAGCACCAGCACTATGCCGGTCACTCCGACCACCTGCGCCGCGCCGGGCGCTCCCCAAAGCCCAGCGAATGCACCGGCCCCCATGCTGCCAAAGCTGAACGCCAGGATCGCAAACGAACGCAGACCCATTACCCGGCCTCTGAAGCGGGCATCGGTGGTGCGCAACAGCAGCGTCAGTATCAGCACTTGGGTTGAGGCGAACGACATACCGATCAGCACCAGGATTATCATTGACAGCGCAAAGGATTGGGAGAAGGAAATTGCCAGCACCGTAACGTGCCACATAATCACGGCCGTGATGAGCAACTTGCCGACACTGCGCAGGCTGGGCATCATCGCCAACCCAACCGAACCCGTCAGCGCACCGGCGCCAAAGGCAAACAGCAGCAGACCCAATCCCACCGAGTCAGTGCCCAAAACATCGCGGGCGAAGATGGGCGCCAAACTGGTATGGAAGGTCCAACCCGCCAGATTTATGATTACCGCAACCAGTAACACGGCCCAGATAACCTGGTTCCCCTTCGCATATTTCAGACCGTCCGCCACCGTCCGCAACACCGATTCGCGGCGCCGGTCGGCACGGGCTGGAGTGAGTCGGATTGCCAGCGCCGATATACCGCTCAGCAGGTACAGCGACGCGATTGCCATGTAGGCGCCCTGCGGCCCGAATCCCTTGAACAACACGCCGCCTACCACCGGTCCCACCAGCATCGCAATGTTCATCGCCACCGTGTTGAAGGCCGCCCCGTTGCTGACCCGTTCGGCGGGCAGCGTGTCCCCAATCATGGATTGCGCCGTTGGCATCTGAAACAGCCTGACCACACCCATGACCATCGTAATCGCGAAAATGTGCCAGACTTCCAGCAAACCCGTTAGTATCAGGGCCAACATCACAATGCCCAGCGCACCCATGACGAATTCCACCGTTGCCAGCAGCACGTTTCTGGGCAGGCGGTCGGCGATGGCTCCGGCAAACAGGGCCAGGAAGTTCAACGCCATGCGCGCTGCTGCAATGGAACCCACCAGGAACGGCGAGTCGGTTAGCGTCAGCACAAACCAGCCGAGCACCGCCGACTCCATCTGGGTGCCCATGCCAACCAGCGTGGTCGAGGTCCACACGAACGCGAAATCGCGATACCGAAAAATCCCGAGCGGTATGGCCGCCTGACTCAAGGTCGCCGAGATTTTCAAGCTGCCACCAGAAGCAGGACTGTGCGCCGGACGGTGCGCCGGAAGGAACCGCCCCAGCGCCGACGCATTCTGCCGCCGGGAGTCAGGCGCTCCCAGGCCTCGCGACTAACCAAGGCGAGCGACTTCCCGGGCTAGCTCAATCAACTGTTCATCGGAACCGCGATTGCCCAGAAGGGACAATCCCACCGGCCGGCCGTCCACTACACCGAGTGGCAGCGTCAGTTGCGGCCGGCCGGTGTTGCCGGCAATGGAAGTCAGCGCGCTGTTGCGTAGCCGCAGGGAATGTCGTTCCGAAACCGGCTGTCCGACCAGGGGCGCCGGCCCGACCGTAGTCGGCAGACACATTACGGTTTGCTGGTCAGCAAACACCTCGTCCATACGCGCAATCACCGCATCCCGACCAGCCTGGCCATCAGTAACCTGGGAGTCGGTTATCGACCGGCCCATCACATAACGGTCTGACACCTCAAAGCTGAAAGCCGGGTTGACCTCATCAATCCACTCCCTGATCGACTCCCAGGCCTCCCGACTCTGCAAAATCTGCTGGTGTCCAGACCATTCGGTGAGACTGGTCGGCGACAAGCGCTGGGTTGACACGGAATCAAACAGCGAACTGATGGTGTCCGCAATTGACAACAGGGCCGCGCGCACGGGCGGTTCGGCCAGCTCAAACGCATCATCCGCTATGACCAGATTGCGGGGGCGTTCGGGCGTAGGTTGAGGCGGCAGCAACACGGCGCCCACTCGCGCGAATGTTTCGGCATCGCGGGCAAACCAACCGATGGTATCAAAGCTGGGCGCTTGCAGCAGCATTCCATCTCTCGGGATCCTGCCGTGGGTGGGGCGCAATCCATACAGGCCGCAAAAGCTGGCTGGAACCCGCACCGAACCGCCGGTGTCAGAACCCAGCGCAAAGTCGACCAGTTCCCCAGCCACCGCCGCCGCCGAACCGCTGGAGGAACCACCCGGCACCCGCCCCGGAGCGCGCGGGTTGGTGGGCGTCCCGTAGTGGACATTCTCGCCAAAGATACCCCTGGTCAGTTCATCGGTGATAGTCTTGCCCGCCATGGTGGCGCCGGCGTCCACCAGCTGTTGGACCACCCAGGCGGTGGCATCGGCGGGCGAGTGGGTGGCCTTCCAGTTGGGATTGCCACATCCGGTCACATGGCCCACCACATCGAATATATCCTTGGCGGCGAAGGTCAAACCGGACAGCGGGCCATCGGGGGCGCCGAGCAGGTAGGCGTCGCTGTCGGTGCAGAAGGCGTTGAGGGGATCATTTATGGTGCGGGATGCTGGTGTCATGGTAGTTCCCAAATCCGACCTGCAACATCGATTCGTTGAGGGTAACGCCGAAGACGGGTCGGTCTGACGGCATGATATACCCATCCACCGGCGCCGGCTTGCGATTGACCGCCGCTGAAACTCTGCCACACGTTAGCTGACCGGGCCGCCCAGGGGAGCGCGTGGCGCCTCGCTCTCCAGGAACCGGCCATAGCCGGGTTTCTGTTGCAACGCGCCATCCCTCAACAGCGCCTGGCCGCGCAGGAGTGTCATCCACGGGCGCCCGTTGACCTGCCAACCCTCGAACAGCGTGTAGCCGGAGTTGCCGTGGTGGTCTCGGGCCGTGACCACCCGGTCGCCATTGGGGTCCAGAATCAGCAGGTCAGCGTCGGAGCCAATCTGAATCACGCCCTTGCGCGGGTATAAACCGAAGATTCGGGCCGGGTTCTCGGCCATGACGCGGGCCAACCACCAGATGGGCAACCCGCGTTTGACCACTCCTTCGCTGTACATCAACGGTACGATGGTTTCGATGCCCGGCGAACCGAATGGCACCGAACGCCCCTCGGCATCGACGAAGATGTTGTCCCAGCCCACTTGCTTCAATTCCTGTGGATAGGGGGCGTGATCGCTTGATACGATGGAGATGTTGCCCTGGCGCAAACCTTGCCACAGGGAGTCGCGGTCGGGTCCGTCCTCGGGTCGCAGCGGCGGGCCAATCTTCGCCAGCGGACCGTATTCGGCCATCTGGGCATCAGACAACAGCAGGTACTGCGGGCAAGTTTCCGTCCACACCGCCTGCCCCTGGCTCTGGGCCTGCTTGATGCGTTCCAGGCCCAATTGCGTACTCAGGTGCACCACGTAGGTCGGGCAGCGGGTCGCCGCGCTCATCTTGACCGCGCGGTTGATGGCCTCTTCTTCCGCCCAATCGGGGCACGCCGACGGGAAGTCGGTGGGGTGCGTGTGTCCGTCGGCAATCAGCTTGTTTTCCAGATATTCGATGATGTTGCCGCTCTCGCAATGCAGCTGCAACACGCCACCGCCGCGCGACACCAGATCCATGGCCTCACAAATATAGTCGTCGTCGCACATACGGAAGGGGCGCTTTTTGTAGGTCATAAACATCTTGAAGGACTTGACGCCCAAATCGATGGCCTCGGGCAATCCCGCCAGGATGTTCGGGCGGTTTTGGAGAATGAAGTGGAACGCAAAGTCGGTCAATGCGTTCTGTTCAACTTGCTCCCGCGTCCGGTGCAGGGCCTGCGGGAGTGTTTCGTCGCCCTCCAGATTGTAGGTGCCGAAAGGCACCAACGTAGTCAATCCGGCGTGCGCGGCAGCCAGCGACCCCAGCGCGTAGTTGTCGTGCCCGTCCAGATGCACGTGGCTGTCGATGAGACCCGGCAGCACGAATTTGCCCGACGCGTCGATGTAGTGGTCCGCCGGCGGCAGGTACTGTTCCGGCCCAATCGCGACTATCTTTTCGCCGGCAATGGCGATGGAACCCTCGTACACTTGGGACGACGTGACGATTTGCCCGCCGACGATAACCGTATCCACGCGTGTTGCGGCCATGACTGCACCTCGCTTGCCGGGTTGCATCCAACCGCCAATTTTGACCACACTCGCTAACGAATGCGACCGGAAATCAACAGGTTGGCTCCAACTGTCTAATGGGTACTGGGACGCCCCGAATCATACCCGCTGCACCAATCGGCGACAAGGGTTGACCGCGTGGCAGACCGTCAACATCACCTGGTTTCGCAACCTAGAGCCTGTTGACAATTAGCAAACCAACCCGTCATCGCCTTTTCTCACGCGTGAGCGAGGGGGGCCAGCTTGTCCAACAGGCGGGCAACATCGTCCAGGGCCTCCGCAACACTCTCAGCGCTTCTCCAGTCCTCGTAGAAATTGACATGGAGGGCGCTGGCCACATCGAACAGGCGCCGGACATCCGCGTCGCCGGTTTCGTCTCGCAGGGTGTCCACCGCAGTGAACAGGTGGCGGTGGGAGATGTGGGGCCAACCTCGACCCTCCGCGACCGCCTTTACGATTTGGGCGGCCGCCCCCCACCCTTTCTCGGAAGCCTGGCGCACGTCGCCCCTGGCCAGCTCGTCGCGGCCCTGATCCAGCAGGGTGCGACTATCTTCGCGGTACTGCTGTGTGGCCATTGTCAATCTCCTGCAACCCGTCGGCAGTGTTCCGTATTAGGTGGTTCTTTTGCATGGATGGACAGGATAGACAGGATTTTTCTGATTGGGGCTTTCCTGGATTCCCGCTTTCGCGGGAATGACGGTAGAGGGTGGGAATGACGGTATTTATCAACACACCCTAGAAAATGCCCTGCGGCTCCAACCCCAATAAATACTGGCCGGCGGTTTCGAAGTGTACGTGGTGACCCTGGGTGTGCTGGGTAATTACGTGGATGTCCTGGAACCGGCGCTGGATCGGGTTGGACTCGAAAATCGCGCCGGCGCCGCACAGGGTGTACGCGATGTCCACCACCTGCGCCGACATCCGGATGGCGTGGGTAGCGGCGACCCGTAGCTGTATCCGCTGTTCGACCTGCAGACTGCGTTCCCGGCAAGCAGCATCCCAAACGGCGGCGTGGCTGTCCCGCAAAAACGCGCGGGCCGACTGGTGGATGGCGTGGGCTTCACCGATGGCACGCTGGGCGGTTTGATGGTCGCGCAGCACGACTTGGGAGCGACCCGGCAGCCGGTTGCCGGCCTGGGCGATGGCGATTTCCAGGCTCTTCCTGGCCACCCCGAGCGCAACAGTTGCAAATCCGGTGGCGAACAGCAGAGTCCGGGGGATGCAGTACAGCGGCCCACTTTCGGCCGACTCGCCTTCCGGGTCGTAAACCCGCTCCTCCGGAACGAAATGGTCATCCACCTGAAAACTGAAACTGCCGGTTCCCCGCAATCCGGGAACGTGCCACAGGTCCACCATGCGCACGTCGGCTTTTGGCATCAGCAGTATCTTGGTTCCGGCCCGGTTGCGAGCGGCGTCGCCGTTCTGTCCCGGTTCCCCCAGCGGAGCCAGCGCGCCAATCCAGGTGGCGTGGTCGCTGCCGCTGCTGAAATTCCAGTGCCCGCTCAGGCGGTAGCCGCCATCGGTTGGCACCGCCCGCGATGCCGCGGTGGGTGGGCCGTTGGTGACCACGCCCCTGGGATCGTCCCAAATCTCGTGGGCAGTGGCGGCCGGCATTCTGGAGGCGCTGGTGGAAAATACGTTGTTCTGGTTGAGGCACCAGGCAGTGCTGGCGTCCACCCCGGCGAAAACCTCCAGGATGCTCAGAAAATCAGGGTGCTCCAGTTCCGCGCCGCCCAAAGAGCGGGGCAGGAGCAGCCGGAACAACCCTTCGTCGGCCATCTCGTTCGCCAACTCGGTCGGCAACTGTCGGTCGGCGTCAATGCGGTCGGCGTCAATTGCAACCTGCTCTGCCATGCGGCGCGCAGTGTTAAGGTAGTGTGCGATGTCGTGAGAAACGGTGGTGATCATGTCTGCTCTCGGTGGGCCCCTCCGGCGGATTACCGCTACGGTACACGGGGCGGCAATGCGGTGTCAAAGGGGTTATGTTTGGTATGGATAAGCAGGATCTTGCGCGAAACCAGCAGGGCCTTTTCAAAGTTGTGGATATTAACCACCCGCTCGTCCTGAGCCTGTCGAAGCACGGTCGCTGATGGTTCGACAATCTCACCCTGAGCGGAGGTCGGAGGACTTTGAAAAGGCCCTGCGAAACCAGAAGACTGTATTGACAAAACTGGCTGTGTAGTGTATAATAGTTGCCTAAATTATAATCAAGCATAAGGAGATTATGCAAGAGCATCATAGTAAGGTCAACTTCAAAAAGCTAGTTCACGACCTAGCCGATATGTACCAAGACGACACTTTTGATGTGGTCATAACAGAACTGGTTGCCAACGCTCTTGACGCCAAAGCGAGCGATATCTCGGTGAGTTGGGATGATCGTCGGCATATGCTGATTGTAATGGATGATGGGAACGGTATGGATGCCGACGGATTCGAGCAATATCACGATTTCGCAGCCGAACTCAAAACTCGCGGAGACGGCATCGGTTTCGCCGGCGTCGGCGCCAAGATTAGCTTCAACGTAGCTGACCGGGTAGTTACCGAAACTTGGCGCGATGGTACAGCCTGTGCTTCCGACTGGCGCTGGCACGATGACGGAACGCTCCGGTGGAATAGAGTCCAACCGGATAGGCTGAATACTAGCGGAACCCGTGTTGAAGTACATTTCAATCCCGATGAGGCCCCTGTTGGTATAGATGGTGAGTACTTGGAGAATGTGCTGAAACGGCATTACCTCCCGCTGTTCATTGACGAGTTTTTAAGCGCATACGCAGCTATCAATCTCTATTCAACCCGCCCGCGCTTCGTGGTTAACGGGTTGCCGGTGCCGAGAGGCAAATTGTCCACCACTGCCTCGTTGACCCAAAAACGGGTCAATTTTAAAGTTGGGTCAGACGCTGGCAGAGCTGGTTGGGGTGTCATCGGGGTATCGGAACGGGATTGCCCAGTTGGCACCGATACCTATGGCGTGTTGCTCTGCACTCACGGTAAGGTCATCAAGCCGGAATTGTTCGGCTTGTCGACAGGTTTGCTAGAGACCAAGCTGTTCGGCATTGTTGAGATTCCCGATCTCATTGATTATCTGACCACCAATAAATCCGACCTGAGAGGAGGGCCAGGTCGTAGCAAAGGGCTGAACCGGCTACTCGATCCGGTTCGTGAGGAGTTGAAGACATTCCTGGCCAAGCATGGCGTAGCTACGGTGGAATCGCAACGCAACCGGCTTTCGGAAAGGCTGGAACGTGAAATGGCCAAAATGGTGAAGAACCTGCCCGAACTGCAGGATTTTGACGGCTTGCTGCGTAAATCGCGTGCGCTCCGTAAAAATGACGACGGAGAAACGCTTACCTCCGAGAGCAAATCGCAGAACGGGAGTGAGAACACTCACGATAAAACTGGTAATAACACAGACAATGGCAGTAGTGGTAGTGGTAGATCACGCACAGAAGATAAAACCGGCAATACGCGGGCAAAGCGGCAACGGTCCCGCAGAAACCAAGGCCCGCGCGTCGCGTTTGAGGAACATCCGGGTCGGGGTGAAACCGCTTGGCTCAACTCCGACGTTATCATCATCAACAGTGGGCATGGGGCCTACCGCCGGCAGGCGACCCAAGCGCAGGCTAGCCTTACATACTGTATGTTCGCCATCGGCGTAGCTTTGGACAAAGCGGGGTTGGTACCATCGTACGACGAGGTTAGCTACGTAGACAAATTCATCACAATTTGGGGGCAGTCGTGACCGTTGACAAGGCGATTTACGCGAGCGTGGCTTTCAAGAGATGTGGTGGGGCTTATCAAGGATCGGTGCCGTTGGGCGACCTAGGGTTACTGTCGCATGACCCCGCTGAGACAATGCAGTCAGTCACAGGAATCTACGAGGCAGCGCTGGCCGACATAAAGCGATGGCAGAAAGAAGCCAGTTCTTTGCGTCAATCTAGAACGCCCATGTCAGTCCGAAAGGCTTGGGAACTTGGTGACATCCTGTACCGGTTGAATGCCGGCCTTGCGGAAAACGGGTGCCAAGTTGAAAACCTTTACGACCACTTGGAGCGTCACGCCGGGCTGTCCTCAAAACGAGCTTCCAGTTTCGGCACACTCCGCAGGTACGTGGATGACGTGAACGCCATCCCACCTGAACTCCAGTGGAACCGCATTTTGAAAACCGTAAAATCGACTAGCGAAGCCATAGCAGCTGGCTTGCTCTCGGAGAACTAATCGTGATGGATAGTGCCGAGCTAATCAACGAGGCCATAGACACGATGGCTTACCAGCCTGCCGTTTTCACGGCAGAGGATGTCGCCGCCTACGCTGATTTGGAAGGAGCCAATAATGCCATAAAAATCGCACTGCGCCGACGATGCACTAACCGGGACATCCTGCTGCTGGACAGGTTGCGGGGTAGTGCTAAATTTGACGCCTGTTATTTGGGCACACGCGTGGTTGAGCAATGGTGGATTAACCGAACGGCACGGTGGGCCAAGGCGGGCGTACAATATCTCACCCCTGTCCAGCTCGCCAGTGAGATGTCGCTGTCTCTCGATACCCATCGATGGACCGACGTTCCTACCGGCGTATTGGCTATTGGCAGGCAATGGGCCATGGTTGCTGACAGCTATGAGGAAGGCATATTGGTATTACCGTGGGCTATTGTTCTGAGTGCCAACCAACATTGCTTAAAGTGGTTCAGCCAGTCCATTGAGTATATCCGCTCTCTTTTTTCTTCTGGGGCACTCCCAGCCGGGCCAGAATCTGTAATTACTGACGTTGCAGGCGAGGTTTTGGGTACCATCACTAACCGAGAAGCTGATGTAATCCGTGGGCGCTTGGGGTTAGAAACCGGGTATCCAGCGACGTTGGAACGACTCGGAAATATCCACGGTGTGACCAGAGAGAGAATCCGCCAAGTCGAAAGCAAGGCTTGGCGCAAACTTTGGCATCAATCTCGCCAACGACGGCTTTGGGCTGCTTTTGCGGTTGACTTCATTCAGTCCGGCGGGTCATTGCTAATCCAAGAATCAGCTATGACGCCTCACCGCAGATTTTTGCATAGAGGCATCGAGCTGAAGACCGTCCACGTCCCCGAGATTACTCTGCACCTCATCGGTCCTGAGGATGTAATTAACGATTTCCGTCACTCTTTAAGGACTGGTGATACTTATCCATTTGGCGAATTTGACACCTCACGTATCCCTGTAGTCCATGCAATCCCATTTCTGCCAAAGAACGATAGGGTGCTAATACGCGAGGCATTGGAAGAATACTTCGCTGGCTGGGTTACCCGGACGCGTCCTCTAATGCTCAGGGAATCTCTCCGCTCGTTAGGCCGTGCTGCTCACTATCAGGAGATAGCAGAGGAATGCCATCGGCTATTTCCGGAGCGCCAAACGTCGGTGAGGAGTTGGCACGCAGCCCTTTCTGACCTGGCTAGCCCAGAAAAGGAACGATTCGGCATCGTCTGGATAGGGCGGAAGGGGATGTACGGCCTTAAAGAACACGGATATTCCCGACCTGATATGGATTTGTTTGACGGCGTTGCACGGATAGTCGAGGCGATGTTCGCTAAAACCCAGCATCCGGTATCGGAAGAAATTGTGATGGCCGAATTGAGCAAGCATCGCAGGGAGCTACGACTCAACAGCGTTAAAATGGCACTTAGTTTCAACGATAATCTGAAAGCCATCAATGGTGGGTTCGTTCCCAAGAAATTCAGTCCCAGCGAGGCATTGGATTCCGAGCGTCCTCAGTACGATATAGATGCGGCATTTGCGGCATTCATCGCCCATGATGATGACAGAGATTAGTACATATCACTAAATCGCTCGAAGGTGCTGCCGTCTGAGGCAACCGAGCCTGCTGCGCAGTCGTTGCAAACACCCACTACGACCAGATTTTACGTAATCACAGCATATTAAGGAGCGAGCCAATGGCTATGTTTGAGGGTTTCGAGCAGTTACAAATTCAAACCACCGGCAACACCATTAACGTGGTCAAGGGCGGCAGCGGCCCTCCGTTGCTCCTGCTTCACGGCTACCCCCAGACTCATACTATGTGGCACAAAGTGGCCCCGCGGCTGGCCGAGGATTTTACGGTGGTGGCGGCTGACCTGCGGGGTTACGGCGACAGTGGCAAGCCCGCCGGCGCCCCCGACCATCTTAACTATTCCAAGCGTGCAATGGCTCAGGATCAGGTTGACGTGATGACCCACCTTGGCTTTGACACCTTTTTGCTGGGCAGCCACGACCGGGGCGCCCGTGTCGCTCACCGCCTGACCAAAGACCACCCTGAGCGCGTGCTGAAACTGGCGACGCTGGACATCGTGCCGACACGCCATATGTTCAGCATGGTGAACCAGGCGATGGCGACCAATACCTACCACTGGTTTTTCCTGATTCAGCCCTTCGACTTTCCGGAGCGCGTGATCGGCGCCGACGCGGATTACTTCATCCGTTCCCGATTCATGCGGGTGGACAATGCCGAGACGGTATTCCCCTCCGAGGCTATCGAAGAATACGTCCGTTGTTTCAACGACCCCGCGGCCATCCACGGCGCTTGCGAGGACTATCGCGCCGGCGCCAGCATCGACCTGGTGCATGACGAAGCGGATTTTGACAACAAGGTGAATTGCCCACACCTGGCGTTGTGGAGTTCCACCGGGTACGTGGGGCGGACGCAGGAGGTGTTGCAGGTTTGGCGGGACTACTCCAACAACGTTGAGGGACAGTCCCTACCCTGCGGCCATTACATCGCCGAAGAACTGCCCGACGACGCCTACCGCCTGCTGCACGAATTCTTTAGCCGATAAAAGCCGCCAGCTACGCCCGGAAATCCAAAACGCCGGAAATCCGAAACGGTGGAGGAGATCATGGCATCCGATTACCTGGACCAACTCGCCGAATTCGTTGCCACTGTCCGTCTGGAAGACCTCGCTGGCTCCACTGTGGCGGCGGCCAAAGACGTGGCGCTGGACACCATTGGCGCCATTTCCGCCGGCAGCCGCCAGCCGGAAAACGCCAATCTGGCCCAACTGGCGGCCAAGATGAGCGGCCCGGGGAACGCCACCATCATTGGAAACGCCGGCGGACACGCCGGCAAGGGACACGCCGGCAAGGCGCAGCCGGTCTGGGCCACACTGGTGAACGCCACTGCCGGCGTCGCCCTGGAGATGGATGAAGGCAACCGGCTGGGCGGCGGGCACCCTTCCATCCACGTAACACCTGGCGCCATCGCGGTCGGCGAAGATTTAGGCCGCAGCGGTAAAGAGGTTCTGGAAAGCATCATCGTCGGGTATGAAGTTATCTCCCGTATCGGCTCCGCCACCCAAGTGCGTCCGGAGGTTCATTCTCACGGAACCTGGGGCGCCATTGGCACGGCGGCGGCGGCTTCCCGCCTGTTGCGATTCGATCCTGCGGAGACCCGTCTGGCAATGAACCTGGCGATGTCGATGAGCCCAGCCAATACCTGGACCCCCTGCCTGGAAGGCGCCACGGTGCGAAACCTGTACCCGGGCCGCTCCGGATTCCAGGGCATCATGGCGGCGTACCTGAGCCAGTGCGGCTTTACCGCCATTGACGATGGCCCGGCCGACCTGTACGGCAGTTTCCTGGGCAATGGCTTCGACCCCAACGCAGTGGTTGACGGGCTGGGAACACCGGGGCAGTTTCGCATCGAGCAGAATTACTTCAAGCTGCACGCCTGCTGCCTGTACAACCATCCGGCGCTGGACGCCGTGCAAAACCTGCTGCGCCAGGAAACCTTCACGGCCGTTCAGGTTGACCGGATTACGGTGGACGCCCCGCCAATCGCGCAGATTATGACCAACCCGGAGCCGGAGAATATGCTGTCGGCCAAGTTCTCCATCCCATACGCGGTGGCCGCCGCCATCCACTACGGAGCAACCGACGTAACCGCATTCTATCCCGACCGGGTCGACAACGACGACGTCAGGAGTCTGGCCCACCGCATCGAGGTGGTCGCCGACGATCAGATGAGCCTCCGTCGTTACGATTACCCGGCGGCCCGAGTTGTCGTACATCTGAAGAATCAACGCGTTCTGGAATCAGAAGTCACCAGCCAGCACGGAGATTTTTCCAATCCGGCGTCGCGCGCGGAATTGCTCGGCAAGTTTCACCTGCTGTCGCGGGAAACGCTGGGAGAGCAACGGATGCAGCAGGTAATCGAAATGGTCTCCCGCCTAGATGAGCTGGAACAGATCAGTGAACTGACCGAATTGTTGTTCGGGCCGACCTGAAGCTCAGGGCGCCTGAGGCTCACGGGATTTGTAGAATTGCGCCGGTTCGGTTAAAATCGCAACCGCGTCGCATCGGCGATGCAGCGCCGGGTGCTTGACGCCGCGGCCAACTTGATACCAAACCCAATCCGCCGGCTAGCGACGGACTTTGGCTCGAACAGGAGCATAACCAAATGCCCGCCAGTCTGATTACCGAAGAAATCGCCGCCCTCATCGGGCAAGAAACCGCTCCGGAACGCAACCGTTTTCCCATTAGCGCTGAGATGGCATACGACGTGGCCGATGCCATTGAAGATTTTAACCCGCTGTATGTTGACGCCGACTACGCCCAGCGCAGCCGTTTCGGTGGCTTGTTGTGCCCACCATTGGCCGCTTGGAAAGACATCGCGCCACCGATTGGGTATTTTGGCGCCGGCCAGGAATGGCACTTCGAGGTGCCGCTGCCGTTCAACAGCTACGGACTCAACGGCGGCAGCGACTGGCAATTTCTGGCGCCGGTCTACGTGGGTTCCTGGGTCACCAGGCAGTTTCGCGTACTGGACATTTTCGAGAAGCAGGGACGTTCCGGCCCGCTGGTGTTCATAGTGCGCGAGGAAACTCAGACCGATCAGCATGGCGTCAGGTTGAGCACGGCCAAACGGGTCAGCATCCATCGGGCGCTGCCGGCCGGCGAACAACCCAACGATGTGGCGCTGGTATCCGAAACGCTGACCACAGTGCCGGTGGCGCCACCGGACCCTGAGGTCATCCTCGCCAAGCCCGTGCCCAACCCCGCGGCTCAGCGTTACTTCGAGGACATTGCGGTAGGTATGGACCTGCCCACGGTAGTCAAGGGGCCGATGACCACCACGCATCTGATCCGGTGGGCGGCGGCTAACGGCAACTACGCCCGCATCCATTGGGATTTGCCCTTTGCCCAGCTGCACCAGGGTTTGCCCAATGTGGTGGTGAACGGTTCGCTGAAAAACCAGTATCTGGGCCAACTGCTCCTCGACTTTGCCGGTGAAGAGGGGTGGTTCAAGCGGTTCTACGTGCAGCACCGCGGCATGGACTTCCCCGGAGACACGCTGACCAGCTTCGGCGCCGTGACCGACACGCGGGAAGGCGACGGCTACGGTTACGTCGATTGCCAGGTTGCGCTGCAAAACGACCGGGGCGGTCAGACGGCGTCGGGCACCGCAACGGTGGTGCTGCCTAAACGCGGCCAGTCGTTGCCACTGGTCTGGGAAGAGGATGCCTGGTGATGCCCGGCTTGCTTGACGGGATTCGCGTACTGGAAATGGGAGGCCAGGTTTCGGCTCCCTTTTGCGCCAAGCTGCTCGCCGACTACGGCGCGGACGTCATCAAGATTGAACCGCCCGGCATCGGCGACGAGGCCCGGCGCATGGGGCCCTTCGTCGGCGACGATCCTCACCCCGACAAAAGCATACCGTTCCTGTACCTCAATACCAACAAGCGCGGCGTAACACTGAACCCCGAGACGTCCGCCGGACTGAAGCTGTTGGCGCGGTTGTTAGAAGACGCCGATGTCCTGGTCGCTAACTTCGCGCCCAACCAGCAGCCGACGCCCGAGCTGAAACCGGATCACCTGACCATCACCTACCCACATCTGATTGCTACGTCCATCACGCCCTTCGGCCAGTACGGGCCACACCGCGACTTCAAAGGCCCCGACATCGTTGCCTACGCAATGAGCGGATTGATGTACCACTCCGGCGACTCAGACCGGGAACCGTTGCGCAACGCCCTGAATCAATCCTTCTACGTGGCCGGCGTCAACGCGGCGGTGGCGACCACGGCGGCGCTGTTCCAACGCCTGGCCACCGGACAAGGCCAATCCGTCGACGTTTCCACCGTGGAGTGCCTGGCGTCGCACCTGGTGCAGGCAGTTCCCTATTACAACTACATGGGGGCCATCAAAGGCCGGCGCCCGGTGCGTGGTTCCGGGCTCGAGGAGCTGATGCCGGCCAAAGATGGTTACGTAATCCCATCGGTGCAGGGTTCGCAACCGTGGGCAACCGTCGCCGACCTGATTGGCCTGGAAGAGCTGAGGGACGAACGTTTCGCCACCGGCGCCGGGCGCGTCGAGTTCGGGGAAGAGCTGAACGAATTGCTGTTGCGGGGCTTGTCCCAATGGGATCGCAAACCCCTGCACCAGGCTTCCGGAGAGCGGCGGCTGGTCTTCGGAATGGCGCAGGATGCGGGTGACTTGTACGAATGCGAACACCTGCGAGAACGCGATTTCTTTGCGTCGGTAACGCATCCGGTGGCCGGCGCCGCCAACTACCCCGGCCTGGGACCGAAACTGTCCGGAATGGAGTTTTCCATCCGGCGGCCGGCCCCGTTGCTTGGGCAACACAATGTTGAAATCTACGGCGACGATTTGGGCTATTCGACAGACGGGCTAATTCAATTGAGGGCTACCGGCGCCATCTGATGCATTACGCATCCCGCCAGCATCAACCGAGTACCGCGTCATGACCGCCCTGCCGTTGGATGGCATCCGCGTCGTCGACCTCAGCCGGGTGTTTGCAATGCCCTACTGCGGCGCCTACCTTGCCGACCTGGGCGCCGAGGTCATCAAGATTGACACCCATCACAACCAGTTTGTCGATACAACCCGCACGCTGAACGGCCCCTATCCCGACAACGACCCCGGCGAGTTGTACTGGGAACGCGGCGGCACTTTTCAGACGCTGAATCGTGGCAAACGCAGCCTGACCCTCGACCTGCGTTCCGAAGCCGCGCTACAGGTTTTACAGCAGCTGGTCAGCGTGTCCGACGTGGTGCTGGAAAACTTCACGCCCCGCGTGATGCGCCGATTCGGACTGGATTACGCGCGTCTGAAAACCCACAAACCGGACCTCATCATGGTGTCCAACACCGGATACGGGCACTCCGGCCCCTGGACTGATTTCGGCGCAATGGCCACGGCGCTGGAACCAACTCACGGCACCGGGGCATTCATGGGCTACCTGGATGTTGACGCCGCCGGCCGTTCGTCTCCCGGCGCCGTGCCCAACAAGATTGCCAACTCCTACACTGACTTCCTGGCCAGCTGGACTGCCCAACTCGCGGTGCTGGCCAGCCTTTTCCACCGCGCGCGCACCGGACAGGGTATGTGGGTTGACCTGGCAATGTACCAGGTGGGCGTTTCGTTCATCGGTGAAGGCTTGCTGGATTACGCGTTCAACGGCCGCCGCACTCGCCGGCTCGGCAACCGACACGAGCATTTTTCGCCCCACGGCTGCTACCCCTGTCGGGATGATGACGAATGGGTGGTTATCGCCGTGCGCGATGACATCGAGTGGAACGCACTGTGTTCGGCGCTGGACGCTCCGGAAGTCGCACACGACCCCAGGTTTGTCGACGCAATCGTTCGCCACCAGCATCAGGACGAACTTGACGCGATAATCAAAGACTGGACTTCATCCAAAACCCAATTGCAGGTGATGGAATTGTTGCAGAACCGGGGTGTGCCAGCGGGGCCGGTACTGGACGGCAAGGGTTTGTTGGCCGATCCCCACTTGCGCGACCGACGGTATTTTGAATCCGTAGACCACCATCCCGATACCGGCCTGGGACGCCGCGAATACGTGAGCCGGGGATGGAAATTGTCCGGCAACGACATCCGCATCAGGAAATCAGCGCCCCTGCTGGGCGAGGACAACAACTACGTGCTGTCTGATGTATTGGGGCTGCCCGAATCTCAGATTAAAGACCTGGAAAACAGTAACGCCATCGGACGCATCCTGCAAGGTTCAAGTGTCCCGCCGGCCGTACCCCTGGACCGGCAGGTGGAATTGGGGTGGACCGTCGCCTACGACCCGAATTTCCGTAACCTCCCGTCCGCGCGGGACGGTCAGGATTGAACCAGGATTGACGCGTCCAAGCCGGCCAACCCCAGTTAACCATTTAACCATTCCAAGAAGTTTAACCGATTCGGGCCGTGCTACCTGAACACTCCTGTTTGGCAGCCCCAGTGGTGGGCCGGAATGTAATTGGTGAGCCGGAATATAATTGGACACGCCGGGATACATTGCAGGCCGGCCCCAATGTCCTATAATCCAGCATATTTCGTGGCAATGATTGTTGTGAAGGGAGCGTAAACGCGATGCTTGAGCTGAGGACGGTAGCAGATGCAGAATTCGGCGAGTGGCTACATTCTGAATCGCGGTCTCACGGCAACCGCCTGAACCACGACCCGGAGGAACTCAGGCCGCATTTTGATCTGGCCCGCTCCATCGCGGTGTTCGACCAGGGCAAAATAGTGGGCGGCGCGCATTCTCATTTTCTTGAGCTGTCCCTACCGGGAGCGTCAGCCTATATCGCCGGCGTGTCCAACGTGGCAGTGCAACCCACGCATACCCGCCGGGGTATTATGACTCGAATAATGCGCCATCAGTTCAACGATTTCCACGAACGCGGCGAGCCGCTGGCCGCGCTGTTCGCTTCCCAAAGCATAATCTACGGCCGGTTTGGGTATGGCGTCGGTTCTTTGCACGAGCGTTGGTCGATTGAACGCCACCACAACGCTTACGCCCGTCCATTTGAAGGCAGCGGTCGCATCGTGTTTGTAGACCCGGCGGATATTACCAGGGAGCTCCCCGAAGTTTTCCGTCGCAGCACCCTCGGCCGGCCCGCCGTTTTCCAAAGGGCCATGCACCACTGGCAACGGGATTCCCAGGCGCCGGAGCACCGTCAGGGTGGTCAGGGCGGCCTCTTTTATGCTGCTTACCAGGTAGACGGGCGGGTGGACGGTTATGCTGCTTACCGCATCAGCGGGACAACCCTCACGGTGAATGAGTTAATGGCAACCACGGTGGAAGCTAACGCTGCGCTGTGGAGATTTTGCTTCGAGATCGACTTCATGACCGTTACCGAAGCGATACGGCGCCCGGTGGACGACCCCATGCCCTGGATGTTGGCCGACACCCGACGGCTGCAGCGGATAACCCGAGACGGCGTGTGGGTACGCATCATCGATGTCGCCGCGGCCCTCCAGCTGCGCCGTTACCTGCAAAACGACCGTCTGGTGATCGACGTGCGAGACGATACCTGTCCCTGGAACCAGGGGCGGTTCGAGCTGGAATCTGCTCCGGGCGGGGCTAGCTGCTCTGCCACTGAGTCGTCTCCGGATTTGGCGATTGCGGTTTCCGCGTTGGCCTCAACCTACATGGGTGCGGTCAGTTTCAGCACGCTTGCCCTGGCCGGCCTGGTGGAAGAGCGTTCCCCGGGCGCATTGTTGCGCGCTGATCGTATGTTCGCTGCCGAGCGACCACCCTGGACCCCGCACAACTTTTGACGTCGCGTTGGTTCCCTCGTGCCGGCTGCGACTCTCCCGCCCGTGCCAACGCCACCCGGTACTCAATTCGACGCCCCCGGCAGACCTTGCGCAATCTAACGAGTTCCCCGCGGCAGCGTCCGCACCGGCGTGTCCAGCCAACGTATCGGCTCGGTTAGTGTCCGTCTGGCGATTACCGGGCAGACGGTGTAGCCTGACTCCATTCGAGGAGGTCAAGAGGAGGTCGAAATGTCCGATTTAACCAACGCATTAACCAACGCAGATGTGCGGGCTTTGGCCAAGGCCGTTAACCTGACTTTGGACGAACCTGAACTCAGCCAGGTGACACACAGTCTGAACGCGATGCTGGAATCAATTGCGGAGATTAACCCGCCGGGCTTCAACCTGGAGGAGTACGTCGCTGTAGCCCAACCCGCGGACCTGGAGGATTAGTATGGTTGCCCACGAAATACCGTTCATGCCCGCGTCAGAATTGGCGCAGTCTATTCGCGAACGCCAAATATCACCGGTGGAGGCGGTTGACGCCTACCTGGACCGGATCGACGCCGTGGGGAGCCAGCTCAACGCCTACATCACCGTTTGCGCTGATGAAGCCCGCGCGGAAGCCAAACGACTGGAAGCCGAACTGGTTGCCGGCAACGTGCTCGGGCCGCTCCACGGCGTGCCCGTTGGAGTCAAAGATCAGATCCATACCGCCGGCATACGGACCACTGATGCGTCCAAAATTCGCGCCGATTTCGTACCTGATCAGGACGCGACCGTCGTGGCCCGTCTCAAGGCGGCCGGAGCCATCATCATCGGCAAAACCAATATGAGCGAATTCGCCCTGGGGGATCCGATCAGCTCCTGGTTCGGCGCGGCCCGCAACCCGTGGGACACCCGGCGCAACCCTGGCACGTCCAGCACCGGCAGCGGTTCTGCTACCGCCGGGTTCCTGTGCGCAACTTCCCTGGGCGAGGACACGGGCGGTTCCATTCGTGGCCCCGCCGCCAATAGCGGACTGGTGGGCATCCGCCCGACCTGGGGCCGGGTCAGTCGCGCCGGCGTGGATGGAGCCAGCTGGTCAGTTGATACCATCGGCCCCATCTCGCGCACCGTAACCGACTGCGCGCTGACGCTGGGCGCCATTGCCGGCTACGACCCCCTGGACCGCTACAGCCGCCGCGAGCCGGTTCCTGATTACACCTCCGATCTCGACTCCGGCGTGTCCGGAATGCGGATCGGCGTGGTGCAGGAACTGATGGGAGGCCACGGCCTGACTCTCAACGAACAAAGTGCGGCCGCAGTAGAAGCCGCCATCGAAGTATTTCGAGAACTGGGCGCCACCGTAGTCCCGGTCAGCTTGCCGCTGGCGCCGGTTACCGGCCCAATTGTCCGCACCATCACCAGCACCGAACGAGTCAGCCTCAACCCGGAATGGATGCGAGCACGGTTTGAAGACTACCACCCCAACACGCGGGTGGCATTCGCGGTGGGCAATCTGATACCCGCCCAAGCCTATTATAAAGCGCTGAAACTCCGGGGGCTCATTCGACGCCAGGTATTTCACATGTTCCGGGAAGTCGACCTGTTGCTGCAACCCACGTCAACAGGCCCGGCCGGTTTGTTGTCGGATGAACCCAGCGTTGTCAGCAACAAAGAGATGGCTGCAGCGGCGTTGCGGGAAGGAAGTTTCCGGGGGCTGTATAGCCTCAGTGGTTGCCCCGCGCTGAGCATTCCATGCGGGTTCACCCAGGATGGCGACGGCGGATTGCCGCTGGCTTTGCAGATCGCCGGTCCGCAACTCGGCGAAACCAACGTGCTGCGGGCAGCATTCGCCTACGAACAAGCCACCCCCTGGCATTTGCGACGCCCTCCGGCCCTGTAAAGGTGAAGCCGATGCTGGTTGGGGCGCCATCCATCGGCTTTTTACCGCATACCAGTTTGATGCCGACGGACGGGCGCAGTTCGTAAGCCGAGACGACGCTGCGGCGGCAAACGTGGCGGCGGGAATGGGGCAGCGGCAATCGGGCAGCTTCAGGCACTACCTACCGCCAGAGCGCCCACCGCAACAGTAGTTAGGCCCACGTCCAGTTGCCTCCAGGTAACTCCGCGATCCTCGCTGCGGAACAACCCTCCGCCGTCGGTGCCGGCGTAAACGTTATTTGGCTCGGCGGGGTCCCAATCGAAAGCCACCACCATATCCTCGGGGTTATCGCCCGCTCCGAGTCCATCGACCAGCCGCCAGCTGTGGCCGCCGTCAGTAGACCGGTAAAACTGTGGACTGCTGCGCCGCGCATTGGAGGACACGGTTACCAGAACCAGGTCGGCGTCGTCAGGAGCCGCCGCGATGTGCAGGGTATACCGACGATCCAGGCCGGAGTTGATCAGCTCCCACTGGCGTCCGCCGTCGTCGGAGCGATACGGTGCGCTGGCCGTGGCAATATAGACCCGGCCCGGTCGGTCGCCGCTCAGGTTCACGCAGTGGATATCCGCGTCGAGACCCGGCAATTGCTGCCAGCTATCTCCTCCGTCATTGGAAGACACCATCCCACCAACTTCAATGCCGGCGTACAGGCAGTTGGGGTCGTCCGGAGCCAGGCGCAGGTCGCGCACGTGGGAGTCGCGGGTTGGAGCATGGAACCCCCATTCCGTCGACTCTGGCACGGCGCGAAACCCGCCAAATTCATGCCAGGTGTTACCGCCGTCCGACGAGCGGAAAATCGCCGCCGGTTCGCTGCCCACCAATACCGTGTCAGACTCGTTGGGGTGAGCCAACACGCTGTGAGCATAGTCGGTGGGATACGATCCCAGGCGTTGCCAGGTCGAACCGCCGTCATCCGTGCGGTATACGCCGGCTTCATAGGCCGCCAGGTATGCCCGTTGCGGACTAGCGGGGCTCGTCGTCAACCGGGCTGCGGCGTGTTCCAGCGGTGTAATCGGCCCTCGTTTCCAGGTTTTCCCACCGTCGGAACTGGCAATGGCGCAAACCCCGTCGTGCATCCCAACGTAAATTATCTTGTCTTGCGACATATTGCCTCTCCCTGAATGATGGATTTAACGGGTGGTCATGGCCAAAACGCAGCCATACATTTTCAGGTTCGGGTTGATAGTGTCGGACATCGGGGCGTCGTCCCGTCCCGGCCGGTTGACGGCATCCGGTCACTTCCTGGTTGACCGAACGGCCTCGTAGTACCGTATCCACTCTTCCATCGGGGTGCGTCCGACCGCCTCTCCTATCAGGTCCAGCGGCAAATCATCGAGCTTCCTGAAGCGGACGCAGGATTTGCCCCTATCCAGCTTTTGGCCGGTGGCTTTATAGCGACCGGTGAACCACTGTGCGCTCTCCGGGTCCGTATAAATATTCATAAGATGTACGGAGACGTAGTTCTTCTCCGACGAAATCGCCGCATAGCTAAGGGGATGGCCGTTATACGTGTCTGGGAACCGTTCCAGCGGAACCACGTAGGCTATCATCCCGAAGTCCATCATCTCCGCATATCCGTCCGGAAGGTTGGACAGCGACAAGTCTGAACTGTTACGGTCAGTTGACCGTAACAGTTCAGACTTGCGGGGATCTGCCGACTATTCGGCCTATTGTGGAGGGATGGCCAAGCACAGAATCTCTTTTGCGAACCGATCCCGTCCCCTCAAACGTGAACAGTTACAGTTGACCTGGCGTGTTTGGATTTCGGTGAATGCAGCCATTACCATCAGAGGCTACTCGTATGGAATCTGCGTTAGTAGAAGTTCGCTCGATACTTTCGTGCCATCGGGTAGGCAAATCGCGCCCGTTGCCGCGCAGTCGGTGGTGGCTGGCAGTCGGATCCCTACGCTTTGTTGTGAGGTCGGTTTTATCGTTATGCGCCAGCCCTGATTGCTCCCACTGGTATAGCGGTGGGCGCATGTGATTTCTCCGTTGGCGACTCGCAATACGGAATCGCGTAGTACCTTGTAACTCAATCCCGGTATATCTTGGCTGAAGTGCAGTTCCAGTTTGAACCAGGTCGTGCCGTCATGCGCCGATGGCGCGTTGCGCAATTCTGCAGTCAATGAGGGCACACTACTCCCGCGCTGAATCTGTGTTAATGGAATCTGTTTTAGAAGTCCGCTCGACAGTTTAGTGCCGTCAGCCAAGCAGATGGCGCCCGTTGCCGCGCAGTTGGTGGTGGCTGACAGTTCGACTCCTATGGTTTGTTGTGAGGTAGGTTGCACCGTTATGGTCCAGGCTTGATTGCTTCCACTGGTATAGCGGCGGGCGTATGTAATCTTTCCGTTGGTGACTCGCAATACGGAATCGCGTACTACCTTGTAACTCAATCCCGGTATATCTTGGCTGAAATGCAGTTCGAGTGTGAATTTGGTTGTGCCGTCATGCGATGATGGCGGGTTGTGGAATGCTGCCGTCAGTAAGGGCGCTGGTGGGACTGCCGTTGGAGTGGGCATAGGTGGAACCGGCGTGGCTGTTGGGGCCGGTGGAACCGGCGTGGCTGTTGGAGCCGGTGGAACCGGCGTGGACGTGGGCGGTACTACCGTTGCAGTCGGCGTAGGTGGAACTTGTGTAGCTGATTGTGCTTGTTGCGGCGCAGTGGCTGCAGCGGCGGCACGACGTTCTGCCAGGATACGCTTGACTTTTGGATTCCAGGCACTGTGATTAATCCAAGTACCTCTGGGGTATCCTAATTCATCGGGAGCGGGGTCTGAATTTAGATCTGATTTTGGATCTTGATTTACCGGGGTTGTTAGTAGTTCTGCTCTGATGCTATTGGGGGTGGCAGAGTTCTTTACTACCTGTCCGCAGGCTACTCCTACCTGAAATACATCGTTAAATTGGGTGCCGTTCTCAAGACGTACATCGACATACCAGAAGCGAAATGCAGACGCATGATTCGGGCGAACCGCTGTGGTTGTCGTAAGCCAAGTTTCTGCAGCATTGGCTTTTGTGGCGTAGTATTCGATCCCCTTATCGTCTTTGGCATCGCTGCGACGTAGTTTGTATTTCACGCCTGGAATGCTATTCCAAGTCAGACGGATTGACGGGTACTTCCAGTGAAGGGGCGGTTGGAGTTCAGCTCGGGATTCATCCACAATTAAATAGCCATCGTCATTAATTTCTGAGTTAAGTGCTACGTTGAAGGTGCCGCCTTCGGGATCGGGGATGCACTTTGCGGCTTCCACTTTCTCCGTAGACAGTGCAGACCAGAGGGCCACCGTACCAATAACGGCAATAATGGCAAGACCCACTAGAACAGAAGACCACTTAAAAATCGATATCATTTTACACTCCTCTCATCACGGGATTTTTCCCACACGTGCGCCTTTGATCTGAATCTGCCCTCTAATGGCCATGCCTATAATTAGGTAAGGATAACATAACTCGCCCCGTGCCGCTACACCGGATAGCGGACGTAATGGACTGGTTGCCAGCGGCGGCTACATGATGGCCATGGGAAGCACTTACTCTTATTCCCTGCCGCCGTCCCTGGTGGGCAATGTGGGAGTGGTTTCGTTCGCTCCTCCATTGATTCCTTCCGTTCCCGACGAAAACCCGGTATTCACCGGCCCTTATAAGCTTTCAGGCGCATCAAGGAGAGACTGGATCGACGAGAGACTGGATCGACGAGAGACTGGATCGACGAGAGACTGGCTCGACACGATGGACCAGTTGAAACGGTCCTTCGCGCACATAGTCGTATCCGAACGCGGTGGCAGCTGAACATTTCTGAGGCCGAACTGACCCAGGGACGCATCTATTCCGGAACCGAAGCCGCACGGCTGGGTTTGGTGGACGCCGTAGGCAGCGATGCCGCAGCAAATGCAAAAGCGGCCGAGCTGGCTGGAATCTCCAACTACAGTTTGGTGGACGTGAACTTTGCCGCACAGCGGGCGTTGATAGAACGATTAAGCCGGACGCTGGCGCCGATGGGCGGCGGTTTGAGCTCAAGTTTGGCGCCACCCATTGACCTGCTGTCGGCGCTGCAAGAATTACGGGACCCCAATTGCCGAAGCAGCCCTGGTGGAACGAGTCGTGCGCAAGGGCGGGAAGCTGCTGCTGATTTCCGACCCGACACGTCCCCAAAGGATTAACG
This sequence comes from Dehalococcoidia bacterium, assembly GCA_965261195.1. GTDB lineage: Bacteria > Chloroflexota > Dehalococcoidia > Lucifugimonadales > UBA3495 > Bin87. The sequence continues at coordinate 2,482,379 of OZ253455.1, read as the reverse complement.
GCCTGGCGGAAAGATTCGGAATGGAATTTCAACCGGATTATCTCTACAACGTGGCTGAATACGATCTGAACTTCCAGCACGTTTACGTTAGAGACTTTCTTCCCGATGAACTTACCACCGGCCTCGATGCTGTTGTCCTTTACACCGCCGGCTCGATTCGATCCGCCGGGTTCGGTGTGGCTTTTACCGACGCAGCTACGAAATCTTCAGTTGTGGGATCAACCGGCAACCTGAATCCCATTGTCCGGGGAAACGACCGAAACGTCGTGAGCATTTCGGATCTGACTTTCCTGATTCCTCCCCATAATGCCGTGCTGGACAACGACCGGCTGGTTTCCAATATCGCCGACTATCTGACCTCCAGCGAGCGGGAATACGACCTCGCCGACTTTCCGCACTTCTACAATCGCGGCCCCAACGATAGCGTTGACATTTTGGTGGGGCAGCCAGCCGTGCTAAATGCCGGCGTAGCGATTAGAAACGGATTATCGGAATTTGGTTTGTCCTCTCATTTGTCCTCTCAATTGAAGGACTCGGAGGACATCAGCCGCGACACGGTGTTTGTGGGACTTTACGAGGATGCGCCTCAAATGGGCCGCTACCTGCAAGCCTCAGGCATATTCGTTGACGATACTCTGGAAACCCCCTACGCCCCCGGGCTTGCCCTCAGCGGCACCGCGATTACGGCGCTGGCCCGAACCCAGGATCGGTACGTTTTGGTGATCCTCGCCGATGCGCCTGAAACCTTGAGTGATGCCGTTGAACAATTGCTTACCGGGGACTTCAGAAACTCCCTGGTCAGTGATTATGCAGGAGTAACATCATCATCAATAAAGCCCGAATCAATAAAGCACGAACCAACGCCCGCATCTTGCTGTGCGGAGTAGCGCTTTTGGTGATCGTCGGGATCGCCTGCACTCCATCCGAAAACCCTACCGCAGAGACATCTCCGACCAACACACCACTGGTCAGTTCCGCCGGACCCTTGCCCCCAACGGCACGTGAGGCGGTGGATCAGTTCGCAGGACAGCGCCGTCTGAACAAACAGGCGCGCGACGAGTTCCATTCGGACTTCGACAACTGGCGTGCCGGTCTCGATACCTGCGATGCCGTCTCGGTGCGACAGGCTTTTGACGATTTCGCCTCCGACTTTAATGGCGTCACGGCGTTGGCCCGGAACCTTCCCCGCACTGCCAATACCGGCGAGTTCGCCGACCTGGTAGTCGACTCTGTTGAGGAGGCGGCGAAAGCGCTCCGCGCGTTGCGAGACCGCTGGCAGCCCAACAACCCCGCATCCCGCGAGCTGGTGGAAGCGCGGCGTTCGGATGCCGGCGTGGCCCAACAGCAGGCGGTAGGTATGGCGTCCGACCTGATGAGGAACGTCGGAACCGAATCTGATGCCACAGAAACCGCAGCATCGGCTGGATTCGCTGAATCCTTTGGGGAAATCAAGGAAACCTGGGAGACGTTTCACGCTGACTACACTAGCCCAGGACGGGCTCGCCGAAAGCGATGATCCGGACGAAACCCTTAAACAGTTCGACAATATCATTGAACGTTTCGGCGACATGATTGAAGAAAGTGACGAGGCCCTGGACGCAACGGCCACCACCGACGCGGACGCCGGGGCCCGTGCGGAACGGGAGGCCGACGCAAGTCAGTTCGGCAGTCGACTCAGAGCTCTCCGTGTGAAGTGGAACGCTTTCCACCAACGTTACGACGATTGGTGGCAGGCGGAAGATTGGTGGCAGGCGGAAGGCGGATGTGACCGGGAGATGGCGCACCAGGATCTGGAGCAGTTCAGGTTGCGCAGCTCGGAACTATCCAGGGCGGTGCGCGACCTCCCTCAGTCCAGTTACCTGTTGCCCATCTACAACCTGCTGACGGAAGCTGCGGGACGCGAGGAAGCGTCGATACGCGCACTGACCAATTCCTGGCAACCGTTCGCGACCGACCCTTTCAATCCGGCAGATCAGGAACGGGTTATTGCCGAACAGCTGCGTCGACAGGCAGCAATCGCCTTGCAAGAATTGCGAGAACGGTACTAACGCCACAACGCCACATCCGGCAGCGTTGGCCTTCCGAAACCGTTGGTCGAACTAACCGATGCTCACCGGCTGGTGTATAGCAACCTGCCGCTAGAAGCAGGTCAAAAACCGCGCCGGATACCGGTGTCGAGCGACTGGCTTATTGCTTACCCTCCGGCTGCATCCGGCTTCGTTCTGACATAGCCCGGAATAGGCAGAACCCGTCTGCTCACGACCCCGTGCCGTTCGGTACACGTTGGGATAATCAGGTTATACTCACCGGAACCACGGCCGGCGTTCATCGTTCTGGATGCCGGCGGACTAGCGGATTACAGGAGAATGACTATGGTTAAGAACGGCGCCGGGGCTGTACTGGATGGCGTGCGGATATTGGAATTGGCCCGCTGGCAGGCGGCGCCACGGGGTGGATTGATCCTGCGGGACATGGGGGCGGAGGTCATCAAGCTGGAGTGGCGTAAAGGTGCCGACCTGCGCGACTCTGGCCCGTTCGTGGGGAAGATGAGTGTTCAGTTCGCGGCGTACAACCGTGGCAAGAAGAGCATCACCCTCAACACGCGCCACGCCAAAGGCAAGGAGCTGTTTTTCCGGCTGCTGGAGGTTTCCGACGTAGTCCTGGAAAACTTTCGCCCGGGCACCATGGCCGAAATGGGATTCGGCTACGCAGAGCTATGCAAGGTGAATCCGGGCATCATTCTCGCCTCGGTATCGGGCTTCGGGCAATACGGGCCCTATCGCGACCGCCAGTGTTTTGACCCTATCATTCAGGCGATGAGCGGTTTCGGCGACCAGACCGGCCGGGGATTCGACCAACCCATCATGGGCAACGGCCCGGTCATGGACCGCACCGCCGCCCTCCACGCGGTCATCGGCATTCTGGGCGCGCTGCGGCACCGCGACCGAACCGGCGAGGGGCAATGGCTGGAAGTGGCAATGCTGGATGGCGGGATTACCCTGGAGGAAGTCGCCCTGGCCATGTGCTACGAGACCAACACCAATGATTTTTTGAGGGTGGGCACCTTCCTGCGCTGCAAGGACGGTTGGATTACCACCGGAGCTGCCCGCGCCGGAATGTGGGAACGGATGCTCAAGGTAATGGGGTACGACGAACTGTCCGAAGACCCTGAGTTTGCTGCCCCGATGTTCGCTACCGATATGGCCGAGATACGCATGGAATTGTTGCGCCTCTGGTGCGAGGAACGCTCGGTACAGGAAGTGGAAGAATCCCTGGTGGGCGCCGACATACCATTTGGCGCTGTCAAGTCAATTCCCGAGGTGCTCGCAGACCGGCATATGTGGGAGCGCGAGGTGATGGTTGAGGCCGAAATCCCCGACCCGCCGGGCAAGACGATGCTGGTGCCCGGCCCCACCATCATCAAATTCTCCAAAACGCCCACCACCGCCGGGCCCATCCCCAGCTATGGGGAGCACAACCAGGAAATCTACGGTGACCTGCTGGGCCTCAACGAACCAGAGCTTGCGGGCCTGGTAGACCAGGGGATCATCACCTAAATCGGGCCGGTTTGACCCGCATCCCGCTCCGAATGATTCCTGCCAAAACCGCCGGATTAACCGGCCTTCAGTCCCACCAGCAATCGGTCAATGTTCTCTGCTTCCAGCGACAACCGCTCCCACTCGTCCCACAGTGATTCCGCCTCCTCTTTGAGCACACGATACTGTTCACCGGAGGCTGCCAGCTGAGTCGGGCCGTCGAACTGGTCAGGCCTGGCAAACATGGTTTCCAGCTCTCCCATGCAAGCTTCGCGGTCGGTCAGCGCGACGTTGATCTCCTCGATACGCGTCGCCAGCCGGCGCGCCTCTTTGCCAAGCGACCGTTGCTGCTCCGCTTCCGCGCTCAGCGGCCGGCCGGACCGTCTCCTGACCGGCGCCTGTTGAGTCGTAGCGTCAGCCGGCGCTCGGGCAGTTGTTTTGGCGCCAGAGGTGTCGGTCTCCGTCTGCTTCCGGTACAGATAGCTGTCGTAGTCGCCGGGGAACACCGTGGGCCGGCCGCCGTCGATCTCGATTATCTTGTTGGCGACCTGCCGTATCAGCGTCCGGTCGTGGGTTATGAGACAAATGGTGCCGTGATAGTCGCCCAGGGCATCGGCGAGTATTTCCCTGGAAGCGATGTCGAGGTGGTTGGTTGGTTCATCCATGAGAAGCAGGTTACTCGGCTGTAGGAGCAGCTTGGCCAGGGCCACACGCGCCTTTTCCCCACCGGACAGCACTGAGATCGGCTTGAGGAGGTCGTCGCCGCTGAACAGAAATCCGCCCAGCGTAGTTCGCAGGTTCTGTTCCGACTCCCCCGGCGCTGCCTGTTTCAGCTCATCGATGAGCGTATTGTTCGGGTTGAGCAGATCCAGCACGTGCTGCGCGTAGTATGCCGTCGACACGTTGTGGCCGGTCCGTCGCTCGCCCTCATCAAATGAGAGTACGTCCGCGAGCATCTTCAACATGGTGGTTTTGCCGGCCCCGTTTGGCCCCACCAAAGCAACACGGTCGCCGCGCGAAAGCGTCAGGTTCATACCTCGGTACACCGCATTATCGCCGTAGAACTTGCTCACGTTGGTCAGCGATATGACCTCGGAACCGCTGCGCGGCGGCTCCGGGAACGAGTAATGGACTTTCCGGGTCGCCCTGGGCAACTCGATAGTTTGCACCTTCGCCATCTGCTTCAAACGGCTTTGCACCTGGCTGGCCTTGGTGGCCTTGGAGCGGAAACGCTCCACGAAGCGCATCTGCTTCTGCATCTCGCGCTCCTGCCGGGCGGCGGCAGCCTGCTTCACCTGAAGGGAGCGCTCGCTGGCGGCGAGGTAATCGTCATAGTTGCCGCGCAGGTGCATCACTTCGTCCGGCTCGATGGCGAGAACCCGATTCGCCACCTGGTTCAGAAATGTCCGGTCGTGCGACGTGATAAGCACCCCGCCCTGAAAGGAGGCCAGGTACTTCTCGAACCACAGGTTTGCATCAAGATCCAGGTGGTTGGTTGGCTCATCCAGCAACAAAACGTCGGGATTCCTGAACAGCAGCCTGGCGAGGCCGGCCCGCATGACCCAGCCACCACTGAACTCGTTCATGGTGCGGAGAAAATCGCCCTGCTTAAAGCCAAGCCCGGACAGGATCGCCTTGGCTTGGTGATCCCGATTGTCACCGCCGGCGGACTCCAGCTCCAGGTCAAGCTGGCCGAGTTGTTGCAGCAGATCGCCCTGTCTCGCAGGATCGGCCTCCGCTGACAAGGCATCCCGCGTGGCAGCAATCCGGTCGCTGAGAGCAATCACCTCCGAGTCAGCGTCCAGGACCTCCTGCAATAATGTTTGGCCGGTGAACGATGCCGGTTCCTGCTTGAGGTAGCCCATCGTGGCGTTTCTCCGCCAGGATACGCTACCTCCTCCCGGCAGGGTCTCGCCGGCCAGAATGTCCATGAGCGTAGTCTTGCCGGAACCGTTCGCGCCGATCAGCGCAACACGGTCCCCCGCGGCCACGTTTACGGTAAGCCCCCTGAACAAGGTACGGTCCGAGTAGGCTTTGCTGATGTTGGATGCAAATAACAATTCGGTCTGCCCAAATAGACATTATAAACGCTGAACGCAGCTTCAAGGAACTACCCGGCGTTTCCGTATTCGCTCAGTAACCCGGGGCGCTCGAGGAACCCGAGCAACCGATCCCGAACAACAAACTAACGCCGGCTCCCGCCATAGTCCGCAAAACCGCGCTGTTTCCCCTCACCCCAGGCCGCGATTTCGTAGCAGCGTTGTTCACTGGACCGGGCAGTTGGGAAGGCGTCAACCGCGCCAATCAGTCCTCGCCCGAAAGTTCCGAGCAAGTCCTGCATCCTGACCGGTATTTCGACCGGGAACCACCCACCGCCGTGCCGCTTCCCGAAGTCTCAGAGCTGATGAGCCGCGGCAGGAAGATTAATTGCTCCCGTCGGTCGCCGAGTTAGGGCTCGGTTTCCAGCGGGAGCAATGCTGCTTACATCGGTGGCCGGCCTTCGTACCAACGGGCGTGTTGTTGATAGGTGTAAGCAGCCTGAATGACACCAGGTTCGTCGAACGGTTTGCCCGCAATCTGCATCCCGATGGGCAAGCCATCCTCCGTGAAGCCGCACGGCACCGAAATCGCCGGCAGGCCGGTAACGTTGAATGGCGCCGTGAAGCTGCGGCCCCGCACCGTGGTGGTGGGATCGTAACCCTCGAAAGCCGGCGCCGGTTGGGTCATTGTCGGCGTAACCAGCAGGTCAACCTTTTTCAGCACATCCGCAAACTCCCGCCGCGCCCGGGAACGCACCCGTTGCGCCTGCAAATAGTCGGCGGCAGACAGCAGCGCGCCAATCCGGAACCGGCCTCGCACTATCTCACCAAATTCCTGGGGACGGGCTTTGATGTTGGGCTCATGATATGCGTAAGCTTCGCTAACCATAATCACGGAGTTGGCGGCCCTCACGTAATCCAGGCTGGGCAGTTCGACCTCCTCAATGTGGGCGCCCAACTCCTGGAGCACGGTTACCGCCCGCTCCACCGTGGCGACCACCTCGGGGTTGACGCTGGCGTGCGCATCGAAGAAGTAGTGTCGGGGCAGTCCGATCCTCACTCCGCGAATATCTTCCTTAAGCGACAGCGAGTAGTCGGGCACCGGCGCGCGGCTCGACGTCGGGTCTTTGGGATCGTGGCCGGCAATCGCCTGCAGCATATAGGCGGTGTCTTCCACCGTCCAGGTCATCGGGCCAGCGTGGTCCTGAGACCAACTCAGCGTTACCACACCGTACCGGCTTACCCGGCCGTAGGTGGCCTTCAGCCCCACGATGCCGCACAGGGAGGCTGGCCCGCGAATCGATCCGCCGGTGCAGGATCCCAGTGCGCCCAGGCACTGGCCCGAGGCCACCGCCGAACCGGAGCCGCTGCTGGAGCCGCCCGTGATGTGATCCAGATTCCACGGGTTCCGGGCCGGTTCAAAAGGCGTCGTCCAGTCGGGACCGCCCAACGCAAACTCGTGCATCGCCAACTTACCCAGCAGGATGCCGCCGGCAGCTTTGAGACGTGCCGTGGTGGTGGCGTCCTCGGTAGGTACGCGATCAATATCCACGTAAGACCCGGAAGTAGTCCTGACGCCTGCGGTGTCATACAGGTCCTTCAGAGCAAACGGGATGCCGTGCATCGGCCCTTTGTAGTTGCCGCTCAGAATCTCTGCTTCGGCGACGCGAGCCTGCTCCAATGCTGCATCAGCCAGCAGCAGAATGAACGAATGCAATTGCCCATCCGTATCCTGAATACGATCCAGGCAAGCCCTAGTCAATTCCACCGGGGAGAGTTCGCCTTTCCGCATCAACTCGCCCGCCTGGTGAATGGTCAAAAAATGTAATTGTGTGTCAGTTGCCGCCATGTGGTTCACCCCTCCTTGGGCTGTCTCGGTTCCCTCAACCCACTGCCTGTCAACGCTTTGGGGAAATGGGGTCTAACTTCCGGGCCAGTCCGGATGGAACTCGACCACCATTTCCTCGGCCCCGAAACTCAGTGTGTGGAGTTCCGCCGCGTAAGCCGCATATAGTTCGTAAATCGGTTTGAGTTCCTCTATCTCCTGTTGGTCCATACCGAGACCGGCCCGGTCGACCATCAGCTTGAATTCGTCCAGGGAAACTTCACCAGGTTCAGGCATAGCTACACCTCCGGTTCCAACAACTACTCATTTCGCGAATCCATAAATCAACGGGTGATGCCTGATTATACATCGCTTATCGGACTCCCCACCCATTCTAAATTGCCGACAATTGTACCCGCCTGGACTCGGCCGTTCAGGACGCACTGCGATCTCTTCGGCGCATCTTGATGCCATTTTCTGGTGGCTGCACAATACATTCCTTTCAGCTCCATAAATTTCGAACGGAACTCTGACGACGGCGCGCGCAACCATAGTGTAGCCGCTCGGTCAACCACTGGTCGGGCAATGACCCAATCCCCTATCTGAAGGTGCCGTAGGCTGCGCTTGCGCCGGCAAACTAACCCTCCACCAATTCCGTCAGCTCATTGATGCCGACAATCTGGTGCGCAGCTGATCCCGTGGCGAACCTTTATGTCGTTACAAATGACATCAATTCTGATCGTACGGCGTCAATAGCCCCAGGCAATCGCGTCTTATCGGGATGTCTCATCACGTTGCGTAGCCGAAGAGTCTAATTTTCTTGACTGCGGGTCATTCTGAAGGTCTGGGTCTTTCAACAGGATTCCAGACGCTTCCACAAGCTCAATGTGGCATCACTGCAGGTTAGAGGAAACAGCAGAATCTAAGACGCGATTAGCCTATCAGAGGCACGGATCAGAGGCACTGAACTTGTCTACGTACCTCGGTGTTCCTTCGGTAAGACGGGCACGAGGAGCTAATTCCCGTAGCCGGGCAGGGTGTCCACTTTTTCCAGCAAGTCCAGCGCCAGAGCGGTCGCGTCGCCCAGCAGACCCTGGTTGATGTGTTCCATGGTGTCGGCGGGGGTGTTGATGCGGGACAGGTCGTTCGACCAGGGAAAGACGGTGGGCACCCAGGCATTGCGGAAGTTGGCGTGGTCACTGCCCATTTCGGCCTGGGCGCTCACTTCCAGCGAAATGCCTTCCTGGTTGCGGCCTCCTTGACGTGGCTGGCTGCCCAGCGGTCACCCGAAACCACCAGGCGGTTGCCGGAACCGACCGAATCCAGGTTTATCATCAGGTAAGTATCCTCCAGTTCCGCGGGCGAAAGGCTTTCCACGTAATACTCGCTGCCGTGCAGCCCCGGTTCCTCGGAACCGAAGGCCACAAACCGCAGCGAAAAGGGAAGGAGCGGCCCTCCAGCCGTTCCGCCATCGCCAGCAGGGCGCCCATGCCCGAGGAGTTGTCGGAGGCGCCTATTGAGTCGGGCACCGTATCGTAGTGGGCGCCCACAATGACGCCCTCGCCGGCGCCGGGCAGTTCGGCAATTACGTTGCGGAAGGGGACGGCGTTGTCCTGGACGCTAACGGTGGCCTCCACTGGCTCGCCCTGGTCCAAAAAACTCCTTGATCTTGCGCCCGTCGATCTGGGACAGGGAAATGGCGGGTATCTGGCTTCTGCCGCCCAGGGTGCCCCGGAAGTTGCCCCGCTCGTTGTTGTAGATGATGGCGGCCACGGCGCCGGCGTCATGCACTACGGCCACCTTGCTGCCAAAGGTGATTTCGCCCCGCTCGATCAGGGCTATTTTGCCTTCCAGACCCTCGGCGGGAATCTCCCTCCGGCTTGGCCAGGCCCACCAGCGCCAGCGGCGCCGTCGCCTGGCCGCCGACGGTACCGGTCAGGATGTTGGCATCCAGGCTGCCCGGTTCGAGGCTGGCAAGGCCAAGGCTGGCAAGGTCAAGGCTGGTAAGGTCGAGGCTGGCCGTGGGCGAGTCCCAGGAAAATTCCTGGACTTCGGGGCTGTATCCCAATTCCTCCAGGCGTCCCACCAGGAACTGGGCAGCCGCGTGCTCCAGATCGGCGCCGCTGGTACTGACCCCCAAGTCCTCCGACATTTCGCTCAGGTAGCTGGAAGCCCGTTCCTCCAGCAGGGCCAGGTCGCCAAAAATGACCGAGCTTTCGGAGGAGGTCTGCTCCCCGTCCGTGGGCGCCGTCTCCGGTGCGGCGGTGGGTGTCGCGATGGGAGAGGCGAAGGTCGAAGTCGGTAGCGCCGGCGTAATGGTGGGTACGGACGTGGTGGAGGCTACGGTGGGCTGCGACGTTGGCGCCAGGGTGGGAGTCGGCGGCGCTGGCGGTTTGGTGAGTACGACTGTGGGTTCTGAAACCGCCTCTCCGGCTTGGCTGGTGGCCAACGACGCGTGCGGGGTGGCCGCCGGCGGCCTGGGGAAACAGGCCGCAGCAGTCAGCCAGAAAATGGCCAACAGGGCCAAAGCGGGACCGACAAGCTGGGATTTGCGGGCAACCTTGGTCATATTGGCGGCGTCCCTTTTTGGAGCTATGTCAGTTGTTACGACGACGGTACGCCGAAGGATTGGTTTCGTCTTGAGTTTTCAGCATGAATCATGCCAACTCTTGATGACCCAGGACGACGAAAACGCAGCTCCTCGCCGGGCAATTGCGCCTTAGCCTGGCGGCACCTCTGGCAAGTGTTCTTCCTACCATCTGACGGGCGCTTGCCATATACTTGGCGGCGGTAAAGCGGGCCAGGAGGCGGCATGACTGTCTCTACCTTCGACCATAACACACCGGATTAGACGAGATCAGCGCCGAACCTGCGCTGGTAGCAACAGGATTGCGGACCGACTTCCAGCCGCTTTATCTCAAGCGCTCGAACCCAGGCTGCGGTCAGTTTTTCCGTGTTGGGGACATTGACCGGTTCGCACGCCAAATCACGCGTTGGCTGTTGCGAACAGTACGGATCGCCCATTAAAAAGCTGGGCGACGTAGGCGAGGATTGTGGGATAATCTCGGCGATACCCGACCGGCGATCACGTTTCGGAACCTCCGGCTACGGCGCCGAAACTCAACGTCGTTCGGTTTGCGAGAACAGAAATCGTTGTGACGATGATGGCCGTGTCAGAGTCGTGCGAACGAGCAGCGAAATTCTACCAATGTACCAGGGGGCAAAATGGCAATATATCGAGTATTTTCGGATGCCGACGGCGAGAGCCACATCGAGGACCTGAAGCTGGAGGAGCACCCGGAGCTGGGAGCGCTGATCAATGTGTCCGAGGTGCGGGTGCAGGAGTTTGACGGGTCGCGCCACCGGGACTTTAATCCCCTGCCCGAGCGCAGGCTGATTGTCCACCTGTCCGGTGAGGTGGAGATCGGGGCCAGCGACGGCGCGAAACGGGTGCTGCGAGCCGGGGATATCCGGCTGATGGAGGACGTCACCGGCAAGGGCCATTCGCACAACAACCTCACTCCATCGGCCGCGGTCTACGTCCTGCTAAACGACTGATTGACCCTGCTTCCCGGCATCGCCGAAGCAGAAGGCCGGCGTGGGTCTGCTTCGACGGGGCGCCCCGCTACCTGGTCATCAACAATTGCCCGGCCGCAGCGGTGGATACTGACCCGCTGCAGCCGCGCTTCACCAAGGGCTTCCTCGAATACTCACAGCATCGGAGTTCCATCGCTGATGCGGCCCGTAGCAGGACACCCCAAGGACAAGCCCAAGGTGGAGCGGGGTGTGCGGTACCTGCTGACCAGATCGACGAGCGACTGGAGTTCAACCATCTGGTGGCACCTCTGGAAGAGTGATGCTGTCCCGACTTGGAGCATGAAAAGGCGCTACGTTCCAACAAGCAGTTTGCCGATGAGGTCATACCTCATCTGAAATAGAAAGCGTTGCCGGCGTTACAATAGAAGCGTCAACCAATAAGATCCCATCCAAACAATAAGGAGACCAGAAGCATGACGACGGTAGGAAGCGGCAAGTACACCTATGAAATGGTCGAAAACTGGGCCAAGCTGCCGGCGGGCGAGACCTTTGCTATGGTCAGCGCCATAGCCACCGATTCCCAGGACCGGGTGTTCGCCTTCCAGCGCAAGGACCCGCCCATCCTCATTTTCGACCGGGACGGCAACCTGCTGGACAGCTGGGGGAACGGCGCATTCTCATTCGCCCACGGCATCTACATTGAGGACGACACGGTTTACCTGACCGACCGGGACAGTTCCGTCTGCCTGGTCTACACCATCGACGGCAAGCCCATCCAGATGCTGGGGCGCCACGGCGTCCATTCGGATACCGGCTGCGAAAACCCGGGCGACCTTTGCCCCCGCGCCGCCGGCCCCTTTAACTACCCAAGTGAACTGGTCCCATCCCCTTCGGGCGACCTGTACGTATCCGACGGATACCGCAACGCCCGCATCCACCGGTTCAGCTGGGACGGTCAACTCAAGCAGTCCTGGGGAGAACCAGGGAAGACTGAGCCGGGGCACTTCCACCTTCCCCACAGCCTCCTGATCCACAACGACACGATCTTCCTCTGTGACCGGGAGAATCACCGGATGCAGCTCTTCACCCTGGACGGCGAGTTCATGACCATCTGGAACGACATCCAGCGGCCCATGGACATCTCCGTGGACAGCGACGGCGTCCTTTACGTCAGCGAGGGCAGCGTCAACGATTCTTCAGCCCGGGTCAGCGTCCTGGACACTTCCGGAAACGTGCTGGCCCGCTTCGACTGCCGCGGCCCCGGCCACGGCAGCTGGGTCGACTCCCGCGGCGACATCTACGTCGGCCTCAGCGACGGCACCGGTGTCGACAAGTTCGTTCGCCAGGGGTAACTCGGTCGCAGACCGTGAAAATCAAGGCGGCGGGGAACACTTCCCGCCGCCGTTTTGTTCAACCAAGTTACGGTTGACGCATTTTAGTCCGCAGCGACGGCTGGGGATTTCGCGGCCTTCTTGGCCATGAAGTCCTTGATGGCGTCGGCGTACTCTGCCCTGGGGAACTGCTCCCCGTTGGGAACCTTCATGCCGTCGCAGAAGATTTCCAGCCGGTTGCCGTCCGGGTCCAGGAAGTAGAAGGAGCGGCTGCCGCTGCCTTCCAGGTTCCCGCCGGCCTCGATGCCGTGGGTCAGCGGGCCGCTGACGATCTCCGCGCCGTGGGTGTGGATGTGGGCCAGAGCCTTCATGAATTCGTCACGGTCTTCCACTTCAAAGGCCACCTGCTGCACCAGCCGGGCCCGCCCAGGAACGTTCTCGGAAACGTCCACGCCTTCGGGAGCAGTGGCGATGACGAAATCATGGTGGGTCTCGTCAAACCGCAGGAAGGCCGTCTCGGCCCCATCGGGCCGGCGGCGGCGGGAAGTCACCTTGCACCCCAGCACCTTGGTGTAAAACTGGAAAGACCGTTCAAAATCGGAAACCAGAATCCCCACATGTCCAACGCGCTTGATCTGAATGCCCATAATAAGTTCCTCCTACTCAAAACTCGGTAGAGTCCAGGACTGGCGCCAATTTTCCCACTCCATCGGCAACGGAGCGGATTGGTCCCGATTATATGCCCTGAGGAGAAGATTTGTCCGCCCGCTTCGCCCGCTGCACCGGGCAATCGCGTCTTCAATATCTACAATATAAATTGGCGCATTGCATTCTGAACGCTGACAACATTGGCCCGCGCCGGTGGTTTGAATGTGATAGAAAACCCGGTAACTGTTCAGACTTGCGGGGATCTACGGGCCTTCCGGCCTCTCGCAGAGGGGCAGCCAAGCACGGAATGTCCAAAGCAAACCGTTGCCGTCCCCTCAAACGTGAACAGTTACAAAACCCGTCAACAGGTTGCAATTCGCGTCTCTGCTGCCGTAACTGTCCGTTCTCAGGCGACGTGAGACTACCGGGAACCGGACCCCCGTATCTTGCCTCTCACCAAAATTAGACGCGATTGACCGGTATGGCAGCACGGGTGACTTGCGACGACCTGAACGACCATATATGCTTGCCGAAATTTGGATCCGCCTGATTTGGCCCCGGCACGGTTGGTATATGAGACTTGACGGCAAAGTAGCGATTGTGACCGGCGGCAGCCGTGGGATTGGGCGCGCCATTTGCTTGGGGCTGGGCGATGCCGGAGCGCGGGTCGTCGTAGCATCCCGTACTGAAGTAGACAGGTCGGCCAGCGCCCAGTACGAGAAGTACGGGTCGGGCGACATACGCGATACGGCAGCGCAAATCGCCGCCCGCGGAGGCACGGCGATACCAGTCCGTTGCGACGTGGCGCAGGCCAAGGACATTCAAGACCTGGTGACCGCCACACTGGACCATTTCGGCCGAATTGACGTACTCGTTTCCAATGCGGGCATGGACTGTGAGTCGCCGGTGGTGGACCTGGACGTTGAGCTATTGGACCAATGCCTGGCGGTCAACGTGCGCGGGCCGTTGCTCCTTTGCAAGTACGCACTGCCGTCCATGATATCCCAGGGAGAGGGAGGCTCCATATACTGCGTTACCTCCGGCTCCGCCAGGGGCTACCGGCTGGGTCGGGTCGGCTATTCGATGAGTAAAGCGGCCTTGGAGAGGATGTTCTTCAGCTTGGCAGAGGAGGTCAGGCCGCACAATATCGCGGTCAACGTCCTGGATCCTGGCCGGGTGGACACTTGGATGAACCGGCGCGGGGACTGGCCGGGAACCGCCCACATACCCATGGTCCAGCCCGATGCCCTGGCGTCGCCAGGCGTATGGCTGGCGGGCCAGACCGCCGAAACCCTGACGGGCGCGTTGGTGTCAAGAGCCGAATTCGGAGTGACCTGGGGCCCACAGCAAGAGCAGACCACATGACCACCGCCCCCCGAGTACGATGTTAGAATCGGCCCCCAAGTTGGCCGAACTCAGCGCCGAAGTGCGTTTCGGTATCGTTTGGGCGAGGCGAGGGACGTTGCATTGATACCTCAGCCTTGTCACCGTGTAGGTTTTGACGGCCCTGTACCGCACCGGCCACTTGTCGGGCCATATCAACCGGGCACTGAGCGCCGGATTGAGCAAGGTGGCGACGAATATAAAAGATTGCTGCCGCGTGCTACAAACGCCCGTTCGCCCCTTCGTGATACGCCAGACTGCAATCCTTCGGGAGCCTAGATTCGGGGCCGGATGTTCTGGTTATGGCTGAACAGGTTGGTCGGGTCGTACTTCTGCTTCAGGTCTGCCAGCCTCTGGAAGTTGTCCCCGAAGGCCGCCTGTATCGCCGCTTCCCCTTCCTCCGCCTCGGTGCCAACCTGGTTGACGTAAGCCCCCGATGAGAAGGGCGACAATGCCGAAGCGAAATCCCGGACCCAGCGGATGTGGACCTCCGACTCCCCCGGGTCCAGGAAGACCGCGTTGGCGGCCCATTCACACCGGGCGCCCCGGTGTCCGAAGGCGGTCTTGTTGGCGGGAACACGCCGGGCGGCGTTACCCAGATACTGGAACAGAACGCTCGAGAGCGGCGAGGTTACGCGGTTAAAAAAGTCGAGAGTGATTTCCAGCGCATCGTCGCTCACTTGACTCATGAAATGGGACTTCAGGTAGTTCTGCCGTCCCTGGGGGGCCAGCGCCAGCGATTGGGCCTCGGCGTAGGTCATGGGCCGGACATCGTCTGACATTGGCGGGCCGAACTCCTGGAGTGGCCGGATGATCCGCTCCCCCTCTTCGATGGGGCCGTAATAACAGAGCAGAATCCTGCACGCCTTGCCTCCGCCCTCCGGAAGGGTTGTCAGAAAGGTGATGATGTTCATCTCGTCGGGCATATTGGCGGTAAATTCGTTCAACAAGGCGAACAATTCCCTCACCTGGTCGTACCGGTACAGCAGGTAGCCCGCCAGCACCATAGGGCCGACGGGATGCAGCCGGTACTCGAAAGAGGTGACAACGCCGAAGTTCCCTCCACCGCCCCGGAGGGCCCAGAGCAAGTCCGAGTTCTCGTCGGCACTGGCAGTGAGCGGCCGGCCGGCGGCGGTGACCACATCGGCGGAAATCAGGTTGTCGCAACTGAGGCCGTAACTGCCGGACAGCCATCCGATGCCGCCGCCCAGCGTAAGGCCGGCGATGCCGGTGTCCGGGTCGGTCCCTCCTGGCGTGGCGAGCCCGAAGGCCTGGGTCTCGTGGTCCAACGCTCCCCACTTCGTCCCGCCTTGAGCCCGGACCGTTTTGGCCTCCGGATCAACACGAACGCCGGTCATCAGGGAAAGGTCGATCATCAACCCGTCGTTGCAGACGCTGTTGCCCGGGAAGTTATGGCCGCCGCCACGCACCGAAATTAGCAGGCCGTGCTCCCTGGCGAAGTTGACCGAGTTGATCACGTCGGCCGTTCCGCTGCAACGGGCGATCAGGGCCGGCCGTTTGTCGATCATGGCGTTCCAGATCCGTCTGACGCGGTCGTATCCTTCGTCGCCGGAGCGCAGAGAATCCCCGTGCAGGCTGTTCCGGAAGTCCTCGACTGCCGCTTCCCTTATGACGGTGTAGTCGCCCGAAATAGTCGCAAAATTCAGGTCTGCCATACGTCTGTCCTCCTGCGTGCTTTTCGACGCCCCTGGAGCATTTTGCCTGGAGCCTCTTGGCGTTGCGCTTCTTGCTGGACCTTCCACCGTTGTTGGCTGGTTTTGGCAGCGTGAGGGCGAACTCAACAAGGCCGCCTACCTGACATACGTGCGGCCACCGACGGGGTGCGGGCGCTTGAGAACCGTAAACCCGGTTTGGCGGTCGGCGTCCCCAACTAGCCATTCGGGAACGCGACGTCGTTCCTTCGCAAATCCCATAGTGACATTTAAAGTGATAACGGCGTCATCATAACGCCGTTATCTAACTTGGATTTGGGGTATCTTGGTGGAGCTGGCGGGAATCGAACCCGCTACCTCTTCAATGCCATTGAAGCGCTCTCCCAAATGAGCTACAGCCCCACGTGATGCGCCGAAGGACAATTTGCCATCGGCGCACCAATATTTTAGCAGACGAGCTTAAGGGCCGGCAACTGATTCGTCCCCTTACCCCAATCCTCTCCGGTCTAGAGTAGAGGGGGGAATTCGACCTACCCCTTACGGGTGTACTTCACTACCGTGCGGCCCGTGCTGCCTTCGTAGGGCTCCACCACGTACAGGTCTTTCTGGCTGTCCACCCATACGCCGTGGCAGCTGCGGTGGGTCAGGTCGCCCCACTGGGCGAGTCGCTGGCCTTCCTGGTCGAGAATGCTGAGCATCCCGCCGTTGTGCTCTGCCACGTATCCGACACCCTCATCGTCCAGGCAAATCACTGCCGGGCCAATGAGCTTGCTGGGCCAGTCGGTAATGTGGGTTCCATCCTGGTTGAACACCTGGACCCGGTCGTTTTCACGGTCGGCGATCAATAGCTGGCCTTTCTGATCGATCCAGGCGCCGTGGGGCAGGTTGAACTGTCCGGGGCCGGAGCCGGGCTCACCCCAGGAGAAGATATGCTCGCCGGTGGCGGTGAATTTGTGGACGCGAGCGTTGGCGTAGCCGTCGGCGATGTAAATCTCGCCGGCGTCGTTCAGCGCAATGCCAGCCGGCATATTGAACGGCTCCGCGCCACGCACCACCGTATGCCAGGAATTGGAATCGAACGACTCGTTGTTGGCGCCCGTGTCAGAACGGAAGCCCTGCTCGCCAATCGTCATAACCAGCTCGCCGTCTTTGGTGAGCTTGAAAATCTGGCCCATATTGCGGTCAACCAGCCAGACGTAGCCCCACTGGTCGATGATGATGGCGTGGGGAAACTCGAACATTCCGGCGCCCCACGACTTCACGAACTTACCTTCCCGGTCGAAAACCATGATGGGGTGCTCAGGATTACGGTTGAAGCAGTAAATCTGATCCTCGTCGTCGCCGAAGACGGCGGCGGCCGGCATGGGGATGCCATCCGGCAGCTGAGCCCAGTTGCGGTCAAACTCGTAGGTGTGGGCGCCGGCGCCCACAATATTGGTTGCGGTAGTCATGGAATCCTCCTCATTATTGGAACTGTGTTCGGTAATCCAATTTTGGTACAGGTTAGTTTTACCACAAATCGCGGTACCTTACCGAGGCCATGCCGATTTGGCGGCTATCAGGTTGGCTATCTGCATCGCCCAAAATGCTACAATAAGCTAATGGACTGGCGACAGTTGGAGCGATGGGCGACGATTGCGACGATTGCACTGTACGCGGCAGCCATAGTCAGCCTGATTATACTGCTTGGGGAAAGCCTGCTGCCCGAAGGTTCACCGGCACGGCAAATCTTTCACAGCATCGCCAACCGACTGAGCCGGCTGGGCGACATCGGCAGCGGGGTGATTATCGTCATCATCCTGCTGGTTTTGGCAGGCGGAGGAACCGTAATGCTGATTCTCAAAGCCATCGATAAATACCAGGAAAATCGGGAACGGCGTGCCCGGGAACGGGCAGAATTGAAGGCTGCCGCTCTGGCTCAAGGCCGGGCCGAGGAACGCGCCGCGATACAGGCGAAGCTCAGGGAGCAGGGCATTGACTTGGACGAACTGTTGCCACCCCAAGCACCGGAACCGCCGGAAACCACGTAGGAACCCGGCGGTCCTACACCGTCAATCAAAACGCGCCGATGCCCGGTGTTTTCACGCGGATGCTGTACAGAGAATGACCTGAAGTCAGGAAGAGCGTGCGCATATCATCTCCGCCGAAGCAGATGTTCCGGGTTACTTCGGGCGTCGGGAGCACACCGGCCCGCTCGCCGTTGGGTTCTACGATCCAAACGCCTCCGGAACCGGTACACCAAACGCGGCCGGCGGTATCCACCTTCATACCGTCGGGTACGCCCGGCTCCGTCGATCCCATCTCAATCAGGATGCGATTGCCGCTGAGCCGGCCATCGGCTGCCACGTCGAACGCGCGGATGCGTCGGTTGGGGCAGAACTCGCCCTGCTCTTCGCGGTCGAAATCCGCCGCTTCGGCACGGCTGATGGCCACGTACATAATCGACTCATCGGGCGAAAGCGCCAAACCGTTGGCGTACTCGCATTCGTCGGTAGCCAGCTGTACGCTGCCAGACGCGTCAATACGATAGATGCCGGCAAAAGGAATTTCCCGCAATTCCTCGGGGAACCGCAGATGCGGGTCGGTGAAATACAAGGTTCCGTCGCTACGGCAGATAACGTCGTTGGGTTTGTTGAAGCGCTTGCCATCCCACCGGTCGGCAATGGTGGTGATGTCGCCAGCGGCGTTCATGCTGGTAACGCAACGGTGGTCGGCGCCCTCGCACATCAAAAGGTTGCCCTGCCTGTCAAAGGTACAACCGTTGCCTTCCCCGGTGTTTTCGCGAACCACCGAGGTTGAGCGAGTCTGGGGATCCCATTTCAGCAGTTGCTCCCGTCCCAAGTCCACAAAGGTCAGATACCCGCCGGGGTGCCACAACGGACCCTCGGTGCGGTTAAGCGACCCATCAAGCAGGGTAAGTTCTGCTTCGTCAAGCAGCGCCGACAAATCATCTGGCATAGTCAAGCCCCCTTATGCTGGTATCCGATATGCTGGTATCCGAATTGAGCCGATTATAACAACTGCCACCGCACACCCCAACCCTCGTGCGTACCCACCTTTATGCGTACCCCCTTTGTCATTGCCAGCGTAGCGAGGCAATCCCTTCGCCGCAGGAATATGACAGCAGGACGGTTGGTTTGACAGAGTGGGGGCGCGTGAGCAGCGGAGGGAAGCGCGAAGCGCCTTCCCCTGGCTTCATCCCACCGGCCATCAGCTACCCGACCCTCCGCTGCGGTGTATTGCGTTGGCGTTAACGCGCCCGGTTCCTCAGGATGCGGCGGATAGTGAGGTAGGCCAGGATGATGGGGAGGAGCGCCAGCGGCGGCCATATCCACCACGGCAGGGCGCAGATTAGCGATGCCAACCACGGAATGTTGCAGAGCAGCCCCAGCCACGCGGGACAGTCGCAGGACTGTTCAGGAGCCCCGCTGGACGCTGCTGGGGCCTGGCTGGCGGGTGGCGTGGCTGTTGGCACTGCGGGGCCTGGCGCCAGCGGCGTGGGTGTCAGCGTAGCAGTAGGCGTAGCTGCCGCCGTGGGCGGGACGGCAGTTGGAGGGTTGATGGTGGCCAGCATAGCAACCAATGTCGCCACTATGTCCGGCGTGGGCGTGAGTGTCGGCGCGGGCGTGTTGGTGGGGGCCGGCGTAGCCGTGGGCGTGAGTGTCGGTGTGGGCGTGTTGGTGGGGGCCGGCGTAGCCGTGGCCGTGGGCGGGGACGTGAACGTGGGGTCGGGATCTGAGTCGGAATCCGGCGTGGGCGTGGGTGTCGGCCGCGGCGTGGGCGTGGGTGTCGGCCGCGGCGTGGGCGTGAGTGTCGGCCGCGGCGTGGGCGTGAGTGTCGGCTGCGGCGTGGGCGTGAGTGTCGGCTGCGGCGTGGGCGTGAGTGTCGGCTGCGGCGTGGGCGTGAGTGTCGGCTGCGGCGTGGGCGTGGGTGTCGGCGTGGGTGTGTTGGTGGGGGCCGGCGTGGGCGTGGGTGTCGGCGTGGGCGTGGGCGTGGGCGTGGGCGTGGGCGTGAGTGTCGGCCGCGGCGTGGGCGTGTTGGTAGGCGGCGGCGCATCGTCGTCGATCAGCGTCAGCAGCTCGCTGTTGGTGTTCCACGGGTCAGATATGCCGTCCATGGCTCTGCCCGACACCCGCACCATTCGGTTGGGTTGGTCCACAGTGTTGTCAACAGCGGTGATGGTCACCGTTCCCGTGCTGGTGATCGCCCCCGCCGCGATGGTCAGCGTCGGGCCGCCGTTCAGCGTAAAGTCGCGGCCGGGGATCGCGGCATCCGACGAAGCAGTAACGGTAATCGTGGTGGTACCGACGGAAGGCCGGTCGAGAGTTGCCGTCACCCTGCTGGTTCCCCCGCTCTCGGAGATGGCGGTATCAGACAGGGCCAGCGTGACCGTTGGCCTGGCTGCCCCCGGAGCCGGCGGCAGCGGGTCGGCTTGCCCGGTGTTGATTATGATCCCAGTTGCCCTGGCCACCTGTACGCCTGGGGTGTCCAGCATCGCGTCCGATCCCCAGCAGGCCGCTTTGCCCTCCGCGGTGACGGCGCAGGTATGGTAATCGCCGGCGGCAACGGCTGCGAAACGGGCGTAACGGTATTGCTCCGGGACTTCGACCTGCCCGGCGCTATATGTGGTGCCGGTCAGGTTCCACCAGCAGGCCAGGCGCCCCACCGTGGTTACGCCGCAGGTGTGGTAACGCCCGACCGAGACATCAGTGAAGGCAGTGTCCGCCAGGTCGGCCGGCACGGCGGCGTGCTCAGACGACACGTCATTATTCCTGCCCCAGCAGCGCAGCGTCCCGGCCGCTTGACCATTCTGCCCGTCCAGGATGCCACAGTTATGGCGGATCCCGGAGGAGAGTTTGACAAAGGTGCTGGCCGCCAGGCTGGCCGGCACCACGGCCTGTTCCACATTCCAATAATCTTCATTATCTCTTATCGGGCTTCCCCAGCAGCGCAGCAAGCCGGCCGTCTGCGTATTCTGTCCGTCCAGAATGCCGCAGGTGTGGAACCCTTCGGCAGCGATAGCGGCGAATGTGGCGCCGGCCAGCTCCGTCGGCAGGACGGCCTGCTTATACCCGTTCCAGCCCCAGCAGCGCAGACTGCCCGCCGTCTGCATATTCTGGCCATCCAGGATGCCGCAGCTGTGAAAGAAGCCGGCGGAAACGGCAGCGAATGTAAGGCTCGCCAAGTCTGCCCCGACCGTGGCGTCCACCCGAGCCGGATTTGCTTTTTCGACGTTTCCGCTGGATTGAGTGTAACTATCATTCCCCCAACATTCGACTTTCCCGTCGGTCTTTAGCGCGCAGGAGTGGTTTACCCCGGTACTAATCTGGCGGATGTCTGAGGCCACGCGCGGCGGCCCGTAGGCTCCACTTCCCCAGCAGGCCAGGCCCCCGGCGTCGGTCACCGCGCAGGTGTGGAACCGGCCGGCGTCAATCATACTCGGGCGGGCGGACAGGGCCGGCAGCCCGGGCCGCGCTTCGTAAGGCACGGTGGCCAACGAATCGAAACCCGTAACTGGATACTCTAAGGTCTTGGGGTTCTGCCCACCCCAGCATTGCACCGTTCCCGCTGTCTGGCCGTTCTGCCCGTCCAGTATCCCGCAGCTGTGAAAGTGGCCCGCGCTGACCTCCGAAAAAGTCGCCCCGCTCAACTCCGCCGGTATGACCGTCTCTCCGTAGTCCGAGCTCCCCCAGCAGACCGGTGTAGCGTCCGTTTTCAGGGCGCAGGCGTGTTGCGTACCCATATCCAACGAGCTGAACGTCCCCATCGTTGGCGCGTCGTCAATCTCACCGGCGAAGTCAGGTCCCCAGCATCTGATCTGGCCCGCCTCCGTTCCGTCCCGCACGATCCCGCAGCCGCCCCTGCCGGTGGAGCCGATGTCGGAGAAGGCCGTACTCGTCAGCTCCTCCGGAACGGTTATATTGCTAGACTGCCCCCAGCATTTCGCCGTGCCGTCGTCCGTGCCGCCCTTCGCCAACGCGCAGGTGCCAAAAGCGCCCGCTGACACCGCGCTGAAGGTACGAGCCTGCAACTCCGTAGGCAGCGTGGTCAGCTTGTCGCCCTCAGCCCCCGCCGCAACAAGCGCCTTCCAGCATTTCAGTAAACCCTCCGTCTGGCCGTGCTGCCCGTCCTGGATGCCGCAAACGTGGGACTGGTTTGCGCTGATTGTCAAAAAGGTGACCGGCTCACCGTCCCGGTCGCCGTCCGGGACGGTGGGCGGTGTTGGAATATAATTGGTCCCGGATGACCAGCAATCGACGACGCCGTTGCTGCGTCGCCCGCAGGCGAAATATACATCCGCGGCAACCTCCACGTAGCCGTCCGTATTGCTCCGGATCGGGTTGGTCGAGATAGCGCCCCAGCAACGGACGTACCCGGCCATCGATACACCGCAGGTACTTAACCTACCCACGCTCAATTGCGCGAACAACCGGTCGGCGTCATTCACCGGGGCGGTTTGCGCCGCAACTTCTGGAGAAGAAGGCCACCAAACGATCGCCGCCAGGAGCAGCAGCGCCGCCGCAATGCCCAATCCGTAAAGGCTATGTCGGGGGGGAGGTTAGTAACAATATGCAAACATCACATCAATACCGGCAAACGAGAGTATCAGACGCTGTGGTTGAATGCAAGACGGCGCAAAGCCTGTAACTGTTCACGTTTGAGGGGACGAAAACGGATTGCTATGGAAGCTCCGTGCTTGGTTGCCCTTCCACAAGAGGCCGAATAGTCGGCAGATCCCCGCAAGTCTGAACAGTTACCAAAGCCTCGTAACTGTTCAGAGTTGAAGTTAGGGCGAACTCCATCCCGTCCATCCTGTACATCCATGCCAAAACCCGTCCTCCACCGCTGACACCAGCCCCTTGCGCCCTCCGATTCCCCTTCCCTATCATCAATCGTGTCAGGCAACTCCGGCCAGACCTCGCGAATCTCGCCGGAACCGCCCACGCTACATCTCAATAGCAAGGCGAATACGGTTTCCGGGCGACAACGGCCCGTCGGTTATTTGCAGATTGGTTTAGTTGGGCTATGCCGCCTTTCACCGGTGATGCCCAACGGACCCAGCGGGAGTCACCACCGCCGCGTGCCGCACTACCCCGGCTCCATCAGCCGGTTGCCCGCGGGACACGCAAGCCTCGGACAAAATTGCTCTGCGCACAAAACAGTGTTGGCCGTGCTCCGACACCGCCCCGAAACCATAAACGCCTGACACCTTCACCCACCACCCACCGCCCGACCAAAGGAATCGCCACCGCAACAATCCCAAATCCCCGCCCACTGAACGGATGCCATACTTCGCATTGATAACGATCATACGTAGGGGCAACCCTTGTGGTTGCCCCGGCGGTGGTTGCCCCGGCGGTGGTTGCCCCGGCGGAATTTCCACCGTCAACCGTTTGCGTCCCCCCGAGTCTGAACGGTTACAAAGCCTCACGCCGGGCTATCGCATTCAGATTCCGCTGCACTCGGCATTCCCTCTTGCGCGGGAATGCCGAGTGACCAATGCCGGCCGATTCACTGCGAAAATCCAGCAGATTACAAGCTCCCGACTCCGGCTTTCGCCGGAGTGACGTGGCTGTAATTTCATATACGATTGCCCGGTCCACACCCCCCAGGGTCTTTCGGTTTTCTAAAAAAGCGGCTAATGTGATGTCATGGAGACCAATGAATTAGCCCGCAGCCTGCCCGCCGCCTTGGGCGCCGTCCCCGACCCACGCTCGCCCCAGGGCAAGCGACATCCGTTGCCCGCCATCCTGACCTTGGCCGTCTGCGCCATGCTCTCCGGCGCCCGCAGCCTTTACGCCATCTGCCAGTGGGGGCGCCAACAGGACCCGGACGCAGTGTCAGCCCTGGGCTTCACTCGACCCACGACCCCGGCGGTGAGCACGTTGCACGCCGTGTTCTGCCAGTTGGACACCGACGCCTTTGAGGCGGCGCTGGCCCAGTGGACCCGGCAGTGGCTGGCCGCCACTGGGGAAAGGGTGGCCATTGCGGTGGACGGCAAAGCATTGCGCGGGCTGCATGGGGAGGAACTGCCCGGCGTGCGGCTGGTGGCGGGTTATGCCCATGGCGTCGGCCTGGTAGCGGGGCAAAAGGGGGGTCGGGCCAGGTCAGGGGGAGCTGACGGCGGCCCGGGAGTTGACGGCAACGCTGCTGCCGGTGGCGGGCAATCTGGTGACCGGGGACGCGCTGTACTGCCAGCGGGATTATTGCCAGCAGATCAGGGACGCCGGCGGCGACTACCTGGTCATCGTGAAGCGGAACCAGCGGGAACTTTACGACGACATCGCGCTGGCCTTCGCCGCGCCGGTGCGGGGCGGACAGTACCGGAAGGCGCGGACCCGGAACCGGCACGGCGACCGCTGGGAAATCCGTGAATTGTCAGCTACCGACGCGCTCAACGACTACCTGGACTGGCCCGATGTGGGGCAGGTGTGCCGCATCACGCGACGCGCCCTGGGCCGCGGCCAGACCGCCACTGAGTCGCGCTACGCCATCACCAGTCTGGACGGAAAGGTGGGGCCAAAGGCGATGCTCAGACATATACGGGGGCATTGGGAAATTGAGAACCGGCTGCACTACGTGCGGGATGTAACCCTGGGGGAAGACGCCAGTAGGGTACGGAAAGGGGCCGCGCCCCAGGTGATGGCGATAGTGCGCAACATCGTGCTGAGCGTGCTGCGTCATGCCGGGGAAAGCAACATCGCGGCGGCCTTGCGGCGCATCGGCTGGACCCCAGGACAATCCCTGCGCATCCTCGGCCTAGACAACCCTTGAAAACCGAAAGACCCGGTCCACACCCCAACCCTGCTGGACACCAATTCGCCGGTCGGCTATGATACGCCGCAGTCCCAACCCAGCGTGGTAGTTTTTGCCCCGTCCCGCCGTGAGAGTGACGACGGGGCATTTGCTTGTCATAAAACCAAACGCACCGAGCGCCGATCCAATGTTGATTGCCCTCGCTTTTATCCTCATGGCCGTGATGTTCTTCGCGGGTATGTACGTAGCCGGCGCATTGGGTTCGCTGGCGCTCATCCTGCTCAATTTGTTCTCGGACAACCCGGTCTGGAACATCATGGGGAACCGGGCCTGGGAGACCAATACCAACGTAAATCTCGTTGCCATCCCACTATTCATTCTGATGGGCGAGATCGTCCTGCGCAGCGGGTTCGCCGACCTGATGTACCGCGCCCTGTCCCGTTGGGTGGACTTCATTCCCGGCGGGCTGCTGCATACCAACATTGCTTCGTGCGCCGTGTTCGCCGCCTGCGCCGGCTCCAGCATCGCCACGGCAGCCACGGTCAGCAGGGTGGCGTTGCCGTCGTTTCGTGCGCAGGGCTACGAGGAACGCCTGGTGGTGGGTTCCCTGGCGGCGGGCGGAACCCTGGGCATCCTGATCCCGCCCAGCATCCTGCTGGTGCTGTATGGACTGACGGTCGGAGAGTCCATCGGGCGGCTGTTCCTGGCGGGTTTCATCCCCGGCATCCTGCTGGCGCTGGTGTTCATGGTGATGATTGGCATTGTGTCGGTCATCTGGCCGGCGGTTGCGCCGCGGCAATCCCGACTGGCGTTCTGGACCTGGGAAGGCTGGATAGAACGCCTGCTGTTCACGCTGCTGATGATTCCGGTGATGGCCCTGGTGTTCATTGTGCTGGGCAGTATCTACTTCGGATGGGCCACGCCCTCGGAGGCGGCCGGTTTTGGCGTCAGCGGGGCGTTGGCGCTGGCCATCATCTACAACTTTGTGCGCCTGTTCGCCGGCAACCTGGCCGGATTTATGCTCGGCCTGGGTGTCGGCAACCACGTATCCCCGGAAGTTCGGGAGGCGCTACAGGAATGGAACGCCCACCAACGCTTCAGCGGCCAGAGCTTCAAGGACTACTGCAAGTTCCTCGTTGCAATGTCGCTGGACGCCAGCGTTTCGGCAGCCCGCTCGTCGGCGATGATTATGTTCATCCTGATGGCGGCGTTCACCTTGCAGTTCGCTTTCGCCTACCTGCGCATCTCCATAACCATGGCCGAGTGGGTCGCCGGGTTCGAGTTGGGCGCCGTGCAGCTGGTGCTGTTCCTGGTGGTGTTTTACCTGTTGCTGGGCACGTTTATGGAGGCATATTCCATGATGCTGACCACGCTGCCAATCATATCTCCGGTGCTGCGCGGCGCCGACGTTGACCTGCTGTGGTTCGGCATCATCATGATCATCCTGCTGGAAGCCGCGCAAATTAGCCCTCCCCAGGGGTTGAGCCTGTATGTGCTGCAGGGGGCGCGTGTGGATGTGGCGCGCCAGGCTCAGGGGGGCGTCGCTTCCGGCGCCGGCACCGTGGCCGGGCCTCCGCCGGCGGTCGGAACCATCAATGACGTGTACATCGGGGTGCTGCCTTTCATGGCTTGCATGGCCGTCGTCATCGGGTTGATTATCGCCTTCCCGGAACTCGCAACCTGGCTGCCCGACCAGATCAAAGGGGCCCGGTAGCTTCGCGTGGCAGTCGTGGCAACACACTACGACTTGACCATTATTGGCGGCGGTTCGGCGGGCCTGACGGCGGCCCGGTTCGCCAATCGCCTCGGCAAGCGGGTCGCCCTGATCGAGGCCAACCGCCTGGGCGGCGACTGCACGTGGACCGGCTGTGTGCCCAGCAAAGCCCTGCTCCACGCCGCAAACCTGGCGCACGCCGTCCGCAATGCCGACCAACTGGGCATCGCGGTTGCAGAGGCACCGGTGGATTTCGCGGCGGTGATGGCGCGCATACAGGCCGTTATTCAACATATCTACGCCGACGAAACGCCGAATACGCTGCGCTCCGCAGGCATCGACGTAATTGAAGCCCGCGCCGAGTTTCTGGATAGTCATACGGTCGTGGCCGGAGGGCAGCAGTTTAGATCCAAAAAGTTTCTGATTTGCACCGGGGCATCGCCCTTCGTACCGCCAATTCCCGGTCTGAACGACACGCCATACCTGACCTACGAGTCGTTTTGGGAGCAACCGTCATTGCCCGCTCGGTTGATCGTGATAGGCGGAGGACCGATCGGTTGCGAACTCGCCCAGGCGTGCCAACGGCTCGGCTCGCAGGTCATGCTGGTAGAAGCTCTAGACCGTATCCTGCCCAACGATGACCCCCAGGCCGCGGACCTGGTGGCGTCCGCGTTGGTCGCAGATGGGATCGATTTGCGATTGTCGACTGCCGTCGAATCAGTACGCCACTCTGATGGAGGGCGGCGAGTGACGGTAACGGCCGGCGGCTGCGACATTGCCGGTGATGCGTTACTGGTCGCAGCCGGGCGTCGGGCAAATATCGCCGGGTTAGGTCTGGAAAACGCCGGCGTGGCCCACACCGACCGGGGTGTAACCGTCAACGACTACCTGCGTACCAACATCAAGAATATCTACGCCGCCGGGGATTGCGCCGGCGGTTTCCAGTTCACGCACTACGCCGGTTTTCAGGCGGCGATGGCAGTCCGCAATGCACTGCTACCCGGCGCCTCCCACGCCCGACCCGAACACGTTCCCTGGGCCACGTTCACCGACCCTGAGGTAGCGCAGACGGGTCAAACCGAGGAGCAAGCGCGGCGGCGGCATGGGGACAAAGTGCAGGTTTTCACGCGCCGGTTTACGCAAATCGACCGTGCGGTGATTGAGGGCGCCGGCGGTGGGTTCATAAAAGTGGTCAGTCACAAAAACGGCAAGGTGCTGGGAGCGACTGTGGTCGGCCCCCGCGCTGCTGACGTTATTCAGGAATGGACGACCGCCATCGACCGAAAGCTGCGCCGCTCCGACGTGATAAAAACGATGCACGTTTATCCCACCGTGGGCATGGGCAATCAACAGCTGGCCTGGGAGGCGTATCTGGTGGGGCTGACCGGCGGGTTTAAGGGGCAGGCGCTGCGGTGGCTGAGCCGTTAGGTATCTTACTCGATTTGTCGAAGTACCCGCACGGTTTCCAGTGGAATGTCGGCACGGAAATCGGCGCGAATATCTTGCGGTAGGGAATCGTAGTTCTCCAGCAATCTTTGGGCTAGTTCATCCGGCCCCCACAACCGTATCACAAAGAACGACTGCTGCTCGTTGCGGTCGTGAACCGGCTTGGTAAATCCTCCCAGGCTGACCAGCAGGCCGTAGTCGGCACCGAACGAGTTTATGTTGCCCCGCAGACTGCTGTACTCTTGCAAGTCCACGGGGCTGGTACGCCCTTTCACCTGTACACACAGGCGCGGTTCTCCAAAACCCATGTCGCCCTTGCCGGCCAGGACGTCAATACCGCCGTCCGGTCCTTCGCGAGTCTGCAACACATGATACCCGGATGCTTTCAAGATGCTGGCTACCAGATATTCCAACTGGGCACCCGCGTATTGCCGTCGGAAACGGGCAACGATGCGGTCCTTGATTTCCTGGTCAAGGTCGTTTTCTTCGGCTTGGTCTGTACTAACTGAACCGTCGTTTATGGCGGTCGCCGTCTGGTCGCCATGCGTAACTCCCGGCTCGTCAATCGGAGCAGTTTCTAATTCCAGGTAAACGTTGGCGATTTGCTTGATGCGGGTTTCAGCATTGGGTGCGTTGGGTTGCGAAAGGGTCAGCATTGTACCCAGCGAATTCAGCAAGTCCTGGTCAAAATGCGAGCGCGGTATGTTCGTAACCAGCCATTCCACACGGCGGGTATGCGGCGCGCCACTTGCTGCCAGTTCCGGCTGATAGACATACGGGCCGCTAATCCGTCCAACTGCTACTTCCCTGTTCCTCCCCTTGCGGGGCACCACCACCATATCGCCTTCGTCGACTTCTGTGTAAAAGCGCCACATCTGGTCGGCTCCGGTGCGGCTATCAAGACGGTTGCGCAGATCATCCCGTTCTGCGAAGTCGGCAATACTCTGTTGCAAGTCATAGCCGATGGCCACAATTCCTCTTTCAAGGAAAGCTTCCTCGTGCTCGCCCCTACTGCCGCCTTTTATGGTCCAAACGGTCATCGTCGCTCCTCGGAACCTTTGCTGGCCGTCAGTGTAATGCAGTAGACACTCCTGGCCGGGAGCACCCATGCTGTGCGGGAAAGACAACGCCGGCTTGTCGAGCTGGGAACAAGATGCGCCGGATGATTGGGGCAACCGCCCTATGCCGTAGGCGTCGCTCCGATGCGGAATTTCTTGGTGCCGCAGTCTACGCAAATTCCCTGCGTGGCGGGACGCCCATTCTTCATGGTCACGCCCTGAACCTCGCGCGAGTCGGTCTTCGCCTTGCATTTGACGCAATAGATTTGTATTTGGGTGGTCATGATTGGCAATTGCCTCCAATTCGTGTCGCCGCTCACTTGCGGCGTTTATCTTTCTTACTCCACCGCTGAGGTCGATGTCAACGGCTTATTGCTGCTTATTCTTGAAATTCCACCAAGTTTCCCAACAACCACAGGGGCTAATAGATTGCGACCGCTGCGGCGTACCGCCCGGCCCGGCGGCCCGGAAAAGCCCTCTAAAATACGGCGACGGGATTGACGGGCGAACCGGTGGTGTTGTGCAGGCGCAACGGATTGATGGTGACCGCAAACGTCCAGCGGTTGCGCTGCTGGCACTCCTGGGCCACGTCTTCCAGGTTGGCATTGTCGAGAATCCACAGGCCCATTGCCGTGATGGAAACCTGATGCACCGGATTGGTGAGCTGGCCGCCGTACTGCGGCGGGCTAACGTCGTTACCCGTGTCCGAGCCCAGCACGGCAATGTCCCGCTCCCGGAACAGCGGCAGACAAGCCGCCTGACACGCGGTGGAGCCGGCCTCCCGCGATACCGGACCCTCCACGTTGCGCCGGTGCAGTTGACCGGTTCGTATCAGCAACACGTCGCCGGATTCGATGCGGAACCCACAGCGTTCTTCGGCAGCCAGGATGTCCTCGGGCATAACGCCCTCCCCACGCTCCACCCAGTCGATGCCGCGCACGAAGGGCACGTCCACCAGCACGCCGCGGGTGATGAATCCGCGATGCGCCTGTTCCACCGAGCAGACCGTGGCGCCCAGGTTGGTGGACACCAGGTGCGCCGGTTTGCCGTTGTACGTCATGCCGTTCCAGAAGAAATGCGCCAGGCTGTCCACGTGAGTTACGGACACACCGTGGAAAATCATCCCGATGTAGTCCATTGCCACGGCAGATGCCCGCGTTGACACCTTGTCGCCGCTGGCCCATCCCTCACCGCTCTCCACCATGTAGTGAACCGGCGGCGCCGGGACATCGATGGTCGGATCCCAGGTAACGTCGCGGGACAGGGATACGCAATAGCCTTCCTCAACCGTGGCCAGGGCCGAACGGGTTTTCTCCGGGGTGATCAGGTTTGGCGTTCCCAGTTCGTCATCATCGCCCCATCGACCCCAGTTGGACAGACTGTCGAACCAGCCCAGCACTTCCTGCTCCGACGGTATACCTGCTTGCGGCATGGCGCCATCCTCCTCGCTGATAGTATGCGTAGCTGCCAAATTCACGTTAGCCCCGGCATTATGCCGTAGGGCCGATTGTGGCGCAACCGGCGTATCCGGTGGCGTATCAGGGGATTGGCAAGGTGTGCTATAATGCGCCCAACAAGAAGCGCGCGAGACGAAGATTATGCAATGTCAAATTTGTAAAAAAGCCGGCATGACCGGCAACAATGTCAGCCACTCCAAGCGCCGGACCAAGACGCGCTGGTTGGCGAACGTACACAAGCAGACGTTGGCCATCGACGGCAAACCAACGCGGGTCAAGATTTGCTCCCGCTGTTTGCGAACGATGTACAAACTGCCCCGGGGCAAGAAAGCCAGGGCGCGGGCCGTCGAATAGCGTTCCCCGGTCTAACCGCAAGTTCTACAACTGGACGGGCGATTGTCCCGTTCGTTGTTTTTAACCGGCGCTTATGGTTGCGGATCTACACCTGAAACGGTTTCCCGCAGGGTTGCGATAGCCTCCGCAACGGACTGCTCCCGGTTGAAGATCGCAGTTCCGGCCACCAGTATCTGCGCGCCGGCCGCCACCGAATCCCGCGCCGTGGCATCGGCCTTGACGCCGCCATCCACTTCCAGTTGGGTCGCGTAGCCGTTGTCCTGTATCAGGTTGTACAACCGCCGCAATTTGCCCAACGCCGACGGGATGAACGACTGCCCTCCGAACCCCGGGTTTACCGTCATCACCAGCACAATGTCCAGGTCGGGCAGCACTTCCTCCACCGCTGATATGGGCGTGGCGGGGTTGATTGCCACACCCACCTGATTGCCGTGTTCCTTGATGAGTCCAACAGTACGGTGAAGATGGGCGCAGGCCTCGGCGTGCACCA
The DNA here is from genome assembly GCA_965261195.1 of Dehalococcoidia bacterium. Lineage (GTDB taxonomy): Bacteria > Chloroflexota > Dehalococcoidia > Lucifugimonadales > UBA3495 > Bin87. The sequence continues at coordinate 2,451,131 of OZ253455.1, read as the reverse complement.
GCACCTGGTCGGTGGTCGTCTTGACCAGACCAGGCAGCAGGCGATCCGGCTCGTGAACCATCAGGTGCAGATTCAACGGCAGGTCGGTGGCGGTGCGGATGGCATCCACCACGATTTCGCCGAAAGAAATGTTGGGGACGAAGCGCCCATCCATAATATCGACGTGGATTAGATCGGCTCCGGCCGCTTCAGCGTCCCGCACCTGCTGCGCCAGGCGTCCGAAATCGGCGGCCAAAACCGACGGCGCAATCTGTACCTGGGCGGCGGCGCTCGTCATCAGTCGCTTGCCTCTGCCAGTATCCGGTTCGCGCGGGCCATTCCCTCTGCCACGCGGCCCGGAGCCGTGCCACCCGGATTGTCGCGGGCGGCCACCGAGGCGGCGGCGGTAATATCGTACACGTCGTCGGCAAATTGAGCGGCAAAACCCTGATAGGTTGCCAACGGCAATTCAGACAAGGATTGCCCGGAGTCTTCGCAGTATCGACACAACCGACGCATAACTCCGTGAGCCTCGCGGAAAGGCGCCCCCTTGCCCACCAGATAGTCGGCCAAGTCGGTCGCCAGCATATAACTCTCGCTGGCCAGCGACTCAACGCGGCCGGCGTTCAACTCCATACCGCCCAACATATCGGCGAACACCCGGAGCGTGGCCAACACCGTATCCACCGTATCGAAAAACCCTTCCTTGTCTTCCTGAAGGTCGCGATTATAAGTCAGCGGCAACCCTTTCAGCACAGTCAGTATGCCCATCAGGTGCCCGTACACCCGACCGGTCTTGCCCCGCGCTAGCTCGGCAAAGTCCGGGTTGCGCTTCTGCGGCATGATACTGCTGCCGGTGGTGAATTCTTCGGCCAGCCTGACAAACTCGAACTCGCGGCTGGACCAGATAACGATTTCCTCGGCCAGTCTGGAAATGTGCATCATGGCGATTGCAGCCGCTGAATGGTACTCCGCCAGAAAGTCCCGGTCAGCTACGGCATCCATACTGTTGGCGCTGATCTCGGAGAACCCCAGCGCCTCGGCCACCGCATAGCGGTCAGTTGGATAGGGCACACCGGCCAGGGCCCCGCTGCCCAACGGCAACACATCCATACGCTGCGCGCAATCCCGAAACCGACCGGCATCGCGTTCCAGCATCTCGAAATACGCCAGCATATGGTGCGCGAACAGGACCGGCTGCGCGCGCTGCAAGTGCGTGTAGCCTGGCATCACAGTGCCGGCGTTGCGCTCCGCCAACTGCACCAGCGCCCGCTGCACGCTCCGCAGGCCGGCAACGGTATCGGCGATAACCTCACGGGTGTACAGGCGCATATCCAGGGCGATCTGGTCGTTGCGCGAGCGGCCGGTGTGCAGCCGTCCTGCGGCCGGCCCGATGAGGTCGGTGAGCCGCTGCTCGATGTTCATGTGCAGGTCTTCCAGCGACGCATCCCACGGGAATGTGCCGGCCTCGATTTCGCCCTGCACCGCGGACAATCCCTCGCTGATGCGGTCCGCGTCGGACTGCGAGATTATGCCCTGCCCGGCCAGCATGGCGGCGTGGGCTTTGGAACCGGCAATGTCCTGGCGGTATAGTCTCCGGTCGTAGTGAATGGAGACCGTGTAGTCGCTGTGGGCTGTCATGGCTGCGGTGTCCGGTCAGCCATCCAGATAGGCGAAGCTGGCCGCCAGGTTGGCGAACACCGTGTCCGACGGTGGTATCTCCATTATCGCAGCGCCCGAGTAGGCTTTGCCCTGCAGGATATGCAGCATGGCCCGGCAATCCAGGTCGCCGTCATCCACGCTGAGCAACGCGGCGCCGTCGCGAGCCTGTTTGAAGTGGACTATCTTGATGTAGTCCGCTGGCAATGCGACCAACTCATCCAGTGGCGAGCTTTCGGGATGCCGTCGCAGCTGGTTGGTCGGGTCGGGGCACAAACCAAGATATTGGCCTTCGGCATCGGTCATTTGCGAACGGGCCTGTTGCACCAGCAAACCCATCGAGCGCAAAGGTTGCCCGGAGTTTTCCATCGAGAATATGACGCCCTGGCGGGCTGCTTCCCGTACCAGAGGAACGATGCGGTCAACCTGCTCGGACAAGTCCGGTGGGGTCTCCCAGGGAATGTCGCTGGCCGCCGGGTCAACCGTCCGCAGGTGCGGCGAGTCGCCACCCACCAGGCGGGCCGCCTCCAACTGCGACTGGAACAGCCCGCCGTTGGGGTCGATGTCCGTAGTCAGGCAAGGCAACGCTACCGCCAGGTCGAAGGACAGATCGGGAAAGCGCACCACCAGTTCCGCCAACTCGGTCAGGTTGGGCCGCCAGTCATCGCCAGCGCCGGACTCGGCGCTGGCCAAGCAGGTTTGACGCAGTTCGATATGGCGAGCCCCATTGGCTTGCGCCTGCGCGACCAGGTCACCCAAACTGGATTCATCGAGTTGGTTGCGCCAGGAATTGCTGATCGCGCCGTAAATCATGTTGACCTCCGCAGCCGTTGAGATTGGTTAGCACAAACTATACCCCAGCCAACAGCAACCCTCAACCGCCGCCGTTGTGACATTCCCAACCCTGGCCGACACAGGCGCTGTGCTAAAATGGCGGCACAAGGCAATGTCCACGACCGGCAATCTCCAGGAGACGCAAAATGGCCGAATTGTATAGCGAAAGATGCACCGCCTGCCGCCGCGATTCTCCCCACGTCACCGACGCGGAAATCGCAGAGTTGCATCCGTCAATCGACGATTGGGACATGGTTGACGAATCCGGCATCCCGAAGCTGGACCGGCAGTTCAAGTTCAGCAATTTCGTGAACGCGTTGCAGTTCACCAACGCCCTGGGCGAGCTGGCCGAGTCCGAAGGACACCACCCACGGCTCACCACCGAATGGGGCCGCGTAACGGTTACCTGGTGGACACACAAAATACGCAACCTGCATCGCAACGACTTCGTAATGGCCGCCAAAACCGACCGCCTTTATGCAGAGGTGGAGGAGGCAAAGACAAAGGCAGGATAGTGGACTTGAACACGCAAAAGGAGCGGTTTTCGCTGGCGTACATCAACGCGGTGGCGACCTATGCCGATTGCACGGTGCTTGAGCCGAAGGTGGATAGCGGGAGTGTGGACGGGATTTTGAAAAGGACTACGATAGAGGAAATTATCGGATTCCAGGCCAAGGCCACGTCGCGGGATATTGTGGGGAGTGACGGCGAGCATCTGCATTTTCCGTTGCCGATACGGGATTATGAAAACCTGCGCAACGCCGGGCGTCCGTTCATCCTGATAGTTGTTCTGTTGCCGGACGACGAAACACAATGGTTGACGCAGACCCGTGACGAACTTTGCTTGCGCTACTGCGGGTACTGGCTCCCGCTGGTGGGTTGGCAAGAAGTACCAAACACCGATAACGTGACGGTGCGCATTCCGACGGCAAACGTTTTCAGCAGTTCTCAATTGACCGATTTGATGGATAAAGCGGCAGGGGGGTGAAGCATTATGAGGGTGCAAATCCGTGACAAGGAAGCGCTGGAATCCCTGACCACTGCGAACTTGCGGGCGTATCTGGAATCGCAAGGATGGGGTGACGTCCGCCGTTGGGGGGAATGGGCTACCATCCACAGCAAGGACCAGGGTGGCAAACTATGGGAGATTGCCATCCCGAATCGGGAAGACTGCAGCGACTACGCCGAGTTTATGGCCGAAGCGGTTACTACTTTGGCTGACGCCGAGGACAGGTCGCAGCTGGACGTGTTCAGTGACTTGGCCAGGGCGAGACTTGGCACTGTGCCGCAGGACAATCACAAAGGAGCCGACAATATGACCCACGTTTGGTGCGTTCGCGCGGAGTTCGGTAAGTACACTGACCAATTTGTGGCTGGCGGATTTGCTGGGATTGGCTGGATACCAGATGAGGATCTAACTAATATTAATGAAAAGGAAGAACTCTACCCACTGTACAAAGAGGCTTACCCGGAAGATACAAGCAAATTTGTCGTAGGGCAGCAAGTAGGGCAAATTGCCCGGTTTCTGCTGGAAATCGAAACCGGCGATTACATAATCACTCCAACTGTAAACAGCGCCTTGCTGCGATATGGTCGCGTGATTTCCAGTCCATACTACGAGCAAACACCACAAGACAGCTGCCCATTCCCGCACCGTTGCCAAGTTGATTGGGCAAAGCATCCTCTGAACAGAGAGGAGTTTTCCATGCCCCTTCAATTCACATTGAGAGGTTCCTTGACGATATTTGCTGTCTCACAGCGCGAGGAGTTTCTGGCGGCCATCGGACAAAGTGATGCGGTTCTGCCTACGGCTGGACAGCCGAAGCTGCCGCGACCAGACACTTATCAAGTGGTGCTTGAACAGATTTTAAATCTGGATGCCACAGAGTTTGAGATGTTGGTGGGACACTTGCTCACCGCACTAGGGTTTGAAGGTTCCGCAGTGGTTGGCAAGTCCGGAGACGGGGGCGTGGATGTGACCGGGGAACTGAATGTGTCCAATCTGGCAACCGTCAAGCTTTTTGTACAGGCCAAGCGCTACTCTCAAGGGACCAGAATCAACGCCAACACGGTACGACAGTTGCGAGCCGCCATCCCTTACGGTGGGCAGGGGGCCTTTATCACCACGGCGGACTATCAAAAAGACGCGTGGGATGTGGCGTCTGACCCCAATTTTGCTCGCATTGGCCTTATCAATGGGCATCAATTGGTTGACCTGCTTATTGAGCATTGGGACGATATTGACCCGGAGTTTCGTGAAACGCTTGGACTAAAGCCCGGGCTGGTGCCGGCGTAGACTGAGTCTCCCCTATCATTACAACAAGGAGATACATCGATGAGAGTCGTCTATTCCCTCAAATCCCGAGACCTGAACGCCGTAGGCGCCGAGGCTGCCTGGGCCGAGTCGATGGGTTACGACGGTATTGCCACCAACGAAACCGCCCACGATCCGTTCCTGCCGTTGGCGGTGGCCGCTACGACCACCAGCCGCGTTACGCTGGAGACCCACGTGGCCATCGCCTTCCCGCGCTCCCCAATGGTACTGGCCTATACCGCCCGTGATCTGCAAGACGCCAGCGATGGACGGTTCCGGCTCGGTCTGGGCACCCAGGTTAAGGGGCACATCGAGCGGCGGTTCGCCACCCGATGGGGTGGTTCGCCTGGCCCGCGGCTGCGTGAATATGTGCAGTCGTTGCAGGCAATCTGGAATTGCTGGGACACCGGCAGCAACCTGGAATACGCCGGCGATTTCTACCAATTCTCCTTGATGACGCCGTTTTTCAGCCCCGGGCCCAGCGAATATGCCCATCCGGAGGTGTTCACCGCTGCGGTTAACGGCTACAACTGTCTGGTCGCCGGCGAATGCAGCGACGGTCTGATGCTGCACAGTCTCACCTCCCCCGAGTACGTGCGCCAGATAGTCAAGCCCAACATTGCCGAGGGCGCGCGACGGGCGGGGCGCGACCCGGCGGACGTGTCCGTAGTTGGCGGCGGGTTCATCGTAACCGGCCCCAATCAGGCCGCCATCAAAGCAATGGACGCCGAAACGCGCCGTCGGATCGCTTTTTACTCCTCCACCCGCACTTATTTCCCGGTGCTGGAGTGTCACGGCTTCGAAGACATCGGCCGCCAATTGCACCGGCTGTCTCTGGAAGGCAAGTGGGAAGAGATGGGCGCTCTGGTGCCGGATGAGATGCTGGATGCCTTCGCCATTATCGGCGAGTACGACGAGATACCCGGAATGTTCCAGGAACGGTACGGCGGGTTGGTTGACGAAATGCACTTCTCAATTCAGACCACCAACGACGCGGAACACGCCCAACTGCGCCGCATCGTCGGTGAACTCCAGGAACTGTAACGTTCCACTAGCTCGCAACACCCGCTATCGCACGAACCCGGCAATCCCATTCTCCCTTGATGGGAGAGGGTTGGGGTGAGGGTGAAATCACGGTGTGTGGGAACAATCCCGGCCCATATACTATGCTGGACGCCACCCGATTCAAACTTGCCAGCGAATCGGAGCTAACCTACCGCCTCAAGTGGGCTGCCTGGGAATGGCTGCACAACGTCGCCCACTGCCGCACCATCGGATTTGAGGTGCGCCTGCATGGCCCGTGGGGTCCCATAGCAGATGTGGTGGCCGTCGGACGGAACAACGTGGTCTACGCGGTTGAGGTCAAATCCAGCCGCTCCGATTTCGCCCGCGACAACAACACCGATGCCGACATCGAACGGCTGCGGCAGCGGATGGGGTCGCTGACCCGACGCATCACGCTGGCCGAGCAAACCCTGGCTCAGGCGGCTGAGTTCGCCCGCTGCCATGCCGGTGACCGGTGGCGCGACGTGCCGGCGTATCGTGTGGCCGAATCGGACCAAACCCGCCTCACCGACGAGCTGGAACGGTTGCGCGAACGGTTGACTACAGTGTCCAACAAGTTCCACAACCCCTGGTTTCTGGCCGCCGCGCATTACCACTACATCATGGCCCCGACGGGGGTTGTGCTCACAGAAATGATGCCGCCGCAGTGGGGTTTACTTGACCCAACTCCACAGGAGACCGTAACCGCACCCGGCCAAACGATTCGTCAGAATAGCGGCATCATGGCCAACGTATTCCGCGCCATCGCCCGCAGCAACAGTCAGTCGATGATGCGGGCTTACGGTGTACGTTTCGGCAAGGATGGTGCGGAATTTCCCCGGCACGGTACGGTTGACCAGAACGCCTGAGCGCTAGACTAACGCCGCTGCCAGGTTATTCCGATTCTGGGTCGCGCTCCTCCAGCTCGTACCAATATACTTGTCTGCGGTCGATGACGTCCTGAATTTCGCGATCGTTGCGTACACTGCCAATCGCAGCATGGGCCGGGTGGCCGGTGAAGCGGGTCAGCAGACGGGCGTTGCGGATAGCGCGGTCGGTGTCGCGATGGTCGGCGGTGAATGATACTTCGATGGCAATGTAGTGAACATCACCCTTGTCGTCGTTGGCTTCAATGACCAAATCCGCGATGTGGAAACTACGCAAGTCTCCCCTGGTAATGCCGGAGGTATCGGCGGTTCGGGTCATTCGAACGAGTTCACTGGGATCAAGGGTACGTACTTTCTGAAAGCCTATCTCATCCACGATGGCGTCAGCGTAGCGGGCTGCTTCTGCCCGAGCGTAGGATCCTCTCATCCTGGAGATGTCATCAGCCAAAGTGACAAATCTTCGGTCGGTTCGGACGACAAATTGCTCCATCCTCTCGTTGAACTGCCCCTGCTCGTCTACAAATTGCTCTATCCGGTCGTTGAACTGGCCCTGCTCGTCTACAAACCGGTCAATGCGGTCGTTGAACTGGCGTTGCTCGGTCACAAACCGGTCCATCCGGTCGTTGAACTGGCCCTGCTCGTCTACAAACCGGTCAATCCGGTCGTTGAACTGGCCCTGCTCGTCTACAAACCGGTCAATCCGGTCGTTGAACTGGCCCTGCTCGTCGTTGAACTGGCGTTGCTCGGTCACAAACTGGTCGAACCGTGCGGGCAGGCTGATTAGCTCTTCGGTAAGGATCGCGCGCCGCACCGCCTCTTTCCACTCTGGGTTTTCGGCCAGTGCGCGTAGCAGATCATCTGTCGTGTTGATGGTGGTCATGGCGATCTCTCGTCCAGCCCATTATACGCCAGGGACGGTTGGCGCCGAACCGCGCTTTAGCGGTTCAGCAGCCACCACTCCTCACTGCCCAAGTTGAACTCGATCCGCCGGAAACCTTCGGCGAACTCCACGCCGCAGCGCTGGCCCTGGTTCCGGCTACCTTCAGCGAAACGCTCCAACCGGTGTGCCGGAGTACGCGCGCCCATCTGCGATACGTGCGCGCTCAGAGACTCGGCCTTCAGGCGGATGTGCTCCTCGGTAACCTCAATGAACGTGTCGGGCCGCTCCGAACCCCACAGCAGGGCTTCCCGCACCCGGTGCGGTTCCAGTCCCTCGTCCGCAATCTGTTCGGGAAAATCCAGGTAGCTCCAGGCGTATGAAAACGCGGCGTCCAGCGCCACCTGACCGCTTCTGCGGTGGTCCCGGTGCGTGTGGGACGTTACACGATACGGGTCGATGCAGAACACAATCTCAGGTTTGTGCCGTCGAATCTCCCGCACCACTTCGCCACGGTACTTGACCGTATCCTCCAGCTCACCATCGCCATACCGCAGGAACACCACTTCGGCTACTCCCAGCAACTTCGAGGCGTTCTGCTGCTCTACTTCCCGGGTCGCGGCCAGCCGTTCGGGCGTCATTTCGCGGTCGCCGGTGCCCTTGTTCCCGTTGGTAGACATCAGCACCACCACGTGGGTACCCGCCTCGGCTATCCACTTGGCCATCGTCGCGCCGCAACCGCCCTCGGCATCGTCAGGGTGCGGGGTAACCACCAGCGCGCTGGTCGGCGGCTCCGTCATCAACCGTGGCGTGGGTACATACTCCTGGTCTGGGAATCCCCAGCCATCTATGCCATGCGGCCTGCTGGTCATTTTGAGACTCCATGCGTCTGTCAAAGCGTGGGGGCGACGTATGCGTCGCCCCTATCGGGAAATGCGACGAGCGTATCTTACCCGCCCATGTGGAACACCACCATTTTGAGTTCGGTCATCTCTTCAATGGCGTAGCCCGGACCTTCCTTGCCCATACCGCTGTCTTTCAAGCCGCCATAGGGCATGACATCGGCCCGCCACTGGGGCGAGGCATTGATGTGCAGGTTGCCGGAATGCACTTCCTGAGCGAACCGCATCGCCCAATCTACATTCTGGGTGAAGATTCCCGCCGACAGGCCGAACCGACTGTCGTTGGCCTTTGCAATAGCGTCATCAATGTCCTCAAAAGCGCTGACCGCTATTGCCGGCCCGAACAGTTCCTCACGGGAAATCAACATTTCGGCGCGCGCGTCGGCGATCACGGTGGCAGTATGCAGCGTGCCCTCGCGCTCGCCGCCGGCGATAACGCGGGCTCCCTGACCGACGGCCTCCGCAATCCAGCTTTCGACACGTTCGGCGTCGTTCTGGCGGATCATCGGCCCCATCTTGACGTCTTCGTCGAACGGATTGCCGGCGTTGAATTCCTGCGTGGGCTTCACCAGAGCGTCCAGCAAGTCGGCGTATATGGCCCGCGCCGCGAACACCCGTTGCGTGGAGATGCACACCTGACCGGCGTTGGAGAAGCCGCTGGCCACGGTCGCCGCCGCCACCTTTTCAATGTCGGCGTCGGACATGATGATCAGCGGGCTGTTGGAACCCAGCTCCATCGTTACCTTCTTGATGCCGGCGTTGCGGCAGATGCGGTCGCCGACTTCCATGCTGCCGGTGAAGGTAATCTTGCGGACGCGCGGGTCGCCGGTGATGGCATCGCCAATCTCCCCGCCGGAGCCGGTCACCGTTTGGATAGCCTCTTCCGGCAGGCCCGCTTCGAGGAGAATCTCGGTGAGTTTGAGGGCCGATAGCGGCGTGTCTCCGGCCGGCTTCAGGATGACCGCGTTCCCCCCCGCCAGGGCCGGTCCCACCTTGTGGCAAACCAGGTTCAGCGGAAAGTTGAACGGAGCAATGGCGGCCACGACACCCACCGGTACTCGGATGGTGAATCCAAACTGGCTGACTACGCCAGGCGCGGCGTCCAGGGGTACGGTCTCGCCGTGCAGGCGCTTGGATTCCTCGGCGGAGAGCGTGATGGTCTGGATGGCACGCTGCACTTCGGCGCGTCCCTCTGCGATAACCTTGCCTTCCTCGCGGGTTATGGTTTCGGCCAGGTCGTCGGCTCGCTCGGCCATCAGGTCGGCGGCGCGCTTCAGGATGGTGTAGCGACGATGGGCCGGCAGCTTGCCCATCACCTGTGCGCCACGGGCGGCGCTGGTGATGGCTGCCCCCACATCGGCGGCGCTGCCCCGGGGAACCGTATCGATTACAGATTGGTCAAAGGGATTGACGACCGGCATCTTGTCATCGCGGTCAACCCATTCGCCGCAAATGTACATTTTCATGGTGTGCTCTCCTCACCGTCATAAATGTTATGTAACCACCGCAGTAACTCCGCAGGGCACTCGGGGATTGTACTACGCTGGCCCGGCCACCACCAAATGCGGTGCTGACGCAGCCCGCCTGACCTCAATCTAAACGAAGCACACTGCTTCGCAGAGGCCGCCAGCGAGCCTATCCCGGTTTCGGCCGCTAGTTAAAATCGCCGCCGTGGGGAGGCGGGGCGGGCGGCTCCGCGACGGGTTGGGCGGGTAAGGACGATTTATTGTCGCCCAGTACGATGCTGCGGCCCATGTTGGTTACCCGATAGTGGCCCGATTGACCGGGGATGCGTTCCAGCCAACGGAACTTGGTGCGCGCTGCGTTGCGCAGCGTCTGCACAAAGCTGTGGGGTAGCGGCCAGCCGGCCAGCGAAAATAGCTGCGACAACTCATCAGGGTCCACGCTCTTCACCGCCAGGAAACGGTCGGCGGCCTCTGCTGCCACCACCACCCGCCGCATATCGCCCAGCGGGCTGACGTTCTGACAAAAGGCAACGTATTCACGTTCCTCCGGTGTGGTCGGTTCGGTAACCCGGACCAGCTCGTTAACCGAAACGTTGCCCGAAGTTGCGTCGACCGTTGGCGCCGGTGCGTCCTGCATTGTCGCCGCCGCCGGCGCTACATCGCGCGCGTATGACGGCGGCAATTCAGCGGGCGGGGAATGCCCGTTGCTTTCCGGGTTGGTAACCTCCCCTCCGGTCGCAGCCGCCAATAACTCCGCAGGACTTTGTGGTTCGGCAGGCGTGGCGTACTTTGAGCCGTGGTCGGCGCCATTGCCGTTGGAGTACGAAGGCACTTCGGTATTGGCGGCATAGATGGCCGACGCCGCACCACCGCCGGCGCCATTCAACTGAGGCAACACCGAGTACAGCAACTCACGCGCCAGTTCCCGATCCTCGGTTTCAATCGAGACCTGGGCGCCGTTTGGCAAAGTGATGGCTAGCTTTATTACTCCCGACGTCTCCATCCCACCCTCTCAACTGGCTATTCCGGAGTGATAGTAATGTACGGCGGTTGCCGTTGGCAAGGAATCCAGGTTCGGCGTTTGTTCGATTGCCCCACGCCAGCGGCGACGATTCAGCCCAGCCAAGCGATGAGCAGCGCAGCCGTACCCAGGAAAATCAGGAACCCGAACACGTCGGTAAACGTGGTCACAAAAACCGCCGCCGACACTGCCGGGTCAACGCCCATCTTACGCAGCATGAGCGGAACGCCAGCTCCGGTCAACGCCGCGATCAGCAAGTTGCCTACCATTGCAATCGCCAGCGCAAGCGCGAGGCTGATGCTACCTTTCCAGCGGTAACCCACGCTCCGACGATTACGGCCAGCACCAGACCGTGGACAAACCCCAATAACAATTCCTTTCCCAACAGCCGCATTCCGCCATGCTGCGGCACTTCACCGACGGCCAGACCTCTGACAACCAGGGTGACGGTTTGCGTGCCGGCGATGCCGCCCTGACCGGCCACCACGGGCAGAAAAATCGCCAGCATTGCGATTGCCGCAATGGTGGACTCGAACAGGCTCACCGTGGCGGCGGCCACCAGCACAGTACCCAGATTCAGGATTAGCCAGGGCAGCCGGTTCCTGATGGACAACCCCAGCGACCCGAATATCCGCTCACCGGGCGCCGATGCAATGCGCAGCATATCCTCGGTGGCTTCCTCCTCGGCGACGTGCATCATCTCTTCGGCCTGGATTATCCCCGGCCGGGTCGTCGCACCGGTGCAGTGCAACAGCCAGCGACGCCGCGGGGGGTTCGGGGTCGGCCTGGAGTGTCATCAGTCCTCCCATTGCGACCGACCCCGCCGGGTCAGCCTAAATGGTTTGTTTCAGCCTGACCGCCAGTGAACGGGTCAGGCCCGGCACGGCGGCTATTTCATCAACGCTGGCCTCTTTGATGCCCTGCACCGACCCGAACTGGCGGAGCAGCATTCGCTTGCGTTTCGGGCCAATTCCCGTAACCATATCAATTGACGATTTCAAACTGCTCTTCGACCGAAGGTTCCGGTGGAAGCTGATCGCGAACCGGTGGGCTTCGTCGCGGATGCGCTGCATCAGATACAGCGACTGGGAGTTACGGGGCAGCATGATTGGCTCAAGGGTGTGCGGGACGAAAATCTCCTCATTCTCCTTGGCCAGCGAGCACAGCGGAATCTGTTCCAGGCCCAGGTGCAGCATAACCTCGCGGGCCGCCGATAGATGCCCCTTGCCGCCGTCGATAATCACCAGATCCGGCATTACACCCCAAGTGTCAACCTTTCCGTCGGGATCGGGTTTGCTCATCGCCTGGCTCAAACGCTTGAACCGGCGGGTCAGCATCTCTTTCATGCTGGCGTAATCATCAATGCCCTCAACGGCCTTGATTTTGAACCGGCGGTAGTCGCGGGTGAAGGGTTTACCGTCGTCGAACACCACCATGCTACCCACTAGGTTGCTGCCCTGTATATGGGATATGTCGTAGCATTCCATCCGCCGCGGCAGGGCTGGCAAGCTGAGTTCTTCCTCCAGCTCGGCCAGGGCGCCCTGGATGGCGTCGGAACGGTTCAGCCACTTGGCACGATGCTGAGCCAAACCCTCGGTGGCGTTGTCGGCTACCACTTGCAGGAGTTTTCGGTTTTCGCCGCGCTGGGGCCGGATCAACCGCACCGCTCCGCCCCTCTGGTCTCGCAAAAACCCCAGCAATAGCGGAGCGTCTTCCTTCGGCGGTTCATGCTGCACCAGAATCGTCGGCGGCACTTCGAGAGCTGTGGCGTAGAATTGCTGCACGAATTGGGCAATGATGGCGCTGGGTTCGTCGTCCTGAGGCCCGTCCATAAAGAAGTGGTCGCGCCCGATGAGCTTGCCGCGACGCACGAAAAACACTTCCACCCACGTCTCGCTGGCGGCCACCGAGATCGCGATGACATCCAGGTCGGTCTGGCGGCCAGAGTCCACTTTGACGGTGCGTTCTTCTTCAAATTTGGTGATAGCGGCAACCTGGTCGCGCAGGGCGGCGGCGCGTTCGAATTCCAGCTGACCCGCGGCTTCCTCCATCTTGCCCCACAACTGGCGGGTAACCTGCTCCGTATTCCCTTCCAAAAACAGGATAACCTGCTTGACCACTGCGGCGTATTCGTCCCGGTCAGCCAACCCGGCGCAGGGACCAACACAACGATTTATGTAGTATTCAAGGCAAGGCCGCGGGTCGGTGCCCGTAATCTTCTTGGTGCAAGAGCGATACGGAAACAGCTTCTTGACCAGGTCCATTGACTGCCGGACGCTGCCCGCGCTGGCGAAAGGCCCGAAATAACGCGCGCCATCTTTGTGTACGCCCCGGGTGATGTACACCCGGGGAAAATCATCGGCCAGGTCCACCTTGAGATAAGGGTACGTCTTGTCGTCTTTCAGCCGGATGTTGAAATGAGGGCGGTGGCGCTTGATCAGGGTGTTTTCGAGGATCAGCGCCTCAGCCTCGGTGTCGGTAACGATATACTCGAAGTCGGCGAGTTCGCTCACCATACGCCGGGTTTTGCGGTCAAGGCCGGACGGCGAGCCGAAATAGGAACGCAATCGATTGCGCAACACCGCTGCTTTGCCAACATAGATTACCGCGCCGCCGGCATTCTTCATCAGGTAAACGCCGGGTCGTTCGGGCGCCACCAACACGCGATGGTCAAATTCATGGCGGGTCATCGGTGGGAATCCCGGCTGCCGAGACTAGATTACGAACGATACGGCAACCAAAGCTACAACCAGAACACCGGAATAGATGCCGATGCGGATCAGTTCAGAACCGACGTGGTTGTACGCCGCCGGACGGTCGAAACGACGGCCTCTGGGTTGCGGGGCCGCGCGGGTGGAGGTTCCGGCCGGCACAGCCTGGGCAGCCGCTGTTGCGCCATTCGATGGCGCAGTTGCGGTAGCCAAAGCTCCGGAAGTGTCGGTAGACGCTCCGGCAGGTACGGCGACGGCCTCGCGGGACGGTGCGGCGGTGCGGCTGGCTCCGCCACGTCGGCGGCGCAGGCTATTTTGACGAGCTGCGATCCGTTTGCCTTTGCTCGGCATGGTCACCCTCCGGGCGCCGGCTGCTCGGGTCCAAATTATGCTCGGCGCGCGTGTTGATTATCCCAGTTGACGGCCACGGCGCGAAACGCGTGGTTGTGCATCCATAATACCAGCAAACGCGGGCGCGGTTGACTCAGCAGCGCCGACGATTTTATGTCAATAGTTAGCTGGATCGGGAGAGGTATTTATGGCCGCGGCGGACGATAGTTACGATAGTCGCGACAGGCATCATAAGTCGTTTGGTCGATGTGAACCCAAGATGTTCCGGGAATCCCACGACCTGAAGACCTTCCCGGGCCAACTGGGAAGGCGGATTCGAAAGTAAGCAGGCGGTTCTGAGCCGCCGCGATGCGTTTGGACAAGCTAACCGCTGCGCCAAAGTCCCAATCCTGGCTCACGATGATGGCGACTTCATAGCTACGTTGGTGGGTCGCTTCCACCAAGTCGATAGCCAAGCTGACATCTACGCCCTTCTCCTGCCCGCCAGAGTTCACCCGGCCCCGGTAAGTATAAATCCCTCTGCCACTCAAGTATCTAAGCTTGTTCGACCAAAAGTCGTGCCAGTATCGATTGTAAGAAGGGTCATGGACGCCAGTATAAAAACGGATTTGAGCAAGGGCACGGCCCGGTTCTCTGGCGACCAAGGCATTAGCCAATTTCTCAACATCGTAGCTAGGCCAAGCATAAGGCGACGTCTTGTCTGCGGGGTTGGCAAGCCAGGCTGATTTAACTAAGTGATACAGGTTTTGGCCATCTATGAAAACTATGGTACGCATCAACAAAAACACCCGCCCAGGGAGAATGGCTCATGCCATTTCCAGCAGGCGGGGAAGAAATCTTTGTTAGAATAGCGCCAGAGCGATTGCCTGTCAAGCGGCATTTGGGGCAGGATTTTCGCCAACCGGCGGTCAGGCTCGGGGGTGGCTGCGTTCGTATTCTTCGCGCACGTGGGAATCGGTGAGGTGCGTGTAGACCTGCGTGGTGGAGATGCTGGAATGTCCCAGCAATTCCTGAACGTGGCGCAGCGAGGCCCCGTTTTGCAGCAGGTGAGTGGCAAAGCTGTGGCGCAGCGTGTGGGGCGTAATCTTGGTGTCGATGCCCGCCTTCTTGGCGCTGGTCTTCAGAATGCTCCACACCCACTGGCGGGTCAATCGTTCGCCGCGCTGGTTGACGTAAAGGGCGGTTTCGCCGCGTTTGCTGCTCAGCAGTTCAACCCTGGCCCCGCCAATGTACTCGCGGAGGTGGGTCAGGGCCTCCGGGTACACGTAGACAATGCGCTCTTTGGCGCCCTTGCCCCAGGTGCGGATGAATCCCTCTTCAAAGTCAATGTCCTGCACGTTGAGGCCCACCATCTCGCTGACGCGCAATCCGGTGGCGTAGAGGAGTTCCAGGATGCTGGCGTCCCGGCGGCCCTCCGGCGTGCCGGTATCGGCGGCGGTGCCCAGCAATTGCTTCACTTCGTCCTCGGTGATGAACTTGGGCACCGAGCGGCCCACGCGTGGCGAGCCCAGGTTCTCGGTAGGGTCGTCGGTAATCAGTCCGTTCCGGATCAGATACCCGAAAAACGACCGGACTGCCGCCACCTTGCGGGCAGTGGTAGTCTCCCGATAGCCGCGGTTGTCCCGCAGGTCGCTGATGTAGGAATTCAGCAGGTTGATGTCCACCATCTGCCAGGTTTCCTGCTCGGCGGGAGCATCCAGATTGTCCTTGACGAATGCCCGGAACTGGTTCAGGTCGTTGCTGTACGCATCCAGCGTGTTCTGGGCAAAGCCTCGCTCCACGACCAGATGCTGCAAAAATGAATTGACCGTCCGCTCCATAAATACCACTCACTTCAGCGTCGACTCCCTGCCACCGGGTATTCGCACCCACTCCATCCACGACCGACCTACGCCAGGAATCGCCTGCTAGATTTTGGTGTTATTTTTATACATTGAGCAAATAATGACACTTTCGCAGGAGTGCGAGATTGGGGGATTTTCACCGACCGGATTAAGAAACATTGTGATGTGGAGTGCCTTCGTATCGACGGGATGCAACGATGCCGGCCGGTGATTGACCTAGCTCCACAACAGCCTGAATATCCCTGCCGAAATCAACGCGACGGCTGCCGCGTGTATGGCCAGGCTTGCCGCCACCGCTGCCAACAGGCGTCTCCGGCGCATCCCCAACGCCTCCAGCGTCAGCGTGGTTGCGTAAACACCTGCCCACGGAGTCGCTGCCAGAACGCCCCAGATGCCCCAACGGTCCAGCGCCTGACCCAACCGACGGCTGCGGCGTCTCAGTATCCATAGTAAAACAGCTCTCAACGCCAATGGCCGCAACCGCAACAGCATCCTGACCACCCGCGTGCCCCGCTCCGCTCGCCAGAACAGCCCGGAAATCAACACCGCCGGCAGCAGGTTGAACACGAACGACACCACCGCCACCATTGCCACATTTAACCCCAGCCCAACGCCAACCGGGATCGATACCAGCTCCTCCCCAATCGGTGATGCGGCGGTAATCGCCACAATCAGATATTGAAACAGCAATACTGCGTCCCCAATAGCGAATCACGCCGGACCCCAGGGCGTTTCCGGCCGGCGCCGGAAAATGATACAGTGCCCCGTCGCGGCGCCAACTGCATGAGCCCTGCGAATTTGTAGCGATGCCTGTACCTGTTCAATTATCCATTGCCTTGCAAAACCAGGACGGCTCTGGCGACCTGTCGTTCTTCGCCTACCTGGACACTTGGATAATCGGCGGGCTGGTTCTGCTGGCGGTGGTGGTGGTTACCCTCAAATGGATTTGGGGACGGATTCATCGCCGTGATGACCGCTTCCGTGACGATGATTATTACACCGATGATTATTACGATGACGATGAATACGACGCCCCCCGGTAAGATTACGGGTGCGGCGGCGGCGCAGCTCTTCTTTCGGCGCAATCTGCAATATGGTACTCTTGAGGCAATGCCGGCAGGAAGCCGGCATCGCATCTGTTAGCCTATCGAGGAGGCCCGGCCGTGTATCAAACCGTGAGCGACGCCACCCTGAAAGCGTTGTCGCAAATTGACTCCCCCAGCATCTGCAACGCCATTGAAGGGTTTGATTACCGGCCCAAAAATGCCGGCTTCATGCTCCCGGAAATCAAGGCCGTGTTCCAGGAATTCGCGCCGGTGGTGGGTTACGCCGTAACCGGGGTAATATCCGCCAACCGACCCGAAGGCCACAGCGTGCCCCGTGAAGATTGGTGGGACCTGATTGTGTCCGTGCCGGAGCCGCGCTTCATCGTCCTGCACGACATTGACAACCCGCCATTGGGAGCATATTGGGGCGAGGTGCAATCCAATATTCACAAGGCGCTGGGCGCGCTGGCGGTGGCCACGGACGGCACCGTGCGCGACCTGGACGAGGTTCGCGAACTGGGCTTCCAGTTTTTCGCCAAAGAAGTGTCCGTCTCCCACGCCTATGTCCACATGGTGGACCTGGGAATACCGGTGGAAGTCGGCGGGTTGACCGTCCACACCGGCGACCTGCTGCACGGGGACAAGCACGGCGTCACCAACATCCCCTTCGACCTTGCCGACCGTATACCTGATATGGTTCGCACCATTGCCGACTACGAACAGCAAACCATCGGCCTGTGCCAATCAGGGCAATTCAGCCTGGAAGCGCTGAAAGAAGTCGCCAAAATTACCCGACCTTACTAAACCGTTGTAGACGATTGATAAAGATGACCATGCCTGTAAAAATCCTGACCATAATGCTCCTCGTTGGCGTTGCCGCGTTGGCGTTGACTGCCTGCACTTTTCTGGAAAACTCCCCATTCGGGCCAGCGGAACCCACCGAATCCCCGGCTGTCGAAGTCCAGCCAACCGTTGCCGGCGCCGGTCAACCGGGGTCCGGCACGGTCTCGAATCCGTCTCAGCCAACCACCACCGCTGACAGCGGCGCCATGGCCTCCACGCCCCAAGTGCAGGTGTCCGGCGGTCGGTCCCTAAAGCAGTGGAGCGTGCCGCCAACGCAAGTCATCGACTCTGCCGCCCCCTATACTGCCGTCATCAACACGTCTGCGGGTCCTATCACCGTGGAATTACTAGCCCAGGAAGCTCCCAGAACCGTCAACAACTTCGTGTTCCTGGCTCGGGAAGGCTTCTATGACAACGTGATATTTCACCGCGTTATCGACGGCTTTATGATCCAGGGCGGAGACCCCACTGGAACGGGCGCCGGAGGGCCGGGCTATCAGTTTGCTGATGAACCGGTTAGCCGGCCATATACTCGGGGTACTATGGCGATGGCCAATTCCGGCCCAAATACCAATGGCAGCCAGTTTTTCCTGATGCACGCTGACTACGGTCTATCGTCCGACTACACCATCTTCGGCCAGGCCATTGCCGGTCTGGAAACTATTGACGCCATCGCCACTGCGGAGACACTTCCCAGCGGAGAAGATTCATCCCCGGTATCCCCGGTAGTAATTCAGTCGGTGGAAATAATCGGCCCGTAGTACGACCTCGGCGAGTAAGAAGCATGGCCTTTGCGACACTGCTATACGATGAGCGGGATGGAATCGGATACCTCACGCTCAATCGTCCGGAGAAGCTCAACGCCCTCAGCCAAACGCTGATGGCCGAGTTTCGTGAGGCCCTGGAAGGAATCGAGGCCAACCCCGACGTGCGGGTGGTTATCCTTACTGGCGCCGGGCGGGCGTTCTCGGCCGGCTTCGACATCGAATCGGAAGCCGCCGAGAGCGCCACCGGTGAACGGCTGTCCGTGGACGGGCGGCGTTCGCGCCTCAAAGCCAGCATCGACACGTTCCTCATGGTGTGGAACCTGAGCAAGCCGGTTATAGCGGCCGTTAACGGCTACGCTCTGGGCGGCGCCTGCGAATTGGTGCAGGTTTGCGATGTGAAAATTGCCTCTGACCGTGCCATGCTGGGTGAGCCGGAAATACGCCTCGGCTACGGCGCGCCGTTCCTGATGACTCCCTACTCGGTCAATCTTGCGATGGCCAAAGAGATGATGCTTACCGGGGACATCATCGACGCGCACGAAGCCGCCCGCATCGGCATGGTCAACCGCGTGGTGCCTCATGATCAGTTGATGGTGGAATGCGAACGAGTCGCCCAGAAGATGCGCGGCATTTCGGCCATCGGCATCAAGACCACCAAGTTGTCCATCAACCGGGCGCTGGAGTCTGCCGGTTTCGTTTCCGCGCTGCACCACAACTTGGAACTGATGACCCAGTTCGACACCGCCGAGACGCCCGAACAGGCTGAATTCAGCCGGATCCGGGCTGAGAGCGGGCTGCGGGCCGCGCTGGAATGGAGTCGGGGCCGCTTTCCGGATTAATGATCCCCTCTCCCTTGACGGGAGAGGGCCAGAGCTTGCCCCAGACCCGATCTAGGGGTGAGGGTGATCAGCTGCCCCGCTTTACTTCCACGCCGGCCATCTGCTCGATGAAGTGCAGGATGGCGGAGTGGTCGGCGTCGTGCTCGCCGTCGTTCATCAGCGAGCCGAGCATTTGCTGAACCAGCGCCGTTACCGGCAGCGGCACGTTTAGCTCACCGGCAGTTTGCAGCACGTTGCGCAAATCTTTCTGGTGCAACCGGATGCGGAACCCGGCCCGGAAGTTGCGATCCAACATCATTGGGCCTTTGGCTTCCATTACCGCGCTGCCGGCCAACCCACCGCGAATGGCGTTGAACACCCGCTCCGGGTCCACGCCGGCCTTTTGAGCCAGCACCATCGCCTCACTCAGCGCCTCGATGTTGGCGGCAACGATAATCTGATTGGCCAATTTGGTAATGTTGCCCGCTCCGACATCTCCGGTCAGCACTACGTTGCCGCCCATTACTTGCAGCAGAGGTTCGCAGTCGTCGAACACCGACTGCTTGCCACCAACCATGATGGCCAGTGTGCCGCCGATGGCTCCCGGCTCTCCGCCGCTCACGGGCGCATCCAGGAATTCCACGCCCTTGTCGGCGCAGGCGACGCCAATCTTCTGCGACATTGAGGGGGCAATGCTGCTCATGTCGATAATCACCGACCCGGGCGACGCGCCTTCCAGCACACCGTCGGGCCCGAGGATGGCCCGCTCCGAATCCGCCGAGTCGGGCAGCATGGTGATGGTTCTAACGTTGTTGACCGTGGCCTCCCGCGGCGATGACGCCGCCGTAGCGCCCTCGGTTGCCAACTCCTCCACCGGCTCGCCGACAATGTCATATACGGTGAGTTCATACCCAGCCGCCATCAAATTGCGGGCCATGGGCTTCCCCATGATTCCCAGCCCAACAAATCCAATCCGCTCAGCCATCAGGCGTCCTCCATTATTGTTTTGCAATTTTGCGTTCGATAGGCGCTGTGTAGCCGACTATCGGGTCGTCTGTCTATGCGTGGCGCCGGCTGTACCGGCGCCGGCAAACTCGCTGGCAATCTATCACACCGACACGGCAGCGGCCACTAAACCCGTCGTTCCGCCAGGGTCTTTACCATTTCGCTCGCTACCCTGGCAGAATCAGGGCAGAATCAATCGCGGCTGGACACTTGCCGACCGCAGTGCTCGCCGCTTCGATCAGCGTTGACGCGGTAACCGACGGCCGGTCGGCCAGGCCGGTCACCAACTGCACGGCAGCATCTCCCGGCGCACCGGATTGCAGCAGCGCGGTGGCAATGTCGCACCACGTCCCGACGCCATCGGCGCCCAACACGACCGTGGCCCGCTCCGGGAGGCGGGCCGGCGCAACCCCATCGTGGACGTGTTCAGCGGACGTGCATACTGCCTGCAACGGCGAGATGCCAGTTTCGTTCAGCGCAGCGCGGTAGTATCCGGGAGCGGACACGAGGGATACGACGCTCACGTCCTGCCGCAGGCGATGCAGCAGGTTTGGCGCTGATTCAGCCGGGTCACCCAGCGTAACAACCATTGACCAGAGGCCGGCGCGAGCGTCGCGCACCAGCCGGTTGACCAGCTCACTACGGTTGTCGGAGCGTAGCCGGAGTTCCACGCCTCGTATCCAGCGTCGTGCCGTCGCCAGAGCCTGATCGGAACCGACCACGTAGTCGGCGTTGGCCAACAACTCTCGGGTCTGCATTGGAACCCCGGCCGTGTTGCCGGCGCCCAGGCCGGCCACGGTGATGGCGCGTTCAGCGGAGCTAAAGGCATCGACGAATTTCCGGGTTTCCACCACCTGGCGGGCGTGGTTGCCTTCGTGCCCGGACACCCTCTCGATGAGGTCCAGCAGCGACAATCCGGGGAAATCGTTTTCCGGGTTGGGAGGTGTGGCCGGCAGGTTCAGCTGACTCTCAGACAGCCCGGTAATCAAGGCGCGAAATCGCTGGTAGTTGGATTCCAGGCGGGCAATGTCGGCGGCGATTCGGTTGGCCCGGCCGTCGAACGCCGGCAGCATTTCGCGTTCCCCTGACGCAATCTCTTCCAGCGCCTGCACGAAGTTCTCAGTCAGCAGGTGCTGCATCACCTCCCAAACCGACCAGCGCGAACCGAGGAAGGCATCCGCTTCGTCCAGACCGGACAACGCATCCCGGAATGCCGCGTGGCCATCATCCAAACGCCGCAGGGCGCGGTCTTGCCTCTGGGTAGCGGTGAGGCCACCGGCATTCGGGTCGTCGGGCATTTCGTGTGAAACCATCGTCAGCACCTGAAAGTTCGTTTTGCGGTCATTTCGCGAAACATTATGGCACATTGGCGGAGTTGCGCCGGCAGTCGCGTTATACCAGCGAAGGCCGGAAGGCGAACCCAGTCTCATGCGTGCCCACGTTAATGCCGACGTTAATTTGTCATTGCGAGGAGTGTAACGACGTGGCAATCTCGATGATGCTGAACACACGTCGGCGAACCACCGTTGCTACGGCGACAAGATTGCCACGCTGCGCTCGCAATGACACAGCGGGCGCGCGAGAAGGGTATCGTCCATCACCATCGGTTATGATGTGGTATGACCACGCCGGGAGACAGCATTGATCAGCGTTACCGTGCCGGCCAAACCGTTTCCGCCGAAGCGGTCTGCCGCGCCCTGAACCGGCTGCAATCCGCGGCTGAAACCTCCGCACCGGCCTACACCGTCTACCTGCCTGCCGACGACCAGAGCGCCGCCATAACTGCCCTGGCTAAAGAACCGGAGGGACTGGCGTGGATACAGACGCTGGAAAATGCCGGCAGCCGCGTCTTGCGTTCGGAGACCGGGATCGCCGCGTTCCGGGTCGGCAACGTCGGGCTGGCGATTCTCCCCGGGCTGCCGCTGAACGCTAATCTGGTGTCAGATAGGATCGACGACGCGCCACTGCGGGCGTTGCTGGCCGCCGAGTACACGGTGGGCGTGGCGCTGCTGCGATTGGGTCGATATGCCATCGCAGTGTATCGCGGGCGCGAGCTGCTGGTGTCCAAAACTGACACCCGCTATGTGAAAGGCAAACACCACGCCGGCGGCACTTCGCAACGTCGTTTTCAGCGGGTGCGGGAGCATCAGATTCACCGCCTGTACGTCAAGGCGTCGCAGGTGCTGACCGAGCAATGGCGTTCGTACTCGGATCAATTCGATTACGTTGCGCTGGGCGGCGAAGCCAGCACCATCGAAGGATTCATCAGGGAATCCAACCTGTTGCAACGGCTGGCTCCCATCACCCTGGCCCGGATGCTGGACGTTCGCGAGCCCAAACGCGCCGCTCTGGACGAGGTGGGCGCCATGCTGTACGAGTGCCGGGTTTATCCGTTGCGGTGGGAAGGATGATGTAGAGTATATTGTGATCGCACTACACGTTTTCAATTGGCCTGGAGGCTCCTGATTATGAGCGCCCTCAAAATCAGCGCAAGCGCAGATATTGACCGTCAGACTTGGGATGAAGTTGTCGCGGTATTGGACCGCCATTGCCTGACCATTTCCGAGGCATTGCACTTGATGATGAGGCACATCGCCGATGCGGGCGAGTTACCTTTTGCCTGCTTTATCCCTGGGCCGAAGACGATAGCGGCGCTGGAGGAAGCCGAGCGCGGCGAGTTGGTCACTTTCAACAGTGTCGCTGAATTGATGGCCGACTTGAATAGCGATGAAGAGGATTAGACGCACCCGCTCATTCAGGCGCGACTACAAGAGGGAAAAGAGAAGCCAACACCGACCAACATTGGATGCCGAGCTCCTGCAAGTCGTGAATTTGCTGGCTAACGACGAAATCCTTCCGGAACGATACCAAGACCATGCCTTGTCCGGGCGTTGGAGTAGTTATCGAGATTGCCATATTCGACCTGATCTAGTGCTGATTTATCGCAAGCCGGACACCGAATATCTTGAATTGGAACGTCTCGGCTCGCACAGCGAACTTGGGCTGTAATACCGGGGCGCTGTGCCGGCCGATGTTATAATTTCGCCTATGGCGATGGCGGACACACAGTCAATTCCACCCGATTACGGATTCCAGCGCGCCTTGGGGCTGCTGGAATTCGACCAAATCAGGCAGCAGCTGGCGGCGACCACGCGTACCGTGATTGGCGCAGAATCCGCCGGCGAGTTAGCGCCCACGGCCGACGAGCGCGATGTGGCGATGCGGCAACAGGAAACCGCCGAAGCGCGCCGACTGCTGGACACCACCGGCGCACTGGAACTGGGACCGTCCGAGGACCTGCGCCCGGCCGTTCAGCGGGCGTTGTTGGGTGGAGTGCTGCGTGGCGAAGAACTGCGCCACTTCGGAGCGTTGGCGGCGGCGGCCCGGTGGAACCGCAACGCCCTGGGCAACCGGGAAGACCTGCCCCTGTTGGCAGCTACCGCGGAGAATTTCCCCGACCTGCCGGATTTGGAAAGCGCCGTGAACCGGGCCATCGGGCCATCCGGTGAGGTGCTGGATGATGCGTCGCCGGAGCTGGCGCGATTGCGGCGAGATTCCCGCTCCGCCTATGCGGCCCTGAACGATGTGATGCAACGTTCGCTGCGACGCTACCAGCGTTCGGGCGTTACACAGGAGAACATCGTTACCGAGCGCAACGGGCGTATGGTGCTGCTCATCAAGACCGATTTCAAGGGGCAGGCGCCCGGAATCATCCACGACGTGTCCGACAGCGGCGCCACCGTGTTCATCGAACCCATGCCGGCCATCGACCTGGGCAACCGCTGGCGGGAAACCCGGCTGGCGGAGCGACGCGAAGAAGAACGGGTGCTGCGTCAGTTGTCGTCCCTGGTGGGCCGTTACGCCGCAGAGATTACGCTCGCGCTGCACCTGCTCGGCCGGCTGGATCTGGCCGCTGCCAAAGGCCGCTACGGAGCAGCGCTGCGGGCGGTTCCTCCCCACGTGGCTGGCCTCGACGAACCCCGTCAGTTTAGGCTCACCGGCGCCCGGCATCCCTTGCTCACCGGGGAGATTATTCCGACTACCATCAATATCAGGCCCGGCCAGAGCGTTCTGCTCATCACCGGCCCCAACGCCGGCGGCAAGACCGTAGCCCTGAAAACCGTGGGTTTGCTGGCAATGATGGCGCTGGCCGGGCTGCAGGTTCCTGCCGACGATGCCGATATACCGCTGCTGGATGGCATCTATGCCGACATTGGCGACCAGCAGAGCATCATCGAATCGCTGTCCACGTTCAGCAGCCACATCAGGAACTTGCGGCAGATTATGGATACGGCCACGGCGCGCTCCCTGATCCTCATCGACGAACTGGGTTCGTCCACCGACCCGGAGGAAGGTTCAGCGTTGGCCGCTGCGTTGCTCTCGGAGTTTCGCGACCGCAACATAATGGTGGTGGCGACCACGCACCACCGCAATGTGGCGCGGCTGGCCCAGGACCAGGCCGGCATGGTCAACGCCAGCGTCGATTTGGACCCCCGCACGCTGGAACCCACCTATCAGCTGACCCACGGCGTCCCGGGGCGCAGCTACGCGCTGACCATTGCGGCGCGGTTGGGCCTGCCGGAGTCGGTGATTGCCGGGGCGCAAACGCACCTGCTGCCGGAGCACCTCGAAACCGACCGCCTGTTGCAGGAACTGCAGGAAGAGCGGGTTACGGTGTCGGAGTTACGCCAGCAGGTTGAGCAAACCCTGGCCGCGGCGCGCCAGCGGGAGCAGGAAGCGGCGGAACGCCTGGAAACGGTGGAGGAGACCAAGGCGGAACTGGTGGAAGAAGCGCGCCGGGAATTGACCCAGCAAATCGGAGGCGTGGTCAACCGGATTCGGCAGGCGGAACGCTCGCTCCATCGCCAGCAGGTCGAGGAGAGCGCCGAAACAAGCTTGCGCGAGGAACGCCAACGCCTCGCCCGAACCCAGCGCGAGGTCGCCTCCGCGGATTGGGAACCGATACCGGTGGAACGGCCACCCTGGTACCAGGAATTGAAAGCCGGCGACCGGGTGTATATCCGCGGCGTGGCGCGACCCGTGGAAATCGTTTCCATTCCCAACCAGCACCAGGAAGTGGAAGTGGTGATCGGAAGTATGCGCGCCCGCATCCCCGTTTACCAGTTGGATCGTCTGGCCGACCGGGTGCATCCCAGCGCCGAGCGCGCCGGCGTGGTTTACCGCCGACCCGCCAACAAGCGCACCCTGAGCCCGGAGGTGAACCTGCACGGTTACCGCGTGGATGAGGCGCTGACGGTCATCGACTCGCTGCTGGACGATGCCGCGCTGGAAGGTATGACCTCCCTCAAGATTGTCCACGGCAGGGGCACCGGCGCGCTGCGTCGAGCCGTGCGGGAATTTCTGACGGGACACCCACTGGTTGCGTCTGCGGAACCGGGCGAAGGTGGCAGCGCCGGTGGCGTAACGGTCGTGCAACTGCGGTGACGGGGATTTTATCAAATGTTCAGGCTAGAGTTAGAAGCTAAGCAAATTAGGCTGGAGTTCAGACTGTTCTGAAAATGTAGGCGGGGATAGGGTGGGGAAGGAATCGCTATTATCCTGGCTTTGCAATTCAAACAGCTCACCAAGTCGCACGACTTCATCATCATTCCATGACCAGTGTTTACCTTCTCTGGCACTAATAATCATAGCCTTTATCGACTCAACGATAGTAGTTCGGTTGTGAACGCTCACCCACCAAGGATATGGCATACGCTCAAAATCTTTGCTTTGGATATTTCTGGTATGATTGATAACCTTCTTCAATATATGGTTAGCAAGGGGAGATAGTAACCAGCCGATTATGAAAAAGAGCTCTCTCCGATGGATACCCTCTCGCAGAAATGCACAGGGCGCGCCACTATCTAGAATATATCCGGCAGGCAAGTAGCGGGCGATAAATTTGGCTGCAACAAGCGGCCATGTTAAGCCTTCCTTACCGAAATATGGCTGCCCACCGACACCACGCAAGTACCAGTTCCCAGTCTTCTTGTATGTAAGAACAGCGTCGCCGCAATCTTTCCAAAAAATATAATGAGTTGGATTTGAAAACACCAGACAGTTATTAGCTGTATTATAAGGATGATAATTACTATCTGGCAATTGTAGAACCACTGGTATATCTCGTTGTACTATCTTGACTCTGCGCTCGGTTTCACCTCGATTTTCAGCTTTTGCTAAACGCTGGCAGCGTTTAGCAAATAATTTTCCCAACCGAGCTCTTTCTAACTCGTAGTCTACAGTAATAGGAGCATCATAAAATTCGAAACGATATGGTTCTATAATGTGATGAGATTCTACGATTTTACGAACAAAAAACTCATTCTTGCCGGTTGTCATACCACTTGATGCGATGAAGTAATCGCCTAAAAGCGGGCCACGGAAAAGCCTTGCCAAATCGTCTGTGATACCCCAAGAGAGATTTGGGGTAGAACGGATGGCATCGGTACTCATTGACACGGAATTTCGCGTTACTTGACCACGTTGTCCTCCCTTCCTGAAATCTAAAATAAGCATTGGATACGTCGTTTCATCGGAAAATTTATGAATGTCATAAAGATTTACCTCGCCATGTTCCATAAGGAAATTACGAAGTCCAGTCATTGTAGGAATTGTCAGTAATGTGTTGCTGCACACAAATACCAACTGGCCGCCTGGTCGTAGCAGATCTAGACATGCAACAATGAAAAACGCGTATGTCTCTTTCTTAATTTTTTTGCCTAAACGCTTGCCTAGAGTTTTGTCAAGGACATCTTCAATTGAACCATCCAACGTTCCGCCGAAAGGTGGATTCCCTATGATCAAGTCGAATCTTTCTCGCTGCAACCTCGTAACATCCATATAATCACGAAAGAAATCTGCCGTGCGCACTTCCGTATGTAAACGCCCGCCAGATTGCCCTGCTTTGCGACTTACCAAGGTGCGAGACTGCTCCGCCAGCCATGGCTCAATCTCAATACCGAGCAGTTCGGTATTCGTAGTGGTTTCGCGGAGCATCACACCGTCCTCATTGATGAAGCGGTCAGCGATGGCGGAAAGAAACGCACCATCACCGCATGATGGTTCCAAGATACGGCGGCAGTCGTCCAATGGAAGATTCTCGACTATCGCTCGCGCAAGCCACTCCGGAGTCATATACTGACCGGTCTGGCGCTTGTGATCTCGTTGATGTTTTCGCTGCCTCACGGGATAAACCTCATATTCGATTGGTTAACAACAAAATCATTGCGCAGAAATTCCTGGAACATACTGCGTTGACGATTGATACGATCCTGCCTGTTCACAATCAATGCTCTCAGTTGGTTCTCAAACAATTGGAAAAGGCTTTCTACCTTTTCTTTAACAGGCCGCATTCTTGGAATACGACCTGAATCGAAAGCGTCATAGAAATCTCTCTCTTTAAGCATAATTTGCCCAGGACCGGCGTCATACGTTATGTAATCAGTCCAATCCAGTAAATCAATGAGATATGATTTGTGAGTAATATCATCCGATATAGCAAATTTGATGATGAGCAAATGATAAGAATCTATCCACCCGTTGAATAGGTAGTCCAGCAGTTTTTGCATAGAAACAACGTTGGGTTGTCCGTTCTGTGCTTGCAAGCCAGATTTCACGTTGATAGGATTAAATATTCCTTGCGAACTAATCCAGATGTCTCCCATGGACCGCTTCCTAGGGGAGCCTTTGGTGTCGCCTTCATAACGGGTATCCAGATTGACTTTTAGCAGTGAACAAGTCCTATCGTCTACGTAATCGGCCATTCGATGCCCGGGTTCTTTGCCATTGATCAACTCGGAAAATCCTCGGTCCTTTACGTGTTGTGACCAATGCTGATCGGTAAGATTTACAATAAGACCCAGTAGGTCCTTGTCCAAAGCCACTAAACCCTTCTCCTCATATGCTAGTTTGGTATCATACTACGCTTTTGTCATGGCCGTAATACCGCTCCAGTCACGGCAGTTGACAGTCAACCGCAGGCCACGCAAAATGGCGCCAACTATCCCGCTACCGAAGTGTCAACGCCGAAACGCCACGCATGGAAGGTGAAGATATGGCAGAAATTCTGGGCCTGGGCCTCACCCACTATCCACCGCTGATTGCACCTGACGAAGACAAGCTGATCCCGCTCAAGCGGTCGCTGCGCAACAACGACAACATCCCCGCTGAAATGAAAATTCCCACCAACTGGCCGGAACCGATGCGAATCGAATACGGCGAGGACGAGGGTTACGCATCGTCCCTGGAACATCGCGCCCGGCTGGTGGCCGGTTTCCGCCGCATCCGCGAGGAGCTGGACGCATTCAATCCCGATTTTGTCGTCATTTGGGGCGACGACCAGTATGAGAACTTCCGCGAGGACATCATCCCTCCGTTCTGCGTCCTGGCCTATGACGACTTCCACTGCACGCCGTTCACCAACCGGGACGGTTCGCCCCGCCGCAACGTGTGGGGAGAGGCAGCGGACGCAACCTTCGACTATCAAGGCCACAAGAACGGCGCCCGGGCGCTGGTCTCCGGGATGATTGACCGGGGCATCGACATGGCCTACGCCTATCAGCCGCTGCACGAGCCTGGACTGGGCCATGCCTTCCTGAACACCCTGCTCTACCTGGACTACGACCGCAAGGGTTTTGACTATCCGGTGGTGCCGTTCCTGGTGAACTGCTATGGCAGCCGCGTCATCCGCAACAAGGGTGGCAGCGTCGAATACTCACCCGACCCCGATCCGCCCGGGCCCTCGCCCAAGCGTTGCCTGGAAGTGGGCGCCGCCGCCGCTCAGGCGTTGCAGGACTCTCCGTGGCGCGTGGCAATTATCGCTTCGTCATCGTGGTCCCATGGCTTCCTGGTGGAAAAGAATCATTGGCTGTGGCCCGACGTAGAATCGGACCGCGCCCGCTTTGAGGAGCTGAAGGCCGGCGATTATCAGGCGTGGAGCCGCATTTCCACCGCCCAGGTCGAGGACGCCGGTCAGCAGGAATTGCTGAACTGGATGTGTCTGGCTGGGGCGATGGACACCCTGGACTACAAGCCGGAAATCCTGGACTACGTAGAAACCTATGTGTTCAACTCTAACAAATGCCTGGCAATCTTCAAGTAGCCGACCCCCAAGACCCATCTTCAAGACCCACCTTCCTGACGATACTTTTGCATTACTTTGTCATCGCGAAGAGCGATAGCGACGTGGCAATCCCGTTCCGGTAGCAACGGTCGTAACTCCGGGTTCGAGATTGCCGCGCTTCGTTCGAAATGACAGTTTACGCAAGGATGTTCCGAGGGAGAGGGGTTGGGGTGAGGGTTGAACCGGGAAAAGGAGCGGCATCATGGCTGAACTACTAGGGCTGGGACTGACCCATTCGCCATCACTGATTAGGTTCTGTTGACATTTCATTATAATGGCTGTATGTCAAACATCAGATTATCACCAGAACAGTGGGCCAGGATGCTCGATTTCTTGCGTGGTTGCACTGGCGTGTACGTTGGCCAGGAAGCGGATTGCCGGCGTTTTGTCGAGGCCGTCTTATGGATTAACCGCTCTGGGGCCCAATGGCGACTGCTGCCAGCCGAATACGGGAACTGGAACAGCGTCTATAAACGATTCGCCCGTTGGACTGACCAAGGCGTCTGGGCCCAAATGCATCAACATTTCTGCGACGACGCGGATCTGGAATACCTGATCATCGACAGCACGGTGGTCCGGGCGCACCCTTGCGCGGCGGGAGCTCCCCCAAAAAGGGTGGCCAGGCGGCCCAGGCCCTGGGCCGGAGCCGCGGCGGGTTCAGCACCAAGATTCACGTGAGCGTAGACGGCTTGGGCAACCCCTTGCGATTCATACTGACCGGGGGGCAACAGCACGACATCACCCAGGCGGAGGAGTTGATCGCCGGTTATGCTGGCGAGCACGTACTGGCCGACAAAGGGTACGATGCCCAGGAGTTTCGCCAGCACATCCTGGAACTGGGTATGATGCCGGTCATTCCGCCCCGCTCGAACCGCAAGGCACCCGCCGACTATGACCGGCATCTGTACCGGGAGCGTCATCTGGTGGAATGCTTCATCAACAAGATCAAGCACTATCGCCGGATCTTCTCCCGGTTTGAGAAGCTGGACACCAGATACCTGGGCTTCCTGCACTTCACCGCCGCTCTCATCTGGCTACGGTGAAATGTCAACAGAACCTAGACCTGACGAGGACGGTGAATCGTCCCTGAAGCGCACGCTTAGAACCAACGACCGGGTGCCGGCCGAGTTGAAAAACCCCAGCAATTGGCCCGAACCCATGCGAATTGAGTTTGGCGAAGACGAAGGATACGCCTCGGCAGTGCGCCTGCGGGAACGCATGGTGGCCGGTTTCCGCCGTATTCGTGCAGAACTGGACGCGTTCAACCCCGATTTTGCCGTCATTTGGGGTGACGATCAGTACGAGAATTTCCGCGAGGACATCATTCCGCCGTTCTGTGTGCTGGCCTATGACGAATTCAACTGCCAGCCCTTTGCCAACGGGGACGGTTCCCCGCGCCGCAACGTGTGGGGCGAAACACCCGATACCGCCTTCAACTATGCGGGCCACAAGGCCGGCGCCCGGGCGCTGGTTTCGGGCATGATCGACCGGGGCGTCGATATGGCCTACGCCTACCAGCCGCTGCACGAGCCTGGGCTGGGCCACGCCATCCTGAACACCCTGCTTTACCTGGACTACGACCGCAAGGGGTTCGATTATCCCGTGGTGCCGTTCTTGGTGAACTGCTACGGCAGCCGGGTAATCCGCAACAAGGGCGGGACTACTGAATACTCACCGGAACCGGATCCGCCCGGCCCGTCCCCCAAGCGCTGCC
Source organism: Dehalococcoidia bacterium (assembly GCA_965261195.1). Taxonomy (GTDB): domain Bacteria; phylum Chloroflexota; class Dehalococcoidia; order Lucifugimonadales; family UBA3495; genus Bin87. The sequence continues at coordinate 2,419,928 of OZ253455.1, read as the reverse complement.
TGCAAGTGGGAGCCGCGGCTGCCGCGGCATTGCAGGAGTCGCCCTGGCGGGTGGCGCTGATTGCATCGTCGTCCTGGTCGCACGCGTTCCTGACGGAAAAGCACCACTGGCTCTGGCCCGACATCGAGTCGGATCGCGCCCGGTTCGAGGAGTTGAAGTCCGGCGATTACCAAGCTTGGAGTCGCATCTCGACTGAACAGGTCGAGGACGCCGGCCAGCAGGAATTGCTGAACTGGATGTGCCTGGCCGGCGCCATGGACCAGCTGGGCTACCGGGCAGAGATTGTAGATTGGTACGAAACCTACATCTTCAACTCGACGAAGTGCCTGGCAATCTTCAAGTAGGCAACGGCAACCAAGCAATGTGAGCGCCGGTGCGGGTTCCGAACCCGCCCCGGCGCTTGCTGACCCTCTTACTTGCTCACCCTCCTAATCGTCCCCGGTGGCTGGCTCGTCGATCAACTGCACGTCCGAACGCAGCGTGGAGAAGTTGTACTGCTGCTGGGGGGACGCTATCCGCCGCAGCAGAACCACCACCGCGCAAATTGCGGACGAGACTACCAACGCCGAGGCAAAGGCCCAGAACATCTGCCCTCCGGTAGGCGCGGTGATTGCCCACGGCGAAATCAGGTCGGGTTTGGGGTAGAACAATGCGCCGATAACGATGCCCACTCCACCGGCCAACAACACCGCCCAACCTGGCATCCGACTGGAATAGAGGCCGATGAGCATGGGCACCGCGATGGCCGCGCCCAGCAGGTCGGCGATCAAGAACACGTACAAGACGCTGAACCCCTGGGACGCTACGATTATCGCCGGTATCGCCAACACGACGGTAACACCCCGGGCCAGCGTCATAAGTGTGCTGCGCTGCACACCAATGCCGGCCAGGTCTGCGGCGAGGCCACTGGCCAGTCCGTTCATCAGGGTGTCCAGCGTGCTCATCGCCAGCATCAGGGCGCACACCAGCAGCAGGAAGTGCATCCACAGCGGGAACACATCCGACGCCAGGGCAAAGAGGGCGGCGGCCACCTGGGGATATTGGAAGGGGGCCACCGAGCCGTTGCCGACCGCGGCGATTCCCGCCATACCCAACAGGAAAGTTATGGGGATGGCGATGGCGGCGGCTCCCCACAAACTGCGATTCAGCGCCTGCTGGCTTTCCACGGTGTACACCCGTTGCCACATTCCGGGATGAAAGGCGTTGGACGCCACGATGCCGATAATCAGCACGATGCCAAAGAAATAGCTGCCCGAATTGCTGACCGACAGCAGTCCGGCTACTTCGGCCGTCGCCCAAACACCCTGCCGGCCGACCAATACCGCCGCGACGATGACGATTAGTAGCAACAGGGGGATGAGCACCCAGAACTGGATACGGTCAGTGTAGATTGACACCCGCAGGCCGCCGTATGCGGTGTAAGCGACCACGACTACACCCACTGCCACGGCAGTTGCCCACGCTGGCGAACCGGTCAGGATGTGAACTGCGGCGGTAATGGCTGTCATTTCGGCGGTAATAAATATGCCGATGACGAAGATGATGACCACGGTGATGGCGACAAATGGCACGGTGCCAAACCGATGTTTTACGTACTCGGTGATGGAGTGGCCGTTGGGCATCAATTGCCGGATCCGGGGGCCGACAAACATAAACATCACCGGGATGCCGGCCATGCCCAGCGCATAGCCCACCAGCGACACGATGCCGAAGTTGGCCCCCGTCTCGCCCGGGCTGAGCAACACCCACGTGCCAAACATTGAGGCCACCAGCGTGGCGATGCCGACGTTAACCGGCGCATGGTTGCGCGACACGGTGTAGTCTTCAACGCTCTGGCGGCGGCGTCCGATGTAGATGACGCCCAGGATCAGGAATACGGCGCAGACTACCAATACGGTCGCAATGCCAAAAGTGGTATCCAGCATAATGGCCCCTCCTTTTTGTGCCGCCTTCCAACGACGCTCGACAAACAAAAACCGCCAAGTCTTCTGAACGGGGCGGTAAGGAGTGGCGGTTCGTATCCCTACGCCGGCATTATCCGGATCAGGTGTTTCGGTCGGCGGCTGTTACGGCCACCCTCTCAGCCTGGCTTGTCCAAGCTCCCGTCAGAAATTCTATTCGATTGTGCGACGACATTACCACATCAACCGGCAACGGTCAATGGCGGCAAGCGCCTCACGCGTACCCACTTTGCCAAACCAACCACCCTACTGTCATTGCCAGGAGCGCCCGCTCATCCCGAGCTTGTCGAGGGACGCGGCAATCTCGTTGAGGTTGAGTACACGTCGGTGAACCATCATTGCTACGGCGACCATTGCTACGGCGATGAGATTGCCACGCTGCGCTCGCAATGACAGATTTGGGTACGCGTGAAGGCATCGCTATGCTTGCGCGGCAACCCACCCGCTGATAATCTGGCTTACGATGTTTTCCATATTCAAACGCAACCGGGAACAGGTTAACCAGACGCAGACTGATGCCGGCGTGAAGCGCAGTCGGGACAGTTGGTTCGGACGCATCCGTAGCTTGCTCCGGTCTGCGGAACTGGACGATTCGGTTTGGGACGAGATTGAAGAGGTGCTCATCTCCGCCGACGTTGGGGTGTCCACGACCATGACGGTGCTGGATGAACTGCGCGCCGACGTGCGTTCGGGTCGCGCTACCGATGGGGATAGCGCATTTTTGCGACTGAAGCAGCTGCTGTCGGCTGAGCTGTCCGCGCAATCTGATGCCGATGCCTGGCTGGACGACGATGCCATCGCGCTGCCTTATGTCATCCTGATGTGCGGCGTTAATGGGGTGGGCAAGACGACCAGCATCGCCAAGCTGGCCCACCACTTCACCGGGGCCGGCAAGAAAGTGGTGCTGGGCGCCGCCGACACCTTCCGCGCCGCCGCCGAGGAACAGCTGGAGATTCTGGGGGCACGGGTTGGCGTGGACGTGATCAGTCACCAGCCGGGGGCCGACCCGGGCGCGGTCGCCTACGACGCTTGGCAGGCCGCCCGGGCCCGCGGCGCTGACATCCTCATCGTAGACACTGCCGGCCGCCTGCATACTCGCAGCAACCTGATGGACGAATTGCGTAAGGTGCGGCGGGTCATCAACGGTCTGGACGAAGCTGCCCCGCATCAGGTGCTACTGACACTGGACGCAACAACGGGACACAACGGACTGACCCAGGCCCAGGCTTTCACCGATGCCGTGGGTTGCACCGGCATCTTTCTGGCCAAACTGGACGGCACCGCCCGCGGCGGCATCGTGCTGGCCATCCGCCGGGAGTTGGGTGTACCCATACTGTTCATTGGGACCGGCGAGGGCCTGGACGACATCGCGCCGTTTGACCCGGAAGGATTTGTCGACGCCCTGCTGGCGCCGGCGGCCTGACCACTCTGCCATCACACCGTGCACGACGTCCTGGTCTGGTTGATCGCGCTGAAGGTGTTGTCCCTGGTGGCGTTTCCGGCGGCGCACCTGCTGCTGGGCCGACTCGCCGACCGGGGCTGGTCGGTATCGGCAATGCTCGGCCTGTTGATCCTCGCCTGGGTTACGTGGCTGGGCGGCAGCATCGGGGTTTTGCCCAACTCGCCGCCGGCCATCGCCGGCGTACTGCTGGCTATGGTGGCTGGCTCCATCTGGTTGGCCTACCGACAACGCGCGCAGCTGGCCGATTTCTTCCGGCGACGCTGGACGGTGGTGGTCGCTACCGAGGTGTTGTTTCTGGCGATGTTCGCGTTTTGGGCCCTGGTAATCAGCGAGGCGCCGGCGATCAATCACACTGAAAAGCCGATGGATTTTGGCATCCTGAACGCCATTGTCAACGCCGCAACGTTTCCTCCGGAAGACCAGTGGCTGGCCGGGCACAGCATCGCCTACTACTACGGAGGACACTACGTCGCCGCAATGTTGACTGCGCTGACGGGCGTTCCTGCGGCAACGGCCTACAATCTGGCGATTGCCACGGCGCCGGCGTTGCTGGCCGCGGGGTTGTTGGGGCTGGTGTACAACCTGCTCCGCTTCGCCGGCGGCCGAGTGATGCCGTCACTGGCCGCCGGGGCAGCCACGGCGGTGGGTGTTTTATCGTTGGGCAACCTGATCGGGCTGCTGGAGCTGGCCTACGTGCGCGGCGTGGGCGGCGCTGGATTCTGGGGATGGGTTAGCATCAAGGGACTGGAAGCGCCGGCTGGCGGTCACGGCTGGCTGCCCGATGGGTTCTGGTGGTGGTGGCGCGGCACTCGGGTGATTGACACCCTGGGCGCAGACGGCGCGTCTCTGGATTACACCATCACCGAGTTTCCGTTTTTCAGCTTTCTGCTGGGCGATCTGCACGCCCACGTTACAACTCTCCCCTTTTTGCTGCTGGCCCTGGCGTTCACGCTAGTGCTGCTGGTGTCGCCGGAACCGCCCGGGCTGGACTGGCTGCGGCGGCGGCCCTGGGAAGCCGTCGCGCTGGCGCTGGCAATTGGCGCTTTGGCCTTTATGAACGCGTGGGATTTTCCGGTGTACATCGGAATCGTGGGCCTGGCGGCGACGGCGCGCTGGTTCGCGTGGCAAACCATGCCCACCGGGCCGGTGGACTCCAACAACCCCCGGTTGGGTGGCGCGCTGGCGGGTTCGGTTGGCCGGGCGGCCTTGCTGTCGGTCGGCCTGGCCGCCGCCGGGTTGGTGCTGTATCAGCCCTTTTACCTGTCGTTCGACAGTCAGGCCGGCGGGATCCTGCCGGTAACGGGACCGGCCACCAGGCCGTTTCACTTCCTGTTGGTCATCGGCGTACCGGCGCTGCTGGCCGCCGGTCTGGTGGCCCGGACGGCGCTTGATGTGGGTTGGCCCACGCCGCGACTGCGGGTTATCGCCGGGACGCTGTTAGCAGTCAGCGTTGCGCCGTTGCTCGTGTGGCTGGTGGCGGTCGGCCTCCGGCTATCGGTGTCGCCTGATGATGCGAACCTGGCGGACGGAGTGGTGGCGCAACGGCTCATGCTGGCGCTGCCGCTCTCGCTGATGGGCGGACTCGCCGGCTACTGTGGGCTGGCGTTGATCGTCGGCCGGCGTCCCAGGCAGTGGCTGGTGTTCGCGCTGCTGCTGGCATCCGCCGGGTTTTTCCTGCTGGCCGGCGCGGAACTGTTCCACATTGCGGATCAATTCAGTAACCGCATGAACACAGTATTCAAGGTTTACTACCAGGCTTGGCTCCTGCTCGGGATTGCCGGCGCCGTCGGCATCCATTACATTGTCGTTGCTCCGTTGCGCCGCAGCGATTGGGATCTGCGGGTGGTGATGCTGCGGATACTGGGAATCGCTTACGGCGTGGTTGCGACGTTTTTTCTGGTTGCGTCCGCCTATTATCCGGTCGGTGCAATCGTGGAACGGACCGGGTGGGCCGACACCGGAGAAAGTTGGCAGGACAATACGTTATCCGGGTTGTCCTATTTGAGGGCATCAGAACCTGGGGAATATGAAGCAATCGAGTGGCTCTCCAACCCCGATAATATCGGCCGAATCGTTGAAGCCGTCGGCGATGATTACACCGATTACGGGCGGATTTCGGCGACGACGGGCCGCGCCACAATCCTGGGCTGGCCGGGCCACCAACGGCAATGGCGTGGCGACGATGAGGCATTCGCCGGGCGCGAGGAAGACGTGGCAACCATCTACGAAAGCGCTGACGCGGACACGGTGCGCCGCCTGCTGGAACGCTACGAAGTGCGCTGGGTGGTGGTCGGGCCACGCGAAGTGTCCACCTACGGGCCGGATGTCCCGACGCATATGTTGAGTTGGACCGACGCCGGCTGGCTCAACGAAGCGTTCGCATCTTCCGATGTGGTCATCTACGAATTTACCAACTGAAGCAACGTCTGAATTAACGACAAGAAATAGCAATCAGGGAGGCAGTCAATGGAATTTGGCGACGTAAAAAACTTCTTTCAGTCCAATCACCGTGGAGTCATAACGACCTTTCGCCGTGACGGGACTGCCCAAAGCAGCATTGTGGTGTGCGGAGCCTCTCCCTTCGCCGGCGATGAGGCTCCGATTTTTGTGACGGTGCGCGGCACGTCGTACAAAGTCCGCAACCTCCGCCGTAACCCCCGTTGCAACGTGATGGCGGTAGCGGCTGACTGGCGCCAGTTTGCGGTGGTCGAGGGCACCGCGACGCTGAACGATTACCGAAACACCGAGGCCGAAACGATGCGGCTGCGGTTGCGCGATGCCTTCATGGCCTGCGGCGACAACGAGCACTCCGACTGGGAAGAATACGACCGAGCCATGGTCGCTCAGGATGCCGTGATAGTGGTGGTGCAGCCAGACAAAGTGTACGGCCTGATACGGTAGGGCCCGGCGAGTTGGCATCCCCGCAGGTAATTGTTCAGACTTGTGGGGATCTACGGGCCATCCTGCCTCTCGCAGAGGGGTAGCGAAGCGCGGAATTTGCTTTGCAAGCCGACTCCGTCCCCTCAAGCATGAACAGTGACTACCGCAGCGCCGGGTTTGACCAACGTTGCGGGGCGGCCCTATTATAAGTAGCAACCATTTGTGAGACGGGGCGACAGGAGAGACCAATGGGCCTATCAGGTATCCACGCATATCAAGGAAGCCTTATAGGGATGGCTACTGAGTTATCACAGACAACTACAGAACTGCCGGTTGATTTCAAAATAAATGGCTTCTGGCAAATCCACGGACAGAAAAGAGCAGGAACCCTACGGCGCAAGGGCTTGGAAACGCCGACGGCGTATTTCATAGTCAGCCATCAAGCCGACCAACCACCGTTCAATGAACCCACGGAAGTGAAATTCGAGGCGCTCGATGGCCTCACTGTGATCGGTAAAGTGATGAAATCCCTGCGCAGCAAGGATTCCGGAGGGAAGGCCGAATGCTCAGAATACGGTCCGGACGGTGAACGTTGTCAGAAAGCACGATTCTGGATAACTTATTGCCAAAACCACACCCGAGCGAAAGGGTACGAAGTAACAGACGATGGGAGTATTTGTGCGGGTCGAAAAGAGGACGGCGGAGCTTGTAATTACAAAGCGAAGGTAGGAGGCTACTGCGCCATGCACGGTGAGGGGCGAGCACCTCACGAGAAGTGGACACGCCTTTACGAATTCCCGATTTCTATCGAGAAAATCACGGGAGGACAGATTCAGTCATGATCCGAAAAGTGACGGTCTTCGACGTAGAAACTACTGGCGTGGGAAACGGAGACCGTATTGTAGAAATAGCCAGCCTAACACTTGACTACGCCACAGGAGAAATCGTAGATAGGTTCGAGACACTGATAAACCCTGAACGCGATATAGGTCCGACGTCTATACACGGCGTCTCGGCCGGGATGATAGAGCTGGCTCCCACCTTTGAAGAAGCCGCTCATGCCATCACCCGAAGAGTCGATGGGAGCATCCTGGTTGCACATAATCTCGCGTTCGACACCAGAATGCTGAAGAACGAATTTGAAAGAATCGGAGGCAAATTTGACCCGGGAGAAGGGTTTTGCACGCTCCGAGCAACCAGAATGAAACTAGCGGCAGCCTGCGAGGCATCGGGAGTCAATCTCAGGAACGCACACCAAGCTGCAAGCGACGCTGAGGCGACGATGTCGTTGGCCTTGCGGTGCGCGCCTGCATGGGAAAATCGTGAGCCGGCTACAGCTGAATGGGCGGGGATAGAAACCCATAAACGCACTGTGGTGCGTCCGGTTTCGGAAACAGACGACAGAGATGTAACCTCCCGCCTACTGGACTGCACTGACATCAGCTTTCTCACTGATCGGCGTCTGATATATGCAGACGCTTTGGACCATGCGTTGAATGACCATGTGCTTGATTCCCAAGAATCAGCGGCACTATCAGAACTAGCTGAACGCCTTGGACTAAGCAATCAGCAAGTGGGACGTATTCACGAGCTATACCTTGCGGGCATCATAAAAGCGGCGCAACGGGACGGCAGGGTTTCTGAGGCTGAACACAGTATACTTACGCGAATACAGTCATCGTTAACTGCTAGGGGAGTCCGAATTCCACCTATCACAGAGAGAAAACATACACTTCGCAACATCCAAGCGAATACGGTCTGCTTCACTGGGGAGGTGGTGGTCGGTGGGCATGTTTACACTAGGATCCACATGGAATCAATTGCTGCTTTGCACGGGCTTGCACCCAAAAGCACAGTATCCAGGGATTGCGATCTACTAGTTACAGCGGACCCAGCCAGCAACTCTGGGAAGGCACGACGGGCGCGGGAGCTAGATATTCCAATAGTTAGCGCATCAGAGTTTATAGCTACCTATGGGCCAGACAGATGAGGCTGTGCCCAAGGCCGCCAAATCGTAAACGGCGTACAGCAATCGTTTGCTGAATGATACGCAGGGCCTAGTAGAATTTTAGCCCGGCGATGAATTGGTGCCGGTGCCCAACAGCGCCGGCTCTTCCAGGAATTTCAAAAAATCTTCCTCGCGCCATACCGTAACTCCGAGTCTCTCCGCCGTAGCCAGTTTGCTTCCCGGCGAGGCCCCGGCCACCAATCGGTCGGTCTTCCGCGTTACGGACGATGTAGTGGCACCGCCCAGGGATTTGACTCTCCCCTCGGCTTCGCGTCGGGTCATTGACGACAGCGTGCCAGTAATCACGAACGTCAGGTCCTTCCACGGCTGCGCCGTGCCGTCCACCTGCTTCAGTTCATGCCGGAGCTTCACTCCAGCCTCGCGCAGACCCTTAACGGTTTGCAAATTACGCTCGGTTGCGAAGTAATGGACTATGCTTTCAGCGATTCGAGGCCCTACACCATTAAGTTCATTTGATTTGTAAAAGTCGGCGAGCTCATCTATGCCGGCCTCGGCTATGTCATCAATGCTGGAGTACCGGCCGGCCAGCAGCTCAGCCACCTCGGCGCCCACGTGAAATATCCCGAGGGCAAACAGAATGCGAACCAGCGGCCGCTGCTTGCTGGCCTCGATGTTGTTGAGGATGCGGGTGGCCAGACGGTCGCCCATCCGGTCCAGGGCGGTCAGCTGCTCTTTGGTGAGTACGTAGAGGTCTGACACGTCGGCAACCAGCCCCTGGTCAATCAGGATGCGGCACCATCGTTCGCCCAGGCCATCGATGTCCATGGCTCCCCGGCTGACGAAGTGCTTCAAAGACTCGAAGAACTGGGCCGGACAAGCCGAGTTGGGGCAGCGGTGCATCGCGTCGCCTTCGTCCTTGACTACGGCGGTCTGGCAAACCGGGCAGAGCGCCGGCATCCGGAACACCGGCAGATTCTCGCGGCCGGGGACTTCCACGGGGGCGATGATGTGAGGAATGACATCGCCGGCCCGCTCAATTACCACAACGTCGCCGATGCGGATATCCTTGCGGTGCATATCCTCCTCGTTGTGCAGCGAGGCGTGCTGCACGGTGGCCCCGCTGACCACCACCGGCTCCAGAATGGCCTGGGGGTTGAGGCTCCCCGTGCGACCCACGTTAATGATTATGTCGAGCAGACGCGTGGTTGAACGTTCAGCCGGAAATTTGTAGGCGATGGCCCAGCGGGGTTCGCGTCCGGCCACGCCCAGCGAATTCTGCTGGCTGAGGCTGTCGACCTTGACCACCACGCCGTCCGCTTCGTAGTTCCAGTCGTGGCGACGTTGCAGCATATCGTCATAGAACGCGCAGACTTCGTCCACCGTGTCGCAGGTGCGGTTCAGCAGGTTGACCCGAAAACCGTAGACGCTGAGATTTTCCAGGGCCTCCCACTGGCTGACGGGCATCGGTGCGTCGCCGGTATCGTTGAGACTGTACGCCCACATTTGCATATTGCGGCTGGCGGTAACCTGGGGGTCCAGTTGGCGGATGGTACCCGCGCCGGTGTTGCGAGGGTTGGCATACAACTGTTCACCCAGGCGTTCGCGCTCTTCGTTCATCTTCCTGAAACTGTCCAGCGGCAGATAAACCTCGCCGCGCACTTCCAGATCGGCCGGCGGGTGCCCGGACAGCGTGAGCGGAATGCTGCGGACGGTGCGCAGGTTGCCGCTGACATCCTCTCCGGTCTGGCCGTTGCCCCGGGTGGCGCCTTGCGCGAACCGCCCGTTGCGGTAGGTGAGGCGCACCGCCAACCCATCAATCTTCAGCTCGGCCACCATGCGAAATGGCTGCCCGTCGAGCAGGTCGGTTACCCGCCGATGCCACGCTTCCAGACCCTCGCGGTCGAAGGCGTTGGCCAGGCTGATCATCGGGTTGGGATGCGCCACCTGCCTGAACCCCTCGGCGGGGTCGCCGGCGACGCGTTGGGTTGGAGAATCAGCAGACCGGCAGCCCGGATGCGCTGCCTCGAGATTGCGCAGCTCCTGGAGCAGCGTGTCGTATTGCCCATCGGCGATGACCGGCGCATCCTGGTTGTAGTACCGCTCGGAATGAAAGCGCAGCTGGATGTGCAACTGGCGGGCGCGGGCAAAGGGATCGCGGGCTGCCGGCACACCGGGGGCGAGGCCGGTGTAGCGTGGTTCAGTGGATGGTGTGCTCATCAGAAACATCCTGTGGACGTATGGAATACAACTGATACACAGTATAGACCCGGGGTTGGAATTGCCGCATAGACGCGAGCGTGCGCGACAGATGGTTGTTGACCGATAGCGGGCAAAATAGATACAGTTGGCTAGCGCATCACTCTACAGGGATAATCAAATGACAAGTCCAACATCTGCCCGACTTCCTCGGCGCGTAAGTGGGTTGTATAAGCGCAATCGCAAAAGAATAGCCTTCGGCTGGTACGGCGGTAAATTTAGCCATCTGGATTTCCTTTTGCCGAACCTGCCCGACGATGCTACTCACTTCTGCGACGTATTCGGCGGTTCGGCCGCCGTGCTTATCAACCGGGCGCCGGCGCCGGTGGAAACCTACAACGACCTGGATTCCGAGTTGGTCAACTTTTTCGCTACACTCCGACACCCGGAGGATGGTGAACGCCTGCTGAAAGCAATTGCGTTGACGCCATTTTCCAGGGAGGAATTGGCGTTAGCCTGCACCCCGGAACCCGGCCTGGAGAATGTGGAGCGCGCCCGGCGGTTCTACGTAAGGGCCCGCCAGACCCGAACCGGATTGGCGCAGACTTCATCGGAAGGCCGTTGGGCCCAGTGCATATTGACTTCCCGCTCCGGGATGGCCGGCGCCGTATCCCGGTGGCTGGGCGCTATCGAAGGTTTGCCGCCGATTATTGACCGGCTGATGCGGGTGCAGATTGACAACGCTCCGGCATTGGAAGTCATCCAACGTTACGACACCTCGGAAACCTTGTTCTACCTTGACCCGCCCTATGTCCACGATTCCCGCGGCGACAAACACGCCTACTACGGCGAAATGACCGACGTTGAGCATTGCGAACTGGCTGACCTGCTGCGCGAGATTAATGGCCGAGCTGCCATATCCGGCTACCGTAGCGACTTATACGATTCACTCTACGCCGGTTGGCATCGCGTGGACGGGCCGGAGAAGAACTGCCACTCGGTACGCCAGCCCCGGCAGGAATGCCTGTGGGTGAATTACAAACCGCTATGCTAGACGACCACACCGCAGGCAGCCTCGAACCGGAGACTCAACTTTCTCCTCTGCATCGTCTGCGGGAAATGTGGATTGCAGCACTGGCAGACCCAGACCCAATGATTGACGTAACTGTTCAGACTTGTGGGGATCTACGGGCCATTCGGCCTCTTGCAGAGAGGCAGTCAAGCACGGAATTTGCTTTGCAAGTCGATCCCGTCCCCTCAAACGTGAACAGTTACATACTTGCCGTGGAAGTGAAAGACCGTGCTGTAACGCTGAATGACTTGAACGTAGCAATTCTAAAAGCTCGCCAAGGCAGTGTAACTGAGTTGTTGTTCACCACCGCGCCACCTCAAATTGACGATGCCGCAATAGCGGAACGAACTGCGCGAGAGTTCGGCTTGGGCATTAATGTCTATCAGTTGGATATCGAAACGTTGCTACGAGCTTTGCTCACCATAGCCGGCGAAACCAGCCGAACCCATTTTCTAACTTTGGTCGGGGAAGAGTTGAACGACCGGGTTACGCAGCCGTCCCATAAATTGGCCTGGCAAGAATTGCTCCGAACCCTGTAAGTTGCGCCGCTGTGCCTGCTGGGATAGACTGCTGGGGACATTCTCACCGGGTATTCCAACCGGGGATTCGAGAGGAGTTGCTGCCTTGACCACCATTGCCCCAACGCCGGAAGAAGCTCGGACGCAAATCGTCAGCATGGTGCGGGATTTCGTGCGTCGCGATGTGGAACCCGTAGCCGCCAAGCACGATGCCGAAGATACGGTGCCCTACGAACTCATCGACACGATGAAGGAGTTGGGGTTATTTGGCATCACCATACCGGAAGAATACGGCGGTATGGGCTTGGATTACACGACCTTCGCCATGATTTTTGAAGAAATCAGCAAGGGTTACATGGCCTTGACCGGCACCCTGGGCACCCACCATATCCTGGCCTACGTGCTGGCAAATTACGGTACCCCAGAGCAGCGCAACCAGTTTCTGCCCCGCTTGGCCACCGGCGAAATCCGTGGCGGACTGGCCCTCACCGAACCCGGCGGCGGCAGCGATGTGGGGGCATTGGAAACCCGCGCCGTGAAAGATGGCGAAGAGTACGTCATCAACGGCTCCAAGATGTTTATCACCAATGCGGAATCCGGCGACGCCTTCTGTCTGCTGGCCCGCACCGACCCCGACCCGTCCATCAAGCACCGGGGGTTGTCGGCCTTCGTCATCGAAAAGAACGGCGACCCCGGTTTCAAGGTGGGCCGCCACCTGGAAAAACTCGGCTACCGAGGTCCGGAAACCTGCGAGTTGTTCTTTGAAGACTTTCGCATACCGGCCGAGAACCTGATCGGCGGTGAGGAAAACGTGGGATTCGGCCAGGTGATGAGCGGGCTGGAGACGGGGCGCATCAACGTTGCGGCGCGCGCCGTGGGCGTGGCTCAGGCCGCGCTGGATGCTTCCATGCGCTACATCCAGCAACGGGAGACCTTCGGCCAGCCCATCAGTCAGCACCAGGCGATTCAGCTGAAAATCGCCGACATGGCCACCAAGATTCAGGCTTCGCGCCTGCTGGTCTACGATGCCGCCGCCAAGAAAGATAGCGGCGACCGCATTGACCTGGAATCCGGTATGGCCAAGCTGTTCGCCAGCGAAGTGTGCGGCGAGGTCGCCATGGAGGCCATGCGCATCCACGGCGGCTACGGCTACACCAAAGACTTCCCCGTGGAGCGTTACTACCGCGACGCTCCCCTGATGATCATAGGCGAAGGCACCAACGAAATCATGCGTCTGGTAATAGCCCGGCAACTGCTGAGGCGGCCGGAATACCAGTTGTAAGGTGCGCCTACAGTCCATCTCGAAGTTAACCGCTCTCCCCACCGAGGCACTAAATGGTTGAAGCCCAAACCCCCATCCGCCTGACCGAGCTTTCCCACTGCGCGGGTTGAGCGGCCAAGCTTAGCCTTGAGGACCTGGGTCAGGTCCTGAGTTATGTTCCGCTGTTGAAGCATCCCGACCTGCTGGTGGGCGCCGAAACGGGCGATGATGCGGCCGTGTATCGCATCAACGATGAAACTGCGCTGATCGTCACGGTGGATTTCTTCCCGCCGATTACGGACGACCCCTACGAATATGGCGCCATCGCCGCCGCCAATTCCCTGTCCGACGTGTACGCGATGGGTGGCAAGCCCCTGATTGCGCTGAATGTCGTGGGATTCCCGGCGTCGCTGGACATGGCGATTCTGGGCCGCATCTTGCAGGGTGGCTATGCCAAGGCCGCCGAAGCGGAATGCCTTATCGTGGGCGGACACACCGTGGATGACCCCGAACCCAAATACGGTTTGTCGGTCATCGGCATCGTTGAACCTGGCAAGCAGGTCAGCAATGCCGGCGCCAAACCCGGCGACGTGCTGATTCTGAGCAAACCCATCGGCACCGGCATCATTACCACCGCCGGCAAACAGGGCGTCGCCGATCCGGACGTAATGGCGCGCGCGGTGGAAACGATGGCGGCGCTGAACCGGCCGGCTGCCGAAGCGATGATGAAGGTCGGGGTCAATTCGGCCACCGACATCACCGGCTTTGGGCTGCTGGGCCACCTGAAGAGCATGGTGCGCGGCAGCGGCGTGGCCGCCGAGATTAGCCTGGCGGGGGTGCCGGTGCTGCCCGGTGTGCGGCAACTGCTGGCCAACGGCATAGCGCCCGGCGGTACGCATCGCAACCTGAGCAGCGTCGCGGACGTTGTGACCTGGGGCGATGGGTTGACGGAAGCAGACCAACTGCTGCTGTGCGATGCCCAAACATCGGGCGGGCTGCTCATATCGGCGCCGGCTGAAAAGCAGCAGGACCTGGTCGACGCCCTGCGGGCCGAGGGAGCGCAGTCGTCCGCTGTCGTTGGTCGCATCACCCACGGCCCGGCGGGAACCATCATCGTTACCCCTTGACCGGTTCACTGCGGTTGCCAGCCCTGCGGTTGCCAGCCCTATCCACGCCAACGGAGCGTCCCAATGACGACACCTGACATGACGACACCTGACCAACAACAACGGCAATCATTCGCCGCCCAACCCGAGTTTGGCCTGAAGCGACCCGACCAAGTAAAAACGGCCCCGCCCCGGGGCGAGCGAGTCCCACCGGGTCAGTTTGTGGCCAAGACTTTCCCGGTGCTCACCTATGGAGAAACACCGGCGGTCGACCTGTCCACGTGGAGCATTCGGGTGTTCGGGTTGGTGGAACGCGAAATCACGCTGGACTGGCGACAGTTCTGCGATTTGCCGTGGGTAACGGTGGATGCCGATTTTCACTGCGTTACCCAATGGTCGGCCCTTGACCAGACCTGGGAAGGGGTAACGGTGTCGCAGTTGCTGGAGCAGGCGGGAGTTCGGTCGGAAGCGCGCCACATCATGGCCCATTGCTATGGCGACTACACGACCAACGTGCCTCTCGATTTGGCCTGGTCCGAGGGATTGTTGGCGCATCGCCAGAACGGCGACGAGATTGGCAAGGACAATGGCTGGCCGGTGCGCCTGGTGATTCCCAGCCGATACGGCTGGAAATCTGCCAAGTGGGTGAACGGCATCGAACTGCTGGCGGAAGATGCTCCGGGGTTTTGGGAACAGCGCGGCTACAACAACAACGCTGACCCGTGGCGGGAAGAGCGTTTTTGGCCCGAACTGACCAAGTAAACCGCTCCTCAGCGCCAGGCAAACGAAGCGGCCGCCGGGTGAAAAACCCGGCGGCCGCAATCGTCTCACAGTTTTGGTTGCAGTTTAGGCCACTTGCAGCAACTCCTCCCGTCCGGTGGTCGCTCCGGTGGTTGGCGAGTTGGCCCAGTTGACATCGATCGCTTCCACTGGCGCGTCCAGGTCTCGCTGCAAGCCACACTGGAGGCAGCTGACAAAGACGCCGTAAATATCCCGTCGCAGTTCCAGGTCGCCGCAGCATTTGGGGCAGGCTTTGAATTTTAGCTTCATGATGGCCTCCTTGTAAGATTAAAAATGTGAGATTGAAAATTTGCGGTGGAGGATATGACGCCTGAGCAGCCTCGTCTATGGTGGTATACGGACGGCATAGCGCGTCGGATTTACGATCGTTTCGTGAATTTTAAGAGCATTTGCCAAGGGGCTATTTCCATCGGTTGGATAATACACCTTGACATTATCCGTGTCAACTCGTATTATGCTAACTAGAACAATGTGATAAAAATCACGGGACAGTATTCCCTGATGCTGTAAGATAGACTGGCAGGAATACGGCCGATTGGCCCGTCCCGGGGAGAAACAAACTTATGCAACGGCGGTGGCCACGGACGCCTCAATTCTCCAGGCCCGTTTTGGAACCTTACCCGGCGCCGAGCGCCCAGGCGCCTGAACACTGGGACGCCGATTTGACGCAGAACCTGCCGGAGAAACCCGAAAACGCCTCCGACAGCAATGGCGCCGCGCGGCGTAGCGGATCCGGTGCGGAAATGGAAGGGGTGTACATCATTTCGGTGGCGGCGCGGTTGCTGGAAATGCACCCGCAAACGCTCCGCAAATACGAGCGGTTGGGGCTCATTCAGCCGGTGCGCACGGTTGGTATGCTGCGGCTCTACTCCCGGGAAGACCTGCGCAAGGTGATGTTGATTCGCCACCTGATGGACCACCTGGGACTCAACCTGGCCGGCGTGGAGTTTGCGCTCAACCTGGCGAACAACCTTGCAGTATTCTCGCGCCGACTCACCCGCTCCACCACCGATGCAGAAGTGGCCGACCGTATCCGCGAGGAAGTGGCCTTGCTATGCGGCAGCCTCAGTTTGCCGGCTCCCGAGTAACGGTGGCCGCAGTGACGGCGGTTGATTCCCGCGGCGGCGCGCGGCGCCGGTTGTTGGTATCCACCGCATGGCCAAATTTTGACATTCAATCTGGAAACGTAATCAGGAAGCGTAAATGACTAACGAGCACGACCACCCGGCCGGTGATGCGAACCCATCAGACCACGCCGCCGATGCGGACAGTATCCCGGCCTCGCTTTTCGATGGCGACAACACGGACACCGCCGATGACGGAATTAATATCCTCCCGCCGATGTCTCCCGAAGCGGAAGCATTGATGCTGCGGGCCGCGCTGTCTGAAGCCAATGAGGAAATCGCGCGGCAGGCCGACGCCGTGCAGCGCGGTTTGGCAGACCTGGCGAACCTGCGCCGGCGACACGACGAGGAACGCCTGAACATCAGGGAACAATCCAACAGCCGCTTGCTGGTGCATTTGCTGCCAATCGTGGATGAGCTCGACCTGGCGGTGAATCATCTGAACAACGCCGTTGCTGAAAATGCCGGCGGAGGGGTGGCCGATTCCTGGTCTGAGGGCGTGCGCCTGATCCAGCGTAAACTGGCGGCGTTCCTGGAGTCTGCAGGGGTTACTCGCATCGAATCGCTGGGTGAGCCATTCAACCCGGAGTTGCACGAAGCCGTCGGCATCGCACAGGTGAGCGCCGCCGACTCCGGCTGCGTGATTGAGGTGCTGCGGCAGGGTTACCGCCTGCACAACCGGGTGGTTCAGGCGGCGCAGGTAGTGGTCAACCAGTAAGATTTGGAAACAAAGGGCCGGGCGCGGATGGCGACGAATTACCGCTACCGTAGGCGCATCCGCTAACTTGACACCGGCGCAGACCAAACTCGAAAATAAATTTGGACTTGAGGAGTAACAGCAATGGCAAAAATCCTGGGCATCGATCTCGGCACTACCAACTCGGTAGCTGCAGTTATTGAGGCTGGCGAGGCAGAAGTGGTCGAAAATGCGGAAGGCAACCGCATCACCCCATCGGTGGTGGCGGTAAACGTCCGCAGTGGCGAGCGGTACGTCGGGCAAATCGCCAAACGGCAGGCCGTTACCAACCCGGAGAACACCATCTTCTCCGTGAAGCGTTTGATGGGCCGGCGGTTCGAAGACCCGGACGTGCAGAATGCCGCCAAGCGCCTGCCCTACAAAATCGTGGGCGGAGAAAACGGAGACGCCCACGTGGAGATGTCGGGCCAATCCTACGCTCCTCCGCAAATTTCGAGCATGGTGCTGCAAAAAATCCGGCAGGACGCCGAAGCCAAGCTGGGCGAGACCATCACCCAGGCCGTGATTACGGTTCCCGCCTATTTCAATGATTCCCAGCGGCAGGCCACCAAGGACGCCGGCACCATCGCCGGGCTGGACGTGCTGCGGATCATCAACGAACCAACCGCGTCATCGCTGGCCTATGGCATCGACAAGCAACAGACCGATTCCACCGTTGCAGTGTTCGACTTGGGCGGCGGCACGTTCGACATTACCATCCTGCAATTGGGCGATGGTGTGTTTGAGGTGCTGTCGACGAACGGCGATACGTTCCTGGGCGGCGACGATTTCGACGACACGATCCTGGATTGGCTGGTCGCCGAGTTCCGTGCCGAAACCGGTATCGATCTGACGCAGGACCGAATGGCTTTGCAACGGCTGCGCGACGCGGCGGAACGGGCCAAGATCGAGCTGTCCAGCACGCTGGAAACCGAGATCAACCTGCCGTTCATTACCGCCGACGCCAGCGGGCCACAGCATCTGGTCAAGCCGTTGACCCGTGCCCGCCTGGAGCAACTGGTTGGTGGCCTGATTGACCGTACCGAGGGCCCCTGTCGGCAGGCAATTACCGATGCCGGCGTCGGTTCCGGCAGTATCGACGATGTGATTCTGGTCGGTGGAATGTCCCGTATGCCGTCGGTGCAAGCGAAGGTGCAACGGATTTTTGGCCGGGAACCCTCCCGTTCGGTCAACCCGGACGAGGCCGTAGCCCTGGGCGCCGCCATCCAGGCCGGCGTGCTGGCCGGGGAAGTTGGCGACATCGTGCTGCTGGACGTAACGCCGCTGACCCTGGGCATCGAAACGCTGGGCGGTGTTACCACTGCGCTCATCCCGCGCAATACGACCATCCCCACCAAAAAGACCGAGACATTCACCACCGCCGCTGATTCGCAGGCCAGCGTAGACATCCACGTCCTGCAGGGCGAGCGGCCCATGTCGGCCGACAACAAGACCATTGGCCGGTTCATGCTGGATGGCATACTGCCGGCTCCCCGTGGAATGCCCCAGATTGACGTTACGTTTGACATCGACTCCAACGGTATTCTGAGCGTTTCGGCCCAGGACAAGGGCACCGGCAAGGAACAGCGCATCGTCATCCAGACCAGCAGCGGTCTTACCGACGACGACATTGAGCGGATGATGTCGGAGGCGCAAGCCAACGAGGAGTCCGACCGCCAGCGCCGCGCCGAAATCGAGACGCGAAACCAGGCCGACAGCCTGGTCTACTCGGCTCAGCGGTTGCTTACCGATAACGCCGAAGCATTGCCGGCTGATTTGAAAGCGGAGGCGGAAGGCAAGCTGGAGGCGCTCAAGACCGCCATTGCAAGCAATAACGTGGCGCAGATGCAGACTGCGATGAACGAGTTGAACGAGGCCTTGCAACGAGTTGGTCAGGCGGTTTATTCGCAGCCGGGGGCCGGCGGGCCCGGAGACACTGCCGGCGCCGGCGACGGAGCATCCGACACGGACGACACCATTGAAGGCGAATTTCGCGAGGTGTAGCCGTTACCGTTGGCCCGCATGGCAAAACGGGCAAAACGGGTACAAGTACGCTGGCCGGCATCCGATGGATTCGTCGCCGGCCAGCGTATCGTTATAGTAGAGAAACAGCGGCATCACGACGAATGCAGCCCGACGCGTCCCTGGTTGGTTTACGAGATGTTGCGCGGGCGTAAATCCTTCGTAAACTATCGCGGCAACCGTGTTAATTGCTGGCGGAAGTGCTATAATGGCCTTGACCTCAACATCTGGCGCGGGCCATCATCCCGCCGGACACTGGGAGAAGTGCAATGAGCGCATCACAAAGAGATGATACCGAAACGACCGGGTTGGAAACTGACAACCCCGCAGTGAGCACCGCATCGATTGGCGTGGAACGGCAGGCCGGACCCGAATTCGAGGGCTACGACTTGGAGTCGTTCACCCCGTTGCAGACTCATTACCTCGAGACTCTGCGACAGCTGATTATCGTAAAAAACGAATACCAGACCGCTCCGGAGTACGAGGCATGGATGATGGACGCCGTGAAGCGTTCTATCTACTCGGCTCTGCGTGATTGCATTGAAGCCAACATTGGCGACATCGCCAAGGAATTGCTGCATCGAGAGCATCAGGTAAACTAAACCACAAACTTGCACCGAGAGCGACCGGGGTAACCTAGTCGCTGTCCTCCTGTTTGGCCACGTAACATCCTGACTCGCTACGATGAGTTATACCGATGTGGAACGGCGTTTCACGACCCTCAAATCGTGCGAACACGGGGTGCTTTGGATCGGTGGTGGTCTAGGTGGTACGGTTAATGTCAGGGCCTCGTGCCAGTTTGACAGACGCTTTCAACGCTATGATATACTCCCATCGTTGCCCCAACGCCGAGGTGGTGGAATTGGTAGACACGCGGTCTTGAGGGGGCCGTGGGCTTTCGCTCGTGTGGGTTCAAGTCCCGCCCTCGGCACCAGCCGGCCACCCGCAACTTGGCCGAGTGTCAACGCTAGAATCGATAGGGTGTCAATCGAGCAGATATAAGGCGACGTAGCCAAGTGGTTAAGGCGGAGGTCTGCAAAACCTCTATTCGGCGGTTCGAATCCGCCCGTCGCCTCCAATTCGACCGGCCAATGAGCCGACCAACCGCCAATGATTCGTCGCTGGCATTAGCCATTCAAACCCAACTGATGCGAATGTACACCGCGCGGCGCACCGATAAACGAGGGCGTGGCGCGTTTCATTTTAACCCTGTGCCGAGGTGGCGAAATGGTAGACGCGGCGGACTTAAAATCCGCTACCTCCTAGAGGTGTGTGGGTTCGATCCCCTCCCTCGGCACCACATTCTCAATAAGGGTCCGTTGCAAACTCAAACAAGGTATCAATAACCTGCGTATTGACAGATATCGGTCGATTTTGCTGGACAAATGCTGGACAAATCCCCAGCAGCGCACAGTAAGAGGCCGTAATCAACAGCAATCGACGGCATGATCGCGCCCGGAAATCCCGGGCGCGATTTTATTGTTCAGTGGCCGGGAATCACTCACATCCACAATCCCCCGCATGGCTTGGTACCGATGTAAGCCGACGGCCGGGACCCCGTCGACTCTTCACTTCAGGTCCGTGGATGAACAGAGAATTGCGTCCCAGTTTCAACCCGGCAACGTGACATATTGGCGGGTGCGGCGGTGGCGGAAAATTGTCCCGCTGGAAGGTGAGGTGTAGGCGGCCAACGCCGCACCGTGTCGATCGCCAATGGCTACTGGATGATGCTGGACGCCAACCAAGCAATCAGCGCAGAACACCGGGGCCCGGACGGCTATACCTTGGACGTTCTGGATTTCACCGAATAGGACGCACCAGATCACGCGAATTCCAGCACCATCGCGCTGTTCTGGCGGGAGCCCACCCCATGAGCCAGCAAGCCTCAAGGGGTTCTGATCGCTATCGCCTCGGAGAACATCAGGTGTGGCGCACAGCTTTAACAACGCGACGTCAGGCCGACTGGCTGTGCCGGGCCATGCAGGACGTGAGCCGAGTTTTCGGAGAAGTGGCGGCGGGAAGGCCTTTGGCGACTGGTCGCTCCGGTCCGAGGACGGACGAGAGTTCGCCGAGCACGATATCGTCCCGTACCATGCCCCGCGTTCAAGTGCCGGCACGGACCGGTCCGAATCGGCCATCCTGCTGGAGGTCTACGAGTGGATCCGGGACCGGGAGGACTACGGCGCGGTGGTCCTGGGTTCGGGTGACGCCGACTACCAGGCCCTGGTGGACCGAGCCAGCTTTCACGGGCGGCGGATCGTGTTGTGCGCCTTCAGCCAGTCGGTGTCTCGTGACATGCTGGGCGCGGCCCGTTATTCCCGCTTGAGGCCGAACTGTGCATTCAGCTGGCGGAGCACGGCGACGTCAACCTGGACCTCCCCGCGGTTTCTGAGGAGAGCGACGCCGGCATCGAAATGTCCTGGAACGGTTCATTCGGCAGATGTACAAGCTGGAAGGCCGGCTGAGCTTAGTCGGCTACAGTATGCTGTCCAATCAGTGGATGCTGGATTGGGGACTGGTTTGGAACGAGTACGAGTTCCGCGGGCTGAGCGACGAGTACCAGGAGGATGGGATCGTGGAACGTCATGAGGTGGTCAACCGCAACAACCCCGATTGGCCCACGTCCGCCATACGGCTAATTCGTACCAACGAGACGGTGCGCCAGGCTTCGGGGTTCAGCGAAGCTCCCACTTCCAACCCGGTCCTGGTGCATTCATAATGCTGCGGGGCAGATCCATACCCCTCCTGGAAGGCCGGATCCAGTGGCCAAGTCCGGCCCCTTTTTCTGACGCATGGGACCTGTGCCTTGCCCGGCGTGGGATAACTGTCTTTCTGTTGATTCCTCAAGACCAAGATGACTGAATGCCACGACGACACCGTCTAAGCTGATTTGAAGCCGTCCGCCGCCCGGTTTTACGGGTGGGGCGTGGTTTGGATCGGCGCGTTCATCCTGGTCATTGGCAGCTATGAGCAGGGCTTGCCCCAACTCTTGCGATTCACGCTGGGGGAAGTGGTGGTGCGCCGCGGGAGTCTAACCTTTGCGGTGGCTCACCGGCTGCTGACCGGTTTGTTGCCGCTGCTGTTGATGCCATTGGCTGGGTGGGCGGTAGACCGATGGGGAGCGCGCCACCTGGTATTGTGGGGGTTGCTGGCGCTCGGTGTTGGAGCGATTTTGTATCTGGGGCACCAGGTCTCGGGGGTGTTGTATGTGTCGCTCTGCTTCGTGGGCGTTGGCGGAGTCGTCGGGACCATTTTGCCGGCCGCGGCGGCGGTGAACAATTGGTTCGTGAGTCGTCGTGCCATGGCCATGGCGGTCTTGTCGCTGCCATTGGTCATGGTCGGGTTCTTGTTCGAAGCGCTCAGGTCTTCGGTGGAGATTGGCCCTCGCACGGCTTCGTTGACGGTGGCGGTTATTGTCCTGGTTCTGGCCGGGCCGCTCTCCAGGTTGATCAGGAATCGTCCGGAGGATCACGACCAGCATCCTGACGGCATTGCCCCGGGTCAGCGACGTGGCCCTGAATCGGACGCAAAGGGTTGCGGCGATGCTTTGGCGCTCAACTATACGTGGCGGGAGTCGCTGCGTACGCGGGCTTTCTGGTTCCTAGTGGTGGGCGGAGCCGTCTTTTCCGTCTCGTCGGGCGGGTTGTTCATCAACGCGTTGATGATGCGCCAATCAGGTTTCGAGCCAGTCCTTTCCGGCGGAGCATTATGGATTGATAGGGCGGCGGCGATTCTGTTCGTTCTGGTTGGTGGATGGTTGGGAGACCACTTCCCCATACGCAGCGCCATGTTTGTAATCGGCCTTTTGGAAGCGTGCGCCGTCGGTGTCCTGGCATTCGCGGAAACGTTGCCGATGTTTTATCTTTCGGCCGCAATTGCCGGCGTGGGTACTGGCGGGATGCTGCCGCTAACCCTGGCCGCTCGCGGGGTTTACTTCGGCCGCTGCAACTTCGCCACGATAACCGGACTGTCTCTGATGCTCCCGAACCTGGTTAGCGGGGAGCGCTTGCGGGGATCTTGATCGCCTGGCTGAGCGAAATCACCGGCACCTACACGTTGCCCCTGGCAATCATCGCGGTAATCGGCGCAGTCGGATCGTTGGCATTCCTGTTCCTGGGCGATCCAAAGCTCGCGCCGTCCCAAAACTCACGTTTAGAGATGGCAGTTCATTTACCTGAGGGTTGAGCAACTGGTCGGCGCCTCATCGGTGGTGCCCGGTACGGGTTAGTGGTTTTCGGCGGCGCCACGAATGGAAGCCGGTCAACACGGACTATTCGAGCCACTGTGGTTAAATACTGTTATGCGGAGAACATCCCGGACAACGCCCGGAGGCGTGATATGTTGGCCGGGGCGCTGAGGTCGTGGCGGGGCAATGTTCCGCAGGAAAATAATATGTAGACCGGCGCCGCCTCTCCAACCGGCAAAAAGAACCCCGCGTTTGGTCCGCGGCGTTGCCTCTACAAGCGGGTCGCCACATGGGGAAGGGAATACTGGATATGATGCAACTGCCTTGTACGGAACCGGTAGATGACGGGCCAGGATTGTGGGCTTTGCAGTGGGAGCTGTTGGAAATTGCAGAAACTGAATTAGGTCCCAGAGATCGGTCGAAAAAAGTGTACCAACCGCAGTTTGCGGATGACGGACCGTTTCTGCGGAATACTCCCAACTTCGACGGCGCCTTCGTCGAACTGAGTCGGAACGCTGAGCACTACTGGCCGACGGTCGTCTATGAGATGGCGCACGAAACCGTGCACCTGCTCAATCCAGTAGCCCGTGGTAACGGCAATTATCTTGAGGAAGGAGTGGCCGTGGCGTTTTCGCTGTACGTTCAACCGATGTACGGCTTCACAATGTCGGTGCAGATTCCTTCGTACGAGTACGCTCTGCAACTTGCCGACTCCCTACCTGTTGGAACCCTAGCGGCCGGGAAACTCATCCGGCAGCATATCGGCGCGTTGAGCTCCGCCACTGCGCAATCGCTGGCGGAACTGTTCCCAGAAGTCGACGAAGCTGTCTGCGACCGTCTGACCCAGCGCTTCGATCGGGATTTGGGCACTTAGACGCCCAAAACGACACCCCAAACCGGTATCAATAAAGACTTGCAGCGGTCGGTCTGTAGACTTGACGCTTTAGCTACGACATACGTCGCCCAGAGCTAGCAATTAAGCGTTCGATGCGACGAATACCGGTCAAATTGGTGGCTGATTATCGTAATGGGCGGCCCAACAAACCGGGCGGCGAAATTCGGAATCAGGTCGGCGCCGGGATCCCCCGCACAAACCGGTTTACGTAACGAGGGTTATGCGAACCAAAACCGGTATCAAAACGCCAGTTTGGAGGTAATCATGGCACAGCTAAAGATTAAATCGGTAATCAAGGTCTCCGCTGCAACCATCATAGGAACCCTGATCCTCTCTGGGTGCTTTGTTGACAGGCCAGCGTACGACAGTATGTCTACGGAGCAAATTTTCCAAGAGCTACGGATATGCGGAAACATAAAAAGCACAGAAAAGGTACGTATGACCTGGATGTACAGAGAAGATGATCGGTACCTTGCCATGAGTCAACATCAGGATCATTGCAAAAACACCAGCTACGAGGTGGACAGCCAGCTTCACCGCTATTTCATTACAAAAAAATGGGATTTGGGGCCAATCCACGAAGAAAAGTGAAGGCAAACGGTAGGAAAGCATATCCAAGGGGTCCGGACGCACTTCCCGGGGATCGCTCGGAAGAAATGCCTGACGGTGCAGGTCGCACGGATGACGTCAGTTTCCGTAACGCTGTGCTTGGCGGCGGAAATATCGTTACGCCCTGGCCACGGCGACCACGGAGCGCGGTCGCAGGTACAGTCAGAGAGTGCGAAAACCGTTCGGCACGTTTTCGGACGTGTTGTTGTATCCGTACACGGCTGTCGGATAGCTTCGCCGATTGAGAAAGTAGCCAGGGGGACGTTGTCCGCAAAGGGGCGGTTTGTGGACAAACTCGGCCACTCACGCCGCCTGGGCATTCGTGCGGGTCGGCCCTCTGGAATGCGCTTGGGCTCGTGGGCAATTCGCCGGCGACGTGACAGTTCGATCCGCACGGCCGCGGTTGGGCCAAGGCAACGTTACGGCTAGTGTATTTGACGTAATAGGCGTTGTGCGAACGAAACCGGGTATCAATACGGGGCTGTGCGCCAGCTTTATCAGATCTGATCACCTCTAAGCTGGCCGATGGTAGGTGGGGCGATGTCAAACCAGTCGTATTCATAGACTTCTTCGCGGTCTGCATCGATTGTCTCTCGCGGGCCCAGGTACCCGTCTCCTACTACTCCCGTCCTGTCAACAACCAACACCGCCAAGCGACGCAACCCATTGGCTTCGCAATAATTGTAAATGGGGTTCAAATGGCGGGAGCTGACGCTCAATGGATGCACATCTATCATCCCCCCCAATTCCCCATAGGTGATGGTTTGCCGGTTCTTTGCGCACCAAATCAATATCAGGTACGTCCTCAATGTCCTGCCCCATCTCGGAGGGGCGTCCATAAGCCTCAACATCGTCCCCTCCGTCATGAAGGAAGTTGCTTGGGGTCAAGCATTGGTCGGCGTCACGCCGCAATCCCCAATTCCCGCAGCCTCGCCACCAAGTATTCGTGCGTCCAGATAGTTCGGTCAGCGAAGTTAGTCATCATACCCGCGCCCGGCCGGCTATTGTGTTGATCCTGTGCGTTCAGTCATCGTAACTGTTCAGGGTTGAGGGGAAGTGAGTAATTGTCGGCAGGCGGTGAGGGGGTTCAAGCCCTGGGCCCGCCAGGTGCCGAAGATTGAGGCCAGCGTCATCTTGGTTGCAGTGCCCTGGTTTGAGCGCGTGCCACCACTGATCTTCCGGCTGACCACTACCGGGCGCAGGCTGCGTTCGGCGGCGTTGTTGTCCGGCGGCGTTTCCGGTTCGGCCACGAAGACGAAGAGCTCTTTGAGGTGGCGTTCAATGCGTCGGCATAGTTTGGCCTGGGTTGCCGATGGGTCGTCGAGGAATGGCTGGCAGATGGACAGCAGTCGTTGTTCCAGGGCCAGCTGGGTCGCCCGCCGTCGCAGCAGCGACGGGTGCGTGAAGGCCTTGGCCTGGACGTAGAGTTGGTGGACGGCGTCGGCCCACCGCGTCAGCCGGTCGTCATCAGGGTAGAGAGTGCGCCGGTCGTGGATGTCCCGCAGCAGATGAGCCCAGCAGCGTTGTTTGGGACCGTCGTAGTGGTGGTAGGCGGCGTAGAAATCGCTGACCAGCACACCGGAGAACTCCTCGCCCAGGACTTCATCCACCACCGCCTTGCCCCGACCCCGTCGCAGGAAGTACCGCTGGCTGGGAGTGCTGAAGGTCCACACGTAGCCGTTGTTGCCGTTCTCCCGCCAACCGGTCTCATCGGCATGGACCACCGGACTGCCTCGGATCCGTTCCAGTATATCGGCCATCGCAGCCTGGGCCTGCTGAGCCACCCGCTTCGTGGCGTCCACGATGGCGCCCGTGCTGAGGCGCAGCCCATGCACGGCGCCCAGATACCACTGGATGGTGCGGAAGGGCAGCCGGGCCTCCTCCCGCAGGGCGGCAATCAGGCTCATTACATTGACCCCCAGACGCTGCCGCCCCAGCGCCACGCCGTCCAGTTGTGACGATGGTACACAGCGGCGTCGGCAGCCCGGACAGGTACGGGCGATGTAAGCGTGCTCGGTAATCTGCACCGGAACCTGGGGCAGGTCGATCACTTCCCGAGTGCGCTGGGTCCAGCCGCCGGCCAGCTGAGTTCCGCAGTCGGGACACTGTGCCAACGCGTGCTCCACCCGCTGGGTCGGCGTCATGCGGGTGCGGGCAAAGCCGTGGGGACGAGGCTTGCGAGGCCCTTTGGGCTGGGCCGGTTTCCGGTCGGCTTTGGGCTTCAGACCGGGCATCCGACCCGAGCCGCTTGGCTTGGCCGGCCCCTCGAATTGGCCAATCCGTTTCTCTAACCGCTCGATGATCGCCTGTTGCCGGACGATGATGGCTTGCTGCCGGACAATGCTGGCAATCAGGACATCCCGGTCGGCAGTCTTGAGGTCAATTTCCGTATCCATACCCACTATATGACACAACCACCACCGGCAGCGCAAGGCTCCCAGAACCCCTATCGGCCAATCCACCTCACCAACTCTGAACAGTTACCAGTATCTAAACGACCTTGACCCAGGCCTGCGACCGATGCTCCGGCAGAGTCCGGTGTGGCGGGAGAAGGACGACCTCCTGCGCACCGTTCCCGGCGTGGGTGAGCAACTCTCCCTCACGCTGCTGACCAACCGGCCCGAGTTGGGCGCCCTGGACCGTCGTCAGATCGCCGCACTGGTGGGCGTGGCTCCCTTCAACCGCGACCGCGGCGCCATGCGGGGCAAACGGCACGTCTGGGGCGGACGCTCCCGGGTCCGAGCTGTCTGGTACATCTTGTACATGGGGACGCTGGCTGCCACTCGCTGCAATCCCGTCATCCGGGACTGCTACCAGCGGCTGCTGGCCGCCGGTAAGCCGAAGCAGCTGGCTCTGGTCGCTTGTATGCGCAAGCTGCTCGTCATCCTCAACGCCATGCTCCAGCAGCGCTCATCCTGGCAGCGCTCATCCTGGAGGGACATCACTCCGGCAATCGTCGTTACTTCCTCTTGACATCAAACACAGTTGCTGAACAGTTACGCCGGTTGCCGGCGGTTTGATTTTGGCGGAATGGTGGTTATAATGCCGGCAGAAGCCAGTAGAGTGCGGACGGCATTGCTGTCAAAAGCCTTGTCGCCCAGCAGTTCGCTGTTTTCTGGGATAGGGACGCCGTTGAGGAGAGTCGGCAACTCCAATACCTCGGCGGCGTTTCCCGGTTTCAGTTTGAACCTGACGAACCGACCGGCGCGGTCGGTCAGTGCCATTACTTTGGTAGTCAGCCCACCTCGACTGCGGCCAATTGCTTGAACAATTTGGGATTCATCGGGTGGGCGGCCTCTTGTGGGGCGCCTGCCCCGTGCTGGTGAACTTTGACAAAGGCGCCGTCCACCATTATGACTGCCCAGTTGAGCACGTCGGCCAGAGACGAGAAAACGGCTTTAAAGACGCCGATTTTGACCCAGCGGTTGAAACGCTGGTACACGGTGCCCCACTTACCGAATTGCGGAGGGAGGTCGCGCCAGGGTGCGCCGGTGCGGGCAATCCAGAGGATGCCTTCAATAGTGGTACGATGGCTCTGCGCGTAGGGGCGACCGTTATGGCCGCTTTCGCTCGGCAGGAGTGGGGCGATGCGTTTCCATTGCCGATTTGATAACTTCCTACGTGCCATTTTCCATACTCCAGGTGCGGTTTTTGCAAGCACCTTTACCAGTAGAAATATAGTATATAAGTTCTAGAATGTCAATTTAAGTGGAGTTATCAATCTACCAGAGTTTGTAAACAAGCCCTAGCAAAGCGATGCCCGTACCTATAATTGTCCACTCAGTAGTTCCCATACCTCATGCCCGTCGGTTGGAATACCGTATGCGTTGAGTATACCTGCTACCGCAATCCGCGGAAAAACTCCCGCATATCGGCCACCAGCTCAACCGGCTTTTCCAGCGCCGCGAAGTGGCCGCCGCTATCCATCTCCGTCCACCGCTGCACGTTGTAGGTGCGTTCGGCCCAGGAACGCGGCGGCGTGGAAAGTTCCTTGGGAAACACCGCGATAGCGCAGGGCACACCAATCCGGTCGTCGGGGCCGAAGTACCAGGGGTTGCGGCTGTTCTCGTAGTAAAGCCGCGTGCTGGAGTTGATCGTTTGCGTGACCCAGTAAATCATGACGGTGGTCAGCAGGTCGTCTTTGGTGTAGACGCTCTCCACGTCGCCGTTGCAGTCGCTCCAGGTGCGGTATTTTTCCACTATCCAGGCGCACAGTCCCACCGGGGAATCGTTGAGACCGTAGGCCAGGGTTTGCGGTTTGGTACCCTGGATATGCCCGTAGCCGCCCTCAGCAGCCTGCCAGGACACGCGCTGGTCGATCATGTTGATTTCGTCATCAGACAGCGTGGCCGCAAAGTCGCGACGGTAGCCGCCCTGCGCCGTACCAATCACCTGCTCCAGCCGCTCCCGAGTGCCCAACCCTTCCAGACTGGCGCCCTGATAGGGGATGGCCTGGGTGACTGACGTGGTGTGCAGGCCCAGCACATGATTGGCGTGGTGGTAACCCAGCCGCGCCGTAACGCCGGCTCCCCAGTCGCCGCCCTGCGCAGCATAGCGCTGGTAACCCAGCTCATCGGCCATCAACTTGTCCCACAGCTCGGCAATCCGGCGAGTGTGTACGCCGCGCTCGCGGGTCTGAGCGCTGAACCCGTAGCCGGGCATAGATGGCACCACCACGTCAAAGGAATCGGCCGGATCGCCGCCGTGGCGGGCCGGGTCGGTCAGCATCGGGATGATTTTGTGCATCTCATAGATGGTGCCCGGCCAGCCGTGAGTCACTATGATGGGCATGGGGTTGGGGCCCTGGCCCCGCTCGTGGATGAAATGAATGCCCTGCCCGTCGATGGTGGTGTAGAAGTTGGCGAAAGCGTTGAGCCTAGCCTCAGCAGCCCGCCAGTCGAACCCATCGCGCCAGTAGGCCACCAGCTCCCTGATGTAGTCCAGGTTGGAGCCGTAATCCCAGCCCGCGCCGGGGATTTCATCGGGCCAGCGCACGTGGGCCAGCCGGTGCTGCAAGTCTTCAAGCACCTCATCGGCAACATTGATGGTGTAGGGTTGTACCGCCATATCAGAACCTCCCTGGCGAGTCTACGAGCAACGGAGTGGAAAGGGCCGAAGCCCGCCGGCAGTGTAGCATAGGCCGGTCGCGGTCCCCGGTCGCGGTCCAAGCGGACTGCGTTTGTCAGTGGGATTGGCCGAATGGTAGGATAGACGTGTACGAGGTAAGTGAAATGGTTACGCCTAGCACACCTAGCGGCTCATTCGAGGTGGACGCACCTCAGGCCAATTCTGTAGGGGCTCTGTCCACTGGAGTACCGCCGCCCGATCAGCAGATGCACAGATCGGATTCTGACCGTAACAACTGGTCGAACCTTGGGCTGTTCTCTATTGGCGCCGTCGCTGCGATCGGTTTATCGCTGATATTGATTGGTTTTTACCTAACTGAGGAGCCGAGCCTCCCCCTAATTCTAGCCGGCATCATCGTATTGGACATAGCTCTACTCGCGTGGGTAGTTGTGGCCTTGGTGATGATCGCTGGCCTTATCCGGGGGATAGTTATCTCTCGCGGTGAGAGACGTGCAAAACACGCCCCGTGGCGATTTTCCATTATGAATCGTGATAATCCCGCCGTAACCCAAAAACCGTTTGTGCAAAACGTTTGTGGGTGCGGGTTATCGGATAAACCGCAAGATACGGCGCACACGGACGTGGTTATGGACACGGTTCACGGGCGCGCCAAAATCCGCCAAACGGAGATGATTACGAACGAGACGATAATAGCTAGCACAGCCGCTTCCGCGTTGCTGACCGCCAACATTCCAAAAAAATCCAGCACGGCATTCATGCCTGAGGCCTGATCGGATGTCATCCGACTCCTCCTTGTGTGGTGGGGTAAAGGCCACATCGCCGGGGAATGACAGTTCCCCGGCGACAACCTATTTTTGTGACTATCGTATCAGATGGCTGGTTCGATTGTCTCACACTTCACCAGCAGGCAATCGTGCCATCGGTTCGGATTGCACATGCCTGTCCCTCACCCGGTTGCGAGACCTCTAGGTTCTGGAAGACGCCGTCAACTGGGGCTGGGTTTGGTTCTTGTATCTCGCGTCCGTTCCAGCATAAGATACTGCCATTTTCCAGTATGCCGCAACTGTCCTGCTGTCCGACCGAAACCTTTTTAAAACTGCCAGGAACGGTACCGTTTTCTGCTTGGTTGTAGCTCCCCCAACAAATCAGTTCACCATTGGTTCTAACGGCGCATGCATTTCCCCAGCCAATGCTGATGTGTTGAAAATTACCAGTTGGCGGAGAGTTGATGCCATGAAAGTTTGCTCCCCAGCAAGTGATACTTTCGTCAGTTTGTAGCCCGCAGGCAGTGGCCATTGAAACATCAACCATCGTGAATTTGCCAGATGGCGGTTGACTGAGGTTGAATTGGTTTCGGCCCCAACAAGCCAATTCTTCATCGAGCGTTACACCGCATGCAAAATCATTGGCTGTCGCAATCGATTCAAAATATCCAGCAGGGGGCATGGTCTGCCCGTCCACACCCTCTCCAGAACATGTTACGCTTCCATCAATTTGAATCGCACAGATGTAGCTACCGTAAGTGCTGATAGATACAGACTGAAATGTGCCATCCATTGCTGTTAGCCTTTTGGTACCTCGAGATCCCCAGCAGATCATTGTTCCATTATCTTTTATTGCGCACATCAGAGTACGCAAAGAGGTGCTTACTGATTTGAATCTCATGTCGGTCAGGTCAGAATACTTAACACCAACGTCAGTTGGGCGCCAACAGTGATCAAAACCATCGGTGCCAATTCCACATATGGCGTCACGACTACCTACAATAGTTTGGAACACAATATTTTCAGGAGCAGTCCATTATTTTCAGGAGCAGTCCATTCAAAATATGGTGCTCCCCAGCATATGACGTTGCCGTCCGTTCTCAAGCCGCAAGAATGCGTATCAATTGCTATTGCCTGAGAAAATGTTCCAGTTGGAGGTGTGGCTTGTCCGTGGAAATTATCACCCCAGCATATGATGGACTGATCGTTGTTTACGGCACAAGTATGGCCGCTTCCAGAACTTACTGACTGAAATTGACCGGTTGGTGCGTCGGTTGCTCCAAGATAATTTCTTCCCCAGCAACGTATTTCGCCGTTGGTTAGTATGCCGCAAGTATGTGTGTATCCGGCATTTACATTCTGAAATGTTCCAGCTGGTGGTGCAGCTTGTCGGTACGTATTATTACCCCAGCAAACCAGTTCATCATTGGTACGTATGGCGCAATTATGTTCCAGACCAGCATTGAGTGATTTAAAAGTTCCGGTGGGTGGAGTGGTAGCACCATAGTGATTTCGGCCCCAACATGCGATGGTTCCGTCATTCTTCAATCCGCAAGCATGCTCGGATCCGGCGTGTATGGATTGATAGGTTCCGGTTGGAACATTGGCCTGCCCGTCAGGGTTATGACCGGTACAACTGGTATTCCCACCTAAAGTTACCCTGCATTTTAGGTTATTCGACCACCCTTTATTTATCGCAATCGACTTTACAAAGACTGGTGGAGTGATTTTGTTTTGTCGGTCTTCACCCCAGCAAACTACCTCTCCGTCCTGATTGATTGCACAGGAAAAATGGGCACCCACTTCCACCAATTGAAACATACCATCCGGCGAATCCAATTCATTGCGCTCGTTGGCACCCCAGCACACGACTCTGTCGTTTATGGTGATACCACAGCTATGTGACCATTTGGTACTAACCGATTTGAACAGATTATCTGGTGGATTTGAGCGTTCGTCCCCATCCCCATCAGATCCCCAGCAAACGACACGCCCATCGGTTCTAACTCCGCAACTATCACCGATTCCAACACTTATTTGTTTAAATGTCCCAGATGGCGGCGTGGCTTGCTCGTTGCCGCGTCGCCCCCAACAACCAACTGTATTGTCAGCTTTAATACCGCAGCCATGATAAGAGCCTACGGATATACTATTGAAACGATTATCGCCCCTGAGTGTGGTTTTAGTGTCACGATCCCAGCAAGTAACCATACCATCGAATTGCAAGCCGCATATGTTGATGTCTCCTAATCCGATTTGTTTAAATTCATCATCAGATTGAAACGCATCGGCGTCTTGCCCCCAGCAGACTACCTTGTTGTCATTTGTAAGACCACAATTAGTTCGATGACTGCTGGTTATTGATTTGAAAAAACCAACAGGTGGATTTGACTGCCCATGCGAGTTTTCGCCCCAGCACTTAACGGTTTGGTCGGACATAATAGCACAGGCGTGGTTGACCCCTATTGATAAAGTTATAAACTTAGGCGATGATGGTTGAGCTGTTATGACTCCGTTTGTATTGGCAAGTGCGGTGTTGTCAATTCCGAATAGGAGTATGGAAATCATTACGACGATGCCGGTGCAGATTGTTGCGTAGCGGTGCATTCTGGAACCTCCCTTGCGACCTTCAGAAATAGGCTTCTTGCTAAGGTCGCCGGGTTCCATGCACAGGCGCGCAAGGGAGGCATGAAAGCCTCATCCTTGCGGAAATAGCCTGTGCAAACACAAACGTATGTGTGCCAATGCTCCGATATATTCGAAGCGGGTGAACCCTTGACCTTAGCAGGGCTGACCTTATCACATATCCTGTTACAGGTCAATAAAAATCAGGCATCTGGTCGCATTATACGACCAGATGCCTGATAGTTGGCGAAATGCCGCCAATCTAGAAAAGCAGTTTTTGTAACTGTTCAGACTTGAGGGGATCTTCGGCTTTTCCGACTGGTTGTGGACGGGTGGACAAGCACGGAATTTGCTTTGCAAGCCGACCCGTCCCCTCAAACGTGAACAGTTACCAGTTTTTACGGTTGTTGACATCTAGAACATAGGTAATCTATAGTCCCTGTGCTAAGGTCAACGGGTTAGAAATTCCGTCTAAAGCATAACGGAATAATATGCCATGCGGTAATGACCATTCATTCTCAACCAGATAGGCACCCAATATCGCCGGGGGTGTCTCAATCCATTGGGATGACATTGACATCCTCCGACAAACTTCCGGTCGATGCTACCACATACGCCGGCAGCGCGCCAAACTAGACTATAATACCCCAGTAACGCTACGGTCGGTTTTCAATACTGTTTAGCAAATCAACCAGCACGTCCCGCGCCGTCATCTCCACTGATTCGTCGCCGTGAATCAGTGGAACGATGTTCTCCAGCGTACGCGGGTCAATTACAACTTCCATCTCATTGCGCTGGTGAAAACGAGCCAGAATATTTTCCGGCCAAGCAACGGCTTCGTAAACTGGTTGGTGTGGTGCGAACCGGGTCGCAAACCATTTGGCGGTTTCAAGGCTCTCCGACCAAGCAATCCCATCAAGGCTGCCGCCACGGAAAACCGCTATTGGCTGTTCTGGAAGCACCACCTCGTCGCGGTCGGATATGAATCCAAGATGGGAGAATAGGGGAAGGATATGGTCGCGAATAAACTCATTCTGTAACGTGTCATCGCTTTCCGTATCGGGCCACGCCCATGCCAGCAACTCGGCCAGCTTTTCGTCGGGCAGCTCGTCGTTGCGCCACCACTCAACTATCTTGCCCAGGCGAAATGGCCGCTCGTAAATGCCAAGATAGTATGGGTTCTGCTGAACGTAGCGAGTCAACTGGATGTACTTCTCGTTAATAAGGGCTGGCTTGATCAGCGGCATAACCACCAGAGGGTGCTTCACCCACGGGCCGAGTTCGGTTTCAATCACATACGGCTGCAATTCATCTAGCAATGGTTCGTCCGATTGGAACAGCTCATCTAAACTTCGCATAACGCTCTCCGTGCTAGTCGTTGACGAATCCGCGGATCCGTTCCCGACGGCACCATTCCATAATGCCGATGCCGTCCTGATTGGCGCGCCTTTTCATCTCCGCCACAACCACCATTACCAGAAAGGTTTGCTCTGGCGTGTTGCCGGGCTGGTCGTTGGTGGCGTGTTCCGCCCGGCGGTAAAATCTGACCAGCACGTTGCCGATCTCATTGGTAGTGAGCTTTGCCATTTCATCTTCCATACCCGGTATAATCTGGTTCACCGATTCGAATATGTTCTGCAAGGCAACGTCAATGTCGCCGGCCAACTCTAGCTGGA
Organism: Dehalococcoidia bacterium; assembly: GCA_965261195.1. Lineage (GTDB taxonomy): Bacteria > Chloroflexota > Dehalococcoidia > Lucifugimonadales > UBA3495 > Bin87. Next base: position 2,384,977 of record OZ253455.1, on the reverse strand, counting down.
TAATGGAGTCTTCTATTTTCAGAAACGCTCGTCTTACGATTTCACGTTCGTTGTCGGTCATGGTTCCTCCCGTCATCAAAATGACGCGACCTTATCATGATGCGCGTACGTGTCAAGGTTTTTAGCGCAGTCATAAGTGAGCTGAATCAGGCTACTCGCGGCACCATCCAGAGCAGATATTCACTTGGGCGGTACCAGTAATTGGACAGTACGGTCGCTAGATAAGCGAACGTTGATAAAAGCATATGAATGTGAATTTTCTTAGCGCCCCTGCGCGTATGATGCTCTAAACGCCGGCTCTGTTTCATACTCTTGAAAGGTCGTTCCACCGCATACCGTTCCCTATACATATCTTGAAATTTGTCGGAAGCTCTACGTATGGTGCCAATCTTGCGAATATCAGTCATCGGGTCTAACCAAATTTCATGGGAGCAGGTTCCGCATTCGTACAGGTGCCAACCTCGTGAATCAGTCATTACAAAATCCATGAGTTTGTCTTCAGGACAGGAGGGTACTCCGTCGACGTTCAGCTTGGTCTTCGTTTTGCGCTTTTTACGAGCTGGAGGTTTATCGGGATTAGGTTTACGACCAGCCGCGGACATATCCCGAATTTTGATTATGGGATGGATTCCCTGATCCCAGAGAAAGGTAAAGTTATCGGTTTTGTCATACCCGCGGTCTGCAATCACTGCTTCGGGAGCAAACCAGTCAAAGGCATCCTGAGCCTGTAATACCATTGGCTCCAACCAGTCGTAGTCCAAACCACCGGTAGGCCCGGTCGTTACTGCCAGTGGTATCCCATGTTTGACGTCCGTGATCATATGGCCCTTATAGCCAAAATACATCTCGGCTTTCCCGCCTTTTGTCTTGGAACTGTTTTTATAACCCCATTGAGCTTCCGGGTCAGATACGGGTTCTCTGCTACCATTGCTATAGGTGAACAAGGCGGTGGAATCAACCGCTACACGTTCGCCCAAGTCTGGAAAAATATCGTGGAGTTCTTCAACGATTTGGGTGATGGCATCGTTGAATGTTTCACTGTAGTCAGCTAACTTGCTTTCAAACCGGTTGAATGTGGTCCGGTGGGGCAGCACGGTAAATCCGCATAATTCACGAAGCTCAATGTTGTCTTGCAGAGCCTTATACATCGTGTTCATATATGCCATTCCTAACATATACATGCCGAGTACGGCTTTCACCATTTTGTCTTTGGGGTACCCTTTGCGACCCGTCTTATAATTCTGTCCTAAAACATCGACGATCTCAGTTTTATTGTCTAATACTTCAAACGCATTACGGAGCATAGGTACGCTCGAACGTATCGAATCCGGCGTAATTGGCGGTTTTTTGGGTTGCGTCGTGGAACCTTGTTGTGATAATATAACGACGGTTTGCATATACCCTCCGCGGTGTATGTGGATGACCGTGTGGACGCCGTCGTCGCCAAACATCAGGCGCCCACACGGGGGGTTTTGTCATTAATTATGCAATACATATATGTTCGTGTCAACAAATGTAGTTATCGTGGCTTTCTTTTGATAGTTAACGATCTAGCACGGCAATACTGTTTTTCGCGGTACCGTTTATATGCGTGAATTGGCCTAAATTTGTTGACATTGGGGTGCGATGATGGTATGATACGTGTAACAAATAAAGGGGGACGCAACCGTCAACGCCTAGTGTTACGGGAGCGATTGGAATACATTCCAGTAGGCATAAAAACCTCTCCTCTTTTTTGGGTTGGAATCGCTCGCCTTGGCTTGGGAAAGTTGTGAGGCGGGCGATTCGTTTGTTCAATTGAGATTAACTTTACCGATCACGAGCGCCTTTGTCAACACCCTTGAATCAGTTTTGCACCATTATTATGCAATTAAGTATTCATGACTAGTCTGCTCCAAACTCTTTAAGCAGACCAAAAACCTGCCAACTATTTTCAAATCGGCAGGTTTTGTCAGAAAACTGTTTAAGAAAACACGCAACGAACTAACTAAAGCAATTTACAAGTTACAATGTCTGAAAACGCGACCTATATGTCGAAACGGTCCGTATGGGTTGAATTTTGTGTTATGCACATACGATTTTGGCGAAATTGGTGGGATTATCGCGGTTAGTGATAACGTTTTGCCGGATTGCGCGTTTTGCACGTCTCTCCGCGGTAAAAAATGGCGTGGGCCGCAGCGGCTATGATGAGGAACACCAAAAGCAACAAAAACACCATAAGAGCGGCATCCAAACCCGTCACCAGGTGAGGAGTTAGTATCGTAGCCGCATCCCCAATAACTTGTCCTCTCATGTGGATGAGAATTATCATCACGCCCAGAATGAAAATCCCCAGCACCACGATGATTTTCAACTTGCTGGGTAGCTCCACCAGCAGGTCTTTTATCAGTCGTAGCCAATTTCCGGTGAAATCCGACATACCGTCCCGGCTATTTTACAAAAACCGTGTGAATACCTGGTTGGCTACCAGGTACGCCTCCTCCGCCAGCCGCAGCCGGCCATCCGGTTCCCGTACCAACAGCCCCTCTGCCGTCAGCTCCGCCAATTCCTGCTCGTAGCGCGCTGCCAGGTCTATGCCCATCTGGGCTGATGCGGCAGCCAGATCCAGGCCGCCCAGCAGCCGCAGGCCGAGAAACATGGTCTCCGCCGCTGACGTGGCTTCGTCGATGACTTCCAGGTCATCCACCGTGGGCACTGCCTTGATGCGATCCGGCGACACGGTCGCCCACGGGCCGTCGGCATCCGATTGCTGCACCCATTCCTGCGCTCTTTGAGCGTAATCGCGGGGCGAGCGCACCGTCCAGAACCGGCAGCCCCCCAGCGACGAGTGGGCGCCGGGTCCGACACCGAGCCACTGCAGATTGCGCCAGTAGGCCAGGTTATGCTCCGATACGCGGCCGGCTCTCGACCAGTTGCTAATCTCGTAGTGCTGGTAGCCGGCGTCCCTGAGCGCGGCCCGGGCCAGGTCATACATATCGGCTGCCAGGTCAGGGTCCGGTTCGGGCAAACGGCCATCGATCACCCAGCGACGCAGCGGTGTGCCCTCCTCCAGCGTTAGCGCGTACAGCGACAGATGCTCCGGCGCCAGGGAAATCGTCCGTTCCACCGTGTCCCGCCACTGCTCCAGCGACTGCTGCGGCAGGCCATACATCAGGTCCAGGTTCACATTGTCGAATCCGACGCGGCGGCAACTCGCCAGCGCAGCCGCGGCCTCGTCGGCGTCGTGGCGGCGGCCCAGCATCGCCAGCAACCCGTTGTCCATGCTCTGCACCCCGATGCTGACCCGATTGATGCCGGCCGACCGCAAATCAGCGCAACGCTCCGGCGTCAGATCGTTGGGATTGCACTCGGCGGTAATCTCGGCGTCTCTGCGCACGACATAGCCGGCGGAGATGGCATTCAGGATGCGGGCAACGTCGCCGTCGGGCAGGTAGGACGGCGTGCCGCCGCCCAGAAAGATCGTGTTGACCGTGGGGCGCCCCAACGCCCGCGACCACGCGGCAATCTCGCCGCTGACGGCGCCCAGGTAGTCGCCGAACTGGCCTTCAATCCCCTGGAACGTGTTAAAGTCGCAGTAAGGGCACTTGCTGAGGCAGAAGGGGACGTGTACGTAAAGCGCCATCCCGTCGGCGCCGGCGTTCCCGGATTGCCCGAATCTCCCGGATTGCCCGAATCTCCCGGATTGCCCGAATCTCCCGGATTGCCCGAATCTCCCGGACTGCCCGAATCTCCCGGACTGCCCGAAACTCCCGGGTTGCCCGAAACTCTCGGACTGCCCGAAACTCCCGGGTTGGGTCTCGTGGTGAGCGGCCACGCTTCAGCGCCGTTGCGTTTCCGGCGTGGAATGCCGGACGGTTAGCAACCCCAACGTTCAGTCGGCGTCATCAGGAGGGCGGGCCTGACCATCAACCACGCCGTCCGGGTCGCGGTCTTCCGGACGGGGCGGCGGCGGTTCGCCCATGTGCTCCCGCACCGCGGCCAGCGGGCACAGAATCCAGAACAGCCACACCGCGATGCCGAGTATAATGATGTCGTCCGCGTGTCCCAGTCCGAACGGTTTCCAGTCCCTGATCAAGTCCAGCGGCGACAGGCCGTAGATGATTGCCGCCGGCACCAGGAATTTCAGGATGATGTTCACCCGGGAATCAAAATGCAGCCGGTAAATGCCGCGCACAAACTTGATGGTGCGGGGCGCCAACGTCGGGAATACCATCATAATTGACAAAATAAGTCTGAACATCGTTTACACCCACTCCCTGATCGGAATGTTAGCACACTCAAACGCCGGGCGTATTCGTTGCCGCCCTTCATAATTTCTTTACACCTGCTGGGTATGCTGTGCTCATCCAAATAGCCGCCGACACCAACCGGCGGGACAACAGGAGGACAATATGTTCAACAGAATTCGCACCATCCGCAAGCGCTGGCTCGTAGTTACCGCCGCCGCCGCCCTCATGGCGGTGGGGCTAACCGCCGGCGCCGTCTTCGCTACCGGACTTCCCGGACCCGGCATCGGCGGCCCCACATGGGCCAACGGTCCTGATTCCGACGGCAGGATGGGCAAGTCCGGCGCAGTTGCCAACCGTATATTCGAGCGGGTAGCCCAGATTATCGACGTGGAGCAGGAAACCCTGGAAAACGCTTTCGCCACGGCGCATCACGAGTTGGCTGACGAGCAGTTCGCCGCCAAGATGGACACCCTGGTTGAAAACGAAACCCTGACCCGCGAACAGGCCGACGCCGCCATCAACTGGTTCGCCGCCCGCCCTGCCGACGCCGGCCGCCTGGCCTACATCGCCGTCGGGACCGCCGATACCGACCAGGTTGCTCAGATGCTCCAAAAGGCGGTCGCCAAAGAATTGCTGACCCAGGACCAGGCGGACGCCATCACCGCCTGGCACGCCGAACGCCCGGACTCCCTGCCCGAGCACCGCCGCGGACGGTTCGGTGGCCGGGGAGACCACGGTCGCGGCCACGACCGGGACGGCGACAGCGGCCACGACGCTGACGGCGATGCCGACGCCGGCCACGCCGGATAACCAACCACCGGCCTATAAATGCCCTCGCGCGCTAACCCCTCTCCCTCTATTGTAGGATTGTTCAAGTAGGCAACGCCGGTACGGATTTCGTAATCGTTGACGGTCCGAATTAGGCTTGCCGAATGCGCCGGTTAACACCCGTTTTGATACAGCACGGTCAGGATCATGCTCGTGTTGCATCGTTCAAAACTTACCTCGGTTCGCTCACCTTACCTGTCCCTGCGCTGTTGCTAATCTGACCGCCCTCGTTGGCGCCCACTAGGGTACCGACTTGATATTTCCCGGACACATAGCCTTTGGCCGTGCTGTCTTTGATGGTTCCACTGTTCCACCCGGCCAGGCCGCCGACGTAATAGGTCCCTGACACATAGCCGGTGGCCCTGGTGTCCGAGAGAGCGCCGCCGATCTCAAAGCCGACGCTTATCCTGTCGCCGCCCACGACTCCCGCCAGGCCGCCGACGTACTCGACACCCTTCACATCGCCGCTGGCCTCGCTGTCTCTGATAGTGCCGTAAGTCGTCCCGACCAGCCCGCCAACGTAAGAGTAGCCCTCCACATACCCACTGGCCTCGCTGCGGCTGATGCCCTCGAACGAATCGTTTCGCCCAACCAACCCTCCGACGTACTCGATGCCCGACACCGCGCCGTTGGCTTCGCTGCGTTCGATCTTACCGCTGCTAACTCCCACGAGGCCACCGACGATAATTTCGCCGGATACCGCGCCGCTGGCACTGCTGCCTTTGATGGTGCTCATGTTCTCCCCGACCAGCCCGCCGACCTGCCATTTGCCGGACACATCTCCGCTGGCCTCGCAGTTAATGATCTCGCCTAGCAGTTGGAGACCCACCAGCCCCCCGATATTTTCGTGGCCAGATACAACGCCGCTTGCCGCGCTGCCGGTTATGGTGTAGCCATCGTTGAGACCCACCAGCCCGCCTACATTGCAGTCGTTGTTCCCACCACAATCGGGCGGCACTGACACGTCGCCGCTTGCCTGGCTGTCGCTGATAGGCCCGCCGTTAAACCCGACCAGTCCACCAATGTTACAACGGTGACCGCTGGGTCCGCACCGAGAAGCGATTCCGGTCACCTCGCCGCTGGCCTTGCTGTCGCTGATGGTACCGGAGTTGCTCCCCACCAGGCCGCCGAGGCCACCATCGCTTCCCGCTGTACTGCCTGTGCCGGATACATCGCCGCTGGCCTCGCTGTGGGTGACGGTGCCGCCGTTCGAACCAACTAGACCACCGGCTATCGTGCCGCCCGCCACAGCGACTTTGGCCGTGCTGTCTTGGATGATGCCTTCGTTGTCCCCCACTAGACCGCCGGTCCCATTCACGGTACCGACGACTGTCACGCCGCTAATGATACCGTCACTGTCGTTGCTACAGACCAGGACACCGCAGTTCCAACTGCCGTATTCACCATCCACGTTGCCAGTAAGGACCAAGTTACTGATGGTACCGAAATTCTGTAGGATCAGAGGTCGCCCCCACAAGTTAGCGATGGTATGACCGTTGCCCTCGAACGTGCTAGATAGTTGGCTGGTGTGGGTGTAGCCCGCCGCAACATCACCGTCTCCCAGGCCCCATCTGCTTCTCATCGGCATCCAGCCCACGCCGTCGTTCCAGTAGGCGTCACCTTCGTCGGCTTGACCGCTGCCGTTGGTGTCAAAGTCCAGATTGGCGACCAGTTCGTACCCGGAGCAACCATCAGCGGGGCAACCCAAGTCGGACACAGCGTTAGGAAAAGCCGTCCAGTACTCATCGCTAGCATCGTGCGCCGGATGCCCATCGCCATCCACATCCCAGCGCATCGCATTGAGTTGCGCCAGGGTCCGCACCTCAACTAGGCCGTCGTTGTCCTCATCGTAATCTATCGGAGTTGGTGTTGGGGTCGACATAAGTGCAGTAGGAGAACGCGTCGGTGTGCGGTCAGCAGCCCAGACGAAGGGAGGTCGGGTTACCGTTGGGGAGATATCGTCCTGCGCTTCGGGCGTTGGGATGAGTGCTTGACCGGGTGCAGCGACAAGTGGCTTGTATGGTGTTACCAGACGCAATGCCTCAGGCCCCTCTGGAACCGCCACGCGCCCGCTGGTCCAATCCTCATTCTGCAAAGCGACACTCGCCGCCAGATTATGCGCCTCTACCTGCGGTAGCCCCGCCTCCCGCATATCGCAGTACGCGACAAAGAAAACTGTCTCCGTCGCGCTGAGACCTGCAAGGATCTGGGCCGTGCCCCAGCCTGCTACAGCTGAAGCATGCTCACCTTCACCCAAGTCGGCAGCGCTGTAATACGTCCCCCGGTAACGATCATCCGGTCGTTTGACACCGCATATCTGGTCTGAAGCTTCCAAGTCAGCCTGAGATTCAGTTTCCTTGGCAGCAGCAATCGGCGTTGGGCTGGAAATAGGAGGGGCCGTTGTCGCGCAGGCCAGGATCCCCAGGCCCAGGACGAACACGATACAGGCGCGGATCACCAAGCCAGTCATGTCTCAGCCTCTCCGTGCCACCATGGGCGTGTTTGCGGGGCTTCTTCTTCTGATTCCAAACTAAACCGCCAAACGTCGTCTTGCCATTCTTCGATAAATGACTTGGTGTCGCCAGCCTCCTCACGCAATGCTTCGAAGCGCTCTTCCCCCGCCAAAGCGAGCAGCATCGAGTATGTCCACAGCAGGCGAAACTGCCTAAATTCTTTCTCAGTCAGTGCGAACCCGTAGGGTGGAGGTGTCAAGAACGGCACATCGTTGCTTTTTTCGCCTCCCGGATAGTGCGCGAGCTGGTTGTTCCTGAACCAATGGTAAAAGTGTTGCCAAAGCTCGCCAAAATCGTCTTTGTACATCCTCTGGCGCAGGTATTTGTTCTTGTCCTGCCCGGTTTTGTGAGCTGCGGCCCACCACCGAACCACATCGGCGAACAGAACCTCGTAAATGTGCCTTTGCAGAGATACAGGTCCTGAGATGCAAGATTCAATCTGTTGAGGAGTCAGTATAGGAGGCGGAACAAGAAACGAACGGATGGTCAGCAGCCGGTCGTGGATTTCACCGTCGTCAGTCGCTAGATTTTTGAATTGTTCGCTTTGCCTTAGCCATCCGACGACCTCCAGCGAAGCCCTCGACGCCCAAAGGCAGCGGAGCGATTCGAGTTGCACTTCGCTCACGTCCGTGTACTGATGCATAGCCAATATCCCGTAATGGTTCAAGCGTCCTTTCGCTCGTCAATATCCAGCACGTCAAGCCGGTCTAAAACTCTAGCGGATTTTCATACCCGCCTTGCCCGCCGGGCGAGTCTGAGCATCGTTTACACCCACTCCCTGATCGGAATGTTAGCACACTCAAACGCCGGGCGTATTCGTTGCCGCCCTTCATAATTTCTTTACACCTGCTGGGTATGCTGTGCTCATCCAAATAGCCGCCGACACCAACAGGCGGGACACAGGAGCACAAGATGTTGAACAGAATTCGCACCATCCGCAAGCGCTGGCTCGTAGTTACAGCCGCAGCCGCCCTCATGGCGGTGGGGTTAACAGCCGGCGCCGTATTCGCAGCCGGGTCGCCCCAGCGACACTTCGACAGGGATACGACGCCAGCAATGAAGACTTACCCGGCGAGCGGAACCCATCACGCCAGTCAGGAACAATTCATCGAGCGGGTCGCCGAAATTCTAGGTATCGAGCCGGAAACCGTCAGCAACGCCTTCGCCACGGCTCAGCACGAATTGGCCACCGAACATTTCGACGCCCGTATCGCCACGCTGGTGGAAAACGGCGACTTGACTGAAGAACAGGGCGAAGCGGCCAGTGTCTGGTTCGCCGCCCGCCCCGCTGACGCCGGCTTCATCGCCTTCTTCGCAGCGGCTACGGCTGACGCCGACCGTCTCATCAAGATGCTCGACCATGCCGTCGCAAACGAGCTGCTGACCCAGGAACAGGCCGATGCCATCATCGCCTGGCACGCCGATCGCCCCGAATCCCTGCCCGAACACGACCGCGGAATGTTCGGCAAACGTGGACGCCACGCAGCGTAGTATGCTCATAGTTCCGTCGAACACGTCCGCTGGCGACGCCGGATAACCCTTGGTTAGCCAGCCGGCAGCTGACTCGTACCGGCAGCTAACTTGTATGGGAGGGTGGTCTCGCGTAAGCGAGGCTGCCCTGCTTCTTGATGAAACGCCCTCCTGATGATCCGCCCACGTTCAACTTCTCCAAACGCTCGCCCAGCGCTGGGCGCCGCCGAACCGCACGCCGCCAACTCGACAGGCCAGCGGCGGCGTTTTGATATACTGCTGCTGTTCCTGCGAAATCCAGTCCCCCTGACCCTATCCACCTCAAAGCCTGACCATAACCGCCTCAAAGCCTGACCATAACCGCCTCAAGGAAGGATGTACCCAATGTCCACTAGCGCCCGTCCCGCAACCCTCGGCGAACTCCGCGCCAGCGGCTACCAGTCAGAATCCGTGCGCCAGGAAATCCGCCGCAACCTGATTGCCAGGCTCCGCGCTGAGGAACCCGTGTTCCCCGGCATTATTGGCTTCGACCAGACCGTCATTCCGCAGCTGGAGAATGCCCTCCTGGCCGGGCAGGACGTGATCCTGCTTGGCGAGCGGGGCCAGGCCAAAACCCGCCTGATTCGCGCGATGGTGAACCTGCTGGACGAGTTCATCCCCATCATCGAGGGCAGCGAGCTGAACGATGACCCGTTCAACCCCATCAGCCCCGACGCGAGTCAAATGGTTGCCGAGCAGGGCGATGCCACGCCGATTGCCTGGATTGGCCGCGACCTGCGCTACTCCGAAAAGCTGGCCACGCCCGACATCTCCATCGCCGACCTCATCGGCGAGATTGACCCCATCAAGATTGCCGAGGGTCGCCATCTATCCGACGAGACTGCCATCCACTACGGTCTGGTTCCCCGCACCAACCGCGGCATCTTCTGCATCAACGAGCTGCCCGACCTGGCTGAGCGCATTCAGGTGGGTCTCTTTAACCTGATGGAAGAGCGGGACGTGCAGATCAAGGGCTATCGTATCCGGATGCCGCTGGACGTGCTGGTGGTGGCCACCGCCAACCCCGAGGACTACACCAACCGCGGTCGCATCGTCACGCCGCTGAAAGACCGCTACGGCGCGCAAATTCACACCCACTACCCCCGCACCATCGAGGAAGAAATCGCCATCATGGAGCAGGAACGCAACCGATTCCCCGACGAGGACAAGGTGGTGGTGCCGGCCTATATGACCGAAATCGTGGCCGAGGTAACCGCCCGCGCCCGCGGCAGCAACGAAATCAACCAGCGCTCCGGCGTCAGCGTGCGCGTGTCCATCTCCGACTACGAGACGCTCATCAGCAACGCCTTCCGCCGCAGCATTCGCCTGGACGAATCCATCGTCTGCCCGCGCATCAGCGACCTGCCCTACCTGATTGCATCCCTGGGCGGCAAGATTGAGCTGGAAACCTTCGGCGAGGGGCGCGAAGACCGCCTGGTGGACGACCTGACGAAACGGGCGACGCTGGCCATCTTTGGCCGCCACTGCGATGTGGACGCGCTGGACGACATCGTGACGTCGTTCGACCTGGGCAACGCAGTGGAAACCGGCAACGACGTTCCCGCCACCGCCTACGTGGACTCGCTCGCCCGCGTCGATGGGCTGACCGCCGCGGTGGAAAGCCTGACCGGAGGCGACCGGCGTCCCGAGGTTGTCGCGTCAGCCGTCGAATTCGTCCTGGAAGGCCTGCATCTGAACCGCCGCCTCAACTGCGCCCGCACCCCGGAGGGCGGTTTCCGCTACGCCCGGTGAGCGTATCGAGTCAGCGATAAAACGGGAAACCCAGGAGGCGAGCTATGACTATGCCAAATGCCACCTCAACCAAGCTCGTAACGCTGGCGGAGTATGCGGAGGTGCCGGAGCATCCCCGCTATGAACTGGTGCAAGGAGTATTGGTTGAGCAGATGGTAGCGTCGGATGAACATGAAGAGTCGGTTATGCTGGTCGGCCACGGCCTGCTGACCCACGTGCTCCCGCTGGGTTTGGGCAAGGTCTACGGCAGCAACCGTGGCTACGTTACCGGCCCCGATTCGCCGGCCACCTCCCGTTTGCCTGACGTGTCCTTCGTATCCGCCGAGCGGCTCCGGCCTGATATTTTAGGGAAGCTTTACGACGGCGCTCCCGATTTGGCAGTTGAGATACTGTCCGACAGCAACACTCCGGACGAAATGGCGCAGAAGATTGCCGAGTACCTGAACGCCGGCAGCAAAGCCGTCTGGATTATCGACATCGACACCCGCACCCTCACCATCCACACCCTCAACGCTCCGCCCCAAATCCTTACCGACGCGGATGCCGTATCCGGCGGGGATTATCTGCCCGGTTTTGCCTGCCCCGTCAGCGACCTGCTGCCCCGCCGGCGCTCCTGACACCGCCAGCCGATGCTGCGGAGGTTTGCCATGACTACCCAAAATCCCACCACCGCTCCCCCGGTTACTCTGGAGGAGTTTGCCGCGCTGCCAGAGTACCCCCGCTACGAACTGGTCCAGGGAGTATTGACAGAGCTGATGGTAGCGTCCGAAGAGCATGAACACACCGGTTCACTAGTAACTTGGCGTTTGTCGGGGCACGTTTTCCCCAATGGTCTGGGCCGGGTGTACATCAGCAACCGAGGTTACGTAACCGGCCCAGATTCACCTGCCACTTCACGGATGCCCGATGTTTCTTTCGTGTCCAATGACCGGCTCGGTCAGCCCGACCTGGCCGGTATGCTTTACAACGGCGCTCCCGACTTGGCGGTGGAAATACTCTCCGAGAGCAACACGCTCGCCGAAATCTCTCAGAAGATCAACGAGTATCTCGGTGCCGGAGGCAAGGCCGTCTGGGTTATCGACATCGACGCCCGCACCTTGACCATCCACACCCTCAACGCTCCGCCCCAAATCCTTACCAACGCGGACACCGTATCCGGCGGGGATTATCTGACCGGTTTTGTTTGCCCCGTTGCCGACCTGCTGCCGCGCCTGCGCTCCTGACCCTGCCAGCCGATGCTGCGGAGGTTTGCCATGACTACCCTAAATCCAACCACCGCCCCGCCGGTTACTCTGGAGGAGTTTGCTGCCCTGCCAGAGTACCCCCGCTACGAACTGGTCAAAGGAGTATTGGTTGAACAGATGGGAGCATCCGATGAGCACGAAGAAACTGTTGCGCTAACCATCATTACGCTGGGCAACCACGTTTATCCCAACCGGCTGGGCAAGGTGTACGGCAGCAACCGCGCATTCGTCACCGTCCCGGAATCGCCGGCTTCCTCACGGATGCCCGATGTGTCATTCCTCTCCGCAGAGCGGGCCACGCAACCCGATTTGTTCGGTATGCTCTACGATGGCTCCCCAGACTTGGCGGTGGAGATAATCTCCCCAAGCAACACCGTGCCTGAAATCCTGCGGAAAATTGCCGAGTACCTGGCCTCTGGAAGTAAAGCCGTCTGGGTCATCAGCTACACCGCCCGCACCCTCACCATCCACACATCTGATGCGCCACCCCAAGCCCTTACCGACGCGGATGCCGTATCCGGCGGGGATTATCTGCCCGGTTTTGCCTGCCCCGTCAGCGACCTGCTGCCCCGCCGGCGCTCCTGACCCTGCCAGCCGATGCTGCGGAGGTTTGCCATGACTACCCAAAATCCCACCACCGCTCCCCCGGTTACTCTGGAGGAGTTTGCTGCCCTGCCAGAGTACCCCCGCTACGAACTGGTCAAAGGAGTATTGGTTGAACAGATGGGAGCGTCCGATGAGCATGAAGAAACTGTTGCGCTAGTAATCTGGCGATTATCCAACCACGTTTATCCCAACCGGCTGGGCAAGGTGTACGGCAGCAACCGCGCATTCGTCACCGTCCCGGAATCGCCGGCTTCCTCACGGATGCCCGATGTGTCATTCCTCTCCGCAGAGCGAGCCACGCAACCCGATTTGTTCGGTATGCTCTACGATGGCTCCCCAGACTTGGCGGTGGAGATAATCTCCCCAAGCAACACCGTGCCTGAAATCCTGCGGAAAATTGCCGAGTATCTGGCCTCTGGAAGTAAAGCCGTCTGGGTCATCAGCTACACCGCCCGCACCCTCACCATCCACACATCTGATGCGCCACCCCAAGCCCTTACCGACGCGGACACCGTATCCGGCGGGGATTATCTGCCCGGTTTTGCCTGCCTCGTCGCCAACCTGCTGCCGCCCATCACATAACCCCTGCTCTCAAAGGGAGAGGGCCGCCTTCTACACCAGCGATGCCCGCCGGCCCAGCGTGACCCCGTCGGGCAGGGTGATGGTTGCCTTCAGGTTTTTGATCCAGAGGAAGCGACTGGTAGACAGGGCCACCCCTTCGGCAAACTCCGCTATGCCGGGGGCCATCAGCAGCTCGATGTCTTCCCAGCTTGCGCTGCCGTAAGCATCCAGGTTGCGCCGTCGCATTTTGGTATCGACCGATACCTCCACCGCCTGGCCGGTTCAACTTTGCCAGCACAGCAGGTCCACCACGGCCTTTCCGCCGCGGGCGCGGATGAACTGCGCCGCTTCGGGGCTTATTTCAAGGTTTGCGGTCATATCGTCCATTATCATATCGTCCATTAATCGAGCGGCTGCCCATCCCAGGGCGCGTTTGGGTCCAGGTAACGCTGCGGAATATTACCGGCCAGCGCAGCCCGAAACTCCTCAGCGCTATTCATTTTCAACTGCGTGATTGCGATGTTGCCCATCAATCCAGCGCCAATGTCTTTATCGCCGTGCGAGACTTTCGTCCACATCCGTGAGCCTGATGACATAATCCATTCGTGGTAAAAATAAGCGTGGTCCCGGTTCTCCCGGCTGAATCTCATGCGGCGAAGCAAACGAATTAGCTCCCGGGTTTTGACGTTGGCTATTCTGGGCATTCCTATGCAGGTGCCAGGTTACGGCTGGGCACAACTTGACGAACCCAATGAGCAATGCCTTCCGCAGTCAATTCGGAAATCAACTCTGCCATTTCGTCCTGGGCCGCTTGTCCGTGCTTGACCCGGCCGGGCATCCTCTCCAGAAAACCGGCCATAGTATCAGCAGCGTCAGTCAGGGCTTCATCTTCAGTGTCACCTTGCCCATGGGCGTGGGCGATAGCGGGGCAGACCGCCGCAAAACAGGTGGAACCATCGGACAGGTCATCTAGCCAGACGACAACTTCGTACTCCATGATTAGCCTCCCCTCTTTACTAAACACAATTATATTGTCGGGGCTGATGCGGTTTCCTGCAACAGGGCATTCCGCGCTTCAATCGCCGCCGGATGTACGCCCTTACCAGATTCCAGCAGGCGGATCACGTTCCTCGCCAGGAACATGGTCATTGCCCCCGGCAGGTCCCGGTCGGCCAATTCCCGCAACTCGGCTTGCCACGGATACTGCGCCAGCTTGATGGGATCCAGATTGTCGGCCAGAAACACGATGTGCCCCAGCGCATCGCCGCCCGACGGGTTGCCGGTGGTGTGCCAATAGATGGCGTCGTACAACGACGGCTCGTTGAAACGGTCTTCCCGGCGCAGCATCTCGGCCCCGATTGGCCCGTGCAGAATGTGCGCGTTGCCCCGGTCGAACTCCGTTACATCAAGGTGGGTGGTCATAATTCTATTAATCCAGGGGCTGCCCGTCCCAGGGCGCGTTTGGGTCAAGGTAGCGGCGCGGAATGTCACCGGCCATTGCGCCGCGAAATTCGTCAGCGCTGTTCATTTTCAACTGCGTCATTACGATGTCGCCCATCAATCCAGCGTCAATTTCTTTATCGCCGTGAGAGACTTTCGCCGATAAGTTCAACCATTCGTGATAGAAATAGACATGATCTCGGTTATGCTGGGTAAATCTCATGCGGCGGAGCAAACGAATCAGTTCGCGGGTTTTGACATTGGCAATTCTGGGCATCGCTACGCAGGCACTGTAGTCCGACAAGGCTCAACCTGACGGAACCAATGCGTAATACTTTCAGCGGTTAGCTCCGCCACTAGCTCTGCCATTTCATCTTGGGCTGCCTGGCCGGTCTTGACCTTTTCGGGTATATGCTCCAGGAAACAGGCGATGCTATCCGCAGCCTCAGCCAATGCTTCCTCTTCAGTATCTCCCTGGCCGTTCGCGTGATGTACCGCGGGACAAATCGCCGCATAACAGGTGGAACCATCAGACAAGACGCCACGCCAGACGACAACTTCGTACTCCATGATCGGCCTCCCCTCTTTACTAAACACAATTATACGGCTGACGTTGATGTACTTTCCAGCAGCAACGCATTCCACGCTTCAATCGCCGCCGGATGCACGCCCCGGCCCGATTCCAGCAGCCGGGCCACGTTTCGGGACAGAAACATGGCAGTTGCCGCCGGCAGGTCCCGGTCGGCCAATTCCCGCAACTCGGCTTGCCACGGATACTGCGCCAGTTTGATGGGATCCAGCTTGTCGGCCAGAAACACGATGTGCCCCAGCGCATCCCCACCGGACGGATTACCGGTGGTGTGCCAATAAATGGCGTCGTACAACGACGGCTCGTTGAAACGGTCTTCCCGACGCAGCAGCTCGGCGCCAATTGGCCCGTGCAGGATGGCCGGGTTGCGCCGCTCAAAGTCGCTCAGCGGAAGGTCATACTCCTCAACTCGCAGCAGCAGCTCGGTTCCGCTGAAATGCTTGGCGGCATCGTGAGCCAGGGCCGCCAGACCCACCGCGTCGGCATCCAGTCCATGGCGCGCGGCCAGCTCGCGGGCAATCTGCTCCACCCGTTTGCAATGGTCGCACAACTCGGGGGGCAGCCGATTCATGCGACGCCGAATGCGGTCCACCACCGCGCCGGGGATGTGAATGGTGGTCATCATCTATTACCTTTGCCGGAGACCCTGCTGTCAGTTGCGAGGAGCGCAGCTACGCGTCAATCCCGTTAAGCCACTCCGTGAAACGGTCGGGCAGGTTCGCCAACTCAGCCGACCACGAGACGTTGCGCGCATAGACCAACGACATCATGTCCTCGTTGAGCTTCACCACCGCAGCTCGTGTGAAGCCACCCTTTGCTAGAATCCCGTCTACCGAGACTTTGACGGCATCTTGCGGGTTGTTGCCGCCTTTGCTGTAAGTAGATAGCTGTATGAGAACTCTTCCTTCCGCCCCAGGCAAAGCGCGCAGCGTTCGTTCGAGGTTTCCGGGGTAGAGATGCCTTGAGATCAGTAACTGTAGACTCGTCTTTTTCACACAGCAGCATCGAAACTTGGCCTTCCCAGACCTCCTCCACGAAGGCCGCGCTGTTGGGATAGCCCTCCCCGTTCGGGTCTAGGTTGTGCCACGCCTGTTCGTAGACCGATTGACCAGGCAAGCCCGCGCGCGCACCGTCGAACCGCGCATTGTAGCCAGGATTAGGGTCACGGTCTCTCGCCAACGGCGCCATCGCATGAGCGTCGATGAAATTCAAGCCTGGCGTGTCTTTCTTGCCCGCAATGTCCAGCAGTTCGCAGAGCGTCCAGTGCTGCATCAGGTGGCCGGCGTTGCCTTTGTACGTGCTCATACTCTGCTACTCCTGCTCATTCTGAGCTTGTCGAAGGATGCTCGCAATGACAGCTGAGTGAGGTTACCCCATGTCTCCCAGCGCGCGGCCGCCCAGCAGGTGGACGTGGGGCCAGGCGATGGTTTGGCCGGCATCGGGCCCGTTATTGATGACCAGGCGGTAGCCGCTGAGCGCTACGCCCTCGCGGCGCGCCATCTCTTCGGCCACTACAAACAAGTGCCCCATAATCGGCACCTGACCGGGGCCAACATAGGCCAGGCCGTTGATGGGCATATTGGGGATTAGCAACAGGTGGACGGGCGCTTTGGGATCAATGTCCCGTATCACAAAGCACCGCTGGTCCCGATAAATCACGTCGGGATGCAGCGGGTCGCGGGCCATCTCGGCAAACGGAGAACTGCGCGCCGGGGTCATCGTCATCGGTGAAACTCCTTAAATCCCCTCTCCCTCAATGGGAGAGGGCCAGGGTGAGGGTGAACGTCTTAGTAGTGCAGAGAGAGAGCGAGCGAGGGCCAGAGTGAACGTAGTAGCGAAGGGTTTGCGCTGCCGGCAACCGCTACCCCGCCTCAATTTCCTGCAACGCGATCTCTTTGTGGTCGTGGCTGTTGCCGTAGGACAGTTCCTGCACCTTGGCGCGTCGGGTGTACAGTTGCAGGTTGTGCTCCTGGGTGAAGCCGATGGCGCCGTGGCACTGGTGGCCCAGCGAGCAGACCCGCTGGTAAGCGCCGCTGCACCACGCTTTGGCCATGGCCACCTCCCGGCGGGCCGGCTGACCCTCCGAGATGGCCCACGCCGCCTGGTAGGCGATGTGCCGCGCGCCCTCCACATCGGTGGCCATGTTGGAGCAATGGTGCTGCACGGCCTGGAAGCTGCCGACGGGACGGCCAAACTGGGTGCGTTGCTTGACGTATTCCACCGTCATGTCCACCACGGCATCGGCGCCGCCAACCATCTGGACGCAGTGGGCCGCGGTAGCCCGGGCCAGCGCGCGCTGGATGATGGGCCAACCCTGGCCAATCCCACCCAGGATGGCGTCGTCTGGCACGGCCACCCCGTCCAAGCGTACTTCGCAAAGCCGTTCGTTGCCGATGGTCTTGACCTGCTCGATGGCAACGCCGGCGGAGTTGGACGGCACCAGGAACAGGGTGATGCCCTGCTCCGGGTCATAGCCGGCCGGCGCGGTGCGGGCGGCCACGATGATGGTGTCCGCGGCGTGAGCATCCGGCACGAACAGCTTGGTTCCGCTGATGGAATACCCGTCGCCGCCGTCTCCGTTAGATGTGGCGGTGGTTTCCACCCCCCAGGCCTCGGTGGTGGCCGACGGTTCGGTCAAAGCCAGTGTCAGGCGAACCGTGCCGGCGCAAACGCCGGTCAGGATGTCGAGCTTCTGGTCGTCGCTGCCCGCATCCAGCACGGTGAGTCCGCCGAGCACGACCGTGGCGAAGTAGGGAGCGGGCAGCAGGGCGCGACCCATCTCCTCCACCAGCACCGCCAGGTCGAGGAAGGAGCCGCCGGTGCCGCCGTACTGCTCCGGAAAGGGAATACCAGTCCAGCCCAGACTGCTCACCTGACGCCAAAGGTCATCGGTGAAACCCTGCGGGTCGTCCTCCATCTCGCGCACCAGCGTGAGCGGGCATTCCTGCGACAGAAACTCCCGCGCCGAGTTCTTCAGCATCTGCTGAATCTCGCTCAACCCCATGTCCATAAGCGCCTCTCCCGGGCAAAGTATCCAAACGGGCAAAGTATCCAAATAAATGCCAGCCGGAGCGAGTATAGCGCACCGGATACGAGGCGGCAAACTGGGCCGGCCGTCACACCGGCCAGCGGCCGCGCCTGAACACGCAGCCTGGCGCAATGGCTATTATCGCAGCGGGATTGCTCCGGGCCAGCCTCGCCTGAGCCCTGCAACGGGCACTAATTCTTCTTTAGCGGTATCGACTGCCAACGTCAGAATCTGTAACGTGGTTGCTCCGATACATTGACCGCTCTCATCCGGCCAGAAAACAACCGGGCAAATGCCGCTCAAGGTTTCGCCGGAACGAACCGTTATGGCGATGCGCGCGAACCCGCGAGGACATTCCAGGGCGGTGCCGTCGGCCAGGATGTAGTCCACCGGCTGCTCGGTCGCGCGGACGTGGAGATACTCCAGCAGGTCAGCCGGGAAAGCGGACTTGGTGGCGCCGGTATCCACGAGGGCAGAGACCGGGCGCATATCGCCGCCGGTGATGTCGCCGATGTAGATTTCAGCCATGAAATCACCCATTGACGTTCTCCTTCAGAGCATCGCCCAGAGCATCGCTGCGAGTCCGCTATTTGGTCGCCTACAGCAGGATTGTACCAAGAAACTGCCAGACCGTCGTCGTTGCTGGCAAGCGCGCCGCCCGTGTAGAATGCCGGCGTGAATCATCTCCATCATCGCTACCCACTATCGCTACCCACGGAGGTTCCCCATGTACCAGAAGCCCACCCTCAGCCTTTCCCAGGTTCGCAACGCCATGAACGCCATGCTGGACCAGGCCCAGCAGGAACCCGACCGTCCGCTGGCCATCGCCATTGTTGACGCCGACGCCAAGATGCTCAGCTACGCCCGCATGGACAACTGCCGCGCGCTGCCCCAGCGCATGGCCGTCAGCAAGGCGTACACCTCCGCCATGTCCGGCTCGGACTCCAACGCCTACGCCGAGCGCTTGAAGAACGAGGGGCGGAACATCGCCGACTTTGGCGACTCGTCGCTGGTTGCCGTCCAGGGTGCAGTAGTCGTCCGCGACCCGGAGACCGACCTGGTGCTGGGCGCCATCGGCGTCAGCGGCTTGAGCGCCCAGGAAGACGAAGACCTGGCCCGTCTCGGCCTCAACGCGCTGGGGTTGTAACCCGGGGCAGTGGGGGCGACAATATGCTGATCCAGCGTCTGAAAATCAGCGGCCTGCTGTCCTTCGGCCCCCAGGGAATTGACCTCCCGTTGGAGCCGCTGAACGTCCTCATCGGCCCCAACGGTTCCGGCAAGTCCAACTTCATTGAGGCGTTAGCGCTGTTGCAGGCCGCGCCGCGGGACCTGTCCGCGCCGGTCAAACGAATGGGCGGCATTTCGGAATGGCTCTGGAAAGGGGACGATGCTCCGCCGGCGGCCACGATTGATGCTGTGGTAAATTACCCGGAAGGTACTATACCGTTGCGCCACGTATTGGAAATCGGCCGACAGGGGGAACGTTTCGAGGTCAGGGACGAGCGTATTGAAAACGAAAGTCCTAACGCTGGCGAGACGCAACCGTATTTCTACTACCGTTTTCAGAGGGGCAATCCCGTAATCAATGACTTTATTGATGAACTTGGCGGTCCCCGTAGGGAGCGGAGACTTCGCAGAAGTACGGTGTACCCTGAGCAATCCATACTGTCACAAAGAGACGACCCTGACCTTTACCCGGAACTGGGTTGGCTACAGAAACAATATCGCCGAATCGGGCTATATCGGAATTGGCAGTTTGGGCCAGACGCCGGCCTGCGCCAATCGCCACTGGCCAACGAACCCATTACCTTCCTAACGGAACGCGGCGAAAACCTCGCATTGCTGTTGTCCAGAATGCGGGGCGACAGCCGGCAGGCATTCGTCAAATCTCTGCAGCAGCTTTACGAAGGCATCGAGGATTTCCAAGTTGAGGTTGGCGGTGGACGGGCCGACCTTTTCGTCGTGGAACGGGGCGCGGGTACGCGATACATTCCGGCCTCCCGCCTCTCGGACGGCACGTTGCGCTATATGGCGCTGGCAGCCATCCTGCTGGACCCGAACCCGCCCCCCCTGGTGGTGATCGAGGAGCCGGAGCTGGGGCTGCACCCCGATATTACACTGGAAATTGGGCAGCTGCTGGTGAAGGCGTCGCAACGGACGCAACTGGTGGTGACTACGCACTCGAAGGACCTGGTGGATACTTTATCGGAGTATTCGTCGAGCGTAGTAGTGTGCGAAAAGTACGACGGCGAATCCATATTTGAGCGGCTGGATGCCAAATGGCTGGAGGAATGGCTGGAAAAATATAGCCTCGGCAAGTTGTGGAGCGCCGGCGACCTCGGGGGCAATCGGTGGTAAGAGTAAGACTTTTCATCGAGGGCGGGGGCAGTGGTGAATTACCAGACAAGGAATTTCGGCAAGCATGGAAAAAGTTTTTTGAGTCAGCCGGGTTAATCGGCAGATTGCCCAAAGCAGTCCGTGGCGAAAGTCGGAACGAGACTTTTGACAAGTTCGGAGCCGCCCTCCGAAAACGTAATGCTGATGAGTTAGCGCTATTGCTGGTTGACAGCGAAGGACCGGTTACCGCCGGTCACAGCGCATGGCAGCACTTACGCAATAGGGACAACTGGGACCAACCGCCGGACGCTGCCGATGACAGCGCCTATCTTATGGTACAAGTCATGGAGACGTGGTTTCTCGCCGACCGGGACGCGCTACGGCGTTTCTTTGGCCCGTCATTGAGCGAAAACAATTTCAGGGAATGGCAGAACTTGGAAACTGTTCCGAAAGATACGGTGTATAACGCGCTGGAGCGGGCGACACGAGATTGTCAGAAGCAGTATACGAAGGGTAGGATTTCTTTCCTGCTCCTGTGCGAGATTAGCCCAGAGCGCGTTGCCGAGTTTTGTCCGCACGCTAGGATATTGCTGGACTACTTGCGTGGCCTATAATCCGAGATTCCGTTCCCAATCGCAAACGCACCTAACGGAGCATACCCCAATGCCAAACCCACGCGCCGAATACTCCCCCATCTTCGGACGACCCACGCTGACGCTGCCCGATGGCGCCAGGGTTGCCGTCTGGTTCATCATCAACGTGGAGGAGTGGGACATCGGCCAGCCGATGGCGCGCACGGTGCTGCCCTCCCCCCAGGGCGCCGCGGTGTCGCCGGACATTCCCAACTACTCGTGGTTCGACTACGGAATGCGGGTCGGCTTCTGGCGGCTGCAAAAGGCGCTCAGCGACTTCGGCCTGCCCTGCACCATCAGCCTGAACGCCGCCGTCTGCGAGCATTACCCGGAGCTGGTCCAGTCCTGTCTGGATCGCCAGTGGGAGCTGCTGGGCCACGGCTACATCCAGCAGGTTTTGCACCGGGAACCGGACGAGCGCGCCACCATCCGCAAGACCATCGACGTGATTCGCGAGTTCAGCGGCAGCGCGCCCCGCGGCTGGATGGGGCCCGGCCTCGCTGAAACCTTCGACACGCCCGACATTCTGGCCGCCGAGGGCATCGAGTACGTGGCTGACTGGGTCAATGACGACCAACCATACGAGATGCGGGTAAAGGACGGGCGGCTGGTTGCCCTGCCTTACACCGTCGAGCTGAACGACATACCCATCTACCTGGTGCAGCACCATTCGGCGCCGGAGCTGTACCGTCGCGCCAAAGACTCGCTGGAAACGCTGCTGGAAGAAGGCACGGAAAGTGCCCGTGTGATGGCCATATCCCTGCACCCGTACATCACCGGAGCCTCCCACCGCATTGGACACTTTCGGCGGCTGCTGGAACACGTTACCCAGCAGGACGATGTTACGAGAAAATTGCGAAACTCGGATTGCGTCCTGCCAATGACCGAAATCTACCCAAATGGTGGCGGATTCCGTAATCCTGAAACTGGCAGAAAACTCCCGTGATTTGCCCGTATCTGGGCACGTACACAAGCATCTTCTTGGTTCCGTGCGTGGCTACCTCCGAGTAGTCACGCAGTAATAAGCTGTCCTAGCACCTGTCCACAGGTTCATGATGTCTTTGTGGTTGGTCAGGTGGCTGACGGCTGGGCTGAGCGCACTGACGGCAGATCCCAGTGCAATGACTGCGAGAGTTGGAGCCTGTTGATTGATCAACGCGACGACAGTTGCGGCTGTAGCAATAGATGCTGGCCATATCTTGCTACTGGGCTCCACTGTGCGTTTGACTTCCTCCACTTGGGCATCATCTTTGATGATTCCCAGTCTGCGTTGCATGATCCTGCGCGAAATTCTCACTCCAATGGGGGGTCATTACCAAGCTGTTGATGAACGCCAAGAAAACCTGGAGAACCGCCGCAACCCCTGCAATGATCACGTACTTGACCCAAGTGAAGTCGGCAGCCTGCTGTATCCAGCTGGTCAGGGCCCAAGCAACAACGCAACCTGTGGCTCCGCAGGTGAGTATGTTGAGCACGATGACGGCAAGCGTCTTCCTTGCTGGATGTTTGGTTAGCGTTGACCGTACCAGTGGTCGTGTTACACGATCCCCATCGAACAGACGATTCGGATGTTGATGTTCACCCCACGTGGAGGTTCGTCGGATTGATCGGGTTTGGGCAGTTCCGTCAGCATCGCAGTGAGAGCCGAAATCAGAGGCTCGCCTTCTACTCCTTCACGTAGCAGGGTTCGGATCTTTTGGTTAACGCTGACGGGCAATTCGCCATTGAACACGACCCGTAGTGTTTCCAAGTGCCGCAAGCGTGTGAGGTTGTCCTGGTCGTCAAGTCGTAGCTGTCCCAACTGTCGGTTGACGTACCGGGTTGCCTGGTCGTCGCGTAGGCGTGGTTCTAACGACACGGGTTTCGGTACCATCGCGTCGGCCAGAGCCGCCACCGCTGCGCTGACACGAACGTTGGTATCATCCGGCAGCGGCACTGCCGACGTGCTTGGTTCGCACTCAACTTGGTGCACCAACTCGGCCTGTGTCAGCTCCGCAACATCTCCGTTAGAGTTGACGGCGTAGCCGTGCTTTTCGTCGCCTCTGGTGACCAACGTGATTGTTGAGCCGGCGTTGGGATGACCGTCCGCCGTCATCGCCGCCCGCAGGCCGTCGGGCATCAGCCACAGCCGTTGCCACAGGTCTGGTGCCTCCCGTCGGATGCGGTTGAGCAGGGCGTTGGCCTGCTGCGCAACGGCCAGACTGTCGGTGACGTCATCCTGCTCGTCTGGCATTTCACCGTCGTAGATGGAGTAGATTGATTCGGGGTTGACCCGCTCGCCGTTTTCCAGCACCACGTTGTCGAGGCCAATCAGGTCGTGGAACGCCTGTACCCGGTTGCCCAGAGTTCCCCTGATGCCGATAGCACCTTCTACAGCGGGGTCGGGCATCATGTTGTGCAGGTAGATCTCTTCGTGCTCGGTGGTGATGCGGTCCACCCGCCCGTGGCGCTGGATGAGCGTCACGGGATTCCAGTGCAGGTCGTAGCTGACGACCCGGTTGCAGTCCTGTAGGTTCTGCCCCTCGGCGATGACGTCAGTGGCAATGAGAATGCGGGTCTGTTCGCTTTCCGGCAGGTCGGGCCGGTCGTTGCTCTTCGGTGAGAACCTGGCTACCTTGTCGGCGCTGCGGCGGTCCCCGCCCATCAGCAGGTCAATGTTGACACTTGGGTTGTCGGCTTTGAGCTGGCGGTACAGGTAGTTGGCGGTCACCTTGGACTCCGTGAAAATCAGCACCTTCTCCCCGGCTACGCCGGGAGACTTTACGAAGCTCTTGATTTCGTGGAGTTTGGCGTCGTCGCTGGCGTCGCCGTCAGGGTCGGCTTTGATGCTTTTCAGTGCGTCGGCGATGGCATTCAGGATACGGTGGTCGGCTTCCAGGTCGTCCAGCCACCCAGGGCAGTCGAAGTCGCTGGCGGAGTAGGACTGCTCCCGGATCGTGATGAGTTCTTCATCCTGGTCCAGCTCGTCGGTGTCCAGTTCCTCGTCGTGGGGTTGGTCAATGGTCAGGGCTTCCTCGCTGTCCGCCACGCCGTCGTCCCTGGTGACGCCGCCGTTGAGTATCTGATCGCGGAAGGTCCTATTGCTGTCAATCAGCACCGCCAGCGTGCTCCGGAAGGCAGGGATTGATGATTCCAGCCGTTTCCACAGGTTGGTGGTCATAATGCCGGCCAGGTTGCCGCGGTTGCTGCGCACGATGTTGGCGTACTCCGGCCGTTCTTTGGCGTCTTCGTTCAGGTACTTTGCCGGCCGGTAGCGTGCCGCCTGGTACCGGTTCAGCAGGTCGGCGATGCGTTTGATGCCGCCGGCTTTTTTGTACACGTGGTCCAGGCTGTACTCACGGTTGGATAGCTTCGCCTCCGGGAAGCGGATGGGCTGCCCGTTAAGGGCGCTATCCGGGTAGTTGCGTCGGATGTCCTGCCGCCGCCGGCGAATCAGCACGTGCTGGAGCACGCTGGCGACTTGCGCCGGGTCGGCTCTGCCGATGTCCTGGGGGAAGTATTGGAACAGGCTTCCGGATACTCCGGGTAGTCCGTGCCGGTTGGCGTCCAAGAACAGCTCCAGCTGGCGCAGGATGTCCGTGGGGGCCAGGTTCTGCGGCGTGGCGGACAGCAGTATTACCTTGTGCCGCTTGGAACCTTTGAGCAGGTTCAGCAGGACACGACGGCGCTGGCTGTTGTTGCGGAAGCCGTGGGCCTCGTCAATCAGCACCGGGCCGGCGTTGCGCAGCATCTTCTGCAGGCTGCGGTCGCCCGCGACGCTGGCCTCAGTGAGCCGTCCCCGGCTCAGCACGTCGACGTCATGGAGACCGAATCGGTTGCAGACGCGTTCCCACATTGGCCGCAGGCTGGCGGGACAGATTACCAGCGGGTCGCCGGCGTCCCGTTCGGTGATGTACAGACGCCGCAGGATTTCCACGCCGATGTAGGTCTTGCCCATGCCCACCACGTCGGCGATGTAGCAGCCGCCGTGTCGCTCCAGCATGGCCAGGCCGGCGTTCACCGCGTCCTGCTGGTAGTCGGTGATTTCCACCGGCGGCGGGCCGGGTGCGACGATCTCTTCACCCAGGGTGTCGCCGTAGAGTTCGTAGAGGACTTTCAGGTAAATCAGGTAGGGTTCCGGCGTGGCCAGTGGCCAGCTGTTTTTGAGCTGTTCAACGACTCTATCGCCGACTGGTTCGCTCTCGTGCCATAGGCGTTCGAACCATTCGCGGATTTCGTTGATGTCGCCGCCGTGGCTTACAGGGTAATTCAACTCGGTGTTGCCGGTGAATCCGGCCCGCGAGAAGTTGGTGCTGCCGATGATGGCGGTGCCGGGCGCGGATTCCAGGCCCGTGTAGCCGATGTAGGCTTTGGCGTGCATCCGGTCCTTGACGTAGGCGCGCACGTCCACCCTGCCGTCGGCGATGAGTTGGGCCAGGGACTTGATGCCGGCTTCGCTGGCGTCGTCCTGGGTCTGGGCGGCGGCGTTGCGGCCCACGTTGTCCAGCGTTTCATCGCGGGCGGCGGTCTCGTCGCGGCGGTTCTGGGCGGCATGGTGGCCGTCATCGGACTCGCGGGGATCATAGCCGGCGACGATTTCCTCGCGGGTGGGCCGGTCGGTGCGGCCAATCAGGATGCGGACCTTTCCGGACCGGGATGCCAGCAGGTCGGCGACCTGGGTGAAGCCGGAGAGGTAGAAGTAGCCAACGGCGATGTC
Source organism: Dehalococcoidia bacterium (assembly GCA_965261195.1). Lineage (GTDB taxonomy): Bacteria > Chloroflexota > Dehalococcoidia > Lucifugimonadales > UBA3495 > Bin87. The sequence goes on along the minus strand of OZ253455.1, from coordinate 2,359,013 downwards.
CACGCTGTGGGGCTGGCCGTTGGCCTCGCAGAGTACGGAGCGGAGATGCTCGTTGAACTGCGGGTCACTGTGGGCGTGGAGGATGGTCATAAGGTATTCCTCGCTGTGCTATTGACGGACGCGCCGCGCCAGCTAGGTTTCCGTTTCTGCGATTGACAAATATCCTACCGTAACGCCTATATCCATGCTTGGAATGGGTTTGACAAACTGCGTCAAACCGATATTATGCGGTCTCACCGGGAGCCTCCGGTCCACGGTCAACACTGGAGCCATTCCTAATGGTTGCACCGGGTCCCAAATACGGCTGGTTACACGATGGATATTGGCATTGACGCCTTGCCCGGTTGGGATGCCACCGGCATCATACCACCTAATGACCCAGACGCCCCGGTTGGGACTGCCCGATCACCTTACGTAGTTTCGCTTCTTGCATTGACCGCGAAATTGGGGAATACCGAACCGCGACGGAGCCTTTTGCAGGGACTATTGAACTTCCGCTCCGCGTTGCACATCGCGGGACTAACCCAAGGCTTCCAATGGATTGACGGTAGTTTTGTAGAGAACATTGAGGAGACGGCAGACCGACCACCTAACGACATCGACGTAGTTACCTTCTTCCACGTTCCCGATGGACATACCCAGGAAAGCCTGCTGCAAGGCTTTCCTGGTCTGTTCATCACTGGACAGGCCAAAGCCCGTTACGGAATTGACGCTTATTTTGTCCCACTGAATCAAACTCCAGTAGAAAGTATCATTGAACGTACTGCGTACTGGCACGGCCTTTGGTCACATACTCGCGACGGTCTCTGGAAAGGCTACCTACAGGTTGACTTGGACGACGCCGATGACGCGGCGGCTAGAGCCGGCCTTGAGCAAACGACAGATGAAGGGGGGCAATCGTGAATGCGCGCGATTATCGTTTCCTCCTCGCGGAACGTATCACCCTGCGCCGATTGATTGACCAAACCGACGCTGACGAGGCAATTGTACGGGCTAGTTTCGAACACCGCCTACAGGATGTTGAAACGGAACTCGCGGCTTATGGGGAACACTCATCCCGCTTGGTCGGTGCCCGCCTGACTTTTAGCGGCCGGTCAGTAGATCGTAATCGCGGTATGTCTGCCGACTTCTTCAGTGACAGCGTTGGGGAATTCGCCAAAGCAGTGCATTACATTGGGGTTGGTCAGAGGCAGACGCCATTGCCGCCATCTGGAACCGTTCCCTACGGCGAGGACTACCGTCTGTTAGTTACCGGAGTTGCCCGCGGCTCCTTTGGCATCCGGGTAGAGGAAGCGTCCCGCCAGATGCCCTTGCTCGGCGAGTCCACTCTCGTTGAACTGGCAATTGAGGAGTTGAAGTCAATCTTGGAAGCGTCCGTAGGGGACGATGAGCAGTTGGCCGATGCCATCGGTGAAATCGATCCGCGTGCGCTCGGTCAAGTGCGCGCTTTTCTCAAGACGGTAGCGGACAACAGGGCAGTATGCGCCTTAGAATTCCGGGGGCGCGAGTTCGGCTTTCGCGACGCAGCCCAAGTCCGGCGCAGCGAGAATCGGCTGAGCAACGACAACATCCGCGAGGACGACGCGACGGTTGGCGGGAAATTCTTGGGCTTCTTTCCCTATCGCCCCCGGGCGCAGTTTCAAGTCGACAACGTCGACTCCGATTTTTTGAACACCGAAATCGGGCGGATAATTACGGCGCGCGTGGCACCGTCCGTGGCCGACGACGTTGACATCAACTCAATCCTCAACCAAGCCGTCCGTATAAACGTTCGTACCAGACGAGTTGGCACTGGGCGGCCACGCTATGTCGTTACGGCTGTGCTGCTGGATAATGTATAGAACCGCCGAATTGGGGCTTCGTTCTACCCCACGCTCCGCGCCCGCCGGCGGCGGTTTTCCACCAGCTCGGTTACTCCAGCATACACCGCCTCTCGTTCGCCGGCGGTCAGGCCCAGTGCGTCGAACACTGCTGCGTCGATCTGACGCCGTGCTGCCGATGGCGCCAGCACGTCCCAATCCGTGGAGCGAAAAAGCGCGTCGTCAAAAATCGGTAGATAGCGATTTTTGACGACGCGCAAATTTTCAGCTTCGTATGCTGCGAGTTCTAGCATACCGCCGCCGAAATTCACTCTGCCTTCCAAGTTGATCAGCAGTTGGCATACTGTAGAGTTCAACGCCGCACAAATCTTATCAGGCAATTCATCCACGCAGTGAACTTCATACAACACGTTGTTGGCGTAGACATGGCTCCCAGTAAGGAAACTCCGAGATGTAGTGTCGATCATTTTGTTCATTAACAGCGGTGCTAGGGAAGTTTCCCCCAAGTCGTACCACCGCCGCCGCGATGCCACGCTGCTGCGAGTGTGGTACCCCTGCTTCTCTCCCCATTGGATGTACGCCAACGCCCCGGTGTCGGCCAGTTCGGCCTTGTCGTTGTGGCACATGAACAGGCGTTTGGGCAGCGTGGCCGGGTCAACGGCTATGCGGCGCGATTCCTGCGGCGTGGTCATTACTGGACGGTAGTATTCCGCCTCAATGTCGAACTCGGCAATCCGTTCCGGCGTGAGGTAGAAGAAGTCGTTGGCGCCGGTGGTTACGCCACGGCGCACCGTAGCCACGTCGCCTAGGCGAACCAGTTTGTCGCCGTAGTTGTTCAGGATGGCGTGGTAGATGTCCGGCGCGCGCAGGTACTTGCCGCCCCACTTGTCGCCGACGAACTTGCGCCCGCTGGTGCCGGCGGCCCGCATTCCGGCGCGGGTCTGCGTGATTTCCCGGCGGTTGGTTGGTTCAGCCAGGGCGTCGTCAAACTCGGCGCGCAGGGACACGAACCGAGTCAGGTCGCCGTCGGCAACAGTGTCGGCCTTGCGAATGACGCTGATGATGGTGTTGATGTCGGCGGTGGCAAACTGCCGCTGCACGGCGCTTTCGTAGATTGCCTGCACGTGAGCGGTTTTGAGCAGATGCTCTTGCAACTTCGCGCCGTAGCCTACGTCCAGCCAGCTGTTGGAGCAGACGAAGACGTGCATTCCGCCGTCGCGCAGCAGTTGCAGCCCGCGGGGTAACTGTTCAGAGTTGCGGGGATCTGCCGACTATTCGGTCTATTGTGGAGGGGCAGCCAAGCACGGAATGTCCAAAGCAAACCGTTGCCGTCCCCTCAAACGTGAACAGTTACCCCGCGGGCGTAGAAGTAGCAGTACAGGTCAGAGCGGGCTACCGTGGCGTCGCCGTACTGTTTGGTCAGCGCGTCCTTGTAGGCTTTCGGCGTGATTTCTTCCTGCCGCACATAAGGCGGGTTGGCGATCACCACGTCAAAGCCGCCGTTCAGCATGACGTCGGCGAAGTCGATGCGCCACTCGACGACGCCGGCCGGCGCCGCGCTTTTCATGTTGTCGCGCAATTCTTTCTTGGTGTCGTCCACGCGCTGTTTCAGCGTAGATTTCCGCTGGCCGTGGGCGGTGGTGTATTTGGCGATGTCGTCTTTCAAGCCGCTGTTGACGATGCTTTGCAACGTCAAGTCCAGCTGTTGCGGGTCGGGTCCGGCGATGGCGTCGCCGGCCACCAGCTTCAGGTCCAGGTTGGGCAACGGCTCCGGCGGGCCGTCGCCGTCATAGTCCACGGCCAGGCTGAGCCAGAGACGTAGCATGGCGGTGCTGACCGCCATGGCGTCCTTGTCGGCGCCATAAATGTTGTTGGTGATGATGTCCAGCTTCTGCCGGTACAGGCTTTCCGCCGTGTGGCCGGCGCGGAACAGGCTGTCGTTGAGGGCCAGGATTTCCTGGAGCATCCCCAGCAGGAACGCGCCGGAGCCGCAAGCGGGATCCACGGCCTTCATGCCGGACACCGCGTTTGCAACTTCGAGGGCCTGCTGCGGCGTGATTGCTTCGGGGTTGCGGTTGTCCACCAAATCGGCAATTTTCGCCTCGGTCAGGCCGGTTATGCTCTTGCCGCTGAGGTAGCCCTTGATGGCTTCGCGGCACATGAAGGCGACGACGGGACGAGGGGTGTAGTAGGCGCCGTTGCTGTGCCGCTCGTTGACGGTTTCCTCGAACAGCTTGCCCAGCATCTCCGGGTCAACGGCGACCTCGGTGTCCAGCGGCGTGGCCTCCATCACGGTGAAGTTGTAGCGGTGGAACAGGTCGGTGAGCAGGGGCGCGACGGCTTCATCCGGCACCGTGCTCACGGCCCGGCGGTCCAGGTCGGTTTCCTCAAACAGGCCGCCGTTGAGGAAAGGTACGTCGCCGATGGCCGAGTGGAGCGTGGGGTTGTCACGCATAAGGTCAAGGGACTGCGGATTGTTCAGCCCGGCGAAGAACAACGTGCTTAGCCGGCCGCGGTAGAAGTTGGTTTCGCTCGGTGTCGCCTGGTAGTCATGCCACAGGGCGTTGAGGTAGTCGGCGTTGCCGTTGAAGCGCAGCCAGCCCTTGCGGCTGACGAAATGGATGAACAGCAGCCGATTGAAAAGCGTCTGTGTGAACTGCTCGGCGTCGGCTCGCGCCATGCCTGCGGACAGCCGCGCCACGGCGTCGTCGTAGGCAGCCTTGTAGTCCTTGAAGAACTCGTCGGTGACCGGCTGGACGTTGAAGCCGTCGCGGAAGGCCCGCTGTGGAACGCCTCCGCTGGCGATGGCGCTGCCGACTTGATCCAGACAGTCCAGCGCGGTGCGGTTGGAGCTGTTCCAGTAGGCGGTGACGCGGATGATGTCCCGCAGCCGGTAGCGGTCGCCCGGCGACGGGTTGCCGGTCACGAACTGGACGCCGCTGCCGTCGGGCAGGGTGAAGACCAGTAGCGGGTAGCGTTCCTCGCCGGCGTAACGCTGTGCTATGTCGTTGGCGGCCTGCACCTGGGCCAGGGTGACGTAATCGCGGCGTAGTCCGGCGTCCCCGAACGCGGACAGGTCGAAGTGGACGGCCAGATAGTCCGGCCCGAACTCGTTGGTCAGGGTTCCAATGACGGTTGCGGCAGCCGGCAGTTGCCGCTCGCGGTCAACGGCGATGACCGCGTCGCTGACCGGCGCAAAGCTCAGCACGCTTGCGGCGACCTGCCGCAGGGAGAAGGGGTGTTCCGCACTGGGCAGGGAGGCCATCGCCTCCAGTTGCTCTTGAGCGAACCGTCGGCGGTCTTGAATGGTTCCTGTGGTCATTGGGTACCTCGACTCGATGTGGGTGTTTGCATTGTCGCCGTGCTCACGCCACCGCTTGCTTGGAATCATCCTTAAGCCAGGCTGGATTGCCGCGCACCGGCATCATGCGCGGTCTATTCCAGTAGGGGCTTTTGCACTTGGGGCAGTTCTTTGGCTCTGGCGTGTTCGGTTGCCGTGGCACCCAGCGGTGCCAGCACCGTTCACATAGAAAGCCGTCAATCTTGATGTAAGCCATGTCATTTTTCTCCGTTGGCGCGTTAGCGACTGTGTAATCGTTGATTACAGCCTACAGATTACAGTCGCTACCGAAATTCCGTCAATAGATGATTGGCGTCCGCACAAAAATTGTCGGTGCCCGGCAACTTGTGGCCGCTTTTTCGGCAGTGGTGGATTTGGACCTCTGATGCCACTGGAACACTTGCATGTCCATGTACTCAAATAGTACAATACGACCACTTTTAGCAACACGTCCCGGGTCACCTGGGACGTGGTCACGAGCCCCAGAAATGGGGTGAGGCCGACTGGACTGGCATCCTGTCGACCTCGTGACCAACTGGCTCCTGCAATAGGTGTCCCAAGATGGTCGCTTGCGATGATACTCGCAACGTGGATGTCCCGCAACGTCTGCCCGGTCAGCAACAGGCTGACCGGGTGGCAGAGCCGGCTCTGCCTGAGCCTCTGCCGAGAAGCGGCTACCGTTTTCTTGCCGTCATCATGGGGGCAGTGTATAGCAACGCCGGCCCGCTGGCCGAAACGCTGGATGCGCCCCACCTGGAAGGCGGGCGTAAAGGCTACGGTGCAATGCCCAAGCTGGTCGCTTACTTTGTGCAGTACATCCTCAACATCCGCTACGCCAGCCGCTTCCTGTCCGAACTGGACGCCAACCCTGTGTTATTGGCAATGTGCGGCTTGGGGCAGGCGCCCGACGAAGGCATCTACAGTCGCTTCAAGAAACGGCTCACGAATTATCAGGACGAAATCGACGACATTGTCTCCAGAGTAGTAGCAGACATTGGAGACGAACTCGAACGGCTCAGAGAGGCCGGAGTAGTGCCGGCGGACGCGCCCCAATTAGGCGACTACATCGCCTTTGACTCCACGGACGTTGAAGCCTACGGCAACCCGAAACGCAGCGTGCCGAGAGACCCAGACGCCAGGTGGGGACACCGGACGCCCAATAACAAGAGTAGCGGCACCAAGGACAAGGAGCTGTTCTACGGGTACAAAGTTCACGAGGCCGCCGATGCCTACTACGGCATTCCCTTGGCCGGCATTACCCTGCCCGCCAACGAAGGCGATGGTCCACAGATGCCCAAAGTGCTGGCCGAAGTTCAGCGGTTGCATCCGCAGCTCGAAACGAAGTACGGCCTTGCCGACAAAGCCTACGCTGGGCTGGGACGACTGCAACACTTGGTTGACAACGGCATAGTTCCAATTGTCGCCGTGCCGCGTCCTCGTGAGGACGAGGCAGGGCAACGACTCTACGAAGGCATCTATATCGCCGACGGCCGCCCCACGTGCATTGGCAGGGAACCGATGGAATTCTTGGGCACTGACCCAGAGCACGGGCACCTATTCCGCTGTCCCGCCGGCGGCTGTGCGCTGAAGCACAAGGTAGACTGGTCGCGTTACTGCGACTACGAGGTCTGGGAGAAGCCCGAAGGCAAGCTACTGCGGATCATCGGCATCTTGCCGCGTTGCACCGACGAGTGGAAGAGCATTTACCGGATGCGGACTTCCATTGAGCGTTACTACCGCAGCGGCAAGCACTCGAGGCTGCTGAACCAACACCAGTGCATGGGAATCGCCAAGGTGAGCCTCCACACTCGTATGTCGCGGTTGGCGTACCTGTCCACAGTGCTGGCCCACCTCAAAGCCGACGACTACGTCGGAATGCGACACATGAGGGTGAGACTGCCGAAAGTGCGACGCCAGAAAGTCGAGCAACCGCCTGAAGTGGCATGCCACGATCCAAACTGCGACTGCTGTAGCTGGTGGAGAAAGGCTGCGTAATACTTCGCACAGCGGGGGCTTTCCTGACGTAGAACAGCCGTCCCGCAGCTGTACCCTTGCGAAATGCCTATGCTCCCAGTCCCCAGCCACCCCCGGCACAGTGCTAGAAGGCGCAATTTCGGGCACCCGAGCCGCTGGGATTCGGACCCGGTGGCATGGTGGACCCGCAGAAATTCCCTACTCGACGAACGTAGCCTAGGAGCAACCTGGCGTGCTGCTGCGGTGGGTTCAGGGATCTGTGGATCCGCACTAGAACGGCTAAAATACCGAAACGAATTTCGTCACGATCTTGAGCGCATTCAGCTGTCGATCAAGCGAATGGCGAGTTTCGCAATTTTCTCGATGTTACCTTCTGGACCGGCAGCGGCATCCTGGATTGGTACAATGAGCAGGTGAATAGCGCCAGGTAAGAGCAACGAGATTTGGCAAGGGGTTCCGGCCATGACCACTACCGAGAACGTGCAACTAACCATCTCCCTGCGGGCTGACCTCGCTCACACCATTGAGAAGTTAGCAGAGGCCGAGGGCAAGACGATGGACGAGTTTGTTGCCAATGTCCTGCGGGAAGCGCGGGCGGCTGACTTTGATAACCGTCTTGCGAAGATACACGAAGGGTGGCAGCTTCGTATGCTGCGGCTCGGCCTGTTCAGTGAGGAAGACCTTTTCCGGTACTTGGAATCGCCGTGAGGGTCGTCTTCGATACCAACATACTGGTATCGGCTTTTGAGTTTCCAGAGGGACGCGCCGCACAAGCTCTACCGAAAATAAGGGACTATATCGACAACCTGTTCATATCCCAGCCTATTATCGACGAGCTGCTTCGGGTCCTCACCCAGAAGTTCGGCAGAAGCCATGCGGAACTGGCAGAACTTCGGGTCTTTCTGGCAAAGTATGGCGAACTCGTCGCCCCAACCGAAACTCTGGCTGTCCTTGCCGATGAGCCGGACAATCGCATCCTGGAATGCGCCCTTGCAGCTAATGCTCCCATTATCGTAACCGGAGACCGGGCAATGCTGGCCCTTGGCGAGATTGGAAACACCCGCATCAGCTCACTATCAACTTACCTTGACGTTGTCCTTCTGGACCGGCAGCGGCATCCTGGATTGGTACAATGAGCAGGTGAATAGCGCCAGGTAAGAGCAACGAGATTTGGCAAGGGGTTCCGGCCATGACAACTGCCGATAACATAGAATTAACCATCTCCCTGCGGGCCGACCTCGCTCATACCATCAAGCGGTATGCGGAGGAGGAAGACAAAACGCCGGAACAGTTCATCGTGGAAACGCTTTGGGCTTTGCGGGCGGAGCGCGCCAACCAGCATCTCGCGATGATACACGAAGGGTGGCAGCTTCGTATGCTGCGGCTCGGCCTGTTCAGTGAGGAAGACCTTTTCCGGTACTTGGAATCACCGTGAGGATCGTCTTCGATACCAACATACTGGTGTCGGGTTTCGAGTTTCCGAACGGACGCGCCGCACAAGCATTAGATAACATCACAATGGGCCGCGACACGTTGTTCATTTCCCAGCCCATAGTTGAAGAGCTGTTACGCATCATCACCAATAAGTTCCACCGGAATGACGCTGGAATTAGAATCATTACGACCTGGCTCGCTAACCACGCACGACTCATCTACCCAACCCAAACCCTGGCTGTCCTTGCCGATGAGCCGGACAACCGCATCCTGGAATGCGCGCTGTCTGCCGATGCCCAGGTTATCGTAACCGGAGACCGGGCAATGCTGGCCCTTGGCGAGATTGGAAACACCCGCATCAGCTCACTATCAACCTATCTTGACGTTGACAACTCGTTGATAACCTCATTTACCAGTCTATAAGGCGCCGGAAATACCGGCAAACTCGTTCATATACCAGGCTATCGTGTTGACACGCCCTGCAAGCCAGCTCCAAACCCCAAGTTGTGCATACGCCGCCCACGCTGTACGTGCTACAATTCACTCGTTATGAACAGAGAACCACTCGGGGCCACGCTTGATATACCCCCTATGAACGCCCTTATTACCCTTATTGCTTAATCATCAATCCATTTTCTATGATTGATATAGTTAGAATTAACGTTAAAGCCGGGGACGGTGGCAATGGCTGCGTGAGTTTCCTGCGGCTGAAATATGTGCCACACGGCGGTCCCGATGGGGGTGACGGCGGCGACGGTGGGGATGCCTACCTGGTGGGTGATGATTCCATCAATACGCTGATCCACCTGAAGTTCAACAGCACTTTCTACTTGGAACGGGGCGGCCACGGCAAGGGGAAGGACCAGCGGGGAGCCAACGGGAAGGACACACAGATCAAGGTGCCCTTCGGCACCGTGGTGTGGAGGCTGAACCGAGACGACAGCAAGGATTTCGTGGCCGACATTGTTGACGATACTCCGTTGCTGATTGCCAAGGCCGGCGATGGGGGCTGGGGCAACGCGCGGTTCGTGTCATCCACCAACCAGGAGCCGATGCTGTCGCAGGCCGGGGCTAAGGGTGAATTCACCGTGCTGTGGCTGGAGCTGAAGCTGCTGGCTGACGTAGGGTTGCTGGCCAAACCCAATGCTGGAAAGTCCACTCTAATCTCCCATTGCTCGGCAGCCAAACCCAAGGTGGCGGCCTATCCATTCACCACCATTGAGCCGGTCCTGGGCGTGGTGACCCATGATGGGCAAGACTTCGTGATGATGGAGGTTCCGGGATTGTTGGAAGGGGCCCATCGCGGTGTTGGCCTGGGGCACGAGTTCCTGAGGCACGCGGAACGCGCCCGGGTCTATGTACACGTTATCGACGGCTTGTCAGACGACCCGGTGGGCGACTTTCGGATGCTGAACCGTGAGTTGCGGGAGTTCAGCCCGATGCTGGCCGCTAAACCGCAGTTGGTAGCCGTCAACAAGCTGGACACCACCGAGACCCGCGAGCTACAGGATGTCATCGAGGAAGAGCTGCGACGGGCGATGGACGCTGACGAGTACAGTGGAGTGCCCGGCGAGGTTTCGCCGAAAATCCATTTCATCTCAGCCGTGTCGGGTGAAGGTGTCGACGGCTTGCTGAGCCATTTGACAAGTGTACTGGCCGCTACGCCCAAAGAAGTGGCGCTGAACGATGGCGCCGGCGTGGTGGATGATGACGCTCCGACGCCGCCGGTTCAACAGGGACGGCAGCGCCTCCCTCCGCTGGGCTTCTACCTGGACGGCGACGTTTACGTTGTGGAGTCGGAGCGTCTGGAACGGCTGACGGCCCGCGCCGATATGCGTGATTATCGGGTGCTGTTGCAGCTGTGGCGCGAGATGACCCGCATCGGCATCGCCAAAAAACTGGAAGAGGCCGGCATCGAGGCCGGTGACACCATACGCATTGGTAAAGCAGAGCTGGAGTGGTTCTAGGATGGCTGCTGCTGACCGACCCGCCCGCCGGCATATCAACCGGCGCATCGGTATTTTGGGCGGCACTTTCGACCCGCCGCACCTGGGCCATCTGCTAATTGCCGAAACCGCTCGGGCGGCGCTGAAACTGGAATCCGTGCTGTTCCTGCCGGCCGGCGAACCCTGGCTGAAATCTGGGCAGCGCATTACACCGGCGCACCAGCGCCGCGATATGGTGGCCCTGGCGATTGCCGACCATCCCGATTTCTGCATATCGGACTGTGAGTTGCGCCGGTCGGGACCAACCTACACCGTGGACACGCTGCGGCAGTTGCGCTCCGAGTACCCGGACGAGGTGGATTTCTATTTCATCGTCGGTTCAGATGTGTTCACGCAGTTCCACCGCTGGAAGGAACCGGAAATCATCCTGGAGCTGTGCCGATTGGCGGTTGTTGAACGTCCCGGCGGCCCCGCGAACCCGGTCGGCCTGATGGCGCAGCAGTACCCGGCGGCAACCGCAGCCGGCGCGGTGTTAACGGTGCCCGGCCCACTGGTGAACTTCAGCGCTTCGGAACTCCGCCGATTGATGTTGCAGGGCGGGTCGGTGCGCTACCAGGTTCCCGACGCCGTGGCGGCCTACATCCGGGAGCGAGGTTTGTATCAGGCCGACGCCGAGCTGGAATCGGATAATCAGACCATTATGGAGCGGGATATGACCCTCAATAGCAGGCCGGCCATTGACCGATTGCTGGCGCTGGCTCTGGAACGCGGCGCCCTCCGGTACGGCGACTTCACACTGTCGTCGGGCCGCCACAGCTCTTACTATTTTGACGGGCGGCTGCTCAGTCTGGATCCCGAAGGCGCTTACCTGCTGGGCAACGCGTTGCTTCCGTTGCTGGGCGATGCCGGCGTCAGCGCCATCGGTGGCCCGACTCTGGGCGCCGATCCGATTGTTACCGCCGTTGCCGCGGCGTCCTGGCAGCAGGGCGCTCCCGTGCCGGCGTTCATCGTGCGCAAAGCGGCCAAGGAGCACGGAACTTCCCAACTAATTGAAGGCCCATTGACTGAAGGAACCACCGTTGCCATCGTGGATGACACCTGCACCACGGGCGGGTCGTTGTTCCACGCCATCGCCGCCGCAGAGTCGGCCGGCTGCACGGTGGGACTGGTGCTGGCCGTGCTGGACCGCAACGAAGGCGGCAGCGCGGCCATCCGCAAACGCGGCTATCAGTTTGCCGCCCTGCTCACCGCCGGCGACGACGGACAGATTCGCCCAACATAACCTGGGCCTACCCCCTCTCCTTCGATGGGATGATGGGAAGTCCGCCCTCACCCCCGGCCCCTCTCCCGGAGGGCGAGGGGAGCACAGGCGCCGGCGACCGATAGCCCCTCTCCCAGGGGGGAGGTTGGGGTGAGGGCCACAGGTAACTGTTCAGAGTTGCGGGGATCTGCCGACTATTCGGCCTATTGTGGAGGGGCATCCAAGCACGAATTTCCAAAGCAAACCGTTGCCGTCCCCTCAAACGTGAACAGTTACGGCCACAGATTGCCATGTTCAATTGCTCGTGTTACATTGACTATGTGGATACTGAGTGAAGCTGGCCGCTGAAAATGCCAACTCGCTGGTGGTGATGACTACCCACGGTCGCAGTGGCGTCGGTAGGGCGTTGCTGGGCAGCGTCGCCGACCGCGTGGTGCGTCAATCGCCGGCACCGACCCTCCTGGTTCATGGATCATTGATGGTGGCGATGGAAGCCGCGGAGCACCACCACGCGGAGCACTACCACGCGGAGTACCACCACGCTGGGCACCTGGCCGGCACTGGCGCGTAGGGTAGCCAAGCCCAGGTTGCGAAAAGGGGGCGGCTAATCACCGCCCCCGATCATCTGCATCATCCCGCGAGGCTAATGTCGTCTACCACTTCTGGATGATGGGTAGAATCTCTTTACCGTAGAGGCCGATGTTTTTCATCGTGGCCTCGTGGCCCATGCGGGATTCCTGGCCATAGAAAACCAGGTGCTCCATGCCGAGTCGCTGGTGCAGGAATTCCAGCTTCTGAAGCACAGTGTCCGGCGTACCGCACACGATGTGGTAGTTGTCCTTAAGCTCCTCAAAAGTCTGCTGGCCTAGCGGTTTCAGCCCAGTTCGCCGGGCCGCTATGGACGCACTGGCAGCGGAGCGGTAACCCACGGGCGCCATGTACTCGCGCGGGCCCCGCAGGGTGGGCCCCATTCGCCACAGGAAGTGTTTGGCCTGCTCGTCGGCTTCTTCCTGCGTGTCGCCAACATAGCAGCACAACAGGTAGCCGAAGTCATCGGACGTGGCCTGCCGACCAACGCCCGCTGCCGCCTCGCGGTACATCCCGAACAGCTCCTCGGTAACGTCCAGATCAGTCAGGAAAGCAACGTAGGTGTAACCGTGCTCGCCGGACCACTGGGCAGTCTCCGGCGACGATGTGCCGGGTACCCAGATGGGCGGGTGCGGCTTCTGGATGGGAACCATCCAGGGATTCACCGCGCGGAAGTTGTAATGCTTGCCTTCCCAGCGAAACGGTCCGGGCGTCGTCCAGGTCTTGATAACCAGGTCGTGGCACTCCTCGAAACGCTCGCGGTTGGCCAACGGATTGTTGTTGGTTGAGACCGTTTCCACACCGGTGCCGCGCACGAAACCGGAAATAAGCCGGCCGCCGGAGATGACGTCGATCATCGCCAGCTCTTCCGCCAGGCGCACCGGGTTGTCGTGGATGGGCAGGATGTTGCCCAGCAGCAGGATTTTCGCGTGGTGGGTGATGCGGGCCAGCACCGCCGCGGACAGGTTGGTGGCCGCGTTCATGCACGACGGCGTACTGTGGTGCTCGTTGAGCATTATGCCATCGAAGCCCAGTTCGTCGGCGTAGACGCATTCGTCAAAATAGCGTTTGAACAGCTCGTTGGCAGTAGTGGGTTCGAACCACGAGTTGGGGAACGTAAGGCGCAGCGAGGGGTACTTGTCGCCCTCTTCGTCCGGATATTCGTGGTAGGGAAACTCGGAGAAATAGTAGCTCTTCACGGGGTGATGGCCTCCGGGGGACGTTGGGAAAGGGTAATGCGAGTCATGATAGCACAGCGATGCGAAATGACGGGGCGGCCTGTAAGGACGATGCTATACTGTCTGGGAGGTATAATAAGATGGCGACCAACATCAATGATATTGAAGACCTGATGCGGATTCTTGATGAGAACCCGGAGTGGGTTGAGGCGTTACGGGCGCGGCTACTGACGCGGGAGCTAGTGGAGCTGCCCCAAAAGTTTGCTGAACTGTCGCAAAAATTTGCCGAGCTGTCGCAAAAGTTTGCCGAGCTGGTAGCTACGGTACACGAGCTGGCCGACGAACTCAGAGCCACTAACAGACGCCTTGACCGGTTGCAGGATGACGTAGGCTGGCTAAAGGGCCGGATAATTTACGACATCGTTCGCAGTGACGCCGCGTTGATTGCGGATGAGATGGGGTTTGTGTTCGAGAAAGCCCTGGTTCGAGCCGACCTCATGAAACTAACCCGAGGGCAGGATGTTTCGGACCTGCCGCGCGGCACTTTGCAGAGTTTGCACCGGGCGGACCTGATGATGCAGGTTGCGGATGCTGAGGGCGGTCAGCGCTATATTGCCGTGGAAGCGTCTTTCACCGTGAATGGCCGGGATTCACGACGCGCGTTGCGCAACGCCGAGTTGATGACGCGGTTCACGGGGCAGCCGGCGATGGCGGCGGTGGCGGGGGTGAAGTATGACTGGGATCTGAAGGACCAGATTGAGTTCGAACAGTTGCATTGGTACGAGGTCCCGTCGGAGGACTTGGAGGCGGAATAATCGGTGGCCGGGCAGTCAGCCTGCCGCCACGTTCACCGGGCAACCGGCGGTCATGGCTCGTTAACCGATCAACGCCAACGCCCGCATTACGAAACGTCGGACTTTCGGACGTTCAGCGGCCAGCTCGAAGTCCTCCATGTCATCATGATAGAAATTCCGGTGAAACTTCTCCGCCACGCCAAAATCCGACGCCAGCAATGGATCATCGTTTTCTTCGGCAAACCGTTCAATGGCGTTTTTCTGGGAGCGATGGCTGCGATGCGGCCAGCCACGTTGTTGGGCCAGAGCGATGGCAGCGTGAGCAGCGGCCCCCCAAAGTTTCTCCGACCCTTGCAGCAAATCCCCGGCAGCAAACTCCCGCTCTGACGCGGCCAGAAAATTTTGTGCTGTTTGAATGTGTTCGTCCACTACCATGTAACTATTTTCCCGCAAACAAACATCCGCCAATCCTGTTAGACAAAATTATAACAGGTGTCAGCGTTACCCACTGGCTAGGCTCACCGGTAATTCGGTCAATGTAGGACGGTGGCATGGGATCAACCTTTCCAGTGAGCAAGGGGGCGATTTCCAGTTTAGTGCACTGCCGCGCCCGGTTCGGAGCACGTTGTCGGACCGTGGGGTATATTCTGATAATGCGCTTCGACAGGTTATCAATGCTCCAAATTTATACCGCATACGCGCAGAAGAAAAATGAATGCATCAACCGACATCCCCAAGTCAGCCTTTCCAGATCGGAGGTATTCGAGGA
The DNA here is from genome assembly GCA_965261195.1 of Dehalococcoidia bacterium. Taxonomy (GTDB): domain Bacteria; phylum Chloroflexota; class Dehalococcoidia; order Lucifugimonadales; family UBA3495; genus Bin87. The sequence goes on along the minus strand of OZ253455.1, from coordinate 2,343,909 downwards.
CTTCCGCATCTGTAACCAATAGGCGTTTTGCTTGGTTCCACACATTAATTATCTCGTCGCACGAACTATCATTAATCGTCCCTGAGGGCGGTACTATGTATATTTCACATTCCTTAGCTGCTGTAGCTATAAACGCCAATTGTGTCACTCCTGAAGTTTTTGCTATCTTGAGCAAATCAGTATCTGAATGCCCCTTTCGCCTTCCGACCTGTATCACATCACAAATCGAAAGGCTTGATATGTCTATTGTTGGCGTAGGCTTACGAGTTGGTGTTGGGCGGCGTGTCCTTGTAGGAGTCGGGGCCGGCGTATAGGTAGGGTATGGCGTGTAGGTAGGATAAGGCGCCGCGGTAGGCGCCGGAGTAGGTGTTGATGTAGGCGTGGGTACTGGCGTGTAAGTTGGGTATGGCGTGTAGGTAGGATAGGGCGTCGCCGTTGGCGCCGGCGTGGGGACAGATGTAGCCGTAGGCTCTGGAGTCGCCGTGGGGGCTGCCGTTGGCTGGGGCGGAGCAGTACAGGCAAGCAAAGTCACCGAGGCTGCGATGATGGTAAGAATTAAGGCGAGTTTATTCACGATGGTCTCCAAGTTTTGCACTTTTGGGGCGGTGAGGGTTGTACCACCGCCTTCCTACCCGCTGGCCGGGTTCACCGGGCAGCCGGCGCACATGGCGCCTTTGCTGCCGGGGATGCAGGCGTGGTCGGGTAGACTGGATGCCGATGCCGATGCCGATGCCAGCGCCGGCGTTGCGTCCAGCGATGCGGCCAGCAGCGGCGAGGTGGGATCCGGCAGCGTCAATCCGGCGGCCTCGGCGGTACGACGGTCTTGCGCCTCTCCGAACATATCCAGGCGCAACTGCTTGCCGGAGGGTGGGCGTTGGCCGGGGAATACCACGTAGGGCCAGGCCCGCTTGCGTACCACGCCCATTGCCTGCAGGTCGCGCCAGTTGTCGATGCTGTGGAGCCGCCGGTTCTGCATGATGCGGTCGGCGGACACCGGGCCGATGCCGGGGATACGCAGCAGCTGGTCTTTGCCGACCGCATTCAGGTCCATCGGGAAGGCGTCCAGATTTTCCATGGCGATCACAGTTTTGGGATCCTGCTCCAGCGAGAGGAACCCGCCGTTGTCAAAGGCCAGGTCAATCTCGCTTGACTCAAACTGATAGACGCGGCGCAGCCAGTCCATCTGATACAGCCGATGCTCTCTACCGGAATGCACCGGCGGCTTTTCCTCCATTGGAGTGTGGCGCGCCGGACGGAACGGCGGGTAATAAACCCGCTTTAGGTTCCAGTCGGTGTACATCTGGTCAACGCGACGGTAAATCTGGCGGTCCGACTCATCAGCGGCCCCTACCACAAACTGTGTCGCCTGTCCCACCGCGCCGCCGCTGCTCTCCTTGGTAAGGCCGTCAATCCAGGACATCGGATCCAGAATGTCTTTCTGCAAATCCTTGTGGGGGCTGATGCGCCGCATCATATCCGGCTCCGGCGTTTCGATATTAACCGACAGACGACTGCCCAGCCGGTGGGCCTTTTCCACCAGCTCACGATTGGCGCCGGGCATTACCTTCATGTGGATGTAGCCCTTGAAACCGTGCTTCTTGCGGATGATTTCGACGGTCTCCACCAGCCGTTGTGTAGTTTTGGAGCCGTCGCCGGCGATGCCCGAGCTGAGGAACAGCCCATCCACCGCCAGCCGGCTGTGCAGTTCCATGAAGGTGTCGGCCAGTTCCTCCCGCTTGAAGGCGTAGCGCTGGCGCGGCACGTAGATGCTGTTGGGGCAATAGGCGCAATCCATCTTGCAGAAGTCAGTGAACATCACCCGCATCAGGTTGATTTTCTTCCCGTTGGGCATACTGGCCCGGTAAATGCCCGAGGTCGGGTTCTTGCGCAGGTCAGAGTAGGCTACCCGATTGGGGCCGCTGGTAGCGTACCCGCTGGCAAACTTGCCGCCGCCGGCGTCGGTAGAAGCCTTGCCGGCAGTAAGAATGTCGTCCGCGGCGACCATACCGCCCAGGATGTGGAGTTTTTCGTAGCGGTCGGGAGTACGTTTGATGAGCATGAAGTTCGTCCCTCCGGTTTGGCGCTGGCGACTTGAACTCGCCAGGTGGTACGAACTTATGTTCTCTTATAGCGCCACGATGCGTCAACCGGATGGTGTCAGCAAAAAGGGCGTCCTGGCTAGAAAGTGGCCCGGTTAGACGGTGGCCTGGCTGACCAGGCGGTGCCGCGCGTCGGGCGTCATCTCGTAGCGGCGAGGCTTCTCGGTGGCGATCTGCACGCCGTGGGCTTGCATAATGGGCCAGAGATGCTCGGCGAACCAGATGCCGAACCGTTGCGCGGAGTAGGACGCGGTTGCATGAGCGGGCCAACGCTCACGGATGGCCTGCTGGGCCTCGGCAGCCTTGAAAACGTCCTCGGAGATGCCCTCTGCTACTTCGGCCGCCAGCTGCTCTGGACCAGGTTCGCTGCTGGAAGGCGCCGCAGCGGGTCTGGGTTCAGGCGCCGGCGCCGGTTCTGGTTCGGACGTCAGCTGTTCCGGGGCAGGTTCGCTGCTGGAAGGCGCCGCAGCGGGTCTGGGTTCAGGCGCCGGTTCTGGTTTGGCAACTTCGAGCCGTTTCCGGGGTGCGGGTCCTGCGCTTGCTCCGGCGGAAGATTTGACCGCTTCGGTAATCTCGTAGATGCGGGGCGAGATGGTGCGGGTCATCACAACACCCCGCTGCTCCAGTTTCGGCCACACGGCCCGGATCAGGTATTGCCCGAAACTGGCGGCGGTATCGGCAGAGGTATGGTTGGGCCAGCGCGCCTTGATGATTTTCTGCGCGTCCCCGGCCTTGAATCTGCCCACCGGCAACTGGCGGATTAGTTCGTCGGCAATATCGTCGGCGCTGACACTCGGGGTTGCGGCGGTCGGTCGGGCTTTGGGGGCGGGAACCGTGGCCTTCGATGGCGTCGCTGCTGGCGTCGGACTCGGAGTAGCCGCCGGTGTCGGGGTAATCGCCGGAACCGGAGTCGGCGCGATTGAGGCTCCCGCCGGAGGCTGGGAGGTCGGTTTACGCGTAACGGCCGGAGGCCGTGGCCGTGTTGGCGTCCACGTTCCTAAAGGATTGGCGCGGGCCACACTCGGCAGATTCCAGCGGAAACGGTCGGGAATGAACCGTTCGATTTCCGGCGAAACTCCGCCGCCGGCCGGCGCGGTGACCCACAGGAACGGCGAGTGATCCCAGCCCCGTTCCGACGCCATCTCGCGCACCTTGACGAACAGGGCGCCGAAATCGCTGTCGTTGCTGATAACCGCGATGTAGCTGGCCTGACCCGCTGCCAGATCGCCAATGGCATCGGCGGTGATGGCCAGGTCGGCCGAGTTTTTGGCCATCTCCCGGCTGAAATGCTGGACACCGCGAACCCGCCGCGCCAGCTCGGGGTAGGTGGCCTCAACCCACATCCGCCACAGCGCCACCTTGTCGGCGCGCACGTAAAGCGACAGGCTGCCCACCGGCGGATATTCGGCCGGCCAGTCGGCAACCGTCTGTGCGATAACATCCTGCGCCAGGTCCGGCTCCCGCAGGTTTTCGGTGTCAACATAAATGGCCGCGCCGGGAATCGCCGGCTGGGTATCGTTGTGCTGGACAGCCATTTAAAGAAACCCGCAGCTCACATCGTGACCCTGGCCGGCACTAGTCGTTCGTGTACTGGATCTGCCGCCACACCGAATCGCTCCAGGGTCATAGCGCCAATGAGAACGACGTCATCAGCGGGCCCGAAGGCGACATGGACGGTCCTGCTGCGATCATCAATTTCTATGAGCGCGATACCGATTGACATATCAATAACTGAACCGTCGGCAAGGTAGAAATGTCCCTGCTCGTCTCGGGCGGTGCCCAGGTCATCCAGAACGGACGCCGGGATTATGGAATAAAGCGCTCCGGTGTCGACCATGCCGACCAGTTCCAGACTCCGGTCGCCGTCAGCGCTGCGAACGGAGAAATCCACGTTGAACGTCCCCACGCCTTTGCCTCCGATGGTGGACCCTGGCAGCGTCATGCCTCGCTTGACAGCGCTACGCATCTTTACACGAACGCCAGCTGCTCGAAGTGGCCGCCCACCACCGAATTCGCGTCCAGGCCGAGCCACTGTTCAACCAGTGTGCCGTAGACGCCGCGAAAGTCGGTGTTGAAGGCCAAGTCGCCTTCCAGCAGGTCGTTTTGGGCCAGCGACGGATACTCTCCATACATACCGCCGCGCACCGGGTCTCCGATGGCAAACGCCACGCCGCCGCTGCCGTGGTCGGTGCCGCTGCCATTGTCCCTGACGCGCCGTCCAAACTCGGTGAATGCCAGGATTACCACGTTGTCAGCCACGTCGTGTTCACGCAGGTCGGCGTAAAAGTCGCCCACCGCCCGGCTGAAGTCGGCCAGCAGCCTGGGATGCACCGTGGCCTCGCTGGCGTGAGTGTCGTAGCCGCCCTGCTGGGTGTAGAAAACGCGGGTGCCCAAGTTGGCCGTCAGCACCTTGGCGATGCCCTGCAGGTTTCGGGCAATTGAGGTGTCAGCATATTCGACGCTGGACGTGTACATATCAGGGGCGGCTTTGAGGATGTCGGCGCCTTGCAGTGCGTCCAGGCCGGTTTGCCCCAGGTAATCCATCGTTGCGCCCAGGCCCACCGTGGGAGAGTACATTCGGGCGAAAATGTCCAGGGCCTTGGAGCGTGCCGGCTCGCCCTGGATGCCGGTCAGCACACCGTAGGTTTCCAGCACGGCCACCGATGCCACTGGAACGCCGGTGAGGGCCATTGCCCGCGGCAGACCGCGCCCGAAGTTGACGCCCGTCAGCACATTGTCGGCGTGCGGGTCGAGGTCGCGAATGACCCGGCCCAGCCAACCTTCGGTGCCCACCTTCTCCGGTTCGCAGGTGTGCCAGATGTCCATGCTGCGGAAGTGGCTGCGGTTGGGCGTCGGATAACCGATGCCGTTGATGACGGCCACCTTGCCGGCGTCGTACAGATTCTTGACTTCAACCAGCGCCGGGTGGAATCCAAGATTGTCGTCGATGGCCAGTACATCGTCCGCCGCAATGCCGACGCTGGGCCGGTTATCGTGATACCGCCCATCGGCATAAGGAATAACCGTGTTCAGATAATCGTTGCCGCCGGTGAGCTGAACGATGACGATGATGGGGTCTTTGGTAGTGCTGGTCATGGTGGTGTGGCTCCGTAGAAGGTAGATGGGCGTAGTTTAGCATAGAGGGAATAGGGAATGATGGGGCGTTGGTCATAGTGTCGGCAGGCCGTTGCCGTAGAGCCAATGGCAAGGTAAATTAGACCCACAGCGACCAACATGAAACATCATGCTCAACCGATTGCATTGGCAAGGCCTCTAACAATGCCGGTTCCGAATAACCCCAAGATATATCACATCCTGCACTGGGATAAGCTGTCGTCAATAGCCAGTGACGACTGCTTACTCAGTGGTACGATAATGGCAGGCCGACTGGAAATCGGCACAACGATCGGTATGCCCAGCATGAAGGACGACCGCAAACTTCTGCCGGTACACTGCCATCCCGGTACCCATGTTGCGGACTACGTACCGTTCTACTTCTGTCCGCGTTCTGTGATGCTCTACGTAATAGCTATGGGCAACCACCCAAACCTACTGTATAGAGGCGGCCAAGGACCAATTGTGCATCTTGAATCCGACCTGTACTCGGTGATGGATTGGGCCGATGTTAATGAACATCTCTGGGCATTTTCTTTGTCCAATGCAACTGCGCGTTATACACAGTTCAGAGCTAGGCGTGACCAACTAGGTGAAATCAATTGGACTGCGGTAGCAGCGAACGACTGGCGTCTTAGCGAAATCAAAGAAGCCAAGCAGGCGGAGTTCTTGGCGTACCAGTTCTTTCCGTGGTATTTGGTGTCACGAATTGGTGTACTATCGCAACAAATTGGCAACCGAGTCCTAAGGGCAATAGGACCTGCCGTTCACAAGCCCAAGGTTGAAGTCATTCGGCAATGGTACTACTAGCTGGAGGTAGCCCAATGATTGAGTACAAGGTGGGGGACGTCCTGTCGGAAAAGATGGAAGCCCTGGTGAACACCGTGAACTGCGTTGGGGTTATGGGGCGTGGTGTGGCATTGCAGTTCAAGAAGGCATTCCCGGATAATTTCAAGGCTTACGCCAAAGCCTGCAAGATGGGCGAGGTTGAGCCGGGCCAGATGTTCGTCTATGAAATGGAACGCCTGGACTACCCCAGGTACATCATCAATTTCCCAACCAAGCGGCATTGGCGCGGCAAAAGCCGCATCGCTGATATTGAATCCGGTTTGGTTGCGCTAGTCAATGAAATCCGGGAACGACGGATTCAATCCATTGCACTGCCACCGCTGGGCAGTGGTCTCGGCGGTTTGGATTGGGCTGAGGTGCGCTCGCGGATTGACGCAGCGCTGAGTGAACTGGCTGTCGATGTGCAGATAGTTGTTTTCGAGCCGTCAGGCCCGCCGGATGCCCGCGTTATGGCCCGCTTGACCGAGGCGCCTGAAATGACGCCGGGACGGGCGGCGCTGGTTATGTTGATGCACAATTACCTCGGCGGGTTGATGGACCCTTTCGTGACCTTGCTGGAAGTACATAAGCTTATGTATTTCCTGGCAGAAGCTGGCGAACCGTTGCGCCTACGCTATGCGAAAGCGCAATATGGGCCATTCGCGGAGAATATGGGTCAGGTCCTCCACGCGGTAGAGGGGCATTTTATATCCGGTTATTCGGATGGAGGGGATGCTCCTGACAAACAGCTTCACATAATTCCCGGTGCGGTCTCCGCCGCTACAGCCTTTCTACATGACAAACCGGCTACCGATGAGCGTTTGGACAAAGTTATTGAACTCGTCGATGGATTCGAGACGCCTTTCGGGTTGGAGTTGTTAGCTACGGTCCATTGGGTAATCACAGATGAAGGCGCCAGAAATGTCGATGAAGCTGTCCAGAAAACGTACAGCTGGAACACGCGCAAGAAAATGTTTTATAGGGAACAAATCGCTTTGGCGTGTGAGACGCTCGCTAGCAAGGGCTGGTTGCCGGATGTGTGGGGTAACGATGCCACTATCCAACCCCGCCTCATCTGATACCAGTTGACATCTCCCGCCCTTCCCTCCATCCTAACCCCCATGCGCGCTTTGCTGGCTGGCACTTCGGGGGTGGACAAGGGGGTGGTGATTGCTAACCTGATTGGCCGGCTCACCGCCCACGGCGACGTTCCCGACGCTCCCGCCGCCAACCCCCGCGACGTGCTGGTGGCCAACGTGGAGGACGCCATTGCCGCGCAGGGCGACGACTTGGCCAGCGCCCTGGCGTCATTCCGGCCCACCTACCAGCTGGCGTCCTGGCGCCGGGCCGGCCTGGGCATCGCCGAGCAGCTGGAGGCCATCGACCCGCGCCACAGCCTCATTGCCGCCCATCTGACCTACTACACCAGCGGAAGGCAGTTTTCGCTGATTGACGTGCCCACCATCCGCCGGTGGCGACCCGACTGCATCATCACGCTGGTCGACGATATGCTGGACATTCACGCCGTCATGCAGCGTCGGGATGCCGACCAGCACACCAACTTCCGGCTGCGTCTCCGCGAGATTCTGGCGTGGCGCAGCGCCGAAATCGCCATGGCCGACCTGCTGGCCCGCAACCTGTACGAACAGCGCGACGTGCCCCACTACGTGGTCGGCGTGAAGCACCCCGCCGAAATGCTGTACCGCCTCATCTTCGCCCGGCGCCAATACCCGCTGGTCTATTCCAGCTTCCCGATAACTGCGCTGCGCGACGATGCTGACCTCCGCGCGACCATCGACGACATCCGCACCGAATTGCACCGCCGCTTCATCGTGTTCGATCCGTTGACGCTGGACGAGGGCACGCCGCAGGTGCAGGCCAAGGCGCAGGCCGCCGTCGCCCATGATGTGTCGGAGCTAACCATCTGCGAAGCTGAGGCGCGCTGGCCGCTGACGTTGACTGGCACGCTGAGCGAGGGCCGCCCGCCAACCTACCCGATGACGCTGGATCCGCAGGAGGCGCTGGAGGTGTGGGACGACCTGGAAAACCAGATTCGGCATCGGGATTTGACCATGGTGGAGCAGGCGCAATGCGTCGCCGGTTACCGCATCACGATGGGCGGGCGACTGTCCACCGGCATGTACTCCGAGCTGATGTACGCCTCACACACCGCTGAGCCGGCCCGCCCGGTGCTGATGTACGCCGACCCATCAGACGACGGCCTGGAGCATCCGTTTTTACGCAACTTCAACCACCGCACCTTCTACTCCATAGAGGACTGGTTCGACGCCATCAGCCGCATTGGGCCCTCCGCATCGCCGGAAGCGCAGCAGCCGTTGTTTTAACCGGCGCACCACTCAAAGTTGGTATGCGTGAGGGTCAGGGCCTTTGCGATGTCCTCCGACCTGCGGTCAAAGGCCTCCTACGTCTGGTCATGGTGAGCTTGTCGAACCATCGGCGACCGTCCTTGCCGCGTTGAGCACGCTAACCTACTTGGCAACGATGCTGTCCGCGTCCAGTCCGACGAATTGGCAGATATACGCCAAATGCGCATTTCGTTGCCCGTCTCGCGGGCGCAGGGACTCCCGGTCGCAGCCTGAACCTGCTAGGCTGAACACGGAACTAATCGGTTGCCAATGACAGCGGAACGGATACAATGATACCAGTGTGGACTAGTCCGCACTGGCGCAATTCGGAATTGGAGACCGGCATGACTACGCAAACTTACCACGCGGCCAGCAGGGAACTCCTGACCCAAGCCAGAAACGAATTGGCGGCGGGAGATGTTCGGCAGGCGTCCGAAAAGGGCTGGGGCGCAGCAGCACAGATGGTGAAGGCCATCGCCGCAAGCCGTGGTTGGCATCACAAGGGGCACGCCCCGTTGTTCTCGGTAGTGGACAGGTTAGTGGCCGAAACAGGCAGCCACAGTATGCGAACCGAATTTCATGTGGCTAACAGCCTGCACGCCAATTTCTACGAGGATTGGATGTCGGCGGATATGGTGAGCAGTGGCTTGGATGAGGTAAGTATGTTCCTGAATAATCTTGAACCTTTGCTGTGACCAAGCCTAACCGACTACACAGGCGGGCCGTCCCAAACATGGGGACGGCCCGCCTTCATTTATCAGCGGAGTTTAAGATTCGTCTCTGAGGGTGCGGTGTTGTTGACTACGATGACCCGTTTGCGTAGAATTACGGTATCACAAGCTTCCAACCAGGAGGTTGTACTCTTATGCCTATTACACAGAACGGCGTTGAACTTAGCGTTGAAATATCGCCGAAAGCTGCCGAGAAGATAAAGTATTTCGCCGAAAAAGATGGCATTGCCGGCGACGTCGGCCTGCGGGTCGCGGTCAAGGGCGGCGGCTGTTCCGGCCTCACCTACGACCTCACCATCACCGACCAGGAGCGCGAGTCGGACAAGGTAGTCGAGCAATACGGCGTCAAGGTGATGGTGGACAAAAAGTCCTACATCTACCTGGTCGGCACCCAGCTGGACTTCTCCGACGGCCTCAACGGCAAGGGGTTTGTCTTCGAGAATCCCAACGCCAAGAAGGCCTGCGGCTGCGGCACCTCGTTCGCCGTATAATTCCGTCGACACCAGGGGGTAAGCAGCCCTCACCCCGGCCCCTCTCCCCAAGGGAGAGGGGTTTTAAGTTTTGGAGGTTGGAATGACCGCCTTTGCCACCGATTCGCACACCGCCGCCGAATTCCGGGCCGCTGTGGAAAGCGCCGCCGTTTTTCCCAACCAGTCCGGCCGGCTTAAGTTAGTGGGCGAAGACGCCCGCGACCTGCTCAACCGCCTGTCCACCAACCTGATCGACCCTGACGCTGCGCCGGGCAGCGTAGTGGCCACCGTGCTGACCAGCGATCGCGGCCGCATCGTAGACCTGGTGTACGTGGCGCATTGCGGCGATCACCAGTTGCTGCTCACCAGTCCGGGCCAGCAGCCGGCCGTCATCGAGTTTCTGGACAAGTACACCATCATGGAGGAACTGGAGGTTGAGGACGTCTCTGAACAGTCAACCATGCTGACGGTTACCGGCCCGGCAGCCGTGCGGGTAGTCCAACAAGTAACGGGCCTGGACGCATCCGAACTGACGGCGCCGGCGGTGCGCACGGTAAACGTGAGTGGGAACGACCGCGCCGCATTGCTCATCGTGCCGCCGGCGGACCCGGCCACGGGGCGGGAACGGATGGGATTCCATCTGGTCGGACTGGACGGGGTCGGTGCGTCATCCCTGGCCGCGGCGCTCGCGGATGCCGGCGCAGTGCAAATCAGCGCAGACACCGCCGAGGCGCTGCGCATCGCCCGTCAACAACCCCTCTACGGCGTCGAGATGAGCGAAACTTATAACCCGCTGGAGGCCGGTCTCATCGGGGCCATCGACTTTCACAAGGGCTGCTACATCGGCCAGGAGGTTATTGCCCGCCTGGACACCTACGAGAAGGTACAGAAGTATCTGGTGGCCCTCCGTTTCGAGACGCAATTCGAGACGCAAAACGACGGCGACAACGTGGCCGAAGCGCTGGACGGCGCGCGGTTGGTTGACGGCGACGGCAAAGCGATGGGGCTCGTTACATCCGTGACAGTAGTGCCGGCTCTGGACGGCGCAAGCGTCATCGGGTTGGGCTACGTGCGAACCGTGGCCGCCGAGATTGGCAACGCGCTGGACGTTGTTGTCCCCGACAGTGAGGTTCCCAGCGGCATCAAGGCGCACATCACGACCCGGCCGCAGCTCTTCGGCGGCGAAAAACCCTTGCTGGGAGAATGACGCCCCTCACCCCAACCCCTCTCCCCGGGGCTGACAACGGTAGGCATTGAGTGTTTGGCAGAGGTTTTCACCCTAACCCTAACCCTAACCCTTTCCCATCAAGGGAGAGGAGACATTTACCCCGGAAACTCCAGGTCCAGGGAAATGTCCAGCGCGTCGGGCGAGTGGGTTAGCCCGCCGACGCTGATGAGGTCGACGCCGGTTTCGGCGATCTCGCGGACGGTGGCCAGCGTGATGCCGCCGGATGCCTCGATGGATGCGCGGCCAGCGATGATGCCAACCGCTTCTCGCATCGTCGGCACGTCCATGTTGTCGAGCATGATGATGTGGGCGCCGGCGTCCACGGCCTCCCTCACCTGCTCCAGCGATTCGACCTCCACTTCGACCCGGATGGTGTGAGAAGCCAGGGAAATGGCGCGACGGACTACGGCGCCCAACGGCTCTTCCAGCGACGCCCGGGCTTCCAGATGGTTGTCCTTGATGAGGATGCCGTCGGCCAGGTTCAGACGGTGGTTGTGCCCGCCGCCCATGCGGACGCTGTACTTGTCCAGGTAGCGATGGCCGGGGGCGGTTTTGCGGGTGTCCACGATACGGGCGCCGGTGCCGGTCACGGCGCGCACGTAGTGGTTGGTGGCCGTGGCGATGCCGCTCATGCGCTGCAGGAAGTTGAGGGCGGTACGTTCGGCCCGCAGGATCGAAGCGGCGGGGCCGTATACGCTGGCGATGTCCTGTCCGGGCAGCAGCAGCGCGCCCTCTTCCAGCAGCAATTCCACCGCCAGTTGCGGGTCGATGCGGTGGAACACGGCAGATGCAACGTGGGCGCCGGCCAGCACGCCGTCGGCCTTCGCGCGCAGCATCCCGCTGCCAATCACGGTGGTTGGGATCAGAGTTTGGGTCGTCGGGTCGTTGAACGCCTGGTCTTCGGTAAGGGCGGAGTCGATGAGGTTCAGTACCTCGGGGGGAAGCTGCTGGCTCATGTTGTCCTCTCGGTTGTCCTCTCGATGGGCGGGCTGTTGCGTCAGCAGCGACCCAGCCGCTGGCAGTAGTAATTGAGTTTGCCACGTTCCCGCATTCATCGCAACGGCGGCAATGGCTGGCGACAGGGTCTTTCGGTTTTCAAGGGTTGTCTAGGCCGAGGATGCGCAGGGATTGTCCTGGGGTCCAGCCGATGCGCCGCAAGGCCGCCGCGATGTTGCTTTCCCCGGCATGACGCAGCACGCTCACCACGATGTTGCGCACTATCGCCATTACCTGCGGCGCGGCCCCTTTCCGTACCCTACTGGCGTCTTCCCCCAGGGTTACATCCCGCACGTAGTGCAGACGGTTCTCAATTTCCCAATGCCCCCGTATATGTCTGAGCATCGCCTTTGGCCCCACCTTTCCGTCCAGACTGGTGATGGCGTAGCGCGACTCAGTGGCGGTCTGGCCCCGGCCCAAGGCGCGTCGCGTGATGCGGCACACCTGCCCCACGTCGGGCCAGTCCAGGTAGTCGTTGAGCGCGTCGGTAGCTGACAATTCACGGATTTCCCAGCGGTCGCCGTGCCGGTTCCGGGTCCGCGCCTTCCGGTACTGTCCGCCCCGCACCGGCGCGGCGAAGGCCAGCGCGATGTCGTCGTAAAGTTCCCGCTGGTTCCGCTTCACGATGACCAGATAGTCGCCCCCAGCGTCCCTGATCTGCTGGCAATAATCCCGCTGGCAGTACAGCGCGTCCCCGGTCACCAGATTGCCCGCCACCGGCAGCAGCGTTGCCGTCAACTCCCGGGCCGCCGTCAGCTCCCCCTGACCTGGCCCTACCCCCCTTTTGCCCCGCTACCAGGCCGACGCCATGGGCATAACCCGCCACCAGCCGCACGCCGGGCAGTTCCTCCCCGTGTATCCCGCGCAGCGCCTTGCCGTCCACCGCAATGGCCACCCTTTCCCCAGTGGCGGCCAGCCACTGCCGGGTCCACTGGGCCAGCGCCGCCTCAAAGGCGTCGGTGTCCAACTGGCAGAACACGGCGTGCAACGTGCTCACCGCCGGGGTCGTGGGTCGAGTGAAGCCCAGGGCTGACACTGCGTCCGGGTCCTGTTGGCGCCCCCACTGGCAGATGGCGTAAAGGCTGCGGGCGCCGGAGAGCATGGCGCAGACGGCCAAGGTCAGGATGGCGGGCAACGGATGTCGCTTGCCCTGGGGCGAGCGTGGGTCGGGGACGGCGCCCAAGGCGGCGGGCAGGCTGCGGGCTAATTCGTTAGTCTCCATGACAACAGATTAGCCGCTTTTTTAGAAAACCGAAAGACCCTGATGGCTGGCGACAGGGCCTTTCTATTGTTCACCCAGGGCAGCCACAAGGACTGCCCCTACTTACCGACGTGGCGCAGGTAGGGGCAACCCTCGTGGTTGCCCGGCGGGCTTGGCATCGTCTTGACATCGTCCGGCGACAATTGAATGTCCCTGACCCCGACGCAGTTCAATTGACGGGTTGACAAGCAGCGTGTTAGTCTGACGGTACAAATCACGCAGGGGACCGGGCAACGTGTTCCCGTAACGAAAAGCCATCAGGAGCATCGAACATGAACGTTACCAGTCTGGCTATCGAAAAGCTCAAGGAAGTGATGGAGGGTGAGGACGAAAACGGTTCCGCCCTGCGCGTAGTGGCGATGCCGGCCGGCCAGGGTTTGCAATATATGCTGACCATGGAGAAAGAGCATCAGGCTGACGACACCGTTCTCCGCATGAGCGGCGTCGAGTTCCTGCTGGACTCCGACAGCGCACCGTTCCTTGAAGAAGCCACCATCGACTACGTTGAAGAGTTCGGTGGCCGGGTTGGGTTTGTCATCAACAACCCGATGTACTCCGGCGGCGGTTGCGGCAGCGGCAGTTGTGGGTGTGGCAGCGGCGGCGGCGGGTGTGGATGTGGCAGCGGTGGTGATGGTTGCGGCTGCGGCGGCCACTAGAAACTAACCGGGCCCCGCTTCGTACCGGCGGCTGAAGCCGTCCGGATGGCATTTGTAAAGGTCGGCTCGTCCGGGACGGGCCGACCTTTAAATGTTGCCGCCACAGTCAACGCTATTGGGAGGCTTGGTGTGCCCGCAGCGAGGGCAGCGCCTTTGCAAAGTTGTTGCAGTTGACCTTACCCGCTCGCCCGGGGGGGCCAAGAGGCTTTGAGCAGGCGCCGCTGGTGAAGGCGGACGTGGTTAAGCCTGCTCTGCTGATGTCGGAGCGCTGGTGTCGCAACTCGACTGGAGTTGACTTATGAACTTCTGGGGAAGGATGTCCGCGCGGCGTCAGCTGAAACGGTTGCGAACCGACGTGGTTCGGTGGAACGAATGGCGGGCGATGAAAGACGCGTCGGGTCTGTCCTTCAAGCACTCCCAGTTGCAGGGCACCAACCTCATCTGGAGCAACTTGGACAACCTGGATTTCAGTGGGTCTGACTTCAGCAATGCCGACCTGCGGGGCGCCGACCTGCATATGTGCGACCTGTCCGGCGCCAACTTCCAGGACGCCGACCTGCGCGGCGCTAACCTACAGGGCGCCACCATCCGCGAATGCAACATGGCCCGTGCCCAGCTCCAGTGCGCCAACCTGACCAGGGCCGACATGAACCAGATCAATCTGCGGGGCGCGGACCTGGGGCAGGCGGTGTTGCGGGGGACCTACTGCTATTTCTCGGATTTCTCACAGGCGAACCTGGCCTGGGCCGATATTCAGCACGCCAACCTGTCGAATTCCACCTTCTACAAAACGAACCTGGACGAAGCGACCCTGGCTCACTCCAACTTGTCCAACGCCAATTTCAACCAGTCCCGGTTGCACAATACCGAATTCAGGGAAGCAACGGTCAATGACACCATATTTGCGGCCCTAGACCTGGGCGGTGTGCACAATCTCTCCACCGTAATTCACGAACCGCAGTCTACTCTGAGCATCGGTACGGATACGCTGCTGATTACCCTGCGCAACAGCGGCGGCCAGTTTAGCGCTGAACAGGAAGCCTTCTTCTCCAAAGGGGGCGTGGCTCTGGAAGTGCTGAACACCGTGCTCCACTCGGCCGGCTCCCTCGGCGCTGCCTAGCGGTTTTTTCGCCAGCCGGTCTTCGCCGGCTAGTCGTCGCCAACGCCGGTAAGCCACCGGCGCCACGTGGCGGCGTCATCCCGCAGCGACCCCCGCAAGGCTGCGCGGCGGTGATAAGATGGGGCGGGTCGCCGCCACTGCATCCCGAACCGTCTCACATCACCGTCTCGCATCACCGTCTCGCATCGTCCGTCTCACATCGAGGAGCGCATCTCATCATGTCTGCAACACCCCACGGCATCCGATATTCCGCCCATCGTCCGGTGGTGATGGGACGCAACGGCATGGTCTGCGCCGGTCACCCTCTCGCGGCCCAGGCTGGCGTCAGCATCCTGCAGCAGGGTGGCAACGCGGTTGACGCCGCCATCGCCACGGCCGCCGCGCTGGGCGTCGTCGAGCCGCTCATGTCCGGCATCGGAGGCGATGGGTTCATCATGGCCTACCTGGCCGGCGAGGATCGCCTGCGGGTCAGCAACGGCACCGGCGCCGCGCCCTACGCCGCCACGCTGGAACGCTACCGGGACGGCATCCCGATGAAGGGCATCCTGAGCGTGTCGGCGCCGGGGCTGCTGAACGCCTGGCTGGACACCCACGAAGCCCACGGGAGGTTGCCCCTGTCCGATGTGCTGGCGCCGGCCATCGCCCTGGCCAGCGACGGGTTCCCGGTTACGCATTACCTGGCGGCGGCCATCGCCGGCGACCGGCTGCTCTGCGAGTTTCCCACCAGCCGGGCGATTTACACCCGCGATGGTTCGGGGGCGCCCCTAACGGCCGGGGACATCCTGCGTAATCCCGACCTGGCCCGCACCCTGTCCACCATCGCCGCCGAGGGTCGCGATGCCTTCTACCGGGGTTCCATCGGTGCGGCTATCGTGCGGTTCAGCGAGGAGCAGGGCGGGCTGCTCACTATGGCCGATCTGGACGATTGCCACGCCCGGTGGCAGGAACCAATTGCCGCCCGGTATCGCGGCCACACCGTCTACGAGGCTCCGCCCAACTCCAGCGGACACATACTGCTCCAGGAGCTGAACATCATTGACGGCCACGATATTGCCGCCCTGGGGTTCGGCTCAGCGGAGTCGATCCATCTGATGGTGGAAGCCAAGAAACTGGCCTTCGCCGACCGTGAGGCCCATGTCGCCGACCCTGATTACGTCGATGTGCCGCTGGAGGGTATGCTTTCCCTGGCATACGCCCGGGAGAGAGCCGCTGGCATCAACCCGGAACGCGCCGCCAGCAACGTGGCCGCCGGCGATCCCTGGCGCCACCAGACGGCGCCCCGGAAGGCCGTGGCCTCCGGAGCCGGCCGACGCGGCCCCCGCACCGAACAGGAGGACACCACCTGCTTCGTCGTCGCCGACCGCGACGGCAACGCCGTCTGCCAGCTCCAGAGCATCCAGAGCGGTTGGGGTTCATCCCTGGTCGCCGGCGATACGGGCATCCTGCTCAACAACCGCATGACCTACTGGCACCTGGACCCCGGGCATATGGATTGCCTGCAACCGGGCAAACGCGTGCGGCACACGATGAACCCGGTGATGGTGTTCCGAGCAGCGCCAGCATCGGAAAACGGACCCGGCGCCGGTCGCCAGCTGGTATATGCCCTGGGCACACCCGGCGCAGACTGCCAGGTGCAGAGCAATATGCAGGTCATCACCAACCTGATCGACCATGGCATGACCCTGCAGGAGGCGGTGGAAGCCCCGCGCTGGAAGGACGTGCAGGACGGAACCGAGTCAACGCTTCCCCACCGCGCGGAAAATCGGCTGCTCATGGAGGGACGGTTCGACGTTGACGCCGTGCGCCGTCTCCGCAGCATGGGCCACCCGGTGCACGTGCTGGGCGATTGGGACGGCGTAACCGGACGGGAGATGGCCCTGCACATTGACCCCAACACCGGCGCCATCCACGGGGCCGCCGACCCCCGCTACGACGGCTACGCCATCGGGTACTAGTCTTGCCGTCTTCCCGCGTTTGTCCACGGCGGTAGTCCAGAAACCATATATCGGAGCAATCGTATGCGCATCCCCGGACATCGTCGCAGCCAGGAACCTGACGAGGTTGGCCAACGGGCTGGCCTGTTTGCCGAGTCAATACGCGACGGCGACATGGATCTGGCCTGGGCGATGTTGTCAAAGGAGACCCGCGGTATGCGTCTCGGCGTGTGGGCCACGCGCAACAGTATTGATATGCAGGTGGCCTATCGGGCCGCTTATGACGCGAGTCATGCCATGCGTCCCTCGCTGTTGGACGATTTTCGCACCACCGTCCTCCGGCTCTGGCCGCTGGAAGACCTGACCGACCTGGCCGCCGCGCCCACTCGCTACGTGGACGATGTACACGCTTTCGTGTTCCTGCCTTTCGGCGTAACCGATGAGACGGTGGTGCAGCGCAGCCGCCTGATGTCGGGCCTGGTCATCCCGATGCTGCTGGAAGATGCGTTGTGGCAGGTGGACTTACCGGGCTGGCGGTTCCTGGACTCGCCGGAACCGGCCCGCGATGGCTAGGCGCAACGCCAATACCCGCTCGCGAGGGCGCGCCGATTCTGGCGTGGCGGACAACCGGGCAACCCGCCGAACATCCACCGGAGCGCCCACCGGTTCACACGCTCCACTGGACGACAGCTGCGCCCTGTGCCAGCGTGCGGTGGATCGCATCACGGTGCATCACCTGGTGCCGCGGGCGAGGGGCGGCAACCACGGCCCTACCGCAGGGTTGTGTCCCACGTGCCACCGGCAGCTGCACGCCATGTTCTCAGTAGCGACCCTGGCGGAGGGATTGCACAGCATCGAGTTGCTGCGGGCCAACCCCCGGGTGGCCGGGTTCCTGCGCTGGATGCGAAAGCAGCGGGGCACATCGTTCTCGGTGCGGCGCGCCCGGCAGAAAGAATGATGCCGGCCACGTTATAATAGGGTTGCCATGAGTACTGCGCAGCCATCATTCCCGCCGGAACAGGTATCGGACGCCATCCGCGCCGGCTTGTCGAATCGTTCTGATATTGAGGGGCCAGCCATCGACGCCGCCGAGCTGGCGGCTACCTACCGGAACAACCTGGCTCACTATCAGGAACACGTGCAAAAGAGCCTGGCGGACGGGGACTACCTGCAGGCCGCCGAAAAATCCTGGGGCGCTTATGCACAGGCCATCAAGATTATTGGCGCCGACCATGGGCTGCACATCGCCAGCCACCGCAGCATTTTGCGTGTCTCCGACCGACTCACTGTGTTGGTCAATCAAGGAGATGGAGCGACCGCGCAAACCCTTACTGCCGGCTTGGGGTTGGCGCGTAGCCTGCACACGCATTTCTACGAAAACGATCTTCCTCCGACAACCGTAACGGCATCGGTTGGTCAAGTTCTGGCCACCATCGAACTGTTGCAGCAACTATTTCCGGCGAACGTGGCTGACGCCGGTAACGAGGACGATTCGGATCCGTAAGTGATGGTTGTCGTTGCATGACCGAAACCGCTGACCTGGTTATCATCGGTGGTGGTGTGATGGGTTGCAGCATCGCCTGCAACCTGGCGCTGACCGCGGGCCAGCATGGGTTGCGCCGCATCGTGCTGCTGGAACGCGACACCCTCTCGGTGCGGCGCGCCCGGCAGAAAGAATGATGCCCCGCCACGTTATAATAGGGATTTATATCTCTAACTACACAAGTGTAGTATAATGCCATAAAGGCGCAGACAAGGTGCGATTATGGCAGACGGTGATTTATCCCTGATCGACGCTGTACAGAAGTTCAGCACTGAAGAAGCCGCCGAAGCGTGGTTTATAGATCGGCGCTGGCCGGATGGGGTGAAATGTCCCCACTGTGCCAGTGCCGAGATTTCTGTCCGTAAGAACCGCAAGCCCATGCCGTTCCACTGCCGGACCTGTCGCCAGTATTTCAGCATCCGCACCGGGACCCTACTCCATGCCAGCAAGTTGCCCCTGTCGAAGTGGGCGCTGGCCTTTTACCTGATGAGCGTCAACCGCAAGGGTGTCAGCAGCGTCCAGTTGAGCAAGGCCCTGGGCGTGACCCAAAAGACGGCGTGGCACCTGGAGCACCGGATCCGCGATGCGTGGGCCTTGCAGAGTGAGAAGTTTGAGGGCCCGGTGGAAGTGGACGAAACCTATATCGGCGGCCGGGAGAAGAACAAGCACGCCAACAAGAAACTCCACGCCGGTCGTGGGTTCGTGGGCAAGACGGGCGTCGCAGGCGCTCGGGACCGCGCCACCAATCAAGTCCAGTCAGAGATCATCCCAAACGCCACCAAACGGACGCTACATGATTTCGTGGAGCGGCACATCGCCGAAGATGCCACGGTCTATACCGACGAGCACGGCGGCTACCACAACCTGCCCCGGCCGCATGGGTCAGTGAGTCATAGCCGCGGGGAGTACGTCAACGGCGCGGTGTCCACCAACGGGATCGAGTCCCATTGGGCGGTGCTGAAACGCGGATACATCGGCATCTACCACTGGATGAGCGTCAAGCACCTGCACCGGTATCTGCGGGAGTTCGACGGCCGCCACAACACCAAGGCTATGAGCGCTCTGGATCAGATGGGGGCGCTGGTGGCGGGGTCGGTGGGACGACGATTACCCTATGCCACTTTGATAGGTCTTAAACCACTGGAGAGTGCATGATGAGTGAAGATGCAATTATTGGCAAACTGGTCAAGCAATTTCTCGACAACAGGCGGTCTATTGCTTGTATGGACCAGACGCTCAGGGAAATGGGCGAGAATTTAGCTGCCTGGGGCGGCGCGTTGCAGAACAATCCTGGCGGAATAGCAATCAAAGAGAATGGTTTCCACATAGGCGGACAAGCTCACCGCGCTCACAATCGGGACGTGGACATCACTATGCTCACAATCGGGACGTGGACATCACTATTGTTGAACTGACAACGCTGCTAACTGACCGTCAGGAAGCCATGCGGCGACAAGTTAGGATGGCCGAGACATTGCGCGAAATGGGGTTGAGCGATCTGGTTAGTTGATAGCATAGGTCTGGCGTAATTAACGACGCGGCTGCAACCGATCCGCATCATAGCCAGCTTGTTTTAGGACTTCGATGCAATCCGCCAACGCATCTACCGAGACACCGTACACTTCGGACACCCCCACGACGGCCATATCCAGCGCAGTGCTCGGCGGGTGGCCATCGATCTCGTAACCCTCGGCCACGTAGAGGATGTATTCCCAGGTCGGTTTACAATCAGAAACAGTCTCCCTATTTAAAGGCAGACTGGAGGTGGCAGTAGGTCTGGGCGCAGCAGTTGCAACCGATACAGAAGTGGGCCATGGTGGTGTCCAAGGAGGCGACGTGGGCCGCACATTGGGGGGCGGGGCGGTGCTCGGTGCATAAGGTTCTGCTCGGAAACTGCATATCGCTACGACGATCAGCAGGACCACCACGACACCCAGCGGGATCAGACATCCGAGTTTCTTATCAGACACCTGGCACCTCCCTTGCGGCCACCGGAGAGGCCACTTGCTAGGGTTGCCGGGTTCCGCTATCGCGCCCGCAAGAGAGGCATGAATGCCCCTCGGCGTGGTGAACGTCAATAGCGAGGCAACGGAGGTCCCATTGAACCCTCAACCCTAGCGCGCTCACTCTGCGCTCATCCCAACTAAATGTCAACAACATTGCATCAGAACACCAACACGAGTAACATGGACGGCAGAGGTGGGTTATGCCGACAATCGAGGAACGTATGGAGGAATTGGAGCGAACCGCGCAGACACACGACGCGATGTTCAGACTGATGATCGCTATCGGAGAACGTCAACAAGATCTGCTCGAAGAAATTCGCCGCGATGCCCAACAGACCCAACGCCTGTGGACGCGCCTGGCAGAGCGATACGGCTGGCTGGATGGCGATGACCCACAGTAGGAGGTGCGCTATGGCAACACCCAAGAAACCACGCGGGCGGCCGGCCAAACCCCTGCCGGAGCCCATTGACGCCACGCCGGAAGAGCTGGCCGAGGCGTTCCTGCGGGTGCCACCGGACCACGAATGGGACTATCTCAAAGACAACAAAAAAGAGGGAGCGGCCAAGTAGCCGCTCCCTCGCTTTGTGTAGTTAGGGATATAAATCCCTTATAATAGGGTTGCCATGAGCACTGCGCAGCCATCATTTCCGCCGGAACAAGTATCGGACGCCATCCGTGCCGGCTTGCCTCGCCGCACCGATGCGGACGTATCTCCGGATGATGCTGCGGAGCTGGCGGCCAACTACCGGAACAACCTGGCTCACTATCAGGAACACGTGCAAAAGAGCCTGGCGGACGGGGACTACCTGCAAGCCGCCGAAAAATCCTGGGGCGCTTACGCCCAGGCCATCAAGAAAATTGGCGCTGAACACGGGTTTCACATCGCCAGCCATCGCAGCATTCTGCGGGTCGCTCAGGAACTTGCTACACTGGCCGCACCGGGCGATTCGGAGTTAGCGAATACTCTGCGGCATGGGTTGGTGTCAGCTCGGACACTTCACGCGCATTTCTACGAAAACGATCTGGCTGGTCAAACGGTTATGGAGGCGTCCGGGGAAGTTTTCACTACCATCAACCTGCTGCAAGAGCTGTTCCCGGCAACCGGTAGCGATAGCAACGGTGCGTCCGGTCACCCGTAAGCGGTCAGGGCCGCCAGTATGACCGAAACCGCCTCGGTGCGGCGCGCCCGGCAGAAAGAATGATGCCGGCCACGTTATAATAGGGTTGCCATGAGCACTGCGCAGCCAGCATTTCCGCCGGAACAGGTAACTGAAGCCATCCGCGCCGGCTTGTCCCGACGTGAGGACGTTGTTGTGGAGGCGGGAGAGGCAGCCGGCTTGACTAATACGTACCTCGGCAACCTCGATCACTACCGTCAGCACGTTCAAAAAAGTTTGGCTGATGGCGATTACCGACAAGCCGCCGAAAAATCCTGGGGAGCCTACGCCCAGGCCATCAAACTAATCGGTGCCGAGCACGGGCTGCACATCAACAGCCACACCGCAATCCTGCGTGTCTCCGGCAGACTTATTGCGCTGTTGGGCCCGCAAAACGCCCCATCCGCTGCCGCGTTGACCAACGGACTGTTAGTAGCGCGTGCCATGCACACTCACTTCTACGAAAATGACCTGCCGGAGTCAGCGGTAATCGCCGGTGCTGATACCGTCGCAAACGCCATCAATCTTTTGCAGGATCTGTTCCCCGTCAACGGGGCGGACCGGGGCGATAGCAATGGTGCGTCCGGTCACCCGTAAGCGGTCAGGGCCGCCAGCATGACCGACACCCTCTCGGTGCGGCGCGCCCGGCAGAAAGAATGAGGCCGGCCACGTTATAATAGGGTTGCCATGAGTACTGCGCAGCCAGCATTTCCGCCGGAACAGGTAACTGAAGCCATCCGCGCCGGCTTGTCCCGACGTGAGGACGTTGTTGTGGAGGCGGGAGAGGCGGCCGGTTTGACTAATACGTACCTCGGCAACCTCGATCACTACCGTCAGCACGTTCAAAAAAGTTTGGCTGATGGCGATTATCGACAAGCTGCCGAAAAATCCTGGGGAGCCTACGCCCAAGCCGTCAAGATAATTGGCGCCGACCACGGACTGCACGTCACTAGCCACCGCAGCATACTGCAAGTGTCCGGTCAACTCACCTCGCTGGTTAACCGGCATGACGCTGAAACCGCCGCCGCATTGACCACTGGTTTGGTGGTAGCGCGTGCCATGCACACTCATTTTTACGAAAATGACCTTCCGGCGTCCGCAGTGGTAGCCAGCGCCGAAATCGTCGCAAACGCCATCAATCTTTTGCAGGATCTGTTCCCCGTCAACGGGGCGGACCTGGGCGATAGCAATGGTGCGTCCGGTCACCCGTAAGCGGTCAGGGCCACCAGCATGACCGAAACCGCCTCGGTGCGGCGCGCCCGGCAGAAAGAATGATGCCGGCCACGTTATAATAGGGTTGCCATGAGCACTGCGCAGCCAGCATTTCCGCCAGAACAGGTAACTGAAGCCATCCGCGCCGGCTTGTCCCGACGTGAGGACGTTGTTGTGGAGGCGGGAGAGGCAGCCGGCTTGACTAATACGTACCTCGGCAACCTCGATCACTACCGTCAGCACGTTCAAAAAAGTTTGGCTGATGGCGATTACCGACAAGCCGCCGAAAAATCCTGGGGAGCCTACGCCCAGGCCATCAAACTAATCGGTGCCGAGCACGGGCTGCACATCACCAGCCACCGAACCATCCTGCGCGTCGCCCAGCAACTTGTATCATTGGCCGGGCAGGGCGATGCAGAGTTGGGGCGGAATCTTCGGCACGGGTTAGCGGCAGCGCGATCCATGCACACCCACTTCTACGAAAACGACCTGCCCGACGAAACGGTTATGGACTCCTCGGTGGACGTCGCAAGTGCCATTGCCCTGCTGCAAGAGCTGTTTCCGTCGAACGGCTTAAGTAAAGAGGGTAGCACCCAATGAGCACTGCGCAGCCATCATTCCCGCCGGAACAGGTATCGGACGCCATCCGCGCCGGCTTGTCGAATCGTTCTGATATTGAGGCGCCAGCCATCGACGCCGCCGAGCTGGCGGCTACCTACCGGAACAACCTGGCTCACTATCAGGAACACGTGCAAAAGAGCCTGGCGGACGGGGACTACCTACAGGCCGCCGAAAAATCCTGGGGCGCTTATGCACAGGCCATCAAGATTATTGGCGCCGACCATGGACTGCACATCCCCAGCCACCGCAGCATTTTGCGTGTCTCCGACCGACTCACTGTGTTGGTCAATCAAGGAGATGGAGCGACCGCGCAAACCCTTACTGCCGGACTGAATTCGGCCCGTAGCCTGCACACGCATTTCTACGAAAACGATCTTCCTCCGACAACTGTAACGGCATCGGTTGGTCAAGTTCTGGCCACCATCGAACTGTTGCAGCAACTATTTCCGGCGAACGTGGCTGACGCCGATAACGAGGACGATTCGGAGCCGTAAGTGATGGTTGTAGTCGCATGACCGAAACCGCTGACGTGGTTATCATCGGGGGTGGTGTGATGGGTTGCAGCATCGCCTGTAACCTGGCGCTGACCGCGGGCCAGCATGGGTTGCGCCGCATCGTGCTGCTGGAACGCGACACCCTGGGCAGCGGCTCCACCGGACGCAGCAGCGCCGCCATCAGGATGCACTATTCCACCGCGGTCAACGCGGAAATGGCCTGGCGCAGCCTGCAAATCTACCGCAACTTCGCTGACATCATCGGCGGCGAGTGCGGCTATACCCGCACCGGGTACCTGGTATTCGCCGGCGCAGACGACGTTGCATCGTTCCGCAACAACGTCGCGATGCAGCAATCCGTTGGCATCATCACCGACATTATCCGCGCCGCCGATGCCGCCGAGCTGGCGCCCGGATTCGCGGTGGATGACGCTGCCGGCATCGCCTACGAACCCTATTCCGGCCACGCCGACGCCTCCGGCACGGCCTACGCCTACGCCACCCGCGCCCGCTCCGAGGGCGTGGACATCCGCCTGCAAGCTCCGGTATCGGCTATCGAAACCAGCGGCGACGGCAGCCGGGTTGAGGCAGTGCGCACTGTGCAGGGCGAGCGCATCGTCACCAGGGTCGCGGTGGCTGCCACCGGCCCCTGGACGGCCCGGTTTCTCGCCGCACACGGCATCGACGTTCCGCTGGTGGCAACGCGCCACGAGGTGCTGCACTTCCGCCGGCCCCTGGACCAAGTGCCCCATCATCCCGGCGGCGCCGACATCTCCAACCGCATCTACTTCCGTCCCGAGGGGCAGGATTTAACCCTGGTGGGCAACGGCAACCACTCCGATGTGGTGGACGACCCGGAAATCTACGCCCAGCGGGCCAGTCCGGCGTTTATTGAGGATGTCTGGCAGCGTCTGGCGCGGCGGATTCCGGCCATGGCCGATGCCGAGCTGGCCACCGGGTACGCCGGACTTTACACCAACACCCCCGACTCCCACCCCATCATGGACCGGGTGGCTGGCGTGGACGGCCTGTACCTGTGCAGCGGTTTCAGCGGCCATGGGTTCAAGCTGTCGCCGATGGTGGGAGTGTTGATGGCTGAGCTCATTGCCCACGGCAGCGCTACGACCATGGACATCAGCCCGCTGCGCCTGTCCCGCTTTGCTGAAGGAAACCTGAACAACGCTGGCTACGGCTTTGATGTGCTTACCTGACGTGCCGGCATGACTGACAACTTATCTGTACCGGCTCCGGCGGTTGCTACTGACGGGGTTAGCAAGCGGTTCGGACGGGTGCTGGCCGTCAATGACGTTAGCCTGGAGATACCCGCCGGAGGCGTGTTTGGGTTGTTGGGCCCCAACGGGTCGGGTAAAACGACTCTGCTGTCCATGCTGGCGGGGTATTTGCGCCCCACCGCTGGCGAGATAATGCTGCTGGGTCGGTCGGGGCCGGCGGGTCTGCGTCAGTCTCGCCGCTCCACCGGCGTGCTGATAGAGCGGCCGGTATTCTGGCCCTACCTGTCCTGCCGCAACAATCTGAAGTGCCTGCAAGGGGTTTATGGGACGGGCGGCGGCGATGACGAAATCGCGCAACTGCTGGACGTGGTGGGTCTGGCCGGCGATGCGGAGCGGCGCAAGTTTCGGGCCTGCTCCACCGGCATGAAAGCCCGCCTGGGAATTGCGGCCGCGCTGTTGGGCGACCCGACAATCCTGATACTCGACGAACCTACCAACGGTCTGGACCCGGCCGGGATTGTCGAGGTGCGCGAGTTAATCAACCGCCTCGGCCAGTCTTCGGCAGCAGAAAGCGGCGGCCGACGCACCATTATCCTGGCCAGCCATCTGCTGAATGAGGTGGAACAGGTTTGTGATCGGGTCGGCATCATGACGCGCGGGCGGCTGCTGTATTCCGGGCCGGTGGCCGGTATGGGTGTGTCGTCGCGGGTGGCGATCCGAACCACTGACGACGAACGTGCCGCGACGCTGCTGCGGGATGCCGGCTGGGACGTGCCGACGCAATCCGGCGACGGTCTGGAAATCGCCGTTGCGACGGGCCGGGAGTGGGAAATCACGCGCGACCTGGCTGATGGCGGCGTGTATGTAGCTGAGATGCGATTGCTGACCAGTTCGCTGGAAGCAGGGTTTATGGAAGTGGTTGGTGGCCAGCACGACGACGCCTGACCACGGGCCGGTCGCCATGATTCGCGCCTCGCTGATGGCGCTGCGCTGGGAGTGGTTTCGACTCAGCCGGCGGGTTGCCTTCTGGGTCGTCATCGGGCTGATGTGCTCCGGTGTGCTAATCAACCTGACCGGGATGGTGGTGGTGAAACAGCTCTGGGATGTACCGTTTACGTTTAATCCCCCTGACTTTCCGGAAGCGGTCATGCGCACGCTGGGAGTGGTTGGCCCGTTCCTGGCGGTCATCCTGTCCAGCATGGTGTTCGGCGGCGACTTCCAGTGGGGAACCTTGCGGACGCTGGTGGCGCGGGGGTTGCAACGGTGGCAGGTTGGGTTGGGCAAGCTGCTGCTAACCGGCGCCGTCTTTACCGGCTTTTGGGTGGCGGCCTGGGGATTGGCCGCTGTAGTTGGGCTGCTGGCCGGTACTCCATCTCCCGCCATCGGCAGTTTCGCCGGCGTCGAGTCCGGCAGCTGGGGGCCGGCGATGGTTCGACTGGGCGGCACGTGGCTGGTGGTCATAGCCTACGTGGGACTGGGCGCCGCGCTCACCACCACCGGGCGTTCCACGGCATTCGGTCTGGGCATTGCGGTTGGCATCATATTGGTTGAGCTGGTTGCCTACCCGCTGGCTGATACTGTCGCCGAGCTGCTGGGATACTCGGTCAACGAATACACCCGCTGGACGCTGGGGGGCGCAACGTCGGGGCTGGTGAACGGCGATGGCGATTTGACCCGCTGGGTGTTTCTGCCGGCGGTACTGGCCTACGTGGTACTGTTGTGGGGCCTGACTCTGTCGATTATCACCCGTCGCGATTTGAGCAGTGGCAACGGCTAGGTCTGCTGCCGCGCCGCCCAACCGAAATCATGGAGACGCCACCCTCACCCCAGCCCTCTCCCATCAAGGGAGAAGGGGGTACATGACCGTCGTTCCGGCGCCGAGCAGAACCCGATAATCTGGACAACCGCCATCAGGAGACCACATGACTGCACCGCGCCAGTGCCGAATCAAGAATTTTGACAACGCCGAAACCGGCTTCACACATTGCCAGCTTCACGACATCGCTGTTGGCTGCGTTGTAATATTTGTCATTCCGTTCGGGTGGGCAGTAACCGGGAGTCGTACTGCCTGACGCGACCTCAACTAACGGGTCAGCGGTGTCGGAAGGATTCACTACAATCCAGTCATGGCTGATAGCGCGCAGGTTCGAGTCGTAGTATGCAGCCCAGCTGGCCCAGCTGAGTTAGGTTTGAAGATTGCTGGCCGGGCGCCGCCAGTGCGGCCGGCGCGCCTGAAGCCACCGCGATTGTTAACATCAGAATCGCGAGCAGTGCTAGTGATGGGCGGGACATGAGTAGTTTCAATGATTGTAATGACGTGGCGAGCATGGCTGATCCTTTTAGTCGCCTGGCGATATTCTAAAACTTGTCCGGGCGGGGTTTGAATCCGATATAACCGGTTTCCTTAATGTATTCCAACCATCCGAAAAGAGTAATTGGCTCCATTGCAGCAGGGTCAATTTGTTGCAGCCGTTTGATTTCCGCGATGACCTCGCGGTAAAAAACCTCATAGTAGCCGGTTTTCTCGGCGCAGACGTCGATGGCGACGGCGCGTTGTCTTATTTTGCCTTGCCGGTCGGACTCCCAACTATCAAAGTCTGACTTCAAACTAGGATCCCGTAACAGGTCAATCCAGAACAAAGGTTGCAGAGTGCCTACGTCGTCGGCGGCCAATCCTTTCTGATGTTGTGTCAGGCACTCGAACAGAGGGCCTTTTGCTTTAACCACCGCATCTTTTTGGTCCACGGAAGCGTATATCATGGTGAGAATGTCTTTCCATTGGCCTGCTTGGTTCACAGGCTTGAATCCCGCTGTTAGATGGCAGGAAATGTATTCTTCTTCAGTTTCAAGCCCGACGGCCAGACATGGATAGCCCAAGCTGCTTCTATGGGCGTAATCTCTGACCAGTTCGTACTGTGCCTTGAGGCACGTTTGTTGCTCCAAATTTAGTTCATGATAATCCGCGCCGGTCGTCGCTGGCAAATCACAATCTGCCAAAGCCGTTGTATGTATCAACCCGCGGCATTTCTGCGAATAATCCCAGTATTCGCGGTCGTCGAAAAGCATACGCAAATTTCGGCAGTACTCGATATCAATCGCCCGGCGGGTTGGCCTCGGCTCGGGCGTAAAGAGTTCGGGGGGCAATGGGGTTTCTCCCGCATCTGTTTCCTCTACCACTTCCTCGGCACTCGGCGTTGGAACCAATCCCTCCGGAGGAGCCTTGGTGGGCGTTGGCGTGGGTTCAGCAGTAGTGGTAGCAGCCGGCGGAGCCGACTGCTCCGGCGGAGTCGCCGGGCCGCAGGCCAGCGCCAGCAACAATAGCAAAACCGGCAGCAAAAGGAATCCAGACAAATTAGCGCGGCGGCGTTGCATCAGGATGCCTCCCTATATTGTGATGAAGAACGTGAATACTCGCTTGTCAGCGTAACGTTTTATTGACGCAGGTCAAGGTCGTTTCAATTTCCCACCGTCATTGTGAGCGTAGCATGGAATCTCGTTGGCATAGCCAGCGCATTGAACACCGCCCACTGGCAACAATGCGAGATTGCCATCCGCCACAGGCGGACTACTTTCATAGGCGGACTACTTTTCTCGCAGTGACAAAGGCTCTGGCTCAAGCCGGATTTGGACACATGGGTTGCCGGCTTTGGTTATAATGACAGCCAACCCACCGGCATTTGCTAACGACAGGTGATGCAGCAATGGCTAATGAAAATTGGGACCGGCACGTATTCAATCTCCCCGAGAACCACCGCTGGACGGCCAAGCCGGGCAACGTCGTTTTCGTTGCCGACCGGGGCGCGCTGCGGTTCGAAATTCCGCAGCAGTGGATCGTAAAGCCGTCAAAAACGTCGGTGAAGTTCACGGACGCCAAGCCGCCCAACGATGATATGTGCCTGGAGGTTTCGATATCTTACTTGACCTCTGCTTATGGCCGGAACGTCGATTGGAGCAACTTATCACTGTCCGAAATGCTGAAACAGGTTGCCGCTGAGGACGACTCCGGCGATGGTAAAGCAAAGAACCGCAAAAGCACGAAGAACATCGGCGCCCCACTAACCATCAAACTGGGCAGTCTACAGATGGCCTGGGTAGAGACCGAGTTCATCGACCCCGGAGAAAAAAGGCCCGCTCATTCGCGCATTGGTATCGCGCTGGACACTGCCGCCGGCATCCACGCTGTGCTCACCATGAGTTTCTGGCCCGAAGACGCGGCGCGCGCCCGAACAGTGTGGAATGACGTGTTCGGCACCATGAAAATTGGCGAGTACATTGCAAGCCCGTTCCGCGGGCCGGACCGTTAACTCCCTCCCCGTCATTCCTAACCTCCTCCCCGTCATTCCGGCGAAAGCCGAAATCCGGAAACGCCAACAACAGCAATCGCCAATTGGAACAGAACATGACTGCACCGCATACACCGGCCGACTCTATCGCCATCAGCAGCGCCCGCCTGAATGACAACATGGCTGCGCTGGGTCAGATTGGCCTGACTGACGCCGGAATGCAGCGGGTGGCGTTCTCCGCGTTTGACAGCGCCGGACGCGAACACGTGATGGGGCTGATGGCCGCTGCCGGAATGTCGGTTCGTATCGACGCTGCCGGCAACATTATCGGGCGGGTTGAAGGCAGCGACGGGGCGCGTCCCGCCATCGTAAGCGAAGGGACGCGTCCCGCCATCGTAATGGGGTCGCACACCGACACCGTGCCCGCCGGCGGTCAGTATGA
The DNA here is from genome assembly GCA_965261195.1 of Dehalococcoidia bacterium. Taxonomy (GTDB): domain Bacteria; phylum Chloroflexota; class Dehalococcoidia; order Lucifugimonadales; family UBA3495; genus Bin87. The sequence continues at coordinate 2,314,115 of OZ253455.1, read as the reverse complement.
CGGCGCGTTGGGCGTGATTGCCGCCATCGAAGCGGTCCACGCCGTCGCCGACGCCGGGCGCCGGCTGCGCCATCCGGTTGAGGTGATGGTGTTCACCAACGAGGAGGGCACCGGCTTCCACCGCTGGCTGATGGGCAGTCGCGCGGTGGCCGGGCTGTGGGAACCCGAGGATTTCGCGGCAGTGGGCGACGATGGCGTAACCCTGGCCACCCGCTTGCCCGACATCGGCGGCAACAGCTCCCGCATCGAACAGGCCCGCCGGCGACCCGACGAGCTGGCCTGCTACCTGGAATTGCACATCGAGCAGGGCCCAATGCTGCATCGCGGCGGGTTCCCGATTGGCGTGGTAACCGGTATCACCGGGCGTTCGGTGTACCACATTGACATCGTGGGTGAGGCCAACCACGCCGGCACGACGCCCATGTCGCTGCGGAAGGACGCGATGTCGGCGGCGGCGCAGGTGGCCCTGGCGGTACGGCGCATCGCCGGCGAGCTGGAGGTTTGCCGGGTGGGTACGGTGGGCAGCATGACCGTGCATCCCAACGCCGGCAACGTGATACCGGGCCGTGTGGAGGTCGGCGTCGAGTTCCGGGACGAGCGCATGGAATCGCTGGCGGCGGCGGAAGTGGAGCTGCGCCGCACTGCCGACGAGATAGCCCACATCGAGCAGGTGGCGATCACCGTAACGGCCCAGCGCAACACGCCGTCGGTTCCCGTTGCCGGCAATATGCAGCGACTCATCGCCGCCGCCGCGGGCCTGGCCGGCCTGGATCACATCAGCCTGCCCAGCGGAGCGGGCCACGACGCGCAGGCCATCGCCTCGGTAACGCCGGCGGCGATGGTGTTTGTCCCCAGCGTCGGCGGCATCAGCCACGCCCCCGCAGAGTTCACCACCCCACAGGATTGCGCCAACGGAGCGCAGGTGCTGCTCAACGCCCTGCTGCTGGCGGACGAGCGGTAGTGACGCCGCGGATACCGGAATGTTTCCTCGGGCAGTTATAATACCGTGAGCTTAATGAGTGGAGTTTCCCGTGATTCCCGTTGATGAGCCGCCACAAACGTTGATCGAGTCTGATCTAACTGGTCTAACAGGTCTAACGGGTTGGGCAAACGCTGCTTACGGCCCAGATGAAGATCTGGTTCTCGGCGATGCGTTCGGCTGGTTGGCAACGGCAAAGGACAATTCGATTCAGGCCGTTGTTACGGATCCGCCCTACGGATTAGTAGAATACCGGGATGACCAATTGGCCAAGCGGGAAAGTGGTACAGGCGGCATTTGGCGCATACCGCCAAACTTTGACGGGTCACTACGCTCCCCGGTTCCGCGGTTCACGGTGCTTACGCAACAGGATGAGTCTAACTTACGCACGTTCTTTGAAAGACTAGCCGCCCAACTGTTCCGGGTACTGGTCCCGGGCGCCCACGTTTTCATCGCTACTACCCCGATATTGTCGCATCTGGCGTACGTTCCGATGTTGGGGGCGGGGTTCGAGAAGCGTGGTGAGATTGTGCGAATAGTCAAAACGCTCAGGGGAGGGGATCGACCCAAAGGCGCTCATGAGGAATTCCCTGACGTATCTGTAATGCCACGCTCGGCTTGGGAACCCTGGGGCTTATTTCGCAAACCCCTTGACGGCCGAGTTCAGGATAATCTCCGGCGATGGGGTGTCGGCGGGTTGCGTCGGATTTCTGATGAACAACCATTTTGGGACGTCATAGTTTGTCCACCGGCAACGAAGCAGGAGCGCGAGATCGCGCCTCACCCGACACTCAAACCGCAGCGATTGATGCGGCAATTGGTGCGGGCGGCGCTGCCGTTGGGATATGGCACGATATTGGACCCGTTCATGGGTTCCGGTTCCACCGTCGCCGCGGCCAGGGCGGTGGGACTACAAGCAGTAGGTGTCGAGTCGTCCAAAGAGTATTATCTGATGGCGCGACGGGCAGTTTCAGCGTTGACGGAGTTGCCAGTTGGTTGACCAACCTGACCGTCAGCAGTGGCTCAACCGTGGTGTTGCGCTTCCTCGCGGTTTGACGCCCTCCCATATCAACCGAGTAGTCGCATCAGTAGAAAACGAAGTTGAGCAATTTGTTGACGTTTATTTCGAGCAGGCAAACGTATTCAGTGCGCTAGTTGGCATCTTTGCAGCCAGAGCGTTTTCTGCTCTTACTGTGTATGAAAAACCGCGTCATGCTGATTTGGCTCAACAACGATTTCCTGACCTGAAACGTCGTGGTGCGCCTGACCCGCCACCTCCCAATGATTCCCTCGAGATAAAGGCCAGCATCCGCCCGTGGGCAGTACAAGCCCACTACAATCACGCTGGTTGGTATTGCGTACTGCGTTATATGGTAGACAGCACCAGAACGATTGAACCCGGTAGGCACTTATTGATATGGCGAGTACACGTTGCGTTTCTGGAGGAAGCGGATTGGAAGTATGAAGCGAGTACCGCTGGAGCAGGAGGAGGTGGCCGTACGCACACCTTTGGCGTGATTAAACCCGCCACCAGGTTTCGCAACGTCGCCGTATTCAACCGCCCGGATATTGTAATCAGGAACGGGAAACGTAACTGTTCAGGGTTGAGGGGAAGTGAGTAATTGTCGGCAGGCGGTGAGGGGGTTCAAGCCCTGGGCCCGCCAGGTGCCGAAGATTGACGCTAGCGTCATCTTGGTTGCAGTGCCCTGGTTTGAGCGCGTGCCACCACTGATCTTCCGGCTGACCACTACCGGGCGCAGGCTGCGCTCGGCGGCGTTATTGTCCGGCGGCGCCGCCGGTTCAGCCACGAAGACGAAGAGCTCTTTGACGTGGCGTTCAATGCGTCGGCATAGCTTGGCCTGGGTTGCCGATGGGTCGTCGAGGAATGGCTGGCAGATGGCGAGCAGCCGTTGTTCCAGGGCCAGCTGGGTCGCCCGCCGTCGCAGCAGCGACGGGTGCGTGAAGGCCTTGGCCTGGACATAGAGACGGTGTACGGCGTCGGCCCACCGTGCCAGTGGCGCGTCCTCAGGGTAGAGAGTACGCCGGTCGTGGATGTCCCGCAGCAGATGAGCCCAGCAGCGTTGTTTGGGACCGTCGTAATGGTGGTAGGCGGCGTAGAAATCGCTGACCAGCACGCCGGAGAACTCCTCGCCCAGGACTTCATCCACCACCACCTTGCCCCGCCCCCGTCGCAGGAAGTACCGCTGGCTGGGAGTGCTGAAGGTCCAGACGTAGCCGTTGTTGCCGTTCTCCCGCCAACCGGTCTCGTCGGCATGAACCACCGGACTGCCTCGGATCCGTTCCACTATATCGGCCATCACAACGTGAGCCTGCTGAGCCACCCGCTTCGTGGCGTCCACGATGGCGCCCGTGCTGAGGCGCAGCCCATGCACGGCGCCCAGGTACCACTGGATGGTGCGGAAGGGCAGCCGGGCCTCTTCCCGCAGGGCAGCAATCAGGCTCATTACATTGACCCCCAGACGCTGCCGCCCCAGCGCCACGCCGTCCAGTTGCGCCGGTGGCACACAGCGGCGTCGGCAGCCCGGGCAGGTGCGGGCGATGTAAGCGTGCTCGGTAATCTGCACCGGAACTTGGGGCAGGTCAATGACTTCCCGAGTGCGCTGGGTCCAGCCGCCGGCCAGCTGAGTCCCGCAGTCGGGGCACTGTTCCAACGCGTGCTCCACCCGCTGGGTCGGCGTCATGCGGGTGCGGGCAAACCCGTGGGGACGGCGCTGGCGTGGCCCTTTGGGCTGGGCCGGTTTCCGGTCGGCTTTGGGCTTCAGACCGGGCATCCGACCCGAGCCGCTTGGCTTGGCCGGCCCCTCCAATTGGCCAATCCGCTTCTCCAATCGCTCGATGATCGCCTGTTGCCGGACGATAATGGCTTGCTGCCGGACAATGCTGGCAATCAGGACATCCCGGTCGGCAGTCTTGAGGTCAATTTCCGTATCCATACCCACTATATGACACAACCACCACCAGCAGCGCAAGGCTCCCAGAACCCCTATCGGCCAATCCACCTCACCAACTCTGAACAGTTACCGGGAAACCTGTGCCGCGCAACGGCGGCTGAATCTCCTGCTATAATTCCCGCACTATGGAACTCTCTGCCGAATACGCTTTTCCCAGGCCGCCCCAGGCCGTTTGGGATGCTTTGATGAATCCTGATGTGCTGGCGGGCTGCATTCCCGGTTGCCGCAGTATGGAGCCCGACGGGCCGAACCGCTATCGGGCGGCGGTAACCATACGGGTGGGCCCGGTGGGCGGACAATACACCGCCGTCGTTGCCCTCTCCGACCTGAACCCGCCCCATTCGTACACCTTGACCATCGAAGGTTCGGGCAACATCGGGTTTGCCAACGGGACCGCAAGCGTAACGCTGGCGCCGTCCGGGAACGATGGCACCTCGGTGAAAGTCAACACCGATACCCAGGTCGGCGGCGCGGTGGCTCGTGTCGGCCAGCGGATGATGGGTTCGGTAGCCCAGGGGATGATGGACCGATTCTTCGGGTGCCTGGCCGAATCGGTCGCCAACGCAACTTCACCCTCACCCTAACCCTCTCCCATCAAGGGAGAGGGGACATTATAGAAGTTACATACCCTTGTCACCCTCTCCCTCAGGGAGAGGGTTGGGGTGAGGGCGTACCTCACCAACGCTTGCCTACACGCACTTGCCGGAGATACTACCATGCCGTTCGTTGACGAACTGAGAGCCAAATATCATGACCAGTGGGAAGGGATGGCAACCCATCCCTTTGTGCAGGAGATGGGCGACGGCAGTTTGGACATTGACAAGTTTCGCAGCTACTTCCGGCAGGACTACGTTTTCTGCTCCGACCTGGTTAAGCTGTCATCCATCGCCATTGCCAAAGCTGCGCCGGACTACGATGCCGGCAAGATGCTGAACGGGTTTCTGTCCAACTTCCTGTCCGCCGAAAACGACCTGTTTCTGAACGGTTTTCAGGAATTGGGCGTAACCGGCGACCAGTACCGGGCAACGGTCGCCAACCCCATTACCCAGGCCTTCGGCGACTTCATGGTGCGCACCGCGCTGGAGGGCGATTTGGACGACATCATCGCCCTCTTCTACGTTACCGAGGGCACCTATCTGGACTGGGCCACTCGCATCATCAACTCTGGCGTCAAACCCAACCACCCGGTGTATCAGGGCTGGATCGACATCCACAGTCCCGAGGTGCTGGCCGATGTGGTGGACTGGTTCACAGTGCGGCTGAACGACGCCGGCGACCGGGCCAGCGCTGCCAAATCTGCCAACCTGGAACGCATCTTCCTAACCACGCTGCGCTACGAGCACCTGTTCTGGGACGCCAACTATTACGGTCATGCCTGGCCGGATGCAGGCTAATCCTCCTTCGCCGCCTCACTTACTTTGCTCTTCTGCCAGGCCCACCTGAAAAGACGCTGACAAACTTGCCGTCCCACGAGGCCCGCCATGACCACCAAACCCGTTGCTCCACCGGTTATCCCCATCGACCAGTTCCCCGAATTCCCCCCCAGGGATGATATGCAAAACCCGGTCCATCTCCATTATCCCGGCCATATGTCCGCTTTGCATCGGCACTTCGGCTCATCTCCCGACACCATCGTTATCAGCGAAGCGCCCCTGGGCTGGAACGCCGGTCAGGCGCGGGCCGGACTGCGGATACCCGACCTGCTGGTTGCCCGCAACGTTGACCGCAGCGTCGTCATGACCGCGCAAGGCTACTCCATCGACTACCACGGCAAGCCCCCGGACTTCGTGCTGGAAGTTGCCTCCAAGACCACCAGCCGGAACGACGAAACGGGCAAACGCCGCGACTACGCCGCCTTTGGAGCGTCGGAATACTGGCGCTTTGACGATACGGATGGCGAGTACTATCAGGCGGCCCTGGCCGGCGACCGGCTGGTGAACGGCGTTTACGAACCAATACCGGTCCCTGAAGTTAGTTGGGCAAAGTACCGGGGATACAGCGCGGCGCTCAACCTGTACGTCTGCTGGGAATACGGTTATCTGCGCTGGTACGATCCCACCGCGCAGCGCTACCTGCTTACCCACGACGAAGAAGCCGACGCCCGCATCGCTGCGGAGGCTGCCCATATTGCCGCCGAGACCGAACTCGCCGCCGCCGAAGCGCGCATCCGGCAACTGGAAGCGGAACTGCGCCGCCGCCAAGACCCCTAATCGCCAAAGGAATACCTCCAAATCCGATTGCCCCGCAGGGTACTTACTCCCGCCCCTTGCCATTCCCGGCGCAGCGTGGCAATCTGGCGCCAACCCAACCCAATCCAACCCAACCCAATCCATTCCAACCCAATCCAATCCATGCCAACAATGACGACAGGCGCCATAACGGAGGAAACACCATGACGACAAGCCGTGAACTGCCCAGCCGGGAGGAAGTGCTGGGCTATCTGAAAGATGACGTGAACTGGGGCCGCTGGGGCCCCGACGACCAGAAGGGCGCAGTGAATATGGTTGACGATGCCAAGCGACTGCGCGCCGCCGGGCTCGTCAAAAGCGGCTTGGCCGTGTCGCTAAGCCGCGAGTTTCCGGTTACGCCGGCTCCCAACAACCCGACGCCCGCCATCCACTATATGCGGAAGGGCCCCCGCGAGCCGGGCGGCGGTATGTCCACCGACTACTACGGCATCTCCTATCACGGCACCGCCACCACCCACCTGGATGCCCTGTGCCACGTTTGGGACGGCAACGGGATGTGGAATGGCAAAGACCCCAACGAGATGATTCAGTTTGATGGCGCCAAGTACGGCTCAGTCGATCACTGGAAGGAGGGCATCATCACCCGGGGCGTGTTGCTGGACGTGCCGCGGCATCGGGGCGCCGACTACGTTACTCAGGAAACACCCGTCCACGCCTGGGAGCTGGACGATATTTGTGCGGCCCAGGGCGTGCAGATGGAACCCGGCGACGCTCTGATTGTGTACAGCGGCCGCGAGCAGTGGAACGCCGACGGCAACCCCATCTGGGGCGCCGACGCCACGCAGCGGCCCGGCCTCCACGCATCCTGCCTCAAGTTCATTCGGCAAAGCGACTGCTGCCTGCTGGTGTGGGACATGATGGACCACACGCCCAACGGCTACGACCTGCCCTGGTCGGTGCACGGCAGCATCTTCGCCTACGGCATCGGCCTGCTGGACAACGCACTGCTGCAACCCCTGGCGGAAGCCTGCGCCGCCGCCGGCCGCTACGAGTTCATGCTGACCGTCAACCCGTTGCGAGTAACCGGCGGCACCGGCTCACCCGTAAACCCGGTGGCGATTCTGTAAATACGTTCGCTATTGCCCTCTCCCTTGAATGGAGTTCTTTGCGTATCCGTCGTTCCGGCGCCGGCCGGAACCTATGAGCGTACCGTGGCGGCGGTCGTAGTGCCCAGGCCACGACTGTCACGCCATAGGTTCCAGCTTGTCCAGAAAGCGCCGAACGTCGGCCAGCCCGGCCCCTACGTTAGAAGCGTTGTCCCAGTTCTCATAAAAGTTGACGTGCAGGTTGCCCGCAACAGCAAACAGCCGCCGGATTTCATCATCCCCGGTTTCAGCAACTAGTCTGGCGATGACGTTGTATAGCTCGGCATGGCCTTTGTGCTCCCAGCCCCGCTGTTCGGCAATGGATTTAACCATCTGTGCCGCCGCGCCCCAGCCCTTTTCGGACGCCTGGCGCGTATCACCCCGCGCCAGTTCACTCTCACCCTGGCTAAGCAAGAAACGGCTCGCTGCTTTGTAAGTTTGAGTTACCATAATTCTGCTTCCAGTAGCCTCCCCTGTAGTATCAGAGTATGGGATTATACTATACCAGCGTCCCATTCCAACTTGTCTTATTCCAACCCGTCTTATGGAGAACACGATGGCCGTTTTGCGTCCGTTCCGTGGTTGCCGCTTCAACCCCGCCGTGGTGGGTAATTTGTCTGATGTGGTCTGCCCGCCTTACGATATGATTGGCGCCGACCTCAAGGCCGAATTGCAACGGCGCAGTCCGTATAACGCGGTTCACCTGGAGGGTGGCGAGCAGCCCGACCCGGTCGATCCGCAGGCCGGTTACCAGCAGGCGGCCCGTCTGTTCCAGCAGTGGCTGGCCGATGGAGCCCTGCTGCGGGACGACCACCCCAGTTTCTACCTGATGCGTCATGCCTACGACTTTGGCGGCCGGCGTTACCAGCACCTGGGTTTCTTCGCCGATGTGCTGGTGGAGGACTACGACGCCGGCGCTGTGTTTCCCCACGAGTTCACCCGCGAGCCGGCCGTGCTCGACCGGGTGGCTCTCCTGGACGCTTGCCGAGCCCAGTTCAGCCCCATCATGTCGCTGTACCGTGACACCGCCGGCGACCTGCGCCGGATATTCGACCGGATTATGGCCGCCGCTCCCGATGCCCAAGCGTTTACACCGGCCGGGGGCGAAGCTCAGGTGTGGCGGATCGCCGATGCCGGCACGCAATCCGCGCTGGCTGACACCTTTGCCAGCCGCCCGGTATTTCTCGCCGACGGCCACCACCGCTACGAGGCTGCCCGGCGTTACCGGCGCAGCCAGCCCGACACCACGCAGGGCGACGAGGATGCCGCCTCCAACTACGTGATGATGACGCTGGTCGAGTTTGACGACCCCGGCCTGCTGCTGCTGCCCTACCACCGGGTGGTGGGCGGCCTGTCGCCGGAGCAGTTGGCTAGTGTCCGCAAGCGCCTGGATGATTTGTTCGATGCGCGCCCGCTGGACACCGCCGGCAGCACCTCGGCAGCGGTGTCTGAGGTGGCGCGGGTGGGACACAACCAGCATTGTTTCGCCGTGTTCGCCTCCGATTGCGCGCCCACGATGCACACGTTGAAGCCGGGCCTGGACTGGCAGGGTTGGGGATCGCTGGCCGTGTCGGAAGCGTGGCTGTTGCAGGAACGAGTGCTGGCGCCCGCCCTGGGCGATGCGCTGGATCAGCACATCGACTATAGCCCCGACCACGATGCCATCGTCGAGCAGGTCAATCGGGGTGAACAGCAATTGGCCATCCTGCTCAAACCCTTCCCCCTGGAGCCGTTCCGGGAGATAGTCAGCGCCGGCCAGCGGTTGCCGCCGAAGTCCACGTTTTTCTATCCCAAACTACCCACCGGACTGGTGATAAACCAGCTGTCGGGCCGCGTCTAGACCGGGAGGTTTTGCCATGACCACCACTGCCTCTCCACCGCAGATTATGAACCGGCGCCGGTTCACGGTAGCCGAATACTGCGCTATGGCCGAAGCCGGCATCCTGGCGGAAGACGAACGCATTGAGCTGCTGGACGGAGCGATAATCGTAATGGCGCCCATCGGACCACCCCATGAAGACGGCACTACCCAGTTGGGTAGTCAACTGACCTACAGAATGTACGGACGCGCCATAGTGCGGATTCAGCAATCCGTCCAGCTCAGTGACCTCGGCCTGCCTGAACCGGACATCGCCATCGTGCGACTGCGCCCCGACTACCACCGGGAACGGGCCACTCCGGCCGACGTGCTTTTGCTGGTCGAAGTCGCCGATAGTTCTCTGGAGTATGATCGTGGGGTGAAGCTGCCACGCTATGCCGCCGCCGGCATCCCCGAAGTGTGGATTGTCAACCTGCGGGCACGGCAGGTGGAAGCCTACGACGACCCGGTGGATGGCGTGTATCAGGGCCGGCGCGTGATTCCGGCCACCGGCAGCATCAGCCCGCGGGCGTTTCCCGATGTGACGCTGGCGGTAGCCGACTTCCTGCTCGGCTGATGCCGCTTCCGATACCCCAAACTACCCACCGGGCTGGTGATAAACCGGCTGTCGGGCCGCATCTAGGCCGGGAGGTTATCGCATGACTACAATTGCCTTACCCACGCAAACCGTTGACCGGCGCCGCTTCACGGTGGCCGAATTTCTCGCTATGGATGCAGCCGGGATCTTCCACCCCGACGAACGTATCGAGTTGCTGGACGGGGAGATAATCACGATGGCGCCCATTAACGAACCCCACGCAGACGGCACCGATCAGCTCAGCACCACGCTGACCTACAGGCTATATGAACGAGCGAGAGTTCGTGTGCAGGGTCCGGTACAACTCAATGATCGAAGCCTGCCTCAGCCGGACATCGCCGTGCTGCGGCTGCGCCCCGATTACCACCGGCGACACCCATTGCCGGCCGACGTGTATCTGCTGGTCGAAGTCGCCGACAGCTCACTGGCATCCGACCGTTCGGTAAAGCTGGCGCTCTACGCCGACGCCGGCATCCCTGAAGTGTGGATTGTCAACGTGCCGGCGCGGCAGGTAGAAGCCTACGATAACCCGGTGGACGGCGTGTATCAGGGCCGGCGCGTGGTTCCGGCCACCGGCAGCATCAGCCCGCAGGCGTTTCCCGACGTGACGCTGGCGGTAGCCGACTTCCTGCTCGGCTAACTTTCCCGGTAACTGTTCAGAGTTGCGGGGATCTGCCGACTATTCGGCCTATTGTGGAGGGGCAGCCAAGCACGAATTTCCAAAGCAAACCGTTGCCGTCCCCTCAAACGTGAACAGTTACCTTTCCCCAGGGTCTTTCGGTTTTCAAGGGTTGTCTAGGCCGAGGATGCGCAGGGATTGTCCTGGGGTCCAGCCGATGCGCCGCAAGGCCGCCGCGATGTTGCTTTCCCCGGCATGACGCAGCACGCTCAGCACGATGTTGCGCACTATCGCCATTACCTGCGGCGCGGCCCCTTTCCGTACCCTACTGGCGTCTTCCCCCAGGGTTACATCCCGCACGTAGTGCAGACGGTTCTCAATTTCCCAATGCCCCCGTATATGTCTGAGCATCGCCTTTGGCCCCACCTTTCCGTCCAGACTGGTGATGGCGTAGCGCGACTCAGTGGCGGTCTGGCCGCGGCCCAGGGCGCGTCGCGTGATGCGGCACACCTGCCCCACGTCGGGCCAGTCCAGGTAGTCGTTGAGCGCGTCGGTAGCTGACAATTCACGGATTTCCCAGCGGTCGCCGTGCCGGTTCCGGGTCCGCGCCTTCCGGTACTGTCCGCCCCGCACCGGCGCGGCGAAGGCCAGCGCGATGTCGTCGTAAAGTTCCCGCTGGTTCCGCTTCACGATGACCAGATAGTCGCCCCCAGCGTCCCTGATCTGCTGGCAATAATCCCGCTGGCAGTACAGCGCGTCCCCGGTCACCAGATTGCCCGCCACCGGCAGCAGCGTTGCCGTCAACTCCCGGGCCGCCGTCAGCTCCCCCTGACCTGGCCTGACCCCCCTTTTGCCCCGCTACCAGGCCGACGCCATGGGCATAACCCGCCACCAGCCGCACGCCGGGCAGTTCCTCCCCATGTATCCCGCGCAACGCTTTGCCGTCCACCGCAATGGCCACCCTTTCCCCAGTGGCGGCCAGCCACTGCCGGGTCCACTGGGCCAGCGCCGCCTCAAAGGCGTCGGTGTCCAACTGGCAGAACACGGCGTGCAACGTGCTCACCGCCGGGGTCGTGGGTCGAGTGAAGCCCAGGGCTGACACCGCATCCGGGTCCTGTTGGCGCCCCCACTGGCAGATGGCGTAAAGGCTGCGGGCGCCGGAGAGCATGGCGCAGACGGCCAAGGTCAGGATGGCGGGCAACGGATGTCGCTTGCCCTGGGGCGAGCGTGGGTCGGGGACGGCGCCCAAGGCGGCGGGCAGGCTGCGGGCTAATTCGTTAGTCTCCATGACAACAGATTAGCCGCTTTTTTAGAAAACCGAAAGACCCTGACCTTTCCCGACCCCAAATTCAGATTTCGTAAATGACTGGTATAATATCTGGCGTTGTGTCGGCATCTCATAACTCAATTTGTTCGCCTCCTCAGGAGCCTTTCCCATGACCTTGACCAAAATCGCCCAGCAGAACCTGCGCACCCCTGGACCTACTCCGATACCGGACGACATCATCGCCGAAATGTCGCTGCCGATGATCAACCACCGGGGGCCTGAGTTCAAGGAGCTGATTGAGGCTACCACCGCCGGGCTGAAGCAGGTCTTTATGACCAACGATGACCTGTACATCCTCACCTCCAGCGGCACCGGCGCTCTGGAGGCGGCGGTAGTCAACACCCTGTCCCCGGGTGACCGGGTTATCGCCTGCACCGCCGGCGCCTTTGGCGACCGCTTCGTTCAGATTGCCCAGGGTTACGGCGCCGACGTGCTCCGCATGGACTTTGAGTGGGGCGACGCCATCGACGCCGCGGCCATTCGCGCGGAACTGCAAAAGGACGCATCCATCAAGGCCGTTCTGGTAACTCACAACGAAACCTCCACCGGCGTCACCCACGACCTGGAGTCCATTGCCCGCGTGGTCAAGGGTGAGTTTGACAAGCTGCTGCTGGTTGACGCCGTGAGCAGCCTCGGTTGCCTGCCCCTGCCCGTCGACGGCTGGGATTGTGATGTCGTCGCCACCGGCTCGCAGAAGGGTTTTATGATTCCGCCGGGCCTGGCCTTCATCAGCATCAACGCCCGCGGTTGGGAAGCCTATAAAGATGCCAAAATTCCCCGGTTCTACTTCGACCTGATGGCTGCCGAGCGTTCGTTGCAACGCGGACAAACCCCCTGGACGCCCAACGTCGCGCTGCTCTACGGCCTGCGCCTCGGTTTGGACCGCATCCTCGGCGAGGGTTTGGAGTCGGTATACGGACGCCACGCCAGCATCGGCGAATACTGCCGGGCCGGCGTCAAGTCGCTGGGCCTGCAACTGCTCGCCACCGACGAGTCCCGCGCCTCCAACACCGTTACCGCCATCAAGATGCCAGAGGAAATCGACGGCGGCAAGTTCATGGCCATGATGCGCGAGGATGAAGGCGTGGTGCTGGCCGGCGGCCAGGGCAAACTTACCGGCCACTGCTTCCGCATCGGCCACCTGGGATGGGTCTCACAGGCGGACATCACGGAAGTGCTGGAAGCGTTGGAGCGCGTGCTCCCCAAAGTTGGTTTCAAGGGATAACCCTCTGAATTTGCGCAGGGGCGCAGTATCCCTCGCCCCGGCACTTATCCTGTGCATTATGTCATCCAGTTCTCAATTGCAGCAGGCGATGGCGGCGTTGCGTATGTCGCTCGCTGAAATTCGCCACAAGGAAGAGCAGCTGGAAGCCACCATCTCCCAGTTTCGCACCCAGCTGCGCCGGCTGCCCCGCCAGACTATCTACGGCCGCGCGCCTCTGGACACGATACTGTCGGCGATGGGTGAAGTGGAAGAACGACTGCAAGATGCCGAAGATACGCGCCGTCGTGTGCTGGCCGTCAAGAAAGCCGCGCTGGATGAATTGGCCGCGCTGGAATCGGTGCATCAGGTGGACGAAGCGCGCAAATCGTTGGCGCAGCTGAAGCAGCAGTCCAACAGCCCGCCGGTGTCAGACGAAACCGCCGCTGAAATTCGCCAGCTGGAGCAGTTCATCGCCGAACACAGTAAGCGCGCCGAACAGGCCATCACCGCCAGCTTTCAGGAGCGCCGGGAGCAGGGGTAACATTCTCCCCTCTCCCTCGATGGGAGAAGGCTAGGGTGAGGGTGAAGCGGAGGCGCGTACTGCTATACTGCCCTCATGGACTCCATAACGCTGGAAAACTACCGTTGCTTCGGTAAAGAGCAAACGGCACGCTTGGCGCCGTTAACGTTGCTGGTAGGTCCTAACAGCACTGGCAAAACATCGTTCCTGGCGCTGATACGGGCGATTTGGGATACGGTCTTCGGTGAATCGATACCCAATTTCAGGGAGTTCCCTTATGATCTGGGTTCGTTCCAGGACATAGCCCACAATCGCGGCGCCAGGGGCAGTCAAGCCAGTGAATTTGGGGCCGGGTTCGACTTTTCACCGATAGAAATAGTCGAAGGCCCGCCTGTCCACATGTGGGCCACTTTCGAGAATCGTGACACCGCTCCCTTTCCTGCATTGAAACAGTTTTTCTCGAATGACGCAGTTGTGGAAGTACGAGAAACTGGATCAGGCGAGGTCTCGGTGAGGTCTCGTGACGGCGACGGTGCATGGCAGGACTATGCGCCACTCCCGGGTATGGCCGAGTTTTCCGAGCGGTTCCCTTTGCCTGATGGGTTCCCGAAGTTTCTGTTGGCTCTCCACCGGCAGGGCGCTGATGATCTGCCCGGGGGAGACCGGGGCCAACCGGCTTGTCAGCATTTAGTGACGGCCATTGTAGCTGAGCGATGGGCCCACAAACGTCCTTTTGCCAATGCAGCGATTCGTTCCCGTCCCCGTCGAACTTATGACCCGATTCTGCAATCACCCGATTCGGAAGGTGAATACATACCTAGCTTCTTGGCTGGGTTGGCCCGAACGAACCCGTATGGATGGCAACTGCTGAAACAGCAACTCGAACATTTTGGACAGAAATCGGAGTTGTTCAATGAAATCTCAGTTAGATCTTTGGGGAACTCGGACGGAGATCCGTTTCAGTTGCAAATCCGCAAGTTTGGCAATCGCAGGAAGGGGCGACCTCGTAACCTGATTGACGTTGGATACGGCATTAGTCAGGTATTGCCCACTCTAACCGAAATGTTTCGGGATAATGGCCCCTCGACATTCCTCCTCCAGCAACCGGAAGTGCACCTGCATCCCAGCGCGCAGGCGGCGTTGGGTAGTCTGTTCTGCCAAATTGCGGCCGGCGGCAAACAGTTGGTAGTGGAAACCCATAGCGACTACCTCATCGACCGAGTGCGTATGGATGTGCGAGATGGCACAACGGATTTGCAACCGGAGGACGTGTCGATCCTGTACTTTGAGCCGGGTGACCTGGACGTGAAGATACATTCCATTCGCATTGATGAGATGGGAAATGTGCTGAACGCGCCACATTCCTATGGAGAATTCTTCATGGCGGAGACGCGCCGTTCCATTGGATTGTGATTGATGTGCGCTATTGTTGACAACAATGTCAGGCATGAGGTGTTCGGTAGTGAGGATACACAAACACCAGCCGGAAAATATTTTCTGGATTGGTTAGACAGCTCGCGCGGCGCGTTGGTGATAGGTGGCGGACTCAGGCGGGAGCTCGGCGAATATCGTCGGTTCCAAGTATGGCTTGAGACGGCTGTCCAATTCGGTAGAGCTCGCCAGATTGGTGACACACCGGTGGACAATGAGACAGGAGTCCTGGAAACACAAGACATCCGTTCCGACGATCCGCATGTCCTCGCACTGGCCAGAATCAGCGGCGCTCGCCTGCTCTTCACCAACGACGATGATCTGTAGCGCGATTTCAAAAACCGGGACATCGTTAACAATCCACGTGGCGTGATTTACACTACACGTGTCCGTCAGGATGTGACGCGTACACATAGAGATCTGCTACGTCGAACCGACCTGTGCGCCACCTGATGTAACGACCACCCCTATGGTATATTGAACCGGCATTTTCGCCGCTAATCCATGCCCGCCAGGAGCGCTTTACAATGGTCAGCATCGCGTCGTCCAGCCCTGATATTACCCACATCTCCGACGGCACCATCACTTCGCCCCCGGGCTTTTCCGCCGGCGGCGTGTTCATCGGCCTCAAGAGCCGTGGCGAGGACAAGCTGGACCTGGCCATGCTGGTGTCGGACACCCCCTGCTCCGTTGGTGGAGTGTTCACCACTTCGGCCATCCGCTCGGCGACCGTTGATTTGGACCGCACACGGGTTGCCACCGGCCAGGCCCGGGCCCTCATCGTCAACGCCGGCATTGCCAACACCTGCGTCGGCGCGCAGGGCTACAAGGATGCCGAGGAAATGACCCGCCTGGCCGCCGACACCCTGGGCATCACGGCCGAAGCTGTGCTCGTATGCAGCACGGGCGTCATCGGGGTGGAGCTGCCCATGTCGCTAATCCGTTCCGGGGTAACCCAGATTGTGCTGGACGACGCGGGCGGCAATCAGCTGGCCCGGGCCATGATGACCACTGACACTCATCCCAAAGAAACGGCGGTGTCATTCACCACCGCCACGGGCCAGACCATCACCATCGGCGGTGTGGCCAAGGGTTCGGGGATGATTCACCCCAACATGGCGACGATGTTGTCCTTTGCGACCACCGATGCCGCCGTCGATCCCGGATTTCTGCAAACCACCGTGAAGGCCGTCGCCGACGAAACCTACAATATGCTGACGGTGGATGGCGACAGCAGCACCAACGACACCTTCCTGGCCTTTGCCAACGGACAGGCCGGCAATCCGGTCATTGACGAGCGTTCGCCGGACGCCGACGCCTTCCGCGCGGCGCTGCAACGGGTTTGCACCGACCTGACCCGTATGCTGGCCCGCGACGGCGAGGGCGCATCCCGCCTCATCACCGTGCAGGTTGACGGCGCGCGCAGCGACGCCGACGCCCGCCTGGCCGCCAAAACCATCGCCGGCAGCAACTTGGTGAAGTCGGCAGTGTACGGCGCCGACCCCAACTGGGGCCGACTGATGATGGCCCTGGGACGCAGCGGCGCAGCGGCTCAGGAGGAGCACGTCGACCTGTTCGTTAACGGCGTTTGCATCATGGAGGCCGGCACGCCCATACCCTTCCACCGCGATGCCGTGGTTGCCCTCATGTCGGGGGAACAGGTGGACTTTCGAGTCAGCCTGAACCTGGCCGACGGCACGGCGACCGCCTTCGGCTGCGACCTCACCGAGCAGTACGTAATCATCAACAGCGCGTACACCACCTAGTGTCCTGTATTCGTAGTTTGTCGCATCATTCCGAGGCTTTCCAAAAGGACAGGGAAACGGATTCTCGCTTTAAGCAGAGTGACAGATCGGCGTAGGTCATCCCCTTAATCCCCAATGAACTACGGATACACCACCCTGGTATGAGAGTGCTGCCCTCGAATCACGGCTTTATTCGCCGGCCGAGGTGGTCCGCCTAATTACTTGGCGAAACAGGAGCCATAAATGCCAAATCAAAATGTAATGGATGATGTAGCGCGTGGTTTGTTTTACGGAGAATATTCTCTCTTGCTCGGCGCTGGTGCTAGCATCGGTGCCACGGGAGGTAACGGCCGACCGTTGCCTACTGGTGTGGGGTTGCGCGACGCCCTCATGAAGGAATTCGAGATAGAGGACGAGGGGGACCCGCTTCCCCTATCCCAACTATATGACTATCTACAACGGACACGAAGGGAACAAATTCACGAATTTTTGCGGGCTTGGTTTACGAAATGCAGTCCGAATTGGCAACACGTGCTGGCGGAATTCAATTGGCACAGAATCTGGACTCTTAATATTGATGATGTGGTTGAAACAGCTTACGCTGAAGTAGGCCGGCCTTTGGAAGTGCTAACTTGGCATGAACGTTTTACTGACAGGGAATCCGATTCGATTCAACAAATGGTACATCTTCACGGATTTGCGGAACGGCTCCTTGGCGCGCCAACGAATGACAATTCTCTAGTATTCTCATTGTCTGACTACGCCCGTGAGGTTGCAAACCCACGCACTTGGCACCGGGTCTTTTTCGATGAGTTCGCAGCGAATCCTTTCCTTGTTATCGGGGCCCAACTAGTTGCAGAGATCGACCTTATCGAAGCACTGATTCCCGGCAATGCTGCGAGTGCTACGACTGGATTCCCTTCCGTGGTCGTTGTACCCAGCATCACGCCGATTCGACGTGATCAACTAGAATCGAGCGGTTTCACGATTATCGAAAGTGACGGCCAGTCTTTCGTCAGCGCATTGCTGGAACGCTACCGTGCGATCATTAGCGAAAATGACAAAATATTCGGTCCAAGTACACCTGGACTGAGAAAGTTCTCGCAACAGTTCATAGACCTGCGTACATTCCGCCCAATTGATCTGAACACAGGCGATTTTTACAGCGGCTACCAACCTACATGGCAAACCACATTGTCGGACGACGACGCCATCTTGGATGCGACATCTAAAGCATCAGATGAAATCGTCAAATTAGCCGCGAGTGAAGACGTTTACCAGGAATTTGTATTTCTAACCGGAAATCCCGGCAGCGGAAAATCCACAGGATTGTTACGTATTGCGGCCAATCTACGGAGCCACGGGATGTTTCCATTTTTGTTTAGAGCCGACGAATACATTGATGTTGAAGCCGCGGTCGAATGGCTCAAAACAGTACCACGAACGGTGCTTTTATTCGATGATTTTGCAGATCACTCGAGCACAATACAACGGTTAGCGGACGAGTGCAAACAAGAAAATATCAGGATGTTGCTCGTTGGCTCTGACCGTTCAGTACGGCATCCCATCATTGGCGATCGAATTGATCCACAATACCTGAATCTTAGCCAAGCCCAATGGTACGGCCGATTGAGTGATGAGGATATAGAACGCATCATTGACAAGTTGCACAGCCGCGGACGGCTTGGTCGAATCACTCGGTGGGACCGGGACGACCAACGGAATTATTTTGCGGGGTATGCCAATCGCAGTTTATTTGACGCCATGGCGGAGCTTGAGGGGGGATCCGGTTTTCGGGAAACCGTCAAACAAATATATCAGGGTCTGCCTTCTGAAGGGCTGAGAAGGTTATATGCGGCAGCGTGCATATGCTACGAGCAGGGCATCCCGATTCCGACTGGTATCGCCGCGAACTTCGCGGATGTCGCGCCCAAGGATTTTGTGGCGTTGATCAATAATGAATGCGCCGGCGCACTGGTGCTGACTAGGATCGGGATACGGCCTCCGCACCGCATCACCGCGAATCTGGCAGTCGGCACATTGCCGGTTGAAGTCAGGTCGGATGTGTGCTTGTCGCTTTCAAAAGTTTTGGCACCGCACATCGACGAACGAGCCATGCGTACGGGCACTAGGGAATATCGTATCGTCAGATACCTAATGAACCAAGATCTTATCGCTCGAATTGCTGGTGAGAATGAGGGCCGAAAATGGTATGACGAGCTCCGGTCATATTACGATTGGAATGGCCGATATTGGGATCAACGGGCACTGTTCGAATCCAGATACGGTCAACATGAAACTGCGAGATCATATGCGGAACGGTCCATCCAAGTGCATCGTCATTCCTTTGGGT
Organism: Dehalococcoidia bacterium; assembly: GCA_965261195.1. Classification (GTDB taxonomy): domain Bacteria; phylum Chloroflexota; class Dehalococcoidia; order Lucifugimonadales; family UBA3495; genus Bin87. The sequence continues at coordinate 2,295,175 of OZ253455.1, read as the reverse complement.
TCAATACTTTGGGGACCGTTTTGTTGCGTACCGCGGTCACGAGGGGATCGACTGGTGATTTGCGCGAGGGAATAAAAAACCTCGCTAATGCTAAGAATTTCGCGGAATGGGGATCCAGAGAACATCCATTTACGACGTTTTTCACCTCACTAATTCGTTATGCGGAAGAACATGGTATCGACCGTGTTCCCCAAGAAGTGAAGAATGATTGGGTCTCTTGGTTTAGAGAGGCTCAATCGTCTCGGGTGTTTTCAACCCGGCAGAGTCAAGATCAATTGCTCAATTGGCAGCGACAGTGGCTAAGATTTGCGGCCATAACCTAGTGTGGTGTATCCGTAGTTCATTGGGAATAAAGGGACGACCTACGCCGATTTGTCACTCTGCTTGAAGCAAGAATCCGTTTCCCTGTCCTTTTGGAAAGCCTCGGAATAATGCGACGAACTAAGAATACAGGACACTCGGATTACTACTCCCCTCTCCCTTGATGGGAGAGGGTTAGGTTGAGGGTGAAAACCCTTACGCCGTTGAGCGCCGCCACCGTGTCGCCACTGCCTGCACAACAACCCATCGTCGTTAAAATCGGCGGCAGCACGCTGGGCGGTAACGATACCTCGCTACAGGATTTGGCGTCCCTGCACGCTGCGGGCCGGCCCATCGTCATCGTGCACGGCGGCGGCAACGTCATCAGCGAATGGATGCGGCGGCAGAATTTGGCCCCCAACTTCGTCAACGGCCTGCGCGTAACCGATGCGCCGTCGCTGGAAATCGTGGTGGCCGTGCTGGGCGGGTTGGTGAACAAGGAACTGACCGCTCACATGCAGAGCCTGGGCGCACCGACCATCGGCCTCAGCGGGATGGACGGCTGTATGCTGCAGGCGTGGGTTGCCAACCCCGAGCTGGGTTACGTGGGTGAGATTGCCCGAGTGGACACCACACCGGTCAACGCCATCGTCGCCGCCGGGTTTATCCCCATGATTTCGCCCATTGCCGTGGATGTTACGGAAGGCAGCGACCACGCCGGCCAACCGCTCAACGTGAACGGCGACACGGCGGCCGGCGCGCTGGCCCACGCCCTGGAGGCCGAGCGGATTATCTTCCTGACCGACGTGGCCGGTGTGATGGACAACGGCGGGCGCGTCATTCCGCGTCTGAACGCCCGCAGCGCCGTGTCGTTGCGCAACTCCGGTGTGGCGCGCGGCGGGATGCTGCCCAAGCTCGATGCCTGCCTCGCGGCCATCGCCGACCACGCCGTGCCCAGCGCCCACATCATTGACGGCCGCGCGCCCGGCGCCCTAATGGATTGCATCAACGGCAAGGCCATCGGCACGCGGATTACTCCGTAACGAAATCCCCATTGGGACACCGTTTCGCAAAGTACGCATCTGTACGTCCCCCATTGTAAGCACTATGATGTTTACATGAGAACCACATTGACGTTGGATGATGATTTGGCGGACGCCCTCGTGGAGCGAGCGCGCCTGCTGGAGCTGGCCTTTAAGCAAGTCGTGAACGACGCAATACGACGGGGCTTGTCCCAGGACGTCGAGATCCCCAATCTCCCACGGTTCCAGTTGACTCCGCACAACAGCGGGTTCGTGTCAGGAGTGGATCCGTTGCGATTGAATCAACTGAATGACCAAATGCAGGCCGAGGACCGCGGCGCTGGGGACTGATCTTGATCATCCCCGACGTCAACCTGCTCGTTTATGCTTACAACGACGAGGCTCAATTCCACGAGCCCGCGCGACTGTGGTGGGAGGGAGCGGTGAACGGTACCGAAAGGGTGGGTGTCCCCTGGGTCGTGTCAACCGGTTTTGTCAGGCTCCTGACCCACCCCAGGGTGTTGACTCGCCCGGTGAACGCCACCCAAGCCGTCGATTACATACTGGAATGGTTCGCATATCCCCACGTCATCCCTATCAACCCCGGGGTCGAGCACCTCACTTACTTCCGACGCAATCTCGCCGCCGTCGGTATGGGGGCTAACCTGGTTACCGACTGCCACATCGCAACGCTGGCGATGGAGTACCAGGCTGAGTTGCACTCCAACGATACCGACTTCAGCCGCTTCCCTGGCCTTCGCTGGCGTAATCCTCTGATGCCGGTGTGACACGGGACAGCCACCAGGCCACCGACTCGCCCGGTTGACTGCCCGGGCAACCTCACGCAGCAGGCTGAAACGCCGTAGGGGCGACCGCCAGGCCGCCCCTACTCTCGCTTTGGTGCAAACGGTTGACCTAAGCTGTGACCAGGTCCTTCTGAATGGCCTCGGCCATGATGCCGTTGTGGGCGTCCAGGTGGGCAACCACGTCGGCGGTGGCAGCCTGCAGCAGCGCAGCGTCCAGGCCGGCGGCGGCGTCGGTGTAGCCAGCCTCGGCCAGCAGCGCGGCGGATTGCTCGCGAACCTGTTCCAGCGACCAGGCAACCTGCGCCTGGCTCTCGGAGACGCCTTCGGGGAAATCGACGTGGGAGCCGCCGGCGCCCAGCTTGTCGTAGCCACCCTTGTGCCAGTGGCCGCGCGACCCATGGGGGTCGAAACGAACGATCTCCACGCCCTGCACGTCCACGCCAAAGGTGGGGCCGCCAAACTTGGCCTTCAGGCAGCGCATGGGCCAGCAATACAGCGTCACGTCGCCGGTCTTGCTCAGCGGGCGGATCATCACCTTGCCCAGATAGGACTCGCCATCAATCATAGTTGCCATGTGTAATTCCTCCAGAATGAAATCGTTGGCCGAAAGTTGTCAGCACCCATATTAACACAAACGCCGCCAATTTAACACAAACGCCGCCAATGCCAAAATCGGGGATGGGCGGAACCAGTCCCACGGCCGGCGGGTTTGCCGTGCAGGGCGCCGCCGCTTCCTGATGCGCATGGCGTATAATGTGCGGTGCGCCACTGCGCGTAACACACTGAAGGGAGCAGATTCCAATGCCCAGCAACGCTGAATACATCGCCATTGAGCAGCAATACTACGCCCAGACCGTCCGGCGACGCCCGGTGGTCATCGTGCGGGGCGAAGGCTCCCGAGTGTGGGATGCCGACGGAAAGGAATACATCGACTTCGTGGCTGGCTGGGCCGTGGATAACCTGGGCCACTGCCCGCCCGTCGTGGTGGAAGCCATCCAGAAACAGGCCGCCACGCTCATCCAAACCTCCAACCAGTTCTACACCCTGCCGCAGCTGGAAATCGCCAAGCTGCTGATTGAAAACTCCTGCATGGATCGGGTGTTCTTCTGCAACAGCGGCGCCGAGGCCGTGGAGGGCGCCCTCAAAATCGCCCGACGCTACGGCAAGCTGCACAAGAACGGGGCCTATGGCGTCATTACCGCGCTGAATTCGTTCCACGGGCGCACGATGAACGCCGTGGCCGCCACCGGCCAGCCCCATTACCACGAGCTGTTTGAGCCTATCCCCGAGGGTTTTACCTACGTTGACTTCAACGATGTTGAGGCGGTGATGAACGCCACCACCGAGAATACCGTCGCCGTGATGATTGAGCCGGTGCAGGGTGAGGGCGGCGTGAACATCCCCGACGATGACTACTTCCAGCGGCTGCGAGCCTGGTGCGACCAGAACAACATCCTGCTGATTCTGGATGAGGTGCAGACCGGCATGGGTCGCCTGGGCAGCCTGTTTGGCTATCAGGAATACAATGTCGAGCCGGACGTGATGATTCTGGCCAAGGGGCTGGGCTTCGGCGTGCCCATCGGCGCGTTTCTGGCCAAGGAAGACGCCATGGCGTTGACCTACGGCGACCATGGCAGCACCTTCGGCGGCAACCCGCTGACCACCGCCGCCGCTGCCGCCGGCACCCGCTACCTGCTGGACAACGACATCCTCGGCCACGTCAAGCAGATGGAAGTGGTTCTAAAAGACCGGCTGGACGGCCTCAAGTCCAGGTACGGCTTCGTCAACGAAATCCGCTGCAAGGGCCTGCTGGCCGCCGTCGCCTTCGACAGCGACCTGATGCCCCAGGTAATGGACGCCGCCGAAGCCGCCGGTGTGCTGCTCAACGGCGTGCGACCCAACGCGGTGCGCATCATGCCCGCCCTCAACATAACCGAGGCGGAAATCGACGAAGGCGTGGCCCGCCTGAACACCGCACTGAGCAACGTGTGAGCAATGCTCTGGCGGATGGGCGTCACCACCGCCCGTCCGCCAGACACCTAGTTTTTGGAGAATGGCTATGCTGCTCAGCAAAGCTGAAAAAGCTGAATTTGAAAAGATAAAGGCCAAAGCCCTGGCCATCTACCACGATAGCATCGAGGCGAGCGTCACCGACGCCGACAAGGGCAAGTTTCTCATTATTGACCCAGAGAGCGGCGACTACGAAATGAATGTCAACTGCGCCGAGGCCTGGCATCGCCTGGAAGAACGCCAGCCCAATTCCAGGGTTTACACCATGAAAATCGGGCATCCGACGCCATTCCGGGCCACCGGCCGCTATGCGGCCGCTTTGTTGCGGGCCAGACTTAAAGCTGTCGAATGACGATGGAAGGGTACGTCAGCGAATACCCTCGAGAAGCCAGAATTGCAATCAGCATTTTGGACGCTGGCGGAATCCCTCGAATAATCACGGCCATAATTGATACCGGATTTACCGAAGAGCTCGCTTTGGACACTGGCACAATCAGAAATCTAGGATTAACCCAAACGGATAGATGGGTTGAATTAACCCTTGCTACTGGAAGGGCTGACCGAGTACCCACATACAGAGCCACGCTAATGTGGCACCAACAGCCCAGGCTCGTAACCGTACTGGAAACCCCAGACGAGGTACTAATTGGAATGTCGCTGCTTTGGGGCAGCGACATTGCCATTTCCGCCACTGCAAACGGGGCAGTGGCAATAGTGGAGCAGATCTAGCGCCGGCAGCCCCTCCGTTATCTACCCGCCCTGCTGCCGGTTCTGCGTCCTTACCGGCAGGCCGTAGATGTCGATAAAACCTTTGGCGGCGGTGTGGTCGAACTCGTCGCCCCGGTCGTAGGTGGCCAGGCCATAGTTGTACAGCGGTCGGTCGGCGCGGCGGCCGGCCACTACGCACGTCCCCTTGTGCAGCCGTAACCGCACCTCGCCGGTGACGTGGCGCTGAGTGGAGGCGACATAGGCGTCCAGGTCGCGGCGGTGGGCGGTGAACCACAGGCCGTTGTACACCAGCTCGGCGTACTCCTGGGCCACCCGTTCCTTGAAGCGGGTCTGCTCGCGGGACAGGGTCATCGTCTCCAGGCCCCGGTGCGCCGCGTGCAAGGCCACGGCGGCGGGCGATTCGTACACCTCCCGCGACTTGATGCCCACCAGCCGGTTCTCCACGTGGTCGATGCGACCCACGCCGTGCGCTCCGGCCAGGCGGTTCAGATGCACAATCAGGTCCACACCGGCCATGCTCTCGCCATCGACGGCAGTGGGTATGCCCTCGTCGAAGTGGATTTCCACGTAGGCCGGCTCGTCGGGGGCGGCATTGGGGTTGGCCGTCCACTCGTAGGCGTCCTCGGGCGGTTCGTTCCAGGGGTCTTCCAGCTCGCCGGCCTCGGCGCTGCGGCCCCACAGGTTCTCATCGGTGCTGTACTTATTGTTGGACGGAGCGATGGGCAGGTTGCGCGCGCGGGCGTACTCCACCTCGTCCTCGCGGTTCATGCCCCACTCGCGGATAGGCGCGATGACTTCCACGCCCTGGGTGAGAGCGGCCACGCCGACTTCGATGCGAACCTGGTCGTTGCCCTTGCCGGTGCAGCCGTGGGCGATGGCCGCTGCGCCGTGTGCTTCGGCAACCTCGGCCAGGTAGCGGGCGATCAGCGGACGCCCCAGGGCCGTAGCCAGCGGATACTGACCTTCGTAGATGGCGCCGGCTCGCAATGCCGGCCACAGGAACTCGTCGACCAGCGCTTCCCGCCCGTCCACTGTGACGGCCTCGGACGCGCCGACGGCATAGGCGCGCTGGCGGATGGTTTCCAAATCCACCATCCCCAAGTCAATGGTGCAGGTGATGATGTCGGCGTCGTAATTCTCCTTGAGCCAGGGCACGGCGACCGAGGTGTCAAGACCGCCGGAGTAGGCGAGGACGATTTTCTTGCTGGGCATTGGGCGAGGCGTCTCCAATAGGTTACAGGTAGTATAACAAGGCCATGCCCCCAACCCTAATCCGCCGGCAATTCCAATCCCGTCTCATGATCCGGCCCCGCCCGGCCGTCCGGGGGTAGCAAGCCAAGCCAAGCCAAGCCAAGCCAAGCCAGGACAGGACAGGACAGGACAGGAGGTAGCGTTCCATTTCAGGTGGTCAAGGTGTAGGGGCAACCCTTGTGGTTGCCCAGGTCGTGCGGTTACGACTGCCATTTCCGATGTTAAACCACCTAAATTGCAACGCTGCCAGGACAGGAACCAGGGCCTTTCAGTTCTCAAAGATTTACTCCGTCTTTCCCGCGAAAGCGGGAATCCAGAACGTCTTTACTGCACAGAGCGCTGGATTTCGGCTTGCGCCAGAATGGCGAAATCCAGGAAATCAAGGAGAACTGAAAGGCCCTGGGACAGGAACGGTATTTGACAACGGGCCGCCCGACCTGTATAGTAAAGTGGTGTCTATCAAAAACACGTGGAAATGGAGGTGTACTTAGGAAAACGACGATTCAAAATTATGGTCTATTCATAGAATTCAGGTTGGTATCACTAGACTGGGAATAGCGGTGTAGGCCTATGTGCCCCGCTCCCTGCCGCTAGTTAGAACTTCGTTATGGGAAACTCTCTGAATCCCCTCACGAAAGCCGGCGTAGATTGCTCCGGTGCCCGATTTTGATTGCGCTCGGAATTTGCCTGTGCTTTGCATTTTGGCGACGGTGAATTCCGCGTCCCTCCCTGCTGTGGGATATTCGGTATCGCTTAGCGCAAACTCGCTGTTCCCGGTCTCTATCCAATATAGAGCTGGAAACTGCCGGCACAAGCCGACACCAAAGGAGGTGCCTAATGAAAAAAGGTAACGATGTATCAATTACTAAAATGCTAGCGGATTTCGGGATTACTTCTATTGGTTCTGAACAGATCGCACGTCAGTGTCTCTTTGATAGAGGCGTATTCGAGAAGTCTGTATATAGGAAGTACATTGCCCGGAACAAGGTTTATAATGCCAGGATCGTGTTGCAGGATTCGCTTCTCTGGCATTGTCATAATGGGGATTGCCGTGGGGACGCTAAACTAGAATACCGTGACTACAAACCGCTATTACTGGTCGAAAGAGAATTCTGCATGGTTTGTGGCGGCTCCAATGATCGACGTGCGCTATACGAATTGGTCGAAACGATGGAAATGGTAGGAATACGTAATATCCTGGTAGTCGGTGGCGCCCAAACAAAGCGGGATGAAGTGATGAGTAAATTCTTGGGCGAACCGCCGGAATGGAGGTTCGTTGACGGTAAGAAAGGAGACCCTGCCCGATTGCTCAAAAACACACGTGAATGGGCCGAGATTATAGTCCTATGGCTCCCCTTTCTGGATCATCGGGTATCCACTCATTTTGATGTCATAGGAGACCCGCGTGTGGTGAAAGTCCGTAGCGGGGGCATTGCAGCCTTGGCTAAGGTCGTTAGTCAGCATCTGTCCAACTCCCGAGAGGCGGCGTTGGCGCCCTAGTTTTCCTGCTAACTATAAGCCGTAAATCCGTGGGAGCGACGCATTAGCCGCTCCCACGGATTTACGGCGAGCGATATTCTCTCCACCAGCCCATCATGATGTGGTATCGTTTTGCGTAGAAAGCCGCACCGTGAACCTGTTTTGAGGAACATCACACCATGCCTATCGCCACTCGCATGAGCCGTTTGGGGACTGAAAGCGCCTTTGAGGTGCTGGCGAAAGCCCGCGCTCTGGAAGCCCAGGGCCGGGAAATCGTCCACCTGGAAATCGGCGAGCCCGACTTCGATACGCCGCAGCACATCGTGGCCGCCGGCGTGAAGGCCCTCCAGGACGGCTACACGCACTACGGGCCCACGCCCGGCCTGCCCGAGCTGCGCCAGGCCGTCGCCCGCAACAGCCGGGAGGTGCGCGGCATCGACACCGACTGGCAGCAGGTGGTCGTTACCCCCGGCGCCAAGCCCATCATGTTCTACGTGCTGCTGGCCATCGCCGAAGCCGGCGCCGAGGTCATCTACCCCAACCCTGGCTTCCCCATCTACGAGTCAATGATCGAGTTTAGCGGCGCCAGGGCCGTCCCCATGCAGTTGCTGGAAGACCGGGCCTACCATCCCGACCTGACGCAATTGCCGGCAATGGTCAACGAGCGCACCCGCCTGCTCATCATCAACTCGCCGGAGAACCCCTGCGGCTCGGCGTTTACGCTGGAAGAGCTGGAAACCATCGCCAACGTGGTGCGCAGCCATCCTGATATGTACGTGATGTCCGACGAAATCTACAAGGACATCCTGTACTCCGGCGAGCACCACAGCATCGCGGCGCTGCCGGGGATGGCCGAGCGCACCATCATCCTGGACGGCTTCTCCAAGAGCTACGCCATGACCGGCTGGCGGCTGGGCTACGGCATCATGCCCGCAGAGCTGGTGCCGCACATCTCCCGGCTGGCGACCAACAGCGTGTCCTGCGCCGCCTCGTTCAGCCAGATTGCCGGCGTGGCCGCCCTCGACGGCCCCCAGGACTCGGTGCAGGAAATGGCCGCCGAGTTTGGCCGTCGCCGCCGTCTCATCGCCGACGGCCTGGCGTCCATCCCCGGCATCAACTGCCCAGAGCCGGAGGGGGCCTTCTACGCCTTCCCCAGCATCAGGGACACCGGCCTCACCAGCGACCAATTCGAGGAGCGGGCCATGCAGGAAGCCGGCGTCGCCCTGCTGTCCGGCGCGGCCTTCGGTGCGTTTGGCGAGGGCTACGTCCGCCTCTCCTACGCCAACAGCCAGGCCAACATCAGCAAAGCCCTGGAAAACCTGGACCAGATGGTGCGGGCGTTGTAGTTAGGGCGAGTAATCATTCGCCCTAACTCTTGCCCCAGAGGAACGCAATATGACCACGCAAACCAAGCCGGCGCCGCTTACGGAAGTCGAACCGCGCCGTTTCACCGTACCCGAATACTACGCCATGGCCGAGGCTGGCATTCTGGCCAGGGACGAGCGGGTAGAACTGCTGGACGGAGTGATAATAAAAATGGCCCCAATCGGGAATCGCCACGCTGCTTCCGTTGGCCGTTTCACGAGAACGCTTACTGGTACTGTTGGAGACCGAGCCATAGTTTGGGTACAGAACCCGGTCCGTCTGGACGATGGCGTCGAACTGCAACCCGACTTGGCGCTGTTGCGAGAGCGGGAGGATTTTTACGCGTCAGGTCATCCCTGGCCTGATGACGTGCTGCTGCTGATTGAGGTAGTAGACAGCTCGGCGGACTACGACCGCAACGAGAAACTGCCGCGGTACGCCGAAGCCAATATCCCTGAGGTATGGATTGCGGTCATTCCCGAGGGCATCGTGGAGGCACACACGGAGCCGGTTAACGGGAGATATAAGGTTCAGCGCATCTTCACGCCCGGCGACGTCATCATGCCGGGTTGCTTCCCGGATATTGCGCTGGCCGTCAGCGACCTGCTGCCCGATTAGCGCACAAACAATGAGGGTTTCGTTTACGACGAACGACCGGCTATTACGCTACGCAATACTGGTCTTGCCGGTGTTGCTGGCCTTGCCCTTCGTAGGTTGCAACCCGGCCGCCGCTACAATCGTAAGCGCGGTCCAACCGGACCGCCTCCGGCCCCGCTGCGCGCGGCCAACTCACCCGTACCATCGGGAGGTACTGCGATGCGTTTGGAAAACAAGGTCGCCCTGATTAGCGGCGGCTCCCGCGGCCAGGGCGCCGCCGAAGCCCGCCTCTTCGCCAGCGAGGGCTGTAAGGTCGTCATCGCCGACGTGCTGGAAGACGAGGGACGTCAGCTGGAGGCCGAAATCAACGAGACCGGCGGCGAGTGCGTCTTCGTCAAGCTGGACGTTACCAGTGAAGACGAATGGAATGCCGCCGTCAGCGCCGCCGTGGAGCGGTTCGGCAAGCTGGACATCCTGGTCAACAATGCCGGCATCTACCGGCAGGTGGGCATTGAGGACACCACCGAAGAGCTGTGGGACACCATCTTCGACATTAACGCCAAGGGCGTTTTCCTGGGCACCAAGGCGGCCATACCCGAGCTGCGCAAGGCCGGCGGCGGTTCCATCATCAATATCTCCAGCGTGGCCGGACTCATCGGCAGCCAGCGGGCGCCGGCCTACGGAGCCACCAAGGGGGCGGTGCGCCTGTTCACCAAGTCCACCGCCATCCAGTACGCTGCCGAGGGCATCCGCTGCAACTCGGTGCATCCGGGCATCATCGAAACGCCCATGACCACGCCCACGCTGCTGCGCAACGACGCGGCCCGCCAGGCGTCCCTGGACCGCACGCCAATTGGACGCATCGGACAGGCTCAGGACGTGGCCTACGGTGTGCTGTTCCTGGCTTCTGACGAATCATCCTTTATGACCGGCAGCGAGCTGGTCATCGACGGCGGCCTTTTCGCGCAGTAATAGCGGACCACAATTCGCACGATTACGTCCTGATACCGGAGCAACCGCTATGGTTACCAAACCGACAAAATCAGACGACGCGCACCGTCACCATAATGTAGACGAGGAAGTTGATGACCTCAGCATAGACTATCCTGCTTCGGACGGTGAACCGATGGCCGAAACCGATTTCCAGTACATCCCCCTCACCGAAACCGTCGCCGCCCTGCGCTCCTGGTTTCACAACCGCCCCGATGTTTACGTGGCCGGCGATATGCTGGTGTACTACCGCATGAACAACCCCAATGTCAGCGTTGCGCCGGACATCTACGCCGTATTCGGCGCTATGGGCAACCACCCGCGCGATAACTGGCTGGTCTGGCGGGAAGGCAAAGCGCCGGACTTTGTGATGGAAATCGCTTCCCCCCGAACCTGGCGACGGGATGAGACCGTAAAGCGCGACATTTACGCCGGGATGGGCGTGTCCGAATACTGGCGGTTTGACCCTACGGGCCGCTGCTTCACGCCATCACTGGTGGGCGAGCGGTTGGTGGATGGCCAATACCAGGCCATTACGGTAAGCGAGGACAACGCTGGCATCCTCCGCGGCCACAGCGCCATCCTGGGCCTGGAAATTTGCACGCCCGGCGGATTTGAGCTGCGCGTTTATGATCCGGTCGCGGGCCGGTGGCTGCCGAGCCGTCTGCTGGAAGAGATCGACGCCCGCCGGGCCGCGCAGACAACCCTTCGAGAATCAGAAGCCGAAAACGCCCGGCTCCGGGAAGAGCTGCGCCGTTTGCAGCAACAACAATAAAACAAGGAGCACACATCATGCGTCTGGAAAACAAAGTAGCTTTCATCAGCGGCGGAGCGCGGGGCATGGGCGCCGCCGAAGCCAAGCTCTTCTCCCGCGAGGGCTGCAAGGTCGTCATCGGCGACTTGCGCGACGAACTCGGCCGCCAGGTTGAAGCCGAAATCAGCGAGCTGGGCGGCGAGTGTCTGTTTGTCCACCTCGACGTGACCGACGAACAATCCTGGCTGGATGGCATCGCTGCCGCAGTAACGCGATTCGGCAAGCTGGATATTCTGGTCAACAACGCCGGCATCTATCGGCCCGAAACGGTGGAAAACACCACCATCGAGAATTGGGACACTACCATGTCGGTCAACGCCAAGGGCGTGTTCCTGGGCACCAAGGCGGCCATCCCCGAACTGCGCAAAGCCGGCGGCGGCTCCATCGTCAACATCTCCAGCGTGGCCGGACTGGTTGGCAACCACATCTCCTCGGCCTACACCGCCTCCAAGGGCGCCGTGCGCCTGTTCACCAAGTCCACCGCCATCCAGCACGCCGCCGACGGCATCCGCTGCAACAGCGTCCACCCCGGCACCATCGAAACCGACATGACCGCCGACTTGCTGGCCGCCGGTGGCCGGGAAGACCGCCTGAGCCGCACGCCGCTGGGACGCCTGGGCCAAGCCGACGACATCGCCTACGGCGTGCTTTTCCTGGCCTCCGACGAAGCATCCTTCATGACCGGCAGCGAGCTGGTCATCGACGGCGGCCGCACCGCGATGTAGCCCAGCAGCGCCAGGATAAAAAATCCCCTCTCCCATCAAGGGAGAGGGTCGGGGAGAGGGTCAGGGCGAGGGTGAAGGCCCTGCAACCTCTGAAACGTTACCGCCCCATGGCATACCCGTCCCGCCGTGAACTGTGCGCCCGTCTGCGCAGCTCACCCGAGGGCGCAGTGGTTGGTGGAGGGGGTGGTAAAATCGCTGTTGCCGGCTGGCAACGGTTAAGCGCAAGGCAATTGAGGTATCGTATGGCTAACCCGCAACGTATTGAATGGCTGCTGGAAGGTGTGCAAGCTTGGAATGCGCGGCGGGCACGTGGGGACTTTGTGCCGGATTTTTCAGGGGTCAACCTTCGCGATGAGGTTCAGAGGGTACGTCGCAGGAAGTTCGAGCCAAATATGCTAAGGCCAATTGAACTGAGTGGGGTCAATCTCAGCGAAGCCAACTTGTCAAATGCCGTTTTTGGCGATGCTGAGTTAAATGGGGCCAACCTGCGGGAGGCTAGGTTCTGTTGACATTTCACCGTAGCCAGATGAGAGCGGCGGTGAAGTGCAGGAAGCCCAGGTATCTGGTGTCCAGCTTCTCAAACCGGGAGAAGATCCGGCGATAGTGCTTGATCTTGTTGATGAAGCATTCCACCAGATGACGCTCCCGGTACAGATGCCGGTCATAGTCGGCGGGTGCCTTGCGGTTTGAGCGGGGCGGAATGACCGGCATCATACCCAGTTCCAGGATGTGCTGGCGAAACTCCTGGGCATCGTACCCTTTGTCGGCCAGTACGTGCTCGCCAGCATAACCGGCGATCAACTCCTCCGCCTGGGTGATGTCGTGCTGTTGCCCCCCGGTCAGTATGAATCGCAAGGGGTTGCCCAAGCCGTCTACGCTCACGTGAATCTTGGTGCTGAACCCGCCGCGGCTCCGGCCCAGGGCCTGGGCAGCCTGGCCACCCTTTTTGGGGGAGCTCCCGCCGCGCAAGGGTGCGCCCGGACCACCGTGCTGTCGATGATCAGGTATTCCAGATCCGCGTCGTCGCAGAAATGTTGATGCATTTGGGCCCAGACGCCTTGGTCAGTCCAACGGGCGAATCGTTTATAGACGCTGTTCCAGTTCCCGTATTCGGCTGGCAGCAGTCGCCATTGGGCCCCAGAGCGGTTAATCCATAAGACGGCCTCGACAAAACGCCGGCAATCCGCTTCCTGGCCAACGTACACGCCAGTGCAACCACGCAAGAAATCGAGCATCCTGGCCCACTGTTCTGGTGATAATCTGATGTTTGACATACAGCCATTATAATGAAATGTCAACAGAACCTAATCTCAGCGGCGCTTACTTGTATGGGGCCAACCTTTCGGGGGCCAACCTTTCGGGGGCCAATTTCTCGGGGGCCGATCTTGCCTATGCAAACCTTGCTGGCGCCTGCCTACTTCACGCGGACTTCGGTGACGCCGACCTCAGCGGTATTGACTTCAATGGTCTTGACCTCGCCAAGGTTAACTTCCAGGGAGCGAATCTAGCTGGCGCTCAACCTTTATCAATGCTTCTCTACCCTTGGCACAGTCCACCGGAGCAGCTGATAGGCGCGGTTGACTATACGAAAATCATCACGATTGAGCCGGATAAGCGATTCGGCAAGCCTTGCATACGCGGTATGCGCATCACAGTGGGCGACGTTCTGCAATACTTCGCCTCGGGTATGTCTGAGGAAGCAATCCTGCACGATTTTCCTTACCTCACCCATGAGGACATACTGGCGTGCTTTGCCTTTGCCGCGGCCCAGGAAAGACGAATGTTGCCGATTCGGACGCCGCTGTGAGATTGCTGTTTGACCGGAATCTGTTTCCGCAGCTCAAACGAATATTATCGGACCTTTATCCTCAGTCGCTCCATGTCGCGGATTTAGAAATGGAAACCGCAGCCGACACGGTGATCTGGGAGTACGCCAGCGCGCGCGGCTTGGTGGTCGTCACTAAGGATGCAGACTATCGGGATCTAAGCATATCCCGTGGACATCCGCCGAAAGTGGTTTTGATTCGGAGCGGCAATTGCCCGACAATGGAAGTCGCCGCGTTGCTCCGGGAGCGTTACGACGACCTGCTCGCCTTTTACCAAGACGAGCAGGCCGCTTCCGTCGGGTTACCCTGAAGCGCTAACCCATTAGGTCTTGCACTCCCTACCGCCCCATCGCATACCCGTCCCGCCGCAGGTCGGCGCCGCCGTACAGCGTACCCCGGTCCCGGTCAATTTCAATCGCGCACAGCGAACCCATCCGCGGCGTCCACTCGTTCCAGACGTCCACATCGTGGCCGCGCTTGCGCAATTCGTCCACCACCGACGGGTCGATGCGGGACTCAATGCCCACCAGACCCGGCCGGTAAGCATGGGGGAAGAAGGAGTTGGGGAAGCTCCAGGTGGAAGCTCGCGGCGCTTCGATGGCTTGCTGCACGTTCATGCCGAATTCGGCCACGTTGAGGAACAGCTGCACCATGGATTGGGGTTGTACGTCGCCGCCCGGCGTACCGAAGGGCAGCCAGGGTTTGCCGTCCTTGAATGCCAGCGCCGGATTGGGGGTCAGCCGGGGACGCTTGCCCGGAGCCAGGCTGCTGGGGTGGTCGGCATCCAGCCAGTTCTGCGCCCCGCGCGCCGACACCATGAACCCCAGGCCGGGGGCGATGGGCGCCCCGCCGAACCCGTCGCTGGGCGTCGCCGAAAAGGCGTTGCCCCAACGGTCAACGGCGCAGATGTAGGATGTATCGGCAGACAGGGGGCCGGCCACCGGCTCCGGTTTGCGCGCCGCCTTCCCGCTGCCGGACTGGTGCGCCCACGGGTCGCCGGCGTCGGGCAGCTCGGGATTGGCGCGGTGCGGGTCGATTTCGCGGCGGCGGATGTCGGCGTATTCGCGCGACAGCAGGCCGTCCATGGGCACATCCACGAAATCGGGGTCGCCGTAGTAGGCGTGGCGGTCGGCGAAGGCCAGCTTCAGCGCCTCCAGCACGGTGTGGATGTAGTCTGCCGAGTTGTGGCCCATGCCAGTCAGGTCGCAGCCTTCCAGGATCCGCAGGGCGTGCAGATTCATCGGCCCCTGGCACCAGGGGCCGCAGGCGTACACCTCAATTTTTGCAGAGTCCGGGCCCTGGTAGTCAATCATCGGCGGGACATCCATGCCCACCGAGAAACTGGCCAGGTCGTTCATCGACAGCCAGCCGCCCTGGCTGCGGATGAAGGCCACCATTTCCTCGGCGATGTCGCCCTTGTAGAAAAGCTCGCGCGCCGCTTGCAGGCCGGCTTCCCGACCCTGGCCGGCCCTGACGCGTTCGGCGTCGATCATCCGCTGGAAAGTGCGCGCCAGGTCGGACTGCACCAGCAGGTCGCCAACCTCCAGGGCCTTGCCGCCGGGATAGAAAATCGCCATGGTGCTGGCCCACTGGCTGGTATCGCCTTCGTCCAGGATGATGTTGTCGCCGCTGCTGAGCAGGGCGCGGTGCAGCGTGGCCGGTATTGGGAAGCCACCCGCCGCCAGTTCCAGCGCCGGCGTAACGACCTGCTCAAACGTCATGGTGCCGTAAAGACGCAACGCTGTTAGCCACGCATCGGCGGCGGCCGGAGTAACCGTCCGCATCACGCCGTGGGGCATATCCCCGCCGTGTTCCCGCATGAAGTAGTCGATGCTGGCCTCGGCCGGCCACCGACCCAGCCCGCTGATCTCCCTGGTCTCGCCCGACGCGGCGTGGTGGATGATGATGGGCGCCACGCCGCCAAAACTGGTGTACTGCGGCAGCGTTACGTTGATGACAATGCCGGCGGCCACGCCGGCGTCGATGGCGTTGCCCCCCTGCTCCAGGATACGGTAGCCGGCCGCCGTAGCGAGATAGTGGCCGGTGCTGACCATGTGGGTGGTGCCGCCCACCAGGGGCCGGTAACTGTTGAGTCCAATAGCCATAACGCCCTCCAAAATCGGGTTCGCAACCCTCGCCCGAACCCGCGCAATGCACAGACCGTAAATCATGCCGCAGTATAACCGCCCCCAGCCCTACTGTCATTGCGCATGACGCGCGCCGGCACAGGCACGTCGTGGCCCTCACCCAACCCCTCTCCCGAAAGGCGAGGGGAGCCTTTGCAGAGGATAGAAAGCCCCTGATACCCCCAGCCAGGGTCATTCAATTGTCGCCAGACAATGCCAAGCCCACCGGGCAACCACGAGGGTCGCCCCTACCCAGCGCCACGTCGGTAAGTAGGGGCAGCCCTTGTGGCTGCCCTGGGGTGAACAATTGAATGGCCCTGACTCCCCAGCGCCCAGCGTTGACCGTCCTTCAAGCCGCCCGGTAAACTATTCTCACGGCGCCAGGGCAATAGCCATTCCACACCGATGCGCGTCGTGAGGAATCTGGTGATGAACATTTCGGACGGCGACGAATTGACACTTCGGGCGCCAGCAGGGGGCGGTACATACCGCCCCCTATTTGGTTAACCCATGTACACGCCGGCGCAACGCCTGGTTGCCGAGGGCTTGGGCACGGCATTCCTGCTGATGTCGGTAATCGGCAGCGGGATTGCGGCGCAACGGCTCAGCCCTGATGACGTTGGGTTGCAGCTGCTTGAGAACGCGATTGCCACGGCGTTCGCGCTGACCGCGCTGATTTGGGCGTTCGGCCCGATCTCCGGGGCGCATTTCAATCCGGCCATTACCTGGGCAGAGGTGGTATCAGGCGCCCGTTCCATCAAAGACGGCATAGCCTACACGAGCGCCCAGATTGTCGGCGGCATCGGCGGCGCCGTGTTGGCCAACCTGATGTTCTCCCTGCCGCCGGTGGTGTGGTCGCAACACGCCCGGGGCGGCCCCGGCCAATGGCTCGGCGAGGTAGTTGCCACGCTGGGCCTGCTGCTGACCGTGTTCCTGATCGCCCGCACCCGTGGCGCGTTCGTTGCGCCGGCGGTTGGCGTATACATCGGAGCGGCGTACTTCTTCACCTCATCAACCAGCTTTGCCAATCCCGCCGTAACCATTGCCCGAATGTTCTCCGATACCTTCGCCGGCATCCTCCCGGCATCAGCGCCGGCCTTCATTGCGATGCAAATCATCGGCGCCGCCATCGCCGTGGCAACCATCCGGTTCCTGCGCCGCCGCACCACGTAAGCGCCACCTCTCTCGATTGCAAAGTTAGTAATCCCTTTCTGCTTGGCGCGGGGAACGCCCCCGCACCCTACCCTCTCCCACGAAGGAAGGGGAGAGGGGACTTTGCAATCGTCCTGCTCATCTGCCCATCCAATTGACGTTACCGCCCGGTCGCCCTACCATATCGGCGTATGCTTTACGAAGTAGAAGTGATTGCCGACGGTAACAGCCCCATGGACCTGAACCGGGTGTTTGACCTGCTCAACGACCCGCGTCCGATCCTGCGCCTGCTGGCTCCCGACCCCAGGGGAGCCGATGTCTGGTGCGACGTAACCGGCTGGGAAGACGGCCAGCCCTGTCCCGCGATGGCTGCGCTGTCGGAAGATTCGGGCGAGGGTGTGGTGATGCTGATTTACGGTGGCGAAGACGGCATCCGACTCAAACCCGCCGCTGCCGAATCGGATTGGGACGCCGCTGCCCCTGACCAGTGGGGTGAAGCCTGTTTGATGCTGGGCAGCGACGTGCCGATTGAATACGTGCCGCCGGGCTGGGACTTCAGTCAGCATCCTCACTGAGCGGTTCTGCCGGCGGCGGCGGATCTGCGGTTAGCACCTTCACCACCCCCGGCACATCCCGCCGGTAACCTGCCCGCCGGTCTTTGCGCGGCCGCATCACCGCCGCAGGGCCGTAGCGTAGATACTGGCGCAGCGCCGCGTCGTCATCGGTCAGGCAATCGTCCATGATCAGTGCGGCCAGATAGACTCGCCGGGCGTTGGACGCGGTTTGTCGCTGGATGATGTCGTTGTAGAGCCGCCAGCAGTAGGCGCTTTCCAGCCCTTCCCGCGAGCACATCAAAGCCACCCGGTCGAAATTGCGGAACCGGCTCATCGGCGGAAAAACCTGGGTGTTGTACACCGTCTCTTCGTCGTCGGCCAACAGGCTCCAGCACTGTAGGCCCTGTTGCCGCAATTCCGTTTCCAGCCAGTTGATGATGCTGGAATCTACGACCGACCCGATGAGCAGGATGCGACGGTGCGAGTCGCTGGAATCCTGCAACCGGGCGCGTCCGTCTATAAAGTCCGCCGGCACGCCGGCCGCGCGCAGGAACACCTCGGTGATGCAACCGGCCGAGCGAGCCAGCGTATCAGCGCCCACGATGCTGGGGCCCTCATGCCGTATGGTGTCCAGCGCCAGCGCCGAGCTGAGGTCGCAGTCGCCGAACAGGGTCATGTCGATCACGCAATCCTGTAGCAGCGTGCGGTCGAGGCGCGTGCGCACCAGCGATGCGCGGCGCAGGTCGCAGCCGGTCAGGTTGGCGACATCCAGGCAGGCCGAATTGAGACGGGCGCCGCTCAGGTTGGCGTCGGTCAGGTCCGCCATGGTCAGGTCGGTTTCGGTGAGGTTGGCGCCGGCCAGATTCGCGCCCACCAGCGTGGCGAATGCAATGTCGCAGTTGGACAGATCGGCTCCGCGCAGATCGGCGTTATCCAGATTGCAACCGCGCAGGTCGGAGCGGATGAACGACGCGCCGGCGGCGTGGGAGTCGGTAAAGGTGGCACGGGTCAGATTGCATCGGGACAGATGCGCCAGCTGCAACGACGCCCCGGTGAAGTTGCCGTTGCGCAGGTCTGCCGAAGTCAGGTCAATCTCGGTCAGGTCATCGTAGGCCAGATCCACGCCGGGCATCCGCACACCGCTCAGGTACGCGCCGGAGAGGTTCATCCGCTCGCGCCGCTGAAAGAATTGGGCGCGCCAGCGAGCGATGGCAAAAGCGCGCCGTTTGGCGACCGCAACGTGCTCCGGGTTGGCCAATCCGCTACTCCGGCCCCCGCCGGCAGGATATTTTGCTTGGTACGGTCATGAGGCCCACTTTGGTCGGCGTCGCTGCGGTTATCAGCGCAGATTATTCCGGGTCGTGCCCTTCCTGCAAACGCCGCAGCTGCTCACGGAGTTGCTGAGCTTCGGCCTCGGCGGCAGCGGCGCGGGTTTCGGCGGCAGCGGCGCGGGTTTCGGCGTCGCTGATCGACTCCCGGGCGCCGGCCAACTGATCCTGGGTAAATTCCAGCGCGTCCTGGGCTTGTTGCTGGTTGAGCAGGATTTCTCCCGTCTCCGGGTTGCGGAACAGCAACAGCCCAGCATCCCAGAGTAGGTCCAGCCCCAGCATCGGGCTGTGACCCCAAATCAGCCCGTCGGTTTCCTCGTGGATGTCAAAGGGTTCATATACGCCGTTGACCAGTTGCTCGCCGGCCAGCGAGCGGTCGTAGTTTTCGCCGCCGATGGGATCGAATCGCCAGTACTCGCCGACGCCGAAATTGGCGTACTGGTCGCGCTTGGTAGTGCGGTCCCGGCGGCCCGTGCTCTTGGAACCCACTTCCATAACCAGGTCCGGCGGCTTGCCCATCTCGTTAATCACGTAGCCGTTGTAGCGGTTGTACAACTCTACGTCCACGTCAAACGCCACGATACAGTCGGGCACCACCCAAGTGCGTCGGTGGTCGCTGCGGTTAAAGCAGAGGTAGCCTTCCCCGATGACCAGCGTGTTGTCGCGGTAGCGCAACCAGGTTTCCAGCGTCTGGTCGGCGCGGGTCATGTGTTTATATTGTTCCACGGCGTCGGGCAAAGGCGGCGGGTCGGGCAGTGGCACAACGTGAGCATACTGGTCCGCCGGTTGGAGTTTGAGTGTTGGGTTGGTGGTCATAACCAGCCTCGCTGCCGGGTTGCTAATCCACTGGGTGACGGAGCCGGTGGGTGACGGAGCCGGCCTAGTCATCGCCATCATCTGCCGCCGTAACCGCCGCCGCACGCCCGGCAAACTCCGGCATCACGTCAGCGGCAAAGATGGACAACTGCTGCTTGAATTCGTGCCAGGGCATCCCTTCCGGCCATTGCAGCACGATGTCTTCCAGCCCGGGGTATTTGTCCTCAATCTCCCGCAGGAACGCCACGAAATCGGACGGCGAACCGCAGAACCAAGCCTTCTGGTCAACGCCATCTTCGATGCGTGGCGTGCGAGCCGGCGCGCCCGGAGTGCCCCAGGGTCTACCCTGCTCGTCGGTGTAACGAACAAACCCGAAGGGAGCGAACCACTTGTAACGCTCGTCGTGGAAGGGCCGCACCTTTTCGATAGCTTCTGCACGGCTGCCGGCGATGTAGAAACCGAACCCCAACGCCATGTCTCCGCCCAGCGGGATGTCCCGACCGACGCCCACGGCAGCATCGTGATACTGGGTAATCATCTGCTCAGCGTACAATTCGCCGGTGAGCGCAACCATCGCCTTGATGCCGTGCTCGGCCACATAGTTCAGCGTGCGCCCGCTGGCGATGGGCTGCCAGATTTCCACCGGACGGTTCAGCGGACGGGGCACCATCGTGATTTCTTTCAGGTCGTAGCCGCGGTAGGGCACTTGCGGGGGGATGGTGTAATACTTGCCGTGATGACTCCAGCTCTCTTCATTGAAGGCTTTCTGGATGACCTCCATCTGCTCCAGGTACAGTTCCCGGTTGGCATCGTTGTCGATGACCGGCGAGCCGAACGTCTCCACCTCGCGCGAGTGATAGCCTCTGCCGACGCCGAAAATCAGACGGCCGCCGGTCAGGATGTCAGCCATGGCGAAATCCTCGGCGATTCGCAGCGGATGCCACATCGGGATGATGTTGAACGCCGAGCCGAATTTCAGGTTTTTGGTTTGACCGGCCAGATGCACACCCATCAGGATGAGGTTGGGAATGCACTCGTATCCTTCGTGCTGGAAGTGGTGCTCGGCCATCCACATACAGTAGAAGCCAAGACCATCCATGTGCTGGGCCAGCGCCACGGCGTGGTCGTAAGCCTGGGTCAGCTGCTCGTTGGAATAGCGCCGCTGGTCGGCCGGCGTGCCGTCGGCCCCCACATTGTCCAAGTCAATTTGGCCGACGTACAGAACAGAAAAACGCTTGATCATCTAATGGATTCTCCGAATCGAAACTAGCCGGCATTATAGCACGCAGCAATGCGCCGGAAAATTCGCCGCCCAATCCCGTCATCTCCCCTCATCCACCGGCAGAGGGCCAGGGTGAGAGCGAACTCTCTCCCCACGCGTACCCACTTTGTCAAACCAAACCAACCTACTGTCATTGCGGTCAGCGCCCACCACCACTTGTCATTGCGAGGAGCCTCCACCACCACTTGCTTGTCATTGCGAGGAGCGTAGCGACGTGGCAATCTCGTTGAGGTTGAGTACACGTCGGTGAACCATCATTGCTACGGCGACCATTGCTACGGCAACGCGATTGCCACGCTGCGCTCGCAATGACAGATTAAAGTGGGTGCGCGTGAAGAACTCTCTCCGTTTGATTGGTACGCCAAGCCGTTCTATAATCGAAATGAAAGTTGCTCAGATGAAGCTAACCGAATACTTCCACACTATGCACCGTCGCCCTGACCGTGTGTACATTACATTTGACTGGATTCAGCGAGTGATTGACCATCCGGTTAGCGAAGTAGTGCAGACCGATGGACGAATTCGGCGCTGGGCGCCAATTGCAGAAATGGACGGAAGGTATCTGCGGGTTGTTCTGTTGTCTGACGAAGAGACCGTACATAATACCTTTTTGACCGGGGGTTCAAGCCATGAATATTAAGTACTTTCAGGATACCGATACCCTCTACATTGAACTTTTCCCCGCCGAGGTGAACGAGACGCGCGACTTGGACGAAGACACCCTCCTGGACCTGGATTCAGATGGCCGTCTCTGCGCTATAACTATCGAACATGCTAGCGACCGCATGGCGATTCCCGCGTTTTCCTACCAGCAAATCCCCGAAATGATACCGGTACGCCTGTCATCATAGCCAAATTATCTGTTCCCCCGCCCAAATCCCCAACCCGTTATAATCCCCGCATTCGATTGAAACCTATGGAGGCGATCCCATGGATTTGAGCCTGAACGGAAAAGTGGCGATGGTTACCGGCGGCAGCCGCGGTTTGGGGCGGCAATGCGCCCTGGCCCTGGGGCGCGAGGGTTGCGCCGTTGCCATCTGCGGGCGCGACTACGACCAGGTACAGCAGACGGCAGCCGAGCTGACCGGTTTGGGGGTCAAAGCCAGCGGCAGCCAGGCCGACGTTACCAGTCCCGACGATGCGGCCCGCTTCCTGCAAGAAACGACCGCGGCCCTCGGCGCTCCCGACATCCTGGTTAACAATGTCGGTGGGCGACGCGGCTCGGTACTCTTTGAAGAGACTACTATGGAGCAGTTCGTGGCGGGTCTGGAGGTTAATCTCCTGTCAGCGGTGCGGCTTGCCAAGCTGACCTTGCCGCATATGCAGGCGCAGGGCTGGGGACGCATCATCAATATCGCATCCATCTACGGGCGCGAGCACGGCGGCTCGGTGGACTACATGACGGGCAAGGCGGGGATGATTGCGTTCTCCAAGCATCTGGCATTGCAGCTGGCGCAGACGGGTGTGCTGGTCAACTGTGTCGCGCCCGGCAGCATCGACTTCCCCGGCAGCACCTGGGATCGCTTCCAGCAGAACAATACCCCGGAGGCGGTGGCTGAGTTCATCGACCGCAACCTGCCCATGGGTAAATTCGGCTGGCCGGAACCCATCGGCGAAACCGTGGCCTTCCTGGCCTCCGACCGGGCCGGCCTGATCACGGGAGCCTGTATTAACGTGGATGGCGGCCAGTCCAAATCCCTCTTCTAACTACCCCGGCTACGTATCGCTGGCCGACTCTCGCCTACGGACACACTAATATTATCCCGGGCGCTGCTGTAACTGCCGCTCCAGTTCCCGTATGCGAGCCTGTGCCTGAGCCAGCGCTGCTTCGGCAGCCTGGCGAGCATCGGACTCAGCGCGCCGGGCCTCTGCTTCCATCTGCCGGGCTGCTTCGGTCTCACGATGGTTGAGTAACCATTCGCCGCGAGTTGGGTCGTAAAGGCGCAGTTCCAGGTCGCTGAGCACACAGAAGTCCAATCCCAGGATGGCGCTATGGCCGCGCAGCATCCCAGCGTCATCCTCGGGTACCGTGATAGCCTGATACACCCCGTCCACCAGACGCTCGCCCACCAGCGCCGGCGTGAAACATTCCCCGGTTGGGTCAAACCGCCAATACTCGGTGACTCCCATCCCGGCGTATATGTCCCGCTTTTCGGCAACGTCCCGCCGCCAGGTGCCTTGAGAGGCAATCTCCATCACAAAATCCGGAGCTTTGCCCTCCCGCCACACCAACCAAGAATCCCGGGGACGGTTGCCGGTAGCGCCAAACACCACGAATACGTCCGGAGCTACCCGCACCGTTTTGTCGTTCATCCGGTAATAGACGAGCATATCGCCGATGACGTACACGTCGGTGCGGTCGCGGAAATGATTCCGCAGGGCGGAAACGGTTTCGGTCAACGGGACATACTGCAACTCAGTTTCTGCCAAAGGGTTACCATCCTCGGACGGATATTCGATGCTGAGGTCGTCAACTTCAGTATCATCCGGCGGATGTGCAGTGCTGCTTTGGTCGCGTTTGGTAACCATAACGCTGTGCTCCACCCAATTAGGGAATTCTTTTGCGAGGACGCGCGCCGCCTTTACCCCGCCTGGTGCACCGTCCCCACAAACTCCTGCCACGCCAGCACGCACTGTTCCGGCGCCGAGTGCTGCACGTAGCCGCTGGCCCCGGGAATTCTGGCCAGCGTGCAGTTGGGCATCATCTCCGCCTGTCCTTTGGCCCGGTCGGGGATGTCGCCTTCGCTTAGCTCGCCAACCATTGCCAGCGCCGGCGTCTTGATGCCGGGCAGCTTGCTGGACAGGTCTTGCGTTGCCAGATAAGCCAGCGTTTCCAGCACCACGTGGCGGGAGGTTTGACCCATCTGCTGGATGTACCACTCGTGGTGCTCAGGTGCGGCATCGGCGCTGACCCGACGGCCGCCGGTGGTACGCGCCCAGCCTTCCACACCTTCCTCGGTGACCAGCCGGTAATAATTCTGGTAGGTGTCCACGCCCGTAAAGTTGTAAGGCGAGGTGCAGGTCGTAACCGTATGCAGCCGCTCCGGATACTCGTGGGCGAACTGCAGGGCGATGGTGCCGCCGATGGTTTCGCCGATCAGATGCACCTTATCCAGCGACAGGTAATCCAGGAGGTTGCGCAAGTCGGCGGCGAAACCCTCCAGCGACCAGTTGTAACCGGGTTCGGGCACGGTGGAACGCCCAAATCCCCGGCCATCAACGCGAATCACCCGATACTGGCGTCCCAGCAACGGAGGCCAAGCGTACCACAACCGGCCACTTTTGGCGTTGCCGTGGTGCAGCACGACGGTTTCCACCGTGTCTGGGTCGCGCCACGGGTCGGTGAAATTATCGTCGTCGTAGTACATTTCCAGGTTGTCGGCGAGCTGTGCAACCGGCATGGCAACCTCCTGCGTTGGTGCTGTTTACTGATAAAGCGCGGGTCGTTGTTATCTCCTCTCCCTTGACGGGAGAGGGCTAGGGTGAGGGTGAACCTTTACACGCCAAATCCTCCGCCCGGGGTCTGATCCGCCAGCGGAATCTGCACACTGACTCGGTCGGCGCTACCGACGCTGCGCGTGGTGTGACCGCGACCGGTCAAGTCTTCGCAGAGCTCGATGTCGCCCACATTGAAAATCCGCTTGGCGCCATCTCCCAGCCCGATTTCGACCTGGCCCTGCAGCGTGATGACATACTGACGGCGTGGTGCGGTGTGAAATTCCACCAACTGGCCCGGAGTGAGGCGGCTGAACTGCACGCCGGTAGCAGCCTGGGTTGCCGTCCGCATTGCGTGCCCCACCTGCTCGTAGGGCAGTTCCAGTTCCTCGATGTGCGATTCTCCGTCCGCTCCCGTATAGATCCTGACTACCTGCATCTGATGCTGCCTCCGCCGTGGTTTCGGTTGCGCCCATCATAGCACCCGTGGCACCGGGCGGGGCATGACTTCCTCAGACGATAACATGAAGACAGCGTAGATCGTAACTGTTCAGGGTTGAGGGGAAGTGAGTAATTGTCGGCAGGCGGTGAGGGGGTTCAAGCCCTGGGCCCGCCAGGTGCCGAAGATTGACGCCAGCGTCATCTTGGTTGCAGTGCCCTGGTTTGAGCGCGTGCCACCACTGATCTTCCGGCTGACCACTACCGGGCGCAGGCTGCGCTCGGCGGCGTTGTTGTCCGGCGGCGCTGCCGGTTCGGCCACGAAGACGAAGAGCTCTTTGAGGTGGCGTTCAATGCGTCGGCATAGCTTGGCCTGGGTTGCCGATGGGTCGTCGAGGAATGGCTGGCAGATGGCGAGCAGTCGTTGTTCCAGTGCCAGTTGGGCAATGCGCCGTTGCTGCCCCGACGGGTGCGTGAAAGCCTTGGCCTGGACATAGAGACTATGGACGGCGTCGGCCCACTGTGCCAGTGGCGCGTCATCAGGGTAGAGAGTGCGCCGGTCGTGGATGTCCCGCAGCAGATGAGCCCAGCAGCGTTGTTTGGGGCCGTCGTAGTGGTGGTAGGCGGCGTAGAAATCGCTGACCAGCACACCGGAGAACTCCTCGCCCAGGACTTCATCCACCACCACCTTGCCCCGACCCCGTCGCAGGAAGTACCGCTGGCTGGGAGTGCTGAAGGTCCACACGTAGCCGTTGTTGCCATTCTCCCGCCAACCCGTTTCGTCGGCATGCACCACCGGACTGCCTCGGATCCGTTCCAGTATGCCGGCCAGCTTGCGCTGCCCTTTGCCCGCCACTTTTCGGGTGGCGTCCACGATGGCGCCCGTGCTGAGGCGCAGCCCATGCACGGCGCCCAGATACCACTGGATGGTGCGGAAGGGCAGCCGGGCCTCTTCCCTAAGCCCAGCAATCAGGCTCATCACGTTGATCCCCAGACGCTGCCGCCCCAGCGCCACGCCGTCCAGTTGCGCCGGTGGCACACAGCGGCGTCGGCAGCCCGGGCAGGTGCGGGCGATGTAAGCGTGCTCGGTAATCTGCACCGGAACTTGGGGCAGGTCAATGACTTCCCGAGTGCGCTGGGTCCAGCCGCCGGCCAGCTGAGTTCCGCAGTCGGGGCACTGTTCCAACGCGTGCTCCACTCGCTGGGTGGGCGTCATGCGGGTGCGGGCGAACCCGTGGGGACGGCGCTGGCGTGGCCCTTTGGGCTGAGCCGGTTTCCGCTCGGCTTTGGGCTGCAGACCGGGCATCCGACCCGAGCCGCTGGGCTTGGCCGGCCCCTCGAATTGGCCAATCCGTTTCTCCAACCGCTCGATGATCGCCTGTTGCCGGACGATAATGGCAATCAGGACATCCCGGTCGGCAGTCTTGAGGTCAATTTCCGTATCCATACCCACTATATGACACAACCACCACCGGCAGCGCAAGGCTCCCAGAACCCCTATCGGCCAATCCACCTCACCAACTCTGAACAGTTACCGTAGATCTGCGTAATTGCTCGACCAGGTATCGGTATGTACAATTGAGCATAATGTAAAGGACAGATTCCCGGTGCGCCTTCAGCGGGCAGGTTGTGCATATCATCGCGAAAAGGACACTCAGGGAATTCTGGGAAACCCGCCCAGACGCTGAAACTGCGCTCCGGGACTGGTACCGGGAAGTTGAGCGAGAGGATTGGGAAACACCGGCCCACGTACGCCGGCGCTACCCCAGCGCCAGCATCGTCGGTAGCGATCGGGCCGTTTTCCGAATCAGGGGCAACAACTATCGATTGGTGGTCAGGATTTTCTATCCGGCGCGTATAGTGTACATACGGTTTATAGGCACCCACGCTGAATATGACCGCATCAACGCCGAAGAGGTGTAGAAATGGCAACTGCCACAGCCATCCATACGGAAGCGGACTACGACGCGGCACTGGCTCGGGTCACCAAACTCATTGATGACCTTTCGAGTCCGAACGGTCAAATTGACGACGTAAATCACCCCAGCAGAATCGAACTCGATGCTCTGGTTACCCTCATTGAGGCTTACGAAGATAGACACTATCCCATTGACCAACCCAAGCCCGTCGCCGCAATTGAGCCCTAGCTGAGTCAACCTGCAATATTGCAGGGAAAATGAGGGTTGGAGCCAAAACAGGGACGACGTGAATACCACCCCTCACAGATAGAGCACATTACCGTTTCGGTGCGCTCTAATCGACCACAGCCGGAGCTCTAGCCGGTGCCGCAATAGCCTATGTAAAGCGAAAAAGCCCGGCGGGTTAGGCCGGGCTTTTTGTATCCCTTTTCCCGAATCTCAATAGGCGGGATTTCGGGAAAAGGGAAGTGGCCCGGGGTTGGGTTACGCTCGGCTGTGGGTTTTGGTCTCGGCCCACGCGACAATATGAGGCAAGGCTGCTTCAACATCGCGCTGGTCAACCCGGCGGGCGACGGTATCGGCTTCGCACCGCAGGAGCATGATGGGCAGTCGGTTCCGGATTTTGTCCAGCGTCCAGGCCAGCGGATCGCCCTCTGCGGTGAAGTCCAGCTCCAGTCGGTGGTTTTGCCCGATGGGGGCATTGCGGTAGTGATAGTGAGGGCCGATCCGGAAACAGTCGAAGCGCAACAATTCCTTGTCGTCGCCCTCCAGATCGTTTCCGTAAACGTGAATGCAGATTCCCTCGTCGTTCATTGCTCCGACACCAGTGCGGTATTCCAACCCGAAGGTTACGGCTCCGGCTTCGATAAACTCCTCCGTTCCCCCGGTGTCTCCTCCCATTTGTGCGTGCATCGCCTGTTGAGTCATTTTTCCGTACCTCCTGTTTAGTTTGCTGAACTAAAGCGTCATACCCTATTGGCCGCCTCGTAGCTGGCATTTTATCAGAAAGCGGTTGGGCCGTTGGGTGTTGCATCCTCGTTCGCCAGGACAATCGATTGTCGCCAACCCCAGCCCGTCATTCCCGAACCCAGACCGGTCATTCCCACGAAAGCGGGAATGCAGAAGTCTTGTAAGCCGTAACGATGGGCAAGGATTGATTGGTCCCCGTTTTGGCGCCCTCCATCGAGATCGTCAGCGCAGGGTCTTTCGATTGTCATTGCGAGGAGCGCAGCGACGTGGCAATCTCGTTCCAGGAGCCAAGATTGTCGCCCCAACGAGATTGCCACGCTGCGCTCGCAATGACAAAACCGGGAACATCGAAAGACCCTGATCGTCAGCGTCAGCAGGCGGTTAGTGGCGGAACCTCCGTGCTATAATCACGGTGGATGTGGTGGTTAACGGCGCTTGGCAAGGCCGTGGCGAATAATCCCGCTATCTCCACCACTCGCCACCCTGCCCCTGTAGCTCAGTTGGATAGAGCGGCGGCGTCCTAAGTCGCGCGTCGGGGGTTCGAGTCCCTCCAGGGGTACTTTTAATCTATCAATTTGAGTAGGAGATTGGCGATCTGAAGCAGGCTATCTGAAGCAATTGTAGCCACTTTGATTGACATAATCTTACGTGCGGCTCAAGTCATTGCCAGGCAGGAATCCTACCCTCGTGCGTACCCACTTGGTCAAACCAACCTACCGTCATTGCCACCAGTGCCCACCACCACTTGTCATTGCGACCAGCGCCCAACTCCAACTGTCATTGCGAGGAGCGCAGCGACGTGGCAATCTGGTAGAGGTTGAGTACACGTCGGTAGACCATCATTGCTAGGGCAGCGAGATTGCCACGTTGCGCTCGCAATGACAGATTAAAGCGAGTACGCGTGAGGAATCCTACCGCGCCGCCAGACCATCAGTCATTGCTACGGCGACCATTGCTAGGGCAGCGAGATTGCCACGCTGCGCTCGCAATGACAGATTAAAGTGGGGACGCGTGAGGAATCCTACCCCGCCGCCACACCGTCAGTCAGTATCACTCCCGAATCCAGCAGGGTTTGGTGGCGGCTCCCCAAGCCATGTTCTTCCAGAATCTCCCGGGCGTGGGAACCAGGCTTGGGGGCGGGTATGCCGGGGCGCACCGGAGTGCGCGACAGTCGCGGCGCGGGACCGCAGGTAGTCACCGTTCCCAACTCGTCGTGCTCACGAGTGATGCTGAGTCCGTGGGACTCCACCCAGGGGTCGGTCATCAGTTCCCTGACGTTGGTGACGACCCGCTGCGCGCCGATGCCGGCAGCGGCCAGTCGCTCCACCCAGAACGCCACGCGGTTCCCCTGGAACCGCTCTTCCAGCGACGAAGCCAGGGCATCTCCCCGCAGGGAGTCTATTCCAGACAGTCCCTCCAAGCCTGACAGCCTGGATAGGGCCAATGCCGGAGCTCCAATAAAGAACCAGCCGTCACTGGCCTGGTAGGCCCGATGCAACGGGCCGGTTCCCAGAGCGTCCTGCCCGCCGGTCTCGTTCCACTGCTTGCCCTCGTAAAGCTGCATGAAGGGCGATTGCAGCGTCATGGCGGTGTAGGCCAGGGCTGAGTCTATGTGCTGGCCCTCTCCGGTGCGCTGCCGGTGCAGCAGGGCCAGGGCCACCCCGTAGGCGCCCATGAAACCCGTGCCGTAGTCGTTCACCGGGTTGGGCTGCGACTCGGGCATACCATCGCCGCCGAAGCGACGAGTCATCCCGGAAGCGGCCTGGGCAAACCCCTCGTGGCCGGGGCGCTCCGCCCAGGGGCCGATGTGCCCGTAAGCATTCAATGAAGCGTAGATTATGTCGGGCTTGCGCTTGCTCACCGCTTCGTATCCCAGGCCCAGCCGCTCCAGGCTGCCGGCCCGATAGTTCTGGGCCACCACGTCGGCATCCTCCAGCAACTTCCAGAAAACGTCGCGCCCCGCTTCGGATTTCAGGTCCAACAGGATACTGCGCTTGCCCCGGTTGATGTCGTTATGCCGGGCCACGGTGGAGCCGCGGCTGGGGTTATCTATCTTGATAACATTGGCCCCGTACTCCGCCAGCGTCCGGCCCATGGTCGGGCCGGCCAGGATTATGCACAGGTCCAGCACCTTCACCCCGTCAAGGGCGGAACGCATGGCGTCCTGGTGCATCGGCGCCTCGGCAGCGGGGCGCAGCCTCAACTCCGCGAGAATTTCTCCCCGATGCTGGTCGGGAGTGGGAGCCGGGCCGCGCACCCCGCCCGGTGTCAAAGACATACGGGCGTTGATTCCCGGCTGTAGCATCTTGCCGTAGGTGGGGTCGTCAACCTCCACCACCATCTGGGAGGCCCGGGCGTGGGGATGGTCAAACCACTCGGCGCTGGTGCGGCAGACCGCCCCCTCGCTGCCCGCCTCGGCGATCAGGTCTTCCCATTCCTGCGCGGTACGAGTCAAGAAGAGTTCCCGAATCCGCTGCTGGGCCTCGGCGCGGAATTGGGGATTGTCCAGGGGGCGGTCGAAGTCGGTTAGCCCCTCGTCGTCCCACGATGTAATCCCGGCGGCGGCAACGAATGGCCGGAAGTTCTGGTTACCGGAGCCGCCGAATCGCACGTACTGGCCGTCGCTGCACTGGAAGATGCCGCCCCACAACTCTTGCAGCGTGGGAATCGCCGGCGGAGCGTTGTGTACCCGCACTCCGAAACGCCCCAGGGACTGGAACATACTGTCAAAAAGGGGGACTTCAATTCGCTGCCCCACGCCAGCGCGTTCCCGGGCGTTGAGGGCGACGACGATGGCCACCACCGACTGGAAGGCCCCATAGACGGAGGCGATGGGAATGGCCGTGTAGACCGGACGCGGGCTGTCCGCGTTGGGCGGGCGGAAAGTGGCCGACGCCGCTCCCACAACGCCTTCGTAAGCCGGCAGGGCCGCCCTGGGATCGTCCGACGCAAATCCCGGAATGGAGCAGTAAACCAGGCGGGGGTTGGCCAGAGTCATCTCATCGGGTCCCAGCCTCAATCGGTCCATGGTCCCGGGCCGGAAGTTCTCGACCACCACATCGGCGCTCTGTATGAGGGACCGGGCAATGGCCGAGTCATCCGCCCGCTTGAGGTCCAGGGTTATGCTCCGCTTGCCTCGGTTCCACGTTGAGTTGGCCGGGGTCTTCCAGCGGGGTCCGCCGGGAGGGTCAACCCGGATAACGTCGGCGCCCTGATCCGCCAGCAACATTCCGGCCAAAGGCCCGGAAATATACTGCCCAAAGTCAATTACCCGAATGTGTTCCAGTGCTCCTGCGATGTCTGCCCCCCTTGATTGTCCAAAAGATTGGCTCCGTGGATGAGGCGCAGGCTAACCCCGAATCCACCGAAGCGAGACGTCCGTGTCGTTGACACAAGGTATGATGGGTAAGGGAAGGCGAACAGGCCCAGCCAGATCCCAGCTGGAACGCGATGACGCGTTGCGTGATCTGGTCCTTTCCCGGCTCAAGCCGGGCTGGTCGCCGGAGCAGGTGGCGGGCCGTTTGGCCCTGGAAGCCGGGGTCAAGGTCATCTCCCATGAGAGCATCTACCGTTTCAGCTACGCGCAGCTGGCCCGTAAGAAGGACTACTCCTGGCGCCACTATCTGCCCCGAGCCAAGTCCAAACGGGGCTGGCGGGGTCGCAAAGGCGGCAGTCCGGCGTAGTTCATTCAGTTGCGCCGGCCCTTGGCTGAGCGTCCCTAGAATGCCGCTGATCGCCTTGCGCCGGGACATTGGGAGGCCGACCTGATGCTGTTCAGCGCCTACGGACCGGCCGTCCTCACCATGCACGAGCGTCATTCTCGGCGGCTCATCGCCGTGCGTCCTGGGGGCAAGGCGGCGGAACCCATCGCCGCGGCCATGTCCCAGGTACTGAGCGGGTTCCCGTCCCAATGGCGGCAGACCGTTACCTTTGACAACGGCACCGAGTTTGCCCGCCATTACCGGCTCCACGACCTGGGTGTGGAGACCTTCTTCTGCGATACCCACTCGCCCTGGCAGAAGGGCGGCGTGGAAAACGCCATCGGGCGCTTACGTCGGGGTCTGCCCCGGAAGACGGATCTGGCCAGTGTGCCGAGGAAGGATTTACCCAGTTGTTGCCGGCGTACAACAATACCCCACGCAAATGCCTGGGCTATCGACGCCGGCTGAAATATTCGCACGTGAAGTGTTGCACTTGAAATGTGAATCCACAGTGGCCGAAGTCGTTAATAACGGTTCTAATTCTTTCATCATCCCCGCTCTGGACTCCTGCTTTCGCCGGAGTGACGGGTCGGTTTGCTAATTGTCAACAGGCTCTAATCGATGGAGGCTCAACCCGTAAGAAAATTCACAATCCTCGGGTTCACCTCTGCCGGCTTTTCCTGGTGCATGAAATGGCCGGCGCCGGGGATTATTACCTTCTCCAGACCGCCGGTAAAAAAGGCGTCCATAGCCGCACTCTCGAACGCGTCCAGCCTCTTGGGACGGTCCCGGGTGCCGTGCAAGGCAAGCGTGGGCACGGTTACCGGGCCGGCGGCAACCCGCGCTTGTTCGTCGCGCAGCGATGGGTCTGGCAACGCCGGACTGTATCTGGCCCGATAGTAGCCGAGCGCCGCTTCAACCACGCCGGGCTTGCGAAAAGTCTCGCGGATGCTCTCCAGCGCCGACGCCGGGATGTCCCACTCCGGCGAGGCATCGCGCCACCACTCTTCCACGAAGGCAAAATCGTTGTAGGCCACCGCTGGTTCGGCAACGGGCAGCTGGAAAAAGTAAGAGTGCCACGTCCCCTTCAGGTATTGGTAATTCATGGCAAGGTCATGGTCCACCTGGCCCGCGGCTATGATTACCAGCTTGTTGACCTGGTCCGGTTCCAGAATCGTCGCGCCGGTAACCGCGCCGGCTCCCCAGTCGTTGCCAATCAGGTAAGCGCGTTCGGCTCCCAGCGCGCCGATCAACGCCAGTACGTCCTTGCACAGCAGCACGGCTTGATAACGGCCGTCCGCTGGCGGCTCGGTCGGCGCATAGCCC
Source organism: Dehalococcoidia bacterium (assembly GCA_965261195.1). Taxonomy (GTDB): domain Bacteria; phylum Chloroflexota; class Dehalococcoidia; order Lucifugimonadales; family UBA3495; genus Bin87. Next base: position 2,262,215 of record OZ253455.1, on the reverse strand, counting down.
CGCATAAACGGAGCCACCGCCCTGAACCCGGCCTGGGCCAGGTCGGGCAGCAGGTGGCGAAACGACCAGGCGTGGTCGGGGAACCCGTGAAAGCACAGCGCCAGCGGCCCCTCGCCCATTTCCAGGTAATGAAAATTGATACCGTTGGCGCGCACCGTTCCAGTTCTAAAATCAGGCATCGTAACTCACTAACTCCTGCGTGCTATGCGCTTGCACCGGCGTAACGACCCAGGAAGATCCTGATTGCGGCGAAATATTGCCGATACCCGACGTACATCAGATCGTTGTGGCCGGCGCCTGGAATGATTTCCAGATGCTTTTCGTCGGTCTGGATTTTGTTGTGCATATCAACCGCGTCGCGCAATGGCGCGCTCTCGTCCCATTGGCCGTGGATTACCAGCGTGGGGATGGAGATGGAATACGCCTTGGCGTGATAGGCCGCTTCCATCGCTTCGATCACGGCCGGCTCCAGTCCATCGGCGAAGCGGCCCAGGTTGGGTCGGCCACTCTCGATGATGACGCCGTTAATCTGGTCGGATGCCTGGGTGGCCAGTTCGATGGCCGAATGTCGCCCCATGGAGCGGCCCATCACGTACAGCGGCCCAGTGAACTGGAGGTCCCGCATGGTTCCGCGCAGCCACCGGAGAACCTGGTGGGCATCGGAGAGCATGGTTGAGAAGGCCGGCGAACCGCCGGCGGCGCCATAGCCTCGGTAGTCGGCCAAAAAGATGTTGGCGCCAATTTCGTTGTAATGGGGTGCGATGTCATCGTAAGAGCACACCGTTTCACCGTTGCCGTAGAAGAACAGCACGGTGGGGTTCGACCGGCCCACCGCAAAGAACCGGCACGACAGAACGATCCCGTCAGCAACGGTGATGCCGTAGTCCACCGCCCCCTCGGGCGTTTCAGTCCAGTGGCGGCGTGGGTAAAAGGAACGACCCGACGCCTCGGAACCGTCCAGAACAGAGTAATCGACCGTGGTCATGTCCATGCTCCTCGGATGCCTCAGGGGGATGCCGCAGGGGATGCCGTGCAGGGGATGCCGTCAGGATTATACTACGGGCGTCGTCAGGTGCGGTTGCGACGATTGGGCTACGACAACCCCCCGGATACGACAACCACCCGGAGGTGAACGGAATTGGCAAAAATGGAAATCGGACTCTACGACGTCCTGGATCAGGCGCAGATGGAATCCCATCCGGTTGCGGCGGATGTTTACGACGAACACATTCGCGGCGCTCAGGAAGCCGAACAGATGGGATACCGGTACTACTTCTCCATCGAGCATCAAACCTCGGACGTCAGCTTCCTCAGCGCCCCCAGCGTGTACCTGACCGCCCTGGCAAGGGCCACCAGCGCCATGCGGTTCGGTGTGATGATTTACCAGTTGCCTTTCCATCATCCGATACGCCTGGCCGAAGATGTGGCAATGCTGGATCATCTGTCCAGAGGACGGGTTGAGTTTGGCGCCGGCACCGGAGTGACCAGCCACGAATTCCTGCGCTGGAAGGTGGATTTTGACCGCCGGCGCGACATCAGCCACGAAGCCCTGGATATAATTTTGCAAGCCTGGACCGAAGACAGCGTTACCTACAACGGCGAGTTTTTCCAGTTTGACGAGGCGCTGACGACTCCCAAGCCCTTCCAGCAGCCCCATCCGCCGGTCTGGTTCGGCTGCCACAGCGCGGCCAGCTTTGAGTACGCGGCACAGCAGAATTTTCACGTTTCCCAAAACATCGATACGGATCAGGTAATTGCCGACAAGTTCGATACGTGGCGCGGCCTTTGGCGGGCGGCGGGCCACCAGACCGCAATGCCCAAAACCTTCCTCACGCGGCACGTTCACGTTGCAGAAACCGACGCCAAGGCCCGGGAGCAGGCGGAACCCCACCTGGCTACCGCCATCCACCCGTCCGCCGTTCCAGAGGGCAAGGGACGCGACATCATCGGCGCAACCCGCATCGGTTACGGGCCGGAGGGTATGCGGGGCGGAGATCCCGGCACACCGGAACGGGCTGAACTGCGCCGTATATTCGCCGAACGCGCCCGGTCCTATGACTTCTGGGTAGATAACGGCATCGCGCTGGTGGGCAGTCCCGATACCGTCGCGAAGCAACTCGAAGAGCAACACCGACTCATCGGCCACGACATATTCTGCGCCCGGCACCGGTTCGGATACCTCTCGCCGGACGCCGCCAGTCAGTCCATCAAACTCTTCGCCAACGAGGTCATGCCGGCCTTCGCCTGACGAGCTGGTTGTCTGACTACCGCGTTGTCCAGCGAAAACGGGCCTACTGCTCGTGGGCCTACCGCGACGGAGCCGGTCCCAGGTGCGAGCCGGCGTCCACCATGATGGTTTCGCCGGTTACGTGTTCGGCGCCTTCCAGCAGCCACACGACCGGATCGGCCACGGCTTCGGTAGTGCCGGCCGTCTTTAGGGGAGCCGACGCGGCGTAACGACTGATGAAGGCATCGTAGTTTGCTTCGCCCAGGCCCTCCCGCCACCAGCGAGTCTGCATCACCCCAGGACACACGGCGTTGACCCTGATCTCCGGGGCCAGCGCGCGGGCCAGCGATAATGTCATCACGTTCAACGCCGCCTTGGACGCAGCGTAGGCGATCGAGCTGCCTGAACCCGTGATTGCCGACACCGAGGATATGTTCACGATGGCGCCCTTACCCTGTTGCTGCATGGGCGGGGTTACGGCCCGCACCATCTGGTAAGCGCCCACCACATTCACCGCGAAAATATTCAGGAAGTCCTCAGACGAGAGCCCCTCCAGGTCAGCGTGGGGCACAATTTTGGATTGGGCGGCGTTGTTGACCAGCCCATCGACCCTTCCCCATTCTGCCAGGGCCGCCGCCACCATCCGCCGGCAATCGTCGTCCACCGAAACATCCGCCTGGCATACGATGGCTGCTGCGCCCAAATCGCGGCACGCCTGGGCGGTGGCCAAAGCCTCGGTTTCGCTTTTAGTGTAGTTGATGACCACCCGGCCGCCCTTGCCGGCCAGCCGTTGGGCAACCGTGGCGCCCAGACCGGTGGCCGATCCGGTGACAATGAAAACCCCGCCGGCAACATCCATCGTTATCCCCCGTCTCCAGATCCGTTCGAGTTGGCCGGATTATACCGCCGGATTATACCGGATAAGGACTCGCCTCACCGCAGCGTGGGCGGGGTGGTGAACCTGGGGTTGCCGTCCGGAGCGATATTCTCAGGACGATACGCTGAGCATCATCACTCCGTGGGCACTCGTGCGTTGTAGATCCGTCCGTACCACACGAACCCGACGATTGCCAGCGCCGCCAGCACGATGAATACGATGCCCAACACCGCCACCAGTCCCGCAAAAAGCGCGCTTTCGCTCTCAATGGCCCCAAACGCTAATGAGGCGATGACGCGGATCACGATGACGGCGCTGGCAAGCCCGACCAGTCGCCAACGCCAGATGGCCAGTTTCTGTCTCAACGGAAACCTCTAACTCGTGTATATCCCGTATATGTTGCCGTTCATGCGTACCCACATTGTCATTGCGAGCGTAGCGTGGCAAGCTCGTCGTCGTAGCAACGGCGGTTCGCCGACGTGTGTTCAGCCTCAACGAGATTGCCGCGTCGCTACACTCCTTGCAATGAGAGGTTACGCAAAGGTCTCCACGCAGAGCGGGGATTGGCAAGGGCCGTTCCCAGCCTCATGCCCAATCTCTACACACTGATGCTGTACACCCGTGCGGCGTTGTCGTGGAACATGGCGGCTCGTTCGGTGGGCGAATAGCCGCTGGTCATCCGCTTGAAAGCGTTGTACATCACGTTGTAGGAATAGGAGACTTTGTCCGGCGGGAAGTTGCTTTCAAACAGCGACCGCTCCGGGCCAAACTGGTCAATGCAATAGGTCATCAACGGCGCCAGCGCCTCCGACAGCTCCTCGGAGCCGATGGGCACGTCGCGGGTGTGCCAGTCGAAACCGTAGCGCGGCTGTCCCACTCCGCCCAGCTTGATGACTACGTTGGGACACTTGGCCAGGGTGGCGATTCCCTCGCGCCAGGCGGGAAGCACCTCGTCATCGCGGTTGCCGTAGGGGCCGACCCGCATCAGGCCGCCGATGTGGTTGGAAACGATGGTGAGGTCTGGCGCCGAATTGGCGAAGTCCGCCAGCTCGGCCAACTGCGGGAAGTAGCACGTGTTCTCGTACACCAGTCCCCGGCGCGCCAGTACCTGCGCTCCCGCCCGGAATTCGGCGCTGGCCATCTGATGCTCGGCGCCCCGATTTTCGATCTCAGGGTGGGGATCCCAGCCCACCGACTGCCGGATGCCGCGAAAACGGTTGGGGCTGGCCTCGTGCAATGCGTCCAGTACCCGGCCGACACCGTCGCCCAGATTGAGGTTGGCGTGCCCGATGATGGCTGCCGCCGCCTGGGCCGGGCCGTACAGTCCGGTGGCGCTGGCCGCCGCCTGACCTTGCACGAATTCAACCTCGCCGACGGGTCGCAGCTCCTCGGGCCCATCGGGACGATACATCGACCTCGCCTCGAGGAACACCGTGGAACGCACGTTGTGACCGCTGTTAAGGTCTGCCGCCAGTTCGTGCAGCAGGTAGCGGTGGTAGGGGATGCGCTCCATACGAAAGTCCCAAAAATGGTGGTGGGCATCGCAGATGGGCAGATCCGGTTCAAGCGTGGGTTCGGTGGTTAAGGCCAGCCAGTCGTTGTCTCCGTATGGCATCTCGGCACCTCCGTGCTATGTGTGGCGTCCCAATGCTAACACATTGCCGGCGGGGTCAGGCTGCCGCCGGCGCTGACCGGCGCGTGAACGGTCTGCAGCGTATGGGGCGTGCGGCGTATGGTAGGATGGGCGCACGACACGCGAAGGAGGAAAATATGGCAGACCAGATTCGCCTCGGCATCATCGGCGCCAACATTCATCGCGGTTGGGCCGTCCGGTCGCACCTGCCTGCGGTGGTAGCCAGCCCGGAATTCGAGCTGACTGCCGTCTGCACGACCCGCATGGAAAGCGCTGAGGAATCCAGACAATTATTCGGGGCCAGGCTCGCCTTCGACGACTACCACGCCATGCTGGCCCATCCCGACATCGACGCCGTTGCGGTGAGCCTGCGCGTGCCGTCTCACTATGAGCCAACCATGGCGGCCCTCAATGCCGGCAAGCACGTTTACACCGAGTGGCCGCTGGGCCGCACCACCGCCGAGGCTCAGGAGATGGCCGACGTCGCTCGCGCCAGGGGCGTTCGCAACATGGTGGGCCTCCAGTCCCGCGCCAACCCCGTATTGCTGCACCTGAAAGACTTGGTGGCTGGCGGCTACGTCGGCGAGGTTATGTCCTGCCACGTCAGCCGTATTGCCGCCGGAGGGCTGGAGCGTCAGTCTGATCGCACCTGGCAGCGGGATGCGGAATTGGGGGCAAACACCCTGACGATTTCCTGCGGCCACACCATCGACGCCCTGCGGTTCGTCGTAGGCGATTTCAGCCAGGTGTCAGCTGTGGTCAGTACGCAGGCCAACCAGTGGCATGAAACCGACACCGACCGGATGGTGGATGTAACCTCCCCCGACAACATTCTGGTCAGCGGCCGGCTGGCCAACGGCGGCGTGGCATCGGCGCACATCGCCAGCAACCCGTGGGTCGGCAGCGGTTACCGTATGGAGATTTACGGACGTGAGGGCACCCTGGTTGCGTCCTCCGAAGAGTCTCCCAACCACGACAGCGTCAGGTTACAGGGCGCGCAAGGCAGCGACACCCTGGAAGACCTGGCGATACCGCCCGACTACACCTACGTGCTGGAAGGGATGCCCCGGGGCGCCGCTTACAATGTGGGCCAGATGTACTATCAGTTCGGACGCGCCATCCGTGAAGGCGATGCCTGCCAACCCGACTTCGATGAAGCGGTCAGGCTGCACCGCTTTATCGACAATATCCAACAGGCGTCTGACCGGTCGCAACAGGTGCCGGTCGATTAGCCGGGAGTGAATCAGCGGGGTTTTTCAGTTGTCTGCGCTCAGTCGTTTCGAGCGTACCGATGGAATCTCTGGGTTGTACTCTCCTTTGCTGGGGGAAAGGTCGCTGGGTGGAAGGTTGCTGGGGTTTGGTGTCAGGCGTTTACGGTTTCGGGGCGGTGTCGGAGCACGGCCAACACTGTTTTGCGCGCAGAGCAATTTTGTCCGAGGCTTGCGTGTCCCGCGGGCAACCGGCTGATGGAACCGGGTTAGCGCGGCGCGCGGCGGTGGTGACTCCCGCTGGGTTCGTCAGGCATCACCGGTGAAAGGCGGCATAGCCCAACTGAACCAATCTGCAAATAACCGACGGGCCGTTGTCGCCCGGAAACCGTATTCGCCTTGCTATTGAGATGTAGCTGGGGCGGTTCCGGCGAGATTCGCGAGGTCTGGCCGGAGTTGCCTGACACGATTCAGAATAGGGGTTTGGAATCGGGGGGCGCAAGGGGCCGGTGTCAGTGGTGCGTGGGGGGGACGGCCCTCACCCCCGGCCCCTCTCCCGGGGGAGAGGGGAGATGGTTTTGGCATGGGATGGACGGGGTGGGGACGGGATGGGGATGGGGACGGGACGGGGGTTCACCCTCACCCCAGCCCTCTCCCATCAAGGGAGAGGGGGTTGGTTGACGGGGGTTGAAAGAGGCTATGCGCCTGTCCACTCGAAGCCGAGGTTGGCGTAACGCACGAATACGGTGCCGCCGGGTGCGCCCAGCGGCCCGTTGACCGCCAGTATGGCGATGGTGTGCCGGTTGCCGGGCTGCGCGTTGTCGGTTACCTGGACTCGCTGCGGTACGTTGAAACCCTGTACGGTGGCCCGATCGCGGTTGCACTCGCCGTCGATCCAGATTTCGCCGTAGTCGTCGACGCAGGTTTCGAACTGCACCCGCATCCCGCCGGTCGCGTGGCCTTCCACCGATTCGGGGATGGTGATGGTGGTTCGGTACCACACGAAACTGAATCCGTGGGACACGCGGTCCGGCAGGTTGTAGCAGACGGCCCAACCGGAATCGTCGTAATCCGGCAACCGAGCCGGGCTGCCCTCGCTCTGCTCCACCAGCCCCTCGTTGGCCTCGCCGGGCACGTAGCCACGGGCAAATTTCCAGACCGCGCCCGTTGCCGCCTGTCCGGTCGCGTCTCCGATGTTAATGGTCGCTCTGGGCATATCTTCACCTTCTTTTCGGGTGCGAATTGAAACCGGCGACGCAATGCCCGCCGGTTCAGCTGATTCGTGCTGGCAAATTAGTACCACTTGCGGTTGGATAAGGCAAACCGCCGTTGCTACGGCGACGAGATTGCCACGCTGCGCTCGCAATGACAGGGTGGGTATGCTGGTGATGACGAGGTGGGTGCGCATGGGATCCGAGCCGCCAGGGTCTTTGCAAAGTGGTTGGCATTGGAGACATTATTTTACCGGGATGAACAGGATACAGGGGATGGACAGGATTCTTCTGAATTGAGGGCGGCTGGATTCCGGCTTGCGTGGGAATGACGGACTGACTTTGGAACGGCTCTGCCAAGCCGTGGGTACAATGCCCACATGACGTTGGAATTGTGCTTTAATGCGGCTGGAGCGGGGCCAATCAGGCTCCACCGGGTTCCGGAGCATCCCGCGCCCGGAGCATCCCGCGCGAGGAGGTACGTAACGTGGTTATCAGGAAAGGTACTGCCCTGTTGGTGGTTTACGCCGACGTTGACATTGAGCACGACGCCGAATTCAATGCCTGGTACAACCAGGAACACATTCCCGAACGGCTGAGCGCGCCCGGATTCCTGGACGCGGCACGCTACGAAGCGCTGCGCGGCGGCCCGCGCTACCTGGCGGTATACGAGCTGGAGTCGGCGGACGCCCTCCAGACCGACGAGTATCTGCGCATGAGCCGCAACCCCACTGAGTGGACGCAGCGGATGTCGCCGAATGTGGTGGGCCGCGGCACGGTGCGCAACGTTTACAGCCAGATTTATCCGTCCGCCAGCGACCCCCACACCCTGGGGCGAGGCATGGCGCCGGCCCTGCAAATTGGCCGTATGGAAGTGCCGGCAGACATCGAGGATAAGTACAACTATTACTACGACAACGTCCGCACCCCGGGCAATCTGAAAATTCCCGGCTGCCAGCACGTGCGCCGTTACCACGCCGTCGATGGCAGTCCCAAGTACCTGACGATGTACGAATTCGAGCACGAAAAGGTGCCGGAAACCCTGGCCTGGGAAACCCAGCGCGGGCAGGACACGATGCACGAGTACATTGGCGGTTCCTACGGACACGCTCCGGGATCGCCGGGTGTCTACCGCCGGGTATTCCCCCCACGGGCGTTCTGACCCATGCCCCGACGGCCCGGCCCACGATTCGCAGCGGAGGTGACCTAAATGCCTCGCCCACTGACGCGCCAGGAAGCCCACGATTTTCTGGACAGCAAACCCGGCTGGATCGCGCTGACCACGCTGGATCCGGACGGGTATCCCCACACCGTTCCGCTAGGCTACTTCCGGTTGGGGGACGATATCCTGATTGGCGTCCGCTCCCATACCCACAAACTGGCTAACATTGAGCACAACTCCAAGGTGAGCCTGCTCATCGAAACCGGCAGCTCGATGCGCGACATCAAGGGCCTGATGGTGCAGGGCAACGCTACGGTTCACTCCGAACCGAGCGAAGTCCTGCATTACTCCCGGGAGGCAGCCAGGCTCCGGGGCGCCGCCGAACCCGACCTGCCCACCGAGCCGCGACCCGGCGCGTCCTACATCAAGGTTACGCCGCATCGTTTCCGCTCCTGGGACTACTCCGGGGATGTCTCCTAGCGAACGCTTCCCGGTCTGGCCCGCTCAGCTGTCTGGCTGGAGTGCACCGGCGCTCTGGGCCGGTAGGCGCCTGGCAACCCCCCCTGATTATCACAGATCGAATATCAGCACCCACATTGGGCCTTGCCCGATGTCGTAGGTTTCCAGGGGTTCCAGCGCGCCGCTGTCCTGGGCAACCCGATATGCGGCCAGGCGTCCTGAGTCCAGCCCGGCGGCGTACAGGTAATTCCCGGCGGGGTCCAGGCTGAAGGCCCGCGGCACCGGTTCGGTAGCCGTTTGACCAATCGCCGTCAGCGTACCGTCCGCCTGATCCACCGAGAAGCCGGCGATGCTGTTGTGCCCGCGGTTCGGGGCGAAAAGGTACTTACCGGAGGGCGTTATCTGTATCTGCGAGCAGGAGTTTCTGCCGTCGTAACCCTCCGGTAGGGTGGGTACCGTCTGGAACGGATTCAGTGTGCCGGTGGCCGGGTCGAAACGATAAGCGGTTACGCTGCAACCCTGTTCGTTTGAAGAATAGACCACGTCCAGATTGGGATTGAAGCAGATGTGTCGCGGCCCTTCCGGTGAATTGGGGATGACCCGATCCGGATTGTTGGGTGTCAGGCGGCCCGTGGCCGCGTCGAACCTGAACTGGAAAATGGCGTTCATGCCGGATTGGGAACCCTCGGCGATGTGGGGCACGAAGGCGTAGCGGTTGGTGGGGTCGGTCTGGATGTAATGCGCGCCGATGCCGGTTTCCAGCCACTCGGTCAGCGTGGCGTTGAGCATCCCGTCAGCGTTGAAACCGTGTACCGCGGCCCGCGACTGATAATAGTAGGCGGACAACAGGTGGTTGCCGGTGCGGTCAACGAAGATATGCACCGGGTCGCCCTCCAGGTCTACGCTGCTCAGCAATTGCAGGTTGCCGGTGACCGGCTCGATGCCAAAACTGGACAAACCGAACTCACCCGGCCGGCGTCGGCCGGCAAACAGATAACGCTGCTGCGGGTCCACCGCCAAGGGCGCCGGCATCCCGGCCAGGGTGAAATCGGCCCGCTTTTCCAGAGCGCCGGTGTCTGAGTCCACCACATACTGGGAGATTCGGTCTTCCCGCTGGAGGGATATGTACATATAAGTCGTCATTGCAAAAATTCCTCGCCCGACTGTTTGCCGCCCATCCTACCACCGGCGCAAGCCGACTGCGGATGTTTAGCCCGTTGGAAGGTGTGAGCCACCGCACTCCGGGCAGTAGTTGGGCGCGAGCGTACTGCTGCCCAGCGGGCCCTTGGGGTGCGTTTGCAATCAGCTCCCGATGGGTAGCCGGCAAGCCGTAACCCGACACCCCGCGCCAGAGCGCCAGCGCCGATGGTCCAGCAATCCCTATATTCCGCCGCCAAACCCGGGGTGGTAAGATACGCTCCAACAGACGCAGGAGTCCCAACGTGACCACCACTTCCATCCGGGAACAGATCGACGAACTCTTCGCCGACGCCCGCCAGATGCACTCCCAAGCGGTCGAACGCCTCGAACGGGGCGATATCCGTGACGCCGCAGAAAAGGCCTGGTGCGCCACCAAACGGGCCACCGACGCCCTGCTGCTGGCCCGCACAGGCGAGCGGCCCGGACCAACCGGTCTGACCAGCGACGGCCTCGACGACCTGGTCCATTCAGATCCAGCCGCTGCGTCGCTACCGGGACGCTACTACAGCCGTCTCAGCCAACTGCACGGCGCCTGTTTCTACACCGGTGCATGCAACCAGCACACCGAGCGCCGCATCAGGGAAACCGCCGATTACATTGCCGATGCAGAAACACTCGCCGCCGGGTAAACGTCCGAAGGGATTCTAACCTGCTCGTCGAACTTCACCGAGACGCGCCGTCATCTGCCCTGCACCATATCCGACGGGCCATAAAACCACGCTCAACAGTTGTGCAAAACTGCCAGCACGGTTCGCCCTCAGCCGACCGGAAGCCGCCTTCGGCTATCCCATGAATGTAAATACGCTCTAGTGTTGGCCGATGAATTCCAGCGCCAGGCCGTTCCAGACCTGGGGCCGTTCCCAAAACCCGGCGTGGCCGGCATCTGGCAGCGACACCAGGCGGCTGGTTGGGATGTGGGCGGCCAGCATCCGCATCAATACGGGTGGAGATAGCAGGTCGGACTCTCCTGACAGTACCAGCGTTGGAACCGACATGGTTTCCAGCCGAGCATAGGTGATGGGTTCGCGCAGGGGTTGTGATGGAACCCGCCCGTAGGGTCGGCTGGCCAGTTCTATCTCGAGCCAACGGGCGGCTCCCTCCGGGTTGGCGCCACGATACGATGGCCCCAGCTCACGCAGTTCAACCGGCAGGTTCTGTAGCTCCGCCGGACGCAGCCGCGTCTGCACCGCCAGGTATTCGGCGTCCTGCACGCCGCCGATGGTGTTGGCCGCTACCAGACTGCGGACGCCTTCCGGATGGCTCAACGCATAATCCAGGCCGACGATCCCGCCGGCGGCAGTGGCCACCAGATGCGCCCGCTCCAGCCCCAGCGACTCGACCAGCCCATGCAGGTCGTCCCCCGCGAAACCCGGCTGCTCGCTGGGATCAGTCGGCTGCGAACGTCCCCACGTGCGCCGATCATAGGTGACGCACCGGTAACCCGCCGTCGTGAAGGCGGGCAGCTGATGTACCCAACTCTCGCAGGTGCCGGACGCGGCGTGCAGAAAGATTACGGGAGTACCCGCGCCGCCCGTGTCCTCATACCAAAGGTTCACTCCGGGGAGGTTCAGATGCGGCATAACGTTACAACTCCTGCGGTGCGCTGGCCTCGGCGGCGATTGCTGCGGGAGTGCTCCCGGCGGTTCAGCCCGCGCGCACCCACTTTGTCATTGCGAGCGTAGCGTGGCAACCTCATCCCCGTAGCAACGGTGGTTCGCCGACGTGCGTTCAACTTTATCGAGATTGCCACGTCGCTACGCTCCTCGCAATGACAAAGTGGGTACGCATAAGGGCGATTCAGGGGTTGATGAGGCCCGACCCACGCCCGACGATGAAGGTTTCCCGGCGCTCCACAAAATCGGCCACCGCGTCCGTCAGGGCCTCCGGCCGGTCCGCCATAATGTCGCGTGCTGCGTCGTATACAAAGCTGATGTTGCAGTTCTGGATGCTTTCTTTGTACACACTGGCAGCTTCGGGGGCGACCGTGCGGTCGTTGAGTCCAAACACCACCAGGGTGGCGCAGGCCACGTCGCCCAACCTGCTCACCGCCTCGGCGTCGTGGACGCCTTGATGCCCCTCTCCGGCGGGGAGAACGATGCGGGGAGAGATGAGCACCAGCGCAGCCACGTTGTCGGGCGCCCGCAGCGTGTGCCAGAGCGCAACGCCGGCGGAGTCGGCAGCTCCGATGAGGGTGTATTTCTCGTCCGTTATGCCGGCGACCGCCAACGCGGTCAGGTCGGCCACCTGCCGGGCGTCGCTGGGCCCGCCGCCGGCTGCTGCCGCCGGAAGTCCTGCGGAAAGTCCGGCCAACTCCAGGCGCACCACCCGATAGCCGCCGGCCAGCGTATCCTGCAACTGCGACGCGCCCCATTTGCCGTGATCCAGAATGACCACCAGGTCGCCGGCCCCCGCTGTCCAATAGCGAGCCGGGGTTCCGGCCACATCGACCTGCCCCTCCTCTACTGCCACTGATTGCCCCCGATTACGGCTGACCGCAGCAAACTAAAACTCCCGGATGCGGGGCAGTACCTCGCGGCCAAACAGGTCGATTTCCCGCATCACCTCCCGATGATCTACTCCCGGCTGCTGGAAGAACAGGTCCACCACGCCGGCGCCGGCTTCGTCGCGGAACTGCTTGATCTGCTTGACCACAGTGTCCGGGCTACCCATAAAATTCAACCGGCCGGCCACGCCTACGACATCACCTTGTGGACTGCCGGCCACGCCAGCGCGCAGGCTGGAGCCTTCGATGGCGCGCGCCGCATCAACCACCCGCGACACGCCGGGACTCATGGCGATGCCCCCAGGGGCCGGGCCGCTGCCGGTGCGGGCGGCCAGCCAGTCCTCGGCCTGCCGGTCGGTTTCGGCCAGGTAGATGCTGCCGCGAAACACCACCTGGTCCGGCTCCGGCTGCCATCCGGCTTCTTCGCACCACTGGAAATACTTACGGGTGATGGCAGCCATCCGTTCTGCCGGCACGAAGGAGACGCCGAGTCCCAGCCGGTGCTCGGCGGCGTACCGCACCGTATCGTCGCTGCGGGTGGCAACGATCACGGGCGGGAGCGGCTGCTGTACCGGCGGCGGCCAGACCGCCACGGTGCGGTACTGGTGATACCGGCCTTCCCAGGAAAACGGCTGCGGCTCGGTCAGGGCCTTGAGGATCAGATCCATGCCCTCGAACAGCCGACCACGCCCCTCGGCGGGATTCACTCCGTAGGTTTGATCCTCATTCGGTGTTCCCCGCAGGAACCCGATGATGAGGCGGCCATTGGTCAGGTTGTCCAAAAGGCCAAGTTCCTCGGCGCACCGAATCGGGTTGTTCAGCGGCAATAGCTGCCCCAGCATCGCAATCTTGACGCGCTTGCACCGCTCGGCAACGGCCGCCGCCATCACCGCCGGCGTGCCGGTGGCGATGCGCCCGGAATAGTGATGCTCAGAGAAACTAACCCAGTCGAACCCCAACTCTTCGGCAAACTCGCATTCGTCCATCCCTTCCTGGTAGCTGCGCACCGACGTTGCCGGGTCGTGGTACGCCGGCGGGATGGGCCAGTTGATGGGGAAACGGTGGCGCTGGGAATAACCCATTGCGCCCAGATAAGAAGCCTTCATAGTTGCCCTCCATCAGCCACGGCGGCAGGGCCACGGTAGCATGGAATGTACTGATTGCCGGTGAGCGTAAATCTGATTGCGGCCAGCAGGGTTGCGCGTCGGACGGGGCCGGCAGCAGCCCAAAATTGCCGAGTTTTTCGTTTCTAGGGTTGCCAATGCGGGGGCAGGCTGGGCGCGGGCAGACCAAATTCCCAGGTTAACCATTCTTCGCTGTACACACCATCTTTGTAGCCCGAATGTTCCGACTTATGAACCTGGCAGTCGCCTTTGATGGCCTGAACCATTTGGTCGAGGGCGGTGGCATCCAGCGCAGCCCCATCAGCCCCGGCCATCACCAGGGTGGTGGCTCCAACCTGGGGGGCGAACCACCGCAGGTCGAAGTGGGCCAGGGTGTCTGCAACCTGGTCACTATGGGACGGGTGCCGGCGCAGATAGTCGTTGATCTCCTCGAGAGGGTAGGCTCCGGTGCGGGAGGCCAGATCAGCAGCCGCATAGCACAGGGTGGGGGCGCAAACGACGTGGGTAACCTGCGGGCACAGAGCGGAGGTCGTCAAGGCCAGGTCGGTGCCGATGGTGGCCACGCGCGCGCCGTCCACCTCCGGTCGCCCAGCCAGATACTCCAGCCCCCGGCAGCAGTCCGCGACGATACCGCGATACACGTAGCTGGCCGCGTCAGCGATGCCATCGGTGAGCAGCCCCGGGAAGCTGGCCGCGTAGGGTTGGTCGGCCAGCCGCTGCCCCCGTACGCAAATCGAGAAGGTTACGTACTGCTCGCGCTGACCGTTGGCCGCACCCTGGGGCACCAGATCGGTGACGCTCCCATAGCGCGGCAGGAAGTACTTTGCCGGGAACGGGCCGTCGCCGCGCGGAATGCTCAAATACCCGAATATGCGGTAGGGGCCGATGGAAGTCAGGCGCACTCCGTAGGCCGTAGCGAAATCCGTCGAGCGCAACGGGATCTCCGTAACCTCCGGGGCCGCTGGGAACCCCGCCAGCTCATCCAGCGTTGTTTGCCAATAGCTATCGAAATCTGCTGGCCTGGTGCCGCTCAGTGTGGTCATATCGTCAAGTCCGTCAGGGTTTCAGGTGTTTGGCCAGGAAGTCATCCACGATGGCCGCGTGCTCGAAGTTGTTGGCGTCGTGGCCGTGGCCGTCGTAGCCGTAAATCCGCTTGTCGGCGCTGGCGATGGCGTTGAACATCGCGTAGCCGGTCTCCGGCGGGCAGGTGCTGTCCTGCAAGCCAACGCTAACGATGATCGGACAGCTGATCCGGTGCGCCAGGTTGATGCCATCAAAATAGGCCAGCGTGTCTTCAACCTGCTCACGGCTGTCGGGGTTCGCCCGCAGATAGTCGGCAATCTCCTGGTAGGGGTAGGCGTCGGTGAGTTCAATGGCGTCCATGTACCCGCAGAGGTACGGCGCGCCGGCCGCTGCCGCCCTGATCTCCGGGCGCAATGCGGCGGTGGACACGGTAAGGCCACCACCCTGGCTGTGTCCGGTAACGCCGATGCGGTCGCCATCAATTTCATCCCGGCCCAGCATGAATTCCACGGCCCGGCAGGCGTCGATATAAAAACCCCGATATGAGTAGGTGTTCCGGTCCACCATGCCGTAGGTCAACAGCCCCGGATAGCCCGGATTGAACTGGCGATTGCTCCGCAACTTGCCCCTGGGGGCGACGCTGAAGGCGGCATAACCCTTGCGCGCCCAGTTCTTCGGCACCGGCGGCTCCATGTTGTAGCCCGGAACCTGCAAGATGCCCGGCAACCGCCCATCCCGGCCCCTGGGCACGGCGTACCATCCCGCGATGCGAACCTGGTCCAGGCTGGTGAAGAATACCTCGTAAACGTCAATATCTTCCGACGACCGCAGCGGGTCGTGAACCACCGCCGGCTCCAGAGGTATTACGGCGGCTTCGGCCAGCACATCTTCCCAAAACTGGTCGATGTCGGCGGGCTTCCTGACGATAGTCTGGTATTGGTCGGGTGCTAACCTGGGCATACGACTCCTTGGCAGTCAGGCATAGAGGGGAGACGGGCAGAATTCCGGCGCCTACACGTCCTCCACCGGCATCGTGGCAATTCCGTAGGTGCCGTAGAAGAAATTGGCGTAGTGTGTGGAACCTCCGGTTACGAACAGCAGGTATTGTTCCGGAGTTTCCAGCGCGGGGATGGTGGCGTCGGGATCATCCGCCAGCTGTTGCAACTCCGGATGGGAAAGCCACTTGCCGTCGGCATCGGTGGGCATCCCCGTGCCCAGGGCCTGGCGCAGCGGCACTCGACAGCGCTGGTGCAGCCATTCCTGGGCATCCCGTTTGCTCAGGCCCGCCTCGGCCAGGATGACCGCCCGGGATGGGCTGAGCATTACCGGATGGTAGGGGCCCTGGTAATTAACCCGCTTGTTGGTATGGCCCACCTGGGCCGAATCCCACCCCTTGATCCAGCGTCCGCCGCCGGAGTGCCGGTAGAACATCATGGATGCGATGTTCTCCAGGGTGTCGATGTGGTTCCTGGAGGCGGGGTCGAGAATGTCGGTCGGCCCCGTAACCGTAACCACCGTAACTGCGCTCTCGTCGGCCCGGAAACCCCGGTCTACGTGATAGGGCTGCCAGGGGCTGACTGCTTCGCTTTCGGCGATGCACATACCGAACTTGGACGGCAACCCGATGAAGTTGGGGTCGCCGGCGCCGGGCTTGCAATAGCCGATGTTGATCAGGCACAGCCGCAAGGCCCGCCCGATGGCCGTGTTGGGCTTGTTGACCACGCCAGGCCCCATTGCCGAGGTGCCATAGTTGATGCCGGCCCGGTCGGCAATCGGCCCGTTGACCAGGATGAGCGGCGCCTCGGTATGCCCCGAAACCTGCATATCCCGGTGGTTCATTTCCGGTTGGGCGATACAGTCGATGGCGGCCAGCAGTATTGGCATCTGTTCCGGGTTGCAGCCGGCCATCACCGCATTGATGGCGATTTTTTCGACGGTGGCCAGGCCGAAGCCGGGTTCCATGACCATCACCACGTCCTGCGGGCTGCGGCGGGTGCCCTTGAGCATGGCTGCCACGGCGGCGGGGGTGGGTGGGATGACTGGCATCCCGTCGCTCCAGTCCCGTTCCTCCAGAAAATGATTGACTGCGTTGAGTCCCAGCGGCGAGTCGTCCAGCTCCACGGTGAACAGCTCCGAGCCGCGATTGCCGTTGCTGGCGCCGGGCCGGCTGGCAGCCGTGGCCGTCATCCGGGTCAGCCCCGTGATGATGGCGTCAATCTGCTCGTCCACCATATTGCAGATGTAGTCCGGCTGCTGGCCGGTGGTGGCGTGGGGGATGGTAACGAAGGCGGCGCCGGGCTGTCCCCACCCGTCCACGCAGGACTGCCAGGCTCGCGAGAAGCTGCGGGCGGCGATTGCTACCGCCGGCACGCCGGCCTTTTCCATGGCAACCATGTCGTGGGCAAGCCACGACGTGCAACCCCCTCAATGGGCCGTGGCGCCGATCATGGCGTCGACCTCTCCGGCAATCAGCGCCGCTTCCGCGTCGTCGATGTGGTTGCCCCGGCTCAGGGCCGGCCGGCCGCCTCTGATGTCGCCACCGTACCGCTCGAACTTGACGTTAGCGAAGCGGCGACTGAGGTGCTCCGCTACCCGGTTCACCGCCACATCCGCGCCGCCGGTCATGTTGTTGTACAAACCGATGGTCTTGCCCTCAAGGGTTTCCAGTCGGGGCGCCGGAGGCACCTTGAAATCCACCCGATCCGCGGCGGGAGACATTATTTGCAGCTTCACGATATTTCTCCTGTCAATGCCGGTTTGCAATGCGCCGAGCATACGTCGCATACCCGCCGCCGTCAACAAACATGGGGGTATCACGCGTACCCACTTTGTCATTGCGAGCGCAGCGTGGCAATCTCGTTGAGGTAAACAATGATGGTTCGCTGACGTGTGCTCAACCTCAACGAGATTGCCACGTCGCTTCGCTCCTCGCAATGACATAAGGGGCAGTGGGGCGTATGCGGCAATAATCGAACCACGCCTTGCCGGAAGAATGGCCACGGGTTACAGTGTCCCTACACGCCAACCCAGTGCGGCAATCTGCATTTTTATGCAGTTCGTTCTTGTGCAGTTCGGTTCCGCTCAGAGGTTTTCAGGAGGTTTCGGTATGGACGTATTCCAGTGCATCAGGACGCGCCGCACGGTGCGGGACTTCAAGCCTGATCCGGTCCCTGACCTGATTGTCCACAGAATCCTCCAGGCTGCGCGGTGGGCGCCCAGTTCCAGCAACACGCAGCCCTGGCACTTTATCGTCGTGCGGGAACGGGCCACCATTGCAGCGCTGGGGCGTATCTGCACTCAGGGCGCATTCATTGGTGAGGCGCCGCTGGCCATTGCGATTGTGATGGACAACTCGCGCCGGCCCCAGCTGGATGCCGGCCGGGCGCTGCAACAGATGGAGTTGGTGGCGTGGTCGGAAGGCCTGGGCACCTGCTTCGTAGGCATCCGCGGAGAGCAGCAGGATGAGGTCAAAACCCTGCTGGGCATCCCCGAAGAGATGGAACTGGTTACCGTACTGCCCTTCGGCTACCGGGCTGAAGTAGCGCGGGCGCCGGGTACGCCGCGCAAAGCAATGTCGGAGATAACCCACGGCGAGCGGTTCGGCCAAAGCCTGGTTATCGGGTAGGCTACCGGCCCTTTAGTCTACCGGCCCTTGAACTCCGGCGCCCGCTTTTCCAGGAATGCCCGCCTGGCCTCCTGAGCGTCCTCGGAACCATTCAAGATGCCGCCGGGATGTGCCGCCAACACGAAAGCCTCTCCAGTACCTGCAAATTCCCACTGATTACGTAAGCAAGGCACAGCGCATGGAACTCCAAAGACTAATCCTCAGCCGCAAGGGGTTCGATTCGGCGTCGGGTGGCTGCCCAAGCCCAATATTCCCGGACGGCACGATGTTTTCCTTGCCGATTCCCGATCCGCGGTCGGGGATGGCTTACCGGGATTTGCGCTACGGCGACCTGAACGTCGGTGATTTAGTCGCCGACCTCACTGGTAACCGCATCCGGTCATGGTATACCGCTCACCTGGACCCGGACATCAGCTCCCAAACTTGGCAACGTGCGCCGGGATGGCGTGGCCTGTTGGGTCAAACTGGAATAGCCGAGCGCCACCTACAGAAACAGGAAGTGGACAGTGGGGACGTATTCCTGTTTTTCGGCCTTTACCGGCACGTCGAAAAAGTTGATGGCCATTGGCGCTTTGTAAAAGGCGCACTCAAACAGCATATCCTCTGGGGCTGGCTTCAAATCGAGCAAGCCAGCCCGGTAGATGATTTGAAGAGGGCGCCCGAATTCCAATGGGCACGCTACCATCCCCACTTTAGATACGACTATAACGACCTCAACACACTCTACATTTCCTCAGAATCTCTAAATTTGGGGGATGGCGACTTGATGCCCGGCGCCGGCGTATTTTCCAAAATCGATGAACGGCTGGTTTTGACCAGACCCGACGGAAAGTCAGTCTCGGAGTGGCGTTTGCCCCAGTTCTTTCATCCGGGTTGCTGGGGTGAAAAGGAGCCGCTGACCTATCACACCAACCTCGCTCGCTGGCGAAGGGCCGGCGAGTATGCCCATCTCCAAAGCGTGGGGCGGGGGCAGGAGTTTGTGCTGAATCTGGCCCACTACCCCGAGGCGATGGATTGGATACTGGATCTGGTGGCCGAGTTTGGCGAAAGCTAGTCGATTACGTCTCATCTAAAAGGCGGCGGCTACCGGCCCTTGAATTCGGGCGCCCGCTTTTCCAGGAATGCCCGCCTGGCCTCCTGCGCGTCCTCAGAACCATTCAGGATGCCGCCGGCGTTGGACGTTAGCGCCATGGTGGTTTCCAGCGAGCTGTCCAGCGCGGCGCGCATGATTCTTTTGCTGATCCATTGCACCATTGGCGGGGCCCGCATAATCCGGTCGCACAGTTCGCGGGTGGTTGCTTCCAGGTCTTCGGAGGCAACCAGATGGTTGAGCATACCCCACTGGTAGGCCCGCTCGGCGTCCAGATGGCCGGTGTAGGCGAATTCCAGCGCCCGGCCCAGTCCCACCATCTTGGGCAGGTAGTAGCTGCCGCCGTTCTCGATAATCTGGCCCAGCTGCTGGTATCCGATGAAGCGGGTGTTTTCGCAGCCCAGGCGAATGTCGCAGTGCAGGGCCATGTCCATGCCGGAACCGACGGCGGGGCCGTTAATCATGGCGATGGTGGGCTTTCTGACCTGCGAGATGTCCCGGTGCAGCTTGGTGAACCCGTGGAAAAAGCCTTCCCGCGCCGCGTCCGGACCCGCCACGATGCCGCGATTGCCGACGAAGTTTGCTCCGGTAACGGCGGGATCAGAGTCCCTGCGCATATCGGCGCCCGAACAGAAGCCCCGCCCGACGCCGGTGAGCACTATCACGCGCACGTTGGGGTCATCGTCGCCGGCCCGCATATATTCGCCAACCTTGGCAACCGTCCCGTTCTCCTCCGACGACCCAATCAGCGCGTTCATGCGCTCCGGACGGTTGAACTTGATCCAGAGGATGCCCGATTCTTCGGGTTCGTACAGCAGATAGGGAACCAGCTTCGGCGCCATAACTCTCTCCTTTATATGATTAGGGTATATGCTCCGGGCGTATGTGCTCCGCGTGATTTCGGTTACTGAGCCGTCCTTCCCCCGTCGATGACCAGCTCCGATCCGGTGACGAATGACGATTCGTCGCTGGCCAGCTACAGCACACCATAGGCAATTTCTTCCGGTCGGCCAATCCTGCCCAGGGGAATCAGGTTCAACTGTTCCGCGCGGCTGGCAGCATCCCCCGCGCGGCTCGCAGCATGGGCGTTTCGATGGGGCCAGGATGCACCGAGTTGCACCGGATGCCGTCGCTGGCGTGTTGAATTGCAGTGGCTTTGGTGAACAACCGCACCGCGCCCTTGCTGGCGGCGTAGGCCGCTGAAGTGCCCGGTGAGGGGGCGATTCCCGCACCCGAGGAGATGTTGACGATGGATCCGCCGCCGGCGCGCCGCATCTCGGCTATCACTTCCCTGGTGCCCAGAAACACGCCCCTGGAGTTGATGGCCATGATTCGGTCCCATTGCGCTTCGGTGATTTCCTCGATGGCGCCGCTAATGGTGATGCCGGCATTGTTGACCAGAATGTCCAGCTTGCCGAACACGGCAACCGCCTCGGCGACCGCGTCCCGCCAGTTGTCCTCGCTGGTAACATCCAGATTGACGTACCGGCACTGCGCGCCGGTCTCGTTGATCTCTGCTTCAACCTGGCGCCCTTCCGCGGTCAAAACGTCGCCAATGACCACCCGGGTGCCTTCGCTGGCAAACAGCCTGGCCTCCACCGCGCCCATGCCGCGCGCGCCGCCGCTGATGAGGGCAACCTTGTTTTCGAGACGCATAACCCCACCTCCGTATATTCGGTGCGCAACCGTATGCTCGGTGTGCCACGATTTTAGTGGCCAGACCGGCAGAGTCAATAGCCACGCTCGCTCTTAGTATTACAACGACGGTTCATGGAGGGAGGCCGGAGGTGTTACGGCCGAGGGCAGCGCGGCGTTTCTGGTGAGAGCAGCTGGCCCGTTCGTTGCGCTCCTGGACATCTGTCAGCCATAGCAGCAATTCTTCCGGGCCGAACCGCTCTTTGGGCAGGAGCTCACGCACCACTCGGTAGACCTGGGGCCTGGTGATCAGGGGCATCTTTTTCCCCCCAATCCTGTTGCAGGGTCAACAAGAACGCCCCGGCCAGCAGGCACATGGCGATGTGGTGATGCCAACCCGCCCAGGTGCGGGTCTCGTATTCCTCCAGGCCCACGTCGCTCTGCTCGGTCTCGAACTCGGTCTCGAACTCGGTTTCAATGCGCCAGCGGGAGCCGCCCACATAGGCCCAGGTCTCCAGAGATGCCTCTGGGGGTGCGTTGGACAGGTAGTAGCGGGGCTCGCTGCCGTCCCGGTTCTGGCGATAAACCGCCCACAGGACCTCACCAGGCTTCCGCCGCCTGGTCACCCGCACCCGTTGCGCTGAACCGATAGACACGCGGCCCCTGGCTTCCCTGGGCTAGCGTGATCTCCCGCCATGCAGCTGCCGGCAACGCCTGACTGCGCTCTGCCATGGTCTGCCGCTCCGCACGCAGCGGTCTGGGTTTGCGGGGACGCCCGTTACCCTGGTAAGGCGGATCGGTCCAGGTCGGTTCCAACGGCCCGACCGTCATATCCGGCCGCACGTCCAAGACGTACCGCATTCCCGTTGCCGCCAGTCCCTCCCGCAACGCGGGCGACATCCCGCAGGCTGAATCTCCGGCCACCCACTGGGCCTTGAGGTATCCTCCGGCCTGGGCTTCCTCCACCATCTCCCAGGCCAACTCCGTCTTGCTGCGGTACCCCCCGTCGGTGCGCTGGCGCCCCCGCCGCCACGCCGCGGTCCCCGTCCCCAGTCCACTCCAGGGGCAGCTACAGCCGCTTGTCCACCAGCGCTCTGCCCCTGGGTCCCACGTGCGCCAGAAACACCCCAGCCTGGCAGCTGGCGATCTGGCCCAACGCCCCGCAGTACTGCCTGGCCACTCCCACCGACTGCACCCCTTGCTTGGGAAAATCGCTGCCGTCCAGCACCCACACCCCCTACAGTTCCTCCAGTCGCGAACCCAGATACTCCTGCAACCGGTCGATGACTGCGTCGTCGTCCCAAGGAGACCCGGCGAGAAACCGCTGTAACGCCCGTGGCGACGCCGGAACCGTTTCCGACAAATTCTCGGCGTTGCGCCGCTCTTCCGATTGCACCAGCCAGGCCGGCAGATAATGGCGGCTGTGCTCCCGAGCCTCCCTACGACCAAAGTCTGGCGCAAAGTAGTCGTGCAAACCCTGGAAGGTTTCGGACACCCGTTCCAACGCCACCGCATCCATCACCCGGCCCCACCTCCCGCTGCCTTCGTTATCTTGCCGATTATCCTACCATACCAACCGTCGTTGTAATATTAGGCGTACCCAATTTATCCGTCATGGCGAGGAGGGCAGTGACTCGGCAATCCCGATGGGGTTGGAGGCAGGTCGGCGAACTGCCATTGCTACGGCGACGAGATTGCCACGCTGCGCTCGCAATGACAGTTTCACGCAGCGGTAACAGTCAGTTCAACCGTTCCCGTCAACCGTACACCGTTCCCTTCAACTGTGCTATGTAGTAAAGTTGCGGCAAAAGCACCATCAGAGCACTGCCGGAGCCTTGCTCCGGGCCAGTGCGCCGGTAGCTACGGACACCCATTGGCGCCGACAAGGGAGGCCACATGAAGTTTGGAATCTTCACCATCGTTCCGTATCACCAGGACTTCACCCAACAGCAGGCGTTGAACGATGCCCTGGAGCAGATTGCCTACGCTGACCAGGCCGGCATCGACGAAGCCTGGCTGGGAGAGCACCGTTTCTCCCGCCACGGCCTGCTGTCGGGCATCTGGTCTTTCCTGGGCAGTGTCGCCGGACGCACCAAGAACATCCGCATCGGCACCGCGGTGATTGTCCTGCCCCTGCACAATCCGGTGCTGGTTGCTGAGGAAGTGGCCATGCTCGACGTAATCAGCGGCGGACGCTTCAACTTCGGCATCGGCGCGGGCTACCAGCGTCAGGAGTTTGACGGCGTTGGCGTGGACATCGACACCAGCCGCGAGCGCTTCCAGGAAGCGGTGGATGTCATTGTCAAAGCCTGGACCGAAGAGACCCTTACCTACCACGGCAAGTTCACCAACGTCGATGACCTTTGGGTGCTGCCCAAGCCGGTGCAGACACCGCACCCGCCCCTGTTCCAGGCCGTCAGCACCAGCCCGGCCAGCGTAGACTTCGCCGCCAGCCGACAGATACAGGTTATCACCGGCGGGCCTACCGACATTCTGGGTCAGGCTCCGGAAGTGATCAAATTGTGGCGGCAAAAAATGGATGAGTATGGGCATCCCCACGCCCACCTTGACCCGCCCATGTCCAAGTCAATCTACGTGGCGCCGACTATGGAAGAAGCCGAACGCGACCCGATTGGTCTGGAGGATTTCTCGTCCCGTGTGCTGCGTTCCATCGGCAGCAACGGCGCCCCGATTGGAATGCCGGTGGACAAGGACGGCAACATTGCCAAAGGCTACGAGCACTGGGCCAACCGTCAGAATGACCGCGAGCGCAGGGATGACCCGGGCCACGCCGGACTGCCGCCGCTGCGCGGGACGCCGGAGGTGGTGATCGAACGGTTGAAGCAGGTGCAGGAGGCGGGTATCAACCACGTTTTCGGCAATTTCGGATTCGCCGGCCTGCCTCACGAAAAGGTGATGCGCTCCATCGAACTGTTCGCCACTGAGGTGATGCCGCACTTCCAGGAAGTGCCCGTCGCATAAGGGAAACCTGCGCCCGCAGATGACGGTGAGCGGGTAAATCTAATCGGGTGGATAATCGCAAGTCCCTGGGCTAACAGCGGCAGCGTTCCGTATCAGGTAGTTTTTTGCATGGATGGACAGGATAGACAGGATTTCTCTGATTGGGGCTTTCCTGGATTCCGGCTTGCGCCGGAATGATGAGAAAAGAAACCGTCTAAAACGGAACGCTACCGGCTAACACAGGGCCTTTTCAAAGTTGTGGAAATTAACCGCCGGCTCGTCCTGATCCTGTCGAAGGACGGTCGCCGATGGTTCGACAAGCTCACCATGAGCGGAGGTTGGGGGACTTTGAAAAGGCCCTACAGCTAACCGACGGGGACTTGTGAAACCAACCATCAACCGTTACCATCGTTACGCTCAACAACCCACCCGAAAATCGGCAGCGGGAGCAATCTTGCGGGTCCGGCTTGCGGGTCCGGATTGGCCAATGAACTACACCAGCGCCGTTCAGGCATCTTCCGGACCGCCAGGCATCGAACCGCCGCATCGAAACTATATCGAACTACAATGTTACCCGGAACCAAACTCAGCGACCAAACTTGCCAGACTACCTGAAAGGAGAAGATTATGCCTGACACTTACGGCCAAGGTGATTTCAACTACACGTTCGTAGACAACTGGCTCAAGATGCCCGACGGTATGAGCCTGCTGGAGTGCCCCGGCGTCGCCGTAGATGGCGGAGACCGTGTGTTTATTTTGACCCGCGGCGAACACCCCATCATGGTGTTTGACAAGGACGGCAATTACCAGCGCAGCTTCGGCGAAGGCCATTTCAGCGAGAACCGCACCCACGGCCTGTACTACAGCGCCGCCGACGATTCCCTGCTCGTTGCCGACGATGGCATCCACACCATCCAGAAGTTCAGCGTTACCGGCGAAAAACTGATGGAGATTGGCGAGAAGAACCACCCCGCCCCCCGCTGGAGCGGCCAGCCGTTCAATCGCCCCACGTCAGCAGCCATCCGCCCCAGCAACGGCGACATTTACGTGTCCGACGGCTACGGCAACTCCCGCATTCACGTCTACACTGCCGAGGGCGGCTACAAGTTCTCCTGGGGCGAGCCGGGCATTGACGCCAGCCAGTTCATCCGACCCCACAACATCGCCTTTGATGAGGACGAACGGGTTTACGTGGTTGACCGGGAAGCGCACCGTATCCAGCTGTTCGACACCGAGGGCAACTTCCTGACCATGTGGAGCAACATCCACCGGCCTGACGCCATGGTCTACTGGAATGGGCATATCTACGTTGGCGAACTCAACGGCATGGGCGGCGTGGACGACGCTCCTGGCCTGGGCCACCGCGTAACGGTTTACGACCGCGACGGCAAGCGGGTGTGCATGTTCGGTTCCTCCGATGAGGGTGAGGGCGCCGGCCAGTTCATTGCTCCCCACGGGATCGCCGTGGACAGCACCGGCGCAATCTACGTTTCCGAGGTGTCTTACACCATCCGCGGCAGTCACATGGACCCGCCGCGGGAGCTGAGGAGCTTCTCCAAGTACGCGCGGGTGTAATCTCCCAACGACGCGACCCACCTGAGCCGCCGTTCCCCGCCCACTATGCTGGGCTGGAGCGGCGGCGTAGATCTGTCAATCGGGAGATATTCATAAAGATGCTTGGAAAACCCACTACTGTACTCGCGATAGTGTTTGTCATCGTTCTGGCGCTCATCGGCTGTGCCGCGGAAACCACACCTATCCCGACACCTTCGCCTGATACCCCTACGGCAGCGGCCACTATCCGTGCGACCCCGACGACGGCAGCGCCGACGGCCACCGCCACCCCGTTACCGACCTATACCCCATTGCCCACGTACACTCCACTTCCAACGTACACTCCGTACCCCACATTTACGCCATTTACGCCAACACCGGCTCCGACCAATACGCCGCGGCCAACCAATACCCCGCGTCCGACGAACACACCTAGGCCGACCCGGACTCCCACACCGGCGCCAAGACCAACTGCGACGCCTACTGCCGCCTATCGATGTGGCAACCATTCGTCGGCTGCAAGTTACGAACAGCTTGCTCGTTTTCCCGATAAGCAAGAAGGGAAGTGTTTCTCATTCAAGGGCAAAGCGGTTCAGGATACCGCGCTAGGCTTCCGCATCAACATGACCGAAGGCAGATATTCGTGGAGTGATGATATTTTTGTCTATGGAGATGATGATTGCGTAGGATCTGAAGGACGGGTATTGGAAGATGACATTGTAGAATTCTACGGTACGGCAGAAGGGACTTGGTCATACGAAACAATTTTTGGAGCAACCCGAGAGGTCCCCTTGATATTCTGCATTGATGACTCAAACTCCCGTGACATCCAGCGACTAATGTGGGACATTTTCCAACGATTCATCCAAGATGAAAAAAGCGGTGGCAAATGAAATACCATGTACGTTGATCGCAATTCTGAATTTTGCCCCGTGTATGTTCAATTGAACATTGTCGGTGGTGACGGACCAGGTAGAGGCCATCCGGGCAGAGTTCGACGTGCGCCGTTTGGACCAAGCCTTGACCCGCTTGAATGAGCATTGCCGCTGAAACAGCCGGCTTGGGAAAATGCTAAACTGACTGTAATCCATAACCAGTAATCAGCAGCGGCAGGTACCCAATGGCAGCAGAACAGACCGAACCGACCGACTCGAATGTGACTGAGCAGGAGGCAATGGCTATCGCCCTGGACATCCTGGAACGGCTGGAGCAGGCCGGCCCTGAGGTAAAGCGGGCCGTAGTGCGTACTCTTGGAGATGAGGGCGACTTCGCCGCTTTTATCGCCCGACAGCGTGCCGCCGGCAAAACGGACGAGGAGATTTACCGTGGTTACTAGCCCGGAGGAGAGCCGGTTGCCGCCGGGTTCGCTGGTGCGGCAACTCGTCGGCGAAATCAGAACCATCCCCCAGGCGCAGGAAATCCTCCTGCACACCCTCCTCCCGCAAAGGTTCCTGGAGCTGCCGGAGCGGATGGATTCGCTAGGGGCCAGCATTAACGATGTGCGGGACGAAGTGAGTGCGGTGCGGGATGAACTTACCATCCGTATAGACGGTGTGCGGGATGAAGTGAGTGCGGTGCGGGATGAAGTGAGTGCGGTGCGGGATGAACTTACCATCCGTATAGACGGTGTGCGGGATGAAGTGAGTGCGGTGCGGGATGAAGTGAGTGCGGTGCGGGATGAAGTGAGTGCGGTGCGGGATGAAGTGAGTGCGGTGCGGGATGAACTTACCACCCGCATGGACGGCGTACGGGATGAACTTACCACCCGTATAGACGGTGTGCGGGATGAACTTACCATCCGTATAGACGGTGTGCGGGATGAACTTACCATCCGTATAGACGGTGTGCGGGATGAACTTACCACCCGCATGGACGTGATGCAGGGCGACATCAATGGCTTGAAAGGGCAGTTTGGCAACTTGCGTGGTGAATCCTATGAGGATAAATGTTCCGAAACCATCGAGCTGGTCCTCGTGGACTACGTTGACCGGCCCGTTCTGGCCGACCGGGGGCCGATTAATGACGCGCTGGTGCAGGCCAGACGGAACGGAACGATAAGCCGTGCTCAGTATGACCGGGTCCGGGTTGTTGACATTATCGCAGTCGGCGCTGAACTGGCCCGCAACCGGCCGATTCTGGCCATAGTAGAGGCGTCCGTCACTATCAACGAATATGACGTGAACGCCGCGCACGAACGGGCCATCATTTTGCGGGATATTACCGGCCAGGATACCCGACCCTTCTGCGTCGCTAATGTCCGGTGGTCCAACGCCTTGGCTCGCACCGCCGGTGAGCTTGGCGTAACGCTGATTCATTACGAACTGCCCAACTATAGCGATAGCAGCCAATGCTAAAGCCCGCCTAAATCCGGTTTATCCTGTCCATACCTGTAAAAATGTCGAGGCAACAACATTGATCACCTTTACCGATATTACCACCGCCGCCTGGGATGACATTTTCGGCGCCGTTGAGCGCTGCTATGAACTGGGCTGGACCGACGGTCTGCCCGTCATTCCTCCCACCGCCGAACGCGTCGCCGAGTTTATCGGCGCTGCCGGCCGCGCGCCCGACGACGTAATCGGCGAGTTGCCGGAACGCCGCCGGGTGATTACCGTGGAGAAGGCAGCCGCCAACGCAGTGATGGCCGGTTGTCTGCCCGAGTATTTCCCCGTCGTGCTGGCCGCCACCGCAGCAATGCTCGATCCGGTGTTCAATCTGGTTGGGCCGTCGTCCAGCATGGGCGGCGCCGCCGTGCTGTGCATCGTCAACGGCCCCATCGCCGCGCAGATTGGCCTCAATAGCCGTAACAACCTGTTCGGTCCCGGCAACCGCGCCAACGGCACCATTGGCCGCTCCATCCGGCTCATCCTGATGAATGCCTGCGCCGCCATTCCGGGCCTGTTCGACCGCAGCGTTATCGGCCATCCCGGCAAGTACACCTACTGTATCGCCGAGGCCGAAGGAGACACCCACTGGACGCCGCTGCACGTGGAACGCGGCTTCGATGCGTCGGACAGCGTCGTTACCGTGTTTGCCGGTGAAAGTCCTCGCCAGACCCGCGCGGTGGGCCGACCCGAAGCCATCCTGTACGCCCTGGCCGACGTTGCATCGTCGCTGGGCACATCGATGTCAACGTCCGGCTCGGTGGGTGATTTGTCGGTGGGTATCCGCCAGGGCCAGATTGTGGTGACGTTTGCCGGCAACAGTCGGCTGTGGCAAGACTGGACCAAGGCCGACATACGAACCTACCTGCACGCCAACATCCAGCGCTCCGTGGCCGATCTCAAACGCGGCCAGGTGCTGCGCGGCGACGTGGAACCGGGCGATGAGTCAACGATGATTGCGCTGATACCCGAACCTGACGACATTCTGGTAGTATTCGCCGGCGGCGAGGAATCCAATATGTCGTCAGTCATCCCCAGCTGGGGGCCAAAAGTCGGCTCCACCGCAGTAAGCAAAAAGGTGCGGACGAGTTAGTAGACACTTGGGCAATTTATGAATCAGTTACGCCGACGGAGCAATGGATAAACCCATGAGCAGCGCCATTCACCCGGGCGACGCTATTTTTGCCGACGCTCACACGCTCTATGACGATGCTCTGGAGATGTTGGAGATGGGCAAAATACGCAATGCTGCGGAAAAAGCCTGGGGCGCGACCAAACGAGCCACCGACGCCCTGATCCTGGCGCGCACTGGGCGTGAACCGGAGAGAACGCCGGAAACTTCCACCGAACTGCGGGCCCTGGCCGTCAGAGACCCGGCAGTGCGTAATCTGGTGGGACGCTATTACTCCCGACAGGGAGCATTACACGGCGACTGCTTTTATCTCGGCCTATGCGAGCCGCTTGCAGATACCGAGCGTCGTATTCGTGAAACCGCCAACTACATCGCCGACGCAGAGCGTTTGGCTACATAACCTAAGGAGTGAACAGCATGGCAACGCAACAGTACACCCTGGTGAACCCGACCACCGAACCCATCATTGCGCCTTTCGACGGCGCGCCGCGCCTGCCCTCGCTGGCCGGCACCCGGTTGGGCCTCATTGATGACAGCAAGCGCAACGCCGACGTACTGCTTGAAGAGTTGGCGGAGGTGCTGCGTAACCGCTACGAAATTAGCGAAGTGCGGTGGCTCCGCAAGCCCAGCGCCTCCCGCCCCGCCGACCCGCAGGAATTGCAGGAACTGGTGGCCAATGTCGATTCGGTGGTGGTTGCCATTGGCGATTGAGGGAGTTGCAGTGCGTGCAGTGTGCACGACGGAATCCACGTTGAGAAGGCCGGCCTCCCTTCTGCTACCATTTGCACCGACCGGTTCATCCCCACCGCCAACGCCATGGCCAAGATGTGGGGCGCGGAAGACTACCCAACCATCTTCACGCAGCATCCGATTGAGAACCTGGACCGCCCCGCCCTGCGCGAACGCGCCGAGGGTCTGGCATCCGAGGTAGTGGCCATCATCACCGGCGGCTAATTAACACCAGGCTTTACCGTAATCGTGTGTAGGCGCGAATAATCATTCGTCCCTGCGTCGTCACTGCGCCCATTACCGTGCGGCCCCCGCTTCAGCGTCCCGCAGGTCGGGCGGCAGCAGGTTGGGTATGCCCTCGGCGATGGGATAGCGTTCGTCGCAGGGCGGGCAGGTCAACGTCCCGGTCAGCACCTCGCCGGCGTTGACTGCATCATCCGGCGCTACCGTGTCCGTGTGCAGCAGCAGCGGCCCCTTGCACACCGGGCAGGCGATAATGTCCAGCAATTCGGTCCTCATGTGTTCTCCTTCCTGACCATCAGTTGGCCAGGCCGTGCTCGAACAGCCAGCCTAGCACATCGGCCAGCCCGATAACGACCACGCCCACAACGGTCAACGCCGCTGGGCTGGTCAAAGCGCCTGGAATCCTGCGCCACGCGGCGGCCGGCGCAGACTTGCCGGCCGATGCAGCCTGTCGGTCTCGTCGTCGCCGCGGCAGCAGCCAGGCGATGCAAAAGGCGTAGCAGGCCAGCGCGATTTTGGCAACCAGAACCACCGTGTATGGGATGCTGGCGGCCTCCGACGTCAGCCGGCTCACCGCCAGCATGACTCCGCTGAGTATCAGCACTCCGATTGCGGTGCCGACGATGGGCCGAAATTCAACGGCCAACGCCCGGGCCACGAGACCCTGGGAATCTGCGGCGCGCAGGGCCGGCCGTCCGGCCAGCAGCAGGAACAGACTGCCGCCAATCCACGTGACGGCGGCCAGCGCGTGGGCCCAGCGGATGATCAGCAGTATGACTTCCAGCACCAGCATGACCGGCCCAACCTAGCCCAGCAGGTCCGACAGGATCTCTGCCAGGCGGTCGGCATCCATCCGGCTGATTTCCTGGCGCGCCACCCGACCGCCCTGATCGATGAAGTAGGTGGTTGGGAAATACTCCACGGCGTATTGCTGGGCCACCAACGCGCGCACGTCGGTGGCGAACTGGAAGGTGAGACCAAATTCGTCAACGAACCGGCGGGCTTCGATCTCGGTGTCGAACCCCTGTGGTACAAACAGCCCGATGAACCGTACCTGACGTCCTTCATACTGCTCCCAAACATCCTGAAACGCCGGCATCTCATCACGGCACGGCGGGCACGACGGGTACCAGAAGTTGATGACCACCACGTTGCCCCGCTGTTCAGACAGCGTGAAACTATCGCCGGTGAAGGTGGTCAGCGCAAAGTCGGCGGCCGGCTGCCCCGGCGCGCAGGCCGTGGCCAGCAGCGCTATCGCCGCAACGGCGAGCAGCGCAACGGATCGTCGCAAAGCGTTTGGACTGTTCAGGATATGTGTCATCAGAATTACGGAGGGAGGCCGCTGTATAGGGAGACCGCTGTAGCGGGGCAACCCATTGTAGGTTTGGCGCTGCGAGCGGTCAAACCCCGGCGCCCAGGCGTAACTGTTCACGTTTGAGGGGACGGGTCGGCTTGCAAAGCAAATTCCGTGCTTGGCCACCCGTCCACAACCAGTCGGAAAAGCCGAAGATCCCCTCAAGTCTGAACAGTTACGCCCAGGCCCTGTCAATGTGAGGAGCCCAGCGAGACGTGGCAATCTCGTCGGGCTAACGTCCCTACCTGCGCCAGCGGGATTGCCACGCTGCGCTCGCAATGACAGCGGCTGGGCTCCCCTCTCCCAATGGGAAAGGGGCCGGGTGTGAGGGGCGTCCCCTACCCGACAAACTTCGGCATCACCTGCTCGCCCAGCAAACGCATCGACTTCTGCACCCGCTGCGTGTCCATCTCTCCCGTGTTCAGCTTGAACATGAGGTTGCGGACGCCGATGTCGCGCATGGCGGCGACCTGCTCCGCCACCTGCGACGGCGTGCCCATGATGAACGAGTGCTCCAGACTCTCGCCGGCCGGGATGGGCCGGTTGGGATCAGGAGGCGGGGAGTCGCCGGGACGCAACCCGTCGGGATTGTACAGTTCGCGGGCGCGGCGGAAGTGGGAGCGCTCGCGCTCGAAACCGGCCTCGGCAATCTCGGCGGCCTCGCTGTAACTGTCGGCCACAAACAGGTCGCGGGACGCCCAGCATTGATCCAGCGTCGCCTCGGTGTCCTGCTCGGTGAATCCCGAGTCCAGCATGGTTTCGCGGTACCGCTCCAGGCGCGCCTGGAGTGTTTCGATGGTCTGAATACCAATCAGGATGGGCCGGCCGATTTTCGCCATGCTGACAGCAGAAGCTTCGCTGATGCAGGCGCGAATCAGCGGCGGATGGGGCTTCTGATACGGACGCGGGCGCAGCAGCGGAAATTCCACGTCCCACGTTGCGCCCCGGTGCGAAAGGTCCTCGGATGTCCACGCCTCCACCAGCAACTGCTCGGCCTCATCCAGCCGGGCGATGCCTTCCGCCATGGTGAGGCCAAAACCCACATACTCATAGTGGTTGTACGCCGAGCCGCGCCCCAGCCCGACAATCAGCCGCCCGTGGCTAAGGTTGTCCAGCAGCGAGGTTTGCACCGCCAGCCGCACGGGATGGTGGAAGGCCAGTTCAACAACGGCAAAACCGATTTTCAGATGCGTGGTGCGCGCGGCCACCGCGGCCCCCAGTACCACCGGATCAGCGTGGGCGGCAGCGCCGTCGAAGTGGTGCTCGGTGAGCCATACCGAGTGCATACCAATCTGTTCGGCGAGCACAATCTCGTCCAGCGTGCTGTCAATCACCGCCGAGTCGTTTTCAGGATGGTGGCTAACCGGAAATACGAAAGAACCGAACCGCATAATCGCCTCAACAAGCATCAAGTATCGTGGATAGCACTGTGATTATAGACCACCCCGCAAGCACCCTGCACCAGCCCGCACGCCCTCGACAGGGTCTTTTCAAAGTCGTGGGAGTTGACCCCACCCGCTCGTCCTGAGCCTGTCGAAGGACGGTCGCCGATGGTTCGACAAGCTCACCATGAGATGACGGGCGGCCAGTGTAAGGGCGAAAACCCTTGCCAACACCGGCGCGTCGTGGCAACCTCAATAGCATGATGCGTACCGTGTTTGCTGGCTGCTTGCTGGCGGTGGGTCTGCTGCTCACTACCGCTTGCGCCGCCCCGACAACTCAGCCCAATGTGCTGAATGAACCGGCCGGCGGCCCTCCGGTAAGTCTGGTGGTGTCGACCAGCGACCTGGCGGTGGGGAATAATCGGGTTGCCTTCGGGTTGGTTGACCGGGACTATATGCCGGTGCGACCCGACTCCGTGGCGCTGCGCGCGGTGTTTTACGAGCCGGATGCAGCCACCGGCCAGGTGCGCCACCGCACCACCGCGCACTACGAACTCTGGCCACCGGAGGGGCGACGCGGCATCTTTATCGCCGATGTGTCGTTTGACGAGGCTGGCACCGCCACCCCTGGCTCACCCGGCATCTGGGAAATTCACGCCACCTTCAACTATGGTGGCAACGACTCCGATGGCAGCAACTCCGATGGCAACGATCAGGCCGAGGAGAGCTTGACCATCGGCGCGGTGGTATCGGTGGCTGACCAACACCGTTCCCCTTTCATCGGCGATCCGGCTCCGCTTTCCAACACCCCAACGGCCGCCAGCGCCCCCGACCTGCGCACCATCAGCAGCAGCCCGCAGCCGGACCCGGCGTTGTACCGGCTGTCGGTGGCTGACGCCGTGCGCGCCGGACAGCCGGCCGTGGTTACGTTCTCGACGCCGGCCTTTTGCGTAACGGCGACCTGCGGCCCACAAGTTGCCGAACTGTCGACGCTGGCGGCCCGTTACCCGGGGCGCGCTAATTTCGTTCACGTGGAAGTGTACAAAGACCCGCACCTCATCGAATCCGGCCAGCCAGCCAAAGAGCTGGTGCCCGCCGTGGACGAATGGGGACTGGTTACCGAGCCGTGGACATTCGTGATTGGCAGCGACGGGCGCATTGCCGCGCGCTTCGAGCAGTACGTACCGCCCGATGTGCTGGAGTCTGCGTTATTGCTGGCGTTGCAGGAATAGTCGTGCCAGCATGGAATTGCCACAGGGCACAGATGCCCCGAAACGCCTCGTGCGTACCCGCTTTGTCATTGCGAGCGCAGCGTGGCAATCTCGTCGCCGTAGCAATGGTCGCTGTAGGAGTGATGGTTCGCCGACGTGTGTTCAACCTCATCGAGATTGCCACGTCGCTATGCTCTTCGCAATGACAGATTAAAGTGGGTACGCGTGAGCCCGAAACGCCACTTGTTTTGTGGAGTCTGGTAATGTAGTCTTTGGTGCACAAACACCCAGCAACGGCGTATACATGATAGAGTTCAGATGTGGGCGAGCAGGAGTAACGGTTTGGGAAGTGTTACGGTAACGATTGAAGGAGATATTGGCGAGGTAATGGCGATGATAAGCCAGATTGCCGGCGGTCATAGTACCGCCCGCCCGCCGGCGCCAGTCAGTTCGCCAATGCCCGCCGAGTCAGCGCCCCCGCCGGAAGCCGAAGTCGCGGCGCCGGCGGCCAGCCCCGCCCCGGTACCGCCGCCGCAGTTGCCGCTGGCCGACTGGAACATCAGCTACGTCAACACCTTCTGGCGCAACCTCTCGGATACGGCGCGACAGGCCATGCTGCGGGTGTCCCGCTCCCCGAATCATATGCAGAAGCGTACCCAATTGATGCACACGCTGCACCTTTCCCAGCGGGAGCTGTCCGGTTCGCTGTCGAGCCAGGGGCACAGCATGAATCGCCTCAGAAAGCGGCGCGGCGAGGTGGACCTGCCCCGCCCGCTCATCTATGACAAGGGCGAGGACGCCTATGTGCTGGACTCCAAATTTGCCGTGGCGCTGCGGGAGATGGGCATTACCTAGACGTGCTAGACATGGTCCATCCCGCCAGTCCCAGGCCAGCAATACCCGGCAATCGGGTTGCCTAGAAGTGTACGCCCTTGCCGCCGCCGCCGTCCACGGCGATGGTTTGGCCGGTGATCGCCGACGCCAGGTCCGAACACAGGAATGCGGCCAGGTTGGCGATGTCTTCCGGCTCAATCATACGGCCAATGGGAATTTCGGCCACTGACTGGGCCAGCTCCGCCTCGGATGTGCTGTTGATGCGCGCGGCCCGCTCGGCCACCAGCCCCATGTAGCGCTCGGTGCGGGTGCTGCCCGGATGGATGCAGTTGACCAGGATGCCGTCCGATGCCACGTCGTCGGCCAGCGCCTTGGAATAGTTGGACATGGCCGAATTGGTGACTCCCGAACCGGGGTTGGTTGGACTGGAATTGCGCGCCGCCATACCGCCGATGTTGATGATGCGCCCGCCGCCGGCCGCCGTCATGTGGGGCACACACTCCCGCGCGCAGCGAATGTAGCCCATTATCTTGGTGGTAATGTGGTTCAGGATGACGTCATCAGGGATGCGGCTGGCGCGGTCGCTGGTGCTGTTCACCGCGTTGTTCACCAGAATATCCAGCCGACCCAGGCCTGACACGGTTTGTTGAACCAGGCCAACGATCTCCTCCGGAGAGGTCATGTCGGCGCGCACCGCGATGACCTTCGCACCGGTAGCGTCGCCGATTTCGGCGGCAGCGGATTGCAACGCTTCCTCGCCGCGGGCACAGATTGCCACGGCGCAACCTTCCGCTGCCAAAGCATAGGCGATGGCCTTTCCGATCCCGCGGCTGCCGCCCGTAACCAACGCGGCTTTACCCTCCAATCCTGGCAACATATTCATACTCCCAAAGTGGGTACGCGTGAGAAGTGTTAGCCTCTTGACGAGCTGATGGCTCAGTGCAGATTACAGCGTGGCCGCCCTCAGCAACTCGGTCAGGTCTGCCGCGTTGGTAATGCCCCGCACTGCGGAGAC
The DNA here is from genome assembly GCA_965261195.1 of Dehalococcoidia bacterium. Lineage (GTDB taxonomy): Bacteria > Chloroflexota > Dehalococcoidia > Lucifugimonadales > UBA3495 > Bin87. The sequence continues at coordinate 2,226,439 of OZ253455.1, read as the reverse complement.
TACCGATTCGAGCTTGGCGTCGGGCCAGTCGATGGCTGGGAAGAGGGGTCGCAGCCGTTCCACTTCGGCCTCCAGGCCCCACTCCAGCTCGGTGCCCTCGTATTCGCCCTGATAGCTGTTGCCGCCGGCCATCTCGATGGTGATGCGCGGGGCGAAGGCGCGGCGGTCTTGGTGGCCCACGGTTTCCACTTTGGCCATCAATTTCACCACCGCGTCGTGGTGCTCCGCGCCGGCGGCGTCGGAGTCGTCGCCCGGGTCGATGCGCGTGCGCAGGGGAGGGTACGACCCGTTGACCGCAACGTAGGCGGTGAAGTAGTGGGTGCTGCCCACGATGGCCCGACCACGGGCGGCATTGGGGAAAGCGGGCGACGGGTACAGGGTCTCCAGCCAGTTCAGGTCTATGGTGATGCGCTCAATGTCGTCGATGGACAGGTCGTGGGCGCGCCGGATGTCGGCCATCAGGTCGATTACCGGGCAGTTGTAACCCGCAGTCGGGTACATCTTGAGCACCGTGTGCAGCAACTCCCAGCGTTCGCCCAGCCCTTCCGTTACCGACTCGAAGTCAACCTGCTGCGACCCGGTGAACACGTAGGACAGTTCGCCCCGGTTGTTGCCGGTGAAGGCGTTGTAGAAGCCGGCCGGCCCTTCCAGAGCCTCTTCCGAGCCGCGCACGTCTTCCCGGGCCAGCAGGGCCGCCATGATGCCGCTGCGGGTGGACTGCGGTTCGTGGAACATCATTTCCCGCCCGCCCGAACGCGGTCCCTCGTTGGTGCCGGCGGTGAAGGTGCAGGCCAGCGCGATGGCCGTAACCATCTGGTCTTCGGTCAGGCCCAGCAATTTGCCCGTGGCTACCGCTGCGCCGAGGGTGCCGTACACCGGGCTGGAGCGGAAACCGCGCGCCTGCGTCGATGCGATAAAGTCGCCGGCGATACGAGACTCAACCTCGTAGCCGGCAGACATGGCGGTTAGCAGCTCGGCGCCCGTTGCTCCGCCGAGCTGGGCCGACGCCAACGCCGCCGGTATGATGCACGGCCCCGGGTGAGTCAGCATCCGGTAAGAGTCGGCCTGGTTGGTGGCGTGCATTAGCTTGCTGTTGGCGAACGCCGCCCCGTAGCGGGTAGCGCGCCCGCTGTGAGCCAGGATGCTGGCGCCGTGGGACGAACTCTCCTCCGCCAACGTCAGTTGCACTGCCGCCTTGCCATGATGTGTGCCGGCGCCGATGATGGCAACGACCACGCCGTGCAGCAGCGAAGTTTGCATCTTGTCCACGGCGGCCGGCGGCAAATCTTCAGGGGTCAGGTTTACGGCCCAGCGGGCCAGCTGTCGGGAAAGCGAATCAGGCATAACAATAATCCTCGTTAACTGATGGTTTGGACGTGGGGATAATCGGTGATACGAGCATCCGATGTAACGAGCGAACAGGAATGTTCCAGAGCGGTTGCAACCAGGATACGGTCTGCCGGGTCACGGTGGAATGGTTCAGGGAGGCGGTAGGCGCGCACTGCGATTTCCGGCGTGAGGGGCAACAGTTGGATGTTTGGGTAAGAGAGGCCGCTACGCAACCAATCTAGCGTATCCGAATGCAGCGCCAGCTGCCCACTGGCCGACAATCGGGCTACCTCGATACACGATACGGCGCTGATGCCTATGCTGTCGGGAAACTGTCGCTCGTAGGCTATAGCGTCCTGTTGCGCTGGCGTCAGGCGGCCGGTTTCATTTACCCACCAAATCCATACGTGGGTGTCAAGGACAATCAATTGAGAGAGTCCTCCGTTATTTCGGGGAGATTACGTTTGGAAATGGGTCAACGCAGGTGTTCATTTCCCATTCATCGTCCTCAAACACGGGGTCAAAGGGACGGTCATACCGGATTACGGATCCCTGGAGAGGGTTTTTTCCGGTGGGGCAGGGGCGGGACCAATCCGCGCGTTCGGCTATGATTACTTCCACTTCCACACCCTCCGCAAAAGGTAGGTTGAGCAGCGTAACCTGGCCGTCTTTAGCGACTTTCGCTATGACTTTGAACGGTTCCATTATGCCCCTCCTGTTCTGATCAACCTGGTTTCTCTCCGGTGCGTCGCAAGTATCGTAGCACAGCGTTTCCCCCACGACCCGGAGCGATACTAACGCGGCGCGCTTGCAACGACACCGGCCCGGTTGGTAACACGCCCTAGTCGATGAGGTCTCGCAGGCGGTTTCGCAGCAGCAGTTTGGCGACGGCCAGCACCAGTACCGCGCCCACGAAAAGGATTGTCAACTGTAAGGCCAGGCTTTGCAACGCGAACCCCAGCGCGGTTGCGGCGGCCGGCGGGTGTTCCGTATCAGTGGCGGCCATGAGGACGATCACCACGCCCAACACGCCGGCGGCAATTATGTCGGCAGCCCAGTGGGAGAGCTCAGCAGCCACCGGAAGCCAGCCGGACTGGAATAACAGGAACGACGCCAATGTCCCGACCAGCAACCCGATCACATGGCCGCCGATGAGGTTCCGCAGGCTGGCGCTCCGGGACGTGGGATGCACGAACACGATCACCGCGCTGGAGCCCAACCCGGCAGCAAGGGCGGCATCGGCCACGGAGTCCATCAGCAGTAGAACACCCAGGATCGTTATAACCGCCAGGCCCGACTGCCACAGGTAATCCTTGTGAAACCGGAAAAACCGGACGTCATACAGCTCGACGAATGGCGGCAGGTTCAGCCTCCTGCTCACGCGCCGGGGCAGCACCTGAAGCTCGCCACGGGCCAGCAGGCGTGACCGGTAACGTCCCCGGTCGTCGCGTATTCGGCGTTGCAACAACCGCTGCATAGTGCTTGAGCGGGTGCCCGGTTCGTCGGTTTCGCCGCCGCCAGCGTCGTCCTGCGTTTGATGCGCCGGCGTTTCGGCGACGCGTGGCGCTGGGTCAGTTGCGTAGTCCGCCATTCTGAAAGGTCACACTGCAACCAGCATTTGGGAATTCGCACCGTCCGGAAAGAAGACGGACGCTTTATCCCAGGCTGCGGGCGAAATCCAGCCACACGCGAGCGCAGGGCACCGGCAGGATGTGCTGCACGAACCCGTACACTCCGGGGAATACCACCGAACGGCCATTGGGGAACACGTCGGATGCGCCGCGGAAATCTCCCAGCACTTCCTCGCGCAACGCCGCCGCCGCAATTATCAGCACGGGCGTCTGGACGTCCTTCAGCAGGGGACGCAAATCTCCCGAAGCTTGAGCCTGGAACCCAGCCACCACGTGGGGGGTGGTCGCCTTCATCTGTTCGGCGTACCAGCGCGTGTAGGCCGGGTCCACGATCTGGGGGTCCAGGCGGCGACCGATGCTGCCCTCAACCCAGGCGCCGATGCCGTCGCGTTCAATCTGCACCGCCGATTCGGCATGATGAGCGTCATTGAAGCTGGTAGGCGACGTGCAGGCGGTTAGAGACAGCAGGCGTTCCTGGTGCATGGCGGCATAGCGCATCGAAATGCTGCCGCCTACCGTCTCGCCGATCAGATGGAACTGGTCCAGACCCAGCTTGTCGGCAACCTCGGCCAGGTCCTTGGCGAAGTTGTCCACCGAGAACGGGTAGCCAGGGTCGGGCACCTGAGACTGGCCCATGCCGCGCATATCGTAGCGAATCACCCGGTAGTGCCGCGCGATGATGGGCACCCAGCCGAACCACAACTTGTGGTTCTTGGCCATGCCGTGGTGCATCAACACCGTTTGCGGCTCGGTCCAGGGGTCGGTGAAGTCGTCGATGGTGTAAAACAGCTCGCAACCGTCGTCCAGTCGCAGTTTCATCAGTTTTCCTCCGACCTCCTTGCCTTTTGAGTTTGGGCAGCATTCCGTATTAGGTGGTTTTTTGCATGGATGGACAGGATTTTTCTGATTGGGGCTTTCCTGGATTCCGGCGCAAGCCGGAATCCAGGAAAGGAACCACCTAAATTGCAACGCTACCTCGAGTTTGCCGGTTATTGTCCCGTATATTTGGGCGGGAACCGGAACGCGCCGGATCAGCCGGCGCCCAGCTCAGCCGACGCCCAGTTCAACGAACACCGACCGGGCGATGCGCATGGCCGTTCGGGTGTTGATGTATCCGCCGTACATGGAGAGGTGAATGAATACTTCCATCACCTCGATGGGCGACAGGCCAATTCCCAGCGCGCCGCGAATGCGCCGCCGCATCTGGGCATCGTATACTCCCATCACCATCAGAGAGGCCAGGGAGACGATTGCCCGCGCCTTGTCGTCCAGATGCGAGCGGCTGTGGATGGCGCCCCAGTGGTACTCGTCCACGATGCGCTCCAGCTCCGCTTCCGGCGTGTCATCGTTGAAGCCTGGCGTGGTCAGGTCGCCCATGTGGTGGCGATGAAGTTCCTGGCCCAGGGCGTGCAGTTCATCGGCGTGCCGATTGGTGTCGTATTCCGGCACTGCCCGGAAATCGATGCCCCGTTCCTCGAAGATGTCCTTGGTCAGACGCAGGGCGGTCTCTACGGCCGGCACCCCCACATAAAACGTGGACTGAATGAAAATCTCCACCACCTGTTGCGGACTCAATCCGACGTTCAGGGAGCGGTCAACGTGGCGGCGGAGCAGATTCAACTCCCCCAACGCCATCAACGCGGACACCGTAGCGATACAGCGGTACTTGAGGTCCAGGCCGGAGCGGGTCCATATCAAGCCGAAAAGCGCTTCGTCGATGATGCGCTTCAGGTCGGGAGCCAACTGATCGACACCAGGCAGCGCATAGTGTGTCTGGTCCCCGCCCGACATCAATCCGCGCATATTCTGTCCGGCTTGAAAGCGGTCATTCAGGGTGGTCAAGGCAGTTCTCCTCCTACCGACAGTTTCGTGAACCAGCGACGCTCGACGTTGTGCCGTGCGGCAGCATTATCAAGCGCCCCGATTATAGCACAGCGTCCGGTTACCCAACCTGCCCCATAATGTCGCTGGCAAACCAGTCCAGCCGGTCGGTGGCCTGGTTCAAATCGCTGCCCCGTATGTCAAATATGATGTGCGACACACCGATCTCAGAGTAGGTATGCACGTCTTCGAGAATTGCGTCGCTGGAGCCGGAGAAACGCCGGCGCGGGCCGGATTGCATCGTAGCCGGGTCGTACAGCGGCGCTTTCATGGACACCTGGATCTCCGACGGGTCGCGGCCGGCCTGCTCGGCGAACCGGTTGAGTTGCGCCATGTCGCCGGCCAGTTCCTCCGGATCCAGCGTGGCCGCCGGTATGGTACCCACCGGATGCCAGCCGTCGCCCAGGGTCGCGGCGCGGCGGATGGCCGGGCGGCTCTGCCCACCCACCCAGATGGGGGGATGCGGCTTCTGCACCGGCTTGGGCAGAAACTGAATGCCCGAGAACTGAACGTACTTGCCATCGAACTCCGGGTTGGGACTGGTCCACAGCTCTTTGTACGCCCGCAGGTATTCGTCGGTAACGGCGCCCCGCTCGGCAAACGGCGGCGTGCCCAGCGCCTCAAACTCCTCCTCCATCCAGCCTACCCCGACACCCAAAATCAGCCGGCCCTGGGACAGCACGTCCAGGGTCGCCAGAATCTTGGCGGCCAGAATGGCCGGGCGGTAGGGAACAATCATCACGCTGGGCACCATGCGAATGTTTTGCGTAACCCCGGCCAGGTAGGTAAGCAGCGTGAGTTGCTCGAAATACTCTCCGCTTTCGCCGGTGGGAAACTCGCCGCTAACGGTGTAAGGATAGGGCGAGTCGATGCGGTTGGGAACCAGGATGTGGTCGCCGGCCACCATGCAGTAGTAGCCCAGGCGGTCGCCGGTCTGGGCGATTTGGGCCAGGGGGCCGGGCTGCGCGTTGGGGCCGTGGTTGGGCAGGTAAAATCCAAATTGCATGGTGTTGCTCCAGATGGTGTTGCTCCAGATGGTGTTGCTCCAGATGGTGTTGCTCCAGATGGTGTTGCTCCAGAACGAAACGGCAGGGTGGGCCGTTAGCCACCTACTTCACAATTGCCAAATAGCAAACCGATGATTACGGCAGCAATGACCAGGCCAACGACGACGCCCAGGGCGCAACCGCAGCCTTTCTTGAATGAGTCGAAAAATCCGAACAAGGCAGACGTTACCTCCTGGAACCGACCGCAGGTTTGGGATTGCCGCCGCTCTACGCCCGATGGAGTGGATGATGACAAAGGGATGGCGCGCGGGCTGGCCTGCTATAATAGCGCAGGCGATAGAGTGCCCTCAACTGTAATGCTCAGCATCCTGCCGGCCATCTCGCTGGAAGAGACGAAACGGCCTGACCGACGCGGTGCGCCGCAACAAATCCAATCAATCACAACTGGAGCAAAATCATTACGAACGCAGGGCGCAATGATAACTCTAACGGTCGTCGTGAGTCTATCTGGGCCATTCCACCGGCATGGCGGCTTCCCTATATCACCCTGTTCTGGATACAGTGGTTTCTCGCAATGTACCTTGTTGTGGAATTCCAGCAGTCGCTTCATCCCGATTACGCCACTGGTCAGATTATCGACGCGACAATGCCCCACGTCCCGGCGGTCACTGCCCTGGGCATCCCCAGCACATTCACTTTGATGGAGGTCATGCAGCGCCTTATGGTTACTTACGATTACCTGATGAACAAGTACGTCAGACCGCTCCAGGAGAAGCGGCGTGCTGAGGGGCGCGCTGAGGGGCGCGCTCAAGCGGTGTCGGAAATCAGGCAGCAGATTAGCGAATGGAACGAGCGACGCCTGGCTGCCGCGGCACGGAACGAGCCTTTCGATGAACCCCCACCAACCCTGGAAGCTGACCGCCAGTAGCGTTGTTGCAATCGGCGCCTCCGGTATCCCGCCGATTGCTGCGCTGCGCCAGCGATTTTAAATCCACACCACACTCTACTATCACGCCACATTCTACCTACGATAAGGAGACTTTCACCATGCCAAACATTACGCTTGAACAGGCCGAAGCAGTTCTGGCCGGCGCTAAATCCGCCGCACTGGACTTGGGCAAAGCCTTCAGTTTTTCCGTCGTGGACGCCCGCGGCGACCTGATTACCATGTGCCGTATGGACGGCTCCGCCTGGCGCACGCCCTACGTTTCCCGCGGCAAGGCCCGCGCGTCGGCCTGCTTCGGCGATCCCAGTGGCGACCTCACCGAACGCTCCACGACGCCCATCATGCGCGCCGTGATGGAAGTCGAACGCGGTGAGTTCATCCCCGGCCAGGGCGCATTGCCCATCTATATGAGCGGCGAGCTGATCGGCGCCGTGGGGGGCAGTGGCGGCACTGCTCAGGAAGACGAAGACTGTGCGCGGGCCGGCATCGGCCGGGTGCCCGGAGCCGTCGCCGGCCGATAACGTACCGCTGCGCCCAGGGCCTTTCGGTCATCCGCTAGGTTCTGTTGACATTTCACCGTAGCCAGATGAGAGCGGCGGTGAAATGCAGGAAGCCCAGGTATCTGGTGTCCAGCTTCTCAAACCGGGAGAAGATCCGGCGTAACTGTTCAGGGTTGAGGGGAAGTGAGTAATTGTCGGCAGGCGGTGAGGGGGTTCAAGCCCTGGGCCCGCCAGGTGCCGAAGATTGAGGCCAGCGTCATCTTGGTTGCAGTGCCCTGGTTTGAGCGCGTGCCACCACTGATCTTCCGGCTGATCACCACCGGGCGCAGGCTGCGCTCGGCGGCGTTATTGTCCGGCGGCGTTTCCGGTTCGGCCACGAAGACGAAGAGCTCTTTGACGTGGCGTTCAATGCGTCGGCATAGCTTGGCCTGGGTTGCCGATGGGTCGTCGAGGAATGGCTGGCAGATGGCGAGCAGTCGTTGTTCCAGGGCCAGCTGGGTCGCCCGCCGTCGCAGCAGCGACGGGTGCGTGAAGGCCTTGGCCTGGACATAGAGACGGTGTACGGCGTCAGCCCACCGCGTCAGCCGGTCGTCATCAGGGTAGAGAGTGCGCCGGTCGTGGATGTCCCGCAGCAGGTGAGCCCAGCAGCGTTGTTTGGGACCGTCGTAGTGGTGGTAGGCGGCGTAGAAATCGCTGACCAGCACGCCGGAGAAAGCATCGCCCAGGACTTCATCCACCACCACCTTGCCACGACCCCGTCGCAGGAAGTACCGCTGGCTGGGAGTGCTGAAGGTCCAGACGTAGCCGTTGTTGCCGTTCTCCCGCCAACCGGTTTCGTCGGCATGAACCACCGGACTGCCTCGGATCCGTTCCACTATATCGGCCATCACAACGTGAGCCTGCTGAGCCACCCGCTGCGTGGCGTCCACGATGGCGCCCGTGCTGAGGCGCAGCCCATGCACGGCGCCCAGATACCACTGGATGGTGCGGAAGGGTAGCCGGGCCTCTTCCCGCAGGGCGGCAATCAGGCTCATTACATTGACCCCCAGACGCTGCCGCCCCAGCGCCACGCCGTCCAGTTGCGCCGGTGGCACACAGCGGCGTCGGCAGCCCGGGCAGACGCGGGCGATGTAAGCGTGCTCGGTAATCTGCACCGGAACTTGGGGCAAGTCAATGACTTCCCGAGTGCGCTGGGTCCAGCCGCCGGACAGCTGAGTCCCGCAGTCGGGGCACTGTTCCAACGCGTGCTCCACCCGCTGGGTGGGCGTCATGCGGGTGCGGGCAAAACCGTGGGGACGGCGCTGGCGTGGCCCTTTGGGCTGGGCCGGTTTCCGGTCGGCTTTGGGCTTCAGACCGGGCATCCGACCCGAGCCGCTTGGCTTGGCCGGCCCCTCGAATTGGCCAATCCGTTTCTCCACCCGCTCGATGATCGCCTGTTGCCGGACGATAATGGCTTGCTGCCGGACAATGCTGGCAATCAGGGCATCCCGGTCGGCAGTCTTGAGGTCAATTTCCGTATCCATACCCACTATATGACACAACCACCACCGGCAGCGCAAGGCTCCCAGAACCCCTATCGGCCAATCCACCTCACCAACTCTGAACAGTTACGATCCGGCGATAGTGCTTGATCTTGTTGATGAAGCATTCCACCAGATGACGCTCCCGGTACAGATGCCGGTCATAGTCGGCGGGTGCCTTGCGGTTCGAGCGGGGCGGAATGACCGGCATCATACCCAGTTCCAGGATGTGTCGGCGGAACTCCTGGGCATCGTACCCTTTGTCGGCCAGTACGTGCTCGCCAGCATAACCGGCGATCAACTCCTCCGCCTGGGGTGATGTCGTGCTGTTGTCCTCCGGTCAGTATGAATCGCAAGGGGTTGCCCAAGCCGTCCACGCTCACGTGAATCTTGGTGCTGAACCCGCCGCGGCTCCGGCCCAGGGCCTGGGCCGCCTGGCCACCCTTTTTGGGGGAGCTCCCGCCGCGCAAGGGTGCGCCCGGACCACCGTGCTGTCAATGATCAGGTATTCCAGATCCGCGTCGTCGCAGAAATGTTGATGCATTTGGGCCCAGACGCCTTGGTCAGTCCAACGGGCGAATCGTTTATAGACGCTGTTCCAGTTCCCGTATTCGGCTGGCAGCAGTCGCCATTGGGCCCCAGAGCGGTTAATCCATAAGACGGCCTCGACAAAACGCCGGCAATCCGCTTCCTGGCCAACGTACAGGCCGGTGCGGCCACGCAAGAAATCGAGCATCCTAGCCCACTGTTCTGGTGATAATCTGATGTTTGACATACGGCCATTATAATGAAATGTCAACAGAACCTAGAACAGCTGTCCCTCATCCACCCGAAAGACCCCTCCGTTCACCTGAACAGACCTCCCCGCTCGCCCTGAGCTTGTCGAAGGGCTGCCCATCGATAGCGATTAGCGACGCAAACGCAAAAGGCCCCGTTGCGGTAAGCAACGGGGCCGGCAGCTTCAGGGCGGCAGATTCGATCAGCAGATTCGATCAGTCGGTGGAGCTGATCTCGAAGTGCTTCACCCAGTATTCGCCGCGATAGAGGTGTTCCACCTCGCGGGCGATGTTGGCGCGAAACTCGCTGGTTTCGTAGTCGCGCAAGTCAGTCAGGGTTTCCCAGACGCTGACGCTGATGCCTTCGTCCGGATCCTCGGTGCTGCGGATTAGCTGGCGTTCGCGCAGACCCTGCGGCCGGCTCGTGGCGACGGTAACCCGCTCGTGGTAATGACGCTCAAATTCCTCCCAGGAACCGGCGCGCAGCTTACCCCAAACCATTCTTACAAACATAGTTCTGTTTAACCTCCGGTTGTTTCAAGTCAATAACGTCAGGATGCTGGCGTTTACGTCCGGGTTAGTGTTCCAGGTCGCCAGCGGCGTGGCCAATGATGAGGGCGGCGGTTTCCGTGCTCATGTGGCCCATGTCCAGCATAATGTGGTACAGCGTGGGGTCCAGGGGCGATACCTTGAAGAACTTCTGGAAGAACCGCACCCGCGCTTCCTCCAGCTCTTCCAGGTAGGCGCGGGCTGCTTCCTCGCCCAGATGCTCCCGCTCCATGATGGTTTTCAGCCGGGTTGCCATGGGCGCCAGGATGCCGACGTGCAGCACTCCGGGCGTGTCGCCCAGAATGACGTTGGCGCCGCGGCCGATGATGACCACGTGGCCGGCATTGGCCAGGTTGCGTATCACTTCCTGGGTGGTGTCGATGAACACCTGGTCGTTGACGCGCTGTATGCGCGAGGACGGTTCGCCGGCCAGTTCATGGTAGGTTTCCGGCAACGATTCGATGCCCACACCCAAGTCGTAATCGCCGGAAACGGCGGCCCGTTCCAGCACCCGGCCCAGCAACGCTGTCACCCGGTCTCCGAATCGCTCTACCCGTTGCTCTTTGGCAATCAGGTTGGAAACCGGCGAGCCGATAATCCGGGCCGCCTCAGCGAAGACCATCCGGTCAACGTAGTTCAGGCTCAAGTCGCCGGCAACCTTCTGGCCCAGTTCAATAGAACCGGCGCCGATGGGTCCGTTAATCGTAATGACGGGCATCGTTCCAACCTCCCTGCCTTGACCCCGCGGTGTTGCTATTATCTGCACTGGTATTATTCTGCACTGGTATTATAAGGACACCAATGCTCGCTCAAGGCCCGGGCAAGCGCAGTAGTGGATAGATTTGCAACGATGATAACATACAGACAGTTTCCTCTTCCTCGATAGGAGAGGGCCTGCGATGAGAGCGAGCTGGGTTGGGGGCGGATTCCTCACGATGCGGGTCGCGCCGCCCCGCCGACAACGCCGGAAATCCGGGGTATTTGGGCCGGAAGTGGCCGCGCAGTTGTATTGACAACCTGCGCTTGCGGCAATACGATTATAAACTAATAACAGTTCCGCAGTTTGAGGGCTTGGAACCGGTCACGGCGGCTCTGCATAATTGCGGAAATCGGCTGATTACGGTATATTCACGCCATCGAAATCAACCGATTCGGGAACAATCATCTCAACAGGAGACCTAAGGAGGAACAAATGGCAGGAAGCACTGACATCGCACTGATGGCTCACCTTCTGCGCCGCGCCGGTTTCAATGCCAGCCGCGACGAGATTGAAGCCGCGGCCGCGAAAGGTTACGACACCGTGGTGGGCGAGTTGCTCCATCCCGATACCGAGTCCGGCGTCGAAGACGACCTGATGCTGCGCTATCATCCCACCTACAACCACGCTGGCGCCATCGAGATTAACATCCAGAACTGGATGTACCGCATGGTGAATACCGAGTACCAGCTGAAAGAAAAGATGGCCCTCTTCTGGCACATGATTTTCTGCGCCGGCCACTCCAAGATTGACTCCGGCGAAGAGATGGGCATCATGGTCCAGATGTTCCGGGACCAGGGTATGGGCAACTTCCGCGATCTACTCCTGGCATTGTCCACCAGCCCCGGCATGGTCTACTACCTGGACAACTCCGAGAGCCACAAGACGGCCATCAACGAGAACTATGGCCGCGAGTTGCTCGAGCTGTTCTCCATGGGCGTCGGCATGGACGAAGATTTCAACTACTCCGAAGACGACGTAAAGGCCTGCGCCCGTGCGTTCACCGGCTGGAACATCGCCCCGCCGTACCCGCCCTTCCCCTATGGCCGCAGCCCCTGGGAATTCCGGTTCGACCCGGCCGACCACGACAACAATGAAAAGACGTTCCTGGGCAAAACCGGCAACTGGAATGGCGACGACATTCTCAACATGATTTGCGCCGAGCGTGCAACCGCCCGGTTCGTCTCGCGCCATCTCTACAACGCCTTCATTGCCGACGAGGTTCCCGTTCCCAGCTGGCGGCAGACCGCGCCCAAGGACGAGAGCACGCTGCAAGCGCTGGAACAGGCTTACTTCGACAGCGGCTACGACATCAACGCCATGCTCACCGTCCTGTTCAACTCCGATTCATTCAAGGACGCCCGCTACGCCAAGGTGAAGAACCCGGCCGAGATGGTTGCCGGTACGCTGCGCATGGTTGGCGACCACCGGGACGAGATCAAGCCCGGTATGTTCGAGCTCAGCCAGGAGCCCAAGTATATGGGCATGGACCTGATGAATCCTCCTACGGTTGAGGGTTGGCACACCGGCCACGAGTGGATCGATTCCGGTACGCTGGTAGAGCGCATCAACTTTGCCGCCGACTACCTGGGCCGCACCGAGCTGCCGGGTGTGCGGAGCATGATCGGCAAGCTCATGTCCCAGGGCGATACCCTGTCTCCCGAACAGTTCGTAGACAGCTGCGCCGACCTGGTAGGCTGCCTGAACCTGTCCGACGACACCCGGGATCAGCTCGTTGCCCACGCTGGCCGTGGCGGCAGCCTCACCCACGGCACCGACGCCGAACAGGCCGAGTTCACTCGCCGCTCCGGCGAAATGTTCCAGATCATCGCGTCCACGTCGGAATTCCAGTTCGAATAATCCGGTAATCCCCATTTTGGGCTGGCATCGCTGCGACGGCGCCAACTGACCACTTCGCCGCGCAGCGCTGGCCCCAACCAACAGTAAGGGCAACAGCCCGGTGACATTACGGAGGATCAACAAATGGTCTCTACCAAGAAGGACAATGTTCTGGTAGTTCTTTCCCTCTCCGGCGGGAACGACGGCCTGAACACGGTCATCCCCTACAACGACGGTCATTACCGCGACTTTCGTCCCAACCTGGGCGTACCCGCTGAGGCCGTCCTCGACCTGAACGGCGAAATCGGTTTGCACCCCACCATGCTGCCCCTGAAGAAGTTCTGGGACGAAGGCAAGCTGGCGGTGTTCCTGGGCGTTGGCTACCCCAACCCCTCGTACAGCCATTTCCGCAGCATGGACATCTGGCACACCTGCGAGCCCGATACCATCGGTACCGAGGGCTGGCTGGGCCAGGTCATCAAGGAACTGGATCCCAACAACGAAGGCCAGGGCATCACCGGCGTAAACTTTGGCCGCGGCCTGCCCCGCGCGCTGGCCAAGGAAGGCGTGCCCGTCGCCTCGGTTGGCAACCTCGAGACCTACGGCCTGCTGACCGGCATCGAGGGTGACGACCAGCGCGCCGAAGCGCTGGAACTGTTCAGCAAGATTTACGCCCCCACCATTGGCGGCGGGTTTGTCAATGACTACCTGCGCTCCACTGGCACCTACGCCCGCATCGGGGCCGACATCCTGGCCACCGCGCCGCCGAAGTACAACTCCAACGTGGAATACTCTTCCAGCGTCGTTGGACAGTACATGAAGAACATCGCCCAGACTCACTTGGCCGACCTGGGCACCCGTGTGCTCTTCACCACCAGCCCCTACAACGGCTTCGACACCCACGCCAACCAGGCCCAGCTGCAAAGCGCCCTGTGGACCGACGTTTCCAACAACGTCGACACCTTCATCACTGACCTGCGGGACCATGACGCCAGCGACAACGTTACGCTGTTCATGTACTCCGAGTTCGGTCGGCGCATCGGCGACAACGGCTCAGGCACCGACCACGGCGCCGGCTCCGTTGCCTTCGCCGTCGGTGAACATGTCAAGGGCGGCATCTACGGTACCTACCCGTCGCTGGCCCCGGCCGACCATGAAGAGGGCGGCAACCTGAAGTCCAACATGGACTTCCGCCAGATTTACGCCACTATCCTGGAAGACTGGATGAGTCTGGACTCCAACCCCATCAACCGTGGCGTCTTCGAGAAGGTCCCCTTCCTGTAGGCCCAACCACCGTCAAAAACGCCACGGCGGGATAATCCGGCCCAAAACCGGCCCCACCGTGGCTTGCAACGCCGAGTACACAACGCAAGAGGGAAGTCCATGAGTACCCATCTATTCGGTCTCACTGACGTCGCCTTCAACTATAGCCATTCCGTGGGGCGCAACGAGTTCAACGGCACCGGGTTCCGCAATCCGGTTGACATGGCGATCGATGAAGAAGGCAAGGTCTACGTTCTCAACCGCTCCTACGAAAACCGTCCCGACGGTGTGCATGTAACCGTTGCCACGTTGAACGAGGAATTCGTCGGGGAATTCAGCAAGTTCGGCGAAGACGCCGGCGATATGTACTGGCCCACGTCCTGCGCGCTGGACCAAGACGGCAACCTCTACGTGGCTGACGAGTATCTCAACCGCATCAGCATCTACGATGGTGACGGCGAGTACATCAGCTACTGGGGCGAAGTTGGCTCGGGCCCCGGCCAGTTCAACGGTCCCTCCGGCATTGCTATCGACGGCGACACCATGTGGCTCGTCGACAGTAAGAACAACCGTATCCAGAGCTACGGACTCGACGGCACTTTCAAGAGCCAGTTCGGATCAGCCGGCTCCGGCAACGGCGAGTTCAACCTGCCCTGGGGCATCTGCCTCGGCAACAACGGCCTGATTTACGTGGCTGACTGGCGCAATGACCGCATCCAGCAGTTTACTCAGGACGGGCAGTGGCAGGCATCTTTCGGGATGAGCGGCGACGGCCCCGGCCAGTTCAAGCGGCCCAACGCCGTAGCCGTCGACAGCGATGGCGACATCTACGTCTGCGACCGTGAGAACGACCGCGTGCAGATTCTGGCTCCCGACGGACGCTTCCGCGCCCAGTTGAAGGGAGACTACCAGCTGTCTGATTGGGGCAAGACGAAGCTCAACTCCAACCCGGACATGATTCGCCAGCGCACCATGGCCGTCACCAACGACGGCGGCGCCTTCGAGAAGGCTTTCGCTAACCCGTGCGCCGTCAAGATTACCCCCTCGGGTCAGATTTGCATTATCGACCACACCCGTGGCCGCATCCAGATCTACACGAAGGAGAAGGAGCCGGTACTGCTGTAAAGCAGCCCCGGCAACTATCCGGCAAATGAAAGCCGCCGTCGGGATTTCCTGACGGCGGCTTTCATTTTTAGTATGTGCTTATGTGCTGCGGCCGGCAGTTAGCCGAGTAGGGCGAGCAAGCGGGGTACGAGTCTTTCGGCTTGTCTCCGCCTCTGTGTCATTCCGGCTGGGTCCAGGTTATTATGGTAGAAGTTTTCGTGCAGCTTTTCGGCGCTGTCGAAGAATGTTGTCAAAACAGGATCGTTGCGTTCACGGCTGAGCCGCTTGACGGCGGCTCTAAATGCGCCGTGGCTTCCTTTGGGCCAGCCGTTTTCAGTGGCAATGGCCATAACCGCGTGAGCAACTGCACCCCATAGTATTTCTGAAGCAATCAATCGGTTGCCACTGGCGAACTCTCGATTTGCGCGCTCCTGGAACTCGCGGGCAGTCTGCGTATGTTCAGCAGTTAGCATCCTGGCGTCAGGTTAGATTAGCCAGTTTCTCAAGGAATTTATCTATGACCCAACAATCCGTTTCAATCTCGCCTTCCACAATATCATCGTAACGATAGCGGATTTTATCGGGCAAACCTTCAGCGTACATATAGCCCGAAATAAGGCCCAGGCTGTCGTCGAGTTTTTCCAAAATGTCGTAGGCTTGTTCCTGGTTTTCGCAGGGCCAGCCACGTCGGTGGGCGGTTTTAACTACGGCCTGGTGGGCGGCGTCGCGGAGAATTTCGGCGCCGAGCATCATATTGTGGACGGCGAATTGCTGGCGGGCTGTTTCCACCAGGTCCGGAGTGGTCGGGGGTTGTTCTGCCGCGCTCATTGTTATTCCTCCGGGGTTATTCCTCCGGGGTTATTCCTCCGGGGTTATTCCTCTGGTCCGACCGGCATACCGGCGTCAATCCAGGACGCAATCTCCGCCGCCTCGGTTCGTGACAGGAACGGCCCCCGCAGCGGCATCCGGCCGAAGGTGCCGCAACCCAGCCGCAAAGACCGCACCAGGTGTGTTTCCGCGCCCGGCAGGCCCGGTTCGATGGACGGGTAACCGTTCAGCACCGAATTCGCCAAATCCTCCGGCGTCTCCCACCAATACTCGTGGATGCCAGGGTAAGGCTGGCGACCGTGGCGTTCGATCCAACGCTCCATGATGGTGTCCAGCAACTCCTTGACCCGCGGCCAGTACACGGCTGCGGTTTCGTTGGGATCAGCTTGGGTGGTCATTTTGCGGCTATCTCCGGTGTTTAATTTGTTGGTGGGTTTGTACTGATTTTGGCCGTCGATGTCGATTTTGGCCGTGATTCAGGTTGGCAGTGATTCATATTGGTAATGATGAAGGCCAGCAATAGGAGCGGTCAGCAATGACGGATGCGCTAGCGGGGGTGTTCCTGCACCGATTCCCGCTGCAACAGTTCGATGGAGTGGGGCAGTACGGGCAAGACCACATCCAGACACTCGCCGACGCCCCGGGGACTGCCCGGCAGCGTAATGATCAGCGTGTGTTTGCGGATGCCCACCACCGACCGGCTGAGCATGGCCATCGGCGTGAACTGTAGTGTTTGGGCGCGCATCGCCTCCGCCATGCCGGGGACTTCGCGGTCCATCGCCCGACGAGCTGCTTCCGGTGTAACGTCCCGGCGACCCATGCCAGTGCCGCCGGTGGTTACCACCAAGTCAACTTCGCCAGAGTCGGCCCACTCAGAAATCCGCTGGGTGATGACATTTGCATCGTCAGACACAACCTCGTAGCGTACTTCCTGATAATCGGGAGGCGGCAGTTTTTCGCGAATCGCCTGCCCACCCATATCCTCCCGTTCGCCTCGGGCTCCGGATGTGCTGATGGTGAGAATTGCCAGTCGAAACATAGGACGCGAATCAGGGCCAGACGCAGGGCGCGGCGGTTGGTACAGGCAATCAAAACGCGCAGGCTGGCTGCACCTCGCAATCATACCACACCGCCGAACGCCGTCCATCATTGCCAGCGCAACGCTGCAATTTCGTCGCCGTAGCGCTCGTGGTTCGCTGACGAGTGTTCAGCCTTATCGAGATTGCCACGTCCCTCGACAAGCTCGGAATGAGCGGGCGCTCCTCGGGCCCGGTATGCACGAGCCGCGTGTTTGACACGCCACCGCAGCGGTTCGTATAGTAACGTGCCGGCTACTACGCGGCGCGGCGGGGAGAACACGCCAGCCAACCGATGCAGTACAATGAGAGTCGGAACGGGACGCTGGACAACGCTGCGGCAGTCAGCCGGACGTTTTGGGATGCGGTTCTTTTCGCGCCCTCCCATTGTGTTTGAGTGACGCGGTAGTTGGCATCACTCTGCTCCTCCCCGGTGGCACTCAACCCCCACCGCGAGACTTGTTCACCAACTGCCTGCTCAGAGGAACTCACCTCCGAGGTTGCCGACCTGCGCCGCCGCCTGGACGAACGCGCCAAAGGCCACCCTTCCGACTGATATTCACTCCCCAGAACTTTGCCCGGAACTGCTATATGACCCAGCCAAACCCTGCCGCCAGTCAATCCGTCGCCGGCTGCGTATTCTGCGATATAGTCGCTGGAATCGAACCGGCCCGTATCCGCTATCTGGATAACGATCTCATTGCCATCGTCAACCGGCTGACCTGGGTGCCCATAATGCTTCTGGTGATGCCTCGCCGCCATATGTCGCAGCTGGATATGTGGAGCAACGGGATTATGGCGAAGCTGGGCAACGTGGCCGCCACGCTGGGCTGTATGTACTGCCCGGACGGCTTCCGTATCCTGTCCAACTTTGGCTATGACGGACTGCAGAGCCAGTCTCACGGACACGTCCATGTCATCGGCGGCCAGTATCTGGGCCACTACGCCTGATTGCGGCCACCTGATCCAATCACCCAATCGAAACCATCGCCGTCAACCAGCAAAAAGACCGCATCCAGCAAGGAGAACGCACCGCAATGCCTGAAACCATACTGTACGAAAAGACCGGCGTTGATAACCACGTTGCCATCATCACGCTGAACCGGCCCGAAGCCTCCAACGCCATCAACCGGCAGTTGCGCCGGGAGTTGCAGGAAGTCATCAACCACTTTGACCACGAGGACGATGAGGCGTGGGTGGCCGTTATTACCGGCAACGGCCGCAACTTCTGCGCCGGCCGCGACCTGAAAGAGCGTGCCTCTGATAATTCCGCCGGAGTGCAGGCCCGCGCCGAAAACAGTATGGCGCCCGACCGACCCCATATGTGGACGAGGCCCGACAAGCCCCTGGTGGCGGCAGTCAATGGCGCCGCCGCTGCGGGTGGCTGGGCGATTGCCCAAATGTGCGACGTGCGACTGGCTGCTGATACCGCTCGCCTGGGCATTACCGAAACCAAGTGGAGCCTGATGCCTCCCTTCGCGGTGGAACTTACCAAGATGATTGGCATTGCCAACGTCCTGGAGTTGGTGATGACCGCCGAGCTGCTGCCGGCGTATCGAGTCCAGGAAATGGGGTTCCTCAATCGGGTGGTGCCGGCCGACGACCTGCTGTCCGAAGCGGTCAAGATGGCGGAGAGCATCGCCCAGAACGCCCCGCTGGCCGTCCGCACCATCAAAGACCTGGCCTACAGCAGCCTGGATATGTCCATCGCCGAAATCAGCGCCAAGACCTATGTGGCCTACGACTATATCCTCACCACCGAAGACAGCAAGGAAGGCCCCCGCGCCTTCGCCGAAAAGCGCCGCCCCAACTGGCAGCTGAAGTAACCCCCCTTTCGCTTACATACGGCTGGTCAGCGGCCAATGCGCTCCAAGTTCAATGGGTTACAGCGCTGGCTGGCCGCCAATTGGAACGGCCTTCTGGCGGCGACGCTGATTATCACTGGCCTGGCGGCAATATGGTTCTGGTCAAAACCCATTGGCGAGCATTTCAGTTTGCCCAAGTCTGGCCGCCTTGATATAGTCCGAGTATATCTGCTGGCGGCCGGCGGCGGGTTGCTCCTCTGGCAAATATTCATCGCCAACCGCCGGGCGTCAGCCGTGGAACGAACCGCCGAACTGACTGCCTTAAGCAACATTACCGAACGCCTCAACTCTGCTATTGAGCATTTGGGCAGCGAGGATTCGATAGTCAGAATAGGGGGCATATACCAGCTGCACCACATTGCCAGAGACGCGCCGGATTATCGAAGCACGGTGTTTGCGTTAGTCCGGTCCCATTTGGACTTGATTACCCCGGATCTAGACGGCGAATCCGAAACCAACGACCAAACGTCTATAGAATTGGATATCATGACTAAAATGCTTTATCAGAGGATTGCCGCCGGAGGTGTCTATTATGAAGAAGATGCGGAAGATGGCGGGCGACCTTAGCCGGAAAAATTTGCAAGGTAGGCTGCTGGATGATTTGGATTTCAGCAACAGCAGATTTGTGGAGACCGATTTGCGAAAAGCCGTCCTGCGTGATTCCTGGATTAATGACGCCAACCTTCGGCAGGCCAAGTTGCAGGAAGCAGACTTGCGGGACGCTCAGCTTGTAAGGTCAGACCTCAGAGAAGCCACTCTGGAAAGCGCCAATCTGGAAGGCGCTGATGTTCACAAGGCAAACTTCTCCGGCGCTATTCTGGTAAATTCCATCCTCAAAGGAGCCGCTGCTCGTCGAGCCGACTTCTCTAAGGCCGACTTGGACCGGGCTAACCTGGAAAAAGCCGAAATCTATGAAGCTGATTTTTCTAATGCCAATCTTGGGGGAGCCAACCTCGCCGGGGCCAACGCCAACCGCGCTCATTTCACCGATGCCAGTCTGGTCAATGCCAATCTGGTTGGCGCCAATCTGCGACACTCCCGGTTGCATAAAGCGGATTTTACCGGCGCAAACCTTGCGCGAGCCGACTTGGGATTCGCCACCGGCTATACTGCAGAACAGTTGAAGAGTGCATACTCGCTGTACGAGACGGCCGGCATACCGGCAGATCTGCTCGCCGAAATACGCCGTACCCATTCGGGCTTGCTGGATAATAAACCCTCTGACATTAATGACCCTGACGAAAGCGCTCCGGTTGCCGCCGGGGCCACCTCGTCCCTATTCCGGTCAATAGCAAAGTTTCTCACCCAAAAATCAACTCGTTGAGCAACCTACCCTCACCTGCAAGGAGCAATCGCCATGACTACGCAAGTCCAGCCCAAGAGCAAGAACGTTACGGCCAACGGCATCAACCTGCACTACCTCGACTGGGGCACCGAAGGCAAGCCGCCGCTGGTCATGCTGCACGGTCTGCGCGGCCACGCCCACGTTTGGGATGACGTTGCCGAATCCCTGTACCGTGACTATCACGTATACGCCCTCGACCAGCGCGGTCGCGGCGACACCGACCACGCCCCCGGCGGCGACTACTCCACCGATGCCTTCGTAGCCGATCTGGTCGGGTTACTGGATGCCATCGGCCTGGACAAGTTCATCCTGTTTGGCCACTCTATGGGTGGACGCAACAGCATGGCCTTTGCCGGCGAGCACGCCGAGCGGCTGGAGCGCCTCTGCATCGTGGACATCGGTCCCAGGATCGAGCCTGCCGGCGGTAACCGCATCACCAGCGAACTGCGCGACCTGCCGCCTGAATTCGACACCTTCGACGCGGCCCTGGCCCACGTGCAGACCGGGAACCGCTTCGCTTCGGAACCGGTCATGCGCCGCCGCCTCACTGGCCAAACGCAACAGTTGCCCAACGGCACGCTGGGCTGGAAGTTTGACCCTGAAATCCGCGAGCAGCGCGTCAACGGCACGGCGGCCCCGTCGGTTGACCTTTGGCCCACGCTGGACCGAATCACCTGCCCCACGCTGCTGGTACGGGGGATGGAAACCGACCTGCTCACCGAGGAAACCGCCCAGCAGATGGTTGCCACGCTACAGCAGGGCGCCCTCGCGCAAATCCAGCGCGCCGGCCACATGGTGTTTGAGGACAACCCGGCCGATTTCATCGACGCCGTGCAGAGTTGGCTGGCCGGCTAGACGGTAGCGAGTCAGGCTGTCAGCTGCGGAGGAGAGAAACATGGTTGCTGCTGCGGAAAAACTGTACACGGTGAATGAATTCCTCGCCCTGCCGGAGGAAATGACCGAGGGCTGCGAGCTACTTAATGGCCGCATCGTCAAGAAGCACTACTGGAGGGATACCGAGAATGGGATGACGCCACGCAGCCTGAATCATGCGCTTACGATTACTTACACTGCCCGAGTGTTATGTGAGTACGTTGACGAGCGAAATCTGGGCAGAGTATTAACCACGCCGTCGTTTCTGGTGGGAGCCGATCGCAGCCAGTCCCGCAAGCCCGACGTTGCGTTTGTGGCCGGCTCGATGCCTACGGAGCCGGAAGCCATCCTTGCGCTGGTGCCCACGTTAGCCGTGGAAATCATGTCGCCCAACAACACTGTGCAGGAAATGGAAGATAAGGTAGCCGAATACCTGGCCGCCGGGACGCAGTTGGTTTGGCTGGCGTTTCCGGAAAGTAGGACCGTGATTGCTTTCTGGGAAGACCGTGGCGCTGTCTTCCGATCCGGCGACACCATCACCGTCGAACCTGTACTGCCCGGCTTCTCTCACCCGGTGACCGACCTGTTCCCGCCACAATGAGACTAACTCAGGCATCCGCTGCCTCGTGGTACAATCCGACCATCCACTCTAGGCGGTTATCGAATCGCCGAGGTACGTCACAACATGAAAATTTCCTTCTTCCACCTGATGCCCTATCAGGACCTGCCCGATGACTTTGCCGAGCAGCATCACTCGGCTTGGGTCGACCTCCCCAACGAAAATTTCGACCCGGCCAAGGGCAATCAGTATTACGCCGAATACATCGACCAGCTGCGCTACGCTGATGAGGTCGGCTTCGACGGTATCTGCGTTAACGAGCACCATAACAACGCCTACGGCATCATGCCTTCGCCCAACCTGATTGCGTCGGTGCTGGCCAACACCACCAGCAACGGCGCCCTCATCGTGCTGGGCAACAGCCTGGCCCTCTACAACCCGCCGGTGCGCGTTGCCGAGGAAATGGCCATGCTGGACGTAATATCCGGCGGACGCCTGGTGGCCGGCTTCCCGGTGGGCACGTCCATGGACACCACCTTCTCCTATGGTCAGGTGCCCATCACCCTGCGGGAGCGCCATACCGAGGCCCACGACGTGATAATGCAGGCCTGGACGCAGCGCCAGCCCACCATCTTCAACGGCAAGTACAATAAGCTGCGCTACATCAGCATTTGGCCGCGGCCCATGCAGCAGCCCCACCCGCCGGTCTGGATTCCCGGCTCAGGCAGCCTGGAAACCTGGGATTGGGTTCTGGATCGCGACTACGTGTACTGCTACCTTTCTTACTACGGCTACCTGCGCGGCTACAACATCGTGAAAGGTTACTGGGAACGCGCTGCCGAACGTGGCGTCGACGACAACCCCCATCGCCTGGGGTTCCTACAGTTGGTGTGCGTTTCCGAGACCGACGAGCAGGCCGAGCAGGATTACGAAAAGCACGTACAGTATTTTTACGAGAAGATGCTGCGGGTGTATCCGCCCTACGCCGAATCGCCCGGCTACCGCTCGCTGGAATCCATCCGCAAGTCGTTGCGGCCCCAGATGGGGGAAGAGGCCCGACGCGCCGCCACGGAAAACAAGTGGCAGGATTACGTCGAGCAGGGGCACATCATCGCCGGCAGTCCGGAGACGGTGCGCCGCAAGCTCACCGAAGCTGCCGAACTGCTCCGCATTGGACACCTGATGGTACTGCTCCAGATTGGATCCATGCCGCCCGAGTTGACCAGGAAGAATACCGAGCTGTTCGCCACCGAGGTGATGCCGCACCTCAAGGGTCTGTTTGACGACTACGATGACCCGTGGTGGCCGGAGCGCCTCAAGTCTCCCACTGCGGAGGCCGTCGGCGACTGACCCACTGTAATCGTGTACACCGACGAAGCCATCGCCGCCGCGGTCGCCCGTGGATTAGCCGCCGCGCGCGACCCCAGCCAACCCGACGATGCTGATCGTGGGCCGGGAAAATACGCTCGTCTGGGCAGCGATTTCCGCGCCGGAGCCTGGCAGCATCTCCTCGAAGATGGCGACTTGCCCCAGGCTTCCAACAAGGCTTGGGGCCTGGTTGCCGAGACCGTCAAGGCCATTAGCGCGCAGCACGGCGGCAACATCCACCAACACCGTTCCATCTGGCAGGTGCTGCGGCAGCTCTCTAATCTGGCCGGAGAATCTGGCGATACCGAAACTCGGGAATCTATTAATAACGCCTTTATGGTCGCCCGCTCCCTTCATTCCAATTTTTACGAAGACGAAGCGTCTACAGAGGAAATAACGGACGGACTCCGGCTTTGCGAAGAACTGTCTGATCGTTTGTATGATTTGTTCTGGCCGGAGCGACCAATATGATATACCCTGACGAAACCATCGCTGCCGCGGTCGCCCGTGGATTAGCCGCCGCGCGCGACCCCCGCCAACCTGACGATGCTGATCGTGGGCCGGAAAAACACGCTCGTCTGGGCAGCGATTTCCGCGCCGGAGCCTGGCAGCATCTCCTCGAAGACGGCGACCTGCCCCAGGCATCTAACAAAGCTTGGGGGATAGTTGCTGAGACCATCAAAGCTGTCAGCGCTCAGCACGGCGGGATAATCCACCAACATCGCTCCATCTGGCAGGTTATCCGTGAGTTGAGTTCATTAGTAGGGGAATTCGGAGACACTGACACGGAAAATTGGATCAGAAATTCTTTTGGCGTCGCCCGTACCTTGCATTCCAATTTTTACGAAGATGAAGCGGACACCGGTGATGTAGTTGCCGGCCTCCGGCTTTGCGAAGAACTGTCTGATCGTTTGTACGATTTGTTCTGGCCGGGGCGACCAGTATGATATACCCTGACGAAACCATCGCCGCCGCGGTCGCCCGTGGATTAGCCGCCGCGCGCGACCCCCGCCAACCTGACGATGCTGATCGTGGGCCGGAAAAATACGCTCGTCTGGGCAGCGATTTCCGCGCCGGTGCCTGGCAGCATCTCCTCGAAGATGGCGACCTGTCCCAGGCTTCCAACAAGGCTTGGGGCCTGGTCGCCGAGACCGTCAAGGCCATTAGCGCGCAGCACGGCGGCAACATCCACCAACACCGTTCCATCTGGCAGGTTGTACGCGAATTGTCGGACCTGGTCGCTGTATCGGGTGATCCCGATACGCAAACCTGGATCAACAATGCCTTCCGAACCGCTCGCGCCCTGCATTCCAACTACTACGAGGATGAAGAAAGTGCGGACGAAGTCCGGGCGGGGCTTCGGCTTTGCGAAGAACTGTCTGATCGTTTGTACGATTTGTTCTGGCCGGAGCGACCGCAAAGCTGACAATCTACTGAACAGGAGTCATCATGGCCGACAAGTTGCAACAAGGCGACCGGCTGCCCGCCATTTCTCTGAACCTGATCGACGGCCAAACGCTGGCCCTGCCGGAGGCGATGTCCTCACGCTACCTGGCGCTGCTGTTCTACCGCGGCGTTTGGTGACCCTACTGCGCGCGGCAGTTGGCCGCATGGCAGGAGAACCGCGCCGCCCTCGCCGAGATGGGCGTTGAGATCGTCGCCGCCAGTGTGGAATCCAGGGAACTGGTGCAGGAGATGGCAACCAAGGCTGGCGTCAAGTTTCCATTGGCCTACGGAGTTACTCCCGTCGACGCCGAGCTACTCGGATCGTGGTGGTCGGATAACCACGACGGCCACATCCAGCCCACCGAGTTCCTGTTGGGACGCGGCGGCACCGTGCTGGGCGCAATGTACGCCAGCGGCCCGGTGGGACGCATCAGCCCGGACGAGGCGGTGCATTTCATTGAGGGGAGAGAGCGAGCGCGGCAGGGGTGATAGGAGAAACCATGACCAACGATGAACGACAATGGCAAATGAACCTGGCCCTGCGCCTAATTGGAGAAGTGGCGAGCGACGTACTGCTTGAAGCCAACGAAAGCGGGGAGCAGCCGCTCACTGCCCGTGAAATTGAGAGAAAAATATGGGCACCGGGTTATGGGCTCGCCGACATCTCATTCGCCATCAGATGCGCCGGCAAGCAAATGCAGAGGAAGAGTTACTTCCGAAACACAAAGCTGGAGGACATCAATCCCGCCTGGGAACCCGCCGAGGCATACCGGAATGCCAATAGGTCGTAGAAACAGCCGCCTTTTAGATCAATTCGCAATCATTGAGCAGCACAGTACCATTTCCTTTCGTATTCACATAGACAATAAGCCCTACGACCACGATGGTATCCGTTTTGGAGAGCGATGCCAACTTCTCTTCCCATCGAGGGCCGTCAAAGTGCATTGCAAGGCGGACGTTCTTAATTGTGGAGGCAGAGGATTCGGCATCAACATAAACCGCTCTGTTGTCTCCTACGAAATCGGCTTTAACGTTGACGACCTCACATGTTGCAAGCAACCAGCGGTCGGTCTCCAGCCAACGACCTTTCTTCAAATCGGTCATCTTCTCAAAATCAGTTTTGAGTGCTTCGGGAGATCCATCATAGAACGGCCGCTCGTCGTAATCGCCATTATATTGCAGAGCGTGGGGCGTGGTCATATTTCACTCCTCTTGACCAGCCAGCACATCCTATTCGTCATAGGTGTCGCGGGCAGGCGGATTGTTATTCGGGAAGCGCGCGCCGTCGGGTATGACGCTCGTCAATTACGGAAAAATGTCCGCTCCAGCCTGGGCCAGCGGCAAGGGTATCAACAATAAACCGCGGCTGTTCGCTCACTGGGACGCGCGAAATGCGGAATAAAACCACGCCACAGGATGCCGGTGTATGCCGTAAATAGACCAAGTTGCCGAAATCAGTATCAAGGGTTATCAGGATTCTGTCTTCACGTACTGCGTAGGCCAAGAGGTGGGCGTCATCATCGCTAGGTGCTATTTGTGCTGCCGACAATACGTCATATCCCATTTCACGCAACAGTATAATGGCAGGGACGGGTACGTTAACGTCGGCAAAAATTCGCATTATCCTCGTCATTGCTCAGCATGATTGGATATCACTTCCTGCCATGGCAACGTTTTGCCGGGCAGATGGATGCCGTCATCATCAATAGTTACCTTGCCATCGTGGGCCGTGCCATAGGCAGCAGCATAGCGGCGGCAGGCATCAATGTCATCAGCGGTCAGAAAAGGGTAGCTGTTCAGGATGTGGGCAACGCTGGAACCGGCATCAAGAAACTCACAAATCAAGGCTACTGCCATCCTAGTACCGTTTATTCTCGGTTTGCCGCCCAGCACTTCCGGGGTTTTTACGATGTGGTCTTGCCAGTCCATAGTTGCGCCCTCGTGAGTGATCTTTATCCAATTGTAGCACTGGTGACGACAGTGGTTCATGGTGCATAAACGGAACACTTATTCCGTCGGTTCCACCCGCACGGCGCATACCTTGTACTCCGGTATGCGCGATTCAGGGTCGTAGGCGGCGTTGGTGAGGAAGTTGGCCGCCGAGTCGCTCAGGCGCACGAAAGGAATGAAAATCTCGCCGGTACGCATCCGGTAGGTGTAGCGCGCCACGCCCGTCAATGAACCACGCCGTGAACGCACCTGCACCTGCCCCCCGTCCTGCAACCCGAATCTCTCGCCATCCTGCGGGTTGATGGACACTTCCAGCGCCGGAGACCGGGCCATCAGGCCGTCCACCCGCCGTGTGATGGTGCCGCCGTGCCAGTGGTACAACACTCGCCCCGTGTTTAGCACCAGCGGGAACCGTTCCGACGGAGTTTCCGCTGCCAGCGGTCCCTGCTCAAAGGCCACAAACTTCGCCCGGTCCCCCCGGGGAAAATCGTCAGCGTACAGATATGCCGTGCCCGGATGCTCCGGCGCAGGGCACGGCCACTGGATGCCACCCTCGGCGTCCAGCCGCTGATAGGAAATGCCGGACAGTATGGGCGTCAGCTGGGCCATCTCGTCAAAGATTTCCGACGGGTGTCGGTAGGTGAATTGCTCAGCCCACGGCAACCCCACTTTGTCGCACATCCGGCGGGCCAGGTCGCACACGATGTCCCAGTCGGGCCGGCTGCCGCCCACCGGCGGGATGGCCTGCCGTACCCGCTGCACCCGCCGCTCGCTGTTGGTGAAGGTGCCGTCCTTCTCCGCAAAGCTGGTGGCCGGCAGAATCACGTCGGCCAACTCCGCCGTTTCGTGCCTGAAAATGTCCTGCACCACCAGGAACTCCAGCCGCCGGAACAGCTCATCAGCCCGGTTCAGGTCGGGTTCGCTGAGCAGCGGATTCTCGCCCGTGATGTACATGGCGCGCACGCCGTCGGGCCGCGCCATGGATTCCACCATATCGGTGACCACCAGGCCAGCGGTATCGGGGATGCGCCCATTCGCTTCCCAGGCGTCGCCGAATCGCACCAGCGTATCGGAATGCAAGCCCTGGTAGCCCGGCAGGGAGTCGGGCAAGCATCCCGCGTCGCCGCAGCCTTGCACATTGTTCTGCCCACGCAGCGGGGAGATGCCCGAACCGCGCCGACCTAGCTGCCCGGCGACCAATGCGAGATTCAGCACGCCGTGGACGTTGGCCGTGCCGTTGGTATGCTGGGTGATGCCCATGCCCCAGATCAGGCAGGAGCCGCCGTAGTCCCGCCCAGCGTTATCATTGACGGCATCGGCTCCCCGAGGCACCGGCGGGCGGGCGAAGATTCGGGCGGCGGCGCGGATGTCATCCGCCGCGACGCCGGTGATGGCCGCGGCGCGTTCCGGCGGGTAGGCGTCGATAACGGCGCGCCAGTCGTCGTAGCCTTCGGTGCGGTTGTTGACGAAATCGGCAGCGGCCAAACCTTCGTCCACTATGACCTGCGCCAGCGCATTCAGCAGCGCCACGTCGGTGCCGGGGTAGGGCCGCAGCCACAGGTCGGCATAGTCGCACATATCAATACGGCGGGGGTTGATAACGATGAGTTTGGCGCCCCGCTCGACGATGGCCCGCCGCATCCGCGAAGCGGCCACCGGATGGTTGGAAGTGGGGTCGCAGCCGATAACGACCAGACAGCCGGCGCCCTCGTAGTCGGTGTAGGAATTGCTGGTGGCGCCGCTGCCCAGCGAGGTCAGCATGGCTTCCACCGATGGGGCGTGGCAGAGGCGCGTACAGTGATCTATGTTGTTGCTGGCCATTACCAGGCGGGAGAACTTCTGCTGCACGTACCCGTCCTCGTTGGTGGCCTTGGCCGAACAGAGAGTTGCAAACCGGTCGCCGCGATATTCCACCAGCCGGCTCGCCACCAGGTCCAGCGCCTCGTCCCAAGTCGCCTCACGGAACGGCCCGGTGAAACGCGCGCCGTCGCGGATCAGCGGCGTTCTGATGCGGTCGGGATGCTGGGCAAACGTGTAGCCGAAGCGTCCCTTGACGCACAGCATCCCCACGCTGGACCGGTTGTCGGGATCGTCGTGGGAGGCCACGATGCGGTCGGTGGCGTCGTCAACTTCCAGCTGGATACCGCAGCCAACCCCGCAGTACGGGCAGGTGGTGCTGATGGTGTGGGTCGGTGCGCTGACGGCCGGCGGTTGATTAGTCAAGGGCTCCTTGACGCTGATGGCCCCGGTGGGGCACACGCTCAGGCACTGGCCGCAGGTGGTGCAGATGCTTTCGGCCAGCGGTTTGTCGCCGGCGGTGGCAATGCGGGCGGTTTCCCCAGCCCCCAGCACATCGATGGCCCCGATGAACTGGTGCGCCGACTGGCAGGCGTTGACGCAACGGGCGCACAGGATGCAGGCGTCCATCGCCAGGTTGAACACCGGGTTGGACGTATCGGCGGCCGGCCGCTCCCGCGCCGCCCACCGCCGCTCACCAATCCCATGCAACTCCGCCGCCGCCGACAACTGCCCATACCCGTCAACCCCCCTCTCCCCCAAAGGCACCGTATCAGCCCCAACGTCGCCCCTCTCCCTTGATGGGAGAGAGTCAGGGTGAGGGTGATTGCCGTTCACCATCCCCAGCGTCAACTCAATCACACCGGAGCGAATACGCCGCACATCCGCGGTGTCGGTGTGAATCACCATCCCCTCGGTGGCCGGCACCGAGCAGGACGCCGGAAAGCCGCGCACGCCGTCAATCTGTACCAGGCAGGTACGGCACGCGCCGATGGCCGGCATATCAGCATCTTTGCACAGCTGGGAGATGACCACGCCGGACGCATTGATGGCGTCCAGCGCGGACGCTCCAGCGGGTACGGCCACCGATAGACCATCCACGCTAACGGTGATGGCGGGTGGAGCAGCGGGTCCAGCGATCGTGGTCATAACTGCCATCCTCTTGAACCCCCTCTCTCTCAATGGGAGAGGGTTGGCGTGAGAGTGAAGCTCCTACCCCTCAAAGTACCCTTCCTCGCGGAACAGCTCGGCCAGGCGCGCGATACCCTCGTGAATCTCGGTGGGGGAATTGTGGCTGTAGGTCAGCCGGAAGTAGTTGTTGCGACCGCGGTCAGACCGGAACATTCCGCCCGGGTTGTACTTCACATCGCGTTGCGTAGCTTTTTCCAGCGTGCCCCAGGTGTCTGCGCCTTCGGGCAACCGCACGAAAATCATCATGCCGCCCTGGGGTTCCGTCCACTCGCAGAAGGCGGGAAAGTTGGCGGCCAACGCTTCCAGCATGGCGTCTCGTCGCACTTGCAGCGCCTTGCGCACCGCCTCGATGTGCTCGGCTTCGTGGTCCCGCATATACTCATACACCAGCATGGTGGCGAGATGGCTGGCGTTGCGACGGGGCAGATTATCGGCGTTGGCCCGCGGGAGCGCAGCCTTCACCGCCGGCGGCAGCACCCCGAACCCCACCCGCAGCCCGCAGCCCAGCAGCTTGGTAAAAGACGACACGTACATCACATCGGCGTGGTCCCGCATACCGGACATTGCCGGTGGCAGCGGGTCGCCGTCGATGCGAAAGTCGGCGTAGGATTCGTTCTCCAGGATCGGCACTCCCCAGCGTTCGGCCACGTCCAGCAGCGCGTTCCGCCGCGCCTCCGACACCGTGTAGCCCAGCGGATTTTGGAACACCGGAATCGTCCAGATGAACTTGGCCCGCCGGCCCGCGCCGTCCAGGGATTTCAGGATGTCCTCGACGGCATCGGGCAGCATCCCGTCTTCGTCGGAGGGCACGTGGATGGGTTCGGCGCCCCGTTCCATCATCATCCGCAGGCTACCCATATAGGTAAACTCCTCCACTAGCACCGGGTCGCCCGGATTGATGAAGGAATCCAGCAGGATGGTGATGGAGCCACCGGCGCCGTCGGCGATAAACACATCGTCCGGCGAGGCATTGAATCCGCGATTGGTAGCTAACCGTTGGGCGATCAGTTCCCGCAAGCCGACGTGTCCGCCGGTTGGTGGATAGCCGGCCAGCGAAGCCGCGCCGCCGCCGGCCATGCCGGCCGCGATGGCAGTCAGGTATTCGTCAGCGTCAATCACCTCTGGCACCGCATTGGTCACCGAGAATATGTACTTCACCTGGGCGCTGGCGCCCACCGGCGTCGCCACGGAGCGGGGCAGGTTGCGGGAGAACAGGCTGGCGTAATCCACCATGAAAGGGCCTCCGGAAGGGCGTCGTCACTATGGGGTACGGATGTTAGATTGATACCAAAGGTTAGTCATCGTCAGTCGGAGCAATGCCCTGCTGCCTCAGCTGCTCCTCAAGACGCTGGATGCGTTCTTCTGCGGATCGCCGGGCGGCATCTGCGTATTGTCGGGCGGCTTCGGAAGATTGAAGAGCGGCCTCGGAAGATTGCAAGGCAGCTTCGGATTCTGCCAGGTTGCGCAGCCAGCTCCGGTTTATTGGATCGTACAGCCTGAGTTGTAGACCAGGGAGCACGCATATATCCAGGCCCAGGACGGCGCTGTGTCCCCGCAGAGTGCCGCCCGATGCCGCCTCTTCGTTAACCGGGATGGCTTCGTAATGCCCGTCTTCGGTAAGACGCTCGCCCTCTAGCGGTGGGGTAAAACATTCTTCGGTAGGGTCGAACCGCCAGTATTCATTGACCCCGAAGGCAGCATAGATGGCCCGTTTCTCGGTAACACCCCGCACGTAGGTGCTCGGCGATGCTATCTCCATGACGAAATCGGGAGTCTTGCCGCCTTCCCGCCAGATAATGTAGGAACGGCGCATATGGTCATCCACGCCAAACACCACAAACACATCGGGCGCGACCCGCACCGTGTTGTCATTCATCCGGTAGTACATCAGCATATCGCCGGACACGTACACGTCGGGACGGTCCGAGAAATGCAGGTGCAGGGCATGGACGGTTTCGGTGAGCGGGTAAAACTGAAAGTCGGTTTCAGCCAAAGGATTACCGTCCGAATCAGGATAGAAGATGCCCAGGTCATCTTCTGCGAGGGGCCGGTTCAAGCCGCTTTTGATGAACTTGCTAACCATTTATCAACTCGGCATCGGGCAGTTCAGCTGCCGTTTTCGCCGTTGCGCTGGCGGCGCAGCTCAATCAGTTCCGCCGTCAGGTCGGCGAGGGTGGACAGTATTGCCTGCTGGTTCTCAGCAGCATGGCGTTGGTTTTCCACGGCCTGGCGTTGAGTATCCGCGAATTGTTGCACCAGTTGGTCAACGCGTGTGCGTTCTTCCTCGGTGCGCTTGCGTTCTTCGACAAGCATAGTCTCGGCGGCAATGCGGGCGGCGCGTTCTCTGCTAATCACGATGTAGTTCACACCTCCTCCGATGAGTGTGCCGGTAAGTGATCCCAGGGTGACGCAACGGACGAAAATCTCAACGTTGATGTAGTGGGTGATCCTCGCCGGGTTGCAGTGGTGCAGGACGGCAGCCTCAGGCGTACATGGCACACCCGTATAGTACCAGATGAGCCAGGTTACGGCTGCGGTCAGAGCCGCGATGAGCAGCGGCAGCCACAGGATTTCCGCTGCTGCCCTGATGATTGACCAGTCAGCCGGTTGCGTCAATTCCCGCCGCCCTCCGCTCCGCCACACCTTCGCGCAGCAGCGGTATCAGTTCCTGCCCGTACTCGGCGGCGTCGGCCAGCGGGTCGAAGCCGCGAATGATGAACGCCGAGCAGCCCAGGTCGTAGTAGGCCAGCAGCGAATCGGCCACCTGCTGCGGCGTTCCCACCAGGCAGGTCGTGCTGCCCGATGCTCCGCTGGCCGCGGCAATGGGCATCCAGAGCCGTTCGTCGTGGACGTTGCCCTCCGCCGGGAACCGCAGCAGACGCCAGGCTCCCTCGGACTGCGGCCGCGTCGGCACGCCGGGGGTGATGCGGCCGGCGGTGGCCTCCTTGATCCGGTCCAATATGGCCTCGGCCCGTTCCCACGCCTTGGCCTCGGTAGCGGCCAGGATCGGGCGGGCCGACAGGCTGAACCGCATCTGGTCGGGGTCGCGACCGGCGGCGGCAACGCGACGGCGCACGTCGGCGATGCGTTCGGCGACAGACGCCCGCGGCTCGCCCCACAGCGCGAAGAGGTCGGCGCGGCGGCTGGCCACGTTCAGCGCCATCTCCGATGCTCCGCCGAAGAACAGCGGCAGGTGCGGGTACTGACGGCATCGGGCCTGGCTGTAAGCATTCTCCAACTGGTAAAACTCGCCGTCGTGATCGAAGGGTGCGGTTTCGGTCCAGATGCGGCGCATCACATCCAGGTATTCGTCGGTGCGCCGGTAACGAGCATCATGGTCCAGCCAGTCCCCATCCTGCCGCTGCTCCAGGTCGTTGCCGCCGGTGATGATGTGCAGTGCGATGCGGCCATTGGTCAGCTGATCCAGCGTGGCGGCCTTGCGGGCGGTCAGGGTCGGCGCGACGAATCCGGGCCGGTGGGCAATCAGGTAGCCCAGCCGGGTGGTGTGTGCGGCGGCGTAGCCAGCAACCTCAAATCCGTCGGGAGTGGACGACGAGTATCCGGTCAGCACCAGGTCGAAGCCGGCGGCCTCATGGGTGCGGGCAAAATCCAGGATGTAGTCCGGATCAACGCCGGCCGGCACCTCGGCGCCCGGATTAATGCCACCCCCAAAGAGGCTCAGCGTAGCGCCCCGGTTGGCGGCGGCCTCACGCACCACGCCTATCATCCCGACAATGGTCACGCCGCCATCGTTGTAAACGCTGGGCGGCGCCGTTGGTTTGGTTCCGTTGCCATTTAACATCGGATCTCCCGCCTTCTGTTCTGGTTTCCCTGGGTGTCTTGCGAGCGCTGATATTTTACCCTAATCCGGCTGCGGAGCCCGTCGGCAGGGCTCTGCTTCCCAGGGTCATTAGATTATCGCCAATCCTGCCCGTCATTCCCGCCCCTTTCCGTCATTCTCGCGAAAGCGGGAATCCAGCAGGGTCAACGGAATATTCGCTGAAACCCTAAAACGCATCGTCCACCACTGGCCAGGATACGGAGTTGCCAAATCTCGAAAATCGCCATGTTTTAGGGGTTGACAAGTATCGCTCTACGTTATACTCTATATTCAAGGTGCTGGGGTTGCTGGGAAATCCCACCCGCCGAAACCAGATGGTCAATAACCGTCATTGCAGGAGGTGTGAAATGGTTTCGTTGATAACGCTGAACCATAGATGGCTTTACCCCTGTACACGCCCCCTCGGTAGGTGTTAGCGGGCCCATGAACCGCACCGACCGATGGGGGAAATCTGAAGCATCGGGCGAGCCGTTGGTACAAACGCATAGGCCACACGCCTGACCCGGCGCATCTCGGCGCTATTGGAACGGCGGGCATATCGGTCGGAAGATCGGCCAGCGGACGGCCATAGCCGATGGATAAACAAGGCCAGGACACCGTAATTGGGTCCTGGCTCTTTCTTTGCAGTAACCCCCACAAGCCTCAGATTGGTGTGTAGTTAAGGGCGCAGGCTGGTAAGCCGATTGGCGGGCGGTGCGTACCCACTTTGTCATTGCGAGCGGCGTAGCGACGTGGCAATCTTGATGAGATTGAACACACGTTGGCGAACCGCCGTTGCTGCGGCGACGAGATTGCCACGCTACGCTCGCAATGACAGATTAAAGTTGGGGTACGCCCGACGTAGCGCCGCCCGGCGATCAGTCGCTAAAAGGTCGGGGGAACCTGGTCCGGCGCCGTCAGGCCGGCGGCAGCCAGCGCCGCCAGGTACTGCTCCGGCGTATTGACGTCCCAGAGCAGTTCCGCCGCGTCCAGTTCCACGCGCTGGGTGGCCGGCTGGTGTCGCTGCGTTACCGCCCGCATCCCCTGGGTGGCCTCATCGATGGCCAGCAACTCCGGCAACAGCGAACGTTGCACGGCAATCGGATGGCCGCCCTTGCCCTGGTGCGTGGGGATGGTGATTAGCGCGCCGCTCCCGCGGTGGTGCGCATCCAGAACCTGCCGTATGACGCTGGCGCTGCGGGGCTGGTCAACGTTGAGCAGCAGGATGTCCCCCGGCCGGTTCGGGTCGGGGTCGATAGCCTGCAGCCCAACCTTGATGGACGTTGTTTTGCCCAGGGCGTAGTCAGGGTTGTGGGCGCAGCGGACATTGCCCGCGTCATAGACATCCCGGTTGGCGCCAATGCGGGCCTGTAGTTCGTCCCCGCGATGCCCCAGCACAACCACCACCTCGTCGGCGCCGGCCTGGCGCAAGGCAACAATCTGGTGGATGATGAGCGGCCGGCCCGACCAGTCCAGCAGGGCTTTCAGCGTACCCATGCGCCGGGAAACGCCGGCGGCAAGCAGTACCGCAGACGTGATGGCAGCCAGTTTTTCCAACTCGTTGAGGCCGGCCGCCCTAGTCCGCCGGCACGCTCATCGCCCGGTTGGCCCGCTGTTCGGCGCGGTTCAGGTACCAGTCGTCCATGGTCATCGGGCTGCCCTTCCCGCCGCGACGGGCCATGATGATTTCCGACATGATGCTCACCGCCAGCTCTTCCGGTTCCAACGCGCCAATGTCCAGCCCGACGGGAGCGCGTACCTCGGCCAGTCGCTCGCGGGGCACACCCAACTGCAACAGCCGCTGGTAGATCATCAGCGTCTTGCGCCGGCTGCCCAGCAAACCGATGTACCGGGCGCGGGTGGTCAGCGCAGATTCCAGGGCCACATCGTCGAACCAGTGCCCGCGCGACGCGACGACGATAAAGCTGTTCACATTGATGTCGAGATGGGTCGCCCAGTCGGTATAGGGCGTAACGATGGTTTCCTCAGCGTAGGGGAATCGCTCGGGGTTGGCGAAATCTTGCCGGTCGTCCACGATGTAAACGCGGTAGCCGAGCCGGTGGGCCAGGTCTGCCGTCGCTTTCCCAACGTGCCCGCCACCAACCATTACCAGCGTGGGCGGAGTCGTAAATCCCTCAACGAACAGCTCGGTCTGGTCGTCGATGTCCACCGCCTCGTTCGCGCCCACCGAGGCAACGCGGGCCGCAACTTCCAACGCCATATCGTCCAGTTCGGCGGTGCCAATGCTGCCGGCCATCGACCCGTCGGAGCGCAGCAGCAGCTTGGCTCCCAGTTGAGCCGTGTCGCCAGCTGACCTGACCACGGTGGCCAGCGCGGCCGGCTCGGCGCCGTCGTAAGCCCCCAGCAGTTCCTGGCCAATGTCGGTAAAGTCGTCAGCCTCCCAGAATGGTTCCAGGTAGAAATACATCGTGCCGCCGCAGACCAGGCCGTCCCGCGCCGCGATGTCTTCGTTGAGGTAGTAGTCCTTGAACTCGGGGCCACCCTGGTTGCGCAGGATTTCCTGTGCGGCGAACCAGATGTCGCCCTCGACGCAGCCGCCGCCCAGCGTGCCCACGGCGGTGCCGTCGGTTCGTACCAGCAGCATCGCGCCGGCCTTCTGTGGGGTGGAACCTTTGGTGCGGACCACCGTAGCCAGCACACAGGGGTTGCCCGTATCCAGCTGATTTACCGCTTCCTGAATTACTTCGCGCACGCCTTCACCTGCCTGAATCCTGCCGCCGACGAATACCGCACATTATCTTTACATCAAGACCGCAATCAGCTTCGCCAGCCGATAGGTTGCTACCACGATTATACCCTCATTTTATGCCCTTACCAACGTCGGAGCCGGTCACTCCAGGGCCTTTTCAAAGGCAATTACATACCTAACTACACAAGCGGCCTTCGGATACACAAACCACCGAACCCCAATCCGAACAACCCTAATCCGCCCCGGTATCAAGGAGATTGCGGACAGCGGAATGATACAATGACCTTTGCGGACTGTAATGGAGACCTACAATGCCGGAACGCAACTTTGAAAATCGCACTTTGTACCATGGCGATAACCTTGACTTCCTCAAAGGCATCAATTCCGGTACGGTCAACCTGATTGCCACGGATCCACCTTTCAACAAAAGCAAGGACTTTCACGCGACGCCGGACAGTCTGGCCGTTGGCGCGTCCTTTACTGACCGGTGGCGTTGGGATACGGACGTTCACCAGCAGTGGGTTGACGAAATCCAAGACGACTATCAGAGCGTCTGGCAGGCCATTGAGAACGGACGCATCAATCACAGTTCAAGCATGGCCGCTTTCCTCTGTTGGCTTGGTGTGCGACTGATTCAGATGCACCGTATCCTCGCCGACGACGGCTCCATGTACCTGCACATTGACCACACGGCGCACGCCTACGTGAAATGCCTCATGGACGCTATCTTCGGCCGGCGCAATTTCCGTAATGAAATCATTTGGCACTACTACAACAAAATGCACGACAGCCGAAAGCGATTGCATCCAGCCGCTACTGACACAATCTTATTCTATGTGAAAGACGCGAAAGCGAGGTTTACGTTTCATCAACTTACCGAACCGCGTGAGAAGCCTGTCCGTCAGTTGGTGCGCCGCAAGGTGAACGGGCGAATGGTGAATGCTCGTGACGAAGACGGCAACTTGATGTATCAAACCAAGACCGACCGTACCTTGAGTAACGTGTGGCGGATACCGATGTTGCAACCTGCGGCGAAAGAACGCATAGGCTATCCGACGCAAAAACCTTTGGAGCTATACGAGCGCATCATACGTGCTAGTTCCGACGAAGGCGATGTGGTTCTTGATCCGTTCTGCGGTTGTGCCACAACGCCGATTGCCGCTGAACGACTTGGACGGCAATGGATAGGAATGGACATCTGGGAAGGCGCATATAACTTGGTGAAGGAGAGGTTGGAAAGTATTGGCCTCACCAGCGATGCCACTACCGATACTCGCCTTGTTACCTTGGGCGATATAAATTACACCACGACTCCGCCGATAAGGACGGACGAAACGGATGATGACCCGGACATACCGGCTTTGGTGTTACGGCCTACGCGAGTCAAGGCAAAGTGGGAAACGCTCACTCACGCCGAAATGCGCGAGATTCTGGCGGAAGCACAAAGCAACCGAGATACAATCATCTGCGCCGGGTGTGGCATTGCCTTGCCGCTCCGCTATATGCAGTTAGACCACAACCTGCCGCGTAAGGATGGCGGTGAGAACGTTATCACCAACCGCATCTTGCTCTGCGGGCCGTGTAACCTCAACAAGAGTGCGCGATTGACGCTATCCGGCCTGCGCGACTTCAACCGAAAGGAAGGCTACACCACCAACCGAGATATGGCAGAATTGGCGTCGTCCAAAGCACGTGACGCCGCCGAGCGTTGCCGTATCGAAATCGTATGACCGCTTGTGTAGTTAGGTATGTAATTGCCAATGTGGGCCGGCCTCCCGGGACAGCGTTTTTCATCTGCCGCCAGGCAACTACCTGGTGGATGACTTCACTACGAATCAGTCATGCTGACACCGTATCGCGGTTTTCCGGTTATCGCCGGCTCTTTGTCGCCGGCAACGCCTTTCGGGGCAATTGCCTATGCGGTCAGGCCGAGTCCGCGTCTTCGCCGTTGCCGTTGATGAGGAAGGGGAGCTGTTCGGCGGCTTCGTCGGGCCACAGGAACTTGAAGCCGGCTGCCAGGGCATAGCCCTTGTCCAGGTCTTCCCGGTCGCCGATGTGGTAGTACTCTTCGGCCTCGAACTTCGCTTTGACATCCGACAGCATATGCTTCGGCACCACGAAATCCACTGGTATGTTGTGCTGGTCCCAGATCGCCTGCTGACCGCTCATGGGTCGGTCGGAGCAACTGCCAATCAGGAATCCCTTCTCCTGAACCATTCTGACCATATCCATGGTCAGGACTCCGGGCGGGTCGCCCACCTCCAGAGTTCCGTCAATGTCAAAGCTGATCAGTGTCACCAATTCAGTTCCTCTCTTTGTGCGGGTGGTAGATATGGGTGTGCGGGTGGATGCGGGTAGTTCGGGTTTACGGGTCATTGTCTGCGTCCGCGACGGGACACAGCCGACCACCTGGGTCGGCTGCAGTCCTCGTCAGGATCGGGAGTTGCTGGAAAGGCCAGCGCCGCCGGTCTAGTCAGGTGAAGCGCTCCACACGGTGAAGTTTCCACCCATGGGCATGGGGCCGCCGGAAACCCCGATTTCGGGTTTCACGCCGGTCAGCGCCCTGGCTCCCGCCCGGCCCTGGATCTGCTGGATACAGTCGGTGTGCATCCAGAAGCGGCTGCGGCCACTGCCGATGTTGCCGCCGCTGGGCAAAATGGGGTTGGGACCCTCGATACTAATGTCCGTCTGGTAGAAGTCCAGGGCGTCGCCAAATTTCATACCCCGGTAGCCCAGGCCCTCAACGTGGAACTGGTGGAACTCGGCGAAACCGTCGTACATATTCTCAAAGGACAGGTCAGCGGCAGTGATGCCGGCGCCCTCGTAGATTTTGCGCCCGGTACTGCCAGTTTCGGCCTGCACCTCTTCCAGCGTGGGTGTGATGCTCCGCGCCGTGCCCCGGCTGGAGGCGTGATTGAGGATGTAAACTGGCTTCTGCTTCATATCCTGCGCCCGGTCGGCAGTCGTAAACAGGTAAGCGGCGGAAGCCATAATCGGGATGTCGTTGTCAAACAGGTTGGCTGGCTTCGCAATCCACCGGGCGGCCAGGTAGTCCTCCGGCAGCAATTGCTCCGGGCGATGCTGGGCCCAGTAACCTTCGGGGAACAGCAGTCCGTTCCGCCGGGAGTTCTGCATAAAGGGGGCCATCATGTCATGATTCTTGCCGTATTTGCGGCAGTATTCGGCAAACTGCAAGGCGGT
The DNA here is from genome assembly GCA_965261195.1 of Dehalococcoidia bacterium. Lineage (GTDB taxonomy): Bacteria > Chloroflexota > Dehalococcoidia > Lucifugimonadales > UBA3495 > Bin87. The sequence continues at coordinate 2,187,308 of OZ253455.1, read as the reverse complement.
TCCGTAGCAGCCGGGCGCGCCCCAAAGGGTTCGGCCCGGGCTGATGGCGAAACTGCCGGGCACCGCATCCGCCGCGCTGATGCCGCCGTGGTTGTAGCGACCTTCCAGGTTGTGCCACCCCTTCAGCACCAGGCAGGTGCTCGCCAGGCCAGCGCCCACCGCCTGGGCGGCCACGACGATGGCGGCCGACATACAACCCGGCGCGTACATGGTGAACTTGACGTTGGTCAGTTCGGGCATATTCTTCAGGAGCCAGTCGGTGCTCAACTGCCCGATGCCGTCCAACGGGTCGTCGGTGGGATTGAAGGCGTTGACCACATCCATGGGGACGGGAGTGTCGGCCGGCCAATACGCTCCGGTGGTGGTAACGGGGACAATGACCAGGCCATCAACCTGGTCGGGCGAGACGCCGGCGTCGTCGATCGCGGCCCGCAGCGCCATAATGCTGTTGGCGCCCACCGAAGTCTCGGGGCGACCGTCCCAGCGCCGGGAGGTCGGAGAGTGCCCGATGCCTACCGCCGCTACCTTGCTGCGGTGTTCCCAAACCCCCATTCCCTCGCGGGACCGATACATAGATTCCGGAGCCATCTGCGTCTGCGTGGTCATGGTTAACTCCTAACTGCTAACTCTTCGAGTGTGCAAGATAAACGGTTCTAACTCACCACTTGCCACTCGGGTACTTTCTGTCCGTTGGCGGTGGCCTCGAAAACTACCTGTACGCCGGCGCCCACCGGTACGTCGTCCACCGGCGTGCCGGGGAGGTGAGAGTAAAACAGGATGCCCGGGTCTTCTTCCAGCTGGATCACTGCCAGGTTGAAAGGCAGGTCGTCTTTCAGCGAGGCCACTGGGCAGTCGTAAACTACTCCGTAGTTGTAAATTTTGCCCCGGCCTGGTGTTTCCTTCCACCCCAGGTTGTCCGCTGAACCGCACTGCGCGCACACTGCCGCTGGCGGGTGCTGGAGCCGACTACAGGCGCTACAGTTCTGCAGCACCAGCCGCTCTTCGTTAGCGGCGTCCCAGAACGGCTTGGTCAACTCATCGGGTATCACACCCTGCTTAACCATATATCTCCCTCATTACGAAAAATCTCGTTGCGAATTCCTGGACAAGGTGGTTCCAAACGGCAACCAATAACAAGGTATTCTGCAACGCAAAGAATACGCACAATCGCCGAGGGATGTCAACCTGCCAGCAGCGATTACCCGAGCTCCCGGACCAGTCCGGACCGCCTGCCCGCGCCGGCCACCAAGCCGGCCGTCTGGGTCAACCAGGCAGCAATTGCGGTCTCGTTTCCGTTCGTCCCGACCGCGTCGGTACGGGCTTTCCAACACCGTCCGGCAACGGCAACCGGAACGGCGGCGGGAACGCAACTGAACTGGTGGAGATGGTGGGCCTGAAGGGGCTGAATGCGAACTTTTGAGTGGGTGGGCACTTTGCGATCAAGATACCCTTCATCTCCCAGATGCGGCAACCTTCCGAAGGACGTAACTTAAGAGAATAGAGCGCACGCGTGGCTCTTGCGCCAGAGTCGTACCAAGCGCTAGGAAGACTTGCGCGGGGAGAAGCAACGACGCGGGCGGGAATCAGGGCGACAGGTTCTGATCTTACGTCCCTGCTCGTCTGCGCTGTTGTTCCGCTTCTTTCTGTCGACGTTCATCCGGAGAGATATACTCCCAGATGTTCTTATGATTCAGAGCACCCATGAATTTGCCGATGTGGCCGATTCCTATGTGCGCTAATTTCGCTGTCTCAATCACTTCGGTGGCAGCATCTGCATGGGGCATACCGATCACTACGTACGAACCGGCTCGAAGCTGGCCCGGACGAGCATAGAATTCTGCGCGGCCATAGCGGTAGGCGTCTGTCAGATGGACGACCACGTCACTCTTGGATCCAGATAACGTGCGTGTAACCTTGAACAGATACTCGTCCTGGCTCGCGATAGGTTCCCAATTGATAACTCGGTCATAATGATTCATCCGAGCAGTAAAGAATTCAATGTGCTCCTGTCGTAAGGCCTTGCCCATTATGAAACCACCTCTACACTATGCGCTCGTGCGCGCCTGCGCGGTTCAGAAATTTATCAAGGGCATCGTCCTCATCGGAAAGAAATGTTTGCAAGTGGAGCTTCAGACCGTGAAATTCTTGGAAGCTGCTTTCTATGTTCCTCAGCCTATCACGGCAAATTCGCACTCACCCTTGCTTTGAAGAATCGAATTGAACAACAATGTCGACGTCACGCATTGAATATCGTCCGACCACGGATCCAAACGCATAGCACTTGGCGACTCCGTAGCACGGATTTTTGAGGGAGTTACGGAGGAACAACTTCATCTGTTCGTCCCTCCAAATTGCACTATCAGCGGCCATTCTTAGTTTCTCACTTATAACCTTCCCTCGCCGGGCTACCTTGACGATGTTCCATACCAGAAGCGTTACAAATACAACTATCCAAGCCCCAATCCACGCCAAGGATTTAAGTAACCAGAGTAAGAATCCTGCGACAGATTCAGTTTTAGGATCAGAAGCTTCTGAAGCAGAGCAGGTAGCGACAATCGCAATCGTAAACCCTATACAGAGGATAGCCCTATACAGAGGATAGCCATAACTGCTGTTGGGACATTGAATCCCAACTGTCGCACCGTTTCTTGTGTTGCTCGCCGCAAGAGGGTCATTGTCGCCGCCAAGCGAGACTGGCCACCGTTGTGGTCCCCCATACGGGCAGAGTTATGAATTCAGTACGCTTAGGCCCGAAATGGTGGGCGGTAGTGGACTCGAACCACTGACCTCTTGCGTGTCGAGCAAGTACTCTAACCAACTGAGCTAACCGCCCAAAGGGAACCTAGCAGGTACACGAGGATGGTAGCACGGACAGGCTGACGGGCGCAACGTGCTGATCTGGAAAGCACTCCAGTCAGCTGATCTGGTCGCCCATCAGTTGGCGATTCGGCACGGGCTTTCTAAATACGGCTGGCAGCGGCAGCGACAACCGTAACGGCGGCGCGAACGCATCTGAATTCGTGGAAATGGTGGGCCTGAAGGGACTGCATTGCGAACTTTTCGCTGGGAGTTCCAAATATAAAGAGCCGACAGCCTACGCCGAATAGACCATTAGAGGGTGTGTGACAAATAGGTTAAAGCGGGGTGGAGCCGTTTGAGCATCAGGTGGACCATGGCGATATGCACCCAGGCTTCGCTGCTGTCGGTGCGCTCCTCATATTCTTTGCTGATCCGTCGGCATCGACTGAGCCATGCCAGCATACGCTCCACCACCCACCGACCGGGCAACACCTCAAAGCGGTGTCTATCCGGTTTCCGCGCACCACGGTCAGCAGCCAACCGCCCGTGGCGCAAGCCCAGGCCACCAGTCGGCCCGCGTAACCGGCATCGGCCCAGATCACCCGCAATCTGGGAAACCGACCCAACAGTTTGGCCAACACCAGCCTGGCGCCGTCCCGACCCCCGTGTCGTGGCATGGGGCCAGCTCTGAATGCTGGCGGCATGAACCACCACGGCCAGCAGCAATCCCATAGCCGGCCCCGTACTTGATACGGGGGTGTCCACTACGATATGTTGCTTGCGTCCGGCTACTCTTTTACCCGCGTCATAGCCGCGTGGCCCCCTTTTTTAGTGGTCTGCACCGACTGGCTGTCGATGATGGCCGCGCTGGGTGTGGCTTCTCGGCCTGCTGCTTCCCGAACCTTGGCCCGCAAGGCCTCTTCTACCCGCTCCCAAGTCCCGTCATCCCGCCATTTGCGGAAGTACCACCAGACCGTGCCCCAGGGTGGCTGATCATGGGGCATCAGCCGCCAGGGTATGCCGCCGCGCAGCACGTAGAGAATGCCGTTGACCACCTCCCGCCGGTCCGTGGTTCTGGGATGGCCTCTGGTGGTGTCGGGCGGCGGCAGGGGAGCCAATTCCTCCCACTGGGCGTCAGTCGGTGGGCGTCAGTCGGTCAAATCACTGGGATAAGGTTTTCTACTCATGCTCCCAGCCTAACTATCATCCCAATTATCACCCCAAGAACCGCCCGTACACGTTTGGCACATTGTCATACACCCTCTTAGTAACTATCTCAAATTGGGGTTCCAAATTGTAGTTAATGGGAGAGGATTGTCGCCAGGATTATTCCAGGAGATGGGTGGAGGTGAATGGTGGTGGAAGGGAAACCGTTACCTGCTATTTGGGATGTTCCGGACGACCTTTGGGCGCGAATCGAACCGGTGATATTGCAGCTTGACCCACCCAAAGCCAGAGGGCGCAAACGGACGGACCAGCGGAAGATGCTGGAAGGCATTATCTTTCGGATGCGCAGCGGCTGCCAGTGGAACCACTGGCCCAGGGAGCTGGGGGATGACAGCACCATCCACCGGACCTTCCAACGGACCTTCCAACGGACCTTCCAACGGACCTTCCAACGCTGGGTGGGGTGTGGGGTGCTGGCGGGCATCTGGGCTGCCCTAATCGAGGAATGCCAGGAGTTGGGCGGGGTGGACTGGGAATGGCAGTCCGCCGATTGCTCCACGGGTAAAGCCCGGTTGGGGGGGCTATTGGACGCAACCCCACCGACCGGGGCAAAGCTGGGAGCAAGAAGAGCATCCTGGTGGACGCAGCCGGCGGGCCCCTGAACGTGGTGGTGGTCGGATCTAATGTCCACGATACGAAACTCCTTAGCCCGAATCCACCGAAGCGAGACGTCCGTGTCGTTGACACCAGGTATGATGGGTAAGGGAGGGCGAACGGGCCCAGCCAGATCCCAATAGGTGGGGATGAGGGCGGCGTGAGGTTGGCACACAGACACGATGATGGCGGCCGTGCGGCCATGGCGGGCGGAATTCGACAGGCGGTAAGCAGGAAGCGCCCCTGGCGGACCGAGTTGGCGCGAGTTGGCGCGAGTTGGCGACGATGTTCAGTTGGCCGGATGGCGGGTCGGCGGGCTGGTTGCCGCCGTCAGGCTGGGAGTGGCAGGGCTCGCAATCGAGCCAGGGCGCGACTGAACTGGTTTTCCCAAGGCCAGCGCTGGGGCAGATGCAAAGTGAGGCGGCGCGCCGAGCGGGTGAGCCGTCCGGGCATCGAGAAGAAGCGGCGTCGCAGGGTCTTGGTGGTCACCACCGGCTCGCCCAGGCCGATGCGCGCGGTCCAGCGGGCGAGGTTGTGGGCGATCACCTGCACCGCCAGCCAGGCGGCGTTGGCGGCGAAGCGGCCTGAGGGGAGATGGTTGAGTCCGACGCCGTACTTGAGGTCTCGGATGGCGTTCTCGATCTCGGCGTGGCGGCGATGGTCGGCCTCCAGTTCCAGGGTTGCCCCGTCCCGGTCGGTGATGCAGCCGTGATAGCTGTAAGTGGCGAAGAGGGCCAACTGGGAACCGGACGTTGGCTGCACCCGCCGGACGATGAGCCGCACCGGCGCGGCGTTGGGCTCACTCCGGAAGGGGATGTAGCTGGTCTCCGCCACAGCGGCGGCACCGTCCATCCAGTAAGGAATCGGCCTCCAGTCCGCCTACGGTATCGCCTCGATGATATTGCGCAGGCTTTGGTGCTGGCGGATGGTGATGGAGTAGCGGACCTCCATTGCGCGGTAGACCGCGACCAGAGCGTGGGCATAGCAGCCGCGGTCGGCGCGCACCGTGAGTTGTCCCCTGGCCCCGCCGCAGCGCACCCGTCCCACCGTCTCACGCCGGAAGTGGACGGCGCCCCGAGCGGTGTTGGCGCGGCCCTCGCGCAGCCGAGCCATCAGCACGTCGCCGGTGCCGGCCCCAGTAGTCCGGGCCCGGGCCAGCAGCGGGTGATAGCCTCGCTGGCCGGTGTAGCCGTGGTGGAGTGCCCCTTCTTTGGCCAGACCATAGGTTTCGCAGCTGGTGGAGTCCAGGTCGATGGTCAACGGCCCGTCGCCGGGTCCGGCCCCAGCCGCCCAGGCCCGGGCCAGCAGCTCCCGGCTGACCCGATCCAACTGGCGGACGTGGCCCCACCGGAAGCTGCGCAGGAAGGTTCCCAGGGTGGATGGCGCCTTGACTACGCAGCCGATGGCGCCGGCCGTCCGGCCGGTGCGCAACACGTCGGCGTCGTCAATGCAGTCGCCGCCCGCCAGCGCAGACGCCACCAGGGTCATCATCTGGTCGACCGGGTTCGCCCGACCCGGCGCGTCGCCCAGGTCGAGGCGCTGCTGGACCAGTTGGGGCAGACCCAGGCGCTGGGCCAGGGTCACCGGAAGGATCAGCCCGGCATTGTTGACCAGGCGGTGGTCGTCGAAGGCGATGTGGATGCCGTCGGGGTAACTGCGTGGTAGCATCTTGCGTGGTAGCATCTATTGGGCGCTCCTGGTTTCGGGTTGTTTTTCTGTCTCGAAAACCATTATCCCAGATGCACAGGAGCACTTTCTTACCCATTCAACCCGCCGCCACACTTATCTTGTCGGTGGATTGGGGCTAAGACATAATCTGCATCCCCTGGCCGTATCGCCGACCAAGACCTGAAACCCCTCGCCCACATTCCCAAAATCCAAACCATCGGAGAATCTCAATCGGAACCATCAGCCACCACCAATCCACCAGCCATCAATACCTCCAGCGCGCCCGCAACGCCATCGCCGAAAATGACCACGCCAACGCCGCCGACCACTTGCGCCGCGCCAGTTCCCATAGCATCACCGCCATCGCCTGCCAGGAGCATAGCGTTAATCTGTCATTGCGAGGCGCATAGCGTTAATCTGTCATTTGTATGTTGTGTATGCCTCGCAGATGGGCCAATCTGTGAGGCGGGCGCGAGGGGCGCGTCGTCTGTCATTGGGTGAGCTGGGCCTGAGGCCTGGGCTGCATCGACTCGCAGTAAGACACCCCTCCCGCCGCCGGTCGCTCCGAACCGATACACGGGCCTGAGCCTGCATTAGCCAGTGTGGAGGACAACGGCATTATCACCTACGGCATCATCACAGCAGGGAGACCAAACCGGGAGACCACAGATGAAGACGATGGCAGGCAGCGCAGTGGCAGGCAGCGTAGTGGCGGGCATTGACGTCAGCAAAGCCAGCCTGGACGTGTCGGTTCGGCGGGTCCGGCGCGTCGCTTTGCCAACACCCCGGAGGGCATCGCCGACCTGGTGCAATGGTTGGAGACGTCGGGGATCGCGCCGGTGGTGTGTGAACCCACCGGCGGCTATGAACGCCGGTTGGTCAGCGGGTTGCGCGACGTCGGGCTGGCGGTGCATCTGGCGCACCCCAACCGGGTGCGGGATTTCACCCGGCCCGCTGGTCAGGCGGCGCAGACGGACCCGCTGGACGCCCAGGCGCGGTCGCCTTACGGCCAGGTGTTTGAACCGTCGGACCCGCCGGAGCCGGAACGGGAGGAACTGCGGGATTTGCGGCGGCAGCAGCTGGTGGCACAGCGCGTGCCGGAGCTGAACCGGCGCGACCAGGGCGTCGCGCCCAAGGCCCGGGCTTCCACCGCGCGCCACACCGACTGGCTGAACGAGGAGATTACGCGGCTGGATGCGGAGTACCAGGCGGCGTTGCAGAGCAGCGAATCCCTGGCCGAACGCGCCGTCTGGTATCGCAGCGTGCCGGGCGTAGGGCTGCTGACCGCTGCCACGTTGGTCGCCGAGCTGCCCGAACTGGGGCAATACGACGGGCAGGCGCTGACGGCCCTGGTGGGACTGGCGCCCTGCCGCGGGCCAGTGCCGGAAGCCGGGCCAGCGCTGCATCCGGAGCGGTCGCGGCGTGGTGCGTCGGGCTTTGTACCTGGCGGCAATGTCGGCGATACGCGGCACGGGGAGCTTGCCTGATTTCTACCGGCGGCTGCGGCAAAGCCGGCAAAGTGGCGCTGGTGGCGGTGATGCGCCAGCTGCTGCAACTGAACGCAATAGCCCGCCGGGGAACCCCCTGGGTACAAACCCCCGGTGTAGAACAACACGGCTAGAACCATCCCACCTCCAAACCCGCAAAAAGGCTTGACACCCAACACAGATACTGCGAAGAGCCTAGTATTACAACGACGGTTGGTATGGTAGGATAATCGGCAAGATAACGAAGGCAGCGGGAGGTGGGGCCGGGTGATGGATGCGGTGGCGTTGGAACGGGTGTCCGAAGCCTTCCAGGGTTTTCACGACTACTTTGCGCCAGACTTTGGTCGTAGGGAGGCCCGGGAGCACAGCCGCCATTATCTACAGGCCTTGCTGGTGCAATCGGAAGAGCGGCGCAACGCCGAGAATTTGTCGGAAACGGTTCCGGCGTCGCCACGGGCGTTACAGCGGTTTCTCGCCGAGTCTCCTTGGGACGACGACGCAGTCATAGACCGGTTGCAGGAGTATCTGGGTTCGCGATTGGATGATCCCCAGGGGGTGTGGGTGCTGGATGGCAGCGATTTTCCCAAGCAGGGGGTGCAGTCGGTGGGAGTGGCCAGGCAGTACTGCGGGGCGTTGGGCCAGATCGCCAGCTGCCAGGCTGGGGTGTTTCTGGCGCACGTGGGACCCCAGGGCAGAGCGCTGGTGGACAAGCGGCTGTAGCTGCCCCAGGAGTGGACTGGGGACGGGGACCGCGGCGTGGCGGCGGGGGCGCCAGCGCACCGACGGGGGTACCGCAGCAAGACGGAGTTGGCCTGGGAGATGGTGGAGGAAGCCCAGGCCGGAGGATACCTCAAGGCCCAGTGGGTGGCCGGAGATTCAGCCTGCGGGATGTCTCCCGCGTTGCGGGAGGGACTGGCGGCAACGGGAATGCGGTACGTCTTGGACGTGCGGCCGGATATGACGGTCGGGCCGTTGGAACCGACCTGGACCGATCCGCCTTACCAGGGTAACGGGCGTCCCCGCAAACCCAGACCGCTGGGTGCGGAGCGGCAGACCATGGCAGAGCGCAGTCAGGCGTTGCCGGCAGCTGCATGGCGGGAGATCACGATAGATCAGGGAAGCCAGGGGCCGCGTGTCTATCGGTTCAGCGCCCAACGGGTGCGGGTGACCAGGCGGCGGAAGCCTGGTGAGGTCCTGTGGGCGGTTTATCGCCAGAACCGGGACGGCAGCGAGCCCCGCTACTACCTGTCCAACGCACCCCCAGAGGCATCTCTGGAGACCTGGGCCTATGTGGGCGGCTCCCGCTGGCGCATTGAAACCGAGTTCGAGACCGAGTTCGAGACCGAGCAGAGCGACGTGGGCCTGGAGGAATACGAGACCCGCACCTGGGCGGGTTGGCATCACCACATCGCCATGTGCCTGCTGGCCGGGGCGTTCCTGTTGACCCTGCAACAGGATTGGGGGGAAAAAGATGCCCCTGATCACCAGGCCCCAGGTCTACCGAGTGGTGCGTGAGCTCCTGCCCAAAGAGCGGTTCGGCCCGGAAGAACTGCTGCTATGGCTGACAGATGTCCAGGAGCGCAACGAACGGGCCAGCTGCTCTCACCAGAAACGCCGCGCTGCCCTCGGCCGTAACACCTCCCGCCTCCCTCCATGAACCGTCGTTGTAATACTAAACTGATACCAAGGTGGGATCTACATTTGTAGGGCGACGAGGGTCGGCATGCGCCTTGCCCAGCAGTCCTTCGGCGCGGGTTTGGAGCACGGTCCGGCAGCGCTGTTTGACCTCTGCTTGCCGGCCAGCCAGTTGGGTAAAGAAATTATTCACCTTCTCCGGCACTGCGGACTTGGCGCCCAGGCACAGGTTGGCGGTCACCTCCTGGCGCACCCAGTTCCAGACCGCCTCAGCAGCATTGAAGTCTGGGCTGTAGCCCGGCAGGTTCACCAGGCGCAGGCGCAATCCAGGAGTTGCCAGGTAGGCCCGCAGGACATCACCGCGATGCGCCGGGGAATTATCCCAAATCACCGTCAGCGGTCCCGTGTGCTGCTCCCGCAGTTGCCGCAGGAAAGCGGCGGAGGTTGCAGAGTTGCTGTTGCCCTCCGGTTCCATCCATTCCACCTCGCCGGTTTCCAGGCACACCGCCGAATAATAGCTAGCCTTTTCGCCCCAGCGCGGGCTGGTCGAGTCCACCAGGGCTGGCTCTCCTTGGAGCGCCCATTTGCCCCGCAGGTCAGCATCCGCCCGGAAGTGGGCCTCGTCGACGAAGAAAACCTGGGCTCCCGCCTGCTGCGCCTCGTCCACCAGGGCGGCATACTCCGCCACGCAGGTCTCCCGCTGGGCGGCGTCGGCTTTGAGTAGTCGCTTCCTGGGCCGTTTCAGCACAAATCCCAAGCGGTGCAGGTAATTCAGGCAACTGCTGCGGCTCAGGGAGACCTCGAAACGTTCCTGCACAAATCTGCGCACCACCTTCCAGTTCCAATTGGCCAAGTCGAGGCCAGCCTTTGCCGGAAACTCCTGCACCACTGCCTTCAGTTCGGTCTGCTGCGCTCCGTCGATCGCGGGGGGGAACCCCCGACTGCTCAAAGGCCATCGCCCCGGACCGCCCTCGCCGAAGACGGCAACCCACCGGCCAATGGTCTGGGCATCCCGTCCCAGCGCCGCGGCCACCGCCACCGCAGTCCCGCCTTGGACCAATAGCCATAGCGCATACCATCGTTCCCGCTCCCGGGGTGTCGGCGCCCAGTACATTCGCCGCCGCAGATCACCGGCATCCGGTTGCCATCGTTCCAGGAACCTCTGCAGCTCTCTCATACCCAACACCAACACCACTCTGCTTTCCTTCCAGACTATCCCATCTGCTTCCAGTTTTACCTAATCCCCATGTAGGTTTCACCTTGGCTTTAGTTTAGTACCGTTCCCAGATAGATTTGTAAGAATATGAGAAAGCAGCCATACTGGGGCACGATCTTTCTGCGAGGAGGTGCCCAGCCATGGCTGCCATCAAGTATAAAGTCGCGCTGACCGAGGCCGAACGTTCCCGTCTCAATGCGGTTTCCCACCGGGGCAAGCCGTCAGTCCGCACCGTGAAGCGGGCGCTCGCGTTGCTCAAAGCTGACGAAGGACTTCGGGACCGTGAGCTAGCCGGTGTGCTTTTGATCAACCCCGCTACCGTTGCCAGAACGCGGAAGCGGTACGTGGAGGAAGGACTTGAGACCGCCATCAATGACCGACCACGGCCGGGCCGGGAGCGCAAGCTGGACGGCAAGCAGGAAGCGCACTTGATCGCCTTCGCGTGCAGCGCAGCCCCCGCCGGACACACGCACTGGACGCTCCAGTTGCTGGCGGGCAAGGTGGTGGAGTTGGAGTTTGCCGAGAGCATCTCCCTGGAGACGGTGCGCCAGCTACTCAAAAAAACGAACTCAAACCTTGGAAGAAAAAAGAGTGGTGTATCCCCAGGGTGAGTGGGGAGTTCGTGGCGCGGGGGGAGGATGTGCTGGACTTGTACCACCAGGCGTACCATCCGGAGCGTCCGGTAGTGTGTTTCGACGAGACCTCCCGGCAATTGACCGGGGAGGTGCGGCCGCCCCTGGCGGCTGCCCCGGGACGGGTGGCACGCTATGACACCGAGTACCAGCGAAACGGAACCCGGAACCGGTTCATGATCTGTGAGCCGAAGGGTGGATGGAGACATGTGGCGGTGACCGAGCGCCGCACTGCCGTGGACTTCGCGCACCGGATGCGGTGGTTGGTGGACGAGGCCTACCCTGATGCCGAGGTGGTCAGGCTGGTGATGGACAACCTCAACACCCACCAGCTCGGCTCGCTCTACGAAGCATTTGAGCCCGGCGAAGCTCGGCGCATCGCGCAACGCCTCGAGTTTCATTACACTCCTACGCATGGCAGCTGGCTGAACATGGCTGAGATCGAGTTGAGCGTCTTCAGCAGAGGGTGTCTGAACCGCCGCATCAGCGCTGAGCCGGAGCTGCGGCGAGAGGTTGCGGCGCTCGAACGCGAGCGCAATGAGGCCGCCGCCATCATAGACTGGCGGTTCTCCACCCAGGACGCTCGCAGCAAGCTCCAGCATATCTACCCTACAAAACCAGATTGAAACGGTACTAGTACCGTTCCCAGATAGATTTGTAATAATATTAGAAGGCAGCCATACTGGGGCACGATCTTTGTGTGAGGAGGTGCCCAGCCATGGCTGCCATCAAGTATAAAGTCGCGCTGACCGAGGCCGAACGTTCCCGTCTCAATGCGGTTTCCCAGCGAGGCAAGGCGTCAGTGCGCACCGTGAAGCGGGCGCTGTCGCTGCTCAAAGCTGACCAAGGACTTCGGGACCGTGAGCTAGCCGGTGTGCTTTTGATCAACGCCGCCACGGTCGCCAGAGCGCGGAAGCGGTACGTGGAGGAAGGACTTGAGGCCGCCATCAATGACCGACCGTGGCCGGGCCGGGAGCGCAAGCTGGACGGCCGGCAGGAAGCGCACCTGATCGCCTTTGCGTGCAGCGCAGCGCCCGAAGGTCACACGCATTGGACACTCCAGTTGTTGGCCGACCAGGTGGTAGAGTTGGAGTTTGCCGAGAGCATCTCCCTGGAGACGGTGCGCCAGCTACTCAAAAAAACGAACTCAAGCCGTGGAAGAAGAAGGAGTGGTGTATCCCCAAGGTGAGCGGGGAGTTCGTGGCGCGGATGGAGGACGTGCTGGACTTGTACCACCAGGAGTACAACCCGGAGCGTCCGGTAGTGTGTTTCGACGAGACCTCCCGGCAATTGACCGGGGAGGTGCGGCCGCCCCTGGCGGCTGCCCCCGGACGGGTGGCACGCTATGACACTGAGTACCAGCGGAACGGGACCCGGAACCTGTTCATGATCTGTGAGCCGAAGGGTGGCTGGAGATATGTGGCGGTGACCGAGCGCCGCACTGCCGTGGACTTCGCGCACCAGATGCGGTGGCTGGTGGACGAGGCCTACCCTGATGTCGAGGTGGTCAGGCTGGTGATGGACAACCTCAACACCCACCAGCTCGGCTCGCTTTACGAAGTATTTGAGCCGTGCGAAGCCCGGCGCATCGCGCAACGGCTGGAGTTTCATTACACCCCCACGCATGGCAGCTGGCTGAACATGGCTGAGATCGAGTTGAGCGTCTTCAGCAGAGGGTGTCTGAACCGCCGCATCAGCGCTGAGGCGGAGCTGCGGCGAGAGGTTGCGGCGCTCGAACGCGAGCGCAATGAGGCCGCCGCCATCATAGACTGGCGGTTTACCACCCAAGACGCTCGCCGTAAGCTCCAACATGTCTACCCTACAAAACCAGATTGAAACGGTACTAGAGCAGCGCTCGACAATGGGACGCTGTGCTCTCTACCGCTTTTCATGCGTTCGCGCGGTACCGTCCACGTCAACGATTGCTCGTCGATCTCCTCCCATCTCGCATTTCGCACTTCACCGGATCGGGTAGCGGTCAGTATCAGAACCTCAAACGCTAATTTTGTTGCCGGCCAAGCATCGGTCTACCTTACTGCGCTGACTGCTGAGCCAACCACTCCAAACGGTAGGGCGCGCTGATGTTGTTTCACTTTGCCAGCCTTGGGCAGAGTCGCACTTATCGCTTCACCAGCGGGATTGTCCTGGCGATAGCCCTGAGCAATTGCCCACCGCATAACAGCGCTGATCCGGTGTTTAAGTCTCCGGGCTGTCTCGGCCTTGGTAGCCCAAATCGGCAGCAGGCCGGCCATAACGTCAGCGGTGCTGAGCTCCGAAACGGGCTTGCGCCCGAGTCGTGGCATAGCGTACACGTCCAAGCTGGACCGCCAGATATGTATGGCAATCACTTGCTCCACCGATTCTTCGAACAACGGTATGCTATCTTCGTCCCGAACCCGCGGGTCAATGCCATTTGCCACGGCTCTGCGGTTTTCCAAAGCGACCTTGCGTGCTTCGGCGAGCGTTACTACCGGGTACGAACTCAGACCGGTGTTGACCGGCTTACCACTTATTTGACCCTGCGGATTGCAGGGCCTGCTGGCGGAGGCCCCACTGCATGGGGGGCGTCAGGCCCGGGGCGAGCAGCGCGACTGCTCCCTACGCAGTTCACCAATGCTGCGGCCAATTTCAGCGCTATCCGACTCGGACTACCATATACGGCCCCGGGTTGGTTAGAACAGTTCCCGGCTGGCTAGATCTGCGCCTTCCCGCATAGCCCGCAGCTTCAACCAGACTATGCCCTCGTCCACCCGGTTGGAGCCGGCGGAGGTGTCGAAGCCGCAATCGGTGCCGGCCAGCACGCGCGTGGGGTCGCCTCCGGCGGCGGCCACCGCCTGATGCAACCGGTCAGCCACCAATCGGGGATGTTCCACGTAGTTGGTCTTGGTGTCTATGACCCCGGCGATCAACAGCATCCCGTCGGGAAGCGGGTGGTCGGCGTATACGCGATGCTCGTGGGCGTGGCGCGGGTTAGCCATTTCCATCACCAGCGCTCCAACGTTGGCCCCATAGAGGAGGTCGAGGATGTCCTCCAGCGGCACATCATAATGGTGCGGGCCCTCGCTGTTGCCCCAGCAGACGTGCAGACGCACCCGGTCGCGCGGGATGTTGGTCAAGGCGTGGTTGATGGCCCGGATATGCAGGTCCACCAGGTCCCGAAAGTCCGATAGCGGTTCGTCCTGAAACGACACGTGCCGCTCCATCGCCAGGTCGGGGCAGTCCAATTGCAACGTCAGGCCGTGCGCGACGATTATCTCGTATTCCTTCCTCAGTTCCTCGGCTAAAGCGAATACGTAATCTTCGTGGCTGTCGTAGTAGCGGTTGCCCAGGGTCAGGGCGACGATGCCGGGCGACGCAGCGGTCATAAACAGTTCTTGCGGTTCGCCGTCGGCAGCAGCGACGACATCAAGCAACTGCCTACATTCCCGCTCAACCAGGTCCAGACGTTCGTAGGCCAGCGGGCCAACGCAGGTGGGTACGTCGCGCATCAACTGCACCACGCGCGGACGCGCCAGCGTGGGAAATTCGTTCTGGTCACGGTGGCCGCGCCGGGTCCAGGCGCCGCCGAAGCCGGACATCCGCTGGGTAACGTACGTCGAAAAGCTGATGCGTGATTGCTCTCCGTTGTTGATGACGTCGACCCCGGCCGCCGCCTGCGCCGCGAAAACCCCGGCAGTAGCCTCGCGGGCCGCGGCGTCCAGCGCCGCCTCATCCACCTGCTCACCCCGCGACAACGCGCCCAGCATCGCCACCAGCCCTTCGGGGCGGGGAAGGCTGCCAGTGTGGGTAGTCAGGATTCGCGCTTCGCTGCGTTTCATAGGTAACTGCTCTCGAATCGGGATAGTTGAATTACGCTGATTTAGGGGTAAGCTATGATGCGCGCAAGCGCCAGGGTCTTTTCATTTTCCGAGGAATCCCCTCTCTCTTGATGGGTGATGGCGCGAGAGAATCGAGAGACCCCACGCAGGGGCCAGGGTCTTTCGGTTTTCAAGGGTTGTCTAAACCGAGGATGCGCAGGGATTGCCCCGGGGTCCAGCCGATGCGCCGCAAGGCCGCCGCGATGTTGCTTTCCCCGGCATGACGCAGCACGCTCAGCACGATGTTGCGCACTATCGCCATCACCTGGGGCGCGGCCCCTTTCCGTACCCTACTGGCGTCTTCCCCCAGGGTTACATCCCGCACGTAGTGCAGACGGTTCTCAATTTCCCAATGCCCCCGTATATGTCTGAGCATCGCCTTTGGCCCCACCTTTCCGTCCAGACTGGTGATGGCGTAGCGCGACTCAGTGGCGGTCTGGCCGCGGCCCAGGGCGCGTCGCGTGATGCGGCACACCTGCCCCACGTCGGGCCAGTCCAGGTAGTCGTTGAGCGCGTCGGTAGCTGACAATTCACGGATTTCCCAGCGGTCGCCATGCCGGTTCCGGGTCCGCGCCTTCCGGTACTGTCCGCCCCGCACCGGCGCGGCGAAGGCCAGCGCGATGTCGTCGTAAAGTTCCCGCTGGTTCCGCTTCACGATGACCAGGTAGTCGCCGCCGGCGTCCCTGATCTGCTGGCAATAATCCCGCTGGCAGTACAGCGCGTCCCCGGTCACCAGATTGCCCGCCACCGGCAGCAGCGTTGCCGTCAACTCCCGGGCCGCCGTCAGCTCCCCCTGACCTGGCCCGACCCCCCCTTTTGCCCCGCTACCAGGCCGAGACGCCATGGGCATAACCCGCCACCAGCCGCACGCCGGGCAGTTCCTCCCCGTGTATCCCGCGCAGCGCCTTGCCGTCCACCGCAATGGCCACCCTTTCCCCAGTGGCGGCCAGCCACTGCCGGGTCCACTGGGCCAGCGCCGCCTCAAAGGCGTCGGTGTCCAACTGGCAGAACACGGCGTGCAACGTGCTCACCGCCGGGGTCGTGGGTCGAGTGAAGCCCAGGGCTGACACTGCGTCCGGGTCCTGTTGGCGCCCCCACTGGCAGATGGCGTAAAGGCTGCGGGCGCCGGAGAGCATGGCGCAGACGGCCAAGGTCAGGATGGCGGGCAACGGATGTCGCTTGCCCTGGGGCGAGCGTGGGTCGGGGACGGCGCCCAAGGCGGCGGGCAGGCTGCGGGCTAATTCGTTAGTCTCCATGACAACAGATTAGCCGCTTTTTTAGAAAACCGAAAGACCCTGCCGCAGGGGCTGATCCCTATTGCGCTATCGCGACGGGGTGCATATTATACTTGGGCGCTGCGGTTAAGAGAACAAGAGCTACGATCCGCAGAAGCTAGCAGCAGCTAATGGAGCGAAACATGACAACTGGCAGCACTTACAAGATAGTCGAGCTGGTAGGATCTTCCAGCGAGGGCGTACAACAGGCCATTGACGGCGCCATCGCCCGGGCTGCCCAAACCATCCGCAACCTCGACTGGTTCGAAGTGCGGGAAATCCGCGGCACCATCGATGGTGATCGCGCCAACTGGTACCAGGTCAAAGTGGGCCTGGGTTTCCGAGTGGACTCTGGCGAAGACGTCAGCCAAGGCTAGGTCTGTCGCGCGCGCTTCCCAAATACGGCGCTCAGCGCCGCCAGCGACGAGGCCAAGATGACGCGCCTTGGGCCGGTAGCTGTGGATTGTCGTTGTCTAGGGATTCTGTCGGTTCAAATGGAAAGCGAATCGGTCAGTCTGATCGATTAGCGACCGGTTGGGCTAGTGGTCTGACGGCGTGGTTCGTGTGAACGATTGGCCGGTAGGGTCAGGGAGCGAGCGTACTTGCGGACGGCTCAGGTCAATACCCTCCCGCGCGCTCAGCAGCTTGGTGAGGTGGGGATGGTTGGTGCCCTGGTAGCACTGGGGGGGCCGGTTCAACCACGGCTGCCGCGTCGTCGGGGACGGCTCTCCCTATCCCCTTGAGGGCTGGGGCGAGGGGTATGGCCGGCCCCGTAGGATCGTTCCCTTCCTTACATTTTCACCCTCACCCTACCCTTCCCCGTCAAGGGAGAGGGGATTCCTTGGAAAATCGAGAACCCCTGCTGAGCCGGTCTTTCTTCTTGTCTGCCGCGGCGCGGACGTTTAGGATCTGGTGTTGAACGAAAGTAGGGAACCTGACAGTATCGGCAGGAGCGTACCAATGGATGTCGGAATGATGATGATCTTCTCGAGTTACGGCTGGGAAGAAGGCTCGGACGGCCAGATGTGGGAGGAGGAGCTGCGCCTCGCTGAAATCGCCGCCGATGCCGGCTTCGATTGCCTGTGGTCTGCGGAACATCATTTCAACGATTATTCCTTCGTACCGGACAATATCCAGTTGATGACCCACATTGCGGCGAAGCATCCGAACATCGACGTGGGGACAGCTGCCGTGATCCTGCCCTGGCATGACCCGTTGCGAGTGGCGGAAAATGCCGCCGTCCTCGACCTGTTGAGCAATGGCCGCTTGCGGCTGGGGTTCGGGCGCGGTCTGGCCCGGCGCGAATTCGAAGTATTCGGCATCAGCATGGATGAGTCGCGAGAACGTTTCGACGAAGCGGCGCCGATGATAGTCGAGGCCCTGAAAACAGGGTTCATAGAGGGCACCGGGACTTTCTACCAGCAACCCCGCACGGAAATCCGGCCCCGGCCGCAGCACTCCTTCGACGGCCGTATCTACGCGGTCGCCGCCAGTGAAGAATCGGTCCTTTCGGCGGCCAAGCTGGGCGCACACATCATCATGTTCGCCGACCGCCCCTGGGAGATGCGGATGCCGGGGATCGAACGTGGCCGAGCCTTGCATCGCGAGTTTCACGGCACGGAGCCGCCAGCCATCATGCTCTCGGAATTCGTCATCTGCGGCCCTGACAATGCCCAGTGTGAGGCAGAAGCGCGCCAATATCAAGGCAAATTCGTCGAGAGCAATTTTTACCACTATGAATTTCTCGGGGATCATTTCGGGTCGGTGAAGGGTTACGACGCCTACCAACAAAAGGCGGAGATTGCGCGTTCCGCTGGCCTCGAAGGCGCAGTGGAAGGTTCATGAGGGCGGCCAGCTGGGGTACTCCGGACCGTATTCTCAGGGGGCTTGAAGAACGCCGGGCGCTGCTGGGCGATTTCGAGTTGAACGTCGCCTTCCGCTTTGGCGGTACGCCGTTCCACATCGCGGAACGGGGCCTGAAGCTCTTCGCCGAAGAGGTGTTGCCCGTCCTGAAGTCCTGGTAGCAACACCGGACGGTCTGACTCAGGGGAATCCGACACCAAGACTGGAGACCCGGAATGCGATCAATTGACATCCACGCCCATATCACCCCGCAGTGCTTCTGGCGCGGCACCAGCGACGGCGGAAGCTGGCACGAATTGCGGCGGGAAAGCGACGGCCGGGGGCAGGAGCTGCTGGTATCGGGCCAGGAGAGGGGCCAACTCCCTCCCAAATCCAGTTGGACTCCGGAGCAGCGTCTGGCAGACATGGACTCGCTGGGCGTGGACGTACACGTAATCTCTCCGTTTGCCGGGCTTTACAACTACCATCTGGACACTGCCGTGGCAGTTGCCACGTCCCGTGAAACCAACGACGAGATCGGGCAAATGACCCGCTCCTGGCCGGACCGTTTCGCCGGCTTGGCGACCCTGCCCATGCAGGACGTCGCTGCCGCCGTAGCAGAACTGGATCGGGTAGTGGTCCAGCTGGATTTCAAGGGCGCCGTGATCAACGATCAGGTCAATGGCAGGATGCTGGACGAACCGGAATTCCTCCCCTTCTGGCAGGCGGCGGAGCAATTGGGCGCGTTGATTCTGTTTCACCAGGGCGGCGACACCGTGGTCAGCCCGCGCATTCGCCGCTACCACCTTCCCAATACCATCGGGAACCTGGCGGATCGGACGTTGACCTTCGCCTCCCTGGTAATCGGCGGCGTGATGGACGCCTGCCCGGACCTGAAAATCTGCCTGTCTCACGGCGGCGGGTACGCCTGCTACGGCGCCGCCCGCATGGACCGAGGTTGGCAGGGACTGAGTGAGGAGGAAAGGCACAGCGTGGAGCCTCCCACCTCCTACCTCTCCCGTTTTTACTATGACAGCATCGTTTACACCGAGTCGGCGCTGCGCTTCCTGATCGACACGGTGGGGGTGGATCGGGTATTGTTCGGCACCGACTGGCCTTACGACATGGCGCAGGATTGGCCGGTTTCCTGGGTTTTGAGCCTGGAGGGCCTTACCCTCGAAGAGAAGGAAGCGATCCTGTGGAAGAACGTGGAGCGCGTACTGGGCCTGTAGGCGAAGTATGCAGCTCCGGTGGCCCTCCGGAGGCGAAAGTTGCGGAAGATAGACGTACACGCCCACTACATCCCCGCCAGCGTTGTGGGCGCTGAGACTCGTGGCGAGGACTGGTATGGGCTGGTGTATTCGGAAAGACCCAGCCCCGGCTTCGACGATCCCAACGGTCGCCGGGTGGTCATCAACAGTCCCAAGCTTCGGTTTACGCCGGCGGAACGGTTGACCGACATGGACGCCAGCGGCACCGACGTACAGGTGGTGTCGATCCACACTCCTTTCTTTGGCTACAGCTGGGATTCCGTTCAGACGCTGGAGATGGCCCGAGAAGTTAACGATGCGATTGCTGAACTGGCCCGGCAGCATCCACAAAGGTTCGTCGGTATGGCAACGCTGCCCGCCCAGGACGTGGCCGCATCCATCGACGAGCTGGAACGGGCGGTGAATGTGCTGGGCCTGAAAGGCGCCGAGCTGGACGCGGTGGTGAACGGTGAGAATTGGGACGAACCGCACTTTCTGCCCTTGTTCAAAGCCGCCGAGGAGTTGGGCGCCCTGCTCTTCTTCCACCCGCAGCCTCAGGCCAACATCGTGGCGCTGGAACGGTCGCGCCGGTATTCGCTGCCCAACAGCGTGGGCGTGCCGCTGGAGGACGCCATGGTGGTGGCGACGCTGATCTTCGGGGGTATCTTGGAAGAGTGTCCTAACCTGAAGGCGTGCATCGCGCACGGGGGCGGCCCGGCCTGCTTCGGCATGGGCCGAATGGATCACGGTTGGTGGGTACGCCCGGAAGCCCGGGGCAATATCATCAGGCCGCCGAGCACCTACCAAAAGCAGTTGTACTATGACTTCCTCACCAGCAGCGAACCCGCGTTGCGGTTCCTCATCGATGCGGTGGGCGCCGACCGGGTGGTGATGGGCAGCGATTGGCCTTTCGTCGAATGGGACCCGTCTCCGGGCGGTTGGCTGGATGGCCTGCAAAGCCTTTCCCAAGATGACAAGGAAAAGATCAGCCACCGCAACCTGGAGCAACTGTTAGGGATTTAGAGCCTGTTGATAATTAGCAAACCACCCCGCCACTCCTGCGAAACGCAGGAGTACCGAGAGGGCATGATGCAAGAATCAGAATCGCGATTAACGATTTCGGCCACTGGATTCCCGCTTGCGCGGGAGTATCCGTGTTGTGTGTCAAGGGTTTTTCAGGCGGTGGTGGCGTATTCTGCCACCCAGGGGGTGCCCCGGCGGGCGATGGCGTTCAGCTGCGTCACCAGCTTCCGCATCACCGCCACCAGGGCTACTTTCTTCGCCTTGCCGCGCTGACACAAGCTTTGATAGAAATCCCGCAACTGCGGGTGATGCCGCGCCGCCGACTGCGCCGCCAGGTACAACACCCGCCGCACCGGGCGGCGCCCGCCGCGGCTGCGCCGCCTTCCCCGCTGCTGGCCGCTGTCGTTGGCCCAGGGCGCCAGGCCGCTGCGGGCGGCGACGGCGCGAGGGTCGCAATGTCCGAGTTCGGGCAGTTCCGCGACCAGGGTGGCCGCGGTCAAGAGGCCGATGCCCGGCACGCTCCGGTACAGTTCGGCCTGCTGGGACAGGGCGGTGCGGCTGGCCAGGGTGGTCTGATACTCGGCTTCCAGTTGGGCAATCTCGTCGTCCAGCCAGGCGACGTGCCTCTGCAGGGACGCCGCCGCTTTGGGGGACAGTCGGCCTTGGCCCAGCCGGTTCCGTTCCTGCACTCGCTGCTGCACCAGTTGCTCCCGACGGCGCAGCAGGTCCGGCAACTCGGCCCGGGCCGCGGCGTCCTCCGGTTGGGGATGTTCCGGGCCGTCAAAGGCCGCGCCGTAGCGGGCCAGCGCCTGGGCGTCCAGCCGGTCGGTTTTGGCCAGGTGTCCGCTGGCCTGGGCATAGGCGCGCACCCGGTTGGGATGGGCGCGTCGCGCGGGCAGCCCGGCCGTCCGCAGCGCCTGGGCCAGGGGCGCTGCATCGCCCCCGGTGGGTTCGTACACCACCTGGGCGATGTCCTGGGAACTCAGCCATTCCAGCAGGGCGGCGATGCCAGCGGGCGTGTTGGCAAAGCGTTGGGATGCACCCGTCGCCGTCGCCGCGTCCAGATGGGCTTTGCTGACGTCAATGCCGATTACGATGGTCATTGGTTGCACTCTCCTTGGTTGCACTCTCCTTGACCCGGTGTGACAATGCCGTTGCTGGGCAGCCATCCTCCACACTTGCGATGCGGGCCCAGTGTTCGTCCCCGGTATCCGTTCGGAGCCTTAGCCCGACTCCACCGAAGAGGTGATTGTCGCGGGGTGATGAAGGGGTAAGAAAGCGCTCCTTTGCTGCGGGGATAATGGTTTGTGAAACAGCAAACCGACCCGAAACAAGGAGCGCCCAACAGATGCTGCCACTTGACCATCCCGACCGCATCCAAATCGCCTTCGATGACCACCGCCTGGTGGCCAATGCCGGGCTGATCCTTCCGGTCACTTTGGCCCAGCGCCTGGGTTTGCGTGAACTCGTCGACAACCACGTTGATTTGGGAGCTGCGCCGGGTCGGGCGAACCCGGGCGACCAGATTATGACCCTGGCGGCGTCGGCGCTGGCTGGCGGCGACTGCATCGACGACACCGACGTGCTGCGCGCTGGGGGAACCGATCGGGTGCTGGGCTGCGTGGTCAAGGCGCCATCCACGCTGGGGACCTTTCTGCGGAGTTTTCGGTGGGGCCATGTCCGCCAGTTGGACCGGGTGAGCCGGGAGCTGCTGGCTGGGGCCTGGGCCGTTGGGGACGGACCGGGCGATGATCCGTTGACCATCGACCTGGACTCCACGGTCTGCGCGACCTACGGGCCGGTCAAGGAGGGTGCGCAGGGCCACAACTACGCTGGCCAGCGGGGCAATCACCCGCTGTTGGCCGTCGCCGCGGGCACCGGAGAGGTGTTGATGGCCCGGCTGCGCAAGGGCAGAGCGAACACGGCGCGGGGCGCCGCCCACTTCCTGCGCGAGACGGTGGGCCGAGTGCGCTACGCCGGAGCTACGGGACCACTCACCATGCGGGCCGACCGCGGCTGCTACACCCATGACATTGTCGCCGCCTGTCGCGATAAGAGTGTCCGCTACTCCATCACCGTCCGCCAGCGCAGAGCGTGCGCAACAGCATCGAGGCCATACCCGAAGCGGACCGGACGCCCATCCCGTACTGGATGGAGGGCGCCGCCGACGTGGCGAAGACAACTTATACTCCCTTCCAGAACGAGCCCGACGCCGTGCCGGTGCGGCTCATCGTCCGCCGGGTGAAGCCCACCCCCGGCTCCCAGCTGGCGCTGTTTGCCACCGACGGCGATCACGCTTTCAGCACCGACCGAAAGGGTCAAACCCTGGACCTGGAGGCCGACCATCGCCGCCACGCCGAGATCGAGAACGCCATCGGCGACCTGAAGTACGGCGTGGGCCTCAACCACCTGCCCTCGGGCCGCTTCCCCGCCAACGCCGCCGGGCTGGCCGTCCAGGTCATTGCCCACAATCTGGCGCGCTGGACAACGCGCATCGGTCTGGGCGAGCCGGCGGCAACCCCCAAGACCCTCCGGCGACGCTGCTGCTCCCTGGCCGGACGGCTCACCCGCAAGGCGCGCCGCCTCACCCGGCATCTTCCCCAGGGCTGGCCCTGGCAAAACCAGTTCAGCGCCGCCCGCGTCAAACTACGCACCCTGCCACTACCCTCCTGATCGCGCCGACGGCGTCCGACCCGTCCGCCAGACTCTCCACAGGCTTGGCTGTCCCGCGCCAGGCGGTCCCCGCGTGTCTCCCGCTGCAATCTGTCCGCTGATCTCGCCCTTCGCCCGGACTGCGGACCGTCAAAAATCCCCTTCGCGTCGCCGACACACTCAGCGCCTGTCCCAATCCGTCGGGATCAACGCCCTGCCGGCCCTCCCCCTCACCTTTCATCTCTCGTCTGACCAGCCCCACCGCATCCCGTCGGTGGATTTGGGCTAAGGCGCGATTGCCCTGCGGGCATTCCCTATTGACTTGTAGCGTATGGCAGTCTATGTTACAGCCATCTTTTCAGGGCAGTCTAAATGCTGCGCGGAGTCGCGCCGGTATAGAGCTAACTCTTATCAATCCCGACGGGTATACGACAGCACAGGCATTGGTCAAGACGGGACGAACTGCGACGTGGCACAGTGGCCTGCCCTATTGTTTCGGAATTCGGAGGTTCTGATATGAGGCACCAATGGCTCCCATTACCCCAACTATTCGGTCTCACTCTATTGGCTCTCGTCCTGATAGTCGCGGTAGCCTGCGGAGCACCCAGCGCTGCGCCCGCGGTACAAGCAACTGAGGCGCCCGCTATGGCTATGGCAGAAAGTACTCCCTCCGCAAGTTCAGGGGAGTCAATGGCCGCGGCTACCGCCACTCCCGATCCGACGGCTATGCCGCAAACCTTGGATATGATGGGACCCAGAGGGACTTTCACATTCGGATTGCCCCTCGTCGCCCCGTTCCACGTTTTCCCGACGGTCACGGAAGGAGCCGGGTATCACCATAACGGCTACACTACCGCCGAGACTCTCCTTTACATGAACGAAGACAAGGAGATTGTTCCCAGACTGATCAAGGAATGGAGCGTTGCTCCTGACAGCGTTACCTGGACGTTCAAGCTGGAAGAAGGTGTCCCGTTCCACAAAGGCTACGGCGAACTGGATGCGGAAGGCGTTATCTGGAGCATGATGATCAGCGGCGGCTTAGGCTCCAGGGTAGCATACAACACCCATATCCGCAGGATCTGGGGGATTGGCGGAGACGTCAAAGAAGGTAAGACTGTTACCGGCATTATCGACGAAGGGCGGGCTAGGGCTATAGACAAGTACACCATCGAGGTGAACACCCAGACGCCACAGTACGACACCCTGAGTCTTCTTGCTTTCCCCCATGTCAGCATCATCAGCAAGCTGCAACTCGAAGACGTGGGTGTCGACGATGCGAGCCGGAACATCGCCGGAACCAGCCCGTGGGAGTTCCAGGAGCACAAGGGCGACCAGTTCACCCGGTGGGCCGCGGTCCCCAACCACTGGCGCAAGACACCAGAGTTTGCCGAAATGATATGGCGGCACATCCCCGAGGAGTCCACCCGCGTCGCCAACTTCCAGACCGGCCATCTCACGGCGATGGAGATGAATCTGGACTCCCTCGCAGCGGTCCAGGACGTCCCAGGCACCAGCCTGGTGAGGATAGCCGGCGGCAGCGCTGTGAGTATGGCCTTCTATGGTAACTACTACGTGGGAGTCAACGCTGACGGCTCACGTACGCCGGAACATATGGAAAGAGTCCCCGGCTACGATCCTTCTTTTCCCTGGATTTCCGGCAACCCGGACCCCGCTTCCGAGGAATGGCAGAATGCCGCCAAGGTGCGAACGGCCCTGTCCATCGCCATTGACCGCCAGCTAATCTCGGATACGCTGCTGAGCCGGGAGGCAATCCCTGACCCCCTGCCGGCGTGGGCGTTCCACCTGGACAAGCTGCCGGCGGAGTACAGGCAGTGGGAGTTCAATCCTGAGAAAGCGAGGCAACTGCTCGCCGAGGCAGGCTATCCCGACGGGTTTGAAATCACCCTCACGGCCCTGGGCGGCTCGAATTACCTTGAAGTAACTTCTGCCATAGCCCAGATGTGGGACCAGATCGGCGTCAAAGCTAACCAGCAAAGTATGCCCTACAAGACCTTCCGCCCAGGCATCGTGACCCGTACCTACAACCAGGCGTACCAGCACACCCACGTGGCGGCTGACCCATTGGACCGATGGTCCACCGCCTTCAACCACGAGAGCGCCTGGAACTTCGGCACAGACCACCCAATCCTTCGGGATTTGATGAACGAAGCCCAGGGCACCGTTGACACCGCAGCGCGGTACGCGATCATGGCTGAGGCTGCGAAGTTCATGTACGACAACGCCCTGGCTGTCGGCCTCTATGCCCAGAACCAGGTATTTTCCCTGAACGGGGACACGGAACCCTGGGACGAGCACCTGAACTATGCCGAAACGCGGGACCTAACCGCGTTCGAGCACGCTCCCAACCTCACTCAGTGAGGTCAGGAGGGCGTCGGAGAATATCCAGATGGCTTCAGCTCCGGTCGTAAGTTAGCTTGACAGCAACCATCTTCACAATCGCTGGGCGCGCAGGGCTTGGAATGCTTCTGGCCCTCGCGCTCGGCTATGTGGGTGTATGGGTCGCATGGGGCCTGTATTATTTCTTTACCGACACCTCATCTAAGCCGCTCCGGGATGCAATGTTCCTGGCCGGTGCAGCAGTTGGGGCCGGACTGGGCGGGTCTCTGACGTGGTTGCGCCTAGACGGCAATTCGTTGCCGGTATTCTTGGTGACTGGAGCTGCGGGACTTGTGGGCGGGATTGCCGGGTCCTGGATAGGGTACGAATACGCGCTGAACCGAGAAATCAAGTGCTGCTCCGATCCTCCCATCAACGCCTTCTCCTACGCGGCGTTCGGCGCAGCCGTGGTAGCCAACTTGGGAACCTTTCTGCTCGGCATCGTGAGAGAAATCGTCATCTTTAGGCGATAAGACCGGGTTGAATGTATCTGAACATTTGATGCTAGGACCTTGATATGCAACGGTTTTTGATACGCCGATTTTTCCTGATCATAATCACGCTCTTCGCGGTGTCGATGGTCATCTTCGTTATGGCGCGGGTGGGTGGGGACCCAAGATCACTGCTCCTGGACGATCATGCCACAACGGAGCAATGGGAGTTGCTGGGGGAGGAGCTGGGGCTGAATAAGCCCCTCTATCACCAGTACGCAATTTTCATGGCTGGGGTGTTGCGCGGTGATTTCGGCGAGTCAATCAGCCTGCGCCGACCTGTGATGGAGATAATCGCAGAAAAAATCCCGGCGACGCTCCAGCTTGGCGGGGCTGCCTTCCTGCTCGCGCTCATGGTCGGGATACCCCTCGGTGTGCTGTCGGCAGTCAAGCGTGGCAGTGCTCTGGACCAAATCGGGAGGGCCGTGGCCTTGATAGGACAGGCGGCGCCGTCTTTCTGGCTTGGCATCATGTTCATTTTCTTCTTTGCCGTGTACCTGAGGTGGGTGCCTCCTTCCGGAAGGCAGGAATGGAACAGCTTCATACTTCCAACAGTCACCCTGGCATGGGGCGGGTTCCTAGCGGGCAGCCTGCGGTTGATGCGCTCGTCGATGCTGGACACACTGGACTCGGAATACATCAAACTGGCCAAGGCAAAAGGGTTGCCCGCCCGGCTGATTATCTGGAAACATGCAGTTCGCAATGCCCTGATACCGCCATTGACCCTGGCGGGCGTATCTATGCCTGCTATCCTTACAGGCTCTATCACCACCGAACTGGTATTTGCGTGGCCAGGAATGGGCCAATTGGCAGTGCAGGCCCTCTGGTCGTCTGACTACCCGCTGATCCAGGGGCTGACTATCATGTTCACGTTGGGGTATGTATTCGTCGCGTTGATTGTTGATATACTTTACGCTTACATAGACCCCAGAATCCGATACTTGTAGGAGATACGGATCCTCAGCAAGTGAAGCGGCCCCCCGCCGCGCCGAGGATCCACGTTTCCAGAGAAGTCCTGGAGAAGTCAAATGGCCGACGCTATAGCTTTATCTCCCACCAAACCCGCCATCGTGCGGGCGCTCAGGGCCATCGCGCGCTGGCGCCGCCCGGTGCTGATCATTCCAGTGATTGTCCTGACAACGGTAGTGGTGGCTGGAATCACCGCCGACTGGATATCCCCGTACGACCCGAATGTAGGGGACCCGAACCACCGTCTTCAACCGGGGTTCTGGGGGTACGAGCCGATTCCACCCGTGATAGTAACCAAAGAGGTGGTGGCGGTAATCAGCCCCAGCGACATCGAACTACAGAAAACACAGATCACCGAATACAATGCCAGGCAGATAGACCCCAACGCGGTTATCGGCGATAAATTGGTTGTGGTTGTCCGGAAAGGCATCAATACATTGTATATTCTGGGCACCGACCACTTGGGGCGGGATCTGTTGACCCGGATTATTCATGGCGCGCGCGTTTCCCTGGTGATGGCCGGTCTGACGTTGCTGGTGGGCGGTACGATGGGAACAGTGCTCGGCCTGACCGCCGGATGGTACGGCGGGTGGGTCGACGAGGCCGTAATGCGCATGGTGGACATCATACTTGCGCTCCCTCTAATCTTGGTCGCCCTTGTATTGGTTGTGGCCCTCGGATCATCCTTCCAGCTAATCATCGTGATAATGGCGATAGCTATTTGGCCACTCTTCACCCGCGTGATTCGGGGGGATGTGCTGCGCGTCAAGACCGCGGACTACGTCGCATTGGCCCACGTGGCAGGGGCCGGGACACTTCGTATCATGTTCGTCCACATCCTGCCGGGGATAGCCAACAGCGTGATCGTGGTGGCGACCCTGCTGGTGGGTGTGGTCATCCTGCTGGAGGCCGCCCTGAGCTTCCTGGGAGCAGGCGTGCCGCCTCCGACGCCGGCCTGGGGGTCCATGCTCTCCGAGGGCAGGGATAGGATCGCAATCGCGTGGTGGATTTCGGCGCTGCCGGGGCTGGCGATATTCGTGACGGTGCTGTCCCTGAACCTGTTCGGTGACTGGCTGAGGGATGCCCTGGACCCCAGGCTGCGGCAACTGGAGTAGCCATAGTCCCACATACATTCGCCTTGAAACCAGCAAGGGCCGACGGTTATTGGAGGGTCTCAAACTGACCCAAAAGCGGCGGCCTTTTTCATTGACCCTTTGTGATGCCCTGTTGTAGTCTCCAGGCGTTTGTCACACTGGTACCGTGAGGGCTACCTCAGTAGTACGGGCGACTGTTTCGACATCGGCAACACCGTAGAGGATGCACTACAGCCTTACGAATGGACAGAATTCGCCCTTGCAGGGTCCATCGCCCCCATGTCGGCCGGCACGGCAGCCTAACTCCCAATCCACCAAAAAGATGAGTGTGGCGGCGTGCTGAAGGGGTAAGAAAGTGCTCCTGTGCATCTGGGATAATGGTTTTGGAAACACAAAACCAACCAGAAACAAGGAGCACTCAATAGATGCTACCACGCAACCACCCCGACCACATCCAAATCTCCTTTGACGACCACCGCCTAGTGGACAATGCTGGGCTGATCCTTCCGGCCACCCTGGCCCAGCATCTCAGCCTGCCCCAACTGGTTGACCGGCGCCTGGACCTGGGCGATGCGCCAGGTCGGGCGAACCCGGGCGACTAGATGATGACCCTGGTGGCGTCTGCGCTGGCCGGCGGCGACCGCATTGACGACGCCGATGCGTTGCGCACCGGCGGGACCGCCTGCACCCTGGGCGGCACGGTCAAGGCGCCATCCACCCTGGGGACCTTCCTGCGCAGCTTCCGGTGGGGCCATGTCCGCCAACTGGATCGGGTCAGCCGCGAGCTGCTGGCCCAGGCCTGGTCGGCTGGGGCGGGACCGGACGACGGGCCGCTGACCATCGACTTGGATGCCACCAGCTGCGAGACCTATGGTCTGGCCAAGGAGGGTGCCCGCCACCACGGCTACACCGGCCAGCGGGGCTATCACCCGCTGCCGGCCGTGGCCGCTGGCACCGGGGATGTGCTGATGTCCCGGTTGCGCGAGGGCCGGGCCAACACCGTTCGGGGCGCCGCCCACTTCCTGCGCGAGACGGTGGGTCGGGTACGCTACGCTGGCGCCAGGGGACAACTCACGGTGCGGGCCGACCGCGGCTGCTGCACTCATAGTGTGGTATCCGTCTGCCGTCAGCTGGATGTCCGCTTCTCCATCACCATCCGCCCGCTCGCCGGCGCAATCTCATCGAGGCGATACCCGAGACGGACTGGACGCCGATTCCCTACTGGATGGACGGCGCCGCCGACGTGGCCGAGACCAGCTACATCCCCTTCCAGAGTGAGCCCGACGCCGCGCCGGTGCGGCTCATCGTCCGGCGGGTGCAGCCAACGCTCGGTTCCCAGTTGGCCCGCTTCGCCAGTTACAACTATCACGGCTGCATCACCGACCGAGACGGGGATACCCTGGAACTGGAGGCCGACCATCGCCGCCACGCCGCGATCGAGAATGCCATCCGAGACCTCAAGTACGGCGTCGGACTCAACCATCTCCCCTCGGGCCGCTTCGCCGCCAACGCCGCCTGGCTGGCGGTGCAGGTGATGGCGCATAACCTCGCACGCTGGACGGCGCGCATCGGCCTGGGCGAGCCGGTGGTGACCACCAAAACCCTCCGACGACGCTTCTTCTCGATGCCCGGACGGCTCACCCGCTCGGCGCGCCGCCTCACTTTGCATCTGCCCCAGCGCTGGCCTTGGGAAAACCAGTTCAGTCGCGCCCTGGCTCGATTGCGAGCCCTGCCACTCCCAGCCTGACGGCGGCAACCAGCCCGCCGACCCGCCATCCGGCCCACTGAACATCGTCGCCAACTCGCGCCAACTCGGTCCGCCAGGGGCGCTTCCTGCTTACCGCCTGTCGAATTACGCCCGCCATGGCCGCACGGCCGCCATCATCGTGTCTGTGTGCCTACCTCACGCCGCCCTCATCCCCACCTATTGGAACCTGGCCTAGCCTGTTCGCCCTCCCTTGCCCATCAACCCTAGTACCGTTCCCAGATAGATTTGTAATAATATTAGAAGGCAGCCATACTGGGGCACGATCTTTCTGCGAGGAGGTGCCCAGCCATGGCTGCCATCAAGTATAAAGTCAAACTGACCGAGTCCGAACGCTCCCGTCTCAATGCGGTTTCCCACCGGGGCAAGGCGTCAGTGCGCACCGTCAAGCGGGCGCTCGCGTTGCTCAAAGCTGACGAAGGACTTCGGGACCGTGAGATAGCCGGTGTGCTTTTGATCAACCCTGCTACCGTTGCCAGAACGCGGAAGCGGTACGTGGAGGAAGGACTTGAGACCGCCATCAATGACCGACCACGGCCGGGCCGGGAGCGCAAGCTGGACGGCCAGCAGGAAGCGCACTTGATCGCCTTCGCGTGCAGCGCAGCGCCCGAAGGTCACACGCACTGGACGCTCCGGTTGCTGGCGGGCAAGGTGGTGGAGTTGGAGTTTGCCGAGAGCATCTCCCTGGAGACGGTGCGCCAGCTACTCAAAAAAACGAACTCAAACCCTGGAAGAAGCAAGAATGGTGTATCCCCAGGGTGAGCGGGGAGTTCGTGGCGCGGATGGAGGTAACTGTTCAGAGTTGCGGGGATCTGCCGACTATTCGGCCTATTGTGGAGGGGCAGCCAAGCACGGAATGTCCAAAGCAAACCGTTGCCGTCCCCTCAAACGTGAACAGTTACGGATGGAGGACGTGCTGGACTTGTACCACCAGGAGTACAATCCGGAGCGTCCGGTAGTGTGTTTCGACGAGACCTCCCGGCAATTGACCGGGGAGGTGCGGCCGCCCATCAAGGCCGTCCCCGGACGGGTGGCACGCTATGACACTGAGTACCAGCGGAACGGGACCCGGAACCGGTTCATGATCTGTGAGCCGAAGGGTGGATGGAGACACGTCGCCGTGACCGGGCGCCGCACTGCCGTGGACTTCGCGCACCGGATGCGGTGGCTGGTGGACGAGGCCTACCCTGATGTCGAGGTGATCAGGCTGGTGATGGACAACCTCAACACCCACCAGCGCGGCTCGCTTTACGAAGCATTTGAGCCATCCGAAGCCCGGCGCATCGCGCAACGCCTGGAGTTTCATTACACTCTCACGCATGGCAGCTGGCTGAACATGGCTGAGATCGAGTTGAGCGTCTTCAGCAGAGGGTGTCTGAACCGCCGCATCAGCGATGAGGCGGAGCTGCGACGAGAGGTTGCGGCGCTCGAACGCGAGCGCAACGCCGCAAAATCAGTCATAGACTGGCGGTTTACCACCCAAGATGCTCGCAGTAAGCTCCAGCATATATACCCTACAAAACCAGATTGAAACGGTACTAAACTAAAGCCAAGGTGAAACCTACATGGGGATTAGGTAAAACTGGAAGCAGATGGGATAGTCTGGAAGGAAAGCAGAGTGGTGTTGGTGTTGGGTATGAGCGAGCTGCCGGGGTTCCTGGAACAATGGCAACTGGATGCCGGTGATCTGCGGCGGCGAATGTACTGGGCGCCGACACCTCGGGAGCGGGAACGATGGCATGCCCTATGGCTTTTGGTCCAAGGCGGGACTGCGGTGGCGGTGGCCGCGGCGCTGGGACGGGATGCCCATACCATTGGCCGGTGGGTTGCCGTCTTCGGTGAGGACGGTCCGGCGGCGATGGCCTTCGAGCAGTCGGGGGGTTCCCCCCCGCGATCGACGGAGTGCAGCAGACCGAACTGAAGGCAGTGGTGCAGGAGTTTCCAGCACAGGCTGGCCTCGACTTGGCCAATTGGAACTGGAAGGTGGTGCGCAGATTTGTGCAGGAACGTTTCGAGGTCTCCCTGAGCCGCAGCAGTTGCCTGAATTACCTGCACCGCTTGGGATTTGTGCTGAAACGGCCCCAGAAGCGCCTACTCAAAGCCGACGCAGCCCAGCGGGAGACCTGCGTGGCGGAGTATGCCGCCCTGGTGGACGAGGCGCAGCAGGCGGGAGCCCAGGTTTTCTTCGTCGACGAGGCCCACTTCCGGGCGGATGCTGACCTGCGGGGCAAATGGGCGCTCAAAGGAGAGCCAGCCCTGGTGGACTCGACCAGCCCGCGCTGAGGCGAAAAGGCCAGCTATTATTCGGCGGTGTGCCTGGAAACCGGCGAGGTGGAATGGATGGAACCGGAGGGCAACAGCAACTCTGCAACCTCCGCCGCTTTCCTGCGGCAACTGCGGGAGCAGCACACGGGACCGCTGACGGTGATTTGGGATAATTCCCCGGCGCATCGCGGTGATGTCCTGCGGGCCGGCCTGGCAACTCCTGGATTGCGCCTGCGCCTGGTGAACCTGCCGGGCTACAGCCCAGACTGCAATGCGGATGAGGCGATCTGGAACTGGGTGCGCCACGAGGTGACCGCCAACCTGTGCCTGGGCGCCAAGTCCGCAGTGCCGGAGAAGGTGAATAATTTCTTTACCCAACTGGCTGGCCGGCAAGCAGAGGTCAAACAGCGCTGCCGGACCGTGCTCCAAACCCGCGCCGAAGGACTGCTGGGCAAGGCCCATGCTGACCCTCGTCGCCCTACAAATGTAGATCCCACCTTGGTATCAGTTTAGTACTCAAGAAAATTGGGTCTGACGGTTTGTATCGAAGTCAGACCGGTATGTTCTATCAAGCCGTCAAACCAGTTCCTTGGGCAAGACACAGAGACAACGAGGGCCAAGCACTTAAAACCCGTACTGGGTTAGGTAGCCACGGCGGTAATCTGATTATCGACATCTGTTTTGATCCGCCCAATCGCCGTTACGTAAATCCCGCCGTGCGGGAATACGGCCCGCCAATCCCAACCGCCATGGCTCGTCAGCCGGCGCATCTGACAAATCCTCCTGCCAGACTGGCCAGGACACCTCCGTCAACCTTGGGAAACAGTTCCACCAAACATTGCGGCGTAGCGGCACTGGGGATCCTACCTGGCGGCGAACGCGTGCCGCGGCTCCCAGGGGGCCTTCCGGCAGCGCTTGGACCAGCCGCAGCGCGTACAGATATGACGGCATTGATACCGGTATGCTGATTCCGTATGACGATTGAACGTGCAGCGAAAAAGCAACGGCAACTCCTTCCTCAAGGTTGTTCGTGTTGCCTGGAATGGGATTAAGCAGGTGAACCGTCTCGTGGGACATCTCGAAGACTACCGTGGGCCAGTAGCGCTGTCCGTTCCGACTCAATTCCACGTAGGCGCCGTCCAGAGCTCGGGTATTCCGCAGCTGGGGACCGTCGTCAGTGAACTGCGGTTGGTAGATCTTTTTTGAAGCCTCGCGTGGCCCCAGCAGCGACTCCGCCATCGCCAGTAGCTCCAGTTGCAATGACCACAGCCCGGCCGGGTCATTCACGGGTTGCGTTGCCGGCAGTCGCATGGTGCTCAGCCTCTCGTGAACTGGCGGATTGCACAATGCGGTCGCGCGGTATAGTGCGGTTTGCGGGAGTTGACGGCCAGGCAGGCGCGCCCTATACGGCACCCAGCATGGCAAAGTTGTCGGAACCGTCGGGCTGGATTGCGTACCGGAACCGCAATTCATCGCTGTCGTCGCCCCGAGTATCGTCCTTGATCCCCAGTACCTGCACCGCCGCGTAGAAGCCCGCTACGTTGCGGAACACCACGATCTGCCCAACTAGCGGAGTCCGGGAGCTTGAGGTGTAGTCCAACGAAGCAGCACCTGCGACCTGGTCGATGTCTGTCCAATCCTGGCGACCCAGCGCGTGGCCGTTGATGGATGGCGGGTCATTGTAGACATGGATGGCAGTGTTGGAGGCTTTGGTCTACTTCGTTTCGAACTCTAACTTCCCGCGGCCGATGACGTAGCGACCGTTATGGTTCGCGTAGTTGAAAACCACTTCTCCGGAAAGCGAGGTTATCTGCGGAGGCGGCACGTCGGATGCCTTACCCTGAAAGGGTTTGATGCCAAGTTTCTCGGCGATCATGGCTGCCAGTTCCGCGGGCGAGTGGTTTTCCGCGCGAAGGTAGTCCAAGTCCCTGGACAATCCCGGTACGTCCGAGTCGTCAAAGCGCACCGGCAGCACATATTCCCCGCGCTCCTCAACGGCGCGACTGAGGATCGCTCTCCTCTCATGTCGGGGCCACGTTTTCTCGACATAATCAGCCGATATGAACATTACCGCCAGGGACGCGCGTCATAGCTGCCAATGACCAGGATGAACGCGCCGATCCAAACCACGCGCCACCCGTAAAACCGCGCGGCGGACGGTTTCAAATCAGCTTCGACGGTGTCGTCGTGGCATTCAGTCATTTTGGTCTTGTGGAATCAACAGAAAGACAGTAAGCCCAGGCCGGGCGAGGCAGCAAGGCGGCGCCCGTGGACCCGGCCCGGTCCACCAGGACCTGGTAGTCAGCGTCGCCCGATCCCAGTATCACGGTGCCGCAGTAGTCACGGTCGCTGACCCACTCGTAGACCTCCAGCAGGATGGCCGGGTCGGACCGGTCCTTGCCGGCGCTGGTGCGGGGAGCGTGGTAAGGTACGATGTCGTGCATGGTGAACTCCCTTCCGTCCTCGGGCCGGAGCGACCAGTCGCCGAAGGCTTTGCCGCCCGCCACCTCACTGAAAATGCTGCCCACGTCCTGCATGGCCCGGCACAGTTCGGCCGGCCTGACGTTGCGGTGGTAGAGCTGTGCGCCGCGCCGGATGTCCTCCCAGTCGATGGCGATCAGGACGCCCCGGGGTTGCTGGCTCATGGGGGCGGCTCCAGTCAGAACAGCGTGCTGGTCCTGGATTTGGCGTGATCCGGTGCGTCCGATTCGGTGAAATCCAGAACATCCAAGGTATAGCCGTCCGGGGGGCCGGCGCTCTGCGCTCATTGCCCGGCTGGCTTCCTGCATCTTCCGGTAGGCATTGGCGATCGACACCGGGCGGCGTCGGCCGCCTACACCTTACCTTCCTGCGGGACATTGTCGCGCCACCGTCGCACCCGCGAATATATCACGTTGCCGGGTTGAAACTGGGACGCCATTCCCGGTTCGTCCACTGACCTGAAGGGACGTCGGCGTGGTCCCGGTCGTCGGCCTACATCGGTACCAAGCCCTGCGGGGAATTGTAGATGTGAGTGATTCCCGGCCACCGCAACAACTTGAGTTTGCGACCGACCCTTATTGAGAAACTGGTGCCGAGGGAGGGGATCGAAGGTATCAGTATTTTGGCGTATTGTACAGTGCTGTGAATTGAGATTTTTTACTCAAACCTACGGGCCTCATGCGGTGAAGCTATGTCCGTGGTTGTGAATTTGTCCAGCATTTGTCCAGCATTTTTCAGGCTGCTGGCTGCATGGCATTCGCAAAGGCATCCGCCGCTTCCTGTTGCCATCCCTCGAGGGCGTGGGCGTAGATATCCATGGTGATTTTGGGACTTGAATGGCCAAGACGTTCGGCCGCCACGGCATAGTTTGGCCGCACATCCAGCAACACCGAGGCGTGGAAATGCCGCAGGCTTCTCAACGTAACACTTGGGCATCCCGCGCGTTTTGCCAACCGTTCCACGGCGTGCATCACCGTGTTGGGATGCGACCACCCGGTCCATTCGCGCCGGGGGAAGACGATCGCAGGTGGCTCTACACCCAGTTGGCCT
This sequence comes from Dehalococcoidia bacterium, assembly GCA_965261195.1. Classification (GTDB taxonomy): domain Bacteria; phylum Chloroflexota; class Dehalococcoidia; order Lucifugimonadales; family UBA3495; genus Bin87. Next base: position 2,151,640 of record OZ253455.1, on the reverse strand, counting down.
GCTAGCTCCTCTTGCTTTGCCCGGTGCTTACGCAGGACTCCCACGGTCAGTGCATCCAAGGCCACGGTCCGCTCCCCGCGTGCCGTCTTAGGCGGCTCTAACGACACACCATCAGCTATCACGACCAGGGACTGGCATATTTGCAAGGTTCCCTCGTCCAGATCGATATGCTCCCACGTCAAAGCCAGGGCTTCGCCTCGGCGCATCCCAGTGAAAGCGATGAGGTGGATGAACGGCCAAAGAGGGTTCTCCGCCTTTTCCGCCAACGACAATAGCGCCAGCACCTCGTCCATTTCGGGACTGTACGCTTCCGTCTTGGCGACGGTGGGTGGCGACACCAGCGCCACGGGATCCCTGAATATCATTTCCATTCTCAGCGCGTGTTTCACGGCACCGCTGAGTACGTGGTGTACCGCCTGCACACCCTTCGGCGCCATCCCGTCGTCCAGGAGTTTGGACTCCAGACCCTGTATATGCATTGGGGAAAGTTGCAAAAGCCCCACGTGCCCCAAGGTGGGTTTGATGTGAAGCCGTATGATGCCCTCGTAACGGTCGATGGTTTTCTGCCTGCGATTGGGAATGATTTTCTCCTGGAGCCATTTGTCCAGCCACTCACCGACCTTGTACTGGACTTTTGTAGGGGCGATGCCGCGATCCAATTCTGCCAGGATTTCGCGCAGCCGACGTTGGGCGTCGGATTTCTTTCCCCGGACCGTTTCCGTCTTGCGGATACGTTTGCCATTGGCGTCGCGGCCCAGGAACACCTGGATTTCCCAGGAGCCCGGACTGCGTTGCCTGATAGTGCCTTTCATGGTGTGATACCTCTCCAATCGGTTTCCAATTGTTAACGAACTTGGCGCGAACGGGTCAGCTCGGCTGATGATTTCCGACGGGACCGTCCGGCAGCGTCCTCACGGATTTGCCAAAACGTTGAACCGCTCCGCCGGAAACTCCCTGTGTGACGTCTCACCTCCTTGTTAAGGGTAATGTTGTGTGGTCGGCGGTTTTCCAACGTCAAAGTTGGCCAGGCAATGTAGGCTTGCCCCAAATGCGGCAGCCGGCGCCTTTAGCTGCGCATAGTTCGGGCAGGACGACGCCTGCAAGAACCGTCGGATCCGGCAGTCTACCAACTGGTTCTGTTCTTTGCCCGCGGTGGGCACGCGGATCCCGTCGATGAACCAGTCGGCAAGACCGAACGCACGACGTTTGGCCTCAACTCAGTCGGAGCTCGGTGGGTGAGCTTCCTCAGGCACGTCGCTGGATTTGTCGTCGGTCTGTCCCGAGTTGCCGACGAGTCGTTCCAGAGCTTGGCGGGGGATTAATATACGGGCGCCGAACCTGACGGAATCAATGCGTCCGACACGGATTTCCTCCCGCACCATCCATTCGCTGACTCCCAGGGCCGCGGCTGCTTCCTTCACACTGTAGGTGATCCTTTCGGGCGTTTGGTCCATATCGTGCACTCCTGATGTGGCGGCGTGTCCGTTACTGTCTGAGCACGTCGCGGGTGATGGACTAAACATAGCGAAAACAGCCCGGCTTACCTCAATCCCTTTCCCACATCAGGATTGAAGGACGGTGCGTGGCGCGGTTGCGTCGAAACGTCTGCTGGTATTGGGGACCGCGGATCCCGTTGGCCGCGGTACGCCAGCCGTAAGTTGCAAAAACGCCGCTCCGATCGTCCCACAGAATCGCCATAGACCCCACGAATACGCGCTCTCATGGCGGTTTGGGCTATTTCAGGCGTTTTGGGTCGTCCAGCCTTCCAAAACGGTGTGAGAACGCGTTTCCGCGGATCCCAGCACCAGACGTCAGCTGAGCCGCTGGGGTCTGAAATCTGGGAGGATGATCAGCAATGCCGATGTAGGTGCATCGACCAGCGCTAGGAAATCTGGGGACACCGAGAGACTGGAGCAGATGGCGCCACATGTACGGGGGTGAAACCAGAGCGCAGCGGCCGTGCCGTTCATCACCCACCTGAAGGTGTACTGCCCTTGAAGCCGTCGCCGACCAATGAAGACATCAGCCGCAACTGCCGGCGTTCGAAAGGCCCATAACGCCCTCAAGTAACGAAAGGGCAGGAAAGTACTCAAGCGACAAAATTGCGGAACTATCATTTCGTTAAAGCGACGACTGAAAAGTCCATCCGAGCGACGGCTTCCGTAACCTTGAGCACGGTTCATACATCCCGTGGACATATATCAAGGCCGGGGTGTCAAGGGCCAACGGCTCCGCTTGAGGTAACGAGCTAAACCTAGCCTACAGGATCTTCTTGCGCTGAGTTACAGAGAACCTGCGGGTATAATATTAGCGGCCTAGACCGCCCAAAGAGCGGCCGAATATTTTGAACGGGAAAGGGTGCAGAATGTCACCGCTGGAATCAGAATGGATGCAAATCATCCTCCAAGAAGTCGGAAAAGCAGGGCTTGGCGAGTTGGCGAAATTCGGTTGGCGCAAATTTCTCCAACTATTGAAGCAAATTGACGCGAAGGACCCAACCGAAGGGACGGGCTCATCCGAGGGAAAGGACTTATCCGATGAATGGGTGCCGATTGGCACCCGTGTATTTGCGGGGCCCAGGCTTGACCTAGTGGTAATGGACGTGGAGGAAGTTCCGCCGCTATTAGAGCAAGCCGCATTGACCGCGTCGCGAGCGGAAAGCACAAAACAGAATCGCGGCTACTTCGAGGTCAAAGTTACCGGCAAGTTTCACGAATACTGGGCTGTCGGCCTGCCGTGGATCCCTGATGTCGACCCCGCTGACATTGCACGGGAACCGTACGAACTTCCGGAGGATGTCCTACACGCAACAGGTCAGCGTGCGGCAATCTTGTACTACAGCCGCGTCGCAGGGGCTGGAGAGCCTTATCAGAACGTACTACTTACAGCGCGAAAACTCCTCAGATAAAGTCGCTATTGTCGGTCGCAAGCGAAAGTACTACGCCGCACCAAAACCTTGGAACCAACCACACTTGGAGATTTGCTAATGCCAGCCAAAGCAACATTCATTAGTTTCGACGCTGACCACGACGAGAACCTGAAGAACGCGCTCAACGGTCAAGCCAAAAACCCAAACTCACCTTTCAGTATCGTGAATTGGTCAATCGGAGAGCCATTCGCCAGCAACTGGCAACAGAGAGTGAGGGAGCGAATGAAGCACGCGTCTGTGATGGCTGTCATCTGCGGACAGCACACGGATAAAGCAACGGGGGTCTCCGTAGAAATTCGCATTGCCCGCGACGAGAAAATTCCCTATTTTCTCCTCAAAGGCTACCCCGACAAACGATGCGTCAAACCAACCGCTGCCTTGCCATCAGACAAAATTTACACTTGGACGTGGGACAACTTAGTGAAACTGATCAATGGCAACCGATAACAACGAACAACAGACGCCAGAAGAGCCAGAGGCCAGCTTCGCATTTGTTGAACAGTACAAGTTGTATGTTCAATCGGCTGATAACAATTCAGCCCGGCGTGTGAGCGTCAACCGTTACCAGACGAGCCTGAACATGGGCGTCGTTATTTTGTATGGGGTCACCGAAACGATTGCGTCTCAGCCAATACTTCAAGTTCTAATCGGGATGGCTGGCGTGGCTATTGCCGTCTCGTGGCTGGGCAGCATCTGGTCGATCCGACGCCTCAACACTGAAAAGTTCAATATCATCCACTCAATGGAAGAACATCTCCCCAGAGCAGTCTACTATGAAGAATGGCAAGGGTTGGGAGAAGGGAAAGGATGGCGTTATCGCAGTGCCGATACTTTTGAAAAAATCGTCCCTTGCGTGTTCATATTTTTACACGTTTGCGCGCTCCTCTACTTTGGCCTCACCCCCATGCTTGATTTCCTGTGCTCGGTCCGTAGTTAACCAGTCCTTGAGGCCAGCACCCGGCTAATTCCCGTCGTGTCGAGCGAGCGGTGATTGTGTCGCCCCTAGTCTTACTAACGCGGACTCCGCCGAGCCGGGAGTTTAAGAAGTGTCTCCGTGATGGTGCTTCTCTCCCCAACCCAGTCCGAATTGGGTCGACTATCGGCCTAAGTTTGAATAGGAACGGGCCCTAGTTACGGGGAGGAATCGAGCGCGGAAGGACGCTAGGGAGCAAATAGGGCGAGTTAGGCAAGATCACGGATAGCCTGCACTACAGAGTCCGTGTTCCAGCCAACAACCCGACTAGCGGCGTCAGTGACAGGACGAGAGATACGTTCGGCACCCCAAGGTCTGATCGCAATGATCGGTTTCGGCGACGCAAAAGCACGCGTAGCAAGGTCGATCTCGATATTGATCCATTTGCTGTATGAGGCGTAAACGCCAGCCAAGATGAGAACCACTGGACAAGGGGTCATATGGTTCCTAATGGCCTGACGCAATTGAGCGTCATTGTTTGCGCCGTGAATAGGGTCGTCCTTAGGCACAGAATAATCTTTGAAAGCGAAGTGTGAGCGGCGGCTTAGCAAATTAACGAGGCGATCATAGGCATCACCGTACCGCCATGAATGGCTGATGAAAAGGTTATATGTGACCATAGGTACCCCCAAATAGGATGTAAAAAAGATACCGCTATACCAGTTGTAGCGTCAAGGTCACACCGAGCCCGCGAAGGCCACCGCGGAGCCACTGCTACCACCGCCGCGGGGTGTGGAGGCCGCGTTCCAAGGGTTGAAAGTGGCGACGCTGACTTCCTGCTCTCATCAGCCACCATTCACCTGAATCTCGAGAGATTCTTTCGGGTACCCGAACTCGGCTAAAATTTCGTGGCAAACCTTGATAATGCTTTGCCTAGTACCCCCGGTAGGAATGAAAATCCCTGTTTGATCAATCTCCCGCCTGTGCTGGCCAGGGGCATCGGAAAACCATTCCGGTTTTTGAGAGACGAACTGGCGGAATCCCACGCCATTCCGCTCTAGCATCAGTCTGCATACGCCGAGTCGCACACCAGTCCAGTCCTTGACTGCTTCATGAATTGGTTCCTCCCCTGACTTCTTCACTGTGAAGAACTCGGGTTTACTACGATCCGGACCTGGCTTCTTGTCGGCATTAGACACTTGGTTGACCAGAGGCCACGATTTGTCAACAAATTCCTCGATGTCTTCGTCGCTGGGATGAATGCTGTGACTCTCAGCCAAGGTTTGCACGACCTCAACAAGACTGCCCTCTTTGGTTGCCAAGTCGTTCCACACTTCCGTCAACCTCCGCATTATTTCAGCGCGTTGGTGTTGCTCATCGCGTCTCTTCTTCGCGACGGTGACAGTGTGTTTGACGTCCTGCTGACCTGCCAGGTTTTCCCGTGCCAGAAACCGCCTGAAGTTGCTTTCCACCTCTTGCGGGTTACCGCTGACGTCAAAATCCAGGAATGGACGCAGCGCTCCTCCTTTGGGACGTTTCCAAGGTCCTACGTAAAGCCACCACCTGTGCCCGTTGGTCAAAGCAGCCAAGCTTGGATTAACCTCTTGGCAATATTCTTGGAGTTGCCTCTCATAGTCGTGATTAAGGTCGGCAACCCACTTCTTAACTTCTATAACCACCCGGCTTACGCCGTCCACCTGCAGGTCGAAATCGGGCCTGTGATTATTGGAAAGCTTGCGTTGTGGATAAACCTCAGTCACATCGTGGGTATTCCATCCCAGTTGCTGTAGCAGCGGAAGAATTACCCCGAACTCGATCGCTTTCTCGTCAAGGTCTCCTAAGACCTCCGATTGGCTTTTTATTCTGTCCAACGTCTCCTGAAATGCTTCCCCCATCGGGCTACCTCCGCAGCGCACGGCGCGAACCGACTTGACCGGATTATAAGCCCTGCGGACGGCGCTCGTCCCAATCGGTGGCCTGTTCTTGGACGTAAGCGACGCGGAATAATGTCGTCTCGTCACGTGCCATGCCAGAAATTTGCACGTACATCGACAGTCGGAAGGCTGTGAACCCGCGTGCCGCTCATCTCAACACATGGGCCGGAGCGGCAACAGAACAACTACCATCTCGCTCGATCGTCAGCGCGCACCGAGATCGTGTGGCGAGTGGAAATCCACTACGTCCGAGACCGAAGAAACCCGGCCGCGGCACGCAATCGTCCCTCACTGGCACAATGTAACCATCGCTGACCAACGGCGACGCCGGCCGCCACCGACCAACGGGACGGTCGGCTTTCTTGCCGTGATCCTGTCAGGACTCCGCCGCCGTCTCCGGGACTACGGGCTGACACCAGGTCGCCCGGCCGTGACGTTCATGATCCTCCAACCTGCCGGGTGCAAGCCGACATCGTCACCGACCAGCCTAACCCCGGATCCACCGAAGGGAGGGGCGCTGGCGTTGGCACAAGGGCTGATGGGTAAAGGAAGGCGAACGATCCAGGCCTGATTCCAATAGATGGGGATGAGGACTGCGTGAGATAGCCACGCAGGCACGACCAAGCCCGCACACACGTGCAATAGGTGGTACTTTCGAGTTCACCTTCATCCTCCCCAAGCCAGCCAACTCCGGCAACACGCGTCCCAGAAAACGAAAACGCGTCAAGCCCAGCCGAAAAACCCACGCGGACTCCGCCAATTGCAAGACCGCCGCCGTTGCTGCGGGACCACGCCTCGCTGAAAAGCAGAGACGGGAACCCACCCAGCATACGCCACAGAAACCCGCCAACGGCCGAAGGAACTCAACCTCAACAACAACTGCCGCCAACGAACCATGCCCGGCCAGCTACCCCGCGCCAACTGCTTGAAGAAACACCGCCGCGCCCGCCGAGACGCATCGGCTGACATCAAACGGTGCAATGCCCCACCCCAAACCGCAAAGGGTATAATCCTACCCAACGCCCGACGCGTCTCCAACCAGCCGCGCATATACCACACCCGGCGAGGATCACCATGACCACCGCCAACACGCCGAAACTACAAGAAACCGAGTTCCAGCTCCCGGAACCCGAGAAGACCCAGGACGAAAAGATGACCGCCTCCCGCCACCTGTCTCTCACCGGCGGCGCCCACTACCTGGCCCAGCACCTCGGCAAACCCGAAACCACCGTCGTCGGCTCCGACCTCTACCTCGCGCCGGTCCCTCCGGACCAACTCCAGAGCATGAGCGGAGTGCTCTACCCCGACCTCTTTGTCGCCTTCGACGCCGACCCCGCCGGCTACCTGGCACGAAACGGCTACGTCATCTCCGAGCAGAGCAAGCCACCGGACTTCGTCCTCGAGATAGCTTCACGCTCCACCGGACGCCGGGACACAGTCGACAAGCGCATTTCCTACGCCGCCCTGGGCATCGAGGAATACTGGCGCTTCGACGAAACCGGACAGTTCCACGGCACTCGCCTCGCCGGCGATCGCCTCGTCAGCGGCCAATACGAACCGTTGCCCATCGAGGCACTCACCGACGGCAGCCTCCAAGGCTGCAGCACCATCCTCAGCCTCAACCTGCGCTGGACCGAAGGCCAACTGGGCTGGTATGACCCCAACACCGGCCGGCACATCGCCACATTGGATTCAGAACGCCAAGCCCTCGCCGACGAACGCCAAGCCCGCATCCAGGCGGAAGCCAAGTTAGAGGAACTGCAGAACCAGCTACGCCAACTGCGCGGCGAATGACCAACTGAAACAACCCGCACGACAGAGCCGACCGTCATTCTCCTCGCGTAAACGTGCGATAGGCGGTACCTTCGAGTTCACGTTCAAACTGCCAAAGTCCGCGAACCACGGAAACACCCAGCCACGAAAGCCCCGCAGGAAAGCCAACCCGAAGCCGGCCAAGGCAAAAATCAGGAACACCCCCAACGTCCGAAAAGACGAGCGGACTTATCAAGACCGCCGGACCTATGAATTGGCACGTTCGGCCAAGATACGCGCCGACGCCTTAGCGAAGAGCCTGTGCGTGAATTACCGCCAACCAGCCATCTCCGGCAAAACACGCTGCCCAACCTGCGCAGAAAAGCACCGTTGGGGAGATCGGCGTCGAAGCAAAATCTCAAAACCTGGCCACATCAACGCCGAGAGCACCTGATGGGCAGGTTCCGTTTGCTTGCGGTTGGCCTGTATGATAGCATCCCCCCGGACATTGTACCCGGGAGATTTTCAATGCCGACACGCCCGCCGCCAAGCGCACCACCACACCCCGGCAGGGTACCATCGCAAAAGGCCCTCGGACCTTCCCTATCCATGCGGAGCATTATGGTCAGTTTGTGTCGGTGCTGCTGTCGCGATGGCGAGTATCTCGATCCTGGTAGCAATGGTCCCGGTTCGTCAGGTAAGCAACCCATCAAATAGGTTAGGGTTCCAAGAGTGGCCATAGACCTCTGCGCGCGTCTCCTCAGCGGTTACTCTTTGCCCTATCACATCTCCTGGTGGCTTGCGGGTTCCCTTGTTGACCACCAAGATGGTGAGCGCCGGCAATCCCACCAAGCATAAGTGAGTGGCGACAACGTCCAGATACCGACCAGGGTTTTGCGCGTTCCCAACCCCCATCTTGGTTGCCAGGTACTCAAAGCAAATGACTTCCCTTTGTTCGGCGAGTTCTACTAGAACCCGGTACACTGTTATGATCCTCTCTGACCTTTCCTGGGCAGTTGCAGGCATTTCGTTCTCCTGGGTAGCATTATTGGAGAGGGTTACTCGGTGTCATCCCGAGAGTTGAAGACGTATGCGGCTTTGCCTATCGCTTCAACCACGATGGCGACGAAACCCAAAAACATCATCAGGCCAGACCCGTGCGCCAAGACAGTCGCGGTCTCGCTCGCAGTCTGGTAAACGCTTCGGGTTCATCGCACTGCTGACTGCCGTCACGTCCGCCATTGGGAGCGAAACACAACAATCTTGCCAGCATTCATCTAACGGCAACCCGGAGCGGAATCGTCGAGAAAGCATCTGCACCTGAAATAGTCGTCGTGCATGTTCATACGCTCGATATACACCTGTGGCGTTGGCGCCGGAGTTGGCACTGGCGTCGGGGTCAGCGTTGGCACCAGAGTCGGTGTCGGCGATTGTTCACGTTGTAACACCCTATCACATTCACCTTCAAGGTAAGTGTCCTGACGAGGAACGCCTATCTTTGGCAGGTCAAGTGAACACCAAGCAAGCCACGTCTTGTCGGTGGATGGGTAGCTGTAGACCGTAGTCGCAGTCCCAGCAAATACGCACGGTTCTACCAATCCCTGAACATAATTGCGCTTCAGGTCAGAGAATCCACTGCATTGCCTAACTGGCAACACCATGCCATCAATATAGAGTTTCGCCTCTGTGGCATTCATTTTGACAGGATGAGGTGTGCTGGGCACACCTTGCGCACTGGCGCACGCGGTGCCGCCGCCCTTGACAGCTAGTCTCCAGCCTCAATGCAGGAAACCCCTCTGGGCCAGTTCCCAAGCCTCTCCATGGCCCCAGCGCAAGAATTTGGGTCGATATACACCAGCGTTTGCCATCGGCCCTATGGCCGGAGATGGGAAACCGAAAGGGACCCAAGACCAGATGGTCCCATGCACCCCGCTAAGCACCAGTTTGCCGTTGCGAACATCATGAACCGCCTAGACGCTTACCCGTTCACCCGAAACCCGAAGCCAAACAGCGAATACTGCAGGCGAACTGGCCTTGGTAGGAACTAACGACGGCAACTGCACGAGCAGCGCCGTAGAGGCCACACGGCAGGTGCTACAATCCGCACCACTGATCATCAGGAGAACCGAAGATGTCCGTCAGGGAAGACCGACTCAATGGACGAATCACGTGGTGCCGGCCCGCGGTAACTGTCTGGCTCGAAAACAACGCACGACAAGCGGTCAAGTGAGCGACACGACGCGCAGCCGCACAACAAGTACCGACCAACGATGCCGTAAGGCATTACCTGACAGCATCGGAAACGCAGGCACCGCCATCCAGCGGCCCATCCGAAAGGAACCACCATGACCACACTGCTACCATTACTAGAGTCATGCTCTCCACGCCCCAGAGAGCAGACCAGCGAGGACTACGCTGCAGACCTTCACAAAGCGTTGCAGGGCGAAATCGGGAACGCTGCATCGGCAGCCGACTTCTTCGCCGGAACCCACGCCACGCCAGCGATGCACCGCGTCGCCACCGGCATCTTCGACCGCCTAAAGCACGGCAGCGCAGCCAACCAGCCGGCCATCATCCGGTTCAACTCAATGTTTGGCGGTGGCAAGACCCACACCCTCATTGCCTTGGCCGCAGCGGCCAAACACCCCCAGTTGGTACGCTCCGATTCCGCCGGAGGAATGATACCGGCCGACCTAGCCGTGGATGACGTGAAACTGGTCTGTTTCACCGGCGAAAACGCGAACCTTCTCGACGGCATGGCGATGGACGGCACAGGTCGCCGAGCAAAGTCGCTGGTAGGCTTTCTTGCCTACCATCTCGGTGGAGAAGCCGCCTTCGACTCCATCCGTAGGCACGACGACCTGTTCAGCGACCCTGGCGCCGACGACATCCAACGACTCATTGGCGACCAGCCCACGCTGATACTGCTTGACGAACTGGTCCGTTGGGTAGCTGCCGCCAAGCAACTGGAAGGTGAACAAAGCCAACGTGCCGCCAACGGACTGCGCAACGCCCTCGCCGCCATCTCCAAAGCCGTGGCCAACTCGCCACACGCCGTCATGGTCATCACCACACCGGAAGAAGGGCACGACGCATACCGGGATGAAACCCAGTTCGTCCACAACGCGATGAACAACCTAGACTCAGTTACCGCCCGCACAGCACGGGACTTCACGCCTACCGAAACCGCCGATGTCCCAGCCATCCTGCGCCGGCGATTGTTCCAGAACACTGGAACCGACAAATACCGCCTAGAGGTAGCCCAAGCCTACGCCGCGGTCTGGCGACGATACAACCCCAACGACTCCGAAGTAGCGGTGCGGTTCTACGACTGTTACCCCTTTCACCCGGAAACTCTGCGCATCATCGCCGAGCGGCTGGCCAGCAACAACGACTTCCAAAGAGTGCGAGGCGTCCTGCGTGCCATGTCCGCCGTGATTCACCGCGGGAAGGAAATCGACGAGCCGATCATCCATCCGCACCACTTAGACGTGAGCATCTCTGATGTGCAGGAGGAATTAGTCAACCGTACCAAGCACCAGGGATTGTACGCAGCCATCGCCGCTGACGTAATCGGGCAGAACTCCACCGCTCAACGCTACGGGTCCGCCACCCGCAAGGCCGCCAACGTCATCCTCTTAGGCAGCCTAGCCCCCACCGCCAACAACGGCCTCAGCGACGCGGAAATCGTCAACGCGCTCCTGAGCCCGTCCGAGCCGGACAACTCGGTAGCGATGCAGGCAGTGCAGAACATAAAGGACAACGGGCTGTACATTGACGACGACCCGTCTGCTGGTAGCACCCGTTTCAATCAACAGGCCAACGTCCGCCGAGAGGTGGAACAGCGTGCCAACACCATCAGCGAAACCGACCGGCTGGAGGGCATAGGGAAGTCAATCAAGGACGCTTTCTACGACAAGGACGGCATGGGCGTGAAGGTGTTTCCCAGCCGGCCCAACAACGTGCCCGACGACCCCAATCTTGTCCACGTCGGCATCGTGAACCCCAGCCACGTGACGATGCAAAGTTCGGACTTGAACGACCAGTTGGACATCCTGTACCGTCACCAATCCGGGAGCAACGGCAACGCTCCTCGCGAGTACCGCAACAACGTGGCGTTCCTTGTTCCAGACCACGAAGACCTTACCGAAATCAAGCAGCACATGGCGCGCCACAAAGCCGCAAGCGCGATACTCGAAGCCGACACCGGCCAACTGCTGGGCTACCAACGCGACACCCTGATCTCCATCCGGGAAAACAGCCGCAAGGCAGTGTTCCAAGGGATCCAGCGCAATTGGGTCAACCTGTACTACCCTGAACCCAGCGTCCAACCACACGGGCTCCAGCAGGCCCGACTCCAATTTCCCGACCAAGAAGGGCGAGGCCAGAACGCCATCATTGACTTCCTCACCGGCAACGCTATCGGGAAAATGGCGCATCCCAGGAACCCGGCGCTAGACGGGAGCGTGTGGGCAAGCGCAGGTCTGGACAACGCCGGCGATGCTGGCATGACAGTGGGCGCGCTACACGGACGTTTTGCCCGCACTCCGGGCCGCAAGATGTTCCTCAAACGGGCGCACTTCGACCGATCACTGGACCAAGCCAACGAGCAGGTCGTGGTCGTAGTCCGAACCCCAACCGGGCTGGAAATCAACCACGGTTCCGGCGTCGCCTACAAAGACGACATGCAAGTCTGGTTGAAGGAGCACGCTCCGCAACCGGGCCCATCAGACCCATCAGACCCATCAGACCCATCAGACCCATCGGACCCACCGGACCCAGGTCCCGTGCCAGACCAGGATCCAGACGCCGACAAAGGCACCATCCCACCCTTTGAGATGGGTCCTGACACCGGACAGGTGGTAGTCCATGCGCTGATCACCCGGATGACTTCCGATGGATTGGACTGGGCCGACATCGCCCGAGCCACGATGTACGGTTCAAGCATAGCCCTGCTCAACGACATGGCCTCCAAAGCCCAATCCAACGGGGTGGCGGCCGCCATCAGCTACGAATTCGAGGCCAATGGGTTCGAGGTTCGGGCCACCGGCAAATTCCCAGAACAGTGGCAGCAGTGCAGCCGTGCCTGCGCTCAGATGGAGCGGGCCGCAGGAACAATCAGCGTCAACGCCGAGGTAGTTATCGTCGGCGACGCTCACGACGCCGTCAGAACCATGCTCCACGACTTAGACAACACGCACCAAGTGCAACTGGACATCGAATTTCGTCAGCCCGACGCCTAGTTCGGTGCTAGACGCCAACCCACAGGAAAAAGAAATGATCTACCACCCACCACCGGAGACCCACGCCGTCTATCTGGACCATTCCACCACTGGAGTACCCCGCATCTCGGTAACAGTGGCCCGAAAGAGCAAAAAGGGCAGCGGCAAGCGCGTTTTCACGCTCATCGGTCCAGAGCGAGACGCTGTGTACAATGCCTTGTCGGACATCCTTTACGACCATACAGGGGAAAGGCTGCGCACCGTGGTCGACGATCTACCACCCGGCGAGTACCACCTATTCAATGAGTACTGCGCCAACCAGATGCTGCTGGCCATGCACGCCGTCAGGGACGCGAATGACGCTCAGCGCGGGGGCCGGCTGGCCGAAGCGGTAGCCAGGCAGCACGATTGCGAAGCCGGCTGGTGGTACGCCCTCTACACGAACCGCCACCGTCCCCGCAAGGTGATGCAGGCGCTGGAGCTGATCTACGGGTAGGAAGAACGGACCTTACCCGTGAGCCGCTCGACGACGGCATCCACCGACTCCAAAGGCAGGCCGTCATAGGTCTCGAACCAAGGCTCGTTAGACCAACTCGCAAACTCCTCGAGGAACAACTCGCGAAGTGCGGCAGAGCGTGCGCACATATACGCCATCCGACGTGCCTGACCCTCCAAAGCCCGCACACGGTACCGAACCGCTTGCCTACTCATCGGAACATCTGACCCAGAGATCTGGGAAACGCTCACTCCAGAGTCGTCAGGGTCCATAGGAAGCAATTCACCCGTCGCAACCACACCCTCACCTACGGAACGCAACGAACTACGGCCCGAACGCCGAAGACTCGCGGAATAGCGAACATAAACGTTCGCCCAACTCTCCCATTCGCTATCCAGCATCTTATCAGACACGTCGCAACTTCCTGTAAAAAATTCTGTTGTCAAAACCAGATTGTATTACACCTTGGCAAATTATAACCTGTAGAGCAGCTGGACGCAATCGGGCCTCACCGAAGCGGTCCCCCGATTGGATACAACCGGCAGGAGAAAGTCGATGCCTACAGAATGTGTACAAATCGCTGCAAGCGCGATCTCCATAGCATTTGGGCGGCTGAAGGCATGGACGCCACGTGTCAGAAAGCAGACACGCACCCGTGAAACCATCGTCGAGGTCACACGCACCACCCGGGCCACATGGACCGAGACCACAGTAGAAAAATAGCCACGGGAGAAGCACATGCAATTCAACCACTGGAACTTGGGCCACCGAAACCAAGGCGACGTTGTAGTAGTGAACATCTCAGGCAAGGCGGCAAACGTGCGCTTGCTTGATAGCGCCAGTTTCCAGAATTACAAATCTGGACGCCGGCACAAATACTATGGAGGGCTGATGACGCAATCACCAGCTGAGATCACAGTACCCCATAGCGGTAGCTGGAACGTAGCAATTGATATGCAGGGCTTACGGGGCCAATCCCGCGCCAGCGTTACAGTAGTCCCACGTGAAGCGCGGCAACCGTTGCCACGATACCAGCCGCCATCATTGGAACCAATCGCTCGCGCGATGGCAGATATGCCACCCGGCCTTTCCGAAAACGACGGCACCGTCCCGTTGAAAGAGTATGACGTCTTCATATCACACGCAGCCGAGGACAAAGACGAAATTGTACGCCCGCTCGCCAACGCGCTGAGAGCGTCGGGGCTGACCGTCTGGTACGACGAGTTCGAGTTGGTCATCGGCGACAGCCTGCGCAGAAAGATTGACGCAGGAATAGCACGGAGCAAATTCGGAGTAGTCGTGTTGTCGACCCATTTCTTCGCAAAGGGTTGGCCCCAATACGAGTTGGACGGCATCACAACGATGAGCGTGTCAGGCAAACAGGCCATACTGCCGATTTGGCACAATTTGACCAAGGCACAAGTCATCGTGGAAAGTCCGTCGCTAGCCGACAAAGTAGCACGCAACACCGCTGACTTCACAGTCGAGGAAATCGCTAAGGAAATCGCCCAAGTCATACAACGGCAACCATGACGTATGGGAAACACCACTACGAAAACGAGAATTCAGAAGGCACCAGAAACATACCGACCATCGGAGTAACTATGTCGATCGCCACCAACCGCCGCCTCATCGAGGACTGGCTGCCCATCAAGGAAATCTCGGTTGAAGCCGTCCGTGAGGGCGGCGCTTTGGCCGGACACCCGGCGGTCAACCAACTACACGTGTGGTGGGCCAGGCGCCCCCTCGTTGCCAGCCGGGCCGCGGTGGCCGCGGCCCTGTTGGACGCCGGCGCAGACCGTAACCAGTTCATCCAAGCCATCGGCTCCACCGACACCGTGGTGGACGAGCGCCGTCGCATGGACGAAGTCAAGGCCAGCGGGCAGTGGTCCGATGTCGCTTTCAGCAACAAGCGCGCCTTCACACACAACCTCACTGCCGACGAGCGCAAATGGTTCAACGACAACTTGGTAGTCCAGGACCCCGTCGTGCTGGACGTCACTGCCGGCGGCGGCAGCATTCCCTTTGAAGCTGGACGCCTCGGTGTACAGTCCATCGCCAACGAGTTGAACCCCGTAGCTACGCTCATCCTTCGCGCCACCTGCGAATGGCCCCAGCGGTATGGCCCAGCCCTGCGCGACACCTACGCTGAGATCAGCGCTAAGTACCTAGCGAGGGTGCGCGAGCTTATCGCCGAAAACTTTCTCTATCCGCCAGAGAATCTAGTGCACGAAAACGAGGCAAGCAACGAAAACCCGCGCGCAGGCACGGTGCGCCTCGATAAATGTGCCCAAACATACTTGTGGAGTCGCACCGTCAACTGCCCCGACTGTGGGAACTTTATTCCTCTGTCACCCAACTGGCGGCTGGACGGCAATGGCACCGGCATCCGCGTCCTACCCGACGAAGCCCACGGCGTCTGCGACTTTGAGGTGGTAAATACCGCCAGAGAGCAGAGCAAAGGCACCATAGTAAGAGGCAAGGCCGCCTGCCCCTACCCCAGTTGCGGCGCCACCACCGCGACCGGCTACCTAGCAGACGAGGCAGGAGCCGGACGAATGGGGCACCAGATGTACTGCGTGATCCTAAAAAACCAATGGCAGAAGGCCGATGGCGAGGGTGGCTGGGTCAACATCCGCAAACCCAAAGACCGGCAGGCCACACCGCCACGGGAGTTTCGCGCCATCCGACCCGAGGACGACAACTCCGACTACATCGCCGCTCTGTTGGACGCCAACAAGTCGCGGTGGGATGCCGAGAATATCCTGCCAAACGAGGCAGTTCCACCCGCCGGGAATAAAACGGATACGCTACAGCAATACGGTATGCCAACTTGGCAAAGAGTGTTCAGCCCACGCCAGCAACTGGCACATGGGTATTGCGTCCAAGCGTTCCGGGAATTGGTTGACATCGAAAGGGACGCAGACCGAATGGACGGCCGCCGAAAGGCGGCGTGGAGTTGCATAGCACTGGCCCTAGACAAGATGTTGAACCGCAACAGTTTGCTTACGAGATGGGACGGTGGAACCAACAAAGTGGCCGGCACCTTTGACAGCCACGATTTTGGAATGAAATGGTCCTACGCCGAAATGGCGGTTGCCATTGAAAGATTGGGACTAGAGTGGGCACTGGACGACATGGAACAGTGCATTGGCAAGCTCACTGAGATGGCCGGGCACCCTCCGAAAAACGGCGCAGCCGGAGCGTCCTTACCTACTCTGCTTGACAATCCAGCAACTGCCCCAAAACCCTCGTTTGCTCCAGTGACGAACGTCATCAACGGCGACGCTCGGATGCTGAACCTAGACGACGCTTCCGTGGACGCCGTGGTCTTCGACCCGCCCTACCACAACAACGTGAACTATGCTGAGCTTTCCGACTTCTTCTACGTCTGGCTCAAGCGCACCGCCGGCTACGTCCTAGGCGATGGCCTTTTCGCCGACCACCTTACCGACAAGGTGAACGAGGCCATCGCCAGCCCGGCCCGCTTCAAGCAGCAAGCCGACGCCGCCAACGCAGGCCGGACAGGCAGGGGCAAAGTGACCGCCACAGGGTTGGCCACCGACGATTACCAGTACAAGATGGATGACATCTTCCAAGAGTGCCGCCGGGTCATTAAGAACGACGGCATCATGGTAGTGATGTTTACTCACCGCTCCAACGACGCCTGGAACGCCATGACCGTCGGCCTCATGGAAGCCGGCTTCAACATCACCCGCACTTGGCCGGTGAAAACCGAAGCCGAGGTATCCTTGAACATCAAAGACAGGGCCGCCGCCCGCTCCACCATCCTGCTGGTATGCCGGCCTGCCGGAGAACGCCGGCCCAAGCCTTGGCACGAAGTGGCACAGGACATCGCCGACGCCGTCCGCGCGGACGTGAAACGGTTGCGAGAGTACGACCTGAGTTCAGTGGACATCTATCTAGCCGCCTACGGACCAGCGTTGCAGGTTATCTCCGAGAACTGGGGCACCCGGCGGGACACCGCCAACCCCGACCGTCCCGATGATCCCTTCAGCATCACGCCCATGGACGCGCTGGCCGTGGCCCGGAACGAAGTCATCGCCTTCCGCTCTGAGGATCTCACCAACGGCGACCAGCGAAACCTCACAGACCCGCTGACCAGGTTCTACATCCTATCTCAGGACGGCGCCGGCGGCGCGACCATGCCCTTTGACGAGGCCAACCTCTTCGCCCGCGCCCTCGGTGTGGAACTGACCAGTAGCGAGGCTAAACGGATACTGGAGAACAAAAGTGGCAAGGTAACGCTGAAGGCAGCCACGGTACGCATGGCGGAAGGCATCATAGCGCCCACCCGGCCGGCGGTCACGCCGCTGGATCAGGTGCACACGGCCATCGCCATCGCAGACCGACAGAACGCGCAGGATGCCAAACAGTGGCTGGAGTTCAACGGCCACCGCTGGCAGGACGGAGAGTTCCGCGCAACTTTAGTGGCCCTGCGCAACATACACAAGCCTGGCCACCCCGACGAACCCGCCGCCCGTGCCCTGCAAGCGTTGCTGTACGAAGCCGAGCGGCCCACGCAGGAACCGTTACCCGGAACCCACGATTCCAGCGGGTCATAGGCTTGTTGACACAAAGTAGCGAAACCACCAAAGGCAAACCAAGAACCCCACGGGACCAGATTTTACTCACAGGGCAACCAAATCAATCATCGGATAAAAGAGCGATTGCGCCATGAAACTGCAATCGGCAACGATTAAAAACTTCAAGCGATTCACCGACTTGACCATCGACAACATCCCTGAGACTGCACGCCTGATAATGCTTGCCGGTCCCAACGGATGCGGCAAGTCGTCGCTGCTCGACGCCTTCAAAATCTGGCACCGTCGAATGAAGCGGCCCCAAACCAATCCAGGATGGCAAAACGATTACCACAGTAAGGTAACTTCACCAGTGGACCAATTCAGCGACCAAGTGGACATCAAGTTCCACGAGGGGACTCCGGCGGACGATAACGAAAAGAAGAAAATCTTTTACATAAGATCAGCGTACCGAAACGACCCGGAGTTCAGGATCCAGCAACTGGGTAGAGTTGGCTCGTCTCTCGACGAAGAAACCGTCGCGAGGATGATAGACAACGACGCTGCTGTTAGCAGGAACTACCAGAGAATGGTGGCACAATCGCTCGACGGACTGTACGACCGCAAACACGACCAGATGATGGTTGCAGACCTGAGAGAGGAAATAATTGGAGAAATCAGGCGGGCCCTCGACCTAATTTTCCCAGAACTCGAACTAGACAGCTTGGAGCATCCGCTCGAGGACGGGACCTTCCGTTTCACTAAAGGCATCAGCAAAGGGTTCCAATTCAAGAACCTTTCAGGCGGAGAGAAGGCGACTTTCGACCTGATATTGGACGTAATCGTGCGCAAGCACGAGTACGACAACACCATATTTTGCATCGACGAGCCAGAGTCACACATGAACGCGCGACTCCAGGCAGACCTGCTGGAGGTCCTGTACGATCTCATCCCAGAAAATTGCCAACTATTCATGGCAACCCATTCCATCGGAATGATGCGCAAGGCACGAGACATTGAATTGGCAAACCCCGGCACGGTCGTGTTCTTGGATTTCGGCAATCGTGACTTCGACCAAAAGGAAGTAATTACACCAACAACCCCAAACCGGCGCTTTTGGCAGCAAGCCTACGAAGTAGCACTGAATGACTTGGCAGAATTGGTCGCACCCAGCAGAGTGGTAATCTGCGAAGGCCAGCCGTTGACGGGTAACAGGGAAACCAACAATAACCATGACGCACGATGCTACAACGCAATATTCGGAGATGAGTTCCCTGACGTCCAATTCATTTCAGGAGGTAGCGACAGCGAGGTCTTGAATGACAAACACGGCCTCGCAGGAGCTTTGAAGCTGATGTTCAGCGGCGGAGTTAAAATCGTGCGGCTGATTGATCGCGACGACCGAACTGCCGCGACCGTAGCCGAAGAACGAGCGAAGGGGACTAGCGTTTTGACAGAACGGAATCTAGAATCCTATCTCTATGACGACGAAGTCCTAACGGCACTCGCAACGTGGTCTCATCAAGCAGAGAAAGCGGCAGACCTGATAACGGCCAAGCAGAACATTATCTCGCAAACCCACGGCCCAGTTGATGACCTCAAACCTGCAAGGGGCCAGATATTCAACGAGTGCAAATGGATTCTGGGCTTAACTCAGCATGGAAACAGTGCCGACGAGTTCGCCCGTCAAACGCTAGCACCTCTCATCAAGCCGGGCATGGTCGTGTATGACAAACTCCGAAAGGACATCTTCGGCTAGGTCGTCGCCCGCAACTCTCCATGAGACATTGGGGAAATAGAGGCTTCCAACAATGCCCCTAACCGACCTAACGCTCCGCCGGACTTACGATCCAGATGTCTGTCCCAACCCTGTGGCCGAGTTCTACTCGCCGGCCCTGGCGGAGTCCGTCGCATACGACCGGAACACCTTCACGTTCACCGCCAATGGACTGATAGCGGCGGCGGCGGGCTTGGCCGGCCTGTTACGCAACGACGGACACGTCCGCATAATCTGCGAACCTAGGGAGCTTTCCGACGAAGTACGCCAAGCCATCATAGACGGTCATACCCAGGCACTCCTGGACGCCGTGCCGCCAGAAGATCTGACCAACGTCACCGAAGGCGACATCCGAGCGAAGAACCAACTGGACATCATCACCTGGTTGGTGGCAGAAGGACGACTGGAAATTTGCGTCGCAGTACCCAAGACCACGGGACAGGGCATCTTCCACGCCAAAACCGGAATTATGGCCGACGCGGACGGCAACCGCGTTTCATTCGATGGTAGTCCCAATGAAACCGAGGCAGGCTGGGGACGCAACTACGAGCGCTTTCACCTTTTCCGCTCCTGGAGTGAACCTGAACGGGTCAGAGAAGACGTAGAGCACTTCGAGAGGCTCTGGAACAACAAATCGTCCGCGGTACACGTAATTCCCGTCCCTGAACACTACTTTGAACACCTGAAATCGGTCGCGCCGGTAGAGAACCCCGCCTACGACCACAGCATCCCGCTGCCAGACGTCATCAAAGAAGACCCGGCAGCCCACGCTGACCAACGCGATGCCTACTGGAAGCGCATCCGAGACGCGATTTGCAACGACCCCACCACCACGGTCGCAACCACTCCAACTACGCTGTGGCCCCACCAGGCTGCTTTTTTCAACCACTACGCCGTCGCCCCCGGTCCCGACCGTCTCCTCATCGCTGACGAAGTTGGTCTCGGCAAAACCATCCAGGCCGGCATCTTGCTCAAGACCCGAATCAATCAGGGACTGGTGAAACGCCTTCTCATACTGGCCCCCAAGCCGGCCTGCAGGCAATGGCAGGACGAGCTGAACCACAAGTTCTGCCTAAGTGTCCCCGTACTGGAAACCGACGGCAAGACCAAGCTGGCCTACCCTGACGGAACCGAAACCGAAACGCTCGACACGCCGTGGACTCAAGACCTGCTAATTGCGTCCTACCAATGGCTGCGCCAGCACGCCGACGAGTTCCTGGACAGCAAACCACATTACGACATGGTCATCGTAGACGAAGCCCACCGAGCCCGCTTCTCGGAAGTCGCGAATGACAAACGACGCCGGCCCAATCAGTTCCTGACGTTGTTGCGCCAATTGGCGAAGTGTACCGAGAGCCTACTACTGCTCACCGCCACGCCGATGCAGCTTCATGAGGCCGAGCTACACGCTTTGCTGGAACTGCTGGAACCCACTGGCTGGGACGCCGAGGGTTTCCGCCGTTTCTACCACTCGGAAGCACCTGCAACGCCGGAAGAGTGGCGGTTTATGGTAGAACGCTACCGACCTCACTCGCCCAATCCGCAGGCCGCCGACGAGCGTCTGATCCACCGACGTAACCGCGCTTACGTTAACGATCAGCTGACGCCCGAGGTAATGGACAGCACAGCCCGCCTGATGAGGGAACGCAGCCCGGCGAAGCGTCTAATGTCCCGGCACACCAGGGAAACTTTGCGCCAATACGCCAGCGACGGCCGCATTCAGGCCACCATCCCGGAACGGCGCGTTCATCCCGTCGCCATTCGCATGAACGAAGCGGAACGCCGCTTGTACGACGACATTGACGCACTAGTGAACGAAGTTTACGACAGCGCGCCGGGAATCAACTCAACGGCAGTCGGATTCATAATGACTACCTATCGCCGACGACTGGGTTCGTCGCCCCGCGCCTTCTCCCAAACCTGCCGCAATCATCTACAACGCCAACAGGACAACGCCGCCGCCTGGCGCGAAATTGCCCAACTGAACGACGACGAACAAGAGGAATTCTCCGACGAGCAACTTCCCGACACCATCCTCAAGCCAAGTGCTGCAGCGCGACTGGAACAGGCGGCCCACGACGCCGGCCGGTTGGAACGACGGGACACCAAATTGCGCGAATTGCGGAGCCGCCTCACCAAGCTGGAAGCCGACGGCCACCGGAAAATCATCATCTTCACCCAGTTCCGGGACACCATGCTTTACCTGTCCGACCAACTGGCTCAGCGCGGCCACCGCAACATCACTCGCATATCCGGTCAGGACGACCAATCACAGGGAGACCGGAGGCAACGCATCAAGGCGCTGCAAGATGCCGACGCAGGCTTGCTAATCTGTACTGAAACGGCGTCCGAGTCGCTGAACCTGCAATTCTGCACCGCGATGGTCAACTACGACATCCCTTGGAATCCCATGACGCTGGAGCAACGCATTGGGCGCATCGACCGAATAGGACAGGAAACGTCTCCAGTGGACATCGTGAACCTGTTCTACGAAGACACCGCCGAGTGGGACGCCTACGAAGCGATGCGGGAAAGGCTGATCAACATTCATGGCCACGTCGGCGAATACCAGCCCATCCTGTACGATCCAGCCGCTGTCAACCAACTGTCCGGCATCATCCGGAAAAACGCCGGTGCGGAGGCCATCCGACGAGCGGTGAGCAGCATCACCAGTGAGACCCAGCTCAGTCTGGACACGCTGAACAGTACGTTGGACGACGCCACAATAGCAGCGGCGGACGTCACCATGTCCGACCTGCAGCTCGCGCTGGTAGAACCGGCTTTGTTGCCGGAAGGCTGGAGTGCCGAATCCGCCGGCGGTCCGCACTGGCTCGTAAAGCGTCCCGATGGGGGGCAGTACACGGTAACCACCGACCTCGTTTCCTACGAGTACGCTCCTGGACACGTCGAATGGTTCGGGCCCGGCTCCCCTGCATTCCCTGCCTAGCAGGCTCAAAAATATGACACTAGCCAGTGGTGTCGGCGGATCCGCCGCCGGCACGATGGAACTGTAGCCGACTGACGCCGGCCGCCACCGACCAACGGGGCGGCCGGTTTTATAACCGACCCTACGTGCCCCGAATGTCGACCACAGAGCCGCGTGGACGGCCGCCCTTTACAACTCCCAGTACCAAAAGAACTCGCGGAACTCGCACTCTTCCAGCAACAAGCGGTCTTGGACAAAGCCGACGACCTTGCCCCGAAATACGACCCACATACCATGCCTGAGGGGTCCGATCTCGGCGGGGCTTCCCTCGCACCACAGGTCAAGGGTTTCGTGCTCGCGGAACTCAACCGCGTCGCCGGGCAGGATTTGATCAATGCGCCCTACCGCGAGCACCAATGATCTCGTCCGGTCCTGAACGAACACGAGGGAATTGTCGGCGTACTCCCGGCGCAACTGCTCCACCAGCAGCTCCACTCGTGGTGTAGCCGGCAACTCCGGCGGTTCGTCGTCGGGCTCGGGACGCGCGCCGCAGGCCGCCAGGAGCGCGGCTAGAAACCGGGCCGGAAACCCCGATTCTCCCCAAGCTGTTATTTTCTTGACGTCGATTACCGATGTAATGATGGATTATCGAAACGTATTGCGTACACTATCACGCCGCATACGACTGTAATACGTCTAATTGGCGTAGTGCAAAACCCGGCCAATGGCTTTCCGGCCAGACCTCTAGGGCCAACACGAGAATGGCGGCGAGCATCTGCATAGCAATGCGGACGTTCAAAGCTTCGGCCTCCAGTCACTCCGGACGAGTACGTTTCGCCCCGCGCCAGCTTAAAACGGCGCCGGGCGAGCGACAAGGGCATTTCTGCCGCGCGTCAGGTTAGCAGCCAACCGAGGCATCGCAGGTGCGGAGGCTACCCAACTCGTCGCCGTGCTGTATTTGGTCCATGGAGATACTCCCGCATCCCAGGAGTCGCAGGATTGCCTCAGGCAGAACAACGATTCACCGGCCAAGGCCACAGTCCACATCTCCCCAATTCAGGCGCATCAGAGATTACGGATTTCGTACTGACGGTGCCTACTTGAACAATCCTACAGAAGTAGGAGAATCGTCGGCGGCATCCATAGCCAAGACACTCAATCAGGCGTTGCGGAGGAACCTCCACTGGAAATCATAACCACGACCATACTCTGCCAGTCGTCATGGTGCACGGCTTTTCCCGCAACACGAAACCACTCTCCTCGGACATGAGTGGGTAGCATCTCGTTTCACTCGTCGTTCAACCAGGGCAATCCGCGCCCACGCCCAAAGGCAACGGCGGTTACTATTAAAGCTATGGCCGCCGGCAGGTACGTCATGCCGAAGGAGTAGTAGCCCAGGCCACAGAACACTAACAGGACGGCCGAGAGACCCCAAACTACCAGCGCATTCGACACCCGCCGTTCCCTCCGGGTCAGCACGAACAGCAGTGCCAGCCCGGTCACGATCACGGGAACGAACAACGGAATCACGAGCCAATATCCATTGACCTCGGTGAACGAAGAGTAACGGTGGACTTCAACACTTTCCGTTGCACCTGTCCCATCAACGTTGACCAGAGTTGCCGAAACACCTCGATAGAAATTAGGACCATCAACACTGACCGGAGTTGCCGAAACGCCTTGATAGGAATTAGGCCAAAGGACTATCCATAAGAAGGCTGCCCAACCCAAGACATGGGCGACCGTAGCTAACGCAAAGGCCACGCGGCTCTTCTTAGCACAATGGGAGTTCATGTGGTGCTTCTCCCGTTCTTAGCTGGCCTTACACTGAATCCGTCCGTGATGGGTCTTGCTGTTCGAGAGCAGCCGCAGGGCGGACCTGGAGCCGCAAGTCGAAAAATCAAGCTGGCCACGTGGCCCACTTTACCGCCTCCGACCAAAAAGCGACAAACAGACGGTCCACGGGCTCGCACAGATTGGCCATAAAGGGCACAAAGGTGCGCTCTCAGGCCCGTTTTCAGGATCACTGTAAACGGCGGCGGCAAACCGTACCACTGGGGCTGTCGACATCTGATACGATCCCGGATTAGACAGGTGACATTTTTGCTGAACGCTTAGGCGGACATTCCCCCTGAACGTCGACAGCCGCAAGCCGACGATCGAGCCGCCCATGTGGTCCACTTTGCCACCGCCGTTTACACTGGAGCAGGCCGCCCTCGCTGTAGACCCCCTTAGCGGGACGACTGATACCCACCAACCTGCTACGCCTCTAGCCAATTCGCCGATCCCACGACTCCAGCGCTCGCCAGCCAGCCAGCCAAGACCATCTCCAACAGCGAACCAAGCACAAGCAACAATTTTGTGCAAAGCCGCCCCGGCCCAAGAACCAAAAACTGGCCATCAGATATTGCTGAGAAATCGCCATAGAGGGTACAAATACGAGCCGTGACGGCTTTTTTGCCACTTGGACGACTCACAGTCATCCCGGGCATTAAACCGGCCTGAGAGCACGTTTTTCAGGACCGAAAACCGAGCCGTCATGGGTTTCAGCAAAAAAGACTTTGGGGAGGTCGTCTGGAGCTCCGAAACCAGCCGAGATCCCGTATTTTTGACATCAGATCCCATGCGGCGCTAACTCGCGCCAATCCTAGTATTACAACGACGGCTCGAGGTGCTGCCTCGTGGAGGCTTCGGACCGCAGGGGCTGCTGCAATAGCTGGAATATGTACATTTACGAAGGGAATGAGCGAGCTTTAAGTGCCCCGCACTAAATGCGTCGTTGTAATACTGGGCCGCCTGCAGGAGGCTGAACCGGATCGTTTCAGCCGGGCTCACCTGCGTACGTTGCAGCGGAGGGTGCAGCGGTGGCGAGGCATCATGGCCGACAAGCTGGTCTACGCCGCGTCCGGAGCAACGCTGCCGGATCCCGGTGGAATACCGGAAATGGCGCTGGTGACGGGTGACCCCAAGTGCTGATTTTTCGGTAACATTTCTCAATGAGGCAACAGGTCCGGCAAGAATCATTGACGCGGGACACTTATCTCGTGCTTCAGCCTTTCATCCCGATACTGGAGCAGAAGACGGCAGCCCTGGATCAGGTAGCACCGCTGCAGGGTTGGGAGTCGCCCGAGTAATACCGGACGCTACGCCGTCTGCTGGAGCATCGCAAGGGCAAGCAATGCAATCGGGAACCCGCGCAGATGAGGAGCAGGTGTCCCGCGTCGACTATATTTGCCGAATTGTCGTCGATTGGTTTAGCCGTGCCCTGAAGAACCCGCCTACCTGGTGGCCTTCTATTCGCGATCCTGAGCATAGTGGGGCATGACTTCAGACACAAACAATTCCAACGAGCGCATGGTCTCCTCATGGGACAAGTGGCCCCACTGAAAGGCGGCTACGAAGTAGTTGGCCCCGGTCTCGACATATTCGTCCATGTAGTGCCGGATGGAGTCCGGGGAGCCGGCGACAACATTGAATCCGCCTCCTCCCGGCGCAGCGTGCTCCTCGAGCCCCGCGGAACCGGACCTTCGTGCCGCGGCGGCCCTACTGACCTGCGCCTCCCGGTCGGGCAGGTTGGACGGCCTGGCATTGGCATTACCCCCGAAGAATTGGGTTAGGCCTCGCCTCTCCACTTCCAGTCGGCGCGGCGTGCCCAGGTTCCACTTGTACTGGTCCCACGCAGGTTGGGCCATGGCTGCGGCTTCCGCGTCTGTCTCGGCCAGGAAAAGGTGGTTGACCAACCCTATCTTGGGCGCTTCACCTTGGGCGTTTAGCGCGCCCGGCCCCTGGTGCTCATCCCAAAGCTGGAAGTAGCGGTCCACGTTTGACTGAAACGAGTCCAGGTTCCCGACGATGATGGAATGCATCCCGTTGACAGCTGCGGTCTCCACGTTCCGCATGTACCACAGGGGCGGGTAGGGGTCCTGTTTGGGCCGCAAGCGCATCGGCAGGTCGTCAAAATTGTAGAACTCACCCCGGTAGGTCAGCGAATCGTTGCCCAGTCCCTCCTTGACCACCGCCAGCGTCTCAAGGTACCGCGCATAGTTCGCCTCCACGTCTGAGTCCTGTCCCCAGAAGTAGGCCTCGATTATCCCGCCTCGGCCCACCCCGATGTCCATCCTCCCGCCGCTGAGGTTGTCCAACATGCAGATTTCCTCGATGAGGCGTACCGGGTGGTGCAACGGCAGCACGTAGACGCACGGCCCCAACCGAATGGTTCGTGTCCTCTCGGCCGCGGCCGCCAGAAATACGTTTTGAGAGGGCGCAAGACTATGGACCGCCGGTGTGTGGTGCTCCGCCAGGTGGTAGGAGTAAAAACCGGCGGACTCCAACTGCTCGATCTGGTCCAGCCGTTCCCCGTAAATTTGGTCCAGCGGTACGCCGGGAATGGGCTCAATGTGGTCGAATACCCCGAACTGCAATGCCATGAATACAATCCCTCGTGCAAATCAATCTTCTCGTGACTCAATAGCCCCCGGGGGCCGCAGAACGCGCAAGCGGAACTTGAGCCACAGTTTCAACTCTAGTGTAACTCTAATCCACCTAAGCCCCAATCCACCGAAAAGATGAGTGTGGCGGCGTGCTGAAGGGGTAAGAAAGTGCTCCTGTGCTTCGGGGATAATGGTTTTGGAAAGACAAAACCAACCCGAGACCAGGAGCACTCAATAGCAACTGTCTTGAAAGTCAACAGGCATGAGCGACGACTGGCTGAGTCATATCGCGCCAAGGGTAGCCATGTTTGAGCATGGCGTTGAGCGTAACCAGCAGTTTGCGCATGGACGCGACCAGCGCCACCTTTTCGGCTTACCAGCTGCCAGCAGCCTCTGGTAGAAGTCCCGAATAGCAGGGTTGTGGCGGCTGGCTACCAACGCTCCCATGTAGAGGACGGCCCGCACCCGGGAGCGTCCGCCCCAGACGGCGCGTTTGCCCCGCCGGGTGCCGCTGTCGCGGTTGTAGGGAGCCACGCCGACTAGGGCAGCAATCTGCTTGCGATCCAGCGTGCCCAATTCCGGCAGATGCGCCAGCAAGGTCAGCGATAGCTGCGGGCCCACGCCGGGAACCGTGCGGAGCAGGTCATCCTTCTCACGCCACACTGGACTCCGGCGCAAAGTCTGACGTAGCCCCTTATCCAAGTCGCTCAACTCTTGTTCCAACCACGCGATGTGGGCTTCAATGCGGGGACTAACGGCGCCGATGGCGGTACCCAGCCGGTTCTTCTCGGAGACCAGCATGGTCATCACCTGGTGCCTGCGGGCAGTCAGCGAGTTGAGGGCCTGGGTCTCGGCGTCCTTGAGGGGGCGTACCTCAGGACGGACGACGTCGGCGAAATGGGCCAGGACCCCCGCGTCCAGGGTGTCGGTCTGGGCCAGCGTTCCGGTGGCCTTGGCGAAGTCCCTGACCTGGCGTGGGTTGACCACCACCACCGGCAGTGCCGCAGCGGCCAGGGCGACCACCAAGGGCAGCTCCAAGCCGCCCGTAGCCTCCAGCAACACCAAGGCAGGCTCCAGGTCCACTAGCTGGGGGATCAGTCCCTCAATTCCGGTCTCATCGTAGGGCAGGACCCATCGCTTCCCCGTAGGCCGGACCACAACGTCCAACTGCGCCTTTGAGACATCAAAGCCTACGAACCTCGGTTCTCCTTCCATCTTACCTCCTTACCTCCTGTTTCAGTGTTGACCCTTCCTTGCCGATGCGGGCTCGATTGGCCCAGGCAACTGTACGGGTTCTACCGTTAGGGAACGCGGCGACCCCTGCTATTGAACGGTCTACCATGACCCAGATGCTACCGGTCTGCCGCGCTCCGGACCGCCACATATGAGCTATTGTCGCGGGCCAAAGTCAGGATACAAGTCAGGATACAAGATGCTACCACGCAACGACGCCGACCGGATCCAAATCACCTTTGATGACCACCGCCTGGTGGCCAATGCTGGGCTGCTCCTTCCGGTCACCCTCGCCCAGCACCTGGGTCTGCGTGAACTCGTCCAGCAGCGCCTCGACCTGGGCAATGCCCCGGGGCGGGCGAACACTGGCGACAAGATGCTGACCCTGGTGGCGTCTGCGCTGGCTGGCGGCGACTGCATTGACGCCGCCGACGTGTTGCGCACTTGGGGAACAGCCCGTACCCTGGGCGGCAAGGTCAAGGTGCCATCCACCCTGGGGACCTTCGTTCCGCCACCGCCGCCACCCCGTTCGGTGGATTCGGGCTAAGCCGAGCAAGGAATGTACTCGACAACCTTCGGCACCTTACGTACAACGACTTCCTCCAGGTACACGATCTCGAACGAGTATTTGCTACGGGAAGGTAATGCCAATGCCTGCACGCATATAGGGAAAATCCCCGGCACGCCTGCAATGAGTATCCGTCAAAATCCCCTGAACAATGCTGGAAAAAGAACGAGGTAGGATGCCCTGTAGCTTGGCAATGATTTTCGTCGTAGTTACGGCGGTTTCGGTTTGACGCCTTCTTGAACTAAACTAAAGCTAAGGTGGGATGTACATTTAAGTGGCGATGATGATCAGCTGGGTTGCGCCGGTGAATCCCTCCCATCCGTACTTGGAGAATTACCCGGCTCCGTCTTGTTACCCCCACCATCTGCGCATTTCACCTTGGCTTTAGTTTAGCGCCCGAAATCGATGCAGGATTGCAACTTAGCGCCGAGGTCGTGTCTGCGCAGCAGGACAACCTCGTGGTCCGAATCCAACGCC
The DNA here is from genome assembly GCA_965261195.1 of Dehalococcoidia bacterium. Classification (GTDB taxonomy): domain Bacteria; phylum Chloroflexota; class Dehalococcoidia; order Lucifugimonadales; family UBA3495; genus Bin87. The sequence continues at coordinate 2,122,439 of OZ253455.1, read as the reverse complement.
CGAACGCTGAAGGGGTGCCTAACGAAATGAGCATCACGTCCGAAACGTGACGCCCCGTAGCGCAAAGACATCCGTCACTGAGCAACAGGGCAGCCGGTTTAACAACCGGGAGCCTGTCGAGACTACGCCGCAGTCTCATGGACAAACGGGTACGACGAGGGCAGTGGCGACAGACCAATATCACGAGGGCACCACCATAAGGCAATGCCCTCGAACTCGCTCTTGCGAGCAGACGACCTTGCTCAGTCGGCAGCCTCATCATTCAGTGCATCGAGCAAGCCGCTCTCGGTAGCCGACAGCAAGTCGATGCCGCGCTCACGCAGTGTGCGCTGTAGCTCGGCGAGCTCAGGGGCATTTCGGCTCAAGCGCAAGTAGTTCCAGACCAGAACGGCGTTGAACTCTCGGCCTTCCGAAAACACGTCGTCCATCAAACGCGATAGTGCAGTTTCATCCAACTCAACGCCGCCGCCTTCAACGTACCAGACGACCACCTTGTAGCCGGAATCATCGGCAAAACGCGCTCCAGCGTTTTGCCGCTCGATCAGCGAAAAAGCTCGCTGCACCCCGCACCCGCGGGGGTATTCCTTCAGCCGGGGCAGCATGTTTCTCGACGCAGACTAAACCCCTGGTCAGGTAGGGATAGAGGTCCAGATCCAGCCGAGGCGGCTTTCCTTCAACAATTAACGCCATCTTGCCTTTCCGTAAAACCGGCACCACATTGAACAACCGCGCCTATATCCCGCACTGCGTCGATCGGCTAAAATATTCCCGATCGGCAACGGTTGCAAACCATGCACAAAGCCTTGGTGCCCAGGGTACAGGCACCCCCAGCGCCGCGACGCTGTCTGGACTCTGCAACCTTGGTCGGCTCCCTTCATCATCCTGGGTCCGTGCTCCGCTGGGATCGCCCCCTCCACTAACCCTCAACCCCACACACCGGTCCGAAGGGCCACGCAGTGAGCAAGGGCGATGGCAAAGTCATGAAAATACGCAAACGATCGGTCCTGAGTTGTTGGAAAGACGAATCGTATTGCATCAATGCAGCAGGTTGCGTTGAGCCTCTTCCCCATTGCGCCTAGGAGGATACCCCTATGCCCGAAGCCAGGTTGACCGTCGGCAACGTGGAAATCCTTTCCCTGAACGACAACGAGGCCACGCTACCCCTTAGCGATGTCTTTCCCGACGTTCCCGCCGAGGCGTGGGCTCCCTACCAGGAGCGCTATCCCAGTGGCTTCAGCGGCGACCACCTGCTGGCCCACTTCGAGAGCTACCTCATTCGTTCCGAGGGCCAGACCATCCTTGTGGACACCGGGCTCGGCGGCGCGGCCACCAACCCAAACTCAATTGAGGCCATGGTGGGCGGCGCCGAAGGCCGCCTCCTGCAGGAATTGGAAGCGGCCGGCGTCAGCACCGCAGACGTCGACACTGTCTTCTTTAGCCACCTTCACTTCGACCACGTCGGCTGGAACGTCACCCACGAACCCGGCGCCCCAGTCCGCGCTACCTTCCCGAACGCCCGCTACGTGGCCCACCGCGCCGACTGGGAGGTCTTCCAACGCCCCGAGGTCATGGAACTCTTCCCGCCCCACTGGGACCAGACCCTTGGCCCCCTTCGGGATCTCGGCGTGCTGGACTTGCTGGACGGCGAGCGCCCACTGACCAGCGAAATCACCGCCATCCCCACGCCCGGCCATACCCCCGGGTCCATGAGCCTCGCCATAGTATCAGGCGGACAGCGAGCCTACATCCTCGGCGACGTTTTCCACGGCCCGGCCCAAATCACCGAAACCGACTGGAAGCTCAGCTTTGACATGGACGCCGACCAAGGGGTGGACACCCGCACCGCCATGATCGAGCGAGCCGAGTCCGAGGACGCCATCATGGCCATCTGCCACCACGGTGGCTTCGGCCGCGTAGTCCGCGCTGAGGGTCGCCGCTACTGGCAGCTAGTCTCCTAGAAATCCAGCCGGGAAGTGGGTTTCAAAAAGGGTGGTATCGCCAGCTACGCTGGCGTAAAGCGAACCAGAACTCACACCAAGTTGCCGCGCTGATTGGCGCGGCAACCGAAGCCGGCATCAGCTTCCAGGATGGCGTGGATCACGCGGTGTACGGCTCAAATTTGGGGCACCGGTAGCCGGGTGGCACCGAGTAGGTCAGCATCTTGCGTACCGTGTCCCGGTGCAGTCCGAACATCCGGGAGGTTTCCCGACCGTTCATCCCCTCCGCCAGGCAGGCCCGGCGAACGCGCGCGTACATCTCCACTGGGTACATCCATCTCACCCTCCACGGGCTGCTGATCAACCTCATAGATGACGGTGGACGGTACAGTTTTCCTGAACGTCGACAGCCGCAACGTCGACGTTCGAGCCGCACACGTGACCCACTTTACCGCCGCCCTTGACAATACTCCCGTTCGCGATTGGCGTGGCAATGGGCACCTGGCCGAATTCGTAGGGGCGAATTGTTATTCGCCCCTACATCGCAATTCCCAACCCCCGCTCATCGTGAGCCTGCCGAAAGTCCGCCTCTGGCGGGTCGCAGGATCGTCTTGTGCTCGCGGGAGGTCCGCTCCCGGCGGATCGAAGGACGCGCCCTATTCCGCCACCACCGGCGACCACTTGTAGATGTTCGCCAGCGCTCCGCCCATCAGCGTCTCCCGGTCAGAGTCCGACAGCGTGTCCGTCAGCCGGAACGTCTCCACGCCCTGCTCGTACGTCAGCAGTTCCACCGCCCGCGTCCAGTCCGTCCCCCACAGGCACCGCTCCAGCCCGTACGCGTCGAAGATGCGAGACAGCGGCTCCCAGATGTCCGGATACGGGAACCCCGCGTGCGACAGCGTGCCGGCGCCGGAGATCTTGATCGCCACATTGTCCAGCGCCGCCAGCGACAGCACGTTGCCCAGGTCGGCGAAGGGTTCCGCCGGCGGCGGCGGGTTGAAGGGCTGCGCTAACCCCACGTGGTCAATCACGATCTGCGTGTCGGCGTTGCGCTGCGCCAGCTCCCGCAGCAACGGCAGCTTGCCCGCCGCCATGATGTTCACCGGCACGCCGGCACGCCCGCCGGCCGCGAGGATGCCGTTCAGCCCCGGGTGGTCCGCCTCGTAGTCCGAGTTCGCCAGCATGATGCGCGCGCCCACCACGCCCGGCGTGGACGTCCATTCCTCCACGTCGGCGTCAATCGTCTCTGAGTTGGGATCAAACGGCCGGATCAGCCCGAACTTGGTCGGGTGCTGCGCGTACACCTCCAGCGCATAGCTGGCGTCGTATGCGTACAGCACGAACGGCGAGATCAGCAGCGCGCCGTCCACGCCCACCGCGTCCATTGCCGCGATCATGTCGTCCCCCGTAACTTCGTCCGGCCCGGTCAGAAACCCGACCCACGGGCGTTCGGGCTTGTTCCGCTCGTAGGCATGCACCTGGCAGTCTATCGTCAGGATCCGCTCCGCCATCAGCTTCCTCCTATGTTGTTCAGCCTCAAATAGTCGATCTTGATTGGTCAGCACGTTTGGGTACACCCGTCGCCTGAGAACAAAGGAACCCAACGCAATCCCGGAATTATTCTGACGGCGGTATCCCAAGCCTCATGGCGACCATGACTGCCTCCAGACGGCTGGACGCGCCCAGCTTCGTCCGCAGGTTCTCGATGTGGTTCCTGGCCGTGTACCAGCTCACGCCCAACCCCTCGGCAATGTACCTCGTTTCCCAGGACAACACCAAATAGGACAAAACCTCCCGTTCACGCGCCGTTAGCCGCACCTCTCGACGGCAGTCCTACACCATCGTACTCTGGTCCACCATTTGATGACAGGCGCCCCTTGTGGGCCCAACGAACACCGAAATAAACTGGACCAAAGAGCACCGACACCAGCCCACTTCCAGTGAACAGACCTTGGCCCAGCGCCGCGAACACCCCTACCTCTGCGCCACCTGGCTGCCCAGGCTGCTGACCGGCGAGAACTCGTGCGAATGGGCCATCTGGTTCAAGGCCCACTACCAGGACTGGACCAGAACCCCGTCCGAGTTCAACCAAGCCGAGTGGATGCTGAACCACACCGCGCTCCTCAACAAGCGAAAAGCAAACTGGAAGCACGGTGGCTTCGATGTGAACATCGAGGGACAGAACAGCTTCCAGCTCCAGGGCAAGTCAGCAACGCTGGCGGGCAAGCCCGACCTGATCACACAACGGGACGGCCAAGCGGTCATCGTCGACGTGAAGACCGGGCAGGAGAGCGCCAGTCACGTCGTCCAGGTGATGATCTACCTGTACGCCATCCCGAGAGCGCTGGAGCGTTACCGGACTCTCGAACTCAGGGGGCAGGCCACCTACTTGGACCACACGGTCCGCATACCGGCGGAGGCAGTCGATGACCAGTTCATTCAGAGCCTGGGAACATTGATCCGCCGACTCGCGGCCGACAAGCCACCCGCCCGAGTGCCGAGCAGACAGGAATGCCGCTTCTGCGACATCAGCGCCCTGGACTGCCCGGAGCGTGTGGACGAAGGCTCTGAACCCGAAGGCAGAACTACCAGCGACTTCTGATTTCCCCCACTTGGCGTCGTTGCCGGTTCGAGGGACTGGTGAGACAATTGCCGCCGTTTGCCCAGAATGCAGGAGTGCTTCCTGCACGCGACAAACACAAATAGTACGCCCTCGGAGATCGAAGCGTGAGATCTGCTGCTGCCCTCATCTGGATCGTCGCAGCTCTGCTGATAGCCTGTTCTTCGTAATCCACGTCACCACCCCCTCAAGTCGGGAGCGAGACGAGCACCGATGCAAGACCGTTGTCGGCAACGACAACCACAGGGCTGCCAACAACGACAACTGCCACCGAACCCACACCGGCTCAGCCTGTCCCTTCCGCGACGGTAGGGCCGCCCAATCTTCAGACGCCAACAGCAGCGCCAGAGGCACAGCCAGAAACGGCAACAGCGCAAAACGCCACGCCCCAAGAACCTACGGCGACGGCGACCACCACCACGGTTCTGCGCGTGACCGTGTCAGCAGTCCCAGCCACGCTGCCGGACTACGACCGCCAAGATTGGAAACACTGGACCGACGCCGACCGGGATTGCCAAGATGCCCGCAACGAGGTACTGATTGCCGAAAGCCGGACCCCAGTTGCCTATCGAACCGACAGGAAGTGCAGGGTGACGACCAGAGAATGGCTGGCCCCGTACAGCAACACCGTAGTAACCGACCCCAGCAAACTCGACGTCGACCACATGATGCCGTTGGGCAACGCGCACGACAGCGGTGCCTGGAACTGGCCAGCCGGACAAAGGGAGCGGTACGCCAACTACCTAGACGACCCGCAGCATCTCATCGCGGTCACCGCCAGCGCGAACCGCTCAAAGGGTGCACGAGGGCCCGAGGACTGGAAACCGGAAGACCGCTCCTATTGGTGCCAGTACGCCACCGACTGGATCACGACCAAGTACAGCTGGGCGCTTACCGTCACCCAAGGGGAGCATGACGCACTGGCTGAAATGCTCAACACGTGCCCGAACCGCCCCACGTTACTGGCAGGTGAGCCCAGCCAAGGTGGGCAGAGGCCGAATACAACCAGTTCGCCAGCTCGGCCAACGGGGACATCGGTGCCGTCCACAGCTACTCCGGCTGCAAGAACGTACAGCTCCTGCGACGCAGCGCAGGCGGTCGGCGAAACCCGAGTGCAGGGCAGCAAAGGCGCCGGCCGAGGCTTCCCGAAGCTGATGGTGCCGAGCGCCTGAGACGGTGACGGTGACGGCGTCATCTGCGAAAGGTGACCGCGCCACCCACGTCAGGCTACAATGAGAAGTGCCGCAGTGTCCGGCAGCACTTCTAAAAAATCACGTTGCTGGCCAGCTCTACTCTTCCCGCGCGGCTCTGGGGTCGCTATGCGTCCTCGGCTTCACCACAAACGTGTAGTGCCAATTTTGGTCGCTACACGGAAGGCCCCTTTCCCCAATTACCCGAGAATCAGAATCCCTATCCCAAAAGGTGACAACCACATGACCACCGTACTAGAACGGGAAACCCGCACCATCACCCAGACCGGGCAAGGCAACCGCCAAGGCCTCTGCGAGGGCTGCCCCCGCTGCGACGAGCCCGCAAGCGGCTTCTGCAAAATCCCCCATCCCAAGTACCAAAATAGACATCCTGTATGTAAAGTTTGCGGTCATTGTGTCCTGCGCGGGAACCACATGGACGACGCTTCCGACCTGGACGAGCATCCCGGCCTCGGTCCCGAGCATGCCGGACAGGGCCCAAGCCTCAACTGACGGGGATGACGCCCCCGCGGCCGAAGCCACGACCGCCAACTAAAACCCGTGTACCCAGTAGGCCACGCTGCTACCAGGGATTTGAGGCAATTTTCCTCAATTCAACCCTAGAGCGCGAGAGCACAACGCCAAATGACATTCCCCGACCAAAGCCACATCAACCATGTCCGCGATGCGCTATGGCGGCGCTCCGGCAGCGGAGCCTCTGTCATGGTAGGCAGCGGATTCAGTAAAAACGCCACACCAGTCCGTCCCGATGCTCCGGAATTACCAATGTGGAACGAGGTCATTGATTATCTACACGCTGAACTTTATACCGACCCAGACACTGCTCCCAAACCCGACACGGTAAAAACGCCTCAAGAATTCTATGCTTCTTTCGGCAGGCCGGCGTTGCACGAAGCCCTAATTCGCCTAGTCAGAGATCAAGACCACAGTCCCGGCGAATCACATCGACGACTGCTCCGGCTACCCTGGGACAGCATTTACAGCACCAACTGGGACACTTTGTTGGAAAGGACTTCAGAAACCATTTCCGACCGACACTACGGTGTCGTTAGCGACGTGAAACAAATCCCAATCGCGGACCGACCGCGCATTGTCAAATTGCACGGCTCATTCCCTATCACATCTCGATTAATCGTCACCGAGGAAGATTACCGGACTTACCAAAAAGATTTCGCGCCATTCGTCAACATGGTCCAGCAGTCCATGATGGAAACTACCTTCTTCCTCATAGGGTTCTCTGGAGATGACCCCAACTTCCTCAATTGGTCAGGTTGGGTACGCGACAACCTAGGCGAATCAGCACCAAAAATCTATCTCGCAGGATGACTAAACCTGTCCGGACACCGCCGGCGCATGCTCGAACAGCGGAACGTCGTACCGATCGACCTGGCGCGACACCCTCAAGAACCTTCATGGCCAGACGATTTTAAGCACCATTACGCCACCCAATGGATCTTGGAAACCCTGGAAAAGGGTAAGCCGTACGACGTTGCCAATTGGCCTATTCCACCCGGTCCGTCCATCAAGGAGGCCGACGAACCCTGGCAACCAGTTGAACCGGTCCGTTCAAAAACGCCCAAAGCCGAACCGACAGTCGAACAAGAACAAAAAACCGCCATCGAGACCCTTAGACAAGTCATCAAAGTTTGGCGCCGCAACAGGGCAACGTACCCAGGTTGGCTCATCATGCCGACATCTCAATACTGGGAATTACAAGGGAGCGTCATAGATTGGCATCCAATCATCACGACTTCCCTCAATAAATTTGAACCCACCGAACGATTGAGCGCCATACGCGAATTATTATGGCGCCACGAGACCCTCCTGCTACCCATCAGTTCACAGCTGGAATCTCTCGCCAAAGAAACATTGGAATTGATAGATTGCCAACATCGCACCGTGAACAACGAACCTTATCAAGGTAACTGGCAAGAAATCCGTCAGAATTGGCGCACCGTCGCTACATCGTTCGTCACAGTTGCACGTTACAAATCCGACCGCCAAACATTCGAGAAATGGGTCGCGGCGCTAGCCCCCTATGAAAAAGAAGACCCCGAAATTTGTAATCGCCTGTTCCACGAACGCTGCCTTTGGGCCATCAACGAAATGGACTTCGACACTTTGGATCTCGTACTACAAGATTGGGACCCAACCGACAGCGACCCAGCCTGGAAAATACGTAAATCTGCGTTGCTACGGGAAGCACTCGACGAAACAGGGGCCGAACATTTATTGAACCAAGCCATCGACGAAATCGAAAATATGCAAACTGAAGAGGACAGTTTGACCATCCCTTCACGGAAGTCATGGGCTATTTTCACTACGCTCCACTTTAATAACCGACGCTCCGTATTCAACAGGCTACTCCAACTCGCCCCATTCAGATGCGATCCCCTTGCAGAAAAGCGAATAATCCTAGAAAGCATCCAGGACCAACACAAAGGCGAAGAACCACCTCCATTCGACGTCGACACTGGGCGGGCATCGAGGGTATTGCTCCTGCCACGCCCACAAACGGCACGGTTCTACCGGCCGCAACGAATGGGTGAGATAGCCGGCGTACCGCCCTTTGCAAACCGCGACGGGTATACACACCCCGTTTGGGCAGATGTGCTCACAAAGACGGCTGAAGGTCTCGCAGAATCTGAACTACCTCGCGCAATCCGCCTACTATTGCGGGCTTACTCATCAACCCAACGCAGAGCCCTCGGAAACGTGCTGTCGCGCCCTCGTATTGCGACATTGCCAACAGAACAGGCTGACGACCTAGCGCAAGCCGCAATGCGCACCATCACCAGACTGTTGTCGGCTCCTAATCAGTTCGACTACCAAGTCAGGATAGGAAATACCTTAGAGATACTGTCCATCCTGGTCGTTAGAACATCATCGGATACGACCCCGCTCATATTCGATAAAGCATTAGAACTCTGCCGACACCCTCAAATGATCCAAGGCACCAATGGGAACCAGTTGAAAAATCTCATGGAACGTTCATGGGAAAGTATGCCCATGGGCCACCGCAAGCTCAAGGCACTCACTGTTCTCAACACGCCATTGTTAGGGTTGGACCTTATCGCCCATCCCAGAGTCCCCCAGTGGCCAGACCCTGGCCAACTGTTGGCAGATTTCACCACCATAGACAGATCACCCGATGACGAAGACCAATGGCAATCTTGCATCATCAAAATAACCAGAGGATTACAAGGCAACACTCCAGCCAGGCAACCTGCTTCATATAGGGCGGTCGCATTACTAGCACATGGCAAACTCGCAGCTAATGAAAAACAGCCAATCGCCCAAGCTCTATGGAGCGACACGACCTTGGGATCCGACGGATTGCCCTCAGGGACAGGACTCCACGACTTCGGGTTCCTCAACCTGCCAGAAAAGACCGAAGGTCTCGCGCAAAAACGCTTCTTCCAAAAATGGTTGCCTTCTCCAGACCACATAACCAAGGCCAACTTTGAAGAAGTCCCGACCTCTTTGACCCTCACCGGCGACTACGGACACGTCAACGATCGGGACAACCTGGAAAACTGCCTCTGGCAATTATCTTCCGCTTTCAGAAATCTCCGACACTCCCAGATTGAACCCGAACTCTCCCATGAACAGAGGACGACCCTTGCAAACTTAATAGAGACTTGGGCAGAAGCGGTCCCACCTCCCTATGGTGCTCTCCACGACCCCTTCGGAGCGCACGTCCTCAGACAGAGAGCCGAGTCCGTAGCTCGCAGGATGCCCACATTAATTAGTGAGATCGAGCCAACCGCGACGTTCGCGGAAAACCTCTACCGCAAAGTTGAGATGCTCCACCAACGCCAAATCCCGGCATTAGAACTCGTCGCCGAGGTAGCAAGACTGAACCCAGCACGTAAGAATGAACTTGCTATATTTATACGTGATGGGTTGACATCGCATGACCGGATAATGGCTTCTAGCGCAGCCTATGGGTTACGCCATTGGCTAGAATCCTCGTCTCAACCGGCAACCCAAGCGGAGCCTCCACCCGATCATTTAATCAGCGAGATAGGTTTTACCATAGCTTCCCGAAGAACCACTGTAACGGTCGGGTCGCTCATGGCAGCGGAATTCATATTCCAACACGGCACAGAAAAGCATAAGGAAACAATCCGAGGTTCCGTCGCAGAGGGTCTCAGCTACCTACTTGAGGAACTCGGTTACGATCGCCAACGCGACGACCCCAACGAAATCCCCGAACTCCGACTCGCGTGCGCCAAATTAGCCATGAAAATGTCATTGGACCAACAAAAACCACACCCATCCGTAATTGCCTGGATCGAGGCCGCACGACAAGACCCTTTGCCCGAGGTGCGTTTCGCCGTACAAGACTTGGACAATGACCTAATGCTGTAAGATTCGCACACGAGTAAAACGAGAGCCGCGCACGTCGAAGCAATAGGTTTACAGCCCCAGGCGGCTGGAGCCCGTAACGCCAGAGGCATCGTACCCCCTTCTCGGGAAACCACCAAACCATCCCGACTCAGTACAAGACGGCATCCGCAACAAGACCTTCGACCCCGTCATCGGGGCCGTTTACAAGGCTTTGCGCTGACCCAAGAATGTACCACCAACCAGTAGCGGGGAAGCATCCCCCGTTGCACAATGAAAGTGCCGCCGAATGACGGCGACGCCGGCCGCCACCGACCAACAGGGCGGTCGGTTTTTGTCGGGAATATGTCAGGTCTTCGTCGCCGTCTCCAGGACAACAGGCTGAAACCAAGGCGCAGCGGCGCGGCCCAACTGGCCGAGTATCAGCAGCGCTGAAAAGCTCCCACCCTGGATGCTACGAGGTCGGTTTAAACGACGAGAGATACCGCGACACTACCGGAACACCAGGCATCACCTACATCTACCGGGTCCAGGCCCTCAAAGATAACGGTAAAGGTGCAATATCCAACCCTGCCGAGATCACCTTCCCGACCCCTCCGCCAACTGCAACCCCCTGAAATCTATCCACTGTCGACCCAAGCACGGCAACCGCATCATACGTCCACCAGACCAGAACAGCCAACGAAATGCGGCATCGCTTGTGCGGTGCCGCATTGACTCAAGCGTCAACCCAATGGCGTAGGTTAGTCGGCGAGTCGCCCTCATCGACGATTTGTCTAGGTCGCCGACGTACCCACGGTGCAGTCTTGACCACCAAGTTGTAACGCCAATTTGACGCATACCACCAAGCCCTTGATGTCCACAACCTTCCGAGTCGGTGTCTCATCGGTGCTGGATACCAAGGCCGCGGAATCCCAAATCAATTGGCTGACCGAGGCCGTAGCAGGATCACCCATCGCCGGGTCGCCGCAGCCGACCAGCAACGTCCGCAAAACCGCACCAATAGCGAATTCCAATCCCAGTACCCGGCTCGGACATCCGCGAAAGATCACGATTACTCGCTCCGGGCAACTTACTACTGGACTCGGTAGACGATTCCGTCAAAACACCGGCTCCCACTATAGACGGTACCAGTAGGTCCAAAGCGGACAGACATCAAGGACATTAAGCAGAACGACAGGGGCGGCGTTCCACTAGGAACGTCGCCCCATCCTTGTCCCGGGCTCTCAAAAACCGGAACGGTGAGCAGGTGGGTTAATTTCAACACGGTAAGCAGTTCCATCCCGACAGGCCTTAACCGGGACAGATTCTTGCCGGATGCGAACAGCATAACGCGGCGCGAGACCACTTTATTTGGGGCCCGGCCCCAAATAGCAGACCGCTGGTCAGTTCCCGCTACCCAATCTCCATAGACCCCTCCAAACGCGATCTCACGAGATTTTAGGCGAGAGACGTGCAATACCGAACCGTCGATTTGAATCGGATCAAGAACGCGTTATCCGCCCTATCGCGGGTCTCAGGTAAGAAGGAGATGAGCCATGTAGACAAACAACGAACCTGATACCGAACAATTTGCGCCTGAGGTCGGCGCTGTTCGAAGACCTCACCAAGATTTCCGAGCCGCTCTATTCCGAGCGGCTCAATTCGATTCTCAACACAAAAACAACGGAGAAAATCGTGACAATCAAAATGAAACCCCAGGAATTCCCCGAGAAACGCCTCAACGACCCCAAGCGGCAGGCTGAGGTAAGGGCATTCGAAGCCCTAGCCAATATGCAGTTGGACGGGTGCGGAATCTACGAATTACGGTGTCGTCCCGACGGTCAGCAGGTGGACTTCGCCCTGTGGGCAGACTTCCTCGGTCGATACGCCGCCCAGGTCAAGGGCGGGGAATATAGATGGGACGACGACGAGAAATGGTACCTGAAAAAACCTGATGGGCAGTGGGAGCGCAAACCGTCTCCATTGCATGAGACGGTCGACGGATGCATAGAAATGCACGACGCCATTAAGCAAGCGACCGGATTCTACGCCTACGTGGCCGGCATTCTCATCCTGCCGGACACGGCGCGCGATCGCGAACTCGAGCGCTTGGCGCTCAACCGGGACGGGGTGTACATCTGCTGGGATCTGGACAGGTTAGATGAGGACCTGGAACGCGTGGCGGAGCGCGTGAATTTCCGGCGACCGCCGAAGCGTTCCCACTCCGACAACGAGTCCACGAAAGTGTATAAGTTGCAGCGGCGGGCACCTGGTGACCAAAAAGGCATAGGTCGACGCCAGGCGGTGCCCACTGGAGGCGCTGAGTTGAACTCCTCGCTGGAACAAGCGATGGTGGTGGGGACTGCGATCTTCAACATCGAGCGGCTGGACCAGATGATCGTCCACCAGTACTACCTCAATCCCGACTCCGAAGGGAACATCCAAATACCCGAGGAGTAGGGATGCTCCCTCAGGGGGCTATCGGTCTTCCAGGCTCCGGTCGGACCAAGTTCGACCGGAGCCTAATGCTGTACTGGCACCGTAACGGCATCGGTTGCGTCGCAACCGGACGCACGAGGCCGGATGGAAGGCGTTACCCGATGCCGCCGGTGGACCGTGGCCAGATTCTCGCCGCATGTCGATCGAGCTGCTCGCTCTGAAGGCCCTAGTGTGGCTCATCGCCAATCTTGGGTTGGCGTCTTGAGTGCGCCGACCGACAACATCATGGTTTGCAGCCACCAGATCAACTGAACATTCTAAGATACCGAGGAAATTACATGAATATGAAACACCACCCGGGCATCGCCCCTACCGTCCTTCACCTGTACCCGGATCTAGACCTCCAGCAACGAGAGTTCATCGCCCACAGAGACGGTCCTCTTCTCGCGGTAGCCGGCCCGGGCGCGGGCAAGACTCGTTGCATCGAACTGAGGGCGGTCAACCTCCTCTTGATGGGAGCGGCCCGTCCTGCTGACCTGTTGCTCACCACTTTCAGCAAACCGGCGGCGCTGGAACTCCGCGACCGCTTTCGAGCGTCAGCACATGCGGCCGGCTACTCCGGGGACATATCGGCCGCCCGGATCTCCACGATCCACGGTTTATGCCATCGAATAATACGCTGTCATGCGGGCGACCTCGGTCTGAAACCCGGCTACCGGATCCTGGATTCCGACAATCAGGCGAGCCTGAGTCGCCAAGAGTTCGACAGCATCTTTGGACCGGACCTGGATATTTTGACCCAACGCGGGTGGGTGGAAGATCACGACATCATCGGGCAATCGGTCGCCCATTTTAACCGCATCGGGGAAGAGGGTATCGAAATCGAAGAAATGGCGGACTCGCCCAGTTCTTTTGATGCCGCATTGGCCCGGTGTTGCCGTCGGTATCGCCGGATCCTACGTGAAAGAAACTGCTTGGATTTCAGTCAGCTTCTGATATTGGCGGAAGCAATCCTTGACGACAACCGTATCGCCAGAGAACTCGGAGGCCGCATTGGATACCTGATGGTGGACGAGGCGCAGGACACCAGTCACATCCAGGATCGTATCCTCCGGCGTCTCGCCGAGGTGAACCGCAACATCGTCCTGGTCGGCGACGACGACCAGGCCATCTACGGCTTTCGTGGCGCCAGAGTCGAGAACATGCTGGCCTTCCCGGTGCGATACCCGGACGCCACGGTGCTGGAGCTCACCACCAACTATCGGTCCAGCAGGGCGATTGTAGATGCGTACGATCGATGGATGCGATCGGTTGACTGGACGGATCCCAAGGGAACCACCCAATACCGGTACAACAAGGAGATCGTAGCCTACGATTCCGTGGCTCCCCCCGAATACCCTGCGGTGATCGCGGTCCGGGGATCGTCCCCCTACGACGAGGGCCGTCGACTGGGTGAACTAGCGCGCTTTCTCAGAACGCGTGGGGTCATCTCCCGTTACGGCCAATGCGTGCTCTTGTTGCACAGCGTCCGGCATACGGTGAGCGACCCATACATCGACGGCCTTGAGGACGCGGGCGTCCCAATCAGGTGTGTGCCGGCTGGCGGTGGTAATAACCCCAAGGAAAGCCGCCTTTCCGACGAGCTTACCGTGACCACGATCCACCAGAGCAAAGGCTTAGAGTGGGATGTGGTCGCTGTAGGGTCGCTGAGTTTTCATGCGGGCGATCCTGACCCGGTGGGTCGTCGACTGGCAAGATATTTCCCACCCGGGAATCCGCGGCCAAATGCCTTGGTCGCCGAACATGCCAGGATGAGGCAGCACTACGTGGCTTTCTCCAGGGCCCGCCGCATGCTCATCCTGACTGCGAGCGAGGAGCCCCATCCCCGGTTTGACGCCATTTGGCGCGATGCCCCGCGGTGGCCTGATGTGGATCTGCGCGCTCTCTCATCGCAACGGTTCAGTGACGGTTCGACGCATGCACCTGAATTGGTCGTTAACCTGGGCAGAATGAAGCGTCTCATCATCAGGATGGGCGCGCCTGCTCGCATGGAGAAAAGGTAAAAACCCGACCGGGCTGGGTTGGTTTACGGTTGTCCAGCACCCTCAGCTCTCGCCTCGCTAGGTTACCAGCCCACCGCAATTTCAAGACGGATCAACCATGTTCGTATCCTGACAGATGCCAAATTGCAGCAGCGGGCACGACCCGTCGAGTCAACGTTAGCTAGCACTCGATGCCGGCCACTTCGAGCCTTGATTTCATCTCCTGCATCGCTTCCTCGGCGATTTCCCTCAACACTCGAGCTTCTTCCAACGCCCTTTCTGCAGTTTCCAAATCGTTTCTGATCTGGGCATTTTCAGCGGCAAGTTCCTGAATTCGCTCCTGTAGAACCGCCTTTTCCCGCTCCAAGTCGGCCATAGCCTCTTGCCAAGTTTCAACTCGGTTCTGAGTCTCCGCCTGCCTTTTGGAACCGGCATCTTGATCTTCGTCGGCGCCGGCTACCTTGGCTTTGAACAATGCCCGCTCATACGCCGCATCGAAAGTCCACTCGCCCGCCTGCACGGATTGGGCCAGGTCTGCCGCCCTTACCAACTGGATCCGCTTGAGGGCCTCGCCGAACGTGAGCTCCCTCGTCAGCACCAGATGTTCCAAACCGAACTTGGATAGTTCCTTTGCCTCGCTGATGCGCGTGGTCCCGACCCGGCCCAATGTTGCCATCTCCTGGATTGTCCATGGAGTGCCTCTAAAACTCACGCCGAGCGTGAGTTTTTGTGGGCGGCCTCGAGCAGCCCATTCGCACGACACTACTGCGATCAGCGCCCGGAGCCCACCGTTGAACTGGGGTGCGTGCAGGACTTCGAGACAGAGCCGAACGGCAGGATCGCTGCCCCTGAAAGGTATCGGCCGGATTTGGAGACCCAACTCCCGTGCGATTTCATACCTCTCGTAGTCCCACAGCACCTCGTCGCCCAGAGTCAAGATCTCCACCGGGAAATCGGAGCCATCACCGGCGTCTTTGAGGAGCTCCATGGCTGCGATCAGTTGCCGGCGCTGTGCTGGTGTGCGTGGGGGCACCGTATCGGCCAAGGGATGCTGCCGGAGCGGAGCTTCCCCCGGGGTTTTTGCTGATCCATGAGACGTGGCTTTCCGCTTATCAGCGGTCCGCACCCGTTCAGTAGGTTCAAACAAGTGGTAAAAGTCCGTCTGCTGTGCTGTCGTGTTTTTTTCGGTATGCCTTTCCATGTTCGCTCTCCCGGCAGCGCATAGTCGCTGCATGTGGATGTGTTACATGGACAATATGGGCGTAAAGGGGTGCTCGTTAGCGCGATCCCTTCCCCCGATCGTGCCAAATGCCACTTGAAAGGTTTGTTAAGACGGCGGTTACCGTACGGCCGGCCCATGTCCCCAATGCTCATTACGTGGTCGCGGAAAGTTTCTGTTCCCAGGAATGTATGTGAAGGGCTGGCGGTGCGGAGCGAAATAACGGACAGACATGGGCGCAGTCGTTCTTCCATCAATCGTGGTCGTTTGCGAGGAGACTACAGAGCGAAGTGCCCCTGGCAGGCGCAGGATCGATGACTGCCGATACTTGCTTGATACGCGCGTCGCATAGCTGAGCCGCCCAAGGGAATCTCCAGTCCCATCCCATTGCTGGAGGCAGCGGGTCATTCGCCAGGGGGACTGCCGATCGGACCACCGCGCTGCATGGCGCGCTGGCGAGCGCCAATTCCGTGCAAAAGCGCAGCCAGTTAATCCTGTTCCCGGCGGCGACCTCCGGACCGCATCCCCAACCTGAATGGCGCTTAGCAGGGGCAGAAGGGGGAGGCAGGCAATAGTTCGCCTCATGGAGTTGCTGAATCAAGTTAAAATGGAGCGGGGCGATCTTGATTAAGCAGCACCGGTGCACTGATTTAGATCGGCCTGCCCCTTCTGCCCCTGCTCCACCCGCCCCGCGCCGAACATTCATGCCGGATCCTGTTGCCTCATTAAGAAATGCAACCGAAGACGCGGCACTTGGCATCACTCGCGACCAGAGCTATCTCGGCATTCGTCCAGGGTCCAACGGCGTTGCCCCGGACGAGGCGTAGACCCGATCGTCCGTTATGATGCCTCACCCACTGTTGCACTCTCCGCTGCAACGTGCGTAGGAGAGCCTGGCTGAAATGCACCTGTTCAACCACTTTTGAGCCGTCCCTGCAATTCCACTGCACTGGCGTTCGCGTTTTCCTGGAAACGGCCCAGCAGTTGGCACTACACGCCATCGAAAGGGTCCTTCCGTATTTGCCAGGTGCGCGGTGGTTCGCCCGCCGTTCCTCATCTGCTCGTTCTGGATCTTCACGCGGTCGGGCAGCCTGGCCAGGAATCTGTTCTGAGATCTCGCCACGCGACGTCGGTCTGAGTTCGGAGGACACCAGCGTCTCCAGCGTTGCCCGAGTTCCCCTGATAGTGTGCAGCAACTCAACTTGATCCAACGTGGCTCGCCGTTCGCTGGGTGCCGTTTTTGTCCCGGAGATGACCGCCTCGCGGCGTGGGACCCGATCGCGGGGCGTGGCTGGCGGGCTACAACCTTCAGTCACCGCTGAGCCGTTCCCTGTTTTCCCAATCAGCCTGAACAGAGGCTGGAAGTAGGCCACGTACAATCCAATCGCCCTGCTGACGTGGTATTTCGTCCTGCTACCTGGCCCGAGTTCATAGCCCAGCAACCGCCGGATTGCCGCCCCATTCATCGGTTCAACCCAGGCCTGGTCGTTTTCCCGATACGAACGGGTACGGGTGAACTCGATTCCCCGTTCTGCGCGGCACTCGGCGATGGTGACGTTGATGAACACGCTGTCGATGTCGGAGTCGATTCCAAGGACGGTAAAGGGCAATGGTTGGACGATGGCCTCCGGCCCATTCACCACCAGGAACTGTCCCTCGACCGGTAGCGGCGGCGCCCGGTCCAGCCGGTGCCAACGTCGGCGGACACCAGTACGTAGACGAACCAACCTCTCATGCTTTCTCCGCAATGGACCACCCGGTCGATCTTCAAAAAAACCGTGGCGGCGGCCGGGTCCAGGCGGCAAAAGTATGCGCCGGAACGTGGCGCCTGCGCTGCAGGTTGCGTCGTCATTCACGTCGGCTTGGCACCGCGGCGCGAACGGGTTTGAGCAACGTTTCCAGCGTGGGCATACTGGCGGACAGCACCCGCGCCCTACCCTCGGGGTCCGGACCAAGGTGGCCGTGTCGGTCCGTGAACCCAATCAAGTAGGGCAAGGTCGCTTTCGGGCGGTTGCCGCAGATGCGGTTCGAAGCTTCCCAGATCAGGATTGCGATCTCACGGACAGCCTCATCGTTAACGCGCCGGTCCTGGAGGCCACGCCACTGTCCTCTCCGGCGACCGGTCACCCAGCAGCCGGTTTCCGTGCTCGCGGTGGCGGCCGGCTACGTCGATGAACTCGTCGAGGATCCGGCTCTTGTCATTCATGGAGAATCCCTGGTAGCAATCCGGTATGGGTGCCGGTACTCCCTGTTCCGCGATTTTGCTGATCCCGTCCGCCACACGATTGCCTCCCGAGGTTTCCGTAATATTTATTAGGCAATGCGCGCCTACAGGACTGATGGTCGTTGGTCAGCACCCTTCAAATCGATCCCCGTGAAGCCCATGTTGCCATTGCGTTTCGTTTCCTCTACCCCCTCCAGATTGCCAATGGCGTGGAATAATTCTTGGGCTCTTCGGTTAGTGATATCAACACGGTTCAGAACCTCAGCAAAGTGGGCGCGCAGATCTTTGCGGGTCACGAATGAAATGGTGCGCGTCTTCACCACCATCATCCTGATGTATGTGTTGATGTCTACGTCCTTGCCTCGCACCAGTTCGGCTCTGGCCCTCACGATCTCCATGTTTTCCGTCCATGTTCCCCGGGCGACTTTTTCGCTGTACGCTGCCGCGGCGTACCAGGCGATAGCAGGGAGCTCAGGAATGAACCTTAATTCGAACCCCGGACGCTGAAGATCCTCGGGGATTTCTCGGGTGAATGGAATTACAAAGAGCCTCCTGACCCACGCTCCCGCGTCGGCATCGCCTTGTATCCAGCTGCTCAAGGAGTAGTTAGTCTCAATCCAGATACCGCAATTAATCGAGGCCGTCACTTGCTGCTGGCCCTTACTCTCAATGCTGATATCGTGTCCACCGGACAGCGATTTGATGATGGATAATCCTGCGAGAAAGTTGTCCAAAGCGAATCCTCGCGCCGGCGGATTTGGCATTTCAGAAAGGAGCATCAGACTGGCGGTGAGCAATCCTGAAGTTGCGAACTGGCTGGACGCGAGCCGGGCGGGGCCACCGGTTACAGTAAAAGTGCTGCCGCTGCCCATCAGCATCTTGACGACATTCATCACTGTGCCTTTGCCGGTACCACCGCCGCCGTGCAAAACGAGGACCCGTTGCTCGACGCCCAACTTTTGCAATACGGTCGCGCCCAGAAGTTCCCATAACGCCCGGCGCGTATCGGGGTCGGGTAATCTCGATTCCAGCCATTCATCCAACAGTCCGGGACGCGGAGGATGGTCTTGTGGCCACTCATAAGGACGGGATGTGGTGTACCAATCTCTGGGCTGCGCTTCCCTGAACTCGAGCCGCCCCCGGGCGTCAATGGACACCGTGCCGTTTCGGAATGCCGCCCCGTCGAACACTGTCCCTGTGTCGAGGTCGTAGTTTTTGAGACGGTCCCTCAACGACAGCAGGCCGGTGTCCACGCACGGCGGCAACAATCGTAACTCAAGCGATTTGATGAATTTTTTTACGGTTCTGTCGTCCACTCTTGTGGTGCCGGATTCGCCACGCGCCTGCCGAACCGCGTCGATGTGCCGGTAGACTTCCCGTTCCAAGTGCTGCCGGTCCTGTATGCGCCATCCGGCGGCGCGTTCGTAGAAATCGTGCTGCCAGTACACATACGTCCTTTCTTGACACACCGCATCGCACCAGTCACCCGCTGCCTGCTCGTCGAGCATCCTGTCAAGCTGGGCGGCATTGCTCTGGTCGCGCCGGTTCTTGCCTTCCTCGCTTATTTTCCTGCCAGAACCTGACCGTTTGCCGCCATGGGTTTTGGCGTTGACCAGCCCAAATGTCTTCCAGAATGTCCGCTCGGTGATGTCTCGATCTGGTAAGTCGAGCCACTTAGCCGCGGCTTCGTCGTTCGACATATGGCGTGATCGGTCGGGATCGCCCGAGTTCCACTCTTGCCACGCCTGAAAATGCCCCCCGGCAGCCTTGAAACCGGCCGATATGTTCAGCCACGCTTGGTATTCGTTATCGTCGGTGGCGAAGGCGCGGTAGGCGTTTACGGCCGCCTGAAACGGCATGCGCCGGATGGCGGAGTCCGCGTCCAGATCCGATGACGCATTCTCGGGTGGTTTGCGTGCACGTTTTTTCGGCGGGGGCCGGGTGGGGGGTTGAACGATGATGCTTTCTAAACTCTCGGGGGAGATCTTGGGCAAATCGTTGTGGACCCATGCTGTGGCGCGTCGGTTAGTGCGAACATTGACCGAGCCAGGCATGCGGCACAGGCGGTCCGCATTCGACACGTTATCGATTTTCGTTTCCAATGGGATCAATCCCAACGCAGCCGTCGCCAGCACGTTGAACCGCTTATTAATGTCTTCGATCAATTCATGACCGACCAGCGGCTCTTCGTGGAGCCAGATGCTCCAGCAGCCCCGTCCAGAATCCATGAGTACGGCTGGTCTGGGACGAATGCTATCCAAACAGCGAAGGACGCCTTTCCTCCACTCGTCGCCGGGGTCGTACCGATCTGCGTAGATGGGGTGCCTTGGTGGATCCACCTCCACCCAGGACGCGAAGCTGGACGCGATCTCATGAGCGTACAGTTTTCGAACCTGATCCGTCCTGGGTAAGCCAAGCTGGAAGTAGCTATCCACCGATTGGCGATGTGCCCAACCATCTATGTCTGACCAGGGCACTCCGAAGGCCTTCAGTTCTTTGCCTTTTCTTCCGTCTCCGGCTTCGGCAATTTTTCTCTCTGCGATTGTAAATGCCAATACGCCGAATTCCTGTGCCTGGGGATTTAACAAGAGGGCTAGGTCTGAAGGCCGGGTTTTCCGGTGATCACTCTTAGCTTCGTTGTTTACGTTATAGTTGTCCGCTACAATAGGCATGGCGGTGTCTCCCTTGGTTCTGGGTGGCTGCCGATTAGTCGGTTGGTGTTGGCGACACCAACCGATATCTATTTTGACGAAAACGGTCTCTGGGATGGTAATTCCAACCCCCCGGCCAGTCGGAAACGGTCGATCCGGTTGGCGGGGGTGGTTTGGTGGGCGCATTCATTGGCTGTTCCGGAACCCCGATTTCGAGTACGGTCGTCGACTGATTGAGTGTTCCTGTTCGTTGCCCTTTGATGTGGACGCCGGTGCGATGCGGTGTCGTTTATGCAATTTAGTGAAACTCATCGTTTTTTTGGCGATCCCATTCCCCCGATCAGAAAACCCTAGGTCTAAATCAGGCGGTGCCGCCGGTCACGTTTCGGTGATTTCGACAGGTCAATGCCACCAATGGAGAGGGTCTTCCCCACCCCCCGGTCAACCGCGTGAACCCGCTCTCGACCAACTGGCCGTGGTCTGCCCTGCTCGTCGTCGCAACGGTCTTGGGAAGGTCCCTCGTCAACGCCGACGACCCACTTGGCCGGACCCGCTCAAAAACCAAAAGCAACGCCCCGAGGAAATGGCTAGCGGCATCGCCATCGCCTACGTCGAGTACGAGACCGAGAACCGCCACTACGCCCATGTCGACTGCCCGGGCCACGCCGACTACATCAAAAACATGATCACCGGCGCCGCCCAGATGGACGGGGCGGTACTCGTGGTATCCGCCCCCGACGGGCCGATGCCCCAGACCCGCGAACACATCCTCCTGGCCCGGCAGGTGGAGGTCCCTTCGATCATCGTCGCGCTGAACAAGGTCGACATGATGGACGACGAGGAACTCCTGGAACTGGTCGAGCTGGAAGTACGCGAACTGCTCGACCGCTACGGCTTCCCGGGCGACGACACACCCGTCGTCAGAGTAAGCGGCCTCAAGGCCCTCGAGGGCGACGCTGAAGCCATGCAGGGTGTCCGGAAGTTGGTCACCGCGATGGACGAGTACATCCCACAGCCCACCCGAGTAACGGACAGGCCCTTCCTGATGCCGATCGAGGACGTATTCGGAATCAAGGGCCGCGGCACCGTCGTAACCGGCCGGGTCGAACGCGGCATGCTGAACGTCGGCCAAGAAGTCGAAATCATCCGCTCGGGCGACGTCCGCAAAACCGTAGCGACCGGCCTGGAAATGTTCCACAAGATGCTCAGCACCACCGAGGCCGGCGATGCGGTCGGAGTACTGCTGCGGGGTGTGGACCGGGAAGAGGTCGAACGCGGTCAGGTCTTGGTCGCCCCTGGCTCGATGAAGCCATACCTCAGGGCGGAAGCTGAGGTCTACGTACTCAGTCAGCAGGAGGGAGGCCGGCACACGCCGTTCTTCGACGGCTACACGCCCCAGTTCTACATCCGGACCTCCGACATGACGGGCAAGATCACCCTCCCGAACGGAATCGAGATGGTCATGCCAGGCGACAACGTGACGATGACAATCGAACTCATCACACCGGTGGCAATGGAAGAAGGACTGCACTTCGCGATCCGCGAGGGCGGACGCACCGTCGGCGCCGGCGTCTTTACGAAGCTGCTGGAGTAGCAGAGGTTCAAACTGCAACAAGGCAACCCAATCCCGGCGCGCCAACGAGACGCGCCGGGATTAGTACATTCCCTTGGCCTCCCGACAACCGGGAAGGGAAAACCACCGGAAAGAACCGCAACCCACCAGGAAGAAAGACGATGCAGACACAGCCAAGGCTACAAGGTCTCGAAATCGGCCAGCTTGTGAAACGACTGGCAGACCTGCGCGGAAACGAGCTCAAGGTCGAGACATCCGGCGACGCGGCAACGTCCAACAAAGAGCCAGCAGTCGCAAACGCGACCATCAACAAACGAACGGTCTCCTACCAGACGACATACCACCCGGCACGAGTACTGACGATGCTGCTCCGGAACTGGGAGCAAACCGTGATCATGGACGGCGTCAAGTGGCAGCCAAGCACCGGAGAAACGAAGGAGCAGGACCGGCTGCTCGTATATCGGCAAAGGCTGCCGCTGGCTGGACAGCCCGAAACGAAGAAATCACCCGATCTACACGGCAATCCGACTCCCGCCATCAAAGCGTTGGGCGTCGAGTTCAACATTGCACCAATGCCGGGATACCCCGACTGGAGAAGCCGACACCTACACGCCCCGGATCCAGACGCCCAATGGCAACACTTCGGCATGAACGTATGGGCAACGGTCACACCACACCTCAAGCTCAGCGATGAAGCCGCTCTAGGGTGTCAGTTCCTTGCCCACGAGGACATCCCATACCTCATTCTCGGCGAACTCGCCCAAGCTGAGATCGAGGAACAGACCGAAACCGCTGTCCAGAGGGCGGTTGAAAAGCTGGAAGAGATCACCGGCGGAAGAAACTTCCAGACCACAATGGATGCCCAAGAAGCGTCCGGATCGCACTCAGCCTATACGTGCGGAGAAAGCGTACGGCTGAATACAAACGGCGAATGTCGGGCGGGAAAGATGGCGCAGACGGACTGCGAAGAGACGGTGAACGCATCGTTCGCCAGAGCACTCTACCTGAACCCAGACGCTGGCCTGGCGCCAGTATCCGGACACTACGACACCGGCACCACCGTTTTGATTGTCCCCAAGGCGGTACGCCTCGTCGGACAAGACGGCAAAGTACAAGAACAGGAACTGCCCGGCCGGCCACGACACAACGACCAGGCCCTCAGCCGTTACCAGAACCCAGCTCGGGTACGGAGTATCAGTCTACTGCTGGAAATACGGCCACTGGACTACGACGGTGAAGCGGAACAACAGTGGGTCGATACCGACCTGCTGGTGCGAAGACACGGCGACCACGTAGTCGCCACCCTGTCGGACCAATTCACAGGCGACGCCGAAACCCTGACCGACCTGCTAGTCCATATGGCAAAGCAATACGTCAACCAAAAGTATACGGAGCCGTGGGAACAACGCTTGAAATGCGCCGTAAGCGCCAACCGAGCCCTCGGCGACGAAGACGCGGCATTCCAAACGGAACTCGATATCATGGCCAGAAAATTCCTGCGTGAGCAACGCTCGAGACCGCACAGAGACCACTTCGAGGTTAAAACCGCAGAAGGCATCTTCAGCTGGACGAGGAAGCCGAAGGAACCGGAGCCCGCACCGGAGAATGCTTAACGGGCCCACCGTTCGACGTCCGCGATCTGCAGGAGTAGATGGAGCATCGTCTCCCGGATGTACGGGCACCCGAGGATCTAACGCGGGTCCTACAGACCACCGCCGGCCAGAGCCGCAGAGGGATAAAAATGGCACAGGATCAACATCAGGAAACAGAAGCAGCCAGCGTCATGGTAATCACCTGGCTGACGCCACCTGAAGCCAAGACACTGGAAGAGATGGCGTCGGCCCGATACACAACCACCGCCGACACGGTACGGCAAGCGGTCAAAAAACTCCTCAGGGAAACCCGATACCACGGACCGGGCCACACCAGAAAGCAACTGCACGAGATGATGGCCCAGTCGCCGCTTTCGATCATCCTGGACCCCAACGCTCTGTGGGACCAGTCCGACCTTGACGAAACCACCAGGTGGCCCACCGACGCGGAAGGCAACGATCTCATTGACGAGGTCAACTTCGCCGTAGGCAACGACCCGTCAATCCCCTACATGACCGCGACCTTTGAGCAAGACAACCTGCCACCACACCACTGGCGCGGATACCTGTCGCCATCAACCGGAGACCTCGGAGAGCTGGGTGACCTGCCGGAAGATGTGTACCCGAACGAAACATTCACGGAAGCATGCCAAGCGCTATACGAAACGTACTCGGAACGGCATCGCACCAACGCCGGATGACGACCCCAAAAGTGAGAGAGCAACGCCATGTACGACCCGACCAGACCGCTGAGCACAGCCGACATCGCCCACGACCTATTCGAGAAGCTCGGTGAGGAAACAATGCTTGCCTACATCGAGATAATGGCGCCACGGCTGACACCATGGGAGCAGACCGACACCATCACGTTTTGGGACGCCAGCCAAGTCAGCCGACACCTGCCGAACCGGCTCAACCCGGAGAGAACTCCGCACTACCACTTCATCGGCTCACCACACCTGCCTGAGCAGGAAGAACGGAAGGAACCAGCCAACCCGTCGACGCAACAACCCCCAACGATCGAAAACACTCACTTGGGCAACCCACTCGACACGGAGTCAGTCATCATCGAGATCCTAGACAGCGCGGAGAGCATCGCCCGGAACGATCTCCAAATACCCATGCCCGAGGAGTCGTATACCAACCAGAACCACCAGCGGTCCTGCGCAATATTCACGGCAACCGTTCCACAAACTCACCGCATGATCAACGACGTGTTGTCGATAACCGCAATACCGCCCGAAATTCGGAACGACAACGAACTCGTAACGGCAATGATCACCAAAAGGTGCCTAGAGGAACTCGACAACACGGACTGGCTCGCCCTCGTGGAAGCGATGAAGAAGGTTATCAGTCAAGAGCAGGAGCGCTGATGCAGGTGATGATGTCCGCACTCGACATCCGGTCCTTTCGGCAACGATTGGGCAAGTGATTGCAGGCCGAATACCAAACACGCCTGGACAATTTACGTCACCCCATCCGGCAGGTCAGAACTACGCCGCCGGCACTGGAAAACAAACCGAGCCCCGACCTCACAAACACAGCCTCTCAGCCCGGTTTTGAGGCCAAAAGGTGTAATGAGTCGTCAAACCCCCGAAACTGCCATCACAGCGCGTATTTGTACCCTCTATCGCGATTTCTCAGCACGATCAGATAGCTGATTTACGGCCTCCAGACCAGAACCCCGTAAAACACCGGAAATACCCGCCTAACGCAAGTCCAGAGCACCGACAGTTGACCAGCCGGCCCGCAACACGCCCAGCCAATCACGGCATCACACCACCCGACAAGAAAAGGAACCGCCCGCCATGAACGCCAGCGAAGCCAAATCCTTAACGACTTATTACACCCACATCGACCAGATCGACCCAATTCTCGCCCAGCATATGACCTATGCGTTTGCCGACAAATCTCCCGGGCTAACGTTCCACGACTGGCTTTTCGATACCGACCAACACGAAATACCGTTCCAAGCTTTCCAGAACGCCCGCAAGGAAATCAACGAGGCCGAGCACACCGCGGCAGCGATAGCCACATTCATCACCCACTTCGGCATAGAGAAATATAACCGCATCGCCGCCGAACCGAGGAAGGAAGCACTCCGCTTCTCCAACCCAGAGAGGCACAAATCTTTCGACGATTACGTGAGACGTATCAAGGAGATTTGCGAGGAAGCCACCGACCAAGTCTCCGACAACCGGCCGGTCATTGCCCAAGCACTGCTCGACAACGATCTCCATGCTTACGAGCAAGCCATACGCAACGCGGTGGCATCCAACCTAAGGGTAACCGCAGTTATCACTAACCCCACCGAAACCATCGAACAACTCGCACGGACGCGTCCCGAACTCTGACGAACGTAAAACATTCAGCAACCCAAAACAGGTGAGCAAAACCAGAACCGATTACCCATGCGAAACGGCAGCACCATCCCCGACGAAACTGGCATCCATCGCAACGGTTACACCAACCACCCACGTATTCCCAAGCCCAACCTACCCTTCATCGCCACACTGGTCCTCTACCTCTACATGACCCTTTTCCGAAAACTCCGCCTCAATCGCATACGACTACAGATCTCCAACCTGACCTCCCACACGTCCCACCCACCCAAAACCGGACGACTCCGGTCAGCCCCAACCACCCACTTTCACTCACCCGAATTTCCATCACCCACTCAACCAGCAATTCACCTCCCCCAGACCCGCAGCATCACCCAGATTAGAACACGTGTACTAGCCAACCAGGTGTCCACTTTTTGTGCACAAATACGCACGATTCCTATTACAACCCCCTAGGGGCCGCAATCAGGCGATGTCCCGTCAACCAGGAGTCGCCGTTTTACCTTTGCGTAGTGCTCAGCACTGGACAAAAACAAAACATTTGTACGGTTTTATTGAGACTGTGCTGATGTCCGGCTTTCCATACTCAAAAAAGCGACATCCGCTTGGCCAACGCCGTGTCGCTGTTTTGAGTAGTGAAACAGTACCCGTCTATCCACTAAATCAGTATCAATAAGCGGCATACCACCCTAAAACCGCCACCCAACGAACCGGTAAAATGATGCCGCGAAGGCTCAAAAATACACCCTACCAGAGCGGCAAACAGAGCTGGTTTTCCGGTCAAGAAAACCCGAAATCGCAGGAGCGATGATCATGCACGAACCGCAGCCGATCTCCCGTAGAGAGAACCAAACAAAAAGTTTCGACGATGACCTGATAGCGCGAACTCTCCGCAACGCGGCCGACATCAGGAGGGCCCTGAGGTTCAGCAAGGACGACCTGTTTCTCGACGCAGACGGACGTAGCAGCGACCCCGAACAGGCCGCTCAGGCATCGACCGACGGGTGCATCAGACTGGCTGCTATGTCGCTGTTCCCGGACGATTCTCTGGACGCCCGAGACCTCCGCTGGCACGCCGCGACACGTTTCCAAAGACGCATCGGTTACGGCATCGAGACCTACGACAACGACCCCAACACAACCGCCGAAACGGTTGCTGCCGACCTTGAGAAAACCGCGGCAGAGGTCAGGAACCCAGCGGCCCGTTACACCGCCGAGGCGTTGGAAAAGGCCGGCCATCCTGAAGCCGCAGAACGACTCTATTACATCCTCGAGGAACTCGCCGACGACCCGGATGAAGTGCCGGTATCACAGGCATCCCTGGCCCACCTGGCCGGTTTCATCGCCACAACGCCACAACGACATTGCCCCACAGAGCGATCATTTCCGTAAGTCCGGACGGCAATGCCACCATCGAATGGCATTTCACCGGACCACCCGAACATGGGGCAAAAGTTGGGATCCTCGCCATCCTGATACACGAGGACGCGACCATCCAGATCGCCGGCATTTCAGCCCCGGTCACAGAACTGAACCGGACTCGGGTATCGGGCCGATTCAGCAAACCCGAGCAGGCAATGAGAGCCGCCGAGCCCCTCCTGCAGATGATCCGTGACGACCGTTCAGCAGACTAGCCGGACCGGGCAAGCGACATAGTGAGCCGATTCTTACCCATCTCGTAGGAGTAGGCCAACTCGTCAGTAATGGCCTTGACGATATAGACACCCAACCCACCTTCAGAACGGCCATCGATACCAGATTCAACGTCCGGCTCCGGCGCCCGTGACTGTGATTAGCTTCCGACACGTCATCGGCGAAAAGGCCGGTCGCTCCGTTCGTCTGGGGCGGCCGGCGTCGCCGTTCGTCGGCGACCTGTTCTTGTGCCCGACGTCGCTGCAGGTTCGCTACGGCTTGCTGTCATCAATCGTTCGGTTGTTGCGCTCGTTCCTGCGCTGATCCGGTCGCTCGCCTGCCGCGCCGTCGTTTCTGCCCTTTTCGTGGCTCTGACGCTCTCAGACGCCACCATCTCCGCGCAGACGCTTTCCGTGCCCTCTTTTCGGGTAATGGCCTTTGAGCGGAAACCAGCGGTTTTGGTGCCGTGTATGGCTATCCTATCGCGCTCGCCGTGAATGTGGTGTAGGTGAATTCCTGGCGTCCGGTTTGCAGTGAATTTCCGGTGCGTTGGTATTCCGTTGCCGGGACAAATTGCGAGGTGTGCACACCCAAGACCCATTCCTTACGACGATCAGTCCTTATAGGGAATGGCCAGTGCGCTGGTTCCTCGTTCGCCTTGGGATCGGTACTCCTTGAAGTCCTCGTGTAGGCCATCTCTGAAGTGGCTAGTCACTTCCCATGCCCAGCAAAATCTCATTCCCAGATCGCGTGACAATCTCTCAATCTTATTTCGAGGTGCCGTCAGCAGCCATCCGGTAGCCGGCGGGAGACCCATGGAAAACGTGGCGGATATGCCTGCCGACCAGTCACTCCACGTCGCCATGATCCCTTCCCGGTTCTCGTAATCTACGGACTGCGGGCGGCAAACCGCGTGGATGTCTTGGTCCGACAGGGCATCCGTCGGGCATTGGATCCCCCGCATTCCCCGCCAGGCTTGCCACGGCATCGCCGCTGTCGGGTGCGCCTCGCCTGAGCAAGGCAGGATTACCCAGTCGCGGATCCGTGTCAATTCTCGGTCAAAAGACACCGACCCTTCAAACCGCAGAGGAGACACTCGTTGATCGACCCGCGCTCGAACGTTGTGAATCGCGTCCAATATTGCCTCCGTACCAGGTCGCAGCGGCCCGTCGGCTGACTGAAAAAATGATCTGATCTCCAACTCATGCTGAACCCGGCTTGACTGAAAGATGCATCCCTTCGCGGCTAGGACAACATTGGTCTCTGAGTCCCACTCATTGGCTGCTTCGTTCGTTTTCTGGATAGCGGCTGCGGTCTGGGCTTCTATCGAGTCCGGGATCGGTTCCGTGTCGAAGTTGGGCCACCACCCTGGCCGGGCTGCGGGCTCGACGCTCCACAAACCTAGATCTACCGGCGAGACAAAGGCGGACAGGTGTGCCGTAAGTTCTCGGGGCATACCGCAGTTTGCTTCGGCCCATGCCAGGGAGCGCAGGTAGGCCGATGCCGCATTCTCGCCGGTCAGCGGGTACCAGCCTGGGTGGAATTCGTTTCGGCGTGTTCCCCCGAGACTCATTGCCTGGGTCGGTGAGTCGCCGTGCGACGCGCGGAGCGTCGCCAGTTCGAATTCGAACTGCCGAGCTATAGACCACCGAAACCTCGCAGGCAAATCCTGTAGCACTCGCAAAAGGCTCTGTTCCATTCCTCTAGCTATGGTCTCGCGATTGACCGCAGGCGGGTGCCATCCTGCCGGCGGCGGGCCAGCATGTCTCGGTGAGGTCATGAGAGCGGCATACGATGGGTCGTAGTGGCTCAAGAAGAGGTCTGCGAGTATCGATTTGGTGCCGCAGGCCGCGGCGAGGTCATGCAGCGATACCGGCCTTACGCCGGTCATTTGCTGTGCTTTGAGGAACGGCAGTATGCCTGTCGCCGCTCGGCTCTCCAGTTCTTGGCGACTGATCCACGCGATTAGAGCATCGCTGACGTCCTGACGCCCCCGGGCGATAAGTTGCGCGATCTGAACTGCTGTGCGTTCGCGGACCAATGCGCTAGGCCAACGAAGGCGGTCGATCAGTAGATCGATCATTGGCCCTCGCCGTCCATATCGATCCATGACGGAACCGCCAGTTGTTGACCGCAGGCCAGGCCCGTTACGGTTTCAACCAGTTGTCGCGCTACGGCGCACGCATCGTCCCAATCGTCGAAAAACGCGAGGTATTCGACCAAACGAGCCGCCGTCAACCCAAAGTGCCAGGAAAACCCGGGGAGGGGCGGGATCGAAGCCATCAGGAACTCGTGCTGCCTGTCTGGAAAATCGTGCTTCAGCCACCGCCATAGTTCTCTGGCTTCGTCAATGTCCGTCGAGTGCTCTTGCCACCCGCGGTTGGAACGGTTTGCTTTCACAAGCCAATCATAGCTTCGCGTCCTGCCCACGATCTGCTTCACTGCCCTGATCGCTTCGTTGCTGACGCGGAACCGGTCGCCGTCTAACAGGTAGGATCGCACTGCCTCCACCGCATCCTCGGCGCGACCGGTTTCGGCCCAACAGCAGAGCCACGTGCAAAGCGTCTCGGAAAGCCAGTACGGGACGTGGCTGCCTTCCCGTCGGATAAATTCATCGAGATCTTCCGGAGGGTATTCCAGGCACTTTTCTGGACTAACGCCGTCCGCAGGCGTCCAGTCGTTGGTGTCCTCGCCGGAGGAACCGCGTATTGAACGCTCGACGTTCCTGCGGGAGAGTCTAGATGAGTACCCCGGCGTCAATGCCAGGATTTCCGCTGCCTGTTGGTCCGGTTCGTCTGCCCTTCGCTCGAGGAGTTCGATAGCATCAGGGTCGATGCAGGTGCTCACCAGAGCCTGAACATCGGGGTCGGATAGGTCCCCGGTTGACACCAATTCTTCCAGCACTTGTTGGACGTCCCAGTATTGCTCTTTGTCCATCAAAAAGGTCAGGTAAGTGGACGCGAGGTTTGGGTCCAAACGGAACATTAACCTGCCGAGTTTGGAAGCAAGGTGTTTCGTCTCATCCCCGTCGGTGAAATCCAGAACTGCTCCAATTAAGGGAGCCAGTTTGGCCCAGACGGATTGCCGCGGATCCAAATGCTCGCCGACAGCGTCCATGACGTTCAGCGTGGTGTCAAGCAGAATGTCTTTGTGATAGCCGTAGCCGATCAAATTCTCGGCCGCTTGATGCAGATACCCTTGCGCCTTGGCTGGAAGGTTGTGTTGAGCGCAGATCGTGGCCAGCATCGCCAACTCGGTTGCCCGCTCGCCGAAGGGATCGACCGTCGTCGCCAATTTGGCGTCAACCAAATCGCAAAGCTCGCTGACGACGTCATCCTCAGCGGAAAAGATGCCTTCCGCGATCCACTCGACCACCGCACGATAACCGACGAACCGGTGGCCGGCTAACGCTTGAACTTCCTCCCAGTCGAGTGTGGCGTTGCCACCGGTCTCCCGACGGAAAATTAAGAGGTCTTCCGTAATGGTGCGCAGCGCTTGTTTTACTCCGTCCGCGCTCTCTCGGTCGGTAAACGGATGCCGAAAAGGTGGATAGTCAAGCGAACTGGAGGCCATATATCCAGCTGTCACGGCGACGGTACCGGTTCGGTGCCATTGTGCTGCTATCTCCTCGGCGCCCACTGCCAGTGCCTCCAGCGCCGACTTCAGCCATGGTTGGGTATTTGCGGGAGCGGTCCATTGTCGAGCGTGTCCCGGCGTTTGCAGTTCGGGAACCAACCAGCAATAGAACTGGTCGTGGACATAGAGCGCGATGTCCTTTTGATATTTGTCAATTTCAAGTCCTCGTTCCTCCTCCGGCAGGTCGGGATCTTCCGGCAAGGGAGTGGTGGCGCTCGGCTCACGGAACATTTGGTACACGGACCGGTAAGGGGATACTAAAATCTCGGCTTCCGCGTCGCGCAAACGAATACCCTCGGAAACGCTGTCGACCGCGAGATACCTTGACAGGCAACGTTTAGATGCCGTTCCTGTTGGTCCCTTCAGGGCGTCGATCGCCAAATCTCGCCTTCCGCAGTGTCGCAAACCAACTGTCCAGCGTTCGACCAGGGACACCCTAGCGGTGTCTGATGAAAACTGGTTGATGAACCGCACAAACCGATCGGCATCAAAACCAATCAAGCCGGCCAACTCCGATAGCGTTTCGGGGCGAGTTCGATGCTCATCCCACATCTCGAAACCGTCGGATTCCCCGTTGATGCGGCGGCGAATTTGTTCAAAACAATTCTCGGTTTCGGTCGCATCGCCTTGTCCACAGAAATAGAACCCCAATGACGCCACGCAAGCATCGTTCAGTTCCGACAACCGCGTCATCTCCCTAGCGGCCAGTTCCTCTCCGCCCGCCATGGACAGTCCTGCTTCCAATATCCAGCGCACCGCGTCGTACTGGATGGGTGCCGAGTGCTCCACAACGTCCGCCAAAATCCCCCGATCCATGTATTTGCGGTAGTCTCGGCACTTGATGGCCTCATAAGCAGCCGCTTGCAGCACGTTAGCAACTTCGCTCAAAGGATCCCCGGCCGCGATGGAATTGACTACCCATTGGCGGTCGGTGCCGTCCATCAGAGGTTTGGGATCTCCCGCTTCCCGTTGTAACAACCACAATTGCGATCTCCGCAGGTAGGGCGGAGCTTTCTCTTCAAGCCACGTGATGGCTGCTTGGTACATCGCGCTCTCACGCGAATGGAATTCCGGTTGTTCCAGGGCGAAGAGGACTACGCTGTTGTGGAACGGCTGGCAGCCGATTCGGTCGCTGCGCAACAGATGTCGGACGGCCTCTACGCCGGTTGCAGCGTTGGCTTGGTCGTACCCAGCCATTTGAAGGGCTTCGTACAGGCCGCTCAAGGGCCAACGGAACCTCGCGATTGCGAGGAGGAACATCACGTCCTTGGCGAACTGCGGCACATTTGACCACAGCGCTTGGTAGTGCTGCTGTACGGAGTTCGCCGGAGGTTCGGGAATCGCCTCGACCACGGACGCCGTCAGGTACTCTTCAGCACCTGCTATTCTTTCGACGATGTAACGGATCAGCAGCGGATGTCCCCCGGTCCGCTGATGCAAACTCTTGGCCAACTCGCGTAGGTGCCATCGTCGGTTGTCTTCGAACCATGTCGCGGGCATCAGGTTGTGATGGTGATCGAGCCATTCCTCCACCGCTTGCTCCCCCAGGGGTGGAAGCTCAATCCAGAGGTTTCTCGGCGCGTACGTGAGGAGGGAGACGGGAAGTTGTTGGTTCTCCACTGGTTGGGTGCCCACCACCAGTACAACGCCGTCCGGGACGGGTAGCAACTGGTCAAACAGCTTGGTCAATTCGTCGCGGGAATCTTTGGATCGCCAAACGTGGTCCAAACCGTCAATCACCACGACCAGGTGCTTACCCTCTTCCGACACTGTTTGACCGACGTGTTCCAGCCAACCGCGAAGATCCTGAGCGGGGTCAGGGTTCGTGGTGTCGGTCCCGGTGAGATAGGCGCGCAGGTTCGCTTGCAGTTCAGCCATCAGCGATTCGGCGATCCTGTGGGCCTCTACCCTCTCCAAACGGTCTCGGCCGGGGCCCAGGGAGTAGTGGTGCCTGACGACGGGCCAACCTGAATCCTGAAGTTCACCAACCAGCTGACTGAGACAGGTGCTTTTCCCGATGCCCGGTCCCGCCGTCAGGACCGTGACCGCTTCGGAGCCGTCTGTGATCCGCTTCACCAACTCTTCGTGAAGCTCCTTGTCGGCGACAACGTAATCCGGCGGAACCTCCAGATCCTGTGTGAGCGCCGCCAGCCGGGTCCATCCGCAAGCTCGCCGGATGTCGGAGATGCGGAGTTCGCCGTTCGGTGGGAGGTTTTCGCACCTGATCCATGACCTGATCGCTTCCAGGAAACCCGGCCAGTTTGTCTCGGGCAGCCTGAGCGATTGGAACTCCCGCTGCAGGTCCTCTTGCAAATCGGGGAGCCCCTGCTCGTTGGTCATAAAGCGGAAACGCTTTATGAAGTCAGCGGCGTCGTCCCCTAGTTGGGATTTAATTTCTTCCAATACGTCATGGTTAGTTTTGTCGAGGTCTATGTGTCCGGTGGCGGTAAGGAGCAGGTCATCGCCGGCCATGCGGTTGGAGAACAACCGGGGCTCAGCCTTGCCGTATGCTTGGTCGAGCTTCACGACGGAATCCCACCACTGTTGAATCAATGATGGGCTCTTACCTTCGTTGCCCTGATGCAGCAGATACTTCCAGGTCCATGCATCGCCAGCCCGCAGGACGTCCGTGGAGAACTTAACCTGGGTGGCCTCTACGGTATCGTCGGTGTGAAGGACCACTACGTCGTCCAACTTGCCCGCCTCCCGCGCCTCCAGCTTGATCCACCGATATCGCGATGGGCTTTTCAAGAACGCCAACATCGCCCTCGCGGCGACCAGGTCCTGGTAATCGTCGCCGGATCTTCGGGCCGCGGAAGGGGTTCGTCTCAGCGCCATCTGACGGTCATCCGTATTCTTTTCGGAGATTCGTTACTGCTTATTCGGGAAACTCAGCGGTTAGATCCTCGATGAACCGCCAGACGTCGGTCCGTTCATCCGGCTCTGCGAGGTACCCGTCCGGCAGGTTGGCCAGTCGTTCGATATCCTCACGATTAAATGGTAAGGCAGCGACCAACTGAGACCGTTCGATGATGTCGTGGGCCTCCAAGGCTTCGAAGACCCGTTTCACCAATCGTGGCGCCTCAAATGGCTCACCCTCATCGAATGGCTCGAGGGTATTCCAGCCGCGTCGGTTATAGCTGATGTAGAGCCGTCTTGATTCATCCTTGTCGATGATGTTGAGGTCCTGCGCACGGTGGATCATCATCTTGATCGACGTACGCCACTTGGTTTTCAGGGTTCGGAATACCTCGAGGGTCGGCCTGGTGAGATCCGACGAAAAAGTGGGAGCTGGCGTAAGAAATGCGGATGCAAATCGGTCGGCTTGCGTCTCAATCAACTTGAAGTACGTCTTCGAATCTAATTCGGTAGACGTCACGTTGCGGTGCAAAAGCAGGTGCCCGAGTTCGTGGCCGACGTTAAACCGGGAACGGAAGGCCGATTGGCCATCCGCCCCCAATACTATGTACGGGCGATCGCCCGCATCGTCCCAGGTAGAAAACGCGTCAAGCTTGGCGGTGCCCATCTCCATTTTCACCACAACTACCCCGTGATTTTCGGCCAGCAGCGTCATATTGCTGATCGGTCCGTCCCCCAGCTTCCAAGATCTGCGGGTCGCCGTCGCGATGTCTTCGATGCCCTGGTCGGTGATTGACCACCAACCTTCGCGGCCCTCAACCTCCGGAACATCGGCGTCCGGGAGGCGCACGAATTGGCTGAGATACTGGAGGGTCTCGTGCAACCAGGTCAGCCGGTGTCGGGCGCGTGTTCTCGCTGACTTGGTGGCAGCAGCTCTGGAACGTTCAAATACGGTCCTTTCGACATGCCAATCCGTTTCCTCTACGGGCCGGAAGAAAAAAGCAGGCTTGAAGTTCAGAGCAGCGCAGAGTCGGTCGAAGACGGCAGGGCTGGGAGTGGTGTGTCCTCTCTCATAGGATGAAATCGCCGACGAGGTGATTCCTGACAGTTCCGCCAGAGCGATGGCAGTCATCTGTCGCGCTTCTCTGGCTTCTCTGAGCCTGTGTCCAACAAAACCTGGGCTACCAGAGCGCATGTTGGCCTCCTCCTTCGCGAGTCACCACGGTGACTTGGAAATCTTCGGTCACTTGCTCATGGTCGGTTTCAACTGTCGCGATCGAAGCCAGATGCTCGTCCAAGTCGATGATGTCCGGCAAGTAATGATTATCAGCGTCGAGCATCCTGACCACCGTGAACCCGTGGCGTTCGTGCTGACCGGGTTCGGGTCCGTGCAAAAGTTGGAGATATAATGAGTGTGGATCGTGAGGGTCCGGCACCG
This sequence comes from Dehalococcoidia bacterium, assembly GCA_965261195.1. Taxonomy (GTDB): domain Bacteria; phylum Chloroflexota; class Dehalococcoidia; order Lucifugimonadales; family UBA3495; genus Bin87. Next base: position 2,086,692 of record OZ253455.1, on the reverse strand, counting down.
GAACGATCCGGAGATCGGTCCCTACAACTCGAAAGTACGTTTGGCGCATGGCGTAACGGCTTCTGTGGGCAGCCTTTCTGGGCAACCGATACCGCGCCGTGACAGCAGAAACCGTGATCAGCACGTTCTCCACCGTCAAGATCACGTGATGGTGCGACCGGCGGCGGTTTGGCGGAAGATCGGTTACAAGTCCCCGATCTGTTACACCGATGTCAAAGACCTCTTGGTTGATGTTGTGGTGGAGAATCTGGCTAAATGCCGTTTTCTCGATGCGGCGGTCGTAGCCCTTTTCCATAAGGTCCGCTCTGGTTGCGCCGTAACCGCGCTTGATGGCACTGTTCACAGTGTCCAGGGCGGTGACAACTGCCGGAGAATCCAATTCTAAAACTGGATATTTCACCATTGCTTAGCTCCAAAAATTGAAACGCTCGTCATTTCAATTATTATAACCGTTCGGGCGCAATATTCAAGTTTTCCTTTTGTTTTCGTTGAGAATGATGGTCGTCTCCTTTTTTACGATGTTCTCACAGCGTCGCTGCTGGGTTTTGCCGCGCGCATGGGCGGCGGAGAGGGGGCGGGCTGCGGGCGCTGCCCGGGTGCTCGTCGCTCTGACGGGCCTGATAGTACCCTTTTGACTGGCAGCCGCGAGTGGCCTCATACGCCTAGATCTGTGTCGGCTGGGTTCCCAGAGATTTCGCTACTCGTGTAAGCTGCGGAGGCAAGGGTCTGCTGAGAAAACCGCTTGCAGTGAACCCCAAGGATATGCGCGTCTTTACCGTCGTCGGAAGTCGAGGAGCAACGTTGCCTAATGGCACGATTGTGCAAACGTTGAGGAGATTGGGCCGATATTCGGCTCGCGACTTTGGACGCTAACTCCCAATCCACCGAAAAGATGAGTGTCGCGGTGTGCTGAAGGGGTAAGAAAGTGCTCCTGTCCATTGGGGATAATGGCTTTTTTAACACCAAACCGTCCCCAGGCCAGGAGCACCCCAAAGATGCTATCAGATGACCATCCCGACCGCATCCAAATCGCCTTTGACGACCAGGGCAATCGCGTTATAAATTGGTAGACTTGGCCAAGCATACGAGTCCAAGGATGGGAAGGGCAGAGGGGGGGAGTGATGAGGAAGGGGAAGGGCGCGTCCATTATGGATTATTTCGAGACGTTGGAGGACCCCAGGATCGACCGCTGCAAGCGGCACCAGCTGCTGGACATCATTGCCATTGCCATCTGCGCCGTCATCTGCGGCGCCGATTCCTGGGTCTACATCGAATTGTTCGGCAAGAGCAAGCTGGAATGGTTCCGCACTTTCCTGGAACTGCCCCACGGCATCCCGTCCCACGACACCTTCGGCGACGTCTTCTCCCGGCTGGACCCGGAGCAGTTCCAGCAGTGCTTCATGGCCTGGACCCAGGCAGTGTCCGACCTGATCCCCGGGGAAGTAGTGGCCATCGACGGCAAGACGGTACGGCGTTCCCACGACCGCAATTCGGGCCAGCGGGCCATCCACCTGGTCAGCGCCTGGGCCTCGGCCAACACGCTGACCCTGGGGCAGGTGAAGACCGCGGAGAAGTCCAACGAAATCACCGCCATCCCCCAGTTGCTGCAAATGCTGGAACTGCAGGGGTGCATCGTCACTATCGACGCCATGGGCTGCCAGCAGGAGATCGCCCAGGGGATTCTGGATCGGGGAGCCGGCTACGTGCTGGCGCTGAAGGAGAACCAGGGTCAACTGTATGCAGACGTGCGGGACCTGTTCGAGGGAGCGGCGGAGTTCGGCTTCGAGGGAGTGCCCCACGACTACGCCACCACCCTGAACAAAGACCACGGCAGGATAGAACGTCGGGAGTGCTGGACAATCAGCGACCCAGCTTGCCTGGAGTACCTGAGCACCGGGCAGGACTGGCCCGGCCTGTGCTCGGTGGTCAAGGTGGTGGGCCGGCGGGAGACGCCGGCCGGGACCACGGTGCAGCCCCGGTACTACATCAGCAGTCTGGAGGCCCCAGCGGAACGGCTGCTGGGGGTGGTGCGTACCCACTGGAGCATTGAGAATTCGTTGCATTGGAGTCTGGATGTGACCTTTGGCGAAGACCATTGCCGTATCCGCAAGGACCACGCTCCCCAGAACATGGCGACGCTGCGGCAGGTTTCGCATAATCTGCTCAAGAACGAAACGAGCCTCAAGGTGGGCATCCAGGGGAAACGCCTCCAGGCCGGCTGGAAGGAGGACTACCTGCTGAAAGTCCTACGCAGCTAAAACGCGATTGCCCTGCTTTGACGACCACCGCCTGGTCAACAATGCTGGCCTGATCCTTCCCGCCACGCTGGCCCTGCACCTGGGCCTACCACAGCTGGTTGACCGGCACCTGGACCTGGGCGACGCGCCGGGCCGGGCCAACACCGGCGACAAGGCGATGACGCTGGTGGCTTCTACGCTGGCTGGCGGCGACTGCATCGACGACGCCGACGTGTTGCGCGCTGGCGGGACGGCTGGTGCCATCGGCTGCGTGGTCAAGGTGCCATCCACCCTGGGTACCTTCCTGTTTCGGTCCTGAAAAACGTGCTCTCAGGCCGGTTTAATGCCCGGGATGACTCTGGGTTGTCCAAGTGGCAAAACCGCCGTCACAGCTCGTGTTTGTGTCCTCTATCGCGATTTCTCAGGAAGATCGGATAGCCGTTTTTCGTGTTTTGAGTCGCCGGTCGTTCCACGCGGAAAACGTGTGCTCCTTTCGGTGCAGAGGCTGGTGGGTTCGGCGTCGGGTCCGGCCCTGATTAAGCCGTGTAGTCAGCTGTTGGGCGTCACGTTACGGATGTGGTGCCCGTTTCGGTTGGATCTTGCTGGCCTTCGATCGAGTACCAACTGTGCCTCGGTTTCAGCCACTTGTCTTGGCGACAGTGGTGGATCCTGGCGGGTTCCCGACAAGAACCGGCCGCCCCGTTGGTCGGTGGCAGCCGGCTTAGCCGTCAGTCGGCGACGGTTTCATTGTGCCGTCGGCGGATGCTACGGCGCTACGGCTGGGTGTTACTGTCTTGGAGCAGCGTAAAATCTCCTTCGCAACGTGGGGGCGACTGCGGTGACACGCCATTCGGTGCAGTAGTCAGTCCAGGTGTTGCAGTTGGATCTACGCAGCAGGACACCCTGAATTTCCGCTTGAAACGGCCTCAGGCGCTATTATGCCTTCAGGGGTGTCAAGGGCGGCGGCAAAACGTACCACTGGGGTGTCGCCCGCGATCCGGCGCTGCTACCGCTCAATGTCCGCTGCCCAAACTTCACGGCGACGGGGAATCCAGGGCGCACGGAGCGACGTTTATCTTGACCCTACTGTTGACTTGGCCGTAATCAAATGTCGGGATGCAACCAAGTGCGAGTGTGCCCGGTGGCCGGGAGGCCACAATGCCGCCACCCTGCCCGTAAAGCAACCGAGGAAGCTGCTGGTGTGCGAACGGTGCGGGAAGGGGCGGACGGGCCGCTGTCGAGGTCATTGACCCCCGAACCGAGGAATCCATGCTGTACTGCCAGCGATGCGCCGAACGCGCCGCGTTGGGCTATCTATTCAAACGCCAGACGCCGCCGGTGCGCCGGGTCCACGCGGATGATGCGGCCTAGGCATTTGGAGCAGTCATGGGTTAGCGCCGGCCCTTCACCGTCAAAATCCGCCCGTCCGCCAGCGCAGCGTCCAGCGTGTCCAACTCCGCAACCAGCTCGGCGTTAAGCGTGGCTGGTGCCACCAACAAAGCGGTCCGCGCCAGCATAATCGTGTCCGTGGTCGGAGCTGCACGGGCTTGCAGCCCGTCAATCATTCCCGCCGCCGCGTAGTAATCCGGCAGTAATTTGTTAAGGAAGTCGAACTGGCTCGCTTTAAGGTCTTGGTCCAGATGAGTTGCATGGATAGGGGGCATTTTTACTGCCCAGTAAAAATGCCCCCCCTTCCGATAGATGTGGAGTTGTTACTTCACTGGCCCGTTCATGGTCATTCCTCCTGTGGTAGCGGTGCCATTGGTGCGGTTTCGTCCTGCGTTAGGACTGGCAGCCCTTCGGGTGGTGCCAGGCTAGCCGTCCGAGTGGTCGAAGGAGCTGGGGGCTCGTCTTCCAATGATTTGACCAGATCGATGAAATCAGGGTCCTCTCGAAATTCCTCGAAGAGCGGGAAAACGCGCAATTCTCTCGCTGTGAAAACTTGGTTCGGTCTTTCCTGGAGGGCGTTGATCATGACATCTTTTTCGCCCCGCAACGCAGCGATAGCAATACCAAATATACGATCATTAGCGTATCCGAATGCTTCCATGAGGTCAAGCGTCACCAGCATTTGCGGTCGCTGGCTGAGCCGCCTTTGGGCGATGGCTTGATTGACCATTACGATGGCTGCCTCATGCCGCATGCTACGGTCTGAGGCTAATGGGCTTGCCAGGAATTGTTGAGACACTTCTATAACCTTTTCGTTCTGGTCTACTCGGAGCAAAAAGTAGGTTTTGTTGTGGGCGCCCATGTTGGCGCCGTCTATCAGATTTAACAAGCGGTCATTTTCGCCAGCTTCCGTTAGAGCATTAGCATAAGCGTAGATGGTGTTGGCGTCTGTGGGGTCCTCTTCGTAAACTTGTTTCCAGAGTTGCAGCGCTCTACCAAGTTCCCCTTGCGACGTAAAAATCGCCGCTTTAGCTATTAGGGGCAGTTCAATATCCACAACTAGTAGGTTTTCGATCAACCTGTCGATGTGAGGGCCGATTACCTTGTGCGTCCTTAGTGGCAGTTGGGTGCTAAGGAAAATTCTTGCCCGGTCCCTTGCCATTTCCAGAGGGTGTTCTATGGCTTTAGGGGGGTCTAGGCCAGCCATCGCATGAAGTTCCGCAACGAATTCGTCGAATCCACTTATCTGAACGGGATACACTTTGTTTTTCGTGAATAACGAATTCAATCGTTTCGATGGCACGGGATCGCCCCGCACGCACCAGTAGATGCCATACGGGAAATTTTCCTCGTCCCTCAGGAGGAGTTCTAAGAACCTGTCTACGATCTCTGAAATAGGTTAAGCTGAGACTATTATCAGGGGAGGGGTAATCATGTCTCATTCCTATCCCAGCGACATCAGCCGGGAGCAATTCGCCCGGATTCTGCCGACGTTGGAGTCGGCCCGACGCCGGACCAAGCCCCGCACCGTGGACTTGTATGACGTTTTCTGCGGCGTGCTGTACCTCTTGAAAAGCGGGTGCCAGTGGCGAATGCTGCCCGCGGACTTCCCCAATTGGCGTACTTGCTACAAGTATTTCCGGCAATGGAGCGAGCGGCCTGGCCCGGGTCAGGATTCCATTCTGGAGCAAGTCCTAAAAAAAATCGGTTGGCGCGGCCCGACAAAGCAATGGACGGAAAGAGCAGACCAGCTTCTGTATCGTGGACTCCCAGAGCGTCAAGAACACGGACACCGCTGGGCACAAGGGCTATGACGCAGGCAAGAAGGTGTCGGGAATCAAGCGTCATATCGCGGTGGACACGCAAGGATTGCCCCATGCGATACACGTGACTACCGCCGACGTTACCGACCGGGCCGGGGCTTTGGCGATGTTTGACCGGCGCCGAGACGGCCTCAGTCAAGTGCAGAACGTGCTGGTGGACGGGGGTTACACCGGAAAGCCCTTTGCCACTGCGGTGCAAGGCCTGTTGGGAGCCGCGGTGGAAGTGGTGAAACGCAACGAACTGCACACCTTCGTGGCGCTGCCAAAGCGATGGGTGGTGGAGCGGTCTTTCGCCTGGCTGGAAAAGTGCCGCCGACTCTGGAAGAACTGCGAAAGGAAGCTCAATACCAGCCTGCAAATGGTGGTGCTTGCCTTCACGGTGCTAATCCTAAAAAGATTGTAAACAGGCTCTAAGTTGTCCATAACGGACCGGTCTCGGCCGCTGTAACCCAGTACTATCAGGCCGTATTCTTTGGCAAATTGGCTAAGCTTTCGCTTGGTATTAGCTTCAAGGGTCTCAATCTCTGACAGCGTATTTTTGATGTCGTCGTACAAAAAATCGCCGTGCAGTTTAATGATCTTTGGCCTTTCAGACGATATGCGGATGCTTTGAATTGCTGAGTCATGCGCTGCCACGATAGGACGTAGGCTGTCCGAGTACAGGTAACAGGCTTCGTTCAGTAGATCGTCGAAATTCGTGGTGAATACGACATCGAAAAAACGATTCGCCAGTAGGTCCGTGAGATAGACGTATCCCAAACCAGCATGCGCATGTTTCACGCATTCTTCTACAAATACCCGCCTCTGGGCTGGCTGGTCGTAAACTTCCTCGAATAAGAGCGAATATTCATCTTCGTTTGCAAACCAATCTTGGCGTCGCATCCAATCGGAGTAGCTATCGCGCGTATTTGATTGCCTGTGAAGCAACTGGCGCCAGTCGAAGACCATCTCTTCGGCCGTTTTTACCCCCGAAGTCACTGACGCTCCCGAACCCAATAGCAGCGCGAAATTCGGGACGTTCCCATTTCGAGTCACGACCAAGTTGATGAGGTGCTCAGAGGACATCATGCCCGGTGACTCGTTCATAAAACCGCTCCAGAACCCAATTTTGGACCGCGAATAGGAATACTAAGCGTACGACCTGCGATTGGTCAAGGATAATGCGGCGCGGGAGCCTAAAGGTTTTACGACAACGCATATCGATTTTATGCCTCCGTTAGCGGCCCGTTTCCTGGGAAACGGCGCTATCTTTGCTTCGCACAACCCCCGTTACGTAAACCAGTTTGTGCGGGGACTGCGGTCGCCGCGGCGGTTGCGATTTTCATCAACCGTGAGTGGGCCAGCGGCCGGTTACGAGAATCGTCGGAAACCCAGCTCCAGTGGCCAGCGATTTTGACTTGATTCCGTCGCCCTACAGCGACGGTTTTCGTTTTGGCGTCTAGCTTTTGTCGGCGGGCGGCGGTGGTGCAGGCGGTGGTTCCATTGGCGTCTCGGCGCTGGGAGGAGTTGCCGGATGGTTGACCGGTAGGTCGCTGGTCTGAGTCGGGTCCGGCATCGGTGTCTCTGCTGACTCCGGCGGCGTTGGGCGTATTGAAGGCGCGCCGTCCCTGTCTGCTCTCTGGAATGGGTTTGCCATGTTTCCCCCTACGGTGTTGGTTGGTTGTCGTGGTAGATGACGGCGGTCCATCCCATGTCTTTTTTCGCTTGGTTGGGATGAACAATCGTATCTGCACCGCCGTGCAGTAGCTCGGCACGACGAAGGTCACGCTGTGGTGGCTGGTTTCGTTCTAGAAAATTGCGAAACTAGTACCGTGTCAATCTGGTTTTGTAGGGTAGATATGCTGGAGCTTACGGCGAGCGTCCTGGGTGGAGAACCGCTAGTCTATGATGGCGGCGGCCTCATTGCGCTCGTGTTCGAGCGCCGCAACCTCTCGCCGCAGCTCCGGCTCAGCGCTGATGCGGCGGTTCAGACACCCTCTGCTGAAGACGCTCAACTCGATCTCAGCCATGTTCAGCCAGCTGCCATGCGTGGGAGTGTAATGAAACTCTAGCCGTTGCGCGATGCGCCGGGCTTCGGATGGCTCAAATGCTTCGTAAAGCGAGCCGCGCTGGTGGGTGTTGAGGTTGTCCATCACCAGCCTGACCACCTCGACATCAGGGTAGGCCTCGTCCACCAGCCACCGCATCCGGTGGGCGAAATCCACGGCAGTGCGGCGCCCGGTCACGGCGACGTGTCTCCAGCCACCCTTCGGCTCGCAGATCATGAACCGGTTCCGGGTCCCGTTCCGCTGGTACTCAGTGTCATAGCGTGCCACCCGTCCGGGGACGGCCTTGATGGGCGGCCGCACCTCCCCGGTCAATTGCCGGGAGGTCTCGTCGAAACACACTACCGGACGCTCCGGGTTGTACTCCTGGTGGTACAAGTCCAGCACGTCCTCCATCCGCGCCACGAACTCCCCGCTCACCTTGGGGATACACCATTCTTTCTTCTTCCAGGGTTTGAGTTCGTTTTTTTGAGTAGCTGGCGCACCGTCTCCAGAGAGATGCTCTCGGCAAACTCCAACTCCACCACCTTGCCCGCCAGCAACCGGAGCGTCCAGTGCGTGTGTCCGGCGGGGGCTGTGCTGCACGCGAAGGCGATCAGGTGCGCTTCCTGCTTGCCGTCCAGCTTGCGCTCCCGGCCCGGCCGTGGCTTGTCATTGATGGCGGACTCAAGTCCTTCATCCACGTACCGCTTCCGCGTTCTGGCAACGGTAGCAGGGTTGATCAAAAGCACACCGGCTATCTCACGGTCCCGAAGTCCTTGGTCAGCTTTGAGTAGCGACAGCGCCCGCTTCACGGTGCGCACTGACGGCTTGCCCCGGTGGGAAACCGCATTGAGACGGGAACGTTCGGCCTCGGTCAGCGCGACTTTATACTTGATGGCAGCCATGGCTGGGCACCTCCTCGCAGAAAGATCGTGCCCCAGTATGGCTGCTTTCTCATATTATTACAAATCTATCTGGGAACGGTACTAGACATCTATGTTGAAAATACTCCGCGATGTCACTGTGGTTAGCCGACCGACTGCAACCACTGGGTGAAGGAATGTCCCAGCGTAACGGGGTCATCCAGCAGCAGGGGGATTCCTGATGCGTTGCCGGGGGCGATTTTCATGTGGACGAAGGCGGGGCCGGAGGTGGCGGCCGCTTCGGTCAGCGATTGCTGGAGGGTTTCGAGATCGTCGGCGCGCCAGACTTTGAGGTTGCAGGAGGCGGCGATGTCGGCCAGATCGAGGTGGGTGGTGAAGGTGGCCTGCCCTCCGGTGGAGGCGTACTGCTGGTTGTCCAGCACGATCAGCAGCAGGTTTTCCGGTTGGAGATAGCCAATGCTGGTGAGGGCGTTCAGGTTCATCAGCATACCGCCGTCGCCTTCGACGCCGACGATTTTTCGATATGGGTTCGGGCGACGTTCGGCGGGTTGCAGGCCGAGGCTGAGGCCAAGCAGGATGCTGCTGACGAGGCCCATAGAATCGACGACGTAGAGGTGGTTGGGCTGGCGGTCGAGGGCGGCCATCTCACGACTGGTGGAGCCGCAGGTAAAAACCACCGGCTCGGCGGCGAACTCGGCGGAGATGGTTTGCAAGGCGTCGATGCGGGGCGTGGTCATGTTTTTCGCATGGATGTACAGGATGGACGGGATTGGAATTATCAGGGCGGGACTATCACCCTCACCCTGGCCCTCTCCCCTCAAGGGAGCGGGGATTTAGTCTTTGAGGTTGAGGAATACTACGATGGGGCGGCGGGTCATTTGGGCGTAGGCGTAGGCGGATTTGATGACGTTGGGCCACTGGTCGAAGGGGACTCGGTAGTCGAGGGCGGAGGCTTTGATTTTCATGGACTCGACCATTTCGAGGGCGGTTTCGGAGTAGTTGTGGACGGCGGCGTTGAATTCGCCGAAGCCGCCGCGCCGGATGGCCAGGATGAGCATGGGCATATGGTAGGCCATGGCGAAGGTGGTGAGGGCCACCATGGAGTTGCCCAGGCCAACGTCCTGGATGAACATGACGCCCTTGCGTCCCGACATGGCGAGGCCGGAGAGGATGCCGATGCCCTCTTCTTCGCGCGCCACCGGGAAGCAGCGCACGCCCTCAGCGGCCTCGAAATGAGAGACGACGGGCGCGCCGAAGCTGTCGGGGATGTGGATGACGTATTCGACGCCAATGGCTTCCAGGCCGGCGATGACGGCAGCGCAGGCGTCGGTGCGATATGGCGTGGGGGAGGAGACCATTGGTTGGATATTAGCCGTTGGATAGCATTATGGATGTACAGGATACACAGGATTGGTGGGTTTTCACCCTCACCCCAACCCTCTCCCATCAAGGGAGAGGGGGCTTACGAGTCAAGGGAGCGGGGGCTTACGCGCGGATGTCGGTGAGGAAGCGGGTGGCGCTCTGGCGGACGAAATCCTGGATGTTGACCGACATCAGATGCACGCCCCGGCTGGCGAATTCCTGGAAGCGGCCGACGTTGTCGACGGTCATGCCGGCGCCGGCGACGCCGATGATTTTGCCCGCGGCCAGCGTGCCGTCGATGACCTGGGTGATGGCCGCGTCCACATCGGCCGGGGGCGGCATACCCATGGCCTGGGTGAGGTCGCTGCTGCCCACCAGGATGGCGTCCACGCCGTCCACGCTGGCGATGTCGCGCACGTTGGCGACGGCTTCGGGGGTTTCGACCATGCAGATGACCAGGGTTTCGCGGTTGGCAGCCTCGTAGTACTCGGCGGGAGGCAGGCCGCTGCCGAGGCGGTTGGTGCGTCCGCCGGTGGAGCTGCTGCGGTCGCCCATGGGGTGGTAGTGGGATGCGTGGGCCACGGCTTCGGCCGCGGCGCGGTTGTTGACGTGGGGCACGATGAGACCCTGGGCGCCTCGATCGAGGAAACGCAGCAGAGTCGATGGTTCGGCGTTGGGTACGCGGACCACGGGGGTAATGTCGTGCAGCTCGGCGGCGCGAATCATGTTCTCCGACTCGGAGTCGTTGGATGAACCGTGTTCGCAGTCAATCCAGACCCAATCGAAACCGAGGACGCCGTACATTTCGACGAGGATGGGGGCGTAGAAGTTGATGCTGCCGCCGACGGCGATTTGGCCGGCGAGGAGTTTGGCTTTGGCCCGGTTGGTTCTGACCATGGTGAATGCTCCGTGTGGGGAATTGGGGACGCGTTTTTACATGGATGAACGGGATGGACAGGATTTTTACGGGAGTGGAGATGAATCTATGAATGAGAGAATGCCGGGCGGCCTGTAAGCCGGGTTCTGTATCCCGACCGGCCCTCGAGAGGACCAGGCGGGATGGTGGCCATCTATCTAGCCCTGCTTCGGTGTTAGCCGAGGCCCCCGCCAGCCGGTGTGAGCCGGCTGGCGGGCAGCGTTACCACTGAGGTCAAGCGGCCAACCCGGGGACGAGCCGGACGCTCATAGTCCCCCTATTTGGCCTTGCTCCAGGTGGGGTTTGGCCGCCGGTGCGTCGCCACACGCGGCCGGGCGCTCTTACCGCCCGATTTCACCCTTGCCGATTGCGACCGAGGCCGCAGCCGGCGGTATGTTTCTGTGCCACTTTCCGTCGCCGCTGCGCTTGCGCGCAGCAACGCCTGGGAGTTACCCAGCACCCTGTCCGATGGAGCCCGGACTTTCCTCCCCGAAACGATTACCGTGGCGATTACCGTCTCGCGGCGGCCACCCAGCCGTTCCGGCATTCTCCTGATGTGAGGCTAGCATAGGCACTATGGGCGGTCAATGACAAATTAAAAAAGTGGGTACGCGTGAGGGCTCCGGCCTTCTCCCATTGAGTGGAGAGGGGGTAGAAAATGGTGTTGAAAGGAAAGGTGGTGTGGTTGCGCTGGTTGGGCAAGTTTGGTAAGTTATAGCGGCTGGGGCCTGTAGCTCAGGCGGTTAGAGCGCAGTCCTGATAAGACTGAGGTCGTTGGTTCGAGTCCATCCAGGCCCACCAAGTAAATCCGGACTGTGGAAGCGTCGGGATGCCGACGCTGCTAAGCGAAACGTTTGCAATGGCAGGTTAGGTTACATGGCGATCAAGACTGAACGGGACGGCGCGACGTTAATCGCAACGGCGGAAGAGCGGGTGGACGGGGTCAACGCCAGAGAGTTCCAAAACGACCTGGAAGCTGCGGTGGAGGACACTGACCGCACGGTCATTCTTGATTTGCAGCAGTTGGTTTACATCAGTAGCGCAGGCTTGCGGGTGATTTTGCTGACGGCGAAAGCGTTGCAGAGACAGCAGGCGAATTTCGCGGTGTGTTCGTTATCGGAGTCGGTGCGGGAGATATTCGAGATCAGCGGTTTTGACAAGATTATCCCGGTTCACGGCAATGTGACGGATGCGATTTCCGCTCTACAGAGCTGATCGGTTCGGAACGCTGCGGCAAAGCCGGCGCCGGACTCGGTAAATTGCTCCGCCGGCTGTTTTGGTACGGGTAACAGCGAATGACAAAAGGAACCTACAAGATACTGGTGGTCGACGACGAGCAGGATGTCGAGCCGCTGTTTCGGCAACGGATGCGCCGGGACATCAGGGCGGGCCGTTACGAGCTGGTATTTGCCGGCACCGGCGTGGAAGCCCTGCAACGGTTGAACGAGGACCGGGATATTGACATGGTAGTTACCGACATCAATATGCCGGAGATGGACGGGCTGACACTACTGGAACAGATTCCCAGCGTTGACCCCAACATCAGGTCGGTAATCATATCCGCCTACGGCGATATGAAGAACATCCGGACGGCGATGAATCGGGGCGCGTTCGACTTCGTTACGAAGCCGCTGGATTTTGACGACTTGCGGGTTACCATCGAACGCACGCTGAGCCACATGATGGAATGGCGGGAGGCGCTGTCGTCCCGGGATCAGTTGGTTGCGCTGCAAAACGAACTGGACATTGCCAGCCAGATGCAGCAGTCCATCCTGCCGGCGACATTTCCCCAGAGCGACGCCTACCAGGTGTTTGCCAATATGGAGCCGGCCCGCAACGTGGGGGGCGATTTTTTTGACGTGATGCGGCTGGACAATGGCCGCATTGGTTTCGCCATCGCGGATGTTTCGGACAAGGGAGTGCCGGCGGCGCTGATGATGATGTCGTGCCGCACGCTGTTGAAAGGGGCGGCGATTGGCAACGAGGGGCCGGGTGCGGTGCTGGCAGAGGTGAACAACCTGCTGCTGGAAGGCAACGAAACCGCGATGTTCGTAACGGTGTTCTACGTGGACTATGACCCGGCGACGGGGCGGTTTATCTACGCCAACGGGGGGCACAATCCGCCGCTGGTGGTTCACGCCGACGGGAGTTCGGAAACGCTGCCGCTGACGGGAGGGGTTGCTCTCGGCCTGGTGTCGGGGCTCGAGTATGACCAGCAGACCGCGGCGCTGGCTCCCGGCGACACGCTGTTTCTCTATACCGACGGAGTAACCGAGGCGATGAACGGCGACAGCGAGGAGTTCGGGATGGACCGTCTACGGGCGGTTTTTGCGGCGACACCGCCGCAGGATGCCCAGCAGGTGAACGAGGAGGTATTCCGGGCAGTGCGCGCTTTCGCCGGGGACCGGGCGCAGTCGGACGACATTACGTGCTTAACGCTTTACCGGACGGGGACGGGTTCGTGACAGAGCTGCTTTCGCTGAATATGACCACGAATGGCTTTGACCTGAATGCCATCACCGCCGAGGTAGAGGCGATGGGTGAGCGTGAGAGTTGGCCTCCGGCGCTGGTGTACAAGGCTAACCTGGTGTTGGAAGAACTGACGCTTAACATCAACAACTACGGGAACTGCGGGGGTAATGAAGGCATTCGCCAGATTGAGATAACGCTCAATTCGGAACCGGACCGTCTGATTATTGAGGTAGTTGACGACGGCAGCCCCTTTGACCCGACTACCGATGCCGCGCTGCCGAATACGAACGCTCCGATTGAAGACCGGACAGTGGGTGGTCTGGGCATACATCTGGTGCGCACAATGATGGACGAGTTGAATTACCGGCGGGAGCAGGGGAAAAACCACTTGGCGATGGTTGCCCGCAGGGATGAATGACACCGGGGGGCTGAACATAGTCGGCGCGCTGCGCTGGGCAGTCGGGCCGGCGGTTGCGCTGATGTTGGCCTGGGGTGCGCTCGGTTGCACGACGGACGTTCCTGCGGATAGCGGCAGCGCGGCAGCGGCGGGAACGCAACCCACGCTGGCGGCGACTCAATCGAGCGGGGCGGATGTGCCGGGCGTTTCGGAAGGAAGCATAATGTTCGGGCAGTCGGCGGCGTTCAGCGGGCCGGCGTCGGAATTGGGGCGGAATATGCGGCTGGGGATCGAGGCCGCCTTCCACGAAGTGAATCAGCAGGGCGGCGTCCACGGCCGGCAGCTGCATTTAACGTCGCGGGACGACGCCTATGAACCGGAGGCGGCCATCGCCAACACGCAGCACTTCATAAATGAGGAACCGGTTTTTGCGCTGATTGGCGCGGTGGGTACGCCTACCTCCCGCTCTGCGGTGCCGGTGGCTTCCGAGGCGCGTATCCCGTACATTGCGCCGTTCACGGGCGCGGCTTTCCTGCGGGATTCCCAGTGGGGAAACGTTATCAACCTGCGGGCTTCTTACAAGCAGGAGACCGAGGAGATGGTGGAGCGATTGACCACCGACCTGGGGATAAAGCGCATCGGGATTATGTATCAGGACGATTCGTATGGCCGAGCTGGTTATGTTGGGACGCTGGAGGCGCTGGAGCGGCGCAACATGGAGCTGGCCGGCGTAGGCGTGTATCGGCGGAACACGACTGCGGTAAAAACGGCGCTGCTGGACCTGCGCGAATCCGCCCCCGAAGCGGTCATTATTATTGGGGCATATCGTCCGGTGGCCTCATTCATCTCCTGGGGCCGGCAGATTGGGTTTGACCCGGTGTTTTTGAACGTTTCCTTTGTGGGCAGCCATGCTCTGGCGCAAGAACTGGATACGAGAGGCGCCGGAGTAGTGGTGACGCAGGTGGTTCCTTTCCCCACGGACGCAGACCTGCCGGTGGCGGCCGTTTACCGTCGCGCGCTGCTGGCGTATGACCCGGAGGCGGAGCCGGGGTTTGTATCCTTTGAGGGTTACCTGGCGGGCCGATTGGCCATTATCGGCCTGGAAAGCTGCGGACGCGAGGTAAGCCGGGCGTGCTTCCTGGAAAGGTTTGAAAGTAGTGATGTTATTGACATTGCAGGGTTTACGCTGGGCTATGGGTCTGGGGACAACCAGGGGTCGGATACAGTGTTTCTGACGGCCATCGGACGGGATGGCGATTACTACCCGGCCACCACGCTAAAGGACGTGCAGCGTTGAGTTACGTATTGCAACGTATTTTGCAAAGCCGCTTTCGTATCTCGGGGCAGCTTTACGCTGCGATTGGCGGCGCGGTGGTGCTGACCATCGCCGCCAGCCTGGTGGGCCTGTTTTCCTTCGAGCGGGTTGGCGACGTGCAAAGCGGCATCAACGAAGGAACTGTTCCGGGGCTGGCGGCGGCGTTTGGAGTGGCGCGGTACAGCGGGGAGCTGGTGGCGGCGGGGCCACGGCTCACGGCAGCCGCCACGTCGCAGGACTCGGCGGCGGTGGTTGACAGCATCAATAAATCGCACCAGGCTTTCGAGCAGGAGATGTCTAACCTGGCGGAGCATGAGACTGACGATGGGCGCTTGCCGTTAGTTCGCACTAGTGCTGACGCGCTGATAACCAACATCGGTGCGATGACGGGCGATAAGGTAAGAACCTTTGAGTTGGCGCGATTGAGTGAGGAGATGCGGCTGGAGTTGGACGACCTGCGCTTCAGTTTGGACCGCATTGTGGTTTCGAGTCTGGATGACCAATTTTTCTATACGATGCTGGGCTACCGGGAATTGGGCGAGGCGCCGGCGACGCGTTCTGAACATTTTACCGGGGAAGAACTGGACCGTTACCGACACCTGGTAGAGTTGCAGGTTGACGGGAATATAGCGACGGAAATGCTGGTGAGCGCGTTTAACGTTTCAGACGCCGCGGCGATTCAGCCGCTGCGCGAGCGTTTTATATCGGCGCAGG
Source organism: Dehalococcoidia bacterium (assembly GCA_965261195.1). Classification (GTDB taxonomy): domain Bacteria; phylum Chloroflexota; class Dehalococcoidia; order Lucifugimonadales; family UBA3495; genus Bin87. The sequence goes on along the minus strand of OZ253455.1, from coordinate 2,071,156 downwards.
GGCGGATTCAGCGGAACTTGTTGGCGCTGCAGGATTCCGAGATACACGGGGAGATTGCGCCGACCTATCAGCGGCTGTTCGATTTGGGACTGGCCAAGGACAGCGGGTTTGATGTGCTGGAGCAGCAGTTGCGGCTGTCACAACGTCAAGGGAATTTGCTGGCGTTGAACCGGGATATCGCGATTGGGCTGGTTGGTGAGGTGGACAACCTGGTTGCAGCGGCGGAAACCAGCGCGGCGGAAGCCACCCGGGCGTCGGCGCAGGCGTTTTTCACCGGACGGGCGCTGCTCCTGGGGATCAGCGTGTTTGCAGTGATTGGGGCGACACTGATTGCATGGCTGTTCGTCGGCCGGGTGCTGCTGAGGCGTTTGCAGATGCTTTTGGCCCAGATGCGGCGGATGGCGGATGGCGACCTGGAAGCGCCAGTGGAAATCGGCGGGCAGGATGAAATTTCGGAAATGGGGGTTGCATTGGAGGGGTTCCGCCGCAGCGCGTTGGAAGAACGGCGGCTGAATCTGGTGGAACAGCTGGCCGGGGAACTCCAGGAAAAGAACGATGAGTTGGAGACGGTGCTGGGCGACTTGCACCGGGCGCAGGACCAGGTTGTGATGCAGCAGAAGCTGGCGGCCCTGGGCGAGCTGACCGCGGGGGTGGCCCACGAAATCAGGAACCCGCTGAACTTCGTCAAGAACTTCTCGGAAGGCTCAGACGAACTGCTGGCGGAATTGAAGGAAACGCTGGACGATAACGCAGATCGGTTGGAAGAAGACCAGCAGGCGTTGATCCGGGATATTTCATCCGAATTGTCCGAGAACATGGAGCGGATTCGGAACCACGGCGAGAGGGCCAACCGCATTGTGCAGGATATGCTGATGATGGGTCGGGGCGGGGGCGGTCAGGAACCCACCGACATCAACCGGCTGCTGGACCAGAATATCCGGCTGGCCTATCACAGCGCCCGCGCCACCAACCCGGATTTCCAGCTGGATTGGCAGGAAGATTTGGACCCGAACATGGGCGAGATTGCAGTGGTGCCTCAGGATTTGGGTCGGGTGTTTCTGAATATGGTAGGCAACGCCTGCGACGCTACCGCCGAGAAACGGGCCGCTGCCAGGCCAGGCGACTCCTATAGCCCCACGTTGTGGCTAACGACGCGGCGCGGAGTTGATGATGTTGAGATACGCATTCGCGACAATGGAAATGGCATCCCCGACGACGTGATTGACAAGATTTTCAACCCATTTTTCACCACCAAGCCCACCGACCGGGGCACCGGGCTGGGTCTGGCCATATCCAGCGACATTGTGCGCCAGCACGGGGGCAGCATCCGGGCGGAGTCGGAGCCTGGCGAGTTCACCGAGATGATTATTCAGCTACCCGTGGCGAATTCCGGGGCCGGGGTCGGGGCTGGTGTCGAACTTGAGGACCTGGAAGAGCTGGCAATAGAAGGGGCCTGAAGCCGGCGGATCAGCCGGTGAGTTGCCGGGGCGGAGCAGCGCCGGGTTCAATCCGGATTTTTCACGAACTGGCCGATGAGTTCGCGTTCTTCCCGTTCCCTGGGGAGACGGGCCAACGCCAGCGAGTCCGGTAAAACGATACCGCCGGAGAAGACCAGTTGCATGGCGGCGTCAACGGTGAGGTCGGTTTCGATCAGGTCGTCTTCCGGCACAAAGGCCAGGTTGCCGGAGGTCGGATTGGGGACAGTGGGAATGTACACCACGGCGATGGACATGCCGGTAGATTCAGAATAGGCGCGCGCGGTAACGAAACCCACGGCAGCCATACCCTCCCGGGGCCATTCTATGAAGACTGGGCGAGTGAAGGTAAAGTCGCTGCTCAGGGCAATGGTGGCTTGCTGGGTTACGCCGTACACGGTTTTGACCACGGGAACTCTGGATAACAGGGCGGTTACCAGTTGCATGGTCTTCCGGCCTGGCCAGGTCGAGATTACCAACCCGGCCAGATAAAGCAGGATGATAATCAAAATCAGGTCAATGAGACCTCCCGCAAAGCGGCCGGCCGTAGACAACCCCGGCACGTCCTTGATTAGCGGCAACTCATGGATAATGCCGTCCACTTTTCCAATAATGAAAGCGATGATGAAAACCGTAACCAGCAGAGGCAGCAGCTGCATGAGGCTGCCGAGGGTTTTACTCTGAACGTGGGACTCGATCCTTCTCAGGAATGCCCAACGGCGTCGCGGCGCACCCGGTGCCTGGGGTGAGTTGTTTACGGCGGCCACTGTAATACCTCATTAGCGCGATTGAGAGTCGGATTGGCTGGTGGGGAATCATAACACTGCGGCGCAGATTAATGGCACGGGCCGGGTCTTTTGACTCCGGTAGTCGTTAGGCGGGGAAGTCCGCCCTCACTCCCGGCCCTTCTCCCGGAGGGCGAGGGGAGTCCAGCGGAGGGCGAGGGGAGTCCAGGCGCCGGCGACGCATAGCCTCGCTCCCTTTGGGCTGACAGAGGTATCTAACTTCTGCAATGTCCCCTCTCCCTATGATGGGAGAGGGCTAGGGTGAGGGTGAAAACCTCCTGCAAAACATCCATACATACCCTTGTCAGCCCATCAAGGGTTAGGGTTAGGGTGAAAATGTAAGGAAGGGAACTATCCCACGACAGGCCATACCCCTCACCCCAGCCCTCTCCTACAAGGGGCGAGGGAGAATCGAAAGACCCTGAGTGTGCCGGGGTACTTGGTTGACACTATTATGGGATGCCGCCTATAATCGGCTCATCCGGTGCAGCCGGAATTAACAACAGAAGCCGTAGGGCACGTAGGGGAGCTCGGTTGAGCCGGGCTGAGAGGGGGACCATAATGTCTCCGACCCTTGCGAACCTGATCTGGGTAATGCCAGCGTAGGGAATCGGGGCTTGTAGGTTAGCCAATGACGGGCCGCCAACTGTTTACGTTGGCGGCCCATTTTGTTGCGGCCCAATATACCCAACATATTGCGGAGGCGCATAATGGTTCAGACTACGGAGTACACGCAGGCATTTCAGGGGAAGTCGTCCTTCCCGGCCAGCAACAAGGTTTACCGGGAGGGCTCGCAGCCGTCGATTCAGGTGCCCTTCCGACAGGTTACGCTGGATCCTACCACCGGGCGCTTTGGGCAGGAGGATAATCCGCCGCTGTCGGTTTACGACACCAGCGGGCCGTACAGCGACAGCGCGGCGATGCTCGACCTGCGGCAGGGGCTGCCGGCGCTGCGTCGGGACTGGATTATGGCGCGCGGCGGCGTGGCAGAGTATGGCGGCCATCCCATTGCGGTGCGGGGCAACAACCAGGCACAGCCCTTCCCCGGACTGACGCGGCGGCCCCTGCGCGCCAAGAACGGCCAGGCGGTTACGCAGATGCACTATGCCCGCCAGGGTATGGTTACTCCGGAGATGGAATACATCGGTATCCGGGAGGGCATTGACCCGGAATACGTTCGGGAAGAAGTGGCGCGTGGCCGGGCTATCATTCCCGCCAACATCAACCACCCCGAATCCGAACCGATGATTATTGGCCGCAACTTCCTGGTGAAGGTGAACGCCAACATCGGCAACTCGGCCATCACATCTTCCATTGACGAGGAAGTCGAGAAGATGCTGTGGGCCACCCGCTGGGGAGCCGACACCGTGATGGACCTTTCCACCGGAAAGGATATTCACACCACGCGGGAATGGATTCTGCGCAATTCGCCGGTACCCATCGGCACCGTGCCCATCTACCAGGCGCTGGAGAAGGTGGGGGACAACCCGGAGGAATTGACCTGGGAGTTGTACCGCGACACGCTCATCGAGCAGGCCGAACAGGGTGTTGACTACTTCACCATCCACGCCGGCGTGCTGCTGCGCTACGTGCCGCTGACGGCCAACCGTCTCACCGGCATTGTCTCCAGGGGCGGCTCCATCATGGCGGGCTGGTGCCTGGCGCATCACCAGGAGAACTTCCTGTACACCCACTTCGGCGAAATCTGCGAGATTATGCGCGCCTATGACGTGTCGTTCTCGCTGGGCGACGGCCTGCGTCCGGGCAGCGTTGCGGATGCCAACGACGCAGCGCAGTTCTCGGAACTCGAGACGCTGGGCGAGCTGACCCAGTTTGCCTGGGAGCAGGATGTGCAGGTGATGATTGAAGGCCCGGGCCACGTGCCCATGCACAAAATCAAGGAGAACGTGGACCGGCAGATGGAAGTGTGCCATGAAGCGCCCTTCTACACCCTGGGGCCGTTGGTTACCGACATCGCGCCGGCCTACGACCACATTACTTCCGGTATTGGCGCGGCAATGGTGGGGATGTACGGCACGGCGATGCTGTGCTACGTGACGCCCAAAGAGCACCTGGGCCTGCCGCACCGGGAGGACGTGAAAACCGGCGTTATCACCTACAAGATTGCCGCTCACGCCGCCGATGTTGCCAAGGGGCATCCGATGGCGCAGCAGTGGGACGATGCCCTGTCGAAGGCCCGGTTTGAGTTCCGTTGGGATGACCAGTTCAACCTGGCGCTGGACCCGGAGACCGCGCGCGATTACCACGACGAGACGCTGCCGGCGCAGGGGGCCAAGGTAGCCCACTTCTGCTCAATGTGCGGCCCAAAATTCTGCGCGATGAAAATCACGCAGGACGTGCGGGAGTACGCCAGGAAGAATGGGATGGCGCCGGAGTCGGCGCTGGAAGTAGGGATGGAGGAAAAGTCTGCGGAGTTCCGCGAGGCGGGCAGCCGGATTTATCAGAAGGCTTAAGGGCCGGCGCGGGCCTCACGCCAAACCCCTCTCCCTTGATGGGAGAGGGGCTTTCTGGCGATTACATACCTATGTACACCGCCGGCGGCGGCCAATTCCAGAGAACCGGCATCGACCGGCACAAAAACGTAATCTCCAGCTACCTTCATGTGCCAGCCGGTTCGCGCTCCAGTTCGGCCAAGACCTCCGTGGCCAGTTCAGGATTGGCCTGCAGCGTAGGATTGCTCCTAATGGCGTTTGCCGTCAATACGTTCTCTTGGCTCACAATACGGACGGCGTCTTTCCGCTGGGTCTTCTTTATTTCGCGCCAAGTCCGGACGAGTTCTGTTATGCCATAAAGCATGGCCTTACCTCCCCAGATTAATGTTAACTCCGAGGCGACGGCTGCCGCTCCGTAAAGGATTACGCTGATGCTGGCATACTCCGCCAAGTCATGGAAGTCGTCAGTAACCGACGGCCAGTTGCAACCTGTCGCATAATACGTCACCAAATAAGTTGTGGTCGACGCCCCGAACGGCGACGCCAAAAAGTGCAATCGTAGCAGCCTTTCTGGTGTAAGCCGTTGCCATAACCCCTCCATAGTCCTACTTTATCACAAGCGTCGGCAACCACATTCCTGCGGCGTGCAGTCCGCGATGGTGTTGTGCTATCGCTAGTTCGTCGGATCGTCGCAGATTACGCCGTTTCTTGGGTTCACGTAGCGTGGTGGCGATTGCACTGACGACGGTGTAAATAGGTATGTAATTCCCTTTTTTCCGGGTTACTCGGCGTCGGGGTGGGTGGTTATGAAGCGGGCGGCGCGTTCCGGGTCTACGTGGGGGGCGCGCACTTCTACGCCGGCCTGCTCTTCCTGCAATCGCACCGTGCTGCTGCTGTCGGAGCCGGCCCAGCCCCGGTTCATGGCGGTAAGGGATATTTGCTGAGCCAGCGTGGACATGGGCATCGGCACGTCGTACTCGCGGGCCAGCTCGGTGGCCAGGGAGATGTCCTTGTGGGCCAGGTTGAGGGCGAAGCTGGCCGGCTCATATTCACCGCGGAACATGGTGCGGACGAGTCCTTCATGAAGGAAGGACATACGGCCCAGCGCGCCGCGCCGCACGCACTCCCACAGGGGTTCAGGGTCAACGCCGGCCTTGACGCCCAGGGTGAGTCCTTCGGCAATGGCCTGGCGGACGCTGTGGCCAATCATGTTGTGTACCAGCTTGGCTACGCTGCCGGCGCCGATTTCCCCAGCGTAGAAAACCTTGTCGCCGAAGGCGTCCAGCACCGGCTTCACCCGGTCGAATACCGCGCGGTCGCCGCCGACCATGACGGCCAGGTTGCCCGACGCCGCACCCGTCTTGCCGCCGCTGACCGGAGCATCCAGGACGAAGGCTCCTTTGGCGCGGAACTGGGGTTCAATCTCCCGGATGAGCGTGGGCCGGCTGGAGGACAGGTCGATGTAAACGCTGCCGGGCTTGATGCCTTCCAGCACGCCGGACGCGCCCAGGGACACCGACTCCACTTCGTAGGGGCCGGGCAGGGACGTGAAGGTGATGTCGCTGGCCGCGGCGACTTCGGCGGGGGTGTTGGCGAGACGGGCGCCGCCTTCCAGCAGGGGCCGGGCAGCCTCTTCGCGCAGGTCGTATACGACCATTGAGTAGCCGGCCTTCTGGATGTTGACGGACATACCGCCGCCCATGTTGCCCAGTCCGATAAATCCTACCGTTTCCATGACGCTACCTCGCTGCTGAGTGGGTTTGGTGTGGGTTTTGACGTGGCCGGCAGTATACCCTAACGTATGTTGGAGCACGGTGGACGATGACGGTGGGGGTCTTCCGGTTCTTGGGCAGGCGGCGGGAAACAGGGCAACCACAAGGGTTGCCCCTACCTCGAGCGTATGTTCCGAGGTACAGGGTCTTTCGGTTTTCAAGGGTTGTCTAGGCCGAGGATGCGCAGGGATTGTCCTGGGGTCCAGCCGATGCGCCGCAAGGCCGCCGCGATGTTGCTTTCCCCGGCATGACGCAGCACGCTCAGCACGATGTTGCGCACTATCGCCATCACCTGGGGCGCGGCCCCTTTCCGTACCCTACTGGCGTCTTCCCCCAGGGTTACATCCCGCACGTAGTGCAGACGGTTCTCAATTTCCCAATGCCCCCGTATATGTCTGAGCATCGCCTTTGGCCCCACCTTTCCGTCCAGACTGGTGATGGCGTAGCGCGACTCAGTGGCGGTCTGGCCGCGGCCCAGGGCGCGTCGCGTGATGCGGCACACCTGCCCCACATCGGGCCAGTCCAGGTAGTCGTTGAGCGCGTCGGTAGCTGACAATTCACGGATTTCCCAGCGGTCGCCATGCCGGTTCCGGGTCCGCGCCTTCCGGTACTGTCCGCCCCGTACCGGCGCGGCGAAGGCCAGCGCGATGTCGTCGTAAAGTTCCCGCTGGTTCCGCTTCACGATGACCAGGTAGTCGCCCCCAGCGTCCCTGATCTGCTGGCAATAATCCCGCTGGCAGTACAGCGCGTCCCCGGTCACCAGATTGCCCGCCACCGGCAGCAGCGTTGCCGTCAACTCCCGGGCCGCCGTCAGCTCCCCCTGACCTGGCCCTACCCCCCTTTTGCCCCGCTACCAGGCCGACGCCATGGGCATAACCCGCCACCAGCCGCACGCCGGGCAGTTCCTCCCCGTGTATCCCGCGCAGCGCCTTGCCGTCCACCGCAATGGCCACCCTTTCCCCAGTGGCGGCCAGCCACTGCCGGGTCCACTGGGCCAGCGCCGCCTCAAAGGCGTCGGTGTCCAACTGGCAGAACACGGTGTGCAACGTGCTCACCGCCGGGGTCGTGGGTCGAGTGAAGCCCATGGCTGACACCGCATCCGGGTCCTGTTGGCGCCCCCACTGGCAGATGGCGTAAAGGCTGCGGGCGCCGGAGAGCATGGCGCAGACGGCCAAGGTCAGGATGGCGGGCAACGGATGTCGCTTGCCCTGGGGCGAGCGTGGGTCGGGGACGGCGCCCAAGGCGGCGGGCAGGCTGCGGGCTAATTCGTTAGTCTCCATGACAACAGATTAGCCGCTTTTTTAGAAAACCGAAAGACCCTGTTCCGAGGTAGAGGCAACCTTGACGATAGGGGGCCAGCGTCGCACAATGGTAGGTGCGTCAGGTTGGGATAGACGCAGCGCAATTGCCCCGTGGTGTAGCGGTAGCACGTCAGCCTTTGGAGCTGTAAGCCCTGGTTCGAACCCAGGCGGGGTAGCCAGACCACTGCTTTTGGGGGGGAGTTTACCCTCACCCGCAAGAACGGGGAGATGGGTAACGGTTAGAGCCTGTTTACAATCTTTTTAGGATTAGCACCGTGAAGGCAAGCACCACCATTTGCAGGCTAGTATTGAGCTTCCTTTCGCAGTTCTTCCAGAGTCGGCGGCACTTTTCCAGCCAGGCGAAAGACCGCTCCACCACCCATCGCTTTGGAAGCACCACGAAGGTGTGCAGTTCGTTGCGTTTCACCACTTCCACCGCGGCTCCCAACAGGCCTTGCACCGCAGTGGCAAAGGGCTTTCCGGTGTAACCCCCGTCCACCAGCACGTTCTGCACTTGACTGAGGCCGTCTCGGCGCCGGTCAAACATCGCCAAAGCCCCGGCCCGGTCGGTAACGTCGGCGGTAGTCACGTGTATCGCATGGGGCAATCCTTGCGTGTCCACCGCGATATGACGCTTGATTCCCGACACCTTCTGGCCTGCGTCATAGCCCTTGTGCCCGGCGGTGTCCGTGTTCTTGACGCTCTGGGAGTCCACGATGCAGAAGCTGGTCTGCTCTTTCCGTCCATTGCTTTGTCGGGCCGCGCCAACCGATTTTTTTTAGGACTTGCTCCAGAATGGAATCCTGACCCGGGCCAGGCCGCTCGCTCCATTGCCGGAAATACTTGTAGCAAGTGCGCCAATTGGAGAAGTCCGCCGGCAGCATTCGCCACTGGCACCCGCTTTTCAAGAGGTACAGCACGCCGCAGAAAACGTCATACAAGTCCACGGTGCGAGGCTTGGTCCGACGGCGGGCCGACTCCAACACGGGCAGAATCCGGACGAATTGCTCCCGGCTGATGTCGCTGGGATAGGAATGAGACATGATTACCCCTCCCCTGATAATAGTCTCAGCTTAACCTATTTCAGAGATCGTAGACAGGTTCTTAGACCGGAGACACGGGTAACGCTTTGGTGGGGTTCAGGGGCTGCCGGCGGACCGGCCGCCATCTACCATGTACACGCCGCCGGTGCAGAAGCTGCTTTCGTCGCTGGCGAGGAAGAGCATCAGCCCGGCCACTTCCTCGGGGTTGCCGTAGCGTCGCAGCGGAATACGGGCCGCGGCCGCCTGCTTCGTCCGTTCGACCGTAACCGTCGCATCGTCCAGCGCGGCAACGCGCATCTCCTCTATGGAACGCATCATTCGCGTCTCGATGGGCGCAGGATTGACGGTATTGACCCTGATTCCCAGCGGGGCGCCCTCCAGGGCGGCAGTGCGCATCAGGCCGATGACGGCGTGTTTGCTGGTGGTGTACGCCGACATATCAGCGCTGCCACCGATGCCGGCGGTGGAGGACGTGATGACGATGCTGCCGCCGCCGCGTTCCCGCAGGGCCGGGACAACGTACTTGATACCCAACCAGACCCCGCGCACGTTGACCGCCATCACACGATCGAACACGTCGATGGGATAGTCGGGTATCGGGGCTATGGAACCTTCAATCCCGGCATTGGCCAGATAGATATCAATGCCACCCCAGCGGTCTACTGCGGCCTGAACGTAGCTTTGGGCCTGGTCGGGTTGGGTTACATCGGCAGCGTGGTAACTGGCCCGGTCTGCTCCGATTGACTGCACTGCATCCTGGAGGGCAGACTCGTCAAGGTCAACCAACACGACGCGCGCGCCTTCATCGGCGAAGAGCCTGGACGCAGCCCGACCAATCCCTCCGGTTGCTCCCGTAATGAGGGCGACTTTTCCTTCGAGGCGGGACATTAGGCAGCTCCTCTCATCCGGAGTATCCAGGCTGGCCCTGATCGAGACAGCAGTTGTAGCGGAGCTAGCCTACCGCCGCACTGATCGGGCGTCAAGGGTCTGCTCTGTTCTGGCAGGGTGCGCCGTTGGGGAATGGAAACTCATCTTTTGCTATGATGCAATTGTTATGATGCAATCATGGCACGTAGCAGAAAAGTCCGTCGGCGGCCCGGTAGCCTCAGGGTCTTTCGATTCTCTGACAGATGCGGCGAAAGCGACCTGCTGGCAACGTTGTTTGCTACGGCGACGAGATTCCCACGCTGCGCTCGCAATGACAAAACCGGGAAAATCGAAAGACCCGGCCGGTAGCCTACAGCGTGTTGACAAATGACGCGTTATTTTCCAATTGTCGACACGCCGTATTTGGTACTCAACAGGAGGTTACGCCATGAAATTGGATGGTCAGGTAGCGGTTATTACGGGCTCGGGGCGAGGCATTGGGCGGGCCATTGCCCTGGCCTATGCCCGCGAGGGCGCCAAGCTGGCGGTGGCCGCACGCAACGAATCCGAGCTGCAAGAAACTGTCAGCGCCGTTTCTGAGTTGGGTACTGAAGCGATTGCCGTCCGCACCGACGTCACCAGCCAGAAAGACACCGAACGGTTGGCCCATGAGGTAGTAGCGCGATTCGGGCGTATTGACGTGCTGGTCAACAACGCCGGAAACTCCGGCCCCATCGGCCCGTTGCAGGGCAACGACATCGCCGACTGGGTGAACACCATCAACGTCAACCTCACCGGCACCTTCATGGTGTGTCGAGCCATCATTCCTGTAATGCTGGCGCAGTCAGCAGGCAAGATTATCAACCTGTCGGGGGCGGGGGCGACCAATGCGTGGAGCAATATGTCGGCCTATTGCTCCAGCAAGGCGGCGGTGGTTCGACTTACCGAGGTGTTGGCCCAGGAACTGGATGGCAAGGGAATTACGGTGAACGCCCTCGGGCCGGGCTCGGTTCATACCGGTATGTGGGACAAGATGACCGAGGAAGCCGCCCAGGCGGGGGCGGACTTCATCCACCAGCTCGGGCTGAGGGTAACCTCGGGCGGTGGCGCGTCCATCGACGAGTGCGCTGAGCTGGCGGTGTGGCTGGCGGCAGACGAAAGCGGGGCGCTGACCGGAAGGTTGATTTCGGCGGCGACGGATGATTTTCGCGGCCTGCCGCCGAGGATTGCAGAGATCATGGCTGGGGACGCATACACGCTGCGGCGGGTGGGGCTGGATTAGGGCGTGTTCAGCAATGCCGTCATCCCCCGTTGGTCAGTGGCGGTCGTCCTCGTCAGTCAGCGACGGTCCGACGTTGCCGGATTGGCGAGCGTATGGTAAATGGGTCGTGCGACAGATCTCATCAGAAACTATCTCAAAACCCGCCATGCTCTCCAAAAGTCCGATTGCAGACCGGGTGAGTCGTGGATTCGCGCCGGCGCGAGAGTAACTGGGTTGGGCGGGCCGCCGGTTTTGAGCTGGTTTCAAAACACAAACTGGAGTTAAGCAATGAACAAACGTGAGGAACTCAGGCGCAAGGGTAATGAGATACGGGAGCGCCTGCAACACGGCACTTACCCGGTGCGGGAGAGACCCAGGGCGGTGGCCGGCATCTCCAGCCTAAGACACTATACCGCAGAGGCTATCTTCGGCGCGGTGTGGGCCCGTCCCGGCCTGGACATCCGCTACCGGATGCTGGCGACCCTGTCCGTCCTGACCACACTCCAGCGCCTTGCGCAGTTTCAGACCTACGTCCACAGTGCGCTGAACCTGGGATTGGGCGCGGAGGAAATCCAGGAAGTGCCAATCCATTGCTCCCTCTACGCCGGGTTCCCCTCGGCAGTAAACTCCCTGGAACTGGTGCATGAGGCCTTCCGTGAGCGCGGCATCGACGTGCCGCAGACCGAGGTGCCTGAGCTCAGCCTTGAGGAGATGGAGGCGCGCGGGCGCGAGCTACGGGAACGGCTCTTCGGCGTTCAGGGACAGGAGGGTTACGCCAGCGCGTTGGTGGACCTGGCGCCGGACCTGCGAACGCTCACCTACCAGTACGCGTTTGGGGAGATCTTCTTCCGCCCCGGTCTGGACCTGAAATCCAGGGTGGTGTGCACCACGGCCGCGCTGACGGCGCTGCGGGCCGATGGCCAGTTGCGGAACTTGCTGCGGGCCGGCCTTAATGTGGGCTTCTCCAAAGCGGAAATGGTGGAGGTGCTGATCCAGACCGGAGGATACGCGGGCTATCCGGCGGCGTTGAACGCCATCTCCATAGCGGCCGAGGCCTGGAGTTGAGCCAACGGCGGCCCCGCTACTGGGCAGCGTCGGTGCGGCGGCCAGGGAGTCAAACCCCAGGATGACAGAGTGGTGCACGATCCGGTCAATGCCCGCGGCGGACGGAGATACCCAGCCAATACCTGCTGATGCCGTGGGGCAACCGGATTTATCAATGGCTCACCGACGACCAGTCGCAGATGACCCGGAGCTACGAATTGCTGGCAGTTACTGGAACGGCCGGACCTTTGATCAATAACCGGGACGACTGGAACCGGGACGACTGGCGCGGGACCGGCCCCCCCAGGCGTCCCAGTGGCAGGCAACGGCCAGCTTTCGGGGTCGAGCAATGACCAACGTTACCGCCTGGCGGACGCGGCTGGCCCACACGCTGCCCTTCTACTACGGCTGGGTAATCGCAGGGAACGGGGTGGCGGTGAGCCTGTCCGCCCGGACCGTGATGGCGGTGGCGACCCTTTCCGTGTTCGTTGTTCCCATGACCCAATCCATGGGCTGGTCGTTGGGGATGTTCTCCGGGGCGGTCAGCCTGGGAGGGCTGGTCGCGGTCTTCGTTTCACCCATCGTGGGGCGATGGCTGGACCAGTACGGGGCGGGAGTCATCCTGGGGACGGGTTCATTGGTCACGGGGCTGCTGGCGATTGGGCTGGCCTTCGTTACCCATCCGCTGGCCTTCTATTTCCTGTACGTTCCGGGGCGGATGATCTTCTCCGGGCCGATGGAGATGGGGCTGCCCACGGCCATCAGCAACTGGTTCATCCGGCGGCGTCCGATGGGGCTGGCCGTGGACCACATCGCCAAGGGGGCTGGCCTGGCCATCGTGCCCTGGGCGATGCAGCTGATTATCACCGGGTTTGACTGGCGAACGGCGTGGGTCACCCTGGGGATTCTGGCGTTTGTGCTGGGGGTTGTTCCGTCCCTGTTGCTAGTGGCGCGGCGGCCGGAGGATATGGGGCTGGAACCTGACCCGGCGCCGGCGCGGGAAGACTCAGCCAACCAGGGTTCCGAGGCTGGCAAAGGTTCCGGCAACGCGGGTAGCTTCGCCGAGATCAACTTCACAGTGGGGCAGGCGCTGCGAACGCGGGCGTTCTGGATCATGGCGATCTTTTCCGGCGCCGGGATGATGGTCCAGGCGGGGGTGAGCCTGCACCAGGTCTCCCACTACATCAACCAGGGAGTTGACCCGCAGTTCGCCGCGCTGAGCGCGAGTACATTCGCCCTGGCCCAAATGCCGGCGAGCCTCTTCTGGGCGGCCCTGGCGCGGCGGATACCCATCCGTTTCCTGATGATGGGAGCGGCGTTCGTGGTGGCGCTGGCCACGGCGGGGACGGCGCTGAGCGACTGGCTGCTGCCGGAGCTAATCTCGGCAGCGGGGGTCGGGTTCGGCGTGGCGGGTCTGCAACTGCTGATTCGGCTGGTGTGGGCGGACTACTACGGGCGGCAGAACCTGGGGACAATCCGGGGGCTGACGATGTCGGTGCAGGTGGGCGGACAGGCGCTGGGGCCGGTAATCGCCGGGTTCATGTTCGACTATTTCGACAGCTACCGGATTCCGTTTACGTTTTTCGCCGTGGCCGTGTTCCTGGCGGGAATCATGGCGCTGGCGGCCAAACCGCCGCCGGCTCCGACCCCGGCGCCTCCGGGGGAACCGGCGGGGGAACCGGCGGGGGTTTCGGGTTAATTCAACCGGCAGGTGGGCTTCGTTCAGCCTTGGTGGATGACGCCCCCCATCCAGCGGGGATTATTAAGCCGTCTGTCCCGCCGAGATCAAGGCACGTCTGTGAACGAGACCAACAATGAGGTGCAGCGGCTTGGATCCGTCAACGTCGCGATCTCTCTATTGCTTCCATCTTTTCCTGATACGCTAGCTTTCGGTCAAATCCCATCGCAAAACAACAACGACACCGTCCACAAAGTGGATAAGGCTGTTGACCAGTCCACTTGCCCAAATCCTTGTTCAAATCCTCAGCTTCGCAGCAGTCACAATAACCGCACGGATATTCAGTCTCCGGCTCTCTCGCCGCAAGAACCCCCGCCAACTTCTTACCGGCTTTTGGCTCAGTACCACCCCATGCACTCAAACATTCCTTACAGCGGAGCGGATTATTCCGCTGATGCCAGTCGCGGCGCATACGAGCACTCCGCGAACCACAAAAGGGACATTCTCGCTACTGTAACCTTCCAAAGGTCATATTACACGACATACATCGCAGTGGCCATCGTCGTCCGGCAAATTAGATCTCAGCCGAGCATACGTCCCATCGCACTTAGGGCAACGCCGATGCGTCCCAATACGCCTTTTGACCGCTACTAACGGTCCCATTTACTCACCTCTCTGCCAGCAATCAAAGTAGAATTACGGCCTTGATGGGCCTGACCGATAATGTCCGGGATGCCGTCCTCATTGGTCAACTGGAGGACGTCAGTTAGCCACGTGGATCCTTACCGCCTGCGCCAGTATCGGCCACAGTGCCGGGTTGCTGAACCAAGCTTTGGTGAATGTGGAGTCGTGGCCTGGGCAGAAATAACTCCCTATTCCCACTGTTCTGCCGCAGTAGTAGCATTCCCCATTGGGCTCAAAACCCGCTTCGTACAATACGCGCCGGATCCCACCGGGATCAGGAGGTCTGTTCTGTCTGTTCACGAAAAACTCCAATTCCGCGTGACTAACGGAAGTCCAAGCGTCATCCTTCACGAGGATCAGTCCCCTCACCCACCATCCTTGATGATATTCAATGCGTCGCAATGACGGCACTGAAATTCGTAACCGCCGCTCTCGCGCTCGAACACGAATGTGGCATTGAGCTGGCATGAGCCACAAAAAACAGACACGACACGAGGTCTCTTCAGTGTGAATAGCCGATAGAGACCGCACACGCACCAGAACGCGGTGCTCTTGCCTACGAAAACTGCCAACATCCACGGGGGAGTAGATGAGGATGACCTCGTAAACGTTTGCATCCGCCATAGCCACCTCAGTAAAGCTCCTCAAACTGCTCGCGGGTCAGCCCAGCCTGACGAATCAGCCCAGCCATGGTATAGGCGTTGATGGGGTTATGGCGAGGAATTTTCAGCTGGGTTGTCCCGTCAGAAATTATGATATGGCCGCTTTCTCGCACAACTCGGTAGCCAATGTTTCCAAACGCCGACACCACTCGCCGGTGGTTCTTGCCGGGGACTCTCGGCATTGTCACTCCCCATAATACGGCACCGGCCGAACTACCGCAGTAGCAGTAGGGCATCCAGTGGCCACTATTTCCTCATACAAGCCACCCAGCCATTCTTCAGTGCTCCGATTGACCGGAGTAACGCCATCCACCAACGCCTCGTAAATGGCATCGGCAATCATGTCCAACGCGTCTTGAGGGTCGCGGCCCGCGCTGACCACGTCCATAGACGGGCAAAAAACTGCCCACGGAGTGCCGGGGCTGTCGCCGCTAGTGTCGCACGCCAGCAGGACTTCGTATCCATATGCCACCGGCAGATTGTCCGCCCATTCCGCTGCCAAGGATTCGTCCGCATGAGTCAGCAGAGCCAAAGCCATGATTTCACCTCATCTTTGGGCAATGATAACACCCGACCGGATCAAATCATAAAGTTCATCTCCCCTACAATCCGCTCTCCCAGCGCCGGTCTCCGGCAACCTCCAATTCCGGGAGGTTGACCATACCCCGAGCTACCACACTGCTGTCCCCGTAGAAACCCCGGTAACTTGGGCCAGCTTTTTTGTCCAAACCACCGGTCACGAAGCCGCGGGCGAGGTTTGTCCCTCCCGGGGCAGGGATTCTTCCCAGTTGGGGATGAGGATGCGGGAGGATGATTCCAGCAACAGGATGAAGACGACTCCGGCGAGACTGGCGGCAATGGAGATGGTCCAAGCGAGATCGTAGGAGCCTCCCCCGACGTCGATGAAGCCGAGGTACCGTACCGGAACTTCGCCATTGCGGAAGTCGTAGATCACGCCGCCGATGAGTCCTCCGAGAGCCATGCCGAAGCCGGAGCCGAGGTGCTGGAATCCAAAGATTGACCGCACCGGACCCATGCCATAGTACTGGCGGTTGGCGATGAGGAAGGCGGACATTTCCCCGCCGAAGCCGATGCCGAAGAGGACGGCGAAGCAGTAGAACTCCCATGCGCTCTGGGCCCAGAAGAGCATTATGACCGTAACGCCCTGCAGGAAGTAGGGCAGGATCATCGTTACCTTGGCGCCCCAGCGGTCGGCAAGGATGGGAATGAACAGGCGGCTGCTGACGCTGGCCATGGTGTAGATGGAGACGGTCCAGGCTGCCGCCGCGAGGGACAATCCTTGCTCGGTGGCGAAGAACACGACGTGCCAGATGACGATGGCGTGGCCCATGCAGCCGAGGAAGTGGATGAAGGGGAGGTTCCAGAAGGCCCTGGTCCGACGGGCGTGTTGCAGGAAGACCTTGCTGCGCAACCTGGCGGTTTCGGCATTGACCGGTACGGGCGCCGGTTCGTCGTCGTCGGCTCCCAGGGGCTTCATCCCGCGGTCGGCGGGTTCGCTGTGGAAGAAGAACAACAGGGAGAACAGGATTGCTCCACCCACGGCGGCGATTATCCAGAACCCAACCTGCCATCCGGTCAGGACCACCAGCAGCGCCAGGGCCGGCGCAGTGACTGATGCTCCCATGCCTCCGATGGACTGCTGGATACCGACGGCGACGCCGAGCTTCTTCTGGAACCAGGCGGCGACGGTGGTGGGGATGTTGACGGTGAAGAGGGCCTGGGCCAATCCCAACAACAGGCTGTAATAGATGTAAAGCTGCCAGAGTTGGCTCACGGTGCTGAGGAGCAGCATCCCGGCCACGTAGATGGTGGCCGCAACAAACAGGGACGGGCGCGCTCCGTAGCGGTCGCCGACCCATCCGGAGACCGGAGCAAGGAGAGCGCTGACGACGCTGCGGAAGACCTGAGCGAGGACGATGGCGGTGACGCCCCAGGCGAAGTCGGTCTGGAGGATGACGAGGATGACGGCGAAGGCCTGGCTGACGAAATTAGCGGTGAGCCGGAGCATGGTGCCCATTCCGACCACAAGCCAAGCGTAGTGGTACTGCTCCCGCAAGTAGTTCGTCCGGCCCGACCAGTCGATATTCAAACCGAATCACTCTCCATTACCAAGAATCAGGATGGGTCGTGGTGCGCCGGGCCGGAAGTCGTCGGGAAGGCGGGGCGCAGAACCGAGCATCCGCAATTGGGGCATTGTAACCACGCCAGGGTCGGGTGGCAACTTGACGTAACCGAGGAGAGCAGGGGCTTTCGATTCTCCCTCTCCCCTGGTGGGAGAGGGCTGGGGTGAGGGGTATGGCCGGCCCCATGGGATAGTTCCCTTCCATACATTTTCACCCTAACCCTCTCCCATCAAGGGAGAGGGGATTTCTTGGAGAATCGAAAGACCCTGCCTGTAATCTCATAATAGGTGGACGGATAGGCTGACGGCCGCGCAGGCTAACCGGCGCTAATGCCCAACTCCGTCTGCAAGTCCCGGATGGTCTCGGCGCGGCTGCGGGTAGGGACGCGCTGCCGCATACCGATTGGCTCGTTCTCTACCTCCGGCACAACTTTGATGGCGACGAATACCGGGCCGGTATCCTGCATTATTTGCCCCACATTGGTGGCGAACTCTTCCAGGTCGTCGAAGCTGTACGCAGAGGAATAACCGGCTTCTTTGGCTACGCCGGCGTAGTTAATCTCTTGCGCGTTGGGAACCGGCTGGCCTCCGGTGGTAGCGTAGCACTCATTGTCCAACAAAATGTGGCAGAAGTTTTCCGGCTTCTTGCCGGCGATGGTAGCCAGTATCCCCAGGTTCATCAGCAGCGCGCCTTCGGAATCGAACAGCACCACCTTTTCATCGGGCAGTCCCAGGGCCAGCCCCAAGGCCGCCGAAGTGGTCTGGCCCATTGCGCCTCCCAAGTTCATGTCCCGGTTCTCGTTGGTGCTGAATTCACGCCAGTGCCGACCGGCAGTGCCGGTGGGAATCACGATGGCATCGCCCCGGTGCTCTTGGAATACTCGGAATACATCCGCGGAATTAATCATTCTTTGCCTCCGTTACGTGGATCTTTCTTGCTCCGTACCCCGCCCCACCCCAGTATGACGTACCGCACGCGGTAGGGCGCCGATGGAACAATAATTTTTTGGCGAAGGGTTATCCGCCTAAAGGGGTTATCCGTCTGAAGGGGTTATCCGTCTAGCGGTTGAACCCGTGGTATTCGTCGCCCACCAGGATAGCAACTGGCCGCTTGGTGGTCCGGGCCTCCTCGAAGGCCACGGAGATGCGCGAACTGTCGGCATCCTGCTCCACCAGGTAGTAGTTGATGCGAAAGGCGTTCAGGAACGGCTCGGTATAGGTGGCTGCCGAGTCGGTTATAACGCCGTGGCGGTTCCAGCCACGATAGCCCACCACCATTACCAGCGGGAACCCGGAGTCCAGGGCCATACCCCGGATGGAGTCGCCCGATTCCATCATGCCCGTGTTCTGAATCAGGACTACCGGGGTCTTGCCGGCGATTAGCAGCCCCAGGGCGATGGCGAAGGTCTCACCTTCCCGGGAAGCCGGGACGATTTCCAGCCCAGGCTCTTCCTTCATCAACTCGTACAGGTAGTTAGTCTCGCTGTCAGGAATGGTCACCACATGGGTGACACCGTTCTTCTGGAACTCCTCGATCAGTGTTTCCGGGCTCAGCACCGCTGCCTGCTGTTGAACCATGAAAGTCCTCCTCACGTATGCTCTGAACCTGGCAGCCACGGTTTCCGCTGCCTGGGCAAAGACCCGCTACTGCTATAGGCTCTGCCCATTATAGTAACCCATACCGAGAGGGTCAATTTTGGGATGCCCGGCGCGATAGTGAAAAGCCTGGTCGCCACGGATGTGATGCCACCATGTTACGACGCCGGCGGTTGACCGCTCCTACCCGCAGTGTTAGCCCCAATCCACCGACAAGATGAGTGTGGCGGCGGGTTGAATGGGTAAGAAAGTGCTCCTGTGCATCTGGGATAATGGTTTTCGAGACAGAAAAACAACCCCAGACCAGGAGCGCCCAATAGATGCTACCACGCAAGATGCTACCACGCAGTTACCCCGACGGCATCCACATCGCCTTCGACGACCACCGCCTGGTCAACAATGCCGGGCTGATCCTTCCGGTGACCCTGGCCCAGCGCCTGGGTCTGCCCCAACTGGTCCAGCAGCGCCTCGACCTGGGCGACGCGCCAGGTCGGGCGAACCCGGGCGACCAGATGATGACCCTGGTGGCGTCTGCGTGGTCAAGGCGCCATCCACGCTGGGGACCTTCCTGCGCAGCTTCCGGTGGGGCCACGTCCGCCAGTTGGATCGGGTGAGCCGGGAGCTGCTGGCCCGGGCCTGGGCGGCTGGGGCCGGACCCGGCGACGGGCCGTTGACCATCGACCTGGACTCCACCAGCTGCGAAACCTATGGTCTGGCCAAGGAGGGTGCCCGCCACCACGGCTACACCGGCCAGCGAGGCTATCACCCGCTGCTGGCCCGGGCCCGGACTCTGGGGCCGGCACCGGCGACGTGCTGATGGCTCGGCTGCGCGAGGGCCGCGCCAACACCGCTCGGGGCGCCGCCCACTTCCTGCGTGAGACGGTGGGACGGGTGCGCTACGGCGGGGCCAGGGGACAACTCACCATGCGGGCCGACCGCGGCTGCTACACCCATGACATCGTCGCCGCCTGTCGCGATAAGAGTGTCCGCTACTCCATCACCGTCCGCCAGCGCAGAGCGTACGCAACATCATCGAGGCCATACCCGAAGCGGACCGGACGCCCATCCCGTACTGGATGGAGGGCGCCGCCGACGTGGCGGAGACAACTTATACTCCCTTCCAGAACGAGCCCGACGCCGTGCCGGTGCGGCTCATCGTCCGCCGGGTGAAGCCCACGCCCGGCTCCCAGCTGGCGCTGTTTGCCACCGACGGCTGTCACGCTTTCAGCGCCGACCGAAAGGGTCAAACCCTGGAACTGGAGGCGGACCATCGCCGCCACGCCGCGATCGAGAACGCCATCGGCGACCTGAAGTACGGCGTCGGACTCAACCATCTCCCCTCGGGCCGCTTCGCCGCCAACGCCGCCTGGCTGGCCGTCCAGGTGATGGCGCACAACCTCGCACGCTGGACGGCGCGCATCGGTCTGGGCGAGCAACTGGTAACCACCAAAACCCTCCGACGACGCTTCTTCTCGATGCCCGGACGGCTCACCCGCTCGGCGCGCCGCCTCACTTTGCATCTGCCCCAGCGCTGGCCCTGGCAAAACCGGTTCAGTCGCGCCCTCGCTCGATTGCGAGCCCTGCCACTCCCAGCCTGACGGCGGCAACCAGCCCACTGACCCGCCATCCGGCCCACTGAACATCGTCGCCAACTCGCGCCAACTCGGTCCGCCAGGGGCGCTTCCTGCTTACCGCCTGTCGAATTCCGCCCGCCATGGCCGCACGGCCGCCATCATGGTGTCTGGGTGCTTACTTCACGCCGCCCTCATCCCCACTATTGGGATCTGGCTGGGCCCGTTCGCCTTCCCTTACCCATCATACCTGGTGTCAACGACACGGACGTCTCGCTTCGGTGGATTCGGGCTAAGATAAGATCCGCAATTACAGGAGGCGATTCCGGGTCCGCCGGGTTCCAGTTATCCCAGTATGAGACTTCTACCAGCCAAATATATCGTGGCATCAGTAAGCCTCTCACAAACCTGACAAAAAAGCTCGGGTAGCCGTCGTTGGTTCCTTTATCTTGGCGTTTCAGGATGGTCTGCTTGAAGGTGTTGGATCTCACTAAGGATTGTCCTGGTTACCACGTCTTTTTTCTCGATCAGATCGGCATTTTTGGCCCACTCAACCCAGGCTTCGGCTTGTGCCTTAACTGCTAATGCATCCAGCATGACCCGCTTCGGTAGAGGAACCAGTATTGCATCACAGGATAGCCGGTGAGTACCATCGGGCATCTCTATCTCAAGTTCTGTGGCGCATTCTTCCGACCTGCTGTCTGAATTGCAGACTTTGGCAGGCAGATACATACCGCGTTGATCGTCGTGAATAATCAGCTCAGATATGAATTGGTGAGCCGGAATCAGGCCAGGGATGTTGCTGTTAAGGCAGTCAGGTGTTTTAGAGTATAGCCTACTACGGTAACCGCATGACCGATTCCGTTGGTTTGGACCAGAAGAACTGGAGGGATGCCGCTGTCCGAGAAAAGATGGCATATTTCGACCAATTGTTCTGGATCAGGATTCGCATAAATGCTCGGGTCAAACCCAATTTCCAACAGAGCTTGGTCCATCTCTCGGAGCGAAAGTCCTCTTCTACCGACCATTGGGCTAAATGGTCTGTTGAGGGACATTGCCATCCTAGGGCGTGTTGACATTTAGATTCTAGGTCAATAAAGAGAGGTTCGGTTGGACCTATCCAACCGAACCTCTCGCAATTTTGCCCGCTGTTTAGCCGGCGCCAAAGTATTGGCGGTAGCCCATACCACTGGTAACATTGTGGAAACGACGGGTCGGTTCCTCTTTTGCAGGAACGAACCGACCCGCCGAACTCTTTGCGACGCCGTGGCCGAGTAGTTAGGCGCAGTCCCCGCAAGGCTGTTACGCCGGTGCGAATCCGGTCGGCGTCTCACGACAAGAAGGCGTGAAACCCTTGCACCCGTTGGGGTGTGTCGCTACAGGTATGATAGCCAGCCGTTTCAAAGGTAACAAGCGGAACTCGAACGGAAAATTTCTGGGCTGAGAAAGTGAGATTAGACAAGGAGTTCACCATGATACAGCCTACAACAGCGGAAGACCTACAGCAGCTTTGGGAAGAAGCCGACCGACAAGAGCGAATGCTGGAAGAGGAGCTCGCGGAGATTCGTACTGATCAGGCCGCTTACGAGCGCATCATCGCCCGTAATCCGGTGAAAGATAACGAGGTTGGACCAGCCAAACTACACCATGCCCATATCCGCCCCCGCCTGTTGGCTCATTGCGCCACGCACTTGGAAGCGTTTCGTGCAATTGCCGAGCGTAGTGGCGGCATTGTGCGGATCAATGAAGCCAGCCGCCTGGTACACGCCGCAGGACTGTCCAAAGGCAAGGCCAGCAGCATCAACTCATCGATGTCTACCAGGCTTGCGAGCATCGACGAGTGGGAATATGTGAATCCGGGCACGTATCGGTTGCTGACCTACGAAGGCAATGGCGGTGATGATGAGATTGGAGAGCAGGGAGGTGAGCAATGGCTCGCAGAATCTTATCCGACCGGCGATGGAGACGCATCGCCCCGCACCTGCCCGGCAAACGAGGCGACCGTGGTCGCTCTGGGACGAATAACCGCCGGACGGTTGCGGGAATCCTGTGGATAGCGAGAACCGGAGCACCTGGGAGAGACCGGCCCCCAGAGTTGGGACGGTGGAATACCGTGTACCGGCGGTTCCGCCGCTGGGCATTGACCGGCGCACTGGCGCGACTGTTCCAACTGCTGATGCCGGAACTGCTCGACCGGCGCGTCGTGATGGTCGATGGCACGTTCGTCAAGGTTCACCAGCACGGCGCGGGTTCCCCAAAAGGAACCGCCCTCCCGGCGGTGAGGCCATCGGCCGCAGTCGCGGAGGGCCGACTACAAAGATACTGGCGGCAACCGACCAGAACGGGAACCTGATCCGCTACTTGTTATTACCGGGCAATGCCGCCGAATCGCCAGGGATCGAACCCCTGACGGACCGCATCGCCACCAAAGGCAGCTTGGTCATCGCCGACCAAGCCTGCGATTCGGACAAAATCAGAAAATCCCTGGCTGCACGTGGGATTATAGCCGTCATACCATCGAAGGTAAATCGCAAACACCCGTACCCGCTGGACGTGGTCGCCTACAAGACCCGCCATCTGGTGGAGAACTACTTCGCCAAGATCCAGCAGTTCCGGCGCATTGCCACGCGCTACGAGCAGACCGACACCAGCTTCGCGGGAATGATTGACATGGTGGCGACGGTCAGCGCCATCAAGCGGTAGCGGTTGCCAATCCCCGCAGCAACTTTGGCTATGGCGGCATAATGGCCGGCGTCAGCGGGCGGATTTCGCGGTCTTGCCTTTCGTAGCCGGTGGCTGCGGCTGGCGACGGGTTCCGTTTGATTTCCGTTGACGAGAATTTTACCGGCGTGATCGGCTCTGCGGCGTCAGAGTGAAGTCGTAGGTGGCCGGCCGGCCAACCCCTCCTACGCACAACAGGCGTTCCGTCTCTGGCGGGACGCTCTTTATAAGCAAGCACCCCGATGGGTTGAGGCTTCGCGCCTCGCTCTGCGAGTGCTTGCTGAGGGCAGGCGGGTTCGGCTTCACTCTGACCGGTGGCTCAATCCTACGCAGCGGGAGGTTCCAATTGAACAAGCCGCAATTTGTCATCGCCGCGCTACTGATGACCGTCATCCTGGGGATGCTGGCCTGCGGGCCGGGAGAGCCGGAAGTCACTCGGATCGTCATGGAAGTTACGGCCACACCAGCGCCGCCACCTGCCGTCACGCCAAGTCCGTCGTCAGATTCCAACCGGATTAGCAAAGCAAACCAAGAGTACCTCAAGCAAATTGGCGTAGTAGCCGTACTGACGCCAGTAGAGAAAGCAACTGCCATAGGCGTCAGCCAAGACATGGGACGTTTGACTGACTGCTACATGGAGCGAACGGCACAAGCTCTGGACCGGCCACGTGGGGAGATGTTGGCTTCCATTCCCTACATCTCCGAGTTCTATTCGTCGGAAGCCGGCTCAACTCTCACTGCTGACCGGAGACTGACCTACCAGCGCAAGCGCCTGAACGCAGAAACTCTGACCCCGATAGTAGGCCCCTGTGTAACAGACGCCTACGCTCATTACGGCGAGATCAAGGAAGCGCAGGAGCGTGAAATGCTCGAAGTAGGCAAGGCCGGAGGGATGGCGCTCCACATCGGGCTTTTGTCCCCTGACCTGGATTACAATTGCCCAGAATGGACCAGGATGAATCATGCCAACTATTTAAGTTTGCGAGCCGGTAGCGTGAAACGACGTGGCGAAGCGGCCGGCCTCCGCTTCGATTACGCTTGGGCAAAAGCGAAGGGAAAGATTAATTTGGCTTGCGCGTCCTGAATGCCCACAGTTGGGCCACGTTGCCCATAAAATCAGCGTCAAATCTAAATGTCAACACGCCCTAGGGTAACTGTTCAGACTTGCGGGGATCTGCGGGCCATCCGGCCTGTTATAGAAGGGAAGCCAAGTACGGAATTGCCGACGCAACCCAACTGGATCCCCTCAAACGTGAACAGTTACGCCCTAGGGATAATTACCTTCGAGCCGTTGATGAAATGTCTAAGGTGAACCCGTTGTGCCTGGATGATGGGGACAGGCAGCTGCTGAGCGATGCACAGCGAAATTTGGATTCGTTGCTTCGGTCCAAGCAGGTTGATATACATCTTGGCGAGATTTTCGCACTGGTGATTTTTGCGACTTTGACGGTGGGTGTGGCACTTCTTTCACTTCCTCCGCAGGCTGCGGGTTGGACGAGGCTTCTGGCGGACATGTTCGCGGTGGTTATCTCGTCGGTTGTGGTCTTCCTGTTGTTTCACATTTTGGACCTGCAGCGAGAGCGCGACCAGCCCAGGCTGGAGGTCTTGAGCGGTGAGGATGGGAGCTGTGTAAGGGCCCGATACGTTGCGGTGTTTTTTGACACCGTCGAGGGGTCATTCAACCAGTATCTATCCGTGGTTGTGGGCGTCGTCATCCTGATGGTCTATGCTGTTTTGCTGGGGTACAAGTGGCTGGGATCGGTGGGTAGTATGTAGGAATGGACGAACGCATCTCGAGAGAATTTGACGGGCGTGTGGCGTTTCGGACTCGATGCTGCCGTAGTCCCTAGAAATCTGGCCGGGAACCCCGATTCTCCACAAGCCGTTATTTTCTTAACGTCGATTACCGATGTAATGATGGATTATAGAAACGTATTGCATACACTATCACGCCGTATACGACTTTAATACGTCTAATTGGCGTAGTGCAAAACCCGGCCAATGGCTTTCCGGCCAGACCTCTAGTCGGTGACAGCCGGACGTTAGCGACGCCCCTTTTCAGGGCCTCTCCGCGGCCCTGACGCAGGCAACGCAGGTCCCCGGAGGTGTCTCTCCGCCTTGAGGACGGAAAGAGCCTGTGCGCGTCTCTCCAGTGGTGGTGGCTGTTACGCTTGGGAAGGCCCTGACTTCATTCGTGGAAGCGGTCGGTGTTTATGGAGTATTGCATCCGCTCTGGTGACGCAGTGTGACCTATATAACGGTGTAGCGGTTGGCCAGGGCCGTCTTGGCCCTTTCCTGGTCGTCGGTGGTGATGGCCACGGTGGCGTAGTTTTCCCTGCGCTCGATGATGTGGAAAGTCCTGATGTTGAGGCCGGCGTCCTTGAGTTCGCCGGCAAGGTTGGCCAAGGCTCCCGCCTGGTCCGGCAGTTGCACCAGCCCGGCTTCATCAGAGACCGCTTTGAAGCCGGCTTCGTTGAGGATGGACAGGGCCTGGTCCGTCCGGTCGGTGGCGATGATCACCACTCCGTGCTGTCCCTCGTTCTCGGTCGCGATGCTGTTGAGGTTCACTCCGCCCTCGGCCAGGGTGCCGGCAATCTGCGCAATGGCACCGATGCGGTTTTCGGCCATTATCACGATGCGTTGCATCGTGGTTGCGTGAGCGGGCTCCGTCTCCTGCTCTTGAGCCGGGAGGCCGGTTTCCGCTGGCGGCAGATCGTGTTCCTGCGGCGGTTCACGACGGGGACTGACGCAGTCGAGGACCAACCGGTCGATGGTTTCGAAATCCACGTGGGGCATGGTGATGATGTGGGGCACCTCGCCCTCGGGGGCAATCTGCCACCGGTCGAAGACTTCCTGGGAGGGGCGGTCGAATATCACGGTGGGCGAGTTCCGGTGTCGCCAGGCGTTGATGCCATTGGTTTTGAACTGTTCGACGGCGTACTCGGCGGTGTCGAGCATCCCTCGGACGATTTCTCTCCATCCGTCGGCCCCGTTGCAGTTGATGGCGTACCAGAGCATGAGCGGGGTGAGGCCGTTGCGGGAACCGGAGAGGGTGGTGTCGTTGACGCCGACGAGTTCGATGGCCCGGCCCAGAGTTTCGACCAGGTGTTTGCGGGTGATGACGATGCCGCAGGGCAGGGGTGCGCCGATCAGATTGTGGCCGCTGATGGAGATGCTGTCGATGCCGGCGTCGAACCCGAAGGGCTGTGGTTCATCCACGTAGGGCAGGATCATTCCGCTGAGTGCTGCGTCGGCGTGGATGTAATGTTCCCAGATGCCCAGGTCGTCAATGACTTGTCGGATCGCGGGAATGTCGTCCACGGCGCCGCGCATGGTGGTGCCGATGGTGGCCGGGACGATGGCAGGTCTGTTCCGATGGACGGCCATCATGTTCCTGAGGTCGTCGTAGTCGATCTCGCCGCCCGCCTGTCGTTTGACCGTGGTGTGGGGCATGTTCAGGATGCGGGCAATCTTTGGGATGGAGTAATGGGCTTCCTCGGAGAAGTAGAGCATACCGTCGGGATGGAGTTCTCGCGCCAGGTAGAGGCCGTACATATTGCCCTCGGTGCCCCACGAGGTTACGTATCCCCAGGCGTCGTCGGGGTCCAGGCCGGTGAGTTGGGCGAAGTGGAGGATCACCTCTCGTTCGAACTCGTGGGTGTTGGCCCGGTAGTTGGTGTGGTGGAAGGGATCTCCGAGGTTGTTGAGGCAGTGGCTGAGGAATGGGATGAGCGGGGAGTAGTCGAAGTTCTGGTTGCGGGGTAGCCCACCTGCCATTGGTTCCCTTCCTTGACTATCTTGAGGAGTTCGGCCAGGCGGGTTTCGATGTGGTTCTGGGCGGTCATGGTTGATTATTCCTTGGCGTGTTCAAGCGAACGGTGTCTGCGAAGGGATCTGTCGTGGGAGATGTTGGTAATTCAACGCATTGGGCCGCCCCGCATCGGGCGGCCCAATGCGTTTCTCCGGACCTGGGTCTTCGCTGATAATTACGGCTGCTGCGCCCTGGTTTCAATCCCTTGTTGCGGAGTCGGCGGCGAGTCCTGAAAGGCTCACGACAAAAGCCGGCCGCCCGGTTGGTCGGCGGCGGCCCATCGTGTCAGCTCGGTTGATAACCCAGAGGTGTACATCCGGTAACCGGCGGGTTCCCATCATGGACGGGAACCATTGCGGCGGGCCGTGTTGCGGGTGGTGTGTAACCGGCAAAGACGAGATACGGACTGAGGGGGCCTTCAGCGGTCATACCTGGTGTGGTTATTGGTCCGGGTTCAACAAGCCGTGTCGCACGGCCCATACTACGAGTTCCTGTCTCGATGTGCACTCCAACTTGTCCCGGATGCGATAAATGGTGTTGCGGATGGTGACTGGCCGTTTGCCCACGGCCTCGGCAATCTGCGCATTCGACAGTCCCTTTGCAAACAGCGTGAGTATCTCCCGATCCCGTGTCGTCAGACTATCCGGCGGCGGGTCAATCTGCACCCAAACGCCCGAATTGCGGTGAACACCCGGTGCATTTCGTCGTTGGGGATGGTGGACTGGCCCGCGGCAACGTCGCGGACGGCGGTGAGAATTTGGTCCTTTCCGGAGAACTTCGGCAGATACCCCGTGGCGCCGGCGGCGATGGCCTCGACGACCGCGTGCGGCTCGGTGTGGGCCGTCAACATCAGGACCCGGGTGTCGGGCAGCAGGTCCGTGATTTCCCGACAGGTGTCGATGCCGTTTTTGAGCGGCATGATAATGTCCATGATGATGATGGGCCGGAGATTCAGGGCTGCCTCTACTGCGGCTACACCGTCGCCTGCCTGGCCGACCACTTCGAACTCCGCGGAGCGTTCCAGCGTCTCTTGCAGACCGGCGCGCGTGATCGGGTGGCTGTCAACGAGCATTACCCTGGCTGGTGTGGAAGTAGTCATCTTACTGGCCTCGCTCGGCGTAGTCGTGGGACAATGCGACGCCTGCCGTCTCTCACGTGTGGTGGCGTCTGTCTACTGTGTTCTGGAATCTTCCCAAGCTAAACTGCTCGGTGCTGATTTGGCGTTCACGCGGGATCGTAAAATCATGATAGCCATGAACGGCCCGCAGGTGCCGGCTCTCCCGGGTTAGAAAAGTCAGGTCCTTGTGCCTATGGCGGGGCAGGCGCTATGGTCGCCCGAGAAAAGTGACGTCAACGAATGTTGGGATGGTCCGTAAATCGCATCAAAAAACCCGGCCACCCCGTTTGGTCGGGACGGCCGGTGTCGCCGTCAGTCAGGGCGCGTCTTTGATGGTTTGCCTGTTCCTGCCTTTTCGAGCTCTTTGCTTTTCGGCGCATGACGCACATAGGTTTTGTTCGGGGATGGCTTCGTTGGAGCAGTTTTGGCAGAGCCCGAGATCTTTGCGCTCGTTTCGGAGCCGGGCGATACGTTCGTCTCGAATTTTCGAGCAGGATGGGCAATATCTTTTGCCTTCTTCTGTTTGTTTGGAGCAGTCCGAACATAGCCCTAGGTTTTTGCGTTTGGCGCGGTAGGCCGCTCTCTCAGAAGCGGATGGATAGCGTTCGTATGGTCGAGTTGTTCGGGAGCGTTGTTGTGTTGGAGGTGCTTTGCTCGTGGGCGGCCGCGGCGGGCCGCTTTTGACGCTGGGATTTCGAATGGGAATTCGAAAACGTGTCTTTTAGGGATACGCATGGTGGGCAGACTTGCGCCCCTGGACCGGTTGGGAAAGACACCGCAGTGCTTACTGCGGAGGCCGCTGCGGGCGTTTCGGGACGAAAAGGCACGGGAGATGCCATTGATATAATTTGATGGCTTCTCCGTGGCTCTGAGGCACGGCGTTCTCTGGCAAATTCTGTAGGAGGGGCCGTTTCTGCGATGTCCTCAGCCTTGGGCACGTGTCGTGCTTAGTTTGGGCTTGGGCAGCTGTCGTGGGTCTTCAACGCCTTTTGGACGGTTTGGAGTGCTTGGTCGTCGTTGAGCATCCAGTCCACGAATTCGCGTGGGCCCCCTTCGCGTCGACTATGCAGTAGACGCTATTTATCTGAGGCTTGATTCGTTCGTCCGATCCCGTGACTTGTAATCCCTGCCAGGCTGGGTCAGTCCCTTTGCAGTACAATTCGATAACCACTGGTGCCAGAAACTTCACATAGGTCGTTCTGTCGTATTGCGGACTCTGTGGGCCGAGGTCTTGGTGTGCGGTTAGGGGTTGTTGCCCTGCCCATAAGCATCTCTGTGTTTCTCTCGCGAGGGCCTTGTCTTCCGCTGTCAGCAGGTGTAGTTCGAATTGTGCTTCGTCGCTCAGGCACTGCATGGTGTCGCGGGTTGTCTTTTTGTCCATCTGGGCCATTAGACCTACGACCTGTTCGTCGTTGCTGACGTGCTCTGGCAGACAGTCCTTTTCTTCTGTTTCCAGCCGGTCAAGGAAGCTCGTATGATCGTGCTCCTCTGGCTCGGCAGGACTTGGTATTTGCACGGTCGGTAGTCTGACTTGCGGGACCAGGGTACGCGCTGGTTTCGTTGGCCTCTGATTGGCTAATGTTGGAGGGGCAGGCGTTTCGTTGATTGTGGTTGGGGTCTGCTGCTTTGTTGATGCGCTTGCCTGCTTGGCGATCGGCATGATCGTTGCTATACCCGAGACCTCCTGTTCATCATTCGGTGCGGTTGTTGCCACTGTGCTGTCGCGGCCACAGGCTAGGCTGGTTAGCGTTATGGCCAACATAGCACCGGCGATCAGTATTTTCAGCATCGGCGCTCCCTTGCGTGCCCGTGTCGCTTCCAACGTGACGGCGCTCTTACCGTGCGGCTGGCGACAATGTCACGATCCTCACCAGTCCTTCGAAGGTTGTAGTAAACACTGTCGACCGTCATGCCCATGTATCTGAAGTCTTGTGCGAGCTCTACGGACAGCGCCGGTGATATGGTCATGCCGGGCAACAGCTCTGGGTCGGCGGGTAGCAACATGATATTAATCGGCTCTGTTGGAGCGTTCGTTGGCAGGGTCGATGGCGGAGATCCTCCTCCGGTTCCGTCAAGTGTGATTATCCGCACAACGTCGCCGCTGTTGGGGCTTATTTCAGTTCTTATGTGGGTAACAACCATCCCGGCGTATGCGGGGTTACCGATTAGGGCGGCTTCGAGGTAGGATATCGTCTGTCCTACGGTCAACGGGACCTGCGTGCCCGCTATCCCAATAACCGTCGGACCTGTGGGAATTTCCGGTGCCGTGGTTACTGTATTAATCGGTGTTGGGTCGCAATCTGGTGCTTGTTCTCCTTCGTCTGTGCTTGTTACCGGCAGGACGATTTCCGTTCCTACCGGCAGGAGTTCTTGCCACGGATTCGATTCGGTGTTTGTCGGCCACAGACGCTTGAACCTTGACCATGCGCGGTTGTATCCGTTTATAGCCAGCGGCGTCATGGCCTCTAGGTCAGGGGGACTGTAATGGTTGTTCACGTAATCGGTGTCGAAGTTCTCGATGGTCATTCGCAGCCCCGCTGCTTGAACGCGGCCTATCGCTTGCTTCAGGTAGATCCGGGTCTTGGGGTGTCCTTCTTTACGCAGGTCGATGCCCATGTCTAGCCACGGCCCGGCCATCGAGAGCGATGTTCGTTCTGGATTTCTCTCCATGTCGTAGGTCTCGGGTTTCTGAGCTGCCTGGGCAATGCGGAGGGCTTCTGACTCAGCCCAGATTCTTCGTTCATCCTCGTCGGGAGTGATTATCCGTTCCTTGTGCATCAGTGTTGGGACCATCAGGGACGCCACGTTCTCTGCGGTGAGTGGGAGTCCTTGTCTTTCTGCCTCATGCAGTGCCTTGTTCAGCATGACCATGTTGTCCTGCTGGAATGCCAGTAACCTTTCGCCTTCCACTTGTCTTCGATGGACATGAAGTGATCGGGCAAGTTCTTAGGCACGAACGGCGTGCCAAACATCTGATGCACCTGGAACTCTGTCAACATGGCGCCGTCGGATTTCCGTTGGTAGATATGCACTCTGCTTAGGCCTGCAGCTTGCCGATTCTCGTTCCACTCTGCCCACTGTCGCCAGGACCACGCTGCGCTCTCTGCGGCGTTGGGGATCAGCAGGCTGACGTTGTTGCTGGCGATGCCGGCGTCGGTGCCGTCCTTGTAGCCGCTGGCGGTCTTGTTCCAAAGGATCCTTGCTGCTTTCTTCCATTCGACTACGCGCTGTCCGTGCCAAGGGTGGTACTCTTCGATGCCTGGGAATTCGCTTCGGTCAACTTCTTGGATCCCGTTCAGGCCTGGAGTAAGCACTGGCTCGATGGTGACTGCGCTGCAACGGTTCTGGGGCCGCCGCCCCAGAACCGTTGCAGCTGCTGGTGCTGCTTCCTGTCGTTGTGGGGTCTGCGCAGCCTCCGTCCCGAGACTCTTGGAACAGCCGCCGTATGTCGTCGGGATGCACCAGGATGGTCAGGCCGTTCATTTCCGCATATTCTTCCCATGAATCGGCTCGGTGCGCCCCGAAGGCAGTGCGTGCTTCGTCGATCGTTAGGTTATTGCCGTCTCTGTCCCGGAATGTGGCGTCGCCGATCCCGTCGTCGTAATCCTTGCGCGGCCCGATCAGAACTTCTTCCAATCCGCCCGGGTTTTTCATCCACCAGTTTATGTGGTTGTCTTGCAGATAGGTGATGATGCTGCGGCCGTCGAGTCCGCCGTAACGGTTGCGTGCTTCTATGGGTGACATTTTGTGCCCGAGCCGGTCTCTGAATACCACCCAGGGTACGCCCGCAGTCTGAGCTTCTTGGCTCAGGCTCAGTCCCGCTTCGGTGACCCAGTTCCGCAGCAAGTCGGCAATCTGCATTGTCGTGCTGGTATCGAGGGTATCGTATCTGATCGGGAACTGGCGTACCTCGTGGCTCATGAGCCATATGGTGTCGGCTGCGTACTGTGCTTGCTCTGTCGCCGCATCGCCGTCCCAGATGGGTTGCATCAATCGGTATGCTTCCGTGTACACCTTGTTGGCGTCGCTCAGTTGCTGTGTAGGGCTTACGTTGGGCCCGGTCCATCGACCCTTGATTGATGTATCGCCCTTGGGCCTGGTCGCGTATGGTATCGTTTCGTCAGCTGCCTGCATGCATGATGCCGAAAGCGTGTTCGTTGTTGGTTGCCTTTGGTTTGGCTGCGTCGTTTGAGTGGTTTGGCCTGTCTGTGTCGTGGTGCCGTCTTCGTCGCTGGTCGTGAGATCTATTAAGGTCCCGTCTGACGGCCTTTCGGTAATGAACATCGGGAAGATATGAGATTGGCCCCCGTTGACAATACACTTGCGTTCGTGGGCTATGCCGAATTGTAAGTTAGCCGTCTCACCCCAGTTGCAGCGTTTGAGGTAGATTGGCATGCTCTCAGTATCTTTGGTGACGGTGTAGGACTGCGGCCTCTCGCACTCGACTTCGGGGCCGGATGTGCTGGTTGCAAGTCCCCAACCTTCGTAGGTCGAGATGTTGATGTCTCCGCGGAAGGGCCCGTCGAGGTCGTATGGCCTAGGGCCTGTTCACACTAACGCAGTGCATCGACAACGAGGGCGAATGAGATGAACCCGAGGAAGATCACATCGAGCTTCTCGAAACGGGAGAATATGCGGCGAAATCCCTTCAATCGGCGGAATAGCCGTTCGACCTCATTCCGCCTCTGGTACAGCTCCCGGTCATACTCCCAAGGGTGTACACGGGTCCTCAGAGGCGGGACCACCGGTATGAACCCCAGGGCCAAGGCCAGTTGGCGGGTCTCATTGCCCTCGTAGGCCCGGTCCATCAACAGGAATGGTCCCGGGCGTTGCGGGCCCAGACGGGTCAGCAGCTTACGCCCTTCCGGCGCGTCGTGGGCCTGCCCTGGGGAGAGCGCGAATGTTATGGCGGTGCGAGCATCCGCGGCAACCATATGAATCTTGGTGGTCCAGCCGCCCCGGGACTTGCCGATAGCCTGGGGTCCGTTTTTTTTAGCACACCAGTGCCGTCGGGGTGAACCTTGACGATGGCGCTGTCCAGCGAGACCGCTTCGAGTTTGATGCGCACGATCTGCTCCTGCTGCAGGTGTTCAAACACCCGGTCGAGGACCCCATTCTTCGACCAGCGGTTCATCCGAGTGTAGACGGTATGCCAGTTGCCGAATCGGGGCGGCAACCCCCGCCACTTGCAACCCTGCTCGGCGACATAAAGGATCGCGTTGAGCACTTGCAAGTTCGACAGTTTGACGTTGCCGCGCTGAACGGGCAGGACTGGTGCAATGCGTTCGTACTGAGCTTCTGTAATCTCCATGCGGCCATGGTAACATCTCAGCACTGTTAGTGTGAACAGTCCCTAGGCTCTTTATCCGGGCGGTGACTGGTTTCTACCCGTTCTACAAAGCTGCCGTCCAACCATTGGAAGCCTCGTCTGATGCCGACGTCGTAGAGGGCCTGTCTGTAGTTCAAGAGACCGCAGAGCAGTTGGATGCGCTCCGGTGTGGTGGCAAAGCGTCGCACCATTTCAGTGAAGGTGCTTCTGTACGGTGAGCGGTTTTCAGGTCGGTGTTGGACGCTTTCTGACACGTCCCGTACGGGCGGGATCACGGCCTGTGAGTTCCAATCCGGTATCGTCACGATTCTGTACTCGCTTCTCGTCGACGCCCGGTGGCTGCCGAGCGTCGAGGGATGGCCCATGGTCGGACCGATGTCGTCGGCCGGCCGGCGGGCTGTTTGCGGCGAGTCTAGGCGCACCAGGATGAACCGGCAACAGGAATCGGGATCGGAGAGCCGATTTGACCGCCTGAATGGACGGATTGACAGCGCGTTGGTTTAGTTCAGTCGGGGGATGTTTCCGGCCCCGGCGATTCCGTTCTCCGCTGCTCTGAACGGGCTTGCCTTCTGCGGGGAGTGCCAACGTTGTTGTTGTATTGTCGTTGGCGCTCGCGACAGACCTCGCAACGTCGGAAACCCGGAACTGCCGGCCTTGAGCAGGCTTCGCACAGGCCCTGTTCAATGTGCTCTTTGCGGGTCCGGGAATCCCGTTCGCGGCGGTAATCACCCTGTAGGTTTGGCTTTGGGAAAGCCTTGGCCACCTTCGCCGTGCCTGGTCGTTGGCGTTGTTTCCGGCCTTTTGGCGGCGGCGCGTCGGGTGGTGGGACCGCGCCGTGTTGTGCTTCACGGTTGTCTGCGGCAGGGGCGGCGCGCGGTTTTCGGGGCGGTTTGGACTTCGGGCTGGTGCCGCCGGCCACGATCCAGCCGCTGTCTTGTTGCGGCTCTGGGCCCCGCCAGCCGAACCTGGCCTTGGCGGCGTTGATGCGCCCTTCGGCCAGTGCGTGGTGCTCGAGCGAACTTTTGGCCCGGTCAGGAAGCCAAGAGGTCTTCGGCTTTCTGATCGGTATGGTGAAGAAGAAAGTTCTTTCTTCTATTACAGTTGGTGGAGGCTAGGGGATTCGAACCCCTGACCCCCTGCTTGCAAAGCAGGTGCTCTCCCACTGAGCTAAGCCCCCTGGTTGCCCGGCCAGTCGATTATATCAGACGCAGCCGACGCTCCCGATGAGGGGTTGCCGGCGCGTCTGATAATGCCCCAGGGCAACCGCATTCTCCCTCAAAGGGCAGGGGCTGCTAACATAGGGGGGGGTTCCTGCAGGGCAATCGCGTCTTATCCGAGGAGTACTTTTAGCAGGTAGTCTTCACGCCAACCGGCGTTGAGGCGTTTGCCTTGGATGCCCACTTTCAGGGTGTGCTCGTTTTTCAGCAGGTTGTGGGAGATCTGACGCAGGGTGGCCAGGTTCTGTGGTCCGTGGGCCTTGCGCACTCGGCACTGGTCTTCTCGAAAGGTTACATCCAAAGTCCAATGCAGTGAGTTCTCGATGCTCCAATGGCTCCTGACGGCAGCCAGCAGTTGTCCTGCTGGGGCCGCCCGGCTGCTGATGTAGTAGCGAGGTTGACTGATCGCGCCGGCTGCGGTCTCACGATGGCCGACCACTTTGATGGCGGCCTTCAGTTGGGGCCATTGCCCGTGGGGGTTGATGTAGTCCAGGCAATCCGTCTCGGTGATGGTCCAGCATTCCCGCCGTTCCACCCGTCCGTGTCCCTTGTTCACGGTCTGGGAGTAGTCGTAGGGCACCCCGTCAAAGCCCAATGCTTCCGCCCCCTCG
The DNA here is from genome assembly GCA_965261195.1 of Dehalococcoidia bacterium. Taxonomy (GTDB): domain Bacteria; phylum Chloroflexota; class Dehalococcoidia; order Lucifugimonadales; family UBA3495; genus Bin87. The sequence continues at coordinate 2,036,015 of OZ253455.1, read as the reverse complement.
AACAGGTCTCGGATGCCCTCGTGGAGTTGTCCTTGATTCTCCTTCACCGCCAGCACGTAATCGGCCCCGCCGTCCACGATCTGCTGGGCAATCTCCCGCTGGCAGCCCATGGCGTCAATGGTCACGATGCAGCCTTGCAGATCCAGCAAGTCCAGCAGTTGGGGAATGGCGGTGATCTCATTGGACTTCTCCGCCGTCCTGACCTGACCTAAAGTCAGGGTGTTCTGCGTGGCCCAAGCGCTGACCAGATGCATGGCTCCCTTGCCACCCGCGCAGTCGTGAGAACGCCGGGCCGTCTTCCCGTCAATGGCCACCACCTCCTCGGGCAGCAACTCAGCGATGGCTTGGGTCCAGGCCCTGAAGCAACTCTGGAACTGCTCTGGGTCCAGACGGGCAAAAACATCGCCGAAGGTGTCATGGGAGGGGACGCCGTTGGGCAATTCAAGAAAGGTTTGGAACCATTCCAGCTTGCTCCTGCCGAAGAGCTCCACATGCACCCAGGAATCGGCCCCGCAGATGGTGGCGCAGATGGCGATGGCGATGATGTCCACCAGTTTGTGGCGTCGGGTGCGCTCCACCCTGGGGTCGTCCAGATCAGCGAAATGATCCAGGACCGATACATGATGCGATTCTGCCATGGTCCGTTGCCCTCTCTCGTTTTATCGAATCGGGCAACATTAGCATAATTATAAAAATTATCATTAAGACGCGATTGCCCTGGGGGTTCCTGAATACGATGGGATGGATGGTGGTGATGAGTAGTAGTGCGGGTGGCAGCTTGGGCGAACATTTCGGCAATTTGGAGGATCCCAGAAGGGACCAGGGCCAGCGGCATCAACTCCTGGACATCATTGCCATGACCATCTGCGCAGTTACCGGAGGCGCCGCAGGTTGGAGCGATGTTGAATTGTTCGTCAAATGCAAGTACGAATGGTTCCAGAGATTTCTGGACTGGCCCAACGGGGTACCCTGTCCCGACACCTTTGCGCGGGTGTTCGCCCGCATTGACCCGGAACAATTCCGCGACTGCTTCATGGCATGGGTGCGCAGCGTCAACCGTTTGACCCGAGGCCCAGTGATTGCGCTGGATGGGAAGACCCTGCGGCGCTCTCACGACCGCAACTCGGGGAAGGCGGCCATCCACCTGGTCAGCGCCTGGGCTTCGGAAAACTCCCTGGCGCTGGGTCAAACCAGGGTGGACGCGAAATCCAATGAAATCACCGCCATACCGGAGTTGCTCAACCTGTTGGACCTATCCGGTTGCATCGTCACCATTGACGCCATGGGCTGCCAGGACGCCATGGGCTGCCAGCAGAAGATCGCCCGGCAGATTGTGAACCGGGAAGCCGACTATATTCGGGCGGTCAAGGAAAACCAGGGAAGGCTGCTACCAGGGCAGGCTGCTCGCGGATGTGAAAGACCTGTTTTGCTGTGGGCCGAGCGCTGGCTTTGAGGATCTGCAACATGATTTCTGCCAGACCATCGACAAGGGCCACGGACGAATTGAGCTACGCCGTTGTTGGACGATTGACGACCCGGAGCAATTGTCCTACGTCGAGTTCGGCAAAGAATGGCCCGGGCTAAGCAGCATCGGGATGGTGCCGGCGGAGCGGCGGGAGGGAGACCGGGTGTCGGTGGAATCCCGGTACTACATCTCTAGCTTGGAGTCGGATGCCAGCAGACTGCTCCAGGCAACCCGCAGTCATTGGGGCATCGAGAATTCCGTTCATTGGGTGTTGGACGGGTCCTGCCGAGAGGACGCAAGCAGAGTGAGGACCGGAAACGCTCCGGAAAACCTGGCGATAATCCGGCACATATCCCTTAACCTCCTGCGGCAAGACCGGACCTCCAAAATCTCCATCAGGGCCAAGCGCAAACTGGCCGGCTGGGACAATAACTACCTGCTCTCCATCCTCTCCAATTAGAATGCGGTTGCCCTGGATAATGCCCCTCGTTGTTTTACATCCCAACGGCCAGCGGGTATCATACGGCAACATTCTGGCACGACATCTGACGCCCGATTCGCAGCATAAGGAGCGCTCTAATGAGAGGAGTAGCCATCGTTTCCCCAGTCCGCACCGCCGTCGGCAACTTCGGCGGCAGCCTGCGCGACATCTCCGCCGCCGAGCTGGCTTCCACCGTCATCCAGGCTGCCCTGGAGCGTAGCGGCGTAGACCCGTCGCTCGTCGATGACGTCATCCTCGGCCACGGCTATCCCTCCGGCGAAAACCCCGCCATCGGGCGGTTGGCCGGACTCAAGGCCGGCCTGCCCATAGAGGTGCCCGGCTACCAGTTGGACCGGCGTTGCTCCTCCGGCTTGCAGGCCATCCTTAACGCCTCCATGCTGGTGCAGACCGACAACGCCGATGTTGTCATCGCCGGTGGTGTGGAGAGCATGAGCGGCGCCGAGTTTTACAATAACGAATCCCGCTGGGGCGCCCGTTTCGGCTCGGTTACGTTCCACGACCGCCTGGCCCGCGCCCGCGTTACCATTGCGCCCGAAGAGCGTTTCGGCCCCATACCCGGCGGCATGGTGGAAACGGCGGAAAACCTGGCGCAGCAGTACGAAATCCCGCGACAGGAGCAGGACGAGTTTGCCCTGCGCAGCCACCAGCGCGCCGTGGCCGCCCGCGACGCCGGCAAGTTCGACGCCGAAATCGTCCCCGTCAGCATCCCCCAGCGTCGCGGAGATCCCAAGATTTATGATGCCGACGAAGGCCCCCGCGCCGACACCACTATGGATGTGCTGGGGCGCCTGCGCCCGGTGATGCCGGACGGCTGCGTTACCGCCGGCAACGCCAGCAGCCAGAATGATGCCGCTTCAGTGTGCCTGGTGGTGGCCGAGGACAAGCTGGAAGAGTTGGGCCTGACCCCCATGGCGTTCCTGCGCGGCTGGGCGGTTACCGGTTGCCATCCTGCCACCATGGGCATTGGCCCCGTGGCCGCCGTCAACAAGGTGATGAACAAACTCGGCATGACGCTGGGCGATATGGACCTTATCGAACTCAATGAAGCTTTCGCCGCCCAGGTTTTGGCCGTGCTGCGCGAGTGGCAATTGCCCCACGAGGACAACCTCAACGTCAATGGCTCCGGCATCTCGCTGGGACATCCCATCGCCGCCACCGGCGCCCGCATCCTCGCCACCATGCTCCACGAGATGGAGCGGCGGGACGCGCAGTGGGGGCTGGAAACCATGTGCGTCGGCGGAGGCCAGGGCGTGGCCGCCGTGTTCGAGCGTCGGTAGAGCGGCGGATTGCTGTGGCCAACGGCATAGCCAATCCGAGGCCAGTTATGACCAAGCGATTTCTGTCGAGCAACGATTATGTGCTGCTCACTATGTTACCCGACCCGTCCAAGGTGCCGGATATGCGACGCAACCGTCGCATATCGGAACTTTTCAGCACTCTCCATAGCCACTTCAACCGGCGCCCTGACGTTCTGGTGGGAGGCAATGGCTATTTGTGCCATGACAACACCAACCCCGCCAATTGGGTAAAGATGGACTTCGTGGTTGCTTTCGGCGTCATTCCGGATGCTATTATCGGGCGCAACGGCTATATGATTGGAGAAGTGGGCAAGCCGCCGGACTTTGTGCTGGAGGTAGTTCCGGAAATCCTCAATCCTGCTTCGCCGAATGAGTTCGGGTTGGTGGCGGATAGGTTCGGGGAAGTCAGACCGGATGAAATCAGGCTGGATTACGATTACTCCCGCAACCGCGCGGGTTACGCCGGCTACGGAGTAGGCGAATACTGGCGGCTGGTTATCCCCTCCGACGAGCACCAGAACCGAGCGCTGGCCGGCCTACGGCTGATTGACGGGGAGTATCAGCCCATACCACTCACCGATGAGCCGGACGGCGAGATACGGGGCTACAGCCCGGCGCTGGACCTGTACCTGTGCTGGGACGGCGACCTGCTGCGCTGGTTCAAACAGCCAAGAGGAAGGTATCTACCCAATCTCTCGGAGCTGGCTGATGCGCGAGATTCCGCCATCAAAGAGCGGGATGCCGAAAAAGCGCTGCGGGTAGCCACCGAGTATCAGAAGTTTGTCGTCAGTGAGCGGGCATTGGTGATGGAGGAAATGTTGCGGCGACGCGGAGCGCAGCCGTCCCCGGACGACTTCTTTGAGGAACGAAATAATCTGGTCAGGGAAATGGCAGAGCAACGGTATGCTTATGCAACTGAGCAAGCCTTCATCAATGGGCGCATCCACCAGCTTGACCGGGAGCCGGGCTGTTAACCACATTGCCCGGTACAATTATTTCACACCCGTACACCGGACTGAAGTCAAGAGCATCGTTATGGCAACAACCTATCAGAAAATTATCCCCGAGCAAGCCGACCTCATTAGCGACGCACCATCACCTAGCGAGGCAGCCGTTACAAAGACAAAGACCGCAACGGAGTAAATTGATGGTACGTGCTGCAATAAGATTCTTGCCCATAGGAATCAAGGCCGCCAAGATTCTTCAAGCCATAGCAGTCCGCATCACAGAAGCCACGCCACAAGAACGTGAGGCGCTCGGTCGCCATCTGATAGCCATTTACAACCTGCTGAAAGGCGTTGCAGAACGCCGGCAGGAAACATCACGCTTACCACCACTCCCCATGTTGCCGGCGCCGCAGGGATGGAACGAACCGCAATCCGGTCAGAATGACGGTATGCAAGAAAGATTCAGACGAAGTATGCAACAATTTGGCCAGACAACCCGTAAATATAAACGCAATTTCACTGCCGAGGAACGGCGGGAACTCATCGCTCACCTAGATGAGATAAAAAAGATTTTGTCTGACATCGAACGCAGAGTGCAAACTAAATAATGGCTTTCGCCGTTTGATATTCTCATCAAGTTAGTCATCAACAAGAACCAGGAGCAAGTCACATGGCCAGCAAGCAAGAAGTAGCAGACGTTTTGGTGATTGGGGCCGGCGCATCGGGCGCGGCCTTCACTTGGAGCCTTACCCAGGCCGGTGTCAAAGTCGTCTGCCTGGAGCAGGGCGGCTGGGTTCCGCAGAATGCGTTCCCGGTCAGCGAGCCCGCTAGCCAGCTCCACTGGCAGACCGACTTCCATCCCAACCCCAATTTCAGGGGCCTGCCGGAAGACTATCCGGTCAACGAGGACGACACCCCCATCGCTCCGTATATGTACAACGCGGTGGGCGGCAGCACCATCCACTGGGGATCGCATTTTCCCCGCTTCCATCCCTCCGACTTCCGCCTGAACTCGCTGGACGGCGTGGCTGACGACTGGCCGATGGACTACTTTGAGCTGGAGCCTTACTACGACCTGAACGACCGGATGCACGGCGTCAGTGGGTTGCAGGGCGACCCGGCCTATCCGCCCAAGCCGGTGCGTCCCACGCCCCCACTGCCCATCGGACGCGGCGGCGAGCTGCTGGGGCGGGCGTTCAATCAGCTGGGCTGGCACTGGTGGTCGGCGGACAACGCCGTTAACTCCACCACCTATGACGGACGCCAGGCGGACGTGGGCGAGTACCTGCGTTCCCCATCCGGCAGCGACATTATCTTCTGGCCGCGCGCGCTCAAGCAGGGCGCCCGCCTCATCACCCACGCCCGCGTCCGCGAGATTCTGGTGGACGCCACCGGTCGCGCCACCGGAGCGGCCTACTATGACCGCCACGGTGAGCTACAGGCACAGTACGCCAAGGTGGTGGTGCTGGCGTGCAACGGTATCGGTTCTTCCCGTCTGCTGCTCAATTCCCGCAGCGCGCTGTTCCCCGACGGACTGGCCAACAGCTCCGGACAGGTGGGCCGCAACCTGATGCACCATCCCTGCGGTTACGTGCTGGGTTTGTTCGATGAAGACCTGGGGTCAGATGAAGGCCCGCGCGGGTCGTCGATGCTCAGCCAGGAGTTCTACGAGACCGACGTGCGCCGCGGGTTTGTGCGCGGCTACGATATGCAGGTTTCCAACGTCGGCGGCGCTCCCCTGCAGATTGCGCTGGGCGGGCTGGTCGGCGAGACCGTGTCCTGGGGCGATGGACACCATCAGGACTTTGCCGAACGGTTCCATCGTCAGATGGGCATCGTCATTATGAGTGAAGACCTGCCGGAAGCGCACAACCGCGTTACCCTCGACCCGCACCTCACCGACAGCGACGGCATCCCCGCGCCCAAGATTGACTACACCGTCAGCGACAACACCTGGGCCATGCTGGACCACGGCATCGCCCGCGCCAGCGAGGCGCTGGAGGCGGCCGGGGCCACCCGGGTCGTATCTTCGCGGTTGCGGCGCAACGCCGGCTGGCACCTGCTGGGCACCGCTCGCATGGGCGCCAACCCGGACACCTCGGTCGTTGACCGCTGGGGCCGCGCCCACGATGTGCCCAACCTGTTCATCATCGACGGCAGCATCTTCACCACCGGCGCCTGCATCAACCCTACCACCACCATCCAGGCCCTGGCCCTGCGCACCGCCGACTACCTGTCCGGTGAAGGAGCATCTGCCATTTCCTGACACGGTGAATTATGCGGGCAGGGGCGAACGATTATTCGCCCCTACCGTAACCATCTCATGGTGGAGGTCGTGCCACCATCCCCCCGTGATTCCGAAGGCCGGGGTATTCTCTTTAGCCCGAATCCACCGAAGCGAGACGTCCGTGTCGTTGACACCAGGTATGATGGGTAAGGGAAGGCGAACGGGCCCAGCCAGATCCCAATAGTGGGGATGAGGGCGGCGTGAGGTAGGCACACAGACACGATGATGGCGGCCCGCAGTGGCCATGGCGGGCGGAATTCGACAGGCGGTAAGCAGGAAGCGCCCCTGGCGGACCGAGTTGGCGCGAGTTGGCGACGATGTTCAGTGGGCCGGATGGCGGGTCGGCGGCAGACGGCCGCCGTCAGGCTGGGAGTGGCAGGGCTCGCAATCGAGCGAGGGCGCGACTGAACCGGTTTTGCCAGGGCCAGCGCTGGGGCAGATGCAAAGTGAGGCGGCGCGCCGAGCGGGTGAGCCGTCCGGGCATCGAGAAGAAGCGTCGTCGGAGGGTTTTGGTGGTTACCAGTTGCTCGCCCAGACCGATGCGCGCCGTCCAGCGTGCGAGGTTGTGCGCCATCACCTGGACGGCCAGCCCGGCGGCGTTGGCGGCGAAGCGGCCTGAGGGGAGATGGTTGAGTCCGACGCCGTACTTGAGGTCTCGGATGGCATTCTCGATCTCGGCGTGGCGGCGATGGTCGGCCTCCAGTTCCAGGGTTGCCCCGTCCCGGTCGGTGATGCAGCCGTGATAGCTGTAGCTGGCGAAGCGGGCCAACTGGGAACCGGACGTGGGCTGCACCCGCCGGACGATGAGCCGCACCGGCGCGGCGTCAGGCTCACTCCGGAAGGGGGTGTAGGTGGTCTCCGCCACGTCGGCGGCGCCGTCCATCCAGTAGGGAATCGGCGTCCAGTCCGTCTCGGGTATCGCCTCGATGAGATTGCGCAGGCTTTTGTGCTGGCGGATGGTGATGGAGTAGCGGACATCCATCTCGCGGCAGACCGCGACCAGGGCGTGAGCATAGAAGCCGCGGTCGGAGCGCAGCGTGAGTTGTCCCCTGGCCCCGCCGTAGCGCACCCGGCCCACCGTCTCACGCAGGAAGTGGGCGGCGCCCCGAGCGGTGTTGGCGCGGCCCTCACGCAGCCGAGACATCAGCACGTCGCCGGTGCCGGCACCAGTAGTCCAGGCTTGGGCCAGCAGCGGGTGATAGCCTCGCTGGCCGGTGTAGCTGTGGTGGCGGGCACCCTCCTTGGCCAGACCATAGGTTTCGCAGCTGGTGGAGTCCAGGTCGATGGTCAACGGCCCGTCGCCGGGTCCGGCCCCAGCCGCCCAGGCCCCAGCCAGCAGCTCCCGGCTGACCCGATCCAGTTGGCGGACGTGGCCCCACCGGAAGCTGCGCAGGAAGGTCCCCAGGGTGGATGGCGCCTTGGCCGTGCCGCCCAGGGTGCAGGCGGTTCCCCCAGTGCGCAACACGTCGGCGTCGTCAATGCAGTCGCCCCCAGCCAGCGCAGACGCCACCAGGGTCATCATCTGGTCGCCCGGGTTCGCCCGACCTGGCGCGTCGCCCAGGTCGAGGCGCTGCTGGACCAGTTGGGGCAGACCCAGGCGCTGGGCCAGGGTCACCGGAAGGATCAGCCCGGCATTGTTGACCAGGCGGTGGTCGTCGAAGGCGATGTGGATGCCGTCGGGGTAACTGCGTGGTAGCATCTTGCGTGGTAGCATCTATTGGGCGCTCCTGGTCTGGAGTTGTTTTTCTGTCTCGAAAACCATTATCCCAGATGCACAGGAGCACTTTCTTACCCATTCAACCCGCCGCCACACTTATCTTGTCGGTGGATTGGGGCTAAGGAGTTTCGTATCGTGGACATTAGCTCCGGCCACCACCACGCTCAGGGACCCGCCGGCTGCGTCCACCAGGATGCTCTTCTTGCTCCCAGCTTTGCCCCGGTCGGTGGGGTTGCGTCCAATGGCGCCCCCCCAAACCGGGCTTTACCCATGGAGCAATCGGCGGACTGCCATTCCCAGTCCACCCCGCCCAACTCCTGGCATTCCTCGATTAGGGCAGCCCAGATGCCCGCCAGCACCCCACACCCCACCCAGCGTTGGAAGGTCCGTTGGAAGGTCCGGTGGATGGTGCTGTCATCCCCCAGCTCCCTGGGCCAGTGGTTCCACTGGCAGCCGCTGCGCATCCGAAAGATAATGCCTTCCAGCATCTTCCGCTGGTCCGTCCGTTTGCGCCCTCTGGCTTTGGGTGGGTCAAGCTGCAATATCACCGGTTCGATTCGCGCCCAAAGGTCGTCCGGAACATCCCAAATAGCAGGTAGCGGTTTCCCTTCCACCACCATTCACCTCCACCCATCTCTTGGAATAATCCTGGCGACAATCCTCTCCCATTAACTACAATTTAGAACCCCAATTTGAGATAGTTACTAGGTTCTGTTGACATTTCATTATAATGGCTGTATGTCAAACATCAGATTATCACCAGAACAGTGGGCCAGGATGCTCGATTTCTTGCGTGGTTGCACTGGCGTGTACGTTGGCCAGGAAGCGGATTGCCGGCGTTTTGTCGAGGCCGTCTTATGGATTAACCGCTCTGGGGCCCAATGGCGACTGCTGCCAGCCGAATACGGGAACTGGAACAGCGTCTATAAACGATTCGCCCGTTGGACTGACCAAGGCGTCTGGGCCCAAATGCATCAACATTTCTGCGACGACGCGGATCTGGAATACCTGATCATTGACAGCACGGTGGTCCGGGCGCACCCTTGCGCGGCGGGAGCTCCCCCAAAAAGGGTGGCCAGGCGGCCCAGGCCCTGGGCCGGAGCCGCGGCGGGTTCAGCACCAAGATTCACGTGAGCGTGGACGGCTTGGGCAACCCCTTGCGATTCATACTGACCGGAGGACAACAGCACGACATCACCCCAGGCGGAGGAGTTGATCGCCGGTTATGCTGGCGAGCACGTACTGGCCGACAAAGGGTACGATGCCCAGGAGTTCCGCCGACACATCCTGGAACTGGGTATGATGCCGGTCATTCCGCCCCGCTCGAACCGCAAGGCACCCGCCGACTATGACCGGCATCTGTACCGGGAGCGTCATCTGGTGGAATGCTTCATCAACAAGATCAAGCACTATCGCCGGATCTTCTCCCGGTTTGAGAAGCTGGACACCAGATACCTGGGCTTCCTGCACTTCACCGCCGCTCTCATCTGGCTACGGTGAAATGTCAACAGAACCTAAGAGCCTGTTTACAATCTTTTTAGGATTAGCACCGTGAAGGCAAGCACCACCATTTGCAGGCTGGTATTGAGCTTCCTTTCGCAGTTCTTCCAGAGTCGGCGGCACTTTTCCAGCCAGGCGAAAGACCGCTCCACCACCCATCGCTTTGGAAGCACCACGAAGGTGTGCAGTTCGTTGCGTTTCACCACTTCCACCGCGGCTCCCAACAGGCCTTGCACCGCAGTGGCAAAGGGCTTTCCGGTGTAACCCCCGTCCACCAGCACGTTCTGCACTTGACTGAGGCCGTCTCGGCGCCGGTCAAACATCGCCAAAGCCCCGGCCCGGTCGGTAACGTCGGCGGTAGTCACGTGTATCGCATGGGGCAATCCTTGCGTGTCCACCGCGATATGACGCTTGATTCCCGACACCTTCTTGCCTGCGTCATAGCCCTTGTGCCCAGCGGTGTCCGTGTTCTTGACGCTCTGGGAGTCCACGATACAGAAGCTGGTCTGCTCTTTCCGTCCATTGCTTTGTCGGGCCGCGCCAACCGATTTTTTTTAGGACTTGCTCCAGAATGGAATCCTGACCCGGGCCAGGCCGCTCGCTCCATTGCCGGAAATACTTGTAGCAAGTACGCCAATTGGGGAAGTCCGCGGGCAGCATTCGCCACTGGCACCCGCTTTTCAAGAGGTACAGCACGCCGCAGAAAACGTCATACAAGTCCACGGTGCGGGGCTTGGTCCGGCGTCGGGCCGACTCCAACGTCGGCAGAATCCGGGCGAATTGCTCCCGGCTGATGTCGCTGGGATAGGAATGAGACATGATTACCCCTCCCCTGATAATAGTCTCAGCTTAACCTATTTCAGAGATCGTAGACAGGTTCTAAGAGCCTATCCTAAAAACAAGTGCAAATCCGCATGAGTAGGAAAGGCAAGGGCTGGCGGTTGAGGCTAATCTTGGGGAATGACCAAAGCGCCAGAACCCAAGCCACCGCGACCCCAGCGCGCTGGCCCGGCCACACCGGCCAACCCCACCACCGGCTCCTTTCAGGTATCCGATGAGCTGTGGGCGGCGCTGGCCCCGCTGATTCCCCAATGGGTGAATACCCATCCTCTGGGCGGCGGCCGGTCCCGAGCGCCCGGCCGGACTTGCGCCAATGGCATAGGCTACGTGCTGCGTACCGGCTGCCAGTGGAAGACGTTGGACGCCACGGGCATTTGCTCCGGCTCCACCGCTCATTGCGCTTCCAGGAATGGGTGGCCGCTGGGGTATTCCGGGAGCTATGGCGGACGGGGCTGGAACGCTACGACGAATTGCCGGGTGATAGACGACAATTAGTCCTGCCGGTAACGTCGACTATTTTTGCCGGTCGATATGGGGTAATCATTCGGTACGGAGGTACCGTTGATTACAGACCGACAAGTTGGGCTTTTGAGGCAGAAACGTATGGAAGGCAAGACACAGGAAACGGCAGCGGCCAAGGCTGGGATGAGCGTGCGTTCAGCGCGCAAGTGGCAGAGTGGGCCATTGCCGTCGCAGACGAAACCGGAGCATCGGTGGCGCACCAGGCCCGACCCCTTCGACGGGGTGTGGGAGGATGAGATTGAGCCGCTGCTGCGGAATGATCCGACGGGCAAGCTGAAGGCAACGACAATTATCGACTGGCTGGCCGAGCAGCATCCCGGGCGGTTCAGCGCCGCCCAGCTGCGCACCCTGCAACGACGATTACAGGATTGGCGGGCGCTGCACGGTCCGGATCAGGAGGTGTACTTCCCCCAGGAGCATCCACCGGGACGGGAGGCCCAGTTCGACTTCACCCACTGCGGGGAACTCAGGGTGACCATCGCCGGCCAGTCCTACCCCCACCTGCTGTTCCAGCTGATCCTCAGCCACTCTGGCTGGCGTTACGCCGAGGTCGCCGCCGGCGAGACCTTCCTGGCATTGCAAAATGGGTTGCAGAATGCCCTCTGGACTCTGGGCGGCGTTCCAGAGGTGGTGCGCAGCGACAATACCTCGGCGGCCACCCACGAATTGCGCAGCAGCCGCGGCAGGGCGCTGAACGACAATTACGCTGCCCTGCTGGACCACTACGGCCTCCGCTCCACTCGCATCAATCGCGGCCAGAGCCATGAAAACGGCGTCGCCGAGCACGCTCACTACCGGCTCAAGGACGCCATCGACCAGGCACTCATCCTGCGGGGCAGCCGCGATTTTGACACTGTCGACGACTACGCCAGCTTCGTCCGGCAGATGGTGGAGCGACGCAATCGCCTGGCAGAGGGGAAGCTGGAGCAGGAAATGTCTTGCCTGGGACCCCTGCCCCCAGCCCCGGTGCCGGAATACGCCAACTACCAGTCCAAGGTGCGCCGGTGGTGCACCATCCAGGTAGCGGGACATAGCTACAGCGTTCCCTCCCGCCTCATCGGCAAGGAGGTGCAGATCCGTCTGTACGCCGACTGGGTGGAAGTGTACTACAAGGGCCACCTGGTGGAACGCATGGAGCGGGTGCGTGGCGAGGGTGAAGCCAACGTCAATTACCGCCACGTCATCGGCTCCCTGGTGCGCAAGCCGGGAGCCTTCGCCCGCTACCGCTTCCGTGAGCAGCTGTTTCCCACCCTGCACTTCCGGCTCGGCTTTGTACAATCAAGCGGCATAGGCGAGAGAGTCGAGCATCCTGTGGTACAAGAGGCGCGGGACTTTTATCGATTCGTGCTCGCGCTCTCGGCTTTGTACAATCAAGCGGCATAGGCTAGCGTGTCGAGCATCCTGTGGTACAAGAGGCGCGGGACTTTTATCGATTCGTGCTCACGCTCGGACGGCATAAAAGTTCCCTGCTGCACCCAGAGGTGTCGTCTGACCAGGGCGATGGCGTCGGCGAAGGAAGGGCTGGTTTTGTCATACCACGCCGCGGTGCGCGGCGCCATGCCGCCACGCTGTTCGATCAGGATATCCGCTGCCAGCGTCACCACGCTGAACAGGCCAAAGAGCGCGGGGTGGTTCGGGCGATGGCTCGTTCCGACCACTGGCGCTGGGTTTCCAGGCCCAGGTGAGCCCGCAGCTCCTCAAAGAGCCTGCCCCGTACTTGATACGGGGTCACCTCGACCTGCCACCGCAGCAGATACCACTGCAATATCCGCAGGGGTTCCGCCTCGGTGTCGGTGCATAGCAAAGCATAGGGCCCGCGGCGCTCCGCCAGGTATCTGATGACGACCCAACGTATGGGAAGGCGCGGCGGCCCGCCGTGGTACCACAGCGCTACGCCCGAAGCGAGCTCGACCATGGTGGTACTGCCGTCGGAACCGGTGGCGCGGTAGGGAATCCATTGTGTAGCGGGATCGTCCAGCGCCGCCGTGGGACTGGGCAATCGCGCGCCGACCACCCGGGGCCGCCCGATCTGGCCGGGCCGCCGCGGTGGCGCGGGCTGGTACCGGGACGCGTCCTTGCGCAGTTGTAACTGTTCACGTTTGAGGGGACGGGGTCGGCTTGCAAAGCAAATTCCGTGCTTGGCTGCCCCTCTGCGAGAGGCCGGAAGGCCCGTAGATCCCCGCAAGTCTGAACAGTTACGCGCAGTTTGGTGACGACGACAACGGGCTTCGACATACTCTGGCAATGCCGCAGGAACTCGCGCTTGGCGTAGCCGCCATCGGCCACCACCACCAGGTCCCGGTCCGGCAGCCACCGGCGCCGGCAGACCAGCATCTGCTGGGCGTAGTCGGTGACCGTCTGGTGCCGGCGACCTTTGCGCCGGTCGTAGCGGGCCGACACCACCAGCGCGGTCAAAAACGGCAGCGCCCAGTGTCGACCCGCCCATCCGATACGCGTCAGCAACAGCAGGCTCACCCATTGCAATCCGGGGGTCATCACCACCTGGTCGTCCTTGGACCGCACCGGATCCCGATACCGTCCCTGGGCCGCAATCTTCCGGCCCCAGCGTCGTTCCACCGTCTCGTCAATGCCGAACACCAACGGCTCGGCGGACGAACCAAGGCGCCCGGCCACCAGGAGCAACAGCGCCCGGCTCAGTTGCAGCGGCGACCATCGGGCACGGTTGAGCACGTGGTGATAGACGGCGAAGTCGCCGTGCTGCCCAATCCCCAGGATGTTGAGGGCGGAGGACACGGTGCGTTTGCCGGGAGACCGGATCGCTCCCATGGCCAGGAGTTGGGCTTTGCGCCAGGTCCTGGGGTCAAACCGGCGCTCAAAGGGCAGCAGCAGGGTTACTATGACTGCGGGCAGGGTAGGCATACTCGACCTCTGGTGGTGATTTGGTCGAGCTTACCCTGTTCTTATAATTTATCTAGCTTTTGTACAAAGTCTAGGTTCGGAAAAGAATGGCCCGGGCTAAGCAGCATCGGGATGGTGCTGGCGGAGCGGCGGGAGGGAGACCGGGTGTCGGTGGAATCCCGGTACTACATCTCTAGCTTGGAGTCGGATGCCAGCAGACTGCTCCAGGCAACCCGCAGTCATTGGGGCATCGAGAATTCCGTTCATTGGGTGTTGGACGGGTCCTTCCGAGAGGACGCAAGCAGAGTGAGGACCGGAAACGCTCCGGCAAACCTGGCGATAATCCGGCACATATCCCTTAACCTCCTGCGGCAAGACCGGACCTCCAAAATCTCCATCAGGGCCAAGCGCAAACTGGCCGGCTGGGACAATGACTACCTGCTCTCCATCCTCTCCAATTAGAATGCGGTTGCCCTGACCCACCACCCCCACCGGTGGCAACCCCCGTCCCCGTCGTGTATCATCACCCATCAAAAGGCTACCCACCCCCATTACCCAAACCAGCGGCGGTGTTGATGATGACCATGACGAAACGGCGAGTTACCAAACCGGTGTACGTGGGCGGCGTGAAGGTGGGCGGCAACTCCGATGTTACCGTCCAGTCCATGACCAAAACCGACACCCGCGACGTGAAGGCCACGGTGCGGCAAATCCACGAGCTGGAAGAGGCGGGTTGCGAGATTATCCGCTCGGCGGTGCCCGATATGGAGGCCGCCCAGGCGATGGCGGAGATCAAAAAGCAGATTCACATTCCGCTCATCGCCGACATCCATTTCCACTACCAGCTGGCCCTGGAGTGCGCTGCCGGCGGGGTGGACTGCCTGCGACTCAACCCCGGCAACCTGCGCAACGAAGACCAGGTGCGCGAGGTGGTGCAGTCGGCCCAGCAGCGCAACATCCCCATCCGCATCGGCGTCAACTTCGGCAGCCTGCCTCCGGTGGGCGGCATCGGACGCACCCGCGGCTTCTCCCGTCACATGGACCTGGTGAACCGTCTGCCCAAGGCCGGCGAAGCGCAATCCGGCGACTACAGCGTGGTTGACCACATGGTGGCCACCGCCCTGTGGGAAATCAGTCTGCTGGAGCAGCAGGATTTCGACCAGATCAAGATTTCCATGAAGGCCTTCGACGTGCCAACTACCGTTGAAGCTTACCGCCGCCTGGGTGAGATGGTGCCCTACCCGCTGCACCTGGGCATCACCGAGGCCGGCACCGTGCAGTCCGGCTCCATCCGCACGGCGGTTGGCCTGGGCGTGCTGCTTTACGAGGGCATCGGCGACACCATCCGGGTGTCCCTGAGCGGCGACAGCGTGGAAGAGGTTACCGCCGGCTACGAGATTCTGAAGTCGCTGAATCTGCGCAACAAGGGCACGACGCTGGTGGCCTGTCCCAGTTGCGGCCGCGCCGACGTGGATGTGGTGAAGCTGGCCAACGATGTGGACGCACTGGTCAAGCAGAGCGACAAGAAAATCAAGGTGGCCGTGATGGGCTGCGAGGTCAACGGCCCCGGTGAGGCCAAAGACGCCGACGTAGGAATCGCCGCCGGCGCCGGTCGGGCCATCATTTTCCGCAAGGGCGAAAAGGTACGCGTGGTTCCGGAAGCCGAGATGCTGACCGCCCTGATGGAGGAGATTGAGAATACGCCAGCAAGCGCTTGATAGATTCCGGCGATATACGAACCCGCATCCGTGAACATTACACATTAGGAGCGGTGTTATGGCGCTGATCAGAAACGATGACGCTACCCGGGCACGCATACAACGAGACCCTGAATATGCCCGCCTCATGCGTGAATCCGCGATTGAACTACTGGAAGGCAACGACGAGGATCGTCGAATTGCCCTGCGGATACTGCGGGGTGGATTCGGCCTTGATGAGGACGAAATCGACGAATTGAAACGGAATAAAGCCACCGCCTGACGGTGGTTCGGGAACATTGTATGTCCGCCGCCACCATTCAACCCTACGACGTTTCCGCCCTGGAGGACGCCGGCATACCGACGCTGCCTGCGGAACGCGAGGCGCTGCGCCGCCATTTGCTGGAGGCCATCGCCCGGATCCGGCCCATCCTGGAAGCCGACGCTGAGGCCAGCGACGCCAGCGGGACACTGGCCTGGCCGTCGGTGGTGGCGCTGTATCAGGAAGGTTTGCTGTCGCTGAAGGCGCCGCTAGAACTGGGCGGCCCGGAGGTTGACCCGCTGCTCTACCTGGAACTCATCGACGAGATTAGCTACATCAACCCTTCGGCCGGCTGGTGCACCTTCATCAACAGCACCAGCACCGCCTGGAAGGGCGCGTTTCTGCCGGACACCGCCGTTGACCGGATCTTCGCCGACGGACGAATGCCCATCTCCTCCGGCTCGGTCATCCCCCGCGGTTTGGCCACCCCCGTGGATGGCGGTTGGCGCGTCAGCGGACGGTGGCCATTCGCCAGCGGTTCGGGTCATTCATCCTGGATGTCGGCTGGCTTTCGCATCGTGCGGGACGGCGCGCCCGGGCCGGAGCACATGGTGATGGCAGTGCGTATTGCTGACGTGCAGTTTATCGACAACTGGCAGGTGATGGGACTGAAAGGCACGGGCAGCCGGGATTTTGTGCTGAACGATCACTTCTTGCCGCAGGACTTCGCCTTCAACCTGATCAGCGCCGACCCGCGGCGTGGCGCTGTTCTGGCTGGGCCGGCCTGGCTTCGTGACGACCGACCACGCCGCCTTCGCCCTGGGGATAGCCCGCCGCGCGCTGGACGAAATCGCGCTACAGGCCGGTTCTTACCAACGCGGCTATCTGACCGATCCCATCGCCCAGCGCGGCGCGTTGCAACACGACCTGGGCAAATGCGACCAGCAACTGCGGGCGGCACGCGCGCTGTGTCGCGAAGCTCTCGAAGACGCCTGGGAGTTCTGCCAGCGTCAGGAGCGGCCCGATCTGGAACGCCAGCTGCGGCTGCGCGGGGCCTGCGCCTACGCTACCGATGTGGCCTGCCAGGTGGTGACGACGGCGTTTCGCTACGGGGGTGGCAACGCCATCTACAACGACCGGGTGCTGCAGCGGTGTCTGAGGGACGTGAACGCCGCCGCCCAGCACTTCATGGTCAACACCAGCGCCTACGACAACCTGGGACAGTTCCGGCTGGGGATGACGGGCGTTAACGCGATGGGGTAGCAGCCGCCATACGACGCATTGCCCTTGCTGTCATCATTTATTGTGGCTACAATTTATATTGCCAAGTGATATGCAGTACGAATGGGACGAGGCTAAACGAGCTGAGACACTCTTGGATCGCGGTGTTGACTTCGCCTCAATGGAATATTTCAATTGGGAAACTGCGATACATCAAGCCAGCAATCGGGATGGTGAGACACGCTGGTCAACGCTGGGGATGATCGACAATCGCCGGCATCACGTGGTCGGGACGGAGCGGGAGCAGAATATCCGCATCATCAGTCTCAGGAAAGCCAACGCGCGGCAGGCCGTCAGCTATGTTGAACAAGAAAACTGAAATCGCAATCCCAAGTCCGGAAGAGGATGCCGCTATCAACGCCGGAATCGCGGACGACCCGGATACGTTCGAGCTGAGCGATGAATGGTTCAGCAGCGCCAAACCATCTCACGAAGCCGTGCCCCATATCCTGGAGCGATACCGGCGAAGCAGAGGCAAGCAGCAAGAGCCCACCAAAACGGCAGTCCACATCAGGCTGGACGCCGACATAGTTGCCTGGTTCAGGAACCGCGCCAAAGGCGAGCGCGGCTATCAGTTTCGCATCAACCAGGCGCTCCGGGAATACATTACCCATCACGATAACGGGACCAACCGATAGCGCAACGACCGCAGCCTTCAATGCGATGTGAGGGACGTCAACGCTGCCGCCAGCACTTCATGGTCAACGCCAGCGCCTACGACAATATCGGCCAGTTCCGCCTGGGGATGACGGGCGTGGATGCGATGGAGTGATGAACTGGGGGGTAAATTATGCCGGTCAACAGTAACAAACCCAAACGCTGGAAAAATGACATCGCTCGTTCAGTGGATATGTACAACGACTGGTTCATCCGATTTGCGCCTGAGACTTACCGCACAATTCGAGTGCAGACTACGGATGACGTAAGAACGACGTTGAACCAGACCAGTAACCTGACTAATATCGGCGTAGATTTGCTAAAAGCCACTCCTAACGTACTGCCGACATTGCGGATGTGCACTTGTCCTCCACTTGCGACGGATCGATTAATTGGGCTTGCCGGCGTCCGTCCCAACTTGGTCAAAGTTATGGAAAAGCAGGGTGAGTTGCCGTCGAAGATGTCCAGCCAAGATTTAGACAGCAACCTCCTGAAAATCGGAGAAACCATCAGGAAAATGGCAGACCCTGATATATTCGTTTGGTTGGAACGTCAGGATGACCCATCTGACCTAGAGCTGTACCGGGCGGCGACCATTGTGGCTGACCGTCTATGTGGCGCCGTCGCTAACCCAATCATTCGTAACGCACAAGAGCGTCGCCAACTTGATGCGATCCGAACTTGGTTGACCAACAGAGGCTACACGGAATTGCCAGCAGGCGAAGGCACGAGATATGACACGATGCAGCCAGGGACTTTCGCTTTTCGCCTAAATATGCCGGCAAAACAGCCCAATACAGATAGGGATGTGAATATCCCTATTGACGCTGTTATTATGCCGCAGAATACCGGCAGAAGAAGACTGCCGTTGCTTGTTGAGGCTAAGTCAGCAGGCGATTTCGCCAACGTAAATAAGCGCCGCAAAGAAGAGGCAACCAAGGTGAACCAGTTACGTAATACCTACGGAAGCAGAGTGCAATTTATACTCTTCCTGTGCGGGTATTTCGACAGTGGGTATCTCGGTTACGAGGCAGCGGAAGGAATCGATTGGGTGTGGGAGCACCGCATTGACGACCTCGCTAAGTTCCGGTTGTAGAAAATGATAGCTGGCTTGCCTGAAATGGAAGAGTCCCGATTAGAGATTCAGACTCAGTTGGACTCCGCCAAAACCCCGGCGGAACGGAATCGCATGGGTCAATTCGCAACGCCAACCGCACTTGCCATTGAGATACTTGGATATGCAAATGTCCAGTTGGGAAAGCGCTCTCAAGTTAGATTTATAGACCCGGCCATAGGAACCGGCGCTTTCTACTCCGCACTGTTGACTACGTTTCCGAAAATTCGTATCAAGCGCGCCGTTGGTTATGAAATCGACGCCCACTACGGCACACCCGCTGCGGAGTTGTGGCGAGAATTTGGCTTGGACGTTCGTGTTGAAGACTTTACGCGGGCTGACCCACCGGCAGAGTCCGAGAAATTCAACCTCCTAATCTGCAATCCGCCTTATGTCAGACATCACCACATGGATGGCTCAGAAAAGCGGCGAATGAAAGTTCGGGCCAGAAACGCCGGCAAAGTAGAAATCAACGGACTGGCCGGGTTATATTGCTATTTCATTGGGCTGTGCCATACGTGGATGGCAGACGGCGCATTGGCAGGATGGCTGATTCCAAGCGAGTTTATGGATGTCAACTATGGCGCCGCGGTGAAGAGCTATCTCCTTGACGAAGTTACTTTACTCCACATTCATCGGTTTGACCCAAATGATGTGCAGTTCAACGACGCGCTGGTATCGTCGGCTGTAGTCTGGTTCCGCAAAGAAAAACCGTCGCCCAATCACAGCGTGAGATTTACCTATGGCGGGTCGCTGCAACAACCAAAACTTGACCGCCATGTGCCAGTGGAAACACTTCGCCAATCATCAAAATGGACACCGTATCCAACAAGGGAAAACCACAAACGTGCTACTGCCCCTGTTCTAAAGGATTTCTTCCAAATTAAACGAGGCATAGCGACCGGCAATAACCGTTTTTTTATCCTGTCGGAGGAGGAAATTAGGCAGCGTGGCTTGCCAATGGCAGCGTTCCGTCCAATATTGCCTAGCCCGCGCTATTTACCGGAAAGCGAGGTGATGGCGGACAATCTGGGGAACCCTCTTTTGGAGCGACGCTTGTTCTTGCTCGATTGTCAGTTGATGGAAAGCGATATTAAGCAGCAATACCCGTCACTGTGGGCCTATCTCGAAGAAGGGAGATTGCAGAGCATAGACCAACGGTATCTCTGCCGACATCGAGCAATTTGGTATACTCAGGAGAAGCGCCCACCAGCGCCGTTCCTATGCACCTATCTCGGTCGGAGCGATCAGAAAAACGGACGCCCATTCCGATTCATCTTTAACCATTCGCAGGCAACGGCACCTAATGTTTATTTAATGCTGTATCCCAAAAATTCCCTCGCCCGAGCTTTACAGGAAAACCCGGCTCTGGAACGTCAGGTTTGGGAGATCTTGAACCGGATATGTCCGCAAACTATGCTCGACGAGGGCAGAGTGTATGGCGGTGGGCTACACAAGCTGGAACCAAAAGAACTTGGCAATGTTCCGGAACCGGCGCTGGCAGATTTACTACTAGAATGGTTAAAGCCTATCCAGAATCATCAAGACTCCTTTTCGATTCAAGGGAACGATCATGCCAATTCCCTTCAATTCCGGATGTTGTAATGCGCATCTCCAAACTGCTTACCCGCATTCTTCGCGACGATACCCCGGAGGCCGAAACGGCCAGCCACCGATTGATGTTGCGGCTGGCCGATTGGCGACAACGCCACCCCAAATAACCGCCGCCGCCGTGCTAAAATGGGGCGACGTTGCGGACGGAGGTGGTGCGATGGCCAGCATAAACTTGGATGACCTGGACGAGGAAACGGCGGTGCGCCTGCGCTCCCGCGCCGTTGGCAACGACTGCTCCATCGAGGAGGAAGCGCTGAACATCCTGTGCTTTGCGCTGGACAAGCCGGGGGCGCTGCCACAGCCCAAGGACTTGGGAGCCGCTATCCACGAGCTGTTCAAAGACCTCGGCATTGTGGAGGTAGTGCATCCACCGCGAAGTTCGGGAGAACCGATACAGTTCATATTTGCGGATGACGATGCCGACGATCCTGGACACTAACGTCACGTCGGAACTTAACCGGGAACGGCCCCATCCGGCGGTCTTGGCCTGGTGGCGTAGCCAGATTCCCGGAGAGACGTTCACCACTGCCATAACCGAAGCGGAAATGCGCTACGGTCTGGCTATTATGCCGGCCGGACGCCGGCGCAACAGGCAGGTATTGAGAACCGACTATATGCTCCGCGTGTATTTCGAAAATCGCATCTTGCCCTTTGACAGCGCCGCCGCCCGCGCCTACGCCGATATACGCTCCCACCGTCGCGCCATCGGGCGGCGTATCGAGCATCCCGACGCTCAAATTGCGGCGATTGCGCTATCACAGAGCATGGCAGTAGCCACCCGAAACACCGACGATTTCACCGACAGCGGCATTGAAGTCATCAACCCTTGGTCAACTGAAGGAACCCTACCATAATGCGTATCTCCAAACTGGTTACCCGCACCCTGCGCGACGATCCGCCGGAGGCTGAAACGGCCAGCCATCGGTTGATGCTGAGGGCCGGCCTGATCCAGCAGGTGGCCGCCGGCGTCTACGCTTACCTGCCGCTGGCGTGGCGCTCCCTGCTCAAAATCGAGCAGATTATCCGCGAGGAGATGGACGCCGCCGGCAGTCAGGAACTGCGCTTGCCGAGTCTGCAACCCCGGGAATTGTGGGAGCAGACCAACCGGGCCGCTGCCTTTGGCGACAACCTCTTTACGCTGGAAGACCGCCGCGGACGGCCCATGGTCATTGCGCCCACCCACGAAGAGGTAATTACCAACGTAGTCAAGGGTAATGTCCAGAGCTACCGCGATCTGCCGGTCATCCTGTACCAGATGCAGACCAAGTTTCGCGACGAACCCAGACCCCGCGCTGGCCTGGTGCGCGTCCGCGAATTCACCATGAAGGATGCCTACTCTTTTGACGCCGACGAGGATGGGCTGGACGTGTCTTATCAGGCGATGGCGCAGGCATACCGCAACGTTTTCCGTCGGTGCAGCGTGCCCGTCCTGATGGCCGAGGCGGATTCCGGAGCCATTGGCGGCAAGGATTCCCACGAGTTTCTGCTGCCCACCGATACCGGCGAGGACACCGTCATCACGTGCCCCGGCTGCGGTTACACCGCCAACGCCGAGAAGGCCGCCGGGGTCTATCCGGCTCAGGAAACTCCGGCCCTGCTGCCGCTGGAACCGGTCAGTACGCCCGGTATCAAGACCATCGCCGGGCTGGCCGAGTTGCTCGGTGTGCTCGAATCGCAAACGCTCAAGGCCGTGTTCTACCAGGCCGACGGCGAGGTGGTTTTCGTAACCATCCGCGGCGACCTGGATGTGAACGAGGTCAAGCTGAAGAACGCCCTGCACTGCAACGATCTGCGCCTGGCCGACGACGATGAGGTGGCCGGTGCTGGACTGGTCGCCGGCTCCGCATCCGCCATTGGCATCACCAGCATCAAGCGCATCGCCGACCCGTCCATACAGAACGGCGGCAATTTCGTGGTTGGCGCCAACCAACCCGACACCCACTACCGGAACGCCAACTATCCCCGGGACTTCGGTGCTGACCTGATTACCGACATTGCCCTCGCCCAACCGGGCCATCTTTGCACACAGTGCGGCGCGGAGCTGGAATCCACGCGCGGCATTGAGGTGGGCCACATCTTCAAGCTGGGCACCTTCTTCAGCGAGGCATTGGGAGCCAATTACCTGGATCAGCACGGGCAGCAGGCGCCCATCGTCATGGGGTGTTACGGCATCGGGGTCAGCCGTGTCCTCGCCGCCGCCATCGAGCAGAATCACGATGACAACGGCATCGTTTTCCCGGTGCCCATCGCGCCCTATCAGGTTTACCTGGTGGGACTGAATATGTCAGACGAAAGCGTGGCGGCGGCGGCGGGTGAGCTGTATGACCGGCTCTGGGCGGGCGGCGTTGAGACGCTGTTCGACGACCGGGAGGATGCTGCCGCCGGCGTGAAATTCAACGACGCCGACCTGATCGGGCTGCCGGTGCGCCTGGTGGTGAGCCCGCGCAATCTGCGCCAGGGCATGGTGGAAGTGCGCCGCCGCACTGATGCCGACGCCGAAATGGTTACCATGGACGCCGTGGTGGCCACGGTGCAGGAGATGCTCGCGACCGCCTGATCGTGCCTGCACCTTCGCCCGGCCTCCGCCCACTCACCATCGGAGAACGTAGTATCTCCGCTTTCTACGGTATGATTCCATCCAGCCTAGTCTATACGATACTGCGGACGACTTTCCTTTTCATCACCGGTCCCGGCTTCGACCTGAACTTGTGGCATATACTGCGCTACGTCACCGGGTTTAGCGCCGGCCTGGACATCAACGTCCCGCCGGTTGACCAGGGCATACCCAATATCATGGCTCACGGTATGTACGCCGTGTTCTATTTCACCTACAGTCGCTCCCTGGGGCACATGGTGGTCAACGCTCATATCGTCCACCACCAAACCGGACGCCGGATGCGACCCTGGCAGAAGGCGGTGCGGAGCCTGCTGCAGATTGCCAACGTTTCCGCTTTCTACTTCCTCGGCAAGGGCTACTTCTTGATACCCTATACCCTGGACATCTTGTCAATCGTTACCGTGCTGATTGACCGCTCCCGCCGTCGTTCCGTGTACGACCACATCGCCAGAACGGTGGTCGTAGTCGGCGAGCCTACCGAGGCGGAACCGGCGCAAGCCAAGCAGCGCAACTGGGCCACCATCCTGGGCCGTCTGGTCGGCCAGCCTGGCGCCACCGAACGCGGCTAACCCGATTGCCGCGGCGACAGGAATCGGCCCAGCATCACCATGTTGGCCTTGAGCTGAGGGGCCAGTTCGGTGCCGCCGGCGGTTAGCAGCAGCAGCAGCCGGATCTGGGCTGACAGGTCGCCGGCCAGCTTGGATTTCGCCTCGGCGATGGTATCGCCTTCGACCGGCACCCGCAGTCCGTTCAGCGGCAACGCGTGCCGGGACTCGCCGGCCCAATACTTGTCCAGGCTGTCGATGATGACAATGGGAATCTCACGGCTGACGACGAAGAGGGCTTCCGGCGGGCTGTCGTCAGCAGTCAACACGCTGGCGAATGCGCGAGTAACATCGCTGTGGTTAATGTGGAACACGGCGGCGTTGGGCTGACTGGCCGAGGTAAACTTCCAGTCCCATTCGGGAACTTCGGTGGTATTGCCGTTGGGGACGACGGTAACGGGCAGCGAAACGTCTTCCCCCAGCGGCTGTCCTTCGCCGCCCGGATCGCCCTCGGGCCGCAGACCTACAACCGAGTCGCCTTCCTCGCCATAGTTTTCAGGGCCATGGTTTTCAGGGGTGGTCATGACACTTCCCGACCTTGCCTAGTGCTCGTGTTCATCCTGGCCGATTTCCCAGGCGGCATACACCTGTTCGGGCAGCGTAATGGGGCCGACCGCTTCCTCATATTCGCGCACGTGCTTGCTGGTCAGCACGGCAATGGCCTTCAACATCTGGGGGCTAACCTTGATGCGAGCCCTGAGGATTGGTTCACGTTCTTCCAGTTGCTCACCGAAGAACAGCACCGCCGAGTACAGGCTGCTGAAAACGTGGAACGAGTCGCAATAGAACGTAATCGGGTCCAGGGCGCCGGGCGCCTCCGCCGGCGCGGGAGCAGCGGCAACGTTGACGTTGAGGGGCTTCACATCGCCCGGATTAAGGAACGCTTGCTCCTGAGGGGGCTTGTCTTCGGGGGGAACATAAGGACGCTGTATGATGGGCATAATTCCTCCGGCCCGCCAACCCGGCGAAGCATTGGGTATCGACAAATCGCTGCCATTATAGCGGGTTTGCGGCCGGTATGTAGGATGAGGGGGACCTTCGACAGGCTCACCGTGAGCGGAAGGTGGTCAGCGCGTATTTTCACCCTCACCCCTACCCTCTCCCATCAAGGGAGAGTGGGCGAGATTGCCACGCTACGCTCGCAATAGCAACGTCGGTACGCGTGAGCCAAAGTCAGGTGTTGCTAATTGTCGTATGTCGTATAATAAGTATCGTCGGGGTGGGCCAACCTCGCGAAGCGCAATCGGGTAGTGATACGTGGGTTCAAATCCCATCCTCCCGCTGTTATGCGGGAGTAGCCAAGTCGGGAACCGGCAGCGCCCGGAACCGCTAAGTGAAGGGGAATCGCCCACCTCGGCAATGCTTGATGATAGTCAGGGAGTCCAGCGAAATGAATGAGTCCAATCGCGGCGTCAGGAGCCAGGACGGGCGACCCGTACTGGACTCCGTCCACACCTACGACGTGGACACCGCACAACACTTCCTGGCCGGACACGCCAGCGTTCTTCTCGTGGCCTTTGACCACGACGCAATGGCCCCGGACGTAACCATCTACACCACTACCCCGGAAGGCGTGCTTTCCCCAGGTGATTACTATCTATGGCCCCTGCTTCACGATACGTCGGAACGCCTCCGACGGGAAATTGAAGAGTTGGCCCAAGCCCAGGGCAGACATAGCTGGCACTATAACTTTCGGCGTCTCAGGAAGTGGCAGCGGCGCATTCCTCTCCTCACCACCCTGATTCGCATTCGCAAGGCTGCCATTCAGGCTCTTTGTACCTGGGACTTGACCCACACGCGGCCCGATTCCCTAACTGTTATCAACACGAGCCGTGATTTAACTGGGCTTACCGTGGACGAAGCCGTGAACATTGCAGCCGGAACCGGCGTAGCCGGGATCAGTTCGCCGACTGCGACAACCCCTCTATGAACTCCAGGTTCGGCAGCTTGGACAATTCCTGCGGCGGCATTTTGAGCTTGGCGGAGCGGCTGCCCGCGCCCAGGATGATGTAGTCCATATCCAGGAGGCGCTGGTCGGCGTAGATGGGCAAATCGTCGGGCAGGGCAAAGGCCGTTACGCCGCCAATGAGCATACCGGTGAGGTCGCGCGTTTCGTCGGGGGAGGCAAAGGAGGCCCGCGAGACGCCCATCAGCCGGCGGACGCTGCGGTTCACGTCCAGCCGGTCGCTGGCGCGCACGATGCACGCGGAGTATCGGGATGTGCCCCGCTTGCTGGCCACCACTATGGTGTTGGCGCTGTGGAGCAGGTCGTAACCATACTCGGCGCAGAAATCCGCAGTGTCGCCAAACCGTGGGTCAATGGCAATCCACTCCCAATCGACGATGGACAAATCCGCCAGCGCCGCCCGTACCTTGCCTTCAACCTCGGCATCGTGCGCTGCGTTGTCGTGCGGTGCGTTATCGTGCGGTGCGGCATCGTGCGGTGCGTTATCGTGCGGTGCGGCATCGTGCGGTGCGTTATCGTGCGGTGCGGCATCGTGCGGTGCGTTATCGTGCGGTGCGTTCATGGTCGGTTAGCGGAGCGTCAGGGTGGCATCGGACAGGCAGACCAGCTCATCACGCTGGTTGGCGCCGCGAATGCGGCACTGCACCTTGCGCTGGCCGTAAAGATTTGCGCCCGCGCCGGTTACCTCGCCGGAGAAGGTCACCACGTCGCCGGCCCGGAAGGGGGTGATGGCGCGCATCAGCAGGCTGCCGCCGTTGTAAAGCGCTTCGGGCGGGAAATTCAGGCCCAGGAAACGGTCAACGTAGGACATCGTGGCGGGGCCCGCATTCACCGCGCCTCCAAAAATGTTCTGCCGGGCAAACTCTTCGTCGGTGTGAATGTTGCTGGGGCTCGGCCGGCCGGCCAGTCGCTGGGCGTTCTTGCGCAGGATATTCTCGGTTGTTTCGCCGGTCGCCAGCGTTCGAGGCAATACCGTACCCACCCGGGCATCGTCCCAGGTCAGAAACCGGGATTCGTCGGGGACGGCGCCGGTATCGGGCACGATGTTGACCTCGGCGGCATCGTCGGGGACGGCGCGTTGTCCGCTGACGTACTCGAAGATGCAGGTGTAGTCGTAGCTGGCGACCACGGCGCCCGACTCGCCAAAGGCCGACACCCGGAAGGTAACAAACTTGCTGCCACGGCGTTCGTACTTCTCGAGCACCCGACGATTGCCGGTTATCCGCTCACCGGCGAATACCGGTCGATACCACCGCATTTCGCACTTGGCGAAGGGCGTCTGGCGCCGGGCGGTGGCAGAGCGTTCCTGAGCCACCAACCCGTTGGCCTCGGCGATCTCGTCGCGCAGCAGCGGCGCATAGGTCAGGGCCATGGTGGGCATCGCCAGCAGCGGCGCGGGGGAAGCGCCGGCGGCCGGCATCCGGTAGCGCGGGTCGGGGTTTTGGGCACAAGCCGCATACTCCGCAATGTCGGCGTCGGAAATGGTTACTTCCGTAGCGCCCCCCGACTGTCCCTTCCGCACCGCAGCGTAAGTCCAGAGTCGTTCGGTTTCGGTAACATTTAGTTGGGTCATTGTGATGCCTCCTGTTTGCAAGCGACGCAATTATAACCCGATGCGATTGCTACGGCGACGGGATTGCCAACCCACGCATTGAGTACGGGGTGGCGAGACAGAGTGGGGTGGGTGATAGGGGGACGGACTTAATCCCCTCTCCCCTGGTGGGAGAGGGTTAGGGTGAGGGGGCCTTCGACAGGCTCAAGATGAGCGGGGGGGTTACCCTCAACCCAGCCCTCTCCCATCAAGGGAGAGGGGGAGTTCTGTCTGCACAGGAATGACGGTTCGGGCTGGAATGACGGGTTTGGGTAACTGTTCAGAGTTGGTGAGGTGGATTGGCCGATAGGGGTTCTGGGAGCCTTGCGCTGCCGGTGGTGGTTGTGTCATATAGTGGGTATGGATACGGAAATTGACCTCAAGACTGCCGACCGGGATGTCCTGATTGCCATTATCGTCCGGCAACAGGCGATCATCGAGCGGTTGGAGAAACGGATTGGCCAATTGGAGGGGCCGGCCAAGCCAAGCGGCTCGGGTCGGATGCCCGGTCTGCAGCCCAAAGCCGAGCGGAAACCGGCTCAGCCCAAAGGGCCTCGCAAGCCTCGTCCCCACGGCTTCGCCCGTACCCGCATGACGCCGACCCAGCGGGTGGAGCACGCGTTGGAACAGTGCCCCGACTGCGGAACTCAGCTGGCCGGCGGCTGGACCCAGCGCACTCGGGAAGTGATTGACTTGCCCCAAGTTCCGGTGCAGATTACCGAGCACGCTTACATCGCCCGCACCTGCCCGGGCTGCCGACGCCGCTGTGTGCCACCGGCGCAACTGGACGGCGTGGCGCTGGGGCGGCAGCGTCTGGGGATCAACGTGATGAGCCTGATTGCTGGGCTTAGGGAAGAGGCCCGGCTGCCCTTCCGCACCATCCGGTGGTATCTGGGCGCCGTGCATGGGCTGCGCCTCAGCACGGGCGCCATCGTGGACGCCACCCGAAAAGTGGCGGGCAAAGGGCAGCGCAAGCTGGCCGGCATACTGGAACGGATCCGAGGCAGTCCGGTGGTGCATGCCGACGAAACGGGTTGGCGGGAGAATGGCAACAACGGCTACGTGTGGACCTTCAGCACTCCCAGCCAGCGGTACTTCCTGCGACGGGGTCGGGGCAAGGTGGTGGTGGATGAAGTCCTGGGCGAGGAGTTCTCCGGTGTGCTGGTCAGCGATTTCTACGCCGCCTACCACCACTACGACGGCCCCAAACAACGCTGCTGGGCTCATCTGCTGCGGGACATCCACGACCGGCGCACTCTCTACCCTGATGACGCGCCACTGGCACAGTGGGCCGACGCCGTCCATAGTCTCTATGTCCAGGCCAAGGCTTTCACGCACCCGTCGGGGCAGCAACGGCGCATTGCCCAACTGGCACTGGAACAACGACTGCTCGCCATCTGCCAGCCATTCCTCGACGACCCATCGGCAACCCAGGCCAAGCTATGCCGACGCATTGAACGCCACCTCAAAGAGCTCTTCGTCTTCGTGGCCGAACCGGCAGCGCCGCCGGACAACAACGCCGACGAGCGCAGCCTGCGCCCGGTAGTGGTCAGCCGGAAGATCAGTGGTGGCACGCGCTCAAACCAGGGCACTGCAACCAAGATGACGCTGGCGTCAATCTTCGGCACCTGGCGGGCCCAGGGCTTGAACCCCCTCACCGCCTGCCGACAATTACTCACTTCCCCTCAACCCTGAACAGTTACGATCTGTGAGGTATACGCAACATACAAATGACGGTGGTTAAACCGTCCGTATGCGATAGCCCTGGGATTGCAACACCGGTGAGCCTACCGGAATTTCGGCATTACTTCTGCGGCGAAGAGTTTCATGGCGCGCATTACCTTTTCGTGAGGGAGGCCGCCGAAGGCCATGTCCAGGCCGAAGTATTCCATCTGATACTGCTGCTGCAGGCCGCGCAGCCAGCCGCACATCTCGTCGGGCGTACCGAAGTAGGCGGTGCTTTGCAGGTCTGCTTCGTAAGTTGGGGGCGTCGTCGTGCGGGTCTGACGCCAGTGCTCCAGGTCCATGTAAATCTCGCTGCCGCCGGTGAGGGTGCGGCGCAGGCCATTGAGGTCGCGCACCCAGGACAGGGCTTCCCGCGGATCTTCGCGCGCCGTTTTGGCGTCCTCGGCAACGTAGGCCAGGCGGAAGAAGGGCATATCGTGAACGGGCGGCTCCTTGCCGGCCTGTCTGCAGGCGTCGAGATACAGCGTGCGGATGCCCAGCACGTCTTCGTCAGGGGTGTTGGCGCCGGTCAGCACCGGCAGGTCGCGCGACACCGCCACATCCACACTGGCCGGCGTCCGGGACACCGCCAGGTACAGGGGCGGATGCGGTCGCTGCACCGGCGAGGGAGTGATGGTCATGTCCTCCACCTGGTAGTAGCGGCCGCGGTAGGTGAAGCCCGGCGTCGACCACAATCCCAGGATGATGTCCACAATCTCGGCAAACCGCTGGGTGCGCGACTCGTAGTCAACGCCGAAGTTGTTGTACTCGTACACCACCTGCCCGCGACCGACGCCAAAGTCCAGCCGGCCGCCCGACAGCACATCGAGCATCGCGGTCTGTTCGGCCACGAAGATGGGGTTGTGGAAGGTGAGCACGCTGACGCCGGTGCCGATGCGAATGGTTTTGGTCTTGGCGGCGACGTAGTGAGCGAACGACAGGGCCTGGGGCACAATGCCGAAACGCGTAAAGTGATGCTCGGCCAGCCAGACGGAGTCGAAACCCAGCTCCTCGGCGTACTGGATTTGCTCGATGGTCTCGCCGAAAATGCGGCCCTGCTCGGACGCGTCCGGGTCAGGCCAGGAAGGCAATATGAACAGCCCAAACTTCATAACTACCGGGCTCCTGAAAAAACGGATGGGGATGCAGGCATTATAGCGTATGCAGCGGGGATGGCTGGGGGACGGCCTTCGTCCCCAGCCCACTCCCACAAGCGGAGTGGGAGAATCGAAAGACCCTGCCTCACCCCCCAGCCCCACGCCGGTCAGTAACTGTTCAGGGTTGAGGGGAAGTGAGTAATTGTCGGCAGGCGGTGAGGGGGTTCAAGCCCTGGGCCCGCCAGGTGCCGAAGATTGAGGCCAGCGTCATCTTGGTTGCAGTGCCCTGGTTTGAGCGCGTGCCACCACTGATCTTCCGGCTGACCACTACCGGGCGCAGGCTGCGCTCGGCGGCGTTATTGTCCGGCGGCGCTGCCGGTTCAGCCACGAAGACGAAGAGCTCTTTGACGTGGCGTTCAATGCGTCGGCATAGCTTGGCCTGGGTTGCCGATGGGTCGTCGAGGAACGGCTGGCAGAGGGCCATCAGGCGGCGTTCCAGGGCCAGTTGGGTCGCCCGCCGTCGCAGCAGCGACGGGTGCGTGAAGGCCTTGGCCTGGACATAGAGACGGTGTACGGCGTCGGCCCACTGTGCCAGTGGCGCGTCATCAGGGTAGAGAGTGCGCCGGTCGTGGATGTCCCGCAGCAGGTGAGCCCAGCAGCGTTGTTTGGGACCGTCGTAGTGGTGGTAGGCGGCGTAGAAATCGCTGACCAGCACGCCGGAGAACTCCTCGCCCAGGACTTCATCCACCACCACCTTGCCCCGCCCCCGTCGCAGGAAGTACCGCTGGCTGGGAGTGCTGAAGGTCCAGACGTAGCCGTTGTTGCCGTTCTCCCGCCAACCCGTTTCGTCGGCATGCACCACCGGACTGCCTCGGATCCGTTCCAGTATGCCGGCCAGCTTGCGCTGCCCTTTGCCCGCCACTTTTCGGGTGGCGTCCACGATGGCGCCCGTGCTGAGGCGCAGCCCATGCACGGCGCCCAGATACCACCGGATGGTGCGGAAGGGCAGCCGGGCCTCCTCCCGCAGGGCGGCAATCAGGCTCATTACATTGATCCCCAGACGCTGCCGCCCCAGCGCCACGCCGTCCAGTTGCGCCGGTGGCACACAGCGGCGTCGGCAGCCCGGGCAGATGCGGGCGATGTAAGCGTGCTCGGTAACCTGCACCGGAACTTGGGGCAGGTCAATGACTTCCCGAGTGCGCTGGGTCCAGCCGCCGGCCAGCTGAGTTCCGCAGTCGGGGCACTGTTCCAACGCGTGCTCCACTCGCTGGGTGGGCGTCATGCGGGTGCGGGCGAACCCGTGGGGACGGCGCTGGCGTGGCCCTTTGGGCTGAGCCGGTTTCCGCTCGGCTTTGGGCTGCAGACCGGGCATCCGACCCGAGCCGCTGGGCTTGGCCGGCCCCTCGAATTGGCCAATCCGTTTCTCCAACCGCTCGATGATCGCCTGTTGCCGGACGATAATGGCAATCAGGACATCCCGGTCGGCAGTATTGAGGTCAATTTCCGTATCCATACCCACTATATGACACAACCACCACCGGCAGCGCAAGGCTCCCAGAACCCCTATCGGCCAATCCACCTCACCAACTCTGAACAGTTACATCCTCGAATGGCTGGTTGCCGGAGTGGGAGAACCCTGGAGCGTCGAAGCGCTCAGGACAACGGGTCGCATCTACCGGGTGATACCAGCCGATTCCTGAACTGCACACAGATTATGCCCGTCGGTGCGGACGCATCGGCATTCGGATGGCCACTCAAGCGACGACGGGAGATTCAGCAAGATTCTCGGCAGGCGTCGTCGCTATGTTGAAGTCCCTAGAAGCTTGGTTTGGTTGGGAATGGCGTCAGCTGAAGTTCGTGGGTCCAGCAGGACTTGTCCTGGGTGTGCAGATAGTAGAAGGCTTCGGCTATTTTGACCGGGTTGATCACTACATCAGGGTTTTGCTGAGCCCTCGGCAAGGCTCGGGTTCCGGGAGAGTCGATGGTGCCGTCAATCACGACGTTGGCGACGTGTACGCCAAACTCGGAATATTCCTCGGTCAGCACTTGCGCCAGCGTTCGCATCATCACCCGCGGATAGTACAGCGACTGGCCGGTGTATCGCTTCTTCCCGCGCAAGGACGAAGCGTTGTTGGAAATCAGGAACGAGCCGGCGCCGCGTTCTCGCATGGCGGGCAACACCTCTTTGGCGACCAGGAACGGCCCACGGCTGGAGATGTGCTGCGCGGTGTCGAACATTTCCACCGGTATGTGTTCCAGGAGTTCCATCTCTGGGGGAAGGTCGCGTCCCTCCAGATAACCTGCGTTGTATACCAACACATCCGGGTCGCCGGCTTCTTCTCTAACCTGGGCGAATGCCTCGGAAATGGAATCGCTCGACACCAGGTCCAGCTCGACGATCATGCTTTCGCCGCCCTGTTCCTGGATTGCTGACTGCAAGGGAATGGCATTGGGCGTGCTGCGGGTGGTGAGGACGACGTAAAAGTCTTCCATTGCAAACTTCTGGGCGATGGCGCCGCCGACCCCCCAGCGCACGCCTACTGGTAGGTCGCTATCGTCGAGCACCCGGCCATGCGCCAGCTGGGTATTGCGGCCATCGGACTGCCACTTGGAGGTTGCCCCCACCACGACGGCGACTGGTTTATTATTAGAGTTCATCGTTGATCCCCTTCCTTTTCAAAATCGGTCAAGTTCAATATCGACTTCGAGCAACCTTCCAGGCCTTTCCTGCCAAATCTTTCCTGTCAAACCTTTCCGGTGAGTCTGCTCGATACTTTTGGGTACTGGTGAATTCCATCTATCGGTAACTCAATGCCAGCCGAGCGGCTCGAGGCCGTGACCCGGCCTGACTCATCGGATAGCCACCCGTCTTGGGCTGGCCGTATGGTATCACCATCAGGGGGTAGTCGTCGTTGATCATCGATATTCCCTCTTCGGGCCTCCTGCCGGGTGTACTACGCCGGCCAGTGAGAACAGCAAAAGTCGGGTTGGCTACGCACCGCAACCGGCGCATTAATGCGTCGGCGCATCAATCGGCGCGTCAACGGGACAGGAAGGGAGTAACGCGAGGGGAGTAACGCGAGGCGGCTCTGTTAGAGTAGCTGAGAAGCAAGGGGTTCGGCCACCGGCCCAACCCGACCCAACCAGTTTATCCAGATCGAGCAGGTAAGGGCCTAACCCATGCGCGTCTATTATGGATGGTGGGTTGCCGCCGCCGGCGCTGGAATCCAGTTTGCCAACGCCGCCACCGCCATCGGCATCCTCACCGTGTTTGTAATCCCCATGAGCCAGGAATTCGGCTGGAACCGCACGGAAATGGCCGGCGCTACCAGCCTGGGCGCAATTTTGGGCGCAATTCTGGCTCCTTTCAGCGGCAGCCTGGTGGACCGCTTCGGATCCCGGATCATTCTGGTAGTTGGGGGATGCGTGGTGGTTCTGGGCTGTCTGTACCTGTCAACCGCGCAAACCCTTTTGGGCTTCTACGTTGCATTCACCCTGATCAGAATC
This sequence comes from Dehalococcoidia bacterium, assembly GCA_965261195.1. Lineage (GTDB taxonomy): Bacteria > Chloroflexota > Dehalococcoidia > Lucifugimonadales > UBA3495 > Bin87. The sequence continues at coordinate 2,002,345 of OZ253455.1, read as the reverse complement.
GCAGATCAAGGACTCATTCAGATCGGCGCTTCGGTTACTGCGAGCAAATGGTTCTTGAGGTATCGGGGCCGGGCGACCGGATTGGTGTCCTTTGGCGGCTTCCTGGGCATAGTGGTAGTAGCGCCAATAGTGCAGCTGATCATTGGCAGTTGGGGTTGGAGACCGGCCTGGATCGTGCTGGCCGGGGTGATGCTCTGCGTAGGCTTGATCCCGTCGGCGCTGGTTATTCGACGACAACCTGAGGACCTTGGCCTGGCCCTCGACGGCGACCCAGGCCGGACGCAATCCGGCGACCAAGCCGAATTGCAGAGGGATGAGCAGTCATTGCCTTTGAGCGCAGTCGTCAGGACGCCGGCCTTCTGGTTGATACTGGTTTCGTTGTTCCTGGTCAGCACGGCGACATCGGGCATTGGGCTGCACCTGGTGCCGCACCTCATCCAGCAAGGTCTAACCGCTGGAGCGGCAGTGGGAGCGGTCAGCGTCATGTCGGTATCCGGAGCTTGCGCGGCGTTAGTATGTGGCGTCGTGGCGGAGAAAGTATCCGCCAAGCTGCTGTTGACCCTGTCTTACGCGCTCGGCGCAGTCAGTATGTGGGTACTGATGAGAGCGGACACACTGCCCGAAACGTATCTGTTCGCCGTTTTGCAAGGGTCGGTTGGCAGCGGCGTGAACACACTGGCTCCATTGATGTGGGCCAGTTACTACGGACGAAGGTCACTGGGCAGCATCTTCGGGCTGAGCCGGGCGGCGCAGGTCGTTGGCTTCGCGGTTGGGCCGCTGGGCTCTGCGGTCGCCTTCGACCGGACCGGAACGTACCAGGGAGCTTTCCTGGCCCTGGCGTTGGTCTCGCTTGCGGCCGCAGTGCTCCTGGCGACCACACGACGGCCAGCGCTGCCCGACCAGTCGCAACGAGTTGCGTTGTAAGGCGATGACACCGCCACGTTCGCCGTCGTAGCACGATAGTCGTAGCAACGATGGTTGTAGCAACGATGGTTGTAGCAACGATGGTCGTAGCAACGATGGTCGTAGCAACGATGATTGATCCGCACTGGCCCGCAGCAAGCACCGTATTGGGCAATCGTGGCAACTGCTCCAGTACGCCGCCGAGGGCATCCGGTGCAACAGCGTCCACCCCGGCGCCATCGAGGCCGACCTAACCGCCGACCTGCCGGCCGGCGAGGGTCGGGAAGACTGCCGGAGCCGCACCCCGCTGGGGCGCTGGGTCAGCCGGAGGACATTGCCTGCGCCATGCTTTTCCTGGCGTCGGACGACGCCTCTTGCATGACTGGCAGCGAGCTCGTTATTGACGGCGGGCGCGCGGCGATGCAGGTATTAGGAGGGCCGTTCCTTGCGCTCCTGCTCTCGTTCCTCGGCTTTGTTCCGAAGGGGGCGACCTTTGTCCGGATTTGGATCTTTCACCAAGCCGTAGATTGCACGACCTTCGTGGTCTTCCGGGAGGTATTCGGTGATGGGCGCCCCGTCTTTGTCCACAAACAGCAGGCAGTGGCAGTATTTGTAAATCTGCATATCGTCGCAGGCGCAGATCCACGTGCGGTGCTGAATCTCTTCTGTCTTGTCGGGATAAAAGCGGCAGGGACAAAGCGGCCGGCCGATGTCATCAACGTTTTGGGCCAGTCCCAAGACTACCGCTTCGGTGATGCCCTCGCCCGGGTGGGTGTAGGTGCCTGATTTCTCGCAGTAACGGTCGATGAACAGGCGCATTCGTTGGATGGCTTTTTCGCTGGGCAGGTCTGCCAATTAAATTCTCCTTAATGTTTTGCGGATGTGAAATTTCGGATCGCTCCGATGGCAACCCGATACCATTGGCATATCCTATACGATATTACAAATTTACGATATTGCAAATTCTGCAACGGTATGAACGGTTCACGTTTGAGGGGACGGGGTCGGCTTGCAAAACAGATTCCGGGCTTGGCCACCAATCCAATACCAGTCGGAAAAGCCGGAGCTACCCTCAAGTCTGAACAGTTACCGGCAATCTCGTCGCCGTAGCAACGGTGGTTCGCGGACGTGTGTTCAACCGCATCGAGATTGCCGGGTCCCTCGACCAGCTCGGGATGAGGGGGCGCTCCTCGCAATGACAAAGTGGGTACGTAGCAATGACAAAGCGGGTACGTAGCAATTACAAAGTGGGTACGTGGTAATGACAAAGGGGGTACGTGGTAATGACAAAGTGGGTACGTAGCAATTACAAAGCGGGTACGCACAGTTGCACCGGGCAGTTGCGGAAGCCTACCCGTGTATGAGTGTACGGAGGTTTCCGCCGTCTATGCCCGTTTGTGTTCGTCCTGGATTTTGAGTACATTATAGACGCACCCGGTTTCGAGGACTTCGGGGTGAGCCGAGGCAGGAATCCGTTGTGTTGGAACGGTAATCACACGCAACCCTCACGTAACCCTAAGGAGGAATCTGAATGGCGGACATCCCTCTGTTCCCGGTAACTGTGGTCGGGAGTTGGCCTCGCTCCACGGAATTGGTGCGCGCGCTGCGCAGCAAGGAAGCCGGCGACATCACGTTGGCGGAATTCAACCAGGTGGCTGACGGCGAAGTTCTGGAGTGCATTCGCGCCCAGGAGCAAGCCGGAGTGGACATCCTCAGTGACGGGGAACAGCGCCGGGACAATTTCTATTCCTTCGCGGTTGACAAACTCACCGGTATGAAACTGATGAAAGTATCGGAGCTGTTGGACTACTCCAAGGACCGCGCCCGCATGGAAGAGGTGCTGCGCGCGCTGGACGTGCCATCTTTCGCCATTAAGAGTCCCATCGTGGTTGATCGCATCGGCAAGCGGCAGGGATTGGCTCAGGACGAGTTGGCCTTCCTGCGCGAACATACGGATCGGGCCATTAAGATTCCGCTGCCGGGGCCGTATATGCTGACTCGCTCCAGCTGGTTCGAGGGACTGTCTGACCGGGTGTACCCCAATCCCGAAGATCTGGCCGAAGACGTTGTTGCCATCCTCAGGGAAGAAATTATCGCCCTGCGCGACCAGGGCTGTGACTTCGTCCAGTTGGACGAGCCCATCCTGAGCCAGGTCGTGTTCGGCGAAGAAAGCACCGAGACTTTCATGTGCGCCGCCTTGCCCAACCGACGCGACCCCACCGATGAACTGGAGTTTGCGGTGCGGTTGATGAACGAGACCACTGCTGGCATCACCGGCATCAAAACCGGTGTGCATATCTGCCGGGGCAACTGGAGTCGCCGCGAAGATGTGCTGCTGACCGGCAACTATGGGCCAATGCTTCCCTATCTCACGCAGATGAACATTGATCAGCTGGTTCTGGAGTGCGCCACTCCCCGCGCCGGGGAGATGGAAGTGTTCAAGGAATACAGCAACGAGAAAGAAATCGGCTTGGGCGTGGTCAATCCCCGCACGGATGACATTGAGCCACCGGAGCAGATCGTGGCCCGCGTCAAAGAACTGCTGCAATACTTCGACCCGGACAAGATTTACCTCAACCCGGATTGCGGTTTCGGAACGTTCGCCGAACGCAATGTGAATACCCACGAAATGGCGTCCCTGAAAATGAAAGTAATCGCCGAAGCCGCCGAATTGCTGCGGGCCGAGTATCAGTAAGCCCGGGCACACGAAAAGCCCGGGCGCACGAAGTTCCGGTTGAGCAAGCACTGGTTGAGCAAGCACGAAACGGCCAAGAGGAGCTGGACATGACGCAAGAAGGGAACCTGAACGGCCTGCCTCGCGAGAAACTCGCTGAGGTACTCGATTCCTTCCGAGACCCGGAGGTTTTCAAAGCAGTAACCGGGCCGTGGAAATCGCGAGTGGTCTGGCAGGATGGGATGCGCGCCCGCGCCTATATGCGCAACCACCAGGTGGACATGGACGAACCCGGCGATCTGACCGCTACCGATGTGGCCGCCAGCGCCCACGAGCAGCTGCTGTCTGCCATCGGCAGTTGCATGACCGTCGGCTTCGTGGTCAATGCCACCAAACAGGGCGTTCGCATTCACGACCTCGAAGTGGCCGTCGAAGGGTATTTCGATAATATCCGCAAGTGGGCCGGCGTCGAGGACGAAGGAAACCCGGGCTACGGGAAAATTTCGGCCAAGTGCTTCGTGCGCGCCGATGCCGATGAGGCAACCCTGCGCGAAATTTGGCGCCTCGCAGTGGAAGGCTCCCCGGTAACTCAGTCGGTGGCCAACGCAACATCGGTCGAGACTGACTTTGAAGCGGTCGGGTGATGGCCACGCTCGTCTCGGCTGATTGGGTCGCCGACCACATTGGCCGGCCGGGGTTTCTGATTATCGATCCCAGGTCGGCGATGCGGTATTTGATGGGTCATCTGAGGGGAGCCGTCAGCGTACCCTTCAAGAAGTTGCAGGCTCCGGACGGACGCCTCGGCCCGCCGGAACAGCTCGCCGCCGCGTTCGGCGCCGTGGGCCTCGGCGACGACGTGATCCCGGCGCTCTACGACCACCAGGATGGCCGCAACGCTGCCATGGCCGCCTGGGCGCTGGAATACCTGGGACGCGATGACATCCGCATCATGGATGTGCGCTACGAAGTCTGGAAGGACGCAGGCCGGGAAGTGCTTTACCGGCCCGTCCCCACCGTGCCCAAACCGTTCACCCATCGCCTGAATCCAGCCGCGCGGGCCACGTTGGACGATGTCGCCAACTCCGGGAACGCAAAACTCCTGGATGCCCGGTCTCCCGAAGAATTTCGTGGTGAACTGGAAATGGACCATCGGCCAGGCCACATTCCCGGCGCAGTCAACCTCCCGCACTCCCAATTTGCCGGGGAAGACGGAAAACTATTGATCGACCCGGCTTTGCTCCAGGAGCGGTTGGCGGGCTTGGGCATAACCGCTCCGGACCCAGTGGTGGCCTACTGTCGCAGCGGGGTCCGGGCCGCACTGTCCTACCTGGCCATGAAACAGGCCGGCTACAACGTCCGCCTTTACGACGGATCGTTCGCGGAGTGGATGGACAGCGACCATCCGGTTGCCCTCTGAAATCCCTCCCGACTCGCCGGGCCCGCCAATCCCGCGGCAACGTTAGGTTAGCGGCAACGTTAGGTTAGTAGACGGCGCACGCCAACGGTTCCAGTTGGTTGAACGGTGCGCCGTGCTGACTGCGGCGGGAATCTGTCCCACGGTCTGCCACGGGGTCTGTGCCACACGGGGTCTGTCCCACACGGGGTCTGTCCCACGGAAGATGTGCGGCGCGGCGGCGGCGTGTAGGTGTCGCTGCCGGGACGCCGGAATGCTCCACTGAATTCCTCCAGCGGTGGCTGCATCCACGCCGGGGTTATCGCCTGGAACGGCCATTCACCGGCCAATCCGCAGTAGCAGTTGGCCCGTGGGAGCCCAAAGTTCAGTACCAATCCCCTGGTCGGCGCGATGCTGGTCGCGGCTGCTGATTCAGAAATGCAAATTCGGTGCAAAGTAGTTGTTGACAAGGGCTGGCAAATGGAGTATTGTTACCGAAGTAAGTCGCCGTTGACGGTTTTGACCTCCGGTGAACCAAGGCACCTTAACAGTTGAATAGTGGAAGGAAGTAAGAGTAAGGTTCAAGTAAGAGAGTTTGATCCTGGCTCAGGGTGAACGCTGGCGGCGCGCTTAATGCATGCAAGTCGAGCGTGTCCGTGGCTTCGGCCACAATGGACAAGCGGCAGACGGCTGAGTAACGCGTGAGTAATCTGCCCTCCGGTGGGGTATAACCTCGGGAAACTGAGGATAATCCCGCATACGACCGATATCCCCTGGGGTATCGTTGAAAGGCTTCGGTCGCCGGAGGAGGAGCTCGCGTCCTATCAGGTTGTTGGTGGGGTAATGGCCTACCAAGCCGATGACGGGTAGCTGGTCTGAGAGGATGACCAGCCAGAGGGGGACTGAGAACGGCCCCCACTCCTACGGGAGGCAGCAGCAGGGAATCTTGGGCAATGGGCGAAAGCCTGACCCAGCGACGTCGCGTGGAGGATGAAGGCCTTAGGGTTGTAAACTCCTTTTCCGAGGGAAGATACAAGACGGTACCTCGGGAATAAGCCCCGGCTAACTACGTGCCAGCAGCCGCGGTAATACGTAGGGGGCAAGCGTTACCCGGAATTACTGGGCGTAAAGTGCGCGTAGGCGGTTGGATAAGTCTCTTGTGAAAGCTCCCGGCTCAACTGGGAGAGGTCAAGGGATACTATTCGACTTGAGGACAGCAGAGGTAAGCAGAATTCCCGGTGTAGCGGTGGAATGCGTAGATATCGGGAGGAATACCAGTGGCGAAAGCGGCTTACTGGGCTGTGTCTGACGCTGAGGCGCGAGAGCGTGGGGAGCAAACTGGATTAGATACCCAGGTAGTCCACGCCCTAAACGATGGATACTAGGTATGGGGGGTATTGACCCTCTCCGTGCCGTAGCTAACGCGTTAAGTATCCCGCCTGGGGACTACGGCCGCAAGGCTAAAACTCAAAGGAATTGACGGGGGCCCGCACAAGCGGTGGAGCGTGTGGTTTAATTCGATGCTAAGCGAAGAACCTTACCTAGGCTTGACATGTTGGTAGTAGGAACCCGAAAGGGTGACGACCTCGGGGTAACTCGGGGAGCCATCACAGGTGCTGCATGGCTGTCGTCAGCTCGTGCCGTGAGGTGTTGGGTTAAGTCCCGCAACGAGCGCAACCCTCGTCGCTAGTTACACTCTCTAGCGAGACAGCCTCCCGCAAGGAGGAGGAAGGTGGGGACGACGTCAAGTCATCATGGCCCTTATGCCTAGGGCTACACACACGCTACAATGGCCGGTACAATGGGTTGCTAAAGCGCGAGCTGGAGCCAATCCCAACAAAGCCGGCCCCAGTTGGGATTGCAGGCTGAAACCCGCCTGCATGAACGCGGAATCGCTAGTAACCGCAGGTCAGCATACTGCGGTGAATACGTTCCCGGGCCTTGTACACACCGCCCGTCACGTCATGGAAGTCGAGAACGATTGAAGTCGCTGAGCTAACCCTTTGGGAGGCAGGCGCCGAGGTCGGGTTCGGTAACTGGGACGAAGTCGTAACAAGGTAGCTGTACCGGAAGGTGCGGCTGGATCACCTCCTTTTTAGGGAGTATACGGTTACGTCGGGGTGGTTTATCCATCCCAGATATGACCCACTCCTATGGTCAGTCAGTGGACGTTCCCGCCATTCAGATCTTTTGGTCGAGTCTTTTTGACTCCCGGGATTTGGAGAACGGGTTCCTCAAGAAAATCCACTGTTTTCCGACAAATTGTCGGGCAAAATTCTCTGCAAATTATCTTGCCTCCTTTCACTACTCAACCGTTAAAGCCAAATCAAACCGGGCCTTGTACAGGGCCCGGTTTACTTATGCCTCAATTTCTTTGTATAAAGAACACGGCGAAAGAACGCGGCCTATGTTGAACCCGGCTTCCCGTTCCCATGAATCCAGCTGAACAGGCACCCTGATGCGCATCTCTGATTTGGGCGAATTCGGCCTGATTGAACTAATCCAGCAATGGACACGATCCTCCATTGTCCCACCGGAGTCGGCCGGCGCAGACGGCTACCGCCTGACTGTGGAAAATGGCGACGATGCCGCCGCCTGCACCTTTGCTGGCGGTACGCTCACCGAGTTCTACACCACCGACACCATGGTGGACGGCGTGCATTTCACATCCCATACCACGCCCTGGCGGGACTTGGGTTGGAAGGCGCTGGCGTCCAACATCAGCGATATTGCCGCCATGGGGGGAGCGCCAGCCTGGGCGTTGGTTACCCTGGGACTTCCCTCCGATACGCCGGTGGCCGATGTCGCGGAATTGTACGCCGGTATGTCCGAAATCTGCGGCGAGTACGGCGCTCAAATCATCGGTGGCGATATGGTCAGCTCCCCGGTGATTTTCGTAACCGTCGCCCTGACCGGCATTTCCAGAGACGCGCCGATGCTCCGTTCGGCTGCCCAACCCGGACACCAGGTGGCTATAACCGGGCCGGTGGGCGGATCCGCCGGTGGGTTGAAACTGCTGCTGGCCGGCGCCAGCGCCGATGGCAAGGCCGCGACCACGCTGGCCGGGTTGCATCGCCGGCCACGTCCGCACATCGCCGAGGGACGGGCGCTGATCGCCGCCGGGGTGGGAGTCGCCATGGATGTTAGCGACGGTCTGGCCGATGATTTGGGCAAACTGTGCGCCAGCAGCCGAGTCGCGGCCCGTATAATGGTTGACCGGGTTGCAGTTCCCGACGCTCTCAAAGAAACCTATCCCGATGATTGGCAGGAGTTGGCGTTGTACGGCGGAGAAGACTATGTCCTGCTGTTTACCGCACCCCCCGAAGTCATGACCAACGCTATGGCCACGATTCAAACGGCGTGCATCATCGGCGAAATAATCGCCGGAACACCGGGGCAGGTTACGGTGGTGGACGCTCAGGGGAACGCTCTATCCAGGAAAGGCTCCGGATGGGATCACTTCGCCAACGCTGAACCGGCCGCCGGCTAGAAGTTATGTCAATTCCGCTTGTAATCCACACCGAAACTGCCGACGAAACCCGTGCGGTGGGACTGGTCATCGGTGAGAACGCCAATCCCGGCGACGTCTATCTGCTGACCGGGCCGCTGGGCGCCGGCAAAACGTGCTTGATTCAGGGCATCGCCCGCGGCCTTGGCGTTCCCGGCTACGCCCGCAGCCCTACATTCGTGTTGGTTACCCGCTATCAGGGCAGGTTGACCCTGCATCACACTGACCTCTACCGGATTGACCATCCGGCGGAGGCGTGGGACTTGGGGATCGAAGACGTAATCACTGCCGGGGACGACGTGCTGGCCGTCGAGTGGGCCGACCGGGCCGGCGAGCTTTTCCCTTCCGATGCCCTCTGGATCGCGCTGGACTACGGGATTGACCCCAACCCGGCTTGCGAGGTTATGCCGGACGAGGATGGGTCCATTCCGGGCCGACACAGCATCACATTCAGGGACGATTCGGCCCGTTTTGCACCTCTGTTGCGGGCGTTGGCCGCCAAGTTCGAGCCGCGGGCCGCGACCGGATTTTAGCGATGTTGCTGGCGATTGACACATCGTCCCGTTACGGCGGGATGGCGCTGGCGGACACCGACGGGAAGGTCGTCGAATCCAGGCTGTGGCGCACTAGGGTCAACCACACCGCGCAACTGATGCCGGCGGTGGCTGCGGCGTTGCAAACGCACGGTCTGCAAGTAGCCCACTTGACGGGAGTCGCGGTCGCCCTGGGGCCGGGGCCGTTCAGCGCGCTGCGCGTGGGGGTTAGCGCCGCCAAGGGGTTGGCGATGGCCGCCGGTTTGCCCATTGTGGGCATCGACACGCTGGCCCTGGAGGCTTTGCCCCATGTGACGCCGGACGGCACTGTGTCGGCCTGGCTGGAGGCCGGGCGCAACGAGGTGGCGGCCGCCTGGTTCGGGGGAGACGGCGCCCGGCGGTGCGATGACGCTATCGCCGCCCCGGAAAGCCTGCTGCGACGGGAATCCGATTTGACACCGGCGACGGTACTTTACTGCGGTGAAGCCGCCCATGCTCGTCGCCACGACATCCACAGTCCCTCCGCAGGCCATGATCCGGATTGGCCAGCGGCAGTTGCGCCCTGGACGCCGGCTGATCGTCTGTGGGCGCTGGCGGGGCTGGCCAGCCGGCGCATCAGGGATGGCGACAGCGACGACCTTTCCACCCTCCAGCCTTACTACCTGCGTATGCCCAGCATTGGCGCGCCCAAGCAGCGCGACCGGGTAGCGCAGGGTCGTCCGGCGTCGGCATGATGGCCCGCCAACCGGCGATTTACACTCATCACATTTCAGGAGCAGTCGATAACAATGGAACGAACTTTTGTGGCAGTCAAGCCGGACGGTGTCCAACGGGGCGTTATTGGTGAGGTAATCTCACGGCTGGAACGCCGGGGCCTCAAACTGGTGGCAATCCAGCTGATGCAGGTTGATGAGGAATTGGCGGGTCGCCACTACGGTGAGCACGTTGACCGGCCTTTCTTCCCCGGCCTGGTTTCATTCATCACTTCCGGCCCCATCGTGGCCATGATCTGGGAGGCGACCAACGCGGTTGCGCTGGCCCGGCAAACTATGGGGGCCACCAATCCTGCTGACGCCGCACCCGGGACGATTCGCGGCGACTTTGGCATCGACATTGGCCGCAACATAGTCCACGGGTCGGACAGCCCGGAGTCAGCGACGCGGGAAATCGGACTGTTTTTCGGGGCCGACGCCGGCCTGGACTACAGCCGCAGCGCCGACCAATGGATTACAGAATCCTGACCACCTGTGGAGCCCGGTTCCAGAGACGTTCCAATGCGAAAAATTCGCGCTCGTCCGGCCCGAAAATATGGACCACCACGTCGGCGAAATCCAGCAGAATCCAGCCCGACACCGGTGTCCCTTCACGACGGTGGCGCGGCACGCCGGCCTGTTTCATTGCAGTGGTCAGATCTTCCTCCAACCCCTGAATCTGACGCACCGAATCGGCAGTCATAATCACGAAATAATCGGCGAAGGGGGTCAACCCTCTCAGGTCAAGCATCACGATGTCGGTGGCCAATTTCTCAGCGGCGACATCGACGGCCAGGCGGGCGACACTATTGGGACGGTGCGTAGTTACGTTGGTCATGCGTATTCGGTAAAACCTCCGGCCAACAATCCTGTAACAGCTATCAATTGGCCTTCGAATTGGCCTGCATCGAGTATAGGGGCGAGCGCCATTGCCTTGCAATCCCCGCCATTTGTGATATATTACACAAGTCGGCGCGACAAGTAGTTTTCTATGTCCCAACGCCCTGTAAGCGGCGGCGTGAGGCCGGAGTGGCTCATCCGGCCGGCCGTTGGCGTGTTCAATAGTTGAGCCCATTGGTTTGTTCCCGGTTTGTTCAATTGTAGAGCGCAAGGTTGTAGCCATGAATTCGCTTGAGAAGTTAGCCCAGTCCGGTTTATACCGCCCAGAGCAAGAACACGACGCCTGTGGCGTGGGCATGGTGGCTAACATCAAGGGCGATAAAACCCACTCGATTATCGAAGAATCCCTACAGGTTCTGAACAACTTGGGTCATCGCGGCGCTTCCGGTTCCGACCCCGACACCGGAGACGGGGCGGGCATCCTGGTGCAAATGCCCGATGCCTTCTTCCGCAAGGTCACATCCAGCCTGGGTTTCACATTGCCCATTGAGGGCGAGTACGGCGTCGGGATGGCATTCCTGCCCCAGGACGCCACTGCCGCCGCCACCGTTGTGGCCCACATCGAGCAGGTCGCCGCCAGCGAGGGACTGACCATGCTCGGATGGCGTGATGTTCCTTTGGATGACACTACCATCGGCCGGGACGCTCGAGCAGTGTGCCCCACTATCCGCCAGTTCTTCGTGGGCAAAGGCGATGCCGACACACCCGACCGGGCAGCCCTGGAACGCAAGCTGTACGTCGTGCGCAAGGTATTTGAGAACACCCTGGGACAAACCGGCATCAGCGATGCCGATGCCGATTTTTGTTACCTGTGCAGCCTGAGTTGCAACACGGTGGTCTACAAGGGCCTGCTGGTGTCTCATCAGGTGGCGCAATTTTACCTGGACCTGAATGATGAAACCCTGGTTTCCGCATTCGCGCTCGTACACTCCCGGTTCAGCACCAACACGCTGGGACACTGGAAACTGGCGCATCCGTACCGCTATCTGGCGCACAACGGCGAGATTAACACGCTGCGGGGCAACATCAACTGGATGCACGCCCGCGAAAACCAGTTCCGCTCGCCACTGTACGGCGCTGATGTACATAAGCTGGCGCCCATCTGCAATCCCCAGGCCAGTGACACCGCCAGCTTCGACAACTGCCTTGAACTGCTGGTAATGACCGGTCGCGACCTGGCTCATTCCATGCTGATGATGATTCCCGAAGCGTGGGATCAGCACGAAACCATGCCGCAGGAGAAGAAGGATTTCTACGAATTCCACTCCTGCATGATGGAACCCTGGGACGGGCCGGCGATGATGCTGGCCACCGATGGCAAAGACGTGTGCGCCGTGCTGGACCGCAATGGCCTGCGTCCCTTCCGCTACACAGTTACCCATGACGGCAAGCTGGTCATGGCATCGGAAACCGGCGTGCTGGATTTGCCGGCCGCCAGTATCAAAGAGAAAGGTCGTTTGCAGCCGGGCCGGATGTTCCTGGTGAGTTTGGACGAAGGTCGCATCATCGGCGACGAGGAACTGAAACACACCCTGTCCAACCGGAAACCCTACGGGCAGTGGCTTCAGGAGCAAAAAGTTGCGCTGGAGGACCTGCCGCCGGCCGCTGGGGCGGCTCCGGTCGGCAGTTCCAACCTGCGGCAACACCAGCGCGCCTTCGGTTACACCATCGAAGAATTGCGGATACTGACCACGCCCATGGCCGCCGCCGGATACGAAGCCATCGGTTCAATGGGCAACGACGCCTCGCTCGCGGTACTGTCGAGTCAAAACCGGCAGCTGTTTGACTACTTCAAGCAATTATTCGCCCAAGTGTCCAACCCGCCACTGGATGCCATCCGGGAAGAACTGGTTACATCTCTGCAAGCCTTTATTGGCAGCGAACAAAACCTGTTTGATGAAAGCCCCGAACACTGTCATCAACTCCGGTTGCAAAGCCCCCTGCTGACCGACGCGCAGCTGGCGCAAATTCGAGCCCTGAACTTGCCCGGAATGTCGTCGGCCACCTTGCCAACCCTGTTTGAGGCCCGCGCCGGATCGTTGCAGCAAGCTCTCGACACCCTCTGCAATGCGGCGTCCCAGGCGATTGCCGACGGCAAAAACATCATTGTGCTTTCCGACCGGGGAGTCGATGCCGAACACGCTCCCATTCCCAGCCTGCTTGCTACCGCCGCGGTCCACCACCATCTGACCCGGGAAGGCACCCGCACCCGCGTGGGCCTGGTGGTCGAATCGGGCGAGCCGCGGGAAGTGCAGCACATCTGCCTGCTGATTGGCTACGGGGCCGGAGCCGTCAACCCATATCTGGCGCTGGAATCGGTGGCCGATCTGGCCGAGCGCGGGGAACTCAACGGAACCACGCCGGATTACGCGGTTTACAACTTCATCAAAGCCAACGAAAAAGGCGTCTTGAAGGTAATGTCCAAGATGGGCATTTCCACCGTGCAGTCATATCGGGGCGCCCAGATATTCGAGGCCATCGGGTTGAACGACGACGTGGTGAATCGTTACTTCACCGGCACGCCGTCGCGGATCCAGGGCATTGGCCTGGACATCATCGAAGCCGAAACGCTGCAAAGGCACCGTGCGGCGTTCGATGACCCTTTCCTGCCGGGTATGCAAGAGTTGGACATGGGCGGCCAATATCAGTGGCGGCGTCACGGCGAGTTCCACCAGTGGAACCCGGAAGCCATCGCCAAGCTGCAATATGCCACCCGCGCCGACGACCCCAAAGCGTACCGGGAATTCGCCGAGCAGGTTAACGACCAGAGTCGGGCGATGGCCACTTTGCGAGGTCTCCTGGACTTTAAGCCCAGCGAGTCTATTCCCATCGACGAAGTGGAACCGGCCGTAGATATAGTCAAGCGGTTCGCCACCGGCGCAATCTCCCTCGGTTCCATCAGCCGCGAAGCTCACGAAACCATGGCCATCGCCATGAATCGGCTGGGCGCGCGCAGCAACACCGGGGAGGGCGGAGAAGACTACCATCGGTACAATTTGGACGACAACGGCGACAACCGCTCCAGCGCCATCAAGCAGGTGGCGTCCGGACGTTTCGGCGTCACTCCCAACTATCTGGTTAATGCCACCGACCTGCAAATCAAGATGGCGCAGGGTTCCAAGCCCGGAGAAGGCGGGCAACTGCCCGGCCACAAGGTGGATGAATACATCGGATGGGTTCGGCACACCACGCCGGGCGTGGAATTGATCTCGCCGCCGCCCCATCATGATATTTACTCGATTGAGGACCTGGCGCAACTGATCCACGACTTGAAAAACATCAACCCGGAAGCCCGCATCCACGTCAAACTGGTGTCCGAAGTGGGTGTGGGCACCATCGCCGCCGGAGTGTCCAAAGGGCACGGCGATGTGGTGCTTATTAGCGGGCACGACGGCGGAACCGGCGCATCCCCGGAGTCTTCGATCAAACACGCCGGCCTGCCCTGGGAACTTGGCGTTGCCGAGACTCAGCAGGTGCTGGTTGCCAACGACCTCCGCAGCCGAATCGTGGTGCAAACCGACGGCCAGCTGAAAACCGGCCGCGACGTTGCCATCGCCGCGCTGCTGGGCGCCGAAGAGTTCGGCATGGCCACCGCTGCCCTCATCGTCAACGGTTGCATCATGTTGCGCAAATGCCACCTGAACACCTGCTCGGTTGGCATCGCTACCCAGGACCCGGAACTGCGCAAGCGATTTGCCGGTCAGCCCGGGCATCTGGTCAACTATTTCTACTTCGTGGCAGAAGAACTGCGGGAAATTATGGCTCAGACCGGATTCCGCACCGTCGCCGAGATGGTGGGTCGGGTGGACAAGCTGGAAACCCGGCAGGCAGTTGACCACTGGAAAGCTGCGGGCATTGACCTGTCCCGGTTGCTGGTCATCCCGCCGCGCGCGGAACGCGTCCAGACCTACTGCTGCGCCGTGCAGGACCACGGTCTGGAGCGGGCGCTGGATCACCAGATTATCGCGCAAGCCCAACCCGCCATCGACCACGGCACGCCGGTACGCATTGACTTGCCGGTCAGCAACTCGAACCGTACCGTAGGCGCAATGCTCAGCGGCCGCGTCGCCCGCAAATATGGTGAGGAGGGCCTGCCTCCAGGAACCATTGACATCCACCTGGAAGGTTCCGGCGGGCAAAGCTTCGGCGCATTCCTGGCCGGCGGCGTGTCCATCAGCCTGGCCGGCGACACCAATGACTACATGGGCAAGGGCATCGGCGGCGGCCGCATTGTCATCGTGCCGCCCGCGGGTTCGGGGTTCGTGCCGGAGGACAACATCATCATCGGCAACGTGGCCCTGTACGGCGCCACCGGCGGCGACGTGTTTATTCGGGGACGCGCCGGCGAACGTTTCGCCGTCCGCAACAGCGGCGCCATTGCGGTGGTGGAAGGCATCGGCGACCACGGTTGTGAATACATGACCAGTGGCGTCGTCGCGGTCATCGGCAGCGCCGGCCGCAACTTTGGCGCTGGCATGAGCGGCGGCATCGCATTCGTTTATGACCCCGATGGGGATTTTCACATCCGGTTCAACAACGGCATGGCCGACCTGGAAAACCTGGTGGAACCAGAGGACATTGACCTGCTGCATGGCCTGTTGACCGAGCACCTCACCCGCACCGGCAGCGGCCCGGCGCAGCGCATCCTTGATGACTGGAGCGCCAGCATCGGTCAATTCCGCAAGGTGATGCCCCGCGATTATCGTCGCGTGCTGGCCGAGCGTAAGCAGCGCGCCGAAGCGGAACTGGCGGTGGTGCGGAATGGGTAAAGTCACCGGGTTCATGGACTTCAGGCGCATTCCTCCGGAACGCCGCCCGCCGGCCGAACGCATCAACGACTATTCTGAATTCTACCAACGGTGGACTGACACCCAGGCTGCCGAGCAGGGGGGGCGCTGCATGGACTGCGCCGTGCCTTTCTGCCACATGGGATGCCCGCTGGGAAACGTCATCCCCGACTTCAACCATCAGGTTTATCTGGGCAACTGGGAACGCGCGCTGGACATCCTGCTGAGCACCAATAATTTTCCCGAATTCACGGGAAGGATTTGTCCGGCCCCGTGCGAGGCGTCCTGCGTATTGAGCATCAACGCTGACCCCGTCACCATCGAATATATCGAAAAAGAGATCAGCGACCGCGGGTTTGAGCAAGGCTGGATCAGGGCAACGCCGCCCGACACCCGCACTGGCAAGAAAGTGGCGGTGGTTGGCAGCGGCCCGGCCGGTTTGGCCGCCGCACAACAATTGAACCGGGCGGGACATTACGTTACGGTACTGGAGCGGGCGGACTACATCGGCGGTTTGCTGATGTTGGGCATACCTGATTTTAAGCTGGAAAAAGCTGTTGTGCAGCGGCGCATCAAGCTCATGGAAGCAGAGGGTATTGAGTTCCGTACCGGCGTGAACGTTGGGGTCAATTACCCCGCCCAGCAGCTGCGGGAAGAATACGACGCCGTATGTCTCACCGGAGGCTCCACCGAAGCGCGAGACCTGAACGTGCCGGGTCGAGAGCTGGCGGGCGTGCATTTCGCCATGGAATATCTCCCCCAGCAAAACCGCCAGCTGGCCGGCGAGGATATCAGCGACCAGATTTCCGCCGAAGGCAAACGGGTAGTTATACTGGGCGGCGGGGACACCGGCGCCGACTGCCTGGGGACGGCGCATCGCCAGGGAGCCGAAGTCGTGCGCCAATTCGAACTGCTGCCGGAACCGCCCGAGGAACGGACGGATGATAATCCGTGGCCCCGGTGGCCGATGATACTGCGTACTTCAGCGGCCCACGAAGAAGGTGGAATCCGCGACTACAACATCCTCACCAAGTCGTTGAGCGGCAACGGCCAGCGCGTTGAGCAACTCCACGCCGTGCGCGTGGACTGGACCAAAGGTGAAGATGGGCGCTTTCAGATGGCCGAAGTCCCGGGCAGCGAATTCATCGTGGAGGCCGACCTGGTGCTGCTGGCCATGGGTTTCCTGCACCCGGAGCATGACGGAATGCTGCAGCAGCTGGGCGTTGAACTGGATGGCCGCGGCAACGTGCAGGTTGACGAGAACAAGATGACCTCGGTGCCCGGCATATTCGCCGGCGGAGACATGGTGCGCGGCCAGTCGCTGGTCGTGTGGGCCATCGCCGAAGGTCGAGACGTGGCGCGAGGCGTCGACCAGTACCTGACCGGCGCTACCCACCTGCCCCGTTCCATCGCTGCCGATTAGCGGTTTCCGCTAACCTCGGAGGCAGCTAAATCATCAGGAAGCTGCCAACGGCAACGTCAGCCTTCCAGCAGCGTCAACACGCGGGCGACGAACAAGTGAACGAAGGGACGGTCAGCCTCAATTTCGTAATCTTCCATCTCATCGTGGAAGAAGTTTTTGTGAAATTTTTCCGCAGTGTTGAACCCGGTAGATAGAAACGGGTCACCGTACTCTTCCGCCAGCCTCTGGGCAACGTTTTTCATATCCCGATGCGTACGGTGTTTCCAACTGCGCTGTATTGCGATGGCGCTCAGTGCTTCATTGGCCGCACCGTAAAGTTTTTCAGAAGCCTGCTGACAGTCTCCGGCCGCGAATTCTCGGTCTGAAGCGGCTAAAAAGTCACGCGCGCACTGTGCGTATTCCTGAACGGTCATAATGATGCCTTCCCAGTTTGCCTCATGCTACACCGGCAATATCGGGGGTGCCGATGGCAACGTCAGCCTTCCAGCAGCGCCAACACGCGGGCGACGTATTGGTGCACGGCGGGGCGGTCCACAACAATCTCGTAATCTTCCATTTCGTCGTGAAAAAAGTTCTTGTGAAACTTTTCGGCGATGGAGAATCCGCCAATCCAGAAAGGGTCTCCGTACTCTTCCGCCAGTCTCTGGGTGGCGTTTTTCATATCCCGGTGAGTACGGTACTTCCAGCCGCGCTGCAATGCTAGGGCAGTCAGCGCGCCGTTCGCTGCGCCGTAGAGTTTTTCGGAAGCCTGCTGACGGTCTCCGGCGGCAAATTCCCGGTCTGACGCGGCTAGAAAATCACGCGCCTGCTGTGCATATTCCGGACCGTTCATCATAGGCCGCGGCTGGTGCGCCGTCGCCTAGGCCGGTGCGGCGTGGCGAACGGCGTGGCGGCCAATGTGGTCCAGGTATTCCTGCACCTTCAGCACTTGAATTGTGTTGGTCGTGCCCGTAACCCCGGTCATAAAACCATGCACCAGCGTAACTATGTCGCGCTCCGACACCAACCCCGTCGCCATCGCCTCGTCCACCAACAGTGTTACCAGTTTGGCGACGTCCGGCTCGGCGGGTATGACGCCTTTCGGAGCCAACCCCCAGGCCATGCAAACCCGCCGTTGCACCGCTTCGTCGTGAGAGAAAACCAGGATGTCATTCTCCGGGCGGAAGCGCGACATTTCGAAGGCGGCACGGCCAGTGCTGGTGATGACGATTGGCTTGGCATCCAGGGATTTGGTGAGTTGGGTTGCGCCCCACGTAACCGATTGCGTCTGATCGCGTTGCGGAAATTCGGTGTAGTACTGGTATATTTTTTCCGCCTGGACAATAGCAGCATCGGCGATACGCACCGCTTCCACCGGGTGAGCGCCAATTGCTATCTCATCGGAAAGCAGGATAGAGTCGCAACCGTCGAGCACGGCGTTGGCGATGTCCGATATTTCGGCCCGGGTTGGCGTGGGCGAATTGACCATTGACCGCAGCATTTGGGTGGCCACCGATGAGATTTTCCCAACCTCATTGGCCCTGCGTACCATGTGTTTCTGGATAACGGGCACCTCTTCCATCGGCATCTCAACGCCCAGGTCGCCGCGCGCTACCATGATCCCGTCTACCTCGGCCAGAATCTCGTCCAGATTATCAATGCACTCCCGACGTTCCAGCTTGGCCATTACCGGAGCCCGACTGTCCAGTTGGTTCAGATACGCACGAGCGTAGCGAACGTCCTCACCGGTGCGCACGAATGACAGCGCAACCCAGTCCACTTCCTGCTCGACACCAAACTGCAAGGCAATCTTGTCGCTCTCGGTAATCACCGGCATATCCATAGGCACGTCGGGCAAGTTAACGCCCTTGTAGGAAGACAGGTTCCCGCCGTTGCGCACGCGCGTCTTGACCTCCAGGTTATCCGTCACCTCCAGAACCTCAAGACAGACCGTGCCATCCGAGATGTAGACCAGGTTGCCCGGCCGCAGGTTCCCCAATATGGCCGGCTCCGGAAAGGGCAACCGGCCCGGCGAATCTGCCCTCGGTTCGTTGACAATGGAAATCAAATCGCCAAAATTGAGCTGAACGGCCTCAGCCATCGTCCCCAACCGGAATTTGTTGCCGCCCAGGTCCTGCAACACCGCAATTGGACGGCCTTGCCGTTTGGAGGCGGCGCGGACGCTGGCGATAACTTCGGCGTGTTCTTCCAGCGTGCCGTGAGAGAAATTCAGCCTGGCGACATCCATTCCGGCGGCTACCAGTCGGTCCAGGGTTTCCGGTGAACGGGATGCCGGGCCGATGGTGGCGATGATCTTGGTTTTCCGCATTTCCAGTTCCTTTACATTGCCATCGGTCGCCGGGCGGCCGCTGCTGGCTTGAGAACGATTACTGATGCTCTTGATTTGCTTTCTGCATTATACCCACATCGCCCGCCGGCGGCGCAATTGCAACATCGGCAAGATACCCAAACGAAACGGGCGCCAGCGAGATGAAAACCGCTGGCGCCCGTGATTAGGATTAGTGTCGATTAGCTTTGCTGGCGGTTTTGCTCGTACACCGCGGCGGCGCGTTCGAGGCCGGCGCGGCGGTTCACCTGGAGTGTGTCCTTCAAGCCGGACGCCCACTGCTGTGACTGCTGGATACCGGCCAGCGATCCCTGGAACTGCGGCATCACGTAGCGCGCCATCAGCTCGTAGGAACGGTGCAACTTGTCGCGGGGAGCCCAGTCCTCGGCGCGCACCAGCATACCGCCGAATCCGCCCGACATTTCCTGCAACTCGTTGATCCGCTGAATGCAATCGTCGGGAGTACCCACAATCCACTGCTTGTTGTCGGTCATGAAATCGACAATCTGGTCTCGCGGGACATCGGGAACCTCATGGCCCAGGGTGTTGCCGAAATACTCGGTAACCACGCGGGCGGAACCTTCACGTATGTCCTCCTGCGCCTCTTTCTTGCTCTCCGCCAGGTGTACGCCGACGGAGAGGCGCCATTCTGAACGCTTGACAGTCTGGCCGTGCTCGGCGGCGGACTCTTCGGCGATTGCCCACTGCGATTGCAACGACGTTGACCGCACCATGTCGCGCGGCACGCTCAGCGAAATGACGCCAGCGCCGTACTTGCCAGCCGTCATCACGCCGGCGGGAGACTGCACGGACGCCACCACCAGCGGGAAGGGCTGCTGATACGGCCGCAGCTGGAGGTGTGCGTCGTGCAGCTCGAACCAGTCGCTGTTATAGGTATAAGGCTCCGGGCTGTCCATCAATCGCTTGATGGCTCCCAGCGATTCATCCATCATTTCCCGCTGGCGAGCCGGGTCTATGCCGAACATATAGGCGTCTGATGCCAGCGCGCCGGGGCCGACGCCCAGCATGACGCGCCCGCGCGTGAGGTGATCCAGGAGCACCATCCGGTTGGCCACCATATACGGGTGATGATAGGGGAGGCTGACGACGCCGGTGCCCAGCCGCAAGTTGCGAGTGCGTTCGGCTGCCGTCGCCATGAAAACCTCGGGGGAGGCGATGGTTTCCCAGCCCGCGCTGTGATGCTCACCGATCCAGGCTTCGTCAAAACCCAGCTGGTCCAACCATTGCAGGAGTTCCAGATCGCGCTCCAAAGCAAGGGTTGGGTTTTCGCCCACCCGGTGGAATGGAGCCATAAAAATGCCGAATTTCAAACGCGCAGGGGCGGTCATCGAGTGCCTCCTTAATAAACAAAGGGGGAAGTTGGTTCATTTGATGCGCCATTCTAACACGGGGGACTGCCGGCGCAACCGTGCTAAAATCAAACCTGTGACCACCCCTAACTTCGCCGACCGGACCATCGGGACGGGCCCCTGGACATACTGCGCGGCCTCAACTCCGCTCAGAAAGTTGACAGAGGTCAGCGAGTTTGCTAGCATATTTGGCACAATTACCCATCGGGTAACTGCCCAATATTCTGGAAGTCCGGTACCCGATTACAACTACCCCGGGGGCGCAATACGCGCCCCCGAAAATCTTTAACAATCCTAGAGAGCGATGATGACTGCTGCCAGGGTATCTATCAGCGAACAGCGGGTACGTGTGTTCGTTGATTACCAGAATTTCACGCTTTCGTTGCGCAGAACCGAAGCGGGTTTTAGGATTGACATGAAACCGTTGGGCGTTTGTCTGGCTCAAGAGGCGTTGCGCGAGGTTGACCCCAATGCGTCGGCGCTGTACCAGGGCATGAACGTGTACAGCTCTTACGACCCTGCTACGCCAGCAGGCGCTAACCACCGCAACTGGTTTGAGAACCCGCTCAGCGGCTTTCCCGGCGTTTATGGCACGATTGTAGAAAGGCAACGCAAGCAGTCTGGGCCAACTTGTCCAGCCTGTCACAAGGTAATTTCAGAGTGCCCCAGCTGCTGCGGCGATATGCGTGGCACCGAGGAAAAAGGCGTTGATACCAGAATTGTTACCGATATGATTAGCCTCGCTTGGGTAGGCAACTATGATGTAGCGGTCTTGGTATCGTCGGACCGGGATTTCATCCCTGTAGTAGAGTTTCTGCAAACGCGCGGGATTAAGGTCGTACACGGCGCGTTTCCACCGCAGGCCCGCGCGCTAACCAGTAAATGCTGGGGCAGCATCGCGATTCCAGACTTACGCGAACAGTTTCGACTCTCCTGAAATTCGGGGCCGCCGACCATAACCAACTTCGCCGACCGAACCATCTGGACGGGTGACAACCTAGACATCCTGCGCGGTCTCAACTCCGCGTCGGTTGACCTCATTTACCTGGACCTGCCCTTCAACTCCTGCATGATGGCGGTGCGGCTACTGGAAATGCGCCGCGTCCTCTAGGATACCGGCTCAATCCACCTCCTCAAAAGTCGCGTTGCCGGTGGCGATGCCATCCTCGTAAATGAGCTTCATCGCCGGCCAGTCGTCAGGTGTCATTGGCGCGATAGTTAGGTCAGGCCAGGTTGCCAGATCATTCAGGATACTGCACCGGCGCCCGCCCCGATAATGCACTAGCCCGACCGCTGCAAAAGTGGTATCGTTGGCCCACTGGTTCCCGTAGGGAATGCCTGTGTAACCGGACCCAACAACCCAGCGAGGAGGACAAAATGCCCCAGATTAAGCACATCGCCATCGCCACCAACGATGCTGAAAAGACTGCCAAGTTCTACGCCGAAGTCTTCGGCCTCCGCCAGGTCGCCCAGCTGGACGGCGAAAACGCCAAGGGCTTTATGCTCAGCGACGGCAACGTCAACATGGCCATCCTGGACTTCCAGAACGACACCGTAGCCGGCGAGCGCGGCAAGGACTGGGAAGGCATCCACCACATCGGCTTTGAAGTTGAAGACCTGGAAGACATCGAGAAGCGTTTGATGGACAACAACTCCAAGCCCATGGACTCAGTCAACAACGCCCTGCACGCCGGTATGGGCGGCCCGCGCACTGAAAACGTGGAGACCAAGTACGAAGGCCCCAACGGCGAGATGATCGACGTCTCCGGCACCGGCTGGATCGGCACCCGCGGCCTGGACTAAGCCACTCCCAAGTTAGTCCCCTCGCTCTGTGGGAGAGGGCTAACGTGAAGGTACAACGTAGGGGCGACGTGTACGTCGCCCCTTTTATATTTGATGCGCTGGCGGGTTGGTGAGCCGTGGGCCTACATAAACATATGGTAGTTGGCAATGATAACGTCCTCTTGCAGCTGGTTCCAGGCTACTCGCTTCGCCGTTATCGTTTCTTCCATGATTCCGGCGTCGCTCAGAAACTGCTTGTTCCAAAGGCTGTCGCCGAATTGCATTGCCTCCAGCGGGCGGATGAACCCGTTGAGAATCATTCCGGTGCGATGTTCCTGGTTGATGATTGAGAGACAGTAGTCGTCATCGTCGCCGCGGGAACCGTCGGCCGGCCCACCATAGTAGTACACGCGCATCTCGATTCCCTGGGGTTCGGGAGCGCCGTTAACGAAATAAACGGTTTCCACCGAGCTGCCGGCGGTTGCTTGGGTATTGCTCGCCCACTGGCAGTTTTCTTCTTGCAGGTAACGGTTCAACTGATTCGCCTCCTGCCCGCTCAGGAAACGTATCGCCCAGAAAATCGCCCCGGCAACAACCAGGACAGCGACCACGACGATGGCTATAATCGCGATAATAGGCATTTTAGCTACTTACGCCCTCCTATCAGACGAATAATTCCAGAAGTCAACTGTCAGGTGCGTTTGATGTTGCGCTCCCTACGCTGGCCGGAACACCAGCCCGGGATCGTCAGCGTCGATCTCGTCCAACGCCAGCACTACGGGCAGGTCGGACGGGATATTCTGCGGGTTGGCCGCGTCTACGCCGGAGATTCGCGCGCTGATTCTGGGGCCTTCTTCCAGCGTCACTATTCCGGTGCAGTACGGATTGTTGCGCCCGTAGCCTTTGGCCTCCAGCGACGCCGGAGCCACCGAGATGCACGTGAAGGTGCTGAGCGTAGCGCGCCCGCTGAGTTCGTGCCACTCCATGTTGCGGCTGTGGCTCACCGGGTCAATCGGGCGCGCTTCGGCGTAGATGTTGCCGTTGTCGGGACAGCGCACCCCCATGAAGCGGCCCTCTTTCAGGAAGGCGTAGAACGATACGGCATTGAACGGCCGGGATTCGGCTTCGGTGGTCATTGGTTGGCCCTCAACCTAACCCTCTCCCGGAGGGAGAGGAGATTCTTGATTGGCTCTCCCGTCGGGAGAAAGAAAGTTTTGATTAACCACGTTGGAGGACATTGACGACGCAGGTGCCGCCGGTGCCGCCCACGTTGTGGGTCAAACCGAACTCCAGGTTGGGGTTGGGCAACTGACGGTCGCCGCACTCGCCGCGCAGCTGCTTGAACACCTCAATGACCTGCGCAACGCCGCTGGCGCCCACTGGGTGGCCTTTGGCTTTCAGCCCGCCGCTGGTGTTGATGGGCCGGTCGCCGGTGCGCGCGGTGCGGCCTTCGTCAACGGCGTGAGGGCCCTCGCCGGGGGCGAAGAAGCCCAGGTCCTCGCTGGCTACAATTTCAGCGATGGTAAAGCAATCGTGCACTTCGGCTACGTCGATGTCGGACGGGCCGATGCCGGCCATCTGGTAGGCTTCCGCTGACGCCACTTTGGCCGCCGCCAGGGAGGTCAACTCATCGGCGTCGTGCAGTGGACGGCCGGTAGCCTGTCCGATGCCGGCGATATGCACCGGCTGGTCGGTGAACTGGCTCGCGATTTCGCTGGCAACCAGCAGCACACAGGATGCGCCGTCGGTAATCGGCGCGCAATCGTACAGACGCAGCGGCCAGGCGATCCACGGGTTGGCCCGGACGTCGTTGAGGAAGTCCAGCTCGTCGGCCCATTCGGGCACCGGCTCGCCGCGTTGTTCGGCACGGGCTTTACGGCGG
Organism: Dehalococcoidia bacterium; assembly: GCA_965261195.1. Taxonomy (GTDB): domain Bacteria; phylum Chloroflexota; class Dehalococcoidia; order Lucifugimonadales; family UBA3495; genus Bin87. The sequence goes on along the minus strand of OZ253455.1, from coordinate 1,978,112 downwards.
TCCATCATATCCCGCACGGTCTGCTGGAACTGGGCCTTGGGATTGAGCTTGCCGTTTTCGTGGTTCTTGATGCCAACCTTGAGCAGGTGATTCAGGTTGGTTTCATAGCGATCCATGTGGGCCTTGGCGATGGCGCCAAAGATGCCGGGGAAGGTCAAGCCCGCCGGCACTTCGTAAAGGCCATCGGCGGCAGAGGCCAGCACGTCGGTAACGCCCTCCGTGGGCAGGGAGGTCATCTTTTCAACGCCGCCCACCATCACCACGTCGTACATACCGCTGGCAATGGCCATTACGCCCTCGCGCAGTGCGCTGCCGCTGCTGGCGCAGGCGTTCTCAATGCGGGTGATTGGCGTCGGTGTCATGCCCAGCCAGTCCGCAATGATGGGCGCGGTGTGGCCCTGATGCTCGAAGAGGTCAGCCGAATAGTTGCCGATGTAGCCGGCCTCGATGTCCTGGGCCGAAATGCCCTGGTCCATGTTGTCCTGCATATCGTGAAACGCTTCTACGAACAGGTCGCGGCTGGACTTGTCGGGATAGGCTCCGAATTGGGACAAGCCGGCGCCGACGATGGACACCTGGCGCGCCAGCCGGCGGGGTCGGGTTGTAGTCATCAGGCAATACTCCTCAAATTATAATTGCAGTACGTTGTACCAGGCCAAGCGCCCCGGAATGCACCCAAGTGGTCGTCAGCCGAGGCAGATCGATTTTATGATTCCGTTACCACTAGCCGATTGCGACGGATTATACCACCAGGCTTCCTGCTGAATTGGCGGCCGGCCTGATTGGGCCGTCGGTCTGAATTGGCGGTCGGTTAGTGTGGCCGGTTCCGTTGCGGCAATCTGACCATATTGTCAGCGCTGAGACACGACGTTGCCGGCGCTGTGGGCGGCACAGCCACCGCCTCCCGGATGGCCGAAGCCAACCTTTCCACCGTTTCCCGTTCGTCGTGGTGGCCGAGAGTTACCCGGTAGTTCTGGCCGGTGACCGCCAGGGCGGCGCAGTACTTGGTTTGGGGGGGGTTGCCAAGCCTGTCCCCCAACTTCCGAGCAAGAACACCAATAAACCAGCCTAGAAAACTGCCCCTAAAATGGCCCAAGTGGTCCAGGGCGCTGGTTCAAAAGGTCCCTAGCCGCTCCAATCCGAATTACGCTCATAAGGGCCTGGGGTGACTCAATTTCAATCCCCCAATAAAACAGGACGGTGAACAACAGGGTCCAGACCACGCCAACGAAGACGAGAAACATTACCCCAACTCCTGCAAATTCCACAACCTCCCCAACTAACTTCCAAAACCGGTGCGTACCGTCGAGGTCCTCCACTTTTTCCCGCTCGATGGCGATGTCTATTACCCTTTGCACTGCCAATGCGCCAGCTGGGCAACTTATGCTGTGCTGCGAAACACGGACCCCGTTATCATCGTAGAACATCCGTTACGGCTCCGGGTTAGTAAACGTTGGGGCATTTGCCGGAGCAACGCCGGCCGCGCCAGGCTCCTGCGGCTCGCCGGAAGGATACGCCACGTCCTCGGTATCCACCTACCCCACCCCTTCGTTCCGTCCGGTCAGGCTCCACGTTTTCGCAGACAAAAAGAAATGATATGCCTGGTCCAGATCCAGCATCTGCCTTCGGGGTTCTCGGTCGCGCCAAACCAGCTGGGGGCCGGAACGGCATCGTCCAACCACGGCCCGGCGGCATCCAGTGCGATTGCATACGCCAGCATCTGGTCCGAACCATCCACAACGTCCACCGGGCCCAGAGCCGCCAGGTATTCCTTCAGCCCCAACCACTGGCCGATCTCATTCGAACCCGACTCAGTAGGTTTGAGATTGCCTACATTAGCGGAATCAAAAATCAGAAAGTATATGACCCCCAGGACGCCGCCGGCGATTGCGTTGATCCACCACTGGGAAATCCATAGTTCCAGCCACAACCCCGCGCCAACTCCCAACAGGGTCACCGCCAGTATTAACGCCCACGCACCCTGTACCTGGTGTTCCCGCATTACTCGTATCGGGTTATCGCTGAAAAGCCCCTGGTATTGCAGGTATTCCCCCAGCTCATCACCCACGGCTTCTTTCTGCTCCTTCAGCAGCTCACCCAGTCGCTCTACCCTGACCGGCCCCGTGGGAAGCCGGTCGCACACCAGCCGCTCCCAAGCGAAGTTCGTCGACTCCCGCGCAGTCAGCCGATAGGAATATCCACCTCTTCGCGTAGCCCTCCTGACCGGAGTGATTTCCAGCGTGCTTCTTTGGCACATCTCGACTACCGACGCCAGTAAAGTGCGGTCGTTGACCTGCCGGCTCTCCAGCACGGAAACCGCCACTGCCGACAGACTACTAGTACCGTTCCCAGATAGATTTGTAATAATATGAGAAGGCAGCCATACTTGGGTATGATCTTTCTGCGAGGAGGTGCCCAGCCATGGCTGCCATCAAGTATAAAGTCGCGCTGACCGAGGCCGAACGCTCCCGTCTCAATGCGGTTTCCCACCGGGGCAAGCCGTCAGTCCGCACCGTCAAGCGGGCGCTCGCGTTGCTCAAAGCTGACGAAGGACTTCGGGACCGTGAGCTAGCCGGTGTGCTTTTGATCAACCCCGCTACCGTTGCCAGAACGCGGAAGCGGTACGTGGAGGAAGGACTTGAGACCGCCATCAATGACAAGCCACGGCCGGGCCGGGAGCGCAAGCTGGACGGCAAGCAGGAAGCGCACTTGATCGCCTTCGCGTGCAGCGCAGCCCCCGCCGGACACACGCACTGGACGCTCCGGTTGCTGGCGGGCAAGGTGGTGGAGTTGGAGTTTGCCGAGAGCAGCTCCCTGGAGACGGTGCGCCAGCTACTCAAAAAAACGAACTCAAACCTTGGAAGAAAAAAGAGTGGTGTATCCCCAGGGTGAGTGGGGAGTTCGTGGCGTGGGGGGAGGATGTGCTGGACTTGTACCACCAGGAGTACAATCCGGAGCGTCCGGTAGTGTGTTTCGACGAGACCTCCCGGCAATTGACCGGGGAGGTGCGGCCGCCCATCAAGGCCGCTCCCGGACGGGTGGAACGCTATGACACTGAGTACCACGCAACGGAACCCGGAACCGGTTCATGATCTGTGAGCCGAGGGGTGGCTGGAGACATGTGGCGGTGACCGAGCGCCGCACTGCCGTGGACTTCGCGCACCGGATGCGGTGGTTGGTGGAGGAGGCCTACCCTGATGCCGAGGTGGTCAGGCTGGTGATGGACAACCTGAACACCCACCAGCGCGGCTCGCTTTACGAAGCATTTGAGCCGTGCGAAGCTCGGCGCATCGCGCAACGCCTCGAGTTTCATTACACTCCTACGCATGGCAGCTGGCTGAACATGGCTGAGATCGAGTTGAGCGTCTTCAGCAGAGGGTGTCTGAACCGCCGCATCAGCGCTGAGCCGGAGCTGCGGCGAGAGGTTGCGGCGCTCGAACACGAGCGCAATGAGGCCGCCGCCATCATAGACTGGCGGTTCTCCACCCAGGACGCTCGCAGCAAGCTCCAGCATATCTACCCTACAAAACCAGATTGAAACGGTACTAGGTCAATAAAGAGAGGTTCGGTTGGACCTATCCAACCGAACCTCTCGCAATTTTGCCCGCTGTTTAGCCGGCGCCAAAGTATTGGCGGTAGCCCATACCACTGGTAACATTGTGGAAACGACGAGTCGGTTCCTCTTTTGCAGGAACGAACCGACCCGCCGAACTCTTTGCGACGCCGTGGCCGAGTAGTTAGGCGCAGTCCCCGCAAGGCTGTTACGCCGGTGCGAATCCGGTCGGCGTCTCACGACAAGAAGGTGTGAAACCCTTGCACCCGTTGGGGTGTGTCGCTACGGGTATGATAGCCAGCCGTTTCAAAGGTAACAAGCGGAACTCGAACGGAAAATTTCTGGGCTGAGAAAGTGAGATTAGACAAGGAGTTCACCATGATACAGCCTACAACAGCGGAAGACCTACAGCAGCTTTGGGAAGAAGCCGACCGACAAGAGCGAATGCTGGAAGAGGAGCTCGCGGAGATTCGTGCTGATAAGGCCGCTTACGAGCGCATCATCGCCCGTAATCCGGTGAAAGATAACGAGGTTGGACCAGCCAAACTACACCATGCCCATATCCGCCCCCGCCTGTTGGCTCATTGCGCCACGCACTTGGAAGCGTTTCGTGCAATTGCCGAGCGTAGTGGCGGCATTGTGCGGATCAATGAAGCCAGCCGCCTGGTACACGCCGCAGGACTGTCCAAAGGCAAGGCCAGCAGCATCAACTCATCGATGTCTACCAGGCTTGCGAGCATCGACGAGTGGGAATATGTGAATCCGGGCACGTATCGGTTGCTGACCTACGAAGGCAATGGCGGTGATGATGAGATTGGAGAGCAGGGAGGTGAGCAATGGCTCGCAGAATCTTATCCGACCGGCGATGGAGACGCATCGCCCCGCACCTGCCCGGCAAACGAGGCGACCGTGGTCGCTCTGGGACGAATAACCGCCGGACGGTTGCGGGAATCCTGTGGATAGCGAGAACCGGAGCACCTGGGAGAGACCGGCCCCCAGAGTTGGGACGGTGGAATACCGTGTACCGGCGGTTCCGCCGCTGGGCATTGACCGGCGCACTGGCGCGACTGTTCCAACTGCTGATGCCGGAACTGCTCGACCGGCGCGTCGTGATGGTCGATGGCACGTTCGTCAAGGTTCACCAGCACGGCGCGGGTTCCCCAAAAGGAACCGCCCTCCCGGTGGTGAGGCCATAGGCCGCAGTCGCGGAGGGCCGACTACAAAGATACTGGCGGCAACCGACCAGAACGGGAACCTGATCCGCTACTTGTTATTACCGGGCAATGCCGCCGAATCGCCAGGGATCGAACCCCTGACGGACGGCATCGCCACCAAAGGCAGCTTGGTCATCGCCGACCAAGCCTGCGATTCGGACAAAATCAGAAAATCCCTGGCTGCACGTGGGATTATAGCCGTCATACCATCGAAGGTAAATCGCAAACACCCGTACCCGCTGGACGTGGTCGCCTACAAGACCCGCCATCTGGTGGAGAACTACTTCGCCAAGATCAAGCAGTTCCGGCGCATCGCCACGCGCTACGAGAAGACCGACACCAGTTTCGCGGGAATGATTGACATGGTGGCGACGGTCAGCGCCATCAAGCGGTAGCGGTTGCCAATCCCCGCAGCAACTTTGGCTATGGCGGCATAATGGCCGGCGTCAGCGGGCGGATTTCGCGGTCTTGCCTTGCGTAGCCGGTGGCTGCGGCTGGCGACGGGTTCCGTTTGATTTCCGTTGACGAGAATTTTACCGGCGTGACCGGCTCTGCGGCGTCAGAGTGAAGTCGTAGGTGGCCGGCCGGCCAACCCCTCCTACGCACAACAGGCGTTCCGTCTCTGGCGGGACGCTCTTTATAAGCAAGCACCCCGATGGGTTGAGGCTTCGCGCCTCGCTCTGCGAGTGCTTGCTGAGGGCAGGCGGGTTCGGCTTCACTCTGACCGGTGGCTCAATCCTACGCAGCGGGAGGTTCCAATTGAACAAGCCGCAATTTGTCATCGCCGCGCTACTGATGACCGTCATCCTGGGGATGCTGGCCTGCGGGCCGGGAGAGCCGGAAGTCACTCGGATCGTCATGGAAGTTACGGCCACACCAGCGCCGCCACCTACCGTCACGCCAAGTCCGTCGTCAGATTCCAACCGGATTAGCAAAGCAAACCAAGAGTACCTCAAGCAAATTGGCGTAGTAGCCGTACTGACGCCAGAAGAGAAAGCAACTGCCATCGGTGTCAGCCAAGACATGGGACGTTTGACTGACCGCTACATGGAGCGAACGGCACAAGCTCTGGACCGGCCACGTGGGGAGATGTTGGCTTCCATTCCCTACATCTCCGAGTTCTATTCGTCGGAAGCCGGCTCAACTCTCACTGCTGACCGGAGACTGACCTACCAGCGCAAGCGCCTGAACGCAGAAACTCTGACCCCGATAGTAGGCCCCTGTGTAACAGACGCCTACGCTCATTACGGCGAGATCAAGGAAGCGCAGGAGCGTGAAATACTCGAAGTAGGCAAGGCCGGAGGGATGGCGCTCCACATCGGGCTTTTGTCCCCTGACCTGGATTACAATTGCCCAGAATGGACCAGGATGAATCATGCCAGCTATTTAAGTTTGCGAGCCGGTAGCGTGAAACGACGTGGCGAAGCGGCCGGCCTCCGCTTCGATTACGCTTGGGCAAAAGCGAAGGGAAAGATTAATTTGGCTTGCGCGTCCTGAATGCCCACAGTTGGGCCACGTTGCCCATAAAATCAGCGTCAAATCTAAATGTCAACACGCTCTAGTACCGTTTCAATCTGGTTTTGTAGGGTAGATATGCTGGAGCTTACGGCGAGCGTCTTGGGTGGTAAACCGCCAGTCTATGATGGCGGCGGCCTCATTGCGCTCGTGTTCGAGCGCCGCAACCTCTCGTCGCAGCTCCGGCTCAGCGCTGATGCGGCGGTTCAGACACCCTCTGCTGAAGACGCTCAACTCGATCTCAGCCATGTTCAGCCAGCTGCCATGCGTAGGAGTGTAATGAAACTCGAGGCGTTGCGCGATGCGCCGGGCTTCGCACGGCTCAAATGCTTCGTAAAGCGAGCCGAGCTGGTGGGTGTTGAGGTTGTCCAGTACCAGCCTGACCACCTCGACATCAGGGTAGGCCTCCTCCACCAACCACCGCATCCGGTGGGCGAAATCCACGGCAGTGCGGCGCCCGGTCACCGCCACATGTCTCCAGCCACCCTTCGGCTCACAGATCATGAACAGGTTCCGGGTCCCGTTCCGCTGGTACTCGGTGTCATAGCGTGCCACCCGTCCGGGGACGGCCTTGATGGGCGGACGCACCTCCCCGGTCAATTGCCGGGAGGTCTCGTCGAAACACACTACCGGACGCTCCGGATGGTACGCCTGGTGGTACAGGTCCAGCACGTCCTCCATCCGCGCCACGAACTCCCCGCTCACCTTGGGGATACACCACTCCTTCTTCTTCCAGGGTTTGAGTTCGTTTTTTTGAGCATCTGGCGCACCGTCTCCAGGGAGCTGCTCTCGGCAAACTCCAACTCTACCACCTGGTCGGCCAACAACTGGAGTGTCCAATGCGTGTGACCTTCGGGCGCTGCGCTGCACGCAAAGGCGATCAGGTGCGCTTCCTGCTGGCCGTCCAGCTTGCGCTCCCGGCCCGGCCGTGGCTTGTCATTGATGGCGGCCTCAAGTCCTTCCTCCACGTACCGCTTCCGCGCTCTGGCGACCGTGGCGGCGTTGACTAACAGCACATCGGCTATCTCACGGTCCCGAAGTCCTTGGTCAGCTTTGAGCAGCGACAGCGCCCGCTTCACGGTGCGCACTGACGCCTTGCCTCGCTGGGAAACCGCATTGAGACAGGTCCGTTCGGACTCGGTCAGTTTGACTTTATACCTGATGGCAGCCATGGCTGGGCACCTCCTCGCAGAAAGATTATACCCAAGTATGGCTGCCTTCTCATATTCTTACAAATCTATCTGGGAACGGTACTAGTATTACTACTAGATTAATGTCCGAGGCAGGTTTACCCGGCCCAGGTCGTGGGCATAATTCAACCCGGCGACCCTGGCTTGGTTTGCGTTAGTAATTCCCCTACCCAATCGGCCGGCTGGTTACTTCGCGGTCTATTTTGCGGGAGATCCACTTGCCGCCGCCGGCCGGGGCGGTTAGCTGGCCGTTTTCTACAGCCACGGCGCCGCGCATGATGGTCATTACGGGCCAACCCTCAATCTCGAAGTCTTCCCAGATGCTGTAGTCGCTGATGTGGAAGTCGTCCAGGGTGAGACGCTTCTTGATGGTGGGGTCGATGAGGGTGATGTCGGCGTCGCTGCCGGGGGCCAGGACGCCCTTGCGGGGGTACAGGCCCATGATGCGGGCGCAGTTGGCCGAGGTTACATCGACGAAGCGTTGCAGCGACATTCCCCGCTTGGAGACGCCCTCGCTGTAGGTGATGCCGACGCGGGTTTCGGCGCCGTTGTGCCCGCCGGTAACGTCCCGCACCGTCTTGCCTTCGATCTTGAGGTCCCAGTTGGTGCAATACTCGTCGGTGGCCATCGTATGCAGGCCGCCCCAGGCGATGCCTTTCCACAGCATGGCGGCGTCTTCCGGCGACTTGAGGGATGGGTAGGTATGGTACTTCATCCCGTTCTCTGTTTTGTAGTTGTTGGCGTTGAAGCAGGCGTAATTGTGCAGGGTTTCGCCGTACACGGCCATGCCCTTGTTGCGGGCTTCGCCAATGGCGTTGATGCCTTCACGGGCGCTGACGTGGACGAAGTACACCGGCGCGCCAGTCCATTCGGCCACCCGCAGCACGCGCCGGAACGACACATCTTCCGACTCGTTACTGTGAACGAGGGGCATATTCCACCACTCGTTGCGCTCCTCGCGCTGCAGCTTTTCGTACATATACTGCACCATATCGTCGTCTTCTGAGTGGACGAGCAGCATAGCGTCGTTGCGCTGGATAACTTCCATCAGGTCGTGCAGGTGGCCCATGCCAACCTTGCGCGGCTCGCCGGACATTTCGGGCGGGCGGATGTTGGTGGTGAATATCTTGACGCTGGCCCAGCCATCTTCGATGTGCTCGTGCAGGGATTCCAGTGTGCGTTGGGGAATCTCGCCCAGCATCATCAGGTGGTGGGCATAGTCGGCGTAGGAGTTGCCGCGCCAGGAGTTGGTGCGCTCCTGGATGGCCTCCGGAATGGTGTTGCCGGGATGATGGATGGCAAAGTCCATCAGGGTCGTGGTGCCGCCGAACAGCGCAGCGCGGCTAACCTGTTCCGGCGGAGCAGTGCGCAGGTTGCCCGGCCCCATGATGGGCGCGTCGATGTGAGCGTGGGGCTCGATGCCGCCGGGGATGACCACCTTGCCGGTGGCGTCAATGACGCGCGTAACGTCGTCCGTCATGGTGTTGGGAGCGGTGATGGCGACGATTTTCTCGCCCTGGATGCAAACATCCCAGTCGCCCACGCCCCAAGGCGTAACCACCTGGCCGCCGCGAATGATCAAGTCCAGCATAATATTCCTCCGAGTTCGGCGTGGGCCATCGGCCGGAAGGGCGCAAAGGCATCACCGATTGGATGGCCGCAGTATAGCGCAAATGGGAAGAGAGAGTTAGCGGTTTTGCCTTTTGCGCAAGAAAAGAACCGCGGCGTAGGCAATAGCACTCCAGCGCACTTATGTAACCCGCTGTCTTCTTTGCCTATCCTGACAACGGCGCTTAATCTTCTTCGTCAAATTGTGAATTTTGCTTTCTCCGCAAGATCACAAAACCAGCAACACCTATAACGAGAACCACGACAACGACAACGACTATCCACCAAACCCAAAGCGGCAGTATCTTGCGTTCATCCTTCTTGCTGTCCGTTGGGAACTCCAGGTTAGTGACACGGACAGCGATTTCGGGGTAACCTTCCTGCAAAAGTTGCTTACCTAGCTGCAACACAGCAGGAGGCAAAGGATTCTCCAAGTCATTCGATATCCTGATGATGGCATGGTCCGCCTCGATGTAAGCATTGCTGGCGGATGAGATATCTTGCGTCACTACCCACTCACTATCACCGGCATCAGTAGTTATTTTTATGTTGATCAGTCTAAATTCCCTTGGAACTTGCACGTCATGCTTGTATCCTTCGGGTAGGTCCTTGCGATCGTAGCCGCGAGGAGTATTGCCACTCAGGTCAATATTGATGAGGCTGCCGCCTGCGCTGATTGTTACTTCTGACTTTCCGGCATCAACCTCTATGGTCTCCGAAAGTTGCCTGGCTACCTTCTCTTTTGTACCGACTCCAGCCCAGTCATTGAGCTGCGATTCAAACTCAATAACGGCGTCCGAGGTGGTAGTGACCTGAAAGAAGCAGCGTCCCAGCACAGGGGTATCCTGAGGAAGGTAGCGGATACTCTTGGGATCAAAACTGCCATCAGGTTCGCCATCGGAATTGCGGTCAAAATCGAAATCGCAACCCCTTTCCGTAATGGCTATCGGTTCGATATTGTCTTGTGCGGAAACAGCGGCGGCAAAGGGCAGTGCAGAAATTAGTCCGTAAAAAATGATGGTGGCAAAAGTCGCTGCTGCCATTATCCTAAACTCACGGGGAACGAGTTTGACAAGCATTATGCGCTTTCTGGTATAAGTTCAGTGCTCGGCTGCTGCCCATTTGTGTTGGCATCATTGTTGCTTGAGACACTCCTTCCCTTCTGATTCATTAGCTCGTCGGGCACGTTGAAAGTGTAGTACTTCGCGTGGTCAAACCAATTCTCGGAATTAACCACACTGTCGCGATGGCTCTTCAAACGGGAGTAGGTGGATAAATCCCGAAAGCCTTCACCGTCCTTGACGCGGGCCAGCACCAGAAAACTGTACTCAACGGGGATTGGCCGATCAGTTCTGTCCTTACGGGCATTATTTTTCTGGTCAACCTTGAATGGTTCCCACAGAAGCGGTGCGGGATTCCCTGCATTGTCGGTCAAGTCGTGAGTCAGGAAATAAGGCGGTGCATTCTCCCTGACCCTTGAGTCCAAGTAGGCGCGCAGGACGGTTTCAGTAGGTCGAAAATCAGTGTCGTTGAGACGATTGACATTGCTACGAACGGATATTGCCCTGATTTCCTGAAAAAATGCGCGGGATGGAGCGGTGTCGCTAATCCCATCACGCTCCAGAATCCGCCGGCAAAAATCCGCGATTCCGCTTTGAACCTCATTGGAGTTGGCGATGCCCAGCATTTCAGAGAGGGGTCTAGAATGGTCTGGGCTGTCCCGGTCAACGATTCGCTCGGCATTGCCATTCCGCAGTTCCTCAGACAATCCCACACTGATGCAGAAGGGTTGGCGACGCACCATCACCTTGTCGTTAGGAGGGTCAGCTGCCAGCAAATCAGCATAAAATTTTTCATCATAGCTCTCGGCTTGGTCCAGCAGGGTTTGGTCTTTCTTATTCAACAACCGGTCCCGGAAACCCACTTTGCCCAGTTCATCTGCTTTGTGCTTCAGCTCGTTGAACCAGGCTTGCGCCTCTTTAACCTCTTCGGATTCCATGGCGTGCTCTATGTCTCTGATACTGGCTAGAAACCGATCTTTCTTCTGCCTGGTCTTTCTCTTGGCCCAACTTTCCGGGTTTTTATGCCAAGGCAGTTTGGACCGATAACCCAAGCACCGGAATGCCGGGCTGTAAGCACTCTCTGAAACTACACTAATCATGCAAGCATTCCACCGGCTGGTTCCACTCCTGAGAGCGTCGGATGTTTCGCCTTTATCGCCGGTGCCGGCTTTGGTCAGTAAGCAAGCCACTCCCTGTGCCGCCACGCGGTCTAATGCCGGGAGTATGTCGTCAGGGTCAGTGTAGGGGGGCGGAGAATAACCGCCGTCAAAAGCGATGTTGATGTTGAAACACGACTTCCGGTCACCATCATACGGATCGTCACTGGACAACGGTACACCGCTCAGCATTTCTTCTCTGGCGACATAGCCGCGAAAAACGTTTCTAGCAGGGTCGCCCGTCAGACGTTCGGGAATCGGCGGGCACAATTCAACGCCCCAAACGATTACGTCGTCGCGCCGGTCATCAACGCAACACTGGATCATCGTGGCGCCCAAATACATCCCCACAGTCCCTGATGTGGGGCCCTCAGGGCAGAAAGGAATGACGACCGCAAGCTGGACTGCCGATCCTAGACTGCGCAAGTTTTTGTAAGTGTCCCATAGCTTCAGCGTTTTGCGACATTCGTCGGCGAGATTCATCCGGCACCAGGCCGCCAGCCGGGCCAGGGAGTCGTGCAACGTAGATGCTGTCTCATTGGCTACAATGGGATTGATTCCGCTCAGTAGGCGGGCTATGGACACATCCTCCAGGTCCATCTTGGTAGCTAACTGCCGGCTTTCGCCCATTCCGTACAGCACTGCACTGGTCCAATTGGCCCGGAACTCTTCATCAAGCAATTGAATTTGCTGGTTGTCATGGTCAAAAGGACGGGGAGCAAGTTGCGGGATACCCCGAGCGATGAATTCGTCCACAAAGTACGGCATACTTTTAAGGCCGGCTTGCCCAGCTGTCATGATACACGCTACTTCAATTGCCATGGTCGCCCCTTTAAAATCATGTTTGCGGATAACGCCCGATACAGGTAACCAAAAAAATCGCCTGCCGTCAAGGACGGCAGGCGATTTTTTTGGTTACGACTTTTCTGTTTCAGAGACCAACTGGCTAGTTGGGGAACCAGGCCACCGATGATATTTCGCTGAACTCACGGTCAAATTTGTCCCACGAATTCCCGGCGTCATCCGACTGGTACAGGTAGCCGTAGCGGCTGCCGGCCAGCAGGAAGTCGGGGTTTTGGCGCTGCGAGTTTACCACCCACATCGCCGTGTTGGGTTCGACGGGCAGGTGCAGGCTTTCCCAGTTGGCGCCGGAGTCCTGGGAGCGCATGACCACGCCGGTGGAGCCGGGGGTGGTGTCGCCAAAGGTCGTGTATATGGTCTGCGGGTCGTCGGCCTTCACCTTGATGCCGCGGGGGTAGCCCAGCGGGAAGTTCTGGCGCACACCCAGGTTGCGCCACGAACCGCCATCGTCGTCGCTGAGAAACACATCGTCGTTGACCATAACGACCACCCGGTGGGGCGGGCCGGATGTAACGGTAACGTTGTGAATGTCCATGTTGGGGATAGCATGATGGTCGATGGTTTCCCAAGTGTCGCCGCCGTCGGCGCTATGCCGCAGGCCATCCACCTCAATGCCCACCCACACGCTGTTGCCGTTGGTGGGGTCGATGGCAATGCCGGTAACGCGCGGGACGCCTACCGCCGGGCACTCTGCGGCGACTTCCACCGGGCGCAGCTCCCAGGTTGCGCCGCCGTCGCGGGTGCGGTAGATGCGGCAAGGGTCGGGTGTGCCGGTGCCGGCGAATCCGACCTGTGGATTGGACGGGTCAAAGGTGATGGCCCAGACTGCGGCGCCGTTCATGGGCGTGTCGACGGCGTGCCAGGAGTCCCCGTTGTCGTCGCTGCGGATGATGCCGCGGTCGCAGCCGGCGAAAACCGCGCGGTCGCTGCCGGGCACCGGCGTCAAACATCGCACCACCGCATCCGAGTGGATGCCCTGGGTGATGCCCACCCGCCGCCAGGACTGGCCGCTGTCAATGCTGCGCATTACGCCCTGTCCGGCGGTGCCAACCAAAATCGTGATTCCGTCTGCCATAGTAACGCCTCCTTATTGCCGTCCAATCGGCTGTTGGGGTGTTCGGTAGAGTTGGCGACATGATACCGCCGCCGGGGTGGGAATGCTATGTTATGGCGCGTTCAGCATTTGCCGTACTGTCTCGGCCAGGGTTTCTGCATCGCGAGGGTCGGTGAGATGCAGATGATGCTCAGTGATGGGCTGCCAACCGCGTTTCATCATTTCGTACACGTCGCGCCATACTTTTACGTTCTCAGTCGGGTCGGTAGGTTCCGTTCTCAGTGCCAGCCGCTCCAGGATAACTGCTTCCGGCGGGTCAAGGTGAACCCCGCACCGGCTCAATGCCATACTTGCCGGCTATGGACTCCAGCGGCTGGCGTATCCACGCTCTGAGCGCCGATGAGTCGAATATCACAACCCAGCCCTGTTCCAGTAGCTGCTCAGTACGCAAGTTCATCGCCGTGAACAAGCGCTTGTTTTCTACGCCATCGTACTGAGGAACGCCGCTGACGATTGCTTTGCGGAAGCGGTCGCTGCCAAGTGTTACCGTGTCGGTCAGTCTTGCTACCAGTTCGCCAAAGTAGGATTTCCCACTGCCAGGCAGCCCATGGAGTACAACCAGGCCGGGGCCGGTTGGAACGCCGGCGGGCTGGGACATTGGCCCAATGATGGCAAGGTCATGTTTGAGGGCTGGGCCGATAGTGATTGTGTTGCCTGCCATGGGTTCCTCGTGGACTGTCATCGCTAAAGCGCTGAGATAACCTTAACGGACAGTGCGAGCCATTGGAGCACGGCGTCGGCTCCGGTCATGCACCGGAGCCGACGCCGCCGAAAGTACCGCTGTAGCGGGTTAGTTGCCGTCGCCGGAGCCGGCGGGGGCCGGAACCGCGGCGGGGGCCGGGGTTGGCTGCGTATTCTCTCGCATCTCTGTGGGCAGGTCCTGCTCCCAATCGGGCAGTTGGTGCCGATGGGTGTTGGGCAGGAACATGATGGTGATGACGCCGACGAGACTCATTATGAAAGACAGCGCGACGGTCCAGGCGTAGCCACCCGTCAGGGCGAGGAGCAAGCTGCCCAGCAGGGCTCCGCTGGCCATTCCGGCTCCCGCGCCCATCATCTGGAAGCCGTAGGTGGTGCCGATGGGGGCGTTGCCGTAATACTGACGGTTGATGATGGGGAAAGCGGACATCTCGCCGCCGAACCCAATGCCGAACAGAACGGCGAACAGGAAGAACATCCAGATGGCCGGGAAGGCCAGGATGGCAAACAGGAGCAAAGCCACCGGGGCGACCTGGAGGAAGAAACACACTGCCATCACCCATTTGCTACCCAGCAGATCGGCGGCGATTGGGACGCCGAATCGCGTGATGGTACTGACCAGGCTCATGGTGGCGGCAGCAGCCCCACCGATTGCCGAGGCACGCAACAGAGCCGAGGCGCGCGCCGAATCATCTGCGATGCTCGCCCAACCACCTTCCGGCGCCAGCGTGTTAATTATCATTGCCGGCAGGAACACGATCACGATGGCATGGCCGGCGCAACCCCAGTAGTGGATGCCAATGAGGCTCCAGAACGCCGGCGTGCGGCGCACCTGACGGAGAAAAACGCTGGTCCGCGCCTTGGCGGTCGGGCCGGTGGCGGGAGCGCGGCGCGGGGGTGTGTTGGCATCGGCGCCCAATTGACGCAGGCCCACGTCTTCAGGGGCATTGTAAAAAGTGCGGATGAGCAACAGCAGAATGACGCCGCCCACGATGCCCGGAATCCAGAATGCCATCCGTATGCCGAAGCTCTCCGGGGTTCCAATGGGTATCAAGTGGCTCCACTGCGCGCCGCTGCCAACGGTGAACCAGGTTGCCAATCCGAGCATAATGGGGATGGCGACAACAGGCCCCACGCCCTGGGACGACTGCAACAAACCCATGCCCACGCCCAAGTATCTGCGGAACCAGGACGTGACGGCCACGGTGAGCGGCACCTGGAAAATGCCCATGGAAGCGCTGAGAATGATGCCGAAAAATAGCATCAGGTGCCATACTTCGGTCATAAATCCGGTGAGAATCATGCCCACGATGTACAGTAACGCGCCCAGCGTCATGGTGAAACGGGCTCCGTAACGGTCGCCCAGCCAGCCGGCCGCCGGGCCGAAGGCGCCGGAGATTACCCACTGCACCGAGAAGGCCAGCGTTACCAGCCAGACTTCCCAACCGAACTCAAAGGCAATCAGCGGGATCAAAGCCGGGAATCCCATCCGGAAAGACGACGACACCAAACGCATTAATGAGGTGATTACGACGATTACCCATGCGTAGTGGATATGCTGTCCGCCGAGCGCAAACTGGCCCGGGCGAAGATTCACTATGGCCATAGCACTCTCCCTCGATTGGCGGCAGTATGCTACCGGAATCAATAACCTGTCAAGGAAATGCACGGCTTACTATCACCCAATGGTATAATCTGAAAACAATCCGTTGCGTACCCCGGACACCCGCCCCGGACACCCGCCAGCAACCGGCAACAATGACCCAACCGCGCTCCGAAACTCTGATAATCCCGGTTGAAGGGATGACGTGCGCCGCCTGCGTCCACCACGTGGGCGAGGCGCTGCGGACGGTGCCGGGGGTCAGCCAGGTCAGCGTGAATCTGGCCACGTCGCGGGCGACGGTCAGCCTGGATGCCGCCACCGCCGCCCCGCCCATCGGAAAGCTGGCCGACGCAGTGTCGGCCGCCGGCTATTCGGTGCCGGCCGAACGCAACGTGTATCCGGTGGCCGGCATGACCTGTGCCACCTGCGTCCATCACGTGGGCGAGGCGTTGCGGACGGTGCCCGGCGTGTCCGGCGTATCGGTAAACCTGGCCACCGCCACCGCCGCTGTGGAGCATCTGCCCACCGCGGTTGAGCCGGCGGCCCTGGCCCGCGCCGTCGCCGCTGCCGGGTATCAGTTGGACACCACCGCCACCGGCGCGCAACCCGGATTCCGTCACGGAAATGCGCGGAGCGAGGAAGAACGCGCGCTGCGACGGCGGTTGACGGTGGCGGCACTGGGCGCCGTTGCCCTGGTGCTGGGCAGTTTCCCGCTGTTGCCGTGGGTAGACTGGCTGCTGTCGTTCTGGTGGTATCCGCCGGCGCTGTGGGCCGTGGCCACACCAATCCAGTTGTGGGCAGGCTGGCCGTTCTACGTTGCCGGCTGGGCCGGTATGCGTCGCCTGCAACCCAATATGCACACGCTGATCGCGCTGGGCACGTCGGTAGCCTACGGTTACAGCGCAATGGCGGTGGTATTGATGCTGGCGGCGCCGTCTGCGCTGGCGTTCATCGGAGGACGGCAACTGCACTTCGACATGGCGGCAATCATCGTGGCGCTGATACTGCTGGGGCGCTGGCTGGAAGCGCGGGCATTGTCACGCACGTCCGACGCCATCGGCCGGCTGGTGGATTTGAGACCGCCGACGGCTCACCTGATTGCTGCCGACGGCGAAAACAGCGACGGTCCCGTCGAGCGGGACGTTATCGAACGAGACGTTCTGGTTGAGCAGGTGGAAGTCGGCAATATCCTCGCGGTGCGTCCCGGCGAGCGAATCCCAGTCGATGGCGAGATTGCGACCGGCGCATCGTCCATCGACCAGTCGGCGTTGACCGGCGAAAGTATGCCGGCCGACAAATCGGTCGGCGACCCGGTATTCGCCGGCACGCTCAACAATATGGGCGCTTTCACCATGCGAGCCGCCCGCGTCGGTGCGGACACGACGCTGGCTCAGGTCATCCGCCTGGTGGAAGAAGCGCAGGGTTCCGCCGCGCCGGTGCAGCGGCTGGCCGACCGCGTGGCCGCCTGGTTTGTGCCGGCCGTGGGCGGTGTGGCAATTGCCGCCGTCGTCATCTGGCTGTTCCTGGGGCCGGAGCCGTCATTCCAGTACGCCATCCTGACGCTGGTGGCGGTGCTCATCATTGCCTGCCCGTGCGCCCTGGGGCTGGCAACGCCGACGGCAATCATCGTGGGAGTAGGTCGGGGAGCCGAACGCGGCATCCTGATTCGCAGCGCCGCCGCTTTGGAACGCGCCCACGCCGTTGGTGTGGTGGCCGTAGACAAAACCGGAACGCTGACCCACGGCAACCCGGAGGTTACCGACGTGGTAGCCGCGGCTGGAGTCGCCGCCGGCGATGTGCTCCGTTACGCCGCATCCGCCGAGCAACTGTCCGAGCATCCGGCCGGCCGAGCCATCGTGCGCCGCGGGGTGTCAGACGGAATGACGCCGACGTCAGTGTCAGACTTCCTGGCTCATCGGGGGGCCGGCGTAACCGCCACCGTGGATGGAAGCAGGGTTGCCGTCGGAAACGCTGCCCTGCTCGCCGACGTGGGCGCCGCGATTCCGACGGCTCTGTCCGATGCCGCCGACGGGCTGGCCGCGCAGGGTCGCACGCCGCTGTTCGTGTCCAAAGACGGCCACCCGCTGGGCGTGATCGCCGTGGCGGATGGCATCAAGTCGAACGCCGGGGAAGCGGTGGCGACGCTGCGGTCGCTCGGAGTGCGCACCGTGATGCTGACCGGCGACCGGCCCGAGGTGGCGGCGTCCGTGGCGACGGCTTGCGGCATCTCCGAGTATCGCGCCGGTATGCTGCCCGCCGACAAGGCCGGAGTGATCAGCCAACTGCGCGCCGAGGGCAACGTCGTTGCGATGGTGGGCGACGGGATCAACGATGCGCCGGCGTTGGCATCAGCGGACGTTGGCATCGCCATGGGCGGCGGCGCCGACATCGCCCGCGAGTCGGCGGACATTACGTTGATGCGGGACGACCTGATGGCGGTTGCCACGGCGCTGCGGCTGTCCAAAGCCACCATGCGAACCATCCGTCAGAATCTCTTCTGGGCGTTCATCTACAACGCGCTGCTGATCCCGGTAGCGGCCGGAGCCCTGTATCCGGTATTCGCCGCGCTGGGAGGGGTGCCCGGCGGCCTGACCTTCTGCTTCGGCGACGCCGGTTTCCTGAACCCGATTCTGGCTGCGCTGGCGATGGCGTTCAGCTCGGTAAGCGTGGTCAGCAACTCGCTGCGGCTGCGAGCGACGCGGGTGTGATGTACGTCTATGCGCTCCTGCGTGATAGAATATCGACACTTAACCGAACCGTGTTGACCGCCGCTGAGGTTCGCGCTAATGGTAGAGATGTGGTTGATTCCTATGATTTTTACCGTGGGGGTTCCGATCATGGCTGGGGTTATGTTCATGTTTTGGATAATAATTTGTGGCGATGATTTCTCCTGATGCAGCGCGGAGTGCAGAGCAGGCGATAATATGTTTGAGCTAAATGTCGTGCCGCTGCTTACAGCCGTGATCGGCTTTTACGCAGTTCTGTTCGTGGCGATAGCAGGAATACTGACTCGGCTGGCTTACGTGCCCAGCCGTAAGGAGTTTCGTGAACTCCAATATAACCTCCGCCAGGAAATGGCGGCTAACCATACCGACCTAAGCGACGATATAGGTGAACTGCGGCAGGACACGGGCGCAGTGCGCATCGAACTCAAGCAGGACATCGGTGAACTGCGGCAGGACATGGGTGAATTGCGCACCGAACTCAAGCAGGACATCGGTGAACTGCGGCAGGACATGGGCGCACTGCGCACCGAACTCAAGCAGGACATCGGTGAACTGCGGCAAGACATGGGCTCACTGCGCACCGAACTCAGGCAGGATATGGGTGCACTGCGTACCGAACTCAAGCAAGATATGACTGAACTACGCTCCGATTTCAAGCAGGAAATGACCCAAACCAGGCAAGAACTCCTGCAAGAATTCCGCCGTAGCCACGACCAGCTTTTGCTGGCCTTGGCCAACCACAGCCACACCGACAACGGACCGGCTATGTTCACCGTCCCGCCGGAGTTGGCCCCGGCCGCAGATGACGGAGATTAAGCGCCGGTGCCAGTCGGCTATTCTGCGCTGGCACAGAACGCCACAACTATGGCGCCGTTATAGGAGCCGTGCTGCTTGGGGTTCCCCTACGCCAGCGTATTGGGATCGGAATTGTCGATTACGTCGGGCATTATCTCGGCGCAACAGGAATGTCCCTGGTTGAGCGATGAGGATGATAATGACGATGAGGATGATGTACCATGCGTTCGGACGGACGCCGCCATTAATCCCGGAAACAGCGGCGGGCCGCTCATCAATAGCAAAGGTGAAGTAATCGGCATTAACACTGCTATTTATACGAACACCGAGGGTATCGGATCTGCCATCGCGTCGACGTTCATCGAGCAGTGGCTGTCCGACCGGTTAATTGACTAGGGCGGCGCTTCGCCGCAACGGTGAGAACATGGCAACGGCAACCGATCCCATCTGCCTGATGCAGGTGGACACAGACCACCCCAACGGCGGCGCCAGCGAACACGCCGGCGAAACGTACTATTTCTGCGCCCCTGGCTGCCGGATTGCGTTCGAGCGGGACCCGGAGGGGTGGGCATCCGGGCGCAACAAGCCAGTCTCCATGGATGCGCCCCAATCCCAGCCGTTGACTATCGTCCGCCGCCTCTTTCGCCGCGATAAGTAACGCCAGGCACTTGGCCTGGCGCACACGGGAGTTAGACGTTCGCGCCGCAACAGCGTTTGTACTTGCGTCCGCTGCCGCAGGGACACGGGGCGTTGCGACCGATCTTGCGCCCGCCGCTCGGAGCGTTGACGTTGCGACCACCGTTCACCGCTGCCATTGGGCTGACCGGTGTGCGTAGCGCATCCCGTCGCCGACCACTGCGGCTGGCGCCGTTGTTTTGCGACCCGTTACCGGAACCCGCGGCATCGCCGTTCGCCGAGTTGCCCTGACCTGGCGCCTCGGGCGACAGCGTAACGTGGAACAGGGTGTGGGTAACTTCCCGCTGCATCTGCCGGGTTAGTTCGGTGAAGGCGCGCTGGCCTTCCGAGCGATACACGGCCAGCGGGTCGCGCTGACCGACGGCGTGCAGACCCACGCCGGTGCGCAGGTTTTCCATGTTGGTGAGGTGATTGACCCAGTGGGTGTCGATGGACTTCAGCAGCAGCAGGCGCACCAGGGTCTGCATCTGCTCCGTGCCGAGGTCGCGCTCTTTCGCTTCGTAGAGGGTTTCGGCGTGTTGATGCAAGATGCCGTCGATTCGCTCGCGGCTGACCTGCAACAGTTTATCCGGCGTGTCGATTTCGGTCGGCAGGGGGCAAATCTGACCCAATGCTGCCAGCAGCCCGTCTGCGTTCCAGTCGTCGGAGTGGCGAGACTGGATATGATTGGCCGTCAGTTGCTCGAATTCGGTGCGCAGCATCTCCAGCAACCGCTCGCGCAGACCTTCGCCGGCCAGGATGCGGGAACGCTGAGTGTAGATGATTTCCCGTTGCTGGTTGAGCACGTCGTCAAAGTTCAGCAGGTGCTTGCGTACATCGAAGTGGTAACCCTCAACCTTCACCTGTGCGCTGTTGATGGACTTGGTGATGATCTTGTTTTCCAATGGTTCGTCATCTTTGAGGCCGGTCCAGCTCATCACATTCTTGATGCGGTCACCGCCGAAGCGCTGCATCAGCTCGTCTTCCAGCGCGACGAAGAACTGGCTGCTGCCGGGGTCGCCCTGACGGCCGGCGCGACCACGCAGCTGGTTGTCCACGCGCCGCGCTTCGTGGTGCTCGGTGCCAACGACGTGCAGGCCACCCAAATTGACCACCTGCTGATGCTCGTCCGGCCAGCCGGCGCGGTCAGTGTCGGCGCCGCCCAGCACGATGTCGGTGCCGCGCCCCGCCATGTTGGTGGACACGGTAACGGAACCGGCCCGTCCGGCCTGCGCCACGATGGTTGCCTCGTGCTCGTGGTTGCGGGCGTTGAGCACCTGATGTTCGACACCGCGCTTGCGGAGCCGTTCGCTCAGCTCTTCCGACGTTTCAATGGAGGTTGTGCCCACCAGCACCGGTTGGCCCGACTGGGAGCGGGTGGCGATGCTTTCCACAACCGAACTCCATTTGCCTTCCTCGGTCGGGAAAATCAGGTCGGTGGCGTCGCGGCGCACCATCGGCAGGTTGGTGGGCACCGCCACCACTTCCAGCCCGTAAATCTTGTAGAACTCGTCAGCTTCGGTCACCGCAGTACCGGTCATGCCGGACAACTTGCGATACATTCGGAAGTAGTTTTGCAGGGTGATGGTGGCGTAGGTAACGCTTTCCCGCTGAATCTTGCAGCCCTCTTTGGCCTCTACCGCCTGATGCAAGCCGTCGGACCAGCGCCGACCCGGTTGCAGCCGCCCGGTAAACTCATCGACGATGACCACCTCGCCGTTGGATACCACATAGTCCTTGTCCTTGACCTTCTGAACCTGGGCCACCAGCGCGTTTTCGATGTACTGCACCAAGTGGAAATTCTCAGTATCGTATAGGTTATCCACCTTCGCCCAACGCTCCATCTTACCGATGCCCTCCTGGGTCAGCGAAATGGCCTGCGAGCGTTCGTCGATTTCGTAGTCATCATACAACTGCAATCGAGGAGCGAGCCGGGCGAAGGTGTAGTAGTGCTCCACCGGCTGCTGGGCCGGCCCGCTGATGATGAGCGGCGTGCGGGCTTCGTCAATCAGAATGTTGTCAACCTCGTCAACGATGGCGAAATGACGACGTCCCCGTTGCACCTGCCCATCCACGCTGAGAGCCATGTTGTCGCGCAGGTAGTCGAAACCAAATTCGTTGTTGGTGCCGTAGAGCACATCGGCCTGGTAAGCCTCGGAGCGGTGCACCGGAGCCAGGAACTGGAAGCCGCCCCTGCCCACGTTGGTGAGTTCAGGGTCATAGATATAAGCGGCGTCGTGCTGCAAACAACCCACCGACAGGCCCAGCAGATGGAAGATGGGCCCCATCCACACCGGGTCGCGGCGGGCCAGGTAGTCGTTGACGGTAACGATGTGTACGCCGTCGCCGGTCAGGGCGTTCAGGTAGGCCGGCAGGGTGGCAACGAGGGTTTTGCCCTCGCCGGTTTTCATCTCGGCAATCTTGCCGTCGTTGAGCACCGCCCCGCCGATGAGCTGTACGTCATAATGGCGCTGGCCCAGGGTGCGGCGGGCCGCCTCGCGCCCTACGGCGAAGGCTTCAGGCAACAGGTCGGCCAGCGTTTCCCCAGCCGACAGCCGACGGCGGAACTCATCGGTTCTGGCGCTCAGGCCCGCGTCGTCCAAACTGCGGACGGCATCCTCCAGCGCGTTGACCCGCGGCACCAGCTGGCCGCGCAGTTTCTCGGCGGCGCGCTCCGGAGTATCGCCGACGATTTTTTTCAGTAGCGTAACCATTCTATATTAGTCCTAATTACAATCGGCGGTACGTGCCCTCGTTGCGTTGAGCGATTCGGAGCACCATTATCGGAGCACCATTAATTGTCGTTCTTCAATTGTCGTTCTTCGTCAGCTATCTCGTAGATGATACGGAAACGTCCCGTTCTGATCCGCCAAACCGCCGCGCAGCCGGCCAGCTTGGCGCAGCCGGGCGGACGAGGATTATGAACCAGACTACTGATAGCTTCACGAACCCGCCAGGCGTCTTCGGATGCCAGCCGTCGGGCCTGACGCTGAGCCGCTGGCGACAGCTCAATCCGATACGGCGCCCGCGATCATCCCCGATCATTCAACAATTTGTCGAAGAACTCCTCGAATTCTACTCCACCTTGCTCATTGGCTTCCGCGCGGGCCGCTTCAATTTTCGAGCGTTCTGCGTCGTCCATCGCTACGTCGCTCAGCCAGGCCTCAAGGGCTTCGGTTACCAGGTCCTGCACGGACTGGCCGGTGCGATCAGCCGCCGTTTCCAGGGCCAAATAAAGGTCATCGGCCACCGTCATCGTCTTCATCACTGCCTCTTTGCATCGCTAAACTAATCAGTTACTGCCCAACCTTCTTGAGTAGAGTAACCATCAAAAGCTATCAGGCGGGGATTTGCCCGTAGGAAAAATCGGGAAGGTTGATGCGCTCGCTGGCGTACTCAACTGATCCAGTCCTTTTGGATGAAAGCCCGGACCGGGCGACGGCTCATCTCGGCGAAATAGCCAGTGTACTCCACCGGCCCGGAACCGCCATTACGACTATTATATCAGTCAGCAGCGGCGGCGGCCTCCACAGCGGCGTACCACTCCGCGCCCTCCTGGCCCGGTTCGGGCAGGACGAAGCCGCCTTCCATTGTCCAGGATGCCGGGTTCTCGGTGATACGTCCGTCAATCTGCCGCGGTGAGACATCGGCTATCTCGCCGAAGGCGCTGGTCAGGTCGGCCAGCAGCTGTTGCTTCACTTCTCCCGAACGGCCGGCGCGGTTGGCGCCGTCTAGGTAGTAGGCCGTACCAAATTCGGGTGTCTCACCGGCCGGCGTCTCGATGAAGGTAACCGACACGAAGCTGCGGGGCGCGCCGGTGGACCCACAGTGGATGTCGGTGAAGGCGCGGGCGATTTCCTGACGCTGCTCAAAGGAAACGGTGTCTTTGGGGACGATACAACGGTAGTGCGGCATGGTTGTTCTCCTGGTGGGTTGGTGGAATTGGCGAGGATTCACCCTCACCCGATATCAAGTACGGGGCAGGTCAAGTACGGGGCAGGCTCTAGCCCTCTCCCATCAAGGGAGAGGGGATTAAGTTTCCCTCCGGTCGCGGGCGGAGACGACCAGTTCGTCAGTCGTGCAGCCGGTCAGCTCCATCCACATATCCTGAATTTCCTGCATCAACTGCACTCGGGTGGTTTGTTCACAACCGGGTGGGATCTCGCCTCTTACGGCCGACGTGGTGGACAGTTCGCCGCCACGAAAACCGTAGCCGTGGGGAATCTCGATAAAGTTAACCGACACATCATCCGGCGCGCCGCCCAAAATGGAAGTGCAGACACGGGCCAACCCCGACGCCAGCGCAGGGCGCAGATCGTGGGGTATTATTCCTTCCTGGATCGTGCAGTTGAAAGTAATTGATGCCATTGTTTTGGTAGGGACACGCGACGGAATGCGTCAGCGTATGCTGTTGCGGCGCAGAATATCACAGTCGTCCGATGGCGTGCAATTGCGTCCGGCGTCTCACGCGTACCCAATTAATCTGTCATTGCGAGCGCAGCGTAGCAATCTCGTCTAATCTGTCATTGCGAGCGCAGCGTGGCAATCTCGTCGCCGTATCAATGGTCGCCGTAGTAACGGTGGTTCGCCGACGTGTGCTCAACCTCAACGAGATTGCCACGTCGCGGCGCTCCTCGCAATGACAGTTGGAAACGGTTGCCGGTTATAGACCCACGCCATTTTCCCAGACGTAAGAGGTTGAATCATGTGTAGAAGTATCAAAACGTTGCGGTCGTCGGAATCGCCGGCCACCTGGGACGAGCTGCCGGCCGCCGCGCTGCAATTCGTGCGCAAGGTGAGCGGCTATCGCACCCCATCCAGAGCTAACGTTGCGGTCTTCAATCAGGCCGTAGCCGACATCGCGCAGGCCACCGACCAACTATTGAAATCGCTGCACACCCGAACCCACGCGTGAATCGTCGACCACTCGCAGCCGAGCGTCCGCGCACGCGTACCCATTTGATTGTGTCATTGAAAGCATCCTTCGACAGGCTCACGACGAACGGGAATACATCAGGCTCACGACGAGCGGGATGACGCGGGCCTGCGTCCGGCGGCCTGCAATGACACGCCCGGTTCGGTGTGCTATGTTAGTCGGCGCAACACGGCAGAATTGCCGAACCACACCTCAAAAACTCGGCAGAAACTCGACCCATCAGTCGACTCATCAGGAAGGTAATACCATGCCCAATATGACCGGCGGCCAGGCCCTAATGCGCTCACTGTATCTGGAGGGCGTGCGCGTCATTTTCGGGCTGCCCGGCGTACAGCTCTACCACGCTCTGGATGCGCTGAACGACGAGCCGGGCATCCGGTTCATCACCACCCGCCACGAGCAGGCCACCACCTACATGGCCGACGGTTACGCCCGCGCCAGCGGCGGCATTGGCACCGCCTTGATGGTTCCCGGTCCCGGTTTGCTGAACGCGTCCGCCGGCATCAGCACCGCCTTCTCCGCGTCATCGCCGGTGCTGGTGGTTTGCGGCCAGATTGAGCGCGACCTGATCGGCTCCGACCGGGGGATGCTGCACGAAGTCAACGACCAGCAGGATACCATCCGCCCCATCACCAAGTACGTGGAGCGCATCATGACGCCCGAAGCGGCCCCCGGCGCCGTCCACGAGGCGTTCCGTCAGCTGACCACCGGGCGGCCTCGGCCGGTGGAGGTTGAGATGCCGCCGGAAACGATGGCCGACGTTGCCCCCGTAACGCTGTTCGAGGCCGAACGCTACCCCAAGCCCGCCGCTCCGGCCGAGCGAGTAACCGAGGCGGCTCGCATCTTGCGTGAAGCGCGTCAGCCTTTGATCTGGGCCGGCGGCGGCGTCATCTCGTCGGAGGCATCTGCGGAACTGGCGCGGCTGGCCGAGCGGCTCCAGGCCCCCGTCATCACCACCGCCGAGGGCAAAGGCGCCATCAGCGACCGGCATCCGCTGGCGCTGGGCGCGCTGCGACTCCGCAACGATCCCGTCGCCAAATCGGAACCCAACTTCGACGTCATTCTGAGCGTGGGCAGCCGGATGGCCTTCCCGGCGTGGCTGGACGGCCAGCAGGTCGTGCAAATTGACATCGACCCCGACGAATTGGGCCGCAACTGGGAAAACACCTACGGGCTGGCCGGCGACGCCGGCACGGTGCTGGCTCAGGTCGACGCCGAGCTGGCCGGCACGCTGACCGAAGCCCGCCCGTCTTTTGCCGCCGAGGCCGCCGCACTGCGCGCGCGCCGCGCCGAATCCGCACTGCGTCCCGAACCTCAGGAGTCCTACCTGGCAGCAGTGCGCGCCGCCGTGCCCGACGACGGTATCCTGGTATCCGGAATGACCCAGCTGGGCTACTACGCCCGCGCCTTCTGGCCCACCTACGAACCGCGCACGTTCATCACGTCCAGCTACTCGGGCAACTTGGGCTACGCCTACCCCACCGCGCTGGGCGCCAAGGTAGCCCAACCCGACCGTGCTGTGGTGGCCCTGTGCGGCGATGGCGGCTTCCTGTTCAACTCGCAGGAGCTGGCCACGGCAGTGCAGCACGGCATCAACGCCGTGGCCGTGGTGTTCAACGACAACGCCTACGGCAACGTGCGTCGCGACCAGGTGAACCGCTTCAGCAGCCGCATCGTCGGAGCCGACCTGCACAACCCAGATTTCGTCAAGCTCGCCGAGGCCTACGGCGTCCGCGGCGTCCGAGCCGAAGGCCCCGAAGCCCTGGAATCAGCCATCCGCCAAGCCCTAACCGTAAACGCCCCCAGCCTCATCGAAGTACCAGTAGGCCCAATGCCAACCCCGTTTGAGGGATAGACTCCCTCTCCCCGGTCGGGAGAGGGCTGGGGTGAGGGGACAATTACCGGAGGATTGAGCAATGAAACTCACGGTTACTATCGACCGGGACGAGGATGGCGTGTGGATCGTAGAGTGTCCCGCCATTCCGGGCTGCGTAAGTCAGGGTAATACCAAGGATGAAGCCCTGGACAACATCAGGGAGGCCATCGCTCTCTGCATCGAAGTGCGGGCCGAACATGGCCTCCCGCTGACCGTTGAGACGCGCCAAGTGGAAGTGGCTTTGTAATGCCCCAGTTACCCGTCTTGAGTGGGCGGGAAACCGTGCGCAACTTCGAGCGCTTTGGCTGGTCCGTCGCCCGCCAGCGGGGCAGCCATATCATTATGACCAAGCCGGGCGAAATGACGACGCTCTCAGTGCCCAATCACGCCACCGTGGCCAACGGAACGCTTCGCAGTCTCATCCGGAACGCTGGTCTAACTGTCGCCGAGTTTTGCGCCACCCTCTGACTCTCAATCCATTGAGGATCAGCGGTGGCCGGATTACATTCCCTGCTATATCCCTCGCGAGCGCAACGCGGCTTGGGCTTGCCTGCCTCATTGTTCGTAACAGTTCAGACTTGTGGTGATTTACTGGCCATTCGGCCTCTTGCAGAGAGGCAGTCAAGCACGGATTGTCCTCTGCAAATCAATTCCGTACCCTCAAACGTGAACAGTTACCATTGTTCCCATATCCTTGACAAGATTGGTGGTACGGTTACGGTGTGCAGGTAGCGAGCACTTGGTATTGGTAGAAACAATGGGTTGAAAAGGTTCGTGAGCACTGCAAAGCCAATTCGGGCTATATTGCGACAATCCCGACGGTATAATCGCGGCATAAGTCGCTCTCGTAAGTCGCTCTCGATCGGCCTTAAATGTGGCGACATCCTGCCCATCCTTTTTATCCTGTTCATCCCATTACCTGATAGGCGGGTTCGCTCATCGACCGCCAACCTCGTCAGTCAAAATCGCAACCGTTCCAGATGTCAATTCGCCGATATCCGACCCACGTCCTCGACGGCGATGGCCCATTGGATCACCGGGACCGTTCGGAGCCGCGTGGTGGGGACGCCCGAACAGCCAACCGACACACCACAACGCCAGGGAGGGCCACATGGTTAGACAACTTACGGCTATCATTGAGCGCGAGGACGATATGTACGTCGCCCTCTGCCCCGAGTTGGACATCGCCAGCCAGGGCGATTCCGTTACGGAAGCCCGCGATAATCTGAAGGAGGCGTTGGAGTTGTTCTTTGAGACCGCTTCAGACGCCGAAATCAAGGGCCGGCTACACACCGAAGTGTACGTTACTCAGGTGGAGGTCGTGGTTGGCTAGGCTGCGTGTGATGTCGGGCCGGTAAGCCTGCGCCATATTGGCGGCACACGGCTTTTCCGAGGCTCGGCTCAGGGGCAGTCACATCATCATGCAAAAGTCGGAGGCTCCGCACTATCACCGTGCCGGTGCCCGACCACCGGGAATTGCGGGTTGGAACCTTGCAATCAATCATCCGGCAGTCTGAACTTTCCAGGATGCTGTTCGAGTAAAGTGTCTGGCTGCTCCCCATTGTGCTATTATTCCCGCATACGGCGTTTTTCGCCGAGCAGCCTTCCGCTTTACGAATTTCGCACAAATCAGGAGGTTATTATGTCCGGAAACTACACTATCAGCGTTGGCACCATCGGAGGCGGCCTGTCGGTCAGCCCCGACGGTGGCGAAACCTGGAATCGTATTCGCAACCCGCTGCCCACTGAGTGCAACATCCGCGCGCTGGCCGTTGACCCCAACGACCGACACCGCATCTACGCCGGCTCCGATAGCGGCCTGTTCCGCTCCGACGACAACGGCTTCACCTGGGAATATGTCGAATCTCCCATGGACGACCTGCAAATCTGGTCGGTGGGCGTTGACCCGGATGACAGCGACACGGTGTTTGTGGGTACGCGCCCCAACGCGTTCCGCTCCCGCGACGGCGGCAAGAACTGGGAAGAGCTGGACCTGGGCGTCAGGATGCCCTGTCCCATTGGTACGCCGCGCACGACCAACATCATCGTTGACCCTCGGGACACCCGCACCGTGTGGGCCGGCATCGAGGTTGACGGTGTGTACCGCAGCCTGGACGGCGGCGACAACTGGACGCGCCTGCCCGACCTGGGCCCAGACCCGTTCCACGGCGACATCCACGGCATGGCCCTCAAACCCGGCCCAGAGTCCGCCATCTACTGCACCACCCCCTTTGGCATCTCCACCAGCAGCGACGAGGGAGAGAGCTGGGAGCTGCACGAGTTCCCGCGCTTCCACGCCGCAGACCAGCGTTCCTACTGCCGCGGCATGGTAATCAAGCCCGACAACCCCAACGTGATGTTCGTTGGCAACGGCGACACCATCCCCGGCACAACCGGCACTATTCGCCGAACTCGCGACGCTGGCGCCTCCTGGGACGCGCCGGAGCTGTCGACGACGCCCAACTCGGTGGTGTACTGGTTTGCCGCCAGCCAGCACGTCCAGGATGTCATGGTTGCCGCCAGCATCTACGGCTACGTGTACGTCAGCTCGGACGGCGGCGATAGCTGGGACAAGCTGCAGAAGGAATTTGGCGAAATCCGTTCGCTGGCCCTGACGCCCAACAGCTAGGCACCTAGCACAGCAACGGTATTGCGGCCCCTCGCCTGCGGGAAAGGGGCCGTTTTCAGTGTTACAATGCTGCGGAGAAAGACCGGGCTGACGTAAGGCAGGCCCCACAGGCTGGCGCGATATGACCACCAAACCGAAACTCATCACCGCCGACGAGCTGTTGCTGCTGCCCGATGACGGGTCTGAGTATGAACTGGTCCGAGGACTGTTGACCGAGCAGATGCCACCACCGGGAAAGGCGCACGGCGTAGCAGCCATGGGGTTTGGCGCCGCTCTTTACAACTACTCTGACGCCAACGACTATGGCACCGTCGGTGATAACCACGGCTACCGGCTGGAATCAAACCCTGATACGGTACGCGCTCCGGATGTGGCCTGGTTCGCTCCGGGGCACCCCGCAGAAACGGTCGGCGGGTATCCGGAACAAGCTCCCGACCTTGCGGTGGAGATCAAATCTCCCCGCGATACACCTGGGGACGTGGCTGAAAGGGCGCAGCTGTGGCTGGACTTCGGCAGCCAGGAAGTTTGGTATGGCGACCCGGAGCGCACCACGGTGACCCGCTACCGTCCTGGCCAGGAGCCGGAGGTTCTGGGTGAGGATGACGTGCTGGACGGCGGCGATTTGCTGCCGGGGTTCTCGGTTCCGGTGTGGCGACTGTTCCGCCGGCATCGGTAGTCCGACGAGGGGCACGCCCGACAGGCTGGCGCGATATGACCACCAAACCGAAACTCATCACCGCCGACGAGCTGCTGCTGATGCCCGATAACGGGTCTGAGTATGAACTGGTCCGAGGAGTGCTGACCGAGCAGATGCCACCACCAGGAGATGGGCACGGCGAAGTTACCTGGAGATTCGCCGCCGCGCTAGGAAAATATTCCGACGACAGGGACTATGGGTTTGTTCGAGAAAACGCCGGCTTCCGCTTGGAATCTGATCCCGACACGGTGCGTGCGCCGGACGTGGCCTGGATAGCTCCGGGGCGCATTACCGAGGCAATCCCCGGCTACCAAGCCGTGGTTCCCGACTTGGCGGTGGAGATCAAATCTCCCAGCGATACACCCAGGGACGTTGCTGAAAGGGCGCAGCTGTGGTTGGGCTTCGGCAGCCAGGAAGTTTGGTATGGCGACCCGGAGCGCACCACGGTTACCCGCTACCGTCCGGGCCAGGAGCCGGAGGTTCTGGGTGAGGATGACGTGCTGGACGGCGGCGATCTGCTGCCGGGGTTCTCGGTCCCGGTGTGGCGACTGTTCCGCCGGCATCGGTAGCTTGAAGCCGGCGCCCCGCAAGCGTATTTGCAACGTGGCCGACTGGCTGGCGCAGGTAACGGCCGATAATCTCCATGCCGAGCAAGATACGGGGCCGGCGCGTGGCAACGAAATATAAATCAGCATCATTTGGAGCGGACCAATGCCCACTTTTGACTCTGACGGAGTTCAGATTTTCTACCAGACCACCGGCGAGGGTTTCCCGCTGATCTGGAGCCATGAGTTTGCCGGCTCTTACGAGAGTTGGGAGCAGCAGGTGCGCTATTTCAGCCATCGCTACCAGGTCATCACGTACAACGATCGCGGCTATCCGCCCTCCGATGTGCCCACCGACCCGGAGGCGTATTCGCAGGACATCACCATCGAAGACCTGCGCCGGCTGATGGACCATCTGGGACTGGAAGAGGCGTACATCGGCGGCCTGTCGATGGGCGGCAACGTTGCGCTTAACTTCGCCCTGCGCTATCCGGAGCGGTGCCAGGGCATCATCGTGGCATCGGCGGGATCAGGCACCACCCACAACGACGCCTTCCGGTCGGGCGGCGAAGCGATGGCGGCGCGGATGCTGGCCGAAGGTACGCCTCCGGTGATGAAGGACTACGGCAGCGGCCCGACGCGGGTGCAGTTGCAGCGGAAAGACCCCCGGGGCTACGAGGAGTTCATGCGCCTGCTGCTGGGACACAACGCCCGGGGCGCAGCCTACACCTTCCGCGGCGTACAGCTGAAGCGTCCCACGATTGACCAGCTCATCCCGCAGTTGAACGCCCTGCAGGTGCCCACGCTCATTATGATTGGCGACGAAGACGACCCCTGCGTCGAGCCGAGCATCATGATGAAAAGGGCGATTCCGTACAGCGGTCTGGCGGTGCTGCCGCAGTGCGGACACGCCATCAACCTGGAAGAACCGGCGCTGTTCAATCAACTGGTGTCCGACTTCCTGACCGCCGTCGAAGCCGGCAAGTGGGCCGAGCACCCGCTGGGGGATACCCCCTATACCACCGGCTCCCGGTAATCTATACGGTTGGCGGCTCAATGCCGTGCTCTCGCAGCAGGCGTTCCAGATCCAGGCGCGCCTGTCGCTCGGCGGACAGAGCTTGTTGGTTCGTTGCCAGAGCTTGTTGGTTCGCTGCCAGGGCCTGTTGCTCAGCCGCCAGCGCATCCTCCGATTCTTGCAGGTTGCGCAGGTACACGCCGGCCACCGGGTCGAACAACCGGAACCAGTCCGCTTCAGCGTGCAGCTCCAGTCCCAGCGCTGCGCTCATTCCAATGTAGCGGCCGGCTGCTGAAGTTTCCGCAACGGGAATCGGCTGATACGCCCCGCCGACCAGCCGGTTGCCTTGCAGGAAGGGGGTCAGCAGACCCTCTTGGGTAGGGTCATAGAGCCAGTATTCGCGCACGCCCAGCCGTTGGTACAACTCAAACTTGGTTACGCGGTCATTGCGCAGGGATGATGGAGCGGTGATTTCCAGGATAAAGTCGGGGACGCGCGCCTCAATCCAAGTCTGGAATATATTGCGTAGTTCCTCTTTTTGCGTTCCGCTGACTACAAAGACATCCGGGGCTACCACTCGGCGCGGATTGCCCTCCTCATAATAGAGGAACATATCCGCTCCCACCCAGGTGGTTGGGTCATTGGCAAACCACGCCGTCAGCGCAGCATGAGCATAAGTCAGCGGGAAAAGTTGATGCTCGGACTCGGCCAACGGTTCCTCGTCATCTATCGGGTAAAAAACGGATTCCGCGTGGTTAGCCTGGTCGGCTTCCGATTTGAGGCGGGGCGCAGTCATTACGAAACCTCCACCAAAGGTGTGCGGTAGTCTAGCACAGGAGGCTCCCTACCGTCCCCAGCCCACCGGGATAACCTCCCGGAATTGCTGCATCGCTTCGATGTGCTGGCTTACGGAACTTAGCGGGCCACGGCGGGCTTCGGCCATGATGTGGGTGGCTCCCAGTTCGCGCCATCCTTCCGCCTCGGCCAGCCACTCCTCCGGTGACTTGCCAGGCATCCGGAGCCGTCCGGCGAGGCCAACGTCCTCGGGTTGACGGCCCGCCTCGGCGATGTAGGTATCCATCTTGCCCAGCACCGCCTTGGCGGTATCGTCAGGGCCGAAGCTGGGGAACCAGCCATCACCCATGCGGGCGATGCGACGCAAAACCACGTCCCGCGGCACCGGGCCGGCGCTCCCGCCGGCGCCAAACCATACCGGAATGGGACGCTGCACGGGCAGCGGCTTGATGCCGGCGGAACGCACCGAATGCCACCGCCCGTCGAAGTCCACCACATCCTGCGTCCACAGGGCGCGCATCAGGTTGATTTGTTCCTCGGAGCGGACGCCGCGGTTGGAGAAGTCTTCGCCCAGAGCCTCGAATTCCACATGGTTCCAGCCCACGCCGATGCCCAGCGTAAGGCGACCGCCACTGAGCACGTCAATCTCCGCGGCCTGCTTGGCAACCAGCGCCGTCTGACGTTGCGGCAGGATGAGAATGCCCGTAACCAGCCGGATTTTGGTGGTAATGGCCGCAATGAAGGCCAGTGTCGTTAGCGATTCGTGGATGACGCTGTGGTGGGTGTAGTAGGAATCCTGCACGTGCTGGTGGTGGGCCGGGTCTGCGCCCAGCACATGGTCGGCGATGAACAGGTAATCAAACTGCAGATCCTCCACCGCCTGCACGTACTCGCGAATCGAACCGGCATCGGGGCCAATCTCGGTTTGGGGGAAAATTGCGCCTATCTGCATCATTAGCTCCAGATATTGTTGTTGGTTAATCTATGTTGGTGTCTCGTAAATCGTGGCGTCAACGCCGGTATTCGTCGCCGCAGTCGCCGATAATCTGGAACAGGTCGCGCGCGTTTGCCAGCACGGTAGCTATGCTTTGCAAGTCCTCGGCATCCAGATGGAAGGTGAAGATCCTGGCGTTATCCGCGATGTGTTCGGCTACGCCCAGGCGTGCGCCCACGATCACGCCGGCCACTGCCGGTCGGTCCAGCACGTACCGAACGGCGACACTGGCGATGCTGACACCGTGCCGGTCGCCGATAAACTTGAGCGCGGTTAGCAAACGCTGAAACAACTCCCACCCGCCCCAGGCATCAACCATTTGCTTGTATTTTTGCAGGCTGGCGGTGGTCAACGCAGCGCGGGTCGGCTCCGGTTGCCCCAGGTATCGGTCGGACAGCAACCCGCCGCACAGGGCGCCATAGGCCAGCAGCCAGACGCGGCGCTCCTCACAAAGCTGCGACAGCTGCACTTCGGGCCGCCGGTCGATGAGCGAATACTGCACCTGATTGGATACCACCCGGATGCCATGATCACCGATGATGCGCAGGCGTTCCGTGTCGAAATTGGTCAAGGCCACGCCATGAATTTTGCCCGCGTCGCGGAGTTCGGCCAGGTGCGTAAGAGCGTCCAGGTAACGATGGTCGTTGTAGTCCCACCAGTGAAATTGCAACAGATCAAGCGTTGCCACGCCCATCCGATGGAGCGAGCGGTCAATGTTGTTTTCCACCACTGCGCGGGTCATCGGCCCAGCGCGGGGAACCCACTTGGTGAAAGCCTGCACACCGGACAACGCCTCCGGCCCCCGTTCGGTTGCCAGTTGCCGCCGAAACTCACCGATAAAATCCTCGGCCGGGCCGTAGTGGTCGGCCAGATCCCAGGTGGTAAGGCCGGCGTCCAGATAGTCAAACATACTGCGGATGGCCGCGGCGGGATCGATTCGCCCGTGGGCGCCCGACACCTGCCACATCCCATTCAAAATGCGGCAAATGGGCAAATCTACGGTGAATTGAAGCCGGCGGTCGGCGGGTAGAGTCATTTGCGTGAAAACCTCAATTTCGTCATTCCTAGCGGCCCGCTGCTGCCCGCCAGAGTAACAGCCCGACGGGGTGGCGGCAACGAAAATGGCGGTCATTATGCCGTTGCCGCGCGCCCGGCGGTTATAATATGCAGCAGGTAGGTACTATCTCGATATCGTCAAACCTACATTCAGGAGTTATCCCAATGGCAGACCACGATTACACCAATCAGATGAACTCGGTTGTCGGGGAAATCATTGCAGAGAACGAAGTGGAAGGGTTTGAGGAATATTGGAACTTGGTCAAAGAACTCATAGCCGGGTTGTCAGTACGGGCATTCTATGCTCGTACCAAAGATAAGTATGCAAATCTGGCTGTCCTCACTGACCAGTCAATTATTGATATTGAGGCGGATGATGACGATGCAGACCCAGGCTATATTACCGTCACCTTGATTAAGGCTATCAGGGAGGTCGATTTCCGAACTGGGCCAGTACGGACACTCCCAAACTCATCGGAATCGCAACTGACGATGGTTTTGTCTATGATCGGAGCTACTGACACCGGGTCTTATTGGATTGCTGTAACCGACGAAGAGCGTGAACATCTGACTCGACTGGGAAAAGCTTTACTCAAAGCAATCAACGAATAATGTTTGAGCTGGGGAGGTTGCATCATGGCTCAGAATGCTTCAATGTTAGCCAAGTCATCTGGCCCGCACCACAAATCTTTTTACATTGCTGACCAGGGCAGGAAGAAAAAGCGGCACGATTTGATACCTCTGTTCTTTTCGCTTGATGCCAGGGCACTGCGCACACCATTCCGTGCGGATGCTTTGCAGACCATCTACGAAATCGCACACCGGGAATTGGGCGACAACATTGAATCGGCGGTCGTTCTGACCAACGTTGACTATGAAGAACCCAACCGCATAATGCTCGTTTTGGCCGTTTGGGCTGATATAGACAAAGACGAGTGGAGCCGGGCGGACAAAGCGATTCACAATGCAGTTTTTGAGCAGGAAGCATCCTGGACGGAGGACGAACTGGATGACTACCTCAATACTATTCACTACGAAATTTTGCCTCTGCGGGTATGAGGCCACTGGACTTTTACGAGCTGGGCAGAGAGCTGGCGAGGTCGGCGGCGACGGAAGCGGAGTGTCGTAATGTCATCGGGCGGTTGTATTACGGCCTGCATCACGAAGCCTGCTGCCGGTATTTCAGAGAGTACCCGGGAGCGCTGCCTCTGGGTAGAGGCAGTCGGCACAGTCAACTAATTCAAAGGTATCGCTCACTTCATAGTAGCGAAGCCCGACAGGTGCGCAGGTTGCTGAGGCAACTGTCAAATATGCGCAACATATCCGACTATGAGTTGGCGGAAGTTATTCAATACGAGAGGAGAGCACGCACTGCTTCGGAATTGATGAGGATGGCCATGACCGTAGCCGAAGCGTTACTGGCAGAGTTGGAATCCTTCTCGACGGGGCCGGCGCTCGAGGGTTGCTCCTGCCCCACCATCCGATAGTATCGGTTCCGCTTATGTTACGATGACGCTAACTCAAAACAGCAATCACAACCCCACCATCCGCCCATTGGAGGCCCCACAATGACTACACAACAGCCCATCCGCATCGGCCTGATCGGCGCCAATATCCACCAGGGTTGGTCGCCCCGCGCTCACCTGCCGGCGCTGGCCGCGCATCCCGATTTCGACCTGGCCGCCGTGTGCACCACCCGCCAGGAGTCGGCGGACGAGGCCAAAGCCGCGTTCAACGCCGGGGCAGCCTACGACGACTACAACAAGATGCTGGCCGACGGCAACCTGGAGGCTGCCACCATCTCGCTGCGAGTGCCCCGCCACTACGAACCGACGATGGCGGCGCTGCGGGCCGGCAAGCACGTTTTCACCGAGTGGCCGTTGGGCCGCACCACCGCCGAAGCCATCGAGATGGCTGATGCAGCACGCCAGCAGGGCGTCAAAACGGCGGTCGGTTTGCAGGCGCGCGCCAACCCAACCGTCGCTCACCTCCGCCAACTGATCGCCGATGGCTACGTGGGCCGAGTGATGACCTGCCACGTCCGCCTGATGCGCGAGGGCGTGTTGTCCCGCGATTCGGGTCGCACCTGGCAGCGCGAGGACGAGTCGGGCGCCCATACTCTCACCATCGCCTGCGGACACACGATTGACGCCATGTGCAGTGTCGTCGGCGATTTCGCCGATGTTGCCACCGTGGTGAGCACCCAGGCCACCACCTGGCATGAGACCGACACCGGCAATGACCTGCCCGTAACCTCGCCCGACAACATCCTGGTCAGCGGCAACCTGCAAAACGGCGGCGTGGCGTCGGTGCAAATCGG
The DNA here is from genome assembly GCA_965261195.1 of Dehalococcoidia bacterium. GTDB lineage: Bacteria > Chloroflexota > Dehalococcoidia > Lucifugimonadales > UBA3495 > Bin87. Next base: position 1,941,478 of record OZ253455.1, on the reverse strand, counting down.
CAACACCGCCTGGGCCGGCAGTGGCTATCGCATGGAGATTTACGGGGAAGAGGGTACGCTGGTGGCCGTGTCGGTGGACTCTCCGCAGCTGCAGGCGGTAACCATCCGCGGCGCCCGGGGCGGCAACGACTTGCAGGACCTGGTGGCCGCCGAGGAGTTGATCCTGGCGCCGGAAATACCGGACGGCGCGGCCTACAACGTCGGGCAGCTATACAGCCGGTTCGCCGCTGAGATCCGGGGCAACGCCAGCGCAGACACCCCGCTGCCCGACTTCGACCACGCCGTAGGTCTGCACCACCTCATCGACTCCATCCGCCAGTCCAGCAACGAAGGGCGGCGGGTGACCGTGGCCTGATAGCACCGGTGAGAATGGTACAATCCGGCAAGTTGCACGGGGTGGAGCAGTTACCATGACCACTACCAACATCCAAGCCGGCACACGTATGTCCCTTGAGGAGTTCCTGGCCTTGCCCGAAATGGAGCCGCGCTGCGAACTCATTGACGGGGTACTGTACATGGCTGCCTTCCCGATACCCGACCACCAATTTTTGACGCTGGTACTAGCCACCCGGCTTGTCCTGCAAATCATGGAAACGGGATTGGGGATCGTGCTGAACGAACCCGGCGTAGTCCTATCGAGCAATACCGCCGTTGGGCCGGACATCACCGTGATCCGCTCCGACCGCACTGGCATCATCGGCCCCACCGTCATAGACGGAGCGCCGGACATCGTTGTGGAAGTGCTTTCGTCGAACCGGAATCACGACCTGGTCACCAAACGACGGCACTACGAGGCCAGGGGAGTGCCAGAGTACTGGATCCTCGACGGTGGAAATGACAGCCTAACCGTGCTGGAGTTGGTGGAAGGCGCGTATCGGGAACGGGCGGCGCTTACGTCGGAGGATACGCTGACCACGCCGCTGTTCCCTGAGTTCAGCCTGCCGCTGGGTGAGTTATTCAACCACCCGGCCCGCATCCGTCGCTAGCAGATGGTCAAAGTGGTGGCGTTCGGTGCAGCCTTCCAGTGATTGCTCAATCTGTATGGTAATGTGGCCGATGCCAAAGTCCTCGTACGCAATCTGTTGCAGCCGGCGGCGCAGGGTTTCCAGCTCTCCCGGGTAATCGGCGTCAACCAGTACGTGGGCAGTGAGCGACTCATAGCCGGAGGTAATAGTCCAGGCGTGAATATCGTGAACCAGAGCCACGCCCGCCACGCTTTCCAGCTCGCTGCAAAGCCGGCGCATATCCAGGTGCGCCGGCGTGCCTTCCAGCAGAACCCGAAAGACCTTGCCGACCAAACGCCAGGAACTGGCCAGGATCAGCGCTCCGATCAGCACCCCCAGGATGGGGTCGGCAATCCACCAGCCAAAGGCCAGGGTCAGAGCGCCGGAAATAACTACGCCGATTGACCCCATCAGGTCCGCCATTACGTGTCGGAAAGCGCCTTCAACGTTGAGGCTGTGCCCGGCGGAACGGCGCAGTACCCAGACGGCAATCAGGTTGACGACCAACCCCACACCACCGGCCATCAGTACGATGCCGCCAGCCACCTCCGGGACTTCCCGAAAGCGGTGGTAAGCCTCAAAGAAAATCCAGCCGGCAATCACCCACAGACTGACTACATTGAACAGGGCGGCCAGCACCTCAGTGCGGTAATATCCGAAAGTGCGCTCAATGGAGGCCGGCCGGTTGGCAATCCACATCGCGAAAAGAGCCAATGCGATGGCGGCCGCGTCGGTGAGCATATGGGCGGCGTCGGCCAGCAGGGCCAGACTGCCCGAAAGAATGCCCGCTGTTATCTCAACCCCCATATAGCCGGAAATCAGCGCCAGCGCAATCAGCAGGCGCCGCCGCCCGGCCTCCCGGTAGTCGTGGGTAAGGCGGTCGTGGGCAGGGCCGTCGTGGTCGACGGAGTGGGTCGGTGTCATACTTCGGCGCGCGACCTGGCTACCAGGTGACCAACGTGGTGGTTTTCGGTGCAATCCGCCACCGACTGCTCTATTTGTATGGTGATATGGTGAATGCCAAATTCCTGGTAAGCAATCTGCCGCAGGCGACGCAACAGCGGCTCAAGTTCTCCCCGGTAGTCGGAGTCAATGAGCACATGGGCGGTGAGAGCGTCGTAGCCGGTGGTGATAGACCAGGCGTGAACGTCGTGAACCAGGGCTACGCCTTCCACATCCTCAAGCGCGCTGCACAGACGATACATATCCAGGTGGGGCGGGGTTGCCTCCAGCAACACCCGAAACACCTTCATGGCCAGACGGCAGGAACTGACCAGAATTAGCGCCGCGATCAGCATACTGAGGATGGGGTCCACCAGGTCCCAGTCGAAAAGCAGCACGAGGACGCCGGAGACCACCACGACGACGGAGCCCATCAGGTCGGCCATAATGTGCCAGAAGGCCCCTTCGACGTTGATGCTGTGCCGTGCGACCGGTAGAGTATCCAGGCGGCTACGGTGTTAATAACCAGCCCGATGCCGGCGACAATCAGCATTGTCGCGCCTTCCACCTCGTGATGTTGCGCTGTCCCGTGCTCGCTCAACCGCCGGTAAGCTTCGTAGAAAATCCAGCTGGCCAGCACCCACAGAGCCAGCGCGTTGAACATCACGGCCAGCACTTCGGCGCGGTGGAAGCCAAAGGTGCGCGTGATGCTTGCCGGGCGTTCCGCAATCCAGACCGCGAACAGCGCCAGGCCCAGGGCAACGGCGTCGGTGAGCATATGGGCTGCATGAGCCAGCAGGCCCAGGCTGCCCGAAAGAATGCCGCCGACTATTTCAACCGTCATGTGGCTGGCCACCAGAACCAGCACAATCAGCAGAGCGCGCTTGCTGGCGCTCCGGTGGTCGTGGCCATGGTCATGGCTGGTGTGCTCAGCCGTCATGTCCCACTGCCTGCCCATTGCGTAGGGGCGAGTATCAAACCCGCCCCTTTATTCCCGAGCCATTCCGGCCTGCGCCGGAATCCAGGCGTAATACCGCCCTAGTCCGCGGTAGTCGTGGCCGTCTCGGATGCCTTTACGATGGGCTGGTTGGTGCGGGCATCCACCTCGAAGGGCGAGTAGAGTTCCAGTTCCTTGCCCATCTCGCGGACGGCGGGGATGACCTCTTCACCCATCAGGCGCAGGCTGCGCATCTGGTCATCGTGGGTCATGGCGCCGTCGCCGTCCCAGAAGAACACCGAGCCCGGGCGCAGGTATTCCAGCACCTCACGAATCTTGGGGATAACCGTCTTGGGGGTGCCGGCGATGATGGTGCTATCGGCAACCTGGTCTTCGTAGGGCCGCCGGTTGGTGCCGAAGCGGCCGGCGGGGCCGAAGGCCGAGGCCGACAGGCGCCGTGAGTTGCGGGACGTGTGGCCCGGCAGGCTCATAATGGCGGGGTTGATGCCGCCCTCGTTGCCGGCCAGGAAAGGGTTGCTGACGCCGGACAGGTACTTCCGGGCGACTTCTTCCGCCTTCTCCTCGGTTTCGTCGACGTGTACCTTCCACAGGTAGGCCACGTTCTGGGTGCCAGACTCGTAGCCATGCTCGGCGGCGGTGTCGTGATAGAGCTGGAAGGCTTCGCGGGTGGGTTCCAGCTTGGTGGCCAGCAGCACCAGCGGGTAGCGCTTCTCGGCGCACCACTTCACCGTCTCCACCGAGACGGTGGACGGAATCCAGACCTGCGGGTGCGGCTCCTGCAACGGGCGCGCCCAGGGGTTCACGTAGCGATAGTGGAAGTGCTTGCCCTCCCAGCGGAACGGGCCCGGATCGGTCCAGGCCTTGATGATGAGGTCGTGGGCCTCCTCGAACCGCTCGCGGTTGAAGTGAGGCGGCGAGTTGTGCGACCAGCTCTCCCGACCGCCGCCGCGCACGAATCCCGACACCAGCCGGCCGTGGGAAATCATGTCAATCATCGACAACTGCTCGGCCAGCCATAGCGGGTCATCCCAGATGGGCAGCACATTGCCCAAGATGATAATTTTCACTTTGTTGGTGATGCGAGCCAGGATGGATGCGCCGACGTTGGTAACGCCCTGCATACAGAAGGGAGTGGAGTGGTGCTCGTTGAGCATCACAGCATCGAAGCCCATCTCCTCGGCATAAACCTTTTCATCCAAGTAGCGGTTATAAAGCTGAGCACCCACCTCCGGACGATAATGGCTGTTGGAAATACCCAAGTCAACGCTCTGGGTGCCCATCAGCCCGGAACTTTCATCCTGCCAAGGCTGCTCAGTAAAATGGCCAATCAGCATAATGCGGCCTCTCCTTGCGGTGCGTCAGTTGCGAGTAAAGGGTAGGTTGCTAGATGGCGCAAGTGTAGCAGGGGATGGGCGGTGGGGCAAGGTTGGGGGACGAGGGCGGAACGCGGTAATTACAACTACCGCCGGAGCACGTTATCTGAAAGTGGATCAGTAGCGGTTCCTGGCTGTTAGCCCCGCTCCGCCGGCAAATCCCAAGATTGCGCCGACCGATGCTTTAACCATCCAGTCGGCTATGTCGATCAGCCTGGATTGAGCCAGTGTAATCTGTTCAGTCGGAACCTCCGCGAGCCATACCAATGTGCCTATGCCCAGCACGGTCAGCATCAGCAATGCCGAGAATATCCATAACGTAGGTATCCCACGGCGCTCCAACACCGTTAGACGCCCTGACCTTGCGGACCCGATGCGCTGCCTTCGCCCGTCTTCCTGGGGTGCTGGCGGTACCAGTTGATGATTCCAGCGATGCACACTACGAAACCGACCGCTCCGATGCACATCATTGCCAGCCCAACCACTGGCACAAACCCTTCCGCCACCATAATAACCCTCCTGAAACGACAACGGCTATTGGAAATCCCCAGGTCACCGCTCTGGGTCATCATCAAACCGTAATTCTCATCCTGCCTCTGCATATTGCTGCCACTCCTTGCTGACGGTAATACGGAGGCTAGTCAATGGCGCAAGTTTAGCAGGAGGGCGGAGGCGAAGATTGGGGAGACCATTGAGCGCGGTGCTATTCTCTTTGCAATGACCGAATGTCCACAACAGCACCAAATTCGCTGAAAACGTCCGAGAATCCATCAATATCGCCGTTCCAATAGACCATCGCGCAGGACATCGGTGCCCCCTTTCCCGTGTCCTCTCCCTGAACTAGAAAACGGAGTCTGGTATCGTAAAGGAAGCAGATAGCGGCTGCTTGAGTCCATACGTATTTTTTCCAGTGGCCAGTATTCGTTGCCACTGGCACCAATGCCATGACCTGAGCTCCGTACTGTTGATGTGCGAACGCACATCTGCTTAGCCAATGCTTGATGGTCGTCCGACGCTCTCTGTCCGCTCCATAAGGCGGGTTCACGTACACCGTTGGGTAATCCCACGACTCCAAGAGACCGTCGCGTTCAGGGAGGCTATATTCGATCTCCGCTCCTACGATAGACCATTCATTGGAACAGGGATCAAGGGAAATTTGCCTTCCGAACACCTGACGTACAGCGGCGACATATTTTGGCGGAGTACACCAGTCAACGTTCTTAGCATTTACAGTTCTACCAGCAGTCATTGCAGAATATCCTCCCAATTCTTTGATGCCAGTGTATGTAGGTGGCCTTTCAGCTCTGACATATGTGCATTCGCAGGAGAAATTACATTGAACCAGCGCTCTATCTCGGTCAGGTTCGTTGTGAAATAGTCCCTCAGTGCGAGGTCGGCAGAAAGGTCCATGGTGACTTTTGTAAAGCGATTACCTCTCCTCTTGCCATCATAGCTCTGGCTGAATGCATCTTTGATAGCTCGATGTTTCTTGCCTGGCCGTAAAATCAGTTCCTGCACGAATTCCGAAAGCCCTGTATCAGTGAGAAAAAGAAGCCAGTCGTATGATCCAGCCAGGACTTTGAGTTCTTTATTATGGTCTTCGGCCGTAAACCAGTTCCCGTGATCGCTCACGACCCCCACTGTAAATGTGAAGTCACCAAGCAACGATTTTGAATCAGATCGAATGATTTGGTCCAAAAAAGTGTCGTATGGCTCGTACCGCAGTTCTCCCGTATCTAAGTGGAGAACGCCATAAATGGCTCCATCCCGCATTCTGATTTTCTGAAGCGAGGATACCGTCCGTGCAACATACGCGCCTTGCTTAGCCTTTTCGATAGTCTGCGGGCCTCTATTTACTCCTTCCTCAACGCCGACACGTTTGCACTCCACTACTGCAAAGGGATGTGGCGCCAGTTGATTGATTGACAAACGATAGTCAGTACCCGCTACACTTACTAGGCGTGCGACAATTATTCGAGCATCGTCCTCGTGTAACGTACATCCGTTGCGAAGAATTTTACCTTTCGATAGCAACTGCGTGGTCTTGAAACCCTCTGAAGCCCAACCGGGCGAGTTTAGAAGTCTATGTATCTTCTTGGGTGTCAGTGGTAGATTGGCGTCGCTGGCTGAAACGGTGCCAATATCGACTGACGGATGGAAACTAAATTCTACGTTGTGAGTTATGTCCAGGTTGGCATATTCAGGCAACCGTCTTTCGATTGCCACGTTCCGTTCGTAACCCCAGCTTTTTATGAGGTAGAACGTTATAATTTCAATTAAGGTTCCGAGAGCCCTGCCCGCAGCTTTTCTCGGATCCCGCGCGTAGCTAAATACGTCGTTGGTCAGCTGTTGCTGTAGGAGGTCGACTGATTGGTAAGCCATAGTCTTGCTCACTGATCGAGAAGCGAGTGCCCGGAGCCTCGTGGTTCGGTAAGGCAGAGCATTAGAGTGGGGCTATGGTAGCAGGGCGATAGTATCACCGCAACAACCCTCTGACACTCGCATCTACCCAAAATTTTTATACACAGACCCTTGGGCCATCCCAATTGGAGAAGAATCGGATGAAAGAATCCTTGCTGAGCGCGTTTACAGGCATAGAAAAACACCCGCGCCGGTCGTCTTTCTATAATTTATTGATAATGGCAGTCCAGGGAGGCTCACTGGGCGCAACATCAGCAGGTTCAATATTAGCAATCAACACTGTCCTAATTCCGCCATGGACCTACTTGCTGGCGGCAAGCATCTCACTAGCGGCGAAAGTGGTTCTGTCCTGGCTCAGCGCACTGATATGGGCACCGTTAGCGAGCGATGTAGCAGCGAGATCAGTTGAGCAAAGGACCGGCATTGCGATTCCGTCTCATCAACGACCTCGCACAAATCACGAAAGCAGCACTTCCATCGTTACAGTAGCAATGACAGTAACGATAGCGAGCTATCTAACAAGCATCGGAGCGGGTGATTCCCAGCAGATCGGCAACCTCTCGACGTTCTTCATAACTGTAGGAACTGGAGCCATAGTTGCTGTTGCGGAAAGCCTATCGAGGCGGACGATTATCGTATCCCTATGGCACAACAGAACTGAATATCAGGACAGCCCTGCTTACCAACAGACTGCTCCGCAATCTCAAAGGACAACAACATCCCGTCAAAAACCTAGCTGTCCCAATCCCAAGAGACAAAACAAGAAAAACCGACGTAAAGCGGGACGGCGGTAAGGCTATCAGATGGTACAATCCCCACATCCCAACTCCCCAAACGAGGTCCCAACCATGTCCATCGACGTTGCCACCGCCATCGCCCGCATCCTCAAGCAGGAGGGGGTGGAGTGGGTTTCCACTTTTCCCGTTTGCCGCATTAATAACGCCCTGGGGCGCGAGGGTGTGCCTATGATTATGATGCGCGACGACCGTTACGCCGTGGCGCTGGCCGACGCTTACTCGCGGGTTACCGCCGGCGAGCGCATTGGCGTTTGCACCGTGCAGGGCGGCGTGAACGGCGCCGGTTTGCAGTACTCCTACCCTGGCCTGGCGCAAGCGTTCGAGGATAATTCGCCGATGCTGTGCATCACCGACGGCGTGCCGGCGGGCAGCACTGAGAATACGCTGTTCGACGTAACCACCAGCCTGAAGACCGTTACCAAGTGGTTTGGGTATATCGACCGGCCCGAACGCGTGCCCGAGTTCATGCGCCGCGCCTTTACCATGCTGCGCAGTGGCCGACCTGGTCCGGTGGTGCTGGCAGTGCCCAACGCCGCCGGCAGCTACGACGAAACCGTCGACCCCTACACGCCGCCCAAGGGCTGGAAGTCCGCGCCCGACCCGTCCGACGTCGCCACCGCGGTCGATCTCATCATGGGCGCGCAGAATCCGCTCATCTATGCCGGCGAGGGGGTCATCTACGCTGGCGCGTCTGCCGAGCTGACGGCGCTGGCCGAGCTGACCAACACGCCGGTCATCACCACACTGAAGGCCAAAGGCGCGTTTCCGGAGAACCACCCGCTCTTCGTCGGCGTGCGTGGCGAACATCCGGCGGAATACCTGCACCAGAGCGATGTCATCCTGGCCGTCGGTTCCAGCCTGTCGCCCGGCCGCTTCACCCACGGCATCCCCAACGCCCCGAACAAGACCATCATCCAGTGCAACCTGGATGAGTTCTACGTCAACCGCATCTACCCGACCCATCACGCCCTGCTCGGCGACGCAAAGTTCACCCTGCAGGCGCTGACCGACGAGGTTTCCCGCCGCACGTCGGGCGCGGGCCGTCCGGCCAATGGAGTGGTAGCCGAAGTCAAGGCCGCCCGCGACGCCGGCCTGGCTCAGTATCGGGAGGTGATGGTTTCCGACGACACGCCGATTAACCCGTACCGGGTGTACGGCGACATGATGAAGGTGCTGGACCCGTACAACTCGTTCGTAACCCACGATTCCGGCAACACGCGCGACCAGTTGAGCACGGTGTACGACACGCTGATTCCTCGTGGTTTCCTGGGCTGGGGCAACATTTCGACGCTGGGCTTCGGCCTGGCCGCGGCTTTAGCGGCCAAACTCGCCTTCCCGGAGCGGCAGAGCGTGGCCGTTACCGGCGATGCCGGCGTCGGTTATATGCTGGGCAACCTGGAAGTGCCGGTGCGACAGAACATTGGCATTACCGTGGCCCATATCAGCAACGGCGGTTTCGCCGGCTACGGTCCCGGCTTCTGGGGCGATGGCCATGACCCGTACACGCACCGGGTGCTGGGGCCGGAAGACCTCGATATGTCCCGCGTGGCCGGCGAACTGGGCCTGCACTCCGAACGGGTCACGGAGCCGTCGGACGTGATTCCCGCGTTGCGCCGCGCCCTGTCCGCCAACGATGCCGGACAACCCTCCTACATCGAGTTCATCTGCAGCCAATACCCAGTCTACGGCGGCTTCGTGCCCAGCCACATGGGGCATTAGCAATTAGACCGGAAAAGGAGGCCCTACGAATGGGCACTTTCAGCATAACCATCCAGATTGGCAACTTGGGCGGCGAGCATTTTCAAGACGTCGAAGTGATGGCGGACACCGGCGCAACCACGACGGTGATCCCTCGCGCTATCCTGGCCGGTCTGGGCATTCATCCAACGAAGCGGGCGACTTTTGAGTACGCCGGTGGCGAGCAAGTGCAGCTGGACATGGCACAGGCAAACACCCGAGTGGAAGGGATTGAAACCAATACCTGGGTCATCTTCGGCGAAGCAGGAATGTCCCCCCTGCTGGGCGCATACACCCTGGAAGGCGTCTTACTCGCCGTTGACCCCTACAACCAGCAGCTAATACCGGTAGTGGGGTCGCTGAAGTAGCCGGAACATCAACCTATCAAGATCAATCTTGACACGTCAATTCACAATGGCTTAGCCTGACCCTACACACTAGGCAAGGGATCTGACTAGGCAAGGAATCCGAAATGGTCGCACCGCGTGAGAAATTTTCCAGCCAGGCTTCCCCTGAATTGCTGGCCGAGCTGCGCGCAATCGCCAACGAACAGGGCCGTTATTTTCAAGCCGTCCTGGAAGATGCGATGCGGCTCTATATCGAAACCGGCCAGCGGGAGCGCGTTCGCCCTGAAGTAATGGCCCACTACCGGGCCAGCCTCGAAAAAAACCGCCTCCTCGCTGAACTGCTGGCCCAATGACCCGCAACTTCCCAACTGTCCAAGAGGCCGTGGACATACACGATGACCTGATTCGCCAATTCGGCGGCGAATCCGGGCTGCGCGACGCCGGCGCGTTGGAGTCGGCCATAATGCGCCCCCAGATCGGGTACTACGACGGCATCATCGAGGAAGCCGCCGCCCTTCTGGAAAGCCTCGCCATGAACCACCCCTTCGTAGATGGCAACAAACGGGTCGCCTTCTTCGTTACCGACGCCTTCCTGCGTATGAACGGCCACCTCATCGACTGCGACAGCCGGGAAGCCTACGACTACTTCATGCAGCTGTTCGACACCAACGCCTTCCGCTTCCCCCAACTCTCCAACTGGCTCGCCGAAAAAGCAAAACCCCTATAACCCAACGCCAACCACCAAAGCCAAGCCTGGCTCTCCAACCCTTGCAGGGTGCTCCTTACCACTCAAAGATGTGCTCCCGGTGATAGGCCAGGAAATCCTGATGCGGCGCAAATTTCTCGGGCAGTGCAATCGGGCGTCCGTTATAGGAGCCAATGGCGGCGGAGAAAAAATCACCAGCGGACGCTGCGTGCTTGCGGGAGATGCGAACCGTCATATCATCGTTGATGGTAAGCAGCCCGGAGTCGAACGCCTTGTCGTGCAGTACAGACAGCGACAGGCCATTGCGCGGGTTGGTTCTATTGGACGGGTCCAATCTCCAAGGGACAATGTGGCTTGCCACGAGCAGGCTCGGAACGGCAAGCCCGGTGATGCAGCATTGCTCGTTGTAAGCGCTTAAAACTGCTGCCCGGAAGAATCGCTGTCCAATACGTGCTTTGGACTGCACAACCCTGTCCTCGCTGGTTGGTATATCGCCATACTCCGGCAGTGGCGCTTCATTGACCGGTTTCGCCTCAGCCTCTATTGTCATCAATGCCTGCTCGGACTCGACGGCAAAATTCTCCCAATCACTGGTCATCTCGTCCCACATCGCCCGGTCGTTGGCGGAGGCAGCCCTCAAACCGCTGCGCCCCGTTGACGTAATGGCCGGGTCCAGGCTGGCGATGTTCCCCATCTTCATGGACAAAGCCGCCGGCGTCCGGCCAATGGCTGACGCTACACGAATGATGTCAGGATGCCGGGAGCTAATCTTCCCAAAAGGCATCCGGCAATATAGCGCGAATGCCACCAGCAACTGCTCGCGGGACCATGGTGTTCGGCTAATCATGGCCATAACTAACCTGCATCAAACTGACCTGCTTTAGGTTCGTGCTACAATCGAGAGCAGAATAGACGATAGATGTCTTGCCGCCAGTATGAAGAGCAGCTCTGTATCGTGATCAACGGACCCACTCACCGGTAAGTAATCTCATCCCCATATGCGACGGAATATAGAACCCATGCCCAGTCCGAAGATATTCGTGAGCTTCCATTTCGACAAGGATAACGACCTCAAAAACAACTTCTTCACGCAGGCCAAGACACTAACACAGCACCGCATCCTAAACTTCTCGCTGAATGAAGCGTATCCGACCGAAATCTGGAAAAACAAGGCGCGGACTGCCATCGAAGAGTGCGATGTTGTAATCGTCCTGATCGGCCAAGATACCCATAACGCTTCAGGGGTCATTGTGGAAACGGACATAGCCTGTAGTCTAAACAAGCCTATCATCCAGATTAGGCCGCAAGGTAGGCCATATAGCGGGCTAACACGTCTCGGAGAACCCATTACGTGGAAGTGGAAGAACATAAACAGGCGGCTAGACAAGGTAGCAGCCTAGGGATAGTACGCTACTGACGGCGTAGTAGTTTGCCTTGCGCGGATTCAACTGAATATCGAATAGGCAACAAGCGCCAAGAATAGCAAGATGAAAATAACCGGCAAAGTCATTTCAACGTAAGTCAGTTTCCAGTATCGATTGCTTTTCCTGTTCTTTGCTTGTGGATCCCACTCCAGGGTAAAGAATTGATAAGGTAGTTGCTTCTCCAGATCATGCAGTACTCGAAACTTCTCTGTATTGAGTTGTCGGTAGGAGCGTATCACCACAAACCACGATATGGAAAGCAACACACCCAGAATTCCCACTATACCCAGCACCAAGCGATCAGGCGCTTCCCCAAAACCGAACCTCATAAGAATCGCGAGGAATGCCACTAGTCCCACGTGCAGACTAACGAATAGCCGGTTGGCCCCTTCGCGCCTTTGGCTTACACGGTCGGCTAATTCGGTATGGAGCTTGTAGATCTCCAGAAGTTGATATTGTTCTCGATCAGGCATTATCCAAGGTCCCGAATTGCCTTGACGATGCTTTCGGTGTTCCACCCAACAATCTCATCGGCGGCCCCTCTGACTCGTTCAGATATTCGCTCGTTTCCCCGCGGTCGAATCGCTATGATTGGCTTAGGGTGCCTGAATCCACTCAAGGCTAACTCGATCTCTATGTCGATCCACTTGCTGTAAGTAGCATAGACACCGGCCACAACAAGAATAACATGGCAAGGTGCCATATGATTACGTATCGCTTGACGTAACTGTGCGTCGGTCGCTGCTCGGTGAATTGGGTCACCCGGAGGAACCGAGTAGTCCTTGAACGCGAAATAGCGCCTCTTATCTAATAGACTGACCAGTCGATCATATTGGTCAGCGTAGCTCCACGAATGGCTAATGAACAAATTGTAAGTCTTCACAAGCACGCTCCCAGCAGATGCTGCTGCCCCTGCGGATAGTCCTCGCTGACGGGGAACATATCCAGCCCCAAGAACGCCGGTTCATCGCCGTCTTTTGTCTTTATCAATGCCGGCGATAACGTAGCCGCCGGCGTCCAGCAGGCCGCGCGTGGTGCCGCCGGCCCCGCAGTAGAAATCGACGGCTAGGAACTTGGGGGTATCAGTGAAGTTTGGCATGGCCGCTAGGTGATAGCAAGGCCGAGGTCTCTGGCGGCGGTTTCCTGCTGCTCGTCCAGCGTTATGAAGACCAGGCTAGGTATCAGCTTGGCGAAAAAGAGCGCGGTGGCAAGGTGCCATAAGCGAACAGGCTCTAAATATGCAACCGCCAGGACGGTCCCCATTTCAGCGTCCAAGCGGCGGTTGGGCATAATCCAATGGACGTTGGACAGCACATCATCGTGGAACTCCCGTCCCTCAACGACAAAGGCTACCCGCATCTCGGCCTCGAGTAGGTTGGCGGACAGTAGGTATCTGAAACCGGACAGTTTACGAGTGATGGACTCGGCAGCCGGCTCTTCTCCAAAAACGACGGCGGAAAGTGCGGTCGTATCAACGTAGGAAGCCCCGGCTAAACCTGGGGAGGTCATCGGCTAGCCTCGCCGTTCGATTAGCCGCTTCGTGGCTCCCGGCACGCGCGCTATCGGACGCAGGCTTTCCCGCGGGCCGTCGCCGCCAGACACAATACCCTCATCGCGGAGTTTTTTGAGCTGTTCCTCCAACTCTCGTAACTCCGCAGCTCTGTGTTCTGGCACCGGTTCGGCGATGACTTCCGACTCGTGCCGGTCGTTATGCTTTTCGTCGCTCATAGCTGACCTCCTCATTGCCATACACCACCCCCCTACCCCAAAAACTCCTCCACCAGCCCCACGAACCGCTCCGTGGCTTCCAGCTCCGGATGATGGCCACAGTTCTCAATAATCTCCAGACGGCTCCCCGGTATCCGCCGGTGGTATTCCTGCCCGGCGGCCACCGGCACGATGGCGTCCTGCGCGCCCCAGACCAGCAGCGTCGGGATGCGCTCCAGGCGGTACACCTGATGCACCAGCCCTGGGTCGTGCATATAGGGACGCCAGGAAACGCGGCAGGTGCCCTCCAGGGCAATCTCCCAGCGCTCCAGCAGGTCTTCGTCCGGCTCGGCGGGGCAGATGTCCCGGTACTCCGGCGTGCCATCGGGGTCCAGCAGGGAAGCCTGGATAAACAACGGCGGTGTCACCTCGAACATATCAAAGATTTCGCCGCCGGGGGGACGGACTCCGCCCGCGCCAACCAGAATCAGCTTACGGAACTGCTGCGGGCACATGGTTGCCAGCTCGGCGGCCAGCCAACCGCCCAGGGAGAATCCCATCAGGTCGGCGCCTTCCAGGCCCAGCTTGTCGAAGGCGCCCAGATACCAGATGGCCATGTCGTGCATTTTCATCGACCAGTCCAGCTGATCCGACTGGCCAAAGCCAGGATGGGACGGAACGTGCACGGTGTGGTTTTGCGCCAGCGCGCGGTGGTAGTTGAGCCAACCGGGATGTCCCAGCTCGTCATGCAGAATGACCAGCGGACGGCCACTGCCGCCCGTAATGACCTCCACGTGGGAACCTGATATTTCGGTAATGCTGGACGTCCAGGGTTGAGTTGAAGTTGTCATCGTAAGCAAGTCCTGTGTCGGGAAGTCCTGTGTCGGGAAGTCATCTGTTGGAGTGTGAATCGGGCCGCTCGCCCTGGGCTGCGCCGGGCACTGTGGCGGCATCCGGGGGCCGGCCCAAAGGAGCAGAACTGGAGCGGGTGATGGGATTCGAACCCACGACTTTTTGCTTGGGAAGCAAACACTCTACCACTGAGTTACACCCGCCGAGGGGCAGTAGTCTTTTGAGGGCCAGTTTAGCAAGGCAACCGGCTGATAGCAACCGGACCGGTCTCCAACAAATCCCCTCTCCCTCGATGGGAGAGGGTTAGGGTGAGGGTGAGGGTGCAAATGTCAGGAAGGGAACTATCCCACGGCCGGCCATACCCCTCACCCCAGCCCTCTCCCACAAGGGGCGAGGGAGAATCGAATGGCCCTGATGGGGGGGCCGCCGGCATCGTCGAACCCTTACGAACCGCCTCCCCCGTTGCCCCAGGCCACTTCCGGCAGGTTGCGCTCGCGCCGCACTTCGTTGATGGTCAGGACGCCGCGATCCAACAGGGCGGTTTCTCTTTGCACGCGGCTGTTTTCGTCCTCCTGCAGCGCTTCGATTACCGACAGGTCGAACTCCACGGTCAGCTCAGGATAGCCCAGGCGTGGCAGCAGCACCCGGTTGAGCTGTTCCTCCATAAACCGCACCTCGGGCACGATGGTGTTGCGCCAGAAGATGCGCTCGGCGGCCTGCACGTTGGCATAGGTGGCCCGCTCAAAATCGCCCAGCAGCACCTTGGGCACCCCGTAGGTGCGGCTAACCTCCTCCAGACTCCAGCGCAAGCCCTGGATGAAGTCCATATCGCGCTGCGACAGGCCCAGCGTTTTCACGTCGCGGACTGCCGACGCCACCGCTGGCCGGTACGAGTTGCCCGCGCCCTGGTAGCGCGACTCCCAGCGGGCGTAGAATTCCTCCAGCTCGGTTTCGCTGAGCTCCTGGTTGGTCAGCAGCAGGAAGTCGGGGCGCGCCGAGTTGCGCAGCAGGTTGCGGTTGAACTGCAAACCCTCGTGCCCCATATCCGCCGACAGACGGGCCGGCGCCAGCGGCGACAATCCGGCCAGCTCTTCCATCGGATTGAAGTAACGCAGCCAGACAATCTCGTCGGGCGTGTAAGCCACCGGGGATGCGTTGCCGCGGTACACAAAGCCCCGCACGTAGCGCTGCCGGTCGGGTATCACCACCATGCGGTCGGGGCGCAACGGCCAAAGCTCCGGCTCCCCATCCGGCCCGCGCTCAATGGCCCAGTACGCAGCCCCCCACAGACACAGGTAAATCTCGGTGGCGCGCCACAAGTCGCCGCGGGTGTACCAGGGATTGACCCGTTCCAGCAGCCGCACCACCGGATGCGATTGCTCCACTCGTGTGCGCAGCCGTGACGAGTCCGACGACCCGCCCCGATAAACCAGCAGCGGCGGACGGGTAATCGCATCCGAGCGCAGTTTGACGGCAGAGTACACCGACGGCGAGGTCGCCATGTATCGTCCATACTCCGGGCGCGCCCAGCTCTGCGCTTGGTCAATGGCCTGGGCCGGCATACGGTCCTCAGCGGGCCGACGGTCGGCCGCCGACGCCCGGTTGGCCCGTTCCACCCGCGGCCGGACCGAATCAATATCCGTCTCGGCCTCCACCCGGCCACGCCGGAACGCAGCCGGCAACATCTTCCCCAGCCTAACCATATCTAATTCCCTCCTCATCCCGTTTATCCTGCCCATCCTGTAAATCCATGCCAAAAACGTCCCCTCCCCAGTTACAAAGGCAACGGTTACAACAGAGTCGTGGAGTTGGGAGCACGGTCCCAGAACGCCAGCATCAAGGCATCGGCTTTGTCCGGCGATGGCAACCCTCGCTTTCTGATGTCGTCCTTGCTTTCCATCAGCATCTTCCCGCCGCTGTTGAAGGTGTAGCGCAACGCCGACAGCTCGGCCATCAGCTCCGGATCGTGGGGGATGCGGATATTCCGGTGGCTGAATCGCTGGCGCAGCAGCCAATAGCCTTCAGCGCGCCGGTTGGCGCACGCGGTTTCGCGGACGGGTGGCAACGCGCTGTTGAAGCCGTGGACGGGTATGCCCTGTTCTTGCAGCCGGTCAACTACGCCGGAACCCAGGCCAATCTCATCCACGTTCACCAGGTCGGGATTTCGCTCGCGGACGGCCACCACCACCCGGCCGGCCAGCGCCATCGTGTCGATGTAAGGGTAAACCTGAATGTCCTCAACCACGTTGCCGCGACGCACCGTGATTACGCTGCGGTCTCTACCGAACCGGGCGACGTCCACGCCAATCACCACCCGCTCCGGAACCGTGGCCGGCATCGCCAACTCCTGGGCGCCGGTTAGCGCGGCTTCCGAGGGCCGCGCCGCCGCTTCGATGTCTGCCACGCTGAGCAGGCCATCTGCGCTCCGGTCGGGGAATTCGCCCAAAACGCGCGCCCGGAAAACGGGGCTGTCCGATCCCCAAATGGCGACCCGCTCCTGCACCCAGTCCGCAGTGGTCAAACCGGGGATGACAACCTTGCCGGCCAGCACATTGGGCGATTCCAGCGCCGATATGGTGATGGTGTGGTAAATGCTGCTCTCCTGATGGAATGCACGGTGAAACGCGCCGTAGGTGGTGGTGGGGTTGCCGATGAGCAGCAGCCGAGGGTTGGCGGAGGTCATCAGAGCCTCAACCGCCTCATAGATGGGTTCGGCGACGCCTTCGGCCTCGTCCACCACCACAAACATATTCTCGCAGTGGAAACCCTGAAACTGGTCGGCTCCGTTGGCCGACAGACCCAGCGCGTAGCGATCCTGAGCCAACTCCCAGCGGGTGTCCAGCAGCCGGCCGCCCAGCGCATCCGGCGCCCGGCGATGCAGGGCGCGCACCTGACGCCACAGCACATGACGCACCTGGCGGAACGTGGGGGCCGTGCTCAACACGATGCCGGGGTCGTGGCTTTGCAGGTACCACAGGATGGCAACCGCAGCCGTAAAATCCTTCCCCAGGCCGTTGCCGGATTTCACCGCCACCCGTCGGGAACTCGACACCGCCCGCAGCACGTCGCACTGCTTTTGCCACAGCTGAACGCCCAGCACATCATTGGCGAAAATTACCGGGTCAGGGGCGAAAATTATCGGGTCAGGGCCGGCCTGACTTTCAGCAATGCCGGCCCTGACCTGGTCCTCGTTCTGATTGCCGTCGGTCGCGCACGGCAACAGCATTAGCGCGGGGACGCCGGCCGGCGACGGGACGGGGACCCAGCGGGCAAACGCCGGCCAACCGCCTCGGCAACCCGGGGCGGACTCGACCGCTCCACGTCGGCATCGTGGGTAGACATCACGTCCTGCTCCGGTGGGCTGAACAGGAACCCGCAACAGCGGCAGCGATACACCGGGTGGTCGCCCCCCTCCAGCCTGGCCAGTTCCAAAAGCCTCTTGCCGTAGCAACGGCGACAATTCAACATGGATAAAACTCCGTGGTGGCGTAGATTCGCAGATTTGCTGCCACAATCACCACCCTAGAGATTGTCCATCCAGAGCGTCAACGGAGCAAAGTCAGCCGATAGCGTTCCGTTCTAGGTGGTATTGCGAATTGCCGGCCCCGCTCCCCATTGTGGGAGAGGGGTTGGGGTGAGGGGGCGTTCCTCCCAAACCACCTGAATTGCAACGCTACCTGGCCGGCCAGGTCCGGTGTCGAGATACGATCCGCCGCCGTAGAATTTCACCGGGCCGGCGCAAAGCAAAACCCCGCCGGCGAAACCGACGGGGGCAAAGAGCTCAACCGGACGCCGGGTCCGGTTCAGTCAGTGCGAGTTAGTTTGGATCGTGCCGCGTAACGTATCCTACAACGCGGGAATCCAGAACTCCTTGCTGGTCACCGAGTACCCCGGCATCGGCGTAGGCCACCGCCAGATGAGCATCCCGTTGAATCTCTTCCCAATCGGTCTCCAGCTCGAACTCGTCGCGAAGCTCTTCAAACAGCCGGTCCAGCGAATCCTTGTCGAACATATTGGCTTGTTACCTCCTCCAGATTGTCGGCGGCCTCGCGGCTCACCAGTGCCGCCGGCCACCAGCCACACGCCGGATGTTTCACCGCGGCGGCCAGTACATATATGGCAGCGGTTGGTATGTTACCTTTTATCGCTGCCGCCGGCAAGCATTTATCGAAATTTTAGCCGGGATTTTTTCGCCGCTATTCCGTGCATCGACCAAGAGCCTATCCCGGGGCCCGGACCGCACCGCTTCATCCGTTGCAATGAGTCGCAGGGCGGCCTTGATGCACTGGCTGCCACGCTATTCTTCGCCATCAACGGCGGAGCGCGCGTCGCGTCCGGCAACCGGAGGGCCCGGCGCGACGGCGGCGGCCCGGCGGGTGCTGGCCCAATAGATTAGGACAATCCCGGCCGGCATGGCCAGGATAATCAGTCCAATGATGATGACGACGGTTAGCTCAGTGAGCCCCAGCGTGTCCAGCACCACGTGGTTCAGCGCCTGCATTATCCACTGGAGCAGCGTTGGGTCGGCCTCACCGTGGTGCCGACCCAACGCTGCCAGGACTATGCCCAATGCTACACCGGCCATCCTGTTGCCTCCGGATTCGAGGGACGGAATCGGGACATTAACGAACGGAAGCGGGACGTTAGTAGATGCGGCCCCCGGCCCCGGCTCCCGCCGTGGCCAGTTGGCTCGTGGGTTGAGAATTGTAGCGGCCTGAGTAGTGGTGCTCATTGATGCTGTAAGCCGCTATGGACGCCGGAATCAGCGTGAGGCCGGCAATGAGGAACGGCCAGAAGTAGCTCTGGTCAAACCACTCGTAGGCGTACCCGGCCAGCTGGATGCTGAAGAACGAGCCAATCTGATGCGAGAAAAACACCCACCCGCTGATGGTGCCCAGGGCTCGGAACCCGTACACGTCGGCGGTCAGCGTGGACGTTAGCGGCACACTGGCCACCCACGACATACCCGACAGCATCGCGAATGCCACCAGACCCAACATTGGATAGCCGGCCACCGGCAGGAATACCAGCGCCATGAACGCCACGCACCGGATGGCATAAACTACCGAAAGCACGTTCTTGCGTCGCATCCGGTCTCCCATGAACCCGGTGATGATGACGCCGGCGGCGTTCAGACCGGTCATGACCCCGAACATGAGCGCGGCGAAAATCTTCTTGTCGTCAAAGCTCATCCACAGGAAATTGACCTGGTTGGGCAGAATATCCTCGGCATAGGGGATAAAGTGGATGCTCAACAGCCCGGTGGTGATGCCACAGACGACGTAGGCCCCGGACAACTGCCACATCGGAGGAGTCTTGAAGCACTGACGCCAGTTGTTCACCTCGTACAACCCAGACCTTCGCTCGGTGGGCGCAGTGCCGGCCGGCGCGTCTTCAGGATTCGGGTCGCCGTCCGGGTTCAGGCCCAATGACTGGGGGTCGGGACGCAGGAAATACACCGCCAGCGGCGCGGCGAGGAACACCGACATCGTACCCAACAGGAACCACACGGTGCGCCAGCCGGCCAACTCCCACGGGCCGATGGTCAAACCCGAAGTGTCGATCACGCCCATCAGGTACGCCGCGAAGGGAATCATCAGCAGGCCGCCGATGGACGTTCCGCAGGCGGCCAGCGCGGTAGCCTTGCTCCGCTTCCGCCGAAACCAGCGCACCACCAGGGCCAGCATATTGGTGATGGATGCGGCGCTCAGGCAGGTGTTAATCACAATGGAGAACACCAGGATGAACCACAGCAAGTCCAGCGGAATGCTGACGACGCCCAGATTCACCATGTATTCCAGGTCCATCATGAACGCCAGGCTCATTATGGCCAGACCCATGATTACCAGACCGACACCGAACACCTTGCGCGGCCCGTATCGGTCGAAGAGGGCGCCCATAATGGGCTGCATTGCGCCGTTCATCAAAAAGCCGACGGAACCGACCCATGATATATCGGAGCGATCCCAGCCGAAGGTCGGTTCCATCTCGGTAACGAACAGTCCAAACCCCTGCCGCCCCGGCACCGACAGGAACGACACAAAGAAACAGGTGGCAACGATGTACCAGCCAAAATAAAGCGGAGCGCCCACTTGCGCGGCGGATTTGGACGTCATAAGCCCTCTGTCAATCAGGTAGGACGCTGCGCGACGGCGCCAGACCGCCGCGATACGGCGCAATCATAGCAGGCCAACGGTGGATTCCGCTACTATCGCCCACCGGATCTCCCTCCCCTCTCCTCTGATGGAAGAAGGCGGGTGATGCCAGAGGGCCGGAGCAAACTCTCTTGCCTTTGGCAGATCAAAGTGCCTCACCACCGGTGCCGGCGCTGTGCGGAATCCAGAATGCCGCCCGTCCCTCACTCATCGTCCCCCTGCGGACGCTGGCGGTGGTGAAAGATGTCGGCCAGGGTGATGGCCAAGCCGGGCAGGAGGGGCGTAGTCAGCGTATCGGCGGCGGTGAGCTGGGCTCTTTCGGTATAGCCGTCGTTGCTCAATTCCAGCAGTGTTACGGTATCATCGGTCGGATCGACGATCCAGTATTCACGGACGCCGGCTTGGGCGTAGAGCTGCCGCTTGCGAACCAAGTCGCGCCGGCGGTCGTCAGAGAGAATTTCGACCACTATATCCGGTGCGCCCTCGATAAAACGGGGGTTCAGTATGGACATACGTTCATGGAGAACAATAGCCAGGTCCGGGGCGAGCAGGTGACGCATCTCCAACGACAGGGCTACGATGACATCCTGAAATAAATGGATTGGCGATTCCTCAAGACCATTGCGGTACGCGGCCAGCTGCACGTAAAGCTCGGATGATAAAAAATTGTGGACGAGTCGAGGTCGGGGCATTAGGTACAATTCTCCGCCGTCCAGCTCCATCTTGCGCCGGTCATCCGTATCGGGCAAATCCAGGAACTCAGCGACGGACAGCCTTATGCCGGCCCGGGGCTTTATGGTCGTCATATCAGTCATCCTCGCGAGGCGGACGCTGGCGGTGGTGAAAGACGTCGGCCAGGGGGATGGCCAGGCCGGGCAGGAGGGGCGTAGTCAGGGTATCGGCGGCGGTCAGCGCGGCCCGCTCCACATAGCCGCCGTCATCCAGTTCCAGCAGAGTAACCCTGTCAGCGGCCGGGTCAACAATCCAGTATTCCCGCACTCCGGCCGCGGCGTAAAGCTGCCGCTTGCGCACCAGGTCCCGGTTCCGGTCCGACGAAAGAATTTCCACCACGATGTCCGGCGCGCCCTCCACCATGCGGTCGCCCAAAATGGACTCTCGCCCCTTGAGCACGATGACCAGGTCCGGGGCGAATAGATGCGTCAGCTCCGGAAACAGGGCGATGATGACGTCCTGAAAGAAGACGGCTGGCGGTTCGGGAAAACTATTGAGATAGTTTGCAATGTGCCAGGACAGCCAGAAAGACAAAAAGTTGTGGCCAAGCCGCGGTCTGGGCATTAGGTACAATTCTCCGTCGTCCAGTTCCATCTTGCGCCGGTCATCCGTATCGGGCAAATCCAGGAACTCAGCAACGGACAGCCTTATGCCCGCCCGGGGCTTTATCGTCGTCATATCAGTCATCCTCGCGAGGCGGACGCTGGCGGTGGTGAAAGACGTCGGCCAGGGGGATGGCCAGGCCGGGCAGGAGGGGCGTAGTCAGGGTATCGGCGGCGGTCAGCGCGGCCCGCTCCACATAGCCGCCGTCATCCAGTTCCAGCAGAGTAACCCTGTCAGCGGCCGGGTCAACAATCCAGTATTCCCGCACTCCGGCCGCGGCGTAAAGCTGCCGCTTGCGCACCAGGTCCCGGTTCCGGTCCGACGAAAGAATTTCCACCGCAATATCTGGCGCCCCTTCTGCGTAGCCCCCCACCACAATATCAGCCCGCGCCCGTAAAATTACGATCAGGTCAGGAACCAGCGTAAGCCCTCGCTCCCGAGACAGAATCGTAACCGCTTCGTGATGCACTTCTGCCGGCGGCTGCTCAAAAGTATCCAGATACATCTGAATGTAGGAGGCCAGCAAGCGCATCAAAAACTGATGGACAAAGCGAGGTCTGGGCATTAGGTACAATTCTCCGTCGTCCAGTTCCATCTTGCGCCGGTCATCCGTATCGGGCAAATCCAGGAACTCAGCAACGGACAATCGCATCCCGCTGTGTGGCTTCGTCGTCGTCATCATCGGCAGCCCTATGCCTGCGCCGTCGCCACCTGATACCGCACCGAGTACTTGCGCTCGCGAATGGTAAAGGCGCTGATTGCCGCCGGGAACAGCAGCACCGCCGCTATCGAGAACGCCAGGATGTAGTTGCCGGTCATCTCGCGCAGGTAGCCAGCCAGCAGGACGCTGCTGAAGCCTCCCAGCTGGTGGAAGAAGAACGCCACCCCCGAGATGGTGGCCAACGATTTCAGCCCGTACACCTCTGCCGTCAGCGAAGTGGTGAGCGGCGCAGTGGCAATCCACGATAACCCGGCCACCACCGCAAACACCAGCAACCCAGCCACCACGGGAATCCCCGGTATGAGCAGCGCCGCCACCAGCAGCACGTAAGCGCAACCCCGGCAAAAGTACACCAGCGCCAGCCAGTTCTTGCGGCCTCCGATGCGGTCGGATACCCAACCCGCGCCAGTGGCTCCAATGGCGTTCAACAGCGCCATCAGCCCGAATATCCACGCGGCCACCACGGGGCTGATACCCTCCTCCACCGCCATGGGTACGAAGTGCACCGACAGCATAAAGGTGGTGGAGCCGCAGATGAAGTAGGAACCGCTCATCTGCCAGATGGGCCATGATCGGAACGCCTGCCGCCAGTGGTTGGCGAACAGCGGCTGGGCCGGAGCCGGTGGCGCGACGCTGCCCGCGGGCGTCTCCGGTATCGGATCGCCATCGGGAGTCAGGCCCTTGCGTGACGGGTCGTCGTGCAGGAACAGATAAGCCAGTGGCAACCCCGTCCCCAGAATCATCACGCCCAGCACTATCCAGGTGAGCCGCCAGTCAATCAGAATGATCAGGAATGCCGCCAGCGGCACCAGGATCAGGCCGCCCAACGACATACCCGATGCGTTCAGCCCGATGACCAGCCCGCGCTGCCGGCGGAACCACTTGCTGAGCATTGCGCCGGTGTTGGTTAGCGAAGTTCCGCTCTGCCCCACCGCCGACATCACGCCGAAAATTGCGATTAGATACCAGACGCTGCCGGTGAAATACATCAACAGCGTGGCGGCTCCCACGATGGCAATGCCGGACATGACCACGATGCGCACGCCCACCCGGTCGAAGAAGTAGCCCATAAAAGGCTGGGTTACACCGTTGAGCAGCGCGCCCAGCGCCGCCGCCCAGGAAACGATGGTGCGGTTCCACTCGAACTCGGCTTCCATCGGCACCACGAAGGCACCGAAGGCGTTGCGGGAGCCCATGGTCAAAAAGGCAATAAACATACAGGTGGCAACCACAAACCACCCGTAAAATATACCGGAGCGCGCCGGATTGGCCGCCATAACCGTCTTCCCTTACCTGGATACGCCGAATCTGGATGCGCCGATTGTATGCCCGGCAGTGGCGGTTAGCAAGCCGGGGGCGGTCACGTAACTGTTCACGTTTGAGGGGACGGAATGGGTTTGCAGAGAAAATTCGTGCTTGGCTGCCCCTCAGCAAGAGGCCGGATAGCCTGTAGGTCCCCTCAAGTCTGAACAGTTACGCGGTCACACGTGCCCCCACTTTGTCATTGCGAGCGTAGCGTGGCAATCTCGTCGGCGTAGCAATGATGGTTCACCGACGTGTACTCAACCTCATCGAGGTTGCCACGTCCCTCGACAAGCTCGGGATGAGCGGGCGCCCCTCGGAATGACATCATAGAGTGGGCACGCGTGAGCCGACGCCATGGCTATTGCGTCACGGGGGCATAAATTGACGGAGGTCCAGCGTCATCTCGGGAAAGGCCTGCGGGCTGATGCTGCCGTCGGCTGAAACGGTGCGGACGCTGGTGTACTCCGTTCCCACCGGGTTGGCGCAAGCCTCCACCTCGCCCGTGCGCAGGTTGGCTATCCACACCTCGGGGATGCCGGCGGCGGCGTAGAGAGCCAATTTGTGACCCCGGTCATACTCCACAGAACTGTCGGCGACTTCTATCACCAGGAGCACGTCGGCGGGCATGGCCGACTCGGAGTCGTAACGAGCGCGCGGCCGCAACAGGACAATATCCGGCTCCGGCGCACTGTGGTCGTCCAGCTGTATGGAACCCTGCACCCGCACCACGGCCCGCCCCACCAATGCCGGAACCAGCAGCATCGTCAGCGCATCGGTGGCAAACAAGTGTCGGTTCCCAATAGGCGCCATCTCGATTATCTCTCCGGCCAGCAACTCAATTCGTTCATGCTCCTCCAGAATGCCGGCCGCGCCCATAGCCATATACTCAGCCACGGTAAACAGGCGGCGGGCGATTTGGGACTGTGTTGCAGTTGTAGTCATCAGGTTGCCTTTGGGATGTGGGTTGCCGGCGTTAACAAAAGCGCAGTCAAGCCAGGACCAACAACCATCCACCTGCGCCAGTATAGCATCGTAGCCGTTGTATTCGGTCAGCGGCCTCCCAAAAAGGCAACCATCCGCTCGGTGACAACCGGCAATTCCCCCAGCTGACATTCCCACACCGTCAGCGCCGCCCAGCCTTGCTGTTCCAGCAAAGCGATGTTGCGGGCGTCGCGGGCGTGGTTACGCTCCAGTTTAGCCAGCCAGTAATCCCGGTTGGTAGCCGGGATGCGAACCTTGCCACAACCTTCGTGCCGGTGCCAGAAACAACCATTCACGAACACCACCTTCCGCCGCGACGGAAAGACCAAATCAGGACACCCCGGCAAGTCAGCCCGGTGCAGGCGGTACCGATAACCGAGGCCGTGCAATACCCGACGCACCTTCATCTCCGGCTTCATACCTTTGGACTTGACCCGCGCCATTATCCGACTGCGGGCTTCTGGGGATACGGTGTCGGCCATGACCGTCTCCGCTACAGGAACGTTACCCAATCGTTGACATATCCGAGACTGGCAAGGACCTGCTGCGGGTCTAGCGTTCCCGGTTTTCTGACTTCAAACGAGCGAGCGGAACCACTTACTTGGCGGATGATAGTGAACTGCGAACCGTGCGGCTGCCACGTAAATGTGTGCACTTTGTTTTGGACAGTACGACCTTCAAGATTATTTCTGACATTGAGGCTCCAGCTATAGTCAGACGGATCAAACTGCGTCGTCGGAATCTCGAACACTTTGAACCGAAAATCGTCCATGTTCCGTACTAATACTATCGTCCGCAATTGGGGATACTGCTGAGTGGCTTCTTCCACGCGAGCATTCCAAATTTGCAAAACTTGGCTGCCGGTTTCTTGGACATCGGAGAATGGATCATCATTGCCGAATGAGAAAACAGGGGCGTTGCGGCCAGAAATGAGGCGGACATGGTTTGTAGAAACAGGATTCCTGGCCTTAACAGTTTTTGCCGACCAAGCAGTATTGCCCAGCACAACGTCGGCGATTCCTAATGGGCTATTGAGATGGGTGCCGTTGACGGAAGCGGCGAATATGTCGCCCCAATCATCGCCGGATAAGTCGCTCCGCCCGACCGCGCTCGAATAGACGATGTTGCTTGCGATCGACTGAATAATAGAGTCCGGAATCTGCCCCAACGGATAGGGCGTTGGGCTGTTCCAACCGCCGCGTAACCTTGGTCCCTGATAGGCCATTTTGTACCTGCTTCAATACCGCCTGCACCATTGGAACAGGCACGGCGTTGCCAGTCTGTTTGCGAATTTGCTGGTAAGTTCCTGGCAATTCAAACCATTCCGGGAAACCCTGCAACCGGAGCATTTCCCGGGGCGTCAATCTCCTTTCGCCATTCACGAGTAAGTAGTTGTAAGATGCTCCGGCGCGCAGGGCACAGGAAAAGGGATGGCTGGACACATTGCCACCTTTGTTCTCGTGCCAAATTGACAACTCGTAAGGGCTTTCGTGCTTTGCCAGCCGCTTGCGTCGTATTGCTTCACTGGCGAAATAATTGGACGGAACATCGTCCTCTAAAATTTTCGACAACGGTAAAGGCTCCCCGACACGCTCCGGCCACGCAAACGGGGTGGAATGGTCACGGAAACCCACGATTATAGTGCGTTCCCGTTTCTGAGGCAGTCCAAAGTCCAGAGCGTTCAAGACTTTCCAATCTGCACGATAACCCAACTCTTTCAGTTCGGTGATTATCGCTTGCATCGTCCGGCCCCGGTCGTGGGTAGACAATTGCCGCACGTTCTCAAGCACGAACGCCTCCGGCCGTTTGGCATCGATAATACCAGCCACATTAAAAATGAGGTTTCCGCGGGTGTCATCGAACCCTCGCATCGCCCCGATAATACTGAACGGCTGGCAAGGGAACCCAGCCAGCAAAACGTCGTGGTCGGGGATGGAGTCGGGCTGAATCTCGGTAATGTCGCCCGCTGGCTCCATGCCGAAGTTGTGGTGATAGGCGCGGCGGGCCTCATCGTTAATATCGCAAGCGAATACACACCTCATACCCAACTCGGCGGCAGCTATATGAAATCCGCCAATGCCACAGAACATATCCGCGAATGTCAGCGGCTGCGGCTCATGTCTGTGCATCATAGCTCGTACATTCGGTCCGAATGGGAAATACGTAATCAACTAACCATACCGCTGGCGGTCAGATGTCGGATGGATCATCCTTTTCATCTAACATCTGTTGGACTAACCGCCTGACAGCGTCTAAATCCTCATCGGACAGCCTTACTATCAAATCGGGCAGTTCATCAGTTGAACGGCCTCTGTCTTCACTCTCATCGACTTGCTCCTGGAAGTCATCGTAATCTCGAGACAGCAGGTGCTCCTCCTCGTTTCTAGCAATGGTTTCGTCCGTCGCGGTTGGTAAATCATCGGGACGCAATACATGGTCCCAAATCCTTATCTCTTTCTCGGGTTCCGGACTTAGGTACGAAGAACGTAACGACATTACAGCCCTCTGCCCCTCTCCCGCACAATGTCGGCGTAGTAATCCCTGATGATGTGGTTATGGATAATCTGCGTTTGGGTTCCTCGGCTATAAGTCTGGTGCCATGGAGTACCCTCGGCGTGGGTAATACTCGACAATCGGAGTCCGTCGATCTCACCATACAGACGCCAGACGGCCTCGATAATACTTTCTTCAACCTGTCCGAATTCTGCTGGTTCAGTTAGCAGATGCTCCTGGACGGGGTCGCCTCCGTAACGCTTCAGCGCATGGTACACTGACCTTATGACTGGCCCGTATTGCCACGATTCTACCGCATCTTGAAACAACGGCCCATTCCCGGTGCCCAGCATCCATGCGTGGCAGAAGTATGTCAGCTTCTGCGCCTGCATAGGCGTGATAAGGGTCTCGTTGTGCAGTGATAAACGGATTATTTTGTCTGCGACTGCCAACGCAGTATGTTGCGCGCCCATGTCGTGCCTCCGATGGCTTAGGCTGTTGTCACTATGTTCCTCACAACCTAACCAATAATTCTATCAGGGTTGTCAATAGTTTTTGTTCGATGTTATGTCATCTTGAGTGCATATTGGCGCAATTTTCAGCAAACGGTTGATAATTGCAGAGCGACAGTAACACCGCCGAGGCAATACGTAATTCACCTCGGCGTCTCCAAACCATTTTTTGCGCCCTTAAATATCCTTCATCGCCAACGCGCCCGCGCCGTTGTCGGCCAGACGCCCGAATGCCTTTGAGTACCGATCTAATCCGAATCTTCCTCCGCAAGTTGATACCAGAACACCCGGCCGGAATCGAGGTCGCCTTGAATTTCCCGGTCGATTCGCATGGCCGCTATCACCGCCCTTGCCGGACGCTCTGTGAATCGGGTTAGATAGCTGGCGTTGCGTATGGCCCGACGGGTATCCCGTCCGTCGGCGGTGAAGGACGCTTCTACTGCGATGTAATGCAACTCTCCGTTGGCGTCGGTGGCTTCCATAATCAGGTCAGCGCGGTGGAAACTGGTCAAATCGCCCGGTGTAATTCCCGCTGTGTTCTGATTGCGGGACAGGGCGATTATCTCGTTCCGACGCAACTGCTTTTGGCAGTGCAACCCCACGACCTCCGCAATTACCTCCGCATGGTCGCGGGTGGTCGTTATGGTACCTACATTTTTGAGCCGACCGAGGTCATCCACAATCTGGCCCAGCCGCTGGTTGGATGTTTCAGCAAACTGCGTGAAATCATTGGAAAGTTGGTCAACCTTATCAGGCAGTTCCTCCAGCTTTTCCAGCCGCCGGTTCGCTGTTTCAGCAAACTGCGCAAACTTACCTGGAAACTCCAGCAGTTCCCGTGTCAATAGACGTGCCCGTACCGTCTCCAGCCACTCCGGGCTTTCGTCCAGCAACCGCATCAGGTCTTCTATGGTATTGATAGTAGTCATGTATATGTTCCAACATCAATCCGTCGTTAACCTGATTGTACCAGCGCAGGGCAAACACGAGCTACGCTACACGTCCTTCATCCCCAGCGCGTCCGCCCCCGCGCTGTTGCCGGCCAGGCGTCCGAAGACCATGCCGGCGCTCAGGCCGCTGCCGCCGGGGTAGTTGTGGTAGAACAGCCCGCCCACCATTTCGCCGGCAGCGTACAGGCCGGGGATGGGTTCCTGGGCGTTGGTGACCACCTGACCACGGTTGTTCACTTTGACGCCGCCGAAGGTGAAGGTGATGCCCGTAGTAACGGCCCAACCCCGATACGGCGGCGTGTCCAGCGTCTCGGCCCAGTTGGTCTTATCGACCGTCAGCCCTTCGGTGCGGCGCCCGTCCTTGACGGTGGCGTTGTAGGGAATGTCGGTGCGCACCGAGGCGTTGTACTCCTCAACGGTACGAACCAGGCCGGCTGGGTCGATGTCCAGCAACCGCGCCAGTTCCTCAATAGAGTTGGCCTCGGCGGTGGTTGCCTGCGGTATCCAGTACTCGTCGCGCAGCAGGTGCTTCACCTTCTCGTCGAAAATCTGGAACGCCAACCCCTGCGGCTGATTCATCAGCGCCCGCCCGTAGGTTACGTAGGTGTAGTTGCGGAAGTCAGCCCCCTCGTCCAGGAACCGCTCGCCGTTGAGATTCACCATCAGACCGAAGGGATAAGAGTGCTTCTGGAACAGCTCGGTAATCGTCCGGTCGCCAAAGGTGGGAGCGTTCATATCCCACGCGACCGCGTGACAGGATGACCAGTGCCCGTAGGATTGCGCGCCCAGATCCAGCGCCATGCGGATGCCGTCGCCGGTGTTGTAGGGAATGCCACGCACCTTGACCATCTCCCAGCCGGGCCCCAGGTAGCGGCAGCGCATCTCGGCGTTGGCCTCGAACCCGCCGGCCGCCAGTATCACCGTGCGCGCCGACAACTCCTCAAACCCATCAGGCCCTTTGACTCGCAGACCGGCCACGTGCCCGCGCTGATCCTGAATCAGCGACACACCCTCGGTGGCGTAGCGAACTGCCACACCCATCTGCTGGCAAACGTCAAACTGCTGGTCGGACAGGCCCTTGCCGGCGCCCACCGCCTCCACGACCAGCCCGCCCCAGAAGCGAAACTTGTCGCCATCGCGGAACGCCTGACGGCCGAAGGACAGCACGAAGCGCACCCCGTGCTCCTGGAGCCATTTCATCGTCGGGTACGACTGGCTCACCAGAATCTCGGCCAGTTCCGGGTCGGAAAGGCCGTGGGTAACGCGCATCATATCGTCGTAAAACTGGTTCTCGGTGTACTGTCCCACCTCAATGGAGTTGGCCTCGGTCTCCGACATATCGGGAATCAGGCCCTTGATGTCGTCCAGCCCGTTGTAGGCAAAGCGGATGATTCCGCCGGTGAAGTAAGTGTTGCCACCGCGGAAATACTCGGGCGCTTTTTCCACCACCAGCACCGACTGGGTTTGCTCGCGGGCGGCAATGGCGGCGGAGAGGGCGGCGTTCCCGGCCCCAACCACGATTACATCATAAACAGTATCATTATCAGGCAATGCGGCACCTCGGAGGCCGGCCAGCGTGGGGCCAGCCGGCAATTTAGCGTCCCGATGATACCACAGCGGGCCGTCATCCCCCGCCGCTGCATAAAGGGTTATCACTGTTGGACCAAAAACGGGCGCTGCAGCAACTGCATCACCCGACCGGGAACCACGTTAGTGATGTCGAGGAGATTACAAAGGGAACATTACCCAAATTCGCGGGTATGCCGGCATATACCGTCGCCATTGATATATTAATCCAGAACGCCTCATATATTACCAGTTTTCAGACCTGTCCGAAAATTCGGGCAAATTTTTTTGATTCTTAAATCTATTAGATGCGAATATATCATGACGGATATGTTTTAGGAGTTTCGATGTCAAAATATAGCAAATACATCGCAACACCTAATGGAATCATAATAGTTTGCATATACTTAACAGTGTTGTGTAAACGTCTGTGGTGTGATACACTCAACACAGTATCCTAAACAAGAGCAATCGCCCGCCCCACTGTTTGGCAACTCAGGGCAGGCGATTGGAGGCGGAAAACCGATGCACTGTATTAGAGCACCACCAGATTTCCATACGGTCCAAAACATCTGGGGGTATAGCTAAGTGACCAAAAGCGCAGGTCTGAAAAACCTGTCCTCTTTACGAGGTGCGTAGGGTTTGAATCCCACTACCCCCTCCATCCCAAACCGTGCATACATTGTAACGGACTGGTCGCCTGTTGTCAATACATCGAGGTAACATTTTTACGGGTGTTTCGCATCATATATGAACAATAGCACAATACACAGTTACAAGTTAATGTATATTATGAGTAATTATTACTTGAAAAGTGGACATATGTAACGAAAATATTTATCATCAATGCAAACATAAACCGGCGGGTTTGACCTGATTGGCGTCGTGACAAACCCGCCCCCGCATCACAACAGGGAGGCCCGTCGTGATACCTAATGACGTTATCATAACAAACGATACACCGCAACCTGACCAGACCGATTTCTATGACGTCGACCTCATTCAATTGTTTGAGAAATTTGGAACTGAAGAAGCAGCACGAACGTGGTTCGAGCGACATAGATGGCCCAACGGTGAACCTGTTTGCCCGCATTGCGGATCCGTCAATACAAATCCGAATAAAGATAAACCATCCATGCCCTACCGGTGTGTCGATTGTTACGCTTATTTTAGTGTCAAGACCGGAACCTGTATGCATTCCAGCAAATTACCACTTCAAAAATGGGCAATCGCTATCTATATGCTCTTGGTCAGAGCCAAAGGCGAATCCGCACTCAATCTACATAAACTCCTGCGTGTATCGCACAAAACCGCCTGGTACATGGGGCATCGTATCCGCGAGGCATGGAATAACGAGGATGAAATGCTACAGGGAATTGTTGAAGTGGACGAGACCTACATTGGAGGCAAAGAGAAAAACAAGCACGAGAATAAGAAACTTCGAGCTGGACGGGGTGCGGTTGGGAAATTTCCAGTGATCGGAGCCAAAGAGCGCGGCGGTCGAGTAATCGCTGTACCAATTCTCAAGACCAATCGACTTACGTTGCAAGGGTTCATCAAGCAGCACATCAAACCCGGTTCCACCGTCATGACAGACGAGTGGAAGAGCTATAAACGTATGCCCAATCAGAATCACCATGTGGTCAAACATTCAAAAGGCGAATACGTCAGGGGCGACGTCCATACGAACGGAATTGAGAGCGTCTGGTCTGGACTAAAGAGGAGTTATATGGGCGTTTATCACTACATGAGCCCGCAACACCTCCACCGATACGTGAATGAAATGCAAGGGCGACTGAACATGAGAGGAACGATGATTAGCGATCAGATGGTATGCATTGTACGCCAGATGGACGGCCGGCGTTTGCGCTATATTGATATTACGAAAAATCGTTTATTTTCGTCCTAAAGTTTTAGTGGGCGCGGACCACTATATTGGTAAACCTCGAACATCGCACCAGAGAAGAGCTGATGTGGATGGTACCGCGGGTGGCCTGAACAAATCAGGGCCAGCAAACGTAGCAGATTCGATTTTAAACTGAAAATCTTGACACATCCGCCAAACATGATAAGGTCGCGTCATTTTAATGACCAGGGGGAAAGTATGACCGACGACGAGCGCGAAATCGTAAGACGAGCGTTTCAGGAAATTGAAGATTCCATAATCCAGTTGGAACTGGGCGGTGACATTGACGCAGCTCTACAGAACATATTCGAATCGGTGAACCAGATTATACCGGGTATGGAAGATGAAATGGCAAAGCTCACTACCAATGAGATCGGCAATGTGCTGGGCAGATTTTATCGCCGGCCGGAACACGCCACCGACGACCAGCCCGGCAATACACCAGAGCAGACCTTTTTGGCAATGGTGGTTGTAGGCGAAATAAAAAGACGCGCCAACCAAGACGGCATCGGCGTAATGGAATGGTGCCGTCGGGAACGGATCCGAGGATTTGTCAACGACTAGTTATGCGAAATTTAGACGAGCTGTTCAATTCAGACGAACCGTTGCTGGATGAATTGCGGCCCTACGTGATTGAAACCGAACTTGGCCCCTGGGTGAAGCACCCGCTGGTGGTTATGCCGCTGATCAAGCCAGCCCTTATTAACGAGAAGTACATCCAGCTGATTCGCTACGTTCAGCAGAACCCCTACTATCTTGGCATTTACGAGCGGCCATTTCGCCTGGACAAGATAGTTGAGTGGTGGCGCAACGACGAGCTACCCGACGAAAAACTGGTCGAGATGCTGGCGTGGGCGTGGCCTGATACAGAAAGCGATGACACGCTACAGAATGAGTTTATTCGCGACCACATCCTGCCCCTATTCTCCCATCTTGGGTTCATATCCGACCGCGACGACCTTATGCTTCCCGAACAGCCAATAGCGATTTTCCGCGGCGGCAGTCCTAATGGGATCGCTTGATCGGAGAGCCTTGAAACTGCCAAATGGTTTGCGACCCGGTTCGCCCCACACCAACCAGTTTACGAAGCCGTTGCTTGGCCGGAAAATATTCTGGCTCGTTTTCACCAGCGCAATGAGCTGGAAGTTGTAATTGACCCGCGTACGCTGGAGAACATCGTTCTACTGATTCACGGCAACGAAGCAGTGGAGATGACGGCGCGGGACGTGCTGGTCGATTTGCTGGATGATATCGAAAACCGACCGTAGCATTATTTGAAAAATACAGCGGAGTCGTTCGGCGGCAGGGTCTTTCGGTTTTCTAAAAAAGCGGCTAATCTGTTGTCATGGAGACTAACGAATTAGCCCGCAGCCTGCCCGCCGCCTTGGGCGCCGTCCCCGACCCACGCTCGCCCCAGGGCAAGCGACATCCGTTGCCCGCCATCCTGACCTTGGCCGTCTGCGCCATGCTCTCCGGCGCCCGCAGCCTTTACGCCATCTGCCAGTGGGGGCGCCAACAGGACCCGGACGCAGTGTCAGCCCTGGGCTTCACTCGACCCACGACCCCGGCGGTGAGCACGTTGCACGCCGTGTTCTGCCAGTTGGACACCGACGCCTTTGAGGCGGCGCTGGCCCAGTGGACCCGGCAGTGGCTGGCCGCCACTGGGGAAAGGGTGGCCATTGCGGTGGACGGCAAGGCGCTGCGCGGGATACACGGGGAGGAACTGCCCGGCGTGCGGCTGGTGGCGGGTTATGCCCATGGCGTCGGCCTGGTAGCGGGGCAAAAGGGGGGTCGGGCCAGGTCAGGGGGAGCTGACGGCGGCCCGGGAGTTGACGGCAACGCTGCTGCCGGTGGCGGGCAATCTGGTGACCGGGGACGCGCTGTACTGCCAGCGGGATTATTGCCAGCAGATCAGGGACGCTGGGGGCGACTATCTGGTCATCGTGAAGCGGAACCAGCGGGAACTTTACGACGACATCGCGCTGGCCTTCGCCGCGCCGGTGCGGGGCGGACAGTACCGGAAGGCGCGGACCCGGAACCGGCACGGCGACCGCTGGGAAATCCGTGAATTGTCAGCTACCGACGCGCTCAACGACTACCTGGACTGGCCCGACGTGGGGCAGGTGTGCCGCATCACGCGACGCGCCTTGGGCCGGGGCCAGACCGCCACTGAGTCGCGCTACGCCATCACCAGTCTGGACGGAAAGGTGGGGCCAAAGGCGATGCTCAGACATATACGGGGGCATTGGGAAATTGAGAACCGTCTGCACTACGTGCGGGATGTAACCCTGGGGGAAGACGCCAGTAGGGTACGGAAAGGGGCCGCGCCGCAGGTAATGGCGATAGTGCGCAACATCGTGGTGAGCGTGCTGCGTCATGCCGGGGAAAGCAACATCGCGGCGGCCTTGCGGCGCATCGGCTGGACCCCAGGACAATCCCTGCGCATCCTCGGCCTAGACAACCCTTGAAAACCGAAAGACCCTGGTTCGGCGGCGTTTCTATTGACTTATACAGGGAATCCGGGATACCATCGCCGTTGCCACAGAGCCTTTAACGGCTTGCCTTACGCCACATTAGGCGTACCACGTCAAACTTAACGCGACAAAAGGACGGCGCGCACTATCGTGCCTTCCTTGCGGAAGATTGGCGTGGCTTAGGGGCTCTGTGGTAAGTGACCCGTATG
The DNA here is from genome assembly GCA_965261195.1 of Dehalococcoidia bacterium. Lineage (GTDB taxonomy): Bacteria > Chloroflexota > Dehalococcoidia > Lucifugimonadales > UBA3495 > Bin87. The sequence goes on along the minus strand of OZ253455.1, from coordinate 1,906,606 downwards.
CGTCTTCGCAAGGGAGGTTCCACAGTGCCAAGCATTTCGCAACGCCGCTACTCCCGTTATCCGTTTGCCTTGCAATCAAAGAAATCCTCAACGCTGTTGAAATCAGGCATCATCACCATCAATCTAATATTATCACTGGCCGCTGTAGGATGTTTCAGTCAGCCCGAAGTCAGAGAGGTAGAAGTAACACACGAGGTGCCGGTGATACAGCAAGTTCCTGTCACTGTCGCGATCCCGCAAACCGTGGAAGTAACCCGTGTGACAGAAATTCTGCAAACAGTAGAAGTCATACGTGAGATACCGGTTACTCGTGTCGTTATGGCTACTCTCGTACCCACGCCCGTTGTAGCGGCTACTCTCGTACCCGCACCGATAGAATCGCCAACAGCCGTACCTGATATTCCAACCCCAACCCTCACAACACCGGTACAATCTACACCAACTACAACACCCGTTCTAGATCTGTCGTCACGATTTGCTGGCTGGTCAATGCAAACGGAATATCACGGCGACCGAGAATTGGTGAAGTTTTACCAGTCAGCTGTGGCGCATGGCGCACTACCCACATCTCCGATACTAACTTATCAGTGTGATACTGGTGGTAAGACGGCTCTATATATCGACTGGGGTGCCCCCATATTTACCGTAGGACGAGACATTAGATCTAAGAGCCTGTTTACAATCTTTTTAGGATTAGCACCGTGAAGGCAAGCACCACCATTTGCAGGCTGGTATTGAGCTTCCTTTCGCAGTTCTTCCAGAGTCGGCGGCACTTTTCCAGCCAGGCGAAAGACCGCTCCACCACCCATCGCTTTGGAAGCACCACGAAGGTGTGCAGTTCGTTGCGTTTCACCACTTCCACCGCGGCTCCCAACAGGCCTTGCACCGCAGTGGCAAAGGGCTTTCCGGTGTAACCCCCGTCCACCAGCACGTTCTGCACTTGACTGAGGCCGTCTCGGCGCCGGTCAAACATCGCCAAAGCCCCGGCCCGGTCGGTGACGTTGGCGGTAGTCACGTGTATCGCATGGGGCAATCCTTGCGTGTCCACCGCGATATGACGCTTGATTCCCGACACCTTCTTGCCTGCGTCATAGCCCTTGTGCCCAGCGGTGTCCGTGTTCTTGACGCTCTGGGAGTCCACGATACAGAAGCTGGTCTGCTCTTTCCGTCCATTGCTTTGTCGGGCCGCGCCAACCGATTTTTTTTAGGACTTGCTCCAGAATGGAATCCTGACCCGGGCCAGGCCGCTCGCTCCATTGCCGGAAATACTTGTAGCAAGTACGCCAATTGGGGAAGTCCGCGGGCAGCATTCGCCACTGGCACCCGCTTTTCAAGAGGTACAGCACGCCGCAGAAAACGTCATACAAGTCCACGGTGCGGGGCTTGGTCCGGCGTCGGGCCGACTCCAACGTCGGCAGAATCCGGGCGAATTGCTCCCGGCTGATGTCGCTGGGATAGGAATGAGACATGATTACCCCTCCCCTGATAATAGTCTCAGCTTAACCTATTTCAGAGATCGTAGACAGGTTCTAAGTACCCGGATCCGTTCGAGGATTACCGTGATGATTACTTAGAAGCTCTATTTGAATACACTGACGGCCTCGTTGATTTCATCGAGGACTTGAGGCTGGATCAGCGAGAGCAAACCGACTTGGATGACCTGTGGGAGCAGGTGTGGAAGCGTTGGCTCCGCAGTGACGATACGTTGTCAAACCCGGACAATCTAAGTAACTGTTCAGAGTTGGTGAGGTGGATTGGCCGATAGGGGTTCTGGGAGCCTTGCGCTGCCGGTGGTGGTTGTGTCATATAGTGGGTATGGATACGGAAATTGACCTCAAGACTGCCGACCGGGATGTCCTGATTGCCATCATCGTCCGGCAACAGGCGATCATCGAGCGGTTGGAGAAACGGATTGGCCAATTCGAGGGGCCGGCCAAGCCCAGCGGCTCGGGTCGGATGCCCGGTCTGCAGCCCAAAGCCGAGCGGAAACCGGCCCAGCCCAAAGGGCCACGCCAGCGCCGTCCCCACGGTTTTGCCCGCACCCGCATGACGCCGACCCAGCGGGTGGAGCACGCGTTGGAACAGTGCCCCGACTGCGGAACTCAGCTGGCCGGCGGCTGGACCCAGCGCACTCGGGAAGTCATTGACTTGCCCCAAGTTCCGGTGCAGATTACCGAGCACGCTTACATCGCCCGCACCTGCCCGGGCTGCCGACGCCGCTGTGTACCATCGTCACAACTGGACGGCGTGGCGCTGGGGCGGCAGCGTCTGGGGGTCAATGTAATGAGCCTGATTGCCGCGCTTAGGGAAGAGGCCCGGCTGCCCTTCCGCACCATCCAGTGGTACCTGGGCGCCGTGCATGGGCTGCGCCTCAGCACGGGCGCCATCGTGGACGCCACGCAGCGGGTGGCTCAGCAGGCTCACGTTGTGATGGCCGATATAGTGGAACGGATCCGAGGCAGTCCGGTGGTGCATGCCGACGAAACGGGTTGGCGGGAGAATGGCAACAACGGCTACGTCTGGACCTTCAGCACTCCCGCCGAGCGGTACTTCCTGCGACGGGGTCGGGGCAAGGCGGTGGTGGATGAAGTCCTGGGCGAGGAGTTCTCCGGTGTGCTGGTCAGCGACTTCTACGCCGCCTACCACCACTACGACGGCCCCAAACAACGCTGCTGGGCGCACCTGCTGCGGGACATCCACGACCGGCGCACTCTCTACCCTGATGACGCGCCACTGGCACAGTGGGCCGACGCCGTACACCGTCTCTATGTCCAGGCCAAGGCCTTCACGCACCCGTCGGGGCAGCAACGGCGCACCGCCCAGCTGGCCCTGGAACAACGGCTGCTGTCCATCTGCCAGCCATTCCTCGACGACCCATCGGCAACCCAGGCCAAGCTATGCCGACGCATTGAACGCCACGTCAAAGAGCTCTTCGTCTTCGTGGCTGAACCGGCAGCGCCGCCGGACAATAACGCCGCCGAGCGCAGCCTGCGCCCGGTAGTGGTCAGCCGGAAGATCAGTGGTGGCACGCGCTCAAACCAGGGCACTGCAACCAAGATGACGCTGGCCTCAATCTTCGGCACCTGGCGGGCCCAAGGCTTGAACCCCCTCACCGCCTGCCGACAATTACTCACTTCCCCTCAACCCTGAACAGTTACCAATCTAACTGAGTACGCCCGCCAATTGACCTACGGGCAAGCTCTAATTGAACTGGGATTTTATGTGGAACCTGCTAACCCGGATCAGCGAGGCTCCTATGGTCCGCCAGTTGAAATCATTGAAAGTCTCTGGCTCGTTGACCACAATGACAGTCGTATCATAGCGGGTGCCCTTGGTGAAATCCGTCTTACTTACCGTAGCGTATTCCCGTCAGCTCGGATCGGCGGTACTCAAATGATGATGACGGCAACGATCATGAAACCAGAACAACCCACAGAAATGGTTTCTACTTGGAACGCCAATGATATGCTCAATATCATGAGCTATTGCAAAAGTATCGTCCGGTAATGCCGGACGTCGTCGATCATCTGAACCCGTGGATGCGCGGGTTCAGGACTGGCTGGTGGCTCGTTTCGGATCATCCATAGCCCACAGAGGCCCACGAGCAGGATCGCTCCGATCACGCGCGCCCACCGGTATGTCAAGGGGAGCAATCAGGGCTGGGTCATCACGATACAACCGGCATCACAACAAACCGTAGAGGTCGTACTGCCGTCAACAACCAGTTGCACAGACGCAGGAGCCATCTGCCTACCTGATGGCACAAAGGTGTAGAGCAGACTCTTGGCACAGATTCCATACGAGTAGCCTCTGCTGGGGACGAACTGCGTTTTTTGACCAATCATCGAGCATCTGGTCGTATTATGCGACCAGATGCTCGATTTTTAAGGAAGGCCAAACATTGATTGATTTTGATATAACAATCTTTGAGTGGTTTGGCATCGCTCTTGCAATTGGAATCACATCACTAGGTATATTCCTGCTGATCGTAACTTGGGAAGAATGGCAAAGGCGCAAGATTATACAGGAAGGTTCTACTCAGTGGTTGATACCAGTTGTAATTGGGTTTTTTTGCATTGTATGTGGACCCGGTTTAATTTTAAGAATTTTATTGTAACATAAGCACTTGATATTGCCAGACCAAAAAAGCAAAACGCAATTAACGTATCTAACCATATCGGTGTTGTACTGCATGGTTCCATAATTACTCTCCTTGTGTTTCAGATTCCTGTAATAACATCGGCCATCGCTCCTTGACAATTAGTCCTACAGCAACAGCAACGCCGGCACGTCATCATCGGGGGCACCTCCCCGCGAATTTGGGTAATGTTCCCATTACAAAATCAGCCCAGGCTCTTCATGTTGAACCAGAATAACCCCCACATCGGCAGCAACCTCGGCCAGTTCATCCGACCACATCGCGTGGGACGCACAAAAGGCCATAACTCGCTGTGAGTGAAAAACCCGCCGCAAGATGTCGGCCCGGCGGCGCGCAGTATCAACGTCGTTCTGATTCATCGTAAACGTCGTTTCCACTGCGCCCACTACGTCGTCGCCACTTTCGTCAGACCGGCCCTTACATACGATGTCAACATGGTTGGCATCCACTAGCTGAGCGCTGTCAATAATGCCGGATCTCCGGGCCGCAAGTAATTCGTTCTGTATCGAGGCGCGGTCGAGAACAACGACGTCGATGATGTGCTGATGCAAAATGACCGGCAGGTTTTCAGCACACTTCTTTTCATAAGATTCGCCCCGCATATTTCCCAATGTCCCCCGCATAGAGTTCATATCAGTTCGCAAACCGACCATACTGCCTTGCATCGTCTCGATGCTGCCCTGCATGGTTTCAACGTTGCCCTGCAGCGCATCAATGCTGCCCTGCATCGTATCCAGCCGCCCTTCTACACCTTCCAGCCGCCCTTCCACGCCTTCCAGCCGCCCTTCCACCCGATCAAACCGCTGGTCAACCTCCCGGAACCTTTCGGTGGTTTCGCTACGAAATTCATCGAAATCGCTGGCCAGCTGCTCCAGGCGCGCCGGTACTCGCAGAAAATCCTCAGTCAGCAACGCCCGCAGCACCAGCTGGCGCACTCGAGGGTCGGCCTGAATTTCGTTAATCAGGCGCTCGGCAATAGAATCCGGAGCGATGTCGCTATCAGTTACTTCGGTAGCCATTTCGAAGGTAGTCCACCAACAAGGCAAAGTTGCCTGACAATTTTATCATATCATCTTTCACCAAACCGCCTCCCCAATCGCATCTACGTCACAGGACTTGTTCAAAGTTGTAGGAGTTAACCCACCCGCTCGTCCTGATCCTGTCGAAGGACAGTCGTCTACGATTCGACAAGCTCACCATGAGCGGATTCAATGGGACTTTGCACAGCTCCCTACACCCCCGACACCCACCAGCGTGCCACTCCCGCGCGCCCGGCAGATGCCTGCAGCTCCACACCATCCAGGAACCACGCCCCCGCGGCGCCGGCCGGCGCGGCCGGCGCCGTTATCACTTCCGACAACCGCCCCTCCAACGCGGCCCGCAGGTTGGCGGCGCCGAGCAGCGGCAACGAAACCTCCAGCTGCGGACGCCGGCGAGACCGTTCCGCGAAACGGGCATCGGCAGCATCTTGCGCCGCCGCGTAGTGGTCAATGTAGCGGCAAGCCACCACGCGGGCCGGCGACTGCTCACCACTCGCCGGGTGCGCGGCGCGCTGATACCCCGTGGCTCCGGATGGACGCCAGCCGTGGGCAGCATACAGGTTGAGCAGTTGCAGATACGCCGTCTGGGCGCCGGCGTTGCTCACGCGCAGGGTCGCGCCTCGGCCCGCCACGCCGGAATCCGCCTCGGCCAGTACCGCCACGCTGACATCGCCGGTAACATCGCTGCCGTCACCGGCAGCGTCGTCGGTGGCCTGATAATCGGTGTCCGCCGCCGGCGTTGCCAGGTCGGTAACGACGTCCCAGTCGTCGGTGGCCGCCAGCACCAGACGATTGCCGCCGGCCGCCACCGCCAGCGGTTCGTTCAAGCTCCAGACCAGCTGGCGACCGTTATCCGCCGACCGCTGATAACGGAACGTTACCTGATTCTCCACCGCGCCGGCCCCGTCGTCCCAACGCAGGCTGCTGGCAAACGGATTGGCTCCTCCGGCTACTCCCGACACGGCGACTTTGGCCAGTGCCGTCGGGTCGGCGTGGTCGCGAATGGCTGCTCGCACCGAGTCCGCTTCCAGCCGGACGCGTCCCAACCCATCGACGTAGCGCAGGCCATTTTCTTCGCGTTGCAGCCGCCGGAGCGCACGGCCTGCCGTTACGTCCCACACCGCGCGCGGGCCGCCGGACAGCAGCAACCGTCCGGTGTCCACCGCATAATCGGACGCCGCCAGCCCGGCCCAACCCAGAATCGCCGCAGCCACCGCTCCCGACCGCATCGGGCCACCGGACAGGTTGCGAGACAGCGGTATGCCGTCCACCCGCTGCAAAACATCCCCGGCGGTGATGCGGCAGGTGGCCCTTTCATAGTCCGGATCGATGGCATTAATGCGACCGCAAAACAAGGTGCGACCCACGCTGAAATCGCCCCACCGATCCACGGTGTTGCGAAACCCGTGCCACAACCCGTGTCGGCCGGAACCCGGGGCGTCGCTGATGCCGGTGGCCGCCACCAGCTCCTGACGCGCCAAGCCCCTGGTGTCCAGATTCGTCGCGAACACCCGGACGCTGGCCTCGGACTGGACTACCTCAAGCTCATACCACTCTGATTCGGCCAGCGCGTCGCCGGTGGCCAACTCGGTGGCCGCCCGGCCCGATACCCGCTCCAGCGCCGTTGCAGCATCGGTGAACCGCAATCGCAGACAATTGTCTCGGGCGGCGCAGCGCAGCACGAACCCGCCCAGGCCGTTGCTCCCGCGCCGGAACCGCACCAGCAGCGTCGCCAGCGGGTCGCCGGTGTCCAGCGTCGCCACCGCATCGGAAGGCCGGCCCCGGCCAACCAGCCCGCGGACTTCGCCCTCCTGCGCCTCAAAACCACTGCCGGCGGTGGCCAGAACTTGCCACGAGACGATGCCGCCGGTCGTAACTCGGTCGTCCAGCGTCTGCGCTCCACCCGCGTCGGTTGCGAAATCGTCATACGGCCAGGCCGCGCGCAGCCGGACCTCCCGCCCCGGTTGCACCTGTCCCGCCAGGGGCGACGCCGCATTGCCCGGCGTGTAACGGTGGTTCAGGTTGCGCAGGGACAGCTCCACCGTTGCCGGCGGAGCAAACTCCGGAACCGGCAGCCCACAGCGACCCCACCGCCAGCCCACGCCCACCACATCGTCGCTAACGTCCACCCCCGCTGCGCCCCAAACCCCCGCTCCCAACCAGTCAACCAATACCTGCCACCGGAGGGCTGGGGTTGCCGCCACCTCCGCCGCCGAAACCGTCGAAACCCTGGTCATCGTTGTCATCTACCACACTCCCAGCGCAACGGCGCCGTCCTGCCGAAAGGTTGCCTCAAAGCGCACCGGTTCCCCCGCCTTGCTGGCCACCCGATAGGACAAACACACGAACCGGCCGGCGATGCGGCGTTGACCCGGCGCATTCCCCGTGGGGCCGTACTGCACACCGACGGCAAGTCCCACGATGCCGGCGAGCACAGCGTCGGGGCCAATCCCCGGCGCATCATCCCAGCGGCCGGCGATGCTGAACTCCTGCGCCGCCTCCGGGCCGGCCGTCGTCCGGCCGGCCGCATCGTTCACGCCGGTGGCGTCCAACCCGAGGACAGCGCGGCCCAACGGCCCGATGCGCTCCACCCACGGCGACAGGTCCCGCATTGCGCCGTCGGCGTCAGCGACCGCAACGTAGCTGCGGCTGGCGCTGTTGTATCCGGCCATGCTCACACCCCCAGCGCCGCCGACCGCCGCCGGTACGGTTCCAGCAGCTGCCGCGCGGTCGGGTCAACGCCCGCCGCTTCGTCCGCATTGTCGCGAGACGGCGGGGCAAACGGCGCCATCGCCCGGTCTCGCCACCAGGCCGCCGCTTGCAGCAGGCAAGCCTCGGCAATGGCCGCCGGGTAGCGGTACACCGACACGGCGGCGCCGACATCATGCGTTTGGGACGCGGTTCCGTTGACCCCCCGTCGCACCGTCAAGGTGGCCGTTCCAACGCCATCGTCGGCAACGCCGGCCACATACAGCTGCTCGTCGTCAATGCGAATCGTATGCCCGCCGGACAGAATACTGCCGACTGCCGACGCTACCGACACCGTTGCATCGTCCACCGCCACTGCGGAGCCGCCCACCCGCAGCCCGATGTCCTCACGGACATCGCCATAGCCCCAAACTCCGGCGACGGCCACGCCAGCCCGGCTCAGCGGAAACCGCCGGATGGAGTCGGACGTCAGCACAATCCGCGTATAAGGCCGGCCGCCGGGTTCGGTAGGCCCCGCACTCAGCGGGTACAGCAGCCAGTGGCCCGTCGGCCAGCTCGCCCATTCGCCGGCCGCGGTGCGAACCCGCAACTCGCTGACGCTAATCAGGTCGGGCACCGCCAGGACGGACTTGCCCGGCCCGTCAAACCACCGCTCGGCCTCCACGGCGGCAAAGCGCCGGTCGCAGTAACCGTCAATCCACCGCGCCGCCCCCCTCCAGCAGGGCCAGCAGCCGTTCATCATGCCCATCGTCCGGCACATTCAGCATCGCCGGCGATTTCAAATCTGCCAGGTCAGCATAAACATTCGCCATTCCAATCCTCCAATTTGCTCCCTCTCCCTTGACGGGAGAGGGTTGGGGTGAGGGTGAAAATCCCATCCGTATCCTGTCTATCCATGCCAATTACTCTGCCCTACACCGTGATGTTGTATTGCAGCGCGGTGTGGGTGGCGGTGGCGCGGTTGCCGGTGCGCTCCATGAAGGCCAACCGCATACTGACCACCATGATGTTCTGCCGCTTCTGGATGTCCCGGGTCGTTTCGATCATCAGCTCCCGCCGGAAACCCAGCCGCCACTGCGAGCGGTTGACCAGCAGCAGCCGACCCTTGGCGTTGGCCGCGCCGTCCGTAACCTTGCCGTCATCGTCTGACTTGGCCATCTGCTCGGCGACAATGACCGGGATGCCGTCAACCTGCGCCAGCTGTCCGCTCAGGATCGTCGCCTGCGGCCCCAGCTTGTCCAGCGTCCGAAACTCATCGATGCCCAACGACTTGATGTAGGCGCTCACGTCGGTGATGTAGGCCAGATCCGAGGGCCGGACGCCATATTTGCCCAGCAAACCGCGCACCTCGTTGTACATCGCAGCATCAGGCGCAGCGGCGTGACTGTTGCTCTGCGTGGCGTTATCCACCAGCGGCAGATGCAGCAGCCCGTCGAATCCCAACAGCCAGTGCCCCTTGCCGGCTGCCGATGCGGAGATGGTGGCGCCGTCGGCGTTGATGTTGTTCTCCGTGGTCGTGTCGGCGTTCAGCAGCACGTCGTCAATCACTTCAACGGCGTTGCGCACCAGTGTGCTGCGCACCTCGCCGGCCATGGCAATCACCGCGTCCTCTTCCAGGGTCAACGACCAGGGCACTTCGGCAACCAGCTCGTAAGCCGTCAGGGTTTGTCGCGCCGTGGTCGGGGCCGTCTCGGTGGTGGCGACATTCTCGGTGCCGGGATACCAGGACACGTTGCCCAGCTGCAACGGAATCTGGAAAGGGTTGGTGGGCATATCCACCCGCGGGAACAACGCGGCCACGTGGGTTTCCAGATTCACATCAGCCCACAGCGCGCTGGCTTCCCCGGTGGCGACCAACTCGTCGCCGCGACTGGCCGTGGTGCTGTCCATGGCCGCCTTCAGGTTGGCTTGCCAGTCCTCCAGCGCCCCGACATTCGCATCGCCCGGCTCCCGCTGCTGCGCCCGCAAGACGCTGCTGACACAGGCCAGGTCAAGCTCATCCATACCCCGGTACTTGCCGAATGGCACTCGGCCACGGCCCGTGCTGCCGGCTCCACCGCCGTAACGGGCCAGCAGCGCCTGCCGATCCGACTCCCGCTGCCGTTCAACCACATCGCCAACGGCGCGCTTCAGGCGACTCATCTCCTCTTGCAGGGGCGGAATGTCGGCGTCCAGCCGCTGCCGGTAGAACTCCCGCACCTCCGCAACCTCGTTCTTGATGGTTTCCAACTCCCAGGTAGAAAGCGTCATAACTCCAAATCTCCTTTGCGTTTCCTTTCAATTGTCATTGCGAGCGCAGCGTGGCAATCTCGTCGGGGACACTCTGCCCTCACCGCCAGCTAATCCCCCTCTCCCTTGATGGGAGAGGGTTGGGGTGAGGGTGCGTTCCCTGGCGGCAGCCCCATCCCCTTTATCCGGTTCATCCATGCCAATCCGTCCGCAGCTCCCGCAGCAGCGACACCACCGCCGACCCCAGCCGGGTTCCTGCTCCCTCCGGGAGAGCGTTAGCGTGAGGGCCGCTCCGCTCATCCTGATCCTGTCGAAGGACGCCGGCCAGCAAGGCTTGACTGTTGGCCGGCACGGGCACTGCGCTAATCTCCAGCAACTCGTGCTCCAGGAACTGGATGCCGAGCAATGCGCCACTGCGTAAATCCCGACGCTCCGCAAAGCGCACCGGACGGAATCCCACCGACACGCCGCGCTGGTAGCCCTGCCGGTACAACCCTTCCACCTCTTTGGCGAATCCGGTGGGAGCGAAGTGCATCCGAGCCAGCAGCGCGCGACCGTTGTTCCAGACGGCCTCGGTAAGCCCAATGGCCGGCTGGCGGTAATCGTGCGCCCACAGCACCACCGGATTCTGCCGGTATTCGTCCAGCTTCCAACCGTCCAGCGCAACCGTATCGCCGTGCCGATCCACCTCCCCGGTGGACGCCACAAAGGTCAGCGCCCGCCCCAACACATCCCCGGCGTCCCTACCCACCCCATCGTAGGAGCAACGCACATTCCCCAGCGCCCTGGATGGTTGATCCGCCCGGCCCACCCCATCGTAGGGGCAACCCTTGTGGTTGCCCCCAGTGTAGCTGCCCTCGGCCTCTTGAGCGAATAGTTGGGGTGAGGGCAACGAGGGTTGCACCCATTTGCACACCACCGGGGCCGCGGCGATTCCCCGGCGATAGGCTTCCAGCGCCTGCAGCAACTCCGCCCGGGTCTGCATCGACCCGATCTCGGGCGGCCGGCGATTGCGCCGACCCTGCTCGTCCATCATGCAAACCTCCTCATAGAAACCTCCCAATGTAAACCTCCGGGGCCGGTACGATGGACGCCGGCGTCCCACCGCAAAAAGCCGATGGAACCGACCCGGCGTCGGGTCAGTCCCACCGGCCATCTCAACTTTGGATTTTCTCCAGACTACAAACGGGGAATCCGTAGCGTCAACCGCGCCGTGTCAGCACAAAGAGCGTCTCCGTAGCAGTCATGCAGACTCTGCACCCAAGTTGATCGTGTCGGCTGCCCTGTGGACGGGGGCTTCGGGCGACGTGGCCAGGGCTTCCAGCGATTGTTCGCCGATGATTGCCTGTATGCAAGCCTCGGAACCACCCACATAGGTCGTATTCAGGTCTATATCGGTAGCCACGCACCAGCTGCGATCCTCCGGCCACCAGATGTTCGGAGGGTGCGATCGCAAGTGGTTGAAGAACGACCCGATGGCAGTGAGGGGCCCTTCGTACAAGAGATATGCTCTCCCCACGCCGCCGAACCTCTGGGCTGCGATGACATCCGGGGGCGGGGTTTGCGGAATGCCGCCCGAGGTGGTTAGCAAAGTCATTGCGCCTGGTGAATACTGTCCGAACCCGTCCCAAATGCCGAAATAGCAATGCTGGGGCGTGCTGGTAAAAACGGACAGCAGAACCGCCAGTGCGAGGGCGTCCTGCTCATCCATCTGGCCTGCCCTCGGCTCCCGAAGCCAGGGACGCGTACCGGCTCCGTATCCAGGTTTCGGAGCGCGGATACCTTCAAAGGCCATCAGCGGATGGACGACGGAGCCGGCCCACGCCGCCACCTCAGACCACCTCACCCGCCGTTTATCTGCCCCGCTGGCCGGGTGGAATAACCGCCCGTAGGCGACGTAACCCCGGGGCGCCAGGGCATCGACGTGGGCAAAATTGCTGCTCAGCCCCTCTTCCACCCAGCGCGCCACCGACACGTCAGTCAGAAATGTAACGCCCGGTGGATGGAAACTCTGCGGTAGCCGGTTCATAACAATGCCTCCCTCTGAATTATCCCACGGACGTTCCTGACGCCCTCCGCTCATGGGGAGCCTGTCGAACCACCGGCCTACCGCCTACCGCCTGCACAAACCCAGCACGAATCCCTCAATCAACAAAAATCCCGTTCATCCTGTCTATCCATGCCAACAACCCCTTCCCCCCCGGCAGTGCGACACAGTAAGGTTGCCCCTACCAATCACCTGCCACTGCGTCCAATCACAACGTGCCGCTGCCAGTCCCCCGCAGTCTCCGGAAAATCGGACCGGTAATGCGCGCCCCGGCTCTCTCGCCGGGTCAGGGCCGACTCGACAATCAGCCGCGACACCGTCAGCATATTGCGCAGCACATAATCGTCGGCAGTCTCCGGCGCCGGCATTGTGCGCTGCCACAGGTTCAGGATGCGGGCCGACAGCAGCAGGCGCGTCCCGTTGCGGGTAATGCCCACGTTGCGCCACAGCAGGCTTTGCAGATTTTCCCGGCTGCGCTCCGGTATGGAGGCGCAAACCATTGCCCGGTCGGCCAGATTCACCCGGAGGTTCTGCTCGGACGCATCCTGCGGCGCAGATTCGGGAGCGTTGCCCAGGCTGCATTCCACCAGGCGTTGGGAAAAAACCAGGGTATCCAGCAGCGAGTTGCTGGCCAGCCGGTTGGCGCCGTGGACGGCGGAACAGGCCACTTCGCCGCAGGCGTACAGACCGGAAATGTTGGTGCGGCCCCAGGTATCAATGTGGATGCCGCCCATCATATAGTGAGCGGCGGGCGCAATCGGGATCGGCTCTCGGGTAATGTCCACGCCATATTCCAGGCACTGTGCATAGATGGTGGGGAAGCGGCCGGCCACCGTGGCCCGGGGCAGGTGGGAGATGTCGAGCGTCACGGGTTGGCCTTCAGACTGCTCCATTTCGGCGGCAATGGCGCGCGACACCACGTCCCGCGGCGCCAGGTCAGCCATCGGGTGGTAGTCGGCCATAAACGGCCGGCCGGCGGCGTTGCGCAGAATCGCCCCCTCTCCCCGCATCGCCTCAGACAGCAGGAACGTCGGCGCACCCTCCAGCCACAACGCCGTCGGATGAAACTGGTAAAACTCCATATCCATCACGTCCGCGCCCGCCCGAAATGCCAGCGCCACCCCGTCGCCGGTGGCCACTTCGGGGTTGGTAGTGTACTGATACAGCCGCCCCGCCCCGCCGGTGCTCACCACCACCACCGAACTGCGGAACGCGCGGATCGACCCGCCGTCATCGCCTATCGTCTCCACGCCCGACACTGCGCCGCCGTCCACGCCGATGCTGATGGCATGGGTGAACTCCATCACGGTGATGCGGGGTGCAGACCGTACCCGGTCGGCCAGTGTGTCTTCGATGTGCTGGCCGGTAGCGTCGCCGCCGGCGTGCAGGATGCGGGGCAGGCTGTGCGCTCCCTCCCGTCCCAGCGCAATCTCGCCGTGTATGGTATCGAAGGGGACACCCCACTGGATCAGGCTGGCGATGCTGTCCGGGCCCTGGCCGGTCAGCACGGCAACGGCGGTGGGGTCGCACAGGCCGGCCCCGGCATCCAGGGTGTCGCGCTGGTGCAGCGTTGGCGAGTCGCCCGGCCCAATGGCGGCGGCGATGCCACCCTGGGCGTAGCGGCTGTTGCAGTCGTCGATGAGGCCCTTCGTTATCACCAGCACGCTGCCGTGGTTGGCCGCCAGCAGCGCGGTATTCAGGCCGGCAATCCCGCTGCCAATGATGATGTAGTCGTAACGAGGTGGTTCAGACAAGGCAGCTTGAATCTACGCAGTGAGCGCGTCCGGATTATCGCCGTTGCTCTGACGGCGTCGCGCCGAGTACAGCAACATAGTAGCCCTCTCCAACGCCAGCCGATGAATTTCGGATGCAGCCATCAACTGTTCAATACTTTGCCGCATGAATGACCGGCTTTCCAAAACGCTGGCCAGAACCTGCTCCGATATAACGCTAGCCTGGCCAATCAATACGCCGGACTGTCGTCGTAATCCATCGGCTTGCGCAATGTCTTCATCGCCACCCTGAGTAGTGAGCAACCCAGCCTGGTGCCGCAAATCCCAGGCTTGTTCCGACAATTCCCTGGCCTGGCGCAGCAAGTCGGGGGTGCCAGCCGTTAATTCAATAGCCCGGTCCATGGGATCCAGCGCGGCAAAACCCGTCTCATTGGCCGTCCGAATGCCGGTACTGGCCTCAATCAAGGCCGCCGCCAGCGATTCGTAAATATCCGGTTCGTCGGGAGGAGGCAAGTTAGTCATAAACTGCTGATTTCCGTTCGGGTGCCCCCAGAGACAATCGACCGTAGGAGCGAATAATTATTCGCCCCTACTCCGTATCACTAATGAAAGCCCTGAGTCGGTTTAGTCGTCGTCGCCGACCGCAACCGGCTCCTCTATCGGCTCCAGCTGCCAGGGGAAGTTGCCATCGAACAGGAAGCCTTCCCGGTTGCCCCATTCCGACTCGGGCGCTTCGTAGTAAATTTCGATCTCGTTGTCGTCCGGATCGTAGATGTAGACGCCCATGGAGATACCGTGGTCGCCCAGCCGCTTGATACGGACGCCGTGGTCCTTGCAACGCTCGTACAGTTCCTTCAAGTCGCGGAAGGAGTTCATCTGCCAGGCCATGTGCGCCAGGCCGACGCGGCGATCTTCGGGACCGGGCGCGTCCATGCCCAGCGGAACCAGGGCTAACTCGTGGGACATGGTGGTGTTCGCAGAAAGGAAGGTCATTCCGCCGGGCCGGGCCGTCATCACCGTGAGCCCCAGCACGTTGGTGTAAAAATCAACGCTACGTTCAATGTCGCGAACCTTGATGACCAGATGGCCGAGCTGCCTCGGTGTGTGGGACATAATAGTACCTCCGTTTCGGGTTTTCGGCGCTGGGACGCCGCTGCAAGGAAGGGCGACGCCCCAGGATGAGAATTGCCGGCATTATATCGCACCGGGGCTATGGTGTGCATCGTTCAGATTATGGTAAATATGTTCCCGGATTCCAAGCCATTTGCCATTCGATTCATTTAGTATGGTAAAACACTGGCTGTAACCATCGGCTTTCAGGCAAACTGGCGTCGCTCGCGCTCACTGGTTGCAGCTGAACCGCTTATGACCGACTCGACACGACCAATTTCCAACACCACCGCGAAATCCGACGGCGCAGTGCCCTCCAACGGGAACGGACCCGCGGAACATGGACCCGCCAGCGACGGACCCGGCGGCAGCGGCAATAACGGCGCTGGCCTGGTGTTCAAGCAGGCCGATCAGGATTGGGAATTTGAAGAAATCTCCCAACTCAACTACGTATCCTTCGTCGAAGAGGTGCCACAGCACCCCTCCAACGACGACCGCACCCTGATTGACCGTTTCCACCGGGAGAACACCTATTTTATCTGCCGCCGCGAGAGCGAACTGGTGGGTATGGTGTGCGTCCGCGACCGCCGACCCTTTTCCCTTGACGAGAAACTGGGCAACCTGGAGCAGTATTTGCCGCCGGCCAAAGATGCCAGGCTGTGCGAGGTCAGGCTGCTGGCGGTGCGCCCCGATATGCGCCGCACCCGTGTGCTGCAAGGTTTGCTGACCATGATGGCGCGGTATTGCCAGGAGGGTGGCTACGACTACGTGGTGATGTCGGGTCGCGTTTCGCAGCAATCGCTGTACCGCCACATCGGGTTCATCCCCTTCGGCCCCGTGGTGGGGAACGACGACGCCCCATACCAGCCCATGTATCGTCCGGTGGGCAACGTTGCAATGGAGTTTGCCGGCCAGTTTCACGACGCGGTATCCGCGCCGCAAGGCGCGCCGGTCATCCTCACCCCCGGACCGGTTGCAATGCCGGCCGCAGTGGTGCAGGCATTCCAGCATCCCCCCAAGTCGCATCGGTCGCCGGAATTCGCGGAAATGATGCTGCGGGTGCGGCAGCGGATGTGTCAGTTGACCGGCGCCAACCATGCGGCGGTCATGGTAGGCTCCGGCACGATGGCCAACGATGTGGTCGCCGCCCAATTGTCCCGGATGGACGTCCCCGGCGTAATCGTAGCGGCCGGCGAGTTTGGCGGCCGCCTTTTCGACCACGCCAACCGCATGGGCCTGCGTTTCACGGCAGTGGAGCACGATTGGGGTACGCCGCTGGACTACCGACGGATTGACGCCGCGTTAGCCGCCCAACCGGGTGGCTGGTTGTGGACCGTCCACTGCGAAACTTCCACCGGCGCACTGGCCGACCTGCCCCGGCTCAAAGCGATTTGCCAGCGGCACGGCGCGCGCTTGGCGCTGGATTGCATCAGCAGCTTTGGCGCCACCGCGGTTGACCTGCGCGGAGTCTGGCTCGCCAGCGCCGCCAGCGGCAAGGGCATGGCGGCGTATCCCGGCCTGGGGCTGGTGTTCTGCGCCGAGCGTCCCCAACCTGATGGGGCCTTGCCGCGCTACCTGGATTTGGGGCTGCACTGCGGCAGCTCCGCGAACGATACCGTTCCGTTCACGCTGTCGTCCAATCTGCTGGCCGCCCTCGACGCCGGGTTGCAACGGCAGTCGCCGGAACTGCTGGCGGGCATTGCAGCAGACGGCCTCTGGATTCGCCAACGACTCCGTGCGCTGGGCTTCACGCTGGTGGCAGCGGAACACGAGAGCATCGGCGCGGTTACCACCATAGCCCTGCCGCCGGCAGATCTGGACGCCGGTGAACTGGGTCTGGCGCTGGAATCCCACGGCTTCTACACATCCTACGCCAGCGGCTACCTGCGCGACCGCAACTGGCTGCAAATCTGCCTCATGGGAGAAGTATCCCGCGAACAGCTGGAACGCCTGATACCCGTGCTGGCCGCCCACCAGGCCAGCCGCCAATCCCAAAAATCCTCCTTCCCGTAATGCTGGGCAGGGCCGTGCGATGCAGGGCCCTGCAAAACTCCGGACGTTGGTCTGATTGTCATTGCGAGGGGCGAGTGGTTCGACAGGCTCACCATGAGCGGAACGTAGTCAGAGTAACCCTCATGCGTACCCACTTTGTCATTGCGAGCGTAGCGTGGCAATCTCGTCGCCGTAGCAATGATGGTTCGCCGACGTGTGTTCAACCTCATCGAGATTGCCACGTCCCTCGACAAGCTCGGGATGAGCGGGGGCTCCTCGCAATGACAAATCAAAATGGGTACGGGTGAGTGCATAGCCCTACTTGACGGCAGAGGGTGAGGACGAAAATCCCCTCTCCATCAGCAGCCCAGGGTAGTGCGAATTAACTACGTTGGGGCGACGCAAGCGCCGCCCCAACCGGTTCGCCGGAATCGTCAGCAGGCGGCTAACCCCCGGCTTCTTCCAGGTTCTTCATGTGGTTCATCGCGCTGCCCGCTTTGAACCATTCAATTTGCGGCTCATTGAGGGTGTGCCGCAGGTTCAGCGTCTCTTCGCTGCCGTCGGCGTGCTTCAGAATTGCCTGCACGGGCCGGTCGGGGGCCAGATCGCTCAGCCCGACCAGGCTCATGCGATCATCGTCCTGCACCCGCTCCCAGTCTGCCGGATCCTCGAAGGTGAGGGCCAGCAAGCCCTGCTTCTTGAGGTTCGACTCGTGGATGCGGGCGAAGCTGCGGGTGATGATGGCGGCCGCCCCCAGCATTCGCGGCGACATGGCGGCGTGTTCCCGACTGGAACCCTCGCCGTAGTTCTCGTCCCCAATGGCGACCCAGCGCAAACCCTGGGCCTTGTAGGCTCGGGCGATTTCGGGTATGGGCGCAATTTCTTCGCCGGACAACTGGTTCTTGCCGGTGCCGTTGTCCTCGGTGAAGGCGTTGCTGGCTCCGAGGAACATATTGTCGCTCAGGTTGTTCAGATGCCCCCGGAAGCGCAGCCACGGGCCGGCCGGAGAGATGTGGTCGGTGGTGGTCTTGCCCTGGGTTTTCACCAGGATCGGAATGTCCTCAAAGTCTTTGCCATCCCAGGCTTCCCAGGGGTCCAGCACCTGAAGACGGTTGCTGGCGGAATCGACGCTAACTTCAACATCGCTGCCGTCTTCCGGCGGCTCCAGGTACAGATCGGCCCCCGGGTCAAAACCGGTGGGCGGAACCTCGGGCGCCGGCGCCGGAGGCTGGAGCATGAACTCGTTGCCCTCGGCGTCAATCAGCGGGTCGGTCAGCGGGTTGAACGACAGGCGACCGCCCAGGCCGATGGCTACCGCAAGCTCCGGGCTGGCAATAAAGTTCATGGTGCCGGCGTTGCCGTCGTTGCGGCTGGGGAAGTTGCGGTTGTAGGAGGTAACGATGCTGTTTTCCGTGCCGCGCGCCTCGGGGCGGTTCCACTGTCCGATGCACGGGCCGCAGGCGTTGGCGAGCACGGTTGCGCCCACGGCTTCCAGGGCCGCCGCCTGGCCGTCCCGTTCGATGGTGGCGCGCACCTGCTCAGAGCCGGGAGTAACCAGCAGGCCGGATGCGGCCTTGACTCCGCGGGCAGACGCCTGGCGGGCCACGTCGGCGCACCGCTCCATGTCCTCGTAAGAAGAGTTGGTGCAGCTGCCCACCAGCGCCACGGACACCCGGTCGGGGAACCCTTCCCGCTCTACATCAGCCGCCAGCTGGGAGATGGTGCGCGCCCGGTCGGGCGAGTGCGGGCCGGTAACGTGCGGCTCCAGGGTGGACAGGTCAATCTCCACCACCCGGTCGTAGTATTGCTCGGGATTCTGCTCGACTTCGGGGTCGGCAGTCAGCAGATGCCGGTGCTCGGCGGCTATTTCGGCCAGTTCTGTCCGGCCCGTTGCCCGCAGGTACACCGCCATGCGCTCATCGTAGGGGAACATATCTCCGGTCGCGCCCAATTCAGCGCCCATGTTGCAGATCGTGCCCTTGCCGGTGCAGGAAATCGACTCGGTGCCGGGGCCGAAGTACTCGATAATGGAGTTGGTCCCGCCGGACACCGTCAGCTCGTAGGCCAGCTTGATGATGACGTCCTTGGGCGCCGTCCAGCCATTCATGGCGCCGGTCAGCTTCACGCCGATAATCTGCGGATAGCGCACTTCCCAGGGCAGGCCGGCCATCACGTCGGCGGCGTCCGCGCCACCCACGCCAATGGCGAGAGAACCCAAGCCACCGCCATTCACGGTGTGGGAGTCGGTGCCGATGATCAAGCTGCCGGGGAAGGCGTACTTTTCCAACACCACCTGGTGAATGATGCCGGAACCGGGCCGCCAGAAGCCCATGCCAAAGCGGCGGCAGGAGGATTCCAGGAACTGGTAAACCTCGTTGCTCTCGTTCAGGGCGTCCTGCAAGTCAGAGGAGGCGCCGACCCGAGCCTGAATCAGGTGGTCGCAGTGTACCGTGGTGGGCACCGCTACCCGGCTCCGGCCCGACTGCATAAATTGCAGAATGGCCATCTGCCCGGTAACGTCCTGATGGGCCACCCGGTCGGGGCGCAGGTTGATATAGCTGGCTCCCGGACGCAGTTCAGCCTCGTCCACATCGTCCAGATGGGAGAGCAGCACCTTCTCCGCCATGGTCAGTGGACGGTTGAGCCGCGCCCTGACCTGCTGGAGTTTTTCGTCCATCTTGCGGTACGTTTCCCGCACAAATTCCGGCGTGGAGTCAATGTTACTCATCGTGGATTCATTCCTCCTCGAGTTTGCTTGGTTGCCAACAGGCTGTAATTCCAAACGGCCAATGGGTCTTTAATTCTTACGGAAACTGGGATTCTAACGGAAACGGGTCTCAATTCTAACGGCAATGGGACCGGAACGCCACACGGCGGGCAATGCAGCACGCTGACCTATTAACAACTAACAACGTGGGCCAGCGTCGCGCCGCCACCTTCACAAAGACACTCGGGCGCCGTACTTGTCGATCAGCTGCATGAACAACCGGTGGCGTGCCGGGTTGCTGGATTCGTCGTCGGAACGGCGCAGATAAATGCGGTACACGGTTTCCAGCGATTCGTCCCGCATCCAGATGGCATAGCTGGGCATATCGTTGCCCAACCTCCGGTGCATGAACTCCACCTGCCGTATGCGGCTCAACTGGATCGCCGCCCGCCCGTCGCCGTCGGTTGTCAACACGGCAATGTCGCCCAGCTCAGACTGTCGCCCGTCGCCGTCAATCAGTTCCAGGTCAGCCAGTGTTGCCGGTATGGAAACCACGGCCGCCGAGTTGTGAACCATCACCATCGCCTCGTTCAGACCGGAGCCGGCTCGGTCGATGCCGCGGCTGCAATCCAGCAAAATCTGACGCAGCAGGTCAATGTCGGCTGCTGGCGCAACTCCGCCCAGCTCGGCCAGCGGGACCGCCGTTTCAGGGAGATTATCGCTGATAACCTGGCTGAACTCGGCTGGAATGGGGGCAAACCGAACGCGGCCCCGGCGCGTGATGCTGGCCTCGCCAGCGATCGCGCCGTACAGCGCTTTCTCCCCTGACCAGCGGCGGGCCACATCGAACCTCGGCCCGTAGGTGCAGCCCAGGATGCAGCCGGCAGTGGTAATCTGCACCCGTTCGCCGTGCTCCGCGGCCACCGCATCTTGCAGTTCCTGCAATACATCGGCGGCGTTGCGCCCTTGAGAGTACCAACGCTGGCACCCGTATTCGTCGGCGCACACCACGATATTCACATCGGGTTTGACCGTTGCATCGCGGTCGGGAATCTGCTGATCGGGAATTGTCATCAGGCGCAGGATAGGGTCCAGCGGGTTTAGGGTCCAGGGGTTAGGGACTAATTCTCAAAACCTGCGCCCGGCCGAAGAATGCCGGGCGCGAAGATCTGTCGGTCGCCCAGGCGCCGCTCCGATTGACGTAATACCTCGCGGTTGACGACGACTAATGGAGCAGCGACCTGCACACCGCAGCGGTACGGCTACCATCGCCGCATCGTCATTTACTTGCTGAAATAGTCGTAGTTTTTCTGGATGTATTCCTCGTACATACCAGGAACTGCTTCCTCAGCGAAGATGGCGGTGACGGGACAAACCGGCTCGCAGGCGGCGCAATCAATGCACTCGTCCGGGCTGATGTAGTACATATCATCGTCGTCGGTAGTGTAGATGCAGTCTACCGGGCAAACGTCTACGCACGCGGCATCTTTGACGCCCACGCATGGCTCGGTAATGATGTAGGTCATAGCGGCATTCCCTCAAAGGATGTGTTGCGGGCAAGGGTGGCAAAACCCACCGTCGGGTCGCCATTTATCAGTGCCGGAATTATAGCATGGCAGGTAGTCAATGCAACCGGAACGCCCCTAAATATTGGCCGTGCGAGGCGAAAAAAGGACGCCGGTTACACTCGGGTAAAGCGCTTTTTGGTGGACAGGGTCACGAAGGTTTGGGTCTTTTGGACGCCTTCAATCACGCCGATGCGGGTGCGGAGGAAATCGCCCAGGCTCTCTGCGGATTCCAGCGCAGTCCACACGAAGACGTCGTAGGGGCCGGTGGCAACCACAACATAGTGGGCTTCGTCGAGCTTCGCAATGGACTCCGCCACCGCGTCCGACTTGCCGGGGCCGGTCTCCAGGCCGATCAAGGCGGTCGTGCCATAGCCCATCTTCTCCAGGTTGGGCACCGCCACCACGTGCACGATGTCGTCATTGATGAGGCGGCGCAACCGACGGCGCACCGTCCCCTCGCTCACACCCACAGCACGAGCAATTTTGGCGTTGGACGCACGCCCGTCCGCCTGCAGAATGCCGATTATCTTGAGGTCGAGTTCATCCATTATTTGGTAGTCTCCGCACGAAAGCCATCGGCTTTTGCCGGATGCCGTTCTGCGTAAAAGATTGCCCAAAAATGGTATGCGTTATGGCGTCGGTTGTCAACAATTCTGGGCGAAACAACAACCATTATTCGTGCATTATGCGACGGATTCGATTCCCGTCAACGGCGAAAGGCGCATCATATACGTAAGCGGCCACCCCGACGACGACCAGCCCGGCCAACAAACGAGGCCATTTGTGCTCACGACGTCGGAAAACGTCGCGGTTAGCCGAGACTCAACGCGCCTACGCCACCCACAATCATCAGAATCGACGCTCCCTTTACCGCAAGCGCCCTGGGAGTGAGCGTCTCGTCCAGCAGCTGCCAGCGCACCCGGGACAGTATCGTGGTAGCGATAAATACAAAGAGCGGTCGCGTTGCCAGCATCGCCGCCACCAGGGACGCGTCACCGAGGCTGTAGGCATATACCGACAGCAGGATTGACACCGCCGGCATGATTGATTCACCGAATATCAGCATCGCCAGTACCTGGGGCTGGCGAACCGCCGAGAGCAGACGCGGCCCGCCGGTCAACCCCACTAGGAAAAAGACCAGCCCCACCGTGGCCTGCTGCATCCCGAACAACGTCAATACCGGCAGCCCAGCGTTCAGCGTCCCTTTGGCTACCACGAAACTGGCCGCCATGCTGATCGCGCCCAACGTCAGCAACGCCGGCCCGTAGCCGGTGATGCGGTCGGTAAGATTCAGAATCGCCGGACTGGGTACGCCAATGCCGGCGCCAATGCGTCCGTAAGGCTGCTCCTGGAATAGCCGCACCGAAATCAGCGCGGCGCCGGCTACCACCAGTCCAATCGCGCACCACTGCGCCACCGAAATACGCTCTCCCAGGAACAGCATCGCCAGTATCGCCACGTAGACCGGGTTGGACTGTGTGATGGCAACCGCCCGCGACGCTTCCATCAACCGCAGGCCGCGGAAGAGCAACACCACCGAGCAGCCCATCAGCAGGCCGGCCGCCACCGGGCCTAACGCCACCGTCCACGAAGTGCCGGCGGGTATGCCCACTACCAGCAGCGTGATGCTGCCATACGACATTCCCACCAAGCCGCACCATAAACAGAGCGGCGGCACGCCCTGCAAATGAAACGACAGCAACCGCTTGTCGCAAACGCTGACAAAACAAAAGGCAACCGAGCTGCCCAAAGCCAACAGTGCCCACATAGAATTAGCCTCGCCGGTGGTTAGCGTATGCCCGGCGCCAACCGATATAGCCCAAAGCGAAGCTCTCCGCCAGCAGTTGATAAATCACAGGTCAGCCGCTGGATAGTACGATACCAACGGCTGATAGCGTGTAGATATTCAGCGCCGGGCGGCGATATTCCTTCGAACAATCGTCTTTCGTGATAAACCCGTATCACGTAGGCGCACATATCGGTGATTTGGATTCCGGCGCTGGTTGCGGAATCGACAAATGCCGGAGTGTCGGTAATATGAACACTGGCTTTACCTTCATTAGACCGGAAAAGGTAACCGGAGAAATTGCGGCTTAAAGCCCTGAATTGACTCCCTCGACCATCGAACAGAATGTTTGCATAAACGTCTTGCTCAGTGGCAAGCAACTCGATGCGTTGCAAGAGGTAGCGAAATCTCGTTTCCAACAGTCCATTGGCCGGCGCTGGCAAAGTGAACGGAGCCTGCATAATCGTTGCAAAGACGGTTATATTCCAATCTCCTAATGCCGCGAAAAATTCCTCCGCGAATATTCGCGATGCAATGCTGCCCTGATAAGTCTTTTCTTTGAGCAATTTCTTGCCCTTAAGCTCGACATCTGCCCTGGATGCACCTAGCAAGTCATGCTTCATAGCATACGTTCGCCGGCTAATAGCACGCGAGTCCTTCTCGTCAAAGCAGACGGCTGCGATGACAGGACGGCTGCTGGCATCGTTCGGATGGGGGTTACCGCTCTCGTCTATGAACGCAAGCATACTTTGCATCTCCGCGACGCTCAAAATTTTGACATTCCAACGGTTTGAGCATACAGTAGTTTCAGCGGCGGGCGGAATGTTCCAACGTAACATCCGTCGCTCTTGTCAAGAGGTTGGCGCGTTTTAGGCTCAGTGCCAGGTCGCTAACCCTGCCCGGGACGTTTGTAACCTCTATGGTTGAATGCGTCCCGGTTTTTTTATGCCCCGTTGTCCGTTCTTACCTCACAGCCCACACTGCTCGCCGCAATCCTCCTCACGGCCCAGCCAGACGCCAATCCGCATCCGATTGCGGGCAAAGCTGCGGTAGAAGGCGTCGAACGCCGGACGCGCCGGCCACCAGCCGGTCCAAGTTATCAGCCAGCCCAGGCCAGCCAGCCGATAACCCTCCCGTAAGCTGTCCATCCCTACCGTCACGCTCCCGTCCGGTCGGATGCCGTACAGGGCGGCGTCCACTTGTTCCGCCGTAAGCCCGTAGGCTGCGGCGACAAAACCTTCCAACGAAATATCAACCGCTTCGATGGCATCCGGGCGGCGGCGGTGCAGCCACAGCACCTCCCGACTGCACACCGGACACGCGCCGTCGTACAGCAGTTGGTAGTGGTCGGTCGCCATCGCCGCCTCCTGAGCCAACGTCGAAGTTAGTCGTCCGCCGGGGTTGGCACGGCTGCGTCGGCTGCCATCTGCGCGGCTTGGGCCGCCGCCAGCGCCGCTACGTCGGTACCCACGTCCTGCACGCCGTACTTCTTCTCCAGCTCGTAAATGGCATCCAGGCCAAGCACCGACGCCACGTCCCAGCGGGTGCCATAGCGGTCCGGGTCCACCTTGCCGACGGCCATCAGCTCTTCGTAGGCCGCGCGCACCTGCTTGTAGATGAGCCAGATGGTGCTGCCGCAAATCATCAGCTTGTAGCCCAGTTCCTGCATCGTCTGCGTGGTGGCCAGGTCGCCGTTGTACATCATGCCCAAGTTGCCGAGGTCGGTAGCGTAACGCTGAATATCGTCCTGCGACTTGATCCCATCCACGAACACGAGATCGGCGCCGGCATCGGCATAGGCCCGGCAGCGTTGCACCGTGTCTTCCCAGCCGTTGACGGCGTAGGCGTCGCAGCGTGCGATTATCACAAAGTCGGGATCGGTGCGGGCGTCCAGGGCGGCGCGGAGTTTCTGCACGTGCTCCTCTGCGGGGACAACCTGCTTGCCGGCAAAAAAACCGCACTTCTTGGGAAACACCTGGTCTTCCAGGTGAATGGCCGCCACGCCAGCCGACTCGTACTCGCGGACCGTGCGGTGTACGTTCAGCGGGTTGCCGTAGCCGGTGTCGGCGTCGCAAATTACCGGGATGTTGATGGCGTCAGCAATGTATTTGGCGTTGGACACCATCTCGGTCATGGTGAGCAGGCCAACGTCGGGGAATCCGCGTTCGGCGGCAGTGCCGGCGCCGGTCATATAAACCGCCTGGTGTCCCACATCCTCGGCGATGCGAGCGTGCAGCGCATTCAACACGAAAGGCGCAACAATCAGCTGGTCAGACGCCAGCATCCGGCGCAGTCGGCTAGTAGCTTTCATAATGACAAAACCTCCGCAAATGTTTGGTGCATAAGTAATTATTTACCGGGATAGACAGGATGCAAAGGATAAACAGGATTACGCGATCTGGCTGACTCCTTGACGATTTGTTAGCGCTATATTCTTGCTTGCCGTCAGGCGACGATATTCGAGCCGGGGGTTGCCAAAATTGATAAGTAATCCTACGGATATGCCTGTGGCATTCAGATAATTGATTAACTGAGCGCGGTGTTGCGCAGAAATCTGCGACACTACCTTTAGCTCAACGATTACACGTTCAGCAATCAACAAATCCGCAAAAAAAGAGCCGACTGACACGCCCCGGAAAGCTACAGTGATCGGGGCCTGCGCCTGTACAGGAACGCCGGCATCCTTCAGCACAACAACCATGGCCTTTTCATACACCGACTCCAAAAAACCAGATCCAAGCTCGTTCTGAACTTCAAAAGCGCATCCAATTATCTTTTCCGTCAAATCCGAATGCAGCATCGTCATACTGTTTATCCCGTTCATCCTGTCAATCCCGGTAAAAATGTCTCATTATTGTGGAAGGTGGGTAAACTGGTTAGAAAATACGGTCGGTTTCCGCCACCAGCGGCGGCACAATAGCCTCCATCCAGGGCACCATATCGCGCAGCACTTCCACCGGTATTTCGTGCCCCATGCTGTACTCGTTGTATGACAGAGTGTAGCCCTCGGCATCCAGGAACTCACGAGTCCGACGGGCGCTGTCCATCGACACCTGCTGATCGTGCAAACCGTGGGCGACGAACACCGGCTGATTGCGATGGTTGGGCAGCTGCGGTCGCAGTACCTCCGGATCAGGCAGCGAGGCGCTGAGGGCGATCAACGCCGCAAACTGGTCGGGCCGTGGCAATCCCATCCGGTAAGTCATCCCGCCGCCCTGGGAGAACCCCAGCAGCAGCGTGCGGCCGTCATCGGCCTTGAATTCCGCGAACACCTGGGCAAAAAAGTCATCCAGCAAGCCTTCCGCCTCGGCGTAGTGCTCATCGGTGGCCTGTCCCCGCGGGGGATGCCAGCCGTAGCCAACCGTGCCCGGCCCCAGCTCAAACGGGATCGGCGCGTTGGGGCACACGTACACGTAGCCCTTGCGATTGATTGACGGCGCCAACCCCGCCAAATCCTGCATATTGGCCCCGAACCCATGCAGCATCACCACCATTGGATACTGGCTGTCGGCGTCGTAATCGTCAGGGAAAATGGCCAGGTAGTGCAACCCGTCGCCGGCCACCCGGCGCTGTTCAGCGTGCATGGAATTCGCTCCTTTCGGCAACCGCCGCGCCCAGGACGTCCCTGCAACCCTGAATCAACTGGCTCCGTTCCCGTCGGAACGAGGTTTGGGTGAGGACAATCCGTGCCTGTTAACGGCACCAATCCTAACACATTGACAGTTTGCGGCGGACAACTGCGTCGGGACTGTGCTATGCTACCAGCAACCAACGATCAAAGCCGGCGAGGCCAGCAGCGGAGCTTATTGATGAAGTACGAAGTCGTCCTCATCGAATCTGACGAGGGTTATGCGGTCCATTGTCCGGCCTTGCCCGCCTGTTGGTCACAAGGCGCCACTCTGGAAGAAGCGATTGAGAACATCCGCGCTGCCATCTCCGAATATCTCGATTACGTTTCTGATAGGGCCACTCTGCGGAAGGAACAAATCCTCGATGAGGGACAACGGTCGGGGTTTCAGGTCGAGTTGCGTGAGATTCAAGTGCCGGTATAGATGCCCCGTTGCCCAGGCATCAACCACCAAAGAGCCATTCGAGCCTTCATGAGGGTTGGATTCCGGATTGAACGGCAGGGCCGCCACGTGATAATGACCAACGGGGAAGTGGACTTGGTGATTCCTCGCAACAATCCCATCGATGCCTTTACGATGGGTGGAATCATAGTCCAGGCCGGTCTCACCGTAAGTGAGTTCAGAGATTTGCTGTAGCTGCTAGCCGGCAACTCCGGCCCGACGATTATCGCCGTCAACAACCCGGTTGACCCAGATTCCCACAGCAGCTCCGGGGCGGGAGTACGCGACGCCAAATGTTGCTTACAATCGCCGCCGCCCAGAGCTGCCAGGGCAGCCCGCTGCCCCGCAAATTGCCCAATGGCGCAAACCGCCGTTCATCACTCCCCTCTCCCTCTGGGATAGGATTAGAGTGATGGTCAGGGCCGTCCCCTCTCACGCACATCAGCCGGACCAATCGGCGGCGCTGGCTGTCGCCGCGTTGACATCGGGGCCGCCGCCGAACACCCCAAACGGGTTCAGCGAACGCGGCGCGTCGTAGGCGTCCATGTCCTCGGTGCGTTTCAGCCAGCCCACCACCAGGTAGGTGAGCGGCGTGGCGGCAATTTCGTACACCGACTTGGCAATCCAGGCGCACAACGCGGCGTTGAACACCGGCGCCCATGAACCGTCTTCGCCAACCCAGAACCCGGAGAGCCCAAAGGCGATGGTGAAAAACAGCAGCGAGTCGATGCCCTGCCCAACCACCGTGGAGGATATGGTACGCAGCCACAGCATCCGACCCTGCGTCCGGTTTTTCAGGATGACCATCACCGCCGCGTTAACGAACTCGCCCACGATGTAGGCCACGAACGAGCCGAGCAGTATCCAGGTGGTGCCGCCCAATATGTTCTCGTAAGACGCTTCGCCTTCCCAAAAAACCGCCCCCGGTATGATGTTGCCCAGCCAGAACAGCGCCACCATCAGCAGGTTGCACACAAAGCCAAGCCAGATGACGCCACGCGCCACCCTGAACCCGTACACCTCGGTCAGGATGTCGCTGATAATGTAGCCGACGGGGAAGCACACGATGGCCGCCGATACCACAAAAAGGTTGCTGCCAATGAGATTGAACGGCAGCTCAAACAGCGCAACCGGCTTGATGGCAATGATGTTGCTCACCAGCAACACCGTCACCGCCAGCGCGGCGATAATAACCAGCTTGCCGGAAAACTGCATCCTGCTTCCTCCCGAAATATCCAATCCCCTCTCCCTCGATGGGAGAGGGCCAGAGCCTGCCCCGTACTTGATACGGGGGTGAGGGTGAAATCTCCTCTCCCCGTTTGAGGAGCCTCGCGGTGCGGCCCGTGCCCATCACAACAACGGCAGGTAACGGGAAATCTCGTAGTCGGTTACGGTTGAGCGATACTCGCCCCACTCCATTTTCTTGTTGCGAATCAGCGTGTCGAACACGAAGTCGCCCAGCGTCTGGCGCAGCAGCTCGCTGTCCTGGGCCAGGTTGATGGCCTCGCCCAGGCTGGCCGGCAGGGCCGTGATGCCGCGGGCGGTGCGCTCTTCCGGCGACATCGAATTTACGTCGGCATTGATGGGCGTGGGCAGCGGATACTCGTCTATGATCCCCTTCAATCCGGCGGCCAGCAACACGCTGAAGGTGAGGTAGGGGTTGCAAGCCGGGTCGGGCGCCCGATACTCGATTCGCAGCGACGTATCGTAACCGGACTTGTAGGACGGTACGCGAATCAGATCCAGGCGGTTGGAAATGGTCCAGGACACGTGTACCGGCGCTTCGTAACCCGGCACCAGCCGCTTGTAGGAGTTCACCCACTGGTTGGTTACTAAGGTAATTTCCGGTGCGTGACGCAGCAGGCCGGCGATAAACCGCTTGCCCGTAACCGACAGGTGGAAATCGTCATCCGCATCGTGAAAAGCGTTGGAGTTGCCGCGAAACAGCGACTGGTGGGTGTGCATCCCGCTGCCGTTGAGGCCGGTGAAGGGTTTGGGCATAAAGGAGGCGTAAACTCCGGCGGCCTGGGCCAGCTCTTTGATTACCAGCCGGGCGGTCATCACGTTGTCGGCCATCGTCAGCGCATCCGTGTATTGCAGGTCAATTTCGTGCTGGCTGTGCGCGCCCTCATGGTGAGAATACTTGACCGGAATGCCCATATCAGCCAGGTTCAGCACCGTGTCCCGGCGCAAGTCCGATGATGGGTGACTGGACAGTTGGTCGTAGTAGCCGTATGTGTCCAGAGGTTCCGGCAACTTGGCGTCCCGCAGGTAGAAAAACTCCAGCTCCGGGCCCACATAGTAGATATAACCCAGGGAGGCCAGGCGTTCCAGATTGCGCTTTAGCACCTGCCTGGGATCGCCGATGAACGGCTCGCCCCGTGGCGTGCGGATGTCGCAGAACATCCGGGCCACGGCGTTCTGACGGGGACGCCAGGGCAGCAGCGAGAACGTGGTCGGGTCGGGGAAAGCTCGCATATCGCTCTCCTCGTCGCTGCTGTAGCCCTCAATGGCGGCGCCATCGAAACCCACGCCCAGCTCCAGCGCATCCTCCAGGTCATCCACCGTAATGGCAAACCCCTTCAGGTGGCCCAGAATGTCGGTAAACCACAGGCGAATGAACTTAACATCGAAGTCGCGGGCGCTGCGGAGCACGTATTCACGCTCAGCGGCGTGGTTATCAGTTAGCACGGGTTGTCTCCTGATGGCGATAATTTGTCAGTCATCGCGTTGATTGAGTATCGGTAGTTGAGTTAGCCTCCGCAATGAAGTCGGCCATGTATTGCGATTGTAGATAGGCCAAGTATTCAGCATGGCTAGCCAAAGTTACGTAGGCTGATTTTACGAAGAAGTATGCGGCCAGTCCGTATGTAATAATTGATGTTACTACTATTATTATTGAGGACGACATACCTTGTCCTGTGGATACAGGCGTACTAGAAACTCCCGCAAGGGCCATCTCGATGGTCGGTGAGATCGCCGACCAGATGATCGATACAATGATCAAATTGCCCACTACAATAGTCACAAATCCTGCAAGTAGGTAGGCGACTGCTGTCCAAATGTCTTCCATTTGGGTTTCCAAAATGATATTCCTTGCCTTCGCTTGTGATGAGCATCATATTCGGAACCGCTCCGGCACATTGCCGTCCAGCGCCATCAAAAACTCTTCGTCGGTAACCCCGGACCTGCGAACCATTTTGGTTACTGTACCTTGCGGAATGTTGCCCCGGTGACGGTGGATATGCACAAATAAGCCCAGTCGGTCATGGATTAACTTGTTGTGAGAGCCTTGTCCGCTGCCTTCTGGCCGGAAGCCGAGCCGCAGGAAAGCGGACAGTACTTTCGCAGTACTCAGGTTGCGGAAATACGGTGGCATCAGGTGGTTGGAGATTCGATAGACTCAAGGTGCCGGTGATTATCGCGAATTTCTTCCACCGTCATAAACCGAGGTTCAACCCAATGGATTTCGGTAATCCCGCCTTCTTCATGGCTCTCGGCAAGAGTTATTTCCTTCTCCGACTGTGTCTGCTCTGCGTCGAAAATCTTCGCCTTCCATCCCGGCCCCTCTTCCAAATATGACGCCATCGCATCGGCAATCATCATCAGCGCTTCCTCGCGGGTCAGACCGTCTGAAACGCAGCCCCGCATGGCCAGGCAGACCGCCGTCCACCAGAGGTTATCCGGGTACTCGGCATCCGGGTACTTGACCAGCACTACTTCGTACTTTGCCATTGCCATCCACCTCCATCAATCAATGCGAGCGTAGCGTCGCAATCTCGCTGCCAAGCCGGCGAGTTGGCAGTATGAGTAGAGGCGAATAATCATTCGCCGCTACCTCGTTTCGACCGCTGCGGCGTAGGGCAATTGTACCACCCGGTTAGGCGTCAAAGTACTTGAAGAATTCAAAATGAACTTGACGTCAAAGTCGCGGGCGCTGCGGAGCACGTATTCACGCTCGGCAGCGTGGTTGTCAGTTAGCACGGGTGGTCTCCTGTTATCTATATTCGGAATCGTTCTGGCACATTGCCGTCCAGCGCCATCAAAAACTCTTCGTCGGTAACCCCGGACCTGCGAACCATCTTGGTTACTGTACCCAGCGGAATAGTCCCCCGGTGTCTGGGAATGTATACAGTTAGTCCCAGCCTGGGGTGGTGAAGTTTGCTATGCGGCCCTCGTCCACTACCTTCCGGTATGAAGCCAAGCCGCTGATAAACCGACAGTATTTCACGCGCGCTCAAATTGCGGAAATGCGGTGGCATTAGATAATCGGGGACTCAATTTCCGCAAAGCGTGGATTGTTGCGAATTTCCTCCTCGGTCATAAATCGTGGTTCGACCCAATGGACTTCGGTAATCCCCCCTTCCTCTTGACACTCGGCCAGGGTGGATTCCTTCTCCGCCTGCGTCTGCTCGGCGTCGAGAATCACAACCTCCCATCCTGGTACTTCTTCCAGGTACAGCGCCATCGCATCGGCAATCATCATCAGCGCTTCCTCGCGGGTCAGACCGTCTGAAACGCAGCCCCGCATGGCCAGGCAGACCGCCGTCCACCAAAGGTTATCCGGGTACTCGAAATCCGGGTACTTGACCAGCGCCACTTCGTACTTTGCCATCATCGCACTCCTGCTCAGCGGCCGCGTAGGGGCGAATAACTATTCGCCCCTACTGTTTCGGTGTATGGCAATTATACCAAGCCGGACTAGGCGTCGAAGTACTTGAAGAATTCGTAGGGATGCGGACGCAGGCGCAGGTCATCCACGTCGCCCTTCTTGTAATCCAGCCAGGTTTCGATCAGGTCGTCGGTGAACACACCGCCACGCATCAGGAACTCGTTGTCCAGTTCCAGCGCGCGCAGCGCCTCCTCCAGTGAGCCGGGAACCTGGCGGATGGACGACAGCTCGGCCGCCGACATTTCGTAAAGGTTCCGGTCCACCGGGTCCGGTGGCTCAATCTCGTTGATGACGCCGTCGACGCCCGCCATCAGCATGGCGGCGAAGGCCAGGTAGGGGTTGCAGGACGGGTCGGGCGCGCGGAATTCCAGCCGCCGCGCTGCCGGGCTGTTGGAATACGTGGGGATGCGAATGCACGCCGAGCGGTTCCGCACCGAGTACACCAGATTCACCGGAGCCTCGAAGCCGGGCACCAGCCGCTTGTAGCTGTTCGTCGTCGGCGCGGCAAAGGCCATCAGCGCCGGCGCGTGCAGCAGCAGCCCGCCGATGTAGTGACGGCAGGTGGCCGACAGCATGGCGTAGCCGTTGGCGTCATAGAACAGGTTGCTCCCGTCTTTCCAGAGGCTCTGGTGCGTGTGCATCCCGGTGCCATTGTCTCCAAACAGCGGCTTGGGCATGAACGTTGCCACCTTCCCATGCGCCTTCGCCACATTTTTGACCACGTACTTCACAATTGAAACCGTGTCGGCCATTTTGGTCAGGCTGTCGAAGCGCACGTCAATCTCGGCCTGGCCGGCGGTGGCAACTTCGTGATGGTGCTTTTCGACGATGATGCCAAAGTGCTCAATCTTCTGCACCATCTCGGAGCGAATGTCCTGGAAAGTGTCGAAAGGCGGGGCCGGAAAATACCCAGCCTGCAGCGGCGGGCGATAGGCCAGGTTATTGCCGCCGCCGATGCTGTGCTCGGCGCCCGTATTCCATACGCCTTCGTCGGAGTCAATGAAGTAGTAAGCCGAGTTAACGGTCTGGTCAAAACGGGCCGAATCGAACACGAAAAATTCCGGTTCCGGACCCCAATAGCTGACATCGGCAATGCCGCTCTCTTTAAGGTACGCTTCGGCCTTGTGCGCTACATGGCGCGGGTCCCGGGAGTACAGTTCCCGGGTGACCGGGTCGATGATGTCGCAAAACATATCCAGCGTGGGGATGCTGAAGAAGGGGTCAACCACCGCCGTGCTGGTGTCCGGCAGGAGCGTCATATCGCTCTCATCAATGGACTTGAAGCCGCGGATGCTGGAACCGTCGAAACCGTAGCCCTCGGCCAGATTGGCTTCGGTCAACTCGCTGAGCGGTATGGATACGTGCTGCAAAGTGCCGGGCAAGTCGGTGAATCGCAGGTCGATGATGCCGATGCCATTTGACTTGCAAAACTGGATTACTTCCGTAGGGGTCATTTTGATTCCCTCCTTTCCGGATAATTTGGTGCTCGTGTGCTTGCCAGCAACTCTAAAACCACTATTCCAATTCCCTCTCCCCTCGTGGAAGAGGGCTAGGGTGAGGGGGAGTCCATCCAACCACCTGAAACAAGCGCTGCGTAAATTCCGGGCCTACTGATTCATACCCTCTCCATGCTGTGTCAGGTCGATACCTACCTCTTCCTCCACGTCGGATATACGTAGTCCAATCGTGTATTTGAGCGCCAGCAGGATGATGCTGGAGATGATGAACGACCAGGCGAACGCGGCGCCAATGCCTATAATTTGATACAGCACCTGTTCGATGCGAGACACGTCGGCCTCCAGCGCGCCAAAGCCGATACCAACGAAGATACCCGTGGCCAGCGCGCCCCACATCCCGCCAATACCGTGAATGCCGAAAACGTCCAGCGAGTCGTCCACGCGCAGCTTATGCACCAGTTCCACGGCGAAGAAACAGGCGGCTCCCGCCCCGGCTCCAATGATGATGGCCGGCATCACCCCGACAAACCCCGCCGCCGGTGTTATCGCCACCAGGCCGGCCACTGCTCCGGCCGCGGCTCCGCTGGCCGAGGGTCGCTTCGTTACCAGCCACGACACCACCGACCAGGAGGACATCGCGGTGGCCGCGGCTACGTTGGTCACGACGAAGGCGTTGGCAGCGGCGTGCGTTGACAGGTTGAAACTGCTGCCGGCGTTGAACCCAAACCAGCCGAACCACAGCAGGCCGGCCCCCAACAGCACCAAGGGCACGTTGTGCGGGGTAACGGTTGCCGTCCCGAACCCGGCCCGCCGTCCCACGACGAACGCCGCCGCCAGCGCCGCCGTTCCCGACGCGATATGTACCACCGTTCCGCCGGCAAAGTCCAAAGCGAAACCCGACTCGCTCATCCCCAGCACGCTGCCCAGGTTGCCCAGCCAGCCTCCGCCCCAAACCCAGTGGCACAACGGCGCATACACGATGGTCACCCACAACGCCGCGAAAATGATGTAGGACGAAAACTTGATCCTTTCGGCGAACCCGCCGGCGATCAGGGCAACGGTGATGATGGCGAACATTCCCTGAAATATCATGAACGCCTGTTCGTCCAACTTAACCCCCACCATGCCAAACTTGGTAAGGTTGCCGACGAACCCCAGCCCGCCGACGGAATTGCCGAAAGCCAGGCTATACCCCCACAGCACCCACAGCACACTCACCACCCCAATGGCGGTTACCGAGTGCATCATCGTTCCGATGACGTTTTTGTGGCGCACCAGGCCACCGTAGAACAGCGCCAGGCCGGGCACCATAATGAACACTAGGGCCGACGATATCAGAAAGGACAATACCTCAAGTTCAGTGAACTCCATTGTGCGGACTCCCCACCTTCAAAGTTACCAACAGCGCCTAAATCCGCATTTTCGAAGCAACAATGTGGCCTTGCCGTCCGCGAAACAAACCCGTGCGAACCTCGACGTTGAAAGCAGTTCTCAGCCTACATTTCCGGTGTTACGTATCAATGTCCGAAATGTTACAAAGTTGTTACGCACCGGCATCTACCCCCTCTCCCTTGATGGGAGAGGGCTGGGGTGAGGGTGAAAACCCTCCAACCACCAATCCATCAAATCCTGTCCATCCATGCAAAATTCACACCCCCGCCGTCCAGACCGCATAAATAACGAGGACCAGAGGTGGCCACAACCTCCGATCCCCGCAGTGAGGAGAGGGAAAATTTCTAAGAGCCTGTTTACAATCTTTTTAGGATTAGCACCGTGAAGGCAAGCACCACCATTTGCAGGCTGGTATTGAGCTTCCTTTCGCAGTTCTTCCAGAGTCGGCGGCACTTTTCCAGCCAGGCGAAAGACCGCTCCACCACCCATCGCTTTGGAAGCACCACGAAGGTGTGCAGTTCGTTGCGTTTCACCACTTCCACCGCGGCTCCCAACAGGCCTTGCACCGCAGTGGCAAAGGGCTTTCCGGTGTAACCCCCGTCCACCAGCACGTTCTGCACTTGACTGAGGCCGTCTCGGCGCCGGTCAAACATCGCCAAAGCCCCGGCCCGGTCGGTAACGTCGGCGGTAGTCACGTGTATCGCATGGGGCAATCCTTGCGTGTCCACCGCGATATGACGCTTGATTCCCGACACCTTCTTGCCTGCGTCATAGCCCTTGTGCCCAGCGGTGTCCGTGTTCTTGACGCTCTGGGAGTCCACGATACAGAAGCTGGTCTGCTCTTTCCGTCCATTGCTTTGTCGGGCCGCGCCAACCGATTTTTTTTAGGACTTGCTCCAGAATGGAATCCTGACCCGGGCCAGGCCGCTCGCTCCATTGCCGGAAATACTTGTAGCAAGTACGCCAATTGGGGAAGTCCGCGGGCAGCATTCGCCACTGGCACCCGCTTTTCAAGAGGTACAGCACGCCGCAGAAAACGTCATACAAGTCCACGGTGCGGGGCTTGGTCCGGCGTCGGGCCGACTCCAACGTCGGCAGAATCCGGGCGAATTGCTCCCGGCTGATGTCGCTGGGATAGGAATGAGACATGATTACCCCTCCCCTGATAATAGTCTCAGCTTAACCTATTTCAGAGATCGTAGACAGGTTCTAAGGGCTATCGACTAGCTGGTAGCCGCCGATTCCGGGTAGGTCTGGATTCCGTGTTCGGATATGTCCAGCCCCGCCAGCTCCTCGGCCTCGCTGACCCGCACCCCCATGGCGAACTTCAGCAGGTAGAACAGGGCCAGGCCGGTAACCAGCGACCATACGACGACTGCGATGATGCTGACAATCTGCGGGAGAAGCAACGCCACGCTGCCGCCGACCAAGCCAACAACTTCAGCTGTGGGGTTATTGGCGAAGAGGGCAAGGGCCAGCAACCCCCACAAACCGGTCACGCCATGCACGCTGATGGCGCCCACCGGGTCGTCAACTTTCAGCACCCGTTCGACAAACATCACGGAGCCATACATAATGGGCGCGGCGATGGCTCCGATGACTACTGCCGCCCACGGATCAACGAACGCCACGGGAGCCGTAATGCCGACCAACCCGGCCAAGGCGCCGTTGCAGGCCATGAGAATGTCGGCCTTGCCTTTGGCAATCAGCGTGATATAGAGCGCAACCACCGCTCCCGTGGCGCCCGCCAGGAGCGTGTTGACTGCGTTTAGACCGATGGAACCACCAGTGTTAATGTTGAAACCAAACCAGCCGAAGAACAGGATGAACGTGCCGATGACGACGAAGGGAGTGCTGTGCGCTGGCATCTCCTGGGCTACACCATTCACGAACTTGCCGATGCGCGGCCCAACCACCCAAGCGCCAGCCAGGGCGACAAATCCGCCGAGGGCGTGAACCACTCCGGAACCGGCGTAGTCCTGTGCGCCCATTGCGCCCAGCCAACCATCTCCCCAGACCCAGTGACCGTAGATAGGATAAATGAGGGCGGAGACGATAAAGCTGTAGGCCAGGTAGGCCTGCAGCTTGGTGCGTTCGGCCATCGCCCCGGCCACAATCGTGGCGGCAGTTGCGGCGAACACCATCTGGAAAATCCAGCTCACGTAGTCCCCCTCGACGAGGAAGAAGTTGCTTAAGCCGATTATTCCGAAGCCGCCAACAGCTTCGCCTGCTGCGTTGTACTGAACTCCCAAAGAGGAGCCGAGCATAAACGCGAACCCAAAGGCCCAGAAGCCCAGGGACGCAATGGCAAAGTCCATAAAGGACTTGGTGAGGTAGTTGGTTGTGTTCTTGGAGCGAATCAAACCGGCGCCCAGGAAGGCGAAACCGGCTTGCATAAAGAAGACTAGGGCTGCGGCAACCACGGTGACTACGGCGCTAGTGTAATCATCGCCAGTTATACCTTCCTCGGGGCCTACGGCGAAGACAGCATTAAACGACGCCAGCATTCCAATCGCCAGCAGTCCCACCGCCAATGCCAGTAGTGTACGTCTTATGGAGAAGGGGTACTCTTTTGCCGCGGCTACGCCGTGGCTGAAAACGTTTGATGTCGCCGAAAGCATTAGGTTCTGTTGACATTTCATTATAATGGCTGTATGTCAAACATCAGATTATCACCAGAACAGTGGGCCAGGATGCTCGATTTCTTGCGTGGTTGCACTGGCGTGTACGTTGGCCAGGAAGCGGATTGCCGGCGTTTTGTCGAGGCCGTCTTATGGATTAACCGCTCTGGGGCCCAATGGCGACTGCTGCCAGCCGAATACGGGAACTGGAACAGCGTCTATAAACGATTCGCCCGTTGGACTGACCAAGGCGTCTGGGCCCAAATGCATCAACATTTCTGCGACGACGCGGATCTGGAATACCTGATCATCGACAGCACGGTGGTCCGGGCGCACCCTTGCGCGGCGGGAGCTCCCCCAAAAAGGGTGGCCAGGCTGCCCAGGCCCTGGGCCGGAGCCGCGGCGGGTTCAGCACCAAGATTCACGTGAGCGTAGACGGCTTGGGCAACCCCTTGCGATTCATACTGACCGGGGGGCAACAGCACGACATCACCCAGGCGGAGGAGTTGATCGCCGGTTATGCTGGCGAGCACGTACTGGCCGACAAAGGGTACGATGCCCAGGAGTTTCGCCAGCACATCCTGGAACTGGGTATGATGCCGGTCATTCCGCCCCGCTCGAACCGCAAGGCACCCGCCGACTATGACCGGCATCTGTACCGGGAGCGTCATCTGGTGGAATGCTTCATCAACAAGATCAAGCACTATCGCCGGATCTTCTCCCGGTTTGAGAAGCTGGACACCAGATACCTGGGCTTCCTGCACTTCACCGCCGCTCTCATCTGGCTACGGTGAAATGTCAACAGAACCTAGTGCCTCCTATGCATTTGTTGAGGCGTCGTCTCGCAGCTAGTGGCCATTGTGCTGTGGGCCGGCGTCCCTCTTGATGTGACCACGCAAATTGTATTGGCAGCGTGTTAATGGTTTGTTGCGTCCCGGTAAACAACTTATTGCCGGAAAGTTACAACTCTGTTTCGTCATTGCCTCCATCAACCGCTCCGATTACTGTTATGCCATCACCGAGGCGGCCATCGGAATATGCTATCCTGTCCTGCAACGCGCAATCCTGGAAATATCGGCGCAAAGCCCATAAACTATGACCGATATTGACCTGCAACCTTTCCAGGATGCAGTCGCCCGCCTGGAAGGATCGTTAGCCGCAGGCTTCGCCAACCCGCTGGATGCTTACGTGCGGGATACCGTAATTATGCGGTTCACAGTTACCTTTGAGGTCAGCGTATCAACGCTGGACGGTTACCTGAACGTAGTGGCCGGTCTGCTCGGTGAGCATCGACTGTCGCCACGCCATCGCATTCGCGAGGCCGCCGACCTGGGCCTGATTGCCGAGTGCGAGTCCTGGCTTCGACACGCAGAAAACCGCAATCGCCCCTGCCTTCGCCGCCGACGCCCTAACTCTCCGCATCGCAATGGAACAGGGTGTCGTCGAGTCCCCTCTCCCTTGATGGGAGAGGGTTAGGGTGAGGGTGAAAAACCTTTGCAAAACTTGCATCCGTGCAAAACCCCGGTCTAACCGTCCGTGTATAATGTGCCCGGCCCATCGCCAATTGATGCGCTAAACTACCCCGAACACAATCATCCTACCAAGCAGACCTACCCAGAAAACAAGGTGCAATTATGGCTGATTACGCACATCCGGAATCTTTGGTAACTACCGATTGGGTAGCCGAACACGGCGGCGACGCCAATGTCCGCCTGGTTGAGGTCGATGTTGACACCTCCGCCTACGAGCAGGGGCACATCGCCGGCGCCGTAAGCTGGAACTGGCAAAGCCAACTGCAACAGAACGTCGCCCGCGACATTGTCGCCCGCGACGACATGGAATCGCTGCTCGGCGGAGTGGGCATTTCGCCCAACACCACCGTCATCCTCTACGGCGACAACAATAACTGGTTCGCCGCGTGGGCATTCTGGCAGCTGAAATACTACGGACACGCCGACGTTCGGCTGATGAACGGCGGGCGGGCCCTCTGGCTGGCCCAGGATCGCCCCATCACCACCGATGTTCCTTCCTACGGCGCGGTCACCTACCGCATTTCCACCGAGAACAACGACCTGCGCGCGCTGCGCGACTACGTGCTGCAGGCCGTCAACAGCAATTCCCACGCCCTGGTGGACGTGCGGTCGCCTGACGAATTCTCCGGCGCCCTGAACGCTCCGCCCAACCTGCCGCAGGAAGGCTCCCAGCGCAACGGGCACATTCCCGGCGCGGCCAACATACCCTGGGGCCAGGCCGTCAGCGAAGACGGCGCCTTCAAGTCGGCGGACGAACTGGCCGAGTTGTACGGCGGCAAGGGTATTGACGG
This sequence comes from Dehalococcoidia bacterium, assembly GCA_965261195.1. GTDB lineage: Bacteria > Chloroflexota > Dehalococcoidia > Lucifugimonadales > UBA3495 > Bin87. Next base: position 1,866,991 of record OZ253455.1, on the reverse strand, counting down.
TTCCCAAGAAACCATCGCCTACTGCCGCATCGGAGAACGCTCGTCCCACACCTGGTTCGTACTGAGCCAGTTGCTGGGCTACGACAACGTCCGCAACTACGACGGCTCCTGGACGGAATGGGGCAGCATCGTCGGCGCCCCCATCCAGAGAGACGTCTAACCTGCGCTCCTGATAATTTGCACTTCCGCAAACGGAGATTGGGGTATCCTGAAATAGGGTACCCCAATTAGTAGTGCAAGGAGGCCCAATATGTTAAAACGGATTCACATAAAGGGCTATAAATCACTATCTGACGTTGAAGTCAATCTGACGCCGCTAACGCTATTGTTTGGGCCTAATGCAGCAGGCAAGAGCAATTTCCTCGATTCCCTTCAGCTTCTGTCAAACCTGGCTACCAGCCGGACTTTGAACGAAGCCTTTGGTGCTCCTTATCGTGGTAAGCCGCTGGAATCTTTTACCATCGGCGAAAAAGGCCTCATCGGTTTGATGGAACAGGAGAGATTAGTCTTTTCCATTGAAACCGATTTACAGCTGTCGGACGCGGTTGTTGACTCAGTGAACCGGCAGATCCAAGAGATACGCCGACCGAGCAACCCTGATCGGTCCGAAGCAGCCGGAAATCGTTCTGTCTATGTCCGCGAGCGCGATTTGCGTTACCGGGTCGAAATAGAGATGGTACCTCGCTCAGGCATTCTACGTGTTACCGACGAATTTCTGGCCGCCTTGAACTCACGGGGCGAAGTTTCCCGCAGCCGCCACCCTTTCATCGAACGGCTGGACGAAAAGATTCGTTTGCGGTTGGAAGGTCAGGCACACCCCACTGATTACGACCGTTACCTCGACCATACTATCCTCTCAATGCCGCATTATCCCCCTCATCATCCCCACTTGACGGCGGCACGCCGAGAACTTGAGAGTTGGCTGTTTTTCTACTTCGAACCACGCGAGCGTATGCGCTCAGCGAATCCGGTCAAAGAAGTCCGTCACATCGGATCGATGGGTGAAGACCTCGCTGCTTTTCTCAACACGCTGCGCGCCCTCAAACCCAGTCAGTTCGCGGCGGTAGAAAAGTCCCTGCGTACCCTAATGCCCAACGTGGACGGCATTGAAATGGACATCAGCGAGCTTGGTGAAGTTGAGCTTCGTCTTAAAGAGAGTGGTATCGCTATCCCCGCCCGTATTCTTTCCGAAGGCACCCTCCGACTGCTAGGCCTGCTGGCCCTCGCCGGAACGGATACTCCGCCCTCACTGGTCGGTTTCGAAGAGCCGGAAAACGGCGTCCACCCGCGCCGCATACAATTGATTGCAGAACTGTTGAAAACACGCTCAAGCATCGGACAAAGCCAGTACATCGTCACAACACACTCTCCCCTTCTGTCTGACTTGTTGCCGGACGACGCACTGTTCGCAGTGCGTCGAATTGACCGCCAAACACAGATTGACCCCTTTGCGTCCTGGGGGCCGCTGGCCCGCCGGCAGGATATTAAATACGCACTGGATGACCAGCAAGCCAGCCTGCCAGTATCGGAACGCATTTTGAGGGGAGACTTTGATGCGTGAAATAGCATTGTTCGGTGAAGACTACGCTCACCAACAGGTTATCGGGACGCTGATACAACGTCTTGCCCAAGCAGAAGAGACCATAGTCCGGCTAGATTGGCGAAACGCAATTGGCGGTCACGGGCGGGTCGTTAGTGAGTTCGATAACTATTTGCGTGACCTGACTAATCAAGGGAGTCTCCCAGACCTGATAATTGTCGCTACGGATGCTAACTGCAAAGGGCTGAATCAGCGTACCAGGGAATTGGAGCGCCCCAACGCTCCCGCTCCCGTAATCGCAGCCATCCCCGACCCCCATATCGAACGTTGGTTGTTGCTCTACGGGGCTGCGTTTCGCACAGTTTTCGGCAGAGGATGCAACGCGCCTGACCAGAAATGCAGCCGCAACCTATACAAACAGCAGCTGATTAAGGCTATCTATGATTCCGGAATCACCCCCAGCATTGGGGGTATTGAGTTTGCCGAAGACCTAGTTAACCAAATGGACATTGACCGTGCCATGCGTGCCGACCGCTCACTTAGCCGGTTCGTAGAGGAAATCCGCCAAACTTTACGACAATGGCAACTATGACGATACAATGGACAGTCCATCGTTCCCCGGTGTAGATTTGCCTCCCACACTATTCATCCGGCACTGAAAATGGAGCGCAAGAAATGGCGGAACACAAACTGGCGGTAATCGCGGGCGATGGCATCGGCCCGGAGGTGATTGCGGAGGGCCGCAAGGTTCTGGAGGCAGTGGCGTCCAGCGCCGCTGGGCTGTCGTTCCAGCTCACAGACTTCAGCTGGGGCAGCGATTACTACCGCGATACGGGTCGGATGATGCCCGAAGACGGCCTGGACCAGATTTCGGGCTTCGACTGCGTGCTCTTCGGAGCGGTTGGCGACCCCAACATCCCCGACCACGTTACGCTGCAAGGCTTGCTGTTGCCGATGCGCCGTGCGTTCGACCAGGCCATCTGCATCCGTCCGGCGGTGCTGTATCCCGGCGTCGAATCGCCCATCGCCGGTAAATCTGCCGGCGACATCGATATGGTCATCTTCCGGGAAAACACCGAGGGGGAATACGCCCCGGTGGGCGGGCGCCTCTACCCCGGCACCCCCCATGAAACCGTAATCCAGAGCGGCGTATTCACCCGGCGGGGCACCGAGCGCATCATCCGGGCGGCCTTCGAGCACAGCGTCCGGCGCGGCGGCAAGAACAAGGTTACCTCGGTAACCAAATCCAACGCCCAAGCCTTCAGCATGGTGTTTTGGGATGAGGTATTCGCCGACGTAGCAGCCGAATACCCGCAAATCCAGACCGAATCGCTGCTGGTCGACCGGGCCGCCATGGACCTGGTGCGCTGGCCCGAGGACTTCGATGTCATCGTGGCGTCAAACCTGTTCGCAGATATTCTGTCGGACATCGCCGCAGTGGTAACCGGCAGCATGGGCCTGGCTCCCAGCGCCAACATCAACCCGGAGCGGCGGTTCCCCTCCATGTTCGAGCCGGTACACGGCGCCGCCTTCGACATCGTAGGCAAGGGCCTCGCCAATCCGCTGGCTACCATCCTGGCGGTGGCAATGCTGCTCGAGCACCTCGGCGAACACGAAGCCGCCGACCGGGTCAACGCAGCCACCCTGCAAGTGCTGAACGACGGCGCCACCCTCACCGCCGACCTGGGCGGCAACGCCTCCACCCAACAGGTGGGCGACGAGGTGGTGCGGCTGCTGCAATAGACGGCTGCCACATCGCGTCAACAACGTTTCAGCAATATTGCTGAAACGTTGTTGACAAATAGTAGATATATGGTGTATCGTTGCTACATCCAGCCGGCGCAGAGAGCCGGCACTCAAAGGAGAGCGGCGATATGACCACTACCACCACTGAAATTGGGGCCTACTTGGCGCGGCTCAGGGACAAAGCGGGCTTCAAGCAAAACGAACTCGCCCAAAAGGTAACCTGGAGTCCGACGGTCCTGTCCCGAGTAGAATCAGGCGAGCGAGCCTTGTCCTCGGAAGAGTTGGCCTCCATTCTGGATGCAATCGGCACCGAGGAAGCGCTGGGTTTCAAGGAAACGGGTGAAAGGGTTTGGCTCAACCTGCCCCGGCCAGCGCTCGGACATCCTGACGAGCAGATTCTGTGGGAAACGGAGCAGGCTCTGCAAAGGATCAAGGAGCTCGACGAAGACCCTGACATTAAAAACGTGCTGCCCAAGCGCCTTGACGTGTTTCGTTCTGAACTCAACGAAGCGGCAGGTCTGATCTTGAAAACAGATCATAATGTTACCTTCGTGGGAGAAATCGGCGTTGGTAAGTCCACGGCTTTGTGTCGAATAGCAGGGCTTGAAGTTCACAAAGACGGCAAGGTTGAACCATTGCTTGAGGTAGGCGGTGGTGGGACAACGGTCTGCGAAGTGCGCGTTATACAGGGTAGTGGCTACGGACTCTACGTCGAACCGATGCGGGCGGATGAGTTGCACCGAGAAGTGTTGGAATTCGCGATTTCCTTGACCAAGTCCTCGCCTATGGATCCAGAACAGGAAGCTGGTGAGCATGATTCTCAGGGAACCTCAGAAGAGATCAATCGGGTGATCCGCAATATGAGTGGCCTTACGCGCAGCACTAGGCGCTTGCCTGATGGCAAGCGTGAACGTATCGATCCAGCCGAGGGGTTGGCCAAGGAGTTTCCCGACCCGAACACTCTAGCCGGCGAAATTCTGTCCCGGATCCGTCCGCATGAACGGGCAGAACGCAGACTCTCATATCCCGAAATTTCCGGGAAAGAACCGATGCTATGGCTGAAGGAAACCTTTGAGCAACTGAACAATGGCCGGCACCCTGAATTTTCTCTGCCTACACGCATCGATATCGTAGTGCCGAAGAAAATCCTTGGTGAGGAAGAGCTGTCAGTTTGCCTAGTGGACACCAAGGGCATCAACGCCACGGCGGAACGTGCAGACTTGGAAGCGCATTTCAACGACCGCAATGCGGTAGTGGTGCTTTGCTCCTCCTTTAAACAGGCGCCTGCAACCGATGTACAGAGTCTGTTGCGCCGGGCGGTAGATGGTGGCTTTGCGGACGTGGGAATCCACGCGGCGGTTTTGGTACTGCCGCATAACGATGATGCACTGGCAGTTAAAGATGACCAAGGAATACTGGCAGACAACGCAGCTGACGGGTACGAACTTAAAGGCGCGCAGGTGGAATCGATATTGGAATCGCGAGGCCTTCCCTACGCAGGCATGGAGTTTTTCAATGCTCGCGAAGATGACCCTCAACCCCTCACCGATTTTTTGCTGCGGTTGGTAGAGGGCGTCAGGGATGTGCACCGAACAAGGCTTAAGGAAGTAATAAATGGTGCAACAGACTTGTTAGAAAACTTTGAGGAGGCGCAAGAGCAGGAAGCCTATCAACTGGCGGTCCATCGAATGTCAGTTTGGCTGGAGCACAACCAAGAAATGGGCAACCTCACTACGCGATTGGAGAACAGCCTTACCACTGCAATAAGCAGGGCTTACGCAAGCTCTGTGAGAGCAAGCGTGCGGCGTCAAGGGGAGTGGCACAACCTCAATTACTCATCCCAGCTGGGATACGGCGCGCGAGTCATGGCTGCCAGGGCCGTGGTTCCCAAACTGGACGAATTCAAGGCGGTTACCACGAATCTGCTCCAAGATGTTGAACTAGAGCCGGCCTTTGGTCTAGTGCGGCAAGCCATTCGCGTTCTGGAGGACGGGACCGAATCTCTCTTGCTACGGAGCGAACTGCTTGGAAAGAGAATCTACATCCAGTACTTGAAACCGGATGCGGGACTCTGGGGTCGATGCGAAAACGAATGGGGGCTAGGGTATGGGTATCGTGACCGAGTAATTCAGCACAACAGTGACTGGTTTTCTGGTAGCAACCGGTACCAGACGATGGTGCAGGAACTTGTCCAGAGAGAGTGGCGGCATATCCAGGAGCGGTTGGCAGAGATCCTTAACTCTGAAGCGAGCGAAGCGGCGGCGGCCTAGCCAGATGCGAAACAGTGCGCTCTGACCTACGTCATCAGGGCGCACTGTTGAAAAGACGAAAGCGTTGCCCTCTTACTCATCTCCCGTAAAAACCTTTTTCTTGCGCCCTCCGCCCCCGCTGGGTATGATGCTGGGGATTCTTTCTCCCACCCAATATGTGGCCGCGTCGCCGCATCGGCGGGCGCGACGTTGGAGGCTTGGCTATGACTGTAATGGTAACCGGCGGCACCGGGTTCATTGGCAACCGCATTATTCGCAAGCTGGTGGAGCGCGGCCAGGAAGTGCTCTGTTTCGACCTGGCGCCACCTCGAGCCAACCTGCAGCCCCTGCTGGACCGGATTTCCATGTACCGCGGCGACATCACCCGCCTGGATCACCTGCTGGAAGCCATCAATCGCCATAACGTTGACCGCATCATCCACATGGCGGCGCTGCTGCCGCCGGACACCGAGGACCGTCCGGCCACGGGCATGGCCGTCAACATCGACGGCACCAACAACGTCTTCGAGGCCGCCCGGTGGGGCAATATCCAGCGCGTGGTCTACGCCAGCAGCATCGCCGTCTACGGCGTGCAGGACACCTTCGGGGACCGACCACTCACCGAGGACGATCTGGCCGCGCCCATCAACGTGTACGGCATGACCAAGGCGGTCAACGACTTTGCCGCCGCCCGCTACCGCACCCTGCACGGCCTCGACATCCGCGGCGTCCGCATCTGCACGGTGTTCGGACACGGGCGCGTCACCGGCATGACTGGCATGATTGGCGGCCTGATGATGTCGCTGCCCGCAATTGGCCAGGCCGTGGAGATGGATTTCGATCCTCAAGAGGCGTCGCCCATGATCCATACCGAGGATGCCGCCGAGATTTTCGTCCGCGTCGCCCTCGCCGACAACCTGAGCCATCACACCTACATCAGCGGCGGCGAACTGGCCACCATCGCCGACGTGGCCGATATAGTCCGCTCCTACATCCCCGACGCCAGTATCCGCACCGGCGACCGCCCGGTGCCGCACGTGTACCTGGTGGACAACAGCCGCATGATGGCCGACCTCGGCTACGAACTGCCGCCCCTCCGGATGCGCGTCCTCGACCACATCAACGACGCCCGCGCCGAAGCCGGCCTGGAGCCAATATCCGGCTGACTCCCTCTCCGCTAGCTCCCTCTCCCTCGATGGGAGAGGGCTGGGGTGAGATCGAAACGCCCTTTTCAAATGCTCCCTACACGACGCCGTTTGCTACAATACCGTCAGCGCAATCTTGCGCCGGGGGAACTACCATGAGCAACCGCGAAACCACCGCCGCCCAGCGGAATGCAATTGCCGCCTTCTGCCGGCAGCACAGCGTCCGCCGCCTTACCTGGCTCTACGAACCCGTCCGGACCGGCCCGGACGCCGACAGCGAGGTGGCTTTCCTGATTGAGTTCACCCGGAATGACACACCGTCATTGTCCGCGCTGGCCAAAATGGAAAGTGAATTCAGCCGGATTCTGGGCCTGAACACCGACCTGCATCTCTATATCAGGGATTTGTACTTGTGGAACACCCCCAGGGAAGAGGAGATCGAGTACGACCGTGCTGACTATATGGAGGTCCTGCTGCCACGCGAGGAAATCGCTGAGTTCTGTCACCGCCACAAAATCAAGCGGTTAGCCCGCTTTCCTCATCCCCGCCGGGATAGCATCATCAACGTTGCCGACGTTGATTTTCTGGCCGAATTTACTTGGGATGCCAATTTATCCTGGGGAACGCTCGGCGTCGCCAACGAACTCGGAGAGCTCCTCGGCTGTGTGGTGGACATAGAACTCTCTGCCAAAGAGTTTCCCACCGACCTTGAGGAAATTTTCCGTGACACAGCGACATTCCAGACGGCCCCCGCCAACTGAAGCCGAACGGATAGGCCATATTATCAATCACGCCCCAGAAGCCATTGCCATTGCAGGCGACGCTACACTGCCCGACTTGGTAAGCAACCGGACACAGCAGTTCGCTCTCAACTACCTAATAACGGTCGTCGGCGAAGCCGCCAATAAACTTACCGACGCAACCCGCGCTTCTCTGCCTATGGTTCCTTGGTCGGAAATTATCGGTATGCGGAATATTCTCATTCACCAGTACTACATCGTCGAGCCGCGCGTTGTACACGATACGGTAGTCAATAGCCTGCCCGTACTGATTGCGGCGCTCAGCGCAACCACCCACAGCCCCCCACAACCCCCAAGGAGGCCAACCATCATGAGCGTTGCCATCGGATATGTCCCCGGAGCCTTTGGACAGGGGGGCGATGACCCCACCTTCCTGCGGGAACTGGTTGAGTTGGGGGACCAGTACGAGTATGACTCCATCTGGCTTAGCGACCGCATTTGCAGCGAGCGTTTCAGCCTGGAACCCATCGTGGCCCTCTCTCTGGTCGCCGGCTACTCCGACCGCCTGAAGTTTGGCACCAGCGTGCTGGCCCTGCCTCTGCGGAACCCGGTGGTGCTGGCCAAGCAGGTGGCGACCCTGGACTGGCTGTCTCAAGGCAGGTTCTTCCCGGCCGTGGGCCTGGGTCAGGAAGACCCCGACGAATACGAAGCCTGCGGTGTGCCCAAGGCCGACCGCGCCCGGCGCACCGACGAGGCCATCGAACTGATGCGCCGCCTGTGGCAGGAAGAATACGTGACCCACGAGGGCGATTTCTTCACCACCCACAATGTAACCGTAACCCCGCGCACCTTCCTGAAGCCCTCGCCGCCCGTATGGATTGGCGGGCGCAGTCCCGCGGCGGCCCGGCGCGTCGGCCGCGTTGGCGACGGCTGGCTGGTATCCAGCGCCACGCCCGAAGAGGTGCGCTCCGGTCGCGAGATAGTGTTTGAGACGGCCCAGCAGTACGACCGCGAGATCGAAGAAGACCACGTTGGTGTGCTGATTGGCTACTACATCTGCGACGACCAACACGCCGGCGAGGCAAAATCAGAGCAGTTCGTTACCCGCCAGCGGCCCGATGCCCACTTCACTGAGTATTCGGCCGTCGGCACCTCCGAACAAATCGGCGACTTCATCGACCAGTACGTTGACGCCGGCGGGTACAAGTTCGTCATCCGCCCGCTCTGCTCCGGCACCGAATCAATGGAGCAGCTGGTACAGGCCGGCGAAGAAATCCTGCCCCGCTTCCACGGTCCACTGAGCAGCAACGCCTGATCCCCTGTCCCTTGACGGGAGAGGGTTAGGGTGAGGGTGAGAGCGCCATGACCACCGCCAAACCAATCCTCCGTACCGGAATGCGTATGTCCGTCGATGAGTTCCTCGATTTGCCGGAAACCGACGACAAACTCAGGCTGGAACTGGACGACGGAGAACTCTACGTTATGCCCCGACCACGACGCGTTCACCAGTTTTTAACGCTTGAGCTGGGGTGGCACTTCAAGAATTACTTGAACAGTTTCACGGAACCGCCGGCGGAAGTGTACATCGAGTTAGTAACCGTCCTCTCCCGGGAACCTCGCCGCGTCCTGGTGCCCGACCTGTGCATCTTCCTGCGTGAGCACACGGACATCTTTGTCAGTGGTTACGCGGAGGGGCCACCCGACATCGTAATCGAAATCCTCTCCTCCGACCGCAATCGCGATTTGGTCCGCAAACGTCAAATTTACGCTGAGGCCGGCGTCCCTGAGTACTGGATTCTTGACTACCAGAACGACACGGTCACCCCGCTGGAATTGCAAAGTGGCGAGTATGTGGAGCGTCCTACCCTCGGGGTTGGTGATACCTTGACCACGGTGCTGCTCCCCGGCTTGGCCATCCCGCTCGCCGACCTGTTCCACCACCGCCAGCGGCCCCGCGACGACGAATAACCGGAGGCTGCCGTGACCACCGCCAAACCAATCCTCCGTACCGGAATGCGTATGTCCGTCGATGAGTTCCTCGATTTGCCGGAAACCGACGACAAGCTCAGGCTGGAACTGGACGACGGAGAACTCTACGTTATGCCCCGACCACGACGCGTTCACCAGTTTCTTACGCTTCAGCTGGGAACTCACTTTGTGAACTATCTGGACAGTTTCACGGAACCGCCGGCGGAAGTGTACTTCGAGTTAGTAACCGTCCTCTCTCGCGAACCTCGCCGCGTCCTGATTCCCGACCTGTGCATCATCCTGCGTGAGCACACGGACATCTTTGTCAGTGGTTACGCGGAGGGGCCACCCGACATCGTAATCGAAATCCTCTCCTCCGACCGCAATCGCGATTTGGTCCGCAAACGTCAAATTTACGCTGAGGCTGGCGTCCCCGAGTACTGGATTCTTGACTACCAGAACGACACGGTCACCCCGCTGGAATTGCAAAGTGGCGAGTATGTGGAGCGTCCTACCCTCGGGGTTGGTGATACCTTGACCACGGCGCTGCTCCCCGGCCTGGCCATCCCGCTCGCCGACCTGTTCCACCACCGCCAGCGGCCCCGCGACGACGAGTAACCGGAGGCTGCCGTGACTACCGCCAAACCAATCCTCCGTACCGGAATGCGTATGTCCGTCGATGAGTTCCTCGATCTGCCGGAAACCGACGACAAACCCAAACTGGAACTGGACGACGGAGAACTAATCGTTATGCCGCGCCCGCGACGCCTGCACCAATTCTTCAAAGACGACCTGGTGCGACATTTCAAAAACATTCTGGACTCCTACCCGGTTCCTCCCGGAGAGGTATACTCCGAATTGGTGGTCATCCTGTCTCGTCAACCCAGGCACGTCGTGATTCCCGACCTGGCCTTTATTTTGCGGGAGCGGGTCGCCATCTTCAACAACGGCTATGCCGAAGGGCCACCCGACATCGTGATCGAAATCCTCTCCACCAACCGGGAACGCGATCTGGTACGTAAACGCCAGCTCTACGCCGCGGCCAGCATCCCGGAATACTGGATTCTCGACCCCAGGAACGACACCGTCACCCAGTTGGAATTGCAGGCCAGCCAGTATGTGGAGCGGGCCGTTCTCACTGCTGACGATACATTAACGACTCCCCTCTTGCCCGGCCTGGCCATACCACTGGCCGACCTGTTCCACCACCGCCAGCGGCCCCGCGACGACTGAACGCCTTGCCCCCAACCCCTGAGCATACTATGATTGCCACATCCGTCATCCGCTACACCGTCATCCCTTACCAAGGAGCAACGCAACTATGAAAGCAGCCCAACTCGTCGCCCCCAAGCGTTGGGAATTCACCGAAGTCGAAACCCCCACCGCCGCCGATGGGCAGGTGCTGGTCAAGATGGAGCGCGTCAGCGTTTGCGGCTCCGACATCCGCCATACCTACGGCCCGGTGCTCGATGAATCCGAGTACCCTCTGCCTCCTTGTCGCGGCGCCCACGAACTGGCCGGCGTCATCGTCGACAGCAAGACCGATGAGTATCACGAAGGCCAGCGGGTCATCGTCATCCCCTTCGCTGGCACCGGCGGCCTCTGCGAATATGTGCTTTCCGCGCCGGGTCGCATCGCCGTCCTGCCCGAATACGGCGGCCTGGACGAGTGGGTGCTGTGCCAGCCTCCGGGCACCGTGCTGTACTCCTGCCGCCAGATTGGCAGTCCCTTGCAGCAAAACATCCTGATTTTCGGCCAGGGCAGCATCGGTCTCAGCTTCACCATGATTCTGTCCCGCATGGGCGCACGCAACGTCATCGTCGTGGACCCGCTGGACTACCGCCTGGAAAAATCCAAGCAGATGGGTTCCACCCACCGGATCAATCCGGACCAGCAGGACGTTAACGAAGCAGTCATGGAAATAACCAAGGGCCGCGGGCCGGACGTTTGCGTGGAAGCCGCCGGTTATCCCGACTCGCTGAACGAGTGCTTCCGCCATGTGCGCCAGTTTGGACAGGTCATCGTGTTCGGCGTACAAACCGACCACATGGTGCCCATTGAGCACAACCTGTGGATGGACAAGCAGCCCCGCATTACACCCACCACCGGCGCCCGCAGCGGCGACCCCATCAGTCAGATTCAGGACATGGTTGACCTGCGCGCCCGCGGCTGGGCCGACCCCGCCGAACTCATCACCCACCGCATCGGTTTCTCCGATGTGCAAAAAGCCTACGATATGTACGAGCAGCGGGAGGATGGAATCATCAAAGTCGTAATGGACATCAACTCCTAGCAGGAAACTATCCCCTGACCAGGGTATGTAACTTCTATAATGTCCCTTCTCCCTTGATGGGAGAGGGTTAGGGTGAGGGTGAAAAACCCCTGCAAAACAGCCAATACATACCCTGGTCAGCTCTCCCAAGGGGAGAGGGGCAGGGTGAGGGCGGTTCAGGTGACTCAACCACCTCCGTCAACCCCGGCTCTCACACCGGGGGACCGTATTCGTCTGGCCAGGGAAAATCTTTGCCTGGCCATGGCGCTGTTCGCCGCTTCCCACCAGGGGCTGATTACCACCTCCTTCGTTACCCAGAGCGCCAATCTGTACCTGCCCAACGGGGACGTGGTGGACGCCTACGCCCCCCTGGAATTGTCCGACAACGCCGCCCTGGTGAGATGTGTCGGCAACCAGATTCGCGGCTCGTTCGCCCTGTCCGCGTTGCAAACCCACCGTGAACTGGAAGCCGCTTTCCCGGGCACACCGGGCCAGGACGACCCGGACGCCGACCTGCGGGTTGCCCGCGCTGCCATTTACCTCCTGGCCAGCGCAGTCGAGCAAGACCTGATTGCCCCCGTTTGGCGCGTCCCCCTGGAATACCGCCGGCTGCACACCTCCCCGACGCTGGACTTCACCCTCGATGCGACCGATCTGGACGGGCAGGAAGTGCGTTGGGAGCACTTCGGTGGGTTGCCTCATTACCTCGATCTTACGCTTTACCTGGCCCAGCGGCTGGACGGCGCCGAACCCGGCGCAACTGCCGACACGGCGCCGGCCGGCCCATATCCGGCCGGATACGGGCCGGTGGGGGCTTTGGCCAATCAGCCAGCATTGGAAGTTGCGACCGCCGGGCCCGCCAGCATCGCACCCGGCTACGGCAGCGGCTCAGGTCGATTGCGCCGCGCCGGTAACCGAGCTGCGGCGGCCGGCAACCGAGCTTCGGGGAACGATGCGGATTCCGGTTGGATTGCGCCGGTGGGCAGACCCGAACCACCCATCGGCATTGCACCCCAGGCTACTGAGGACGGGCCGGTCGCCGCGTTCGTCATCAACGCCTGCTTCACCGGCGGCAAGGCAATGTCGCTGGCCAGCGACCTCTATACCTGCTACGCCAGCTGGTGCCTGGACAACGGGTATCTGGCCGTCAGTCAGCGCAAGTTCGGCCTGGAATTGACTGCCGGCGGTTATCAGCGCAAACGTCGCGGCAAGGGCCGCCACTGGTGGATGGGCCTGGAACCTCGGCAATAATCCCCTCTCGACGGATGTTACGTGGATGAGGACTCCCCCCTCAGGCGTACCCAACTTTGTCATTGCGAGCGTAGCGTGGCAATCTCGTCGTCGTAGCAAGGGCGGTTCACCGACGTGTGTTCAACCTCATCTAGATTGCCACGTCGCTATGCCCCTCTCAATGACAGATTAAAGTGGGTACGCGTGATGGGTTCCCCCGGCATCAATCTCCCTCGCCAGGCGGGCGCGCCCTCGCCCCCAAATCCCGCGATTGGTTACACGGATGTAACATTGGCGCAAAATGCGCGTAACAAACCGGGCGCATACTCCGTAATGTAACCAGGGGATCCGCCCTAATCAGCATTGCCGGAGAAAGATTGAAATGATAGCCATCGCCGCCGCCGCCGCTTTCGTAGGACTTTTCGCCCTTTGGGTTGTGCTCCCCCGCTTCATCCTGAATCGTAAAGAAAGCCAAAAGTCCGTCGTGGTCGCGATGCAGCACGAAGAGTTCGCTCCCCAGGCCGCCGACTAACCTGCCTGAAAGCAACCACCGAGTATCCGGCCCGAGGCGCAACCCTCGGGCCTTTTGCATTCCGATTCCCCAGTCCAGGTTCCGTCAATAACAGCCACTAATACCACTAGGACGATTGCAAAGCCCCCTCTCCCCTTCGTGGGAGAGGGTTAGGGTGAGGGGGACGTTCCCCGCGCCAAGCAGAAATGGGCTACTAACTTTGCAATCGTACTGCTAATACCAGCCGCGTTACATACCCGTTACGCCGGTGCAAAATCTGCGTAACACGGTACTGCCAGAATACCGGCATTGAAAACGGGCATCGAAAACGGGCTCAATCATCACGATTACACTGGAGATAGAGACAAATGATAGCCATTGCCGCCGCCGCCGCCTTCGTCGGACTTTTCACGCTTTGGGTGATAGTTCCCAGGTACTTTATCCAGCGCAAGGCAAACCAGCAGCCGACGGTTGCCCCGCCGGCGCAGGACTCGGCCGTTCCGCAGGCTGCTGACTAGCCGGCAGCAAACCCGGCCCAATAACCCACGCGACAATTGCCGGGGAATTAGTCCCTGGGCAGTTTTTTGTTTCCCAGGCCCACCGGGTCAATCGCTAACCTGGCCCGCTGCGGTTCCGTGATAGGCGGCGGCGGCACCGGCCCAATAAGTTTCCCAGTCGCGGCGCATCGCCCCTTCGGTGGCGCCTCCCCAGTATCCCGGCGATACCAACGCCTGCGCGGTTCCGTTTGAAATTAGATGATGGCCTATGATAGCATTGCTGGCGTGAGAGTTCTACCGTTATTGCCAGCGGGGGCGTGTCCGGGGAGCGGACGCCGCAGATACAGCGCAAGTCGGTTGATGGATAGAGGCATCGTGCCTCTCTCTGCGACGGCTTGCGCTTTGGCGTTGGCGGGAACGGTTAACTCTCACAAGTAGCCCTATCCTACTCGTGGAGGGAGGTTCCAATGTCCCCCGCACAGCGTTACGCCATTACCCGCATCGTGCCCGCCATTGTCTTGGCGGGCATCATCATTCACGCCGCCGGCTTTGCTATCTACCTGCTCGCCGGCTTCTTCCCCGCGCTCCTTGCCCTGCTCGTCAGTTACGTCGCTGCTTGGGTCATTGGCGTGGGCATGAGTTACGAGCAGACAGCCAGGAACCGGCGCAAAACCGTTCCCGGCTGGCCGCAAGCCTGATACTATATCGTGCATCCCACCGAGAGGAACCTACTATGACTTGAACCAATTAAACGCCAAACCCCGCTGCTTGAACAGCGGGGCGACGGCGAAAATTTCCGGCCCAAAAGAGGGCTGACTATGTTGATACGCCACTGATTCTATCAGCGGTGCCGGCCTCTTGCAACCCTCTTTCGGGCGTATCACGCCGACCCTGAGGAGGGTTGCTCATGTTGGAATCAATATCCGCCGAATATATCGGCGGTGGCCTGCTGCTGCTGACGGTCTATCTGATTGGCTTACTCCGCCAGGTTGGGGAGTGCTGGGTTTCTGCATGGTGGAGACGGTGCGCCCCCAGGGTCGCCGTTGTCTTTGCCGCAGCGTGGCGCAAAGCCGTTATCGTTCTGACGCTGGCATGGAGCGCGGGCGGAGTGCTGGCCTACGGACTTACCGGAGGCATGGAAGGTGCCGCTCCGCTGTGGGCGCTGTGCTGGCTCGGAAGCGTGTCGCTGGCCGTGTGGGGATGCGCTGCATGTCAAGGAGGGTTGGCCGTCCGCTGGACGGTGCGCCAGACCCGTCGGTTACTGGCGTAGGATAATCCCAGAATATGAAACTCCCGCCGGGGCAGTTTGGCGACGGCCCGACGGGAGTTTCAGGAGAACCGAATGGCTTCAAACGTAGCACTTGTGATCGCGGTTATCGCTGCTCTTCTTGCGGTTCCGACATTGGTAGTGTGGCGGAAGTACGAGGATCAGTATGCGGGGATTGCGTTTTGGGTGTGCTTCGGCCTCGCCGTCGGTTTCGCCATGATACATAAGGCTCTCCCAACTTAAGTCCTATCCAGTACATTGCTGCGCCGGATATTATTCCCGCCAAGTAAATGTCAAGCGAATTTGGTTCAAACATGATTGCCTTTTTGCCGCCGTTTGCCGCGCTTGGGTTGAGCGCTCGCCCCTAATTTGGGGCACCATCTAATTTCAAACGGAACCCGCCTGCGCCGTTTCGACCCGCACTAGCGCCACCCCGCGCACCCGATCCGCCAAACCCTGCACCGACGCCGGCCCGGTTCGCATCCGCTGCACCGCCGCATCGAACACATCGCCCCTGACGTGGACCGAAGCGGTTCCCTTGAATCGGTAGCCCTTGCGTAAAAACACATCCACCACGTTCAGCTCGATGGCCGGGTTGCGCTCCAAATTTCCCATCGTTCCGGGCGACGCCAGGTCGGTAAACAGCACGTGGTCGTCGTCCCAAACCATCGCCGTCCCCTTGGGCGACAGGTTCGGCGTCCCGTCCGGGCAAACGGTGGCGGCAAATATCAACCGCTGTTCCGCAATCGTTCGCTTCATATCGTCAGTCAGAATTCCCATCTCGCTGTTTCCCCTCAAGGTATGTTGGTTAAAGGTGTGTCGGTCGAAACAAAGACGTCATCACAATTTTATTGCCGGCAATTTAACCGGCGGCAGTAAAGCACCGGTGGTAGTCGGATGGCCGCAATTGACATTGTACGGGGCCGTCGTTAGCATTGCAGCAACTGGCCAACACCGGGGGCCGAACCCAACCGGAAACGAAACAGCCAGCCGTGCGTAGGACTACCGACGCGTTTGCCCGCAGATGCGTTTGATGAAACAAAGGAGGCCACCGCCATGTTCGTGCGACGCGACCTTACCGATTCCGTTGAAACCCGCGAAGGCAATATGCACTTCGTGAAACAGGGCGCCGGTTACCCCCTGGTGATGCTGCACCCATTGGGCACTTCCACCTGGGCGTGGAGCAGCGTGATTGACGCCTTCAGCCAGCACTACACCTGCTACGCCTTTGATATGCTCGGCCACGGCGAATCCGACCAGCCCTCCCGACACTTCAACATTCCCGACTACGCCCAGGCCCTGGACGATGCCTGTCAGGTGCTGAACATCCACCGGGGCCACTACGTCGGCAACTCGGTGGGCGCAGTCCTGGCTACCGAGATGGCCGCCACCTACCCGGACCGTCTGGACAAACTGGTGCTGGTCGGCCCTCCGGTTTGGGACGCCTACACCGCCAAACAGCGGATCGCCGACGCCGCATCCGGCTATGACGACGACGGTATGCCGATACCGCGCACCGCCGCAGAACTGAAAGAGGCCACCACCTTCGCCGAGCCACGGCCGGAATGGGTGGAAGCCAACAACGGCACCCGCGCACAGGCCGGCGCCTGGGTCAAAAAGCTGCACGAATCGTTGGCCTGGTACGACATCATGTCGCGTTTGCCGCGGATCACGGCGCGCGAAACCCTGGTGCTCTACGGCGAGCTGGACCGGCTGCGGGAAGGCGAGGAGCTGCTACACAACAACATCGTGCGGGCCCGCAAGCACATCATGCCCGGGGTGGGCCACATCCCGCAGATTGAGGACCCGGAAGGCTTCGTAGACGCCGTGCTGGCTTTCCTGAAACCCAACGGCTGATCGGCGGGTTTGGTTGAAATCCGTACCGGCGTTGGTTGGGTTGCATTTACCCAGACGGGTAACATGGGATAATACCCGATAACGCCGGTTTGCCGGTCGTCGCAAATCGTTCCGCGACTCGTCCGAACCGCCCGTCAACCGACCTGATATGTCTACACTATTTGTCAGAACTCGCAGCCGTAGCCGTAGCCTGTTGCGCACGGCGGAACGCCGCGACCAGGCCAGTATGCCCAACATCGTCGTGGTGGGCGTGGGTACGGCCGGCGGCAAACGGGCGTTGCTGTTCCTGCAGCGCATGGCCGAGTTGTCCGCGGTCAACCGCATCCAGAGCGCGGTGTTCTACGACTGCAACGAGACTACGATCAGCCACATCGGAAAATACCTTGGGAAGTTCCTGGGACGCACGCGCGGCGGCAGCGGCGGCGTCCGGATCGTGTTTCCCAGCTACGTCCCGTTGCCCAACGGCTTTATGCGAGACCCGCAGCAGTTCCAGGAGTACAGCGGCCCATTCCAGCGGGACATCGACAATGTGGTGGGGCAGGTTATGGCCCAGTCTGATCGCGCCGGCCGCTCTCCCGCCGTAATCATCGAGTTTATGGGGTTCGCCGGCCACTCCGTCCTGGGCGCTCATCTCCACGAAAAGTTGCGGGATACGTTCCCATCCTCGGTGATTCTGCCCGTGATGATGTTGCCCACCGACCATGTGTGCGAAGAGTGGACCCGGCGCTACATCTGGGAGCAATACGAGAACCTGTTGCAAGGCTCCAACTGCCTGGTTACCACCCAATCGGCCAACAGCGCCGGCGATGATGACATTCGGCTGGCCACCGGCCTGGCCGGCGTTGAATTTGCCGAGTTTGAAGAAGACGACACCGTGGAAAGCCCGTTGGCCTCCGCTTATCGGCGCCTGATCCCCTCTTCGGGCGGTTGGCTGGGTATGGCGGTGGTCAAACGGCGTATGCCAATCATCAAGAAATTCAAGTGGTCAAGAATGCCTCCCTGGTGGCAGGAATTTGCCGCGCTGGGTCCCGACGATGAAATGCCCATGTCGCTCGCCCACGCAATCTGGGCAACGCTGGACCCGGCCTCTCAAATGGCGGTGGGAGTCAATCACGCCATCAACGCGCCCCAGCAGGTGGTGGTATCGCTGCCCATTCACCCCGACGGCCTTGAACCCATTGCCTCCGAGACAGCTGAAGTATTGGAGCAGAGCGCGCTGTTCTCCCAATACCCCAACATGGATGTCGCATTCAACACTGCGCGATTCACGGAGGGGCTCAGGAAAGCCCCTTACGTCCATGTAACCCGTATGTATCCGATCCGTGGTGAATTGGGCCCGGTGATGGACATCATGCACCCCGACCGCCAACCCAACGAGCGGCGGCAGTCAGCGGCGCACGAGACTGGCTTCGGTTCCTACTATCATCTGGAAGGCGCTGACTACGCAACGCCCCTGGCCCCTGCCGGTGTAGCGCCGGACGGAACAACCGGCCAGCCGGGTTAGCCTCCCCGTACCTGATGCACAATGCCGCACATTATGTCCACTAACGCAAATGCAGACAAATATTGGCGCAGTAAGTCTAACCGAAACACAATTGCGGTATTTTTTTTCAAAAATTTCTAATAATCTGCAAATTCCGCTGTTTGACAATCCCGAAACCACTCTGTTATGCTAGCGTACAATCGACAACAAGAATGTCTGTATTCTAACGATAGCGACTAGATTGGAGAGCCATATTCTCAACTGTCCCTAAAATGTCTTTCACGCGGGACGCCAGAAGTTGCGGGTCTTGATGTCCAGGAAGGCATCTACCTCCGGCAGGTCCCAATCGCTTTTAGTATCGGTAGGAGGTTAAAAGAGTAGCCATGCCACCAAAAGCACGAACTTTCAGAGTCAAGAGAGAAGGAGTCCATCCGGTGGCGCCGGGCGATGACCGCTATGATGGCGGCACTCCCGCACCGATCCTGTCGGTAGCCGTCGGAACCGCCGGCTACAAGCGTAGCTGGAACTGGGCCAAACGCATGGGTCAGGCCGGTGTGCTCAATCGAATCCAGGGTATGTTCATTTACGACTGCAACCAGGCCACGGTTGCGGACATTGAGTCCTCTGTAGACCAGATGCGCCGCGTCCCCCGGGGTGGCGATCTACCCGTCATTCTCCCTGAGTTTTTCCCCAAGGTAGATGGGTTCCTCCGTGACCCCAACGCGTACAAAGATTTTTACGGCCTCATCGACCGTGATCTGGATCGCATGGTAGACTTGGCGGCGCAGCGCTCAGAGGTCATCAGCGCTCCCCCGCAAATCATCATCGAGTGGCTCGGGTTCGGCGGACACGCCAAACTCGGTGGCCTGCTCCACAAAAAACTCGTTGACCAGTTCCCCGAAGCCTTGTTCCTGCCGATCGTGCTGTTGCCCCGGGAACACGCGCTGGAAGAAAATATGCGGCGGGAAACGTGGGGCGCTTACGAAGACACGATGAGCCAGCTGAACCCCAAAACCGGCGCCCTGGAAAACAGCCACCCAGCTTTGCTCACCGACAATGCAATGTCACGCAACTACACCACGCTGGACGACAAGCTGGCTATCGGCCTGTCTTCCATTGAGTCGGCAATGGCGCATCAAACCGATAGCGGCTCTCTGGCCGAAACGGTCGCGAGCTTTGGCCAGTATTCCAACGGATGGTTGGGTATGCGGGTTCTGAGCCGGCGCGTCGATGTCGCCGAAGTCTCGCAGCCCCGTGGCCGCTTCCGGATCCCCTTCGTGGGTAACCGGGAAATGGCCGTCATCAAGGGCCGGGACAACCAGATCACCTGGCAAATCAAAACGGCTCTGTGGGAAATGGTTGACGGCAAACGCCGAGACCTGCAACTGTCCGACCATGACCCGATTGAGGACGAGTCAGTCATTCGCATGGTGGTCAGTTTGCCCGCCAACAGCGAAGGCATCAAAGACATCGCATCCGACGTGCAGGACCAGCTGGACCGGGAAGGCTTCCAGGAGGCATTCCCCAATCTGACCTATTCCTTCGCGCCGGCCCGGTTCCCAATCAACAACAGCGACCATCATATGTTTGTCAGCATGGTTTACCCGTTGCGCAACACTGGCATCCCCAGCATTGAGCGGATTATGGGCAAGGCTGACGACCTGCCCCGGTTTGGCGAAAACGGCGATGACCTGCTGAAAATCGGCTTCGGCACCGGACACTTCCTGCCTCAGAACGGTGATTCCAACACGCATATCGATCAGTACAGCTACCGCTCTCGCGGGCACGAACGCCGCGCTCAACGCGACGAAGAGCGACGACACTCCCGCGCCACCGTCGAGCAACAGTATGGTAACAGTAACGGTTACAGCAATGGCGACAACAGCGGCGGTGAATACCGACGCTAGTCATCGGCTGCACACCTCAGGCGTTAACGACCGGCGCAGGGCCGGCATTCGCCATCGTCCCGGCGCCGTTTCAATTGTCCAACTATTCAAAGCAGTAACCCCCGCTGACCAGTGCAGCGGGGGTTGCTTCGTCTTCAGTCCTGACCGATTTGAGAATCAGTTGTCGGCGGCCAGCGCCTCTTTGCGCGCCTTGTCCTTGAAGTGCGGAACGATGTACTTGCCGAACAGGCGCAACGATTCCATCACCTCCTCGTGGCTCACCGGCCCAACCTGGAACAGCGGCATGATTTCGTCCACGCCCATCCGCTCATAGCTTTCGATATATTCGATGCAATCGTCCGGGTTGCCGATGCAGAAGCGGCCGCCGTCTTCGATCAGAGAGCGGGACGTAACCTCGTCGGCGCGGGCGGTATCAGCCTGCACAGCCCTCTGGTAGTGGAACTGATAATCGTCCGGCACCCTGGCCGGGTCATAACCCTGCCACACGTATGAATCGCGGATGCGCTGCTGCACCCGATACCAGTCAATGATGGCTTCGCCGCGCTCAAACGCTCGGGAGCGGTTCTCCATGCACATGGCGACGGTGTTGCCCGCCACCCGCGGATGCACCACTTTGGTAGCTGGCTCGGGGTTCTTGATGGCATCGCGGTAAATCTTGATTAACGCCTCAGCGCGCTCCAACCCAATGCTGGTCTGCGCCAGGCAACCCAGCCCCTGGCGTCCCACCTTCTCGGCGGTCGATTCCTGGCTCACCGCCTGCCAGATCGGCGGGTGCGGCTTTTGCACCGGCTTGGGGATAACCTCGCGCGGCGGGATGTTGTAGTGCTTGCCTTCGTAGGAGAAAATCTCCTCGGTCCAAGCTCCCGGAATGATTTGCAGGTACTCCTCAACCATCTCCGACACGTCGGGCAAGTCAGCGCCGTAAGGCTGCATCTGATAAGGGTAGCCGGAGCGACCGATGCCAAAATCGACGCGCCCGCCGGAGATAACGTCCAGCGTGGCCAGGCGCGATGCCACGTTCAGCGGATGGTGCAGCGGCGCCAGCACCACCGCAATGCCCAGCCGCATATTGGTCGTGCGCTGACTCAACGCCGCCAGCGTAATATCCGGCGCGCTGGAGTGCGACCACTCCGACCGAAAATGATGCTCAACAAACCAGACGCTGGTCATGCCCTGCTCTTCCGCAAAGCAAACCTGCTCCATCATCTCCTGGAACTTTCGGCTCTCGCTCTGGTCATCCCAGGGCTTGGGCACCTGAATCTGATAAAAAAGACCCAAATCCATAACGCACACCTCCTGCCACTGCCAGCAAAGGCAGCAATTGGCCGCATTGTAGCAGATGGAGCAAATTGACCCGCCCTCAAAGCAGCCACCAAAAAAAGCCCCTCTCCCACCGGGAGAGGGGTTGGGGTGAGGGCGTGTCCGCTCCCAATCCACCGCGACTGTCATTGCGAGCGTAGCGTGGCAATCTCTTACAATGCCCAGTCGTGCGGCCAGTCTGTCTATATCACACTAGATATGCCTGCCTCAGGTAATCGCAGCAAGAAATCGCGGCCAATCTCTTCGGGAGTCCGGTTCAAGTCCAACGATTTGATAATTTGACCTGCTTTCGCGGGATCTAGCATATCGCCTACGTAAAGCCATCGCCTATCAAGCAGCATCTTAACTAAATCTTCTATCTCCGGGATACCGTCGATCCTCAAAAAGCCGTTCCCAGCGGTGCGCTTCGGATTACGTTCTAAGAGCCTGTTTACAATCTTTTTAGGATTAGCACCGTGAAGGCAAGCACCACCATTTGCAGGCTGGTATTGAGCTTCCTTTCGCAGTTCTTCCAGAGTCGGCGGCACTTTTCCAGCCAGGCGAAAGACCGCTCCACCACCCATCGCTTTGGAAGCACCACGAAGGTGTGCAGTTCGTTGCGTTTCACCACTTCCACCGCGGCTCCCAACAGGCCTTGCACCGCAGTGGCAAAGGGCTTTCCGGTGTAACCCCCGTCCACCAGCACGTTCTGCACTTGACTGAGGCCGTCTCGGCGCCGGTCAAACATCGCCAAAGCCCCGGCCCGGTCGGTAACGTCGGCGGTAGTCACGTGTATCGCATGGGGCAATCCTTGCGTGTCCACCGCGATATGACGCTTGATTCCCGACACCTTCTTGCCTGCGTCATAGCCCTTGTGCCCAGCGGTGTCCGTGTTCTTGACGCTCTGGGAGTCCACGATACAGAAGCTGGTCTGCTCTTTCCGTCCATTGCTTTGTCGGGCCGCGCCAACCGATTTTTTTTAGGACTTGCTCCAGAATGGAATCCTGACCCGGGCCAGGCCGCTCGCTCCATTGCCGGAAATACTTGTAGCAAGTACGCCAATTGGGGAAGTCCGCGGGCAGCATTCGCCACTGGCACCCGCTTTTCAAGAGGTACAGCACGCCGCAGAAAACGTCATACAAGTCCACGGTGCGGGGCTTGGTCCGGCGTCGGGCCGACTCCAACGTCGGCAGAATCCGGGCGAATTGCTCCCGGCTGATGTCGCTGGGATAGGAATGAGACATGATTACCCCTCCCCTGATAATAGTCTCAGCTTAACCTATTTCAGAGATCGTAGACAGGTTCTAAGGGCCGTAGGTTGGGGTTCACTATAAGCGGCTCAGGGGTCAGCGAAACCCACTTCTGAATGACTCCGGAGCTCACCGTTTTGTCAATTTTATCGCGGTAAGCTTTAGGAGGGGGCGTATTCCCAACAACAACAAAAGGAATGCGTGAGCTTTCTCTGTAACCCCTGGTTATGGCTGCCTTTCCAGCGGCTTTTAGAATGCTGTCTGTTCGGAGTATGCTCGCCCTTCCAGCGTGGCCATCGTAATCACTTGTGGGTCTGCACAGGTTATCTTTGCGCCAGTTCCAGATAATCGACATCTTCACTTCGAACAAACATTCGATAGCACTAGCCGGCACGGGTCCTTCAGGTAAATCTTGATCCAAAATCGCTATGTCTGCTGCGCTCCCATTGGTGAACCCGAGCTGCGGGCAAATTACACCCCGCTTGGCAAAATGCTTCCCTCTCAAGTCGTCTGAGTTTTGGATTACCGACTGAATTAGCGCCAAAGCAAATCGCTCAGTCTTGTCCGAAACCTGATTGTTGCGATGGTTAAAATCGGAGACCTTGAGGTTTCCAGATTTGCAATCCGGGCACTTCTTGGACTTCGGACCAAAGAATGCGCGCTGTGAATAACCACAATCCTCTTGTGGGCAGTATATCGTCGACAGCCAGTAATCATTAGCCGCGACAATCTCTTGCTCCACGCTCACATCCCACAGTGAAAGCCCATTCATCCCGCTCCCGGCGTATTTGCGGTTATGCCGTGTAGTCGCCATCCCGCATCTCCGCAATAACTCTACCCCCGCGCCCAACCTGTGCGAACAGGCTGGGCACCCCCGACAACCGCCGCATGGCCAACTTCCGATACTCCTCCGATACCTCATACCCCACGAACCGCCGCCCTGATTGCAGCGCGGCGATGGCCGTGGTGCCGCTGCCCATGAACGGGTCCAGCACCACTTCGTCACTATAGGTGTAGAGTTCGATGCACCGGCGGGGCAACTCCACCGGGAAGGGCGCCGGATGACCGACCCGCCGCGTCGACTCCGCCGGGAACTGCCACACGCTTTTCGTCCACGCCAGAAAATCTTCCTTGTTGATGGTGGATTCCCGGCCCTCCAGTTTCGGGCGACGGTACGTATCCTTGGACAACACCAGGATGTATTCGTGCACGTCCCGCAGCGTCGGGTTAGCCGCCGATTTCCAGCTGCCCCAGGCCGTCGACGAAGCGGCGCTGGCCCCCTTGTCCCAGATAACCTCGCCCCGCATCAGAAACCCGAGGGCCAGCAGGTCCTCGATGATGTACCGGTGCAAGGGCAGGTAGGGTCTGCGGCCCAGATTGGCGATGTTGAAGCAGACCCGCCCACCGGGAACCAGCACCCGGTACACCTGGCGCATCGCGCGACGCAGGAATCCCCGGTATTGCCCCAGCGTTAGATCATCATCGTATTCCTTGCCCACGTTGTAGGGCGGCGACGTGACCATCAGGTGCACGCTGCAATCGGGCAGCTGGTGCATCCGGCGCGTGGACGATTGGGGAAATATGGAGTTGGCGACTCCCGGCGGCAGGGGATTCTCTACATAATCGACCCGCCGTTCGGCGGGCAATCCCTCATACAGCCGTCCCGCGTAGAACTTGGTCGAGTCGTGGCCACGGCGGCCGGCCGAGCCAAACGTGCTAGTCTGGGTTCCAGACCCTGATTCGCGGGGGGGGGGGGGGGGGGATTAAATGCGGGAGCCAAAACGCGCGGCATTATCGCGCCCGCGCCAGTTTATGACAACCCTGCCAGGGCTCGCGCGCGTACCCACTTTGTGTTACGTCTAAATGCTACGCAGAGTAATTGGCATGGATGGACAGGATGCGGATGGGATTTTCACCCTCACCCCAGCCCTCTCCCATCAAGGGAGAGGGCTGGGGACTGCCACATCAGCAAGTCCCCGAAGCCTCCATGGCCTCCCTGCGCCGGGCCGTGCAATCCGGTCTGCGGCGCATTGCTCCAGCCTGGTGTCTGCGCTATATGTCCACAGGCTCTATCCGGGATATAGGAGCTCGCTGATTGGCGAAGGAAGACGTACCGGCTGCTACGGAGTATTGAACTGGACCAGGATGCCGTCGGGGTCGTGGACGTAGATGCTGCGGATGTCTCCATCGGGGCCGGTAAAGGACTCGATGGGGCCAGCCAGTTCGACGCCTTTGTTGAGCAGTTCCTCGGTCAGCGCCTTCACGTTGGCGACTCCGAAGGAGATATGGCTGATGCCGACCATGTCCAGTTTGATGGGTTGCCCATCGGGATCATCGCCGGGGTGGCTGGTGAGGGTCAGCGTGGGTGTGGCCCCAGCTCCGTAGGCAAGGCTGACCCAGCGGCGGGCCTGGCGCTGGCGCTGATAGTTGTGCAGGCGGCCCCCTTCGGTGGGGTCGGTCATGCGGTCGCCCAGAACCGTCATTCCCAGTATGTCCCGATAGAATGCCAGAGATTGGTCCATGTCACTTACACAGATTCCGATGTGGGTAACGCAAGTTGCTTCCATAATATTCGCCTCCCTAAGGTTGATGGCGGCGCGACCCTCAACCGACCCTGGGCCACTCTGCCGGATGAATGGAAATGGTAGGTTCCTGGGGCGTGTCTACATTCAGGTCGAGCACCAAAATTGCGATTTCGGGCGGTTTAATAGGTTCTCCGGTACTCTCCTACGTCAATTTCCGCGATGGTAGGTGCAGGAATGGTCCTTCTCTGTTGTTGGTCGCGGGGCAAGCGCAATCTGGTCAAAATGCTTCTGGAAGGCTTGATGCACGCGCACCCAGCACTGCCAACAGAGAGGTTTCAGATTTCGGACGGTATTCAGTACGCAGTATTCCCCGCGCCGCAGGGCTTCGGCAAGGCCCTGTTCCAACGCCGCCATTATATCCCTCATGTTCCTGAACTCCTCTTTATCTTTGTCGTTGGGTGTGTGTTTGTGTGGAGGTTCAAATAACAGAGGTCCGTGGGCGATCATCTCAAACTTGCAACACTGCGGATTGATCTTGTGCTCTTGAAGTTTCGTGTAAATCGAGTTGCCACGGCTTTTCGGGTCTAGGTGTTGCCCCATGCGTGCGTACGGCGCGCCGGCATTCAACGACGAACTGTCACCGGTTCTGCCAACGTACAGAACCTCTTTGTCGCCCCCATATTTGATACGCCAAACGTACAACCAAAACCCGCGCCGAGTTATGTCGCCATCGAATGCCAATGTATGGGTTGACGGGTGTTCGTTGTACGACATCGTTGCAGTCTCCTCCGTCATCAGGCTCGAATGTCAAAAGGCCCTAATCCAAGGGCAATTTGAAGAGCCACCCCGGTTCCGATATATCCAGAACCTGCCCGTTGGGACCAGACCACTTCTCCTCGGCGCGAGGCGGGCGAGGTGCGCCGTCCCCGGCCACTTCACGTCGGACAATCTCCTCTCCGTGAATGTCCCGGAGCCTGGCGCCGGTATCCTCCAGGCTGTCGACCTGGAATCCGATGTGGTGGATACCGCTGTAGTTCTCGCCATTGGGGCCGACGTCGGCGTCCTCATCGGTCTTCCACTTGAGGATGGTCAGGTTGATGTCGCCGTCGGAAAGCTGGATCTGTCGGGCGTTGCGGGCGACTTCAAAGAGGTCGAAGCCTGCCTTGTAGAACTTTGCCACCGCATCCGGGTCCTCGCAGGTGATGGCAATGTGCTTGATTTTAGCCATAGGTACACCCCCAAACTCGTATTGCGGCATTATAGCCCCCATTCCAGGTAGAGGGGGAGCCGAATCCAACAAGGATGGGTAGGAAAGGATGGGCAGGATTGGGATGATCCTGCGACGGGTTCAGGATGAGCGGGGTTTCGGTTGGGGATGGCGGCTCCTTTGGTTCAGGCGGCGCGGTTGGTGGTTGGTGGCGGTCAGGCGATGCGGTTGGTGGTGGTCAGGCGGTGGGTTGGTGGTTTGCGGAGCAGGGGCGCGAGTTCCGGGTCAGCGTACGGCCGGGGTACACAACGTATTTAGGCTTACTTTTCCGCCGTTAGTGGGCAGCCACGAGGACTGCGCGAGACGAGGCGCTGGGCTGTCGCCGCTGTACAGGCTCGGCAGCGCAGTGGAATGAATCTGCGACACCCGAGACCCGACGTGTTGTGATTTTTGCTGACGGGGTTGGCCGTAAGAACTCGGCCCCTGCTCCGATTGGGATGTTCGAACTGGTAGATTTGCCTGACACGATTGATGTTAGAGGGGTGCAATGGGAGGGGTCAAGGGGTGGGTGTCAGTCAAGCGTACCCAATTTGGGTTACGTTTCAATGCTGTGCGGAGTAATTGGCATGGATGGACAGGATAGGCAGGATGCGGATAGGATTTGCACCCCAACCCGCTCCCAATTTGTGTTACGTCTCAATGCTACGTAGAGTAATTGGCATGGATGGGCAGGATAGACAGGATGGGGATAGGATTTTCACCCTGACCCTAGCCCTCTCCCATCGAGGGAGAGGGAGCGGGAGCGGGATTGCCACGCTGGGGTCGCGATGACAAAGTGGGCATGGCGACGAGATTGCCACGCTGCGCATCGAGTATGGGGTCGCGGTGACAAAGTGGGCATGGCGACGAGATTGCCACGCTGCGCATCGAGTATGGGGTCGCGGTGACAAAGTGGGCATGACGACGAGATTGCCACGCTGCGCATCGAGTATGGGGTCGCGGTGACAAAGTGGGCATGACGACGAGATTGCCAATCCCCGCATCGAGTACGGGGTCGCAATGATAAAGTGGGTATGCGTGAGCTGCCGATTGTCGTTGTATATTAGCAACGCTTTCTGCTTTGACGTTAGCCCAACAACCGGTGAGGTAGGTAACCCATGAGCGCAACCCGAACCCTGGCCCAGTTTATTGCCGACACCGACTTTGCAAACCTGCCGCCTCCCGTAGTGGAAGCGGCCAAAATCGCCATCCTGGACGGGGTGGCCAACATGGTCGCCGGTTCGGTCCAGGAACTGGCCGACATCATCGGCCGCTACGTGCGGGACGCCGGCGGCTCGTCCCAGGCCTCGGTGGTAGGTTGGGGATACCAGACCAACCCGCCGGCCGCCGCCTTCGCCAACGGGGTCTTCGGCCACTGCCTGGACTACGAGATCCAGGGGTTTCCGCCCACCCACGGCACCTCATCCTGTCTGCCGGCGGCCTTGGCGCTGGCGGAACACCACCACGCCCCGGGCGAGCGGGTCATCACCGCCTACGTGTTGGGCTGGGAAATTCAAGGGCGGTTGCGTGCCGCTTCAGCGCCGGCCACCGCTCCCGCCTATCACCCGCCGGGCTTGGTGGGGCCCCTGGGCGGCGCGGCAGCAGCAGCCAAGACCCTGGGCCTGGACGCCGAGCAAACCCTGATGGCTCTGGGCATTGCCGCCTCTCGCACCGGCGGCCTCACCGCCAACACGGGCACCATGGTCAAGTCCACCCACCCGGGCAACGCCGCCCGCATGGGCGCCGAGGCGGGCATCCTGGCCGGCATGGGCTACACCGCCAGCGGCGAGGCGCTGGAATCTCCCGTGGGTTATGCGGCTGCCCTGTTCGGGGGCAACTTCAACTGGGACACGGCCACCGGCGGCCTGGGCGCGTCGTGGCGGCTGCTCGACCCGGGCTTTGACATCAAGCGGTTCCCCGCCCAGGTCTATATGCAGAACGCCATCGAGGCGGCGCTGAACCTGCGCGAGCAGCACGGCCTTGACCCCGACGACATCGACCAGGCGACCCTGCACCGCCGGGGACGGGGCCATTCGGGGCCGGCGCCTCGCAGCGGACTGGACGGCAAGTTCAGCGTGGAATACTGCGCCGCCGCCGCCCTGCTGGACGGGCAGGTGGGTATCGACACTTTCACCGACGCCCGCCGCTTCTCCCCGGACATGGAGGCAATGCTGGGTCGCATCCGCGTGGAACCGGAAGGCCCCGAATCGGGCGCCACCCTCGCCACCGCTTTGCTCAAAGACGGGACTACGGTCAGCGCCGAATGCGCCGCCTTCCGCGGGTCGGTGGCCAACCCCATGTCCCGGGACCAGCGCCTGGAAAAGGTACGCGACTGCTTCCGTCGCGCTCTTTCCGAAACTGACACCGAACGAGCGCTGGAGATGCTGGAGAACCTGGAGCGCCTTGACGACGTGGGGCAGTTTATGGGTGTGCTGGGTCAGATGGCGGTGGGCAGAGGCTGAACCGCCAGGCACGGACGGCGTGCGTGGCGCGGCTTTGGCCGCAGAGTCATTAGGGCCGGGGCGAGTTCACGGGTCCAGGCGGTTGATGCCGTTCAGGGCGGCGGTAGCGTAACACTCGGCGAGCGATGGGTAACTGATCACCGCCTCTGTGAAATAGTCAACCGTGCCGCCGTGGGCCATGACCGCCTGGCCGATGTGAATCAACTCCGCGGCGTCCTCTCCCAGGATGTGTACGCCCAGAATTTTCCGGGATTCAGTGTCGAAAAGCAGCTTCAGCATTCCGGCGTTGTCGCCCTGCATAACGCTGCTCATGGTCTCCTGGTAGTTGGCCTTGCCAATCTCATACGATACGCCGGCGTCGGTCAGCTGCGATTCCGTTTTGCCGATCATCGCCAGTTCGGGGATGGTTCGGACGGTGTAAGGGAACAGGTCTGGGAATCGCTTGATCGGCTCTGCAAAGGCATGGCAAGCCGCGAGGCGGCCTTGCATACGGGAGGTGGAGGTGAGGTCGGGAAAGCCAATCACCCCGCCAAGCGCATATATGCCTTCCACGCCGGTCTGGTAGTTGTCGTCCACACTGATGCGGCCTCGACCATCGACCTGGATTCCGGCCGCTTCCAGGTTGAGGTTGGCGGTGTTTCCGGTGCGCCCTACGCAATACATGACCGAGTCGCTGATGATCTGTTTACCGCTTTCGAGCATCACGCGGACCCGGTCGCCGCGGTGGTCTCGTATGTATTCAATATTGTTGACGTTTTCGTTGAGGCGCAGGATGACTGCGTTCTGCCGCAGGTGATAGACCAGGGTATCCACGATTTCATCGTCCGCGAACTGGAGGAGACGCGGATTTCGGTCCACCAGAGTGACCCTGACCCCCAACGCGGCGAATGTGCTGCAATATTCCAGCCCGATGGCCCCACCGCCAACGACGGTCAAAGAGCGTGGGATGTTGGCCAGGTTCAGGACATCGTCACTGACGAATATCAGGCGACCGTCCACGTGAACGATCGGCGGGGTGGTGGACAACGATCCGACCGCGATAATCACTTTGTCGGATGTAATGGTGCGGTTCAGCCGGCTATCGGGAAACGCGAGACTTACGGTGTGCCGGTCAACGAACGAGCCTTCCGCGTTGATCATCTCAACCTGGTTGGTGAGGAAGTGGACGCGCAGCATATCGACTTGTTGCTGCATAACGTACCCGGTACGCACCATCAGGTCGCTCATCGTAATGTTCTGTTTTACGGAGTAAGAATCACCATGAATATTGCGTTCCCGAAAGCCGGTAAGGTGCAGCACCGCCTCCCGTAAAGTCTTGCTGGCGGTTCCGGTGTTGACGTCAACGCCGCCGAGCATGGGCAACCGTTCCAGCACGGCCACGCTTTTGTCCAGTTTTGCGGCCTGGATTGCAGCCCTCTGGCCAGCCGGCCCCGAACCGATGACGATCAAGTCATAGTCATAGGCAGCCACTGCAAACCTCCTGGCTCGGGTCGTATTAGCGAGACTGGAACATTCTGAAACGCAACGTTATCGGTGTCAAACCAACTCAGAACATAACCAGGGCAATCGCATTTCGACTACTGCTTCCCTGCTACGCCCGCTCCCCGCTATCGTCATTCGCCGGTCAATTAAAACCTCCGGATGTGGAGACCCACGTCCGGAGGTTCGTGTTTCACCGCACTCAGGACCGGGAATATGGTCAGCCGGTTCGGTTCGCGAACTCGACCTTTGCGGCCTCCACCAACGAAGTATCGCGCAACAGGTCGCCGGCCGTCAGGCTGAGCGCTTTGGCAACGAACAGGGCGTTGGCGAGGGCCAGGTCGGTGACGGCGGTTTCGCACATCTGCCTGGTGTGGGATGCCACCGGCTCCTCGCTAACCGCATACCGCAATTCAAAGGCCGGCATTACCTGGCTGACGTTGCCAAAATCGGTAGACGCGCCGCTGCCCGGCCGGCCCGCCACCGGCTCGTCCAGCCTGATACCCAGCGCCTCAGCATTCGCTCCCATCGCCCGCGCCAGCGCCACGTTGGGCTGAACGTTCTCGTAGAAGGGATAAAATTCCTGAACCTCAAGTTGCGCCCCGGTCATCAATCCCGCTCCTTCCGCCACCTGTTTCACCTTGTCCACCACCACGTCGCTCAGGTAGCGACGATCCCGGCAGCGGAGCATGAAGTTGGCGGCGGCGAATTCCGGAACCACGTTGGGAGCCAGGCCCCCATCGGTGATAATTCCGTGAATGCGAACGTCGTCCCGCAGGTGCTGGCGCATGGCGTCGATGCCGGTGAACAGATGGATAACGGCGTTCAGCGCGTTGATGCCAGCCTCAGGTGCGGCGGCAGCGTGAGCCGCTTTGCCGTGGTACATATAACGATAGCCCACCATCGCCAGGCTCCAGCTTTCTCCCGCCGGCGCTGCCGAGGGTATGACGGTGCGGTTGGAAGATGGATGGGACGACAGCGTGACGTCCACGCCGTCGAATACGCCGGCCTCCAGGAGCTTTATCTTGCCGCCGCCGCCCTCTTCAGCCGGTGTTCCAATGATTACGACGCGACCCGGCAAATCCGGAGCGTTGGCCTGCAACCCGAGCGCGGCGCCCATGGCCGCCATGGCGATGAGATTGTGCCCACAACCGTGGCCGATCTCGGGCAGGGCGTCGTATTCCGCCAGCACCGCGATGGTTGGGCCATCGCCGGAGCCGCCCGGGATCGTGGCCCGAAACGCCGTCTCCACACCGCCGATGCCCCGCTCCACCTGGAAACTATGCTGCTCCAGGAACCCGGCCAGAGCATTGGACGAGTAGTATTCCTGATAGTTCAACTCAGGGTGGGAGTGGACATCTTTCGATAGGTCGAACAACGCCCGCTTCGCGGCCTCAATCGCCTGGTTGGAACTGGCGGCCAGTGCGTCTTTCGGTGCGGCGGATTGGCTGGTCATGGCATTTTCACTCCTGTAAACGGTCATCAATCCAGAGCCGGCCAATAGCCTCGGCTGGGCGAAACATTTTCGTAAGCCTGACCAATTCGGAACAAAGTACCCTCGTCCCAGGGGCGTCCGATGAACTGTAGCCCGATGGGAAGGCCATCGTCGCTGAAGCCGCAGGGCACCGTGATGGCCGGGAACCCCGTGGCGTTCATCGGGCTCGTGTTGCGCGATACCAAACCGGAACCGGGGCCCCTGACCTTCTGACGCTCACCACCGATCATGATGGTGTCGGCGTCGATGCGGGGAGCCGGCAAGGGAGTGGTCGGAGTTACCAGGAAGTCCACTTCCTGGAGCACCCTGGCGTGTTCCTCCTTGATGATTCGCTGCACCTTCATCGCCTTCGAATAGTCCCGGCCCAGCACAAATTGCCCGGCCAGAGTGCGGTATAGCGTGTCGGGACTGTAGTCCGCGCGGTTGGAGGCGATCAATGGCTCATGGGTTACCACGCTGTCGGCCATGCTGGAGAAGCGCAGGGCTCCGGCGTATTGCATACTGGGTACGCTGACTTCGCGGCTGGCGATGCCCAGCTCTTCCAGCGCGGCAATGGCCCGGCGGACGGCGGTTTCCACCTCCGGGTCCAGCAGGTCGAAGTAGTAGTTGGATGGTATCCCCATGGTCAGCCCGCGGACGCCGCGCTCCAGTACCAGGGCGTAATCGTCCACCGGAACCGGCACGGTGCTGGGGTCAAGAGGGTCGTAGCCCGCAATGGCCTGCAGAACCAACGCGCTGTCGCGCACCGATCTGGTCAGCGGGCCAATGTGGTCGCCGTTGAAACTGGTTACCAGGAGTCCGCGCTGACTCACCCGGCCAAAGGTCTGTTTCAGGCCGACCACGCCGCAGAAAGCGCCGGGCAGCCGCACCGACCCGCCCAGGTCGGTGCCCAGGGAAGCAAAGGTTACCCCGGCCGCCACGTTCGCGCCGCCGCCGCCGCTGGAACCGCCCGGGATGTGATCCAGGCCCCAGGGGTTATGCACCGCGCCATAGTGAGGGTTGTTGGACGTGGCCCCGGCCGCGAATTCTTCCAGGTTCTCCTTGCCCAGGATGATGGCTCCGGCCGCCTTGCAGCGGCGAACCACCTCGGCGTCTTCGTCAGGAACATTGTCCTTCAAGACCTTGCTGCCAACGGTGGTGGTTATCCCCCCGGTGGCGATGTTGTCCTTGATGCCGATGGGTATCCCGTGCAGCGGGCCGAGATATTCCCCGCGCGACAGGGCCTCTTCCGCCCGTTCGGCCTGGGCCATCGCCGGCTCGTGCAGGATGGTTATGAAGGAGTTCAACGTGGGCTGTCGCCGTTCCGCTTCGGCCAGCGCCGCCTCGGTCAAGTCCACGGGAGATACCTCCCGCGCCTGGATCAGGGGCGCGATTTCGGAAATGGTCAGCTTGAGCAGTTCGGAGTTAGGCATCTTCATTATCTCCTTCCGCTGCTCTGAGCAAACGCCCAGAGGCAACCGAAGACAGGTCAAGGTCGCGCAGATTTTGCAATTCGGTCAGGTAGCTTTCCAGTTCGGGCCGGACCAAATCCAGCTCAGCGTCGGACAACTCGAACCCGCCGTATTCGGCAATCATTCTCTTCAGGGTCGCATCGGATATTGGCATTCGTCACACCTCCCGGCAGAGCCTAAACCCAAACCGAGTGTACATCCCCACTATGGTCGGGGCAATACCGACGCTCCTCACGCGTACCCGCTTAATCTGTCATTGCGAGGGCATTGCCCCCTGTCACAATAGGATTGTTCAAGTAGGCGGCGTCAGTACGAAATCCGTAATCTGTGATGCGCCGGATTCGGAGCCATCTGGGCTTTTGCCTTGGGCGGTGAATCGTTGTTCTGCCAGACTAACTCGGGATGAGTCGGCGACTGCCGACGTAGTGCCGCGGGCAGTGCTTTACGTAGCGTCGTGTAGGGCGTGCTAAAACCCGGCCGCGCTGTTGAGGCGGTCTTGCTTGGTGACGATTCACCTACCGTGCATGAGTGCAATCGTTTCGGATTGCGTTTTTTGGATTTCGGCGTCGATGCGGGGAGCCGGCAAGGGAGTGGTCGGGGTTACCAGGAAGTCCACTTCCTGGAGAACCCTGGCGTGTTCCTCCTTGATGATTCGCTGCGGGTCAATACCGGCCGTCTCTGTCGTCCACTACTTTGTGCGACGGATATATTTCGAATGGTGTGAACTTAAACGTATAGCGTTGTGCGGGCTTCTTTTCTTGGGAAAATCCGTTGCATATTCAAGATGTCACGACGGAACGTTGGTATTTGACAAGCGGTTGGCTGGCCCATAGACTGCGGCAGCTTACAGAATGGCCCCGGTGAGTGAGACCGAGGCCGCAGCGATGGGGAAATGCGCTCCGACATCTGAGCTTAATGGTAGCCCTGTGCCCTCTGCGTGTCCGGCCCTGTCGCTTTGCGGCAGGGCTTTTTGTTGTGGAATGCAGGCCAATTGGACGTGCTGCGCGACATTCTAGAATCCCATCGGCACTGCGGTCCATCGTGATCAAGCGGGTCAGGGAGGTATTGATGTAGAACGACGACGCACGGTTTTACGGCTGACAACAACGGAGGTAACTGTTCAGGGTTGAGGGGAAGTGAGTAATTGTCGGCAGGCGGTGAGGGGGTTCAAGCCCTGGGCCCGCCAGGTGCCGAAGATTGACGCCAGCGTCATCTTGGTTGCAGTGCCCTGGTTTGAGCGCGTGCCACCACTGATCTTCCGGCTGACCACTACCGGGCGCAGGCTGCGCTCGGCGGCGTTATTGTCCGGCGGCGCTGCCGGTTCAGCCACGAAGACGAAGAGCTCTTTGACGTGGCGTTCAATGCGTCGGCATAGCTTGGCCTGGGTTGCCGATGGGTCGTCGAGGAATGGCTGGCAGATGGCGAGCAGCCGTTGTTCCAGGGCCAGTTGGGCGGTGCGGCGCCGCGCCGCTTGGCCTGGGGATGGGTGAAAGCCTTGGCCTGGACATAGAGACTATGGACTGTTGCTGATCTACGATTCCGTCATGAGCTAACTGTTCAGCGAAAATGTCACCCATGAAGGATGTGACATTGAACCAACGAGAACAAGCCAGACTATCCGTGCTGAACTCCGTTTTGGAATACCAGGTGCCCATCGCCCAGGCCGCCGAGCTGCTGGGGGTCAGCCAACGGCACGCCCGCCGGCTGCTGGCGGCCTACCGCGAGCAAGGCGCCGCCGCCCTCGCCCACGGCAACCGCGGCCGCCGTCCCCACAACGCCATACCGCCAGCGCAGGCTGCCGCGGTGGTAGAACTGGCCACCCAGCGCTATGAGGGCGCCAACCACACCCACTTCACCGAGCTGCTGAGCGAGCGGGAGGGCATCGACCTCAGCCGGCCCACGGTGCGCCGCATTCTCACCAAAGCGGGCATCGGCAGTCCCCGCAGCCGGCGCTCACCACAACACCGTTTCCGCCGCCAGCGGATGCCCCAGGCTGGGATGCTGGTGCAATTGGACGGCAGCCATCACGCCTGGTTGGAGGACCGGGGACCCAAATTCGCCCTGCTCTTGGCCGTGGACGACGCCACCGGCACGGCGGTCAACGCCGTCTTCCGCACCGGCGAGGACACCCGAGGCTACTTCATGCTGTTGGATGGCCTGATCCAGCGCTGGGGCATTCCCCTGGCGCTGTACAGCGACCGCCACGCCGTCTTCAAGCACAACGCCCGCCCGCCGGAGACGGCGGGGGAAGCCACCCAGTTCACCCGTGGCCTGCAGGAATTGGGCATCCGGCAGATCTTCGCCCGCTCACCCCAGGCCAATGGCCGAGTGGAACGCATGGCGGAGACCTTTCAGGACCGCTTGGTCACCGAACTGCGCCTGGCGGACGCCAGGACCATTGGCCAGGCCACGGCGGTGCTGCGGGACTTCCTGCCGCGCTTCAACGCCCGTTTCGCCGTGCAACCCGAGCATCCGGACGCGGCCTACCGCCCAGTGGCCGCCGACCTGTGTCTTTCCGAGACCCTGTGCTTCAAGCACACCCGCAAGGTGGGCCGGGACAACACGGTGAAGTACCACTGGCGGGTCCTGCAACTGCTGCCGGATCGGGAACGTCCCAGCTACGCCGGATTGCGGGTGGAGGTCTTGGAACGCCCCGACAGCGAACTCATCGTTCAGTACCAGGGGCATACGGTAGCCACGCAGGAACCCCCGCCGCGCATGGGCGCACTGTGGGCTGCAGTCAGCCCCTGGTCTCCCGGCCCCGAGCTCCGGCGCATCGTCAGCAGCGTGGGCGACCACCACATCAGCAAGTCCCCGCAACGGCGTCTGGCCGCCTTGGAACCGGTGCGTATCGACGAGGCCAGGGTCAAGACCGTTGCCGAAAAGGACGTCGTCAGCAAGGCGCCGGCCACATGGGGGCGTACGCCGACGCCCACCCAGAAGGCCCGGTGGAAGGCGATCCAGCAGGCCAGGCTGAAAGGTCTGTCCCTGCGGGCCATTGCCAAGGAACTCGGGATCGCACGAGACACCGTGCGTAAGTACGCTTACGCCGAGCAACCGCCCACCAAGAAGCTCAGCGCCCAGGAGCGCGCCAAGCTGAAAGCGCTACGCAAATCCGCAACCGTAGCCAACTAACCAAAGGGACATTTTCGCTTTCCATTTAACAGGACAGAATCGCTGGACAACAACATATGGACGGCGTCGGCCCACTGTGCCAGTGGCGCGTCATCAGGGTAGAGAGTGCGCCGGTCGTGGATGTCCCGCAGCAGGTGAGCCCAGCAGCGTTGTTTGGGGCCGTCGTAGTGGTGGTAGGCGGCGTAGAAATCGCTGACCAGCACGCCGGAGAACTCCTCGCCCAGGACTTCATCCACCACCACCTTGCCCCGACCCCGTCGCAGGAAGTACCGCTCGGCGGGAGTGCTGAAGGTCCACACGTAGCCGTTGTTGCCGTTCTCCCGCCAACCGGTCTCATCGGCATGGACCACCGGACTGCCTCGGATCCGTTCCAGTATGCCGGCCAGCTTGCGCTGCCCTTTGCCCGCCACTTTTCGGGTGGCGTCCACGATGGCGCCCGTGCTGAGGCGCAGCCCATGCACGGCGCCCAGATACCACCGGATGGTGCGGAAGGGCAGCCGGGCCTCTTCCCTAAGCCCAGCAATCAGGCTCATCACGTTGACCCCCAGACGCTGCCGCCCCAGCGCCACGCCGTCCAGTTGCGCCGGTGGCACACAGCGGCGTCGGCAGCCTGGGCAGACGCGGGCGATGTAAGCGTGCTCGGTAATCTGCACCGGAACCTGGGGCAAGTCAATGACTTCCCGAGTGCGCTGGGTCCAGCCACCGGCCAGCTGGGTTCCACAGTCGGGACGCTGTTCCAACGCGTGCTCCACCCGCTGGGTGGGCGTCATGCGGGTGCGGGCAAAACCGTGGGGACGGCGCTGGCGTGGCCCTTTGGGCTGAGCCGGTTTCCGCTCGGCTTTGGGCTACAGACCGGGCATCCGACCCGAGCCGCTGGGTTTGGCCGGCCCTTCCAATTGAGCAATCCACGTCTCCAACCGCTCGATGATCGCCTGTTGCCGGACGATAATGGCAATCAGGGCATCGCGGTCGGCAGTCTTGAGGTCAATTTCCGTATCCATACCCACTATATGACACAACCACCACCGGCAGCGCAAGGCTCCCAGAACCCCTATCGGCCAATCCACCTCACCAACTCTGAACAGTTACCAACGGAGGCTTACCATTGACAAAGGCTTACACGATCATGGCGGTGGCCGCGGGAATCTCGGTTTTCGTGGCCCTGCTCTCTATAGCTATCCTGACACCGCCGGACGTGGCCCGGGCGTTTGCGATTGATGAATGCACGGACGGCCAGTTCACTCGGTGGGAGGGTCATTACGCAACCTATGACCGGTCACACGGAGATTTTGCGGACTGGTGGCAGGATGAGATTGACGAAGCTGCCGATATCTGGAATGACGACGGGGGAGCCAACTTCAGCTTCCGCAGCAGCAGTTACTCATCCCACGATTGGTTCAAGCAACGGAGGATCTACGACCCCCGTCCGGGCGTGACCCTCACTGAGTGGACGGCTCCGGACGATTGCCGGTTGGTGGATGTTGATTCGCTCTTCAACACCCGCTAGACGTTCGCGGTAGGCGACGATTGCGAGAACAACCAATGGGACGCGAAGTATGTCGCTGCCCACGAGTTCGGACACTGGTTGGTGCTCACGGACTCATATTGGCGGTTCACTTGCATCATGTTACCGAAGGATGGCCCAGACTACACCCTTTGCAACCACGAGAAGGGCCACATCCAGGAAATATATGGAGAGGAAGAGGAAGAGGACTAGCGGTAACGCAAGGAGAAGGATATGAAGAAACCCACAACTAGAATGTTGGGGCTGCTCGCCGCTGCGTCCGCCCTCGTGTTGGTGTTAGCCCTCGTGGGATGCTCCGCCGCCGCCGCCCCCAGCAGCGAATCCAACGAGTCAGTGCTTATGGTGACGGGCCTGATGCCCGATTGGGATATTGATGAGATGGTCCAGCGTTCCGACGCTGTGGTTATCGGTACGTTGGCTGAAGAGCTCGGGACGAAAACATACCCCGGGAGCGCGCCTCCGGGCGAGTCGCCCAAGTACCAGGATCAATTAAAGGTCTTCGAGTTTGCCGTGGAGAGTACCTTCTACTCGGCGAATAAGTTGCCTGATTCCATTGTGGTGCTCACGGGACCGCAGGCGGTGCCGGCGGGCGACTACAAGAAGGTTGTAGAGGACAAGGATATTCCCGCCTTCGCGGCCAACGAGCGGGTGCTGTTGTTCCTCGATGGCCTGGACGATCCTATGTACAACGAGGGGCCTGGGATGGAGATCCCTGCGGGATACGTCAAAGGCGACTACTACTTCGTGATTGTTGCAGGGCTCTACGGCAAGCTCATAGAGCGTACCGGCAACTGGGAGGACACCCGTAGTGCCAAGACAGTATCGGTCGAGCGGATCAATGAGAGCGTTCAGAAGGTGAAGGGTGGGCTTGCACCGTAGACCCCAATCCGCCAAAAAGATGAGTGTCCTGGTGTGCTGAAACTGGTGGGGAAGTGCTCCTGTGCTTCGAGGATAATGGTTTTGCAAATAAAAAACCAACCGTACCCACTTTGTCAAACCAAACAGGCCGGCTGCGGGAGGAACGGATGGTTCGACAGGCTCACCATGAGCGGAAGGTGGTCGGTGCGGATTTTCACCCTCACCCCAACCCTCTCCCATCAAGGGAGAGGGAGCGAGATTGCCGCGCTGCGCTCGCAATCACATAGCGCGTATCCCTGACACATGGGCGCGGTTTGACAGCCCAACAGCCGGATACTACACTCGCTTCGCTTACGCAGCAGTCCGCCGGAACCCGGATAACGCGATGACTGCAATTCGGCGTTGTGGGACGTTCTGACCGCGGGCCGCCGCGCGGCGAGTATGGAACCGGCCGCCGCAGCATCACTGAACACCATAAACTGAACACCATAATTTGGACCTTGAGGTTCCAGCGAAATTGCTGCGGAGGTAACTGATGGCTGACGAACAAATCCGAGTGGGTCTGATTGGAGCGGGCGGCAACGTGCGGGCGCGCCACATCCCCGGGTTTCAGGGTGTGGACGACTGCGAGATCGTGGCGGTAGCCAACCGGTCCATTGAGTCGGGGCGGGCCATCGCCGACCAATTCAACATCCCAACCGTGTATGGGAACTGGCGGGAGTTGCTCGACGACGACAATATCAACGCCGTGTGCATCGGCACCTGGCCTTATATGCACCGCACCATGACCCTGGCTGCCCTGGACGCGGGCAAGCACGTGCTCACCGAGGCGCGCATGGCCTCCACCGCTGCGGAGGCTTGCGATATGCTCGCCGCTGCCCGGGCTCATCCCGACCTGGTTTGTCAGCTAACCCCCACGTCCACGAGTTACACCATCGATAACGTGCTGAAGCGTTTGATTGACGACGGGCGCCTGGGGGAGCTGCTGTCGGTGGACTTCACGTCCCTGCAAAACAACTTCGCCGACTTTGACGGCCCGCTGCATTGGCGACACGACCGGTCGCTGAGCGGCTACAACACCCTGAACATCGGCGCATCCTACGAGTCCATGATGCGCTGGCTGGGCCGGGGCGACCGGGTGTTTGCCATGTCCAAGGTGCACGTGCCCTACCGAAGGGACGAGAGTGGCTATCCGACCTCGGTCGCCATTCCCGACCACGTGGATATCCTGTATGAATTGGCCAACGGAGGCCAGGTGCACATGAAGATGAGCGCCTCATCCGGGCTGAACGGGGGCAATCACATCTGGATGTTCGGCGCCGAAGGCACCATCCACGTCGATCCCCAGCGCAAGGTGTGGGCCGGGAAGCGCGGCGACCGGGAACTGACGGAGGTGTCCAACCCACCGGAAACCCAGGCCAGGTACCGGGTGGAGGAACAGTTCACGAACGCCATCCGTGGCACGGAGAAGGTCGACATGGTGGCCTTTGAGACCGGCGTCCACTACATGGAGTGGACGGAGGCGGTGTACCACAGCGCCATGACCGGACAGGCCGTGTACCTGCCGATGTAACTCGTCTATTCTCCCTCTCCCCTTGTGGGAGAGGGCCGGGGTGAGGGGTATGGCCGGCCCTGTGGGATAGTTCCCTTCCTGACATTTTCACCCTCACCCTCACCCTAACCCTCTCCCATCAAGGGAGAGGGGATTTCTTGGAGAATCGAAAGGCCCTGACCGGCCGGCGGCGCATTGGACAACCGGCGCCTTCCGCCGTACTATTGCCGGCGAAACCCCTGCCGGCGAAACCCCAGGAACAAAACCGCTGGCCGGCCCGACCACCGTTGCGGCGGTAATCGGCGGACGCCACGAATGGTCAACGAGAAGGTGATCGAATGCAGACACGGCAAATGACGGCTAATGCCTCGCGTCTTATGGTGGAGCAACTGGCGTCGCTGGGCGTAAAGTACGTTTTCAACAATTCAGGATCCCGGGAAGCCCTGTTTTTCAACGAGCTGCACGCCCGGCCCGATATTCACGGCATTCTCGGCCTGCACGAGGGTGCGGTAACGGCGATGGCGGGCGGTTACACCCAGGCCAACCTTGCCCCCGCCGTAATGGTGGTGCATCTGGGCGCCGGTCTGGCCCAGGCGATGGGACAGCTGATCAACGTCTGGACGGGCAGCCTGCCCGTGGTGGTAATCACTTTCGCCGGCGACACCGGCAGCTTTGCCGACCTGATTAGCCTGGACGTATCCCACAACGCCGGGCCAACTGCCATCAGCGCGCCCCTCACCAAAGCCAACTGGACGGTCATTGAGCCGGAGGGTCTGCCGGCGGCCATCGAGCGCGCCATGCGGGTGGCGATGACGCCGCCCGTGGGGCCGGTGCATCTGGCCGTTTACGACCGATTGCTGGGACCAGCCGAGCATACCGCCAACATTATGGACGGGCCCCTGCCGGAACTGCGCAGCGGCTATCCATCGGACGGCGACGTGGAAGCCATCGCCCGGGCGCTGCGCGAGGCCAAACGGCCCCTGCTCTACACCGGAGACGGCATTTGGAAGAGTGGAGCCGACGCGGAGGTAACTGCGCTGGCGGAGCGTTTTGGCATTCCGGTGGTGGGCGACTTGCGGGGCGTTCCCATCAAACACCCGCTGCACTGCGGAGGGCGACGGCTGGAACAGGCGCCGGACATTGACCCGGACCTGATTCTGTGCTGGGGCGTCCGCCACAACGGAGCCGGCACTGCCGACGACTACGCGGCCTTCTTCAAGGCCGAACGAACCATCGCAGTGGGTTCCAACGCGGAGAACCTGGAGAACATCCCGGGTCTTGACCTGGCCGTGTTGGCCGACGAAAAGCGCACGGCTCAGCGCCTG
Source organism: Dehalococcoidia bacterium (assembly GCA_965261195.1). Taxonomy (GTDB): domain Bacteria; phylum Chloroflexota; class Dehalococcoidia; order Lucifugimonadales; family UBA3495; genus Bin87. The sequence continues at coordinate 1,824,977 of OZ253455.1, read as the reverse complement.
TTGGAAATGACCGAGTCGTCGCACGACGAGCTGGCCGAGCGGCGCGCCTGGGCCCGGGAGGAAGCGGCCGCTCTGCGCGCCAGCCGGAGGGACGCTGCCCAGCGGGTTGCTGCCCAACAGGGGAAAGTCCGGCCCTTCGTCCTCGCCGACGCTCTGGACAACAGTCTGGAGCGGCGCGGCGGCGGCCTGGTAACCATCGAGCAGTTCGCCGTCGGTCAGGACATCCTCCAGAATTCCGGCGAGCTGGGCAACAACCAGTACATTCGCCCTGCCGGCGGCTCCGAGGGCTACGGCGTGGGAGCGGCCATCGGCGCCAAGCTGGGCGCCCCCGACCAGCCGGTGGTGGGCCTGGTCGGGGACGGCTCCCTGTACTACTCGGACTCGGCCCTGTGGACTGCCGCCAGCCACAACATCCCGGTGCTCTATGTGATTTCCAACAACGGGGCCTACGGTGTCGTTGCCAGTTCCTTTGCCAACGCCAACGCCGATATGAAGGAAACCGGGGAGTACCGAGGCGTAGTGCTGGACAACATCGACCCGGTAAAGCTGGCCGAGGGATTCGGCGTGGAGGCGATGGACGCCACCGACGAGGCAACCATCGGCGACGCCATCGAGCGGGGGCTCAGGATAGTGGATGAGGAGAAACGCCCCTACCTGCTCAATGTCCACCTGCCGCTGGGGCTGCCGGATGGCGGGCGTCCCGGCGCCATCTACAGCCTGAAGGACGATAACGGCTGAGCCTCACGCGTACCCACTTTGCGAGAATGCGTCCCTAATGTAGGGGCAACCCTGGTGGTTGCCCCACTCCCTCATGAATAACGCCCGCTTCGGATCCCGTCGCAAGGTCAGGGCGCCCACCAGGGGCACCCCTACTACTTGGGAATGGCATAGCGGTTTTTTCCGTCCTACTGCTTCGTCGGGGCCTTCACAGCGACAAAAGTGGGTACGCGTGAGAGCCTATGCGGGGGGCCAGTCCCCTCCGGCGATGAGATCCTGAGGCGTGGGGTAGGCGGCGTACAGTTGCTCCCGCGCCACGGCGAAATCCTCCGTCGTCCAGCCTGCAACTCCTTCGAGCCTCTGCCGGATTCCGGCCATTTCGTCGGCCAGCGAGTTGGGTATTTGAATGGTGTGCGCCGGGTTCAGCGAGGTTCCATCGTAAATCAGGAATACGATCCGGTCCTGCGCCGCCAGTATTTCCAGTTCCACCAAACCCTGGCCCTGGTCGGCGAAGGGGTTGATCCAGGATTCGTACCAGGTATCCCCCACGCGGGCGACCAGCGGCACCAGGTACACATCGCCCACCTTGAACAATCGGGTCTGCGCCAGGATGTGCGGGTCCGGGTTAAGCGGGTCCGGGGCAAGCTGATGGACGGCTTCCGGCGTGTTCTGCACCAGGAAACAGACTTCCGGTGCTTGTCCCGGCTCCTGCACGATGGTGGTCAACATTCCGCCGCCCGCCGCGAACAGCACTTCCAGGGGGTTGGCCGGCGTCTGGTCCCGGTCGGCATACCCCCGCAGCTCCAACCACGCCCAGGCGATGCACCCCTGTAGTTCGGCAATCTCATTGGCGACGCGATCCGCATCGGATCTGATGCCCAGAGCGCCCGTGGCGATTGCGTCGAACCATCCGCCGATGCTGGTCATCATAATGGCCGCGTCGCCGCCGGCTGTGGGGGGCCGAACCGTCATGTCAACAATGGGTTCAACCCCGCTGGCGACGGTACCGAATTCGACGCGCAGGAATTCGTCCGGGCGCAGGAATTCGTCCGGCGACTGGTCTGCGGTTGCTGCCCGCGCCCTGAACCAGTAACCGGTGGGCGGTATCACCACCTGCGGGTCGCCGGCCAACGCCCGTTGCAGCAGCGGAGTCAACATCTGGACGGTGGCGTCCGTAACGTCGCGGTGCGGGATGTCTTGCCGGTCGCCGGACTCCAGCGTCAGGTGGCTCAAGGTGGTAGTTGTGGCGCGTTCAGGCATGGTGCTCCTCCCTACTCGCTGTAATCTGTCATTGCGAGCGCAGCGTGGCAATCTCGTCGCCGTGGCAGCGCTGCCGCACCGATGTGTACTCAACCCAAGCAAGATTGCCACGTCGCTGCGCTCCTCGCAATGACCGGGGGTGGATTCGGGCTAAGGTACGGCAGGGCGTTGGTGCGCCACCACCGGACGTCGTACTAACGGCGTGAGCAGTATCACCGGCAGCATCAGCAACAGGCCGACACCGGCGTTGACCCCGATGGCCAGCGAGATGCCGAAGGCCTGGGCGATAGCTCCAATCTCCACACCGCCAATCAGGTGCCCCAGGCCATTCACCAAACCCTGTGAACCCATAGCCCGCCCTCGCATCTCCGGCGGCGAGGACAGCAGCAGGATGGCGCCCTGCATGGTGCTGAATCCCGATTGGCCCACGCCGGAACTGAAGAGCAGCAGGAAGGAAATCACGAACCAGGGCGACCACGCTACCGCCGCCACCCCGACCGCCACAATTAGAGCTCCAAACACGAAGTAACGCCCGTGAAAAGTGTAACTCCGGCGCATCGAGATGGTGATGGCTCCGAGCAGCGTACCGATGCCGTCGGCAGCCCCCAGCACTCCGCCCAAAGCTGGCGACACCATCAAAACCTCGGTGGCAATCACCGGTATGAAGTATTGCAGCGGCAACACCATTCCGTTCATCACCAGGGATATGGACAGCACACCCAGCACGAATTTGTTGGAGAAGGAGTGTCCAATGCCGGACTTGATGCCTTGCCAGAACATGGTGTCCCGCATCAGCGCGGCGGATCGGGCCGGCAGTCGCATCCTGAAAATCAGGAGCGCCGCCGCCAGGTCCAGGGCAACCAGCACCGCGAATGCTCCGGTGAACCCGTAGAATTCAACCATCAGCCCTCCGGCAATCGGCCCCAGAATCTTGCCGACGTTGTTGGTGATGGTCTCCAGGGCCATGGCCTGGGCGATGCGTTCTGGCCCGGCCAGGTCAAACAGGGCCGCCCGCCGAGTGGGATCGTCCAAAACCTTGGCCGTGCCCTGCAACAGGATGGCTACAAATACGTGCCAGGGGTGAACGATTCCCAGGATGAGGAGAATCAGCAACCCCGCCGCAACGAGCAAGTAGAAGGTGTGGATGCCCGCCAGAATGCGCCAGCGGTCCAATCGATCCGCCAGCATTCCGGCCACCAGCGACAACGGCGGCCGCGGCCCATTGAGGAAAACCGAAATTAGCCCGACCTGAAAGACCGAGTCGGTGAGTTCGTAAATCAGGTAGCCCAGCGCGATGAGTTCCATGCGCCGGGAAGTCTCGTGGAACCATCTGGCGGCCCACAGCAGCCGGAAGTCCCGATCCTGCAGGACCACCAGTACCGGAGCATTGGGGATTCGAACCAATGGGTTGCTCCCCCGTCGGGCGCCATCATGCGGAAAGGGGCGCCACCGCCGAAGCCGACGCTAGTCCCTCACCAACCCAATCAAAATAGCCACCATACGCCGGCCAAGTATGACAGGTCAACCGGGGCGCATCGCTCACGCGTGCCCACTTTTGTCGCTGTGCCGGCCCGACGAAGCAGTGAGACCCGTAGGGGCGTCCCTGGTGGGCGCCCTGACCTTGCGACGGGTATCCGACGGGGCGCAGTCGGTGAGGACGCAAGGCAACCACAAGGGTTGCCCCTACGCTGGGGGCGTATTCCCCATGTCACGATAAGGCCGGTGCCACCAAAGAGGGTTGCCCCTACGCTGGGGGCGTATTCTCGGAAAGTGGGTACGCATGAGGCAATCAAATATGTTGACGCTTACCGCTACGTTGTGCAATCATCTGGCAAATCTGCCCTGCAAGCAGTAAAATCTTACGGACTGCTGTGGCGCTTGCCACCCGTGTGCAACACGTCGCCAACACCATTGAACTGTATGGTAATTTGCCCGAAAATATAAACCTCAACTTCCCCATTCCAAACCATCTCCATATTCCCAACCACCTCCATCAAAACAACACCCGACCAAACCTGCTGACACCCAATCTGCATAGCGCCGCCGGCGTTCGGCGCCGGCCTCATTACCCAAACTATAAGGAGCATCCCTGTGGAAGCGCTGCTTGAGGTTAAAAATCTCCAAACATACTTCTACACCTATGAAGGTGTGGTGAAGGCCGTTGACGACGTAACCTACGAGGTAATGCCCGGCGAAACTCTGGGACTGGTCGGCGAAAGCGGATGCGGCAAGAGTGTGAGCGCCCTTTCGTTGATGCGCCTAATCCCAGACCCGCCCGGCAAAACAATCGGCGGTGAAGTCCTGTTCGACGGAGAAGACATCCTCCAGGTCGATATGGACGATATGCGCCGCATCCGGGGCGGCAAAATGGCCATGGTTTTCCAGGAACCCATGACCTCGCTGAACCCGGTGCTCACCCTGGACCGCCAGTTGACCGAAACCATCCAGCTGCACATGGGCAAGTCGCGGGACGAAGCTCGCCGGGACGCCATTGACCTGCTGGCCAGGGTTGGAATCTCCGACCCGGACCAGCGGATTCGTCAGTACCCTCACCAGTTCAGCGGCGGGATGCGCCAACGCGTGATGATTGCCATGGCCCTGAGCTGCAACCCGCGGCTCATCATCGCCGACGAGCCGACCACCGCGCTGGACGTTACCATTCAGGCCCAAATTCTTGAGTTGATGAAATCCCTCACCCGAGACTCGGGCGTTGCCCTCATCATCATCACCCACAACCTCGGCGTGGTGGCCCGTTACGCCGACCGCGTGAACGTGATGTACGCCGGCAAGATTATCGAGCGCGGTTCGGCGCTGGAGATTTACACCAATCCGCGCCATCCCTACACCGTGGGGCTGCTGGACTCGGTTCCTCGCCTCGACCAGCGGTTGACGGATGCGTCGGGCGCCGCGGCTAAACTGGTACCCATCGAAGGGCAGCCTCCCGACCTGGTAAACCTTCCCGCCGGCTGCTCCTTCCGTGCCCGCTGCCGCTTCGCAGTGGACAAGTGCGCCACCGAGGCGCCGCCTTTGATGCCGGTGCTAACCACCGGCGAAGAGCCTCACGTTTCCGCCTGCTGGGAGGCGGACAAGCTGGGTATCCAGGCACTTAGCTACGCCGGCGGCGGAAGCAGTTAGCTCTAATCGCGCTGTTGCTCCGTCCAGTTTATCGCTGACCAACCTCCGACAAGGAGTTACGAAATGACCACAGCCGAGATGCCACAAGCCGCGTCAACGCCGACCGACCAGGATGATACGCTTCTGGAAGTGCGCGGTCTGAAGATGTACTTCCCCGTTACCTCAGGAATTCTGTTCCAGCGCGCCGTAGCCTATATCAAGGCCGTGGACGACATCAGCTTCACCGTGCGCCGTGGCGAGACGCTGGGCCTGGTGGGCGAATCCGGTTGTGGCAAAACCACCACCGGGCGCTGCATCCTCCGCCTGTACAAGCCTACCGAAGGCCAGATACTGTTCGATGGGGTTGATGTGGCTCAGGCCCGCACCGGTCAGATGCGAGCCATGCGCCGCCAGATGCAGATAATTTTCCAGGACCCCTACAGCTCGTTGAATCCTCGCATGACCGCCGGCAACATTATCGGTGAACCGCTTGCCGTGCATGGGTTGGTGAACAACAAGCGCGAATACCGCGAGCGGGTGGCCGAACTCCTCACCAACGTTGGCCTCAACCCCTACATGGCCGACCGTTTTCCCCATGAATTCAGCGGCGGACAACGCCAGCGCATCGGCGTGGCCCGCGCCCTGTCGGTCGACCCAGCGTTCATCGTGTGCGACGAGCCCGTATCGGCGCTGGACGTGTCGATTCAGGCCCAGATTATCAACCTGCTGGAAGACTTGCAGGAACGCTACAACCTGACCTACCTTTTCATCGCCCACGACCTGTCGGTGGTGCGCCACATCAGCGACCGGGTGGCGGTGATGTACCTGGGCAAGATGGTGGAGATTGCCGACCGCAACGCCATCTACGAAAACCCACAGCACCCGTACACGCGGGCGTTGCTGTCAGCGGTGCCGATTCCCGACCCGGTGCTGGACGCTCAACGAGAGCGCATCGTCCTGACCGGCGAAGTTCCCAGCCCGCTGAATCCTCCGTCCGGCTGCGTGTTCCATCCGCGGTGCCCCATGGTCACGGAAGACTGCTCGCGGGTTATGCCGGAAGCGCGGGTAGTCTTGCCCGACCACATCTCGGCCTGCATTAACGTCCCGGGGTACGGCCCTTACTGACCGCTACCAGCAGCGCGCTAACACTGAATCGGGGGCGACCAAGTGTCGCCCCCGATTTGTTTTGACAAGCGTGCCCTACGGTTTTATCCTGATTGCACACGCAGAGTCGTGAGGGCACCATGACCAAGTGGGACAAAATTTTCCTGGCGTCGCTTATCGTATTCCTCTGGGGCACCATCGTGTTTTTGATCGGAGAACATTTGATGCCGGGGTGGTCGCAGGTCACCTTGCCAATGGGTGGACTGCTAATGAGTGCGTCTGGATTTGTAGCGGCAATATCCGGCATCGCCCTGATTCTCACCACCAAGGTGAGAACATAGTTTGTGCAATCTTACATTTCTGCGGTCACGGCGCTGCTGATTACCATCGGCGTGGTACTTGCCGGCCTTTCGCTAGTTGCCGGAATGCTGATCGCCGTATGGCTAGCGGGTAATTACAGCATCGATCGACTGTTGGCGATTTTGGGCGCCGGCACCAGCACGATTGGAGTTCTATTTGCAGTAGCGGTCTACTGGTGGAGATGGACATCACACAGCAACCGAAAAGATCGATAACACTGACATTGGGTTGCGGCCGGCATCAACGTCCCGGGGTACGGCCCTTACTGACCGCTACCAGCAGCGCGCTAACACTGAATCGGGGGCGGCACTTGGTCGCCCCCGATTTGTTTTGACAAGCGTGCCCTACGGTTTTATCCTGATTGCACACGCAGAGGAGGCGACATCATGTGGGATCGAATTTTTCTGTTGTCGATGGTGGTGTACTTTGTCGGTATGCTAGCTCTGCTGACCGGGGAATTCGTGGTACCCGACTGGTCGCCAATCACTTCAGTCGTCGGTGGTTCCATTGCCGGACTTGGTGGACTGGTGTGCGCAGTCTCTGGCGTCGTCTTGGTCCTGACTACAAACTTCACGGCATAAGTGGAGTTCTACTCCTATGTTGGCAAAGCCATCTTGGCTACCCTCGGCATCGTTGTAGCGGGGCTGTGCGTAGCCGGAATTGCTCTTATCCCGATTACACTAATCGGTCGTTTCGATATTGACCTCTTCTTGGGGATTTTGGGAGCCGTGGGCGGGGTCCCGGTCTGGGCTTTCATAGTCTGGCTAAGGAGAAAGCTGCTGCGACAGAACCGACCAGACAAATAGACTAATCAAGGAAACAAATATGAGACTTGAAAACAAAACCGCGCTCATCACCGGCGCCAGCCGCAATATTGGCGCCGAAATCGCCCGCACCTTCGCCCGCGAAGGCGCCGACCTGATCCTCAACACCCGGCAGTCTGCCGAGGGGTTGGAAAAGGATGACCGCCGGAATTATCCTGTTTTGGTAAGAAGGAGTGCAGCGCCATGACTAAGTGGGACAAGATTTTTACGGCTGCGTTGATGATATTCGCGTCGGGAATGCTTTCATTCGTAGTAGGCGAATATCTGATGCCGGGATGGGCGCCCGTCACGATATGGGTTGGGTCTACTTTGGCCGGCATTGGCGGACTGGTTACCGGTGTCGCTGGGATTTTCCTTTTGCTGACACCCGGAGCCCGTACCTGATAAGTGGAATTTTGGTCATCGGGAATCAAGGCAATTCTACTCACATTGAGTTTTGGTGTCGCCGGTTGCTGCCCCGCGTTGATTGCAGTGTTCGTCACTTGCGACTTTGGCGCTAGTCATCCGGGCCTACCCTTTGAGATACTGGGCGCTATGGCAGGATTAGTAACGTTGTTTGGCGCTTTCATTTCAGTGTGGAGGTGGTTATCGCGCCGCGCAAAATGAAGCAATAAAACGAGGAAATGGTAAGGATTAATATGCGACTTGAAAACAAAACCGCGCTCATCACCGGCGCCAGCCGCAATATTGGCGCCGAAATCGCCCGCACCTTCGCCCGCGAAGGCGCCGACCTGATCCTCAACACCCTGCAGTCTGCCGACGAGTTGGAGGCGGTGGCCGGCGAGTGCCGTGAGCTCGGCGTCCGCACTCACACCGTCATTGGCGACGTGGGCGACCCCAACCGCGTGGCTGATATGGTGGCCGAGGGTATCCAGGCGTTGGGCAAGGTGGATGTGCTGGTGAGCAACGTGGCGGTGCGCCCCCACAAACCCCTGCTGGAAGTGTCGGTAGAGGAGTGGCAGGACGTTATGGCCACCAACCTGCACGCTGCGTTCTACCTCATTCGCGGTGTGCTGCCGGGCATGATAGAACGCGGCTCCGGCAGCATTATCGGTCTGGGCGGGCAGGCTGCCATCACCGGTCGACCGGAAACTGCCATGGTTACTACCGCCAAGCATGGCCTGCTTGGACTCATCCGGGCGGTCGCCGCCGAGTGCGCTCAGTACGGTGTGCGGGCCAATCTGGTCAACCCAGGCGCCACCGACACCAGCCGCGCTCACCCGGAATGGTATCCTGAGTTTCAGGATGTTGCGCGCGGCTCTGACGAACACTTGCAGGGCATCCCGCTGGGGCGTCAGGCCACGGTGCAGGACATCGCCAACGCGTGCCTGTTCTACGCCAGCGACGAATCGTCCTACATCACCGGCGACCGCATAAACGTGGTGGGCGGCCGCTACATCGTTTAAGGAATGCGGATATGCTCTCGCCCATAGAAAACCTGAAGTCTTTGGCGCCCGAGGAAGTGACGGAACTCCTGTTGGGAGAACCGGAAGGACAGTGGTTCGACCTCAAAAGCGCCCGTATTCGGCCACGTGAACTAGCAGAAACGCTGGTGGCGATGGCGAACGCTGAAGGCGGTACACTTGCTTTAGGTTTGCATGGCGGAGTTTGCCAAGGAGTTGACGAACACTCTGAGACGCAGAACGCTTGGCGACAGACGGGGGTTGACTATACGGTTCCAGCCGTTCGGTTCACCGTGGAGTTGCTACCGTGCATCAACCGTCGTGGGGATGCTGACCATTTGTTTATCATCCAGATACCACCCGGCCAACAAGTCCATGCTACTACCCGGGATGAAGTTTTTCTGCGGATAGGTGACGAAAACCGTCGGTTGACCTTTGAGCAACGTCTTGAACTGCGTTATGACCGAGGTGATACCACCTATGAGGTTACGCCGTTTCAGGTGCACCGTCCCGCGCAGATTGACGAACAAGCGATGGGCGAGTACGCCGCTCGAGTAGGGCATCCAAACCCACAGCGATTATTACAAGCGCGGGGATTGTTAGCCGAAGACGGTACAATATGCATTGGTGGACAGTTGCTGTTTGGTGCTCAGCCACAGTTGGCGAACCCACAGGCTTATGTGCGGGTTCTGAAGTATGCCGACCGGGAACGTCTCACCGGGCCGGCACAGAACTTAGTCAGCGATGTCCGCTGCGAAGGGAGGCTTCCGGAGCAGATCGATGCAGCTCGGAAGGCAATGCAGGATGCGATTCCAAAGCGCAGATCATTGGGGCCGGACGGCCGCTTCGGATGGTTCGGTATAGTACCTGAAGAAGTGTGGTTGGAAGCACTAGTCAATGCGGTGATACACCGGTCATATAGCAAGTCCGGAGATCACATTCGATTGACGGTATTTGACGACCGAGTTGAAATATCTAGTCCAGGACAATTTCCCGGCTTGGTTAGTCTGGAGGATCTAGCGGACGTAAAGCGATTCGCGCGTAATCCACGCATTGCGCGGGTGATGGCCGACTTGGAGTATGGGCAAGAGCTAGGCGAAGGGCTACGCCGTATGGTCTCAATGATGGAATCTACCGGACGCCAAAGGCCGATAGTTCAGCAATCGACAGATGCTGTACTGATTACGTTGCTGGGGAGGGTGGTTGGCCCAAGGGATCTCCTGGGCCTGCCGATGGTGGCGCGTGACTTGTTCCATCAGATTTCACTGGTTGGCCGGTCTGGCACCGGTGAACTGGCCCGCCTTAGTAATTACTCACGCCCAGTTGTCCTACGCAACTTACGATTGCTGGAATCTAGGGGATTGGTACAACGCATCGGCAATAGTCCCAATGATCCACGTGCGTACTGGACATCCGCATTTATGCACTAACGATGTGGGTAGATCGGTAGGGCAGTCCAGCTATATCTACTGTATCGTTTTTGTTTAGAGTAGTTTAGAGTAGACGCAATAGCCCGGCTGGTTTGGTGGGGAAACGCTCTGCTGCGCTACTTGCAAATGGCACGGTTCTAGATACAGCGCCAACGATGAGAGCTATATCTACTGTATCGTTTTTGTTTGGAGTAGTTTAGAGTATACGCAAAAGCCCGGCTAATATGGCAGGGAAACGTGCCGCGTAACTGGACGCCGAACTGCGCCGGCTGCGGGGTACGTAAAGCCGAAGGCCAGTCATTACTGCGGCTGGGCAAGTTGAGTGGTTTTTGCCCACACCAGGCTGGCCGCGCCCACCATGCCCTGGTTCTCACCGAGGGCGGCAACCGACAGGCGAAAGGCCCGTTGGCCCGAACTCATCGCCCGGCGACGCATACCCACTTCGATGTGCTCCACGAGGCCCAGGCTAACCAGCCCCTGGGTTACGCCGCCACCGATGACCACCACGTCCGGGTTGAACAGGTTCAGCACGTTGCCCAGGCCGACGATCATCGCGCCAACGGCGGCGTCCACCACCTCGATCGCCACCACGTCGCCGCGGGCGGCAGCGGCGAATACGGCTTCGCTCGTTACCGTCGCATCCGACTCATAAGCCTGCTGGAGCGGCGCGCCCGGGGTGGCGTCGCCGAGGCGAGCCTGGGCAGCGCGCCCGATGGCCGTGCCGGAAGTCAACGCTTCCAGGCAGCCGTTGTTGCCGCAGCTGCACGCGGGAGAATCGGCGCGGGCGTCAATGGTCATGTGACCAATCTCGCCGGCGGCTCCGGCCGCTCCGGCGAACACCACGCCACGGTCGACGATGCCACCGCCGACGCCCGTGCTGAAAGTCAGGTAAACCAGCGTGCGCGCCGCCTGGTGATTTGGCGGCTGGGGACGCCCGGCCCCGTAGTGATATTCCCCCAGCGCGGCCAGGTTGGCATCGTTGCCCACCCAAACGGGCCGGCCGAGCATCGGCCCCCACAATTCCGGCAGGTTGGCGCCGTTCAACGCCGGCAGGTTGGGCGAGGACAGCAACATACTGCTGGCCGCGTCAATGGAGCCGGCCAGCGCGATGCCGGCGCCGGCGATGGGTCGCCCGCCCGCCTGTGCCTGCGCCCGCCGGAGCAGACTGCCCGCGGCGGCCAACAGATCGTCCTGCGTCGCTCCGGCAGCATTGGCGACCCGCTCTTGCCACAGCAGCCGGCCTTCCCGGTCAATCAGGGCAGCCCGCGCCCAGGTTCCGCCCCAGTCCATTGCCAGGGCCAAGTCCGACGCGCCGGTGTTGGCGCTGCTATCCGGTGTCGTCATATTTTGCGCTGCTTCTCGCTGGTTAGGTGGATGAATGCCTTGATAACGGCTACAGCCTAGCCGCCGGGTTCGATTTGGGCCAGCAGATTTTCGAGCGTGGCTATCATCACGTCTTCCGGCATCGGACCCACGAACTTTTGACGGATGATACCATCAGCGTCGACAAAAAATTTCTCCGGAATGCCACGCACTCCGTAGTCCAAGGCGATGCTGCCCGACTCGTCCATTCCGTGGGGATACGAAACGCCGAATTCTGCCATGAACTGCTCGACGCCGGCAGCGGTATCCCAGATGTTCACGCCAACGAACTCCACCGGCTGGCCATCATAAGCATCGTATATCCGGTTCAGCGCCGCTGATTCCTGACGGCAAGGGCCGCACCACGATGCCCAAAAATCGACCATCACTACCTTGCCGCGCAAATCGGACAACTGAACGGCAGTACCTTCCGCCAATTCCAGCGTGAAGTCGGCGGCGGGGGCTGTCTCTATATCCACCCGCCCGAAGTTCTGGTTGATGCCGGCGCCGATGGGCTGACCTTGCTGCTGAACGGACGCCCACGCCAGCAGGGCGAACAGCGGAATCAACGCCGCTGCGGTACCCAGCACAATCCAGCCGCGTCGGGACATTAGTCGTCAGACTCCAGCCGGCCCGTCAGGTGTGGCTGCTCCCGACCGACGCCAGATACCCCACACCAGCATACCGGCCAGGGCCACGCCCACCAGCGCCGGCACTACGGCGTACCAGAACCCTAATCCAGACACTTGATTGGCGATCAACGTGAATGCGTTGGGTTCAGGTAAACCGGCAAGGAGGAGGTCAACCCCGGCGCCCGGAGCGATGTCATTGGCCTCCCAGACCACGCGCCACACATCGTCGGCGTTGAATGACGACATCGATTGCAGTCCGTTCACCTTGATGCTCTCTAGCTCGGAAGTGATGACTACTTGGAAACGACCGGCCCCTTGCAACGTGTTGTCCCGCCAGGCCAGGGAATCGCCTGCGTAGGGTACGCTGAAAGTAAAAGTAACCTCATGCTCGCCGGGTGGCACGGGAGCGGTAATGGCAAAGCCGGTGCCCACGGGAATCACCTCACCGCCAATCAGGTCAGTAGCTACGTCCAGGTCGGTGGCATCGGGGGGCAGCGAGAAGCGCAGGAAACTGAACTGGCCGATCACCGGCGGCGCAGACAAGTCGGGAACCAGGGTAGTGTCGCTACCGTTTTCCAGCGTCAAAAGCTGCAGCACTGTCATACGACGAGTGGCAACGTCAACGCCGGCGATGACGATAGTCTGCTCGGTGGTGGCAACCACACCCACATCCTGAGTCGGATCGTAAACAGTCAACGACAGGGGGTTTTTCAATTCATCCGGGGGCAATACCTGTCGGTACACCGCGCCGCCGTAATCCGCCACCAGCGCCACACTGCCACCATCCGGCGGCGTTGGCACCCCGTTAAACTGGAATGCCCCGTCAGCATCGGTGGTTGACTCGAAAGTGTCCACTGATTCGGTGTCAAGGCCAAACAAGTGGAGCAGCACGGCAACGCCGGCGGGAGTCGGGCCGCCCGGTGTGCCATTGACCAATACGCCGGTTACCGGCGCCGTTTCCAACGACTGCGAGTATAGAGTCGCCGGAGCTACCGCCAAAAGCATAGCCGCAACCAGCGCGGCCAGTATGGCCCGTTGTAGGCGCAACAGTCAGCTCAGAGAATGGAGCAGCCGATTCGTCATGCAGCGGGCAATGGCAGTGGATTAATGCTCGTTTTGAGCGTTACCGTTGCGCTGTTGGCGCAACTGCGCAATCTCTGCCGTCAGTTCGGCAAGTGCGGTAAGCATCGCACGGTTAATTTCGGCGTTTTGCTGCATCGTTGCGCGGCGGTCCTCTTCCATGCGCCGTTGTCGCTCTTCTGCGGCCTGTCGGCGCTCTTCCTCAACCTGCTGACGATACTCTGTCATCTGCTGCAGTGCCGCGGTAGCCCGCTGTTGCGCTGCGTCAGCCCGCTGTCGCTCTGTATCAGCCCGCTGTTTCTCTGTAGCGATAGCCGCACGCATTTTGGTGAACATATTATAGTTCCAAACTCCTCCCGCAGCCGCCGTAATCGCCGCGTAAGTCAGCATCCGTCCGTAGATATCAACGTTGATGTACTGGGCAATCACCGCCGGGTTGCAGGTGGTACGCTCCGCCAGCTCCAATGTGCAGGGCGTATTCGTATAGTACCAGATAAGCCAGGCCGCCGCCGCTGTGATAATGGCGAACAGCGCCGGCCGGTGGGCCACTTCCCAAATGTCTCTGATGCTGGGCCGCTCGTCGTCCGGCGTCGTTGGCGCCGGTTGACTAGCCATCCTGCGTCTCTTCCTGCTCCCGTTCCATATCCCGCAGAGTCAACGCAGCCCGCCTCCGGTATTCATTCAGCTGCTCCTGAAAATCAGCATCGGCGACGCGGCCCAGGCTGTGCTCAACCTGCAGTGTGCGGATTGCTTCGTACACGGTTTCCAGGGCGGCCCGGTTGGTGTTGGCCGGCTCAAAGTCGGCGGCAGTGCCGGCCCGGTTTCGGCGCGCCCCGATTGCCAACGGCCACGCCACCACGCTCAGCGCGAACAATGCCACCGCGATGGCTAAAGCCAGCTGCATCGAATCTCGTCCCGCCTGGCCTGGCTAGTCAGCGGCAGCGACGGCGGAGACCGCCGGGGCCGACACCGGCCGGCGCTCCGGAACGCGAGAGGGCCACAAGGCCACCACTGTACCGGCAATCATCACGCCGCCAGCGACCCACATCCACCACACCAGCGGATTGACCAGGACGCGGAAACCCACCGCGCCACCGTCAATGTTTTCGCTGGGCACCACGTAAAAATCCTCCACCGGCGTGGAGCGGATGGCCGCTCGGGTCGCCGCCATGTTCTGTTCGGGATGAAACGTGCGGCGCGGCTGCATCACTTCCAGCAACTCTCCATCGCGATACAACTCGACCGTGGAGCGGAATTCGGTGCGGTCGGAGAACGCGAGGGTCGTCGTGTCCACGTATTCCATGCGGTAGTCACGCACCGTAACCGACTCTCCCGGCGCGAGCACCACGTCGCGCTGCACTCCGTAGAACGACTGGCCCACCACGCCCAGCGCCACCATTATGACCGCCAGATGCACGATGTAGCCGCCGTAGCGTGGCCGGTTCGCGGCAATCAACCGCAGGAATCCGATGGCCGGATTGTCGCCGACGCTGCGACGGCGGGCTGCGACGCCACGAACCCACTCGGCTACGATGCTGGTGGCGACCAGGGCGCACAGGGCAAAACCGATTACAGCATAGGGTTGGCGAATTCCCGCCACCAGTAGAACAACCGCCATTGCCGCCGCCGCCGACCCCGGCAGCATCAGCGCCCGCCGCAATGATTGCAGGTTGGCGCGACGCCAGGGCAGCAGCGGCCCCACGCCCATCAGCAGCACCAACGCCAGCATCAATGGGCCGTTGACCTGATCGTAGAAGGGGCGCGCCACCGTGATTTCCTGGTCGGCAAACAGGCGGGACAGCAGCGGATACACGGTGCCCCACAGCGTGGCGAAGGCGACGCCCAGCAGCAGCAGGTTGTTCAGCAGGAAGGCTGCTTCCCGCGACAGCAGGGAGTCCAGCCGCTGGGCGCTGCGCATCAGGTCGTATCGCCAGAAGAATATCGCCAGCGGAACCACCACGCCCACTGCGAGGAACAGCAGGAACACCCACCCCAGCGTCGACGCCCCGAAGGAGTGTACCGACGGCACCGGCCCGCCGCGGTTCATAAACATCCCGTACAGGGCCAGCGCGAAGGCCACGTCAATCAGCACGATGTTCCACATTCGGAACATTCCCCGGCGCTTCTGCACCATGATGGAGTGTACGAAGGCGGTGAGGGCAATCCAGGGCATGAAGGCGGCGTTTTCCACCGGATCCCAGAACCAGAAACCGCCCCATCCCAGGATGGTGTACGCCCACCACGACCCCAGCAGCAGGCCGGCAGCCAGCAACGCCCAGATGCCCACGCCCCACGCGCGCCCGGCGTCAATCCACTCGTCGCCGGCGCGCCCGCCGATTAGCCCGCCCAGCGAGAATGCAAAGGGTATGCTGATCCCCACCAGCCCGGCCATCAATGCCGGCGGGTGGAAGAACATCCCGAAGTGGGTGAGCAGCGGGTTGATGCCCTGGCCGTCGGGCACCGCAAAGGGCAACCGCTGGAACGGGTTGGCCATGAACGCCATCACCGCAATGAAGAACAGCTCAATGAACATCAGGACGGCAACCGTCCAGGCCAGCGTCGGGCGGGTGGCCGCCGGCGCCAGCCGGATTGCCACCGCCGCCATCACCGACAGGGCGAAAGCGATGTACAGCAGCGAGCCTTCGTTGCCGGCGTAAAATGCCACCCAGGTGTAGATGTTGGGCATCGCCAGGTTGCTGTGAGCGGCAACGTAGGCCAACGAAAAATCGCGGGTGATGAAGGACTGCACCAGCGACAGGGTAGCCACCAGCAGCACCAGCACCAGGACGTAGCACGCCTTGCGGCCGCTATCGACCAGGGCCGGCGCGCCGCGCGCCTGGCCGGCCACCGAGGCCGCAAAGGCATAGCCGGCCAGTGCCAAGGCCATCCACAGGCAGGCGGCCCCCAGATCACCCATCGTTGCGCGCCTCTCGGTCGCCGGGGTCCAGGGCCAGGTCGCGGTCCACGGCGGCAAGGTACGGCTGCAATGCCGGGTCAACGTCGGTCAGATTGCCGGCAGCCTCATCGTCGGTGCGGCGGCGCATGGCTCGCAAGGCCAACACTCCACCGGCCAGCCCGGCAATGAGCGCAACCCCCGGCACAATCCAGGCAATCAGGTTGAACCCGGAGCGGGGTGGTTCGGCCACAATGCCCGGGCCGTAGCGGGCTTTGAACCAGTCCAGCACTTCGTCCCGGGAGGCGCCGTCGCCGAGCAACTGCCGCACCCGGGCGCGCATCTGCCTGGCCAGGGGCACCTGAGCCTGGTCGATGCTCTCCGCCGGGCAGACGGGGCACATCAGCATCCGGTCAATCGCTTGCGCTTCGGCTTCATCATACGCCGGCGGTTGGTTGGCCTCGCCGCCCCCAGATTGCGCTATCGCCTCCCCGGAGAATGCCCACCATAGGGCAACGACAACGGCGATGGCAAAGCAAACCTTAATGAGCGCGCGTTTCCAGCAGGTCGCTGATGTCGGGTCGATCAGATACAAGCCGGGCCATCGCTTGCAGTGAAGTGGCTATGGAATCAAACGTCAGTAAAACCATTTCGTCACGGTCGGTTTTGAGCAGGACTTCAACACCGGATATTCGGGTTGGCAGCGTTGCTATATCGGCATCCAATACCTGAACGACCGCAACCTGTAGGGTGATCAATTATACCCTCCGCCAAATCGTATGCCAGAGTTGCACGCGCGTTATCATCCAAGCGGGCAAAACGCTCCCAGGAGCTGCGCGGAGTTTCACGGTCTTTTTCGCCCCAAGCGAAATTGACCCCGTATTCTCTTAACACGGATACCATACTATCAAATGGAACCTCCAGCGTCTCGACACCAAAGCTGCGTATTAAAGCTTTGGACGGCGTTGACCAACGCCCGGCCAGAACGGCGATTGACTTGCGTATCGTAGGAAACGTTTTGCGGAGATTGTAGTGCGCCACGCACAGCCAACTGCCCTTATCGCGGTTGTGCTTGGTATAGCGGATATACTTCGGGTCAATGATGACAACAGGGTTGCCATTGGCATCAAATACCACCGCGTCGATTTGGTAAGCATTGCCGGTGCCGTTAGTCAGCCGGGCTGGACGAATAGTATAGTTCCGGCTTTCAACCTCTTCCTGGAGGCCCCGTAATACAGCTGATTCGAACAATTTGCCAACGGCTTCACCCAACGCGCTTGCTGGATTCGACACACGCCGGGCGTTGGAAGTCATCGCTTGTTCCCTATTTGGTGATGGTTACTATGCTTTCGCGCAGGGGGACTTTATGTCGTTGGGAATTTCCGGCCCATTTATCGCCTCGTGTACGAATAACTTCAACGTCATAATTAGAAAAACCGGCAGCGATAGCCAATTCGCCTATGACTTCGTCCGTGCGAACGTGGACACCGTAGGGAGCAGAATCCCCCAACACCAATATGAACGGATGCCCAGTTTTTAGAACCGCATAAGCATCCAGAATTACTTGCAGCATATCCTCAAAGTAACCGGCTACCATCAGGTCGTATGCTTTCTTACCGCCCTTAACCAATCGCAACTCCGAAAGTCGCTGAATGACGTCCATCAACTCGGCGTGTAACGGACGGCTAACTGCGTTGACTCCCGGACACCAACGCACTTTGTCCATTGAATGCCGGCGTATTTGTGTAGTGGCGGCGATGATCAGGCGGTCGCGCACCTCACGAGTTATGTCACCCCAGCTATCGTACATTCCCCAGAAGTAGGTTTCCAGCCGCGTTCGGTCGGCGTAATCGTAGTTGTTCAAGTACGGAGGAGAGGTCAGGATTAAATCAATGCTATTCGGCGCCACGTATTCGGCCAAATTACGAGCGTCACCGTTGACAAGTTTGTGCTCGGAATACGGTACTCTCCATATCCTGGTAGCGACGACATCGTTGACCATCATGGCACATCGCTTTTCAAACTCCACAAATGCGTTGCGCTGCACCAGCCGTTGAGCAAATTTGCTTGGCGCGATATAAGGCCAGCCGGCCCCGGCGGAGGTTACGATGCGAAGGGTAGCGGTTAACGCCACCTTTAAGAAATCTTGCCGGTTCGGGTCCGCTTCATACTCCAGGATAGCCGTCCGTAGAGCATACAGTCGTTTCAGGTTTTCCTCATCAAAGCACTTGTACACCAACGCCGGCCAAACTCCGTCGCACTGTACGCCATCAGCATGGAGCATTTTAGCGTTGCTCAGAACCTGCTCTGCATCCCGCGGCAATGCGTCGATATCGTGCTCGAAGTGCATCTTGGTTTTCGCGACCCAAAACACGAAAGGGTGCGCTTCGACGCCAATAGAGTTAACGCCTTCCACTTTGGCCGACACCGATGTTGTGCCTGTTCCCAAGAACGGATCGGCGATCCAATGCTGCCCTGCCAGCCCGTATTCCCGTATTTTGCTTTCAACCAGCTTGTGTGAATAACCGGCTGGGTAAGTAAACCAGCGATGAATCGGGGCTCGCAGGCTATCCCGAAAAGAGCCGTAGGCGCTCAACTTGTCGGCATCGGCAATTGCTCTACCGCTCATAACGACCATCCTGCTAGGTTGGCTACACTTACAATGCCGTTACTTGCACGCAGCGGCGTTGCCCTGCTGGATGCAGCCTTGAACATAGTCCAGCACCAGCTCAATCTGGTCTGGCGTGAGGAGCTTGGAGAAGTTGGGCATCACGTCCACCCCGCCGGTCAGTACGCCGCGCAAAGCGTCGCGGTCAAGCCCGGTGGCGACGGGAGAGGTTAGGATGGGATTCAGCAACGGCGCATCGATGGTGCGGTAGCCATAGTCCACCGCCATGCGCGCCAGCACCGGGCCATCGCCCTGGCCGGCCGCCCCGTGGCACATCACACAGTTGACTTCAAACAGGTGCTTGCCGGAACCCGCAAATGATGTGGGCTGCGGGGGCGTGGAACCGTACCACGGCACCGCCGATGCGGGCGGACTTAACCGCGGCGGCTCATGGGCCTTATAGGATGGCTGGTAGTGCATCTCGTAGAATATGTCCAGCGGATACGCACCCTGCGAGCAGCCGGCCGCCAGTATTCCGACGGCAGCCAACGCCGCCATCAATACGGGTAGCCGCCATCCCATTGCCGTCACGCGTGTCATCAGTTTGCTCATCTTGATATTCGTCAGTACCAGAAGGGCCAGTTTAATCGTCCGCCGACTTGACATCGACCGCGCCGGCTCCGTTCAATATCTGCAACACCTGCGGGCCCTTCTCCTGTTCAGCGTTAACCAGCAGACCGATGAAACCCTGGGTGATGCGGTTGTCATAGAGACCCAACTTCAACTTGGGCAGGCGAGACTCGAACACGATGCCGATCACGGTGAACAGGATGGCGCCCAGCATGGTGCCTTCGTAGCAAACAATGGCCATCGGCGGCAACGACAGGATGGGCTTGCCTCCGGTTACCAGTGGGTAGGCCACCTGCGTCATGGCGGTAATCATAATCCCGGACGTGAGGCCGAGGAGCGCCCCGATAAACGGATACAGGTAAAGCCGGTGCTTCTCTTCGCGCTCGCCAAACGCGCCTTCCGGATAGGGCGCATCGGTCAGAAAGTCATACTCGGTGTCGGCAATCCCGGCGGACTTGAGCTCGTCGCCAGCATTGGCGGCCGACTCGGCGTCCTGGAACAGCCCCAGAATTGCTTGTTTTGCCATAACGATAATTCCTGATTTGGCCTGGTTGATGCGGGTCGGTGTGACCGATTCTACTCAATTATTGGATGCAGTTGACAGACCGGCAAGCCGGTTGATTTTAGCGGCGGGTTAATCTTCACGGTCGGTTAATCTTCACGGTCGGTTAATCTTCACGGTCGGTTAATCTTCACGGAAGGTAGCCGGAACAACGCGCCGACCAATTCGGATTTCGGTTCTCAGAATCTCGCCTTCCTTGATGTCGTAAAGCGGCACCAGCGGGAAGACCCGGCTGAACAGCAGCATCAGCATCGTAACGAAGGCAAACGTAGCTCCCACAATCACCGCCTCCGGCCACTGCGGCAGGTAGTCGTTCCACGTGAAGGTCAGGAACTGCTTGTTGGCCTGGCCGGGCACGAACAACAGGTAGCGTTCCAGCCACATACCCACGTTTACCGAAATACACGCGACGGACATTATCCACAGGTTGCGCCGGAAGGCCCTGGGCAGCCACAAAATGACCGGCAGGAAATAGGTGATGCCCACGAAGAAAATCATCCAGATGTTGTAAGGCACACCACTGTCTCCGGGCAGGAACTGGAGCGCGCGCACCGCCAATTCGTCGCCCTCCAACCCATAGATGCCGAAAACGATTTCCATCACCAGGAAGTAGAACCAGCCGGTCGCCACCACGATGAGCAGGCGGCCCAGCGCGTCAATGTGCTCGTGGCGGATATAGTCCTGCCAGCCGTAGGCCCAGCGCAGCAGAATCAGCGCAAACACCACCGCCGACACGCCGGAGTGAACCGCGCCAACGACGAAGTAGGGCGCGAACACCGTGCTGTGCCACGATTTGATGGCCACCGCCATGCCGAAGTCCCAGGACACGATGGAGTGTACGGAGACGAAGACCGGCAGGATGAGGGCCGACAGCAACACGCCGGCGATGATTTGCAGTTTCCACTGGCGCGGGTTGCCCTCCCAGCCCATGGCCAGCAGGGTGTAGATGCGGTGCGGCCAGCCGGTGGTCCGGTCGCGCAGCACGGCAAAGTCGGGCACCAGTGCGATTGCCACGAACATGGTGGACGATGTGAGGTAGGTGAGGATGGCCGACGGGTCCCACACCAACGGGGTGCGGATGTTCGGCCAGACGCCACGGGCAAAGTCATAAGGGAAGGCCCAGTACAGGATGCGCCACGGCCGGCCGGTGTGGATGATCGGCATTATCATCGCCGTCATCAGCGAGAAAATGGTCAACACTTCGGCGGCGCGGGTGGCGGGTCGGCGCCATTCCGCCTTGGCCAGTCGCAGAATTGCAGAGAGCATCACCCCGGCGTGGCTGATACCAATCCAGAACACGAAGTTGGTAATGAAGAAACCCCACACGACCTTGTAGTTCAGGCCGGTAATGCCCAAACCAAGGTTTATCATCACGCCGATGACGATGGCCGCCACCAACACGATCAGGCCCAGCAGCGTAACTACCGGCCAGAACCATTGTGGCGTTTCCAGTATGGGCCGCAGCAGGTCCCGGTTGATTTGCGCTGCGGGTAGGGCTTTGCCTTCCTGCATTTTGACTTACTCTTGTGTGTGGTTATCCGGTTGGTAGTCGTGAGTGGTTAGATTGCTCCCTCTCCCCTTCCGGGAGAGGGCTGGGTGAGGGGTGTCTATCTTACTCCGGTTTGCCCAGCACCAGGTATCGCCCGTGGAACAGGGTGTCAACTCGCTGGTACATGGAGCCTTCCTTCATCTCCCACAGTGAGAGCGGAGGGAAGAGCATCATCGCGAGGCGGAACACCAGCATCACGATGCCGATGGCCCCCAGGATCAGGAAGATATCCCACAGATCTGGGAAGGTGGCTTTGGGCACTGTAAGCATGAGGAAGCTGTACAAATCCTCGCCCGGGGACGATGCAAACGCGGCCGCAAAGATACGGATGTGAAACAGCATCAACCCAATGATGATGAACACGGCGGCCAGCGGCGCGCCCCACCCCAGGCGTCGGGCGTGGTTGGAGACCAGTATCGGGAACGGGATGAAGAACGTGAAGAGCAGCTGCACCCAGAAGATACCGGCATAGGACTGGAACATCAGGTAGCTGAGGATGTTCGTCTCAATCTCCAGCCGGCCATACCAGTAGGTGATGAAGAAAGCGAACAGGTGGTAAGTGTGCAGCAGCGTGAGGCCCAGCAGTATCTTGCTGGCTGCCCAGAACGGCGCGATGCCAATGTATTCCCGGTAGCCGCCCCAGCGACGCATTGCATAGGCCACCAGCATAATCAGGGCCAGACCGCCCTGGAAGCTGATCACGGTGTAGAACGGCGGCAGGATCGAGTCTTTCCAGCCCGGTATCATCGACATTGCGAAGTCGCTGACCACCAGGAACTGCATGAACACCAGGAGCATGAAGTAAAGGGCTCCGAGAATCGCCAGCCCGGCTTTCTGGATTTGCCACTGGCGCTTGGTGCCGTACCAACTGCGCGACAGCGCCCGGTAGAGGGAGGCGCGGAACCCCGTCACCTGGGAGCGGCTCTGCGCCATATCGGGCATTGCGGCCACCCACAAGATGCCCAGGGAACAAACCGCCAGGCCCACCATTCCCGACAGCTGCCAGCCAACCGGCGCGCCGATGGGCACCCGGAACCAGATGGTGCGGCGAATGTCGAGGGCTTCGTTGCTGGCCCCCAGCGGGTTCAGGATGTCAGGCAATGCGATTAGTGCCGGTATGAACAGCAGAATATTGACGATGCTGACCAGCGAGAACAGCTCGGCGATGCGGGAAAGTGGCCGTCGCCAGTGGCTCTTGGTGAACCGGAAGGCGCAGGCCGCCAGCGGCGCCGAGGAGGTCAGCGTAAACACGAAGGCAAACGCCGCTACGTAGAACCCCCAGTCGGTGTGATCCGAGAACCCATCGGCGGCCAGGCGCAGCACGAACCCGATGACGCCCAGCAGCGTCAGCACAGCGCCAACAATCAACACCCCGGTGAACAACGCCGACGGAGCGCGCTGCTTCTCGATTACATCGGAAACCAGCCCCGTGGGTTCTGGGATAACCCACATTTCCGGCCCGAAATGGCCGTGCTCGTGGGCGTTGTGGTCGCCGTGGACTTGGGTTTCGCTAGCCATGGGAAGCGCCTTCGCCGTCCAGTGGGTACTGATCAATCTTCTTCAGATAAACTACGCTGGGCCGCGTGTTCATTTCTTCCAGCAGGCGGTAACCCCGGGTCTGCCGCTCTGGTTCATGGTGTCCCGGGTAATTATTAACATCGTCAAAGTATGGCCGGATCGCGGTATCCGGATCTTTCATGTCACCGAAAGTGAGGGCGCTGGTGGGGCAGGCTTGTACGCAGGCCGGGTCATAGTTGCCGCCGGCGATGCGCTCGTCGTTGAGCCGCTGCCCGTCGCGGGATTCCACCTGCAGCTCGCCGCGTCGGATGCGCTGTACGCAGAAGGTACACTTTTCGGTGATGCCACGCGTTCGCACCGTAACGTCCGGGTTCAGCTGGTTCTCCATCCGGCTGGGCCAGCTGGGGTGCCAGTAGTTGAACATCCGCACCTGGTAGGGGCAGTTGTTGATGCAATAGCGAGTGCCAACGCAGCGGTTGTACACCTGAACGTTCAAACCCTCTTCGTTGTGGTAGGTGGCGAACACCGGACACACCGGCTCGCAGGGGGCATTCTCGCAGTGCTGACACAGCACCGGCATGAACCGGGCTTTAATGTTCGGATACTCGCCTTCCCAGTAACGTTCAATGCGGATCCACTCGTAGGCCCGCCGTTGCAGGAAGTAGTCCTTGGTATTGATGGGGATGTTGTTCTCAGCCTGGCAGGCAACCACACAGGCCTGACAGCCGGTGCATTTGTCCAGGTCAACAACCATACCCCATTGGTGGTCGAATTGGGCGTTGGGCATCTTATTTCATCACCGACTGGCCGACGTTGGGATCGTCCGGCCCGCCTAGTGACTCTCCTCCTCGCTAACGCTCTTGAAAACTTGCTCAGCAGAATGTTCGCCAATTTCGCGGTTGGTATAGTCGCCTTCCATCTTGGACACGGCCATGCTGTCACCAACGGCGGTGATGGAGCAACGGTTGCCGCTCCAGGCCAGCCCGCCGGCGCCATTGACTTCCGACACGGCCAGTATCGACATCACGTTGCTGCTTTCCCTGGCGTCGCGGTCGGTTGCGTAACTGGAACCGGAACGCCGGCCACCGCCCATCGGAACTGCGGCGATCCCCGGCGGCATACCGGGATTGAG
The DNA here is from genome assembly GCA_965261195.1 of Dehalococcoidia bacterium. Classification (GTDB taxonomy): domain Bacteria; phylum Chloroflexota; class Dehalococcoidia; order Lucifugimonadales; family UBA3495; genus Bin87. The sequence goes on along the minus strand of OZ253455.1, from coordinate 1,800,799 downwards.
GTACACCAGCGCCTGAATCTGGCCGGCAGAGGTGGCGATGTTCACCACGTCCCCCTCGCGCAGACCCAAACTGCGGCCCTGTTGCTCGTTGATGTCCACCCAGGTCTGCCAGGTCACGGTGGTCAGCGGGTCCGGTGTGCTTTGCGCCCAGGGCAGGTGGGCGTTGCGCCCGTCCAGGATGGTGTGGTGAGGATAGGGCATCAACTGGAAATTGCCGGCGCCGATACTGTCGGCGGGTGCGGCGCGACTGGCAATGTCCGCCAGCAGACCGCCCGCCGGTGCGCTGCTGGATGCCGTCGCTGAGGTATCCCACATACCGCCGTTCTTTAAGACCTCGGTGAAGTCGCCGCCCATATCGTCGATGGCAGCCCGAATGAATTCTTCGTAGCTGCCCCACGGCAGGTTGGCGTTACGTCCCAAATCGCTCGCCGAGCTCAGCATCACATCAACAAAGCTGCGCGGGTCGAGGTCGCTGAGCGGATTCACCACCGGCTGTTGGACGGCGTAGATGCGTCCGCCGGTTGCTGGCTCGGGTATATCGTCGCCCCAGTCTTCCAGCGCAGCCCGGTCCGGGAGCACCACGTCGGCCATCGCGGTCGTTTCGTCTACGAAACTGCTGCTGCTGAAAACCATCACGTTCTCGTTGAGCAGGGCATCCCCGAAGCCCACGCCGCTCGGCAGCCCGTACACTGGGTCGGCGTTATGCACGAGAACCAGGCGCGTTGATCCGTTGTTGATGGCGCCGGCGGCCTGTCGCCAGTCGTTCAGCGTGCCAATGGCCGGCAGATTGGCTGGCGTCAGGCTGGTGGGTTCACCTGCGCCCGGCAACAAACCACCCGGCGCGCCGATGTTGCCCATCACCAGATTCAAAGCCAGCGCCGCCTCAGCGTTGAACTTGCCGTTGCTGTATGCGGACGCGGCGCCACCGCCGCCGATTGCCAGCCCACCGTGGGCCAGCTGGCCGGCAAGGTCTTCAAAGAATTGAGCAATAGTCTTGCCTTCCAGCGCTTTTTCGGGTATCTGGAGGACCGATGCCACTGCATCAGGACGGAAGGCGTTGAGAGCATCCGCGCCCTGTCCGTTGGTGAGAGGTGCAACGTCGCCGGCAGCGGCTCCCGACTGGATCAGAGTCCAGGCCAGGGACATTGCGGCGTAGCCCTCGGAGCCGGGAGCGATGGGCAGCCACTTGTCGGCGTTGGCGGCGGTCATTGAATAGCGCGGATCGAAGTGAACATGACGGCCGCGACGGTCGCCGGAGCGGAACTTGCCATACGCCACCGAGTAAGTGGTGGGAGCGCCCCAGGTGGACAGGAAATCACTGCTGAAACTCACCAATGTACTGGCGTTGGCGATGTCGTGATATGGCAGCGATTCGCCGTTCAGTACATCTCGCACGGCCTGGCGGTACGCCGAGTCGTCCGATGCGTCAAAGGCGAGGTGGCGGCCACCGAAAGCAGCGGCGAATTCATGGGAAATACGGGCGAAGCCGCCCTTGCGCGGCTCGGTAATCAGCAACATCCCGTCGCCCCGCTCGTTCAGCGCCGCATTGAACCGATCCAGCGCCTCATCCCACGTAATGGGTCGGAACTGGGCGGAACCGCGGGGGCCGTTGCGCAGCATCGGGCCGGCGATCCGGTCGGGATGATAGAGGGACTGTAGGATGGCATCGGCGGCGGGGGATTGCTTGCCCTGGTTGGTGGGGAAGCGGGGGTTGCCGCGCACCTTCTTGGCGCGCCCTTCCATGACCCTGACCAGCAGGCCCTGTCCGCCTGGAACCGAGCGGTCGTAGGTGGCGTACCAGTTGTCGCGTCCGCTAACGAGGTCTTCGGGAATGGCCACCGGGCTTTGCACCCGCAGCTCATCATCAAACAGGTCGCAGGCAATCGCGCCGGTAGCGGCGATGCCGGCCCAGGCCAGGAAGTTGCGGCGTGTTAGCTTCATCATAATAATAGACGCGGTTAGCGTGCTACCTACTTGTGGCAAATCGTGCAGTCAGTGCTGACGTCGTTTTCGCGGTGGCAATCCAGGCAGGTGCCCATCTTCAAAGACTGTTGAGGCTGCGGCTGTACTTCCGTCATCTGGGCAACATCGCCGTGGCATACCGAACAGGCTTCCGTGACTTCCAACGGCAGCGCCAGCGGCAGCTCATCGCCAATCGGGAGTGTAACCTCGCGGGGTTCGCCCTGGGTAAGGAATCGCAGGTGCGCCTCGTGGACGAAACGTACATGGTCAGGCACCCGGTGAACGCGCTCCCAGTCGATGGGGCGGCCATCGGCGTGCTTGTCAAGAACCCGCTGAATGTTGATGACTTTATCCGGGTCTTCCTCCGCAGCGGCCGTCACGTTGCCGCCATTAATCTGCTTGTGGCAGATGAGGCAAACTTCCACGGCCGGCATCGTCGCGGCGGCTCCCGTGGTTACGTTGCGGTGGCAGAATTCGCACTGTATGGCGTGGCCGCCTTCTTCAACCGGGCCGGCATGCACAGTGTGCGGGAACGGGATTGGCTGGTCGGGAGCGTTGCCCCAGCCGAAGGGCGGGTTGGAGAACCAGGAAATGAACAACACCACCACTATAAAGGCGACGATAGCGGTCGCTACCAGGCCAGCCAGCGCCATTGGAATCAGTTGTCGGATCGGCGGTAGGGGCGGCATCGGATCAGGTTAGTCAGTGAGAGGGTGAGTGTTTGGCGAAAAATGTGGTGGCAGGGTGCAAGTTTGACCGGACGTTGTTGCGGTTAACGAGACTAGACAAACAGGCGATCCCACACGTTGAGCAACGCAATGGGGGATTGCATCACCGTGTACGCCATCATCACCACGGCCCCGGCCAGAGCGGCGATGCCGACAACTGTGATGGGTAACCGCAAACGCCCAAACACGGCTGGATACGTGCCGGTATTAACGCCCGACGGAATTAACGCGTGCGCAATAAGCATACTGAATGCAAATATGATGACCAGGGGGAAATAAATCCAGAGGTACGTCAGCCAGAGGCTGACATCAGCCCAGAACGCGGCGGTCATCGCATGGGGAACGGTTTGCATTTGGGAGGAAAACCTGCGCTCGAATTTGAATCGCTGAGCAACGGGAATCTCACGGCGGGGCCGGAGTTTCTAGCGGAAAATATCAGCCCGTTTAAGGCCCGTGAAAATTATCACATTCGATTGGCCGTGTCAACAATCAGCCAACTGGCGTTTGGGCAAAGTTTTCGAGTTTTTGGGCTGCCCATTCCGCGTCTGCCCACGCGCAGCCACCTGCGCCGCAGCTGGTTCAGCGCTCCCGGCGCGGCGGCCCACTGCAACCGACCGGCCCCATCCGGAATTGCGCCCGCTGGGCACTCCCAGACCCAGCGCAGACCCAGCGCATTTTTGTCGCCATACGTCTACCGCCCAGGCATCGCGACCACCGGGTTGCGAATTGTACCGGACCTGTTCAGTCTTTCGATGCCTGGGATTATTATTGCAACGCTTTCCGTAGTATATTTAGGTAAACCGCATATTATATTACTCAATTACTATTATAAAATACGATAATTGACATCCTAATAGGCGAATGTTAGCGTTAACTGGAGCGTCATTTTGCTATCGAGACCAACACTGGAATTGATTTGCTTCCGGACAACTAGAGGTGCAAACATGGTAGTTCCTCACAAATCCGCCTGGCTTCGATTCGCCATCCCCATCATCCTGTCGCTAACGCTGGCCGCACTGCTGGCCTGCAACCCGGCTACCCCCACACAGGATGCCGCCGCACCCGCTGACACCGTGGCCGCGCCGGCCAGCAGCGACGCCACCACCGCGCCGGCTCCAACCCAGGTTCCGGCCGAGGCCGTCAGCGATACGATGCTGCATATGGCGGTTACACCGCTGCCCCAGGACACCTTCTTCCCCTGGCTGGCCACCAGCAGCGGGCACCTGGTGTTCCGCCCCATGTGGGAGAACCTGACCACCATTGACCCTGAAACCGGCGTATCCGTCATCGAACCCCAGCTGGCCAGCAGTTGGGACGTTAGCCCGGATGCCAGCGAATACACCTTCCACCTGCGCAAGGGTGTTCAATTCCACTTCGGCCACGGGGAATTTGACATCGACGACGTTATCCTGACCATCGACCAGCAAATGTCAGACCCGCTGGCCGGCTGCAAAGCCCCGCTGAAACGGTTTATGGGCGCTGACTCGATGACCGAGATGATTGCCAACGGCGACATGGAAGTGATCGACGATTACACCTTTAAGATGAACCTGGCGCTGCCCCAAGTTGACGTGGCGGACTGGTGGTTCAATATCCTGGTGGTGCCCTGCGCCGCGATTCGCAGCTCGGTTCAGTACGCAGCTGAAGGGGACGCCATGTTCGAGAACGGTCCCGCCGGCACCGGCGCCTACCAATTCGTGAACCGCGAGTTGAAGGAATTCACCGAGTATGAGGCGGTGCCCTTCGATCATTGGCGGGTCAACCCTGAATTCAAGCACCTGAAAATCACGACTGCGCCCGAAGACCTGACGCGCCTGGCCATGCTGCTCACCGGCGAAGCCAACATGGTGGACGTGCCCAAGGTGCTGCACCAGCAGGCCATTGACGACGGCATGGAAGTTTTTGAAAGCCCTCTACCCACCGTCGGCCTGACCATCATCCCGCACGGCCAGTATTACGTCAGCGAGGCGAACTGGAACCCTGACACCGAACCCTGGACGGCCCCCGGCGAGACGGGCAACCTGGTTCGGGAGGCCATGAACCGGGCCATCAACCGTGAACAAATTATCAATGAGCTCTTCAAGGGCCGCGGCGAGCCAATGTACAACACCATCTTCCACGACACATTGGAAGGCTGGAACCCGCGCTGGAAGGACGAATTTAATGACAAATACGGCTACGATCCGGAACTTGCCAAGCAGTTGCTGGATCAGGCCGGATACCCCGGCGATAACGGGCAAAACCGTTTCAGCCTGGAAGTCTACCAGTCCAGCCTCCCCGGCCTGCCGGAAACCATTGAGGTAGCACAGACCGTCGCCCAGTCCTTTGAGGACATCGGCATTGACGTGAAACTTGTGGAGGTTGAATTCGCTCGCGCCCTGGACGCATTCCGCGACCGGCACGACGCTCACTTCATCCTGCCGGTGCGCCAGACCATCCGGCAGATCAACGCCAACGCCCGCATCTACTACTACACCGGCCCGACCGATCCGGGTCTCGGCATACCAACGGGAGGCGTCATCTACATGGAACATCCGTTGTATGACGCAGCCTACGAAGCGCTGTTGGAAGAAACCGACCCCGCCGAGCGCCATCGCATTACGCAGGAAATGGGTGATCACATCTTCGACACCTACCGCTCCATTCCCATCGTCAACCTGCGCGCCACCCTGGTGGTGAATCCGGAAGACGTTGGCGAGTATGTCTTCGGCAGCCTCACCGGTGTATTCGGGCACCTGGAGTACGCCAAGGTTGCCCGGTAACGGGACTGTGATCGGTCGATGCGGGGGGCGGTTTTCGTAATGCTGCCCCCCCATTTCATCATTTCACAGCAGGGGTTATATCCCTATTTGCGATAATTGACATTGCAAGTTGGCGATGTTACGGTTTTGCTGCCAAAAATCTGGGCTCTTATCCGAGCATAAAACAACACGAGGTATCCGAACGATGGCTTTTGACATCACAAAAATGGTTCGAATATTTTTCCTGCCCGTGTTGTTGTTTTCGCTAACCGTTGTGCTGGCCTGCAATCCGGCGACTCCCGCCGACGAATCCGCGCCGGCTGCCCCTACCGACGCACCTGCTTCCAGCGGCGATGCCACCGCCGCGCCCGCGTCCACTGTGGCGCCGGCCCTAGCCGAGGAAGCAATCACGCTGCATCTGGTCGTTACCCCATTGCCCCAGGACACCTACTACCCCTGGCTGGCCACCAGCGGCGGCCATCTACCGATGCGCCCCATGTGGGAAAACCTGACCACCATCGACCCCAAAACCGGCGTCACGGAAATCTACCCCCAACTCGCCCGGGATTGGGAGATTAGCGCCGATGCCAGGGAATATACCTTCTATCTACAAGAGGGTGTTCCCTTTCACTTCGGATTCGGCGAATTCACCGTTCAGGACGTGATTCTGACCATCGACCAACAGGCATCCGATCCGCTGGCCGGATGCAAATCGGCCCTCACCAAGTTTATGGGCGCGGATTCAATGACCGAGATGATTGCAAATGGCGACATGGATGTCATCGACGACTACACATTCAAGATGCGCTTGGCGTCGCCGCAGGTGGACGTGGCTTCCTGGTGGTTCAACATACTGGTAATACCCTGCGCCGCCGTCCGAAGTTCGGCCCAACACGCTGCCGAAGGCGATGCCATGTTCGAAACCGGCCCCGCCGGCACCGGAGCCTATCAATTCGTCAGCCGCACTCTGAAAGATACGGCCGTGTTTGAAGCGGTTCCCTATGACCACTGGCGGGTGAATCCCGAATTCAAAAACCTGCAACTCACCTCAGCACCGGAGGATTTAACTCGTCTCGCCATGCTGCTCACCGGCGAAGCCAACATGGTGGACGTGCCCAAGGTACTGCACCAGCAAGCCACCGACGGCGGCATGGAAGTCATCGAAAGCCCGTTGCCTTCCGTGGGCCTCACCATACTGCCGCTGGGCCAGTATTACGTTAGCCAGGTGAACTGGAACCCGGACGCTGAACCCTGGACCGCGCCCGGTGAAACGGGCAATCTGGTGCGGGAGGCCCTGAACCGGGCCATCAATCGAGAACAGATTATCAACGAGCTGTTCAAGGGCCGCGGCGAACCGATGTACAACACCATCTACCACAACTCGCTGGAAGGCTGGAATCCACGCTGGGAGGAAGAATTCGACGAGAAATACGGCTACGATCCTGAACTTTCCAAACAGTTGCTGGACCAGGCCGGGTTCCCCGGCGATAACGGGCAAAACCGTTTCAGCATGGAGGTCTATCAATCCAGTCTGCCGGGATTGCCCGAAACCATCGAGGTAGCGCAGACCGTTGCCCAATCGTTCCAGGACATCGGCATCGACGTGAAATTGGTGGAAGTGGAATTCGCCCGCGCCCTGGACGCATTCCGCGACCGGCACGACGCCCATTTCATCCTGCCCGTGCGTCAAACGCTTCGGCAAATGAACGCAAATATGCGCATTTACTACTACACCGGCCCAACCAATCCGGACCTCGGCATACCCAAGGGTGGCGTGGCCTATCTGGAAAGCCCGCTCTATGACGAAACCTACGAAGCGCTGTTGGAAGAAACCGACCTGGACGAGCGCCACCGGCTGGCGCAACGCATGGGCGACGACATCTACGACACCTACCGCACCATCCCCATCGTGAACATCCGCGCCACGCTGGTCATCAACCCGGAGGAAGTTAGCGAGTACACCTTCGGCAGTCTGACCGGTGTATTTGGGCATCTGGAATACGCTAAGGCTGCCCGGTAGTTTGACGACATACGCTTAGTACGTGACGTAATACGTAAGTAAATTAGCATTGGCGGCATTTTATTCTGGCGACAGTATTTGCATTCACGATAATTGACATGGTTACTTGCCGATGCTAATGTTTTGCGGCGCACACCAACCCGGACACCCAACATCGGCGCTGCGTGTGCTAGCCAATCAACAACGGAGGTTACCTGCATGGCAGTTTCTCGGATAAGTACGTTGATCCGCATAGGCTTATTACCCCTGCTCTTGTTGTCGCTGGCCGCTTTGTTGGCCTGCAACGCGGCAACCGCGCCGGAAGACGCTGGCAGCGCAGCCCCGGCCCAGCCGGCCGGCAGCGCCGACGCCACCGCCGTCCCGGAACCGACCGCAATGCCGGCGGTAGCGACTGAGAACGCCCGGTTGCACCTCGCGGTCACCCCAATACCTCAAGACACCTATTTGCCCTGGTTGGCGAGCCAGAGCGGGCATCTGGTCTTCCGGCCGATGTGGGAAAACCTGACCACCATCGACCCCAAAACCGGCGTTTCCACAATCTATCCCCAGCTCGCCACGGAGTGGGAAATCAACGCCGACGCCACCCAATACACCTTCCACCTGCGCGAAGGCGTTCCGTTCCACTTCGGACATGGCGAATTCACGGTGGACGACTTTATCTTCACCGTTGACCAGCAGGTGTCGGACCCCATCGCCGGCTGTAAGGCCCCAATGCGCTCGTTGATGGGCGCCGAAACGATGAGCGAGATGGTGGCTTCGGGGGCCATGGAAGTCATTGACCCGTACACCTTCACCATGAACCTTCCGAAACCCCAAGTTGACGTTGCCTCGTGGTGGTTCAGCATCCTGATGGTGCCCTGCGGCAACGTTCGCAGCAAAGTGCAACACGACATCGAAGGCGACGCAATGTTTGAGTCCGGCCCGGCCGGAACTGGAGCTTACCAGTTTGTAAATCGCCAGCTGAAAGAGTACACGGACTACGAAGCGGTGCCCTACGAACACTGGCGTGTCAATCCGGAGTTCGCGCAACTGCGTATTACAACTGCACCCGAAGATTTGACGCGACTGGCGATGCTGTTGACCGGCGAAGCCAACATGGTTGACGTGCCCAAGGTGCTGCACCAGCAGGCCATTGACGGAGGTATGGAAATCTTTGAAAGCCCACTACCCACCGTCGGCCTGACCATCCTGCCGCTGGGTCAGTATTACGTCAGCGAGGTGAACTGGAACCCGGACGCCGAACCTTGGGCGGCCCCCGGTGAGACGGGCAACCTGGTTCGGGAGGCCATGAACCGTTCCATCAACCGGGAACAGATTATCAACGAGCTCTTCAAGGGCCGCGGCGAGCCAATGTACAACACCATCTTCCACGACACATTGGAAGGTTGGAACCCGCGCTGGGCCGAAGAATTCGACGAGAAATATGGTTACGACCCTGAACGCGCCAAACAGTTGCTGGACGAGGCCGGCTTCCCCGGCGATAACGGGCAGAACCGGTTCAGCCTGGAAGTCTACCAGTCCAGTCTCCCCGGTTTGCCGGAAACCATTGAGGTAGCACAGACCGTTGCCCAGTCCTTCCAGGACATCGGCATTGACGCCAAGCTGGTGGAAGTGGAATTCGCCCGCGCCCTGGACGCGTTCCGCGACCGGCACGACGCCCACTTCATCCTGCCGGTGCGCCAAACCATCCGCCCCATCAACGCCAACGCCCGCATCTATTACTACACTGGGCCCACCAACGCTGATTTAGGGCGACCCGACGGTGGCGTCGCTTACCTTGAAAGCCCTCTGTATGATGAGACTTACCAAAAACTGCTGGCCGAAGTCGTCCCTGCCACCCGCGACAGCTTGATTCGGACAATGGGTGACGATATTTACGACACCTATCGCTCCATCCCCATCGTCAACATCCGCTCCACTCTCGTGGTGAACCCGGATGAAGTCGGAGAGTACGTGTTCGGCAGCCTCACCGGTGTATTTGGGCACCTGGAGTATGCCAAAGTCGCGAGGTAGTTCGCACGACTCAATCTTAATTACCGATTGACCCCATTGGCCGGGTGTCGCCGGAGCTTTGCGGCGCCAGCGACACCCGACTCCTAAATCCTGTCGATCCCTCTGGTACATAACTGAGGAGGCCAAAATGCAGCGGTTTATCTTGTACCGCGTCGGGCAGGCCATCATCGCCGTGCTGCTGGTGAGCGTCATCGTGTTCATGCTCTCCAACCTCACCGGCGACCCCACGTCGGTGATGCTACCAATGGGTGAAGCGACCCCGGAGGATATCGCCGACTTGAAGGAAAAGTGGGGCCTGGACAAACCACTCCATATGCGCTACCTCACCTTCCTCGGCAACGCCGTCCAGGGCGATTTCGGCGACTCCTACGCCTTCGGTGGGCAAACCGCCATGGGCATGGTTGCCGACCGGTTCCCGGCCACCCTGCAGTTGGGCGGTCTCGCAATGGTTATCGCCTTGGTAATCGGCGTGCCGCTGGGTGTAATTACGGCGGCGCGCAAAGACACCTGGTTGGATTATCAAGGCAAAGGGCTGGCGTTTCTGGGCCAATCCGTGCCGAGCTTCTGGCTGGGCATCATGCTGCTGTGGCTCTTCGCGGTGAAGCTGGGCTGGTTGCCATCCTCCGGCAAGGGAGGTTTCGACCACCTGATAATGCCGGCGTTTACCCTGGGTTTCTTCCAGGTTGCCGCCCTGCTGCGGCTGATCCGGTCGTCCATGCTGGACGTGCTGGACACCGAGTTCGTCAAGCTGGCGCGCATCAAGGGCGTGCCGGAATGGAAAGTCGTCTGGAAGCACTGCCTGCGTAACGCCTTTATTGCGCCGCTAACCTATTTCGCCATCATCATCGGCGGGTTGTTCACCGGAACGGTCATCGTGGAGACGGTGTTCTCCTGGCCGGGCGTGGGCCAGCTGGCGGTGGGCGCGGTGAGAGGCCGGGACTTCCAGGTGCTACAGGCGGTAGTCATCATCGGGTCGTCCATCTACATTCTGGCCAACCTGGTAGTTGACATTTTGTACGCTTACCTGGACCCCCGGATTCGCTACTCGTAGGCGAACAATTACTGGTCTCTAACTACACTCAAATTGTGCCGAACCGCGAATCCACCCACTCTTGAATCCTCTTTATCGGCAACCGCACACGGCGGAGGATGAAATCATGGCTATCACCACGTCACCAGTACCGGCAGTTCCGGTTGCGGAGGATGGCGCCGCCCCAGCAGGCCGCCGTTCCAGAGTCCGGCATTGGCTCTCGGAAGCCAAGAGATTGCCGCTATTCCCCCTCACATTGCTCCTGGTATTCCTGATAATTCCGGCACTCTTCGCCGAGTTGATTGCGCCTCACGACCCGCAGCGCGGCGACCTTGATGACCGGCTGGTGCCCCCGGCGTGGGCCAGCGACCAGGTTTCCCTCCGCACCGTGGTGGAGCGGGTCAACCGAGACAACCGCCATAATGAGATCAAGCTGACCGACGCTGAACGCACAATCCGCATCGGCGACGGATCCGTCGTCGGCAAGCCCGATGGAGCCGCGCCGGCGCTGGGCGATCAGGTACAGATTCTGGTCAAACCGGGCGGTTCCCTGAAGTACCTGCTGGGCACCGACAAGAACGGCATGGACATTTTCAGCCGAATTGTCCACGGCGCTCGACTGGCGCTGGTGGTGTCGCTGATGGCGATTTTCGTGTCGGGAATCATCGGCACGGTGCTGGGCATATTGGCCGGCTACTACGGAGGCTGGATTGACACGGTGGTGATGCGTTTGGTTGATATGTCGCTATCGATATCACTGGTGCTGGTGGCGCTGGTGTTGGCGGCAACGCTGGGCCCACGCATCGAGAATGTGCTGATTGTGGTGTGCCTGTTCCTCTGGTCGCGGTACGCCCGCCTCGTGCGCGGAGAAACCCTGGCCCTCAAGACGCAGGACTTTATCGCCCGTTCGCGGGTGGCCGGCGCATCGCAGTTCCGCATCATGCTGAGGCACATATTCCCCAACCTGATTAACACCATCATCGTGCTGGCAACCCTGCAGCTGGGATTCGTCATCCTGCTGGAGGCCGGCCTCAGCTTCCTGGGCGCCGGTATCCCCCGCCCCAACCCGGCATGGGGACTCATGGTCGCCGACGGTCGCGAGCTGATCATCGACTCCTGGTGGGTATCCTTCTTCCCCGGCCTGGGAATTCTGTTCACCGTCCTGTCGGTAAACCTGATGGGCGACTGGCTGCGGGACCGCCTCGACCCCAAGCAACGCAACGTCTAGATTGACGGCGTCTTCGATCCGATACAGCCCGGCGACGGCAATCTACCAGACGGTAATTTGCACAAGGTAGGGGCGAGCATTTTCCCGCCCCTACCTTTATATTTGCAGCCACTATGTTGATGTTTGCCATGTTGATGTCGGCAGCCAGGTGGCTTTTCCAGCTGTTCGGGCCGAATCTGTTCAGGCCGAATCTGTTCGCCCCGCGGTTGTCCACGCAATCTCCCGAAACTCCTCTGGAACCCCACGATGGAGACCTGGGGCACGTCGTACCCGGCTGGGTGGAACGCGCCCGTGTTGACCACCGCGCCCGGAACCGCCAGCGTTTGATACTGACCTACGGCGTGGTGGCAATCACGGCGGCGCTGGCCATCGTAATCTGGTTCAACTGGTTCAGCCTGCCCAATCCGATGCGCTGGTTCGGCGGCAGTCCGGACACGGCGGCGACCTCGGCGTCCGACACGGGGCAGTGGTCAATGTTGGGGTACCGAACCTCGCTGACCGGTTACGTTGCCGATGTGCCGCAGCAGCCGTCCGGAAAACTGGCCTGGTCGGTTGACCTGGGAACCCCGACCCGTTCGGCTCCGCTGGTCAGGGACGGTGTCGTTTACGCCGGCGGCCATTTCAAGGTGATGGCGCTGGATGCCGACACCGGCGAACCCATCTGGACGGTGGACACCCCCGGCCCGATGGACCATGCCCTAACGGTATCTAACAATGGCTTGGTGTATGTGGGGCAAACCGATCACCGTATGCTGGCGTTGAACCGGGAAACCGGCGCGGTGGTGTGGAAGTTTCAGGCTAACTTGCCCATCACCGCGTCCGCACTGGTGCATGACGGTATCGCTTACGTAACGTCCGCCAGCAACCGGATTTACGCCCTGGATGCCCAGAGTGGCGACAAGCTGTGGCAGCACCGGATTAATGGCAACGTGAAGACGACCCCGGCAGTGCATGACGGAGACCTTTTCGCCGCCGATGATGAGGGCAATCTCCATATCATTGACGCCCACTCGGGACGCAAGCGGTTCCGGTTCCGTGCGTCCGGCTCGGCATCCGGCCCGCCCGTGGTGAGCGGCGGCCTGGTGTACCTGGCCTCCGGCGGTTCGCTGTACGCGATTGACGCTGGAGCCAAAGGGCTGCCGGGCCTGTTCTGGGTGAAACGCGCCTGGGCGCAACTCTGGATCTGGCAGCTTCCGCTGGTGCCAGCCCCACCGGCCCAGCGCGGTGAAATCTGGCGGTTCTTCCCGGAGGAACGGGCCTCCCAGGGCGTGATTGCCTCTCCGGCCATTGCCGACGGCGTGTATTACCTGGGCGACGGCGATGGACTGTTCTATGCCCGCGATGCTAAAACCGACCAGGAACACTGGCGGTTTACCGCCGCCGGGCCAATCGTCAGCTCCCCGGTGGTGTTGGGCGAGCGGGTGTACTTCGGCGCGCGCGACGGAATGCTGTACGCGGTCAGCCGCAGCGACGGCACGGTGGTCTGGAAGCTTGACCTCGGAGCGCCGGTGGAACTGCCGGTGGCGTTTGCCGATGGTCGGCTTTTCGTCCGCACCAACGACGGGATGCTGCACGCGGTGGACTAGACGCCGGCCCTATCGAAGATGGCTGATCAGGCCTACGCCGTTAGGTTAATGTCGAGTTCCCAGCCTTTATTGGCCTAATTATCGACCGGTGGACAGATCCACACCAGCGGCGGCATCACCCGGTTGCGCTGTTGCCGGATGCCCGGCAATAGGGATTTCAGGTGGATTGCGGCTCCACAATCCGCAACCTCCGCGCGTAGTCTTCATTTTCGATATGATGGACGGCCTGGCGATACCGGGCTTCCACCGCGTCCCGGTTTTGGATAATCGAGTGGTCGCATTCCGCAGCGCTGTTGGGTATTGACTCGTCCGCGTCCATAAACTTCTGAAACTCCTCCCGGCTGTCGATGCAGCGGCAGATGGCGCAGCCTAGATTGCGCCAGGCGGACAGTACATCGACAAGGGATATTTCAACGTAACGCTCGCCGGCTTGCAGCGCGCTGGGCAGCGGGATGTCCTCGCCGTCATCAATGCGTCCGATAATCGCCGCTTCGAGGGCGTCCTGGGCTTCGGCCAAGGCTTCAATTTCGTCAACGCCGGAAGTCAAGCACTCCGGCAGGTCGCGGAAGGATACGACAATCTCATCCTCGGCATAGCGCTCAAACAACGCTGGGTAAAGCGCCACAATTTTCTCCCCGCTTGACAATAATCATCGAAAATCGGTGCGCTTAAGGCCCAGTTGTCTAATCATAGAGGACAGCAACCCGGCGCTAATCTCCTTGCGACGGTCCTTGACGAAGGTTTTGCGGTTCCCAAAGTAAAGAGCTCCAAGGCTACCCTTTCCCCGCCTGGGATCGAATCTGACCGGGATGCCCTGCTCACGTCCAATCTCATACACTCTATCGATAAACTCATGACCACGCATGGCCCTACAACCAGTGCGTTTCGTATTCTCCCGACAGCGGCGTCATCGTATCCAGGTCCCAGTCGAAAATCAGCACCGCCGAATCCTCGCCGCAAATCGCCTGCAACACCCGCTTCCCGCCGCTGGCCACCACGCTGACGGCCTCGGTGAAATCGAGGTCATCGGCTTCCCAGCCGGAGCGATTGCAGACCATGATAGGCAACCCGGTATCCAGAGTGCGCTGCTCCCACTCGCCCAGGGGACCGCAGTCGCCGGGGCTCCAGGAGGCAGGCGAGACCAACAGTTGGGCTCCCCGGTCCTTCAGGATGCCCGCCACGTCATTGCTGTAGGCATCGGCGCAGATGACTATTCCCACGGCGGTACCGTTTCCGTCGCCAGCGGGAATGTCGATGGGCATGATGTCCGCGCCGGGCGATGACCAGGATTCCGGGCCTCTCAGCGCCTTCACCTTGCGATGGCGGCCGATGATGCTGCCATCCGGCCCAATGACGAACACCGTGTTGTACATCAACCCGGCCGACGGGTCGCGCTCCGGATGCGACAGGAACACGGTAACGCCCAACTCGGCCACCCGACGGCAGAAATCCTGCATCCAGTCGTCGGGTTGTGGCAGTATCCAGTCCGTGCCAATGACCTCGGCGAATTTGTAGCCGGTGATGAACAGCTCGGGCGTGATTATCCAGTCGGCGCCCAACTCGGCGGCGCGAGCCAACCCGCGTTCGGCCAGGTCGCGATTGTGGGGAATATCAGCCGTAACCGGAGACAGGTGCAACTTGGCGATACGCAAAGGTTTCATCGGCAAACTCCCTACGGCCCAGATTCGCCGCCGACACCGCGGCGCCAGGGGACAAACTTTCGCCGGATTATAGCACGCAACTGCTGGAAACTACCCAGCAGACGGTTACGCTCAGAGTACCCACTTTGTCATTGCGAGCGCAGCGTGGCAATCTCGCCGCCGTAGCAATGGTCGCCGCAGCAATGCTGGTTCACCGATTCTGCACCCCGGCCCAGCATTCCCGCACCCCGGCCTGTCATTCCCGCTTGCGCGGGAATCCAGCCTGTCGGCTGCCAGCGGTGTTCCTGAGGCCAGGGTTTTCCGGGGCTACGCCGGCGCTGCATCGGCCGGGGAGTTGATAATCGAAAGGCCCTGGTTACGGGATGCCGGTCAACCGGCCGGCGCCGGCTATTGCTGGTACAGTATGCGCCCGCAGGTACTGCACGGCACCTGTGCGTCGCGGTCGCGCAGCTGGCGCAGTACGTTGCTGGGCAGTTTCATCCGGCACGACAGGCACACGCGCCCGTTGTCCACCAGGGCGATGGCCGTACCGGCCTTGATATGCCGCAGCCGCTCGTACCGCCGCAAATCAGCAGCTGGGAATATGTCGGCCATACTCTGGCGCTGGCCGATGGCTTCGTCCCGGTCGGTTGCCAGCTGGGCAAGACGCTTATTGAGGTCGGCAACCGCCGACTCCCATCCTGACTCCGCCGATTTCATCTGCTCCAGTGCAGCAACGGCGTCCGCTTCGTGGGTCCGCCGTTCTTCCTCAAGTTCCTGGATCAGCTCATCTTTCTGAGCCACCTGGAACTTGTTTGAATCAGCCTCGCGCTGGATTGCGGACAGGTCGCGCCGGGATGTATTGGAGTTATAGAGCCGACTTTCCAACCCAACCAGCCGTTCACGGAGGCGTTCAGCCTCATCCCGCTGGGTTCCCAAGTTGGACTGGATGGCAGCGGCGCGCGCACGGTGATGTTCGACTTCGCTGGCCAGGTCAGGCCGATTGACCCCGGCGACGAGCCGTTTTTCGACCCGCACACGCTCGGAATCGATGCTGTCAATCCGATGGTCGATTTCCTGCAAGGTGAAAAGTTGTTCCGGCGTGGTCATGGCTTTGCCTGCTCCAGTCGGCATATCGCCAACGGTTTCAGTCTAGCAGGCATAATTCTGCTGTCAACGCGCGGCGGCCCGGCACCAGGGTCATTCAATTGTTCACCCAGGGCAGCCACAAGGGCTGCCCTGGGTGAACTTACCGACGTGGCGCAGGGTAGGGGCAACCCTTGTGGCTGCCCGGCGGGCTTGGCATCGTCCAGCGACAATGGAAAGACCCTGGCCCACCTCCAATCCATTGGTCCCTCTTCCCGCCTGGCTTCGAGACGTTCAGTGTGAACGTCCCAGCCGGCCGGGTGCAACGTGTATAGTGGTGGCCACCGCCCCTGGCGCGACTTGATAACTGCACGACTCGATAACTGCACGACTTGATAACTACAGATGGCTGAGCGATAACGATGCGCGTGCTCCACTTTTCCGACCTGCATATCGGCGTCGAGAACTATGGTCGCACGGATCCCAACACTGGGTTGTCCACCCGGTTGGGCGACTTTTTGGCCGCGCTCGACGAACTGGTCGAGTTTGCCCTGTCCAACCATGTTGACCTGGTGGTGCTGGCCGGCGATGCGTACAAAGGACGCGACCCATCACAAACGCACCAGCGGGAGTTCGCCATCCGCCTGCGCCGACTATCCGCCGCCGGCATTCCCACTTTTCTGCTCGCCGGCAACCACGACCTGCCGGCAATGGCCAGCCGGGCCAACTCCGTCGAGATATTCGCCACGCTGGATGTTCCCAACGTCTACGTCGGATCGCGTCTGACTAACCACACCATCAATACGCCCGCCGGGCCGGTGCAAATTGTAGCCGTACCCTGGCCCACCCGCGGAGCCATGCTGGCCCGTGATGAATCCCGGGGACTTTCCATCGAGCAAATCCGCCAGGCGACCGAAGACCGAATGACCGCGGCGATAATGCGCAACGTGGCGACGCTGGACCCGGACACGCCGGCGATGCTCACCGGCCACGTTACCGTCAACGGCGCCACCACCGGCACCGAACGCTCGATGATGCTGGGCAATGACCACGTGCTGAACATGAGCGCCATCGGCCAGCCGCAGCTGGAATACGTGGCGCTGGGCCATATCCACAAGCACCAGATTTTGCGTAACGGAGGGCCTGGGGCCGGCCCGGTAGTGGCCTATTCCGGCAGCCTGCAACGGGTGGACTTCTCGGAAGAATCGGACGAAAAGGGTTTCTGCGTGGTGGACATCAACCCCCAGGCGCCGCAGGGTCAGCGGCTGCAGGATTTTCAGTTCCGGCCCATCGGCGCCCGTCCCTTCGTAACCGTCGCGGCGACCGTTCCCGACGCCGAGGCCAACCCCACCGATTTCGTGGTGCGGGCCATCGGCAGACGGGAGGTCGCCGGCGCAATCGTGCGGCTTCGCATCACGCTGTCCGGCGAGCAATCGGCTCGCCTGCGCGATGCCGACCTGCGGCCGGCCCTGTCTTCGGCTCACTACGTCGCCAGCATTTCCCGCGAAGTTACCGACCAGGAACGGCGGCGCGCTCCCATCGACGCATCGGATTTGCAACCAATGGCGGCCCTGCGGCTGTACCTGGAGAGCCGGGGCGTCAGCGCAGATCGACAGCAGTTGATGCTGGAACGCGCGGAGCAGCTGCTGTCCGACATTCAGTCCGGCGAGTAACGGCTGGCAACAGCGCAGCGGCGGCGCGGCGTGTGAATCCGTCCGGTTCTGTTGCCCGCCTATTCTCACACCGGTAGAATGACGATACTCTGTCCCACACTCTGGCCCCATGACGACGCCCAAACCCTCCGGTCTCCGACCATTTGCGAATAATGCAATGAACCACATCGACTGCGGCGGGACTATCACCAGCGTGCCAGGCATTGAGGCCGGGCATTGGACGAATCGGTACGCCGCCACCGGATGTACGGCGATACTGTGCCGCCACGGAGCAGTGGGTGGCGTTGCGGTACGCGGCGGTTCGCCCGGCACCCACGAAACCGACCTGCTCAACCCGATCCGCCGCGTTGACCGGGTGCATGGCGTGATGCTTAGCGGCGGCAGCGCATTCGGACTGGCGGCGGCCATCGGCTTGCAACGCTGGCTGGAAGAGCAGGGCATCGGGTTTGCAACCGGACACGCTCGCGTACCCATCGTGCCGGCGGCCATCCTTTACGACCTGGGCATCGGCGAGTCTTCCGTGCGGCCCGACGCGGATGCGGGTTACGCGGCCGCTGCGGTCGCATCCAACGCTCCGCTGGTCGCGGGCACGGTTGGGGCGGGAACCGGGGCTACGGTGGCCAAGGGCCTGGGAGTCGCCGGGGCCATTAAAGGGGGCATCGGTTCCGCCAGCATCACCCTGGCCGATGGCGTGTCGGTCGGCGCGGCGGTGGCCGTCAACGCCTGGGGCGGCGTCTACAACCATCACGATGGCACGCTCATCGCCGGCCCACGCCGAGCTGATGGACGGATGTCGGACCCCGTGGAGGTAGCGCTCAACGGCGAGGCGGCCGCCGCCGCTGCTGCCGCCTCTGCCCTTTTGGCGAACACCACCATCGGCGTGGTTGCCACCGACGCCGCGCTGGACAAGATGCAAACCAACTTCGTCGCTTCCTCGGCCCACGATGGTCTGGCTCTGACCATCCGACCGTGCCATACCCCCAGCGACGGCGATACGCTGTTCTGTCTGGCCACCGGACGAAACGCGGGCACAGCCGACCTCACGGCCATCGTAACCGCCGCAACGCAGGTTACGGCCCTGGCGGTGATTGACGCCTTGCAGTCGGCAACGGGCCTGGGCGGCGTCCCGTCAATTCAGAAACTCTGATGCCCGGCGACAACATATCGGCGGACCGCGATGTCAGGATCGGCTTCATCGGCGTGGGCACGTTGGGTCGAGGTCTTGCCCTGGCGCTGGATGGGGTGGGCTGTCACGTAGCCGCCGCTGCCAGCCGCCGTCGGGACAGCGCAGATTGGCTGGCCGGACGCGTCGGCAGTTGTCAGGCGTTGGACGCCGCCCAGGACGTTGCCGATGCTTGCGACCTGGTGTTCATCACCACGCCCGACGGGGCCATCGCCGATGTTGCCGGGTCGGTGCGGTGGCGCAGCGGGCAGGGTGTTGCCCATTGCTGCGGGGCGGCATCGGTAGAGTTGCTGGCGTCGGCGGCAGCATCCGGCGCAGCGGTGGGCGCGATGCACCCCTTTCAAACCTTCGCCGGCCTGAGCGAGCCGGCCGACGCCGCCCGTAGGCTCACCGGAGTAACCTTCGCCGTGGCCGCCACCGGCTGGCTGGAAGACTACCTGCCCCGCCTGGCTGAAACTCTCGGCGGTCGCGCCATCGCCATCTCCGACGATATGCGTCCCCTGTACCATGCCAGCGCCGTGCTGGGGTGCGGGCAGGTTACGGCGCTGCTCGACGCCGCCATCAGCCTCTGGTCTGAACTCGGCCTGAGCCCAGCGGAGGGCACGCAGGCCGCCATTCCCCTGGCCCGGGCCACCATCGAGGCCATCGCCAACGCCGGCACGGAGGGCGCCGTAACCGGCCCGGCGGTCCGCGGCGACGCCGCCACCGTGCAAGCCCACATGGATGCCCTTGCGCGCCACGCGCCCCATCTGGTGCCCTTGTATCGCCAGCTCACCCTGGCGTCGCTGCCCCTGGCCCGCAGCCGGGGAATCGACGCCGAGCGCATCGCGCGTTTGGTCGATGCAGTCGCCGGCGACGGGTGGGCCTGATACAATCACACCACCATGGCCACCACCATACGAAAACTGGCCGAAATGAAGCGGGCCGGGGAGAAAATCCCCATGGTCACCGCTTACGACTATACGGCTGCCCGCATCGCCGACGCCGCCGGCATCCCCGTCCTGCTGGTGGGCGATAGCCTGGGGATGGTAGTGCTGGGCTACGACTCGACCATACCCGTCACGATGGACGACATGGTGCGCCACGCCCGCATGGTGAGTCGAGGCGCAACAGAGGCGCTGGTCGTTGCCGACTTGCCGTTTATGTCATACCAGGTTGACCGCAACGAGGCCATGCGCAATGCCGGCCGGTTGATGCAGGAGGGGGGCGCTCACACCGTCAAGCTGGAGGGCGGCGTCGCCATCGCCGACACCGTGCGTTCCATGGTAGATGCCGGCGTACCCGTGATGGGACACATCGGCCTCACGCCGCAGTCGGTGAACGCCCTGGGTGGCTACCGAGTGCAGGGCCGCACCAAAGCGGCGGCGCGTCGGGTCTGGGAAGACGCGATTGCGTTGCAGGACGCCGGGGCCTACGCCGTCGTGCTTGAATGTGTGCCCAGCCCACTCGCTAGGGTCATCACCGAGCGCCTCACCATCCCGACCATTGGCATCGGCGCCGGGCCCGATTGCGACGGCCAGGTGCAGGTGTTCCACGATATGCTGGGGTTGTACTCCGAGTTCGTGCCCAAGCACGCCCGCCGCTACGCCAACCTTTCCGAAGACGTGTCCGCAGCGTTTCGCCAGTACGCCGAGGATGTCCGCGATGGCAATTTCCCCGGTGCAGCGGAAAGCTTCACGATGAACGAGAGTTTGCTGGCCGACCTGCTGGACGATTAGGTTGGCCGCGTCGGGCAACAAAGCTCCGGACGTTCGGGCCAACGCTTTCGACGTACTGGTTCATCACAATGGTCGATTCCTGGCAGCATTCTATACCCTATGGGGCCTGCTGACCGCTCTACTCGGTTATGCCCGCATCGCAACCGCCGAAACCCCGCCGCTGGACTGGCCCGAAATTGCTATAATCATCATCGTAGCCGCCGCCGTAACTGTCGGCATCGCACTTCCGCTCTCATTCGGAATGGTGGAGGGAATACCAATGGTACTAGCGAAATTGTACACCGACCGTGTTCGGGCTGAGGGGCGAGAGGAGGGGCGAGAGGAGGGGCGAGAGGAGGGCCGCGAGGAGGGCCGCGAGGAGGGCCGCGGGGAAAGAGACCAACTATGGGAGGCGTGGAACGAACGCCGGCTGGCGGCGGAGTGCGAGGGCCGGCCTTTCACAGAACCAACCCCCTCGCGTAACGGAACCCAAAGCGAGGACGCGGGCTGACGGGAGCGAATGGATCAGCCGCCGTAACCGTCGGCGTCGCATTTCCGCTCTCGTTGAACCGGAGCCGAGCCTAAACACGAGCAACGGCGCCAACGGCAGCTCGGCCAACTAATCACAGGCAACTGACTAGGACGAACGCAATATGCCCAGACTCGAAGGAAAGACCGCAATCGTAACCGGAGCCAGCCGTGGCATCGGCGCCGAAGTGAGCCGGCTGTTCGCTGCCGAGGGCGCCCGCGTCATTTGCGCGGCCCGCACGGTGAACGAGGGAGACCACCCTCTGGAAGGTTCCCTGGCCAAGACCATTGCGGACATCAAGGAGGCCGGTGGTGAGGCGACTGCGGTGGCCGCCAACATATCGCTGCCCGAAGACTGCGAGATGCTGGTGGAGGAAACCCGCCGCATCTACGGCCCGGTGGACGTACTGGTCAACAACGCCGCCCTCACCTACTACCTGCCCATCAAGGACTTCCCGGTCAATCGCTGGATGCGATCCTGGGCGGTAAACTTCCACGCTCCCTTCATTCTCAGCCAGCTGGTGCTGGCCGACATGATCCCCCGCAACTCGGGCAGTATCGTCAACATATCTTCCGGCGCCGCAGTCGGCCCGGGTCGGGGACCGTACACGACGCCAACCAACAACGGCACCTGCTATGGGGCGGAAAAAGCCGCCCTGGAACGGTTCTCCCAGGGACTGGCCCAGGAAGTTTTCGAACACGGGATTTCGGTAACCGCGGTGGCGCCCTCCCTGGTAGTACCGACTCCGGGCACGGTTTTCCACCACCTGGTTGACGGGATGGACGACCCTCGGGGCGAGTCGCCGGAGCTGCTGGCTAAGGCCACGCTTTTGCTAGCGTCGGAAGCTCCGGAAAAAGTAACCGGCCGAGTGTGTTACAGCCAGCAGATTCTGCTTGAATTCGGCTGGATTGAAGCCGGCCGGGGCTGGGGAGTCGACGACACCCGAGGGCCGGGCAGCGGATACAGCCAAATCTGACCGCCGTGATAAGATAGCGAGGAGATTTCGCTACTCAGATTCGAACATCATCATGACTGCCGCTCCGTCATCATTGCCAAGGCAAGCCGCAGTTGCTAACCTCCAAACACAGCAGGGGAACCCTAGTGACCACCCAACAGTATCAGCAAGCCAGCGAGCATTTCCTGACGCAGGCCAGACAGGAACTCGCCGCCGGCGACCTGCCGCAGGCATCCGAGAAGGGTTGGGGCGCCGCTGCCCAGATGCTCAAGGCCATCGCCGAGCAGCGCGGATGGGAGCACCATCGCCATCGTCATTACCACAGAGCGGCAAACAGGCTGCGCTCGGAAATCGGCGACAGCGACATCCGTCGATTCTTCAACTCCGCCAGCGCACTCCACGAGAATTTCTATGAGAACGACATGGACGCCGATTTAGTGACCGAAAGCCTCAACGACGTAGAGGCCTTGCTGGTCAAGCTAATACCCCTGCTGAACCAGACGTAGCCTCGGCCACTCTGACCCGTCGAGTAGCGAATCGCCTCAAGATAGCCAAAACTGCCAGGACAGGAGACCCACCATGGAATTCCAGTTTGGTACCGAGGACGCCACGTTCCAGAACGATTTGCGTCAGTTTATCTCCGACGAGTACGTTCCCGAATGGGAACTGGGTGAACGGGGCGCCGGTGAGGAAAACTGGCAGCGAACGCTGGAGGTGCGCCGCAAGCTGGCCGACCGGGGTTGGCTCACCATGCACTGGCCGGAGGAGTACGGCGGACAGGCCGCCTCACCGGTCCGCACCGCCATCTTCAACGAAGCAATGACCTACCACCGGGCGCCGGGCCGCGACAACTTCGGCGTCCGCATGATGGGCGCCACGCTGATGATTCACGGCACCGACGAGCAGAAAGCCGAACACCTGCCCTCGGTGGCCAAGGGTGAAGTGCAGTGGTGCCAGGGCTACAGCGAACCGGAATCCGGTTCCGACCTGGCCTCCCTGAGCACCCGCGCCATCCGCGATGGCGACGAGTTCGTCATCAACGGCAGCAAAATCTGGACCTCCATGGGGCATCGCGGCGACTGGATTATGCTGCTGACGCGCACCGATACCGATGCGCCGAAGCACCGGGGCATCAGCTTCTTCCTGGTGGACATGAAAACGCCCGGCATCGAGGTGCGTCCCATCATCAACATGGGCGGTCGCCACGAGTTCAACCAGGTGATTTTTGACAACGTGCGTGTGCCGGCACGCAACATCGTTGGCGAGGAAAACCGCGGCTGGTACGTCGCAGTTACCCTGCTGGACTTTGAACGCTCCGGAATCGACTACTCGGCAGCCGCCCGCCGCCACCTGGACGACACACGCCAGTGGGCCGACGGCGTCAACCGCAACGGCCAGCCGCTGAGTCAGGAACCCTGGGTTCGCAACGTGCTGGCCGACCGCTACATCGAAACCGAAGTCGCCCGGCTCATCGCCTACAACGTGGCCTGGATGCAGGGCGAGGGGCTGGTGCCCAACAAAGAAGCGTCGATGTCCAAGGTATTCGGCAGCGAAACCGTGCAGCGCACCACGGCTTCGTGCCTGGAAATCATGGGTATGTACGGCGGCCTGCGCGACGATAAGTGGACACCGCTGGAAGCGGATCTGCAGGAGCACTGGCTGCGGGCGTTTTCGCATACGATTGCGGCCGGCACGAGTGAGGTGCAGCGCAACATTATTGCGAGCAGGGGGCTGGGACTGCCGCGGGGGTAGACGTGAAGCTGCCCAACGCCGGGAACGCTTGGGTTGAGCAACGGAAGGCCGCGGATTATTTGCTTGCGCTCGATCATCCCGATGGTGGCAGCAAAGCCAATTTCCTGTTCCAATTCGGCTTCAATAGTGAGCAGTGGCAGAGTTTGGTAGAAGCTCTGCGGGTTCACGGAGCCAGCCACGAAGTCACCTCGGTCACTGAAA
Source organism: Dehalococcoidia bacterium (assembly GCA_965261195.1). GTDB lineage: Bacteria > Chloroflexota > Dehalococcoidia > Lucifugimonadales > UBA3495 > Bin87. The sequence continues at coordinate 1,776,775 of OZ253455.1, read as the reverse complement.
CTCAGCATGGGCCGGTTTTCACTGTTGATGGTATCCTGATAACCCCGGACGGACGCAATCCGCGTATCCGAACTGTCTGGATAATCGACCACGGCAGCGATGCGCCCCGGCTCATCACCGCCTATCCCAATGGAAGGTGAATATGATTCGGGAACATGACCTAATCGTGCTTACATCCGACCTGCCGGAGTATGAATTGGAGGCGGGTAAAAGAGGCACTGTTGTGCATATTTTCCCCCGCGCAGAAGCTTACATGATCGAGTTTTTCTCACCAGCCGGCAATACCATCGCGGTGGCTCCGGTAGAAAGCTCGCAGGTTCGTGCGGCTACTCCGGGAGAGTGTGAACCCTTGACTGTCGGCTATAACTACGCTAACGACGGCATCGCTGTCCTTACGCTGACTAATCCGGAAAAACGCAACGTCCTCTCATCGCGCACTCTGGCGGCTCTGGATGAACGGTTGGCCGAAATTGCCACCGATCCTAAAGCCCGCGTCGTGGTTATTCGCTCTGAGGGGCCGGTGTTCAGTTCCGGCCACGACCTGAACGAACTGGTTGACGGCGACGCCGAGCAATACGCGGACGTCTTTGCCGCCTGCACCCGGGTTATGGAGGCCATCCGGTTGCTGCCCAAACCGGTGATCGCCCAGGTGCAGGGTCTGGCCACCGCCGCCGGCTGCCAGTTGGTGGCAACCTGCGACATCGCCGTGGCCGCCGATAACGCCGCCTTTGCCACCCCAGGCGTCCAGATTGGGTTGTTCTGCACCACCCCCGGCGTGGCGGTGGCCCGATCCGTGATGCCCAAAAAGGCCATGGAGATGCTGCTCACCGGCCGGCCCATTTCGGCGCAGGAAGCTCTGGAATTTGGCCTGATCAGCCGCATCGCCCCGGCCGACGAACTGGAAGAACAAACCATGATGCTGGCCCAGCAGATTGCCTCCGCCAGCGCCCACACGCTCGCCGTGGGCAAGGCCGCCTTCTACCAGCAAATCGAAATGGATCGCCCCGCCGCCTACCAGTTCGCCAGCCAGGTCATGGTGGACAACCTGCTGGCCGACGACGCCAAAGAGGGCATCTCCGCGTTCCTGGAGAAGCGGCCGCCGGTGTGGACCACCTGATACTCCCGATCAAGGCCTGACCATCTCAGGAGACTAACATGGCGCTTAAAGAGTTTATAGAAGGTTCGTTTGATAGCCATTGGCAATGGATGGAACGCTATGTGGATGGGTTGACCCAGGCCGAGATCGAGTTCACTCCCAACGACCAGTGCCACTCCATCGGTTTCATCCTGTGGCACTACGGGCGGGCGCGCTGGATATGTGGGTGCAGTCGCTGGCCCGGCGTGGAACCCAGCTTTACGAATCAGGATGGGCGGAACGGCTCGGCAAACAGCCGGAGCCCATGGACGTGGGCTTTGGCTACTCGGCGGAAGATTTAGGCAACTGGAATTGTCCGGACAAGGCCGTGCTGGTGGAATACGCCAACGCCGCCCGTAACAACCTGCTGGAATTCCTGGCCGAGCACGACGACGCCTCGCTGGTCAGCGCCGAAATGACCAATCGGCGGGGCGAAACCATGGCCGTGGTCGATATGTTCCGACTGCTGATCTGGGAAGTTAACCAGCACGGCGGCCAGGCCGGCTACCTGCGCGGTATGCAGCGGGGACTGGGACAGTAGAGCGGGGACGCCCCTCTCCCCAACCCCTCTCCCACCGAGGGGAGAGGGGCATTACGCTCACGCGTATCTATTGTCGGACTTGGCCGGCTCCGCATATTGTGATTTGTAGGGGCAACCACAAGGGTTGCCCCTACAAGGACGTTCATCAAATTGCAAATGATAATTGCTACGAAATATCTCACCGACGGGAGGCGTCAAAATGGCTACCAGCACACTGCAATACCGCTACAACCCGCTTCATCAAGACATCATCTGCGCCGAGACCGCCATCGACACCCTGGCTGCTACGGTGGACGCCTTGGGCGCCAGCCGGGCCATGATCACCTGCGGGCCAACCATCCTGCGGGCCTGCAACGTCGTCCCACGGGTTCAGGAGGCGCTGGGGTCCCGCTACGTCGGCACCTACTCGGGCGTTTCGCCGCACTCGCCGGTGGAAACGGTCGAAGAGGGTGTGGCGATGGCGAAAGAGACGCAACCCGATGTCTTCATCAGCGTGGGCGGGGGCAGCACCCACGACACCACCAAGGCCATCGCGACACTGCTGGCCGAAGGCGGCGACATCCGCGATTACGCTATCATCTTTGAGCCGCCCGACCAGATTACCGTCCCACCGACGCCAGCTCCCAAAGTACCGATCCTCAGCGTACCCACCACCATGGGCTGCGCCGAGTTCAGTCGCGGTGGCGGCGGCATCACCGACCACGAGCAGGGCCGCAAACTGAGCATCGCCGGCGACGGCGTAACCCACCGCACCGTCATCATCGACGGCCAGGCCTTGGCCACCACGCCGGTGCGGATCCTGGTGTCGACGGCAATCGGGCAGCTTCGCATTGCCATCGAGACCGTTTACTCCACGGGACGCAATCCCATCGGCGACGGGATGGCGCTGCACGCCATCAGGCTGCTGTTCGAGAACTTGCCGAATTGCAAGGACGGCGACATCGACACCCTGCTCACCACCAAGACCGCGTGCGCCATGGCTTCGCTGGCGTCCTTCGGCGGCCTGGGCCTGAATACCGCCACCTGCCACCACGTGGGCGGCCTTTACGACGTTCCCCACGGCGAGGCCAACGCCATCCTGCTGCCGCACACCATGCGCTACAACCTGGACGCCTGCGCCGACCGACAGCGACTGATCGCCGAGGCCATCGGGGTCGCCAACAGCGCCATGACCGACGAGGAAGCCGGACTGGCCGCGGCGGATGCGGTGGATGGCCTGTGCCGGGACCTGGAGCTACCCCGCACCTTGCGCGAGGTGGGTGTGCCCGAGGATGGCCTGGAATACATCGCCACCGCCACGCTTCAAGACCGCAGCCTGAGCACCAACCCGAAACCGATCCTGGACGCGGGGCCGATTATCGAGGTGCTGCGGGCGGCCTACTAAAAAATCCCCTCTCCCTTGAGAGGAGAGGGACAGGGTGAGGGTGAAAACCCAGAAAAGAGACCGGGCAAGGGTGTGACCGTCAGACCTGCTCCGACACTTGCAGGAAAACTACTCCGGCAGCATCGGCCCGAGCTTGATCGGGTGGGTCAATGGTGTACCCCGCCACCACCGCGATGGATTCTTCGTCGAATACCGCAGCCAAGATATCCGCTGTCTCCCGCGCCCGGCGGATATCGCCCGCGGCGACTTTGTTTGACGCTTCGATAGATACCCAAACCGGCGTTGGTGCCGCTTGTCTTTGGGCCCGAACGATAATGTCAGTTTCGGTGACTCTGTTTTCCTGACGACCGGTAATCACACCGTTATCCGCACCGGTTTCCACGGGATCAGTCAGGGCGGGCACGGGCTCCTGCGCCGGGCTTTGCATCACCCGAGTTCGCCTCAACCCCAAGCGTTGGCTGATCAGTGGCCGTATCCGACGGTGCAATAGCGTTTCCAGCGCGAAGCCTTTCAAATCTCCTACGTCGGTCTTCAGTTGGGCCACGTCGGTCTTCAGCTCGGCCACATCGGTCTTCAGCTCGGCCACGTCGGTCTTCAGCTCGGCCACGTCGGTCTTCAGCTCGGCCACGTCGGTCTTCAGCTCGGCCACATCGGTCTTCAGCTCGGCCACATCGGTCTTCAGCTCGGCCACATCGGTCTTCAGCTCGGCCACATCGGTCTTCAGCTCGGCCACATCGGTCTTCAGCTCGGCCACATCGGTCTTCAGCTCGGCCACATCGGCTTTGAGCTCGGCGATGTCTTTTTCAATACGGTCCAAGCGTGCCGGCATACCGAGGAATTCATTGGTCAACAGGGCACGCAGCAACAGCCGTTGTGCGTCCGGGTTGGCCTGCAGCTCGGCGATGATGCGCGCGACTAACGATTCTGGGTCTATATGCGGTTCGGTGGTCACAATTTGATTGTATCACTTGATGGCCTGCAGACCGGGGACTTTGTGTCACAAATTCTCTATCTCCACCGGCTCCACGTTGTCGGCCAGCTGGAATCCAAACACCCTGGAATAGAAGTACGCCTCCGCCTCCAGCGCCCGCTTGATGTTCTCGGCCCGCCGGAACCCGTGCTGTTCGCCCTCAAAGGGCAGGTACGCGCACGGTATCCCCTTGTTCCGCACCGCGTCGAACATCATTTCAGCCTGGTTGGGCGGCACGATGCGGTCTTCCAGCCCTTGCAGCAGGATGATCGGGCAGGACAATCCCTCCACATGGCGGATGGGCGAACGCTGCCGGTACGTCTCCGCCCCCTCCGGATACGGCGCAACCAGCCGGTCCAGGTAGCGCGACTCGAACTTGTGCGTATCCAACGCCAGCGCTTCCAGGTCGGAGATGCCATAGTAGCTGGCCCCGGCGGCGAACACGTTGCGGAAGGTCAGCGCCGCCAGCGTGGTGTAACCGCCGGCGCTGCCGCCGCGTATTGCCAGGCGGTCGCCGTCGGCCAGACCCTGATGCACCAAGTGCAGCGCGGCGTTGGCGCAGTCGTCCACGTCCACGACGCCCCAGTTGCCGTTGAGCAGCTGGCGGTAGACTCGCCCGTAGCCCACGCTGCCGCCGTAGTTCACGTCCACCACCGCAAACCCGCGCGTCGTCCAGAACTGGATGGACATATCCAGCGCTCCCGAGGCCGCACCCGTCGGCCCGCCGTGGCTCAACACCAGCAGGGGCGGTTTCTCGCCGTCGGGCGGCGCAAACTCGGGATTGCGGGGCGCATAATACAGCGCGTAAGCCGGCCGTCCGTCATTGGATGGAAACTCGATGCTCCGCGCCGGGGATATGTAGCCCACATCCACCGCAGTTGACGAGGACTGCCGCAGGGTGTCCCAGTAGCCGTCGCTCAGGTTTACCCTGATGAGAGACAGGGGCCGGTCAACCGCGCCGGCAACCAGGATGGCCGTTCGACCCGACACGGCCAAGTCCCCGCGGCCGGCTTCCGTAGCCGGCACGTCCAGAGCCGTCATTGTACCGGCCGATGGGTTCAGCAGGTTCAGCGACCATACGCCACGCCGGTTCACCGAACAGACCACCCCGCCGTTGCCAGCGAATCCGTAGGTGCGGGCGCCAAACACCCATTGCGGCCGGGCATATTCAGCGTCGTCCGGATACAGGGCTTGGCGCTCGCCATCCCGGTAGCGGTATAGGTTCCACCAACCCGTCTGATCGGACACGTAGTGCAGTACGCCGTCGGGCGACCATTCGGGCTGAAACACCGAGACGCTCTCGCCGCCAGCCATCAGCGTCGCCTCGTCCAACGACCCGTCTGCCAGCACCGACGCCGTCCAGAGCTGCGTACCGTCCCAGGGCATATTGGGATGATTCCAGGACAGCCAGGCCAGCGTCATCCCGTCTGGACTCAATCGCGGAGTCGACACAAAATCCCACCCGGATGCCAGCGCCACCGGTTCGCCGTTGCCATCAGCCGGCACGGCGGCGATGGTGTTGACGATGTGGTCCGGGTCGGTGTGGTCTTCGCGTACGCAGATGAGACGGTTGCGGCCTCTGTCCAGCATGGCGTCTGCGTAGCGCAGCGGGCCGTCGGGCGTGATGGCCACGGGCCCGCCACCAGGCCCCACCCGGTAGATGCGCTGGTCGTCAAAGTTCGAGAACCAGACCACGCCGCCGTTGGCCAGCCACGCCCCGCCGCCGTACTCGTGGACGCGGGTGCGCGCGTTGAAAGGCGGCGGGTTCACTTCGGTGACGTGCCCATCGGGCGTCATTCGCACAACGACGCAGCGCCCGCCTTCGGAGGGACGCGATTCCGTCCAGAGCACCGCGTTCCCATCAATAGCCACCTGCCCCAACCCCACCGCCTCGGCCACGATGGCATCGGCGGTGATGGGCGAGCGCCAGGAACCATAGGGAGCGGTAGTGGGGGTGGGTGGTGTCATGGAATGGGCTCAGGAGGAAGGTGTTGTGATGCACCTGCGGTGCGGGGCCATTGCTTTGGCGTCCGGTCAGAGGTCTCCGTGTATTTCCAGAAACTTGACATCGTTAGCCTGCGCACGGTCCAGGTCCAGTGGGTCAATTTGGTGTCCGGCGACGGCGGCCTGAGCGGTCTCGCCAAACAGAGTAGCCAGAATGTCGGCACTCTGACGCGCCCGCACGATATCGCGTTCTTTGACACGGCTGGATACTTCGACAGCTACCCAGATTGGAACAGGCTCGGTGCGACTGTAGCCGTGGAGGATCAGGTCGGTTTCGTCAATGCGCCGACGTTGGTTCCAGCTAATCAGGTGGTCATCAATTGCATCGTCCAGCCGATCGGTCAGTTCCGTCAGAGTTTCCTGGGAGATGCTCTGAACCACGCGGACTCGTCGCAGGTTGAATTCTTCAGCCACTCGGGGGCGCGCCCGATGATGCACGGTATTTTCCAGCGTGTCGCCACGCAGGGCAGCGACGTTATTCTCCAAGCGAGATAACCTCACGTCTAACCCATTTTGCCCCGCACGCAATTCATCCTGCCCCGCACGCAGTTCGTCCTGCCCCGCACGCAGTTCATCCTGCCCCGTCTTGAGCTCAGCAACATCGCGCCGAATCTGTTCTACTATCGCAGTCAGCTGCGCCAGTCGCTCCGCCAGTTCGGCAACGATGGCCGGCAACCCCAGCAACTCCTTGGTCAGCAGCAGCGTTCTAAAGGTCTCTACCCAGTGAGGATGTTTCTCCAGGATACGGGCCAAGTCTTCAATATTGTTGATGGTTGTCATTTGGAGTTCCCGCCTACAGTATACATTGTAGCAATTATATGCTGGTCCCGTCCCCGTGTAGCTTTTACGCCACCGCCGGCATTACCTCGCTGGCTATGGTTGCCATGGCGGGGAAGACCTCGGCCGGGTCGCCGGAGTAGGGTGACACGACAATGCGGGCGACTCCCACGTCGGCAAAGGCCTGGGCGTTGGCGCGCATCTCGTCCGGCGTGGCGCCCAGGGTGAAACGGCCTGGCCTGCCGCCCTGCAACGGCACACTGACCGACACCGGGATGGTCGCCGGGTCCCGGTCGGCGCGCTCGGCCTGTTCGTGGAGGTAGCGGATGCCCTGGGCCAGGTCCTCCGGCGGCATGGCGGTGGGATGCCAACCGTCGCCGTGACGCGCTGCCCGCCGGATCGCCGCCCGACTGGTGCCGCCGATGAGCAGGGGCACGCCCTCCGGACGCACCGGGCGGGGCGAGAAAGCCATATCCGAAAACTGGAAGAAACGCCCGTCGTGGCGCGGATCGTCCTCGCACCACAGGGTCTTCATAATCTCGATGGACTCGTCGGTATACGCGCCCCGCTCGGCGAAGGGCACGCCCATGGCCTCCAGCTCGGTGTCAATGACGCCGACGCCCACGCCCAATACCACTCTCCCATTGGACAGCTGATCCAGCGTCGCCGCCTGCTTGGCCAGCCGTATCGGGTTGTGGTAGGGCAGCACCAGGACACTGGTGCCCAGTATCACCCGCTGGGTCTGGGCCGCGGCAAAGGCCAGGATGGTCATGGGGTCGTAGTACGGGCGGTTGCCCAGTCGTTCATAAACGTAGCTGACGTTGAACACGTGGTCGCTGGCCCAGACGGAATCAAAGCCCAGCTCCTCGGCGCGGACGGCGGTTCGCACCACCTCCTGCACGTCGGTCAAACCCTGGTTGTTGGATAGAGAAAAGCCAATATTCATAGCGAGTCACCCTCACCCCAGCCCTCTCCCATCAAGGGAGAGGGAGTCCGAATTTTACATGGATGGACAGGATGGACAGGATTGAGCAACAGGGAATTCATCCTGTCCATCCTGTCCATCCATGTTAGTAAATACCTAGGTTCTGTTGACATTTCATTATAATGGCTGTATGTCAAACATCAGATTATCACCAGAACAGTGGGCCAGGATGCTCGATTTCTTGCGTGGTTGCACTGGCGTGTACGTTGGCCAGGAAGCGGATTGCCGGCGTTTTGTCGAGGCCGTCTTATGGATTAACCGCTCTGGGGCCCAATGGCGACTGCTGCCAGCCGAATACGGGAACTGGAACAGCGTCTATAAACGATTCGCCCGTTGGACTGACCAAGGCGTCTGGGCCCAAATGCATCAACATTTCTGCGACGACGCGGATCTGGAATACCTGATCATCGACAGCACGGTGGTCCGGGCGCACCCTTGCGCGGCGGGAGCTCCCCCAAAAAGGGTGGCCAGGCTGCCCAGGCCCTGGGCCGGAGCCGCGGCGGGTTCAGCACCAAGATTCACGTGAGCGTAGACGGCTTGGGCAACCCCTTGCGATTCATACTGACCGGGGGGCAACAGCACGACATCACCCAGGCGGAGGAGTTGATCGCCGGTTATGCTGGCGAGCACGTACTGGCCGACAAAGGGTACGATGCCCAGGAGTTTCGCCAGCACATCCTGGAACTGGGTATGATGCCGGTCATTCCGCCCCGCTCGAACCGCAAGGCACCCGCCGACTATGACCGGCATCTGTACCGGGAGCGTCATCTGGTGGAATGCTTCATCAACAAGATCAAGCACTATCGCCGGATCTTCTCCCGGTTTGAGAAGCTGGACACCAGATACCTGGGCTTCCTGCACTTCACCGCCGCTCTCATCTGGCTACGGTGAAATGTCAACAGAACCTAGTCGGTAAAGAAGTTGCGCGGGTTGTCCACCATGATGGCATCCACGTCGGCCTGGGCAGCGCCCAGCTCCAGCAGACGCGGCAGCACGTTGCGCGTGATGAACAGATAGCCATCGGGGTTGAAGGCCTCCCGCTCCCGTCGCAGTTCCTCGGAAGGCTGCACCACCGGCGTGGAGTGGTCGTGGGACAGCATCAGACGGTGCGCCCAGCCAGCATCAATGAGTTGCTTTACGACCTCGGTGCGCGCCTCCCACCTGGGGGTCTCCGGCGTGCGTCCACCCGGATAGCGGTCGAGGCCCAGCCAGACTCCTTCGTCCAGCAGGGCGGTCAGGTAACCCACATCAGTATCGTCGTTGCTATGGCCGATGTACACCCGGTTGAGGTCAACACCCTCTTCCTTGAGGATACGCACCTGCTGCTCGCCAACCCGGTCGGGCGACCAGGTATGGGTACTGATGCGTGTGCCAGTGGCGTTGCCGGCCCGGGCGGCGGCGCGCAGGACAATCTCCTCGTTCTCGGTAACGCCGCCCCGGTCGCTGGCCACCTTGATGATGCCAGCCTTCACGCCGGTAGCTTCGATGCCCTCCTCGATTTCCTTGATGAACAGGGCCGCGACCTGGTCCACCGGCGCGCCCCAGAAGATGCGCGGAATGGCGAGGTGATTCCCGGTGCAACCGATGACGTGGACGCCGGTGCGTCGGCTCACTTCCTGCATCATGGCAACGTCCCGACCCAGGTCCAGGGTGGTAACGTCGATGATGGTGCGGACGCCGCCGGCGTAGGCTTCGGTAAGCGCCGCCGTGGCGCCCTCGGCGATGGCGTTCAGGTCCTGGAATCCAGGATAGGCCGCCGCCGTGCCGGCCGCTCCCAGCGTAATGTGCTCGTGGCTCAGGGTGAATCCCAAGTCGGCGGAATCCACCGGGCCGAGTACCGTGTTGACTTGTGACATGTTGGTTACCTCCGTTTACTCTAAATGGTGAAGCTGATGGTGTAGAGTCTCATACCATGTCCCCCGCTCATCATTCGGGGCAGGTATACAGCGCCGGCATTATTCACCATCGCCCCAATCGTCGGAGTCATCAGGAAGCAGATTTTCGACCGCCATTCTCGACAACCCGGGCAATTTATACCGCTGTATCAGCCTCTGCTTTTTGTGCCAGTCGCTGACGATATTCAGCCTCAATGTCGAGCCAGAAATCAGCCTCCAAACTGAACTCGCGTCCAAAGATGGCGGCCAGTTCCTCGTCAATGGGAGCACTGCCGGCAATAATGCCTTCAATAAGCTCCGTTGCCAGCGAATGCCGCTCGGCGAATTCGGCTGGGGTAAAATCCCAAGCCTCGATATAGTCCTGTAGGACGTATCCGGGTGGGGTAGCATAGTCAGGCTGGTGCGGGTAGGTCCGTGGCCTCTTTCGCTTAGCCATTTGCGATGTCTCCTCTAATGGTAGTCTATCACTTGGGTGATGACGATAGCAGTTATCAAATCGGTATCGATGCCACCATCCGGGCGACGGGGAATTGGGTAGTGGTCAGGCACAAATACCAGCCGAAATTGACGGTCAATGTCAACGGCGTATTGCCCATCGCGATTTCCACTGAGTTGGTGTCGTCGGAACGGCGGAGTCGTCGGAACTTGTGACAGCGTCGGCCACTGCCGCAAGGCAAGCAGCCGCGCCATTATTGATTGCGCACGGCGGTCGCCATAGATACGTCTGAGGGCGGATTGGTTATCAAGCAGTCTTTGGAGCCGACTGCTTTCAAAGCTTATTTCCACTGCCCTACTTTACGAACTTTGTGGACTGGCCTACCACAATATCCGCAGCCCCTCCACCAGGTACGCCCCAGCCGATCCCGGCATCAAGCGGTCATTGCCGTCCCGCAACCTTCCCTCGGCATCGATGCTGACGTGGGTCCAATGGGGGACGAACGGGCTCAGCAGTTGCCCGGCATTGTCGGCGCAGAGGCCACCGGCTACCACCAGGCCCAGCTCCGGCGCGTCCCATGCGATGGCATCCAGGTAGCTCACGGAACGGGCAGCGTCCAGCGGCCGGCCCAATCCCTCCGAGGCGTCCACCAGCACGTCGGTGACTAAACCAACGTAGTCGGCACAGCGGCTGGCGATTGCTTCCGGTTCGTGACCCGCCGCCGCCATCGCCTCCCGGCCCACCTGCAACACGATGCGTCGTGGATTGCGGCGGCGGCGGTATTCGGCCAGCGCGTCCAGGTCGGGCCAGGGTTCACCACGGGTGGCGTTGATCTGCACACCGTGGCAATTGGGGCCGCCAACATCGCTGGCGCGGGTCAGCGCATCGGCCAGGTCGGAGCCGGACCGGGGTCGGTAATGCACCAGGTTCAGGCAACGCGGGTCGCCGGAGAAGATGCCGGCGATGGTATCCGGCAGCGGGCAGCGGTTGGGCGCTCCGCTGGGTTGGCCGGATAGCAGGGCGTTGCTCAGCAGCACACCGCACATCAGCAGCCGGTCCGACGACGCCGGCAGCTGTTGCAATACTGCGGCGACTTCGCCATCCGTTGAGAAGCCTGTGATGCCGATGTAGGGTGTCATCAGCCGACCGGCAGTCCCAGCTGGTCTGCGGCCAGCTGACGCAGCAGATACTTCTGAACCTTGCCGCTGGACGTCATGGGGTAGTCATCCACAACCACCAGGTGGCGGGGTATCTTGAAGCTGGCCATCTTGCCCCGGCAGAAACCGTCCAGGTCCGCCTCCGTGATGGCCTGGCCGGATTCCAACACCACGCAGGCGCAGGCGACTTCCGTGAGCCGTGCGTCGGGTACGCCCACGACCTGCACTTTGTTCACCGCCGGATGTTCCAGCAGGAAAGCCTCCACCTCGGTGGGATCCACGTTCTCGCCGCCCACCTTCAGCTGATCCTTGTACCGCCCCAGGAAGCGCACGCTGCCGTCGTCCCGAATCGTCGCCACGTCGCCGGTGTGGAGCCAGCCATCGTCGTCAATTGCCTCGGCGGTGGCCTCCGGGCGCTTGTAGTAACCCTGCATCAGCGCGTAGCCCCGCACGCACAGTTCGCCCATTGTGCTGGGCGGCACGGTGTCGCCGGTGTCGGGGTCGATGACCTTGAACTCGTAACCAGGCAGCGGGTGGCCGCTCTCGATGCAACGATCATCGATGGGGGCGTCCAGGAAAGTGCGGGTTGCGCCCACGCCCACCTCGGTCATCCCCCAGGCCGACAGGCTGGGGCACAGTTTTTCCTGAGTAGCGCGGGCCACCGGCTCGCTGCTGGCCATGCCCACCGCCAGCAGGATAGTCCGCAGGCTGCTCACGTCCACCCGGTCGATTTCGGGGTGGCTGGTCAGATCGAAGAAGTGGGAATCGAAGCCGTTGAGCACCGTCGCCTTTTCCGCTTCCAGCAGGCGCAGCACCTCGCCGGCGTCGAACATAGTGGTCAGCACCATGCGCGCGCCGGTGACCCACGACATCAGCGGCCCTTCGTAGAGGCCGAAGCAGTGGAAAAGCGGCAGGTACATCAGGATGGTGTCCCGGGGCGACATAGCCATCCGGTTGGCGGCGTCGGTGATGGTGCGGATGGGGTTGTGGCAGTGCATCACGCCCTTGGGGAAGCCGGTAGTGCCGCTGGTGTACATCAGCAGGAAGGTATCGTCCGGGCTGACGGCCGCCTCCCGATGGGCCAGCTCGTCGGCGGGCACCTCGTCAGCGCCGGCCAGCATCGCATCCCAGGCGATGGCGCCGGCGGGTGGTTGGCCGCCCAGCATGACGACGTTACGCAGGGCGGGGAAGGCGGCCGGGCGCAGGTTGTTGGGGTCGCCGCTGGCGATTTCCGGCGCGACCTCGGCCACCATCCCGCCGAAGTCCACCGGCCCGGAGCGGTCCATCAGGATGAGGACGGCAGAGTCGGAATGGTTGACCAGATATTCCATGTCCGACGTGCGGAACCGGGTGTTGATGGGAACCAGCACCGCGCCGATCTTGGCCACCGCGCCCAGCAGGAACAGCCACTCCACCCGGTTGGGCATCCAGATAGACACCTTGTCACCGGCCTGCACACCCAGGTTGATCAGCGCCTTCGCCACCCGGTCAATCTCTTCGCGGTACTCGTCGAATGACCAGCGCCGGCCTTCGTAGACCAGGGCCTCCCGCGGCCCAAAACGCTCTGCGGCCTGGTTGATAAGGTCGCCTACGGTCTGCTTTTCAAACCAGTCGGGCATGGGTGGCAACCTCCAGTGTTGGCATGGATGGGCAGGATTGGCGGGATAGGGATGATTGCAACTGTACCGGGGTTATTGCGGTTCTTGCAAGCAGTGGAATTGCGTCAGGACGATGCCGCGTTACGGGTGTTTTCGCGTTGAACGTGTTCGCTCAGGACCTGGTTGATGAGAGCCTGATAGCCTTGCTCGTCGGGAGTATTGGCTTTGAGCCAGGCAATCACATCGTCGTCCAAGTCCTCAAGCCACAGCGTAATCTGCTGCTTGATTAGCCCATAGAATACGCCCCGCTTGGCGTTGGCCCAATCTATGGGCATTTCGGGGATGTCGCTGGTGTCAATCTCGTTTTCGGGCATTGCGGCCAGGGCGGCAAGTTCGGCTTTTTGCTGGTCAGTCATATCAGATGTATCCATCCTCGTAGTCTTGTTGCTCAATCCTAGTTGCTCTTCGTGCGGATATGATGCGGCCGGGCAATTGTCCAACCATAGGATGAGTTTCCGGCCAAGTGTGTACAACCACCAAAATCAATGAATGTACAACGCCAATTGTGCGCCAACGCATTTCGTAAGGATACGGGTCAGGATAGGTTGTTGCTAGTGGGTCAGCAAAAGCCAACCTGGCGGTTTCGAAACTAATTTTATGCTTGTCTTGGTTGGCGCGGTTTTTCTCAGGATCCCAAGTCCAGCTCAACTGCGCGCCTCCGTCCAATCTAAACTTCGTGAGCCGCTGCGACGGGCTTCGTAAATTTCCCGCTGTAAACGCTCCCAATACGCGTCGTTTTTCTGCCACGCGCCGGCGGTGGAGCGTAGCCGCGGCTCCCTCTCCTCGTCGATGGAGGGCTGTTCCATCGGGGGCGGGTTGGGCATGGGCCTGGGTTTGACGGGCTTGGTGGTCATGGCAGTCCTCACGGGGATTGCGGAGCTCACGCATACTTACTTTGGGTTACGGCGGAATTTTACATTGATGGACAGGATGGACAGGATTTGATTGGGGAACGGAAAATGGCAACAGAACCTAAAACACCTGGCTCAAGTCAATTCGCAGCCCCGGCAGTAGTGACGTGGTAAGAGTGTCGCCGCGCCCGTAATGTCCGGCGTTCACGAACCGCCCGTCTTCCAGCCGCAAGGCGTCAACGGTTTGGCTGAGGGGATGCGCCAGCCAGTATTCCAACACTCCAAAGCGGGCGTAAAGCTCCAGCTTTACACTGCGGTCGCGCTCCTCGGTAGATGGCGAGGCAATCTCAATCACCAAGTCCGGCGCGCCCTGGATGTTGGTTTCGGTGATGATGTGTGCCCGCGCCGCCGAGATGAACAGGAGGTCCGGCTGCACCAAATTCGTATCGGACAGGTACACGTCAATGGGAGCCGCAAACAGCTCGCCCAGAGCGTTCTCATCAATGAACGGCCCCATCCGATTCGAGAAACGCATCCCAACTCTCTGGTGCCGAGGTACTGGCGCCGGCGCCATAATCAACTCCCCGTTAATGAGTTCGTACCGGACATCATCCGGCGTCAGCAGGTAGTCGGCGTAGGTGAACGGGCCTTGCTGGGTTTGCGTAACCATAATCTGCCCTCCCGTGTGGTGGCCTGGGGTGCATTGTATCAAGCAGTCGGCGCGGCGAGTTCCTTGCGGTGGGTGAGCCAGACTGCTTTGCGTCTATCTTGCAGCCAGCTTGCCAGCAATGACGGTGTTGCCGCAGGTTTTGCTGGCAGCGATGCAGTTCCGGCGTATTAACTATGCGGCGGCCACCGGGGCTAACGCCTTGAGCTCCGGCATCACCTCTTTCGCGAACAGGCGCATATTCGCTTCGGCTTCTACGTAGGGCATGGCGGCGTAGCTGAAGGCTCCGACGTAGCTGTCGTGGCCGGTACGCGCCTGGATGTGTCGGATTTTCTCGAAGCACTGTTCCGGCGTGCCCCACACCTGTAGGTTCACGAAGAAGTCCACCACCTCGTCGTCGCCATAATCGAACATCTTCTCGGCCACCTTGCCATAGTATTCGTACCCCTTGATGTCCTTATGCACATCCGCCTTGAACTCATAGTGATCCATCACGGTGTTCCAGTAGCCGCCGATGTAGCGGCGGGCCATCTCCCGGGCGTAGTCCTCATCCTCGTGGCAGAAGGTCCAGCAGGCCACCACCGGAGCCGGCGGGTTGCCGGCATGACTCTCCGCCCAGGCCGCCCGGTAGTTGGCCAGGTCTCGCTCCACTTCATCCCAGGGTTTTTGCGGAATCACGAGCATACCCACACCCAACTGCGCCATGATGCGGCTGCTCTCCGGCGAGATGGCGGCGGCGAAGGTGCGGCCCTGAAAGCTGCGGAACGGGTTGGGACGGATTTCCCGGCGGGGCTGCTTGATGTACTCGCCGTCAAACTCGCAGAACCCGTTCTCCAGCCCGCTCAGGATGCACTCGGCGGACTCGATGAACCGGGTGCGCGATTCGTTCATGTCGATGCGGAACCCGTCGTATTCCACCTTGGCCAAACCGCGCCCGATGCCCAGGATGAACCTGCCGTCGCTCAGGCTATCCAGCATGGACACCTGCTCGGCGACGCGCATGGGGTCGTGCCACGGCAGCACGCAGACCATGCTGCCCAGCTGCATATCGGTGGTGCGCCCCGCCATGTAGGTCAGGAACTGCAACACGTCGGGGCACATAGTGTAGTCGGTGAAGTGGTGCTCCACGCCCCAGATGGACTCAAACCCCAGCGGCTCGGCCAGGTCGGCCAGGCGAAGCTCATCGCGATACACCTGATAGTCGGTGTTGAACTTGCCGGGGTTCTGGAAGATGGTGGCGGTTCCTACGTGCATGATGATGCCTCTACTCGGAGCCTTCGGGTGCGTCGGGTTCCCCGCTGGGTATGTAATCATCGGGGTTCAAGCCGTCTTCCGTCAAACGTTTGCGCACGACGGTCAATGCTTTTTCCCGGCCTTCCTTCCGGCCCTCCTCACGGCCTTGCTCCCGGCCTTGCTCCCGGCCTTGCTCTAATAGACGTTGCTTCTGCGGTTCAAGCAGGTGTCGGTTGAGAAAATCTGCGATTACCATAATACCTCCTAAGATTTCCGATATTGCCTCGAAAAACGGTTTCGATATGCCATAAGTGACGCCAAAGACGGTCAGCGCGATAAAGATTTTGTCCAACCGGTCAGGGTCGTGTACCGCGTTGATCCCATACCATAGCAGCGCACAATAGATACCGGCCCATGCTACTGCCTTTAGCGCCTTCAGTATAAGCCGTTTCACAAAGCGGCCCGCACCTTCTCCGGGGCGCAGGCTTGCATTACGGCCTGCGTGGATGCGATCTCGGGGCGGGCGGCGATGACGCGTACCAGGGCTACGTCGAGGCCCTCGGCCAGCTTGGCGAAGGCGGCGGCGGCTCCGTCGGGCTGTCCGTAGTAGCCGACGGCCAGCAGGGCATCCGACGGGTAGGCGGCGGCCACTTCGTCCATGTTGCCGCCGCGGGTGCGGATGGCATCGGCGCCGGCCAGGTCCTCGGTGTAGCCCATGCGCTCGAAGTGAGCGCGGTAGCCGAAAGCGCGTTCCCGCTCGGTGGGGACGGCTGCGCCCAGCGGATAGCCCAGGCAGTTTTTCGCAAAGGCGTTGCGAGCCACCTCCTCGTCATCATCCACGCAGATGCGGATGTACTCGACGACCTTGACCTCGGAGGGGTCGCGTCCCACTCGTTCCGCGCCCTCGGCGATGCGCTCGCGGCTCCAGGCAATCTGGTCTGGCGTACACCAGTTGAGGCAAACGCCATCGGCCAGTTCGCCGGCCAGACGCAGCATCTCCGGGCCCAGGGTGCCCAGATAGACCGGCGTGTTGGGAGCGGGACGGATTGCCATGCGGATGTTCTGGTAGTTGATGTGCTCGCCCTGGTAGGTGACGCGCTCGCCGCGCACCAGGCCGCGCACGGTGGTCAGGTAGTCGCGCATCAGGTTGAGGGCAGACACGCGGGGAAAGCCCAGGTCGCGGCGGTTGGCGGGACGGTAGGCGCTGCCGGCGCCGATGCCCATAATGAACTTGCCGCCCGTCTGCTGGCTGACGGTGCCGCCGGACATGGCAAATCCGATGGGCGTGCGGTACATCACCGGCGAGACGCCAATGCCGGTGGTCAAGCCGCCGGGCACCACCTCGGCGCTGGCTTCCCAACGGCGCGCGCAAACCTGGAAGGAGTCGGTGCCGATATTCTCGGGTGTCCAGATGCTTTCGTAGCCCAGCTGGGCAGCCTCCCGCGCCAGGTTCACCTGGTCATCCCAATTCATGCCCAGCGTATGGTCCAGTCCGACACCAATTTCCATCTCAAAACCTCCCCAAGGATGCGCTTTTGCGCTCATTATTTGACGTTCGGATTGTATCACGGGCCTCACCCCCGGCCTTCGCACTACTGCAATTCATATCGAGATTGCCGCGCTGCGCTCGCAATGACGGCCGGGTTTTGGCAAGGATAGTGCCGGCCGATGTTACAATCCGTCTATGACCAACTTCCCGTCTATGACTAACTTCGCCGACAAAACCGTCTGGACGGGGGACAACCTGGACATCCTGCGCGGCCTCAACTCCGCCTCCGTTGACCTCATCTATCTGGACCGCCCTTCAACTCCAACCGCAACTATGCCGCTCCGGTGGGTTCGGCGGCGGCGGGCGCGGCGTTCAAGGACACCTGGACGCTGTCCGACCTGGACGTGGCGTGGATGGGATTGATTGCGGATGAGCAGCCGGCGATGTACAAGGCGCTGGCGGCGGCGGGGCTAACCCACGGCAAGGGTATGCAATCCTACCTGTGCATGATGGCGGTGCGGCTGCTGGAAATGCGGCGGGTGCTGAAGGATACGGGCAGCATCTATCTGCACTGCGACCCTACCGCCAGTCACTACCTCAAACTGGTGATGGATGCCATATTTGGGGTGGGGAATTTCATGGCCGAGATTACGTGGAAACGCACATCGTCTCATAACGACTCTCGCACTTTTGGCAACGTCGCAGACACAATTCTGTTCTACGGTGAGCATATTAACGTTGACGCGGTTCGCGTCCCGCTTGATCCGGAATACGTTGACCGGTTTTACCGTCACGACGACAACGATGGAAAAGGCCGCTATAGACTGGACAACATCGCAAGTCCGAACCCGCGACCCAATCTAATGTACGAATGGAAGGGGTACTCGCCGCCGGCCAAAGGCTGGCGTTACTCGAAAGAAACTATGGCGCAACTGGATGCGGAAGGACGTATCTGGTATCCCGATTCCTTTGAGAGGCGACCGGCCCGCAAGCGTTATCTGAACGAAACCTCCGGGCGTCCCGTCGATAATATCTGGACTGATATAAGCCCCATAGCCGCCCACGCCAAAGAGCGCATCGGCTACCCCACGCAGAAACCGCTGGCCCTGCTGGAGCGCATCATCAAGGCATCGTCTAACGAGGGCGACGTGGTGCTGGACCCTTTCTGCGGCGGCGCCACCGCCTGCGTCGCCGCTGAGAACTTGGGCCGTCGCTGGGTAACTGTTCAGACTTGAGGGGATCTTCGGCTTTTCCGACTGGTTGTGGACGGGTGGCCAAGCACGGAATTTGCTTTGCAAGCCGACCCGTCCCCTCAAACGTGAACAGTTACGTCGCTGGATTGGCATTGACATCTCGCCCAAAGCCGTCGAGCTGGTCAATATGCGGTTGCAGCAGACCATGGGGGAGCTGTTTCACAACCGGCTGGTAACGGCCCGCACCGACATACCCCGCCGTACCGACATCGACGCCCCCCGTCCCTATCGCCAGAACAAGCACGTCCTCTTCGGCCAGCAGGAAGGCCGCTGCAACGGCTGCCGCTCCGCCTTCGAGTTCCGCCACTTGGAGGTTGACCACATCATCCCCCAATCCAACGGCGGCACCGACCACATCGAGAACCTGCAACTGCTCTGCGCCCACTGCAACCGGGTGAAGGGCGACCGGCCGCAGGAGTACCTGGTGGCCCGGCTGCGGGAAATGGGCATGGCGGCGTAAATGTTATAATTCGGCCTCCGATCCTGGACCGCATGAATGGCCGACCAACTCACATTCGTAATTAATCCGACCGACGAATTTTCCTCCTTTGACCTCCTGGTCAAATCTTTGGAAGACATCAAGCGGTTGCTTCGCGATGTGGACTACGCGATGTACGGACGTAGCAGCAGGCGCGAGCAGGAGTGGATGGTCACCAGCATCAGGTCGAGTGCTCCGACGATTACCCTGGCGCCTCAACAGGAGCACCGGCAATCAGTCGAGGTTGTGGGAATTGGCCTCAAATCGATAACCGAAGGAACGGACTACCCGCCTGAGTATTTCACGGAAAAGTCCCTGGAAGACTTGAAGAGGATGAGGCGGTTGTTTCATGGCAAAGGCTGCGCGCGCTCCGTTTCCGTGCTGATGGATGATGAGCCCATCGCGTCGATAAGCCAGGGCATCGAAAGGCAGACGGATCGGGTTTTGTCTAGCGGATACCACAACCTCGGCTCACTCCAAGGCAGACTGGATGCGATCAACGTTCATAATTCGCCGACCGCAACCATCTGGGATAGAGTGAGCGGAGTGCCCGTTCGTTGGGGGTTTCGCAGAGAAGAGACTGACGCGATCAAGGCGCTGCTTGAGAGATTGATCGCGGTCACCGGCGACATCAGATATTTCTCCAACGGTAAGCCTCGTTCAATCTCGAACGTGATTGCCTACAGTGAAGTGACCCAAGTTCAGTACCCCGAAAAGGCAGGGTTCGGTTCGATCCCTGATCCAGACGTGCAGGAAATCGGGGCAGCGCGCTGGCTCGCATCCCTCCGCGAGACGGAGCAGTAACAGCCATGCCTGGACCGCGACGGTTGTGGGACTCCAGCGTTATCATCGGCTATCTTGCCGGTGAAGCAGGTCTGGCAGAACCCTGTGGAGATATCATTGCAGCCGCCGAACGCGGGGAGTTGGAAATCGCCGTTTCCATTGAGGCGGCGATTGAAGTAGCTTACCTCAAAGGTTACAACGATGACGCCTCCGAAAGGATCATTCGCGAGTTGCTGGGCAGGGAATACATCATCCCCATCGCAGTGGACTTGCAAGTCGCGGCCGTCGCCAGGGATTTGATCAGGAGGCACAGAACCCCACCCATAATCAATACTAAGAACCTGTCTACGATCTCTGAAATAGGTTAAGCTGAGACTATTATCAGGGGAGGGGTAATCATGTCTCATTCCTATCCCAGCGACATCAGCCGGGAGCAATTCGCCCGGATTCTGCCGACGTTGGAGTCGGCCCGACGCCGGACCAAGCCCCGCACCGTGGACTTGTATGACGTTTTCTGCGGCGTGCTGTACCTCTTGAAAAGCGGGTGCCAGTGGCGAATGCTGCCCGCGGACTTCCCCAATTGGCGTACTTGCTACAAGTATTTCCGGCAATGGAGCGAGCGGCCTGGCCCGGGTCAGGATTCCATTCTGGAGCAAGTCCTAAAAAAAATCGGTTGGCGCGGCCCGACAAAGCAATGGACGGAAAGAGCAGACCAGCTTCTGTATCGTGGACTCCCAGAGCGTCAAGAACACGGACACCGCTGGGCACAAGGGCTATGACGCAGGCAAGAAGGTGTCGGGAATCAAGCGTCATATCGCGGTGGACACGCAAGGATTGCCCCATGCGATACACGTGACTACCGCCAACGTCACCGACCGGGCCGGGGCTTTGGCGATGTTTGACCGGCGCCGAGACGGCCTCAGTCAAGTGCAGAACGTGCTGGTGGACGGGGGTTACACCGGAAAGCCCTTTGCCACTGCGGTGCAAGGCCTGTTGGGAGCCGCGGTGGAAGTGGTGAAACGCAACGAACTGCACACCTTCGTGGTGCTTCCAAAGCGATGGGTGGTGGAGCGGTCTTTCGCCTGGCTGGAAAAGTGCCGCCGACTCTGGAAGAACTGCGAAAGGAAGCTCAATACCAGCCTGCAAATGGTGGTGCTTGCCTTCACGGTGCTAATCCTAAAAAGATTGTAAACAGGCTCTAAGGACGCGACTCACTTGGCCACAGCCATCCAGTGGAAGATAACCGTCATGGAGACTACCGATCGCGGCCTGTTACGGTTCAGCGGACGGGAAGGAAACCCACCCGTCACAATACACCTCCCCTTCTACGAGGGCGCCCGAAGGATGGACGGATTCTGAGCCCCGCCTGCCAGTTACACAGAATGGTTCTTTAGGAAGCAAACACTCCACCGTTCAGTTACGGCCGCTCGACGGCGGCAACTTGCTGACCGGTTTCAACTTTCCGGTCTGGCAACTCTTCCGACGGCATCGCTAACCCGGTCGGCCCCCGGTAATCCGGTCAGCTCCCGGCAAACGCGGCGGCCGGTGTTATAATCGGCGCCGGTTTGCAGGAGAGAGTTTTTGGCCACGTTGATGGGCGCGCGCGCCACGGAGACCTTCCAGTCCTTCCGTCGCCGCGATTTCTCGCTAGTCTGGATCGCGGCCAACATCGCCATGATTGGCCGCCAGATGGAGGTCATTGCCGTATCCTGGCTGGTGCTTGAGCTGACCAACGGCAACGAGATTCTCGTCAGCCTGATCGGAGCCGCCGCCCTCAGCCTCGCCTTCCTGTCCGTTTTCGCCGGTGCGGTCGTCGACCGTCTGCCGCGGCGCCTCCTCATGGGCCTCATGCAGTTCATTGCGGCGGCATTGGCGGTATTGATGATGCTGCTGCTATTCTCCGGCATCATCAAAGTCTGGATGGTTTTCGCCATCATCATCGGCGGCGGGGCGTTTCGCACCTTTGAGCTCCCCGTCTCCAACGCGCTCATCATCGACACCGTTCCTCGGGAACGGCTCACCAACGCGGTGGCCCTGCTCGGATTGGGTCAGAACCTTACCCAGTTCATCGGCCCCATTGCAGCCGGCTTCCTCTACACGCCGTTGACGCCCGGCGGCCTCTATGGACTGATCGCCGGCTTGTACCTGCTGAGCGGCGCGCTGGCGCTGATGGTGCGAACCCGCAACACCACCTTCACCCACACCACGCCAGGAGAAATACTCCGGGGCGTGGCCGCCGGGCTGAACCACGTGTGGGAGCGCAAGGAACTGATGATGGCCCTCATCGTGGCCGCCATGTACAACGTAACCGGGTTTCCGTTCACCTCCGCCCTCATGCCGATTATCACCGACAAAGTGCTGGGGGCCGGCCCTGAGGTTCTGGGTCTGCTGAACGGCGCAATGGGCGCCGGGGCGGTCATCGGCGCGTTGGTCGTCGCCGGCCTGGGCAACATCCGACGGCAGGGCTGGTGGCTGGTGTGGGCGGTAAACGGCTGGCACGGTTCCATGATCCTCTTTGCCGTTGTGGTCCTCACGCTGCCCGGCCTGCTGCCGCTCAAGGTCGTAATCGCGATTGCCATGGCCGTCAAACTGCTCACCGGCATCGCCCGCGCCGGCTCTCTCCTGCTCGTCATGACCGTGCTCATGGGCAACTCCGAACCGGAGTACCGGGGACGCATGGGCGGCCTGCGCGTGCTGTCGATTCAGGCCCACTTCCCGGCCAGCTGGCTGAACGGATGGATGGCTCGCGAGATCGGCGCCCCAATGACCGCCCTCACCCTGGGCCTGGTCGGAACGGCGGCCATATTCCTGTGCCTGTTCTCCCGGCGGCTGCGGGAGGCGTAGCACGACCAACCGTCGTTGACCTGCCCAGCAAAGGGCAATAGAATCATGCTAGGCTCAATCAGGATAAAAGGAGGTAAGGTAGCAATGGTCTATGCAACAGCGTTGGAAGACATCGACGACTTAAGTGCCGATGAAAATGTCGTAGACGACACCGAAGTGGACGACATCGTAGAACCAGTTAGCTACCGCATCAGCAGCTACGGCGCCGATTACGATATGGAAGGACTCGTGCGCCGCATGGACCGGGGCGACATATATGTTCCAGATTTTCAGCGGAAGTTCGTGTGGACCAGAAAGCAATCATCTCAGTTCATTGAGTCACTATTGATGGGGTTGCCGGTTCCCGGAATATTTCTGACTCTTGAGGCAGACAACGAGAAATTGATGGTGATCGACGGCCATCAACGTTTGAAAACTTTGCAAAGTTTCTATCCTGGCGAGGTTGAGGTAGCAGGTGTTGGCCGGGGCATGGGTCGCCCATTCGCCCTGATAGGCGTAGCGAAAGATTTCCAGGGGAAAAAATACGTCGATTTGCGAGAACCTGATCGGCGTAAACTCGATAATGCTTTGATTCACGCTACTATTACTCGGCAACTTTTCCCCGAGGAAGGGTTAGGCAGCGTTTTCCATATCTTTCAGCGTCTCAACAGCACCGGGCAACGCTTGGTGCCTCACGAAATACGCCAGGCGATTTACCAGGGGCCATTGTTGGAAACCGTCAAGGAATTGAATGACGACCCGGACTGGAGGGCGATTTTCGGTCCAATACACAAACGGCAGAAAGACCAAGAATTGATTCTGCGCTTCTGGTCACTATATGTACGGTCTGGCGATTACCGGGCACCAATGCTGGGGTTCCTTAACCATTTTACCGAAGACCACCGTTGTCCGAGTAAGGCATTCCTGGAGGAAGGGAGGCGGTCGTTTTCGACAATCGTGCGAGCTTTTAACGAATCTCTAGGCAACCAAGCATTCCGGACTGAGGGAGCCAGGCAATTGAACGCCGCGGTATTCGACTCAATGAGTGTAGGGTTGGCGAATAGAATGAAGCAAGGCATCCCAACTAACTTTACCACCCTGGCATCCATCCACAACGACCTTTTGCAAGACCCGGAGTACGCGGACACTGTCAGGGGAGGCACTGCCAGTCCAGATAGGGTACTCACCCGTATAGCTAAAGCGACACAGGCATTCGGCAGTTTGTAGGATGCGTATCCAAAGCCTCCAGAACCAACAGGCTGAGATAGACTATCTCCTTGCTAGGACCCTACCCGACAGTACGTTGGGGATTCATTGGGTACGTTACATTTGCGTGTTGGTAGCTGGGTTCCTGGAAAATGCGCTGCAGGAGATTTATAAGGACTACGCTCGTCGCGTAGCTGACGAAAACGTTGCCAACTACGTAAGTAATCAAATTGGTTTCACCGTAGGCACCCCAAATTCTGGTAATTTTATACGTACGGCAAAGTCATTTAGCGAAATTTGGGCGGAGGAATTGCGTTAATTTATAGACCAAGATGGCCGCAGAGACGCCATTGACACCATAATAAGAAACCGAAACTTAATTGCCCATGGTGGACAATCTACTATCTCACCAGTACAGTTGAGGGATTACCTACCTAAATGTGTCGCTGTTATCGACTTTATAGAGAGTGAGTTACTGAAACCACCGAACGTGTAAGAATAAACAAAATTCGCAATGCATGAGGAGGGAACAACAATGACCACACCCCACATTCCATCAGAACAGGAAGTTTTGGGCTGGTTTGATTCGCTGAGCAACTGGGGTCGCTGGGGCGACGACGATGAACTGGGCACGCTGAATCTCATCAACGACGCCAAGCGGAAACAGGCCGCCGGGCTGGTTACTGAGGGCATCACCGTAACCTGCTCGCGCCTGCTGGTGCCGGAAATCGCGCCCGATGTTACCAGCATCCCGCCCCTGCACTACATGGTTAATACCGGCGAGTCGGCGCCCGCGGAAGGCGGCGGCGGCGCCAGCGATTTCCTCGGCGTGTCGTACCACGGATTGACCGTCACGCACCTGGACAGCCTGTGCCATCAGTTCTGGAACGGCAAGATGTACAACGGCAAGGCCGCCAGCCTGGTTACGTCCGCCGAAAAAGCCACCGCCGGCGCCATCGACACCGCCAAAAACGGCGTCATCACCCGCGGCGTCCTGTTGGACATTACCGCCGTTAAGGGCAAGGACTGGCTGGAGGCTGGCGAACCGGTATACACCGCCGACCTGGAGGCAGCCGAGGCAGCCCAGGGTGTGCGCGTTACCGAGGGCGATGCGCTCTGTATCAGGTTGGGTTGGTACAAACGCCGTCAGGAAGTCGGCGCGCCATCCGCCGCCGAGGGCCGGCCCGGTCTGCACGCTGAAACGCTGCCCTGGCTCCGCGAACGCGGCGTGTCCATCGGGGCCTGCGACGCCTCGTGGGACGTTGCCCCCAGCCAGTACCCCTACGTTGGCCTGCCCATCCACAAGGTGGGCATCGTCGGCATGGGCCTGTGGCTGATTGACGCCGCCAACTTCGACGAACTGGCGCCGGTCTGCCGCCGGCTGAACCGCTGGGATTTCATGTTCACCGTAGCGCCGTTGCGCTGGCACAACGCCACCGGCTCCCCGGTAAACCCCCTGGCCACGTTCTAGCCACCGACAACGCCGCCGGCCCGGGGCACCCGGTCATTAACCTGTTTCTGGTAAGATAGCGTAACTAACCGGCTCCCTTGGCCGGTACTCCCGGGCGTCCGGAGTGATGATGTTTACTGAAGCAGTGGTCGCTACCATGATCGGCGCGGCCTTCGCGGTCGGTTTCTCGATACTGGTTGCCGTAGGTGGCGGTATATGGCGCTTGAGCCGACTCAACAACCTGGTCGCCGTCCAGTCCGAGCAAATCTCGGAACTGCGTTCAGACACGACGCATAACACGGCGGAACTGCGCACGGAAATCGGGCGCACCACCTCGGAACTGCGTTCAGACATGACGCATAACACGGCGGAACTGCGTTCGGAGACCGAGCGCACCACCTCGGAACTGCGTTCAGACATGACGCATAACACGGCGGAACTGCGTTCGGAGACCGAGCGCACCACCTCGGAACTGCGTTCAGACCTGACGCATAACACGGCGGAACTGCGCACGGAAATCGGGCGCACCACCTCGGAACTGCGTTTGGAAACTGAGCGCAATACGTCGCAACTGCGTTTGGAAATCCAGAGCAATGCCTCACAGCTGCGCACTGAGATGCACGCGGTACGGGAGGAACTCCGCACCGAAATCCAGGACAACACCTCCCAATTGCGCACTGAGATACACGCTGTACGGGATGAAGTGCGCGCCGAAATCCAAGACAATACTTCCCAATTGCGCGCCGAAATCCAGGACAACACCTCCCAATTGCGCACTGAAATCCAGGACAACACCTCCCAATTGCGCACCGAGGTGCACGCTGTACGGAATGAATTGCGCACTGAAATGCACCTCACCCGTGATGAAATCATCGCCGAGATTCGTCGCAGCAACCAGCAGGTCCTCGCCGCTTTGGCCAACCATGCTCACAATGACGATGGCGAGCCGGTCTTTACTGCGCCCGCCGGCGCAGAACCTGCTAACGTCTAACCCAGTGTCATCATCCCATGACCGACAGTCATCCACCCGGCGACGGCCTCCTCGCCCCCTACCGGGTGCTGGACCTTACCGATAGCCGAGGTTTGCTTTGCGGCAAGATGCTCGCCGACCTGGGCGCCGATGTGGTGCAGGTGGAACCCCCCGGCGGCAGCGACGCCCGGCGCATCGGCCCGTTCTACCAGGATGAACCGGGCGTGGAACGCAGCCTGTTCTGGTGGGCCCACTGCGCCAACAAACGCGGCATCTCTCTGGACATCACCACTGTTGATGGCGCCGCACTGCTCCGCCGCCTCGTCGCCAACGCCGACTTTCTCATCGAATCCGCCGATCCCGGGCAGCTGGCCTCCTGGGGCCTGGCCTGGCACGACCTGCAAGGCATCAACCCCCGACTCGTCATGGTGTCCATAACCGCCTTCGGACAAGACGGCCCCTACGCAGATTATCTGGCGTCAGACATCGTGGGCATGGCCCTGGGCGGGTTCATGCACCTTACCGGCGACAGCGACCGGCCTCCCCTGCGGGTCAGTATGCCCCAGTTCTATCAGCACGGCAGCGCCGCCGGGGCCGCCGGCGCCATGATCGCCCACACGCACCGCGCGCTCACCGACGCAGGTCAGCACGTGGATGTATCCTGCCAGCAGGCGGTGGCCCGTACGCTGGCCCACGCTCCCCAGTACTGGGACCTGGAACAAACCGTGCTGCGGCGCATGGGCGCTTATCGCGAGTCCGCCGGCGGAACCTTCACCCGCATCAACTGGCCCTGTAAAGATGGCTTCGTGAACTTCCAGCCCGGCGGCGGCACTGCCGGCGCGGCGCGCAGCGTGCGTTCTATGCTGGCCTGGATGACCGAGGAGGGCATGGGCAGCGCGGCCCTGGATGCCATCAACTGGGAGGAACTCGGCTACGGCACCGCCCGCGCCGAAATAATGGAGCAAACCGTCGCCGCCGTGGCTCCCTTCTTGATGACTCACACTCGCCACGAACTGGCGGATGGCGCGCTGGAACGGCGCATCCTGCTGTTTCCCGTCGCCACGCCCGGCGACATTCTGGCGCATCGCCAGCTGGAGGCACGCGGTTACTTCCAGCAGATCCACCACGCCGACATCGAGGCCGACATCACCTATCCCGGTCATTTCGTCAAAGACCTCACCGAACCGAGTCGCGTTGGCGTGCGCCGCCCGCCGCCCCACGTGGGCGAGCACAACCGGGACATCTACTGCGGAGAATTGGGGCTGAACGACCGCGATTTGGCCCGGCTTACCGAGTTGGGAGTCATTTAAATATTTGCATGGATATACAGGATGGACAGGATTAGGACGGTTTATTCTATCCATCATATCCATATTGATTCAACTGAATAACGGAGTTTTGTTAATGGCAAGTTTGCCGCTGGAAGGGCTGAAGGTTCTGGACTTTTGCTGGGTGGCCGTTGGGCCGATGACCACCAAGTACCTGGCCGAGTATGGAGCCACCGTGCTGCGGGTGGAGTCGGGCAGCCGTCCCGAAACCCTGCGCCGCGCCGGACCTTTCGCCGGCGGCGAATCCGGCATCAACCGCTCCGGTTACTTCGCCAACTACAACGCCAACAAGTTCGGCCTGGCCATAGATATGAGCCATCCCCGCGCGCCGGCGCTCATCCTGCGCATCGCACGGTGGGCCGATGTCGTAACCGAGAACTTCACGCCCGGCACGCTGGAGTGCTGGGGTTTGGGCTACGAGCAGTTGCGCGCAGCCAATCCCCGCATCATCCTGTTCAGTGCGTCAATGCTCGGACGCGGCGGCCCGATGCAGGCGCAGCCCGGCTTCGGGGCGGTGCTGTCATCTCTGGCCGGCTACACCAACATCATCGGCTGGCCCGACCGAGGCCCGGTAAATCCCTACGGCGCTTACACCGACTTCGTCTGTCCCAAGTTCGCCGTCGCCGCCATCCTGGCCGCCGTTGACCGGCAAAGGCGCACCGGCGACGGCACCCACCTGGATATGTCCCAACTGGAATGCAGCTTGCACTTCGGCGGGTCGATGCTGCTCGACCGCGCGGTGAACGGACGGGAACCGGAGCTGGTGGGCAACCGCCATCCTTCGGCATCGCCCCACGGCGCCTATCCCTGCCAGCCTGAACCCGACGGGGAATCAGACCGCTGGGTGGCTATCGCCGTGCACACCGACGACCAGTGGGCCGCGTTGCGCGACGAGATGCTCGCCGACGGTTACGCCGACGCCGCATCGGGCGAGTTTCGCACCTTCCGCGTTCGTAAGGCCCACGAGGACAAACTCGACGGCATCATCGCCCAGTGGACGGTTGCCCAGGAGCGACGCGCCCTGATGCAGCGGTTGCAAGCCGTGGGTGTACCCGCCGGCGTCGTCAACGACACCCACGACCTCTTTGACGACGCTCAACTGCAACACCGCAACCACTTTACCTGGCTGGATCACCCCGAGATGGGCCCTTACGCCACCGACTACAGCGAAATGCACCTGTCGGCCACCCCCGGCCGCCTCGACCGCCCGGCTCCCCTACTGGGCCAGGACACCGAACACGCTTTGGTCAATATAGTAGGCTTAACCCAAGACGAATACCACGAATTGGAACAGGACAGCCTATTGCAGTAACCCACCAAATCCCGTCTCCTGCAACGGGGGAGGGCCAGGGTGCGGGCGAAAAGGGTTTGCGAGTGAAAAGGGTTAGCGTAGGGTGAAGGCGAGGCGTTGATTATGCTCGGAGCCTTCCAATTTTTGCGCCAATTAATCTGGGGCACCGGGTTGGCGATGCACATCATCACCATTCCGGGTACGTTCTTCCACGAGCTGGCCCATCAACTGGCCTGCTATCTGGTAGGCCACCGTGTACTCGCAGTGAAATACCTGGAATTAAACGATCCGGTTTTTGCCGGTTACGTGCTTCACGAGGGGAAGCCGGGTGTAGCGCGTCATCTGATCATCGGCAGTGCACCGTTACTTATGGGCCTGTCGATCTGGTCGAGTGCGTTGACTCTTGGTTGGTATTTGCTGCGCGACGGCGACCTTTCCCGGTGGCAGGCGGGAATTCTGATCGCAGTAGCCTGGGCCACCGCGGCGGCGACCTACCATTGCGTACCGAGCCCTCTGGATATGGAGAATGTTTTTCGACAACCGTTCTCCATTCTCTCGATTCCCTGCTATTTGATAGCTGCGCCTATTTGGTTGCTGGCACAGAACTATCGGGTACACGTCTGGGGATGGACGCTGTGGCGGGTGACGGTGGTGCTGGGTACGGGGTATGTAGTATTTCTGTTGGCAACCCGAGGCTTCCCCCCGTTTGCGATTCAACTCCCCACGTAATGACCGACCGCCCCTCCACGTTCCCTTGCGGCGCCGGAATGCCACCTCCATTTGACACGGCGCCACGCTTGCCATT
This sequence comes from Dehalococcoidia bacterium, assembly GCA_965261195.1. Taxonomy (GTDB): domain Bacteria; phylum Chloroflexota; class Dehalococcoidia; order Lucifugimonadales; family UBA3495; genus Bin87. The sequence goes on along the minus strand of OZ253455.1, from coordinate 1,747,206 downwards.
ACATTATTTCGGGTTCCATCCAACTGACACTCTGCGAGGCTGCAACGATGCTAAAAGACCGTATCCACGATGAGCTGCTGTCACCGGAAAATCTGCGCAACCCCTACCCGTATTACGCCATGCTGCGGGAAGAAGCGCCGGTTTACTGGAACGCCAAGTTCGACACTTGGGTAGTAACTTCCTATTCGGCTGTGGTCTGGGCGTTGCGCCATCCTGAGCAGTTCTCTTCCGAAGTGTTCCTGCGCGACGATAAGGCGCCCAGTCCGCCCATCTCAGAGTCCGACTTCCCCAAGTACCAGTACAATCTCGACTACATGAACAACTGGTTCATCCGCCGCGACCGGCCCGACCACTTGCGGATGCGGCGCACCGTGCATCCGGTCTTCAATCCCAAATACATCGACAATCGCTTCCGCGCCATGGTTCAGAACATCATCCAGGATTTGCTGCAGGATTTTGACCCTGACCATGACGCCATGGACCTACTGACCGACTTCGCCAACGCCATGCCCGTGCTGGTTATCGCCAGCTGGCTCGGTATGCCGGGCAGCGACCGCGAGTTCCTCCGCACCCTTTCCCGTCAGCTGCTGTCCCTGGACCAGGAATCCCCCGACCGGCATACGCGCGTCCACGAGGCTATCACCACGCTGAATGACTACGTCAATCCAATGGTGGAAGCCCGCGTCAGCGAGCCTGCCGACGACCTGCTCTCGGTGTTGGCCATCGGCGAACGCGAGGGCGCATTGACCCGCGAAGAAGTGCTGGGCAACACCCTGCTGCTGCTCATCGCCGGCCACCAGACCACCATCAACCTGCTGGGCAACGGCACTATGGCCCTGATGAAGAACCCGGAACAGTGGAATATGCTCCGGGAGGACGACAGCCTGTTGGTGCGCGCCACCGAGGAACTGCTGCGCTACGACTCTCCGGTCAAGCGCGCCCCTCGCATCGCCCTGGAAGACATCGAGCTGGCCGGCCAGAAAATTCGCGAGGGCGACAAGGTAATGACCATCATCAATGCCGCAAACCGCGACCCCATGGCCTTCGAGCACCCGGAAGACCTGGACATTACCCGCTACCCGAACCCTCACGTTGCCTTCGGCGGCGGCATCCACCACTGCCTGGGCGCCAACCTCGCCCGGCTGGAGGGTCAGGAGGCATTCCGGGCCCTGACCCGCAAATTCCCCCCGTTCAAGTTCGCTTCCGATCCCGACCGGCTGGAATACCACAACCTGCTGAACATCCGCGGTGTGGTCAGCCTGCCCGTTGAGTGGTAAGCGAACCGCTCCGCAATACCGCTCTGAAATACCGCAACTAAACCGGGACTGCCGCTAGGTGGATGAGGGCTGCATCATTCCGTAGCCAACGTTCTTCACGGTGCGGAAGTAGGTGGTGGCTCCGGTTTCCAGCTTGTAGCGCAGGCGCCGGATGTGTACGTCCACCGTGCGCGTGCCGCCGATGTTTTCCACACCCCACACGTTGGCCAGCAACTGGTCGCGGGTGAAGACCTTGCCCACGTTCTGCATCAGGAAGTGCAGGAGCTGAAACTCCAGCCACGCCAAATCCACCGGCCGGCCGTTGGCGATAACCTGGTAAGTCACCGGGTTTAGCATAATGTTGCCCACTCGTATCGCTTCGGCAGCGGCCGCAGCGTCCGACTGTCGTTGGGCCAGTCGCAGGATTCGTTTGATCAACTCGGTAGGAGTGCAGGGGATCGCCACGAAGTCATCCGAATCGTGGTACAGGTCGGGCGCATCCAGGTCTTCGCCGGCCACGCAACGCAAAACCGGCGGCGCATCGTCGTCGCGGTTGGGGAAATTGCCCTCTGCCTCGGGCGACAGCAGCAGCACCATCGGAACCTCGCCGCCATAGTAGTGAGAGGCGACGTAGTCCAGCTCCGGGCCTAGCAGCACGATATTGCCGGTGTCGGCGGCCGCGGCCAGCGCGCCGTCCACGTCATCCCAACCTTTGCCCAGCAGCAGCACGCGGGCGGACGGAGACCGGACGTTGGGGCGGTTGCTGATTGTCATTGCGATGCGGCTAGTTATATCGGCGGCTAGTTGTATCGACTGTACTTTTCGGGCCTACGTTAATTTTGCCGTCAACGCATTAACGAGGCATTACGAACTGGTTACACTTTTGTTACGCCATTTCCAACATAGCCGGAGGCAAAAGCTGCCCCTTAACGGCCTTCCGTCAGTCGATTGGCCAGGGATTCAGGCAGGCCGGCGTCCCGTATTTTCGCCTGCGTCGTTGCGATGTCGTACTCCGCCCGGAAGTGTTCCATGGCGCCCAGTCCGTGCCCGGCGTCGCTGTCATACAGCACGTATGACGCTCGCCAGTCGCCATCCCGAGGCTGACCCACGCTGCCCGGATTGACAATCAACCGCTGGCCCGGGGCCAGTTGCAACGGGCTGGACAGGTTCAGCAGACCGCCTTCGGCGCGGTCGCCCCGCTCAATCCACAACAGCGGGATGTGAGAATGTCCAACCAGGCAAAACTGAGTCGGCAGCAGACTGAAGGTAGCCAACGCCGCATCCTGGCTCAGCAGGTACTCTGAAACGTGGTCGCGCAGGCTGCCGTGCACCATCGTGAATTTGCCTGACGCCTGCACCTCCGGCAAGCCGTTCAGATATTCCAGTTCCTCGCCGGACAAATGAGCAGCCGTCCAGATAGCGGCAGCGCGGGCAGCGCCGTTGAACCGGATGGGATCAATCTTGCCCACCACCGCGTGGTCGTGGTTGCCGGCGATGGACACGCCGGGCAAACTTTGCAGCAGGGCGATGCAGGCGGAAGGATCAGCGTTGTAACCCACCAGATCGCCCAGGAACCACACGACGTCGTACCCGCCGCGGCGCTCTGCATCGGACAGCACCGCCTCAAAGGCTTCCAGGTTGGAGTGGATATCGGAAACGATGAGGGCGCGCATATGCGGTATGGTAGCACAGGAGGAGAGGGCATCTCGCAGGGCTGGACCGGATGGATGAGGTCAGGATTTGAATTTAATAACGCGCTGCGTTAATATGGGAGCGCATGAACCGTTTCAGGAACCTCGACACCGCGGCTCTTTTCAAAGGTCAAAGTGTGCGGCGCCTGCCGAGCGATATTCAACGGCGCGCTCGAATGCGACTACAGCGTGTTGTTGCAGCAACGATGTTCAATGACCTTCGGTTGCCTCCTTCTCATCGGCTGGAGGCTCTCCGTGGCGACCGCGCGGGCAAGCATAGTATCCGCATCAATGATCAGTGGCGCGTTTGCTTTCGCTGGACGGACCAGGGCGCAATGGACATCGAGGTCACCGACCCTCATTAGGGAGGGACTTATGACCGCAGCTGACCCCATTCATCCCGGCGAGCATCTGGCGGAGCTGCTGGATGAGCTCGATATTACCCAGTATCGCCTGGCCAGAGCGATTGGCGTAGCCCCAATACGCATTAATCAAATCGTGCATCGGCGCCGTTCCATTACTGCCGACACCGCACTGCGCCTCGGCCAAGCCCTGGGCACGTCTCCCGAGTTCTGGCTGAACCTGCAACGGATGTACGACCTTGACGTGGCCCGCGCCACAACAGACACCAGCGCCATTGAGCCGCTGGTCAAGACCGCAGCCTGAAAACCGAACGTATGCTATCGCACTGCTTTTTGGGAGGTCGCTATGCTTAATAACCCCACCGTCCACATCATCGCCACCGGCGGCAGCATCGCCGGCGTTGGCCCAGACCGGATGGACTACATCCGCTACCCCGAAATTGGCGACCATCTGGTGATTGCCGATAATCTGGCGCGCGTTCCGGAGATTGGCGAGCATTTCAACATCATTGCCGAGGACATGGTCAGCGTGGGCAGCACCGCCATCGGCCCGGCCAACTGGATCGCGCTCGCCGAACGCATCCACGCCATCGCCCGCGACGAGCCTGACACCGCCGGCATCGTGATTACCCACGGCACGGCGACGCTGGAAGAGACCGCTTACTTCCTGCACCTGACCGTGAAAACCGACCGCCCCGTGGTGATTACCGGAGCAATGCGCCCGCCCACGTCAATCAGCACCGACGCCGACCTGAACCTGATGGACGCCGTGCGCATCGCCGCCACACCGGACGCCGCCGGCATGGGCGTGCTGACCGTGCTGAACAATGAGATTCACTGCGCCCGGGACGTTTACAAGTCCAACACGCTGCGGGTGGAAACCTTCAAGCCCAACGAACTGGGTTTCCTGGGCTATGCCGACTCTGACCATCAGGTGGTTTTCTACCGACGCCCCTTCCGCAAGCACACCACCGATACACCCTTCACGGTGGACGGCCGCACCGACCTGCCGCGGGTGGACATCGTGTACGCCTACGCTGGCGCCGACGGAATGCTGATCGACGCCGTGCGCGCCCACGGGTCGGCCGGCCTGGTGCTGGCCGGGTTCGGCGCCGGCACCTTCCCGCCCGCCGTGATAACCGCCGCCGAGCAGGCCGTGGCCGACGGGATGCCGGTAGTGCTCGCCAGCCGCTCCAGCGCCGGCCGCGTCGTGATGACACCACGCAAAGCGGAGCAGGGCTTCATCGTGTCAGACAACCTGATGCCGCAGAAAGCCCGCCTTTTGCTGATGCTGGCACTGACGGTAACCACCAACCGCGCCGAACTGCAGCAAATGTTCTACGAATACTAACCGCCGCCGCCCTCTCCCGTGAGGGACTGACCAGGATATGTAACTTCTATAATGTCCCATCTCCCTTGATGGGAGAGGGTGAGGGTGAAAAACCTCTACAAAACCTCTGCCCAACACCCGATACCTACCCCTGTCAGCCCGTGAGCGGGTGTCTAAAAAACGCCTGGTGAATCTTGGGCGAAAGGTGGAATAGCGGAGGGAACGACCCCTCACCCCAACCCTCTCCCACCAGGGGAGAGGGAGTTTTAGACACCCTCTGAGGGGAGCGGAAGGGAGCCGATGGACTTGCGGGGAGTGGTGTGGGTCGGGGGTTAGCTCATTTCGGAGCCGCCGGAGACGCTGATGCTGAGGCCGGTCATGTAGTCGGATTCGGCGGAGGAGAGGAAGGCGGCGGCGCGGGCGATGTCGTCGCCCTGGGCGATGCGCCCCATGGGGACCCGCAGCTCGCGCTCGCGCACCATGAGGGCCCGGTGTTCCTGGCCGGACACGCCCTCGGGAGCCAGGGCGGCGGCGATGAAGTCCACCCGCTCGGTGTCCACCAGGCCTGGGCAGATGGCGTTGACGTTGACCTTGTAGGGGGCCATCTCGTGGGCCAGCGATTGGGTGAAGCCGATGACGGCGAACTTGCTGGCGCAGTAGGCTCCGTAGCGGGCGATGCCGCGCTTGCCGGCGCCGGAGGAGATGTTGATTATCTTGCCGGGGCCGCCGCGGGCGACCATGTGGCGGGCGACCTCCCGGCTGACCAGGTAGGTGCCGCGGACGTTGACGCGCATCACCTCGTCGAAGGCGTCTTCTTCCAGTTCGACGATCAGTACGCGGTCGCGGCCGGGGCGGGAGCCGGCGTTATTGACCAGGATGTCGATCTGGCCGTACTCGTCGAGGACCTCGTTGACCATGGCGTGGACCTGGGCGCTGTCGGCAACGTCGTAGTAGAGCCCGCTGCTGCGGCGACCCATGTCCTGAATCTCCTGGACCACGCTGGGCAGGCCCTCCCAGCCGTCCAGACGGTCTTCGGTGCGGATGGCGTCCAGGGATGCTTCGACGTCGGTAACAACGACGTCGGCGCCCTCGGAGGCGAGGCGGGTGGCGATGGCGCGGCCGATGCCGTGGCGTCCGCCGGCTCCGGTAACGAGGGCTACTTTGCCGTTGAGGTCGTACATGGTTTTCTCCTGGTCAGATGGCTGGGGTGTAAGCTGGTAGAGTTTTTACAGGGATGTACAGGATAAACAGGATTTTACGAATTGGGAATGCGGTTAACGACCGCATCGTCAAGTCAGGGTGCGCTGATTTTAACAGGTTCAGGCGCTGACGGTTGGCTTGGCAGGTAGGCGTCTGCTGCGGACGAATCGGAAAGCGGCGAAGGTCAAAGCGATGTCGAGGGCGATGAGAATAACGGTGTTGACTGTACCGTCTTTGAAGGCGGACGGCCAGTCCAAACCCAGGGCGGCAATGGCTGTGGCACCGGCTGAATACAAGAGGATATTGGCCACCCGGTTGGCGATGCCGATGAACAGTCCGAAACCGGCCCCGATGAGAGCGCCCCGACGGATGGTGAGGCTGGACCGACCGGCCACGGCGGCCACGGCGGTTCCCGCCAGAGCGGCACGCGCAATATCGAGCAGAATCAGGACGAAAATTGAGGCCATGGTATCGAACTGAGCCGGCAACAGGAAAGCTATGAAGAATGCAACGGCGCCGACGAAACTGACCAGATAGATACTGGCGATCCCGAAAGCGATACCAACTCCGGAACCGACCAATACGCTAATACGGTAACTCACGGGGTTCGCGCCGGCTGCTGCGACGATAACGGCCGCAGCGGCAGAAACAAAAGCCGAGGCAAGCGCTGCGGCGAATAAAATAGTCAAGAACATGGTTGGCGCTCTGGAGCAAACCAATATAAGCAGTGGTCGTCGGCCAGCCCTGGGTGGAAGTTAGTCCCGGTGGGCAACAACGTCCGGCTGGCCAGGCCAGGCGACCTGGTGGTCGTGGTGGTGGAGGGCGTAGGCTCCGCCGGCGGTGTGGACGACGAGCTGGTGGCCGAAGACGTCGGCGAGGACGGATTCCAACAGCACTTCTTCGGGGGGGCCATAGGCGATTAAGTTCTGGTTGATGAGGGCGACGTCGCTGGCGCGGGCGGAGACGCAGGTGAGGTCGTGGGTGCTCATGATGACGGTTGCGCCCCGGGCCCGCAGGCGGTCGAGGATGTCGAGGAAGCTGTGCTGCGCAGCGGGGTCGAGACCGTTCATCGGTTCGTCTAGGAGCAGGACGGACGGTTCGGAGGCGATGGCGCGGGCCAGGAGAGCGCGGCGTCGCTGACCGCCGGAAAGTTCGCCGATGGAGCGTTTCCGCAGGTGGGCCAGGTCAACGGTTTCGAGGGCGGCGGCGGCGGCGGCCCGGTTGGATTTGTTGTGCCAGCGAAAGAGGCCGCGGCCGGGGGTGAGGCCCATCATTACCACGTCCCAGACGGTGGCGGGGAAATTCCAGTCAACCTGTTCCAGCTGAGGCACAAACCCGATGTCTTTGCGCACGGCGACGCTGGGCTGGCCGTGGACGAACACGTTGCCCTTTTGCGGTTTGACCAGGCCGACGACGGATTTGAGCAGCGTGGATTTGCCGCCGCCGTTGGGGCCAACGACGCCGACCAAGCTGCACGTGTCCACTGAAAATGACACGTCATCGAGAGCAAGGATTTGTCCGTAACGAGCGGTCAGGCCATCAAATGCCACAGCCTGGGGCGAGCCGTCGGCGTGGGTGTGGGTTTGTCCGTCGCGGGAATGGGTGTGACTGTGGGCGTCGTGGACATGGTCGTGGGCAGCAGGGGGGTGCATATAGTCACCGCTGGTACCAGTCATCGCCGGCCGGAGGCCAGGGATTGTCGGGGCTGAGCACCTGGGACAGCTGGGTGAAGGCTCCCTTGAAGGTGGCGGGATGCAGCCAGATGCTGTTGAAGCCGAGGTTGACATAATTGTCGGTGTGGCGGGAAGTGGTGAACCGGATGTCCTGGGTTTGCAGGTAGGCGTCGGTGGCGAGGGAGTCGGCAATCTGGTAGATGGTCAGGTAGATGCCTTCGCCATAGCGGGTCAGGAACCTTCCGGAGGGCGAGTCCGCGCTGGTGGGCTGGGCGAGTTCGATGAAGGTTTCCCGGTCGCCCAGGGGAAGGACGGCTATCTCCAGGTCGGTGAAACTAATCTCGAAGCGCCGGGTGGGTTGCAGGCCAAACATCCGGCTCCAGTGGTCGATGGCGGCGTCCAGGTCGTGGACGATGACCGCCAGCTGGCGGAGCTGGGAGGTAGCAGGCCGGTGGCCGTCCAATTGCCAGTCGGGGCCGGCGGCGGGCCACGGATTGGCCGGGTCGGTTACCTCGACGATTTCCAGGAAGGCGCCGTTGCAGGAAGCGGGGTGCAGGAAGGCGGAGCGGGAGCCGGCGTGTTGGGTTTCGGCGGTGATGCGCACACCCATAGCGCGCAGGTGGGGGATGAGCCGGTCGTACTCGGTAGTCTCGAAGATAATCAGGTAGGGAGCCTCTCCGCGTCGTTGCAGAAATCTGGCCCCGGCCGAGGTGTCGTCGTTGGGGGCAAGGAGCTCAACGAAAGTACCCTTGCCGGCTGGCAGGACGGCGTTGTCGAGGCCGAACTGGGGCAACGTACCGGTGCGGGACGGCTCCATGCCGAGGATGCGACCGTAGAGGTCGATGGCCTCGGGGAGATTCTGCACCATCAGGGCGATTTGGCGGAGTTTGTGGAGCATGGGGGGTTATCGGAGGGGGCGGCGATGACGACGGCGTGGGGTGTTTGCCCGCTCCAACTGGGTTTTGAGGTTCTGGACCTCGGCTTCGGCCACTTGTCGCAGGCGGGCCTCTTCCTGCTGCTGCCGCTCGGCTTCGGAGCGCAGGCGGGCCTCCTCTTGTCGCCGGTGCTCGGCTTCCTGCTGCTGCCGCTCGGCTTCGGAGCGCAGACGGGCCTCCTCTTGCCGTCGCTGCTCGGCTTCTTGCTGTTGCCGTTCAGCTTCCTGGGCCCTTTTGGCGAAGAAGTAGCTGGTAAGCACGGTTACTGCGCCTCCTGATACGGTGATGGTGGGGCTGATTATCTGGAATATCTTTATCCAGTTCCAGTTTACACTGTTCTGGTTGATGCTGCTGTCCAGCAATGGAATCGCAAAGTAAACGGCAATGGTAAGCCCAATGGCGGTGGCCTGAAAGAGTACAAAGTCAACGACCGCGATCAGGGATGCGCCCAAGTGCCGCAATAGCAGCAATCCGGCTCCGTTGCCGGTTTGGTGAGGGCCGGCATTGCCGTGTGAACGATTGCTACCGCCCGTCATCGGCGCGGGAGGGGAGGGTCAGCAGGGCGGTGCCGATGATGTAGGGGCGGTCGGGAACCGGGCCGGTCATGGTGATGTCGCACTGGATCTGGTTGACGCCGTTTTCCTGGCTGGTGTCGCTAATCTGGAAACCGACGTGCAGGGGCTGGTTATGGGGAACCGAACCGCGAAAGACGAGGTCGAGGTCGGCGACGGTGTTGGGGCCAGCCCAGTCGGTGAGCGCCCGGGAAACGAGGGCCATGCTCATGATGCCGGGGACGATGGGACCAGCCAGGCCGATGCGTTCGGCTTCGGCCTGATCGGTGAACCGGTTGGGGTGCGGGTTGCCCCACAGGGAGCAGAAGTCGATGACCTGTTCGTCGGTTACGGACAGGATGATGGGGCCGATTTCGTCGCCGAGTTCGGTGTCTTCGAAATATAGTTTGGCGGGTTGAGGCATGAGAGCATCACTCCCGAACGACCTGGGAGCGCTGGACTTCGGCGACGATGGCGCCGTCCTGGTTACGGAAGGTGGTTTCCCAGACGACGTGCACCATGGTGCCGGAACGTCCGGTCTTGGTGTAGACGTCTTTCAGATGAGAGGAGGCAGTGAGACGGTCGCCGGCTACGATGGGGGAACGGGGTTCGACGCGCTGGCCGCCGTGGAACTGGCGTCCTTTGAATTGCAGCTTGATGTCGGGCAGCTCGCCGCGCTCAAAGAGGGCGCACAGCGTGGGCGGCGCGACGACGTTGGCGTAGCCGGCGGTGCGGGCGGCGTCGGCGTCGGTGAATATGGGGTTGTCCTCGCCGACGCTGCGGGTATAGGTGGCGATGATTTCCGGCGTGACGTCGAAGGGGCCGGATTCGTGCTCAACGCCGTAGAGGGAGTGGTCGTAGTCGTAGTCGATTTGGGTAGGCATTAGATGGCTCCAAAGGGCTGGATTAGCTGACGGGAGCGGCGGCGGTTGCTTCGATGCGGACGGGGCGGAATTGGCCGGAGATGAGAGCGTCCACGAGTTGCTCGCTGGTGGAGATGTTGGCCTGGAACTCGGTGACGACCCGACCGATGTGGCTGGCGAGGTGGGCGTCGCTGCCGCCGGTGCCGCCGTAGCCGGTGCGCTGGCAGAGTTCCTCGCCGCGCACGTTCTCTTCGGGCTTGCTGCCGCCGTTGAGGAGTTCAACGATTGAAACGTCGTCGAACTGTTCGCCCCTCGCCATGTATTCGACGAGGCCGATGCCGAAGCGCCCGGGATGGGCCGGCACGACATAGCCGCCGTGGTGCCGGGCGGCCTTGATCAGCTCGCGTCCGTCCATTTTCACGTTGCCGAAGTCGATGTCTTTAGCGAGACCGGGCGTGATGTTGTAAACCAGCATATGCCCGAAGCAGGTATCCAGTTCGGCGCCCTTGAGCACGATTACCCCGTACTGGTTGGCCAATTGCGAGTAGTCGACGTCGAAATCGTACTGGCGATGCTCGGTGAGCACGATGCCATCAACGGTGAAGCCGCGCTTGCGGAGGACGTTAATCCACTTGAGGTATTGCTCTACGGTGGCGCGGGAATCGTCGGATGCGACGGAATGGCAATGCAGGTCGAGGTAGGTCAAAAGGGTGGTCTCCGGGCGGGTGTTTAGGGGGGTTGCTGGCAACGGCTGATTATATGGCGCAGCGGGGGGCGATGCAACCGGGGGGACGTTTTTTTGCATGGATGGACAAGATGGATGGGATATTGGGGGATGGAGCCGTTGCGCGCGTCAGCAGTTGAGGTATTTGATGGGATAGGCAGCTCCTCTTTTTTGTAAATGGGCAATGGATTTATCCTTCAATAGGCTACGGATTGGTTCCGGGGCAACCTTTCCGTTGAATGCGTAGCGGCGTGTCTTGTCCGATTCTTGCGTGTCCTCATACCATTCTTCTATTTCATAGACCTCTTTGGTTTCCCCATGATATGTAGCGACTACGTATTTCGCCCCGTTCCTGCGTAGCCCAACTAGTACCGTTCCCAGATAGATTTGTAATAATATTAGAAGGCAGCCATACTGGAGCATGATCTTTCTGCGAGGAGGTGCCCAGCCATGGCTGCCATCAAGTATAAAGTCGCGCTGACCGAGGCCGAACGTTCCCGTCTCAATGCGGTTTCCCAGCGAGGCAAGGCGTCAGTGCGCACCGTCAAGCGGGCGCTGTCGCTGCTCAAAGCTGACCAAGGGCTTCGGGACCGTGAGATAGCCGATGTGCTGTTGGTCAACGCCGCCACGGTCGCCAGATCGCGGAAGCGGTACGTGGAGGAAGGACTTGAGGCCGCCATCAATGACCGACCGTGGCCGGGCCGGGAGCGCAAGCTGGACGGCCGGCAGGAAGCGCACCTGATCGCCTTTGCGTGCAGCACAGCGCCCGCTGGACACACGCACTGGACGCTCCAGTTGCTGGCGGGCAAGGTGGTGGAGTTGGAGTTTGCCGAGAGCATCTCCCTGGAGACGGTGCGCCAGCTGCTCAAAAAAACGAACTCAAGCCGTGGAAGAAGAAGGAGTGGTGTATCCCCAAGGTGAGCGGGGAGTTCGTGGCGCGGATGGAGGATGTGCTGGACCTGTACCACCAGGCGTACCATCCGGAGCGTCCGGTAGTGTGTTTCGACGAGACCTCCCGGCAATTGACCGGGGAGGTGCGTCCGCCCCTGGCGGCTGCCCCGGGACGGGTGGCACGCTATGACACTGAGTACCAGCGGAACGGGACCCGCAACCGGTTCATGCTCTGCGAGCCGCAGGGCGGGTGGAGACATATCGCCGTGACCGGGCGCCGCACTGCCGTGGATTTCGCCCACCGGATGCGGTGGCTGGTGGACGAGGCCTACCCTGATGCCGAGGTGGTCAGGCTGGTACTGGACAACCTCAACACCCACCAGCTCGGCTCGCTCTACGAAGCATTTGAGCCGTGCGAAGCTCGGCGCATCGCGCAACGGCTGGAGTTTCATTACACTCCCACGCATGGCAGCTGGCTGAACATGGCTGAGATCGAGTTGAGCGTCTTCAGCAGAGGGTGTCTGAACCGCCGCATCAGCGCTGAGCCGGAGCTGCGACGAGAGGTTGCGGCGCTCGAACGCGAGCGCAACGCCGCAAAATCAGTCATAGACTGGCGGTTTACCACCCAAGATGCTCGTAGTAAGCTCCAACATGTCTACCCTACAAAACCAGATTGAAACGGTACTAGTACTGGTTCAAATCAGGATTGTAGGTAGTTTTAGTGAAAGGCTTCCAAGTGCTACGCTGACTGCAAAATAGAGTGGTGTGAAGGTGTAGTAATCATGGCCTTAGAGCAATACGCGGTACAGTTGACGCCGGAGGAACGCGAGCGACTGAGCCAGCTGATTCGCAGCGGCAAAAGTTCGGCGCGTATCATCGCCCGAGCGCGCACCCTGCTGAAAGTAGATGAGGGATGGACCGCACCACAGGTGGCGGCCGCTTTGGACATCTCCAAGGGTACGGTGTACCGCGCCAAACGGCGGTACGCTGAGGAAGGTTTAGATGGCGTGTTGCAGGACCGGGTCCAGGCCAACCGATACCGGAAGCTTGATGACAAGGGGGAAGCCCACCTGATCGCCCTGGCGTGCAGCCCAGCGCCCGATGGCCACGACTACTGGACCCTGCATCTTTTGGCCGACCGAGTGGTGGAGTTGGGGTTGGTGGAGTCCCTGTCCCATGAGACGGTGCGGTTGAGGCTCAAAAAAACGTCCTCCAGCCGTGGCGGAAGCAGCAGTGGTGTATCCCCAAGGTAGGGGGTGAATTCGTGGCGGCGATGGAGGACGTGCTGGACTTGTATGCTGAGCCCTACGACCCGGACCGGCCGGTGGTCTGCTTTGATGAGACTTCCACTCAGTTGCTGGCCGACACCAGGCCGCCCATTCCGGTGCAGCCGGGACCACCGCGGCGTCAGGATTACGAGTATCGCCGCGCCGGTACGCGCAACAGCTTCCTGACTTGCGAGCCCCTGGCCGGCTGGCGACACGTGGCGATCACCGAGCGACGCACCATGGCAGACTTTGCCCACCAGATGCGGTGGCTGGTGGATGAGGCCTACCCAGATGCTCCGGTGGTCCGAGTGGCGCTGGACAATCTGAATACCCATCGTATGGCCTCCCTCTACGAGACCTTCCCCGCCGCCGAAGCTCGGCGCATCGTCAGGCGGCTGGAATTTCACCACACGCCCCAGCACGCCAGTTGGCTGAACATGGCGGAGATCGAGTTCAGCGTGTTGACCCGGGCCTGTCTCCAGGGGCGTAATCCCGACGAGACTGCCCTGCAGCGAGCCATCAACGCCTATGAGGTCCAGCGCAACGCCTCCAAGGCCACCATCAACTGGCGGTTCAACACCCAGGACGCCAGAACCAAATTGCATCGCCTCTATCCCTTCAATTCCAACATTGATTGAGTACTAGGGCTTGTTTACAAACTCTGGTAGATTGATAACTCCACTTAAATTGACATTCTAGAACTTATATACTATATTTCTACTGGTAAAGGTGCTTGCAAAAACCGCACCTGGAGTATGGAAAATGGCACGTAGGAGGTTATCAAATCGGCAATGGAAACGCATCGCCCCACTCCTGCCGAGCGAAAGCGGCCATAACGGTCGCCCCTACGCGCAGAGCCATCGTACCACTATTGAAGGCATCCTCTGGATTGCCCGCACCGGCGCACCCTGGCGCGACCTCCCTCCGCAATTCGGTAAGTGGGGCACCGTGTACCAGCGTTTCAACCGCTGGGTCAAAATCGGCGTCTTTGAAGCCGTTTTCTCGTCTCTGGCCGACATGCTCAACTGGGCAGTCATAATGGTGGACGGCGCCTTTGTCAAAGTTCACCAGCACGGGGCAGGCGCCCCACAAGAGGCCGCCCACCCGATGAATCCCAAATTGTTCAAGCAATTGGCCGCAGTCGAGGTGGGCTGACTACCAAAGTAATGGCACTGACCGACCGCGCCGGTCGGTTCGTCAGGTTCAAACTGAAACCGGGAAACGCCGCCGAGGTATTGGAGTTGCCGACTCTCCTCAACGGCGTCCCTATCCCAGAAAACAGCGAACTGCTGGGCGACAAGGCTTTTGACAGCAATGCCGTCCGCACTCTACTGGCTTCTGCCGGCATTATAACCACCATTCCGCCAAAATCAAACCGCCGGCAACCAGCCTATTACGATGTCCAGTCCTATCAGGGCCGGCAGCTGGTGGAAAATGCCTTCGCGGACGCCAAACAGTTCCGGGGCATCGCCACCCGGTACTGCAAGTTGGCGACTATGTTCGCCGGGCGGTTCAGCCTGGTGGCTTGGTTTGTCGGCACGAAACACACTCGACGAGGCCCTTCGCCGCATTGTCGACAGTCCGAACCCAGCGGGCCGGAGGGCCGGCAGTTGCCACTCACAACGGCGGCGTAACCACTATCGCCGTAACTGTTCAGGGTTGAGGGGAAGTGAGTAATTGTCGGCAGGCGGTGAGGGGGTTCAAGCCCTGGGCCCGCCAGGTGCCGAAGATTGAGGCCAGCGTCATCTTGGTTGCAGTGCCCTGGGCTGACCGGGTGCCACCACTGATCTTCCGGCTGACCACTACCGGGCGCAGGCTGCGTTCGGCGGCGTTATTGTCCGGCGGCGTTTCCGGTTCGGCCACGAAGACGAAGAGCTCTTTGACGTGGCGTTCAATGCGTCGGCATAGCTTGGCCTGGGTTGCCGATGGGTCGTCGAGGAATGGCTGGCAGATGGCGAGCAGCCGTTGTTCCAGGGCCAGCTGGGTCGCCCGCCGTCGCAGCAGCGACGGGTGCGTGAAGGCCTTGGCCTGGACATAGAGACGGTGTACGGCGTCGGCCCACTGTGCCAGTGGCGTATCATCCGGGTAGAGAGTGCGCCGGTCGTGGATGTCCCGCAGCAGGTGGGCCCAGCACCGCTGCTTGGGGCCATCATAATGGTGGTAGGCAGCGTAGAAATCGCTGACCAATACTCCGGAGAAAGCATCGCCCAGGACTTCATCCACCACCACCTTGCCACGACCCCGTCGCAGGAAGTACCGCTGGCTGGGAGTGCTGAAGGTCCAGACGTAGCCGTTGTTGCCGTTCTCCCGCCAACCGGTCTCATCGGCATGAACCACCGGACTGCCTCGGATCCGTTCCATTATATCGGCCATCACAACGTGAGCCTGCTGAGCCACCCGCTTCGTGGCGTCCACGATGGCGCCCGTGCTGAGGCGCAGCCCATGCACGGCGCCCAGGTACCACTGGATGGTGCGGAAGGGCAGCCGGGCCTCTTCCCGCAGGGCGGCAATCAGGCTCATTACATTGACCCCCAGACGCTGCCGACCCAGCGCCACGCCGTCCAGTTGTGACGATGGTACACAGCGGCGTCGGCAGCCCGGGCAGGTGCGGGCGATGTAAGCGTACTCGGTAATCTGCACCGGAACTTGGGGCAAGTCAATGACTTCCCGAGTGCGCTGGGTCCAGCCGCCGGACAGCTGAGTTCCGCAGTCGGGGCACTGTTCCAACGCGTGCTCCACTCGCTGGGTCGGCGTCATGCGGGTGCGGGCAAAACCGTGGGGACGGCGCTGGCGTGGCCCTTTGGGCTGGGCCGGTTTCCGCTCGGCTTTGGGCTGCAGACCGGGCATCCGACCCGAGTCGCTTGGCTTGGCCGGCCCCTCCAATTGGCCAATCCGTTTCTCCAACCGCTCGATGATCGCCTGTTTCCGGACGATGATGGCAATCAGGGCATCCCGGTCGGCAGTCTTGAGGTCAATTTCCGTATCCATACCCACTATATGACACAACCACCACCGGCAGCGCAAGGCTCCCAGAACCCCTTTCGGCCAATCCACCTCACCAACTCTGAACAGTTACCTATCGCCTCCGGCGATAGACAGTCTCACATTGTATCGGGTACAATCCCCTTAATTGCAAAAGCCTCGACGAGGGAAACGCCGAGGCTAATTCGGACAGAGGCGACACATTGCTCCTATCGCTGGCTATTATAGTCAGCAATGCAGTCAATGTATAGCCCCGTCAGAGCCATCTGACGGGGCTTTTGCGGTTATCCCCGCTGAATCGGGGACTCCCAACTGGCTTGTCCAAGCCGCCCGCATTTTGCCAGCGGCGTCCGTTGGGGTCAAGTATCGGCGCGGCTAAGGTCAATCGTTGCCCGGTTCGGCGAGACTTGACTTGTCAAAGGAGGCCCCTATGGCTATCAGAATCGTCCGGGCGCGTCGGAGAAGAACCGTTATGCGGATTGTCAGGCGCATTGTCAAACGGCGTATAGTGCGCCGGCGCAAGTAAGCGTCAAAGCGCAATTGTCGGTCAAGGCTCTGGTTTCTCGGCTATCGGAGCCTTGATAAATACCAAGACTCACCATGAGGAACGTTTGTGATGAAATCAACCAGAATCGTACTTCTGCTGGCGTTGACATTTGTACTACTCATTGCCAGTATCGCCGCCATGCCGGCCGCCGCCGTGCCACCTAACCAGCCCACCGTCGTCGCCACCGCCAACGGTGGCGAACTTCACGCAACGTGGGACGTTGCCGCCGGAGCCCGGTTCTACACCATCGGCTGGGTCAACCTCGAAGAGTATCATCGAATGCGAAATGCGGGCCGTGATTGGCTGGACGCCTTCACTACACCACCATACCAAGCATACCAAGCGCCTACACCAGCCACACTATCAGTAGCCTCCAACCCGGCGCTGGCTACCTCGTCCTCATTGGGGCCAGAACCACGCGGTCGGGTGGCGACGCACCCGTATGGTCGCCATGGGCCAACTTGGTAATGACCTCCGGTCAGCACGGCGAGGGGTTCTGCTCCATAACCGGCTTGGCAATTCCCGAAGGCGGCTATTTAGCCAGCGGCAACACCGCAACTTTCGGCACGAAACCGGTTGCCTGGCTCGACGTTACGCTCAACAGCGCGACTACGCCAACCAGCGTTGACCTGGCAAACGGCAAATCTTACGAGGCTCCGCACGGGTTGAAGTTGCTGGACATTTGCGTAACCATCGCGAATGCGGCCGGGTTTGACGCATACTTTGAGCCAGGCGTTCACAACAACCTTTCAACAGACCAAGGAATTGGATTCGCCAAAGTAACAGGCCGGAGGGGGCCGGCAATTCCGGACGGATACTATCGAACAGCCTGCGATGCTTGGGCGATACCCGAATTCGCCACGACTGCGGTGTATGCTATCGGCTACAGCAAAATAGGCGGCACAGCTGGCGAGACCTTGTATAAAATTGACCTGCCGTCCAACTGACTCGGCACAAAGCCCCCGCAGGCCAGAATATCGAATCTGGCCTGCGGGGATACCAACAGAGGGAGAGTTTGTAAACACGCCCTAGTCAGTTCAACATCGGCTCGGGCTCGGGCTGGTAGCGCAGGGGTTCCTCTTCCAGAATCCGTTCCAGTTCGGCGGCGCGCTGGTTGATGGTGTCCATGATGGCGGGGGGGATGCCGGCGTGCTCGTTGACGTAGTTGCTCAATAGTTCCAGTTCGTCAAAGCCCTGGAAGCAGTCCACGATGCCCCGCAGCGCCGGCGAGAAATACTGGGTGTCTTGCCCTACTCCCCGGCCCACCGAGAAGTGGTACACATACTTAAGGTTGTCTTTCAGGTAACGCAGCACCGGGAAGAAGTCGCTATCGCCGGACACCAGCACCGCGCAATCGAAGCTGTTCATTTTGGAGATCATGTCCACGGCAATGCCGATGTCTACGCCCTTCTCTCCAACCTGGGTGCCCTGGAACATGATGTTGCCTTCGTAGTCATATTCCAGCCGATAGGGGCGAAACGGCTGCACCACGTACTGGCCCACGTACTTGAACTCCAGGAAGTTGGTATTCTGCTGGATTTCCTCGAAAACGGACTTGCGGAGCTGGTGGAAGCGTCGGAATTCGTGCTCGTACCAGTCCTGAGCCTTCTGCACGACCAGCTCGGTGGTGAGTTCCGGCATCCGCCCGCCGTACTCGTCAACGATGCGTTGCGCCCGCCAGAGGTTGGGCGTCCACGGGGTGATGTTCTCGGCGTAGTACCAGTAGACCCGCACCAGCTGATGGTCCCAGCCGGTAACCTCATCGAACTTGGACAGTGCGTCTTGAAAGAACTCCTGCCATCGGAAGTGTTTCTCGTCGAGTCTATACTCTGGGTTGTTGGGGTGCGGCGGGTCGGAACGGAAGTGATAATCCCTCAAATTGTGGCGAAAATTCTGGCCATCCACGAAGATGACTGTTTTCAGCGACATTTCGGTGCTCCTTGTGATACCAAGGCATTACGATAGGCGATTCCACGAATTGGCGAGCCGACCGGGCTTGCAGAAAGAAGTTATGGGAAGCGGTGGCCGGTCGGCAGTGGTGTGGCAAACGGCACGGGTTTGGTCACGGGTTAATTTGGTTACGGGTTAATCGGTTGGCGCTGCGATGCCGATATCGTATCTTTCCAAAAGGGCGTCCAGCTGGGCGGCGGTTTTCGCATCGGGAGGCACCAGGGGCAAACGCGGTTCGCCCACGTTGAAGCCGGCCCAGTTGATCCCATACTTCACGGGTATGGGGTTGGACACGACGAACAGCCCCTTGAACATATCCAGCAGGCGCAGGTGTTCGGCGCCGGCGGCCTCCACGTCGCCCTCCAGGGTGAATCCCATCATCTGCTTAATCTGGCTGCCGATGAGGTGGGCCGCCACGCTAACCACACCGAAACCGCCCATTGACATGATGCCGAAGGTTTCGTCATCGTTGCCCGACCAGACCCGAAAAGCATCGGGTGTGTCGCGAATTACTTTGGCGATTTGAACCGGGTCGCTGCTGGCCTCTTTGATGCCGATAATGTTGTCAATCTCGGACAGGCGCACGGTAGTCGCATCGGTCATGTTGAGGCTGGTGCGGCTGGGCACGTTGTACAGCATCCCGGGCAGGTTGGTACACTCGGCCAGGGCCTTGAAGTGCTGATACAGGCCCTCTTGCGGCGGCTTGTTATACGCCGGCACCGTCAGCAGGAGGGCATCCGCCCCGACCTGTTCGGCCTGGCGGCTCAGCTCGATGGATGCCGTGGTGTTGTTGTCGCTGGTGCCGGCGATGACGGCGCCGCGCGAGCCGATGGCGTCTTTCACCTCGCCGTACAGGCGGGCCTTTTCGTCCATGGACAGCGCCGGCCCTTCGCCGGTGGTGCCGGTAACCACCAGCCCATCGGTGCCGGAGTCCAGCAGGGCCACGGCGAGACGCTTGGCCTGGTCGTAGTCAACATTCCCCTCGGCGTCGAAGGGTGTAACCATTGCCGTAATCAGGCGGCCAATTTCTACAGGCATAACGCGTCCCTCCTGGTAGCATCAGCGGCGTCTATCGTCGGGATCGGATACCCGGTTGGCCGCTTGACAGTATCATGTTGCCGGCATTATACACATCCGGGCATTTTGCTGCGATAGCAATCTACATCAGGCGCGCAGACGGTTGCCATTCACGATGTGGACGTATGAAACCGAGTCATGCCGCTGGATTTCCGTCGCAGCCTCCGGTGTTAGATGGGTGCCGACAACAACCGGAAACGCCGCAATACCGGTGATTTTGGCGAGTACCGCAGCCTGTTCAACCGCTCTAATAACATCCGATGGGTGTAAAGAGTAAGATGCCTGAGCCACGAGATAAGCATGGGCGCCGGAATCGCGGCGACGCCCGTAGAACACCACATCAGCAGTAGCAACGTCGTCCATTTCCGCCTCGGTGATGTGGCCGTAATCACAGGCGTCTTCAGCGATTCGGCGCAACTCTGCGGGAGGAATTTCCTCAAGACGCCGCATTCCCGTCGCCTTGGCAAATTCCGGAATTCTTCGCCGGCTGATGAGCTCCAGACCCCAACCCTTCAGCGTGGCGATGTCGTTGTCCATCCTTTGTTGAGACTGCATAAACTGGGCGAACCGTTCATCGGTACGCCGCTGGGACTCGGACAGCGCCGCCATCGCTTCATCGGCACGCTGTCGGGACTGCGCCTGCGCTTCATCGGTGCGCTGTTGGGACTGCGCCTGCGCTT
The DNA here is from genome assembly GCA_965261195.1 of Dehalococcoidia bacterium. Taxonomy (GTDB): domain Bacteria; phylum Chloroflexota; class Dehalococcoidia; order Lucifugimonadales; family UBA3495; genus Bin87. The sequence goes on along the minus strand of OZ253455.1, from coordinate 1,727,226 downwards.
CATCGGTGCGCTGTTGGGACTGCGCCATCGCTTCATCGGTGCGCTGTTGGGACTGCGCCATCGCTTCATCGAGGCGCTGCTGGGACTCGGCCAGTCTATCGAACCGTTCGTCAGTGCGCCGCTGTGTCTCGTCCAGACTATCGAACCGTTGGTCGGTACGCTGTTGGGACTCGTTCAGCGCGGCCAACATTTCATCGGTGCGCTGCTGAGACTCGGCCAGTCTATCGAACCGTTCATCGGTGCGCTGCTGGGACTCGGCCAGTCTATCGAACCGTTCATCGGTGCGCTGCTGGGTTGCAAGCAAGTCGGCGAATCGGTCGGAGAGATTCGCAATGGCGATGGCGTTTTGAGCGACGGTTTCAGACAGGGCGTCGAGCCGTGCCGGCAACTGCAGCAGATTCTCGCTGAGCAAGTCATGCAATAGCAGGGTACGAGCCTCCGGGTTTTCCCGAAGTGCCTCTCTGATGCGCCGGATGAGGGCGTCAGGGTCGTTTGGCTGAACTTGCGTGGACATGAATGATACTCGATGATTAGGAACCGTTTCCGGTTCCAGTGTAGCTCAATGTTGCTGCCCGTGTACGACGCCGCGCGTGATGGCTGCCTCGGCGATTTGCAGGGCGTTCAGCGCGGCGCCCTTTACCAGGTTGTCGGTTACGACCCACATCGCCAGCCCGTTGGGGTGGGAGGCGTCCTTGCGGATGCGACCCACAAACACCTCGTCGCGACCGGCCGCCGCCACTGGCATGGGGTACACCGACGCCATCGGGTCGTCCTGAACCACCACGCCGGGCATCTGGCTCAGCAGTTCGCGAGCTTCACCGGTCGATACCGGCTGGTCAAACTCCAAATGAGCCGCCACGCAGTGGGACACGAACACGGGTACGCGCACGCAGGTTGCCGACACCGCCATTTCCGGTTGGTGCAGGATCTTGCGGCTCTCGTCGATCATCTTCTGCTCTTCACGGGTATAACCGGACTCGTTGAAGCTGTCGATTTGCGGGATAACGTTGAAGGCAATCTGCTGGGGCTGAGCGTCCGGTTCCGCCGGCCCGCCGTGCATCACCGTTCGGGTCTGGTCACGCAGCTCGTTCATCGCCGCGCCGCCGGCTCCGGATACCGACTGGTACGTGTCGGCCACAATACGGCGGATGGGGCTGGCTTGCCGGAGCGGATGCGCCACCATCACCAGAGGGGTGGTCGAGCAGTTGGGAATGGACACGATGCCGTTGTGCCAGTCCAGGTCGGCGCCATTCACCTCGGGCACCAACAGCGGCACGGCCGTATCCATGCGGAAGGCGCTGGAATCGTCAATGACCATTGCGCCAGCGGCAGCGGCCACCGGCCCGAACCGGCGGGAATCCTCGGTACGGGCGGAGATAAAGACGATGTCCACATCATCGAAGCTATCATCGGTGGTTTCGGCGACGGTGAAGGTCTTGCCGTTGACCTCCATCTTGCGACCGGCAGAACGCTTTGAGGCCAGCAGCTTTAGATTCGTGTGCTGCGGGTAGCGGGCCTCGATGAGACGCAAAGTCTCCAGACCAACGGCCCCCGTGACGCCCACGATGGCGAGATTCAATCCTTGCAAGTCCATAGCGCTCCTGAAACTGTCCAGCTGGTTGGATGTAATTATCCAGATTACACCCGCCGGCTGATACCGTCCAGATTGCACAAACTGCCGGTAGCGTTCCGTTTTAGGTGGTTTGGAAGGAACGCCCCCTCTCCCCAATCCACCGACAAGATAAGTGTGGCGGCGGGTTGAATGGGTAAGAAAGTGCTCCTGTGCATCTGGGATAATGGTTTTCGAGACAGAAAAACAACCCGAAACCAGGAGCGCCCAATAGATGCTACCACGCAGTTACCCCGACGGCATCCACATCGCCTTCGACGACCACCGCCTGGTCAACAATGCCGGGCTAATCCTTCCGGTGACCCTGGCCCAGCGCCTGGGTCTGCCCCAACTGGTCCAGCAGCGCCCCGACCTGGGCGACGCGCCAGGTCGGGCGAACCCGGGCGACCAGATGATGACCCTGGTGGCGTCTGCGCTGGCGGGCGGCGACTGCATTGACGACGCCGACGTGTTGCGCACCGGCCGGACGGCCGGCGCCATCGGCTGCGTAGTCAAGGCGCCATCCACCCTGGGAACCTTCCTGCGCAGCTTCCGGTGGGGCCACGTCCGCCAGTTGGATCGGGTAGGCCGGGAGCTGCTGGCCCGGGCCTGGGCTGCTGGGGCCGGACCCGGCGACGGGCCGTTGACCATCGACCTGGACTCCACCAGCTGCGAGACCTATGGTCTGGCCAAAGAAGGGGCACGCCACCACGGCTACACCGGCCAGCGAGGCTATCACCCGCTGCTGGCCCGGGCCCGGACTCTGGGGCCGGTGCCGGCGACGTGCTGATGGCTCGGCTGCGCGAGGGCCGCGCCAACACCGCTCGGGGCGCCGCCCACTTCCGGCGTGAAACGGTGGGACGGGTGCGCTACGGCGGGGCCAGGGGACAACTCACGGTGCGCGCTGACCGCGGCTTCTATGCCCACGCCCTGGTCGCGGTCTGCCGCGCAATGGATGTGCGCTACTCCATCAGCATCCGCCAGCACGCCCGCCTGCGGAATATCATCGAGGCCATACCCGAGACGGACTGGACGCCGATTCCCTACTGGATGGACGGCGCCGCCGACGTGGCGGAGACCACCTACACCCCCTTCCGGAGTGAGCCTGACGCCGCGCCGGTGCGGCTCATCGTCCGGCGGGTGCAGCCAACGTCCGGTTCCCAGTTGGCCCTCTTCGCCAGCTACAGCTATCACGGCTGCATCACCGACCGGGACGGGGCAACCCTGGAACTGGAGGCCGACCATCGCCGCCACGCCGAGATCGAGAATGCCATCCGAGACCTCAAGTACGGCGTCGGACTCAACCATCTCCCCTCAGGCCGCTTCGCCGCCAACGCCGCCTGGCTGGCCGTCCAGGTGATGGCCCACAACCTGGCACGCTGGACGGCGCGCATCGGTCTGGGCGAGCCGGTGGTGACCACCAAAACCCTCCGACGACGCTTCTTCTCGATGCCCGGACGGCTCACCCGTTCGGCGCGCCGCCGCACTTTGCATCTGCCCCAGCGCTGGCCCTGGGAAAACCGGTTCAGTCGCGCCCTCGCTCGATTGCGCGCCCTGCCACTCCCAGCCTGACGGCGGCAACCAGCCCGCCGACCCGCCATCCGGCCCACTGAACATCGTCGCCAACTCGCGCCAACTCGCGCCAACTCGGTCCGCCAGGGGCGCTTCCTGCTTACCGCATCTCGAATTCCGCCCGCCATGGCCGCACGGCCGCCATCATCGTGTCTGGGTGCCTACCTCACGCCGCCCTCATCCCCACCTATTGGGATCTGGCTGGGCCCGTTCGCCTTCCCTTACCCATCATACCTGGTGTCAACGACACGGACGTCTCGCTTCGGTGGATTCGGGCTAACGCGGAGCGCTATCCAAACCGCCAGATTGTGCAGATCGCTACGAGTGCAGCGCTACAGACCCAGCACCGTTTCCAGGCCCACGGTCAGGCCGGGTCGTCCACTCACTTCCCGGACGCACCGCAGCACGCCCGGCATATAGCAGTCGCGGCCCAGCGTGTCGTGTCGGATGCTCAGGGTCTGGCCGGCCGCGCCCAGGATCACCTCGTGGTGGGCGCTGCGGCCGGGCAGCCGCAGGCTGTGGATGCTCACGCCGCCCACGTCGCCGCCGCGAGTTTCGGGCAGATGGTGCACAGTGGTTTCGTTGCGTTGGAAATCGCGGCCCCGGGCGTCCCGCATCCCACGCGCCACGGCCAGCGCAAACCCGGAGGGAGCGTCAATCTTCATCTCGTGGTGGGCCTCGACCACATCCACGTAGTCGAACAGCGCCGCCGCCTGCTCCGCCAGCTTTTTCAGCACCACCGCGCCCAGCGCAAAGTTGGGAGCCACGATGATGCCAATGCCATGCTCGCGGCTCATGGTGTCGAGAGTTTGCAGCTGCTCGGCGTTGAGGCCGCTGGCCCCCAGAACCAGGTGGATGCCACGGTCGGCGGCCAGCGGAGCGGCCTCCATGCAGGCTGCGGCGTGGGTGAATTCCACCATCACATCCGGCTGCGTCGCGTCGAGTATCCCCGCCAGGTCGGTAGACAGCGGTACGCTGCCGGCCGGGGTGTTCAGGCGGTCGCCGCGCGGGGTATTGCAGGTTGCCCCCACCAGTGTCATGTCGTCGGCGCCGGACACCGCGCGCACCGTCTCCGCGCCCATGCGGCCCGTTGCGCCGTGAATCACTACCGAGATAGTGCTGGCCTGTTCTGCATCAGTCATAGCGCTCCCTCTCCAGTCCAGAATATCAAAGGCTGATTCTCAATATGGTACACGGGCGCAGCGACACCGACCCCGGCCTGGAAATCTCCCACTACCACCGCTTGCTGCCGACTACCGAATCACCAGCACCGGCGTGTTGGAATGCCGCACCACGCGGTCGGTAATGCTGCCCAGCACCACCCGGCCGACGCCGCTGCGCCCGTGGGTGGTCATCACCACCAGCGAGGGCTGTTCGGCGGCCTGGTCGATGATGGCCTGCGCCACGTTCTGATGCTGTTGATGGGTGCGTGTTACGCCGTGGCTGTGGTCGGCGGCCAGGCGGTTTTCCACGTCAGCCAGGTAGGCGCTCACATCGCTGGCATCGGCATCTACCAGTTCAGCAGCGGAAACCGGGTCGAAATCGGGGATGGCGCCCATTTCGGGCGTGGCGGCGGTCAGCTGATAGCGGTAATGTTCGGCGGTCGGCGTAACGCGCAGCAGCGTGATTCCGGCGGACAGGGCGGCGCCCATGCTGGCCGCGTGGGGGATCGCCTGTTCCGCCAGCGCCGAGCCGTCCAGCGGAACGACCACGGTGTTGACTGAGCTTTGCGGCGACGCCGGGCCGGTAACGGTGGCGCGGACGATGAGCATGGGATTGGGCACCGTGTGCAGCACTTTGTCGGTAACGCTGCCCAGCACCCACCGGGCGATGCCGCCCCGTCCGTGGGTTGACATCACCACCAGCGCGGTTGGGTCGGCGCTGGCCTGGGCCGCGATGGCGTCGGCCGGCCTACCGCGCCGCACTACCGCAGACACCGAATGTCCGGCGGCCGCCAGGCGTTCGCGCGCCGCAGACAGATTGTGCTCCGCCCGCTGCTGGGTTCCCGACACCATCTGGTCGATTACGGCCTGCGACTGCGTACCCAGCATGGCCGGCGGCAGGATGTCGAAGGATTGCAGCAGTTCAACGGGAACGGATAGCGACTTCGCCACCAGTTCGGCGTAGGGCAAAGCCTGTTCGGACAGTTCCGAACCGTCCAGCGGAACGATTACTTTAGAGTACATGGTGTTCGCATTCTCCGTTAGCGGTCGGGGTTAGTCAGGCGGCGGACACGGCCACCGAATTCGGCAGCCGCCTACATTCTAACATTGGCTGGGGAGCGTTGGCCCAATGCCGTCAATTGCTACACTGCCGACCGGATGTCCGTTTGAGAGAAATCACCACCCTTGAAGAGCAGCGGCAGACGTCGCGCCGATGCCAAAGCGTAGGCGAAAGTGTCTCCGAAGTTCAGTCGCGCGGGATGTCCGCGGCCTTTGCCGTAACGCACATAAGCGGCGGTGGCTATGCGGAATTGTTCCTCGTCCAATGGGATTAGGCTGATAAAAGGGCGGCCTAAAAACTCAATGGCGGATTCGTAGATGGAACTGCCTTTCCCCATCGCGACTATCATCAACTCTACCGCGGTGGCGGTAGATACCAGCACTTGTCCATCTCCAACCATGGCATCCAAAAACTCTGACGCTTCGATTTCATTGTTCAGTACCGCCATCAATGCGGATGTATCAGCAACCATCATTCAGGGATGCCGTGCTCGTCGTATAGTTCATCCTGCCAGACTTTGGACGGCGGATTTTCGTCGTCAAACGGATGCAATGCGCGGTTCCGGCGACCAATCTCAGACCAGTACGCTATCTCAGCCGCCTTCTCCTCAGGCGTCATCTTGCGGCGGGGTTTGGGCGCTTTGGCGTCCAGGTCATCTAACGCCATTTTGAGCACCCGCTCCGCCGCGTCGGGGCCGGCAAAGTCCAGCCGCTTCGCCAATTCGGCAATGCGCTCCTCCATATCCGGTTTCAGCGTGGTAGCCATACTCTTCCCCCAACCGGCATCGTTACGACTACTGCGTTACTTGCACCGATACATCAACGGAGTTCACCCCGCAGTGTTGCAACAACGTTTGCGCGTTTTTTCTGATTTGGACGGCGCTGCCGTGAGTATTCACCACCAGCGGTGTGTCAGCAATAGCTCGGTACTGAAAAAATTGATTGCCTGTCGGATGTATTGGCTGGTTGTGAACAATGTAGATTTTCGAGCTTGACCGCACCGGCATATTCTCAACTGCAAGTCTGCCAGCAGCATACAGCCACGTTGCAACTGCTACCAACATATCGTTCCAGCGTCGAATCTCTTGCATACTACCGTCCGGGAACCTCATTGCGGCTGGTGGTTCGCTGCGACCCGGCGGATTGAACTCTGGCAATGCTACCCAACCGGCTGCGGAGGGGATTGGCTGCGGCGGACTTGGCTGGAGCGTTTCAACGATTACTGGCGCTGGTGGCTCAATAGGCGCAGACCTAGATTCCGGTTTCCAGTTGGTAGTCAGAATCGGTTCACTCGCCGCCATCGGCTCCCCCGATGCCAGGTTGGGTCGCCAGAGCAGCAGCAATTGCAGCGCACACTCATGCGCCGGAGTGTCGGCGATAGACACATCCAATATCCGCCTGTCCTCCAGTTGGCCCCGCTGGAACACTTCGTACAATTCCCAGTGATTACCGTCCGTCAGTCCGGCGTATTCGACGCCCGACGCGTTGGAGTAGTTGAGCATCTGCATCCGATGGGACGCCAACGACTCGCCAAGTTTCTTGGCTTCCAGGGTGGCTGACGGCTGGCCGCCCGGTCGCAGCAGCGCATAATCTGCCCAACGACCGCTGACGTTGTACTCCGGCGTTACTACCGCCGGGTCGGAAACGTCCCAGCCCAACGCCGCCAGCAGCGGGTCAATCAGCGCCATGCGGGTGCGGGTTTCGTTTTCCCGCAACGTCGGGCCGTGCTCGCGAATGCGTCGTTGCAGCGTTTTTATTACGCCAACCAAATCGTCGAGCATTCCAATCTCTCCCTATCCGGGCGGTCATGCAGCCTGATTTTCTACCGCCGGACGGCCACCCACAGCGAGCAGCGCTTTGTTCACTTGGCTGAGAGGCGTGCAGTAATCCAGGCTCAACAGCTTTTCGGCGGCGGCGCTGCTGATGCCCAGCCGCTCTGCGAGTTCCGCCTGGCTGATATTCTGCTCGCGCATGGCGGTGTAGAGGTCCAGTTGGGCGGCGATGACCGGCTGCACCGTCAGCAGCTCCTGCCCATCCTGGAAAGGGCTGGGGGTGGGCAGTTCTTTCCCGAGGTCAACATAGCAACTCAACGCGACCACCATACAATCCTCGGCAAGGATAATAGATTCCTTGAATGTTTTGCCGCCGGTATGTGCGCCGGATATGTCAGGGAACGAGACCACAAAGCCCCATCCGCCCTCAGAACCATCGGGGACTATGTTACACGGAAAGGTGTATTTCATGGTTCAGAACCTCCGTCGGTCGATATTCAGGTCTCTGAGCATATCCAGCAGCAAGCCAGGCGAAATCTCGCCATGCTGTACGGTAGTATAACGCTCCTCGACATAAATCCTGCCGTGGCTACCCTTGCCTCGTGCCGGGTCAAAATAATACTCCAACCCGTTGGCCCTGGCGTAACGACGGGCGCGCCTGACGAACTCTCGGCCGTTCATTGAACGATTCTAGCACCCGTAAGGCGCACCTTTTAAAACGCAGCGTCCTCAGCGATCCCTAATCCTCCAGCGTGGTAATGTCCCCCGGGTCCAGGCCCAGTTCTTGCGCTTTCAGCAGGCGGCGCATTATTTTGCCGGAGCGGGTTTTGGGGAGCGTGGGCGTGAACTCGATTTCCGACGGCACCGCAATCGGCCCCAACTCCCGGCGCACGTGTTGCTGCAGTTCGCTGACCATCAGGTCGGAACCTTCGGCGCCCATCCGCAGTGTTACGAAGGCCTTGATGACCTCGCCGCGCAGTTCGTCGGGTTTGCCGATGACTGCCGACTCGGCGACCTGCGGGTGCGATACCAGCGCGCTTTCCACCTCGGCAGAACCAATGCGGTGGCCCGCCACGTTGAGCACGTCGTCGGCGCGGCCCACCACCATGTAGTAGCCGTCGGCGTCGCGCAGGGCCACGTCGCCGGAGAGATACACGCCGGGTATCTGGTTCCACGTCTCGGCAAAGCGGTCCGGGTCGCCCCACACGGTGCGGGAAAAGTGGGGGAAGGGTCGCCGGATGACCAGCAGCCCGCCCTTGTCTGGCTCCTCGATGGGCTGGCCCTCCCGGTCCACAATGTCCATCACTGCGCCGGGCAGCGCGCGGCCCACTCGACCCGGCCGTGATGCCATCGTCGCCGTGGTGCCCAGGCAGGGGCCGCCGGTTTCGGTCTGCCACCAGTTATCCACCATGTGCGCCCACTCGCCACTGCCGCAGATGTGCTCATGGGCCCAGCGCAGGGCCTCTGGGTTCAGCGGCTCGCCGGCGCAGGTCAGGAAGCGCAGCGAGCGCAGGTTGTAGCGGCTGGCCGGCTCTTCGCCGTAGCGCATCAGCATCCGCACCGCCGTGGGCGCGGTGAAAATCACGTTGACGCCGTACTTCTCGATGACCTCGTAGAACACGGCGTTGTGGGGATAGTCGGGCGCGCCCTCGCGGAACACGGTGGTCGCTCCGGCCACCAGCGGCGCATACACAATGTAACTGTGTCCCACCACCCAACCAATGTCGGACATACACCAGAACACATCGTTGTCTTTCACATCCCAGAAGTTCTTGAAGTGATAGTGTGTGCCCACCATGTAGCCGCCGTGGACATGGACGACGCCCTTGGGCTTGCCGGTGGTGCCGCTGGTGTAGAGGATGTACAGCGGGTCTTCGGCGTCCATTACCTCGGCGGGGCAGTCGATGGAGTTATTGGCCAGCAGTTCGTCGAAATCCACTTCGTTGGCGTTCAGGTCTTCCCGGGCAATCTCCCGGCGCCACACGATGACGTTGGTGAGACTCTGGCACCCGACCACGGCCTCGTCGGCGATGCCTTTGAGGTCAACGCGGTTGCCCCGGCGATACCCGTAGTCGCCGGTAATCAGCACCTTCGCCGCGGCGTCCTCAATGCGGTCGTGCAGTGAACCGACGCTGAAACCGGCGTACACCACGCTGTGAATGGCGCCGATGCGCGCGCAGGCCAGCATACTGATGGCGCCCTCCGGCGTGAGGGGCATATAGATGACCACGCGGTCGCCCTTGCCCACACCCAGCGACTTCAGTCCGTTGGCGAGGCGGTTGACCTGTTGGGCCAGCCGGGCGTAGGTGTAAACCTGCTCGGCGCCATCCTCGCCCAGCCAGATGAGGGCGGCCTTGTTGCGCCGCTCGGTGGTCAGGTGCCGGTCAAGAGCGTTGTAGACGATGTTGGTCTGGCCGCCCACGAACCAGCGGAAGTTGGGGTAATCCCACTCGAAAACGTTGTCCCACTTGCGGAACCAGTGTAGCTCCTCGGCAGCCTCGGCCCAGAACCCCTCCGGGTCGGCCACCGAGCGGGCGTACACGGCATCAAAGTCGGTAAGCGTAGCCTGCCCGGACACGTGGGGCGGCGGCGGAATCTCGCCGGACTCCTGCAACAAATGGTCAATCTGTCCCTGCTGAACCATAAAAGCGCACCTCGCAACGAATTGAGTTGAGTGCGCTTATTGTACCGGGATTGGCGGGCGGGTGTTTGGGGCGAATCCACCCGGGCAGACACCTTCTGGCATTGCTTTATTGGATATGATTTGCGCCAGACATCACCCCAGCAGTTCCATAATGAAACGATTGACAGGGGTTGCACAGCCTTGCTAATTTAAACAGGATTTGGTAGGGACGGCGCAATGACTGAGCCAGACTATGGTAGCGACCGTGAAACAATTTGGGGGATAAGTCGCAAAGACCGACCGTGGTTTCAATCCGTCACCTTGCTGGGTGGAATATCCGGCTCGGTCATACTGACGCTACTGGGGCTCATGTACCGGCCGGACGACGGTACGCCAAGCGAGCTAGCGCTCAGCATCGTGCTTGGGATTGGCGCCAGTTTTGTTGCGTCCGGCTTTATCGCCTGGGGATTGCTGCAAATCAAGGAGTTGACAATGTCGATCGCACATTGGATTAACGAGCGGCGCGCCCGGAACCGGGAAAAGCTGCTCGAACAAGGCCGCGAGGAAGGGTATGGGCTGGGCTACGAGGACGCTCAAAATGGACGGCCCCGGCAGCAAGCATACGCGGTGCGATTGCGCCGGCAGGCGGCCCGCCGTCGCCGCTCCCTGCGCCGCCGCGGGGATGCGGGGTAGCCCCCAGCCCAAGCGTCCCAATCCACAGCTGTCAGTTCGCAATCTGCAACCGGGCGTAAGGTTACAGCCCACTAGCCCGCCGCCCGCTCCAGGTTGCGCCAGCAGCCGCAAAGACGAGCCTCCCAACAAAGCATAAGAAGTGCGCTTATTGTACCGGGAAAGGCGGGATGATGTAGGGACGGGTGATTTGTTAGCTCCTGCGGTACACCTCGCTGCGGTGCGCCACTAGGTGAACGACTATCCGGCGGTTCTCCCGGTCAATGGTGTACAAAGCCCGGTAATCGCCGGCCCGTAGTCGGTAGAATCCATCCCAACGTCCGGTCAATGCTCTGTGGTTCACCAGCTCGGCGTTCTCGGCGAGCCAGGTCAGCCGTGATGACAAGTTGCGCTGCCGTCGAGTCCAGCCGCGCCATATCGTCATTGGCCTCATCCGAAAGCTCTACGTTGTACATTACTTGGGCAGCCCGTATTGCCTTGCCACTTCCGTCAACGGAACCGTCTGCAGCTCACCCGCCGCCGCCTCTTCCCGCGCCGCTTCCAGTCGCGCCGCCGCCCAATCGCTCAATTCCAACCCCTCATCCGGGTCGTTTATCAACTCGTCAATCGTCTCGACAACGGTTTCCCGAATCAATGCCCGAAACTCTGCAATGGTCAAATCAGCAACTGTTTTTTCGGTTGGCGTCGTCATCGTTATTCTCCATGCAGCAAATTGTGTTGAGTGCGCTTATTGTAGCGGGATGGTGTGCGGGGCTTGACTCCGGTTATCGTCGATATGCTTCGCGGCGGTGCTGGACGCGGAGGACGATTATACGGCGGTTGACGTGAGAGAGTTCGTACCGGGCCCGGTAATCACCCGCCCGTAGCCGAAACTGGCCGCGATATTGGCCGGTCAAGGCGTGGTGCCGAGCCGTTCCGGCCGTTCCGGCCAAATCGTTCAGTTTGCTGAGTACCTGTTGCTCCATTCGCGCGTCCAGGCGAGACAAATCACGACGGGCGTGCTCCTCGAACTCCAGGGAGTATGGCACTAATCTAGTCCCAGCCGGCGGAGCACTCCTTCAATTGGCATCGTGGGGTTGGCCAGCGCCGTTTGCTCTATCAGATCCATCTCAAAGTCGGGCCGCCATTCCAACCCCTCGTCTGGGTCAATATCCGTAAGCACGTCAATTTTGAGGTCGACAATCTCCATCGTCTTGACACTGACGGTGCAGACGCGCTGTAGCAGGTCGATTACCCGTTCCTTGTGGTCGGAGAAACGATAGGTGTTGAACTTTTCGGCGATAGTAGGGTCGCGGGGCTTGCGTTCCTTGTACTGGTCGAGTATCCACTCCACGGGGGAGCGGCTGCCCAATTGGTACACCCACGCTTGCCAGGGCACGCCGGCCAGCGTGGTCTGTTCGTCCAGCGTGATTATGTTGCGCTCTTTGTCCGCCCGCAGGATGGCCCGCGTTGGCGTTACCTCGTCCTTATCCCGCCGTTCCAGTGGGTAGGGTTCGACGGTTTCAAACCCCAGATGCCAGTCCAGCAGCTCCTGCCCCAGCCGCACAAACTCGGCAAACTCGGTCTGAAAGTACACCCGCGGGAACTCGCGCAGCAGGTCAACCTCGTACTTCTGCCGATAGGCCGGGTCGTGCAGCATGGCATAGACGTAGGCGAAAACATCCTCGGCGGTGATGCCGTCGTCGCCGTAATGCTCCCGAAACTGCCGCAACCCCCACTCGGTGATGTTGCTCACCCGCTCGCCGTCGGGTGTGTAGCGGTACAGGGGGAGGCATTGCGTGTCGCCGGTGAAGTGCAAGTCGACAACCTTGTCCGTAGCAAGAGCATAGAAACCTTTGCCGTTGACACAAAAACAGATTGCCATGTTCTCATCGCTAGCACCGCTGGGGAAAACCTCCGGCAGTTGATACTGCATTTCGTTCAAGGATTGATTGAAGTACAGCGACTTGCTCACAAAGGGCCGGAATATAGTTTGCCTTATGCTCTCCCTGTCGAACGTATTGGGGATGTCCAAACGCAACTGCCGTTTGAGGTCGCGTGTCCATTTGATGTTAGTACCAAGAACGCTATCATCGACGTTTTTACCACCGTGTTCGGCGCGACTTTCTTCGTATTCGTTGATTAGCGCACGTACTTTTATGCCAAGATCGTGAGGGTCAAAGTCATAAACCCACTCGTCACGGTTAGTGACTACGCCCATCGAATACAGCCCAAACACCGCCTGCTCATCGGCAACCGTCTTGGCCAGCTTGGTTTGCCGGTTGGCAAGGGGAATCAGCGTCTCAAAATCGCTGTGGGACTGGTTGAGCCACTGCCCGTCAGCATCGGGGGCGATTTCAGCGAAGTCAAAGGCATCAAACGCTTTGTCTTTGATGTAATCAACCTTATCAGGAGATTTGGCGTAGTCGTCAACGGCGTCGTAGTAGATCTTGAAGCCATCGGCGCCTTGCTTACGCACCAGGAAATAGATGGCAACGCCGACGCGGATTTTGTCATCAAAGACATTGCCGCCTTCCTGCCGGCGACGCTCTCCACTGGTGCGCGCATTGCCTTTCAGGTCAACCGCCCATAGTTCGTTAAATTCCTGGGCGATCACCTTGCGAAAGCCGTCATCCTGCCGGGCGTTCAGGAATGCGCTGTTGCTGACGAACCCGATAATCCCATCATCATCCAGCCGGTCCGACGCCCACCGGATGAACCGTTTGTACATATCGTACTGCTTGGTCTTCTGCGCCGTGCTGGCGTTGATGTAAGTCTCGCTGATGCGCCGGTCTATCTCGGGATACTCCCGGTTCTTGTTGTTGTCGTTTTCGTTCTGCTGATTGGCGTTGTACGGCGGGTTGCCGATGATTACGCTGATGCTCTTTTCGTTCTGCTCCTGCACCCGTATCCAGTTCTCTTCGGAGAGGCCGCCCAGGTTGAACGACGCCTGCCGTTGCACCGCCCCGCCGCTGCCGCCCTGCCAGTCCATGTTGTCCAAAGTATCCACAAAGCACAGATTCGGAAACTCCAGGTACTGCCCCGTCCGCTCCTTGTAGGTGTACTCAATGTTCAGGTTGGCGATATAGTAGGGCAGTATCGCCACCTCGTTGGCGTGTATTTCGTGGCGGTACTTGTGCTCCAGCCGGTCGGCGGGCAGGTAGTTAATCAGGTTGGTAACAAAGGTTCCGGTGCCGGTGGCCGGGTCCAGTATCGGCACGTTCCGGTCGGCCAGGCTGCGCCCGAAGTGTTTTTGCAGCAGGTGGTCCGTGCCGCGGATGATGAAGTCCACCACTTCGTTGGGCGTATAGACGACGCCCAGGCGGTCGGCGGCGGCGGGGTTGTAAGCCCGGTAAAAATCCTCGTAGATGGCCTTCAGGAACTGCTGCTTCTCGGCGTAGTCGGCAATCTCATCGGCGGCCCGCCCCACGGCGCCGTAGTAAGTCCGCAGGCGGTCAATGGATTGACGCCGCACATCGCCGGTGAAAAATGTTTGCTCCAAAGTTTCCAACTGGCGGGCGACGTTGTTCTCCCGGTGGAACTGGTCTTCGGCGAACACGCGCAGGAAAATATCTTTGGTGAGGATGTGCTGCAACAGCATCTCCCGCACGTCGGCATTCGTAACGGCCGGGCCGATGGTCCGCTGGCACAGGGCCAGAAAGCCGGCGACGGCATCCTGATAGCTCCGGCTGAATGCCTCGGCCTCCTCAATGGCCTCGCGCAAGCTGGCTAGAACCGAGGGCAAATCGGACGTGAATTGCTGACGAGCCTGGCGAAACTCGTTGATCTCCGGCAGTTCATAATCCAGGAAACGCTGGATGAGCCGGTGCAACTCTGCGGGGCGGGTCATATCAACCCGCATTGCCTGTTCCCCGCTCTGAATCAGCGCCGCGCTGCGCGAATCCTCAAAGAGGATGTTTTCCCGTGGGTAGCCAATATTGAACTTGCGCTCAATCTCAGCGTCCAGGTCATCGTGGGAATCTTTGGCCTCCCAATACCCCCTGGCCATCCGCAGCGTATCCTTCACCGTCCCGTCAGGAATAACTCCGGAGGGCATACGAAGTTCGGGAACCAGCGTCAGATTTTCCCGGTGCGCCGCGCAGTATTCGGCCAGGCAGTTCTGAAAAGCCGGCCGTATAACCAGCTCATTATCTGAACCGCTGACCGCAACCAGCCGTTGCAGGCTTTCGTAATAGCGTTGGATGCGAGGGTAATCTGGCATAGCGCCAGTATGATACCGGCGTCCGCCGTACCCCGTCAAAAGGCTATCCCGCCGTGCTAAAATGCCGCTATCTCTCATTGACATACCACGGCAACTGACACTCACATAATGGAGGCGCTTTTATGGATTTTGGACTGCAAGGCAAACAGGCGTTTGTAGGGGGCGCCAGTCGGGGCATCGGCAAGGCAATCGCCCTGGAACTGGCCCGTGAGGGCGCGGATGTGGTGGTGGCGTCGCGCTCGATGCCAGACCTGGAGCGGGCGGCGGCGGAGATTGCCGAGGTTACCGGCCGGCGTATCGTCCCCATGTCCTTTGATGCCACGCAGCGGGACCAGGTGGACCGGGTCATCAACGAGGCCGCGCAAGCCCTCGGCGGACTGCAAATACTGGTCAACAGCGCATCGTTGCCCGGCGGTTCCCCGTCAGCCACCGGCCCCATCGAAGGGCTGGTTGACGAAGACCTGATCAGCGACTTCGACGTGAAGTTTATGGGTGCGGTGCGCGCGGGCGGCGATTCCCTTGCTCAAAGAGCAGGGTTACGGTCGCATCGTCAACATCAGCGGGCTCAACGCCCGCAACGCCGGCAACCTGTCCGGCGGCGCGCGCAATGTGTCCATGGTACACATGACCAAGACGCTGGCCTCCCAGCTGGGACAGTTCGGCATTACCGTTAACTGTATCCACCCGGGCACCACGCGCACGGAGCGCACCCCCAGCCTGCTGTCCGCCCGCGCCGAGCAGTTGGGAGTGTCGCCAGAGGAGGCCGAACAGCAGGACTTCTCCCCCGGTTCGGGCCGCGGCAACCACATCTGCCGCATGGTCGACGCTGCCGAGATTGGTTACCTGACGGCGTTTCTGGCCTCCGACAAGGCCTGGGCCATCACCGGCGAGCTGATTGCAGCCGGCGGCGGCACCGGCAATGCCGTTTATTACTGATACATCCCGTTGCACCCGGCGCCGGGGACAGATCCGGCTGCACTGGTAGATTAGGCCCGGTGGATTTATGATTGAAATACCACCGGGAGCGCTGAAACATATCCCGTTTATCGCGCTGGGAATCTGGCCCATTAACCTGCTGACACTATGGGCGCAAGGACACCAATGGAGCTGGCAAAACACGCCATCATCGGTTATGGGACTTTGGGAGTGGGGCGTTTTCGTGTCCCTTTCCCTGTCAATCCTGATCGAATTGGGAGGAAGGATGTTTATCGCATTAGCGGAGCGACGCCGCCGAATTGAACAGGCCCGCGAAGAAGGTCGTAAAGAAATACGTAAAGAAATACGTAATGAGGAGCGAAAGGAAATTCAGGCAATTCTGACCGTACTCAGTGCAGCTGCTCGTAGCAACCCAGACCTCATACCGTCCCTGCTCCAGGAATATCAGGCGCGATATGAAAACGGCTCGACCAATGACTAGCTCCGTATCGCCCGCCCCCCTCGCCGGCGTGCGCGTGGCCGATTTTTCGGTACACGCCGCCGGCCCATTTGCCGGCATGATTCTGGCATCGCTGGGCGCGGACGTAATCAAGGTAGAGTCGGCGGCGCGGCTGGACATCACCCGCCGGCCTCACGCCATGTACGGCAAGCCGCCGTCGTCATTCGAGCAAGTCAACGCCGGCAAACGCTCGGTTACCCTCAACCTGAAGGAACCCCGGGCGCTGGAACTGGCCTACGACCTGGTGCGTATCTCCGACGTGGCGCTGGAAAACTTCCGACCGGGCGTTATGGATCGCCTCGGTTTGGGCTATCCGCAGCTGCGAGAAATCAAACCGGACATCATCATGGTGTCGCTGTCGTCCAACGGGCAGACCGGGCCGGAAGCGACCTACGCCGGCTATGCGCCGATGTTCGCCGCCCTGGGTGGCCTGGGTTACATGACGGGCTACGCCGATGGGCCGCCGGTTGAGCTCCGCCACGCCATGGACCACACCGGCGGAATGATGGCCGCCTTCTCCGCCGTGGCCGCCCTGTGTGCCCACCGCAACCACCAGATCGGCCAGCGCGCCGACGTTGCGGTGCGGGACATCGCCACCGCCTTTATGGGCCACACCCTGCTGGACAACGCCATGAACGGGCGCGATGCCATCCGTCTGGGCAACCGGGACGACGCCATGGCTCCCCACGGCGTGTTCCCCTGCCACGGCGAAGATGCCTGGGTAACCATTGCCGTTGACGGCGACGAACAGTGGGATGCCCTCAAGCAGGCGATGGGCAATCCGGCGTGGGCTGACGATGGCGAATACGGCGACGCGTTCCTGCGCTGGCAAAATCAGGATACCCTGGAAGCGAAGCTGTCCGAATGGACGCGCCACCGCTCCGCCGACGCAGTAACCGCGCTGCTGCAATCCGCCGGCATCGCCGCCTTCCCCTCCCGGTCTGCCGAACAACTGCTGAACGACCCCCATCTGACCGGGCGCGACGCATTTCCGCTGGTGACGCATCCCACCAAGGGAGAGCAGCGCGCCGTCGCCCCGCCCTGGCGCTTCTCCCAGACTCCCGCCGCCGTTGACCGCTGGACACCCGACCTCGGCGAACACAACCACGAAGTATTCTGCGGCCTGCTGGGTATGGACGAGGCGGAACTAGTCGCCCTACAGAACGCTGAAATCGTCTGGTAGTATTGGCCTTGCAGAGCCGTCGCAAGGGCGTGTCTGGAGAACGGATGTATGGATGGTATTAGCGGAATAATCACTGTGTTTTCCATCGTAGCAGCGTTCTATGGAGCGATGTTGACGGTCTTCATGGTGATACTCAGCGCGCTATGGCTGCGCATGGGCAACGTCCAGCAGGAACTGGGCGGAGTGCAGGGGAGTGTCAAGCAGCTGCAGGAAGGTATGCAGCAGCTGCGGGAAGATCTGCAACACAGCAATGACCAGCTGCGGGAGGATATGCAGCACAGCCAGAGCCTGTTTCGGGAAGAAATTCAACGCAGCCAGGACCAACTGCGGGAAGAAATTCGCAGCAGCCAGGACCAGTTGCGGGAAGAAATTCTGCGCAGCCAGGACCAGTTGCGAGAGGATATTCTGCGCAGCCAGCGCGAGTTTAGAGAGGATATTCTGCGCGGCCAGTACCAGTTGCGAGAGGATATGCAGCGCAGCCACCACCAGCTGATGCGGGCCATCCTGGCCCACAGCCACCGCGACGACGGCCGGCCCACTTTTGATCTGCCGCCCGATTTTGAGCCGACGCCGGCTGATGACTAGTACGAATTACACTCAGAGCGAGCGTGACATGACCGACTATTCCTCATACCAACACCTGCTGATTGAAAAAGCCGACGGCATCATTACGTTGACGATGAACCGGCCGGAGTCCCTGAACTCCACCAACTTTCGGCTCCACAATGAACTGAGCCGCATCTGGCTGGACATTGCCGCCGACCCCGAGGTGCGCGTGGCCGTGGTTACCGGCGCCGGCGAGGCATTTTCTGCCGGCGGCGACTTCGATATGATCGAACAGGCCATCGACAACCCGGCCATCGTCGCCCAGAACACCCGGGAAGCCGGCGACATCGTCTATAACATTCTGAACCTGGACAAGCCGGTCATCTCCGCAATCAATGGAGTGGCGGTCGGCGCGGGTCTGGCGGTGGCGCTGATGGCCGACATCTCCATCGCCGCCGAGGATGCGCGCATCACCGACGGCCACATCCGCCTGGGCGTCGCCGCCGGCGACCACGCCGCCATCATCTGGCCCCTGCTCTGCGGCATGGCCAAGGCCAAGTATTATCTGCTCACCTGCGACTTCCTGGACGGCAAAGAAGCCGAGCGCATCGGCCTGGTCAGTATGTGCGTGCCACGAGACGAGCTGATGGACACGGCCATGCGCGTCGCCAAACGCCTCGCCGACGGTCCGCAGCCGGCCATCCGTTTCACCAAGCGAGCATTGAACCAGTGGCTGCGTCAAGCCGGCCACACCGCCTTCGACTACTCGCTGCTGGCGGAGGCGTTGGGCTTCTTCGGCGACGACGTAAAAGAAGGCCTCGCCGCCCTGCGCGAACGCCGGAGGCCCGAGTATCCGTCAGCCAGGGATGCTTGATATGGGAACCTTCAGCTGCCCCATAGAAATCATCTCCGCAGACGGTACTCGCTCCGAGACCGTAGATGCGTTGGTAGATACCGGCTCCACCTACACCTGCCTGCCGGCAACCCTGCTCCATGAGCTGGGCGTAGTACCATATCGTCGTATCCAATCGGAGCTAGCCGACGGAAGCGTTGTGGACGATGAGATAGGCGAGGCCCGCATCCGCATTGAGGGCGTAGAGACGACCACCATCGTAGTCTTTGTTGGCGAAGGCGCCCCCGCACTGCTCGGAGCTTACGCTCTGGAAGGCGCGCTGCTTGCCGTTGACCCGGTGCGGCAGCGGTTAGCGCCAACCCACGCCCTGCGGATGAGCCGCCAATAGTAACAACGATGACCGAAATCCCAAATTATATTGACCGGCGCATACGTCGCCCGATTCCTCCCGGTTCATGCGTTGTCCCCCGCTCAACTCCGGTTGTTGCTTTTGGGAACGCGCGGGCGGCTACGGTGGCCACGCTGGGCCTCAACCCCAGCTGGCATGAATTCCTGGACGATGCCGGAAGGATGCTTGCCGGCCCGGAACGACGACTGGCTACACACCAGTCCCTGGGGGTTTCTGACCTTACAAATGCCCCGGCAAGCGTAATTGCGAAGGTGGTGCAGGATTGCGATTCGTACTTTCAGCACAACCCGTACCGACGGTGGTTTGACCAACTGGAACAGGTTTTGCAAGCCTGTGGTGCGTCGTATTACGACGGTTCGGCCTGTCACCTGGACCTGGTGCAATGGGCAACAAACCCCACGTGGAGCAAGTTACAGCCACGGGAATTGCAAAATCGGCTGATGGATGCCGATGCAGAGTTTATCAGACAGCAGTTGTCGAATGACGATATTAGGCTACTGTTGGTCAATGGTAGAGGTGTTATAGATCAGCTGCAACGGAGATTAGGGGCAACACTAGACGAAGTTGATACGATTGTTGGTTTAGGACGGTACGATACTTATTTGTATTGTGGTACGTTATTTGACCGGGTTAGTGTTATTGCCTGGGGCACTAATCTGCAATCATCGTTCGGTGTTACTTCCGAGTTGAGAACCGCAATCGCAAATCGATCGGCCCAACTTGTCCGCGACTTGGGCTGTATAAATTGATGAGAACGCCAGGAATATGGCCAATGGCACCGCATCATCCCACGCTCGCCAAACCCGGCTACACTTCAATGCCAGGGTCTCTTTACGGCACCCCCTGTTATCACCGGCTATGCTGGTAGCCGAACCGCAGCCAATGGCGTTTTCACCTTCTTTCTTTCAAACTGACGACACTGGTTGAATAGATGTATCCAATGCGAAAAACATTAATTATCCTGACTTTGATTGCCCCTGTAGGGATGCTGGGCTGCTCATCAGCGCAGTCCTCCGGCGAACTGCCAACCCTGACGCCGGATTTGCCGGCAACCATCCAGGTCGCCGTGCAAACCGCCGTGGCTGAACAATCTTCACCCGTTACCACCGTGGCACCCACGGCCAGGCCGGCATTGGCTCGGCCCACCGCAGATCGTCGGCTACCCAAGTGCCGAGGGCTCCAAGCTGCGGGCGAGTGGTTTAGTCTCAGGACGCGCCAAAAATACACCGACGAAAAAATAACCCATGGAATTATCGGTACGTCTATAATCATGGGTGGCCCTGAACTCTCTTGGGCAGAAGCGACAGAACTGTTGCGGGTTTGTCCTGGTTTGTTGGGCATAAGTCCATGAGGAATTTGTCGGAGCTTCATAAATATCGGTGTGTCGGACTGGGTTGATATCACCTGGATACCCTAAACTCACCAGGCAGCCCAATGGCGCAACAACCCAACCGCTTGTCATCCTGGCTGCGCCGGCTGGCCGGCAGATTACTTCCGCCAGCGACACCCCAGCCGGAAGACCGCGAGTCTATCTGGAGCATCGGTCGGCGGGACGCCAGAACCTTCTTCCGCCTGGTCAGTGTGCTGTGGCTGGTTGCCCTGGCCTACATCAGTTATAAAACGCTAAACGAACCGACGGCCCAATGGAACGCTGAAGGCGTTGCTCCGGCCGGGCCGTGGTGGCAGCACACCGGAGATTTCGCCCTTGCGGCCCTGGGAGATTTCAGCGGCGTGGGCATCGGAATTGCTATACTGGCAATGTTGCTGACCCGCCCGGTGAACCTCACAGGAGAGATTCTAATGTCGCTGTATCAGGCTATGGTGAACCGATTCGTCATTCCAGTCATTGAGGCGCATGAAGCCCGTGGCCGTGCAGAGGGCCGGGTGGAAGGCCGGGTAGAAGGCCGGGTAGAAGGCCGGGTTGAGGGTCGAGCTGAGAGCGCTGCCGAATGGCGGGCTTGGCTCCAGCGCCGTGCGGAAGCCGCAGCCCAGGGCCAGCCTTTCGACGAACCTCCGCCGGGCGATTGGCCCGACAACCAGGAAGTCTGCTAATGTCGCTGTATCAGGCTATGGTGAACCGATTCGTCATTCCGGTCATTGAGGCGCATGAAGCCCGTGGCCGTGCAGAGGGCCGGGTAGAAGGCCGGGTAGAAGGCCGGGTAGAAGGCCGGGTTGAGGGTCGAGCTGAGGGTCGGGCTGAGAGCGCTGCTGAATGGCGGGCTTGGCTCCAGCGCAGCGGGGAAGCCGAAGCCCAGGGCCAGCCTTTCGACGAACCGCCGCCGGGCGATTGGCCCGACCCTGCCCTGCCATTGCAAAACGGCCATCCATCCAACGCCAAATAATCAGGTGAACCAAACAATGCTATCACCCCACATTTTTGCCAACAACCCGCTGAACCGCGGCGAAGTTGAACGGCGCGACGAGGATTGGGTCGCCCGCGAAGCAACGGATGCCCGCAGTAAGTACCTGCCGTTTCGCAACCTGAACGTGCTGCTGACCGACGAATCCCCGCCGGAACTGGGCTGGCTCCCCACGAGCCAGATCCAGCCGTTGCCGCCCGACGCCGAGTGGATATTTCTCGGTATGCTGGACGGCGTTTCCCACTTTGCGGTTGACCTGTCCAAAGACGCCGCTGCCGCTGAACGGGTTGAGCATGACACGGGGTGGCATTTTGAGGACTGTCGCAGCGCCGGCGAGCAAATGTCCAGCGCCAACACCGGTATGCTCTCCCAGGCCCGCGCCCAGCTGGACTGGAACCTGCGGCATGGATTCTGCTCGGTGTGCGGCCATGCCACCAACAAGGGGCGTGGCGGGCAAGTGCGCCAGTGTCCAGGCTGCAACGCCAGCCATTTCCCCCGCACCGATCCCGTCATCATCACCGTCGTCGTGGACGTGGACAACGACCGCTGCCTCCTGGGTCAATCCCGCGGCCGACTGCAACGAATGAGGGCCTACTCAGCGCTGGCCGGCTTTATGGATCAGGGCGAGTGCATTGAGGAAGCGGTGGCGCGGGAGGTGATGGAAGAGGCCGGCATCCAGGTAAAGAACGTGCGCTATCACTCATCCCAGCCCTGGCCCTTCCCGTCCTCCCTGATGATTGGCTGCATCGCCGAGGCGGACACCACCAACATCAACATGGACAACGAAGAGATGACCGACGTGCAGTGGTTCGACCGCGCCGAGGTGCTGAAAGCCCTGGAAGGACGCAGCGAAGAGCTAACGGTTCCAGGCCCCATCGCCATCGCCCACCACCTCATCAAAGCCTGGGCCACGGGGGAGAAGTTTTAGGAGTGGTTGCCCCCTCTCCCTCGATGGGAGAGGGTTGGGGAGAGGGGGCACAGTGGGCGATACTACACCAGCCCCAGCCTCCGGCACATTTCCAGCATGGCTTTGGCGGTTTCCTCGTGGGCCACGTCCACCATGTCTCCGGCGTAGGTTACGGCGGCGGTGCCCTCCCGACGGCTCTGGTCCATTGCTGCCAGCAGACCCTGCCAGTGGGCGATCTCTTCGGCGGTGGGCGTGAATATCTCGTTGACGATGGGAACGTGAGACGGGTGAATCAGGTGCATTCCGGTGTAACCGAGCGCTTTGATGTTGTTGGCCCAGAAGCGCAGGCCGTCCAGGTCGCGGATGTCGAACCAGCCGCCGCTGACGGGCCACTGGATGCCGGCGGCCCGTGCGTCGACCAGAACCTTGCTGCGTAGATACAGCGTTTCCGCGCCTTCCAGCGTCCAACGGTAGCCAACGCTGCGGGCCGTGTCGCCGCCCTTGCCGCCGCTGCCGCCCATGTGCCCCACCCGCTCCGACGCCATCGCGATTTCATAAGCCATGCGGATACCCTGCGCCGTTTCCAGCCCCGGGTCGATGCACACGGTGTTGAGTTCCATGCCGGCCTTACGCTCGAAATACCGCAGCAGCACGTCGGCCTCGACCACATCGGCCGGCGTTTCGACCTTGGGCAGCAGAATGCCGTAGAGACCGGGCCGGGTAACCGCCTCCAGGTCGAATCCGGTCAGGCCGGTTTCCAGCCGGTTGACCCGCACGAACAGCGTCTGTCCTCGCGCCGACAGCTCGTCAATCATCTGGCCCACCAGTGCGCGGGCCGATTCCTTGTCGTACTCCGGCACCGAGTCTTCCAGGTCAAGAATCAGTGCATCCGGGCCATACTGGGGCGCCTTGCGCATCCAGTCTTCCTTGTTGCCCGGCACAAACATAACCGAGCGCAGCGGTTTGGTGTTGATACGAGCCATCAGTGGCTACCTCCTGAAACGGTCAAGTATTTGCATGGATAAACAGGATGGCCAAGATTTTGAATCCTAATCAAAATCAAATAATATCCAGTCTATCCTGTCCATCCATGCAAATAAGATAAATGTTCTGGACAGTAGAACTACACCACCCCCTCAGCCCCCAGCCGTTCTAGCCCCGCCGCGTCCACGCCGCACAGTTGTTCCAGCACCTCGGCGTTGTGCATCCCCAGGCTGGGCGCGCCGACGACATCGGGCAGCGGCTGGCCGTTGAACAGCACCGGGAAGCCGGCCACCACTTCGTCCACCTCGCCGTCATACGCGGCGTTGAGCATCGGACGCAGCGCGCCCCGGTCGCGGAAGTGAGGGTCGGCCAGAATTTCGGGCACGGTGCGGATGGGGGCGCAGGGCACGTCGCCGGCGGACAGACATTCCAGGGCTTCGGAGCGGGTCATTTTGCCGATGCGAGCCTGCACCTCGGCCCGCGCTGGAGCGGCGTTCTCCGAACGGACCTGATAGCGGGCAAACCGTTCGTCCTCGATGAGCTCGGGTGTGCCGATGGCGTTACAAAGTCGACGCCACTGGTCATCGCTGGCGGCGGTGATGATGATTGCGCCATCGCTGGCGGCATACTGACCGGTCGGTCCGCTGCGGCTGTTGTTGCCGGTACGCAAGGGCACGCCGGCGGCCAGGTCTTCCTCCAGGTTTTCCATCAGCATCAGCGACGCCAGGGTGTCCATCATGGAGACGTCCAGGTAGCAGCCCTGGCCCGTCTTTTCCTTATCGCGCAAGGCGGCCAGAATGCTGGTGGCGGCAAACATCGGCGTAACCAGGTCGCCGATGTAGAAACCCACCCGCGTCGGCGGCCCGTCGGGTTCGCCGTTGATGTCCATGAGGCCGCTCATACCCTGGATTTGCGGGTCGTGGGCCGGCTGGTGGGCGTAGGGGCCGGTCTGGCCGTAGCCGGAGATGCTGGCGTAGATGACGCCGGGGTTCACCGCCGCCACGTCGTCGTAGCCCAGGCCCAGGCGGGTCATGGAACCGGGGGCCAGGTTTTCCAGCACGATGTCGGACTGCTTCGCCATCTCCAGGAATAGCTCGCGGCCCTGCTCGGTGCGCAGGTTCAGCGTGACGCTCTTGACGCCCTGACTGCGCTTGAGAAAGCGGGTGGCGATGTACTGCTCGGAAAGTTGCTCGGTGACGATGCCATCGGGGCCGGCGAAGGGCCCGTTGCCGCGCACCGGATCGCCGCGGCCTGGTAGCTCTATCTTGATGACCTCGGCGCCCAGGCGGGCCAATGTCATGCTCAAAAACGGGCCGGCCAGGAACACCGTAACGGCCAGCACCCGCAGGTCGGATAGGGGTTGCATATTTATCTCCGCATGAACGATTGCCGCCGAGTGTACCACGAGGCCGCTGTGTATAATGCCGGCATCTCATGGAGAATATCCAATGAACTGGCAAGACATTAACCGGCAGCATCAGGAAAATTTCCACCCGCCGGGGGTTACTTTTTTAGCCGACGTTGCAGCAGCGCGGTGGGTTGAACGGGGAACAAATCATAGTTCCCGAGGCGTTGACGCCCTGATTCCAGCCGGTTTCTCGGCACACGCGCGCATTTTCCACCCGGCCGAGAGTAATGAAGGTTTGCCGGTTCGCTGGGCCGGCGTGGCGGAATGGGCCGGCCGGACGGTGCATCCGCTGATGGGTTTTGCGCGTATCAGCGTTCCCGCTGCCGGATTTGGAGCAGGGCCGGCGCCATGGCTCCATAACCCGCTTGACGAATTAGGGGACAATGATGTGATGGAGTTGGCCCAGTTTCTGGCCGGTCACACCAGCAACGCGGAGCAATGCTTTTTCGGGATTTGGGAAGGGTATGGGCAATTCGGCGCAGGCGGAATTGTTATGTTGTCAGCCGACGGGGGCATTCTGCCGTTCCCGCCTCCGGAAGTGCTGAGCGCGCAGCAGGTGCAGGAGCTGCAGGACGCCGACAATGCGCTGTCCCCGCCTCCGGAAGTGCTGAGCGCGCAACGATTCATCTGCGACGACTGGAAGTATCTCCTCTATCAAGGCCCGCTTGATGCGCTGAATAATTTCCTTACCCACCGCTTCTGGAGCGATGTACCCAACATCTGGTGGCCGGCGGATCGGGCCTGGTTTGTTATGTCGCATTACGATTTGGATTCCACGTACATCGCCGGTTCCGAGGAATGTATTCAGGCTCTGCTCAACCATCCCTCCTTTGAGGTCATGGCAATTGCCGGGGATGCGCCCTTTGGCTGGGGGCAGGACCAAGTCAATCTCCCATAGCAGTGCGGCTATCGCACGAATCGGCCTTATGCGCTACCCCTGGGCCAACATCCTCCTCATCGTGCTGGTGGTTGCCGAGTTGATCACCGGCTACCTGGGTTTGACCCACTCCAACCCGGAGTGGATTGCTGCCATGCACCTGCACCGGATTTTCGGCTTTACCATACTGGCGCTGTTTATCTGGAAGTCGCGCAACATTCTGGGTTCCGTGAGGTCGGCGCACAACTGGCGCACGTCGGGGCGGGCGATGCTGTGGTCGATCATCCTGTTGGTGGGGTTGCTGACGGTGATAGGGCTGGGCCTCGCCTGGAGTCATTTCGGCTACTACAGCTGGCTGGGTTTCTCCGGCGTCACCATCCACCTGAACCTGGCGCTGCTGTTGCTGCCGCTACTCATCGCCCACGCGCTGCGGCACCGCATCAGCTTCCGGGTCAGATACGTTGCCGACCGACGCAACGCGCTGCGGGTTGGCGGGCTGGCGCTGGCGGGTTTTATGCTGTGGCGCACCTCGGAGTTTACCAACGTCCTGACCGCCGGCCCGGGCGCTAACCGTCGTTATACGGGATCCCATCCCGAAGACGGCGACGACTTTCCCGTTACCATGTGGCTGAACGACAAAATCCCCAATATCAACACCGACCGGTGGCGACTGCGGGTGGATGGTCACGTCGAGCATCCCTACGAGCTGGGCCTTGCCGATCTGCAGGGCTGGCAGTATCGGCTGACCGCAACCCTGGACTGCACGGGCGGCTGGTACACCACGCGGGAGTGGGAAGGCGTACTCGTATCGGAGCTGTTGAGTCGTGCACAGCCCAAACCGGGGGCCGGCAGCATCACGATACGCTCCCGCACCGGCTACTTTCGCCGCTACTCGCTGGACGAAGCCGGCCGGGCCATCCTCGCCAGCCGGGTGGACGGCAAGCTGCTATCCGCCGGCCACGGCTTTCCGGCGCGGATGGTCGAGCCCCACAAGCGCGGCTACGATTGGGTGAAGTGGGTGGACTCCATAACGGTGAATGATACTGGCAAGTTCTGGCAACCGCCCCTGCCGCTGACGTGAGGGAGAGGGGCAATCAGATGCAGGATTTTCGGGATTTAGCGGGTTCGGGGGACGGGCCGGCGATCGTGGTCGGTGAATAATCCAAAAGGCCGGTGAACACGAGCGCCAGGGTTGGGACGGTGGTTGTGTCTGTGCTAAAATCGGGCCGTAAGCATTAGACTGACTTGTTGATGCGGCGTCGCTCTGACCCGCTCACCGTAAATTTTCCGCCAATCTAACTCATTGCGAGGTGCCGTATGGTGAATATCGTACTATCCAACACCACTTACAACGTCGTGGGGACACGACCCGTCCGCCATGATGGCGCCGACAAGGTTACTGGTCGAGCCAAGTACGGCGGCGACTTTGCCATGAACGGAATGCTGCACGGCAAGGTGCTGCGGAGTCCACACGCCCACGCGCGCATCAAGTCCATTGACACGTCGGCTGCCGAGGCGTTTCCCGGAGTGCGGGCCGTAGTTACCGGCGCCGACCTCCCCATCGCCAGCAAGGACAACCCGTCGCTGTCGGCGCGCGCCAACAGCAACAACGTCCTGGCGGGAGCCAAGGTGCTATACCGCGGCCATCCCATCGCCGCCGTCGCCGCCGACTCGGTGCATGTGGCCGAGGAAGCCGTGGAGCTCATCAAGGTGGAGTACGAAGTGCTGCGCGCCAATTCCAACGTGCTGGACGCGATGAAGGACGACGCCGACCTGCTCCACGACGACCTGACCACTACCGAATTCGGCGAGGCCACCGACCAGCACAGCAACATCGCCACGCGCTTCCAGTACGAAACGGGCGACATTGGCCAGGGTTTTGCCGAGGCCGACCACGTCGTCGAACGCGAATTCAGCACCCGAACGGTTCATCAGGGTTACATTGAGCCCCAGAACGCCTCGGCGCTCTGGAACACGGATGGCTACCTGACCGTGTGGACCAGCACCCAGGGCGCATTCACCACCCGCGACGCGCTGGCCGGCGTACTGGAAATCCCGGTGTCGCGCATCAAGGTTGTTCCTATGGAGATTGGCGGCGGTTTTGGCGGCAAGATTCCGCTGTACCTGGAGCCGCTGGCCGCTCTGCTGTCCCAGAAGACGGGCCACCCGGTCAAGATGCAAATGACACGCACCGAGACCTTTGAGTCAACCGGCCCGACCTCCGGTTCCTGGTTCAAGGTGAAGATGGGCGCCAAAAACGACGGGACCATCGTGGCCGCCGATGCGGTATTGTGTTACGAGGCCGGCGCGTTCCCCGGCTCGCAGGTTACCGCCGGCGCCCAGTGTGTCTTTGCGCCCTACGAAATTGCCAACCAGCGCGTTGAAGGCTACGACGTGGTAACCAACAAGCCGCGCGTTGCCGCCTACCGGGCCCCCGGCGCTCCCATCTCCGCCTTTGGCGGCGAGCAAATTGTCGATGAGCTGGCCCGGGCCTGCGGGATGGACCCGCTGGAGTTCCGCCTCAAGAACGCCAGCAAAGAGGGCACCCGCCGGGTGGACGGGCCCGAGTTCCCGGTAATTGGCAACATCGAAACCCTGGAAGCCGCCCGCGACACCGACCATTACCAGTCGGAACTCACCGGGCCGAACCGCGGCCGGGGCGTCGCTACCGGGTTCTGGTTCAACGTCGGGTTGGCCTCCAGTGCCAGCATCAGCGTACACTCCGACGGCACCATCGCTTTGGTGGAGGGTTCCACCGACATCGGCGGCACCCGGGCCTCCCTCAGTATGCAGGCCGCCGAGGTGCTGGGCATCCCGGCTGAAGATGTGCGCCCCAGCGTCGGCGACACCGACTCGGTGGGCTTCACGTTCCTTACGGGCGGCAGCCGCACCACCTTCGCCACCGGCTGGGCCGCTCACGACTGCGCCCAGGAAATCAAGCGCAAGATGATCGAACGCGCCGGCCAGATCTGGGACAAGGATCCCGCTGAGATTGACCTGGCGGACGGCATTTTCAAGCACAACTCCGACGAGGACTTGCAGATGTCCTTCAAGGAACTGTCCGCGCAGTTGGGTCGCACCGGCGGCCCCATTTCCGCTCAGGTCAGCGTGAACCCTGGCGGAGTGGGCAGCGCCTTTGGCACCCACGTCGTCGACGTTGAAGTTGACCCTGACACCGGCAAGGTGGAAATCCTGCGTTACACCGCCGTTCAGGACGTCGGCAAGGCCGTACACCCCAGCTATGTCGAAGGGCAGATGCAGGGCGGCGCAGTGCAGGGCATCGGCTGGGCCCTCAACGAAGAATATTTTATGAACGACGACGGCAACATGGCAAACTCCAGCTTCCTGGACTATCGGATGCCGACCAGCCTGGACCTGCCGATGATTGAAACCGTCATCGTGGAAAAGGCAAACCCTGGCCATCCGTATGGCGTGCGCGGCGTCGGTGAGGTGCCCATTGTTCCTCCGATGGCTGCCATCGCCAACGCGATTCACGATGCCCTGGGCGTGCGCATGGGATCGCTGCCCATGTCTCCGGGCGCGGTTCTGGAAGAACTCTGGGGCCAGAACGGCGGCTAGTTCGCTAACGGAAGCGAGTATTCTGCTGGCGGCAATTCAAGCATTGTCGCCAGCCTTCACATTGGAGGCATATCATATGCCTGACAAAGTAACTTCATCTTCGGAAGAACAAACTTCAGGCGAGGAGAAGACGGGAAATTTCGAAGAAACATTTGAGTTGATCCATCGTTTTGCGATGAACTTTTTCAGCACACTTTTCATCGCTGGGATTTGCGTAGTTATCCTGTTCAGTTAGTAAGTGACATCTTAGGAAAGCGCCGTCAGGAGGCAACACCAATGGCCCGTGTACCTTTTGCCACCCGTGAAAATATGGATGCCGCCGGCCAGGCGGTTTGGGATGAGATCGAAACTTCCCGAGGCGGTGTGCAGCGCAACTACGCTGCCCTGCTCAACAACCCCCAGGCATCCAGCAACTTCGCTCACCTGGGCGGCTATGTACGCTTTGAAACTCCGTTGCCGCCCCGCGTCAAGGCTGTCGCCGTCCTCACGGCGGCGCGCGAGGCCTGCGGACACTACGTCTGGACGGTGAACCAGCCCGCCGCCCGCAATGCTGGCCTTACCGATTCTGAAATCGCGGCCATCCACGAGTACCGGTCGCCCGCCGGTTTGTCCGGCGATGATGCTGCGGTATCCCAGTTTGTTATCGAGCTGCTGCGCCAGCATCGCGTTGCCGACGCTACTTTCGAGGCAGTGCGTGGCATCATCGGGGATGCCGGCATCGTGGATATGCTGGTCGTCGTCGCCTACTATCATGGCTTGGCCCACAGCCTGCAAGCCCTACAGGTGGAGCTGCCGGACGGCACACCGGACGCGATGACCTACTGACAGTTTCCGCGCCCGTTGAATTCGCCAGTGCCTACCGTCTACACCATCGGCTTCACCCGCCGCACCGCCGAGGACTTCTTCGAGACGTTGCGGAACGCCGGGGTCAAGCGGCTGATTGACGTGCGCCTGCGGAATACATCGCAAATGGCCATCTTCGCCCGGCGGCAGGATTTGCCCTGGTTTCTGGAGCAGTTGTGCGGCATCGAATATATGCACCGGCCCCTGTTGTCGCCTACGCCGGAGTTGCTGGACGACTGGCGCGGAAAACGCATCACCTGGCAGCAGTACGAACAAACCTACGCCGGCATCATGGCGCAGCGGCGGCCGGAGCTGGTCCTATCCCCGCAGGATTTCGCCACCCCCACCGTGCTACTCTGCGCCGAACCCACCGCCGTACAATGCCACCGCCGCCTCGCCCTGGAACACCTCGCAGCAGCCTGGGGCCAGCCGCTGAGCATTGTGCATTTGTAACGCTCCGCCAGCACCCTCGCGCTCATCCCGCACTACCAACCCCGCTCATCCTGATCCTGTCGAAGGACGCCGTAACCCCTTATCCTGGCTGTCCATCCACTTCGTTACGCCATTCCCGATGCACGCTCGTCCCCAACCAGTCGTCGGCGCCAACTTCGGTATGCGCTCCGGTTAGGAGCAGAAAACCCCGGAGAAAGTAATCGCATAATACGTGGTTTTGCCTCGGGTTCAGCAACCAGGCCAGAAAGTTGGAATGAAACTCTTCATCATCCGATAGCCCCAGGAAATCAATGGCGTCGAACTCGGTACGCTGTTCTTCGGCCAGTTCCAGCAGCCTTGTCAAGCCGGGGTCGGCTGCAAACCGCTCCAACGCTGCAATCTGTGCCTGCTTCTCCCTGGCGAGCAGTCGCTCCAATTCGGTCAAGCCCGTTGCGGCAAATCTCTCCAACGCCGCAATTTGCCGTTGTTCGGTGGCGTTGGTTTGCATGATGGCTTGTGACAGGGTAAAAATGAAGCACGGTCGGCATTTGCTGTTGGCAAGGCCGGTCGGGATTATAACATCGGACCGGGTAAGCACTATCGAGGAGCCGCTAGCCATGGCCACTATCACCAAAGACACCGTCGAGCAGGTTGCCGCCATCATCGGCGACACCCTCAACGGGTGGTTCCAGCCCAACCTCCACTTTGGCCCCATCATAGTCCGCCAGCTCCACGATGACTGGTACGGCGAGGATTACCTGCACGTGTACATCGTGTGGGAAGGCGACCGCAGCTACATAGACCATTCGCGTACCATTGGCCTCCCCCTGGACATCAGGCCCCAGCTGGATGCCATCGGTATCGCCCCAGACCTCGACCTCCACCATATGTACGTGGAAAAATGGGACTGGGACCTCAACCACGAGAGAGTGCTCAAGTGCATCCATCCGAACTGATCGCGGTCGCCCGCGCTCTGGCTAACGGGGTTATCGACGGTGGGGTAAATCCGGCTACTCAGACCGAGCTGCGGCGCGCCATCAGTTGTACTTATTACGCCATGTTCCACACCTTGATGTTGAGCAACGCTAACACGCTGATTGGTGCATCGCCGCCCGACCAACAGCGTTGGGCTTGGCAGCAAACCTACCGCGCGATAGACCACCGGCCGGCTCGGAACAAACTAATTAGCGCCAGCCTGGGCAACAAATTTCCCAGCGCAATTCACGAATTCGGCGTCCTCTTCGCCGCCGTCCAACGTGAACGGCATTTAGCCGACTACGACCCCCACAGCGAATTCTTTGCAACTAACGTCAGCGAACTCATCTTTGATGTTGAAGAAGCCATTGATACCTTCAACCAAACCACGGACGACCTCCGCCGCGACCTTGCCATTCACATCCTTACCGCCCTCCGCGGCGACTGACATCCCGACAACCCGCCATCAACACAATCATTAGGAGGCACCAAAATGCCCGACTTCGCCTACCTCGTGCAAATGGATATTCCCGCCAATTGGGAGGATGAGTTCAATCGCGTGTACGACACCGAACACGCCAAATACATCTGCAACGCTGCCGGCGTCCACTCCTGCACGCGCTACCGGCTTGAATCCACTGATGCCAGGCAGGTGGCCAGGTATGCGGCTCTATACGAGATGGACGATCCGGGCGTCCCTGAATCGGACGGTTGGCAGGTGGAGTCGGCCAAGGGCGACTGGATCGAAAAAATCCGGCCCCAGGCCTCCAATCGCACCCATACCGTGCTGCGTCGCATCGCAGAGGAGGTGGGAGGTCCGCCGGCCGCCGCCGACTACGTTTTCATGGTGCAGACCGACATCCCCGCCGCCGACGAAAGCGAGTTCAATCGACTGTACGATACGGTGCATCTGCCCGGGCTGCGCAAGGTCGAAGGCGTGCGCAATGCTTACCGCTACCGCATGGAGACGACCAACGCCGACGGGTTCCCCCGCTACCTGGCGCTGTACGAAATCGACAGCCCCGACGTTATCGACTCTGCACCCTGGAAGGCGGCGGTGCAGGACGAATGGACGGAGAAGGTACGGCACAAGTGCGTTGGCCTGACCCGCACCATTATGCAGCGCGTAGCCCGGCACCCTGAGCGGTAGCCTACGGAGGAACCCCCAATGACCACCAACTTGACACCGGACGTCCGGCGGCAGCGGAGCGAAAAGATAGCCAAGTTTATCCGCAGCGGCCTTGACCGCCCGCTCTCGGAAGACGACCCTGACGTTTACTACCCCGACTCGGACGGTGAACCATTGGCAGACAGCGATTTCCAGTACTACCCGGCTACCGGAACCGTTCATGCCCTGCGTCGCTACTACCGCAATCATCCTGACGTGTACGTGTCCGGCGATATGCTGGTGTATTACCGGATGAACGACAGCTCCTTCAGCGTGGCGCCGGACGTATTCGTCGTGATTGGAGCAGATG
The DNA here is from genome assembly GCA_965261195.1 of Dehalococcoidia bacterium. Lineage (GTDB taxonomy): Bacteria > Chloroflexota > Dehalococcoidia > Lucifugimonadales > UBA3495 > Bin87. Next base: position 1,694,268 of record OZ253455.1, on the reverse strand, counting down.
ACCACTGGCGGCGTTCCTACATCGTCTGGAGGGAGGGCGGCAAAGCGCCCGATTTTGTGATGGAAATAGCCTCTCCGCGCACTTACTTGAAAGACATCACGGAGAAAACCGAAATCTACGCGGCGCTGGGAGTAACCGAATATTGGCGCTTTGACCCTACCGAGGAGTTCTATACCCCGCCGCTGGAGGGGGAACGTCTCTCCCCGGCCGGACACTACGAACCCATCGCGATTGCCGAAGACGCCAGCAATATACTGCGCGGCCACAGCGATGTCCTGGGCCTGGACATTTGCGTACTCCCCGGCTTGCAGCTGCGTCTGTACGACCCGGCTGCCGGAACCTGGCTGCGCAACCTGGATGAAGCCGAGGATGCTCTTGAGGAAGCCTCGGATGCTCTGGAGGAAGCCAACCGGCAGAACGCAGAGCAGGCCGCCCGAATCCGCGAACTGGAAGCTCAGCTCGCCCAGCAAGCCCCGGCATCCCCGGACTCATCCGAAAACCCGCAGCGCTAACCATGCCGAACCTGCAAACTGTCACCATCCACACCGACGGCTCCTGCATCGGCAACCCCGGCCCCGGTGGTTACGGAGTCGTGCTGGACTACAACGGCCGGCGCCAGCAGTTTTCGGCCGGCTACGCGCTGACTACCAACAACCGCATGGAGTTGCTGGCGGCCATTGTCGGCCTGGAGGCGTTGAATCGGCCCTGCAAAGTCGTTTTGCACTCGGATTCCCGCTACGTGGTGGACGCCATCAGCAAGGGTTGGGCAACCCGCTGGCGCAGCAACGGCTGGATGCGCAACAAAAAGGAAGCAGCGGTAAATCCTGACCTATGGCAGCGCCTGCTGGATGTGTGCGAGCGGCAAGCGGTGGAATTCCGGTGGGTGCGGGGGCACAGCGGCAACCCCGATAACGAACTGTGCGACCAGTTGGCCAACGCCGCTGCTCGCGAAACTGGCCTGCCCGACGACCCCGGCTACCCTTCAACAAGACGCAGTCTTATCTAGGCAGCAAAAGAGCGGCCGGCCCCGAAGGGGGAGTCGCTGAAGGAGCGGCTCACTGCCGGTCGCTGGCCTTTGATTGTATCGTTGACTGTGCCAGGTTGCAACAGGCGGCCCGATTTCGTTACAATCACGCAACCCAACACGCAATCCAACCCATTTCAGGCATACGCAAAGGGGTAACACGATGGCCGTATCCGCCAGCACCATCCGAAACATTGCGCTGATGTCTCATAGCGGCGCCGGCAAGACCACCCTTGCCGAAATCATTCTCTACAATGCCAAGGTCACAACCCGCATTGGACGGGTGGAGGACGGCAATACCGCATCTGACTACGAACCCGAAGAGGCCAAACGCTCGGCCAGTGTGCAAACCAGCCTGCTGCGCGTTACCGACGGCGATAACAAGCTGAACCTGCTGGACACCCCCGGCTATGACGAGTTCCTCGGCGAGGCAATCGCCGCCGTGCGGGTCGTGGAGTCGGCGGTAATTGTGATCGCGGCGCCGACCGGCGTGGACGTTGGCACCGAACGAGCCTGGGATATGGCGCAAGGCCGCGGTTTGCCCGTCGCCTTCGTCCTCAACAAGATGGATCGGGAAAACGCCAGTTTTGAGCGGTGTGTGCAGGAAATCCAGTCGGTTTTCGGCAACAGGTGTGTGCCCTTCCAGCTTCCCATCGGCGAAGCCCAATCCTTCACCGGGTTGGTCAGCGTAATTGACCCACCGGCCGATATGCCCGACGAACTGGTGGGCGACTTCGATTCCGCCCGCGAGCGGCTGATCGAAGCAGTCGCCGAGTCCGACGATGCTTTGGCCGACAAGTACCTGGAAGGCGAGGAGATTACCGCCGCGGAAGTAACTGCCGGCGCCCGGAAGGCCATCTGCGACGGAGCGCTGGCGCCCATCCTGGTTACCTCGGCAACCCAGAATATCGGAGTCGCCGAACTGGTGCAGATGATGCACGACTTCCTGCCGTCACCGGCGGATTTCCCGCAATCGTCGGGTAATGCGGACTCGGGTAATGCGGACATCGAAGTCGATGCGTCGGGCCCGCTGGCCGCGCTGGTGTTCAAGACCACCGCCGACCCGTTTGTCGGCAAGTTGTCCATGTTCCGCGTGTATCGCGGCACGGCCAGGTCCAACGGCGAAGTGCACAACCCCAACAAGAACCAGTCCGAACGCCTCAGCCAGTTGTACTTCCCCCAGGGCAACAGCCAGGAAAACGTATCCGAAATTGTGGCCGGCGACATCGGAGCGGTTGGCAAGTTGAGCTCCACGCTCACCGGTGACACCCTTTGCGCCAACGACAACCGTGTAACGCTGGACGGCATTGATTTCACCCACGGCTTCTATTCCCTGGCGGTGTATCCGGCCACGCAGGCCGACCTGGACAAGATGTCCACCTCGCTGGCCCGCATCGTGGAGGATGACCCCAGCCTGCGGTTCACCCGCAACCCGGAAACCAGCGAAAGCCTGCTGACCGGCCTCGGCGAGGTTCAGATCGAAGTCGCACTGGATCGCATCAAACGCAAATTTGGCACCAGCCTCAACGTGCGCCTGCCGGTGGTGCCCTACCGTGAAACCATCACGCAGATTACCAGTTCGGAATACCGCCACAAGAAACAGACCGGCGGCAGCGGGCAGTACGGCCACGTGGTTCTGCGCCTGGAACCCAAGAATCGGGACGAAGGTTTTGAGTTTGGCAACGAAGTAGTTGGCGGACGTGTGCCGCGGGAGCTAATCCCGGCGGTGGAAAAGGGCGTCGTCAACACTCTGAAGGAAGGCGTGCTGGCCGGCTTCCCGGTGGTCGACATGAAGGCCATCATTTACGACGGCAGCACCCACCCGGTGGACGGGAAACCCATCGCCTTTGAAATTGCCGGCAGCCAGGCGCTGCGCCAGGGTATGTCCAAGGCTGCGCCGGTGCTGCTGGAGCCGGTGGTCAGGCTGTACGTAACCGTCCCGGAAAACTATACCGGCGACATCATCAGCGACCTCAACAGCAAGCGCGGCCGTATTCTGGGCATGATCCCCGAAACGCGCTACACCGTTATCGAGGCCGAGGTTCCCCACGCCGAAGTGCAGCGTTATTCCCAGGACTTGCGTTCGCTCACCGGCGGCCGCGGTTCCTACCGCTTCGAGTTCGACCACTACGAACAGGTGCCCCAAAATATTGAGCAGCGCGTCATCGACGTTGCGAAGCAGGCCAAGGCCGAAAGCCGCGCCTAGCGGTGCATGGGCGCTAACCCGGAACGTCTAGGGGCGGGTTTGAAACCCGCCCCTTTTTGATATGAGGCTGTTCTAATGGCATCGAACAGATGGACTCGTGATCAGGATTTGGCCGTGCTTTACGCCAAGTTAGAGTATGGGCGTCAATTTCAGACTCATCCAGATACCGAAAGGTTGGCGGCTGCTATGGGGCGAACAAAAGCTGCTGTGATAATGCGCAAGGGGAATTTCGATAGCTTGGATCCATTGGCATCCAGAGGGCTATGCAACTTTGCGCAATTAACCAAAGAGATTTGGAATGAGTACGTGCGCAATCCAGAGCAGGTTTTTGCAGAAGCCCGTGAGTCTTACCAAAAACTACTGAACAGTGCCTAGCTGGTGTGCGCTTACCGCAGCTTCATCCTTCGCCGCAGGTCGGCGTAAATCAGCGCCACTGGAATCGCCAAACTTGGAATAGCGGCGGTGGTGAGAGTATCTCCGACGCGATACAGATGCTCCGAAGTGTACTCACCCACGCCGGCGCGTATGACGGGTTTGGAGAGCACCAGCACGGTTTCCGCATACGGCGACAGTATCCAGTATTCCGGTACCCCGTGCCGGGCATATAGTTCCCTCTTCACGAATTGGTCGCGCTCCGTGTGGGCGGGCTGAAAGCGCGACAGGATTTCCGCTATCAGGTCCGGCGCTCCCTCGCAAGCGCGCTTGCTGATGATGTGCCGTCGTGTTGCGCTGATAAACAGCAGATCCGGCTCAACTACGTCTCGATTTGACAGCACGACGGCAAACGGGCCAAGTAGCAACTCTCCAAATTTGCGAGTCCAGCGATGCCGACAAATCCAAAACAGCAAGTTGCCGACGACTTCCTGATGACGAGTGCCACGCGTTTTTGTCGTGTGGGACAGCACTCCATCTATCAGTTCCCAATGTTCCCCGTCCCCTTCCGGCGTAGCGAAGTAGTCGTCACTTGTGTACTTGCCCTTCGGCTTTGCCGTTGCCATAGTTGGCTTCCTTACCACGGATTGGCAAATAGCTCCGCCACGGTAATCGCCAGCCCGGGGATAACCGTCGTGGTGATGATGTCGCCGACAGTGTACAGCCTTTGCATCGTGTACACGCCCAAGCCGTCGACGGTCGCCGGATCGGTGAGAGCCAGCAGAGTTTCGGCATCGCAGTCGGTCATCCAGTACACGGGTATACCGTGCCGGGCGTACAGTTCCCGCTTTCGTTCCAGGTCGTGAGCCCGGTTGGATGGCGACAGGATTTCCACCACCAAATCCGGCGGCCCCTCGCATCCCCGATCGGCCAGGATGCGTTCACGCGCCATGCTGACGAAAAACAAATCCGGCTCAACGGCAGATTCGCCGGGTAGCAGGACGGCAAACGGCGCGCGGTACACCAGTCCCAGGCGGCGTGGACGGATGTGGTCGGCAAAGCAACGGCCAATATTTTCCGACGCGTCCTGATGTTTACGATTGGGCGCTGCGGCCATCTGATATAAAACTCCGTCAATCAGCTCCCAACGCTCGCCTTCCGGCGTGGCGAAATAGTCGGCGATGGTGTAGGTGCCTTTCGGCTTTGCGGTTACCATGGCAGGCTCCGGGTCAGTGCGATGTGTCTGCGCCTGGGCGTCTCCGGGTTAAAATCCCCAGGTGGGCTGGTATTCGCCGAACACGTCCCGGAACACGCCCATCATCTCGCCCAGCGTAGCCTCGGCTTTCACGGCTTCGATGAGGGGGTACATCAGATTGGCGTCGCTGCCGCTTTGCCGGGCGGCGGATTCCAGGGCGCGCAGGCGTACCGCCAACTCCCGGTTGTCCCGTCGCCGGCGAATCTCGTTCAGATGGGCGATGTGCCGCTGTTCTCCGGCCTCGTCCACCCGCAGGATGGGGATTGACAGGCTCTCGTCGCTGGCCGTAAATGCGTTGACACCCACGGTAAGGCGTTCCTGACGGTCTTCTTCCTGCTGATACAGGTAGGCGGCGTCGGCAATCTCGCGCTGGAAGAACCCCGACTCCAGCGCCGGAATCACGCCACCCTGCCGGTCGATGCGCTCGAAATAGTCGTAAGCGCCGGCCTCAACCTGGTTGGTCAGCGTTTCCACGTAGTAACTGCCGCCCAGCGGGTCCACCGTGTCAACGACGCCGGTTTCGTGGGCAATAATCTGCTGGGTGCGCAACGCCTGGAGGGCCGCCTCGGCGGATGGCAACGCCCAGGCTTCGTCCTTGCCATTGGTGTGCAGCGACTGGCAGCCGCCCAGCACCGCGGCCAGAGCCTGCAACGACACCCGCACCACATTGTTCTCCGGCTGCTGCGCCGTCAGCGACGCGCCGGAGGTCTGGGCGTGGAAACGCAGCCAGCCGGAGCGCTCGTTTTCGGCGCCGAAGGTCTCGCGCATTTCCCGCGCCCAGATGCGTCGCGCCGACCGGAACTTGGCAATCTCCTCGAAAAAGTCGTTGTGGACGTTGAAGAAGAAACTGAGCCGGGGGGCAAAGTCGTCCACCGCCAGGCCCCGTTCCACGCAGTGGCGCACGTACTCGAAGCCGTCCACCAGTGTAAAAGCCAGCTCCTGCACCGCGTTGCTGCCGGCCTCGCGGATGTGGTAGCCGCTGATGCTGATGGGGTTGAACCGGGGCATGTGCTTGGTGGCGAATTCAACCGTATCGACCACCAGGCGCATGGACGGATTCGGCGGGAAGATGTACTCGTTCTGGGCGATATACTCTTTCAGAATGTCGTTCTGGAGCGTGCCGCCCAGCGCTGCGATTGATGCGCCCTGACGCTCGGCGGCGGCGATGTACATGGCCCAGATGATGGCCGCCGGGCTGTTGATGGTCATTGAGGTGGTTACCTGATCCAGCGGAATGGCGTCGAAGACGGATTGCATATCCTCCAGGCAGGACACGGCCACGCCGCACTTGCCAAACTCACCCCGCGCCCGCTCGTCGTCGTGGTCGTAACCGTACAGCGTGGGCATATCGAAAGCCACGCTCAGGCCGGTTTCCCCCTGATCCATCAGGAAACGGAACCGCTCGTTGGTCTCCGCCGGCTCGCCAAAGCCGGCGAACATCCGCATCGTCCACAGCCGGGAACGGTAGCCCGTCGGATGCACTCCCCGCAGATAGGGATACTCGCCCGGCAGCCCAACGTCGCGCAGATAGTCGCTGTCGGCAACATCCGTGGGGCCGTACACCGGCTCCACCGGAATCTGGCTCAACGTTTTGTAGGCGCGCTTGCGTTGGGGCGCTTCGGCGGCGCGCGCTCGCCAGGCATCGGCGCGTTGTTGCAACTGGTCGTTATCGTCAGAAAGAACCACGGGTAAACTCCTGTCAGTCGTGGATGTCGATACCCATAATGATATGGTTGGGATATTTGGTCAATAACCGTCCGGACTCGTAACTGTTCAGAGTTGGTGAGGTGGATTGGCCGAAAGGGGTTCTGGGAGCCTTGCGCTGCTGGTGGTGGTTGTGTCATATAGTGGGTATGGATACGGAAATTGACCTCAAGACTGCCGACCGGGATGTCCTGATTGCCAGCATTGTCCGGCAGCAAGCCATTATCGTCCGGCAACAGGCGATCATCGAGCGGTTGGAGAAACGGATTGGCCAATTGGAGGGGCCGGCCAAACCCAGCGGCTCGGGTCGGATGCCCGGTCTGAAGCCCAAAGCCGACCGGAAACCGGCTCAGCCCAAAGGGCCACGCCAGCGCCGTCCCCACGGGTTCGCCCGCACCCGCATGACGCCGACCCAGCGGGTGGAGCACGCGTTGGAACAGTGCCCCGACTGCGGAACTCAGCTGGCCGGCGGCTGGACCCAGCGCACTCGGGAAGTGATTGACCTGCCCCAAGTTCCGGTGCAGATTACCGAGCACGCTTACATCGCCCGCACCTGCCCGGGCTGCCGACGCCGCTGTGTGCCACCGGCGCAACTGGACGGCGTGGCGCTGGGGCGGCAGCGTCTGGGGGTCAATGTAATGAGCCTGATTGCCGCCCTGCGGGAGGAGGCCCGGCTGCCCTTCCGCACCATCCAGTGGTATCTGGGCGCCGTGCATGGGCTGCGCCTCAGCACGGGCGCCATCGCGGACGCCACGAAGCGGGTGGCTCAGCAGGCTCACGTTGTGATGGCCGATATAGTGGAACGGATCCGAGGCAGTCCGGTGGTGCATGCCGACGAAACGGGTTGGCGGGAGAACGGCAACAACGGCTACGTCTGGACCTTCAGCACTCCCACCGAGCGGTACTTCCTGCGACGGGGTCGGGGCAAGGCGGTGGTGGATGAAGTCCTGGGCGAGGAGTTCTACGGTGTGCTGGTCAGCGATTTCTACGCCGCCTACCACCACTACGACGGCCCCAAGCAACGCTGCTGGGCTCACCTGCTGCGGGACATCCACGACCGGCGTACTCTCTACCCTGATGACGCGCCACTGGCACAGTGGGCCGACGCCGTACACCAACTCTATGTCCAGGCCAAGGCCTTCACGCACCCGTCGCTGCTGCGACGGCGGGCGACCCAGCTGGCCCTGGAACAACGACTGCTCGCCATCTGCCAGCCATTCCTCGACGACCCATCGGCAACCCAGGCCAAGCTATGCCGACGCATTGAACGCCACGTCAAAGAGCTCTTCGTCTTCGTGGCTGAACCGGCAGCGCCGCCGGACAATAACGCCGCCGAGCGCAGCCTGCGCCCGGTAGTGGTCAGCCGGAAGATCAGTGGTGGCACGCGCTCAAACCAAGGCACTGCAACCAGGATGACGCTGGCGTCAATCTTCGGCACCTGGCGGGCCCAGGGCTTGAACCCCCTCACCGCCTGCCGACAATTACTCACTTCCCCTCAACCCTGAACAGTTACCCGGACTCTACTGACTGTTTTACGGCGCCAATTTATGGCAGTACGTCATCCACTGGCACATTGACGCCGGTGAGATCGTCTTCTCCCGGCTCCCAGATTCTCCGCTCAGCGTGGACGATCAACGCCAGAGCCTTGGCTCTGAGGCCACGGTCGTCAAGACTGGAAGGAAATACGATGACTGCGTGCTCTGGGTCACCTTCTCGTTTCTCCGCAGCAGCGGATAAACCCTCCAGAACGCATTCCGCTACAGTAGCCGAGGCGACCGCGCTGGACCGTTGGATACCATAGCGCCTGACATATCGTAGCCACGCTTGCCGGGGAGTTATTCGGTCTCCATCGTGTACCGACAGGCGAAAGTTGTCCAATTGATTGGGTTTGAATGCGGGGGAACGCAGGCCGCCGTCAGGCCTACGATGGTTCGGGTGGATTTGACGGTGCAGCTCGGTTCTGTCGTTCATTGCTGGGGATTCTGGCAATGATTAATCAGGCTGGCCAGATTATCCCATCCGGCCGGAGTGTCCAGGTCAAAATTGGCGCCGTCGTAGTTGTCCGAATCCGGCCAGATAAAGTGAACCAGGTCGCCGTGCCCGGCTGCCAGGTCAATCGTGATGTTGACGCAATGATTGCCGATACGCCAGTCGCCGGAAAGGGTTCCATCGGGGAGGGGGGCGAAGTCGGGTAGAGGAGCTCTGTCGGGCCAATGGGTCTCAAAACAGTTGATAAGCCAGTCCAGCTGTTCATCCGGTATCGGATTTCCGGCCGTGCCGTCATACCAACCGGGTTCCAGGCCCCGCATCTCACTCAGATTGTCCCGGAGCTCCGGAAACCTGCGCTCAGCCAGTATAGTCATTTCTCCACCCCAATCCTGGACATTCGCTTTATTGACGGAAGTATAATAAATCAAGCGCGGAGTGATCGGGGAACGCCGTCCCGCCTAAGGGACAGGCGCCGGACATAGCTGCACTTCTGCTTTTTACTCCGACTGGCTAGACTGCAATTCCCCCGGCAGCCCCACCTCCCGCGCATAATCACTACCGGCAACATCCCCCGGCCCATACACTGGCTCCACCGGAATCCGGCTCAGCGTCTTATAAGACTACTTGCGCTTACTGGCGGCGGCGCGCTGCCGAAAGGCATTATTATCATTGGAGAGAACCACTGAAAACTCCTATCACGGATGGGGGATGGTCAAAAGGCGAAAATATCGGCCACCGGGCAGGTGAAGCCGGTCAATACTGGGTCGCAAGTCAAAATGTCGTCAGGGCCGAACCGCCGCACCGACCCGTCATCGTGGCGAGTGTACACTGTCTGCGTTTCGGGATAGACGTTCAACACCAGGCCGACGCCGGCATCCAGCCACATTTGCGTTTTAGCGTCTATCTCCGGCTGCCGGTCGTTAGGTGAAGCTACTTCAACCACCAAGTCCGGGACAACTTGTGCGTAGCCTCGATGGCTGGGACGGTTTGGCATACGGTCATAGGATATGAAGGCGTAATCCGGCGCGCGGATTGTATCCGGATTCCGCTCAATCCAGAAGCCGGTTTCGGCGATGCGACTGGTGCCGAGCCGGTGTTGGCTAACGAATGCTCCGAGTCGCCATGAAAGTTCACTTCCCGCGAAACCGTGCTCATCACTTCCCGGCGCCATTTCAACTAGTTCTCCTCGCACCAACTCATACCGCCGGCCGTCATCGGGCAGCGCCAGCAGGTCGTCGGCTGTAATCAGTTTTTTGGATGTGGTCATAGCGAGGCTCTCCCGGTTTCGGGGTGGACCGGCCCGTCATCGAGGATAGTATAGCGCAGGCCGCGGATCAAAAATCCTTGAAACCATACCCAAATGGGTATATTATACGTATAAGCGCGGAGTGGCCGGGGAACGCCGTCCTGCCTGAGGGACAGGCGCCGGACATAGCCGCGCTTCTGCTTTTTACTACGACTAGCTAGACTGCCAATTCCCCCGGCGCACCGTAAACAGCGACGGTTCGTCCCATTTCCGCGACGCATCCCCGTCCGTGAGCAACCGCTCATCCGGGCGCAGTCTCAGTCGGCTTTTCACAAAGTTGACCAACTCCCGTTTCTCCCCAGCCCGTCGCGATGATGTTCCGTAGTAACCCCTTGCATCCTTCCAGTCGAATTGCACGCAACCCAGCAGCACGTCCACCAGTTGCAAATAGACGGACATATCGGATGTTGCGCGCAGGCAGCCCTTTACCCGCAGCGCCGAGCCTAGCATATCTTCTATATGCACGGGCGATTTGTCCGGCTTGTCCTGCAAATCCACGATCGCGAATACATCCCGGTCCAACTGCTGTTTCAGTAGCTCGCAAGCCAAATCTGTGTATGCTCGCCAAACGTCGCCATCCCAGCGCGACAAGCTATAGTCAGGGTCAAGCCGGTTCAGTATCAGTGCATGGAACTGCGTCTCAGGGTAAGTAAAGTAGAGATTGAGCAGGTCGATGTATTGCTGAAGGTTGAAACGGGTAACTTCGCTGAACTTGTACTCGTGATGACGGGTTGAATGCATCAAACTATCAACTTCTCGTAACGTCAGCGACTCGCCGCGCGACTGAATGTCTTTGCGAATCCTCTGGCGCTCGGCCATCCTGTCGGCACTGAAGTTGAAGTGCAAACGATACAAGCTATTGGTTATGTCCCCGGTGTCCGGGACGACCAGCGCTCCGATGCCATAGACTGGCTGCTGCTGGCGAGAACCGGAAAGAATACCAGTTTCATCAATGAAGACCGGACAAACTTCCATGCCCCAAGCATAGCCTCCGCACCTTCCCACCGTCAACGCAAGTTGGCGCATCCAACCGGCTGTGATTATTGACTAGCTGCTATCCCGCCCCCGCCCGCTCCAAATTCAGCGCCAGCAGCCGCTCCAGTATCTCCCCGTCGCCCAAATCCGCCGGCCACCCATAGGCATCAGCCACCGCCGCATCCAGCAGACGGTGGGCGTTGGACAGCCAGGTGGGGTAGTCGTTGTACAGGTTGGTCAGCGTGCGGCGGCGCAGTTGGTCGGCGTTCAGCGCCGGGCCGCCGAACATATCCACCGGGTTCAGCCAGTTCTCCCGCAGCCCGTTCAGTTCGGCGGCGGCCGTGGCGATGGCCGCCCGCTGCTCGTCGGTAGGCGTCGGAAACGGAAACGTCTCGAAGCACGTAGTGGGGGTGTAACGCGGTCTGTCTTCCAATTGAGTGCCCATCGCCGCTGCCCAAAGCCCGTGTGTCCGGCTGTGCAGCACGCCGAAGAAATAATCGTCGTCGCGGGGGAAGACAATGATGGTGGCGTCCGGGAGTACATTGCCGTCAATGTAGGAAAACATCCGGTGGCGGGACACCATGCTGGTTCCGATATAGCGAGGCAATCCAGTCAACGCTTCTCGCATCTCAATGCGCGGGCGACCATGCAGCCACCAATAGTTTCTAAACCGTTCATCCCGGTTGTTATCACGACCCGGTTTTACATTGGCAACAAGGTACTCAAACGGAGACTCATATAGGGCGGCGTCCGCCTCTGACATAGCGGTGCCAAAGTCAATTATCCACATACCGCGTGATACCTGATTAATGTCCCGGCCAATCATCCAGCGCTTGATGACGTCGCTGTTGGGCTTGCCGTGGGGATTGGGCTGACGCAGCATCTCTTGGGCAACTTCGTTGGTAATCTCGAATGGTCCAACCTTGATGTCGCCCATAAAGCTGAGATCGGCGTTCTCGGCCAGCGTTTTGGCCTGCGTCAAATCCGCCCCGCCGGTTAAATCAGAGTTGATGTTGTTCACGCGCTCGCCGTCCAGAATGCGGGTAGTCTGGCTGCCGTCGTCAAAACAGATGATTGAGATATGCACGCTGGCGCCGTCCAGCACCCAATCCTGGTCGGAAACGGCGTTGAAAATATCGCCGCTCCCTTTGATATTGGCCAGCACGGGCCGGTTGGACTGGAATCGTATCGCCTGCGTTGCCAGCAGGCCGGCCCGGCGTACCTTGCCCTCCTCAATGTGCGCCCGCGTTTTCTCGAACCAATAGCAGCAGAGGTCGCTGGAGTTGGGTATGCGGTCGCCGTACAAATCGTAGACTGCGTTGACGTATTCATCGCCCAGCTGTTCCCGGAACGGGAAATGGCCCAGGAACGGCGGGTTGCCCACAATGTAATCCGCCGCCGGCCAACGCGCCTCGCGGTAGAGTTTCGGGTGACCGAATAGGGCATCCCCTTCCGGCCATAGCGATTCCCCAATCGCCAGCAACTCCTGCCGGTCTTCGTCACTGTACGCGGAATGCCGGGACAAATCCGTCCCCAATATGGCATCGCCTGCGGGCCAATAATCGATGAATTCGATCAATGCGTCGCGGCATTCAATGGTGTTCAGGGAACCCAGCACCGGCTCCCGGTTGTACTGGTGGCCGTTCTCAATCAGCCATTGCAGATGCCCGATCCACAAGGAAGTACGGGCCAGGTCGCTGGCGTAAGCGTCAATCTCGATGCCATAGCACTGCTCCGGCGACACCTCCGGGAGGAAGCCCCGCAGGTTCAGGTCGGCGGCCAGCGTCAGTACCGTTTTCTCCAGGTTGTGCAGCTGACGCAGGGCCACGTAGAGGAAATTGCCGCTGCCGCAGGCCGGGTCCAGCACCTTCAGCGAGGACAGCCGGCTCTGGAATTCTTGCAGCAACCGGCGGGCCTGGGCTTCATCGTGCTGGCCTTCCAGCAGCGTCAGGCCGCCTACTTTGCGCTCAACTTCAGACCACTCAGCCTGCAACGGTTTGATTATCACCGGGTCGATCACCGACCGGATGTCAGCCTCGGAAGTGTATTGCGCGCCAACGAGACCCTGCTTGTCGGGGTCAACCACCCGCTCAAACAGCGTACCCAAAATCGACGGCTCAATATGCGCCCAGTTCCGCTCCATCGCCTCGGAAAGTCCTTCCAGCTCACCCGCAGTCATCAAGACCGTATCCGGGTCTGTGAACAAATCGCCATTGAATTGGCGGATTCGGTCAATACCAAAACGACCGCCTTCATTCATTTGAGCGAAGAGTTCTTGCAGTCCTTCGTTAAATTCGGCAGGGTCGTTGTGGTAGTTTTCGCAAAGCTGGGAGAGCACCCGGTTGGGCAGCAACCCTACGTCCTGGGCGAAAAAGCAGAACACCAGGCGGTTCAGGAACCGGGCCACGATCAGGGAGTCCATCCCCCGGTTCCGCATGGACGCGGCGATTTTGGCGAAAATGTCGGCCGTTGCTTTGGTAATGTCATCCGGGCTGATTTCCGGTTCCAGCGCGTCCGGGTTGTGAAAGACGCTGCGCAGTATCTCCAGCTGTTCCGGTTCGCCCAGGTCGTCCAGCAGGATGGCATGAACCAGGGACACCTTGTTGGTAAAGTTGGTGTGAACCCGAATGGTGCGGAAGTCGGATACCACCAGCAACGGCGGGTTGCTCAGCCCTTCCCGATAGCGTTGCAGCTGACGATACGCCTCGTCCAAGTCCCGGTGCAGCCCCTTGAACTCCCAGGCGAAGTAGCCCCGCTTGTACACGTCGGCGCGGCCCCCGCGGCCCGATGACTCCCGCACCGCCCGCTCAAAGGTGTACCACTCCTGACGGGGGTCAAGCTCGGCCGGCGTTGGATGCTCAACCACCCGGCAGAGGTCAATGAACCATTCCTGCGCCCCGGCCGATTCCTGCCCCCGGCTCCGGCGCCATTTTGCGATGAATTCCTGCGGTGTCATGGCGTTGGTTGCTATACCCCGGCCGCCGTCTGCCATCGGTTAGGCAACGGGCCGGAAGTCAGTAGGTGAAAATATCGGCGACGGAGCAGGCGAAACCGGGCAGCGCCGGCTCACAAGTCAAAACGTCGTTAACGCCGAACTGTTGTACCGACCCGTCCTCGTGGTGAGCGTACACTTCCCGCGTTTCCGGATACACGTTCAACACCAGGCGGACGCCGGCGCCCAGCCACATTTGCGTTTTGGCGTCAATGTCCGGCGGCCGGTCGTTAGGTGAAGCCACCTCAACAACCAAGTCGGGGATTATTTCGGAATAACCCTGATGGCTGGGAGGGCCTGGCATACGTTCGTAGGATATAAAGGCGTAATCCGGCGCACGGACTGTATCCGGGTCCCGCTCAATCCAAAACCCGGTCTCTGCCATGCGGCTTCTGCCAAGTAGGCGCTGTCTAGTGAAGGTTCCGATTTGCCACCCCAATTCATACCCGACAAAACCGTGCTCATCGCTTGCTGGCGGCATAGTGATTAATTCCCCCCTCACCAACTCATGCCGCATACCGTCATCGGGCATCGCCAACAATTCCTCGGCGGTCATCAACTTCCTGGATGTAGTCATAGTTGGCGCCTCCGGTGTTCGGGGTGAACCGATCCGTCGTTGCGGACAGTATAGCGCAAGCCAACCGGATTCCCGCCCGGCGAGTTAGTTGGCCCGCCGTCTGCCGTTGGTTAGGCAACGGGCCGGAAGTCAGTAGGTGAAAATATCGGCGACGGGGCAGGCAAAGCCGGGCAGCGCCGGCTCACAGGTCAAAACGTCGTTAGCGCCGAACTGCTGCACCGACCCGTCCTCGTGGTGAGCGTACACTTCCTGCGTTTCCGGATAGACGTTCAACACCAGACGGACGCCGGCGCCCAGCCACATTTGCGTTTTGGCGTCAATCTCCGGCGGCCGGTCGTTGGGTGAAGCCACCTCTACAACCAGGTCGGGAATCACTGCGGCGTAGCCGCGCTCTGCAACGTGGCCGGACCGCCGTTCATGCGAGGCAAAGGCGTAATCCGGAGCACGCACCGTATCAGGGAGCCTTTCGATCCAGAATCCGGTATCTGCGGCCCACGTGTGGCCCAAGTCGCCAGCTTCGACAAAATTGCCGAGCCGCCGTCCGGTTCGATCCGCTACTATCCCGTGGCGGTCTCCCGCCGGCGCCATCGTTGTCAGCTCTCCTTGGATGAGTTCATGCCGATTGCCGTCATCGGACATCGCCAGCAGGTCATCGGCGGTCATCAACTTCCTGGATGTAGTCATAGTTGGCGCCTCCGGTGTTCGGGGTGAACCGATCCGTCGTTGCGGACAGTATAGCGCAAGCCGGCAGGATTCCCGCCAGCCGATGCAGTTGGCTCGCCGTCCTACTCCACCAGCCGCACGAACCGCCGACGCCCGGCGCGAATCACGTCGCCAGCGGCCAGCGCCGGCAGCGGCGCTCCGGTGGCCACGGTTGCCCGGTCGCCGCTGCTGTGGATGATTTCCACCGCGCCCTGGCTCACCAGGCGACGGGCCTCGCTGGCGCTGGCGACCAGTTCCGTGCGCACCAGCAGCTGGTTGATGTTCAGTTCGGCAACGTCGGCCAGCGGACACTCGGGAATATCAGCGGGCAGGTCGCGGCGCTGCACTACCTGCTCAAACTGGGCCTCGGCGCCGCTGGCGGCAGCGGTGTCGTGGAAGGTGGCCGTTATGGAGCGGGCCAGCCCCTTCTTGAAATCCATCGGGTTGGCGGAATCCGACTCCATCGCCTGGCCCATGGCGGCGAGGTCGGCGTTGGGCACATCGGTCAGGTACTCGTAATACTGGAGTATCAGGGGGTCGGGCAGCGACATTACCTTGCCGTACATCTCCTGCGGCGATTCTTCCAGCGCAATGTAGTTGCCCAGGCTCTTGCTCATCTTCTGGACGCCATCGGTGCCCACCAGGATGGGCATGAGGAAGCACTGCTGCGGCGTTTGGCCCATCATGCCCTGCAACTCGCGGCCCACCAGCAGGTTGAACATCTGGTCGGTGCCGCCGAACTCCACGTCGGCTTCGATGGCCACCGAGTCGTAGGCTTGCAGCAGCGGGTAGAGCAGCTCGGTAATGGCAATGGGCTGGTTCTGCGAGTAGCGGTTGGCGAAGTCCTCCCGGTGCAGAAACTGGTTGACCGTAAACCGGCTGGTCAGCTCAATGACGTTGGCCAGGGTGAAGTCCCCGAACCATTGGCTCTGCCATTCCACCTGGGTGCGGTCGCGGTCAACCACCTTGAAGAACTGACGCAGATACGATTCGGCGTTGTCCAGCACCTCGGCGTGGCTGAGCATCGAGCGGGTGGCGGAACGGCCCGAGGGGTCGCCAATCTGAGCCGTCCAGTCGCCGACGATGAGGATTACCTGATGCCCCAGGTCCTGCAACTGCCGCAACTTGCGCAGCCCCACCACGTGGCCGAGGTGGATGTCCGGCCGGCTGGGGTCAAATCCCATCTTCAGGCGCAGCGGCCGGCCCCGGTGCAGCATCGCCACGAATTCGTACTCGGAGATGATGCGGCTCACGCCCCGCCGGGTGATGAGGGCCGTATCCGCGGGAATCCGGACGGGGCTAGTCACTGGCAATCTCTCCGTTGCGTTCCAGCTCGTCGTGCTGGGTCAGGGTGGCCCGGGCCAGGTCCACGTCCCGGTTCATCTGGGTGATGAGGGCGTCGATGCCGTCGAAGGTTTCCTGACCGCGCAGCCGGGACACAAACTCCAGGCGCAGCGACTTATCGTAGATGTCATCCGAGAAGTCCAGCAGGTGCGCCTCGATGAGACGCTGGCTCAGTCCGAAGGTAGGCCGCACCCCGATGCTGGTGGCCGCCATGTGGCGCACGCCGTTCACGGTGGCGTAGGTGGCATAGACCCCATCGGCGGGGATGACAAAGTTGGCGGTGGGCACGATGTTGGCGGTGGGGAAGCCCAGCTGCCGGCCCATCTTTGCGCCGTGTACCACAATGCCGTCGGTGGCGTAGGGACGGCCCAACAGATGCTCGGCGCCGTCCACATCGCCGTCGGCCAGGGCGTTGCGAACCCGGCGGCTGCGGACGGCGGAGCCATCGAGTTCCAGCGGGGGCACGGTTTCCACCCAGAAGCCCAGGGAAGCGCCCCGCCGGCGCAGGTATTCGAGATTGCCGCTGCGGTTGCGCCCCAACGCGAAGTCGGGCCCAGTTACGATGCCGCGCATCTTCAGGCAATCAACCAACAGATCCGTAAACTCGTTGGCGTCCACGTTGGCCAACTCGTTGGTGAACTCCAGACTGATGACCTGCCCGACACCGGCCTTGTAGAGCAGCTCGACCTTCTCTGCGGGCGTGATGATTTTGTTGACGGTGCGGTCCGGGTTCACCACCTCGGCGGGGTGGTTGCTGAAGGTGATAACCGTGGGAACCAGGGGCTGGGGCGCCAGTTGAGAGAGGCGTTGCAGCAGATGCAGGTGTCCGCGGTGGACACCATCGAAAACGCCGATGGTGATGGCGGTTTCACTGCCGGGTGGGGGAGCCGCGTCGGCCAGCGTCTGGCGAAAACTCATTGGGTTTGCGTTTTCCAGAGTCGGTATGTGCTGCCGACTGGCAGGGTTTCAAACGAGTAAGGGCACAACAAAACTGAGGGTTGCCGGCGCCCACTCTGGCGCACCGTCGCTACGATCCGCCACGGTTGAGCCTGGCAGCAACGATGGTAGCACAAGGCCCGGCAACCCGGCAAGCGCAGACCCCGCCGAGAACGGCCCCCTGCGAAGTCCCCTCTCCCGCCGGAGGAGGGGCGCGCAAGGAGCGTAGCCGCTAAGGAAGGACCTGGTACTCGGCTTCGGCGATTTTCTGGCCCTGCTCGTTGTAGATGTACACCCAATGGTGCCCTATCGCCCTCCGTTGTGGGCTGCCGATGTAGGCGTAGAACCAAGTTTGCCCGTTCTGGGTGAAGACTGGTTTTTCCCGGGACGAGTTGGAATAAGGTTCCCGGTCTTCGTGGTATTGAACCACACGGATTTTCACCGTTGCCGGCGGATTGGTGCCTCCGCTGAAGTTGATTCGGAGCCAGCGGCGCTGGTCGGGGCTGCTGGCTGGCACCTGGGCTATCCCGTACTGGCGGTTTTCGTCGAAGACGTCAACGATTGGCACGTTGCCCTGCACGTTGCCCAGTCCGGGGACGGAGGCGGTAGGCGCACTGCTATCGGTGAGCACTTTCTCTCCGTAGCGACGGGCCAGGGTGTGGCCGGCGCTGCCCAGGTTTCGGGGGTTGGCGGCGCATCCGGGGCAGAACGCTCGCAGCAGGTTGAGGCCCTGGTCGATTTCGTCCTGCTCGTAGGTGGACAGGCGCCGATGCAGGTTGCGGAAGGCGACGTTAAACTGTGGTCTGGTCATGCTGCGGTCAAGATTGATGAACAGCCGCTCGCCCAGCGAATAGTTGCACAGGCTGCCGTAGGAAACGTCGTTTTTTCCGTACTCTGGATTGTCGGCGCGCAGGTGCTCGATGGTGCGGTAGTAGGGGCATGGGTATCGGTTGGTATAAACGTCCTTGTCATTGAATTGGCTCCATTCGGAGTATGCGCCGATGTAGGAGGCTGCGCCTTCTCCAATCCAATCTTCGTGATGGGCGCCAACCCCGGTCCCCCACCAGTAGTGGCCGATTTCGTGGGCAATGGTGCGCTGCCGGTAACGGTCGATGTACCGAGTTCCGTCAAAGCCGGCGTCAACCTGGATGCTGATGCTGTTGTTGACTCCCGCCGCGTCGGGCACGTCTGCTACCAGTATGCCGACGAAGTCGATGGGCAAAGCCTGGCCCATCAGGGTTTCGGCGTCGCTGACGGCGGATGTTGCGGTCTGCATCAGTTTGCTGTTCTGACGGGACGTTATCAGCCTGACTATGGAGAAATTCAGCGGGTTGTCGTACTGGCCGACGGTGTTTCGTTGTTCAACGGTTCCGTATTTGGCGAGCCAGTCTATGAGAACGGCGTCGCCGTCGAAGTATGGGATGCTCATAACGGCGATGATCTTGGCCTCGGTGTTGTCAATGCCGCCGCCGTCGGCGAATCCGGTATGAGTGGCTATGGACGTGGCGTCTTTCGGCTCAGCTCTTGATATTAGCGTCAGCGTCTGGATGGCCTGGAAATCGCCGGGGGTATGGTCTTGCAGGAACGGCATACGGGTCAGCGCGCTGGCCAGGCTGGGGTTGTATCCCTGCAATGCTCCCAACCATCCGAGGGTCACCCTTTCGGACGCGGTTCGCCCATCTCTGGCCCAGGGGAGACCGGTTATCTCGGAGGTTATGGCGTAGTTGACGCCGTTGACGCCTGCGTTGGGGTCATCGCCGGCGGCGTTAGATTCGTTGCCGGCCCGGGCGCGTTTGGAGTCCAGTTCCTGCCGGAAGTATTCGATGCTGGCGGACTGGTCCAGGCGATGCTGCCGGGTGTGGCTGTCGGGCAGCAGGTCGTGGGGGTTGGCCGCGAAATACGGGTCAACAGCGGGCCGCGGCGGAGCGGTTTCGCAGCCGTCTTCGTGGCCGTAGGGACAGGGCGGCTCGGGCATTTCCGCCGTTGACATCCGCAAGCCGTCGGGCTGGTAGGCTGCGACGTTGCCGTCGGTGGCCAGCAGTAGCGCTCCAACAATTACCACCGCCGCTGCCAGCGTAGCAGCAGCCAGGTTCCTGATGCGCTTGGTTTTGATGATGCGCATTAAAAAAGGGTGTTTCCAAACGTTCGCTCTGAGCTGTGGGAGGCGCATGGCTACACTTCCCACAGCTCTTTTACTGTTAAAAGTCGGGGGGGGGGGGGGTAGAAAGCGGAACGTCCGGGTTGGGCATACGCCCGGACAGCCGGCGGGTTAGCTGACTGCTGATTTTCCTGCTGTTGTCGGACATGGCTGTTGTGTTGCTCCTTTTCAATAGTATGGCGCTTTCAATATCATACCGCATTCCCGGTCAGGTCGGGGGCGGCGTCAGGGGCCCTGGCGGTGGAGCTGCGCTTCCAGCTCCCGTACGCGGGCTTCGGCGGTGTCGGCGCGGTTGCGCTGGTCGTCGTAGGTCAGGATATGGTTTCCTGTTGCCGGGTCGTACCACCCCAGTTGGCCGGCTTCCCACCGGATGTGCAAGTTCAGTGTCTCGCTGTAGCCCTGTAGAATGCCGTTGGGTAACTGTTCGATGGCAATGGGCTCGTAAGTTCCGTCTACCAAGTGGTCTCCGGCCAGCCGGAGGCCGTGGTATTGGCCCGTCTCGTCAAAGCGCCAATACTCTGGTATCCCCAGGGCGGCATAGTCCACCCGCTGCTCCGTCACGTCTATGAGTCCGGTGCGCCGTGAGGCGATTTCCAGCACGAAGTCCGGTGGCTTCCCCTGCTCTGAGATGACGTAGGCGTTGCTGGCCTTGTAGGCCGCTGGGTCTACGCCAAATGCCACCAGCAGGTCGGGGTAGCGGACTCCCGCCAGGTTTCTGGTGGGGCTGACCGCCAGGTAATGCTCGCCAGCCACCAGAGTGGTTTCGGGATTGCTCAGGTGGACGGCCAAGTGGTGGGCGTTGCCAGTGGCCGCCAGGTGATCGAAGCTGGTCATCTTGTCTTCAGGGTCTTCCGGCGGGTCCGGCAGTCGGTAACGCCTTGCGGATTGCGGTGTCTTGGCGGTGGTCATGCTGAACCTCTGGGGGCTTAGCTCTGGAGGGCTTAGCTTGGGTGGTCGGTTTCAGATCAAACGGGCAAGTGGATTGCATTATAGCCGAATCTAAAAGGTATACTGCCCCCACGCGCCGGCCAACCCACGTATCTGCAACCTACGTATCTGCAACCGTCCGATCTGCAACCGTCCGACTGCCCTTTTCCTAACTCCAAAATCCTGTTTATCCTGTACATCCATGCCAATTACCCGGATTGTCGGGATCCAAAATCCCTCAAAACCCGCAATCGCCGTAATCGGCAACCCGTCCACTGCCCGCAATAAAATGCCCCCACGCAATTCCAACACGATGCGCGTTGCCGGCGGCGATGCCCGCGGCTTGCGGCTCCAGGGGGCCGTGGTTGCGGGCGTTCGGCCCACCACGGAACGGGTCCGCGCCGCCATCTTTAACATTTTGGAATCTGACCAGGTTGTTGGCCGGCGCGCCGTTGACCTGTTTGCGGGCACCGGGAGCCTCGGTATTGAAGCGTTGAGCCGGGGTGCGGCCTGGGCCGATTTTGTGGAGCAGAACGCCCGGCAGTGTCGCCCGTTGCAGGACAATCTGAACTACACCGGTTTTGCCGGCGCAAGCAAGGTGTACTGTGCCGACGCCCGGCGGTATCTGGCGCGTCAGCAGGAACCTTTCGACCTGGCCCTGCTCGATCCGCCGTACCGGATGCTAGACCTGGCTCCCGTGCTGCAGGCATTGGCCGCGCCCGGCGTGCTGGCCGTCGACGCCACCGTAGTGCTGGGACACAGCAGCCGCCTAGCGGCGCCGCAGGACATCCATTGCCTGCGACAGTACGACCAGCGGCGGTACGGCGACAACGGCGTTACCTTTTACCGACACGATCCGGACTGGCCGGCAACGAACCTGAACAACTTACCGACACGATCCGGACTGGCCGGCAACGAACCTGAACAACTTACCGACACGATCCGGACTGGCCGGCAACGAACCTGAACAACTTACCGACACGATCCGGACTGGCCGGCAACGAACCTGAATCAGGAGATTAGCCGAATGGTAACCGCTCTCTATCCGGGTTCTTTCGATCCGGTAACGATGGGACACCTGGATGTGGCCCGTCGTGCTGCACGGTTGTTCGACAGAGTTCTGGTCGCCGTGTACGACACGCCGTCCAAGAGCCTCCTGTTCGACACCGCAGAACGCGTGGACCTCATGCGTCGGGCCGTGGCCGACATCGGCAACATAGCGGTGATTCCCTTTACCGGCCTGGTGGTGCAATGCGCCCGGGATACCGGCGCGGCAACCATCATCCGCGGCCTGCGCAGCGGCCCCGATTTTGAGTATGAATCCCAGATGTTCTTTATGAACCGGCGGCTGGAACCTGACGTCGACATGGTTGCGCTGATGAGCGATGCGGAACACATGATGATCAGTTCCAGCCTGCTCAAAGAAGTGGCGCGGCTGGGCGGCGACATCACCGGAATGGTGCTGCCCCACGTGGCCGCCGCCCTGGGCGAGAAATTCCAGCTGCCGGCTCAATAGCCCCGGTTTGTAGCCAGACCAGGGCAAGTCTAACCACCGGCACAAAGGAGGACATTATCGACATCAACAACATCCTCGACCGCATTGAACTGCTGGTTGATTCGAGCAAATCGGTGCCGCTGAGCAACAGCGCCATGGTTGACAAGGTGAAGCTCAACGAGCTGGTGGCCCAACTTCGCATGGCCATCCCACAGGAAATTCGACACGCCGAGGAAATGCTGTCCCGCAAGGAGCAGATCATGACGTCGGCGGCGTCTGAGGCGCACCAGACCCGTCAGCACCTGGAGCAGGAGTTCCGCAGCCGTCTCGGCGACCACGAGCTGGGTCGCAAGGCCGAGGAAATGCTGCGCGAGGCCGAGGTCCAGGCGCGTCGAATGATGCAGCAGGCCGAGCAGGACGCTGAGAATCGCCGCAACCATGCCGACGCCTACGCGCTGCGTACTTTGCGCAACCTGGAGCGCGACCTGACCGCTGCCAGCGGCTCAATCCGCAAGGGCATCGATGTGCTGGCCGGTTCTGCGCTGGCGTCCGGCGCAAACTCCTCCATACCATCGCCCGAGGACTTCGCTCCGGAGGGTGTGGCCGAGCCCAGCGTTTTCAGGTAGGCGCGCTCCGCTGAAATCGGCTCACACCAATGCGTAACGCACGCCAATACGTAAGTCATACGTCGTTGCGAGGAGCGGATGGTTCGACTTTCCAAGAAATACCCTCTCCCTTGATGAGAGAGGGTTAGGGTGAGGGTGAAAATGTAAGGAAGGGAAATATCCCACGGCAGGCTATACCCCTCACCCAGCCCTCTCCCACCAGGGGCGAGGGTGAATCGAAAGACCCTGGTGTGACGCGTAGTTCGTGGTTGCAACCCCTTACCAGTGGGTGTAGAATTGTTCAAGCCAATTGGCGGGTTCTGTTACAGGCCCGTCTCAACCATTGTGCGGACGCGGTCACTGGGAGTGATGCAGCTAGATATGCGTGAACTGGTAATTGACAGCATCCGGATCAGCCAGATGAATTACCAACGGGTGGTGGTTCTGAAGGAACTGGAAACCAACCTCTTCCTGCTCATCTGGATTGGCCCCACCGAAGCCGAAGCCATTGCCGTGAAGATGCAGGGAATGACCGTTCCCAGGCCATTGACCCACGACCTGCTGGTTGACCTGGTGAAGTCGGTGGGCGGTTCCTTCGAGCACATCCTGGTGAACGACCTGGAGAACGAAACCTTTTACGCCAAGGTGGTTATCCGAGTCGGCGACCAGACCCACGAAATTGACTCCCGGCCCAGCGACGCCATGGCCGTGGCCGTGCGCGCCGAAGTTCCCATCTACGTTGCCGATGCAGTGATGGACAAAGCAGCAATCTCCATGGATCAGGATACCGGACAGCCTTTGGCGCCCGAAAGCGCCGCAACTGAAGATGCCGAGGCCAACGTAACCGAGGAAGAATTGCAAAAGTTGTCTGCCTTCACCGACCTGATTAACGAGTTGGATATGGAAGACTTCGAGCGCAAGTAGATGGAGTTGCGCTGAACACCCTCTTGACGATGGATAATACGCCCCGATACCAGAACTGGCGGGGCGTTTTCGTTGTCGGATTACGTATTTGGATATTATACGCATTGACACGCCCGAAAACCGATGCTACTATTTTCGCCGCCTGTCAACAGGTTCGTTTGTGAACGCTCATGCCGTCCTGGCTTCCCGTCGCCCTGCGGCTCACTGGATTAGGTTGGTATGTTGCCATCTGTATTGTGCTGGGGATTATTGGAGGCGTATGGCTGGGGAAGCTAACCGGTCAGGTAGCGTTGCTGGTGCTGTTGGGAACAGTGCTGGGCAGCGTAGTCGCCTTTTACGGCGTGTACCGGATGGTTTTGCGGGCTATCTACGGTTCCAACCCGCCGCCTCCGTCGTCACGACGACGGGACGCGCCGGGCGATAACGACGGAGGCATCAACTAGTCGTGTCACGTAATCGAATGCTAATGCTCTTTGGCATCGGCATGGGCGTACTGCTCATTGTCGGCTTTGTCGTTGGAGCCGTCGGCTCGCGGATGTTCGGCGGTGAATCCGGCCAGCCGTTCGTGCCCCGACCCGAGATTCATCTGCCACCCCAACCGATTTTCCCGAAAGAGGCCCGCTATTCCGCTCTGGACCTGGAAATATCAACTGAGCAAGCCAGCAATAGCGCCGGCCACGGCGAGGCCGAATCAGCCGACGCCGGCCATGGCGAGGCCTCGGCCAACGCTGGCGCCGAGGAACATCACGGTGAACCCCTGGGGGTCATGGACATCGCCATCACCAACACGCTGATATCGGCCTGGCTGGTCAGTATCGTGATGCTGGTGTTCTTTGTCGGCGGAGCGCGGCAGCCCAAGGTTGTACCGGGCCGGTTGCAGGCGCTGGTCGAGATGCTGTTCGAGATGGTGCTTAACTTCGCCACCGGGGTTTTGGGGCCGGAGATGGCGCGCAAGGCATTCCCGGTGGTGGCTACCATTTTCTTCTTCGTGCTGTTCAACGCCTGGCTGGCCATCTTCCTGATACCGATTTACCAGGCCATTGGCTTTGGCGCTGCCGGCGAGCACGGGTTTGTAATCGAGGCCCACCTGCTGCGGCCGGCCGGCACTGACCTGAATATGCCGCTGGCGTTGGCGCTGATTTCCTTCGTGTTCGTTGAATACTGGGGGTTCCGGGCGCACAACTTCGGCTACCTGAAGAAGTTCTTCGCCTTTGGCGATATTCTGCGCGGGCGGCCATCGGGCCTGATCAACGTGATGGTTGGTTTTCTGGAGCTGATTTCCGAGTTCGTGCGGATTGTGTCGTTCACCTTCCGGCTGTTCGGAAACATGACCGCCGGTGAAATTCTGGTGGTGATGATTACCTTCCTGGTGCCCTTCGTGGCAACCCAGTTCGTGTTCGGACTCGAACTGCTGGTGGGGCTGATCCAGTCGGTTATCTTCGCCGGCCTGACGCTGGTATTCCTGTCGGTGGCAGTTAGCCACGAGGAGCACTAACCGGCGAGCAGGGCAAGCAAAAACAATCGGGAATCCCCCGCTCCCGCGCACTGAGTGCGGTTGCGGAGCGAGCAAAATCAGGGCCACATTCAACCGGGCCACATTCGATACGGAGGAAACTCAACAATGGCAATCGACCTCTCAATGATCATGACACTGCTGTCGGTGGGCGCGCAGGCATTGTCCAACGATGGAGCCAGGTTCCTGGCGGCGGGTTTGGCCATCGGCATCGGCGTCATTGGCCCCGGTGTTGGCATCGGCATCCTGGGCGCGGGAGCCATGGGCGCAATCGGGCGCAACCCCGAAGCCGCCGGCGCCGTTACCACCAACATGATTCTGGCGATTGCCTTCGCGGAAGCGTTGGGCATTTACTCGCTCATCGTGGCCGTAATCCTGCTCTTCGTGGTGGTGTAGCAACATGGCAGAACTGGGCTTGAATGTGCCCTCCCTGATCAGTTATCTGATCAACTACATTGCTCTGCTGGTATTGCTGGCCGTATTTGCCTACCGTCCTTTGCTAAACGCAATCGACGGGCGGATTGAAACCATCCGCGACAGCCTGGCCGCCGCCGACCGCGCCCGCGAGGAAGTGGCTTCGTCCCGCTCCGAAATCGAAGAGGAGCTGAACGCAGCCCGCCGTGAAGGACAACGTCTGCTGGATCAGGCGCGGGAAGCCGCCGACCGTTTTCGCGACGAAGAGATGGCCCGTGCGCGGCAGGCCGCCGTGGACTTCACCGAGCGGGCTCAGGCTGATATTGGTCGTGAGCGCGACGCTGCCATCAACGAGGTTCGCGCCGCGTTCGGCGACCTGGCCATCACTGCCGCCGAGCGGATTATTCGCCGCACGGTGGACCGGCAGGCCCATCAGGAAATCATTGATCAGGTACTGGCAGAAGGCGAGCAGGCGCTCCGCCGCAGCTAGACGGGCTATCGTCAAAACGCCCACCGGCGACCAGGTGCCCGTACCGACGGGTTATCGCCGGTGGCGCCGGCGACGCAGCAAACGGCCAGAAAACACCGGCCAGGGAAACAAAGGTTACGCGGCAAACGGTTACGCAGCGCCGGGTTACATCAGGAATCAGGACAGGGAGGCAGCACAGCCGTGGCAAAACGATTGTCGGGGCAACGCTACGCACAGGCCAGCTTCGAGTTGGCTCTGGAGCACGGGCTCGTGGAGGAGTGGGACCAGGACTTGCATCTGGCGTCCGATGTGCTCCAGGACGACGAGTTCGCGCTGTTCCTTAAACACGCCGAAATTTCGGCGGAGCGTAAGGTAACCGCCATCGAATCAGTGCTGGCCCAAGTCCATCCGCTGGTACGCAACATGGTATCGCTTTTGGTGAGCCGAAACGGTGTGGACGCCATGGCGGACGTACAGGCTGCCTACACTGCCCTCCTGGACGAACATCTGGGACGGCAACGGGTGGAAGTTACCGCGGCAGTGCCCCTGGAGGAAGCCGAACTGGATCGCATTTCCCGGTTTGCGGCTGCTCTCACCGGAAAGGAAGTCGTGGTTACCGCCCGGGTCGACGAGAATATCCTGGGTGGCCTGGTTATCCAGATTGGCGACCAGCTGCTCGACGGCAGTACCAGCTCCGCACTGGATCGCCTGCGCCACAACGTGCGCGCTCAGGCGGCGTGATTTCGATACATCGCCTTGCGAGCTTGCCACGCCGCGCTCGCAACGACACGATGCAAACTCTCTGTAAACGGTAACGCAGGACACAAGGAGACTCGCCGATGGCAGTCAGTGGACAAGATCTAGTATCACTCATCAAACGACAGATCGAGGAGTTCGGCGGCGACCTGACCCTCGTAGACGTGGGCACGGTGTTGCAGGTCGGCGACGGTATTGCCAGCATCCAGGGCCTGCAAAACGTGCGTTCCAATGAGCTACTGGACTTTGGCAACGATGTGCGCGGCCTGGCGCTCAATCTGGAGGCCGACGTGGTCGGCGCCGCCATCCTCGGCGACCCCAACGCCGTGAAAGAGGGCGACCGGGTCAGAGCCACCGGGCAGATCATTGAGGTCCCCGTCGGCGATGCGCTCCTGGGCCGCGTGGTGGATCCGTTGGGTCGCGCGCTGGACGGCAAAGGGCCCATTGCCAGCAATCGCACCATGCCCGTAGAGCGCACGGCTCCCAACGTGGTGGTTCGCAAGTCGGTTGATACCCCGGTACAGACCGGCATCAAGGCCATTGACGCCATGATTCCCATTGGCCGCGGCCAGCGGGAACTGATTATCGGCGACCGCTCCACCGGCAAAACGGCCATCGCCATCGACACCATCATCAACCAGCGCGAAACCGACCTGATCTGCATTTACGTGGCCATCGGCCAGAAGCAGGGCAAGGTTTCGCAGGTGGTCGGTATCCTGGAAGAAAACGGCGCTATGGATCACACCATTGTGGTTACCGCCGGCTCCGCCGATTCCGCGCCTTTGCAATTCATTGCGCCCTATGCCGGCTGCGCCATGGGCGAGGCTTTTATGGAAGAGGGTAAGGACGTGCTCATCGTTTACGATGACCTGACCAAGCACGCCTGGGCCTACCGTCAGATGTCGCTGCTGCTGCGCCGGCCCGCCGGCCGCGAGGCTTACCCGGGCGACGTATTCTACCTGCACAGCCGCTTGCTGGAACGAGCTGCCCGGATGGACGATGACCATGGCGGGGGGTCGATTACGGCCTTGCCCATCATCGAGACGCAGGCCGGCGACGTGTCCGCGTACATCCCAACCAACGTCATCTCCATTACCGACGGCCAGATTTACCTGGAGCCGGAACTGTTCAACGTGGGTATCCGGCCGGCCATCAACGTGGGTTTGTCGGTTTCCCGAGTGGGCGGCGCGGCCCAGACCCGGTCGATGCGGGACCGGCAGGTGGCTGGCAGCCTGCGTCAGGACTTGGCACAGTACCGGGAACTGGCTACCTTCGCGCAGTTCGGCACCGGCGACCTGGACGCCGCAACCCGGGATCAGTTGGCCCGCGGCCAGCTGGCGACCGAGGCGCTGAAGCAGGGTCAGTACCACCCCCTCAGCATTGCCGACCAAGTAATGATCCTGTTCGCAGTGAACTCCGGTCTGATGCAAGACATCCTGCTGGAGCGGGTTGGCTCCTTTGAGGAACAGTTGCTGCGACACCTGAATGCGACGCACCCTGCCATTGGCCAAGCCATCACCGAAGCTGGCAGCTTGTCCGATGAATTGAAAGAGCGGCTCACGGCAGCGATTAACGAATTCAAGCCGACGTTTAGTTAGTCAGGGGCGCACAGTTCCGCACCGAGATTGCCACGCTACGCTCGCAATGACAGTTAAAAACAGAATGAGGCGTTATGCCCAGCGTTAGAGACATACGGCGGCGCATCCGGAGCGTCGAAAATACCGGCAAGGTTACCAATGCCATGTCGTTGATTGCGGCGTCCAAGATGCGGCGGGCGCAGCAGGCGGTTACCGAAGGACGGCCCTACGCCGAAAAAATTCACGAAGTGATCGCCGAGCTGGCCGCTCAACCTGCCGGCGATGAAGACGCTGCCCATGCGCTGTTGCAGGTGCGACCGGTCAACCGTATCGCGTTGGTAGTCGTCACGCCGGACCGCGGACTGGCCGGGGGTATGCACTCCACCATCAACCGGCGGGTCGCCCAGTTCATTCTGGACAGCGATCCCCCGGTGCGGAGCATTGTGGTGGGTCGCAAAGGCCGGGACTTCCTGGTGCGTTACACTCAGGGAGTACAGGCCGTATTTACCGACCTGGGAGACCGGGTTTCGCTGGCCGACACCACCGCCATTTCCCGCCTGGTTATCGACGATTACTCGGCTGGGGAGGTTGACGAGGTGTACCTGTCGTATATGCGATTCGTCTCCACGGTGCAGCAGGCGCCGGTGATGGAACGCATCTTGCCGGTGGTGCCGGCGGAGTTGGACAGTACCCAGCGGGTGGGCTACATTTACGAACCGGACGCGGCAACGGTACTGAGTTCGCTGCTGCCCCAGTTTGTGGAAATGCAGATTTACCACGGAATCCTGGAGAGCATCGCCAGCGAGCAGTCGGCACGCATGGTTGCCATGCGCAACGCCACCGACAACGCCAGCCAACTCTCCTCCGACCTGACGCTGGTAATGAACAAGCTGCGCCAGGACAGCATCACCAACGAGTTGCTGGACCTGATTGGCGGCCAGGTGGCGATGGAGGGATAGGGTCCGGCAGTATTGGCAGGACTGAATGCTTTCTTTTGGCGATATACCCGCCGAGCTATATCGGTGGTTTCTACTCACTTACGGTACTACTGCTGCCGGACGTGTTGCGCTGGAAGCCCATAAGCAGATAGCCGTTCTGGAAACCGCTTGGTATGATGTTCCTACAGTAGCACTCAGCATACTGGAGCAGGGGCTCATCCCCCACGGATTGCTTTCCCTGGCTTTGGCAGAGGTACTCAATATGGTTCTAGGAGCGCTCCTTAAAAGAAAAGCTCGTACCGAGGGTCTGGCCCAAGGTCGGGCCGAGGGAATAGCGGCCGCCAATAAGGCTTGGGCCGAATGGAATCAAAGGCGGTTAGAGGCCGAAGCCAATGGTCAGTCCTTTAACGAGCCGCCTCCCGATCGGCAACCCACCAATATGGTTCCTTAAATTGCTCCTTGCTTTCTAAAACACCCGGAGAGGACACACAAAATGCCCGGTAAAATTGCCCAAGTTATCGGTACGGTGGTGGACGTAGAGTTCCCCGCCGACCAGCTCCCCAATTTGTTCGATGCGCTGGAGGTAAACAACTCCGGCGAACGTTTGGTGCTTGAAGTGCAGCAGCACATCGGCAACCACTGGGTACGCTGCCTGGCGTTGGGCACTACTGACGGCCTGGCGCGCGGCACCGAGGCAACCGACACCGGCTCCCAGGTTTCGGTGCCCGTTGGCCCGGAGACTCTCGGCCGGCTGTTCGACGTCACCGGTACGCCGCTGGACAATCTCGGCGCCGTGGAAGCGGCCCAGACCTGGCCCATCCACCGAGCCCCGCCGGCCTTCGACGACCAGAGTTCCACCGTGGAGATTCTGGAAACCGGCATCAAGGTGTTCGACCTGATTACGCCGTTCCCCAAGGGAGGCAAGGTGGGAGCCTACGGCGGCGCCGGCGTGGGCAAAACGGTCATCATTCAGGAACTCATCCGGAACATTGGCGCCGTGCATAGCGGCGTGTCCGTGTTCGCCGGCGTGGGCGAACGCTCCCGCGAGGGCAATGACCTGTGGCATGAGATGCAGGATTCCGGCGTGCTGGGCAGCACTGTGCTGGTTTTCGGCCAGATGAACGAAACGCCCGGCGTCCGCGCCCGCATCGGCTTGACCGGCCTCACCATGGCCGAGTATTTCCGCGAAGAGGAGCACCAGGATGTGCTGCTCTTCATCGACAACATCTATCGCTACATCCTGGCCGGCATGGAAGTGTCGGCGTTGCTGGGACGGATGCCTTCCGCAGTGGGATACCAGCCCACGTTGAGCACCGAAATGGGTGCGTTGCAGGAACGGATTACTTCGACCAAGAGCGGCAGCATCACCTCCTTCCAGGCCATTTACGTGCCGGCGGACGACTACACCGACCCTGGCATCGTAACCACTTTCGGCCACCTTGACGCCGTGGTGTCGCTGGAACGCTCGCTGGCCGCGCAGGCCCTGTATCCGGCGGTTGACCCGCTGGCGTCCTTCGCCCGTATTCTGGAACCGCGCATCGTTGGCGAAGAGCATTACCGGGTGGCCCGCGGCGTCCAGCAGGTGTTGCAGCGCTACCGCGACTTGCAGGACATCATCGCTATTCTGGGAATCGAAGAACTGTCGGACGATGACCGCCAGGCGGTATTCCGCGCCCGCAAGATTCAGCGCTTCCTGACCCAGCCCTTCTTCGTTGCCGAAACCTTCACCAACCAGCCCGGCAAGTACGTTGCCCTGCGCGACACCGTGCGTGGATTTGCCGAGATTCTGGACGGCCAGCACGATGACCTGCCCGAGCAGGCGTTCTACATGGTTGGCACCATCGAAGAAGCGGTTGAAAAAGCTCAGCAGATGCAAGCTGCGGTAGCGTAGCGTTCAGGAGTTGGTTCGATGCCCATGCAGCTGCAAATAATTACCGCCGAACGCGAAGTATTCTCCGGCGACGTGGACGCCCTGGTTGCGCCGGGCGTCGCCGGGCAACTTGGCATCTTGCCCAGCCACGCGCCGTTGATGACGGTGCTCCAACCGGGCGAGCTGATGGTTCGCGCGGACGGCGAAGAGTCCTACCTGGCGTTGGGCGGCGGTTACATGGAGGTGCTGGGCAACCGCGTCACCATCCTGGCCGATGCCGCTGAGGACGTGGACGAAATCGACGAAGCGCGCGCTCAACAGGCCATGGAACAGGCTCAACAGCGTATCGCCAACCGGGAGTCCGACGCAGAGTTGGGGCAGGCCATCGCGTCGCTGCGACGGGCGCAGGTACGGGTCACCGTGTCAAGACGGCGGCGGGCCAGCCCCCATCGGCCCATCTCAGAACGGCGTCAGGCTGGGTAGGGTAGCATCCACCACGATTAACAAGTCCCCTCTCCCCTCCGTGGGAGAGGGTTAGGGTGAGGGTGAGGGGCGTCTCCCCTGGCTACGCCATCGCTCATAGCGAGCCTGTCGAACCACCAGCGTCCTGGGCTGGCGGCGCTAATCAGTCAAGTAGTAGGTCATCGACTGCAACGCCAGCACGGGGTCAATGTTGCGTACGCATACGCCGGCCGGAACCTGCGCATTGATCGGCGCGTAGTTCAGGATGGCGCGTACCCCGCATTCAACCAGCTGGTCGATAACCGACTGCGTGTAGGCGCTGGGGACGGCTACGATTGCGATGGTGATTTCGCGCGTCGCGACAGTTTCCGCCATATCACTCATCGGTTGCACGGATACGCCGCCGACCGCCTCGCCAACGCGCCTCGGGCTGCTGTCAAAAGCGGCCACCAGGTGAAACCCGTCGGGATTGAACCCAGGGTAATTCAGGATGGCGTTGCCCAGGCGTCCCACACCCACGACGGCGACGTTCCATTCTGCGTCGAGGCCCAGAATCTGCTTCAGCTCGGTTAGCAGGTGGCGCACTCGATAGCCGCGTCCCTGCTTGCCGAACCTCCCAAAGTAAGACAGGTCCTTGCGAATCTGTGCCGGCGTAACCTGCAGTTTCGCCCCCAACTGTTGCGAATTGGTTACTTCCACCCCATCGTCCAGCAGCTGGCTCAGGATGCGCACGTATTGGGGCAGGCGGGAAACCACCACCTCAGGAACATCTACGGCAGGAAAAGGCCCGTCAAGGTGTGGAGGGGAATCGCTCAAATTGGATGCCATGTCGATAAGCCGGTTCGATAAGCTGTACTCAGAGTAGGTCGGTTGCCCGATTCAGGCGCCGAGAGCAGATAATCCGAATGTTTGTGTGACCACCCCGGTCGGCTATAATCTATCCCCCGGACTTGCCGGCGTCAATAGTGCGCCGGAAGGCCGGCTACAGAATGGCCCGCTGCGAAAACCCGACGGGACAGCGCCTGACGAGTATGCCGCCGGCTCTGAATAGCAACTGGTAAAAAACGGAGGTAACCCGTGCACGTGGGACTAGCCCGCATTGCGCTCCGTCTACCCGACAGCCAGAGTCTGAAGTCGCGTCGACAGGTGGCCCGCAGCCTGACTGACCGGATTCGCGGGCGGTTCAATGTGGCCGTGGCCGAAGACGCCGACGAAGATGGCGATGTGTGGCAGCGGCTCACGCTGCTCGTGTCCTGCGTCAGCAACGACACCGGCCACGCCGATTCGATGCTGGCCAACGTGGTCGATTACATCGCCGCCAGCCGGCCTGATCTGGAACTGCTGGACTACGGCACCGAGATCATCAGCGGCGTTTGACCGGCGCGCCAACTGTCAATAACGCAGCACACTAAAGCAGCAGACCAACGCCGCCAACGCCTTGCGCCCCAGCAATTCTGCCGGGGCGAGTTCCGTTGGATCGGATAGCGACGAATCAGATTCGGTCGTAAATGGCGCCCATCAGATCCTGCAAATCGGGGAACAGGTGAGCGTCTGGCGTGTGTTTGTGTTCGCCCACCAGCTCACCATCGATAAGCACATCAAATTTGCCATGCTCACCGGGGGTAAGTTTGAAGGTGGAGATGTTATCGCCGGTGCGAGTCAGAGCTTCGCTAGCCATCCAGGCAGCGCGTCCCGCGTGGCCTCAATCCCAGCAATAAACAATCTCAACTTCCAGGCGCTTGACATCAGGTCGCTGTGCCATCTGGTAACTCCTCTGTTGCGGCAGACGCAATGTGTGTAGGTTAGGAGCGATGATAGGCGAATTACCCAACGGATGCAACGCTGGCAACAATAGTGGCGTTGGACGCTAATAGCGCAATGGGCTACAATAGCCATGTCAGATGTGATGGATTGTAGATAAACCTCGATAACTTTTTGTCCCGTAACTCGATACTGTAAGTGGCCCTATATTGATCAAGAGTTATAAAAATTCGTATGCCGAAGCAGCGTTCAATTCCCACCCGGTCCGCAGATTCTCCCCGGCCCTCCAACGACAAGCGCAACGAAAGCTGATTATGTTGAACAATGCTGATAACCTAAGCGACTTGGCAACTCCGCGCGGCAATCGTAACTGTTCACGTTTGAGGGGACGGCAACGGTTTGCTTTGGACATTCCGTGCTTGGCTGCCCCTCCACAATAGGCCGAATAGTCGGCAGATCCCCGCAACTCTGAACAGTTACCGGCAATCACCTGGAAAAGCTTACGGGAGACCGTGAAGGACAGCATAGCATCCGCATCAACGACCAGTGGCGGATTTGCTTGGTGTGGAATGCGGGTGGCGCTTGGGAAGTGGAAATTGTGGACTACCACCGTTAATGGGAGGTACTAATGGCATCGGACCTGGAACGCTGGCTGACGGAACAGCCCCCGATTCACCCCGGTGAAATCCTCAACGAGGAGTTCCTCAAGCCACTGAATATCAGCCAGTACCGTCTGGCCAAGTCCATAGACGTGGATCCCCGGCGTATCCACGCCATTGTGCATGGCCAGCGGGCTATTACCGCCGAGACTGCTGTGCTGTTGGCGCGGTTTTTCGGGAACAGCGCGTTGTTCTGGGTGGGACTCCAAAGCCAGTACGATTTGGAAACGGCCCAGGACAGTCTCGCCGAAAAGGTGGCACGGGTCCAGATTTACCAGTATCCGGTTGGCTAATCGTTACCGCTCTCTCGCACCGGGATCGGCCTCGTAGATTCCAGCCACTTGCATAACACGGTGAAGAATGCCGGGTGCTCGCTGATGTCCAGGTGGCCCACGCCGGCGAGTTCTGCGTATTGCTTCGGCTCTCGGGCGGCTTCGTACAGCTTGCGTCCCTGCCAGGCCGGCACCAGTTCGTCGTCGTCGCCGTGAACCACCAGCAACGGGCAACCGATGTGGCTGATGTGAGCCAGGGAGTTGAAACGGTCGCCGACGACCAATCCGTTCAATGTGACCATTGCGTAGGAGAGTTTTGCCATCTCCCGGAGCGATGAGAATGGGGCGACCAGCACGAGCCCACGGGGATGAAATCCTTGTGCGGCCAACCGTATCGCCACGGCCGTGCCCATGGAGACACCGAAGTAATGAGCAGATTCCGGCGCGACGCCGTAGCGTCGGCCCAGGTGTCCTAAAACGGTCCTGGCGTCGATGGCGGTATTGCGCACCGACGGCTTGCCGGCGCTGCGCCCAAACCCGCCGTAGTCGAACGCCAGGATGTTGCCGCCCGTGCGCTCGCGTACTCCCGCAAACTCTCTGACCCGCAGGCTGAGATTGGCGCCGACACCGCCAAACCAGAGCCACGTCCGGTCGGTTTGAGGTTCCCCCGGAATGTACCAGCAGACCAGGGAACGGCCATCGGCGGTGTTGGCTATCGACGACTCGAATTCCAGGCCCAGATCGTTGGGAGTCGCATCAACGAGCGGTCGCGGCCGAAACAGCAGGCGCTGTTCCAGGTAATCCAGCATGACGGTGGGCAGTAACGAATCCAGCATGGCGTCACCTAACAGCGTCGGGTTAGTCGTCTCCGATGCTGTCGGCCAGTATCTCGATCACGTCCCGCGCTTCTTTGACATCGGCCTGACCTTTGGCCTGGATACCCTCGGTCATCATCTGGAGGCAGAACGGGCAGGACACGGCAACAGTATCGGCGCCGGTGTCCAGGAAGTGGTCGGTGCGGACGTGATTGATGCGCTCGCCCTGGCTTTCCTCAATCCACATATGCCCACCGCCGGCGCCGCAGCAGAAGCCGCGTTCCCGGCAACGGGGGGACATCTCAACCAGGGTCAGGCCGGGGATGGCCTTGGCGACATTGCGCGGTTCGTCGTACACGCCGTTGTGCCGGCCCAGGAAACAGGAATCATGGTAGGCCACCGAGACATCCATCACCTTGATGGGTTTGATGCGGCCTTCGCGAATCAGGCCGTCCACAAACTGGCTGTAGTGCAGAACCTCGTAATTGCCGCCAAACTGGGGGTACTCGTTGCGCATCGTGTTGAAACAGTGCGGGCAGGTCGTGACGATGGTTTTGATGTTGTACGTATTCAACACCTCAATGTTTTGCTGGGCCATGATTTGGAACAGGTACTCGTTGCCCATGCGCCGCGCCGGGTCGCCGGTGCAGTTTTCTTCGTCGCCCAGGATGGCGAAATCAACGCCGGCCGACTTGAGCACCTTCACCATCGAGCGGGCGATGCCCTGGCTGCGTTGCTCCAGCGCGGCGGTGCAGCCCACCCAGAACAGCACCTCGGCTTCAGGATGGTCGGCGATGGTGGGCACATTCAGTCCGGCAGCCCAGTCGGTGCGCGAGAAGGTGGTGCCGCGCCAGGGATGACCCCGCTGTTCCATGCTGAGCAGGGCGTTCATGCCGGTTTCGGGGATGCGGGATTCCTCCAGAACCAGGCTGCGCCGCAGATCCATGATGGTGGGCACGTGTTCCACCACCACGGGGCACTCTTCCATACAGGCGCCACAGGAAACACAGTCCCAGATGGCCTGCTCCGGGATGGCTCCGTCAATCAGCGGCATTGACTCGACGTGTTCGGCGTCGCGCGGGCCCTGATGTCCAATGGCAATCATGTGCTCTTTCAGGTTCTCCACGATGTGCATGGGAGACAGCGCTTTGCCGGTGATGTGGGCGGGGCAAGCGTCGGTGCAGCGTCCGCAGACGGCGCAGGCGTACCCGTCCAGCAGTTCCTTCCAGGTGAAGTCCTGCACACGGGAGGCTCCGAAACGCTCCACGTTTTCCAGGTCGATTGCTGCCAGAGCGCCGCGCGGTTCCAGGTTGCGGAAGAACGCGTTCAGCGGAGCCGCCACCATGTGGATGTGCTTGGAGAAGGGGATGTACAGCGAGAATCCCAGGATGACCAGCAGGTGAACCCACCAGAAAGCGGCCTGCAGCGCGCCGGCCGCG
Source organism: Dehalococcoidia bacterium (assembly GCA_965261195.1). Taxonomy (GTDB): domain Bacteria; phylum Chloroflexota; class Dehalococcoidia; order Lucifugimonadales; family UBA3495; genus Bin87. The sequence goes on along the minus strand of OZ253455.1, from coordinate 1,657,832 downwards.
GCGGGCGATATTCCCACTCCCGCCAGCCAGCCGCCGATGGCTCCGCCGACCAATACGCCGGCTTCGGGTCCCGCTCCACCGCTGGCCACGTAGAAAGAGTGAACCAGCAGGGTGGCCACCATCAGCCCGGCGGTGAGGCCGACGATGATGGCCGACTCCCCCTTGCGGGTGAGGTCGAAGCTGAGTCGATGGGGCTGGGCAATCCAGCGACGCGCCAGCGCCCAGATGAGGGCGGCCAGCACGACGACGGCCAGAATATCCAGATAGATGCTGTAAACCAGTACGCCGGTGTGGGTCAGAATCGTTTCGCCCAGCGGATGCCAGATCGCCCCGCCGAAGATAAAGATGAGGTACGACAGGCTGAAGGACAGGAAGCCCCAGAAGATGGCGGCATGGCTGATGCCGGCCAGGTCGATGCGGTGGGAGCGGGCATCAATGCTGCCCACGCGTTGCAGCACTTTGCGCTGACCGAGCACGATGACGGCGGCGCCGGTAAGCCGGGTCAGCGGACGGTCGAATCGCGCAACCGGCAGCCCCTGCATCACCAGGCGGAACACGCGGTGGTACACGGCAGATCCCGCCACCGCCATCGTCAGCGCGGTAAGCACATAAACGCCAACCCAAACCGGAATGACGCCGAATAAACTATCGGGAGGAACCATATAGCACCCTGCTCAATGCCGCCAATATACTGCATCAGCAGCCGATAAAAATCGTCGGCAGTGTAACACACCGAACTTCACAACCAACGGGCACTGCCGGCTCACGCGCACCCGCTTTAATCCGTCATTGCGAGGAGCATAGCGACGTGGCAATCTCGATGAGGTTGAACACACGTCGGCGAACCGCCGTTGCTACGGAGACGAGATTGCCCACCCCCGCATCGAGTACGGGGTCGCAATGACAAAGTGGGTACGCAGGAGGCGCTGCCGGGGAGCGTTGAGCGCAGGGCAACCCCATCCGCAAAATCACGTTCCCTTCCGGTATGGGAGATGGCAAGGGTGAAATCGAAGCCCCGCTTACAACCCCAAAATCCTGTATATCATCTAGATCCGGTCCATCCCGGTAAAACCCGTCCCTGCCCCCGCGCCCGGCCGGTTTCCGTTGACGGTTGGCCCGGCTTGGGGCACAATGATTGCCGCCATGAATTTGCACGAGCACCAGGCCAAAGCGTTATTCGCCCAGTACGGAATTCCAGTACCCAACGGTCAAGTCGCACACACGCCGGCCGCAGCAGCGGACGCTGTTGCCGGCTTTGGCGGCCGGGCCGCAGTAAAGGCGCAGGTTCATGCTGGCGGACGCGGGTTGGCCGGTGGCGTCAAGGTAGTCAGGTCGCCGGAGGAGGCGCGGGAGTTTGCCGGCAGCCTGCTGGGTACCCGACTGGTAACCCACCAAACCGACGCCAGGGGTGTTCCGGTCGATAGCGTGCTGGTTGAAGAACTGGCCGACATCGCTACTGAAATGTACGTGGCGCTCACCGTCGACCGCAATCATCGCGGGTTGGTATTCATTGCCAGCGCAGCCGGTGGAACATCCATCGAGGAGGTGGCCGCCACCGACCCGGACGCCATCATCACCGAGGCCGTCGAGCCAATGCTTGGTTTGATGCCGTACCAATGCCGGCGTCTGGCCGCTCGTCTGGGGTTGACCGGTGCGGCGGCGCGTCAGGGCGCCGGCATCTTTGCCGCGCTGTATCGGATCTTCACCGAGAACGACTGCACGCTGGTGGAGGTGAACCCCCTCATTGTTACCGGCGACGGAGCGGTGGTTGCGCTGGACGCCAAGATGGACCTGGAAGATGATGCCCTCTTCCGCCATCCCGATTTGCACCGGCTGCGCGACCGGAGCCAGGAAGACCTCCTGGAGGCTCAGGCGGCGGATGAAGAGATTGCCTACGTGAGTCTCGACGGCAGCGTGGGTTGTCTGGTCAACGGCGCCGGCCTCGCCATGGCTACGCTGGATGTCGCCAACGCGGCGGGCGCAACTCCGGCCAACTTCCTGGACGTGGGCGGCGGCGCCACTGAAGAGAAAGTGGCGGCCGCAGTGACCATCATCCTGTCCGACCCCAAGGTTGACCGCGTGCTGGTGAACATCTTCGGCGGCATACTGCGCTGCGACATTGCGGCGCGCGGCATCGTGATGGCCTACGAGGAAAACCTGGCCACACAGCCGTTGGTGGTGCGGATGCTGGGCACCAACCTGGCCGAGGGCAAGGAAATCCTGGCGCAATCCGGGCTGGATGTAACCTTTACCGACACACTCACCGAAGCGGCGGCGGCGTTGAGCAGCGGCCGGGGCGCATAACCCATGGGCATCCTGCTGGACGCGCAATCGAAGATTCTGGTGCAGGGCATCACCGGACGGGAGGGCAGCTTCCACGCCCGGGCCTGCCGGGAGTATGGTACGCAGTTGGTGGCGGGCGTTACGCCCGGTCGCGGCGGACAGCGGTTCGATGACACGGCGCCGGTCTTTGACTCGGTGGGCGAGGCCGTGGACGCCACCGGCGCCAACGTGGCCCTGATCTTCGTGCCGCCGGCCTTTGCTGCCGACGCCATCGCCGAGTCGGTGGACGCCGGCATTCCGCTGCTGGCGTGCATCACCGAGGGCATTCCGGTGCAGGATATGGTGGGTCTCTATCGGTACGTGCAGGCTAACCATGCCCGGCTGATTGGCCCCAACTGCCCGGGGATAATTAATCCCGGAGCGCGCTGCAAGGTTGGGATAATGCCCGGCCACATCCATATGCCGGGGCGGGTGGGCGTCGTCTCCCGCAGCGGTACGCTAACTTACGAGGCAGTCGGTCAACTTACGGATCTGGGCATCGGCCAGTCTTCGTGCGTGGGCATCGGCGGCGACCCGATCATCGGCAGCAGTTTCGTCGAGATTCTGCAACTGTACAACGCGGACCCTGAAACCGACATGGTGGTATTCATCGGCGAAATTGGCGGCACGATGGAGCAGGAAGCCGCCGAATATATCGGTTCCGCAGAATTCACCAAGCCCATCTGCGCGTTGATCGTGGGCGCCACGGCTCCGTCGGGCAAACGCATGGGCCATGCCGGCGCCATCATAACGGGAGAGAGCGCCACCGCCGCATCCAAAACGCGCGCCCTGGAGTCAGCGGGAGCCGTAATCATACCAACGCCGGCAGACATCGGAGCCACGGCGCAGCGAGTCATGCGAGAGGCGGGGTTGGGCGGATAAATGTTAGAAGCTGACAAATCGCACGTAAGCCAACGGTTACAGTTTAAGTACTACATTAGAATCGGTTAGTTTGCCCAATCCTATTTCCATTGAGCGAACAGGCGCCGCAAAGGTGGCGTTGGAGGATACTCACTATGCTTGAAGTCCAATCAACCGAAGCCAGGGCACGCTGGGCAGAATTGCTCCAAACCGTCGAACAGGGCGATAGCATCGCGATTACCAGGCAAGGCAAAGTGATCGCCTATCTTACCCCGGCTGTTCAGCGCCGGGGCGACCACCACAGAGCTGCCGTTGAGCGGTTCAGGGAATACATCAGTTCGTTGTCCGGACCGGGAATGACTGTGGAGGAGATTCTGGAAGCAAAGCATGCTGACCACCCCCACTAGCGCGTTCGTCCTGGATGCATCAGTAACGGCGGCCTGGCTCCTGCCTGGGGAGTCGAGCGGCCCGGCCCGGATGGTCCTGACCCGTATGCTATCCGATGGAGCTTTGGTGCCCCAACTATGGCATCTGGAGATTCGGAACGTGTTGTTGCAGGCGGAACGTCGGAATCGGATCAACGCAGGTGAGGCCCAACAGCATCTGAGTTTCCTGAACACCCTGCCTATCCAGACAGACAGCCGGCCGGATCTGGTGACGACGTACAGATTGGCGCAGGCCTACAGCTTGTCATTCTACGATGCGGTGTACCTGGAATTGGCCGCGCGAAACCACCTGGATGTGGCCACGCTGGATGCCAGGATGGCAGCGGCGGCGACCGCGGAAGGACTGGCTCTGGTTGGATGAAAAACGCGGAAAGGCAAAAAACCGCAAGTTTGCGCTATAATTATTCTGTCCAAGCGGGCGTAGCTTAATGGTAAAGCTCTAGCCTTCCAAGCTAGTTACGTGGGTTCGATCCCCATCGCCCGCTCCACACCAACTGCCCGGAGCGCAAGACGCCCCATTGCGGGCGTTTTTCATTCCTCGAAGCGGCACAGTGGCTGCGCTGCGCTGGATGCTGCCTGTTGTCGCACGGTGGCCAGGGCCCGCACTGCCGCCTGCTGAAGCTCGCTAGAACCTACGGTAGCCGTTAGTTCTCCGGCATCGTCCTGTCCGAAGAATTCTTCCTGGCGGAATTCATCGATCAGCGCGGCCATCGCGTGGTCGCGTTCTGAGTCGGTGGCGTCGGCGAAGGCCGTCAGCGTACCGCGGTCGGTGTGGCGGCCAATCTCGGCGGTGAGGAGCTCCGTCTCAACGGTGCGGCGTTGAATCAGGCCGATGTTTTGCAGATTGCGTCCCAGATAGCAGCCGCCAAACTGCATAATTTCGCACTCGCGGCCTTCCAGTCCATCAATTTCAGCAAACCAGTGGTAGCGCGGTTCCAGCTCGTGCTGGGTCAAATAATCCCGCACCTCCTGGTCCTCCGACGCCGGTTCCGTGGGGTCGAACACCAGTTTGATAGTATTCATCATCAACCCGGCGGGCTCAACGGAAATGTACATCTGTGGGCCTCCTCCTGGAGATTCGCGAGGTTCGTCAAATCAATCCCCCTCTCCCCTTGTGGGAGAGGGCTGGGGTGAGGGGTATCGTCTCACGGTAACGGTTCGCTGATCAACCATTTCACCCTCACCCTAACCCTCTCCCATCAAGGGAGAGGGGACGTTTGGCACGCCTACGCTTTCCAATCAAGGGAGAGGGGGTTTGAATTGATTAGTCTCCGATGGCGCGGACGACGCGGTCAACGTTTTCGGGGCCGGGGGCGATGGTCTGGTCGTCCACCAGTCGCATGGCCTCCACGATGGCATCGTGGTACGGGGTGGCGACGCCGGTTTCCCGGCCCTTTTCGCAGATGAGTCCGTTCATAAAGTCCACTTCGGACTTGCGCCCCTTGTGCACGTCCTGGGCCATCGACGCCAGCCAGTTGACCCGGCCGCCGGACTCGGACAGCCGGCCGTCCAGCTCCTCAAACACGTCGCCGGTATCGGCGTCGGCCCAGAACTCGGCGGGGATGCCGTTGATGTCGACCACTCTGAGGCCCTGCGCCAGGCCGACTTGCGCGCCCTCTTTGGCCAGCTGGATACGGATACGCCGGATGCGCGCATCTCCGGACATCTCCTGACTGCCCAGCTGACTCATTGCTGAAATGGCGTTGCCCATCCCGTTCTGGCACAACTTGGCCCACCGTTCGCCCCACAGGTTGTCGGTGGCATAAGCGGCGTCGATATTGTCCAGCTTGGCGGCGATGGCCTCGGAGCGGGCGGTAATCTGGCCGCTGTTCTCGCCGACGCGAAACACCGTGTGGCCGTGGTCTCGACCCGGAGCGCCGCCCCGGTTAACGTGGCCGGGCTCCCAGAGGGCAACCTCAATGTGCGAGGCGATGCAGCCCAGCTGGCGTTCCGGGCCGACGATGGACGCAATCGTCGGGTCGTTCCAGCAGTTCTGGATGGAAACGAAGGCGCCGTCATCCTTCACGTACCGTTTGATGAAGTGGGTGGCCCACTCGGTGTCGTAAGACTTGACGGTGATGAAGGCATAGTCGAAGGGTTCGGTGATGTTCTGGGCGTCGGTCAGGTGCATGGCGTTGACCGGGACGGTGAAGTCGCCCTGGCTGCCGCTGGCGCGCAGACCCTCGGCGCGCATTTTTTCGACGTGGGCCGGCCACATATCAATGAACGTAATGTCATCATCGCCGGCCTGAACAAGAAATGCGCCAACGTAGCTGCCCACGGCGCCAGGGCCCATGATTACGATGCGGTCTGCCATATTGTCATCTCCCGGGAAGTCGAAACGAAAGTTAAACGGTATTGGCTGCATTTTTACAGGGGCCGGCCCGATTTGTCTACGGCCGGGGGCGGCCCGTCTCAACGTTCGGTCTGGTAGGTTCGCAGTTCGGTGTGGCGGGCGAGCACGTCGAAGTCGGTGTCGTTGTGCAAAATAGTGGCGCCGCCGCGTATGGCGGTGGAGGCAATGAGGCAATCAACCAGCTTGCGCACGGTTTCTCCCTGGCGGCGGCAACGGCGGTAGAGCGCAGCGGCATCGTCGTAGTCCGTTGTCACGGTTGGTATCGTTACCGCCCGCGCCAGTAGCCGCCGAAGACTCAACAGGTGTGATTCGTCCCGCGCCCCGGCCAGCACTTCCATTCGCACGGTGTCACAAACGGCAATCTCTTCCGCCAGCAGTTCATGAACGGTGTCGCTAACGGTAGATCCCGTGTTGCGCAGAAATTCTATCCACGCTGATGAGTCGACCAGTATCAAGGGACGCGGTTGGAACGCATTGCGTCGAGGTCGCCTTCCCAACCAATGCCCCGAAGGGCGCGGGCTTCATCGACGGAAGCGGGTTCGGCCGCCAGGGTTCGCAACGCAAAGTTGATCGCGTCGCGCTTGGTGGCAAGTCGATAACGCCGCATAACCTCAGCGCAGGCCACATCGTCGATGTTAACGTTGGTGCGTACCATAGTTTCACATCACTTCTTCTAGCCCCAGTGCCCAAACCTGAACTCTTGAATTCGTTTGTTCTTTCGTTTGTTCTAAAGAGCATTCTCGGCCAGCACTGTACTCAGGACAGTAAAAGAATACATAGCGATTCTTAGCTCCTGACTTCGCTAGGCTCTGGATGTCGTCTTTTAGCTTCTGGGTGCTTTTGGATAGATGCACTTTTGCGAATACCTCCGCCTCCACTACATTCGAGCAGATACTTTCGATGTCCCTTCCTCCAGTTGTTCCCAGATGCAAACGCAATCCGCCGCAATCAGCAAACCACTCCAACAAACGCCGGGCCGCAGCCAACTGCACCATGGTGTGGAAGGTCTGATTTAGTTGCTCAAACAGATTCAAACGACCATCATCTCCCAGATAGTGATAACCGAATTTATGGAACCTGATCTTGTACAGGGCTTCCATAGGGTCAGCAGGGAGTTCATCCAATGCAACACGTGTCTGAGCAGCCGCTTCGCGTACCATTCGCCGCAAGTTTTCAATGTCGGCATTGTCATTGACCGTTCGGACAAGCATGATACCTCCGTTCGTTTGAACTGCTTTAATCTTCAGGGTATCAGGACGCATTTTGGCAGCGGCAAAGTTGGTTTGTCCGCGCTTGCGGGGCGTCAGGGTACGGCCCCTACATCGCCACCACGCGGGCGTTGTCGATTTGGGGGAGGGCTTTGATTTCGGCCAGCGCTTCGGGGGAGATGGGGTCGTCGACGCCCAGCACCATCATGGCCTGACCACGCAGGGCGATGCGACCCACTTCCATGAAGCTGATGTTGATGTTGCGGCGGCCCGCCACCGTACCCACCGCGCCGATGCTGCCCGGCTGGTCCTGGTTGTCCACGAACAGCAGGTAAGGTGTCGACGGCGCAACGTCCATCCAGTAGTCGTTGACGCGCACCAGGTGCGGCTCGTCGCGCAGGGAGGTGCCCACGATGGTGATGTCGTCGCCGGTGGTGTGCAGCGTGGCGGAAATCAGGCTGGCGTACTCGCGGCTGTCGGCGGAGGTTTGCTCGGTGATTTGCAGGCCGCGCTGCTGGGCCAGCACCGGAGCATTGATGATGTTGACGGCCTCGCCGCTCACCGGCGACAGCAGGCCAACCAGCGCGGCGGCTTTCAGGATGGCGGTGCTGTGGGTGGCGATTTCACCCTGGTAGCGCAGCGTAACACCGACGAACTGCCCCTGCGCCAAGCTGGTGAGCAAGCGTCCCACCATGGAGGCCACCGGCACGTAGGGCGCCAGGATGGCGTGCACTTCCGGCGACACGAACGGGGCGTTGACGGTATTCCGCGCCGGCTGCCCGTTCAGCACGGCAATGACCTGCTCCGCGGCTTCGATGGCGACCTCGCGCTGGGCCTCCTGAGTCGATGCGCCCAGGTGGGGCGTTGCCATTAACTTCGGGTGTCGCAGCAGCGGCAGGTCGCCGGGCGGTTCGTTGGTGAACACATCCAGAGCGACACCGGCCAGCTGGTCGTTTTCCAGCGCCGCCAGCAGTGCATCCTCGTCAATCAGCTCGCCGCGCGCCACGTTGATCAGTCGCGCGCCGGGTTTCATCATTGCCAGCTGCGGGCCGCTGATGAGTCTGGTGGTTCCCGGCGTGAGCGGAGTGTGCAGGGTGATAAAGTCGGCCTGGGCCAGCACCGCTTCCAGCGGCATGGTGGCAACACCCAACCGGGCCGCAAAGTCCGGTGCGACAAAGGGGTCAAAGGCAATCAGTCTCATGCCGAAGCTGGCGGCGCGCCGGGCCACCTCTGAGCCCACCCGACCGAGGCCGATGATGCCGAGGGTCTTGTTGCGAACTTCGATGCCCATAAAAGCGGAACGCTGCCACTGCCCCGCCTTCATGGAGGCGTAGGCCTGCGGAACGTTGCGGGCGAGGGCCAGCATCAGGGCCATGGTGTGCTCGGCGGCGGCCACGGTGTTGCCGATGGGCGCGTTGACGACGGCAATACCGGCGCGGGTGGCGGCGTCCAGGTCGATGTTGTCCACGCCGATGCCGGCGCGGGCCACGACTTTGAGGTTGCGGCCGGCTTCAATCACCGCCTCGGTAACCTTGGTTTCGCTGCGTACCACCAGGGCGTCGTAATCTCCGATAATGGCGATCAGCTCGTCCGGCGAAAGGCCGCGTTTGATGTCGGTGGGGACGTTTTTCTGGAGCAGGTCGATGCCTTCGGCGTCAACGTTGTCGGTAATCAGAACCTTGGGCATAGGGGTTAGAGCCTCCAGGCCGGGGTCGGTTAAGCAGCCACCGACGAGCATCGCAAAGGGGCAAGCCCGCCAGGGTAGGCAAATCTGGAACGGAGTGACACTGTATGCAAGCGATGGTAGCATAAGGGCCGCCGGCTGTCATTTCGCGGCCGATTCCACTGCCGCCACCGATGCCGCCACCGATGCCGCCACCGATGCCGCCACCGATGCCGCCACCGATGCCGCCACCGATGCCGCCACCGATGCCGCCACCGATGCCGCCACCGATGCCGCCACCGATGCCGCCACCGATTGAGGTTTCGCGCTATGACCACGCCAACTGCGGCCCCTCAGGTCGCTTATCGCAAGCTCGAGCCTATCGTCTTGCCCGACGATTACGTCTGCCCCGATCCGGAGAAAGAAGGCGATATGCTGGAATCTGCCACCAGAGACAAAAGCGGCTTTTTCGTGAGGCGGCATTTCAGCAGCCGACCCGACGTGCTGGTGGACTCCGGGGGCTTCGTTTTTTACAACCAGTACAGCATGAACTATCGATTCAGGCCCGACTTGTACGTGGCTTTCGGTGTAGCTGAATCGGCAATTCGCCGGCGCAATGGCTACGTGATTTGGGAAGCCGGCAAACCGCCTGACTTCGCTCTGGAGGTGGCCTCGGAAACAACCCATCTCCGCGATACCGGCGAAAAATCGGGGCTGTACGCCGGTGTCGGCATCGCCGAATACTGGCGGGTTGATCCGACCGGGGGCGAACTCTACGGCTACCCCCTGGCCGGCGACGTGCTGGTTGACGGCATCTACCACCCCATCGACCTGCGGACGGAGGACGACGGGACAATATGGGGCTATAGCGCGGCGCTGGACCTGTGCCTCTGCTGGAACACCGCCTGGGATTGGGACGTTGACGACGAATCCAACCTGCGCTTCTACGACCGCAAAACCGGCCGCTACCTGTGCGACATATCCAAAGTTGAAGCCGAACTAGAGCAGGCGCGGGAACGCATCCGGCAGCTGGAAGCGGAGCGGAGCAACCAGGAGCCACTGACCGGCGACGCTCGCTGATTACTTACGGCGCTGCATAAACTTGGGGGGATTTTCGATGATTCAGACCTTTTCTACCCTGTACGCCGGCCACGTCCTGGAAGGCGACGGCATTGGCTTTGCGGGTGTGCCCGCCAACGACCGCTGGTACGACAACGACCGGCTTGCGACGGCGCTGGATATTGCCAAACAGGCGGCGGTTTTTCTGGACGATCTGGGGTTCGACATCCTCTGGATGGCTGAACACCACTTCCAGCGCGAGGGATACGAGTGCATCCCCAACCTGCTGATAATGAGCCAGTATCTGTCCCAGTTCACCAAGCGCATCAAGTTTGGCTGCGGGTTCAACATCCTGCCTATGTGGCACCCGATCCGGCTGGCTGAGGACTTTGCGATGGTGGACATCCTGACCGAAGGGCGGGTGGTGTTCGGCGTTGGCCGCGGCTACCACACCCGCGAGGTGGAGTCGTTCGGCGCCCCGATGATGGACAGCGATGCCAACCGCGAGCTGTTTGAAGAGCAGTTTGAAATCATTATGAAGGCGTTCCGGAGCGAATCGTTTTCGCACCAGGGCAAGCACTACAGCATTCCGCCGGAAATCCCCTACCGCGGCTATGACCTCAAGGAGGTAACTCTCGTGCCGCGCCCTCGCACGCAGCCCGTGGACGTGTGGCAACCCATCGTCAGCGCGTCGGACCGGGCGCTGGACTTTATGGCCAAGTGGGGCATCAAGGGCGTAATTCTGGGCACCGGCCAGGAGTATGTGGACGAGTGGGCCCACCGCTACCAGGCGGCGAACCGGCGAGCGGGACGGGACCTGGCGCTGGGCGAGGGGTTGTGCATTGGTCTGTGGGCGATGGTGGACGACTCGGCGGCGGGAGCGCGACGTCAACTGGAACCGCTGTTTGAGGAGCACGTCAAGTTTGCCGCGCCGCTGGGTATGCTGCGCTACAGCGACCAGCAGATTGCGGCCACCGGTCCCGGCGGGGTTGCCAGGCACATCGCCGCCGGCAGCAACTTCCAGGATGTCATCGACAACCGGGCCTGGTTCGCCGGCAGCCCGGAGGACACCGTAACCTACCTGGAAGAGCTGCAGGACAAATACCCGGGCCTGGAGCAGATCATGATTGCCTTCCCCATGGGCGCCACCACCGGCCAGTTCCGCGACCAGATGGGGCGGTTTGCGGCGGAGGTGATACCGCATTTTAAGAAGGTAGGGGAGTGGGTGTGAGCGGGAGTACCTCCCCTATGTTTCCGTGCCAATCACCACCGCCACCAGGCGTTGGTACCTTGGGTAACTTAACCCATCCGTCATCGCTTCCGGGGTGAATAACAAGCTATGGCAGACCTTTACGAGGTATTGGGTGTCGAGCCGAATGCCAGCCCAGGTGAAATCCGCCGCGCCTATAACTCCAGGGTACTGATTACCCATCCTGACCACAACCGGGACAATACCTACGCGGAGAAGTGGACCCAGCAACTCAACGCGGCCTACGATGTGCTAAAAGACCCAGAGAAGCGGGCTGCGTATGATCTGGAAAACGGCATTGGGCCGTCCTCCAGACGCCACCGATCTAATCACGATCCTGGGCAGAGCGATGATCGCCACGATGAGAATTATCGTCGAAATAATCGGCGCGATGTTCTTGCGATAGAGATACATATTTCGCTGGAACGGGTAGAAAATGGCTATCGAGACCAATGGCAAAATGATGCTGGTCCGATCGCGATCGATATACCTCCGGGGGTGGAGGACGGCGAGCATATCCGAATCAACCCATTGGGCGACGACGATCTAGATCTGGTCATTAGAGTGGAACCGCACGATCGGTTTACCCGTCGCGGTGCTGACCTCTATACCGAACTTTCCGTTAGAAAAGCCGATGCTCTAAACCGTGAGATAGTCGGAGTGCCTACACTAGGCAGTTGGGTTGATTTCGACCTGAAGCCTGAAGTACTACAAGAAGAAAGTATCCGCTTGCGTGGACATGGTTTGCCTTTTCGCCACAATCCTCGGCGCAGGGGCAACCTCCATGTTACTTTCAAGATTTTGCCCATACCGGACCGTCCAGTGGATGTAACTCTTGCGGAAGTGGATCGAGGGTGCCTCCCTAGGTTCCAAGATTTCGGTGAGGTCAAAATCCCACCGGGGGTTGCGACCGGGACTCGTATCTACGTTTGGAACAAATACGGCAAAGAGGCCAACCTGTTAGTTAATGTGATTCCGCACCCGGTGTTTACCCGCGTCCGAGATGACCTGCACACAACCGTTAGGGTTAACTACGCTTCCATGTTATTGCAGTTAGGTCATCGCTTGCAGATCACGGATTATAGAGCCTTGAGCGTCCGGTTGCGGCCCGAATATGCGAACGGCCAACAGGTCCGACTGGCTGGACAAGGATTGCCCAACTATCGGAATCCCCAGAAACGGGGAGATCTTTATGTGACCTTCTCTACTACTCGGTGGGAACCGCCCTTGCCAGCGCCTGCATCGCGCTGGGGGCGACTAGTCAACTTTTTTCGCAAATCAATGGTTAACACGTTTAAGGCCATTGGTATCGCTAACGTCGCGGTACAGAAAACGATAACCGCTTACCGCACGCTCCGGGCCGCCGTAGGTCGGAACTGGTACTGGATACGCACTACGCTGATAGCACTGGGCATTTTAGGCGGCTTGACCCTCATCGGTTGGTTGGTTTACTTCATCATCGTCAATATCGTAATCATACTGATTGCGACGGCAGTGGTCGGTGTCAGTGTTGGGTTATTCTTGGCATGGATGCGAGCATTAGCGAATTAGCTTTTTAGTTCAGCTTTGGTTAATTCGAGATAACGCTCGTTCGGTCCGCTGGGGAATGTGTCCTGAACCTCCCTGCCGTTTAGGTGTATTATGTGGCGAAGCGTCGGCTTTGCCACTTTTTGCGGTTATGCCCCCATCGCCACCCAGCGCCTGAAGGAGGCCATCTTATGTTTTTGATGCGGTTTACCGAGCGAGCTTATGTGAATTACACCGAGGAGGATGTCCGCAATTCGCCCAACGAGGCGGTGCGGCTGACGTTTTCCAACTCCAACTTTGACCCGCAGGAGGGGCATTACCTCTACAATATGTATTTGGACGAGTATGAATACTCGGAGGAAGTGGGCTTCGACGGCCTGATGCTCAACGAGCATCACAACACGCCCACCTGTTTGGGCGCGACGATGAATCTGGAAGCCGCCATCCTGGCCCGTAACACTAAAAAGACCAAGATTGTGCTGCTGGGCAATCCGCTGCCAATCTTCGACAACCCCCTCCGTCTGGCCGAGGAACTGGCCGAAATCGACATGATCTCCGGCGGTCGGTTGGTATCCGGTTTCGTGCGCGGCACCGGTGTGGAGAGTCTGGCCACCAACACCAACCCGCTGTATAACCGCGAGCGGTTCGAGGAAGCGCACGACTTGGTGCTGAAGACCTGGACGACGCCCGGACCCTTCCGCTGGGAGGGCAAACACTATCAGTTCCGCGTGGTCAACCCGTTCCAGGTTCCCTTGCAGAAGCCCCACCCGCCCATCTGGATCCCGGGCACGGGCAGCCCGGAGACGCTGGTGTGGTGCGCCGAGCACAACTACCCGTACATCTTCCTCGAAACCGACCCGCAGGGCACGCAGGACATGAAGTCCATCTACACCGAAACCGCCCGCGAGCACGGCTACGAGCCGGGTCCGGAGAACTTCGGTTACCTGGTGCGTATCCACGTGCAGGACACCGACGAGAAGGCCTACGAGGTGGGCAAGGGCTACATGGTGGGTAACATCGGCGTGGGTCGAGTCCCACTGCCGCGCGATTACGCGTCGCCGGTGGGCTACGGCAGCCGCAGCGACGACCCGCGCTTCCTGCGCCTGCGGGAGCAAATCCGCAGCGACCCGTTCCGCGTGGGTGGTCTGGATTCGGCCCACTACGACGAGATTCTGGGCTCGAAGCGGTGGATTGTAGGCAGTCCCGACACCGTAATCGAGCAGCTGCGAGAAGTGCTGAGCTATATGCGCCCCGGCATCCTGGCGGTGTGGACCAACGACGGTTCCATCAGCCACGAGGACACTATGCGCTGCCTGGAACTGATGGGTCAGGAAGTGCTGCCGGCCCTGAAGGAAATCGGCGAAGAGCTGGAGCTGACCGACCCCTTCCAGAAAATGGCCCAGCAGCAAGCGGGTAGCTAGCCTGCCCGGCAATTCGGTAATTTGACCGGGGCTTTCAGAAATTGACATTGATGGACGGGATAGACAGGATTGGGCAATCCGTATCCTGAATATCCTGCTCATCCATGTTTGATTTCAGACCCCGGATTTTAAGATTCAAGGAGCAATACCAGAATGGCAAATTTCACTGAGGAAACGATCTCGGTAGCCGGTGGCAACCTACAGGTGTTCAAAGGCGGCAGCGGCGACCCGCTGCTGGTGCTGCACGGCGCCGGGGGCAACTCCGGGCCGCGCCGCTACGCCCAGGCGCTGGCGGAGAAGTTCACCGTCTACCTGCCGTCGCACCCCGGCTACGGCAAGAGCGACCGCCCCGAATGGGTAGAGTCGATGCAGGACTTGGCCTGTTTCTACACCTGGTTCCAGGAGCAGGAAGGACTGGAAAACGTGCGGGCCATTGGCTTTTCCATGGGTGGCTGGCTGGCCGCCGAGCTGCTGTCGATGACGGGACACGCCTTCAGCAAGGTTATGCTGGTCGGCGCCGCCGGCATCAAGCCGCAGGAAGGCGAGATTGCCGACATCTTCATCATCAGCCCGGCGCAGGTGCGCGACCTGGTGTACCACGACCCCGCGCAGGTGCCGGAGTGGGACGAGCTGTTTGGTACCGATCCGACGCCGGAGCAGGCCAATCAGGCGGAAGGCGACCGGGAAATGGCGATCCGCTTGACCTGGAAGCCGTATATGTACAACCCCCGGCTGCCGGCCAAGCTGGCGCGGGCCAGCGTCCCGACGCACATCGTGTGGGGCGAGCAGGATGCCCTGGTGCCGGTGGAGTGCGCGGATCTGTATCAGCAGGCCCTGGCCGGCTCGCAGGTTACGGTCATATCAAACTGTGGCCACTCGCCGCAGATTGAGAAACCCGACGAATTCGTGCAAACCGCGCTGGCCTTTTTGTAGGCAACAGTCGCTGTCATTGCAAGCTCATCATGGCAATCTGGAATACCGGAGTGTAACCATGACAACGGCGGAAACTACCCCAAAGCTGCTGACCGCAGATGACTTGCTGCGCTTGTCCAACCGGAGGGTCGTTAAAGGCGAATTGGTGCGAGGGGTGTTGAAAGAAACAATGGCGGCAGGTGGAGAGCATAGCGAAATAGCGGCGGCCTTGTCGACTGCTTTAGTGAACCATGTCCGTCCGCTCCGTCTGGGCCGGGTGTCAACCTCTGATGCCGGCGTCCTGTTGGAGCGCGATCCGTATACGGTCCGGGAGCCGGATGTCGCCTACTTTTCCGCCGAGACGCTGCCGCTGGACGTGAAGGTTCGGGGTTATTACGAAGTTGTCCCCGACCTGGTGATTGAGATATTGTCGCCTGGCGACCGTCCGGCGGAAGTCGCCGAGCGGGTGGCGATGTGGCAGGGCTATGGCGTGCCACTGGTCTGGGCGGTTTATCCGGTAGAGCGCATAGTCGC
This sequence comes from Dehalococcoidia bacterium, assembly GCA_965261195.1. GTDB lineage: Bacteria > Chloroflexota > Dehalococcoidia > Lucifugimonadales > UBA3495 > Bin87. The sequence continues at coordinate 1,642,274 of OZ253455.1, read as the reverse complement.
GGCCCACGTGCTGGAAGGGCCAACGGTTATCTATACTGAAGACGATACCCTGGACGGCGGGAGCGTACTGCCGGAATTCCGCTGCACAGTGCGGGATATACTGGACTGGTAACGGGGGTGCGATTGTGACAACTGTAGAGATTGGCCAACGTCTGTTGACCGCTGACGATTTGCTCCGGCTGCACAGCAAAGGCGTCAAGGGCGAATTGGTGCGTGGGGTATTGAGAGAAACCATGTCGGTAGGGGGAAAACATGGCGAAGTGGCGATGGCTCTGGGCGGTGAACTCCGAGCGTTCATCCGGCCCCGACGGCTGGGGCGGGTGGCAGGCTCCGATGCTGGCGTCCGTCTGGAGCGAGACCCGGATACGGTGCGCGAGCCGGATGTTGCTTACTTTTCCGCCGATACCCTGCCGCTTGACGTAGAGGTTCACGCCTACTATGAAGTCATTCCTGACCTGGTGGTTGAGATAGTATCGCCCAACGATCGACCAGCGGAAGTTGCGGAGCGGGTGGCGATGTGGCAGGGCTATGGCGTGCCACTGGTCTGGGCGGTTTATCCGGTAGAGCGCATAGTCGCGGTCCACGTGCTGGAAGGGCCAACGGTTATCTATACTGAAGACGATACCCTGGACGGCGGGAGCGTACTGCCGGAATTCCGCTGCACAGTGCGGGATATACTGGACTGGTAACGAGGGTGCGATTGTGACAACTGTAGAGATTGGCCAACGTCTGTTGACCGCTGACGATTTGCTCCGCCTGCACAGCAAAGGCGTCAAGGGCGAATTGGTGCGAGGGGTGTTGAGAGAAACTATGTCAGCAGGCGGTGAACACGGTGAAGTAGCCATGGCGCTGGGAGCGGCGCTAGTTGCACACGTCCGTCCTGATCGGCTGGGTAGGATAGCTGGTTCCGATGCCGGCATCCTGTTGGAGCGCGATCCGGATACGGTGCGGGAGCCGGATGTCGCCTACTTTTCCGCTGAGACGCTGCCGCTCGAAGTGAAGGTTCGGGGTTATTACGAAGTTGTCCCCGACCTGGTGATTGAGATAGTGTCGCCTGGCGACCGTCCGGCGGAAGTTGCGGAGCGGGTGGCGATGTGGCAGGGCTATGGCGTGCCACTGGTCTGGGCGGTTTATCCGGTAGAGCGCATAGTCGCGGCCCACGTGCTGGAAGGGCCAACGGTTATCTATACTGAAGACGATACCCTGGACGGCGGGAGCGTACTGCCGGAATTCCGCTGCACAGTGCGGGATATACTGGACTGGTAACGGGGGTGCGATTGTGACAACTGTAGAGATTGGCCAACGTCTGTTGACCGCTGACGATTTGCTCCGCCTGCACAGCAAAGGCGTCAAGGGCGAATTGGTGCGAGGGGTGTTGAGAGAAACTATGTCAGCAGGCGGAAAGCACGGCGAAATTGCAATGATGCTGGGAGCGGTCTTGGTAAATCACGTACTCCCGCGACAGCTGGGACGTGTTGCCGGCTCTGACGCCGGCATACGCTTGGAGCGGGAACCTGACACGGTTCGGGAACCCGACATTGCTTACATTTCCGCTGAAACCCTGCCTCTGGATGTAGAGGTTCATGGCTACTACGAAATCATCCCCGATTTGGTAGTTGAGATAGTGTCTCCTAATGACCCGCCGCTGGAAGTGGCTGAGCGGGTGGCTATGTGGCACGGCTATGGCGTCCCTCTGGTCTGGACGGTTCATCCAATGCCTCGCGTCATCGCCGCTCACCCACAGGATGGCCCGGCGCTTATCTACACCGAGGATGATACGTTGGACGGAGGCACGGTAATTCCGGGGTTCCAGTGTCTGGTACGCGACATACTTGGCTGGAGTCGCGAAACACCAAGCGACATCTGATTATAATCGAGGTAAAGCCATGGACGTTTTCTACTTCACCGAATTTCCTTATGCCGAGTTTCCGGAGTCGGAGGCGGAGAAGTTTCCGTCGATGCGGCTCACGTTCCCCAACACCTACTTCGACCCTCAAACGGCCAGCGGTTTGATGAATCGCTACCTGGATGAATACCAGTATGCCGAAGAGGTGGGGTTCGACGGGTTGATGATTAACGAGCACCACAACACGCCGTCGTGCATGGACGTTGAGGTGAACATTACCGGCGGCATTCTGGCGCGCATCACCAACCGGGCCAAGATTCTGCTGCTGGGCAATATGCTGCCCACGTCCGACAATCCGGTGCGGCTGGCGGAAGAGATTGCCATGCTGGACGTAATCTCCGGTGGGCGCATCATCTCCGGTTTCGTGCGGGGTATCGGCATCGAATCGTGGGCCAACAACACCAACCCGATTCACAATCGGGAGCGGTTCGAGGAGTGCCACGACCTGGTGGTGAAGACGTGGACGACGCCGGGGCCGTTCCGCTGGGAGGGAACGCACTACCACTACCGGGCGGTGAACCCGTGGATGCTGCCGATTCAGAAGCCGCATCCGCCGGTGTGGGTTCCCGGCACGGGCAGTCCGGAGACGGTGGAATGGACGGCGCGGCGCCGTTATACCTACGCTGCTTTCCTGACTCCGCTGGAGGTGGCCAAAAACCTGTTTGCCCGCTACCGGGAGTATGCCGCCGCCGCCGGCTGGGAACCGGGGCCCGAAAAGTTTGCCTTTATGATTTGCTGCCATGTGAACGACACCGACGAAAAGGCGCAGGAATCGGGCAAAGCGTTCCTGTGGCGCATGAACTACCCGCTGCGCGGTCCGCGTGAATACTGGTCGCCGCCGGGGTACACATCCCGCGCTGGCGCCGCAGCCGTAGCAGCCCGGCGTCCGACGCCCCTGCACGAGCTATCCTACGAGGAATTGCAGGAACGCTACCATTTGGTAGTAGGCAGCCCCGCAACCGTCATCAAGAAGCTGAAGCACATCCGGGACGAGTTGGGCGTTGGTTCGCTGCTGCTGGAAGCCCAAGGCGGCCGCCTGTCGCACCAGGACACCATGCGCTCCATCGAGCTGTTCGGCAAAGAGGTAATACCGGCGCTGAAGGAGTGACGGAAAGAAGTAGACTTCGCGTATCTTCTGAGGATATAGGTTGATGAAGCTTTCGAGCATTGCCATAAAGAACTACCGCAGCATTCGAGACATTAACATTGAGGTGGGAGACCTGACGCTGTTCATCGGCGCCAACGCCTCCGGGAAAAGCGCAATACTGGATGCGCTTCGCTTTTTGAGCGAAGCGGTTCGCGCGCGTTCCTTCCGCGCACCTTCCTATTCCCGGGGCGGTATTCTCAATATGGCGTGGAAAGGCCAGGATGCCAGCCAAGTTGAATTCACGGTGGTTGTGGAAGCCACAAAGCGGTTCGAGTGGGTCGTCCGGCTCAGCAGGGATGGCCAAGATTTCAATGTCATTGAGAACATCAGGGAAATCACACCGGGAAATCCGCCAGTACAACTGCTCGTATCGGATAAAGGTAAAGGTTGGTGGTGGTCCGGTGAAGAAGGTAAAGGAGTGGACTTATTGCAAGAGCCAACTATTTGTGCTCTTGCAGCCGCCTCCGCAGACGCCTCATTCCCAGCCCGTGAAGTTGCAGAGTTCATTGGGAAATGGGGTTTCTTCGATCCAAGTCCTTTTCTGCTCCGACGGGACTGGAACCTTCCAGACGCGGAAAGCTTGGACGTTTACGGGCGGAATTTGGGCGATACGCTGTTCAACTTGTCAGATGCGGAACTGGATAAGGTGGTCGAAGCGACTAGATCAATCGTTGGTCTCCCCACGCGCATCGAACGTAGGGAGTCAGAGGACCGGCCTTATTTCGTGCAACACGAGCCCGGACTGCGATTTCCTGTAAACCAAATGGGCGTGTCTAGTGGAACGTTGCGCGTGTTGGCGCTGATGACCGCATTGTACGCACAATCGGGCACGGCATTGATCGGAATCGAGGAGCCTGAGAATTACATTCATCCATCCGCGCTTGAGGCATTTTCCGTTCACATACTCGACGCCCGAGAGCGCGTGCAGTTCATGGTTACTACACATTCTCCATTGCTGCTTGATTTTCTGGACGATCCCGCGTCGGTGAAAATCATTAAACGCGGCGATCAGGGTACAGAGGTCGTGAATGAGGCCTACCCGGAGGGCGTACGCAAAGCCTTGCAGGAATCTGGGTTCAGTCTCGGAGAGTATCATGAAACTAAAGGCTTCGGAGGCTAGCGGACATGGCCAAACGAGTGATTGTCATCGCTTCGGGCCGTACCGAGCAGGTGGCCTTGCGACACCTCACCGCGCAATTGACTGCTGATGGGATCGATGTTGAAGTTCGATTCCCGAGTCGACACCGCCAACTTCGGTTTGCAACAGTGTCTCAACTCATTAACGCGGCTTTGTACGATTCGGGCGAAGCACCAGACAAGTTTGTGGTGCTGGTCGACACCGACAGCAAAACTCCCGATGAGGCTATCGACCCCATCAAAAGTGAATTGGAAAGATCATCCTTCCGTGAGTTGCACCAACAAATTCATTACGCCTACGCCCAGTGGCACCTTGAAGCGTGGTTTTTTGCCGATGGCGTGAATTTAAGAAATTACTTTGGCGACCGATCATTGGGGAATGTCGATACGAGCCAACCAGATCAAATTCAAAATCCCAAGCATCATCTCCAAAACTTGCTCGGTGAGAAGCTCTATACAGCACCTGTTGCAGAGCAGATCGCAGCCCAGCTGGATGCCAACACCATCGAACAGCGCAGCCCCAGCTTCCGTGGTTTCATGGGAGCTGTCCGAAACGGGGCAATGACTTAGCTACTCTCTAAAACGGGCAGTCTATGCCTAGTTCGCCGCAGGTGTCGTGGAACCAGTCCACCACCTCTTTGTGCAGGGGGATGCCTTCGACCCGGCGGATTTCTTCCATCTCGGCTTCCGGTTGGCCGGCCACGAGGACCCGCTCTTCGCCCGGGGCTGGGCGGGTGGTCTTCATCATGCGGAGCCATTCGTCCATCTGGTCTTTGAAGTGGTCGGGGTCGTCGAAGCCGGCCACGTTGTAGGCGGCCACGTAGTGTCCGAAATTAGGGCGGCCCGGAACGGCGCCGTAGCCGAACCCGGTGAGCACGCCGGCGAGAATGTCCACCATGCAGGACAGACCATAACCCTTGTGCGAGCCCAACTCGCGGGTGCTGCCCAGCGTCAGCAGCGTGTAGTTGTCGGGCGCGTCGGCCTCCTCCATGATGGGAGTGCCCTCACTGTCGGCCAGCCAGCCCGGTTCCAGCTTGACGCCCAGGCGTCGGGCGATGCCCACCTTGTTGCCAGCGACGGTGCTCGTGGCGGCGTCGAACACAAACGGCGCCTCGTTACGCGACGGCACGGCGATGGCGATGGGATTGGTGCCCAGACGTGGTTCGGCGCCGAACGTTGGCACCACCGAGGGCGGGCAGCTGGTCATGCAGACGCCAATCATGTCGTGTTCCAGCGCTTTCATGGCGTGGTAGGACGCCATGCCCAGATGCCGGGCGTTGCCCAGCGTAACCATGCCGATGCCCACTTCCGCAGCCTTGCGGATGGCCATGTCCATCGCCTTGGGAGTGGTGATGATGCCCAGGCCCCGGTCGGAGTCGAGGCTGGCGGTGCTGGGCGTTTCACGGACGACGCGCATTTGTGGATTGGGATTGATCTGTCCGCTGGTGTACCCGTTCACATAGCTGCGGAGCATATTGGAGACACCGTGGGAGTCAACGCCGCGCAGGTCGGCCAACACCAGCACGTCGGCGCCGAGCTGAGCATCTTCGGGCGGCACACCCATCTTCTCGAAAACGGCGGCGACGGTAGACTTCAGATCGTCCCCCGGAACCATCGTGGCCTCGTCCAGATTCACGCGAAATTTGGGCAGCACAGCTTACCTCCTGGTTGATTGACGACAGCGATTATGCGTAGGCAGTATAGCATCGGCAACCCCCCGCAGTTTGCCTAACTGCCCCGGCGCTGGCACAATGATGCGCACACCGCATACGGTAGAGAGTACGATGACCACTGTACGCAAATTGATGACTGCTGACGAGTTGTTGCTGATGCCCAGAGGGTACGGCAAGCGCTACGAGCTGATCCGAGGAGTGTTGGTTGAGAAAGTGCCTACCGGATATCCACATAGCGTAGTGGTGGTTATGATAGCCACTGTGCTGAACCTTTTTACCGGACCTCAGGGCTATGGCGTAGTAGTCGCCGGCGAACCAGGTTATCTGCTGGAGATTGGCCCCGACACCGTGCGCGCTCCCGATGTAGCCTGGGTAGCTCCGGGCCGCATTCCTGAGGGGATGCAGGGTTTCCCCAACCTGGCCCCCGATTTGGCGGTGGAAGTGAAGTCGCCCGGCAATTCCTACCCGGAGCTGCGCCGCAAGGCGGAGCTGTGGCTCAGTTTTGGCGCTCGCCAAGTTTGGGTGGCTGACCCGGAGCATACTACGGTGACTCGATACGCTCCCGACACGGACTCCGTTGTTTTCAGGGAAGACGACATCATCGACGGTGGAGATTTGCTGCCCGGCTTGACGGCTCCGGTATGGAGCCTTTTCCGTTGGGAAAGGTAGTGTTGATCTGATATGAGTGATAACCAACTGGATGCCAATGGCCGGGCATTGGACTATCTGGCGCGCCTGGGAGCGCAGCCGGCGGTGGCGTTCCACGAAAATGGCGTTGCAACGGCGGTGCGCGGTGCGCTGACCGAGATTGGCGTTTCGTGGCGCACCGACGCCTTCGGCAACATCATCGCCCGTATCGCCGGCGCCGACGCCGGCGCGATCCCGCCCATCGCATTCATGGCGCACATGGATCATCCGGGATTCGAGATAGTGGGTCGGGATGGCGATTATCTGATTGGAGTGGCGTCCGGTGGTATACCGGCGGGTGCGTTTGAAGCCGATGTGCCGCTGCAAATCCTTCTCCCCGTCGGCCGACGCGTCGCCGGCGCAACGGTGGGCAAGCACGGCGAGGAACGCCAGCGGCGGGTGCTCATCAGCGTGGGTGGATCCGATGCTGGAAACATCCCCCTACCAGCGCCGGCGGTGTTTGACCTGCCGGATTTCAGCATCGACGACGACTATCTGGTGATGCGGGCGGCGGACGACCTGGCCGGCTGTGGCTGCATCCTGGCGGCGCTGGATCGGCTGCACGGCGAACGGCCCGCCGGCGATGTTTACGGGGTTTTCACCCGGGCCGAAGAGGTCGGCCTGGTGGGAGCGCGGCTGCTGGCCGAGGCGGGTACACTGCCGTCCGACACGCTGGTAGTATCGCTGGAATCGTCGCGGACACTGCCGGGAGCCGAGATTGGCGGCGGGCCGGTGATCCGCGCCGGCGATGCGGGCAGCACGTTCAACCACGACGCCGAGTCGGCGCTGATACGGGCCCGGGAGGTGTTGTCGGCGGGAGACGGCGAATTCAGATGCCAGCGTCAACTGATGAGCGGGGGCGTCTGCGAGGCCAGCGCGTTTCTCGCTTACGGTTATCGGGCTACGGGCGTTGCCTTCCCGTTGGGCAACTACCACAACGGCGCGCCGGACGGCTCCATCGCCGCGGAGTACATCCACCGGAACGATTATCTGAATGGCGCGGCGCTGGTAACCGAGGCTGCCCGACAGGTAAGTATGCGATGGGATACTGTCTTCAGCCGTCGCATCCGTCAGGTGCCGGACGCAATGCGGGCAAGGTTGGGCGGGTGAGTTAGCGTAATCTCTCAGGTATCGCTCCCAAATTCGGCTGCAACCTCAGCAATGGAAATAAGACTGCCTTCCTGAACATCCCGTATACCTCGTCGCAGTGCGTCCATCAACTCGCCGTCACCCATAATCTCCATCGTTTCGACAATTGACTCGAACAGATCCCAGGGCATCAACGCCAGGACCGGTTTTCCCCGACGGGTCAAAGCCACCGCCCGGTTTTCAGCGGACAACAGCTCGGGCAACTGAGTGAGCATGGCGCGGGCCTTGACGATCGGTATTTGTTCCGTGCTGTTGTCCCAATTGGATGCCATGATTTACTCCAGGTCGTCGGTCGGTTCAACGAGTTCCAGCCTGACCAACCGTTGAGCCAATGCGTAGATATCCCGTCGGTCTCCCTCTCTGCGGAGACCCATCGCAATTATGATTACGCTCCGCAGGTTCTCGTCAACTCGGTAAATGATTCGATAGCGTTGCCCGGCGGCTCTGATAGATCTATACCCACTCAATTCATCCCGAAGCGGCGCACCCTTCCGGTCGGGTTCTTCCGACAACGCTTGAGCCAGTTCCAGGATCACCCGCTGTATGCGGCGGTCGGATATGTTCCGAAGCGTGTCGAGAGCCGACTGAGTAAAGTTGATCTGCCAATCCATGCGCTAAACCGAAAAAGTGTACGTCAAATGGTACGCTATTTTGTACATACACGCAATTGAGTCAGGACCGCCCTCCGTCTCTCCAGGTTTGCTACAATGCGAATGCGATTGACTGGGTGGAGGCTTTCACCCGCTCACCACAACGGCGCGCCGGACGGCTCCATCGCCGCGGAGTACATCCACCGGAACGATTATCTGAATGGCGCTGCGCTGGTAACGGAAGCAGCGCGGCAGGTGGGAATGCGTTGGGATACGGCGTTCAGCCGTCGCATCCGTCAGGTGCCGGACGCAACGCGGGCGCGGTTGGGCGGGTGAGTTAGCGGCGCAATTGACCGGCGAAGCCGGCGACCTGCTACTACTGTGATTGCCGGCGCAACAGCTCTGCTCGTAGCCGCTGAATTTCAGCTTCGGCAATCAGGCGGGCCTCCTCGCTTTCGCGATGGTTGAGCAAACGCTCCCCGCTTGCCGGGTCGTATATCTGTAGCTCCAGGCTCGTTTCAACGCGGAAGTCCAGCCCCAGAATTTCGCTGTGGCCGCGCAGCGTTCCTGAATCGTCCACAGCCACGGGCCAAGGCTGGTATTGGCCGTTCACCAGTTGTTCTCCCACCAGCGCCGGAGTGAAACACTCTCCCGTTGGGTCGAACCGCCAGTATTCCGTAACCCCCATGCCGGCGTAAATGCTGCGCTGCTCGCCAACGTCTCGCCGCCAAGTGCCTTGTGATGCAATTTCCATCACAAAGTCGGGCGCTTTGCCCTCCCGCCACACCAGCCAGGAATCGCGGGGATGGTTGCCCGTGGCGCCGAACACGGCAAACACGTCCGGGGCCACGCTCCCCGTATGGTCGTTCATCCGGTAATAAACCAGCATATCGCCGATAATGTACACATCGTTGCGGCCGCGGAACCGGTTGCGGAGAATTGAGACCGTGTTGGTCAAAGGGATGTACTGTAATTCGGTCTCTGCCATTGGTTCGCCGTCCGAGGATGGGTATTCGATGCTTGGGTCATCGGTTTCATCCTGACCGGGCTGATGCACGACACCGCTTTTGTCGGGTTTGGTGACCATGACGCTAATCTCCGGCGGCGATTGCCTTTGGCACGGATTATAGCAGAGGGTATAGAGGCATTTGCTGCGCCCACTACGCCACCCGGTTTGCTACAATGCGGGTGCGTAAAGGTAGGGGCGGGTCGAGAGTCCGCCATCACCCTGCCCCGCTCTCGGCGTGAGCGGGGATTAGATTAATTGATTATTTCCAAAAGGAGGCGCAGCAATATGCCAGTTCACCATGAAGCGCAGGGGGCGGGCGATGTTACCGTCCACAAGATCGAAAATATGGGCACCCTGGGCAACAACGGCTACATCGTGGTTTGTCCGGAAACTAACCAGGGCGTTTGTATCGACACCCCTGCCGAACCGGAAAAGATGATTAACGAGGTGCAGGCCCACGGCATCGACGTGCAGGCCATCCTGATTACCCACGGCCACCAGGACCACCTGGCCGGTTACACCGAGATTACCGGCGAGATCGGAGCGCCGGCTGCCATCGGCGGGCCGGACGCCGCCTTGCCGCCCAGCCCGCCGCAGCGCAGCCTCAGCGACGGCGACACGGTAACGTTTGGCAACCGCAGCATCCAGTGTTTGAGCACACCGGGCCACACTGATGGGTCGACCTGTTTCCTGGTGGGCGGTTTTGTCTTTTCGGGAGACACCCTCTTTCCGGGCGGGCCGGGCCGGTCGCGCAATCCGCAGGCGTTGCAACAGGAGCTGAACAGCATTAGCAGCAAGCTGCTCACCCTGCCTGACGACACCTACGTCTATCCTGGGCACGGCCCCGAAAACACCACCATCGGCGAGGCCCGCCGGCGTTATACGGTGTTCATGTCCAAGTCGCACCCGGCAGATTTGCAGGGCGACGTGGACTGGCTGAATACCTGATGCGGGGGGAATTACCCTCACCCTAACCCTCTCCCATCAGGGGAGAGGGGACTTTGGGAGTTTTTGATGTATCGACGCACGGTGCTAACCAATGGGCTGCGGGTGTTGACGGCAGAGATGCCCCACACCCGCAGCGTCTCGATGTTCATATCGGTGGGCGCCGGCTCCCGATACGAACCCGCTGAACTGGCCGGTCTCTCCCATTTTCTGGAACACCTGCCCTTCAAGGGCACCCGCACTTGGCCGACGGCGCTGGCGATCTCGGAGGCCGTGGAGGGCGTGGGCGGCATGATGAACGCCGCCACCGACCGGGAGATGACCTCCTTCTATTGCAAGGTGGCCAGCGTATATGCCGACCGCGCCTTGCCCGTGCTGCTGGACCTGATTCGCCACCCACTCCTGGATCCGGTGGAGATGGAGAAGGAGCGCGAGGTCATCCTGGACGAACTGCGGATGACCAACGACTATCCGGCGGACGTTTGCGGTTTGCTGATTGACCGCGCCCTGTGGCCGGGGCAGGCGATGGGCCGCGACGTGGGCGGAGATCCGGCTACGGTGGGCGCCATCACGCTGGACGACGTGCGACGGTACATGGAAAGCCAGTATCGCCCCAACAATACGGTGGTGGGTATCGCCGGCAACCTGACCCACGATGATGCGATCAATCTGGTGGCCGGGGCTACCGCGGACTGGCTGCCGGGCGAACCGCTGGGCTGGGAGCCGTTTGCCCCCACCGCTAACGCTGCCTCCGCCATCCTGTTGGACCAGCGCACCGCTGAGGACACCAACATCTGCATGGGACTGCCGGGGCTGACGCTGACCGACCCCGACCGCTACGCTGCCACCGTGATGAATGGCGTGTTGGGCGACGGGATGAGCAGCCGGTTGTTCCAGCAGCTGCGCGAGAATCTTGGTATTACCTACGACGTGCAGAGCGGGTTGAGCAACTACCGCGATTGCGGCTCGCTGGTGGTGTCCTGCGGCACCGAGCCGAGCCGCGCGGTTGAGGCAGTGACCGCCATCCGCGCCGAACTGTCCACGCTGCTGGAACTCGCCCCGGCGACCGAGGTGCATAAGGTGCGCGAGTACATCAAGGGGCGGCTATTGATGCGCATGGAAGATTCTCGCTCGGTGGCGGCGTGGCTGTCGTCGCAAGAGTTGTTGATGGGTGAGGTCATTACGCCCGATGAGACGGCCAACCGCATCGACGCCGTTACGCCGGCCGACGTGCTGCGCGCCGCCGAACGGCTCATCGACCCAACAGCATTGCGGCTGGCGGTGGTGGGGCCACACGAAAGCGACGCCGAGTTTGCGGCGGCGCTGACCGGTTGATAGACGCTCAAACGCAATTCACCGCAAACGCGATACAGGAGGCAGAAACTATGCCCGCCACAACACGTTACAGCAAGGTGATTCAGCTGCTGGAAGAGGGCAAGCCGGTGTTTGGCACCGGCCTGATCTGGAACGGCAACCTGGACGAGATGACCTATTTTGCCGATTCCGACTACGACCTGGTGATGATTGAGATGGAGCACGAGGGGTTGTCGTTCAACAACCTGCGTACTTCATTGCAGTTCCTGCTCAATCGCAAACGGGTGGCCGACGGCGGCGGCTTGCAGGCCGACCCTACGCCGGTGGTGCGCATCCCGCCCAACACCAGGGAGCAGAACCAGTGGGTCATCAAGCAGGCGCTGGACACCGGAGTGTACGGTTTGATTCTGCCTCACCTGGACACGGTGGAGGGCGCAATGTCGGCGGTGCGTGCGGCGCGGTATCCTCAGGTTCCGGGCGTGGCGGACTTTGAGCCGGCCGGCGAACGAGGCTGGTGGCAGCGCATTGCGCCCCGCTATTGGGGGCTGTCGGCAACCGAGTATTACGACGCCGCCGACGTTTGGCCCATTGACCCCGATGGCAACTTGCTGCTGATGGGCATTGTCGAGGAACCAACCGGAGCCAACAACCTGCCCGACATCCTGCGGGAAGTGAAGGGCATCGGCGCCATCTGGGCCGGGCCGGGCGATATGTCGGTTGCGCTGGGGCACAAGGGCAACGCCGGCCATCCTGAGGTACAGGAGATGCTGCTGCGGATTTTGGGCATCTGCCAGAACGCCGGCGTTCCCTGTGCGGTGGGCTGCACCGAAGCGGAGGTGCCCATGCGTCTCGAACAGGGGTTCAGCATCCTGATTACCGCGCCCACCCGTACCGCCGGCGGCCTGACGGAAGGACGGCGCATTGCCGGGCGTTAGTCAAATGCAGGGGCGGGCTTCAAGCCCTCCCCTACGTCAGGTCAAAAATATACTGATGGACGGCGAAGGAAAAGCCGGGTAGAACGTCCTCCCCGTCGAGCGTTTCCGGGTTTTCCAATATCTGCGGCTCCGGCTGACCTTTACGATAGACAGAAACGCGGCGGTTATGCGGGTCAATGAGCCAGCCCAGGCGTGCGCCGCCATCCATCCAGATTTGCATTTTGCGTTGCAAAGGACGCAGGTTGTCAGTGCGGGAGCGGATTTCCACGACGAAGTCGGGCGCGCCGGGGAAAACAGTTTCCCGCTCTGTAGCGGTGGCAGCGTCGTAGCGTTCCTGGGTAATCCAAGCCGCATCGGGGCCGCGGATGGCGCCGGTGGGCAGGAGAAAGCGGCTGGTCTGCGAGGCGTTGACGCCGCCGTTGGTCCGTCGCCAGATAGTCATCTCAGCGTTGAGTTCAGTTTCCTGTCGGCTTCCTTTGAATCCAACCATCGGCAGAATTATCAACTCCCCGGCCTCGTTGACTTCCATCTCGTAGAGGTCGTTTTCCTCGCAGAAGTCGATGAACCGGGCGGGAAAGTCGTCAGCGCGGTAATCAACGCCCAACGCGGCGAGGCGCAGGCGGATTGCGCCGGAGGGCTCAGCGACATCGTCGGCAATGGCATCTGGCCGGGCGGCTGCGGACGGCGCTTTGGGCCTGGTAGTCATACAGCGGCTATTGGCCGGTTTGCGCCGGACTTGGGCCGGTCAGATAACGCAGCAGCGGAGAGTCTCCCGGCAGGATGATGGTGTCTCCGGGCTGGAATATCAGCTGGTAGGATTCCAGGCTCCGCAGGAAGGCGAACAGTTCAGGGTCGCGGTTCAGCGATTCCGCCAGAATCTGGATGGCCTGCGCCTCACCTTCACCACGCCGCTTGTTGGATTCCCGCTCGGCTTCAGCCAGGAGGACATCCCGGTCGCGGTCGGTGTTGGCCCGAATCTTGCGGTCTTCTTCTTCACCTTCGGCGCGGAATCCGGCCGCGATACGGTTACGTTCGGCGCGCATTCTGGTGTAGATGGAATTGGTAACAGCCGGTGGGAAGTCGGCGCGCTTGATACGCACGTCGATGATTTCAATACCGAAGTTGTCCCGCCCGGTAATTTCCTGAACCCTCAAGAGCACTTCATCGAGGATTTCAGTTCGCGTCTCCTGTGCTTCGACCAAGGGGATGTCGTCGTCATCGAGCACGGGTATACCGAGTTCGTTGAGTTGAGGTTTGGCGCCGATGATGTCGGTGCGATCACGCAGAGCCACCCGGTCGCGGAGGGTGGAGATGACGATGTCCCCCAGGCGGCTGCGGGCGTTGTTTTCGGTTTGCAGGGTTTTGCGGAACTGCACTGGGTCGGTGATGCGGTAGCGAGCGTAAATGTCGATCACCAGGTTCTCTTTGTCCTGGTCTGGCATCGAAGTGGCCGGAGCGTCAATCCGCAGGATACGTTTGTCCAGTCGCACCACGGTGTCGACGAAGGGGAGTTTGACGTTGAGGCCAGGGTCGTCCTGAGTATTAACCACCTCACCAAAGCGGAGGATGATTACCTGTTCGGTAACGTCAACCACATAGAGCGCCTGGCGTAAGATAACCAGTGCGACGACAATGATGATGACGATGATGATGAGATTGCGCATTAAAGGGTTCTCCGAGCGGGGGGACGGTCAAAAGGGGAAACCTGCGGGTGTGGCGAAGGTGGCTAGGGGTTGGGCCCGATTGGCGCAGGTACGATGTTGCTCCCCTGTCCCAAAATCAGAATGGGGTCGGTTGAGCCGTCGACGACGATCTTGGATACGCTGGGCAGCACCGATTCCAGGGCTTCCAGGTAGAGGCGCTGGCGCGTTACTTCGGGCGAGTTCAGGTATTCATTGAGAACCGCCTCAAAACGCTGGGCTTCACCGTTGGCGGTTTCGATGCGGGACCGTTTGAAGGCTTCTGCTGACTGGATGATGCGCTCAGCGTCACCCCGGGCCCGCGGGATAACGTCGGCCTCGTAGGCCAGGGCCTGGTTGATGCGGGTTTCGCGCTCTTGCCGGCCACGCAGCACGTCGTCAAAAGCCTCGCGCACCTCTTCGGGCGCTTTGACGTCCTGCAACTGCACCGAGATTACCTCGATGCCAGCCGTGTACTTGTCCAAAATGGCTTGCAGCCTCGTCCTGGTGTCGGATTCCACAACTTCGCGGCCCCGCACCAGCACATCGTCAATGGAGCGTTGGCCGACCACCAGACGCAGGGCGGCTTCGGCGCCATCTTTGAGGGTGCGACCGTCGGGGCGGCCTTCGGCAATGTTCCGCGCCAGCTCGCCCGGGTCATCGACATTGAACAGGAAGTTGTTGAGGTTGCTGATGCGGTACTGCACCACCATCTGCACGTCAACAATGTTGAGGTCCCCCGAAATCATCAGGGCTTCAGATTCAACCGTGGTTTTGGTTTCGGCGGCGTTGGAAATGAAACCCAGTTCCATACGACGGGTTTGCGTGACCATTACCACGTCTTTTTTACCGACCGGAGACGGCCACCACCAGTGCAGTCCTTCCGCGTCAACGGGGTTGCCCTGAACCGCGCCAAAGAGACGCAGCGCGGCGTTTTCGCCTGGGCTGATGGTGTATACGCCGGTGGCGGCCCAGATGATGACAATCAGGGCGATGACAGCAATGATGAGGATGCCCAAGTTGCCGCCACCGAGCCGTCCACTGGTTCCACCAAATATACCGCCGAGGCGGCCGAGAATCTGGTTAAGGTCGAACTCAGGCTGTCGAGGTGGTTGTTGACCTCCGCCGGGTGAAAACATACGCATCGGTTCCTTTGTTGGGGTAGGTAATGGAACAGTCCTGACGGTAACAGATGCCAGGACGGTAGCGATTGAACCCCGATTGACGGGTCAAATCCCGCACGGGGCGATTAGGCTCACCAGTATAACACCATTGCCAAAGCCGTGGTTTATAATGATTTCCGGTTTGGGACGCGGGTCTCCTGGTTCCGCCTAACCGGCGTGGCTACATTATCGAGATTGCCACATCGAGATTGCCACATCGAGATTGCCACGCTCCGCTCGCAATGACAGGTTTTTGCAATTTTATAAGAGCGTGTCTAAAACTCCCTCTCCCCTAGTGGGAGCGGGCTGGGGTGAGGGGTCGTTCTCCCTCTATTCCAGCTCTCGCCTGCGATGTACAAGAGGCTTTTAAGACACCCCCGAAGGAAGGTTTTGGAATGACCACGCCCGTAGAGCTTTCGTCCGGCGATGCCCAGTTGGAGCCGCAACCCCGGGGACTAACGGTGAAGGTTGGCGAGGATCTGGCGCGGGTTCAGGTTACTTGCCAGCACCAGAGCGGGCTCATCTACGCGGTGCCCGGCGATTTGAGCTGGGTGTGCAGCGACGAGTTGCGTCCGGCCCACGCCATGGCGGGATTTTTCCGGGAACTGGTGGCGCTGCGAGACCCACGCGTCGAAAACCTGATGCAGCAGTGGGGCCTGTATTACCGCAGCCTGCCCCTGGAGGCGGATGCAGCAGGGGATGAGCCACCCGCGCCCTGACCCGTACTTTGAGGGTTGCACGCCAACAACTGCCAATGGCCAGGCACAAGGGCGACGCATAATGCGTCGCCCCGAACTTTCTGCTGACCCCTTTAGTCAGCGGCTGGCGGCGCGCCGGGCGTTGGGTCTGCGGTGGCGGCGCTGCCGAAGGACGGCGCCGGGTTGGGCAACGGGTTGCCCTGGGTAACGGGCGGAGCCGGCGGCGCGTATGGCGAAGGCGCCGGCAGCGGGCGAGCGGGTTCAGGTTCGATGCCGGGCGGCTCGTCGTTGAACAGCCGGTTCAGCGCCTCTCCGGAAATGGCCTCGTGCTCAATCAGGTATTCCGCAACCTGCACCAGTTTGGGCTTGTAGTCGATCAGGAGCTGCTGGGCCTGGCGGTAGGCGCTGTGGATGAGATGGCGCACTTCAACGTCAATCTCTTCCGCGATTTTGTCGCCGTAGTCCTTCTCTTCGCTAATCTCGCGGCCCAGGAACACCAACTCTTCACGCTTGCCAAAGGTGCGCGGGCCCAGGCTGGGGGACATACCGTAGCGTTTCACCATACCGAGGGCGGTCTTGGTGGCCCGTTCGATGTCGTTGCTGGCGCCGGTGGTAACTTCGTCGAAGATTAGCTCCTCAGCCACCCGGCCACCCATCATCACGCCGAGCATATCCTGGAACTGGTTCTTGGTCCACAGGTAGCGGTCTTCCGAGGGCAGCAGGGTGGTGTGGCCGCCCATGTTGCCGCGGGAGACGATGCTAATCTTGTGTACGCGGTCGGCGTGGGGCAGGTGCCAGGCCACCAGGGCATGACCGGCTTCGTGGTAGGCGGTCATCTCCTTTTCGCGCTGGTTGATGACGCGGCTCTTGCGCTCGGGGCCGGCGATGACCCGCTCGATGGCTTCCTCGAAGTCCTGCATGAATATACTGGACTGGTTCTTGCGTGCGGCCAGCAGCGCTGCCTCGTTGACCAGGTTGGAAAGGTCGGCGCCGCTGAAGCCGGGAGTTTCACGTCCGATGATTTCCAGGTTGATTTCTCCGGCCAAAGGTTTGCCGGCGGCGTGAACCCGCAGGATGGCGTGGCGTCCGACCACGTCGGGCAGGTCCAGCGTAACGCGGCGGTCGAAACGACCGGGGCGCAGCAGGGCCGGGTCCAGGATGTCGGGCCGGTTGGTAGCGGCAATGACGATGATGTTGGTGTTAGTCTCGAAGCCGTCCATTTCGACGAGAATCTGGTTCAGGGTCTGTTCGCGTTCGTCGTGGCCGCCGCCGAGACCGGCGCCGCGGTGCCGTCCCACTGCGTCGATTTCATCGACGAACAGGATGCAGGGCGCGTTGCGCTTGGCCTGCTCGAACAGGTCGCGAACACGGGCGGCTCCCACGCCGACGAACATCTCAACGAACTCGCTGCCGGAAATGTGGAAGAACGGCACGCCGGCTTCTCCGGCTACGGCGCGGGCGAGCAGGGTTTTGCCGGTGCCGGGCGGGCCGACCAGCAGTACGCCCTTGGGGATGCGCGCGCCCAGGGCCAGGAAGCGCTCCGGGAATTTCAGGAAGTCGACCACTTCTTCCAGCTCAGCCTTGGCCTCATCCACGCCGGCCACATCGTTGAAGGTTACCGACGGACGATTGAGGGGCAGCATACGGGCACGGCTGCGACCGAAGCTCATGGTCTGGTTGTTGGAGCCCTGGGCCTGCCGCATCATCAGCAGTATCAGCCCGCCAAAGAAGATGAGGGGCAGGAAGTTGATCAGGATGCCGAAGACGCTGCCCAGCCCGCTGGAACCCTTGTACTCAATCTCGGGTGCGGCCACGTTTATCGAGTTCGGGCCCAGGATCCTGGCGTCGGTAAACAACTGGATCAGGTCAGTGTTTTTGCCGATGCGACTGGTGTACTTGGTGGTGTCTCCGCCGGGGGCAACGCGTGGTATGACGGTGAGTTTTTCGCCGTCCACGATGATTTGTTTAATCTGACCGGTACTGGCCTGTCCCATCACCTCGGTGAGCGAGAGTTGCTCGCTGCTGCCCAGGCTGGGGATCAGCGTATAGAATATGACTATCACGCCAATAATTATCAGCAGATAGATTAAGCTGTTGCGTACCCAGCGATTGTTGGTCATGGCACTCCTGCCGGTTTAGTAGGCCCGGCTGTGCTGCAGCGCGACTTGTAGCCCGTAATCAAAAACTCGGGTGATAGGCTACCATAATAGCGGCGTAAAGCTAAAATGGCAAAACAGACTGTGGCGGCGGCACCGGCGGCGGCCAGTCCGGCGCTGGGGAGGATTCAATGGTCAATTCAACATACGCTCAGAAACCACGGGTGTATCTGTTTGGTACGGGCGGAACCATATCTTTTGTCGGGGAAAACCGCACCGACTTCGCCAACTACAGCTATCGGGGGAATCAGCTCACCATACAGGAGATGCTGGCGCGGGTTCCTGAGGCTGAAGAGCAGGCGGAAGTAATTGCCGAGCAGGTCATCAACGTGGGTAGCACCGAGGTTTACCCGTCCGACTGGCTGACGCTGGCGAACCGCATCAATGCCAGGTTCAACGAGGATGCCGAAGCAGCCGGCACCGCCGTCACCCACGGCACGGCGACGCTGGAGGAGACGGCGTACTTCCTGAACCTGACCGTCCACGATGCGCGCCCGGTGGTGGTTACCGGAGCGATGCGCCCGCCGTCGGCCCTGGGCACCGATGCGGACAACAACCTGATGGATGCCCTTCACGTGGCAGCGGCGCGGCAGTCCGCCGGCCGGGGCGCGCTGGTGGTGCTCAACAACGAGATTCAGGCGGCGCGGGACGTTACCAAGACGGACTCCTACCGCGTGGAAACCTTCCAGTCCGGCCACGCCGGGTTCCTGGGTTACGCCGATGCCGATGGCGGCGTGGTGTACTACCGCCAGACGGAACGGCGGCACACCGCGGACTCCGAGTTTGACGTGTCGGCCATCGGCGAACTGCCGCGGGTTGACATCGCATTCGCCTACGCCGGCGTCGATGGAACGGTGGTAGATGCGCTGGTGGATGCCGGAGCAGCGGGAATCGTGGCGGCCGGGTTGGGCAGCGGCGGTTCGCCGGCCCCGTTCATGGCCGCCCTGCAACGCGCCGTTGCCGCCGCCGTGCCGGTGGTCCTGGCAACCCACGTCGGCACCGGACGGGTGGTGCAGACCCGCCGGTTTACGGAGGCTGGCTACATCGTGGCCGACAACCTGCATCCCAAGAAGGCGCGCATCCTGCTGATGCTGGGCTTAACGCAAACCTCCGACCCCGCTGAGTTGCAACGCATGATGCTGGAGTATTAGCAGCCCGGTACCGGAGCGGCGGCGGCATCGGCAATCGAATGGCCCTGCGTGCGCCGATACAACCTCACGCGTACCTACTTTAATCTGTCATTGCGAGGAGCATAGCGACGTGGCAATCTCGTTGAGGCTGAACACACGTCGGCGAACCGCCGTTGCTACGGCGACGAGATTGCCACGCTACGCTCGCAATGACAAAGTGGGTACGCATGGCCGGTGCCGCGTATTGACCGGAATCAAATGGCCTGATACACTCCGGGCGTTAACAACTGAAACAGACACGAAATGCCTGTAGGTGGCTCGTAAACTGCGGTTCCTGGAAAATTATTGAACCGAGGGGAAACGGGCTGAAAAGGAAATCCGGTGTGAATCCGGTGCGGTCCCGCCACTGTAATTGGTGAGGCGCCCTCCGGTCAGTGTTCGCAAGGACGCTGACTGATCAGCCACTGCCCGAATTGGGTGGGAAGGCGGAGGAACGTCGCTCGTAGCCATAAGCCAGGAGGCCTGCCGCAGGTACGTTTTGGCTGCACTGCGCGGAAGAGTGAGCAGATGCCGGCAAACCCCTGGTCGTGATTCGACTGCGGGTGAGGCGGTTTCCACCGGATAGTTTCGATAACTTGCCCGACTGCGAATTTTGCAGTCGGGTTTTTCGTTGTTGTCGCAGTGTTGTTGTCGCAGTGACGATTGCATTCTCCTGCGCCGCTCCGGTGGGAAGGATTCCTCCTCCTCCTCCGACCTGCCGGAGCTGCGCTCTCAACACAACCGGCTGATAAACGCAACGAGGACGTGCGGCGAGGACGTGTGGCGAAAATGTGCGATGAACACCGCGCCACCGGGCCGCAGCCGGCCGGGGTTAGCAATTTGCTTTGCCATCGCCGCTGGTTCATAATCGCCGTAATAAGATGCAAGAACCGAACTTACGCAGGGCTGTACTGGAGGTGAGATTGATGACAACTCCGACGGATGTTGTCCTCCGCAATATTCTGGAAGAATGCCGCGACGGTGTGGATGGGATTGGCTTCAACGAGGTGGTGGTGATGCTGGAAAGCACCGCCGCGTCGGCCGAAGTCTACATGGATTTTGACGATCTGCGGTTCACGCCCAACGGTCGCGTCGTAACGTTGATGGTGCCCGGCGGAACCCATATGCACCTGGATATGTCCAAGATTCGCGAGGCCGAGTTCATTCAGACGACCAACGACCAGGGCCTGCCGTCGTACCAGCTGTGGATGCGTGACGGTGAGGGCAATCCGGCGATGCGCGTATACCTGCGCAAGTCGGACGTTGACGCCACGAATCCGCCGCGGCACAACTTCTTCATGTCGCTGCTGGAAAAATATCCGGAGAAGATTGCGTTGCCGGCCGACGCTTACGATTCGGCAGGGGAGTAGCCTTTAGCGCCAAAGTTCCCTCTCCCAGAGGGAGAGGGTTGGGGTGAGGGCCGGTATCAGGTTGAGGGTTGATATATGACATCCGCAGTTGTCATAGCCGGGGTGCGTTCCGGCGTGGGCAAGACCACCATCGCCAGCGGCATCATGGGCGCTCTGGCCCGGCGGGGCTGGAAGGTGCAGCCGTTCAAGGCAGGGCCCGATTACATCGACCCGACCTACCACGGCATCGCCTGCGGTGTGCCCTCGCGCAATCTGGATACCTGGCTGTTGCCCCATCCGGTGGTTACCGAGCTGTTTCACCGGGCCTCGGGCGCGGCGGACATTGCGGTGGTAGAGGGTGTGATGGGAGTGTTCGACGGCCACTCGTCGCTGGATGAGGATGGTTCCACGGCGGAACTGGCCAAGCTGCTCGATGCTCCGGTGATTCTCATTGCGGACGCCGGCAAGGTGGCCCGCAGCGTGGCGGCGGAAATTCTCGGCTACCAGCAGTTCGACCCCAACCTGCGCATCGCCGGCGTCATTCTGAACGGCGTGGGCAGCGAGCGGCACCTGGAGTTTTGCCAACCGCAGATTGAGGCGACCACGGGCCTGCCGGTGGTGGGATGGCTGCCGCGCCGCGACGACCTGGTGCAGCCGGAGCGTCATCTGGGGCTCATCCCAACCGTGGAAGGCACGGTGGTCAACGAGTGGTATGACGCCCTGAACGCTCAGGTTGAGCTGACCATAGACATTGACGCCATTGCCCGCATCGCCGCCACCGCGGGCAGTCCGGGAGCGGGACCAGCACAGGTGTTCCCCACGGAGCCGCAGCCCACCCGCACGGCGATTGCGGTGGCGCAGGATCGGGCTTTCTCGTTCTACTACCAGGACTCGCTGGACTTGCTGGCGGCGTGGGGCGCGGAGGTTATACCCTTCTCGCCGCTGGACGATAGCGCGCTGCCGGCGAATGTTGGCGGTGTTTATCTGGGCGGCGGGTTCCCGGAGCTGTTTGCCGAAGAGCTGTCGGCTAACGTTTCCATGCTGCAATCGGTGCGAGACGCCACCGCCAGAGGCGTGCCGGTTTATGCCGAGTGCGGCGGGTTGATGTACCTGGGCCGCAGTCTGTCGGACCTGGACGGGCGGCAGTTCCCGATGGTGGGCGCCATTCCGGTGGTGTCCTCGATGGACGGGCGGCGATTGCACCTGGGCTACCGGGAGGTGGCAGCCTGCGGCGACGGCCCCCTGCTGCGCTCCGGTGAGCAGGTGCGGGGCCACGAATTCCACTGGTCGGTGCTGCAGGAACCGCCGGACGCCGCCAGCGCCGCCTATCAGGTGGTGAATCAGGATGGACGCCCCGAGGGATTCCGGGCGGGCAGCGTGTGGGCGTCCTACATCCACGTACATCTGGGCAGCCGGCCCGGGCTGGCAAAACGGTTCGTGGATGCCTGCACGGCCGGAGACCGGGCGGGATAGTAGCTCATGAGGGAAGCGAAACGATGGCTACCGTAAGGCCACTGACGCCGGCAGGACGAGTAATCGACACTGCCGATTTGGATATTGCCGATTTAGGGATGACGCCCGGTTTTCGCGGCTATTTTCTGATTCCGTTGGCCGAGTTTGGCAAGTCGCTTGAGGACGCTGACATTGGTAGCTGGTTTGAGGATTTTGCCGAACGGAACAAAGACCAGGCTGACTACGAAATTACGGCCCAGGGGGAATTGAGAGTTATGGCTCCAACGGGTTTCCCCGGGGAATGGTTCGAGGCCGAAATGGTGGCCGAAGTAGTAATGTGGGCTCGGACCTACGGAGGGCGGGCCGGCGGGCCGACGTCGCGATTTTGGCTGTCCGACGGTTCCTTGCGCGGCCCCGATGCTTACTGGTTTTCCTGGGAACGCTGGCGCGCGTTGCCGGAAGAGGCGCGCACTCCGCCCTTTGCCGGCATTACGCCCGATTTTCTCGCCGAGATAGTATCGCCGTCCAACCGGGGGCCGGAGCTGGTGGACAAGGTGCGGCGGTATCTGGAGGGGGGAGCGCGTCTGATTTGGGTCATCCACCCGCGCAACCGCACCGTCACCATATACCGGCCCAGACTGGAGCGGGAAATATTGTCCGACCCTGATCTGCTGGAGGGCAGTGACGTGCTGCCAGGCTTCGTGTTCAACGTAAGGGAGCGCATCTTTGACAACACGCCGTGATGCAAAGTCGCTCTGGATTCCGGCTTTCGCCGGAATGACGAGTAAGGGGCCGAAATGGTGAGGGGCGCGTGGCAGTAGCGGGGCGCGTGGCAATAACGGGATAAATCATTGAGGAGGAAACGACGCTATGACAACGGAAGAAAGCCGGCACGGGCCGCAATCGGTGCGGGGGCCCCGCATCAACAAGGGCCTGGTAATCGTCAACACGGGCAACGGCAAGGGCAAAACCACCGCGGCCATGGGTGTGCTGATGCGGGCCTGGGGTCGGGACATGAAGGTGGTGATGCTGCAGTTCATCAAGCACACCACGGCCAACTTTGGCGAACAGCGCGCCGCCGAAAAGATGGGCGTAACCGTGCGGGCCATGGGCGACGGGTTCACCTGGCGCTCGCAGAACCTGGAGGCCAGCGCCGACCTGGCCCGTGCGCTTTGGGACGACGCCAAGGAAGTCATCGCCAGCGGAGAACACGACCTGGTAATACTGGATGAGTTCACCTACCCGATGCACTACGGTTGGCTGCCGGTGGAGGATGTGATTGAAGCGCTGAAAAACCGCCCCGAAATGCAGCACATCATCATCACCGGACGCCACGCCCCCGAAGGACTGGTGGAGTTCGCCGACCTGGTTACCGAAATGAACGTGGTGAAACATCCCTACGACGCCGGCATCAAGGCCCAGCCGGGTATTGAGTTCTAGGAGCGCAGTCGGTGAGGCAGGGCTTTGAGGCGACGCTCGCGGCTGTTGCGGCGAATTATCGCTGGGGAAGCGAATGCAAATATTCGCTTCGACGGTCTACGGAATTTGCTACTCCGGCTGGGATTTGACGAACGCGTGCGCGGCAGCCATCACATCTTTAGCAGGGACGATTGGGGAGAAATGCTCAACCTGCAACGCTCTGGTAGCCAGGCGAAGCCTTATCAAGTACGTCAGGTTCGCAGAGTTATTTTGGAATACCAACTGGAGGAAGTCTGATGCGCAAATACGAAATTGTCATCTATTGGAGTGATGACGACGAGGCTTTCATTGCGGACGCGCCGGAGTTGCCCGGCTGTATGGCACATGGCGACACTTATGAAACTGCACTCCACAACATCGAGGACGCCATGGAACTCTGGATTGACACCGCCCGCGAGATTGGGAAACCGGTGCCTGAGCCCGGCAGCCGTCGCCTATCGCCGGCATAAGTAGTGGTAAAGGACGATCAGGGGGTAAAAGGTATGACCATCTCCACATTGGTTGACCAAACCATCGCCGCCATCGGGCCGTTGGACGCCGTTGCGATGGCGGCGGCGGCGGCCCGGCAGGGAATATTGACCAAGCCGCCGGGCAGTTTGGGCCGGCTGGAGAGTCTGTCCGTTCAGTTGGCCGGCATCACGGGGCAGCCGATACCCACCATTACCGGGAAGGCGGTTATCGTGGCGGCCGGCGACCACGGGGTGGCGGCAGAGGGGGTTTCGGCGTATCCGGCGGAGGTAACGCCGCAAATGGTGTTCAACTTCCTGGCCGGCGGCGCAGCCATCAACGCGCTGGCGCGTCAAGCCGGCGCCGACATTATGGTGATCGATGCCGGCGTGGCCGTTGACCTTGACCCACAGCCGGGCCTGACCATCGCCAAGGTGGCGTATGGCGCCGGCAACATCGCCCGCGGGCCGGCCATGAGCCGGCAAGACGCCATCCGTTGCCTGGAAATCGGCATTGCAGCGGCCAACGAGCGGGCCGACGGGGGCGCCAACGTAATTGCCGGCGGCGATATGGGCATCGGCAACACCACGCCCTCGGCGGCGATTACGGCTGTCGTCACCGGTGCGGATGTGGCAACTGTTACCGGGCGCGGCACCGGCGTGGATGATGCGGCGTTGGCGGCCAAGATTGCAACCATCCAGCGGGCCCTGGACACCAACCGGCCCGACGGCAGCGACGGCCTGGACGTGTTGACCAAAGTGGGCGGGTTGGAGATTGGCGTGCTGGCGGGTGTGATGCTCGGGGCGGCGGCGAGAAACTGCGCGGTTATCGTCGATGGGTTCATCAGCGGGGCGGCGGCGCTCATCGCCTGGCGGTTGTGCCCGGCGGCGGCGGCGCGGTTCATCGCGGGCCACTGCTCGGTGGAGCCGGGGCACAATGTCGCGCTGCAAGCGATGGGACTGACTCCCCTGCTGGATATGCAGATGCGGCTGGGCGAGGGCACCGGCGCGGCGCTGGCCATGCACATCGTTGAGGCGGCGGCCCGCTGTCTGGCGGAGATGGCAACCTTCGCCGAGGCGGGCGTGAGCGACCGGGATGACGAGTAGGTCCGCAAGGCACCGGTGATACGGACGGTTTTCGCGCCGCTGCTGGTGGCGCTGTCCTTTCTGACCCTGCTGCCGGTGGGCCTGCGCTCGGCCACCGACGTCGAGATTTCCCGTTCCCGTGGCTGGTATCCCGTGGTCGGGTTGCTGTACGGCGCGCTGCTGGTCGGGTTGGCGACCCTTTGCCAATGGCTGTCGATTACACCGCCACTGACGGCGGCGTTGCTGGTGGTTGCGCTGGCGTTGGTCAATCGGTTTCTGCACCTGGACGGAC
The DNA here is from genome assembly GCA_965261195.1 of Dehalococcoidia bacterium. GTDB lineage: Bacteria > Chloroflexota > Dehalococcoidia > Lucifugimonadales > UBA3495 > Bin87. Next base: position 1,616,813 of record OZ253455.1, on the reverse strand, counting down.
TGATGGACGTGTGCGACGGCGTGTGGGGCGGGCGCACGGTGGAACGACGGCTGGAGATAATGCGGGATTCCAACGTCGGTGCCTTTGCCGTGGCCGGCGCCGGATGTGTGCTGCTGGTCAAGTATGGCGCGCTGGTGACGCTGCTGGCGATGCCGGGGCCGGTTTGGCCGGCGCTGCTGCTGTTCCCGGTAGTGTCGCGCTGGACGATGGCATTGTTGCTCACCGTATTCCCCTACGGGCGGCAGCAGGGGCTTGGCACATCGTTCGCATCGGGCAGCAAGCCGTGGCTGGCAACCGGACTGGCGCTATTGACCGCCGGGATAGTCGCCGGGGGCGCCGGCTGGTGCGCCGGGCTGATTGTCCTGGCCATTGGGTCGGCGCTGGCGCTGCTGGCGGGTCTGTGGTTGACCAGGCAGTTGGGCGGCGGACTGACCGGCGACTGCTACGGTGCGACTAACGAACTGACGGAATCAATCGCACTGATCGTAGCGGTGGTTCTGGTGGCGCAGGGATGGTTCGGTCCCACGCTGCGGCTGGGCGCAATCGGGTTGGGGTAGGCAGATGGACATTTTAGCGACCACCCTGCTCTCCCTGCCCATCCCATTGGATGTGCTGGTGTTGCTGCTGGCATTATTGCTCGACGTAGCGTTGGGCGAGCCGCCCAACCGATTGCATCCGACGGTGTGGATGGGCAACACGGTGGCGCTGGCCGAACGGCTCGCGCCGGGTCGGGATGCGGCGGCGGCGGTGCAACTGGTGTACGGCGGGGCGATGGCGTTGTTGGTCCCGGCAGTGTGGGGCGGGCTGGCCTGGGCGCTGACCTGCGGCCTGCTGGAATTGCATCCGCTGGCCTACCTCCTGGTGACGGCGGCAATGCTCAAGACGACGTTTGCGGTGCGTATGCTGCACCGGGTTGCCGGCGACATCGGGCGGATACTGGCTACCGGCGACATCGCCGAAGTGCGGCGGCGGATGTCCGCTCTGGTCAGCCGGGACACTGCGCAGCTGACACCGGCACAGGCGGCGGCCGGCGCCATCGAGTCGGTTGCCGAGAATGTTACGGACAGCGTGGTCGGGCCGCTGCTCGCCTTTGCGCTCTTTGGGCTGCCCGGAGCGGCGGCGTACCGGGCCATCAACACGCTGGACAGCATGGTTGGCTATCATGGCCGGTACGAATATCTGGGGAAGGCGTCGGCGCGCCTCGATGACGTGGTGAACCTGATCCCGGCGCGGCTGGCGGCGGTGATGCTGTGGCTATCGACGTTGGCATTGCCGGGGATGCTCGCCGGGCGGGCCGGGCGCATCATGCTGGCGCACCACGGCAGAACGGAGTCGCCCAACGCCGGCTGGACGATGGCGGCCATGGCCGGCGGGTTGGGAGTAACGCTGGAGAAGGTGGGCCACTACCGTCTGGGCGACCCGGCTCCGGAACCGTCCGCGCTCCACATCGGCCGGGCGACCCGGGCGTTGTACGCGACCACGGCGCTGGCGGCGCTGGTCGCAATCGGCGTCATCTGGCTGCGGTGGATATTCGGCTGGGCGGTGTAGAATGGGGATAATTTCACTGCGACCCGATTTGGTCGCGGCGCGGCAAGGAGCACGGGCGATGGCGAGCGCACGACAGGGAACCAGGGTTACACTGGCGGAGTACTGGGCCATGGATACGCTGGAGGGGCTGTGGGAATTGGCCGATGGAGAGTTGTACGAAATGCCGCCGCCGAGTATAGAACATCAGCAGCTCATCGGATTGCTTTACCATATAATGCAGGCCTATCTTGATGCGGCCACTCCTCAGCTGGGTATAGCGTTGTTAGGGGTTGGCGTAGCCCTGGCGCAATTCCTGTCTCCGATACCCGACCTGGTGTTTGTGCGAGCGGGACGGGAGAACATTTTGCGCCGCAATTATATCGACGGTATCCCTGACCTGTTGGTGGAAGTTTTGTCCACCGACCGGCGGCGGGATTTGGTTATGAAGCGGGGTTGGTACGCCGAGGCCGGGGTGCCGGAGTATTGGATTATTGACCCGGTTAACGACACTATTACCGTGTTGGAACTCTCCGGCGGCGAGTACGTGGAAGGGGCGGTTTTGGGGCGCAATGACACACTGACTACGGCGACGATACCGGGATTTGCGCTATCGTTGGAACAGCTCTTCGGCGACCCGGTGCGCGAGCAAATCCGCAATCGCTAATCACATTCAGCGCTACCGCCCAAACGCATCTTCCGGGCAGGAGCAGCAACGATGACTACCATACGGAGCGGAACCAGAATGACCCTGTCCGAGTACCGGGTCCTAGACGAAATGGATGATGGGGTGTGGGAACTGGCCGATGGAGAACTGTACCAAATGCCGCCAGCTACTGCCGAACACCAACTTCTCATCGATTTTCTGGTCAGGATGATTAACAATTTGGTGACCGGAATGTCACCAATTCCGGGCTTGGCTTTCTCCAACATCGGCTTAGCGCTATCTGAACGATATGCGCCGACACCTGACATAGTGTACGTGCGTTCCGAGCAAATGCGCCTGGTTCGAGGGAGCTTTCTGGAGGACATTCCTGATCTGGTGGTCGAGGCGCTTTCGTCAGACCGTAGCCGAGATTTGGTGATGAAACGCCGTTGGTACGCCGATGCGAGAGTGCCCGAGTACTGGATACTGGACCCGGTGAACGACACCATCACCATCCTGGAACTCTCCGGCGGCGAGTACGTGGAACGGGCGGCTTTGGGGCGCAATGACACACTGACTACGGCGACGATACCGGGTTTTGAGCTGCCGCTGGAACAGCTCTTCGGCGACCCGGTGCGCGAGCAAATCCGCAATCGCTAACCACATTCAGCGCTACCGCCCAACCGCATCTTCCGGGCAGGAGCAGCAACGATGACTACCGTACAGCACGGCGCCAAGATGACGCTGGCCGAGTACCGCGCCCTCTGCGAGATCGACGACGGGGTGTGGGAACTGGCCGACGGAGCGCTGTATCAAATGCCGCCACCAACCTATGAACATCAATTACTAATCGACCTTCTGGTTATGGCGATCAACCGTTTTACATATTCGGGCGCGACGCTGCTGGGCAGAGCGTTCACCTCCGGCGGCGTGGCGCTTTCCGAGCTGTACGCTCCTACGCCGGATCTGGTCTATGTGCGTTTCGAGCGACTGCACCTGATCCGTGGCAGTTTTGTGGAGGGTATTCCCGACTTGGTAGCCGAGGCGCTATCCAGCGACCGCAATCGGGATTTGGTGATGAAGCGCGCCTGGTACGCTGAGGCCGGGGTGCCAGAGTACTGGACTATTGACCCGGTTAACGACAGCATCACCATCCTGGAGCTCTCTGGCCGCGAGTACGTGGAACGGGCGGTTTTGGGGCGCAATGACACACTGACTACGGCGACGATACCGGGATTTGCGCTATCGTTGGAACAGCTCTTCGGCGACCCGGTGCGCGAGCAGATTCGCAGCCGGTAGTTGCGGCCTTCGGTACAACCAACCGCATCTGCCGGGCAGGAGCAGCAACGATGACTACCGTACAGCATGGCGCCAAGATGACGCTGGCCGAGTACCGCGCCCTCCCGACAAGTGAAGGGGTATGGGAACTGGCCGATGGGGTATTGTGTCAAATGGCGCCACCTACTTATGACCATCAGAATCTAATCACGTTTTTGGTCGAGTTCATTAACGCGTATCTTAATACCACTATTCCGAGGCAGGGATGGGCGATACTCGGTATCGGTGTCGCACTATCCGAATTGCATTCTCCAACGCCCGATTTGGTTTACGTTCGCTCCGACCGCGCGCATTTAGTACAGGGTAGCTTTGTAGAAGGAGTTCCCGATTTGGTCGTGGAAGCGCTATCCACTGACCGAGCGCGGGACCTGGTGATGAAGCGGGCCTGGTATGAAGAGGCGGGCATACCGGAATACTGGGTCATGGACCCCACAGTGGACAGTATCACAGTGCTGGAATTGAACGGCTCTGAATATGTTGAACGAGCTACTTTAAGGAGCGAGGATACGTTGATTACGCGAGCCATACCGGGGTTTGCGTTGCCATTGGCGCGCCTTTTTAATCACTCGGCGCGCACTTTGCCAAGCCGTCAGCAATAACTGTGTCCGCTACTGATCGCCACCACATTCGCCGGACCGGAGCAGCAACGATGACTACCGTACAGCACGGCGCTAAAATGACGCTGGCCGAGTACCGCGCCCTGGGGCCGGTGGACGAAGGCGTGTGGGAACTGGCCGACGGAGTATTGTTTGAAATGGCGCCACCGAATTGGGAACATCAGAGTTTGATCGATTTTCTGGTCATGATGCTCAACACCTATCTGGCGGCATCCGATCCTCTCCCCGGCTGGGCCTACTCCGGGATTGGCGTGGTCCTGTCCGAGTCCACCGCACCCACGCCGGACATGGTGTACGTGCGCGCGGACCGAGGCCACTTGATTCAGGGTAGCTTCGTCGAAGGGGTACCGGACATCGTCGTTGAAGTGATGTCACAGGACCGGCGGAGAGATTTGGTCATAAAACGGGGTTGGTATGGCGAAGCCGGCGTGCCCGAATACTGGATAATTGACCCCGTGTCCGACACCATAAGTGTGCTGGAAGTGGTCGGATTCCAATACGCGGAGAAGGCCGTGTTAGGTCGGGGCGATATATTGACCACGGCGGCCATACCTGGGTTTGAGTTGGAATTGGAGCGGTTGTTCAGCAACCCGGGGCGGACCCTGCCGTCCCTACGACGGTAGTCGTTGCGCCGGCACACGATGAGTTCTCCCGACCAGCCGGACAACGCCGACCAACCGGACACCGCTCGCCCGGTTCACGGCGGCATCAAGCTGGCGGAATTGCGGGAGTTGGGTTTGCGGCTGGAGGATTGCCGCGACTTCTCGGCCAGCGTCAGCCCGCTGGGACCGCCGGACGGTGTGGCCGCGGCAATCGCCGCCGTCGAGCTGGCAGCCTATCCAGACCCCCACAGCCTGGCGCTGACCGAGGCAATTGGGCGGTGTAGAATGGGGAAAGTCGAACCAAACGCATCTGCCGGACCGGAGCAGCAACGATGACTACCGTACAGCACGGCGCCAAAATGACGCTGGCCGAGTACCGCGCCCTGGGGCCGGTGGACGAAGGCGTGTGGGAACTGGCCGACGGAGTATTGTTTGAAATGGCGCCACCGACCTACGACCATCAAAACCTGATCGATTACCTGGTTCGGATGATTAACAATTTCCTCGCTACAACTACCCCGCTCATCGGCGTGGCCGTCTCAGGTATTGGCGTGGTCCTGTCCGAGTCCACCGCGCCGACGCCGGATATGGTGTACGTGCGAGCGGAACGGGCGCATCTGATTCAGGGCAGTTTTGTTGAGGGTTTACCGGACCTGGCGGTAGAGGTGCTGTCGCAGGACCGGCGGCGGGACCTAGTGATGAAGCGTGGTTGGTATGCCGAGGCCGGGGTGCCGGAGTACTGGATAATGGACCCGATGAACGACACCATCACCGTACTGGAACTATCGGGCGGCGAGTACGTGGAACGGGCGGTTTTGGGGCGAGAAGACACTCTCACTACGGCGACGATACCGGGGTTTGCGCTGGCGCTGGAACGACTTTTCAGCAATCCCGGACGTACCCTGGTCTTCAATCGTCAGTAGCCATCCGTTTCGTATGACCACACCCGATGACGCCCTCACCGCACCGTCGCGCCCGGTTCACGGCGGCATCAAGCTGGCTGAGTTGCGGGAGTTGGGTTTGCGGCTGGCGGATTGCTGCGACTTTTCGGCCAGCGTCAGCCCGCTGGGACCGCCGGACGGTGTGGCCGCGGCAATCGCCGCCGTCGAGCTGGCCGCCTATCCAGACCCGCACAGCCTGGCGCTGACCGAGGCAATTGCTGAGCATCACCGCGGCGATGGCGTTGCAATTGGCAACATCATCGCTGGCAACGGTTCCACTGAGCTAATCCACCTGCTGGCGCGCGCGTATGTTGGCTCGCCGGCGGATGGTGTCGAGCCGGCGGCGTTATTGCTCACGCCGACCTACAGCGAGTACGGCGGGGCGGTGGCCGTGTCGGGCGGCCCGGTTCATACCCTTGACGCCGCCAGGTACGCAGACGGCTTTGGCTGGGATGTTGGTCTTACCGCCGAGCGCATCCATTCCGAGCGTCCAGCGCTGGTGTTTGTCTGCAACCCCAATAACCCGACGGGTGCGCTGATTGGAAGCGCCGACCTGCGGATTCTGGCGGACGTTGCCGCCCGCGTCGGCAGCGTATTGGTAATTGATGAAGCGTACATCAACCTGTCCGACCGGCACGCCGAAGCCAACGCGGTGTCGCTGGCGGCGACCACCCAATCGTTGGTTGTGCTGCGTTCGATGACCAAGGACTACGCGCTGACGGCCCTGCGGTTGGGGTATGCCGTGGCCGGCGACTCGGTAATCAGCCGGTTGGCCGCGTTGCAGCCGGACTGGAGCGTGAACGGGCTGGCGCAGGCGGCCGGCGTAGTGGCCCTCGCCGATGGCTGCTATCTGGAACGGGCCCGGGCTGCGGTGGCAGCGTCGCGCGAGTGCGTGGAGCAACGCTTCGGCGAGTTGGGTATTCGCTGCTACCCAACGGCGGCCAACTTCGTGCTGGCGCAGGTTGGGGATGCGGCGGCGCTGCGGGACCGGCTGGCCCGTCAGGGAATTTTCGTAAGGGACTGCACTTCGTTTGGCTTGCCGGATTGCATACGCATCGGCCTGCGTCCGGTGGCAGATTGCGTGCGGCTGGCCGATGCGGTGGCGAACGTTTGGGGTGAAATCAACTTCGCGTAAAGTCGACTTGGTGCAAGGAGCAGCATGGGTATCATTTACATTACCCGCCACGGGGAGACGGAATGGAATGCCGAGGGCCGCATCCAGGGGCACACCGACGTGCCGCTGTCGGAGCGGGGCCGTGAGCAGGCGCAGATGCTGGCCCGGCGGCTGGCCGATGTGCGTATTGACGCCGCCTATTCGTCGGATTTGAGCCGGGCCGCGGAGACCGCCCGCGTCGCATTGGGCGAGCGCGATGTGCCGCTGGCATTCACTTCGGATTTGCGGGAATACAACAAGGGCGTATTTGAGGGTATGACCGCCGCGGAATACCAGCGAAAATTTCCGCACCTGTTCGAAGCCTCTATGGAGAACGACCTGGATTTTGCGCCGCCGGAAGGCGAAACGATTCGCGAAACCAGCCACCGCCTGGGCCGGATTGTCCAGCAGGTGCGTCAGCAACACCTGGACGAAAATGTGCTAATTGTTGGACACGGCGGCAGCCTGCGGGCCGGCCTGGTATCGCTGCTCGATTTACCGCTGGAGGCCAACTGGAAATTCGTGATGCACAACTGTTCGCTGACGGTCGTTCATACTTACCCCAACAACTGTGTGCTGCACCTGTACAACGATACTTCCCATATCGCCGGCACGGTGCGGGCCTATTGATTGCCTTGCTATAACCTATATTCCGGCCTTTGACATATAACGTATCAATGCGTATGGTGCGGTGCATTCTAACCGCACCGCCGACCGGCGTGGCATTTCAGGGAGGAGGATTGGTATGAATCTTGATAACAGGCGGATACTCAAGATGGGATCAGCCGGCTGGTTGCTGTGCGCGCTGCTGGCGGTGGCGCTGCTGGCCGGCGTGGCCTGTGGCGGCGATGACGAGGCTGCGACCGCGGCGCCACCGTTCACCGTACCCACCGATTTGCCGAGTCCTGAGGCCGTGACATCTGCCGCTGTGGGCAGCGAAGCCACGGCCGCTACGACGTCCGCATACTGGCCGGGGCCGAAAACCTGGGCACCGGAGGACGTTAGCGGACTGGAACGGGTAACCCAGGAACTGGTGGCCCCGCCGTTTTTCCCGGAGCACGAGCAGGTGAACACGGGCGACCCCAGGGTTGTCGAGATACGGCTGGAGGTAGCAGAAAAGGAGATTGAGATTGCGCCGGGCGTGTTCATGTGGGCCTTTACCTTCAATGGTTCCGTACCGGGCCCCATTATCGTGGTGCACGAAGGCGACTACGTGGAGATGACGCTGGTCAATCCGTCCGGCAACGAGTTGCTGCACAACATCGACTTTCACGCTTCTGCCGGCGCGCTCGGCGGCGGTTCCCTGACCCAGGTTGGGCCGGGACAAGAGGTGCTGCTGCGGTTCCGGGCGACGAAGGCCGGCGTGTTCATCTACCACTGCGCGCCGGGCGGCACGATGGTTCCCTGGCACGTGGTGCATGGTATGAACGGGGCCATCATGGTGCTGCCGCGCGAGGGATTGCGGGACCCGGCGGGCAACCCGATCAGCTATGACCGCGCCTACTACGTTGGCGAACAGGACTACTACCTGCCGCGGGACGAAAATGGCGACTTCAAGCGCTATGACAGTCCATCCGCGTCGATGGTGGATGACCTGGAGGCGATGAAGTCTCTGACGCCGACGCACATTGTGTTCAACGGGGTTACGGGAGCGTTGCAGGGCGACGGCCAGTTGACCGCCAACGTGGGCGAGAACGTGCTGATAGTCCACTCGCAGGCCAACCGGCAATCTTATCCGCACCTGATTGGCGGGCACGGCGACTACGTGTGGGAGCGCGGCGGGTTCAGCAGTCCGCCGGCGGTGGACCTGGAGACGTGGGTGATTGCGGCCGGTTCCGCCGGGGCGTCGATACACACCATCCGACAACCGGGAACCTACGCCTACCTGTCGCACAACCTCATCGAGGCGTTTGTCTTCGATGCCAAGGCGATTCTGGTGGCCGAAGGAGAATGGGACAACGACCTGATGGAACAGGTCAAGCCGCCAGGCAACATTCAATAATTACCGGAAGGTCGGATAGGGGAGCGCAGTTGCCGGGCGGCTGCGCTCCGGTTAGAAATTTGGAGGCATGGCCTTTGCTCGAGCTCTGGGATTGCACCCTCGCCTCGGGCCTCTCTAGTGCGGGGGATTTCCACCCTCACCCCAACCCTCTCCCATCAAGGGAGAGGGAGTATCATGTCCCTCAAATCAACCAGGGAGAATATCACCATGAGCACCGCACCGGTTTATACCTACACCTACGACCACATCCACGTGCGAACCAAAGACCCGGCAGGCATGGCCGGCTTTTTCGAGACCATGTTTGGGGCGACGGTACTGAACCGCACCCAGAGCGACGGCGTGCCCCGCGTTGATCTGGACGTGAACGGCCTGGCAATCTTCATCGCCAGCGTGGCGCCGGAGGAACATATCGACTCGAATCCCAGCGACCCGCACCTGGGGCTGGACCACTTTGGGTTCCGCGTTGATGACATCGACGGTGCGGTGGAGGACCTGCGGGGCAAGGGGGCGGAGATCTACGTGGAGCCGCGCACCATCCGGCCCGGCGTGCGTATCGCCTTCGTCCGTGGCCCCGACGATGTTCGCGTCGAGCTGTTGCAGCGCGACGGCTCAGGCCTGATGGAACCGTAACCAGGCGGTTGGGCTCCTAGAACCGGCGCGTCCGCAACCAGGCCCAAAGGCTCAGCGCGGCCAGCACGGCGCCCACCGCTACCAACGCCCACGCCACGCCCTTGATCAGAATGAGGGCCACCGGCGTCAGCAGAGCAGGCCCAAGCCGAGCAGGCCCAAGCCGCAACCCAACACCCCCGATGGGCCGGACGCACGATACATGATGGGGAGTCGCGGCGGTCGCAACGCAGTGTCTAAGCGGCCAGGGAGTAGGTGGCTTCCTGCTCGCGGACGCGGCCTTCCTGCTGTAGTTTCTCCAGGTGCGTGCGCACGTTGCGGCCGGCGGCACCGCGCAGCGACTTGCGGAGGTTGCGCGGATAGACGGCAGCCACGATTGCGTCAACGGTGGTTGCTCCGCCGGAGATGGCGGCGAGCACCTGGTCCTCGCGACCCTGCCGGTGCTCAATCTGCTGCCGGATGCGCGATTCGCCCCGAACGATGGTGTTGCCGTGGCCGGGGCAGACGACCTGCGGGCGGGTTGTGGCCATGCGGCTCAGCGAGGACAGATACAGTTTCAGGTTGCGCACGCTGGATGACGAGTTACCCAACAGGTTGTCGCCGCTGAACAGCACGCGGTCGGGCCGCAGGAAGTAGCACACGTGGTCTTCCTCGTGTCCCGGCGTGAAAAGCGGGCTCAAGGTCGCGCCGCCGCCGGTGGCAATAGCTTCTCGAGCGTCGAGGGCAACCACCGAGTCGCCGCCGAGGATGTGCTGCAATCGGGGCGCCAGTTTGGGGTGGCAACGCACCGGGCAACCGAACAGCTCCTGCAGCCGGTCCAGCCCGCCGATGTGGTCGCCGTGGCCGTGCGTAATCAGGATGGCGTCGATGGTGGGTCGACCCAACTCTGCCCAGTAAGCTGCGATCTGACGGCGCCAGGCGCGGTACGGTTCTCCAGAATCGATCATCACCATGTGGCCGGCCGGGTCGCCTACGAAGTAAATCTGGGTACCGCCCGGGTGCATTGCCCCGTAGGTGTTGGGGTCTTCCGCGATGTGAGTGCTGTAAACGTGGTCGGTGATTTGCATGGTGGGACTCGCTGGAGGGTTCACCCTCACCCCAGCCCTCTCCCTTGACGGGAGAGGGGTTTTTTCGTTGGTGTTGTTACCACTGTTTGGAGTTGATGTAGCGGAACGCCGCGATTGCGGCGGTGGCGCCGTCGCCGGCCGATGCTACCAGTTGGGATGCGGATTGCTGCCGGATGTCGCCGGCGGCGAACAGGCCGGGTTGGGGTGTTTCCATAGTGAGGCCCACCGGGATGTGTCCCGAGTTATCCAGCGGCACCAGGTTGGCGACGGCGGCGGAGTTGGGATTGAGGCCGACGTACACGAACAGGCCGTGCAGGGTTTCGACGGTCTCGCCGTCGGCGCTGCGCACCCGCACACCGGTTACGGCATCTTCGCCCAGAATCTCCACGACCTCGGCGTTGTAACGCACCTCAATCTTGGGGGATGCGGCGATGCGTTCCCGCAGCACGCTTTGGGCGTCCAGCTCGTCGCTGCGGTGGAACAGAATGACCCGGTCGGCGTACTCGGTTAGCGTCAGGGCCTCGTCGGCTGCGGAGTCGCCGCCGCCCACGACGGCAACGGTTTGACCCATGTACATCGGGCCGTCGCAGGTGGCACAGTGGGAAACTCCGCGCCCGTTGAACTCTGCCTCGCCGGGGATGCCCAGGGTGCGCAGCGACGAACCGGCGGCCATAATGACGGCCTTCCCGCGATAACTGTCGCCGCCGTCGCCGGTGATTTGCAGGTAATCGCCGTCGATGGTGATGTTCGTGGCCGTATCCATCAGCATTGCTACGCCGGCGTTCATGGCCTGTTCCTGGGTGGCCGGTCCGAGTTCGTAGCCGGCGATGCCCTGGGGAAAGCCCGGATAGTTCTCAATGCGCTCCAGGTTGATAATCTGGGCTCCGGCCATCATCTCCTCGACGATGGCGGCGCTGAGGCCGTGGCGGGCGGCATAGATACCGGCGGTCAGGCCGGCCATGCCGCCGCCGATGATGATAACGTCGTAATTCTGATCGGGCACTGGTTTACCTCACTGGGGGTTATTCTCGTTGTCGAAGATTCTTGCTCGCACAGCGAATCGAAAACCGGGCAGCACGTCCTCATCGCCGTCAACAAATTCGGGATCGTGCAGTACCTCCGGCTCGTGGTCAGGCCGGAATCTGATAACGGTTCTGGTGTTGGCATTAATAAGCCAGGCCAATTTGGTACCGTAAGAGATGAACCGGTTGATTTTATCAATCAGCTCGGTATCGCTGTTGGAGGGTGATTGGACCTCTACAATGAAATCGGGAACGAGGTGCGGGAAGGGTATATTATGCGCGGCACGCAGTTCATGGCGCCGTTCTTCGCTGACCCACGCGGCATCCGGGCCAAAGCAAGATCCATCGGGCAAGATGAACCCGGCAGTTGCTGGAAAGGCAACGCCACCGTGCTCACGCGCCCAGAAGAGCAAGTCTGCGGCCAACTCGCCCTCATGTAGAGAACCGGGATGTCCGGTAGGCGGCATAATCAGTAAAAATCCTTCGCTAGAGATTTCGTACTGGCCTTCATCCGAGTTCCGCTCACCAAAAGCCTCGAACCAGTGGTACAAGTCGGCATCGTTCATCGACTTGCCGAACTCGGCCAGCGGGATGGCAACGGCGCCCGGTCGTGAACGCGATGGTCGGCGAGCGATTTGACCGGGTTTCAGTGTGCTGGTAGTAGTCATGGCGCACCTCGGCGATAGCGGCGGGGCCGGCTGGATAACGCTCAATTCGCCACGATTGTACCACCGTCCCCCGCTGGTGTAGCGGCCAGGCCGGCAGCGGAGGTCAGTCAGCTAGCGGGGCACTGCCGGCTTGGGCAGCAGCGCGTCCCGCACCGCCAGGGCGTCCGGCAGGGCCGGCGCGGGGTCGCTGGCCGTTGACACGCCGGCCAGTGTTGCGGCGATACGTTGGCGGGCGAGTTGGCAGTATTCGTCGGAGATTTCCAGGCCGATGTATTGCCGTCCCTCAAGCGCTGCTGCCACTGCGGTGGTAATTCGGATTGGGCACTGGTTTACCTTACTGGGGGTTATTCTCGTTGTCGAAGATTCTTGCTCGCACAGCGAATCGAAAACCGGGCAGTATGTCCTCATCGCCGTCAACAAATTCGGGATCGTGCAGTACCTCCGGCTCACGGTCAGGCCGGAATCTGATAACGGTTCTGGTGTTGGCATTAATAAGCCAGGCCAATTTGGTACCGTAAGAGATGAACCGGTTGATTTTATCAATCAGCTCGGTATCGCTGTTGGAGGGTGATTGGACCTCTACAATGAAATCGGGAACGAGGTGCGGGAAGGGTATATTATGCGCGGCACGCAGTTCATGGCGCCGTTCTTCGCTGACCCAGGCAGCATCCGGGCCAAAGCAAGATCCATCGGGCAGGATGAACCGACTGGTTGATGGAAAAGCAACGCCCCCGCTATCCTGGGTCCAGATGTACAATTCTCCTGCCATGCCAAGCTCGTGCAATGAACCAGGGTTGCCGGTAGGAGGCATAATCAGTAAAAATCCTTCGCTAGAGATTTCGTACTGGCCTTCATCCGAGTTCCGCTCACCAAAAGCCTCGAACCAGTGGTACAAGTCGGCATCGTCCATCGACTTGCCGAACTCGACCAGCGGGATGGCAACGGCGCCCGGTCGTGAACGCGATGGTCGGCGAGCGGTTTGACCGGGTTTCAGTGTGCTGGTAGTAGTCATGGCGCACCTCGGCGATAGCGGCGGGGCCGGCTGGATAACGCTCAATTCGCCACGATTGTACCACCGTCCCCCGCTGGTGTAGCGGCCAGGCCGGCCGTGGAGAGACGCTAGCGTGCTACTGCCGGCTTGGGCAGCAGCGCGTCCCGCACCGCCAGGGCGTCCGGCAGGGCCGGTGCGGGGTCGCTGGCCGTTGACACGCCGGCCAGTGTTGCGGCGATACGTTGGCGGGCGAGTTGGCAGTATTCGTCGGAGATTTCCAGGCCGATGTATTGCCGTCCCTCAAGCGCTGCTGCCACTGCGGTGGTGCCGCTGCCCATGAACGGATCCAGCACGACGCCGGCCGTGGTGGCGGCGATGGCGCGTTGAGCCAGCTCCAGCGGGAACGATGCCGGGTGCGGGTTGTCCCGATCTTGCCGGATGTGCCACACATCTCCGATGCCGCCAGCCTTGGGAGCCAGCCGGAACTTCGGGTTGGCAATCAGGTAAATTACCTCGTAGGTGGGCAGGAAGTAGCCGGGGTTGTGGTTGAATCCGCCGGAGCGTTGCCAGATGATTATTTGCCGGACCGGAAAGCCGTCCATGATGTCGGAGCGGTCTTGCAGCAATCCGCGCTGCACGCGCCACTTGTGGTTGTAGAAAATGGCGCCCTCGGGAGCCAGCGCCCGCAGCATCCCCCGCAGACATTCCCGTTGCCATTCCACATAGTCGGCGTGAGGCATACAGTCGCCGTGGTCGGCGTACCCACGCATCAGAGCCGAGCGCGACCACTTGCCGCCGTTGCCGTTTTTCATGCCGTTGCCGCTGCTGTTCAGCAGGTTGTACGGCGGAGATGTAACCACCAGGTCCACCGAGCCGGCCGGCAACTGCGACATCAGTTGCCGGCAGTCGCCCTGGTGTATCCGGTTTAGCCAACGTTGCATTATTTGGTCAGTTTTCTAAAAAAGGCAAAGTGAACCAATGCCTATTGAACCCCAAACCATGCGATGCTGGCATAGAGACGGGCCTGCAACTTTTGGCGGGATGGGGCGCGGAATGGGCCGCGCCTGCTAAAACATTCGTGTTGCGCTAACGAGCCGCACCTGGGCTGCCGGCGCTTTGCTACAATGCGGGAACATGATCGAACTCTGCCCCTACCAGTGTGTCCTGCTGCGGCAGGTGGATAACTCTCTGGCCGCCGACCCGAAAGCGCGGGTAATGATGCAGCTGCCCACCGGCGGCGGCAAAACCGTAATCGCCGGCGCATTGCTGGAAAGCTGGCTGAAAGGTGGACGCAAGTGTGTCCAACTGTATAGACGCGCAGGACGCATTGACTGACAGTAAGGTGTTGACCGGACTATGGTCATTTGCTAGGTTCTGTTGACATTTCATTATAATGGCTGTATGTCAAACATCAGATTATCACCAGAACAGTGGGCCAGGATGCTCGATTTCTTGCGTGGTTGCACTGGCGTGTACGTTGGCCAGGAAGCGGATTGCCGGCGTTTTGTCGAGGCCGTCTTATGGATTAACCGCTCTGGGGCCCAATGGCGACTGCTGCCAGCCGAATACGGGAACTGGAACAGCGTCTATAAACGATTCGCCCGTTGGACTGACCAAGGCGTCTGGGCCCAAATGCATCAACATTTCTGCGACGACGCGGATCTGGAATACCTGATCATCGACAGCACGGTGGTCCGGGCGCACCCTTGCGCGGCGGGAGCTCCCCCAAAAAGGGTGGCCAGGCGGCCCAGGCCCTGGGCCGGAGCCGCGGCGGGTTCAGCACCAAGATTCACGTGAGCGTAGACGGCTTGGGCAACCCCTTGCGATTCATACTGACCGGGGGGCAACAGCACGACATCACCCAGGCGGAGGAGTTGATCGCCGGTTATGCTGGCGAGCACGTACTGGCCGACAAAGGGTACGATGCCCAGGAGTTTCGCCAGCACATCCTGGAACTGGGTATGATGCCGGTCATTCCGCCCCGCTCGAACCGCAAGGCACCCGCCGACTATGACCGGCATCTGTACCGGGAGCGTCATCTGGTGGAATGCTTCATCAACAAGATCAAGCACTATCGCCGGATCTTCTCCCGGTTTGAGAAGCTGGACACCAGATACCTGGGCTTCCTGCACTTCACCGCCGCTCTCATCTGGCTACGGTGAAATGTCAACAGAACCTAGTTTCTCATTGCGAGCATTTTGCGCCGCCATTCGGAGAAATCATGCAGCAGCAGAATATAGAGCAACGGTTCCTGGCGGCAATGCAGGAGTCGTACCGAATGGTAAAGTTGCACGGTACGCGCTCAAATCAAAAAACCAGAGTGCTCCACGGCTGGGTTCAGGACGAAATGCGCCAGGAACTCAGAGAGGACGCTTACACTTTCATGGGCCAATCTCCGACCAGCACGCACGAAGCCAACGTTGGCGGTATGTATTATGGTAAAGACGTCGATGTCCTGGTGGCCAGGGACGAACAGGAACTTGGCGTAATAAGCATCAAATTCGTCATTTCCAACTACTGGCAAAACTCCATCAACTACCTGGAACAGCAGATTGGCGAAACAGCGAACCTTCGCCGGCGTAACATCGTTTACGGCAACCTGTTTTGTGTTACCAACCCGATACCGTATAAAAACCGAGCCGGAGAGATTACCCGCCGGGAATCAATTCGTGACCACGATATTCAACACTATGCTCGCCTAAGGGCCGACCACGAGCATATTCACGCGCCTGACGAGATGGCTATTGGTATCGTTGACCTTGATACCGACGCGGATACTATCCCCCGTATCGCTGACCCGGCGGCATTAGACATTAGTGAAGACAGCCGTGCGGAGTTAAGAAACGCGCTCAGCCCGCAGCTCTTTTTCGTTAGGATGGCTAGACGAATTGAACTGCGTCACCTGTCGCCATGAGCGCATCGATGCGAAAACGGCACGGTGTGGTTTATACCCCAGCTCCGATTGTCGAACTAATCCTTACCAACGTTCTGCCGGCAGAACCGGACGAATTGGCGCGCGCCTTTATCTGTGACCCGGCCTGTGGCGATGGCGCGTTCCTGACCGCAACCGCAAGTCGGATTTTGGCTGGGTTAGACCGAGCGGACGCCCTGGCTGCGTTGCGCCGAATGACCGGCTATGATATTGACCTTGAAGCCATCACCCGGTGCCGGTCTCAGCTGGATGCGGTGTTGAGTGAGTGGTATCCAGGTGAGCGGGTTGACTGGAACTTGCATCGGCGCAACGCGTTTGACCGGGATGCGTTCGCGGGCGATTACGGGAGATTCACCCACATAGTGGGCAACCCGCCTTACGTTAGAGTGCAACACCTGGAGCAGTCGGGGCGCAACCAAATTGCCGGGCAGTGGAGCGTGATACGAGGCGCCATGGACTTGTACCTGGTGTTTTATGAGTTGGGGTTGGACCTGCTGCGCAACGGCGGCGTTTTGGGTTACATTACACCCTCCAGTTGGCTACGTTCCGATTCCGGTTCTGCGCTGCGGCGTTTGCTGGTAATGACTCATAACGTGAAAAAGATAATAGATTTTGCTGATCATCAAGTATTCGATGATGTAACTACTTATACGTCAATAGCGATAATTCAGAAAGGCGGTAGGTCAGCATCCATACCGGTCGATAAGTATAACGGCGGCGCCTTTGATAACGCTGGCACGATAGCGATTGATTGGGCCAGCCCGTCCCGACCCTGGGTAATGTCAACCGGCGCCGAGCGAGAGCGGATGCAGGAACTTATCCAGCGCGGCCCGCGTTTATCAGAAATTGCCGACATTCACGTAGGTATCCAAACCCTAGCCGATGATGTGTTCATCCTGCCAGTGGCGCAAGAGGCACACATTGAGGATGGCTGCGAGCATCATTTACCCTGCAACGTCGGTGGTGAAACGGCGCTGCTGGAAGGCTGGATTTTGCGGAATGTAGTCAAAGCGTCAGTTATGAAAGGAGGCCAGGACCCAGTTAGCCGTGTGGTGGTATTCCCTTACGATGACAAAGGCAAACTGCTGCCCGAACGAGTAATCGCAGAACAGGCGCCGGCAGTCTACGAGTGGTTATCGTTCAACATGGAGCGGTTGCTGAATCGAGACAAAGGCAAGTTTGACCCGGCGCGCTGGTATGGCTTTGGACGGCACGTATCAATCACGTCGGGCTTTGGCGATAAGATTTTGACTTCAGGCATGAACCGCAAACCCAATTTCCAACGCTGCCCCAGCCCCGATGCAACCTTCTATTCCGGTTATTGCATCAAACCTAAACATGGCATTGATTTGACCCGCTTGCTGGGCGCGTTGAACTCGGACGATATGGACTTCTTCATCCGCCAAACCAGCCGACCCTATCAGGGTGGTTGGATGTCCTACGCGAAGTCGTTCATCAAGGATTTCCCGGTCCCGGCCAGCGTTTTGGGCTGATTCCCGACTACGAACTGCGACCGTCAACGGCTATGCTGGAACTCCGCCCCTACCAGTGTGTCCTACTGTAGGATGTCCAAATCGCGCTGACCGACGCGCCACAAGCCCACCTGTTGATGCAGTTCCCCACCGGCGGCGGCAAAACCATCACCGCAGGCGCCCTGCTGGCCGATTGGCTGCGGGACGGGTGCAAGGCACAATGCAGCGGGTGCTGAAATGGTAGTGTTCCTTTTGAGTGGTTTAGTCAGTTCACAAACCACCAGCCAAAATATCGAAACCACTTGAAACGGAACCCGGCCCGTCAATACCGGGCCGTTGCGCGCCTTACTGCACACGCCTACAATGGCGGCGCAAGCATAGTTCCCACAATCAAGCACCGTTGTCACAATCGAGCATAGTTCCCACAATATTGACCAATATCGACGGTCCCACCCTACCGGCGGCAGTAATGCCCGGCATTCATGAGGTACACACAATGCCAGGCTTATTCGTAGCCACCATCATATATTTTATCTATCTATACGTAGCGTACCTTATAGGATAAGCGGACGTTCCTATTGAGGAGCATGGCTCCGGATATGGCGGCGGCGAAGGGCCGGCGGAAGGGCCGGTGTGGTGGAGCGACGGCGGCAACCCGGTCGAGCAGGACACCGTGGTTCACGAGAGACCGAACCTGGATTTGTCATCTGGGTAACGGGCACGGCGTCCGACAAATACGTCATCATCCACGCCGGTGACCACGTGACCTCCGAGTTGCGGCTGATCCCCACCGACGACGCCATGAGGGAACCGGTGCTGGTCGCGCCACGGAGAGCAGGCCACGATTACTCGCTGGACCACCAGGGCGACCGCTTTGTCATCATGACCAACGACAATCACCAGAACTTCCGCCTTGCCATTGCGCCGGAGGACGACCCTACCGAAGCGTCGTGGGAAACCCTCTTGCAGGGTTCCGAGTCACTGTACATCCATCACTTTCAGGTGACGGAGGATTACGTCGCGGTGGAGGAACGAATCAACGGTCTGGATCAGGTGCGCATCATCGACCGTGCCGGAGAATCGACGCACGTCGAATTCCCCGAGGATGCCTACACCGCCTACATCCGATTCTCCCCCGAATTCGACGAAGACACGCTCCGTCTCGCCTATACGTCCATGACCACACCGTGGACGGACTTCGACTATTACATCGACACGGGGGAGTTGGAAGTACGGAAAGTGCAGGAGATTCCCAGCGGATACGACGCCTCGGAGTACGTGACCCGCCGGGAACTGGCCCTGGACAGGGACGGAGTGCAGGTTCCGGTGTCCATCGTTCGCCACCGGGACACCCCGGTAGACGGCTCTGCGCCCCTGTATATCTACGCATACGGCGCCTATGGCAACGCCGTATCCCCGTACTTTTCCTCCGCCCGGCTGTCCCTGCTTGACCGGGGGTTCATCTTCGCCATCGCCCAGGTCCGGGGCGGCGACGATCTGGGATTTCACTGGTACGAGGCCGGGAAACTGTTCGAAAGAACCAACACTTTCAACGATTTCGTCGATGTGGCCCGCCACCTCATAGATAAAGGGGTACGGATCGGAAGGGGGAATTGCCATTTCCGGCGCCAGCGCGGGAGGGACCCTGATGGGGGCAGTCGTAAACCAGGCCCCGGAGCTCTGGGGCGCGATGGTTTCCCAGGTTCCCTTCGTGGATGTGCTCAACACGATGCTCAACGCCGAACTGCCCCTGACCCCGCCGGAGTGGCCCGAGTTGGGCAACCCCATCGAAGACCAGGACGCCTTCGAGTACATTCGTGCCTACTCGCCCTACGACCAGCTCATGCCGGGCGAGTACCCGCCGATAATGGTGACGGCTGGCCTGAACGACCCGCGGGTGACCTACTGGGAACCCGCCAAGTACGTTGCCAAGCTGCGGGCAGTCAAGACCGACGACAACCTGGTACTGCTCAAGACCGACATGGGCTCCGGGCACGGAGGCAGATCGGGAAGGTTCGCCCAGTGGTACGAAATTGCCGAGGAATATGCCTTCATGCTGGCCAGCCTGGGGCTGGTGGAATAGGCGAGCCTCAGACCCCCATTTCCCACGGTCACCTACCACCGATGGCAGTGCCCCGGGTCAGGTTGGGATAGAGGTCCAGATCCAGTCCAGGCGGCTTTTCTGGAACAACTAATAACGAAAACTTGCCTTTCCGTAAAACCGGCACTGCATTGAACAACTGCACATATATCCCGCATTGCGTCGATCGGCTAAAATATTCCCGATGGGCAACGGTTGAAAACCATGCACAAAAGCCGCGGAACCCTGGCGCCCAGAGAACAGGCGCCCCCAGCGCAGCGACGCGGTCCGGACTCTCCTGCCGTGGTCGGCTCCCCTCAGCACCCTGGGTCCGTGCTCCGCTGGGATCGCCCCGTCCGCTAGCCCTCAACCCCACACACCAGTCCAAAGGGCCACGCAGTGAGCAAGGACAACGGCAAAGTCATGAAAATACGCAAACGATCGGTCCTGAGTTGTTGGAAGGACGAATCGGATTACTTCAATGCAGCAGGTTGCGTTGAGCCTCTTCCCTATTGCGCCTAGTATTACAACGACGGTTGGCATGGTAGGATAATCGGCAAGATAGCGAAGGCATCGGGAGGTGGGGCCGGGTGATGGATGCGGTGGCGTTGGAACGGGTGTCCGAAACCTTCCAGGATTTGCACGACTACTTTGCGCCAGACTTTGGTCGTAGGGAGGCCCGGGAGCACAGCCGCCATTATCTGCCGGCCTGGCTGGTGCAAGCGGAAGAGCGGCGCAACGCCGAGAATTTGTCGGAAACGGTTCCGGCGTCGCCACGGGCGTTACAGCGGTTTCTCGCCGAGTCTCCTTGGGACGACGACGCAGTCATCGACCGGTTGCAGGAGTATCTGGGTGCGCGATTGGAGGATCTGCAGGGGGTGTGGGTGCTGGACGGCAGCGATTTTCCCAAGCAGGGGGTGCAGTCGGTGGGAGTGGCCAGGCAGTACTGCGGGGCGTTGGGCCAGATCGCCAGCTGCCAGGCTGGGGTGTTTCTGGCGCACGTGGGACCCAGGGGCAGAGCGCTGGTGGACAAGCGGCTGTAGCTGCCCCTGGAGTGGACTGGGGACGGGGACCGCGGCGTGGCGGCGGGGGCGCCAGCGCACCGACGGGGGTACCGCAGCAAGACGGAGTTGGCCTTGGCGATGGTGGAGGAAGCCCAGGCCGGAGGATACCTCAAGGCCCAGTGGGTGGCCGGAGATTCAGCCTGCGGGATGTCGCCCGCGTTGCGGGAGGGACTGGCGGCAACGGGAATGCGGTACGTCTTGGACGTGCGGCCGGATATGACGGTCGGGCCGTTGGAACCGACCTGGACCGATCCGCCTTACCAGGGTAACGGGCGTCCCCGCAAACCCAGACCGCTGGGTGAGGAGCGGCAGACCATGGCAGAGCGCAGTCAGGCGTTGCCGGCAGCTGCATGGCGGGAGATCACGCTAGCCCAGGGAAGCCAGGGGCCGCGTGTCTATCGGTTCAGCGCCCAACGGGTGGGGGTGACCAGGCGGCGGAAGCCTGGTGAGGTCCTGTGGGCGGTTTATCGCCAGAACCGGGACGGCAGCGAGCCCCGCTACTACCTGTCCAACGCACCCCCAGATGCATCTCTGGAGACCTGGGCCTATGTGGGCGGCTCCCGCTGGCGCATTGAAACCGAGTTCGAGACCGAGTTCGAGACCGAGCAGAGCGACGTGGGCCTGGACGAATACGAGACCCGCACCTGGGCGGGTTGGCATCACCACATCGCCATGTGCCTGCTGGCCGGGGCGTTCTTGTTGACCCTGCAACAGGATTGGGGGGAAAAAGATGCCCCTGATCACCAGGCCCCAGGTCTACCGAGTGGTGCGTGAGCTCCTGCCCAAAGAGCGGTTCGGCCCGGAAGAATTGCTGCTATGGCTGACAGATGTCCAGGAGCACAACGAACGGGCCAGCTGCTCTCACCAGAAACGCCGCGCTGCCCTCGGCCGTAACACCTCCGGCCTCCCTCCATGAACCGTCGTTGTAATACTAGGCGGGCCGATATCACCCGGGCGGTAGTGCGCTTGCTAGGCTCAACTGTACGGGGCGGGTTTTGCCATGCGTTGACCAGAGGTGCCAGCGGCCAGCGCACCTTTTCGCCAGCGTCCACGGCACTTCGGTACGCGTCCCAGAGGCTGTCAATGGTGATTATAGTGTCATTGGTGAATACAACCCCGCTGATCATTTTCAACGGTGGCAGAACGTCGCAACCGAGCAGTGCCGTCATCCGGCCGCAGGCGGCGTTGATCGCATCCGTCGGGCAATCGCCGTCGTTGACCCATTGAGATAGTACTTTTCCTGTCGGACGGTTTCCGCTTCCCTGTGCGAGTACCGCGTCGGCTTGTTCGGCAGAATTGGGAAAGGACCTGTCCACCGACGACAGGATGGTTTCAGTATTGGCAATGCGCCCAAGATGGCGGTGGCCATTTCCGCAAGTGTGCTTTCAGTCGTCAACTTCATACCCCCATCCGCGGTCTCTCTGACGGCCTGACCAAACACCTCCCACCGCAGACCAACGCCGCCGGTATCCCAGTGCAGTTGCAAGGGCTCCGGCCTCGGCCCGTAGTTGCCTTTCACAAACTCCAGCTTCCAGGTTGTCGGACCCGCCTCCAGGGACTTGCCGCTTTCCGACCGCAGCGTCCACAACGCCTGCGCCGCGCCCTGCCAGTCCGTGGAACCCGCATAGTCGACCCCCGCCGACTTCGGTGGATGCGCCAGCATCAGCACCGTGCAGTTGTTGGCCTGCCCCCAGGCATCCCAGTGGGATACGAATGCCCTGACCAACCCCCGCGCGTTCTCGTCGGAGGCGTAGGCCGCGGCCAGCGGGTCCAGCACCAATAATCGGGCGTTCGCATACTCGCACAACCGCCGCCGCCGCTCTCCGGTGGCGGTGACCGCCGCCATGGTGGAGATGTGCCGGCCCGGCTCCGGCGCCCAGATGGGTCCTTCGCCCACCAGGTTGACGATGCGCAGCCCCTGCAACCGCTCCGGCGTCACCCACGGGGCAGCTTGGCCCGATATCTGCTGCAGCCGGTGGTAGAACTCCTCCGGTTCATCCTCCCATGACGCGAAGACCACGCTGGCGCCGTTGGTGGGCGCCGCATTCCCCAATCTCATGATGCCGTAGGGACTGGCAATCCACTCCCGGTGGTCTCCACCGACGCCACCCCAGCGGCCAGCTGCAACGCCAGCCGGGATTTCCCCGCGCCGCCCTCTCCGGTCAGCAGCGCCACACGGCCAGCTGGTAACGATTCGTCAACCAGCCACTGCCGGGGCTGGGGCATCGTGTGCCCCCAGGTCGCCACCCGCAACGGGTTGGCCGTCTCAATCGCCCGGGTCAATGTCTCCAGCGCCCCCGCAGGTTGATCTGCGCCAGGGCCACCGCCTGCCGGAAGCCGGACGGTTCCCGTTCCACGCCGCGGCGCAGCGCCGCCAGGGCTTCACGAGCGCGCCAGTGTCCCTCACGGTCAACCGGCCCGCCTCGACAGCGTCGGCCAGTGCCATCAGCTCCAGCGGCGCCTGCGGCGCCTGCGTCTCCGCGTCCGGCGGCAGTTCCACCCCCTCGAAGACGTCGACCTGGTGGTGGCCGTTTGGCGTGGTCATGCGAGTACCTCTGCCATCAGCAGCGCGGCCTGACGCTGGGCTGCCCAGCGCGGCCAGCCGTTCATCTCGGCCAGGGTAGCGGCGTAGCCGGGCCAGCGCTGGGTTAGCGGCTCCAACGGGTTGTCGCCCGCAATCACGCCAGCGTCCTTGCCCTGGGGCGGCAGCACCGCTCGCACAGTGCCGCCGTGGATGCGCACCGCACCGCACAGCCGGCTGGCGGCACCATGACCGGCAGCATCGTTGTCGGCGTGGATCACCACACCGGCGGTGGCCGTAGCCAGCCATTGGGGGAAACCCTCCGCCGTCATTCCAGCGCCTCCCATGCTGGCAATCGCCGGACCCGTAAATCGCGCGGCCAGGGCCAGGGCGTCGGCCACGCCCTCGGCAACCCTCACTGGCAACTCGGCGTCAGCTACCATCGGCGTCAGCTACCATCGGCGTCAGCTACCGGAGGATTGCCGAGGATCAGAACCGCCTCGACCTTCGATCCCAGCGTGCGCTTTCCCCGGCCGCCTGCCGATGCCGGACGGTCCAAAGCCGGCTGGCCATCCGAATCAACGGCGCTGATCTCCACCGCCTGGGGTTGGGCAGGAAGGGTCAAGCCTCGGCCCACGCCGTTGGCTGGGCCAGCCAGCGACGCTGAATTGACGCTTGGCGACAGCATGGGAATCTCTTTACGACGACTCGTATTCAACCATGCCCTGTATGTATGTACGACTGTAGCGTTGTTGCAAAGTGCTGTTGTACAACCGAATATTTCATTCTGTTGGATTAAGCACAGGAACGCTCGTCGGCTCGAAATGGCGGACGTTACGGGTCACCACGGTCAACCCGTGTTCCAGCGCGGTGGCAGCGATCAGCAGGTCGGCGCTCGAATGCCCGACTTCTGCGGTCAGTCTGCCCCAACGACGGGCGGTGGCCAGGCCGACAGGGACACACGGTCGCCATACCGGGCGAGGATACCGTCCAGCCACGCTGCGAGTTGCTGCGCAAACCATGGATCCCGACCTTGTTGCTGGACGATTCCACGTTCAACCTCGCCTATGGTCACCACGCTCAGGTGTAGATCAGAATCGCGTTGAACGGACAACCACTCCACGACCTCCGGATGGCGTTCCCGCCGGCGCAGTGCGGACAGCACGTCGGTATCAATGAGAAACATCAGAGTTCAACCGATCGAGAGGACAATGGCAGACGTTCAAACTCCTGGTCATCCTGTGGCATGGCCAGCAGAGTCTCGGCAAGAGTGGGCGCCTGCGCTTTCTGGAGTTGGCGGAGCTGCTCGTATTCATCCGCAGCCAGCACTACCACGACGGGCTTGCCTCGGCGAGTCACCCGCTGCGGTGTGCCGGACAGCGCCGCGTCCACAACAGCGCTGAAGCGGTTCTTGGCATCCTGTAACTGCCAGTCGGTCATGGTTGCTTGCTATCCATATCAACTGGCTAGATGATATCGCTAGTCAGATACGGCGTCAATGTTTTAACGTTTTGATCATCATCAGGAATCACCACCATCTGCAGAGCGAGGTCAGTACATCTGTAGTTATGGTGGTATGTACAACAGTACGCCAGTGCATCTGTACGCTTCGGCGAAGGCGGCATCGATCTGCCTGCTGAGGCGGGTGCGCGGACGAGTCATGGTGATGACGAAGGCCGCCTGGGTTTTCCCGTGGAGGTTTCCTGCCGCGCCTGCACTGCTTCCACAATGTCCGCGGCTTGCCCACACGTCGAAAGGACTGGCTTTGGCGGGTATCAGCACCATATCAGCTGCCCTCGGGCAGGAAGCGGTCCAGGGACAGGTCGTAGGCCAGCGGGTCCACATGGGACAGCCCGATGAGATAGCCGGTCAGCATCACCACCGACGAGCCCCGGCCCCGGCCCGGCGGCGGCCACTCCAGGGGCATTTCCGAATCGCCGTGCCCCAGCTCCAGCATTACCTCCCTGGCCAGCTGCACCACCCGATGGTAAATCAGGAAGAAGCCGGCCAGCCCATGGTGACGAATCAGCGCAAACTCCTCGTCCAGCCGGTCCCGAACCCGCCGGTCGATCCGGTCGTAGCGCCGGCGCGCCGCCTGCCGGCACAGCTCCTCAAACCAGCTTTGGGCGTCGTGTTCAGCGGGTACCGGGCAGTCGGGAAAGCGGTAACGGTCGGCCATGTAGTCCGACAGGTTGAAGTCCGAGCATCGTTCCGCGATGGCGCGAGAATTCCGCAGGGCTTCCGGCGTCGACCGGAACAGGGCCCGCATATTTTCCCTCGACTTCAGCCAGTACTGATGGTTGGTTTTGAGCAACCGCTGCACTTCGGATAGCGACTGACTGTGCCGGATGGCGGTGAGCGCGTCGTGCAGCCGGGCTCGCCCCCGCCGGTGATACCAGGCTTCGTTGGTGGCCACCGCCTCCACTCCGCAACGCTCCGCCAGCTCGCCGAGGCGCCGGATGCGCGTGGTGTCGCCCTGCACCAGGTGCTGTTGCAGCTCCAGGTACACCGAGCCGCCGCTGAACCAGTCCAGATAGCGACGCGGCGTGGCCTCGGACTCGGCCCACTCCCTCCAGTCCACCAGCCGGGCCAGGGACAGCAGGCGCGACAGGTTGGCATAGCCGGCTCCCGACTCGGCCAGCAGCGAAACCGGCGCCGGGTCACTGCCCTCGTCCAGCAGCAGGTCGGCCCCGCTGATGGGCTGAATGCCCAGGACCGTGGCGGCCCGGGCAAACTCCAGCGCGCCGCACAGGTTGTTGACGTCGGTCATCCCCAGGGCCGGCAGCTCCAGCTCGGCAGTCCGGGCCAGCAGCTCGCCCACCGACGATGCGCCGTTCAGGAACGAATACCAGGAGTGAGCTCTGAGCTCTAGGTATTCGGCGGATGACACGTCTATATCCGTATTATCCGCTCTGCCGGTACCAGCCGCCGCCCCGACGGTCCTCAAAGACCGTTTCCATCCGCCCCCCTCCAGTTCCAGCAAACAATAGCGTCGGTGCACGGGCTGGGGACGCCACTACTCCGTCTTCACCTCCCACCGGTCCTGCACCCGTTTCACCGGCCTGGCCCCATTCTTCGCAGCACGCCTGATTCCAGGGTCGCCACCTGCACCGACTGCGGCAGACTCAGCGGATGTCGGCGGGATGGATCGACTCCCGGCTGCACATGACCGTCCGGAGGGCCCGGGCCACGTCCCGCCGCGTATTCGCGTCGTCAAACCAGTCTTCCCAGATGACGACCACCGTGGCGGTGGTACGCAGGTTGGTGACCACCTCAGGAATACCCTCGCCGCCGTAGTGAACGTCCCTCCACTCGGTGTCGCCCGGTTCGCGCACGGAGCATCCGACGATCCGTTCCCAGGCCACTGCCTGGGCGTGGGTGCAGTATTCCAGATGGCCCTGACCTGACATACGGGGTTGTTGCAATGTGACGGTGGCGCCGCTGTGGATGATGGGACGGGTCTCCCGGGGGAGCGTGGCGCGCGGTGATCACCGTCTCGCCGCCGGACTCCCGCCAGCCCTCGATGGTGTAGGACTGCTTGGCGTGGAAGTAAGTGGCCATAGGGTAGGCGTCCCGAGCCGCCTACCGGCGGGTGACCTCGCTGGTCAGCAGTTCGGTGGTCGGGGATTCGCTCTCGCCTCCCAGCATAACCTGCAGGATTCGCGCCCGCCCGTCGGCGGCGTCCCGGATGTCGTTGCGGTGAGGCTGCTGCGGGTCTCCCGTCTGGAACTCCGGCGCGTAGTGCTCGCCCCGGGCGATTTCCCGGAGCGTCTGGGACAGCTGCTCCGGCCAGGCATCCGTGGGCGACGGTATCGACCGCTCCGTGCCGTTCAGGTCCGTCTCCTTGGCCAGGCACCGCCCGTGGGTGTTCCTGATGTTGGGATTGGAGGGATAGAGCCGGGCCGGCTCCACCGGCTGCCGCCAGTAGGCCGCCAGGCTATCCTCATGGAACTGGAAGGCGCGGAGCGGCGCGATGATGATAAAACGGGCCGGGCTGTTGCGCCCCACCCGTCCGGACTGTTGCCTGATGCGTCCCACCGAGTGGGACAGCCCCAGGTTGAAGCCCACCTGCAGGTTGGGGATGTCGATGCCCATCGCCATGGCGCTGGTGCTGGTAATGCCTCGTATGTCCCCGGCACGCAGCGCCTCCTCGATGCGCTCCCGCTACATCAGGCCGGAGCGGTAGGCCATGGCGTCCCTGGACTCCACGATGATGGCGGCCTCGGTGATGCTGCGAGCGGCCTCGATGCCGGCGGCGGCGCGCTCTGCCAGCTGCCGGTCATCGATGAAGGCGATGTACGACCGGTTGGGGTCGTCGCTGATGACCTCACGCACCGCCGTCGGCCGGTCCCGCCAACCCTCGTCGTAGGACTCCCGGCCGATGACGTGCTGCACCGTCAGCTCCGCCCTGGGACTGCCGTTGTACCGGTCGTCCACTACCTGGAAGGGCTGGCCGGTGAGAGTTTCGAGATGCTGGGCCGGGTTGTGGATGGTGGCGCTGGCCGCGATTATTCGTAGCGGCTCGAACTGCGCCATCAGCTCCCTACGCTTCTGCTGCAGCCGGTGCAGCAGGTAGAGGCAGTGGGTGCCCAGGGCCTCCGTCGTAGGTGTGAGCCTCGTCCAGGAGAGAAACGCCAGGTTGGACAGGAAGCGGCGCACGTTGTACTGGGTGTTCTGCACCTCCCTCAGGTCGTGGCGCAGTGGGCGTCTTTGATAAAAGGGCTCCGAGTAGGCCATCAGCCACTGCTGGATCACGTCGGGGGTCATCAGGGCGAGCCGGGTGCGCTGGAGGATCTGCTGCGCTCGGTGAGGTCCCGCACGTCGCCGTCGATTCGGTTGATGCCGGCGGGGTTAAGACCGGCAGCCTTCGCCATGTTCCTCCAGCGGAGGACCTGGTCCCGGGCCAGCGCCTTGATGGGGTAGATGGCAATCGCTGTGGTGTTGGGATGGGTGGCCAGGTGATGCAGGGTGGGCGCCTGGAAGACCAGGGATTTGCCGCTGGCGGTGCCGGCGCTGATCACCAGGTTGTGGCCCTGGCCCAACAGCTCCAACCCCATGGCCTGGTGCAGGTAGAGCTGGCCGCCGCCCGTCTGTGCCTTTACCGTGGGCCACACCGGGCTGCCGGCCAGCCGCGAGGGTGTCTCGCCGTGGCGGGCATTCTGGCCGGGGATGGTGATCTCGTCGTGAATCTCCACGCTGTGCTACCTGCGGCGGTACGACTCGCGCCGGTGGGCAACCCTGACCACCAGGATGATCAACTCGTCGTCCAGCAGCTCGTACAGGATGCGATAGTCGCCCACCAGTTGGCGGCGCAGACCGCGCAGTCCTCCCTTCAGCGGGCTGCCGCCAACGGCTGTTCCTCCAGGGCGTCGATAGCTTCAATGACCCGTTCCCTGACGCCCCGGGGCAGCTACGCCAGTTCCCGCCGGGCGCTGTCCCTAATCCGAATCGAGTAGCTCACGCCTGACGTCATCCCAATCCAGAACCGGATCGGAGGGGTCCTGCAACCGCTCCAGGGCCACGGTGAGGTCATCAAAGTCCTCCAGGTAGCTTTCCAGAGCCTGGCGGATAACTTCGGCACGGCTGCGGTTGAGCGTGGCCGCCGCCGCATCCAGCGCCTCGGCTACTTCGTCCCACGCCCGGGCGGTGATCTGCGCCATGGGTGCAACCCTCCGTAACGCGTGTTGCGTGTGTGCAATGTCATCGACATTATAAACCGCGATGCGGGTCTGGTACGTGCTTACCAGTGGGCTTGTACCAATGGGCTTGTACCAATGGGTTTGTACCAACAGATGACTGGTCAGGCTGGCGACGGCGTTTCCGGGGACGAGACATGAGCTCATGGCACCAGAACACCGGTTCGATTAATCACCACGCGCGCCGGCGGCGGCATCCGTCGTCAGATCTCCGCCGCAGTGGGGGCATACGCCGGCAGACTGGGCGCCGTTCCCGTTTTCCTGGTCGGCTGCGTTCGCCTCCATCATGGCGGCACTCAGTATGCCGGCCGGCAGGGCGAACAGGCCGATGCCCAACACTGCAATCACCGCCGCCAGCAGCCGCCCGATGAGGGTCACCGGCACGGTGTCGCCATAACCCACCGTGGTGAGGGTGACTACGCTCCACCACATGGCTGCCGGAATGCTGCTGAAAACCTCCGGCTGGGACGCCGACTCGGCGAAGTACATCAGGGCGGCGGCGATGACCAACACCACCAGCAACCCCGCCACCGCGGTGAGCAACTGGCCGGCCTTTAGTCGCAGCGCCATCCCTAACCGGCGCCCGCCCGGAAAGTAACGGGCCAGCTTGGCCGACCGGGTGACGAGGCGGAGCACCAGCAGGAAGGAAAGGCTGAGGCTGTCGCCGGAGATCAACAGCACCACGATAGTCGCCAACGACGGCAGAATCGCGGCCGCATCGATCAGGCTGGTCGGCGTCACCACGAAACGCCAACGCTGCTGCCACGGGCTTGCGCCGGCGTTTTTTTCGGGCGCTGCCCAGAAGCGCAGTACGTATTCCGCTACAAACACCGACACGGTGCCATATTCCACCAGGTGGAACCACAGAGAATAGGCGCTGGTCAGACTGGGCACAGTCCAGAGGATCAACGACACGGTGTTGAGCAGGATGACGGATACCAGGAATAGCTCCGGGGTGATAGAGCCGCCCGAAGACGGCCTATCGCCGGCGCGGCCCTGCGGCAGGTAGTCCGGAGCCTCCAGCAGGGCGTACACTCGACCGCGTAACCGGCCCTGCCAGCCGGCGCGACTGTCGGAACTCGTAACCGGATCCATTCTGTTACCATCCTTCACCGAGCGAACCCGGTTGTCGCGTTGGTGTGTGTCGGAGCGGACACTGTACAATTCCGGCCCCCGATGCGGCAATTCCGACGTATATTCAACAATGGCAACAATGGCAACAATGGCAACAATGGCAACAATGGCAACTATCTGCATCAGTGTATGGGCGCCCGAACCTAGTATCGGCGGCCACGGCAATTGGTTGAGGTGACGACAAATGAACGTTGTCACACAGTGGTCCGAACGACTGGGAACCGTCGTCTCCGGCGACATTCCGCTGGAAACTCCCGCGTTCATCTACGACGAGGCGGTCATCGCCCGGCTGCTGGGGAAGGCGGCACAAATCCGGGAAAGCAGCGGCTGCCGGCTGCTCTTTGCCGTCAAGTCCTTCTGCTTCCGCGACGCGCTGGAGTTGATCGCACCGCATTTGGATGGGTTCGCAGTCAGTTCTCTCTTTGAGGCGATGCTGGCGCGGTCGGTTCTGGGCGACCGGGGCACGGTGCATTTCACCGCGCCGGGCCTGCGGCCTCAGGATGCAGCAGACCTGGGTCAGCTTTGCGACCACGTGGCGTTCAACTCGGTCAGCCAATGGCGCGCCTACCGAGAAGTCCTGCAACCGGCGGTCAGTTGCGGCCTGCGGGTTAATCCTGAACTGTCTTTCATCGCTGATTCCCGTTACGATCCATGCCGGCCCGATTCCCGGCTGGGTGAGCCGCTGGCGACGGTTGCCGAGGTACTTGACGAGCCGGATTCCGTCGCGGGCTTGTTGCTCCACACCAACTGCGACGCTACCGACTTCGGCCAGCTGGAAGCCACCGTGAACCGAATGCGCCGCCGGCTGGGGCACCGGCTGGAGGACGGACGGCTACGGTGGGTCAACCTGGGAGGCGGATACCTGCTTGAAGATGAACATGGCGGCATTGGCCCCGATCTGACTCCCCTATACCGCACTATAGAGTTTCTGCAACGGCGCTGCGGCCTGGAAACCATCATAGAACCGGGCGCGGCCTTGATACGCGCGGCCGGCTATATCGTGTCCACGGTGCTGGACCTCCAGAAACGGGACGGCCACCGGACGGCGATCCTGGACACCACGGTAAACCATATGCCGGAAGTTTTCGAGTATCAGTATGAACCGGACGCCCTGGGACACCGGGATGACGCCGCGTGGGCCTGTACGCTGGCGGGATGCACCTGCCTCGCTGGAGACGTCTTTGGGGAGTACCGATTTGACCGTCCGCTGGCGGTGGGGGACCGGGTGGCGTTTCTCAACATGGGCGCTTATACCCTCGTCAAGGCCCATATGTTCAACGGCGTCAACCTGCCGACGATATACGCCCTAACCGCGGAGGGCGATTTGCTGCCGAAGCGAAGATACACCTACGCCGATTTTGTGGCACGATGGGGGGCATGAGCAAAGTCATGGCGACTGCCGAACTGTACGAACGGGAGCTGATTGTCCCCGCAACCGGGCCGAAAACTAACCTGCGCCGGCTGCTGTGCCAAGCCGTGACGCAGCAACTGCAACCGGACGAGGTGCCCATACGGCTGGCGGTAACGGGTCAGATAGGGATCCCGGCTTCCGGCCAGGCGGGGTACTACTGCGAAATAGGCCTGTTGCGCGGGTTGGAGGGCAAGCGCCGCGCCGCGTCCATTTTCCGCCTGAACCGCCGGCCCTTAGAAAACGTCCAGCAATTCACCGCAGTGCTGCTGGTGCCCACCGGGGTGGGGGCGGAGATCGGCGGCCACGCCGGGGATGCCATGCCAGTGGCCGCCCTGTTGGCCTCGGTCTGCGACACACTGATCACCCATCCCAACGTGGTGAACGCATCGGACGTCATTGAGCTGCCGGCCAACGCCCTGTACGTGGAGGGCAGCGTCATCGCCCGGCTGCTGCTGGGGCAGGTGGGTTTGCAGCGGGTCCGCAACAATCGCCTGCTGGTAGTGCTCGGCCCCCATGACGACGAACTCTTTGTTCACGCGGCCATCAATTCCGTCAACGCGGCCCGGGCGTCCTATGGCCTGTTCCAGCCACAGATTATCCGGCTGGAACAAGGCCTGCAGATGGACTCCCGCTATGCGCGGTCGGGACGGGCCGCCGGTCGGGTGCGGGGGCTGGAACCCCTGTTTGCAGAACTGGACCGGCGACAAAACGAATTCGACGCAGTTGCCATCACGTCCCAGATTGGCGTGCCGGCCGGCCACCACTTCGAGTACTTCGACCGAATGGGCGACATGGTCAACCCCTGGGGCGGCGTGGAGGCGATGCTGACCCACTCGATCTCGGCCTTGTATGATGTGCCTTCGGCCCATGCGCCCATGCTGGAAAACCGGGAGATTGCCAACGCCGACCCCGGGGTGGTCGATCCCCGCATGGCAGCCGAGGCCGTGTCTCTGGCAATGATCCAGTGCATCCTGAAAGGGCTGCAGCGCAGTCCCCGGTTGGTCACCGACCCGGATGCCCAGCGGCATCACAGTGTGCTCAACGCAGCGGACGTATCATGCCTGGTAATTCCCGACGGATGCGTGGGGTTGCCGACCCTTGCGGCGCTGGAGCAGGGCATCTCCACCATTGCCGTGCGGGAGAATCGGAACCTGATGAGCAACGACCTTACCGAACTGCCGTGGGCTTCCGGGCAGCTTCACATCGTGGAGAACTATTGGGAAGCCGCCGGCGTGATGGCCGCACTGCGGGCCGGCGTAGACCCGGCGGCGGTGCGCCGGCCACTGGTGGGGGCGGCGGTGACCGGGTTGCGCGAACCGCCCAGCAGCGGGTGACGCTCCTCCACTGCCCCGGCCGGCCCGTCACCCGGGTAGCAGGCCGTCGCCGATGAAGATATGTTCCGCTTCGTCCAGCGTAAGGTCCGTTTCGGGTAGAATCAGGTCCGATTCCACCAGCTCGTCAATCGGCAGCGGCTCACCCCGGTCCCGCACCAGCCGGAACATTTCATCCAGCAGCGACTGGAACTGCGGAGCGTCCTCAGCGGCCACCGCCTCCACCATGCGGTTGTCAATGTCGTTGAGGTCGTCGATGACCGACCCGGGCAGGTTGAACTGCCCTTCACCAAGTATCCGTACAATCACGTTCAGGGGCTCCAGTTTTTTGGGACGGGGTGGGTGGGGATGATGGCCATGGGCGCCGGCGGATTGGCCGCGCCGAGTCTTAGATCAGGCGTTCCCGCCGCTGGGCGAAGTCGCCGTGCTGCCGCCCTTCAGTGCGGCCAGTTCCGCCTCCACGCTGCTGGAGGACGACATCTGCGCCAGTTCGCGCTCGATATCGTCTTTGGGGCCGGTGATGTCGTCCAGCACGCCGGAGGCTACCAGTTCGTCGATGGCGCCGGCCTTGGCCCGCATCTGGTCCGTCTTGTTCTCGGCTCGCTGCACCGCCAGCGACACGTCGCCCATTTCCTCGGAAATACCGCCCAGCGCGGCGCCGATGCGGACCTGAGCCTGAGCCGCCGAATAATTGGCCTTGATGATTTCCTTCTGGTTGCGGAAGGCATTCACCTTGGCCTGCAGGCGTTGCTCGGCTTCGGTCAACTTCTCCTGTTCCCGTTCCATGCCGGCGATCTGTTCGTCCAGTCCCTCCAGCTCGGTCAGGGCGGTCTGCTTGCGCTGCAGGGCCAGCCGGGCCAGATCGTCCCGTCCCGCTTCCACTGCCTGGCGAGCCTGCCGGTCCAGACGGGTTACGTTCTCCCCGACTCTATCGGCCTGCTGCTGGATGCGCCGCTTGGCGGTCACCATCTCGACCACTCCGCGCTTGACGTTCTGCAACATTTCCAGCTGTTTTTCATAGGAGTAGTCCAGCGTCTCCCGGGGATCCTCGGCGGAGTCGAGGATACGGTTCATCTTCGATTTTACAATGGTGGACATTCGGGAAAACATTCCCATAATTTCACTTTCCTCCTGATGGTCGTTGGGTTTGACCCCTGGCCGGTTAGGGGAATTGATCAGGCGTCGGGTCAATAGCCGCGTCTCTGTCCGAAAAAGGCCCAGCCCAACACCATCACCGCCGCCAGGATGCAGAGCACACCGGCGATGCGGAGCAGAAAATCCAACAGGCCAAGGACCAGCAGTATCCCCACGACCAACAGGGCTAGTCCCAGCAGAATGCTGGCCATTTTAGTCAATCCCTGCACTAGGCTGCCTCCGGCGGTGGTTAATGTGACAGAGGATAATGGACGCTGCCGGCAGCGGTCAAGCGGCGGACCATTCTCCGAGCATCGAAATTCGGTGAGCATCGCAGCCGTGGGCTATAATGTGGCGACCGTGTCTCGTCCGGTCCTCTCGTCCGGTCCTATTGGTTCCCATCCTTTCTCAGGCAGGTGCGGCCACCATGAACAAGCAATCATCATTGGGCCGGCTGTTGGGCCGGATCATGGGCCGCGGGAACAACCGGCCCTCCGGCCTGGCCGACCGCCTGGCCGCCGACAACAGCATCCGCGCCGCCCAATCCGGCGATGTGGTGGTGGTGCAAGGCCTCAGCCTGGACTACGACGATGCCTACCTAGTGGTGGAACACGTCAGTCGCTACGCCGGCAACGGCATCGAGTGGCGCGAGTTGGTGGCCGCCGACGCCCGCCGGCGAGTCTGGCTGGAGTGGTCCGAAGAGGGCGACGACCTTTTCGTCACCGTGGCCACGGAACGCAGGCCAGTGGGGCTGGACGCCATCGGTTTGACCGAGGATGACCTCACCGCGCTGGACAATGCGCACTCAATCGACAACGGCGTGGTCATTGAAGAGCGGCGTTACTCTTACCGCAACAGCTTCGAAGCGTTTTATTACCCGGGCGACCGCGCCGGCGAAGGAGAGGGCTTCTACATGTGGGAGTTCCTGGCGGACGATGGGCGGGATATGCTGGCCATCACCAAGTTCGAAGGCCTCCCATTTGAAGCCCACTTCAGCGAGATCATTGACCCGGATAACGTGCTGCTGTATCCAGGGGAGCGATCAGAGGCCCAATGACGATAGGACTGAATGGAGAGCGTGCCAAGTGGACATACTAATTGCCGTATTGACCTACCTCCCCCGGGGGCTAGTGTATGTGGCGCTGGGGCTAGTGGTGCTGACCCTGGCGAAACTGGCCCGGGACGTCGTGACTCGCTACGGCATCGAGGATGAGATCGTAGCCAAGGGCAACGTTGCAGTGGCGGTGCGGCTGTCGGGCTACCTGCTGGGCGTCATCCTCGTGTTCCTGGGGGCCGTGTACCAGCCGCTGGGCAGTGCGGACGCGGGCTACGGCGGGCTGGGGTTTGACCGGGCTTTCGGACTGGAGGCGCTGTGGGTCTTCCTGTACTCACTGGCCGGGATCGTTGCGCTGAACCTGATGCGGGTGGTCACCGACCGGCTGGTACTGTACCGGTTCGAGCTGGAGCGTGAGATTATCCAGGACCAGAACGTGGGAGCGGCGGCGACGGAGTTCGGCGTGAACGTGGCTTCCGGCCTGGTCATCGCCGGCGCAATCGCCGGCCAGGGCGGCCCGCTCAACGCCCTGGCGTTCTTCGGCCTTGGCCTGTGCATCCTCATTCTCTTCGCGCTGTTCTACGAATGGACCACCCCCTTCAACATCCACGACGAAATTGAGCGCGACAACCCGGCGGTAGGCATCGCCCTGGGCGGCAACTTGGTGGCCATCGGCCTGGTGATTTTCAAGGCCACTTTCGGAGACTTCGCGGGCTGGCAGCAGGGGATATTGGAGGTCATCGTGTACTCCGTGGTGGGATTCGCGCTGCTGTATGTCCTGCGGTTGGCGGTGGACCTGGTGCTGCTGCCTCGCACCCGGGTGTCACAGCAGGTGGCGGAGGGACGTAACGTGGGCGTGGCTTTCGTGGAAACCACGGTGGTGATCAGCTCTGCCCTGATATTGCTGCTCGCCATCTGACATTACGCCGGCGGCGATATGGTAGGGCAGGGCGTTTCGTCACTGCTCGGCTGGGGCGTCAGACCCGACAGCGGATTGCTGCGCCAACAGACGACGCTGGATTTCAGACCGGGCGATGCCGTCGGTAGCCGCCTCGGCCCGGGCTTCCAGCAAGGCGTAGCCGTCCTCCAGGATGGCCGTGAGAACCGCGTCGGGCGGCGGCGGCATGGCGCGGTTCACCACCGGCTCCAGCAGTCGGTCAAAACACGCCGGGTCGCCCACCAATCGCTGCCATTGGTCGGCATAAGGGTCCAGGCTGCCGTCGTAGAGTCGTAACAGGAACACGGCGCGCACTGGGTCCAGACCCTCGACCACCATGGCCTCAACCCGCAAGTCGGCGCCGCGCCCGCTGTCGAACTCTGCCGTTTGCTCGTCCTGGTTCCAGCGGGCGTCCTTGAACAGGTCGAAACTGTCAATCAACGCTTCCGTCTCCTTCAGCAGGGCGCCAATCAGCTGACGACCGGCCGGCGCCACCTCCGCTCCATCTCCATCTCCGTCTCCGTCTCCGGCCGGTCGCAGGCAGCGGCGGCGGTACAGGCCCGACACCACTGGCCGGCAGGGGTCGGAGAGGGCCAGGTCGGAGATCGGGGGCACCGCGCAGCCGTGCTTGTCCACAAAGTAAAGCAACGCACACGACTGCATCCAGTCCAGCAGTTGATGGCGGTCCGCTGCGTACCCTTGCGCCACCGCCCAGTCCAGCGGCCGATAAGCGGGCCGCATCGTCAGCATCAGGTCAGCTTCGCCACGGCCACCGGTCTGCGGGCACAAAGGCGGTGGCCGCAAGTGCGCCGCCACCGAATCGTCGAGGTGGGCCGGCCGGCCCCAACCGCGCCCCGTGGCCAGCGACAACCGGCAGAAGCCGGCGCGCCACTGTTCCGCCAGCGTCAGCAGCACGGCGTAGCAGGCCGGCAGGTCGGGGTTGGCCCGCCAATCCAACCGGGCGGCGGCCTGGGCTTGACCGGCGGCATCCGGCGGGAAAAGCCGGCACAGCAACTGGCGCAGCGTGAGGCGGCGGTCCTCAGGCGGCAGGTTGATGTGCAGGGCTGTGTCCACCGGCAGCAGGTCCGTCCATGCCGACACGGTAAGGCACGCGGCGTCGCCGGCGCCCATCGGCTCAGGCCAGCCAGGCCGGACGTGTCCTGACGTCCCCCTCCGGACGATTGCGGAAGTGAACCCGGCCGCCTCCGCCGCTGAAGCCGGAGCCACTGCTGCGGGATATGGTTGATCCGGTGCCTCCGCCGAGGCTGGAGCTGCGGGATATGGACGAACTGCTGCGGAAGGCGCCGGACGACTTCTGGGTCTGCTGATAGGTCTGCCGACCCGAGCTCGCGCTCCGCCCGGCCTCCTGGTAGCGGGAACCGGAAAAGGTCTGCTGCCGGGAGGTGTACTGCCGGTTGCGACCCAGTTGGGAGTCGTAGCGACCGGAGCCCCGGTACGTAGCGCGTTCCTGCCGAATGGTTGTTGCCCGGCCGGGAACCGTTTGGTAATAGTAGCCGCCCCGGCCCAGGCTGCTGAAAATCAGGTAGGTAAAGAGGAAATCGCCGGCGCCGAAGTGGCTGTTGTAGTACGAATTGGCGTGATAGCCCCGCAGTTGGTGCTGATCGTCTTCCTTGATGATCGCGAAGAGCTGGTCGTCCGCGGCATCGTCGATAATGCTGTTGCCGTCCAGGTCCTCCCAGCCTTCCAGCGTGAGGCGATCACCGTCCTGGCGGGAGCGGATCAGGATGATGCCGTCGCCTTCGTAGATTTCGTTGACCCGGCTTTCGAATTCGGTAGCGCTGCTGGACTCCTGGAACGCCACCTGCACGTCGTCCAGGTTGATGCGGCCGGCGGCGCCGTCGGTGGCGGCCCACTGGCTGTAGCTGGGACCGCTGGAAGAAGGTCCACAGGCGGCCAACAGGGGCGCACCCGCCAGCAAACTGCCGGCGGACACCGCCAGGGCCATTCGACTGATTCGTGGCGACATATCGGTCAACTCCTTTGAGCGCGACGGGGGATTAGGTGGAGCACCTTGCGATTATTGACCATCACGCCAGCAGGGCCAGACGCGGGTCCACAGCCACCGGAGACGGCTGGGCGGGCTGATCCTCTAGCGGGTCGGTCAATTCGGCGATGGGAAAATGACATATTTGGGACAGGAAGCGGTCGGACGTTTCCTCCCGGAAACCTGGCCAGGCGGCGGCGGCGGCGATTACGTACTCGGCAATTGCGGTCTTCGGCCACTGCCCTTCGATTCGGGATACAGCGGCCATCCCCCGCAGGTTGGCCCGGTGATTTTCCCACAGTTCATCGCCGGTCTGCAAAAGCAGCAATTGTGCCAACTCACCGAACCGAGCTGTGCCCAGTCGTTCCCGACGTTCGGCCAGCCGCTGCTGCAACAGTTCGGCCAGCGCGCCTTCCAGTCTATCGAGGGGATGGCCCCAGGCGGGCTCGGCATCCACGTCGTACCGGATCCGCAGCTCCGCCGCCAAAGAGGCGAAGCGCCCGACATAATCGTCAGCAACGAGGCCGGAAAAGTGCCGGCCGACGAGGGCGGACACCGCGGAACGGGCGGCGTCATCCGCCCACTGGCCGAGTCGGTCGGGCCTGGCCAGCAGCGCCTCCTGCCGGGACCGGTAGTAAGCATCGACGTGGTTGTCCAGGACCGCCGCGTACTCCAGCAGCAGCGCCCGTTCACTGGACGCATCCCGCTGGGCTGCCTCGCGCCGCCGCCGCAACTGTCGCTCCAGTTCCGGCCCTTCCCAGCAGACGCGTCCGGCCGGGTCCACTCCGGGGCGTCCGTACTCCAAGCCGGCCAGCCATCGGTCTGACCTGACCGGCAGGCTGCGAGTGGAGCCGAATGCACCCTGCCGGCCGCTGCGTCCCTGTAGCTGCAGCGCCACCCGAAGCGAATCGTTAAACTCCGTGCTAACGACGTGAAGGCCCAGTCCGAACTCCAGCGTGACGGCCACGGTCGAGGCTGCCGCCATCCCCCGCAGCCGCACCAGCAGACGGTCGTCCCGGCCGGCCCGCCGGACCGACAGCCGAGGGTTCGCCTCTGCGGCCCGGGCCAGCAGGTCAGCCTCGGCAGAGGTGTTGGCCCGCACGTTCACTGCCGTTACGTCCGAGTCGGTCAGCATCGACTCTTCCAGCAAGGCGACAAAACGCTCCAGGACGAGCCGGTCAAGGTCGGGCGGCAGAATCACGTCGGTACCGCGGCCGGCCATGTTGGTCGCCACCGTGACGGCGCCGGGCTGTCCGGCGCCGTGAACCACGTCCGCTTCCTCGTCGCAGGCGGCGGCGTTCAGCAGCCGGTGAAGGATACCAGCCTCCGTCAGCCGCCGGCTGATGGCCTCCGATTGTGCCACGGTCCGCGCGGCCACCAGCGTCGGGCGACCCGACCGCTGACAGTGGCGGACCTCGTCCACAACTGCGCTCATCTGGTCGTCAGGGTGAGCATACACCCGGGAGGGCAGATCCCGACGCCCGGGGTTTTTGACCAATCGGCGCCGCGCCTCGGAAACCACAACCACCTCCAAGCCGTACAGGCGGCGGAACTCGTCGGCCGCCGCTTGGGCGGTCCCGGTGAGGCCGCCAAGGCTGCGGTAGCGGCGGGCGAATCCCGGCACGCTGATTTCCCCCAGGCTGCGGCGGTCGGGGTGGACCGTCACGCCCTCTTTGGCCTGCACCGCCGGATGCAGCCCGTCCTGATAGTGAGTGTCGGGCCGGGGCCGGCCGGTGTCTCGGTCCACCAGCACCACCTGGTCATCTTCAACCACGTATTCAACGCCCCGGCGCAGCAGCAGATGGGCCCGCAGCAGCTGATGCACCTGGTTGACCAGATTGGCCCGCTGAACAGCGCGCCGAGAACCTCTATTAGCAGCTGCGTCGGCAGCGTCAGCGGAATAGAAGTCCCCCAGACGAGCCTCCAGAAAGGCCACTCCCTCGGGCAGCAGCCCGAAGCTGCGCCCCTCCGAATGCACTGCGCAGTACAAGCCTTCCGCAACTTCCGGGTGGGGTCGCCCGGGCCCGTCCGCATCCAACAGGGACCGCGCCCGCCGGCGAAGGCGGGGTTGAGCAGCCGCCAGCCGACGCGTTGCTTCGTCGTCCGGCTGGGCCAGCAACGCCCGGGCCAACAGCGTTGCCGATTTGTCATCAGCCTGGCCGTCCTCAACAGACTGTTGCAGTTGGCGCCGGCATTCCGCCGCCAACCGGGCCTGCTCTGCCACGAGTTGCCGCACCGCCCGGTTGGCCCGGACAATGTTCCGCCGGCTGACGACCGGCGTTCCGGCGATAATCAGCGGGGTGACAGCCTCGTCCAGAAGCGTCTGGTCTGCCTCGTCGATGATGGCGGCGTCCAGCGGCCCCTGGATTTGCTCGTCCGCGGACATTGCCAACCGATCCCGCAGGTAGTCGAAGGCGAACTCCCGCAGCGTGCCGTAGATAATCCGGTTGGCGTAGGACTCCCGCCGCTCCGGGCCGGCCATGTGGTCCAACACCGCTCCCACTGTCAGCCCCAGCGCTCGGTACACCGGCGCCAGCCGCGCGCAGTCCCGGGCGGCCAGGTAGTCGTTGGCGGTGACAACATGGGTGGTGCGACCCAGCAGACTGTACAACGCCGTTGGGAAGGCGGCAGCAACGGTCTTGCCCTCGCCAGCGGCCAGCTCGACGATTCGCCCGGCGCACAGATGCCAGCCGGCCAGCAACTGCTGGTCGGTGGGGCGAAAGCGCAATCCCTCACCGGCTCCGACCATCCGGCGGCGGGCCGCCCGGTAGAACTCCGCCGGGAGGAGCATATCGCTGCCCGGGTAGCGGCCCCGGCCGGTGGCAGTCAACTTCCGGCGGGCCGCTGCGATGCTGGGCTCGTCGTCCGCCTCCGGCAGCTCGAAGACCATCCATAACCCCAGACGCCGCCGGATGGTCTCGTCAACCACGGCGAACACGCGAACCAACGTGTCCTCCGGTATGGTATTGGAGGCGGCCGCCCCACCATCCAGGCCGCCGACGGCCTCGCGCAGTTCCCAGTCTGACCGGTCGGCCAGGGCCCACTCGCTCCGGGCAGCCCGGATGCGGCGCAGGATCCGTTCCTCCCCCGAACGCACACGCCATTTCCCCGGCAGCCGCCGCTTCAATCCATCCGGCCCGGCGCTCACTGTGTCTGTCCTCCGCCCGCGGCCATGGTAGATGGTCTCAGCGCGATTACGGCCAGGCCGGCCCGGTGGTCGGGACAATCCCACCAGTTGTAGCGGGCAATCAGTTTGTCTTCGGCTGCCAACACGCCGGCAGCCACCGTCGGGCGGCGGGCGGCCAGTTCCTGACCCACCGGCCCGTCCAGGGTCCAGTCCGCACTCACGTCCGCCTGGAAGCTGGCGCGCCGACAGAGCTCCTCGTAACGACTTTTCAGACGCCGGTACTCTCCTTCGCTGCGGTAGGGCAACGGCATCACGTAGTGCCGGTCGGACAGGTAGAGACCAAGTTCGTTCTCGAAAACCTGCACCAGGTCGGTATCGTCCAACCAGCCTTCCAGAGCGAAAAACAGGTTTTGGGGAATGTCCTGATCCACTCGATGGTAGTGGTAGTCCTCCGCTTCAGCCACCATGCGCACCCGCACGCTCGAACGGTCGCCTCCTGAGCTGTCGTCCAACAGCTGGCGTCCAGCTTCACCCCTGAGAAAGAGGAAGGGGATGTTGCCGTTGGTGGCGTCCACCAACAGAGGCTCGCCATCCACCCGGTACAGCAGTGCGGCGTGCTGCCAGTAGCGCATATGGCGCTGGGCGAAGCGGAAGTCAAAGGTGTCCAGCACTTCCCGCAGCCGGTCAGCAGGAAGTGGCCCCGGCGCATTTGGACCGCCCAGCAGGTATTCCGACTCGAGCTGGTAGTGGTCGGTAAGAAACTTCAACGCCTGTACCTTCTCAGTGCAGATGCCACCGGCGCCGGTCGCGATGTTGCGCACCGTCTCGTCGCCGGTCTTGAACCGCAAACCTTCGTCCACGAAACGTGAGTAATTCTCGAAATCGCTGTTCCAGATGCGCACCGCCAACGCGCGGATCAGCTGTCGTTGCCGGCACGGCGTATCCAACCGCAGCACCCGGTCAGCATCACTCGGGCCGTAGGCCGCAACCACGGCGGTTCTGACAAAGGTTTCATAGCAATGGGGGTCGTGGCGCCAGCGGCGAAGGTGAAAGCCAACCCAGTTGCGGTCGTATCCGGCGTCGGTGCGGTCCACGGCCACGTCAATCAAATCCAGCGGAACGTCGCCGGCCGTCGCCGATTGAACCGAAGCCGGCTGAGCCAGGCCGGCCGGCCGGCCCTGCTGGAGAAACCTCACGCCAGCGAAAACGTCCGTGAGCCGGCCGGAGTAGTCGGAACGGTACACCAAATCTTGCAGGCTGCGCAGGGACCGCAGGCCGTCGGTCGTAATGGCGCCGGTCCGCATCAGGCGGTCGTCGTTTGGCGCGTTCCTCAAGTAGCGTTCCAGCAGACGGCCCAACGGGACCGCCCGGTCGGCCGGGTCGTCCAGCCGCAGGGCGGCGCTTCGGCCGGAGACGGTATCTATAATCCGCAGGATCAGGGATGGCGCTTTGCTAGGATTTGGCATAATCGCTGTAACCAGCCACAATCTCCCCGTCAACCAGGAAGCCGGGCGTTTGCCAGTGATTGCCTTGCCCAATAGACGCTTCGCTGGCAGTCGCCGGCCCTGGGGCCGGACTCACATCGCCTCCACGTCCTCTTATCGTCGCCCATAAAGCGGGGGCGACTTGTTTCAGGTTCAGGGCCGCGTTCCGGTCCCGGTCACACTGCCAGCCGCATAGGTGGCAGCGGTACAACCGCACCGACAGGTCGATGCGTGCTTTGGGACGTCCACGTCGATTGGTGCGCCGGTTGGGATTCAGTTTGATGCTTCGTGCGCTGGCCTTGTTGATGTGCCGCAGCTTCCGCTCGCCACGCCGGCGCCACCGTGGGTTGTGGTATTCCTCGCCGTCGCTGGTGAACGCCAGCACCTTGATGCCCACGTCCACCCCGACAACCTCGCCGGCACCGCTGGCATCGGGCAACTGCCCCCCGTTTTCGTACACCGGCACCGCGTACCACCGGCCTCCCTCTCGGACTGCGTGGACTTGCTGCACCCAGCCCACTTCGGGCAGAGGTTCGGCCAGCGTGAGCGTACCGGTGCTGGATAGGGTGATATGCCGCTGGTCAGGCCACTGCACCCGCCTACCGTTTCCAACGTGGCTGCTGAACGACACGGACTTACGGTTGCCGCGCCGGTGGAACCGTGGGAATCTGCACGAACCCGACTGGCGCCGGTTGTAAGCCCACTGGGTCGCGCCGTCGTGCTGGGCCAAGGCCCGTGCGATGGAACTGCCAGGGTTGGCGTTGCGGATTCGGGTTTGGTGGGCGCGTATCATTGGGTCATATCAGGGCAGATTACGAGAAGGTTCAGCTATCGGCGGGCGATTATGAAACGCACAATACCACACCATCTTTGACCAGGATCCGGTCCCACAGGTGTAACGCGTCGGACCGGTCTCGCCGTGTTGCACATCGGCCAAGGTAACCAGACGGCCGTCCCTGGCCGCGTACCGAATGGTGGACGGCATTATTCCTTCCGTACAGATCGTGCAGCGTCAACCTGAGTATTGTCGTCTGGGTGGTTCGCCACCCAAGCTGTGGTGCGCCGGAAGATGGCCATGGCGACGCAACGTGGCGATCAATGTGCCGGCCTGCTTCTTGCCCAACTCGTCGAAGCGAACGGGTGCTTCGGGCCAGCGACGCTTGACCATGGGCCAAGTGGTGTTGGCGTTGGCCAGCAGCCGCTCCAGGTACCGCAACTGCACGGTGGTAGCTCGTTCCATCATCTCGCACCTCGCTGCGCGGCGGACGTCGTCCGATACGTCGGCGATGAGGTTCCGATTCATGTCGATGGGTCACCTGTTTCCATTATCCCAGATACCGGACCCGGCCGTATCTCCCGTGGCAAGCACGGCCCAACGGGTAGAAAGGCGGTACGAGGAGTCACTGTCGCCGCTCCAGCCTCTTCCGGTATTCCTCCGGCGGAGTGGCCCCTCCATAGATTTCATCCAGGGCCACGAAGACCTCGGCGAACCGGTTTTTCAGAGTTTCACGGTCGTTCACCGGATACAGCTCGTCGGTCACCTCGGAGTACCCGGTGGTGAACACCGCGAAGAATTCCCTGACGTTGGCCATCATGTGGGTGTCGGGATACACCCCTGCCTGAACTGCCTCCGCGTAGAACCCCTCCCACTCCTAGTGGTCTTCCACCCTGAGCACAGGTTCTGGATCCCGTGGGCGATCTCGTGCACCGCCACCCAGCCCCGGTAGTAGGGGTAGTAGGGGCGCTCCGGCCCAAGGCTTCCCAGCACCTGCTCCTCCCCTGCAGAAGAGACGGGCAGCCCGGGGACTGCGCCAACGCTCCGTAGGTCGAAGGTGTCCCGGCTCCGTCCCGTGAAATCCCTGGTCCCTTTCAGGTGTGCGTACTCCGGCAGCGAGGTCAGCGTCCGGTCCCTGGGAATGATGGCCAGTTCCGCCCTTTTCCCGACCATGCACCGGGCGATGTCTTCCCTCCCCGACAGCAGGGTGGCCACCATCTCCGCTCCAGCCTCCACCGCGGCAGGGTCAACGGTGCCGTCCGCCTTCACGGT
Source organism: Dehalococcoidia bacterium (assembly GCA_965261195.1). Taxonomy (GTDB): domain Bacteria; phylum Chloroflexota; class Dehalococcoidia; order Lucifugimonadales; family UBA3495; genus Bin87. The sequence continues at coordinate 1,572,186 of OZ253455.1, read as the reverse complement.
CACCCCTCGAGCCGACATGAACTGCCGGTAGTACGCCGCCGGCCTGGTGGTGATCCGGAAGCTGTCCAAGATGCGTTCCCTAGCCGGTCCATGGGCGGTAACATTGTGCTCGCAGATCCACGCCCTTGCCCGGAATCCCTGGGGGTTCCCCGGCAGGGTCTGGAATACCGCGACCAGCTCAGCTACGTCGACGACGCAGTACTGGGGGCTTCCGCACCCGGTACCGGATGCGCCTCGCCGGCTGGTTGCCCGTCAGGACCTCCTCAGCCGAGGTAGCGTTGCACTTTGGGGCCTGACCCGGGTGGCACCCGGACATGACCGGTTTGACAACACGCCCGGAGTCGGGTGTAAGGTAGAAAAGAAGAGCAGGGAGCAAGCCTGGAAAGTTGGCTCCCTGCTCTACAAACCCCGGGGAGCAGACCAGTAGTTGGCGCTCAGGCGGATTTTCAATTCGCTGGGGCCGTGCCATAACACGGTCGGGTTCGATTCCCTCTGCTCCCGCCACAATACAGGGGCTAGCGCATGGCCTGTCCCTAATTGCACCACCATCGTACACCACAGCGGGCGGTCGTAGCAACTAGTACTCAATCAATGTTGGAATTGAAGGGATAGAGGCGATGCAATTTGGTTCTGGCGTCCTGGGTGTTGAACCGCCAGTTGATGGTGGCCTTGGAGGCGTTGCGCTGGACCTCATAGGCGTTGATGGCTCGCTGCAGGGCAGTCTCGTCGGGATTACGCCCCTGGGAGACAGGCCCGGGTCAACACGCTGAACTCGACCTCCGCCATGTTCAGCCAACTGGCGTGCTGGGGCGTGTGGTGAAATTCCAGCCGCTTCACGATGCGCCGAGCTTCGGCGGCGGCGAAGGTTTCATAGAGGGAAGGCATGCGGTGCGTGTTCAAAGCCTGCCCCGTACCCGATACGGGGTTGTCCAGAACCACCCGCACCACCGGGGCATCAGGGTAAGCCTCATCCACCAGCCAGCGCATTTGGTGGGCGAAGTCCGGCCTGGTGCGCCGCTGGGTAATCGCCACGTGTCGCCAGCCCGCCAGGAGCTCGCAGGTCAGGAAGATGTTACGCGTACCGGCGCGACGATACTCGTAGTCCTGCCGCCGCGGTGGTCCCGGCTGCACTGGAATGGGCGGCCTGGTGTCGGCCAGCAACTGAGTGGAAGTCTCATCAAAGCAGACCACCGGCCGGTCCGGGTCGTAGGGCTCAGCATACAAGTCCAGCACGTCCTCCATCGCCGCCACGAATTCACCCCCTACCTTGGGGATACACCACTGCTGCTTCCGCCACGGCTGGAGGACGTTTTTTGAGCCTCAACCGCACCGTCTCATGGGACAGGGACTCCACCAACCCCAACTCCACCACTCGGTCGGCCAAAAGATGCAGGGTCCAGTAGTCGTGGCCAGCGGGCGCTGGGCTGCACGCCAGGGCGATCAGGTGGGCCTCCCCCTTGTCATCCAGCTTCCGGTATCGGTTGGCCTGGACCCGGTCCTGCAACACGCCATCTAAACCTTCCTCAGCGTACCGCCGTTTGGCGCGGTACACCGTACCCTTGGAGATGTCCAAAGCGGCCGCCACCTGTGGTGCGGTCCATCCCTCATCTACTTTCAGCAGGGTGCGCGCTCGGGCGATGATACGCGCCGAACTTTGGCCGCTGCGAATCAGCTGGCTCAGTCGCTCGCGTTCCTCCGGCGTCAACTGTACCGCGTATTGCTCTAAGGCCATGATTACTACACCTTCACACCACTCTATTTTGCAGTCAGCGTAGCACTTGGAAGCCTTTCACTAAAACTACCTACAATCCTGATTTGAACCAGTACTAGTACCGTTTCAATCTGGTTTTGTAGGGTAGATATGCTGGAGCTTACGGCGAGCGTCTTGGGTGGTAAACCGCCAGTCTATGGCTGATTTTGCGGCGTTGCGCTCGTGTTCGAGCGCCGCAACCTCTCGCCGCAGCTCCGCCTCAGCGCTGATACGGCGGTTCAGACACCCTCGGCTGAAGACGCTCAACTCGATCTCAGCCATGTTCAGCCAGCTGCCATGCGTGGGAGTGTAATGAAACTCGAGGCGTTGGGCGATGCACCGAGCTTCGCACGGCTCAAATGCTTCGTAGAGCGAGCCGAGCTTGTGAGTGTTGAGGTTGTCCAGTACCAGCCTGACCACCTCGGCATCAGGGTAGGCCTCGCCCACCAGCCACCGCATCTGGTGCGCGAAGTCCACGGCAGTGCGGCGCTCGGTCACCGCCACATGTCTCCAGCCACCCCTCGGCTCGCAGATCATGAACCGGTTCCGGGTCCCGTTCCGCTGGTACTCGGTGTCATAGCGTGCCACCCGTCCGGGGGCAGCCGCCAGGGGCGGACGCACCTCCCCGGTCAATTGCCGGGAGGTCTCGTCGAAACACACTCTACCGGACGCTCCGGGTTGTACGCCTGGTGGTACAAGTCCAGCACGTCCTCCATCCGCGCCACGAACTCCCCGCTCACCTTGGGGATACACCACTCCTTCTTCTTCCAGGGTTTGAGTTCGTTTTTTTGAGCAGCTGGCGCACCGTCTCCAGGGAGCTGCTCTCGGCAAACTCCAACTCTACCACCTTGTCGGCCAACAACTGGAGTGTCCAATGCGTGTGACCTTCGGGCGCTGCGCTGCACGCAAAGGCGATCAGGTGCGCTTCCTGCCGGCCGTCCAGCTTGCGCTCCCGGCCCGGCCACGGTCGGTCATTGATGGCGGCCTCAAGTCCTTCCTCCACGTACCGCTTCCGCGATCTGGCAACGGTAGCGGGGTTGATCAAAAGCACACCGGCTATCTCACGGTCCCGAAGTCCTTCGTCAGCTTTGAGCAACGCGAGTAACTGTTCAGAGTTGCGGGGATCTGCCGACTATTCGGCCTATTGTGGAGGGGCAGCCAAGCACGAATTTCCAAAGCAAACCGTTGCCGTCCCCTCAAACGTGAACAGTTACCAACGCGAGCGCCCGCTTGACGGTGCGGACTGACGGCTTGCCCCGGTGGGAAACCGCATTGAGACGGGAGCGTTCGGACTCAGTCAGTTTGACTTTATACTTGATGGCAGCCATGGCTGGGCACCTCCTCACACAAAGATCGTGCCCCAGTATGGCTGCCTTCTAATATTATTACAAATCTATCTGGGAACGGTACTAGTCGTCCGTCCAACCGGAAATGGCGCAACCCGGCTCCGGCCGGCGCGGAAACTCCCGACAAACCCGCGGCCTCTGTTCGTAAATGCGGCACGCGAAGGTCGCTTGATCCAGCATCGGGCAGCATTCGCCCGGATGGTCCAGGAACAGCAGATTGCCGCCGCCGTCGGCAGCGGACGAGATTTCGGCGGTTGTACCCAGGTGCGCCGCCTCACGGTGAAACACGGCGACCTCGTCAGGATCCAGCCGCAGGATCAACGGCCCACGACAGCACATCGCTCGGCACTGATCCATGCAGATGCGGCCGGCCTCTTCGGGCGTGAGATTCAGCAACGTATCATCCCTCCCCTCGCCTCCACAGTGTCTTTTTCGATTCGCAAACGCTCGTTACGTCTGCCGGCCACAACAGCCATTGCCTACCCTTTTATACTTGATTTGGCTCCCACATCGTATGTTACATCAAGGTACATTTCCAATCCGGCTTGAGACGCCCGGGCGTAGATGGACTCCAGGGCCGGCAGGAGCTCTTCGCGGCCCTGCCAGAACGGGAAGCGGCCCAACTGCCTGGGCAGCAGAGCCGCTTCCTCAGGTACGCGGGCCGGCCCGATGATGTCGTCGTCGTTGTCGTCCCCTTCGGGCTGGCCCCAGAATGCGTCGAGGTCGGCGGGCAGCGGTTCCGGTGGCAGCGTCGGGGACATCCAGGCGCTGGTCTCGACTGACTTCCGCAGGTCAGGTCCCAACAGATCATCCCGTTCGATACCCCGCATCCTGAAAATCAAGAATGGGTCCCGGTCGAATTCCTCCCCCAACAGCAGGTACACGGCTGCGATGTGCTTGCACGGGTTGGCGTAGTCGGGACAGGAGCAGTCTGTCTCCAGGTCGCTTTCCCGCTCCGGAAACAGCGATAGCCCGGCAGCGACGAACACGTCCTCGATGTTCTCCGGCATCTGACCCGTCAGCAGGCTGGCAGCGAATACCGGCCGTTCGGCCAGGGCAGCCTGGAGCCTCTGGCAATCTGGGCCCGGCAGTGTGGCGACCGCGATGCTGACCCGATAGGGCCGCTTTCGGGAACCCTGGACGCTGGCCGCCACTTCCCCCGGCTGCACGTCGATGGACACCACCTGCCCCCGGCGGGCGTAGGACCGGCCCCGGGCGAGCCTGGAATCCAGGCTGAAGTTCTCCAGCGCCTGCACCCAGCGCTGGGCCCACCAGCTGGAGCCGAAGTCGCCCCGCTTTGATTGCGCCCGAATACCGCCCTTGGCTTCCCGTGGGCGGGTGTACTCGTAACCGTAATAGACCATGGCGTTCAGTCCTGCATTGCGCGGGCTAAGGTGTTTCTCTCCACTGGTTTCAGGCGACGGCCGCTTCCGAGTTCAGGCTCAGGACGTCGCGCAACTCGTCGTTGGACAGCTTGGTCAGCCAGCCTTCGCCAGCCCCTACCACCCGTTCTGCGTTGGCCTGCTTGGCTTCAATCATCAGGTCAATCCGCTCCTCCAGGGTGCCGGCGCACATGAACTTGTGCACCTGGACGTTGCTGGTCTGGCCGATGCGGAAAGCGCGGTCCGTGGCCTGGTTCTCCACGGCGGGGTTCCACCAGCGGTCGTAGTGAAAGACGTGGTTGGCTGCCGTCAGGTTCAGGCCGGTGCCACCGGCGCGCAGCGACAGGATGAACACCGGCGGCCCGTTCCCGGTGTCCTGGAACCGCTCCACCATCCGGTCGCGCTGGCGCCGGGAGACCCCGCCGTGCAGGAACAGCGCCTCTTTGCCGAAGGTGTCCTGGATGTGCCGCTGTAGAATGTCGCCCATCTCGGCAAACTGGCTGAACACCAGGGCGCGGTCGCCCACCGCGATGATTTCCTCCAGCATATCCTGCAGCCGGGCCAGTTTGCCCGACCGCCCCGCGATGGCGGAATTGTCCCCCAGCAGTTGCCGGGGGTGGTTGCAAACCTGTTTCAACTTGGTCAGCGTGCCCAGTATCGTGCCCTGGCGCCCGATGCCTTCGGCCTCTTCCAAAGCCTGCTCAGCCTCGCGCAGCACCGCCTCGTACAGGGTGGCCTGCTCGCGGGTCAGGGGGCAGAACTCCTTGGTCTCCATCTTATCGGGCAGGTCGGTGATGATGGACCGGTCGGTTTTGAGCCGCCGCAGGATGAAGGGGCCGGTGGCCCGCTGCAGCCGCTGGGCCGCGCCCTCGTCCCGTTCGGCCTGGATGGGTATGAAGTAGTTGCGCTTGAACTCACCCTCCGTTCCCAGCAGGCCCGGGTTCAGGAACTGCATCACCGACCACAGGTCGCCCACATGGTTTTCCACGGGCGTGCCGGTCAGGGCTACCCGGTAGTCGGCGCCCAGCGACCGGGCGGCTCTGGCCTGCCGGGTGGCCGGGTTCTTGATGTTCTGGGCTTCGTCCAGCACGATGCCCCGCCACGGCACCTCAGCCATGAACCGGACGTCCCGCGCCAGCACCCCGTAGCTGGACACGACGATGGCGTGCTGCCGAGCCGCCTCAACGAATTCGGCATCCCGCCGGCGGCTCGGACCGTGATGCACCATCAACGACAGGTCGGGCGTGAACCGGGCGGCCTCCTTGCGCCAGTTGTTGAGCACCGAGGTCGGGCAGACCAGCAGCGTCGGTTCCTCGACGCCTTCCCGGCGATCCTGCTGGATGGCGGCCAGGGTCTGGACGGTTTTACCCAGGCCCATGTCGTCCGCCAGGCAGGCGCCCAGCCCCCAGCTCCTCAGGAACGCCAGCCAGGAATAGCCTCGCTGCTGGTAGGGACGCAGCGTCCCGCAGAAGCCATCAGGGGTTTCCAGTTCCTGGAACTCGGCCCGTCCGGTGAGCTGCCCCAGCAGGTCGTCCACCCAGCCGCTGGCCGCCACGCCGTCCACGTCGAACCCGCCCGGCGTCTCCCCGGCGCCCACCGCCAGCCGGATGACGTCCTGCAGCGTGGTCTCCTCCTTCCGATTCCAGAAGTCCAGCGCCGCCCGGATCTCGCTGGCGTTGAGCTCCACCCACTGCCCCCTCAGTCTCACCAACGGCGTTTTCAGCTGGGCCAGCGCCTCCAGTTCCTGGGCGGTCATGACCTGGTCCCCCAACGCCACTTCAAGGTTCAATTCCAGCATGGTGGCCAATGACACGCCGCCCCCGCCCTGCATCTGCGGAGTCTTCACGTTGGCCCGGATCGTGGGTTTGGTCTTGGTTCCCCGGCGCGTCCACCACGCCGGCAGGATGATGCCGTAGCCGGCTTCTTCCAATGCGATGGATTCCCCGGTCAGGAACTGGTACGCCATGGCGGCGTCCAGCTTCCGGCCGGCGGGTCTTTTCCGGTGCAGGCTGTCGGCCACGCCGGCGCAGATGCCGCTGGCCTGACCCAGGGATGCCAGCAGGAACTCCCGGGGGTTGAAGCCGTCCCGTTCCAGCTCACTGACCCGCTGGCTGCCGGTTTTCCAGACTGCGCTGGCCGGCAGCAGCAGGCTGCGGTCTTCGTGGGATTGCAGCAGGTAGCGCAGATACCACTCATCGCGCTCCGTTGGCGCCACGTCGGGTTTAGCGCCGGGCGACTCCGGCGGTTCTTCAAGCCGGAAGCAGACCCGAAACGGCGCGCTGGCCGTCAGTGCAATGGGTCGCTGCCATTCCCCTACCTGCGCCCGCAGTTGCCCCAGTTCCTCCGGAGCGCCGTGAACCGCTCCGTCGACTGACTTCAGGCCGTGCAGCCAGGCGTCGTGTACGCTGTCGAAGGCCGGCTCTTTGCGGCGGCCCTTGGGTGCAGCCACCTCCGGAGCGCCGTTGGGATTTCTGACCAGGCGGTCCGTGACCGCGGCGACGAATGTCCTGAGGATGGTGGCCGCCGGCTGGTCGGGCGGTTGATCTGCGTCGGGTCCCGACAGTGCCCGGGCCGACGCCGGCATACGCTGACTCAACCGAGCCAGTCGCTCGGCGTCGGCTCCGATGAACAGCGGTACCCAGGCGGCGCGAGCGCCAGCGGCGTCGTGGATTGTCCCCGGCAAGAACTGCTGCCGAGCCACCAGCGCCGCACCGAAGCGCACCGCCTGGCTCCAATAGGCCAGGTCCCGTCCGATGCCGACGCCGTTGGTCAACATCCCATGCCCTTTGCCGGCCTGCAATATCGGGATGGCGTCCGCCGGGGACAGTCGGTATACCGGTACGGACCAGGGCATCAGCCTGGGCCTGGCCCTGGATCTGGGCGGGTCGGCCACCAGAGCGCTGGACGGGAGCGGGCTGCCGCCTCTGCTGGGCAGCCATGCGGTGGCGGAGACGGCTTCGCCAGAGTCCGCGCGGAAACCGGGTACGGCACTGGCCAGAACGTTGCCCAACTCTGCCTGGCCAACGCAGTAGGGATGCTCATTGCTCGCCGGGTCGCCGGTTCCTTCCGGGCGCAGTTCGTCCGGCGATTGCTCCGCCCACAGCAATATACACCCGTCTTGCCAACCCCCGTGCAGTATGATCATCCGTCAACTCCCGGACCCGTCCGGCCTTCCTGACTCCGACCCCATGGTAATAACGATCGCTATTCCGATTCCCCTACGCGATGCCCAGCGCGCCGTCGGAAGTCCTGCCACATCATGGACGCCGAAACGCGGCCTCGTCCACACTCTACTCGCCGCCGGCCGCAGTGGGCAGGGCACGTATCTTTGCTCCCACCGACCTCTCCGCGACCGCCAACTCGTACTGCGTTTGCAAATTTAGCCAGAACTGCGGAGCCATGCCGAACCAATTGCCAAACCCAAGAGCGCTGTCTCCGGTCACCGCACGCTTGCCGGCCAGAATTTGGCTGATGCGATTGGCCGGCACGTCAATCTGCCTGGCGAAACTGGCCTATGATACTACCTCTCCTCCAGTTCATCTCGCAGTTCATCTCGCGAAACATCCCCAGGATGTACGGCCCGTTTCAACATTGTCGCCAGCGCCCCATCAGTGATAATCCACAATCTCAACGTCCGACGGTCCGGCCCGGCCCTCAGGCCAACTGAAACGGATGCGCCACTGACGATTGATCCTTCTGGAGTTCTGTCCGGCCCGGTCGCAGAGCAAGCCTCCCAGACGATTGCCGCGTTCACTCGGTCCCTACAACCTTGGATCATTGCACAGCCAGTGTAAGAATATGTGACGGCTGACGTCAAGCATCATCCACAGGCGTAACTGTTCACGTTTGAGGGGACGGAATGGGTTTGCAGAGGAAATTCGTGCTTGGTTGCCCCTCAGCAAGAGGCTGGATAGCCTGTAGGTACCCTCAACCCTGAGCAGTTACCCACAGGCTTGCGCTCGGTTTGGACCACCGCCTGGACACGGTCAGCCAATGCAGCGGGGTGTCGGTGTCCGCCAGGCATCCCGCGTACCGACGCAACATCCGGTCGTAACACTTAACCGGGCATCGGGCTGGATTCTCCATCAGGAATGCGGAGCTTGCTAAATTGGGTCAGCTCTTTTACCGCTACAGTGCGTTGGCAATCTATGCGAAGGCCTCATGCCTACCCACCTTTGTCATTGCGAGCGTAGCGTGGCAATCTCGTCGTCGCAGCAATGGCTGCGGACCCGGCAACTCATGCTGCGGACTTCCGGGTTACTCTGCGCGGTGCGCTAGGCCAACTGCACTATGCTTTCGATGGACATACCCACGGAGCCGTTCGGCTCGCAACTCATCAGAATCATACCGGGAGCGGCAGTCCTGGTTAGCATCCTGGATTAGAAAGCCGGAACAACCAGTCCGGCGGCGAGTGCCGCGTGCCGCCACCCGCACCCTCGGCATCATCAGTCATACCGGCCAATAGCGGTCCGGCTGACCGAGCAGAACGATCAGGAGCCAGCCGAGGCGAGCGAGCTGGACAGCAGCTCACGAAACGCCGGGAAATCAACCGGCTTCACTACGAAGGCGCCGGCCCCGCGCTCCGACGCCCGGGCCATACGGTCCGGGTCCCCGTAGGCAGACACCACCATGGAGGGCAGACCTGGGAACGAGTCTTCCATGGCCGCCAGAAGCTCCAGGCCATCCATGTCCGGCATATTGAGGTCGGTGATCACCAGCTCGATGTCGGTCCGGTCCGACAGGACCGCAAGCGCGTTCAGCCCCGAACTGGCGAACAGGAACTCGTACTGACCGGCGCGAATCTCGCGCCGCATACGCTGGCGGAACATCGGCTCCACGTCGGGCTCGTCATCAACGACCAAGACCACACGAACCTTCTGACTAGGTTCTGTTGACATTTCATTATAATGGCTGTATGTCAAACATCAGATTATCACCAGAACAGTGGGCCAGGATGCTCGATTTCTTGCGTGGTTGCACTGGCGTGTACGTTGGCCAGGAAGCGGATTGCCGGCGTTTTGTCGAGGCCGTCTTATGGATTAACCGCTCTGGGGCCCAATGGCGACTGCTGCCAGCCGAATACGGGAACTGGAACAGCGTCTATAAACGATTCGCCCGTTGGACTGACCAAGGCGTCTGGGCCCAAATGCATCAACATTTCTGCGACGACGCGGATCTGGAATACCTGATCATCGACAGCACGGTGGTCCGGGCGCACCCTTGCGCGGCGGGAGCTCCCCCAAAAAGGGTGGCCAGGCGGCCCAGGCCCTGGGCCGGAGCCGCGGCGGGTTCAGCACCAAGATTCACGTGAGCGTAGACGGCTTGGGCAACCCCTTGCGATTCATACTGACCGGGGGGCAACAGCACGACATCACCCAGGCGGAGGAGTTGATCGCCGGTTATGCTGGCGAGCACGTACTGGCCGACAAAGGGTACGATGCCCAGGAGTTTCGCCAGCACATCCTGGAACTGGGTATGATGCCGGTCATTCCGCCCCGCTCGAACCGCAAGGCACCCGCCGACTATGACCGGCATCTGTACCGGGAGCGTCATCTGGTGGAATGCTTCATCAACAAGATCAAGCACTATCGCCGGATCTTCTCCCGGTTTGAGAAGCTGGACACCAGATACCTGGGCTTCCTGCACTTCACCGCCGCTCTCATCTGGCTACGGTGAAATGTCAACAGAACCTAACAACCATGTACCAACCTCCGGAAAAATGCGCTTGGTGAGCCCCGTCTAGTGGCCCCACACTCAATAGATTATGGGCAACACGGAACGGCTTCGCTACAGCACGGGGAGCAGGAACTGTTCAGAATTGCGAGGATAGGCCGACTATTCGGCCTTCTGAGCAGCCGGTACGGACGTTTGCCGCATATACGACCGAACTGTACCGGCTGGCTGATGGAATGCCGGGTGGAGACTGTGGTTATGGAGTCGACGGGAGTGTATTGGGTCGGTCCAACCGGCGAACCCGCCTCAGCTGTACCAATCCCGATCCCTTAAGTGCCTTTCTGGGACAGGCTCAGATGGAGCAAATGACCCGCCCTCAGGGCAGCCATTAAGAAGCCCCTCTCCCACCGGGAGAGGGGTTGGGGTGAGGGCCGTACTCTTCCCCTAGCTGCGGCCGTATTTGTCCACGGCCTTGTCCCCGGTTAGCGCCAGGAACACGTCGCCGTGGGCGTCGCACCAGATGCCGTGGGCCGAGCGGCTGTCCCACCTGGCCAGCACGTTGCCGTCCCGGTCGTAAATGCTCACCCGCGGCGGATGCGAACCATCCAGCGGCGGCAACTCGCTGACCACAAAATCACCCTCCGGCGTTTCGGCAATGTCGGTAGGGCGGCAGGAGTCAGTCCACATGGTCTTGAAATTGCCCATCGTGTCGAACACCTGAATGCGGCTGTTCTCGCGGTCGCACACGTACACCGTGTCGTCCGTGGTCACCAGCAGGCTATGCGGCAGGTGGAATTCGTAAGGGCCGTCCTTGCCGGGCTTGCCCCAAGAGAACTTCAGGTTGCCGTCGTTATCAAAGCGATGCACCCGGGCGTTGCGGTAGCCATCAGCGACAAACAAGTCGCCGCTGGGCGAGGGCACCATTTCGGCCGGGTAGTTGAACGGGCCGGCCGCGCGCGGCACCAGTTCTCCGGCGACCTGGGCGCCCGTGTCCGAGTGAACCATGTACCGACCCAGCATCTGAATCGGCTTGCCGTCCAGCGTGTACATGATGCAGACCGACGTATCCCGGTCGGTCAGGTAAACGATGTCACCCTCGATGTAAAACCCGTGGGCGTAGACGAACGACCCATTGCCCCAGCCGCTCTTGAACGAGCCATCGCTGCGGTCAAAAATTGCGACTGGCGGGTCGGCGCGATGGAACGCGTAGATGTCGCCGGCTGAATCGCTGGCCAGCGCGCTCACCGCTCCCATCGGGTGGGCCGCGGGCATCTTGGCCCAATCTGACGTAAGCGTATAAGTATGCTTTCCGGTTCCAACTGTGGTCATGGTTTTGCCTCCTGATATATCCCCTCTCCCTTGACGGGAGAGGGCTAGGGTGAGGGTGGAATCGCTAGTTTTTTCTACCCCTGATGAGAGACGCCTACCTGGTGACGGATCCCTACCTGGTGAGGGACGCCTACCCCATCAAATTCCGTACCACATTGATAACGCGCTGAGCGTTGGGCAGATAGGCCTGCTCCAGCGGGCGGCTGTAGGGTACCGGGGTGTGCGGCGGCGTAACGCGCGACGGCGGGGCGTCCAGGTAGTCAAACACTTCCTCGGCGACGCGGGCGCAGATGTCCGACGAAATGCTGCACACCGGCGTGTCCTCGTCCACGACCACCAGCCGGTGGGTGCGTCGCACCGAGTCCAGTATGTGGTCGTAGTCGATGGGTGAAACGCTCAGCAGGTCAATCACTTCGGCGTTGATGCCCTCTTTCGCCAGTTCTTCGGCAGCCTCCACCGCCACCCAGGTCATCTTGCTGATACCCACCAATGTAATGTCGGCGCCGGGCCGCACCGTGCGCGCCTTGCCCAGCGGGATGGCGTACATCTCCTCCGGCACCGGGCAGGTATCGCCGTACAGACCCTTGTGCTCAAAGAAGATAACCGGGTCGTCATCGCGGATGGCTGAAATCAGCAGTCCCTTGGCGGTGTAGGCGTCTGAAGGGCAAACCCCTTTCAGACCGGGGATGTGGGCGAACAGCGAGTAGAACGACTCGGAGTGTTGCGCCGCGCTGCCGAAACCGGCCCCGATGCGGGTCAGCATGGTAAACGGCACCTTAACCTGTCCGCCGAACATATAGCGCATCTTGGCGGCGTTGTTCAGCAGCTGGTCCATGCAGACTCCGATGAAGTCCACGAACATCAACTCGGCCACCGCACGCATCCCGGTGGACGCTGCGCCAATCGCCGTACCCACGAAGGCAGCTTCCGACAGGGGCGTGTCCAGCACCCGCTCGTTGCCAAACTCCTGAATCAACCCACGGGTGGTGCGGAAAGCGCCGCCCCAGGCATCAACGATGCCCAGGTGCTCACGCCCGGCGCCGCCGGCAATCTCTTCCCCCATAATGATGACAGTCTCATCGCGGCGCATCTCCTGAATCAACGCCTCGTTGATGGCCTCGCGGGTCTGAATCACCCGCGTCTCGCCCGGTGGCGGCATCATCGGAACTTCGGTAATAGTAGTCATAAATACTAACCTCCCAAAGGGGTAACAGTTACGGCGCCATCAGCAACGGCGTCAATGGCAATGCGGTTGTTCCAGAGCAGGGCCATGCCTAACAAAGGTTCGGTGCCGGCCAGCACAACTCGAACGTAACCAAGAACACCGTTCCAATTCAGTTGAACGTGACCGGAAGATACCGTTCTAGTTTGTCCAATGGCCGGTGTTACTCTTCGCGTTTGGCCTAGAGTCAATTCGAGTTTATGCACTATATCCTGCGGTAAAGCTAACTGACCATTGAAGCCAGTGTCAATCACAACATTCAATGCATTCCAATTACCGTCCCCGGCCAAGATTTGAACGTTGATCACCACTCTGAGTGTATCGGTGACCCGTCCGCTAATCACAACTTTGGCTCCTCGTAATAACCATCAAAGAAATAGGCTGCCGAGTAACCGACGCGAAGCCCGTGGATAAGGGCGTTGGGCACCCTTTCTTGCAAACGGATGCTCCCCTCAATGTCAGTGTCATCAATCTCATACTCTCCCGTATTGACGTCGATAACCACAAACCGGCCAATGTCGGCTGCGGTGAGAGTAGGCTTGATACGCTCCAGATAAATCTGCTCCCCTTTGTCCGCAATTCCATCCAGGTCCATTTCTGGGGTGACCATTGCATTCACCTCGTGTTCCTTTGATTCAATCAGCGAGGATGTCCGCTACACCGTCATATTCGCGCCGCGCCGCATCATCTCCAACGGATACTCCCCATACACATCCTCGTATATCTCGTGGAGTTCAGGCAACGGGCTGGCGTCAGCGAAGGCCACTGCATCTTCCATGAGTTGCAGCGCCTCGGCGTCCATCTGGTCCAGTTCCTCCGCGGTGATGTCGTTGCCCTGCGCCACCATGTGGTTGCGGAACGTAAGCAGCGGGTCGCGGGCGCGCCAGTGGTCTTCTTCCTCCTTGGTGCGGTAGGTCAGCGGATTGTCAAAGACCGTGTGGCCGTAGTAGCGATAGGTGCGGGCTTCCAGCAGCGCCGGCCCGTTGCCGGCGCGGGCGCGGGCCACCGCTTCGCCAGCCGCTTCGTACACTGCCAGCACATCCATCCCGTCGACCAGGATGCCGGGCATATCGTAGGCAACGGCGCGGTCGGAAACGTTGGCCACGGACAACCCGTACTCCACCGGAGTTGACTCGGCGTAACCGTTGTTCTCACAGCAGAAAACCACCGGCAGTTTCCACACCGAGGCCAGGTTCATGCACTCGTGCAGCACGCCCTGGTTGGCGCCGCCGTCGCCGAAGAATGCCACCGCCACGCGCCCCAGCTTGCGAATCTTGGACGTGAGCGCAGCGCCAACGGCCAGCGGGACGCTGCCGGCCACAATTCCATTGGTGCCCAGCATCCCCTTGCTCATATCGGCAATGTGCATGGAGCCGCCCTTGCCCTTGTTGGGGCCGTCGCGGCGGCCAAACAACTCGGCCATCATCAGCTTGGGATCCACACCCTTGGCGATGCAGTGGCCGTGTCCGCGGTGGGTGCTGCCGATGTAGTCATCGTCTGACAGGTGGGCGCAAACTCCGGTCGGCACCGCTTCCTGTCCCACCGATGAGTGAACCGAGGATGACATACCGCGTTGGCCGGTTTCGGGCACGCCCCGCTCTTCAAAATGCCGGATGGTCGTCATGGTGCGATAAAGTCGCAGCAGGGTGTCGCGGTCCATTTCCATAGCAACACGCTCCTTGGTGTGGCGCGGCAAAGAGCAGCGCCAGACGAAACGAAAACCGGCGGAAATCTCGCCAGTTTATAGATGGCCCAATAGTAGCACGGGCCGGGGCGGTGTCAAGGTCAAGGCGGCACGCCGTCGCGGCACAGCAGAGCGTTGACCCCGCGCGCGACTGTTGTTATTGTACGTGATAGTCTAATAGTTCAGATGGTGCTGGTAATATGAATATGACAGACATAAAGTGGCGCTTTCGTAAGATGTCCCCGGCGGAAGTAAATCAGGGGACGGTGGTGCGGGAGTTTTTTGAGGATGAGCCTATCAACACCAGGTTAGTGCGTGAGGTAATACAGAATTCGCTGGATGCGGGCGTAGATAAAGTTCTAGGCAACCCTATCGGAACGACCGGCCCGGTCTCGGCTTTGTACAATTAAGCGGCATAGGCTAGCGTGTCGAGCATCCTGTGGTACAAGAGGCGCGGGACTTTTATCGATTCGTGCTCACGCTCGGACGGCATAAAAGTTCCCTGCTGCACCCAGAGGTGTCGTCTGACCAGGGCGATGGCGTCGGCGAAGGAAGGGCTGGTTTTGTCATACCACGCCGCGGTGCGCGGCGCCATGCCACCCTGCTGTTCGATCAGGATATCCGCTGCCAGCGTCACCACGCTGAACAGGCCAAAGAGCGCGGGGGTGGTTCGGGCGATGGCTCGTTCCGACCACTGGCGCTGGGTTTCCAGGCCCAGGTGAGCCCGCAGCTCCTCAAAGGTCACCTCGACCTGCCAGCGCAGCAGATACCACTGCAATATCCGCAGGGGTTCCGCCTCGGTGTCGGTGCATAGCAAAGCATAAGGCCCGCGGCGCTCCGCCAGGTATCTGATGACGACCCAACGTATGGGAAGGCGCGGCGGCCCGCCGTGGTACCACAGCGCTACGCCCGAAGCGAGCTCGACCATGGCGGTACTGCCGTCGGAACCGGTGGCGCGGTAGGGAATCCATTGTGTAGCGGGGTCGTCCAGCGCCGCCGTGGGACTGGGCAATCGCGCGCCGACCACCCGGGGCCGCCCGATCTGGCCGGGCCGCCGCGGTGGCGCGGGCTGGTACCGGGACGCGTCCTTGCGCAGTTTGGTGACGACGACAACGGGCTTTGACATACTCTGGCAATGCCGCAGGAACTCGCGCTTGGCGTAGCCGCCATCGGCCACCACCACCAGGTCCCGGTCCGGCAGCCACCGGCGCCGGCAGACCAGCATCTGCTGGGCGTAGTCGGTGACCGTCTTGTGCCGGCGACCTTTGCGCCGGTCGTAGCGGGCCGACACCACCAGCGCGGTCAAAAACGGCAGCGCCCAGTGTCGACCCGCCCATCCGATACGCGTCAGCAACAGCAGGCTCACCCATTGCAATCCGGGGGTCATCACCACCTGGTCGTCCTTGGACCGCACCGGATCCCGATACCGCCCCTGGGCCGCAATCTGCCGGCCCCAGCGTCGTTCCACCGTCTCGTCAATGCCGAACACCAACGGCTCGGCGGATGAACCAAGGCGCCCGGCCACCAGCAGCAACAGCGCCCGGCTCAGTTGCAGCGGCGACCATCGGGCACGGTTGAGCACGTGGTGATAGATGGCGAAGTCGCCGTGCTGCCCAATCCCCAGGATGTTGAGGGCGGAGGACACGGTGCGCTTGCCGGGAGACCGGATCGCCCATGGCCAGGAGTTGGGCTTTGCGCCAGGTCCTGGGGTCAAACAGGCGCTCAAAGGGCAGCAGCAGGGTTACTATGACTGCGGGCAGGGTAGGCATACTCGACCTCTGGTGGTGATTTGGTCGAGCTTGCCCTGTTCTTATAATTTATCTAGCTTTTGTACAAAGTCGAGGGACGGTACTAGAGGGTGTTTAGAAAGCTGGGGGCGCGCCAAGCGGCGGAGCATGAGTCCGGTCATAGCGGTGTAGACCCAGGCTTCGGTGGTTTCCGGCAGTGCTTCATAATCCTTGCTCAATCTCCGGCGCCAGCCCAGCCAGGCGAAAGTGCGCTCCACCACCTAGCGTCGGGGCAACACCTCAAAGCTGTGGCGGTTCCCGGGACGCCTCGCTATCGCCAGAGTCCAACCCGCCAGTGTCGCCATCCACTCAATCAACTTTCCGGCGTAGCCGCCATCCGCCCAGATCAAGCTCAACCGGGGAAACCTTCCGGTCAGCTTGCTAATGACCAGCTTGGCCCCATCCCGGTCTGGCACGTCGGCTGGGTGCACCGCCACCGCCAACAGCAGTCCCTGGGTATCCACCACAATATGCCGTTTGCGGCCTTGCACCTGCTGGCCCGCGTCGTACCCCCGAGGCCCCCTTTCTCCGTGGTCTGCACCGACTGGCTGTCGATGATGGCCCCGCTGGGGCTGGGCTGGCGGCCCAGGAACCGCCGCATCGTGGAGAGCAGCGCGTCGTGAATCCCCGGCCAGGTCCCAGCTCGCCGCCAAACCCAAAAGTAGTGGTAGACCGATTGCCAGGCAGGCCGGTCGTGAGGCAACAGACGCCAGGCACAACCGGTGCGCAGCACGTACCGGATGGCATTCACCACCTCCTGGCGGGATTACTTGGCGGGCCGGCCACCCGGCTGCACCGGCGGAACCAGGGGTTCCAGAATCCGCCACTCGGCCTCCGTCAAATCCGTGGAATAAACTGCTCGGCTCATGCCTCACGTCCATAGCCGGCCCTGCTACATTGCCTGCTATTTCCCAGACCATTTTTAAACACTTTCTCAGAGCCGCCATGCGATGTACCCAGAATCCAAACCGCTACACCCAGCGTGTCCATGCTTATCAAAAAAGCTAATGCACTGCTGACAACCGCGTAGCTGGCTAATCTGATCGCTGTCCGTTCACGTTGGTAACTTGCCATAGGAAGCAAAAGGTCGAGCTTTTCCTTAGCCCGAATCCACCGACGGGATGCGGTGGGGCTGGTCAGACGAGAGATGAAAGGTGAGGGGGAGGGCCGGCCGGGCGTTGATCCCGACGGATTGGGACAGGCGCTGAGTGTGTCGGCGACGCGAAGGGGATTTTTGACGGCCCGCAGTCCGGGCGAAGGGCGAGATCAGCGGGCAGATTGCAGCAGGAGACACGCGGGGACCGGCCTGGCGCGGGACAGCCAGGCCTGTGGAGAGTCTGGCGGACGGGTCGGACGCTGTCGGCGCGATCAGGAGGGTAGTGGCAGGGTGCGTAGTTTGGCGCGGGCGGCGCTAAACTGGTTTTGCCAGGGCCAGCCCTGGGGAAGATGCCGGGTGAGGCGGCGTGCCTTGCGGGTGAGCCGTCCGGCCAGGGAGCAGCAGCGTCGCCGGAGGGTCTTGGTGGTTGCCGCCGGCTCGCCCAGACCGATGCGCGTTGTCCAGCGCGCCAGATTGTGGGCAATGACCTGGACGGCCAGCCCGGCGGCGTTGGCGGCGAAGCGGCCCGAGGGGAGATGGTTGAGTCCGACGCCGTACTTGAGGTCTCGGATGGCATTCTCGATCTCGGCGTGGCGCCGATGGTCGGCCTCCAGTTCCAGGGTATCCCCGTCTCGGTCGGTGATGCAGCCGTGATAGCTGTAGGTGGCAAAGAGGGCCAACTGGGAACCGGACGTTGGCTGCACCCGCCGGACGATGAGCCGCACCGGTGCGGCGTCAGGCTCACTCTGGAAGGGGGTGTAGGTGGTCTCGGCCACGTCGGCGGCGCCGTCCATCCAGTACGGGATGGGCGTCCAGTCTGCTTCGGGTATGGCCTCGATGCTGTTGCGCACGCTCTGGCGCTGGCGGACGGTGATGGAGTAGCGGACACTCTTATCGCGACAGGCGGCGACGATGTCATGGGTGTAGCAGCCGCGGTCGGCCCGCATGGTGAGTGGTCCCGTAGCTCCGGCGTAGCGCACTCGGCCCACCGTCTCGCGCAGGAAGTGGGCAGCGCCCCGCACCGTGTTGGCCCGGCCCTTGCGCCGCCCGACACATCAGAACCTCTCCGGTTCCGGCGGCCACGGCCAAGATCGGGTGATAGCCCCGCTGGCCGGCGTAGTTGTGGCGCTGCGCACCCTCCTTGATCGGCCCGTAGGTCGCGCAGACCGTGGAGTCCAGGTTGATGGTCAACGGATCATCGCCCGGTCCCGCCCCAGCGGACCAGGCCCCAGCCAGCAGCTCCCGGCGCACCCGATCCAACTGGCGGACATGGCCCCACCGAAAACTCCGCAGAAAGGTACCCAGCGTGGATGGCGCCTTGACCGCGCAGCCCAGCACCCGATCGGTTCCCCCAGCGCGCCGCGCGTCGGCATCGTCAATGCAGTCGCCGCCAGCCAGCGCCGACGCCACCAGGGTCAGCAACTTGTCGCCGGCATTCGCCCGACCCGGCGCAGCTCCCAAGTCAACGTGGTCGTCAACGAGTTCACGCAGACCCAGGCGCTGGGCCAAAGTGACCGGAAGGATCAGCCCGGCATTGGCCACCAGGCGGTGGTCATCGAAGGCGATTTGGATGCGGTCGGGATGGTCAAGTGGCAGCATCTGTTGGGCGCTCCTTGTTTCGGGTCGGTTTGCTGTTTCACAAACCATTATCCCCGCAGCAAAGGAGCACTTTCTTACCCCTTCATCACCCCGCGACAATCACCTCTTCAGTGGATTGGGGCTTAGTATCACGAATCGGCGTAGCACCCAAGTCATCCCGCAAACTCTTAAACCAAATCCAAGGTGAAATGCACAGAAACATGGGGTGAATTTGGGGTAGGTACTGGGTTAGTTTTCGGTGTGGTCGGGGAGGGGTTGGTGATGAGCGTGAGGGAAATAGAGGGGTTTCTCGAACAATGGCAGTTGGAGGTCAAGGATTTGCGTCGGCGGATGATTCTGGCGCCCACGCCTCGGGAGCGGGAGCGCTGGTACACCATCTTGCTCTGGCCCAAGGCTGGACGGCATCGGGGACGGCGGGGGCACTGGAACGGGACCCACACACCATCGGGCGATGGGCGTCGGCCTTCGGGGAGGGTGGACCCGCAGCCCTAGTCTGTGAGCAGACCGGGGGTTCCCCCCACCCTTGGCGAGACGCAGCAGGCGGAGTTGAGAGTGGCGGTGCAGGAGTTGCCCGCCTCGGCGGGCATCGGCCTGGCCAACTGGACCCTTCGGCAGGATCAGGAGCAGAGTGGTCCATCGGTTGGTCTGGGAACGCTTCGGCCGCAGCCTGTGCCGTAGCAGCTGCCTGAACTACCCCCGTCTACACGAGGGCAGGCTCTGCGCCGGCTGGGCTTTGCCTTCAAGGGGCCCAAGAAGCGGCTGCTCCAGGCGGACGAAGGCAAACGGGAGGCCTTCATAACGGAGTGCGCCGCCCGGTGGGACGAGGCGGGACGCACTGGCTCAAAGATATTCTTTGCCGACGGGGCCCACTTCCGGGTTGACGCGGAATTACGGGGCAAGTGGGTGCCGAAAGGGGAGCCAGCCTTGGTGGACTCCAACAGTCCGAAGCACGGCGAGAAGGCCAGCTATTACTCGACGGTGTGCTTGGAGACCAGCGAGGTGGAATGGACGGAACTAGAGGGGAACAGCAACGGGGAAAGCTCCGTGGCTTTCTTGGAACAGTTGCGGGAGAGGCACCGAGGGCGTCTCAATCTGATCTGGGACAATGCGCCGGCGCACCGGGTCCCGGCGATGCGCTTATACCTAGAGACCCCTGGCCTGAACCTGCGGCTGGTGAACCCCGTGTCAAGCACGGTGCAGGCTCTGCCGAGCTACAGTCCAGACTTCAACGCCGATGAGGCGGTCTGGGGCTGGGCAAGGCAGGAGGCGACGGGGACGATGCCTGGGGACCAAAGCCTTGGTGCCGGAGAGGGTCAACCACTTCCTCGCCGGGCTGGCCAGCCGACAGGGTGAGGTGAGGCGCCGCTGCCGGACCGTCCTGCAATCAAGAGCCGAAGAACTCGCGCAGGCCTCCCAGACCGACTCAGGGCACACCTAAAATGCATATCCCACTTTGGCTTTGGTTTAGGTTTGACGTTATGCCCAGCGACCTCCGTTCGTAGCGTTCGGCGATGAGCAGTTGTCTGGTTGGTCAAGACGTAAAGGCCGGTGGATTCCAAGGCTGACCGCTGCGCAGGATGCTATTGAGTTACTCGGTAGGCTCACGTCGGGTCGGTGGCTGACCCGAGTCGCAACGATTTCATCGACACGGCGGGTGTACCGCCAGATAAACCAAGGCCGATTATACCAAAGGAGTGCCCAGCGTCCGACTGAGGGCAGTGCTTGCTGCAGGTCGTTGCCTGCCGATGGAGGATGGGGAGGGGCCTTCACTTCTGAGCTTCCGATCTGAGCTTCCTAGGTTAGACTCAGCTGAAGTTGGCGATCGTGAAAGCGACCTTAAGGTTGGACTCCCCCAGTACAATTCGGATACGCTGCGTCCGGTGAGTGCAGGGACTGTCGGTGCTGCGGAAAAGATAACTCACCTCCGGTAGCGAGAAAACCTGGTAGCGAGAAAACTTGGGCAGGTTGATGGGTAAATGGACCAACGGATGCAATCGAACTCGTACACGCGCCGGTTCTGGGCGAAGTCGGACCGGGCAGACCCGGGACGCATCCACCTGCTGGAACACCACCTGGCGGATGTTGGAGCGTGTTTCGAGGCGCTGCTGGGCCAGTCGGTGATCAGGCGGCGGCTGGCGCACACCGCCGGTTGGGATGATGTTGACCCGACCACGGCGGCGCGGTTGTGCGTTTTCGCCGCCCTGCACGACATTGGCAAGGTGAACGTTGGGTTTCAGGCGCAAATCTGGCGGTATGATGATTTGCCGCCGGGGGAACGCAAACCGGGCCGCGCCGGGCATACCCTGGACCTGATGCCGGTGCTGAACGGCGATGACGATACCACGGCCAATTGGTTCTTCGATGCTCTCGGTTGGTGGTGGGACGCGGCCGAGACCTGGGATGACTGCGGCGGTGAAACGGTCTGTAGTTTACTGGTAGCGACCCTGTCGCATCACGGGCGGCCCCTGCAGCTGGAGGGTGGGCGGGCCAAAAACCCGCGGGTATGGCAGTCCTTTGGCGACTTGAACCCGAAAGAGTATGTGGCGCGCATTGGTGACCTGGCACGCGATTGGTTCCCAGCGGCATTTGCTGCGGGCGGGCCGCCGCTGCCGTCGGCGCCGGAGTTCCAGCATCACTTCCTGGGGCTGTGCAACCTGGCCGACTGGATTGGTTCCGACGAGCGGTGGTTCGAGTTCGTGGACGCGCCGCAGGATGATTACATCGGAGTCGCCCGCGCCAAAGCACGGGATGCCAGTGAAGCCGTTGGCCTCGACTTATCTGGGCAGCGCGAAGGGTTCGCCGGCGCGCCCGATTTCGGCGGCCTGTTCGGTATTCCCGGAGGCCCCAACGCCATCCAGCAGAAAGTCCAGGATACGCCGCTGGACGAGCGGCTGGTCATCATCGAATCGGAAACCGGCTCGGGCAAGACGGAGGCGGCGCTGTGGCGGTTTGCCCTGATGTATGAAGCCGGATTGGTGGACGGCCTTTATTTCGCGTTGCCCACTCGCGCCGCCGCCAGCCAGATTTTCAACAGAGTGAACGCGTTTATTGCCGGCCTGTTCCCGGACGATACGGCTCCGGAGCCCATTCTGGCGGTGCCGGGTTATCTGCGCGCCGGCGATCCCACGAGGCGGCAGTTGCCGGACTACGAAGTCTGGTGGGATGACCACGCCCACGACGGAAGGCGGTGGGCTGCCGAGAGTCCCAAACGCTACCTGGCCGCGCAAATCGCCGTGGGTACGGTGGATCAGGCCATGCTGGGTGCGCTGCAAGTGAGAAACTCCCACCTGCGGGCGGCCGGACTGGCGAGAAACCTGCTGGTGGTGGATGAAGTCCACGCCTCGGATGCTTACATGAGCGGCATTCTGGAAGCCCTGCTGGATGCCCATATTGGCGCCGGCGGCTATGCGCTGCTGATGTCGGCCACTCTGGGCGCCACGGCGCGCCACCGCTGGGTGCATCACGGTGGGGACAACGCTGGCGATGCTCCGGTGTTGGCTGAAGCGATGGCGGCGCCCTATCCCGCCGTGACCGCATCGTCGAGGAGCGCCGGCGCCGGCGAGAACAACCGGCAGAAGGACGTGGGTATTGCGGCGACGCCCGCAATGCGGGACTTCGGCGTCGTGGCCGGCCGCGCTTTGGAAGCGGCCCGCGCCGGCGCCAAAGTATTGGTGGTTCGCAACACCGTTGACCACGCCATCCGCACGCAGCAGGCGGTGCAGGAACTGGCCGGCCGTGATGATGCGGGGTTGCTGTTCGCCGCCAACGGCGTGGCGACGCTGCATCATGGCCGGTTCGCGGCCGACGACCGCCGGCTGCTAGACGGGCGGATTGAGGAACTGCTGGGTCGGGGCCGCGTTTCCGGCGGCCTGGTGGTGGTGGGCACTCAGACCTTGGAGCAGTCGCTGGACATTGACGCCGACCTGCTCATTACCGACCTGTGCCCGGCCGACGTGCTGCTGCAACGCATTGGCCGCCTGCATCGCCATCAGGACAATGACGCCAGCCGGCCAGCCGGCTACGCCGGGCCGGCCGGCATCGTGCTGACGCCGCCGGAAGGTGATCTGTCACCCCTGCTGTCCCGGCGACCAGACGCCAACGGGCTGGGGCCGCACGGGGGCGTGTACCGGAACCTGCACATTCTGGAGGCGACGCGGCGGCTGATTGACGAATATCCGCAGTGGCGGATACCGGAGATGAACCGGGAACTGGTGGAACGGGCGACGCACCCCGCCGCCCTGGAACGCATCACCGCCGAGCTGGGCGATGCCTGGCAGGACCACGCCATCAGCACGGAGGGCGGTTACATCGCCGACGTGCAGACGGCGCGCAGCCACGTTATCCGGCGCGACCGGTCGTTTTTTACCGGCAACCGGGAGGTCTGTTTTCCCAGCGATGACGAACGGATACGCACCCGGTTGGGCGACGACCGAGTTGAAATCGTCTTCGACCCAGCGCCTGGCAGTCCCTTTGACGCATCGCGGAGGATTCACCGGATGGCGCTGTCGGTGCGGTGGCTGGCCGGTGTGGCAGCGACGGAGCCGGTGGAGCCGACGGCATCTGCTGATGGCGGGTTTGAGTTCCGTGTGGGCGAGCGGCGGTTCCATTATGACCGGCTGGGGCTGCGGCGGGTTTAGACGGCGCGGCGGAACGGTTCAATCGGCGTTGTCGCCGACCGCTATTCCCGCGTATGTGTTTGATCAGCGGTCGGTTGCGGCGCCGCTTCGCCGCCATCACGCATATCGGCAAGCGAGTCGGAGACTAACTGCCGGATGCCGGAAAATGCCTCGTCGAGCGACGGCGCCAGCCAGCTCAGCGAGGGAAATTCAGTACACAGTCCGACGTACTCATCATCCTCGCCGGACCAGGTAACGAGGTAGGTGTAGTGGTTAGTCATCGCATACCCTCCAGTCGTTCAATCGCCCTGATAACCTGCCGCACCTGATAAGCCTTTGCCAGGCCCCGGTCATTCTGGATGTTGACCCTCGGGTCGCCGGACCAGGGCATTCAGTACACCCGATGGCTGCTGCCTCTCTGTCGCGGCTCTCCAAAGAATCGGTCGCAAATTGCGGCCAAGTCGGCGAAGCGAACGCCTTTCGGATTGGTGCGAAGGCGTCTCAGAATTTCGGCGGCGGTTTCCACGTTGTCTATCCCCGCGTGTGCGGGGGAACTCGCATACGACGGTTGAACATCATAGCGTGAAGCGGTCTATCCCCGCGTTGGCAGGGTAACGTCTAGTGGTTACGACATGGTTGACTCAAGGCAGATCATACGCTATCTTTACAAAAGAGCTAACCTTCATGCTATAGGGCTGTACGAGAGGAACCACCATGCCAACTGCCAACAAGCCCCAAACTATCGTCCGAATGGTAATGCCTAACGTTGCCATAGTCCAGGCGGCGATAACGGACGCTCCGGCGTCCTTGACCCTGGAAACCCCTTGCGGGGCGATGCGAGTCGAAATCCGGCACGGATTTTCTGATGACAGGAAGCGGTTGACAAAAGCCCGGCGGGGCGTGCAATCATAGGACAATCGTTCTATTCGCTGATTGAAACCGCGAGGAGCGTCAAAATTATGTTCAACATCCTAACCGAAGAGCTGATTCGTATTGCCACTGCGAGCGGCACACGCCCGGCGTCGGTACCGGAAGTATACGCGGCGCTGATGGCGGACGAGGTGGAGGCGTTCCCGGCGCTGCGGCCACACCAGCGCCACGCCTGGCACGCTTTCCTGGTGCAGCTGGGGGCGATGGCAATGCACCGGGTCGGCGTCAGCGAGCCGCCGGCGGATGCGTCGGAGTGGGCTGACCTCATACGCGGGTTGACGGCAGACTATCCCGATGATGAGCCGTGGCAACTGGTAGTGGACGACATTACCAAACCGGCCTTCATGCAGCCTCCAGCTTCGTCGCAAGATAAAGAGAAGGAATACAAAGCCGTGGTGGCGACGCCGGATGAGCTGGATATGCTGGTCACCTCCAAGAACCACGACCTGAAATCGGCAGTGGCGGCAGAGGCCGGCGCGGATGACTGGATATTCGCGCTGGTCACGCTGCAAACGATGGAGGGGTACGGAGGTGCCCGCAATTACGGCATTTCCCGTATGACCAGCGGTTATGGGAATCGCCCAGCGTTCAGTATTACGTCTTCCGTTCGTCCCGGAGGCCATGTCAAACGTGATGTGCTCGCTCTCCTTGAACATCGTCCAACGATTCTGGGTGATTACCAAGTAGTTGATAGCGGCATCGGCCTGCTGTGGACCGTGCCATGGGATGGCACGGAATCCGAAACGCTGACCATTCACCGGATGGAACCTTTCTACATTGAGGTATGTCGTCGGGTGCGCCTACGTCAATTTGGTGGCAAATTAGAAGCTTTTCGCGCCAATTCAGACTCTCCGCGGATATATGACACCGGAGGGATAACGGGTGACCCATGGACGCCAGTTAGCAAAGTAGCAATCAAAAAATCAGAAACTCTCCCCAAGTTTCTCACCCATACCAAAAAATTCGGGTACGAAAGGATAGTAGATGGGCTGTTTTCGCCAGATTGGGGGTCACCGTTTCTACTACGGTTGACGGAGTACGACCAAGTTTCTGATGCAAAGATGCAACTTGTGGCGCGCGGAACTGTGCGCAATAAGGGGAAAAACAAGCTCGAGACATGGGGATACCACGAGCGCATCATTCCGTTACGCCCCAAAGCGATACAGGCTTTTGGCCGGATGGGAAACCCGAGCGAGTTGGAAGATATTGCTAGGGAGCGCATTGTCCAGATTGGAAAAATAAAGGACGCTTTGCGCCGAGCAATCGCCACATTCGTTGCAGTCGCTAACTCCAGCAACATCAAACCTGAAATTTGGTCACTCGCTAACCCGTGGTCGGACAAGCTTGACGAAATCGTTGACGCGGATTTTTTTGAGCATCTGCAAATTGAATCTGAAGTAGACGACAAAGATGATAGCCAACGTATCCGCCATCAATGGCTACGCAACGGCAAAGACGGAGTAGTTGACCACGCGGCAAACATCCTGCGCGCTGCCGAAGACGCGCTGCCCTGCCTGTCCATCCACCGATACAAGGCAAGAGTCCAGGCAGACGGGGTGTTTTGGGGCCGGCTAGCTGGGGCGAACGGACTGCCGGAAGTGTTCAGCACAGAAAGCAAGAGGGATGACTAATGTCCGAACACCGACCAACCAATGATGACGGCGTCGCACCCGACGGGAACGCAGATGCCGCTGTTCCAGTAAAACGGCCAACGCGCACCTTTGCATCGGAGCCAGAATTTCAAGGGGCGGTGGAGGAAGTGGCCAAGGATTACTATTGGGATATTTTTCATGTTCCCAATCGCGCATACGAAGTTGGGATTCCTTATTCAGGGTTCCCCGATCTTATATTGCGTTACCGGGATAAAAGCGGTTGCACGATGGTTATAGCCGAGCTCAAATACGTTGAGCAACCGCGAAATGAGGAGGAGCGGAAACGACTGGATCTACAGAAGCAGTTCCTGAAAGATTTCGCGAGATACGGCATACCCGTGTTTCTCTTCTATCCCAAGCACTGGGAGTACATCATACAAATGCTGGAAGATGGCCCTCCGGACGCAACTGGCGACATCATAGAGCCGTCCTTGCCCATCTCACAAAGCAAAAAATTGCTAGCACCGATTTGGGATGACAACCGCGTAGTTCGCAGTTTCTTGCAGGAGATTGCCGACTTCCATTACACCGGCCGGGGAGAGCTTGCAGAATTGAGGCGGATGAACCCGGATAGGCCAGATGCAGCAACTTTTTGGCGTCTGATGGCAAGGACTGATCGTTTGGGTTGCCCGGCTACAGAGTCGAAATGGGCACTCATCCTGCATGGCATGGCACTGATGGCACCCAACGCCGACGGCGCAACACCGGTGGGTAAGGCACTGTTCGATGGAGGCGACAACCAGCGGAAACAGGCTTTCTACAGCGACTTTCGCTTTAAGCGTCTGCTGAACGCACGGGGTGGGATGCAGCGGGCGTTGCTCTCGGAAATGTTCCGGATGATGAGTGCGGCCAACCAGTCTTTCGACTGGTATGAAATGGCGTCGTTCATCCTGAACGACAGCGAAGAGTCACAGGAAGCGGCTCGTTCCAAGATGGCTCGATACTACTACACCACGGAATACCAGCGAAACAATTAGCAAAGGAGTACACCATGGCAACACCTCGTTTTTTGCAGGTTCACACCCTGCACTCATACCCGGCGGCATTGCTGAATCGTGATAACAGCGGCCTTGCCAAAAGAATGGAATTCGGCGGCAGTACGCGAACTCGCATATCGTCGCAGTGTCTTAAATGGCACTGGCGGGGCAAAACCCGCCGCACTGAAGACGGGATGCAGTACGAAGACCGGGATTTTGCGCTACACAAGATTGATGGCGTGAAGATGGCTGACCGGACGCGCAACGCTGTTGAGAACAAGATCATCCAACCGTTGCGGGATGCTGACGGAATTGACAAGGCTGTCATACATGCAGTCGCGGACGCTTTCAATGTCGGCGTGTATGGCGACCGTGGGACTAGCCGCGACGCCCGGCAACCCCTGTTGCTCGGCTTGCCGGAGGTGGAATACTTTCGTGACAAGGCGGCTGCTATCTGCGCCCAGAACCCGAATGACGCCAAGGCAGCATCGGACGACGCTAAAGAATTTTTTAACAACAACCGGAACAACTTCCGTGCCATGCGTGAACAACTCAAGGTTGATTTGCCTGTTGGACAACACGCCGGAATCGAGGGCGCCCTCTTTGGCCGAATGGTCACGTCTGATACGGCGTCCAACATTGAGGCAGCAATTCACGTTGCTCACGCTTTCACCGTTCACGAGCAGGAAAGTGGAAACGATTACTTCACGGCAGTCGACGACTTGCAGCGCAAGGGTGATGACGCGGGAGCATCTTTTATAGGGGATGCCGAACTCACCGCCGGCCTCTTCTACGGCTACGTGGTCATTGACGTGCCCGGCCTCGTCTCCAACCTGGAAGGATGCAAGGCTGAAGAGTGGAACGGCGCGGACCGGGAGCTGGCCGGCAAGGTGGTGGAGCACCTGACGCATCTGATTGCCACGGTATCGCCGGGGGCGAAACTGGGCTCCACCGCGCCCTACGCCTGCGCTGACCTGATACTGGTGGAGGCGGGGAGCCGGCAGCCGCGGAGCCTGGCCAACGCTTACCGCAAGCCGGCGCGGGCGCAGGTGGAAGCCGCTACCGACGGGCTGGCTGGCTACCTGGGCAAGTTGGACAAGGCCTACGGTGGCAAGGAAACGCGGCGCGTTATGTCCGTGGAGGATTGCGACATTCCCGGAGCGGAGCGGCTGTGCCTGGACGACCTGGCGACGTGGGCAGCGGACGTGGTACGCAACGGCCAGGCGGTGTAACCATGCGCCATTTGATACTGAACCTGGAAGCGCCGCTAATGGCCTTTGGAGGGGAAACGATTGACAATCTGGGCGTCATCCGTCCGTTTCCCGCCGTGTCAATGCTCACCGGCCTGTTCGCCAACGCCCTGGGCTGGCGGCGGATTGAACGGGAGCGACATCAGGAGTTGCAGGATAGGTTGGTGTTTGCGGCGCGGATTGACCGGGAACCGGCCGGCGGCGTCCGCATGACGGACTTTCAGACCGCGCAGTTAGGGGCAGGCGACCGGGGCTGGACCACGCGCGGAACGCGGGAAGGCCGGGCCGGCGGCGCGAATACCTACAACGCCCCCCACCTGCGCTACCGCGACTACTACGCGGATATGCGCGTCGCCGTGGCCCTGCGGCTGGAACCAGCGGAAGATGCGCCGACGCTGGATGATTTGGCCGCCGCCTTGCAGGAACCCAAGCGACCGCTGTTCATCGGGCGCAAGCCGTGTTTGCCGTCGGCGCCGCTGTTCGGCGGGTTCGCCGAGGGGGCAACGGCGCTGGCGGCCTTGCTGACTGCTCCTGAGGCCGACGATGCCGGCCAATCATGCCGGTTGCTCTGGCCGGAGAGAGAGGGCGTGGACAACATCAGTCCCAGCCGGACGTATCTGCTGACCGACCAGCGCAATTGGGTGTCGGGACTGCACGGCGGGGGACGGACGGTGTGCGAAGGAGTAACGCTATGATGCAACCGTTGCAGATGGTGCGGGCGGAAATCAGTATGCGCGAATTCCATCGGTGGATGGGAGAGCGGCGACTGCAGGACCCCGATCACGGTATGCACTGCCTGTTGACTGAGTGCTTTGGAAATCGGGAGGCCAAGCGAAATAAGAAGCATGAAGATGGATTGTTCCGGATATTCCGTCTGATTACCCCGCGCGGAGGCTCGCAGGGTGTTCTTTACGCTTACGGGCGGGCGGACGCTGACGAGCTGCGGGGGCAATTGAGCACCTGCGGTGACCCTTTGCAGTGCAAGGTGATACGGGCGGACAGCATTGACAGCAAGCCGATGCCCACGGAGTGGCCGGTGGGGAAGCGGCTGGGTTTTGAGGCGCGGGTTCGCCCCACTCGACGGCTTACTCGTCCCATTGGAGACAATGGTAAATTCCACGTTGCTGAACGAGACGCATTTTTGATGCAAGCCCTTGATGAAAACACGACAACGCGCAGTCGAGAGGATGTTTACCGTGACTGGCTGTCCGAACGGGTGGAACGATGCGGCGGGGCGAAGCTGGAAGTTAAAGAAACTCGGTTGGTATCGTTCCAGCGCACGCGAGCGGTCCATAAGTTGCGCGGCGGACACAGCGAAGGGCCGGACGCGCTGATGCGCGGCGTGCTTACCGTTACCGACGGCCAGGCGTTTGCTGAGCTGCTGGCGCGGGGCGTCGGGCGGCACCGGGCCTACGGGTACGGAATGCTGTTGCTGAGGCCGGCGGGCCCGTCCGTCAAGCCTCCGGCCGGCTGACCCTTCGGGGTTATCGCACCTTAACAACTGAATAATATATTTCTCAATACGCGTACTGACTGGAGAGGATACGAAATGTTGCGAGGCAGACTGGGACTGGAAACGGCGCGAATACCCCACGCCGACCGCTACGGGCTGCTGTGGCTGTCCCGGGGTGCGCTGACGGTGCGGGATGGGACACTGCGTTTTGAGCGGCAGGCCGGACCGGATGCCGACAGCTCGCTGGGGGCCGGGGAGTACGGCATACCATTTCAGAGTCTTTCCATGATTCTGCTGGGGCCGGGTTCGACCGTGAGCCATGATGCGCTGCGGCTGATGGCGCGGCATGGCACCGGCCTGGTGGCCGTGGGCGAGGACGGCGTGCGGTGTTATACGGCGCCGCCGCTGATGCCGGATACGTCGGACATTGCGCGCCGCCAGATGCGGGCTTGGGGCGACCCGATGGGAAGCCGCATCCTGATTGCGCGCAAGATGTACGCCCTGCGCTTGGGTGAGGTGCTGCCGCACGCGGACATTAACGTGCTGCGAGGCATTGAGGGCTCGCGTATGAAACGCACCTATCAGAATCTGTCGCGCCAGTACGGAATCGAATGGCGGGGACGGCGCTACGACCGCGCGCATCCGACGGCGGCAGATGTTCCGAACCAGGCCATAAACCATGCGTCAGTCGCGGTAACCGCGGCGGCGGTGATTGCGGTGACCGCGCTGGGAGCCATCCCACAACTGGGGTTCATCCACGAACACAGCGGAGAGGCTTTCGCATTGGACATCGCAGATTTGTTCCGGGACACGGTGCTGCTGCCGGCAGCGTTCAAGTCGGCGGCTGAGGTGGCAAAGAACCCCCGGCTGGAGGTGGAAAGGCACACCAGGCGCACGACGGGCGATTTGCTCAGGTCGGAGCGGGTGATTCCCAAGATGATTGACCGCATCAAGACGCTGTTTCAGGACGTGCCCCCGCTGGAGGTGGGGCCAGTGTCGGAGAGCGCCGGCCACGTGAGTCTGATGGACAGCTGGCCGGACGAAGCAACTGGGGAGGAGGAACACTGATGACCGTGGTAGTGACGGTAAACGTGGCGGGGAGGTATCGCGGGTTCCTGGCGTCGGTGATGCTGGAAATAGCGCCTGGGGTGTACACATCGCCTGAGATGACCAGCGGTATCAGGGATCGGATCTGGGATGTGCTGCTGCGGTGGCATCAGGCGCTGGGCAATGGGTCGGTGGTAATGACCTGGCGGGATCCGACAGCGCCGGGTCAGCAGAGGATCAGGAGTTTGGGGGAGCCGCCCAAGGAGATCGTGGACGCCGACGGCGTGTACTTGGTAAAATACGGCTAGTCGCGTTCCCTTGGCGAATGATGGCGAATAGAAACTATCAATTTACCAAGAGGTTCCCCCGCACACGCGGGGATAGACCCGATGCTGGCACTTCGATTGAATTGGGTCGTGCGGTTCCCCCGCACACGCGGGGATAGACCCGCCACCCTGGCGCGACAGGAACGCCGGCTCCGGGTTCCCCCGCACACGCGGGGATAGACCGATGATGCGCGAGAACGAGGTGGCCACCCTCAGGGTTCCCCCGCACACGCGGGGATAGACCGGTTCAGCCGACAGCCACGCTCGTACACCCTGGGTTCCCCCGCACACGCGGGGATAGACCGGTTCTCGGAGATTGCCGCCCGTGGGTATTTAAGGTTCCCCCGCACACGCGGGGATAGACCCTGCACACCCTAACCCACCCGTCGGACCATAGCGGTTCCCTCGCACACGCGGGGATAGACCGATCAAGGCCCTGGCTGCCGGCCTGATGGATGTGGTTCCCCCGCACACGCGGGGATAGACCGGCCGGTCTCTACTGGTGGGACGGAACACAGTAGGTTCCCCCGCACACGCGGGGATAGACCGCCTTTTCTTCGGCGCCGACCCAGTGGTGGCCCGGTTCCCCCGCACACGCGGGGATAGACCCATGGCTCGCTCATCGCGATCCCAGCACTTCCAGGTTCCCCCGCACACGCGGGGATAGACCCGCGCCCGCCGGCCGCGTCCAGGGGCTTGATGCGGTTCCCCCGCACACGCGGGGATAGACCGGATACTGATTTGGTTGTTGGCCATTATTCATCGGTTCCCCCGCACACGCGGGGATAGACCGAAGCACCGCCTGGCGATGGTGGCCGCCGAGGGGGTTCCCCCGCACACGCGGGGATAGACCCTGCTTCCAGTGCGGCCTGCTCCAGGACCTTGAGGTTCCCCCGCACACGCGGGGATAGACCCGTCCCGTATTCGCCCAGCCCGACCTCGGTGTTGGTTCCCCCGCACACGCGGGGATAGACCCGATGGCGATAGCTACTGGACCACCGCGTCGCCGGTTCCCCCGCACACGCGGGGATAGACCCGATACAGTAGATATAGCGGGAAAGCTCCAGGCGGTTCCCCCGCACACGCGGGGATAGACCCGCTGGCGGCTATTGGGAAACCCCCACGTACTGGGTTCCCCCGCACACGCGGGGATAGACCTTTGACGTTGGCGTTCCCGCTGGATTGCAAGCAGGTTCCCCCGCACACGCGGGGATAGACCTTTATACCGGGTGGATGTTGCGGGTCGGACGGCGGTTCCCCCGCACACGCGGGGATAGACCCTGGCGGAACGGGAGCGGGAACAGGCCATCGACGGTTCCCCCGCACACGCGGGGATAGACCCGTCATCGCTGATCGAACCGACCTTGTGTTCCAGGTTCCCCCGCACACGCGGGGATAGACCGGATGCCGGCAACGAGCCGTCGCAATGGAATCGGGTTCCCCCGCACACGCGGGGATAGACCGGGATCGTACCTGGCGAGTGAGGCAAGGCGATGGGTTCCCCCGCACACGCGGGGATAGACCTCATATCGGCCAGTGTTTCTAGCACACCCGGCGGGTTCCCCCGCACACGCGGGGATAGACCCGTAGCGGCCAACCCGGCGGCGCTGGCAGTAGCGGTTCCCCCGCACACGCGGGGATAGACCTCGGTTATGCTGACGCCCTCATTGCCCGTGAAAGGTTCCCCCGCACACGCGGGGATAGACCCGAAAGTAAATGCACCCGGCGCTGCGGGAATGTGGTTCCCCCGCACACGCGGGGATAGACCGTGATTCAGCATCATCCACCTTCCAAAACGATCGGTTCCCCCGCACACGCGGGGATAGACCGTGATTCAGCATCATCCACCTTCCAAAACGATCGGTTCCCCCGCACACGCGGGGATAGACCGTGATTCAGCATCATCCACCTTCCAAAACGATCGGTTCCCCCGCACACGCGGGGATAGACCGCCAGTAACTCGTCGTTGTCGGATTCCAACGCCGGTTCCCCCGCACACGCGGGGATAGACCCTGCTGGGATTTGATAGCAGTATGCCGCACGTGGGTTCCCCCGCACACGCGGGGATAGACCCGTTGACTGCTGCCAATATCAGCAATGCCGCCGGGTTCCCCCGCACACGCGGGGATAGACCCGTGGGTGAAGGAACCCCTGCATTGAGAGAGGAGGTTCCCCCGCACACGCGGGGATAGACCCGACAAATACCACTCCGGCGTTTGGCGGATGCCGGTTCCCCCGCACACGCGGGGATAGACCCAACGCAAAGGCAAATCCGCGCACGTACAGTGCGGTTCCCCCGCACACGCGGGGATAGACCCGGAGAGTTATGGGTTGCTGGCAGTAATGGCCTGGTTCCCCCGCACACGCGGGGATAGACCCCCTTCTCATCCCGGTACTGGCTGGCTGGCGCAGGTTCCCCCGCACACGCGGGGATAGACCCCCGCCGATGGGTATTGGGAAAGCAGCGCAGACGGTTCCCCCGCACACGCGGGGATAGACCGGGAGGGCTTCGCCCGACCGCCACCAGACAACAGGTTCCCCCGCACACGCGGGGATAGACCCTCCTAGCGGCGTTAATGTCGCGCCTCCGGCGCGGTTCCCCCGCACACGCGGGGATAGACCCGACTGGATGAGCAGTTGGAGACGCTAGTGCCGGGTTCCCCCGCACACGCGGGGATAGACCTCGAGTTGAGCAGGTGTTGGCGGGTTCAGCACCGGTTCCCCCGCACACGCGGGGATAGACCCTGGACGCGGTCCATCTGCTCGGCCGTGGCTCCGGTTCCCCCGCACACGCGGGGATAGACCCTGGTAGACGGCATCCTGCTGATAGTCACGTAGGGTTCCCCCGCACACGCGGGGATAGACCCCGAACGGCTTCGCAGCGCTGCTCGGCATTCTCGGTTCCCCCGCACACGCGGGGATAGACCCTAGTAAGAGTAGTGGCAGCAACAGCAGCTCCCGGTTCCCCCGCACACGCGGGGATAGACCGTTCTGCGGATGCTACGGTGTCTGGGCACGCTAGGTTCCCCCGCACACGCGGGGATAGACCGCATCGGCGGCCAGCGCTGGTTGGGCGGCGGAGGGTTCCCCCGCACACGCGGGGATAGACCTTGGCGTCGGTATTCACCCTCCGGCGCATGGCGGAGCGTTGGCCAACCCGACCCCCTATCCTCACTGGGCAGATTACGCTGGTGCTTTGTACGATTACGCGGATGACCGTCTCGCTGACGAAAACCATCAGTTGCCTGCAGGTTTGACGCTCGCTACTTGGCTACCCATGCACGAGAACGAACTTCGCCAAGATCCCTACTTGCGTGATAAAAACGGAATTGTCGCTGATCAGATTTTGCCGCGGTTCGAAGCGTACCCGAGCGGTTGGAACGCTGTCCGCAGTTTACCAGAGTCCACAGGACGGTTATCGGAATACCTGGCAGACTGGCACGAGCGGGTCGAACCCGAAGACAAACCCTTTGTGAATCGCTTGATTGGAGCATTCCAATGACTACGCCCAACAAGCTCAACGAATTCAGCCACGCTGAGGACCCAGCCCGTCGCCTCCTGGGGCAATTGGGCTGGACCAACGTGCCGGCGGAGCAGTTGGCGTCCGAACGCGCCAGCGAGCGGGACGTGCTGCTCAAGGACCGGCTCCGGGCCGCCCTGCTGCGGCTCAACGATGGTTTGACCGGTGCACAGGCCGAGCGGATCATCTTCGACCTGGAGCGCGCCGACGGCATTGGCCTGCCGCGCAACCGACTGGTTCACGAGTACCTGACCTATGGCATGACGCTCACCGTGGAAGGCCCGGCAGGTAGAGATACCCGCACCGTCCGGTTCTTCTACTTTGATAATCCCGAAGACGGCCTGAACGAGTTCGTGGTTACGACGCAGTTCCGCGTCCGGCGCGGCAACGAGCAGGGCGACCTGAACGACGACCAGCGCATGGTCATCCCCGACCTGGCGCTCTTCGTCAACGGCATCCCCCTGGTCGTGATGGAAGCCAAGTCGCCGACGCTCATGGACGTGTGGAAGACCCAGGCCGTCCGCCAGCTGCGGCGCTACCAGGAGGCCGAACCCCAATGGGCCGGCGCCGGCGCGCCGGCATTGTTCCACTACAACCTGCTGTGCGTGGCCCACTGCGGAGCCGGCGCCGTGTTCTCCACGCTCTACGCACCGGAGAACGTTTACTCCGAATGGAAGTCGGTACTCCCCTACTCGGAGCAGAAGGTCCGAGACCGTTTCGGTGTGGAGCCCCAGGGCCAGGCCCAGCTCATAGTGGGGCTGCTGTCGCCGGCGGCCCTGCTGGATATTCTCCGGGACTACGTGGTCTATGAACTCGACAACGGCAATCTGATCAAGAAACTCCCCCGCTACCAGCAGTACCGGGCGGTCACGTTGGCGATGACGCGGGTCACCGGGGGCAAACGTCCCGAAGAACGTGGCGGGGTCGTTTGGCACACCCAGGGTTCGGGCAAGTCGCTGACGATGCTCTGGCTCGCCACCAGGCTGCGCCGCGAACCCGGTTTGAACAACCCGACCATCGTCGTGGTGACCGACCGCAAGCAGCTGGATAAGCAGATCTCTGAAACATTCCGGGCGTGCGGTTTCCCGGCTCCTGAGCCGGCCAACAGCGGCCGCGACTTGCGCCGACTGCTGACCTCCAGCACGGGCCGCACGGTGATGACCACCATTCAGAAGTTTGAGGAGGTCCTGGCCACGCCTGAGGGTGAACTGGACGCGCTCAACCTCGCCGACAACATCGTCGTCATGGTGGACGAAGCGCACCGCACCCAGTACGGACCATTGGGCGCCCGGCTGCCACAAGCGCTGCCCAACGCCGTGCTGGTTGGGTTCACCGGAACGCCCATCGACAAGAGTTTCCGCCGCAGCACCATGCGGCGCTTCGGCCCGCTGATTGACGCCTACACCATGCACGAGTCGGTGCAGGACGGCGCGACCGTTCGAATCTTTTACGAGGCGCGGCTGCCGGATCTGGCCATCCAGGGGGCGGAGACGCTGGACAGTCTGTTCGACACGCTCTTCAGCGACGAAACAGCAGCGCAGAGAGGGGAAATCAAAAAGCGGTACGCCAACCGCGAGACCGTCGCCGGAGCGGAACGGCGCATCCAGCTGATCGCGCTGGACATCGCTGGACATTTCAAGAACAAGGTCAAGCCCAACGGCTTCAAGGCCCAGGTGGTTGCGCCCAGCCGGCTGGCGGCGATTCGGTACGCCAAGCATCTGAACGATTTCCACGTCCATGCCTACCCCATCATCACCACCTCGGCCAACGACGGCGTTGAATTCAAGGAGGCCATGGAGCTCAACCAGGACCAGGTGACCAACAGTTTCAAACTCCCCGACGGCGAGCCGGAGGTGCTGGTCGTCGTGGATATGCTGCTCACCGGGTTCGACGCGCCGGTGGAGCAGGTGCTGTACCTCGACCGCGGGTTGCAGGAACACGGGCTGCTGCAGGCCGTGGCCCGCGTCAACCGGCCGTTCACTCACAAACACGACGGTGTCCCCACCGAGAAAGGGTACGGCCTGGTGGTGGACTACTACGGTGTGTCCCGGAACCTGGAGGCTGCACTACAAAACTTCGATCTTCCGGATGTGATGGGCGCGATGCAGGAACTGGACGGGGACCCCACGGTGGCGCTTGAAGCTGCTGCGGTGGCGGCGGAAGCCCACTTCAAGGGACGCGATTTCGATGACGTTTGGGACTGCATCGACGTGTTCGCACCGGACGCAAACACGGAAGGCAACTTCAAGGTTGACGTGTACGAGCGGTTCAACGCCGACTACCGCGACTTCTCCCACTTGATGGATCGGGCCATTCCCAACCCGAAAGCCCTGCCGTACGTGGATCGCCTCAAGTGCCTCACCGAAATCCGCGCCTACGCCCGCGCCCACTTCCTCCAGGAGGACGCCAGTCTGAACTGGACCGACATCGGCGCCAAGGTGAAGAAGCTGATCGACGAGCGCATCGACGCCAACGTGCGGGAGTTGATGAAGCCGGTTTCGGTGCTGGACCAGCACTTCAATCAAAAGATCGCAGGTCTGCCGCACGACGAGGCCAGAGCGTTGGTGATGGAGCATACGATCCGGGCGTACATCAACGAACGCCTGGCCGACAATCCGGTGTTCTACGGCAAATTGTCCAAGCAGCTGGAGCGCATCATCCAGGACCTGCGCAACAAGGTGATTGACGCCGCTGCGGCGGCCAAGTTAAAGGCTGCCATTAATGCCCAACTCGACTCCGAGGAAGACATCGCGGCCCAATTGGGCCTGTCGGCTGAGTCCTTCGCCATCTATGAAATAATTGGTCAGGGCGGAACATCAATGATTTCGGAGGGTGCCAGGGCGCATTACCACGTGCGAATGGACGAAGAGCAAAAAGAAGCCACCGAAAAGGTCGAGACCGCGCTGGCCCAACATCGGGCCGTGGTGGATTGGCAATCCAATCTCGAAGTACAGCGACTGATGCGGCGCGACATCAAGCGTGAGCTGAGGGATGGCGAGAAGTACAGCGAAGATGAACTGGAAGACCTGGCGAACCGCATTGTGGATGCGTTCCGGAACCGAAGCGCCCGATGATCGAACGGGACAGCATCCGATTCGGCGACACGACAATTGAGTACAACGTTCGCCGCAGCGACCGCAGGAAGAAAACTGTCCAAGTCACGTTGGACGGCGGCGGTGTGCAGGTAGCGGCGCCTATGGATATGCCGGCCGACGACCTGCAAACGCTGGTGCAGCGGCGGGCGCCGTGGATTCTCAACCATGCGACCGACGAGTTGCTGACCATCGCGCCCAAGCGGTTCGTCAGCGGGGAAACGCTGCCTTACCTGGGGCGAAACGTGCGCATGGTGTTCGAGGCCGCCGACGTGCGCACGCCCGAGGTTCGTTTCGACCACTGGCGGTTCAGCATCAAGGTGCCCCGTGACCTCTCCGAAGTCGAGCGGTACGAATCCGTTCGCCCAGCCATCGTGGGTTGGTACCGGGAAAAGGCTGCCGTGCGCCTATCGGCGGGCATCAAGAAGTGGCTGCCACGGTTCGGTGGCGGAGACATCCCAAGCGTGTTGGTCCGCGACCAGCGCCAGCGCTGGGGAAGTTGCGCGCCGGACGGAACCCTGCGCTTCAACTGGCGTGTAATGATGCTGGAACCCGCGTTGGTGGATTACGTCGTCGTCCACGAGTTGGCGCACCTGACCGTACGTAACCACTCGGATGACTATTGGAAGCTCGTTGCCCAGGTTATCCCCGACGCCCAGGAGAGGCGGCACAAACTCCGGGAAATAGGAAGAACGCTGCCGCTATAAGGTCTGCCGGTGTATCGTTTGAACTGTGTATCGCGCTGGATACTCAGGTGCCAAGGTCCGAGTGGCGATGTCAGTTGGGCCGAATCACCTAATACAACGTCTGACCTAACGTTCGCACCCACGTTGAACGCGTTCCAGCAGGAATAAACGCCGCCGGAGGGCACCGGCAAAGGAGGAATCCCTACTTGGGTTAGGGAATATCTGGAGCCGATGAAGGGAATCGAACCCTTGACCTGCGGTTTACGAAACCGCTGCTCTACCGCTGAGCTACATCGGCAACCCGTTGGCATTTACCCGGTTGGTGTTCATATTGTAACGCCGTATTTGCTTATTTCCAAGTTTGCGGCCTCACCAGGCGCCGCCATTTACGCTAAAATACTGGCGACCGCGGCCGTCGCAACCGCAATTGGCTCGGTCGCAATGTACGCCAAATCAAACCACGCTAACCTGGAGGTACAGGCTTATGTTCACCCGAATCTATACTGGAGACGACGGCCAGACCCATTTTGAGGATTTGGACCTGCCCGGCGAGCGGGCCATTCACAGCGGAATGCAAGTTACTCCGGGCGTGAATTTCCGCAGGTTCGAGACCGGCTACTTCTCCGACTGGCATACCGCCCCCCGTCGGCAATACGTCATCACGCTGGCCGGCGAGATGGAAGTCGGCATCGGCGACGGCACCAAGAGGCGTTTCGGAGCCGGCGATGTCCTGATGGCCGACGATCTGACCGGTCAGGGACACACCACCGCCGTGGTGGGCGACCAGCCCCGCGTGTCAGTGACGATTCCGATTACCCTCTGGTCGCCCTGGTTGCCTGCCGGCGAATAAATCACCAACCGGCGCAACGACTGCACTACCCAGGCCGGGCGGATGCTCTCACCCAGGAACTCTCACCCAGGAACTCTCACCCAGGAGCATTCGCCCTGATAATCAGTTGCGCAGTGGCGAAAGCGTCATTACCCCCAAGCCGCGGTGCGATGATGGGCAGCGTGATACCGGCAGCGCGGAATTCGGCCAACCGCTCCCGGCGCGCTCCGGCATCAGCGGGCAGGGACATATTCCGGATCAGTCCCTCCGGCACCAGACGCTCCGCCTCCGCGATGTTGCCCTGCCGCCACGCTTGACACACCAGCTGAACTTCGTCGGCATAGCCAGCCTCCGCCATCAAACGGCGGTAGCGCGGGAACCGGCCCGCGTAGGCGGCCGCCGTGCGACGCATCCCAGCGCCATCATCGCCGGGCGCAGACATCGACAGCAACGTTGCCAACTCCAGGTCGGCGGGACTGCGACCGGAGCGGGCGGCGCCGATGGATATGTGGTGAGCTGCAGTACGGGCGTGTTCCGGAGTACACCAGGTTAGCAGTACGCCCTCGCTGATTTCGCCGGCGATTTCCAGCATCTTGGGAAAAACCGCGGCCAGATAGATCGGCAGTCGAGGACGGAAGGTCGGAAAGTGCAGGTCGAACGAACGGATGTCGATGGCCTCACCCACGTAATCAGTTACCGCGCCATCTCGGATCAACCGGCGCACTATGCTGACGGTATCTCGAACCCGTGGAATGGCTCCTGAAAACTCCAGGCCATGTTCCGGTTCAACCTGTACCTTGTGGCTGCTGCCCAAACCCAGGATGAACCGCCCGTTGGAGTAGCTATCTACGCAAGCGGCCGCCATCGCGATGGTGGGTGCGCTGCGAACGAACACGCTGCTGATGCTGGTGCCCAGCAGTATCCGCTCGGTGCTCAGGGCGCAGGCGGTCAGGATGGAAAACTGGTCGCCGCCGTGCCCTTCCGCTACCCACGCCGACTCATACCCCAACTCCTCCGCCAGCCGGACGCACTCCACAACCTGCGGCGGCGACATACCGCCGCCGGCGAATGCAACGCCAAGTCTTTCCATCTGAAATCTCCAGTCCCTCGCGAGGCAGCACAAGCGGCCCGAACGCCCTACGCCGGCAACAGGTTACGCCGGCAACAGGTTACGTGGCAACGGGTTACGTGGCAACGGGTTACGTGGCAACGGGTTACGCCGGCAACGGGTTGCCGCCCGTTTCCCAGGTTAGCAGCACTTCGCGCGCTGACGTGAGCCACCGCGGAGTCAGCCCGGCCGAATCTTGCTGGAATAGCAGGTCGAATTTGGTTTCGATTAGATTACGGGTGTCTTCGTCGTCAGTGTCCAGCGACGACAGCGCAAACGCCAGAGCATCATCAGGTGAAAGCCCGCCCAAAGCTTCGGGATACCACCACGGCAAGTCTGGAAGCGGTCGGATGTCCGGCAGAATGCCCAGCTCCCACAATACCGGCGCCAACTGCGGCAGTCCAGGCAAAGGCGCGGGGGCCTTGCCGTGCAACGTGCGATGCAACCCACCGTGCATATCCCCGGGTGTCGGGTTCCACACGGTAATCATCACCCGACGGGCGGCGCTGTTGTGCAGCTTGGCGATGAACGGCCCAATGTCGCGCACGAAGTAGGTTACGTCCGACAATGTGATAACGTCGCCGGTGGCCGCTGAGTCCATCCACCAGTCACCGCTGGCCTGGGCGTTGGTGATGCCCGCCGCATCTCGCGCTGCGCTGAATTGGGCCCGCATCCCGTCGGACGGTTCCACCAGTTCCACGTGGGAAACGCGCGATGCCAAAGCCAGCGACACCCGGCCGGCTCCGCCGCCGACGTCCACCAGGCGATCAGTTTCCCGCACGTACTCGGACAGCGCCGCCAGGTTCCCTTCCAGTGAACGGAGCGGGTCCAGACGAAACAGCTCTGCCATTTCACCCCAGGGATCACCGGGGCCACTTACGCTGGACAGCCATTCTCGTGCCATGGCAGCATCGTAGACGGCTGCGTAACGGTCAACGGCATTCATAGCAGTCCTCAGGGGTTCCGCACCATCGGGTACGGCGCTACCGGATACGGCATTACGGAGTGAGAATTACCTTGCCCCTCGTGCCACGAGCTGCCAGGTGCTGGTGTGCGTTGCCGGCTTCGCCCATCGGCAGCACGCGGTCAACTACCAGTTTCAGGCGGCCATCTGTAATCATGGGGCCCAATTCCTGCATCGCTCCCTGGTGGTCCAGCGAACCGATGGGAGAGCGGCCCATGCTGAATCCAATGACGGAGCGATTCAACGTAGTGATGTCGGCGGCGGAGAGATTGGCCGGTTGCCCGCTGGCGTTGCCGTAACTGACCAAACGGCCGTAGGACGCAACGCAGCGCACTGATTTTTCCAGGACTGCCCCACCGACACATTCCAGCACCAGCGGCACACCACGTCCGTCGGTGAGGGATTTTATCTCGTCCTCGAAATCCGCTTCCGTGTAGTTGATGGTTACGTCGGCTCCCAACGACCGGCACAACTCCAGCTTGTCGGCGGTGGACGCCGTAACCACAACCCGCGCTCCCCACTCTTTGGCCAACTGAATGGCGATGGTTCCCACACCCGACGCGCCGGCCTGGATGAGCACCGTGTCGCCCGGCTGCATCGCCCCGCGGGTTTTCAACAAGTGATATGAAGTCAGGAATGTGATGGGCATTCCGCCAGCGTGTATGGGGTCGATAGCGTCGGGATACGGAAAAACGAAGTTGGCATTTACCGCCACGTACTCCGCCTGGCCCTGCGGCCCCATTGCCATCACACGCTGGCCCACCGACAAACGGCCGTCGGTCACGTCGGACCCAAGCGCGGCGACGGTGCCGGCTGCTTCCAGACCCAACGTGGCCGGCAGATCGGGACCCGGATAGTTCCCCTGGCGACGCATGATGTCAGCGTAATTGACGCCGGCCGAATCGACTTTGGTCAACACCTGATGCGCGCTAGGCTGTGGCTCGGGCACGTCTTTCCATTGCAACACGTCCACGCCGCCGTATTCTTCGATGCGCAAGGCTTTCATTGCGAGTTTCTCCTGCTGCCTGGGGTTATTTATGAGGGGTTGTTTTGGTATGTGGGGTTGTTTTAGGCGGGGTTGTTCAGGCGGGACCGCGCAGGTTGCCGGCTTCCATCACCTCCGGATTGATCACGCGCACCGCCTCGCCAGCGGCGAAGGCCCGAATATTCTCAACCACACCCGCGTAGAACGCACGGTATCCGTCATCTGTAACGTAGCCAACATGAGGTGTAATCAAGGTGTTGTCCAGTGTCAGGAAGGGATGATTCACCGGCAACGGTTCAACATCGAATGTATCCAGCGCCGCGCCGCCAATCGCCCGCCGTTCCAGCGCGCTGACCAGCGCCGGTTCGCTCACGATTGGGCCACGGGAGATGTTGACCAGGATGGCCGACGGTTTCATCAGGCCAATCTCGTGGGCGCCAACCAGACCCCGGGTGCGGTCGCTGAGGCGCACGTGTACCGACACCACGTCACCCTCGGCGAAAAGGGTGTCTTTATCCACCAGGGTCGCACTACACTCAGCAGCGCGTTCTGCCGTCAGATTCTGGCTCCAGGCGATGACGCGCATATCGAACGCCACACCCACGCGCGCCACCAGCGAACCGATGTGGCCCAGTCCCAGCAGCGCCAGCGTCTTGCCCTTCAGTCCGGCGCCGACGTATGCTCCCCACTTGCCTTCAGCGCGGGTGATGCGATCCTCTTCGG
The DNA here is from genome assembly GCA_965261195.1 of Dehalococcoidia bacterium. Lineage (GTDB taxonomy): Bacteria > Chloroflexota > Dehalococcoidia > Lucifugimonadales > UBA3495 > Bin87. Next base: position 1,529,160 of record OZ253455.1, on the reverse strand, counting down.
GGATGCGGCGCAGCAGCCCGATAATCAGGCCCCAGGTCAGCTCCGTTGGCCCTTCGCCAGCGCCCTGCGTTCCGCACACGGTGATGCCGAACTCGGTGGCCGCATCAATATCAAACGACGCGTTCCTGGCGCCGGTCGTAATCAGACAACGCAGGTTGGGCAACCGGGCCAGCAGGGATCTAGGAAACGCCGTTCGTTCCCGCATACCCATCACAATGTCGAATCCGGCCAACCGCTCCGCCAGCGTATTCTCATCGCTCAAATGGTCGGCAAAGAAGGACACTTCGATGCCGGACGGCAGTGAAGACCAGTCGGTCATTTCGGCGGCAACACTTTGGTAATCATCCAGAATGGCTACTTTCATATCAGGGAAATCCTTAGGGTGAGACGAATTCGGCGCGTACTGTGCTGCCGTAACGCGCCACCGCAGGAAGTAAAGCACAGGCCCACCGGGTGGTCAAGGAAGTCCGCCCGCCGCACGTAATCGACCATTACCATCGACCAATACGAGCATCAATACGAGCATCAATTTTTCACAATCACAAAACTTATAATTTTTATTATTGACATAAACTTTGGAAATTGCATATCATTATGTAAACTTGATTACTTTTGACATCCCGGCGGTGGTTGGGATTGTGGAGAGGATGTTATGAACGGATGGTACGAACGGCGCGGCACGTTGAGAGCGGCAGGTTTGGCGTTCGTCTTCGCAGTTCTATGAGCCGCCAACGCCTCAACCAACACAGCCGTCGGTTACAACGTTGATCCCACGGTGCCAGCCGAGGTTGAACTCTCGCAACCGTCCGCAGGATTCGTTGCCGCTGCAAACAGGGACGATACCGGTTTTCCGGAAGAGGACGCGGGATTTTCAGCGTATTACCAGATTCCTGCCACCACAGATTCAACTGGCAACGCGAACACGCCGCCACGGCTCGACGTGATAGCAACTGCCCTGGCGCTGGAGACGCCATCATCGGAGGACACCGTACTGGCTGGCGCGGGTACCATCGTGGACTTGGGCAGCAATTTCGCAATAGTGACGTTGCCGCTGCGTCCCAAACTCGAACAACCGTTGCCTCCTCCCACCAACGTGAATGTTTATTTCGACGATCAGGGCTGGGTGGTGGCCTACCTGCCAGCAGGACAACCGGCCGCTGCAATCTGGCGGTACAGTTCACCGAACGCCGCCACCTCTAATGAATATGACTCCAGCGCGGATTTGGCGAACAATCTGCTCGTCCTCGCCATCAATGCAACTCTCACTGCTGCCAACGTGAGCACTGGCGCCATCACCTACGCAATGGTGAGTTATTTCGACTGGGAACACCCCGATTGCGACGCATACGTGCTGTTCAGCAGCTCGGCGTCCCGTCCGGTGGGGTTCCTGGTTCCTTCCACTATCAAGGAATTGCACGCTTCGGGGGCCGTGTTAATCACCAGCAATATCGAAGGTGGCAGTACCAGTTCCGCGGAATTGAGAGTTGACGGGGCGGTAGAAGCAACCGCGCAAGCTGACAAAACAATCCTGGCAACCACCAAATTCGACCTGAATCGCTCTGACGGCGTAGTGAGTCAGCATCAGATGTCGATCATGGTTACGGAAGAAAGTACGACTGCGGCTGGCGTCGTAATGCTGCTGTATAACAAGCCGGGGTCGTAACCAGGCCGGCGTACACAGTGGGTTTAGAACTCCGCAGTCCATTTACAACCGTTATCCGATGGGCCATCACAGCCACCGGAGCCGCGTTAATTCTGGCGGTTTGTGCGGAGAACATCAATGCTGGCGGGGCAATTCTGCCGGGAGGCATCGGCATCGCCAGCGGCCAGGATACCTGCGTTGATGATGTCAAAGTGGGCGATATCTATATTTACGACATTTCGTGGTACCTCAAGGACCCACCAAATTATGTGGGCAGCGACGAGGTATGGATCGGGTATGAGGTACATAACGACAGTTGTACAGAGAAGGTCAATATCAGGGTTGAACTAACCGGCTCGACCAGCGGGGCATTAATCAAGGACGATGACTCAACAAACAACCCCTGCCCCGATAATTGCGACATAGAACCTGAAGGAACACTCTATGGAGTAATCAAATGGAGATTGAGCGACCATCCGCCGGCGGAAAACGAGGCGGCGGTCGTCAAGGTCACCATAAATTCTGCTGATTTTACCGATTCGGATTTGTCGAACAACACCCAGACATCAGTAGATTTCATCAATGTCGTGTCTGCTGAGCCGGCTGTCCCCGAGGTGGACGTTGCACTCACATCAGTAACCCCTTCGCATACAGATACAGATGCGCCCATCGGAACAACCATCGAATTCTCGGCAACGGTGGACAACAACGGCTCCCAGGCCATTGCGCCATCCCTGACGCTATACATTGATGATGAGGATACCGTCGGGACTTCGACCGACATTGATGCGATTGAGCCTGGCGAATCCAGCTCTGTCGCTTTGCGCTGGGACACCACCGGGGCAGTGGCCGGAACCTACGCGCCGCGTGTCGTTCTGACCGCAGTTGGTGACGTATCGGCTGACGACAACGAATGGTCGGCATCCATCACACTGCGCGATGCAATTGTCGATGTGAGGCTGGAGTCAGTTGACCCAACTGCAATCACGGCGCCGGCCGGAGAATCGGTTGGTTTGACCGTTACTGCTTCCAACCGCGGCGATTTTGCCGCTGTCCCGGTGGTTGAGGTGTACATCGACGATGAACCGGCTCCGGTAGTTTCCGTTCCCATGGCAGCAATCGCACCGGGCGCTGAGGGCACAGTGAAACTGGCCTGGGACACGACAGCGATGGCGGCCGGCGACTACATATTCAAGGTCTCGGTAAGGCCGGATGCGGCCACTGCGGAGCCAACGGACCGCCGGAACGTGGCCGCGGTCTTGTACCACCCCGTGGATGTGGCTGTGACCTCTGTGGTGGTGGCGAACCCGCCGCCCCTTGCGGATGCATCGGTAACTGTCCGGGCGACGGTGGAGAACCTCAGCGAAAACGACGCCGCGCAGGTTGCCGTGGCGATGACAATTCGTGGTGAAACCGAGCCGCTAGCAACCGGAATCATTGCGTCGCTGCCGGCCGGAAACTCGGCGGTGCTGGACCTGGTTTGGGATACCACCGGTCGCTTCGTAGCCCAATATGACCTGCGGGTGGCAGCCACGACGAAATGGGACACTGACGATTCAAACGACCGTCAGTCGGTCAACATCATCCTGCGCAATTGGGTAACGATGACCGAGGCCACCCTCAATGCCAGCGGCGTCATTGGCGACACCATCCTGCTATCCGCTCAGGTGCTCAATCACGGGCCATCTGCCCTGGAAAATCTGACCTTCGGTCTGTATAACTCCGACGGCACCGCAACGCTGACGACCGCCGCCATCCCAAGCATCGCCGCTGACGCCACGGAAGTCGCGACTCTGGACTGGGACACCGCCGGGCAAGATGTAGGCAGCCAGGAACTGTACGTATCGGTCAATTCGCCGGATTTTGCCAGCGATGTTGACGACAGCGCTCCAGTAACCGTGACTTTGAACAACGAGATTGCCCTGAGCAACGTGCGGCAATCGCCCGACGATGCCGTGATTGGCCGGCCGGTAGCGGTCGTCGCTGAACTGGTCAATCAAAGCAACCATGCGGTGGCCCTGGCAACGGTTCAGCTGCTTGAGGACAAATTAAATGAGACGAAGACAACCTATAACGAGATTGAGATAGCCGCCGCAACGGTTGCCGACCTGGCGTCCGGCGCATCGCAGACGGTATCGCTCGATTGGGACAGCTCGGAGCGCGCTGCCGGCGCTTACGAGTTTCGCGTGAAGGTCACTCTGCCCGAGCGCGGCGGCGACGCAAATGATGAGCGGCCCATCACCGTGAGCCTGCGCGACCCGGTGGTTGACGTTGCCCTGACCAGCGTCACACCTTCCCACAGCATCGCCGCCATTGGGCAAAGCATTACCATCGCGGCCACGGTCGCCAACGATGGCGAAGCCCCGCTGTCCGTGCCGGTGTCGCTGTTTGTTGATCCTCCGACAGAGCCAGGCAGCACGCCCACGCCCAAGGTCGTTATCAACACTCCAGTCATCCAGCCCGGCGCCAGCGAAACCGTTGACCTGATTTGGGACACCGCTGGGCTGAATAGAAATAAAGTTGGCGAATATCCCCTGCTGGTAGTGGCCGAGGTTCCCGGAGACGTTAGCGACGGCAACGACGAAATAACTCTCGTTGCCGAGTTATTTCACTCCGCTTTTCAGCCGGATAGTTCCGTCCGTGAGTGCGTTGACGATGTGGGCGTCGAGTTGAACGGCATTTACGACCATGTAGATGTGATGCGTCTCAAAGCTCCGCCCATTTATTTGCGCGAGGATACACTCTTCATTACCTACCGAATCTTCAACTACAGTTGCGATAAGGACGTTACTGCCGGGCTAACTCTCACCGGATCAGTAAGCGGGACTGCTATTGACGACCGGATTGACCCGTGCCGGTCGGGGTGTGCCATACCGGCGGGTGGTATGACCAAACCTATCGTCACGTGGCAGCTGCTCGACCATCCGGTGGTAATAGGGGAGATGATTGAGGCGACCGTTTCGGTACGGTCGCCGGCAGAATTTACAGAGTCCGACGCAGCGAACAATGCCCATTCGTCCAGCGAAGCAATCACCGTCGGGGACTTGTCGGACGTTCATGTGCAAATCAGTCAGGACGACGCGCGCCGTGGCCGTGTTGCCAACGCATTGCTGCTTGCAGCCTTCGACCCGAATTATCCCGCAACTACGCCAGGAAACCAGGGCGCGCAAATCGCCGGTTTCATGGTTGTCCCTGCCGATTTGGTGATTGGATCGTCCGCCATAATTTACGCCTACGTGTTGAATCGGGGCGACGCTGAAACCACGATACCGGCGGCGCTGCACGTTGACGACGACGAAGCCACCGTTGTCGAGGGACGAACCGGAACTCTACAACCAGGCGAATTCCAGCGGTTGGAACTCTTGTGGCACATACCGACGGACCTGGCCCTCGGAAGCCACAAGTTGACGGTGTCAGTGTCTGATCCTGACTTGGCGGCTGCCTCCAGCGCCAGGAGGAGCAAAACCGTGGTGGTGCGGGGGCCGGAGCTCGAGGTCAATATCGTGGACGTATCTGCTCCGGTGGTGGCATTGGTTGGGGATAACGTCCCGGTAAAGATTTTAGTAAAGAACACTGGCCAAACCAGCCTGAAGGTGCAGGTGGAGTTGTTCATTGACTCCGGCACCACTCCGGTTAATACGGTAACCACGGAGCCGATTGAACCCGGCGAAGCTGGCGAGGCAACATTGACTTGGGATAGCTCGAGGGATGAGAAGGAGGGAGTGTATCTGCTGCGAGTGCGTGCTGGCGGCAGTGAGCAGACGAGAACAGTCACGCTGCGACAACCCAATATCGCATTATCGCTCACTAATCTCGTGGCATCACCATCAGTGGTCATATTCGGGAAGGATGATAAGGTTGCCCTAATCGCCGAATTGGAAAATGCCGGCGAGGCTGTTGTTGACGTTGTGGCGAATCTCAGTTTAGACGGAGTGCAGGTTCAGGGCGCACTGGTCTCCGCAATGCGCCTATTGCCCGGCGAAACCCGTGACATCACCCTAACGTGGCGCATCCCGGCCAATGCGGAGTTGCGCGACTACGACCTGAGAGTCGTGGCTTCCGTAGCGGACGTTCCGGATGCCGTGGCTACGTCCGGCGCCGCCACCGTAACAGTTCGCGGGCCATACACCGACGCTGAACTGCTCTCAGTAGTGGCAACGCCATCCCCGGCCTATGTTGGTGAACCGGTATGGGTTGATGTTACTGTCCTCAATCCTGAAAACAGCGCTTCCAATATCCCGTTATGGCTTGAATTCCCCGGGGAATCACGACGGGATGAGCGTTGGAACCCGAGCGTCCGCCCACACCAATCAATCACACGCCAGATTGAATGGCGCACGGGCGGCCTGACTCCGGGTACTTACACCTTCCGCGCCTCGGCGGAAATCGCTGGCCGCACCATCACTGCGGCCACCGCCGTCACGTTGCAAATGGACACCGAGATAATCTCCGTGACGTCCGACCCACCGAGCACCGCGCTGCAAGGGCAGCCGGTCACAATTCTGGTTCAAGTTCGCAACAACGGCAGAGCCGCCATCAATGTGCCGGTCGAGCTCACTTTTCCATCCTCCGACAAAGCGCCGGAACGACGGTCGCCCCGCGTGCTGCCGGGCGCAACGGAGACGGTTAACTTTGTGTGGAAGACTGGTGATTATTCCGTTGGGGAGCAGACCCTGCGGGCTACGTTGACCGGAGTTGGCAATGTTACCGAGGGGAATACAAGCGCCGATGTGCGGGTTGAGCTGACACTGGCGCCCTTGGATGCCGAGATTCTTTCCATAGCATCCAATCCCGCCGACACCGCGGTGCAAGGGCAACCGGTGGAGATTCTGGTTCAAGTTCGCAACAACGGGCCGGTGGCCATCCCTGTTCCGATTGAACTTACTTTTCCGTCGCCGGACAAAGCGCCGGAACGACGGTCGCCGCGCGTGCTGCCGGGCGCAACGGAGACGGTTAACTTTGTGTGGAAGACGGGTGATTATTCCGTCGGGGAGCATACGCTGTGGGCTACGTTGACCGGAGTTGACAATGTTACCGAGGGGAGTACGAGCGCCGATGTGCGGGTTGAGCTGACACTGGCGCCCTTGGATGCCGAGATTCTTTCCATAACGTCCAATCCCGCCGACACCGCGGTGCAGGGGCAGCCGGTGGAGATTCTGGTTCAAGTTCGCAACAACGGGCCGGTGGCCATCCCTGTTCCGATTGAACTCACTTTTCCATCCGCAGACAAAGCGCCGGAACGACGGTCGCCCCGCGTGCTGCCGGGCGCAACGGAGACGGTTAACTTTGCGTGGAAGACGGGTGATTATTCCGTCGGGGAGCAGACCCTGCGGGCTACGCTGATCGGAGTTGGCAATGTTACCGAGGGGAATACGAGCGCCGATGTACGGGTTGAGCTGACAACTGCGCCTGTGGATGCCGAGATACTCTCCATAGCATCCAATCCCGCCGACACCGCGGTGCAGGGGCAACCGGTGGAGATTCTGGTTCAAGTTCGCAACAACGGGCTGGTGGCCATCCCTGTTCCGATTGAACTTACTTTTCCGTCGCCGGACAAAGCGCCGGAACGACGGTCGCCGCGCGTGCTGCCGGGCGCAACGGAGACGGTTAACTTTGTGTGGAAGACGGGTGATTATTCCGTTGGGGAGCATACGCTGTGGGCTACGTTGACCGGAGTTGACAATGTTACCGAGGGGAGTACGAGCGCCGATGTGCGGGTTGAGCTGACACTGGCGCCCTTGGATGCCGAGATACTCTCCATAACGTCCAATCCCGCCAACACGGCGGTGCAGGGGCAACCGGTGGAGATTCTGGTTCAAGTTCGCAACAACGGGAGAGCTGCCATAAATGTGCCGGTCGAACTCACTTTTCCATCCTCCGACAAAGCGCCGGAACGACGGTCGCCGCGAGTGCTGCCGGGCGCAACGGAGACGGTTAACTTTGTGTGACAAAGCGCCGGAACGACGGTCGCCGCGAGTGCTGCCGGGCGCAACGGAGACGGTTAACTTTGTGTGGAAGACTGGTGATTATTCCGTTGGGGAGCAGACCCTGCGGGCTACGTTGACCGGAGTTGGCAATGTTACCGAGGGGAATACGAGCGTCGATGTACGGGTTGAGCTGACACTGGCGCCCTTGGATGCCGAGATACTCTCCATAACGTCCAATCCCGCCAACACGGCGGTACAGGGGCAACCGGTGGAGATTCTGGTTCAAGTTCGCAACAACGGGCCGGTGGCCATCCCTGTTCCAATTGAACTTACTTTTCCATCCGCAGACAAAGCGCCGGAACGACGGTCGCCCCGCGTGCTGCCGGGCGCAACGGAGACGGTTAACTTTGTGTGGAAGACGGGTGATTATTCCGTTGGGGAGCAGACCCTGCGGGCTACGTTGACCGGAGTTGGCAATGTTACCGAGGGGAATACGAGCGCCGATGTGCGGGTTGAGCTGACACTGGCGCCCTTGGATGCCGAGATACTCTCCATAACGTCCAATCCCGCCGACACCGCGGTGCAGGGGCAGCCGGTGGAGATTCTGGTTCAAGTTCGCAACAGCGGGCCGGTGGCCATCCCTGTTCCGATTGAACTTACTTTTCCGTCGCCGGACAAAGCGCCGGAACGACGGTCGCCCCGCGTGCTGCCGGGCGCAACGGAGACGGTTAACTTTGTGTGGAAGACGGGTGCTTATTCCGTTGGGGAGCAGACGCTGCGGGCTACGTTGACCGGAGTTGACAATGTTACCGAGGGGAGTACGAGCGCCGATGTGCGGGTTGAGCTGACACTGGCGCCCTTGGATGCCGAGATACTCTCCATAGCATCCAATCCCGCCAACACCGCGGTGCAAGGGCAGCCGGTGGAGATTCTGGTTCAAGTTCGCAACAACGGGCCGGTGGCCATCCCTGTTCCAATTGAACTTACTTTTCCGTCGCCGGACAAAGCGCCGGAACGACGGTCGCCCCGCGTGCTGCCGGGCGCAACGGAGACGGTTAACTTTGTGTGGAAGACGGGTGCTTATTCCGTTGGGGAGCATACGCTGCGGGCTACGTTGACCGGAGTTGACAATGTTACCGAGGGGAATACAAGCGCCGATGTGCGGGTTGAGCTGACACTGGCGCCCTTGGATGCCGAGATTCTTTCCATAACGTCCAATCCCGCCAACACCGCGGTGCAGGGGCAGCCGGTGGAGATTCTGGTTCAAGTTCGCAACAACGGGCCGGTGGCCATCCCTGTTCCGATTGAACTCACTTTTCCATCCGCAGACAAAGCGCCGGAACGACGGTCGCCCCGCGTGCTGCCGGGCGCAACGGAGACGGTTAACTTTGCGTGGAAGACGGGTGATTATTCCGTCGGGGAGCAGACCCTGCGGGCTACGTTGACCGGAGTTGGCAATGTTACCGAGGGGAATACAAGCGCCGATGTGCGGGTTGAGCTGACAACTGCGCCTGTGGATGCCGAGATACTCTCCATAACGTCCAATCCCGCCAACACTGCGGTGCAAGGACAACCGGTGGAGATTCTGGTTCAAGTTCGCAACAACGGGCCGGTGGCCATCCCTGTTCCGATTGAACTTACTTTTCCATCGCCGGACAAAGCGCCGGAACGACGGTCGCCCCGCGTGCTGCCGGGCGCAACGGAGACGGTTAACTTTGTGTGGAAGACTGGTGATTATTCCGTCGGGGAGCAGACCCTGCGGGCTACGTTGACCGGAGTTGACAATGTTACCGAGGGGAATACGAGCGCCGATGTGCGGGTTGAGCTGACACTGGCGCCCTTGGATGCCGAGATACTCTCCATAGCATCCAATCCCGCCGACACCGCGGTACAGGGGCAGCCGGTGGAGATTCTGGTTCAAGTTCGCAACAACGGGCCGGTGGCCATCCCTGTTCCAATTGAACTCACTTTCCCATCCGCAGACAAAGCGCCGGAACTACGGTCGCCGCGCGTGCTGCCGGGCGCAACGGAGACGGTTAACTTTGTGTGGAAGACGGGTGATTATTCCGTCGGGGAGCATACGCTGTGGGCTACGTTGACCGGAGTTGACAATGTTACCGAGGGGAGTACGAGCGCCGATGTGCGGGTTGAGCTGACACTGGCGCCCTTGGATGCCGAGATTCTTTCCATAACGTCCAATCCCGCCAACACCGCGGTGCAGGGGCAGCCGGTGGAGATTCTGGTTCAAGTTCGCAACAACGGCAGAGCCGCCATCAATGTGCCGGTCGAACTTACTTTTCCATCCGCAGACAAAGCGCCGGAACTACGGTCGCCGCGCGTGCTGCCGGGCGCAACGGAGACGGTTAACTTTGTGTGGAAGACGGGTGATTATTCCGTCGGGGAGCATACGCTGTGGGCTACGTTGACCGGAGTTGACAATGTTACCGAGGGGAATACGAGCGCCGCTGTGCGGGTTGAGCTGACACTGGCGCCCTTGGATGCCGAGATACTCTCCATAACGTCCAATCCCGCCAACACGGCGGTGCAGGGGCAACCGGTGGAGATTCTGGTTCAAGTTCGCAACAACGGGAGAGCTGCCATAAATGTGCCGGTCGAACTCACTTTTCCATCCGCAGACAAAGCGCCGGAACGACGGTCGCCCCGCGTGCTGCCGGGCGCAACGGAGACGGTTAACTTTGTGTGGAAGACGGGTGATTATTCCGTTGGGGAGCAGACCCTGCGGGCTACGTTGACCGGAGTTGACAATGTTACCGAGGGGAATACGAGCGCCGATGTGCGGGTTGAGCTGACACTGGCGCCTTTTGATGCCGAGATACTCTCCATAGCATCCAATCCCGCCGACACGGCGGTGCAAGGGCAGCCGGTGGAGATTCTGGTTCAAGTTCGCAACAACGGGCCGGTGGCCATCCCCGTTCCGATTGAACTTACTTTTCCATCCGCAGACAAAGCGCCGGAACGACGGTCGCCGCGAGTTGCTGCGGGGGGACAGGCAACGGCGGCGTTCGTGTGGAGCACCGGCAATTATCCGGTCGGTGTACATACGCTGCGGGCGGCATTGGTCAGTGACGGCAACATTACCACCGGGAGAACTGCCGACGACGTGCAAGTCGAACTGACGGTTGCGCCCTTGGCGGCCACAATTACGAAAGTCTGGTCAACTCCGGACGCGCCAATGGTGGGAACCCCGGTTGAAATCATGGTTGCGGTGCGCAACGATGGGCCGGTGGGCGTCAATGTTCCAATTACCCTGCACTACCCGTCTGCCGGCAAACAGCCGGAGACGCGCCGGCCGCGGGTTGGGTCGGGCGAAACGGGGTTGGCGACATTCGAGTGGCTTACCGGCAATTACCGGCCCGGGACTCATTCTTTCCGAGTAGTGATAGGCAGTGATGTAAGCGCCGAGCGGGTTTTTGAGTTGATGCTGGCGCAGGCGCTTTTGGATAGGGGCGCCGCCGTGCGGGTTGAGCTGGCGCGGGCGCCTTTGGCAGCGGCGATCACAAACATCTCGTCAACTCCGGATGCGCCAATGGTGGGAACCCCGGTTGAAATCACGGTTGCGGTGCGCAACGATGGGCCGCTGGCCGTCAATGTCCCCGTTACCCTGCACTACCCATCTGCCGACAAACAACCGGAAACGCGCCGGCCGCGCGTCGCCCCTGGTGAAACTGCGCTCGCGAGGTTCGAGTGGCGGACCAGTCGTTATACACCGGGAACCCACGCTTTCAGAGTAATCATACCCAGTGAGAGTCCCGGCGACCCCCCGTTAGCGTCACAGGTTTTCAACCTGGTTCTGCTCGCGCCACTCGCAGACTTTGCGGTGGAGAACATCACCGTCCCTGACATCGGTCGCCCATTCGTGCAAGGCGAATGGATTCCGATTGCGGCCCTGGTGCGTAATCTCGGTCCGTCCCAGGGACGCGGGACATTGACATTGGAAGACGCGACTGATGCTACCCATCTGGCGGAAATGTACCAACGCTCAATAACCCTGGAACCGGGCGAATCCCGTTGGGTGGAGTTCACCTGGAAATCGTTGCGCTACGATCCGGGTGAGCGCCACCTGCGTATAGTAGCGGACGGGGATTACGATCCAACCCATCACAACAACCGCACTCAGCTGGCGACCGTAGCGCTGCTTCCGAACCAGGACATCATCATCGGTTTCGGCGACGATTCCGCCGATGCCCTGGTCTTCAAAGACGCCAGCCCGCCCGCCCTGCAGACCACCGGCGATGCCCTCGACCGGATTGTGGCATTGAGCGCCGCGTCATACCAGGCTCAAACGTTCGCTGCTCCGGAACTCGGTTCGCCAATCCTCGCTGCCCACGTTGCTGTCGCAGGTCGGAACTTCGCAGATACCGCCCAGGTTGTCTTGGCGATGCACCGTCTGCATCAAGCCGCTTACCAGTCGGCGCACCATTGCTCTGATTTGCAACGTCGCCTGGGCAACAGCCATCCGAGGGCCGTTTTGTGCCCGGCCGCGCCGGCCCTGATGCGTTGAACTTCGCTAGTTGAACCTCTGCTATACGACGGCGTCCCGCAGCACCTCGACCAGATGGCGAGCGCGGCGACCGGTGCCGTGTTCGACCTGTTGGCGACAGGAAACACCCATCACCGCCACTTCCCAATCCGGTTTGGCTTCGATGGCCGGGAAGAGCGAAAGCCCGCCAATCTGCATCGAAATGTCGTAGTGCTCCTTCTCGAAGCCGAACGACCCGGCCATCCCGCAGCAACCGGCGTTGATCAATTCCACCTCGTAGCCCGGCGGCATTCCGAGCGCTGACAGCGAGTTGGCGGTGCCGACCAGCGCCTTCTGATGACAGTGCCCGTGGAACAGCACCCGCTTGGTCAGGTCGGAAAAGTCCAGATCCAGCCGGCGCTCAGCCTGGGCATTGGCCAGGAATTCGTCAATCAGGAACGAATTGTCCGCCACCAGTTTGGCCTCTGCGCCGGGGATGAAATCCGGATATTCGTCACGGAGCGTGAGCAGACAACTGGGTTCACAGCCAATGATGGGTACTCCACGGTTGGCAAAGGCCACCAGCGGAGCCAGGTTTTCGCGGGCTTGCTGACGAGCCTGATCCAGCAAACCCTTGGAAATCATGGGCCGGCCGCAACACCCGCCGTTGACCAGCTCAACGCCGTATCCGCCGGCTTCCAGCAACTCCACGGCGGCGATGCCTATTTCCGGATAGTTGTAGTTCATAAACGTATCATTGTAGAGGGCGACCGTACCGTATTTCGCCGGCGCCGTATCCCGGCGTTGCCGCTGTGCAAACCAATCAGGGAGCGCCTGTCGCGCGAATGGCGGCTGCTTCCGTTGCCCACTGATACCCAGCATGGCAGACGCGAACGCCCGGCCAATTCCGGTGCCGGCCAGCCAGTTGGTCACCGGCGCATAGCGGCTGCCCAGCTTATTCAGACTGTTGACATTCGCAAACAGCCGCGACCGCAGCGGCACACCGTGTTTCTGATGATACTGATTCAGAAACTCGTACTTTAGCTTGGCCATGTCCACACCGGACTCGCACTCCGCCTTGCACGCCTTGCATTCGAGGCACAAATCCAGCGCCTGATGCAGCCGCTGGTCGGTGATGGAACCCTCAGCGCCTTCCGGCATACGTCCCGACAGCGCCGCCCGCAGGAGGTTGGCGCGTCCGCGGGTGGAATGCTCCTCGTCTCGCGTCGCCATGAACGACGGGCACATCGTCCCGTCCAGTTTGCGGCACGCTCCCATGCCATTGCACATTTCAACCGCGCCGGAGTAGCCAAAGTCCGACGTGAAGTCCAGCGTGGTTTCCAGAGCGATGGGTTGGTAGGTTGGCCCGTAGCGGAGGTTCTCGGTCATCGGCGGGGTGTCAATAATCTTGCCGGGATTCATTATGTCTTTGGGATCCCAGGTATGCTTCAGTTCACGGAAGGCGTTGTAGATCTGGTCTCCAAACATCTTGCGGGTCCAGACCCCGCGCACGATGCCGTCGCCGTGTTCGCCGCTCATGGAGCCGCCAAACTCCTTGATCAGGTCGGACACCGCGTCGCCGATGGATACCATCTTGTCCACGCCATCCTGACTTTTGAGGCTGATCATGGGGCGGATGTGGAGACAGCCCACGGCGGCGTGGCCGTAGTAACCGGCGGTGGTCCCGTGATCGGCTACAATCTCGTCGAACCGACGCACGAAGTCGCCCATTACTGATGGGTCAACGGCTGGGTCTTCCACGAAGGGAATGGGTTTAGCGTCCCCGCGGATGCTCATCAGCAAGCCCAGACCACCCTTACGCACACTCCAGACGGCGGCTTGGCCGGCCCGGTCAGAAATGTTGGCGCAGGCGTAGGCCAACCCGATGTCGGACTTGAGGGCGTCCATCTTGCCCTGCAACTCGGCGTCCGATTCCCCGTAGAACTCGACGATCAGCATGGCCCCCGGATCGCCTTCAATGAAGGACAACAGCCGCGACTGCCCCAACGCTTCGCGACACCGGTCCAGAACCATTTTGTCAATCATTTCAACTGATGATGGATCGTGTTGCAGCACCCGCATGGTGGCTTCGCAGGCGTCGAAAACGCTGCGGAAGTGCAGCACCGACAACGCGGTCATGGTGGGCCGCTGCACCAGGTTGACCTTGGCTTCAGTTACCACGCATAGTGTGCCTTCCGAACCCACCACCATCCGCGCCAGGTTCACCGGGCCGTTGTTTCGGTCGTCGTCCAGAATGAACTCGTCGAGGTTGTAGCCGCTCACCCGGCGCTGAATCTTGGCGTAGGTGCGGTCAATCTCCTCCTTCTGCTCGCGCGCGATCCGCAGCACACCCCGGTAGATGTCGCCCTCCAGCCCGCCGCCGCTGAGCCGGGCTTCCAGTTCGGATGCGCTCAACGCTCCAAAGTGGGCGGCAGAACCGTCCGAAAGAATGACGTCCAGTTCCCGGATGTGGTCCAGGGTCTTGCCGTAGATGACCGAGTGCGCGCCGCAGGTGTTGTTGCCGATGCCGCCGCCTACGCAGGCCCGGTTTGCCGTCGTGGGATCGGGGGCGTATTGCAGGCCGTGGGAAGCCACCTGCTTGGTCAACTGCTCCAGGATGATGCCGGGCTCAACCCGCGCCCATTGTTCCTCGGCGTTGACCTCCAGCACCTTGTTGAGATACTTGCTGAAGTCCATCACGATGGCGTGGTTGACGGTCTGGCCGGCCAGGCTGGTGCCGCCGGCACGGGGCAGCACCGGGATGCCTTCCGTCGCCGCAAACTCCACCACCGCCTGCACGTCCGCAACGGTGCGCGGAATGACTACGCCGATGGGCTCCATCTGGTAGATGCTGGCATCGGTGCTGTAGAGCAGGCGGGAGTACGGGTCAAAGCGCACCTCGCCGGCCACGCGCCGCTCCAGTTCGTCGGCAATGTCCTGGCGTTCCTTGCCCCGGATCCTGCGCTGCGTTGCCGTCACCATAATGCGTCCCTCCCGATGCTAAACCACTTGAGCGCAGACAGATTAGCGCACCGGGCCAACCGGGGCAACTTGGGCCACCCGGCAGTTGCCGTCAGCGACGTACCGGCTGCGGTTGGCGGTGTCTATGCCCGGTGATAAACTGGCGCCACCGGTGCCCTCGCGCCGACTTGCACCGCGCCCCAAGTGGACAGGCAGCCACTCGCTGCACCTGAGGTGATGATCATGATACGGTTAGGAGCAACCGGTTCCACGTCCCACCTGGACCTTTGCCGGGCGTTGGAAACCGTGTTTCAACGGCGCGGCATCGAGTTCGACTGGGTGCTGTACTCCGGCTATGACCAGATGGTAGACGCCTTCGTGCGCGGTGAGGTCGATGTCGCCTGGAACGGCCCATTGTCCCACGTCAAGATGCGCCGCGCCTTCCCCAATGGCGTCCCGGTGATTGCAATGCGGGACGTGGACATCGATTTCACCACCAACTTCATCGTCCGCGCCGACTCGCCCATTCGCACGGTGGAAGATTTGCCCGGCGCCCGGTTTGCGCTGGGCGCGCGCAACTCGGTGCAGGCCGGACTGCTCCCGGTGCATTTTCTGAAACAACTCGGCATCAAACCCTCAACCGACCTCGCCTCCGCTGACTTCTACGACCAGCGCTTGCCGGTGCGCGCATCGGATGAACTCGACGTGGTGGCCCGCGTTCTGGCCAAGGAATATGACGCTGGCGCTGTCAGCGGGCGCGTTCTGGATACGCTGCAACCCGACGACGGCATCGACCCAACTGCCCTGCGGGTATTGTGGACCAGCCCAGGATACAGCCATTGCTGCTTCACCGCCCGCTCCGACCTGGCCGCCAGCGATGCTGCCGAATTCACCTCGACGCTGGTGTCCGTTGACGACAGCGACGCCGTTGGTCGGGCCGTGCTGAAGGCAGAGGCCTGCGACCGGCTGGTACCCGGCATCGACGACGGCTGGGACGTGATAGAAGCCGCAGCGCTGGCGGAAGGGCTTATCTAAAACTACGAGACAAAAGCCGAAAGGGCGTGTCTGACGGCCTCACCAACCTGCCAACGCTGCATTTGGAGCGCAACCCCGGCGCTCCGTTCCGAATTACACATCCCAACGCCGATTTGCGGGGAAGTGATTGGGAGCGGTAACTTTTGGTGCACAGGTCTTGGCGGGCAGTGTCGTTGCCGCCGGCTGGCTTGCTGCGTTATGCTAACTGCATCCTAACCGCCGGAAGGGTGTGGTGCGATGTTGACGCAGGAGCAGTTACAAACCACGCAGGATTGTCTGGACGCCGCCGACCGGGAGTTTGAAAACGCCAACGCGCTGGCGGCTACGGAACATCTAGGGACGGCTATCACGCATACGCTGACGGCCATCGCCGAAGCAAAGGGCTGGTCGTATGACGGGTCTGACCTGTTTCCACTGGTGCAGAAACTGGCCGATGGGGATGGGCAGGTTGGAGACATCCTCAAGGGGATATACGCCGCCGCAGAAGGCCATCCTGGTCTGGTTCGCGCCGAGTATTTCCGGTTTGAGTACGGCGATACGCACCGGGCGGGCCGGCTGGCGCGGGAGTTCATTGACACGGTTCTGGCATTGGCGGCACAATCCGATCAGGCCGCTTTATGCTTGGGAGGCGATATGCTGACGCACAAGGAGCTGAAAACCGCGCAGGACTACCTGGACGCCGCGGACCGGGAGTTTGAAAACGCCAACGCGCTGGCGGCCACGGAACATCTGTGGCAGGCGATTACGCATACCCTCAAAGCCGTGGCCGACCAAAACGGATGGGCTTATGACGGGGATGACCTCTACCCCGTGGTGGAGAAGGTAGCTAAAATGGATGAGCGAGTCGGCGAGGTCCTGCTCAGTTCGTATGGCGCAGCGGAAGGGTATCCGAATCTGGTTCGCTCCGGTTATCTCCGAATTGAGGATGGTGATACCCACTGGGCCCGGCGGGTAGCGCACGAGTTCATCGGTACGGTGCAGGAAGTGGCGGGCTAATCCGATGACCCTACCAACGCTGCCGATACCGGAACACTCACAAATAGCGTTGGATTTGCTGGATGAATCAGGCGCTGAATTTGACGCTGGCAAGGCGCTAAAAGGGTCGGAAATGCTGTGGGGCGCAGCCGCCCACGCTATGATAGCCGTCGCCCTCAGGCAAAACCGACCTTACGACAGCCATGGCGCGCTAAAGAACCTTGCCAAGCTATTGCGCACCAATACCGGTCAGCCATACTGGCTCACCGAGTTCAACATAGCGGAAAGGTTCCACCGCAATTTCTATCACGGACAAGAGAGCGATATTTGGATTGTGCGCTACCGACCGCGGGTCAAAACTTTCGTCGCCCGCCTGGTGGCCGTGGTTGACGAACCCGTTTGAGGAGTTGACAACTTGACCACCAAGATTGGTTTCATCGGACTGGGCCGCATGGGGTTGCCCATGGCCTACAACCTGCTGCGCGCCGGCTATGACCTGACGGTGCATAACCGTAGCCAGGAGAAGGTGCGGCAGATCGCCGACGCCGGCGCCACCGCGGCCACGTCGGCCGCCGCAGTTGCGGCCACCTGCGAAATCGTGCTGGCCTGCCTGCCCGATGTGACCACCTGCGAAACGGTGCTGCTGGGCGAAGGCGGCGTACTGGCCAACGCTCGCCCCGGCCAAATCATCGTTGACCACAGCACGGTGGGGGCGGCAACGTCCAAAGCCTGCTCCGCCGCCGCCGAGTCCCGCGGCGCCAGGTTTCTGGATGCGCCCATCAGCGGGGGCACCGAACGCGCCACCGACGGCACGCTGACCATCATGGTGGGCGGGCCAAAGGAAGCGTATGACAAAGCGCTGCCGGCCTTCGACATCATGGGGGCGGTCGTCCGCCACGTCGGGCCAACCGGCAGTGGGACCGCGGCCAAGCTGGTCAATCAGCTGCTGGTCGGCGTCCACATGGTTGCCGCCGCCGAAGCGATGCTGCTGGGCGCCAAATCGGGCGCAGATCCGGCGCTGGTTTTCGAGCTGGTCAACTCCGGTTGGGGCCAGAGTTTCGTGCTGGGACGCAATGCGCCGGCGATGCTGGATCGGGATTTCGACGGCATCCGCACGCAGCTGCGTGTCTTCCTGAAAGACCTGGGCCTCATCCGGGAAATGGCCCGTGACCTCGATACCCCCATCCCCGGCGGCGACCTGGCGTATCGGCTGCTGGGCGAGGCGGTTGAGCAAGGGTTGGGAGATTTGGACAGCGCCGCCATCGTGCTGCCCATGGAAGAGCAGGCCGGGTTCGAGATACGACGCAAAGACGCCGGGTAATTTGCGGTAATTTGCATGGATAAACAAGATGAACAGGATGAAACGGGAGGTTTCGACAATGCCGGACGCAATGGTGGTGTATTTCAACGGCGAAATGATGCCGGTGGATCAGGTTGGTATCTCCATCTACGACCGCGGCTTTCTGTATGGCGACGCCGTGTTTGACGCCACCCGCACCTTCGGCGGCCAGACGTTCCGCCTCGACCGCCACATCGACCGCCTGTACAACTCGCTGCGCTACCTACGCATCGAAGTGCCGCTGAGCAAGGCCGAGATGACCGCCGCCACGGAAGCAGTCGTTGCCCAAAACTATCCGCTGCTGCCGGCCGGCCAGGATATGTGGGTTATGCAGCGCATCAGCCGGGGGGTAGAATCTCCCGACCGCGTTGGCGGCCTCACCCCCACCATCCTTATTGAGAGCCACGCCATCCCCTTTGCCAGCCGCGCCCTCCTGTACCGCGACGGCGCACGAGTCAGCACGCCGTCGGTGCCGCGCATCCCGCCTCGTTTCCTCAGTCCCCGCGCCAAGACACACAACTATCTCAACCTGATATTGGGTGAACTGGAAGCGCACGGCGAGGACCCGCAATCCTGGGCCATCCTGCTGGACGAGTTCGGAAACCTTACCGAAGGTCGCGGCAGCAACATCTTCGTGGTCAAGGACGGCGTCGCGCTGACTCCCAAATCGCAGTACGTGCTGGAAGGCATTACGCGCAACCAGACCCTGGAACTGGCCGGCGGCCTGGGCATTCCCACCGCAGAGTGCGACATCGACCTCTACGACGCCTACACTGCCGATGAGGCTTTCCTGACTTCCACCAGCCTGTGCATCTGCCCGGTGTCCGCAATCAACGGCGCTCCGGTTGGCGACGGCGCAGTGCCCGGCCCAATCACCCACCGGCTAATGACCGCGTTCAGCGACCTGGTGGGCATGGACTTCGCCGACCAGTACCTGGCGCATTTGCCTTCTTGATACTTGGTCGACCCGCGATTGAGAGTTGTTCAAAAAAGAGAAGCGCAGATATTAGCGAAGGATGGCCGACATGGAAATGCACATTAGAGCAGGACACGCCAGCGAAATTGACAAGCGAAACGGCGAGTGGCTGTTCATTGACCTTGGTTTCGGGGAAAAAGCGATATCATGCGGTGTTCTGAAGGGCGATTGTCAGCCCACAATGGTTTCGTTTGGTAAGTTGGTAAAGCTCGCGAAGTGGGAAGCCCAACAGAATGCTCCCTCGCCGCTAAACTTGGTGCTTGAGGCTCCTCTCTCGGTGACCTTCAACAAGGATGGCAATCCCACACCTCGGGCCTGTGACTGGAAAAATGAAGAACGGCGCGATTGGTACAGATATGCTGCACCCTCTATGATTCTTGCCGCTGGCTATCTGTTACAGGCACTGGCTAATTGCGGTATCCAGCGCGATGTACGGTTGTACGAGGGCTTTGTGTCTTTCAAAACTTCAGGTTCCAAGACCGATCACATTAAGGACGTCAAGGCACTAAAAGATGTCGTATGGAATCATAAGAAAGATCTAACTTTCACCCCAGCACAGCTCAAGCGATGTGAATCGGACCATCTCAAGTCAGCATTCGGTTTCATGGGCATGGATTTCGGGATACCGCCCGTTATCCGACCATGACTTGTGCGGCTGAATAATCCCTCCCAACTCCCCTCTCTACAGGAGGCAAATCATGCCTGATAATCTTGACAGCATCGTAGAACCCGGCCAGGAGGCGCAACTGCTGGCCACCGGCTTCGCATTCACCGAGGGCCCGGTGTGGCATCCCGACGGTTACTGGCTGTTCGTCGACTTGCGACGGGAACCGCCGGTCATTCACCGTATGTCTCCCGCCGGCGGCGCTCCTGACATCATTCGGGAACCCAGCGGCGGCACCAACGGCATCACCTTTGACCTCCAGGGCCGGCTGCTGATGTGCGAAGGCGACAACCGCCGCATTTCCCGCATGGAAGCCGACGGCACCATCAACGTGGTCGCCGACCGCTGGGACGGCAAGCGGTTCCATCGCCCCAACGACATCGTGTGCCGTAGCGATGGCAGCATTTTCTTCACCAACCCCAGCGGCCGCGTTCCGGAGGAAGAGCAGGAGATCGAGTTCCCCGGCACCATCCACCGGATTGCCCCCGACGGCACGGTGGAAATGTCCGCCCACGACATCGACTTCCCCAACGGCATCGCCTTCTCGCCCGATGAGTCGGTGCTCTACGTGTCCAACACCCGAAAACTCGGCGAACGACCGGACCAGTATTGGGATGGGGAGATCAAGCCAAACCAGTTCATTCAGGCTTACGACGTGGCCGCCGCCGGCTCGCTCAGCAACAGCCGCATCTTCGGCAGCATGGCCTCCGCCGAAGATGGTGTGCCCGACGGCATGAAGGTGGATGCTGAGGGACGGGTCTATTGCACCGGCTCCGGCGGGGTATGGGTCTTTGCTCCCGACGGCGAGCAGCTGGGCATCATTCGGGTGCCCGAAGTTCCAGCCAACTGCGCCTTTGGCGGCCCCGACTTTCGCACCATGCTGTTCACCGCCCGCACGTCGGTATACAGCCTGCGCATGACGACGCCGGGCGCGCCGCTGCCCCGGGCCTAACCCGGACGGCTCAATCAGATGCGCGAGTTTGATGCCATTGTCATCGGCGTCGGCGGCATGGGCAGCGCCGCCGTTTATCACTTGGCCCGGCGCGGCTGGAGCGTGCTGGGGCTGGAGCAATATGACGTGCCCAACGAGCTGGGTTCGTCCCACGGCATTAGCCGCATGATTCGGCTGGCCTACCATGAAGACCCGTCCTACGTGCCCCTGCTGTTACGGGCATACGAACTCTGGCACCAACTGGAGAACGTGGCCGGCGAACGTCTGCTGATCAATACCGGCTGCCTGCGCGGTGGGGTCGGCGCCAATCGGCTGCTGGAAGGTTCGCTGGCAACGGTGCGGCTGCACAATCTGCCGCACCGATTGTTGAGCGGGCCGCAGGTCAATCAGGAATGGCCCGGCTACAACCTGCCGGAAGAGGCCGAGTTGCTGTACGAACCGAACGGCGGGTTCCTGCTGTCGGAGCGGTGCATCATATCCCACGTCGCTGCCGCTCTGGCTCTCGGCGCCGAAGTGCATGGTCGAGAGGCAGCCCTGGATTGGGAACCCACCGCGTCCGGCGGCGTCATCGTCCATACGGATAAAGACACCTACACCGCCCGCAATCTGATTATCACCGCCGGCGCCTGGGCCGGCAAAGTTGTGCCGGAAATCGCCGCACACGCCCGGCCCGAACGCCAGGTGCTGGGCTGGTTCGCGCCACACCGCCCGGAATTGTTCCAGCCGGCTACCTTCCCGGTCTTCGGAGTGGAAGTAGCTGAAGGTCGGTTCTACGGCTTCCCCGCCTACGGTATGCCGGGGTTCAAGCTGGGATTGTTCAACCACTTCCGCGAGCAGGTGGACCCGGACACGATGGATCGGGAACCCAACGCACAAGACGAAGCGGCGCTGCGGGACTTCACGGAACGCTACTTCCCGGAAGCCGCCGGCCCAACCCTGGCACTGAAAACCTGCATCTTCACCAATACCCCGGACGAACACTTCATCATCGACACCCTCCCCGAACATCCCCAAGTTTCGGTCGCCGCCGGCTTCTCCGGCCACGGCTTCAAGTTCTGCAGCGTGGTGGGCGAGATTATGGCTGATCTTGCCGAGCACGGGGCGACGGCGCACGATGTGGGATTATTCCGGTTAGGGCGGTTTGCTCAATTGGACTCCGACTGCCCACCGTGACGTGGTTTTCGGCTGAGTTGTAAAGGAGACCGCACTGATGGAAAATCCATTCACCAATCCATTTCCGGGCATGAATCCATATCTGGAAACACGGGGGTTGTGGCCGGAGGTTCACAATAGTTTGATTGCTGCGATGAAGTCTTTTCTCCGGCGACGGCTGCCTTTCAAGTATTCAGTCATTATGGAAGAGCGAGTCGCTATTGGGCAAAACCCGGCGGAAGAACCACCGGCGCGGTATGCCAGGCCAGACCTGACGATTTCAAGGCAGGAAGCCCCGCGAATCAGCGGCGCTCATCCTGATAGCGAGGATACACGGGCGGTAACCGTTGTGCTGCCCGAAATCTACACGGTGCGCGAGTGGTTCATTGAAATTCGGGAACAAAGCCGGGGAAAGCCGGTGACGGTCCTGGAAGTTCTATCTCCGACCAACAAAAACCCCGGAGCGGGCCGAGAACAGTATCTGGACAAAAGGCAACGGATTCTGGAAAGCGCCACTCATCTGATTGAAATTGACTTAGTGCGTGTAGGCCGACCAATGCCTCTGGAAGGGTATGACGGCGACGCTCCCTATCGCAATCTGGTCAGCCGCTGGCAAGACCGCCCTGCGGCGGCTTTGTACCCATTCCTATTGCAGTCCGTCATCCCCGACATCACGGTGCCACTGTTGGACGATGATGCCGAACCAACTCTCCCGTTGGGTGAAATGGTGCATGACCTGTACCTGCAAGATTACTACTGTAACTATGTGGACTACGGCGCAGACCCGGCCGGCCCCTTGTCGGATAATGACCGGGAATGGCTCGACAAGATTTTGCGCGAACAAGGCTTCCGCTCCTGAATACTGCCTTTGACTGCGAACCTGCTGACCAAGACCACGCAACCACGCAATTGAGGAGCGCACCCTGGAACGGCGCGGTGTGTGGGCCTGAACCCTGGTCCGCGCCGGCAGCAGGCGTGAATTGATCTGGTTACTGGTGGCCATCGGCGGCGGGGCCGGCTCGGTGCTCCGCTACGGCGCTAACCGGCTGGCCATATACTACCTGGGCGCCGATACGGTGGTGGGCACCTTCGCCGTAAATATCGCCGGGTCATTCGCGCTGGGCTTGCTGGCCAGCATATTTTTGGCGCGCAGCGGCCTGTCGATAGAGTTGCGCGCGATGCTGACAGTTGGCCTGCTGGGAGGGTTCACCACGTTCTCAACCCTGGCTTACGACGGCGTGCGCCTGTTGTCCGGCGGAGAGTACGTGCGCGCCGGCACGACGATTGCCGCCAACCTAATTATCGGTCTCGTGGCCGCCTACCTGGGCGTGTGGGCCGGCCGGATGGTGTCATAACCGGCCTGGTTTGGCCGCAATACGGTTGGCCTTATCGACGGCCAGTGGTAGAATTCCGGCATCATATTTACGAAGTTGACTATTGCCCTATAACCCACAGCAGGATGAATCATGCCGTTGCTAGATGATTATTTGATCGTCAGTGAATACCCCGAAGCGCCGGTTGAGCGGATGGTGGTGGCGTTTCGCGGGTGGCCCGACGCGGGAGACGCCGCAACCGCCACGCTGAACTATCTGCTCACCACTATGGGCGCCGTCAAGTTTGCCGAGGTTGACCCGGAAGAGTTTTTTAACTTCGCGCAAGAACGTCCCCGCTCTACCCGCAGCAAGGACGGCAAACGCCACTTGCAATGGCCGGCCAACGAGTTCTTCTACTGGCCCGGCCAGGACAGCGCACAACCGGTTGTATTCTATCTCGGCACTGAGCCGCACCTGCGCTGGCGCACATTCTCAGCGCTGGTTGCCGACATCGCCCGCCGCTGCGGAGTCAAATCGGTGGTACACATCGGGGCTTTGCTCGACGCCGTACCGCACACCAGAAACATCCGGTTCACCGGTTCCTCCAGCAACCCAATGATCCAGTCGGCCTTCGACAAGGGCAAAATACGCTCCTCCAACTACCAGGGGCCGTCGGGCATCACGCTGCCCATATCCGAGGCGCTGGTCAACAAGGGCATCAGCTTCACCTCGCTGTGGGGCCACGTTTCTCACTACCTGCACGCCACCCCCAACTTCCGCGTCAGCCTCGGCCTGGCCCGCAACGTCTCCGAAATGCTGAGCCTTGCGGTGGACCTGAGTCGTCTCACCGCGATGGCCGATTCCTACGACCGCGAAGTCGGTCAGGTTATCGCCGAAGACGAGCAATTGCGGAACTACATCACAACGCTGGAAGAGCGGTTCGACGGCAGCGGCGTGGAAACGGATATGCCCGAACCAGCCGAGCTGGTTCGTGAACTGGAACACTTTTTACGTACCGAACGGGGCACCGACGGCGACGGCGACGGCTAAAGTCTTTCCATCTAACATGGAGTGCCACGTTGGTCTGCGGACCGTGATTCGCTGGCAAAATGTATCCGGGCAAAGGAACTGACCGCCTCGTCAATGCGCCGGCTTGCCCGCCCGCGGTATCACAGGTATAGTCAACTTACCGATAAATCGTGGGCACACGGAGGTCCCTCTTGACGATATTCGACTGGCCGGCGCGGATGCAGCAAATGGCCGATTTCGTCGGCCTGACCGATGAAGACCTGGCAGCAATTCGCGAGAGTGGCCCCCTCCTGCTGGCGCGCGCCGAGGAACTCACCTCGGCGGTTTACGACCACTTTCTCAAATTCCCCGGATCGGCCCGCTTCTTTTTGACCCCGGAGGGCGAAGTTGACCAAACTCGCCTGGACCGGCGCAAACACAGCCTCGGCAGGTGGCTGCGCCACAGTATCGACTTCCAGATTGACGACCAGTTTCCCGTCTTCCTGCTCGCAATGGGCGTCGTCCACAGCAACCCTTCCCTGGAACGCGGTTACCTCGGCTCCATACCTGCCCGCTTCATGATTGGCACCATGTCGTTCGCCCAGACCGCCATCGCTGCGGTGCTGTCGCAAGACATGGGCGATCCGGCCCGCGTGCTGCAGGCTTCAATGGCCTGGAACAAGGTGCTGATGCTCCAACTGGATGTGCTGCTGGCCGGTTACGTCACCGAAACGCCGATGCCGCCGTCCGCGCCGCCATCCTCCGACGAACCGCCGGCCGACATTCCTTCTGACGGGGAACCGCCTAATGGGCAACCGCTTGATGGGGAACCGCCCGAAGGTATACGCCGAGTGCTTACCAACATCCTGGACGGCAACCGGGATAACGGCTCTACGCACACCAACTAAGGAGACACACCATGGCCAAAGTACTGGTTATCCAGGGCGCCGGAATGAATATGCGCGGCAAGGTCCAGCTCGAAACGTTCGGCCCGATGACTCTGGACGAAATCAACGAGCAGATTCGCGGCTACGGCGAAAACCTCGGCGTCGACGTTGAGATCGTCCATTCCAATGTCGAGGGTGAAGTCGTGAACGCCCTGTACGATGCTTGGGAACAGGGCTTTGACGCCTGCGTAATCAACCCCGCCGGCTATACGACCGGAACCGGGCCACTGCGCGGGGCAATCCAGCAGGTGCCAATGCCCGTCATCGAGGTACACGCCAGCAACCCCACCGCCCGGGGCACGGTGTCAGCCGTATTGCCGGTCAGCAAGGGTTGCGTCTACGGGTTTGGCGTGTACGGCTATTACCTCGCCCTGGAAGCCGTGAAACACACTGCCGACTAATGCCGGCTAATCCCCGGTGCAGGGTTGCCCGGTCTGCATTACTCGCAACGCAGGCAGCGCACATCCTTGAATACCGAATCATGGATGCCTGGGTTGGTAATTATGTAGTCCATGATTATCCGAACCACTTTGCCCTCATCGGCAATGTCATACTTGTCTTTGGAAACGTTGATCAACCCGAGGTGTTCGGCGTTGATGTCCACGGTTAATGCGGTTTTGGTACCGGCCATGGTGAATGCTCCTGTGGCGTAAATGTTGAGTTGTGGCGCTGCCGGAATAAACCGGCAACGCAGCATAGCATAGCCTCCACGATTGCTTGATTCAACTGCCTGGAGCGGCTCACGCGCAGCCACTTTAATCTGTCATTGCGATCGCAGCGTGGCAATCTCGTCGCCGTAGTAATGGTCGCCGTAGCAATGTGGTTCACCGACGTGTGCTCAACCTCAACGAGATTGCCACGTCGTTGCGCTCCTCGCAATGACCAGCAAGTGGTGGGGACTCCTCGCAATGACCCGTGGTAGTGGGCACTGATCGCAATGACAGTAGGTTGGTTTGGTTTGACAAAGTGGATACGCGTGAGCCCTGAGCGGAACGTGCTCGCAACGGAGTTCAGGATTGCAACTCCACATATTGGATACTGGTATTATGGTAATGGCACGTGCCTACCCGGTAACATGGTTACCGCACCACAAACCCGATCTAACTGAAACGTAGCAGGAGGCGCCACATGACTCAGCAGAAAACCACGTTCGTTTGCGCCAAGTGCCAATGCACCGAATACGCAACCGACGAGTTCCGAGCCACCGGCGGCAATTTTGCCAAGCTGTTCGACGTCCAGAACAAGAAATTTATGACCGTATCCTGCGCTCAGTGCGGTTACACCGAGATTTACCGGGGCACTACGTCCACGCTGGGCAACATTTTCGACTTCTTCGCCGGCGGCTAGCTTTTGCCGCCAACCCGGCATTTACCCGCTAGATTTGCCAGTCCGACCTCAAATCTGAAAAAGCCCTCCGCGTTTTGCGGAGGGCAAATTTATTGGCTGGTACCCCGGATGGGCTTCGATCCCATGATCTCCACCTTGAAAGGGTGGCGTCCTTGACCAAGCTAGACGACCGGGGCAGAAGAGCGTCCCACGAAACGACGCTCAATTACTGTATCACATGACCCGCATTTATGGGTAGACGGCCAAAGCCTCCAGCGCCATAGCTTCCGGGAAACCGCTCATCAGGTTCATGTTCTGCACCGCCTGCCCAGCCGCTCCTTTAACCAGGTTATCCAGGCAACTGATGACGATGAGACGGTTGGTGCGCTGGTCTACCACCGGGTGTACCAGGCATTGGTTGTTGCCCAGCGTTTGCTTGGTTTGCGGCGGCCCGTCGGTAATTCGCACAAAGGCCTCGTCAGCATAGAATTCCCGATAAAGCTGCCGGATGCGCTCCGGCGCGTCGGGATCCTGCGCGATGTCCGGGCGCAGGGGAGCGTAACAGGAACTCAAAATGCCCCTGGTCATCGGAATCAGGTGCGTCAGAAAGGTCAGGTTGACCGGCTCGCCGCCGGCAGCATTCAGCTCCTGGCAGATTTCCGGCAGATGACGGTGTCCGTTCACCGAGTACGCCATCACGTTTTCGTTCACTTCCGAATAGTGGGTGGTCATGCTGAGCGAACGACCGGCGCCGGAAACACCGGACTTGCTGTCAACGATAATATCGCCGCCAATTAAGCCCGACTTGATGGCTGGCGTCAAAGCCAGGATGGCTGAGGTGGGATAGCAACCGGGGTTTGCCACCAGGCGGGCGTCGGTTACCGCCGCCCGATTCAACTCGGTCAGTCCATAAACGGCTTCCTCAAGGTAAGTGGGGTCGGGATGGTCCACGCCATACCATTCGCTGTACACATCGGCTTGCTTCAGGCGGAAATCCGCCGAAATATCAACAACTTTGACGCCTTGCTCCAGCAAGGGTATGCAGGCTTCGGCGCTGGCCTTATGCGGCAACGCCGAGAACACCAGGTCCAGCCCCTCGCTCAAGTCGGCGGTAATGTTCAGGTTCATGTTGTCCAGGTGCGGAAAGACCTCACCCAACCGCTGCCCGGCAGCGCTCCGGCCGGTAACCGAAGCGATTTCGACCTCAGGATGGTGGCGCAGGATGCGTACCAGTTCGCAGCCGGCGTACCCGGTAACGTTGATGATTCCTATTTTCACGATTGCAGCTCCTTGACGGCTTGAGTATGGGGGACGGGCGTAACGGCCTGACCGTTGCGTCGCCGGCGTCCGGGAGCCTGACCGTCGGGGCGGTCGTTATCTGCCGCCGTATTCGACGCACCATCGGATTCAGCCGCAGCAGCCCGCACCGCAGCTTCGTCGCGGGACGGGCAACCGTAGTTCAAGACACACCCGCCGCACCGCGGCCGCTGCGCCTTGCACACCTGCCGGCCGTGGGTGATAAACGCCGCGTGAAAAGGATACACGTCCTCGGGCGGCATGGCCGCTTCGAGTATTTCATGCGCTTTGTCCACGCTGACCTTGGGCCCAATTATGCCCAACCTCCGGCTCACCCGGTAAATGTGCGTATCCACCGCCATCGCCGGCATCCCCAGGGAAAAGCTCAGTATGATGCCGGCCGATTTAGGGCCAATGCCCGGCAGCTGCCGCAGCCACGTCCGCGCCTCGTCCATGGGCATTTCGGCCAGAAAGCGCAGGTCGAGAGAGCCCTGATTCAGTTCCAGGATGCGATTCAGCGCCAGGCTGATGCGCGGGGCTTTTACCTTGGCCAGGCCGCCGCCGGCAATCGCCTCCTCGATGTCAGCCACGCCAGCGTCCGCCACCGCTTCCAGCGTGCCGAACCGCTGCATCAGGCTGCGAAACGCCCGCTCGGAGTTGCGGTCGGAGGTGTGCTGCGACAGTATTGTAAACACGAGCTCGTGGGTCGGGTCCAACCGCGGTTCGTTGGCAAACGGGCCGTGCGCTTCCGTCAGCAGACGGATGGCATCGGAGACGGTAACTTCGGGTTTTATGGCGCGCCGGGAGCGGCGCGGTTTGGCGGCAGTTTTCGGAGGCATTGTCATTCCAGCACGTATTGTTATTCCAGCACGTATGGGATTTTAGCATACCGCGCTCGCCACGCCCGCATCAGGGGGCCGGGGTTCGCGCCCGCACTGCCGATTGGGGGGGTGGCGGTGAGGGGCGCGTAATCAGGGGGGTCAGGAACAGGGCGGGCAGTGAAATCGCAATGCACGCCAGGGCGCTCAGCGTGATGGACATTCGGATACCGATTAAATCTCCCAGCCAACCCATCAGCAGGACGCCCGGCGGGGTGCCGATGCCGATACACAGGCTCTGTAAGCCCACCATACGACCCCGCATTTCCGGCGGCGACGAGCGCATGGTGATGGCGCCCTGCATGGTCCCGAAACAGGAGAGGCCGATTCCGCTGAGAATCAGAATGACAAAGGTAACGGCGTACCAGGGAGACCAGACAAATACTGTTGACAACAGCATCACGGTGAAAGCGCCGGCGGCGAAATAGCGTCCGTGATACCGCATGGTCCCAATGGAGGCGAGTATGCCGGCCATGGCCAACTGGCCCAGAGCTTCCGCGGCCGCCAGGGCGCCCACCAGCGTCTCACCGACGTGCAGGTGATCTCGCCCGATGGCCGGCACAAATTGACGCGCCGGAAAGGCCAGGCCGTTAATCATAATAGTGATGAAGAGCATCCCCAACAGTTGGCGATGGCCCAGGGCCGCACGCACCACGTCGCCCAGGCTGTTCCAGATGGGTTCCGCGCGCCACGCCCGCTCCACCTGGGGAATCCGCACCCGGACTACCAACGCCAGGGCCGCCAGGTGCAGCACGACAATCACGGCATAAGCCCAAGTGTAACCGGCATAGTGAGGCCAAAAGTATCCAACGTGTTCGACGAAGAAGCCGCCGAAGAAGGGGCCTACCATCCGCCCAACGGTCCCGCTGATGGAGTCAATGGACAGGGCATTAACCACGCGGCGCTCGCCAACGATGTCAAAGACGGCGGTACGGCGGGCCGGGTCTTCCAGGGCGCGACTGATGCCCTGCAGCAGCATGGCGGCAAACACGTGCCAGGGCGCAATCTGGCCGGACCACAGCAGGACGAACAACGCGATGCCGCCGGCAAACTTGATGACCAGCGCAATAATCCAGATTTTCTTACGGTCAAAACGGTCGGCAATAATACCGGTAAAGGGTGAAAATATGGGCCGGGGCAGGTTTTCAAACGCCAGCACCAGCCCCAGCATCAGCGCAGAATCAGTCAGGGAATAAACCAGCACGCTGGTAACCAGCAGTTCCATCCAGCGGGTGAGTTCGGCTACGTTGACCACATACCAGATCGCTCGAAAACGGGGGTTCCGCAAAACTTCCATCATTGGCGATGTGGGGCGACTCACGGATGTGGTCAACTGTGCCTCCTATCCACGCACGGCCTTGCCAGTGTAAATGATGTGTAAAGGCGATGCTACACGTTCCCCCACCCTGGCCGGGGCTTTTCAAAGTTAGTCCGTCATTCCGGGTTGCGCCGGAATCCAGGCGCCTTGATCAGAAGAATCCGGTCTATCCCGTTTATCCTGTTCATCTCGGTAAAATAATGTCCTCAATGGCTACGACTTTGGAAAGTCCCTGCCACTTCGCACGTACCCACTTTGATCTGTCATTGCGAGCGCAGCGTGGCAATTTGGTTTGGGTTGGCCGACTGCCGCCCACCAACTACGCGCTGCGCTATAATGCGGCGCAATTTACGCTGGTGTACTCCGGCAAGGCTGCACACACCGTCCCAAACGTGATCGGCCATGGCCCAATTCCATACGCACATTGTTCCCGACGTGGTTTGGCAGGATTATGCCGTTTCCAGGGGTGATCGTGCTGCGCTGCTGGGCCAGCAACCTTTCGTGTTGTGGTTCACCGGCCTCTCCGGAGCGGGCAAAACCACGGTCGCGAACTGCCTGGCCCAGCGACTGCACGATGGCGGTTTCCTAACCTACGTGCTGGACGGCGACAACCTGCGCCACGGTCTGAATGGCGACCTGGGGTTCAGCGCCGTCGCCCGCCGGGAGAACGTGCGCCGGCTGGCAGAGGTGGCCAGCCTTATGTACGACGCCGGTTTGATTACCCTGGCGGCCTGTATCTCACCTTTCCAGACGGAGCGGGAATTCGCCCGGAGCCTGCTGCCCACCGGCAAGTTCATCGAAGTGTTCGTCGATACTCCCTTGCATTTGTGCGAGCAACGCGACAACAAAGGACTATACCGGCGGGCTCGCGCTGGCGAAATTGCCGACTTCACTGGCATCGATTCGCCATACGAACGCCCCGCAAATCCCGAAATAACCATTGATACCACCGACCGCTCCGCCCCTGAATGCGCCGATTGCATCATGTCTTACCTGCGCGGGCCAGAGTTGTTGAGATGGCCAGCCCCCAACTGACCGACGGCCGCCAACCGCCCGGCCCATCCCGAACCAGATCCGGCCGCGGCTATACGCCGGGGGCGGCCAGCGGGAACGGTTCGTTTGCTTCCGGATTCAACAGTTTCCTGGCTACCGGCAGCCTGTCGTTGGCCTTGCGGCTGGGGATGCGCTACGGAGTTGACCGCGCGTTTCTACCCCGCTACTGCGGTGTCCTGACCGCCAACGCACTGTTCTCTCCGCTCCGCCTGTGGCAGAGCCTGGCTTACGGACGGCGGATTCGTCGCACCCAATTGCACCCGGAGCCGCTTTTCCTCCTGGGTTTCTGGCGCTCGGGCACCACTCTGCTCCACAACCTGCTGGCGATGGACCCGCGCTGGGGGTTCGTCAACACCTACCAGGCCGCGCTGCCGGATCTGTTCCTCGCCGGGCAACGCCGCATCCGTCGCCTGCTGGAATCGCAGCTGCCGGAGAACCGAGGCATTGATAATATTCCCGTGGATTTCGCGATGCCGCAGGAAGAAGAGATTGCGATGATGTGTACCTCCGGGATCAGCCCCTACGTGTCCCTGAACTTTCCGCGCAACGCAGATGGCGCCCTGCATTACCTGTTTCTGGACCAACGAGTTGCCCAGCGCGACCGCGACCGGTGGCGAGCCAAATACCTGCACCTGCTGAAAGCCGCCAGCCTCAACATGGGCGACCGGCCGCTGCTGATAAAATCCCCCTCCAACACCAGCCGAATATCAACCCTGCTCGAATTGTTCCCGGACGCCCGCTTCGTCTACATCCAGCGCAACCCCTACGACACCCTGCGTTCCTACATCCACCTGCTCCGGCTGATGAACGACTGGCACGCCTTTCAGCGCGTCAATTTCGAGGAACTGCTGCTGCGGCAGGTCAAAGTCTATCGCGAAATGGCGCTGGCCTATTTGGACCAACGGGAGTTGATTCCCAGCGGTCGGCTGGTGGAAATCCGATACGAAGCCCTGGAGCAGGACAAAGTGGGTCAAATCCGGCAGCTTTACGCAAACCTGGCACTGGATGGTTACGACTCCTTTGCGCCCCACCTGACGCAATACGTGGCATCCATCGCCGATTTTCAGAAGAACCCCTCGCACATCAACAATCAGGTGATTGAACTGGTCAACGAGTATGTGCCTTTCCTCGTATCGGAATATGGTTACCAACCCATGGCTCCAACGGACCAAGCCGCCGCGGACCAAGCCGCCGCCGTGGGCCGTGATAATATCTAGCGGCCCGCCAGCCGGCGCATCACGCATTCCGGGCCGCCGTTCCACCCAAATAACGCATTCCAAATTAACGCATTCCAAATTAACGCAATCGGAGGCAAGCAATGAACCAGAACGTAGCTGATTTTTGGAGCGCCACTCGCTCGATACTGGACGAAACGCCGGTCGGCGCTGCCCTCACCGAATGCCCGGAACGCAGCGGCCGCGAGTATGAGACCTGGAACGTGACCCTCTCCAGCTACGGCAACCAACGATTGCGCGGGTTTTACACCGTCCCGCGGGACCTGCCGGCGTCGGGTAAGTTCCCCGGGCTGCTGGCCGTACCTGGATACGGCGGCGCCAAGGACATCCCCTATCACGTCGTCATGCACGGTTTTGCCGTGCTGACGCTATTCCCGTGGGCGCAGGGTGAAAGCACCGCCGAGGGAGATTTGCCCCACGGCACCAAACTGACTTACAACGTAACCGACCGCGCAACGTATTACTACCGGGCTGGTTACATGGACTGCGTGCGCGGCGTCGATTTCCTGACCGAACGGGACGAGGTGGATAGCAACCGCATCGGGATGTGGAGTCGCAGCCAGGGCGGTGGGTTCACCCTGGCGACGGCCGCCCTCGACCATCGCCTCGCCGCTGCCGTGGCCGAAGAGCCGTTCATGTGCAACTATCCAGTCTCCATAGACATCGAAACCCGTCCCTACCACGAGCTGAGCGACTACGTGCGGGAACATCCTGAACAACGGCAAGCCATGCTCGACACCCTCTATTACTTCGACACGTTGACGCTGGCCGACGCCATTGAGTGCCCCACCCTGGTCAACATCGGCATGGCCGACACCACGTGCCCTTACCCAACCATCAAGCCGGTGTTCGACAACATCAAAGCGCAAAAATCGCTGCTGGTGTATCCCGACCTGACCCACAGCCCCTGTACCGACTTCAACGTCCACGCCATGAACTGGCTGAAGCGTTATCTGGGAACCTGAAGGGACGCCCCTCACCCCAACCCCTCTCCCACAATAGGGAGAGGGGATTTGTCAAAGGAGCAGTATCATGCCGGCCCGCACCGGGAAGGAATATCTGGACGGACTCAAAGCGCAGTCCCCTGAAATCTGGCTGGATGGCAAGCGCATCCACGATGTAACCGCGTTCCCCGGTTTGGCCAACGGGGCCAAGTCCATTGCCTCGCTGTACGATATGCAGCACGATCCGGCTATCGCCAGCCAAATGACCTACACCTCGCCGACGACGGGCGACCCGGTGGGTCTGTCGTTTCTGGCGCCGAAAAGCGCCGGCGACCTGGCGCGTCGTCGCATCATGATGTCCAACTGGGCGCACGCCAGCTACGGGATGATGGGCCGCACCCCCGATTTCCTGAACGTAACCATCATGGCGATGGCCGCCGCCGCCGATTTTTTCGGCGACAACCGGCCTGAGTTCAAGCAGAACGTCATCAACTACTATCAATACGTCCGCGAAAACGACATCTGCATGACCCATACGCTGGTGAACTTGCAGCGCAATCGGACGCCATCGGCCACTTCGATGAACTACGCTACCGATGTGGCGTTGCAGGTAGTGAAGGAAACGGATGCCGGCCTGGTCATCCGTGGGCCGAGGGTGCTGGCCACGCTGGGGCCGCTGTCCGACGAAATCATGGTGTACCCGACCCGTTCCCACCTGCTGGCGCGGGATGAGGATGCTCACAGGTACGCCTTCGCCTTCGCCGTGCCCTGTGGAATCGACGGCCTGAAATTCATCTGCCGGGAGAGTTTCGACCTCGGCAAGTCCAATTTCGACCACCCGCTGGGCTCACGTTTCGAGGAAATGGATGCCATCGTCTTTTTCGACGACGTGCTGGTGCCCTGGGAACGGGTCTTCATGTACGGCGACCGGCACAAGTGCAACACGATGTCGGCGGTTACCGGGCAGTACGTCCACACCGGGCACCAGGTGGTAACCAAAAACGTCGCCAAGTGCGAGTTTGTGACCGGTATCGCCAGCCTGATGGTGGAAACTCTGGGCAGTGGTGAAATTCCCCAGGTTCAGGGGTTGCTGGCCGAGCTGGTCGAAAATCTGGAAATAACCAAAGCGCTGCTCACCCAATCAGAAGTCAACGCCGCCGTTGACGAATGGGGCGTGATGCTCCCCGACCGGGTGCCGCTCAACGTAGCCCGCAACCTGTTCATCAAGATGTACCCACGCATGGCTGAGATCATCCAGCTGCTCGGCTCCAGCAGCCTGATGGCCCTGCCATCCGAGGGTGATTTCAATGGCCCGCTCAGCGAGGTGCTGGACGCTTATCTCGACACCGATACCGCCACCGCCCGCGAGCGCGTTCGCCTGTTCCGCCTCGCCTGGGACACCGCGTGCAGCGCGTTTGGCGGACGCCAGGTGCTGTACGAGCGGTACTTCCAGGGCGATTGGATGCGCAACGCCGCCCTGCTGTTGAGCATCTACGACCGCGAGCCGTTGATGCAGCAGGTCAGGGAGTTTCTGGAACGGGGATAACCGGCCCGGCTACGGCCCGGGCTACGGCCCGGGCTACGGCCCGGCTACGGCCCGGCTACGGCCCGGCTACGGCCCGGCTACGGCCCGGCTACGGCCCGGGCTACCGTCAGCCGGTTGCGTGAGGGTGTTCTCGCGGCCACAGTCAAACGCACCAGCGGCGGGACCGACTTTCGGTCTCGCCGCTGGTGAACCCGCCTTACGGTAGGTTATCGGTCGAATTGGTCGAGGGATAAATTACTTCGTCAGTCCCTCCGCGACCGGCCCCTTGAAGGCATCGTCGCCGCCGAATACGGTGCCGGTGGTTCTGGCTTCAAACTTGGCCAGACCCAGGTTGTAAACCTCATCGGGGAACGGGATATACCCGACTGAGGCAGCCAGACGCTGACCGTTCTCGCTCAGGTAGTAACGCACGAACTCGGCGATGTGGCCTTCCGGCGCCGCGTCTGCCCGCACGTAGATAAACAAAGGCCGGCTCAAGGGCGCATACGAACCGTTGTTGATGGCTTCGTCCGTGGGCGTTACGCAGCCGGCGCCGCCGTCAACCGGCGCCGCCTTCAGCTTGTCCTGATTCTCCACGTAGTAGGCATAGCCAAAATAGCCCAGGCTGAACTCGTCCCCGGAAATCCCCTGCACCAGCACGTTGTCATCTTCCGACGCCACGAAATCACCGCGCGACACCCCGCCGTCGCCGTTGACGGCTTCAGTGAAGTAGTCGAAGGTTCCAGAGTCAACCCCGGGCGCGTACAGCTTGATTTCCTCGGCCGGCCACGACGGATCTACCTGGTTCCACATCGTTACTACGCCTTCCGACTCCGGCGACCAGATGGTGTTCAACTGTTCGACGGTCAGGCATTCCACGAATTCGTTGGCCGGGTTTACCAGTACACTCAATCCATCAATGGCCACCGGAATCTCAATGTACTCAACACCCTCGGCGGCGCACTGGTCAACTTCCTTTTGTTTAATGGGCCGCGAAGCGTCTGAAATCACCGTTTCGCCGGAGCAAAACTTCTTGAATCCACCGCCGGTACCGGAGATGCCCACGACTGTGCGGATGTTGCCGTCGGTCAGGTCGCCGAATTCTTCGGCCACCGCCTCGGTAATCGGGAACACCGTCGAAGAACCGTCGATGTCAATGTCGCCAGCCAGGTCTGCGTACATATTCGTGCCAGGCTCGTCAGATGGTTGACACGCCGCAAACACCAGTGCGATTGCCAATCCCAGAGCGCCAACCATCAGCAGCCGCTGGGAAGTCTTCTTGATGATGAACAAGTTGGTCAGACTCATCGATCCTCCTCGAAGGATAGCAAGGTTGTGTTGGCCGGCAGTCCGCAACTGCACCGGGGCAATTCGGATGCGGCCCAAACGCCGCTGCGCCATCTGCCGGCGGAAGCAAATATCCACCCGGGCGCAGCGGGGATTCGTCAGTCCCTCCATCCCGGCATTTGGAATCAAAAAACGGCGGGGAATAACTTCCTCGCCGGTAAAACGCTGCTCCCCGAATCAGGGGCAATTGCGGGGGGCGCAATCATAACTGGCGCCGCCCCCGCTGCGGTTGGGAGCGGGAGCTTCACATCCACAAATGGGAGATCAGTTCCCCTCTCACTACCGGGTGCAGGGCAACATAGCGCCGTTGCTGTTTCAGTTAGCCTGTTCATTGCTCAGCGCGAATCTGCAACGATTGCTTCCAGTTCCGCAGGTTCTTTGGGAATCCCTTCCGAAAGGACACGGCACCCGTCTTCGGTGACCAGCACGTCATCCTCAATACGGATTCCGATGCCGCGATAGATTTCAGGGGCGTGTTTGGCCTGAGGGCCGAAGTAGAGGCCGGGTTCGACGGTCAGCACCATTCCCGGACGCAGGCGGGTTTGTCCCCGGTCGTCGCGGTAGGGGCCGCAGTCGTGCACGTCCAGACCCAGCCAGTGCGAGGTGGCGTGCATATAGTAGTCGCGATAAGCCTGCCGGTCCATGATGTCGTCGGCGCTGCCTTCCAGCACACCCAGCGTAACCAGCCCGTCAATCAGCGTCATGGTGGCGACCCGATGCACGTCGTCAAACCCCACTCCCGGCTTCACCGCGGCAATGGCTTTGTGCTGGGACTCCAGCACCAGCTCATAGAGGTCGCGCTGCGGGCCGGTGAACTGGCCGGAAACCGGCCAGGTGCGCGTAACGTCGGCGGTGTAGTAGCCATACTCTGCGCCCGCGTCAATCAACAGCAGGTCGTCCGGGCCCAGCGTCTCACGGTTGCGGATGTAATGCAGCACACAGGCATTGGCGCCGCCGGCCACAATCGACGGGTAGCCATTGCGCGGTGAACCCAGGTGGCGGAACGACCGCTCCAGCGCCGCTTGCACCTCGTATTCATGGACACCGGGGGCCGCCGTCCGCATGGCCGAGTCGAATCCCAGCGCCGTGATGTCAATTGCCCGTTGCAGCAGCGCAATTTCATCGTCCGACTTATTGAGCCGCATCAGGTCGATTTGCCCGGTGGGATCCTCGATCCGGCGCACTCCCTTCACGCCCCGCTGCGCCATATTGCGCCGTCGTTTCACCAGCCCAGCGATAATGTCGTCGAGCTTGTCGTCGCTGCCCAAAGCGTAGTAAACGGTTTCGTAATCGGCCAGCAGTTTCGGCATTTGGGTTTCCAATCGCTCCAGCGGATAGGAGGCGTTGGCGCCCAACGGCCCCACCGCGCCACCGACTCCGGCGCGATAACCAACCCAAATCTCAAACATCGGGTCGTAGGGGCGGACGAAAAGCGTATATGGCGTATCGGAGCCCGGGCGCAATACGGCCACCGCGTCCGGCTCATCGAAGCCCGTCAGGTACCAGAAAGACGATGGCTGCCGGTACTCGTGGTCAACATCATTGTTGCGGGCCGCGTCATGACCGGCCGCCAGTACAATAGCGCCGCCGGAAAGGGAGTCCATCAACCGCCGGCGGCGGCGGGCGAATTCCGCAGGTTGAATAACGGGATTTTGCGTAGTCATTGCAGCACCGTCCAACACCGTGGATAGGACTCTACATCTCATCAAATTGCCTGCGATTATAACGCCGTTATCTCCGGGTCGCAATAGCAAAACGGTCGGCGTTAACGTAAATCGCTAATTTATTACGATAAATATCCAGCAGATGGCAAACTATGCCCAGTAAACTATCATAGGACGGTTGGGGTTGCAGTCTGCATCCTCCATGCGCGTATAGCCGCTGAAATCCGTGCGGGCGGTTTGCCAACACAGCACCCGGCTAGGTCGGTCAGCTCACGCGTACCCACTTTAAGCGGTCATTGCGAAGAGCATAGCGACGTGGCAATCTCGTTGAGGTTGAGTACACGTCGGTGAACCATCATTGCTATGGCGACCATTGGTAACTGTTCAGAGTTGCGGGGATCTGCCGACTATTCGGCCTATTGTGGAGGGGCAGCCAAGCACGAATTTCCAAAGCAAACCGTTGCCGTCCCCTCAAACGTGAACAGTTACGACCATTGCTATGGCGACCATTGCTACGGCGACGAGATTGCCACGCTGCGCTCGCAATGACAGATTTGGGCACACGCGAGGGTCGTCAGTCCTGTTGCCCGGAACTGGTTTCTGCTATACTGCCGTCGGTGGCAGCGTTGCCACCAAACTTGCGTCAGGGACGGTTGGCGGGCGCTCGCGGGCAACGCCGGTATCCCTGCAATACTTCTGAAAAACCTGGAGCTAATTATAATGCCGGCCTACGCCGTAATCGGTGCACAATGGGGAGATGAGGGCAAGGGTAAGGTAATTGACTACCTTGCCGGTCAATCCGATTGCGTGGTCCGTTACGCCGGCGGCAACAACGCCGGCCACACCGTGGTTAATGAGCGCGGCGAATTCCAGTTGCACCTCGTCCCTTCGGGCATCTGCTGGCCTGATGTTATTGGCATTATCGGCAACGGCGTCGTGGTCAATCCCGACGTGTTGTTGGGTGAAATGGCCGGCCTGGAACAGCAGGGCATCGACACCGCCCGCCTCTTCGTCAGCGACCGGGCCCACGTCATCATGCCCTACCACCTGACACTAGACGCCCTTCAGGAGAAGGCACGCGGCGACGGCGCTATCGGCACTACCGGCCAAGGCATCGGCCCCGCCTACGTCGACAAAGCGTCCCGGGACGGCATCCGCGTCGGCGACCTGCTGGACACCAAACGTTTGCCCGCTCAGGTGGCTGCTGCGGTAGCGATGAAGAACCGGGTAATCCGGGGCGTTTTTGAAGGCGACCCGCTGAACGTTGATGATGTAATCGCCCGTTGCCTCTATTGGGCCGAGCAACTCCGCCCGTTCGTGCGTCCCACCGAGCAGTTGATCCAGGACCTGCTGGCGCAGGGCAAGAAGATCCTGCTGGAAGGCGCGCAGGGGACGCTGCTGGATATCGACCACGGGTCATATCCCTACGTAACCTCATCGTCGCCCTCCATCGGGGGAGCAATCACCGGCTTGGGCATCAACCCGCAGGCAATCAAAGGCGTGGTTGGCGTTTTCAAAGCCTACTCAACCCGCGTCGGCGGCGGCCCGATGCCCACTGAGATGCTCGACCAGTCCGGTGCAGACCTGCGCGAAAAAGCCCACGAGTACGGAACCACCACCGGCCGGCCGCGTCGCATCGGCTGGTTTGACGCGGTCGCCGCTCGATACAGCAGAGAGATAAACGGTTTCACCGGCATGGTGTTGACCCGTCTGGACATCCTCGACGGCATGGACTCGGTGAAAATTTGCGTTGGCTACCGCGCCGACGGCCAGGATGTCGACCGCTTCCCGGCCAACACCGGGCTGTTGGAACGGTGCGAGCCCATCTACGAGAAGATGCCCGGTTGGGACGACCCCACCGCCAGCAAGACCCACACCGACCAACTGCCCGCAAAAGCTCTGGCCTACGTTCGCCGGATCGAGGAGTTGGTTGGCTGTCAGGCGCAGATTATCTCCACCGGACCGAGCCGCGACGAGACCATCGCCATCGAGCCTGTAATCCATTAGCTTCGCGGTAAGCTCTCACGCACACGGAGGTACGCGTAATGGCCACAACTACAACGACCTCGGATGCGTCCGTATTCGGGCGTTTCCTGTTGCGCTATACCGACGAATTTTATCTGGTGTTCCGGCTGCTTTTCGCTTTTATCGTATCGCTGCACGGGGCGCAAAAAGCGCTGCTGATGTGGGGCTTTCCGGCGGATCACCCTTTGGGCGCGCGCGTGGACATCGCCGGCTGGGTTGAGCTCATTTCGGCCTTGCTGATTGCATCCGGGGTTTTTACCCGTCTGGGCGCCGGCGCGCTTTGCATTACGATGGTAGTAGCCTACTTCACCGTCCATGCCGGCGGGGTCGCGCCACACATTTTCCCCAACCCACCGGGCGATATGGGTTCGGCCTTTGGCGCTCACGGCGGCGAAGTGACTATCCTGTGGTTCACCATCGCCGGTATCATTGGCGTCATGGGCAGCCGCAAGTGGGGCTTGGAACGCCTGATTCTCAAACGCGAAATCCTCTAGCCGGCACGGGTCGGTACTGGAACACAACCTATCGTCCGGCGTCGCCTGACG
Source organism: Dehalococcoidia bacterium (assembly GCA_965261195.1). Classification (GTDB taxonomy): domain Bacteria; phylum Chloroflexota; class Dehalococcoidia; order Lucifugimonadales; family UBA3495; genus Bin87. Next base: position 1,488,633 of record OZ253455.1, on the reverse strand, counting down.
CCGGACAGGATATACGAATTATGCAACAGCAAGCAGCCAGATTCGGCATCTATTACAACTCAGCCGAAAACCACGTCGTCCGCATCAACTCCCCCTACTGGTTCCCGCCCGAACCGGAATGGCAAATGGTAACCCGCGAGGTGAACGCCACACTGCTGGACATACGCCGGATGGTGCAGGAACAGGGTTTGTCCGCCAACGCCGATGCGATTGCCTGGACCACGCTTCCCCTGCTGGACGAAGACGCTTAAATCCGGCGATCCGGCTGCGGGTGGCTCCGGCAGTACGGTTCAGACCTTTGCAATCATCGGACGACCTCCCCAGCTTCGAGGATGACTCCGATGCTAGTCTCCGGCCACCGCGCTTGTGGTGGCTGCCCTCGGCGCACCATCCGGAACAGGCCCGTCGCTGGATGCGGTGGGCCTGGCTGGGGGGATTGGCCTGGTGGGTCTGGAACGCGGCAATTCTCTTAGTGTGGTTGGCCGCTCCGATACTGGCAGCAGAACCAGGCTCCGGCAGCGCCGACGCCATACCCGGTGCCAAGCTCGTCATCTATTCGGGAGTAGAAGCCTTCGCAATCGTGATGCTGGCGTTCGGCGTCAGGCAGCGCTGGCGGCCGGCGGCTTTGGTGTTGGCAATCGGATTCTTCGCCTCCCGGATCGTCCTGATTGCCCTGGGCCTAATCACCATCGCCGGCGCGCGCGATGTAATCTGGCTGGTGATTTACGGCGGTCTGTTATTCCTGTTCGTGCGCGGCCTCCAGGGAACACTCAGCTATCACTGGTTCACCCACGTCAGCCATCCAGTGCATCACGAGCCAGCACATAACGAGCCAATACATCACGAGTGACGTCGACCTGAAAATTCTGGCGCCACGACACCAATAAATGCGGCCCCCGGCCGGTTAGCAAGGGGCCGTCATCAATTGCGGTCGTCAGCCGGTTCGCTTGCGGTATTATGCGGTGAAAGCTGGCATCACGTCTTGGGCGAAACGGGAAAGCTGGTCTTTGAACACCTCGCGAGGCATCCCCATGACTGACCCCAGATTGATGCGCTCGACGCCGGGATATTTGGCCTCAGCCTCTTTCAGATGGTTGACCAGATCATCAGCTGAACCGCACAGCCAGGTTCCGGTTTCGACGGCCGATTCCAGTGTCGGCAACTCTACGCCGCGACGCAGGCCAGGGTTGGCTACTGCTTCAATCTGTTCGGGTTCCAGCCGCATCAAACCCAGTGGTGCGGCGAACTTCATCGCTTCCTCAAAGTAGGGGCGGGCCTTTTCGATGGCCTGCTCGCGGTTTTCCGCCAGGAAGAACCGGAACCCCAGCGCGATGTCCTCGCCCAGCGCCAGCTCGCGGCCGTGCTTGGCGGCGGCTTGCTGGTACATTGCCAGCCTTTCGCCCAGCGCCGGCTCCGGAGTGTTGGCCACCATCGCCTTGATGCCCATGCGACCCATGAAGTCCACGCCCTTTGGATTGCCCGACACCAGCGGCTGCCAAATGTCCACCGGCTGACTCATCGGACGCGGCACCAGGCTCAGCTGCTCCAGGGTGTAGCCGCGGTACGGCACCGGCGCCGGGATGGTGTAATTCTTGCCCTGGTGGGAGAAAGACTCCTGGCTGAAGGCCTTGACCATCACCTCAACCTGCTCCTCGAACAACTCCCGGTTGGCGTCGCCGTCAAACATGGGCGATCCGAAAGTCTCAACTTCCCGAGAATGGTAACCACGTCCCACGCCGAACACGATGCGGCCTCCCGACAGGATGTCGGCCATGGCGAAATCCTCGGCCAACCGCAGCGGATGCCACATTGGTGTGATGTTGAACCCGCAGCCGTACTTGAGCCGTTGCGTGTTGCACGACAGATAAAGTCCAAGCATCAGCAGGTTGGGAATACACTCGTAGCCTTCGGGTTGGAAGTGGTGTTCGGCCATCCAGAACTCGTCATAGCCATTGGCCTCAAGGTGCCGGGAAAAATCCAGCGCCCATTCAAAGGCTTCCGCCAATTGCTCGTTGGCGTACCAGCGATCGTTGGCCGGCGTTCCTTGCAGTCCCAGATCATCGTCGACCACATGGCCGGCGTAAGAAGCGCTAAAACTCTTGAACATATTCTTTTTCCTGTTATTCGGTGATAGTCGGCGGAAAGATACCCCTCACCCCGGCCCTCTCCCTCTGTGGGAGAGGGAGCTAGGGAGAGGGGGCTATGGATTACGGGTCAAGCGGAGGGCGGCGGGGCGGGGGCGGGGTTGTATAGTTCGATGCCGATGGTAGCCGGGAACACCCCGGCCAGTTCATCTACCGACCAGCGGCCATCTTTCTGGATGGTTCGCACCGGTTCCGGCTCGTTGAGCAGAGTTACCAGGCCGCCGGTGACGTGGAACACGTGCCCGTTGACGTGGGCGGCCTCATCGGACGCCAGCCAGGCAACCATCGGCGCCACGTCTTCGGCATCACCACGCAAGCCACCGCCGGCAGCGATGCCGCGCGCCGAGCGCAACGCCCGCGCTTCATCGGGTACGCTGGTCGTCATTCGGGTGCTGGCAGACGGAGAAATGGCATTGGCGGTCACCCCATAGCGCCCCAGGTCCCGGGCACAAACGCGGGTGAACCCGGCGATGCCGTCTTTGGCGGCGCCGTAGTTCGCCTGCCCGCTGTTGCCGTACAAGCCGGAAGTGCTGCTGAAGGTGATGATGCGACCCGAACGCTGCTGCCGGAACAGGATGCTGGCGTGCTTCACCACGGTGAAGGTGCCCTTCAGGTGAACGGCGATCACGTCGTCCCACTCTTCTTCGGACATATTGAAAACCATGCGGTCGCGCAGAATACCGGCCACGGTTACCACGATGTCCAGCTTGCCGAAATTGTCGACGGCAGTCTGCACAATTTTCTCGCCGCCGTCCATCAGGGCCACCGATTCGGTGCAGGCCACGGCCTTGCCGCCAGCCTCGCCGATCTCGTTGACCACCTGCTGGGCAACCGATACGTCCGCGCCGGTGCCGTCCACGTTTACGCCCAGGTCGCAAACCACGACGCTGGCGCCCTCGGCGGCCATCAGCTTGGCCACCCCGCGACCGATGCCGCGCCCGGCGCCGGTGACGACTGCTACCTTGTCTTCAAGTAGTGGCATTGTAAAATCCTTGTGTACTAAGTTTCCGCGGAACTACAGGCTTTATTGCCTTATGCCCTCGGCGGCGCCGGATTGTCGATGCCGGCAGTCAGATAGTTACGGGCGCGCTGCGACAGTTCGTCCATCTCCCAATGTCCACTTTCCGTCCAGATTGCGCGCTCAGGTCGAGGCTGGGACATCAGCGACACCGTGTTGCCATACACCAGGAAGGTTTGCCCGTTGATGTTGCTGGCGTAATCGGATGCCAGGTAGGTAACGAACGGCGCAATTCCGTCGGGGTCGAGATTCTGCAATTCGCTGTCATCTCCACCGTTGCCGGAAAGGGAGGCAACGCCGCCGCGCGCGCGGATCTCGGCCGCTGAATCTGGGATCGCGCCGATCATGCGCGTGGTGGCGCGCGGCGCAATCGAGTTGGCGGTTACACCGTAGCGGCCCATATCCCTGGCCACCACCTTGGTAAACCCGGCAATTCCGCTCTTGGCAGCCCCGTAATTCGCCTGCCCGCTGTTGCCAACCAAGCCCGACTGACTGCTGAAGGTGATGACCCGACCGGAGCGTTGCTGCCTGAACAGAATGCAGGCGTGCTTCACCACGGTAAATGTACCCTTCAGGTGGACGGCAATCACGTCGTCCCATTCCTGCTCGGTCATGTTGAAAATCATGCGGTCGCGCAGAATGCCGGCGCAGCAAACTACGATGTCCAGCCGACCGTAGTTGTCGATGGCGGTCTGCACTATTTTCTCGCCGCCTGCCATGGTGGCCACTGACTCCGTGCAAGCGACGGCGGTGCCGCCAGCGTCCCGAATCTCGCTGACCACCACCTCGGCGATTGACTGGTCGTAGCCGGTGCCGTCGACGTTAACGCCGGGGTCTACTACGACCACCTTGGCGCCCTCTTCGGCCATGAGCTTCGCAATCCCCCGTCCCACGCCACGGCCTGAGCCGGTGACAATCGCTACCTTGCCTTCCAGATTATTGGGCATAGTTAATGTGTCCTTTGATTACGTTGGTTTGGGTAACGGCCCGGCCTAACCGTGTCGACTCGGCAGAGCCACCGTGGCGGTGCCGGGCGTAGTTTGCTGGCCCTGCGGATTTTCCAGCCAGATGGTGCAATCAACCAGGTTCTGACGCCCCTCCTGATACACCCGGCTGACGTGGCCTTTGGCTGTAATTGGCTCGTTCGGGTAGTCCATCCCCCGGTACTGGCAGGTGAGCCGACGCAACACGGCTTCAGGGCCAGCCCACCGGGTGATGAACGAGCCCAGCATGGCGTTTTTCAATGCGCCGTGAATAATCACGCCGCTGAGTCCGGTGTTTTCGGCGAAATCCTTATCGTAGTGGATTTCGTAGAAGTCTCCGGAGGCGCCGGCGTACTGCACCAACTGACGGGTAGTCGGTTCGGTAACTTCAGCCGGTAGTTCCATACCCTCGGATACATCCTCGAAATATACTTGGTCACCCATGTCCACCCCCAATGAATTGAAAATGCTTACAGTGGCAGCGTTGGCGCGCGAACAACTGTGGTCAGTAACGAATCGAAGTGCTAGTCTGGGTTGCCACGATGGCGTCGGACTGATTACGGTAGGTAATCTTAATGGTCGAAATCAACATCTGTCCGATGCTGCCGGTACGCTCGCGGATGTCTTCCAGGCGACCCACCGCAGTAATCGTGTCCCCGGCCTGCACCGGTTCGAAGTATTCCCAATCGCTGCCGCCGTCCAAAAGGCGGACCAACGGCACGTCGAAGGGCAACACCGGACGCACGGCGTGCATGGCCCGCAGAAAGGTGGGCGGCGCGATAATCCCGCCGCTCTGGGGCGTGCCTTCGGTGTATGCCGGGTTGTCATCGCCGATAGCTTCGGCAAACCGGGCAACGTGGCCCTTTTCGATAGCCATGGCAATCGGCTCGCTTTCGACGCCAAGCGCCTGTTCGCGCATTGCGTCGGTCAACGTAAAGGAGCTGGTGGACAAGGGAAACCTCCGGGTTGAAAATCGCCGTGTAGCGCACCCGTATGCGTCCACGCTACACGGTTGCGCGGTGGCAAATTATGGTACGGGCCGGGACGGGTGTCAAGGAACCGCCAGGCCGTGAACCTCGTGCGTACCCACTTTGTCAAACCATACCAACCTACTGTCGTTGCGAGAAGCGCCCAACTCCAACTGTCATTGCGAGCGCAGCGTGGCAATCTCGTCGCCGTAACAATTATGGTTCACTAACGTGTGCTCAACCTCGACGAGATTGCCACGTCGCTGCGCTCCTCGCAATGACAGATTAACGTGGGTACGCGTGAGGGTCGTGAACCGGTCGACCAACCCGCCAGCGGCACGGGCGAATCCATGCCTGACCGCCTAGCGCCGGACGGTAAGCCGGGTCCGCGCGCCAAAGGCCGGCGGTTTGCCAGGATCATTCGGAGGATCCTGGGGTCGCTGGCCCTGGCTGCTATCATCGGCCTGTGCGCCCGCGACTTCCAACCCAACGACCTGGAAATCGCCGCCGCCGGACACCAACTGAGTGTGGCCGGCTGGGAATTGTCCAACCTGCCCGATAAGTGGGTTCATCGCCTGCTCAATGCCCCACGGTCCTGGTTCGGTGGTTCCAATCCAGCAACGTCAATGGAGTACGCGGCCGAGTTCTTCGCCAACGGCCAACGGCTGCGCTGGATTGATCGCCGGCTAATCTACCGGTCAACGCAGGACGAAAACTCCGCAACAAACCGGCCTGAGATTGCGGAGTTGGTCAACGAGCGAACCGGGCTTCAACTCCGCCAGGCGAAACTGCGCCCTGCTGTGGAAGAGACGCTGGAATCCGCGGTGGCTGGCGCATTGCGATCACAGGGGATGGGCGCCTGGGCTGGCGTGTTTCCTCCGGTGGACACCGCCCTGGTCGGCTCACCGACCGTCCTGATTACCTCACCTCGCGATCACATCGAACGAGGAGCGGAGCTGTTGCTGCGCACCGGACTGAGCGCGGAGCAGCGCATTGCCATCGAAACCCAACTGGAAAAACGCACCGACCGGTCGGCGCTGGTGGTCAACACTGGCGGCATTGCATTCTTTCCTTCGATAACCGTGCCCCACGCCGGCATGGACTTCGCGCTGGAAATCATCGCCCACGAGTGGGTGCATCAATGGCTTTGGTTCCGTCCACTCGGCCAGAGCTACTTCCAGGGCGGCGATTTGCTTACCATCAACGAAACGGTTGCAACCATCGCCGGCCAGGAGTTGGGGCGCTTGGCCGGGCAACACTTGCCGGAAACTGCGCCAGGAAATCCGAAGGTCGAGTCTGGTCCGAGCGGGAGAATCAGCGAGCCAGCCGTCGAATCAACCGCACCCGCGGAGTTTGATTTTCAGGCCGAAATGCGCGACACACGCATCAGGGTCGACGCACTGCTCGCTGCCGGCGATGTCAACGGCGCAGAACGCTATATGGAAGAGCGGCGGCGAACCTTCGTTGAGAATGGTTACCCCATCCGGCGCTTGAACCAAGCCTACTTTGCCTTCCACGGCTCCTACGCCACCACCGGCGCAGCCGGCGTCAACGTGATTGGCGAGCAGGTCGAACAACTCCGGCGCAGCAGCCCATCGCTCGCCGAATTCCTGCGCACCGCAGCCCAGTTCAAGAGCGCCCAAGATTTGAGCGACTACCTGAACCAAACGCCGCCGTGAGTGCGGGATAGGGAGAATGGGGTTGCTTTCACCCTCACCCCAGCCCTCTCCCATCAAGGGAGAGGGGGGTTTGGGACTCTGGGCTATGCCGCCTTGAGGGCCTCTTCCAGCAGAGCCAGCGCCGCCTTCGCGAAGACCCACATATTGGCTTCCCGGTCGCCGCTGCCGGTTTCCAGCGTCTGGGATCGCTCCACCGGGCCGGCGACGCCAAAGCAGGCGTGGCCGGCGTCGTCTCCATAACGATTGCCCGTCGGCCCACTGGCCCCGGTCTCGGCCAACCCCCAGGTTGTGCCTAGCGCCTCGCGCGAGGTGCGGGCGTTGAGCAAAGCGTAGAACTCGGTGCTGGCGCGCTGGCCCTCCATTGCAGCATCCGGAACCTGCAACAGCCCCTTTTGGGCCACCCGCGTGTACACCACCGACCCGCCCACGTAGTAGTCGGACGCGCCCGGTATGGACACCAGCGCCGCCGAAATCAATCCCCCGCAGGAGGATTCCGATACCGCGAGCGAATCCCCGCGCTGTTTCAGCAATGCGGCCACCGCTGCCGCCAGGTCATTGAGCTCTCCCATTTGATATACCTCCGCCTTAATTCGAACAGTCGTGTAGTTTGGACTCGAGCCTCACGCTATACCCAGGGGCGTCGCTTAGATACGGTTTTGGCCGATTCAATCGACGGCAAACCATGCTTCTCCAATTCGTTGAGCACCACATTGCGGAACTCATGGCGGTCCCGGCCGGTAACCACCGCCTGTTCGTGCGCTTCAGAGATTACCACGGAATAACCCTTCCCCAACTCGCATTGTCTCACCATCAACGCGTGGCTCAGGCTCAGCAAATACGGATTCCGCGCCACCCAGTGCGGCACTTCCACGCGGGCTATCTCGCCACCGGCCTGCACATAGTAAAAATGAACCCACGTGTACCCAAAGGAATCACGCGGCGCACGCCGGCCGGATTCATACAACGGCGACCGGTGGCCGGGTTCCAGCACGGTTTCAAACAACTCGCGGTCGTTGAATCCGGCCGCACCATCGCACACGTCCTGATCCGAACGGCGCAAACTGCAATGCTCGGCGCACCGCGCCAGGTCACGCCCGCAGAGGCAGACTCGCAAAGCGCCCACCACTTCGGTGGTTTGGGGACGGGACGTGTATGACGCCACTATCATATTTCCAAAACGTTCCGATGCCAGGCGCAGCCGTTCCAGGGCCGGTTCCAGCCGCTCATTGATCAGTCGCTGCACCACATAGCCCGGGTAGTTGCCGGATTGCAAGTCCCTGAACACCAGCGTACCGTCCAGCGCCGCCAGCACGGGCATTGAATCATCCGCCGCGGCAACGGCGTCCGCCAGACCTTCCACTTCGCGCACGGTACGCAGCGCTCCCAACAGCGCGCCGGCAATCGGTGTATCGACGGGCCGGGCCGCATCGGACGCCAGGTATAGCTCCGCCTCGCGCACCGCCAGCGTCGGTTCACTGAAAAAATCGCACCGGGGATTATCGCCGTAGACGATGGTGCATCCGCCCAAGTTGATCAGGTAACACGACAGCGGCAGATGACGGTCCACATCAATGTGCGAACCATCCACTGAAACCGCCGACCAATCATGGGGGACGGCCGGCGGCAGTATGCTGGCCAGCAGACCCTCTGCTCCCGTCCGGGCCACGATGAATTCCGTAACGCCGGCGGACTCGGTGCGCGCGCGCGCCTCATCGGGTGAGACGTTCCACCCTTGCACAATGCGGTCGGCAAACCGGCGCCGACGCATCCGCACGGTCTCCGCAACATCGCCCATCGCGGCCTGCAGCTGGCCCAGGGTTTTGCCCAAGTCAAGGCTCATAGAGCAACCGAACTCCAGTAGATAGTGAGAGTAGCCCGCCGGACTGACCGCTACCGCAGCACCCGTTCGTCGCCCACGCGTCGGGTGATGCGCTGCTGGTCCAGATACTCCAGCAACGGCAAAACGTACTTGCGACTGGTGCCGAATATGGTGCGGGCGTCGGCGACGGTTACGCTGCCGTTGGTTTGCAGGTGCTGTACGATGCGGCCAGCCATATCCTCGTAGGCCGCCGTGGTGAACACCACCGAATCGTTGACTTTGATCACGTCCCCGCGGTCTTGCAGATAACTCAATACTTCAGGATCGATGGGCCGGTCGGTGGGCGGCGACCACGGTTCGGCGGCCAGTGATTCCAGGTAATTTGCCACGTCGGATTGCTGCTTATCGCTCAACTCAACTGCGTGGTCGGGAGCGCGTATCAGTCCGCCATCTTCAATCGCAACGCCCTCGTCGGCGAGCCGCGCCGCCGCACGGACGTAAACCGATTGCGGCAAGTTCAATCGACTGCGCAGTTGCTGCGGCGGCGCCCCCTTCCGCAGCGGGTACTGGTTATGGTAAGTCTGCAACGCCACTTGCGCCTGATTGCGGACAATGTCCCAGCCGCGCCGCGAATAGACCATCGCATCGGCCGGCGCGCCCAACTCGCCCAGGGCCACCACTTCACCCGGCTCGATCAATTCGGACAAGCGCGCCAGCACTTCCGCTTCCGACAGGTTGGAACGCTGGGACAGGGTTCGGACGTCGCACGGCCCAAGTTGGTCGGCCAGCGTGATAATGACATCCTCGCTGGCGCCGGCGTCCAGGGTGGTGAGCCTTTCCAATACGTCCAGATCGAAACGGCGGTGCCGCCGCCGGGGGGTTGGGTCGGCAATCTGCCCGCCGCCCAGCGTGTCCTCCGATGAACGCAGGACAAAAAAGTCCCCCTTCACCATTGGCACCGGGTCGTCCAGCAGCACCTGCACCCAGCCTTCGCTGCCGGGTTGCAGCCGGTCAGCGTCCAGCAACCGGACGCGGGCGGTGGTTTCGCTGGTAAACAGGTGGAACGTAACGCCCTCGTTGTGTTTCAGGGCGTGGGGCGCTCCGCGCACCATTCGCAGGCGAGCGTCAAACCGGCGCGTGGCGCGCAGCCAGCCCGGATTGGTCAACACCTCGCCACGCAGCACATCCTCGCGGGAAACTCCCGACAGGTTCAGCGCCAGACGCACGCCCGGCGCGCTGGCATCCAGGCGGGACTGGTGGCTCTGCAAGCCGCGGATCCGAGCCTGCACGCCCGACGGGGACAGTTCGACCTGCTGACCCACCGCCATCGAACCGTCGATGAGCGTGCCGGTGACCACGGTGCCAAACCCGCTCACCGTGAAACTGCGGTCGATTGGCAGACGGGGCCGACCCAGATCCAGTCGAACGTCGGTATCGTCCAGGATGTTGTCAATGGCCGATTTCAGTTCTTCCAGACCATCGCCGGTGTACGCTGACACCGCGACCATCGGGCAGCCGGCAAAAGACGTTGCTTCCAGGACATCTTCCACCTCCGCCTTGACCAGCTCCACCAGCTCCTCATCCACCAGGTCCGATTTGGTGATGACTACCAACCCGCGCCTGATGCGCAGTATGTCCAGAATGGCGAGATGCTCCCGCGTCTGCGGCATCACGCTTTCGTCGGCCGCCACGATGAGCAACGCCAGGTCAATGGCCCCCACGCCGGCGAGCATATTCTTGATGAACCGCTCGTGGCCGGGCACGTCCACGATGCTGACTTCCCGACCGCTAGGCAGCGTCATCCAGGCAAAGCCCAAATCCACCGTCATCTCCCGCGCCTTCTCTTCAGGGAGACGGTCCGGGTCAATGTCAGTCAATGCCTTGACCAGGGTGGATTTGCCGTGGTCAACATGGCCGGCAGTACCGATTACGAACATATCAAGTTAGTCCAGTAGGGGAGAATCTTAGGGGTTAGGCAAAGTAATTCGTAAGGTATGGTTAAAAATTTCGTCAAAAAATTCGGCCTGGAGGCTTTCGCTGGAAAGCAGTTCAACGAGCAAAAAATCTTTCTCAAAAAGCCGGTTCCGGCTTTGGTTCAGCCGACGCCGCATTTCCGGCGTAATTACGCCGGCGATGAGAAAATTTTTACAACGTGGGTTGACTTCTATCGCAGCTTGGGCCGATTTTTCAGCAGCGCCTAAACGCTCCAACGCGCCCGCCGGGTCAATGCCGCCCTTAATCTCAATAGTGGCATCGAGAACATTATCTCGACGGAAGGCAATGTCGGGTTCGGCGCTGAATCCCATTACGAAACCATCTCGCAACATATACTCGCCATTGGCCGGCGTGACCGGGAGTGAATCTGCGTCAGGGTATTCCGGTGATAACAACATTTCGTTCTGGTAGAGATATTGCAGCAACAACCGACGAATCCTTTGTTCGGGCAACCGGCCAATCGTATTGCGCATCGACCCGTCAAAGGTTATTCCCATCGATGCGATTATATTGCGATAACCGTTTTCCAGCGTCCAGTCGGTCGTGTTTTCGATAATTGACGAAATCACGCTGTTGTACAAGCCGGCAACTTGTCCGGCCGCTTCTGTCGTTAGCCGAGCCTTTCGCCGCCGCTCGTGCGGAACAGTCTCCCAATTGTCAACCGAGCGGGCTTGATTCTGCACTTCCTTGAGCGATAATCCGCTGATGCCTCGATAGTACAACGAAACGAAAGGTTCATCTATCAGCATATCAGGATGACAGAACACGCTGAGCGGATTCAGTTGCAGGTTGCGAACGTGGTCCCACGCACCCTGGGAAATCAGATACGCCGCAATAGGTTCCTCAAAGTCGAACCTGCTGTCCAGCGACGCTACTAGGGAACGTGCCTGTACATCCAGCCGCCTTTGGAGTCTGCCGGTCAAGTTCTGTGAGCGCAGCTGACTGAGTAACCGCCGGTAATCGCTACTCACTCTCGCACCCACCAATAGACGCATTTGCGCAGTTCCTTGCGGCCAAAGCGCCCCATCTGCTGGCTGGCATTGCCTTTTCCCCGCGCCAGCGTCCAAATGGTTTTTGTACGAAAGCCGCATTGCTCGGCCAGGTCGGACAGTATCAAATCCACCGGCACTTCCTCGCCGTGGTACTGGACATTGTCGTTCACCATAAACACCGAGGCTCCCGGTCGACATATTCGGGACAACTCGGTAATTACCACCGTCATCTCCATAAAATAATTCTGGACTAGCCGGATAACGTTGGGATTAGGCAGTTCGCCTCGTTGGTTGGCAAACTCCAATGCGTCTGCAATTTCGGAAATCGCTGGATGACGGTCGTACAACGCCAGGGCGTCGCTGTGCCCACCGGACAGTTGTTCCCGTTTCGAGCGATTTTCTACGGTGGCCGACAGCAACCGTTGGCGCAGTTCGCTGATACTGCGATTATCATATCCTAACCAAGCCAGCTCCAGAGCGTAGGTGCGGGTGTAATCGTAGCGATTCGCATAGGGCGGCGAAGTTATCACCGCGTCAACCGAATCGGTCGGCAGTTGCGGCAAAGCATCATAGCAAGAGCTTTCTATTATCCTGACAGCATCAGGGTCATATAATCCGGATAATGCCAGCAGGTCAGTCGATATAGTTTCCAGCTTTGCTTGCAGAGATTCAGAGTACGGCAAAACGCAACGCTTCTCCATCTTCGCCTTGAGCTGCCGGCCGGAACGATGGTCCCAGCGAAGATACTGGCCGTCCTTACTGGTCCAGCTGGCGTCCTCCAGGGCAGATATTGCCGCCAATGCCAGCAGGTCGTTTTCCGGTCTCTGATCGCATTGCCCGAGATACCTGCGGGCGGCGGCTATCGCCTGCTCACTCTCAGTGGGGAACGCCCTTTCGGTGATGCGTATGTGGGGAAACCTGTCTTGCGTTTGGACGTCCGCCAACCCCGCCGATGCTACATATTGCAGCAATTCGCCAGCTCGCCATCGGAAGGATATTGGGTCAGCAACTGCGGCTGCTAACAACCCTTTGGCGATTAGTACGCCCACCGGGAGTATCTCAACGCCGATGCTTTCCCATCCCACGCTGGACGCGGTGATAGGCGCTACGCCAGTGCCGGCAAAAGGGTCAAGCATCTGGCCACGCTTGGGGAGAAATTGCAGCAGGTAGCGCACCAACTCGGCACTGAATCCCTCTTTGAATTTGAACCAGCGGAAACCCGGGGCGTTCTTGTTGGACTGCCACGAGACCAATGAGCGAGAAAGGTCGGAGTTGACGGCGATACGGTCGCCAAAACGCTCCAGCAGCTTGTCGCGGCAGTGAGTATTGCCGGCAATGCCGCTTGGCAAACCTGAGGCAATTTCAGTTGTGAAAGGACTCATCGCATCAATGTCCGTCGTAGAATAGTGGCTCCCCGAGCATATGCGCCCCTATCCCTCAAAATCGGTAATAACGCTGCGGCGGACGCTGCCGGCTTTCATGTCGGCGAAGGCTTTGTTGATTTCGGACAGCGCCAGTTCCTGGCTGACCAATTCGTCCAGCTTGAGGCGGCCCTGCCGATAGAACTCCATGTAGCGCGGCATATCGGTGCGGAAGCGGTTGGAGCCCATGGTGCAGCCCTGAATGGCGCGGCCGCGGCGCAGGAAGTTGCCGGCGTCAATCTCGATCTTCACGCCCTCCGGCACCATGCCGATGATGGTGGCGACGCCGCCGGGACGCAACATATTGTAGCAGTCCTCGGCGGTCTGCTTGAGTCCGATGGCCTCAAAGGAATAGTCAACGCCGCCGTCGGTCAGGTCCATGATGCGTTCCGCCACGTTGCCCGAACTGGCGTCGATCACATCGGTGGCGCCGAACTCGCGGGCCAGGGAAAGCTTGTCCTCGGTGGTATCGACGGCGATGATGCGCAACGCGCCGGCCAGCGCCGCCGCCTGCACGCAGTGGATGCCGATGCCGCCGCAACCCACCACGGCCACGGTGCTGCCGGGTTCCACGCGGGCGGTGTTCAGCACCGCGCCGAGGCCGGTGGTAGCGCCGCATCCAATCAGCGCCAGTTGGGGGAACGGTATGTCATTGTCCACCTTGACCAGAGCATTCTCATGCACCAGCATTTCCGCAGCATACGAGCCCAGCTGCGCGAACTGGGTAATCGCCTCACCGTCCCGACGCAGCCGCGGCGGATCGTTCGCGCCGCGGGTCACGGCAGTCTTGGTACACAGGTAGGGTTGGCCGCGCATACAGTATTCGCAGATACCGCAGAACACCGAGAGGCACATGATGACCGAATCCCCCGGCTTCACGTAGCCAACCTGATCTCCCACCGCCTCCACGATGCCAGCCGCTTCGTGCCCCAGGACGCAGGGCATTGGCGTCGTGTACAAACCTTCCACAAAGTGCAGGTCGCTGTGGCACACGCCCGATGCTCCGGTACGCACCAGCACTTCACGGGACGCCGGAGCGTCCACCTGCACGTCTTCAACCACCACCGGTTGGTTCACTGCTCGCAATACTGCTGCCTTCATTGGATGATGCCTCCGTTGGGGCGAGCGTTGCCAACTGATGCGCCCGCGCATAGTTGAGACGTTCACCATTCGTGCGTGCCGAGTAGTCTTCAATGTAGTCTTCGATAGTGCCCGAGGTTAGCATCGCCTGCGAGCGGGCGTCAACAAGCCAACGTCGCAACCGGCGCAGTCCCACTAATAACGCCGCGTCATCGTGGCCCGCGCTCAACCCAGCAAGGCCCAACCCAGCGTGGCGAGTCCGGCCAGCGCCAGCGACCCGGCCCAGAGCAAGTCCAGGTTGATCCACCCCCGACGCAGGAAGGCCAGCCCCACGCGATAGTACACAACCGCCGCGGCGATGAGCATGGCCGTCAGCATCACCGTCGTGTGAGTCAGCAGCCCTAATACCCACCACGCCGGGGCGTCGGCCAGCGACAGGAACAGCCCGTGTTCGCCCAAATCGCCGGTGACGCCCGATACGGCCACCCGGTCGGTCAGCGCCAGCACCAGCGGAGCCAGCATCAATCCGGCGCCGTGGGCGGTTGCCATCAGAAATGACCAGATAATCAGGTCGCGGCCACCGATATTCATGCCCACCCAACGCGGATGGCGGTAGTACAGCAGGATCCGGTAGATGCCGAAACCGAGCAGAATCGCGCCCGCCGCCAGCCTTACCCACTGCAAGGGCAGAAACGCCCCGACCGCCAGCAATGCTGCCATTATGACGACCAGCGACAGCAGGTGGCCCACGGCGATATACCCGGTGGCGGTCAGGAGCTGCGACGGTCGCTGCCGCTGCAACGCCAGGGACACGGAGAACAGCCAACCCATTGCCGGGTTCAGTCCGTGGAACAGGCCCAACGCGATCAACCCCAACCACGGCCCCAACGACGACAGAGCCGCCGGGTCCGGTATCAGGACGTGCAGCCACACTACCTGCATAACTAACCCGGCGACCTGAATGCGCCGTTAGTCAGACGACCAATCCACCCAATACCGGGTGGACTGGCCGATGCGAAATGCAACCCTACGGGAAGCAGTAGGTATCCGAAGAGGCGTCGCCGCCCTGCAACCTCACTTGGTGCGTCCGCGACTTGCCATAGTCGATAAAGAACTCCCGGTTGACCGCAATGCCGCCCTCCGGGTTCACGTCAATGAGGCTCAGCCATCCATTGAAGTCACCGGGATAGAACTGGTCGTCCCAGGTGGAATACAGCGAATTGGTCAGGTAGACCCGTCGCCCGTCCCGGCTGATCTCCACCATCTGCGGGCCGCCGCTGAGCGGAGCGCCGGTGGGATGGGCCGCTTTCCGTACCACGCCGCCCATCTCCACTTCGCCCGTTTGCACCGGGTGGAACGGGTCGGAAACATCGTACTGGAGCAGCTTGCCGGTTCCCCAGCAGGACACATACAGGAACTTGTCGTCCAGTGAGAGGTCAATATCGGTAATCAGCGGCGGCACTGCGCCCAGTGGCTGTAGGGCCGGCGGCAGCTCCGACGCATCGGCCGGCTCAGCGGGGATGGAAATTACCTTGGTGGCGGCCCACTGGTCGCCATCGCGATGCCACAGGAAAATCGAACCGGAAAGATCTTCCGTGCTCACGACCACGCCGCAGAAACCGTAGTGGCGAGTCGGGTTGTGCGCCGGTCGCAGTTCCAGGGCCATCTGGTGCTGGGCGCCCAGGTCAACCGCCTGTTGGTGGCTGCGCTTTCTCATGTCCCAGAAGTTGATGTGATGCCCGTAGTTCTGAGCCGCGATGTCGTCGAGTCGGGCGCCGTTTTCGAACATTTCCGGGGTGCCCCATTCGCTGGTTATCATGGTATCCAGGCCGATGTGCCACCAGAAATCATAGGACAATTCCTGGGGCCCGCGGTCCAGCTCCCAGGGCCCGGTGGGCTCAAAGGTGTAGTGGTCCAGCAGCATCACACCGCCGGGTGAACCACCGTCGGCTGATCCCAGCGCGCTCACGTAGATGGCATCCGGCCCGCAGTGTACGGTGTGCGGACGGCTGTACCCGGCCCGCTGCACCTGCTCCTTCTCAATGGTTTTCACGATGCGGGGGCGTTCCGGGTCGGGTTGGGTGTCTATGATGTAGATACGGCTCGAGCCCAGCGTGGGCACCACCAGATAGCGCCGCTCCAGGTGCGGGTGCGCCGACGACGGGCACAACGCCGCGCTGCAAGCGTTCCAGTTGAAGTGATGCAGCTCGTCGTCCTGATGAGGCATCGGCACCGAGTTCACGACCTGCGCGTATGAAGCGGAGTTCGGGTCGCAGTCCACCACCGTCATGGCATCGGGTTCGTCGGAGTTGGGGTTGAGCACCGCAACATAGGCCAGGCGTTCGGGTGGAGCTTCCATCGCCAACCGCGCTGATGGGTAAAACGTGGGATCGGGCCTCCAAAGTGCCATCGGGTTATTCTCCTTTCATCGGTCTTCTATTCGGTCTTCCATGTGGAGCAGCGTTCACCCGGTGGTTAGCCGGTACGAGCGCGTCTCAATGCGATGCTAAAAGAATAGCCTAACGTATTCCGCTAGGCAACGCACCACCCCTAACCTCCAGGGCCAGGCCTTTCCAAAGTCGTTGGCATTGGGAACATTATTTTACCGGGATGAACCGGATAAACGGGATGGACAGGATTCTTCTGGTCAAGGGCGTGTGGGTTCCGGCTGGCGCGGGAATGACGGCGGGTTGGGGTTGGTGATAATCGAATCACCCTGGGCCGCTCCGAGGCTCGCTCAGCGAACGATTCAGTTGAGTTCGGCCTTCCTTTGGCGTTGCGATGGGCCGGCGTTCGGATGCTTCGACACCGGTCGGGCAGCCGGCCGGGCAGATGGTAGAATGCCGGCAATCAACCGCATCCGAATCAACCGCATCCGGAGGGACTATGACCGCGAGCAAACTTACCATCGGCAACGTGGAGATTTCCTCATTGTCTGACGGTATCCTGGAATTTGATGTCTGCAACTTCTTCCCCGACATACCAGCTGAGCAATGGGAGCCTTTTCACGACCACCTTACGCCCGACCGCAAGGTCAGCTTCAACCTGGCCTGTTTCCTGCTGCGTTCCGACGGCAAAACCATCGTGATTGACACCGGCCTGGGCGCTAAGGAAACCCCTGAGACTCCCTGGGGCGAGCTGCTGGATGACATGGCTCGCAACGGCGTTTCCCCCGGCGACATCGACGCCGTGGTGATGACCCACCTGCACCGCGACCACGTGGGCTGGAACACCGTGCGCGACGACGGCAATACACTGACGCCCACTTTCCCCAACGCCCGATATTACTTCAGCAAGGCGGATTACGAGGCGAGCCACGACCCGGCCCTCCAACCCGACCGCTTCCCCAACGCCCCCGATTGCGTCTGGCCCATCGCCGAAATGGGTCTCGTTGAGTGGATGGAAGGTGAGTTCAGCATCACCAGCGAGCTGACCACGCTGCCGACCCCCGGGCACACGCCGGGCCACATGAGCATTATGATTAACTCCGGCGGCGAACGCGGCATGATTCTGGGCGACGTGCTGCACAACACGGCGCAGATCCAGCAGACCGACTGGGCTTCCCGCGCCGACATCATACCCGACCTGGCGATTTCTACCCGGCAGACCGTACTGGACCGCCTGGAAAGCGAGGGGCTGCCCGTGGCCGCGGTCCATCTGCCCGCTCCCGGCTTCGGCAAGATCGTAACGCTGCAAGGCAAGCGCTACTGGCAAGCCATCTAGTGGTCGGAGTGATAGCCCGCGCCTCAACTGCTCTCCCGGAGAGGGCGATGGGCTTTCACTACCGGAGTGATACCCCTCACCCAACCCCTCTCCCCTGGCGGGAGAGGGGCTTTAGTTGCGAGGATTGAATTATCGGGCCGTCGATTGAAGGGCCACGGCAGCATCGTTTCTTTTACGGTTGGGTCATAGTTGCGGCCATGTTCGCGGTCAACTTTTCCACGATGGCGACGGGCACCCTCAACTATGGCCTTTTCGTGCTGCCGATGCAGAGCGACCTGGGCATCTCCCGCGCTTCCTTCGGCTGGATGCAAACCACTCGCCGCCTGTCCGCCGGCGTACTCAGTTTTGCCGTCGGCAGCCTGATTGACCGCTACGGAGCGCGAGTCTACATCTGCATCGCGGCGGTGTTTATCGGCGGCTGTCTCCTGCTGTTGAGCGTCAGCAACCACACCGGGCAGTTCATCGCGCTGTTTGGCATCATCGGCATATCCGGCGTGGCCGCGCCCAACGGAATAGTTACCTCGGTGCCGGTGGCCAAGTGGTTCTCGCGCCGGCGCGGACGGGCGCTGGCGCTGTCGTCCGCCGGGCTTGGCATCGGCGGCATCGCTTTCCTGCCCGTTACCCAATGGCTCATTGACGACTACGGCTGGCGGACCGCCTGGCAGGTGTTGGCCGTTGTGTTTATGCTCATCTCGGTGCCCTCAGCCGCGTTATTCCTGCGCCGCGCGCCCGAAGACATGGGTCTGCGGATGGATGGCGACCCTCCGGAAGCCCCGGCGTCCCACCTGGCAACGTCGGGTCGAATCGCTCGTCCCGCCGCCGAACCGGTGTGGACCGTGCGCCAGGCGTTACGTACCGGAGCGATGCGGAAACTGATCGCGGTTTTCGCGGTCGCCGGCATCGCTCAGGGCGGCGCCAGTTTTCACCGGATACCCTACTTCATCGAACGCGGGTTTGACCCGCAGGTGGTGTCCTGGTCGTTCTCGGCGGACGCCGGCGGAGCCGCTGCCATGGCGCTGGTGTCCGGCTGGCTGGCAGACCGTTTCCCCATTCGTTACGTGGCCGCCGCATCGTTCTCCGGTTTCATCGTCGCCATTCTGTTGATGATTTTCGCTACATCCGCGCCCATGATGTTCCTGTCCACTCTGGTGTTTGGATGCTCGGTAGGCGGCGGCATGATTGTGCACTCATACATTTTCGCCGCCTACTTTGGCCGCGAATTTCTGGGCGCCATCCGCGGCATCGTGATGCCAATCAACCTGCTGAGCGCCGGGTTGGGCGCCCCGATGGTGGGTTACCTCCACGACTATACGGGCTCCTATAGCTGGTAACTGTTCAGACTTGAGGGGATCTTCGGCTTTTCCGACTGGTTGTGGACGGGTGGCCAAGCACGGAATTTGCTTTGCAAGCCGACCCGTCCCCTCAAACGTGAACAGTTACCTATAGCTGGGCGTGGTGGACATTACTGGGCGTTTATGGCCTGGCCGCCGCACTCATGCTGACCGCCACTCCCCCCAGCAAGGGCGACGGCGGCAGGCCGGGCTGAAATTGCGGCGCAGCGAGCGATGCGATAGCATAATGCAACGAAGGAGCGGTGAAAGGAGAGGTGAATTATGAGTGACGCTGTGCCGGGCGGCAACAGAGAGTTGGCGGACGCCATTTACGAAACGGAGCTACTTCCCAAACTGCTGGCCACGGAAAAGGGCAAGATTCTGGTTCTGGACGTGCAGTCCGGAGACTATGCAATCGGCTCCGACTTGCTGGAAGCCTCCAACCGGCTTCAAGCCCGCCAGCCTGGGGCCTATGAATACGCGTTCCGTATCGGCTACCCGGCGGTCGGCAAGCTGGGACTGCGCGGCGTGGCCGCTGGAATCGGAAAACGAATCTCTGGCCAGCGCCAACCTGCTCGCCGGAAGCCGTATCTGCATTGATATGGCTCCCGGCGGAATCGTAACAATTGACGAACTCCCGACATCCTGAAAGCGCCCGATCATTGACCGCGCCGGCTACCTGCCTTGCCCCCGGTCGAGATAATCCTGACCGGAACCCAATCCTTCCAGCGCCAACCCGTATCCCAGCAGGTCGTGCAGTTCCTGTTTCAACTTGTGAACCAGCAACACCCGCGAGTAGCGCAGCACCAGGCGCGGTTGCTGGGCGAGCTGGCGGGCCAGTTCCCACGCCCGCGGCAACAGGTCTTCCGCCGGCAGCACTTCGGCCACCAGCCCAAGTTCCTGCGCCTTGGCCGCATCCAGCATCTGACCGGTCAGCAGGAAGTAGCGGCCCCGATTCAGGCCCATCAGCAATGGATAAATGATGTGCATCCCGTCGCCCGGCGTCAGGCCGCTCATAAAATGCCCAGAGTCCTGAAACGTAGTGTGCGGGGCCGACAGCACGATGTCGCTCATCAAGGGCAATTCAGAATGTCGCAGCGCCGGCCCGTTGATGGCGGCGATGATTGGCACCTCGATGTTCAGCAAGTTGCCGAGCAGGTGCTTGCCCTCCCAAAAGGTGGCATCCCACTGGTCGGGAGTGCGGCGCGGCACCGTGGCGCTGCTGCCCGCCGGCCCGGTGAACCCGTCGCCGGCGCCGGTCATAATGATTACCTTCGTTTCAGGGTCCGTGCCAACGGTATGAAATACCTCCGGCAGTTCCGTGTGCGGGCCGGAGCCCCATTGCAGCGTATCGCCGTTGCTGTGGAGCGTCATCTGCAAAATGCCGTCGTCGCGTTCGAACTTGACGAATTGAAATCGGTTAGCGTATTCCTCTAGTCGCGCCATCGCTTCATCTCCTTTCCTGGTGCTTGTTCCGTAAGTTGTCGTCCCATGTCTCCGCCGATAATATTCCCCGGCGGTGGTCAAGTATAATCAATATGTTCAGGTGTGGGTTGCCCTGCTCCTGACTGTACGCATCAAAGCGCCGTAGAGTCGAAGCCACCGTAGGGTCGAAACTGCCATGACCGCTGACCAGTACAACATCGGGCCACAATACCTGCCTGACGCCCCGGCGGGAGCAGCGCCGCCGGTGGACGTGCGACCGCGCACCATGTTTCGTGCGCCGCTCTGCACCGATATTGATGAGCTTACCGCTGATGTGGCCTTCCTGGGGATGCCTTTCGACCAGGGTACGCTGGGCCGACCCGGCGCGCGCTACGGCCCGGACGCATTGCGCGATGCTCCCCGCGCTTATTCCTACGCCGACCCCTACGGCGCCGGTAAAGACGCTGAGGGTTTCTTCGACGCCGATGCCGGCGACGAGTTGCTCCGCGGCATCACCATGGCCGATTGCGGCAATGTGTTCGTAACCGCTGCCGACGTGGTGCATAACTTCACCAGGCTGGCCGCTACGGTCGAGCGTATCGCCGGTCGGGGCACGCTGCCCGTCATCCTCGGCGGCGACCACGCCATCACGTTTCCGGCGGTGGCCGGCTTGTCCCGCTTCGCTCCACTGGACATCGTGCATTTTGATGCCCACCTGGATTACACCCACCACTACAACGGCGCGATGCTCACTCACGGCAGCCCGATACGCCGTTGCCACGAATTGGCGCACGTTGGGAGTATCACGTCCATCGGCATCCGCAGCGTGCGGCGCGCTCCCTATGAAGACGCCATGAGCCACGGCAACACCGTCGTAACCACCCGACAGTTTCGCCAGCGCGGGCCGGAAGCAGTCGCCGCCAGCATCGCCACCGGGCCCAACCTCTACATCACCTTTGACGTGGATGTGCTCGACCCGACGCAGGCGCCGGGCACCGGGACGCCGGAGGTTGGCGGGCTCTTTTACGAGGAAACCCGCCGTTGCCTCACCGCGCTCGTCGCCCGCGCCAATCTCGTGGCCTTCGATGTGGTGGAGGTTGCCCCGCCCTACGATGTGTCCGATTTGACCGTGCAGGTCGCCGCCCGGCTCATCGCCGACATCCTGGCCGCGCGTTTCCCATCCCGTTAGCCGCAATTCCCAACAACCGGCCATTTTCCGTTGCACAATTCTGCCCTGCTGGTTGATGCTGAGGAGTTTCGCGCCTCCATCGAAACGGCCGTCCGGCAAGCCCGCCGCCGGGTTCTCATTCAGGTGATGACCTTCGAGATGGACAGCGTGGGCCACCGCTTTTGGGATGCGCTGGCCCGTTCGCCGGCGCGCGAAAAAATCCTTTGTGTCGACGCATTCTCCAGAGCCAAAATCAGCGACGACCTGGTATTCGGCAGCCGTTTTCTAACTGACTCCGGCTTCCGGCAGGAAGTGCGCGACACCCGCAAATTGCTGCGTAATCAGGAGCGGGACGGTGTGCGAATTGTCGTCACCAACCCGGTGGGTGTCCTGGGACAAAAATATGCGCTGCGCAACCACAAAAAAATAATGGTCGTGGACGACACGGCATTTCTGGGCGGCATCAATTTCAGCGAGCACAACTTCTCATGGCACGATCTGATGCTGCAAACCAAATGCCCGCCGCTGGTAGAATCCCTGGCCGCGGATTTCCACCAGACCATTGCCGGAGTCAACCAGTCCTCAACACAGGAACTACCCTTCGGACGACTGTACTACCTGGATGGCCGGCGCACCCAATCCGGCTTCGAGCAGCTCTTTGACGAAATTACCGCGGCCAGAAAATCCATCGACGTCATTTCGCCCTATGTGTCGAGTCCCCTGCTGGAGCGCCTGACGGGGATGGACGAGTCGGTGCGGGTGCGCATCATTAGCCCCGCCGGGAACAACAAACCCATCCTACAGCAGGCGCTGTTCAAAACCGCCGCCGGTTCCCCACTGGAAATCCGGCTGTACGAACCTGGAATGTCCCACCTGAAGGCCATTCTGGTCGATGACCACAGGCTGATCCTGGGCAGTTACAATTTCGACTTCGTTGGTTACGCAGTGCAGCAGGAAGTCGTGCTATCCACCGCAGAACCCGGCCTGGTGAGTGAGTTCAGGGAGCGCGTGCTGGCGCCCGATTTGGATGCCAGCACGCCAGCCTTTGCCAAACCGGCCCGGTTCCACCATCGCGGCGGATTCGCATTGGGCCTGGCCAAAATATCGGTGCGCCTGGCCGGTTGGCTGCGGCAATATCGACGTCAACAAACCGGAACCAAGTCTCCCCTGGAAGAGGAAATTTATTGACGCCGTCTCCGCTCAACTCCTCGCCTTTGCGCTCAACTCCTCGCCATGATGAAGTCGGCGACGCGCTCGGCAATCATCATTGTGGTGACATTGGTGTTAGCGCGCACTACGTCGGGCATTATCGAGGCGTCGGCGACGCGGAGGCCGGAGACGCCCCGCACCCGCAACTGCTGGTCAACGACGGCCATTGGGTCGTTGGCCGCCCCCATCTTGCAGGTGCCGGAGATGTGGTATGACGTGCTGATGTTGCGGCGCAACCAGCCGTCCAGCGCCTCGTCGGTCTCCAGGTCGGCGGGCGTCGGAGCGGTTATCTCTGCGATGATGCCATCGTAGGCGCTGTGCTGCAGCAGCGACACGCAGAGGCGGGCGCTCTCCCGCAAGCGCTCCCGGTCCCAGTCCTCTTCCAGGTAGCGGTAGTCCATGCTGGGCGGCACGTGCGGGTCGGCGGACACCAGCCGCAGCTCGCCCTTTCCCGCCGCCAGGTACAGGCCGCAGTTGACGGTGTGGGTGGGGTTCTCGCCGGGCCGCAGCACCGTGTTGAGCGACGCCGGCGAGATTATCATATCGTGGGGAGTGGCTGAACCGGTGGCGGTGTAGCGCAGGCGCAAGGCCCGCATGGCGTCGGGGTCTTCGGGTGTGCCTTCCCTGACGCTGAAACGCACCGAAACATTGGGGTGATCGCGCATATTCTGTCCCACGCCGGGCAGTTCCACCGCCACCGGAATGCCCTGCGCCGCCAACTGTTCGGCGGGGCCGAGGCCCGACAGCATCAGCAGTTGCGGCGAGGCCACCGCCCCGGCGCACAGGATGATTTCGCCGCCTTCAACCACAAAACTTTCATCGCCGCTCTCCACCTCAACGCCGACCGCCCGCTGGCCTTCCGGCCCGTCTGCCAGCGCCACGCGGTTGGCCTGGACGTTGGCGCGGATGGTGAGATTTAGCCGGTTGCGTACCGGGTCAATGTAGGCCAGGGCCATGCTCATCCGCACGCCGTCTATGTTGTTCTCGGCGCGCTGGCTGACGCCGGTGGCCTCCGGGTGGTTCACGTCGGGATGGTAGGGGTATCCCGCAGCGGTGGCGGCCTGGAAAAATGCTTCCTGCACCACCGGCCAGGTCTCGCGCGGGTGATGCCGCACCGGAACCGGCCCGTCGGTACCGTGGAAGTCGTCGTGAAAATCGGCGTCATTCTCCAGCTTGCGGAAGTAGGGCAGACAGTCCAGGTACGCCCAGCCGTCGTTGCCCCAGGAGGCCCAGGTGTCGAAGTCCTCGGGTGCGCCGCGGATGAAGGTCTGGCCGTTGATGGCGCTGGAGCCGCCCAGCGCCTTGCCGCGCGGCACGGGCATCGGCACCGTCTGCTCCGGCGTGGCCCGGCCGGTGAAGGACCAGTTATAGGGCGAACCGGCGGCGCGAGCCTCCAGGTTCACCGTTCCCCAGCCCAGCTTGAGCATATCGGGCAATTGAGCGAAGTCGGGAAAGTCGGGGCCGGCCTCCAGCAGCAGCACCGAGCGCGCCGGATCCTCAGACAGCCGCGCCGCCACGATGCACCCGGCCGTGCCGCCGCCGACAACTATGTGGTCGTATTTCATAGGGATAGCCCCCTCCGTCGATTTGTGCCATTGTACACGGAATGTCCGAACGCCCCAGCACTTTCCCGGCTGATCAGGCTGTGCAAAACTGTCATTGCGAGCGCAGCGCGGCAATCTCGTCGCCGTAGGAATGGTGGTTCGCCGGCGTGTGTTCAACCTCATCGAGATTGCCAAGTCGCTATGCTCCTCGCAATGACAAAGTGGGTACGCACGAGGGTTGAGCAAAAGGACCCGCTCCCGGCTCCCGTTGAGATTATGGTAGGGTGTGGGCGATTACAAACCCTACCGCAGAACAATGCCCGCACGACTCACCCGCCGGAAGAGCGCATCCGCGAGTCAGGACAGGAGGCAAAATCAAGATGGCCGAAGTTGAAAATAAGCTGATCGAGTTGAGTTGCGAACTGCCGCCCCCGCCCGATCCGGTGGGCAATTACCTGCCCGTCACGCACAGCGGCAACGTGATGTGGCTGGCTGGGGTGGGCTCCCGCATGGCCACCGGAGAGCGCATATCCGGCAAGCTCGGGGCCGACCTGACGGTGGAGCAAGGCTACGAGGCGGCGCGCTGGGCCGCCCTGAACTTGCTGGCAAGGATGAAGGCGGAACTGGGCGACCTTGACCGCGTTACGCGCATCCTCAAGGTGGTAGGCATGGTCAACAGCGATCCGTCCTTCACCGAACAGGCTGCCGTGGTGGACGGCGCATCCGACCTGTTCGTGGCCCTGTACGGCGACCGGGGCCGTCATGCGCGCTCGGCGCCGGGCATGGCCGCCTTGCCCGGCAACACCGCCGTCATCTGCGACTGCGTCATCGAAGTGGACGGAGGTTAGCCGTGTGGATTCAAGGCCCGGTTCACGCCTCATTAGGTGGTTTTTTTGCATGGATGGACCGGATAAACAGGGTTTTTCTGATTGGGGCTTTCCTGGATTCCGGCTTGCGCCGGAATGACGAGAAAGGAAACCACCTAAAAGGGAACGCTACCTTTTTGAGTTGGACGGTTGAGAGTAGACTTTTACTTAGGCTATAGTGTGTCGATTACATTTAAGGAGCCTGCGTTATGGTAAATAAGATTCGCCTGGGGTTTGTGGGAGCCAACGTCAGTTCGACCTGGGCCTCCCAGTCGCACTTCCCGGCGCTGCTGGCCAGTCCGGATGTCGAGTTCACCGCGGTTTGCACCACCCGGCCCGAGAGCGCGGAAGAGGCGCGCCAAGCCTTTGGAGCGAAGCTCGCCTTCCATGATTTCCGAGCAATGGCAGCGTCGCCGGAAATCGACGCGGTGGCCGTGGTAGTGCGGGTGCCTTCCCACTATGAGCCAACGAAGGCCGCCATCGAAGCCGGAAAGCACGTCATCACCGAGTGGCCGTTGGGCCGGACTACCGCCGAAGCCGCAGAACTGGCGACCCTGGCCCGAACCAAAGGTGTGCAGACGGCGGTTGGTCTGCAATCTCGCGTCAGCCCCGCACTGCTATATGTCAAGGAGCTGATCGACACCGGCTACGTGGGCGAGGTACTGTCCTGTCAGGTCACCACCATGCGCGACGGCTCGTTGCAACGCCATTCCAGCAACACCTGGCAGCGCGATGCCAGCCAGGGCGCAAACACCCTGACCATCGCCAACGGGCACGTGATTGACGCCTTGCGGTTCGTGTTGGGTAATTTCACACGGGTGGCGTGCATGGTCACGACCCAGGTGCAGCAGTGGTACGAGACCGATACCCAGCAGTTTGTGGAGGTCACCTCCCCGGACAACGTGCGAGTCAGCGGACAGCTGGAAAGCGGCGCGGCGGCGTCGGTTCACGTCGGATCCGTTCCCTGGGCCGGCAGCGGCTTTCGGATGGAGATTTACGGTAGAGCCGGCACGCTGGTCACCACCGGCAGCGTTTCATCCCAACGGGGCGAGATGCTGCGCGTGCAAGGCGCCCAGGCGAGCCACGAATTGCAGGACTTGACCATACCCCAGCGTTTTGTATACGTCCCCGACGACTTCCCCCGTGGCGATCCGTTCAATGTCGGGCAGTTGTATGCCCTGTTCGCTGAGGCAATCAATACCGGGCAGAGCCGCCTGCCGACATTCGATACCGCGGTTGACCTGCATCGCTTCCTTGACACCATCAAGCAGGCATCCGAAACAGGCCGGGAGTTGCCGGTTGCGTGAGGCGACATTCCCTCAAAAACCGGAAACACCGCGGCAACCAACCACACCAGCAGCTGATCCGGCAGCCGAAATCCGAAGGCCCCGCCACTTCCATTCATCACCGGGCGATGATACAAGCAAGCGGTGCCTTAATAGATTTAGCAGTTCGGAGTTATCAGGCTGTCGCGGCTACCGGTTCATGGGTCTTCAGGAAGCGCCGGGCATGGGCAACTACCTCGTCGATGTGCTCCGGCGAGTCTTTCCAGGGATAGATAGTTACCTCCGAGTTTGGGGCGAGGTTGGCAACCTCCATCGCGCACGCGTATGGGTGCGCCGGCACATCGTCGGGCGCAATCAGCAGTGGCGTCTGCAGGGCGCGCACGAAATCGCGGGAAACGGTGAAAACGAAATCGGCGCGGTCGGTGTACATACTGGTCAGGAAGTCATGGACCATAGCCATGGTGATTTCAGGACGCTGCTCGCAGAGGGGCGGCCCCCAACCCTTGATGTTGTTCTGGTAGAAAATATCCGGCAGCTCCGGCCTGAACCCACTGGGTTGCATCAGCGCCGCCGCCACGATGCGCCCCGGGGCCAGCCTGAGCAGGTTGTGGATCATCGGCCCGGCGATGCAGAAACCAATCAACCCGAACTTTTCGATGCCGAGATGGTCCATCAGCCCAAGGTGGTCATCGGAGTAGGCATCCCAGGGCCGGTCGATTTCCAGTGGCCCACTGGATTGGCCTCCGTTAGCATTGCGCAAGTCGGCGGCGATACAGCGGAAGTCGTCCTGGTAGGTATCCATAGGGTTGAAGGGGTGCGACGTCCGCAACCCGGCCACGGTGGAATTAAGTCCGCCACCCGGAATGATCAGCAGAGGGAATCCGGAACCGACTTCTTCGTAGTAGATACGGCTGGGGCCTCTTTCGTAAAACGGCATGGGGATTTTCCTCCATCAGTGAGTTGCAAAGCTAATTTATATCTAGAGAGCGGGCCGGCCGGGATTTACCGCACAACATCCGAAGGCGGCCTCACGCGTACCCATTTTATCTGTCATTGCGAGCGCAGCTTATCTGTCATTGCGAGCGCAGCGTGGCAATCTCGTTGCCGTAGCAATGGTCGCCGTAGCAATGATGATCCGCCGACGTGTGCTCAACCTCAACGAGATTGCCACGTCGCTGCGCTCCTCGCAATGACAATAGGATGGTTGGTTTGACTAAGTTGGTACTCGTGAGCCGAAGGCGGCGTGTTATACGGGATTATTGTTCGTCCGCCTATTCTGGCGTTGACTCTATCCCGAGTTGGCTCAACCGGTCAAGATAACGGCCCGGAGCGCCCGGAGCGGTCCGTAAATTGCGCTACTCTACCACCACCTCATCATGCAGGAGTACGCCCCCGTTCCGGTAGGCGATGGTAATCGGATCACGCTGCAGCGCGGCTTGCACCACCGCCAGCGGGGTGGTGCGCGGGTTGCCCGGCACGATTACCCGACGCAAAGCGCTGCGATGCCCAACCACCCCGGCGGCAGCGTCGCCCTGCGCCTGCCCTCTGCCGCCGCGGGCCGCCATTGCCAGCTCCACGCTGATGCCATCGGCGCCCTCGGTTCCCTGGCCCAACAGCTGGCTCAAAGTAGCCGCAGACGACGCAGCCCAGGCCGCTTGAGACAGTGGGAAAGGCCCCGGAACCCACCCATCGGAGCTATGGCCGGCCAGCACCGTCCACAGGCTTGGGTGAGTCAGATTTTCGCAGGTAACGGCAACCTTAACCTCGCCTTCGTGGGCCATTCCTCCGTCCTCGTCATATTCTTTCGTATCGAGGAGGTAACGCCCGTGCACTGATCCGGTGGGCGCTATGGCGATGTCCCCCGCTAACGGCAGGATGCTTTCCGGAACCGGCGATGCCGCTGCTACATCGCCTGAGCTCCATTCGACCTCATCCTCAAACTGAATAGAACCCTTGTTGAGCGCTTGCCCCACCGGACAGAATTGGGAAGCCCGCTGCAACCGGATACGCTCCAATTCCGAGATTTGGCCTTTCAAAGTGACCACCTCCTTGACGCCAAACCCGATGCCGGTGGGAAGTTCAATAGGCTCCACCTCAAAATCTACCCTGATGTCCTCCAGCGCGGTCCGGCCACGGTAGGCAACGCCCACCACTGTAACCACCGTTCAAGCAGCCCAGGCGGCCACGGCCAGATATTGGGGAGGTGGCCCCACCATATCAAAGTCAAGATTCGGGATGCCGGTCACATAAGGCCATGGGCCCCTTTGTCCGGGCCCGCCGCCAATCACCGTAAGCACTGCTTCCTCTCCAATAGTGCGGGCGACTATGCTCCGCTGAGGCTGGTCAGTCATGGGGTTGCGCGTATTTGCGGTCATTGGTCCTCCGAACGTTGTTTGGAATTTTCAATTCATTGATCAGAACCCCCCGATCCTAGGGTACTGGCCTGGGGTACTGGTCTCAGGCAAATGGAGCCGGAGTTGGCGGCCACTGGACCGGGGCTTATTGTATCGCAGGAAACGGCGGGGAACCCGACCCAGCCGCGTTGCAGAGGGTTCTATTCAGCAATTCCAGCTGCATCGTAGCCAGCGCCGGACAGCGCATTCAACTCAGCCACACGGCTCAGGTAGCGCGATAGGGGGCCGAACCAGCATAGGCCGGTTCAATTGGATTACGGTATATGGTTGATGTTCAGGCGGTGCTGATATAATCCCGGCAACCATCAGCGCCTCAAGATACCTTTTGGGAGAGAGCAAACCATGCCAGCAGACCTTTCCGCCATCGTAGAGTCTGGCGACCCGGTACTGGTAACTACCGGAGGACCCACCGAGGGGCCTTTGTGGCATCCCGGCAACTATCTGACCTATGTACGACACCGGGAGAGTATGCTGATGCGCTGGGATGGCGCCAATGAAGCCGTCGCCATCCGGAATGACACCGGAGAAGGCAACGGTTGCACTCTGGACCGCCAGGGCCGGCTGCTAATGTGCGAAGGGGCCAACCGGCAAATCACCCGTATGGACGCCGATGGGTCGGTGACCACGGTAGCCGACCGCTGGCAGGGCAACCGGCTCAACCGACCCAACGACATAGTATGCCGTTCCGATGGCAGCGTTTATTTCACCGATCCGGAACGCGGTATCCCGGTAGAACAGCGAGAACTGGGCTTCGCCGGAGTCTTCCGGATCGCTCCTGACGGCGCTCTGAGCGTAGCTACCGACGAATGCGAATACCCCAACGGGCTGGCGTTTTCACCCGACGAATCAGTTCTCTATGTTGCGATCAGCCGACTGGACGACCGCTGCGTCGGAGAGGTAGAACGGGGCGAGGTCTGTGCCCACCG
The DNA here is from genome assembly GCA_965261195.1 of Dehalococcoidia bacterium. GTDB lineage: Bacteria > Chloroflexota > Dehalococcoidia > Lucifugimonadales > UBA3495 > Bin87. The sequence goes on along the minus strand of OZ253455.1, from coordinate 1,458,642 downwards.
GCGCATTCGAGCCTTCGATGTCGCCGCTGACGGAACTCTCAGCAACAACCGGGTCTTCTGTGATATGTCGTCGGCCGAGCCCGGAGTGCCTGATGGCATGAAGGTCGATACCGAGGGGAGAGTGTATTGCACCGGCTCGGGCGGAATTTGGGTGATCGATCCCCAGGGCAACCGACTGGGCGTCATTCGTGTCCCTGAGGTGCCCCGCAACCTCGTTTTCGGCGGCACGAACCTGGATACCATGTTCATCACTGCCGGAGATTCGGTTTACAGCCTGCAAACCAAGGTGCGGGGTGTGGCGGCATACTAACCGTCGATTGCGCGGCAGCCTGGCAGCAGTCTCGCCCCGGTCTTCCGAACCGGATAAGTCTGATAGCTCAGGGCCGTCTTCGCTCAACCTGGTGCAGCGCAGCGCTGAAATGCCGTAAGCGTTTCTGCTTCGGGCCCGTCTCGGAAATCCTGGACACCGGCGCCTTTGGGCGCAGCCATCAGCTCCGACCGGTATGCCTGCGATGCAGGTCAATGCTCTGTAAAAATGGGTTGCCAACGGCTAAACTGCACCTTATGTTCCAAGTATCTCAGGCCAAGTATCTCAGGGTGGCCGCACCGTCGCCCGAAACCGAGGGTTAACCGGATGAGCCAACCTGACGGCGCCAACGCCATTCCCTGGCGGGACTGGAGCGAAGAAGCCTTCGCCGCCGCCAGGTCTGAGGACAAGCAGGTGCTGCTTACCCTGGGGGCCACCTGGTGCCACTGGTGCCACGTCATGGATGAGACCTCCTATACCGACGAACGGGTCATAGAACTGGTCAACTCCCGGTTTATCCCGGTGCGTGTCGACGTTGACCAGCGGCCCGACATATCGCTGCGGTACAACCAGGGCGGTTTCCCGTCGGTGGCGTTTCTCAACTGGAGAGGTGAATTCCTCGCCGGCCGGCCCTACACCCCTCCAGACGAGATGGTCGCTCTGCTTACCCGGGTAGCCAGCGGCGAAGTCACCCCGGAGGGAGGCAACCGGGCAGACCTTGCTGCATCGCCTGGCCGCGCCGAAGCCAACGCCTCCGTAGCTGCGGTTATGGGCCGGTTGGCCGAGCTTTACGACGAGCAATTCGGTGGCTTCGGTCTGGAACCCAAACAGCCCCCGTGGGAAGCGCTGCAATTCCTCACCGCCCGGTACGGACTCATCGGCGAACGAACCATCCAACGAACCATGCTGGGTATGGTCGAGACCACCCTGCAAGGAATGTGGCACGGCATCTATGACCGCAAGGACCAGGGTTTCTTTCGTTACTCGGTAAGCCGGGACTGGAAGGTGCCGCACTACGAAAAGATGCTGGTCAGCAACGCCAGCCTGGCAATCGCCTACCTGGAAGCATTCCAGATTACCCGGAGAGCGACCTACCGGGCCGCCACCGACGGCATCCTGCATTACCTGCTGACCACGCTGTTCAGTTCCGGCGCAGGGTTGTTCTTCGCCAGCCAGGACGCTGACGAACCCTTCTACCAGGGGTCATGGAAGGCCCGCGACGCAGCCACGCCGCCACCCGTTGACCGCACGTTCTACGCCGGCTGGAACGCTCTGGCCGCCCATGCCCTGATCCAGGCAGCCAACGTTCTGGGAAATTCGGATTATCGACGGGTAGGGTACGATATTCTGGAAAGGCTGTGGGGAGAGAGCTGGACTCCTGCCGGAGGGTTGCGCCGCCGCGTGGGTGAGTCGAACGACGCCACGCCCATCCTGGCCGACCAGGTAAACTTCCTAAAGGGCTGGCTGGCCCGGTATCAGTCCACGGGGCAACCTGACTGCCTGGAGCGGGCGGTTGCAGTCGTCGAGACCGTCGAGCGGCTGTTCGGCGCACCCAACGGCGGCTGCTACGACACTCCCCCACCCCGGTCATTCGAAGCGGGCATCCTTCGTCGGGAACAGCCAGTGCTGGAGAACAGCGGCTGGGCCGAGTCCCTGCTGGCCTTGTCTCACCTCACCGGCAACGAGGGATACTCGGACCGGGCTGCTCACACCCTCAAAATCTTTGAATCCGTGGTCCCTGGGAAGAGCTATCTGGGCCCCCACACCTCCCGCCGGATGGAGGAGGATGAGGAAGCGTTATTCCTGCCGGCGGGTGCGGCCTGGGGACGGGCCAAAGACCTGCTGACCCATGGGCCGGTGCGCCTGGTCCTGGTCGGCGACTCGTCCGGTCCGGCTTATCGCCGGCTGCACCGGTCGGCGTTGCGGGCCTACGCTCCCTACCGGATCGTCCAGCCATTGGACTCGGAGCGTGACGCCGAACGAATCCGCCAACTTGGTTTCCCGCTGCAAGGGGGAGCGGCGCTTTACGCCTGCATGGGAGACCGCTGCCTGGCTCCCATCACCACGCCACAGGGTGTCCAGGAAATGGCCCGGTCTCGCCCCTGGGCCGATGTGTGACCTCACCACCGCAAATTGGACAACCCCTTACCAGGAGATCAATGAGATGGCTAATAAGCAAATCCGGTGCGCGTTTGGCGTTGACCTGGATGCCGTGGGCGGTTGGTTAGGATCCTATGGCGGAGAGGACTCTCCAGACGACATCTCTCGCGGGTTGTTCGCTGGCGAAGTCGGCACACCCCGGCTGCTGAAACTTTTCGACCGACTTGATATCAAGACCAGTTGGTTTATCCCAGGCCACTCCATAGAGACCTTTCCGGAAGAGTGCCGGATGATCGTGGAGCAAGGCCATGAGGTGGGCCTGCACGGTTACTCCCACGAGAACCCCATCTCCATGTCCCCGGAACAGGAAGAGGCGGTGCTGCTGCGTTGCATCGATCTGATCACCGAGCTTTCGGGGCAGCGGCCCCGGGGCTACGTTGCGCCATGGTGGGAGTTCAGCCACGTAACCAACGAGCTGCTGCTGAAACACGGCATCAAGTACGATCACAGCCTGATGCACCGCGACTTCGAGTGCTACTACGTCCGGGTCGGCGACCGCTGGACCAAGATTGACTATGGAATGCCGGCCGACCATTGGATGCAGGCGTTGGAACGGGGCGAGGAGACCGACCTGGTGGAGATCCCGGCCAACTGGTACCTGGACGACCTGCCTCCGATGATGTTCATCAAAAAGTCGCCCAACAGCCACGGGTTCACCAACCCCAGGGACATCGAATCGCTATGGCGCGACCAGTTCGATTGGGTTTACCGAGAATACGACGAAGCGATCTTCCCGATAACAATCCACCCCGACGTCAGCGGTCGCCCCCAGGTGTTGCTGATGCTGGAGCGGCTCACCGAGTACATCCGTTCCCACGCCGGCGTCCGGTTTGTGACCTTCGAAGAGATCGCCGACGACTTTCTGGCCAAACATCCCCGGCAGCGACCATAGGGCAATCAGAAAAACGCCAAATCCCCGCACGAGGCGGGGATTTTAAAAAGCATTGGAGCGGAAGAAGGGATTCGAACCCTCGACCTTCTCCTTGGCAAGGAGACGCTCTACCACTGAGCCACTTCCGCGTGCCGGAGGCTGGATGTTGACCTGACGAATGCAGTCAGGGCAGCACTTTCTGGCATTAATAAATTAGCACACGCTCCGCAGTGCTGTAAAGGGTTTTGGGTGCAGCGCGTCCGGGCGCGACGCCCAAGATATTCCCCTGCCCTGCTGAGGTCGGCAGCGTCGGCGTTTTATATTCAGAAATAAAATGGTAACAACTGCGCAATATCTGGGTTACATTCCAGAAATCCATACGTAACACGGCGCGACTATCTTTCCTTCTATTACCCGTGGCGACTGCAACGCAAAACCGACCGCTGTGAACCCCACCGGCCGCCGGCGTCCGGAGCCGATTGCAACCCGCGGGCGACCATTTCAACCTGTAGGAGGAAAAACCACCATGCCCCATATCAATTTGCCCGGCGTCCCCGGTTTCTTACGATATTTGACGTTTGCGCTGGCCGCCAGCCTGACCATGTTCGTACTGGCCGCTTGCGGATCCGAACCCGCGCCGGCAGCCGCTCCCACTGCCGCCATGGCAGCCTCGCCAACTGAGGCGATGGCAGACACTACCGCCGCCTCCGATACCATCAAGGTCGGCATCCTGCATTCGCTGTCAGGAACCATGGCAATCAGCGAAACCGCTGTCCACGACGCTGAACTGTTGGCCATCTCGGAAATCAACGCCGCCGGCGGCGTGATGGGCAAGCAGTTGGAAGTGGTCATCGAAGACGGCGCCTCCGACTGGCCGACCTTTGCCGAGAAGGCGCGTAAACTGTTGCAGAACGATGAAGTAGCCGTCGTGTTCGGCGGGTGGACCAGCGCCAGCCGCAAGGCGATGCTGCCGGTCTTTGAGAGTAACAACGGCCTGCTCTTCTATCCGGTTCAGTATGAGGGCCTTGAGTCTTCCCCCAACATTTTCTACACCGGCGCCACCACCAACCAGCAGATTGTTCCGGCGATTGAATACCTGCTGGAAGAGGGCAAGACCAAGTTCTACCTGCTGGGTTCCGACTACGTGTTCCCCCGCACCTCCAACCTGATTATCAACAAGCAGTTGGAAGCCGCCGGGCTGACTGCCGTCGGCGAAGAGTACACGCCGCTGGGTCATACCGAGTACAGCACCGTCATCTCGAAAATTCGGGCCGCCGAGCCGGACGTGGTATTCAACACCCTGAACGGCGACTCCAACGTTGCTTTCTTCAAACAGCTGAAGGACGCCGGCATCTCCGCCGCAGACCTGCCCACCGTTTCGGTAAGCGTTGCCGAGGAAGAAATCACCGGCATTGGCGCCGAGAACATCACCGGACATCTGGTGGCCTGGAACTATTTCCAGACCACCGACACACCGGCCAACGCCAAATTCGTCGCCGCGTTCAAATCCGCCTACGGCGCCGACCGTGTTACCGACGACCCCATCGAAGCCGGGTATTTCGGAGTGTATCTGTGGAAGGCCGCCGTTGAGGCCGCCGGCTCCACCGACGTCGCCGCCGTGAAGGAAGCCGCCAAGGGCATTACCTTCGACGCTCCGGGCGGGATGGTAACCATCCACGATCAGAATCAGCACGTCTCCAAGACGGTTCGCATCGGATCGGTGCGCGCCGATGGTCAGATCGATGAAGTCTGGAACTCCGGTGCGCCCGTGGCGCCAGACCCCTACCTCGACACCTACGACTGGGCCGCCGGCCTGCGCGACCCGGCTCAGTAGCAATTCCCGTCAATGCTGATGGTAGCGGAATCCGTTTCGTAACCAGTCAGCAAGGTGTACTGGCAGATGAAACCCGGCCACCCGCGTCGGGTTTCATCTGGGTCGTTATAACCAGCCGCCGGGTACTCAAAACGACGCTGTTGGCGTATAACTACTGGCAGCCCTAATTTTGTGGTTATACATCTGTAGTCATACAATGGTAGCTCCGAGTTTTCATGGAAATCTGGGCATCACAACTTTTTAATGGGCTCAGCCTGAGTTCGATCCTGCTGCTGATCGCGTTGGGACTGGCGCTATCCTTTGGATTGATGAACGTCATCAACCTGGCGCACGGTGAATTCATCATGATCGGCGCCTACACCACCTACGCGCTGCAGCAGTGCGCCCGCTATTTCACCGGCGACCCGCTGGCCGAAATAACCTTCGTAATTGCCATCCCCGCGGCCTTTCTCGTCGCCGGAGCCGCCGGCATCCTGGTTGAAAATGCGCTGCTACGCTTCCTGTACCGTCGACCTCTCGATACGTTGCTGGCAACCTGGGGAGTCGGGTTGTTTCTGCAGCAACTGGCCCGATCCATATTTGGCGCACCCAACGTTCAGGTGGTGGCTCCGGCGTGGCTCGGCGGGACAATTTCCGTTACCGCCAACCTGGTGCTGCCGATGAAGCGGATCTTCATTATCGGCCTGGTGATCGCCTGTCTGGGAGGCTTGTACTGGTATATGTACCGCTCCAACGAAGGCCGCCGGATGCGGGGCGTGATGCAAAATCGGGACATGGCGGCCAGCCTGGGTGTTTCCACGCGACGAGTTGACAGCCTGACCTTTGCGTTGGGCTCCGGGCTGGCCGGAATTGCCGGTTGCGCCCTCACGCTGATTGGGCCGATTGGCCCGTCGCTGGGCACGAACTACATCGTGGACTCATTCATAGTCGTGATTCTGGGAGGACTGGGACAGGTTCCGGGCACCATTCTGGCGGCCCTCATCATCGGGATGCTGAACACCGTGTTCGAGTTCGGCACCACCGCCGTGGTTGGCAAGGTACTGGTCTTTGCGATGGTAATACTGTTCCTGCAGTGGAAACCCGCCGGCCTCATGCGCGCCCGGGGCAGATAGCGCAGCCGTGGTTTCAAAAACTGCCATACTCGGCGCCGTGCGTAGCGCGTACCCCTCCATCCGGTTGAGCGAGGGGGTTGGCGCCTGGATTCCTCCGGTGCTAATGCTGGCGGCGCTGCTCGCTGCTCCGCTGGCGCTGTCGGAATTTCGCATTGCGTTGCTGGGCAAATTCCTGACCTTTGCTATCCTCGCCCTGGCGTTGAACCTGATTTGGGGTTACGCCGGTATGCTCAGCCTGGGACACGGCGTCTTCTTTGGCCTGGGCGGATACGCCATGGCGATGTACCTGAAGCTGGAATCCGCTGGCGGCAAGCTCCCCGACTTCATGTTCTGGAGCGGATTGACCGAGCTGCCCATCTTCTGGGCGCCCTTCAAGTACGCCTGGTTCGCCATCCCAATGACTTTCATCGTGCCGGCAGCGCTGGCCGGAGCGCTGGGATACCTGGTGTTTCGCAGCCGCATCACGGGCGTGTACTTTGCCCTGATTACCCAGGCGCTGGCGCTGATTGTCAGCATCCTTTTCATTGGACAGCAGCCTTACACCGGCGGCACCAACGGCATCACCAACTACGCCACCATGTTCGGATTCGCGCTGCACAGCCCGACCATCCAGATTGTCCTTTACTACGTCACCCTGTTGGTGTTGACCGCGGCCTACCTGCTGTGTTCCTGGGTTATCGCATCGCGGTTTGGCCGTCTGCTGGTAGCCATGCGGGACGACGAGAACCGGGTGCGCTTCTCCGGTTACAATCCGGCGATTCTGAAAACGCTGGTGTTCTCACTGTCCGGCGGTCTGGCCGGCATCGCCGGAGCGCTGTTCGCTCCGCAGGTGGGCATCATCTCCCCCACCATGATGGGCATTGTGCCGTCGATTGAGGTTGCCATCTGGGTTGCGGTGGGCGGCCGGGGTGTGCTGATGGGCGCCGTGCTCGGCGCCATCGTAGTGAACGGAGCCAAGAGTGGATTGAGCGAGTCCTTCCCCGCCATTTGGCAGTATTTCCTGGGATTGGTGTTTATCGGCGCCGTGCTGCTATTCCCGACCGGCATAATGGGCCTGTTGCGCGGCGAAGCCTGGCGACGGCCCTGGTGGTTGTCCAAAGCACGAGCGGCCGGCGCCTGGCAAGGCCTGATTGCAGGAGTAAAACGATGAACCTCGGCCGCATCGGACGTCGCCTGAGACCGGCTCAACCTCAGCGCGCCAACGGCGCCGGCCCACGACCGGAAACTGCCGGCCACATCCTGTCTGTGGAGTCGCTGACGGTGAGCTTCGATGGGTTCACGGTGCTGGACGAGCTGGACTTCGCCATGGAATACGGCGAGATGCGTTTTCTCATTGGCCCGAACGGGGCCGGCAAGACTACGCTCATCGACGTTATAACCGGCAAATCCAAACCCGATAGCGGCCGCATCATTTTCGATGGCGCTATTGACCTGAAACGCCGGCAGGAACATCAACTGGTGCGTCTCGGCGTCGGCCGCAAATTCCAGACCCCGGCCATATTTTCCAGTCTGTCCGTCTATGAGAATCTGGAAGTTACGCTGGGATTCCGCGCCCGAATCACCAGCCTGCTGGGTGGACACCGGCCAGGAGACGCCGACCGGATTCAGGCCACGCTGGAACAAGTGGGGCTGGATCGCCGGGCCAAAGATATTGCCGGCGCGCTGTCCCACGGCGAAAAGCAGTGGCTGGAAATCGGTATGCTGCTGGTGCAGGAGCCGAAATTGCTGCTGCTGGACGAACCCGTGGCCGGCATGACGCGCCGGGAACGGGAACGCACCGGAGAACTGTTGCAGGCTATTGGCAACGACCGTTCGGTGCTCGTGGTCGAGCACGATATGGAGTTTGTCCGCCAGTTTGCCCGCACCGTTACCGTGTTGCATCTGGGCAAAGTGCTCAGCGAGGGACCCATGGAAATGGTTCAGCAAGACCCGGAGGTCATCAGGGCCTACCTCGGTCATGGGAAGACCCAACGCAGCGAGTCCGGTGGCCCCGCCAACCGGAGCGTCGGCGGCAGTCGCGCTGGCGTTCCAGCCGTTGCGGTCGAATAGTTCAGACTGAACGAATCCACTCCGGCCACGAATACCACCAGGCGATATTTCCATGCAATACCAGGAACCATTGTTGAACATTCGCGGCCTGGCCGTGGGCTATGGCCAAAGTCTGGTGTTGTCCGATGTGGCGTTGGAAGTGCCGCAAGGCCAGGTGGTCTGCTTGATGGGTCGCAACGGCGTCGGCAAAACGACCCTGCTCAAAGCGATAATGGGTTTGCTGAACCCACGGGCCGGACAGGTCAGGTTCGCCGAAAACGACCTGACCCGCTGGGCGCCGCACCGGCGGGCCAAAGCCGGCTTTGGATACGTGCCCCAGGGTCGGCACATTTTCCCCTACCTGACCGTGAACGAAAACCTGTTGATGGGCCTGGAAGCGTTTCCGGGCAAAAAGGGCCGCCCCGAGGCAGTGGACAAAATGTATACTCTGTTCCCCGCCCTCAAACTGAACCCAAAAAAGACGGCGGGCACTTTGAGCGGAGGCCAGCAGCAACAATTGGCCCTGGCCAGGGCGTTGATTCGCCAGCCCAGACTGCTGTTGCTGGACGAACCCACGGAAGGCATTCAACCCTCCATCGTTCAGGAAATCGAAGAACTTTTGCATCGACTCCGGGACCAGCAGGACACCACCATTCTGCTCGTAGAGCAGTTCCTGGATTTCGCCCTCGGCATCGCGGACTATTGTTACGTGATGGAAAAGGGAGCGATTGTGCTGGAAGGCGCTGCCCGGGATTTAGACTACAATCTGGTGCGCGAGTACGTCGCGGTCTGACGCTCCGCCCGAAACTGATTTAGAGGGGTAATGATGTCCACTGCAGGGATCAACGACCGGGAATCCGTATTGCGTATCGCTCGGGCAAACGACGTCAAGTTCGTGCGCCTCTGGTTCACCGACATTCTGGGCAAACTGAAGGGCTTTGCCATCAATGTCGATGACCTGGAAGATGCCCTCGAACAGGGCGTGGGCTTTGACGGTTCCGCCATCGACGGCTTTGCGCGGCACCACGAGAGTGATATGCGGGCTTTCCCCGACCCGGCCACTTTCACGCTCCTGCCCTGGCGACCGCGCCAGAACGCCGTGGCCCGGATGATCTGCAACATCCGGCAACCCCGCGGCCAGACCTTCCCCGGCGACCCGCGCTATGTGCTCAAACGCAATCTGGAGAAGGCCGCCGCATTGGGCTTCACCTACTACGTAGGCTCTGAGTTGGAGTTCTTTTACCTGAAAAACGCCCAAACTCCGGAACCGCTGGATTTTGACGGTTATTTCGACCAGCTGTCCAGCTATCCGGCGTCCGACCTGCGTCGCGACACGGTGCTGAACCTGGCTGAAATGGGCATCCCGGTAAAATATTCCCACCACGAGGGAGCGCCCAGCCAGCACGAAATCGACCTGGAATATACCGATGCGCTGGCGATGGCAGACAACCTGATGACCGCCAAACTGGTCATCAAGGAGCTGGCCCAACTCCAGAATGTTCACGCCACGTTTATGCCCAAGCCTATTTCCGGCATCAACGGGTCAGGCTTGCACCTGCATCAGTCGCTGTATCGAGACGGCAGCAACGGTTTCTACGACGCTGACGATGAGCAATACCTGTCGGCGCTGGGCAAACAATTCATCGCCGGCCTGATTGCCCACGCACCGGAAATCACCGTGGTGACCAACCAGTGGGTGAACTCCTACAAGCGACTGGTGCCCGGTTACGAAGCTCCGGTTTACGTCTCCTGGACCCATGTGAACCGGTCCGACCTGGTGCGCGTTCCATCCTACAAACCCGGCGCCGAGAGCTCCATCCGCGTGGAATATCGTGCGGCTGACCCGGCGTGCAATCCCTACCTGGCGTTCAGCGCCATGCTGGCGGCCGGACTCCGGGGCATCGAAGGACAGTATCAGGCGCCGCCGCCGGTGGTTGGCAACGTCCTGGAAATGACCCCGCAGCGTCGCCAGTCGCTGGGGATCCGCACTTTGCCCGGCAGCCTGGGCGAGGCCATCAACCTGGCGGAAAACAGCGAGCTGCTGTACGAGGCGCTGGGCGACCACGTGTTCAACAGTCTGATTGAAAACAAAAAGATTGAGTGGGAAGACTACCGTTCAACGGTTACCGACTACGAAGTCTCGCGCTACCTTTCCACCCTGTAACCTTGCCACTCTGTAATGGGTGAGGAACCGCCTTATGATGCTTACCCCCCGTGAATCGGAGAAATTGCTGGTGTACGTGGCCGCCGATTTGGCCCGTAAACGGCGCGGGCGCGGTTTGAAGCTCAACGTCCCCGAATCGGTGGCCCTCATCACCGAGGCGATACTGGAGGCGGCCCGCGACGGCAAATCCGTTACCGAGACGATGGAGCTGGGCCGCCAGGTGCTGGCCCGGGAGGACGTAATGGAAGGGGTGCCGGAACTGGTGGACCTGGTGCAGGTTGAAGCAACCTTCGTGGATGGCACCAAGCTCGTGTCCTGCCACGACCCCATCGTGTAGCGCCGGCCTCAATCAGGTTTACGGATTACAAAATGAGCGCGGAAATCGGACCTTACATCATCTCCGACGAACCAATCGAGATTAACGCCGGCCGGCCCACGCGCGTCCTGTCGGTTTGGAACACCGGCGACCGGGCCATTCAGGTTGGTTCACATTTTCATTTCTTTGAAGTGAACCGGGCCTTGCGCTTCGACCGGGAGGCCGCTTTCGGTATGCGGCTGAACATTCCGGCGGGTACGGCGGTTCGTTTCGAGCCTGGCGACCGCAAAGAGATCAACCTCGTGGCAATGGGCGGCTCCCGCCGCGTCAGCGGACTGAACGGTCTCACCGATGGCCACCTGGATGCGCCGGCGGTTCGGGCCCGTGCGATGGCATCCTTGCTGCAACTGGGCTTCGCCAATCAACCGTCAGACCGCGCCGACGCCGACGCCGACGCCGACGCCGACGCCGACACCGAGGGATAGCATGGCACGCATCAGCCGCCGGCAGTACGTGGAACTTTACGGCCCAACCGTCGGCGACCGCTTCCGCCTGGCCGACACCGCGCTGGTTTGCGAGATCGAACGGGACCTGCTCACCTACGGCGATGAACTGGTCTTCGGGGGCGGGAAAACCGCCCGCGACGGCATGGGGCAAGCATCGGCGATGACCAACCGCGACGGCGCGCTGGACCTGGTGATAACCAACGCCATCGTCATGGATCCGGCGCTGGGCATCGTCAAAGCCGACATCGGCATCAGGCAGGGCCTCATCGTCGGCATCGGCAAGTCGGGCAACCCGGGCGTGATGGACGGCGTGCATCCGGATCTGGTGGTTGGCCCCGGCACCGAGGTCATCGCCGGGGAGCACCTCATCGCCACACCGGGCGGTATCGACGCCCACATCCACATGATTGCCCCCCAGCAGGTTCACCACGCCCTGTCCAACGGCATCACTACCATGATTGGCGGCGGCACCGGCCCCGCCGACGGCACCCGCGCCACCACCTGCACACCCGGCCCCTGGAACACCGCGCTGATGCTGCAGGCCGCCGAGTCGCTGCCCGTTAACTGGGGACTATTGGGCAAGGGCAACGCCAGCGACCCGGCCCCTCTGGAAGAACAACTGGAGGCCGGAGCCAGCGGCCTGAAGCTCCACGAAGACTGGGGAACAACGCCGGCAGCCATCGACTGCTGCCTGACCGTGGCCGACCGCTACGACGTGCCGGTCGCCATCCACACCGATACCCTCAACGAAGCCGGCTTCGTCGAAGACACCATCGCCGCAATCGCCGGGCGGGCGATACACACCTACCATACCGAGGGCGCCGGCGGCGGCCACGCCCCCGACATCATACGCATCGCCGCCGAGCTTAACGTGCTGCCGTCCTCGACCAACCCCACGCGTCCTTACACGGTCAACACGCTGGCGGAACACATGGATATGCTGATGGTGTGCCACCACCTGAACCCCCGTGTGGCCGAGGATGTTGCCTTCGCCGAAAGCCGAATCCGTCCCGAAACGATGGCCGCCGAGGACGTGCTGCACGACCTGGGCGTCATCAGTATGTACGCCTCCGATTCCCAGGCCATGGGCCGCGTCGGCGAGAACTTCACCCGCCTGTTCCAGACTGCGGACAAGATGCGCCAGTTCAAGGGCAAGCTCCCCGAAGATGCACCGGACAATGACAATTTCCGCGTGCTGCGCTACCTGGCCAAGCTGACCATCAACCCGGCCATCACCCACGGCATATCCCATCTGGTCGGCTCGCTGGAGCCGGGGAAACTGGCCGACATCGTGCTCTGGCCCATCGGTTCCTTCGGAGCCAAGCCGAAAATGATTATCAAAGGCGGGATGGTGTCCTGGGCGGTAATGGGCGACCCCAACGGCTCCATCCCCACCGCCGAACCCTCCTTCTACCGCCCCATGTTCGCCGCCCTGGGCCCGGCGCTGGCCGGCACCTGTCTGACCTTTGTGTCGCGGCGGGCCTACGAATTGGGTGTCCATCAGGAGTTGGGACTGCGGCGACGCGTCGAGGCGGTGCGGGGATGCCGGACCATCACCAAGCGGCAAATGGTGCGCAACGACGCCATGCCCACCATCGAAGTTGACCCCGAAACCTACCAGGTGCGCGTCGACGGTGAACTGGCAACCGTGCCCGCTGCCGAGCGCCTCAGCCTGGCCCAACTGTTCTTCCTGGTCTAGCAGGCGCTCACCGCCATGACGGATGCTACCAGTCAGCAGTTTCTGGTCGCCCTGCAACTGGCCGACTCTTTTTTCCCGACCGGAATGTACGCCCATTCGCAGGGGCTGGAAAGCATGGTCGCCCGGCGGTGGGTACGCTCCGCCGACGCTGTTCAGCAGATGTTGACCAACCTGCTCACCTGGTCGGTGCTGCCCTCCGACGGCGTGGCGCTGCTGAACGCTGGCCGGGCAGCCAGCCGGGGAGATTCCAGCGAGCTGGCAGCAATCGACTGGCATTTACACGCCATGAAGTTGCCCGCCGAAACGCGCGCGGCCTCCCGCCAAACCGGCCGCCGCATCCTGGACGAATCCGCCCTGCTGCTCGGTTCCGACCGGCCTTGCCCAGTCTACGAACGATACCGGGCAGACGTAGCGAGCCAGCGCGCGCCTGGCACCGGCGCAGTGGCCCTGGGCGTAACCGCCGGCGCCGCGGGCATCCCGCCGCAAACCGCGCTGCTGATGTTCTGCCACAGTTTCGCGGTAGGCGTGTTGGGAGCGGCGCAGCGGCTGCTGCCGATGACACACTCGGAGGTCCAGCAGATACTGCATTCGCTGCACGAGCCGATTGCAGCGATGAGCAATGAAATCCAGCACCGCCCGTGGCAGCAAATGACCGCGTTCGCGCCACATTCCGACATCGCATCAATGCTGCACGAGTCCGACGATCTGCGTATGTTTGCCAGCTAGAGCCTCATGCGTACCCGCTTTGTCAAACCAAACCAACCTACTGCCATTGCAATCAGCGCCCACCACCACTTGTCATTGCGAGGAGCGCCCAACTCAACTGTCATTGCGAGGAGCGCCCAACTCAACTGTCATTGCGAGGAGCGCCCAACTCAACTGTCATTGCGAGGAGCGTCCAACTCAACTGTCATTGCGAGGAGCGCCCAACTCAACTGTCATTGCGAGGAGCGTAGCGACGTGGCAATCTCGTTGAGGTTGAGTACAGGTCGGTGAACCATCATTATTACGGCGACCATTGCTACGGCGACTAGATTGCCACGCTGCGCTCGCAATGACAAGTTAATGCGCTCGCAATGACAGGTTAATGCGCTCGCAATGACAGATTAAGAGGAGCACAGGAATATGTCCAGAATCCCTAGAATTGGGGTCGGCGGGCCGGTGGGGTCGGGCAAGACGTCCCTCATCGAGTCGCTGGTGCCGCTGCTATTGGCTCAGGGCCTCCAACCGCTGGTGATTACGAACGACATCTTCACCCGAGAGGATGCCGACCACGCCAAGAACGCGCTGCACGACGTGTTTGACACCGGTCGCATTCGTGGCGTCGCTACCGGAGCCTGCCCGCACACGGCGGTGCGCGAAGACCCCAGCCTGAATCTGCTGGCCGTGGAAGAGCTGACCGACGCTTACCCTGACTCTGACATCATTCTCATCGAAAGCGGTGGCGACAACCTCACGTTGACCTTCAGTCCCGCGTTGGCAGACTACCAGATTTACGTCATCGACGTAGCCGCCGGCGACAAAATTCCGCGCAAGCGCGGGCAGGGGATCACTCAAACCGACTTGCTGGTTGTCAACAAAACCGACCTGGCTCCCTACGTCGGCGCCGACCTGGACGTAATGCGTCGCGACCTTGCCATCGTGCGGGGCCAGCAGCCGTGGCTGTTCACCAACTGCCGCACCGGTGACGGCCTGGAACCGGTGCTGACTCACATCCTCGAGGCAATGGATGCTGCGCCAGCCCGTTGCTGACCCACCCCATCCGGCACAGCGGGGATTGGCAAGGCTGGTTCTGGCGGTGCGCGACGGGAAAACCCGGTTGACGCAATGCCGCACCGAGCCGCCATTGGTGGTGCAGCGGGCACATTATCTCGACGAATCGCTGCCCGCAATGGCTTTCATCTATCTGGTCAACCCGACCGGCGGCTTTCTGCAATACGACCAGCATCGGGTGTCCATCACGGTATCCACCGGCGCCCAGGCGCACATCACCACTCAGAACGCCACCAAGTTGTACGCCATGCCCGACGGGTCGGCGCGCCAGCAGGTTGAGTTGACGGTGGAAGCGGGCGGCTACCTGGAGTATCTGCCCGACCCCATCATCCCGTTCGGGTCGGCAAATTTTGAGCAATCCACCTGCGTAGATGTGTCTCCGGGCGGCACTCTGTTGCACTGGGAAATCATCACACCGGGCCGCGTTGCAATGGGTGAGCGTTTCCGGTACGCGCGCCTGAGCAGCCGCCTGATTGTCAACGGCCAGCACGGGCACCCGGTTTATCGGGAAGCTTTTGATTTGACTCCCACCACCCGCAACCCCCTCGGCATAGCGGTTTTGGGCCCGGTGGCGGACGACGCGCCAGACTTCGTATCCGCTCCCACCCTGGGTTCCATGCTGTGCGTGACCGACGCGCCGCGAGTGCGCGCCATACTGGAACAACTGCAAGAATTGCTGCCAGCGCGTGCCTGTGTGCAAGGCGGAGCCAGCACCCTGCCCGACGGAAACGGCCTCGGCATCAAGGTCATCGGCCCAGACGCCGCCACCGTCCAGACGGTGTTGACAGAATGCTGGTCGGTATGCCGCCAGCAAATCCTCGGTGTCGGGGCGCCCTTCCTGCGGAAATATTAGCGAGGTTCAACAAACCAAGCTCCCCCAAACCAAGCTACGCGGATAATAAAAATCCCCGACGTTTGACACGTCGGGGATGCTTGCCCAGGTAGGGTGAGTTGGCGGGGGAGCCTACTCCATCGCGAATCCTTCGTAGCCGTTGGCCGCAACCTCGGCGCGCTTGGCTCTCATGGCCGGAGCGCTGTCGGGAGCAGTCAGCAATACCCGCGCCTTGCCAGGAATGTTGGCGCCCACGAACCAGGAATTGGCCTGCGTCCGCAGAATTTTAGCGCCGTCCTCGGCGATGTGCTGCACCCACGCCTCTTCCGCATCCGGCGTGGCCGCAACCCGGGCATACCCTTGGTTACGCACATAGTTGATGCACTCGGTCACCCAATCCACCAGCGGCTCGGCAGCGCGCACGAAGTTGCCCACCGAAGCGGCATTGACGGTGAACAGGTTGGGAAAGCCGGAGCTGGAAATGCCCATGTAGGTACGCGGGCCATTGGTGAATTTTTCCTGCAGCGTCTCCCCGCCCAGACCCTGGATGCGCATTCGGTTCAGGGAGCCGGTAACCGCGTCGTAGCCGGTGGCAAAGATGAGCACATCAAACTCGTAGTCGGCAGCAGCGGTTTTGAGGCCCTGGGGCGTAATACGCTCGATGGGGGCTTCCCGCACGTCAACCAGCAGGACGTTGTCCTGGTTATACACCTCGTAATAACCGCTCTCACAAGGCAGGCGCTTGGAGCCAAACATGTGATCTTTGGGCACCAGCATTTCGGCAACTTCCGGGTCATGCACCCGTGCGCGAATCTTGTTGCGCACAAACTCCGCGTAGTCCTCGTTGGCCTCGCCGGGCAGCATCACGTCATAGAAATTACTGAGCCATTTCTTGAAACCGGGTTCCGCCCACAGCGCTTCGTATTGATCCATCCGTTCCTCGGGCGGAACGTCCAGGGCGGATCGTGGGTCGAACTGGTGCATAAATGACCCGGGGGTTGACAGACATTGCTCGAAAATCTCCGGGTAATTCGCCTTGATTTCCTGCTGCATCTGCTCGTCGATGAGGCGGTTGCGCAGCGGCGCGCAGTAGTTGGCGGTTCGCTGGAACACGGTAAGGTGTTCCACTTCCTTGGCAATTTCCGTGATGAGCTGTACGCCGGTGGCGCCCGTACCGACCACGCCGACGCGCTTGCCGGCCAGGTCCATCCCTTCGGCCGGCCAGCGGCCGGTGTGGCACCACTGCCCTTCGAAGCTGTCGATTCCTTCAAAATCCGGAATGTAGTGCGCGGACAAAATGCCCACCGCCGTAATCAGGAACTTGGCACGCGCCCGGTAGCCGTCCGCAATCTCCACTTCCCAGCGGTTGTCAGCTTCATCGAAAACGGCCGCAACCACCCGTGAATTCAACCGGATGTGCCGACGCAGGTCAAATTTGTCCGCCACGTAATTCAGGTAGCGCTCGTTCTCCGGCTGGCCGGAATACAGTTCCTTCCAGTCCCACTCTTGCAGGAGTTCTTTGGAGAAGGAGTAACCGTAGGTGTAACTCTCGGAGTCGAAACGGGCCCCCGGATATCGGTTCCAGTACCAGGTGCCGCCGACGCCGGTGCCATCCTCGAACGCCTGAACCGAGAAGCCCAGCTCCCGCAAGCGGTACATCGAATACAACCCGGTAACGCCGGCCCCAACGACGATGGCATCAAACTCATCCACGCCATCATCCGACCGCGCACCAGTTGCAGTATTGTTTTCCAGAGAACTCGTCATACTTCCTCCTTCGGTCGCCGCGCCAATCCGGTCTTCACGACCCATGCGCTCACGTAGCCATCGCCGCGCCAAACGACGCTGCATTCATTCCCAGAACCACCCTGCATCCCCATTGCTGCGGATTATAACCGATTGTCGCGCCGGCAGCACCACCGGACCCGGGCTCACGCGTACCCAGTTTAATCCGTCATTGCGAGGAGCGCCCGCTCCTCCCGAGCTGGTCGAGGGACGCGGCAATCTCGATGCGTTGAACACACGTCGGCGAACCACCGTTGCCACGGCGACGAGATTGCCACGCTGCGCTCGCAATGACAAAGTGGGCGGTGATACGGGGATTGACCGAGTTGGTTCGGGTGTTTAGAGTGCAGCGCAGCAGGATCAGACCGCACCCAACGGAAGGAGTACGCAATGCCTCATTATATGTACGTGGCGGTTCAGGGAGACAACAAGATATCGGTGTTTACCGTAGACCCCCAAACTGGCGATTTGACTCCTCATGCTGATGTATCCGTTCCCGGCGGGCCGTTCACCATGGCGATCAGTCCTGATAGCCGGTACCTGTATGCCGGGTGCCGCGAGGTCCAACAGATCGTCAGCTTCCAGATTGACCAGGCCAATGGCGGCCTCACACCGAACGGGTCGGTTGGCGTGGAGGCGTGGCCCACCTACATTGCTACCGACCGCAAGGGCAAGTTCGTGCTGTCGGCCTATTACCAGGGCGCCCACGTGGGAGTGCATCCCATCGGGGACGATGGTTCAGTGGGCGGCGCACCCATCGAGTGGCTGGAAACGGCCACCGGCGCCCACGCCATGCAAACCGACCCGACCAACACCTACGCTTTCGTTCCCCATATCGCCGGCAATGGCCCCAACTCTATCTATCAGTTCCGGTTCGACGAGAACACCGGCCACATTTCCTACAACACGCCTCCGTCAGTGGAACCGGTGGCGTTCTCCGGTCCTCGACATTTCTGCTTCCACCCCTCGCTGGACGTCCTTTACTTTTCCGACGAACAGGGGTGCAGCGTTACCGGGTATCGCCTGGATACGGCGCAAGGAACCCTGGCCGAATTCCAGACTGTTACCACCCTCCCAGAAGGTTTTAATGAGCGGAATACCTGCTCCCAGATTCAGGTCGCTGCCTCGGGCCGGTTCCTGTTCGCTCCCAACCGGGGACACGACAGCATTGCCTGCTTTACGGTTGATACCGCTTCGGGTGAGTTGTCATCCAACGGGATTGTTCCCTCTGAGGCCCGACCCAACGCGTTGTGCCTAGGCCCTGGTGACCGGTTCATCTACTCGGCCGGCCAGGATTCCGGCCAAATGGCGATCTTCAGCGTCGACCAGCAATCCGGAGCGTTGACCCGGGCGGGGACGCTCCCGTTGGGAAACGGCCCGTGCTGGATATCCGTCACTGAACTGCCGGGTTAGTCAGCGCCCAACGGGTCAGGAAACCGAGACGCCCGGAGCGCTGGAAAGCCTCCGGGCAACCTATGCCGTTGGCGCCGATCGCGCGCCGGCTCCCCGTTTATCGAGCTGCGCAATTCGTCGCATATAGCTGATTGGTTACGATTAGTAGCGAAACATCGGCGCAGAGTTGCCGTATCATTGACGCTGATGCGCTACGTACCCTAAACTCCGATTATTAGCCGAGACCGGCAACGTAGCCGTTCTCCACTGCCCCGCATGGCAAGGCACGAGATTGGAGGCAAATTATGGCGCATTACGACATCATTATCCGAGGAGGCACCATAGTTGACGGAACCCGCACACCCCGGTTCGTCAGCGACGTAGCAATCAGGGACGGTAAAATCGCCAAGATTGGCGGACTCAACGGTGGCACCGCCGACCGTGTCCTCGATGCCAAGGGATTGATTGTGGCCCCGGGTTTCGTCGACCTGCACACTCATTATGACGCCCAGATTTTCTGGGATCCCTACTGCACCCTGTCCGGCTGGCACGGCGTGACGTCGGTGGCGCTGGGCAACTGCGGGTTTGGCTTCGCCCCTTCCCGCGTGGAGGATCAGGACCGCGCCATGCTCAGCATGACCCGCAACGAGGCCATCCCCTACGATGCAATGAAGGACGGTATGCCCTGGAACTGGGTTACCTTCCCCGACTTTATCGATAGTCTCGCCAACACTCCCAAGGGTATCAACTGCCTGACCTATGTTCCTCTCACCCCGCTGTACGCCTGGGTGATGGGCTGGGATGAAGCGAAGCAACGGCGCCCTACCGAAGCAGAATTGCAGGAAATGGTTCGACTCATTAACGAGGCGATGGACGCCGGCGCCTGCGGATGGTCGGCCCAGGTCCTCGGCGTGAACTCGGTGCAACGCGACTACGACGGCACGCCGATGATTACCGATATGCTGTCGGAGCACGAGGTGCTCACCTTCGCCAAGGTTCTCAGCGACCGCGACGAGGGCTTCATTGAATTAGCCTATCAGGAGACCGGCGAAGAAGGCCGTCCACTGGGTGAGGAAACTCGCCTGTTCTTCGAAAAGGTGGCCGAGACTGCCAATCGGCCCGTGCTCTATCAGGCCGTCGCCCCCAACGCAGTCCATCCCGAACAGCATCGGGAGCGCATTCGGTGGCTGGAAAGCTGCGCCGAGCGCGGCCTGCGAGTCTACGGCCAGGGTGCAACCCGTCGCGGCGGCTTTGAGTTGACCTTTGAAGACTGGAACCTTTTTGACGACACACCCGCCTGGCGCGACGTAACCCTGGGCAACAAGTCGGAACGCAAGGCGAAGATGCAGGACCCGGAGATGCGCCGCAAGCTGAAGGAAGAGTGGGACTCCGGTCGCCGCCCCACCCAGGTGGTTCCCGGCTCGGTGGGCAGCCTCCAGGTGATGACCCGCAAGGTCAAGATTGACATTGGGGCCGAGTCGGACTACCCGCACCTGCCGGCGAAGGTGAACGCGGGTGGCGCGGACTACTTCCTGACCAAGAACCGTGACGGCTACAAGTTGCTGTCCGTGGTTTGCGCGCACCAGGGCGGAACCGTCGACAGCGACGGCTGCCAGTTCGTATGCGACACCCACGGCTACGAATACGAGCACGACGGCGGACGCTGCATCACCAATCCCGACCTGCGGTTGAAATCCTTCGTCGTCAACGTAGTCGACGGGCGGATGATTGCCCTGGCGCCGGACGAAACCGAGGCTTCCTGCCCTCAGGCGGGACAGACCGTGCAACAGATTGCCGACGAGCAGGGCAAGCACGTTATTGATGCGCTGCTGGATATGTGCGTTGAGGACGACCTTGCCACCGAGTTCTTCGCCGATTCTCAGGGTCGCGACCAGGCGCAGTACACCGCGGAGGTGCTGGACTCGATCCATGTCGTTGCCGGAGTTTCCGACGGCGGCGCCCACGTCAAGTTCCTGACTGCCGGAACGTACCCGACGGATATGCTGACCTGGCTGGTGCGCGACGAGAAGGTAATCACGCTCGAGGATGCCCACTTCAAACTGTCCTACCTGCCAGCCCACTTCGGCGGGTTCAGGGACCGCGGCGCCATTAAAGAAGGCGTTCCGGCCGACATCGTAGTCTACGACTTGGAGAAACTGGAGGTGCTGCCGTCAGAAGTTGCCGAGGACCTGCCCGGTGGCGAGTGGCGGCGTATCCAAAAAGCCAATGGTTACCGCTGGACGATGGTCAACGGCGAGATAACGTTCGAGGACGGAGAGCCCACCGGCGCCTTCCCGGGACGGCTGCTGCGTAACGGCCGCGGTTAAGGTGCATTGAGTTGTTTGGGTCGCCTTTTAGTATTGCGACTCGCCAGCAACGAGGGGGGCCGCAGACCCAAGCGCGGCCCTCCTGTTGTTATGTCCTGCTGGCTTTCAGCCGTAGCAACCCAGTTGATACTTGCGCGGCGCGGCGTTATCTTGGTGCCCACACCCATATGATTCCCAACCTGCACGAAAGGGGCTAGTTGATGAAGTACGACGTTATCGTGATCGGCGCCGGCTCCGGCGGTTGTGTGGTGGCATCCCGGTTGGCCGAGGACGCAAACCGCTCGGTGCTGCTGCTTGAAGCCGGCCCGGACTATCCAGACTACCAGTATTACCCGGACGACCTGAAGTACGGCTACAAGCCTGACGCCTCGGCCCAGGGCGCTCCCCACAACTGGACGTGGTGGGCTCAGGGTTCCGCGGAGCAGGCCAATATGCTGCCGGCTCCGCGCGGTAAGGTGGTGGGCGGCACCAGCGCCATCAACGGACAGGTGTTGTTGCGCGGCGTCCCGGAGGATTACGACGGGTGGGCCGCTGCTGGGAACGACCAGTGGTCGTTCCTGGACGTCCTGCCATTTTTCCGGAAGATGGAAACCGACCTGGACATTAGCGACGACTTCCACGGCAGCGAAGGGCCGATTCCGGTGCGCCGTTTCAAGCCGGAAGACTGGTTGCCGTTTCAGCAAGCCTTTGTCCGGTCCTCGTTGGAAGCGGGCTATTCGGAAGATTACGACATGAACGCTCCGGACTCCGGTGGTGTCGGGCCGATCCCGATGAACAATCCGGAAGGAGTGCGCATGAGCACCGCCCTCACCTTCCTCAGCGCGGTGCGGCACCGGCTCAACCTGACCGTGCGGGCCAACGTCATGGTGCACCGGATCCTGTTTGACGGGAAAAACGCAGTGGGTGTGGAGGTGGAAAGCGGTGGCGAGGTTTACCAAATCGAGGCCGGCCGGATTGTGCTCAGCGCCGGCTCGATGGCCTCGCCCCAGCTGCTGATGCTTTCCGGCGTCGGCCCCGCCGACCACCTGCGAGAGCTTGGCATTCCAGTGGTTCACGAACTGCCGGGCGTGGGCCAGAACCTGCGCGACCATCCGATTGTGGCTGTAATCTGCCAGGTTCGCGACGATCATCCCCAGGACCCGCTGGCGCCCAGGTCCCAGACTGCCCTGCGGTACACCGCCACCGGCTCCGCCGACCGTAACGATATGCAGATTACGGCTTCCTCGTTTTCGTCTCCCATTGGCGGCGCAGACCCCTTCGACCCCGAAGGCGTCCGCTTCAACTGCATCCTGGAACTGGCCGACGGGGCCGGCGAGGTGAGACTCTCCGCCAACGATCCCAGCGTCCAGCCCTCCCTGAACTATCGGTACCTGGAGTTGGAGCGCGACCGGGAACGGCTGCGCGAGTCCGTAAGAATCACCGTCGATTTACTCCGGCACGAATCATTCAGTCCGATCGTGGAACGAATCCTGCAACCCACGGAGGAAGACCTTGCTTCCGACGAGGCGCTGGACAGCTGGATGCTCAGGACGGTGTTCAACACCACTCATGCGTCCGGCACCTGCAAAATGGGTCCAACCACCGACGCAATGGCAGTCGTGGACCCATTCCTCAACATTCACGGCCTGCAGAACATCAAGGTGGCCGATGCCTCGGTGATGCCCAACGTCATCAGGGCCAACACCAACTGCACCACCATAATGATTGGCGAACGGTGCGCCGACTGGATCCAGGCCGGTCAATGAAGTGCGGCGCGACGCCGGCGGTCAAAACTACTCATGCCTTATCCCTATGCGTAACAGGCCCGATATTTGTGTGCAAACATGGCGCGAGAGGCGGATTCGCAAGTATCAGTGTTTTGGCTTGTTGTACAATGCTGTGAGATGGGACTTTCCACTCAAACCTACCGGCGTCATGTGGCCAAGTTATGTCCCGCGCTGCGAATCTGCCCAGCTACCGAGCAGATTTGGTCTCCGCTGGACACTTTCCCGATCCCGGCTTGGGCCATTTCGTCCGGGTCGAAGGACGGCGCTCCTGGCGGGGCATCTAGCCGGTTAAGCATCCCAACTACGCGTTAAAGAAGAAAGGAAGTGCGGCTATGGTAGAAGCGGATGTGCGAATACTTCTGGACTGGGACGCCCTGGAGGTCGGTGAGACCTTCGAGACGTACCAATACCTCCTCACTCAGGAGATGATAGACACCTACCGCCAAGGGGTGATGGACCCTGAGGCCGGCTTCCCGACGATCTCCCACAAAGTGGATGTCAAGCAGTACAACGCCAGGTACCGGGACTCCGGTTCGGTCAACGCCCGGTGTGCCTTCTACTGCTACAACCCTCCCCTCGGCGACAAGACGATCACGGTGCGGGCGTGGATCGCCGACAAGTACCTGCGCCGGGGCAAAAACTACATCGTCACCGAGGCGGTTTCGGTTGACGAAGACGGGCGGCTCATCGACCGCGTAATTACCCACGAGCTCAAGCAGCCCACCGAGGTCGGTAAGAAATGGGGAGGCTAGTTCGCACCTACGAGGTGGGGGATGCGCTATCCCCATTGGTAAAGGAAATGACCCAGGAGGCGATCAACCTCTTTGAGGGCAGCGCCGGGCAATTGGAACCTTCCCAGTTCACCGACGAAGAAACCGCTCGCGAGACCCTGGGAACCGAGGGCACGGTAGCTTCGGGGAGGATGTCACTGTCATTCGCCATTGAACTACTGCGCCGGTACTTCGGCAGCAGTGTGTTCAACCACACCGGCACGGTTGATCTGAGATTCCTGCGGCCGGTCCGTCCCGGCGACACCATAACCTTCACGGGGACGGTCACCGGCGTGAGTCGGGAAGTGAACGGCAGTCGGGTATCGGTGGAGATCAAGGCCGAGAACCAGCGTGGCGATACCACCGGGGTGGGTCAGGGCAGCGCAGTCGTCCCCAACGCCTTTCTCCCCCAGGACGAGTAATTCCCAGCCGACAAATTCAACAACCAGGCGGAATCCATCAGGACTCCCGGACGTCCGGTAGAACGTAACGGTAGCAGCACCGTAAACGCGGAGACTTTCTCAACGGTCCCTTACCGACGCCGTTTACAATTCAGCTTGAACTGACGGAATCGTCGGCCAGCAGCGCGTCAGAGCGGTTGCAGTCCCTAACCGTCCGCGTTCCGAGTGCTCTCGCACGTCCAAATCCTGTCTACCCGGAAGCTCGATTTGAGCTACCGCAAATTCGTTCAACCCAGGTATGCCACCTCGCATGGGAACTATCGACGGGCACAGACCCCGGACTTTCAGCAGGCTCCACCTCCATGAATGGTCGCGTTGCAGTCCCTGAGACAACACGTTCGAGATAGTCGATGTTGACTGTTTGCCCCAGATGTCGCCAAATCGAATCAGGACCCGTGTGGGGAGCACGGACAAGTTCCTCCTTGGTGGTCGTGAGAGCCAGGTGGCTTACTAATATTACAACGACGGTTAGCATCGTAGGATGACGGCGTAACTGATGGTATACCACTCTGTTCACGCGGTTTGCACGTTGGCGGCGGTTTGCAGGCCCAGCTCTGCCACTGCCAGCTCGCGCATGATGAACTTCTGGATCTTGCCGGTGACGGTCATGGGAAACTCGTCGGTGAACTTGACGTAGCGGGGTACCTTGTAGTGGGCGATCTTGCCGCGGCAGAAGTCGCGGATGGATTCTGCGGTGGCGTCCGCGTCGGGCTTGAGGCGGACCCAGGCCATGACCTCCTCGCCGAAGCGCTCGTCGGGCACGCCGATGACCTGCACGTCGTCGATCTGCGGGTGGGTGTACAGGAACTCCTCAATCTCGCGGGGGTAGATGTTCTCGCCGCCGCGGATGATCATGTCCTTGAGGCGGCCGGTAATCTTGTAGTAGCCGTCCTCATCGACGGTGGCGAGGTCGCCGGTGTGGAGCCAGCCGTCGGCGTCGATGGCGTCGGCGGTAGCCTCGGGCATATTGAAGTAGCCTTTCATCACCATGGCGCTGCGGGTCTGGAGCTCGCCCGGCTGGCCCGGGCCGACCACCAGGCCGGTCTCCGGGTCGACCAGCCTGACCTCAACGCCGGGCAGAACCTTGCCCACGGTGGAGACGCGACGCTCGATACTGTCGTCGGCGAGGGTCTGGGTAACCACCGGCGAGGCCTCGGTCTGGCCGTAGGCGATGGTGATGCGGTCGGCGCCCATGCGGTCGATGACCTCGCGCATCACCTCGATGGGACAGGGGGAACCGGCCATGATGCCGGTGCGCAGGGAGGAAAGGTCGAGGTTGGCGAACTCGGGATGGCCGAGCTGGGCGATGAACATGGTGGGCACGCCGTGGACGGCGGTGCAGCGTTCGGTGGATATGGCCCGCAGGGTCTGGAGGGGATCAAAATGATCGGCGGGAATGATCATGGTGGAGCCGTGGACAACGCAGTTGAGGCTGCCCATGACGCAACCGAAGCAGTGGTAGAAGGGAACCGGGATGCACAGGCGGTCATTTTCGTCCATCTCCATGGCATCGCCGACGTGGAGGGCGTTGGATAGCAGGTTGTGGTGGGTGAGCATGGCGCCCTTGGGGTTGCCGGTGGTGCCAGAGGTGTACTGGATGTTGACCACGTCGTCGGGGCCGCACTGGGTCTGGCGGTTGCGGAGGTCGTCCGGACTGGTCTGCTCGGCGAGGGTCAGCAGGTCGTCCCAGCGCCACATACCGGGGGGTGCGGGAGCGGCAGCGTCGTCGTGGGGCGGGATGAATATGACGTGGCGCAGGTGGGGGAAGCGAGTGGAGTTGAGCTCGCCGGGCAGCACGGCCGCCAGCTCAGGGACCAGCTCGTTAACCATGCCCACGTAGTCGGAGGTGCGGTCGGTCAGGGACGGGGCGCGGAACCGGCCGATCAGGATGAGGGCGCCAATCTGCGCCTGCTCCAGCACGTAGGCGAGTTCGTGGGTGCGGTAGGCCGGGTTGACGGTGACGAGGACGGCGCCGATCTTGGCAGTGGCGAACTGGGCGAGCACCCACTCGGTGTAGTTGGTGGCCCAGATGCCGACGTGCTGGCCCTTGGCGATGCCGATGGACAGGAGGCCACGGGCCACGCGTTCCACCTCGGCATGAAACTCGCGATAGTTGAAGCGGTCGCCGATGGCCGCATGGACCAGGGCTTCCCGTTCGGCGAAGCGTTGGGTCTGGATGTCCAGGATGTCGCCGATGGTGCTGCGCGTGTCGATGTTGTGAGTCACGATCAACCTCCTGCCGGTTTGGTACAAGCGATTAGGCCGCAGCCAGGTCACGCTCGATCGTAGACCATGGCGTGACGTCCGTCCCGCGGGTTTCGACTCCTGCCCCATTGTAGCGATGTGGGGGCGGTTCAGCGCAAGGGTGCGGCGAGCTCTGGCCGCCCGTGGGGTTAATCGACGCAGGCGGATTAGGAGGGCATCGTGCTATCGGGTGAGCCGGGAGCTACTGGCGCCGGGCTACTGGCGCCGGGCTACTGGGGCCGGTGCGGGGCGACAGCGGCTTCTATACCCATGCCATCGTAGCCGTCTGCCGCGAAATGGATGTACGCTACTCTATCGTCATTCGCCAGCGCCATCTCATCGAGACTATACCCGGAGACTATACCCGCGACCCGCGCCACAATCCGCGCCGTGTTATCATTGACACGCCCGTCCCATATGGTACGGTACGCCGCTCCAAACCGGCCGCCGGAGTTGCCTGTCCCGCATGACTACCAGATCGGTCCTGTCCTGGGACAACCGGTGCCACGAGTTGGCTATGCGCTCTCCGCCGGTAGACTGCGCCCATTTGGTTCATAAGTCGGGAAACCCCAGGGGACGCTGCCCACGGAATAGTGATGGAAATAATCGGCTCCAACCTGCGAACCTCTGACCCTGATTTTCAGGGCAACCAGGCCCGGATGCGGGCCTTGGTGCGCGACCTGAAAGACCGGATGGCCCAAGTTCGGGCCGGCGGGGGTGAGCGGCCGGTGGAGTTGCACCGCAGCCGCGGCAAGATGCTGGCCAGGGAGCGGATCGATGCCCTCGTGGACGCCAACACACCGTTCCTTGAACTGAGCCCGTTGGCGGCTTGGGATATGTACGACGGTGAGGAATCATCCGCCGGAATCGTGACCGGCGTCGGTGTCGTCCAGGGGAAAGAGGTGGTGGTGGTCGCCAATGACGCCACGGTCAAGGGCGGAACCTATTATCCGATCACCGTCAAGAAGCACCTGCGCGCCCAGGAAATTGCCCTGGAAAACCACCTGCCCTGCATCTATCTGGTGGATTCCGGCGGAGCCTTTTTGCCATTGCAGGCGGAGGTATTCCCCGACCGGGACCACTTCGGGCGCATCTTCTACAACCAGGCGCAGATGTCGGCCCTGGGCATACCCCAGGTGGCGGTAGTCATGGGGTCTTGCACGGCCGGCGGCGCGTATATTCCGGCCATGAGCGATGAGGTGGTCATGGTTCGGGAGCAGGGCACCATCTTCCTGGCCGGGCCGCCGTTGGTGAGGGCGGCCACCGGCGAGGAAGTGGACCCGGAGACCCTGGGCGGCGCGGACGTCCATACCCGAATATCCGGCGTGGCCGACCACCAGGCCGCCGACGATGCAGACGCCCTGGCCATCACCCGAGACATTATCGAGAACTTCGTGAAAAGGCGCGACCCCCCGTTCCAGGTCTCCAACCCGGAACCGCCAGCCTACGATCCGGCCGAGCTCTACGGCATCGTGTCCCCCGACAACCGGCGGCAATACAACGTGCGTGAGGTAATCGCCCGCATTGTGGACGGAAGCCGGTTCCACGAGTTCAAGGCCGAGTACGGGGGAACCCTGGTCTGCGGCTTCTCGCGTCTTTGGGGGTATCCGGTGGGAGTGGTCGCCAACAACGGAGTCCTCTTTTCCGAGAGCGCTCTGAAGGGTACCCATTTCATAGAGCTGTGCAGCCAACGGGGGATCCCACTGCTGTTCCTGCAGAACATCACCGGCTTCATGGTGGGCAGCCAGTACGAGCATGGTGGTATTGCCAAGGACGGGGCCAAGATGGTCATGGCAGTGTCCAACGCCGCCGTCCCCAAGTTCACCGTGATCATCGGCAGTTCCTTCGGGGCGGGAAACTACGGTATGTGCGGGCGGGCCTACCAGCCGCGGTTCCTGTGGACGTGGCCCAACGCCCGCATTTCGGTGATGGGCGGGCCGCAGGCCGCGGAGGTGTTGCTCACCATCCGATTGCAGCAGCTGGAGCGGCAGGGACGTACCATGGAGCAGGAGGAGCGGGACGACCTGCAACGTCCGATCCTGGAAAAGTACGAGTTGGAGGGCGACCCCTATTACAGCACCGCCCGCCTGTGGGACGACGGGATCATCGACCCGGTGGACACGCGCGACGTGGTGGGCCTGGGAATCGCCGCCTCGATAAATGCCCCGTTCCCCGAGCAGAAACGCGGCGTCTTCCGAATGTGATGGCCGGCCTGTTCCCCCTCGGGCCACACGCTCCCACCCAGCACGTTTTTCGATGTTCTCCAAAGTTCTGGTAGCCAATCGCGGCGAAATCGCGGTCCGCATTAGCCAGACGCTGCTCGCTATGGGCATTGCGCCGGTTGCGGTCTATTCCGACCCCGACGCCGGCGCTCCCCACGTGCTCATGGCGGAGCAGGCGGTGGCCCTGCCCGGCAGCTCTGCCGAGGAGACTTACCTGAGCATCTCCAAACTGGTGCAAGCGGCCAGGGACTGCGGAGTCGACGCGATCCACCCCGGCTACGGTTTCCGGTCGGAGAATCCGGAGTTTGCCCAGGCCTGCCGGGACGCGCACCTAGCCTTCATCGGGCCGACGCCGGAAAGCATGGCCGCGCTGGGGGATAAGCTGCATTCCAAGGACATTGCGCTGGCCGCGGGCGTCCCGGTGGTACCCAGTACGCCCGCGTGTCTTCCTGGGGATCCAGCCGCCGTAGAATTTGCTGACCGGTGGGGGTTTCCCCTGATGGTCAAGGCGGCCGCCGGAGGAGGCGGTCGCGGCATGCGCCTGGTCAACCGGCAGGCCGATTTGGGCGGGGATATGGAGGCGGCCCGCCGGGAAGCGCAGGCTGCTTTCGGCGACGGCCGGGTGTTCCTGGAGCGTTACGTTGCCAACCCGCGCCACGTGGAGGTCCAGGTGCTGGCCGACGGGTCCGGGCACACTATCCACCTGGGCGAACGCGAGTGCAGCATCCAACGCCGCCACCAGAAGATCATTGAAGAAACCCCATCGCCGGCCCTGACGCCGGAGTTGCGCCAGCGCATGGGCGACGCCGCCATCGCGGTGGCCCGCGAGGCCGGATACGTCAACGCCGGGACGGTTGAATTCCTGCTGGACTCAAGGAGCGGCGAATTCTACTTCCTGGAGATGAACGCCCGGCTCCAGGTTGAACACCCGGTGACTGAGGCCGTCCTGGGGTTGGACATGGTGGAATGGCAGATCCGCATCGCCGGCGGGGAACCCCTGACGCTGCAACAGGAGGACATCCAACCCCGGGGCCACGCCATCGAGTGCCGCATATACGCCGAGGATCCATATCGCGATTTCGTTCCGTCCACCGGTACGCTGCTGCGCTGGCGGCCCCCCAGCGGGCCCGGGCTCCGGCTGGACAGCGGCGTGTCCGAGGGTCAGGAGGTGTCCATCTACTACGACCCCCTGCTGGCGAAACTCGTCGCCTGGTCTCCGGAGCGCGACCTGGCCTTGCGCCGGATGGAGGTCGCCCTTTCCCAGTTTCTGGTATTGGGAGTTGTCACCAACATTCCGCTGCTGCGGGCGGTGGTGGGGCATACTCAGTTTCAGCAGGGCGAATACGACACCGGCTTCCTGGAGTGGAACCCGGCGGTTACCAGCCCGTTCATTTCGGATGACTCTCGCCTGATGGCCCGCGCGCTGGCGGCCTGGGCGTCGCGTCAGCCGGTTGGTCCAGCATCTCAACCGGCTGGCAGCGATCTGCCGGTTAGCGTCAATCCCTGGCAGTCCGCCGGACCGCGGAGACTCCCATGACCCAGAGCCAGGGCGAGCTGCGGGAGACCTACCCGGCGACGCAGGAACCCTATCGCTACCGGCTGGAAGAGGGCGAAGGTCAGCTGATTTTCGATCTGGAAGGTTCGGTTCCGACCGGCTTGGAATCCACGATTGCTCTCAGCATTGAGTCCCGTGAGGCCGGTGAAGCGCGGTGCAGAACTGAGTCGGGCCGCTTTTACCGCTTCGCCTGGGCATGGGTGGGGCCTGAGTTACACCTTTGGCTGGATGGTACTTTGTTTATGTTCCAGCGGGCGGAGGCCAGGCGTAGAGGGAGCGCATCGGCCACCGAAGGGCCGGGCGATGTCCTGGCCCCCATGCCTGGGTCGGTGTTGGAGGTGCTGGTCAGCGAGGGTGACCGGGTGGAGCAAAATCAGACTGTAGTGTTGATGGAGTCCATGAAAATGGAATTGGTGATCACCGCTTCCCGCAGCGGAGTAGTGCGGCGCGTGGCGGTTGAGCCCGGTCAGCAGGTGGAGCGGGGTATGCGCCTTTTGGAACTGGCCCCAGAGAACGACGCTGGTGAGCGATGACGCTGTGAGTGATACCCGGCCACCGCAACAATAAAATCGCGCCCGGGGTTTCCGGGCGCGATCATGCCGTCGAGCGCTGTTGATTATGCCCTGCTACGGTGCGTTGCCGGGGGATTCGTCCAGCGAAACGGGCCAAATCCTGTCAATACGCCGCTTCCTCTTATTGATGCCGTTTTCGAGTTTACGACCGACCTTTATTGAGAAAATGGTGCCGAGAGGCGGATTCGAACCACCGACACCGGCATTTTCAGTGCCGTGCTCTACCAAGCTGAGCTATCTCGGCTAACCACTCGTTCAATCATACTGCCACGCCAAATGAAGTGTCAAACCCGCTGGCGACGCGCTGGCGATTTTAGATCATGACGGCCCCATCCAGTTGGGGCCTTCACGCGTAGCCACCTTGAATCTGTCATTGCGAGCGCAGCGCGGCAATCTCGTCGCCGTAGCAACGCACGTAGCCACCCTAATCTGTCATTGCGACCCCGTACTCGATGCGGGGGTTGGCAATCTCGTCGCCGTAGCAACCGCAGTTCGCCGACGTGTTTTCGACCTCATCGAGATTGCCACGTCGCTATGCTCCTCGCAATGACAGATCAACGTGGGTACGCGAACGGTGGGCCTGATTGATTAGCGTTGCGTCGGCGGCTATAATGAGATTCCAATACCCAGTGGAGAGGAGGCGCCCCTATGGTTGACGTCCTTACCGGCACTTTTACCGTAAAATCTGGCCATGCCCAAATGTTGAAAGGCGGCGTCATAATGGACGTTGTCAATGCAGAGCAGGCCCGCATCGCTCAGGACAACGGCGCAGTGGCCGTGATGGCCCTGGAGCGCGTACCGGCCGACATTCGCGCCGACGGCGGCGTGGCACGCATGAGCGACCCGACGATGATTGCCGAAATCATCGACGCCGTATCCATCCCCGTCATGGCCAAGTGCCGGATCGGACACTTTGTAGAGGCTCAGATCTTGCAGGCAATGGGCGTTGACTACGTGGACGAGTCGGAGGTGCTGACGCCGGCTGACGAGATGCACCACGTGTGGAAACACGACTTTACCGTGCCCTTCGTGTGCGGTTGCCGCGACTTGGGTGAGGCGCTGCGCCGTATCTCGGAGGGCGCTGCCATGATTCGCACCAAGGGCGAGGCTGGCACCGGAGATGTCGTCGAGGCCGTTACCCATATGCGCGCCGTGCAGGATGCCATCCGCAAGTTGCAGAATTTGCCCGACGACGAGTTGGTGGTGGAAGCTCGCGATATGCGAGTGAGCCTGGATTTGCTCCAGCAGACCCGGGAGGAAGGACGGATGCCCGTGGTCAACTTCGCCGCCGGCGGAGTGGCCACTCCCGCCGACGCTGCCCTCATGATGCAGTTGGGCGCCGATGGCGTGTTCGTTGGCTCCGGCATCTTCAAGTCGGGAGACCCGGCCCGCCGCGCCCATGCCATTGTGCAGGCGGTTACTCACTACCGGGACGCCAATATCCTGGCCGAGGTTTCCAAGAACCTGGGCGAAGCGATGGTCGGCATCTCCACACGTTCGATTCCCGCCGAGCAACTGCTCGCCACGCGCAGCGTATAAACGGTATAACTTCTCACTAACGTTGATCCGCCGGCGGGGTGCGCTGACGGTATTCGACCAGGATAACGGCTGGACATTTAGTTGAACATCGGCGTTTTGGCTGTACAGGGAGATTTTGCGGAGCACTGCCACGTGCTTCGGAAGATTGGCTCCACTGCCATCGAGGTGCGCCTGCCAGACCAGTTGGACGGGCTGGACGGGTTGATTATCCCCGGTGGCGAGAGCACCACGTTGAGCCGCCTGATGTCACTGTACGGTTTGCGGGAACCGGTTGCCCGCCTGGCCAAATCCGGAAAAGCGGTGTGGGGAACCTGCGCCGGCATGATAATGCTGGCGTCGGAAATTACCGAGGAAGACCCGGTTCCCCTCAAACTGATGGATGTGGCCGTGCAGCGCAACGCCTTCGGGCGGCAGGTGGATTCCTTCGAGCAGGATTTGGCAATCGCTGCGCTGGGGTCTGACGAGTACCATGCCATCTTCATTCGCGCGCCGGTCATCATTCGTGTCGGCGATGACGTGGAGGTGCTGGCATCGCTCCCCGATGGTCGACCCGTCGCAGTGCAGGAAAACAACCTGCTGGCAACCTCGTTTCACCCTGAACTCACCGCCGACGCCCGTATCCACCGCTACTTCGTGGCCCTGGCCGGCGGCCCGCCCTTTGACCCTGATGCTCCATTGATTGACGCACCGCGGGTACGCTGACGCCGTGCATTGCCCCGGACCAAAAGCTACACCGGTGATTGCCCAGACCGACGAACCGCGCAGCCTGCTGGCAGGAGGCCATAGTTGGTGACTGTCGAACAACCGATCCACCATGAACTGGAACAGCTCCTGGGAGTGCTCCCACCGCACATACAGGCCAGCCTCCAACAGCAGGAAAACCTGAACGAGTTGCTGGAGGTTGTACTGGACTTGGGGCGCACCCCGGAAGCCAGATTCTCGTCCGGCGACGTCCTGCTGTCAGAAGAACCGGTCAGCCGGGCGGACCTGGATCATGTCGTGACCAGTATCGGCGAGTTCGGCGGCGATAACCGCGCCGGCATGGAGCGCACGCTGCACCGCATATCCGCCATTCGCAACCGCCACGGCAGTGTCGTGGGCATAACCTGTCGGGTGGGCCGGGCGGTGTTCGGCACCATCAGGATCATCGAAGACCTGGCCTACAGCGGCAAGAACATCCTGTTGCTGGGTCGGCCCGGCGTCGGCAAAACCACGATGCTGCGCGAGGTGGCCCGCGTCCTCGCCGACGAAGCGCGCAAACGCGTCATCATCGTGGACACCTCTAATGAAATAGCCGGCGACGGAGACATCCCGCACCCCGCCATCGGGCACGCCAGGCGGATGCAAGTTCCGACGCCCACCGAGCAACACGACGTGATGATCGAAGCGGTGGAAAATCATATGCCCCAGGTCATCATCATTGATGAAATGGGCACCACTCAGGAAGCCTCCGCCGCCCGCACCATTGCCGAGCGGGGCGTGCAGCTCGTCGCCACCGCCCACGGCAACACGCTGGACAACCTCATTATGAATCCTACGCTGTCTGACCTGGTGGGCGGTGTGCAGACCGTAACGCTGGGCGACCAGGAGGCGCGTTTCCGGGGTACGCAGAAAACCGTCCTGGAGCGGAAAGCGCCGCCCACTTTCGACGTGGTGGTGGAAATTCAGGATTGGGACGAAGTAGCCGTCCATGAAGACGTGGCCCAGGTGGTTGACCAATGGCTGCGCGGTTACCCGGTGGCTCCCGAAGTGCGCCACATGGACGAAGATGGATCCATTACCCGAACCGCGCCACCGCGCCAAAGCGAGTCGGGACCGGCCCCCTGGTCGGCCAATGAGATTCAGGGTCGCCGTGGCAACAGCAAAAATCGCCGCAACGGCAGCCAGAGCCAGCTTCCCTACGACCAATACCCGCCGGAAGAATTCCGGGATGAACCCGATGCCAGCGGCGGAGCCAGCCCCCGCCTGGATTCGCGCATCTTCCTGTTCGGCATCAGTCGCGACAAGCTGGAAGCAACGTTGGCGGAACGCGGCATAACCGCTGAAATCGTCAGCGAACTGCGCCGCGCCAACGTGCTCCTGACCACCAAGAACCACTACCGCCGGGGCAGCCAACTGGTGCGGGTTGCCGAGAACAACAGCATTCCAGTCTACGTCTTGCGCAAGAATACCGCGCCCCAGATCGGCGAGTTCCTGACCTCGCTGGCCCGCGACCAGGGCATAGAGTTGCCGCCCTCCAGCCGCCGTTTTGGAGATGACCGGGATGAACCGAACGAGTCAACCTTGGCGGAGGCCAAGGCGGAGGCCGAAGCAGCCGCCCACCGCGTACTGTCCGGCGAATTCTCGGTGCAACTGGAACCGCAGCGGCCTTACATACGGCGTTTGCAGCATCTGCTGGCCGAGCAGTTCAAGCTGGCGTCCACCAGCCGCGGTCGCGACCCGCAGCGCGGCGTCCTGATTTACCGCCCGTAGCGGGCCGGTTCCCGCGGCCTGTGCTGGCGTATCCCCATGCCCAGCCTGTTCATAGCCTTTGAGGGCGGAGACGGCGCCGGCAAAACCACCCAAGCCGGTTTGCTGGAAACGGCGCTGTGCCAACGGGGATATGCCACGGTGTCGGTGCGTGAACCGGGTTCCACGACGCTGGGCAATTACCTGCGCCAATATCTGGTCAACGAGCAACCGTTGTCGCCACTGGCCGAGCTGTTCCTGTTCGAAGCGTCGCGCGCCGAGCTGATGCGTGAGGTGATTGAACCGCAGCTCGCAACGGGCGCGGTGGTGATAGCCGATCGGTTTGCCGGTTCAACAATCGCATACCAGGGTTACGGCCGGGGCCTCGACCTGGGGCGCATCGAGTGGCTGAACGACGTGGCCACCGGCGGCAGGTTCCCGGACTTAACCGTTCTGCTGGACATCGACCCGTGGATCGGGCTGGGCAGAGTACACGGCCGGCAACTGGAACTCGGACTCCAGTACGGGGAGGAATCCGACCGATTTGAAGACCAGCAACCCGACTTTCACCACAAAGTCCGTTACGGATTCCAACAGCAGGCTGCCGCAAACCCGGGCTGCTGGGTGTTGGTGGAGGCCAACCAGTCGATAGAGACAGTGGCGGCGCAGGTCTGGTGTGCGGTTGCGACGAAGCTGGGGTTGCATTCGTCGCCGGAATAAACCAGCACAATCAGACCGGCGTCGTATCAATGCAAAAACCGCCGCTCCGGGTTGGAGCGGCGGCCATTTTCTGCGGTACGCCGAGTTCGGTTAGTTATCGGCAGCGATTGCCATCTCGGCTCTCGCAATCCTGGCAGTAATGAGTTCCTTCATCTTGCGGACGCGACCTAGCTCGGGGTAAATGCCCTCGGCCTTCTTGTCGAAGATTTTCTCGCCGTCCATGAACACTTCCATGATGCCCTGACCGCGCGGTGAGATCGTGATCGACACGTCACCACCGTATGCCCGGAAAAACTCGTTCGCCATCCACGTGGCGGTAGCATGGTGCTGTCAAGGGACGCAGTAGGTTATCTCAACCTGTACTTTTCCTTCCATCAGATAATCCTCCGAAATGGTGCTTAAGGAATTCTACACGGGTGACTGTATCACAGATTCAGCCGGCTTCCAACCACTGACCCAACCCAACCCACCGCCGGCCAGCCCGATGCGGCGATTCCGAACGTCGCCGCTCGATTTGCGACGCTGCCTGATGGAATCCGCCGCCACACCGGGTCAGACCGGCTAACTACGACTATAACGCGCACCTGGATGTTATTGACCTTGCATTGCCCCATTGTTACAATGCGGCTAACAAGATAGCAAAGCCGTCGGCAACCGTAGACGGCTACACAAACTGCCGTGATTTTTGCGGGAGGGACGTTTATGGTTACCACTTTCAACGAAGACCTGTTTTCTCCTGAGGTCGTGCAAGATCCTTACACGTATTTCGGGCGTATGCGGGAACAGGACCCGGTGCATTGGAATGATCCCTACAAGCTATGGGTAATTTCCAAGTACAAGGACCTGG
The DNA here is from genome assembly GCA_965261195.1 of Dehalococcoidia bacterium. Classification (GTDB taxonomy): domain Bacteria; phylum Chloroflexota; class Dehalococcoidia; order Lucifugimonadales; family UBA3495; genus Bin87. The sequence continues at coordinate 1,422,392 of OZ253455.1, read as the reverse complement.
TCTGGGTTACGCGCCATCCGGAATTCTTCTCCTCTGAAGTATTCCACCGCGACCCGCTGCCCCCGTACCCTGACATCGACGAGTCCGACATGGGGCTCTACGAGTACGTCAAAGAGTTCTTCTCCCAGTGGTTCATTCAGCACGACCGCAAGGAAGTGACAATCCACGACGGGCCCGACCATACTGATATGCGCAAGGTCATCCACGGCTACTTCACTCCGAAGGCCATGGAACTCTGGCGCCCACTGGTGCAGTCGGCCATCAACCAGCTGCTTGACGAAGCGGAAGACCGCGGCAGCATGGACGTGATGCGCGACTACGCCACTCCGTTGCCGCTGCTGGTCATTGCCGCCATGATGGGCATCGACACCACCGACCGGCAGTTCATCCGCTCTCTGGCCGAGAAACTGCTGTTCATCGGTCGCGGCAACAACGACCGGATGCAGCCCTTGACTGAAGGCATCATGGGATTGCAGGAATACTTGGCCCCCATGGTCGCTGAGCGCGTCAAGAACCCCAACGGCGACTTGCTCGACCGCATGACTGACGCCTACCGCGTCGGCGTAATGTCCCAGGAGCAGGTGGTAGCCAACTCCATCCTCCTGCTGCTCGCCGGACACGAAACCACCATCAACCTGATCTGCAACGGCACCCGGGCTTTCATGACCCACCCCGACCAGTGGGAACTGTTCAAGTCCGACCCGGACGCCCGCATGATCCGCGCTACCGAGGAATGCCTTCGGTACGACCCGCCCGTCAAGTCCATCACCCGTATCGCCGGTGATAACCTGGAGCTGGGCGGCAAGCAGATCAACAAGGACGAACGGATGCGGTGGTTCGTCACCAGCGCCAACCGGGATCCCGAAGTGTTCGACCGGCCGGACGACTTTGACATCGAACGGTATCCGAACCCTCACGTGGCCTTTGGCAGCGGAATCCACCACTGTCTGGGCGCCACGCTAGCGCGTCTCGAAGGACAGGAAGCCTTCAGGTCCCTGGCCCAGCGGTTCCCGAACATCAATATGGACTGCAACCCGGCCGACCTGACTTACACGTCCAGCATCACGTTCCGCACGCTGGAGCGGCTGCCGCTGAATCTGTCGTAAGCAGCAACGCAAAATCGCGCACGTGTATGAGTGCCCGGAGTGCCGCTAGAAAGCGTCGCACTCCGGGCATTCACGTATCGTAAATCGTTGCGACACGTTCCCCGGTCGGTTATAATCGGCCAAACTAGGCTGGTCAGCACTCGCTGAACCGCAATCCCGCTCAATTGCAACCGGAGGTCGCAAAATGGTCAGCACCATCAACGACAATCCCTTCTCTCTGGAGGCGATGTACCAACCCTACGATTTCTACAGCCGGCTCAGGCAATGGGAACCGGTGCATTACAACGAGCAATACCAAGTGTGGATGGTCACCTCCTGGGAGCATCTGGTCTGGGTAACCCGCCATCCCGAGGTATTTTCCTCCAGCGTATTCGCCCGGGACGTGCGCCCACCGAATCCGCCAATCGACGAAGACGACATGGAAATCTACAATTACATCAAAAATTGGCAGGTTTCCCGTTTCATTCAGCAAGACCAGAAACGCTACAACCCGGAAGTCTCCGGCCCCGACCACATTGATATGCGCCGGGTGATGCACGGCTACTTCACGCCCAAGTCCATGGAGATGTGGCGCCCGCTGGTGCAGTCCGCCATCGACGAGTTGCTGGACGCCGTTGCAGAAAAGGGCCGCATGGACGTGATGGCCGACCTGGCGACCCCGCTGCCGCTCCTGGTAATCGCGCGGATGCTGGGTATCCCGGACAGCGACCGACCCGTGATGCGAGTTTTGGCCAAAGACCTGCGCCACCTCAACCGCACCGGACCCGACCGCATGGGTCCCCTTTCGCAGTCGGTGCAGAACCTGCAAGACTACCTGGGGCCGCTGGTCGCCGAGCGGGTGGCCGCGCCCAAAGACGACCTGATTTCCGTGGTTGCGGAAGGCGAGCGTCAGGGTATCTTCACCCGCGACCAGGTGGTAAACAACGTGATGCTCCTGCTGTCGGCGGGCCACGAGACCACCATCAACCTGATTTGCAACGGCACCCTGGCCTTCACTCAGCACCCCGACCAGTGGGCCGCCCTCAGAACGGACCCGGACGGCAAGACCGTGCGCGCCACTGAAGAAGCCCTGCGCTACGACTCACCGGTCAAGTCCATCCAGCGCATCGCCCTGGACGACATCGAAATAGCCGGACAGACCGTGCGCAAGGACGACCGAGTGCGCTGGTTCATTTCGGGCGCCAACCGCGATCCCAAAGTGTTTGACCGGGCCGACGATTTTGACATCGACCGGTATCCCAACCAGCACGTAGCCTTCGGCAGCGGCGTTCACCATTGCCTGGGGGCCACGTTGGCGCGACTCGAAGGTCAGGAGATATTCCGAAACCTCGCCAACCGGTTCGAAAGCCTGGAGCTTGAGATTCCGGTGGAGCAGGTGGAATACGACCAGTTGATCGGGCTGCGCGCCGTGGAGAGTTTGCCGGTGACAGTAACCAGCGCCCGATAGAACGATTGCCGATCCCGTCACTCCCCCACATCCATACGATGGATTCATACGGTCGCCCCGTGCCAGTTGCATGGTGCGACCGTATGCTATTGTGGCGGGTCACTTGCACAGCGTAGATAATACCGGCGAAAACAGCCGCACATCGCGCGAAAATCAGTTATAATCGGCCTATCCGAAACGGTCTATTGCCGGCTGAGCAAAACAGGCCGCTCATCCTCAACCGGAGGTTGCACTCATGGTCAGCACCATTAACGACAACCCCTTCTCAATGGAGGCCATTTACCAACCCTACGATTTCTACAATCGGCTGCGGGAACACCAACCGGTTTACTACAACGAAGAACTCGAGGTATGGATGATTACCTCGTGGGAGCATCTGGTCTGGGTAACCCGGCACCCGGAGGCCTTCTCCTCCAGCGTGTACGCCCGCGACACCCGTGCGCCCAACCCGCCCATTGATGAAGACGACATGGAATTGTACAACTTCATCAAGAAGTGGCAGGTCTCCCGATTTATACAGCACGACCAGAAACGCTACAACCCCGGAGTCTCCGGGCCTGACCACGTGGATATGCGCCGGGTGATGCACGGGTACTTCACGCCAAAGTCCATGGAGATGTGGCGGCCCCTGGTTCAATCCGCCATTGACGAGCTGCTGGATGCCGTAGAAGAGAAGGGCCGCATGAACGTGATGGCCGATTTGGCCACACCGTTGCCCTTGCTGGTAATTGCCCGGATGCTGGGCATCCCGGACAGTGACCGGCCCATCCTGCGCGAGTTGGCCAAAGACTTGCGGTTCCTGAACCGCGAGGGACCCGACCGCATTCGCCCCCTGACCAAGGCGGTGCAGAACCTGCAAGACTATCTAAGTCCCCTGGTTGCCGAGCGCGTGGACAGCCCCCGGGACGACCTGATTTCCGTGGTTGCCGAGGGTGAGCGGCAGGGCATCTTCAACCGCGATATGACGGTCAACAACGTGATGCTGCTGCTGTCCGCCGGCCACGAAACCACCATCAACCTGATCTGCAACGGCACCCTCGCCTTCACCCAGCATCCCGACCAGTGGGCAATCCTCAAGTCGGATCCGGAAGGCAAGACGGTGCGCGCCACCGAAGAAGCCCTCCGCTACGACTCGCCCGTCCGGTCCATTCAGCGCATAGCCATGGATGACATTGAGCTCGATGGGCAGACCATTCACAAGAATGACCGGGTTCGGTGGTTCATCCCCGGCGCCAATCGCGACCCCAAAGTGTTCGACCGGGCCGATGACTTCGACATTGAACGCTACCCGAACCAGCACGTCGCTTTCGGAAGTGGAGTCCATCATTGCTTGGGCGCCACGCTGGCTCGCCTGGAAGGTCAGGAAATTTTCCGCAACCTCGCCAACCGGTTCGACACGATGGAACTCGAAATCCCGGTCAAGGACGTGGAATACGACCACGTGCTGACCTTCCGTGCGGTGGAAAGCCTCCCCGTAAAGGTAACCAGCGCGAAATAATTGCCGGTCATTGCGCCGGGCTTTACGCGAACAAAACGGCAGCCGCACCTTAATCTTGACACGGTGCGGTTGCCGGCATTTAATTGGGTGTGTTTTCGGGCTAGTGGTCAGTGTATAGGGATTCTAATGCCGCCTCAACTTCGGTTCGACTAAAACTGATGGCCTCCAAGTGGCGGACCACTTCACCGAAAGCGATGTCCCACTGTTCTGTAAAGTGGATTACGACGCGCCGGTCTTGGCTGCTGGCATATACAGCGTGCCCCCCTGCACTGTATATTTCGTTCATGCCCAACCTGGCCAGTATCCCAGCAACTTCCTGAGGGCTGAGCCATTTATCTTCAGGCAATGAGCACTTCCGCGTGGCTCATCTCCGTTGTGGGATTCCGACGATCGGCGTCAGAATCCGATTGGACACTGTATTTTACGTTGCGGCTCTCCAAGAACCGTTGGATAGCTTCCCGGTCCTGGAAAAAACTCCCAATCAAGGCCGTCAAAGCATTGTCTACTTCCGACCGGGCGGCATCAGGGGATTCTCCATACACGGTGAACCCGAACTCCGGGACGTAGCACGTCCAGCAGTCTCCCCGGTCCCCAGTCTCGACGGTGATGTGCATGGATACTTTGGCCATGGTTGCGTACCTCCCTGATACAGATTAACAAACCACTCCGTTTGAATTATAGCATCGCTTGTGATAGGTTTGACGGCGACTAGACCCGCTGCCCAGGGGGTGGATTTCATGCCTGCTTCCATCCACGACGACCTCTTTGCGCCTGATGCCATTCGCGACCCCTACACCTATTTTGGTGCGCTGAGGGACGAACAGCCGGTGCGCTGGAACGAACAGTATCAGATGTGGGTGGTGACCAACTACGAACGGCTGGTGTGGACGGCCCGGCACCCTGAATATTTTTCCTCCGAAGTTGCGCGGCGCGACACCGCCCCGCCGTCTCCGTCCATTCCGGAAGAGGACATGGAACTGTTTGGCGCCGTGCGGCAGTGGCTGGCCGCCCGTTTCACCCAGAACGACGGCGCCGCCCATAAGGAAAAGCGCAAGGTGGTGCACGGTTTCTTTACGCCCAAGGCGATGGAAACCTGGCGTCCGCTGGTGCGTCAAACCGTCAGCGATTTGCTGGACGATTTGCAGGGCGCGGGCCGCATGGACGTTATGCACGATTTCGCCACGCCGCTCACTTACAGCATTATCGCCGGCCTGATGGACATACCGGAGAGCGACCGCGCGTTCGTCAAGGAACTTTCAAGCCAGATGTGCGGTTTTGACGGCAATGACCCCAATCGCATCCGCAATTTCGCCGCCGGTGTGCAGGCCGTAACCGACTACCTGGCTCCCATTGTGGCCCAGCGAGTGCGGGACCCCGCCGACGACCTCCTGTCGGTCATTTGCAAGGGTGAAATAATGGGCGCCTACACTCGCGATGAGGTGTTGGCCAATGCCCTGCTGCTGCTGGTCGCCGGCCACGAAACTACCAACGACCTGATCTCCAATGGCGTGCTGGCCTTCGCGCAGAATGCCGACCAGTTTGACCTGCTGCGCTCCGACCCCGACACCCACGTGGTCAACGCGGTGGAAGAGGTTTTGCGTTACGATTCGCCCCTCAAATCCATCCAGCGGATTGCCACTCAGGATGTGGACATGGGAGATGGGCAGCGCGTGGGGAAAGATAACCGGGTCCGCTGGGTCATCTCATCGGCCAACCGGGATCCGGAGGTCTTCGAGAAACCCGACGATCTGGATATTGGCCGCAACCCCAATCCCCACGTATCCTTCGGCAGCGGTGTCCATCATTGCCTGGGCGCCACGCTGGCCCGCCTGGAAGGACAGGAAGCCTTCGCCGAACTGGCGCGTCGGTACGAGGGTTTTCAACTGGAATGCGATGCCGCCGAACTGGAATACTTGCCCAGCGTGGGCCAGCGCACCTTGCTAAACCTGCCGGTTGCCACCCGCTAGCAATGTCAGCCGAGACTGTTCTCCAGGCCAACCCGTTATCATCCAGCAGTAACAAGAGGAGGTTACACTGATGCCCCGACAGCTCAAAATTACCGTAGATTACAACGTGTGCGTGGGCAACGCCATGTGCGAGACCTTTGCGCCCAACACCTTCGGCCTTAACGACGACCGCCAATCCTACGTCAAAGACGCGGCTGGCGACCCGGAAGACACCGTCCTCGAAGCCGCCGAGAACTGCCCCGTAACGGCGATCACCGTGGAAGACGCGGAAACCGGCGAGATACTGTTCCCGTAACCTTCAGCGCAACTAAACGACGCGCGCCCTCCCACACAGATGGGAGGGCGCGTTTTTCTCGGCGCTCCGGACAGCATCGCCAACGCCGTCGGGCGCTACAGCTTTGCGATTACTTCCTCGCCGAATCTACGGATGATGTTAGCCGGCTCGTGGCTGATGGCGGTTATCTGCAACACATCCACGCCTGACTCACCGACCTGCCGAACCTTGATGCGGCAATCTTCCGGCGAGCCTACCACGGCGAAGCGGTCGGCCAGATAGTCCGTAACGCCCAATTCATCAGACAGTGCAGCGTTGCGCGTGTCGCCGACCTGCTCGTGCTCGGCGGGCACATACTCGCCCTGTATGGCCATCATCGCCTCGTGCAACCCCTCGGGCACGTGCTTGCCCTCCAGCGTAAAACGAAAGGCATGGTGGGCGCTGGCGGCCAGGGCCATTTTGATTTCGTCGGCGGCGGCGGCCCGGTCATCGGAGATGTTGCACTTGGCGAACGCCCAGACCTCGGTGGTTCCTTTGGGTTTGGCGCCTTCAGCCTCGCCCAAGCGAATGTGGGCAATGGTGTCGCTCAGTATGTCGGGAGTCAGCCCAGTATGCACCAGCACCCGGTCGGCGATTGCACCCGCCATCCGCAGCGTGCGCGGGCCTTCGGCAGACAGCATGATGGGAACCGACGACTGGCTCCAACGGACGTGGGCTTCCCGCCCCAGGTACTCTGCGACGCCGCCGTTCAGGAAGGTTCGCACCGCAGCCACGTATTCCCGCAGCGCGCGCATCCGCGCCGGGCGCAGGCCCAGGTTCAGCACCGCGCTATCTCCGGTGCCGATGCCCAGAAAAGCCCGACCGCCGGACAGTTCCTGTAGCGAAGCGATAGCCGATGCGGTTACCGCCGGGTGCCGGGTCAGCGGATTGGTTACCGACGGCCCCAGATGGACTCGGATGGTCTCGGTGGCAGCCACCGCCAGAGACACAAACAGCTCGCGAAACAGCGACTGAGAATCGGCGACGCCGATGTAATCAAACCCCACCGATTCCGCCAGCCGGACGTGCTGCCGGAACGTGTCATAGGAAGTGGGCAGGAGAGTTACGCCGTACTTCATGGGTCAGGCTGCCTTTGCCAATAGGTCGAAGGAAGGTCGATTGGAAGGTCGATTGGAAGGTCGATTGGAGGCTAACGGTCTTGCCAGCGCCGGAGTTGGTCCTCGAGAGCAAGGCGGGCTTGGCGCTCGGCGGCGAGTCGGGTTTCGGCAGATTCGCGGGCGGTTTCGGCGGCCTCGCGGGCGGTTTCGGCAGATTCGCGGGCGGTTTCGGCAGCCTCGCGGGCAGATTCAGCGACTCGGCGGGCGGCTTCGGCGGCCTCGCGAGCGGTGGATTCATCGTAGTAGGTAGGCAGGTAGCGTTGCGCTGCCGGGTCATACCAGCGCAACCAGCCGTATTCCCAACAGATGTACAGGTTTAGTACCGTGCTGTAACCCCAATGGCGAGCATGGCTGACCTCCCTAACTGGTATGGGTTCATACCGGCCATCCACTACCCGGTCGCCAGCCAGGTTTACGCTGTAGTAACGACCGTCGGTATCGTCATAACGCCAGTATTCCAGCACTCCGTAGGCGGCGTAACCATCCCGCTTTTCCGTCTCGTCGCGGCGGGCGGTGTGGCGCGAGGCAACTTCCATCACGAAGTCGGGCGGCTTGCCGTGGTACTCGATAGAGTAGCCGTTGTTGGCAATGATGCTGGCCGGTTCGGTGTCAAAGACAATCAGCAGGTCGGGAGACAGCAGACCCCGCCGCTGGCTCACGTTCCATCCGATCGGGAATTCGCTGAGGACGGCGGTGGTCTCCGGCGTGGCAAAGTGCTGATTGAGCACGGGAATGTAGCCGGGAGCATTCAGGTGGATAAGATTTTGCATATCCTCTTTGGGAGTATCCGGGAACTGGTTGAGTGGTGTAACCGGCGCAATGGGTTTAGTCGTCATGTGTGGCCTCGCCGGGTGAGCTAACGATGGCGTCGGTGTTGACTGGCGGAAGTCCCGGATCTACGGAACGTGCGCAGGAGGTTGGGAAGAGGGTAACGCCGGCCGGCGTGGCCAGGCAACCCTCTCATCACTATCCGCTTTAATCTGTCATTGCGAGCGCAGCGTGGCAATCTCGTTGCCCTAGCAATGGTCGCCGTAGCAATGATGGTTCGACGACGTGTGCTCAACCTCAACGAGATTGCCGCGTCCCTCGACAAGCTCGGGATGAGCGGACGCTCCTGGCAATGACAATAGGGGTAACTGTTCAGGGTTGAGGGGAAGTGAGTAATTGTCGGCAGGCGGTGAGGGGGTTCAAGCCCTGGGCCCGCCAGGTGCCGAAGATTGACGCCAGCGTCATCTTGGTTGCAGTGCCCTGGTTTGAGCGCGTGCCACCACTGATCTTCCGGCTGACCACTACCGGGCGCAGGCTGCGCTCGGCGGCGTTATTGTCCGGCGGCGCTGCCGGTTCAGCCACGAAGACGAAGAGCTCTTTGACGTGGCGTTCAATGCGTCGGCATAGCTTGGCCTGGGTTGCCGATGGGTCATCCAGGTAGGGTCGGCAGAGGGCCATCAGGCGTTGCTCCAGGGCCAGCTGGGCGGTGCGGCGCCGATTGGCCCGGGGATGGGTGAAGGTTTTGGCTGGCACGTAGAGTTGGTGTACGGCGTCGGCCCACTGTGCCAGTGGCGCGTCATCAGGGTAGAGAGTGCGCCGGTCGTGGATGTCCCGCAGCAGGTGAGCCCAGCAGCGTTGTTTGGGACCGTCGTAGTGGTGGTAGGCGGCGCAGAAATCGCTGACCAGCACACCGGAGAACTCCTCGCCCAGGACTTCATCCACCACCACCTTGCCCCGACCCCGTCGCAGGAAGTACCGCTCGGCGGGAGTGCTGAAGGTCCACACGTAGCCGTTGTTGCCGTTCTCCCGCCAACCGGTCTCATCGGCATGGACCACCGGACTGCCTCGGATCCGTTCCAGTATGCCGGCCAGCTTGCGCTGCCCTTTGCCCGCCACTTTTCGGGTGGCGTCCACGATGGCGCCCGTGCTGAGGCGCAGCCCATGCACGGCGCCCAGGTACCACTGGATGGTGCGGAAGGGCAGCCGGGCCTCTTCCCGCAGGGCAGCAATCAGGCTCATTACATTGACCCCCAGACGCTGCCGCCCCAGCGCCACGCCGTCCAGTTGCGCCGGTGGCACACAGCGGCGTCGGCAGCCCGGGCAGGTGCGGGCGATGTAAGCGTGCTCGGTAATCTGCACCGGAACTTGGGGCAGGTCAATGACTTCCCGAGTGCGCTGGGTCCAGCCGCCGGCCAGCTGAGTTCCGCAGTCGGGGCACTGTTCCAACGCGTGCTCCACCCGCTGGGTGGGCGTCATGCGGGTGCGGGCAAACCCGTGGGGACGGCGCTGGCGTGGCCCTTTGGACTGGGCCGGTTTCCGCTCGGCTTTGGGCTGCAGACCGGGCATCCGACCCGAGCCGCTTGGCTTGGCCGGCCCCTCGAATTTGCCAATCCGTTTCTCCAACCGTTCGATGATCGCCTGTTGCCGGACGATAATGGCTTGCTGCCGGACGATGCTGGCTTGCTGCCGGACGATGCTGGCTTGCTGCCGGACAATGATGGCAATCAGGACATCCCGGTCGGCAGCCTTGAGGTCAATTTCCGTATCCATACCCACTATATGACACAACCACCACCGGCAGCGCAAGGCTCCCAGAACCCCTATCGGCCAATCCACCTAACCAACTCTGAACAGTTACCAATAGGGTGGTTGGTTTGACAAAGTGGGTACGCACGAGACTGTGCACCTGTCCCTCACCTGCATCCGATGCCGTGTTCGGGTTGGTGTCGGCTAGCTATAGCGCAGGCGGGGGCCGACGGTGGCCTGGTATCCCTCGAAGTTGCGCTTTGTCTCGGGGATGCTATCGCCGCCGAATTTCTCCATAAAGGCATCGGCCAGCACCAGCGCCACCATCGCTTCGCCAATTACTCCGGCCGGCGGGGCCTGACACACGTCGCTGCGTTCGAAATGGGCCTGCACGGGTTCGCCGGTATCCAGGTCTACTGAGGGCAGAGGGTTGTGGAGGGTGGCGATGGGCTTGATGACGAAACGGGCCACCAGGGGCGTCCCACTGGTCATGCCGCCTTCCGTGCCCCCGGCCCGGTTGGTCTTGCGTTGCCAGGGTTGATCGGGATCGGTCACCGGCTCGATGACGTCCTGAAACTCGGAACCCCACCGGTCCAAAAGATCCCAACCTTCGCCGATGCTGACGGCTTTCACTGCGTTAATGCTCATCAACGCCTGCGATATTTTGGCGTCTATCTTGCGATCCCAATGCACATGGGAGCCCAATCCGATGGGTACGCCCTCCGCAATCACCTCGACCACACCGCCGACGGTATCGCCAGCCTCGCGTGCGGCATCCACCTCGGCCATCATCCGGTCAGCAGCATCGGAGTCGGCGCAATGCACCGGCGATTCTTCCACTGCATCCCAGTCGATGGCGCCGTGCTCCGGCGGGTTGGCCTTCGCCCGGCCGATTGACAGGACGTGGCTGTGCAGCTTGATGCCAAACTCTGCCAGCAGCTTCATCGCGACGGCGCCAGCGGCCACCCGTGCGGCGGTTTCCCGAGCTGACGCCCGTTCCAGGGAGTTACGCACGTCGTGGAAACCGTATTTCATCGCACCCGGCAAGTCAGCGTGGCCGGGCCGAATGCGGGTAACCCGCTGGTTGCGCCCTTCCTGCGACGGGTTTTCGACGTACTCCACCGCCATGGCGTCCTGCCAGTTGACCCAATCCCGGTTTTCAATCAGCATCCCGATTGGACTGCCCAGCGTATAGCCGTGGCGCACGCCGGTCTGGATGTGGGCGTGGTCGCGTTCAATCTGCTGACGTCCCCCCCGGCCATAGCCGCGCTGACGCCGCCCCAGGTGATGGGCGATATATTCTTCGTCCAGATACAGATAAGCCGGCACGCCCTCCACAATCACCATCAAACCCTGGCCGTGGGATTCACCTGCCGTAAACCAACGTATCATTGCCGAAGTGCCTCCTCTGAAAACATTGGACGCCCCGCGCTGATCCGGGCGGAACGGGGCGAATGGGCCGGGTCAGATTGCGCCGGGTCAGTTTGCGTCGGCTTCCCGTGCCAGCATCGCCGCCATCGCCGCGTCCATCATCACGTCTACCGGAGCCGGCTGGCCCAGCCAGATTTCGAAAGATGCCGCGCCCTGGTACACCAGCATTGAGATGCCGCCGAGCGTGGCGGCCCCCGCAGCTTCCGCCGCCCGCAATAAAGGCGTCAGCAACGGATTATACACCAGGTCATATACCAGAGCGGTGGCCGGCACCTGCTGCAGAGCCAAAAGGGAACCGCTTTCGTCGGGCCCGTGCCGCATCCCCACCGATGTGCAATTGACGATCAGGTCGGCTTGCGCCGCCGCCGCGACTACAGCTTCGGAACCCAATGCCAACGGTGTTGTGGGTACTCCCCGGCTGGCAGCCAATTGCGCCAGCGTTTCGGCACGCGCCACAGTGCGATTGGCGATATGAAGCTTGCCCACGCCGGCGCGCAAAAGCGCCTGCACAACACCGCGGGCCGCGCCACCGGCGCCCAGAATCAACACACGCTTGCCTTCCGGCTCCAAACCGCCCGACTCGCGCAACGCCCGCAGAAACCCGTAACCGTCGGTGTTGTACCCAGTCAGCCGCCCCGAGCGGTTCACGATGGTATTGACCGCCCCGGCCTCGGTAGCCCAGTCGTCAACTTCGTCGAGATATGGGATGACCGCTTCCTTGTGCGGAACCGTTACGTTAATCCCAATTGCGTGTTCCGACCGCAATCCCGCAACGAAATCGCCAACCCCCTCCGGGTTCACCTCATAAGGCCGATATTCCGCTGCGATACCCAGCTGATCCAACGCCGCCTGCTGAAACAGTGGCGAAATGGAGTGTCCGATAGGGTAACCGATAATGCCCAAGGCTGTGGTTGCTGACATACGCTGCCGACCGGTGAGAACGAATCCGTGGAATTTGCGCCATTGTAGCAGAGACTAACTCGGCCCACATGGGGAGAACGATCACCCTCCAGGCGGGACGCGAGTCACCAATTGGGCAAAAAACATCCCGACTCCGATTGGAACCGGGATGTTAGATAGTAGGAACATCAGGAGTTTATTGTGCGACCGACAGATTCTTGCGTTGCAAACCGCCCCGAGTAAGCGTATCGGTATCGACGGTTGAGTCAGTTCCCTCCACCCACAGGTCGTAAGTCGTGCCGATGTTGGTGATGTTCAGTTGATAGTTACCCTTTTCATCGGTTTGGTCTTGCACTCGCGGCAAGCTGGTGTCGTGTGGCCTGCCGTACACGAAGGTGCCTTCCGGAGCGGTCGATCCGCCAATCGTAACCTTGCCGACAATTATTGCAGGCGGCCCAGCGATCGGGTTTGTTCCCGTCGACGGCGCGGCGGTAGGTGGCACAGTTGGCGCCGGCGTATTGGTCGGCGGCACTGCCGTCGGCGGCGGTTGGGTAGGCGGCTGCTGAGCGGCCATCATAGCGGCGACCGTTTGCGCAATATTAGGGGTGGGCGGCATTGTGGGAGTGGGGGTGGCGGTCGGTTCCGGTGTCGGCGTTTCCGTCGGTATGGAAGCCGCAACGGTGGCGTCAATGATGGCCTGTAGGGTGGCCTGTAGGTCAGGGGTTGGCTCCACCGCTTCCGGTTCGCCGCCGCCGCACCCGGTTATAACGGCTCCGACCAAAATAGCGGCCAAACCCAACATCATAAATCGTGCAATTTTACGCGTCATCCAAGAACTCCCGCCCAACGGCTCGTTTAGTTTGCATAGTTTGACAGTTTTTTGACCACTATGCACCAGTCTGAATCAGCCGGATTCGGCAATCTTGAGCGCTACGCGGTCAGTTGGGCAATGATTCCCTCGAGCCGCTGCCGCTGTTCGGTCAATCCGCCCCGGCGATTGCGCTCGTTCTCCACCACTTCCGAGCGGGCTTTGGCAACGAAATTGGGGTTGTCCAACAGCCGCTGTACTCGTTCCTCATTGACTCGTATGTCGTCCAGTTCCTTGCCGAGACGCTCGGTTTCCGCCGCCAGGTCAACAATGCCCGTCAACGGGAGGCGCACCACCAGCGGGTTGACCACCAGGCTGACTCCGGCGGCTGGCCCATCCTCGCCGGACGAGACCACCCGGAGGGGTTCCATGCGAGCCAGCGCCCCCATGATTGCCTTTTCCTCTGCTACGACCTGATCCATGCCATTGGATTCAATCACCGCCTCCAATCTTTGCCCGGCCGGAATTCGCAGCTGCGCCCTCACGTTGCGGACGGCCCGGATAGTCTGCATTACCACGTCCACTTCCGCCTCGGCATCAGGGGCCGCACGGGAAGCGTCTGCGCTGGGATACGATGCCACCATAATCGACGCCGGCAAACCCGCGGCGGGGGCCGGCAAGCCGGCGGTCAGGTTCTGCCAGATTTCCTCGGTAACGAACGGCATGAAGGGATGCAACAGCCGCAGCGACCGCTCCAGCACGTGGGCCAGCGTCGCGGCGGCCTCGCCGGGTTCAGCGCCCCGCAGCCGCACCTTGGCCATCTCGATATACCAGTCGCAAAAGTCATTCCAGACGAAGTCGTACAGCTTTTGCTGCGCCTCGCCCAGTTCAAACTCGGCCAACCCGTCACCGACCGCAGCGGTAACGGCATCCAGTCGACTGACGATCCAGCGATCTTCCCGGTGTACAGGGTTGGGCAGTTCATACCAACCTTCGAGATCATCGCGTCCCCGGACGGCGCTAATCACGAAGCGGGCGGCGTTCCAGATTTTGTTGGCGAAGTTGCGGGCCGATTCCAGCTTGTCATCGCTAAGCCGCAGATTGTTGCCGGGCGCGGTGCCGGTGGTCAGGGCGAAGCGCAGGGCGTCGGTGCCGTACTGCTCCACCAGTTCCAGCGGGTCCCGGGTGTTGCCGCGGGTTTTGCTCATCTTGTGACCCTCGGCGTCCAGCACCATGCCGTGCAGGTACACCGACCGGAACGGCGCCTGTCCGGTGTTTTCGATGCCTAGCATAATCATGCGGGCGACCCAGAAAAACAGGATGTCGTACCCAGTCTCCAGAATAGTGTTGGGGTAGAAGTTATCCAGGTCGGTCGACGCTTCGTCCGGCCAGCCCAGGGTGGAATGAGGCCACAAACCGGAGCTGAACCAAGTGTCCAGCACGTCGCGGTCCTGCTCAATGCGGTCGCTGCCGCAGTGAACGCACACGTCCGGATTGTCGAGGTGGGCCGCGTGTTCGCCGCAGGCCGCGCAATACCACACCGGAATGCGATGACCCCACCACAACTGCCGGCTGATACACCAGTCGCGGATGTTTTCCAGCCAGTTCAGATAGACCCGGGCGAACCGCTCCGGAACGATCTCAATGTCTCCGTTGGCCACTGCGGCGTGGGCGCGGCCGGCGATGCTGTCCGGTTCGGTATGCTGGCCCACGTTCAGGAACCATTGCAGGCTGATGAGCGGCTCCACCACCTCGTTGCACCGCTGGCAATGCCCCACCGAGTTGTGATAGTCCTCGACACGCTCCAGAACTCCCAGCGCATCCAGTTCGACGGCAATGGCGGCTCTGGCTGCGAAACGCTCCATACCGGCGTACTTTTCGCCGGCGGCAGCGGTCAAACAGCCGTCAAACCCGATTATATTCACGATGGGCAGGTTGTGGCGCTGGCCGATTTCGAAGTCAACGGCATCGTGGCCCGGCGTAACTTTCAGGGCGCCAGTACCAAATTCCATCTCGATTGCCGGGTCAGCAACGACGGGAATCTCGCGCCCCACAATGGGCAGCGCCACCGTCCGCCCAACCACGTCCGCGTACCGTGGGTCGTCGGGATGTACCGCAACTCCGGTGTCGCCCAGCATCGATTCCGGGCGGGTCGTAGCGACGGTAACATATTGGTCAGGGTTTCCCGACACCGGGTCTCCCGACATCGGATTTCCAGACAATGGGTAGCGGATGTGGTACAGCTTGCCGTCCTGCTCCTCGTATTCAACCTCCAGGTCAGACAATGCAGTGGAACAGCGCGGGCACCAGTTGATGATGCGCTCATGGCGATAGATGAGCCCCTTGTTGAAAAGGTTGACGAAGGTGGTGCGCACCGCGCGCGCCGGGCCGGGATCCAGGGTGAATCGCAGGCGGGACCAGTCGCAGGAAGCGCCGAGCCGCCGGTGCTGCTCATCGATGGTGTTTCCGTACCGGGCCACCCACTCCCAAACGCGCTCCTCAAACTTCTCGCGGCCCAATTCGTGGCGATTGGTGCCCTCGGCGGCCAACGCGCGTTCCACCACCCACTGGGTGGCAATACCGGCGTGGTCCTTGCCGGGCAGCCACAGCGTAGGCTCCCCGCGCATCCGGTGCCAGCGGGTCAGGGCATCTTGCAAACTGGCGGTGAGGGCATGGCCCAGATGCAACTCGCCGGTGACGTTGGGCGGCGGCATTATTACGCAGAACGGCTGCCTGGAATCGTCCCTGCGGGGAGCGAAATAGCCCGAATCCCACCAATTTTTGTAGATGCGCTGTTCGACAGCCGTGGCGTCATACGCGCGGGGCATTTCAGCAGCAGTGTCCGTAGCAGTGTCCGTCATAATGCCATCCAGTATCGTCGGGGAAACAGCCAACAGGTTTATGTAATCCAAAAAATGTTAGCACTGCACCCCCGGAATTGTCCATATTGAGAAGAGCGGCGATTGCCTCATGCGTACCCACTTTGTCATTGCGAGCGTAGCGTGGCAATCTCGTCGCCGTAACAGCGGTGGTTCGCCGACGTGTGTTCTACCTCATCGAGATTGCCACGTCGCTCGCTCCTCGCAATGACAAATCCAAAGGGGTACGGGTGAGCGGCGATTGCTGATTTGGTCAACCCAATGAGCTGGCAGCAACCGGGGTCGTACCGCTCGGAGCAAGCCGCCAACTTACGACGATTGCGACGAACCGGGCAGCGCCAAACCCTCCAATCTACGCGTTTCGGGGATTTCTGCGTCAGGCGGTTGCAATTAACCCCTGACATAAGTATTATTAGGCAGGTGAATTGTAGGATAGCGTCTCGCGAAGGAGACTATTGCCTGCCACGCCGATGCGGCCGCAACATTGGGCCGTAAGCAAGATTAAGGAGCAACTATACTGATGGTAGCCTATGACCCGTACGCAGTAACCGATATGTCGGAACTCCCTGAATCGGCGTTTGCGCCACGGGATTACCGACGAGGCGATCTGGTAACCGGGGAAATCGTGCGCATTGATGCCGAAGGAATTGTCATCAGCGCCGGACTGAAGACCGAAGGAATCGTACCACCCCAGGAAATGCGCACTTTGACCGACGAGAGACGGGCGCTCATGGTGCCCGGCTCTCGAGTTATGGTCGTCCACGTCAACAACCGGGGGCCGGGCGGCATGGCCGTCTTCTCATTCGACCAGGCCCAGGAAAAACAGGTTTGGGAAGATCTAATTGACCTGCACCAAAAGGACTCGGAAGTCGACGCCAAGGTGGTCCAGCACAACAAGGGCGGTTTGGTCGTTGACTGGAACGGCGTCCGCGGCTTCGTGCCCTTTTCCCAAATGGCGCCGGTGCCCAAAGAAGGCCGCATCGAGCATCTGGATGCCCGCATCGGCGAAGATGCCCGTTTCAACATCCTGGAACTGGATGCCCAACGCGAGAAACTGGTGCTGACGGAACGGCGCATCTGGCGTCAGCTCCGCAACGCGGCCAAGGAACGCCTGTTGGAAGTGCTGGAAGAAGGACAGATTGTCCAGGGAACCGTGCGCTCCATGCGCGGTTTCGGCGCATTCGTTGACCTGGGTGACGCTGAAGGATTGGTGCCCATCTCCGAGTTGTCCTGGGCGATGGTCAAGTCGCCGGAGGAAGTGGTCAGCATTGGCGACGAACTCACGCTCAAGGTGCTCCGCGTCGACAAGGAAAACAGCAAGATTTCGTTGAGCCTGAAGCGGACTCAGCCTGAGCCTTGGGATTCAGTGCCCGATCGTTATCAGGTTGGCGATGTGGTTGATGGCACGGTTACGCGCCTGATGGATTTTGGGGCGTTCGTCAAGCTGGAGGATTGGGTCGAGGGTCTCGTCCACATCTCCGAATTGTCCGCCCGCCGAATGGAACACCCCAAAGAGATCGTCTATCAGGGCCAGGAAATCAAGGTGCAGATCCTCAGCATCGACACTGAGCGCAAGCGCATGAGCCTCAGCTACCGGAAGGTTTACGGCCTGTAATCCATTGCCAACCCGGCAATCAAAACGGCCCGCTGCATCACATTGCAGCGGGCCGTTTTTCGTTGTTCGGGGGCTAACGCTGGCAGCATCAACCGGGCGGCAGAGCACCCTGGATAACGTAGCCCGGCGCAAGCGGGTTTTCGCGTTCGTCGGATTCAGCGCCGGACTGCAGCGTTCGTAATTTTTCCAGTCCCCGGCGGGTGTCGCTGGCAACCCGGGCCGGATGCCACTTGTGGACGCGCTTTTTGAACAGCCAGTAGGTGAACTCCTGGTACGCCGTCAGCGACAACGCATTCAGGTTATTGCCCCACGCGCCAGCCGACGCCGACAAAAATTGGTCGGCCAGTTCGGATTGGGTTGCACCGTACAGATGCCGGTAAGATTCCTGCACCACCGTTTCGTTATCCTGATAACACAGGGCCCGCCGGTTTTTACGTATCGTGTCCTCGACGGCCAACTGCAAGGCTTCCTCCACCGTTACGCCGTACCAGAAATTCAGGTGCGCCGTGTAACGGTAAGGGCCGATGCTGCTGCGGAATTGCTCCGGGTCAATATCCCGGGGTAATCGGCCCCTGAATAGCAACGCATTCAGCTCGGCCGGCGGGATGGCGTCGGGAATTTCGGTGGTGAGGCGGTGCGCCAGCGTGATCCAGTCCAGCGCTTCGCCCGCAATGACATAGCGCCAGCGACGCTGGGCGACGTCTTCCGACGTCAACGTCCATTCGCTGATTGCGCGCAGTATTGCCCGGTACCAGGGCTCGGTGCGGCCCGCAGTGGTTCGCAAACGGTCAATAACCCGCAGACTCGCAACGGTGGAGTCCTGGTTGTCCAGGTGGGGGGCGGCAACCAGGAAGCCAACCTCATCAGCGACAGTAGTCATTCCGGCTACCTGGCGGCGCCCGCCAACACCATCGACGCAAAGTGAGCGGCGCGGTGCGGTTTGGGAGCGCGCAGCCAGCCGAGGAATGCCTCCCGCGGGTAGGTATTCAGGATGTGCTCGGGGCCGCACCACGCGCGCCGGGCTACCGCCACGCCGAACCGCCGATTTACCAGACCGTCCACGTGGTGAGAATCGGTATTGATGACCAGCGGGACGCCCAACTCCCGGGCGCGGGCGGCGTGGGTATCCTTCAAGTCAAGGCGTTCGGGAGCGGCGTTAATCTCCATTGCGGTTCCGGTAGCTCGGGCGGTCTGGAGCAATGCCTCAATGTCGAAGTCCACCGGGTCTCGCCGCCCCAGCAATCTAGTGGACGCATGGCCGATTACCGTTACGTAAGGGTTCTCCATCGCGCGCCTGATCCGGTCTGTCATCACGTCGCGTTCCTGACTCATCGCGTTGTGCACCGACGCAATCACCCAATCCAGCATCGCCAGCACGTCGTCCGGGAAATCCATTGCGCCGTCGGCGCGGATGTCGACCTCCGAGCCGCACAGGATGGTCATTCCATAGCGTTCCTGCAGCGCTTTCAGCACCCCGATCTGGCGTTCCAGGCGATCCGGAGTCAGACCGTTAGCCACGCCCAAGCCCTGGGAGTGGTCGGTCAACGCCATATATTCGTAGCCCATGGCCGCCACCGCTGCAACCATCTCCTCCAGGGGAAACTTGCCATCGCTCCAGTCGCTGTGCAGATGCAGGTCGCCGCGCAAATCAGATTCAACGAGCAATTCGGGCAGGCTGCCGTTGCGGGCGGCGTCCAGTTCATCGGAGCCGCGGCGCAATTCCGGCGGTATCCAGGGCAGACCCAACCGTCCGTAGAACGACGCCTCGTCAGCAAACCGCTCCGTCTCGCCATTTTCAATTACGGTTATGCCGTACTCATTCAGGGACAAACCCTGCCGGTTGGCGTAGTCCCGGAGGCGGATGTTGTGCTGCTGGCTGCCGGTGAAGTATTGCAGCATGGCGCCCATGGCATCCGGCTCCCCGATGCGCAAATCGATCTGGATGCCCGGGTCCACCACCACCGATGTCTTGGCGTCGCCGGCAACCAGGACTTCGCGAACCGACGGCAATGCCGCCAGCGCCGGGCCGGTCTCTTCGGGTCGTTCCGACACGGCGATGAGATCCAGGTCGCCGATGGTTTCTTCCCACCGGCGCAGCGACCCGGCAGCCGTAACGCTCACCAGGCTGGGGCAAGCCTCAAACAGTGCGGCGGTGATGGCCTCGCAGGTTTCGGTTGCGATACCCAGCGGGGTACGGTCGGAGCGCATACGTCGGGCCCGGATGTGCCGCAGGATGTTTTCCGCCGACCGCTTTCCCATGCGCGGCAGCTGCGCCAGCCGGCCATCCAGGGCGGCCATTTCCAGGTCGGCAATCGATCCGATGCCCAGCTCCTGCGTGGCTGCCTTGACGGTCTTGGGGCCCATACCGGGGACTTCCAGCAGCTCCAGTACGTTGGGCGGCAATTCTTCGGCCAAGCGGTCGTAAGCCGCCACTCGGCCGGTCGCCACATATTCCTGAACCTTCTCGCTGATGGCCTTGCCGATACCGGGAACCTTCCGCAGGTCGTCGCCATCGGCAACAGCAGCGGCCAACGACCAGCTCAGCTGCTCAATGGTATTCGCCGCGCGCTGGTAGGCCCGGATTTTGAAAACCGAGTCGCCCTTGATTTCCAGCATCGCCGCCATTTCGTTGAACAGGCGCACGATGTCTTCGTTACTGATTCGCGTAGTCATGGAACACTACAATAACACCGGCCCGCGAGGGTGGGCAAGGAGCGCTGTGCCGCTCAGAATGCCAAAACGGACGGGCGCAACGGACGCATTCGCCGGCGCTCGGCCCACGAATCCGCCACCGGCGCCGCCGCCATAGATTTCGGTTTGACGACCACGAATTTGCTGTATAGGATGTGTGGTTGCGGCGCCCATTGCCCATCGGCATATCTACCGACCAGCGCCCCGTATGACACCATCGGTTGCACCCGCAAACTATGCAAGTTCAATCCAATTCGACCACACTGGTTCCAGGCACCCTGGCCGAGCTGATCCTGCCCGGTTCCGACGGTACGGCGCGCCTCGCTCGCGACATCGCGCTGATTGTTGCCGGCAGCCTGCTGGTAGCGTTGTTGGCCCAAATCAAGGTGCCGCTGGGATTCACGCCGGTGCCCATCACCGGCCAGACCTTCGCCGTGCTGCTGGTGGGCGCGCTGCTGGGCGGATGGCGCGGCGGGGCGGCGTTGGCGCTGTACGCTGTGGAAGGCGCCTTCCTGCCGTTCTTCGCCGGCGGAGCATCAGGCTGGTTCTGGCTGCTGTCCTCCGGCGGTTACATCGTCGGATTCATACCGGCGGCGGCAGTGGTCGGCTACCTGTGCCAGCGGGGATGGAGCCGTCGGCCCTGGGTGCTGGCGGCCATGCTGCTCGGCAACGCGACGCTGTACGTGCCGGGCCTGCTCCAGCTGAACCTTTTTCTGCCCGCCGAGGTTGCCAGCGCCTGGGGTTGCGCCGACGTTTGGCAGTGCGGGTTGTTCCCCTTCGTCCCCGGCGACCTCGTCAAGCTGATTGCCGCCAGTCTGGTGGTGCCCGGCGGATGGGCGTTGCTCGACCGATTCGCACCCCGGCCGCATTCCTCAACCGGGCAACATCCCTCAACCGGGTAGCATCCCTCAACCGGGTAGCATCCCTCAACCGGGCCACATTCCTCACCCTCTGACGCTGGCTGACTATGGACATTTACTGGCTGGGGCACGCCTGCTTCCGACTCCGCTCCTCTGCAACCGGGCTGGCGGTGATTACGGACCCGTACTCGCAGTTGCTGGGCGTGCGCATCGACCCACGGCAAACGCAGGACGTGGTGGCGGTTACGGTGAGCCACGACGATTCGCTGCACAACGACGCCTCCGACCTGCCCGGCAACCCACGCGTTTTCAATATGCCCGGCGAGTACGAATTCCAGGGCATCATCATCAGGGCCGTGATGTCGCCCTTGCCGGCGGATACGCTGCGCGAGCAACGCAACGTCGCCTACACCGTTACCATCGACGGCCTGAACATCTGCCACCTGGGTAACATCACGCAGCCGCTGACCGCGCAGGAGGTTGACCTGGTGGGGCCGGCCGACGTGGTGCTGGCTCCCGCCGGCGGCGCCGAACACAACCTGTTGTCCTACCGGGCCATCAACCAGACGGCGCAGCAGCTGGATGCCAGGTGGCTCATCCCCATGCACTACCGGGCCGGCGGCGAACCGTCAACTATCGAGCCGGACAGTCCAACGGCCTTCCTGCGGGAACTGGGCGTAGCGGAGGGCGCCCTGGAACCCCAGGGCCGGTTGCAGGTAACGCGCAACAATCTGCCGCCCAGCCTGCAAATCGGCCTGCTGACGCCCCAGTTCCGCCTGCTGTGATACCGAGCGCATCAGGGCTGCCCCCTACGCTACGCACTCCCTCTCCCCGTGGGAGAGGGCCGGGGTGAGGGAACCCCAGTCGCCGCCACTTGACCGCTTACCAGGTCAGGCGGCGGCGGTAGATGAGCATCGACCCGCCGGTCAGCGCCAGCAGAAATCCCAGCACGATAGCAAACCCCGGCAGCAGCGGTAGCCCGCCGATCCGGAAGGTTGTAGCCGCGAATGCCTGCGCCGAATCCGACGGCAGCAGGCCCAGATCGGCCGGGTTGGGCACCGTCAAATCGGTTGTGGACCACCTGGGTAGTTCGTCCACCGGAGCTGCGGCCACCTCTTCCTGCTCCTCCACGCCGGGCACAGAGGGAACGGCGGCGAAGCTCAGGTGCAGCTTGCGAGTCTGGGCGCTGCCCAGGAACAGCACCGCCTGGTCAGCGCGCACCCGATTCTCCTCGCCCACCAACCAGAAGGTAACCACGTCGCCGTCGACCCCGGCGGCCGCGTCGGACTGCTCGCGCGCAACCTTCAGTCCTGCGTAGCGTCCCTCGGACCCCACCGTTACCGGATCGCTAACGTACCCAGCTTCGCAGCCGCCGAGGCAGGCCACCAGCGGCAACCCGTTGGGCGTAAGGTGGCCGGCGGCGAAGGCGTGGCCTTCAAAAACATCCCACCGGCTTTCATTTGCGCCGGGGCTGGCTCCCGTTGCGCCGGGGCTGGCTCCCGCCGGCTCGCCGCCATCGCCGTCGTGGCCCACCCTGATGGCGCTGTCTCCCGGCGGCTCATCGGGGCCGGCGCCCAGCGCGCCCAGCAGAGCAACCAACAGCAACCCCACCATAGCAACCCAAAATATCATCCTGCTGGCGTGAGAGCCTCTAACCACTTGCTGCATAACCGCGCTCCTTTTCCCGGCGACCAATCCTGGCGACCAAACTGACCTCAAACAACCGATGTGCGGTTGCCATAATCTTATCCAACCAAGGCCACCGTCGCACCGCGCAGCGATTGCGGGTTTAGCCCAAAACGGAGTTGATGGTGCGAAAAAGCCCCTCTCCTTTTATGGGAGAGGGGTTGGGGTGAGGGTCGTACCTGGGGCGGGGGCTGAACTGGGCAGCTAGTTGTCAGCCGGGGCCGGCGTCCCGGTCGGGTCGGCGTCGCCCACCGGGACCACCACCCTGCCGTCCTCAATGTGCAGGTGCTGGGCGATTACCCGCAGAATCTCCAGGTGCTCGCGGCGATTTTCCTCGCGGACCTGCTGGAACTGCTGCTGCATATCTTCGCGCAGGCGTTGCATATCTTCGCGGAGGAGCTGCCGGTCTTCGCGCGCTTCCTGGAACTGGCGTTGCATATCTTCGCGCGCTTCCTGGAACTGGCGTTGCATATCTTCGCGGAGGAGCTGCATATCTTCGCGCGCTTCCCGGAATTGGCGTTGCGTGTCCTGCTGCCGGCGGTTGCTGTCCCAGGCATACACGCTGCACAGGAGCGTCACCACGGCGATGATGCTCCCGGCGAATATGCCGCTCAGCTGGAGTACTGGTTCCATCTCTGCCAACTTTGGTATCTTCCGCTATAGGGGTGGGGGCTGAACTGGGCAGCTAGTTGTCAGCCGGGGCCGGCGTCCCGGTCGGGTCGGCGTCGCCCACCGGGACCACCACCCTGCCGTCCTCAATGTGCAGGTGCTGGGCGATTACCCGCAGAATCTCCAGGTGCTCGCGGCGATTTTCCTCGCGGACCTGCTGGAACTGCTGCTGCATATCTTCGCGCAGGCGCTGCATATCTTCGCGCAGGCGTTGCATATCTTCGCGGAGGAGCTGCCGGTCTTCCCGCGCTTCCTGGAACTGCTGCTGCATATCTTCGCGCGCTTCCTGGAACCGGCGCTGCATATCTTCGCGCGCTTCCTGGAACTGGCGCTGCATATCTTCCCGCGCTTCCCGGAATTGGCGTTGCGTGTCCTGCTGCCGGCGGTTGCTGTCCCAGGCATACACGCTGCACAGGAGCGTCACCACGGCGATGATGCTCCCGGCGAATATGCCGCTCAGCTGGAGTACTGGTTCCATCTCTGCCAACTTTGGTATCTTCCGCTATAGGGGTGGGGGCTGAACTGGGCAGCTAGTTGTCAGCCGGGGCCGGCGTCCCCGTCAGATCGGCGTCGCCCACCGGGACCACCACCCTGCCGTCCTCAATGTGCAGGTGCTGGGCGATTACCCGCAGAATCTCCAAGTGCTCGCGGCGATTTTCCTCGCGGACCTGCTGGAACTGCTGCTGCATATCTTCGCGCAGGCGCTGCCGGTCTTCCCGCGCTTCCTGGAACTGCTGCTGCATATCTTCGCGGAGGAACTGCCGGTCTTCCCGCACTTCCTGGAACTGCTGCTGCATATCTTCGCGCAGGCGTTGCATATCTTCGCGCAGGCGCTGCCGGTCTTCCCGCGCTTCCCGGAACTGGCGCTGCATATCTTCCCGCGCTTCCTGGAACTGGCGCTGCATATCTTCGCGCGCTTCCCGGAATTGGCGTTGCGTGTCCTGCTGCCGGCGGTTGCTGTCCCAGGCATACACGCTGCACAGGAGCGTCACCACGGCGATGATGCTCCCGGCAAATATGCCAGTCAGCTGGAGTATGGGGTCCATTTCTGGCAACTTTGGTATCCTCCGCTATGGGCGCATTATACCAGCCACCTTCTTACCAGCCACCCTCGCCCCAACAAAAAACCCCCGCCGAACCGAATCGGCGGGGGCTTCAGGTTCGGTCTGCAACGGTTAGGCGGTTTGACGCCGACCCATTACGATGGCAATTACGCCGATTATCGCAGCCACGATGGCCACGATGAGGGCGATGATGCCCATGGAACCGGCGCTGCCAGGTCCACCCACGTTACCCTGGGGACCCTGGTCGCCCGCAGCGCCATCGGCGCCGGCAGGACCGGGTTCACCCGCTGGGCCTTGCGCGCCCTGAGACCCCTGGGCGCCGTCAGCGCCTTTCGGTCCGTCAGCGCCGTCAGCGCCTTTCGGGCCGGCGACGCCTGGAGCGCCTGGAGGGCCGTCCGGGCCGATGGCTCCCGCATCGTCAGCCAGGTTCGCGGTAATCATTTCGTTATCCAGACCACCGCTCATCCACTCGTAAGTGAAGGCTGACGTCCGGTCGCCGACCATGAAGGTAACCATCATGTCGTCGCCGGAGGGCTGCATCAGTTCCAGCGGCCCATATGAACCGCCGGCCATAACCTCGGCTTCACCGACCTTCTGGTCGCCAACCATGGCGGTAATCATTGTTCCTTCGGGCACGGGCAGGCCATCGGCCGTTACCATCCCGAACAAGGTTGCCGGCGGGCGGTTGCCAGTCGTCGCGCCGCCGTCCTGAGCCATTGCGGCTCCGACGGGCAACGCCAACAGCAGGGCAAGCAATGCCACCGCCGCCATCGCTCCAATTCTCTTCATCTCATCTGCTCCTGCTTGTGGGGGTTTCCCACCCCGCCGCCCGCGCTTTGGGGTGGGTGCTTTTACGTGCTCTAATGACTTTACGTCAGTGGAGGCGCGGTGGATTTACCAGACCAGCTGGTTCCAGCAATCGCCGCCCACGCAGGTGAGGGTACGAGTTTTGTTGTTGAGCACAACATCCTCCTGGCCTTCCGAAACGAGCACCCAGTAGGGCTCACCGTTGACCAGGTTGGTCAGCGTGTTCAGTTCGGCGAACTCATCACGCGGGTCGTAGAAGTCCCAGGACTTGTTCACGCCGTTGAAGTGGAACACACGGACCAGGCTGTCGCCCAACTCTTCCAGCGCGCCAGGCAATTCTGCGCCGGCGCCGGCTGCGCTGTCTTCAGCCAGGACTTCCAACTCGCCTATGGCGACGGTGCCGTCCACGTTGATGACCACGCTGTAGGTGCCCGGATCGAGACCCGGAACCAGGATGTCATCGACGGTGATGTTGCCGTCAATGTCGGTGTTGGCGCCCGGATCTCTGAACACGGTCCCGCCAATCTTCACGTAGTCAGCCGAAGCGTACACCGGCATATCGGTGGCCGACAGGCTAACCATGCCGCCCGGCTGGGCCGAGCCAGGGGTTACGGTGACGGTCGCCGCTGGCACCGAGAAGTTGCCGACTTCCACGATTTCTCCGTCGCCGTAGTTGCCCTTCACCTGGTTGGTAGATGGGATCGCCACGTCCTTGGACACGCGGTGCTCGAGAGTGAACCGTCCCGTGTTGTCAGCGTACACGCTGTAACTGCGGGCCCGACCGCCTTCGGAGATCTCGACCGCAATCAGGCCGGAGTTGGAGTTGTCGGTGTTGTCCACCGGCCAGTTCTCTCCGCTGATGACCACGTAGTCCCGCGGGCCTACCACGTCGGGAAGCACCGAAATCGTGGGCTCAGCGATGGCCAGGGTGCTCGAACCGGTGAAGCCCTGGGTGTCCGTTGCGCGCAACTCGTGGGACCCCGAGATCAGCGTCGGGTTGGCATCGCCCGATTCGTCGGGCCACAGGGTGATGGTGGCGACAAACTGACCGGAGTTGGAAACTTCCACGCCATTGAAGGTCGTGGCGTCAGCCCCAGTGCCCTCCGTGCACCTGATGGTGGACTCGGAGTCCACCTGCAGTGCTACGTTGTCCAGCGTGATCTTGGCAACGTTGATGCAGGTCTGGGAGCCGTAGCCATTACCGGAGATGGTGATGGATTGGTTGGGCAGGATGTCGGTTTCACTGGGGGTCAACTCAGAGCCGGCCACCGTAATCTTGTCGTCCTCGGTGGTCGTGCCCCACGTGGCGTCCACGCGCACGGTGCCCTGCAAGGGCTTGCCGCCCACGCTGCCGGGCACGTCGAAGGTCGCCGTGCCTGCGCCGTCGGTCAAAGAGGTAGCCCTGACCGCAACCGCATTAACGGTCGCGCTGTTCACCACCTGCCCGGCCAACTTCAGCTCCATAAATCCGCCGGCTCCGGCCGGGTAGTCCTGGGCGAAAACGTTGATCGTGTCGCCGGAACTGACCGATCTGGGCACCACCCGGATGGAGGGCTCCAGTTTGAAGTCGTCGATGTCGCTGGAGTAACGGCTTTCACCGTCCACCATACAGATCTGGTTGACATTGCCGGCGCCGAAGGACGGCACGGTAACTTCAGCCGTAATCGACACTTTGTCTTCGCTGTCCACCAGGCCGCTCCCGATCATGGTAGATGCCGAGTCGTCGACTAGGGCCTTGCAGTCGGCCGGCGCGCGCTCCGCTTTCAGGACGTAGGCCGCGGCGCTGGTCCCGTTGTTGAAACCGGAACCGGTGATCGTCAGCTCGTAGCCGCGCTCGTTGTCCACGTCCGACAGGCTGATCTTCGCCCAGGTCGGCAACTGGCGCTCCATTTTCTCGTCAGCACACGCTGGGTCGTCATCACACAGCTTGTCGGCATCACGCAGCGCATCATTGCGCGCCAGCGTGTCTGCGGCTTTCGGAATTGAGTCCGCAGGACCCAAGATATCAATTAGAACGCTGTGCATACCCTGTTCGGTGGGATTCTTGATGCCGGAATCGTCCTCGATCACCATAGTCAGCGTTTGCTTGGCACCGACACCGTTGGGACCTTGGCAGACCACGGTGCTGCTGGTGCACATATCGGGGATGAAAACCCTGATGCTGATGTCCTTCTTGTCCTCATCAAAATAAGCGCCCGTGTCGATTTTCGGCGCGTGGGTGGTGTACACCCGGGCGCCATTCCCCGTCTGTGGGCTCCCCGGCTTCGCAACGAAGTACACCGAGCTGGCCGGTATCGTTTCGGGCTCCTGATAATCGTCCTCCAGGTACAGCACGATGGAGCTGCCCACCGCCAAACCATCTGTGGGCAGTGAATCAATCACCACCTTGAATTCGGGAGCGCCACCACCACTGGTGGTATCGGATGTAATCATGTCTCCGGTGGTGCCGGTGGGCGTGGTGCCGGGCACCGGCGTGGGGAATGGATTGCCGGGTCCGGTAGGCGTGGTGCCGGGCACTGGCGTAGCGAGGAATGGATTGGAGGGTCCACTCTGCGCTTGGGCCGGGCCTGGCATCCACACCGTAGCCGCCATCAACGCCAGCACCGCAACGATGCCTAGCGCTGTGAGCAGCGACACCGGCCAGATGTGCTTTTTGGTTTTGTTACTCATTTGACTGAATCTCCTTTGAGATTATCTTTGCCGACTGTCGGACGCCCGCACTTGCGAAACGATTGCCCCGCGCCGCGTGCGTCCGACCAGTCATTTTCGATTCCTTGCCCTCGTTGGCCTAGATGCGGCTAGTTGGGCGTTACTTTGGTCAGGGGAGTCCAATCGCTCCAGGCGCCGCCGCGACCGGCGGAAACGGCGAATACGTACTCAGCACCGCTGTCCAGCCCGGTAATGGAATACGAAGAGTTGGACTGCGCGCTGGTAAAAATGACGTTGCTGTAGTTACCGGCGTCCCAGTCGGACTGTTTGATGCCGGCAACCCAGTGCTCAGTGGAGTTGGGGCCCTCCTTCCAGCTCAGGAGGACAGTACCCGGTACAGCACCTGTAGTCGCTTTCAGATCGGAGGGGGGGCCGAGGTCCAGCGTTACCACCACTTCGCGGGCAGTCACTACCCAGGCCGATAGCAGGCAACCGTCAATCAGAGCGGCTACCCGGTACTTGTAGCTGCCGGACTTGGGGATGTCCTCGTCCTGATAGGCCTGCGTCTGGATGTTCCTAAGCGCCTCTGCTTTGGTCACGTTGTTGAGGTACTCATGAACCTGTGGGTCGTTGTTCCCGCTTGCGTCGACGGTCAGTCGTTTCCAATCGCCCGTCCCTTCCAGCCGCCTTTCGACGTGGTATTTCAGGGACCGGCTCAGATTCTTGTTATCAATGGCATTGATGTCATTGATGTTGCGCCAGTCACCGGGGGGCGGGTCCCACGTGAACAGTACTTTAGAAGCGTCCTCAGCGTGCAGGTCTGCATCGGGCGACTGCGGCACGTTCGGTACCGGCGGTTCAGCCAGCGTCTCCGCGGCCTTCGCTGACTCGCCGTACAGAAGGGCGTTGTTCATTGCCGTTACCCGGTAAGCGTAGGTCTTGCCATACCCCAGGTTGGCCCTGTCAATGTACTGGCGGCTCGTGTGTTTGTTGGTCAGCACCTGCCAAGCGGCGCCGTCAACGCTCCGCTCAACCTTGTAGCTGACGACCATCGCCGTGCCGGATTTGACCTCGATGCCGGCGTTGGTACCCCCGGTGTGGGCGGGGGTTTGGTTGGCGCACAAGGGGCACCCCACGGTGTCCGGGAGGACCTTGCCAGCGTGGGACGGGACTTCCCAGGTGACCGAAATCTGGTCGTCGCAGGAGCCACGGGCTTTCAGAGCCATCGGCGCGCCCGGCGGCGCCAGCTCAGGATGCAGCATCCCGCCCGAGGTGGCGGTGGTGGTCGTCACCGGGGCCGAGTCCGGCCCCATGCTGCTGCCCATCACGTCGTCGATGGTGTACATATTGACGGCTTTCACGGTGTGGCTGTAGGTGGTGTTGTAGCCCAGACCCTGGTCACGGTACCAGCGCGCATCGTTGCCCATTTTTGTGATGATCTTGCCACCACTAGCCATGATGGGGTTGTTGCCGTCGCTGGTGTAGGCGGTGCGGGTTATCACGTAATGGCTGATTTCCGCGTCCGGTTCCGAGTCCGCCGGCCCGATGCTCTCCGGCTTATCCCAGCGCACGATAATCATGTTGTCCAGCACTTCGGACCGCACGTTCATCGGCGCGGACGGCGCATTCGCACCTACCATCGTGCCGCCGGTGCCGTTGCCGCCGGTGCCGTTGCCGTTGCCCGGAGCGTCGCACGTTCCTCCACCCAGGATGACTTCGGCGCGCCCTTCTTTAGTCGCGCACGGATCGTCGATGGGCGGTGGGCTTTGCGCCATAGTGACGCCGGGGTTGTTTGCCAGCACCAGAAACGCGGCCAGAATGCCGATGACAGCGACTGCCATCACCAGCGTCCCCGCCCCGATGTGCTTTCTCGTTTTGTTAGTCATTTGTGAGAATCTCCTTATGAGATTGTCGTTGAACTTCAGTCGTTTCCAGCGGGGTCAGGAGGCCGCCGGCCCTGCCGGAGGCACCCCTGACTGCCCTCTGGTTACGGTACGGTAATAACATCGTCAGCGAAGCCGACCTTGTATACGCCATCGCTTTCAGACGCCACTGCCACCTCATACGTACCGCTCGGCACGTTGTTGAACGAGTGGGTGCCAGGATCGTTCGTCGCTTTGAGGTTGATCGGATGGATGTTATTGGGAATGTTCGCAAGAGCCGTCACGCCTTCATTGAACAGCGCAACAACGATCAGGTCGGCGTTTTGGGCCGAATTTACATCCCATTTCACGATAATGCCGGTGTGAAAGAGGGACGGCTTAGCGCCCGTCGGCGCGGTCAGCTCCATGCTCGCTGCTTCCACCGTTACCATGATGGTCTGCTCGGCGGTTCCGTCGTTGCCGTCGTTGGCCGTTACCGTGATGGTGGCCATGCCGACTGCTACGCCGGTGATGGTCAGCATGTTCATGTCGTCGCCGTCTATCTCAGCGGTGGCGATCATGTCATCGCTGGACATCTCCGTGTAGGTCAGCGTGTCGTCCATGTCAGCGTCGGTGAAGTAGGCGGAAACGTCCATTGTGCTGGACATCTGGTCCACCGTCAGCATCACATCGGCAATCTTGCCCTCAGGCATGGGGGCCATGTTGGCCGCTTCCACCGTTACCATGAAGGTCTGCTTGGCCATCTCTCCGGCTGGGTCGGTGGCCGTTACCATGATGGTGGCCTCGCCGGCTGCTACGCCGGTGATGGTTACCATACTGCCGTCCACCATGACGGTGGCGTAGTCCGTCCTACTGGACGTCGCCGTGTAGGTCAGCGTGTCGTCGTCGGCGTCGGAGAACGCGACGGACACGTCAACCGTCTTCGGGTCGTCGCCCATCGTCAGCGTCACAGCGTCAAGCTCACCCATAAGCATAGGGGGCTGGTTGGGCTTCGTCACTGTTACGGCGATGGTCTGCGTGGCGGTTCCGCCGTTGCCGTCGTTGGCCGTTACCGTGATGGTGGCCATGCCGACTGCTACGCCGGTGATGGTCAGCATGTTCATGTCGTCGCCGTCTATCTCAGCGGTGGCGATCATGTCATCGCTGGACATCTCCGTGTAGGTCAGCGTGTCGTCCATGTCAGCGTCGGTGAAGTAGGCGGAAACGTCCATTGTGCTGGACATCTGGTCCACCGTCAGCATCACATCGGCAATCTTGCCCTCAGGCATGGGGGCCATGTTGGCCGCTTCCACCGTTACCATGAAGGTCTGCTTGGCCATCTCTCCGGCTGGGTCGGTGGCCGTTACCATGATGGTGGCCTCGCCGGCTGCTACGCCGGTGATGGTTACCATACTGCCGTCCACCATGACGGTGGCGTAGTCCGTCCTACTGGACGTCGCCGTGTAGGTCAGCGTGTCGTCGTCGGCGTCGGAGAACGCGACGGACACGTCAACCGTCTTCGGGTCGTCGCCCATCGTCAGCGTCACAGCGTCAAGCTCACCCATAAGCATAGGGGGCTGGTTGGGCTTCGTCACTGTTACGGCGATGGTCTGCGTGGCGGTTCCGCCGTTGCCGTCGTTGGCCGTTACCGTGATGGTGGCCTCGCCGACTGCTACGCCGGTGATGGTCAGCATATTCATGTCGTCGCCGCCTATCTCAACGGTGGCGTAGTCCGTCATACTGGACGTCGCCGAGTAGGTCAGCGTGTCGTCCGGGTCGGCGTCCTTGAAGTACGTGGACACGTTCAGCGGGGTGGACATCTGGTCTGCCCTTACCGTCATATCGGTAATCTTGCCGACGGACGTGGGAGCCTGGTTGTGCGTGTGTGTGCCAACCGGTATAGAGGCCATGTTAGACCAGTTGCTGAGTCCTTCCGCGTCGTTGGCCAGCCGGTTGATGGCCGCGACCCGGTAGTCCCGCATCTCGCCTGCTGCCGGCTTGTTGCGGTCGGTGTAATGGGTCTGCATAGCGCTGCTGGAAGCTTCCAGCTCCACCCAGGCATCGACGTCCTCGCCCATTACCTTGCGCTCGACCCGGTAGCCGGAAATTGGAGAGCCGGCCGGGTCCTTGGGAGCATTCCAAAGCACCAGAACGCCCTGCTGTCCCGCGCCCTTCAATTTCGAGTCCTTTGCCAGCTCCGCAGTCAGACCCGTGGGAGCGTCCGGCCTCATCGCCATTCCGGTGGTAGCGTGGTCGGTTTCAGGGTCGGCTTCATTATCTGCCGTCGTCGCCAGCGTATCTGCAGCGGGGGATGGCGTGCTCGCACTGTTCACAGCGTAAACCCGGTAGTACATCGTGTCCCCGGCCGACAAACCTTTGTCGGTCCATGTTCCGATGGGATCGAGCATACAGGAGTTGGCATCGCGCTTGACTGCAAGGTGTGCGGCGACCGTCCATGCGTTTCCGTCGTCGGATTTTTGGACCTGATAATGCGTGATGGAGGCGCCGCCGTCGTACATCGGCTGCTCCCACTGCACTTCAATCATGTCAGCGCCCTTTGCCGTCGCCATTATGTTCCGCACGTTGTCCGGGGCGATGGCAGCGCCTGTCATTCCTTCATTGCCTGCCGTTCCTGATGTTGGTGTTGATTTAGTCGCTGCCCGGAATTTGCCGCCCAGTTTCGCAAAGATGCGGTAGTGTCGATCCATTGCGGGCTTCAAGCCGGCGGCATCGGTGTATTCACCGGGCTTGGCGAGGCGGGTGTCCTTTTCCAGTTCCATCCACTTGATCCCGTCCGACGAGTAGTCAATCCGGTAGCTGGTGGGATTGTCGTCTGGGTTCTTCGTCCATGTCAAGGCCAGCTTGCTGTAATTGCCGTGCTTGTCATCAGTGGCAGCCGGTGGACCGGCTTCCACTGCGGTCAACATCGGTGGCAGATCGACAGCATCGTCGGAATCAGCATCGCCAACGAGTTTCACGCTGACTGATCCGATGCTTCGGCTCCTCATCTCGTTTTGACCAGTACCAGTCACGGTGAAGACGCGGTAGTACAAAGTCTTACCTACGCCAGTGGGTGTGGTGCTCTCAGTGGTGTTGAACCCGTGCATGTGCGCCACTTCGTGTGCCTCACCTGCCCTGGTTGCCAAGTTACCGGTGGCCTCGACGGTGAAAGCTCCCTTGGAAACATCGGCAGCTGAGAGGTTTGTCGCGGTGGTCTCCGCAGCAGCTGTTGAGTCCGGCCAATCACCACTTTTTTCGGTTACCTCAACACGGAAGCTGGTGATGGCGGCGCCGCCATCGCTCTTCGGCCAGTTCCAGTACAACTGAACGTCCGTTGAGCTCGACTGCACGGCCAACACGTCCATGGGCGCGTCGGGTTGCTTTTTCGGTCCAGTGGTGGCGTTTCGGACGGCAGAGCCATTAGAAGTGCCCACAGGAGTGCCCACATCTACCGAGTTGATCGCGTACACCTGGTAGCGGTATGACATATTCGCCATCCGCTTCGTGTGGGTGTACTGGAGATAGCCGCCGTCTGCGGAGAACTCGCAGATGTCGCCGACAACAACGTTATCGGCGGTACCCGCTACATCCGAAGTATCCAAAGCTGGGAATGCATTGTCTGTGCCAGGCGGGTCGATGTGGATACGATACTTCGTCACCGCCTTCCCGCCATCGTCTGCCGGAGGCATCCACTTCAGGACAATCGCGGTCGCGCCATCTGCTGTAGCCATCACTTTTGTCGGTGGCTTCGGCACGGTCAGCGGCATCGTCGTGCCGTCTTCGATTACGGACATCGGGCCGACGCCGGAGGTATTGACGGCAAAGACGCGATAGAAGTAGGTCATGCCTGATGCCGAACCCGTCACGGTATCGGTGTATTCGAGCATGTCCGGATCGCCGCTGTTGGGCTCCAGTTTCATCCAGACGTGGCCCTCCTTGGACCGGTCAATCCGGTATCCGGTGATGTCCATATTTTCACCGGAAGGAGCTTTCCACGTCAGCTTGATCTGGGTCCGCCCCTCAACTTCGGGAGTAGCGGTGTCGTCCGGAACCGGCATTGCGCTCAAGTCGGTCGGCACCCCGGGCACATCGTGGGCCTGAGCTAGGTTTGGTGCCAGCGCTATGAAAATGGCCAGTGCACCCACGACGGCTAACACTGCGACCAGGGGCGCTGACCATATCAGCTTTCTCGTTTTACTTTTCATTTGACAAAATCTCCCTTGAGATTGTCGGAGTGCGGCGGAGGCGAAGTCCGCCCGCGCCTGGTGGATATTTAGTTTAGTTCGGTGTGGCACCTCCTGTGTGCAGCCCGTCGGCAAAGGGGCAGCGGGCCGCCGGCCCGGAGCGACGGATGGGTAGATTGGTACTCATACTGCGCAATTCTAACCCACGCAGTATTACGGGAGTATTACGGGAAAGGAACCGATTTTGGGCAATTTCTAAAATAAGTGGGGGTTACAGCCCTCAGTCTACGGGAGAGGGGCCGGGGGTGAGGGCGAGCTTCCCGCTCCCTTGATGAGAGGGCGAGGGCGCCGTCGGACTCCCGCTCGCATGATGAGAGGGCGAGGGCGCCGTCGGACTCCCGCTCCCATGATGAGAGGGCGAGGGCGCCGTCGGACTCCCGCTCCCGTGATGAGAGGGCGAGGGCGCCGTCGGACTCCCGCTCCCATGATGAGAGGGCGAGGGCGCCGTCGGACTCCCGCTCCCGTGATGAGAGGGCGAGGGCGCCGTCGGACTCCCGCTCGCATCAATGGAGCGGGGACTGGAGCGGGGACTGGAGCGGGGACTGGAGCGGGGACTGGAGCGGCCGGGGGTGCGGCGATGGTCGGCTCGTTGCTAAACCCTCGCTGGGGGTTTAAACCGTTGAGTAGGTATGACCGCACAATCAGCGTCATTACCTTCAGCGTCATTACCTGCCCGGTTACATTTCTGGTCGTCATGTTCTCGAGCCTAGATTACATTGGCCGGAGCCTCTGCCAGCGGTTGGACGCTATTGCTATTATAGAACGAATAGACGACCGAGCGGCCCGCCGCCGGCGTAAGGCTGCCGCCGGCGTAAGGCCGCCGCCACCATCCCCTTTGCTAATCTCCGGACTGGCGGGTACACTTTCAATATTATGGACATTGGCATCAGCATCAGCATTATCGGCGCCGGCGTCGGCCTAATCACCCTGGCCGCGCTGGTCGGCTCAATGTTCTACTGGGCGGGCCGCCTGGCCAGCCGCATGGACGCGCTGGGCGCACGGCTGGACGCCCTGGGTCAGCAGCTGGGTGGGCGGATTGACGCCCAGGGCGCGCAGCTGGGTGGGCGGATTGACGATATAGGCCAACGTCTCGACCGGCAAGGGGAACGGCTGGAGGCTCACGGAGAACGGCTGGCCGAGTTGGGCGCGGAGGTGGCCGTGGTAGGAGTGCGGATTGATGGGTTGTCAGCGGAAGTGTCCACCACCCGGCAGGAGCTGCTGGCGGCAATTTCGCACCACGAGCACGACACCGACGGCAACGTCCGGTTCCCGGCGCCACCGCCGGCGTAAGGCGGCCGCCGGCGTAAGGCTGCATTGCCGCCACCATCCCCTTTGATGATTTCCAGACTGGCGGGTACACTCTCAATATTATGGACATTGGCATCAGCATCAGCATTATCGGCGCCGGCGTCGGCCTAATCACCCTGGCCGCGCTGGTCGGCTCAATGTTCTACTGGGCGGGCCGCCTGGCCAGCCGCATGGACGCGCTGGGCGCACGGCTGGACGCACAGGGCGCGCAGCTGGGCGCACGGATTGACGCACAGGGCGCGCAGCTGGGCGCACGGATTGACGCACAGGGTGCGCAGCTAGG
Organism: Dehalococcoidia bacterium; assembly: GCA_965261195.1. Classification (GTDB taxonomy): domain Bacteria; phylum Chloroflexota; class Dehalococcoidia; order Lucifugimonadales; family UBA3495; genus Bin87. Next base: position 1,386,673 of record OZ253455.1, on the reverse strand, counting down.
CGCACGGATTGACGCCTTGGGTCAGCAGCTGGGCGAAAGGCTGGACGCACAGGGCGCGCAGCTGGGTGGGCGGATTGACGATATAGGCCAACGTCTCGACCGGCAAGGGGAACGGCTGGAGGCGCACGGAGCGCAGCTGGAGGCGTTGGGCGCGGAGGTGGCCGTGGTAGGAGTGCGGATTGACGGGTTGTCAGGGGAAGTAGTCACCACCCGGCAGGAGCTGCTGGCGGCAATTTCGCACCACGAGCATGACACGGACGGCAACGTAAGGTTCCTGGTGCCACCGCCGGCGTAAGGCGGCCGCCGGCGTAAGGCCACCGCCGGCGTAAGGCGGCCGGCGTAAGGCCGCATTGCCGCCACCATCCCCTTTGATGATTTCCAGACTGGCGGGTACACTCTCAATATTATGGACCTTGGCATCAGCATCAGCATTATCGGCGCCGGCGTCGGCCTAATCACCCTGGCCGCGCTGGTCGGCTCAATGTTCTATTGGGCGGGCCGCCTGGCCAGCCGCATGGACGCCCTGGGCGCACGGCTGGACGCACAGGGCGCACAGCTGGGCGCACGGCTGGACGCCTTGGGTCAGCAGCTGGGCGAAAGGCTGGACGCCCAGGGCGCGCAGCTGGGTGGGCGGATTGACGATATAGGCCAACGTCTCGACCGGCAAGGGGAACGGCTGGAGGCTCACGGAGAACGGCTGGCCGAGTTGGGCGCGGAGGTGGCCGTGGTAGGAGTGCGGATTGATGGGTTGTCAGCGGAAGTGTCCACCACCCGGCAGGAGCTGCTGGCGGCAGTCTCGCACCACGAGCACGACACCGACGGCAACGTCAGGTTCCTGGTGCCACCGGCGGCGTAAGGCCGCCGCCGGCGTAAGGCTGCCGCCACCATCCCCTTTGCTAATCTCCAGACTGGCGGGTACACTCTCCTATTATGGACCTTGCCGTCATCAGCATCATCATCAGCGTCATCGGCGTCGGAGTCGGCGTAATGACGCTGGCCGCGCTGGTCGGCTCAATGTTCTATTGGGCGGGCCGCCTGGCCAGCCGCATGGACGCCCTGGGCGCACGGCTGGACGCACAGGGCGCACAGCTGGGTGGGCGGATTGACGATATAGGCCAACGTCTCGACCGGCAAGGGGAACGGCTGGAGGCGCACGGAACGCAGCTGGCCGCGTTGGGCGCGGAGGTGGCCGTGCTGGGAGTGCGGATTGACGCGCTAGGCGAAAGGCTGGACGGGCGGATGGACGGGTTGTCAGCGGAAGTGTCCACCACCCGGCAGGAGCTGCTGGCGGCAATTTCGCACCACGAGCACGACACCGACGGCAGCGTCCGGTTCCGGGTGCCACCGCCGCCATCACCCTCACCCTAGCCCGCTCCCATCAAGCAAGGGAGCGGGGATTGGAGCAGGCAGGGCCGGGGGTGTGGGCGGGCTTCCCATGCGTATAATAACCCCATCCACATTACCCGGGAGTTACGCTTTGATTCGCAGCATCGACGGCAAGTCGCCCCAAATCCATCCCAGCGTGTTCGTCAGCGAGGCCGCCTACATCGTCGGCGACGTCAGCATCGGCGAGGGCACCAGCATCTGGCCCGGCGCGGTAATTCGCGGCGACTACGGCCGCATTATCATTGGCAAGAACTGCTCCATCCAGGACAACTGCGTGCTGCACACCGACGACTTTCTGGAGCTGGGCGACAACGTGCTGATGACCCACGGCGCGGTGGTACACGGCGGCAAAATCGGCAACAACGTGATGATTGGCGTCAACGCGGTGTGCCTGGAGGACTGCGATGTGGGCGACTACGTGCTGATTGGCGCGGGGGCCATCGTAACCGGAGCCGCCATCCCGCCGGAGTCGCTGGTGGTGGGTGTGCCCGGCCGCATCCGCGAGCTGCCGGCAGTACACCGCCAGCGCCTGGAAAACCCCACCGCCGGCTACCAGGAAAACGGCAAACGCTACATCGCCGCCGGCCTCGGCCTGCAAATACCGGCCAGCGAGTAGGGGCGTTTCTGTCATCGCAAGTAGCCCCTTTCTGTCATTGCGAGGAACCGCAGCGACGTGGCAATCCCGACGAGGTTGAGCACACGTCGGTGAACCACCCTTGCTACGGCGACGAGATTGCCACGCTTCGCTCGCAATGACAGGGGAACTGGTCGCTCCCAATGACCGGGGAACTGGTCGCTCCCAATGACCGGTACTCGGCGTTCCCAATCACAGGAACTAGTCGCTCGCAATGACCGGTACTAGGTTCTGTTGACATTTCATTATAATGGCTGTATGTCAAACATCAGATTATCACCAGAACAGTGGGCCAGGATGCTCGATTTCTTGCGTGGTTGCACTGGCGTGTACGTTGGCCAGGAAGCGGATTGCCGGCGTTTTGTCGAGGCCGTCTTATGGATTAACCGCTCTGGGGCCCAATGGCGACTGCTGCCAGCCGAATACGGGAACTGGAACAGCGTCTATAAACGATTCGCCCGTTGGACTGACCAAGGCGTCTGGGCCCAAATGCATCAACATTTCTGCGACGACGCGGATCTGGAATACCTGATCATCGACAGCACGGTGGTCCGGGCGCACCCTTGCGCGGCGGGAGCTCCCCCAAAAAGGGTGGCCAGGCGGCCCAGGCCCTGGGCCGGAGCCGCGGCGGGTTCAGCACCAAGATTCACGTGAGCGTGGACGGCTTGGGCAACCCCCTGCGATTCATACTGACCGGAGGGCAACAGCACGACATCACCCAGGCGGAGGAGTTGATCGCCGGTTATGCTGGCGAGCACGTACTGGCCGACAAAGGGTACGATGCCCAGGAGTTTCGCCAGCACATCCTGGAACTGGGTATGATGCCGGTCATTCCGCCCCGCTCGAACCGCAAGGCACCCGCCGACTATGACCGGCATCTGTACCGGGAGCGTCATCTGGTGGAATGCTTCATCAACAAGATCAAGCACTATCGCCGGATCTTCTCCCGGTTTGAGAAGCTGGACACCAGATACCTGGGCTTCCTGCATTTCACCGCCGCTCTCATCTGGCTACGGTGAAATGTCAACAGAACCTAGTTGTACCAGTCCGCCGCCAAATCCACATGGCCCGGGTTCAGGCCGTCAATGAGGGCATCCTTTCTGGCCCGGGACCAGCTTTTGATCTGTTTCTCCCTGGCGATGGCTCCTTCCACATCCGCGCAATCCTCGAAGTGGACCAGGCGGTCCAGATTATAGCGCGCGGTGAAAGATGACGGATGTGCCCGGTGCTTGTGTTCCCAAACTCTACGTTCCAAATTGTTCGTAACGCCAACGTACAGCGTCGTGAATCTGGCGTTAGCCATCACATACACGAAGTACCCTTTGGGAGTCACCATGAACTACAACGTTGTTATCATTACGAGATTGCCACGTCGCTCCGCTCCTCGCAATGACAGAAGGGTGGCTACTTGCAATGACAGAAGGGTGGCTACTTGCAATGACGGAGGGACTTCAATCCGCCGCTGCCGACAGTTCCCAGCCGGGATATTCGGCGTTGCCTTCGCCCAGCAGTTCCAGCAGGCGCTGCTGCAACTCCGGGCAGGCTTCGGTTGACACGGTGGGAATCTCCATCAGGACGCGCCGGCCCTCCCGCAGGTTTAGCTCCACGTACACCTTGTCATCACCGGTGTATTCCAGCATGACCCGAATGGCCTGACGCAGCAGGTAGCGATCACCGTCGGCGTCGTCGGTTTCGGTCATCCTGATGAACATACCGGCATCCCGCCCGCCGGCCGGCGCGCCATTGCCATTGCCGTTACCGTTGCCGCTGGGAGTCGTCCCGGTTCCCGCTCCCGGCGGGAGCGGGCTGGGGTGAGGGCGGGCCGCCGCCGGGAGCGGAGATTTTGCCTCCGGCGGGCTGGACGCAGCGCTGTTCCCCTGGAGCGAGTAGTTGGCGTCAGCGTCGGCCGGCGCCTCAATCAGAAACTCCCTGGCATCGAAGCAGGCCAGCGAGAAGTCATCGCCCCTGGCTTGCAAACGGCCGACCACCCGCACCGTGGCGCCCTGCTGCCAGACGTGGGCCGTCTTCTCCAGGTTGTCGGGCCAAACCATCGTTTCCACCTGGCCGCCCACCATTCCCAGATCGATGCGCAGGAACTTGCGGTTGTCGCGGGTGTACCGCTCGGTAACCTCGTTAACGTGCCCCAGCAGCGTAACGGTAGTGCCCACCGCGTCCTCGTCCAGCTGCTCCACCGAGTTGATGGCGCCCTCCGGGTCCACGGCGGCCAGCGCCAGGATGGGGTTGAAGGAAATGGCGACGCCGATAAACTCCTTTTCCAGCGCGGCCTTTTCCTGGGCAGTGTAGTCGGGTTGGTTGGTGACCAGTTCCAGCATGGTGCCGCCGGAGTTGCTGTCCAGCTCCTTGCCGAACATACCGAACTGCCCGGAGTGGCGGTTCCGGGTCTCCTGCTGCGCCACCGCCCAGATGCGATCCAGCGCGCCCACCACGGCAGCGCGGGGCGCCAGCGAGTCGAACGCCCCGGCCTTGGCCAGCGCTTCCAGGGTGCGCCGGTTCAGCCCGGACACATCGACGCGGTTGCAGAAATCGCCCACCGAGGTGTAGGGGCCGTTGGCCGTCCGCTCGGCGACGATTGGTTTCACGGCGCCATCGCCAACGGATTTCACCGCCGTCAACCCGATGCGCAGCTGGCCCAGGCCGGCCGATTTGTCCACCGTCTTGTCGATGGTGTAGAGCACGCCGGATGCGTTCACGTCGGGCAACCCAATGGTGATGCCCATGCGGGTGCATTCGTTGATAGAGGCGATGTACCGGTCGGCGTGGTCAAGGCGACAGTTCAGCACCGAGGCCATGTACTCCAGCGCGTAGTGAGTCTTGAAATAGGCCGTCCAGTAGGAGATGAGGCCGTAGCTGACGCTGTGGGCCTTGTTGAATGCGTAGCCGGCGAAGGGCTCGATGAGGTCGAAAATCTCGGAGCCCATCGTCTCCGTGTAGCCCTGGGTAACGGCGCCGCTCACGAAGCGGTCCCGTTCCTCGGCCATCAGCTCGGGAATCTTTTTGCCCATCGCCTTGCGGACGGTATCGGCGGCGCCCAGCGTGTAGCCGGCGAAGTTTTGCAGGATTTGCAGCACCTGGTCCTGGTAGACGATGACGCCGTAGGTTTCGTCCAGCAGTTCCTTCATGCTGGGGTGGGGGTAGGTAACTTCCTCCTGCCCGTGCTTGGAGCGGATGAACCGGTCGATGTGCTCCATGGGCCCGGGGCGGTACAGGGCAATCATGGCCGCAATGTCGCCCAGGTTCGACGGTTTCAGCTCCTTGATGTAGCGCTGCATACCGGCGGATTCCAGCTGGAACAGGTCGGACGTGTTGCCGGTGCCCAGCAGTGCGTAGGCTGCTTCGTCGTCCAGGCCCAGCCGGCCCAGGTCAATGCGTATGCCCCGCTCTTCGTCCAGCAGCTTGATAGTGCGATCCAGGATGGTGAGGTTGGTGAGTCCCAGGAAATCCATTTTGAGCAGGCCCAGCTTGGCCACCGGGTCCATGGAGAACTGGGTCATCATCACCGGGCTGTTTTCATCGCCGCGGGCCGGGCGTTGCAGGGGCACCGTTTCGGTGAGCGGTTCGTCGGCAATCAGAACGCCGGCGGCGTGGGTGCTAACGTGGTGGACGATGCCTTCCAGGGCCTGGGCATTGTCCACCAGGTTCTGCATCGCGGGGTCGCTTTCGTAGGTTTGCTTCAACTCCGGGTTGGCGGTCAGGGCATCGGACAGCGTTCGGGAACGATTGGGCACCATGCGCGCCACCCGGTCAACGTCGCCGTAGCTCATCCCCAACCCGCGGCCCACATCCCGCAGCGCCGCCTTGGGGCCCATGGTTCCGAAGGTAATGATCTGGGCCACCCGGTCGCTGCCGTAGCGGTCAATGACATAGCGCAGCACCTCGTCGCGCCGGTCATCCTGAAAGTCCATGTCGATGTCGGGCATTTCCTTGCGCTCGAAGTTGAGGAAACGCTCGAACACGAGGCGGTACTCCAGCGGGTCAATCTCGGTGATGCCGAGGCAGTACAGCACGATGCTGGCCGCCGCGCTGCCCCTCACGCCGAACAGGATGTCCTGCTGACGCACGAAGGAAATGATGTCCCAGACCACCAGGAAGTAGTTGGCGAAGCTGGTCTGCTTCACCACCTCCAGTTCATACTCCATACGGGCTTTTGCCGACTCATTATTGTTCCCGTACCGCCGCTTAAAACCCTCCCAGCAGATGCGCTTCAGATAGGCGTCGGCGTCTTCGTTGTTGGGGGTGTTGTACCGGGGCAGGTGCATCTGCCCAAAGCCCAGCGACACGTTGCAACCCTGGGCAACCTCCCCGGTGATGTCCAGCGCCTGCGGAAACTGGGGGAATAACGTCGCCATCTCGGCGGGCGACTTGATGTAATAGGAGGAATCCTCCATCCGCAGCCGTTTTTCGTCGTGGATGTTGGTGCCGGTCTGGATGCAGATGTAAACATCCTGGAACTGGTGGTCGGGCTGCCGCACGTAGTGGGCATCGTTGGTCAGCAGCAGGGGAATGCCGGTGTCCTGGTTCAGGCGGATCAGGCTCTCATTGATGGCAGGCAGCTGCGGGACGTGCTCGTGCTGCTGCAACTCCAGGAAGTAATTTTCGCCGAATATCTCCCGATACCAGCCCGCCATCTCCCGGCCCGCATCGTAGTTGCCGTCGGCCAGCAGCGTGGGCACCTCCGCCGAAGGGCAGCCGGACAGACAGATGAGGCCCTGCCGGTGCTGTTCCAGCAGCTCCTTGTCGATGCGGGGCCGGTAGTGAAACCCCTCTAGGTGGGAGCGGGTTACCAGTTGGAGCAGATTGTGATAGCCGGTGTTGTCTTTGGCGATGAGAACCAGGTGGTTCGCCGTGCGCTCGTTGGGCGTGCGTTCGTGGCGGCTGCCGTGGGCCACGTACATCTCGCAACCGATAATGGGCTTGATGCCGGCTTCAACGCACTCGGAGTAGAAATCGACCACGCCATAGAGAGAACCGTGGTCGGTGATGCTCATGGCATCCATGCCCAACTCCCGAGTCCGGTTGACCAGATCGGGGATGCGGCTGATGCCGTCCAGCATACTGTATTCGGTGTGGGTGTGAAGATGGGTGAACACGATTATGAACCCTGACGGTGAGACTGAATTGGGCCGATTGGCGCCGAGTCAATAATAGCAGTCCGAATGGCTGGGAGCCGCAAAGTTATGTCATTAACAGCCCGCCCGCTGCCAAATCGTTCTCTTTAAATCCAAAGCCCGTCGCCATTTCGGGCGGCGGGCCGCTGCCGGCTGGTTGCCTCCGCAAGACTATCCCGGAATCTCAATCTGCTGGGTAACCACCCGGGTTACGCCCCAGCCGGCGAGCCAGGCCGAGTGGCGCCCGTCACCGCCGGCAACTACTATCACGATATCATCAGCCCGGGGTGCGATGGGCACCATGGTGTCGGGTTTGCTGTCGTCGATCCAGGCCGGGTAGTTGCGGTTGCCCCAATGCGCCAAACCGGACAGCTGCTCAATCGACATTCGCGCGTTGGCGTAAACGTACTCCCGAACGTCCTGCTTGGTCAGACCGTCCGCCGCGATTTCAGCGGCGTGTTCGGGGCTTATCACCAGCGTTACCTGCGCCCCGGTGCCAATCTGATAGTAGTTGGAGAAACCGGTCGCCTGCGTTGCCTTGACCAGTGTGTTCAGAACCTCGATGCCCCGGGAGACGGTGGTCTCCATGATGGGGTAGAAGGCGCGAATGGCGTGGATGGTAACCATGCTGTCTGCAGGATTCAACCCCAGCTCCACATGACGCGGTTCCCAGGGGCTGCGCGCTTCGTTTTCGGCAAAGCAGAACGAATACCGCCCCGGCATCGCCAGCGTCGCCTTGTCCATATCGCCAATGATGAGGCCAGCGACGTTGCGGACGAACAGGCGCAGCGCGCGGCCGATGGTGGCATTCGGGCGGTATCCGGGGCCAAAGCAGCCCGAATCGCCGTTGATGCCCAACTGCGTCGCGATGGGGCCGTTGACGATTACGACCGGCGCGGCTCCGCCGGTGGTCGCCTGGCAGCCAGCCAGGTTGAACTCGGTTTGCATGGCCGCCTTGACGCACGCCACCACCACCGGAAAATACTCCGGACGGCAGCCGGCCATCACCGCGTTGATGGCGACCTTCTCAATGGTTACTTCGCAGTTGGACGGCTGGGCGACCCCCAGAGACTGGGACGGGTCTTCGCCCCAGGGTCCGAGCATCCGGCGAACCGCCTCCTCGGTGGCCGGTACGACGGGCATACCGTCGGTCCAGCCTTGTTCCTCGTAGTAATCCTGGATGGCGTCGTAAGAGTCGGCCACGGCGACGCGGCGCGAGCTGAGGGCAGGGGTGTTGGTGGACATAAGTATTACTCGGCAAATGGGGGTTCTGAAGGCTGATGGTGAACGGACAAATCGGCGACTACGCCGAAATGATCTGATAGTTTCTCACCATCGTCGGTACGGTTGTCAATAGTGGCGACAGACTCGGCGAACAGATCGCCGCTGATGGCGATGTGGTCAATTGCGCGCCGGCCCCGCAAGCCCAGTCCAGCCGTTGCTATCGTCAAACCCGGCGGCCCTCCGGCTTGCATTGTTTCCTGCAGGCCGGCGCGAACCGGTTGAGAAAGCGGCGGGTAAGGATTTCTCCGTTGCCCAATCTGTTGGTTGAAATCGCCCATTACGATGAGCAGCGCCGGCGATTTGCTTTTCAGGATGCCAGATAGGCCGTCCAGATACTCCGCATGGTCTTGCCACGGACCGCTGGTTTTGACGCCCACGTTGGCGTTGTGATAAGGAATGCAGACGCCGATAACGGTCACCCGGCCTACCGATGTTTCGGTGGCGCCGGCGATGAATCGGCCCGGCGGCAAAGCGCCGCTGCCCAAGTCATCAACGTCTGTCCACTGCTGCTTCGACCAGAGCAGAACCTTGCGCCTCTTGTTCGCCACGGGTTGACCCCAATCGGGCTGGGCGGCAATAGTGTGCCCGTCCAATGGGGACAACAGCCTGGAATCCGTTTCCGTGAGGCAGACGATTTCCGGGGAATGTTGGACGATGCGGCGCAGAAGTTCAGGGCTATGCCGCGACTGGGGCGTAGCCCATGCAACGTTCCAGTTGACGACGCTCAGGGACATCGCGCAGTGTCTTACTGGCTCCGGCTCGGCGTTATCCGCCGTTGGTCAGCATGGAGGCGATCTGGCCGGCGTACTCGTGCGCCAGTTCCCGAACTTGGGGGATCGAACGCGGAGCTAGCGGGCTGGGCAGCGCCAGAATCTGCACGGTCGGCATACCCAGGGCCGTGGCCCGTGCGTGGGCGGCGCGGGTGAAACTTTCCGTGATGACGCTCACCGACGGGATGCCGCGAGTTTCGGTAATTACGGTGTCGTGGAGACCCCACGCCGTGCAACTCCCTCAATCCGCAATCCCATGCACCACCGCATCGCACTGGGCAATCACGTCCTCCATCGTTTCGTCAGAGCAGGGCGCGCTGAAGCTGAACTTCTGGAAGTAGATAACCTGGTCCACCGCGTAATCTTCTTCCAGGACGCATTGCAGTTCCTTGAGGAAGTTATCGGAGTGGTACTTCCGGTTCTCCAGCAACCCGATGGTCTTGCCAGCCAGGCTGGGCAGTCGGCCGGCGGCCGGCCGGGCGGCTGTTTTCTGCTCCGGTATCGGACTCAATATCTGGATTGTGCCAGTCGTCATCAGTTTCCTCCAATCCTGTCTATCCGGTGTATCGATGTAAATCCCACGTCAGCCCAGCAACTGAAAATGCTTGCCCTCAGTCTTGATGGCCGGGGCAACGATCATGTCGGTCTGGTGAAAATCCCGCACCGTGTACGATCCGCACATACCCATCGCCACGCGCAGCGCGCCCACCAGGTTCTGGGTGCCGTTGGTAACGCTGGACGGGCCGTGCATCAACTGCTGCAGGGTGCCTTTGGTGCCCACGTTGATGCGCGTGCCACGCGGCAACTCCGGATGGGCGTTGGCCATGCCCCAGTTGTAGCCGCGGCCGGGGGCTTCGGTCGCCTGAGCAAAGGGAGTGCCCAGCATGACGCCGTCCGCCCCGCTGGCCATCGCCTTGCACAAATCGCCGCCGGTGCGAATTCCACCGTCGGTAATCACGCTGACATACCGCCCGGTGCGTTGGAAGTAATCCTCTCGAGCCGCGGCGCATTCCAGGGTAGCCGTAACCTGCGGAACGCCGACGCCGGTAACCTCACGGGTGGTGCAGGCCGCGCCGGGGCCGACGCCCACCAGCACGGCATCAACCCCGGTTTCCATCAGCTCGGTGGCCACGCCGTAGCTGACACAGTTGCCAACCACCACCGGAACCTTCAGCGAGCTGATCAACTCCGCGAAAACCAGGCCCGTGTAACTCCGCGAGATGTGCCGGGCAGTGGTAACCGTTGACTGCACCACGATGATGTCGGCCCCGGCTTCGACGGCAAGGCGGCTGTATTTCTTGGTGGTGGCCGGCGTAAACGCCATGGCCGCCACCGCGCCGGCGCTTTTGATTTCCTCCACCCTTTGCCCAATCAGGCGCTCCTGCACCGGTTCGCTATAAACCTGCTGTAGGAACTCGGTGACCTCCGACTGGTCCATGGAGATGATTTCTTCCAGCACCGAATAGGGGTCTTCATACCGGGTGTAGAGTCCCTCGCCGTTCAGCACACCCAACCCGCCCATTTCGTGCATCAGGATGGCAAAGCGCGGCGAAACCGACCCGTCCATCGCCGAGGCCAGCACCGGTGAATCAAAGGCGAACTCTCCAATGTCCATTTGGGTAGAGGTCATCTCAGGATTGATGGTAACTTCGCCGGGAACGATGGCAACTTCATCGAATCCATAAGACCGTTCCAAATGTTTCAGCAATCGTCTGGTCATGAATGTCACCTCAATCTTCGTCGTGGCGGTACAAAAATTTAGCAAGGGTCATGCCATCGGTGCAGCGCCACCGGCGTCAGCCCCGGAGCCATCGTTTCCACGGTTCTCAGTGCCTGGTGTTTCCTTGCTTCCACATCACAATTGCGGTTTGCCGGATGGCCAATTACGGTAACAGTTAGGGGCGCCATTTTTTGACGCCCCTATGTTCGATCCCTTGCCCGATGCCGCCTTTATGCCGAGGGTAAGGCAGCCAGCTCTTTGCTGCGAACCTTGACGACCACGTTCCCTTCTTCGTCCAGGTCAACAATCGCGGTGTCGCCTTCTGCAATCTTTCCGCCCAGCAGTTCGTCGGACAGCTTGTCCTCGACTTCGTTCTGGATCAGGCGGCGCAGCGGGCGGGCGCCCAGCACCGGGTCGAATCCTTTCTCGCCCAGATGCTCGCGGGCGGCCTCGGTCAGCTCAATGGCAATGTCCTTGTCCTTGAGCTCGCTCCGCACCATGTTCATCATCAAGTCCACGATCTTGTGAATCTCTTCCCGACTCAGCGCATGGAAGACGATGGTGGCATCCAGACGGTTGAGGAACTCGGGTCGGAAGAAGCGCTTCACTTCCTCCATCACCTTGTCTTTCATCCGCTCGTAAGCCATGTTCTCGGTTTGGCCGCTATCGGATTTGACCGCAAAGCCCAGGCTGGTGTCCCGCTTGATGAGGTCTGATCCCAAGTTACTGGTCATTACGATGATGGAGTTGCGGAAATCAACGCGGCGTCCGCGCGCGTCCGTCAACTGGCCGGCATCGAAGATTTGCAGCAGGATGTTGAAAACTTCTGGGTGCGCCTTTTCGATTTCGTCCAGCAAGATGGCGCAGTAGTTCTTCCGGCGAACGCCTTCAGTCAACTGGCCTCCCTCGTCGTAACCGACGTATCCCGGAGGGGCGCCGATCAGCCGGGCTGTGGTGTGCCGCTCCTGGAATTCGGACATATCGAGGCGAATCATGTTGTCCTCGTGGCCAAACATGAACTCGGCCATTGCCCGCACCAGTTCCGTCTTGCCGACTCCGGTGGGCCCCAGGAACAGGAACACGCCGATGGGATGGCGCGGGTCCTTCAGGCCGGCTCGGGCGCGGCGCACCGCCCGAGCGATGCCAACAATGGCCTCGTCCTGGCCGATGATGCGCTTGTGCAGGTCTTCTTCCATGTGGAGCAGACGATCAGTCTCCTCCTGGGCGAGCCGCGTAACCGGAATGCCGGTCCACATACTCACTACTTCCGCAATGTCTTCTTCGGTAACTTGCGTTCGTTCCTTGGAGCGGCCGGCCTTCCAGTCGCGTTCCAGGTCACCCACGTTCTCGGTGAGGTGCAACTCACGATCCCGCAACTCGGCGGCGACTTCGTACTGCTGCGACGCGATAGCTTCGTCCTTTTCTTTCCGCACCCGCTCCAGGACTTCCATTGCGTCCTTGACTTCCTGGGGAGCGTGGCTGCCGCGCAGACGCACGCGGGAACCGGCCTCGTCGAGCAGGTCAATCGCCTTGTCCGGCAGGAACCGGTCGGGAATGTAGCGGGTGGACAGCGTGGCCGCCGCCTGCACCGCTTCTTCCGTAATATCAACGTTGTGGTGGTCTTCGTACTGAACCTTCACCCCGCGCAGGATACTCACCGTCATGTCGGTATCAGGCTCTTCCACCCTTACCGGCTGCAGGCGGCGTTCCAACGCCGGGTCGCGTTCAACATACTTGCGGTAATCGTCCAGCGTAGTAGCGCCGATGCACTGGATTTCGCCGCGCGCCAGGGAAGGCTTGAGAATATTGGATGCGTCCACCGCGCCTTCGGCAGCGCCCGCCCCGACGATGGTATGAATCTCGTCGATGAACAGAACGCAGTTGCCTGAGGTTTTAATCTCTTCGATGACCTTCTTGAGTCGCTCTTCGAATTCGCCGCGGTATTTGGTGCCGGCAACCAGGGCGCCCATGTCCAGAGTAACCAGACGCTTGCCCTGGAGGGTCTCCGGCACGTTGCCGGACGAGATTTGCTGGGCCATTGCCTCGACGATGGCGGTTTTGCCAACGCCCGGCTCGCCGACAAGCACCGGATTGTTCTTGGTGCGCCGGCTCAGAATCTGGGTAACGCGCTCGATTTCAGTGTCGCGACCGATGACCGGGTCCAGCTTGCCGCCGAGGGCCGCGCTGGTCAGGTCAACACCCAGCTGGTCCAAGGTTGGCGTGCGTGTCGAGGAACGGGCGCTGCTGGAGCTGCCGGTGCTGGAATTGCTGAGAATGCGATGGGTTTCCGCGCGCACCTTTTCCAAGTTGACGCCCAGGCTTTCCAGGACGCCGGCCGCCACTCCCTCGCCTTCTCGGAGCAACCCGATCAGCAAGTGCTCGGTGCCGATGTAGGTGTGATTCATCCGGCGCGCTTCGTCAACCGCCAACTCGACGACCTTCTTGGCGCGGGGGGTCAGGCCGATTTCGCCCTGCGCCGGGCGTTCGCCGCGACCAATGATGAATTCCACCGCCGACCGCACCTTGGTCAGATCTACGGTGAGACCGGACAGGACTCGAGCGGCTACGCCCTCGGTTTCACGTACCAGACCCAGCAGGATGTGCTCGGTACCGATGTAGTTGTGGTTGAACCGCTGCGCCTCTTCCTGGGCGAGGGACAAAACCCGCCGTGCCCGTTCTGAGAATTTCTCGAATCTGCTGCCCATAGGGTTTCTCCTGAGGGTGATTTAAGACTTGTGGTGTGGTGCTGTGGACGCCATTCTACCGCATTTGGGCAAAAATAAAAGCGGCTTTGCCACCGAATTTATCGGCGGGGCCGCTGGTAAGGGGTTTCAAGCTCACGATTCCGGCGGAATCAGGCTTCCAGTCTCGGTACGGTGCGTCATCACGCCCACCCAGTCTTCAACGTCGTGTTCGTGCCTATATCCGCGGGCTCAGGTCGCAAGTTGACAGCGTTGCCAGTGCTCGCCAGCGCAACGGGAGAATCAGGCACTCGTAGTTGAGGAGGATAGCAGGGCGACAATAAAGCCGCCCTGTTGCTATCCTAATTGCACTTCCCGGCGGTGACCTATTTTCCCACTCCGTTACCAGAGCAGTATCGTCGGCGCTGGGGCGTTTCACTTCCGTGTTCGGGATGGGAACGGGTGGGACCACCCCGCTTGAACCACCAGAAAGTAACAGCAATGATTATGCACCCTGTTCCGCCGTTTGGCAAGGGCATTCAATGCGGAGTAACTGTTCAGAGTTGCGGGGATCTGCCGACTATTCGGTCTATTGTGGAGGGGCAGCCAAGCACGGAATGTCCAAAGCAAACCGTTGCCGTCCCCTCAAACGTGAACAGTTACAATGCGGAGTTATTCCCAATTCCGAAAGGTCAACGGTCTCCTATGCTATACTTTTGCCTGCGGCAGGCCATCCGCCGCCCTCGGGCCGTTAGCTCAGCTGGTAGAGCACCGGACTTTTAATCCGGGTGTCGTGGGTTCGATCCCCACACGGCCCACCATCTCCTGCCCGGCGCGTATTGCCCGCAACGTTGGGTTGCGACAGCAGACCGGTTTGCCACGGTCTCCTTGAAAGCCTACGCCTTCGCGCCGGGCGACCAGTTGTAAATCCTGGAGAGGGCTCCTCCCATGAGTACAGATCGCTCGTCATCCGAGAGCTGGTCGGTAACCCGGAAAGCCTCAACCCCCTGCTCGTAGGTCAACGAGTTCACGGCCCTGGTCCAGTCGGTGCCCCACAGGCAGCGCTCAAAGCCGAACGCGTCGAAAATCCGGCGGAGCGGCTCCCAGATATCCGGGTACGGGAATGGCTGATGCGACAGCGTGCCGGCCCCGGAAATCTTGATGGCTACGTTGTCCAGTTCGGCCAGCGCCAGCACGTCCGGCAGGTCGGCAAAGGGTTCCGGCGGCGCCGGCGGCGCTGGTGGCTGGGCGATACCCAAGTGATCAACCACCATCTGTGTATCGGGATTGCGACGGGCCAATTCGCGGAACACGGGCAGCCGGGTCGAACACATCACGTTTACCGGGACGCCGATCCGACCGGCGGCAGCGAGAATCGCGTTGAGGCCCGGGTGGTTCGCTTCGTACTCCAGATTGCTGAGCATGATGCGGGCTCCAACGACGCCCGCCGTACCCGTCCACTGTGCCAAGTCCTCGTCGATGGTTTCCGAATCGGGATCAAACGGCCTGATCAAACCGAACCGGTTCGGATGTTTGGCGTACACTTCCAGGGCGTAGCTGGCGTCGTAGCGATACATTGAGAAGGGCGATACCAGCAAAGCCCCATCGACGCCGACGGCATCCATCGCCGCCACCATATCGTCGCCGGTAACTTCGGCGGGGCCTTGCAGGGTGCCGGCCCAGGGACGTTCCGGGCGGTCTCGCTCGTAGGCGTGTACTTGTGAGTCAATAGTGAGAGTGCCAGTCGCCATCGTCTTTCTCCTTGCCATTCATAGGTTTCGGGTGGGTGTGTAAAGCTCCGCTTCCAGTCACCCCTGAGCTTCCAACTGATATTGGGCAGTTTACACCGGAACTGGGTTGGCGGTCAGTGCGGGGAAGGTGGTCAGTGCAGATTTTTCACCCTCACGCCAACCCTCTCCCATCAAGGGAGAGGGAGCGAGATTGCCACGCTGTGCTCGCAATGACAAAGTGGGTTCGCTCGAGCGGGTGCGCCTTGTTGCGCCTCACACCCAACCGATATAAAGTGAGCCTGTTGCCCACATCGAGCCCATCATCCACATTGACGCAACCCACGGGCATCCACATTGACACAACGCACGGGTCATCCACAGGAGGTTCATCATGCCTAGGCTGGAAGGAAAGGTAGCGATTATTAGCGGCGGCGCCCGTGGTCAGGGCGCGGTGGAAGCCCGTATGTTTGCCGAAGAGGGCGCCAGCGTCGTCATCGGCGACATCCTGGACGACCAGGGCCGGCAGACCGAAGCCGAATTGCAGGAATTGGGCTACAACGTCACCTATGTCCACTTGGACGTGACCGACGAGTCCGACTGGCAATCGGCAGTCCAAACTGCCATCAGCGCCTACGGTAAGCTGGACATCCTGCTCAATAACGCCGGCATCCTGATCCGCAAGAACATCGAAGAGACCACCGTGGCAGACTGGGACCGCATCTTCGCCGTCAACTCCAAAGGCGTGTTTCTCGGCACCAAGGCCGCAATCCCGGCGATGCGAGAGAACGGCGGCGGTTCCATCATAAATATCTCCTCCACCGCCGGTCTGGTGGGCAGCCCCAACGGTTCCGCCAGTTACACCGCCACCAAGGGATCCGTTCGCCTCTTCACCAAATCCACGGCGATTCAGCACGCCGGCGACGGCATCCGCTGCAACTCCATTCACCCCGGCCCCATCGAAACGGACATGATTGCCGACACGCTCAACGACCCGGAGAACATGGCCCTGCGGATGCAGCGCCTGCCGTTGGGTCGCGTGGGCAAGCCCAGCGAGATTGCCTACGGCGCCATCTACCTGGCCTCCGACGAATCATCTTTCGTAACCGGCGCCGAGTTGGTCATCGACGGCGGCACCACCGCGGCGTAGATCGACGAGCCGCCCTCACCCCAACCCCTCTAGTGCCGGAACGTAGGGGCAACCCTTGTGGTTGCCCTGTCTCCACCAGGCATCCGAGACTCAAATGGAGCTGTTGCTATGCCCACCGTAATTGACACCCATTGCCACGCTTCCCCCTACTGGTTCGAGCCGGTGGAAATCCTGCTGGACGAGATGGACCGGGTGGGCGTGGACAAGGCAGTCCTTACCCAGTTCTTCGGGGTTTTCGACAATAGTTACCTGGTGGAATCGGTCAAGCGGTTCCCCGGACGCTTTGCCGTCATCGCCATTGTTGACCACACCCAGGCCGACGCTCCCCAAAGAGTGGCCGAACTGCACGATCAGGGAGTTGACGGCCTGCGGTTCAACTGCGGCTGGCGCGCTCCCGGCGACGATCCTTTGGCGTTGTGGCGCAGTTGCGCCGACCTGGGAGTGGTCGCCAGCGTCATGGGCACCGTGGAGCAGTACGCCGACCCCGAGTTTGAAGCGATTATCCAGGAGCTGCCGAACCTGACTGTGGTTATGGAACACCTGGCCGGCGTGGGCGCATTCTTCGGCCCCGGCCGAGCCGACAGGAACGTCCCGATGGAGGTCTACCAGCGGGCGTTGTCGCTATCAAAATACCCCAATGTGTACATGAAAATACCCGGGCTCGGTGAGTTCTGTCCGCGGCCAATACCATTCCGACAGCCGATTCCCTTCGACAACGTGCCGCCGCTCATCGAGATGGCCATGGCTGCTTTCGGCGGCGACCGGTTGATGTGGGGCAGCGACTTCCCGCCCGTCGCCAATCGGGAGGGCTACCGCAACGCCCTGCGCCTGCCGATGGACCTGATTGAATACCCCAGCGCCGAAACTCGCGACCTGGTGTTCGGCGGAACCGCCGCCAACCTCTGGGAATTCCGCTAGCCCAGGGGATGTTGACAAATACCGTCATTCCCGCGCAAGCGGGAATACAGCACACGTAGGGACGAATGATTATTCGCCCCTACTTTGCCCAAACCTCGCCCTAAACAGGAGGCTCAAAATGCCACGATTCGCCGTTGACCTGAACACCCCGCAAGGCCGCAACTCCGTAGGCGGTCAACCCTGGCGGGTGGCGCCTGGCCTGGTTCCCGGCGAACCCAACGAAGGGTTGTCCGCGCGACTGCTGGCCGCCCCGCCCCGTCTCGCCGAATACGACGATTCGACGTGGGACGTGTGCGACAACGTGCGCCAGAGCCTGTCGGTGGGTTTCACTTTTGCCTGGTACCGCATTGCGGTAACTTTGCCAGCCACCATCGACGGGGCGGACGTAAGCGGTGCTCGCGTCTGGTTCGAGACCAACTTCGACAATTACGGCGAAGTGTGGGTGAACGGCGAGATTGACCGGGCTTTCGGCAGCATCGTCGGTCTGAACGCTCCGCACCGCGTGGAAATCAGCGGGGCCGCCGAGCCGGGCACCACTTACGTAATCGCCTGCCTCTGCCTGAACGGGCCTCTGGCGGCGCCCCGCGGCGGCATCTTCATGCGCTTTGCCACGTTAGCGTTTGAATCCACCGACGACTAATTCCGGCGCATCCGGCAGTCATAAAAAGGGGCGGGTGCAAAACTCGCCCCTGGCATTTGGTGAAACCGGTCGGATAATTAGCTGAGGTGGCGTCCGTAGAACTCAAACACCCGTTCCCAGCCCTGGTTGGCTGCTTCCACCGCGTAGCTGGGCCGGTCTACGGCAAAGAAACCGTGGCCCGCGTTTGGATACGTGTGGTACTCCCACGACTTGCCGGCCGCCTTGATCGCGGCATCGGTAGCTTCCACTTCGGCAATGGACGGCCTGGCGTCATCCTCCCCAAACAACCCCATCAACGCACAACTCAGGTCTCCAACAAACTCGATGGGAGCGTGGGGCATGGCCTCCGTGGGTGGCTCGGTGTCGCGCTGGGTTACGCCGCCGCCCCAGCAGTCGACCGCAGCGTCAATGCCCTGCAACTTGCAGGCCGCCAGGAATACCTGGCGGCCGCCGGAGCAGAACCCGATGATACCCACCTTGCCGTTATGCACGTCCAGGTGGCGCAGGTAGCCGATGGCGCCAGCAGCATCGCCCAGGGTGCGGGCATCGGGCATACCGCCCTTGTCGCGGATGCTGGCGCTGTTGACCGACGGGTCGTCGCTGCCCTCGCGGTAGTGCAGGTTGGGCGAGATGGCGATGTAGCCGTTGTGGGCAAGTTTGCGCGCCATTTCCTTGGTCGCGGCGTCCCAGCCCGGCATATGGTGGAACAACATTACGGCCGGAAACGGGCCGGAACCCAACGGCCGGGCCAGGTAGGCGTTGATGCGGTCGCCTTCGTGACCCTCCACCCAAACCTGTTCTGCAATCAATCCTTCGTATGCCATGCTCTAATGCCTCCAGTCTATTCAGTGTAGTAGCGTGTGCAATTTAGCGATCAAACGCCGGCGGAGATTCCGCCGCGCCTGACGACTAGCAGGTTAATCGCCGCCGCGCCAAGTGTCAAACGACGGATTAGCCTAACGAAAGGTTCAGCCAATATTCGCGTTGAACTGGCATATTCATACTGCGACGCTTTCAGAGAAAGTTGATGTGGTGGAGGCGAGGGTGCTTTGGTATTTAATCCGCCGATCCTGCAAGCGCTTTTCAATAACCTGCTGCGCTGCCGGCGAATTGTCCATCCCAATAAACCGCCGTCCCAACCGCGCCGCGGTCAGCAGCGTACTGCCACTGCCGGCATAGCAATCCAAGACAGTATCGCCGGTATTTGAGGATGTGCGAATGATGCGTTCGAGCATACGGGCGTTTTTTTGGGTTGGATA
Source organism: Dehalococcoidia bacterium (assembly GCA_965261195.1). Taxonomy (GTDB): domain Bacteria; phylum Chloroflexota; class Dehalococcoidia; order Lucifugimonadales; family UBA3495; genus Bin87. Next base: position 1,367,378 of record OZ253455.1, on the reverse strand, counting down.
TTCAGGCTGCTGCGGGTCTTTGTAGAGCCAAACGTCCTGGGGGAGCTTGCCGGCGGCCTCGCTGGCGTACCGTATTTTGCGTGGGTTGCCCGTGGAACTCCACGCAACCAGCCCGGCAGCGTCCAAATCATCCAACTTTGCCGGCGGGTAACGCCAGTGCCGCCCCGCCGGCGGTAGCATATCCCGCCAGGCCTGCCCGGTCGCCCCGTTGACGGTAATGCCGGGAGCGTGCAGTGGCGTGGTGGTGTAACGGCGACCGGCGGCGTCAATGAACGGGTAGAGTTTGGCTATCTCATCGTCGCTTAGCGGCTCTTTCTGTGGATGCCACGTAATACTCTGCGGCGACATCGAGTAGAAGAGGATCGTGTCCTTGATATTGCCGTAAGAATAGCGGTCAAAATTCTTGGGGTTGCACTTGATGCGGGTGATAGCGTTGCGAAAGTTATCCGGCCCAAAAACATCATCCATCAACAAGCGGACGTGGTGCTCCATTTTTACGTCAATGTGAACGTAAACCGAGCCGGTAGGCGTCATCACGTTGCGGATAGCGCACAGCCGTTGTCGCAAAGCTTCCAGGTAGGCGCTGCCCCTCAGCGTGTCCGAGTAAGCCGGCCGGCCCGACGCGCTGATGCTGTTGGCCCGGTGGTCGTCAATTAGAAATTCGTTGTTAGTGGCAAAGGGCGGGTCGATATAAACCAGGTTGGCCCGTATGCCCAGCTCGTAGATGCGGTGCAAGCCATCCAGATTATCGCCAGGGTGGAACCAATGCAGCATTTGGAATGTCCTCCGCTAACAAGTTTTACCATCCCAGGGTCCGGTCGGTAAACCGGCTTGTGTCAGCAATGCCCGCAGCATCCGGGCCATTTGAGTTTCGTGGTGGACTGCAAAAGCCGCGAATTCCCGGAGGTTGCGGGCGGCCTCTTGCTCCGGGTCGAAACGCTCACCCATCAGGGAGTAGTCCCCAAATAATTCACGGTTCCAGATGCGAAACTCGTCCAGCGTCAGTTGCGGCTCGAACTGAAACCCATAGGACAGCCCGAACCGGAATGCCATCGGGATGCGAACGTAACCCCCATCCCGCCGCAGCATCGTTCCCTCGGCCAGCCGGACCGCATTGGTTGGAACGGTGAATTGCTCGCCGTGCAGCGTGGGGACGAGGGGGATGGAGATTGCACTGAACACGGGATCGCGGCATCCCTCAGCGGTTATGTCAATCTTGCGCAGGCCAAACTGGTAACCCCCGGTGGGAGCGACGGCGCCGCCCAAGGCGCGGGACAGCAGCTGCGCGCCGAGGCAGATGCCGATGACCGGCGTCGGAGGGCTGCTGCCCAGCGACCCGGTAGCGGCGGCGCGCAGGTAAGCCGTTTCCTGCAATAAGGCGGGGTAACCATCGTTGGCCGACATCGGGCCGCCCAGCGAGATTATCAGGTCAACATCGGCCAGGTCGGGAGCATCGAAATCCTTTGTTACTGGAGACAGTTCATGCCCGCACCGTGGGCAGTAACTGTAGTCGGGGGATAGGGACTGGGGAGACAATTTGAACTTACACAGATAAACAGGATAAACGGGATTTTCCAGATTGTGGCTCTCGCTGGAGTAGGCTTCGGATCTGGGTTGAGTAAATGCCTGTCCAGCCTATATGCGCCGGCTAGTCAGAAACGCTCTCTTCGTTTCCTTCCTCGGTTATCTTACGGAGGGCTGGCGTTACGACACTGATAACATCGCACATCGCATCGGCCAGCTTTCCAGCGAAGGAGTCGTCGAGGTCTTCGCTGTAATGGAACGAGAACATTTCATCGTTCCTGCTGCTACCGTGCATATCCCTGAACTGCCAATGGGGCTTGCCCAGGCTACGCAAAGTGCCTTCCACATCCTCAAACGGCATAGACAGGAACATCAGTCCGACATCGGCCTTCTTCTTCCCATCTTCCCCCTCGTTGTACAAGTTAATGGCGTAGGTAAAGGTCCAATTGCCCCACTCTGGCTCGTTGTACCAGAAGTGAAAATGCCGCCGATTAAACTTTCCGTACCCGCCGCCATCACCAGCCCACCAACTACTCTTGTTAGGCCTGATTTTGACTGGCAGTTTCTCGAGGACGAGAACTTTCGTTTTCTTGAGAAATTGGGAGACTTCGTCGTTCCTATGCCTATTCTTGGTAGATTGCCCCGTGTCAAACACAGACTCGCCAACTCCTATCGTGTATGGCTCGGTTCCCGGTATCGGTATGATCGTGTTCGTATGCAGGTATAGCTGACCGGACTCTTCCGCCTGGTAGGGAGTCAGCTTAATGCACGTGAACAGGTCAGGTACCTTCTCATTAAGCCACAGCACCGTTGAAGTAACCTCCGGCGCAAAGCGGTGGCTGGCAAGGATGATGCGTGGATCGGTGTTCAGAATGTCCGCCAAACTATCGCTGTCGTCGGCTCCAATGTGCTGCGCAAGAGCGGTCATAGCACCTTCTTCGGATGGTTCCCCTCGATGCTTGGCAAATATCCTGGCAATTTGCGGCAAAGTGACACCACTAATGTAGCTAGCGTACTTGAGGGCTTGCCAGTGAGCATCCTTCCCCGAATCATCACGCTTCAATTCAATTATGACCAACCTTCCGTCGCCATCGACAGCCAGCAGGTCGAGTCGTTCCGCAGTCCCGTCGAACTGGTCAAATTCTTTGCCGACGATAAGCAGGTTTTCACCCAATATACCGGGGTTATCGACTATCCATTCCTGGATATGCCGTCGCTCCTCGATTTTTAGGCCGGCGAAATCAACCTCAGCTACCGGTTCGGTCTTGTTGCTGTTCAGGTCTATCTTGTGCAGTTGCGATTCAGCACTCATGGGATCAATTCCTCTTCATTACGTCGTCGCCCGGCCCCGGCGCAGCGCCCGGCCCGGCAATGCGCCGGTATTCCGGCCCTGCTCGATAACTACCTGCCCGTTGACTATGACGTACTCAATTCCCACCGGGTACTGCTTCGGATTCTCGCGGGTGGCATGGGTTTTGACCGTGTCCGGGTTGAACACCACGATGTCAGCCTTGAACCCGTCCCGCAGGATGCCTCGGTCGGGCAACCCCAACCGCTGCGCCGGGAAAGAGGTCATCTTGCGAATGGCCTCCGGCAGCCGGAGGTGCTGCTCAGCGCGCACGAACTCGGCCAGCACGATGGGAAAGCATCCGTAAGTGCGGGGGTTAGGGTACTCACCAAACAGGATGGCGTCGGATGCGATCATGCCATAGGGATGGGACACGAAGGCGTAAAGAGTCTGGGCGTTGGTGCCCAGGCCCACGGTGCTGATGCCCAGGTTTTCGGAAATCAGCAGGTCGAACAACGCGTCCGCCGGATCCTGGCCGCGCATCTCGGCGATGTCGGTGATGAGTTTGCCGTCGTACTGCCGGTTCTCGGGTTGGGTGAAGTTGGTCAGCCAGTTGTTGTACAGCCGGCTCGGGGATAATTCACGTTTCAGGCGTTGGCGGTCGTCGGAATCCTGCAATGCCGTCATCAGGCGCTCCGGGCCGCCGTCTTTAGCCCAATGGGGCAGCCCAATGGTTACGGTCGTTCCCGAAAACGGGTAGGTGTAGCAGTCAAAAGTGCAGTCGATGCCCTCGGCACGCGCATCCTCTACCAGCCCTAAATGCCCCAGGTGGCTGCCCACGCCGGACACGCTCTGCCGGTAGTGGGTCAGGTGTACGGGAATGCCGCTGCGTCGCCCGATTTCGACCGCTTCGTACCACGGCGCCAAGTAGCCCTGACTGAGCAGACTGGCCCGGGTGTGGGTGTGGTAGATACCGCCCAGAGCTGCCGCAGTTTCCGATAAGGCCACCAGTTCGTCAGTGTCGGCGTAGGCGCCCGGCGGGTAGTCCAGGCCCGTGGACAACCCCCATGCTCCCTCTTCCATCGCCTCACGCACGACGGACTGCATATCGGCAATCTCGGCAGAAGTGGCCGCCCGCTCGTTCCATCCCACGCTCCAGATTCGCAGTGGCGAGTTGCCGAGAATATAGGCGATGTTGATGGCCACCGTTTCGTCGTACTTGCCGAGCAGATCCGCCACCGTCAGCCAGTCGGCGGGCATCGGCGGGTACCCGTTGAGGCCGGAGTCCAGCCAGATGTAGCGGTGCAATTCTTCCTGATTCTTGAAGGGCGCATGGGAGATGCCATCAATGCCCACCAGCTCGGTGGTAACGCCCTGGCGCACTTTCGGGTCGTGGTGCGGTTCGCCCAGAATGGTCAGCCCGGCGTGGGAGTGCAGGTCAACGAAGCCAGGGCAAACCACGTGCCCGGTAGCGTCAATGACCCGCGCGGCGTTGAGTCGCAGGTCGCCATCATCGCCACGATGCACCGCCACCGTGTCGCCGGAAACGGCAACCGCAGCATAGAAGCCCGGGCTGCCGGTACCGTCGATCACCTGTCCGTTGGTTATGAGAAGGTCAATCATAATGCGTTTCGAGAGATTTGCGAGCTAAACCAAAATCGCCAATGCCGCTATCCCTCCTCCTACCATAATGCCAGCTACGCTGATTTGAACGCCGACCATCCATTTGATTAAGCTTACCTTCATCTCCTGAATTTCCTGGCGTAGCGATGCGTCAACATCTTTTATTTCTGACCTCAGCTCAGCGCTGGCGCTTTTCATCTCCGATCTCAGCTCGGCGCTGGTCAATTGCATCTCCGACCTAAGCCCAGCGTTGGCGCTTTGCATCTCCGACCTAAGCTCAGCGTTGGCGCTTTGCATCTCCGACCTAAGATCAACGTTAGCGCTTTGCATCTCCGACCTAAGCTCAGCGTTGGCGCTTTGCATCTCCGACCTAAGCTCAGCGTTGGCGCTTTGCATCTCCGACTTCAGATCGGCAACATCAGCCTTAGTCGCGGCGTTGGCACTTTGCATCTCCGACTTCAGATCGGCAACATCAGCCTTAGTCGCGGCGTTGGCGCTTTGCATCTCCGACTTCAGATCGGCAACATCAGCCTTAGTCGCGGCGTTGGCGCTTTGCATCTCCGACTTCAGATCGGCAACATCAGCCTTAGTCGCCAAGTGTTCATATACGCCTTCCAACCGGCTCAGGCGTGCTTCGACAGTGGTCATTGCTCACCCTCCAATGATCAACCAATAGCTGCGGCCAAAGGTTTCTATGCACGGGATTATACCTCACAGTCACATACCTATTTTAGTAACTGTTCAGGGTTGAGGGGAAGTGAGTAATTGTCGGCAGGCGGTGAGGGGGTTCAAGCCCTGGGCCCGCCAGGTGCCGAAGATTGAGGCCAGCGTCATCTTGGTTGCAGTGCCCTGGTTTGAGCGCGTGCCACCACTGATCTTCCGGCTGACCACTACCGGGCGCAGGCTGCGTTCGGCGGCGTTGTTGTCCGGCGGCGCTGCCGGTTCAGCCACGAAGACGAAGAGCTCTTTGACGTGGCGTTCAATGCGTCGGCATAGCTTGGCCTGGGTTGCCGATGGGTCGTCGAGGAACGGCTGGCAGATGGACAGCAGTCGTTGTTCCAGTGCCAGTTGGGCAATGCGCCGTTGCTGCCCCGACGGGTGCGTGAAAGCCTTGGCCTGGACATAGAGACTATGGACGGCGTCGGCCCACCGTGCCAGTGGCCCGTCATCAGGGTAGAGAGTGCGCCGGTCGTGGATGTCCCGCAGCAGATGAGCCCAGCAGCGTTGTTTGGGGCCGTCGTAGTGGTGGTAGGCGGCGTAGAAATCGCTGACCAGCACACCGGAGAACTCCTCGCCCAGGACTTCATCCACCACCACCTTGCCCCGCCCCCGTCGCAGGAAGTACCGCTGGCTGGGAGTGCTGAAGGTCCAGACGTAGCCGTTGTTGCCGTTCTCCCGCCAACCCGTTTCGTCGGCATGGACCACCGGACTGCCTCGGATCCGTTCCAGTATGCCGGCCAGCTTGCGCTGCCCTTTGCCCGCCACTTTTCGGGTGGCGTCCACGATGGCGCCCGTGCTGAGGCGCAGCCCATGCACGGCGCCCAGGTACCACTGGATGGTGCGGAAGGGCAGCCGGGCCTCCTCCCTAAGCGCGGCAATCAGGCTCATTACGTTGATCCCCAGACGCTGCCGCCCCAGCGCCACGCCGTCCAGTTGCGCCGGTGGCACACAGCGGCGTCGGCAGCCCGGGCAGGTGCGGGCGATGTAAGCGTGCTCGGTAATCTGCACCGGAACTTGGGGCAGGTCAATGACTTCCCGAGTGCGCTGGGTCCAGCCGCCGGCCAGCTGAGTCCCGCAGTCGGGGCACTGTTCCAACGCGTGCTCCACCCGCTGGGTGGGCGTCATGCGGGTGCGGGCAAACCCGTGGGGACGGCGCTGGCGTGGCCCTTTGGGCTGGGCCGGTTTCCGGTCGGCTTTGGGCTTCAGACCGGGCATCCGACCCGAGCCGCTTGGCTGGGCCGGCCCTTCCAATTGGCCAATCCGTTTCTCCAACCGCTCGATGATCGCCTGTTGCCGCTCGATGATCGCCTGTTGCCGGACGATGCTGGCTTGCTGACGGACAATGCTGGCAATCAGGGCATCCCGGTCGGCAGTCTTGAGGTCAATTTCCGTATCCATACCCACTATATGACACAACCACCACCGGCAGCGCAAGGCTCCCAGAACCCCTATCGGCCAATCCACCTAACCAACTCTGAACAGTTACCTATTTTACAACTGGTTGCACCTCGCCCGGTTCACCCGTACACTGCCGGCGTTCCAACCCCAACGACAAACACGGAGGCAAAAATGAGCGAATTGGATGACCGTTATGAACGAGGTCAGGAAACCCGCCGGATGTTCGGCGGTGGCGTCATCGTCGGTGGCGGCTCCGCGCCCGGCGCCTGGGACATCGCTCCCGACCTGGAACGCATCCTCGGCGAGGCATTGTTCGGCACCATCTGGAAGCGTCCGGCCCTGACCCCGGTGCAGCGGGAGATGATAACGCTGTCTTCCCTCATCGTGTTGCAGCGGGAGAACCAGCTCCGCCGCCACCTCGGCAACGCGCTGAACCTCGGATTGACGCCGGAACAGATTGTGGAGCTGATTATCCACGATACCTGGTACGGCGGCGCGCCCGCCGGCATCAACTCCCTCAGCATCATCAAGGAAATATTCGAGGAGCGCGGCATCGACTTTACGCCGACCCGCATCCACGACACCAATGAAGACCCGGACCGCCTGTTCCAGCGTGGCGAGGAATACCGCCGCAACTACATGGGCACGCAACCCGGGGGACGGCCGGCCCCGCCCACCCAGGCCGAGCGCGAACTGGGTCGCATCACCGGCGAATACTACTGGGGCGCAACGTGGACCCGCCCCGGCCTGGATCTGACCAGCCGCTGCATCTGTACCATGACCTGCCTGGCCACGCTGGGCCGGGAAGGCCCCCTGCGCAGCCACATCCGCGGCGCTCTCAACATCGGCCTAACCCAGGATCAGATTATCGAGGTCTTCGGCCACATGACCCTGTATTCCGGCATCCCCTTCGCCCGCGGCGCAATGGACGTAGCCAACGACATCTTCGCCAACGGCTAATCGGCCTCTCGGCCCCTCTCCTGGAGAGAGGGGCCGGGGTGAGGGCGGCACACCCAGAGTTGACCCGATGCCTGCCCTCCCCTAGGATGGCGGCGCACAATGCAGGGAGAATATGACGATGCCTAAAATGACTTGGCAATTCCCTCATAATGAGTTCGAGGAAAATGAAGGGTTCACCGATGCGGGCATCTCTCATTTCACTGACAATCGTGAGGTCAACCTCATTCGGGAATCCATCCAGAATTCCCTCGACGCGCGCGCCGGCGCTGATCCGGTAAAAATTGAGTGCAGTCTGGTTGAAACTCCGCTATCTGCATTTCAAGGTGGTGAACTGCGTCGGGTTCTCGACTGGGCAGTACAGTCGCTGCACAATGACGAAAAGGGTCGTGAACAGTTCAATCGCGCCAAGCGGTTGTTGGACTACAACCAGCAGCTCACTACCTTGCGCATCAAAGACAGTAACACCAAGGGGGCACAGGACGTACCGCGACAAGGTGGTGCACCTAGCCAATGGGCAGCCCTTACCAAAGGTTCAGGCTATCCCGCAAAAGACCAGAAAGACGCCGCTGGTTCATTCGGATTAGGCAAACATTCCGCTTTTGCCGTTACCGACCTGCGTACTGTCCTCTATTCTACCGCTTGGATGGGCACCAACGGCCTAAACCGCCGGTTCATCGGCAAGGCGATTTTGGTATCCCATATCGATGATGAAGGAATCCCACGCCGCCGTACCGGTTATCTGAGCTCGGGGGAATCCAATGCGCCCGCGTTCAAGGATGGCGATGTGCCACACGCTTTTGGCTTAACAGAACCGGGCACTGCCATATACATTCCGGGATATGAACTGGCGTCCAATCTGGGTAGTATCGGGTGGCAACGGCAAAGCATTGCCACTGCGATCGACAATTATTTTCACGCAATCATCCACCGCAACCTCGTTGTAGCAGTCGGTGATAAAGAGGTGAACGCTGACAACATTAGCGGGCAGTACAATGCGCTGGCTACCTCCGAGCGGTTACCTCGTACAATCAATTTCATCAGAGTGTCAAAGTTGGGACCGGTTGCAACGGAATACTTCACCGGCATAGGCACTGTTTCGTTGCGCATCCAAGTCTATGACGACCAGAAGGCGAAAGTCCGCGAGATTGCGCTGGTTCGCGATTCGGGAATGATGATTACTGCCGAGCGGCGCGACATGAGCTTAGGGTTAGGCGGCATACCGCAGCTTTGGCGTGGATTCACCGTCATCATTGAGTGCATCTCCGAACCCGACAAATCATCGTACATCAGGGATTCAGAGTCGCCCAAGCACGATAAGCTGTCCGTTGACTATATCGACGACCCTGAACGAAGACGGCAAGCGAGCGCCAGGTTCCAAGAGCTGGGGAAATGGGTACGGGCGCAAATTGAGTCGGTAGCTGGATTGTATGTACCGGAATCTGACGACTACGTGGACGAACTGGCTAAATTCCTGCCGATTTACGATGACAACGGCAAGCCCGGTGACCAGGATAAACCGGCCACCGTGTCCATAACTGCCCCTCGTCAATCTCGTAATGCTGGCGGAGGAGCGGGGCTGCTTATGGGAGAACATGGAGGGCGCCGGGGCGGCCGGCAAAAGGCCAAAAAAGAGGGTGGCAGCGGTGGCTCCGGAGGTAGAGGCGGAGGGCGCGGCGGTACAGGGGATGGGCGCAGGTCGCCGCGGTCGGCAGTGCGAGGCATCCGGGTTCGACCTGTACCCGGGGAGACACATTGGGTTGTAGCCACGTTCAATAGCCCTGAACAACAGCTATCCGAAATCCAACTGGTCGCCGTTGGGGAAGACGGTGCTCAACACCCGTTGCACATTCGGCAAGCGCAATCCGGTGGTACGCCAGTTGAAGTCACCAATGGGAACATAAGCCGATTGCCCGATATGGGTGACGCTCGGTATCAGGTCGAAATAAACACCAACGAGCCGGTGCATGGTAAGACGTTCCGGCTGGTGGGCAGAAGCCCAGCTAACGTACCAGAGCAGGAAGAGAGTGAATAATGCGATACCGTTCCAACCGCCAATACCTGCATCCGGTACTGCGGCCCGACGCTGACGATTACGGGGTGGATGCTGCGCTTTTTGCCACCTGCGACACGCCCCAATATGACCAGTCCGATGGGATGGTGTCCATATCGGTACGGTTTGACTTGGATGAGCCGACGCTCAGTAAAGCGGTGCGATCTAGCAACGCCATGTGTGCCGCTATGGTATATTGTGGTTCTACCCTGTATCGGGACAGGTTGGAAGCCTTACCCAACGAGCCTTTCATAGCACGAGGGCGCATTCCGGTCAGCCGCCTCAAAAATGAGGTACAGGTCCATCCAGTCATATTAGCTACGCGTGACTTTGTTCATTCCACCGATACGGCCCATCCCGAATATCAAGGACAGTCGGTATCAATCACCAGGCTGGCACCCCTAGCTACGGATCTGCCCTGGATTTTCGACATAGATTCCGACGCCCTCCCGGTCAGGAGCATTTTCCGTTTAGAGGAAGACAAAAGCGACCGCTTGAACGATGGTGAATTCGACGTCAATATAGACACTGGACAAGATTACGTGGCAATACTCGCCAACAGCGATACGTTGGCTGCTTTTAACGACGTGCGTAAGGAAAACGATATGCCACTGCCTACAGTATTCACTGGCGCCGTGCTGTCGGTACTGGCTGTTGTGAAAGAGCTAGGTTCTGTTGACATTTCACCGTAGCCAGATGAGAGCGGCGGTGAAATGCAGGAAGCCCAGGTATCTGGTGTCCAGCTTCTCAAACCGGGAGAAGATCCGGCGATAGTGCTTCATCTTGTTGATGAAGCATTCCACCAGATGACGCTCCCGGTACAGATGCCGGTCATAGTCGGCGGGTGCCTTGCGGTTCGAGCGGGGCGGAATGACCGGCATCATACCCAGTTCCAGGATGTGTCGGCGAAACTCCTGGGCATCGTACCCTTTGTCGGCCAGTACGTGCTCGCCAGCATAACCGGCGATCAATTCCTCCGCCTGGGTGATGTCGTGCTGTTGCCCCCCGGTCAGGATGAATCGCAAGGGGTTGCCCAAGCCGTCCACGCTCACGTGAATCTTGGTGCTGAACCCGCCGCGGCTCCGGCCCAGGGCCTGGGCCGCCTGGCCACCCTTTTTGGGGGAGCCCCCGCCGCGCAAGGGTGCGCCCGGACCACCGTGCTGTCGATGATCAGGTATTCCAGATCCGCGTCGTCGCAGCAATGTTGATGCATTTGTGCCCAGACCCCTTGGTCAGTCCAACGGGCGAATCGTTTATAGACGCTGTTCCAGTTCCCGTATTCGGCTGGCAGCAGTCGCCATTGGGCCCCAGAGCGGTTAATCCATAAGACGGCCTCGACAAAACGCCGGCAATCCGCTTCCTGTCCAACGTACAGGCCGGTGCGGCCACGCAAGAAATCGAGCATCCTAGCCCACTGTTCTGGTGATAATCTGATGTTTGACATACAGCCATTATAATCAAATGTCAACACGCCCTAGGAGACGATGCCTATGATGAAAACTGCGCGTGGTTGAGCTGCGTAAGGGCCCAACTGCGTAGCCACAACATAGATATTGAGAGAGATACTTTGTTCTTGACCGCTCAACGCCTGCTAAAGTCTCCTTTTCGTATTGTGCTGGCAGACTTTGTGGACGCTGATGATTCTGACGAGTAGCGAGGTAGACGGATTATGCCAGAAATTCAATTGGTGAATGAATCCGGCTATGACGCTCTGCTGACGCTAGCCGAATCCGAACCACAGCTTTTTATCCAAGGGAACCCCGAGGAGTTGCGCCGCCGCATGGAAAGAGTCGGTCGTGTAGAACATGACCCGGACGCTGAACTGTATGGCGAGCGGTTGATTTTGCCGGTATCACTGGCAGACTTGAACTGTTTGCAAAAAGACGGCCCAACGTCTGATGCTGAATACGCGCCGTCGATGCGCCAGGCAGCAGGAAGTTCAGTAGTGCAATCGGCCAATCGCTTGCTGTGGACAACCATCAACTGCTTTGTGTTGCCCCGGTACGTGCCTGTGCGGTGGGAGTCGAGCAATCTCGCCCAAGCCACGGAAAATTTCGTGCGACGACATTGGCTGCAGTACTCGGGTTTAGACGGGCGCAAATGGAATGCGGCGGCCCGATTATGGTGGCTCGGGGAAATGGCAACCCGCGCCGCCGAACATTCCAAGCATAGCCTTGACGACCTACTGGCAAGTATGGCCGGGAATGTCAACTTGTACCATCAAACGGTTGACCGCACGTTTTTGTCGTCTAATTCCCGACTACTGGCAGCTGTCTGGGACGTTTTTCTGGATGGCAACGAGTATTTACGAACAACGAAAGATGCCAGCGCCTTGATGACTGCGTTGAATTTGCGCGCCGCAACTCTATCTTTCGACTTTCTGGACTACGACGAGCTGCGCTCCGTCGTGGAGGAGGCCAAGCCCCCCAAAGGTCCCTAGGCTATCAGCATCGCTCCACACCTCCCGCGCTCCGTGTACTGAGTTTAGGCGGCGGTGTCCAAAGTACAGTAATGTGCTTGCTGGCAGAACAAGGAGCGTTCGGATCCAAACCGGACTCCGCCATATTTGCAGATACCCAATGGGAACCGCAATCGGTTTACGACAACATAGAGTGGTTACAGTCGCAAGTATCGTTCCCTATTGAAATAACGGGCAACGGTCGCAGTTTGCGGGATGACGTTATCAATGGCGTTAATGCTCAAGGGCAACCATGGCTCACTTTGCCGGCATATCTGGCCGACCGAGACGGCGAACCGGCAGGCATCAACTGGCGGCAGTGCACCAAAAACTACAAACTTGACCCCATCAGAAAGGCAGTCCAGAAAATGTTGGGCGTCCGGCCTCGGCAAAGCCTGTCTGGGGAAACCAATGTCGAGATGTGGCTGGGTATAAGCACGGACGAAGCCATGAGAGTCAAGCCCAGCCGCAACTGGTGGATAAAACACCGTTACCCGCTGATTGATGATATTCCGATGACCCGCGATCAATGCTTGGAATGGTTCGCCGAACATTACCCCAAACGTACGCTCTCCCGCAGTGCCTGCATCGGCTGCCCGTTTCGCAGTTCGTCCAGTTGGCTTGAAATCAAGCGCAGCGAGCCTGACCTTTATCAAGAAGTTGTCGCAATAGACGCTATGCTCCGTTCCAGTGAACACAACGCCGGCCGTATGTTTCACAAGCGGGCGTACCTACATCACCGACGCATTCCTTTAGAAGAGGCCCTTGCGTTCGACAGCCAGGAGCGCGAGGTTAACGGCTTTATCAACGAATGCGAGGGGCACTGCGGCTTGTAAAACAACCGACGATTCCAACCCGACCGCATACTACAGGCTGTACCCCGCCTCCACGCAGCCCGGCAGCCAGGTGTGGTTGTAGCCGGCCAGCAGCTCATCGGCGTTCGGCGGCCCGGGCATTCCCGGCAGATAGCGGTAGGGAACCGGCGCGCCCGGCAAGTCCAGCCCTTCGATCACCGGGTCAATAATGCTCCAGGCCATTTCAATCTCGTCGCTGCGGGTGAAAAGCGTAGCGTCGCCGGCCAGAGCGTCCAGCAGCAGCCGCTCGTAAGCGTCGGGTATGTCGATGCCGGCAAACCCCTCATCATAGTCGAAGTGCAGCGATACGGGTTTCATGGTCAACCCGGCGTCTGGAACTTTAGATTGAAACTCCAGCTCTATCCCTTCGTTGGGCTGCACGCAAATCGACAACGTGTTGCCCGGTATCGTGACTCCGTCCGGCACCGGGAAAAGCATATGCGGGGGCGAGTGGAATTGAATCACCATCTCGGTGGTCTTGCGCGACAGCCCCTTGCCGGAACGCAGGTAAAATGGCACTCCCTGCCAGCGCCAGTTATCCATAAACAGCCGCAGCGCGGCATAGGTTGGCGTGAACGACCCGGGCGCAACCCCCGGCTCCGAGTGATAACCCTCATACTGGCCGATAACCAGGTTATGCCGCAAGTCCCGCAGCGACACCCGGCGCACTGCGCTGAGGGCTTTGACCTTCTCGTTGCGCAGGGCGTCGGCGTCAAAGATATAAGGCGGGTCCATCGTCACCAGCGCCAGCAGCTGCAGCAGGTGATTCTGGAACATATCCCGCAGCACACCGGCCCGGTCGTAGTATTCTCCGCGCTGCCCGACCAGCAGGTCCTCCGCCACCGTAATCTGCACCTGTTCAATGTAGTTGCGGTTCCAGATTGGCTCAAAGATTGCGTTGGCAAACCGGAATACCATCAGGTTCTGCACTGTCTCTTTACCCAGATAGTGGTCGATCCGATACACCTGTTCTTCACGAAATACGCGGTGAATATGCTGATTCAGCCGCTTCGCCGATGCCAGGTCGGAACCGAATGGCTTCTCGATGACAATGTGCCGCCAGCCGTTCCGGTCATCGGTCATGCCGGCCTCCGCCAGCGAGGTCACCGTCGCCTCGTAAAGCCCCGGGGCCAGCGCCAGATAGTACAGGCAGTTCAACGCCCCGCCGGCGTCCTGCGACAGTTCGTCGATTCGACTCCGAACCTCTCCCAACGACGCCGGATCGGTAACGTCGGCGGTCTGGTAACTCAGCCGCCGCGCAAATTCATCCCATTCTCCTTTCGTAGTTTCCGGAATCGTGGTTTCCGGAATGTCTCCCCGCAAAAAATCACGGAAGGCATCGCCGCTCATCGAATCGCGAGACACCCCCAGGATGTGCGTGTGCTCCGGCAACCGCCCTTTCCGGTACAGGCTGAACAGAGCCGGCGCCAGCTTCTCCCGTGTCAGGTTGCCGCTGCCGCCGAATATCACCAGCACAGTCGTACTGTCATCCCCATCCATTCCGGGGGACGCGCTTTGACCAACCATCGCCATCATTCTGCCCGGCGTACCGAGTGCCCGCCAAACTGATTGCGCAGCGCGGCCAGCATCCGCCCGCTGAACGGCGCTTCCTGCCGCGACCGGAACCGCTGATACAACGCCGCCGTGATGACCGGGGTCGGCACCGCCAGCTCCACCGATTCGTTCACCGTCCAGCGCCCCTCGCCGGAATCCTCCACGTAGGACGCCAGGCTCTCCAGGTCAGCGTCGTCTTCCAGCGCCCGCACCGCCAGATCCAGCAACCACGAGCGCACCACGCTGCCGTGCTGCCACGTTCTGGCGATGGACAGCAGGTCCAGATCAAAGTCATCCTGCTTGGCTTGCAGCAGCTCGAAACCCTCGGCGTAGGCTTGCATCAGGCCATATTCCACGCCGTTATGCACCATCTTGGTAAAGTGTCCGGCCCCCGTAGGCCCAACCCGGCTATAACCCCGGTCCGGCCCCGGAGCCAGCGACTGAAATATCGGTTCCAGCCGCCGGAACACGTCAGGGTCTCCGCCCACCATCAGCGAATAGCCTTCGGTCAGCCCCCAGATGCCGCCGCTGGTTCCCGCGTCCAGCAGATGGATACCGCGCTCGGCCAGAGTTTTGCCACGGCGCAGAGTCTCCTTGTAGTTGGCGTTGCCACCGTCGATGATCGCATCATCCGACGCCAGCAACCCGCCCAGTTCCTCCATTGCGCCCTCGGTAACCTCACCGGCCGGCAGCATGAGCCATACTGCCCGCGGCGGAGCCAGCCGCCCGACCAGATCGGCCACAGACTCTGCGCCGGCTGCGCCCTCCGACACGTTGGCAGCCAACGCGGCCGCGCTTTGGTCAAAAGCCACCACCGTGTGGCCGCCGCGCAACAATCGCTGGGCCATGTTGCCGCCCATGCGACCCAGGCCAACCATCCCGATTTCCACGCTTCAGCTCCTTGATCCTCTGTTGCGCCGTTGTTCCGTCAGACGTTGTTCCGTCAGACGAGATCGACGAGACGCCGGATCTCTTCCGCCGGGTCGCCCGCCAACCGCAGGGACATCGTTCGCCTACCCAGAGCCTGCAACGCCTGTAAATCGCCCAGCGCCTGGGCGTCGGCCAACACGCCGAAACTGAATGGCCAGCCCGGAATGGGCAGATCGTGCGAACGTTGCTGCGTCAGTTGCAGGAAAATCCCGCTGGCCGGCCCGCCCTTGTGCAGTTGGCCGGTGGAATGCAAAAATCGCGGCCCGTAGCCAAACGTAGTCGCGATGCGATACTTGCGCAGCACGCGTTCCCGCAACCTATCCAGCTCGGTTCGTGTGCCCGGCGAATCGGGCAGGTATGCCATTATCGCCAGATAATCGCCGCCGCCGCTGCCTTCGAGCAGTTGTACAATGTGCCCGGCTCCACCGGATTCCACCATAGGCAGTCGGCCATCGCGTTCATACTGTTCCAACACGCTGACGGTCTGGTCTTTGGCGCCCTGCACATCCGGCTGGTCAAACGGGTGGATGCCCAGGATGTGGCCGGCGATCGCCGTCGCATACTCCCAGCGGTAAAACTCGGCGCCAATATCGTAGGCGTCCGACAGCTCCAGCCGCACCACCGGGTGGCCGGCCGATGCCAATCTCCCGACGCGCGCATCCGTGTCCCCGTTGTCATCCGAGGCCATTCTAAGTTGCACGAACAATCGGTCATCCCCGTAACAATCCGGCTCCAACAGCGGCTCGCCGGCGATGGGAATGACTCCGGCGCCGTTCTTGCCGGTGCTTTCCGCCAGCAACTGCTCTACCCACCAGCCGAACCCGGCGATGCGGTCGGAAGCGATCAGCGTCAGTTTGTTTCGACCCGCCTGCACCAGGGCGCCGATTACCGTGCCCAGCCAGGCGCCGGGGTTGTCCCGAACCGGGCCGGCGCCCAGGCAACGCTCCTGCATTCGTTGGGCGCTGCCCAGCAGCCGATCCAGATCGACCCCGGTCAGCGCGGCCGGCGCCAACCCAAAATGCGACAGCACCGAATAACGCCCGCCGATGTTCGGGTCATTGAGAAATACCCCCCGGAACCCTCCGGATTGCGCCAACCGAACCAACGCAGTTTCCGGGTCGGTAACTGCCAGGAAATGACGTCCGGCATCATTGACGCCCACCTGCGCAGCCACCAAGTCGCGGAAATACGCGTAAAAGGCGTTCGGCTCGGTCGTAGTTCCCGATTTCGACGACACCACGAACACGGTGTTTTCCAGATCAATGCCCACCGTTGCAGCAGCCACCCAATCGGGGACGGTGCTGTCCAGCGTGAGCATCTGCGGGTAGCCGGCGCGGTTGCCAATGGTTTGCCGAATTACTTCCGGCCCCAAACTGCTGCCGCCCATCCCCAGCAACACCACGTGCCGGATGCCTTCATCCCGCAGTGTCGTACCGAACTTAGACAGGTCGGCAACCTGTGTCGCCATATCGGTCGGCAGCGTGAGCCAGGCGAGTCGGTTGGAAATCTCGGTGGGGTCGTCGCTCCACAGCGTATGGTCGTGCGCGTGCAGGCGAGCCGGGACCGATTCGGCATCCAGCCGGTCAGCCGCCTCCGACACCACTGGGGCGTAATCGCCGAGATGATAACGGTCGGTCATTCCGGCTTCCTCGTGTTCATTATCATTGCTATTATCGCTCGGTGCCCAATTCTAGCACACGGGTTGGCCGGCCCTGCACTCGCGCCAATCCGGGAAATCCGGCCAATCCGCAGTCTCGCCGGGGAAGGTATAATCGCGGGCAAGACCAATACCAAGCGAGCTGTTTGTTATGCCTAATCAGAATTCCTCCAACGCCAGCGCCGGGCCCACGTCCCAGACGGCGCAAATCGGCGATTTGATCATGCACTACCTGGAATGGCCCGGTGACGGCCCTCCGATATTGGCGCTGCACGGCCTGGCGTCATCGGGGCACTGGTATCGCCGGCTGGCGCCGCGTTTGGCTCCGGCCTACCGTATCATCGCACCCGACCAGCGCGGCCACGGCTCGACCACCCAGACGCCTTCCGGCTACGACTGGCAGTCGCTGGCCGAGGATGCCGTCGGCCTGCTCGACCACCTCGGCATCGACCGGGCCGCGGTGCTGGGACATTCCTGGGGCGGGCACGTTGCCAGCAATCTGGCGGCGAGATTCCCGGACCGGGTCACCCAGCTGGTAATGATTGATGGCGGTTTCCAGGATGGCGGGTTGATGCCGACGCCAACCTGGGAAGCGTTCCAGCAACGTCTGGCGCCCCGACGCGTCGCCGGCACGCGGGACGAGTATCTTGCCGCGCTGTCCGCCAACCTGTCGTTCTGCTGGGGAGATGACCTGGCCGACATCGCGCTGACCATGGTGTATGAAGGTGAGGACGGGCAGATGCGGGACATTTTGCGCCCGGGCCACCACGCTCAGGTTCTGGAAACAATGTGGACGGAACCGCCCTCGCTGATATTGCCGCGCGTGGAAACTCCCACGCTGGTGGTCGCCGCCGGCCCACGCGCCGAGCGCGCCAATTCCCAATTCTCCCGGCAACGGGAAGTTATGGTTGGCGCAGCCGAAGCCGCGCTGAAAAACGGACAGGTAATCTGGATCCCAGACACCATTCACGATATTGGCTACGACAAACCGGAGGAACTGGCTGCGGCGATCCGTCGGTTTCTCGAAACCGACTGACCGGGATACCGACCGATCGGGAAACCGGCTGACCGGGATACACGGCAGGAACAGCGGGGAATCAGTCGTCGGCGGCCCCGATTACCTCGCCACCGGTGGGCGCAACACCCACGCTGGGGCCGGACAAACCGTAGTTGATGGCGTAAAGCTGAGCGTAAGCCCCGCCCGCCTCCAGCAATTCGTCATGGGTGCCCACCTCGACCACTTGTCCGCGATTCAGCACCACGATTTTATCTGCGTTGCGGATGGTGGACAGCCGGTGGGCAATAACGATGGACGTGCGGCCTCGCAAAATGCGGTTCAACGCCCGTTGAATCAGTAGCTCGGTATGGGTGTCGATGTTGGCCGTCGCCTCGTCCAGCACCAGGATCCGCGGGTTGCTCACGATGGCGCGGGCGAAGCTGATCAGCTGCCGTTGCCCGATGCTCAGGTTGACGCCGCGCTCGGCCAGCACTGAATCGTATCCATTATCCAGCCCCATGATGAAGTCGTGGGCTCCCACCGCCGTGGCCGCTTCCACCACCTGCTCATGGGTAACCTCTTCGTTCAGGTAGCTGATGTTCTCCCGAACGGTGCCGGAAAAAAGGTAAGGCTCCTGCAACACCATGCTCATCTGATGCACCAGCGAGTTTCGCTTCACGTCGCGCAGGTCATACCCATCTATTTCAATTGCGCCGTCGGTAACATCGGCGGAGCGGTGCAACAGATTCACCAGCGTACTCTTGCCAGCCCCGGTGGAACCAACCAACGCCACGTTTTCGCCGGCTTTGATGTGCAGGTTCACGTCCTGCAGTACCTCAACGCCTTCCACGTAGTGGAATCCCACATTTTTGTAATGGATATCACCCTGAATTTCAGGCAACGTGACGGCGTCGGGTTTGTCGAGGACGTCCGGATCAAGGTCCAGGACTTCAAATATGCGGACGCCGGCGGCCATTGCCCTTTGGAGCTGGCTGTACTGCATCGTCAACTGGCGAATCGGTTCAAAGAACCGCTGAATCCAGAAAGCAAAGGCGACCAGCACGCCCACTTCCAGGCTGCCGCGCTGCAACAGGAAACCACCGAAAAGCACTACGCCAAGCCCAATGCCCAAGCCGATCAGCAGCTCAACCAACGGCTGCAGCAAACCCGAATAGCGGGCGGCTTCCAGGTTCGCATCCAGATATTCGGAATTCAGTTCGCGGAAGTGTGCCAGGTTCTCATCCTGCCGGTTGAGACTCTGCACGACCCTGACACCAGTGATGTTCTGGTTGTACTCGCCGTTCACCATGGCAATGGCCCGGCGAATCCGCATGAAGGAGTGGCGCGCAAACCGCTGCCAGTACATCATGATTAGCGTCAGCACCGGCACTACAAACATACAGACCAGCGCCAACTGCCAGTTGACCAACAGCATCAAGATAATGATCGCGCCGACCGTAACCAATTCGGCCAACGCCAGCGCCAGCAGCTCAAAAGTCTCCTGCAATTGCAGGATATCCGACTGCATACGGGACATGACGCGCCCGATGGGTGTGCGGTTATAGAAAGCGTTGGACTGGTTTTGCAGGTGGCTGAACATTCCCGTGCGCAGGTCGTACAGAATGTGTTGCCCCGTGCGCGAAATGAATATGAACTGCAAACGGTTCGATAGGAAGTGGATAACCGTGATCACCATGAAGGCTACGCCAATGATGTGTACCCGGTTGACCTGACCTTCGGAGATCGCCCAGTCGATTCCGTACATGATCAGCAACGGGATTGCGGCGTTGACCGCGGCGTATACCAGCAGCGACCCCAAGGCGATGAAGGCAAATTTACTATAAGGCCGGATGTAGCTCATAAACCGCATTACGACCTTATTGTCGTAAACGCGCCCGACTACATCTTCATCCGTCAGTTGATCGTTAGATGGCGCGAACATACTGTCGGCAGAGGTGCCACGCATCCCCCCCATCATCCCGCCGCCAATGCCGCCGCCGCGCATCATGCCGGCGCACCCCCGTCAACCATGGCTGGCAAAGCCGCCTCCAGCAAAACTTCTTCCTGGGGCCGCAGTTGCAGTTCGTAGATGCTCTGGTACATACCGCCCCGATTTATCAACTCGCTGTGGGTGCCCCGCTCGGCAATCACGCCATCATCCAGTACCAGAATCTGGTCGGCATCGCGCACCGTGCTCAGCCGGTGCGCGATAACGAACGTGGTTCGTCCTTTCATCACCTCCACCATGGCCCGGTGAATCTGCCGCTCGGTTTCCACATCCACGCTGGATGTGGAGTCGTCAAGGATCAGCACCGGCGGGTCGATCAGAATGGTTCTGGCGATGGACAGGCGCTGTCGCTGGCCGCCGGACAGAGTCGCCCCACGTTCGCCAACCCAGGTACCGTAACCGCCGGGCAGCCCCATGATGTGGTCGTGCAATTGCGCCACCCTGGCCGCCCGTTCCACGTCTTCAGCGGTGGCGCTGCTGACGCCGTAGGCGATGTTGTCGCGTATGGAAGCGCTGAACAGATACACGTCCTGATGCACGATGCCGACGTTATGCCGCAGCGACTGCAACGTGTAATCCCGGATATCTTCGCCGTCGATGGTAATTTTACCGTCGGTGACATCATAGAAACGGGGCAGCAGGTTGACGATGGTGGTTTTCCCGCTGCCGGGCGCGCCCAGGATGGCGGTTACCTGTCCCGGCTTGGCATCCAGTTCAACGTGCTTCAGCGCCGGAGAACGGTCGGCGTACCCGAAACCCACTTCTTCAAAGCGCACGTGCCCGGCTGGCCTGTCCATAGGTACGGCGTTGGGCCGCTCTTCCACCGGCGATCGGGTGTCCAGGACGCTGAACAAACGCTGCCCGGAGGAGATGGCCCGTGAGAACGTGTTGATAATCTGCGCCGAGGCTCGGATGGGGAACGTCAGCTGATTCAGATAAAGGAAGAACATGGCCAGTTCGCCAGGGTCGAGTCGATTTTCGACCACGAGCCAACCGCCTAACCACAGAATTAGACCCAGCGCGAAGGTGAAGTACAGGGTCATCCACGCGCTGTTGGTGCCCTGCATCCGCTCGGCATCGTAGTATTCAACGCGCAATTCTTCAGCCTTGCGATTGTATTTGGCTCGTTCGTAGTCTTCCGAGGCAAATGCTTTTACCACGTGCATTCCGGCCAGGTTTTCCTGCAAAACCGTAACCGACTCGCCCATTACTTCCTGGACGTGCAACCACTTGCGGCGCAATGCCCGCATTACCAAGCTTGACCGCAGCACTAGAGCGGGCACGAAAATCATGCTCACCAGCGCCAGCTGCCAGTTGACGAAGAAAAGAATAAGCGGGATAGCAACAATGCGAACGACGACATCCAGCGACCGAATCATTCCCAAGTTGACGAACCGGCGCATCGCTTCTACATCGGCGGTGGCGCGGGACATCAGGTCGCCAGTGTGCTCTTTGTCGTGGAAGGCAAAACTGACGTTTTGCAGCTTGTCGTAGAGGAGATTTCGACAGTCAAACGAAACCTTCTGTGAGAGTGATTCAGTGGTATAGGTGCGTCCGAAGTCGCAGAACCCCCGGCCCAGACTCACCAGCAGGATTCCGACGCCGAACAGCAGCAATTCGCTGAGAACAAATTCACGAACCGCGAACCGGTCCCCGTCCCGACCCACCATGAGGTCAATAGCGTCGCCAAACAGCCAGGGTAGAGCCAGCGAGAATCCAATCGCCGCTATCGCAGTGAAATAAGCGAGACCCAGCCGCGACGGATAATGCGCCGCCATCCTGATTATGCGCCAAAGCACGTCCATGGCTAGTCGATTCCTGCGACGGCAGAATCGCCGGCGGCGCTCAGCAAAATGCCGGCCAAGTCAAATTCCGGTTTACGAGAATCGCCGGCGCCGGCGTCGGGCGCTACGAACCGGCTCACTGTCAAATAAAGATTGAGCATAGGTATCGCACTATACACCCTCGAACTGTCCTAGACAATCCCGTCGAGTTTGTCCCCGCAGGAATCGTCAGGGCAGTTCCCGGGCGGGACGGTCGAGGTCGGTCCGCGAATTGGTCAGATGCGTTCCATGCGGTCCGGCGCCGACATACCCATCAGCGTCAGCGTGCGGCGGAAGGCCACCTGCGCCGCCGACACCAGCTTCAGGCGCGCCAGCGTGATGTCATTGTCCGCCGCGTCCGCCGACACCACCCGGCAGTTCTCGTAAAAATGGTGGAACGCAGTCGCCAACTCCATCGCGTAGTGAGGCAGGTGGTGCGGCTCCAGGTTCTCCGCCACCTGCACAATCAGCTCCGGCAGCCGCAGCATGGTGCGTATCAGGCTCAATTCGTAAGGACTGCCCAGCAAGGTTACATCACCGTTGCTGTAGTCGATGTTGCGCTCGGCGGCCAGCTTCAGGATGCTGGCGTTGCGGGCGTGAGCGTACTGCACATAGTAAACCGGGTTCTCCGACGACTCCCGGGTCGCCAGTTCCATGTCGAATTCCATCTGGGTGGAGGGCGATCTGGCCAGGAAGAAATAACGGCAGGCATCCACGCCCACTTCGTCCACCAGATCCCGCAGCGTAATGAAATCTCCGGTGCGTTTCGATGCGCGCACGGTCTCGTCACCGCGCTTCAGCGTAACCATCTGGGAGATGAGCACCGTCAGGTTTTCCGGTTCCATGCCCAGAGCCGTAACCGCGGCCTTCATCCGCGGCACATGACCCTGGTGGTCGGCGCCCCAAATGTCGATGACCCGCTCGAACCCGCGGCCATCGAATTTGTTGAAATGGTACGCAATATCGGACGCAAAATAGGTAGGTTCGCCGGATGAGCGCACCACCACGTTATCCCGGTCGTCGCCCAGCGCGGTTGAATTGAACCAGAGCGCCCCGCTGCGCTCGGCCAGGTGGCCGCCCTCGCGCAGCCGGTCCATCGCCCGGTCGTAGTCCTTGTCCTGAAACAGCTGGCGTTCGCTGAACCAGTTGTCAAAGTCGACACCGATGGCGCTCAGGTCCTGGCTGATTACGGATATCATCTGCTCCCGGGCCACGTCGCCTATGCTGCTAATCGCGACCGCGTCGTTCATTTCCAGGTAGCGATCTCCCTCGGAGCGGATTATGTCGGCCGCGATGTCGGCGATGTAGTCACCCTGATAGCCGTTGTCCGGCAACTCGGCTTCCCGCCCCAGGGCCTGCTGATACCGCACCCACACCGACCGGTAAAACGCCTCCATCTGCGAGCCGGCATCGTTGACGTAATACTCGCGGGTAACGTCGTATCCAGCCGCTGCCAGGGCGTTCGCCAACGCGCTGCCCAGCACGGCGCCGCGGGTGTGCCCCACGTGCACCGGCCCCGTCGGGTTGACGCTGACAAACTCGACCATCACCTTGCGGCCCTGGCCAATCTGCGCCGCGCCGAACGCCTCGCCAGCGCTGCGCACCACCTCAACCTGCTCCTGCAACCAGCGATCGCTGAGCCTGAAATTGATGAACCCGGGTGGGGCCGACGCCACGCTGGCAATCTCCGGCCCGGTTTCCACTCGCGCGGCGATGGCCTCGGCCAACTGCAACGGATTGGAGCGGGCGGCCCGCGCCAGGCGCAGCGGCAGGTTGGTCGCGAAATCGCCGTGGTCAGGATTGTTGGGGCGCTCAACTTCAATCAACGGGACGGTGTCGACATTCAGCACGCCGTCCCGATGGGCGCGTTCCAGCGCATCTGCCACGGCCTTTACGATGGTGTCTTTGACTAGCATTCGATAAGTTCCGGTCAGTATGAATTGCGTGCGAATCAGGGTCGCATCCTAGCATATCGCCGAGTGAGCGACCCGTTTATCCCTCGGCAAGTTGGAACCACAACCCCAGGCTGTCCTCCGGCTCGATATTGGCTGTCATGTAACCGCGGGGGCTTTGCGTAACGCCGCCCTCACCGCGCATCCGGTTGCCCCTGGCCGCCAGGTCAGCAGAGACTTGCCGGACGTTATCCACTCCAAAGGCGACGTGATACACGCCGGGGCCGTGGTCGGCCAGATGCTTGGCGATGCCCGATTCCGGGTCCAGCGGCTCGGTTATCTCGATGAGGGTTTCCCCGGCTCGGTACAGCGCATCTTTCATACCACGTGCCTCAATGACGTTCAGGTCGTCGGGCTCCATGCCAAAGTTTTGGCGGATGTAATCGACCATCGCATCACGGTCGTGTACTACGTAGTGGATGTGATGAACGGAGTTGAACATGGTAACCTCCCTGCTGCGTCTGCTGTGCTGCGTCTGGCGCCGTGTGGAGTACCCGGCGCCGGCGACTAACCTTCGGCCAGCTGGAATGGGAATCCCAGGGCGCTGGCGGCATCTATATTGGCGGTCAGGTAGCCTTCTGCGCTGCGGGACAGACCGTTTTCGCCGCGCAGTCCGGCGCCCCTGGCAGCCAGTTGCGCGGCTTTGCCCTCAACGTCCGACACCCCAAAGGCCATGTGATACGGGCCGGGGCCGAAGGTTTTCAGGTACTGGCCCATCGCCGAGTCCATATCCAGCGGTTCGGTGAACTCCACGTTGGTCTGCCCCACCTTGTAGATGGCGTTTTTCATCCCGCGCGCTTCGTAAACCTGCACTTTCTCCGGGGTCATACCGAAATTGTCCTCAATGTACCTGGCCATCTCGTCGGCGTCGTGGACTAGGATACGGACATGGTGTATAAATTCGAACATCTTTCCTCCAGCATGGAGTGAGTCGGCGGTGCCCAGTTTGACCAGCGAGCGAGAACGATCCAGTTTGCCACGTCGGGTGCTGCCCCGCCGCGTCTTGTTAGTAGGCGGCGACGAATTTCGCTCCACCTGCGTCGAAATGGATCGCAGTTTGCTGGCCCTTACCGGCAAAGCGAAACCGCGCATTGCCATCATACCAACCGCGGCGGCATTAGAGAACCCGCAGCGCGCCGCCGACAATGGCCGACGACATTTCGGCAACCTGGGCGCCGACGCGTTCACTATGGATGTAATCAGCCGTCCCGATGCTGAAAACCCGGAGATTATCGCCCAGGTTGCGGACGCCGACATCGTGTATTTCACCGGCGGCAGCCCGGAACACCTGCTGGCGGTGCTGGCTGACTCTCCCCTACTGCAGGCGCTGACGGCGGCTAACCGGAGCGGGACAATCTGGGCCGGGTCGAGTGCGGGCGCGATGGTGCTGGGTCAGGAGATGCGCCGGCCGTCATCGGGGCAAGGTTCCGCCGCCCTCGGCATTGCTCCGGGCATTCTGGTCCGACCTCACCACGAACGCAGCGACCCGGCCACGGTATCGGAACAACTGGCGAGTGGCGGCGAATCCGGGTGGTGCGTCTTGGGCATTGACGGCGCCACCGGGTTGCTGCTCGACCCCAGCCAGGCCACCGTGATGGGCGCCGGCAACGTTACCGTCTACCGGTCCGGCGGCTGGACGCAGTATGCCGCCGGGCAAACCGTGCCATCGCTGAATGTGGACGGCCCGGCTGCCTAGCCGCGCCGGGACTGCAATTCTTCCCAAACCGCGTTGGGCGAAACTCCCGCCGACGCCATCAGCGTCAGCGTGTGATACAGCAGGTCGGCGATCTCACCGGGCAGGCCCTCGGTATCGCCGGTAGCCGCCGCCAGGGCAGCCTCGCCCGCCTCTTCGATGACTTTCTGTGCGACGCGGCTGGTTCCCTCGCTCAGCAACTTTGCCGTGTAACTGTCCTCCGGCATCGCCCGCTGCCGGTCTTTGATGACAGCGAACAGCTCATCGAGCACCCTCGGCCCGCCGTCCGACGCTTCATATTCGGCGGGCAAGTCGTCCATTTTGGTGTAGAAGCAGGAAACCTCACCGGTGTGGCACGCCGGACCGTCCGGTTCCACCTTCAGCAGAATCGTGTCGGCGTCGCAGTCCACGTACCACTCCCGCAGGTTCAGGTAATTGCCGGACACCTCGCCCTTATGCCACAGATCTTCCTGGCTGCGGCTGTAGAACCACACCTGCGTACCCTCGACGGTGCGCTTGAGCGAGCCAGGGTTCATGTATCCCAGCATCAGAACCTGGCCGGTGTTGATGTCCTGTGCGATGGCCGGCACCAACC
This sequence comes from Dehalococcoidia bacterium, assembly GCA_965261195.1. Classification (GTDB taxonomy): domain Bacteria; phylum Chloroflexota; class Dehalococcoidia; order Lucifugimonadales; family UBA3495; genus Bin87. The sequence goes on along the minus strand of OZ253455.1, from coordinate 1,341,294 downwards.
CTTTGTCATCCAGCTTTACGTCAGTCATAAGAGTGCTCCTTGTCCGATATTGGCCGGGTTTGACGCCGACATTGGCCGGGTTTGGCCGGTGGTGGGTTAGCCCAGCAGTTCCAGCGCCGGCGGCAGCTCCAGCAGATTGCGGATTTCTGCGTCGGGCGTAGGGAGGGCGGGATCCATGGCGGATCCGGAACGGTTGATCCATACGGCGGCCATGCCGACACTATGCGCGCCCATAACATCTTCCAACTGACGATCCCCAACGTACACACATTCGGAGGGAGCGACACCCAATCGGTGGCAAGCGGCGCGAAACATACGGGCGTCCGGCTTGTAACACTGTTCGCCCTCAGAGGATATTACCGCTCCGAATGGCGCCTGAATCCGGGCAACCACCGGGTTCAGGTAGGCGTCATCGGCATTGGAAACAATGCCCATGCGCCAAGTCTGGCCGATTATGCTCAGGGCTTCCGGGGAATCTGCCCACAGTTCGCGTTGACCGAGGTCGTCGATGGATTTCTGGGAGGCGGCGCGCCCGTCCCCGCGCAGACCCAGATCGCGAAAGGCTCCCTCGAAAGCGTCCGCCCAGCCCTCCAGGTAGGAGATGAAGGGCGCCCCCGGTGCGATGCGTCGGTCACGGAAATTGTCGGCGCCGGTGTTCCAGGCGTGACGCAGCGCCGCCGGGGTGGTGTCCAGTTGCTGGTCGCGCACTATGTCTTCAAACGTGCGCTCCCAAAGCTGCGGGCCATCCTGTGCAATCGTGTTGAACATATCGAAAATCACCGTAGTGATTGCGCTCATCGTCGCTGCCACCTCTGTGCATATTGCTAGTGCGGTGTATGCTGCGAATTCGGGTTCAGATTCGCATCGGACTCAGATTCTCATGGGACTCAGATTCGCATGGGAATGCTGCGGCCGGCCAGGTAGTTTTTGGCCTCCGCAATGGTGTAAGTCCCGAAATGGAATATGCTGGCGGCCAGCACCGCGTCGGCCTCGCCCCCGGCAAAAGCATCGTATAGATGTTCCAGGGTGCCAGCCCCGCCGCTGGCGATTACCGGCACCGACACGGACTGCGAGATGGCGCGGGTCAACCGGAGATCGTACCCGTTCTGCTGTCCATCTTCGTCCATGCTGGTGAGCAGAATCTCGCCGGAGCCCAGAGCAACGGCGCGCCGCGCCCACTTGACCGCATCCAGACCGGTCGGATTGCGCCCGCCGTGGGTGAAAACCTGCCACCCGGAGTAGTCGTCGACGGCGAGCGAAACATCTTCAGGCGTCGGATGCGCTTCCCCAGGAACCACGCGGCGAGCGTCAATTGCCACCACGATGCACTGGCTGCCAAACTGGCCGGCGCCCCGAGCTACCAACTCCGGGGTGTTTATGGCCGCCGTGTTGATGGACACCTTGTCGGCCCCGGCGTTCAGCATCCGCCGCACGTCTTCAATGGAGCGGATACCCCCGCCGACAGTCAGGGGGATGAACACCTGCTCGGAAACTCGCTGCACCACGTTGACCATGGTGTCCCGGGAGTCGCTGCTGGCCGTGATGTCGAGGAAGACCAGCTCGTCGCCGCCTTCCGCATCATATCGGGCCGCCAGTTCGGCCGGATCGCCGGCATCCCTCAGGTTAACGAAACTGGTTCCCTTAACGACGCGCCCGCCGTCCACGTCGAGGCACGGTATGATTCGGCGGGTCAACAAAACATCATTCCAAAGGCGGTGGGCAAAATCGCGTTTCAGTATAGCATTGGCCGGGATTTCCAGAACGATTCCGCACCCACCTTGTCATCGGGCACCCACTTTGTCATTGCGAGCGCAGCGTGGCAATCCCGTCGTTGTAGCAACAACGGCGGTTCGCCAACGAGTGTTCGTCCTCATCGAAATTGTCACGCTACGCTCGCAATGACAGTTTTGCACAGCCTTATGGATTCCGACGGCACTTGCCGCCGGCACTCGCCGGCCATATTATGTCGTGTGGCCGATTGGCCGTAGCGTAACATTTTAGGAGGATTGAAAATGGCACTGACTTTAGCGGACACCAACCGGATTATGGCGGCGGCGCTGGCCAAGGCCGGAGAACTGAACATCAAGGTGAGCGTGGCCGTCGTTGATGCGGGCGGGCGGGTGATTGGATTGCAGCGTATGGACGGCGCAATCTGGGCGTCCGCTTACGGATGCCAGGGCAAGGCGGTTGCATCATCGGCTTTCGGCCGCCCTAGCGGTGAGTTGCAAGCCCGGGCCGATGCGCCCACCCCGGCCGGCATCCGCCAACGCTCCGGCGCCGAGATGATTATGGGCCAGGGCGCAGTTCCCATCATCGTGGGCGGCGAGGTCGTTGGCGCGTGCGGCGTCGGCGGTGGCACCAGCGAAGAAGACGAAGCGTGCGCCGCTGCCGGAGCCGGCGCCCTCTAACCCGGTCGGTCGCAGTCCTGAGCCACGTATTCGCCGGGGCAGTTACGGCGCCAACGCCAACACCGCCGCCGGCGAACCACTCCCTCCCACCAGCATGAGCCGACCCACAACGATGGTCGTCCCAATGGGAGGGAGTTGATCCAGGTTGTTGACACATTCCAGCACCAGGCTGGCTTGGGACAGCGCCAGCCGGCTGATGGATAACCCGGCATCAACGCCCGGGTCAATTCCCGGCGCATCGGTAGCCAACCCGTGTACTCTCCGGTCATTCAGCAAAAGTCGAGCGGCGGCCATGCTGAAGCCCGGCGTGTGCATGATGCCGTGTACGTCCCGGTTGATAAATCGCTCCGGATGCGCCCAGAACCGTTGCCAGCCGGTGAACAGCAGCACCACGACTCCGGGCGCAATCGTCTCGTGCCGTTGCTCCCATTCGGCAATGTCGGCCACGCTCAGGGCATAATCCGGATCGGCGGCTGATTGGCGGCTGACATCGATCACCACCGCCGGCGCCACTAATGACGCGGCCGGCAGAGCTTCGGGCCCGGCGCCGTCCGCGTAGTAGGCGGCCGGCGATGACAGATGCGTCCCGGTGTGCTCTCCCATGCTGAAACTGCGCAGGAAATAGCCCTGTTGGCCCAACTTTGCCACCGTATCGAAACGCACGGCCGGGTCGCCGGGCCACTGGGGTATGCCGGGGCGCAACGGATGGCTCAAATCCACCACCCGGCGGTAGCTGATGGTGTTCTCCGGCGGCGGCATGGCAACATTCTGGCACAACGGCAGCCGGTCTGCGAGTAGTTCCAGCGGAGGGCGTCCCGGCGGAGCGGCGGTCTGGACTGGTTGCGGACACGTCAGGCGGCGAGGCGGTGTGGTGCGGTGGCGTTATTGAGCGGGGAAAATTCCGGTATCAGCGACTTCAACTCCCGCATCTCATTGAGGTGCCGGTCCACCCAGCGCATGGCGTTCATAAAACTGCGCACCGTGCCCAGTTCGGTCAGCTGGTGCAAAGCATTGCGCCCGTAGATTACGTAGCAAATGGACGGTATCTCGGCGTGAACCAAGTAGCCGCGATAGTAAATCCGGCGTCCCCCGGCCGGGATGGGAACCGTGGTTATCGCTGCGGTTGCTGAAAATACGCTGTCGCTATTGGCTTTCATAGTGTGCTCCTGTTGGCGTCCGGTCGGTCGCCCGTGTGGGTCGCCCGTGTGATGCACATATGTTCTATTATACGGTTCGCAACCGTCAACAGCGCACCGGTCACTATTTTTTAATTCAACCAATATTGGTGCGCCGAGCAACAAAAAAGCCGGCCCAAAGGCCGGCTCAATCCGTGGCGTTCCTGCCGGGGCGTTCAACTCCCGGATGCACTCTCCACGAAGGCATCCAGCGCAACGACTTCCTGGCTGGAGGTGACCATGTTGCGCACTGCCACCGTTCCGTCGCGCACTTCGTCATCGCCCAGAATCAGCACCGCTTCCACGCCCAGCGCGCTGGCCTGACGCATCTGTCCGCGCAACGCCCGCCCGCCGTTGGCCAGGATCGCGCCCACGCCAACGCCGCGCAGTCGGTTGGCCAGCGCGACCCCGGAGACGCGGGCCGTCTCACCGATGGTGGCGATCAGGTAGCGCGGGGCCGGCTCTTCCGGCACCGGATATTCGGCCCGCTGCAAATTCAGGGTGAGCCGCTCGATACCGCTGCCGAACCCGATGCCGGGCGTCGGCCGGCCTCCCAGCTGTTCGATCAGAGCGTCGTATCGCCCGCCGCCGCAGATGGTGGATTGTGCGCCCTCCACCGCCGGCTGGATTTCAAACACCGTCCGGGTGTAATAATCCAGGCCGCGCACCAGCCGGTGGTCAACCTGATTGGGCACACCGATGGCCGCCAGGTACGCCTGCACTCGATCCCAGTGAGTCTGGCAATCGGCGCAGAGGCATTCCACCGATTTGGGAGCTTCCTCGCCCAACGCCCGGCAGGTCTCCACCTTGCAATCCAGCAGTCGCAGCGGATTGCGCTCCAGACGGACGCGACAGTCCTGGCAAAGGTGTCCACTCGACTTCTCGTAGTAAGACTTCAGCGCCGCAATGAATTCGGGCCGGCAGTTTTCATCCCCAATGCTGTTGGTCAGGAGGGTAATGTCGCTCAAACCGATGTCGTGCATCAGCGTCCACGCGAGTTCGATCACCTCGGCGTCAACCGACGGATCAGCGTCGCCGATGGCCTCTACGCCAAACTGGTGGTGCTGGCGAAACCGGCCGGCCTGCGGACGCTCGTAGCGGAACACCGGGCACAGGTAATACAGCCGCACCGGCTGCGCCTGATTGTGCATCCCGTGCTCCAGATAGGCCCGGCACACCGGAGCCGTTCCCTCGGCGCGCAGTGTGAGCTGGTCGCCGCCCCGATCCTCAAAGACGTACATCTCTTTTTCGACGATGTCCGTGCCTTCGCCCACGCCGCGCACGAACAGTCGCGCGTCCTCAAACATGGGGCTGTCGATGCGGCCGTACCCGAACCGACGGGCCACGTCAACGGCCTTGCCCTCAATGTAACGCCAGTATTTTTGTTCCGCCGGCAGACGGTCGGTGGTGCCGCGGGGAGCCTGAAAAGTGGACATACGCAGTCGTGGTCTCTCCTGTACAGTGTTATCGGAAACTAAAATCGCGCCGCCATCCGGCGCAGTTTACGCTTTACCTTCGGCAACGAGCCGATCCATCTCTTCGTCAGTGAGACCGCCGATGGAACACAGCACGTCGCGATTGTGTTGACCCAACGTCGGCGGCGGATTGGCCGGCGTATCGACACATCCGGTCAGTTGCACGGGCGTGTTCACGGTGCGGAACGGGCGCCCGTATGTATCACCGCTGTCGATGAACATATTGCGCACCGCCAGATGCTCGCAGCCGTCCAGGTCGGCCGCGTCCTGCACGATGCCCATGGAAAAGCCGCAGTCCAGCAGCTGCCGGTTCAGCTCCCGTTTGGGTATGTGCTGCGACCATTCTTCGATGGCCGGCACGATGTGGCTGAAGTAGAACGGCCCGGTAACGCCGCGACCCAGATAGCGCGGGTCGTCGGCCAACTCCGGGCGGCCGGCGAGATTCCACATCGCCCGCCACTTGTCGTCGGCATCGCCCGCCCCGGCCAGCACGACGTAACCATCCGAGGCACGCAGCGCCAGTTGCGCCGAGAACATATTCTCCCGCGCCGTGGTCGTAACTTGCCCGGTGGATTGATACAGCGGCATACTGCTGGTGGTGTGGGCCACCATGCAATCGTACATCGCCATATCGACGTGCTGACCCAGGCCGGTTTTGTGGCGGGATTCCAGCGCCAGCATCACCCCCAGCGCCGTCCAGACGCCCGGCACCGAATCGCCAACATTGTCGCCCACCATCTGCGGGCCGCTCTCCGGCGCTCCGGTCATCGCCATCCAGCCGCCCATGCCCTGCACGCAGGGATTGTTGGCCGGCCAGTTGGAGTAGGGGCCGCGCAACCCGTCGCTATCGCCGTATCCGGTAATGCTGGCGTAGATAATGCCCGGGTTAATTTCAGCCAGCCGGTCGTAGCCGAACCCCAACCGCTCCATTGCGCCGGGCCCCCAGTTGTCCAGCAGCACATCCGATACCGACACCAGGTTGGTGAAGGCGCGCTGGGCTACCGGATCGCGCAAGTCCAGGGCCACACTTTTCTTGTTGCGGTTCACGCCCAGATAGCGCGCGCTGACCTGACCGCCGTCCGGCCCATCAACCCAGGGGTCGTTCAGCCTAGCCCGGTCGCCGACGCCGGGTCGTTCGATTTTGATGACTTCGGCGCCCATATCGGCCAGAATCATGGCGCAATAGGGCCCAGCCACGATATGCGTAGCATCCAGCACGCGCAGCCCTTGCAGAGGCAGCGGTTGCAGTCCCGATATAGCATCTGAAGGCGTGGACATTACCAACTCCGGGGCCGGTTAGGCGCGGCAAATGACTGCACCAACTATACAGGATTGGCGCCAGCCGTAAAACCCGGCCAGCGCCAGCGTCCGAACCGTGGGGATTTCGCTACTCATAGGATTGGAACGAAGATTGCTGCCCGTAGTGCATGAGAGTAAAATTCGCCGCAACAGCCCCAGATAAACCCAAGACTTCCGAGACACTGCGGAGAACTATCGTGACGACCATCCCAATCGCTTCGCCGTCGGCAATAACATTCGAAACCACCGCCGGCATCGTCCAGAGGCATAGCGACCATACGGAGTCAGTCGCCGAACCCGCTTGGGCAGTCCTATCCAAGGCCCACTGCCGGCTCATGGCGCCCCTGAGCAACGACAGGAGGATCCAGTACCTCGGTACAGCTGGATGCGACGACAATACGATCCATCTCATAACCCGAACCACTGCCGGGAGCATCGGGAAAACCGCCAAACCCTCTCTCCGTTCTGCCGCTCGCGAGTGCGCCGAAGCAAAAGAAGACATCGAAAGCCTCTTGGACCGGTGGCCTGAACCACAACACTTCCAGCTGCTCAGCTCACAGATTGCCGGCCTGAGCGACGAACAAATTAGCCTCGCCAGCGCCTACGCCGCCTGCCAGATCTACGAGACGGCGGCTACCGCACTCTACCTGGCCATCGTGGACGGTATGGCCTCGGTCGCTACCGAGGAAGTATCAGACACAACCACCATCGAGAGGGACCGGGCCATCGCGGATGCCGGATACACCGACGAAGTGGCCCGATGGCCGAAGTGACCACCGGGTGCATCTACGAGTGCGAAGGTCACAGCCAGGAAGGGCACGAGCTAGCCGGAGGACACCCCGTAATCGTAGTGGGCCGGCAAAGCCTAATCGATAACCCAGGCATCGCCATAGTATTCCCTCTAACCAGTACGCGGCCCAACCACCCAGTACATTGGGCCGTGGAGATTGAAGACACGAATTCACACGCCAATGTCCGCCACATCAAGTCGGTTCACATCACGAAAATCAAAGGCTTCCTCGGCACTGCTACGCCCGAGGAAATCGACGAGATCAAAGACGGACTGGCGCGAGACCTCAATTACGACAATCAAGAGTGCGCTACAGCCTTGGGGAGGGAAGTACGTCCGGGCAGTCTATGGTCCGCGTCCATACCAAACGCCCGTGGACTCAGTTACGAGGGCGAACTCCTGATCCTCACATCGAACCGGGACACTGGAATAGCAACGGCCTTGGCAGTAGACCCCAGACAACGTGCCGACCCAAGGCAAAGCATCCCGGTGAGCCTGGAGAATCCTGAACAGCTGGGATTTGCCATCACATACCAAGCCAGATCGGTTTCCACCGGAGAACGCTTTACCGGATATAGAGGAGAAATCCCCGATGAGCACCTGAGATTCGCAAAGTCGGCGCTGATCAGGTGGATAGAGCCATAACATCGGGGATTCGACCAGAAGGCTAAGTAGCGAAATCGCATCTTCGAACCGTGGGGGTTTGACAGACATAGCCTACTCACCATAGAATTGACTACGTGCAATCTCCGGGTTGCGCGGCAACTTGGCCCCGTGGTGTAGCGGTTAACATACTGCCCTGTCAAGGCAGAGATCGTCGGTTCGAATCCGATCGGGGTCGCCATATCCCTTACCATTTCCCACATATCTTGAACCTAATCCGCGTAACGGCTCCCGGCGGGGCCGTTTTTTGTTGCCTCATCAGAAACGGCGCCGCGATTTGGGTGGCGCGGAATCATCGGTAAGGGCGACGCCAGTTTGCGGTGCGAGTGAATTGGCGGGCGGCGCCATTGCTGTGGTACGATTTAAGGTGCCCCTGTAGCTCAGTGGATAGAGTGCTGGCCTCCGGAGCCAGAGACCGGAGTTCGAATCTCCGCGGGGGTACTTGCTCCACCGACCCGGGTCGACGCCTGCTTCGAGATGTTGCCGCCTACCGTCGAATTACCCGGGACCGGCGCGGAGTCGGGGTGTGGCCTAGCGGCAAGGCGCCTGCTTTGGGAGCAGGAGATCGGCAGTTCGAATCTGCCCACCCCGACCAGCCATCACGCTGCATTTTTATCGCAATCGCATTGCCGGACTTCGCTTTCGCATTACCGCCTTCGCATCACCGCCCCACGATGCCACCTACACCGGCCAGTCCTGTAGTGTCCACCCCATTTCCCAGAACGCCTGCTCATAGCGGGTGCAGGTGATGTAGGCTTCTTTCATCGCCGCGATTTCGGCAGACCCGGCGGTGGCGGCAATGCGGTCGCAAATCACCCGGGATTCTTCGGCCACCGCCTGTTGCCCGGGCGCCGCGTACATACGTATCCACTCCGCGTAGCCCGGAGCATTCTCCGGCTCGCCCTGGTCGGCCAGCCGCCGGCCCACCTGCCAGTACCCCCAGATGCAGGGGATCAGCGCGGCCACCAGCTCGCCGAAAGTGCCCTGGTGGGCGACTCGCAGCAGGTAGCTGGTGTACGAGTACGTCGTCGGCGCGTGCCGCGTTGCGTCCAGCTCGGCCTCAGTGATGCCGAACCCGGCGCAATAGGAACGATGCAAGTCCATCTCGGTGTTCAGGATGTAATCCACCGCGCGGGCAAACCAGCTCATTGTCGGCAGGTCGGGCGCTTTGGCTGCCGCCAATGCCAGGCAGCGGGCAAAATCCACCAGGTAAACGTAATCCTGAGTGATGAAATGCCGGAACCGATCCATCGGCAACGTCCCGTCCCCGATACCCCGAACGAAGGGATGGTTTGCCATCGCCTCGCGTTGGGCTGCCGATTCTAGTTCTATCTCCTCACAAAATGACATTTGCGCCTCCATCTTTCGGAACCTGCCGCTTGCCGCCCCTCGTACTGCACATATCGTACCGCACGTATGGCAGGTTAGTTGTCGGTCTGACCTGCCCCAGCGTAGTTGGCTGACCGTTCGTAGTCAATTCCCCGAATCGTCGCGCGCTTACCAGGGCCTTTCCAAAGTTAGTCCGTCATTCTGACGCAAGCCGGAATCCACGCGCCCTTAATCAGAAAAATCCTGTCCATCCCGTTTATCCTGTCCATCCCGGTAAAATAATGTTCCCAATGGCAACGACTTTGAAAAGGCCCTGGCCCTGACCGCTGCGTTGTTTCTACGCTGTGGCAGATAGTCTATAATGAGGGCGAAAGAGAGTGGACCCGCTGCCCGGTGGGGAGCCGCTCTTTACCACGCAATCTGTGCCGCCGGGCCAATACCGGCCGGCCGGCCAACCCAATGAGAGGCTCTCACCATGATGATGTTGTTCCTGAAGGATGTTCCCGACCAGGCCCGTGCGGGTGAAATCAAGCGAGTTGCCCGCGGCTACGCCCGCAACTACCTGCTGCCCAAGGGTCTCGCCGAACTCGCCAGCGCTGAAACGCTGAAACGGCTGGATAAAGTCAGACAGGAAGGCAACGCGCAGCGGGCCCGGGTAACCCAGGTTATGGAAGAGCTGGCAGAAGCCCTGGACAATCTTACCGTAACCGTTACCGGCCGCATCACCCCCACCGGGCGCTACTACGGCACCATCAGCGGCCTGCGCGTCGCCGATGCGATTGGCGAAATGCTGGGCCGTGAGATTGACCGGCGCTTCACCAATGCCATGGAACCGATTCGGGAACCCGGCGAGTACGAGGTTTCCCTCCCGCTTTCCAGCGAGATTACGGCAACCGTCAACGTGGTGGCAACTATTGAGGAGTAGCTGACGGTGGTGGTCACCCAGTACAGCGAACGCCAGCTTCCCTACGACCACAACGCCGAAGCAGCAGTGCTGGGCGGCCTGCTCATCGACGGCGAGGCTCTGCACCGAGTCCTGTCGCTGATTCAACCGGAGGATTTTCACCGCGCCCGCCATCGATTCTGCTACGAAGCCTGCATCGCGCTCTTCGGCCAGCAGGATGCCATCGACCCAATTACCGTCGCCCGTGAACTGGACCGGCAGGACCGGCTGGAACAGGTGGGCGGCCCGGCGTATCTGGGTCAGCTAATCTCCAGCACTCCCACTTCGGTCAATGTTGAATACTACGCCGGGATCGTCGCCGATACGGCGGTGAAACGTCGCCTCATCGACGCCGGCAATCGCATCGTCGAACTCGGCTTCGAGGACAACACCGACGCCGACGAGACCATTCGCCAGGCGGTGGAAGTGATTTTCACCGTTCAGCCCACCGACACCAACCGGGGTTTCGTACCTCTATCCACCCTGCTTGACCCTTACTTGCTGGGCGATGTCGCTGATGTCGCGGAAGCGGCGGGCCTGCCCTTACAAACCGGCTACAACGATTTGGACAGTTTGTTAGGCGGGATGCAGCGATCCGATTTGCTGATTGTAGGCGCTCGTCCGGCGTTGGGGAAAAGCAGCCTGGCCCTGAACGTAGGTGTTAACGCGGCCAAAAACGGTGAAACTTGCGGCATTTTCAGCCTGGAGATGAGCCGGGAACAGATTGCCATGCGTATCCTGGCCGCTGAAACCGGCATCGACGCGCATCGGCTCAGGCTGGGCTTGTACTCGGAGCAGGACGAAGGTGTTTTGGCAAATGCGGTCGGCGTGTTGTCCGGCCTGCCCATATATGTGGACGATACGCCCTTCCAGTCCGTCGTTGAAATGCGCAGCAAGGCACAGCGTCTCAAGTTGGAGCACGGCGTGGATTTCCTCGTGGTCGATTACCTCCAACTCATCGAGGGTTCCAACCGGCGGCGCGGCGGTGGGGAAAACCGGGTGCAGGAAATCAGCGAGATTTCCCGGTCGCTGAAAGGCATGGCTCGCGACTTGAACGTGCCGGTATTCACCTGTTCGCAGCTCAGCCGCGTGGTCGAAAACCGCCCCGGCCATCGCCCCCAGCTTTCCGACCTGCGCGATAGCGGCAGCATTGAGCAGGACGCCGACGTGGTGATGTTCATCTACCGCGAGGACAAAAACTATACCGAAGAGGAATGGGAACAGCACGCGCCGGGCCGTCCCTACCCCCGCAACATTGCCGAGCTGATCGTAGCCAAGCACCGCCACGGGCCCACCGGCAGCCTGCATCTGTACTTCCGCGACACGCTGATGCGCTTCGACCAGTTGGCCCACTATCAGGAGTCCGTCGCCTAGATGCCGCCAGCAGCCGGTGACCCACCCCACCAAAAAACCAGCGTCCGCCGCATCCCCATTCCGGCCAACCTGGTTGGTTCAACGCTGGCCCAAATCGACAACCTTGCCGAGCTGAAACTGGCGCTCCGGGTCGCCGCGCTGCTGGCCGAGCAACCCACCCGCCGCGGCATTCCACCGTCGTTGGGACTGGTCGAACTGCTGGACGATGCGGTGTTGCGGCAATCCAGCGCCACCGAAACCGACGGCATCGCCACTCCCGACGCGGCCATCCGCACCGCACTGGCCGCCAACCTGCGCCGCGCAACTTTGTCCGCAATTCGGCAAGACGGCGACATCCGCATATTCATCAACGACCAGGACTGCCAGCAGTATCTGGCCAAGTCAGGATTGCAGCCCCTGCCGCCCGAAAGTGTGGACATCAAAGCCGCAGCGGTTCACCAGTTGGATTATCAACCCACGCGCCGGCCGGCCGGCCGAATTGCCAATATTTTCACTCTCTACGAACGGCACATTGGCGCTATCGGGCACAACGTCGGTGAACAACTGGTGGCCGCCGAGGAAGAATATCCGGCGGCCTGGATCGAAGCAGCATTCGACCTGGCCGCCGAGCACAACGCCCGCAATTGGCAGTACGTCGTTGCCATCCTGCGCCGATGGCTCCAGGAAGGGCGTCCCGCCGAAACCATCGCATCACGCAACCGCCAACGAGACCAGCACCATGAGCATGGAAAACCTGGGCGCGATTCTGCGCCGGATAGCCGCACCGGATACGTTGAAGAAGTCCGACGACTTTATGGCGGCCGATTACCCTGGGAATCCGATGCCGACCAACGCGAGGCCACCGGCAGTTAGCGACTGCCACATTTGCAACGGCGCCGGCTGGTTGTCTCACGACGTGCCGGTTGGACATCCAGACTTCGGGCAGGCGTTTCCTTGCCGTTGTCAGCAAGGGGATGCCGACGCAACCACCCGCACCGCCGCGCTGGAACGCTATAGCAAGCTGGGCCCCTTGCGCCAGTTCACGCTGGCCGCCGCCGATCCGGACCGCTACATCAGCAACCCGGCCAATCGCAGAGCCTTTGCCGCTGCGCTGGACGCCGCCGCCGAGTACGCTGAACAACCCAGCGGGTGGGTTTCATTCGCCGGGCCCAGCGGCAGCGGCAAATCCTATCTCGCCGCCGCCATCGCCAACCGTCAGATTGAGTTGGGCCAACCCGCGCTGTTCGTCACCGCCGCCGACCTGCTGGACTACCTGCGAGGCGGATTTGACGATGACGAAGAGCTGACCTTCGTTGACCAGTTCGAGCAGGTTCGCAACGCTCCGCTCCTGATTCTGGATGACCTGCCCACCAATCCGGCCACGCCCTGGGGACAGGATCGACTGTTCCAGCTGCTGGCCCACCGCCATTCCTCCCGTTTGCCTACGGTAATCACCGTGCGCGGCGACCCAAACCGGGCGGACGAGTTTTTGCGGTCCCGATTGGCCTCCGTAGACGGATTCTCCCGTCTGTACCAGTTGGGCCGGCACGGCGAAACCCTGACCCGCATGGCCGGTGACGTTCCTCCGAATATGCGCCGCCGCATGACTTTCGACTCGTTCCACACCGACGGCAACGGCCAACTTACCAGGGAGCAATGTGCTTCCCTCGCCGGAATCCACGGGTACATCAAGCGGTGGGTGGAACGACCCGCCGGCTGGCTAAACCTGTCCGGCCCCTTCGGAGTGGGCAAAACCCACCTGGCCGTGGCCGCTGCGGTCGAAAGAGAAAGCCAGGGCGATGACGTTTTTTTCGCCACCGTAGCCGACCTGCTGGACTACCTGCGCGCCACGTTTAACCCGGACAGCCCCATAACCCACGACGACTTGCTGCTCCGCATTCGCATGGCCGATTTCCTCGTGCTGGACGATATGGGCGCCGAGCGCAGCACTCCCTTTGCGGAGGACAAGCTTTTTCAGATCATTAACTATCGTTACGAGGAGCGGCTGCCCACCATCGTCACGACGTCGAATCGCCTGGCCGACATTGCCGCCGACCGACCGCGCATCGCCTCACGCTTGCAGGACTCCCTGGTAGTAACGAACTTGCCCCTGGAAGGCCCCGACTACCGGCAGGGCAGCGCGCGCCGGTGAACGCAGTCAGTCCTCAATCCAGGCAGATCCCGTTCATCCTGTCCATCCATGCAATAACCGTCCATGCCAATAACTGTGCTCACGTTTGAGAGGCCCGCTTATGACTACCCGGAATACCGTCGGCATTAGCCCATCGCTTCAATTCGACGACTGGCCCGCGGCGCAGGAGTATTACTACGCCAACGGCCTCACCGATGGCTTGCCCATCATCCCGCCCACCGTCCAGAGCGTGCAGGAAATGCTGGACTACGCCGGTGTGGGCGCCGACCACGATCTGGGCACCGAGGTCATCCGGCAGAAACGATTCACCGCCGGCAAGGCTGCGGTCAACGCCGTAATGGCCGGGTGCCTGCCCGAACACTTCCCGGTGGTGATGGCGTCAATTTCTGCCATCGCCGAACGCGCTTTCAACCTCCATGCCAGCAGCACTTCAACCAACGGCGCAACCGTCCTGACCGTGGTCAGCGGCCCCTACGCCGACGCCATCGGAATGAACGCCGGCGTCGAGATGATGGGCAACGGCAGCCGCGCCAACGCCGCCATCGGTCGTGCGGTCAACTTGTTCAAGGCCAACTTCTACGGCTCGGTGCCCATCGTCATGGACAACAGCACCTTCGGGCATCCGGGCAAAATCGGCTTCTGCTTTCCGGAGAATCTGGCCGTCAGCCCGTGGCCGTCGCTGGCCGCCGAAAAAGGTTTCGGCGATGACTCCACCATCGTCACCGCCTTTGCGACGCTGGCGCCGCTGCAAGTGACTCTCCACGGCGACCGCGACCCGGCGGGCTTCCTGACCACAGTCGCCCACGCCATGCTGGCCTTCGGCCCCCATTCCACCGAAGTCATCTGCGTCATCAGCCCAGAAGCCATGCTGCACATCGCCGAAGCCGGCTGGACCCGGCGGCAGGTTGCCGAATTCCTGCACGAAACCACCCATTTACCCGCATCGGAATGGGCGCGCTGGCGGCGCACCAACGCACCGGACGATTCCGACCAGCCCATCCCGGTGGTCGCTGAAGCCGACCGGATTACCGTGCTGCCCGGTGGCGGCATGGCCGGCGCCTTCATCAGCCTGATCAACACCTGGGGCAGCAGCCGCTCGGTCACCCGCCAGGTTTCAATACCCAACCACTAACCTGATTGCCACATTGCACGCCAGGAGGTTACACATGGCAACGCCAAACGCACCAATAACCACCCTCGACCCCAGGGATGACGCGCCCCCGGCGCCGGCGCGGATTGCCCAGCGGCCCGCCACTTTGGATGGCAAGGTCATCGGCTTATTCACCAACAACAAGCCTCACTCCGAAGACCTGCTCCGGCGCATCGCGGCCATCATCGGCGAGCGTTATGACATCGCCGGCGTTGTGGAGCACAACAAGGGCGGGTGGCAGTGGCCGGCCCGCATTGAAGACCTGCAACGCACGGCGTCCAGCATCGACGTGGCGATTCACGCTACGGCGGAATGAGGATCCTGCACCGCGTGCAGTGTGCACGACGCAATGGAGACCGAACTGCTGGGCATCCCATCCACCGTGCTGACCACCAGACCATTCGTGAGCCAGGCCCGCGCCATGTCGCGAATGCGCGGCGACCCTGAATATCGGGTAGCAGTTATCGAACACCCCATCGTAACCCTCACCGACGCCGAGCTGTCAGATCGGGCTGCCATCGCCGCGCCGCAGGTCATCGCCTGCCTGTTGGAGGTAACTGTTCAGAGTTGCGGGGATCTGCCGACTATTCGGCCTATTGTGGAGGGGCAGCCAAGCACGAATTTCCAAAGCAAACCGTTGCCGTCCCCTCAAACGTGAACAGTTACTGTTGGACCACTAGCATCCAGAGCGGCCCTTCCCAATGCTAAAATGAGAGCATCAGGATTGCCCAACGAACTATCCGAACGAGGCATCTGGTGGCAGGTCGCCGGGTTTGCCATAGTTGGTTGCGTCAGCATCGCAGTTCTGGAGGAGTTCGCCGGGGCGGATATTCGGGCATTCCAGTATTTTGAAACCGCTGTAACGCGGCTGTATTGGGCTTTTGTGATACCGCTGGCTGGCCTGTTTGACGGAGGACGGAAATTGTTTGAGAAAAGGTCGGAAATCCGAAGGGCAGTGCGGGAAAAGATACGAGAAGAAGGAAGACGGGACGAAGCGCGGCGAGTGCGTAAGGTGTTGCACAGCGTCGTTGTTCAGGACGCTGCTACCGGCTCGTCGACTTTCAGCGTCACGCCGGAGGAACTTGAAACCCTGCTGAATGCCGGTGTAGATGACGCAACGCATAGGGACGACTGATCAAGTCGCCCCTACGTTTCGCGGCGCTGGCCAGTCGGTTACAACGGCAGCGGAATGGCCTCGCCGCTCTGTGCGCTGGCGGTTACGGCTTCAGTGAATTCCATGTAGTGCACACCGATGTTGAACGGCGTGCGCATCACCGGCGTCCGGTCGCGCACGGACGCGATAAACTCCTGCTCCACCGACCAGCCGTAGCGGTTTTCCGGTGGGTTGGCGATTTCCTGTAGTTCCGAGTCGCCCCGTTTGCCACCGAAAACCCGCCACTGACTGTCGACGTGGATTGTGCCTTCGGTTCCGTAGAGCCACACCGAATTGCCGGGGGACAGCCCGGCGCAGGCGCTGAATTTCAGACGGGCGTTGGCTCCGTTCGCCAGCCGGGCCAGAATGTCCACCGTGTCCGGTACGGTAACCGAACGCCAGTTCCCGTCATCATCCTTGCGATGCGGCACCGTAATCCGGGTCATCGCCATTACCTGGGTGGCCCGGCCCACCCACCGGATCATCGCCTCGTACCAGATGCCCATGTTCAGGATGTTGAACCCGCTCAAGTCCCGGTCTTGCCGCCAGTGCAGAGGGCCGTCCAGGTCGGCAAAGCCGGTCTGAGATTGCACGTCCACGGACACCAGTTCTCCGAGAAACCCTTCCGACACCAGCCGGATGAGCAAGTCGTCAATGCCAAAGGTCATCGGCGACGGCACAATCTGCGCCACCAGTGTGGGCGATGCCTGCGCTGCGGCGAGCATCTCGTGGGCTTCGCCGGCGTTCATCGCCATGCGAGCCTCACACAGCACGTGCTTGCCCGCTGCCAGCGACGCAATCGCCAGTGTGCGGTGCATATAGGGCCAGGTGCCGATGCAAACGGCGTCCAGGCTCTCGTCTTCGAGCAATTCTTCCCAATCGTCGTACACGGTGGGAATGTTGTAGGCGTCAGCTACCTGCTGACCCGATGCCCGACTGCGGTTGGCGACTGCGCCGATTTCAACTCCGGCGACAGTCTGGAAACCGGGTATATGCCGGTCGCGAGTATTGCGGCCGGCTCCAATCAAGCCGACTCGGACAGATTCAATGGCCACGGTGTTACCTCCGGCGCCGGCGAGATTGTCTACTACGGCGCAGTGTTGCCGATTATATGGCAACCACCGCAACGGGTCAAAACAGCACGCGCGCTTCGTGCCGCGGACTCAGCCGAACCGAGCAATCTGCCGGTTACCTCCGCGCCGAATTCCCGTCCTCGTCTGCGTCTTCCGCCACTTCGCCGCCCCGTGTTCTGAATCGATCAAAAAGACCCCAAATCAATCCGGCAAATTCGCTGCCCAAGCTCACAATTCCGGAAATTCTGGATGCCGCATCCACCACCAGCGACGACGCAGTCTCGAAGTTGCGGGTAGCCCGGCGCACCTTCGGGTAGGTTTTTAGCAGCATGGTCAGCAGCGTGACGCACAGCACAATGACCACCACTGCCATCACGATGATTGCGATGTCCCGTATGAACGGCACCAATTCAGATCCCATAAATATCAGCGCTCACTTACTTCGTATATGCTGGTGCCCTCGTTCGCGTACACCAGATCGAGGTCGCCGTCAGCCGCCATAGCGTCAAACTTGGCGATGCCTTCCGGTCGGTAATAGATGCGTTCCAAGTCACCAACCACAATATACGCTACGCCATACTCAGCCAGCAAACGCTGCGTCTCCGCCCGGTCGGGGCTGTTGTACATTTGGGATATGTCAGATGCGCGGGCACGCACCACATCAGGGTCATTGCGCTGTTGGGTCTGATGCCACGGCCAGCCCAACACCGTTGGCAAGCCCGTGTACACCGAGATGCGGCCATTCCAGCGGTATTGGTCGCCGTGAGCTTCCAGCACCACCGGCGTGCCCGCAACGTTGTCCTGCAACCAGCGGATGGCGTCGGCATCCCAGCGCAGCGTGATGGGCGTTTCACGTTCCCAGTGCACCGCCTCCGGCATCCAGGCGGTGCCATTCAGCGTCAACGGGGTTTCACCGAACCGGTCGTTAATCCGCACCGGAGTCGCCAACGCCGGGTACACCAGTACACCAACCGCGATAATCGCCACCGCGCCAGCCAAGACCAGCCGAACGCCGCGTTGCAGGCGCGCCGGGTTTCCAGCCGAACTGCTCCAGCCTCGCCAGAACCCGTAACCGGCAACGGCGGCATACAGCAGCCACGCCACCAGATAGTACTTGAACACGGTGTTCATCCGCGCGATATCGCCTTCCACCCGCAGTATCTCCACACCGATGCCAACCGCCAGCGCCAGCGCCAGCATTCCCAGAGCCATCACATCCGACCGGCGGTGCGGCGACTCGGCAGCGAACACCGCCGCCAGCAACGCCCACCCGGTCAACGACAGTGCAATCGTCAGCAAGCCGGCGGTTAGATAACCGGCCGCCCATAGATAGAGCGTCAGCACGATGCCCAGTCCCACCAGAGCCAGAATCCATTGGTGGTGCGCTGGCAACCGCCCGCCTCCTCGCAGTCGATTGATTACCGGAGCCGCCACTCGGGGCAACGTCGCCGTCAGCAACGCCGCCGCGCCCAGCAGCAACAGGGCGTGAATCAGCAGGAAATTGGCCAGCGGGGTGCGCCATCGCGTCGGCTCAATTCCCGTGCCGAAGGTCTCCGTCGTCGCATGAAACGGCCAGAAAGCCGCGTAGCTAACCACCAACGCCGTTGCTGCCAGCGCGCCCCCGAAACACAGCCGAGTTCTTACTGGACCGGGAGCTAACCACGCCGCCGCCGCGCACACTCCGACCACCAGCAGGGCATAGGCCGGATACTCCCAGGAGTTGATTGCCCACAGACTGCCCACCGCCAGGCCCAGCCCGGCCGCGCAAATCCACGCCCAGGGGTCCCGCCACGCTCGCCGGCGGGCCAGGCCCAGCAGCAGGTTCAACCCCAGGGCGAGCCCAAGTGCGGCGAACGGCAGCGTCATCATGTGCGCGTGCAGGTCGGCGAACAAAAAGGTGAAAAAGGGAAACTCGGTAATATGGAACCCGGTTTCAACCCAATCTCGGCTTTCAATCCAGGGCGTCAGTCTGGAAGGTGCAAAGTCGTCCAGGACCGGTATTGCCCGGCTGCTGCGCCAGAAGTCGAAATTGGCCAGCGTTACTACCACGCCTTCCGATCTCGATTTGGCCAGCTGCGCCAGCTGCACAACGCCGTCCAGGTTGCCAGCCACCGTCGCCATGATCGCGGCGCCGACACCGGCGATGAGAGCGCCGCCCGGCATCCACCGCAAAAATCTGCTGAATCCGCGCCGGCCGACCGGCTGGCGGCCACCTCCGGCTGAACCACCCGCTGCCGCCACCAGGTTGTAAACCAGCGAACCCACACCGGTAGCCGTCAGCGCAAACAGCAGCGGTACGGCCACGTTGAACGCAGTGGCCGGCGGAATTCCGGTCAGCCGCATCGGTACTGACAGGATGAAGTAGCCCCAGTAGTAGTAGTTCAGGTAGCCGCCGGAGAACCAGGGATCATAGGGCGGGAACACCGTCGAGCGCGCCACGGCGGTGAAATAGGCCAGCTCCATCGGCTTCTCGCCGCCTCGCCACGGGTGCCACAAATCGGGATTGGCGGCCCGGATGAGCAGAAACCCCAGATACGCCAGCAGGAACAGCGCTTCGGCGGTAACCACCAGCCGCCAGCGACGCCCCAGCCAATCCAGCAGCTGCCGCCACTGCCGCCACAGCACCAACCCGGACGGAATGGCGACGATGAGCAATGCCAGCCAAATTGTGCCGGCCGAAAACTGCAGCACACCGGCGCTCACCAGCAGCCAGGCCACCCAGGACACCAGCAGCAGGCCCACGACCCTTGCCAGCAGGATTCCTCGGTCGGGCAGCGACCGCATCAGCCACCACGTCAACGGGAACGCAGCCAGGCAAATCAGCTCGATGACCAGCAGCCAGGCTAACGCGGGCATCCGGGCCGGCCATCCATCCCGGTCGAACACCTGCGACCACGTTCCACCGCTCCGTTGGGCAGCCAGCGCGTCGGGAGACAGCATCAAGGGTGCGGCGGCGGCGGGAGGCGACTCGCCGGCGGCAATCCGCTCGCCCAAATATTCTACTGAAAATCGCTCCACATTGCGAAATACCAGAACCTGCGGATGGTCGTAGCCGATCACATTCTCATCAGCGTAACCCAGGTTGACGATCAGGCCGCCCGGCTGTCCGTCATCGGCGTCAGTGCCAGCCAACGGCGGCGCAGACAATCCGGCGCGCCCGTAGGGGTCATCGCGCAGGGACACCCCAGCCAACGACGGGTACGAGGTAAACCCCCGCTCCAGCCGATAGCCCAACTTTCCGGCGAACAACTGCCGGTAGAACGCCGCAGTCTGAGGGTATCGCTCCGGTAGCCGGGACACTGACCCATAGGCACGGTTGGAGTAAAAGACGATGTAATCACTGGCCGCCAGGCGATCCACCAACTCAGGCAGCTTGGTGGCGTCATCGTCAGGATGGTAAGCGGGGAACGTCCAGACATCATACCGACCCAGATCTGGAAGCCGCTCGTCCCAGAACGAACCGCCGTTGATAATCCGCGAGCCCTGCGGCACGTTGTTGTTGATCCACTCGGAGGCGGTTACCGCAGTGTGCGGGCGGGAGTAGATGCCGACGAAGGCAACCGCATAGAGCACGGCGCCAGCGAGCGCTGCGACCAACAACGCAACGCCAGCCGGCAGCGCCCACCGGCCAACGCAGCGGCGCAATGTGGACGGCATCCGGGGCGCCTGTGGCGAGGGCAATGACGACACCGCCGCCCCGGCCAACGGCGGTGTCGCGTGCCACTCTTCCGAAAACGGCGCATCGCCAACCAGCGGTTCGTCGAAAATCACATCGTCGCCCACCGTGGGCGGCGTGGCGTGCCATTCCTCCGAGAAGGGTGCATCGTCAGGCTCGAACCGCGCTGCGACCACCGCCCGCCGGCGACTTTCCCGCCCCCACGAGATTGCCGCCGTCAGCATCCGGGCCGTCAGCAGCAGATAGAACGGCGCCAGCGGGAACACGTAGCGCAGAAATTTGACCTCAAATAATTCCAGAAACACCAACGCGGGAACGGCCCACGCCAGCAGGAGCAGGTCGCCCCGTTGCGTCCGGCCGCCTCGCCAGGCCAGCCACGCCGTGAACGGGGCGGCCAGCCAGAGCATTATCCCCAACGGCAGTCCCACGCCCCAAACTGCCACTTGCCGAATCTGGTACAGAAAGGCTGGGGTCTCGATGTATTGGCGCGCAAACGGGAAGACCCACGCGTCCCGTGCCATGGCCGTTTGCTGTTTGATGTCTCCGATGAACGTCCCGAAGTCCAGCAGCGCATACGGCGTGGTGATGGCAAACACCGCCAGCGCGCACCCTCCGGACAACAGCAGCAGCGGAGCCATGCGCACCGCCGCCGGCACCGTCAGGTCAGACCAGCGCCCACCGGCCCGGTCTTTGGCCACCCACAGAAATGACAGCGCCAGCGGAGCCAGCATCGGCGCAACCGACACCTTGGGCGCCATGGCCAGCCCAACCAGCGCGCCCAGCAATGCGGCGTCGCGCGCCCGCCGGCCGTCCCGTCCAGCGTCAATAAACCGCAGCATCGCCCACAACGCCGCCAGTGATGTCAGTATCGTAAACGGCTCCGGCCGGTAAAAATGGGCGTGCTGGATGTGGATCACCGCGAACGTAACCAGTGCGGCGGCCAATAATCCCGTCCATCGCCCGTACATCCGGCGACCGATGAGGTACATCATCGCCACCGAGCCGGTATCCGCCAATGCGGCCAGCGTGCGTCCGGCAAACCGCAGATCCAGCGCGCCCCAGTCGGTGAACGGCTCCGCCACCGACCGCACCAGTACCATCGCATAGATGAGTACACTGCCCAGGGGGAACCAGTGGGGGTTCAGCGGGCTGCGCTCTGCGGACCAAAAAGCCCGCCAGCCGGGGATGCCGGACTCCATGCCCGGCCATTCCGCCAACCAGCGTTCGTGTCCCGGGCCGGCGGTCAGCGTCCGGAACATATCGTCGGCGCGCAGGTAAAAAGACCGCTCGTCGGGATGGAACCCGTGGCCGTCGTCCCAATCTATACCGTAGAGGCGCAGCGACAACGCCGTCAACAGCAGCGCCGCCAACAGCAAATTTGGCCCCCACCGCCGGCGCAGGGGGGCCACGATACCCAAGCGGAGGCGCAAATCCGTCAGCCGCCCAGACTGCCCACCATGCAGCACAGGTCAGCGGTGCGGCAGGAATAGCCCCACTCGTTGTCGTACCAACCCATCACCTTCACCATGCTGCCATCCAGCACTATGGTGCTCAACGCGTCAAAAATGCAGCTGTGCGTGTTGCCCCGAATGTCGGAGCTGACGATGGGGTCTTCCGTATATTCCAGGATGCCCTTCATGGACCCGTCAGCCGCGGCCCGGAAGGCGGCGTTAACCTCTTCCTTGCTGACCGATTGTTTCAGATCGGCCACGAAATCCGTTACGGAACCAATCGATGTGGGGATGCGGTAAGCAATACCGTGCAGCTTGCCTTCCAGCTCCGGCAGCACGACTCCCACCGACCGGGCCGCGCCGGTGCTGGTGGGGATAATGTTCTGCGCTGCGGCGCGCGCGCGCCGCAAATCCCGATGATTGCGGTCCAGAATGCTCTGGTCGTTGGTGTAAGCGTGAATGGTCGACATCAGCCCCCGCTCCACACCGAACGCATCGTGCAATACCTTGACCATCGGCGCAAAGCAGTTGGTGGTGCAGGACGCGTTGGAGATGACCCGATGTTCCTGCCCGTCATACACCTCGTCGTTGACACCCAGCACGATGGTGGCGTCAGCGCCGCGGGCCGGAGCCGAGATGATGACCTTATCGGCGCCACCGCTCTCGATATGGGCAACGGCCTGGGCCGCGTCGGTGAAGCGCCCGGTGCATTCCACCACGATGTCAACATCCATTTCCGACCAGGGAATGTTGGCCGGTTCAGACTCCTGGAACATTCGGATGGTTTTGCCGTCGATAACCAGATTCCCGTTGTCGGCGGCCACCGTGCCGGCGTATGGCCCATAGGTGCTGTCGTATTTGAACAGATGAGCAGCGGTTTCCGTTTCTCCTAGACCATTGACCGCGACCAGGTCAAGCCGATCATGGTAGGTGGGAGACAGGGCAGCCCGGGCCACCAACCGCCCGATGCGGCCAAATCCGTTGATCCCAATGCGCGTTACCATACCGGTGTGCCCTCCCGTCAGTAGTGTTGGTTGTGACAGGCGAAACGGCGCGATTTACGCACTGCCCCAGCGCCGGGTCAATCGGGTGGATGGGGCGCCCCGGCGGTGGCGATTATATCATCCGGCAACCCTGCGTGGGCGCAATTCGTTAACTTCGGCGTTACACCGCCGCCCCCAATCGCCCGTATACTTCCCTCCCCGCATACCGCGCATCAGCGCCCAACTCGGCCTCAATCCGCAGCAGCCGGTTGTACTTGGCAACGCGCTCTGACCGGGCCGGCGCTCCGGTTTTAATCTGGCCCACGTCCCAAGCCACTGCCAGGTCGGCGATGGTGGTGTCTTCCGTCTCTCCGGAACGGTGGCTCATCACGGCAGTCCAGCCGGCCGCACGGGCCATGGACAGCGCCTGGGCGGTCTCCGACAGCGTACCAATCTGGTTGGGCTTCAGCAGGATGGAATTGGCGGCGCCAGCGTCGATGCCCCGGCGCAGGCGGGTAATGTTGGTTACCAGCAGGTCATCCCCCACCAACTGCACCTCGGAACCCAACCGCCGCGTCAGCGTTGCCCAGCCATCCCAGTCATCCTCGAACAACCCGTCCTCAATGCTGATGATGGGATATTCGCGGCACCAGCCGGCGTACAAATCCACCAGCTGCTCAGCGGTCAGCGAGGTGCCTTCCCGTTCCAGGTCATACTGAGAGGTCTCTGGATTCCACAGTTCGGATGCGGCAACGTCCAGCGCGATGTACACCTGCTTGCCGGGGGTGTACCCGGCGGACTCAATCGCCTGCAGCACCACTTCGATGGCATCCCGGTTGGACGGCAGAGTCGGCGCAAACCCACCCTCGTCGCCAACATTCAGGTTATGTCCGCCGGCGCGCAGTATGGACTTGAGCGACTGGTAAATCTCAACACCGGCGCGCAGTGCATCGGAGAACCGGTCGAACCCGGCCGGCGCTACCATAAACTCCTGCACATCGGCGGAGTTTGAGGCGTGGCGTCCGCCATTGAGAATGTTCAGCAGAGGCACCGGCAGGCTTACTTCCAGTAAAGAGTCCGACGGTAAAGAGTCCGACGGTAAAGAGTCCGAGCCTCCGTTGGACAGATACCGCCACAACGAGCCGCCCGACGCAGCAACCGCCGCCGCCCGCGCCGTCGCCATCGATACGGCGAGCACGGCATTGGCGCCCAGGCTGCTCTTATCATCGGTGCCGTCCAGTTCGTTGAGGCGACGGTCAACGTTGGCCTGATCGAACGGAGACACGCCGACCAGGGCGGGAGCGATGCGGGCGTTGACGTTGGCGACGGCATTCAGCGTCCCGCTGCCGCCGAATCGGGCCGCATCTCCGTCGCGCAGTTCCAACGCTTCATAGCTGCCGGTGCTCGCTCCCGATGGCACCAGTGCCAGGCCAATGCTGCCGTCGCTCAGCGCAACCTCGGCCTCCACGGTTGGGTTGCCGCGGGAGTCCAATACTTCCCGGCCCACGATGGACGCGATAGTAGCGTCGGGCATCACACACCTCTAGTTATGGGTTCGGAAAATGCCACCGTGCCGGTGTCCACAGTACGGGCTTCTGCGGCAGCGATGGCCTTGCTCACGGCGTCTACCGGGTCGTCGGCCATAATGTAACCATCGCCGACGGGCAACCCATCCCCGCGCAACGTCAGCGGCCAGCTGCTCAATGATACGACCGGGATACCATAACTGAGGGCGTAGGCGATTTCCGAAAGCGTTCCGAAAGCGCCGCCCACCGCGATGACCGAGCGGCCGGTGCTGACCACAGCTACGTTCCGGGCATATCCCATATTGGTGGCAATCGGGATGTCAACGAAAGCGTTGGCTGTATCCGGGGAACCGCCGGGCAGGATGCCAATAGTCGTGCCGCCCTCCGACTTCGCGCCCTTGCACACCGCTTCCATCACGCCGGTGAGACCGCCACATACTAGTGTTATCCCACGTCGTCCCAATTCCCGGCCCACTTCTTCGGCCAGCGCGTAAATATGCGGCGGCGGGTCAAAATTGCCAATCACGGCGATAATCATCGCGGCTCTCCTTTGAAAATCCAATTTCGCCTTCCGGACGCCCCGGCGTCATTCCGGCTTTCGCCGGAATCCAAGTAACCACGGCAATGCACGGCATCAAGCCTACTACGATACCGCCCGGACAATCCGACGGGCTGTTGTACGCCAGAAAGCTAGCGTCAATGCTATCTGTTGCCGTGAATCGCGTGCAACCGTTTATGGTCAATCGGCTGTTTGACTAGGTGCGATTAAGATGGACAGCACCGCTCCAGCGACGGCCAAAGCCCCCCATTCCAAAGCGCGGAAAAGAAACGCTGGGCCGTGCCTATCACAAGTATACGCCTCCCGTAATACGTTCCACGCATCTCGCAATGCATCTTCACATTTAGGGCGGTCGGCCTTCAAAGCAACGTCCTTTGCTTGACCTAAGACGATACCCGCCAAGTAGGCGGCCATAAATGTAATAGCCCTAGGCAGTCCCAATGCCCTTATGAGGCAACCCATCAGTAACAGCACAACGACGAAAATAGCCAATACGAAAATTGACCATACTGCTGGCTTTGCGAACACCCGACAACAGGTCGTGGTCGCGCGCCGTTGGGTAGAAGACTCGTCCGTCATATATCATCTCAGGTGTTGTAATGTTAAATTTGTGGTAAATGCAGATGCCCGCCTATCGTACACGGGAATGGTCTCTCACTAATAGGGCCTCTCAAACTTCCTTCGTGTCAAAGATATTCTATTGAAACCGTCGTAGCGACGCTAGTTGCAGAACGGCAAGCCCAAGTCCACCAAATCGGTAACTTCAATGTTGCGCCAAGCACTGGGAAGGCATCCAGTCAACGGATTACCGCTGATGTCCAACACAAACAGTCCGGTAAGGTTGCCTAACTCCGCTGGTATCTCGCCCGACAGTTGGTTGTTTCTAAGGTCCAATATCACCATCCTGGTGCGCTTGCCCAACTCCGCCGGAATTGTCCCGGTCAACTGGTTACTGCTGAGGTCTAAGTAATCCAAATCAGTGAGGCTGACCAGCGACGCCGGTATCTCGCCCGTTAACTGGTTACTTCCGAGATGCAACATGCCTAGATTAGCGAGGTTACCTAGCTCTGCCGGTATCGCACCCATCAACTGGTTGCCGCTCAGTTGCAGAGATTCCAGACTGGAAAGGTTCCCCAACTCTGTCGGTATCTCCCCGGTCAACTGGTTATCACTCAGATTCAACGATCCCAGATTGGCAAGGTCGCCCAGCTCCACTGGGATTTCCCCCGACAGTTGGTTGCCGCCCAGGTGCAGAGATTCCAGACTGGAAAGGTTCCCCAACTCTGCCGGTATCTCCCCGGTCAACTGGTTATCACTCAGATTCAACGATCCCAGATTGGCAAGGTCGCCCAGCTCCACTGGGATTTCCCCCGACAGCTGGTTGGAGCTGAGGCTCAACCCACCCTTAACCTCGAACCCTTCGTCGTGAATCCACGGTCTACCCAGGTTGGCAAGGTCGCCCAATTCCGCCGGTATATTGCCGAATAACTGGTTGCATCTGAGATCCAGTGCCCGCAGATTGGCGAGATTGCCCAGCTCAGCAGGTATCTCTCCCACCAACTGGCCTCGTGAGTCCCCACACCAGGACCCGGAGCTGGGGTTCACGAAGTGCGAGCGGTGCGAGATGTACAACTCTCTCAGATTGGTGAGGTTGCCCAACTCGGCTGGTATCTCGCCCGTCAACTGGTTGTCCCTGAGGTTCAGCACCTGCAGATCGGAAAGGTTGCCCAACTTTGACGGTATCTCGCCCGTCAACTGGTTATCGCCAAGGTTTAACATTTCTAAATTGGTGAGGTCGCTTAACTCCGACGGAATCGCTCCTGAAAGCTGGTTGCCGTCGAGAGATAAATCAATGACTCTACCGTCGAGGGTAGTGGTGACGCCATACCATTTGTCAAGCGGCGCATCGCTCAGCCAGTAGTTCTTGTTTTTCCAATTCTCGCCGTCCGTAGCGTTGTAGAGTGCGACCAGCACAGTCCGGTCAATATGTGACGGCATCGCCGACGCTTGGTAGCAGGGTGGTAAGCCCAATCTTGCCAAATCATTATTAGAAGCGTTGTACAAAAGTGACGGTACGCATCCGATCAGGTTATTGCCCCGCAAATGAAAGTCACTCAGATAGATAAGGTTTTCCAGTTCTGCGGGTATTGCGCCATCCAGCTGGTTGCCTGAAAGATGAACCCGCTCCAGATTACGGAGGTTGCCCAACTCGGCTGGAATATCCCCGGTCAACTTATTGCCGCTGAGCTGCAGCACTCTCAGATTGGCAACACTGCCCAGCTCCCCCGGTATCTCACCAGTCAATCGGTTGTGTGCGAGATCCAATTCAGTAACGCGGCCGCTGTAGTCGGTGGTGACGCCGTGCCATTCGCCAAGCGGCGCATCGCTCAACCAGTTGCTATTGTTATGCCAGTTTACTCCGTCCGTGGCGTTGTAGAGCGCGATTAGCGTAGCCCGGTCGATAGGGTCGGCAGGCGGCGCACCGGTCAGGGCAGTTGTTGCCCCAGCGATTTGCGGCGCAACAGAAGGTGGCGCAGTTTGAGGAGGCCCGTTGCATCCGACCATCACAACGGCCATTGTGCAAACCATTCCGAACAGGCAATAGGCCCGACTACACTGCCGAGTAAAAGAAAGTATTATCGCTTGTACCATTTTTTCCTGCGTCTAATGGATTCCGGCGAAAGCCGGAATGACTGTGGACAGAGTTATCCAAGTGGCAAAATAGCGGAGCTGGCAATCTCAATAAGCGCCAGCAGCGGAGCCGGGTAGACACCCAGCCAGGTAACCGCCAGCACCCCTACACCCATAGTAGCCGTTAGCAATACGGATGGACGCTGCAAAGGTGGCGGGGGCGGCGGTTCCCCATGGCCGTGGTCATCATCCACCGCTCCAGCCTCACCGCCGGAATCGCTATCAACACGCGCCGGCTCGATGTACATTTGCCGCAGAACCTGTAGGTAGTAATACAAAGACACCAGGCTGCTGAATACGGCAACCCCCGCCAGCCACAGGAACCCGCCGTCTGCCACCGCTGCAAACAGGTAGAACTTGGCGGTAAACCCGCCGAAAATCGGCAACCCGGCCAACGAGAACAGGCCGATGGCAATGACGGCAGCCAGGAAGGGTTGCCGGTCGGCCAGCCCGCCGAGGTCGGCGATGTCATCTTTGCCCTCGCGGTTGTAGTAAGCGGTAATTCCCGCGAACACCACCAGGTTAGTTACGGCGTACACCACCAGGTAGAAAATCACGGCTTTGGCCGCCAGCGCGAAATCGCTGCCCAATACCGCCACGCCGGCCAGTGCATAGCCAACGTGTCCGATGCTGCTGTAGGCCATCAGGCGTTTCAGGTTGCTTTGCGCCAGCGCCACCAGGTTGCCCAACAGCATGGTCAGCGCGGCCAGTATCGCGATTACCAGCTGCCATTCGCCCCACCGGTCGGCTGCCGGCGTCACCGCTTCGGCAAACAGGCGCAAGGTCAACGCAAAGGCCGCCGCTTTGGAACCGATGGCGAGATAAGCCGTAACCGGCAACGGCGCTCCCTCGTAGGTATCCGGCGCCCACATATGGAACGGAACCGCCGATAGCTTGAACCCCAACCCCGCCACCAGCAGCGCCACGCCAACCCAGAGCACCGGGCTGACCGTCGCCGGGGATGCCAGTTCGACGGCTATATCTGCGAAATACGTCGTCCCCAGCGCCGCGTACACGTTGCTCAATCCGTACAGCATCACCGCCGATGACAGCGCACCGATGATGATGTACTTGATGCCCGCCTCGTTGGAACGCGCCTCCCGCAACCCATAGGCCACCAGCACGTAGAGGCTGAACGACAGCAGCTCCAGCGAGATGTAGGCGGTCAGCAGCTCCCGGGACATCGCCATCAGGTTCATGCCCAGGATGGAAAACAGCAGCAGACCGTAAAACTCGCCGCGATGCTGCAACCGGTCCCGACCGTACTCAACCGACAGGGCGATGATGGCAATTCCAATGCCCAGGAAAAATATCTTGAAAAACAGGCCGAACCCGTCCACCACCATCAACCCGCCGTACAGCACCGCGGTGCGTCCGGGCAGCATGAATAGCGAAATGACAATGACGGCCACCAGCCCAACCACCGACAGCCCGGCCAGCCACTCCTTGCGGCGTTCCGGCAGGAACAGGTCCACGGTGAACACCAGGAACGCCAGCGCCGTCAGCACGAACTCCGGCGTCAGCAGCAGCAGATTGGTGGTCAGTTCGGCTGCCATCAGCTCAGCACCCTAAAACGCCGCCAGCGCGCCTGCGACGCCGGTATTGATGACACGCAGCAGGGGGGACGGCCAAATGCCCACCGCAATCAGGATCAGGACGAACGCCGCGCCGACTCCTTTTTCCACCGTGCTGGCATCGGTAAGATTGGCCCATTGCGGGTCGGCCTCGCCGAAGAAGGAGCGGGCCAGCAGCCTCAGGATGTACACCGCCGTGATTGCCGCCCCGATGACTCCCAGCACGGCCAGCGGCCAGTAGGTGCGAAACGCTCCCGTAAACACCATGAACTCGGCGATGAACCCGCTCATGCCCGGCAGTCCCAGCGACGCCAGGCCGGCCGCTGCGAAGCAGAACGTAGTTACGCCCATGCGCTTGATTAGGCCGTTCAGAATCATGGAATCCCGAATGTGGGCCCGCTCGTAAATGGCTCCCACCATGGCGAACATCAGGGCCGTCATTATGCCGTGGGAGAACATCTGCAACACCGCCCCGGCCAGTCCCACCGGGTGCAGCGTCGCAATACCCATCAGCACATAGCCCATGTGACTCACGCTGGAGTAGCCGATGACATACTTCAGGTCGGTCTGCGACATCGCGGAAATTGCCCCGTAGATTACGTTCACGGTGCCCAGCCCGATTAGCACCGGCATCCAGACTTCCGCTCCCTCCGGTGTCAGCGCCATGCCCACCTGTATGATGCCGAACGCGCCCAGCTTCATCAGTACGCCGGCGTGCAGCATACTGACCCCCGTGGGCGCCGCCACGTGGCCGTCGGGCGACCAGGTGTGGAAGGGCCACAAACCGGCCAGGATGCCGAACCCGACGGCGAACATCGGGAATACCAACCGCTGCATGGAGGTGGAAAAGGCGTCGGGTTTGTCGTGCTGCAGCTGCACCAATTCATCAATGTTGAAGGTCGGTGAGCCGGCTTGGGACGAGGCAACATATACAGCCAGTATGCCAATCCAGATCAGCACGCTGCCGCCCACCAGCACCAGCATCAGCTTCATGGCGCCGTACTCTTTCGTCCGCAGGAAAGTTGCGAAGGTGCTGCTGCTGCCCCACACGCCGATGAGGAGGTACATGGGCAGCACGGCCAGTTCGTAGAAGAAGAACAGGAAGAACAGGTCGCGCACGATGAAGACGCCATAAACTCCGGCGCCCAGTGCCAACAGCAGCACGAAGAAGTCACGGGTGCGGCGCTGAATGGTCTGGCTAATCAGCACAGCGCCCATCAATACGATGCCATTCAGCAACACCAGCGGCGCGCCGATGCCATTCAACCCAAAGTCCAGGCTGATGTTGATGGGGTGACCAATCCAGGCGAATTCCCGCGCGAACTGGACGCCGCCCATGCCGTAGTCATACCGGATGAAGATAGCGATGGATAGCGCCAGCGAGATTACCGCGACGAAAATGGCGAACTGCCAGGCGTCGCGGGGACGGTCTTTGGGCAGAAACATCGCCAGCGCCGCGCCGGCCAATGGCACGAGCACCAGCAATAGAAGTGATACCTGATCGAAGTTAACCATGTCTGATACGCATCAATCCGCCGGCTACGCCGAGCGCAACCACCAGAACACGGCCAAGCCGACCACGCCCAGCGCCACCGCCAGCGCGTAGACCGACACATTTCCCGTTACGTGCAGCCGCAGCGCAAAACCGGCCTTGCGAACCACGTGCCCCGGCCCGTTGACGCCCACATCGTTGACGCCGGCGCGGTCGAAAGTCGCCAGCTTTGACGACACAACCAATACCACCCGGTCGATCACCCATTGGTAGGTTTCGTCGACGTAGTACCGGTTCTCCACCACCCGCAGCACCGGGCGCAGGCGGGTTCGCCACGATTCAATCGACACGGAACGGCGCACGTACACCAGCCAGGCCACCACGAATGCCCCTACTGCCAGGATGATGGACAGCGCTGCCAGCACGATATTGAAATGGAACCCCTCGGCATGGCCGTAGAAAACGAAACTGCCAAAGCCGCCGAACTCACCCGGCCAGTCGAAGGCAATCCAGCCGAACCCGACGGCCAGCACGGCCAGCGCCGACATCACGCCCACCATCAACAGCGGCGATTCGTGGGCGTGGGCGCTGTCCTCCCCCTCCGGCCCGAAGAACACGACGAACATTGCCCGCGCCATGTACAGGGCGCTCAGGCCCACGGTCAGCAGCGTCAGGACGATGAACGCGATGGGAAGGTTGCCGGCCACCGCCAGCAGAATTTCGTCCTTGCTCCAGAAACCGGCCAACACGGGTATGCCGCCCAGCGAAAGCGCGCCAATGGAGAACACCACCGCCGTCAACGGCATCGCGCGCCGCAAACCTCCCACCCGGCGAATGTCAACGTCGCCGTGCGCTCCCACCCCGTGCATCACGCTGCCGGCGCCCAGAAACAGCAGCGCCTTGGCGAAGCCGTGGGCCATCAGGTGGAACACCGCCGCCGTCCAGCCCAATGCTCCCAGCGACAGCATCATCAGGCCCAGATGCGAAATGGTTGAATACGCCAGAATCCGCTTCAGGTCGGTGGATACCAGGGCGATGGTGGCCGCGCCCAGGGCGGTAATCAGTCCAATGATGGCAATAACCATCAATGCTTCGGGAGACGCCGCAAAAATCGGGTAGGCGCGGGCCACCAGATACACGCCGGCAATCACCATCGTGGCGGCGTGGATTAGCGCGCTCACCGGGGTGGGGCCTTCCATTGCGTCGGGCAGCCAGACGTGGAAAGGAAACTGCGCGGATTTGCCCATCGCGCCCAGCAGCAGCAGAATCGCCGCCGCCGTGGTTACCCCACTGCTCAGCGCGCCCGACTGCGCCGCCTCGAACGCCTCGGACATACTGAAACTGCCCACGTTGACCCACAGCAGCAGGATGCCCACCAGCAGGCCCACGTCGCCGATGCGGGTTACCACAAAGGCTTTCTTGGCGGCTTCCCGCGGCCCCGGATTCTCGAACCAGAATCCAATCAGCAGGTACGAACACAGGCCCACCAGTTCCCATGCGATGTACAGCAGCAGGAAATTGTCGGCCAGCGCCAGCGTGAGCATGGCCGCCACGAACAGGGCCTGCCAGGCGAAATACCAGCCAAAACGGGCGTCGCCCTTCATGTATTCCAGCGAATAGAGCTGAACGCCCAGCGCCACGAATGTAATCAGACCCAGCAGCACCACGGTCAGGGGGTCAATCAGGATGCCCCAGTCCAGGTGGATGGCCTGGTCCACCGACTCCAGCGCGCCGGGGATGCCGGCCTCAAACCAGGTGGTGCTGAAATGACAGGTCAGCGCGCCGGTAATCGAGTTGATGGCGCAGGCCGTGTCCGCCGGGCTGGCTCCCAGGAATCCCGCGAGCACCACCACCCAAATGACGAACCCGCCGCCGATTGCCAGGATCGCCACCGGCGCACCTCGCATCGGCAGCCAGCGCTGAAACAAAATAATCAGCGGACACGCCACGAAGGACAGTACGGGTATGAGGAACGCGAGGGTCATTGTTTCAATATCGTTGTTTTCAGTATCGTTATTATGGTAATCGGTTTGGGTTGTTATCCCTTCAGCAGGTTGATTTCATCCATGTTTACGGTGCCTCGATTCCGGTACATACGCAATATGATGGCAAACGCCAGACCGACCTCGGCCGCCGCCACGGTAATCACGAAGATGGCGATAATCTGCCCGTCGAAAGCCTCAAACCGCCCGCTGCCGTTCAGATACGATGCGGCGGCAATCAGGTTGATATTCACCGCGTTCAGCATCAGCTCAATTGAGAGGACAATCAGCACGGCGCTGCGTCGGGCCAGCACACCGTACAAACCAATCCCGAACAGACTGGCCCCCAACAGTTGAAAGTACAGCAACGGCACCATTATCAAACTACAGTTCGCCGTCCTGCGCGCCGTCGCTGCCAACTGTCGATGCCTGCGTCCGGGCGATGATGATGGCTCCGATCAACGCCACCAGCAGCACCAGGGAGGCTATCTCGAAGGACAGGGCCCACTTGGTGAAGAGCGACGCCGCCAGCCCGGTGAACTCCGGAGCCTGCGGTTGCGCAGCCAGCTGCGGCGCCTGCCAGAACGCTGCGCCCAACGCCACGGCCACCGCCGCCGCCACCAGCAACGCCAGCGGCCATTGCCGGTTGTCGCCGATGTGCGGATACTCCGATGAGCGGGTCAGCATCACGGCAAACAGCACCACGATGGTGATGGCGCCACCATAAATCAGCACCTGCACCAACGCCAGAAACTCAGCGAAAAGCAGCAGATACACTCCGGCCGCGCCGAGCAGCGAAAGCAGCAGGAATAGCGCCGCGTGAACCACGTTGCGGGTTGCCACCACGCCGATGGCGCCGCCCAGCGTGAACACCGTTACCAGAATGAACAGGGCCAGGTACATAACTAAACGCCAGCCTTGCCCGTGGGACCATCGCGCCGGCCCGACACGGTGACAAAGCAGGAGCCGCCCGGTCGGCGGCTCAAATAGTTTGGATTTGGCTCCAGCGACGGCATGGCGTAATAGACGAATGGCCGGGCTTGGCTGTTGCCCCGCGGCTACTAAATGGACTTCAAAAGAGTACAGGTAGCGCACTCACAGTCCGTCTTGTGTTGGCGTACCGGCTCGGCCACCGATTGCGAGCGGCCCTTCGCCTTGCCCGAACCGCCGGATTTACCGCGCTTCTTGCCCTTGCCAATTTTGCCGGCTTTGGCTGCCTTGCCGGCCAGCTTCCCCACCAGCCCGCCCACTGCGCGCACCGGGTTCGACGCATCGCCGCCCTGGATCCGCTTCTGAGCGCATTCCACGCAAGTGCAATACTCGGGATGGTGGGGCGACAAGTTGCGAAATCTTTCGTCTTCTCTGGGCAAGGTATCCCTCAGTTGCGTTGCTGACTCGGGTGCGTTGCTGCCGGGCGTCGATTGGCGGGTCAGGACTCGACGTCTTCCGCCGCAGCTTTGGCCGCATCAGCCTTCTGTTTGGCGAGCACGGTCGGCGGGATCCAGTCAGTTACGTCCTGGTATTTCTTCCCGATTTCCAGCAGGGCCGGCAGGTCCACACGGTCGCCGTTGCGCTGGTAAGTGCTCATCTCGTGCTCGTGACTCATCACAATGGCGTCGAAATTACAATACTCCACACAGATGCCGCACAATATACAACGATTGAGATTGATTTCAAAGTAGTCGACGATCTTGCGACGGCTGCTCTCGCCATCGGCGTGCTTGGGGTTATCCATCATGCTGGCTGACATACACTGGGTGGGGCAATTGCGGATGCACACCATGCAGCCGGTGCAGTAGGGCTCGTCCACCTTGCCGTCCCAGGTCAAAGCCGGAAAGCCCATGAACCGGGGCCGTACCGGGGTGGGCGCCTTGGGGTATTGCTGGGTAACCGGCCGGCGCAATCCCGCAACCGTGGATGCCAGGGTCAGCATCATCCCTTTCACGCTTTCCAACATTGCTATTGAGCCTCCGCTTTGAATGACGCCGCCCGGTCCAGCGCCGCAAAAATAGCAGACACGGCGCAGGAAAAGCCGGGTAGCTCCGGGTCGCCGGACAGAATATCACTAGGGCCAAGAGCCAGCTCCACAGCGCCGGGCCGGCGGATGCGTACCGTCCGGTCGGCCGGGTCTGCAATCCAGACTGCGCGGGCGCCGTTGGCAAAATACTCCGCGGTCTTACGCGCCAACTCTGCCGGCGTATTGCTTGGCGAAACCACCTCAATAGCTACGTCAGGAGCGAAATGCGGAAACCCGCCGGCGTCCTCATCATAGGTTGCCATTCGTTCCCAACTCGTTACGTGAATATCGGGAAACCGCAGCGTGTATGGGTTCATCTGAAAGCCGACGCAAACACCCACATCCAGCGGCAGCCCCGCTCCATCCACATAATTAGCCAACAGGCTGCCAACGTGCCTGATCATTCGGCCATGCCGCGGCGCTCCATCCATATCGACCAGTTCTCCATCGACCAGCTCGTAGCGATGGCCGGGGTCTTCCGGCATCGCCTCGAACTGTTCGGCGGTGATTTTGTACGTGCGGGTAGTCATGGCACCATCTCGTAGCAACAAGGTCGGTAATATGATACCAGCATCCGCCGTCAGGTGCGCTGCCTCGGTGTCGGCCGGCGCAGCGCACCGACGCGGCTGCGAACCTCTGCCACCCGACGGGCCGGCGCCGTCATCCGACGGTAGATAATCCAGCCGGCCACCAGCAACCCCGCCGCCGAAAGTATGGTCAGGCTCCACCAGGGCAAGTCGTAGAAGCGGTACACGGCGGCGACAATGACGGTGTAGAACGACAGGGGCACCATGACTTTCCAGGCGAAGGACATCAGCTGGTCAATGCGCAGCCTGGGGAACGTGCCACGCACCCAGAAAATCACCAGCACCACCAGGTAGGTTTTGAACAGGAACCACACCACGTCGGGCAGGAACGGCCCGCCCCAACCGCCCAGGAACAACAGCGTAGTCAGGGCCGCAATCGCGAAGGTGTTGATGTATTCGGCCAGGAAGAACACCGACCAGTGCGCCCCGCTGTACTCCACGAACGGCCCGCCGACCACCTCGCTCTCGGCGTGGTAAATGTCGAACGGCGTGCGGCCCACCTCGGCCAGGCCCGCGATGAAAAACACCACGAACCCCAGCGGCATCAGCGCGATGTAAGGCAGCGACGCCTGCTCGCCCACAATTACCCGCATATCCAGCGACTGCGCCAGAATCGCCACCGCCGCCGCCACCAGCACCACGGGAATCTCGTATGAAATCAGCTGCGCCGCCGACCGCAAGCCCCCCATGATGCCGTACTTGTTGGCCGATCCCCAGCCGGCCAGCACCAGACCCAGTATCCCGACTACGGCAAAGGCAACAATGTAAAACAGACCCAACGGCAGGTTCCGAATAACCACGTTGTCGCCGCCCGGTATGGTTACCCAGATTACGAATGCAGACACGACCACGATTACTGGAGCAATCCAGAAGATGGCCTTTTCCGAATCGTTGGGGATGATGTCCTCTTTGATGATCAACTTGACGGCGTCGGCGATGGGCTGCATCAGCCCGAACGGCCCGGTGCGGGTGGGCCCGTAGCGCAACTGCAACCGGCCCAGCGCCTTGCGTTCCAGCCACGTCAGCGACAAAACGATGAACGACAGCACGCCGAACATCACCGCCAGCCCCAGCGCGCTCCAGCCAATGTCAATCAGGAAGCTCACGGCAGCAACCTCACGGGCAGAAAACTCACGGGCAGAAAACTCATCGATCCACCTCGCCCAGCACGATGTCCAGCGAGCCCAGCACCACCACGCTGTCGGCCAGCCAGGTGTCGCGCAACAGCCGGCGCAGCGCCGACAGGTTGCAAAATGACGGTGGCCGCACCTTCAGACGGTAGGGTTTGTCGGTTCCGTCGCTGACCAGATAGACGCCAATCTCGCCCCGGGGGTTTTCGGCGCGCACGTACACTTCACCGGCCGGCGGTCGGATGAGCCGCCGACCCAACGGCGACGTTACCGGGCCATCCGGCAGCTGCTCCATCGCCTGATCGATAATCCGCAGCGACTCGTACATCTCCTGGACGCGCACCCAGTGGCGGTCCCAGCAATCTCCGTCCAGTCCCACGGGCACCTCAAAGTCAAACCGGTCATAAACCGAGTAGGGTTGTGCCTTGCGAAGGTCATACTCGTAGCCGCAGGCCCGCAGCATCGGCCCCGTCAGGCCCAGGGCGATTGCTTCGTCGGCGCCGATGGGACTCACGTCTTTGAGGCGGGACAGGAAAATCTCATTGAAGGTCAGGATGCGGTCGCTCTGCTCCACGTCTTCGCGCAGCAACGGCATCAGTTCGTTCACCATCTGCCGGAAATTGTCCGGCACATCTTCCTTGAGGCCGCCGACGCGAAAGTAGTTGTGCATCATGCGGGCGCCGGATACCGCCTCGAACAACGCCTGCACCCGTTCCCGACCGCGGAAGGAGAACATCACCGGCGTCATCGCCCCGGCGTCCAGACCCATCGTGCCCACGTACAGCAGGTGGCTGGCGATGCGGTTCAGCTCACACAGGATGACGCGGATGTACTCGGCCCGCTCCGGAACCTCCAGCCCCATCAGCGATTCCACGGCCATGCAGTAGGCCATTTCGTTGTTGAAATTGCCGACGTAATCCAGGCGGTCGAAAAGGGTTACAACCTGATGGTATTGCTCGCCCTCGCACAACTTTTCGGAACCCCGGTGCAGGTAGCCGATGTGCGGCTCAACGTCGACGACCTTCTCGCCATCAACCCACAAGACCATGCGGAACACGCCGTGGGTGGATGGATGCTGCGGCCCCATGTTGAGCAGCATCTCCACCGGCTGCGAATCAGCGCGGGCAGCCTCAGCCGCAGTGTTGGAGGTGGTAGGTTCTAACATGACAATAAATTGGAGAGCATCGCTGCTAGGGGTTCCCTTCATCCTGGTCGAATGGAGAGCCGATGAACCGGATGCTGGGTTCGGGGGCTTCCACCAGGCTGCTCATCCAGGCTTTCCCATTATCCCAGAACCCGGCGTCAATCAGTACGTCTTCCAGCACGCCCATTTCCTCGCAATCTTCCAGGTAGTCGGCCACCTGACGCCGCAGCGATATTCGCGCCTCGTCCTGCGTATCGCCAAACGCGGTTACTTCCAGCTCCGGGCAATGAGCCGACCAGCCCGTACCGGCGCGGGTTTCTTCAATCTGGTACACCACCCGGTCCATAAGTTAGCCGTCGCCCTCATCGCCGTCAGCCTCATCATCGCCGGCCGCATCGCCGTCGGCAACGAATTGCAGGACGATTTCAGTCTCTTCGTCCAGGTATTCCACCCCCAGAGATTCGGCCAGGCGGCCCGCGGTGTCCTGGCGCTCCAGCCAGTTGCGCATTGCCTGCACCAGCGCCTCCTCGGCGGCGGCCGGCGTGCTGCCGCTGCCTTCCAGCTCCAACCCATGCACGGCGGCGACGAACCGACCCTGCCGGGCGACAACCCGCGCCGTCAGTTCAATCGGCTCGGTTCCGTCCTGGGCTTCCATCATTACGACCACGTTCTCTGCAACCACGTTCTCTACAACCACGTTGGCGCTAAAACTCCCGATATTCGTTGAAGGCGTATTCCTTGCGGCCCGGGAATCCCTCGAACTCCGGATACAGCAGCAGCGGCGACAAATCCGGGTGCCCCTCGAACACCACGCCGAACAGGTCGTGGGCTTCCCGTTCGTACCAATCGGCGGCCGGCCACACATCGATAACCGTTGGCAGCGATGGAGCGTCGTAAGACACGTTCGCCTTGATTACCAACGTTCGCTCCTGGGCCAGCGATTGCAGGAAATACACCAACTCGAACCGCACCTCGTAATCGACACACGCCAGGCACAGCAGCATCTTACCATCGAGTTCAGCGTCGTCGCGGCAGGTGAGGCAGGCTGCGACGATATGCTCCGCCGGCACGATTACCTGGGGCAAGTCGCCCAGGACGCCGGCAACCGGGTCCAGCCGGCTCAATACGCTGACGGCCCGGTCGAGCGTAGCCCGGCAGTGCGCCGACAGGTCATCAATGGGATTCGGCTCCTGAGCCTCTTCCCCGGACGTATCCGCGGAGTTTTCAGCGTTGGCCGACTCGGGCGGGCTATTCTGCTGACGGTTCGCCACGTTCACCAGCGTCCGACATTATCTTTTCCTGGAGCTTCAAAATACCGTAGAGGAGCGCCTCCGGGCGGGGCGGGCAACCGGGGACGTACACATCCACCGGAATAATGTGATCCACGCCCATTACGACTGAATACGAGCGGTAATACGGCCCGCCGTTGGTGGCGCAACTGCCCATGGCGATGACCCATTTGGGTTCCGGCATCTGTTCGTAGAGCAGGCGGATGGGTTCGGCCATCTTCTTCACCACGGTGCCGGCCACAATCATTACATCGGCCTGGCGGGGCGACGGCCACGTGACCACGCCGAAACGGTCGAAATCGTGATGCGCCATATAGGTAGAAATCATCTCGATGGCGCAGCAGGCCAACCCAAAGCTCAACGTCCACAGCGACGACTTGCGCGCCATGGCAAACAGCTGATCAGTAGTCGCCGTAATAACCCCCGGCACACGCCCATCGGTGGCCTGATTCAGCAGGCTCGCCCCCGGCCGGTTGCCAGCGCCCATGATTATCTCGATAGGCTGGGGCGGCAATGCGAGCGGGGACGGCGAATCGCCGCCGGGTTGTGGTGTCAATTCTGACATCAGTGCTACTCCTCCGGTTCACAAAACCGGACAGGGTTAGCCGCCCCCTGCTTTCGATACTGGTCGGGGACACGCTTTTTAACATAGAAATCCCAGATGGACAGTCTGGCGGGTTGACCGACAAATTGCCAGCGACCTTCACGGGCCGGCTCCCACCTGTCAGGGCGATAAGCTCCGACAATCCGGTCCCGATACCGTGCTAAAACCAAGTTATAGTGCTTGGCTTTGTTGACGTCGATTTTCCATGACTTGCGCACTGCATCATAGACGTCCGTACCTGCGCCTCGATAGGTTCTGCCAATCGAAATCATAATCAGAGGTTCCCTGATTTCCAGGGCGTCGCCGCTTTCCTGTGTTCCTACTTCTGCCATTCCAGCACCCCCTTGCGCCAGCCGTAGATTACGGCGAAGAACAGCATCGCCAGGAAAAGCATCATGGCGTAGAACGGGATCGGATTGCCGGCCTCCTTCTCTTTCAGGAACACCACCGCCCAGGGAAACAGGAACACCGCTTCAACGTCGAATATCAGGAACAAGATGGCGAAGATATAAAAGCGGATGTTGATGTTCGACCAGTTGAACGGCGTCGGCGGTATGCCGCATTCGTAAGTAGTCAGCTTCGCCGCCGACCGTCGCCGAGCCGAAAGCAACTGCGAGCCGGCGAACATCCCACCGATAGCGAGCACGGCAATGACTATCGCAATAACCACGGCGGCCCAGTTGCCGGCGTAGGTTGGGTCGAAGGCTTGCAACGGTAAAACGTACAGCATAACGGTGGTGATCGATAGCCTGAAATCTATGCCGCGTCGGATAGCCGGTGAGCCGGCCCGCTAGGATGCAATGGCAGCGCTTCTATATCCAATGCGCCCAAATCCTTGGCCAGCTGGGAAACGTGGTCAAATTCAAAGCCAATGACCACGCCGGAAACATCAAGGTCGATGTTGAAACCCTCCAGGATTTCCCGCGTCTCCACACTCGGCCCGTCTCCGATATTGATGTAAAGAGCGTCGGTTTCAGGGTGATAGTGGAATTCCATTGCCTGCCTACCTGAGAAAGCCACTGTCGATGAACGCGTTATCGAAACAATCCGTGGTCTTCAATTTGACAAAATCATCGTAGCAACGGCCCGTCCCGGTGTCAATCTTGACCTGCGGCAAACCGCAACGACTCTGGCCGCTAAAGCACGCCAAACATACATAAAAAAGCAGTCGGCTGGAGCAAAACTCCAACGGGCCTAGCTAGCAGCCCTGCCGACTGCGTATATGGTATCAGGATTTTCTTTTTTTCGTCAACGTCCTGCCAACCGACTGCGCAGCGCCGTTGAGGACACATCAGCCCGAAATGCTCCCTCCGGCACATCCACAAACAGCGGGTGGAAACCACCCGGAATGTTCACATCGCGCAGGGTGCGGAATACGCCCGCCGCGTCAGCCCGCCCGGCTACTGCAAAGCGGGAGCCCAACGCCCACATCTCGGCCAGCGCGGTCAGCATCCCCGACTCTGAATCCCCGTAATAACGCGGTTCAATCAGGCGCGTCGCCGTGTCCCAGCCGATGACGAAACCACAGCCGGGGAACAACTCGGCCTTCTTGCGGAAGGTCTCTGCTCCAGTCAGCGTCACCGTCCCCACCCCACCAAATTGCGCCACCCGCCGCTGCACTTCGGCCAGAGCCAGCGGGGGCTTGTCCACGTTTACCACCGACAGCTCATAGGCCACCGGGACGCCCAGCGTCGCCGCGCCGGCGGCGGCCAGCTGGATGTGTCCGTCGTGCAACGGGTTGAACGAACCCGGCAGCAACGCGGTTGGCGGGTCGGCATCCGCCGCCATGCTGCCGTCCGGATACACCGTTACCCAACTGACGTCGCCGGCCAGCAGGCGCTGGATGGGGTCGCCGTGGCTGGCGAAATCAGTTTCCACTCGTTCCGATGCGGCCAGTCGGAGGTCGATTTCCGCGTCAACGCCACACGCCCGCGCCGCTGCGGAGATTACCAGACGGCTCACCACGTCTTCTTCGCCGGCGCGTTCGCGCAATCCTTTTTCCAGCGTCAGCGAATCGACTGTTACCCCGTTGTCGTCCCAGGTGGCAACGAAGGCCCGATGCTCCCCGCGCTTGGTGCGGTCGGTCGCGATGGTCGCCGTGCCGGCCAGCCCAAAGATTGGAACCGGACTTTCCCGCAGCAGCATCCCCCGTCGCCAGGCCGCCCGCGCCATCAGGCGGGCCGTATCCGCCGAAACGATTTGCTCCGGGGCGTGGCCACCGAGAAAATCGGTCATCGCCAGGTATCCGTAGGGTACGCGGGTTTCCAGCACCGTGCGGGAAGCGCCGCCCACGCCCAGCAGCCAGGCCAGGGCGTAGTTGCCGGCGCCGGCAACCGCCAGCACCGTTTGCTCCGGCGTGCCGTGAATCTGCGCCACCACATCCAGGATGGCCGGGTCGGCGCTGGCGCCCGGGTCAGACAGAGTCATCTCGCCTCCAGAAAGCAGGGTGTTCAGCCCAGATTGCCGCGTCAATCTGAGTCATTTGATGTTCGGATGTCGTCATCTCGCCGGCAATTTTGCGATCCCATTCGTCAGCCCAGCGTTGCGGCAGACGCGGACGGGCTTCCCGCCAGCGCAGGGGTTCATCTCCCCGAGTCTCGCCGGCCACCACCTCACCCAGGAACGCCGTCATGTCGCCGCCGTCCATGGCGTTGACGACACGGCAGTCCAGGTATCCGAAACCGCCGGCCAGAATCGGGCAGCCCGTGATGCCATTCTCATAGGGAACATCAGCCAGCTTGTCGCCGTTGCGGCCCGACCGCATCCCCAGCTTCCAGATTAACGGCAGTTGGTCGGGAGACAGGAAGTTCAGCGCCATCACGCCGCTTTGGGCGATCAGTTCATGGGTATAGTTGGTGTGGTAAATCTGCACGATGACCCGCGGCCGGTGCAGCACGATG
Source organism: Dehalococcoidia bacterium (assembly GCA_965261195.1). GTDB lineage: Bacteria > Chloroflexota > Dehalococcoidia > Lucifugimonadales > UBA3495 > Bin87. Next base: position 1,298,726 of record OZ253455.1, on the reverse strand, counting down.
GATGCAGCTGAAACGGCAACCGCAATCTGGGCGTTGACGACATCTCCCCAGCGCACCGACACCGCAACCAGCGGCGCACTCAGCTGGCTCAGTATCCGACCAACGTCGGCCGGATTCACGTCTGGCGGTGTTGCGGACATACCGGTGCTGACCTCATTTGATGACCTCACTGCTGATGACCTCACTGCGGCGGGACATTACCAGTCCGGGTCGGTGTCCGTATGGTCGTTGGTGGTGATGCGTTTTTGTCCTCCGCCGTCGCCGTTCATGTACAAAATCTCGGCATTGCCGTAGGCGTAAGACACGAAAACAATCCGGTCTCCGGTAGCCGACCAGACCGGCGAGAGGTCATCCACCCGGTTGTGAGTCAACCGCCGGCGATCCGTGCCGTCAACGAGGACAGTGTAGATTTCAGATTGGGCTTCGTCGCGGGCCGCGAATGCAATGCGCCGACCATCCAGGGACCAGGATGGTTCAAACTCATCCTCATCCAGGTCGGACACCGTCACTTCGTCGGTGCCCTCCACCCAGTTGCCCGACTTGGTGGGACGCAGCACGTACAAGTCCCGGCCCCAATCGGTCTGGCGCAGGAAGGCGATGCGGTCGCCCTTTGGAGACCACACCGGGTCGCTGTCTGCGCCGTCGGTGAGCGGAATGCGGTTGACTCCTTCCGGGTTGCGCAGCAACAGGCCATCACGCCCAACTTCGGTAAACACCAGCCACTCCCCGTCCGGCGACCAGTCGCCGACGCGTTCCTCTGCGTCGCCAAACGTCAACCGGGTGGGCTGGCGTGTGGTCAAATCCACCATATAAATGTCCGACTCGCCTTCAGCATCCGACACGTAGGCGATACGGCCGCCATCGGGCGACCAGACCGGCGGCTGGGTGTCGTCGACAGCTGCCACCAGCATCGAAACGTCCCCATTGGCGGAGTCATAAACCATCAATTGCCCGGGACTCCCAACCGTTACCCACGCCAGAAATTGCTGTTCGTTCGACCAACGCGGATGGCGGGCTTCCGAATTGCGTCCCGATACTCGCACCGACTCACCGGAGTTGGCATCGTAGATCCACACCTGCGCATCCCCAGAGGGATTGGACAGGTGAGCCACCCGCGGCAAATCACCACCAAACCAACCGCCCACAAAGCAACCCAGGGCCGCTGTCGACAACACGGCCGCCAGCATGAGCGTGATGTAGCGGATTGGCTTTCCCAAATTATTGCCCAATTTATGCGTCCGTATCCTGGTCAAACCCAAAAACGGCGACCGACCGTATGTTGCGGAATTACTCAACCATCAGGTTCTTGATGCGGTTGGAGTTCGTGGGACTCAGTGTCGCGGTCATTATATCCCAACCGATGACGCCAAGCCCTTGCGCCGAAGACTACGGCGCTCGCGCTTACCCACATTAATCAAACCAAGCACCCTATCCTCATTGCGAGGAGCGCCGCGACTCCGACATTGCGAGGAGCCTAGCGACTCCGACTGTCATTGCGAGGAGCGCAGCGACGTGGCAATCTCGTTGAGGTTGAACACACGTCGGCGAACCATCATTGCTACGGCGACCATTGCTACGGCAACGAGATTGCCACGCTACGCTCGCAATGACAAAAGTGGGTACGCGTGAGGACTGCCGCGTCCTTGACAACCGCCGGCGGCCAATTTAGCATCGGTGCCGGGTTGCTTCCCCGGTCGGTTCCTTTGACACTCCGGCGAGCTGCCCGCTTAATCTAATAAACAACCCGTAATAAACAACCCGATAAACGACCCAACCCGATACGAGGTGCGCCATGCTGGCTATTGTAGGCGGTAATCTGATTGACGGTACCGGCAGTCCGGTAGTTGAAAATACCACCGTGCTCGTCGATGGCGACCGCATCGTTGAGGTCGGCCCCCGCGCTGCCATCAACATCCCGGACGGCTGCGAAGTCCTCGATGCAACGGGCCACACCATCATGCCCGGCCTGATCGACGTTCACGACCACCTGGCGTCGGGCGGCTACGGGCTGACCGGCCGGTGGGGTATGGATGAACCGCTCTCCCTCAGCAACGTCAAAACCGCACAGGTCATCGAAGACACGCTGGCGGCCGGCTATACCACCGTGCGCGACGCTGGCGGCCTCGACGTGGGTTTCAAAATGGCGGTGGAGCAGGGCATCATCAAAGGCCCGCGCCTCATCATCTCGATCAACATTATGACCCCCACGGGCGGCATTGAGGACAAGGTCAGCGGCAGCGGACACAGCAAACACGTTCTGGGCCATGACCCACTGTCGCCGCCCGGTGTGGCCGATGGCGTCGCTGCCGTGCGCGCCAAGGTTCGCGAGCTGGTGCGTTGCGGCGCCGACCAGATCAAGTTTGCCACCACCGGCGGGGCCTCCGGTCGCCCCGGCAACGGCCCGCTGGATCAGGCTTACGCGCTGGACGAGGCCCGGGCCCTGGTCGATGAGGCCACCGCCCTGGGTCGTGGCACGCTCTGTCACGCGGTGGGCGGTACGGGCTTGCCCATCTCCATTCAGGCCGGCGCCGGCTCCATCGAGCACGGCTGCTACCTGGCCGTCAATCCCGACTGGATCAAGATGATGGCCGACCAGGGCACTTTTTTCACGCCAACCTTCGAGGTATACGACTTCCACAGCACCGTCAGCGCACCCCACATCAAGGTGCGCGCCGAGGCGTTGATGGACATCCACATCAAGAGCGTGGAACTGGCCATCAAGGAGGGTGTCCGCATCGTTGCCGGCACCGACGCCGGCGGGTTTGTCCACGGCGACAACGCCCGCGAGCTGGAACTGATGGTTGAGAAGGGCATGAGCAATATGCTGGCCATCCAGTCGGCCACCGGCCACGCGGCGGTGTGCTGCGGGCTGGGCAACGACGTTGGCGCCATCGCCGTCGGCAAGCTGGCCGACATTTTGGTCGTAGATGGCGACCCGCTGCGCAACATTTCGGTACTGCGCGACCGCGAACGCCTGCTGCTGATTATGAAAGGCGGCGAACCCTACACCAATCAACTGCCCTCGCTGGCGTTGCAACCCGCCTAGTGTGTTACTACTCCGGCTCCCTCGCGCGCGTACCCTAACGCGTACCCTAATCTGTCATTGCGAGGAGCGTAGCGACGTGGCAATCTCGATGAGGTTGAACACACGTTGGCAAACCGCCGTTGCTACGGCGACGAGATTGCCACGCTACGCTCGCAATGACAAAGTGGGCACGCGTAAGGGTTTCCTCTCCCTTGACCGGAGCGGGTTGGAGTGCGGGTGATGCGCTTCCACATTCTGACCCTGTTTCCAGAAGCGTTTGCCGGCGCTGCTGAGTACAGCATCCTGGGCCGAGCAGTACAACGGGGCCTGGTGTCGGTAAATGTCGTGGACATCCGCCAGTTTACCGAAGACCGGCACGGCACCGCCGACGATTACCAGTTCGGCGGCGGCCCCGGTATGGTGCTCAAACCGGAACCCACCTTCGCCGCAGTCGAAAAAACCCTGGCCTCCCTGCCGGCGGAAGAAGCCGCCAACACCCCCGTCGTGCTCACATCGCCACAGGGCAGCCGGTTCAACCAGCGTCTCGTCGACGAGTTCGCGGCTGCGCCCGCCCTGGTCATCATCTGCGGCCACTATGCCGGCGTTGACGAGCGCATCCGCACCGACCTGGCCACCCACGAAGTCAGCATCGGCGACTACGTGCTAACGGGCGGTGAACTGCCGGCGATGGTATTGATTGATGCGGTTTCCCGTTTCATCCCCGATGTGGTCGGTTCGGCGGAAAACGTGCAGGAGGACAGCATCACTTCCGGGTTGCTGCAACATCCGCTGTACACCCGCCCCGCCGACTTTCGGGGTATGGAAGCTCCCGAAATCCTGCGCTCCGGCAACCACGCCGCCATTGATCAGTGGCGCCGCCGCCAGTCGCTGGAACGAACCTTCCGCCGGCGACCAGACCTGCTGCCCGCCGCCCAACTCAGCAACTCCGACCGCGCCTACCTGGCCCAGTTGGGCTGGCCCGGCGACGGCAGCGAGCCATTGGCAGAATAACCGTGCTGCGCGACGAATTCAGGTTCACCACGCCCGTGCGCGTGCGCTGGCAGGAATGTGACGCTCAGGGCATCGCGTTCAACGGCAGCTATCTGGGCTGGCTGGAAGTTGCCCAGGCCGAGTATTTTCGGAACCTGGGCTTCAGCATCTACCGCATCGCCGCCGCCGGATACTTCGACAGCGCGGTAGTCAAGGCAACCATCGAATACAAGGCCCCCGCCCGGGTCGACCAGATGCTGGAACTGCGGGCGCGCGTTACCCACATCGGCAACACCAGCCTCACCTTGCTGGTCGCAATTTACGGACCGGACGGCGGCCCTGACCAGCCAGCCATAACCACCATCGAGTCGATTTACGTTGGTTATTATGCCGACACCGGGGGTACGCGCCGGGTTCCTGATTCCATTCGCGCGCTGGTCGACCGGTACGAAACGACCGGAGCCGTGCTGCCGCTGACCGACTTTCCGGAACTGGCCGCCGCCGCAGGGGGATAGTCGTCCCGCTAAACCATAAACACCGGGGAGTCATCCCGGTTGATACGCGTTTCGCCGGCAATCCCTTCCCTGATGAACCGGGGCAGCGCGAACATGGCGGTGTGCGTTTCACCGTCGTAATGCCGGAGCGGTTTCGCCAGTCGTGCGGCCACGCGTTCGTCTACCTCCGCCGGCGTCAGCCTGGGCAAAGGAGCGTCGGATGCGACGGTGAACCCCCACAACGTGATGAACGACGGGACGTGGGTGTGGTAGGGCACGGCTTCAGCAAAGACGGTGTCCAGAGTCTTGAAGATTGTGGTGAAGCACTCGTTCAGGCTCAGATACCCCGCCGGACCGGATTGGGTTACCAGCATACCGCCCGGTTTCAATCGGGCCCGGGCGATGTTGTAATACTCTTCCGTATACAACAGATAAGCCGGGCCGCCCTCCAGTGGGTCTACCAAGTCCATGATCATCACATCGAATTGCTGGCTGCTGTTTTCGAGGTATGCGCGGGCATCGCCGAACACCAGCTCGGCCCGCGGGTCGTCAAAGGCTCCCTGATGGTGCTGCGGCAGATGCTCCCGACACAGGTCAACCACCTGCTGGTCCAGATCCACCATGACCACCTGCTCCACGCTGCGATGCGCCAGGATTTCGCGCAGCGTACCGCCCTCGCCGCCGCCGCCGATGAAAACGTGGCGGGGGTCGGGATGCATCACCAGCGCCGGATGCACCAGCGTCTCGTGGTAGATGTGCTCGTCGCGTTCGGTGGATTGCGTCTTGCCATCCAGCAAAAGGCTGCGACCATACACATCGGAATGGACAACCTCAACCCGCTGGAAACCGGTGTGCCCCGAATAGAGCACATCGTCCACCTTGAGCATAATTGCCAAGTCCGGCAGCACGGTTTCGATAACCCACTTGCCGGTGATTTCATCCATTGGGTAAGTGGCCAAAACAACACCAAAATGACGCCGAATAATTAACGCCGATTGATTAACGCCAAATCACGCGGAAAGTCGTTTCCGTAATGCCGGCTGACGCCCAGCCGGTCGGACCCAGTCGGTCAGATCGGGTCTGATCGCCTAACGGACCAGGTGCGCCGATTGCAGGGCTGTCAGGTTGGCGCCGTCAAGACCTCTCCGGATTTGGGTAATCTCCGGGTCCTGACACCGTAGGGCAGCGATGATATAAGCAGCGGCGCGGTCCGGCTTGGTCTGGTCGCCGCAGGTAAAGATGTCCGCCGCCGCGTAACCGTGCTCCGGCCACGTATGAATGGAAATATGGGATTCGGCGATGGACAGAATACCAGTCACCCCTTGCGGGCTGAACTGGTGGAAAGATTCCCCAATGACGTGGGCGTCTACCGTGGCTGCGGCGTTCAACAGTTGCTCGCGGATATACGCCAAATCATCCAGCAATTGGGGGTCGCATTCTCGAAGTTCGAGCAGCACATGAGTACCTAATACATTCAATCAACCTTTGCTCCAGGTAGTTTAGACGACTCGCACCGATCTACAGCAACCTGCAATATCCCCCGGTCGCAGTCGCAATCTAGGATTTTACCGAAATTTGCGCCCCGATTCAAGCAGACCCAGTTTCGTACCAGGGTCTTTCGGTTTTCAAGGGTTGTCTAGGCCGAGGATGCGCAGGGATTGTCCTGGGGTCCAGCCGATGCGCCGCAAGGCCGCCGCGATGTTGCTTTCCCCGGCATGACGCAGCACGCTCACCACGATGTTGCGCACTATCGCCATTACCTGCGGCGCGGCCCCTTTCCGTACCCTACTGGCGTCTTCCCCCAGGGTTACATCCCGCACGTAGTGCAGCCGGTTCTCAATTTCCCAATGCCCCCGTATATGTCTGAGCATCGCCTTTGGCCCCACCTTTCCGTCCAGACTGGTGATGGCGTAGCGCGACTCAGTGGCGGTCTGGCCGCGGCCCAAGGCGCGTCGCGTGATGCGGCACACCTGCCCCACATCGGGCCAGTCCAGGTAGTCGTTGAGCGCGTCGGTAGCTGACAATTCACGGATTTCCCAGCGGTCGCCATGCCGGTTCCGGGTCCGCGCCTTCCGGTACTGTCCGCCCCGTACCGGCGCGGCGAAGGCCAGCGCGATGTCGTCGTAAAGTTCCCGCTGGTTCCGCTTCACGATGACCAGGTAGTCGCCGCCGGCGTCCCTGATCTGCTGGCAATAATCCCGCTGGCAGTACAGCGCGTCCCCGGTCACCAGATTGCCCGCCACCGGCAGCAGCGTTGCCGTCAACTCCCGGGCCGCCGTCAGCTCCCCCTGACCTGGCCCGACCCCCCTTTTGCCCCGCTACCAGGCCGACGCCATGGGCATAACCCGCCACCAGCCGCACGCCGGGCAGTTCCTCCCCGTGTATCCCGCGCAGCGCCTTGCCGTCCACCGCAATGGCCACCCTTTCCCCAGTGGCGGCCAGCCACTGCCGGGTCCACTGGGCCAGCGCCGCCTCAAAGGCGTCGGTGTCCAACTGGCAGAACACGGCGTGCAACGTGCTCACCGCCGGGGTCGTGGGTCGAGTGAAGCCCATGGCTGACACTGCGTCCGGGTCCTGTTGGCGCCCCCACTGGCAGATGGCGTAAAGGCTGCGGGCGCCGGAGAGCATGGCGCAGACGGCCAAGGTCAGGATGGCGGGCAACGGATGTCGCTTGCCCTGGGGCGAGCGTGGGTCGGGGACGGCGCCCAAGGCGGCGGGCAGGCTGCGGGCTAATTCGTTAGTCTCCATGACAACAGATTAGCCGCTTTTTTAGAAAACCGAAAGACCCTGCAGTTTCGTAACTGTTCAGACTTGAGGGGACCTACAGGCTATCCGGCCTCTTGCGGAGGGGCAGCCAAGCACGAATTTCCTCTGCAAACCTATTCCGTCCCCTCAAACGTGAACAGTTACCCAGTTTCGCCAGGGCAACCGCATTTCATTGGGAATGGCAAGGGTGAAGTCGAAGCCCCGCTTACAACCCCAAAATCCTGTATATCCTGTCCATCCATGTAAAACCCGTCCCCCGCTCCCGGCTTGGCTCAGGCTATTCGATTATCCGAAATTCGGAAGTTTCGCCTCCGGCGGAAGACGAGTTCCTTATCGATTACTAACGCCGGAGTCTTCCGGATTCCCGCTTTCTCGGGAATGACGGTTAGGGGAAATGACGGTAGGGTCGAGAATCCGGATCTGCCCACCGGCAGCCGTCCCCCGGCGGCCCAGAGCTTTCCGGCTCGCCGGCCTCGTTGCAACGAAGCGTGTATCTGTATTCCAATCGCGGCGCCGTGACATCTCCCAAACGATACCGGATTGTACCCAGCGCTGATTGACACCACCCCGGTCGCGCTCTACCATGAATGGGTGGTCGTGCTACACGGGGAGCTGGCGGTGCCCTATACCCTCAATCCGCCATAGCGGGGTGGAATTCCTCCCCTCGGCAAGGCGCAAGGGCCGCTGTCTCAGGGAATGGCGCTGACGGCCGGGTCCCACGCGGCGCAGGCTTGTGAACTCCGCCAGGTCCGGAAGGAAGCAACGGTAAGCGATGTCCAGCGAGTGCCGTGGGAGTGCTTGGCCCGAGCCACTACCTACGATATGCCCCCAGGCTGCTGTCAACGGGAGGTGCTCGACCACTTGCCACCATCCCATCACCCATCCAAGAGCCGAATCCGGCAAAATCGTCAACCCATCCTGTCTATCCTGTACATCCATCCAAATTCCTAGCCCAGTAAATTCCTGGCCCACCCCGAATGCCTGACGCCGCCCTCGCGCCACCTCTCCCCCGCCGCCATCGCAAATCGTTGGGGCAGCATTTCCTGACCGACACTCGCGTCGCCAATCGAATCGTTGCCGCCGCCGCTCCGTCCCCCGCCGACACCATCGTTGAAATCGGCCCCGGTTCCGGCATCCTCACCCGGCGACTTGTGGAAGTTGCCGGCCAGGTCGTCGCCGTGGAGCTTGACGCCGCTCTCGCTGACCGGTTACCCGATCGCATCGGCAATCCCGACAACCTGAAAGTCCTGCCCGCCGATGGACGCACGGTTGAAATCGCGGCGCTGGTTGATGACGGCAGGCCGTACAAACTGGTAGCCAACCTCCCCTACTACGCGGCATCCCCCATCGTGCGCCGATTCCTGGAAGCCGCGCTGCATCCCACGCTGCTGGTGGTAATGGTGCAGCGCGAGGTGGCCGACGCGATGTGCGCACCGCCCGGTTCAATGACCCTGCTGTCGGTTGCCACCCAATTCTACGCCGCGCCGTCGGTCGTAACTCAGGTGCCGGCACGCTCGTTCCGCCCGCCGCCCAAAGTGGCTTCCACCGTGGTGAAACTGGTGATGCGGGACCACCCGCCGGCGGACGTTGACAACATCAGCGAATTTTTTGCCCTGGTTCGCGCCGGGTTTGCCGCTCCCCGGAAGCAACTGCGCAACTCGCTGATGCAAGGTTCCGGATGCCCGGCAGAGGTGGTTTCCCCGGTGCTGGAGGCGGCCGGCATCGACGGGCAGCGTCGCCCGGCCACTTTGACGATCCCGGAGTGGGCGGCCCTCAACACCGGGTGGCCGGAGAATACACCGCGCCATCGCGACCTGCAACCGACGGCCGGCAGCGCTGGTCGCCGACACCACCGCACCCGATAAGCCAGGACGCGAAGCCAGGACGCGAAGCCAGGACGCGGCAAGTTGCAGGTTTCCGCTTACGCCAAGGTCAACCTGACGCTGGAAGTCATCGGCCGCCGTGCTGACGGCTACCACGACGTTGCCACCCTCCTGCAAACCGTCGACCTGGCCGATACCCTGACCCTGCAGCCGTCCGCTGCTTTGGCGGTCACGTGCGACGACCCGGCCCTGTCCGGTGAGGCAAACCTGGTTTGGGCGGCGGCCAACGCGCTGGCGCGACGGGCGGGCATCACGCCGGCGGCCCGCATTCACGTCACCAAACGCATCCCGGTCGCGGCCGGCCTGGGCGGTGGCTCGGCGGATGCGGCGGCGGCGCTGATTGGCCTGAACCGCCTTTGGCGCCTGAACCTGGGGGCAGCTGAACTGTCCGAACTGGCGGCGACACTGGGCTCCGATGTGCCGTTCCTGCTCGCCGGAGGCACCGCTCTCGCCACCGGCCGCGGCGACCGGCTTGCCGCCCTGCCAGCCCTGCCGGCAACCGCCGTATTGTTGGTAGTATCCCGCGACACCATTGACGCCAAAACGCCGACGCTGTACCGTGCGCTGGCCGCCAGTGATTTTAGCGACGGCGGCCACACCCACCGATTAGCAAACCGACTGCCGCATACGTCGCCAACGTCAACCGATTGCCGCAATGCTTTTGAGCGTGCCGCGCAATCAATCTTTCCCGGCCTCTCTGACGTATGGGATATTGTGGCGTCGATCACCAGATATACCCCTCGCCTCTCCGGGGCCGGCCCGACCATCTTCTGTCTGCCCTCCTCCGAAACTGAGCAGATGCGGGTTCAGGTCGCCTTGCGGAACACCGGCGCAACGGCGTACCTTGTGCGAACGCTCAACCCGGCCCACGTCGGCAACTGAATCCCCGAACAACCGCAGGAATATTTACAGGAATATTTAATCGATGGACATCCTAGCAGTCATCAGCATCCCGTTCGACCCGGACATTATCCGCACGATGGGATTCCAGTTGTCCTGGCACGGGTTCTTCACCTTCGTGTCGGTGGCCGTGGCCGTCTATCTAACCTGGCGCTGGGGCCGGCGCGATGGTCTCAACGGCGACGCCATCCTGTCGACGGCCACCTGGTGCATCATCGGCGGGTTGATTGGAGCGCGCATCCTGCACGTCATTGACTTCTGGGATGACTTTTACCAGTACAACCCGGAGCGTATCGTTTATTTCTGGAGCGGCGGCATTGCCATCTTCGGCGCCTACCTGGGAGGATTCGCCGGCGGCGCGTCGTACATCCTGGTGCGCAACTCGGCCTGGCTCCACCGCCTTGCCGACAACGCCGCCCTGCGCTGGACGGGAATGCACCGCCCGTTTCCCGAACTGCCGCCGGTGCCGCATCTGGCTGACATCGCTGCGCCGTCGCTGCTCATTGCGCTGGCCATTGGCCGCATCGGTGATGTCATCAACGGCGAGCACCTATCCAGCTTCACCGATTTGCCCTGGGCCTGGATTTACACCGACCCGGACAGCTTCGGCTACGGGCGCCCGGCCTCGCATCCGGCCGTGGCCTACGAGCTAATCTTCTGCCTGGTCTGGGCGGGAGTGCTCTGGCTGATGCGCGACCGCATCCGGCCGCACGGTATGCTCTTCGCCCTGTTCTTCGCCGGCTATTCGGCGGGGCGATTCTTCATATCCTTTGTGCGCCAGGAGACAAACACCTATGTCTTCGGCTTCAACGAGGCTCAACTGGTCGCACTGGTGATAATGCTCGTAACCGTACCGCTGCTCATCTATCGGGCTCGACTGGTACGACCCGACCGCCGCCCGACTCGCTGACGCAGCAGTTTGCCGGCAACTCAGAGTCAGACTGATTTTGATACTGCCCGAGCCGGGCAGAATAGCAAGCAGGCCCAGGACCGATTGCAAAGTTAGTAGTCCCTTTCTGCTTGGCGCGGGGAACACCCCCTCACCCTAACCCTCTCCCACGAAGGGGAGCGGGGACTTTGCAATCGTCCTGCCAGCAGCCCGGCCGGCGATTTACGAAACCGCCGGGCCAAGCGCCCTGGTGAAAATCGGCCCCAGCTCTACCGTAACGCCCGGCATTGCCTCGGAAACCAGCGCATCATCGGCGGTGAACACTCTTGCCGGAGTGAAGGTTGAGCCGTCGTCCAAATAGACGGTTAACGTCCGGGCGTCCAGGTCCACTATCCAAACCTCCCGCACACCGTTGGCGGCATAAACGGGCAGCTTCTCGGTAAGGTCCCGACGCCGGGTGGAGTCGGACAGTATCTCCACAACCACATCCGGGGCGTCGTTGGCGCCGGCCCGGTCCAGGATCTGCCGCCGCTCGTTGGACACGTACAGCAAATCGGGCTGGTAGGTATTGAACAGGTCGATATGCACATCGAAAGGCGCAATGAGAACTTCGCCGCTTCCTAGCCTGTCCACCTGCAGCGACGTCTGGATGCCCAGTTGTAGGAGGAATGTTTGATGTGCGTAGCCGGCGCCGGACATTTTAACCAGCTCTCCGTTGATAAGCTGGTAGCGCGGCCCCGTCCCCGCCGGCGGCGTCAGCGCCATATAATCGGCGTTGGTCAGCTTGGTGCGGGGCTTCTGTGTGGGCTGCGTCATAGCGATGCCTCCGTCTGCATACCATTGCCGTATTATACCGCCGGCCGCAAATCCTCGACGCGCAGGTAGGTGCGAGTCTCGCCCCGGTAATGCTCTTCCACCAGCTGGAACACCAGGTCTACCGACCCGTATCCGCCCCATTCGCCCGGGAAGTTCCACCATAGCGCATCAGCCGTGCGCTGGCCGCTGCTGACCCGTAGCTTCAGGTGCTGGCTGGCGGCTCCCACAAACCCACTGTTCAGCACACGCAACCGCCGCGACAGAAAGCGCGGGTTGGGGTTGTCTTTCCCGAATGGCTCCAGACGCTTCAGCCACTGCGCCAGGGCCGGGTCCATCAACTCGTCCAGGCTGCCCTCGGCGTGAATTTCCAGAGTCGGTTCCGGGCCGAGCAAACCGGTCGTGGTGTTGGCGATGGTCAGCAGCCGTTCCGATACCGCCTCAAAATTTTCGTTGCGTACCGTGAAGCCGGCCGCCGCCTGATGGCCGCCGTACCGCACCAGCAAATCCCGGCACTGTGCGATGGCGTCTATCAGGTTGAACCCGGTGTCGCTGCGGGCGCTGGCCACCAGGTGGTCGGCGTCGGCGCGGGCCAGCGCGATCGCCGGCCGATTGAAGCGCTCGGACAACCGTCCGGCCACCAGCCCGTTGATGCCCGGCGTGTAAACTGCATCGTGGGAAATGATGATGTTCGGCGCCGGCTCGTGCGCCAGCGCCTGCTCCATGGCAATATCGCAGGCCCGGGCCGTCAGGTCCTTGCGGCGGTCGTTGTACTCTTCCAGTTGGGATACCAGCCGTTCCGCATCTCGCTCGTTGTCGGTCAGCAGCAAGTCCAGCGAGGTCTGGGGATGCGCCATGCGGCCCGCCGCGTTGAGCCGGGGCGCAATCTGGAACGATACATTCTCCGCACGCAGTTCCCGACGCTCCAGCCGACAGCGACGTAGCAGCGCCCGCAGCCCAGGGCGTTGCGTCTGCGCCAGTGATGCCAAACCCTGCTGCACGATGTAGCGGTTTTCATCCCGCAGCGGAACCAGATCAGCCACGGTGCCCAACGCCGCCAGCTCCAGCAGCGAACTGTCCGGCGTTTCGCCCAGGTATTGCAGCAGTCCGGTAGCCAGCTTGTAGGCAATGCCGGCTCCGCACAGCTCCGGATAAGGGTACTGGTTGCCCGGCATACGCGGATTGACGATTGCAATGGCATCGGGCCGGGTTTCCGGCGGGGTGTGATGGTCGGTGATGATGACCTCCACCCCGGCATCGACCGCGAGACCAACCTCGACCGCATCGCTGATGCCGCAATCCACCGTAACGATGAGGGTGGCGCCCTGCGCGACCAGGCGGCTCACGGCCCCACTGCTCATGCCATGCCCTTCGGAGACCGGATCCGGCAGGTAGGGAATCACCACGGCCCCCAGCCGCCGGAAAGTTTCGGTCAGGATGGCGGTTCCGGTCATACCGTCAACGTCAAAGTCCCCGAACACGGCAACCGTTTCGCCGGTTCTGGTGGCGGCGGCCAGCCGGGGCAGAGCCTCGGCCATGCCGGCCAGCGCCAAAGGGTCGTGCGGCAACCCGGTCGGCTCCAGGAATCCGGTCAGGGTTGCGGCGTCGCCGATGCCTCGGGACAGCAGCAACTGCGCGGCGGCAGGAGGTAGATCGTTGGGCAGGCGGTTGCCGTCAGTTCTGGGCGGCAGGATCCAGCGCCGCGCCGGCGGCTCGTTCGACCCTGGTAGCGCCGGTCGGTGGGCGGGTAGCGCCAAACCTAATCGCCCAGGTCGGGGCGGGTCAGGATGATAACGGAGTTATGCCCGCCGAACCCAAACGAGTTACTGAGAATTACATCCAAATCGCCCTTGCGCGCGTTGTGCGGCACGTAATCCAGGTCGCATTCATCGTCCGGGTCGTCCAGGTTGATCGTGGGCGGCATCAATCCCTCGCGGAGGGCAACGGCGCACAAGGCAGCCTCCAGCGCACCGCCGGCGCCCAGCAGGTGGCCGGTCATACTCTTCGTGCTGCTGATTGGGATGCGATAAGCATCTTCGCCCAGGGCGAGTTTCAGCGCTTTCGTTTCGTGCCAGTCGTTCAACGGCGTAGATGTACCGTGGGCGTTCAGGTAATCAACGTCGCCGGACGACAGTTGGGCCGCCGCCAACGCCGCGGTAACGGCGGCGGCGGCGCTTTGCCCGGTGGGGTTGGGTTCAGTCAGATGGTGGGAGTCGCTGGTGGCGGCGTACCCGCGCAGTTCCGCCAGTGGTTCCGCGCCCCTGGCCTCGGCGTGTTCCTCGCTTTCCAGCACCAGAATCGCCGACCCTTCGGCCAGCACGAACCCGTCCCGGCTCCGGTTGAAGGGCTGGCTGGCCCGTTGTGGGTCGTCATTCTGACGGGAAAGCGCGCGCAACGCATTGAAGCCGGCAACGGTCAGTGGCGTGATGGGGGCCTCAGTACCGCCGGCCAGCACCACTTCGGCCCGTCCGTGACGAATCATGTCCCAGCCGATGCCAATGGCGTCAGCGCCGCTGCTGCACGATGACGTAACGCAGTAGTTTGCGCCCATCGCGCCGGTGACCATCGACACCTGGGCCGACCCCATATCGGCCAGCATCATTGGAATCAGAAACGGCGTAACTCGTCGTGGCCCACGTTCCATCAACACGCGATGCTGCTCAGTCAGGGTGTTGATGCCGCCGACTCCGCTGCCCACTACCACATGAACGCTATACCGGTCCATCGAGCGCGGTTCCAGATTGGCCTGCTGGCAAGCTTCCATAGCCGCCACCGCCGCAAACTGGGAGAATCGATCCATGCGGCGCGCCAATTTACGGTCCAGATAGTCTTCCGGGTTAAACCCTTTAACTTCGGCGGCGAAACGGGTGTCGAACGCTTCCGCGTCGAAACTCGTTATGTAGTCAATGCCCGACCGACCATTGACCACAGCGTTCCAAGTATCGGAGGTGTTCAATCCCAGCGGGCTTATGATTCCCAAGCCCGTTACTACGACTCTATGGCCGGTCGTACCGATTTGGACCATATCAGCGCGCTCGGTTGGAATTCCGGCGCTGGCCGGTTGAGTCCAGCACGGATTCCAGCATATCCGTTACTTCGTTCACACGCACCGAAATACTTGCGGCGACGTCCTTGCTGCCGGTGTCCGCCATTTCAGCATACGTCCGCAGTGAATCAGATACTTCGTTGATGCGTATCCGCAGGTTATCCACAAACTCCGAACGAGCGTTGGACAGCGGTTGACTGACCGAACGGAAAGTCTCCGCCAACTCCGTCACTCGCAGGTGCAGGTTTTCGCCGAAGTCTTTGCCGGCTTGCTGAACCTGCTGCGACCAGTCGCGCATTGTTTCGGTAGTTTCAGACAGGTCTTGCACACTGCGGGCCTGCCGCATCCGATAGTTGCCCAGGATTCGGAAGATACGGCCATAAAGGGCGTCGATGGAGGTCAACTTGGCGCTGTAACGGTCGAAAAGGTCGCGGCTTTGCGCCATCGTCCATCGTTCGTCTTCGTGTACGAATTGGCGTCCGGTGTAAAGCTCGTAGGGCCGCATTTCGCCCTCTGGCAAGAGGTCGCCGTTGGCGTTCAGGGGTTTCAGGTCCCAGTTGGATGTTGCCGGCAGCGGCGTCAGCAGGTTGGCCGTTTGATAACGGCTGTACTGCTTTACCCAGTCCGCCAGCGTCATGATGGATTCTTCCGTATCGTAGGGCAAACCGATGATGGTCATGGCCACTACCGAGAACCCCTTCTCGTTCAGATGCACCAGGTCTTTTTCCATCTGGCCCGGTTCCTGCCGCTTGTTGACTGCCCTCAGGCTTTCGGCATTGTTGGATTCCACTCCGAGATAGAGCATCTTGACGTTGGCATCCAGCAAAGCGTCGGCCAGTTCATCGTCCTGCCCGATTTCGGCCCGTGCCTGACAGATCATGCCCATGGCGTCGGTGCGGCCTTTCCAGCCTTTCAACCGCTCCAGCCGTTCGTTACGGAACTTCACGGCTCGCAGCGGCGGCGTGTGCAGGTCGTCAGAGATAAACACGTTGATCTTGCCGTTGCGACCGGTGTGAATCAGGCCGTCGGCGGCCAGATCTTCCAGTTGCGCCAGCCGCTTGTACTCGGTTTCCCGTTCAATGAGCCGGTAGCCCAGGAACTGCTGAATTACCTGGCAGTAAGAACAGTTTTCCGTGCAGCCGCGCACCGTTTCAATCACGGCCCCCGCCATCGGGGTCGCCGGCGACAAACCACGTATGGAGCGGTAATCCGGGAGTTCAACAAAGTCGGGACGAACCAGACCCTTGCGCCGGGTTTGCACCAGGTGCCCATCTTGCAAGTAAGAGATGCCAGCCACGCGTTCCAGGTAGGTGTACTTGCGGTCGTCGCGCCACGTCAGCAATATGTCGCACAGCTGGCCGATAATGTCTTCGCCTTCGCGATTCACGATTACATCAAACCCGCCCCGGGCGATGGCTTCCTCGGGCAACGGGCTCATTTGCGGGCCGCCACCCATTATGATCAGGTTGGGATAGAGCTCACGCGCTTCCCGGGCCAGTTCGTAACCGCGAGGCGTTTCATTAATCAGAGACGTCACCATCAAGATGTCGACGCCTTCCAGATCACTCTCGGGATCCATGCGGCCCAGGCGGTCTTCAAACCAGATGTCCCGCTCGTACACGTAGGGGCCATCCCATTGTTCCAAAGCGCCGGAGAGATACAGCATACCCTGGCGCGGTATGGCGATGTATTCAAAGTTTCCGCCCGCCGAAGCCGGCTGAACCATCATCACCCGACGCGTGCGGTCTCCCCTGGGACGGATCGAAACCGGTGTAACCGTTGCCGGGGTGCCATCGAATTTGTCGCCGAGCAGTTGAATGGCGCTCATTTTCTCACTTACTCCGATGTCAGCGGGCAGGAATGGTTCAGGGTTGAGTCTCTGACAAATTGCTGCCGCTATTATACAACATCATCCCGGATGCCGGTTAGCAGTTTTGGTAACCGTTAACGGCCAATTCAGCGACCCGTGAAATGGGGCACGATGTCCTTGGCAATGACTTCCAGATGGCGGCGTCGGTCCTCGCGCGGCGCGGCTACGCTGAAAACGATATAGCGGGCGCCGGCATCAATGTACTCCTGCAACCGTTCGATGCACATCCGAGGAGTGCCCAGCAGGCAATAGCGGCGCACAATGTTGCCAAATTCACCGTCGTAAAGATACTGGTTGCCCAGCGACTCCGCCGCGGTTCTCGCCGCCTGGTCCTCGGTTTGGCCCAGCGAAATGTACGGGAAAAAGGCCCACTGGAAGGCTGATAAGTCCCGTTGTTCCGCAGCCGCAAGCTCGGTGATTTTGTTCACGCTGTCCCGATACCGTTCGGGGCTGTAGAAATAGGGCAGCCAGCCATCGCCATAGCGAACGGCCCGGCGCATGGCGGCCTCCCGGCGGCCGGCAACCCAGATCGGCGGGTGCGGTTTTTGCGTCGGCTTAGGGTTGATGGCAGCTTCTTCCAGCGTGTAGTGCCGACCCGTCATCGTTACCGATTCTTCGGTCCATAGCCGGCGCAAACCATCCAGGCATTCGTTGGTGCGCTGGCCGCGGCGGGCGATTTCGATGCCGGCGTTCTCATATTCCATGGGAAACTCGCCGCCCACCCCAACGCCCAGCGTGAGCCGCCCGCCCGAGGCAATGTCCAGCGTGGCGGTCATGCGCGCCAGCATCAGCGGGTGGTAGAAAGGCGCCAGCGTAACCGAGGTTACGATACGCAATCGTTCGGTAGCGCCGGCGGCCACCGCCAGCAACGGCAACGCCGCATGGGTCGGGCCCGGTGGCCGTCCCCGCATAAAATGCTCGCCGGCGCCCATATACTCGAAACCAAGCTCTTCCATCAGCCGCGCCTGTTCAACGGTGCGGTCTGCCGGCAACGCCATGCTGGCGCCAAAGTGAAGTTCGTTGTTGATGTCAGCCATACCGTCGTAACAATGTTCCCTTCATACCTGATTACCTTCATAATTGATGCAGTCGGCCGGATGCAGTAGGGCGAGCCGCCAACCGTCAGCCGTCACATCCTGCTTTGCCGCAGATTGTACTTTATGACGACGTGAGGCGCAAAACCCGCCGGGACCGCGGAACGGAACCGCCGGAAATACGTCAACCCGGTGGTATACTTTCAAGTACGCCCAGACTCCGTTCAACAGGGTCAAGCGCCGCCGAGCATTGCGAGGATTGCCATGACAGTACTGGTTACCGGAGCCACCGGCTTTCTGGGACCACGGGTTGTGGAACAGCTGCTCGACACCGGACACGAGGTTCGGGTCATGGTCAGGCGGCCAGGGCGGGAGTCGGTGTTTGCCGCACCCCCCACTGACGTTTGCTACGGAGACATCAGCGACCCTGACGCTCTCGCTGAGGCGTGCCGCGATGTTTCCGCCGTCATTCATCTCGTGGCCGTAATTCGCGGCGGACCAAAACAGTTCGACGCCATCAACCGACAGGGGACGGCCAACGTGGTCGCCGCTGCCAAAGCCGCCGGTTCAGTGCGTCGTTTCATCCACGTCAGCGCCGTGGGAGCCAACAACGCCCCCCATTTGCAATACCTCTACTCCAAGTGGCAGGGGGAGCAAGCAGTCATCAACGGCGGCGTGCCCTACACCATCATTCGGCCATCTTTGATTTTCGGGCCGGGCGATGAATTCACCACCGCAGTTGCATCTTTGGTAAAGATTGCTCCCATCACGCCGGTGATCGGATCCGGCAACAACCGCCTGCAACCGATCCACGTTGCGGATGTAGCGGGCTGCATCGTGGCTGCCGTCAGTGGCAACCTGCGCGGCAACCGGATCGTCGAGATCGGCGGCCCCAACCAGTTGTCTTACAATGAGGTTGTGAGCATTGTCGCGGATACGTTGGGATGTTCCCGACGCCGCATCAACATTCCGGTCTGGGCAGCACGGTTTCCAATCAGCATGATGGGATTGCTGACGCCCAACCCCCCGATCAACAACGCAATGCTGCAACTGATCACGCTGCGCAACGTGGCCGAACCGGATTCCGTGGAGCGCGCCTTCGGTTTCAAACCGCGCCCCATGGCGGGCAACATCGGCTACATCCGCGACATCACGGCCGGCCAGGCCCTCCGCATCAACCTTGGCCTCGCCAGATAACTCCGGCCCATTCCGAACGCTGCCACCAACACGCTGCCACCAACTTGCCTACAGGTATGCGCATAGTGAGTCAATCCTACGACGACGCCATCGCCACGCTCCTGTCTCTGGTTGACCACGAGCGCAGCGTCCCGATGCTGCCGCGTCAAAAACGCATCTACGACCTGCGCAATATCCAGCGGCTGCTGGAGCGCATGGGAGAGCCGCAGCGCCGGCCCGGCATCGCCCACGTGGCGGGCACCAAGGGCAAGGGCAGCACCGCCGCCATGATCGAATCCATCATGCGCGCCGCCGGCCACTCCACCGGGTTCTACTCTTCGCCGCACCTGCACTCGTTTTGCGAGCGCATCCGCCGCAACGGGCAGCCGGTGAGCCAGCGCCGGTTTGCCGAGTTGACTGACGCCGTGTGGCCCTACCACATCGCCAATGCCGCCGACCCGGACGCTGGCCCCGCCACGTTGTTCGAGTACCTGACTGCCATGGCCTTCCGGTGCTTTCACCAGGATCAAACCGATTGCAGCATCATCGAAGTGGGCCTCGGCGGGAAACTGGACGCAACCAACGTGGTGACGCCGGATGTCAGCGTCATCACCCCGGTCAGCCTGGACCACATGGCAATCCTGGGCGACACCATTGGGGAAATCGCCGCCGACAAGGCCGGCATCATCAAACCGGATGTGCCGGTTGTCGTTGCGCCCCAGTCCGCAGCAGCGGCGAACGTCATTCGCGCCGCCGCCCGGCGCCAATCCGCGCCGGTCATTTCGGTCGGCGACGACGTGCGCTGGGAAACGGACTGCCTGGGCATTGACGGTCAGAACCTCATCGTCCACGGCCAACTTGCCACCTACCACGCCCGACTGCCGCTGCTGGGCCAGTTTCAGGGCGCCAATGCCGCCACCGCGGTGGCGGCCGCCGAGTCGTTGTCGGCCAGCGGATACCGCATCACACCGCAGGCGGTCGCCGCTGGGTTGGCCAGCGTAGAGTGGCCGTGCCGTCTGGAGGTGTTAAGCCGGAACCCGACGTTGGTGGCCGACGGCGCCCACAATGACCATTCCGTGGCCACCATTCTGGCAACTTTGGGCAACTATTTGCCCCATCGCCGCCTCATCCTGGTCGCTGGCTTCTCCCGGGACAAACAGGTGGACGCAATGGTCAAGCTGCTGTCCCGGCGGGCCGCCCGCGTCATCGCCACCCGCTCCCGACACCCCCGCTCCCTGCGCCCGGCGGAGATTGCCGACGCTTTCCGGCGCTGCGGACTGCCCGCTCCGGCGGTAACCTCGTGTCCTCAGGTGTCAGACGCCGTCGCTGAGGCGCGCGCCATTGCCGGCGGCAATGACCTGATCCTGGTAACCGGCTCCCTGTTCGTAGCGGCGGAAGCTCGGGAAGCGATAGTCGGTATCGCCCCGGAAAAATATCCGGATTTGCTGCCTGCCGATTTACGGAACCCCGCATTGGGCGAGAAGGTATAATTGTTTACTGGTGCAAACAGCCAACCACTAATTGCTTTCCATGATCCATAATCACAATGGACATTCACGTTCATACTTCCCTCGCCGCGTGGTCGTAACCGGGATCGGCGCCGTTACGCCATTGGGGTTGACGGCGCAGGAATTCTGGGATGCCCTGCTGGCGGGCACTTCGGGTATTGGCCCGATGACGCTCTGCGACCCCACCGACTATCCGTGCCGCATTGCCGGGGAAGCCGACGGCTTCGACCCTTCCGACTATATGCCGGCTCGCGAAGCCCGGCGCATGGCCCGTTTCTCCCAACTGGCGGTGGGCGCCGCCCTGGAAGCAGTGACCCATGCCGAACTGGATATCAGCAAGGAAGACCCCTACCGGGTCGGGGTGCTGCTCGGCAACGGCAACGGTGGCTTCCCCACACTGGAAGAGAACTGCCGCATCCTCGCCACCAAGGGCGGCATGAAGATGTCTCCGTTTTTCTTCCCCATGGTCCTGCCCAACATGGCAGCCGCCAACGTCAGCCACCACATCGGGGCGCAGGGCTACAACTCCACATCCACCACCGCCTGCGCGGCATCCAACAACGCCATTGGCGAAGCCCTCCAGGCCATTCGCCACGGTACCGCCGACGTGATGCTGACCGGAGGCACCGAGGCGGGGATCAGCCAACTGGGTCTGGCGGGATTCTCCGTGATGCGCGCCCTCAGCACGCGAAACGACGAACCGCACCGCGCCAGCCGGCCTTTCGACGCGCAGCGCGACGGTTTTGTGCCGGCCGAAGGCGCGGGAATTCTGGTTCTGGAAGAACTGGAACGGGCCAAAGCCCGCGGCGCACACATCCTGTGCGAGGTGTCCGGCTTCGGCGCCACTTCAGACGCTGGCCATCTGGTCCAGCCGCTGGAAACCGGCACCAGCGCGGCCCGCGCCATGGCCGCTGCCCTCGACGACGCCGGCCTTACCCCCGATGATGTGGATTACATCAACGCCCACGGAACATCCACACCGATCAACGACGCTGTTGAAACGAAGGCAATCAAGCGGCTGTTCAGCGAACGGGCGTATGACGTGCCAATCAGCAGCACCAAGAGCATGATCGGCCACGCGTTGGGCGGCGCGGGTGCGCTGGAAGCCGTCGCCTGCGTCAAAACCATCCTGGACCAGAAAATCCACCCCACGATAAACTATGAGTGGCCCGACCCGGATTGCGACCTCGACTACGTGCCCAACCAGCCTCGCCACACCAAGGTGGAGGTAGTCCTGTCCAACGCCTTTGGTTTCGGGGGGCAAAACGCCTGCATCGTGTTCACCCGGTACGAGGACTAGCCCAGCGCCGGCTGACGCGCCAAAAAACTGCCGGAGTTTTCGCAAACCCCGGCCGGAAAATCAACGATGAGTCGCGGTCAGCTAGGCGCCGGTGGTCTGTTCCATACCGCGCCCCGCGAGCATATCATCGAGCATTCGCTGCATTGCCATGGTGTGGCTACAAACTTGACGGGTAGCGAAGAAAGCGCACTCGCAACTCCAGTCGCCGCTCTTGTACGCTACCCGATAGGTGTTGTGGTTGCCCAGGAATGACGCTTCAAAGGTGTGGATGTTCACCCGATCCGGTTCTTCGGCGTATTTCCGTGCTTTGTCGACCTTGCCAATGTAGCTTGAACTCATTTCGACTCCCGCGGTGTTCTCGGACGAAAAGGCAAACTGCACGCCCGGTCTGTTAATGTTACCGGCAACCGCTGTTCCTGGTCAATAGATTTTAGCCGACGCGCCACAGCTGCCGTGCGGATAACCACGCAGCCCAATATTTTGCGGTTGCGTCCCTGGAGCGTCTCCTTCACCCAGGTCCTAAACGCCGCGCGCCTGCGCTGCGTCAGGCATCAGCATCTGCGGGAGCGCTTTGTGCTATGATAATCTCCGCCCGTAAAGTTCACCGTCCCGGGTGGCCAACCTCACTAAACTTCAGGAGTCCTTCCTCCGATGACTACTCAGGCGGTTTCTATCGAACTTGAACCCCGCACCGTGCTTGGCAAGAAGGTCAAGGTCCTGCGGCGCGCCGGTATCATTCCAGTCAACATCTACGGCGCCGGCATGGAATCGCGCGCCATGCAGTGCGAAGAACGCACCCTGCTCAGGGCGCTCAACGCCGCCGGCGGCGAGGAAGGCCAACCGATGGGGCTGACCGTGGCCGGCGAGTCTACTCAATTTGTGGCCCGCGCCGCGGACATCCAGTGGGCTCCCAGAACCGGCGGCATCCTGCACGTCGATTTCCAGACCGTGTCAGCCTGATCGATTGGACGTAAATCGTCGACCCGCTGCACTTTCCAGCTCCCGCACCGGAGGCCATTCATGTACCTGGTTTTCATCAACGAATCTGGCAACACCGGCGCCAGTGATAACGACCCCACCCAGCCGCATCATATCCACGCCGGGCTTCTGGTCCACGAAAACCAGTACATATCAATGTCGGGCGAGTTCGACGCCCTCTTTCGCCGGCACTTTGGCGCGCGCCCCGGTTCGGCTGGCGCCCCGGCCCGACTGCACGCCCGCGAAATCTACCACGGCGCCGGCCGCTTCCGGTCCTGGCAGCCCGAGCAGCGGGCCCAATTGCTGCAGGATTGCTTCAGTATCTTGATTCGCCGCGAAACCCCCCTGCTGGTGTCTTACATCGACAAGGCCCAGTACTCGGCAGCCATCCAGTCCGAAAACAACTCCCTGTACGGAAACGCCGACCCCAGTCAACTGGCCTTTGGCCGGCTCCTCTTCGCCCTCACCATGTTCCTGGACGAAAACGTAATGTCGCAGATGAACCCGGACGACATTATGAACTCCACCTGGACGGTCGGCGATTACGCCATGCTGATGGCCGGTTCCGACTCCCCGTCCATACAACAGGGTCTGGTTCAGTTTTTGAGCGACGAATCTGACACCGTCACACCGGCCATGTACGACGACCTCATCGTTGCGGCGCCGCAAAACTCGGTGGGCGGCCAGCTGGTGGCAATGTGCACCTACTTCGTCAGGCGCTGGCTCCAGCAACCCAACGTCCCGCACAGCTACTTCGACGCCCTCCGCGACGGTCGGGTCATCCAGGTCGTCTACCCTTACCACTTCGATTAGCCGGGCTCTCTTACCTGCCAAACCCGGCCCTCGCCAACGCCGACCCTTTGACGACCGACGGGGACATCCCCCGGCGTCAGGCTGCAACAGGATGTTAGCTTTCCGCGCTTTTTGGTCTGCGGCGCTGGTGGCGCTGGTGTTGGCAGCATCGGCGTGTAGCGGGTCAACACCGGTATCCGATGCCTCACCATCGTTAACCCGTTCCCCGGCAACCCGGCCACCGGCAACCCGGCCCCCGGCAACCCGGCCACCGGTAACGACTGACGCCCCGCGACCGGCAACCTCGGCGCCTTCCGCCGAACCCGCCCGGCCATCAGCAACCGCGCCGTCCGGCTACGACCCCAACGACAATATGTACCAGCTCTGGTCGCGGGCCGGCCACCCAATCGACGACACGCTGGCGGCGCTGGCCGATGCAGAGGCCAACCGCGACCGCTCTCAGGTTCCGGTTATCCTTGAGGCCCTCCGGTTCATGCGTCCGGACGCATCCGAGTATGCCGTGCGAACCGTGGCGTCGCTCACCGGCGGCGATTTCACGTTCGGTCTGCGGGAGTGGCGAGAGATGGGTGAATGGCTGGGCCGCAACCTACAGGAATACCCGCCGCCGTCGCGCTACCCGGAGTGGAAGATTCACGTCCTCTCGCAAATCGATCCGGCCATGGCCGCGCTGCTGCAACCCGCCGTGGAACACTCGCCGGTGAACCTGACCGAAATCATGTGGGGCGGCGTCCGCGTGGACGGCATCCCGCCGCTCGAGAATGCGCCCTATATCCTCGCCGAACAGGCCACCTGGCTCTGGCCCGACGACCGCGTGTTTGGCGTGTCCATCAACGGCGAACATCGTGCCTACCCGCTGCGCATCATGAACGCCCACGAACTGGCCAATGATGTACTGGGCGGCGAACCCATCTCGCTGGTGTATTGAACCCTCTGCGGCACCGGAATCGTGTATTCCGGAATCGTCAACGGGCAGCCCACCACCTTCGGCACCTCCGGCCTGCTGTATCGCAGCAACAAGGTCATGTACGACCGCGCCACCCGTTCGCTGTGGCGCCAGTTCACCGGCGAGCCTATCATCGGCCCGTTGGCCACCGCGGGCATCCGCCAACCGCTGTTCCCTTCGGTGGTGACGACGTGGCAGGAGTGGCTGGCAGAACACCCCGACACCACGGTCTTGTCCCGCAACACCGGTGTCTACGAACCTGACTTCTACCTGCCCGAGCACCACCCCAGCGCAATCTACTACAGCTACTTCACCGACGCTGAGGTGATGTTTCCCGTCTGGATTCGAGACTCCTCCTTTGCCCCCAAATCGGTCGTCATCGGCGTGTCCATCGGCGATGCGAACAAGGCGTACCCGGTCGAAGACCTCCAGCAGATTGGCGTGGTGAACGACATCGTGGGGGGCGAGGAAATCGTCGTAGTGGCCTCATCCGAATCGCGTTCTGCCCGCGTATACCGGCGCAACCGGCCGGTCTTCTCGGCAGAACCCAACCAGGATGGCGATGGGTCGCCAACCGTGTTGACGGATTCCGCCGGTGTCAGCTGGCGTGTCACCGAAGCCGCGCTGGTCAACGTGGGCAACCCCATCGAAGCGTTGCCACGCGTGCCCACCCGCACGTCCTTCTGGTTTGGCTGGTACCAATACCATCCCGACACCGAAGTGTATCAGCCGGAGCGGTAAGCAGGCTCCGGGCCGACCATCCCCAGGGGCGGTAACTGTTCAGACTTGAGGGGATCTTCGGCTTTTCCGACTGGTTGTGGACGGGTGGCCAAGCACGGAATTTGCTTTGCAAGCCGACCCGTCCCCTCAAACGTGAACAGTTACCAGGGGCGTGCTATCGGGGGCGTGCTATCGGGGGCGTGCTATCGGGGGCGTGCTATAATGTTGCCTGCCCAAACGTAGCGGCCCCAGCGGCCCGCTCCAAAAACGGCCTTCTTGCGGAGAGGTGCCAGAGTGGACGAATGGGCGCGACTGGAAATCGCGTAGGGGGTAACACCTCTCGCGGGTTCGAATCCCGCCCTCTCCGCCAGTTTTGTCGTGTCGATTATGCACTTGTGTAGATGTAGATGAGGAGTTCCTGCCGATGACCACCCGAGGTTTTTTCGGACGCCGCCGTGAGACACCGCCTCGTCCCATCCCGCCCGGCCAATATCTGGAACGCGGGTTCCCGGTGCTGACCGCCGGGCCAACGCAACGTGTGCCTCTGGATAAGTGGGCGTTCTCTCTGGTGGGCGCCGATGGACAGGAGTTGGCCCGGTGGAGTTGGGAAGAGTTCCGCTCCCTGCCCGAAACCGAGATTCACACCGACATCCACTGCGTTACCAAGTGGAGCAAGCTGGATACCACCTGGAAGGGCGTAACCATCGACGACCTGCTGGCGGCCGCTGGCGTATCCGACGTGCCGGCCTACATCATGGCCTATTCCTATGGCGGCTACACCACCAACCTGCCCACCTGGGACGTGCTGCAAGGTCGCGGCTTCGTGGCTTTCGAGTTCGACGGCAAACCCATCGAGCCGGAGCACGGCGGGCCGGCCCGTCTGGTCGTGCCCCACTTGTACTTCTGGAAGTCGGCCAAGTGGTTGCAGGGCATCCGCTTTATGGACGACGACCGTCCCGGCTTCTGGGAGCAGTACGGCTATCATATGTACGGCGACCCGTGGAAAGAGCAGCGCTACTGGGGCGACTAGCATCCTCGACCAGGCTTCGTTCCCGACCAGGCTTCGCTAATGCGCCCGAACCGTGCCTGATTCCAGCGCACCGCCGCCGTCCGCCGCCGCCACGCCCTGGCAAAGCGCCATCGTGGAGCGGGTCACTGTCGAGTCGTACCGGGCCAGGACCTTTACGCTGCGCCTGACTGACCCCCGTCCTTTTCGCGCCGGCCAGCACTACGATGTGCGGCTCACCGCGCCCGACGGGTATCAGGCGCAACGCTCCTACTCGCTGGCGTCGGCGCCACCGCTCGGCGTGCCGGACACGGCTGACACTATCGACCTCACCGTCGAGCTTATCTCCGACGGCGAGGTGTCGCCCTACTTTCACGAGGTCGTGCAGGCTGGGGATGTGCTGGAAGTACGTGGCCCCATCGGCGGGCCGTTCACCTGGTCTCCCGATATGGGGGGGCCGCTGCTGCTCTTGGCCGGCGGCTCCGGCATCGTACCGCTGCGTTCGATACTAGCGCACCGCGAAACGGTTGCGCCCGACCTGCCTGCCCTCTTGCTGTATTCATCGCGCGCCCTCGATGACGTTATTTACCGCCATTGGCTGGACACCTGGTCTGAACACACCGCTAACGTGGCGGTTCGGTATTCCCTCACCCGCCAGCAGCCAGCGGATTGGGCTGGATACGCGCGGCGGGTGGACGCTCCGATGCTGTCCGATTGCCTCGCTGAACTGCGCCTGATGAGTGGCGACGGCGCGTTCCCGCTGTGCTATGCCTGCGGCCCCACCGGATTTGTGGAGGCAGCCGCCGATGCGCTGCTGGCGGTGGGCGTACCCGAGCTGTCCATCCACACCGAACGGTTCGGGCCGACCGGATAGGACGCAAGGCCGGTTAGTATCCGGTAGCCAACCCGCCGAGCCACTGCGCCATCTGGAGAATGGTTGACCACAGAATACCGGGCCGGAGCACATAGTCGGACGCGATCAGAACCACCAGCAACAGGGGAGCGAAACGCTGAAACTTCTGGTGAGTTTCGTTGGCTGACTCCGGCAGCAAGGCCACCAGCGCGCGGTAGCCGGCCAGTGGCGCCAGCGGCAATATCTGGAACGCCGCCAGCATCAGGTTGTACACCACCAGCAGCCCCACCACGTCCGAGATGCCGGAACGCAACCCACCGGTCATCACTAGGGTCAGGCTGTCGGGCGACGGCGCGGCCCAAGACAGCAGCCCGGCCTTGATCGGCGCGGCCAGCAGGAACGCCATGGTCAGGTTCCCAACCGGGCCAGCGGCGGCAATCGCGACCGATGGCCAGCGTCCGTGTCGGTCGGGCGGGCCGGGCATTGGTCGTCCCCACCCGAAGCCGGATACCGCGGCCAGGATCGCGCCCGCCGGGTCAACGTGTCGCAGGGGATTGCCCAGCAGCCGGCCCTGAGCCCGCGGCGCCGGGTCGCCGAGCGCCGTAGCCACCAGCGCCTGAAACCATCCGTGCACCACAACGGCAACAAGGGCGGACAGGGCGCAGAGCACAGCCAGGCGAAGGAATATACCGATTTCGTCGGGCAGCAGGTTGACGGATGAGATGAGCATGGCGGTTGCCTATTTTACGTCCGGACCACCGCGGCGGGGTGCCCGTCAGCACATCCGGTTTTCGGGATTTTGGCCGCGTCGTCAGGCATAGCCAACCGCCGCTTTACGGCGCTGATTGGGTTCAGGGAAGTCAGAAGAAGGTTCTGGCCACGTCTGGGCCAACGGCCAGTCCAAACAGGAATGACAACGGAGGGAACAGGATGTTGCTGAGGATATTCAACCCGATTAACCGGCTGAGTAACAGGTTGCCTAGTACCAAACCGATCAGGATCAGCCATCCGTAACGCTCAAATTGCAGGTACGGATCGTACAGGGCACGGGGCAACAGCCCGCCCAGGACCTTACTGCCGTCCAGCGGAGGCAGCGGGATAAGGTTGAAGATGCCCAGCACCAGGTTGTAGAGGATAACCAGGCTAACCGCAAAGGCCAGGATGCTCTCCGGCGACGACAGGCTAAATCCGGGGTTAAGCAAGTCAAAGCGGAACAACAGCCCCAACAGGAACGCCAGGATGATGTTGGACAACGGGCCAACCACCGCAACCCACGACATCCCCAGCCGGCCGTGGCGGAGGTTCAACGGGTTAACCTGCACCGGCTTGGCCCAACCAAAGCCAACCACCATCAGCAGAGCGAACCCAAACCAGTCGATATGCTTGATGGGATTGAAGGTGAGGCGACCCATCTGCCGGGCCGTGGGATCCCCTTCGCCGTGCGCTGCCAGGGCGTGGCTGAATTCATGGACAGTGAAGCCGATAATGAGACCCATCAGCCCCATACCGATCACCAGCGCGAAGATTGCGGGGCTGCGCTCGAGCAGGTCGAGGCTTTGCAGAATCACATTGCCTCGGCGGAAGCCGGCAGGTGGGGAGCCGGTGCGCTAAATCGTTGGAGACGCCGGGCCATCGCGCTCGGTTCCGGGCAGATCGGTTCCAGGCAGAGGGGAACCGCGCCGCCGGGTGGCCGGCTGCGGGCGTTGCAGGGCCAGGAGATCGGCTTTGAGGGCGGCCATACCGTCGTTTCCCAGCGTGTTGGCTTCCACCACCAGGGCAACGGCGCCGGCCTGTTTCAGGGCCAACAGCTCGTTGGCGGTGGGCGCAACGCCGACGCGAACGATCAGGTGCTTGTCGGTCCGGCGGGCGCAACCGGCCACGCGACCCAGCCGCGTCAACTCCCACGGACCGGTCAAATCGGAATTGTCCGAGATCAGCGCCTGAATCGGAATGCCGGCCAGAATGCGCCAGGTGTCATCGTCCACATCGTCGGGGATGCGAACGCCGTGCAGCATATCGTTCTGTCCGATGTTGATGGCATCCACCTGCGCGCCGGCCAGCGGCGAAACGGCGAAATCGGCGCCGGCGTCCCGCCACATCGCGATGGCGCCTGGTTCCAGGGGAACACCCCCCACACCCCAGATGAGGCCGTCGCGGTTCGGCAAGTCGTCCGGCGTCAATCCGGATGTCACGATGACCACTGCGTCGGCAGAGTCGCGGGCCGCTGCCAACGCCGCATCCAGGTCTCCGGAGCAGCGCCCAATCAGCGCCAGGCCGGGCAGACGGGAAGCCTGGCTCGACCCAAACCCCAGCGAGGGCCCGGTTCCCTGCTCAATACGTTCCAGAAGGTTGAGGAGTTGGCTCATAGCACTCAGATAGTACGTGGTTTGCTTTGATGAACTCTGTCACACGTAGGGGCCGATTTGAAACCCGCCCCTACGTTGCGGACAGTGCCGGCATAGATAGAATGTTTTACGTCCCTGATGATTACAGGGATTGCCAGACGCGTTTGCCGTCCACGCGAGCGATCTTGCCGATTTGCTGGCCCGGCGGGAAGTGGCCGGCGCAAATGGTCCAGTCGCCTTCCTCGGCGGCATCCAGCAGGCGCGTGCGGGAAGCCGCGGATTGCTCTTTGTCAGTATCAACGCCGGCGCACCAGGTTGGTTCAGAAATTTGGGCGATGGTGTGCAGCACGTCGCCCATGACGACGCCCCGCTGGCCGTTGGAGTTGATCAGCACCACCTGATGACCGGGCGTATGACCGGGCGCCGGGCCGATGGAGATTTCATCGTTGACCACGAATTCGGGCTCTTCCAGAATCTGCTGCAACCGCAGGCGGCGCAGGGGCATGACCTGCCGGTCGATGTAAGGATAATTCCGGCGGCCTTCCTCAGAGGTGAACCAGTCATAGTCGGGGCGGGACATGATGTAGCGGGCGCGCCGGAAGTTGGGAGCCGGCATACCACCGGAGTAGCGGAGGTTCCAGCCCACATGATCGCCGTGCAAATGCGTATGAATAACGTAGTTAACCGAATCGCTGGGGCCGACGTTCGTGTTATTAACCCCTACGCTGGACTCCAGGTGCGGCCGCAGTTCCTCATACAGGTTGCCCGTAACATTGCCGCGGTCAGGATGCGGGCCCGGGCCCATGCCGGTGTCCACCAGGATCACGTCGTCCATGCTCTTGAGCAGGAAAACGCCGTAGTAGAGTTGCAGTTGGCCGTCCTCCAGGGAATCCTGATGCGCAGCCCAGGCGTCGGCCGGCACGTCAGGGAACATGGCCGAAGGTTCCCGCGACGGGGGAACCATATCGATAACGGCGGTTACTTCAACATTGCCAATGGTTGCTCGGTCTGCCATTCCAGTTTTCCTCCTGAATGCACTGCTTGTGGGGTTAGGGCTACTAGTCGACTTCACTCGTCAACTTCAAAAGTTACCAGGGAATAAAGATTGTACTCGGACAGCGTGTCGCGGCCGCCCAATCCGATGAGTTCAATAACTACACCGATGGCGGCTACCGCGCCACCGGCCTGTTCAATCAGTCTGGCCGCCGCTTGCAGGCTGCCGCCGGTGGCCAGCAGGTCGTCGATAATCAGCACACGGGCGCCGGGGGTGATGTCCCCAGCGTGTATTTCCAGCGTGTTCTGGCCGTATTCCAGGCTGTAATCGAACTCCAGCGTCTCACCAGGCAGTTTGCCCGCCTTACGAATTAACGCCAGCGGCAAGCCCATTTGCACCGCCATCGGCGCCGCGAACAGGAACCCGCGTGAATCGACGGCGGCCAGGCAGTCAATATTTCTGCCCTTCGCGCCAGCCACCATGCGATCAATGGTGTCCCCGAAGGCGACCGGCGACAGCAGCAACGACGTAATGTCCTTGAACTGCACCCCGGGCGCCGGGAAGTCGGGTACATTGCGAATGTGTTCAGTCAGGTCAACAGGCATAACGTGGTGGCTGGCGTCAATTTTGCCGTCGCAACGGGTATCAACGTGGGCCTGATTAGTCTAGTATCCGCCGCAGGTACAGTCAACCGCCGCTGTGGGCCGGTCTAACTTTCCGATTGCCGGCGGCGGAGCTCGGCTTCCAGCTGGCGTATACGTTCCTCGGCAGCCAGACGGGCAGCCCGCTCGGCGTCGCGTTGAGAGATGGCATCATCACGCTCAGCCTCGGCGGCTTCACGCAACTCACGCTCGAACTCAAACGGGGCGGGCAGCCTGGTAAGTCGAGGACGGAAGCCGAATGGCTGGGGATTGTCTGTCATAGTACGCCTCACGTCATTATATTTTGGCGGGCTAACCTTCCGATTGCCAACGGCGCAGTTCATTTTCTAGCTGCCGTATCCGTTCCTCGGCCGCATCGCGCTGGGCTTTAGCTTCGGTCAGGTCAGACAGATATTCGCCCGTTGCCGGATTCCAGAAGCGCAACCGGCCGTCGTACCAGTGCAGTTCCAGCCCCAAAGCGGCGCTGCGTCCCCGTATGATGCCGTCGGCCCCGGTGTCCACTGGGATTGGCTCGTACCTGCCGTTGACCAGCCGGTCGCCGGCCAGCGCGGCATCGTGGTAGCGTCCGCCGGTGTGGTCGAAGCGCCAGTATTCGGCTACTCCGTACCCGGCGTAAATCTCCCGCTTTTCCATATAATCGCGCCGCCCGGTGCTTTTTGACGCTACCTCCAGCACGAAGTCGGGAGGCTGACCGATTTCGCTGATGGCGTAGCCGTTGGCCTCCGCAATCTCCTTCGGCGGTATGGCCACGCCCAGGGCAACCATGCAGTCAGGTTTGGGGGCGCGGGGAATTTCGCGGAGGTCGTAACAGAGGTAGCCCTCACTGCCGACGAATACGTCGGGCCGCAGGAGAAAATGGTCATCGAGAACCAGATAGGCGCGGCTGACGTAAGGAAATTGCTCCAACATATCGGGCGACACAGGCGGGTCGGGAAGCGGGGTCAGACGCCGGCCTTTGCCAGCCGGCTGCGGTGTGGATGCGGGCTTGGTGCTCATGGCGGGCCTCGCGGCGCGGCAGTCATGCGGTGGCGATGGTGCGCAATTATAGCACCGACTGCCGGCTACCCCTCCACCACGTTTTCCAGATGGCTGATACTCTCCACGCGCCGCCCGGCGGCCAGCCGGATTGCCACCAGGTCGATGCGCCAGTCCAGGGCCGCCTCGTCGGTCGGTTGTTGAGCGAGGAAATCCTGAGCGGTAAGCGTGAGGCGTTGCGCCTTGCCGGGAGTTATGGATTCTTCCGGCTCACCAAACCGTCCGCTGCGGCGGGTGCGAACCTCCACGAACACCCAGGTTAGACCGTCCCGCGCGATGAGATCGACCTCACCCCAGCGGCAGCGGTAGTTCGCCTGCACAATCCGGTAACCCTGCGCTTCCAGATGCGAGCGGGCCAACCGTTCCCCGATGCGGCCAATGTCCTGGGGAGACAGGCTCACCGGCGGGCGGCGCGGGCGGGTGAGCGGCGGCGTTCCGCGGAGGGGTTTTGCTCCTCTCGCAACGGGCTGAAAGAACGCCGGTGGATCGGGCAGGGGCCCTTTAGCGCCAAACTCTGCATATGGAGACGGGTGCCGTAGCCTTTGTGCTGGGCAAACCCGTAGCCGGGATAAACCAGCTCGGCCAGCTGCATTTCCCGGTCGCGATGCAACTTGGCCAGGATGCTGGCTGCCGCAATCGACAGGGACTTGGCGTCGCCCTTCACGATGCGTTGGTAAGGCAGGTGGCACTCGGTGATGTGTACCCAGTCCAGCAGCAATGCGTCCGGAGCCGGGCGCAGATTCGACACGGCGGCCATCATCGCCTGCACCACTGCATTGCCAATGCCGATCCGGTCAATCTCGGTCGATGCAACCTGCGCCACCGACCAGGCCAGGGCATAGCGTCGAATCGCAGCTGCGGCTGCTTCACGCCGTGCCGCCGTCAGCCGTTTACTGTCATCGATGCCGGCCAGCCAATCCTCGTCGCCGCGCAGGTTGGGGGGCAGTATGACGGCGGCGGCGGTTACCGGGCCGGCCAGCGGCCCTCGTCCCGCCTCGTCAACACCCGCGACGAGTCGCCGGCCATTTTCGCGAAACCCAGTTTCCAACGCCAGGTCAGGCATTGGAAACTGCTGCCGGAGTTGGCGCAACGGCGGGTGGCTCCAGGGCCGGTGGTTGGTGGCCGGCAATCACTCCGCCGCCGAGCACCGCATCACCCTCGTAAAAGACGGCAGCCTGCCCCGGTGTGATGGCGCGCTGCGGTTGCCGGAAACGCACCACTGCTCCGTCGCCAACGGCGGTTACGGTTGCCGGCGCCTCGGCGAATTTGTAGCGAATCTTGACGGTAACGTCCAACTCTCCG
Organism: Dehalococcoidia bacterium; assembly: GCA_965261195.1. Lineage (GTDB taxonomy): Bacteria > Chloroflexota > Dehalococcoidia > Lucifugimonadales > UBA3495 > Bin87. The sequence goes on along the minus strand of OZ253455.1, from coordinate 1,265,381 downwards.
ACCGGGGCCACACCGGAAACCCACGACACCGGCACGGCGTACAGGTCTTGCTGATACAACTGATCCTCAGAACCCACGACTACCTGGCGGGTGTCCGGTTCCAGCCTGATGACGAAGCGGGCCGGCCCTCCGGACAGGCCGAGGCCGCGACGCTGCCCGACTGTGAAATACTGGATGCCATCGTGTTGGGCCAGCACATTGCCGGCGTCGTCCACGATGTCGCCGGGATTTTCGTCGGCGCGCTGCCGGATGAACTCGCGATAATCGCCGGTGGGTATGAAGCAGATGTCCTGGCTGTCGGCCTTGTCGGCGTTGGGGAAGCCGGCGTCGGCAGCCAGCTGGCGAATGTCGGCCTTGGGATAATGACCAACCGGCAGCAGGGTGGCCGCCAGTTGATCCTGACGCATCCCGAAAAGCACGTAGGACTGGTCTTTGTCGGTGTTGGCTCCGCGCAGCAGCGACCAGCCGCCGGCGCCGTCCGGTTCGATACGAGCGTAGTGGCCGGTGGCAACGTGGCTGGCGCGCATCAGCCGGGCCCGCTGGGCCAGGAAACTGAACTTTATCTTGTCATTGCAGGCGATGCACGGGTGGGGAGTGCGCCCGCTTTCATACTCCAGCTGGAAGTAGTCGATGACAAAGGTGCGAAATTCCTGCTGCACGTTCAGCACGTAGTGGGGCACGCCGAGAATGCGGCACACGGCGCGGGCATCCTCCACATCGTCGATGGTGCAGCAGCCCCGGTAGTAGTCGGGCAGATCGGCCTGGTCGATGTCGTAAAGCTTCATCGTAACGCCGATGACATCGTAGCCCTGCCGGTGCAACAGCAGCGCAGCCACCGACGAGTCCACACCGCCGCTCATGGCCACGACGACGCGGCCGGCCATAGTTGGGTTGTTAGCCATACTGTTCATCAATCAACCGTCCGACGTTACCCAATTCTCGAAGGACACCCCGCCGGTGAATTCTTCCGGCAATTGTTGCCACAGCTCTACCATCAGCAAGCGGACGTCGGCCAACGCCAGCTCGGTCTGGACTCTATCCAGGAAGATCTCGTAAAAATTTCCGTGCAAGATGTCCGCCGCAGTTAGACCTCTGCTGATAGTTTCCCGTTGGTCCATTGATTCGCCGGCGATTTCCCGAACGACTTCCCGTAACTTATCATGGTCGGAATGCTGCCAACCTCGGTAGGTTGCTACTGCCTGGGTCAGCTGAGCTACTGCACCCCACGCCTTTTCGCCAGCCTGGCACAGATCGCCTTGCTCCAGATAGACCGGCCATTTGGACCAGTATTCTTTGGCTTTGGGCAAATGCCTGTTGATGGTTATTGCCCGGCGCTCTACCGATTGCCGGCGGGTTCGCGGTGGCATGGTCCCTCGATAGCTTCCGCTGCTTGATACAGTGCTGGTGGTAGTATAGCATCAGCCCAATCAGCCCACCAACCAACCAGCCAACCCGTCCCGACACTATTTGCCGGAGGCAACTCATGCCCGTTTCATTCGGATGCTCTCTCCCCAGCCGGGGCGAAATGGCGTCTCCCGACAACCTGCGCCGCCTGGCCCAACGGGCCGAAGACCTGTCCTTTGATCACGTGTGGGTCAGCGACCATATCGTAATTCCCCACGAGGTCGATTCCTTCTACCCTTACGCCGCCGACGGCGTGGCTCCGTTCCAGCGGGACAATACCTACTTCGAGCCGCTGGCCGCGCTGAACTTCCTGGCCGGCTGCACCACGCGGGTCAAGCTGGGTACCCACGTGCTCATCCTGCCGTACCGCAACCCGGTGCTCACCGCCAAGATACTGGCGACGCTGGACGTGCTGAGCGGCGGCCGTCTCATCCTCGGCGCCGGCGTGGGCTGGATGGAGGAGGAGTTTCTGGCGATGGGGCTGGATACCTACGCCCAGCGCGGCAAGGTTACCAACGAGTACATTCAGATATTCAAGGAGCTTTGGACGTCAGAGCAACCGGAGTTCCACGGCAAACATTACGACATCAGCGCAGTGGGGTTCCTGCCCAAGCCGGTGCAGCAGCCACACCCTCCCATTTGGATCGGCGGACACACCAACCCGGCAATCCGGCGGGCGGCTACGCTGGGCGACGGCTGGATGCCCATCGGCTTGCGACCGCCGGCCATACTGGAACCGGAGGAACTGTCCGAGAAAATCGCACGACTGCGCCGCATCAGCGCCCGCGCCGGTCGTGCCGAGGATGCCGTGGACCTGGTTTTCAGCACCGATTGCATCTTCCAGAATGACACCGGCAGCGACCGGCGCCTGGTGTCCGGCCGGCCGGAACAGATTGCCGCCGACCTGCGCCAATACCAGGACCTGGGCGTACAGCACTTCATCCTCAGCTTCCCCGCCGCCACCGCCGACGAACAACAGCACGCGATGGAACGCTTTGCGCGGGAAGTGATGCCACTGATACCGGCGGAGTAAATCACCGCCGGTAACTACTACGCACAACAGGGCTGCCAGAATGACACCCGAACAACAAGCCAGAACCATCATCGACCTGCTCCTGCAACAAGCAGGATGGACATTCAGAACCGAAGTTCACGCCCCGGGCTCCAACCGGGAAGGGTTTGCCGACTATATTCTGTATGACCCGGACGGAACGGCAATTGCACTGCTGGAAGCCAAGTCGGCTGATAAGCATCCCCTGGTCGGTAAGGAACAGGCCCGTGACTATGCAATTTCTCTAGACATCGCCTACGTCCTCCTGTCCAACGGCAACCAACATTACGTCTGGGATACCCGCACCGGCAACCCGGTCCGAGCCCTTTCCCTACCTTCTCCCCAAGCCATCGCCAGCATTAGCCGCAGCCCGCCGCGCCCGCGTGCCAGCCTCTGGACCACGCCGGTGAACGCCGATTACCTGCAACAGCAGGCGCAAGCCGACCGGGCGATGCGTGATTACCAGGTCGCCGCCATTGCCGCCATACGGCAACGGGCCCAGGAGGGCGAAACCGCTTTCCTGCTGGAAATGGCTACCGGCACCGGCAAAACCACCGTAGCATCCGCCCTCTGTTTCCTATACCTCAACACCGGCAATGCCCGTCATGTGCTGTTCCTGGTGGACCGTATCGAACTGCGCCAGCAGGCCGTCGAGGGCATCAACGACAACATCAACAAGCAGTACACCGTCGCGGCTTATGAGGGCGATCGCGATTTCGACTGGGAGCGCACCCGCATCGCCGTAGCTACCGTACAGTCCCTGGAGGCGCTGACGGCGGCCGGCCCGTTGCCGCGCGACCAATTTGATCTCATCGTCGCCGACGAAGCGCACCGCTGCATCAGCGGCCCGAACCACCGGCGGCTTTTTGAGTCGTTCCACGCCGAGAAAATCGGCCTTACCGCCACACCGCGCACTTTCGTGTCCGACGAACCCATCGGCGATGATGATCAGTCCATCGCTGCACGGGAGCAGCGCTCCATCCGCGACACCTACCGCGCCTTTGGACTGGAACCCGGACACCCGACTTTCGCTTACACCATCAATCAGGGCGTCAAGGATGGGTACTTGGCGCCCCCCGTTGCCGTAGACGTACGCACCGAAGTAACCGCTCAGCTGATGTCAGACGAGGGGTACCAGATAACGCTGGAGGACTACGAGAACGCCGGCGGAAACCTGGAGTTAACCTTCCGTATCAATGACTTTGGCCGCACTTTTCTGTCGCAGGGCACCAACGAGGAGTTCGCCCGGGTGTACATCGAAGAAGCGTTGCGGGAGCCGGGCAGTAACCTCATCGGCAAAGGCATCGTCTATGCTGTTGACCAGAGCCATGCCGCCGCTCTCACCCAGGCGCTGAACCAGGCTGCTACGGCCCGCTGGCCCGGCGTGTACCAGTCCGACTTTGCGGTTCAAGTAACCTCCAGCGTACGGGATGCCAACGACCACGGTCAGCGGTTCAAGAACAACCAACTCAACGGTCGGCACCCCGCCATACCCGCTTACGCAACATCCAAAACCCGGGTGTGCGTAACCGTGGCTATGATGACCACGGGCTACGACTGCCCCGACCTGCTGAATATCGGCGTCTGCCGGCCCATCAAATCCCCCACCGACTATACGCAGATCAAGGGCCGGGGCACCCGCCGCTACGATTTTCGAGCCAACGTGACCGACCCGCGGACACGCGCGCAGTTGGCGGAACGTCCAAAAAAGCAGTTCAAAATCATCGACTTTTTCGGCGTCTGCGAGTACCACCACGAAGGACACTACTACGAGCCGCGCATCTCGACGCCGAGTCCACAGCCGACGCCGGAACCGGCGCCCGGTGGCAGCGACTATCCCCGCCCGTCTCCTGGCGTGGTCATCCGCCACGGCCCGGACGCGGTGGAAAGTGAGACCGACCTCACGTTAGCGAGCGACACCATCACCATCAACGAGCGGCAGGAGCGCTATCGCGCGTCCGCCGACGATGAACACCAACAACGCAACCAGGCCGTCGCCGACGCTTTCGACGATTACCTATCGTTGTACCCGGTTGACGATGACGCTGCCAAAGATGACGTGCGCGCCTTCTTTGAAGCTTATGCCACGGACACCGACGTGCGGGAAAGCATCGACAGCAAGCGTTTCGCCAGCCTGCTGGGCACCGTCCTGGATCGGGCCGTGTTCCGTCGGGTACCGCTGGAACACCGGGACCGCATCCCCCACTACATTCGTGAGCACGCCGGGCACCTGTTGAACAATCAGGCGGCCGCCTGAGGACGTTTTCTTATGCCGACCATTGCGACCCGCAACATCATCCAGGACGCACGCGATCAACTGGTAGGCAAGGTGCCGCTGCCCATTGACCAGTGCAATGAGATCACCCGCGCCCTCATCTACTAATTCCTCAGCGCTACCGATACGGAGAGCATCGAGGACGGCGGGCAGCCCACCTATTTCGCCGGCGACCACGCCGCATTCCACTGGGACCGCCTGATGGCATCGGAGCAGACCGCCCTGGATATCCGCCGCCGCTACACGGCCGGCCTGGCGATGCTGGGTGGCAGGCAAGACATCCCGGCCGTTTTTCGCGCCTTCTACCAGAACGCCGTCATTCCCTACGACGACGAGGTGGTGCTACGCGGTTTCCTGAACATCATCGACCGCTTCGACACCGGAGACACGGAGAACATCGGCGACGCCTACGAGACGATGCTCCAGTATCTGGGGGCGCAGGCGTCTGCCGGCCAGTTTCGCACCCCCCGCCACATCATCGACTTTATCGTCGCCATCGTTGACCCGCAGCAGCGCGAGAGCATCCTCGATCCGGCCTGCGGCACCGGCGGGTTTCTGGCATCGGCTTGGCAGCATATCAACCGGGCCGGCGATCTCACCGCCGCCGACCGCAGCCGACTGGCCGGCAGCATCGTCGGCTACGACATCTCTCCCGACATGGTGCGCCTCGCCAGCATCAACCTCTACCTCAGCCATGGGCAAGACCCCGACGTGAGCGTGTACGACACCCTCACCCACGAGGACCGCTGGAATGACCACTACGACGTCATCCTGGCCAACCCGCCCTTTATGTCTCCGAAAGGGGGCATCCGCCCGCACCAGCGGTACAGCATCAGCAGCCGCCGCTCCGAAGTGCTGTTCGTGGACTACATCATCAGCCATCTGAACGACCGGGGGCGCGCCGGCGTCATCGTGCCGGAGGGCGTCATATTCCAGAGTGGTAACGCCTACAAGCAGTTGCGCCGGCTGCTGGTTGACACCTGCCTGGTCGCTGTCATCTCGCTGCCCGGCGGCGTGTTCCAGCCCTACAGCGGCGTCAAAACCTCCATCCTGATTATGGACAAGGAACTGGGCAGAAAGACCGACCGCATCGCATTCTTCAAAGTGGAAAACGACGGCTACGACCTGGGCGCGCAACGGCGCCCCATCGCCGCCAACGACTTGCCGGCTGTGCAGGCGGAAATTGCCGAATACCGGCGCCGTCTGCGGGCTGGCGAGCCGGTTAACGATTTCGAGCCGACGCTGGGGTTGGTGGTGGCGAAGGACAAGATTGCCCGGGGCGGGGAATATAATTTGAGCGGGGCGCGGTATCGGGAGGGAGTCCAGCAACATTCGCAGTTCCCCTATGTACGGCTGGACGCGGTCGCAAAAATCATTGCTGGAAACTCAGCTCCACAAGGCGAGGAATACTTCCAGAATGGTGAGTTCCCGTTCATACGAACCGCGGATGTTGGAGCTTCTCACCGTTCCGACCATTTTGCGGGTACTAAAGACAAGGTGAATCAGAAGGCTGTGGACGAAAAGCGTCTGCGGCTGTTTCCAGAGGGAACAATTCTGTTCCCCAAAAGCGGGGCTTCAACATTCCTGAACCATCGGGTAGTTATGGGGGAATCCGCTTATGTAGCAAGTCACTTGGCTGGCATTGTCTGTGACCAGAAAAAGGCTTTGCCTCAGTATGTATATCAGTTGCTGTGCCAAATTGATGCCCGCGATATTACGCCGGAACAGGGCTATCCTTCGTTGCGGCTAACAGAAATAGGCGCCATCCAAATCCCCCTCCCACCGCTGGAAGTGCAGCGGGAGATAGTGGCGGAGATAGAGGGCTACCAGCGTGTGATTGACGGCGCGCGGGCCGTGGTGGACAACTACCGCCCGCACATCGCCGTTGACCCGGAGTGGCCGCTGGTGCGGTTGGGGGATGCTTGTAAGATTAACCCCGAAACTGTTAACCCGGCGGTTGTCTTCCCTAACCAGAACATTCACTACGCTGATATTACGTCCGTTGAGAACGGAACTGGACGTTTCCTAGGATATACAGCGATACCTTCCGAAGAAGCTCCCTCCAGAGCGCGTCGGGTTATTCGGGAAGGCGATGTACTACTTTCCACTGTTCGCCCCAATCTAAAAGCCTTTACTTTGCTCCGACAAGTTAAAGAGTCAGCCTTGGCCTCAACGGGTTTTGCGGTACTACGCGCTCGCCCTGACGCTGCTGTCCCTGAATATGTTCTTGCGTCCGTATCATCCGACGAGGCAGTCGGTCAAATGATTCGTATGATGGGCAAAGGTGCATATCCCAGCATCAATCAGCATGACGTATCAATCATCTCGATACCCCTCCCACCCCTCGAAACGCAGCAGGCCATAGTGGCCGAGATCGAGGCCGAGCAGGCCGCGGTTGACCACGCCCGGGACCTGGCGGCACGGATGCAGACCAGAATCGACGCTGCCATCGGGCGGGTGTGGGGTGGGTAGGGCGCGGCCCGATCTGGTGTATTCAGTCTAGCGGTTTTATAATGCCGGCATCCGGCGGTGTGCTCGGCAGGACATAAAACGATGCCTAAGGTGAACCCGGAAATACTGGTATGGGCGCGGGAAACGGCTGGGCTGAGTTGTGAGGAAGCGGCCAGGAAGCTCGGTTTCCGCGCTACCAGGCGGGCATCGGCTGTAGGCAAGCTGGCCGCTCTCGAAGATGGCGAGACTGAGCCGACCCGGCCGCAGCTGGTCAAGATGGCGCAACAATATCGCCGGCCGCTGCTCACCTTCTACCTGTCCCGACCACCGGAGAAAGGCGATAGGGGCGCGGACTTTCGCACCTTGCCTGCCGAGCATTCCGCCGCGGACGACGCTCTGCTGGACACACTGGTACGGGACATCAGGGCGCGCCAGAGCATGGTGCGCGCCATTTTGGAGGAAGGAGATGACGCGGAGCCGCTGGAGTTTATCGGCTCCCGCCGTATGGAAGAAGGGCCGGCGGTGGTTCTGGCGGCGTTGCGAAGGCTGCTGGACGTTGATTTGACGGCATACCGCGCGCAATCCGGCGCCGCTGCAGCGTTTAATCTGTTGCGCGGGAGTGCGGAAAGAGCGGGGATATTTGTGCTGATTAAGGGTGACGTGGGCAACTATCTGACTGCGATCGACATCAACGTTTTCCGAGGTTTCTCCATAGCGGACAGAGTAGCGCCTTTCGTGGTGATTAATGACCAAGATGCCCGGGCAGCCTGGTCATTCACGCTGCTGCATGAGACGGTGCATTTGCTACTAGGTCAAACCGGCGTCAGCAGCGCTCGGGGGGATAATGAAGTTGAGCGTTTTTGTGATGATGTTGCCGGAGAATTTCTGCTGCCGGTGAGAGAGTTGGACAAACTGGTTCTTGATGACAGTAGCGATATAGAGGCGGTATCGGAAAGAATCGGTCAGTTTGCCAGCGTGAGCAATCTGAGCCGTACTATGGTTGCTTACAAGACCTATCGGTCGAACCGTATCAGCCGGGACGTTTTTGGACGGATTAGTACCTCCTTTCGCCAGCAATGGCGTACAGAACGAGAACGCAACCGGGAGCAGGCAAGAAAGCGGGAAGGGGGAGCGAGCTTTTACACGGTGCGTCGCCACCGACTGGGCAATCGAATTATAGACTTAGTACAAGGAGCGATGAGTTCCGGGGAACTGACGACATCCAAAGCGGCCAGAGTGCTGGGAGTCAAGCCGGGACAGGTTGGTTCACTGTTTGACGCTGGCCAGCAGACATAGACGTCTATGTTGAACCTCCTTGACGCCAACGTGCTGATTGACGCGAACCGAGATTATTACCCCATTGGACGGGTCAATGAATTTTGGGATTGGCTGGTGGCCATGGGGGAACGGGGCTTGGTAAAAGTCCCCAGGGAAGTCTACGATAAAGTTACTCAAGCTGATGACACATTGTCGCGATGGTTGAAAGACAACCGGGACGCTCTGTTACTGGCAGACACGGTTGACGAAGATTTGATTATCCGTGTAATGGACGAAGGCTACGCGCCGGACTTGACTGATGTTGAAATTGAGAAGCTGAACGAAGACCCGTTCCTGATTGCATACGCTCTGGCTGACCCGGAGCATCGCCGAGTGATCTCGACCGAGAATTCCAGGCTCAGTGCGACGCGCGCCAATCGCAAGGTTCCGGATGTGTGCGAACAATTCGGCGTAATATGCTACAACACGTTCCGGCTCATACGCGAGCTGGATTTTCGCACTGACTGGCATAGCCGGCGATAAGCCTTGCCGTCCCCACTGGGGCCTTTTTTGTTTAATCCAACGGCGGCGGCTATGATAAGCCTTGTCTCGTGAAATCCGCGATTGAACTTTGCAAAACGGAGGTAATTCCATGACTTTGCGCTCTGGCCTGAAAAGCCGGCTCTCCGCCGGCGAAACCATCCTGGCTCCCGGCGCTTACGATCCGATGTCGGCCCGGGTGGTGCAGTCGCTGGGCTTCGATACCGTGTACGTCGGCGGCTACATGAGCGGGGCGCATCTGGCCGTTACCGAGCCGCTGATGACAATGACCGAGCAGGTGGATGTGGCGCAACGGGTGGCCCGGTCGGTTAACCTGCCCATCATCTGCGATGCCGGCGCCGGCTACGGTGACCCGGTACACACTATGCACACCGTCCGCACCTTCGAGCGGGCCGGCATCTGCGGCATACACATCGAAGACCAGGTGTTTCCCAAGCGGGCGTCATATCATGCCGGCCTGGAGCACGTCATACCCATGGACGAATTTCTGGAAAAGATGCGCTATGCGCTGGAAGCCCGCAACGACCCTAATTTCCTGATTATCGGCCGCACCGACGCCTTTACCGCCGTGGAAGGCGACATGGAGGAAGCCATCCGCCGGGGCAACGCCCTGCGCGATTTGGGCGTCGACGTGGTGATGCCGCGCGGGGTGCGGCAGCGGGAAGACCTGGCGACGTACCGCGCCGGCGTCGCAGCTGTGCCGCTCTTGGTTATCGCCGGCACCGACGACATCACGGTTGAGGAATACGAGGAGCTGGGCTACCAGGTAATCATCTACGCCACCACGCCGGCCATCGCGGCGGTGGAGGGTTTGCAGCGGGTGTACACCAGCCTGCGCGATACCGGCCACATCGGCATCGGGGCCGCCGACGTAGCCGCCCGCCGCGCCGAGGTCGAAGCGCTCATCAGCCTGCCCGAATACCAGGCGGTGGAAGCGGCCACCACGGAGCGCGATTTCCAGGATCGCGTGGGACATTAGTGACTCCAAACCAGACCATTCTGATAATCGCCGGCCCGAACGGGGCCGGCAAAACCACCTTCGCCAGGGAGTTTCTGCTCAACGAGGCGAATTGCCCGACGTTCGTCAACGCCGACCTCATCGCCGCCGGGCTGAATCCGCTGCAGCCGGAGCGGGAAGCGATGGCGGCCGGCCGCATGATGCTGAACATGATCGACGATTACGTCAGTCGGGGCCGCAGCTTCGCCTTCGAGACCACCCTCAGCGGACGCGGCTACGCTCGCATGATCCCCCGTTGGCAGGAACAGGGCTACCGGGTCAGGCTGTACTTCTTGACGCTGCCATCCCCTGAGGTGTCCATCGCACGGGTGCAAAAGCGTGTGGAAACGGGTGGCCACAACATACCACCGGAAGTAATCCGCCGGCGTTTTGATGCCGGACGGCGCAATTTTGATACAATCTACCGGGAGTTGGTGGATGAATGGGTGCTATACGACAGTTCGGGCGAAGCGCCTCGCCAGATAGCAAGGAGTAGCGACGATGACAACACTGTATGAACTTTCGCAACAGCGCCAACAGTCGGGACAGGCTGCCCAGCACCCCTACGATCCATTTGTTGATGGAGCGTTGGAAGCTATGAAGCGCGCCGCCATAAAAGCCCGCAAGCGCAATATCGCCCTAACCGGCTCGGTGGTTACCTACCGTGACGGCAAGATAGTGTACGACACCGAACCCTAGCGGCAACCCGCCCGCAGCAGATTGCCAGTATCCTGATTGCCAGTATAATGGCCGGCGCCGGCACAAGGCCGGCCAAACTCAACTGGGAGCCAATCCCGATGAAAAACAAGGTTTACGCCGACTTCGATTCCGCCGTCGCCGATATGAAAGACGGCATGACATTCATGTCCCCGGGTTTCGGCAACGTGGGTTTGGCCCGCAACCTGCTGGCCGCCGTGCATCGCCTGGGTGTGAAGAACCTCACCGGCATATCCAACAACGCCGGCAGCATGGATGACAAGGTGGACGTGGGTACCCTCATCGAGGCCGGACAGGTCAAGAAGATGATCTGCGCGTTCACCGCGCCCACGCACCCGTCGCAGATTACGCCCTTTGTGAAAATGTACAACGATGGTGAGCTGGATGCTGAACTGGTGCCGCAGGGTACGCTCGCCGAGCGGATGCGCGCTGCCGGCGCCGGCATTGGGGCCTTCTACACTCCGGCCAGCGTGGGCACCGAGCTGGCCGAGGGCAAGGAGCATCGGGAAATAAACGGCCGCACCTACGTCCTGGAATATCCGCTGCCGGCCGATTTTGCGCTCATCCGGGCCTGGCGCGCCGATACCTTTGGCAACCTGCAATTCCGCCTGACTCAACGCAACTTCAATCCCCTCATGGCCATGGCCGCTGACATCACCGTGGTTGAAGTTGAGGACAGTATCGTAGAACCGGGTGAAATCGACCCCGACTGCGTTCACGTACCCGGCGTTTACGTAGACCGCCTGGTCAAAATACCGCCGGACGGAAACTGGGACTAACCGGGGTTTGCCCTCACGCTGCCACGGCGAGAATTTCACCCTCACCCCAACCCTCTCCCATCGAGGGAGAGGGGGCAAGTTTCCGCCATAAAGGAATGCAAAGGAGTACACCATGACTACGGCCGATAAACCCCGCCTGTCACGGCAAACCATGTGCGACCGTCTAGCGATGGAGTTTCAGGACGGCTGGATTGTGAACCTTGGCGTGGGTATGCCGACGCTGTGCTCTAACTATCTGGAGTGCGAGCCGGACAAGGAAATTATCTTCCACTCCGAGAACGGCGTGATCGGGTTTGGGCCGCTGGCGCCGGCCGGCGAAGAGGACAAGCATCTGGTCAACGCCGGCGGTCAAAACGTGGTGGCCCTGCCGGGCATGGCCATCGTACACCACGCCGATTCGTTCGGGCTGATCCGCAAGGGCATGGTGGACGTTACCGTGATGGGCGCCTACGAGGTGTCGGAGAACGGCGACTTCGCCAACTGGCGCATTCCGGTGCGCAAGGGCGGCGGAATCGGCGGCGCGATGGATCTGGCGGCCTGCGCCAAGCGCGTATTCATCGCCATGGAGCACAACCAGCGCAACGGAGAGCGCCGGCTGCTGAAACGCTGCACGCTGCCAATCACCGCGCCCGGCGCCGTAAAGCTGCTGGCCACCGACCTGGGGCTGTTCGAGATAACGCCAGACGGTTTCATGCTGCGCGAGAACGCCCCCGGTTGGTCACCGGAGGATATTCAGGAGCAGACGGACGCGCAGCTGACCATAGCCGATGACCTGAAGGAGATACGGGTGCGGGCGGGGTAGTGTCTGGTATCCTACGGACAAACCGTTTAGTAACGGGCAGCGTGGCCACGGCTGCGGTGCCCGAAAATGACTGTTGCCGGTGAACGCGATGTACACCTCATTTAGCATAGAAAACTTCCGCCTGTTCGACAAGTTCACGGTCAAACCGCTGGCCCGCGTTAACCTGATTGCAGGACAGAACAACGCTGGCAAAACGGCGCTGCTAGAGGCGCTGTGGCTGCACACTGGACAAAACAATCCCGAACTAGCACGACGGATCAACCTTTGGCGCGGTTTGCCCGGAGGTGAGCCGGGCGAACTGTTTACCGACTTGTTCATGGGGTACCAGACTGATTTACCTATTAAACTGGTTGCTAGCGAAGATGGTAACGTCGATACTCAAAAACTCACCATCACGTATCGACCTCGCAAAGAGAGCGCTACCTCGATGGCATACGCTCTTTCGTCCCAGCTACAAGCAAGGCGGTCCCTGTCTGAAAGCGTGTACAATAGTGAAATAGTCTTTGAATATACAGACCAAGACGGAAACCAATTTCCATCTCGCGCCTGGATAGAGCTCACTCCATTACCCTTTGAACTACCTGTTCCTCCTGGCATTCAATTTGACGGCAATGTCGCCGCTCTCCGGGCAGAAAGCGGAGGGAGCAGCAATCACCGAAAGAGTAGCGTATTTATGCAGTCTCTGGGACGTATCGGTCCTCCAGAGCTCGCAGCGCGCTTTGGCCGGGCGGAAATCGGAGGATACCTGAATGATGTAAAAAAGGTTCTGCAGCTGGTGGAACCGCGTCTACGACGATTAACGGCCGTGCCCGGAGCGGAAGGGCCGGCGCTAATATATGGGGACATCGGAACTGGCCGCATTATTCCAATAGCCCTAATGGGCAGCGGATTTTCACGTCTTTTGGAAATGACTCTGGCCTTCGCGGAAGTAAGCAACGGCTCAATTTTGGTCGACGAAATCGAAAACGGCCTCCATCACTCTATATTAGTCAATATCTGGCAAGCGATAAATGACTTGTCAAAACGATTCGACGTCCAAGTATTTGCTACTACCCATAGCTACGAATGCGTACTTGCAGCCATGAACGCCTTTAAATCTGCGGAGGACGCAGACTTACTTTATCATCGGTTAAGCCGCCGGGACGAAGGGGTCGTGGCAACCACTTATCCATTTGAAGGCCTTGATTTCACGCTTGAGTACGGCGCGGAGATTCGCTGATGGCACGTAGCAACCCTTACACTTTTAGCACTGTAGAGAAGGACACTTTGCTGCTGGTTGAAGGTATAGACGATGCCGGATTTTTCGATGTAACTGTTCACGTTTGAGGGGACGGGTCGGCTTGCAAAGCAAATTCCGTGCTTGGCCACCCGTCCACAACCAGTCGGAAAAGCCGAAGATCCCCTCAAGTCTGAACAGTTACTTTTCGATGCCTTTCTGAGAAATGGGTTGAACAAGGATGATGTCCAAATCGCCCAAGTAGGAAGCGACGACAATTTTCGACCCTTTTTGACTACTACTCTCGTAAATGCCGAAGGATTTCAACAATTGCGCAGGCTAGGAATCATAAGGGACGCTGATAGGGCGTCAGAATCTGCGAATGCAGCCGACACTGGGGCCGTATCCGCGATGGCAAGTCTACGAGGGTCTCTAACTGATGCTGGAATACCAGCACCAAGTCAGGTTTGGGAAGTCGTCGAGAATGGACAATTGCGCGTCTCCATAGCCATACTGCCGGACGGAATCTCTAACGGTAACCTGGAAGAATTGTGCATCCGTTCGCTCGATGATACGCCTGTGATGAAGTGCGTGAGCAGTTACATTGATTGCCTGACCGGTGAAGGTCCGCAAATAGCTGACAACCGGCTCGCGAAGACACAAGTGTATGCTTATCTTGCGGGCGGTCCATTGCCAAGGTATGCGAACTTCGCGAACAATTTAAGACGTCGGCAGCCCGGCTTGCGTTTGGCCCAAGCCGCCAACGCCGGCATCTGGGACTGGAATTCCCCGGCGTTCCAACAAGTCGCCGAGTTTCTGCGAAACCTCTAGTAGACCACCATCATTGAAACGATGGCTAGTAAAATGTGAGAGGATGGCAGCCGAAGCAATAATATTGGAAGAAGTGGGGGTGGATGTGATGGTGAAGAAATACCGTGTGGCGCTGGCTGAGGAGGAGCAACAGGAACTGAAGGGGCTGGTGTCCCGGGGACGGGCGGCAGCTTACAGGCAGACCCACGCCCGCATCCTGCTGCTCTGCGATGAGAACCAGGCCAACGGGCCCATGCAGGACGAGGAGATAGCCCGGGCCCTCAAGGTGGGAACCGCCACGGTGGAACGGGTGCGCCGCCGCTGTGTGGAGGAGGGTCTGGAGAGGGCCCTGGGGCGCAAGGAGCAGCTGAACCGCCGCCCCAAGAAGCTGGACGGCCATGCTGAAGCCCAGTTGATTGCCCTGGCCTGCTCCCAACCGCCGGAGGGCCGGGCCTCCTGGACGCTGCAACTGCTGGCAGACCGGCTGGTGGAATGCGAGATAGTGGACCGCATCAGCGCCGAAACCGTGCGCCAGACACTGAAAAAACGCACTCCAGCCTTGGCTGAAAGCGTGCTGGTGCATCCCGCCAGCGGGCAACGCCGAGTTCGTCTGCGCCATGGCGGACATGCTGGAGGTCTACCAGCGTCAATTCGGGGACAACGAGGTGCTGGTGTGCCTGGACGAGACCAGCAAACCGCTGGTGCAGGAGACCCGCCCGCCCCTCCCGCCGCCGCCCGGGGCTGTCATGGCGTACGATTACGAATACGAACGCAACGGAGTGAGCAACCGGTTCATGCTGTTTGCGCCCTTCTGTTTGCGCCCTTGGAGGGATGGCGCCGGGTGGAAGTGACGAACCGGCGCACCAAGGCCGACTGGGCCCGGGTGGTGCAGCAACTGGTGGACTTGGACTACCCGGACAAGGACCGCATCGTTCTGGTGATGGACAATCTGAACACCCATCACCCAGCGTCATTGTATGCGGCATTTCCGCCGGAGGAGGCGAGGCGCATTGCCGAAAGGCTGGAGATCCACTACACGCCCAAGCACGGCAGTTGGCTGAATATGGCCGAGATAGAGTTGGGTGTGCTGACGCGCCAGTGCCTGGACCGCCGCATTCCCGATCAGAAAACGCTGCAACAGGAAACCCAAGCTGGGCAAGGTCCGCGCAACCGTAACACCATTAGGGTGGACTGGCGCTTCACCACCAAGGACGCCCGCATCAAACTTAAGTCGCTATACCCATCACTCCAACTATGACAGACTACTAGTTACCCAAAGTACCCCTGGCCCCCATTCACGTGTATCGTCTGCCCCGTGATGAAGCCGCCGTCGTCGGTGCACAGGAAGGTTACGGTCGATGCGATTTCGTCGGGTTTGCCCTGGCGGCCCAGCGGGATACCGCCGGCATCGGGGACCCGTCCGGCGTACCACTCCGGATTGGCGCGCGAGGTGTCGATGCTACCCGGCGACACGACGTTGACCCGGATGTTGTTGCCGGCGAATTCGGACGCCAGGCTGCGCGCCATACCGACCATGCCCATCTTGGCAGCGGACACGTGGGCGCGCATTGCGCTGCCCCGAAACGCCCCGTCGCCGGTCAGGAACACGATGCGGCCAAAGTTGTTGGCCACCATCTGCTCGATGACGCCTTTCACGGTGTAGAACGACCCGTCCAGCACCACCCCCCGCACGTACTCCCAATCCTCCAGCGTCAGTTCCACGAATGGTTTGTGGGGACGGATGGCCGCGTTGTTAACCAGTATGTCGATGCGACCAAACATAGACATCGCCGCGTCAATCATGGCGTCCACCTGGTCTTTCTGGGATACGTCAGCCAGCACGGGCAACGCCTTTACGCCCAGTTCTTCAACTGCGGCGGCGGTGGCCTCGGCCTCGTCCCGATTGCTGCGGGCATTCACCACGATATTCGCGCCCTCTGCTGCCATCATCAGGGCCGTCGCCCGGCCGATGTTGCGGCCCGAGCCGGTAATCAACGCTACTCTTCCGTCCAGTTTGCCCATAGGTGTCGCCTCCCTGATGCTATCCGTTGTTGCTCTCTTGGTTGTTGCTCTCGTGGTTCTTGCTCTCTTGGTTGTTGCTCTCTTGGTTGTTGCTCTCGTATCGGTGTTGTTTGGCGGCATTATAGCGCACCCCCGTCGCTCAGGAACCAGGGCGCCGTCCGGTATACTGGTATGTATGCTATTCCAATCGGTTTACGACATTATTAATTCGACACGGTCAATACGTGCCGGGTCAATCGGGTTGGTGGCCGTTTTGATGGCAACGGTGGTGGCCTGTGGCTCTGACGACGCCGGGCCAACTCCTGACGTGCCGGCCATCATCGACGATGCGTTGGCCCGTATCAGCGCCACTGAACTGGCTCCGACCCCGACCCCCGACGGCAGCGTACCGTCGATGACAACAGCAGGACCGACTCGGGCCGCCGCGACCGACGTTGCACCACCGGGCGCGCCGTCGGGAGGGCGGGCCGAGGATTCGACGCCACCGACCCTGGCGCCAACACCGGCAAACTCGTCGTCCACCGCAACCGTGGCGCCAACTGCCGTCGCCGAGTCCGAGGTCCGTTTGACCATCCGCGACCTGGACAACGGGCCCTACCTGATGCAGCAGAACCCGCAGTCAGCAATCGCCATTAGCGCACTGCCCTGGATCGACGACGGCATCAGCCAGCCGGAATTGTTGGGCGCAAATGAACTGGCGGATCTGGCCGCGTTTTATCCGGACGTCGCTGGCCGCGTGATAGGTTACAGCTGGGTGGCCGACGGCGTAACCGCGTCAGAGCACAACACGGTTGAAAGCCTGCACGCCATCGCCAAGCGGGATGAGAGAAGCGCGCAGCGTATCGTTGCAATGCCCTTCCTGCAAACGCTGGACCCAGCGGACCAGGTTGCGACGCTGTCCCTCCGGCGAATGGCGTTTCGGGCGCCGGGTACCCTGCGTGAGGTGTTGTCCCATCCTACCCTGAGCGGTGGCATTACCGACGACTGGGCCAGAATCGTGGCCTTGCTCGACGGCGTCAATCGAACCAACCCGGGCTTGATTGATACCCTGTTAGACCGCTCCCGTATCGCTGTGGAACAGCGCACGATCACCCTGCCATTATCCGGGGATGTGGATTTGGCCATCGTCCGCACCGGACCGGGAGCGCCGCGCAGCATGGACTTGCTGGAGCGTTCGGTGCGCAGCGTCGAGGAGTTTATGGCCGAACCGCTGCCGACCAACTATGTCGGATTGCTCTTCGAAAATGCCGTTAAAAGCTCCACCGCCGGCACCAACTTTGGCACCCATATCGCCATTCTCCCTGAGCATGACGTTGATGATGGCAGTCAGGCAGCCAACGCTGCCGGTCATATCATTGCCCACGAGGTCGCCCACTACTACTGGAGCGGCAACGATGACTGGGTTGACGAAGGAGCCGCGGATTTCCTGGCATCCATCTCCGAACGGGCCCGCACCGGCCAACCTCTGGAGGCCACCAATCACCCGTGCGCCGTCGCCAGCAGCATCAACGCCCTGGCCAGGTTCGATACGAGCCGGGACCCGGACGCCTTCGACTGCAATTATGCTTTGGGCGAACGTCTGTTCCTCGATATGTACGGCAGCCTGGGCGAAAACCAGTTCCAGCGCGGCTTCCACACCCTGTACCTGCTGTCGGCTGTCGAAGATGACGCCGACGACCGGGCCGGCACTGCGGTGGGAATCAACCACCTGACTGCCGCCTTCATATCTCCAACCGATGCGGGAACCGTGGATCGTGTCGTGGGTCGCTGGTACTACGGAACCGTTGCCCATGACTGGGGCCAGCGCGATACCAGCGCCGTTGATCCCGGGTTGCCCAGCATCAACGGCCGCATAAACGCCGCGTATATCGCCATCGGAAAAGATGGGCCGGCCGTATTGCAGTTTTCGGCGTCGGCAGTGCAGTCCATCGTCTGGCTCAACTTGGAATACACCTTCCAATTATCCTCAGGCAACCGCGACCTGGAGCTCGAGGTGGTGGAATTCTATGAAGACGGGTTCGTCGCCAATCGACGTGTTTCGACGCTGAGTGCCGATGCCAGGTATATCGGCGGCACGCAGTTTTTCTCGGTGGGGCCGCTGCCGCCATCACGTTGGGCTCCGGGCCGATATTGGGTGTATGTTTACGAGGGTGATCGGAAAGTAGCCGAGGTGGAGTACGAAGTAACGCCCTGACGGTAGGGGCGAGGTATACCTGCCCCTACACCTTATCCCGTGTACAGCCGGTTCAGCGCGCTGTGCCGCTCCGGGTTCAGGTCGCGGCCGGCGAATGCGGGGTGGTCTGGACTGTAACGGTGGGCGCGGAAGGTCGCGTTGGTGTACTCCATGCCGCCCGCTCCACCGGCGGCGCCACTGTACATGAAGAACGGGTTGATGTACTCCCACACGATTTCGCAGCGTGGGGTTACCTCGAACAGGCGGCCGGGCGCACCCTCGCAAATCAGCGTGTTGCCGTTGGGCAGCCTTTCGGCGCTGCTGATGTTGTAGCTGTAGAACGAGATGGCCGGCGCGCCCTGATACTCCCAGTGGATTTCATTGGTGGCCGGGTCAATCTCCACGACGCGCGAGTAGCTGGCCCCGCGCCGGTGTCCACCGTTGTCGAAAATCAGCACGCGGCCATTGTCCAGCCAGGTGGGGTGATGCTGATGGTAAATCTCGCCCGGCCCCCACTTCCACTTGAACGCTCCGGTGGCTCGGTCAACGATGCCGACCGTACTCGTGAGCCGGTAGCTCACCAGGAAATCCCCATCGGCGGTAACGTTGATGCAGTTGCCGTGGGTCCACTCCCGCCGCGCCTCCAGCGGGCAAATCACGTCCTCGTTGACATCCAGATGTTCCCAGGAACGCCACTCGGATACGGTTGCGCCATCGGGAGTAACCTCGCGCACCACATCGCCGAGCATCCCCAGCGCGAAGTCCACATCAAAGCCGCCCTGCACCTGCGCTTCCAGTCCGTCGGGCAGCGGCTCCCACATCAGCAGCAGTGTGTTGCCGTTGGGCAGCCGTTCGTAGTCGTGGTGCAGCATCTGGTCCCGATAGGCCCACACTACGTTGCTGTCCCAATCCAGCTCGATGACACTGGCCGATGAGCCGCCGACGGTTTCGGCGCCGCCGGCGTCGGTGGGCGGCAACGTGCGACACAGCAGGTTGCCGTTGTCCAATAGGTAGGCGTAATGGATACCCTCGTCGGACCGCCAGCGGTGGACGACGTTCCCGTGCATATCGATGAGATAAGCGTCGCGCCCGCCCCGGGTGGTGGAAAACACCGTGTAGCCCCGGTAGCAAGCCGCCGGCGTGTAATGAATCAAACCCACCGGATGATGAATCGACCAGCCCATGTGTAGCCCTCCGCAATGTGCAAGTTGGGGGGATTATAGCAAGGCGGCAGCATATCCGCCGTTAGGGCGTGTTGACATTTGCGATATGAGACGGTTCGGCATACTCCATTTCGTCATCCCCGTCTTGCCCACGTCATCCCCGCCTTGCTCCCGTCATTCCCGCCTTACTCACGTCATTCCCGCGCCGGCGGGAATCCAGGAACGTCCCGGCAAAGAGAACGTAGCTGGCTGATAGCGTCTTTGGATTCCCGCTTGCGCGGGAATGACGGGGAAATGTCAACACGCTCTAGTCAAGATAGATATGAGGAGAAAGGGTTGGAAAAACAGAAAGACGAAGCGAGGCCCGCACTCTGGTATGCTGGCGGGCGTGTGGTTCTTTCTGGCAATCTGCAGCGCGGCTGCTCTGGGGCTGGCCAACATTGCCCACAAGCGGCTGCTGGACAATTACCTGCCCGGCGTCGGTGTCCTGGGCGCCGGTTCGATTCTGACCCGCCTAACCTGCGCCGTCATCGTGCTGGCGATTGTGGGCTGGCCGACGGACGTACCGGCTTCGGCAGTGGGCATTGGGCTGCTGTCGGGGGGGTGCCTGGGTTCGGGTCTGGCGCTGCTGTATCTGGGGCTGAAACTGGGCGAAGCGTCGCGGGCGGTGGCCGTCAGCCAAACCTATCCGATCCTGGTGGCGTTGCTGGCGCTGGGGTTTCTGGGCGAAACGGTTTCGGGAGCGCAGTGGCTGGCCATTGCCCTGGTCATCTGCGGCGCCGCGCTCATTTCGCTGGAGGGTTTCGGTCGGCGGCTCTTCAGGTTGACGCCGGGGCTGACGGCGCTGGTGGCCAGCTCTGCCGGATTGGGCTTTGCCTTCTTTCTGGCCGAATTTGCGCTCCAGGACCTCACGCCGTGGGAAGTGTTCGGGTTGCAGGAATTGGGGATGGTTCCCGTCTTCGCCGTGTTCGGACGTCCCGCCAACTGGCGGCGGCTGTGGCAGGGGCTGCGCTCCCCGGACGGACTGGCCACGTTCGTGATCGGCGAAGGAATTTTGCCCCAGCTGGCAATCTTCCTGTTCATCCTGTCCTTCAGCTTCGGGCCGGTATCATCGGCAGCCGCAGTGCTGGCGACCCGCCCGTTGTTCGTGTTCCTGGCGGGCACTTTGTTGAGTTGGCGCGCTCTGGGCTTGATGCAAGAATCCGTCAATCCGGCAGCGTTGATCGGCAAATTCGTTGCCATCGCAATGATTGTAGCCGGTACAACCGTGCTGGCGCTGGCGTGAGGCATCGTACCAATCAGGCGGCGGAAGTATTTTCGGCTACCGGGTTTCGGCTGCCGGGCTGCGGAATCGCACCGTCCAGAAATGCACCGCCCCCACCGCGATGAAGACTCCCAGGCAGTACCAGATTGGCCCCCAGGCGACACCAAACAGCGTCCTGGCAATCACTACCGATGAGAGGTAAATGAAGGCCAGGGCCAGGGTGGTGCTCCTGGTGATGGTGAGAATCACCAGGGTGGGCGCCATCATCAGGAGCGCCGGCCCGGGCAGCACCGCAGCGGTAACGCCAATGGCCGTGGCCGCCCCGCGCCCGCCGCGAAATCGCAGCCACACCGGCCAGATCTGACCGACGATAGTTGCCACGCCGGCCAGCATCCCCGGCAAATTGCCAGCGCCGTCTGCTCTGAGCGGGACAAGCAGATCGGCGAGGGCGTTGAACGCCAGCACCGCCACCGCACCCTTGGCGATGTCGGCCGCGGCGACGAACACCCCCCACTTGCGGCCAAAGATTTGGCCGACGTTGCGGGCGCCGGCGTTACCGTCGCCGGCCTGCCGGATGTCGGTCTCGCCACGAGAGACGCGCCGGGCCACGAGCCAGGCGGTTGGGATGCTGCCCAGCAGGTAGCCGATAACGACCGCTGCGCCGGACAGCCAAATCATCTGTTACACCAACAGGCCCGGACACCAGCATACGGGCGCACCGGTCAGCGGGAAAGTCCCCACCACATCGCCGCTAGGCTGCGACCGCGCTGGGTGTTACCCGCGTACACCAGTGGCTGTACTTGGGGTTATTGCCCACCACGATGTCAAAATACATCTGCTGGATTTGGGTGGAAATGGGGCCAGGTTGCCCGTCCCCAATGGGGCGGCAGTCCAGTTCCACCATCGGCGTAAGGTGCGCTGCGGTGCCGGTGAGAAATACCTCGTCGGCCAGGTACAGCTCGCTGCGGTCGATGGATCGCATCTCGATATCGATGCCCAGCTCGGTACGGGCCAACTGCATCACCGTATCGCGAGTGATGCCGCCGAGCACGTTATCTTCCAGGGCGGGGGTGAGCAGGCGTCCGTTTTTCACCACGAAAATGTTTTCGCCGGAACCTTCGGATACGTGGCCGTCGTGGTTGAGCAGAATCGCTTCATCGAAGCCGCTCAAGGTGGCCTCGGTTTTGGCCAGTATGCTGTTGACGTAGATGCCGGAAGCCTTGATGCGGGCCGGAATCATCGGGTCATCCACTCGTCGCCATGACGACGTACAGCAGCGCAGCCGGTCGCTGCCCAGGTAGTTGCCGAAGGGTACGGTGATCAGGGTGAAGTCGGATGCCAGATCCTGCAGTTTCAGGTTGGCGATCAGTTCCTCGCTCTTGTACGCTAAAGGTCGGATGTAAATATCCGAGTCGTGCCGGTTTCGCTCCACCAGGTCAACGGTGATATTGCAAAGGTCATCGGCGGAGTAGGGTATGTCCAGCATCAGAATCTTGCAGCCGTCCAGCAGGCGCTCGTAATGCTCGCGCATCCGGAATATGTTGATGGCCTCCTGCTCGGCGTTCCAGTTGCCCCGAATGCCCTCAAACACGCCCGTGCCGTAGTGGAGGGCATGGGTCATTACGCTTACATTGGCCTCTTTCAGCGGTACGAACTGTCCGCGAAAGAACACTTGAAGCTGATCGGTATTGACAGCAGCCTGGCCGTTGGTAGTCACGTAATGCCCCCTGGCGCGGAAGTTTTCGGTCATTATACCGCCCCCCGCACCGACTTGCCAATTCACCGCGCGGCTGCTGGCCAGTAGGTTTCTTGTCCAATCTCTCAAAATTGTCTGAAATTCGTCAACTTTGCCCAAACCGGAATCCGACCCGTCTTTGCTATAAATGAGGCGCTTCCCGGAGCGGCGGGCAAGACGCAGACTCGCGCTGGGTACCAGCCGCCACTCCAGGTTATCCCACCGGCCTTCGATGCGATGGCTCCAACCGGCGCCGAGGCGAGAAGGAATGCCAAATATCAGATCAAATCAACCACGAACTGGCCCAGCGATTGCGCAAGGCCGAAGAAGCCGCCAGCTACATGGAGCAACTGGAATCCCTGGCCTCGCAGGCGCCAGCCCTGCGTGAGCAGGTCAGCCTGCTGCAGCGGATGCAAGAGCGGGAACAACACCGCCAGGACTCGCTGGACCGGGCTCAGATTGCTTTGTCGGCCGCGGCGCAGGCCCAGCAGAATTTGCCCAGCCTCATCGCTGACGCTGCCAACCTGGTGGACCACCTCGCCCGCACACTGCGCGAGGTTGACACCTTCCGCCGGGAGGCCACCGCCTCGCTCAGAGTGGTCGACCGCATGGACTACGAGGACGAGCTGGATCAGGCGCTGGAACAATAGGAAGAGTCTGAAGTCCAGCGCGACACCCAGTCCATTCGCAATAGGCGCTGCCGCTGCTGGCGCAGGCGTTCTCAATGCGGGTGATTGGCGTCGGTGTCATGCCCAGCCAGTCGGCTATAATCGGCGCCGTGTGGCCCTGATGCTCGAAGAGGTCAGCCGAATAGTTGCCGATGTAGCCGGCCTCGATGTCCTGGGACGAAATGCCTTGGTCCATGTTGTCCTGCATATCGTGAAACGCTTCTACGAACAGGTCGCGGCTGGACTTGTCGGGATAGGCTCCGAATTGGGACAAGCCGGCGCCGACGATGGACACCTGGCGGGCCAAACGGCGGGTGCGGGTTGTAGTCATCAGGCAATACTCCTCAAATTATAATTGCAGTACGTTGTACCAGGCCAAGCGCCCCGGAATGCGCCCAAGTGGTCGTCAGCCGAGGCAGATCGATTTTATGATTCCGTTACCACTAGCCGATTGCGACGGATTATACCACCAGGCTTCCTGCTGAATTGGCGGCCGGCCTGATTGGGCCGTCGGTCTGCATTGGCGGTCGGTTAGTGTGGCCGGTTCCGTTGCGGCAATGCGACCAGATCGTCAGCGCCCAGCCGCGAGGTTGCCGACGCTGTAGGCCGCCTCCCGGATGGCCGAAGCCAACCTTTGCACCGATTCCCGTTCGTCGTGGTGGCCGAGAGATACTCGGGCATCCTGGCCGGTGACCGCCAGGGCCACGCAGTACTTGGTTTTTTTGGGGGTTGCCAAGCGTGTCACCCAACCCCCGAGCAATCCCACCAACAAACCAGCCAGGATACCTGTCCCGCCAATGGCCCAAAAGGTCCAGGGCTCTGGTTCAAAAGGTCCGTAGTCGCTCCAATTCGGATTACGCACATGATCGCCTGGGGCTGACTCAATTTCAATCCCCAAATAAAACAGGACGGTGAGCACCAGGGTCCACATCACGGCAATAAACGGGAGAAACGCTATCCCAAATCCTGCAAATTGCACAACTTTCCCAACTAACTTCCAAAACCGGTGCGTACCGTCGCGGTCGTCCACTATTTCCCGCTCGATGGCGATGTCAATCACCCGATGCACTGACAACGCGCCAGCTGGGTAACTTATGCTGTGCTGCGAAACACGGACCCCGTTATCATCGTAGAACATCCGTTACGGCTCCGGGTTAGTAAACGTTGGGGCATTTGCCGGAGCAACGCCGGCCGCGCCAGCAGCTCTGGCCAGTTCGATCGCTGATACTATTCTTTCCACCTCCACACGCTCCTCGTATTCACCGGAATAAAGCCACTCGCTCTCACCCGCTACGTCAATGCCGGCGCGATATTTGGTAGTTTTGGCCGTGCCCCATTCGACGATTTTGTGTCCTAACGAAGCCACCAATATCGCCCCCAGGATAACGGCTCCAGAAATGAGCCCATATCTCACTGGCGAACGCTCGATTTTCTCTTCAAGTAAAGGGAATAAAGGTTCCTCCCCATAGGGGGAATAGCCCTCTGTTACGAGACCGGAGTGAGTTAGAACGGCAAGAAGAATCCACCATAACGAAATTATAAAAATCCCAATAGCGCCCAGCAAGCTCGGCCACTTTATGAGGTTGCCGACGACTTTCAAGAACTTATTCGAACCCGTTTCTGCCTCCACTTCAACCTCGACCACAGCCGCAGACTTGACTCTGTTCATTGTCACGGTTTTGCCGGGTAACCGCAAAAGGTTCGCGGACACAAAAACCCGGCCGGCATCGTAGAACACTTGCTGCGGCTCCGGGCTGGTAAGCGCTGGGGCATTTGCCGGAGCAACGGAGGCCGCGCCCTGCTCCCGCGGCTCGCCGGAAGGATGCGCCACGTCCTCGGTATCCGCTTCGTCCACCCCTTCGTTCCGTCCGGTCAGGTTCCACGTTTTCGCAGACAAAAAGAAATGATACGCCTGGTCCAGGTCCAACCCCTGCTCTGCGAGGTTCTCGGTCGCGCCAAACCAGCTTGGGGCCGGAACGGCATCGTTCAACCACGGCCCGGCGGCATCCAGTGCGATTGCATACGCCAGCATCTGATCCGAACCATCCACAACGTCCCCCGGGCCCAGACCCGCCAGGTATTCCTTCAGCCCCAACCACTGGCCGATCTCATTCAAACCCGACTCAGTAGGTTTGAGCTTGCCTACATTAGCGGAATCAAAAATCAGAAAGTATATGACCCCCAGGACGCCGCCGGCGATTGCGTTGATCCACCACTGGGAAATCCATAGTTCCAGCCACAACCCCACGCCAACTCCCAACAGGATCACCGCCAGTATTAACGCCCACGCACCCTGTTCCTGGTGTTCCCGCATTACTCGTATCGGGTTATCGCTGAAAAGCCCCTGGTATTGCAGATATTCCCCCAGCTCATCACCGACGGCTTCTTTCTGCTCCTCCAGCAGCTCACCCAATCGCTTTACCCTGGCCGGCCCCACGGGAAGCCGGTCGCACACCAGCCGCTCCCAATCGAAGTTCGTCGACTCCCGGGCAGTCAGCCGATAGGAATATCCACCTCCTCGCGTAGCCCTCCTGACCGGAGTGATTTCCAGCATCCCTCTTTGGCACATCTCGACGACCGACGCCAGTAAAGTGCGGTCGTTGACCTGCCGGCTCTCCAGCACGGAAACCGCCACTGCCGACAGCCCACTGGGTGGTCGGGTTACCGGCTCGATCAACTTGGGACGCTTGGCTTCTCTCCACCTGAAATCCAGGATCCAGAGCGGAATGGCCAGCAACAGCGCCAGGCCGGTACCGGGTACGCGGAAAGCCCAGGCCGTTAACTGCTTCCAGCCCATCTCCCCAAAATCAGGGATGATGTATTCCGCGATAATCCCCGCGGGATCGAGTGCGAATACCAGCGCTGCGGCAGCGAGAACCAGCAGGATGAACAACAAGCGCCACATAATTTCCTCCCCGCCGCAATATGCGCCGCCGCGCTGATAGCCGTGCGCAATTTCACTGGATCATCATTGGTGGGCGTCAGGTATCCACCGACCAGCCGGTATGCACACATAGGGACAATGGACCTGGTTAGTGGGCTGAACCTATTACCAACCGCTCGTGGTCAACCTGTCGAAACATCCGTTTCCAGGTTCCCGTCCGGTTTGGTGGGGTAGATGATGCCATGGGCCCAACCAACGACCGATTCGGGACGGAGCGTTGTTTTACCTTAATTGACTACCGAACCACGTATCTCCGTCGGAAATCTTCCTCGGATGCACTCAGGTACATGATCCCCTCAATGAGGGAAATCACCCCAATGATGAACGGTACGATCCCAAACGTTATCCAACCCACTGTTCCACAGAGCAAATACACGACTCCCATTCCGGTCCGGCCCAGATAGAACTTGTGGATACCCAACCAGCCCAAAAGAATAGCCAGTATTCCGGCGGTCGTTTTGTCCTTCGATCCGGCGGCGGAAGGGTGTGCCCCATAGCTCTGCCCACCCGCTGGCAGTCCGCCCACGGCTGCATATATTTCTGCGGCTGAGTCTCCGGCGGCCGCGAAATCGACCTGCATCCCCCGTCGAGGTGGTTCTGTTTCGTTCCAGTCGGCGCCGCCAAAATTATAACGCTGCCCGTCATCGCCTGAAATGATGCCGGAATTGCACTGTATCGAGTAGGTCAGAATATAGCCTTTCATCAGCAGTGGACTCCTGAGGTACGCCGCGTAAACCTATTGGTGGGAACTCGGGCACATGGGCGTGGCGTCGTCCCACCTGAACCGCCGGCAATCATTCATAGGGACAGCATCATAGTGCCCAGCCGGCCTTGCTGACCTGGCGCAACGGATCAACGTACCACCCGCTGGAATTCATCGTCTCCGGCCATCAGATACTCTACGCCTTCAATCAGGGATATGGCGTAAATAACAGTGGGCGGTATGAAGACGGGGCCCGTCGGATTATCGTGCGGAGCAGGTAGATGATCCCCGCCTTGTTGTTGCCCAGGTAAAACTTGTGGATGCCGTAACCCCCCCGTTATATCGCCAGTAGGCCAGCCGCTAATTTGCTCTTCTCGTTCATAGTTAGTGTCCCATTACTTTCCTACTCAGACTAGCGGCTGTCCTGCAAATCCCATATCAGAACCAGGGCCGCTTCTGGGTAACGTAGCGCGCCTCAAATTCCTGGTCAGACTTGGTGAGGTAAATGATGCCCTCAACCAATCCAACCACTCCTGAGGCCGTGATGGCCAGCCAACCAAGCAACCCAAAGAGACCGCCAATGATTATCCCAAAACCGTAGAAAGCCGCGGACAGAATAGCCGCGACAATAAACAGGAAAATCCCGCCGCCGGTTACCCCCACATGGATGATGCCGGGGACGGTGTTGCCAAGATAAAACTTGTGGACACCCAAGGATCCCAGCACAATGCCAAGCACGCCGGCAACAGTCCTGCTCTTGGCCCCGGAAGCGGAGAACATAGTTGAGAGATCGACTCCATCCCCTCCGCCGCCCAAAGCCCGGTACACGCCTACCGCGTCCGTTCCCTGAACTTCAAAGTCCACCCGCATCCCGCGGGTAGGAGGCGTGCTATCGCTCCATGCGCTTCCCGCAAACGTGTACCGGCTGCCATCCTCCCCTGAGATAACCCCTTCGTTGGTCTGTATGGAATAATCCAGTATTTGTCCTTGCACTGTTCGCCTCCTTTATACCGGGTATGCCGAGTCGCCATTCAAGACGGCTGCGAAACCATCATCATGGCCGTACAAGCGTCGCTCTGGCCTGGAGGCAGGAATACAGGAACGAGAGTATGCCAGCAGGGTCGGCGTGGTTTTGCAATTTTCCGGCGACGGGCATTGTGAATCGCAATTATTGCTATTGCGGTGTATCTTAAATCGGAAATCGCCCCGCTGTCCTTGACAGCGGGGCGATTTCCGATTTGTACCGCTTCGGCAGATAAATAAAATTTGTACCGCTACACCGGTGGCATCAACTCCACGCCCAACGCATCCTCGCACCACGCCGCCGCGCCCAGCAGCCGGGCCTCCGCGAACGGTGATGCCACCAGTTGTATTGCCAGCGGCAAACCGGATTCGGCGAGGCCTGACGGCAGTGCAATGGCGGGCAAACCGCAGGATGTCCACGGTCCCTGGAAAGCCGGATCGCCGGTGTTGGTAACGTCAGCCTGGGGTGGAGAGGGAGTGGCAGGAGTCAACAGGACATCGCATTGCTGGGCGAGCTGCTCCATATCGGTGATGAACTGGCGACGGTTTTCGAGGGCACGGGAGTAGGCGATGCCATCGACCTGCAACCCATCGGCCAGCATGGCGCGCAACTTGGGTTGATAATCCTCAGCCTGCACCCGGTACATTGGCTCATGGAACGCCGCCGCTTCCACCGACATTATCAGGCGCTGGTCGGCAAAGGCCGTGTCGATACTCGGCGGCATCGGCAGTTCCTCAATCTCGGCGCCGGCCTGCGCCAACTGCTCGGCTACTGCGTCCAAATGGCGGCGGGTTTCTGCATCGGCTCCATCGTAAAAGTACCGGCGCAGCATACCAACGCGCGGCGCCGGCGGATTCACAATTGCGGACAGATAATCACCAATGGGTTCGTGGGATGAAACCGGGTCATTGAGGTCGGGGCCGGCCATTACCTGCAACAAGAGCGCCGCATCTTCGACGGTGCGCACCAACCAGCCGACGGTGTCCAGATTCCAGCTCACGGGCACCACGCCAGATCTGCTGACGCGTCCGAAGGTTGGCTTGAAGCCGACCACTCCGTTATAGGCCGCCGGCCGCAGCACCGAACCAACTGTCTGCGAACCCAGCGCCGCCGGACACATCCGGGAAGCCACGGCCACCGCCGACCCGCTGCTGCTGCCGCCCGGCGTGTGCGCCGCATTCCACGGGTTCACGGTCGGCGAGGGATCCAGACACGCGAATTCGGTAGTTACGGCCTTGCCCAGCATCAATGCGCCGGCGCGCTTCAACAGCGTCAGCGAGGCGGCATCGTAGTCGGGCACGAAGTCTTTGTAAACCTCGCTGCCGGCACGGGTGGGGATGTTGGCGGTGTAGTAAATATCCTTGAGGCCAACCGGAACGCCGTGCAGCGGGCCCAGGGGTTTGCCATCCGCCACCGCCTGGTCGGCGGCGCGAGCGTCGGCCAACACCTGCTCACGGTCAATGTACACCCACGCTTTGAGCCTGGCATCCAGCGATTCGATGCGGTTCAGGCAAGCCTCGGCCAATTCGGTAGCGGTAAGGCTGCCACTGGCGATAGCGCGGGCGGCCGGCGCGGCCGACATTTCGTTGGGGCTGGGCATAATGATGAACCTCTTGCTAATCCGTCAGCGCCAGCATCAGCGCAACGAAACGATGCACCAGCGGGCGGTCATACTCAATGTCCTCCGGCTCCATCGTGCCGTTACAATAATTGGAATGGAAATGCTGCGCCGCCAGTATCCCGGAGCGCAACCGCTCATCGCCCACTGCGTCGGCGATTTGCCAAGCCGAATTTATCATCGCCCGATGGGTGCCATGTTCCAAGCCCCGCTGCTGCGCTACCGCCATGATAGCGTGGGCCGCTGCGCCCCACAGCTTTTCCGAGGCTTGCAGAACATCGCCGGCGGCAAATTCCCGGTCGGATGCCGCCAGAAAATCTTGCGCGGTCAGGGCGTGGTCTTGAGTCAGCATGGGTTTACCTCTTGCTAACTCGTCAGCGCCAGCATCAGCGCAACGAAACGATGCACCAACGGGCGGCCGCGAGTGATGTCTTCGTCTTCCATAGTGCCGTTGTAAAAATTGGAATGGAAATGCTGTGCTGCCAATATACCCAAGCGCAACTCGTTATCGTCCATCTCATCAGCGATTTGCCAAGCCGAATTTATCATCGCCCGGTGGGTGCCATGTTCCAGCCCCCGCTGCTTCGCTACCGCCATGATAGCGTGGGCCGCTGCGCCCCACAGCTTTTCTGAAGATTGCAGAACATCGCCGGCGGCAAATTCCCGGTCGGATGCCACCAGAAAATCTTGTGCGGTCAGGGCGTGGTCTTGAGTCAGCATTGCCTTATCTCTTTCGCATCTAATCCAACAGCGCCAGCATCAGGGCCACATAGCGATGCACTAATGGCCGTCCGTATGCAACATCCTCGTCTTCCATCGTCCTGTTGTAGAAATTCGAGTGAAAGTGCTGCGCCTCGGAGATTCCCACGCGCAACCGCTCATCGTCCATCTCATCGGCAATCTGCCGGGCTACATTAAGCAATGCCCGGTGGGTGCCATGTTCCAGCCCCCGCTGCTTCGCCACCGCCATGATAGCGTGGGCCGCTGCGCCCCACAGCTTTTCCGAGGCTTGCAGAACATCGCCGGCGGCAAATTCCCGGTCGGATGCCGCCAGAAAATCTTGCGCGGTCATGGCGTGGTCTTGAGTCAGCATTGCTTTAGCTCTTCCGCATCTAATCCAACAGCGCCAGCATCAGGGCGACGAAACGATGCACCAACGGGCGGTCGTAATCAACGTCCTCCGGCTCCATCGTCTTGTTGTAAAAATTCGAGTGAAAGTGCCGTGCCGCCGATATACCCAAGCGCAACTCGTTATCGTCCATCTCGTCGGCAATCTGCCGGGCTGCACTAATCAATGTCCGATGGGTGCCATGATCCAGCCCCCGCTGCTTCGCTACCGCCATGATAGCGTGGGCCGCTGCGCCCCACAGCTTTTCCGAGGCTTGCAGAACATCGCCGGCGGCAAATTCCCGGTCGGATGCCGCCAGAAAATCTTGCGCGGTCAGAGCGTGGTCTTGAGTCAGCATCGGCCGGTCTCTTGTTGCGGGTAACTCGATTATACGCCCGGCGGACGTCGTTCACCCCAATCGGTGGCCTGCTCGTAGGCGTAGGCCGTGCGGAACAGGGTGGCCTCGTCGAAGGCTTTGCCGGCGATTTGCAGGCCGATGGGCAAACCATCGCGGGTGAATCCGCAGTTGATGGACAGCGCGGGGAGGTTGGCCAGGTTGAATGGCGCGGTGAACCCACGGCGACCTTTGAATCCGGCGATGACATCCTCTTTGGTACCCAGGCCAGCGGCGTCGGGGATGGGCGTGGCGGGCACCGACGACGCGGGCATCACCAGCACGTCAACCTGTTCCAGCTCAGCCAGTATCTGCCGTCGCAGGATTTCCCGCAATCGCATCGACTTCTGGTAAACTTGGGCCGGCAAGATACTGCCCATCAGCAGGCGCACCTGATTGTTGTGGTCAAGTTCGCGCAACCGCTCGGTGGATATTATGTCCCAGTTAAGCATTGCCGCATCGCTGCTGATGATTCCGTAAGAGATTTCCGACGAGTTGACGATCAGCGGCAACGACACTTCACGAACCTCGGCGCCGAGACCGGCCAGCACCGCAGCGGCGGCGATGATGGCGTCTCTAACCTCTGGGTCGTTGGCTTCCGTATGCACTCGTTCGGTTATCAGCCCAACTTTCAGGCCATTGATACCACCACCGAGTTCGGCGACGTAATCCGGCACCGGCACGTCCCAGGTCTGGGGGTCTTTGGGATCGTGGCCGGCGATAGCTGCCAGAGTATGGGCGCAATCGGTAACCGTGCGAGAGATCGGCCCTACGGTGTCCATCGACCAGCTGGCGCCAAAGACACCGTGGCGGCTGACCCGGCCAAAGGTTGGCCGGATGCCCACCAGTCCGCAGAACGCCGCCGGCCCCCGGATGCTGCCACCCGTGTCTTCTCCCAGCGATGTGGCGCACAGGAACGCTGCGGTGGCTGCGCCCGACCCGCTGCTGCTGGTGCCGGGGTTCCGGCCGGTGTTCCAGGGATTACGCGGGCGACCGTAAGGGTGGCGAAAAGCGTCGCCGCTGGCGTATTCGCTCATGTTCAGCTTGCCCAGTAGCACCGTGCCGGCTTCACGGAGCCGCGCCATGACGGTGGCGTCCTCGTCGGGCACGTTTTCAGCCATGATGGTTGAACCATTGGTAGTAACTATCCCAGCCGAGTTGAACTGGTCTTTTACCGCCACCGGGACGCCGTGCAGCGGCCCTCGACTTTGCCCGGCGGCGATTTCAGCGTCAGCGCGACGGGCATCTGCGCGGGCCCGGTCAGCAGTTACCGTGATGTACGAGGCGTAATTCCCGTCCAGTTGGGCGATACGATCCAAGTAGGCATCGGTGGCGTCCGCCGATGAAATTTCGCCGGCGGCGATGCGCGCGCCCAACTCGGTAGCCGACAGATAACAAATGTCCGGATTTGCCATTACGAGGCCTCCTGCTTACGCGCCGTCGCTGAAACGATGATTGGCAACGGTTCGACGTTGGCGACGTCGGGCTCGTCAACTGCCGCCAGCGCCGCCATTAATCCGTTGAGAGACTCCCGCACTTCGCCGACCAAATCATCGGGGATAGCAATGCCGGCAGCGTTGGCCAAAGCCAGCACCTCGGCGTCATTCAAGTCTGGCAAAATCCAACCTCCCAAGTCGTATGTTTGGCCGATCCAAGCATGGGTTCACGGCCACAACCGTGCTGCGAATTGGCGCAATTGTGGCCGGGGCTGCCGGCATTGTCAACCCGAAGCCCCTGTATAGCAGGGGCTTTCGATTTTCCCTCGCCCCTTGTGGGAGAGGGCTGGGGTGAGGGGTATAGCCTGCCGTGGGATAGTTCCCTTCCTTACATTTTCACCCTCACCCTAACCCTCTCCCATCAAGGGCGAGGGGATTTCTTGGAAAACCGAAAGACCCTGCCCTGCTATAATCCCGCCAGGACTAGCGCCGGAAACTCAATCCGGGACCGGGAGCGACGCAATGGCTGTAAACACCCAACCGATACACCATGCCGCGGTACACGATGCCGTCGGAATAGTGCTGGCCGCCGGCCACGGTAGCCGGATGCGTTCACGGACGCCCAAGCCACTACATCGCGTCGCCGGCAAGGAGCTAATCAGGTTCCCGGTGGAGTTGCTGGCCGGATGCGGCGTCCAGCAAATAATGGTGGTCGCCAGCCCCGATAATTTCGACGCCATCTCTGCGGTGTTGGGGGACAGTGTTACCTACGCGGTGCAGCCGAATCCCGACGGCACTGCGGACGCCCTGGCCGGCGCGTTGGCACAACTGCCCACCGTGCCGCCGCTGGCGCTGGTAATGGCCGGCGACACGCCCCTGGTCCGGCTGGAATCGGTACAGAAACTCGTCGCCGAACACGCCTCGGTTCCTGACCGGCGCATGACCATCCTGTCGGCGGCCAACGTATTTTCGGAAGACCTGGGACGTATCGAGCGGGCCAGCGTTACCAGCGATGGCCGGGTGGGTTCGGTAAGCGCCATCGTCGAAGCCACCGACCGCGTGCGGCAAACCTACGGGCCGGCCGAGGTCAACACCGGCGTTTACTGCTTCAGCGGGGATTGGGTCGCGGAACACATCGGCAGCGTTGCGCCGGCTCCGTCGGGAGAACGCTACCTCACGGCTCTGGCAGCGACCGGAGCCGACCGGGGTGAAGATATAGCCGCCATGCCAATCGCCCTGGCGGACGAAGCCATGGGCGTCAACAATCGCGAACAACTCGCCGGCGTGGAAGCCGCGCTCCGCGACCGCATCAACCGTCACTGGATGGCCAACGGCGTTACCATCGTTGACCTGGCGACTACGTACATTGACGCCGGCGTTGCCATTGGCATGGATACCGTGGTGTTGCCCAACACCATGCTGTCGGGCAACACCAACATCGGCGAAGAGTGCCAGATCGGTCCCAACTCGGTCATTCAGGATACGCAGATCGGAGACCGCTGCCGGATACTGGCGTCTTTTCTCGAAGGCGCGCACGTCGCTTCGGATGTCTCCATCGGCCCCTACTGCCATCTCCGGCCTGACGCCGCAATTGCCAACGGTGTGCATCTGGGGAACTTCGTGGAAGTGAAGAATTCTCACGTCGGGGCGAACACGGCGGCCGGCCACTTTTGCTATCTGGGAGACGCCGACATCGGGGCGGGCGTCAACATCGGCGCCGGTACGGTTACGTGTAACTTCGACGGCGTGGAGAAGCATCGCACCGCGGTCGGCGATGGCGCTTTCATCGGCAGCGATACCATGCTGGTGGCGCCGGTCAGCGTGGGCCGGGGAGCCGTCACCGGCGCCGGCTCAGTCGTAACGAAAGATGTACCGGCGGGTAGACGTGCGGTGGGCGTTCCTGCTAGACTAATGCCAAACGTGGAATAAGGGGAGCAGTTGACCCGCCGCCGCGCTGGTGCGCGCCGGCAATGGGCCGATAGTTTGGATACAGACAGTAGCTTACCACCGTTATTATTTCTGGCCGTTTCCCTACTGCTGTTCGGCTGGACCAGCGTAGTCGTTGCGGCCCGAAGTACGCCGCCGTCATTTGTCGATATGATGGCCGGCGAAACCGCCAACCAGCACAGAACGGTGTGGTTGTTACGGGTTGCGGCTGCAACGCTTGCTGGAATCTCTGTTGCGGTGTTTGGCAGGTCGCTGGCTGAGGATTGGATTCCGGGGGCTGACTCCGTTTGGCTGGTGGCTGGATTCATTGCGGTTAGCGCCATCACCGCCACCATCGCCCTGACTACTCTGGACTTTGGGATCCGAGTTCTGGTCGGGTTGGCGCCCGATTTGGCGGCGCGACTGGCTCGCCCAAAACGCTGGTGGTCTGACGGTGGGCCAGCAGCCTACTCCAACGGAAATGCGTCCGGCGTGAACGGCAATGGCGCTGACTGGGCTGAAACAGACACCGAAGGAAATCTGCCGTTTACAACTCCGCTCACTCCGGCCGAATTGCTGGGCTTGGACCAATACGATATCGACATGGTGCGGTCGATCAGCCGGATGGACGACCGCGACGCCTCGCACATCATGGTGCCAAGTCTTGATGTCGATGCTGTAGAGGTGTCGGCCTCGCTCGCCACGGTGGTGGATACCCTGTCGGCCAGCAAGCACACCCGGCTGCCGGTGTATCGGGACACGATGGATGATGTGGTGGGAATAGTCCATATCAGCGATGTGTTGCTGGCGCTGGCTCACGGTGCATACAACACGTCCCTTGAAAGCATCATGCGCGAACCGGAATTCATCGCCGAAAACATGGCCGTAGATGACCTGCTGGTCTGGATGCGCAGCAAGTCCCTGCAAATGGGCATTGTGGTGGACGAGTACGGCGGCGTGGAGGGGATAGTAACGCTGGAAGACGTGCTGGAAGAAATAGTCGGTGAAATCGAGGATGAGTTCACCACCAGCGCCGCGGACCTGGCCGCGGCCCCGGACGGTTCCTGGACACTGAATGCCGCACTGCCCATCGAAGACGTTGCCAGAGCGGTCGGCGTGGCGCTGGACTACGGGGACGTCAATACCATCGGCGGGCACGTATATTCTGAACTGGGCAGGATGCCAACGGTGGGCGACGTAGTACGCACGGGTGATGTATCCATTGAGGTTACGCAGGTACGGGGACGGCGCATCCATCAAGTACGGTTAAGGCCGGCCAACCACGAAACCGCCGCCGCCCAGGAACCCGGCCGGCCCGCGAGTTAGCGCATCGCCAAGTGCTGCCCGAATGGCTCAGCAAACGGCCCCGGATGGTTCGTCCGGGGCCATTTCATTGCCGCCTGGATTGCCGCGCCCGGTTCGGAGTTATCGCATCCCCACCAGTTCCCCGCTTAGCACCAGGAAGTGGTCGTACAAACCGGTTGGCACCGGCACGACCAGATGCACGGTGGCTCGGTCGGTGCTGGACAGACGGAGGGCGGCCGAATGGATTACGTCGGTGTGGGTGCCCAGATAAAGGTATTCCTGCGATCCGTTGCCGACCACCAGGAGAACATCTTCGCCGTCGACCAACAACTCCGGCGCCTTGGTCAAACCGCCGAAGCTGTTGCTTCCTTTCCCGGCGGGACCGAAGAACCACATGGCGCCCCGTTCGCCAGGATTGGCGGAGGTTGCCAGTTGGCCGGAGGGGTTGATGCCCGATGCGTAGTTGACGACGGATGCGCCGGTGACTCTGAGCGCGGCCGACTTGGCGTCGATTCCCAGCGACGGTATGGACAGCCTGGTTGCTGGTAGCTGAGTGCCCAGCGCGGCCGCCGCGTCACTCTGCATTGGGATAAACCCCAGCTGTTCGATTTGCTCCGGATAGGTGCCGGCGGGCAAGGTCAACGCAGCAACCGTAACACCTTCGGCGGCATTCGACTGCGCTCCAACATTCTCAATTACCGCCACATCCTGGCGTTGGGCGGCATAGTCGCCCAGCTCGGCCCTTAGCCAAAAAATGTACCCGTAGTAGATGCCACCGGACAGCGCCAGGCCCATGCCGACTAATAATATGGCAATGCCAGTCCACCGCAACCCATAGTGTTGGGCGCGGCTGCGCATGTGCATATAATCAAGCCCTATCTCCATGTCCACATCCTAATCAATCGCGTCAACTGATTTCAGTCCCGCGAAAAGTGCCGGATTGATACAACCCGGCCGCCTGTATCAGACACCGCCAGTTTGCTGCGAACCAGTACCTGGTTAGTGGCGGCCGCTTCGGATTGGTTCGTTCATAAAGATATCCCCGTTGCGGATTTTTATGTTGTATCCGCAGGGAGGGTTGGTGCAGGTCCAGGCTTTATAATGCACCGCGGCGCCCTGAGCGCCGTAATCCGACAACGGCACCAACGTACCGATGTTGCATTGCTGACAAATGGGCATTTCCATGGCTTCCACTGTTGTCACCTCACTCTACCCAGCGTGTTGCGTGTTCCGGATGTTCCCGTAACAGTATAGTGAGTGTGCGCCTGTTGCCGCCCGCATATGCACAAGCAGGGTTTGGGGTTTTTGGCGGCTCGGGTAAACGCGCTTCAGCGCCGCAAAAAACGGGACAACCGCATTGGTTGCCCCGCATTGGTTGCCCCGTGACGCTTGGCGCCAGCGCCGGTTATTCCAGGTAGTCGCGCAACTTCTTGGAACGCGAGGGATGCCGCAGCTTGCGAATGGCCTTCGCCTCGATTTGGCGGATACGCTCGCGTGTTACGCCAAACTCCCGACCCACTTCTTCCAACGTGCGGGTGCGACCGTCTTCCAGCCCAAACCGCAGCTTGAGTACGCGGCTCTCCCGGTCGGTCAGCGAGCTCAACACTTCCTGAACCTGTTCCCGCAGCAGTTGGGCTGATGCGGCATCGGCGGGGGCCAGCGTAGTGCGGTCTTCGATGAAGTCCCCCAGGAAGGAGTCTTCTTCTTCGCCGATGGGCGTTTCCAGCGACACCGGCTCCTGGGAGATTTTTTGGATCTCCTCGACCTTTTCGGAGGTCATTTCCATCGCTTCGGCCAGCTCTTCCGTGGTGGGTTCGCGGCCCTTTTCCTGCAACAGCCGGCGATGATGACGCATCAGTTTGTTGATGGTTTCCACCATGTGCACCGGGATGCGAATGGTGCGGGCCTGGTCTGCGATGGCGCGGGTGATGGCCTGCCTGATCCACCAGGTGGCATAGGTGCTGAACTTGTACCCCTTCCGATAGTCAAATTTTTCAACCGCCCGGATCAGGCCGATGTTGCCCTCCTGAATCATATCCAGCAAGGCCATGCCGCGACCGATGTACTTCTTGGCCACGCTCACCACGAGCCGCAGATTGGCTTCGGTGAGGTGCGTCTGGGAACGTTCGCCGTTCTTCTTAATGCGCTCAAAGTACCTGGCAGCGTCAGAGTTTTCCAGTTCCACCCGATCACTCAACCCGGGGTCTTTCAACAACTGAGCCAGCAACAGCAGAGAACAGTAGTCATCCTCCGCATACAAGGGCGGTACATCCAGCCCCTGTTCCGGCGCAAAGCTGCCCTCCACACCGTCCGGATGCAATTCGGCCCACACCGGAACGTATGCCGTCATCACATCAACCATCTTGGGCGGAATGACCCAGGTGTCGAGAGAAAGTTGGACGATTTTCTGGTGTGCGACTTCCACGGTGATGTCGAGGTCGATGGCGACCTGTTCAATCATAGCAGTGGAAATTTCAGCATCGATGGCCTTCCGCAACGGCGGCGATTCCTTGACTTCACCCATGGCCATACTCTGGTCGAGTTCCAGATACCGAGCCAGCGACCGAACCAGTGGAGCCGCGTTGGCAATCCGGATCAGCAGCAACAGCGCGGCTTCCCAAGCCATGCTCTCGGTGGGCAACGCTTCCTCGGCGGGCAAGAAACTGACCACCTCATCAGCAGACAGCCGCTCGGCCAACTCCTTTTCCAGCTTGTTCAGGTGGTTCAGGCCCTCCAGTTCCCGCGCCAGGCGCCGTTCGTCAGCGGAGGTTAGCAGGTCAACGCGGCCAATCTCCCGGAGGTACATACGCACCGGGTCGTCCAGCGCGTCGGTGCCTTCGTTGGTGTCCACGTTGGCCCAGTCGCGTTCCTCGCGCTCGATGTCCCGGGCCGATGGGCCGTCGAGTTGCGGCAACACGCTGCGCGCCGCCGCGGCGACACTCCGAATCTGCCATTCATCGTCGGTGGAATCCGGGTCTTCTGCGATTACAACTGCGACGCCGATGTCGTCTACTTCGGATTCTTCATCATCGGGCTGTTCATCTTCGTCTTCATCTTCTGCTACAGCGACGGCGGAACGCACCCGAACGTAACCTTCTTCGTCATCAGCGATGACTACCGTGTCATTGGATTCGTACCCCGAATCCTCGTCGTCAACGATTATGTTGCGGCGGCTATTGCGATTATTGATGATGGTCATATTCCCTCCCTTAGGGATTGTGTCGTGTCAGCACAGGAAAGACCGGCTATATCGCGCCGGGGGAGTTCGAGTTTATTTCGCGAAGGCGCTCGGTTCCGGCGCGCACCTGAATTGCGGCCGGTGAGTCCAATTCGGGATTGTCCTGATAAGCGGCAAGCCACTGTGAGATAGTATTTTGCTGGTGTTCCTTTTCGATGCGAGACTGAATTTCCCGCCAGGCTCGCTCCGCCTGGGAGGGTATCGACAGCCGTAGATTGCGGTCGCAAAGCTGTTGCAGATGTGGCTGCAATTCGGGCGCTACTGACAGCTCCGGCGGCTGGGTGGCGCCGGATGCGCCATCGTTCCAGGCTTCGGCGTTCCAGGTCTCAAGGATGCTGCGGTAGATT
This sequence comes from Dehalococcoidia bacterium, assembly GCA_965261195.1. Classification (GTDB taxonomy): domain Bacteria; phylum Chloroflexota; class Dehalococcoidia; order Lucifugimonadales; family UBA3495; genus Bin87. The sequence goes on along the minus strand of OZ253455.1, from coordinate 1,225,993 downwards.
TCCCGGTTCTCAGCCCGGGTGAACCAATCCGGCGAAACTGCGGCGGCGGCGGCAGGCCCCAGCTGTTCCCGATGCTGCAAAAGCAACGCCAGGCAATATTCCTCAATGGGCTTTTCGTCCCGCGCTGGCTGGGGTGCGCCGTCATCGGCCAAGGCCGGCGCCGGCCGGCGCTGACGAGATGCTGCGGACTGCCTGGCTACCGCAGGCATCGCGGCGTGCAGCGTTTCGATGCCCACGCCAAGTTGTACGGAAAGGTCATCCAGGTGAATGTCCCGTCGTATCGGATCGGGGATCTGCGCCACAAATCGCAGCATCGCCCCGACCACCCAGGCTCGACCGTCGGCGGTCGTCATATCGGCGCGGGCCGTGAGCGATGCCAGCAGGTAGTCAAACAAGGGAGCCGCGCCAGCGAGAAACTCCGGCCAGGCGTCGGGTGACTTTCGGATCAGGTCGTCCGGGTCCTGGCCTTCGGGCAACTCCGCCACCAGCAATTCCAGGTGTTGCGGCGGCTGCAGCACCGACGCATCGGGCCGCCGTGCGTCGCGGACGTTGCGTTGCTGGAACACGCCCCAGGATGATTCCAGGCTGCGCAGCGTCGCATTTTGCCCCGCTGCATCGCCGTCCAGCGCCATGGTCACCTGGCTGGTGAGGCGGCGCACCTGGGCAACCTGCTGTTCGGTTACCGCGGTGCCCATGGACGCCACCACGTTGTCGAATCCATGCTGGTGCGCCATGATGGCGTCCATGTAGCCTTCAACTACCACCACGCCCCGCTGCCGCACCGGTTCTTTGGCCAGATACATTGCATACAGGATTCTGGATTTGTCGAACACCGGCGTGCGCGGCGTGTTGACGTACTTGGCGGCGACGGAGTCGTCCAGGGCGCGGCTGCCAAAACCGGCCAGACGCCCCGACCATTCCCGGATGGGGATAATCAACCGGCCTCGGAACAAATCGTAGTAACGGCCATCATCATCATCCGACTGCCGTGCCAGGCCCGCCTCGGCAACCTTTTCCGGCGTGTAGCCGGCGCGGGTCAGATGGGCGAGCAGACGGTTGTCGCGCGGTGGGCTGTAGCCCAGTTCAAAGGTTTGCGCCGTCCGTTCCATAATGCCGCGGTTTGCCAGATACTCGCGGACGAATTTGGCCTCCGCAGACGCCAGTTCCTGCTGATAGAAACGCCGGGCCGCATCGTTGATTTCGTACAACTCCGCCGACTGGCCGGCGGTTTCCCGGTCTTCAATGGCAACGCCGACCCGTGCGCCCAGCCGATGCAGCGCCTCGCGGAAGTCCATCCGCTCGGCTTTCATCACGTAGGACAGGGCATCGCCGCCCTCGGCGCAGGCGCCGAAACAACGCCAGGATTGCCGGTCGGGAAAAACGTAGAACGACGGAGTCTTTTCCTGATGGAACGGGCAGTTGGCTTTGTATGATGAGCCGGACCGTTGCAGGTTGACGTAGCTGCCGATTAACTCGACAATATCCACACGGCTTTTAACGTCGTCAATTTGGGTCATAATAATACGTACAACTTGTTGGGAGACACTGCGCCAACGCTATTATAGCACATTTTCGCGCCGCTGCCGACCATCCACGGCGACGAACGCCGTGTTGCGACGGTTGCAATGCCGGCCGTAATTCAGGGCGTGTACGTCACCGTGATGGTCATTTCAGCCTCTTCTTCGCCCCTGGACGCCACTGCGACAATCTCGTTGCGCCCAACTTGCAGCAGGATGTCGGCCCGCCACTGGCCGGCGCCGTTTGCTTGCGCCGGTATGATGCCATTCAGCACTACTCGAGCATCCGGCAGCGTTGTGCCGGACACCGTGAGCACCGCATCGCGCACGTTTGCTTCGTTGGCCGGTTCGGAAATCCTGACCGTCAGCGCCAGGGGTTCGGGATCGTAAGTTACCTGCAAAAAGCGGCGCACTTTCTGGTTGGACGAACTGTCGCTACTAACGATTTCCAGCACGTTGACTCGTTCCCCCAGCCGTATCAAACCGGCAAAGTCGCCGTTGGCGTCGGCCCGCACCGGACGCATCCGCTGTTCCGACTCGCTGCTGTCGTAGAAAATCTCCACGAAAGACCAGGGCAGCGTTTTGCCGGCCACTTCCACCTGGGGATCTGCGCCGCGTAATACCTCCAGGTTTTCCGGTCGTATAACTTCCAGAAACAAAGGCGGCGGCGGCGTGGCCTGAGGTCGCGATGTTGGAGCCGGTTGGGTCGGAGCAATCGCGGCCGGCGGGGTCGGTTGGGGCGTTGGCGTTGCCGTTGGCATTGGAGCTGGCGTTGGCGCCGGAATTGTAGGAACCGGCGTGGGGGTCTCCACCGGCAAAGGCGTCGCTGGCGGCGTCACTGTGACTCGCGCCAGCGGTCGGACATCGGGAGTGAACGGCAATGCGACCACCCACAACGCCAGGAGCAGCGCGATCAGCAACCCGGTAACTATTACAACTGCTAGCTGCTGTCGCAAAGCGTCAGTTGGCGGTCGGGGAGCCCAGCGGCAGGGTCAGCCGGAACGTGGTGTGGTGGTTTTCCGCCGGCGCCAGCGCCGACTGCACTGACAGCTCGCCGCCGTAGCGGTTGGACAGCGTCCGGCTGATGTACAGGCCCAGGCCGGAGGACGTCTTCTCCTCGCTGCGCCCCATCTCCGGAGTCCAGCCGCGAGTGAACAGGTGGGTACGGTAGTGCGCCGGAATCCCGGGGCCGTTATCGGTAACGTTCACCACGAAATTGTGCCGGTCACGGGTTAGGTTAATCTCCACATCGTCGCCGCCGTAGCGCAGGGCGTTGTCCACCAGGTTGGCGATGATGTGCTCCAGCACCGCGGCGTCCGAGTACACGATGCCGAACACCGCAGGCTCCGACCACCAGACGATGTCCTTGCCCTGTTCCGCGGCCTGCCCCATGTAACGTTCTACGATGCGACTCACCACCGCGGATGGCTCCACCGGATACTGGTCCGCCGGCGCATCGGGCGTTTCCAGGTTGATCATCACCTGCATATTGGCCATCATCAGGCGGAAGGACGGGGCCTGCTCCTCAATTTCGTCCAGCAGCTCATGTACCACGATGGACACATCCTCGCCGGTTGAGGCCAGTACGCCGCGCACCTCACGGCACTTGCCAAGTATCCGCCGCATCGGGCGACCCAAGTCGTGCTGGAAGGTCTCAAACTGCTGCTCGGTCAGTCGGCTCCAGTCGTCAACCCCATTGAATCCGTGGCCGTTGCCGTGGCGAACACTCAAAACGGCATACACGCCGACGGCCACCGCCAGGCCCACTCCGACCGCGCCCATCCCGATGTACGCCAGCGGTTCTATGCTCCAGCGCGCCGGGAACAGCGACACCAGCGGGAAAAATACCGACAGCAGCATCAGCAGCAGGCCCAGCATTGCGAGCAGCAGGCCCAGTACCACCGGCCAGGAAAAGGCCGCGCCCCCCCGCGCCGTCAAAACAGCCATCTTGCGACCCTATTCCCGCGGCGGCAGCAACCGGTAGCCACGGTCGCGCACGCTGACGATGAAGTCATTGGCGCCCAGCGACACTCCCAACGCCCGGCCCATCGACACCTTGATCTCGCGGATCCTAACTCGCAGCGAGGCGCGGGTGTCATCGCCTTCCAGGTAGCGTTCCAGCCGGTCGAATGACACCAGGTTGCCCGGGCTGCGATACCACGCCTCGGCCAGCTCGCGCAGAATCTGGAAGCGCCGTCCGCCCACGTCGGTCACCGGTGTCAGTCGGCCCTGCGCGTCCCTAACCTGCACCGACTCTCCCTCGGTGTCCACCACGATGCGCTCGCCGATGGCGATGGTGTGCGGTTCGACGCCCACCAGCCGGCGCACCCGCAACGCCACTTCCTCCGGCGAGGCCAGCTTGTCGATGAACTCCACCGGGGAGTTGACCTGCAGGGCGCTGCGGGCCACTGTGTCGCGCTCCACGCCCTGGCTGTATTGGGTGAACATCAGCACCGGCAGTTGGGGATGCTGCACGACGATGCGTTTCAGAATGTCCAGCCCCTTGAACTGGTCATCGCGGTAGTCGCCCAGACGCACGTCCAGAATCACACCGTCGGGTCGTTGTTCGTCAATTGCCTGGAGGGCGGCCCACAGCATATCGTCGGCGGAACCGTGCTCCTCCTTGCTAACCACCTGGGTGCCCCAGCCCTCCTGCTCCAGACGCCGGCGCACCGCCCGCACGATGGCAGAGGTGGCCTCGTCATCCACAATGAGTATGTTCCCGGAGCGTGGCGACATGGTGAGTCCCCTGGTCACTGAGCCGGCCGGCTACGGTGGCGGAATACGTCAGCCAGCGGGATGGCCAGACCGGGCAGCAGTGGCGTGGTCAGCGTATCATCGGCAGTCAGGACGGCCCGTTCCACGTACCGGCCATCCTGCAAGTCCAACTGCCGGGCGGTATGGTCGAGTTGGTCAAAAATCCAGTGTTCCGGGATGCCCGCCTCGGCATAGACCTGCCGTTTTCGCACTAGGTCCCGGTTGCGATTGGTGGAGAGAATTTCAATCACGATGTCCGGCGCCCCTTCCACCATCCGGTCGCCCACAACGGCCCCGCCGCTCTGCAGGATAATCGTAAGGTCGGGCGCGAAAAGCCGTGGCGACTCGGCGGGCAGGGCAACGATAACGTCAAGATACACCTCGGCCGGCGGCTCCGCAAAGCTACGGAAGTGGTTCTCAAAATAGTAATACAACGTGCCTTGCGCCGACTGGTGGCGTGGCCGCGGCCTGGGCATTATGTACAGCTCCCCGTCGTCCAGCTCCATTTTGCGCTTGTCGTCCGGTTCGCCAAGTTCCAGAAACTCAGCGACGGATACCCACATTCCGGTTCGCGGTTCGGTTGGAGTCGTCATAAACCACTGCCTCTCGTGCTGATACTTTATTATAAGACCATCGGCGCAACGCTGTCATAGCAAGCGGGTGCGGCTATCTCCCATCTGACATTACGCTGCATAGCTGGAAACAGATTGAACGGGCATGGGGCAACCCGTCGAGTCGCCGCCGGCGATGTACCGTATAATGGCTGTAGTACTACCACAACTGAGCTGAGAGCACCGTGCGCGCATTCATCAGTTTTGCAAACCGACGCCAGACGACCGTATGGATTGCCCAGTGGATGCCCTGGCTGATGCTTGCAGTTGCCATGGCCGCCATGTCCGTACTGCTCGCCGGCGGTGGTGTGACGGAGGGGCAGGATTTACCTCCTACGTGTACCGGATTGGACGTTGCTCAAGACGAAACTACCCCGGGCGCGCGTGTTGACCTTACGTTTAAGTTTACGCCCGACACTTGCAGCCCCGGAGAGCTGGGCGAGGAATTCACGATTACTCTCGACAAGGACCTCAAGCTTCCGGCGCAGTTTGACGAAGACAATGTGACTATCCGGGCCCGCCAGCGTTTCAAGCCGGATTGGGCCGACGTTGGCCAGGACGATGACGGGAACCATGAAATCGAGCTGCCCGGCTGCCAATCCTGGGGGCCGTCGGTCCGGGAAGAAGTTGGGGTTTGCGAACGCGCCCGCTTCCCGGTGAGTATTGAGCTGGAGGATGTTCAGCTGCCAGACCAGCCCGCCAGATATAAGGTGAGCATCACTTGGCCCAGTGGTTCCTCGAACGCTCTGGACGATACTATCGGCGTGGACGCCACATTGAAGATCGATGGCGTCGATGAAGTCGGCTATGGAAAAACCATCGAATTCAAGGGATCCGGGTTCTCCGAAGGGGTTTCGGTCAACCTGTACGCCCTGCCCGGCGCCAGTTCGACGAATTGTAAAGACGCCGAAGTCAGCAGTTGGACCAGCATCGGTTCCAGCAGCGTGGGCTCCAACTACCGCTTCGTCACGGAGGTGGAGATTTCCACAAACGTGTTCCGTTCCGCCGGCAAATACCAAATCTGTGCCCTCGACGGGGCGGGGGTTTCTAGCGGAACGTCCCTTGCTATTACGGTCGAAGCGGGGATAAAGGTCGTTGGCGGCGGTTCCAACCGAAATTTCAGACCAGGCGACCAGATTACCGTAACCATTGAGGGAGGGGGGAGCAATGCGGGTATTAGCCAGGTGCTCATTGGCGGCCGTCCGGCTAACTGGAATCGAGGGGGCGGCAACAATCTGTTCGTTACTATCCCGTCCAGCGCCTCCGGCACCATAACCGTCGCCGTTATCTTTACCGAAGGCCCGACGGCCAGCGCCAACATCACCATCGGCGCTATCGACTTGTCGGTACAGGGAATTGGGGCGGACGGCATCGGGTTGGGGCAAACCGTGATTGTCAGCGCCAGCAACCTACCCGGCGACCAAGTGTGCAGCGTAGCCCTTGGTGGTGTCCGTCTGGCGTTCCTGGACGGAGACCGGATTGACTCGGACGGATGCGTGTCCCTGGTGCGTGGCGGACGGCTGGTCGGGACTGTGGTGGTGGCGGATAAACGCGGCGAAATTTCCGGCGACCTGATTAGGAAGTTGCTGGACTCCGACGGCGATGAAACCCTGGAAATCACGACCAGCACCGGCGCAAAGGCCGGCGCAGACGTCAAGGTCGCCCCGCCGGGCATCACTTTTGACCCTCCCGATGGGGAAGTGTCTCTGCGCGATACTGTCATCATCACCGGCGTCAACTTCCCGCGGGAGAGTAGTTATTACCGGATCCCAAACATTACCGTCACCATCGACGGGCGGAGCCGGCCGGTCTATACCACCGGAAGCACCTGGCGGGAGACCTTCGAGGTCACCAGCCGCGCTGTTTCCGGATCAAACCTGCGGGTAGACGTTAAAATCAACAACTATCCCCTGAGCGAACTCACGGCGACGTACCGCATCAAAATCGCTCCGGGCGAGTTGACGGTTACCCCCGACGAACTGAAGATAGGCGCTCCGGTCAATGTTGCGGTGTCCGGTCTCAATGCCTTCACCGCAGGTTACAGCATCAGGATTGCAAACGGGCCGCCGTTGCGATTCGGCAGCGAGACTAGGTTCCAGACCAACCGCGAGGGCGAGTTTACGGGTAGGTCCATCATTCCGGTGGAATACCACGAAGACGTGGCCACGGCATCGGGTAAGTCGGCGACGCTATATGTTTACCGTTCCGGAGAGCGTATTCCGGGCGTATTCGCTACGGTTACACTACGGCAGGAACGGTACGTGGCGCCCACTCCGACCCCAACAATTACACCGACGCCAACCAATACGCCAATCCCCACGAACACGCCGCTGCCGACGGACACCCCCATACCACCACCTACGGATACACCCGTTCCGCCCACCAGTACGCCCCTACCACCGACCCATACACCAGTGCCGCCACCGACCGATACCCCGGTTCCTCCGCCTACGATCAACCGCACCGCTATCGTGCAGACGGTTACTGCTGCCGTCATACCCTCCGACGATGATCGGACGGTGGTTGACCGGCCCGCCTCCGAACCGGAATCGCCGGATGGCGGATTGAGCGCATTGGCCATCTTCTGGCTGGTCGCCGTGGGCGTAATCTTGCTGGCGATTGTTGCGCTAGTGGCTGTGTTGGTGGCGCTGAGGTCGCGGCGGGTTGGGCCGGAGCAACCGCCGTTCGACGATTTGCCGAGTATTTAGCAAAACAAAAGGGGCGAACCTGGATTCGCCCCGCGCATTTGGCTGAAACGGCGGTTAGTTTCCGGCTAGGCGTCTTTGGTCAGGTTGTTCAGGAACTCGGCGTTGGTGCGAGTGCGCGCCAGCCGTTCCAGCACGCGCTTGGTGGCATCGCCCATGTTGGCCTGGTCGCCGCCCGAGGCCAGCGTAACCATGCGCCGGAGGAGCAAAATCTGCTGTTCCCTCTCCGCATCATAGAGCAACTCCTCCCGACGGGTGCCGCTGCGCACCACATCAATTGCCGGGAAGTACCGCTGGTCGGCCAGACGCCGGTCCAGGTGCAGTTCCATGTTGCCGGTGCCCTTGAATTCCTCGTAGATTACCTCGTCCATGCGGCTGCCGGTGTCCAGCAGGCAAGTGGCGATGATAGTCAACGAACCGCCCTCCTCCAGGTTGCGCGCCGCTCCGATGAAACGCTTGGCGGGATACAGGGCCGCCGGGTCGATGCCGCCGGACAGCGTGCGCCCGGAGGTGGGCAGGGCCAGGTTGTAGGCCCGCGTCAGTCGGGTGATGCTGTCCAACAGAATCACCACGTCCCGGCCGGTTTCGGTCAGACGCTTCGCCCTTTCAACCGCCAGCTCAGCGACGCGGCACTGCTCTTCCACCGACTCGTCGAACGTCGATGCAAACACATCCCCATAGACGGCCCGACGCATCTCGGTAACTTCCTCGGGGCGTTCGCCGATGAGCACGACCATCAACACCACGTCGGGCCGGTTTTCCGAGACGGCGGCGGCGATTTGGCGCAGCACGGTGGTCTTGCCTGCTTTGGGCGGCGACACGACCAGGCCGCGTTGCCCCAAACCGATGGGCGCGAACAGGTCAATCATTCGCGAGGACAGGGAGCCGCCTTCGTGTTCCAGCACGATGTGATCATTGGGGAATATCGGCGTCAGGGACTCGAAGGCGCGCCGCGTACCGGGCTTCTGCTGTTCCGGGTCCAGCAGGTTGATGCGAATGGCCCGGGTGAGGCCAAAGCGCCGTTCGCCTTCCTTGGGTGGCCGCACCAGGCCGGTAACCGAATCCCCGGTTTTCAGGTTGAACCGGCGGATCTGGGACTGGGCCACGAACACATCGCCATTTACCGGCGGGTATTGCACCGAGCGCAGCAGGCCGTGTCCGGCATCCATAACTTCCAGTACGCCGGAAGCAGTCAGCATATTGCGGTTGGCCGCCGCCAGACGGATTTTCTGCAACAGCGGCTCCCGACCCAGTTCGGTCAGGGCGTTTTCGTCGCGGAAACCAACGCTCGGCGCCAGGCCCAGCAGTTCGTCATAGGGCATAGCGGACAGGTCGGCAATGTCGAGGAATTTCTCCGGCAGGGCGCCGTTGCCGCCTTCGGGATAACCCTGACCGTTGACGGCTTCGTTGCCGGCTTCCATGTCCATCGGTTCAGCAACAGCGACCCCAGCCGCGGCGTCGTTAGTGTCTGTAACCACAGGTCGCCGGCGGCGGCGAGTGGCGGTAGTTGTAGCAGGGCGAGCGCGGACCATTTCGTCAGCCTCCGGAAACTTGTTGCCAGTCTTGCAAGAATCGCGCCAAACCGGCATCGGTTAGTGGGTGTTTAATCATCTGCGTCAATACGTTGTAGGGGACCGTGGCAATCTGGGCGCCAGCCGCCGCGGCCAGCTCGCAGTGCCGGGGGCCGCGGATGCTGGCCGCCATTACCTGCGTTGCCACATCCTGTTCTCGGTACACGGCCACAATATCGGCCACCAACCCGATGCCGTCCTGCCCAATGTCATCCAGCCGACCGACGAATGGGCTTACCACCGTGCTGCCGGCATTGGCGCCGAGCAATGCCTGGTTCACCGAAAAGACCAGCGTCTGGTTGACCTGGATGCCGTCGCGGGCCAGCACGCTGATGGCTTTGAATCCTTCCTCGGTGCTGGGAATTTTGACCCACGGATTGGGGATCCATTCGGCGATGTCCCGACCCTCGGCAATCATGCCCGCCGCGTCGGTGCTGACCACTTCCACCGAGATGGGGCCGTCGATAATATCGGCAATTTCCTGCACCGCCGCGCGGTAACCAACTGAACCGCCGATGCCCTCTTTGGCCGCCAACGATGGATTGGTGGTAATTCCCGAAATCACACCAAGTTCGGCCCCCTGCCGAATCTCGTCGATGTTGGCGGTGTCCAGAAACAGTTTCACTGCCTCACCCCCCAGGTGTTGTGTAATCGAATGACCGGGCTTGCCACGTGTGGCGCCGCGCCAGATGCAGACTCGGTTCAGCTATCGTCGAATCTATCTGAATCGACCCGGCGTTTCGAGTATTCCGGCCGATTCACGGATACTGCGGGTTATCGTTGGGACTGGAATGACCACCCGCCGGATTTGCGGAACGGCAACTGATTACCTTCCCGAACAATGGCGCTGGCCTGCCCGATCAAAGCGCTAAACAACGGATGCGGGCGGTTCGGTCGGGACTGGAATTCAGGGTGAAACTGCACCCCAACCATAAAGGGGTGGTCGGGTACTTCTGCCGTTTCCACCAATTCGCCATCCGGAGACAGACCGCTCATCACCAGGCCCGACGCTTCCAGGGATTCGCGGTATTTATTGTTGACTTCATAGCGGTGGCGGTGGCGTTCCATAACTTCCGGCGCCGCATACGCCTGCGCCGTTCGCGTGTTGGACTGGGGTCGGCATGGATACTGTCCCAGCCGCATGGTGCCGCCGAAGTCGGTGATGCCCTTCTGTTCGGGCATGATGTCCACAACCGGATGCTCACAGTCGGGATCCAGTTCAGATGAATTGGCCTGGGGCAGGCCGGCCACGTCCCGAGCCCAGTCAATTACCATCGCCTGCATTCCCAGGCACAAACCCAGATAGGGCACACCTTTGTCGCGGGCGTAACGACTCGTATCCACCATCCCTTCGACACCACGAGGGCCGAAGCCGCCCGGCACTACGATGGCGCTGACGTCCTTCAAGTGTACGTCGGCCCCATCCCGTTCCACAGCTTCGGAGTGTACCCACCGCACATCGGCCCGCAGCCCGCACGAGGCCGCGGCGTGACGCAGGGCTTCGCGTACCGACATATACGAGTCGGGGTATTCCACATACTTGCCGACAATGGCCACGGGGATTTCGCCTTCGGCGGCGTTCATCCGGTCCACCAGCCGGCTCCACTCGCTCAACTCGCATTTCCCATTCAGTCCCAGCATTTGCGACAGGATTCGGCTGACACCGAACTCTTCCATTATCAGCGGGACTTCGTAAACGTTCTTGACGGTGGGCATCGGAAAGACCGCTTCGGAAGCGACGTCGCAGAACAGGGAAAGTTTTTCCCTGATGCTACGGGTAACTTCCATATCGCTTCTGCAAATGAGGGCGTCCGGCTGGATGCCAATGCTGCGGAGTTCTTTGACACTGTGTTGAGTCGGTTTGGTTTTGAGTTCCTCGGATGCTGAGATGTAGGGCAATAGCGTCAAGTGAATGTAAAAGACGTTGTTGCGGCCCACCTCGTTGCGCATCTGCCGTATGGCTTCCAGAAAGGGCAAACCTTCGATATCGCCAACCGTGCCGCCCACTTCCACCACGATCACATCGGCCCCGGATGTTTCGGCCAATCCGATCAACCGCGATTTTATCTCGTTGGTGAGATGGGGTACCGTCTGGATGGTGCCGCCGAGGAAGTCCCCCCGGCGCTCACGAGTGATCAACGTCAGGTAAGCCTGACCGGCGGTTACGTTGCTGTCACGGGTCAGTTCGATGTCGATAAACCGCTCGTAGTGTCCCAGGTCAAGGTCGGTTTCGCCGCCGTCTTTGGTCACGAAAACCTCGCCATGCTGGTACGGTGACATGGTGCCTGGGTCGACATTGAGGTACGGGTCCAGCTTGATGACCGATACCGAGAGGCCCTGACTTTTGAGGATGCGTCCAATAGAAGCGACGCTGATGCCTTTGCCAATGGAACTGACCACACCGCCGGTCACAAAAATAAACTTGGTGGGCATAAACTACCTAGCATACCTGCTGGGACGATTTGGCCCTGGGACTACGCAGCCCAACGCCGAACATGGAAGCTAAAAGCCGGTGCCCGTTAATCTGCGTCACCTGGGAGAGCGTATTAGTGAGAGAGGACGACGAACCGGCTGCGGGACAACAGGCACATCCCGAACGCGCTGCCGGGACGGTATTCTACGGCACTTAGCCAACCGGCGTACCTGGCCCGCTCTGGGCACTGGGTTCATTATACGCAACCGCTTTCTTTGGTGTCAAATACAACACGACGCTCACGCGTACCCACTTTGTCAAACCAAACCAACCTACTGTCATTGCGGTCAGCGCCCACCGCCACTTGTCATTGCGAGCGCAGCGTGGCAATCTCGTTGAGGTTGAGCGCACGTCGTGAACCATCATTGCTACGGTGACCATTGCTGTGGCGACGAGATTGCCAACCCCCGCATCGAGTACGGGGTCGCAATGACAAAGTGGGCACGCATGAGCTGCATTTCCGAGTGATCCGCCCCATCCCGTTGCTGCCGGCATCCGTGCCGGAAATGTTCGGATTGTGGTATCGTATTGCGCGTTTTACGGTTGGCCGCGTTTTACGGTTGGCATTGTATGACATTCGTCAGGCTTTGCCGGCGATTCTTTTTACAACCTCCGAGGTGACTCCCCTATGGTTGCGCACATTGAGCGAATGGTCTCCGTTCGCGGTGGTATGTTCAGCGTTCAGGTCGCGGAAGGCGGCTCCGGCGACCCGCTTATTTTCCTGCACGGAGCCGGCGGCTACGTCGGATGGCCTGATTTTCTCGACCGCCTGGCCGAGCAATACCACGTCTACGCGCCGGCCCACCCCGGCGTTGCCGAGTCAACCGGATTGAACCATCTGGACGACCTGTGGGATCTGGTGCAGTTCTACGAAGAATTGCTGGACGCCCTGGGAATTGAGCATTGTCATGTAGTCGGCCATTCCTACGGCGGTTTCTGCGCCGCCGAGTTGGCAGCCCATCGGCCAGACCGAGTTTCACGCCTGGTGCTGGTGAATTCGCTGGGCCTATGGCTGGACGACAAACCGATTGCTGACTTCTTCATCCTGACGCCCGATGAACGCCGGGAAATGCTGTGGTACGACTCTGACAGCGACCTTGCCAAAGCATACGTCACGCCGCCGGAGGGCATCGAGGAGCAACTGGAGCATACGCTGGACCGGCTCCAGACGCTGCAATCCGTAGCCAAGTTCACCTGGCCCATCCCGGAGCGCGGCCTCACCAAACGCGCCCACCGCATTACCATGCCCACGCTGGTACTGTGGGGCGACGCCGACCAGGTGATACCGCCGGAATATGGCGCGGCATTTCGAGACCTGCTCCCCAACGCCTCGCTCACCGTAATTCCCCAGTGCGGTCACATTCCGCAGCTGGAGTGTCCTGACGCGTTTCACGACAGCGTAGCGGGGTTCTTGACGGCCTGACCTGGTCGCCATCGCACCGACAATTGAGCGTCGGCTTTGGATTGCTAGCCAGTCTCCTCACCAAGTCGTTTCGGAGTTCACATCATGACGTTGAATGAGTTTATTGTCGACGCTTTAGACAAGGAAAACGGGTTCCTGCTGGAAGCGCTGGACGGCCTTGCACCGGACGAATTGGCCTGGCAGCCGGCTCCTGAGGCCAATTCCATCGGCTGGATACTGTGGCACATGGTGCGGGTCGAAGATATGTGGATCCAGTTTTTCGCCCAGTTCAAGACCGAGCTTTGGGAGCAGGACGGCTGGAATGACAAATTCGGCTTGCCCACCCGAGACAACGGGTTCGGCCACACTGCCGATCAGGTAGCCAACTTTCCCCGCCTGGATTTGGGTGAGTTCCTGCAGTACCGGGCAGCCATCCGGCAAGCCACGCTGGCGTATCTGGATACCCTGTCTCCCGCCGATATGGAGACCGTGCCTCGGGAACGTCGTCCTGAGATGTCTTTGGGCGCGATGTTCCGCCAAATCATTGGCGAGCTGTACCAGCACGTGGGGCACATCGCCTATCTGCGCGGGTTGCAGGGCAAGTAGAAAACGCCCCCCTCACGCGTACCTGCTTTAATCTGTCATTGCGAGGAGCGTAACGACGTGGCAATCTCGATGAGGTTGAAGACACGTCTGCGAACCGCCGTTGCGACGACGACGTGATTGCCACGCTGCGCTCGCAATGACAAATTGGGTACGCATGAGATCTGCGCCCCACTTGCCAACCGCCGATTAGCGCAGCCGGCGCAGTCCTTCTTCCAGCGCAACCCAGGGCAACAGGGCACATTTGATACGCACCGGGTATTGGCGCACCACTCCCAGCGCCTCCAAACCTCCCAGCGCCTCCGACGCGGCCGGGGGCAACGACTTGCCCTGCATCAGGTCGCGGAACAGATGCGACAAGTCGGCCGCCTCGTCCAGCGTGCAGCCCCGCAGCCGGTCGGCCAGCAAGGATGCTGACGCCTGGATGATGCTGCAACCTTCGGCGACGGCGCTCACGCCTTCAATGGTGGCAGGTCGTTCGGAATGGTTGCCGAGCCGGAGTTGCAGGTTCGCCCGGTCGCCGCAAAAGGGATTGAATTCCTCGGTCTCAACATCGGCGGCAGTAAGCCGCACGCGATGCCGGGGATTGCGGTAGTGGTCCATGATGACGTCGCCATACAACGCCTCGGGCTGGTCAGGCACCTGCGGCATACCTAATACAACGCTCCCGGATTACGGCTATTCCGTACTAGCGATGGCTTCGCCGTCCAGAGCGGCCTTCAACGTATGCCAGGCCAGGATGGCGCACTTGATGCGCGTCGGGTAGGCAATCACTCCGGACAGTATTTCCAGGTCGCCCAGCAGGTCCACGTTCAAATCGGCGCCCGGTTCGGTCATCATCCGGTGAAACTCTTCGAAAAGGGCCTCAATCTCGGATTCGGCCACGCCCTTGACGGCCTGCGTCAGCAGCGACGCAGATGCCCGACTGATGGCGCAGCCGTGCCCCTGAAACCCCACGTCCGACACCACGCCGGTGTCTGCAACCACCTTCAGTTGCAGCGAAATCTGGTCGCCGCACAACGGGTTGAAACCGTCGGCCTGGTGGGTGGCATCGTCCACGGTGCGGAAATTGCGCGGCCGGCGGTTGTGTTCCAGGAGGATTTCCTGGTAGAGGTCACCCAAATCGGAAGCCATTAGCCAAACACCTCAATAACCCGGTCAATGGCCTTGACCAGCGCATCAATCTCGGCGGTAGTGTTGTAGAGAGCCAGCGATGCCCGTGCGGTGGCGGCAACCCCGTAACGTGCCATCACGGGTTGCGCGCAGTGGTGCCCGGTGCGCACCGCAATCCCCTCAGCATCCAGGATAGTGCCAATGTCGTGGGCGTGGGCAGCGTCCATAATGAACGACAGCACACCGCCTTTGTCGGCGGCGTTGCCAATAATCCGCAGGCCCTCAATGCTGGAGAGTCGCTCCGCCCCATAGTGCATCAAAGCCTGTTCATACGCGGCGATCTGTTTCATCCCAATCGCTTCCAGGTATTCAATAGCCGCACCCAGGCCAATCGCCCCGGCGATGTCCGGAGTGCCCGCTTCGAATTTGGCCGGCAGCACGTTGAATATAGTCTCTTCATAGGTGACCGAACGAATCATCTCGCCGCCCGACTGGTAGGGGGGCATCGCGTTGAGCAAATCGGCGCGGCCCCAAAGCACCCCGATACCGGTGGGCCCGTACAGTTTGTGCCCCGAAAAGGTCAGGAAGTCCGCGCCCAGTTCCTGCACGTCGATGGGCATATGCGGGACCGACTGTGCCGCATCGAGCATGACCGGCACACCTTTGGCGTGGGCCAGCTCGACGATAGTTCGCACCGGGTTAATGGTTCCCAGCGCGTTTGACTGGTGTACCACCGACACCAGTTTGGTGCGGTCGTTCAGCATCCCTTCAAATTCATCCAGCAGCAACTCGCCGTCATCGTTGAATGGAACCACCCGCAACCGGATGCCCAATTCCTTGCCCAATAACTGCCAGGGCACGATGTTGGAGTGGTGCTCCATACCGGTAATGATTACTTCATCGCCGGATTTGAAGTATTTTCGACCGTAGCTGCTGGCCACCAGATTGAGACCTTCGGTGGCGCCGCGAACGTAAATGACTTCGCAATCGTCGGGCGCATTGACAAACCGGCGGACTGACTCCCTGGCCAATTCGTAATCGTCGGTGGCGCGCTGACTCAATGTATGCACGCCCCGATGCACGTTGGCATTGTTCTTGACGTAATAGTTGGTGATGGCGTCAATTACCGCCTGGGGCTTCTGTGTGGTTGCCGCATTGTCCAGATACACCAGCGGCTTGCCGTTGATCTCCTGGTGCAGGATCGGGAAATCCTGTCGGATTCGCTCCACATCAATTGCGCCCAGCGCATCCGCCTGAGCGGTCTGGTTCTGGCCTCGTGCGGTAGTCACTAGCGGCCTCCGATCGGCAGAGTGATATCAACGTCGGGGATGGCGTTCTGGAACTGTTCGTCGAGATACTCCCGCAGCGGCGCCAGGGCGACCGTGTCGATAATTTCGCTGGCAAAGGCATGAATCAGGATGCGGCTGACGGTTGGCAAATCCAGGCCGCGACTCTGCATATAGAAGACTGTATCCCGGTCGATATGGCCGGCGGTGGCGCCGTGGCCGCACTTCACGTCATCGGCGTAGATCAGCAGGCTGGGTTTGCTATCCACTTCCGCCTGCTCCGATAGCAGCAGATTTTTGTCGGTTTGCTGGGCGTCCGTCTTTTGTGCGCCCTCTCGGACGGTAACGTTGCCTCCGAAAACCGCCCGCGACTGCCCGTCCAGAATGCCCTTGTAGAACATACGACTGGTGCCGTTGGGTTCGGTATGGTCAATGTTGATGTAGTTGTCCATGTGTTGATGGCCGACGGTCAGATACAGGCCATTCAATGTACATTCAGCCCCAGCGCCAATCAAAGTAACGCCGAAATCATTGCGCCCCAGCGCCGCTCCGCGAGAGATCGACACCGACGAAAACCCGGAGTCCCGATGCTGAATCACGCGGCTGGTGCCCACGTGATAGGCGTCCATGCCATCCAGCAGCAGGCGGTAGTGTTCAACGCGGGCGCCCTCGTGAACGTGTATTTCGGCAACCGCGTTGGTGAAATAACGCGTATCGTCGGGTCCAACGTAGGTTTCAATCACCGTGGCTCGCGAATTGCGCTGGGCGGACACGATGATTCGCGGATGGGTAACCCTCGGCTGTTCGCGTCCGGTGGTCAGATAAACCACGTTGACCACACCGGCATCGCCATCCGCCGGCACATCGATACCCATGCCGTCCCGAACGAAGGCCGTGTTGAGGGCGACGAAACCGTCATCCTCGGGTCGCGCCAGTTCACCCAACAGGCTGACGCTGGCGCCCCGTTCAGTGTGAATCGCGTCGGCCAGCGGCGCAATCACTATCCCGCTGGATTCCGCAATCTCAGCGCCCGCGGAAAGGTGGGGGGCAAACACACCGTCAACGAACACGAAGGTATGCCAGCCGTCGTGCCAGGGTGCGGCGGCCCGCACATCGTCCAGCGTTACGACTCCATCCTCCACCGGCATTGGCAGTGGATGAGCAAAAGCTTCCCGGGCAATTGGCGCCACATTGGTGTATTTCCACGGCTCATTGCCGCGCCGGGCGGTGGGCAGGCCAAGCTGCGAAAAGGCGTCCCAACCACGGTTGCGCAACGCGCGCAGCGCCTCGGCCACGTCGGGCGATTGAGCCGCGTAGGCGGCAGCGTAATTAGGGTAGGTGTCGGCGGTAGCGGTCATAAAAGCTTGATCCAATAAAGGCGCCGGTACTATCGGCCCTGGCGGAAGCCCTGCGGCGGTTGTGGGCGACGGAGTTGGGGGGCTATTTTGGTGATGAACGCGTTCACCTGTCTTAAGTCCAAATCCACGATATATTGAGGCAGATTGTTCTCATAAAAATTCTCGTGCAAGTCTTGGGCCGCATGGAACATCAAATCCAGATCGGGATCCCGGTCTGCTGTGGCCAGTCCTGCTACCAGGGCCCGCAAGTCCTGATGGCGTCCGTGTGTAACGCCGACGTCTTTCCAGTTTTCGGCCACTGCCTTCACCATCTGAGCCGCTGCACCCCAGCCTTTCTCCGACGCCTGCCGCAAGTCGCCATCATTGAGATAGCCGCTGGCTTTATTTATCAGTTCATAGCTGGCGACGGCGTAATCCTGCGTCTGGCGAGACAGGCCCTGCCAGTCGGCCTCGGCAATCGCCGGGATGGCGGAATTAGTCGGCGTGGTCATTTTGCAAACTCAGTATCCATAACCGGCAGTTCCACAACGATGGGCAACGCCGCCATCATTCCGCAGCGGCATCCACGCCTTCGCGCACCCAGTCGTAGCCCTGGGCTTCCAGTTGCTCGGCGAGTTCCGGCCCGCCGCTCACCGCGATGCGACCATCTAGCAGGACGTGCACGTAGTCAGGCTTGATGTAGTTGAGGATGCGCTGGTAGTGGGTGACGACCACTGCGGCGTTGTCCGGCCGCCGCAGGCGATTGACGCCGTCGGATACGATACGCAGCGCGTCGATATCCAACCCGGAGTCGGTTTCGTCCAGCAGAGCCAGTTTGGGTTCCAGCAGAGCCATTTGCAGCACTTCGTTGCGTTTCTTTTCACCACCGGAGAAGCCTTCATTGACCGACCGGCGCACCAGATCAGGATCAATCTCGACCTCTTCCACCTTGGCGCGCAGCAGGCGGTCGAACTCGCGAGCGCCCATTTCTTCTTCACCCTGATGCACGCGTTTCGCGTCGACGGCGGCTTTGAGGAACTGCCAGGCACGCACACCGGGCAATTCAACCGGATACTGGAACGCCAGGAACATACCCTCACGGGCGCGGTCTTCCGGCTCCATCTTCAGCAGATCGGCGCCGTTGTACAGGACTTTGCCGCTGGTGACCGTATACTCGGGTCGGCCCGCCAGCGTGTTGGCCAGTGTGCTCTTGCCGGAGCCGTTGGGCCCCATGATGGCATGGATTTCGCCGGGCCGAACCGTCAGGTCAACGCCGCGCAGTATCTCCTGGCCGTCGATGGAAACGTGGAGGTCTTTCACCTCCAGGATAGGCGTGTCAGTTTGGTTGGCAGTCGTCATTACGGATGCTAGATTCCTCTCCGGGGCAACGTTTACACGGGTAACGTTCAGGGGTGGCGCGTCCAGGGCAACGTGTTCGCCGCCGCCTGTGACGCAACTGTTCAGTATCGGGGCAAGCCGGCAGCGCTCCGGTTCAGCCTATCGGTTAGCCTACGGTTCCTTCCAGGCTCACTTTCAGCAGCTGCGATGCTTCCATCGCAAACTCGAAGGGCAGTTCCTGGAAGATGCCGCGGCAGAAACCGTTGATAATCATAAAGTGTGCGTCTTCGACCCCGATGCCACGCTGTTGCAGGTAGAAAAGCTGGTCGTCGGAAACCTTGGACGTGGTGGCCTCGTGCTCCAACTGCGCGGACGGGTTCTTGACCTCGATGTACGGTACGGTATGTGCCCCGCACTTGTCGCCAACGAGGAGCGAATCGCACTGGGTGAAGTTCTTGGCGCCGCGCGCTGAGGGGTTGATTTTCACCAGACCCCGGTAGGTTTGTTGTCCCTGGCCGGCCGAAATGCCCTTGGCTACAATTGTGCTGCGCGTGTTCTTGCCTACGTGAATCATCTTGGTGCCGGTGTCGGCCTGTTGCCAGTTGTTCACCAGAGCCACCGAGTAGAACTCACCAACCGAGTTGTCGCCCTGCAAGATGACGCTGGGGTACTTCCAGGTGATGGCCGAGCCGGTTTCAACCTGTGTCCAGGAGATTTTGGAATCGGCGCCGGCGCATTTGCCCCGCTTGGTAACAAAGTTGTACACCCCGCCTTCGCCGTTCTTGTCGCCGGGATACCAGTTCTGCAAGGTGCTGTATTTGATTTCAGCGCCTTTCATGGCCACCAGTTCAACTACGGCGGCGTGCAACTGGTTGGTTTTGCGCATCGGAGCGGTGCAGCCTTCGAGGTAGCTCACGTAGGCGCCCTCGTCAGCCACAATCAGCGTCCGCTCAAACTGGCCGCTGTCGGCCTGGTTAATACGGAAGTAGGTCATCAGCTCGATGGGGCAACGTACACCCGGCGGAATGTAGGCGAAGGAACCGTCGGAGAAAACGGCCGAGTTGAGCGTAGCGTAGAAATTGTCGGCATAAGGCACCACGGAACCCAGGTATTTCTGCACCAAATCCGGATGTTTCTGCACAGCTTCGCTCATGGAACAGAAAATTACGCCGGCCTTCTCCAGCTGCTCCTGATAGGTGGTCGCAACCGACACACTGTCCAGCACCGCATCGACAGCTACGCCGGCCAGCCGCGCCTGCTCTTCCAGCGGTATGCCCAGCTTGCTGAACGCCTCCAGCACCTCCGGGTCAACATCTGCTATGCTCTGGGGCCCGTCTTTAGCAGACTTGGGCGCGGCGTAGTAACGGATGTCCTGGAAATCGATGACCGGGTGCTCAATGTTAGCCCAGGTCGGCTCGCTGTAGTTTTGGCGAGTCCAGAACCGATACGCCTTGAGTCGCCATTCCAGCATCCACTCCGGCTCATTCTTCTTGGCCGAGATCAACCGCACGACATCCTCGCTGAGGCCCTTGGGAAAGGCGTCCTCCTCGATGTCAATGGTGAAACCCCATTTGTAATCGGAGTCCAGCTCCGCAGCAGTAGTATCCCGGGAAATTACACGCTGGCCCTGTGTCGTCATCGGACGGGTATCCTCCTCACCGCCATTAGCGGCGTGCCGGCGGCTTGTCTAGCCTATTTCCGACCTTTAAGGTCAACAATTATCGTAGAGCAACCGACCCTATCTGTCAACGGGGCAAACCATCCTGCCGGCGATGCTATAATTCGGGCCGGGAATACCCGGTCAACAGCCGGGCCAACAACGGAGACGAAACCATGCCGACAGCGCCAGTCTATTGCGACGCTCACACCCATCTCGACCAGTACGCTCCGGCCGACATTCCGGAGATTCTGGAGCGGGCCCGCGACGCTGGCGTGGGTTATATCGTTCTGGCCGGCACTACCATCGAGTCCACCCAGCGTTGCATCGACCTGGCCGCTGAACACCCTATGTTCTACGCCGGCGTGGGCATACACCCCATGCAGGCTGACCAGCCGGTGGACGACGCCGTTTACGCCGAACTGGAAGCGATGGCACGCAACAACCCGCAGGTGGTGTGCATTTCGGAAGTGGGCCTGGATTACCTGCCCACTTCGCCCGACCACGCGGTGCAGGATCAGGTGTTCCGGCAGCACATTCACCTGGCGAAAAGCCTGGGCCTGCCCATAATCTTTCACTCCCGCGAATCGCACCCGGCGGTGTTCAAGGTGTTGCGGGAGGAACAAGCGGGCCAGGTGGGCGGCGCCATGCACTACTTCCAGGGCGACGCAGCCACGGCGCGCGAGGCCATCGACGGCGGCTTTTTCATCTCGCTGGCCCGGCCGCTGACCCGTTTGCCCGAGTTGCAGGAAGTAGCGCGCAACATCCCCCTGGAACATATCGTGTTGGAAACTGACGCCTTTCCGCAACCGTTCAAGAAGTACCGCCACAACTGGACTGAACCCCGCCACCTGGCCGGAGTCGCCCAATGCCTCGCCGACCTCAAGGGCATCTCGGTAGACGATGTAGCCGAGGTAACGACGGCCAACCTGAGCCGGCTGCTGAAGCTGGAACCACCGACTACGCCAGGGGCGTTGACTCCATCGTTGCCCTAGCTTTGTTCTCTCATTGAAACCACGAAACCACCCTCACCCTAACCCTCTCCCATCAAGGGAGAGGGGACAATTGAGAGCATAGAACACTATGACTACATCGCACGAGCGCCCACCGGATCACGAAGCCCCCGAGCAAATCGTTCCGCAAAGCCTGAACGACTATCTTGAAGTGATGACCAAAGCGGTGTTCCAGAGCGGTTTGTCGTGGAAGGTGGTCAGCAACAAATGGCCCGGTTTCCAAGCCGGATTCAAGGGCTTCGACGTGCCCTCAGTGGCAACAATGGGCGAGTCTGAGATCGACACGCTGGCAACCGACCCGGCCATCGTCCGCAACCGCCGCAAGATTGTCGCCACGGTTCACAACGCCCAGCGCCTCATCGAGCTCGACGAGAAATACGACGGCATCCGGAATTATCTGCGCTCCCACGGCGATTTCTACGCGGTTCTGAAAGACGTGTGCAAACAGTTCAAATACCTGGGCGACACTGGCGCCTACTACTGGCTGTATGTGCTCGGCGAGGAAGTGCCCGACTACGGCGAATTCTGCAACCGCAACAAATAAGGTGTGATAACATCCCATTGCAACTGCATAGTTTCCTCTCCCTCGATGGGAGAGGGCTAGGGTGAGGGTGTTCTCCTCACTACATCGCTCCTGAACATCGCTCCTGAACGGAGGTTGACGCCATGACCACCCCCGCCACCTGCCAGCTGGCACTGAAAGAGTGGGCAATAACCGTCCGGGCTCTGGCCGACGGCGACCAGATTATGATGCTACGCAAGGGTGGCATCAGTGAGGACAGCAAGGACTTCCGCGTCGTGCATCCCGAATTCCTGCTGTATCCGACCTACCTGCACCAGCGTGAAGACCTGCTGAAGGAAAGCCACCAGCCGACGCTGCGCCAGTTGCTTTCCGATAACCCGGCCGATGACGACGCCGTGACCTTCACCCACTGGGCACGGGTACACGAACTGCTGGAGATTGACCAGCTGGGCAAGGTGGCAGACCTCGCTCCCCATCACATCTGGACCGACGGCTACGCCGAGTCCCGCCTGCACTGGAAGCCCATGGTGCCCCTGACCATCATGCTGCTGCGGGTCTACCGGATGGAATCGCCGGCCACCGTCCCCTTCATCCCGGAGTACGGCGGCTGCAAGTCCTGGGTGGACGTCATACCCACCGTCAACCTCGGCCAACTCACGCCGGTCGTGGACGACGCCACCTTCGCCCATCTGGTGGAAGCCGTCCGAGGCAGCCTGGGCCTGGTCGCGGCCTGACTTTATCCGGATCCGGCAAGGTGGACATTGCGGAAACCCTGGCGGTCGTTGGGCCGCCGGAGTACGATTTTATGTTCGACCTCGTGGTTGACCCGGACTGCGCCGATGTCGAGCGCATCCGGGAATATCGCCGTGACGAACTGGAGCGGCTGGCGTCGGAATGGGCCGAGGACGAGGGGCTGGATGCGGAAGGCCGGGATACGCTACTGCGCTGGGTAGCCAACCTGCCCTGGCAAGACGGGCGAATAACGTTTGAGTGGAGGGACTAGGATGGCGAATGACACCAGGCCGTTGACAGGGAGCGTTGGGGTCCGCTAAACCTTTGCCAATCCAACCAATGAAGGGCGAAGACGATGGGACTTTCAATAGGCGTGGTTAGCATCGAGTACCTGGAACGGCCAGCACAGCCCATGTACGGCTTTTTGCAGGATTTGATGGCTGACCTGAATGTAGGAACGGATTTTGATGTGTTCGACTACGAGACGGGTTGGGGGGATGGTTGGGAAGGCAATGCCTTTTGCGAATTCGATAGGGATGTGTTGCTCAGGCGCGCCGATGGCTGGGCAATGAAAAAGAACCTGGACGCTGCGGATCGAGCGACGCTGCTACGTTGGGTTGACGAACTGCCATATCGGGGCGACGCAATTATGCTGCATTTGAACATCTGATGATGAACGCAACTATGAACACTAGCGCCATTCTGCTGCCGGGCGACTGTCGTACTGAATTGGCTAAAGTCGATACGGAGTCCGTTGATTTGGTGGTGACCTCGCCACCCTACGCTGACCGGCGAGCAAGTACCTACGGCGGGGTGAAGCCGGATGATTATGTCAATTGGTTTCTGCCAATCGCCGACGAGCTGCAACGGGTTCTGAAACCAACCGGTACTTTCGTACTGAACATCAAAGAACGGGCGGTAAACGGTGAACGGCATACCTACGTCATTGAGCTGACACTGGAAATGCGTAAACGAGGTTGGCTGTGGACAGAGGAATTTGTTTGGCATAAGAAAAACTGTTACCCCGGCAAATGGCCCAACCGGTTCCGGGATTCTTGGGAACGGCTGTTGCAATTCAACAAGCAGCGCAAGTTCAAGATGAACCAGGAAGCCGTTATGGTTCCGGTAGGCGACTGGTATGACAACCGGATGCGCAACCTGAGCGAAACCGACCGAGTACGCGACGAGTCCAAAGTGGGTAGCGGGTTTGGCAAAAAGGTGGAGAACTGGCTGGGCCGCGATATGGTGTACCCTACCAACGTGTTGCACGGTGCTACGGAATGCGGCAATCGCAGCCACAGTGCAGCGTTCCCTTACTGGCTGCCGGAATGGTTTATCGAGTTGTTCACCGACCCCGGCGACACCGTTCTCGATCCGTTTATTGGCTCCGGCACCACGGCCTTTGCCGCCTTGGACAAAGGCCGGAATGTCATTGGCATCGAGATGTACGAGCCATATTATAGAGACCTCAAAGAACGTCTGGACAAGAACTTGAGGTTGACGATATGAGCGCCATCACTGACGGTCAAATCACGGAGTACGTCGAGACTCATATCGGCACATTTCACGATAAGCGTCTGGAAGCGCTGAACAAACTGCGCCTCACCAATCTGTTGCGTCGCAAAAATCCATACTTGTTCAAAAGCAAAAACTTGGTTGTGGTCTCTGATTTGATCAAATCTTTGTTAGACGCACATCTGAGCTCGCAGGAAGAGACTCTCTTCGGCGACTTCCTCGAAGGTTTGGCGATTCACGTTGCAGAAAATGTCCACAAAGGAATGAAATCTAGTACGACCGGAATTGACCTCGAATTTGTAAAGGATGAGGCTAGATACATCATTTCAATCAAATCTGGACCAAATTGGGGCAACAGTTCCCAAATCGCCAAGATGAAGGATAACTTCAATGCTGCCGTGCGTGTTATCCGGCAAGGCAACTCCACTACAAACGTTATACCCGTGAACGGTTGTTGCTATGGCCGGGACGACAAGCCTGTTAAGAGCGGATATTTCAAGTATTGTGGGCAAGAATTTTGGGAGCTGATTTCCAACGACAGCGAATTTTATACCAGAATAATTGAGCCACTGGGGCATAACGCCAAGAGACGAAACTACGCTTTCAGCAAGCATTACGCGGCTGTCGTTAATCGATTGTCCAGCGAATTCTCCAAGCAATTCTGCGACAAGAGCGGAGCAATTGATTGGAATAATCTCGTGGCTTTCAGTTCATCGAAATATCAACGGCCTATCCCTAATAGCAGAGTAGCCGGCTTCAGTTCCGTGACCGAGGTGTGCGATGTGCTGCGCTGTTGGGCTGAGCCTGACCTCGCCGACCGCATTGCCTATTTTGCGTCGGAGGACGACTTGGATGACGGCGATGTTCCGGTCACGCTGGAAAGCGCGCAGGGCTTCCTAGCGTTTTTCGGCGCGGTGGAATCGGAGTGCGAAGTACGGCTGACCTGCACACAAGAAGGCTGGATTTGCGCTGAATGGGATTTCACCGATGTTCGAGATGCTGGACTATGGTTCCGGGACGCTAATCGTATTATGTTTACTGCCACCGGCCGCAACGGTAAGTTTATCGAGATACGTGGTGGTAAGAAAATCGCTGCACGTCGGGTTATCGTAAAAAAACTGGTCTCCGATGGTCTATTTGTATGTCGCTAGCTCATTACCGGCAGCGCACGCTCGCAAGTAGCGACCATGTAGCCCGCTATTGCCGCCGCCGGGACATTGCAAATGGCATAGTAGCCAGAACTGCCTTTCTACTCAGGCCCAATGAGCGATACCTGTCAACCAACCGGCTGGAGCATTTTCACGATTCAGACCGCCAATTTCAAATTGCCGGTGTCCGCCAAGCTCTAACCGATAAAGGCTTTCAGGTCAGGCCCACCGCATACTTCGCCGCTCTCAATGTGGGAGTCGCCGTCGCTGTGTGCAAAAACGCCTTGAACCTGGACATTCAAATCCTGACGCTGGGCGAATCTCAGGATCCATCCCACACTGGAATATATGGATATTCACCAGAAGATACCGCCGCCGCCGCGGTACTGGCAAGGTCGGTTAGCACCAACGAAGTATATCCCGCCACTACTTAACCCGCGCCGACGCAACGAATTACGGATTATGCAACCCACCACCACCCGTCCCCTGCCCTCCGACGAGTTGGCGCAAATCGGCTCCGTCGCCGAGGTGTGCGATGTGTTGCGCAGCTGGGGTGAGCTTGACCTTGCCGATCGCATTGCCTATTTTGCATCCGATACGGACCTGGACGATAGCGATGTTCCGGTCACGCTGGAAAGCGCGCAGGGGTTTTTGGCATTTTTCGGCGCGGTGGAATCGGAGGGCCAGGTAGATTTGGGCTGCTCTCCGGAAGGCTGGATTTGCGCTGAGTGGTTTTTCAGCAACAACCGCCTGGTCAGCGTCTTATTTCCTGACCGTGATAAGGTTGATTGTGCCGCCCGCAAATCCGATGGCCGTTTCATCGAAATCAATAACGGCGGCGACACCGGCAATCGCTCGTTTATCATGGCTAAATTGGTAGAATCGGGGGAGTGGTTTACATGGTTCAAGGGCAGCCCCGCCGCCGTGAGCTCCGACATACGCACCACGTAGCTCGCTATTGCCGTCCTCGCGATATCGGGGATAGCGGCCGGCTATTGGCCACAGCATTCAGGCTTCGACCCGGCGAGGAATATCTGTCTACCAACTGGCTGGAACTTTTTCACGATTCCGACCGCTATTCTCAAATTAGCGGCGTTAGGCGGGCGCTAACTGACAAAGGTTTCCGAGTTAGCCGCAATTCCTGCTTTGCCGTTTTGAATGCTGGCGACGCAGTTATGATATGCAAAAATAATTTCAATCTGGATATACAATTCATCTCGCTGGGCGAAATACACGACCCATCACATACTGGCATCTACGGTTGCACGACGCATGGCACTGCCGTGGCCCTCGCCGCGATAGTCAATCCCAACGAAGTCTATCCCGCCGTTACCTGACTACTCCCAAAGGACAACTACCATGAAATACCGCAATCTCCCCCGCACCGATTTGCTCCTCTCCGAGGTTGGCTTTGGCGTCTGGACCGTGGCCACCAACTGGTGGGGCCGCATTCCCGAGGAAACGCGCCGCAGCCTGCTGGAAGAGGCCCTGGAGCTGGGCATCAACTTCTTTGACACTGCCGACACTTACGGCGAGGGTTATGGAGAAGAAGTGCTCGCCAAGTTCATGGGTCACCGCCGGCACGAAATGATTATCGCTACCAAATTCGGTTACGACTTCTACGACCAGTCCACGCCGCGCATTGGGCACGGGGAACGACCGCAGAAGTTTGAGCCGGAGTTCATCCGGTTCGCCTGTGAGCAATCTCTGCGCCGCCTGGACACCGACTACATCGACCTGTATCAACTGCACAACCCGCGCATTGCCACCATCGAAGACGACGACGTTTTCGAGACGCTGGAAGCCCTCAAAGACGAGGGGAAAATCCGGCACTACGGCTCCGCTCTTGGCCCAGACATCGGGTGGTTTGAAGAGGGCCAGGCCAGCATGGCAGAGCGACACGTCAGCAGCATCCAGATTATCTACAGCATCCTGGAACAGGACCCGGCCAAGGATTTCTTCCCCATCGCCGCGAAAGAACAGGTGGGCTTACTGTCCCGAGTGCCCCACGCTTCGGAAGCGCTCACCGGCCGGTACGACGCGCCGCCGGAGTTCGACGAGTCCGACCATCGTTCCTTCCGTCGGCACCAGTGGCTCACCGAGGCTTTGGTTAAAGTCGGCCAGGTGAAGTTCCTGGCCGGCGAAGAGGTGGGGCGCACCATGAGCCAGGCTGCCATTCAATTTGTGCTTCACCAACCCACTATCACCAGCGTGCTCCCCAATTTCACCACGCTGGAGGAGTTGCGGGAATACTCGGACGCGGTGGACACTCCGGATATTACTGAAGGCGATCAAGCCATCATCGACGATCTCTGGGCCAACGATTTCTACATTGAGGAACCGGAGCCCGCGTTTCGCGAGATTTAGCCCGGTGCAATCTCCACCCGGGAACCGCCCCGGCCAGCGTTTCAACTTCAGCCTGAATTGACAGCCCCAAAGGCTAGTGATAACTTTCACATAGTCCTTTTTATCCTTCGCACGAGGGGAGCCTTTTCCTGATGCCCGTTAACATTTGTGTGCTCGCCAAACAGGTCGTTGACCCTGAGATGCCGGCCGCTGCCTTTAGAATCGACGGCGATTCCCGGCAAGTCGTCACACCGCCCAACATCCCCCCGGTGGTCAATGGTTTTGACGAGAACGCCGTGGAAGCGGCCCTGCGCATCAAGGATGCGCAGGACGCCACCATCACCGTAATTTCGTCAGGCTCGGCTTTCGCGCTGGACGTGATGAAAAAACCACTGTCCATGGGCGCCGATGAGCTGGTTTTGCTGCAAGGCGACGCATTTACCAACACCATCGACGCCTTTCTGACGGTGCAGATGCTGACCGCCGCCGTCAAAAAACTGGGCGGATTCGACTTGATTATCTGCGGACGGCAAGCTTCCGACTGGGACAACGCGCAGGTTCCCCTGGGCGTCGCCGAAACCCTCGGCGTGGCCTGCATCACCCTGTGCAAAAAAGTGGACGTGCAGGACAACAAGGTGATTGTTGAGCGCCTTGCGCCGGACGGCTACGATGTAGTTGAAGCTCAACTTCCGGCGTTGGTAACCGTTAGCAATGAGCTGGGACAGCCGCGCTACCCCACGCTGCGCGGCATCATGGCCGCCACCCGCAAACGCCCCACCGTCTGGACAACCGGCGACTTGGACCTGAATCCTGACCAGCTGGAGCCGCGCATCACATTACACGACCTTTTCATTCCCCAGAACGATCAGGAATGCGAACTCATCGAGGGCGACGATGACGCCGACTCGGCCCGCAAGCTGGCCCTGCGCCTGCGCGAAGACCGCTTTATCTAGTCCCCTCACTTCTTCCAACCACCAACGGAGACAATAATGGCAGACGCAACCGGAGTTCTGGTTTTCGGGGATGCTCCCGCCGGGCAGCTGGGTTCTACCGCTCAGGAACTGCTGGCCGCCGGCCGCTCGCTGGCGGACCGCCTCGGGCAAGAACTGACCATAGCGCTGTTGGGCGCCGATGTCGCCGGTGCGCCGCAACAGGCGATCTCGCAAGGCGCCAACCGGGTGCTGTCAGTCACCAGCCCGGCATTGGAGAATTACCATCCCGACCTGTACCTGTCGGCGATGCAGTCGGTGGTGACTGAGACCAACCCCGGCATCATCCTGATTTCCCGCAACAACGAAGGGCGTGAACTCGCGCCACGGCTGGCGTTTCGTCTCGGTGTTGGCCTGGCCCAGGATTGCCTCGAAGTAGGCGTGGACACTGACACCGGCCGCCTGCTGGCCAACCGACCGGTGTATGGCGGGAGCGCGGTCGCCGTGGTCAGTTGCAACCAGACCCCACAGATTGCCGCGGTGCGACCCAAAACCTACGAACCCCTGGACGCTGACCCGGCCCGTTCCGGCGACGTGATTGCCTACCCAGTGGACATTGACGCATCCGAAGCGAAAAGCCGAGTCGTGGATGTCGTTAAGGAAGCCGCCGCCGGCATCAAACTGGAGGACGCCCGCATCGTGGTGTCAGGCGGCCGGGGCCTGGGCGGCCCGGAACCCTTCGCCCAACTGGAAGAATTGGCCGCCCTCCTCGGCGGCGCCGTGGGAGCCTCCCGCGCTGCCGTCGATTCCGGCTGGGTGCCCGCCAACCAACAGGTGGGCCTAACCGGCAAGACCATCACCCCCGATCTGTACATCACCGTCGCCATCTCCGGCGCCAGCCAGCACATGGCCGGCTGCAGCGGCTCCAAAGCCATAGTAGCCATCAACAAAGACGGCGACGCCAACATTTTTAAGGAAGCCCGCTACGGAGTCGTCGGCGACTGGGAAAAGGTAATTCCAGCGTTGACCGAGACGGTGCGGGAGCTAACGCAGTCGTAGGGCGTGAGTATCCTAAACATCAAAAGAGAAACGGTGTGATTGCGGATACCTTGACAATCACTCTCTACCCCACCACGTTATCTATCAGCCTCACCGCCTCCAGCCGACACGCTACTGCAACCATCACCCGGCGGCCATCATCCACCCTAATCAACCGGCGAGATGCTGCCTGCGTCCACCAATCTGACATAGTCCACAGCCCTATACCCACACCAACCTCTAATCCCCAAACAACTCTTGGCGCAATTCGTCTTGATTGATTTCCAGGTACGCAGCGACCCGGTGCAGAATCTCATGCAGCGTACCGACCTTCAGTTGGCTATGACGCGGGACCGAAACGTGATGCTCTTGTCCTCTGCTGTTAGTAACCAACCGCATATGGCTGCCCCTTTGACGCACCACCTGATAGCCGTATTGCCGGCGCAGCCGACGAACCAGTTCATCGCCGGACATATCCCTGGGCATCATTAGACTGCGACTACTTCGTCCTTTACCAGATGGAGCCGGAAAGTTCCTGGAGTTGCGTCATCATCGAAATGGCACAGCACCGCGTCTTGCGCCATCAGCTTCAGTTCTTCCCACGAGTCGCCCTGTGTAATGATGTCGTATCCTACTGCCGCGGCGTAGTAGCCGCCCTCCTCGGCCTCATGCACTTCAAAAACTACTTCGTCTGGCATAGTCAAACGCCCTCCATTCGCCGGGCCTGTGTCCTGGGTGGAATTGTAGGATCCTAATCCGTTGGTATCGCCCCTTCTAAACCAGTATCACATTATCTATCAGCCGCACCGCTCCCACCCTGGCCGCCACCGCCATCATCGCGGCCGGCTCCCCAATCGCATCCACCCCCGCCATCGTATCCGCGTCCACCACGCTGACGTAGTCCACCGACTCTACCAGCGGTTCGGCTTGCAGGACTGCAAACGCCGCCGCTTGCAGTCTCGCAGCATCGCCCTCGCCCGACCGCCAGAGTTGTTCCGCCGCGCACAACGCCCGGTAAACCACCGTCGCCGCCCGTCGTTGCTCCGGTGTCAGGTAGGCGTTCCGGCTGCTCATCGCCAGGCCGTCCGGCTCACGCACGGTGGGCATTATGACGACATCAACACCCAGGTTCAGGTCGTGCGACATACGACGAATTACTGCCACTTGCTGGCCATCTTTCTGGCCGAAATACGCGCGGTCAGGGCGCACTATGGTGAACAGCTTGGCCACCACGGTTGCCACGCCCCTGAAATGGCCGGGCCTCACCTTGCCTTCCTGACCTTCCGCTACCACGCCGGGTTCGATCCAGGTGTCGAAACCGTCGGGATACACCTCACTCGGAGATGGCGCAAACACCAGGTCGGTTCCTTCCGCTTCCAGTAACTCCAGGTCGCGCTCCATGCTGCGCGGGTAGCGTGAAAAATCCTCGGCCGGCCCGAATTGAGTTGGGTTGACGAAAATCGACACTGCCAGCGTAGCATTGTCCGCCCGCGCCTGCCTCACCAGAGACAAATGCCCCTCGTGCAGCGCTCCCATCGTCGGCGCTAACCCCAGCGGACGCTCCACCTCCCGGCACAGCGCCATCATTTCAACGCAAGTCTCAACAACCCTCATCTCAGAACACCCAATAAATCCCGTTCATCCTGTTCATCCATGCAAAAACAACTTATCCGACCTTCACTCCGGCGGAAACAACTCGTCAACCTCCCGCTGCATCCGTTCCTGCTCCGTCTCTACCGGCATTCCCACCGGCATAGTCCCCGCCATAGTCCCTGTAGAGAGCGCCATCTCCTGATAGAACGTCTCGTCATAATCCCGGGGCCGGAGCACCAGCGGCATTGGAACGGCGTGCCCGAACACCAACGCCTGCTGTTTGCTGCTCAAGCGCGCCAGCACGTCCCGCAGTTGGCTCGAATCCCGCGCGCCCATCAGAACCGCCGACATATCGCGGTCGTCGTTGAGGCTACAGGTTAACCGGGTACCCAGCTGACTCATTACCTCAGAGTCGATGCCACTGGGACGCTGGTCGACAATCATCAGGGTTACATTGTACTTGCGAAGTTCCCGGGCGATGGTGCCAAAAATGGTGTGCGAAGCGACCTCCGGCGTCAGGAACTTGTGGGCTTCCTCAATGAAAATCACCAGCGGACGCGGGTCGGGGCCCTGCCCACCGTCGGCCAGCTCCTTGCGCCGCACCCATTCTTCGTGAATGCGGCGAGTCAGCAGGTTGCTGACCAGTACGTAGGCTGCTTCGTTCCTGCCGTACTGCCCGAATTCCAGCACCACATGATTGCCGCGTTGCAGGTGTTCCACGATGCTGCGGGCGGCGTTT
Source organism: Dehalococcoidia bacterium (assembly GCA_965261195.1). Classification (GTDB taxonomy): domain Bacteria; phylum Chloroflexota; class Dehalococcoidia; order Lucifugimonadales; family UBA3495; genus Bin87. Next base: position 1,194,047 of record OZ253455.1, on the reverse strand, counting down.
GCGCCGGCGGCAGCATCCAGAAACTGGAACCGCTGCCAGGCGCTCAACCTCCGGTGCAGGGCAGCCAGCGCCGCCGCATTGACACCGATGGCGTCCGCCAGGTCCGGAATATCCGGGCCGCCCAACACGATAAAATCGCCCAGCCAGCTGCGCCCGGCAAAATGCCTTTCCAGGTTGTAGGCCGCTGCTGCCGCTACCGCCGACAGGCCCAACGACTCGCGCAGCATTTCGATATCCGCCGGCTGGATTTCGTTATAGCCGATGCGCACGATCCCGTCCGGGGTAATCCCCCGCCGTTGGCTGCTTTGTTCGTCAAGCGTGAACGTAACCACCCGGCTGGGAAATAGCTGTTTCAACCCCTTGACCTGGCTGCCGCGGTCGTTGTCCTGGCCCTGCCACCCATACTCGTTCTGCATATCAAAAACGAGCGACACCACTTCGCCCTGTTTGACCAGTCCCGCCAATAGCATACGAGCCAGGAAAGTTTTCCCCGACCCAGATGCACCGAACACACCCACCGACCGGCTGGCCAGGGCGCTCAAGTCCAAACGGACGGTTGCGCCTTCCATCGCTTGGGGAGCGCCCAAAGCCAGCGCCGTATGCTGCGGCGCACTGAATACAGCGTCAATGTCAGCCTGCGATGCCGTAAACACCGGGGAGAAATGCTCCGGTATCGTGGTGGCAGTTTCCGGTTGAAGACCGTGGGCGTTGCCATCCGGCACGGCGATTCCCGGCATAACCGACAACACGCCGTAGGCCGTCGTACCTCCCACCACCTCGGCCAAAAACGCGTCGCCCCCGGTGGGCGGAAAATGCCGCAAACTGTCGTCCACGGTCCGCAGTTCGATGTCCGTAACCACGCCAAAAAACCGCTGGCGCCGCCCCTGAACGGTGACGAACGACCCCACCGGCACATCCTCAACAGAAGCGCCGCCCACACCATCCAGCCGAACCTGCAAACCGCGCGACAGCTGCCCGCCGACCACAACGCCGATCTGACGACCTGACGCCGTCGGCGTGTGAGCAAACCGGCCAGTTCCGCTGCCGTTGCCGTTGCCGTTGTTATTGTTGTTGCTGGTCATACGGCGATCTCCCGCAGCATGGTGTAAAGGCGCTGAGATTCGCCGGCCAGTTCGGTGGCCAGCATACGCCCGGCCCGAATCAGGAACCCGCGTCGGTCGGCAACCGTTTCCGACGAGCGTTGCAAAAAAGCCGTCATCGCCAAATCTGCCGTGAGAGAACCATCCGCAATCAGCAATCGCAAAAACTGCAATTGACGAACAAAAGACGCCACCTCGGCATCTTCGCACCGAAAAACAAACGAGTGGAGATTTGGCGGCACCGACGGCAACCCCTGCCTGATGTCCAACCCGTCAACGTAGCCGGTAACGGTGGCCGTGAATCGGGTGGTCAAAACCGACCGCAACTGCGGATTCTGGGCGTAAATCTCATCTTCCGTTTCCAGGTCAGCGCCCCGGGCCGCCAGGGGACGGCTGGGGTCAAGCGGCTCGTGCCAAATGTCCCGCACCACCGCATAAACGGCCGGAGACCCAATCCGCAGCAACGACCCCAACGGCGGCGGCGAGTGCAACTCGTAACATTGCACTTCCACCCGTTCCGTGTGGGAGACGATCACTTCACCGACCCGGCGGCGTGTTTCCATGCTGGTCACGGCAACCCCGAATATCCTGATTCCCTCGGCTGCTCCGATTTTAGCATCTCCGTCGTCAATGAACATTGCGGAAGAATCCCGTCCATCCCGTCTATCCTGTTCATCCCGGTAAAATAATGTCCCCAATGCCAACGACTTTGGAAAGGCCCTGACGAGTTGCCGTCGATGATTGACAACGATTGCTGTTATGCTATGATTGGCTAACGCAAATCGTTGCAACAATGGCAGGTAAACCATGTCTGGCCACGAATCGGCAATTGACCGTTTGCGCACCCGGGGTTACCGCATGACTCCCCAGCGCCTCTCCGTGCTGGACATCGTGGCCAGTCGCTCCGGTCACGTCGGCGCCGACGAGGTGTGGAACCGGGTCAAGATGCAGCACCCTTATGTTGACCTGGCCACCGTTTACCGCACGTTGCAATTGTTGAAGCGGGTTGGTGTCGTAACCGAAGTGGTGATCGGGAACAAGCTGCACTTCGAGCTTACCGACCAGCACAACCGTCACCACCATATGGTTTGCTCGCATTGCGATGCGGTGCAAACGCTCAGCCCCGCCTATCTGGACGAGCTCAGCCAACGATTGCAACTGGAATTCGGTTTCACGCCGGATTTGGAGAATTTCACGATAGGAGGCACCTGCGACAAATGCGCCGGCGTTCCCCAGCCATAGTTCTGTCTGACATCTTCTGCAACCGGCTGGCCCGGCTCGCGGCGGCAATCATCCTGCCGACTGCCCTGATATTGATCCTGGGATCCGCCTGCGCCGAACCTGTCGACCCCGCCAATACCAATGAAACGGCCATCGCCGCCGATACTCTGAAAGTGGTCGCAACAGTGTCCCCAATCACCAGCATCGTAGAAAATATCGGCGGTACACGCATCCGGTTGCGGGGCGTAGTGCCGGAAGGCGTCAACTCCCACTCCTTCGAACCCGCGCCGTCGGTGGCCGCGATCCTCTCCAATGCCGACCTGGTTTTCCTCAACGGCCTATTCCTGGAGGAACCCACACTTGAAATGGCGAGCGCCACCCAGAAAGCCGGATCCGAAATCGTCAGCCTCGGCGAACGGGCCATCGCGCGAGACCAGTGGCAGTTCGATTTTTCCTTCCCGCGACAAGGGGGCCACCCCAACCCGCATCTTTGGCCGGACCCCATTCTGGCGTTGCGCTACGCCCAAATCGTGCGGGACAAATTGGCCGAACATGACCCGGACAACGCCGACTACTACGCCGCCAACTATGACGTTTTCGACGCCCGCATCGCGGCGTTGGACGCAGCCATCATAGTGGCCGTGGCCACGGTCCCGCCGGAGAACCGCAAGTTGTTGACCTACCATGACTCCTGGGCCTATTTTGCACAACGGTACGGTATGACGGTAATCGGTGCGGTTCAGCCGTCCGATTTTTCCGAGCCATCGGCGCGCGAAGTTGTGGCCCTGATCAAGCAGATTAGATCGCAAGGCATCCCGGCAGTGTTCGGGTCCAACGTGTTTCCCAGCGACGTGATGCAAACCATCGCCTCGGAATCCGGCGCGCTCTACGTTGACGGGCTTAGCGATGACGACCTGCCCGGCTCGCCGGGAGACCCTCGCCACACCTATATCGGGCTGGAAGTAAACAATCTGGAAATAATGATTAGCTCGCTGGGCGGTGATCCGGCGGCGTTGCGGGACATCGACACCGGCCTGGTATTCACTGGCGAATCCCCCGCGATTTACCCTCAGTGACCGCTGATGTTACACCCACCTGAGCTAGAACATCTGCACCGGCCCGACCCGGACGCGCGACCCATCGTCGAATTGCAAAATGTAACCGCCGGTTACAACGGCAACCCGGTGTTGAGAGACATCAACCTGCGCGTGATGCCTGGCGATTTCCTGGGTTTGCTTGGCCCCAGCGGCTCCGGCAAAACCACCCTCCTGCGCACGGTGCTGGGCGCCGCCAGCGTCATGTCCGGCGCGGTTCGCGTGTACGATAAACCCAGCGGCCGGCACAATCGAGCCGGCTATGTCCCGCAGCTGGAAACCATCGACTGGAACTTTCCGGTAACGGTGGAAGAAACCGTTATGATGGGCCGCACCATGGTCAACGCCTGGTTCCCCTGGTATCGCAAGCGTGAACGGGAACTGGCCCAGGACATGATGGAACGCCTGGGCATCGCGGACCTGGCGAAACGCCATATCCGTCAGTTATCCGGCGGCCAGCAGCAACGGGTCTTTCTGGCGCGGGCCTTGGTGAGCAACCCGGAATTGCTGTTGCTGGACGAACCGACTTCCGGCGTGGATGTCAAAACCCGCGACGACGTGATGCACCTGCTGCACGACCTCAACCACGCCGGCGTTACCATCATCCTGACCACGCACGAGATAAACGCCGTGGCGGTGCATTTGCCCCGGATTATCTGCCTGAACGGAGAGATTGTGGCTGACGGGCCGCCCCACCGGGTGATTACTCCACACATCCTGCAAGAAGTTTACGGCGCTCAGATGCCGGTAATCCAATACCATGGCATGACCCTGGTCGCCGAGAGCGCTCACTTCTGGATTGACGAAAACCGCGGCGAACCGCTGGCCACGGTGCCCGACAACAGCCACGACGACACCGAGGCACACACCCATCCCACACCCGACCACGTGCCAACACACCACCACCATAGCGAAGGTGTTGCCGCCGCGGGGGACTCCTGATTGTTGCTCGAACCGTTTGAATTCGGCTTCTTCGTCAGGGCGATTATTGCCGCCAGCCTGGTGGGTGGACTGTGCGGCCTGATAGGCACATGCATCGTGCTGCGCGGAATGTCCTACATTGGACACGGCCTGTCCCACGCCATTTTCGGCGGGGCGGCAGTAAGCTGGGTAATGTCCATCAACTTCTTTGTCGGAGCAACCGTCTGGGGTTTCCTGTCAGCATTGCTCATCACGTGGACCACCCGCAAAAACCCCATCGGCTCCGACGCCGCCATCGGCATCATCACCATCACCAGCTTTGCCCTGGGCGTTGCGATCATCAGCCGCAATCAGAGCTTCACCCCCGACTTCGAAGCCTTACTTTGGGGCAGCGTGCTGGCCGTCGACACCAGCGAAATCATCGCCATCGGGGTCGTTTCCGCCATCGTCGTTGCGGTCTTTTTTCTCGCCTACAAACTCTTCCTGTTCGCAACTTTCGATCCCGATGTCGCCCAGTTCTACGGTGTCCCGACCGGATGGGTTGACACTTTATTCTCACTGCTGCTGGCGGGAACAATCGTCGTTTCCATGCAGGTTCTGGGCGTAACCATGATTGCCGCCGCCATCGTCATTCCGCCAATAGTGGCCCGCCTGCTCACCAACAGTTTTCGCAAAATGGCCCTGGCATCGACGGGAATTGGTGTATTCTGCGGCGCGGTAGGAATCTACATCAGCTACCTCATCGACGTGTCATCCGGGGCCAGTGTGGTGCTGCTGTCCGCCGCCTTGTTCGTCCTGGCGATGGCATGGGCGAAAATCCGCATCCACATCAAGCGGGCTCCGACTCAGGAGGGCAGCCTGTCGCGGTTGCCCCAGGGTTCGGGCAGCGCTCTCGAATAACCTACATCCAACGGCCACAGGAGGCCTTTATGGCTCACGCACACCATCACGAAATGCCTTCGGTCGCTGAGGGTCGCACCGGGTTCCGACGCGGCGCCGCCTTCATAATCGGCGGGCTCACCAGCGGTCATGGCGTTTTTCACTGGATCGCACAAAGCTTCATCGTCGTGCTGCCCGAAGTGCGCGACCTCCTGCTGGGCGGCAGCACCATCGCTGCCGGCAGCATCCAGACCACCCGTGAGATTGCCTCCGGAATCGTAGCCCTGCCCGGCGGCGTCCTGACCGACGTCCTGCGCCGCTATTGGGGCTGGGTCATGGCGGTTTGCATGGCGCTGTTTGGCGTCGGATGGCTGCTGATGACTGCCGCCGGTTGGCAGTTGCCCGGCAGCGCCTGGCTAGTTGCCTCCCAGACTGGCGCATCCACCGAAACCTCGGACGCGCTAAACCCCCTCGGTTACGCCTTATTGATAATCGGTATGGCGATAGTGGCGGTGGCAGCATCGGTCTGGCACCTGCCGGCAATGGCAGCCCTCTCTTCCCACTTCGCCCACCGCCGCGCCTCGGTCCTGTCCTTCCATGGCGTGGGCGGCAACGTGGGCGACGTGCTGGGGCCGGTGCTGACCGGACTCCTCCTGATTACCTTCACTTGGCAGACCATCATCACCGTCTATGCCGCGGTGCCCATTTTCCTCGCCTTTCTGGTGTTCTGGGCTTTCCGCGACATCGGGCAGCGTGCCCAGGCCGCCGCCGAAGAGCGCGTCGTCAACACGATGCGGATGCAGTTGAATGAAACGAGACTGCTCGTCCGCAACCCTCGCGTCTGGGGCATTACCCTGGTCGCCGGCCTGCGCGGCATGGCCTATATCGGATTCATCACCGTGCTGCCCTTTTATCTGGCGGACGTGCTGAACTTGAAGCCCGACAGTGGCAGCGGGCTGCTGGAAGGAGTGTTTATCCGCGGTTCGCTAATCGGCCTGCTGGTCTTCGTCGGCATTTTCGCCAGCCCGGTAATGGGCTATCTCTCCGACCGACTGGGACGCAAAACCATATTGATTCCCGGAATGCTCTTCCTCGCCGCCGTAACCCTGCTGATGGTGCCTTTTGGCCAAAACCTGGCGGTAATGGCCGGACTGCTGGCCGCCTTGGGCATATTCCTTTACAGCGACCAACCCATCCTGACCGCCGCCGCAATGGACATCGTGCGCGAAGGAACCGCCGCTACTACCCTGGGCTTGCTGTCCACTTCAAGGTTTATCCTCAGCGCTCTGTCACCCATCATCGCTACCTGGCTGTACGGGATCAACTCGGTAAACCTGTTCTACTACACCGCCGTACTCTATCTGGCCGCCGCCGTCATCCTCGCCATAGTGCGCCTGCCCAGGCCAAGTCCAGTGGCACACGACGACCATGATGGTGGCCACCACGATGACCACGACGGGCACCGAGAACACGGCCACGGCGACCATGGACACGATGACCACGGCCACGGCCACCACGATGACCACGCCGAGCCTGGTGCTCACGGCGACCACCAGGGGCACGGCGACCACGCCGATAATGGTGGTCACGGCGAGCACGGCCATCGGCACTAAACTCTGTGCAACCACCGGTCCCCAAACGAGTAGGGGCGACGAATTCGTCGCCCCTACTCGTTGCTCAGCTGGTCGGGAAAAGAAGCTACGCCTCGGTTTGCTCCGTCTGGCTGCCCTTCACCGTGATGGTGATGTGGGACATGGCCGTGGCGTCGGGAGCGCCGTGCCAGTGGTCTTCCCCGGCGGGGATGATGGCAACATCGCCCTCGGATACCACCACGGATTCGTCACGAGTTGCCACGGTGCCGGTGCCCTCGGTAACGATGAGGATCTGGTCACCGCTGTGCTTGTGGAACTTGTTGCGGATGCCGGCGCCGAAATGCACGATGCCGAAGTTGAAATTGTTGCTGTCGTCGGGATCGAGTATGGCCTGTCGACCAACCGGGCCGGTGAACAAAGGCGCAGTACCTTCAGTACGGGGCACCGCTGACATCTTTACAATCTTCATAGTTCCTCCATTCCTTAATTGAGTGGCATTGAATTGGGCGGCATTGGATTTAAGGTTTCTGCCCTGAATCGCCGCCCTCAAATCATACCCCGGCGCCGTCGTATCGTCCAGTGAATACCCGACGCAGCTAACTGCCCGATGCGAGCTGTCGGCCGGCCGATGGGTTCAATCTGCGTTGACACTGCCCCTGCCCGGCCCGTACACTGCCATATCACCCCACACACACATACACAACATTCAGCCACTTAGCGCTCCGTCTGATGGAGGTTACCGCCATGAGTTTTGACCAGTTTGAAAAAGGGATGAAAGTGGAAGCCACTGCTGATTTTCAGGTCAGGGAAGTGATGGCATCCCCGGTCGGTTCTTCCGTCCGCAGCATAACGGCTGGCGATGTCGGCGAGGTGCGTGAGAAGCGAGCCGTCGGCCCGGCCACCTGGCTAATCGTGTATTTCGACAGCGTAAAGCGCCAGATTAACGTCGACCAAACCAACATCGAGAACATCAAACCCGCTTGATTTGACCGGAGTTCCCAGCAATGGCCACCGACTATATCGCCCAGGTCAATACCCTCACCTTCGACATCTTTGGCACTGTGCTCGACCTGGGTGGTAGTCTGGCCGAACCGGCCGGGCGGTTCCTGTCCGAACACGGCTCACCGGTCACCGGCGCGGAATTTTGGCGCAACTGGCGCGAACGCCAGCGCATAGAGCAGTATCAGGACAACCTGTTCATGCTTGGTCATAGTGGCTACCGGGAAACCTGCCGCCGCGCTTTTGTCTACTGCCTCAGGCTCCACGGCGTGGAGTTTGACCTCGACGACGTCGACCGGTTCATGGCCGTTTACAACGATCTCAAACCTTATGATGACGCGGTGTCCGGTCTGCAACGCCTGGCCGACAGTGGCCGTTACCAGTTGGTGGCCCTCTCCAATGGCGAGCAGGACTATCTCGAAAAGCTGGCCCGGGACAACATCGGGGTGCCATTCAGCAACATCATCTCCGTAGAGAACGCTGGGGTTTTCAAGCCGCATCCCGCCGTTTATCGCACCGCGGCGCGAATCATGCAGAAAGAACCGGCTGAGATAATGATGGTGGCGGCCCACTCGTTCGACATCACCGGGGCGCGGGCTTGCGGGTACCGGGCTGCCTACGTCAACCGCTATAACCTGCCTAACGAAGCATCGCCCTACCAACCGGACTTTGAGGTGGACAATTTCCACCAGCTGGCCGCGCAGCTGCTCGACTGATTGGTTGGGCTGATTGCTGATGGCCGTCAACGCCAGCGCTGCACGCAGATTCACCACTTTTTCAGCTTTACGCCACCGGGATTTCCGCTGGTTCATCCTCAATATCGGAGTGCAGTCCTTTGGCCAGGGCATCCAGTTCCTGGGAATCGGCTGGCTGATCCTCGACATCACCGGGCGTAAAACCGACCTCGGCCTGGCCGTAACCGTTTTCGGCGTAGCCAATCTGATTTTCACGTTCGTCGGCGGGGTCCTCACCGACCGCGTGGATCGGCGTCTGTATCTCATGGCCTGCGTGTTCGGGAATGGCTCCGTGACCGTTGCGCTGGGAGTGTTGGCCGTTTTCGATCTGGCCGCTATGTGGCACGTTTACGTAGCCGTGCTCCTCCTGGGCGGCATCAGCGCCATGCAGGCGCCCGCCCGTTTCGCCCTGGCCGCCGACCTGGTCCCCCGGGAAGAAATGATGACCGCCGTGGCGTTACACACCTCCACCAGCCAGATCGGAAATATGATTGCCCCTCTCATTGGAGGTTGGGTAATCCATCTCGCTGGCACCGGCTCCGCGATTATCCTTAACGGCGCTACCGTGCTGCTGGGCATCGTATTTCTCCTGGCGATGTCCAAACGTCCGGTCACCGGGCGTGCCGGCTCTTCCCCAATGGCCGACCTGATCGGCGGATTTTCCCACGCCATCCGAACGCCCATGTCGGCTGTTCTGATCATCATGGCCGCTTCTTTCGGCTTTTTCGGGATGGCCTATATGCAGGTGATTACCGGCTTTGCCCAGGAATTCCTCAAGCTGAATGTGGTGCAAACCGGCGTCTTGATGACATTCCGGGGCGCTGGAGCTTTCCTCGGCTCCATCGTAGTAGCCAGTTGGGGCGATCGCCGCAACAAGGGTATGTTGATGTACTTGGAGATCACCGTCTGCAGCCTCGGGCTAATCGCCCTGGGGTGGATTCCCTGGTTTTGGGGAGCGTGTTTCATGGTTGCCCTGGTGGGCGCCACCAGTATCGGAGGCTTCTGGCCGGTGTCCAGTTCCATAATGCAGCTCACCACCACTCCGGAGCTGCGCGGACGCATGATGGCCCTGATGCAGTTCGCTCCGGTGTTCCACTTCCTCGGTGCGTGGCCCCTAACCTGGCTGGCCCAGCTATACGGCTGGTCAATAGCCATCACCAGCGGCGCCGCCGTGCTGCTGGTCATATCGGTCGTCGGCTGGGTCTGCCGCCCCATGGTGCGCCGCATGAATGAGGTGTAACCCGCAGAATGATAAGCAAGTTGCGGTTGCCCCGCTCTGAGCCAATGTGCCATACTGCCGGTGTGCCTTCCATCAAGGAACTTTGATATGGACACGATTACAGTTGCTGACTACATCCAGTACGGCTTTTTGGCTTTTATCTGCCTGCTGCTGGTTACTGTCGTCGCCGGAATGTGGCGACTGTTTCACGATATTGGCGAACTGCGGGGCCAGCTCGTTGGCATCAACCAGCGCTTTGATGGCGTCAACCAGCGCTTTGATGGCGTCAACCAGCGCTTTGATGACGTCAACCAGCGCTTTGATGACGTCAACCGAAAGATTGACGGTGTTGAATCCCGCCTTAGTAGTCGCATCGACGGTGTTGAATCCCGCCTTAGTAGTCGCATCGACGGTGTTGAATCCCACCTTAGCAGTCGCATCGACGGCTTGGACGCTCGCATTGACCAGCTGGGGACTCGCATCGACCGGCTGGACATTCGCATCGATAGACTAGATAGTGACGTTATGACTCTGCGCGAACAAGTCGCCGAAAACAAGGGACTGTTGCTCTCAATGCACGAACGGATGAACCTGCTGTTGCGCCACCACCATGACGAGGGTAGCGGCGCAGTAGTCATCCTCCCCGAGGAAGTAACCGCCGACTAAGGGTGCTTAGAAATAAGACCAATGAGAGTGATGCAAACGGTCGCGGATATTGCCTGCGCTGAGCAAAATGTCGTATAGTACCCCACAATAGGAATCTACTCGCATTACGAAGGAGCACATCCATGGTTAAACCGAAGCAAGTTGGCCACCTGGTTATCAATGTGTCAGACGTCGCCGCATCCACCAAGTTTTATACCGAGATTCTCGGTTTCAATATTGCGGTATCCCGACCCACTGCGACCTTCCTGACCTGCGGTGATATTCACCACGACCTGGCGCTGTTCCAGGCCTCGGAGGACACCCTACCCTCCCGAAAAGGCCACATCGGGCTCAACCACTTCGCCGTACAGGTGGACGACCTTGACTCGTTGCGTGACCTTTATCACACCCTGCAGGAACACGGCGTAGCCGTCGACCGCACCACCGATCACGGCATGACCGGAAGCGTTTACTTTGAAGACCCGGACGGCAACGGGATCGAATTTTACTACGACAAGTTCGACAACGCGGCAGACGGTCTGGCCGAAATGCGGCGCGAGGGGCGTGAAAACAAGGTGCTAGTCCTCGACTAACCGTGTTTCCTCGACAACCGGTCGGGGCGCCATCCCAATAGGGGGCGATCAGGTGTCGCCCCTTATTCTTGGCCAGCATTGGACGGGTGATAGCGAAACGGCCCCCGGCACTTTCGCAACCGGGGGCCGTTTCGCGTAACTGTTCAGACTTGAGGGGATCTTCGGCTTTTCCGACTGGTTGTGGACGGGTGGCCAAGCACGGAATTTGCTTTGCAAGCCGACCCGTCCCCTCAAACGTGAACAGTTACCGTTTCGCTACCGGCGCGCATTGTGGATTCAGGCGCCGTTATCCTGAACTAACTGGCCGTCGGTTCTTCGTCATCTCGCTGCGACTGGTCGAACTGCCCCAGAATGTCGGCCAGCGTTCCCTCCAGCCCAGGGTCCAGCGACACCGGTTCCACAAACTGCTGGAACTGGTACTCATTGCGTACGCGCTCGATATACCGCCGCGCTTCTTCGTTGCGGTCGGCTACCCGGTCCAGAGATTCCTGCAAACGGGATGCTTCTTCCTCGTAGCGGGGGCGCAGATCTGCCAGGTCGATGTCAAGCGAGTACAACGCACGCAGCCGGCGCATTATGTCGTAAAACGCGCGGTGGTCGGTGGTAATTCCCAACTGCCCGCCGCTACTCCCGCTAAACGGGAACATCGGAGCCATTGCGCCAACCCGCACCATCTCGATGTCGGGGTGCTGATAATGCGCCAGGCTGACCAACGCCATCCCAATCGTAGGGCCCTGCCGCTGGGACGACCCATAGCTGGAGAACAACATACCGTGTTCCCGCAACGTCTCCGCCATGGCAGCCTTGCTGTACACGCACGATATACGGCGTTCCAGTTCCGGCGGAGCCGGCCCGTTGTAGCCTTCAACGGCGGCGATTTTCGGGCTGCCCAGGGCTTCCACCGCTTCAAAGAATGCCTGGCCGTACAGGTCAATGCGATACCAGGGTTCAATCCCCAGGAAGATGACCACGCCGTCGCCAGCGTCCCAAAAGGCGTTTTCCCACCGCATGGGCCGACTCGGCAGCCCGTCTTCAAACGCCGCGCGCGGCCGGTACGTGTCATGGGTGCCGGCCACCTGAAAGGGGAAACACATTCGGGAGATTTCTTCCGACATCAAGCCAACCCGGCGCGCCGACAGTTTGTCGATGAGCCAACGCGGCATCCCGCTCGAAATGTTCCCGCCGTCAGACCACTGGCGCCGCCAGCCAGCGATGAGCACCCTGGCCTGGGGTGTTTCGTCCAGTGAAATCAGCGGTTCCGCCATGACCTTCCCCTTGCATCGCTCAGCTAAATCAGCTGCGCCGGCGTAAAGATTCCCTCCATGTCGTCCGCGGTGGCCGGGCTCCTGGCCGCCTGACCCAGCTGGTCGTCCATGTACCAGTAAACCTGCTTCAGATGGTGGGTGCTGTGGCTCAGGATGATGTTGAGCAGTTCCAGGACGGTAACTTCACCGCCGTAGTGGGCCGGCACCACCCGGTCAAACCCTTCGGTGTCTCCACTATTCAGGAACGCCGTAACGCCCTCGGCTACCTGTCCTGCGTACTCAGCGATTTCGTCCGGCGTCACCCGGTGCGACACGCTCTCTTTGCAGGCTCGCATATCTTCGGTGCTCATCGACCCGCGGGTGCGACTCGTGTAGGCCAGCTCGGGGAAGGACACGATGTGCAGCAGCGTGTCTCGGAGCAGCTCGGGCCGCCATTGCACGGGTTTGGCCAGCTGCTCTGCGGTCAATTCCAGCGTAACGCGGGCGGCGGCTCCCAGTATCAGCTGGTACTTTTCAGCCAGCCAGGCGGTGCGCCCCGACAGGTCAATAGGCGCGTCTTCCAGACCCAAAGCCGGGATCAGCTTCTTGGGATAATAGCCAATGATAACTTCGGTGCCATCAATGATGGTTACCGGTGCGGACAACACGCCGCGTGATTTCAAATCCTCGCGGGCGGCGTCATCGGTTAGCAGGTCGTGGTGCTCATACTGAACACCGTTGGAGGCTAGAAATTCTTCCAGCGTCCGGCAGCTGAATCAACCAGGGTTGGTGTAGACGTGAACTTCCCGTACCTGAGTGGTCATAGTTTTCCTCACAATCGGGGCTGGGTTCGTCAAAGTTTTTTCGCCCAGGACCGAGTCGTCAGTATGCTTCTTAAAATTACTCGCCGGCGCGGAACCAGTCGGACTTGCGCTCAGCAATCATAATTGTCGTGCAGTTGGTGTTGGCGCGAATGCAATCGGGCATTACCGAGGCGTCGGCCACGTGCAGATTCTCCAGGCCATGCACACGACAATGCTGATCGACCACCGCCATGGGGTCGTCGGCGTTGCCAATCTTGCAGGTGCCGGAGATGTGCTGGGACGTGCTCACCACACGCTTCAACCAACCGTTGAGCGCTTCGTCGCTGGCCAGGTCGGTCGGCGTGGGATCGAGCAGCTCGTCGGCCACGTCCCGGTAGTGCTCGCTTTCCAGAAGTTTAACACAAACCCGTACCGCCTCCCGCATCCGCGCCAGGTCGAATTCTTCCTGGAAGTAGTTGTAGTTCAGCAGTGGCTGTTCTTGCGGGTCGGTGCTCGCCAGTCTCAACTGCCCGGAGCCGATGGCCAGCTCCAGGATACACGTGAAACGGATACCCTCCGCCTCCAGCGGGTCGCCGGCGATGGGCGACGAGAATGACGATTGCATAATTTGTATGTCGTTGCGCAGGTGGCTGCCCGACGCTGTGTAGCGCAGGCATACTTGCGTGCGCGGCGCCTGTGCGTCCAGCGGGAAGTCATCTTTCACCTTCACCGGCACACGAATGTTGGGATGGTCGCGCAGGTTCTGACCCACGCCCGGCAACTCATGCACTATCGGGAGTCCCATCTGGCGCAGGTGGTCGGCGGGCCCCACTCCGGACAGCAGCAACAACTGCGGCGAACCGATGGCGCCTGAACTGAGGATGATGTCCTCACCCTCGACGGTAAAAACATCGCCGCCGCTTTCAACTTCAACACCCACTGCCTTTGTGCCTTCAAAAACAATACGGCGGCAGGTTACGTTGGGGCGGATGGTCAGATTGAGCCGGTGGCGCGCCTCTCTCAGGTAGGTGATGGAAGTGCTCATGCGCACGCCGTTGGGGTTGTTCATCGGCACCGGGCCGACGCCACCCGAATCCGGATGGTTCATGTCTGGGTCGTGAGGGTGCCCGGCTTCGCGGCAGGCGCTCCAAAACGCGACCTGCGCCGGCAGCCAGTCTTCCTGCTTGTGCCGACGCACCGGGATGGGGCCGGTGTTGCCGTGAAAGTCGTCCGAAATATCAGTATCGGTTTCCAGCTTGCGGAAGTAGGGCAGGCAATCGGTGAACTTCCACTCGTCGTTACCCAGCGCCGCCCAAGCGTCATAGTCTTCCGGCAACCCGCGCAACAGCACCTGGCCATTGATGGCAGACGAACCGCCAACCACCCGGCCGCGCGGTACCGGCATCCGCTCTTCCTGCCCGGGGTTTTGCGCCCAGAACGTCCAGTTGTGCGGAGCGTCAACAGCCGAAGCGGTCTGATCGTAACCGTACTTAAGGTCGTCGGGGTAAAGCTCAAAATCGGGGTAATCCGGCCCTGCTTCGAGCACCAGCACCGACCGGTCGGGGTCTTCACTGAGCCGCGTGGCCATCGTGCATCCGGCCGAGCCGGCGCCGATGATGATTACGTCATACTTCATTGGGATCTCGCCTCCTGATTAAAGCCTATGAGTCAGGCTGCTCCCGATTATCGCCGCTATTGCCGTCGTCGGCAAGAGATGGCGCCGATTTCTCTGCGCCCTCGTCTTTGACTGAGGCATTGGCCCACCTGCTCCGTACTGCGGCCAGCCGTTCCTTACCCCAGGTAGCAATGGTTGTGTGAGCTATTGTGCGATAGCGTTCCAATTCCGCTTCATGGTTAGCTACCGGCTTCCACTCGCCACGCTCCAAGGAGCGTAGCATATCCAGTTCTTCATCATCTTCAACGCCGTCATCGTCGTTGAAAGGCCAGGGTTCGTCGAAAGGCCACAGCTCGGCCAACTCCGCATCGGAAAACGGCGGTTCCCGGTTTTCGTTGTCCGCAATGGTCATCTTTTGCCTCCGACTATCGCTATCGCAGATAATCTCGAGTTGCTTTGCGACTCGGATACGCGGTCCTCAGCATGAACGCGTCTCCTTGCATCACAAACGGCACCTCATAAGCGTAATCCCCGATCCGAACGATGAAGACGCGCTGGCCTGGGTGTCGCGCCTGATTGGGATGGTCAACAGTGGCTAACAATCCGCCATATTCCAGATGATACACCACATCCTCAAAAGATAGCCCACGCTCCCGTCGCAACCGCTCATCCTTATCACCGCTCCAATAATATTCGGGCACAACCGCACTGTATCATAAGATTGCCAGCGCTGGGCCAGGGTGGTTGGCTCAAGCATGATGATTCGGGCGCCGGCCCATTCGCCAACCCCGCACAAATCCGCTATACTCCGCACCATCGGCACCCAGGTTATCCGGCGCAGCATTTCGGAGTGTATTTACCCAGTTCCGACTGAAAGCGCCCATCGCTCCAAACCCGCCATACAGGAGAATTACCATGCAGTTTGGCCTGCTTTACGAATGTCAGCGTCCCTTTCAGGGCACCGAAATCGACTGGAACGCGCTGTACAAAGAGACTCTCGAACAGTGTGAACTCGCCGATCAGGTGGGATTCAACAACCTGTGGTTCGTTGAGCACCACTTCCTGACCGGTTTCTCCGGTTCGCCGGCGCAAGACGCCATTTTCGGCGCCCTGAGCCGCATCACCAAGCAGATTCGTATCGGCTACGGCGTCTGCATCCTGCCCTACCACCATCCGGTGCGCGTCGCCGAGCGGGTGGCCTTGCTGGATCAGTTGACTGACGGTCGCATTGAGCTGGGCACCGGCCGCTCCAATGCCTATGAACAGACCGGCCTGGGCATTGACCCTCGCGATACCCGCAGCCTGTGGGAAGAATCCATCAGCATGATTCCCAAGATCTGGACTTCCGATGAGTACGAGTACGAGGGCAAGCACTGGAACGTCCCCAAGCGGCGGGTTTTGCCCAAGCCCTTTCAGAAACCCCACCCCCGTATGTATCTCGCCTGCACGTCGGAGGACAGTTTCCGCCTGGCCGCCCAGAAGGGCATCGGCGTGCTGTCGTCGGCGTCTTACGCGGTGGAAGTTCTGAAGGAAAAGGTCCAGATTTACCGCGATTCCCTGAAGGACTCCGAGCCGGTTGGCGAATTCATCACCGAGTTTTGGGGCAACAACGTCCACGCGTTCTGCGACGACGACGACCAGTACGCCAAGGACCTGGCGGCCGAGTCCATGAAGACCTTCTTTGGGCCGGACAAGCCCTACATCGCCGGTCGCATCGGTGCCTACGAAGAATTGCTGGAAGCCTGGGGCGGTGTACCCGATCATCTGCAGGCTGACTTCGGACGCTGGCTGCGTCAGTCCGACGAAGAGCATCAGCAGTTGGCCCAGGATGTTGGCCTGTCTCTGGACGCTGGCCCCGGCGCAGCTCGCGCCGCAATCGCCCAGCTGGACGGCAACACGCTGTCCGACCGGGGTGTCATCATCGCGGGCAACCCCGAATCCTGCATCAAGACCTGCCAGATGTACGAGGACATCGGCGTCGACCAGGTTATGCTCATCATGCAGACCGAGACGATCCCCCATGACAAGGTGATGGCCTCCATTGAGAAGTTTGGCAAGGAAGTCATTCCCGCTTTTCAGGGCAACGGCAACGGAGCCAAGTAGTCGCAGCAACCCTGGCGCACTATTGCGCTGACCTGTATTGACGGTAAAGTAGGGGCGGGTTTGTAACCGGCCCCTATTTTCATGCGCTCCCGGAGGGATGCACCAGATGACTCCCCAATCGGACCGTCAGCCTCTCAAATTCAACGTCCGCATCAACCAGCACCGGTACAGCTACGCAGACTTGCGTCGGGTGTGGGTGGAGGCTGACCGGCTCGGTTACTACTCAGCCAGCCTGTACGACTTGCTGAACGCGGATGCCCTGGAATGCTGGACGACGTTGACCGCGCTGCTGGCGCAAACCCAACGCCTGCGCGCCGTGCCGATGGTGCTGTCCAACCCCTACCGGCATCCGGCGCTGCTGGCCAAGATGGTGGCGACGCTGGACGTCATCAGCGGCGGGCGCATCACGCTGGGCATCGGGGCCGGCGGCAGCCGACGGGATGCGCTCGCCAGCGGCCTGCATTTCCCGTCCACCAGGGTGCGCTGCGAAATGGTGGAAGAGGCGGTTAACCTGATTCGTATGTTGTGGACGGAACCATCGGTTGACTTTCGAGGACAGTTTTACAGCGTCGCCGGCGCCTCGGTGCAGCCCAAGCCCGGCCAAACGCCCGCGCCGCCGATACTGGTGGGCGGGCACGGCGAGCGTTACGTGTTGCCCACCGTGGGGCGCAGCGCCGACATCTGCAACATCGGCTCCAACAACACGGTAGCCGAGCACCAGCAGCGGCAGAGCATCGTCAATCAGGCCGCCGAAGCCGCCGGACGAAACCCGGAAGACATCGAAATCACGCATAACTCGCGGGTTGTGGTGGCTCCCACCCAGCGCGAATTCGACCGGCTGGTGGCGCATTTGGCCGAACAGGCCGGCATGACCACGGCGCAATACACTTCAAACACGCTGACCAATACCATCTCCGGCACGCCGGAGCAATGCGCGGAACGCATCTCCGAGTACGCCGACGCCGGCATCTACTACTTCTTCGTAATCTTCCCCGATTTTGTCGCTTCAGAAACGCTGGCGCTGTTCGCAGAGGAGGTGATGAGCAAGTTCAACACGGCGCCCTGGCCGGCCGCCGGTTGAATCCCCTGCTACCGTCCGCCTGCTGCCGTAAGCTGGCACGGTGCTGACCGCGGGAGATCGGACAGGATCAACAGAACGCATCCAAACGCGCCCGTGGCAACTATGGCCGCCATCAACAGCGGCAGTTCACTGACGAACTGCCGCCCTCCGGCCTGAATCCATACAACGCGGTTCCGTTTGGACGCCGACTCAGTCATCCGCCGCCGTGTCCGCTCCGCTGGTTACCAGCCGCTGCACGTCCGCCCGGCGGCGCTGGGACGGCGACAGGCGTGGATTCCCCATCATCAGGAACATTACCGACCCCACGGCGCTCACCGCCGCTATTGTGGCCAAAGGCAGCGTGTAGCTGCCCGTGATGTATTCCTGCATCCACGCAACATATGGCACCACCGCGACGAACATGATGTTCATTGGTATCATCGAGATTCCGGTTATCCTCGCAAAATTGCTGCGCCCGAAATACACGCCCCGTATCGCCGTCGTTAGCGGTGTTCTGCCGCCAAACCCGATGCCCATAAGGATGGTGAACAGGTAGAACATCGGCAGGGTTTCGGCTATCAGCAGAATGACCATGGCGATGGATTGCAGAAGGGAGAAGGCGAAGATGGCCAAACGGATGGGTATGCGGTCTCCGATTATACCTCCCACCAGTATGAAGGCCGTCGATACGGCAGTCTGCACCGAAATCACCGTCCCTATTTGCCCCAGCGAAAAGCCACGCTCCACCATCAGCAGCCCCAGATAGAACATCACGCTGATGATGATGATGGATGAGCTGGAGTGGCCCATGGTGATTAGCCAGAAAGCCCGCGTCCTGACGGCCTCCTGCCACGTGTAGTCCGGCGCCACAGTCCCCCCATTGGCCGAATGGCGCGGTCCCGCGCTCACTGTATTGGCCGGGTCAATCCCGTCCGGGTGTTGGCCGTAGTCCTCGGGGCGGTTCCGCACCAGCAACGACAGGGGAACTGACGCCACCAGCCCGATCGCGCCCACCACCAACGCCGTATTCTGCCACCCTAGACGTCCCGGTATCTCCATCGCGGTCTTGGTGTCCCAGCCCATCGACCAGGCCATCAGCGGCACGATTACCACCCCACCCAGCCCGAAACCCAGCATGGGTATGGACATCGCCGTGGAACGGCGCAGGCGGAACCAGTTGTTCAGCGCCGTATTGGCCGGCAGCCAGGAACCCAATCCGGCCCCCAGACTGACTACTACAAATGACAGGTAGAATGTCCAGAGGTTCGTGGTCCTGCTGAACAGGAAAAACCCCACGGCAAAAATTGCCAGGCCGATGACCACCATCTTGCGCGGCCCCAACTTGTCCACACCCCAACCGGCAATCGGCCCCATCACCGTGCCTTCCACACGGGTCAGCGTGAAGGCCCAGGACAACTGTAAAGGCGTCCAGCCGAAATTCTGCGACAATACCGGCAACCACAGCGACAGCGCCTGAAACAGCGGCACCGTCCCAATTACCATGATGACCGCGCCAATGACGGCCAACCACCAACCGTAAAACAGGCCCCGGGCCAGCCGCACTGGGTGGACAAGTCCTCGCGCTTGCAACAATTACCGCTCCTGTTGATTATCAATCAACGTAATAAATCCTGACGATTCCGGCAAAATAACGCCCATCATTATACTTCTATTCGTCAGAGCAGGCCCGGTTTCAATATGGCAACTCCGGCAATATCAAAACCCCTATCGGGAGGATAGGGGTTCAGACAGCCAGGGACGGGCGGATTCGGGCTTCGCTTTTCCCTACGCGCCACCCGGTGTTCCGTCTTCGTACAAATGGCACGAAGTGAAATGCTTGGGCGTATATTCCTTGAGGGTAGGAATAGCCACCGAGCACCGCTCCATTACGAACGGACAACGCGGATGGAAGGCGCAGCCCGAAGGCGGGTTCAATGGCGATGGCACCTCTCCGGACAGCACAATCTCCTCGCGCTGCTGTCGCGGGTGGGCCGGCAGCGAAGCCGAGATCAGCGCCCGCGTGTAGGGATGCTGCGGGTTGGTGAACAGCTCAATCGGCGGCGATTCTTCAACAATTTTCCCCAGGTACATCACGCCAACGATGTGGCTCATGTACCGGACGGTAGCCAGGTTGTGGGCAATCAGCAAATAGCTCAGACTATAGTCGGCTTGCAGCTGCTTGAGCAGGTTCAAAATCTGCGCCCTGATGGAAACATCCAGCGCCGACACCGGCTCATCCAGCACAATCAGCCTGGGCCGGGTGGACAAAGCGCGAGCGATGGCGATTCGCTGACGCTGTCCGCCGCTGAACTCGTGGGGATACCGCTCGGCGTGGAAGGGATGCAACCCGACCACGCTCAACAACTCCTGCACCTGCGCACGCACCATCGACCGACTCAACCGCTGGTGGGTAGTCAAGGGTTCGGAGATAATCTGGTCAACGCGCATCCGCGGGTTCAGGGAACTCCAGGGATCCTGAAACACGGCCTGCACCGAAGCTTTGAAATTGCGCCGTTCCGCTCCGGTAAAATGGTTCATCGGCCGGCTGTCAAAGTAGATGCTGCCGGCGGTTGGCTGATCGGCCATCAGAACCATACGGCTGGTGGTGGTCTTGCCGCAGCCCGACTCGCCCACCAGACTATAAGTCTGGCCGGATGGAATGCTGATGGAGATTCCATCAACCGCCTTGACCGTCCCGGTGAGCCGCCGCAACACATTACCCTTATAGACGGGGAAATGGCGGGTGATGCCTTCCAGACGTACCAACGGCGCATCGGTCATAGCGCTGGCAGAGGCGTTGGGTGTCGCCGTACTAACCATTATTCAGACCTCCAGCAACGGGATGTGTGGCCGGGGGCAACGACGAACTCCGGCGGGTATTCCTCGCATCGCTCGTAGGCATGGATGCACCGAGGAGCGAAGGCGCAGCCAACGGGCAACGCGTCCAGCGAGGGCGGTTGACCATCAATGGAAGGCAACGTATCTACGTCGGCGTCCAGGTCGGGCACCGATTGCAGCAACGCTTCCGTGTAGGGGTGCGCTGGGTAGTCGAACATATCCTCGACGCCGGATTGTTCTACGATGCGTCCGGCGTACATCACGGCTACCCGGTCGCACATCCGCGCCACGATACCGAAGTCGTGGGTTATGAAGATGATTGCCGCGCCGGTCTGTTCCTGAATGTCCTTGAGCAGACGCAGGTATTGCAGCTGGATCGTAGCATCTAGGGAAGTGGTGGGCTCGTCGGCAATCAGCAGGTTCGGCGCGCGGGCTATGGCGATTGCCCCGACGACCCGCTGGCGCATTCCTCCGCTCATCTGATGGGGATAGTTGTCCAACCGGTCTTCGGGCGCTGGGATGCGCACGTTGGCCAGGAGTTGTGCCGCCCGCTGGCGCAGCGACCGTTTCGGTTCCGGGTATTCCAGCCGTAACGTTTCAGTCAGCTGGTCGCCCACGGTGAAGACGGGGTTGAGCGAGGTCAACGGATCCTGCATAACCATGGAGATGCCGGAACCGCGTATGTCCCGCAGCTCGCCTTTGCTTTTTTCCAGCAGGTTCTCACCGAGATATTCGATGCGACCGCCCACGATTTGGCCCGGGTGCGGCACCATTCCCAATATCGACCAGGCCGTCATGCTCTTGCCCGAGCCCGACTCGCCAACGATGCCCAAGGTCTCGCCCTGCCGCAGCTCGAAATTGATCCCATCCACCGCCTTCACCACGCCGGAGCGGGTGAAGAAGTGAGTTTGAAGGTCTTGTACCCTCAGGATAAGGTCGTTTGTCATTCAATCACCCGATAGTGTTGGCCCAAAGCCTAATCAGCGAGCCCGACGCAGCCGCGGGTCGAGGTAGTCTCGCAGCCAGTCGCCGAAGAAGTTGAAGGCCATGACCACGATGGTGATGACGACCCCGGGGAACAGGGCAATCCACCAGGCTTGGGTGAGCAGCTTGCGCCCCTCCGCAATCATAATGCCCCACGCCGGGTCGCCGACTTTCAGTCCGAGACCCAGGAAGCTCAATGACGCCTCCAGCAGAATGACCTGGCCGATGGTAACGCTGGTCAGCACCATCAGCGTGTTGATGACGTTGGGGAAAAGATGCCGCCAGACGATCATTCCCGACGATACACCGTAGATTTGCGCCAACGTGACGAAATCCCGGTCGCGCACCGACAACACCTCGCCCCGAATCATTCTGGCAAACCGGGCCCACTGTGTGGCGGCGATGGCAATCAGTACGTTCCAAACCCCGGTGCCAAGATAGGTCACTATCAACAGGGCGACCAGAATGGAAGGGAACCCCAACACGGCGTCCGTCACCCGCATCAGGAAAGAGTCGACCCAACGGCCGGAGTAACCTGAAACCAGGCCAACCACCGTGCCCGCGACGATGGCGACCACCATCGAAGGCGCGGTTACCTGGAGCATGGTGCGCGCGCCGAAAATCAGCCGGCTGAGCACGTCCTTGCCCAACTTGTCGGTGCCGAGAATATGCTCGGAATTGGTGAAGGGTCGTTCCAGCTTGTTGCGTACATCGTTATCGCGGGGGTCGTAGGGAGCAATCAGATTGGCGAAGATGGCGCAAAATGCGATTATCAGCAATATGGAGATGGGAACCCAGGGCAGCCGAGCCTCGCGGAGGCGTTGCTGTACGCTGGGTTTCGCCCGTCCTTCGAGCAACAGTGCGGCGTTTTCAGCAGCCAAAATCGTCCTCCGGGTCCGGTTAGTTCAGCCGCACGCGCGGGTCGGCGTAGCCGTAGAGAACGTCCACCACCAGCGCCGTCAGAATATACGCCGCTCCGGAGACCATAATCGCCCCGAGCACTTGCGGATAGTTGTTGGACAGCACGCCATCCAGCAGCATCAACCCGACGCCGGGCCAGGCAAACACCACCTCCACAACCACCGAGCCATTGAGCAGACCGGCCAGGCTGATACCGCCGAAGGTTATCACCGGAATCAGCGCGTTGCGGGCGGCGTGTTTCCAGATGACCGCGCGGTCGCCCATTCCCTTCACCTGGGCGAATTTCACATAGTCGGTGTCCAGCACTTCCAGCATCGCCGACCGGGCCAGGCGCATGATGGCGGCGATAATCGCCAGCGCCAGCACGGAAGCCGGCAAAATCAGGTGGCGAATCATATTGGGAATCTGCGACCATTCCGGCAGCCAGCCCTGGGTATCTCCGCGACCGTAAGCGGGCAGCCAACCCCAGTAACCGGCCAACAGGATGATGAGCATGATGGCGATCCAAAACTGCGGCACCGCCATGCCGAAGATCGCAAATGCCTTGCAGCATCGGTCCAGCAGGGTATCGCGCTTGACCGCCGAAATGATGCCCAGCGGGACGCCGATACCCACCGCCAGCACCATTCCCGCCAGCGCCAGATGCACGGTGGCCGGTATGCGTTCGGCCAATATTTGCTGCACGGGACGGCGTTCGGTAAAGGAGTTGCCGAAGTCCAGGAACACCGCTTTGCTCAGAAAAGTCCAATACTGGACAATGAATGGTTTGTCCAGGCCCAGGCGGGCGCGCTGTTCCAGGTAAACGCTCTCGTCGTGTTCGGCCGAGATAGGCAGCAGGAAACGGGCCGGATCGCCGGAGAGGTGGACGCTGCCGAATACCACAAAACTCAGGGCGATGAGGGTCACCAGACCCTCAAGCAGTCGCCTTCCGATGTAGCCGGTCATCGCTTATCAGTCCGCAAGTAGTTGGTTGGCGTTCAGGAAAGGATAATCGCAATTCGCCTCAGCGGGAAGCCACGTTGCGTGGTCCCGCCGAGGCGCAGGTTTGATGCCTTGCCGATCGTGGCGCCTACTTTAGCGTCAACGTCCAGATGGCGGTTACGTAAGGCACCAGGCTCCACGGCTGGTAACCGGCCACTTCAGAGCTGAGTCCCCACGGCACGTTGGTGTTGAAACCGTCGCCCCAATAGGCCTGGTCGTACAGGTAGGCATACATCTCATTGTATGACTGCTGACGAGTGGCCGGGTTGAGGTCGGAGAGGGCCTTCTCCACCACCGGGGTGGTGCTGCTGGCCCAGGGTTCCAGCTTCGGATCATCAATGGCGCGCCAGGCAATAGCCGGGTTGAGGTATCCGCCCTGTGCGATGGAAGTTCCGTCGTAACGGCCTTCGTTGGTACGAACCAGCACGTCGCCCGGGTACTCCCGGTTGTTCCAGGCTTGTCGCGTCGCCGCGGCATCACCGACTACGACGTCAACATCCCAGCCCAAACCTTCTTCCCAGAAGTCATGATACAGCTGGGCCAGTTCCGGCAACGCGGGCAGGTCGCCGGCTTCCCAAGTGTAGATGGTGAACGAGATCTGCTCGCCGTTGGCGTCGGTCCCGTCGCTGCCGTCGGCGCCGCCAAACCCGATGGACTGCAGCAGCTCATGAGCTTTGGCAAGGTCATAGGCGCGCGGCCTCAGGTTCTCGCCCCAGCCCAACGAGTTGGGGGTAACGTGGGACCAGCTGTTGGCGTTGATGGCTTCCGGGGAGTAGAGGCCGTTTACGATGTCGTCTTTGTTCAGGGCGTGTTCACCGGCCTGGCGGGCCTCCTTGTGGAAGCACCACAGGGCCTCGTTCCAGCAGTCCACGTAAACCACCCAGTTGTAGGACGATTCATTTTGCCAGGCAATGGAGGCGCCTTCGATGTTGGAAATCTGCGGGTGCAGCTCGATGTCGGCTTCAATCAGCTGAGCCTGACCGTCGCGCAAGGCAGCCACGCGGGCCTGACCGTCCGGAACGACCTCCAGGTCAAGCGTATCGAAGGTTACGCGGCGGTCTTCATCGAACCCGTTTTCGGGAGTCCAGAAGAAGTCCTCAAACCGCTCGAATGAATACTTCTGCTTCAGAATGGAATCCGTGTAGCGCATCGCGCCGATGCCGATGGGATCGTCTTCGTAACCCTCGAATCCCTTGTCGCCGGCGCGTGCGCGCATCGCCGCTTCGGGGACAATCATGGGGCTGGCGCCCTGGGAGTTTTCCGACCAGTTGAACGCGAAGTCCAGGCGCACCGTGTTGAACGTAACCGACACCTGATCATCCGCCGGGCCTTTGTCCACGGAGTCAACCAGCCGAGCGAACGCCACGTCCCGGGGTTCGTAGTATTCCGATGCCAGCAGGACGTCCGATTCGGCGCCCATACGACTGTCCAAGTTGAAGAACACGTCGTCGCGGGTAATCACGCTGCCGTCATGGGCCTTGATGAACCCCTCATTTACGGTAAAGGTCCAAACCTTGCCGTCTTCGCTGGTCGACCAGTCTTTGGCGACCGCCGGGGTCAGCTCGCTGCCGCCCTTGCCACCGACCAGTGCGACCTGGAATATCCGTTGGAATTTGAGGTCTTCGCCTTCAGCGAGGAAGGGATCAAGTTTGCCGTTGCCGAGGTTGGTAACCAGAACGGTTACGTGGCCGCCGGCTTCTTCAGTCATCGCCGGAGCGTCCGTAGCTTTCGGAACCGCGGTGACCGCGCCGCCACTGGTAGATTCGGTAACCGGCGCCGGTTGGTCGGACGTGCCGCAGGCAACCGCGCCAACCAGTCCCGCCGTCAGGCCCAGAGCCAGCAGCAGTCTGATATTCAAAAATCGCTTGAGTCCCATTTTTTGAACTGTCCTCCTCAGGTAATATTGGCAACGTTCAATCCTGAATTGACGCGCCAACAGGTTATGAATAGGATAGGATTAATACGCTGATAGCAGAATTTTGTCAACATCATGCTACGAAATCGCCTCACTCTATGCACGTTTATCCTTACACATTACGGCATAATGTGCTCGGAACCATTCCTGCCTTAGAATGGTTTTGAGACCATTGACTGCCTGACACGTCGCACCGCCTTTGGAACCGCTTGGACAACTGCTTATGTTTACCTCCACCAGACTGCTTTACATCGCCAGCGCCGCGGTTTGCGGAATTGCTGCCGGCGGCTATGTCGCCTGGGCCATCGTCTCCCGTTTCGGCTTCGTAGCCGGTCTCAACGACCGCGCTCAGCTCGACACCGACATCCTGGTCGTTTTGTGCGCGGCGGGTGCACTGCTGGCCTTCCCGCTGGGCGCCGCGGTTGGCTTGTTCGGCGCCTGGGTGGGCAATCGCCTCGTGGACAACGTGCGGCGGTCGCGCGGTACAGCGGGCGACTCCGGGAAGGTTTCCTGGGTGACGCGCCGGAGCTCCGACGACGGGTAGCCGCCGGTATCTCACGCGCCAACCCGTACCCGCAGGGCGATTGCAAAGTCCCCTCTCCCCTTCGTGGGAGAGGGTTAGGGTGAGGGGCGTCTCCCTTGGCTACACCGTCCGCTCATCCTGAGCCGGTCGAAGGATGATTAGCTATCAAAGGAGGGTCGCCGATGGTTCGACAAGCTCACCATGAGCGGGTGTCAAGGGACTTTGCAATCGTCCTGTCCATACCCGGCAGACACGCCGGCGGGCTGCATATCGTTATGTATAATATCGGTCAAATGAGACAATAGATCATCGACCCTCTGCCACCTTGATAAGGAGTCTTCCGATGCCCCAATTCCTGCGTGTCTACACCGGCCCGGACGGTCAGTCTCGGCTGGAGCCTTATGAACCGCCATTCGAGGATTTTCTTGACACTGAAGGCGCCTATGGTCGCGGCACCCCGTTGCAGCCGACGACCGGGATGACGATTCGCATCTCCCCGCCCGACTATTTTCTGGATTTCCATTGCGCCCCCCGCCGGCAGTACACCGTTACCCTCGCCGGCCAGGGTGAAATCGGCCTGGGCGACGGCAGCACCTATCGCGTCGGGCCCGGCGACGTGCTGCTGGCTGAAGACCTGACCGGGCAGGGACATACCACCCGTGTGGTGGGCGACGAACAACGAGTCTACCTGGTCATCCCGCTGTCAGACTAACCGCTCGCTTCCTCCCGAACGGATACAATCCGAATGGATAAAATCCCTGGTGACCCGTAATCGCTGTGCCGCCACCACAACCGCCCAACGGATGCTGCTCCGCCTCTACCCCTCGCGGTGGGGGCGGTATTTTTTACGGTCGCGTCTTCTACGGATGGTGGGTGCTGACCGCGGCGGGAAGCATGGGATTCCTGGGCTTCGGCGCCGTCATACCGGGATTCCTGGTATTCGCGCTACCCATCCGCAACGCGCTGGACATCAGCTCGGCGCAATTCGCCTTTGTAGTGGGCGCGGCCTGGGCAATCGGCAACGTGGCAGCCCTGGTGGCGGGTTGGCTGGCCGACCGCTACGGCGGCCGTCAGTTGGTGTTGCTGGGTGGATTGATC
This sequence comes from Dehalococcoidia bacterium, assembly GCA_965261195.1. Classification (GTDB taxonomy): domain Bacteria; phylum Chloroflexota; class Dehalococcoidia; order Lucifugimonadales; family UBA3495; genus Bin87. The sequence continues at coordinate 1,166,965 of OZ253455.1, read as the reverse complement.
AGCTGCATCGGTTTCGGCGCGGTGGCATACGTCGACGACTACTGGCAACTGGCGCTGGCCTACTCGGTGGTAGCGGCCATCGGGCGCGGCATCGGCATCGTGCCCAACCTGATGACGGTCATCAACCAGTGGTTCGTGCGCCGCAAGGCTCTGGCCATAACCATCCTGAACACGGCGTTCGCCGGCGGGGCCGACGTCATGGTGCCGGCGCTGTCGCAAATCGCGGGATTGATCGGATGGCGCAACACCATCCTGTGGGCCGGAGTGATGCTGTGCGTGCTGACGCTGGCAACCACGCTGGTAATTCGCAGCCGGCCAGAGGACATCGGGTTGCTGCCCGACGGCGACCCGCCGCCGGACGAGGCTTCACGGCCAGTCAGGGGGCAACGCCGGACACCCACTTATGACCCTTCCGATTTTACCATCCGGAGCGCATTGGCAACGCCTTCATTCTGGCTGCTGACCGTAGCAGTCACCCTGCGCATTGCCAGCGCAGACGCCCTGGTAATCAACCAAATTTCGTTGTTGGTTTGGAAGGGCGTGCCGGCAGACCAGGCCGCATACTACCTATCTCTCACCTTCCTCGGCATCATACCGCTGCGGTTCGGGATGGGTCTGGCGGCCACCATAATTTCGTCGCGCTGGTTGCTGTTTGGAGGGATGACGGTGGGGGCAGTCGGCACGGCGGTGCTGCTGGGCTGGTCGGGATACGGAGCGGCCGCCCTGTTTGTGCTCTCCATCGCCGCCACGGAGGGGATCGCCACGTTGGGCTGGCTGGCCGTGGGCGAGTATTTCGGCCGGCGCAGCTTTGGTTCGCTGGTGGGCATAATGACGGTCAGTTTTGGGGTTGGTTCGCTGCTGGCTCCGGTGGCCGCGGGCTGGGCGTTTGACCGCACCGGCACCTACGCCGCAGTATTGATCGTGGCCGTCCTGTTGCAGTTGGGGTCCGGCGTGTGCTACTTCCTGGCCCGTCCGCCATCCACCGCACACGACGAGCCGGATCCGGCGGACACCAAAGCCGAAGCAACGCCGTCACATTCGGACTAAACCAACCTCAGCGCCGTCCTCCCCTTCCTCCCCATCCCATCCCATCTCCCTCACCTCGGTCATTCTCTCGAAAGCGGGAATCCAGCCCCCCGAGTATGGACAGCCGCCAGCAATCCAACTATATTGCTGACCAGCAAATTGGCAATCATCCCACCGCTGATTCCCTGGTGGCATACTCTAACCCGGAGCCGTGGCATACGATGGCAACCGATCCAAACGCAGCCCAAGATACTGCCGGAGCCGACGCCCGTATCGGGATGCGAATTGAGCAGGTGCTCATTGGCCCGCCACATGAAGGCGACACCGGCGATGGCATCGTGCTGCGAACCACTCGTGGGGACATCGCCGCCATCCAGCACGCCGCGCCCGATTCTACGCAAGCGGTCATTTTTGTCTGTGGCGCGCGTGGCGGCTTCGGTGGGCCCGCCTCCGGACTGTACGCGGAACTGGCCCAGGAACTTACGGGCAACGGCATAACGTCGTTGCGGATGGATTACCGGTATCCTAACAACATCCAGGAATGCGCCCTGGATTTGCTGGCCGGAGTGAACTATCTGCGCGCCGGTGGATACGGCCCGGCGGTGGTGGTGGGCCATTCTTTCGGCGGCGCAGTGGTCATAGCGGGAGCCAGCATCAGCGACCACATCGCAGGTGTGGTTTCCCTGTCGCCCCAAACTTACGGCGCCCAGGGCGCTGGCCTGTTGTCGCCGGTGCCATTGCTGGTGGTGCATGGCCGAGCCGACACGCGCCTGCCCTTCTCCTGCGCGGTGGCCATCCACGATTGGGCCAAAGAACCCAAGGAACTGGTGCTGTACGATGACGCCGAGCATCGCCTGGACGAATGTCGGGTGGAGCTGGGCAATCTGCTGCGCCAGTGGATACCGGCCCAGTTGTCGGCGAGCGCAGCAGCCTGATGCCGGTCTGACAGCATGAGCCTCATCGACCGAATTGGTTACGACGGCGGCGCCACTCGTCTCGAAGACTCGCTGGCAGCCGCCGCCGAGCACGGATTCCACTACCTAGACTTTTCAGCAGACACCGGGCCGAATCGGCTGGACAACTGGTCCGACGACCGGCTGCGGGCGGTCCGAACGCTGATGGACCGCAACGAAATCACGGTAACCGTCCACACCGCCTCGGCCGTGAACATCGCCGAATTTGCGCCCTACCTGAGCGACGCTGCCGATGCCTACCTGCGGGGCAACATCGACCTGGCTCGCCGCATCACCGCCCATGGCGTGGTGGTACACGGTGGAATGCACTTCAGTTCGGCCATCGACGCCCGCATGGACGCCGCCCGCGCACGCCTGCTACGCGCTACCGATTACGCCGAGAACAACGGCGTTGCCCTTTTCTTCGAAAACCTCAACCGAGAACCCGACGCTGCCGAAGTACACTACCTGGGCCACGACGTTGCCGAATGCCGCTATTTCTTCGACGCGATCCCCTCCCCGCATTTCGGTTGGGCCTTCACGGTGAATCATGCCAACCTGGTGTCCGAGGGCGTTGACGGCTTCATTGACGCTTTTGGGGTCAGTCGCATCGGAGAAGTGCGGTTGGCGGACAACACCGGCGAAGTTGAGATTCACCTGCCGCCCGGCCAGGGCAATATTGATTTTGAGGCGATGTTCCGGCGCGTGGAATCCGCTGGGTATACGGGGTTCTACACGATGGCGTTCGGTTCGCTGGACGACAAACTGGCCGCCCGCGAGCTGTTCGCCGCGTACCAATTGTAAGGCAACCGCACGGACGGTCGCCTCCGGCATCCTTTCATGGCTATTGCGCCGGCTGACGTTGTTATCATCGGCGGCGGTATCGTCGGTTGCGCCACGGCGTATGAACTGGACAGGCGCGGTCTGCGTCCGGTCATAATCGAGCGCGACTCCATAGGAAGCCACGCATCCGGGTTTGCCTTTGGCGAACTGCTCCCCTGATGGGGTCGAGGCATTCCCGGCCCGCTATTCGATTTTGGCCGTCGCTGTCTGGAGTTGCACGATGAACTGCATCCGGCGTTGAATGCGTCAACCGGCATTGACACCGGATACCGGTTGACCGATGCGGTATCGGTGGCGCTGAACGATGCCGACCGGAGCAACCTGCAGCAACGCCACGATTGGCTCCGGGAACAGGGCGCGCCGGTCAAATGGCTGGATGGCCCGGCGCTGCGTTCAATCGAGCCCCGCATCGCGCCCGACATCGACGACGCCCTGTACATCGGCTCCGTGGGCGTGCTTGAAGCCTACCGCTACCTGCTGGCAATGGCGCAGGCCGCCGAGGGACTGGGGGCGACGGTGCGTCACGGGAACGCCGCCGGGGTCAGCGTAGCTGGAAACGAAGCAGTCGCCGTTTTATTGGAGGGGGGGAGTCCGTCCCTTGCGGGGCCGTGGTCATCGCCGCCGGGCCGTGGTCGGGTGATGCCGCAGACTGGCTGGGCGCGAACGTGCCCATCCGTCCGCTCAAGGGTCAGATTGTGCGACTGCAGACGAGTGGCCCGGCGCTGTCCACGTACCTCGGGTGGCGCGATTACTATGCCATTACCAAAGGCGACGGCCTGCTGTGGGCCGGCAGCACCGAGGAAGATGTGGGGTTTGACGACAACCCCACCGCTGCCGGCCGCGATGATATTTTAATCAGCCTGCGCCGGGTGATACCGGCTTTGGCGGACGCTGGCATTGAGGGCCACACCTCCTGCCTGCGTCCCCTGACCTCCGACGGGCTGCCCATCGTCGGGCGGGCGCCCAACCTGACCAATGTTTACCTGGCCACGGGTACGGGCCGTAGTGGGTTGTTGCTGGCGCCGGGTATCGGTTCCGCCATCGCCGACCTTATCGTCGCCGACGCCACCGACTGGGACATTGCGCCCTGCTCGCCGGGACGGTTCGCCGGAACCGACGGCTAGACCCTCCCGGCGGCATAGGGTTTCAGCGCGGCGTAAATAACATCGTTGATGGGTGTTGGGGAGCCGGACGCTTCGCCGGCGCGCACCACCGCCCCGTTCAGGGCTTCCAGTTCCAGCGGCCGGCCCGACATCAGGTCATCGTGCATGGACGCCCGCATCGCGCTTTGGGCCGATTCCATGTAGGCCAGCGTGCTCTCCACCACGTCGGGCGCCAGGTCCACGCCCGAAGCGCGGCCGGCCGCCTCGATCTCGCGCATACACCCGCTGAAGATTTTGCGCCATTCGGGTAGGGGGAACAAATCGTGCACAAACTCGCGTGCCAACGAAGTGACTCCGGCCATGGTCGCGATGAACAGAAACTTGGTCCACAGAGTTACCGCGATGTCGTCGGAGGCATCCGCTGGCACGCCCGCATCGCGCAACGCCGCGCAGATTGCGGCGGCGCGTTGACCGTGGGCGGCAGGACTGTTCCGCACACCGCCGGCAACGATTCGCACCACCGCTCCCCCCTGACGGACGGCTCCCGGCCCAAGTCGGCCGGCCTCGATGTAGGCCGCGCCGGGCAGCACGATGGCGTCAGGGAACCGGTCAACCACGGGCCGGTACGAATCAATGCCGTTTTGCAATGAGAGCACGGCGGTGTCAGGCCCGATCATCGGCGCCATGGCGGGCACCGCCGCCACGTTGTGGTAGGTTTTGGTGGTCAGCAACGCCAGGTCAACCGGGCCCACTTCCGCGGGGCGGTCGGTGGCTTGGCAGCGCACCACGAAATCGCCGGCCTCGGTTTGCATACTGAGGCCGTTGCTGCGGATGGCGGCCAAGTGCTCGCCGCGCGCGATCAGCGTAACGTCGTGTCCCCCGCGCGCCAGCATCCCGCCGAAATAACCGCCAATGCTGCCGGCGCCCATAACTCCCACTTTCATACGCCCATATTTCATACGCCCATACTCCTCGGCACCCGCCAGAAAACCCGTCCCAACCTATCCGAAACGATAACCCATCCTGCAAATCCTGTACATCCATGCCAAAATTCCCCCACTGCCCAACGGTTGCGCCCCGCTGATTCTATCGCTATCCTTACACTGCAAATAACTAACCCATACTGCCACGGGAGACTACTGAGATGACCCAGCCAGCCCCCGCCATCACGCCGCCGGCGCCGCAGCCGGAGTCTGATTTCTATTGGGAAAAGTGCAAAGCAGGCGAGCTTTGGCTCCGCCGCTGCACCACCTGCAACCGGGCCTATTTCTACCCGCGAGACATTTGCCCTTTCCCGGATTGCTTCTCCCGTGATACTGAGTGGATCCAGAGCAGCGGTCGCGGCACGTTGCTCACCTTTGCCATCGTGCATCGCGCCCCAACGCCCGCCTTCCGCGACAAAGTACCGTTCATCACCGCCGTCGTGGAGTTGGCAGAGGGCGCCCGAATCCCCACCCATCTGGTTGGCATCGAGTTCCAGGAAGGCGAAATCCGCCCCGCTGCCGTGCAGTGTGGAATGGCAGTGGCCGTTGAATTTGAAGCGCTGGACGATAACATCAGCCTGCCCATGTTCAGACCCGTCTGACCATTGTTCCCGGAAACTTGGCGCTGCTTCGGCCCCTCTGGCGGTTTCGCGAGGGGCCGTTTTGCTGGCATCGCCGACGGTTCCGTAATATACTGCGCCTGAAACTAAGCCATGCCAGATCTCTAACCTACCGACTCTAAACCAACCGACTTTGCCAAGATCACACAAGGAGCAATCATGACGCAGCCAGCCGCCCGAACCGTAATGCAGGAAGTTTCTCCCAAACTGGCCGAACTGTCCGCCGACGTTTTGTTTGGCGACGTTTGGGAACGCCCCGAACTATCGAAGCGCGACCGCAGCCTCATCACCGTGGCCACGCTGACCGCTCTCTACCGCACCGACCAGCTGCGGGGACACATTGGGCGCGCCCTGGACAACGGCGTTACCCGTTCGGAAATTTCGGAAGTCATTGCGCACATGGCCTTTTACGCTGGCTGGCCGGTGGCTGCCAACGCCGTTCGCGTTGCCAAAGAGGTGTTCGACGAGCGCGGCGTCTAACCGCCGAACCGCACAATTCCCTTCGCTCACACTGCTGGCCGGGCGGCAATCGCCCGGCCGGTTTCAATCAGGAGGCCAACCGATGCCAAGGATGACGGGAGCGCGTTTCCTCGCCGAAACCCTCCGGGAATACGGTGTCACCCACGTTTTCTTCGTTCCAGCCATCATCCGCAGGGCGTTGATGGAAATGGAAGATGTGGGCATCAAGCGCATCATCAGTCATGGCGAGAAGTCGGCCGCTTACATGGCCGATGCCTACGCCCGGGTTACCGGCAAACCGGGTCTCTGTTTCGCGCAATCGGTGGGCGCCGCCAACCTTGCCGCCGGTTTGCAGGATGCCTACCTGGGCGTGTCCCCGGTCATTGCCATTACGGGGCACCGCCCGCCGATGCACCGGCATCGTAACTCCTATCAGGAGATCGAGCATTCGCGACCCTTCGCGTCGGTTACCAAGTACAGCGCCGAGGTTGAATCGGTGGAGCAGTTGCCCCATCTGCTGCGTCAGGCGTTCCGCGAAGTAACCAGCGGCCAGACGCTGCCGGCACATCTAGATTTCTCCGGCATCTCCGGTGATGTCATTACGGACGGCGAGGCAGACATGGAGGTGGTGGTTGAAGACTCCTTCACCTCACGCCCGGCGTTCCGCCCCGAACCGGAGCCGGAGCGCGTCCGCGAGGCCGCCCGGCTGCTGTCCCAGGCCCAACGCCCGGTGATTGTCGCCGGTGGCGGCGTCACCGCGTCGGGGGCCGAGGCGGAGGTGGTGCGACTGGCCGAGATGATGAACATTCCGGTAGCCACCGCCCTCAATGCCAAAGGCTGCATACCGGAGAATCATCCGCTTTCAGTGGGCGTGGTGGGCAGCTATTCCAGGTGGTCGGCGAACCGGGTGGTTTCCGAAGCCGATCTGGTGCTCTTCATTGGCAGCCACACCGGCAGCCAGGTAACGCTGGACTGGCGTATCCCGGCGGTCGGCACACCCGTCATTCAGATTGACATTGACGGCACTGAACTGGGCAGGTCATATCCAGGAACCTACGGCTTGCAGGGCGACGCCCAGCGGACGCTGCAACGGCTCATCGACGTGCTGGAACCGACCGGCGGGAACGCCGGTTGGGTAGGACAAGCGCAAGAGCACGTCCAGAATTGGCGGAACGAAAACGAACCCCTGCTCAACTCGGACGCGGTTCCGATTCGCCCGGAGCGGCTTTGCCAGGAACTGACCAACTTCCTGCCTTCCGATGCAGTGCTGCTGGCTGACACGGGCCACGCCGGCATCTGGACCGGCAGCATGGTTGAAATGCAACATCCGGGCCAGTCGTACCTGCGCGCCGCCGGCTCGCTGGGTTGGGGCTTGCCCGCTGCGCTGGGCGCCAAGTGTGGCGTACCCGACCGGCCGGTGGTCTGCTGGACCGGCGACGGCGGGATGTGGTACCACATCGGCGAGTTGGAAACCGCGGTGCGCTACGGCATCAATGCGGTCATCGTCGTCCACAACAACGGCGGCCTGAATCAGGATCGCCGGGGCGACGAAGCGGCCTACGTGGGGCGTGAGGGCAATCCCGACGAGTTGTGGCGGTTCACCGACACCAACTTTGCCCAGATTGCCGAATCCATGGGCGCGCTCGGCATCCGTGTAACCGATCCCAACCAGATCAACTCGGCCCTGGATCAGGCCGTAAGCGCCAACCGTCCGGCGGTGGTGGACATCGTTAGCGATGGCGACGTGGCGGCGGAACCTCCCTGGGGGCCGTAGTTCGCTAATCGTCAGGCAAGATGACTAGGAAGAATGTCTGAGCAAGCAGGGCAGCCGAACGGGGTAGCCACGCAAAGTGGGGTTGCCTTGCCATACTGGGGCTTTTTGTAATTTTCGCAATCACTTGCGGCGTTTGCCTGGCGACAGTCGACGATTCTGCGGATGAAACTCCAACCCCGATGGACGAATGGGAAATAGCAAAATGCGGCAGTGCAGGCTTCGTCTTTGGCATAAACCACTTGGCATACGGTGATCTCGACGTGTGGAATGACACTGATGCTCGCTTTGGGTGGATTTCAGAATACGCCGCGACGTCGGAATCCTTCCCCAAGACCTACTACTACCCGGTTTCGCGCAAGAATGCGTTTGGAACGGAGAGCATCACCGAGGTGCAAACGGTTTGGGATTATGAGTGCAATCTCTTATCCGAAACCACCCGGTTCGCCGGCTTTGATTAGCCATCACCAAATCGGCGCGCCGGCTGCATCTGCCTGCTGGCGACGTAGGGGGTTGTCAACAATCCTTTTCGCGACAATTAGGAGGAAGACACCGTTATGACATTGGATATATTGCGTATGCAGCGTCGCTTACGGGATGTTGGCATCCCCCAGGAGCAAGCCGAGGCTTTCGCCGAGGAAATCGCCCACCTCATAACCGGCCAGCTAGCAACCAAAGCCGACCTGCAAGAGATCAGAAACGAAATGAACGGCAAGTTGGCTGCACTAGCCGGCCAACTTGCCGAAGTTCGCAACGAACTGGCTAACGTCAAAGTGGCTATGGCCGATTTCAAAACCGGCATCGCCAAGTGGGCCGTGGGACTGATTGGCGCAGTCTTGCTGGGATTTGCCGGAATGTCCGTGGCGATCGTTTTGTCCTTGGCCCGACTGGCTGGGTAAGCTGCCTTTACGCGGTTGGCGCAATCCGACGAATGGCCGGTTGCGCGCATCGGAAACTGCGGGCGCACCTCGAGGAATCAGGGGAATTACCGCCTCGCCTGTGCCAAAAACTCCCGCGCTGCCTCATAGTCCCTGGCTCCGCTGCGGCGGATGGGCGGCACCAGATAGCAGTCGTTGACGCCAACCCCTCGCAACCGCTCCCAAACCTCCAGCGCAATATCCACGCCCGAACGGCCGGCGGCCAAGTCGTGGTGCACGTGCTGCGGCACACCGGCGAAGGATATTCCCTCTGCTTCCATCAACCCCACTCCGTAGAACACCGGCACGTCCATCACATTGCCCGCAGCCACCCGACAAGCGTCCCTGAACCGCGCCACGTCATCCGGCTCAAACACCGGCTGCGTAATCAGAAAGTGTGCGCCGGCAGCCACCTTATCAGCCGCCAACTGCGCCTCAGCAGCAATGCCGCGTCCCAAGTCTACCGTAGCGCCGATGCAAAAATCCGACGGCGCTCTTAATCTGCGCTCTCGGTAGTCAATCCCGGCGTTCAAGTCTGTTATCGCCCCAATCAGGTCGGTGGGTCGGTAATCGTTGACGGTAGCCGCTCTGTTATCTGCTGGACTAAAGGGATCGCCGGCCACCACGATGACATTTTCCAACTCCAGAACCTGGGCCCCCAGCAGCATCGATTGCAACGCCAGTCGGTTCATATCCCGCGTGGCCAAGGTGAAAATGGTTTGGGCGTGATGGCGGCTTTGCAGCGCGGCGGCCAATGCCACCGAGTTGACGCGAACCGCGCACCCGGGGTTGTAGGCCACCGAGATGAAGTCAGCATCCGCCGGTGGCGGGGGGATGTCGCACCTACGTCCGGATCGCGGCGGGGAGTAGTCGCAGATAAACGCCGGCCGGCCGGTGGACGCGCTGCACCGCTCGGTTACCTTAACCACTGCGATGCAAACCGTTGCGACGCGTTAGAACCATTGCGGCGCAACCACCCGGGGCTGGCAAACGAAAGTCAGCCGTCCAATTGCTGCAAGCACTCGCGGAACCGGTCGATGCTCAACTGCTCGGAGCGGCCAGCGTAGTACCGGATGCCCTGCACGAATTCCACCACGTCCCGCGGCAGCATCAGCAGCTCATCACGAGGCTCGTTCAGATGATATAGCCCGTCTACGCCTTCTTCGAGACCCACGTAGAGGGCGTCCTCGATGAGGGCTTTTTCGCGGTCTGTCAATGACTTCCGCATTACCCACCGGCTGAACACAAAGGGCAGGTTGGTCCAGTTCATCCACTCTTCGCCCAGGTCAATCCGGTGCGGGATTCCCCGAATGCCACGCCGCCGGCGCAACGCGCGGTTGCCGATGAGCAAAAAAGCGTCGAAGGACTCGTTGGGGCTGTTGACATCACCGGGGCGGGGCGCGAACTCACCGGGTTGCACACCGTATTTCTGGCGCAACAGCACTTCAAGGAGGCGCGTGGCAGTAACGTCTTCGTCGGAAACGCCAATCGTTACGCCGCCCAAGTCTTCCAGCGCGCTTTGAGAATACAACAGCACGCTGTTGGCGCGGCGGACGGACGCGATGCAAAATCCGCTGACCGGTTCGAAATCCGCCTCCAGGCGGAAAGCATCCGCGAGGTGGACCGGGCCAGCATCAAGCTCTCCGTTGGCCAGGGCGTCGCCCAATTGACGGGGGGTAGTGACGCTCAATTCCATGCCGCGGCGCTCCATATCGAAATAGAACGGTTCGGCTTCCAGATATGGCACGCGGCCAACTTTGATGGGCATAGATTGCCACCGCAATTGCAAGGATGATGAGCAACGACTCGCATCCGGTCAAATTATCCGGCCAGTCATCGCAACGGTAAGATTTTAGGCCAGGCAACAACGCTGGTCAAGGACAGGACACGACAGCAGTATTATCGCATTTATGCTATATTATGACCATAAGATTTTGGGAGAATCATACGATGAAACTAAATTGGCTATGCAAAGGGCACAGGAGGTTCTGCAATGACCAAAATTAGTGAGCTGCACCGCAAATGGAGTCAGAGTGCGGAGTATCGAGCTGCCTACGAAGCCCTCGCCCCAGAGTTTGAACTGGCCGACGCGCTGATTCGGGCCCGCACCCACGCCGGCCTTACCCAGTCTGAACTCGCAAAGCGTATGGATACGACACAGTCGGTAATCGCACGCCTGGAAAGTGGACGCGGACACTCGTCCACTAAAACGCTGCACAAAGTCGCGCTGGCTACTGGCACCCGGCTACAGCTCAACTTTGTCCCCGCTCCGGAAATCCCGACGCCATCGCAGAGCGTATCAGAAGCACAAGGCTAACACCGGGAAAGTCAACTGTGAAAAAGCCGTACATCGTTGTCGTCGCGCTGGTCGCCATCCTCGCCGCTGGCCTTGCTGCTGGGCTTGCTGCTGGGCTGCCGCAGCACAGCTCAGCTCAAAGCAATGTTTCCATTACCGCACATGGCGTTGAGAATCAGTTCCCGGATGGTTTGCGGTTCCACATCTCGGCCAGCAGCGAGAGCCGGATTGAAGAAATACGGGTTTACGTGCGAAAGCTGGGTCAGACCAGCCTCAGTAGCTACCGCAGCGTGGAATTTGAGCCGGGGCAATCCATCTCCGGAGAGGTGTTGTTCAGAAGCAAGACCGCCAATGAATATATCCCCACCGGCACGCAGCTGTCTTACTATTTTCAAATTAACACGGCCGACGGGGCCAGCACGGAAACCGCGCCGCAATCGGTTGTGTATCTGAACACCGGGCTTGACTGGCAAACCGCATCAGCAGGGCTGATCAACGTCTATTACTACCACCACAACGATCAGTCGGAAACTCGCGCCAACGCCGTGCTGAACATGGCCGCCGACACCTACGAATTCATGGCGCCGATCCTGGGGGTTGACCTCACCGAACCGATGAGCATCGTAGTCTATTCCGATTACAGCCATATGCAGGACGCCCTGCAACCGGCCTCACGAGTGGCGGACCAACAATTGCGGACACTGGGCAAAGCATTCACCAACGAGCGCACCCTGCTGGTCGATGGGTCATTGAGCAACATCTTGTCCACCGCAGCCCACGAATTCACACACCTCCTGGTGGCCGATGCTGCCGGCTCTGCCTACACCGGCGTTGACGCCTGGTTGAACGAGGGTCTGGCGGTATATTCCGAGCGCGACCCGGACAGTGAATTCGATGTTTACATTACCCGCGCAATCCAGCGCAACGAAGTGCCACCGCTATCCGGACTGGCAACCTTCGCCGGTACTCCCGCCGAGACCCTCCGCAACTACGGCCAGGGCTACTCGGTAGTGTCGTTCATGCTCGATACCTACGGCCCTGACCAGATGGCTGACCTGTTTACCAGGTTGCGAACCTTACGCGCCACGGGAAAAGCCCTGGAAGCAGCTTACGCCCTGACCATCCACGAGCTCGACAACCAGTGGCGGCAATCCGTGGGGTTGTCGGCAGTGTCCCTGGCTACGCCGGCCCTGCCGCCCTTGCAAGTGCCCGCCACCAGCCGGCCCAACGGTGGTTCTCCAACGGCCATCCCGCCGGCGCCTAACGAGTCACCCACGGACACCCCGCCGCCGGCAGTACAGGCAGCGCCAACCTACACTTCGCCGCCGCCAACCCGGACCACAACGGATCTTCCGACACCCGCCGGAGGGTGCAATGCGCCGGCGCCGGCAGAGGGCGCCAAATTACGCATAGAACTGTCAGCGTTGGCGTTGCTCACGCTGCCGGTCGGGTTGGGTTCGCTGCTGGCAATCCGCCGCCGTCGGGGGTAACGGCCCGCGCCAGTTGACCGGGCGCGCTGTGGGCGGTTTGACACGGTGTCCGCTACCGCATTACATTCGAGTCGCTCGATGCCGGGTTCGGCGCGATGTGGCGAGCAATAACGGGAGGGATTGTCATGCGGGCGGTATGGTATGAAGAAAACGGAGCTGCGTCGGTTTTGCAGGTTGGGGAGCTGCCTGACCCGGTACCCGGCCCCGGTGAAGTGCGCGTGCGAGTCGCCACATCCGGCGTGAACCCTTCGGACTGGAAGCGGCGTCAAGGATCCACTGCCCGGATCAACTTTCCCAGAATCATCCCCAATCAGGATGGAGCCGGGATTATCGACCAGGTGGGCGATGGGGTTCCCGCCAGCCGGATCGGTGAACGGGTGTGGCTGTACCAGTCGCAAATCGGGCGACCGTTTGGAACCGCAGCCGAATTAACCGTGCAGCCCGCAATTCGCGCCGTACCGCTGCCGGAAAACATCGATTTTACCCTGGCCGCCGGGTTGGGTGTGCCCGCAATGACGGCCCACCGCTGTGTTTTCGCCGACGGGCCGGTGGCCGGCAAAACGGCGCTGGTGCCCGGCGGAGCCGGCGCAGTGGGCAATATGGCGTTGCAAATGGCCAGGATTGGCGGCGCAGGCTGCATCATCAGCACGGTTAGCGGAGCTGCCAAGGCGGACATCGCCCGACAAGCCGGAGCAAACTTCACCGTCAATTACCGCTCCGAAGACACGGCGGCGCGTATTCTGGAAATCACCGACGGAGCGGGCGTTGACCTCATCATCGAAGTTGACTACTCCGGCAATTTCGCCGTAAGTCGGCAGGTTATCAAGCGGAGCGGCAGCATTGCCATTTACGCCGGCGGAGACGGGCCGGCGCCCCGGTTTGACTTCCCCGTCAGCAACGTCAACGTCCGCCATGTGCTGGTTTACGATATGCCGGAGGACGCCAAAACTGCCGCCGTCAACGACACGAACCGATGGCTTACGGATGGTCAACTGGTGGGTATGGACGGGCCGCACTTCCCCCTGGCAGACACCGCCGGGGCGCACGAGGCCGTGCGCGCCGCCACGGTGGGCAAGGTAGTGATTGACGTGAGCACGGTGACGTGAGCACGGTAGAGTAAACACCGATTCGCGGCCACTGATTCGGCCGGGGGAACCAGGGTCTTTCGATTGTCCCCCAATGTCATTGCGAGCGCAGCGTGGCAATCTCGTAGCCGTATCGACCAACGCTGTCGCCAACTCACCTTTGGCCGCTACCTTCCGATAATCGAAAGGCCCTGCCTGGGGAACGCTATGGATTTTCGTAGCGGGCCGGGCGTTCGATCATGGCCCGTTTCAGAACTACCTGCAGGCGTTCGCCGAATACGCGGCTGGTGGTGGAAATAATCCGGTGCTCCTGCTGGTTTTCCCGGTGGGGCAGCAGTGTGACGACGACGTGATAGACCTTGAATTTGTTGGAGCGGATGCGGTTGCCCCACCAGACTATCGCCACGCCAACCAGCACAACCATGATGCCGGCCGTTAGCCAGGGCCCCTGAAAGCCGCCCACCAGCGCCAGGGTTGCACCGATTACTGCGGAGCCGCCCACAGTGCGAAACCACCGGATCGGCGGGCGCTCCGATTCCTCCTCCACAACCTGCAGCTCCACCGACTGAATATCCTCGATGCGGTATTCCCTACCCTCGGGTTCCACAAAGCGTTCGTAGGTAACCAGCACGCCATCCTGCTTGAGCAAAACTCGATCTTTCGATGCAACCATGATGCGTCCTGATTCGGTCCAGCCACTACTGCGCCGTGGTACCGCCGTCGATTACCAACTCAGACCCCGTCATAAACGAAGATTCATCGGAGGCCAGGAAAACTATACCGTAGGCGATGTCATTGGCGTTGCCCACGCGACCGATGGGTATGCGCTCCTGAATCCAGGCGAAATGCCGTTCGTTTTCGTAACTCTGGGTAGTTAGGGGAGTGTGGCAATATCCCGGGTGGATCGAATTGATCCTGATGTTGTCAGCGGCGTACTGGATTGCCGCTGACTTGGTGAACAGTCGGATGGCGCCCTTGGCGGCGTGATAAGCCGTGGAGGTGGGACTGCCAACAATACCGTAAATCGACGAGATGTTGACTATTGAGCCGCTGCCCTCTTTGAGCATTTCGGGAATGGCGTGCTTGGTGCCCAGGAACGTGCCTTTCGCGTGTACGTCGATCTGCCCATCCCAGGCCGCTTCGGTCGTCTCTTCGACGGTGTACCTGGCGCTGGTGCCGGCGTTGTTGACCAGCACGGTGAGCTTGCCGTAGGCCGACACGGTGGCAGCCACTGCGTCAATCCAGTCCTGCTCGTTCGTAACATCCAGCTTGACGAAGGTGGCGTCGCCGCCGGCCGCCCGGAGTTGCGCGGCGGTGCGTTCGCCGCCCTCGGTGTTGATGTCTCCCAGCACTACCCTGGCGCCCTCGTTGCAGAACATACGAGCCGCCGCGCCGCCGAATCCCATCAACTCGCCGTCCACACCACTGGCCGCCCCGCTAATCAGCGCTACCTTGCCTTCCAACCGCATCGCAAACCCTCCTGCCCGTCTGATAACGGGAGCATCCCGCCGGCATTATACCAACTACACGCCCGACGACGACCCACTGATTGCGCTATGACTATGCTCTACCGCAAGGTTCACCGCTTAAGCAAACCCGTCCACCAGCGGCGCACGGGTGATGGGGCGATTGCCAAGTCAGCGAACTTTAATCAGGCCATCAATAAACTGATTGGCGCATTGGTAATGCCAATTGGTTCGCACCGTAGTCTCGAACCTTTGCAACTGGCATCCTGGCGCACGGAGGTTACTGGAATTGTAGAACACAATCTTCCGGCAATCGAGGGCCTGCGTCAGTTCACAAAACAGTGGCACATAGTTCCTGCCACCAAAAAACACGATTGGCTCTGTGGATGCCTCAGGAAACTGGCACAGGTCTTTAAAGCGGGCTCTTTTGTTTCGCCGAATTCCTCTCTCGCCACTCGCAGCGAAAGTGATGTCGTAAGCCGGCGTTAGGAAGTCGGCATTAATCAACCCCCACCCGGCAGAGAGTATGTACACGCGATCGGAGCCATAAGCTCGCACCAGCCGGGAATAGGCTGGATTCTGGTAAAGCTGCCACGCCGGAAGGAGATTGAACAGATTGGAGCCAGGGTTCCTGTTGTACTCCAGCAACCGGTCTCTCCAGGAAACGCCTGATTCGGCCATGTCGTCCGGATGCGCGTACACGTACTCCCGGTGGTCGGGCATCTCTTCAGGTCTCGCCAGGAACATAACCGGCGAGCCGTTTGCCCGCCTGAGTGTACCCGCCCCCTTTTCCTTGCTGCCGGCGCACTGGATAACGAAAATCATCAGACTCACTCCACTGCCGCTACGGTAGATTCCAGGGTTTCCAGGAAATCGGGCTGGTACTGCTCGTCAACGTGGTTGGAGTTCCACAACCCGGACTCCTTCACCCGCTCGCGGTCGCACCAGTGACCGAGCCAGCCGCGCGAGGGTGGGTCAAGGGGAGATTTGCCATAATTGCTGAGCAGCGCGATGGCGTTGCGCTCGATGTATCCCCGCCGGCTATCCGGCCCGGGCGCATCATCTATCGCCAGCCAAAGCAACGGCATTGCGCCAATAACAACGCTGACTCCCTGCTCTAAAGATACCTCGGATTCCCGGACGGCGCGGGGCGCGGAACTACCCTGCCCCCACGACGGACATAATACACCGTCCCGTTCCATCAACGACTTCCCGACTACAGACCGGAAGATTGAGCCGCGGTGATTGCCGCCTTTCGGGCGGTTGGTTCCCTGATGCTGCTTAAGCCGTCCCCACAACGTGCTGTGTGCGCCGGTTTTCAGCGCATGAGTCCCAACCCGCACGATGCGCGGGGCAACTCCGTCAGAGCATTCCTCCCGCGGTTCCCGAAAGAAATAAACGCCTCGGGCCGGCCAGTGCATTGCGCCGGAGCAATCCGCGAGAGTCCGCGCTCCTCCGACCTTTCGTTCAAGAGTAGCCAATGTCTCATAGAACCGCCGCAAATCATCGGCTCGCGTCGCGCTCTGCATAGTGATCGCTTAAGTAAGTAGGATGCCAGACAGCAACGTCTCATACTGGCCGGGGTTACCTTTCCGATTGCCGTCGCCGCAGCTCATCTTCAAGCTGCCGTATCCTAGCTCGGAGCTGCCCTTGCTCCGCCTCGTGCGCTGCCCGCTCTTGTCGCCAGTTTTCCAGATAAGTTCCCGTCGCCGGGTCGTAGAACCGCGGCCAGCCTTCGTCCCAGCACAGAGCCAGTTGCAGAGTCGGGCTGTATCCCTTGAGTATTCCGTCGGGTTCGGTGGTCAATTCAACCGGCCGATATGCGCCGTCCTGCAAGCGTCCCCCGGCTAACGGCTGCCCGTGATACTCGCCGCCGCTGGGGTCAAACCGCCAGTATTCGGAGATGCCCACGGCAGCGTAGATGCCAGGCTTGGCGATGATGTCTTGGCGGCTGGTGCTTTCAGAAGCTACTTCCAGCGCCAAGTCTGGCGGCTTGCCGGCCTCCCAGGGCAGGTAGAGTTTCCGCCGGCGAATGGCAGCCTGGTCAACACCGAAAGACAGGTATATGTCGGGCTGCACTCGCACATTGAGATTGGCGGGATGATAGCAGAGGATAGTATTGCTGCTGAGAAAGTTATCCGGGCGTAGCCCGAAATCGGTGAACCGACTGCCGAGGATGCCGAGGATTTCCTGTATGACGGGTTCTTGTTCCATACCTTCGGGCAACGGCTCCGGTTCGTTGGGGTCGTATTCAAGACTGGCGTAGTCGATTTTCCCCTGCCGGATGTAGGGCAGCATTGTAGTTGCGATTGAAGTCATCATCTACCCTCGAAACGGTGCGACACATTACCGGGTCATATACTTGCGCCATTTTATCATACCTACGCGAATGCCGATTAGCGGTTATAATACTTCGTTGGAACCTGGCAATTTGAACACTATACGCTGCATGGAGGCGTTTCGCGATGGCCGATTATTTTACGGAGATTGACGTCCTGCGCAACGGAGACTCAGCCGGCAATGGCATGGTGCTGGGCCTCACCGACCCCCAGGGGCGTCGCATCCACACTGTGGCGGTGCCGCAGGAAGGCCATTCGCACACCGGCCCCACCTGGGCGTACATCTTCGAAAACGAGGGACTAACCCTCATCGACCCGGGCGCCGCTTTCTCATTCGACCTGTTGCAATCCGGCATGGGACTGTTCGGTTTGGAGCCGGCCGATGTGGAGCGGGTCATCATCACCCACGGCCACGCTGACCACGATGACGGCGTGGCGCGGTTGATGGAAACGTCGGGCGCGGAACTCTGGGCCCACGACATCTATCAGCCCCTGCTGCCGTTCGATCCGCGCGACTTGCAGCTGTCGGCCAGCTCCGCCATCAAAGAAGCGATGTGGGAAACGGCGCGGGCCAACGGCTTCAGTCCCTCCGACAGTGACGAACGCAATCGCTACATGGCGTCCCGAAAAACCCATCACGTCGGCCATCACATCGCCGCCGGCGAGCAGCAGGGAGAATTGCGCTATATGCACGCCCCCGGTCATTCGCCCGACGAGATTTGCGCCGTGATTGGCAACGGGGTCGGGGGCGGCATCGTATTCACCGGCGACCACGTTTTGCCTGAAATCAGCCCACACCCCACGATGAAAACCGAGTACCCGAACGAGGTGAGGAACAACCTGCCGTCCCACTATCAGGATCCAGGGGACTCGTATGGTCTGCTTACCTACCTGCGGTCGTTGCAACGCGTTGCCGATTTGGGGCCGGAAGTGGCCGTGTTGCCGGCGCACCGCCTGTACAACAACCACAAGTTCAACTTCCAGACCACCCAACGCGCCGCCGACATTATCCGGTTCCACGCGCGGCGCCTGGGCCGAATCCTGGTAACCGCCGGACCGGAGCCACAGCCCCTGGAAGACGTAACCCGTTTGACCTTTGAACGGCGCAAACTGGAGGGCGGCAACTTCTTCGCCGCACTGACCGAAGTGGTGGCCCACATCGAATTGCTGCAAGACACCGGAGACCTGGAAGTGCTGGCTGACAACCGGCTGCGACGCACCGGTGGCGAAAACTATCAGGAACTGCTGCGCGCGTTGTAGCAACGGGGTGTATCAGCTGGTAAGTCGTTATGTTTGGCCGCTCCCGCAAGTCGATTGAATTCCTCATGGATTGGCAAATCGCCGATTCATTGATGAGGATTATCGCAGAAGCCCGGCGCCAAATCACGCTGGTATCGCCATATAACAAGCACTGGGGGCATCTCAAACGGGAGCTGGAAGCCGCTCAGAACCGGGGCGTAAACATCATCATGTATTACCGGTCTGACGAAGCCAATCCGGTCGCCGACTACAATGGGATTGACGGCATTCCGGTGCGGATGCTCCACTCCAAGATTTACTCCAACGAGAAGACCACGCTGCTCACCACGATGAATCTGCTTGAGACCTCCGCCGCCTATTCCAGAGAGGTTGGCCTGCTCATTCGCGATGCCGATTTGCGCCGGGAGATTGATTCATACATCAAAACACTGGCTGGTGGAATCAGCGCATCCAATGGCGTCGCCGGACCCGGGGCCGGGTCGGAGAGACGCAATACAGCCACCCGGCAGCCTACCCGGCCCCGAACATCCCCGGAAGCTACCTGGATTGCCAACTACATCAATAGCAACGGATTTTGCATCGAGTGTGGCGCTCCGAAAGCGCTTGATGCAGAGCGGCCATTGTGCCCGGCCTGTTTCAGCAAATTCGGTCGGGCCGGAACTCACCAGTACTGCCATAAGTGCGGAAACCTTGAAACAACCCAGGTGGCACAACCGTTCTGCGCCACTTGCTCCGACGCGCGGTTATCCGCCGGCGCCCAACACCCCGTACTATAGTAAGGAGGAACCCACTATGTCCCTTGAAGGAAAAGTTGCCCTGGTTACCGGCGCCGGCCGTGGTATGGGTCGCGCCACCGCTTTGGCCCTGGCCGCTGACGGCGCGGATGTGGCGGTGACCGACATCATGGCCGACAACGTGGAAGAGACCGCCACGGACGTTCAGGCTGCCGGCCGCAACAGCGTGGCCATCGCCGCTGACATTGGAGACGTCGACAGCATCGACCGCGTTATCGCCGACACCGTGAGCGCCTTGGGCCGCGTGGACATTCTGGTCAACAACGCCGGCGTAACCCGCTTCCTGGACATTATGGACATCACCGAAGCGGATTGGGACCGCATCCACCGGGTGAACGCCCGCGGCGCGTTTTTCGTGATGCAGAAAACCGCCCGACAGATGATTGAGCAGGGCAGCGGAGGGCGCATCGTCAACATCGCCTCTATCGCCGGCAAGGGCTACTCCGGCACGTCCAACGCCGCCTACGCCGCCAGCAAGGGCGCCGTCATCGCCATGACCCTCATCGCCGCCCACCAGCTCGCCCGCCACGACATCAACGTGAATGCCATCTGCCCCGGCTCCACCATTACCGCGATGGCCGCCACAACGATGGAGCAGCGGGCCGCCGAACGGGGCATATCGGTGGCCGAGCTGCAAGCCCAGCGGGCCACCAACATCCCCATTGGCCGCGCCAACGACCCCGAAGACATCGCCGCCATGGCCGCCTTCCTCGCCAGCCCCGGCGCCCGCAACATCACCGGCCAAACTATCAACGTAGACGGCGGGCTGGTGATGCACTGATTCAGCAACTGGGTGTGGGTGCGCCATTCGTGGGGCATACCCTTGCGGCATATCCGTGCCCTGTATATTATGGCCGTGTAAACTACGGCATCGATCCCACTAGCCCTCCGCCGCGGCAAAATCGGATCGCGACACATCGGGTGCAATGGCACAAGGAGCACAGCTATTATGAAGTACGATTACATCGTGATCGGGGCCGGTTCAGCGGGTTCCATTATTGCGAGTCGGCTGACCGAAGATCACAGCAAGCACGTTCTGCTGATTGAAGCCGGCCCGGATTATCCGGAGTTCGAAAATCTGCCGGAGGAGGTCAAGTTCGGTTACAACACCGAGATTGATATTATGGTCAGCGACCACAACTGGCAATTTGTGGGCAAGGGCACCGACACTTCACACGAAATCATGGTGCCGCGGGGCAAGGTTACCGGCGGTTCCAGCGCCATTAACGGTCAGGTGTTCCTGCGCGGCGTGCCCGAGGACTACGACGGTTGGGCCGCCGTGGGCAACGACGAATGGGGATACACCAAGCTGCTCCCAATCTTCCGGCGGATCGAAACGGATACTGATTACGGCAACGACGATTTTCATGGCGGAGAAGGCCCCATCGTCATGCACCGGTTTGCCCGCGAAACCTGGATGCCGGCGCAGAACGCCTTTAGCGCAGCCTGCGTAGCCGCCGGTTTCCCGGAGACCTGGGACCACAACCACCCCGACTCTTACGGCGTGGGACCGACCCCCTTCAACAACCCCAACGGCATCCGCATGAGTACCAACTTGGGCTATCTGTCGGAATCGCGGCACCGGCTCAACCTGACCATCAAGGCGAATTGCCACGTGCGTCGCATCCTGTTCGACGGGAACAAGGCTACCGGGGTCCGCCTGGAGTCGGGTGGAGAGGTGTTCGACGCCGAAGGCGACCAGATCGTCCTGAGCAGCGGGGCCATCGGTTCGCCGCACATTCTGATGCTCTCGGGCGTTGGGCCGGCCGACCACCTGCGCGAAATGGGGATACCGGTGATTCAGGACGCGCCAGGCGTGGGACAGAACCTGCGCGACCATCCCACCGTGTGGTGTACCTGGCGAACCGTACCCGATTTTGAACTCGACGGTTTCGCGCCGCGCTCGCAATTGTCTTTGCGGTACACCGCCGAAGGTTCGCAGCTGCGTAACGACATGAAAATCAGTATGCAGTCTTTCGCCACCGAGCGAATCAACAAGGGCGGCGACCGTATGGTTCCGCTGGGGATTCGGATGACGGCCGGCATCCAGCTGGCCGAGGGCGCCGGGCATATGCGGCTACAGTCCACCGACCCTTACCAGCAGCCGTTCCTGGACTACAACTACCTGCAGGAAGAATCAGACCGAGTTCGGCTGCGGGACTCCGTGCGCCTTTGCCTGCAACTGGCTGAGCATCCGGAGCTCGAATCAATAATCCAGGAGCGAACCGAGCCGCCTGACGATGCTTTGACCAGCGACGATGCGCTGGACGCCTGGATTGCGCAGGAAGTCACCACGTCGCAGCACATCTCCGGCACCTGCAAGATGGGACCGGACAGCGACCCGATGGCCGTTGTCGACCAGTTCGCGAAGGTGAAAGGCATCGAAAACCTGCGCGTCGCCGATGCCAGCATCATGCCCGACTGCATCCGCGCGAACACCAACGTAACTTCCATGACCATCGGCGAGCGGGTTGCCGAGTTCATACTGGATGGGCGTTAGGCAGAAAACCGAGGTCAAAGAGCCTCCCGTTTGTTTCAGACGGGAGGCTCTTTGACCTATGCGAGGCCGTTATGGAATACCTGACGGACGATGATCTCCTGCACCTGATTGACAACGGAGAATCAGACCGGATCGAGTTCAAGGAGACGCTGTCTGGCAGTGCTCCTAACGCAATCCGAGAAGCCATTTGTGCTTTCGCCAACGATATGCCCAATCATGGGAAACCGGGATTTGTTTTCGTGGGTGTGCGGGATAACGACCGCGCTATCATCAGTATTGAGGTTACGGACGAACTGCTACGGCAGCTGGCGGATATGAAAACAGACGGCAACATCTTGCCTCCGCCGTCGATAACAGTTGATAAACGGACGCTGCGAGGTCAGGATGTAGCGGTACTCACGGTAAACCCGTCCGACTCGCCTCCCGTACGATACCGGGGCAGAATACATATTCGCACTGGGCCACGCCGCGGAATTGCAACGGCGCAGGACGAGCGAATTCTCAACGAGCGGCGGCGTCACGGCGACCGGCCCTTTGACCTACAGCCAATTCCGACAACCGGATTGCGCGATTTGGACCTAGTACAATTCCAGAATGAGTATCTTGTTCAAGCATTTTCCGACGATGTGCTGGCGGCCAACGACCGCAGTCTTGAGGAGCGGCTGGCGACGACGAAAATGATTGCGGCGGCAGATAATCCAGTTGCTACGATTATGGGGATACTGGTTGTCGGCAAAAGCCCGCAGGATTTTTTGCCTGGTGCTTATGTACAATTCCTGTGCATTCATGGAACGGAACTATCGGACGCTATCATTGACAGTGAGGATATTCGTGGTGCTGTCCCAAACGTTCTGCGTCGGATCGACGAAAAACTGCGGGCGCATAATCTGATTGCAATCGACTTTACCTCTGCTCCAGTTGAACGGAGCAACGAACTCTACCCGGTTCCGGCTATTCAGCAAATCGTTCGCAACGCGGTTATGCACCGCACCTATGAGGCCACCAACTCACCGGTTCGTGTGAATTGGTTCAGCGACCGCATTGAGGTTACTAGTCCCGGCGGCCCCTACGGGGTGATGAACACCGGCGATTTCGGACGGAGTGGGCTGACCGATTATCGCAATCCAAACTTGGCGGATGCGATGCGAACCTTAGGGTTTGTGCAGCGTTTTGGGGCTGGCATACCAACGGCGCGGCGTTTGCTGCAAAATGCCGGGCACCCCGAGCCAGAATTCACCGCCGAACGTAACTTTATCACCGTGGTGATTCGGACAAAGGCAGCATAATAAGAGGGAGACGGTGATGACAGTTCCAGTGCTGACTTTCTTTAACAACAAGGGTGGCGTAGGCAAAACCTCGCTAGCCTATCACGTGGCTTGGATGCTCTCGGATTTGGGCTACAACGTGCTGGCCTGCGACCTGGACCCGCAGGCGAACCTTACTGCGGCTTTTCTCGATGATGAGCGGCTGGAATCACTTTGGGACGATGGTGCTGATGCTGTCGCATCCGACGCTACCATTTTTGAATGCGTGAAGCCGCTAATGGAGGTTAGCGATTTGCAGTACCCCACGCTCCAGCAAGTTTCTCCGCAACTTATGATTGACGGTAACATAAACTTGATACCAGGGGATTTGTCACTGGCTGGATTCGAGGATACGTTGGCTTCGGAATGGCCTAATGCACTGGGATCCACCAGATTATATCGCCCCTTCCGAATATTGACCGCATTCTCGACCATAATGCAGTACGCAGCTAGTCAAGCGGAAGCTAGAATCATACTCGCTGACGTTGGCCCCAACCTCGGGGCAATTAACCGTTCAGCGCTAATTGCCACAGATTATGTCGTCGTTCCATTGGGGGCAGACTTGTTCTCACTTCAGGGACTGCGTAATCTGGGCCCTACTCTGCGTCGCTGGCGACAAGACTGGAAACGTCGTCGTGACAACTGGCCGGAATCTGATTTTACTCTGCCTTTAGGCGACATGAGGCCCATAGGTTACGTGGTTCAGCAACACAGCGTCCGCCTGAATCGCCCGGTAAGAGCCTATGACAAATGGGTCAATCGGATGCCAAGAGAATATGCCAGCAATTTGTTGGAAAACATTACTGGCCCTTATGCCGCTACGCCGGAACAGGATGCGGAAAACGCCCTTGCTACGATGAAGCACTACCGTAGTTTGGTGCCAATGGCGCAGGAACACCGCAAGCCTATTTTCAAGTTGACCACCGCCGATGGGGCTTTCGGCAGTCATGCCGCCGCAGTTACCGACGCGCGCGCCGATTTCCGAGTGCTGGCCGAAAAGATTATTGCACGTATTAACATCACCCCATAGCAGCAGGAGATTGCGATGCCTCCCCCGCGCAAATGGACCCGGACGGAAGAATTGGCGGTGCTGCACCTCTATCGGGGCAAGGTGCTGCCGGAGAGTCGGGAGGCAATGGCCCTGGCGGAAGCCCTGGAACGCACACCCCGATCCATCGCGGCGCGAATGTTGGGATTGGCCTCGCTGGACCCGGCCAATCCGAAAACGCCGGCAGCCAAAGCCACCGCACTCACGCGGTCCGTATGGGCGGAATATATGTCAGACCGCACCGCCATCGCCACCGAGGGCCAGCGCGCCTACCTCGGCATCCTGAACCGCTATTCGATGGGCCGGCCGTAACCCGCCTCCGGGTTAGTAGTCCCGGCGACTTCGGCAAGACAACGGCTGTCCGCTATTGGGGACAGCCGTGATCGCGGGGCGGGGCTGACGGACGCTACACCAGAACGCCAAACCCGGACTTGGTGCAGATTTCCAGGCGGTTGTGGTCCGGGTCGTGGAAGTAGAACGCCTGCTGCCCATCGTTACGGGTTTGGATGTCGGTGCACTCCACGCCGATGCTCAGCAGTTCGTCGCGGGCCGCTGCGATTTCGTCAACCTCGAAGGCGGTATGGTGCGACGGGGCCGACGGGGCGTCCGGGTTCTCGATGATGTGAACCATTGCGCCGCTGGGCAGCTGGAGCCAGTACAGGTTGTCGTTGTTTACCATTGAGGGAATCTGCTTGACTCCCAGCACTTCTTGATACCACTTCAACGCCGCATCCTTGTCCCGCACGTTGTAGGTGATGTGGTTGATGGCCTTGAGTCGAATGTTGTCAGCGTTCAGTCCCATAAGTGTCCTCCTGCGATTTGGTAATCAGCGATATAGTGTTTGGCTCAAGCCGTGCATCAGATGCCCAGCAGTCTTTCCAGATTGGCGAACAGGATGGCGTCCTTTTCGTCGCGCGTCAGGCTTTGCAGCCCCAATAGCCAGGACACCGGCCAGTCGGCGCACATATCGAACGGCCAGTCCGTGCCAAATACGATCTGCTCGATGCCGGCCATGTCGATCAGCATTCGCAATGCCGCTTCGCTGTGGGTCAGGCAGTCGTAGTAGAAACGGTTCAGATACGAGCTGGGCGGCTGGTCGATGTTGGCCCGCGCCTCGGGGCGCACCTGCCAGCCGCGATCCATCCGCCCGGCGCCGAAACAGGCGTAACCTCCGCCGTGGCACAGGCAGATCTTCAGGTTGGGGTAGCGGTCCATCACGCCGCCGAAAACGAAGGCCGCAAAGGTAACCGTGCGGTCAGCCAGGTTGCCAATGGTATTGGGGAGGTGGTAGCGGCTCAATCGGGGCGACACGGTGGTGTCCCCGCCCTGGTGGATCAGGAACATGGCGCCCAGCCGTTCTGCGGTGGCCCACAAGGGGTTGAACACCGGGTCGTCAAAGCTTCGTCCGTTCACATGGTCGCCAATCATGGCGCCTTTGAGCCCCAGCTCTTCCACCGCGCGGGTCAACTCTTCGATGGCTGCTCCCACATCCTGCATGGGCAGGTTGGCCAGGCCGGCGAACTGTTGCGGATACTCCTCGGTCAATTGGGCCACGTAGTCGTTGCACTCCCGGTGCATATCCACCGTCTGCGCGGTGTCCAGGTCATAGAAGTACATATTGGCGTTGGTGGACAGCACATGGACATCAACGCCCAGCGACCTCATATCAGCGATGCGCTGTTCCGGCGTCCAGAATGTGCGCGGGTTGTAGCGGTGCTGATTGTAGAGGGCTGGCGCGGTTACGCCGAACCAGTTTTCCCCGCTCTGCATGGCGCGCAAGGCGCTGGCTGGCGTAATGTGCGCGTGAACGTCCAGAACTCGTACTGGCATATCGGGTTTGCTCCTGTCTCCTTGACTACCATCGGCTTCGCCAACGCTGAGGCAGCCGCAGTTCGGATGAATTATAGACGTTTTCGGTGCGCTCGTCAGGTATCGTTGCCCCTCGTGCGTACCCGCTTTAATGTGTCATTGCGAGCGCAGCGTGGCAATCTCGTCGCCATAGCAACGCCGGTTTGCCGACGCGTGTTCAACCTCATCGAGATTGCCACGTCGCTATGCTCCTCGCAATGACAGTTGGAGTTGGGGGCTCCTCGCAATGACAATAATGACAACAGGGTGGATTGAATGACCCTGCGCTCAAACGGCGGCGGTGTTGACTGCCACCCCGAAGGGGCATAGCATTCGCGAAACATTCTGTGGGGGCATACCATTTGAGGGGGCATACCATGCGCGAAAATACGCTGAAACAAAAACTACAGGCCGGCAACCCCGTTTTCGGCTCCATGATCACCTTTCCATCGCCGGCGGTGGTGGAGATGTTGGGCTTCCTCGGCTATGACTGGGTGCTCATTGATAACGAGCACGGCAGCATCACCATCGACCTGGCCGAAGATATGATCCGCGCTGCCGAGTACGCCGGCACGGCTCCGATAGTGAGGCCGGTGGGGAACCGCCCCGAGATTATCGCGCCCTTCCTGGACCGGGGAGCCTGGGGTGTGCAGGTGCCCCACGTCAACACCGCCGCCGAAGCCAGGGCCGCGGTGTCCGCCGTGAAATACTACCCTGAAGGCGAGCGGGGCCTGTTCAGCGGTGGCCGCCCGGCGGAATACGGATTCAGCGGCGCAACGCCGGAATACGTAGCCGACGCCAATCGCAACACCCTGGTCTGTCTAATGCTGGAAGAAGTGGAAGCCATCGAAAACATCCCCGAACTGGTGAAAGTTCCCGGCGTTGACGTTTACTTCATCGGCGCCGGCGACCTTTCCCAGAGCATGGGCTATCCCGGACAGCAAACCCACCCTGAGGTACAGGCCCTGGTGGAAAAGGGCGTCCAGCAAATCGCCGCGTCCGGCATCACCGCCGGTTGCAGCTGCCCCGACAACTTGGTTCCCCACTACCTGGAGCTCGGCGTCCGCTACTTCCACAACACCGTAGGACGCCTGCTCCAATCCGCCAGCGCAGACTACCTCAAAACCATGCGCGCCGCCGCCGACGGGCTATAATGATTCAATCGCCACTTCCATCACTCCCGGAACTGTGAGGTAAGGGAAATGCGCATCGAAGTTAGCGAACTCCCGGAAGACATGGCAGAACTGGCCCAGCAGGCTTGGTTCCAGCGCGAGGTTGTCATACTTAGGAACGGTCAACCCTGGGTAAAGCTGGTACCCCATGACGCCTACCGGCCAACACCAAAGCCGGGGCTATTCCCGGATCTGTTTGGTGGCGAGTTCAAACTACCTGATGATTTCTGCGACACTCCCGAAGACATCATTGAAGATTTTTACAAATAACGATGCCCAACCACCTGCTCGACACGCACGTGTTGATTTGGCTGATTATGGGGGATTCACGTCTCAGTCAAGAGATAGGCGCCATAATCAGAGACCCGGCTAGCATATCCGTTGTCAGCGTGGTCAGCGTGTGGGAAATCGGAATCAAGGTTGCATCTGGCAAGCTGCCGCCATTGTTCATAGAGCCTGATGAATTTATCCATGCCACCGACCTCATCCCACTGGATGTATCGCTCGCCCACGCCAAACTCGCCGGCCGCCTCCCGCTCATTCATCGCGACCCTTTTGACCGGATGCTGGTAGCCCAGGCGCAAACCGAAGACCTGATCCTCATCACCGACGACACCCGTATCGAACGCTACGACGTAACCACCCTACGCCCCTGATCCGGTGGAGATTCCTATGACCAGCCCCATCGACCCCAACCAAATCGTACTCACTGGAGAAAACTCATTCATCCGCCTGTCGGCTTCCGCCGGCGGCCCCAACACGACCCGTTCCAGTCATTGGCGCGTGTTGTGGTCGCCAGCCGGAGCCGGCCACGCGCTGTTTCTGAAGAGCGAAGACCTTATTCAGAACCCCATCCGCGTCTATTCGGACAACATCGCGCTGACCCGATATTTGCAGCGGGAAATCGAAACCCTGCTGTTCCCAGAGTTCGCCGACGTTGGTTTGCCGGTGATCGCGGCGGAGTTCAGCAAGTCTGGCGACCCGGCCAATTTCTGGACCGAAACCGTGGCCGCCGCCGACGAAACCGTGGTGCTGAGCTGGTATGACTTCCTGACGCCCTTTATGCTGAATGTTCCGGCGGGCAGCGTGGCCGGCCGGCCGCACGGCGTGTACAGCTGCTTCATACCGGCCCGCAGCGCACAACTCACGGTGGGCGGGCCGGCGCTATCGGGCGTGGTTTCGCCGGAAGCGCGCGGGCCGGCTCAAAGCAGTTCGGCCTGCATCGCCTGGTCAGAAACTTGGGTTAAACCGTAACGCGACGCTGACCGGCGGGTTCTCCTCTCCGACGGCGTTCGCGTCCGACGGCGTTCGCGCCATTGGGAACGGTCAGGCGCCGCGTATCTCCGCCACTGCGCCGTCGATGTAGAGCAGGCGCAACGACTGTACCGCCACGGCAGCCAACCGCTGGGCAGTCTCCGGTTCCAGGCCCTGGCACAGGGCAGATACCGCCTCGCCGAGAGCAGTTTGTCCGTCCAGCCGGGCCACCAACCCGGCCACGGCGGCGCTGCACGGCAAACCCTCCGGGTGTCCATCCGTAACCAGGCCATAACCCCAAACGAAATCGCCGTCGGCCAGCACGGGTTGGCGTTGTACGCGCACCCCTGTAGCCAACCGGGGGATGGCCTGCATCATCCTGTCCGGCACGGTTGACTGTTCCCATTCCTGCAACCACAAGTGGCGGCGGTCGCGTTCCGACTCCACGGCCGCCACGCTGTTGCCGAATGCGGCCGGCGCCAGTCCTTTGCTCAACACCGCCCGCTCGTAGCCACGGGCCGGCTGCCCGGCTACTGCCTGGATGAATGACTGTCGGGGCGTGAGAGCCGCATCGTCGTCCAGCAACCGGCGGGCTTCCCAAAAGTAAGAATCAGCGGTTCGGTTGCTGGAATAGAACAACCGCGCCATCTCGCGAAAGTGCCCGTATTCCTTGTAGTACAACTGCTGGTACACCCGCCCTACGGGGCCGGCCATCGTCGGGTCTTTCAGAGCCGACGTTACCGCAGCCGCCGCGAGTGTAGCGGACGTCAACGCCAAGTGTACGCCGGACGAAAACAGTGGGTCGATGAAACAGGCCGCGTCTCCCACCAGAATGTATCCGGGGCCGCTCAATGAGTGGCAGCGATACGACCAGTCCCGCAGGACTTCCGGCTCGGCCACCAGCTCCCCGCCCTGCACCAGCGCTGCCATCTGCGGCGCCTGGGCTATTTGCGACATCAGAAACCGGCGCGCGCCCATGCTGCTGATGCCGGCCTGACCGGTATCCGAATCCACCACTGCGCCGACACTGGCCCAGCCGTCCCGCAACGGGATGTTCCAGAGCCAGCCGCCCGCCTGGGATTCGATGAAAATGTTGCCCTCATCCGGATGCGGCAATCGGGCGCCGCCGCAAAAGTATCCATACACCGCCAGGTTACGGAAGAAGTCGTCCCACTGCCGCAGGCCGAGCTGTCGCGACAACAAACCGCCCTGACCGCTGGCGTCGACCACATAGGCCGCCGGAAGCCGGGTCTCCGGGCCCGAATTGTCGGACGGCTGACCGCGCACGCCGACTGCCACGCCCTGGGCATCCAGCGCCACGCCGGTTACACGGAAGCCCTCCCGCACATCCACGCCGCAACGCCGGGCATTGTTCAGCAAAATGGCGTCAAATTCGGGGCGCCAAACTTGATATGAATACGGGTTGCTGTGGTTGGTTTCGCTGAAATACCAGCTCCAGGGGTTTCGGTCGACACCCCACACCATGGTGGCGCCCCGTTTGCGAACGAAACCGGCCCTTTCCACCTCATCCAGCACGCCCAGATCGCTGAGTATCGGAATGCTGGCCGGCAATAATGACTCCCCCACGTGCGGTCTGGGGAACTTGTCCCGTTCCAGCAGTACGACGGGGTAGCCCTGGCGCGCCAGCAGCGTGCTGACACAGGACCCGGCGGGGCCGCCGCCGATGACGATGATGGGTTCACCTGTCATCGGCAATCGCGTTTGGGGATTCGAGGCATCGCTGAGTAACAACTAATGAAGAGCACGCTATTCAGGGGGTATTACGACCCGCGAGTTTGCTGCCAGTCGCCGACGGAACTCAAGTGGAAAATCCGCAGGGCCTTCTGTGGCCTCTACTTGGACATGGGCGTATCGCCATTGCTGCCAAGCGGGATCTACATACATATCCTCAGGACGCCACTCTACTTGTACATTACACGGGACACCTTCCTCGTGCGACACCACAATAGCAAAATCCAAGTAATCGCTTGCATTATGATGCGCTTGCCCGTACCCGGCGAGGTGTTCTACCAGCAAGCGTTCAAGCGGAACGTTGTGCCCAAGCAAGCGGTCCCGATGCCAGACCGACAAACCAACTTGCTTGAAAGCTCTCGACCTTGGCCGATTATCTCGCCGGCTCCATTCACTGGGACGAATGAACCGGCATACAATGTCCTCAGGCGGCACCGGCATCAATTCCCGCCATGAACAGGTGAATTAGTTCTTCCGCCGATGTCGTCAACCGTGGCATACGCTTGACTGTTTTGACTGGCATACCCTGACTGTCATCATAGACGCTGGCGTCAAGAGTTCCATCGGGGAACAGATTTGCCATAACCAACAGTCCGTTTTCTAGGCGCAGGTCAAATTCGATGTCACCGTCCTCTTCGTCAACACTGAATTCGGGTTCTACAGTGTGGTCAAGGGCGGCCTGCACGATGCGGTCTGCCATAGCGATTACGTTGGAGGTTGATTGCACATCACCAAGTCCCAGAGCGAATTCTTGAACAATAGGGTGACGCGTAGCTCCCAATTGTCCAACCAACTCGGTTATAAGGGATGCTCCGAAGGGCCACAAAGGCCGACTGGCTTCTGACGATGACGCCTCAAAATCTGGCTGACGGACAGATTTAATGTGCGACAAACCCAAAGCGCTGCTGTGAGACCAATTCGGATTTGCATGAGAAGGCTCCCATACCAAGCCCTGCGGTTGATACGAAACGCCGAATGCTACCACCCACGGTGACAGAGCGTTAGCATCGGTACTGATCCAAAATCTCACGTCCGGCACTACAACACAATGCGGGTTTTCACTGCCTACGGCACCCAAACACACCACGATGTAGTCTCGTAAACCTGTGTCTTGACCCGCAGTGATAAGTTCATCCAATCGCCCGGCCTGCCCCGAACGGTTTCTGACTGGTTCGGTAGTGCTGGTCATTATCATAGTGCCTTACTCTCGTCCAAGCGATTCATGAACTCTTTGGCTTCATTCCACGCTTCTTCCAACGAATCCTTGATCTCGCCTTCGGTGGGAAAGCGCTGCTCATCCTTATGGAGGTTCAAAGCTAGTACCACTCTTGAGGTATCTACGTCACCGGGACGCGGTTGTACGTTGACTGTCCATCGGCGGATACCATCGGAAAAAATCAGCTGGCCTGTCCCTCCAACGAGTTCCCATTCTGCTTTGCCCAGAGATTGGCTGCCAAATAGACGCTCACCAATGTACTGGATGGTCGACTGTCCAGAGGTTTGGACAAAGACAAGCTCGATGTTGCATCCAAAAGCACGCGGTAGTTGCCCCCTCAAATCGGTGGAGTCGATCGCCTGCATAACTACTTTGGCCAAAGAGGCCAAGTCCTCTTCGCCGGGGTACTCTCGAGCTATTGAAGACCGCGAAGGAGATAGGTCCAGTGCTATCCTTTCCCTGTTAAGCCTGAGCGTCCGGCTCGGCTCCGTTATACCTGAAGAGACATTGGTGACGAGACCAACTTCCAAACGCAAATCGAGGTCGACTGCATTTCTGAACCGCTCAATCTCGTCCGGCTCGTTGAGCAAGCCTACGCCAACCAATACTAAATTGACGCTCACTACGTCTTGTAGTGTAGCGGCCATTTTCTACCTCCTCTCTTGATTCGCTGCTATCTTATAGCATACCATCGACTGCCTGTCAGCCAAGCAACACGGTAATCTTGGTAACTGTTCAGAGTTGGTGAGGTGGATTGGCCGATAGGGGTTCTGGGAGCCTTGCGCTGCCGGTGGTGGTTGTGTCATATAGTGGGTATGGATACGGAAATTGACCTCAAGACTGCCGACCGGGATGTCCTGATTGCCATCATCGTCCGGCAACAGGCGATCATCGAGCGATTGGAGAAACGGATTGGCCAATTGGAGGGGCCGGCCAAGCCCAGCGGCTCGGGTCGGATGCCCGGTCTGCAGCCCAAAGCCGAGCGGAAACCGGCTCAGCCCAAAGGGCCACGCCAGCGCCGTCCCCACGGGTTTGCCCGCACCCGCATGACGCCGACCCAGCGAGTGGAGCACGCGTTGGAACAGTGCCCCGACTGCGGAACCCAGCTGGCCGGCGGCTGGACCCAGCGCACTCGGGAAGTCATTGACTTGCCCCAAGTTCCGGTGCAGATTACCGAGCACGCTTACATCGCCCGCATCTGCCCGGGCTGCCGACGCCGCTGTGTACCATCGTCACAACTGGACGGCGTGGCGCTGGGGCGGCAGCGTCTGGCGGTCAATGTAATGAGCCTGATTGCCGCGCTTAGGGAGGAGGCCCGGCTGCCCTTCCGCACCATCCGGTGGTACCTGGGCGCCGTGCATGGGCTGCGCCTCAGCACGGGCGCCATCGTGGACGCCACGCAGCGGGTGGCTCAGCAGGCTCACGTTGTGATGGCCGATATAGTGGAACGGATCCGAGGCAGTCCGGTGGTGTATGCCGACGAAACGGGTTGGCGGGAGAATGGCAACAACGGCTACGTCTGGACCTTCAGCACTCCCGCCGAGCGGTACTTCCTGCGACGGGGTCGGGGCAAGGCGGTGGTGGATGAAGTCCTGGGCGAGGAGTTCTCCGGTGTGCTGGTCAGCGATTTCTACGCCGCCTACCACCACTACGACGGCCCCAAACAACGCTGCTGGGCGCACCTGCTGCGGGACATCCACGACCGGCGCACTCTCTACCCTGATGACGCGCCACTGGCACAGTGGGCCGACGCCGTACACCGTCTCTATGTCCAGGCCAAGGCCTTCACGCACCCGTCGCTGCTGCGACGGCGGGCGACCCAGCTGGCCCTGGAACAACGGCTGCTCGCCATCTGCCAGCCATTCCTCGACGACCCATCGGCAACCCAGGCCAAGCTATGCCGACGCATTGAACGCCACGTCAAAGAGCTCTTCGTCTTCGTGGCTGAACCGGCAGCGCCGCCGGACAATAACGCCGCCGAGCGCAGCCTGCGCCCGGTAGTGGTCAGCCGGAAGATCAGTGGTGGCACGCGCTCAAACCAGGGCACTGCAACCAGGATGACGCTGGCCTCAATCTTCGGCACCTGGCGGGCCCAAGGCTTGAACCCCCTCACCGCCTGCCGACAATTACTCACTTCCCCTCAACCCTGAACAGTTACCAATCTTGTTCCGATGGCCGCGCAGGTGTTAGCGGTAATACTGTGAAAATACCGGCTCTTCCCGGGTGATGATTTCGAGTACGCAGGGCTGCCCGGTAGTGGCGATTGCTTTGGCACGCTCGATGGACGGACCAACCTCCGCCGGGTCGGTAACCCGCTCAGCGTAGGCGCCCAAAGACTCGGCCATACGAGCGTATTCACCGGTTACGTACTTGCTGCGATAGCGTTCGGTGGCGATGGGTATATTCTTCTCGTAGCCGCCCATGGCGCCATTGTTGACGATTACCGTGATGATACCCAGTTGTTCCCGGGCGGCGGTTTCAAAATCGGTGCCCGCCATTCCGACCGCTACGTCGCCCATCAGGTTGACGCAAGTTTTTTCGGGGAAGGTAACTGTTCAGAGTTGGTGAGGTGGATTGGCCGAAAGGGGTTCTGGGAGCCTTGCGCTGCCGGTGGTGGTTGTGTCATATAGTGGGTATGGATACGGAAATTGACCTCAAGACTGCCGACCGGGATGCCCTGATTGCCAGCATTGTCCGGCAGCAAGCCATCATCGTCCGGCAACAGGCGATCATCGAGCGATTGGAGAAGCGGATTGGCCAATTGGAGGGGCCGGCCAAGCCAAGCGGCTCGGGTCGGATGCCCGGTCTGCAGCCCAAAGCCGACCGGAAACCGGCTCAGCCCAAAGGGCCACGCCAGCGCCGTCCCCACGGCTTTGCCCGCACCCGCATGACGCCGACCCGGCGGGTGGAGCACGCGTTGGAACAGTGCCCCGACTGCGGAACTCAGCTGTCCGGCGGCTGGACCCAGCGCACTCGGGAAGTCATTGACTTGCCCCAAGTTCCGGTGCAGATTACCGAGCACGCTTACATCGCCCGCACCTGCCCGGGCTGCCGACGCCGCTGTGTACCATCGTCACAACTGGACGGCGTGGCGCTGGGGCGGCAGCGTCTGGGGATCAACGTGATGAGCCTGATTGCTGGGCTTAGGGAAGAGGCCCGGCTGCCCTTCCGCACCATCCAGTGGTATCTGGGCGCCGTGCATGGGCTGCGCCTCAGCACGGGCGCCATCGCTGACGCCACGAAGCGGGTGGCTCGCCAGGCTCACGTTGTGATGGCAGATATCGTGGAACGGATCCGAGGCAGTCCGGTGGTTCATGCCGACGAAACGGGTTGGCGGGAGAACGGGCACAACGGCTACGTGTGGACCTTCAGCACTCCGACCCAGCGGTACTTCCTGCGACGGGGGCGGGGCAAGGCGGTGGTGGATGAAGTCCTGGGCGTGGAGTTTGATGGCGTGCTGGTCAGCGACTTCTACGCCGCCTACCACCACTACGACGGTCCCAAACAACGCTGCTGGGCTCATCTGCTGCGGGACATCCACGACCGGCGTACTCTCTACCCTGATGACGACCGGCTGACGCGGTGGGCTGACGCCGTCCACCAACTCTACGTGCCAGCCAAAACCTTTACCCATCTCCAGGACGGGCAACGCCGCACCGCCCAACTGGCCCTGGAGCAACGACTGCTGGCCATCTGCCAGCCATTCCTCGACGACCCATCGGCAACCCAAGCCAAACTATGCCGACGCATTGAACGCCACGTCAAGGAACTCTTCGTCTTCGTGGCTGAACCGGAAACGCCGCCGGACAACAACGCCGCCGAGCGCAGCCTGCGCCCGGTAGTGGTCAGCCGGAAGATCAGTGGTGGCACGCGCTCAAACCAGGGCACTGCAACCAAGATGACGCTGGCGTCAATCTTCGGCACCTGGCGGGCCCAGGGCTTGAACCCCCTCACCGCCTGCCGACAACTGCTCACTTCCCCTCAACCCTGAACAGTTACCATTCGCCAGGCGGGCCGGGCTTTCATTGCAGCCGGGTTATTCGTCGGGTTATTCGGGTTATTCGTAGGGAGGGCGTGCTCCCCGTCGGTTGGGCGACTTGAACACGGTACGTTGGAGCGGAAATCAATTGGCGGTTTCAGATTGGCGGTTTCAGATTGGGCAACACAAATCGTCGCGATGCGCGCAATTCGGTATGTTGGGGTGGGGTTCGGCGGGTACGAACCAGGCGAGAAATCCGGTTTGTTTCAGCCTGACGCTCAAATCGTTGCATTGTGTCCATAGGAACAAGTATAGTGTAGGCCGTATTAGGTTGCGCCGGTCCGCCTTCCTCCGAGTAGGGAATCGCTGAGCCCGACGAATCAAACCAATCGAGTACAGTGTCAAACCCATTTGACCGGAGGAAAAATCGTGGCTCTTTCAGATATTACCTTGGTGTGCAGCGACTGCGGCGCCGAGTTTCCGTTTACCGTAGGCGAGCAGGAGTTCTACTCTTCTCGCGGCTTCACCAACTACCCCAAGCGCTGCTCCTCTTGCCGGAATGCCCGGCGTGGACAGCAGCCTCGGGACGGTGGTGGCGGTGGTGGTGGCGGCGGCTACGGTGCGCCTCGCGAAACCTTCTCAATCGTTTGCAGCAACTGTGGCGCCGATGCCACGGTGCCGTTCCGGCCGCGTGGCGACCGTCCCGTGTACTGTAGCGACTGTTTCTCGCAAATGCGGAACTCCTGAACCGCAGCACATTGCAAATCCACTTCGTTCCGGACCGGGCGGTTTGTGTCTGCCGGCCGGAACGCTCGGCTCCGTAAGCCAGGCTGGGGAGCCGGTATATTCCCGTCGCGGTCAGCGGCGGGTTATTTTATGGCCCCACTGGCACGCTGCGCTGGCCCGCGCTCGGGTTCCCACGCTGATACAATATGGATACATTCTGCCCCGCAGCAGATTTCCCTGCGTAATTTGACCCGGTCTGCGTAACCTTAATGCCGTACCAAGACCTGCGCGAATTCGTTGCCTTTCTCGAAAGCAAAGGCGACTTGCGCCGTATTTCCGCTCCGGTTGACCCTGAGCTGGAGATTACCGAGATCGCGCACCGGATGTTGCGGGCGGATGGCCCGGCCCTGCTCTTCGAGAACGTGGTTGGGCACGACATACCGGTTCTGATCAACCTGTTCTGCTCCAACCGTCGAATGAACTGGGCTCTCGATGTCGACAGCGCCGATGAGCTGGCCGCCCGTCTGGAATCCATGATCGAACTGGTGCAAGGCGGCCCTCCATCCGGGATCGTCAATAAGTTGCGAACGCTGGGGCGTCTGGTACACGTTGGCTCATATCAACCCCGTACCGTTAACAACGCTCCGTGTCAGGAGGTAGTGCTCACCGGGGATGAGGTGAACCTGTATGACTTGCCCATCATCAAGTGCTGGCCGGAGGATGCCGGGCCCTACATAACCCTGCCGCTGGTGATTACCAAAGACCCCGAAACGGGCACCCAGAACTACGGCATTTATCGGATGCAGGTGTACGACCGCTGCACTACGGGTATGCACTGGCAGACCCACAAGGTGGGGGCCAGACACTACCGCTCCAGCGCCGAACGCGCGGATGACAGATTGGAGGTGGCTGTGGCGTTGGGCGGCGACCCGGCGTCCATCTGGACCGGATCGGCTCCGTTGCCTCCCGACATCGACGAGATGGTGCTGGCCGGTTTCGTGCGCGACCGCGGCGTTGAACTGACGCCGGCAAAGACCGTCGACCTGATGGTTCCCGCCCACGCCGAAATCGTCCTGGAAGGTTACGTAACTCCCGGCGAGGAACGCACTGAAGGCCCGTTTGGCGACCACACCGGTTACTATTCGCTGGCTGAACCGTATCCGGTATTCCACGTTACGACCATCACCCGACGGCGCAATCCTATCTATCCAACCACCTTCGTGGGCCGTCCGCCGACCGAGGATTACTGGATGGGCAAAGTGACCGAACGGGTGTTCCTGCCGCTGATTCGGCTGATCCTGCCCGAAGTGGTGGACATCAATATGCCAGCCGAGGGAATCTTCCACAACCTGGTCCTGGTGTCGATGAAGAAAGAATACCCGGGGCAGGCCCGCAAGGTGATTTACGGCCTTTGGGGTCTGGGCCTGTTGAGTCTGACCAAAGTAATTGTGGTGGTTGACGATTTCGTGGATGTGCAGAACGCCTCCGAGGTGGCCTGGCGAGTGGGCAATAACATCAATCCCGGCACCGACCTGGTGGTGGTGGAAGGGCCAATCGACGACCTGGACGTGGCGTCGCCAACCCCCCGGTTCGGCAGCAAGCTGGGCATCGACGCCACGCGCAAGGGGCCTGAGGAGGGCTACCGGCGGGGGTGGCCGCCGGACATCGAAATGAGCCCGGCCATTCGCCAGCAAGTGTCCCGGCGTTGGTCAGAGCTGGGTCTGGACGACATTATTCCGTCGCCCGACTCCTGAAATCCGGCACATCCGGCGTATCAATCTGCCGTTGCCGCCGGCTCCAGGTTGACCTCGACCTCAACCTCCAGGACTGCGGCCGGCTCCTTGTTCACGTCCAGGTCGTCCGGTACGGGAAAGTATCCGCCGTAATCGGCGGGAATGGAGTGATGGTAGGCCAGCGCTTCAGCTACCGACATTTGCGGCGGCGGTATTGGGTCGCCGTCCAGCTGTAGTCCCTCGATGTGGAATTCAATGGCTTCTTTGATCATTGTCTGGATATCGTCCCAGGTTTTGCCAGTGGCGATGCAACCGGGCACGTCAGGGGCATAGGCGGCGTAATTGTTGGGCGTTCGTTCAAAGACGACCGCATAGGTCAGTTTCATCGGTTTCTCCCCCGCAGTCCGGCCTGTCTCAATATGTTTCCCCAAGTACCTTTGGGTACGTCCTCACCCGGATGGCCAGCGATGGTTACCGTTCCGGGCTTGACGGGATGCTTGAACTGACGGTGGCTCCCGCTCATACGCTCAAACCGCCAGCCGTCGTTTTCGACTAGCCGTATAGTATCCCTTACTTTAGGCACAAGTCGGCTCGCAACGAGTTTCAGGGCTATCGCATATGAAATTCCAACCTCGACACTCCCGCGAAAGCGGGAGTCCAGAGCGCGTAATGCGCCAGACTTTCGCAAGGAAACTGCTGACTTCGGTCACTGGATTCCCGCTTTCGCGGGAATGACTATGGTTGATTGGTCCATATGCGATTGCCCTGCAACGGGTTTCCGTCGGCGTCTTTTGGAGGCTGCCGATATGCTACCATACGATGCGATGCAGAACGCTACTGCCAACCTGGGCCCGGTCCGCGCTATTGTGGGCAAATTATCCCATTACTTCAACGCCATCAATGTGTCGGAATCGCTGTTTGCGATGCCCTTCGGCTACATCGGCATGGTGCTGGCATCGCACTACTCCGACGGCGTTCCGTGGCCCGGTTGGCCTATATTCATCTGGATTACGCTGGCTTTCCTGGGTGTGCGTACCCTGGGTATGTCGGCCAACCGCATCATCAATGCCAGAGAGGACTCCCGCAATCCACGCACCGCCGCCCGCCACATCCCTTCCGGCCTGCTCAAACCGCTGGAAGTAGCCGGTATGGCCACCATTGGCGCCGCCATTTTCTTCACCGCCGCCTGGCAACTGAACACTCTGGCCCTGATTCTGGCCCCGGTCGCGGCCGCCTACGTCATTCTGTACTCCTTCGCCAAGTATTACACCTGGCTGTGCAGCCTGATGCTCGGCCTCGCGCTGGCCATCGCGCCCTCCGCCGCCTGGATTGGCGTAACCGGCCGGCTGGACTGGCAGCCCGTGCTGCTGACTTTCGCCGTCGCGATGTGGGCTGGCGGATTTGAAACTATGTACGGCACGATGGATTACGACTTTGACCGCGCTAACCGTATCCACTCGGTTGCCTCCCGATTCGGCGTTCGCAACGCCATCCGCGCCACCCGCGTCCTCCACAGCCTGGCGGCGATGGCGCTGTTGTTGCTCGGAATCTGGATGAACCTCACTGTGTTCTACTTCATCGGGTGGGCCGTCGCCGTCGTGTTGCTGGTGTACGAAAACAACATGGTGCGAACCGCTGAACCCGCCAGAATCGGCGCTGCCTTTGCTTTCAACAAATACATCTCCACCCAACTGCTCCTCTTCACCATCCTCGCCGTTGCCCTGCCCTTCTACGGATTCTTTCCCTGGTAATGCTCGACCGGACTTCATCACCACCGGCCCATCCCGTAGTCGTCGGCATCACCGGAGCCAGCGGCGCCGTCATCGCCCGCAACCTGGTTGATGCGCTGCTGAACCGGCAACATCCCGTCATCGCCATCGCGTCCAATGCGGCCCGCATGGTGTGGCAGGAAGAGCTGGACGAGCCCTACAACCAGGCGGTGGCGCGGTGGCTGGAACATCCCCGGTTCCGGCAATACGCCATCAGCGACCTGTTCGCCTCGATTGCCAGCGGCACCACGCCAACTGCCGGCATGGTAATCGCTCCGGCCAGCATGAACTCGGTGGCATCCATCGCCCACGGGCTGACGCCCAACCTGCTGCTGCGGGCCGCCGACGTAACACTGAAGGAACGTCGCCGGTTGGTGCTGATTCCACGGGAAACGCCGCTGCACGCCATTCACCTGGAAAATATGCTGACGTTGTCCAGAATGGGCGCGGTCATATTGCCACCGGAACCTCCTTTCTACCTGAAGCCGCTGGACATCGACGGTGTAGTTCGTTTCGTGGTGCAGCGCGCCCTGGTTGCACTCGGTTTAACTGATGCCCTGCCCGACGACTTGCAGTATCAGGACCGGGAGCGGTAAAGAGGATTTCATGGGATTGATAACGTATTTCGTTGCCACCAGCTCGGACGGCTATATCGCCGAAGCCGACGGCGGTGTGGATTGGTGTTTCCAGGACGCCGATTATGGCTACGCTGCATTCTATGAGACGGTGGAAGCGATAGTAATGGGGCGGCGCGCCTACGATAAGGCGCTGAGTTTCGGCGAGTGGCCTTTTGCGGAGAAAACCACCTACGTCTTCACCAATTCCACGCTGGATGCACCGCCTCCGGGCGTGACGGCGGTGCGGGCTGATGCCGCAAGCTTCTCGGATACGTTGACGGCCCGGCATTCGGGTACCATCTGGTTGTTCGGCGGAGCCAACCTGGCCGAGCAGTTTCGGGCGGCCGGCTTGATTGATGAGTACGTCCTTTCCATACATCCAATAGTGCTGGGCAGCGGGATTCCGCTTTTCGCATCAGGGTCGACACCCACGCGCTTGCAACTGGTGGGCGTAACCGAGTTCGACAGCGGGTTGGTGCAATTGCATTACCGGGCCGCCACCAATATGCCAACAGACAATATGCCCGCCGAGTCTGGCTAGACCAATGGCCCAACTGCGCGGCGATGAGAAGCGTCGCTACGTGGCGGAAATGTTCGCACGCATTTCGCCACGGTACGATCTGATGAACTCGCTGATGACCGGCGGTATGCACCACCGCTGGAAGCGCGCCACCGCCCGTTTCACCGCGGTCGGGCTGCGCGGCAGCGCACTGGATATTGCGACCGGTACCGGCGACCTGGCATTCGCACTGGCCCAGATACCCGGAGTATCGCCGGTGGTCGGGGTTGACCTGCTGCCCGAAATGCTGACCATCGCGCGGGGTAAACGAGCCTCAATCAGCGGCGCCGGCCCGGCGGCCGAGTTTGCGGTGGGCGACGCGCTGCGGCTGCCGTTCGCCGATAGTACGTTCTGTTGCGCCACCGCCGGTTTCAGCCTGCGCAACATGGCCGATGTGCCGGCGGCCATCGCAGAGATGGCCAGGGTGGTAACCCCGGGGGGGCGTGTTACCACCCTGGAACTGACGCCGATGCCACCCGGCTTGCGGGCGGCTCTCGGTCGCATTTATTTCCACCACCTGGTGCCCTTGCTCGGGCAAGTGGTGGCCGGCGACCGCTCTGCCTACACCTACCTGCCCAACAGCGTGGATTACTTTCTGACGGCAGACGGGTTGGCCGACGTATATCGCGCGGCCGGCTTGACCGACGTGGGCTATTGCCGGCTCGGAATGGGCGGCGTGGCCCTCCACTACGGTGTGAAACCGTAACGCCGCTGCTATCTTGCCGGCGAGATTGCCACGCTGCACTCGCAATGACAGATTAAAGTGGGTACGTGTGCGCGCTGTAGTTTCCTTGCTGAGGTTGAACTCACTACGGTATACTGAATCTAATAAACCTCTCAGGGATATGCGGAGCCAATGCCGGATATTTTCGACAAACTGCAGCCTATCGTTCAGCGCTATCAGGAGATAGAGTCGTTGATGGCGCAACCGGAAGTTGCGGCTGACTACTCCCGGCTGCAGGAGCTCAACCGGGAACGCTCCTCCATGGAGGAATTTGTTGGGATTGACGCCCAACACCGCAAGCTGGGTGACGAACAATCCGACCTGCGCGTGCTGGTGCATGAAGACGGCGACGCTGATTTTCTGGTAATGGCGCAGTCTGAACTGGCCGAAGTCGAAAGCAAGATGGCTGCCTTATCGGAGCAGCTCAAGCTGGCGCTGCTGCCCCGCGACCCCAACGATGACCGCGACGTCATTGTGGAGATTCACTCGGCAGCCGGTGGCCAGGAAGCATCCCTTTTCGCCGGCGACCTGTATCGTATGTACCAGCGCTACGCTCAGGTGCAGGGCTGGGCCGTGGAGATTCTGGACTCCAACCCGTCCGACCTCGGTGGCTTCAACCGAATTGCCTTCTCGGTAGACGGCCAAAAGGCTTATAGCCAGCTCAAGTTCGAGGCCGGTGTCCACCGGGTCCAACGGGTACCCGAAACGGAAACCCAGGGTCGCATCCACACTTCAACGGTAACCGTCTCCGTGCTTCCGCAGGCAGATGAAGTTGAAGTTGACATCAAAGACGACGACCTGCGTATTGACATCTATCACGCCGGAGGCCACGGCGGTCAAAACGTCAACAAAGTCGCCACCGCCGTTCGGATCGTGCATGAACCCTCTGGCCTGGTGGTGGTCTGTCAGGATGAGCGTTCCCAATACAAGAACAAATCCAAGGCAATGACAATCTTGCGGAGCCGACTTTTCGCCGCGGAACAGAACCGCCAGCAAGTGGCGCTCTCCACCAGCCGCAAGGCCCAGATTGGCAGCGGCGACCGCAGCGAAAAAATGCGCACCTACAACTACCCGCAGGATCGTATTACCGACCACCGCATCGGAAGTTCCGTCCACGGTATACAGCGCGTTATGGACGGGGGCCTCGGCCATCTCATCGAACAGCTGATCGCCAACGACCAGGCTCTCCGCCTGGAAGCGGTAACCGCCTAACCAACTTGTCGACCCTTGGAACGCCTCCGTGGGGGCCATAGCAATGCCCAGTCTGCGGAACGTCATTCAGGAAACCCATCGCACGCTGGAGTCGGCCGGC
This sequence comes from Dehalococcoidia bacterium, assembly GCA_965261195.1. GTDB lineage: Bacteria > Chloroflexota > Dehalococcoidia > Lucifugimonadales > UBA3495 > Bin87. The sequence continues at coordinate 1,124,047 of OZ253455.1, read as the reverse complement.
ATACCCGACGCGCGGCTGGAAGCCGAAGTCATGGTGATGGACGTAATGCGAATGCCGCGCCAGTCCATCTTCGCCGAGCAGGAATCCCAGGTCTCCGAGCAGCAGCAGCAGAGCCTCAACGCCATCGTGGAGCGCCGGCTCACCCGCGAACCCCTGGCCTACATTCTGAATTACCGGGAATTCTACGGCGTAAACCTGCTGGTCAACCCGGATGTGCTCATCCCGCGACCTGAAACCGAAGCCATGGTTGAGCACGCTCTGTTCATGGCCCTGATGGGAATGGAGAGCCGCGAACTGGTCATTGCCGACATCGGCACCGGCACCGGAGCCATCGCCATTAACCTGGCCATCCATCTCCCGGCGGCCCGCATCTACGCCACCGACGCCTACGACGCCACGCTGGACGTTGCCGCGTACAACATCAGGATGCACAATGTCGCCGACCGGGTAACGTTATTGAAAGGCGACTTGCTGGAACCGCTGCCTGAGCCGGTGGATGTTATCGCCGCCAACCTGCCCTATCTGCCTACGGATCGCATCCCCACCCTACAGCCGGAGGTGCAGTGGGAACCGGTTGCCGCGCTGGATGGCGGGCCAAGCGGTATTGACCTCATCGGGAGGCTGCTGGAACAGGCCGCTGCCGGCAACCGCATCAAACCCCACGGTGTCATCCTGCTGGAGCTGGATCCTGAGCAGATTTCCGAAGCCCGATCACTGGCCACCAACGCGTTTCCGGACGCCGAAATAACGGTGGAACCGGACCTGGCCGGCCTCGGCCGACTGTTGGTAGTCAGCCTATCGGCGCCAGACGCAGAATATTAACCTGGCCGCGTCCGGCGTGCAACTAGGCGTTCGCCCTCACGAGTACCCACCTTGTCATTGCGAGCGCAGCGTGGCAATCTCGCTGCCTCTGCAATGGTCACCGTAGCAATGATAGTTCGCCGGCGTATGTTCAACCTCAACGAGATTGCCACGCCCCGCGACCGACGAAGCGCCGCCTGGATGCCAGAGAACCCCGCTGCCGGAACATCGCCGGCAGCCGACAGACTGGGTTTCGGCTGGGGCCGGCGACGGTGGGGAACAATCTATAGGCCCGGCCGGCCCGGCCGGCCCAATCGCCTTACCCTCCGGCGACTCGGCGCCCGTTCTGGATTATCCAGTCGGAATCGACGTCCAACTTGGGCTGGCACACCTTGATGAATTCAATGACATACCTGATGTAAGGCGGTTCGCCCCGACACTGCCGCAGGTAATCCACCACCAGCGCCAGGTTGATAACGCCCTGGCCATCGGTAAACGGAGAACCCTGGGCCTCGGCTTCTTCGGTGAGCACCCATTTCCCGTACACGGGGTTATCGAACCAGCTTCCCTTCAACACGCCGTCAACGTCGGGAGACCGCTCGCCCATTGCCAACTCCACTGCCTGCCACAACTCCCGCCGCCGGACGGGTTCGGCGCGGGTAACCAGTACGTCGCGCAATATCTTGCTGGCCAGCAGCGTGATGGTGTCGGCAGTGCCGATGGCATAATTTGCATTGGGTGCGGAGGCTGGAGGGACAACCATGTTTGCTCCTGATTGGTCGCGGTAAATGCACAAGGTTTCGGTGCGATAGTTGATCGGCGCCACGTTCGCGATGGCACGATATTATGTTGCCGCATCGTATCTGTGGCGTCAATACACCCATCGATAAAAGCGACCTGAAACCGCAAACTCCCGGCCCCGCCGGGGTAGGGCAAATTACCTTGTTTACAGTCCGGTAAGTTCCAGAGTCCAAACCCGGTTTCCTTGCAAATCGGCGACGCGCACCGCATGGTTGTTGGTGTCGGCGATGTACAACAGGTCGGGCCGGTCGCCGTCGAATCTGGCGAAACTCAGGCCGCTGGGTTCGCTAAATGTGGCGTGTTGACCAGGGCCGTCGTGCAAACCCGTTGCTCCTGAGCCCAATACCGTTTGTACCGAACGAGTCAACGGCAACAGTCGCTTGATTTTGTGATTATAAGTGTCGGCCACCAACAGCTCGCCCTCGTGCCATTCGATGCCAATGGGATGCTGCAGCCGCACGTGGTGCTCCACCCCGTCCCGGTCGCCAAAGGCAAACAGGTCGATGCCGACCAGCGTGGCGACCCGCCCGACCACCGGGTCCAGGCCGGCGCTGCGGATGCTGCTGGTTTCGGAATCGGCGAAATACAGCAAGTCGTTACCCACCGTAATACCGCTCGGTTGCGCCAGGGTCGCCGTGGCCAGCGGGCCGTTCTCGATGCTCTCCGCGCCGGTTCCGGCGTGCGGCTGCACCACGCCATCGGCCAACGACAGCCGCCAAAGCTGATGAATGCCGGCCATGGCGATGTACAGTTGACCCTGGTGATACGTCAGATCCCACGGGCTGCTCAGGGCGACCTGGGCGCCGGGGCCGCTCGCCCTCCGATCCATGCCCTGTGCGCCCGTTCCAGCGATTGTGCTCACCGTCTGACGGCTCAGGTCAACAGTTCGGATGGCATGGTTCTCGGTGTCGGCCACGTACAGAACGTCCCCGACCAGTTCCATTCCCTGCGGGTGATTGAATGCGGCCGAATCATAGGCGCCGTCAATGAATTGCTCGGCGCCGGAACCCACCACCGCCTGCACCGCACCGTCGAGGTCGGAAATGATGATCCGATTATGGTTGGTATCAGCGATAAACAGGCGATTGCCCGGGCCGTCGGCCAGAACTTTACCGGGGAAGGCCAGCGTCGCTTCTGCCAGCGCAGCGGGCGTTAGATGCAGGTCGCGCCGGTCAATCATGCCTTTGGCGTCGAATTCGGCAATCATCTGGCCGAGCAACGCATCAAAATCATCGAAGGGCAGCTCGCCTTCGTGCTTGCCGATGACCTTGCCAGCCGGGTCTACGAACATCAACGTCGGCCAGGCGCGGCAGGCATACTGGCGCCACACCTCAAACTCGGTATCGTTGACGACGGGATGTTTCAACTCATAGCGCTGGGCGGCGCGCAGCACGTTGTCAGCGTCTTTCTCATTGGGGAATTTGGCCGAATGAACGCCAACGACGACCAGTTCCTGGGCGTATTTCTCTTCGAGTTTCCGCAACTGCGGAAATATGTGCATACAGTTGACTCAACAATACGTCCAAAAATCCAGCACCACCAACTTGCCCCGCAGGTCAGCCATGCTGAGCGGACGGTCCGTATTGACCCATTCGACATCGGCGGGAAATTCCGGCGCGTTGACAGTGCCGGCGAAAGACTTGGTAGCCATGGGAGCCTCCAAGGGTGTTAGTGGCGGTGGTTGGCGATTGGGCGGAAGCGGGTCATACGACGGTGCTAACCGTCCTGTTGTTGGCGTACCTCGCGGGCCCGGTCAATGATGCGCTGCGCGTCGGCGATGGTCCGCTCGCGGTAGTCAGGTTGTTCGGTGAGCAGAGGCTGCTGCCTGAGCAGCCCGTATTCATCCTCTCCGGCATATTCAGAATAGATGTCTGGCGGCAGGCGGAGGGTGAATTCACTCATTTCGGAATCAACTTGCCGGATGCGTCCCAACAGGTGCCCGATATTGTGGGTGCGCTGGTATGCTGCACCGTGAGCTTCCAGAAAGGCTTTCATCCCGTGCTCTAATGCGGCCTGGGCGTGCTGTCCTATGAGCAGGTCGTTGCGGCCCAAGTCAATCATGTCCTGAAAGGCAGTCAGATGCAATTCGGCGTGCAGCATCCGGTTGTCATAGTTCATCCAGTCGTACTCGTACTCCGTTTCCTCGTCCTCATATTGCGCGGAACCGTGTCGACTTGGGTTCTGCGGCATGAAAACCCCATCTCTCACTGCGCGCGTTTCCACGCTGTTGACGTAGCGGCGGTTGTGCCGGAACTCGTCCAGGGTGCGCCATACCAACTGCACCGGAACCGGATGCCCATAGACGGATTGGGCCATCCCCTCGGCCCACTGGCTGGTGCGGTCCTGGTACCCCGGGTCCGGCATCCCCGGATTGAGCAGCATGATGTCGATGTCGGAGCGGCGCTCCTCGTAGTCCCCCCGGGCGCGGGAGCCGAACAGGATGGTGGCCTCTGACCACTCCCGTTCATGCACGGCTTGCGCGACGCTCAACGCGAGCGGGTCGCAGGTGGCTGCGGTCACGGCGTCATCCCTCCGGTCGCGCTTCCTCTGTCGCTTTGGAAAAGTCAGGGTACTACTAATTGTCAACTAATTTTTACCCCACGGCCGTCTCCGGGGTCTCCAACGTGGCTGGGTATCGATGACGCTAGTCGATTGAGCCCGCGTGCTATGCAGTTTGGTCTGTTTGTCAATCTGTGCGGCCAGCTTCGGGTTGTGTCCGTTGAGGGACTGCCCGCACCGGCAGGTTGATGTGCACTCATCGACGCGAAGTACGAACCCGCCATAGACCGGGGGCATTGCATCCATGGCTTTCTCGGCCTCCACCGGGTTGGAGAAACAACCATCCACAATAGTCCTCGTGTCATTCGGTGCGATTTCCCAAACGTGGAAACACTTCTGTATGGGAACCTCCGTAATCTAATGCAACCCCATTAGGACAACTCCGTTGCCGTGCTTGGGGTGGGCGGCGGGGCGCATAGCGCCGCGCACGCAGCCGCCAAGTGCGTTGACGCCTTGCGGATTGCGACTCCCACCGGGTCTCTGAACCCTTCCGGCTCGAGTTCGTCCACCTGCCAGTACCCCACGAAGTCGCCGTTTTCCGTAATCAGAGCGGGGTTATCGGTCTTTGTCCCGATGACCAGAGTATCGGTCTTGGCATCGTAACCATTCCCCCCCAATGGCAGGTAGGCCGAGGCGCCAATGACGATTAAGCCCACGATGTCGTGGCCTGCGCCGGTAGCCAGCTCAATGACGATGCCGGGGTCGTCTAACAGAGAGGCTCCGGTTGCGGCCGGGGCTCCGTCAGTAAGGTGCAGCACGTTGGAATCCCGGTCATAGCTGACTCGCATTTCGCTCCTCTAGGTTGGTGTATATGCGGATGAAATACTGGCAGTTTCGCCGGTTCCAGCGCCGGGTTGCGGTACGGTCACGGAACGCCGTTATGATGCGAGCATCGTCCTCGGAAACTGCCACCCTAACCATTTCGTCCACACCCGGTACGAAGCCAAAGTATATCGTACTGCGGCTGTCGTCGCGCTCGGTGCGGACACCACGAATTACCCAATCGCTCAGAACTCGTTCCACCAGTCCCGCGGTGATACCCAGATGAGGGCCGTCCCGCATATGTCGGCTGACAGTCCGTGTCCGGCCTCCGGCCGTTATGGTCGCGGGCAGTCGCCGGTTAATGCAACCGGGGTCCGCCATATCGCTAGCGCGGCGGCGCGGTTTCAAAAGCCAGCGTGGCGTAGCGCATGAAGATGGCGCCCACCGGTTCGCCCAGCGGGGCGTTGGCGACCAGCACCGCGATGACATGCTCCTGTCCCGGTTGACCCGGCTCTTCCACCAAAACCCGTTTGGGAGTGTTGTTGCCGGTTACCGCGCCGCCGTTACGGTCAATCTGGCCGTCGATGAACACCTCGCCGTAGTTGTCCACGTTGGTCTCGAACCACACCCGGCATTGGCTCACGTCCTGTCCTTTCACTGTATCCGGCATGGTGAACCGCAAGCGATACCAGGCGAAGGTGAATCCCACTGAGTACCGTTTCTGGAAATCCGCGCTGCTCTCCCATGACGAATCATCATAGTCGGGCAAGCGGGCATTGCTCCCCATCATCTCAGCGACCAGGCCCTGATTGGGTTCACCCGGTTCCAGCCCCTGGGCGATGCGCCAACCGTCCGACTTGATGACGGACAGGTCGGCTTTTTGCTCTAAATCCAAGGCTACTCTGGGCATGGGGGATACTCCTTTGTTGAATGATAGGCCGCATTATACGCTATCGCAGGGGGGCCACGCGGGATGAGAATAGTGAACGGAACGATAGTCTCGTGGTACTCTGGTCGCCCGTAACTTCACGGCTTTTCAAAGTCTCCATCGCCAGTTCACAATCATCTCACATATGCGTCGCACAGCGAACCGGCGTTGCGCTGAACCGGCATTGCTCCCGGTCCTGGTGTCATGCAACCAGAGCAGGCGAACATAGCTCAACCGGAAACAGAACAAAAAGGCTCCGGTTGCGGCTGTTTCCTCATCATACTCGTAATCGTTGGAGTAGCCATCGGCGTCAGTATCGCTGCCGAGCGCTATGATTTTCCCGGTGCCGACTTCTTGCGCGCCACCAACAGCAAGGCCGAGGAAGCGTACTGGCAAGTTGGTCAATTTCTGTTCGGCAACGAGGCTGAATCCACGCTGGCAGAAGGCACCGCTGCCACGCCGGCCCCCACAGCCATCAGCACACCAGTTCCACAACAGCCGGCCGTCACCTCTAGGGTAATACGGGTAACGGCCACGCCGACAATATTCCCGGTAGTCACCAGTGTAACCGCCGCGCCAGCGGCAGCGATTGCCACGCGCAAACCTTATACTCCGGCGCCTACCTACACGCCCAAGCCAAAGGCGACACTGCGTCCTACCCCCACACCTACGCCGGCATGGCGCCTACCTACTCCACAGGAGATAGCCGAACTGAAACGGCTGATGCTGGAACTCACCAACGCAGAGCGGGGCAAACACGGCGCGCCGCCGGTCAAACTGGGCAACAACCCGTCCCCGCAAATCCACGCCGAGCAGGGCCTGGAAAATTGCTATTCCTCCCATTGGGATATATGGGGCATGAAACCCCTGTACCGCTATGGCTTGACCGGGGGAGACCAATACACTGCTGAAAACGGGAGTGGCATCGACTATTGCCCCAAAGTCAGCGACAACTACCGCATCAACCACCCGGGTTTTTGGGAGGACGAGGTTAGGGAAACTGTCGCAGGCTGGATTGGCAGCCCCGGTCACCATCGCAACTTGATTGACCGGCGCCATACCGTCATGCACGCCGGCATTGCTATTGGCAAATACGGCAACTCCAACATGGTGCAGGTGTTCAGCGGGGACTACGTGACCTGGAACGACCGACCCAGCATCAGGGACGCCACGCTCACTGCAGCTGGTCAATTGGACGAAGCATTCTACGACGAGGATGACGACTATGTCCTTGTAAGTATCGAATACCACCCGCCGACGCAACTGCTTACTCCCGGTCAGCTGGCGGGTACGTATTGCCTGGAAAACGATACGCGGGTGAGGTCACTGAGCCGTCCCCTGGAGCCAGGGTGGTATTACACCGACCGCGAAACCGGGCGTCAGTACACCGACTACACCACATACACCAGAGAAAACAGCCAATGCGTCAATCCATACGAGTTGCCAGCTGACCGACCGGCGCCCGCATCATGGGATGCCGCAAGCGCACAACATAGCGCCGCCGTAGAGTTATCCAATGCGATGCCGGACGAGGAAAGCGTTGCTTACATAATCGTAGCGGAGCAGTTAGACATCAGCTCCGACGGGCGCACATTCAGCATCCGCGCCAACCTCGCGCCCATCCTGTCCCACTATGGACCAGGCATCTATACCCTCACCATCTGGGCAACCACGCCGGACGGGAAGCCGAATCCGGTGGCACAATACCCGATATGGCGGCACACCGAACCGACGCCGGGGCATCCGTATTAATGCCGGATGACTCGGCGAAAGCGGGCAAATGGTGCGGATACCGGAACCAGCATCAAATTTCAGCAGAACGGAATGGCCATGGCTAAAGGCCATATTGACGATAGCCTTGGCCAGCGCGCTGCTCACGATAGGCTTTCTCCTGTGGACAACCCGCATCCACTATGATCCATGGTCTGCATTGTACAAGTACCAAACGGAGATACAGCTGGCACTCGCTGCCTTCGTTGGTATCGTACCTGCAACGCTAATATACTTCGCGGTGACAGGACGAAGATTCGTTGCCACAACGGTCATAGTTTTTATCTTCATGAGCGCGACAGCGATAGCCGCGGTATTGTTCGGGGTTGCCGAGGAGAGGCTCGGAGCGGCCACAATCATGGGAATAATAGCGTTGCCGCTGTTAGCGGCAGTGGCGACCAAAGCGGCCAACGTAGCGTCCAAGAAAGAATGCGACCCCGGCGTGTACAAGAAATTCAAAGAATCACTCGAGGCCGCCCTGGAGTCAAAAATTTCGCAGAACTGTTACTGTGGACCACCGCATGGGCATCGGGAGGGTTCGGAGTATTCTTCCTGATTAAGGCCATCGAAATGTGGTGAATACGAGGGAACTAAAGAGACGCTCCCTTACGTTCTGCGCTTCCCGGTTCCTGCATTCGCGGGAACGACAGTAGGTTGAAAACCGCCCGGTCGGCGTGACTGGCAGGATTGGATTCGTCCAGTGTTGGATGTCTTCCAATCCTGCCAATCATCAAACCCCGAAAATCCTGGTTCTGACATTTAGACTTTCAGGTGTTCCGCGAAAAACTCCAGAGTGCGCGGCCACGAGCGGTCGGCGGCCTCTTTTTGATAACGCGGGCCGGTAAAATCCATGAAGGCGTGATCGGCGTCCCGATACACGTAAAACTGGTGCGCTTTACCCAGACGGTTCAACTCTTCGTCGAAGTTGCGCATATCTTCCGGTGAGGGGTTCTCGTCCACCTCGCCGAAATGGAACAGCATGGGGCAGTTGATATTGCTGGCCATCTGGAAGGGAGGAGTATCGCCGGCGCCCCACGTCACCAGCAGGTTGCCGCCATAGTAGGGCGCAACCGCCGCGAAGTGCGGATTAGAGGCCGCCGCCAGCCAGGCCACGCGCCCGCCCATGCAGAAACCGGTAACCCCGATGCGGTCGCCCCGAATTGCCTCATGGTTGCGGAGCCAATCAACCGTGCCGTTGATGTCGGCGACGATGTGAGGGTCGCTGAGCACATCCCAGGGACGCGGCCGCGGATCGCCGTTCAGCACGTCGTCGGGAATCCGATGGTACAGGTTGGGCGCGACGGCCGCGAATCCCTCGCCAGCCAATCGGTCGCAAATGGTCTGGATAAATTCATCAACGCCGCCGCCGTGTTGCGCCACCACCACCGCCGGGAAGGGTGCGGTGAAACCGGCGCTGCTACTCGGCACGCTGGCGTACATATCCATCTCGCTGCCATCAACGGTTAGTTTTTCCCAAAAACTGGCCATGACGATACCTCCTGCAATTGCAAATTACCCGAAAGTCGGTTCCAGATTCAACTCTTGTCAGCCTTTTAGATGTTGGTCGAAGAACTCCACGGTGCGCGGCCACGATGCCTCGGCAGCCGCCTGCTGGTAGCGACCGCCGGAAGGATTCATAAAGGCATGGTCGGCGCCGGGATAGGAATAAAACTGGTGCGCTTTGCCGAGGCGATCCAGCTCCGCGTCCAGGGCGCGCATATCCTCCGGGGAAGGATTGGCATCAATCTCCCCGAAATGGAACAGCATCGGGCAGTTAATTTGGGCAGACAGATCGAACGGAGCGGTGTCACCAGCGCCCCAGGTGGCCGTCAGGTTGCCACCATAGTAGGGCACGACGGCGGCGAAGTTTGGGTTGGTAGCGGCGGCCAGCCACGCGACGCGCCCGCCCATGCAGAAACCCGTTACGCCTATGCGGTCGCTCTGCACAGCGTCGTGATTGAGCAACCAGTCGACGGTTGCGTTGATATCGGCGACGATGTCTGGATCGCTGAGCAATGCGGCCGGTCGCGGGCGCGGCTGCTCGTTCAGCAGAGCAGGGTCGGTAACCCGATGGTACAAGTTTGGCGCCACGGCGGCGTAACCCGCTGCCGCCAACCGGTCGCAGATGTCCTGGATGAATGCGTCCACGCCGGTGGCGTGCTGTGCCACGACGACCGCCGGAAATGGCGCGGTGAACCCGGCGCTGCTGCTAGGCACGCTGGCGTACAGCTGCATTTCCTGGCCGTTAACGGTGATAGGTTCCCAAAAGCTTGCCATATTGACCTCTACTCCCGCCTGAGCGAATTTATTGAGTTAACCTTTCCTCGCGATTTTATGCGTTGGTTTTGCCCCGTTGGTCCCACGCTTCCTTGAAAAGCCAGTTCAGCATTGAGCTGAAGACCAGCAATATCAAAGCCGCGCCAATGACACCGACCGCCGGCACCCCATTCACATATATCAGAGTATGGGAAATTGCATCTATAGCGACCAGCCCAATACCGATGACGAAAATTACCACCCACGCGTGTAGCAAGCCCGTCATTCTTCCCAGCCCGAGACCATTTTGAAAACAAACAGACTACCCATAAGGCCAACTACGCCGGCTAGTAATGCGACGGAAATTGCCCGCAAGATTCCGTCCTCTACCGTTGCAGAAAATGTCAGGCCGGCGAATGCGGCGGCTATAATGACCGCGATAATCAGCCACAGGGTTTTCATAATGCCATCTCGATAGTCGATTTACCGGTCGGCTTTTGCCAGCCTATTATGTTATCGACACGTTTGCAGGCTGGGTTGCTTCATTGCTTTGGCCGGTAGTTTTCTCCCATAGGTCCAGCGTTTCCGCTATCGCTTCATGGATTGCACTGAGCAGTGTCCTCACACTATTGACCACAAGATCAGCTCTATCCTCTCGTATTGCCGGCCCCAGGTGCCGGTTGTTCAGAACGCGGATTTGCGCGGTATGCTGTCGGACGACGCTGCCAAAGTCAGACAATTGCTCTTTGCCTCGGGCCATCGCCATTTGTACCTGGTTCATTGCGCTGATTTTTTCCTTTACTTCCTGCTCAAGCACGTCAGCACGCTTCTTGTTCTTTTTCTTGTACATGACGCCGCCCACGATTCCCGCGGCGGCCAGAGGAATCAGTCCTATACCGGTCAGCGCAGCCAGGCCGCCAGCCATGCCCAGTCCGCCAGCAGCCAGTGCGCCTCCCCCCAGCCAAGCTAGGCTGGCGCTAGTAGCAGCGGCTCCGCTCAGTCCTCCGATGGCAGCTCCAGTGGATGCAACTCCGATTGCACCGGCCAATCCGTAGGCTCCGGCCGCGGCTCCAATCCCGACGCCGATACCAGCCACCCCTACTCCGGCCGCGGCTCCAATCCCAGCCGTCCCTACTCCGGCACCGAAATCGGCCCCCGGGCCGTTGCTCTCGCCGTTAGAGCCGAAAGCCTGTCGGTCAATAATGTTACCGAAGCGTTGCTCGATGAGTTTTACTCCCGGCATATTATCAATGGCTTCCATTACCTTTGCACCATATACGCTGTTTTCCGCAGCTAGCCGGATGTTCTGGAGGCTGCCTTGGATAACCCCGTCAAGGTCATGGATGTCGCCTTTCCTTTGCGCTTGGTATTCTTGGAATTGCTGGATTGTCGCCTCGAACTCGCCTCGGGCTCTTTCGTAGCAGTTGATTGCAGCTTGCGCACGTTCCTTATGGTTCATACTAATTCTCCTATCATGGGCGCAGGTTGATTTAGCGTGTGAACTACAGGAGCTAAACTAACCCCTCCTCCCGCACCTGGGCCAGCGTTGCCTCAAAAGCCGCCAGCGTCTGGTCGATGTCTGCCTCGTTGTGCGTTGCGGACACCAGCAGGGCGTCGCGGCCCATGATGTCTATGCCGAGATTCTGCAAACCTCGCTTGATGCTGCTTACCGCCGGAGTTGCTGCCGCCGCCTTGATGCGACGGTTCACATCCGGGCCAAACTCGTGATCGAAGTCGCCATCCGCCAGCGTGAAGTGAATCATGGAAGCGATGCCGTAGGCGTGGCCGCTAACCTCCATTCGCGCGAAAACGTCGTTGAGGCCGGTTTTGAGCCGGGCCGCCATCGCATCAGCATTTTGGTTGATCGGTTCGCTGGCAATTAATTCCAGGCAGGTTGCGCCGGCCACCGCCGACAGCGGATTGCCGTTGAAGGTGCCCGGGTGATACACGCGCTGGGTGTTGTCCCATTCGGGGTCGCCGCGCTGAGCGATCATGTCCACTATGTCAGACTTGCCGCCGACGGCTCCGCCGGGCAACGCGCCGGCAACAATCTTGGCCATGGTGGTCAGGTCTGGCGACACTCCATAGCGCACCTGAGCCCCGCCGGGGGAGGCGCGAAAACCGGTCACCACCTCGTCGAAAATCAGCGCCACACCATACTGGTTGCAAAGTTGACGGAGGCCCGACAGGTAATTTGGAACGTCAAAGGGCAACTGCCCGTAGTGGGCGCCGGTGGGTTCGAGGATGATGGCCGCGATGTCAGTGTCGCGTTCCATCGCCTGCTGAACGGCGTCCAGGTCGCCAGCCGGCACAATGACCATGCTGCCCCAGGCTGCCGGCGGTATCCCCGGCGCCGGGCGGTCCGACCCGGCCATGGCGTAGTCGTGCCAGCCGTGGAAGTGGTCCTGCAACTTGATAATCTTGCTGCGGCCCGTGTATGCCCGTGCGAGTCGCATTGCCATCAGCGTGGCTTCGGTGCCGCTGCTGTGGAAACGCACCCGTTCAATGGAGGGCATCAGATTCATTATTGCCCGTGCCCAACGCAGCTCTTCGTCGGTACAAGCGCCCAGATGAGTACCACGCCGCATCTGCTCCACAACCGCATCAGCCACTGCCGGATGGGAGTGGCCGAGAATCAACGCCCCGTGTCCCGACACGTAGTCGATGTACTCGTGGCCGTCCACATCCCATTTGCGCGAGCCCAGCCCGTGGGTTATGTACAGCGGGAAGGGTTCGGCGTAACGGTTATCGTGGGTAACGCCGCCGGGGAAGATGCCGACCGCCTCTCGATAGCGTTCGGCAGAGCCGGGGTGTTGGGCGATGTATTGTTCCAGAATCGTGGGCATTTTCATACTCCCGTTTTCAACTGAATCAAGTGGCAACAATCGCCGGCGCGGCGGAATCACCGGATTGTCCTCCGGCGGCAAGCCGAGGGCATTCCGGGCGGCGGCCTTCAACATAGTCACAATCCGCACATATTCCTCGTCGCTTACGGGACTCCACTCGCCGCGATTGAGCGACTCAATGATCTCGCGTTCCTCGTCGTCGATATAGTCGTAGTCAATGTGAACCATTACTACTCCGTTGCCAATCCGTACCGGGCCATTCTCCTGCTGTCCGGGTACACCGTTATGAACCGCATAGTGTCATTGTCAATTTGATAAAATGGAACAGTATAGAGATAGCCTCTTACCATCACCAACAACAAATGCTGCCCAGGATAGCATTCCGGGTTGTGGTCATAAATAACATCAACAATGCGGCCTTGAACGATGGCGATAACTACATCCTCAAAGGCTACACTCCTATGCCGCTTCAACAAGTCGTTTTTACCGCCCGACCAAGTGAAGTTCATTGTAGCATAGGGAAAAGTTATACCCTCTCTAATCCGCACCGGCCGCCGGCTCCGCGCTGGTCAGCAACTCCGGTGGCCGCTTGATGAACAGGAAACACAGGCCGGCAATCATCGCGCAGATGGCTCCCGGGACGATGGCGCGGTTGTAGCTGCCGAACTGGTCGTAAACCCACCCGGCATACACCGGAGACGCCACCAGCGCCCAGGCATAGGCGAAGGTTATGTAGCCCCGCAAGGTGGCGAACCTGGTGCGTCCGTAGTATTCGCCCAGCGCGGCCCACACTATCACGCCGGCCCCATCCATCATCCCTTCGCAGACCACAAACCCCAAAACCAGCGTGATGCCGATGGCAGTCTGCCAATCGCCCTGCCAAAGGAGCAGGTAGCCCACGCCTTCGACGAAAAGGCTCACCGCCATAATCGCCTGCTTGGATACCCGGTCGCCCATATAGCCCATGACCAGGCGCGACACAAAGTTAATGGCAGACATCGCCCCAATTAGATTGGCCGCCATCTGGGTGCTCATCCCCTTGTCGTCAACCAGTATTGGGAACAGACTGACCAGGATGCCCAGCGTCGCCGTTTGTCGCAAACCTGCTCCCAACAACAGCAACCAGTACGCTTGGGTGTGCAGGGCTTCCCTAACCGTATAGTCCCGGGTTTCGCGGCGCGCCGGCCCCCGGCTCCCGGTGGTCGGAGGGCGAGTCGCTCCATCGGGCAGCAGCCCCATATCTTCGGGCTTGTTGCGGAACCAGTAACACAGCGGCAGCAGGATGACCAGGTAAAACAGACCCGAAGCAATCAGCCCCCATTGCAACCCGGCTCGGTCAATCAGCAGATTCAGGGTTGGGATGAGGGCCAACCCACCCAGCGACGAAACGGCGGCGAGAATGGAAATCGCCAGCGATCTCCGGCGTTGGAACCACTGAATCAGGCCAGCGAAGCAGGCGTGCTGGAAGGCCATGCTGTTGCCCAACGACACTAGCCCCAGATACACGAACGCAAAGGCCCACAGGCTCGGCATCCAGAACGCCATTATGAAATAACCGATGACGGCCAGGAGCAACGACGGGACCAACACTTTGCGGTTCCCAAACTTGTCGATGAGCCAGCCCGCGAACGGCCCCTCTAGGCCGCCCTCGGCGCGGGCCACGGAAAACACCAGGTTCGTCTGAGCCTGGGTAATGCCCAGTTCATTGCGGATGGGGAGCACCAGCACGCCGAAACCACGGAAAAATACCCCGCTGGCGAAAAAACTCATCGCCGAGGTAATTGCCACCATCCACCATCCATAGTAGATGCGCGGCCGCCCGCTTCCTGCCGTTATTTCTCCGGGAGTTACCACTGTCCTCCATTGGATGGGTACGCGGGATGGGTACGCGGGATGGGTACGCGTTGGATTTGCCCGCCGCGCGCTTGCGCCGCGCTTACGCACAACGATTCGCCAGTGTATACGTCGGCCCGCTTCACGGCAACGGCGGATGCTGCCTCGCCAGGGTCTGTCGAATATCGCCAGTCCCGGCCCTCCATTCCCGCATTCCAAGTGCAGCACTTCACGGGCGAATATTGCAGCAGACATCCGATGGCCCAGGCACTGGCGCGGGGTCAAGATATTCTTCGCTGACGAGGCCCACTTTCAGGCAGATGCCGAACTGCGGGGCCGGCCATCATCGGCGTCTTCAACCTGCTGGTGTAAAGTGGCCCTGGACCGAGTTGTCCAAGCAAACCACAAGACGAATCCACAGGAGGATAACCATGACAGTGCTGGCGGACTATGCGAACAAATACGAGACGGTTAGCGTGCAACGGGAGGACGGGATTCTCCAGGTGACGTTCCACTCCGGGGACGGGAGCCTGCTCTGGGGCGAGGCGTCGCACCGGGAGCTGGGTTACGCCTTCGCCGACATCGGCGCGGACCCGGACAACCGGGTGGTAATCCTCACCGGCGCCGGCGACGACTACTGCGCGAATTTCGAACCCAACCGCCCCACCCGGCGAATGCCCCGGGACTGGGACAAGACCTACTGGGAGGGTAAGCGGCTGTTGACCAACCTGCTGGAGATCGAAGTCCCGATCATCGGCGCGGTCAACGGCCCGGCGACCATCCACGCTGAGATTCCGGTGATGTCCGACATCGTACTGGCGTCGGAGACCGCCACTTTCCAGGACGCGCCCCACTTCCCGCGCGGCGTGGTGCCCGGCGACGGCGTCCACGTGATCTGGCCCCTGGTGCTAGGACAGAACCGAGGCCGGCATTTCCTGCTGACCGGACGGACGCTGTCGGCCCGGGAGGCGCTGGAGCTGGGCGTGGTGGCCGAAGTGCTCCCGCGAGACGAACTGCTGCCCCGGGCCTGGGAAGTGGCCCGGCAGTTGGCGGAACGTCCGCCGCTGACGTTGCGCTACACGCGCGTTGCCCTCACCCTGCAACTGAAGCGACAGATGCAGGACATGCTCGGATACGGTCTGGCCGTCGAGGGCCTGGCCGCGGTCGACGTGTCGCTGTCCCAAGGCTAGTCCAGGGCAGCTCGGCTGTTCGGAGGGTATCCTCCGCCGCTGGCTGACGCCCAACGGCAACGGCGTGCATATCGCCTTCACGTCTCCATGAGGAACACGTGGCACGTGTGGACGTACTGGGGTGCGCTCTCCGGACAGCTGAAACCGGCGCTTGCCGCGCAGCGCCGGCTGGGGAAGCGGGAAGGCCGACCCAATCCGGTCTAGGCTTCCGGTCGGGCGGCGGTGCGGGTGAGACCGCGTCAATGGCTGAGGGTAGTTAGCAACTAAAGTCAACCATTTTTACAACGGTTGGGATGCGCAACTTCTGCTGGGCCAACCCCTCACCCGTACCCACTTTGTCATTGCGAGCGTAGCGTGGCAATCCCGTCGTCGCAGCAACGGCGGTTCGCCGACGAATGTTCATCCTCATCGAGATTGCCACGTCGCTATGCTCCCCGTAATGACAGAGCAAAGTGGGTACGCGTGATATGGGCCCAGGGTCTTTCGGTTTTCAAGGGTTGTCTAGGCCGAGGATGCGCAGGGATTGTCCTGGGGTCCAGCCGATGCGCCGCAAGGCCGCCGCGATGTTGCTTTCCCCGGCATGACGCAGCACGCTCAGCACGATGTTGCGCACTATCGCCATCACCTGGGGCGCGGCCCCTTTCCGTACCCTACTGGCGTCTTCCCCCAGGGTTACATCCCGCACGTAGTGCAGCCGGTTCTCAATTTCCCAATGCCCCCGTATATGTCTGAGCATCGCCTTTGGCCCCACCTTTCCGTCCAGACTGGTGATGGCGTAGCGCGACTCAGTGGCGGTCTGGCCGCGGCCCAGGGCGCGTCGCGTGATGCGGCACACCTGCCCCACATCGGGCCAGTCCAGGTAGTCGTTGAGCGCGTCGGTAGCTGACAATTCACGGATTTCCCAGCGGTCGCCATGCCGGTTCCGGGTCCGCGCCTTCCGGTACTGTCCGCCCCGCACCGGCGCGGCGAAGGCCAGCGCGATGTCGTCGTAAAGTTCCCGCTGGTTCCGCTTCACGATGACCAGGTAGTCGCCGCCGGCGTCCCTGATCTGCTGGCAATAATCCCGCTGGCAGTACAGCGCGTCCCCGGTCACCAGATTGCCCGCCACCGGCAGCAGCGTTGCCGTCAACTCCCGGGCCGCCGTCAGCTCCCCCTGACCTGGCCCGACCCCCCTTTTGCCCCGCTACCAGGCCGACGCCATGGGCATAACCCGCCACCAGCCGCACGCCGGGCAGTTCCTCCCCGTGTATCCCGCGCAGCGCCTTGCCGTCCACCGCAATGGCCACCCTTTCCCCAGTGGCGGCCAGCCACTGCCGGGTCCACTGGGCCAGCGCCGCCTCAAAGGCGTCGGTGTCCAACTGACAGAACACGGCGTGCAACGTGCTCACCGCCGGGGTCGTGGGTCGAGTGAAGCCCATGGCTGACACTGCGTCCGGGTCCTGTTGGCGCCCCCACTGGCAGATGGCGTAAAGGCTGCGGGCGCCGGAGAGCATGGCGCAGACGGCCAAGGTCAGGATGGCGGGCAACGGATGTCGCTTGCCCTGGGGCGAGCGTGGGTCGGGGACGGCGCCCAAGGCGGCGGGCAGGCTGCGGGCTAATTCGTTAGTCTCCATGACAACAGATTAGCCGCTTTTTTAGAAAACCGAAAGACCCTGATATGGGCCAGCCTGAATTGACCGGCCCTGAAAGGTCGGAGTATCGTGTCGGCATCTCTTTGGGACCGTCCTTGAAGTCTGAAGGTTGCCCCAATGGGGCGCGGGAGTCCCGACCAACATTTGGTGAATGACCTTGCGTACTGCTATCGCCTCACTTCTCCTGCTGCCCTGGCGACCACCCTTGCCTGCACCACCAGCCCGCCCACCCAGGGGCCCTGAAAGCAGAGGTGGTTGCCGCCCTCGATGCGTTGGCGGCAGAGTTGGCGGCGGCGCGACCCACCGACGCGCCCGCGTATGCGGAACGTCTGCGGGCCTACCTGGATGCCCACCCCGCGTTCTACGGCAGTGCCGCGGCCCTGCTGGATCAAGACGGCAGGGTCACTGCCAGTCCCTACGTCTATCGCACCGCCGACGGCTACGCCACCTTGGACCTTGCCGTGCCGTCGTACAACATCGAGTCGCAGGTCTGGGTCACGGCGCCATTGGCCGCAAACGTGGGCGTCCGGACGGCGCCCTATTTTGATGCGGGAGGCGGAGAGATCTGGATGGTCACCCGCTCCGTTCCAGTGCGGGATGCCGACGGAGTCTTCGTCCTCATTACCACCGATCTTCCCGTGGCAGACCCCGGCCAGTAACGCCGTCACAGCGTCAACCTCTCCCGGAGAGCGATGAAGAGCAGAAGCAACGAAGGATGGACTACGCTACGTTGTCGGCCAGCCGGTCCAGCGCTGGCGGCAGGGTCATCTCGCCCGCCCCGTCGTCGGAGGGGCCGGGAGAAGCACACCCCACGATTGTCGCTTAACCGCATCCCGTTGCAGAATTTGTAATTTCGTATAGGATATAAACTGGTATCGGGCTGCCTTCGGAGCAACCCGAACTTTCCCATCTGCAAATATTAAGGAGAATTTAATTGGCAGACCTGCCCAGCGAAAAAGCCATCCAACGAATGCGCCTGTTCATCGACCGTTACTGCGAGAAATCAGGCACCTACACCCACCCGGGCGAGGGCATCACCGAAGCGGTAGTCTTGGGACTGGCCCAAAACGTTGATGACATCGGCCGGCCGCTTTGTCCCTGCCGCTTTTATCCCGACAAGACAGAAGAGATTCAGCGCCGCACGTGGATCTGCGCCTGCGACGATATGCAGATTTATAAATACTGCCACTGCCTGCTGTTTGTGGACAAAGACGGGTTGCCCATCACCGAATACCTACCGGAAGACCACGAAGGCCGTGCCATCTACGGCTTGGTGAAAGATCCAAATCCGGACAAAGGTCGTCCCCTTCGGAACAAAGCCGAGGAACGGGAGCAGGAGCGCAAGGAACGGCCTTCCTAATATCTACATCGCCGTACGCCGGCCCTCGAAAACGAGCTCGCTGCCCGTCGTAAACGAGGCGTCATCCGGCGCCGGAAAAAGCACGTCGCAGGCAATGTCCTCGGGCTGACCCAGCGCCCCATCGGGATGCGGCTCAGGCGGTCTTCCCGACCCTAGCCGGCCAGCAGGTCGGCGGTCAGGTCGGTCTCGATGGCGCCGGGGTGGACGCTGTTGTAAATGTTGCTTCACGATTAAAGTTTCTCATCCTGTATATCCATGTTTGGATCAGCCACTGCAGCGAGGTCAACAAAAGATGGAATACCGCAAGCTTGGCGACTTGGACGTTTCAGCCATTGGCCTGGGAACCTTACGAACTTTCGATGTTACCGACGACGCTGCAGTAGCCGTCCGAAGACAAATCGTGGACAACTGCCTGGACAGCGACGTCAACCTGATCGACACCGCCGCCTGGTACGGCCACGCGGAGCAGGTCGTGGGCGAGCTCACCGAGGACCTGCGGGGCCAGTTCTACATCGCCACCAAGGTGCGCACCGAGGGCAAGGAGGCCGGCGAAGCCCAAATTGCCCGCTCCTTCGAACTGCTGAAGACCGACTACATCGACCTCTTCCAAGTCCACAACATGATCGACTGGCAGACTCACCTCCCCACCCTGGAGCGACTTAAGGGCGAGGGCAAAATCGGTATGCTGGGCGTGTCCGCCATGGTGTCCGATGCCTATCCCACCATCATGGACCTGATGCGCCAGGGTCGGGTGGACGCCGTCCAGATTCCCTACAACGTGATGAACCGGGGCGTTGCGGATGAACTGCTGCCCCTGGCCGATGAACTGGGCATCGGCATCCTGGTGATGGAGCCGTTGCAGAAGGGCCGCTACGTCCTCGACCTGAAGCAGCAACCCGACCTGACGCCGCTGCGGGACTACGGCATCAACACCTGGGCTCAGGCCCTGCTGGCCTGGGTCATTTCTGACCGCCGGGTGAGTTCGGACATACCCACCACCTCCCGCCCCGAGCGCATCCTGGAAAACGCCCAAGCCGCCCAGGCCGCCGGGCTGCCCCAATCGTTCCGGGACTACATCCGTTCCGAGGCGGAGCGGTGTCTATAGGGGCAATCGGCAGATAGATGGGGTAAGGGGTGATTCCCCCGCTAGCCCGAGATTCGCCAGGCGCTTTTCAGACACCCACTCAGCAGGTAAGAAGCGGGGAATTCACCCCAGATTGTCCCTTCGACCCGGTTATGCGGACTAGTCGCCCGCTCGGTTTCAGCGGCTGGTTGTCGCGGGTTGATGGGCCTTGAGGAAGTCGCGCACCTGGTTGATGGTCTGGGCCTTTATGTCCGGTGATTCTTTCCAGGGGTACACAGTGCCCTCAGCATTGGGCGCCAGCTCCGCCAGGTCCATGGCGGCTTCCAGGGAGTGCGACGGTGTGTCGTCAGGCATGACCAGCAGCGGGGTCTGGCACGCACGCGCCCAGTCCCGCGACACGGAGTACATGAAGTCCGGCTGGATTCGGTAAAGGTTGTGCAGGTACTGATCGATAGTGTCCATGTTAAGGTCAGGCCGACGGGAGCATAGCTCGGGTCCCCAGACATCGTGGCCGGAGTCATACATAGAGTCGGGTGTTCGGCTGGCGTGCCCAACCGGCTGGCAGAGCACGGCGGCCTTGACGCGCCCGGGCGCCCGGTCGATGAGCGTGAGTGCAAAAGGGCCACCGATGCAGAAGCCGATGAAGAAGAACTCCTGTATGCCGAGGTGATCCATCAGCCCCAGCTGGTCGTCGGCAAAGGCTCCCCACGGGTCGTTGACCTGGACCGGCCCGGTGGATTCTCCACCGATGGCGTTGCGCTGGTCCATCGTGATGACGCGGAAGTCGTTCTTGAACTCCTCCATCACGTTGATCACCTGCCCTGGCCAATTACCCATCGTGGAGCTCAAGCCTCCGCCGGGCGTGGCCAGCAGCGGGAAACCGGACCCGACTTCTTCGTAATGGATACGGACATCGCCTTTACTATAAAACGGCATTGCAGTCTCTCCTTCTTGATCTCGGCACCGGGATTATGAAGCGATTGTAACGTGGGAGACCGGGTTGTCAAGGCAGTGTACTCGCTCGGCAGCGTTCCGTATTAGGTAGTTTTTTGCATGGATGGACAGGATATACAGGATTTTAGTGTATGATGCGGGGCGATTCACGGTGTGGGAATCCAGATACCGGCAACCGGCCGAGAACCCGTTGGAGACAAGACACATGGTTGAGAATGGCATACCGTTGGCACTGGAATTGAATCGTGTGCCTTCGTCAATTGTTCCCCTGAGCGCTCCCGAAGCAGCTCGCTTCCAGGGCATTATGGAAGACGCGGTTATGGTGGACGTGCACCAGCACCCCTTCGTCATGCCCCAGTCGATGCACCAGTTCATCGACTACCTGCGCACCAACCGCTACCAGTGGGGTTACCAGGCGGTGGCTGCCGGCGGCTGGACTGCCGTCACTACTGCCAATGTGTTCAGCGGCCTGAAAAGCACTGCGGATATGTCCTTCGTAGAATACGAAGACCTGGTTGCTGAGGTGGGCGGTATGCTCGCCGACGTTGCGTCGCAGACCAATGTGGTCAGGATTGGCAACGCCGACGATATTGCCGCCGCCAAGCAGCAGGGCAAATTCGGGTTCATGCCGACCCTTGAGCATCTGGCCATCGGGAATCGCATCGAGCGGGTGGATTCGCTGTTCGGCATGGGTGTCCGTTTGGCTGGCATCACCTACAACCGCCAGAACTTCATCGGCGACGGCATGAACGAACGCAATCCCGGTGGGTTGAGCAATTTCGGTATCGAAGTGGTGCGCCGCATGAACGACCTGGGGATGGCGGTAGACCTGTCCCACGCCTCGACGCCCACCGCTATGGATGCCATCGAGTTCTCACGGGTGCCCACGGTTTTCAGCCACAACGCGGCCTACACCCTGCGACCCAACGGGCGCACCCGCAAAGACGAAGAATTAATGGCCTGTGCCGCCAAAGGCGGCCTCATCTGCATCACCGCCGTCCCCAATTCGTTGAGCGATGACCCTGAGCAGGACATCGAATGCGTTCTGGACCATTACGATTACATGGTGCGGTTGGTGGGTATCGACCACGTCGGCATCGGCACCGACACCACCATCGGAGACCATGTCGCCTTCCACCGGGTGATGATGGGAAGAGATGGCCCAGACCAGTTGCCGGCTCCTTATCTGAACGGCCTGGAATCGCCGGCCGATGGCAAGAATATCGTGCGGGGCCTGATCCGCCGCGGATACACCGATGAACAGGTCCAGAAGATAATCGGGCGCAACGCGGTGGATTTCTTCCGCAGGGTGATCCCCTAGCCACGGCTGGCTTTGCTACACGCTCCCGATGGAGGAACTGTCCGGGATGGAATTATCCGGGATGGAACCGTCCGGGGCAGGGCCGCCGGGGGCGAACCCATCTGCGCCTTGCCCGTCTTCCCCGGCAGTGAGCGCCGCCTGAACAACCCCCCAGAGGTCGGTGCTAGCCGCTCCGCCCCAGCCGTCGTAGTGCACGAGGTCGGTGAGGGGCAGGCGGTCCCGCCAGCCGGTAGTTTGCAGCAGCGGTTGCGCCGGGAAATCGACCGGATACCCTAGGCACAGGTAGGCTACCGGAACAACGTGCTGCGGGATGCCCAGAATCTGACGCAGCTGGGGGCGCTTCAGGATGCTGACCCAACCCACTCCCACACCTTCAGCGCGGGCGGCCAACCACAAATTCTGCACGGCGCAGCAGGTGGAATAAACGTCCGTTTCCGGCGTTGAGTTTCTACCCAACACTTCCCCGGCCCGTGTCGGGTCGCAGGTGACGCAAACGTTCACCGACGACTCCATGATTCCTTCCAGTTTCAGCGCCAGGTATTGCGAACGACGCGGTTCGTCGAAGAATTGAGAGGCCGCCCGACGCTCGCGTTCAAACAGGTCTTTTACCTGCCCGCGTATATCGGTATCGGACACGAGCACGAAATCCCACGGCTGCATGAACCCGACCGAGGGCCCGTGGTGTGCGGCGCGTATGATGCGAGCCAGCACGTCCGGCGGGATTTTTTCATCCTGGAAGGTGCGAATGTCACGCCGCGAATAAATGGCGTGATAAACGCCGCGCCGCTCTTCGGGCGCAAAGTGGTTGAATGTCGTCATTGTATTAGCCCAACTCCCGCAACTGCCGCACATTATCACATATCCAACCGAAACGGGCGGCCCCGATGACTGTGGGGCGTGTTGACATATCAGGATTCGTATGCTCTATTGACGAAGGCAGATGGTAGCACCGTTGCAGGGTCGGTGTCTAAAATCGGTAACGACGTTTTCTGCAAAGGCAAGTAATAGCCACTCAACCACCGGGCTGGAGCGCACACATCATGACTAACGAAGAGAAAGCCCAGGCAATGCTCGGTTCCCCGGCAGGATGTGCCTTGTTGCTTGACGTATCCGCCAATTTGCAGCTCACATTGGAGCATTTCGCAGAGCCCAGGGTCAGTTTCTGGCTGGCCGCTATGGCCATCGGCTTTGTCGATGTACACAGAGATGCCGGCTGGCAGAAAATCGCGCTGCGGGAGGCCAGAGCCTTTGAGGATCTAGCCCGGCAAGTCGTGAGCCACCCTGCTTTCGATTGGTGGTGGGAGCCCGTGGACTTGGCTTGCCAAGTCTGGTCATCGCCCCAGTATCCGGGCGGCTCAGGCAGCGACCCGCCCGAACCATACCCCTTCGCTCCCGAACGCTGGCGGGCGCCCCGCGCGAAAGAACAGGACAGCCGCGTCTTGAACCCCGATACCCGTGGGCAAATCACGTCCACGCTCCGGGCCGGGTCAACGTCCGAACTAACGGCATTTGCCGTAGGTGCGGCCGATCATGTCTGCACTTTCCCGCTCGCGGCGTGGCGAGTCAGGGTTGAGCAGGACGCGCGGGTGCGTGAGATCAGCCACCCGGCGGACTGGCACGCCCTGTGCCTGGATTTCCCGCACCGTGCATCAGACGGCCGGCTCGTTCCCAACTGGCGGGAAGTCTCGGGCGTTTGGGACGGCGTGCATCTCACCCTCGGCGGTATGCTCTCCTGCGAGCAGACCAGCTACGAGCAGGACGGCGAGTGGTCAATGATGCAGTTCTGGCATTCGGAACAGACCTGGTGGCTGAACCGATTGGCGGCCTCCGGTGAGCGGATGCCGGATCTGACGAGGGACCACAACCGACAGAACGTGAATCGATACCCCTACGATATGTGCGAGCTGTTTAGTGGAGAGGGGGCATTCAAGCTCATGCCGCAACAATGACCGTTTGGATACATTTTAGCGGATAACGGCGAGGACTACCGCGCACAATAGCCGGCCTGGGTCATGTCGCTTTGATCTGCCACTGCGAGCGCAGCGTGGCAATCTCGTCGCCGTAGCAATGATGGTTCGCCGACGTGCGCTTAACCTCTGCGAGATTGCCACGCTGCGCTCGCAATGACAAGTGAGGGAGCTGCTCGCAAGACAAGTGGAGGCGGGCGCTGCTCGCCGTGACAGTAGGTAGGTTTGGTTTGGCAAAGTGGGTACGTGTTAGGACTGGCGTTGGTTGCTGGACTTGCCATCGGTCGTGCTATCTTCGGCAGCGCTTCCAACGTGGTATGATCGGCCCACTACGTCAAGTATGACATCGAGAAATATGACATTGAGGAGGCCCAGGTATGGCTACCAAACCCACACTCTCAACCGAACAGGTAACGGCGGCAATGGACGCAATGCTGGCCAGCGCCAAAGCGGACGCCCCCAACGAACCCGTGGCCATGGCAATTATGGACGCCGGCGGTGAACTGGTGGCGTATTTGACCATGGACAACCTGCGGATTTTCAGCCGCCGCCACGCTATCCGCAAGGCATATACGGCGGCGGTAATGGGGCGGGACTCCGGCGAGCACGCCGCCGGTTTGCACGCTCAGGGTCGCAACATCGCCGACCTGGGCGACCCCCGGTTCACCCACGGCCAGGGCGGTTTGGTCATCATGCAGGATGGCGTAATCCTGGGCGGCATCGGCGTCGGCGGCTACCCCAGCGGACAGCGCGATGAGGACTTGTCCCGCGTAGGCCTGAACGCCATGAATCTGTAACCTGCCATCCCTATCCTGCCATCCGCAACCTGCCATCCCATCCTGCCATCCATCGATGGTCAGGTTGTCGGCGGTGGCCGTTTGGCTAACCGGAGGTGTTCACAATGCCCGATTGGAACTTCACCCACCGCACCGCACGGGTCAACGGCGTCAATATCCACTATGTCATAGAGGGGGACGGTTTCCCCGTAGTGTTGTTGCATGGTTGGCCGGAGATGTGGTTTTCCTGGCGCAAGCAAATACCGGTTCTGTCGCAGAATTATCAGGTTATCGTGCCCGATATGCGCGGGTTCGGCTCCTCGGAAAAACCGCTGCAGGATTACCGTACACGCACCGCCGCCACCGACATCTACGAGCTGGTGCGCCACCTGGGGCACGACAAGATTGCCATTGTCGGCCATGACATCGGCGTGCGGGTGTCGTACCGTTACTGTCTGGACCACGAAGCGGAGGTTGACCGCTGGGCGTTGCTGGACGGCACGCACCCCCTGGAGCAGCTGGCAGACCAGACCCCGCAGGGTGTCCGCGAGCGTTGGCACTCGTATTTCCACCAGATTCCAGACCTCGCCGAACACCTGGTGCGCGGGAACGAGGATGCGTATCTGCGCCACTTCTACCGGAACTGGTCGGTCAACCAGGCCATGATGTCAGATGAGGAGGTGGCGGTGTACGTTACCGCCTACTCCCAGCCGGGGGCGCTGCGGGGCGGTTTTTCGTACTACCGCGCCGCCGCCTACGAAGACCCACCCGACTGGCGAACCGACGCCGACCGTCAGCTCGACATTCCCGTGCTTTACCTGTGGGGCGAGCGACGCAAGCGCACGGCGGAAGCCGGCGGCACCGATCCGGAGGCGTCCTGGCAGCAGGCGGCCAATAACCTGCGCAGCCAGTTTATCCCCGATGGCGGCCATTTCCTCCACGAAGAGAAACCGGACGAAGTGAACGGCGCGCTGCTGGCATTTTTGGGGGAGATAGGAGGGTAATCCGGAAGTGATATGCTGGGAGTGAAGGCGGGCGGCAAGCATCGCCGTCCCTTTGGAGTTTTGCTATGACTGCGCCAAAAGTTAACCCGTCAGCCAAACCCCTGCTTACCCGCGACGACTTGCCCTTGGACGCCATCGCCGAAATCTGCCGGCGATGGGGCGTGCTGGAAATGGCGATTGACCCCAGCCAAACCCGTCCGCCGCCCGGCCCGGCATTCATGCCGCAGGACAATCCCTTTCTGGAGATTGACCTCTACCTGATTGCTGACTTCGGCCCCGGCGGGTACTCCTGGTATTTCAAGAAGCATCACATGGATGTGGTTGAAGACCTGTACAACCTCCTGGGCTGCCACGTGTGGATAGAGGACAAAGAAATCCTGGAAAAGCATATTGAGGGTGGCGCCGAGTGGGCGAAGCGAGAGTTGAAAGGCCGGGACGTTATCTATGCCGCCGGATGAACGCGGGCCTGATGAATCCGACCGGCTCCGACAGATGGAGCATTGGTCTGAGGTCATCGGCTGGCTACGCGACCATTACGCTGATGACTATCAGAATGGCGACCTCAGGACTCGTCTTGCCGTCTATCAGGGGATTTGTTTGTTGGCCGATATAGCCAGGCAAACCTCAGAGACTGCCCCAACCGTTCTGCAATCAATGCCCGATGTTGACTGGATGGGGTTGATCGGGATGCGGGTAGTGCTGGCCCACATTCCTTGGCGAGCGGAGGCCGACAGAGTTTGGCGGGCAGTGACTTGGTCCGTGCCGGCGTTACAAGCAGAGTTGCGCCGTGCCATAGCAGAACGGTCGGAATAGCAACCTTCTTCCCAATGGAGAAAGCCCCGCCATCGGCGAGGCTTTTTGCTTTCCGATATGCCCGGAGTTCTACCCCCGCAGGGCTGGCGCTACTTCTTCCGCGTACAGGCGGATGGAGTTTTGCACACGCTCGGCGGGCACGTTGCCGCCGAGGTTCGGCTCCATGATGAAACCGGTGAGCCCCAGCTCATCGCGAATCTCAACCAGCCGGTCGGCCACCATCTGCGGGCTGCCGTAGGCTACCCGATCCACCAGCAGGTCATCGTAGGTGGTGTTCAGCAGTTGCTCCGCGCGCTGGAGCCGTTCCGCCGAGGCGCTCGCCCCTTCTGCTGCCACGGTCTTGATGTAAGTGTCGGCGGTGCGGCGGAATGCGCGCATGGTGCTTTCCTCGGTGTCCGCACGGGCCTGCGCCATGGATTCCGACACGTAGATGGGCATCCGGACATAAACGTCATCCACATCGTGGCCGTTTCTGGCCGTGGCCGCCCGGTACAGTTCCAGATTCCTGGCCACCTGCGAAATGCCCTGGCCGCGCACGCCGGTAACCAACGGGAATCCCAACTCGCCGACGATGCTGAAGGTATCAATTGAGTTGGCGGCGATGCGAATTGGCGGGTGCGGCTGCTGGTAGGGGCGGGGCGTAACAACCACATCGTCCATATCGTAATAATGGCCGTGGTGGGAGAACCGATAGTTGCTCCACGCCTTCAGTATGATGTCCAGAGCCTCTGTAAAACGTTGACGGCTTTCGTCGAAGGGTACGCCGTAGCCCTGGTAAGAGCGCGGGAAGCTGCTCCGCCCGATGCCAAAATCCAGACGGCCCTGGGAGATGTTATCCACCGTGGCCGCTTCCTCGGCGAGCCGGATCGGGTGAGCCAGCGGCAGCACACTCACGCCGGTGCCGACGCGAACGCGCTCGGTGCGGGCGGCGATGACGCCGGCCATCAGCAACGGCACCGACGACACGGACGGGATGCCGGCTCCGCCGGGATCGGTCGGTGTACGCGGGGCGGCGAAGTGCCGTTCGGCCAACCAAACTCCGTCAATGCCCGTTTCGTCAGCCAGCTGGGCGACCGTAAAGGCTTCGGCGAACGCCTCGTCTTGCGTGCGACCCTCGCGGTAATCACATTCCATCACCAGACCGACGTGCATGATATTCCTCCTGTTGGTGTTGCTGGTGCCGGTCGCGCTGCTTGCTGGCGCGACCGGCTATTACTGCGGGGCATTAATTATCGATGTAGGTATTTGGCGCCGCCAGGAACCTGGTACGACACTCCAGACTACAGAAATAATACCACTCGCCATTATGAAAGCTGCGCGTACCTGCGGTCGGGTCAACTTCGTTCGCGCCGTGCATGGTCTGTCCAGTGGTCGCGCGGGCGGTGTCCTCGTTGATTTCAGTCTTGCAAACGGGATCGACGGGCATTGTTTGACTCCTGTGAGGTGAGCTAGTTGCTATTATATCTAGTTGTGAAATGAATGTTCAGCCCGCTCTGTAGCGGCGCGAAATAAGTTGGTTGCCGTATCCGAACCGTCCGAGCCGCACTAAACGAAGGATTAGTTCGGCATCGTCATCGCAATGGCCTTCCGATTCTAGTAAATCTCGGAGTGCCGGCAGGTCTTTCATCGCCGCTGCAAGAGACTCATCTGCCTTTTGTATCTTTTCCCAATTATAGTAAGGTTCGTTGGAGCAGCGCTGATTGTTAGACCATTCGCGCAGGTTGGTTTGCGCCATCTCTGGCGACCATCCAGGGCGGCTTACGAGCAACGGAATGCGCTTCTCAAATTCTTGGCGGTTCTGTGGCTCTGACGGGTTCTTTGGCCGTCCTGCGGCTATCATCAGCTCCGTTTCTGACGTCCAGTAGTTGTAGGGGCGGATGTTTAGATGGAGCATAATATCCGACGCTTCCTTGATAATGTCTCCTGCGGCTCTACCGCTAGATATGCTTACCGCCCGCTTAATGCTGTCGTCTATCGGACCGCGAGTCAGTTCCCAGTACGGGCGACCCAGTAAGGCGTCCCTATCAACAATTGCGTCCGGATTGCCTATGACCGCCGCCGTGAGAATCATCTGCCCCTTCAGGTTGTCTTCTTGAAGAGGTGAACTGAAGAGCCGCCGTATTTCGTCTTTGTCAGCTATGGCGCAGTCTTCAAAGGGGTGTGTCCTGGTCGTCTCGAAAGCCATGATTATATTATCGGTGCACGGATGTGAACTTACAGTACCCAGCCAGATCGAATCGTTCATGCTCAACGGAGGCAAGTATGCCTCCATGCCGACTTCGCGCGACCATAAGCCTTGCCGCCAATAGATGGCGTCCAAGTATCGGTACCGTTTGCAATTGAGCTGCTTAATTTTTGCGCTGAGTTCCTTGTTGGGTGGCGGCGTGAGAGTTCCCGCTATGATATTGTTGCCGTTCGCGTAGGCAGTTTCCAATGGAGTCTGTCCTTTGTCGTTGCATATATCAAGCCGGGCACCGGCGTTTATGAGCAGTCTGGCCACGTTATGGTTGGAGCCTCTTTGGGCGGTTAGGTGCAGGGGAGTATTGCCGTTGTGGTTGACGGCGTTCGGGTTGGCGCCCCTGCTCAGAATGTCTGCTATGAGTTCATAATCACGGTCGAAACCGCAGGCGTAGTGCAGTATGGTGTGTTCGCCGATAATGCCGGCGTTGACGTCGTCGGCCAATTCTATGAACGCCAACAGGGTCCCATTATCGCCGCATATCCAAACGGCGTCGAGTCCTAGTCCGCCCAGCAACATTAAGCTGTGCATCGCGTTTGCGTATCTAGGTTTGGCGATTAGCGCTTTGCATAGGCATTCCGCGGCCCTTTGGGGGCGTCCGCTTCGAACATGGCAGTTGCTTTGTTTTGTCAGAAAGTTCGCCTTCCATTCTGGATTAGGGGTGAGGTTTATGGCTGTATCCAGCTCGGCTATAGCCGCGTCCCACTGCTGCAGACGTTCATAGCAAGTTGCTTTGAGGGAGTATCCGTCGGCACGGTCGGGGTTGAGTTGGATTCCTTGGTTAAGGTATTGAATGGCCTGTTGCGTTTCGCCGGATTGGGACAATATGAATCCGATGGCCAACGGGTGTTCTTCGTGAGTGGGTTCAAGGCAAGCGGCCGCCTTGATGCTTGGGATGCCACTGGTGTCTTCTTTTCCCATAAACAAGACGAACCCGGCGTTGTGCAACGAGACGGGGTCAGTGGCGGCTTGGAGTTCCCTAAACCGTTGCGGGGCCAGCGTTTCCCTGTAATGTCGCTTATCTTCTGGGGTGAAATTCCAGAGATAGTTTTGACGGGGCGTTTCTTGCCGGGGGCTGGTTAGGGGTCTGGGCGTACTATTGCCGCCGGTGATGAGTTTTCGCAGAAAGTCCATTATGTCGTCCTGTAGGCGCAGTGACGAGCGGCATTCGCTTCAGACGACTGACTCCAGGTTCATGCCCAGGCGCACTTTGCCGGGTTGATCCAGCAGGGCGCGGGCGACCTTGGCGCGGTGCTCGAAGCTGGTGCCCAGCCGCATCGTCCAGGCGGTGACCCGGCGATACCACAGATGCAGGTCGAATTCCATCATGAAACCGATGCCCCCATGTATCTGCTGGGACGAGCGTACCGTCGCCTGGCATTTGTCGTTGGTGAACGCCTTGGCTTGCGAAACTTCCACCGAGTAAGGGAGCCCTTCGTCGATTTTCCACAGGGCTTCATACGTGAGTAGCTGAGCGCCGTCAACCCACACGAGCATATCGGCGCACAGGTGCTGTATGGACTGGAAGCCGGCGAGAGGCCGACCGAAGGCCACCCGGTTCTTGGCGTACTCGATGGCCATTTCGGCGTCCTTGCGAGCGGCGCCCACAATCTGGGTGCAAAGCAGGGCGGTGCCAATGTCCAGCATGGCTTGTGTGGCCGGCCAACCCTGGTTCACTGCGCCGATTACGTTGCTCAAGGGGACCCGCACACCATCCAGGTTCAGCTTGCTCTGCGAGTCTTTGGCCAATGTGGTCAGGCGAGTTTCAGAGATGCCGGCAGCATCGGTGGGGACGATGGCCAGCGTGATGCCGGCATTGTCGTCACTGGGCGCGCTGGTGCGCACCGCCATGACCATCAGCTCGGCGGCGGAGAAATTGTCCACGAAGTGTTTGCCGCCGGTGATTACCAGGCTGTCCCCGTCTACTTCCCCGCGGCACTGGATTACGTCGGCGCGTAGACGCGGATCCTGTTCCTGAACCGCCCAGGTCATTATCAGTTCACCGCGTGCGACCCGAGGGAGAATGGCCTCTTGCTGTTGTTCGGTACCGAATTTGGCGACCGCCATCGCAGCGGTGGCGGTGCTGTGGAAAGGCACCGGGGCGATGGCCCGACCGCACTCCTCGATAATCAGGCCCAGATACGAAACGGGTAGGCCGCCACCACCGTATGCTTCGGGCAGCGAAATGCCGAACCAGCCCAGAGCTGCCATTTTCTCCCACAACTCCAGGGAATAGCCGCGCTCGTCCTGTTCAACTTCGCGGGCGAGGCTGGCGGGACACTCGGCTTCCAGGAATTCCCGGGCGGCGTTTTTGACCATCAATTCTTCTTCAGAGGGAAGTACGTTCATTGTGCCTCGGTTGGGTTGAGATTTGGCAAATGTAGATCGGGAAAGGCAAATAAGGTCTAGCCGTCAATAGGCGGGAGACCAACCAGTTGTCTGGCATAGTTGACGAATTGTGTTACTTCGTTCAAGCATTCTTCGATTGCGCTGGCATTCAAGCTGTCGTCGTAAAAATTCCGATGCAGCCGGTTTGCGGATGTGGCCCATTTGTTTATTTCACGGAAGTCATTCGTTCCTCTGGACATATCCAAAACCACATCGCCCAACTGCTCGTGCCGCTCATATTCCAGTCCGTCACGAGTTTCGGAGTATAGTTTAGCGGCATGGGCGGCGGCGCCCCAACCTTTTTCAGAAGCCTGTAGCAATTGGTGAGCGTCAAGATATTCCCGGCTGCGGCGCAGGAATTCGGTGCTGATTTGGTCATGGTCGGCTCCGAATTCAGACATCTCACGATCCCGATGAATTGGCTGCGGATTTGGTTGCCTTATCTACCACAGCAATCAATCTTGCCACATCCTCCAACTCATCGCTGATTAAATTTGCGTCCAGACTGTCCGATTTGAGGTGAGCGTAATCCAGAAGCATACGTGCACTCATAGACCAGTTTCCCACCTCACTGCCATCGGGTTCGCGCTTCAGCAGCTTTGCAACTTGGCTGAGATAGTTGCTGCGAATGTGGTCGTAACCCATAGCGTCGGCATAAGTTTTGGCGGCGTAGGTAGCTGCCTCCCAGCCTTTTTCCGACGCCACTGCCAACGCCCCGTTGTCTAAGCATACCCAAGCGCGGCGTAGTATTGCTTCGGCGTCTTGCGGTGGGTTGGCGATGTCAAAAACCAGCATAACCAGCCGCTGCACATCGTCAAGACGCCGGCCAACGCCGGCCCGGTCCAGCCAGTCGTAGCGCGCATTGTCAGACAAAGCCATTGCGCTGACCGCCCACTCAACACTACTGTCGTGGCTGCGGTGGTCTTTGGACAACTGCAATGCCACATCCTTGAAATCGGCGTCGCTGCCAACTTGCCCGATCAGGCCGGCACAAGTCTTGGCGGCGTAGCCGGCGGCACACCAGCCTTTGGCAGAGGCTAGTGCCAGTTCACCCTGGGCCAGGTATTCTCGTCCCTGGTGCAAGAGTTCGTCGCAGGTTTGAATATAATCGTGTGGCAGAAGGCTCATTATCTCGGCTCGAATCAGACCCGGGGCATACCCAGCCCGCGGCGGGCTACCTGGTCGCGCATGACCTGGACACTGCCGTGGTTGATGCCGCTCTGGAATGCGCCCATCAGGTTGTGGGCAAAAACCCCATCCTCGATGGCGTCGTCGGAACCGTTGAGCAACTGTCCGTAGGGGCCCAAAATCTGGGCGATGGTTTCCGTAGTGCGCACGCCATGCTCCGGCGCAAATACCTTTTCTGCGGAACCTTCGTAGGTGAAGTTCCCCTCCGACTCAACGATGGACATACTGCGCAGCGTCATCAGCCGGCACACCTGGCCTTCAATCCACATATCAGCCAGCCGGTCGCGGACGGTGGGGTCCTGGCTGATGCCGTAACCTTCAATGTCGTTTTCCTTCACCCAGTTCACGATGTCCTCGTCGCGCTGGATGGAAATGAGGTAGCGGGATGCGCCCACGCGGTCCAAGTTCAATCCCATCGCACCCACGTACCAGCCTTGATTTTCTTCGCCCAGCAGACAGGACGCCGGCACCCGCACGTTTTCAAAGAACGTTTCGTTGGTGCGACCGTCGCCATAGGTGGTACCCAGCGGAGCCGGCGGGTTGTTCTGGATGGTCCACAGAGGCCGCACCGTGATGCCAGGCGTGTCCATCGGGATGAGGAAGATGCTGATTCCGCGGTGACGCGGCGCGTCCGGGTCGGTGCGCGCCATCAGGTAGATGTGCGTTGCGTAGTGGGCGGCAGTGGTGTACATCTTCTGGCCGTTGATGACATATTCGTCGCCATCGCGAACGGCGCGGCATTGCAGGCCGGCCAGGTCGGCGCCGGCTTGCGGCTCGGTGAACCCCAGGGCGAAGGAAATTTCGCCACGGATTACGCCGGGGATGAATTCCCGCTTCTGCTCTTCGGTGCCAGCGGCCAGGATAGCCGGTGCGCCCGACCCGGCTCCACCAACCGTGATGCCGATGCGGGCGAATTCCTCTTCCACAATGTACTGGTCGATGCGGCTGCCGTCCTGACCACCGTACTCGGTGGGCCAGGATATGCCGATCCAGCCTCGTTCCGCAATCTTCTGATACATTTCGCGGGTCTTGGGCCCACGGCGCCGGATGCCGGTGTCTTCCAGCTCGGCGATGATGTCGTCGGTTACGTTCTCAGCAATGAATTGCTGCACATCGGAGCGCAAGGCTTCCTGTTCGGCGGTAAATGCAAATTCCATGGCGGCGTTGCCTCACGGTTGAGCGTGCTTCGTTTCGGTGGCATCCAATTATAGCGGGTAGCCGGGCCGGTGTCATTTCGGAAAAATGGGTGTAACTGTTCAGAGTTGGTGAGGTGGATTGGCCGAAAGGGGTTCTGGGAGCCTTGCGCTGCCGGTGGTGGTTGTGTCATATAGTGGGTATGGATACGGAAATTGACCTCAAGACTGCCGACCGGGATGCCCTGATTGCCAGCATTGTCCGGCAGCAAGCCATCATCGTCCGGCAACAGGCGATCATCGAGCGGTTGGAGAAATGGATTGGCCAATTCGAGGGGCCGGCCAAGCCAAGCGGCTCGGGTCGGATGCCCGGTCTGCAGCCCAAAGCCGAGCGGAAACCGGCTCAGCCCAAAGGGCCACGCCAGCGCCGTCCCCACGGGTTCGCCCGCACCCGCATGACGCCCACCCAGCGGGTGGAGCACGCGTTGGAACAGTGCCCCGACTGCGGGACTCAGCTGGCCGGCGGCTGGACCCAGCGCACTCGGGAAGTCATTGACTTGCCCCAAGTTCCGGTGCAGATTACCGAGCACGCTTACATCGCCCGCATCTGCCCGGGCTGCCGACGCCGCTGTGTACCATCGTCACAACTGGACGGCGTGGCGCTGGGGCGGCAGCGTCTGGGGATCAACGTGATGAGCCTGATTGCTGGGCTTAGGGAAGAGGCCCGGCTGCCCTTCCGCACCATCCAGTGGTATCTGGGCGCCGTGCATGGGCTGCGCCTCAGCACGGGCGCCATCGTGGACGCCACCCGAAAAGTGGCGGGCAAAGGGCAGCGCAAGCTGGCCGATATAGTGGAACGGATCCGAGGCAGTCCGGTGGTTCATGCCGATGAGACCGGTTGGCGGGAGAATGGCAACAACGGCTACGTGTGGACCTTCAGCACTCCCAGCCAGCGGTACTTCCTGCGACGGGGTCGGGGCAAGGCGGTGGTGGATGAAGTCCTGGGCGTGGAGTTTGATGGCGTGCTGGTCAGCGACTTCTACGCCGCCTACCACCACTACGACGGTCCCAAACAACGCTGCTGGGCTCATCTGCTGCGGGACATCCACGACCGGCGCACTCTCTACCCTGATGACGCGCCACTGGCACAGTGGGCCGACGCCGTCCACCAACTCTACGTGCAAGCCAAAACCTTCACCCATCCCCAAGCCAAGCGGCGCCGCACCGCCCAGCTGGCCCTGGAGCAACGACTGCTGGCCATCTGCCAGCCATTCCTCGACGACCCATCGGCAACCCAAGCCAAACTATGCCGACGCATTGAACGCCACGTCAAAGAGCTCTTCGTCTTCGTGGCTGAACCGGAAACGCCGCCGGACAACAACGCCGCCGAGCGCAGCCTGCGCCCGGTAGTGGTCAGCCGGAAGATCAGTGGTGGCACGCGCTCAAACCAGGGCACTGCAACCAAGATGACGCTGGCGTCAATCTTCGGCACCTGGCGGGCCCAGGGCTTGAACCCCCTCACCGCCTGCCGACAATTACTCACTTCCCCTCAACCCTGAACAGTTACAAATGGGTTCGCCGGCCTTGTGCTAAAATCGCGTCAACCCACCAAGCATATTGACTAGGCATACTGAGGCTTACGATGAGCACCGCGGCCAATGCAATCACGATGCTACCCTACCGGCGGCAGGGGGAAATTGATTACGCCAGCCTGGAATACGATCCCAACGAACCGGAGCCGTTGCCTGAAGGTATGGAACAAGAACCCGTCATACAGGAAATCCTCGGCATCATCAGCAGTCGATTCACCGATTTCGGGCTGCGACCGGATAACTTCCTCAGCAGCAATACTATCCTCTGCTATGACCCGGCCAATCTCAATGTGCGAGTGCAACCCGACATATACCTGTCTTTTGGGGTTGAACAGGCGGCCATTCGCCGGCGGAAGCTCTACCTGCCCTGGGAAGCCGGCAAGCCGCCGGACCTGGCGTTGGAAGTAGCCTCTGAAAGCACCAGCGGCCAAGACATCATCGCCAAGCCTGGCATTTACGCTGCCGTCGGCATTCCCGAATACTGGCGCTTTGACCCGACCGGCGGCCGGTATCACGGTGAGCCGATGGCCGGGGGTATGTTAGTAAACGGCGTGTACCGGCCCGTTGAATTGACCACCGAGCCGGACGGCATCCTGAAAGGATACAGTCCAATGCTAGCCCTCAGCTTGGCTTGGGATGAAGGCTGGCCCCGCTTTTACGACCCGGCCACCGCAACCTACCTGGAAAACTGGCGACAGGAGCGGGCGGCCCGGGAAGCGGAACGACTGGCCCGGCGGTCTGCCGAGGCGGAGCGGGATGCTGAAAGAGCGGAACGACTCGCCGCCGAGACCGAAAACGAGCGGCTGCGGGAACAGCTACGCCGTCTGCAAGCCGAAGGGTAGCGTCAGTCCACGGTCATACTGGTGTCGCTAACAGCCCGCAAAGCCCGGCAATCTCACCGGCATCGACCTGTTCTAATCCTGACACCAAGTGAATCAGCGTCTCCACGTCGTCGGGAATAGCGCCCTCCCGGCGCAGGCCGGCACCTTCACCAGCCGTTCCTCCCGGCTCAACGGGTTGCCCCAGATGCCCCGCTGACGCTCGCACGCCTCTTTCAGAACGGTGCCGTCACCCAGCGTAACGGACAGGTCGTCCAGGATGACGGTCTTGGCAACGTCAATCACATCGGCCGGGATTTCCTGAAATCGGGCGGAGGACACCAGGCGAGCAAGCTCGGCGGTTACGGTAGATTCGTTGGTCATAAAAGGGCGCTCCGTTTCAAGTAATGACGATTTGTTGACTGCAATGGCAAAAGGTCGGCAGGTTAGGCACGAATGCGAAGCAGTCTTCGCAGTAGTACGGACCTGTGCCATAGGCGCAATGGGACGGAGTGCACGTGTTGCAGTTGTGACTACAGTCCAGTTCAGGGCATATGCACTTTTTTATATCTGTTATCAGTTCCGCAATACTGGCTTGTAGCGGTTCCGGGTCGCACCCGGCTTCGCCGGCCAGCTTTTGCGCCAACCGCGCGACGATTGCGGAAAGTTCGTCGCCATCAGCTTGCCTTATGCAGGCCGTCTCATCTGGGGGTAGATTGAACATTTGAGATAATCCTGCAGAAGGAGTCAAGGAGGTATGGTTAGGTTAGAGCCCTTTCATCAAACGGTTCATAGCCGACCATAAATAGTGCCGACTGCAAGGCTAAGCCAGGGCGATGATTCGGCAGATTTGCAAAGGGAGCGACCCGATAGGCCAACTCCCCTATAAGCCACGCCGCTTTTAGGTTTGATATAGCGTACAAGCTCCCATACTTTGATGCATCTCCTGTATTGGGAAACTGGTATGGCAATGCGGAAGGATTGCGTCGTCCTTGTTTTCCTTGGGCTTGAGGTATGCCCAGCTCAAGCGTTTTTGGAACAGCAGGTAGCAAGCGTGCCTTGGAATAAATCAGGATCAATGACGCTAGAGCGCAAGCTACTCTACTGTCATATATTGGCAAGCTCGGCACCATCATGGCGTAAACTTTGCTATACCCCGATCCCATGTGCTTGAAGCCTCTTAATGCACCCGTATCCGCACGTTCCGGGTCCAGTTTCCTAGCGTTCTCTCTCAGAATGTCATAGGCGTTGTCTCCGAGATTACGCAGGTCTTGGTGTTTACGAATACCGCCCCATTCCCTAATGCGCTCCGCAATGCGGACAAACCTTTTCCGGTCATCAATGCCAGTGGCATCCCGGTTCATAATTTGGAGCATCGCCTGCTGCCACTCTTCGAATAGTCTGGCGGTTTCCTCAAAATTGCTGACTCGGACCTCGGAACCGTTGTCCTGCTTTATCTTCCCGGGCCAATGGTACCTATGGTATGCCTCTGGCAAAGATTCACACCTGAAATCATAGCCTCTGCTTCTCCAACTTTTGCTGAGGCCTCTTTTTCCAGCGGCCAACGGTTCAGCCCAATCCAGAAAATCGGAAACGGCATCATCACGCAAGTAATCGCTTTTATTCATGGTATTTACCCACCAGAAATCTCACCCCAGCCCGCACTCCGCCAGCACCGGCTTGATGGCGTCAATCAGCGCCGGCAGGTATTCCGTCCAGTCGCCCACGATGCCGTAGTCGGCGGCCCGGAAAATGGCGGCGCGGTGGTTGCGGTTGATGGCGAGTATGACGCCGGCCTTCTGAATGCCCACGGTGTGGTTGAACGCGCCGCGGATGCCCACGGCCAGATAGACCTGCGGGGCGATGGCGCGCCCGCTGATGCCTACCTGAACATGATGCGGCAGCCACCCGGAATGCACCACGTTGCGGGTAGTGGCGATCTTCGCCCCGATAATCTCGGCCAGACGCTGGGCGTCAGCCAGACCCGCTTCGCCCACACCCATGCCCACACCAACCACCACTGCGGCGGAGGTAAGTTCCAGCGCGCCATGCTCGGCGGCCGCGTGTTCGCTGACCAGTGTAACGTCCGTTCCCTCACACGGTACGGGCCGCAGCGCTGCGACGATGGCGGTGGCGCCCGGTTCTGCATCGACCGGCGTCAGGACGCCCGGCCGCAACGTTACCAGGTTGGGCAGCGT
The DNA here is from genome assembly GCA_965261195.1 of Dehalococcoidia bacterium. Classification (GTDB taxonomy): domain Bacteria; phylum Chloroflexota; class Dehalococcoidia; order Lucifugimonadales; family UBA3495; genus Bin87. The sequence goes on along the minus strand of OZ253455.1, from coordinate 1,085,835 downwards.
CTTCGACAGGATGGGAGCCACCACGTTGCCGCCCAGCGCCGGTTTCAACTGCACCAACTGCCCGGCGTCGTTGATTTCCAGGTCGATAGCGTCGCCGGTCAAGCCCAATCGCTGACGGGCGGCGATGCGGGCGGCCAGGTCGCGTCCGTCGGCGGTGGCGGCGAACAGCACGGCGTAAGGTGGATTTGCGGCAATGGCGGCAGACAGGCTATCAGCGACGCCACGCCCGCAAAGTATTCCCAGACCGCTGGTATCCAGCGTCAACACCCGGTCGGCCCCGGCCGCCGCCAACTGTCCGATGATGGCGTCGTCCGGTTCGCCATCCTGAATTATCACCGCCACAACTTCGCTTTGCGTTATCGGCGTCAGCGCCCGCGCTTTGCCCAGCATTTCCAGCGTAACGTGGCGCACCGCCCCGTCGGCCAATTCCGCCACTACCCAGATGATTTGCTCCCCACCGGCGTAACGCTGCAAAACTGTTTCCGATGGCGCGTCCTGGGCATCGGCATCTGCCAGCGCGGCGAGGCGTTCCCGAAGCAGGTCGGCAATTTGTCGGGCGGCATCCGCCGGAGACTCGTCCCGCAGAACCACACCCAGCCGGTCGGGTTCCACCAGCCGAATATCCTCGACCCAGGTGGGCGAGCCTTCCAGCCCGAACAACGACATATCGTCCGTCAAGTCGGCGCAGGTCAGTTGCTCAACCGTTTTGCCCTCCGCTTCCTCCATTTCCTCACGCCCTGGATAGCGTTCCTGGCCCGCCCCTTCGGTAACGCACACCACGACGGGCAGCGAGCAGCGCAGCACCTGGTAGCCCTGGTCGGTAACCCGTTCGCACGTTATCTGTTGACCGGAGCGGTCGATTTCCAGGCTCCGCACGTTGCTGATATGCGGCATTCCCAACAGCTCAGCCACCTCTGGGCCTACCTGGCCGGTCTCGGCATCGCTGCTGTTGCGCCCGCAGATGATCAGGTCCGGCGCCTCGCGTTGCAGCGCCAGGGCCAGCGCCTGGGCGGTTGCCAGCGTATCGCTGCCGGCCAACGCCCGGTCGGACAGCAATACTGCCCGGTCAACGCCCAGGGCGTAACACTGGGTGAGCCCTTCCGCCGCGTTGGGCGGCCCCATGGAAAGAGCCAGCACCGAATCATCGGAACCGGATTTCAGGTCAACGGCCAGGTTGATGCCCAACAGGTCAAAAGGGTTGATCTCCGAAGGTACGCCCTCCCGTTGTATGACCTTGTTCTCATAGTCAAACTGGATGCGCGAAACGACGGGAACATATTTGACGCAGACGGCGATTTTCATTCGGACACGTTCCTTAGTGAGCAGCGTTGGTGAGCAGCGTTAAAGTTATTCCCGGCGGTATTGCGACACCGTGAAGCAGGTTCGGGGCGCGGCGGGTCGGAATCAGGCTGGACGGCCGGAACCGATCTCGTCGCGCGTTTGTTGAGTCAACTCTGCAACGGCGGAGCTGACCGACACCGGATAGCGGGCCGGTTGCCGGAGCCGCCGGTAGTCAGCGTTCAGGCTGGCGAGACCATCGGCAACGCGCTGTCGGGTTTCGGTGATCGGTTCTCGCGATGTCAGTAGTGCGCCGGCGGTCATGGCGTCGGCGAGCAGGGGCTGGCCGTCAACTCCGGCTTCCTGAGCCAACCCTATCACGTCCTCCAGCATAGTTCCGTCGGCAGCATAGCGTCGGAAGACCTGCTTCTCGCCGGGCAGGGATTCCTTGCCGCCGCTCAACTTCATCACCGGTCGCCCGTCGTAGCGCACCATCTTGTAAACCAGGTCGCACCAGGGGGCGTCGCCGGAAACGCCGACCCTGGTGCCGACGCCGAACATATCGATGGGCGCACCGCCGGTTACCAGCCGCTCGATTTCGTATTCATCCAGGCCACCGCTGACCAGCACCCGCACGTAATCCAGGCCGGCGTCATCGAGAATCCGGCGCACCTGTCGGCTCAGGGAGTCAAGGTCGCCCGAGTCCAGGCGAATCGCCGTCAACCGTTTGCCCGCGGCCTCCATCTCCAGCGCCACCTCGACGGCGATCCGGGCGCCGTTGACGGTATCGTAGGTGTCCAGCAGAAAGATGCTGCGGTCCGGAAACATTCGGGCGTAGGCCCGGAAAGCGTCGGCTTCGTTGGGAAAGCCGGTAATGTAGGAGTGGGCCATGGTGCCGGCGGGCGGGATGCCATATCTGCGGGCGGCCAGCACGTTGCTGGTGGCGGCGAAACCGGCCAGGTATGACACGTGCGCCATGCGCAGGGCCGCTTCGGTGCCGTGGGTGCGTCGGGATGCGAAATCGGCGATGGCCCGGCCTTGCGCAGCCTGCACACACCGCGCCGATTTGGTGGCCAGCAGGCTCTGGTACTGAATCTGGTTGATGACGATGGTTTCTACCAGCTGGACTGCGATGATTGGGCCGGTGATTTCCATAATCGGTTCATCGGCGAAAAACAGGGTGCCTTCCGGCATCGCTCGCACGTGTCCGGTGAACCGAAAACCAGCCAGATATTCGAGGAAATCGTCGGTGAATATGCCGGTCGTGCGCAGGTAATCAACGCTGGCCTGGTCGAAGGCCAATGCGGCCAGGCAATCCAGCGCATCGTCAATGCCGGCGGCGACCATATACCCCCGGTCGGGCGGGTAATCGCGCATATAGAGGCTGAACGTCGCTGCGCTGGCCATCCCTTCCGAAAAGTAGGATTGCCCCATGGTGAGTTCGTAAAGGTCGGTGAAAAGGCCGCTGTCACCGGCGGGCACTGGAAGGTAGGGAGGTTGGTTCTGGATTGACATCGGGAACCGCTGCGGGCGAGCCGGGGAATGCGTTGACGCTGCGCCGATTCAGGATGCCAGCATTATCCAACCGGCCGGCAACGGTGTCAAACCGGCGCCCGGCCTCACGCGTACCCTCTATAATCCGTCATTGGGAGCGCAGCGTGGCAATCTCGTCGCCGTGACAATGGCCGCCGTAGCAATGATGGTTCGCCGACTTGGGCTCAACCTCAACGAGATTGCCACGTCGCTGCGCTCATCGTAATGACAGTTGGAGTTGATTTGACAAAGTGGGTACGCCCGAATCCGCCGCCGTCCTTGACATATTATGTCGTCGCAGGTAGCATTATCGTCGTTAACAGTCGGATAAACTTCTGGAACCCTTATCCAGAGAGGCGGAGGGACCGGCCCTGCGAAGCCTGGCAACCAATCTCGCATCCCCTGCGGGGTCAGGTGCTAAATCCGGCGTCGCTGCTGTGTACCGCGTTGCGAGACGCTCACAGTAGTACGGCGAAAGATGAGGGAGGATTGTCTCGCTGGGCTCTCCCTGTTGTGGTGAGCCTTTATTTTTGCCCGTATGGGCCGCGTATGTTCCATCGGCCAACCGGCCAACAATCGGCCTACTCACATCGCCACCGCGCGATCCAAACCGACGGTGGCATCGGCGCATTTGCTGTTATGACTGAAATTCGCCCAATCAACTGGACGGGTACGCAACTGGAGTTGCTGGACCAAACCCGCCTGCCCCACGAGCAGGTTACCGTCAGCATCAGCGACTACCGGGTGGCCGCGGCTGCCATCACTGAGATGCGGGTGCGCGGCGCGCCGGCCATCGGCGTAACCGCTGCCTATGCGATGGTGTTGGCCGCCGCGGAATTGCAGTCGCGCGAACGCGACCACTTCATCGGCTCACTGCGGCAAGCCGGCCTGCACATCGCGGCGGCTCGACCTACTGCGGTCAATCTGGGCTGGGCCGTGCGCCGTATGTTGCGCGTGGCGGAGGCGGAACCCGATCCCGGCAGCATCCTGCCGGCGCTGGAGCAGGAAGCCCGCCGCATCCAGGATGAAGATGAAGCGATCAACCGGCGTTTGGGCGAACACGGGCGCGACCTGATGCCGGCAGACGGCCAGGGCGTCTTGACCCATTGCAACACCGGAGCTCTGGCCACCTCAGCTTTTGGCACTGCGCTGGGCGTGATTCGGGCCGGCTGGGAGGCTGGCGGGCGTTTCCGGGTCTTCAACACCGAAACCCGCCCCTGGTTGCAGGGCGCGCGCCTCACCTCCTGGGAGTTTCAGCAGCTGGGTATTCCGGCCACGCTCATCGCCGATTCCGCGGCGGGTATGCTGATGCTGAATGGCGACATTTCCTGCGTGATAACCGGCGCCGACCGCATCGCCGCCAACGGCGATACGGCCAACAAGATCGGCACCTACGCGCTGGCCGTGCTGGCTCACGAAAACGGGCTACCGTTCTACATCGCCGCTCCCACCAGCACCGTAGATCTGGCTATCTCCGACGGCGGCGGCATCAGGATCGAGGAAAGGCCGCCGCATGAAGTTACGTCTTTTGCCGGCGCGCCGACTGCTCCCGAGGGAACTGCCGCCTACAACCCCGCTTTTGACGTAACCCCCAACCGCTACATCACCGCCATCATCACCGAGCAAGCCGTTTGCCGCCCACCCTACACCGAATCCCTGCGTCAGTCCGTTGACGCTGCCTAACCCGTTACAACCGGAATCAGGAAATCCGGCAAAATCCAATCCAATAAATCCCGTTCATCCTGTTCATCCATGCAAATTATGGCTAACGACCCCATAGACTCCCAAACCCGCCGACGTATCGCACGCACCGGACTGACGGCCGGCGACCCCGCTCGGGCCTGCCCCGGCTACACGCTGTACGCTCCCATGTCCGGCGAGGGAGAAGTTTACCTGCTGAACCTGGCTGGCGAGGTGGTCCACACTTGGAATATGCCCTACCCGCCCGGTCTTTACGGATACCTGCTGCCCAACGGAAACCTCTTCTACGGCGGCAAAGTTAGAAATGACGAGACCTGGGACATCTTTGAGGGCCTGAAGCGATTCAAGGCTGGCGTGATGCTTGAGGTTGACTGGGATGGCAACATCCGGTGGGAGCATCACGACGCGTATCACCACCACGACGCGCGGCGCACTGAGTCGGGCGGCTGCATCTACATGACCGTCGAACGCATGACCGCCGCCGCCGCCGCCAGAGTGCAGGGCGGACGACCCGGCACCGACGCCGATGGTATGTGGAGCGATGTGCTGGTGGAAGTCGATGCCGCCGGCAACCGGGTCTGGGAGTGGCATGCCGCCGAGCATCTCGATCCGTCAACCGACATCATCACGTTCAACGACTCCCGCGAAGAGTGGAGCCACGGGAACACCATTGTGCCGCTGCCGGGTCGCCGTGTGATGTTCAGTTTCCGCAATATCTCCACCGTTGGCATCATCGACCAGGATAGCGACGAAATTACCTGGAAGCTGGGCTATGAAGTGCTGGGCCAACAACACGATCCGTCGTTGCTGGACAACGGGAATGTGCTCATCTACGACAACGGCTCCCATCGCGCCGGAGATCCCCTGCCCCATTCGCGGGTCATCGAAGTGGACCCGGCCACCAACGAAATCGTATGGCAATACACCGATAATCCGCCGTTCAACTTCTTCAGCGCCTACATCTCCGGCGCCCGTCGCCTGCCCAACGGCAACACGCTGATTACGGAAGGACACTTTGGAAGAATGTTTCAGGTTACGCCCGAAGGCGACGTGGTGTGGGAGTACATCAACCCGCACTTCGCACCCAACGAGCAGGGCTACCTGGTCAACGCAGTTTTCCGCGCTACCCACTACCTGCCCGAGGAAATCCGGCAACTGAGCTGAACTACCACCTGAAAAGAACCCGCGTTCAGAGAGCGCACGCGTTCGGAAAACGCACCCGTAAGGAATCAACACTCAATGCCCAATCACCCGCAGGCAGAAATAGCAATCATCGGCGGCAGCGGCCTCTATGAGATTCAGGGGTTCACCGAATCCGCCGTGGTTGACATTGACACGCCATACGGCAAGCCCAGCGACTTCATCACGGTGGGCGAGTTGCTGGACGTGCCGGTCGCGTTTCTGCCGCGCCACGGGTTGGGGCATCGGGTCAACCCAACGGAATTGCCCTTCCGCGCCAACATCTACGCACTGAAAACCCTCGGCGTGAAAAGGATTGTGTCGGTCAGCGCTGTTGGCAGCCTGCAGGCCCGCTTCCAGCCGCAACAGCTCGTGGTTCCCAATCAGTTGATCGACCGTACCCGGTTCCGCGACAGCACCTTCTTCGAGAATGGCATCGTCGCGCACATCTCCTTTGCCGAGCCATTCTGCCCCGGTGTCAGCACCGTCATCGCGGAAGGCGGCGAGGGCCAGGGCATTCCCACTCATCAGGGGGCGACCCTGGTGGTAATGGAAGGCCCCGCGTTCTCGACCAAAGCCGAATCGGAGATGTACCGCACCTGGGGCGGCGACCTCATCGGAATGACCGCCTTGCCCGAAGCGAAGCTGGCTCGCGAGGCCGAGATGTGCTACGGCACCATGGCCTGGGTAACCGACTATGACTGCTGGCATCCCGACCATGACGCGGTTTCAGTAGAAATGGTGGTGGAAAACCTGATTGCCAACGTTGCCAACAGCCGCGTCATCCTGCGCCACATCATGCCGGCATTGGCGGCGCTGGGCCCGTGCGAATGCCAGTCGGCGTTGGCCAACGCCATCATCACCAATCGCAGCCATATTTCTGACGAGGCCCGCCGGCGCCTCGGTCCCATCGCCGGCAAATATCTGGATGGCAGTGAGTAACCACTCGCAGCTCGATCCACCAACGCTAGCAAATCACAAAGGAGGTATCGAAATGCCACGACAAATGCCCGGAGAACCCTACTCTCGGGTGGATTCAGTAGAAGCGCGCCAACTGCTTGACGCCAATCCCGACGGGATGGTGGTCATAGACGTGCGGCGGGATGACGAATGGGTTACCGGACACGCGACCGGCGCCGTTCATATTCCGGTGGACGACCTGGCTGGGCGCATGGATGAAGTGCCGGAGGACAAGGCGGTGTTGTTTATATGCGCTGCCGGCGTCCGCAGCGGTTTGGCCTGCGAACTGGCCGCCGCCATGGGTTACGATTCGCAGATGCTATACAACATCGAGGACGGCACACCCTCGTGGATTGCCGCCGGCAACCCCACATCCTACGGCGACAACCCGTAATGTAACTTCACCTCTCCCTTGATGGGAGAGGGCCAGGGTGAGGGTGAACCCCCACCCCCCAGGTAATTTCCAACCCAACAAATGAGAGGTACAGAAATTTGACGGTACAGAAAACTAAAGGCGACGTGAAAGACCTGTCGCTGGCGCAGGCCGGTGTAGACCGCATCAAATGGGCCGGGCGTGAAATGCCGGTGGTCAATATGATCACGGAACGGCTCCGCGCGGAGAAACCATTCGACGGGATCAGGATCGCCGCCTGCCTCCACGTAACTACTGAAACGGCCAACCTGGCCATCGCGCTCAAAGAAGGCGGGGCCGACCTGGTGGTCTGCGCCAGCAACCCGTTGAGCACCCAGGACGAAACCGCCGCGGCGTTGGTGCAGGAATACGGAATCCCTACCTACGCCATCAAGGGCGAAGACAACGCAACGTATTACCAACACATCAATGCGGCTCTCGACCACGCTCCCAACGTGACGATGGATGATGGCGCCGACCTGGTGGGAATCCTGCACCGGGAGCGCAACGACCTGCTCACCAACGTGATGGCCGGCACCGAAGAGACCACCACCGGCGTGGTGCGTCTGACCGCCATGGCCGCCGATGGCAAGTTGACCTATCCGATTATTGCCGTCAACGAAGCCGAAACCAAGCACTTTTTTGACAACCGCTATGGCACCGGCCAGAGCACGCTGGACGGCATCACCCGCGCCACCAACATCCTGTGGGCCGGCCGCAAGGTGGTGATTGGCGGCTACGGCTGGTGTGGCCGCGGCGTGGCATCGCGCGCCCGTGGAATGGGAGCGCTGGTCATCGTAACCGAAATCAACCCGGTGCGCGCCCTGGAAGCAGTAATGGATGGTTTCCAGGTTATGACCGGCCTGGAAGCCGCGGCGCAGGGTGAAGTGTTTATCACCGTGTCCGGCGGCTGGCACGTCATTGGCGCCGACCACTTCGCCGCCATGCACAGTGGCGCCATCGTGGCCAACAGCGGTCATTTCAACGTGGAGATCGACATTCCGGCGCTGGAGGCGATTGCCGTCAGCCACCGGGAGGTGCGGCCGTTCGTCGAGGAATACGTAACTGCCGACGGTCGGCGCATCTATCTGCTGGGCGAAGGCCGGCTCATCAACCTCACGGCTGCCGAAGGGCACCCGTCAGCGGTTATGGATATGAGCTTTGCCAACCAGGCTTTGAGCTGCGAGTACCTGGTCAAAAATTATCGTAGCCTGGCGTCCGGTGTCCACATCGTCCCGCGCGAAATCGACGCGGAGGTTGGCCGCCTGAAGCTGGAGACCATGGGAATCCGCATCGACGCGCTCACCGCCGAACAAAAGGCTTACAACGAAAGTTGGGAAGAAGGCACCTAACCCCTTTTCCCCGCTCCCTTGAATGGGAGAGGGTCAGGGTGAGGGTGAAAATCCCCACACCAACTTTTCCATCAACCACAGTGAGGTTTTGACCTATGCCAATCCAGTTTATGACGTCGCCCAAGTACCTGCTCACCTCTGAGTCGGTAACGGAGGGGCACCCGGATAAGCTTTGTGACCAGATTTCTGACGCAGTCCTGGATACTGCGCTGGCCGGCGACCCGATGAGCCGGGTCGCGTGCGAAACCGTCGCCACCAAAAATCTCGTGATGGTAACCGGCGAGATTACGACCCGTTCCGCAATGGACTTCAACCAGATTGCCCGGCAGGTAATGCTGGACATCGGGTACACCGATGTCAAATATGGCATCGATGGCAATTCGTGCGGCGTGATGGCCCACGTCAGCCAGCAGTCCCCCGACATCAGCAGCGGCGTAACCACATCGCTGGAACACCGCGGCGACGGGGCGGCCGATGCTCGCCGGGCCACCGGCGCCGGCGACCAGGGCATGATGGTCGGCTTTGCCTGCAACGAAACCGAAGGCCTGATGCCTTTGACGGTGGACTTGTCCCATCGCCTGGTGGAGCGCCTTTCCGAAGTGCGCAAGAATGGCACGCTGCCTTACCTCGGCCCGGACGGCAAGTCCCAGGTAACGGTGGAGTATCGTTTCGGCAAGCCCCACCGCGTCGACGCAATCGTAATCAGCTCGCAGCACGAAGACCAGGCTGACCGGGCGGCTTTCCAGGCGAAAATCCGCCGCGACGTTATCGACAACGTCATCATACCCGTGGTGCCGGCGCATCTGCTGGACGACGAGACCAAGTATTACGTCAACCCCAGTGGTTGGTTCGTGGTGGGCGGCCCCCAGGGGGATACCGGATTGACCGGTCGCAAAATCCTGGTCGACACCTACGGCGGCATCGCCCGACACGGCGGCGGCGCTTTCTCCGGCAAAGACCCGACCAAAGTTGACCGCTCCGGCGCCTATGCTGCCCGTTACGTGGCGAAAAATCTGGTTGCCGCCGGACTCGCCGACCGTGTTGAAATCATCGTTTCCTACGCCATCGGCGTCGCGGAGCCCATTTCCGTCTCCGTCGAAACCTTCGACACCAACCACCTGCCCAACGAGCGCATCGAGCAGCTGGTAACGGAGCACTTCGACCTCCGCCCCGGCGCGATCATCGAAGATTTGGACCTCCGGCGGCCCATCTACGGCAAGACCGCCGCTTACGGGCACTTTGGTCGCAATGACCTGGACCTGCCCTGGGAACGCACTGACAAGGCGGACGGACTGAAGCAGGCTGCGGGAGCCATGGCCGCCGCCGCCGGTGACTAATAGCCGTAAAGTTCGCCTCTTGATGCGTCCTTCTCCGCTGCCGAGGAGGGGCGCATCAACATTGTTTAGCCGGACCTAGCGGAGCAGACGCGGAGCAGACATTGGACCGGATAATACCGCTGCGCCGGTTCATCTCCTGGCTCATTGACCGGCTCATCTTCATCGGCATCGGCTCCGCCGTCTTGTTTCCGATCCGGTGGGTACGGCAAGTCGGGTTCTCCGGGCCCGGGGAACCCGACCTTGACCTCTACGATTTCGTAGCGATACAGGCGCCGCTGACGTTACTGGTCACCTATATCCTGTGGTTCCTGATTATCGTGAAGTTTGGGCCGCCGGGCCGGCGGCTCACCGGCACGGATGTGCACCGACTCCGGGGCGGGCCAGCCAGCTTGCCAACCAAACTGATACGCGCGCTCTTCAAATTCCTGCTGCACCTCACCCTCATCGGCTTCGTCGTCGATGCCATCGTTATCTGTTACGACAGGACGGGGCGCCGCTCTCTCCCCGACCGAGTGGCCGGCACGGTCATCACCCGCGTCAATCGCCGGCGATAGTAATCCTGATACGAGCAGCATCCGAAAAGATTGCTAAACTGCCGTTCTCGCCCTCTGTCATTACGAGAAGCGTAGCGACGCGGCAATCTCGTTGCGTCAGCGGCGGCGGTTTCAGCGGCGAGATTGCTACTCCACGCTCGTGATGACAGGTTTCGCAAATTTGTCTCATCCTCATGCGTACTCACTTTGTCATTGCGAGCGCAGCGTGGCAATCTCGTCGCCGTAGCAACGGCGGTGCGCCGACGTGTGTTCAACATCATCGAGATTGCCACGTCGCTATGCTCCTCGCAATGACAGATTGCGTTCTACCGTCCCATTGCATCGGCAGCCGATGATAGAATTGGAATATGAACACCCCAATCAAATTCGGTACCGACGGTTGGCGGGGAATCATCGCCGACGATTTTACTTTTGCTAACGTTGCTCGCTGCGCCCAGGGACTGGCGGACTACCTGCGAATCCAGGACACGGCCAGCTCCGGGCTGGTGGTCGGGTACGACACGCGGTTTGCATCCCGTGAATTCGCCGACACCGTTGCCTCCGTAATGGCCGGCAACGGTATTCACGTTTACCGGTGCGCCGAGCCGGCGCCAACCCCGGTGGTGAGCCACCAGGTTGTGCATCGGCAGGCAGCCGGCGGCGTTGTAATCACCGCCAGCCACAACCCGGCCGGCTGGAACGGTTTCAAGTTCAAGTCCAATCTCGGCGGCAGCGCCAGCCAGGAAACCACGGACGTGCTTGAAATGTGCATCGAATCCGCCGGAGCGCCGAAATCACTCCCGTTGGCCGCAGCGCGCGCCGCCGGTCTGGTTGAAGATGTGGACCCCAACCCGGCCTACCGCCAATCCATCGCCGGCCTCATTGACCTGGACGCCATCCGCGCTGCTGGTCTGAATGTGCTGGTTGACGCGATGCACGGCGCGGGGGCGGGCTACTTTGCCGATTTGTTGGGTGGCGGCGCAACGGCAGTAACGGAATTGCGCGGCGAACGCAACCCCGCCTTCCCGGGCATGGCCCAGCCCGAACCCATCGCCCACAACCTGACCGAACTCTGCCGCCGCGTGGCAGCCGATGGCGCATCGGTGGGTCTGGCTCTGGACGGCGACGCTGATCGAATCGGGTTGGTGGACCAGCGAGGTCGGTTCGTCAGCACCCTGGAAGTATTTTCGTTGCTGGCGATGTACCTGTTGGGACGCGGCGACCGCGGGACGTTGGTCAAGGGTGTTACGGCGTCGGTGATGCTGAACAAACTGGGAGAACACTACGGTGTGCCGGTAGTCGAACTTCCCGTCGGGTTCAAGAACATCGGCCAACGCTTTGTCGCCGACCATGCGCTGCTGGGCGGTGAAGAGAGCGGCGGTTACGCCTTTCGCGGCCACATCCCCGAACGCGACGGCATCCTGAGCGGCCTTTACCTGCTGGAATATCTCGCCACCACCGGCATGGCAGCGTCCGAGATGGTAGAGATTTTGTTCGACCTGGTTGGCGAGCACCACTATCAGCGCCGCGACGTGGGATTCGACCCGGCAGCACGGGCCGCGATATTGGGACGTTTGACCGGAGAGCCGCTGACCAATCTGGCGGGAATGAACATCACCGGCATCGACGAAATCGACGGCCGCCGGTGGATGCTGGACGCCGGTTGGGTCGCGGCCCGCTTTTCCGGCACCGAGCCGTTGCTACGCATTTATTGCGAAGCGGACAGCGCCGCCAACGTAACGAGGCTGCTTGATGCCATGCAGGCGCATCTGGGCGTGTAGGCGGGAGGAATCCGGGAGGATAGATGGAACCAGCGACACCCCTGCGCCGCCTGGGCGCGTTACTGCTTGATGGCCTGCTGTTTTTCCTGACGTTGATTATCGGTTACATAATCTGGTGGCTGATTGTACTGCGACGCGGTCAGACGCCAGGGAAGCAGTTGCTGGGCATCAAGGCGGTGCTCCGTGATGGCGGAGCAGCCGGTTGGGGAACGACTTTCATCCGGGAAGTTGTTAAAACAGTAGTCCACAGCTTTGGCGGCATCGGATTGCTTGTCGATGCCATTCTCCTCTTGCTGGATGAGGAAGAACACCGGTCGCTGGCTGACCGAGTGGTGAACACCGTGGTTGTGCGCATTCAACCACCGGCGATTGCGGTTTTGCAATCCGAAGTGGGTCAATAGTCGTAATAATCGTTGGGCATCGGTGCGCGACGCCCACGCGTTAAGCCCATCATTCAATGGCTGCACAGTGAGCGTAATGACTACACCAGCGAATGTACCCAACTCCGAATCCGTCAACGCTGGTTTCTGGGATCGGCTGCCGGTCAGCCGCAGCGTTGCAATTGCGACCCTGATCGCCGCCATTGCTTATGCCGTGGCCATAGTGGGCGCGCTGGTTCTGCGCAACGCCGAGGGCATTGACGGTGTGAACCGATTCGTCGAAGGGCTGTCCGGCACATCCGGCGCCGGCATCAGCAACGTGGGGATAAAGCTGGGGTTCGCCTATGCAGTCGGCGCGGCGTCGGCGGTGAACCCGTGTGGATTCGCAATGCTGCCCGCCTATCTCGGTATGTACGTCAGCGGCGGCAATCAGGACCGCGACCGTCGACCAGTTCTGCTGGTTGCCCGCGCCATCATGGTGGGATTGTCCGTGTCCCTGGGATTTGTCGTGCTGTTCGGTGTGGTCGGGCTGATCTTGGGGTTCGGTTCGCAGGCCATCGTCGTAACCGCATTGCCCTACGTTGGATTGGCGGTGGGCGTGCTGCTGATTGGAGCCGGGGCGTTCATGGCCGCCGGCGGCAAGATTTATACCAGCCTGGCCCAACGCCTGGCCGCCCGCGTGGGTGACCCGGGGCAGCTGAACGTGCCGGGTTATGTGCTGTTCGGGGTCAGCTACGGGTTGGCATCGCTGAGCTGCACGTTGCCGCTATTCCTGGCGGTGCTGGGAGTCGGCGCCGGATTGTCCTCCGGTTGGCTGGACACCATCGGGCAATTTGTTCTGTACGCGTTGGGAATGGGCAGCGTCATACTGGCCCTCACCCTGGGGATGGCAGTGGCGCGCACGGTATTGCTGCGTTGGATGCGCGCCGCCCTGCCCTACGTCGGCATCGTCGGCGCCTGGCTGATGGTAGTGGCCGGCACCTACATCGTCTTCTATTGGCTGACGCTGGGCGACTTGCTGTAATTGGGTGACTGGCAGCAATAATGAAATGCACCCCTCGGCGCTGACCGAGGGGTGCATTTGTCCTGAAGGTTGGCGCCGGTGAAGGTTGGCGCCGGCGGGAGCCTACCGCTTGGTGTACTGCGGGGCGCGGCGGGCGCGCTTCAGGCCGTACTTCTTGCTTTCTTTCACTCTGGCGTCTCGGGTAACGAAACCGGCCCTTCGCAAACTAGGTTTCAAGTCGGCGTCGAAAGTGACCAAAGCGCGTGTAATCCCATGGCGGATGGCCTCAGCCTGCGCGTTCACGCCGCCACCGATCACCTGAGCCATCACCCGGAAGCGGCCCACCGTATCTGATACGACGAAGGCTTCCCGAATGGTGGACTGCCAGGGCAGCCAGTTGAAGTATTCTTCCATCGGCTTGCCGTTGACGATGATGGCAGTGCCGTCATCCGGATACAGACGAACTTTGGCGATGGCACACTTGCGTTTGCCGGTGCCGTAGATATATTGTTGCTGCGCTTCGGTTTGAACCACCATTGATTACCTGCCTGTGCGGATGATTGGCCTGGATTGTCCTCGGAACTATTCGGCGGAACTATTCGGCGGAATTATTCGGCGTTGCCGACCTGAGCCTGATGGGGATGCTGATCGCCGGCGTACACACGCAGCTTCCGGAGCATATGCCGCCCCAGCTTGTTGGATGGCAGCATACCCTTGACGGCCAGTTGCACGACACGCTCCGGGCGTTCTTCCATAATGTCGCGCATCATGAACGTTTTTAGGTTGCCTACGTAGCCGCTGTGCCGATAGTACATTTTCTGCATCAACTTGCGTCCGGTGATGCGCACGTTGCTGGCATTGATTACTACCACGTGGTCGCCGGAGATGACGTGAGGCGTGTACGTCGGCTGGTCTTTGCCCTGCAATGCAATGGCAACCTGCCGAGCCAATCGACCCAGGCTGACGCCGGTGGCGTCAATCACCCGCCAGTTGTCCGGCAGGTCAGTAGCTTTGGCGAAGTAAGTGCTAGTGCGTTTCATCGTGGTTGGTTACCTTCAGTATGTGGTCGTATTCAGGGTAGTGTACCGACATTAGGCAAAGCCCATGCGCCGGAAGGGTGGGTATTTGGCGAGGTAGCGGGCTTCTTCCTGCCAGGGCTTCAGCCATGGCGTGAATCGGTTGTCGGCCTCGGCCTATTTCAATCAATACTGCGTTTACTCGTCTGATTTGATACCTTAGAAAGCCGTTTGCCGCGCATTTGATTACGATGACATCCTCGTTGGCGGGGTTTTGGCGCACCTCCCACTCGTAAACCCACCGCACCGCGCTGCGTTGAGCCGGGTGCCCGGTCGCGATTCTGCGAAAATCGCGTATCCCGGTCAGGCTGCTGGCCGCCTGTGCCATTGCCGGCAGGTTCAGGGGTTCCGGCACACGGTGATGGGTGTTGCGAAGCAAAGGCGCTGGCGTCGTCCGATTCAGGATGCTGTATTGGTAGACCCGACGGGTGGCGCAGCGCCGCGCATGAAACCCGTGTGGAACCGCATCGGCCCGGATCGCTCTGATTGCAGCTGGCAGGTAATGATTCACGGCCCGCAGAAACACGTCGGTTCCGTAAGGCTTATCCGTGATGAAATCCACTACCTGGCCACAGGCGTGCGCCCCTGCATCAGTCCGGCTCGCCCCCCTGATTCGGGTTGCTGCACCCGTTAGTCTGGCGATTGCCGACTCCAACTCCCCCTGGATAGTGGGAGCGCCGGCTTGCAGTTGAAATCCGGCGTAGTTGGTGCCGTCATAGGCCACCGTCAGGGCGATGCGCCGGCAATTTTCGGCGTCATTGCATTGGGATGTCAAGTTGTCAATCTCGTTATGGCAATTCCTCTATCAACCGCATTCGGGGTTTGGTTAGACCAATTCGATGACCGCCATGTCGGCGCCATCGCCCTGTCGCGGCCCCAGTTTGATGATGCGGGTGTAACCGCCGGGCCGTTCCGCGTAGCGCGGGCCCAGGTCGTCGAAAACCTTGGCAACGGTATCTTTGTGAGGCACCTGGCGCAGGGCGATGCGCCGGTTGTGCAGCGTGCCCTTTTTGCCGTGGGTGATGAGTTTTTCGGCCATCACCCGTGTTTCCTTGGCCTTGGCCAGCGTGGTGGTGATGCGCTCATGCTCGATGAGATCGACCGTCAAGCCGCGCAGAAGCGCCTTACGTTGGTCTTTGTACCGGCTCAACTTCCGGCCGGTAACGCGGTGCGATGACATAACTAGTCTCCATCATCCTCGTAATCGAGGTCATCATCATCATTTTCGGGGTCGAACACGAGCGGGCCTTCCGGCAGCGTAAATGACTCATCATCGCGATCTCCGTCAACAGAGTCGCCGGCCATCCGGGGTGTCATTACGCCCAGTTCGTCCAACTTGGCCTGGAGTTCTTCGAGCGATTTTTGACCAAAGTTGCGTATCGCCAGCAGGTCATCGCTGCTCAAATCAAGCACCTGGCCAACCCGGTCCAGTTTTGCCCGTTTCAGGCAATTCAGGGTTCGTGAGGACAAGTCCAGCCGTTCAATCGGCATCAGGTAAACTTCGGATGCCACCGGCAGGTTGGATGTGTCCAGGGGCGAATCGGGAGGCCGGCTGAGCTGGTTGAACATATAGAAATGCTGCACCAGATTCTCGGAGGCTTCCTGAATGGCCGATAATGGAGTAACGGATCCATCGGTCCATACCTGCAGGATCAGGCGTTCCCAGTCCGTTTGCTGGCCGACCATCATCCGTTCCACCGAGTATTCGACCCGGCGAACCGGATTGTAGATGGCGTCAACCGGCAGCACGCCCACCGGCAGTCCCACCATGTTGTCCGCCTGCGACACCTGCTGGTAGCCCTTGCCGGACTCCACGTTGAATTCCACGGACAGTGAAACGTCAGGGTTGTCCAGGGTGGCAAGGTGCAGCTCCGGGTTCACAATTTGATAGTCGCTGGCGGTGGAAATATCGCCGGCGCAAACCCGTCCCTCGCCGGTTACATCAAGCCGCATCTTGCCGGTGCGCTTGGTAATGGCGTGGATCCGAATGCGTTTCACGCTGAGCAGGAGGTCCATAACCTCCTCCTTCACGCCGGGAATGACGGTGTACTCATGCGGCACCCCGTCAATCTTGACCCAAGTGATGGCCGTGCCCTCAATCGAGCTGAGCAGCAATCGCCGCAGAGGGTTGCCGACGGTCGTGGCGAATCCGCGTTCCAGCGGTTCCAGCGCGACGTAGGCGTAGGTATCTGTGCTTTCAATTACCCGGATTGCCGGATCCGGCGTTTCGGGTTCGGACTCCCGCATTTGTGGGAACTGGGTGTTTATCATTCAGGCGCTTACCTTGAGTAGAACTCGACGATGAGACGAGAATTGATGGTGTCAGGCAACTCGTTGTCCGGAGGCAGCGAGACGACCTGGCCAACCATCGCGGTGAGGTCCAGTGTGAGCCAGCTGGGGAGTGTTCGCTTGGGCAGCCCTGCGGTGCGTTCCGCGAAGAATTCCCGCCGGCGGGATGATTCGGTCCAGGCCACGGTTTGCCCCGGCGTTACCATAAAAGAAGGTATGTCGGTTTTGCGCCCGTTGACGGCGAAATGGCCATGCTGAACCATTTGGCGGGCCTGTTTGCGTGAATCGGCAAACCCCAGCAGGAACACCACGTTGTCCAGACGACGTTCCAGCGTTCGCAGCAGGTTGTTGCCCGAGATGCCCGGAGTGTTGAACGCGTCCGTCATGTACTTGCGGAACTGTCCTTCCATCACGCCATACATCTGGCGCGCCTTCTGCTTCTCTCGCAGGTGAACTCCGTAGTCGGATACCCGCCGCCGACGGTTGCCGCCGCCTCCGGGTGGAATATGACGGCGCTCGATTGCGCAACGGGGTGAGAAGCAGCGGTCGCCCTTCAGGAAGAGTTTCTCCCCAGCGCGTCGGCACAGGCGACAGGATGGTCCGGTATATCTGCCCATATTTAGTCAGTCCGTAGGTGGTGTCAGAGGTGGTATCGGCGGAACTACACGCGCCGACGTTTGGGGGGCCGCACGCCGTTGTGAGGAACCGGGGTAACGTCCCGGATGCTGCTCACGTTCAGTCCGGCAGCTTGCAGCGCGCGGATGGCCGGTTCACGGCCTGCGCCCGGGCCCTTGATGTACACGTCAATGTAACGCATACCCATGTCGACCCCGCGTCGGGCTGCCTGTTCTGCCGCGCGTTGGGCGGCGAAGGCCGTGCCTTTGCGCGAACCGCGGAACCCGGCGGTGCCGGAACTAGTGGACGCCACCACGTTTCCCTCCGGGTCTGTGATGCTCACCAGCGTATTGTTGAACGTGGAGTAGATATAAGCGCGGCCCTGCGGAATGGACCGGCGCTCGCGTCGACGGGTTCGGGGTCTGGGCATGGGTTGTTACCTCAGTGTGGTTCTGGGAGCCGGCGGCAATGGCAGGACGAACGCCAGCCGATGCTACTTCTTGCCGGCAGTGCGACGTCCGCGACCGGCCACGGTGCGGCGGGCGCCCTTGCGAGAACGGGCGTTGGTGCGCGTGCGCTGCCCGTGTACCGGCAGATTGCGACGGTGACGCAGGCCACGGTAGCTGCCGATGTCGATGAGCCGCCGGATATTCTCGTTGTGTTCCCGGCGCAGGTCGCCCTCGGTGATGTAATCCTGGTCGACAATTACCCGGATGCGGTCAAGCTGATCTTCATCCAAATCGCTCATACGGGGCGGCATTTCCATATCGAGATTAGCCTTGCCGACTATCTCGATGGCTTTGGTCGGGCCGATTCCGTAGATGCTGCGCAGCGCAATGTGGGCGCGCTTGCGGTCTGGAACGTCAACTCCGGCGATACGAACCATGGGGATACTCCTCGGTATTGAATGTTGCGACCGACGACCAGGCCCGGGGTTAACCCTGGCGCTGGACGTGCTTGCTGTTGACGCAAATGACGCGGACAACACCCTTACGGCGGATTATCCGGCACCGGTCGCAACGTGGCTTAACGGATGCTGATACTTTCATTGGAATTCACCGGTCCCGGTTTACTTGAAGCGATAGGTGATGCGCCCTCGGGTCAGGTCGTAGGGGGATAGCTCAACCAGAACCCGGTCGCCGGGCAGCACACGGATGAAGTGCATCCGAATCTTTCCGGAAACGTGGGCCAAAACCTGGTGGTCATTGGGCAACTCCACACGGAACATTCCGTTGGGGAGCGCCTCGGTTACCTGGGCTTCTACTTCGATTGCTTCTTTCTTAGCCATAATTTAGCCTGCCTTCGCCGTGGTTGCTCAGCGAGCTTCCTCCGGCGGCGTGGGGAACTGATTAATCGTGCAACGTCAAAATTTTCGGGCCGTCCTGAGTTATTGCCAACGTGTGTTCGAAATGAGCGGACAGCGCGCCATCGGCAGTTACCACCGTCCAGTCGTCGTCCAGTATCTGTGCGTCCTGGGTGCCCAGATTCAGCATGGGCTCGATACAGATGCACATACCCGGCCGCAGTAGTACGCCCTTGCCGGGTTCGCCGTAATTGGGAACTTGCGGGTCTTCGTGCAGGAACCGTCCCACGCCGTGGCCCACAAATTGACGCACCACTCCGTAGCCGAGCGGTTCGGCGTAGCCCTGTACAGCGGCGCCAATGTCGCCGATGCGGTTGCCTGGCTGAGCGGCCGCGATTCCGGCCATCAGGCTCGATTCGGTGTCGGACATCAGGTTGCGGGCAGCCTCGCTAACTTCGCCGACGGCCACCGAAATGGCAGCGTCGCCAATGAAGCCATCGATAGTTGCTCCCACATCCATTTTGATGATGTCTCCTTCCTTGAGCACACGTTTACCGGGGATTCCATGCACAATCTCCTCATTCACGGACGCACAGATGGCCGCTGGGAATCCTTGATAGCCGATAAAGGTCGGGACTGCTCCGTGGCTGCGGATGTGCCGGTCGGCGATGCGGTTCAGTTCGCCGGTGGTAATCCCTGGCTCAACCGAAGTTTTCAGCAGCGACAAGGTCGAACCGACGATTGCGCCGGCTCGTTCCATTGCTTTCATCTCCCGGCGCGACTTGATCGTAATTCCCCCGGTGTACGAAGAGGGGGAATTGGAAGCAGTTTTACGTTTCGGCGCGTTGTTCACCATTCTGATTATACCTCAAATCCGTTCCCATTGGAACGAATCAGGCTGCATTTTCACCCAGGGCCAACAGCGCCGACTCATTGACGGCCTCAACCGCCCCTTCGCCGGGAATGTCCGCGAGCACGCCACGTGCCGCGTAAAAACCCAACACCGGCGCCGTTTCCTGGTGGTAGACGCTGATGCGGTTGGCCACGGCCTCGGTGGTATCGTCATCCCGCTGGTAAATGTCGCCGCCATCCGGGCAGTCGTCGCACCGCTCCGGTGCGGTTCCGGTGGTGGAGTTACGGGCAAAAGGCTTCTGGCAACTCCGGCAAATGTAGCGGTTGCTGAGTCTCCGAATCAGCTCCTCGTCTGCCACGCTAATGTGAATCACCCGGTCGATGCGCCGACCTGATTCAGTAAGGGCCCGGTCCAACGCTTCAGCCTGATTGACGTTGCGAGGGAATCCGTCCAGCAGAAAACCGTCTGTATCAGTCATTTGGTTGATACGGTCCATCACCATGCCGATGGTTACGTCATCTGGCACCAGCACCCCCCGGTTCATATAGCCACGCGCCAGTTCACCAAGCTCGGTGCCGTTGGACAGGTGATGCCGAAACAAATCGCCGGAACTGATGTGCTCCACCTGTAACTGCTCCTTGAGCAGCTGGGCTTGCGTTCCCTTGCCGGCGCCAGGAGGCCCGAAAAGGACGAGTTTGAGAGCACTGGTGGTCATCGCATGAATCCTTCGTAATTGCGCATCATCAACTGCGCTTCCAGCTGTCGCAACGTGTCCAGGCCAACACCAACCATAATCAGCAGGCTGGTGCTGCTCAGCGCGATGGCTTCCACGTTGGTCACCAGTGATGCCAGGTACGGCACTATCGCAATGAATCCCAGGAATAACGCGCCGCCCATGGTGAGGCGAACAATCACCCGGTTGAGATAATCCTGGGTTGGTCGGCCGGGCCGGATGCCAAGCACGAACCCGCCGTTGCGCTGGAGGTTTTCGGCGATGCTTTGCTGCTGGAACACCACCAGCGTGTAGAAGAAGGTGAACGCAACGACCAGGACGAAGGCCAGCACCCAGTAGATGGGGCCCGTGGGGCTGAGGGCGACCTGCAGGTTGCCCGCCAAGTTGCCCAGGAACCCGCCCGCCGAAGTCAGATACTGGGCGACGGTGCCGGGCAGAATCACGATAGAGAAGGCGAAAATCAGCGGGATCATACCGGCCGAGTTGATGCGCAGCGGTATGTATGACGAGCCGGATTGTCGATACATTTGCCCGCCCCGGAATATGCTGCGACCATACTGCACCGGTATCCGGCGGTGCGCTTCGTTGAACACCACAATAAGCGCGATAATGAGCACACCAATCAGGGCGAAGAAGAACACCCCGATAATATTGTCGCGGTCCAGGAATCCCTGCGCCAGCAAACCGGGGAATCCAACCACAATTCCGGCGAAGATAATCAGCGAAATGCCGTTGCCAATGCCCCGTTCCGTGATGAGTTCACCCAGCCAGACCAGGAACATGGTGCCAGCTGTCATCGACAGGATGGCCGCTATCGTAGGAAGCAGGGCGTCGCCGGTGAACCCGACGTTGGTCAGCACGTTAGCCTGCTGCAGCAACACCAGCTGTGCGAAGGCCTGCGCGAAGGCGATGGGAACTGTGCTCCAATGTACGATCCGGTTCATCTTGACACGGCCGGCTTCGCCCTCTCTCGACATATTTTGCAGTGTCGGAATAACCGGGGTCAGCAGCTGCATGATGATGGACGCGGTGATATAAGGGAAAACACCCAGCGCCACGATACTCATTCGCCGCAGGGCGCCACCCGAAAACAGGTCCAGGAACCCCAGTAACTGGTTATTGCTGAACAGGTTTTCCAGCGCTGTGTCATCCAGCCCAGGAATCGGTATATGAGCAACCAGCCGGTACAGGGCCAGCATCCCCAGGGTAAACAGTATCTTGGTACGAAGATCCGGCAGGCTGAACGCGTCGAACGCAGCCTGAATTAACCTGGGCCACCGGCCGCTACCCTGCACCTCTGACTGTATCATTGCTATCTGAAATCTAGCGCGATAAATATCCGGCTAGGTTACAGTTCCTCTACCGAGCCACCGGCGGCCTCGATTTTGGCTCGCGCCGATGCGGTGAACTTGTGCGCAGTTACGGTGAAGGCCCCGCTTAGTTCGCCATCACCAACCACCTTTACGGGCAGACGCGTACGTCTGATAACACCCAGCTGGTGGAGCGCTTCCGGCGTAACGTGAGACCCCGCTTCAAACAGTTCCTGGAGGGTTTCCAGGCTGACCAGCGCGTAGTAAGTCTTATAGCGGTTGTTGAACCCCCGCTTCATCGGGAGTCCCTTGATCAACGGCAACTGCCCGCCTTCAAAGCCTGGCCGGAGGCCCCGTCCCGAACGGGACTTTTGGCCCTTCATACCCCGACCGGCATAGCTGCCTCCGCCGGCCGAATCTCCACGCCCAATCCGTTTACGGTCCCGGCGCGCACCTTTCGGAGACGATATTTGGTGTTCCATCATGAGTGAGTGTGACTCCTGGCCGACTTCGACGGGCGGTTAGGACTGAGCGGGTTCTACGGTAACCAAGTGCTGCACCTTGTTAATCATACCGAGGATGGTCGGGCTGTCCTCGTGAACCACTGAATGGTGCAGTCGCTTCAAGCCCAGCGACTGCACGATCCGCCGTTGGTAAGAAGGCCGTCCGATGCAGCTTTTTTTCCAGGTAATTTTTATCTGCGCCATATTATATCTCGCACCAATTTTTTGCGACCGACGGCAAACTTAAACAGGATCGCCGTCGTTGTTGTCATTCTCCGCGGCTGGCGCGGCTTCGGGAACAGTAGCTGGGGACGCCGGAGTTTCGGCTGGCGCTTCGGGAACTGGCGCTGCTTCGGCCGAGGCTTCCGGGTTGGCTGCTGCAACGGTTGGCTCCGGCGCCGTCGGTTCTGACACCGAGGGCTCCGGCACCGATGCAATCGGTTGGGTTGGAGCCGGCGGGGCTACGTCGGAGGCGGCGGCAGTTGGCTCAGCCGTGGTTGCCGCAGTTGTGCCGTTGGTCGACCGGGTCACTGCACTCATTCTAATGGCGCGTTCCGTCACCGGGTCGCGCAACATACTAAGCGCTTCCATGGTGGCCTGCACAATGTTGATTGGATTGCGCGAACCCAGCGTTTTGCCAACCACGTCTTGAACGCCGCCCAACTCCAGCATGGCGCGCATGGCGCCGGCGGCAATGACACCGGTGCCAGGGGGGGCGGGTTTGATGATGACGATAGATGCCCCTTTGCGAACCGATATCGCGTGGGGAATCGTGCTGCCTTTGAGGGGAATAGTTACGGTGCTGCGGCGCGCCACTGCGTTGCCTTTCCGCACCGCATCGGGGATCGCCAACGCCTTGCCCATGCCGGCTCCAACGTGGCCTTGCCCATCGCCGACGACGACCAGCGCGTTGAAGCGCAGCCGCCGACCGCCTTTGACTACTTTGGAAATGCGGCGAGTGTGGACTACCCGTTCGGTGAACCCACCGCTGTCATCCACTCGCGGCCTTTGTTCACGGTCGCGACCCCGACCGCCACGTCCACCACGGCGGTCGCCGGGCGGCCGGTCTCCACCACCTCTGTTATCGCCTCTACGTGTTGCAGGAGAAACCATCAGAATTTAAGCCCTCCTTCGCGGGCAGCGTCGGCCAGGGCCTTCACTCGTCCATGAAAACGGTAGCCACCCCGGTCGAATACGACTGCGGTAACCCCGGCAGCGATAGCGCGTTCGGCAACCATTTTGCCGACCGCAACTGAGGCGGCGGTTTTGGGTTGCGCCTTCTCGTCGGACGTCAATTCCTGGCTTGATGCGTAGGCCAGGGTGTGTCCGCGGGCGTCGTCAATCACTTGGGCGTAAATGCCCTTCAGGCTGCGAAAAACGCAGAGTCGTGGTCGGACAGGCGTACCATGAACCTTGTTTCGCACCCGTCGGTGCCTGACGACACGTAATTTCCGGGAATCTTTATCGCGTGGCATTTACAGTTCGCTCTCAGGATTTGGCTAAGGGTTTTGGTAAAGTTTGTTGGTGAGATTTGGAAGGAGTGCGCTTGGCGGCGCGTTACACCGCCCGGCGGGCAGCTGCCTTGCCGGGTTTAAGGCGCAACACTTCGCCTTGATAGCGAATGCCTTTTTCTTTGTAACGGTTCGGCGGACGAACCCGGCGGACTTTAGCTGCCAGTTGGCCAACTTTCTGCTTGTCGATACCGGCAACATGAACCCGGTTGTTGCCTTCCACCTGCATGGTGAGCCCTTCATCGGGGAACAACTCCACGGTATGACTGTAACCGACGCTAAGGGTGATGCCTTCGCCGTTCTGTTGAACACGGTAACCCACGCCCATCAGTTCCAGCGTGCGTGAGTAACCTTCGGTAACTCCGACGATGGCATTGGCGATCAGTGTGCGCGTCAGGCCGTGCAGCGCGTGGTGAAATTTTCGACCGGTGCGCCGGTCCACGACAACCTGGCCATCTTCCACTTTAACGTCCACTTCAGGGTGGAATTTTTGGGTCAGGGTGCCACGGGGCCCGGAGACTACCACGCCACCGTAGATTACCTCTACGGTTACGCCGGAAGGTATCGCAACCGGCTGGCGGCCAATGCGCGACAGCGGGCGTTCCGTGGGGGCGACGCGCTCGGCAACGCCGACACTCATCAGAGCTTCATTACCAGACATAACAGACTATCTCCCCACCGATGCCTTTGCGCCAGGCTTGGTAACCGGTCATCATTCCCTGCGAAGTCGAAATGATGGCGATACCCAACCCGCCGTATACCCGGGGAATCTCGCCGTGGCCGACGTGTACCCGCAGGCCCGGTTTGCTCACTCGTTTCAGGCCGCGTATTGCGCTCAGTTCGCCTTCCCGATAGGCCAGTTGAACCCGCATGGTGGCGAATTTCTGACCGCGGGCCTCTTCCCAATCCCGGATGTATCCCTGGGATTTGAGAATGTCGGCGATGGCGACCTTGATCTTGGACTGGGGTATCAGCACGGACTGATGCTTGGCCTGGATCGCATTGCGAATCCGGGTCAACATATCAGATACCGGGTCATTAATGGGCATTCCGGTGTTGCTCCTCTTTATTTACAACAACTGCTGCGGTCAAATTACAGGCTGGCCTTGCGAACGCCGGGCAGCAACCCGTCCAGCGCCATCTCGCGGAACGAAATGCGAGACAGGCCAAAGTGGCGGATGTACGCCCGGGGTCGTCCGGTGGCGCCGTCCCGGTTGCGTATGCGGTTGGGATTGGCGTCGTGAGGCAGCAGGGCCAATTTCTGTCGAGCCTCAAACCTCTGACGTGCCGGCAACGAGAGGTCTCGCGCTTCCGCCAGCAATGCAGCACGCCGTTGGGCGAATTTGGTTACCGTCTGCTTGCGTCGGTCGTTTTTGACGATTAGGGATTTCTTGGCCAAGTTAATTCTCTCCTGAGTGGGAACTACTGCTGGTGCGAACTACTGCTGTATGAAGGGCATCCCGAAGTGTTCCAGCAATCGGGACCCTTCGGCGTCATTGGTTGCGTTGGTGGTGATGGTTACCTGAAAGCCCCGCAACCGGTCAATGCTGTTGTAGTCAATTTCGGGGAACACAATCTGCTCGCGCAGTCCCAACGAGAAATTGCCCCGCCCGTCGAAGCCACGGCGGGATATGCCGCGGAAGTCGCGAATACGGGGCAGCGCCGTGAGTATCAGGCGTTCCAGGAAGTAGTACATACGGTCGCCCCGCAGCGTTACGGTGGTGCCGATGGGGTTGCCTTCCCTGACTTTGAAGTTGGCGATGGAGCGGCGCGCCCGGGTGATTATCGGCTTCTGGCCGGAAATCGTCGTCAGATCTCTGACGGCGCTTTCCATGGCGCGGCCGTTGGTCAACGCTTCGCCCAGGCCAATGTTCAGGTTAATCTTGGTGAGCCGCGGCACCCGCATCGGACTGGCAAACCCGAATTCGGTCATCATCGCCGGAACGATTTCATCGAAATACTGGGCTTTCATGGTCGGCGGCGGCAGTGCCGTCGGTTCAGACCCGTTGGTTTCGGCATTGTCCTGCCCGCGTCGCTGTCGACGACCGCGACTTTCGGCTGGGGCAGCTTCCTGCACTGCAACTTCCTGTACCACAGCAGTCTGCGCCCCTGCGTCGGCCTGGTTGGGTTGTTCTTCCTGGTTGGTGGTCATAATGCTTACTCGTCCCGATTGCGGAACTGGGTGCTGGGTTCGGTGTAGTTGCTCTGCACCAGTTTGATGTTGGAGCGATGAATGGACGATTCCTGCTGTACGCGCCCTCCCTGGCGGATGCCGGGGCGGGGTTTGACGTGTTTGGTGACGATGTTCACACCCTCGACCACAACGCGGTTCCGGTCGGTCAACATATTGAGAACGCGGCCAGTTTTCCCTCTGTCTTTCCCGGCGATGACCAACACGTCGTCACCGCGCCTGATTTTAGATTTCGACATTACACTACCTCAGAGGCCAGCGACACGATCCGCATGAAACCTTTGTCGCGCAGTTCCCGGGCTACCGGGCCAAATATGCGGGTGCCCCGTGGCAACTGGTTGTCGGTGATGAGCACCGCAGCATTGTCGTCAAATTTGATGTAGGTGCCATCGGGCCGCAGCAAGGGAGCTGCTTGCCGAACCACCACCGCCTTGACCACCGTTCCTTTCCGCACCGGCGAATTGGGCACCGCTTCCCGCACCGTGCAGACGATGATGTCGCCCACCGATGCGTACTTGCGGCGGCTGGAGCCCGGTATGTTGATCAGGCGGATTCGTCGCGCGCCACTGTTGTCCGCAACGTGGAGCCTCGTATAACTCTGAATCATCTACGCTTCCTCGTCGTCGGCGTCTTCCGTCGCTGCGTCTAACGTATCATACGGTTCGTCGTCCGAATCAGCCGCCGCCGTGCGAACGAGTGAGTCGTCTTCCAGATCGATCGGCCGCACGTCGGCGACTTCTCGGCGCGCCATGATGTCCAGCAACCGCCAGTGTTTGGTGCGGGAGATCGGGCGAGTTTCCTGGATCCGAACCGTGTCGCCGATGCGACATTGGTTGTCGGGGTCGTGGACATAAAAACGCGTTACGCGGCGCATCTGCTTGCGGTACACGCGGTGGCGTTGTTTCCACACCAGTTCGACAACGGCGGTTTTGTCCATCCGGGTGGCTACTACGGAGCCGACCCGAACCTTGCGCATTGTTATTGCCATTGAAAATATTCCTGGAGTTTGGCCCTGGAGTTTGTCTTGGGTAATTTGCCTCGGTTAAAAGGTTCGGAGATCGTAAGGCGCTTATGCTATTTCGCGTTCCCGCAAACACGTCAGCAGCCTGGCGATATCCTTCTTGGTTTTGCGAGGTTGGTTGGTGTCGGTGAGCTGATTGGTGGCGTCCCTAAACCGCAGGTTCATCAATTCTTTGTAGGACTTCTCCAACTCATCTCGAATCTGGTCGTCGGAGAGCGCCCTGATTTCGTACATCTGCATGGTTCAGCCACCGGTTCCCGATAGCAAGGCCGTGATCCGGTCCTTGTAGACAATCTTGGTAGGGATTGGCAGTTTGTGGGCCGCGCGGCGCAGCGCTTCTTCTGCCTGGTTCAGGGGCACTCCGCCCACTTCAAACATAATGCGTCCTGGCTTCACCACTGCGACCCAGTGGTCGTTGGCCGCCTTTCCGCCGCCCATGCGCACTTCCGCCGGTTTCTTTGATACCGCCTTGTCGGGGAAGATGCGGATCCAGGTGCGTCCACCGCGCAGGAGGCTGCGGGAAATGGCGATACGAGCCGACTCAATTTGACGGGCGGTAATCCAGTCCGGGCTCATGGCTTTGAGTCCGATTTCACCGAATTCAACCTGGTTGCCCGTGGTTGCGGCGCCGCGGCGCTTGCCACGTCCCATCTTGCGGAATTTGGTTCTCTTTGGTTGTAGCATTTTGCTGGTCTCCGTAGTCGGTCGGATCGACCGGGCGGATGCGTTTTATCGGTTAGTTTTCCAGTTCGGCAACGGCGTCGGCTTCGGGGTCGGCGTCCTGACTGGCGACGCGGAATTCAATGCTTTCCAGTTCGGCATCTTCTTCGGCTGCCGGCGGCATAATCTGACCCTTGTAGATCCACACCTTGATGCCGATTCTGCCCATGGAGGTGGAGGCCTCGGACAAGGCGTAATCAATGTCGGCGCGCAGGGTGTGTAGGGGAACCCGGCCCATCATCAGTTTCTCGGTACGTGCGATTTCGGCGCCCGAGATGCGGCCCTTGGTAATGATTTTCACGCCCTCGGCGCCGGCCTGCATGGTGCGCAGGGCAGCCTGACGCATCGCGCGGCGGTAGGCAACGCGGCGGCTCAGCTGGTCGGCGATGTTCCTGCCCACCAGATACGGGTCAAGTTCGGGTTGCTCAATTTCGATGATATTGAGGCGCAACTGGCCCACAGTCATCTTTTCCAGGCGGGAACGCAGACCCTTGACGCGATCTCCATCCCGGCCAATAAGGATGCCAGGCCGCGCGGAATGCACGTTGATGATGATTTCCTGAGCCGTGCGGTCAATCTCGATCTTGGCAATGCCGGCATCGGAAAATGCGGCGTACTCAGTGTGGATGGACCGCCTGATGGACAGGTCCTCTTGAACTCTGGCCCGATACTGGGCGCCGTTGTTGGCGTACCAATGGGTCTTCCAGTCTTTGATGATGCCCAGACGGAACCCCAGCGGATGGGTTTTGTGGCCCATAGGTTAGTTCTCCTGTATCTCGTCCACTTCGATGATGATATGGCTGGATCGCCGGGTAACCCGACCGATGCGGCCACGGGCCCGGGGGCGAAAACGCTTGATCGGACGGGCCTGGTCTGCCGATATTCGGGTGATGCGGAGACCATCCCGATTCATAAACTGATTGTTCTCTGCATTGGAAGCCGCCGATTGCACCACCTTGGCCACGGTGCGCGCCCAGGGAGAAGTCATCAGACTGAGCTGGTCCAGTGCATCGTTAACCGATTTGCCCCGCACAGCGTCCATGATGGGTTTGAGCCGTTTGGGAGACGCGCCAATTTGCTTGGCCAATGCCCTCACTGCTGGCATGACTTCACCTCACCCGGCTGGCCCGCTCGGAGCGGGAGACGTGTCCGCGATAGGTGCGCGTGGGGGCAAATTCGCCCATGCGGTGGCCCACCATGTTTTCGGTTACGAACACCGGAACATGGCGCCGGCCGTCGTGAACGCCGAAATTCAGCCCCACCATTTCCGGCATGATCATCGAATCGCGAGACCAGGTCCGAATGACCGTGGCTTCGCCGGATACCCGCACTGCATTAACTTTTTTGAGCAGCTTCGGGTGGACGTAGGGTCCCTTTTTTACTGACCTTGACATAGCAATCGAACGCCTGCAAGTTTGTGATGATACGTCCTAACGACGTTGGCGACGTCCCCGGATAATGAACCGGCTGGATGTCTTTTTCTTGTTGCGAGTCTTGTGCCCCAGCGTGGGCTTGCCGGTGGGCGACTTGGGGCCCGGCATACCGATGGGGGAGCGTCCTTCACCGCCACCGTGGGGGTGATCTACGGGGTTCTTGGCAACGCCGCGAACGTGGGGACGCCTTCCCAGGTGCCGTTTGGCTCCGGCCTTACCCAAACTCTCGTTCTTATGGTCGGGGTTGGACAGTTGTCCGACGCTGGCGCGACAATTGAGGAGAATCCGTCGCATCTCTCCGGAAGGCAACCGGATGAGCACATACTCGCCCTCGCGCGACAGCACCTGCGCACCGGTGCCGGCTCCGCGAACCAGTTGACCACCCCGGCCCGGCGTAAGTTCCAGGTTGTGTACCACCGTTCCCGTGGGGATGTTACGCAGCGGCAGCGAATTGCCCGGGCTGATTTCAGCGGCCGGCCCCGATTCCACATGGTCGCCCACGGCAAGGTTCACCGGGGCCAGGATGTACGACTTTTCGCCGTCCACGTAGTGCAGCAGCGCGATACGAGTCGTTCGGTTGGGGTCGTACTCGATGGTTTTAACGGTCGCCGGAACGCCGTCCTTCCGTCGTTTGAAATCAACTTTGCGGTACATCCGGCGCGACCCGCCGCCACGATGGTAGGCGGTGATTTGCCCTCGGTTATTGCGGCCAGCCCGTTTCTGCAACGGTTCCAGCAACGACTTTTCCGGCTTGGTCGTGGTAATTTCTTCAAATGAGGGGCGCACCGCATTACGGGTACCCGGAGTCATGGGACGCAGGTTTTTCAGCGGCATAATATTCGCTCTCGTTGGCTAACGTAGTTTAGAAGGCATCGGTTGACACTTGATGAACGGACTACAGGCCTTCGATCAAATCGATGCGGTCGCCCGGCCTCAAGGTAACAACTGCTTTCTTAATGTCGGGTTGCTTTTTGATACGCGGGCCGTAACGCTTCTGCTTGCCCCGATTGACGGTGATGTTGACGCTCAGCACGGTAACGTTGAAGTTCGCTTCGACGGCCTGCTTAACCAGCGTTTTGTTAGCCCGGCGTGCAATCTGAAAGGTATATTGCCCGGATTCCTGAAGGAGCGTGCTTTTTTCAGTAATGGTGGGTTTGAGTAATACTTCGCTGAGATGCATTATTCCGCACCCTCCGCTGCGATTGTCCGCGCTCGGTGTCGAGGGGCGTTACAAATCTCTTCGATACGTCGCATCGCATCCACGGTGATTAGAATCGTTTGCCGTTTCAACACATCGTTGGCGTTAACCAGATCCGACGGCAATGTCCAAACCTGTTTCAGGTTGCTGCCGGCCTGCACCACGTTTTGGTCAGCGTCCCGGGATACGATCAATACCGAACCGGAAACACTGAGGCTTTGCAGAAGCTGGATCATGGACTTGGTGCGCCCGTCCAGGTCCGCCAATGAGTCAATGCACATCAGCCTCCCCTGGCGAATCTTTTCGGAAATGACGCACTTCAGGGCATTGCGGCGCATGGCTCTGGGCAGCGCCTTGCGGTAATCGCGAGGCTTGGGGCCGAACGCGATGCCGCCGTGCCGCCATTGCGGCGACCGAATGCTACCCTGTCGGGCCCGGCCGGTGTGCTTTTGTATCCAGGGTTTGCGACCGCCGCCCGACACCTCGGCGCGAGTCCGCGTCGAGTGGGTGCCCTGGCGCTGGTTGAGCTGATAGATGACCATGGCTTGATGAACCAGCGTCTGGTTCATCGGTACGCTAAAAACGCCGTCATCAATGATGATGGTGTCGATGGCGTGGCCGCTCCGGTTAATTACGGGAAGTTCCATTTTCGGGATGGTTCCTTGCTAATTTGCGCCGGGCAACGACTTGCGTTTCCCGGTTTTTCGGATTGTAACGGGGCTGTTGGGAGCACCGGGGATGCCGCCTTTCACCATCAGCAGGTTCCGTTCCGCGTCCACTTGCACTACTTCCAGACCTTTGCTGGTAACCCGACGGTTGCCCATGTGCCCGGACATCTTGAGGCCCTTGAAGACCCTGCCCGGAGTCGTGCCGCCGCCAATGGAACCGGGAGCGCGCTGCCGGTCGGATTGGCCGTGGGTGCGCGGGCCCCCGTGGAAGCCGTGCCGTTTCATGGTGCCCGCAAAACCCTTGCCCTTGGATTTGCCAATGACGTCTACGATTTCGCCGGGCTCGAACATATCGACGGTGACCAGTTGACCTACTTCGTGCTCGCTGATGTTGTCGGTGGCAACTTCCTGCAGGCGACGCCCAATCTGGGTGCCCCGCAGGTGGCCGGCTTCAGGTTTGTTGGGCTTGCGAGTGCGTCCGAAACCCAACTGAATTGACTGGTAACCATCCTTCTGGACGGTGCGGATTTGAGTAACCGCGCACGGGCCGACTTCAATGATGGTCACGGGTTGCACAAGTCCGGCGTCGTTGAACACCTGAGTCATGCCAATCTTTTTTCCTAGAAGCGCCTTTAGCATATTGGTTGCCTGTAGAGTGTTGCCGGTTTGGCTGCTTTTGACAGATGAAACGGCGGCGGTGGCTCAGGGCCTGCCGCCGGACGGTGGGTCATATTTGCGACGTTGGTGTAGCTAATCCAAACCCAATTAGAGTTTGATGGAAATATCTACCCCCGCCGGCATATTGAGCCTGGTCAGTGCGTCAATCGTCTTGCTGGTCGGTTCCATGATGTCCAGCAGGCGCTTGTGCGTACGGATCTCGAAATGCTCTCGTGAATCTTTGTCAACGTGAGGCCCACGAATGACACAGAACCGACGGATTTGCGTGGGCAGAGGCACTGGCCCGGCCACGCGGGCTCCGGTCAGCTCAGCCGTTTCCACAATCTGCGCGCTGGACTGGTCCAGCACCTTGTGGTCGAACGCCTTGAGGATAATCCGCATTTGCTGCCTGGTGACCATAATTCTTTGTAACTACTCTCCGGTGTGTCCGCGGGGTTTCGACGAGCGAAGCCGCTAGTTCTTGTTTGTGATGCTGCGCAGAATGTGCTCCGGCACCGGTTCGTAGTGCTTGAACTCCATGGTGTATGAAGCTCGACCACGGGATAGCGACCGCAGCGCCGTAGTATAGGCAAAAGTTTCCCCAAGGGGAATCATCGCCCGAACCGTCTGGAGGTCATCCTGACCTTCGATACTACGAATCTGAGCGCGACGACCACCCAGGTCGCCGAGCACATCACTTAGGTATTCGCCGGGCGTTACCACTTCCATCTCAAAGATGGGTTCCTGTAACACCGGAGCGGCCCGCCTGGTTCCGTCGCGCAGGGCAATCATCCCCGCAGAGCGAAAGGCCATTTCGGACGAGTCTACAGTATGGAAGCTGCCGTCCACCAACGTGACTTTTAGATCAACAAGAGGATACCCGGCCAGCGGCCCGTTGTCCAGTCCCTGCTTCACGCCAGCCTCAACCGCCGGAATGAATTGACGTGGTATCGTCCCGCCGGAGGTGCCGTCGACGAACGAGTTGCCGGCGCCGCGTTCCTGCGGTTCTATCCGTAGCCAAACGTGGCCGTACTGCCCGTGGCCGCCGGTCTGGCGTACAAAACGCCCCTCAACGCGAATCGCCTGGGTGATGGTTTCTCGGTAGGCGACCCGGGGCTGGCCTACTCTGGCCTCAACGTCGAATTCCCGACGCATCCGGTCCACCAGCACTTCCAGGTGCAGTTCGCCCATGCCGGAGATGATGGTTTGCCCGGTTTCGTCGTTGAAGCGCACCACAAACGTGGGGTCTTCTTCGGACAGCTTGCGCATCGCCTCGCCCAGCTTGTCCTGGTCGGCGCGCGTCGCCGGCTCAATGGCCACCGACACCACCGGTTCCGGGAAGTGGGGCGGCTCAAGGATGATGGGCTTCTGTTCGCTGCAAATCGTGTCGCCGGTGAAGGTGTCTTTCAAGCCAACGGCAGCACAGATATTGCCAGCGGTAATCACTTCCAGCTCTTCCCGGTGGTTGGCGTGCATCCGCAACAGGCGCCCCATGCGCTCCCGGTTGCCGCGGGTAACGTTGCGCACGGACGCGCCGGCTGCGACGGTTCCCGAGTAGATTCGCAGGAATACCAAACGCCCCACGTAGGGGTCGATAACTACCTTGAAGGCCAGGGCGGACAGCGGTTCGCTGTCAATCGGTTCTCGAAATTCCGTATCTTCCGTACCGGGAACAATCCCCTCAACGGCCGGCACGTCCAGCGGAGAAGGCAAGTAGCAGATGATGGCATCCAGCAGCGGGTGAATGCCTTTGCCGCGCATTGCGCTGCCGCACAGCACTGGCACAATCTCTTGATTGATGGTGGCGTTTCGCAGCGCTGCCCGCAGGTCGTCGGCGCAAATTTCTTCGCCTTCCAGATATTTGATCAGCAGGGCTTCGTCGGTTTCGACGATCTTCTCCACCATCGCGTGACGGTAGTCCCGATAAGCCTGTTCGTACTCGGCGGGCACCGGCATGATTTCGGGCGGTTCACTCACATCATCTCTGCCGTCGGAGTACATGATGGCCTGGCCTTCAATCAGGTCAACCACGCCGCGGAACGTGTCCTCCACGCCGATGGGCACCTGCACCGCCACCGCGTTGCCCTTCAAGCGTCGGCGCACCGATTCAATGGTTCGTTCGTAGGATGCGCCCACCCGGTCCATCTTGTTGACGAAGCAGATGCGCGGCACGTCGTAAGTATCGGCCTGCCGCCAGACGGTTTCCGACTGCGGTTGCACTCCGGCCACCGCATCCAGGACAACGATGCCGCCGTCCAGCACCCGCAGGCTGCGCTCCACCTCGGCGGTGAAGTCAACGTGGCCCGGCGTGTCGATGATGTTAACCTGATGATCCCGCCAGTAGGCGGTAGTTGCCGCCGCGGTGATGGTGATGCCCCGCTCTTTTTCCTGGGGCATCCAGTCCATTGCAGTAGTGCCCTGGTCGACGCCACCGACCTTTCGGATGCGGCCCGTCAAGTAGAGCACGCGCTCGGTAACAGTGGTTTTCCCGGCATCGATGTGGGCGATAAACCCGATGTTGCGAATTTGCTTGGCCGGGGCTTGAACAATAGTCATGCGTTAGTTACTGGCACCTGCTGGTCGTGGTCAATCTGGTCGTGGTCGATATGGTCTGGACTGTTATGGATTGCCGCGTCGTTATTTAGTTTGGAAACCGTGAATGCCGTTTATCGGCGGTAGTGGACGAAGGCCCGGTTGGCCTCTGCCATGCGGTGCAACTCGTCCTTGCGACGGACGGCAGTACCCTCGCCGCGGGCGGCGTCCATGAATTCGTTGGCCAACCCGCGAGCCATGCGTATACCGTTGCGAGCGCGGGCGCCCCGGATAATCCATCGCATCGCCAGGGCTTCGCTTCGTGAGGTGCGTAGTTCCACTGGCACCTGATAGGTCGCGCCACCGACTCGGCGGGGCCGGACTTCTACCAGGGGCGTAGCATTGCGCAGCGCCGTGGAAAATATGCTCATCGGGTCCTGATTGGAGTCCGAGCGCACCAGCTCCAGCGCATCGTAGACCACCCGCTGGGCGATTGATTTCTTGCCCTTAAGCATCACCCGATTGATGAACTTGGACAATTCCAGGTTGTTGTAGCGCGGATCCGCTTTTATGATTCGGGGTTCGGCCCGTCGTCGTCGCGACATATCAGTTCTACCTTTTCTTTCACCTTGGGGTGTCTGTTCTTTTAGAGTACGCCACCCCCGGCGGGCGGGGGTGAAATTTCGCGGTATTTCGGGAGGCGTTGTCTAGCCTTTACGGGTGCCGTACTTGCTACGACCCTGTCGGCGGCCGTCCACGCCTTCGGTGTCCAGATTGCTGCGTACCACGTGGTAGCGTACCCCGGGCAGGTCCTTGACGCGGCCGCCCCGGATCAACACCACGGAGTGCTCCTGCAAGTTGTGGCCTTCGCCGCCGATGTAGGCGGTTACTTCCACCCCGTTGGTCAGCCTCACCCGGCATATTTTGCGCAGCGCCGAGTTGGGCTTCTTCGGGGTCATGGTGCGCACCTGGATGCAAACGCCCCGCCGCTGTGGGCAGCCGGGACCCCATTTGGTCCGGTTGCGCAGCGAGTTCT
Organism: Dehalococcoidia bacterium; assembly: GCA_965261195.1. GTDB lineage: Bacteria > Chloroflexota > Dehalococcoidia > Lucifugimonadales > UBA3495 > Bin87. The sequence continues at coordinate 1,050,737 of OZ253455.1, read as the reverse complement.
GAACCCAGTGCAGGGCTGGCGCCTTGGTACCTTTGCGTACCGGTTTGCGCCCTTTTCGAATCAACTGATTTACTGTAGGCATAATCGTTCCTCCGCCGCAGCCGGGTCAAAATCCGACACAGCGACGAGAAATTGTACCCACGCCACCAACACAATGTCAACCAAAACGCGCCCCAAAAGTCAGGGCAATCGCATTTCGACTACTGCTACCCCGCTACGTCCGCTCCCGCTTTCGTCATTCCCGCGCCAGCGGGAATCCAGTGCCTGAAATCGCCAGTTTCGTTATCGATGTCTTCATTGTGTGGTTTCTGGACTCCGGCTTTCGCCAGAGTGACGGGCCTGTAATTCTAAATGCAATTGCCCTGGTAGGTGCGACCGCTTTGGTTGCCACGTTTATCGGAATGGATATTCGGAATGGATAATGGGTATAATGATTCCAAAAGTGCGGACTATCTCACACTGGCGTGATCTGGAATGTGGGGAATGGCATGACTACACAAAAATACCACACGGCCAGCAGGGAACTCCTGACCCAAGCCAGGAACGAATTGGCAGTGGAAGACGTGCGGCAGGCGTCCGAAAAGGGCTGGGGCTCGGCAGCGCAGATGGTGAAGGCCATCGCCGCAAGCCGTGGTTGGGAACACAAAGGCCATCATCATCTGTTTGCCGCCGTGATGCAACTCCGACGCGAAACGAGCGACCAGAATCTTTCCGCGCTGTTCCACGTAGCCAATAGTCTTCACTCTAATTTTTACGAGGACGATATGGATGCCGAGACCGTCGCGGATGCTCTGAATTATGTTGAGCAATTTGTGGACTTTCTGGAGCCGTTTCTACCCTAACACCAACACCGCCCGTACATTCCATCAGGCGAGAACCGCAGCCCGTATATGGCCTGCGGTTCCTTTTTGGCGGAGTTTAGGAATCGTCTCGCCTCAGTACCGGGCCTTTTCAAAGTCCTCGGACCTCCGCTCATCTTCAGGACGAGCGGGTGGTTAACTCCCAATTCGGGGTTGTTCGCATTCAATTCTGAAAAGCCCCGGATGCGACGGCAGGGTCTTTCGGTTTTCTAAAAAAGCGGCTAATCTGTTGTCATGGAGACCAATGAATTAGCCCGCAGCCTGCCCGCCGCCTTGGGCGCCGTCCCCGACCCACGCTCGCCCCAGGGCAAGCGACATCCGTTGCCCGCCATCCTGACCTTGGCCGTCTGCGCCATGCTCTCCGGCGCCCGCAGCCTTTACGCCATCTGCCAGTGGGGGCGCCAACAGGACCCGGACGCAGTGTCAGCCATGGGCTTCACTCGACCCACGACCCCGGCGGTGAGCACGTTGCACACCGTGTTCTGCCAGTTGGACACCGACGCCTTTGAGGCGGCGCTGGCCCAGTGGACCCGGCAGTGGCTGGCCGCCACTGGGGAAAGGGTGGCCATTGCGGTGGACGGCAAAGCGTTGCGCGGGATACATGGGGAGGAACTGCCCGGCGTGCGGCTGGTGGCGGGTTATCCCATGGCGTCGGCCTGGTAGCGGGGCAAAAGGGGGGTCGGGCCAGGTCAGGGGAGCTGACGGCGGCCCGGGAGTTGACGGCAACGCTGCTGCCGGTGGCGGGCAATCTGGTGACCGGGGATGCGCTGTACTGCCAGCGGGATTATTGCCAGCAGATCAGGGACGCTGGGGGCGACTATCTGGTCATCGTGAAGCGGAACCAGCGGGAACTTTACGACGACATCGCGCTGGCCTTCGCCGCGCCGGTGCGGGGCGGACAGTACCGGAAGGCGCGGACCCGGAACCGGCACGGCGACCGCTGGGAAATCCGTGAATTGTCAGCTACCGACGCGCTCAACGACTACCTGGACTGGCCCGACGTGGGGCAGGTGTGCCGCATCACGCGACGCGCCCTGGGCCGCGGCCAGACCGCCACTGAGTCGCGCTACGCCATCACCAGTCTGGACGGAAAGGTGGGGCCAAAGGCGATGCTCAGACATATACGGGGGCATTGGGAAATTGAGAACCGGCTGCACTACGTGCGGGATGTAACCCTGGGGGAAGACGCCAGTAGGGTACGGAAAGGGGCCGCGCCGCAGGTAATGGCGATAGTGCGCAACATCGTGGTGAGCGTGCTGCGTCATGCCGGGGAAAGCAACATCGCGGCGGCCTTGCGGCGCATCGGCTGGACCCCAGGACAATCCCTGCGCATCCTCGGCCTAGACAACCCTTGAAAACCGAAAGACCCTGATGCGACGACGGTTCATCTTGACATACGCAGGCGGTGCCCAATATAATAGTAGGCCGTTTGGGAGTTGTTTTCCGATGGATTATGCAATCGTAAAAACCGGTGGTAAGCAGTACCGCGTCTCGCCCGGCGACGTGCTTGACGTTGAGTTGTTGACCGCTGAAGAAGGGGCCACCACTCAGTTCGATGACGTGCTGGCTGTCTCGCGCGATGGGGAAATGCGTTTCGGCACCCCCAACGTGGCCGGCGCCCGTGTCGTCGCACAGGTGCAGTCCCACTACAAAGACAAGAAGATAATCGTTTACAAGTACAAGGCCAAGACCCGATATCGTCGCAAGCGAGGGCATCGACAGAACTACACTCGTATCCTGATTCAGGACATCGAGAGCGGAGGCTAAACCCATGGCCCATAAAAAGGCTGGCGGCAGTACCAACAACGGTCGTGATAGCAATGCAAAACGCCTGGGCGTCAAGCGCTACGGCGGCGAACGCGTCAGCTGCGGATCCATCATCATCCGCCAGCGTGGAACTCGCATCCTGCCCGGAACCAACGTTGGACTGGGCCGGGACCACACCATCTTCGCTATGGTGGAAGGCGAGGTAACCTTCGAGTGGGCGGCCAAAGGTCGTCGCCGGGTCAGCGTGTACCCCGTGGCTGCTGCGGAAGCAGTGGCAGCTTAGGAAGTGAACAACATGAAAGCAGATATTCACCCCAAGTACTTCAGCGCCACCGTCACCTGCTCTTGCGGCAACGTGTTCCAGACCGGCGCAACCAAACCGGCCATGCGCGTCGAAGTATGCGGACGTTGCCACCCGTTCTATACGGGGGAACAGCGCATTGTCGACACCCAGGGGCGCATTGAACGAATGCGGCGCAGGTTCAACCTGGACGACTGACGCCGCAACTGTTGGCGCCAGAAACCCGCAACGGGAGCCGGCGGCGGCTCCCGTTTTGCTATCAGGCAACCGGGGCGCTCGTTGCACTGGCCCCAACCGGCTTGCGTTCCATCCGCTTTCGTCCCATCCGCTTGCGCCTTATCCGGAGGCACTCCAATGCCACGCTACGTACCCAAAACCGTGCGCGAATATGGGCGTACCCATCTGGCGGAACGCTTGCTGGAAAACGGTTGGCAGTGCTTCATCGCCAGACGCAGCCCCAATGAGGACGAGGTGATCGCCGGCATCCCGGCCGTTGAGCGGGAGGTGCGCCTCAAGTTTCATTCTCAAGAAGGCAGCCAGGCGGTGCGATTTTACGATGCCGAAGGATTAGACTGGGATTGGCAATGCCTGGTGATAACCACTGGCGTGCTGGAGCAAACGCCGATTACCTACCTGCTGCTCCGAACCGACGTGCAGGCTGCCGGTTGCCTGGAGGATGAATTTGAGGGCGCATGGTGGCTGCAACCCGACGTGTTTTGCGTGGACGATTTCAAAGAAGCGTGGCACAAGCTGGCCGGGTTATGACCCGGATCTGATGGCTGGAGCATAGTGGGTTCTGGAGCGTAGTGGATTAATGACGGAACGGGACATTACAAGCACTGGCGGCCACGCGGGAAACTCTGCGCCGGCGCCGCGCCCGCTGTACGGTGGGCAGGCGGTCATCGAGGGCGTAATGATCCGGGGCGTGCGGCATTACAGCCTGGCGGTGCGGCGTCCCGACGGCAACATCTTTTGCACCACCGAGGCGGTTAGCAGCAGGTTCTCCGGTCGCGTGCGTCGTATTCCGTTGGTCAGGGGCGTGCTGATTCTGGCCGAAACCCTCTGGCTGGGGATGAAGTCGTTGCAGCGTTCTGCCATTATTGCCGCCGAAGAGCAGCCCGCCAATGACGCCCAACCGGGTCGAACCGACTCCGCCGATTCCCAGATCAGCAGCCTGACGATGGGGCTGACGATGGCCGTTGCTTTGCTGGCGGGCATCGGCATTTTCCTCATTTTGCCCCTGCTGGCGGTGCGCGCCATCGACCCGTTCATCGCTTCTTCGGTCGTAAGCAACCTGATTGAGGGGATCATCCGCCTGGCGATTTTGGTCGGTTACGTGGCCGGCATCTCGGCAATGAAAGACATCCGCCGCGTGTACGCCTACCACGGCGCCGAGCACATGGCGGTCCACACCTACGAAGCCGGTGAGCCTCTGGCCGTGGACTATGTCCGACGGCATCCCACGCCACACCCCCGCTGCGGCACGGCATTTCTGCTGACCGTTGCCGTGGTGTCGGTGTTGGTCTTCGCGTTGTTGGGCCGTCCCGACCTGGAATGGCGCATCCTGTCCCGCATCGTGCTGATTCCAGTGGTGGCTGCCGTCAGCTACGAAATCATCCGTTTCGCCGGCGCTCACCGCACCGCCTGGTTCGGTCAGGCGCTGGCCGCCCCCGGGCTCTGGTTGCAGCGCATCACCACCCGCCAGCCCGACGATGCGCAGATCGAGGTGGCCATCGCCGCCATGCAGGCCACTATAACTGCGGATGCCGAAACAGCGGCCGAAGAGGCGAATCACCATGCAGGCACCGCCGTCGGCTGACGCCGCCATTGGCCCGGCGCCCTTTCTGAACCAGGACGATTACAAAGTCCCCTCTCCCCTTCGTGGGAGAGGGTTAGGGTGAGGGGGCATTCTCCGCGCCAAGCAGAAAGGGACTACTAACTTTGCAATCGTCCTGCTTTCTGAAACCCGGGCGATGCGTTGACGACACCGTGTGGTACAGTTGTGCCCACCGACGAATACCCAAACTCGCACCGCCGAGGCACAACATGGCCAATGTTCCTGATATGCAAATGATCCCGTATCTGACGGCCGCGGAACCGCGTAACTTTGTGGAAAAGGGGTTGCAACGCCACAACGACCTGCTGGAGCAACTGGCTGCCCAGATGGATGAATTGTTGGCCCTCGTCCGGGACGGGAAAGCCGGCGACGCCGTCCTGTCCGAGCAGTTGGCGTCGTTGCGGGAAGCCGTGCGGCCTCGCCACGGATTGTGCATCGACCGGGCCTGCTTCTCCTGCCGGGTTCACGAGGAAGCCATCAAGGAGCACGTTCTGCTCTACGTAGACTGGAAGCTGCCCGGAACGGTGCAGCAACTGGAACGACTCAAAAACCGCAACTAAACTCCCGGGTTATCGTGCCAAAGCGATGACCCGGTACATATGCCGGAACAGTTGCACCGCGCCCTGGATCAGGGCGGGCAGATCGGTTTCGGAGTCGGGGCGCACGTGCCGGAAAATGTCAGTTTCGGTGTACCGGACCGGCGCCGCGATGGGACGCTGCTGCAAGGCGCTGGTTAGGCGGCGCGATTCGCCCACTGGAATCAGCAAGTCTCCCCGGTCGTGCATCACTAGGATTGCGGTGTCGGGGTGTAACCCAGGGATATTTGCCGACGGTGATACGGCTTTTGCCTGTTGGTGGTACGCGTCCGGCAATTGAGCGTAGCTATTTCGTGCGTCTGCCAGCGTGAGGTCGTCACCGAGCAGAGCCAACACCACGTCTTCTGGCGGTGATGCAGCCGGGACGGGGAGGGATGCACCGGCCATAGCGGCGGAGCGCAGCATTTCGCGCCGGGCCGCATCAGGGACGTTTTCGGTGATTTCGTTGATAAACACGCGGCGGGTCAGCGGGTCAACCTCCCACCCGGCAACGGGCGCGCCGTCCAGCGTGCGACGGGCCGCAATTTGCACCAGCAGGTCGCCAGCATCGTAATAACCGCCAAAGGCGTTGACGAATGCCACCTGGTGGGCGATTCGTGGGTCGGCAGCGGCCACCAGCGCCAATGACGCTCCGACTGAAAACCCGGCCAAACCAATCCGGTCCGGGTCGACGAAATCCTGCCGACGCAGGTGCTGGAACGCGGCTACCAGGGTGTCGATTTCTGACGCGGCGATGTTGGCATCCTCGCCCAGCGTTGCTGACCAGTGGTACATGACGGCGAATCCGGCGCGAGCCAGCGCTTCTCCCAGATTGATTACATCGGGGTCGGTCGCTCCCGCCGCGTTGGCGCCCAGAAAAACCAGCACGCCGGCCCGCCGCTTTCCATCTGCGATTACGTAAACGTCCGCAGCGTTGGCCCGGCCATCGGCGGTCTGGTAGGTAGTGATGAGATGCTTCGGTTGAGGCGCCAAAGTTCTTTGTACCGCTACCGGCGTGGGCAGAACCTGCACCACGAATCCCGCGGTGTGGACTGCCGTCGCTACCGGAGGGAACAAAGCCAAACCGGCGGAGATTGCAACTCCGCCAACCAGTGCAGCGACATACAGCCGGTAAACCCACCGGCCAATGGCTTTGATCGGTATCATGGCGCTGCTAGCGTATGAGGAGTGCGCTAAACCCGCACCCGGCTAATCATTACTGCGGCAATGATTCTGGTGGCGGCCATCGCCAGGAAAACCAGCGGCCAGGGGCTGCCGGCCACGTCCAGCACCACACTGAACAACAGCGCCTGGGCGCCGGCATACAGGTAGCCGTGGGCATCCAGCACGCCCGCCGCGGTACCGGACATCCGGCGACCCGATAAATCGACTGCAATGGCCGATATTGTGGACACCCCCATACCGATGCCGCCCCACAGCATCAGGGCCGCTCCCAGGTACAGATTAGAAGGTGGCGCCAGGGCGATGGCGACCAGGGCCGCTGCCGACAATACGCACGAAGCAATCACCAACGGCCGCCGGCGGCTCCCCAGCAACCGATCGGAGATGAACCCGGATACGGGCGGCGCCAGCAAATACCCCAGCGGCAGCAACAGCGTGATGAGTATGGTTTGGGTGATGTCCAACCCGCCGGCTTCAAAATAATAGATTGGCACCCAGGTGGTCAGGCCGTAGCGGGCGACATTCTCAAGGCCCTTCACGTGGCAGGCCAGCTGGAACCGGGAATTGCCCAGCAAGACCCGGTACGGGCCCAGACCCTTCAACTCCGCATCGCTCACTGATTCCGGTTCCGACGACACCAGGTCATCCTCGATGTATTCGGGCAGGTTCACATCTGCGGGCCGGTCCCGCGCCATGAAATAAAAGGCAATCCCCAGCGCCAGTATGATGAGCGGCGGGTAACGAAAGGCCGCGCGCCAACCCCACTCGGCGGCGACGAAGCTGCTGAGCCACCACATCATCAACATCGCGCCGCCGGTGGTCGTGCCCACGATGCCCATGGCGATGCCGCGCTCGCGCCGTGGCCACCACTGGCTGATTATGCTGATCGCCGGCGCCCAGCAGGCCGCGTTGACGAACCCAACGATGGCCCACGGAATGGCAATACTGACCGTAGACGTACCGAAAGATGCTACCCAGTTGAAAACGGTGGTCAGGATTGCGCCCAGCATTACCCACAGACGCAGGCCGTAGGCTTCCGCCAGGCGCCCGTGAACTAAATCCCCCAGCATAAACCCCCACAGCAGCATGGCGTTGATTACGCCGATTTCGATGTGGGTTAGGAGCAGGTCCTCCTTGATCAGCGGCGATGTGGGCCAGAAATTGAATCGCCCGGTGTACACGAAGAAGTAGAAAACGCAGAAGGCAACGAGGACTTGCCACTTCCAGCGGTGGTAGCCGGTGGGCAATTCGTTGTAGGCCATTGGCGCAATAACCCCACACCCCAGGCTCGCCGCATCAGTAGCCGGGGGCGCGGGGTTGTTGCCGTTGTGTCGGGGCGTGGTCATCGCGAAATGGGGCTAGGATGTGGCCAGTTTACCGGGTGGCGAGTCTGTCGGGGGCGTGGGTAAAACAACACCGCCGCCGCCGGAGTTTCAGCCCGGCGACGGCGGTAGTAAAGCGCCCGGAGATTTTAGCTTTTGGTCAGTAGAAGCTCACGAGCCTCGGACAGCAGTTCGTCGTCGCTGCGGGACAGGTCCAGTGCGTCGCCGTGGGGCTGCGGCACTGGCAATCCGGTCTTATAGTACAGCTCGATGCGGTTGCCCTCCGGGTCAAAGAAGTACATCCCGAACGCATTGCCGTGGCTGACGATCCGGTCGATATCCAGCTTTTCGGCGTCAATGCGCGCCTTGTAGTCGCGCATATCCTGGATGGACGGCACGCGGAAGGAAATCTGCTGGATGACCTTGGCGTCGTTGGACGTTACGCGTCCTTCCATCAGGACGAATTCGTGATGCTCGCCAACCGGGTCGGAACTGAGGAACACCATGCGGCGTTGCTCCAGGTCTTCATCGGCAATTTCCAAACCCAACACGCGGGTGTAGAAATCGCGCATCTTCATCAGGTCGGTCGCGTAGATACCTACGTGGCCCAGGCCGGAGATTTGCGGCATACGGATACCTCCTCAGATACAGCATTAACTCGAATTTGGCTTTGAATTGCGCCAAAGGTATTTCACCCCGATTGGGATGTCAAGAGCAAGTAACCGCGCAGAGTTGAAGTGGGGGCGAATAATTATTCGCCTCTACGATTTTGAGCAGTTGCGCTCAGGATGATCCTGCGACGGGCTCAGGATGAGCGGGAGAGTGGGTTGGGGGATGGTGGGATGGCGGTTCCTTTGGGTCAGGCGGTGGTGATGGTGGGTTGGTGGTGGTCAGGCGGTGGGTTGGTGGGTGCGGAGCAGGGGCGCGAGTTCCGGGTCAGCGTACGGCCGGGGTACACAACGTATTTAGGCTTACTTTTCCGCCGTTAGTGGGCAGCCACGAGGACTGCGCGAGACGAGGCGCTGGGCTGTCGCCGCTGTACAGGCTCGGCAGCGCAGTGGAATGAATCTGCTACACCCGAGACCCGACGTGTTGTGATTTTTGCTGACGGGGTTGGCCGTGAGAACTCGGCCCCTGCTCCGATTGGGATGGTCGAACTGGTAGATTTGCCTGACACGATTGATGTTAGAGGGGTGTAGTCGGAGGGGTCAAGGGGTGGATGTCAGTCAGGCGTACCCAATTTGTGTTATGTCTCAATGCTATGCGGAGTAATTGGCATGGATGGACAGGATGGACAGGATGCGGATAGGATTTTTACCCTGACCCTGACCCTGACCCTGACCCTGACCCTCTGCCATCTAGGGAGAGGGGGGTTCACCCTCACCCTGGCCCTCTCCCGTCGAGGGAGAGGGGACATTACGGGGGGCGGGCTGGGGTTGGATGCTACCTTCGACTGTGAACAGTTACATCTGAACAGTTACAAAGGCAACCCAGGTTTGACCATCGGTTCGGCGCTGGACTAGAATAGTAGCCCGTGCAAAACATCAATGATGACGCCGCTAACGACGGTACGAATAACGACGGGCGGCGGCAGCCCCGCATTTTTTATGGGTGGTGGGTTGTCGCCGCCGCCTGCATCCTGGGGATGTTCGGCAACGGTTCAATTTCCCAGGGATTTCCACGCTTTTTCACGCCGATTCAACAGTCCATCGGGCTGAACGAGGCGCAGATGGGGCTGGTGTTCAGCCTGGCCAGGGCAGAGGGCAGCATCGCCGGCCCGGCCATCGGTTGGCTGGTGGACCGTGTCGGCGCGCGACCGATGATATTTGTGGGCTGCATCGTCGTGGGTGTCAGCGTGATACTGATGTCGCGGGCCAATTCCTACTGGATGCTGCTGGTGCTGTTCTCCGGGTTCGTATCGATAGGCAAGTCCGCCGGATTCGGGCAGACGCTGATGGCGGCGGTAAACCAATGGTTCATTCGTCGACGGCACATTGCCCTGTCTACGTTGATGACGGCATTTGCCGGTGGCGGCGCCATCGTGGTGCCACTGCTGAACGAGTCGATTCAGTGGATTGGCTGGCGCGATACTCTGGTGTGGACCGGCATCATAATTCTGGCGCTTACGCTGCCGATTTCATTCATAATCCGCAGTCGCCCGGAGGACATGGGTCTGCGCCCGGACGGCGACCCGCCGCTGGCCGAGAATCCCAATCGGGAAGAACGGCGGCGGAGTTCATCTGCCAACCGGGAAGTGAACTTTACGTTCCGGCAGGCGATTCGCACCCGCACTTACTGGGTATTTATGATCGGCGCCATCCTCCGAGTGTCCGTTACCAACGGAATGCTGGTTTTCATATTTCCGATTATGGGGCTCAGGGGGTTGTCGGAAGACCAGGCGTCCGCCTGGGTTAGCGCCATGTTCTTCCTGGGCATACCGTTGCGGTTTGTCCTGGGTGTAACCGCCGGCAAGTTCCGCTCAAATATCATTCTGGCCGTTGGGATGGCGTGCGGCGCCGTGGGTATGTGGGGGCTTTGGCTCGGGCCGGGCGTATTGGGGCTGCTTTGCTTCGTGGTGGGCATCGCTATCGTGGAAGGTGTAACATCGGTCAACTGGTTGATGCTCAGCGACTACTACGGTCGCGGGCGATTTGCCACTCTGATGGGGTTCATGAGCCTGTTTATGAATGTTGGGATGTTCGCTACCCCCTTGATTGCCGGCTGGGTGAAAGTCGCCACCGGCAACTACGACCTCGTGCTTGCCGCGTTTACTCCCATGTATCTGATCAGCTCCCTGGCCTTCCTGTTCTGCACTCGCCCGCCGCCTCCGGACACTGGCCGGCGGCGTTGGATTGGTACGGAAACCACGGGCGCCAGGGTCGCCGCCGACGGATCGGGAAACTAATACCGACTTTCGGAAACGAAATAGGAATAATTGAGATGCCTACTGCTCAAACCTTCGACCCACGACCCATCACCCTGGCCGGGAACCACGTGCGTCTGGAGCCCGTTGGCCCGCAGCACGCCGCCGACCTGTACGCCGTCGGCACTGACGACGCCATCTGGAGCTACCTGCCGCGTCCCGCGTTTGCGAGCCTGGACGATGCCAGCGGTTGGATTGAAATGTGCGTCCAACGCAACCGGGCCGGTGAACGGGTGCAATTTGCCGTGGTTCACCTGGGAGAGGGGCGGGCCATCGGATCAACCGGCTATCTGGATATCGACCGACCCAACCGGGCGCTGGAAATCGGTATGACCTGGTACGGGTTGGCCTATCAGCGCACGGCGGTCAACACGGAGTGCAAGTACCTGCTGCTGCGCCATGCCTTTGCTGAGTTGGGAGCGCTGCGCGTGTGCCTCAAAACCGACAGCCGCAATGTCCGTTCCCAGCAGGCCATTGCGCGGATTGGGGCGATGCGGGAAGGTACGCTGCGCAACCACCGCATCACCTGGGACGGTGTGAACCGCCATTCGGTTTATTACAGCATCATCGACTCAGAATGGCCGGCGGTGCGTAGCGCGTTGGAAGTAAAGCTGGGCAGATAGTGGCCGGCGCAGCCCGGTGGTTCGGGCGATTAGCGGTGGTTCAGGCAATTCATTGTTGCGCGCCGCCGGTCACGACCAGGGATACGACACTGGCGCATCGATGCCCGGTGGAGTATGATTACCGGCGTTGTTAACATCAGCGGCGGCAGTTCGGGGGTACAGTCTCAAGGACCCGCCGGTGGCGCGACCCGTACTGACAGGTCCGCTAATCGTTGTTATAATCACCCGCGGAGGAGGTGCCTATGAGAGCTATTGATTACGCTGCCCCAACATCACTAAGCGAGGCCGTTGCCATTATGGCGGCCCACGGCGACCGCGCTCGGCCATTGGCCGGTGGTACCGACGTTCTGGTGCAACTGCGCGGAGGCCGCCGAGAGGCCGACGTAGTGGTCGACACCAAGAAGATTACGGAACTGAACGGAATCAAACTGGACGATAGCGGCCTCCAACTTGGCGCGGCCGTCCCCTGCTACCAGATATACCAGAATCAGGCGGTAGCCGCCGCCTACCCGGGCTTGGTCGACGCTGCCAGTCTCATCGGCAGCATACAAATTCAGGGACGGGCATCCATCGGCGGCAACCTGTGTAATGCCGCTCCGTCCGGCGACGCCATTCCCCCAATTATGACGATGGACGCCGAGGCCCACATCAACGGCCCCAACGGTTGGCGCACGGTCCCGACCGACAGTTTCTGCACCGGGCCCGGCCGTAACGTACTGGAACCCGACGAACTGCTGGTCGCCATCCAGATCCCCACTCCGGCCGCCCACTCAGGCACCGCATATCTGCGGTTCATCCCTCGCAACGAGATGGACATCGCCGTAGCCGGTGTCTCCTCCACGGTAACGCTGGATGCGTCCGGACAGAACATCGTGTCGGCACGCATCGCGCTGGCATCCGTTGGCCCCACGCCTATATTGGCCTCCGCAGCCGGAGATAGTTTGGCCGGCAAAGCCGTCTCCGACGACGCCATTGCCGAAGCAGGACGGTTGGCCAGCGAAGCCGCTTCACCCATTACCGATATGAGAGGCACGATTCGCCAGCGCCATCACCTGGTCGACGTGCTGACGCGCCGCACACTGAATATTGCCATCCGGCGCGCCCGAGGAGAAGAATAATATGCCTGGACTTGTCCACGTTAGTACCACCATCAACGGCAACCAGAGCGATTTTCTCTGCGAGCCGCGCCAAAGCCTGCTGGAATGCCTGCGCGACATCGTAGGAATGACGGGCACCAAAGAGGGTTGCAACGACGGCAACTGCGGCGCCTGTACCGTCAGGTTGGGTGAACGCATTGTAACGTCCTGCCTCGTCCTCGGCGTTGAAGCCCAGGGCGAAGAAATCAGCACCATCGAAGGTGTTGCTTCCGCTGATGGCCTGCATCCGGTGCAACAGGCGTTCCTGGAAAACGCTGCGTTGCAATGCGGTATCTGCACACCGGGCTTCATCGTGGCCGCCAAGGCCCTGCTGGAAGCCGAGCCCGACGCTGACGAAGGCCGCATTCGCCATTGGCTGGCCGGCAACCTCTGCCGCTGCACCGGATACGACAAGATTATCCGTGCGGTGATGGATGCCGAAGAGCGGATGAAGGCGTAACTGCTCTATACCGTCGCCAGCCCGCCGGAGGGAGGCGGAACAAACGGCAACCGCCGGTGCGGTAGGGGCAGCCCTTGTGGTTGCCCTTACGCATAGGTCGCTAGGTTTAGCCCTTCCCCTGAAAGTTGTAAAACCACTGTAGAACGGTGTACAGCACGACTATGCGAGGTGCTCGAACCGTTGTGCTTTGAGAAACATAGCGAAATGGGCGAACAGGAGATTCACGCAGATGAAAGCCGAAGTAACGACACTAGCCAAGATGCTAGAAAGCAACGAGGAATACGTGATTCCGTACTTCCAGCGCGCCTATGCGTGGACGGAAGAAAAGCAGTGGTCTCCCTTGTGGGATGACATCGTGAACGTGGCGAATGCCATCGCCAAAAGCGACAACATTGACGAAGTAGCACCTCATTTCATGGGGCCGTTGGTAATTCAGGAACGCAGCGCACACTCAGATGGACGCCCACCGGGGTTCATCATCGTTGATGGCCAGCAACGCATGACCACTTTGCTTATTGCGTTCAAAGCAATCGGCGAAGCGGCCGTGGAGTGTGACTTGCATAGCTTGAGCATACGATTCCTGAATCGTATCTGGAATGATGTGGGGTTGGGACAAAGAACACCCAAAGTCAGGCATACGAACCGTCAGGACAGCTTGGCACTCAGAGAGGTCCTAGATGAACAACTAAACACGGACGCCGTAAGCAGGATGGCCGATTGCCACGCATTCTTCAACAAGTCAGCACTGGACTATCTACGGTCTGCTGATAGCCGCGAGGAGCAATGTCAGAACCTGTTGGATGCATTGGAGTTTAAACTCGAGACAGCACTACTTACATTGGACCCATCCGAGCAACCTAACGTGGTCTTTGAGACGCTCAACGCTCGGGCGGAGCCGCTGAACCCCTCGGAGTTGGTAAAGAACACCATCATGTACGAGGGCAGGGTTACCGAGGACGAAGAGCGAGCTAACGCCTTATGGAACAGACAGTTCGAGGACCACTGGTGGCAGGAAACCACCGGGCAAGACAGCAAGCTGGACTTGTTTCTCAGCGATTGGCTTACGTCACGGCTGTGCCGGCGCATTGCCCCAAGCCGGGTAGCCACAGAGTTTCGTAGTTACCTTCAAAACATAAAGTCGCCGGGACGGAATGTGCAATACGTGACGGACCTCATGAACAGGGCTGCAAAAATATACCGGGACATTGATGAGCACAATTTCAATGAAACCCAACCATCGTCGGAACGGCTCCTAATCATGGGCTTGCGGGCTATTTTACCGGTCATCCTCTGGTTGTGGGACGCCGATAACGCTGTTGACCCCAGAGAACGTCGAGCCTGTCTGCGTACGGTCGAGAGCTACATAGTAAGGCGAATCCTAGCAAACTTAAACGTAGGCGCTTCGTTGAGGGACACGATGGCAAGCTTACTGCCACAGTTGCGCAGGGCGTCGGATGAGGGTGCTAGTCGCTCGCAAGCGGTAGTTAGTACGCTGAAGAACATCACAATCGACGCATCCCGCTGGCCCGACGATGCAGAAATCATGCGGAGGTTGACAACGAGTCCACATGAAATGAGCGCAGCCCGACGGGGTGTAGTACTAAACGCTCTGGAGTCTCGATTGAGGCGCGAGAACGGGCAGGATCAGCTGGACTATAAAGCATATGCCGCGTTACTGATGCCATCTGGAGAAGCTGGTATGACGAACTACCCTCTAGAGGGCAATCGTACACAGGCCAGGTTGGAGCGCAGAAAAGAGCGGATCGAATATCTGGGCAATCTGACATTGACTAAAGGACGGATGAGTCGCCCTCATGTGGAAGCTCCCTGGCACGACAAGCTGGAGATTCTGCGCAATTACCAGGGGATCGAGATCACCAAAGCAGTATTTGAGCAGGATTGCGAGAAGTGGACGGAGCAGGACATTGAGGATAGGACTGTCTGGATGGCTCAACTGGCACTGCGGACATGGCCCTACTCTACTGATTAGTTGGGACTACTCACTACCAAACCCATCTGTCCAGCAGGTGCATCCAGGTACCAACTAGGACAATCCCAAAGACGATTAACACGAGGTGAACCCAAGTGACCACAGCAAATCAAGTCCTGTCTGAAGTAGAGTTCGACGTAGTTGGCAAACGACCAGTCCGCCCGGACGGTGTGGACAAGGTTACCGGGCGGGCCCAGTACGGCGCCGACCTGAACCTGGCCGGGTTGCTCCACGGTCGTGTGCTGCGCAGCCCGCACGGACACGCCCGCATCAAGTCTATTGACACGAGCCAGGCGGCGGCGTTGCCGGGCGTCCGCGCGGTGGTTACCGCTGCCGACCTGCCCTTTGCCGGCATGAGCAAGGCGGATTTGGGCAACGACTACAACCGCTTCAAGTTCCTCAGCGACAACTTCCTGGCCAGCGCCAAGACGCTGTACCGCGGGCACGCCGTGGCCGCGGTCGCCGCCGACGACGCTCATACCGCGGAGGCTGCGCTGGGTCTGATCGAAGTGGACTACGACGTATTGCAGCCCGTTATAGACGTGCGGGCCGCCATGCAACCCGATGCCCCGTTGCTGCACGATGACCTCGTTCACACGTCGGCAATGGGCGAAATGTCGGAAAAACCCAGCAACGTCGCATCGTATATGAAATTTGACAAAGGCGACGCAGCGGACGGGTTCGCCAAAGCTGACGCCATCGTGGAGCGCGAGTTCACCACGGCCTCGGTTCACCAGGGCTACATCGAGCCTCACAACGCCACCGCGCACTGGCGCGCCGACGGCCAGATCAACATTTGGTGCAGCACCCAGGGCGCGTTCGTGGTCAGAGCGAACACTGCAGACGTGTTAAAGGTTGATGTATCGCAAGTCCGCGTTACGCCCATGGAAATTGGCGGCGGATTCGGTGGCAAGGTGTCGTTTTACCTGGAGCCGGTGGCGGTGCTGCTTTCGCGCAAGACCGGCGCTCCGGTGAAAATCCTGATGAGCCGCACCGAAGTTTTCGAGGGCAGCGGTCCTGCTCCGGGAACCTGGATGCGAGTCAAAATGGGCGCCACTCGCGACGGCAAGATTACCGCCTCCGAAATCGAGCTGGCCTTTGAGGCCGGCGCATATCCGGGTTCTCCGGTGATGCAGGGCGCTACCTGTGCTCTGGCCTGCTACAACCTCGAAAACGCCACCGTGGAAGGCCACGACGTGATGGTCAACAAACCCAAAACGTCGGCCTACCGCGCCCCCGGTTCGCCCCAGGCTGCCTTTGCCGTGGAGCAGGTTGTGGATGAATTGAGCCATCAGCTCGGTCTCGACCCCATCGAGTTCCGGCTCAGGAACGCGTCGGTCGAGGGCACGCGCAAAGTCGAAGGGCCGGTCTTCCAGAAGATTGGCCTGGTGGAATGTCTGGAAGCGGCCCGCAACCACGACCACTACCGCACTCCGCTGGAAGGCCCCAACCGCGGGCGCGGCATCGCCGCCGGTTTCTGGATGAACCGGGGTTTCCATTCCAGCGTCAACATGACCGTCAACCCGGACGGAACGGTGAACCTCATCGAAGGCTCGGTGGACATTGGCGGCTCGCGTGCGTCAATTGCGCAGCAGGCCGCCGAAACGCTGGGTATCGCCTACGAAGACATCAAGCCGCAGGTTGTGGACACCGACTCCATCGGGTTCACGATGGTGACCGGCGGCAGCCGCACTACTTTCGCCACCGGCTGGGCGGCAATCCTGGCGTCCGAGGATATTAAGCAGCAGATGGTTGAGCGCGCGGCGTCCATTTGGGACGTACCCGCCGACGCAGTGGAGTACGAAAAGGGAGCGATCCGCCACAAATCCGAGGAGCTGAGTTTCACCTTCAAGGAGTTGGCGCGCCAGCTGTACACGACGGGCGGCGGCATTACCGGCACGGCCAGCCTCGACCCGACCGGAGAGGGCAATTCCTTCGGCGTGCATCTGGTTGACGTCGAGGTTGACCCGGAAACCGGCAAAACCACCGTGCTGCGCTACACCGCAATCCAGGATGCTGGCAAGGCGGTTCATCCCAGCTACGTGGAAGGCCAGATTCAGGGCGGCGCCGTGCAGGGCATCGGCTGGGCGCTCAACGAAGAGTATTACTTCAACGACAGCGGACAGATGGTGAACTCCAGTTTCCTGGACTACCGTATGCCCACGGCGCTGGACCTGCCTATGATTGACACTGTAATCGTCGAGGTGGCCAATCCTGGACATCCTTATGGCGTGCGCGGCGTTGGCGAGGTGCCCATCGTACCTCCGCTGCCGGCGGTGGCAAATGCCGTGGCGGCGGCGATTGGGCATCGTATGACCAGCCTGCCCATCACACCGGGCAGCATTCTGGAAGCGGAGTGGAACGGCAACTAGGCGCTGCTGCCAACCGAATCACCAGCCTGGAGGGTTTGAGTTGGCCGGCATTTGCTGTGGTGAGTTATTTAGCATGACGAGCACAGTGAAACGCACGACCAAAAGATGGCAGACCTTCCCAGGCTTGGTGTTCCCAGGCTTGGCGGTTATCACCGCTTGGGTCATCGCCGCCCTGTTCCTTGCCGGCTGCGGAACGGCATACGAGGGCAACCGGTCGGAAGAAGCGGCCTACGGGGGCAACCCATCGCCTAATTCCGCTGATTCCGCCGTGGAGTTATCCGCAACCGGACAGGAAGGCGCGGCGCTGTTCGGGATGACTTGCGTTGCCTGCCACGGTGCGGGCGCAGTCGGGACTGTCCTCGGCCCGCCGCTGGTGCATCAACTGTATGAACCGGGCCACCACTCGGATCATTCGATCCGGTCTGCGGTGCAAAACGGTGTGCCGGCGCATCATTGGGCGTTCGGCGATATGCCGCCGGTGGTCGGTCTTTCGGAGGCGCAGGTGGACAAAATCATCTGCTATATCCGTGAACTGCAGCTGGCGGAGGGCATCGCCGACCGGACTCCGTGCTAACGCTGCTCGTGGTTAATGTAGCTCGTGGTTAATGCTGCTCCTGGGCAATCGCCCAGATGGTCTGCGTTATTATGTAATGGTCGGCGGCCTGCGATAACAGGCGGGGCGCCCGCAACGCGGGAGCGCATCAGGAGGTGAAACGTGGCCAGAGTATTCGTGCCGACGATGCTGCAATCTGCCACCGGCGGAGTGAAGGAAGTGGAGGTAACGGCGCGCAACGTGCGTCAGGTCATAGACAGGCTGGAAGAAATGTTCCCCGGCATTGCCGACCGATTGATCGAGGATGACGACCTCCGTTCCAACCTGGCCGTGGCCGTGGACGGTGAGGTGGCCCGCATGGGTCTGCTGGAACGGGTGGGGGAAAACACGGAGATTCACTTCGTACCGGCCATCGGCGGGGGCAATTAGCGTTTCCGCCGTCCAGATTGCCTGCCGGCCAGCCGGGTTGGACTGCACCGGCGGCGCCCCAGCCAATCGCCTTCCTCAGGTGTACCCACTGGTCATTGCGAGCGTAGCGTGGCAATCTCGTCGCCGTAGCAACTGCGGTTCGCCGACGTGTGTTCAACCTCATCGAGATTGCCACGTCGCGATGCTCCTCGCAATGACAGGTTACGCGATGCTTCTCGCAATGACAGGTTAAGTGGGTGCGTGTGAGAATCGCCTGCGGTTTGACCCGGCCACATCCGGCGGCTAAAATGGCTGCACATTCAGGTTGATGATTTACTAACTATGACAATCCCCACGACCCTGCCCGGTGACGAATCCGACGCCGCTCCAGGAAATATCGTATTTGGTGTATCTCCCGCCACTACCGGCGTTCCAGCCGACACCTGGTCGCAGGAACGATTGATTTCGGCCGGGGGGTTGGTATTCCGGGAAGCGTCCGGACGGATTGAGACCCTTTTGTGCGCGCGCAACCGTCCGGGATTCCAGGGGGCGGACGCTCCGTTGAGTTGGCGGTTGCCCAAGGGCACCCCCGAAATCGGCGAAAGCGCGGAACAAACGGCCCGGCGTGAAGTGCAGGAAGAAACCGGCCTTCAGGTCACCGTGTTGGCTCCCATTACCAGCATCCGCTATTACTTCGTGGGCCACAATGACGGTGTGCGCTACGACAAAACCGTCTATTTCTATCTGATGGAGCCATCGGGGGGCAGCACTGCCGACCACGATTCCGAGTTTGATGTGGTTGAGTGGCGTGAGTATAACCAGGCGCTGGAAATACTGGAGTACGACAACGAACGCAGTGTGCTGGCAGAGGCTCGGTCACTCATCGAAACCTATCGACGGAGCGGCCAGCCATGACCACCAGCCTGGTGCTGCGGGGCGTTCGGGTGCTCTTGCGTGGCAAGCGCATGGAGGATGCTGAGCTGGATTACATCTGGCGCAGTGATCCCGAAATCGCGCGCCTGGACGCCGCCTATCCCCTCACCATGAAGTACGAGCGGTATCTGAAGCTTTTCGAAGATCAGGTGCGTTGGCCGACCCCGGGCTCGCACCACTTTGCGATTGAAGCCGCCGGCGGCAAGTTCATCGGCAACTGTATGTACTACGACCTGGACAGACTGTCCAATGAGGCCGAACTGGGTATCGTAATCGGCGACCGGGATTACTGGAGTGGCGGCTACGGTTACGATGCCGTGGTAACGCTGCTGCACCATATGTTCGACGACCTGCGCCTGAAACGGGTTTACCTGCACACGCTGGACTGGAATCACCGCGCCCAGAAGTGCTTCGAGCGGTCTGGATTCAATCCGGTGCGCGAGGTGCGGCGAATGTCCCACAACTTCATTCTGATGGAAGTGTTTCGGGACGACTGGGACGTTACCGGCGCAGATCGTTTGGCGGTACGTCAGCAGTATCTTGACCAACGCGGAGGGATGCCGGTTGGCGACGATGACGCGTCGCTGCGGCCATAGTCGGACCCACCGCTGGCCGTTCGCCGCCGGTTTGCCGCCGATTTGGATGAAGGAGCGGGCGAGGATTACCCCTGGGCCGCGGCCAACGCGTCGCTTATGGTGATGTCTCCCGTGTACAACGCGCGTCCGATTATCGCCGCCTCGGCGCCCGTGGGGACCAGATTCGCTACGTGTTCCGCTGCGCCAACGCCGCCCGCCGACAATACTTTCAGTCCGCTATTTTCGACCAGGGCAACGGTGGCCGCGTAGTTCGGCTCCTCCAGCGTGCCGTCTCTCGAAATATCGGTGTATAGCAAGCGCTCCACCCCCAACCGGGCCATCCGGCCGGCAAGGTCAGTGGCGGTTATGTTAGAAGTTTCCGTCCAGCCATGGATGGCGACCAACCCGTCGCGGGCGTCCAGCGCCACCACCACCCGGTCGGAGCCGAAGCGCTGGCACAAGTCCTCCACCAGCTGGGGGTTGGAGACCGCCGCCGTGCCCACCACCACCCGCGCCGCGCCCGCGTCGAACAAGCCGGAAGCGGTATCGACGCTGCGGATGCCGCCGCCGACCTGCACGGGAATGGTCAGCGCGCGGGTGATGGCAGTGATGGCGGCCAGGTTGGCCGGGTTGCCGCTGTGGGCGCCGTCCAGATCCACGATGTGGAGCCGCTGGCCGCCCTCGGATTGCCAACGCTCGGCAATCGCCAAAGGGTCGTCGGAGAAGACGGTTTCCTGCTCGTAATCGCCTTGATACAGCCGGACGCAGTTGCCGCCCCGCAGGTCAATCGCCGGGATGATTTCCATCTGGGTAAAGTCCCTCAGCCAGCTAGTCGATGATGCCGGCGGCTTGATTGACGAAATTGGCGTAGATGCGCAGGCCGTTCACGCCGCTCTTTTCGGGGTGGAATTGAGTCGCCACCACGTTGTCGCGGGCGTAAACGCTACAGAACGGTACGCCATACTCGGTAACGCCGGCCACGTTATCCCGTTGGGTCGGGTCGGCGTAGTAGCTATGCACGAAGTAGAAATGGCTGTCCTGCGGGATGCCGGCCCATAGCGGATGCGCGGTCTGAAAGCGCACGGTGTTCCAGCCCATGTGGGGCACCTTCATCCCGTCCGGCAGTCGCCTGACCCGTCCCGGCACCAGGCCAATGCAGTTGGCGTCGCCTTCGTCGGTGGCTTCCAGCAACAGCTGCAAACCGAGGCAAACCCCCAGAAAAGGCCGCCCGCTGGCAATATATCCGAGCAACGGTTCCACCAAGCCGCGGGCATTCAGCGCTGACATTGCCGCCGGGCCCGAGCCCACGCCGGGCAATATCACGGCGTCGGCGGAATCCAGCAGGGCCGGGTCGGACGTCACACACGGCGCTACGCCCGCTTTCTCCACGGCGCGGGCGACGCTGCGCAGGTTGCCAGATTCATAGTCGATGACGACGATATTGAGATCGCCGGCGTCTAACGGAGGCATTGGGGTATCAGACCCGTTCGCCGGTGGCGCGTTCGATGGGAATGTCCCGGTCGTGGTAGCGAGCCAGCACGAACAGCAGGTCGCCCAGCCGGTTCAGATAGGCCAGAATCAGGTTGTTGGTCAAACCGCCGACCTCGGCGAGGCTTACCACCCGGCGTTCGGCGGTACGTATGACGGTGCGGGCCGAATCCATGGCGGATGACGACGGAGTTCCACCGGGGAGAATGAATACCTGGGGCATCTGGAAGTGGGTTTCCAGCTCGTCGATTATCTCCTCCAGCTTGTCCACCATCGCCTCGGTAACCGGCGTGAAATGCTGGTGGAACAGGTCATACTTTGATGGGTCGGTGGCCAGTTCGGCGGCCACGGTGAACAACTCGCGCTGCAGGTCCCGCAGGATGTTTTTCACCTTGTCATCATCGGTCAAAGCCCGAGCCAGACCCATCAGGCTGACTGCCTCATCGGTGATGCCGTAAGCCTCGGTGTGCGGGCTGGCTTTGGATACTCTGCCCCCGTACAGCAGGCTGGTTTCGCCCTGGTCCCCGTACTTGGTGTATACCTTCTTGCGACGCGGTGATGATGACGAAGCTGTGCTCATTGTGGATACCCCCGTTGCCGGATTGCGACCATCGTCATTCTAGCACTCCCCCGCCGGTATCGCCATGCTACGCCCGCCCTCGTAACTGTTCAGAGTTGGTGAGGTGGATTGGCCGAAAGGGGTTCTGGGAGCCTTGCGCTGCCGGTGGTGGTTGTGTCATATAGTGGGTATGGATACGGAAATTGACCTCAAGACTGCCGACCGGGATGTCCTGATTGCCATTATCGTCCGGCAGCAAGCCATTATCGTCCGGCAACAGGCGATCATCGAGCGGTTGGAGAAACGGATTGGCCAATTGGAGGGGCCGGCCAAGCCAAGCGGCTCGGGTCGGATGCCCGGTCTGAAGCCCAAAGCCGACCGGAAACCGGCCCAGCCCAAAGGGCCACGCCAGCGCCGTCCCCACGGGTTTGCCCGCACCCGCATGACGCCCACCCAGCGGGTGGAGCACGCGTTGGAACAGTGCCCCGACTGCGGAACTCAGCTGGCCGGCGGCTGGACCCAGCGCACTCGGGAAGTCATTGACTTGCCCCAAGTTCCGGTGCAGATTACCGAGCACGCTTACATCGCCCGCGTCTGCCCGGGCTGCCGACGCCGCTGTGTGCCACCGGCGCAACTGGACGGCGTGGCGCTGGGGCGGCAGCGTCTGGGGGTCAACGTAATGAGTCTGATTGCCGCGCTTAGGGAAGAGGCCCGGCTCCCTTCCGCACCATCCGGTGGTATCTGGGCGCCGTGCATGGGCTGCGCCTCAGCACGGGCGCCATCGTGGACGCCACGCAGCGGGTGGCTCAGCAGGCTCACGTTGTGATGGCCGATATAGTGGAACGGATCCGAGGCAGTCCGGTGGTGAATGCCGACGAAACGGGTTGGCGGGAGAACGGCAACAACGGCTACGTCTGGACCTTCAGCACTCCCAGCCAGCGGTACTTCCTGCGACGGGGGCGGGGCAAGGTGGTGGTGGATGAAGTCCTGGGCGAGGAGTTCTCCGGTGTGCTGGTCAGCGATTTCTACGCCGCCTACCACCACTACGACGGCCCCAAACAACGCTGCTGGGCTCACCTGCTGCGGGACATCCACGACCGGCGCACTCTCTACCCTGATGACGCGCCACTGGCACAGTGGGCCGACGCCGTACACCGTCTCTATGTCCAGGCCAAGGCCTTCACGCACCCGTCGCTGCTGCGACGGCGGGCGACCCAGCTGGCCCTGGAGCAACGGCTGCTCGCCATCTGCCAGCCATTCCTCGACGACCCATCGGCAACCCAGGCCAAGCTATGCCGACGCATTGAACGCCACGTCAAAGAGCTCTTCGTCTTCGTGGCTGAACCGGAAACGCCGCCGGACAATAACGCCGCCGAGCGCAGCCTGCGCCCGGTAGTGGTCAGCCGGAAGATCAGTGGTGGCACGCGCTCAAACCAGGGCACTGCAACCAAGATGACGCTGGCGTCAATCTTCGGCACCTGGCGGGCCCAGGGCTTGAACCCCCTCACCGCCTGCCGACAATTACTCACTTCCCCTCAACCCTGAACAGTTACCCGCCCTCGTGCGTACCCACTTTGTGTTACGTCTAAATGCTACGCGGAGTAATTGGCATGGATGGACAGGATAGACAGGATAGGGATGGGATTTTCACCCTCACCCCAGCCCTCTCCCTTGATGGGAGAGGGAGCGAGATTGCCACGTCCCTCGACAAGCTCGGGATGAGCGGGCGCTCCTCGCAATGACAGATTAAAGTGGGTGCGCACGAGGACGGCCACCCGTTGGGCGCCGCTGGGTCAGGTGATAAACTGGCATGGTGAGCCACGCTACCGGAATGCAGTCGCCACGTCGGGGAGGATGCCATGCCGCCTGAAATTCGCGCTATCGGAATCGAGGGGTTGCCCGAAGTGCGCGCCGGGGATGACCTGGCCGCGCAAATCATGGATGCCTGCGCCGCCCAGGGCACCCCCCTGGAAAATGGCGATGTGCTCGTAGTTACCCAGAAAGTCGTCAGCAAGGCAGAAGGCCGCGTGATGACCATCGACGACGTTGAAGCTTCGCCGTTGGCGGTTGCCATCACCGAGGGTCACCGCCGCGACCCCCGTCATACCGAGATGATTCTGCGCGAGAGCCGGCGCATCGTGCGTATGGACCGTGGCGTAATCATCAGTGAAACCTACCACGGCTACATCTGCGCCAATGCCGGCATCGACGCCTCCAATATCCCCGGCGAAAACGCCATCTGCCTCCTGCCCGTTGATCCGGATGCGTCGGCGCAGGTAATCAGGGATGCCGTGAGTTCCCGGTTGGGCGTTGACCTTGCCGTGCTGGTTTCCGATACCTTCGGTCGCCCCTGGCGGAACGGGGCCGTCAACGTATCTATCGGTGTGGCCGGTTTCAATCCGGTGGTGAGCTACATCGGCGAATTCGATCCCCACGGCAACGAGCTGCACACCACTACCATCGCGGTGGCCGACGAGTTGGCAGCAACGGCGGAACTGGTTACCGGCAAACTGCTGGGGGTGCCGGTAGCCATCATCAGGGGCTACCCCTACGAGCGCATGGACGACGCCAGCAGCCGCGCCATTGTCCGGGAAGGCGACAAGGATTTGTTCCGGTAAGGGAGGGGCTTTGGCGCCGGCTACTCGTCGCGCAGGCGGCGGTTCTCTTCCCGCAAGCGCTCGACTTCTTGCCGGAGGCGCTGCGCGCTCTGGCTGGGATGCTCGTATTCCTCGCCTGTCATAGGGTTATGGATGGAGAAACGCCCGGCTTTCCACCGGAAGTTCAGGTTCAGGACCGAGCTGGTGGAACCTACCGCACCGTTGGGATATTCCAGCAACTGGAATTGTTCGTACTGGCCGTTGACCAGACGCTCTCCAATGACAGCCTGTCCGTAGAGGCTCCCGCCGGTGGGGTCAAGACGCCAGTATTCGGTGATGCCTAGTTGTTGGTAAACGTCTCTTTTACGCGTGGAGTCGTTGAGGCGGGTACTTGGCGAGGCGACTTCAATGACGAAGTCCGGCGGCTTGCCGACTTGCCGGGGGTCGTAACCTACCCGGCGTCGGATTGCGTTACTGTCCACAGCAAGGGCGACCAGGCAGTCCGGGATCAGGTGGGGTGTCCGGTTGGTTATGGGGTCAGGGGCACCGTAATAAATGGGGATTTCGCCGCCAATGAGGATGCTGGGATGATAGGGGTAATGGTATCCAGGAGTCAGTATTGAACATAGCTTCGTCAGGATGTCGAGAATGGGCGGCAACTGTTCCATGTCTTTGGGTTCACGCTCCAATGCAGGGTAGGGTTTCCACTGTTCAGGAGCCTGTTGGGGTTTGGGGTTTGCGGTGGTCATAGTCAGTCTCCTACAAGTTCAACCGCTGTTGTCTGACTGGAAGTTCTATCGTAGCATCCTTTTCTGCGCCGTCGGTGAAACCGGAAACGCCGACACCCAGCAAGCGGAACGTCCGCGCCGGCGCCAGTTCCCGCTCCAGCAACGCCCACGCCGTGGCGCCAATCGTTGAATTGTCGTTGATGGAAGTGGGCAGGGTCATTTGGCGCGTAAACGTGGTGAAATCGGACAGACGCAGCTTTACCGTAACGGTGCGTCCGGTCAGGGATTTTCGCAGCAACGCACTGGCGACGCTGCTCGAAAGGCGGTCAATCACTGGGCGCAGTGCTTCGGCAGAGCCGATGTCTTCAGGGAAGGTCGTTTCGCTGCTCACCGATTTAGTTTCCCGCACCGTCTGCACCGGACTGTGGTCGATGCCGCGGGCGTGGTCGCGGATGCTGGCACCACGCTTTCCGAACCGGCGGGTGAACCAGGGTTCGGGCATCCCGGCCAGGTCGCCAATCGTGTGTACTCCGTCGGCCAGCAGCCGCGCGGCGGATTTCGGGCCGATGCCCGCCAGTTTACCGACCGCAAGCGGGGCCAGAAATTCGGCTTCCGCACCGTCGGGCACCACCACCAGGCCGTCCGGCTTTTGCAAGTCAGACGCGATTTTGGCGACGCATTTCCCGGTGGCCAGGCCCACCGATACGGTCAGGCCGGTTTCGGCGGCCACCCTGGTTTTGATGTCGATGGCAACGGCGATTGGTGAGCGGTCATCGGCAGCGGCGGTGATGTCCAGATAGGCTTCATCCAGGGATTGCGGCTCGATGGTGTCGGTTACGGAGCGGAATACGCCCATGACTTGCACCGACATTTCCCGGTAGCGGTCGAACCGAGGTCGCACGATGATACCGTCGGGGCAATGGCGCACGGCGGTGGCCATGGGCATCGCCGAGTGGACGCCAAACTGGCGGGCCTCGTATGAGGCGGTGGCAACCACACCGCGCCCGTCCGGACGGCCGCCCACCAGCACCGGTTTGCCCCGCAGTTCCGGATTATCCAGCTGTTCAACCGCGGCGTAAAAGGCGTCGAGGTCGGCATGAATTATGTGGCGCACCGACGGCTGAATCATGGTTTTCACGGCACCGTAGCGGTCGTCCGGCTAATGTTGGCATCGTAGCCCGCTAATTGTAACCCGTCCGCTGACGGGGTCGCACCCGGCAATTGTCAACATCGTATACCGTCTCGTGCGTACCCACTTTGTCATTGCGACCCCGTACTCAATGCGGGGGTTGGCAATCTCGTCGCTGTAGCAACGGCGGTTCGCCGACGTGTGTTCAACCTCATCGAGATTGCCACATCGCTGCCCGGGGCGAAACTCTGGCAGATCTGATGGCGGTGGCGTCAGCGCACGGCCGGGAAGTCCACCGGATTGACGAGATTACGCCGGAGATGATGGCAATGGAGCAGCAGGTCATTTGCGAAGAGTGACACCCACGGCGTTGACCGGGTGGTCTGCGGACGCCTACAATCCTGCCAACCGATTGCAGGAGCGACCGCATGACCACCTCCGCCGACACTTACGCTCACCCCGAATATCTGACTGACCCGGAATGGGTCGCCGCCCACCTCGATGACCCCAACGTGGTCATCCTGGACTGCAATAACAATGACGCCTGGCAGCGGGGACACATCCCCGGCGCCGTGGTCGTCCCCGACAACTGGGCCAAAAACCCGGACACCAGCCGCCAGCACGTAATGACGCCCGACCAGTTCAAAGCGATGGCCGAGGGCATGGGCGTCGGCGATGACACCACCGTGGTTGTCTATGACCATGCCCAGGGGCTGACCGCGGCGCGAATGTGGTGGGTTTTCAACTACTACGGGCATCGCAACGTAATGGCGCTCAACGGCGGCTGGCGTCGCTGGGTGGCCGCCGGCCAGACCGTCAGTTTCGACCGGGCCCGGCCGGCCGGGTCGGTCACCTTCACCCCACGGGCCGACCAGTCGCTCATCGCTACCGGCGACGAGCTGAAGGCCGCCTGCACGCTGGACAACGTGGTGGTGTGGGATGTTCGCAGCGACGCGGAATGGGATGGCACCGCCGAGAACTACCGCAACCAACGCGTGGGCCACGTACCCGGCGCAGTCCATCTGGAATGGTTCCATCTGGTCGACCGGAATACCCATATGTTCAAGCCGGCCGCCGAGATTCGCCGCATTCTCGCCGACCACGGCATCACGCCCGACCAGACCGCCTACTCGTATTGACAGGCCGGCATCCGTGCGGCGCACGGCAACTTTGTACTCCGGCTGGTCGGTTTTGAGAACGCCAGGAATTACGACGCATCAATGAGCGAGTGGGCCAACCGGGAAGACACGCCGCTGACCGTTTAGCCCGCTGATGGCGCGCAAGGTCAAGATACAACGGGTGGTTGATGGCGACTCTCTGGAAGTAAAATACGGCGGCCTCTGCGGCTTTATGCGCCGCCCGTTCCCGGTGCGTCTCTACGCCATCGACGCCCCCGAACTGGCCCAGCCCTACGGCCGGGAAGCCCACAGCCAATTGACATCGCTGGTGCGTCGCGGCGGGATACGGATGGAGGAAATTGCCACCGACCGCTACGGACGCCGGGTTGGGTTGCTCTATCGGTCCCGGCGCGGACGGCAGCAGTCCATAAACCTGATGATGGTGCGCTCCGGCCTGGCCTACTGGTATCGCCGCTATGGTGGTCGCGAGTTGGGTTTCCCGGAAGCCGAAGCGGAAGCTAAATCGCAACGTCGCGGCGTCTGGCGAGATCAGCGTGGTTCGCGGCGGCCCTGGGATTACCGAGCCGACATCCGACAGGCCCGCCGGCGGCGTCGCCGGCTGCGTCGGTTCGCCATCTGGTGCCTGATTGTCGTAATCGTGGCAACCGCTTTGGCCGGGCTGTTGCTGGCCCTCGAACTGTTCGGCTACGGCGTCAGCGGCTGGCCCACCAAATTCCAGTACGGCACCACCAGCGCGAACAGCACGGCGATCGCCACCACGGTCATGGTCAGGCCGAACCGGAATATCTCCGGGTTGGGTATCTTGGCCCGATTGAAGATGAACACCCCCGAGGTTCCGCCGGCGGCGTAGTACACGACCGAATCTCCCACCACCACGGCGGCCATGCCGCACACCAGCGGGTTTAGCCCCAGCGATTCGCCGGTGGCCATTGCCACGGGTATCGCCAACGCCAGGTAACCGGCGATGTTGGGCAGCAGCGCCCGCACCAGCGCGAAGCAAACACAGAGCGCCAGCAGCACGAGCAGCGGCTGGGATTGAAACTGCGTGGCCCCGCTCACCAGGGTCTGGGAGAACCAGGCGGCGGCTCCGCTGGTGACCAGCGCGTGGGCCAACGACAGCGACGTGGCGATAACGAAGAAATTCGTCCAGCCCAGGTTCTGCTCAAAATACTGCCAGCTCAGGATACCGAGGCGCGGCATCAGGATGACGGTCAGCGCAATCAGCGCCGGCACCGCCGGATGCAGTCCATGGGCAAAGTCGGTGAACCACAGCAAGGCAGTTACCATCACGATTACGGCGGCTTTGATTTCCACGCCCCGGATCGGCCCGGTTGACAGGTCGGCGGCGCCGGCGATGCCCTCCAGCCTGAATCCCGACCGGTAGAATACGTACAGAATGGTTCCGCCGACCAACAGATTGGCGTAGAAGGGCACACTCATCAGCAGGAACCACTGGGTCCAGGAGAAGTCTCCCAGCAACCCCGATGCCACCACCGGGGTGATGCCGCCGGCCAGCAGGGCGGTCGAGCCCAATCGGTTCAGGCTGCCCATTGCCATCATCAGGGCTCTGTGAAAAGGGTGTTCCTGCGCTATGTTCCAGTGGGCCAGCACCTGCTCGTAAACGTGCACCATGATCGCGCCCCTGGTGCTGGCCGAGGGCAGGGCAAAGGTGAGGACGGCGAAGGAGAACAGCATCTGCACGTAGAGAAAGCGGGGGCTGCCCACCGCGCCGCGGATCAGAAAGGTTGCCATCCGCTCGGCCAGTCCCGAATACTGCACCGCCAGGCCCAGGGTCAGGATGCCGATCAGAAAGTAGGCCACCGGCTGTGAGAATCCGTACAACGCCGCCCCGACGTCGGCAACAGCCCCAACCAGCACCAGCAGGACAACACCGGCGATGCCGGCCACTGAGATGGGTATTGCCTCGGTGGCCCACAGCACCACTGCCAGCGTCATCACCGCCAGCGCCCGCTGACCCTCGCCGGTCAATCCGGCCGGCGTGGGCATCAGCAGGATGCCGAGGAATACGACTGCCGCCGCCCCAAGTTTCAGCGCCGCCTTGCGGTTGGGGATCGCCCGCTGCATGAATGATGACGGGCCGGTTACCTCGCTAGCCATAACCGGGCCACAATAACACAGTCTGCCATGAGGCCAAACCGACTTTGGCGGTGTACCCATAGCCTGGCAACCGGCCCGGGAGCCGCCGCTCGGATGTTCTTTCCCAAACCATCGTCCCTTGACACAGCAACCTTACGGTCATTATGGTTGCAGTAAGGAGTTGCTATGATCGTTAAAATCACTTCCAAGCGGCAGGTCACTTTCCCAGCCCGCGTCCTTGACGCCATGGGCGTGAAGCCCGGCGACCAATTGGAACTTACTGAAAGTCCGGACGGTTATTTGATCCGCCCCAGGCGCATAGATTATTCGCGGTTGGGAACCCTGCGTGGCAAGATACCTCCCGAACGGCCTCCTTTCGACATCCGCAAGTTCCGGGAGCAGCCCTATGACCCAGCCCTTCGGGATTGATACTTCGGTCTTGGTGAGACTGGCCACGGGAGAGCCTGATCGAGATTTCCGGCACTGCATCGAAGCCCTGCGCAGCTTGGTCGAGGACCAGGGCTCCGAAATCTTTGCTTCAAACCAAGTTGTCGGTGAAGCATACGTCGCCCTGCAACATCATTATGGGGTATCGGATTCCGATGCCCGCACGGTGCTGATTGACGTTCTGACCAGCGGCCTCGTCGCCCCACTGAACGGGCAATCGGTCATTTTGTCGCTCCAATCCCGCGGCGGCCCCGGGCTTTTCGACAGGTTGATTGCCGACGATTATTCAAGGGCCGGTTTGGAGACTCTCACCCTTGACCGGAGGATGGCATCCCTTCCCAGGGTGCAGAGATTGTAGCGCCGATTCTGATAAACAAGAATTTGAAACGGGGTTTGTGGGAACCGGCGGCCGCTAGCTGGTGGTTTGGCGCAGCGGGCTGCTGGTGACACGGTTGGCGGAGGTTACGCCCCGGATGCCTTCAACGCGGGAGAAAACGCGGTTGAGTTCGGCCAGGCTGCCGATGTGGATGGTCAACTCCATGCTGACGGTGGCATCGTCGTTCTCGCGGGTTACCACCCAGGCGATGTTGATTTTATCTTCCGATAGTTTGGTGGTAACGTCGCGCAGCAGACCCACCCGGTCGATGGCTTCGATACGCAGACGCACCGGGTAAAGCTCCCGCTTTTCGCCCCAGGACACCGGCACCAATCTTTCCTTTTCGTCCTCGTTGAACACGTTCATGCACTCGGTTTTGTGGACGCTGACGCCGCGGGAACGGGTTACGAACCCAATGATGGCGTCGCCCTGAATGGGCCGGCAGCAATCGGCGATGCGAGTCAGCAGGTCGCCGACGCCCAGCACCATTATGCCCGACGATGGGCTGTCCAGGGGCACCGGCCCTTTAGTCTTGGGCATCCAGGCGGCCTCGGCGACCTCATCGGCCCGCAGCTGGGTCAGGCGGTTGGACAGGGCTGCGTCGCTGAGTTCGCCGGAACCGAGCGCCGCCAGCAGGTCTTCCATGGTGTCGAAGCGACACAGCGCCACGACTTCGCGGTCGCTGATTTTCAGACCCATGCGGTGCAGCTCACGGCGCAGCAACTCCCGGCCGCGATTGATGTTTGCGCTGCGCGCCTGCCGGTTGAACCATGACCGGATCCGCTGCCGCGCGCTGTTGGTGGCCACGTAGCCGCGCGAGGCATTCAACCAGTCGGGCGATGGGCCGCGGCCGGTTTTGCCGGCCACCACTTCCACCGTATCGCCATTTTGCAGCGGCGTGTCCAGCGATACCAGGCGGCCGTTCACCTTGGCGCCGGAGATGCGGTGGCCCAGGTCGGTGTGAATCTTGTACGCAAAGTCGATGGGCGTCGCGCCGGCGGCCAACTCCATGATGTCGCCCTTGGGTGTGTAGACGAACACCTGGTCGTGGAACAGGTCTTCCCGCACCGATTCCAGGAACTCGGTGGTGTCGGGAGTCTCCCGCTGCCATTCCAGCAGTTGCCGCAGCCAGGTCATGCGCTCTTCAAACCGACCCTTGCTGCCGTTGGGTCCAGCCCCTTCCTTGTACCGCCAGTGCGCCGCCACCCCGTACTCCGCGATACGGTGCATCTCGTGGGTTTTGATTTGCACTTCCAGCGGGTGGCCGCCGTCGCAGATTACCGTGGTGTGCAGCGACTGGTACAGGTTCTGCTTGGGCGTGGCGATGTAGTCGTCGAACTGCCCCGGCATTGGACTCCACATACGATGGGCAATACCGAGGGCCTTATAGCAATCGGCCACGTCGTCGACGATGACCCGCAGGGCGTACAGGTCGTAAATATCGCCGAGCTCTTTCCCCGCAGCGGCGTATTTTTCGATTTTGTTGTGGATGGAATAGATGCCCTTGGGTCGCCCGTTGACCTCGGCCGGCAGGTCGTTGGCGGCGAGTTCATCCCGCAGATGCGCCGCCACCTCCTCGACGTATGCCTCACGCTGGGAGCGGCGGGCCGCCAGCATCCGTGAGATCTCCCGGTAGGCGGACTCGTTCAGGTGTCGGAAGGCCAGGTCATCCAGCTGCCACTTCAGTTCCCAAATGCCCAGGCGATGGGCCAGCGGCGAGTAAACGTCCAGCGTTTCCTGGGCAATGCGGACCCGTTTGTCGGCGGGCAGGGCGTCCAGCGTCTGCATATTGTGCAGCCGGTCGGCCAGCTTGATGAGCACCACGCGGATGTCCTCGGCCATGGCCACCAGCATCTTGCGCAGGCTTTCGGCGTACAGGTTTTCCGCGTCGGTGGCGCTATTGCCGTTAACATCGGGCGGTCGGTAATCGACACGCGTCAGTTTGGTTACGCCGTCAACCAGGCGCGCCACGTCCGGGCCAAACCGTTGGTCAAGGGCCGCCACCGTAACGCCGCAGTCTTCCACCACGTCGTGCAGCAGGGCGGCGATGATGGTGTCGGGATCGAGATGCAGGTCGGCCAGGATGGTTGCGGCGGCGAGCGGGTGGACGATGTAAGGGTCGCCGGAAATTCGCATTTGCCCGTCGTGGCATTCGCCGGCAAACCCGTAGGCATCCTGAATCCGGTCCAACTGGAACGGTTCATCCACATATTCGGACACGCGGGCGATGAGACTCGTGGAGTCGCTCACGACTGCGACCATCGACGCCTTCCTCGAGCAACTGCCCCCTTACCCCTGGGCGCGTTGCCACGCTGATAACCTGCTAACGACCTATGGCAAGATGATACGCACTCGTTGCAGCGATGTCTAGCCATTGCGCCGCAGAGTAGGCACTCTTCTATCGTCCTTGAATGTCATTGCGAGGAACGCCGCGACTTGGCAATCTCGTTGAGGTTGAGCGCACGCCGGCGAACCGCCATTGCTACGGCGACGAGATTGCCACGCTGCGCTCGCAATGACAGTAGAGGAGATTGCCACGCTGCGCTCGCAATGACAGTAGAGGAGATTGCCACGTCGCGGCGTTCCTCGCAATGACAGAGTGGATCCGCCCCTCGCCGTGACAGGAGGCCGGTTTGGTTTGACAAAGTGGGCACGCGCGCGGTGGCAGGATGGGTTGACAAGTATTGCTGTGCGGTATAGTATGTATCTATAATGCTGGGGTGGCCGGGACATCCCACCCGTTAGAATCAGAAGGGCGAGCAACCCGTCTGCACTGGAGGTGCGAAGTGGTTTCGTTGGTAACGATAAACCATAAATGGCATTTTCCGCTTATTGGCCCGGTCTGGGACGCTGCCGCGGCCTGATTGGTCTCCGGGAATCGGAGCCGCCCAATCGGAGCCGCCCAGAGGTTTGGCAGAATAATCGACCGGGCAAAACACAGGCATCGTGATTCCTGGCCCGGAGACGGGCCGGCCGATGCCGAACACCAGCCAGGTATCCGACTGTTGATCGGCGCCTGGCTTTTTTACGTTTATGTGGGTCGTCCGGAGTAACGTGGTTCGGAGTACCGGTTTTTTACATCGCTGGGCAGGACATACAGGATGGGGTCGCGGATAGGTCAGGTGGTTGCCGCCGAGCCGTAGAAATGGAGGAAGCTGTTGACCGGGTTGCCGGCCATCTGACCGAGGCCGCACAGGGACGCTGCGCCGACTATTTCGGCCAGGTCTTGTAAATCCGACCGGTCGCCAGCGGTTTCGCCGCCGCTGGCGATGCGTTGCAACGCTGCTGCGATACGGGGCGTCCCTTCGCGGCAGGGGGTGCATTTGCCGCAGGACTCGGCGGCGTTGTAAGCGGCCAGGCGCGCGGCCACCTGCGCCGGCGATGCCTGGTCGTCGAACACGGTGATGCCGCCGGCGCCCATGACCACACCGCTGGGATGAAGCATTCCGGGGCGCAACGCCACGTCCAGCTCGGCAGCCGGCAGTATGCCGCTGGATGGCCCTCCGACGACGGCAAATCCCAGTGTGCGCCCGCCGGCCACACCGCCGCCAACCTGGTCGATGACCTCGCGCACGGTGGTACCCATGGGCACTTCCGCCATTCCGGGTCGCTGCACCGCACCGCTGAGCGATACCAGCCGAGTGCCACGAGCTTCGTCCAGGCCGACCGAGGCGAATCGACGCACTCCACCGGTGAGGATGGCGGGCACGTTGCACAGGGTTTCGGCGTTGTTGATTACGGTCGGTTCGCCGTAGAGGCCGGCGTCGGTGGGAAAGGGCGGCCTGAGCCGAGGCTCCCGGCGGCGCCCCTCGATGGTGTTCAGCAGGGTGGTTTCCTCCCCGCACACGTAGCCGCCGGCGCCGCGCCGGACGCTGACCGTGCATCCAAAACCGCTGCCCAGGATGCCATCGCCGATGAGTCCGCCGTTAGTGGCATCAGCAACGGCCCGGGACATCCGCTCCGCCGACCGGTCGGCTGCGGCGTTCACGTAAATGACCACGCTGGCAGCGTCGGCAGCGTAGGCCGCGATCAGGGCTCCTTCGACGATGCGGTGCGGATTGCCCTCCATGAGGTGGCGGTCCTTGAACACGCCCGGTTCACCTTCCTCGGCGTTGACCACTAGATGGCGCCGTTGGGCGGCGACTCCCCGGGCCGCTTGCCACTTGCGGGCCGCCGGGAAGAACGCTCCGCCGCGGCCCAGCAAACCGGCATCCAGCACCAGCCGGATTACGGCATCCGGCGACATCGACAGCGCCGCGGTGAGACCGCTGTATCCTCCGGCAGCCCGGTATTCGTCCAGCGACTCGGGGTCGATGCTGCCGATACCGTCCATAAGGGCAATGTGCTGGGGTGTGAAAAAGTCTTCCAGCTCGGATGACGGGCGCTCCGATCCGGCATCAACTGCGCCGGCAACGCTGGCCAGGATCACGGCGAGGTCGTCATCGGCGCCCACCCGGTCAAAGTAGCTGGTTGACCCGTCGGGTCGTTGTACCACGACCTGGGTGGCAGCAAAGCACGCGCCATCGCAGCCGGCCGCAATGACACCCACATCGCGCCGACCGGCCAGAGCTGCGGTCAGGCGGTGGGAGATTGCATCGGCTCCGACGGCCTGGCTGCAATGGCCCCACTGCACGGCGACGCGGGTGGTTCGTCCCAACGCGGCGATGCTTCGGCGGGCCCGGTCCTGCCGGGCGGCCAGCTGAACCGATGGCGTGGTGGCTTGACCGGGGGTGGTCATGCCGGGGCATCCTGGATCGCCGCCAGCAGTTTGGCGCGGGTCACGCGGCCCAGCCAACGCCCGTCGACGCCGGCGGCCGGCGCTACGCCGCAGATGAAGGCGCAGGCGGTGGTATTGATGGCGTTGGTATTGATGCGGGTATCATCGCCGGTGGCCAGCGCCCGCTGCGCCGCCGCAAGCAATTCCTCGCCTCCGGCCAGCCAGCACGCCAGGCCCGTGCAGACGGTAACGGTGTGCCGTGCCGGAATCCCGATGCGCAGTTCGGAGTAGGAGGTGGCGGCGCCGTAGATTTCCGACGCCGGCACTCGGAGGTGCCACCCCACCACTTGCAACGCCCACTCGGGCAGGTGGCCGTGCTCGTGCTGCAGCAGGTGCAGCGCCGGCAGCAGCGCATCGCGATTTCGCTCGGGGAATGTCTCGCGGAGGGTTCTACGCAGGTCAGACTGACGCCCGCGCCGGTCGGCATCCGCCGAGCCGTCGGTGGCCGGGTCAGGTGCATCGCCCGGTCCGCCGCCACGACGGCGCCGTCGGGTGGTTTCGCCGTCAGCAACCATGGCGGGATTATAGCAGGGGGACGGATGGTTGATGCGCACGGTCAACCAGTTTGACCCGCTCCTGCGTACCCACTTTGTCAAACCATATCAACCTACTGGCATTGCGGTCAGCGCCCACCTCCACTTGTCATTGCGAGGAGCGCCCGCTCATCCCGAGCTCGTCGAGGGACGTGGCAGCCTCGTTGAGGTTGAATACCCGTCGATGCACCATCATTGCTACGGCGACCATTGCTACGCCAACGCGATTGCCACGCTGCGCTCGCAATGACACATTAAGTTGGTACGCGTGAGGTTTGACCCACCACTGTGGCGTTGTTACCATCGGCCAACTCGAAGAATTATTTGGGAGGTCAGGTATGCCGGTTATCAATGTGGCGATCAGGCGGCGGGAGGCTTTGGCCGGCGGCGAACGGTTTGACGATGCTGGCGATTACGAACGTATCGACGGCGTACTAACCTTTGCCGTCGATCCGCATAATCCGGCCAACCGGGAGATTGTCGACCTGCAACACGCGCCCATTGATGATGCCGGCCGTGTGCGCTTCGAGGCGGATTTCACCTTGGTGGCTCCCCGTGATAGCGGCAGCGGCAACGGGCGGCTGATTGTCGAGGTTGTGAACCGGGGCCGCCGCCGCACCGTGGCCTTTTTCAACCGGGGGGCGACGCCGGCCGTAGATTCCGACGCCATTCCGGTGGGTGACGGCTTTTTGCTGCGACACGGCTACTCGGTGCTGTCGGTGGGTTGGCAGTCGGATGTCTACCGCAGCGCTGCCCTGTTGGGTCTGGATGCGCCGGAAATCCGGATTGACGGCAAGCCCGTCGTCGGCCAGTGCAGTGTCGAGATGCGCCCCCACAGCCGCGAACGCACCCGTCTGCTGGCCAACCGCGCCCATCGCCCCTATCCGGCGGCCGACCTTGCCGACCCGAACGCCATGCTGCTGGTGCGTGACTGGGAAGACGGCCCCGACACGCTCATCCCGCGGTCCGAATGGCAATTTGGCCGTGAGACCGACGACGGAGTGGCGCCCAGCGCCGAGCACATCCACCTGGCATCAGGATTTGAGCCGGGCAAGATTTACAACGCCGTCTACCCGGCGGCGCAGCCGGTGGTGGTGGGCTGCGGGATGCTGGCCATACGCGAGGCGGCTACCTGGATGCGCAACCCAGCTACGACCAACCCAGTATCCGGTGGGTTCGAGAAGATTTTCGCCCACGGTGTGTCGCAGTCGGGACGGCTGCTGCGCACCATGCTGTACTGCGGGTTGAACGTGGACGAGGACGGGCGGCTCGTGTTCGACGGCTTGCTGCCTCACGTGGCCGGCGGCCGGCGCGGCGAATTCAATCATCGCTTCGCCCAGCCATCCTGCCAGTCGGCGCCCAGCTTCGGCCACCGGTTTCCCTTCGCCGACCACGAGCTGACCGACCCGCTCACCGAGCAAACCGACGGTCTGTTGAGCCGGTTGCGCGGTCTGGATGCGGTACCCAAGATAATCTACACCAACTCCGCTGCCGAGTACTGGCGCGGCGATGGTTGCCTTTCCCACGTTGACAGCACGGGCAACTTCGACCTGACGCCCGCCGCAGAGACGCGGCATTACCTGTTCGCCGGAGCGCAGCACCTCCCCGGCTCGCCTGACCAAATGGCCGGTGTCGGGCCCGATGGATCCGTCGGTCGCCATCCCTACAACGTGGTGGATTACATCCCGC
Source organism: Dehalococcoidia bacterium (assembly GCA_965261195.1). Classification (GTDB taxonomy): domain Bacteria; phylum Chloroflexota; class Dehalococcoidia; order Lucifugimonadales; family UBA3495; genus Bin87. The sequence continues at coordinate 1,013,361 of OZ253455.1, read as the reverse complement.
TGCTGCGGGCGGCGCTGATCAACCTGGATCGCTGGGCTACCGACGGCGTTGCGCCGCCGCCTAGCCGGCACCCCAGGCTGGACGATGGCACCGCCGTTCATCCGGAGGCATATCTCGACACCCTGGTAACCACACCCGAAGGAGCCACGCCGGACCCGTCGCGTCTGTGGCGCATCCGCGCGGTTGACCTAGGCCCTGATGCCGCCCAGGGAATCGCGGCGCACCCGGTGCGGGAGGGCCGCGAGTATCCGCGCCTAGTGTCCGCCGCCGACGCCGATGGCAACGACGTGGCCGGCATCCGCCTGCCTGACCTGGAAGTGCCCGTGGGTACGCACACCGGCTGGAATCTGCGCCACCCGGACACCGGCGCGCCGGAGCAGTTGATGTCGATGCAGGGTTCTTCCCACTGGTTTGCCGCCACCGCCGACCAGCGCCAGACCAGCGGCGACCCCAGACCATCGCTGGAAGAACGTTACGAGAGCCGGGAAGACTACACCGAGCGGGTCAAAGTGTCCGCCACCGCCCTGGCCAACTCGGGCTACCTGCTTGACGAGGACGTTGACCTGGTGGTGGCATCGTGCCTGGAACGGTACGACTGCGCGGTGAGCGGGGACTAAACCCGGCAGGTTCTGATTCGGACTATCCCACGCGCATCCCACCCCAAGCATGAAAATGGCCCCGGTGGGATGGCCGCAGAATATCACGCCCCGCCGCAGCGTGTGCAACCACACCGAGAGTTCCACTTTCCAAAGCTCCTCCCAAGGACCAGGGGTTGGTCTGGATTGAAAAGGTGGACCGGCGTGAGTGACCAGGGTCTTTCGATTTTCCCGGTTTTGTCATTGCGAGCGCAGCGTGGCAATCCCGTTCCAGGAGCCAAGATTCTCGCCCCAACGAGATTGCCACGTCGCTGCGCTCCTCGCAATGACAATCGAAAGACCGTGGTGACTGACCGCCCGCGGTTGACTTCATAGAACGGGCGGTCTAAAATAGCGGCAAGTTTATAGAACATTAGTTTGCCGCACGGCGCTCACTTGCGCCGAATCGTGCCGGAGGACCACCGATGGCTACCGCCGAAGTTACCGAAATCCAGTGCAAATCCATCATCAACCACGTCAACGCCCCGGATTTTCCCTTCCAATGGACGATAAATCCGTACCGGGGTTGCCGCCACGCCTGTCGTTATTGCTACGCCCGCTCCACTCACCAGTATTGGGGGATGGATGCCGGCGCAGACTTCGACCGCCAGATATTTGCCAAGGTGAACGCGCCCGCCGTTCTGCGACGCGAACTCTCCCGCCCGAAGTGGGCCAACGAGGCCATCGCCATCGGCACCGCATCCGACCCTTACGAACCGGCAGAAGCCCAGTACCAGTTGACCCGGCAGATACTGGAAGTGCTAGCTGAGTTTCGCAATCCGGCGTCCATAACCACCAAGGGGACGTTGGTGCGTCGGGACGTGGACGTGCTGCGTCGCCTGAATGACGTGGCTGGCGTGCAGGTAGTATTCAGCGTAGGCACCATCGACGAAACGATCTGGCGGCAGACCGAGCCGGGAGCGCCGCATCCGATGGCCCGGCTGGAGGCCATGCAGTACCTGGTTGAGCACGGGATCGCCGCGGGTGTGCTGGCCGCCCCTCTGCTGCCGGGCCTGTCCGACACCGCCGCCAGCATTGACGCCCTGGTCGCAGCGGCTGCGGAGCATCGAGCCCAGTTCCTGTCCGGCAACCTGCTTTTTCTGCGCCCCGGCAGCCGGGAATGGTTTATGCCGCTAATCCGGGAATCGTACCCGCACCTGGCGCCGGGGTACGCTCGTTTGTACCGGAGTGAACACGCGCCCCGGGACTACACCAACGCAGTGCTGGGTTTGGTGGATGACGCCCGCCTGCGGTGGGAGTTGCCCCGTATGCCGTCCATCAGGGGTTTGCAGTCGGGGAGTTTGCCCGGGTTTGCCGGCGTCATGGAAACGGCGGCCACCGACACTACCGCCGACGCACCACGGGAATCTCCGACCCAACTGACGCTACCGCTGGCAGCGTAACGGGAAACGCGGTCAGTTGGTCGGTTGAGTCCACATTTGCCCGCGCTGGCGAACCGGCTCCAACAGGGATTCGTCCAGAGGGGTGGGATTGTAGTCGGCCCGGTTGGGCGCGCGGTATTTGAGCAGATCGAACACCGTTGCGTTGGTGTAGTAACCGCGATAGGTTTGGGTTACCAACGTCTGGAAGAATTCGGACTGTTCGGCTTCGATGGCCTGCAATGTTTCGCTTTGCGCTGGCGGCGACAGCGAGCTAAAGGACCCGCCGCGCTGTTGGGCGGCCAGCTCAATCTGCACCAGGCCATCGAGAAACGCGCGGCGCAGTTTTCCGCTGCCGGCCACCACTCCCTCTACAAACGCTCCAACCCCCAAGTCGCCGGCGCCGGGCATTTCGTCATTCGCCGGCACGATGCGGTTCAGCGCTGCCCTCAGCAGGTCCCGTTGCGCCGCGTCAAAGATGTTGTTGGAGGTGGTCATGGTGGTGTCCTGTACGTTTGGATTCGGCGCTGATAATACCACGCGGCGATAGGTGGTGGGAGGGCTGTCCCCCTCACCCTGGCCCGCTCATATCGGGGGAGAGGGGAGTCGGGTTCTCACCTCCAGGACAAAGGGGGTTTTTTAGAAGATGATGCTGAGGGCGCCGTGGTCGGACAGGGACTCTTGATCAAGCGTGGCACGTTTGTAGCACAGGCGCAGCGCCCCGTCGACCGGGGCCGGAAAGGGTGGGGTGAGTTCGGAGACCATGTTGGGTTGCTCCTTGCTGGGTTGCCGCGTGCTGGGTTGTCCGGTGCAATGACCGGGGGCCCGGTCTTCATCCACGGCCGGGTCCTCTCCCATCCAAAGGCGAGGATTAGTCGGCGGCGGAAGCGGGTATTTCCGGGGACGGGGTTACCTCCGGGATTTCGCCTGGGGTGAGGCCGCGTTCGTATTGCTCGGTGTAGGGTTGACCCGCCACCAGCGACTGCCAGCGCCGCCAGAAGGTGCGCATCTGCAACTCGTCATTGCCCCGGGGTGAGCGGGTCATGCCGCGCGACAGGTCGGACCATTCGACGCCGCCGGAGCTGAACCCCTGCTGGCATGACTCCAGGGCCTCGGTGTCATCGGGCGTGGCGAAACCGCCGGGCCCCAGGAAGGTTAGGAAGGAGTCCAGACGGCGGCGCAGCAGGCTGCCACTCTCACCGGCGGGCGCCATCTCCCAGGCGGTAACGTCCATGCCGGCGGGGCCCGTGGGCTGGAACACCCGGATGGTAACGGCCATGATGTCGTTGATGATGAGGTTAGGGAAGACGAGGAGGTTGCGGGTCTTTTCGCACATCCGCAGCGCCTTGGTGCGCCCGAAGCGGGCGATCAGGTCGTCCTTGATGCCCTGCATTTCCGGGCGGGCCGCTTCGCCGAAATAGGGATGCCACATCGCGATTGGCCGTCCATATACGGAGTCGATTTCGATGACCGCGTGGCCGTTGCCCAGGGCGCGCCCAAAACCCTTGCGGTTGGTGACCATGGTGGTGGCGCCCTGGTTCATGTAATCAAAGTAGGTCTGATGCGTGGGGATGGCATGGTATCCGTCGATGCTGTTTTCGGCCAGCAGCTTCCAGTTGGCCTTGATGGTGTACCGGTTGGATCCCGCAATCACCTGCATACCGCCGACGGCCTGGTCGGCCACCAGGTCGAGATATTCGGCGGCGCCGGCCAGATACTCCGGCAGCGACACCGTTTCCTCGTCGAAGCAGACGAAGATGAAACCCCGGTAGCTGTCGTAGCGCGGGGACCGTAGTCCCAGCTCGGAGGGGTCGAAGTCAGGGCCGTAGCCTTCAATATCGGGCATCCCGATCAGTTCTCCCGATGTGTTGAAGCTCCAGGCGTGGTAGAAGCACTGGAATACCTGGGCATTCCCCTGGTCGGTGCGGCAGATGAGGGCGCCGCGGTGGGGGCAGGTGTTGTGGAACACCCGGAGCTGGCCGTCCCGATTGCGCGCGAAGAACAACGGACGGTCCGCCACCACCCGACGGACGTAGTCGCCGGCATTGGCAACCTCGGTTTCGTGGCCCAGATACAGCCAGCAACGGTCGAAAATGCGGCGTTGTTCCAGCTCGTAAATCTCCGGCGACACCATGCTGGAACGGTGCACCTTGAATTTGGCCTCGTCAGGCCGGTCGTCAACCAGGCTGCTGATCTCCATCTTGCTGGGCCTCCATAATCTGCTTGATGCCACTCCGGCTATCGGGCGGCGTCGAAAATAAGCTCGCGAATGCGAAACTCGAACCCTGGCATTACGTCCTCGCCGGAGAGGGTTTCGGGGTCGTCCAATACCTCCGGTTCTTGGTCGGGGCGATAGATAGTAACCCGGCGGTTGCGTGGGTCAATCAGCCAGCCCAGACGTGCGCCCGCGGCCAGGTATTCCTCCATCTTGCGCTGCAATCCAACCAGGGTGTTCGACGGCGAGCGGATTTCGGCGACGAAATCGGGGCAGTAGTTTCCTTTGTCCCAGTCAAAATCAGAGATGGCGGCAGCACGTTCGGGGGAAATCCAGGAGGCATCCGGCCCGCGGCCACTGCCGCCCGGGAGGTGATAAAGCACACTGGGGGGCTGAGCATCGCCGCCGTGTTCGCGAGACCACATATCGACATCGGTGGTGAGTTTGATTTCCTGGCGACCGCCGCGCGGCAGAATAGGGGGCATAACTATCAGTTCTCCGGCCTTGTTGAACTCCAGGCCATAGCTGCCGTTGACCTCCATGAACTCCCAGAACTGCTTGCGATCAATCTCAGCCAGCGTCTTGCCACCCAACAGCGGACGCAGGTCGAGGGTGATGGGCAAGCCAGGACTGTCGGCGTCCAGCCAGTAGCCGGCTTCGACAGACTCCTGGGCAGGCGTAGCCGGCTCGCCCGCCGGCGTGGTCGGTTTTGAGGCTTGTGTAGTCATCGGCGTTGCCTCCGGGATGGTGAGCAACCAATCAGCTACGGTTGTGATTCCGCGTCAAAAATAAGCTCGCGAATGCGAAACTCGAACCCTGGCATCACGTCTTCGCCGGAGAGGGTTTCCGGGTCTTCCAGCATTTCCGGCTCGTGGACGGGCCGGTACAGGGTAACTCGGCGATTTCGGGGGTCGATGAGCCAGCCCAGACGTGCGCCCGCGGCCAGGTATTCCTCCATCTTGCGCTGCAAGTAGACTAGAGAGTTGGAGGCAGAGCGAATCTCGGCCACAAAGTCGGGGCAGATTTGTCCGGTACGGCGCTGCTCGGCGTCCAGCCCGGCGAGGCGTTCCGGCGAGACCCACGACGCATCCGGCCCGCGTCCGCCTACGCCCGGCACCCGGAATATCGTGCTGGACGATGGGGTCATACCGCCGATTTGCCGAGACCAGATTTTCGCATCGGCAATGAGTTCAGCTTCCAAATTTCCGCCGGGCATATACATAGGTGGCATAACGATTATATGCCCAGAATCGTCGTATTCGATAGCATAGAGCTCGTTGGCTTCGAGAAAGGCCCAGATGATGTCAACATCAATCTCAGCCAGCGTCTGGCCACCCAACAGCGGGCGCAGGTCCAGCGTGATGGGCAGCCCGGGGCGGTCGGCATCCAGCCAGTAGTGAGCTTTGGGGGATTGCGGCGTATCCGGCTCGCCCGCCGGGGTGGTCGGTTTTGAGGTTTGTGTAGTCATCGGCGTTGCCTCCGGGATGGTGAGCAACCAATCAGCGCGAGATCATCGGTCAGCGCGGGATGACCGGCAGGGTGATGTGCGACGGGTACTGAGCGGAATGATGGATAGTTTGACGCGCCGACTCTAGTCGGGCGTCCACGCCGAGGGCGGCGCCCGTGTTCGGGTTGCGGTCGAAGCGCGGGAAGTTGCTGCTGGAAATGTCCACCCGAATGCGGTGGCCGGCCTGCACCACATGGCTGGTGGCCCACAGGTCAATGTCGTATCGATACACCAGCCCCGGTGTAATCGGTGCGGGCTCGCGGGCCGATGTGCGGTAGCGCGCCCGCACGATGCCATCCTGCAGATTGTGGGCGAAGCCATCGGGCCGGACATCCAGGAGCTTGGCGGTGAAATCGGTATCGGGCGCGGTGGTGGCAGCATACAGGGTAACCACGATGGGGCCCGTCAGCTCGGTGTCCGACGGCAGCGGTTCCGAGGTGTATACCAGCACGTCGGGGCGGTTTTCCGCCGGGGTCTGGTCGAATACGCCGTAGTCGATAATCAGCGTGTTGCCGCCCATTGTTGGCGCCGGATCGGCCGGGTCGTAGGTGAACTGGTCGGTGGGTTCGTCAGGTTCCGGTGGGACAGTGGACAGGGCGCCGTCGCCAGCGAGGGTGTTCGCGCCTCCGCCGGAGTGGAGATACCACCGATTGTAGTGAGTGCGGGCCAGGGGCCATTCCTGCTCATCTCGCCAGCGGTTATCGCCCATCACGAAGAGCCGCACCGGAGCATCTTCCATGATGCCGGTTTCAATGTCCTTCAGCCAGTAGTCATACCACCGCAGCATATAATCGTGCAGTTCGATGGCCGCCTCCGCGCCGAAGTCGATATCGCCGGCGCCGCCGGTGGTGGGTTGCGTGAACGGCCGCAGGTGCGCCCAGGGGCCAATCAGCAGCTTCTGGTTGCGGCGCGCCAGTTCGTTGCCGCCATTGCGCTGGATGGCCTGGAATGCGTTCAGCGCGCCTTCCATGAAGATGTCGTACCAGGCCGTGATGTGGAGCATGGGGACGGTTACGTTGCTGGCCTGGCGCATCATATTGATGGGCCACCAGTAGGGACCGTCCAGTTCTTCGTCAAAATATTCGTGGAAGTAGGGAGCGGCTTCTTTGAGCAGGTCAATCCAGTCGCGCAGCGGCAGGTGGCGATACCACTGGTCGGACAGGGGCTGTCCAAAGTTGCCCGCTTCAATCACGTATTCGTCCATCCTGGCGAGCAGGTCTTCGCGGCCGGCGCGGGCCAGCGTGTTGCGCCCCTTCAGGATGGCGTAGGGCACCATCCAGCCCCACTCCATCGCGCCGCCGGTGTGATACACCCACGACTGGTGGAAGTCTGCCGACGCCGACACCGGCATCAGCGTTTCCAGATGCGGGGGCAGGGGATGGTCGCCGGCCAGCGTGTACTGGGTCGCGCCCAGATAACTTTGCCCGGTGGTGGCGACCCGTCCGTTTGACCACGGCTGGCGGGCCGCCCATTCAACGGTGTCGTAACCGTCCTGGGCTTCCTGGAACAGCGGGTTGTACTCCCCTTCGGATTCAAACCTGCCTCGCACGTCCTGGCTGAGCAGAACGTAGCCGTTGCGGGGAAAGAACCAGATGGAATGATCGGGGTTGTCCAGGTAGCTGTTTTTGCCGTAGGGTCCCCGATTGATGATGACGGGAAACCGTCCTGGCGTGTCGGGTCGCACCACGTCGGTGGCGAGACGCACCCCATCCCGCATCGGAACCATCAAACTCGGTTCGCGTATCACATGATACTGCTGTCGTTGGGCGGTCATTCGGATAGCCTCCCCAGGCCAGCCGACTCTACGGCCGGCGGCAACTTGCCGCCACGATACCCGCCCAACGGTACAGCGTCAACAAACCGGCTCTTCTCGGCGTGAGGGCTAGTGTCTCGTGCGTACCCACTTTGTCAAACCAAACCAACCTACTGTCATTGCGAGCGCAGCGTGGCAATCTCGTCGCCGTAGCAATGATGGTTCACCGACGTGTACTCAACCTCAGCGAGATTGCCACGCTGCGCTCGCAATGACAGATTAAATGGGTATGCGTGAGTACAAGGGTGTGTTGAAAAATTCCGTCATTCCGCTCCCTCTCCCTTGATGGGAGAGGGCTGGGGTGAGGGTGAAAATCCCATCCGTATCCTGTCTATCCTGTCTATCCGGTCCATCCATGCCAATTACTCTGCGTAGCATTGGGACGTAACACAAAGTTGGTACGCGCGAGGCTCTAGAAAGCGCCGCCGATCATCAGCGCGGGCAGCTGGCCAATCAGATTTGGGATGTCCTCGATAGCCTGTACGCTGTCGGTGCGCAGGAACAGGAACTTGACCGCGCTGACCCGGCATCCCGTTGCACGCTCCACCGCCGCAGCGTAGGCCGCGCCCTGGTATTTATAGTGGTTCATTCGCGCTGCCACGTCGGATTCCGAGCGCACATCATCCGATTTGTAGTCGAGAATCACCAGTTGGCCGGCGGCGTCTTCGTAAAGCAGGTCGATGATGCCCTCGATGACTACCGGCCCTCGGCTGGTGTCCACCGGGGCGGCCACCGGCAGTTCCGGCCACCGTTGCTGCGCTCGCAAGGCGGCCACCACCTCCGGATTGCGCAGCGCCCGCTCGACCAGCGCAACCACTTCGTCCCGACGGGTTGGCACTTCCTGGGCGGCGGTGTGTACGTTGGCGAGGCGAAGGATGTCGGGATGCCGCGCCGCCAGCAGCGCATCCAGATCTGCGTCGCCGGGCAGCGGCAGTTGCGGCGAAAGTTCTTCGACCACACCTTGCAGCACCGCATGGACGGCGCTGCCGAATGCAGTGGCGCCGCGACCCTTGCGCCAGGGTTGTTCCGGGTCCGGCTCGCCTTCCTTGTCCTCTATTGCTGCAAACGCCGCCGGTTCCGGGAAGGTCGCCGGCTGATGCACACCGGGAACGTTGTCAGCCGGTATGTTGCCGACCGGAACGTTGCCAGCCGGCCGGTCGTCAGCCGGCCGGTCGCCGTCCGCAGCCGCGCCCTGTCGCGCCAGCCAGGTTGCGGTTACGGCCTGTTGCACTGACCTGCTGCGGATGGACGCGGTTCGCTCCGCCTGCCAGGCCGCCGCGTCGTAGGGCGGTAACGATGGCGACGTCGCCACGGCCTGGGACGATGAAAACACCATGCTCGCACCGTCGTCCGCCGCACTGTCATCCGCCGCACCGTCGTCCGCCGCACCGTCGTCCGGGGATAGCGCAGTGTGGGGCAGACCGCCCGGCAACCCAACGATGGCAGCCGCCTGGTCAGCGTCCCACGCGTCGGGTTCTGAACGGTCGGCGTGGTACAGGCTGACCAGCAGATGGTCGCGGGCGCGGGTGGCTGCCACGTAGGCCAGGCGGATTTTTTCGGCGGCGGCGTGCCTTTTTTCCTCGTCCTCTACCCGCGCGTACCCGGGAGTGCGCACTGTGGCGGCATTCCGGTTGCTGGCATACACTTCAAGCGTGTCAGATTCGGAGTTGAACAGCGCCCGCTCCGGTGGTCTGGGGAGTGCAGCGATGTCGAGGTCTTGCAGAATGACGATGGGAAACTCCAGCCCTTTGGCCGAGTGCATGGTCATAATCCGCACCGCGTCGTCGTCCGATTCCGGGACCGCAGTCTCGGTGATGCGGGAGTGTTCGTCGCGCTGGTGGTTGGCCCACCGGATGAACTGGTGCAAATTCCAGGATGATTGGCCGACGGTGTCGGGACTGGCGGCTTCCAGGCTGCGCGCCTGCTCGATAATGAACTGCCGGCGTCGCCAGATTTCCCGGGCCCGGTATTCAGCGAGGTCCAGTTCTTCCAGCCGTCGCTCCCGTACAAACTCACTGATCAGAGCGGCAACCGTGAGCGATTGGCGACGACCGTGATAGTCGCACAACACTCCCATCGCTGCCCACACCGGGGACACCGCCAGCAGGCGCTGCCGTCGTTCTGACTGTTGCTGGCGCTGCCCGGCTTCGTCCCGCGGAACCGACCGGTAATCCCACGGGCCACCGGCATCTTTCCAGCGCAACAAGTCGGCATCGGAGCAGGCGAATGCCGGAGAACGCAGCGCCGCCGCCACGCATATTGCGTCGGTGGGGTCGTCGATGGCTTGCAGACAATTGAGCAGATCCTGCACTTCCTGGGTATCAAACAGCAACGAACCGCCCTCGATGCGATAGGGTATGCCGGCCATGTCCAGCTCCCATTGCAGGATGCCCAACCCGGTGCGTTCGCGAATCAGGATGCAAACGTCGCGCCGGCCGGCCGGGCGCGTTTGACGGGTGGACTGGTCGTAAACTTGCCGGCGCTGGCCGCCATCGGAGACGCTGGCGGCGATCAACCGGGCGATGTGTTGCGATCGCATCCGGCGCATGGCGGCGGCTCCCAAAACGGGACCGCCGAACACGGTCACCGAACCCAGCGACGGCTGCTGAATCGCGGCGTGCGCCGCCAGCGGCAGGTATTCCGCCTGCACGGGTGGCGCCTTGTCGTCGGCTTCAACCATGATTTGCGAGAAGGTGGCATTGACCCAATCCAGCGCCGGTTGCTGCGACCGCCGGTTCTCGGTGAGGGTCAATTCCTGCAGCTGCCCGCCGGCTTTCACCCTGGCGGTGATGCTCACGTCGGCGCCGCGAAAACGATAGATGCTCTGCTTGGAATCGCCGACGAGGAACAGCTTGCCCTTCGCCAGGGGCAGGGTGTGCCACGGTTTATGGATTACGTCGGCGTCGGGCGTGGCAGCCAGGTAGAAGGCGATTTCGGCTTGCAGCGGGTCGGTGTCCTGGAATTCGTCAATCAGGATGTGGGAGTATTTGCGCTGGAAGTGGTGGCGGGCAGCGGCGTTGTCGCGCAGCAGGTCGCGCGCCCAAACCAGCAGGTCGGTGAAGGTAACGACCCCGTCGCTCTTGCGCCCTACCTCGTACTCCACCGCGAATTGCGCTCGCAGGCTGCGGAGCAAAATGGCCAAGGTGGAGGCGCGCACCGTTTCCTGGAAGGCCCGCCCGATTTCACGGAAGTTGTCCCTGATGGCTTTGGGGTTGGCGCTCCAGTTTTTCTGCACACCGACGGTTCCAGAAAAATCTACGGGTGCCCCCTGCTCCAAAATCCGGGCCGCTGCCGGAGGATCGTCGGCCACCTGACTCACCGCTGCCACGGTGGCAATTGCTCCGGCAAGCTGCTGGTACAGACGGTCGGTTGGATCGACGCAGCCGGCAATCAGTTCCTGCAAGCCCTCCAGGGTTTCCCGGACGACCGTTGGGAGGTCGTAATGCTGGACGGTGTGGTCGGCCCGCAGTTTTTCGTAGCGCTCGCTGAACGCCCGGGCGATACCCTGCCAGCGTGCGATGCCGATGTTGGCGCTCACCAGGTAACGCAGGATGTTTTGCAGCTCGGCGGGAACATCGGCGCCGTTGCCCAGCGCCCACTCCAGCCAACTGTCCCACCGCTCGTCGAACCGTTCGGATGCGGCCAGAGCGTCCAGCTGCAGCCAGCCCGGGGGCAGACCTACGTCCATGGGACGCTCGCGCAGCAGCTGGCCGGCGAAGCTGTGGATGGTTTGTATCGTGGCCTGGTCCAGTTCCTCGATGGCTACCGTGAGCCGTTCCCGCTCGTCGTCGGACAAGGGAAACAGCAGGTCGCCGGCGTTATCGGGATGGTTAGTGTCCAGCAGCTGTTCCATGCGGGAGCGGATACGCTCGGACAGCTCGGCGGCGGCGGTCTCGGTGAAGGTAATGGCGACGATATGCTCCATGCGCGCGCCGCCGTGCTGCGGGCCCGCCTTCACCAGCGCGATCACGCGGCTGACCAGCGCATAGGTTTTGCCGGTGCCAGCGCCGGCTTCTACGATGAAACTGGAGTCTAGGTCGCTTATGATGCGGCACGCCGTGGTGTCGTCGGGCGACCCCGGCGCGCGGCTGTCAGGAGTCGCCATCTGTTTCGCCCTGGTCGTCGTCGGGTGTCTGGTCGAGGCCCTTCAGTGCGTTAAATTGCTGGACATCCGGGTCGTTCCGGCGTTTGTTCTCCCAGGTGTGGTAGCGGCGCACCGGGCACAGGCGATTGAAGTTGCAGAACTGGCAGTTTCCGCCCCGCCCTCCGTCGCTATCCGGCGCGGCCGGGAAGATGCCTCGGCGAGCTGTTCCGACGATGGCGGACAGCGTGGCGTGCAACTCCGCCGCATTCTCCACTGTGTTGGTGTACGGATCGTGGCCCAGGGGCCTGCTCTGGTCGAGCGGGAAACAGTAAGTGGCCTCGGCCGGCAGGTTGGAGTGCAGCGTTTCCGCCGCAGCCAGGTAGATGGGAAGTTGCAGGCGCCGATTTCGCCAGTGTAGAACACCTTGTCGCCGAAGCGCTTCCGCCGCGGCCAGGTAGATGGGGAGTTGCAGGGCCTGCCCGTTGCCAACGGAGTATTTGGGTGGCCCGCCCTGCTTTCCCACGAGGTAATTTCCGGGAGCGCCGGTCTTGAAATCGCGGACGCGCACCGAGTCGGGCAGCACGTCCAGACGGTCAATTGCGCCGCGGAACCACACGTCGCCCAGGCCGTGCACCGCCACGCTGACTTCGCCGACGCCGGTGCCCGGCCCGAAACTCACCTCGGCAGCCGATACCACCGAATTGACATCGCCCAGCCATTCCGTTTCGGCGGCTAACAACTCGGCCAGCCGGTCGCGGATGGTCGCCTGCTGTATTTCCCAAAGCAGATGGTAGCCGGTAATGCCCTGTTGCTCGGCGGCGGCGAATTCGTCGACGGCCACGGCCAGCAGGGTTTCCAGGTCCCGGGCCGGTGCGCCGACGAATCGCTCCAGTATCCGGTGTACCAGCGAGCCCCGGTCCAGCGCTGATATTTCTTCCGCTTCCGCCTCGGGCAGCCCCTCCAGTCCCAGGCTGCGAGAGAGGAAATACTGATACGGACAGCGCGCCCACATTTCCAGGCGGCTGGCTGAAACCGGTTGCTGGCGCGTGCCAAGGGCCATCATCCGTGGCACATCCTCACCGACCCGGCCATCCCACTCGGTGAGGAGATTGCTGCGGCGCGCCAGCCGGCCTTCCAGCGCGCGCACCAGGCGGCTTTCCTGCTGCACCGCCGGGTGCGCCGCAAGAGTGAGCCGCGGGTGCGCGATCAGGTGCATCAGGTTGTAATCCGCGCCGTCGGCCGGCTGTACCGTAGCCGGCTGGGTCGCGGGCGTATGCCCGTTGGCGTGGGCGGACAGTTGCCTCAATCCCGATTCGCGGGACGGGATCACGGTGAGCCACGGCCTGGCATCGGCGTCGGCGGTCAGGGTCTCGTAGGTGAGACGCTCCGGATTGCCGGCGGCGTGATGCCGCCCGTTGGCCGCTTCGGTGAGCCAGCGGGACGGGTGGGCTGCGTATTGTTGCTCGCGCACCGCCGGGTAACACAATACGGCTTCGTCCGCGGCAGCCAGCGCGCCCAGAAAATCGTAGCGTTCCAGGGCGGTGTCATGCCGCAGCCGGGCGGCATCGTCGTGCAGCCACGGATTGGAGCGCGGGCGCGGCGGAAACTCGCCCTCAATCAGGCCCACCATGTACACCGTCTGATAACGAATGCCCACGATGCCGGCGGGCGGGCCGATGTACACGCCGGCGCCCACCGGTCGACCCCGGTCGGAAACCGGGGTTTGCAGCGATTCGTGGATGGTCTCCTGCAAAACCCGGATACTGTAGTCAGTGTCCCAATCGGCGAGATTCGCCAGGGCGTCCACCGCATCCCGGATCCTTTGGTTGTCGTCACTTTGGTTGTCGTCCCGCTGGCCCGGTTCGCGCCACCGGTAATCGTCGAACGCCTGATTTAGCAGTGCCGCCACCGATTCCCAGGACGGGTCTGGCGGGTTGGCGAGTTCGCGCAGCCGCCAGGCAAGGCTGTTGACGAAACGGGACAGCTCGTCGGCAAGATGGCGGTCGCGCTGCAACTGCGGGTGTTCGCCAGCGGCGTCGCCAGCACCGTCGCCATCGCCGTCCCCAGCAGATGTGTTGACACCGGCGTAGTACGCGGCCCGACGTTGCTGCTGGTCGATGTGGGCTTTCAGCCGGCTGGTCCACTGCGCCGCTGGGCCGTTGGCGCGGGCGTTGCGTGCCAATTGCGCCCAACCCGCCGCCGGCGTGGTGCGCCACCGGCCCGGCCCATCGCCGGCGGCCGGTCGCGTCTGGTACTTCACCGGAGCGGAGGTTAGCCAGTCGATGAGGCGTTCGCGATCAACGGTGCCGTTGGTTCTCGGGTTGCCGTTAGTTCCTGGGTTGCCGTTGGGTTCCGGGCCGCCCGCCACGGCCAGGTCCACCAGGCCCAACAGCAACCGGCCCGGCAGCGTGTCAGCCAGGGTGCGGCGCTCCAGCCCGGCGAACGGGATACCGGCGAAGGTCAGTTCCTGGCGCAACAGGCTGGCGTAGGGAGCAAGCTGCCGATGCACGATGGCGGTGCGGTAGAACGGCGCAGCGTCTGCGTCCGACGCGATCCGCCGCACCACCGCCCGCACCTCTTCCGTGGGGTCGGGAGCCGCCACGATGGACAGCGTGCCGGCATCCGCTTTTTGTTGCAACGGATGCTGTGGTTGTAGATGCTGTGGTTGTAACGGATGCTGTAAATGATGCCGGTCGGCCTGGTCTGCGATGCCGGAGTCCGGCGCGCCGAGGACGGTCGCCAGTTCGACGACGGGCGCGTCGGCATCCGCATCGTTGGTCAAACCGATAATCACCTGGCACCGGTCTTGGTCCAGCAGAGCGCGCACCAGTCGCATTTCGGGTGCGGTAAACCGACGGGGCAAGTAGTAGATGGTGGCAGGTAAGTCTCCTGGCGACCAATGGCTATCGACGGCAACGGCGGCCAGCTCAGGCAGCTCGCCGCGGGTGTAGTAGCCCCGTTCTCGCAGCAGCGCCCGGTATTCGCCGAACCGCTTTTCAATGTCGATTGGCGTTGAGTTGAAGGGTGCCGCACCGGTAGACGCGTCGGCGCCGTGGGGTCGCGGGCGTTCCTGCATCTCGCGGAAAGCGGCGGCAATGGACTGGCAGAGGCGACGGCGGCCGGCCGGTGATAGCGGCAAGCCGGCGGAATCGATCGCCGCGTCCGCCACCTGCCGCACCGCCTGGGATTCCAGCGTCCGGGTCAGCGGCCTGAGCGCCGCGGTCTGCGTGGCCCCTGCCGGACGCAATCCGGGTTGGGCCAGGTCGGCGGCGAGGCGTCCCCCCGTCTGCACCGTTACATTGACCACACCGAGCGCGCCGAGCCAATGGCGCACCGAACTGGCCGCATCGATATGGTCGGCCACCACCACAACCCGCGCGAATGGGTCGCCGGACTGCGCGCGCTCCACCGCCCGTCCCAGGGCAGTCAACGCCGCCTGGCCCACGGGCACGGCAATTACCGCCGGCGGCAGCGATTGGGTTGCCGGCGATTGGTTTGTGGATGCAGTCTGGTCGGTCATGATTACTGCCCCGCGCAACGATATTCCAGCCTAACACGCCGGTTCATCCACTGCCATTCCAACCCCCAACCCGTCATTTGTATGTTGCGTATACTTCACAGATCGGCCAATCTGCGGGGTGGGCGCGAGGGGCGCGTCGTCCGTCATTGGGCGGGCCGGGGGGTCAACTCCCGGTGGCGCCGTGCGGGATAAGACACCCCTCGCGCCAATAGGCAGCCTAACGCTCCGAACGGATACCGGGGACGAACACTGGGCCCGCATCGCAAGTGTGGAGGATGGCTGCCCAGCAACGGCATTGTCACACCGGGTCAAGGAGAGTGCAACCAAGGAGAGTGCAACCAAGGACCATCGTAATCGGCATTGACGTCAGCAAAGCCCATCTGGACGCGGCGGCGGCGACGGGTGCATCCCAACGCTTTGCCAACACGCCCGCTGGCATCGCCGCCCTGCTGGAATGGCTGAGTTCCCAGGACATCGCCCAGGTGGTGTACGAACCCACCGGGGGCGATGCAGCGCCCCTGGCCCAGGCGCTGCGGACGGCCGGGCTGCCCGCGCGACGCGCCCATCCCAACCGGGTGCGCGCCTATGCCCAGGCCAGCGGACACCTGGCCAAAACCGACCGGCTGGACGCCCAGGCGCTGGCCCGCTACGGCGCGGCCTTTGACGGCCCGGAATATCCCCAACCGGAGGACGAACCGGAAGACGCCGCGGCCCGGGCCGAGTTGCCGGACCTGCTGCGCCGTCGGGAGCAACTGGTGCAGCAGCGAGTGCAGGAACGGAACCGGCTGGACCAAGGCCGACTGTCCCCCAAAGCGGCGGCGTCCCTGCGGAGGCACGTCGCCTGGCTGGACGACGAGATTGCCCAACTGGAAGCCGAGTATCAGACCACCCTGGCCAGCCGCACCGCCCTGTCCCAGCAGGCCGAACTGTACCGGAGCGTGCCGGGCATCGGCCTCTTGACCGCGGCCACCCTGGTCGCGGAACTGCCCGAACTCGGACATTGCGACCCTCGCGCCGTCGCCGCCCGCAGCGGCCTGGCGCCCTGGGCCAACGACAGCGGCCAGCAGCGGGGAAGGCGGCGCAGCCGCCGCGGGCGCAGCCCGGTGCGGCGGGTGTTGTACCTGGCGGCGCAGTCGGCGGCGCGGCATCACCCGCAGTTGCGGGATTTCTATCCAGGCTTGTGTCAGCGCGGCAAGGCGAAGAAAGTAGCCCTGGTGGCGGTGCTGCGGAAGCTGGTGACGCAGCTGAACGCCATCGCCCGCCGGGGCACCCCCTGGGTGGCAGAATACGCCACCACCGCCTGAAAAACCCTTGACACACAACACGGATACTCCCGCGAAAGCGGGAAGGTGGATTCACATTTCAAGTGCAACACTTCACGTGCGAATATTTCAGCCGGCGTCGATAGCCCAGGCATTTGCGCGGGGTGTTGTTGTACGCCGGCAACAACTGGGTAAATCGTTCCTCCGGCACACTGTCCAGATCCGTCTTCCGGGGCAGACCCCGACGCAAGCGCCCGATGGCGTTTTCCACGCCGCCCTTCTGCCAGGGCGAGTGGGTATCGCAGAAGAAGGTCTCCACACCCAGGTCGTGGAGCCGGTAATGGCGGGCAAACTCGGTGCCGTTGTCAAAGGTAACGGTCTGCCGCCATTGGGACGGGAACCCGCTCAGTACCTGGGACATGGCCGCGGCGATGGGTTCCGCCGCCTTGCCCCCAGGACGCACGGCGATGAGCAGCCGAGAATGACGCTCGTGCATGGTGAGGACGGCCGGTCCGTAGGCGCTGAACAGCATCAGGTCAGCCTCCCAATGTCCCGGCGCAAGGCGATCCGCGGCATTCTGGGGACGCTCAGCCAGGGGCCGTCGCAACTGAATGAACGACGCCGGACTGCCGCCTTTGCGACCCTCGCCAGCCCCGTTTGGACTTGGCTCGGAGCAGATAGTGGTGCCAGGAGTAGTCCTTCTTACGGGCCAGCTACGCGTAGCTGAAACGGTAGATACTCTCAGGGGAGATGACCCTCCGGCCCGCTTCCAGCGCCAAACGGCCCGCCACCTGCTCCGGCGACCAACCCGGCTTGAGCCGGGAAAGGACCAGATCACGCAACGCGTCATCGCGTTCCAGCCGAGCGCCACGCCAGCGCCGCGCGCGGGCCTGCTGGTCAGCATAACTGGGCCGGTAACCCTGAGTGCGCGAACCATTGCGATTCAGCTCCCGAGCAATCGTCGATGGCGCGCGATCCAGACTTGCCGCGATTTGGCGGACCGAAAGTCCCGCGGCGCGTAGTCGGGAAATTTCACAGCGTTCTTCAAAGGCAACCTGCTGAAACTGCTTTCCCATGGCAACACCTCAACCCAGTGTTGCACTTCGTTTGTGAATTTAGCGAATGACGGGAATGACGGGAATTGCGGTTTTCGGAAAATGAAAAGGCCCTGGCCCTCTCCCCAACCCTCTCCCGTAGGTAGAGGGAGATTGCTAGATCAGATTACGCCGCCTCGTGCCAACGCCGTCAACTCCGGGCTGCTGTATCCCAGCAAACCCCGGTACACGTCGGCGTTGTGCTCGCCCAGCAGCGGCGCCCGTTCCAGCCTGGTGGGCGTGCCATCCAGCTGAAAGGGTGCGCTGGCGTATTCCAGGGGGCCGGTCTCCGGATGCTCCACGGTTTGGAAGTAGCCCCGCTCTCGCTGCTGCGGGCTGTGGAACACCTCGTCGGGCGTGTAGTAGGGCGCAATCGGCACACCGTGAGCCTGACCCTCGGCGTAGAGCCATTCCCGAGAGTGCTGCGCGAACCACTCTTTCATGCGGCGGTTGAGCTCCGGGCCGTGGGTGGCCGGGTCGCTGAACATATCCGGCGATGCCCAATCCGGGTTGCCCATAAACGCCAGCAGACTCCCAAACTGGCGGGGTTCCAGCGTCAGCAGTTCCACGTATCCGTCGGACGCTGGCAGCACGCCACCGACTCGGAAGTAGCGGGAGAAGCGGGTTTCGGTGATTCCCTCGGACTCGTGCCGCTGGATGGGCATATATCCGACGGACAGCTGCGCTTCCTGCGCCGATGCGTCCACCACCTGGCCGGCGGTGGCGTCGGGATTGGCGAGGCGGTGATAGACGGCGGCGATTGCGCCCACGGCAGCGGTCAGGCCAGCCTGATAGTCACCCATGTTCGCGCCGGCGATGATGGGCGGACGGTCCGGAAACGTGTCCAGCGCCACGCCGTTGGGCAGCAGCCAACCCTCGCCGCCGGCGTGGAAGGTCGTCAGGTGTCCGGCCTGGTAGTCGGCGTAGGGCCCGGTCGAGCCGAAGGGGGTTATGGCGGTAACAATCACATCCGGGTTAGCCGCCTGCAGCGCATCGCCATCAAGACCCACGGCGGCAGCCCGCTCCGGCGTATAGTCATGCACCACCATATCGACGCCGGCGACCAGTTGCCGCAGCAAATCCCGCCCAGCCGCATCGTCCAGGTTCAGCGTAACCGACTGCTTCCCAGTATTCAGGTACAGGTACAGCCCGCTGCGCTCGGGATGGGGGATGTCGTCAGGAAAAGGGCCGCGCCGACGGGACGGGTCGCCGGCCAGCGGCTCCGCCTTGATGACGTTCGCTCCCAACGATGCCAGGAGCTTGCCGCAGTAGGGGCCGGGGATCAGCGAAGCCACCTCCAGCACACGGAGGTAGGGGAGGGCGGTGGGTTGGGTGGGTTCAATGCTGTTAGTCATATATCAAAGATATACTGCCGCACCGTAAAGGAAAAGCGGGCAGCACATCCTCGCCGGGCAGGGAGTCAGGGTCGTCCAGCAGCTCCGGCTCTGGCTGGCCGGCGCGATAGAGGTGACCTGCCGGTTGGGTGCTTGACGCACCCAACCGAACGCGGGATGCTGACGAGACTGCTACATCACTCTTGGGCAGGCCGTCGAACTGGATGGCCTTCTGGATCGGCATTCCGTTGCTGGCCGTGGTGGCAGTGACACCGGTTAGTTTGCGGGAACAGGCCGAGACCTCCGCTGTTTTGGAGTATAAACACGCCTTAAACGGCGTCGCGCCCGGCCTGCCGAACACACTTGAACATTGGTCGATGCGCTGGGCACACCCCAGAAATCCGAATGTACACCCGCTCTAGGCGGCAGCCGCGCCGCCCACGGTTTCGATGATCAACCTGGTCACAGTGTAGGGGTCACAGTTGGCGTTGGGACGCCGGTCTTCGATGTATCCCTTGCCATCTCGGGCCACCTGCCAGGGAATCCGGACCGAAGCGCCCCGGTCGGATACGCCGTAGCGGAATTCCCGGTAGGAGCACGTCTCATGCAATCCGGTTAGCCGCTCTTCAATCCGGTGCCCGTAGTTCGCGATGTGTAAATCGTGGCGCGTCTGCAGGGCTTCCGCAGCGGCGACGCAGGCATCGAAGTTCTCCCGCGTCTGGGTGGTAGAAAAATTGGTGTGGGCCCCGGCGCCGTTCCAGTCGCCCTTGACCGGTTTGGGATCGAGGGTGGCGCTGATGCCCTTGCGCCCGTCCACGGTCTCCACGTCCTCGCCGATGCGGTAGAGCAGCCAGCGAGCCAGCCACAAGTGGTCGCCCGCGGTCGGCGCTCCGACCGGTCCGATCTGAAACTCCCACTGGGCCGGCATGACCTCGCCGTTGATGCCGGCAAAAGCCAGGCCGGCGTACAAACAAGCGTCCATGTGCTGCTCCACCACGGGCCGGCCGAAAACCTCGTCGGAACCGACGCCGCAGTAGTAGCCGCCCTGGGGCGCGGGGAAACCGTTGTCCGGCCAGCCCAACGGCTTGATGCCGTCAAAGAAGGTGTACTCCTGCTCGATGCCGAACCAGAAGTCCAGGGAGGCGTATTTTTCAGCCGCGGCAGCGCAGGAGGCTCGGGTGTTGGAGGGGTGCGGTGTCATGTCGGTGAGCAGCACTTCACACATCACGAGCTTATGGTCGCCGCGCCGTATTGGGTCAGGGACCACGAGGACCGGGTTGAGCACGCAGTCCGAGTTTTCGCCAGGGGCCTGGTTGGTGCTGGAGCCGTCGAAACCCCAAATGGGAGGGTCCTCACCATCGGGCACGATCTTTGCCTTTGACCGAAGCTTGGCAGTAGGCTCCTGTCCGTCAATCCAAATGTATTCCGCTTTGTAACTCATGATCCAAACCTCAAAATCCAGATTACCTTACGATTATACCCGAACTTCTCTGCCGCAATCACCATGCTGCAACCTTGACCACAGATCCTTTGGAACAGCTATTCAGCTTCCCCAGATCCAACCGAGAGGTCCTCGCTAATGAGGTCCTCGCCAATATCGGCCATTATCCTTTCGCAAGCTGTTCCAAACCGCATTCGACGGCGCTCCACCCATTCGTTTCTCGCACGGTGCCGCAACCGCAGAGCCGCTTCTCTGGCGAGGTTAATGTCGACCGACATATAGTCATCGTCTAACCCCGAATCCACCGAAGCGAGACGTCCGTGTCGTTGACACCAGGTATGATGGGTAAGGGAAGGCGAACGGGCCCAGCCAGATCCCAATAGGTGGGGATGAGGGCGGCGTGAGGTAGGCACACAGACACGATGATGGCGGCCCGCAGTGGCCATGGCGGGCGGAATTCGACAGGCGGTAAGCAGGAAGTGCCCCTAGCGGACCGAGTTGGCGCGAGTTGGCGACGATGTTCAGTTGGCCGGATGGCGGGTCAGTGGCAGACGGCCGCCGTCAGGCTGGGAGTGGCAGGGCTCGCAATCGAGCCAGGGCGCGACTGAACTGGTTTTCCCAGGGCCAGCGCTGGGGCAGATGCAAAGTGAGGCGGCGCGCCGAGCGGGTGAGCCGTCCGGGCATCGAGAAGAAGCGTCGTCGGAGGGTCTTGGTGGTCACCACCGGCTCGCCCAGACCGATGCGCGCGGTCCAGCGGGCGAGGTTGTGGGCGATCACCTGCACCGCCAGCCAGGCGGCGTTGGCGGCGAAGCGGCCCGAGGGGAGATGGTTGAGTCCGACGCCGTACTTGAGGTCTCGGATGGCATTCTCGATCTCGGCGTGGCGGCGATGGTCGGCCTCCAGTGCCAGGGTATCCCCGTCCCGGTCGGTGATGCAGCCGTGATAGCTGTAAGTGGCGAAGAGGGCCAGCTGGGAACCGGGCGTGGGCTTCACCCGCCGGACGATGAGCCGCACCGGCACGGCGTCAGGCTCACTCTGGAAGGGGGTGTAGGTGGTCTCCGCCACGTCGGCGGCGCCCTCCATCCAGTACGGGATGGGCGTCCAGTCAGTCTCGGGTATGGCCTCGATGATATTGCGCAGGCTTTTATGCTGGCGGATGGTGATGGAGTAGCGGACATCCATCTTGCGGCAGACGGCGACGATGGCGTGGGTGTAGAAGCCGCGGTCAGCCCGCACCGTGAGTTGTCCCCTGGCCCCGCTGTAGCGCACCCGTCCCACCGTTTCACGCCGGAAGTGGGCGGCGCCCCGAGCGGTGTTGGCGCGGCCCTTGCGCAGCCGAGCCATCAGCACGTCGCCGGTGCCGGCCCCAGTAGTCCAGGCTTGGGCCAGCAGCGGGTGATAGCCTCGCTGGCCGGTGTAGCCGTGGTCGTGCGCCCCCCTCCTTGGCCAGACCGTAGGTCTCGCAGCTGGTGGAGTCCAGGTCGATGGTCAACGGCCCGTCGCCGGGTCCGGCCCCAGCCGCCCAGGCCCGGGCCAGCAGCTCGCGGCTCACCCGATCCAGTTGGCGGACGTGGCCCCACCGGAAGCTGCGCAGGAAGGTCCCCAGCGTGGATGGCGCCTTGACCACGCAGCCCAGCACCCGATCGGTTCCCCCAGTGCGCAACACGTCGGCGTCGTCAATGCAGTCGCCGCCCGCCAGCGCAGACGCCACCAGGGTCAGCATCTGGTCGCCCGGGTTCGCCCGACCTGGCGCGTCGCCCAGGTCGGGCGCTGCTGGACCAGTTGGGGCAGACCCAGGCGCTGGGCCAGGGTCACCGGAAGGATCAGCCCGGCATTGTTGACCAGGCGGTGGTCGTCGAAGGCGATGTGGATGCCGTCGGGGTAACTGCGTGGTAGCATCTTGCGTGGTAGCATCTATTGGGCGCTCCTGGTCTGGGGTTGTTTTTCTGTCTCGAAAACCATTATCCCAGATGCACAGGAGCACTTTCTTACCCATTCAACGCGCCGCCACACTTATCCTTTCGGTGGATTGGGGCTAAATAGCCGCCTTCTGGAATTGCCAAGCCGGTTATGGGGCAGAACCCCTCGCCGTGCTGACCGGAGGTCATTACCAAGTTGGCCCATGGCGACCATACGGGTGCGTCGCCACCCGACCGCGTGGTTCTGGCCCCAATGAGGACGAAGTAGCCAGCGCCGGGTTGGAGGCTACTGATAGTGTGGCTGGTGTAGGCGCTTGGTATGCTTGGTATGGTGGTGTAGTAAAGGCGTCCAGCCAATCACGGCCCGCATTTCGCATTCGATGATACTCTTCGAGGTTGACCCAGCCGATGGTGTAGAACTGGGCTCCGGCGGCAACGTCCCACGTTGCGTGAAGTTCGCCACCGTTGGCGGTGGCGACGACGGTGGGCTGGTTAGGTGGCACGGCGGCGGCCGGCATGGCGGCGATACTGGCAATGAGTAGTACAAATGTCAACGCCAGCAGAAGTACGATTCTGGTTGATTTCATCACAAACGTTCCTCATGGTGAGTCTTGGTATTTATCAAGGCTCCGATAGCCGAGAAACCAGAGCCTTGACCGACAATTGCGCTTTGACGCTTACTTGCGCCGGCGCACTATACGCCGTTTGACAATGCGCCTGACAATCCGCATAACGGTTCTTCTCCGACGCGCCCGGACGATTCTGATAGCCATAGGGGCCTCCTTTGACAAGTCAAGTCTCGCCGAACCGGGCAACGATTGACCTTAGCCGCGCCGATACTTGACCCCAACGGACGCCGCTGGCAAAATGCGGGCGGCTTGGACAAGCCAGTTGGGAGTCCCCGATTCAGCGGGGATAACCGCAAAAGCCCCGTCAGATGGCTCTGACGGGGCTATACATTGACTGCATTGCTGACTATAATAGCCAGCGATAGGAGCAATGTGTCGCCTCTGTCCGAATTAGCCTCGGCGTTTCCCCCGTCGAGGCTTTTGCAATTAAGGGGATTGTACCCGATACAATGTGAGACTGTCTATCGCCGGAGGCGATAGGTAACTGTTCACGTTTGAGGTGACGGCAACGGTTTGCTTTGGACATTCCGTGCTTGGCTGCCCCTCCACAATAGGCCGAATAGTCGGCAGATCCCCGCAACTTTGAACAGTTACCTTATTTCGTATGGGGGATAACCTGGGCTATTTTTAGCAAAAAGGCCATATTACATTCAACACTACTGTACTTTCAAAAAGGCGAATTCATCACTCAAGAGATAGTTTAATATTCCAATTTTCCTTTTCTAGTTCGATATGCGAGTACTGTCGCATTTCTTGATTATTGACAAAAAATTTGATAATACCGAGATTATGGCACGTTATTTATCGCAAAATCAAATTCGCACCGATATCTAACATCCACGGAAGGATCTTTTAAATCACTAATGGATATTATTATTCCGCTCTCGTTCTTGATAATTATTTGTCCGCCGTCTTGAAAATCATTATTGTACTTACCACTCGGGATGCAGGACTCATTCCAAATGGAAGGTACGTAGACTGACCCATTAATTGTAAACCTCGGTACCGACGTCGCTGTAGGTATTGGCGTGTAAGTAGGATATAGGATCGCCGTACTCACGGGAGCAGGCGTGGGAACGGGCGTGTAAGTAGGATATGGTGTCGCAGTATTCACCAAAGTAGGCGTAGGGATTGCTGTATAGGTAGGATAGGGCGTGTAGGTAGGGTATGGCGTAGCTGCACTTACAGTCGCGGATGAGAGAACAGCAGCATTATCATTTTTGGTTGCCGGAGAGCATGCCATCAACGCCAGCACGAAGATGAGCATCACAAATCTGAACAAGATTTGGGGACGTGTAGTTCCCATTTTAACGCTCCTCATTGTATCCTAGCATGAGTCATCAATATCGTATATTACCTGTAGCTGTTTATGCACTAGCGAAGCGTCCCAACGCCCGCCGAAGCGAGTATAGCCTATGCCAACCACGGCGACCTGGTTACGTATTCCACTCATTGCAAACCCTCTCTTTGCTTTTCTGTCACTCGCTGAAGATGTTTGACAGGTGCCGTCTCAGTTCGGTTTCCAATCTGGTTTTACCCCGTATCGCATTATCGTAAAAGATTACGCGATACCCGCTTACGTCGAAGGGTAACTTGGTATCCCGTTTCGCCAGCAAAATGACCGGTTTCCGCAATGCATGGGCATACCCGAGTTCGTAAAAGACGTTAGCGTTTGTGGGAGTGATCTCGGCGATGATTACGTTGGATTCCGCCAACCCTTGGGTGATGTCCTGGAGGATAACACCCGGGCGATAGATGTCAGACGCACGATACGCCTCGATGCACAGTTCATCACACACCGGGCGAATTACTTCATCATATAATTCGTCAAATTGTGAAGTGAACTGCATCACTACGAAGGCAGATGGTGGGGTGGTAACAACTTCTACCGGGCCGAAGATGACCGAGCCGACACCCCAAGCAAAAACTCCCACTTGGCCTACTTGCAACGGCTGCGGCAGAGTGTACGCAAGTACCCTAATACCTTCAACGATCAGCGCCAACCTTTGACCATTCAACGTTACCTCTACTTGGTACGGCCTTTCAGCCTCCAAATTGGAACGGCTTCCAGCGCCATCCATCCGACTCCACCCGAGGTCGGGGTCAAACTCAGAAATCACATAGGCTTCGCCATAACCACCAAGTCCAGCAGTGAGGAGGCGGGAATTTGGCGATTCGTATCCCAGCAAGATACGGCCGGCATCAACGTCGTCAGATAACGTTATGATGGTCTTGACGGTGCCGCTGCCAAGCCGGCTATGGCCCAGCAGAATGCCACGAGGAGAGGTGTCCGAGCCTAGATATTCAGCCCGTTCTACTCCCAATTGCCAATCGCCCATAATGGGCGCCCAACTGGAAAAGGGTTTGGACGAGGTCGTCACGTTATTACCTCCCATCCACCACTCGCAGCCACCGGAGTCCGCCGGGGTATCGCTTTCCAGTAGTAATTGTGGATACCGTTGACCACACGCAACTTGCGGAAACTCATCTCGACGGGCAGTCCCACCCGCACTTCGTCAAGGTCTCGGTCGGTCATCATGCACAACACGCGCCCGCCGATGTCAAAATCTACCACCACCACGACCAGCGGGGTGTCAACGGCGCCGGCGATGTAGTCCATCGAGTAGGTGAAGATTTCGCCCGGCCGGTCGCTCAGTCTGATCGGTTCGGAATCATCAACGCGGCGGCATTCCACACAGACGCGCTGCGCCGGATACTGCACGTAGCCGCAAGCTCGACAACGCCCGCCGTACAGGCGCACGTTTTTGTCCCCTTCCCGCCACAACGCGGATACCGACGGCGAAGCAGGGGCCGGTCGGCGCGCTGCGTCGTCGGTCGTCCACACGTCACGCCAGCGGGCGTAGGTTTCGTAGCTACTCAAGATCAGCTTGCTATCAACCCACCCGGCGACACCCATCGTCGGACGTTGTGCCAGAGTGATGGCCGCGGTGGTGCGGAAGCCGAGCACGTCGCTGCCGTCCCCGTAGGACACCGCCAGCAGCAATTCGTTGGGGCCGGCGGATTCCAGCGCCGCCGCCAGCAGCATCGTTGCGAAGGCTGCGCCCGTATTGCCCACCATCCCGAACCCGGCCGGCTGCACCTGCTCGTCGTTAAACCCCAACCGGCGGGCCAGCCGGGCGTGTCGCCGGGCATCGGGAGCGTACAGGGCAACTTTGCTCACGTCGGCCGGCGCAACGCCGAAGCGGTCGCAGAAACCGGACACGGCTTCCGGCACAATGCGTTCGATCCCCTCTTCGGTCGCGAACCGGTCTTCCCAGGTGCGGACGAAAGCATCGCCGGGCGCGCGCCAGGTGTCCAGCATATTGTCGGTAATGGAATAGCTGCCGACCGATTCCGCAATCACTCCCTCAGCCGCTACGATGAAGGCAACCGCGCCGTCACCCGACGACCGTTCCGTGTCGCCGCGAGGCGGCCCCTGCCGGCTATCGGCAGCCACGACCAACACCTGGGTTGCGCTGCCGGCTGCCACGGCGTCCAATGCCGCCTTGAGGGCGCTGGTGCCCGCGCGCAGGACGTCGGTGATGTCCGCGGCGAAAATGTCCCGTCGCAAATCCAGCGCTGCGGCCACAATGGCGGCGCACTGCTTCTCGGCGTAAGGGGGCGTCGTGGTTGCAAAGATGATGCCGTCGATTGCGTTCCGGTCGCGGTCGCCCAGGCAATCGGCGCCGGCGGCCACGGCCATCGTAACGCTGTCTTCATCGAAATTGGCGACGGCTCGCTCCTGGCGAGAGTTCCAGCCATCAGTGCCCGCTCCCAATCGGAAACGAGGAATATAAGCGCCGTAAGCAGCGATTCCAACCAATTTAGCCTCCACCGAGTAAGCGCTCACCGTCCGGACGATGCTATCAGCGCGCGCGACTGAGTGTCAACGCGCGGCGCTGCCGCAGCGACGCCGTGCCGTGGTTACACCAATCCGTCGTACAACCGGGGCGTGCGACGTGGTTACACCGGGGTTGGTTACACCGGGGTTGGTTACACCGGGGTACGGACAGTCGCTATGCTACAATGCGCCGATGTTTGCTCGCCCTTCCACCAGCCGTTTGATTCCGACCATGCTGTTGTCGTTGGCGGCGCTGGTTTTCGTACTTGCGGCGGGCTGCATTGCCGGAAATGGGGAGCCGGCAATCCCGGAGCCGGCCCAGGACCTTCCTCCCGAACTCGCCCGCGTCGCGGAGGCGTATCGCATTCTGCTGGAGGAGCACGTTGACCATCGAACGCTAACAGCGGAGCAACTATCCGACGGAGCCATCCGCGGGCTGTTGACGGCGCTGAATGACCCCCACGCGTCCTACCTGAGCGCCGAACAATACGCCAGCGAGCAGGAAGGTTATCGGGGGTTTTTCGAGGGCATCGGCGCCCAGGTCACGCTCACCGAAGCCGGTCTGACCGTCATCGCGCCCATACCCGGCGCGCCCGCCGAAGCCGCCGGCATCCTGCCGGGCGACCTGATTCTGGAGGTAGACGGGGAGAACATCGAAAGTCTCACTCTCGTCGAGGCGGTGAACCTGATCCGGGGGCCGGGCGGAACCGACGTAACCCTGCTGGTGCGCCACGTTGGCGGCAGCGAGAACGTCAGCATTACTGTAACCCGCGGACGCATTCCCATCGACAGCATTGCGTTCAAGATGCTGGACAACGGAGTCGGGCACCTCTGGGTCTACGGTTTCTCCAACACCACCGAGGACGAGGTGCGCGGGGCGCTCGATGAGTTTGCCGCCGCCAACGGCGACGCACTGATTCTGGACCTGCGCAACAATCCCGGCGGGCTGCTGCACGTTGTCATCAGCGTGGCCGACCTGTTCCTGGACGGCGGCAACATACTATATGAAGTTGATGCGGCGGGCGACCGCACCGACTACGATTCCAACCCGCGCGGTCCCGGCGTCGACATACCGATGGTGGTGCTGGTGAACCAGTTTTCCGCCAGCGCCAGCGAAATCCTGGCCGGCGCCATCAAGACCAACGACCGGGCGCCGGTGGTCGGCGCCACGACCTTCGGCAAGGGCAGCGTCAACATCACCCGCCTGCTGTCAGACGGCTCCGCCATCTACTTCTCGATCCGACGCTGGTATCTGCCCGACGGCACCCAAATCGAGGGGCAGGGTGTAACGCCGGACATCGAAATAGTGTCGGACGTGCAACTGCTGCCCGCTGACCTCGCCGACGACCCCGCTTTGCAGCAGGCCATCATGATCCTGAACAGGCGAGTCATGTCGCGATAACTGGTACACAATGGCGTACCGAAATGGCTTACAATAAAGGGGACGTGATCGTCAAAGGACGGGTGATCGTCCAACAACCAATCGAGTACGAACAGTCCCGATACCCGAGAATCTGATGGCCAGGAAAAACCGCAACAGCAAGAAAAACGCCAAAACCGCGACCAACGGCGATAATCGTCAGGTTGCGGTGAACCGCAAAGCGCTGCACGATTATGAAATCCTGGAGCGTGTTGAGGCTGGACTGGTACTGACCGGCACTGAGATAAAATCGATACGCGCCGGCAAAGTTGACCTGCGGGATGCCTACGCGCGTTCACAAAACGGCGAGCTGTGGCTGCACGGTATGCATATCGCACCGTATGATGCGGCGAGCTACCTGAATCATGAACCACGGCGTCCGCGCAAAATCCTGCTGCACCGTGCCCAAATAAATGACCTGGCATTGCAGGCTGCCCAGAAAGGATTGACCCTGACTCCGTTGCGGATGTACCTGAAAAACCACTATGCAAAAGTGGAACTGGGTTTGGGCCGGGGCAAACGTCAGTACGACAAACGTCGCACCATGATTGAGCGGGAACGGGAACGGGATGCGCGCCAGGCCGTCAAGCAGTGGCGGGAGTAGCATAGTGGCGTAACCTCCGGCCAACTCGATGCCGGCGTAACCGGCCTTAATAGGCCCGGCACGCCTGGTCGGCCAATGGCTGGGAGCGCGCTACTCATTTACCTGCTTATCGTTGCCGTGGCGCGGTATAATCGTCAGCCAGGTTGATCCTGCACCCACCGGCCCGGCGCGACCGGCGGCGTATTATGTTGTGAGGAACGCATTTTGATTCGTAGCTTGCGGGGGATAGCACCCCAAATTGCGCCCACCGCGTGGGTGAGTGAGTTTGCCTACGTGGTGGGCAACGTGGTCATTGGAGAGCACAGCAGTGTCTGGCCCGGCGTTACGATACGCGGCGATGGCGAACTCATTACCATCGGCAACAATGTAAACATCCAGGAAGGCTCGGTGGTTCACGGGGATGGGCTGGTGATTGAAGACAACGTGTCCATCGGCCATTGTGTGGTGGTACACGGCGACCGCATCGGCACGGGCAGTCTGCTGGGCAATAACTGCACATTCCTGACCGAGTCTACCATCGGCCGGGAATGCCTGATCGCCGCCAACTCGGTGGTGCTGTCCGGCGTGGACATTCCCGACCGCAGCTTCGTAACCGGCGTCCCGGGTTCCATCAAGCGACCGGTTACCGACCAGCAGGTTGAAGGGATGCGCGACACCGCCGAGCACCTGATGGAACGGGCCGAGTGGTTTAAGGAAAGCGGTCTGTAGTCATTGCCGGGGTCGTGAACACGGGCCCGTTGGTTCAGGCATTGAGGGACGTTCACCCTCACCCCAACCCTCTACCATCGCGGGAGAGGGAGCGGAGCCAGGGCGTTATGGTGCCAGGCGGTTGGCCACTGGGAGCAGGTTTTCGGCCAGGTGGTTCATCACTTCGATGCACGGGCCGATGCCGTCAACCCGGAAATCGAAAGTCAGCTGATCAATGCCCAGCTCGTTGCAGTAGTGCAAATCGTCGATCACTTCCTGGGTGGATGCGATTAGCGCTCCGCCGGAACGCACACCGACACCCTCTTCGGCTCCGTGCATATCGGTGAAGTGGAGGCTGCGTTTCAGGGAAATCGTAATGTCGGCTGGATCGCGCCCCGCCAGCTCGGTTTGCTCCCGCAGGTAGGGCAGGTTCTGGGCGACGAAGTCGGGGGTTTGGCGCGTGGTGTGCCAACAGTCGCCGTATTTGGCGGTGCGCCGCAGCGCGCGGCGGGTGTGTCCGCCCACCCAAATCGGTATACGGGGTTGCTGAATGGGCTCGGGCTCGAAATATATGCCGTCAATCTGGTAGTATTTGCCGTTGACTTCCGGCTGCTCCTCAGTCCACAGGGCGTTGAAGATTTGCAGGAATTCATCGGTCATCGGGCCTCGGTCTGCGTAAGGCACACCCAGAATATCGAACTCTTTTTCCAGCCAACCGACACCGACTCCGCAGATCATGCGCCCACCGGACAGTACGTCCAGAGACGCAAACATCTTGGCCTGCACCACCGGGTTACGATACGGCAGGATGAGCACCGTGCTGCCCAGCCGTATCTCACTGGTGCACGCTGCCATATAGCCCAGCATCGTCATCGTTTCCAGGAACGGCTCGTCGGACGGCCGCTGAAACGCGCCGGTTGGGGTGTAGGGATACTGGTTGGTTCCCGCCACGGGCAGTACGATGTGGTCGCCGGCCATCACCGACTCGAACCCCAACTGCTCAGCGCGCTCACAAAACTCGCGGATGCCTGCTGCGTCCGGCAAGCGGGGAATACTCACGCCTATTTTCATCGAGGAGCCTCAGGCTGCGGGCCAGATTGGCGTCAAATGCGCTCACGCCCGGCAGCGTCAGGATTATAGCACCGGCGCGGGCTTGCCAAACTCTGTCCAAACCGGCGCATACATCCGGTTAGGCCGCCTCGCGTGCCGGGATTATCAGCGGCCAGGCAGCGTACTACGCCGTCATTCAGCAAGTTCCGTATTGCGGCGCCATGTTATGACACCCTGGCATTTCGCGCACGCCCGGTCTTTCAATATCCGGCGTTGCAAGCGGTGCCGGAACCACTGCTGCCCGCAACCGCACTCTCCGACCCAACCGGCGGCGGAGTGCTGAACCCGATGGCATCTTTCCCCGGCGCATCCGATTTCGAGAGCCTTGGCCTTCCACATGGCGTCGTGATTGTGCCGGTGCCCCACGATGGCATGGGCAATTTCGTGCAAGACGGTATCTTCTATCTCGGCACGGGTCGCGCGCAGGCAATAACTGACGGACAAACTGATGCGCCGGGCGGTGTAGTTGCAAACTCCGGCACGCGCTGGAGCCAGGTCGAAACCGAACTGCCACGCCGGGCTAAGGCCACTACTGGCGCGGTGGTGGTCGAGCAGACGATTAGCCAACGTCTCCACCTGCTCCAGCGTACATTCCGGCTGGGCTGGGGATTCCACGTGTCGCAAGGCGGAATAGGGGACTGCGTACCGCCCGCTCTGGTCGACGACAACTTCGGCGTGCCTGACCCGCAGGCCGGCTACAGTTCCGGTCTTCACCGAGCCATCACTCCCCTGAAATCGGATGCGGCTGCCAACCGGAAATGCGGCCCCTGGAAACTGTGCGGTGATTTCAGTGCGGCGTGACGGCATCCCGATTCCTGCAAACGACAGCATTATACGTCAAACAGCCCGCCCGGCCGTTGCAACGGCATACGCCGGGTGCGGGCATTGGCAAATTCCCGGAAACCCGTATGGTCGCATTCTTGGCAATAATGCTTGCCAATGACGTGCGCAGTGCTATAATTCTCGCAAACTAATACGAACGCTGTCGTTGACTGGTTCGTTGGCACACTAATCTCGTCCGCAAACAGGAGGACAAAATGGAAAAGGGAGATACCGTCATCAATGTTGGACCGGTAGACGTAACCCTGTCATACCGCCGAGAGATCATGCCCGACCAGGGTCTGATGGTTCAGGTGTATGGCGACGTTGACGGCCAGGATACTGAAATCCTGCGCTTCGACTGCTTCGACCAGGCCCCGCATTACCACTACGGCCCGGAGAACATGAACATCCGGCTGCCTATGGACAAGACCACCATCGGCACTCCGTTGGGTTGGACGTTGAGCAACATCCGCACCAACTTGCCCGCCATGGTTCGCCGCGCCGGTTACGACGACCTGTCCAGCGAAATTCAGGCAAACCCGGTCGACCAGACCAAGATGGACGAAGTGGAAGCTTGCGCCCTGGGCAAGTCTCGCGACGAGCGCCGCACGGTAACCCACTTCCGCGGCGACCACGTTTTCGAGGCTGGCAACATTCGCTTCGGTGTGGAATTCAGGGACAACATCGGCGCAGCCAACGACCGCGGCGTCGCCATCCACGTCCTGACTGACCACCTCGGCCAAGAGTTCGAGCTCCTGGCTTTCGACTGCTTCGAGATCGCGCCTCACTACCACTACGGCCCGCGCAATCAGGACGTCCGCGTGTATTGGGACACCACCACCAGCGGTCACACCCTGGCGTGGACGCTTGAACAGTTCAAGGCTGGCAACCTGGCCAACATGATCGACCGCGCCGGCTACCCAACCGTAGCCGCCGGCCTGGATAACAACCTGGTTCAGTCCGTCGTTCCGGCCATGGAAGAGAAGGCTTGGGCGTTGGTAGGCACCAACCAAAAGTAACCGTCAACAGACCTACCGGTTACGCAGTGGGGGCGGCAAATCTGCCGCCCCCACGTTCTTTGTCCTGCTTCGGACGACCATTCATTTTGGCCCGCGCGCGTTACATCATCGTATAGCCGCCGGACACGCTCAAGGTCTGGCCGGTGATGAAACTGGCCGCGTCCGACGCCAGGAAAACCACGGCGTTGGCCACTTCCTGCGCCGTGCCCATGCGCCGCAACGGGTAGGCGCGCCGCACGCGCTCCAGGACATCCTCGGTGAAGATATCCTGCATACCCTGGCTCCACATACTTTCGGAGCTGGTTACCTCAGCCTGGGGTGGCACCACCAACCCGGGGCAGACTATGTTCAAACGCAGTCCGTAGCGTCCGGTTTCGCGGGCGACCGCCTTGCTCAGCGCGATTACTCCGGCCTTGCAAGCGGAGTAGACGGCCTCGCGATACTCGCCCATGCGCCCGGCATCGCTGCTGATGCTGACAATTGACCCGGATTCCCGTTCAATCATGTGCGGCAAAACCGAGTGGATGCAGTTGATGGCGCCCCAAAGGTTCACGTCCACTTCCTTGATGTGTTCAGCCCGGGGTTTTTCCATGAACAGCCGGTCCACCGTCCAGCCCACGTTGTTCACCAGCACATCCACACTGCCCAATCGATCGATGGCGTCGACGATCATGGCGTCGGTTTGGTCCTGGTCGGTTACGTCGGCATCAATGACGGTGGCAGCTGCGCCGGTACGCATCGCCTGAACCTCGGCGGCCACCTGGTCGCCAGCGGCCCGATTCAGCTCTGCGATGGCAATGTTGCTCCCCTCGGCGGCGAAGGCCAGCACGATGGCCCGGCCGATGTTAGTGCCGCCGCCGGTTACGACCACGTTCTTGCCTTTCAGTCCTAGCTCCAAGCTGTTACCTCCGGTTGTTATTTCGCTCCAGGATTTTCCGCAGCGTATGCAGATTTTCCACGTCCTCACGGTTATATTCCAGCAGCATATCCAGGGCATCCCGATTGCCCTCATTGTGATACTTGTGCCAGAGGTCAACGGCATCCCGTCCATTGAGGTCAGGCAGATTCCGGGAGATGCGCAGCTTCCGCTCGATGACTTTCAAGCCTCCGGTCAACCCGGCGTGGTAGCAAGTCCACCTCAAGTCGTGGTGTTCGACTCGGCTGCGTATGTCAACGCCGGGCCGTCGGGCCAGAAAAGGCAAGTCGAAACTGGCGCCGTTGAAAGTATAAACTGTGGTCACGCCTTCCAGAATGTGCAGAATGGCGTCAACGGTAATGTCATCGCCCACCAGTTGCTCTACGAACCAGTCGCCGGGGAAATCGACGGCGATACCCACCACAGTTGGCTGCGCAAATGCGGCCGATAACCCGGTGGTTTCAATGTCCAGATAAGCGTCCAACGAAACGTCAGTGGCGGAAATGCCTCACACCGGTGAACACCATGGCAATGCCGGCTGCGTCCGCCGCCGCGATGACTTCATCATCCCTGATGGAGCCGCCCGGCTGAACGATGGCGGTGATGCCGGCTGCTGCCGCCAGCTCAATGTTATCCGGGAATGGGAAGAAAGCATCCGATGCCAGCACACAGCCCGCCGACTTCTCGCCGGCCGCCCGCTGGGACAGGTGGACGCTGACGACGCGGTTTGGCTGCCCGGCGCCCATGCCGACGAGGGTGCGGTCTTTGACGAACACGATGGCGTTGGATTTGATGTGCTTCACCGCTTTCCAGGCAAACGCCAGGTCAGCCAACTCGGCCGGCGTTGGCGCCCGTTTGGTGGCCGTCGTCCATTGGTCGGCATACTCGGCAATGGTGTCGCGGGTCTGGACGAGCACACCGCCGCTCAATGGCCTGACGTCATAGTCAGCTGCACCGGGTCCGGACACGGCCGGCTCAACCGACAGTATCCGCAGGTTGCGTTTGCGTTGCAGGATGGCTAACGCATCGTCGTCGTAGCCCGGCGCAACGACCACTTCGTAAAACACTGGATCCATCGCTTCGGCAGCCGCCGCCGTCACCGGACGGTTGTACCCGACGATGCCGCCGAACGCTGAAACCGGGTCTCCTTCGTAGGCGCGCCGGTAGCCCTCCGCCACGTCATCCGACGACGCCAGGCCACACGGATTGGCGTGTTTGATGACGCACACCGTTGGGTCGGTATATTCGCTGACGATTCGCCAGGCTGCGTCGGCGTCCATCAGGTTGTTGAAGGACAGCTCACGACCATGCAGCTGCTGCGCCTGAGCCAGGCCGCCGGAGCCGCCGCTGGCTGAAACATACAATGCGCCCCGCTGGTGCGGGTTCTCCCCATAACGAAGCGCCGATACGCGCTTCAACCCGATGGTTACCTGCTGCGGCATTTCGTCTTCATAGGCCGGGTCGGATGCCAGATAGTCGGCAACCACGGCATCGTAGGCAGCAACGTGCTGGAAGGCTTTGGCGGCGAGGCCGCGCCGTTGTTCGATGCTCAGCTCACCGCCGGCCAGGGCGTCGGCCACCCAATCGTAGTCTGCGGGATCGACCACGACGGCGACCGAGGGGAAGTTTTTGGCCGCCGCTCTCAGCATGGTCGGCCCGCCGATGTCGATGTTCTCCAGCGCGTCATCCAGCGTTACGCCGGGCTTGCTGACGGTTGCTGCGAAGGGATAGAGGTTGACTACCACCAGGTCGATGGCATCAATGCCGTGCTGCTCCAGCTCGGCCATGTGGCCGGCAGAATCCCGCCGCGCCAACAAGCCGCCGTGGATGGTGGGATGCAGGGTCTTGACGCGACCTTCCAGAATTTCCGGCGAACCGGTAACATCCGACACTTGGCGAACGGCGATCCCGGCATCCGACAGGCTCCGGTGCGTGCCGCCGGTGCTAATCAGTTCGCAGCCGGCGCCGGTCAGCCGCCGGCCCAAATCTTCGACACCCGTTTTGTCATAGACGCTGATTAGAGCTTTCACCTTGCTTTTCCTCTTGATGATAGTCAATCGCCAAATTGGAGTTTGGAACGGAATCCGGCATCAATGCACACATCCATAGGTGGGGTGATGCGGCGAAAATACCCCAACGGCTAATCGTCTCGAAATAGGACGCGGGCTTCACCGGCACGGTTCACGATTTGCCCAACGTCAACGGCATCCCGTATGCCCTGGAGCATAGCGGCGGCGCCGGCATCATCGCACACTGCCACCATTCCTAAGCCCATGTTGAACACGCGATACAGCTCGGCGTCGCTGATTCCGCCGGCCTGCTGCACAGCAGCGAAAATGGGAGGGATGGCCCACGAACCGAGCCGAAATTCCGCCGCCACATCCGACGGCAACACCGTAGGAACCTTGCCCGGCAAACCGCCGCCCGTGATATGGCTCAATGCCTTCAGGTGCGGGAGATACGGCGCCAGCAGGGGGTGGTAGGCGCGGTGCCGCACCATCAGCTCCTCGCCCAAATTGCGGTTCAAGCCGGGCACGGGCCGGTGCAACACCGTTGGGTCTTCATCCACGCCAAACACCTGGCGCACCAGGGAAAACCCATTGGTGTGAACGCCGCTGGAGGGTATACCGATCAATCGGTCGCCTGGTTTCACGGCGCTGCCGTCCAGTAGCCGGCTGCGGCTGGCAATCCCGACCACGAACCCGGCCAGGTCGAAATCGGCGTCGGAGTAGACACCGGGCAACTGGGCGGTTTCGCCTCCAATCAATGCGCAGCCGGCTTCGCGACACCCCCAGACGATGCCGCGCATCAGCATCTCCAGACGGTGTTCGTCCAGCGCGCTGAACGATACATAGTCGAGGAAGAAAAGCGGGCGGGCGCCTTTGGTCAGGATGTCATTGACATTGAGGGTAACCAGGTCCTGGCCCACGCCCTCGAAGTGTCCCAACTGCGCCGCAATTTTCAGCTTGGTGCCCACGCCGTCGGTGCTCGCCACCAGCACGGGTTCGTCGATGGCGTCGAGTGCGAAGAGGCCGGCGAAACCGCCGCCGCCGTCCAGCACCTGGGGGCCGTGGGTGATACCCGCAAAAGCCTTGATGCGGTCTTTCAACCCTTCCATCGCATCCAGCGCAACGCCGGCCGCCTCGTAGGCTCCCGATGGGGTCATACCGCCTGCCTCAACGTCATCGTTCAGGACGCCGCAATCTCCAGCGACAGCTTGCCCAAATCCAGCTGCACCGGCACCGGGTAATTGCCAGTGAAGCAGGCATCGCAAAACCCGCCCTGCTGTCCGCGCACCGAATTCATCAGACCGTTGACGCTCAAATACCCCAGGGTGTCGGCGCCGGTAATGCTCTTGATCTCGTCCAACGTTTTGTTGGCGGCGATCAATTCCCCCCGGGTGGCCATATCGACCCCCAGGTAACAGGGGTGTTTGATTGGAGGCGCGCACACTCGCAGATGAATCGCGGTAGCGCCGGCCCGCCGCAGCAACTCCACGACGTGGGGCGTGGTGGTGCCGCGCACGATGCTGTCGTCGACCACTACCAGCCGCTTGCCGCGCAAGATCGCGGGCATCGGGTTGAACTTTTGCCGGACACCACGGTCGCGACGCTGCTGTTCCGGTTCGATGAAGGTGCGGCCCACATAGCGATTGCGTACCAGGCCGTTGGCGAAGGGAATGCCCGATTCGCGGGAATAGCCAACCGCCGCTGCGGTAGAAGAGTCGGGAATGCCAATCACCAGGTCAGCGTCTGCCGGGTGCTCCCTGGCCAACTGCTCACCCATTTCTTCCCGCGCGTTGTGCATCAACTTGCCGTCCATCACGCTGTCAGGGCGCGCGAAGTAGATCCACTCGAACACGCACAACGCCCGGCTGCGACGGGCCGACCCGGCGTAAATCTCCGAATGCACCCCGTCCGCGCCGATGGTTACCACTTCCCCCGGTTCAAGTTCGCGCACGAATTCCGCCTGCATATGATCCAGGGCGCAGGTCTCTGACGCCACGGCCCAGCCGTTATCCAGCTTGCCGAGGCACAACGGACGTATCCCCAGCGGGTCGCGCGCCGCAATCAACCGATCGGGCGTCAGAAGCGCCAGTGAGAATGCGCCCTGCATGGTTCGCATTCCGTGGAATAGTCGTTCCGCCCAGGTTGCTCCGGGCGCGTTCGCCAGCTGATGGGCTATGACCTCGGAATCCGTGGTGGTATCGAAAGCGCAATCCCACCTGGTCTGCAACTGTTCACGCAATTGGACGGCGTTGATGATGTTGCCGTTGTGGGCGACGGCCAGCGGGCCGTTAACTCCGTTGACCAGCAAGGGTTGCGCGTTGCAAAAGGCGCTGGCGCCCGTGGTGGAATAGCGGGTGTGGCCGATGGACAGATCGCCGGTGATGCGGTCCAGGTCACCGTCGGCGAACGCCTCAGAAACCAGACCCATCCCGGTGTGGACGCGTATCTCCCCGGCGTCTGAAGCGGCAACCCCGGCCGACTCCTGCCCCCGGTGTTGTAGCGCGAACAGGCCGATCGACGTGAGCGATGCGCTGTTGACACCCGGCGTGTAGATACCTACAACGCCACATTCCTCTCGTGGGTGATCGAAAGGATCGGAACCTGAACTGCGGGGCAGCCAATAGTTCATGCCAGCATTCTATTTTACGGTTCGCTCTGGGTCAACGTCCCGGACGCCGGTTAATCGCGTTGCCGGTTAATCGCGTTGAGGGATGATTTGGACTTTGCGGCCCTCTCCCACTCCCACACTTTCGGTTCGGATACCGTCTCGTTCGTCCAGGTACATATGAATTACCCTGCGATCCGATGGCGTCATCGGTTCCAGTGTAATGCTGCGCCCGGTTTGGACGACCCGGTCGGCGACGCGGGAAGCCATCTCACGCAGGGAGTCTTCACGGCGTTGCCGGTATTGCTCAACGTCCAGCGCAACCCGCACGTCCTGCTCGAACTGCTGACGCACAATGCTCTGCACGATAAATTGCAAAGACTGGAGCGTGTTGCCGCGCCGACCAATCAACAACCCGGAATCCGGCCCGGCGATGTCGATGATGGGCCCACCGGACGCCTCGTCGAATTCTGCCCGGAGCGTTACGTCAACCTCTGCTCCTACGGTTTCCAGGATACGCTCGACCGCCTGGACCGCCGCCGCCGCCGGGGAACCTGCTTCGGCCAACACCACCGGGGGGCGGCGGGGAGCCTCTTCCTCGTCGGGTTCATAGTCGTCCTCAGATTCGTCGCCGTCACCGTCTTCAAATTCGTCGCCATCTTCAGCTTCATAGTCGGCATCAGGCCCGGCATCCGCGTGGGATTCGACGGCGATTTCCGGAGTTGCCAACGGTGTGGTGCGGGTAACACGCACCTCGGCCATCTCACCGCCGATGCCGAGGAACCCTTGCCGGCCTCTATTTAGTATTTCTACCTCGACCTCGCTGCGGTCTGCGCCGAGCGCTGCGAGCGCCAGCTCTGCGGCTTCTTCTACGGTCCGTGCGGTTTGAATTATTTGATCCATCAGGTTCGTTCTCCTGTGGGGCAGGGGCTGGGCTCGCCGGGGCTACTTCGTCCGGTTCCCCACCACGCTTTGGGAACAGTGGGAAGAGCGGCCCCCATCCGGTGATGAAGTACTGAATGCTGATACCCAGGAGGTTGGAAACCACCCAATAGAGCGGCAATCCGCTGGGCCATCCCAGCGAGAATGCCCCCAGGAATATGGGCATCATCCAGAGCATCATGGTTTGGCTGGATTGCTGACGCGGGTCCGGAGACGGCATCTGCGTCATCTTTTGCTGCACCCAGGTGGACACCGCCACCAGGAGGGGCATAACGATGGGCGACGGGTCGGGCTGGCTCAGATCCAGCCACAGGAAGGCGCTGTTGACCGGCGCCGCCGCATGAATGGGTACGAAGGTAATCCAGGTGTACAGTTTGCCGGACAGATTCACCAGGTCTTCCGGATTGTTGAACAGGGTCTGAATGAGTACCCGGAACAGGCCGATGAGAATGGGCATCTGCACAATGAGCGGACCCAGACAACCGACTGGGCTCACGCCGCTTTCCCGATACAGACGCATGGTTTCCTGGGAGATGCGTTGCCGGTCGCCGGCGTGCCGCTGCTGGATCTCCCGCACCCGCGGTTGCAGACCGGTCATCGCACGCATCTGCCGCACCTGGCGCACCGTCAGCGGAATCGTCAGGATTCGCACCAGCGCCGTGAATACGATGATGGCTACTCCCATCTGGGAGTAGCACAAGACGTACAACACCATGAGCGTGTTGAGCATGGGACGAATAATTACTTCGTTCCAAAGCAACCCGAATATGGAGAGAATTTCCACTAACGCCTGTCCTGCCCGCTACCGATCCGGCAACGCCTGCCCTAGTTGCACCTGGTGTTTTCTTCAGTGTCGTAGCACCACAATATGTTGATGCCAGACACCACCTCCACCCGCCGCACCGTGCCGTCATCAGAGCCGACGTACACGGAATCAGGCTGCCCGGAGTCGGACGAAGCCCGGCTGCGGGAGATAATCAGCGGCGCCTTGATCTCAGCGTCGCCAAGCGTCAGGGAGGCAATTTCCTGGGCCTGGCCGTGGTCGGTTTCGGTGGCCCTCAGCACGGCCAATTTGCCGTCCACGGTGGCAACCGCCAAACCCCGTTGCAGCAAGACCGGGTCTGCCACCACCGGAGCGCCCATATCATAGGCCCACAGCAGCCCACCGCCGGAGTTCAGGGCGTACACTTTGCCATCCATAGATGGCGCCAGGATCATACGACCCGACGACACCGGGGTGGCCCACCACCAGTTATCGGCGCCAAATTGCCAGCGCAAGTCGCCGCTTTCCAGCCCGAGGGCGTACAGTTGCCGGTCAAACGAGCCGATAATCAGCATATCCTGATGAATCAGCGGTTTGGCGACCACTGCCCCGCCGGTAGCGTATTCCCACACCACCTCGCCCGTAGCCAGGCTAACGGCATACACCTTGCCATTCTGCGAACCGAAATACGCGACGCCATTGCGCAGCAGCGGAGTGGACCAGATCTCTTTTTCATCGGTGCGGAATGGAGACCATCGCAACGGCTCCCCGGTTGACGCGATGAAGGCGTACAAGC
Organism: Dehalococcoidia bacterium; assembly: GCA_965261195.1. Taxonomy (GTDB): domain Bacteria; phylum Chloroflexota; class Dehalococcoidia; order Lucifugimonadales; family UBA3495; genus Bin87. Next base: position 972,995 of record OZ253455.1, on the reverse strand, counting down.
CGCCGTCCTCTGAACCAACCGCCACGATGCCGCCCGCTTCGTCCAGGCCGGGGCTGCCCACCAGCGGCACAATCTCTTCCGGTTCGACGTTGGGGTTACGCCAGACCGTTCCGACCACCCCGCCGGAAGCGTTCAGGTCGAGCGCGTACAGGATTCCATCAATGCCGGCTACGTACAGATGCTGTCCGATGGCGGGCGGGTTGTACACGCCTAAAAATCCGTCTTCTCCGCCGATGGAAGACCTCCACCGCGTACTGACAGTTCCGTCGCCAAAATCATCGAGGGCCAGCACCTGCCCATCCAGGGTAGTGGCATACACCACGCCGTTGGCCACCGCCACGGCTCCCCATCCCTTGGTGGATGCTCCCAGGTTCGGTCGGCAACCGGCGACGGCCAGCAGGCAAATGGCAGCCAGCGCCGCGACCAACATCCAGCGCTGCGTCAACGCCAAGCCGTTGTTACGGCGCCGAGGCATGGCATCATCTTCGTTGGCAACGTCTTCGTTGGTGAAGTTGGGCGTAACCCGAGGTTTGCGGAAGGGCGGGAAAATGTTTGACATATTGGTTGACTAAATTACCGGGTCATACCCGCTGCCGCCTCTGGGACGACACCGCAGAATTCGCTGGATACCCAGCCACACGCCTTGCAGCACACCGTAGCGTTCGACCGCATCAGCGGCGTACTGCGAACAAGTCGGCTCGAAGCGGCAAGCCGTTGGCAGATAGGGGGACACCGCCTGCTGATACAGCCGAATGGTTGCAATAGTTGCGACTTTCACCGAGTTGACTCCCCTGCTGCGGTTACGGTCTGCGGGTTCACGGGCTCAATAACTTCAGGTTCGGCTCTATTCAACTGGGTGCGACGCAACAAATTATGCACGGCACGCTCCAGTTGAGGGAACTTCGCTTCACCGGCGCCACGCCTCGCAATCAGGATAGAATCCCAACCCGAACGGGTATGGGAGTTGCGGATTAGCTCACGCAAACGTCGCTTGGTCTGGTTGCGCACCACAGCGTTACCGACGCGTTTCCCGGCAATGAAGCAGAAACGACTGCGATCCAAGCCATTGGGCAGCAGCCGGATAACCAACAGGTCATTAGCGGCGCTACGCCCCCGACGGTGGACTTCCCCGATACGGGCATCGCCGCTAAGACGATGACGTTGTTGCATCTAAACTAGGGAAGCCGCGGGCGGGCGCTGAAAACAAAGTAGGTCAACTAAACGGTCAGCTTGTGCCGGCCCTTGAAACGGCGGCGGCGCAAAACCGAACGGCCATCCGAGGTGCGCGAACGGGAACGGAAGCCATGCACACGGGCACGGCGGCGCTTTTTGGGTTGATAAGTACGCTTGGGCATATTCGACTCCGGCCAATAACTATACTGTCAAAGCCCCCACACGTCAACGAATTTGCGCCGCTGGTAGCGTTGCAATTTAGGTGTTTTTTTGCATGGATGAACAGGATAGACAGGATTTTCCTGATTGGGGCTTTCCTGGATTCCGGCTTGCGCCGGAATGACGAGAAAGGAAACCACCTAAAATGGAACGCTACCGCGCTGCTCAACCGGCAGCGCCAAGGTTCCGGTATGTTTACGGCAAACCATCGTTGGCAGTTACGCTGCGGACGCTACCGGGTTATAATCTGTCAAAACGTCAGCCCATCCAAAACTCACTTTGACCAAAACTCGCTCAACGTGACGTTGCCAGAACCGGGACGTGTGATGATGAAAGACCGTTACGAAGACGAAATAGAGCAAATCCTGAGAGAATTGGATGCTCAGCCTCCGGGGAATAACACGCCGGATTCCACCGCATCCCGTCCCCTGACCCCGGTGGATGACGAGCCATCACCATTCGCTCCGAAGCCGCCGACGCGCAAGCGACTGATTTCGCCATCCAAACTCTCAATCGCCGGGGTAGTTCTGGCCGGGGCCGGTGTGCTGCTGCCGGTTCCAATATGGTTTTCCCTGGTCGGGTTGGCCATTATCGTCGTCGCGGTAGTATGGATGTTCCTACAGCGTATGATGACGCCAAACCCGCCAGGCTGGCGGGGTCGCCCAGTGGACCCACCACCACAGTCTGCCTGGCAGCGCTTCCGTCTCTGGTTATCCAGATAATTCGCTGGCCTGTGAATTACGAATCCAGGCAGATTGCCAGACGCGCCAATTCAATAAAACTTGCGAGGTGGTATCACCAGCCTACCGCAGCGCCGTCCTTCCGGGGCTCGCTGCCTCCGCTGAGGACCCCTGAGTCCGGGTCGCGGCTGATTATCTGGCCGCCGCCCATTCCACCGGCGCCGCCCCGTTGCGGGCCGTGCATCACGTTGACCCGGTGCCCGCGGCGATGCAGCTCGGCGGCCACTTCGTTGTCAACGTCGCCTTCCAGCCACAGTTCATTGCCGGCAACCTGGAACCGCAAGGCATCCAGCGCAGTCTGCGAATCCATACCGAAATCGACCATATTGCTGATGACCTGCAAATGTCCCTGGGGCTGCATGAATCCACCCATCACACCGTAACTCAGCCACAATTCGCCGTCGCGGGTGGCCATTGCCGGGATGATGGTGTGGAAGGGCCGCTTGCGACCCGCCAGAGCATTGGGATGCTCCGGGTCCAACTGGAAAAGCGCCGCCCGGTTGTGCATCACGATGCCGGTGCCCGGCACCACCAGGCCCGACCCGAAATTGGCGAAGACGCTGTTGATTAGCGAGCAGGCATTGCCGGCCCCATCGATCACGCTGATGTAAACGGTGTCGCTGCCGGGAACCATCTTGCCGTAGGGTGCGGTTTGCATCGCCCGTTGCGGGTCAATCAGTTCGCGCCGTTGGTCGGCATACTCCTTGGAGGCCCAAATACTGGTCGGAACCTCCACGCTCCTTGGATCAGCCAGGTACTCGAAAGCATCGGCGAATCCCAATCGAGTGGCTTCAATCAGGTGATGATACCGGTCGGCGCTTTGCGGCCCCATTCCGGCGATGTCGAACCCCTCGGTGATATTCAGAGCTTCCAGAGCGATGATGCCCTGACCGTTGGGCGGACACTCCCAGCACGTTACGCCGCGATAATCAGTCTTGATGGGTTCGTCCCAGTCCGAATGGTGTTGGGCGAGATCGTCTTCCGAAAGCCAACCGCCCTGTTCCTGAATGAAACCGGCCATCGCCGACGCAATTGGGCCCGTATAAAACGCCTCGCTGCCCCCTTCTGCAACCGTGCGCAGGGTTTTCGCCAGCGTAGGCATCCGCATCAACTCGCCTTCTCTGGGCGCACGGCCATTCTGCAGCAACTCCTGACCGGACGGCAATGCGGCCAGTTTGCCCTCCGTTTGCTGCCACTGGAAGCTGATGATGTCGCTAACTGGGAACCCCTGCTCAGCGTATTCGATTGCCGGTTCAAGAACATGGGCCAGACTCATGGCGCCCTGCTCGGCCAGCAAAACCTCCCAGCCGTGAACCGTGCCGGGTACGGAGATGGATAGTGCGCCGAGCGCCGGCATCCGGTGGTGTCCTTTAGCGCGCAAGTCGGCGATGCTGGCCGCCGCCGGGCTGCGGCCGCTGCCGTTGAGCGCCACCACTTCCCGGTTGGCAGCCTTCCGGATCAACGCAAACACGTCCCCGCCGACGCCGGTGGACATGGGTTCGACCACGTTCAGCGTGGCGGCCGTGGCCACCGCAGCATCCACGGCGTTGCCGCCGGCCATCAGAATACGCAGGCCGGCCATCGCGGCCAGCGGTTGGCTGGTGGCAACCATCCCGTGGGTGGCGTGGACGGTGGAACGACGGGAATTGAAAAACATTTGCAGGCTCCGTTTGCAGGCTCCGGATGCAGGCTCCGGATGCAGGCTCCGGATGGCGCTGGCGCGGGTTGGCGGCCAGTTTAGCACGGCCCTCGAACGACCGCACCCCTCGGCTCGCGGACGGCTCGGCCGGGGCGCCGCAGCGGTTCCACGCCATACCTTTCACCTCGCGCGTACCCACTTTGTGTTATGCACAAGTGTTACGCGGAGTAATTGGCATGGATGGACAGGATAGACAGGATACGGATGGGATTTTCACCCTCACCCCAGCCCTCTCCCTTGATGGGAGAGGGAGCGGTACTGCCACATCGCTGGGCTCGCCGCAATGGCGGTCGAAAGTGGGTACGCGCCATACGTTCCGCACCGGGCCGGCCGGGGCGCTTATGATAAGATTACCAGGTCGCCAGCGCTTCACCGAGGTCATTACCGAGGTCATTTGCCAGGCGTCGAAACTTGCGACCAGTCAACAGATATTCCCCACCAGGAGGTCCATTCATGGCCATCACCGTAGGACAGGCAGCCCCCGATTTCACGCTGCATGAAACCCCGCAACAACAGCGCACCCTGAGCGAGTACCGGGGCAAAAACGTGGTGCTTGCATTCTTCCCCGGAGCCTTCACCGGCGTTTGCACCACCGAAATGTGCGCCCTGCGCGACCGCATCGACCAGTTCAGCTCCATGAATGCGGAAATCATCGGCATCACCGTTGACCCTCCCTTCGCCCAGGCCGCATGGAAGGCCGCCAACAATGTCAATTACACCTTCCTCAGCGACTACAACCGCGAGGTGGTAAACGCCTACGACGTTGCGCTGCCCGGCCTGGCCGGAATGCAGGGATACGTCGCCGCCAAGCGCGCGGTCACCGTCGTCGACAAAGACGGTGTGGTCCGCTATCACTGGGTATCGGAAAGCCCCGGCGTTGAACCCGATTACGCAGAGGTTCAGGCCGCGGTAGCCGCCCTGTCGTAAGTCCGGCGCAACCGCGTTGACCCGGACAGCCACGTTGACCAGGAGCAACCGCGTTGATGATCTAGCCGCGCTCGGCAACGGGCGTGGCTTTTTAGTGGGTGGGCCAGGGATGGCTCACCAGTCGGTCGACCACCAGATTCGTGAGGCGCGGGGCGTCCACGTCAAGGCAAACATCGACATTGGGTGCAAAGCCGGTGGAGCCATACCAGTCGGCAACCGTTTGCCCTCGGGTCAAGTCGCTGGCGGTGTCGATGGCGACGTGCATACGACGGGATTCAAACAGGGTTGGATCGATAGCATAAGCCATCGCCGGCACATCGTTGTAGCGCACTGCTTCCCCGTCGGCCAGCCGACCCAGCCGCTGGTACGCCTGCCGGGTAAATCCCGAAGCCGCCACCAGCAGGGCCACCGCCGGAGCCGAGCACTGTGCCAGTCGCTCGAATTGACCGCTGGAAAAGCCAGCCCGGTCGCAAACGTCCAGCCCAACCTGAGTGATGGGTACACCTGATTCATACAGAATGGCCGCCGATTCCGGGTCTTCGTGCAGGTTCGCCGTCGCCACCGGGGAAACGTTGCCGGGCACCCGGACCGCGCCACCCATTACCACCACCCCGGCCAGTGCATCTGCGATTTGCGGTGCAATTCGCAACGCCAGTGCGATGTTGGTCATGCGGCCTAGCGCCAGGACGGTAATTTCGCCCGGAGCCTCCAGCGCGCGCCGGGCAATTTCCAGCGCGGCCACCCGGTCGACGGACGCCGCATCGGACGCCGCATCGGGCAACGGTTCCGGTACGGCATCGGCCACGCCCCCCAGAGCATCGCCGCCGTGAATATGCCAGGCCCAACCCTCGTTGGCGCGGCGCAGCAACGGCCCTTCGGCTCCCCGGTACACCGGGATGTCACTGCGGCCGGCCACGGCCAGAATCCGCCGGGCGTTGCTGGCGCACTGTGCCATTGAGCCGTTGCCATATACGGCAGTTAGCGCTTCGACTTGTAACTCAGGGCTGGCCAACGCCAGCAGGATAGCTGCGGTGTCATCCACGCCAGGGTCGGTGTCTATAATCACGCGCTTGGGCATAGTTACCTCGGTTGAGCAACCGGCGGCGACCTTTGACGCTGCCAGCGGGTTGCGGCATTATATCGTGAGCATCGCCGGTGGTTTTCTGACGCCGGCACGGAGGCATTGATAAAATGGCAGTTAATGAAGTGCGGGGAGTCATCTCGCGGTCAAAGGGCGCTCCGGTCGAGCTGGTTCCCATCCTGGTTCCCGACCCCAACGAGGGCGAGGCGCTGGTACGAGTCCAGGCCTGCGGTGTTTGCCATACGGATTTACATTACCGGGAAGGCGCAATCAACGATGACTTTCCGTTCCTGCTGGGCCACGAGGCAGCAGGCATCGTGGAGAAAATCGGGGACGGAGTCAGCAATGTTGTGCCCGGCGATTTTGTGATTCTCGCCTGGCGCGCCCCGTGCGGTCAATGCCGTTCCTGCGTGCGCGGTCGGCCCTGGTACTGCTTCGCCAGCCGCAACGCCCAGCAGAAAATGACACTCACCGACGGATCGCCGGTGTCGCCCGCATTGGGCATCGGGGCCTTCTGCGACCTGACGCTGGTGGACGCACTCCAGGCCGTCAAGGTCAACCCGGCGGCCAGCCCGCTCGCGGCGGGCCTGATCGGTTGCGGCATCATGGCCGGCCTGGGCGCAGCCATCAACACCGGCGGTGTGAGTCGCGGCGATTCAGTGGCGGTCATCGGTTGCGGCGGCGTCGGCAACGCCGCGGTCGCCGGCGCGCAACTGGCTGGCGCCAACATCATCATCGCAGTGGACATCGACGACCGCAAACTCGACTGGGCCAAAGGATTCGGCGCCACCCATACCATAAACTCCACTCAAACCGACCCGGTTGAAGCCATCCGCGCCCTCACCGGCGGCAACGGCGTCAACGTCGCCATCGAGGCCGTGGGCAACCCAACCACCTACGAACAGGCTTTTTACGCCCGCGACCACGCCGGCACCGTGGTGTTGGTTGGCGTCCCCGACCCAACGATGAAAATTGAACTGCCGCTCATCGAGGTTTTCGGACGCGGCGGTTCGCTCAAATCCTCCTGGTACGGCGACTGCCTGCCCACCCGCGACTTCCCAATGCTGATTGACCTGTACCTGCAAGGCCGCCTGAACCTGGACGGTTTCGTCAGCGAACGCATCGCCATTGACGACGTTGAAGCCGCTTTCGAGCGCATGGGCCGAGGAGAAGTACTACGCTCGGTAGTTGTGCTGTAAGAATGACATCAGTTGCTTGACCTGACTATGGCAAGCGCGTACTGTTTTGCCAACGCAACGTCGATTTAGACGAACGGCACTATAACCAAAAGCCTGCAACCCCGGACGGCATTCTAGTCCGGGGTTCCGTCGCGCGCGGAGGGTAACTATGACAATACAACAATACAGCGTGAGGGACATCGTTGACCGAGCAGTCAGCAATAAATTTGGGATGCCGGAATTCCAGCGAGGCTTTGTCTGGACACCAACCAAAGTAATGAACATGGTGGAATCGTTGTATAATGATTACCCCATCGGCGCGTTGCTGCTATGGAGCCAGCCGGTGAATGACACGCCGGCTCCGGCTAGGGTAGCCGATGCCGTTCCATCCGAAGCCTGGGTGGTTGACGGCCAGCAGCGCACTACTGCGTTGTGCCTACTGTTCGGCCGTAGGCCGTACTGGTGGAAAGACAACGGGGCAGATTGGAATACCGAATGTGAGAAGAATAACATCCACGTGAGCCCTCTGGGGCAGGACACGAAGTTCGCAACTCCCACACGAGCAATCATCGCGGATAAAAACTACACCCCGGTGCGCGATGTCATACTGGCGGACGACAAGAAAATCGGAGAACTGGTCAAATGCTACTGTACCAACAACCCTGAAGTCCGTGAAATAGACGTTCTCATGTCATTAGAGCGAGTGCGCAAAATTAGCTCACACCAAGTCGCTGCATTCCTTGAAGACAAAGATCTCGAAGACACAGTTGAAATATTCGTTCGCCTGAATCAAAATGGCACCAAGGTGAGCGAAGGTGATATTGTCAAAGCTCAAGTGGCCGCCTCTAACCCTAACTGGGTAAATCGCACACTAGAGCCATTTATGGTTGACTTGGAAGACAGCGGGTTTGACCTCGCGCCCACCCTGGTTTTTCGCTCGTTAATCGCCTCGACAACCGGACATACCAGGTTCAAAAACGTTACCAGCGAATTTTGGACCAGCAACAACCTCAACCAGAAATGGACAACGGTAGCGGCGGCGTGGCGCGCCGTTATCAGTGGCCTGAACCGGCATGGCATTCTCAACAGCGATATTTTACCCAGCGAAAACGCTTTGATTCCGCTAGTCGTACTGGCGGTTCGTTTTCAAAACGACTTTAGTATCAATCCGGCATTGGCATGGCTGCTCCGTGCCACCTGCACCAACCGCTACAGTCGGACTACTGACACCCGCTTGGCAGAGGACATACGCGCCATGCGGGAAGGATCCAATCCTTCCGAGGCAGTTCGTGCTGCCATTACTCACCTCGACGCTCTGGATTTCACCGCGGACAATAATGAGTACTTCAAGCGGAGCTATCGCGACGGAGGAGTACAGCTGATGCTGTATATGTTGGCCTATGCAAACGAGGCCCACGACTGGAGCTCAAGCAAAGACCGCATCGGGTTTGCGGGCCCTGAACTGTTGCAAAAATTCAACCCGGACTGGCATCACATTTTCCCCCGCGCTTTCCTCAGGGGCAATCCCGCTTTCGATAGCGTGAACTCTGCTGCCAACATCGCTGCGATTCGGAAAGAAACCAATCTGAAAATTGGCAAAAAGGCTCCAATGGAGTACATGGAAGGCGTCAGCGACAAATTACTACGAGAGCAATGCGTACCTACCGACCGCAGCCTGTTCACCATTGACCGTTACGACGAATTTCTGGAGCAGCGAGCCAAATTACTCGCCACCGCCGCCAACGAGTTTATGGACAAACTGGAACGGCAGCTAACCGACAGCCAAGATGAGGCTGCATAGGCATCAACTTATGGCCACGTTGGTATTGATTCATGGAGCCTGGCACGGCGGATGGTGCTGGTGGAAGGTTGCCCCTTTACTACAGGAAGCCGGGCACACCGTACTCGCTCCCAGTTTGACCGGGCTGGGCGACCGGGCCCACCTGGCGGCCCTCATGCCTCCGGCATCGTTCAATTTGGACCTCCACATCCGGGACGTGGCGCAGTTGCTGGAATCCAACGACCTGCAAGATGCCGTGCTGGTGGCCCACGCCTACGCCGGCATGGTCATCACCGGCGTAGCCGAGGTTTGCCCGGAGCGGATCGCTGCCCTGGTTTATGTCAACGGCGTGGTGCCCGCCGATGGCGAAGCGATGGTCGACCAACTGGAGGCGGTGCGCGGCCCGGAATTCGTCGCGCGCATCCGGCAACACATTGCAGACAGCGAACCCTTCATGCCGGCGCCCGCCACCGCCGACGAAATCGCCGCACGCTGGTCCATCACCGATCCCGATGATCAGCGGTTCGTGCTGCCCAGGCTGAGTCCGCAGCCTACCCTCACCTTCTCGCAACCCGTGCGCACCGGCCGACCGGAAGCGCAGGCCCTGCGCCGCGAATTCGTGCTGTGCAGCGAGTCCGGGTTCGAGGCGGTGGCGGAAAGGGCAGCCGCCTCAAGCTGGGGCGTACACCGCATCGACACCGGCCACGACCCGATGATCACAACGCCGCGGGAACTGGCCGACATCCTGCTGAACATCGCCGATTGACCTGCCGGCTGCGCGGGACAATTGCAAAGTCCCCGCTCCCCTTCGTGGGAGAGGGTTAGGGTGAAGGGGTGTTCCCCGCGCCAAGCAGAAAGGGACTACTAACTCTGAAATCGTCCGGGCCGGTCGCGCGGGGGCGCAAGAACCCGGTTTCCGGGTGTGCTAGGATTACCTCCAACATTCGCGTTCCAAAAACACCCAACAGCCCAAATGGGAGGTCTACCTTATGGCAAACGAAGCGCTGGGGCTTGACGTCAAAGCCTGCATTTTCGACGTATTCGGCACGGTGGTGGACTGGCGTTCCAGCATCACCGAACAGTGCGCCAACATGGGTCGCATCAAGGGCATTGACCGCGACTGGGCTGCCTTCGCCGACTCCTGGCGCGGCAAGTACCGCCCCTACATGGACAAGGTGCGGAACGGCGAATTGCCGTGGACCAACCTGGACGCTTTGCACCGTATGTCGCTGGACGACGTGCTCGACGAATACGAAATCTCCGGTTTCAGCGACGACGAGAAGCTGGAGGTAACGTACTTCTGGCACCACCTGCGTCCGTGGGCAGACACGGTGCCCGGACTCTACCGCCTCAAGAACAAGTTCATCATCGCCCCTATGTCAAACGGCAACATCGCGCTGATGACCAACATGGCCAAGAACGGCGGGATGCCCTGGGATTGCATCCTGGGGGCCGAAGTAGCCCAGCACTACAAGCCCGACCCGGAAAGCTATGGCGCCGCAGTGAAACTCCTGGGCCTCAAACCGGAGCAGGTGATGATGGTGGCCGCCCACCAGGGCGACCTGCTGGCATCGGCCAGGGTGGGTCTTCGCACCGGATTCGTGCCGCGTCCCAAAGAACATGGACCGGACCGTACGCCGGACCCGACGCCCGATCCTTCGTTCAACGTGGTGGCCGACAGCTTCGTTGACCTGGCGGCCAAGCTGGGAGCGTAACCCGCGCCCGGGCATACGCATCAATCAACGTTGACCGGCGACGTTGACCCGAAGCCGGGGCGACGTTGACCATGAGCCGGGGCGACGTTGACCGGAAGCCGGGGTTGGCAGTCTCTCGCGGTCGCCCCGGCTTTTAACCCAGGTCGGGCGGCTCCAACCCGCACGCCTGCGCCACCAGTTCGTAGGAGCGCACGCGGTCGGCGTAGTGGTAGCAGATGGTAACCACGCTCAGATCGGCGGTTTGGTACTGTTCCGACACTCGCTCCAGCCCTGCTTTCACCTGTTCCGGGTCGCCGTCCACGCAATTGCGGAGATATTGCTGTATGAATTGCCACTCGTTGGCCAGATATTTGTACGAAGCAGCCAACTCCGGCGACGGAATGCCCTTGGCTTGACCCGTTACCGACCGCAGGCGACCCAAGTTGCGGCTGGACCCGATCCGCTGCGCCGCTTCCTCGGTGTCGGCGCATAGTACCTGCACCCCAACGTTTATCAACGGTTGCTCCAGGCGCTCCGAGGCCTCGAAATTCTGCCGATAAGATTCCACGATTTGCGGGCCGTCATCGGCGCCCATACCGAAGAAGTGGGCGTAGGCGAAGGGCAGGCCCATCTTGGCGGCCATGAACGCCGACTCGTACCGAGATCCCAGCAACCAGACCTGCGGCGCAGTGTCCGGTTCGTCAGGGGATGCAGCCACCGCGTTGAAAGGGTGGTCGTCGGGCTGCGAGTCGTTCAGATAATTCACCACGTCCCGCACCTGCTGCGGAAAATGGCGAATGTCTTTCGGGGTGCTGGGATACGCAAGGGCGGCGGCGGTTATCTGATCGCTGCCGGGCGCCCTGCCGATGCCCAGGTCGATGCGGCCGGGGTAGAAGGCATCCAGCATACGGAACGTCTCCGCCACTTTCAGGGAGCTGTAGTGCGACAGCATCACGCCGCCGGAACCGACGCGGATGCGCCGGGTATTGGCCGCAATCTGCCCAATCAGAACCTCCGGGGCGGTGCCGGCAAAATTGGGCAGGTTGTGGTGTTCGGCCACCCAGTAGCGCTCGTACCCCATCGCTTCGGCAGCCTGCGCGAGTTGGATGGTTTCGCGCAGCGCCACACCGGCGGAGCTTCCCTCACGCATGGGCGACTGGTCAACCACGCTCAGTTGCAATTTTTGGCTCAACTTGCCTCCCCCTGTTCACCCGACACGCGTACCGGCCTGGGCCACTATTGAATCGCGAGTAGCACGATTTTTGGCTCCCGGCGGGTTGACGGAAAATCGGGGCACACCTATTATAATATGACCAAACGATGAGCGCAGCAGGACATTTCACGGTCTACGATATTGGATGCCCCGGCGCATCAGAACGCCGCGCCGATGAGGTGAGCCATCGTGCTTTTCGCTAAAATACCCGGCTCCAGGTCGGCGGTTGACCCGGCGTCATCTGTCGATAAGCCACTTGCGTCCAGTGGCTCAAAGCACCTACTTGAAAAAGTTATCAAGTCGGTGCTTTTTTTATTGGCGATGGTATCCGTCATGGTCACCGTTAGCATCGTCGCGGTGCTGCTCTATGAGGGAGTGCGTTTCTTCACCGCAGATTTCTACGAGGCCAAACCGACCGAAGTCGTGGCAACCGGCGAGCCGGCCGACGCGGTAAGCCAGGTTTCCCCAGCAACAACCCCTCCGGCAACACCCCCTCCCGAAACGAACCCACCCGACACAGCCACCCCAGGCGCCATTCCCCGGGTTTCGGTGCGCGCCACCACGGATTCGCTGATCTATGTGTCCTGGGAGCGACCCATCGCCGGCGCGCCGGTCAGTGCCTACGACGTGTCCATACTACCAAGTCTGAAGACCGATGTATCTGACTGCGAATTGCTGGGCGCTGACCGGGTGTCCTGCGTCATCTCCGACGCTTCTCCCGGAAGGTCGTACAAGGTAACGGTGGCAGCCATGTCCAATGGTGTGCCGGGAGTCGCACTGCAAACCAAATCGTTCGCCGTTCCGGAATCAGTGCAGTGGCACCGCTACTTTACCGACACCAAATGGCGCACACTGCTGGTGCCCCGTTCCTACGGCGTCTGGCCGTTGCTCGTCGGCACCATGATGATCTCGCTGCTGGCAATGTGTATCGCCGTTCCATTGGGTTTGTTGTGCGCCATTTACCTCAGCGAGTACGCGAAACCGCGGGTGCGTACCGTTACCAAACCCGTGCTGGAGGTGTTGGCCGGAGTTCCCACGGTGGTCTATGGCTTTTTCGCCCTGTTCTTCATCACTCCCTTCCTGCGCGTTTTCAGCGATGATATTGGCATCTTCAACGCTCTGTCCGCCGCCATCGTGATGGGCGTGATGATTGTCCCGATGGTGTCCAGCCTCAGCGAGGATGCGATGCGCGCGGTGCCCGTCAGCCTGCGGGAAGGCGCTTTCGCGCTGGGCGCCACCAAAGTCGAGGTGGCGGTCAAGGTCGTGGTGCCGGCCGCGTTATCCGGCATTGTGGCCGCCTTCATACTGGCAATGTCCAGAGCGGTTGGCGAGACCATGATTGTGTTCATCGCCGCCGGCCAGAACGAAAAATTGACCTTCAACCCGCTGGAGCCGGTGAACACTATGACCGGATTCATGGCTACGACCAACTTCAGCGACAACGCCATACCCGGCACTGCGCAGTTCCAGGCGCTGTTCGCCGTCGGAATTACGCTGTTCGTCATCACCCTGGTGATGAATCTGATCAGCCAGTTCGTCGTGGCCCGGTTCCGCGAGGTGTATGAATAATGGCAGTTGAAACCGCGCCCGGCTACAGCCGGCGGCTCGCTCGACGCCAGCGCAATGCCAGCATCTTCCATGCGATCTGCATCGTCACCGTAAGCGTTGCGATACTGATGCTGGCCGCGCTGCTCTACTCCGTAATCTCCGAGGGGTGGTCGTGGTTGAGTCTGGACCTGATCACGGAGAATGCCTCCAGCAAAGCCATCAATTCCGGCCTGTTCCCATCCATCGTGGGTACGCTTTGGGTGATGGCGATTTGCATTTTCATATCGTTCTCGGTGGGAGTGTCCGCTGCCATCTACCTGGAAGAGTACGCGAAGGCCAGCCGCATCACCGACCTCATTCAAACCAACATCAAGAACCTGGCCGCGGTGCCGTCGATCGTCTACGGCATCCTGGGACTCACCATCTTCGTAGCCCTGTTCTCACTGGGCAAGAGTACGCTGGCCGCCGGTTTGACGCTGGCCATGCTGATTATGCCCGTGGTCATCGTGTCTGCCGAGGAAGCAATCCGGGCCGTGCCGCCGTCCATCAGGGAGGGTGGCTACGCCCTGGGCGGCGCGCGCTGGCAGGTGGTGTGGCGACTGGTGCTGCCACAGGCGATGCCCGGCATCCTGACCGGCATCATTCTGGCGGTCAGTCGGGCGATGGGTGAAGCCGCCCCGCTGGTGATAATGGGTGCGCTGTCCTTCGTGCCCTTCGCGCCAACCTCGCCGCTGGACCGTTTCACCGTACTGCCCATCCAGATTTACGTCTGGATATCGAAGCCGCAGGAAGAATTCCATCAACTGGCCGCTGCGGGTATTATTGTGCTGCTGGCGATTCTGTTGGGCATGAACGCCTTTGCTATTTTCCTGCGTAACCGCCTGCAAAACCGACACCGAGGATAAATGCGACCATGGCGACTCCCGCCGCAACCACCCAGTCAGTTATCCGCGCCGTTGACGTTGGTGTCTACTACGGCCGCAATCAGGTCATTGAGAGCGTAAATCTGGATATCCCGGAAAACGAAATTACCGCTATCATCGGACCCAGTGGCGCCGGTAAAAGCACGTTGCTGCGCTGCATCAACCGCATGAATGACCTGATTGATTCCTTCCGCATGGAAGGCCAGATCTGGTTCAATGAATTTAACCTCTATGCCCCCGGTTCCGACCCGACACAAATTCGTTACCAGATTGGCATGGTGTTCCAGCGTCCCAACCCGTTCCCCAAGTCAATCTACGACAACGTCGCCTTTGGGCCGCGCATTAACGGCTACTCCGGCAATCTGAATGACATTGTTGAAGAATCCCTGCACAGCGCCGCGCTTTGGGATGAAGTCAAAGATAGACTCAAGGAATCCGCTCTGGCGCTCTCCGGCGGCCAACAGCAACGCCTCTGCATTGCCCGCGCGATGGCGGTCTCCCCCAGCGTTATCCTGATGGACGAACCCTGTTCAGCGCTTGACCCAATTGCTACACTGGCAATTGAACAGTTGATGCAGGAACTCAAAAAGCGTTACAGCATCATCATCGTCACCCACAATATGCAACAGGCCGGTCGCGTCTCGGACAAAACCGCTTTCCTGATGCCTGACGAGAATCGTGTGGCGCACCTGATAGAATTCGACGAAACCGCCCGGATGTTCACGAATCCCAGCGACGAACGTACTGAGGCATATATCACCGGCAGATTCGGCTAAATTCCCCGGGGCGGCGACCAACCGAACACAAGGAGGCGCCAAAATGCTGAGGTCCGACTTCGACCGGCTTCTGGAAACCTTGCAAAGCGATCTGGGCGAAATGGGTCGCCTCGTTGAGGAAACCACCAAACAGGCGATCCGTGCGCTGCAAAACCGCGACGCCGACCTGGCGCAGCAAGTCATCGAAAACGATGACGTGATCGACAACCTGCAGGACACTCTGGAAACCAAATGCCTGGGCATCCTCGCCACCCAGCAGCCGGCCGCCACCGACCTGCGCACGGTGATGTCGGTGGTGCATCTGGGTGTGGAACTGGAACGCATGGGGGACTACGCTGAGGGAATCGCCAAAATCTGCCTGCGCATCTACCAGGAACCCCTGCTCAAACCGCTGATCGATATTCCACGGATGGCTGAGTTGGCGCTCAAGATGCTGAACGAGGGTCTGCAAGCCTTCGCCGACCGGGATGAGGAGCTGGCGCGCAAGGTTTGCGCCGACGACGATGCAGTTGACGACCTCTACAACCAGATTTACCGCGAGCTGCTGACCTATATGCTGGAAGACCCGCGCAACATCCAGCGGGCAACCTACCTGCTGTGGGTGGCGCACGACCTGGAACGGATTGCCGACCGCGCGACCAATATCGCTGAGCGCGTTATCTGGTTGATTTCGGGCGGGTCGGTCAGCACCCGGGCGCTCAAATCGGAACGTTCGCTGCGCTAAATTGTTGCGCTAAATGTGAATGGCAGCGACGTTTTCTGACCCGATTTGGTAGAATCACCAGCGAAAATAACTTGTTGACAATTCCCGACCTCGGTTGTATAGTTTTTGCAAATGCAGAGTAATTGCAAATGCAACCTGACTTGCGCCTGTACGTGTCCCCCGACAACGGGGGCAGGCCAAACCTGACCTGACGAAATATCAGGCCCGTAACCTGCGCCCACCGAGTTTGCCAGTTGGCATCGGTGGGCTTTTTTGCGCCCCAACTCGCAGGAGGACATCTTGACCAGCGTACCTCACGTTCCCGACCTGAACAAAATCCATGAATCCAGTCTGGAGCTGGCGCAGGATTCGCCGGCCATCATTCCGTTCATGGAGGACGAAATCCAGCGTTTTGATGCCGAGGTAGACCGGTTCCGCGTCGGCGAGCTGGACAACACCGTTTTTACGCCCTTCCGGCTGCGGCAAGGTGTCTACGGTCAGCGCCAGGCCGATGTCCAGATGATACGCATCAAACTCCCCGGCGGAATTGCTTCGGCGGATATGCTGGACTGCCTGGCTGATATTACGGAGCAGTACGCCCCGCTGGGCAAGGGACACATCACCACGCGGGAAAACATCCAGTTCCACCACATCCCGCTGGAGCAAACCTCCACGGTGCTGCGGATGCTGGGCAAGGTTGGCCTCTCGACCCGCGAGGCGTGCGGCAACACCGTTCGCAACGTGGTGGGCGCCGCCACTGCCGGCGTGAGCCCGGAAGAAGTTTTCGACCCGACACCGTACCTGACTGCCTACGTGCGGTTTGGTGTGCGCCATCCCATCACCCAGAGCTTCCCGCGCAAATTCAA
The DNA here is from genome assembly GCA_965261195.1 of Dehalococcoidia bacterium. Lineage (GTDB taxonomy): Bacteria > Chloroflexota > Dehalococcoidia > Lucifugimonadales > UBA3495 > Bin87. The sequence continues at coordinate 956,475 of OZ253455.1, read as the reverse complement.
GACCGCCTTCACTGGCAACGACCAGCGGGACGAAGTGGCCGCTGCCATCCAGGACCTCACCTATGTTTCCCAGTACAAAGAAGTTGACGGAGAACAGCGCAAAGGCTTCCGGGTCTACTGCGGCGGCGGCACCTCGATTATGCCGCGGCTCGCCCAACCCCTGTACGAATGGGTCTCCGAGGATGACTACCTGCGCGTGGCCCTTGCCATCTGGACCGTGTTCAACAACGCGGACATCCTGCGCAAGAACCGTATGATGGCCCGCCTGAAGGTTCTAATCGACAAGATCGGCCTGGACGAATTCAGGCAGCTGGTGGACGCCGAGCTGGTCAACATCGGCCCCATCGACTGCAAGCCGCTCATGGTCGCTGAGGAGATTCAACGGGAAGACCCGCCCGCTCAGCCGGCGTCGACGAATGGCGTCCCTGGCGCTCCCGAGTACCAGCGCTGGCTGGACACCAACGTGGTGGCGCAAAGGCAGGACGGTTACAACACGATTTACGTGAAAATCATCCGCGGCGATTTGACTGCGACGCAGTTCCGCGGCCTTGCCGAAATCGTGCGGCGATACACGGGCGGAAAAGTGCGCACCACGCAGGAGCAGAATCTGGTCTTGCGCTGGATTCCCAGCGGCCACCTGCACGATGTCTGGGAAGCCCTGAAAGCCCTGGAACTGGGCGAAGCCGGCCACAGCCACATCAACAACATAGTGTCCTGCCCCGGCACCGACAGCTGCAAACTCGGCATCACGGCGTCGATGGGGCTGGCCCAGGCGCTGCGCACCGAGATGGAAAGCTGGAATGGCCTGAACGAAGACGCCGGCGTCAACGACATCCGCATCAAGATGAGCGGGTGCCCGAACGGGTGCGGCCTGCATCACATCGCCAACATCGGCTTCCACGGCGCCGCCGTGAAGGGCGTTGACGGCCAGCAGATCCCAGCCTATGAACTGTTCCTCGGCGGCAATTACGGGGACAACCGGGTGGAAGACTCCCGCATCGGTACGCGGGTGCCCAGGGTCAAGGTTCCAGCCAAGCTGGTGCCCTCCGTCCTCAAAGAGATTGTTACCTACTACAAGGACAACCGCAGCAACGACGGCGAACGGTTCAACGATTTCCTCGATCGTGTCGGGCCCGAACCGCTGACCTCAGTCGCCGCGCGGGCCCAGGAAGTGGGCCACGAATCCGAAGGCGGCGGGGAAATGTACTTCGACTGGGAGCGCACCAACCAGTACGTGCTGGAACGCGGTGAAGGCGAGTGCGCGGTATAGCGGCGTTAACTAACCCAATGGCCGAAAAAACATCGCTAAACGGACGAGTGCTGGCCTTCGTCGAAGCGCGTATGCCCGACGAAATGGCCGGCCTCATCCGGCGGCACGGCGGCGTGCCCTACGGCGCTGCTGTCCTCCAGGAACATTACCTGGATGATAGCCCAGAGGTACAGCAGGCCATCACCGACGTCTGCGATGGCAACGTCGATGTGGCGATATTCCTCACCGGCGTGGGAACCCAGGCCATGCTGGAAATCGCCAATTCTATGGGCGTTCAGGATGAGTTCGTGTCGGCATTGGCCGACTTGTCCGTTGTGGCGCGCAGCCCCAAGCCCGCCCGCGTCCTGCGCCGCCACAAAATTCGCATTGACATCATGCCGCCGGAGCCGTTTACATCTGCCGACCTCACCGCGGCGATGTCAGGTTTGCCGCTAGGTCAGCGGGAGGTCATCGTGCAGCGTTACGGCGGCCCCGACTCCGAGCTGCCCTCTTACCTGCGGCAGCGGGGCGCCAACTACCGGGAATTGACCCTGTACAACTGGGGACTGCCCGATGACAACGGACCCGTGCTGGGTCTGATTGACAAGATGGAGCAGGGCGAGGTGGACGCGTTGGCCTTCACCAGCCGGCCCCAGGTCCCGAACCTGCTGGCCATCGCCGCAAGCGCGGGCCGCGAGGATTCGTTGCGAGCCTGCCTGGACCGCAGGGTAGCCGTTGCTTCAGTGGGGCCGGTTTGTACGCGCAAGTTACAGGAATGCGGCATCACCGTGGACATTGAACCTGAACACCCACACATGGGCAACCTGGTGCTGGCCGTCGCCGACTATTTCGGCGACAGCAGCTAGTATTTGAACTCCTCGCGCACCGGGCTGAAAATATCCAGCGCCACCGCACGAGTTTCCTGCCCCTGGGCGTAGTGCTCGACGCCCCCTGGGATGATGTACATATCGCCGGGCTGAAGCACTTTCACCTCACCGCCGATGCCCATTTCCAGCGCGCCGGAAACGATGATGCCGCCCTGTTCGTGGGGGTGGGTGTGCAGCGGCACCAGAGCGCCAGCCTCAACTTCCACCAGCGAAAACAGCATTTGTTCGCCCCAGAAGGTGCGGGTTTGGGCGCCGGGCGCCAATTCCTTGTAACCCCGGCTCTCTGCATCCAAAAAGTAATCGCTCATCCGACGGTTGCCTCCCAATCAGGTATGGCGATTAGTCTAACACCCTGCTACCTCGCCGGTTACGCCCTGCTGAAACCAAGACCCTTTTCCTTCAGGCTGACGAAGTTGCCGCCGCTGCCGATGACCAGATGGTCGAGTACCTCAATGTCCATCAGCTTGCCGGCTGCGACCAAATCACGGGTAACCGCCACATCTTCCGGGCTGGGCGTTGGGTCGCCGGATGGGTGGTTGTGGGCAACAATGATTGACGGAGCGTTTTCCCGCACCGCCGGGCGCAGCACCTCGGCGGGTCGCACCGCGCTGCTGTTGACCGTGCCCACGTAGATTGTCCGCTTCAACAATACATGATTGCGAGTATTGAGCAGCAGCACTATCAGGTGTTCCTGATCCAGCATTTCCAGGTCGGGAGCAATCAATTTCGCGGCATCCTGAGCGCAGGAGATTTGCGGACGTTCTACCGGAGGCAACGCAGCCACGCGGCGCCCCAGTTCCAGCGCGGCAATTACCTGACACGCTTTGGCATCACTCAATCCGTGCTGCCGGCTCAATTCGCCATACTCGACGCGGGACAGACCGGGCAGTCCGTCAAAATCGGCCAGAACCCGGTGCGACATCGTAACCACGTTTTCGCCCACAACGCCAGTACGCAGGAGAATCGCCAGCAATTCCGCGTCGCTCAATACCCGCGGCCCCAGCTCTCGCAAGCGTTCCCGCGGACGCTGGCCGCTGGGCAGTTCGTGCATGGTGGGGTCGTCGTACCGTGTTGGCGTCGGAGCCAACCCCGGCGCTGGGCATACTGGCTCTGCGGACATTTCACTCTGCGGCGGCTCGACGTCGCGGTGAGGCTCAGCCTGAACCGACGGACGCCTCTGCCCAGCAATTAGCTGAGCCAGCTCATCCTCAAAATCCTGCCGTGCGTTCCTCACAATCTGCGGATTGGCAGCCACCATCGTCCCTCCATAAACGCAATCGCCGACCAGTCTAAAACGACGGTCGGCGATTGCGCTACGGGGAAATGTCACCAGTTTTCCACCAGCTTCACATTAGCTGGCGTTCTAGTCAAAGCGGAACTTGGAGAACGTTGCTTCCTCTTTGGTAATGAACTCCAGCAAGGCGGGACGACCGTTGGCGTTGGCTGCCATGGCCCGTTGCATGGCGGGTTTTATTTCTTCCGGCGTGTGAATCTGCTCCGCATAAGCGCCCAACGCCAGCGCGACCTGGTAGAAATCTCCACTCAACTCCTTGATGTTGTAGCGTTCGACTGCGGTGGGAATCCGGCTGTCAGGATAAATCGCCATCGTCGAGTTGTTCATCACCACCGTTGTGATGGGGATGCCGGCTCGCACGGCGGTCTCCACGTCAAGGCCGACCATGCCGAACGCGGCGTCTCCCATGAAGTTGATTACCATTTTCTCCGGAGCCGCCATCTTGGCGCCCATCGCCAAACCCAGGCTGTAACCCAGCTGGGTGGACTTGCCCCAGCCGATAAAGCTGCGGGGCGCTCTGGCTTCCCAGAACGGCGACACCTGCTCGCGCGGGCTGCCCGACTCGTGGGTAACGATGGTGTTGTCCAGGTCTACTGTGTGCATAATGTCCCACACTACCCGGTACGGGTTGAGGGGCACTTCGTTGCTGGTGAGTCGGGGCAGCCATTCGGCCATCCATGCCTCACGGGCTGCGCTGATGTCGTCGGCCAATTCCTGATTGGCGGCTCGCGGCGGCACACCCTGAGCCTTCAACGCATCAATGAACTGACGCAGCGCCAGTTTGGCATCCCCCAGGATGGGGTATTGTGACCGGTAGTCTTTGTTGATGTCATCATCCCCGTTGGTGAGGTGGATGAGTGTTTTGCCGGCGGGGATCGGCACCGTGAAACTGCTCTTGGTGAAGCTGACGCCGACGCCAAACACTACGTCGGCATTGTTCAGGAACCGGTGTACCTGCCCGGTCTGACTGGAGCCGCCGATGCCCAGGGCCAGGGGGTGGTTCTCGGGGAACGCGCTCTTTCCTTCCAGCGTGGTCATCACCGGAATCTGCAAGAATTCCGCCAGTTCCATCAGTTCGTCGGTCGCCTCGGCGTACATCACGCCCTGGCCGGCCATAATTACCGGACGCTGGGCCGACATCAACCCGCGCACGGCGTTGGCGATGGCCTCCGGGTCGGCGGCGGTTCGCATGGGAACCGGGGGAATGTAGTCGAAATCTTCTTCACTAATTTCATCGGACGCCAGGTCTTGGGGGATTTCCAGCAACACCGGGCCCGGTTTGCCGGAGCGTAACTTGGTGAACGCCTGGCGCATCAGTTCCGGCACTCGACTGGCGTAGTTGATGTGGGCGCCCCACTTGGTAATCGACTCGTAGGCTCGCACCGGATGGAAGTTCGGTTCCACGCCAATGCGATTGCGCGCCACACCGGCGGGCAGGAAGAGAATTGGCACGGAGTCCGCGTAGGCTTGAGCCACACCGCCGAACGCGTTTTCGGCGCCCGGGCCGTTTTGCGCCAGGAATATGCCCGTCTTCTTGCCGTTATTGACGCGGGTAAATCCGTCGGCCATGTGTACGCCGGTCCGCTCCTGCCGGCAAACCACCGGCCGGATGCCGGCGATGGCGGCAGCCTCAATCAGGGGGTTGGAGGGCATCACGGCGATCCACTCCACACCCTCCATTTTCAGCACATTAGCAATTGCTGTAACTCCGTCCACGATATATGTCCTCCAATCGGCGTTGGTAAAGTTTGTTGTCTTGGTATTGGTAAAGGTTGTTGTCGCTGGTGTATTTACGCAATCTCGGCGAGAAACGCGTCGATTGCTGCATTCACTTCGTCCGGTTTCTCCACCATTGGGAAGTGTCCGGCATCTTTCATCTTGATTAAACGAGAACCGGGAACTGAGCGCTGGATTTCCGCTTCGTACTCGCCGGTGGCCAGTGGGTCGTCAACGCCCTGAATCAGCAGCAGCGGTACTTTGAGAGCGTGAATCCGGTCGCGCACGTCAAAGCGGTCGATGACAACCAGGTCGCGGTACTGCGCCAACGGCCCGACTTCACGGTGCCGCTGCAACAGTTGGGCGCGGAGATTCGGCTCAATGAAGTGCATTATGCCGTCCATCATGCCCAGCCATTTTTCGTGAACCGCAGAGTCGGCGGCGGCATCCAGTCGGAACTGCAAATCTTCAGGCCGCCTCTGCTTGGGCCGCATGGCAATGGTCATCAGCGCCAGCCCTTTCACCTCATCAGGGTAGTCCAGCGCGTATTGCAGCGCCACGCACGCGCCCAGAGTGAAACCGCTGAGCACCAAATTTTTGGTCATCCCCTGGCCGTGCAACCAACCGCGCAGCCAGTCGGTGTACCGTTCCACGCTGCTGCAGGGCGTGCCCTGAGGGTGGCCCGGCAGGTTGGGCGCCAGACTCCCCGGGTAGTGGGACAACTGATTGACGTAGGAATCCGCGCAACCGCCGGCGCCCGGCCCATGCAAAAATACCAATTGGTTCATAAAGTCGTTACTCGCATCGCCGCCCCCAACGTTGGGAGCCGCCCCAACATTCAGGTTGAGAGAGGTGAAGCCGGGTGGGTTGCCGGCATTCTAGGGGCAGCCACCCGCTCGGTCAAGGCGAACCCGTGTCTCAACCAGGGTCTTTCGATTACCGCCAGACAATGCCAAGCCCACCGGGCAACCACGAGGGTTGCCCCTACCCAGCACTACGTCGGCAAGTAGGGGCAGTCCTTGTGGCTGCCCTGGGGTAAACAATTGAATGTCCTTGTCATTGCCTGCCCTGGGTGGACAATCGAAAGACCCTGCTGTCTCAGCCACCGGACCAGCTCGTAACCCGTTGCGGAGTAATCTTGATTACTGGATTCCCCGCCAACTCCATCTCCCGGTATTGCGGATATTTCTCTCGCAGCGACGCGATGGCGCTCTCAGACTCTTCGGTCCCCTCAATCAACTCAGCACTTCCGGTCACCAGCAGATACCAGAGTTGAGTCCAGTCATCATCATAATGGTCCAGCACCAGCGACACCTGGGGATTGGCGAGGATGTTGCGCACCCGACGCAATCCGGTCAGCGAGGCGCGCTTCGGTTTGGCGTCCAGCACGGAGTAGATGCCGCCACCGTCATACACGAAGCAAACCGGGATTACCTGCGGCTTCCCCTCGGAATCGGCAGTCGCCATCCGTGCGACCGGGGTGGTCGATAATCGGCTGATTTGGTCTTCTGAAAACTCAACCACCGCTCTTACTTCCTGAAGATTCCGGTGAGATTAGCCTGGCTTGCTCACCACCCGGAATTGCTCCCACTCAATCCAGCCATTACCGACGGCAACTGCTCCAACAAGTCGCTGGCCACCATCCCGGCGTCGCCCTGAGTGCGGCGCACTTTTTCTGCCGCCGTTCCGTGGATATAGCCTCCGAGGGCGGCCGCATCGTAGGGAGCGAATCCCTGAGCCAGCAACCCACCGATTATGCCGGTGAGCACATCTCCGGTGCCGCCGGCGGCCATTGCGGGATTGGCGAAAGGCAGAACCCGCTTGCGTCCGTCAGCTGCCGCCACGATGCTGTGGGCGCCCTTGAGCAGAACCGTCTGCTGCCAAAGTTGCGCGGCGTCGGAGGCGACGGTCATCCGGTCTGACTGAACATCAACCGTCGGTTTACCGATCAATGTAGACATCTCGCCCGGGTGGGGAGTCAGTACGGCAGGTCTCCGTAAACGGGTCGACCAGTCGCGGCAGCCCGACAGGTTGTTGAGGCCGTCAGCATCAATGACGGCCGGCAGGGATGGGACACCTTCCTGGCTCAACAAGAGACGGTCAATAACCTGAGTTACGCCCGCCGACCACCCCATGCCGCAGCCCACTGCTATTGCGGAATACATACCAGTGCGCAGGCGAAGTTCGTCCGCGACCGCAGTGGGCCGGATGCGACCATCGGCGTCCTCCGGCAGCGGCAGGTGAATGGTCTCGGTGAGTTTAACGGCGGCCAGGCGATAGATTGATTCCGGGGCGGCCAGCGTCACCAGACCGGCTCCGGCACGGTGCGCCCCCTGCGCGGCCAGGTAAGCAGCGCCGACGTAGTTGCGGGAGCCAGCCACAATCAGAAGATGGCCGAAGGAACCTTTGTGGGTGTTCAGCAAGCGGGGGGGCAGCAACCCGGCGGCGGCGGCATCGGTCATCCACTCACAGTTCAGGCGAGCTTCGGCCAGTACGGAAGAGGGCAATCCAATATCCAGTATGGTGATGCGGCCGGCGAACGCCGCGCCCGGGAAATTGGCAATGCCAACCTTGGGGCAGCACAAGGCCAACGTTTCGTCAGCCTGGATGGTGCCGTAGTCACACGCTCCGGTATCCGGGTTGACGCCGGTTGGGATGTCGAGAGCGACGATAGTGAAATGGCCGTCCAGTCGCCTTTCGTTGACCAGGCACGCAACGTCATCGACGAGGCCGGTCAGCGGACGGTACCGGCCAGCCCCCAGGATTGCATCCACCACGACGTCGCAGCGGCGCAACCGGGTATCCAGTTGTTGCAGGTCTTTGTCATCTGCGGAATCTGCAATTTGTACATCGCCAACGAGGGCGGCGGTCATTTTGGGGTCGTGTTCCGGGCGGCCTCGCACTACATAGCAGCAAACTTCCGCGCCCCAGCGTCGCAATTGGCGCGCCACCACCAACCCGTCCGCCCCGTTGTTGCCCGGACCAACCAATACTACGACGCGCTTACCGGCTGCTCCGCCCAATCGCTGACGGATGCGACGAGCGCCGGCCAAACCGGCGTTTTCCATCAACGTGTCCGTATCGACACCGCTTCGCTCCGACGCCGACTCGAGGGCTTGCATCTCCGCTACCGTAACTACCGGTGTAGGCACGAATGGCATGGGCTACTCCACAGTGGAATGTGTGTCGAAAGGCGCACGGGCCTGCGGCGCGGTTGGTTCTCCCCACAGTGTAATTGCGCCGGCCGCCAGCGACTCGGCGGTGTCGGGGCGATTGGCCACGGCAAAAGCCATCGCAAACCCCTTGGAGTGGGACAAGCTGATGCCGATTTCCGTCACACCAAGCCGTTCGGCGCGACGACGTGCCCGGCCGTGCAGGCGGGGACTGGGGGCGCCGCTCGGAGCCCTGACTACCTCCACATCGCGCCAGCCCACGCCCCGAAAGCCGGTGCCCAACGATTTCATCACTGCTTCTTTGGCCGCGAACCGCGCCGCCAGATTCTGGGCACGTCCCCGACAGTACGCAATCTCGTCCGGCGTGAAAATCCGGCGCAAAAAACGATCCCCGTAGCGCTCCAGCACACCGGCCACCCGGTCAATCTCGATCAGGTCAACCCCGGTGCTAATCATGGTTACCTGCTGACCGTAGGGACATCAACTCGGCCGGTGCCCGTCCAGGTTCAGCGCCTGGAGGATGCGCGAGACGGAGTAGGAACGATTCAGCACGTAAAAATGAACTCCCGGCACACCGTTAGCCCACAAGTCTTCCACCTGCCGGGTGGCGTGTTCGATCCCGATGTCCCTTACGGCACGATTATCGTCTTCGTAACGCTCCAACTCGCTGTCCAGATCGGGTGGTATCGTGGCCCCGCAAAGTGCGGTGAACCGGCGAATCTGTGGGGTGCTCAGAATTGGCAGTACGCCCGGCACTATGGGCAGGTTGATGCCGGCTTTGGCCGCCCGGTCCCGCAGGTCGTAAAAGTAGGTGTTGTCGTAAAACAGCTGCGTAATCAGGAAATCCGCGCCGAGGTCCTGCTTCATCCGGGTGTATTCCAAATCGGAGGACCGGTCGGCAGATTCAGTGTGCCCTTCCGGATAACAGGCGGCGGCAACCCCGAAGTCGAAGTTGCTGCGGATGTGGGTAATCAGGTCAGACGCGTGAGGAAATACGTCGTCGTGCGGGCCGGGCGCCGGCACACCCTCCGGGCGGTCGCCGCGCAGCGCGATCACGTTTTCGATGCCGGCGCCATCAAGCCGTTCCAGCACACCGTGAACCTCGGCGCGACTTTGCGCCACGCAGGTCAGATGGGCCATCACTTCCAGTTCGGTTTCACGACGCAATCGCACGGTGATTTCTTCCGTGTACGCCCGCGTTCCCCCACCCGCTCCGTAGGTTACGGACACGAAATCCGGCGCGTATCGTTGCAGACCCTTGACTACGTCAATTACTCCCTGAATCCCGTCGGCTTCCCGGGGCGGGAAAAACTCAAAAGATACTGTCCGCCGTTGCTCTAGTATTTCTCGTATCTTCAAACCTGTAGTCCTTTTTCCGCTATTGAATTTGCCACCGCAGCAGCCTTCGACACCCCAGCCATGGCAGAATCGCGGACGCCCGACAATGTTCAGAACTCCGGTTGACGCTTGTCTTTGAACGCCGCAATGCCCGCTCTGGGGTGCGGGGAGGTAGCGAACAGGTGGGTAAACGTCGCCCCCTCCAATGCCACACCGTCGCGCAGGGGCACGTCCTGGCTACTGCGCGCCAGGGATTTCATAAGTCCCAACCCGGTTCGGCTCTTGGTGCGGAGGCCGGCCAGAATAGATTCCAATTCGGAATCCAGCAACTCTGGCGGCGCAGAACGCAGCGCCAATCCCCATTCCACCGCTTCATCGCCCGACAGCCACCGGCCGGTGGTCAGCAGTTCCATTGCGCGGGGCATCCCCACCCGCCGCGGCAATCGTTGCGTGGAGCCGCCGCCTGGTATTAACCCGAAGTTGGCGTGCTGGTCGCCAATACGCGCGTCCGCTGCCACGATGGCCATGTCGCAGGCCATCATCAGTTCCATGCCGCCAGCCAGCGCGTACCCGTGCACCACCGCTATGGTCGGAACCGGGAGGGCTTCCAGCGCAAAAAAAGCCCCGTTCAGGTCGCGCACGTAATCGGGAAGCTGCGCCAGGTCATCGAACACGCGGTCGAAGAACAGCAAATCTGCGCCGGCGCAGAAACCTCGACCGGCCCCGCGCACTACCAGGGCTTTGACCGACTCATCGCCGCCTACCGTCGCCACCGCGTGGGAAAATTCCGACAGCAATTCCGGGCTCAGGGCGTTCAACGCGTCGGGGCGGTTTAATTGCAGTGTCGCAACCTGGTTTTCCACCGCCAGCGCAATACTGCTATACTCCATTCAGGCCCCCTTGACCGTGGCGCGTATCAGTTGCGCCGTCGGCAATACTATACCAGACCCATTGCGCGCGTTGATGTCAGCACCCGTTGCATCCAGCCTCACACTCCATGTCCAACCGGGCGCACGGCGCTCTGAGATAGTTGACTGGCATGGGGACAGCGTGCGGGTGCGCGTAGCCGTCCCTCCCACCAGAGGCAAGGCCAATGCTGCTGTCATCACGCTGCTGGCGGACTGCTTGCAGGTGGCGCGAGCGGACGTTAAAATCGTGCGCGGCCTCAGTTCCCGCGACAAGGTAGTGCTGATCGCAGGTCTGGATAGCGACGAATTGAACCGACGCTTACAAATCGCCATCGACGCGACTAACGCGGCGGCATAAACCCGCTGAACACCGGTTTGGAGTTCTCGATGCAAGACAGTTTTCGTAATTTCAGCTGGATTCTCCACGGATCCCTCGCGGGTTCAATGGGGCCGACCGAGCGACGCCACCTGATTTACTTCGAGCGTAACGACGTTACCGCCATCGTCCGGCTGGAAGAAAACACCATCTCCGGCGAACCTTGGGGATTCGAGGAACTGTTTGAGCCGGTGCCGGATTTCGGCGCTCCATCGGTAGAACAACTCGACCGCATCGTCTCCTATGTGGAACAGCAGATTGAAACGTGGGAGCGTCCCACGGTCATAACGTGCGCCGCCGGCATCGGGAGAACTGGCACCGTCTTGGCCGCATACCTGGTGAATACGGGTTGGGAAGCCGACGAAGCCATCGACTATATCCGGCAGATGCGGCCCGGTTCCATCCAAACCGCCGCCCAGGAAGACTCCGTTCGCCAATTCAGCGCATTGGTCAAGGAACGCCACGACGACAATGCTCACCCGTTCCGCCGCCGGTAAAACCGCCGCTGCTAAAAGCAAGCGGGGTCCCTGGCATCAGCCGGAACCCCGCGGTCGCTGGGAATTGGTTCCGGCATCAGGCAGCCAAGCGCTCTTCCACATGATAATGGTGGGGTGTTTCCGCCGGCATCGGTGCGGAAATCGTCAGCATTGCCGGGTCGATTTCCCGGCTGCACTGGATGCACTGCCGGTAAGCGCCGTAAATGTCCCGGACCAGGCGCACATCGCCGCCGCAGTGGGGACACTGGCGCAGCAGCACGCGGCGCTGCCGAACAGCTTCGGACCGTTCCTGAACGCGAACATTCATTGCCATTTTCTCATCTCCTGTTGACCCGTTACCGTGGGTCATTTACCAGTCCGTGTCCGATGTTAGTTTCATTTCGTTAAGAAACTATGAATGCGCTGCGGACGGAAGCCTGGTCTCACCCGGGGCCAACTAGAAAAGGAAAGTGGCCTCGGCGACAAGTCCGAGGCCACTTCCTCCGGTTGCTTGTTCGCAGGTTGCCGACTAGACCATCAGCTTCTCTTTATGGTCGGACGGGTTGGATGGCATACTCATTGCTGCCGCGCTTACGGTTTCCAACGGCGTAGCGTACCCAACCTGTCGCCGAATCTCTCGGCCACACTGGGCGCACTGGTGATAAACTCCGAAAGTGTCGCGCATACGGCAGACGTCGCCACCACAGCGGGGACAGGCTTTCAGCTTCAACGATTTGCGAGTTTCGGTTTGCATTTCCTTCGTCCTGTTAGTTACAGCATCCACAGAGTTACGGCGCAAGTTTCAATTTCTGGTGCTAGTTTACCGTAATCGTATTACCGGAGTATTACGACAATACCAGTAAACGCGCTGGAAACAGCATATCACCTAGACGCAATTCGTAACAAGGGGGTTTTGTGGCCAATTTAACCAATCCTTTGCAAATTCCGCCGGCAATCCTGAATTCTATTTATTGTGAGGCCAGATCCGTCTATCCCTCCGAATGCTGCGGTTGGCTGACCGGCGCTGCCGATGGCGACAGCGTAGACGCAATGCGTCCGGCGGCCAACGCCCAAGCCTCCGGCAACCACCCCACCGCGGCGGATCGCACCGCCGAAACCGCCTATGTATTCGACACCGCCGATTTGCTTGCTCTCAACAACAGCCTGGATTCGGAAACCCCGGCTCGCATCATCTATCACTCGCATCCCAACGGCCGCGCCTACCTTTCCGACACCGACCGCACCGTCGCTACCAGTCCCTGGGGAGATGGCCCCGCCTACCCGGTGCAGCAACTGGTGGTCGGGATTGACGACCAGCGGGTGGTCGAGGCCGCGTTGTTCGCCTGGGACGATGCCAGCCAGGGCTTTGTGGAATTGGAACGTTACGCCGGCGCTGACATCTAGTCCAGCGGGGCCATCCTCACCCCGGCGCAATTAGACTCGCCAAGCTGGCCAACGACCCCACGGTTGCCCCGTTTTCCGGAACTCCCAGCAAGGCCACCCAGACGGCTCCCACCAGATAGGCCGCCGCCATCAGCGCCAGGCCGCCGACTATTGCCGGTTGGGGTATCCGGTTACGGCCCCAGAGGAGCACGCCGCCCCATAGTATCAGCGCGACGGCGAATATCCCGGCAACGAAGTGCTCCGGTTCAGGGTAGTTCACCAACACGCCTCTCCGGAAGAAAGGATCGGCAAACGACAGGATCGTTACGTTAAACACGCAGCTTCCGTACAACCCGGCAATTCCCAAATCCGCCGCACCCATTCGGGCCGCCGCAATCGCCGCCGACGCTTCCGGCATGGTGGTAACGATGGACACTGCCAGAATCCCCAGCACACCTGAGGAAATGCCAGTCAGATCCGCAACGCGATCCACGCTCTGCGCGAGGAACACCCCGGCGATGATGACCCCCAGCGACACCAGGCCGAACATCGTCCAGGCCCTGACCAAGGTCATCCCGGCGTCCTCTGCCTCAGCGCCCCCCTCTTCCGCCGGCCTTCGCTGGTACACGATTCGCATTCCGATTACGTAAACCACCAGCAGAATGACCGAGGACAAACCGACCTGCCAGACGTTGATGCCGATTTTCAGTCCGGCGAACAAAACCGCCAACCCCGTCAACGCCGCCGCCAGCACGATGAGATAACCCTGCTCCGGCGCGACCCGCTGCAAAAATCGTCGCCCGCCAAACAATAACGCCACCATGGCCACTGTGAACATATTGACCATGTTGGCGCCAACCACATTGCCCAGCGCCAGCTGGGGATTGTCGATTCGCACCGCGGTGATGTTGTTGGACAGCTCCGGCAGCGAAGTTGCCAGGGCCACCAGGATGCTCCCGACGAACAGCCGACCCCATCCGGTCAATGACGCCAGCGCGTCGCCGTATTTGGCCAACTGCATACCGAGGAAAATGACCACCAGCGCGCTGGCCAGGAAAACCGAAATCGAGATCGCCAGCCCGGAGCCACCCAGCAAATTGAACATCGCGTGTTGCCCGTCCGCTACCCGATAGCCTGAACTATGAGTGCGCCCATCTCCTCCGTGCCAATTGCCGTATCCTCGCTGGTGGCAATGTCGGCGGTGCGGTAACCCTGGGTCAGCGCCGACTGCACCGCCCGCTCAATGGCCGCTGCCTCCTCGGTGAGACCGAGCGAGTAGCGCAGCATCAACGCGGCGCTCAATATGGAACCGCAGGGATTGGCAATGCCCTTGCCGGCGATGTCGGGAGCAGTCCCGTGAATCGGCTCGTAGAAGCCGGCCGTCCTCGCTCCGGCCTCGGGCACTCCGGACAAGCTGGCCGAGGGCAGCAACCCCATTGAGGCCGCCAGAATCGCCGCTTCGTCGGTCAGGATGTCGCCAAATGTGTTCTCGGCGACGATAACATCATAGGATGCCGGACGGAGCACCAGTTGCATCGCGCAGGCGTCCACCAGGGCGTGTTCCAGCTCCACGTCGGGGTATTCCTCGCCCAGCCGGGTCGCAACGGTGCGCCACAGCCGGGAGGTTTCCAAAACGTTGGCTTTATCCACTGAGGTCAACTTTTTGCGCCGTCCTCGCGCCAGCTCGAACCCAACGCGCAGCACCCGTTCGATTTCCGACTCGGTGTAGCGCATGGTATCCACGCCCACCATACCCTGGGGAGTTTCGGAGCGGCCCTTCGGCAAGGCGTAGTACAACCCGCCGGTGAGTTCGCGCACCACCACCATATCCACGCCTTCCAGCACGTGGGGCTTCAACACGCTGGAACCGGTTAATTCGGGATAGACTTTGACGGGCCGGATGTTGGCGAACACGCCCAGATGCGCCCGCAGGGCCAGCAGGCCGTCTTCCGGTCGCGTCGGTGCGGACGGGTCATCCCATTTGGGACCACCCACTGCGCCAAAGAGCACCGCATCAGCGTTGGATGCCAGGTCGCGGACGCCATCGGTCAGGGGCACGCCGTGGCGATCAATGGAGATGCCCCCAACGTCGCCGTACTCCAGCGCAAAGTTGTGCCCAAAAGCACGCCCCACTGCCTCCAGCGCTTTGACGCCCTCCGCCGTTACCTCTGGGCCAATGCCGTCGCCGCCCAGTACGGCTAGTTTGAAGTCCATGCTCGTCGCTCCTGGTGTTCGGTTCGCGGTGTCCGGTTCGCGATGGGTCAGCGGGAACCCCGCCGGCTCCTCTGGCTGCCACCATCCGGTCCGGTTGGGTCGCGCCGGCCTGCACTAATGCCAGCCCCGACCGGGCCGTTGGGTAGTATAACCAACCCTCTACCCGGTATCAAACTCAAATCCGGCGCTCGGCAACGTTCCATATTAGGCGGTTTTTTTGCATGGATGAACAGGATAGACCGGATTTTTCTGATTGGGGCTTTCCTGGATTCCGGCTTGCGCCGGAATGACGAGACCGGAATTATGAGACAGGAAACCACCTAAACGGAACGCTACCTATCGCGCTCGGCGTCGGTTTAGCGACCGGAAATTGCAGCGCCAACTGCAACAGCAACGGTCAGCGCAACGGGTGGCGCGTGAGTGCGCCCGGCCCCGTTACGAGCCGATGGGCGATAACGAAAACAGCACATCATTGGGACACTTTCCGTTGACATCGCCGACACCGGCGCATAAACTGCCAGCATCAGCCAATCAGGTCCCCGCCACCGCATGGCAGATTCTGAATGCCAGTTGCGGCGGCACACCAGTTAAGGAGGCCTCTCCGAGATGACGACTACCATCAATAACCGGTCACTGGTTGTAATCCAACTGACCGGCGCCAACGACCCTCTTAACACCGTCATCCCTTATACGGACGGTCATTATCACGATTTCCGGCCCAACGTCAGCATCCCCACCGATCAGGTGATACCGATTGACGGGCAACTGGCGTTCAACCCCAATATGGCGCCCGTCAAGGCGCTGTGGGATGAGGGCAAAGTGGCCATTGTCAACGGCATTGGCTACCCCAATCCCACCCGCTCCCACTTCCGCAGCATGGACATCTGGCACACCTGCGAGCCGGAAAAGATTGCCACGGAAGGCTGGCTGGGCCGCGTCATCCGCGACTTGGACCCCAAAGGGCAGAACGTCATTACGGGCGTGAACTTCGGTCGCGGATTGCCGCGTTCCATGGGCGCGCCGGGTGTGCCGGTGGCCTCGGTGGGCAACCTGGAAACCTACGGCCTGTTCCCCGATGTTGAGGAAGAGCGCATTCGCGGCCTGTGCCTGGATGCCTTCGGCAAGATGTACGGCGGAGCTGTCCAGGACGAAGTAATGGACTATCTGGGCCAAACCGGGCGCGACGCACTGAAGGGCGCCGACATCCTGCGCACCGCCCCCGAAAGTTATTCGTCCACCATCGAATACGCCGACAATTCCATCTCTCAGTCGCTCAGGAACGTTGCCCAGGTGATGTGCGCCGACCTCGGTACGCGCATCTACTACACCCAGCACGGCAGCTTCGACACCCACGGCGACGAGATCAAAGTCCACGGTGGTCTGTGGACCCAGGTTTCCGCCGCAATCAGCGATTTCATGGCCGACCTGGAAGAGCACGGCCGCGGCGATGACGCCATCGTGCTGGTCTGGACCGAATTCGGCCGCCGCATCCGCGACAACGGCTCCGGAACCGACCACGGTTCGGGCGGAACCGCGTTCATCATGGGCAACTCGGTGAACGGCGGACTGTACGGCGAGTATCCTTCCCTGGCCGAACGGGACCAACTCGACGGCGACCTGCACTACAACAACGACTTCCGCTCCACCTACTCCTCTATTGCGGAACAGTGGCTCGGACTCGACCCGGTTAGCATCGTAAATGGCCGCTTCGAGCAGTTCGACTTCCTCCGCCGCTAGGCGAATCGCTGCAACCGCCCAATTCTGCACTTGAACAATAGGCACCTGAACAATAGGCACCAACAATACGGAGGCAATTATGAGCAATGCCGACATTGCCTTGATGGCTCATCTGATGCGTCGCGCCGGATTTGGCGCCAGTCGCGACGAACTGGAACAGCGGGTGGCCCGTGGCTACGAGAACGTGGTTGAAGACCTGCTGAACCTCGGCGATGCCAACGCCATGCCCGATGACCTGATCCGCCGGTTCCACTCGGATATGGCGGAGATGCGCGAACTCAACAGCGCCGGCGCCTACTGGATGTACCGGATGGTCACCACGCAGAACCCGCTGGAAGAAAAGATCGCTCTTTTCTGGCACGGCCTGTTCGCCACCGGCTACTCCAAGCTCAACCAGGCCCGCGCCCTCATGAACCAGATTGAGACCTTCCGGCGGCACGCCCTCGGTTCCTTCCGCACCATACTCGTCGAGTTGTCGAAAGACCCGGCCATGATTATCTGGCTCGACAATCACGACAATCATAAGGGCGACATCAACGAGAACTATGGCCGGGAATTGCTCGAACTGTTCTCAATGGGCATCGGCAGCTACTCTGAAGACGACATTAAGGAGTGCGCCCGCGCCTTCACCGGCTGGACTCTGGGCAACGCCGAGTACATGGCGACGCGTGCCAGCCGCGATTCCATCTGGCCTTACAGCCGCATCGCCTGGCACTTCAATTACCGGGAGCACGACCACGACGACGGAGAGAAGACCTTCCTCGGGCACACCGGCAACTTTAACGGCGATGACATTATCGACATCATCGTGCAGCAGGACGCCACGGCCCGTTTCCTGTGTACCCGACTATTCCAGTTCTTCGCCGCCGACGCGGTGAGCGCAGCTGGTGAAGCCGCCATCGCAGATATGGTGGCATCCTACTTCGCTTCCCATTACGAGATTAGCGCCGTGCTGCGCACGCTGTTTAACTCGGACTACTTCAAGTCCGAGCCGGCGCGATTTGCCCGCGTGAAAGGTCCGGTGGAGCTGGTTGTTGGAGCCGTGCGCATGGCCGGCACCTACCAGGAGCCAACCTTCGGAGCCGATCAACTGGCGCGCCACACCGTCTATATGGGGCAGGGCATCTTCCAGCCGCCCAGCGTTGAAGGATGGCACGAAGGCGCCGAGTGGATTGACAGCGGGGCGCTGGTCGAGCGGGTCAACTTCGTTGGCAAGGAACTGGGCGATCCCGGCAACCCCGGCGTCAAGGCTATCATCGACCGCCTTGCCACCCAGGTTGACGGCCCACTCTCCCCCGAAGACCAGGTTGACGGCTGCGTAGACCTCCTCGGCCCGCTGGTTCTGACCAACAACACACGTAACTCGTTGAGTGAGTTCGCCGCCGAACAGGGTGCGGCCGACCTCCGCCCCGAACATCGCACCGAGGCCGACGAACAGCGCATTGCCAACCTCCTGCGTCTGCTCACGGCAACGCGGGAGTACCAACTGGCCTAGCCTAGTCCACCAGGTGATACGATAACCGCATCGTGCTACTCATTTAGAGTCTCTAGTGCGATGCGGCTGTCAAATGATTGGCAGTCAATCCTAATCCCCTGGCAAGTAGTGACACAACGCCAGCAGCAATTGGAATAATCGCCAGCATTATCGGCGCAGTAGTCGGCTACTCCATAGGTGTCGAAATTGGACAATCAATGGTCACCGAAGACGGTAAGGACTCTGCCCCATGCGATACGAAATAATCCTTATCAAAGCCGAAGAGGGCTATACGGTGGGATGCCCGGCATTGCCGGGGTGTTGGTCGGAGGGCGATACTCGTGAAGAGGCGATGACCAACATTCGCATCGCCATAGCTGAATATCTGGATTCAATATCAGCAAAAGCGGCTCTGCGTAAGGCAGAGTACCAGCGTGAGGGCTGTGAGATTGAAGTCGATTCAGTTCTGCTGACGGATTAGCCATGCCTCGCTTGCCCGGCATAAATCATCTAGTCGCCGTGCAAGTTATTCAGAAGGCGGGTTTTCGGATTCAACGTCAGGAAAGCATATAATTATGGCCAAAGGAGATCTGCGGCTGGTGATTCCGCGCAACAATCCTAACCCTACACAATGGGAGCGATCATTGCGGACGCCGGCATAACTATCGCCGAATTTCGAGACCTGCTTTAACTTTAGGAGACCCTGCTATGACTACTACCACTGCCGTAAGCGCCGGCCCGGTGGAATACATCAAGACGGTCGGCCTCACCACCAATCAAAGCGGGCGTGGGTTCATCAACCCCTACGACTCCGCGGTAACTGCTGATGGCCGCATTCTGGTGCTCAGCCATTGCGACACGGCCCGCGCGGCGCTGGTTCGCATCGGCATTCTGAACTGGGAAGAAGACTACCTGGGCGAATTCAGCAAGGGCTACGGCCGTGGCGAAGGTCAATGGATGCTGCCGGTGGCCATTGCGGTCAACAGCCAGCAGCACGTACACGTCACCGACGAACATCTGCATCGGATTACGGTATTCGACTTGGACGGCAACCTGATTCGTCAATTCGGCGAAAAGGGCAGCGCAGCGGGTCAACTCAACGCCCCGTCCGGAATCGCCATCGCGCCGGACGACACCATCTATGTTGTCGAACAGCGTAATAACCGCGTACAGCGATTCAACCGTGAAGGCGAACCTCTGGGGCATTGGGGCGAGGCCGGCAACGGCCCCGGCCAGTTCAATATGCCGTGGGGCGTTGGACTGGACGGCAACGGCGATGTGTACGTTGCCGACTGGCGCAACGATCGGGTCCAACGGTTCACCGCCGACGGTCAGTTCGTCTCCGCCTACGGTTCGTCCGGCGCCGGCGCTGGACAACTCAGCCGTCCCTCCGGCGTGTGTGTGGACTCTGACGGGTACGTTTACGTATCCGACTGGGGCAACGAGCGCGTCCAGTTGTTCGATTCCAGCGGCGGATTCGTCCAGTCCCTACCGGGGCAAGCCACCCTGTCCAAGTGGGCGCAGGACTTTATGTCCGTAAACCCTGATGAAAGCAACACCCGTGAAATGTCCAACCTGGTGCCGGAGTTGCCGCCTCATCTGGATACTCCGTATCTCATTTCATCCCAGATCGAACCCTACTTCTGGGGCCCGGTTTCAGTGCGACTTGACGCAGCAGAACGGCTATACGTAACGGAATCCAACCGGCACCGCGTACAGATTTACCAGCGCCGGAAAGACTAGCCAACCGTTGGCCACTACTGACCTGATAACCCAGCTTCAGGCCGTCGTCGGAGACGATTACGTAATCGCCCATCCGGAAGACCTGCTGGTCTACGAATATGACGGTTCCGTTGACCGCTCGATGCCCCGGGCGGTCGTCCTGCCGGCCAACACCGAACAGGCCAGCCAGGTTATATCCCTGGCCTACGCGGCCGGCGTTGCCGTCGTGGGGCGCGGCAGCGGCACCGGACTCAGCGGCGGCGCCATCACGCCCCCGGACGCTTTGCAGATTGCCTTCCCCAGGATGAACCGCATCCTGAACGTCGACACTGCCAACCGCACTGCGCTGGTTGAGCCTGGCGTCATCAACCTGGATCTGGATACCCACGTTCGCAAGTTTGGGATGCGCTATGCCCCTGATCCTTCCAGCCAGCGGGCCTGTAGTCTGGGCGGCAACATCGCCGAAAACGCTGGCGGCCCCCATTGCCTCGCCTACGGCACCACCACCAACCACGTCATCGGCATGGAGGTCATCCTGGAGGACGGCCAAGTGGTCGAGCTGGGTGGCATGGCCCGCGAAACGGTCGGCTACGACCTGCGCGGCGTATTCGTCGGCTCGGAAGGTACGTTCGGCATCGCCACCAAAATCCTGGTGCGGCTGCTGCCCGTGCCGGAATCGGTGCGCACCTTCCTGGGCATATTTGCCGACATTGATTCGGCCTGCACCGCAGTGTCAGCTATCGTGGGCCACGGGATAATTCCCGCCGCCCTGGAAATGATCGACGCACTGAGCATCAAAGCGGTGCAAAACGTCACCGACGCCGGTTATCCCAACGACGCCGGGGCCGTGCTGCTGATCGAACTGGAAGGGCTGCACGAAGAGGTTGATGAGTTGAGCCTGGAGGTTGAATCTGCACTTTGGGACACCGGCGCCGCCGATGTCCGCATCGCCGAGGCCGACGACGAACGCGAGCGTCTCTGGGTTGGTCGCAAAACGGCGTTCGGCGCCTTTGGAACCATCGCCCCGAACTACTACCTGGTGGATGGCGTGGTCCCCCGCACTCGCCTCACGCAGATGCTCCGCAAGGTAACCGACGTCAGCGAGCGATACGGCATCACCATCGCCAACGTCTTCCACGCCGGCGACGGCAACCTGCACCCCTGTATGCTGTTCGACGCCCGCGACCCTGGCGTCATGGAAAACGCCCTGGCCGCGGCCGCCGAATTGATGCAGGAGTGCGCCGCTCTGGGCGGAACGCTCAGCGGAGAACACGGCATCGGCCTGGAAAAAAAGGAATTCATGCCCCTCGTTTACACGGACGAGGATATGGCAGCGATGCAGCGCGCCCGCAACGCCTTTGCGCCTGAAAACAGACTGAACCCGGGCAAAATCTTCCCCGACGGCTCCTACTACCATCCCGCGCCACATCCGGCCAGCCACACCGCCGGATTGTACGCGTGACCGGCGCCGATAAGTGCATCCACCTTGATGATGCCAGACCAACTGACCGTATCAGCCTAAAATTCAGAGGGCTTGGGTGCCACCCACAACCCGCCCTAAACGTCGGCCAGCGGCTCAGCGACGCAACGCTGGATACGAAGCGGGTTCTGCTACAATAAGCATCCAATATAGCCGTTAATAAACTGGTTATGGGTCACTAAACTGGCGATAAGAGAAGGAGTCAGTACCATGGCGCCTACTAGTAACGACACCCCACTCATATCCTGGGATGATCTGCTGGCGGCTATCAATCCGCAGCCGGAATCACCTGAAACACTTTATCGGCGCGCGCTTGGCGAAGTCGTCCAGCACTGGCAAAACGGGAGTATCACCGACGAACAAGCAGAGAATCTTATCCAGGCTCTAGTCGCCGCCAATATAACCCGCCAAGCGAACGCCATGGTTAACGACTTCTTCTCTCCGGGTGGTTTCGTGGGACACCGTTGCTTTTCATTGATTTAGTCAATAATTATGACAACTGAGCAGGACGAACCGCAAGCTAATCAGGCCGAGCAAACTCCGATTGCTCGGCGCGCTGACACCGGTTCTACGGCCGTTCCGGGAATAGTAACCGGCATAGCACAATTTCTAAACACGAGTGACCGCACCGGCAACGCCGTAGCGGGCAACCTTACCCCTGAGCATATCTCGGAGATGCTCCGTCAGAGTGGGCGCGGAGCAGAGCGCGAATATAGCGACCGCAAGATTGCGCGGTTCGTTTGGGCCGGGTTTCCGGTTTTTGCCGTTCTCGCCCTGATTGCCATTATCGTCACCTTGGCTCTCTTGGAAATGGCGGACTTGCTGCGTGAAATAATGTTCGCTCTCGCCGGTTTGGTTGGCGGTTTCGGAGCGGGGTATGGGTATAGCAACTCCCGTCGCCGTTAACGCCTCCGCCCAACTCGCCGATCTCCTCGGCCCTGATGCCGTGGTGGATGCAGGTCAGTTGCGGCAATACCGCATCGGGACGCTGAAGCCCTTCGCGGCGGTGCGGCCAATTGACGCCAGTGGCGTTGCTTCCGCAATGGCCTGGGCAAATCGAACCAACACTGCCGTCTATCCGATGGGCGGGCGGACGCAAATCGATCTGGGCAACCCGGCCACCAAACCCGGCATCGCCCTGGACCTGAGCCAACTCAACCGTCTGGTGGATTTCCAGCCTGCCGATCTCACCATTACCGCCGAGGCCGGCATGACCATCGAGCAACTGCAATCGGCGCTGGCGCGGGAAGGCAAGTACGTGCCCATCGCCGCGCCCCTGGCTGCCCGCGCCACCATCGGCGGCGCCCTGGCCACCGGAACCAGCGGCCCCCTGCGCTCAACCTACGGCCTGCCCCGCGACTGGCTGATCGGAATCAGCGTCGTAGACCCACGGGGCGTCCAGACCAACGCCGGCGGCAAGGTCGTCAAAAATGTCACCGGCTACGACCTCAACCGTCTCTATACCGGTTCGCTGGGAACGCTGGCGGTCATCACCGAAGCCACCTTCAAGATTGCGCCGGCGGCAGCGGAATGGTCGGCAATCGTTGGGGGATTCTCCGGCCCGGACACCGCAGCCACCGCGTGCCAGAACCTGCAGGCGCAGCATTTCGCGCCGCTGGGCTTACACATCCTAAACCGATCCGCCGCGCAACGCCTGGCCGCCCTCGGCGATATTGAGCCCGCCGACTACATCGCCATCGCCATCATCGGTGGACGCCCATCATCCGTGCAGCGTCGCCAAAAGGAAACCGTGGCCCTGTGGAAGGATAACGCAGTCTTAATGCGGACTCTGAAGGGCGACGAAACCGTCGCATTGACTGCTGCATTAACCGATTTGCCCGCCAATACCGACGCCCGGCCAACCATCTCCGTGCGGGTCAACTCGCAACCGGCGGGGTTGCGGGACATCTTGGGGATGGAGCTGCCCGTGGCTACCGCCTTGCCACCGCCCGGTGTTGTCGCCGACGTTGGTTTCGGCGGCGGCAGATTGCTGTGGTGGGATGACTGCCCCGACCACGATGCCCCGGCGATTGCGGAAGCGTTGCAACGTATCCAGGCAACAGCGACGGCCTCGGGCGGCAGCGCCGTCGTCGAACGCTGCCCGGAGTCAGTGAAGCAACACCTGGATGTGTGGGGCCCGCTGCCCGCCAGCATGACGATAATGCGACGACTCAAATCACAATTTGACCCAACTGGAATCCTGAACCCAGGCCGGTTTATCGGAGGTCTGTGATGGTTAGCGCCGGAGAACCGGACACACCGTTGGTCGTATCAGCGGACGACCACGGGCACGGCTACCCCTATGGCATCCCGTTCGTGGGTTCGCTCAACGACAGGCCGGGATTCTCCGGGCCGGACGCGCCGGCTGAACCCGATATGTACCGGTGCGTTCACTGCGGACTGTGCCTCAGCGCTTGTCCTACCTACGTAGAAACGGGCCTGGAGGCGGAATCTCCGCGCGGGCGCATTGCCCTGATGAAAGCCGTCCACGAAGGCCGCACTGGCATCAGCGACCGTCTGGTGTCCCATTGGGAAATGTGCCTCCAGTGCCGCGCCTGCGAGGCAGTGTGTCCGTCCGGAGTGCCCTACGGTCGCATCATGGAGCATACGCGCGCACAGGTTGCCGAGCATGGCCAGCAGAGTCCGGAGCTAAACCGGCTGTCTCGTATGTTCTTGCAGGCCGCGCTGCCGCACAACCGACGCCTGCGTCTCGCCGGCCATCTGATGCGCGCCTACCAACGCTCCGGGTTGCAGAAGCTGGCGCGGAAATCCGGTTTGCTGCGCTGGCTGCCCGGCGGTTTGGGCGATCTGGAAACGCAGATGCCGGTGATGGGCACCCGTTTCTTTGGCCCCGGCAACAAAACCTATCGCGCCGAGGGCGAGCGCCGCATGACCGTCGGACTGCTGTCCGGATGCGTAATGCCCCTGATGCAGGGCGAGGCGATGCGCGCCACAATCCGTGTGCTGCAACGCAACGGATGCGACGTAGTGGTCCCGCCGGCGCAGGGGTGCTGCGGTGCGCTAAATCTGCACGCCGGCGACCTGGAGCTCGGGCGGCGCATGGCCCGCCGCAACATTGATGCCTTCCTCCAGGCCAGCGTCGATGTCATTATCACCGCGTCGGCCGGCTGTGGCTCTGCGATGAAGGAATACGGCGACCTGTTGCAGGACGACCCGCACCACGTTGCCGCCGCCAACGAGTTCGCGGAAAAAACGCAGGATATAACCGAGTTTCTGGCCGCGCTGCCGCTGGACCCGCCGCAGGCGGAATATCCCTGCCACGTGACGATGCAAGACCCGTGCCACCTGGCCCACGCGCAAAGAATTACCGCCGCGCCGCGTCAGGTTTTGCAGAGCATACCCGGCCTCACGCTCACCGAAATGGCGGAGTCTACGCTGTGCTGCGGCTCCGCCGGCTTCTACTCGCTAATTCAGCGGGAGATGTCCGGGCGGCTGCAACGACGCAAGGTTAACAACGCGCTGGCTACCGAGGCGAATATCATCGCATCGGCCAACCCGGGCTGCATTTCTCAATTGGAACAGGGGTTGCGCAACGTCGGCTCGGACATGCGTGTGCTGCACGTGGTGCAGGTACTGGATGCCGCCTACCGGGCCGAGCCGCGCCGCTGACGCGAAACCGGCGGCGGGTCATTGCGCCAGACCCGCCGTCCAGACCCGCCGTGATGAAACCTCTAACCTAACCGGCGTTATCCATCGCCATCGAGCGTTGCGCTGCGCCGACACTGGCGCCGAAGGCAACCTCGTATCCGGCGTCCGAGAGTACGACTTCCAGGGCAGACAGCACCGCCAGGACGCTGCGGTCGCGCGCGCCTTCGCCCATCATCCCAATGCGCCAGACTTTGCTGCGGAACTCGCCCAGGCCACCGCTGACCTCAATGTTCCACTCGTCGAGGAGGCGACGCCGTGTCACAGCATCGTCAACGCCTTCGGGCACCTTCACCACGGTGATCGGATTCAGCTGGTGCTCCGGGGACGCGGTCAACTCCAGTCCCATGGCCGCCAATCCGGCCCGCAGGGCGCCCGCGACCCGCGCGTGGCGTGCGTGGCGTTCTTCAATACCCTCTTCCATCATCATGCGCAGCGATTCGCGCATCGCGTAGGTCATCGTAATGGGGCTGGTGTGATGGTAAGCGCGGGTCTGATTCCAGTAATCCGCGATGTCCTTCAGGTTGAAGTAAAAACTCTGCACCTTGGTGGGCCGCTCGTTGATAATCTTGATCGCCCGTTCGCCAAAACTGATGGGAGCCAGGCCCGGAGGCGCTCCCAGACACTTCTGACTCGCGCTGTAACACACGTCGATATCCCAGTCATCAACGCGCACTTCGTGGCTTCCCAGCGATGTAACGGCATCAACGACGACCAGCGCGCCGTGGCGGTGGGCCAGTTCAATGGCGTCCAGCAGCGGCGACAATGCGCCGGTAGACGTTTCGGCGTGCACCAACCCGACCATGCGCGTGTTGGGGTTTGCCTTCAGGGCATCCTCCAAACCGTTGAGGTCGGATGGTTGGCCCCACGGTGAATCGACCATGACCGTGTTCGCGCCGCACCGCTCGGTGATGTCAGCCAATCGGTCGCCGAAATATCCGTTGCGGCACACGATGGCCGTGTCGCCGTGTTCCAGCACGTTGGCGCACGCAGTTTCCATGGCGCCGGTGCCAGTTGAGGAAATGGGAACGGTCATATAGTTTTCAGTGTGAAACACCTGTCTCAGCATTTCGCACACTTCGTCCATGACCTGGAAAAACTTGGGGTCGAGGTGCCCGATCACCGGCTGCGTCATCGCGCGCAACACACGCGGATGCACGGTGCATGGGCCGGCGCCCAGCAACAATCGATTGGGCGCCTCGAACTCTGCTAGGTATGAATCGCTCACACTAATCACCAATCTGTACCCGATTTATCCTGCCGTCCCCGCAAGGCCGACACCAATTACAGCGCCCCGGACTAGCGTACCGGGGATTACAGTACCGCCGACGCGCCGCCGTCGATGTTGATCGCCACGCCGCTGAGGTAGCTGGCCCGATCTGAGGCCAGGAATGCGATCACGTCGCCGGCTTCGGCCCCTTCTCCGACTCTACCCAGCGGGACACCGCGTCCCTGGGCAAGCTGGGCGTAGAAATCGTTCATATCCAGGTCAGGTTCGTTTTCCAGCCGGGCATCGTAGCGGCGCTGGTGCTGCCCGCTCTTGATTAGGCCGATACAAACCGTGTTCACCAGGATGTTGTCGCTGGCCAAGTCCTTGGATAAACCCTTGGTGATGGCGATGCCGGCCGCCCGCGAGATTGACGTGGGCATGGAATTAGCGCCCGGCGTCCGACCACCCAGGTTGGTAACATTGATAATCCGACCACCACCAACCTTCCGCATCTCCGGGATCGATGCTCGCATCAGCCGTATCGCTCCCCAAACCTTCAGCTCGAAGTCGAACTCCCAGTCATCGTCGCTGACCTGCTCAAAACCCTTGGCCATCGAGGTGCCGGCGTTGTTGACCAAAATGTCCAGTCGGCCATATTTCTCGACGGCGGTGTTGATCACATCTGCGGCGGTGTTGCGCTCGGTGACGTCGGCTGAGATGCCCATTACCTCGCCCTCGGTGGCCGTGCGGATTTCGTCAGCCGCTGCGTCCAGCACGTCCTGCCGACGGGCCACGATGATCACGTTGGCGCCTTCGCCGGCCATGCGCAGAGCGGCAGCTTTGCCGATTCCCTCGCTGCCGCCGGTAACGATTGCTACCTTGCCATCCAGTCCCATTTCCATGGCTTGCCTCCAGTATTACCGCCCGGTAGTCTGCGACTCTCCGGGAAGTCGTATTTGCTGTAACCGACGGCGATTATAGCACAGCACAGCGCGACGCACGGCCCTACTCCGACCGTGGTCTGCCCAACCCCCATGAGTCGTCATCGGAGCAGGAATCCAGCATCTCCAGCAGCGCCTTCTTTTCCACTTCCGTGACAGTAAGCTCCCACCGGGCTTTAACCACTACCCAGTCGCCGGCGTACTGACACCAACCGCGCGTATCATCGGGGCGCCACCGGTCCGGCGGTTCCTTGCCCTTGGCCCGGTTCAGCGTGGCTTTGGTAACCTGCAAACTGGCCGGATTGCTCATATCGTTGGCGTAAGCCCGTTTGCGTTCAGAGTCCCATGCCCAGCCGCCGGCTTCGTGGGCATGACCCAAAGGTACGTGGTGGTCGATGTCCACCTCGGAGGCGTCGGTGAAAATCTCTCCGCTCCACGGCCCCAGCCATTCACCCGCCACGACGCGGCAATCCTCGTTGCTGGCGAAATCCACCTCGGCCAAACTCTCCTCGATCAGCACCTCGGCCCTGGTGTTCTGGCAGTCGCGGTCGTCGTCCACCCAATGCCGCCAATCATCGCGGTCGTACTTGGTATCACTACCTCTTTCCGCCGTTTCCAGACTATCGAGAACCATAATTATTGACTGCACGTCGGCAGCGGGCGGTGGTCGGTAGACTTCGGTCGATAGTGGCGCCAATGTAGCGCCCTCTGAATTGACGACCGTGGCCAGTTCCTCGGCAATGCGGGCGGCCCCTTTCAGCGCCTCCGTGCCCGAGCCGCAAGCGGTCAGCGCGAAGGTAACCGCCACGACGCACCAGAGCGGAACCGCCAAGCCTATTCGCATCCTCGCTGCCCCCAAACTCCACAACCCCACGCGGCGCCAGGTCCGATGTTGGTCAGCCGACAATTCCTTCCCGTTCGGCGATGGATGGCACGTCCTTGTCCCCGCGCCCGCTCAGGCAGACCAGTATTATCTGGTCGGAAGGCATATCGGCCGCCAGCCGGCTCGCCCGATAAATCGCGTGGGCCGATTCCAGCGCCGGAATTATGCCTTCGGTGCGGCACAGCAGGCGAAACCCTTCCAGCGCTTCTGCGTCGGTAACCGACCCGTACTCGGCCCGGCCGGTGTCCTTCAACCAACTGTGTTCGGGCCCAACTCCGGGATAGTCCAGGCCTGCCGAGATGCTGTGCGCTTCCTGCACCTGGCCGTGCTCATCCTGCAGCAGGTAAGACATTGAGCCGTGCAGGACGCCGGGCCGGCCGGCCGTCAGAGTTGCGGCGTGGCGGCCGGTGTCGACCCCGTCCCCGGCAGCCTCCACTCCAACCAACCGGACACCTTCATCGCCAATGAATTCGTAGAATGTGCCGATGGCGTTGCTTCCGCCGCCCACGCAGGCCGCCACCACATCGGGCAGCCGGCCCTCTGCGGCCAAAATCTGCTCACGCGCTTCACGCCCGATTACCGACTGGAAATCTCGCACCAACATCGGATACGGATGCGGGCCAACCACGCTGCCGATGAGATAGTGGGTGGTTTCCACGTTAGTTACCCAGTCCCGGATGGCCTCGTTGATGGCATCTTTGAGGGTCCGGGTTCCGGATTCAACGCCAATAACCTCCGCCCCTAACAGCCGCATCCGATACACGTTGAGCGACTGGCGCACCGTGTCCTCCACACCCATGTACACGATGCACTGCAACCCCAGCATGGCGCAAACAGTGGCGGTTGCCACGCCGTGTTGGCCAGCCCCGGTTTCGGCGATGATCCGGCGCTTGCCCATGCGCTGCGCCAGCAAACACTGGCCGAGGGCATTGTTTATCTTGTGGGCGCCGGTGTGGGCCAGGTCTTCCCGTTTCAGGTAGATTCTGGCGCCGCCACAGTGCCGGGTCAAGTTTTCCGCGTGATACAGCGCGGTGGGTCGACCGGCGTAGTTGACCAGCAAATTCGTCAACTGCTCGGCGAAGCCGGCGTCATCCTGGGCCGCGCGATAAGCCAGCTCCAGCTCGGTGAGTGCGGCCATCACGGTTTCGGGGACAAACTTGCCGCCGAAATCTCCAAACCGGCCCCGATCATCCGGAAGTCTCACTGGTGTATCAGTTGCCATCGAATTCCTAACCTCACGCCTGGCCGACCGCCCGCGCATTCCGCACGAACCGCCGGATTTTGTCCGCATCCTTGTCGCCGTCGGTTTCCACCCCGCTGGACACATCCACCCCCCAGGGACGCACCGATTCCACCGCGTCGGCCACGTTGTCGGGCGTCAGGCCGCCGGCCAGCAAAAACGCCCGGCGCTCGGCCAGCGCCGACGCTACCCGCCAATCGAATGACTGGCCGGTTCCTCCGTGCAGCCCAACGACTTCGCTATCCAGCGTAACCGTACAGCCAGCATCCGTAAACGCACGAATCCGGCAGTCTAGGGCCTGGATAGCCGCATCGCCGGCGTCGGCCGGCACGTGCAGCGCCTTGATGACGCCGGCCCGATGCTGCACTGCGCGGCAATAGTCAGTGCTTTCATCGCCGCACAACTGGGCGTAGTCGATCCCTGATACCGCAATGGTTGCCAGCACTTCGTCCACAGGCTGATCGCCGAACAAACCCACCGATTTGGGCGCGGCAGTTGCAGACTCACGCAACCCATTGGCAATCAATCGCGCGTCGGCCGGCTCAATCCTGCGACGCCGACCGGGGACAAACACCATGCCCACGTAGTCGGCTCCGGCATCAGCGGCGGTCAGCGCGTCTTCCAGCCGACGCACCCCGCAGATCTTCACCATCGTCCTGAACTTTGACACCCTATCGACCCGTAGGCAGCGCAACGCCCGACAGGGAACGCACCCTGGCTCCGGTATCCTCCGCAGTCACCAGGGCCTCGCCGACCAGTACCGCATCAACTTGGTACAGCTGGAGCCGCGCCAGGTCGTCGGGCGTGCTGATGCCGCTTTCGCTCACGATAACCTTGCCGGCCGGGATGAACCGCGCCAGTTGTTCCGTGGTAGCGAGGTCGGTTACGAAGGTGTGCAGGTTGCGGTTGTTAATGCCAATGACTTCGGCGCCAGCATCTGCCGCGGTCGCAATCTCGTCGGCGTCGTGGGTCTCAACCAGGGGCGTCATACCCAGCGACTTGCCCACGGCGATCAGTTCGGACAGTTGCGCTGCGGACAAAATATCGACAATGAGCAGGTAGGTATCAGCGCCAATCGCCCGCGCCTCGTAAACCTGATACTCGTCAAAGATAAAATCCTTGCGCAACACCGGCAAGTCTGCTGACGCTCCACTTTCCTTCACCGCCGTCAGATGCGCCGGTTCACCCAGAAAATGGCTGTCGGTGATGACGGAGATCGCCGATGCCCCATTTTCGTGATACGTCTGCGCCAGAGCAACCGGGGCGAAGTCAGCGCGCAGCAGCCCTTTCGATGGCGATGCCTTTTTCACCTCGGCAATCAGGCTGATGCCATCCTTACGCAGCGCACCGGGGAAATCCAGCGCAGTTGGCCGCTTGGAGATCAGATCGCGGAGCGCGGCCATCGGTGTGCTGGCAACCGCCGCGGCCAGTTCCTCACGTTTCTTGGCGACGATTTTGTCCAGTATGCTGGGCATCGTTTCAGTCTCCCCCGGTCTATTCGGCAGTCTATTCGGCGGTCTATTCGGCCAGACGTTGGGTCATCTCGATCAGCGCTTCGAGTTTTTGCGCCGCTTTGCCATCGTCAATTGACGCCGCCGCCATTGGGATGCCGTCCGGCAGCGACGCCGCTGCATCGCCGGCCACCAGGGCCGCGCCGGCGTTCAGGATTACGGCATCGCGGATGGGGCCACCCTCGCCGGCCAGCAACCGGCGCATGGTTGCGGCGTTCTGGTCCGGGTCGCCGCCCTGCAAATCATCGGGGGTGGCAAGGGGCAATCCCAATTGGCGCGGCTGCACCAGGTACGGTCGCAACTCGCCATCCAATACTTCCCAGCCGGTGGTATCGCTGCCCAGAGACAACTCGTCCATGCCGTCGTCGCTGTGGACGATAATGGCGTGGTGGGCTCCCAACAGCCGCAGCACTTCGGCCATCTTGCCGGCCACCTCCGGGTAGCCGACTCCGATCAATTGCGACGATACGCCGGCGGGATTCGTCATCGGCCCCAGCACGTTGAAAACGGTCCGGATACCGATTTCCCGGCGCACCGGTCCCGCATATCGCATCGCCGGGTGGAACGCCGGCGCGAACATGAACCCGATGCCGATTTCGTTCAGGCACCGCTCCACCGCCGCGGGCGACAATTCGATGCGCACCCCAAGGGCTTCCAGGACATCCGCGCTGCCGCACGCCCCTGACGCGGCCCGACCACCGTGCTTGGCTACCGTCAGGCCGGCGCCGGCCACCACAAAAGCCGCCGCGGTCGAGATGTTGAAGGTTCCCTTGAAATCTCCACCGGTGCCGCAGGTATCCACCGCCGGGCCGACGATGTTAACCCGCAACGACTTTTCCCGCATCACGGTGGCAAAGCCGGCAATCTCCTCCGGCGTTTCGCCTTTCAGCGACAACGCGGTCAAATACGACCCCAACTGCGCCGGCGTCGTTTCCCCTTCCATCACTTCGCGCATCACGGCCACCGCTTCGTCCATCGACAGCGATTGCCCGGCCACCGTATTTGTTATGGCTTCCCGAATCATCCCAACACCATAGTGCTAACCGGCTTCCCGCAATATAATAGCATATCAGTTGACAACTCCACCCCACCGGCTTGTTCCCAGCGTCGTTCGCTTCTCCATGTAATCCCCTCTCCCTTGATGGGAGAGGGTTAGGGTGAGGGTGAAAATGCAAAGAAGGGAACTATCCCAGGGAGCAGGCCATACCCCTCACCCCAGCCCTCTCCAACAAGGGGAGAGGGAAAATCGCAAGACCCTGGGCTTGTTCCCAGGGCATCAGAAAAATCCTGTCCATCCCGTTCATACTGTCCATCCCGGTAAAATAACGTCTCCAATGCCAACGACTTTGGAAAGGCAATTACATACCTAACTACACAATCCGCCTGGCGTCGCGAGGCTGATACAATGCTGGTAATGGAGACTTGACAATGCCTGAACGTAACTTTGAAAACCGCACTCTTTACCACGGCGATAACCTTGACTTCCTGAAAGGCATCAACTCCGGTACGGTCAACCTGATTGCCACTGACCCGCCGTTCAACAAGGACAAGGATTTTCACGCCACGCCAGACAGCCCAGCCGCCGGCGCGAGATTTGACGACCGTTGGAGTTGGCGTCGGGATATTCACGACGATTGGCTGATACAGATTCAGCGAGACGAGCCGGAGGTCTGGCAGGTCATAACCGCCGCAAAAGAAGTCTATGGCGACGATATGGCGGCGTTCCTATGCTGGCTCGGTGTGCGTCTGTTGGAAATGCACCGGATACTGACCGACGACGGTAGCCTGTATCTGCACATTGATTTGACCGCACACGCCTATGTAAAAACGCTCATGGACGCTGTGTTTGGCCGGCGCAACTTCAGAAACGAGATTATTTGGAAACGGCGTTACGGGTCTTTCAGCACCGTCCATCAGTCCAACAAGTTTGGTGTATCAACAGATACGTTGTTGTTTTACGTCAAAACATCAGGGGCTACGTTCTCTCCTCAATACTCTTTCGACGACCCTCAATATCAGGAGAACATTGCACGGACATTCCGGCACGTTGATGAAAACGGTCGCCGGTATAGAATCGCTGACCTTGCCAACCCTGCCATCCGCCCGAATCTCATTTACGAATACAAAGGCTACCAGCCACCCAAGAATGGTTGGGCCATATCAAGGGAGAAGATGGAACAATGGGAGAAGGAAGGGCGTCTTCACTTCCCACAAAACCCCAACGGGCGTATCCAACGCAAGCGGTTCCTTGACGAATTGAAGGGGAAGCCAGTTCAGAATCTCTGGGATGACATACAAATGGTTGCATCCCAGTCCAGTGAACGCACCGGTTATCCGACGCAAAAGCCATTAGCCTTGTATGAGCGTATCATCAAGGCCAGCAGCAATGAAGGCGATTTTGTGCTCGACCCCTTCTGCGGTTGTGCTACGACGCCTATTGCCGCAGAACGACTTGGACGACAATGGATAGGCATGGACATCTGGGAAGGCGCACACCAGATGGTACTCAACCGTCTGGAATCCGAAGGCTTAACGGTCAAGGTTGATGGCGTAAGCCAGAATACCGTACAACGTCTGCTCACCTTCGGTGATATTCATTACGAAACGACGCCACCGACACGCACCGATGATGGCGAACCTGCCACGCCTGCGCTCCGAACTCCAACGGGCCGAGCGGTGCGTTATCCGCGACCACGAACTCAACACGCCACGTTGTTGGCGGATTTGGGGCCATTCTGTCAGGGTTGCGGACGAAACTACGGCGGAGATACTCGCGTGTTGGAGGTTGACCACGTTAGTCCAAAGTCAGACGGTGGAACGGATTCCTATGACAATCTCACACTGCTATGTCCGCCGTGCAACAAGGAAAAGCGTGACCGAATCACGTTATCGGGTTTGCAGGACCAAAATCGCAAGAACGGATACCTGCTACCGGAGAATGAAGGCAATATCCGCCGGGGTCGGGCCGTACAGACAGCGCGACGCAGGCGTAGGTAGCGGCTTGTGTACATAGGTATGTAATTGCCTTTGCAAAGCCCCTGATGAGTGACACCGGCCCCTTGCGCGCCCCAACCCCAAACCCCTATCCTGAATCTTGTCAGGCAACCCGGCCAACCCTCTAGAACTTGGCCGGAACCGCCGCCAGGCCAGCGGCATCGTCCGATATACATCCGAATATCAAAGGCGAATACGGTTTCAGGTCGGCAACGGCCGTCGGTTATTTGCAGATTGGTTTAGTTGGGCTATGCCGCCTTTCACCGGTGATGCCTGACGAACCCAGCGGGAGTCACCACCGCCGCGCGCCGCACTACCCCGGCTCATCCCAGCCGGCTTACTGCGGGACACGCAAGCCTAGGACAAAATCGCTCTGCGCGCAAAACAGTGTTGGCCGTGCTCCGACACCAGCCTGAAACCGTATCGCCTGACACCTTCACCCAACAACCCCACACCAATCAGCCCAGCAGAAAACAACCCAGGAGAAAACAACCCACAAAACCGGAACAACCCGCCCCTCCCACCCAGGGCTGCCGCACATGGACGGCAACCACCGTCATTCCCATCCCTTCCGTCGTTCCCGCTCGCGTGGGAACCACGGCGGTTTCGCAATCTAATCTGTTCTACGCGTCTCTTGCGATGCGTTCCCAAATGTGCCCCAAAAGGTCTCATTATGCGCGTTGATGTTCACACCCATATCTGGC
Organism: Dehalococcoidia bacterium; assembly: GCA_965261195.1. Taxonomy (GTDB): domain Bacteria; phylum Chloroflexota; class Dehalococcoidia; order Lucifugimonadales; family UBA3495; genus Bin87. The sequence continues at coordinate 921,899 of OZ253455.1, read as the reverse complement.
CGGACCGTATCGCCGCTGCGGTTGCCGGCAACATGGAATCCGACCTCGGCTTTGCTCCCATCGCACCCAACACCGTGGCCGGCATCAAGGAGCACATGGCATCTTCCGGCGTGGACAAGTCCATCGTCCTGGGCGTAGCCATCCGCGCCGATCAGGTGCGCCCCGCCAACGACTGGCTCATTTCCGTTGCCGACGAATCCCTGGCGCCCTTCGGCGCGGTGCATCCCGACCTCACCGACAAGGCGGCGGAAATCCGGCATCTGCGCGCCAACGGCGTCAAGGGCATCAAGATGCACCCGGTAATCAACGGGTTTTACCCCGACGACCCGCAGTGGTTCCCCGTGTATGAGGAGTTGGGCGAAGACATGACCCTGGCCATCCATTCGGGGCGGCTGCCGAACTCCGCCGCCGATACGCCTCTCTACGCCGCACCCCAGCGCATCATGAACATCGCGCAACGCTTTTCCCGGCTAAAAATTATCGCCCTGCATCTCGGCGGATTCTATATGCTTGACGAAGCGGAACGCGTGTTGCTGGGCCAGGAGAATATTCTGGTCGATACAACCTGGCCACCGTCGTTGCGTGAACTCACTGCCGACACTCTGACTGCAATCATCAACAAACACGGCGCCCACAAAGTGTGCTTCGGCACCGATTACCCCCTGGCTGACATGGCGAGCGAATCAGAGTTCCTGGCGTCGCTCCCGCTGACCTCGCCACAGGTGGAGGGCATCCTGGGAGAAAATGCCCGTAGCTTCATCGGTCTCTGACCGCGGGCGCCCGTCCTACATCGCCAAACCCAACGCGTTTACGTCGCCAAACCCAACGCGTTGAGGATGAACGCATACTCTTCGGCAACTTCCTTGATGCGCTCGAACCGGCCCGATGCTCCGGCGTGGCCGGAATCCATGTGGATTTTCAGCAGCAGCGGGTTTTCGTCGGTACGCAGATCCCGCAGCCTGGCGACCCACTTGGCCGGCTCCCAGTAGGTTACCCGCGGGTCGCTGATGCCGCCGGTAACCAGCATGGCTGGGTACGCTTGCCGCCGCACGTTGTCATACGGGGAGTAAGTCCGCATATAGCGGTAGTATTCGGCATCGTTGGGGTTGCCCCATTCGTTGTACTCCATGGTGGTCAGCGGCAGCGAATCATCCAGCATGGTGTTCAGCACATCGACGAACGGCACATGGGCCACCACGCAACCGAACAGGTCCGGCCTTTCGTTCACCACCGCGCCCATCAGCATCCCGCCGGCGCTGCCGCCCGCCGCCGCGATACGGCCCGCCGACGTATATCCCTGGGCAATCAGGTGCTCGGCGCAGTCAATAAAGTCGTGGAAGGTATTGCGCTTTTTCAGCAACTTCCCGTTCTCGTACCAATCCCACCCCATCTCCATCCCGCCGCGTATGTGGGCAATGGCGAACACAAAACCACGGTCGACCAGACTCAGGGCGGAGATGCCGAAGCTGGCCTCCATGGTCAGGCCGTAGCTCCCGTAGCCGTACAGATACAGCGGCGCGGAGCCGTCCACGGGTGCGCCCTTCAGCATCAGCAGGCTGATGGGAACCGACGTGCCGTCCCGGGCAGTGGCCCAGATTCTACGGGTGTCATATCGGTCGGCGTCGTAGCCGGAAGGAATCTCCTGCTGCTTCCGCAAAACCCGTTCCCGCGTGTCCATATCGTAGTCGTACACTGCCGCCGGGGTTTTCATTGATGTGTAGGAAAAGCGCAGCGACGTGGTATCGAACTCCCGGCCGCCACGCGGCGACATCGCAAAATCTTCCTCTTCAATCCCCGAGATGTAATGCGCATCGTTGTCGCCCAGCCGCATTATCATCACCTGCGGCAGGCCATCCTGCCGGCACGCCACCACCAGGTGATCCCGGTAGGCGTCCAAATCCAGCAGGGGCCGGCCCGGCTGATGGGCCATAAACTCGGTCCAGTTGGCGCGTCCGGGGTTGGATATTGGGGCCGTCGCCAGCTGGAAATCCCGGGCGCCGTCCCCGTTGTGTCTGATCAAGAACCGGTCGCCGTGGTCGGCCAGGTCGTACTCGAAATCCACCGCCCGCGGTTCCACCAGCGTAAGTTCGGCCTGCGGATCGTTGGCGTCCATAAACCGCCACTCGGACATATTGTTGCCGCCCGCCACCACGTAGATGAAGCGGCCGCTGTTTGACTTGCCCAGCCCCACAAAAAACCGCGCGTCATCTTCGTGGTACACCAGCGCATCCTGCGCCGGGTCAGTGCCCAGCAGGTGCCGGTAGATGCTCACCGGGCGGTGGCGCTCGTCCAGCACCGAGTAGTAAAACGTGCGGTTATCGTTGGCCCATTCAATGCTGTAGTACGTACCAGGAATCGCATCCGGCAGGGTCTGCCCGGTTTCCAAATCCAGCAGCCTGATGGTGTACTGCTCCGAGCCGTCGAAGTCCACACCGTAGGCCGCCAGCTTGTGGTCCGGACTGTTGCGAAACGCGCCAACCCGCGTGTAATCCCGACCCTCCGCCAGCCGGTTCACATCCAGCAGCACGGTTTCCGGGCCGTCGTCGCTGCTCTGGCGCCGGCAGTAGATCGGATATTGGCCGCCCTCCTCGAAGCGCACGTAGTAGTAAAAGTCGCCTTCCTTTTCAGGGACGGTGTTGTCATCTTCCTTGATGCGACCGCGAATCTCGGCGTAGATGGCCTCTTGCAACGCTTCCAGCGGCTGCATAAATGCTTCGGTGAAGGCATTTTCGGCTCGCAGGTACTCCATCGTCTGCGGGTCATCTTGCTCGCGGAGCCAAAACCAGGGGTCAGCCCGCTCGTCGCCGTGCGTGGTAATGGTGTGTGGGCGCTGGGGCGCGATTGGTTGGGTTGGTACGTGTTCGGATGCGGTCACTGCGGTCTCCAAAATAGTATTGTCCGGTTATGTTATGCGGTTCAGGTGAGTAATGGGGCGTCCACCCGCACGCGGGAAACTAGCCATCCTCGACCGGTTCTGCTACCACCGATTCCGCCGCCGAGACTATGGCGTCCATCTCGTCGACGACGTAGCGTCGGCAGGCGCCGGGCCTTAGCCTGGCGATGATGGTTCCAAACCAGCCGCCGTATTCCGTAGTAATCGTCAGATGTCCCCGGCCTAAATCTTCGGACGAATACCCAGGGTCGGCGTCGTCGCAGACTCGCAGATTGTAACGGTATTCCACCCAGAAGCCCGGCCCGGTGGTGCGGTGAGCCAGCTGATGCGGGCCCTCCACTAGAGTAACCACGCTGGTGAAGCGGTCGCGGGCGATTTGCAACTGGATGCGGTGGCCCGGCGCCAGCGCACCGCCATCAGGCAAGTCGGCTTGCCGGTACCGTTCGGAGTGCGCCGGCCGGCTGGGAAAATCCACCAGCGGAGCCCATGCTTCGTCAAGCGGGCACGGTAAAATCCTGGCGTACTCAAAAACCGGCATTGTTCCCTGCAACCATTCTCACGCGTAACCAGTTTGATCTGTCATTGCGAGCGTAGCGTGGCAATCTCGTCGTCGTAGTAACGGCGGTTTGCCGACGTGTGCTCAACCTCATTGAGATTGCCACCTCGTTATGCTCCTCGCAATCACAGATTAAAGTAGCTACGCGTGAGAGCAGCCATTTGGTTGACCCTCAAACGAATTTGTGCAATTGTATCGCACCGCAGTAACTGTTCAGAGTTGGTGAGGTGGATTGGCCGATAGGGGTTCTGGGAGCCTTGCGCTGCTGGTGGTGGTTGTGTCATATAGTGGGTATGGATACGGAAATTGACCTCAAGACTGCCGACCGGGATGTCCTGATTGCCAGCATTGTCCGGCAGCAAGCCATTATCGTCCGGCAACAGGCGATCATCGAGCGGTTGGAGAAACGGATTGGCCAATTGGAGGGGCCGGCCAAACCCAGCGGCTCGGGTCGGATGCCCGGTCTGAAGCCCAAAGCCGACCGGAAACCGGCTCAGCCCAAAGGGCCACGCCAGCGCCGTCCCCACGGGTTCGCCCGCACCCGCATGACGCCGACCCAGCGGGTGGAGCACGCGTTGGAACAGTGCCCCGACTGCGGAACTCAGCTGGCCGGCGGCTGGACCCAGCGCACTCGGGAAGTGATTGACCTGCCCCAAGTTCCGGTGCAGATTACCGAGCACGCTTACATCGCCCGCACCTGCCCGGGCTGCCGACGCCGCTGTGTGCCACCGGCGCAACTGGACGGCGTGGCGCTGGGGCGGCAGCGTCTGGGGGTCAATGTAATGAGCCTGATTGCCGCCCTGCGGGAGGAGGCCCGGCTGCCCTTCCGCACCATCCAGTGGTATCTGGGCGCCGTGCATGGGCTGCGCCTCAGCACGGGCGCCATCGCGGACGCCACGAAGCGGGTGGCTCAGCAGGCTCACGTTGTGATGGCCGATATAGTGGAACGGATCCGAGGCAGTCCGGTGGTGCATGCCGACGAAACGGGTTGGCGGGAGAACGGCAACAACGGCTACGTCTGGACCTTCAGCACTCCCACCGAGCGGTACTTCCTGCGACGGGGTCGGGGCAAGGCGGTGGTGGATGAAGTCCTGGGCGAGGAGTTCTACGGTGTGCTGGTCAGCGATTTCTACGCCGCCTACCACCACTACGACGGCCCCAAGCAACGCTGCTGGGCTCACCTGCTGCGGGACATCCACGACCGGCGTACTCTCTACCCTGATGACGCGCCACTGGCACAGTGGGCCGACGCCGTACACCAACTCTATGTCCAGGCCAAGGCCTTCACGCACCCGTCGCTGCTGCGACGGCGGGCGACCCAGCTGGCCCTGGAACAACGACTGCTCGCCATCTGCCAGCCATTCCTCGACGACCCATCGGCAACCCAGGCCAAGCTATGCCGACGCATTGAACGCCACGTCAAAGAGCTCTTCGTCTTCGTGGCTGAACCGGCAGCGCCGCCGGACAATAACGCCGCCGAGCGCAGCCTGCGCCCGGTAGTGGTCAGCCGGAAGATCAGTGGTGGCACGCGCTCAAACCAGGGCACTGCAACCAAGATGACGCTGGCGTCAATCTTCGGCACCTGGCGGGCCCAAGGCTTGAACCCCCTCACCGCCTGCCGACAATTACTCACTTCCCCTCAACCCTGAACAGTTACGCACCGCACTGCAAAAGCGGCAGGATGTGGAACTATGCCTGACGGAGCGCTGGCTGGCCTGAAAGTCCTCGATTTCACCCACTATATTGCCGGCCCCTATTGCACCAAACTTCTGGCCGATTTCGGCGCTGACGTTATCAAGATCGAACCGCCCGGCGGAGACGGCGCGCGCCGGATTGGCCCGTTCCCCGGCGATGTCCGCCATCCGGAAAAGAGCGGACTGTTCCTGCATCTGAACACCAACAAGCGCAGCATCGCCGTTGACCTGAAAAACAACGCCGCCTCGGACATCGTCACCGCACTGGCCCGATGGGCGGACATCGTCGTGGAAAACTTCCGACCCAGCGTCGCCGACCGCCTGGGCATTTCATACGCCCAGTTGAGCCAGGTTAATCCCGACCTCATCTACACCAGCATCTCAAACTTTGGGCAAACCGGCCCGTACCGAGATTACCGAGGCTCCGAAATCGTTTTCTATGGCATGGGCGGAGAGATGCACTCCACCGGCCTCGCGGATCGCGAACCGCTCAAGCTGGGCGGCAACGTTGGACTTTACCAGGCGGGAGCGGTGGCGGCCGTTGCCACGATGGGGGCCAGTCTGGTCGGTTCCTTCGGGCTCGACCCGGACGAAGAACCGCCTGGGCAACACATTGACGTATCCATCCTGGAAACCCAGTTGGGTTCCGTCGACCGCCGCCAAAGCGCCCTGCTCGCCCATCAGTACACCGGAGAAATCAGCCACCGGCCGGCGTCGGGCGGCTCCGGCGGGTATCCCAACGCGGTGTATCCGTGCGCCGACGGCTACCTGCAAATCAACGGCAGCCGAATGTACTTCCCGCGGGCCGTGGCGATGCTGGGCAACCCGGCAGAGCTGACTACGGAGCGCTGGAAAGACCCCAACAGCCAGGGCAACCCGGCAATGCAGGACGAGTTCGAATCCGAACACTTTCTGCCCTGGATACTGGAACGCAACCGCGCCGAAGCCTGGCAAGCCGCGCAGGCCAACCGGGTTCTGTCCGGCCCCATCAACACCATGGCCGACCTGGATGCTGATCCATCCTTCAACGGGCGCGGGGCCTTCGCAGCCGCCGACCACCCGGCGGCCGGCAACCTGCGCTACCCCGGTCGTCCCTTTATGATGTCCAAATCGCCGTGGCAAATGCGAAATCCAGCCCCACTGCTGGGGCAGCACACGCTGGAAATACTGGGCGAGCTGGGGTACGCGGATTCCGAAATCGCCAGCCTTGCTGACGAAGGCGCGATAACGCTCTCAACCTCGTAGCAACCCGACCGTTCATCGTGTCCCGGCGACGACCAATAGGAGGCAATCTATATGGCCGTAGCAGTAATTGTCGCCGCCATTGCAATAGCGATAACCTGCGGTATCATAGCCGTTGCAATCGTAGTATTCCTTCCGCGATTGTGGCGCATTCTTGGCAACTTGGAAGCGACCTCGGCGGCTAGCGCCAAGGTATCGTACGATCTGGCGGCAGTCTCCGAAGACATTGCTACCAACTTGGATACTGCTGCGGCCGACGCCGCCAAAACCGCATCAAACGCCAAGCAAGCCACCGGCGATATCGCCAAGGTCGCATCTGATCTGGCAGCCGTCTCCGAAGACATTGCTGCTAACCTGCACACTGCTGCGGCCGACGCCGCCAAAACTGCGTCAAACGCTAAGCAAGCCACCGGCGATATCGCCGTTACAGCCGCTAACGTCAGGTCCATTTCCTCGTTTGATGTAGCAGGAATAGCGAGGGCTGTCGCGCAAGGCAATTTTTCGTCAGCCAGAGACTTGGTACGTCTGGTTGCAGAACACGGTTTGCGGAATATGCCTAACCCTTTTCGCCGCGGCAGCTAATAGCATAAACGGGATACTCGCTCCATCGGCATTCTCTGAACCCCACACCGCGCATATCGCTGAATAGGCAGAAATGTGAGCCACCTACCATTAGAAGGACTGCGCGTACTGGAAATCACCGTGGTTTGGGCCGGCCCCTATTGCGGTTCATTCCTGGCCGATCTGGGCGCCGAAGTCATACGGGTCGAATCTACCAACACGTTCGTGCCGCTGACCAGGGGCGCCGCGCCGCATCCGCCCCAGGCCGTCATCGACAACCTGCCGCTCTACTCCGGTGGCACTCCGGGCCGCGTGCCCGGCGAGCGCCCTTTCAATCGCTCGCCGATGTTCAACTCCCACGCCCGCAACAAACGCAGCATGACGGTGAATCTGTTGGAGCCCGGCGGACGGGAAGTCTTTGACCGCCTGGTCGCCGTCAGCGATGCGCTCATCGAGAACAACCCCACCGAGACCATGGAAAAGCTGGGCATCTCCTACGAATCCCTGAAAGCGGTCAAGGACGATTTCATCATGCTGCGGATGCCGGCTTACGGCAGCACCGGCCCGTACCGCGACTTCCGCGCTCACGGCGTCCACATCGAAGGCGTGGTCGGCCACACCCAGCTGCGCGGTTATGCCGACACCGACCCGTCTTACAACACCACGGTGCTGATGTCGGACGCCGCCGCCGGTGTCCAGGGGGCGTTTGCCGTCCTGGCCGCGCTGCGCCACCGCAAACGCACCGGGGAAGGCCAACTGGTGGAACTCGGCCAGGCCGAGAACTTCTTGCCCTATCTGGGAGAATACTACCTGGACTACGCCATGAACGGGCGCACCCACGGGCCGCTGGGCAACCGCCATCCCACCGCACTTCAGAACTGCTACCCGTGTGCCGGAGATGACCGATGGCTGGTCATCACGGTTTACGACCATCAGCAATGGCTGGCGTTGTGCGACGTAATCAGAGCGCCCCAGCTGGCATCAGATACGAGTCTGGCGGATGCACCGGCGCGGGCGGCCCGCCAGGACGAAATCGACCAGCACATCGCCGTCTGGACGCGCGCCAAAAACCCCACCGTGGCAATGAACATTCTGCAAGAAGCGGGTGTGCCGGCTGGGGCAGTGATGAATCAGGCGGACGCCTTCGCCGATCCCCACATAGAGAGTCGGGAGTTTTTCAGGGAAGCATCCCAGGCCGACTGCGGCACCCACCTGTACCCAGGCCCGCTCTTCCGGATGTCCGATACCCCGCTGGGCATTCGCCGGGGGCCGGCGATGCTCGGCCAGGACAACGAGTACGTATATCGCGACCTGCTCGGTTACAGCGCCGCCGAATACTCCGCCCTGGAAGCCTCGGGGCACATTGGCGCCGACTACGCTCCGGGCGTCGGCGAAGCCTGAACCGGTTGGCGCGGGAGCGGCGCCGGCCTCCCGCCGCTTTTTCCCGCTACAAAACCGGCAGCAGTACAAAACCAGTGGCAGATGTTAGGATATGACCATCTCCGGCACTTATAAAAAGGCCCCAAAAACGTATCCCAACAACGTACGACAACAACGCATCCCAGCGAGGTAAGGCAATGGCTACCAAACGAATCGGATTGCACGCCGGCGCTCCCAGCGCTGAAGCATCTCTGGACCTCATGCGGCGCGCCGAAGCCGCCGGCATCAACGCCACCTGGCTCACCACCGGCGGAACCGGGTTGGACGCGCTGACGCTCTTCGCAGCCTCTTCCGTGCAAACGGATAACATCCTCTACGGAACCTCTATCGTCCCCACCTATCCGAGGCATCCCATCGTCGTGGCCCAGCAGGTGCAGGTCATTGACCAGCTGGCGCCGGGCCGATTGCGTCTTGGCCTGGGCCCCAGCCATCGCCCTTCCATGCGCTCAATGTTCGGATTCAATCTGCGCGCCCCGTTGACCAACTTGCGCGAATATCTGCAAATCCTGCGGGATCTGCTGCATACGGGCGCAGTCGATTTCGACGGCCAGGAATATACCGCCCACGCCAGCATCCCCAGGCCGGTGGACGTACCCGTGATGGCCTCGGCCCTGCAGGAAGGCTCCTTTGAGCTGTGCGGCGAGCTGTCCGACGGAGCCATCAGCTGGGTATCGCCGGCGGTTTATCTGCGCGACAAGGCCCTGCCGGCCATGCGCCGGGGCTCCGACCAGGCCGGACGCGAAACTCCGCCGCTCATCGCCCACGCGCCGGTTTGCATCAGCGACGACGAAGGCGCCATTCGTCTGGCCGTGCAGCAGCAGCTATCTAACTACCCGCGTATGCCTTTCTACCAACGGATGTGGGCTGCCGCCGGCTACCCGGAGGCGGCCGAGGAAACCTGGAGCGACGCGATGATCGCCGCCACCGTTTTGACCGGAGATGAAGACACCGTCGGCGAACGCATGACGACAATGCTGGACATGGGCATGACCGAATTGCTGGTAACTCCGGTTCTGGCCGGTGATGATCCGGAGGGGGCGATGGAGCGCACCATCTCGTTACTGGGCAAGGTCGCCCAATCCCTCTAACCGGAAACCGACTATCCATCATTCCGGAGTGACTAACATGAAGCTCGGCCTGTTCAATATGCCCCTGCACCCGCCGGGTCGGCTCCACGCCGATACCTACGACGAAGATCTGGAGTTGATGGCCTTTGCCGATGAGCTGGGCTATTCCGAGGCGTGGATTGGCGAACATTTCACCACTGAGTGGGAGAATATGCCGGCCCCTGACCTGTTCATATCGCGGGCGTTGGGAGTTACGAAGAACCTGATTATGGGCACGGGGGTCTCCCTGCTCGCTTTCCACGATCCGGTGATGATTGCCCACCGCATGGCGATGCTGGACCATCTGGCCAGAGGGCGTTTCTTCTTCGGCATCGGCTCGGGTGGTGTGCCCACCGACTCGGAGCTGTTCGGGTCAAGCCGAGAATCGGGCCAGCAGCGCAGCAAAATGCGCGAGGCCGCCGAACTCATCGTCAAGATGTGGACCAGCGATGACCCGGCAGGTTTCCACTTCCAGGGCGAGCATTACGACGTAAAGGTGCCCGCATCGCGTCCCGAGCTGGGCCTGGCCTACCATATGCGCCCCTTTCAGAAACCCTACCCGCCCATCGCCGTCGCGGGCAGCAGCCCATTGTCGCCCACTCTCGAAGTCGCCGGCGAGATGGGATGGTGGCCCATGAGCACCCTGTTCCTGCACCACACCCATCTACCCAACCATTGGGACGCCTACACTCGCGGCGCTCAAACCGGCGGCCGTTCCGTATCCAGGTCGCAGTGGCGCATTGCCCGTGAAGTCTACGTGGCGGACACAACTGAGCAGGCGGTGCAGGAAGTGATGTCCGGTCCGCCGGCCACCACGTTCAACAAGTACTTCATTCCGTTGCTGGGCCACGGCCAGCGGGGACTCGACGGCATCAAAACCAGCCCCGACCTGCCGGATTCCGCCCTGACGCCGGAGTATATGCTGGACAACTTCTGGATAGTTGGCGACCCCGACGAGTGCGCCCGCCAAATCCGACAGCTGTACGAGGACACCGGCGGCTTTGGCACGCTGCTGGTCCTTTGCCACGATTGGGGAGCCGACCGCGCCAGGGGCCTGCGCTCGCTGGAACTCCTGGCTAAAGCAACCCTGCCGCAATTGGCCGACCTCACGGCGGTTTGAAGAACCCGAAGATTAGCCAACCCAACCCACACCGGACTCGACAGGAGGCCATCATGTTCATCGCAACCAACCGCATCCAGGTAAAAACCGGCTACGGGGACACCCTCGAAAGTATGTTCAAGGCCCGCGGCTCCGTGCAGGATCATCCCGGCTTCATCAGCTTTGAACTCTGGAAGATGACCAAGACCCCAGACCACGAGGATTTCCTGGTCGTAACCCACTGGGAGAACGAGGAACATCATCAGACCTGGGTGAAAAGCGACGCGTTCCGCTCGGCCCACGCCGGCGGCCCGCCCGATTTCCTGCTGGGCCCGGGCGAGTTCCACACCTACGACGTGGTGCACCGCCTGGAAGCCTCCGGAGTGCCGGCGGCGGACTAACACCAGACCCCTTGGTGAATAGGAGCGGCATCATGACCTCCGGTTTGGGCACGCGCATCGTACCCGATAAAGCCTTCGTGCTTGATCCCAGACACCTGGGCATCTCGGTCAAAGGGCGAGACCTGGAAAAGCTGTTTGCGGATTTCTGCCAGCACAACCGGCAAAGCCCCTGGCAATTCGAGCTGAGCCCGGAGGGAGAAATAATCATAATGCCGCCCACCATGTTCCCTTCGGGTTCCCACGAGAATAACCTTTCGATAGACCTAGGGGTTTGGGGACGAGGGTTCGGCGGCGTATCGACCGGATCCTCTGCCGGATATCGGATGCCAAACGGTAGTGTTCTATCCCCGGACGCCGCTTGGATTTCGCCGGAACGGTGGGAAATTCATGACCAACCATCTGGGCAATGGATACTGTTGTGTCCCGATTTCGTGGTGGAGATTCGCTCCGGTTCGGATAATGTCGCGCCGCTGCGGGCCAAGATGCAGCTCTACCTGGCGAACGGCGCCCGGCTGGGCTGGCTCATCGACCCGCAAAACCGTCGGGTTTACATCTACCGGGAAGGTCAGGAGGAACCGGAAGTGCTGGAAAACCCGGAGACGATTTCCGGAGAGGGAGTGCTGCCCGGGTTCACCTTTGAAATCGCTCGCTGGATTTTCAATGTAACCTGATCCGGCGAGGCTCCCGGTCGTAAGCGAAAAGGCCCCGGGGATGCCGGGGCCTTTTGATTACGACTTTGGTAGCGGGGGTTGGACTCGAACCAACGACCTTCGGGTTATGAGCCCGACGAGCTGCCACTGCTCCACCCCGCAGTGATGAAGCCAACTGAACAGGAAGTTTGAACTTGATCTATAAACGATCCGAACCGAGCCAAGAGATTTTGAAGCTCTTAGCGTGGGTCAAATCGCTCGACTGGTTAGTACCGGTTTGCTGAAGCTGTTACCAGCCTTACACATCCGGCCTATCAAGCAGCTAGTCTCGCTGCTGTCTTACCCCTGCCGAAGCAGGGAGGGAGGCCTAATCTTGGGGGATGCTTCGCGCTTAGATGCCTTCAGCGCTTATCGCTGCCAAACATGGCTACCCAGCGCTGCTCCTGGCGGAACAACTGGAACACCATAGGTTTGTCCTTCCCGGTCCTCTCGTACTAGGGAAAGGTTCCCTCAAGCCTCCTACGCCCACGGCGGATAGAGACCGAACTGTCTCACGACGTTCTGAACCCAACTCACGTACCCCTTTAATCGGCGAACAGCCGAACCCTTGGGACCTCCTACAGCCCCAGGATGGGACGAGGCGACATCGAGGTGCCAAACCTCGCCGTCGATGTGAACTCTTGGGCGAGATAAGCCTGTTATCCCCGGGGTAGCTTTTATCCGATAAGCCACGGCCCTTCCACTCGGTGCCGTAGGATCACTTTGCCCGACTTTCGTCCCTGCTCGACTTGTAGGTCTCGCAGTCAAGCTCGCTTATGCCAATGCGTTCTAAGGACGATTTCCATCCGTCCTGAGCGAACCTTTGGGCGCCTCCGTTACTTTTTTGGAGGCAACCGCCCCAGTTAAACTGCCCACCAAACACTGTTCCCCAGTTGTGCTGGGGTTAGAACCAAAAACAGCCAAGGGTGGTATTTCAACGGCGACTCCACACTTACTGGCGTAAGCGCTTCAAAGTCTCCCACCTATCCTACACATGACAGCTCCCGGCCCAATGCCAGGCTACAGTAAAGCTCCACGGGGTCTTTTTGTCCTGCCGCGGGTCGCCCGCGTCTTCACGGGCACCGCAATTTCACCGAGCCCTCCGCCGAGACAATGGCCAAGTCGTTCAACCATTCATGCGGGTCGGAACTTACCCGACAAGGGACTTCGCTACCTTAGGACCGTTAGAGTTACGGCCGCCGTTCACCGGGGCTTCAGTTTGGTGCTTGCACACCGCCCCTTAACCTTCCGGCACTGGGCAGGCGTCAGCCTGTATACGTAGGGTTTCCCCTTAGCACAGACCTGTGTTTTTGTTAAACAGTCGCCCGGCCTTCTTCTCTGCGCCCCCAGAACGCTCCACCAGCTAGTGGCTTCACCTTCCAGGGGGCCCTTTCTCCCGAAGTTACAGGGCCCTTTTGTCTAGTTCCTTAGCGGAGGTTAGCTCGAACACCTTAGGACGTTTATCCTAGCCCACCAGTGGCGGTTTACGGTACGGTCGCTACGGCTCCATAACCACGAAGCTTTTCTTGTCGGTGTGGCATCAACGAGATTTCCCTTCCCGTAGGTTAGGATTCCCTCACTCCTCAGCTTATCACCAGGGTGGATTTGCCTGCCCCGGCACGCCTACAAGCAAGGACGCACCATGTCCAATGGGCACGCCCCGCCTAGCCTTCCGCACCCCTCCTTGGTTTTAAAGCGAAACAATAGCGGTGCAGGAATATTAACCTGCTGTCCATCGCCTTCGGCTCTTGCCTACGGCTTAGGACCGACTAACCCTACGCCGAACAACGTTGCGTAGGAAACCTTGGGCTTTCGGTGTCAGGGATTCTCACCCTGATTTACGCTACTCATTCCGGGATTCTCACTTCCCCGCGCTCCAGCAAACCTCACGATTCACCTTCGCTGCACGAGGAACGCTCCCCTACCATGCCCAGGCAGAAATCAAGCTTTCCAGTTCCAAAACGTTGAACCATCCCGAAGGATTGTCCGCAGTCTCGGCTCTTTCCGACTTGCACCTGTACATCCACGGCTTCGGCGGCAAACTTTAGCCCCGATACATTTTCCGCGCAGGATCCCTCGACCAGTGAGCTATTACGCACTCTTTAAAGGGTGGCTGCTTCTAAGCCAACCTCCTGGCTGTTTTGGGAACCCCACCTCGTTTCCCACTTAGTCTACTCTTGGGGGCCTTAGCCGGTGGTCTGGGCTGTTTCCCTTTCGACAATCGCACTTATCTGTGACTGTCTCACTCCCGGGTATCGGCAGAACGGCATTGGTGGTTTGATTGAGTTTGGTAGGCTCACGCCCCCTAGCCCATTCAGTGCCCTACCTCCGTCCTCCTAGTTCCCGAGGCTGCACCTAAATGCATTTCGGGGAGAACCAGCTATTTCCGGGTTCGATTGGCATTTCACCTCTACCCACAGCTCATCCCAAGCTTTTGTACTAGCTACGAGTTCGATCCTTCAGTCCGCGTTAACGAACCTTCAATCTGGCCATGGGTAGCTCACCCGGTTTCGGGTCTACTACATGGAACTGGTCGCCCTATTAAGACTCGCTTTCGCTACGGCTCCGGAACTACAGTCCCTTAACCTCGCTCCACACAGTAAGTCCCCGGATCATTCTTCAATAGGCACGCCGTCACCCTTTACAGGGCTCCGACATTCTGTAGGCTTACGGTTTCAGGTCTATTTCACTCCCCGCTAGGGGTTCTTTTCACCTTTCCCTCACGGTACTGGTACGCTATCGGTGACCAAGAGTATTTAGCCTTGGAGGGTGGTCCCCCCTACTTCCCACAGGATTTCTCGTGTCCCATGGTACTTAGGATCTGCTTCAGGAGCTCCATCCCTTTCGCCTACCGGGCTGTCACCTTCTATGGCAGACCTTCCCAGGTCTTTCGGCTAGAAATGGAGTTTGTAACTCCTCAGGATCTGATGAGGCGATCCCAGAAACGTCCTGTTACCCCGCAGCGACACAGGCCCTCATGCCGTTTGGTCGCTACGGTTTAGGCTATTCCCCGTTCGTTCGCCACTACTGAGGGAATCTCGGTTGATTTATTTTCCTCGGGGTACTTAGATGTTTCAGTTCCCCCACTTACCCCTCCTTTCGGAGTGTACCGGCTCATCACCAGCACAGGTTTCCCCATTCGGACACCCCCGACTGCGCCTGTTAGACGGCTCGTCGAGGATTTTCGCAGCCTTACCGCGTCCTTCATCGGCTCTTGGTCCCAAGGCATCCACCGTAAGCCCTTAATAATTTGACCCACGCTAGGAACTTCAAATTCACTAGACTCGGTTCTTACAGTTCAAAACTTCCTATTCAGTTGTTAATCTGCCCAACTGCTCGCGCTCTGGAGCCTTCCGGCTCCGGCTCAACAGGTTTCCTCGGAAACCCGTTTCGATTCAGTTGGTAAAAAAGGATTATAGGGGCCACTCTGGCGCCCGTCAAGGGCCAAACCACACGGATTTTGGTGCGAATCGAAACTATCGGCCCACGAACGGCGGCATACCGCGGTTTTTGTCCAGGAACCACTGCACGGCAATCTTGTGGTCTTCCGTCCGCCGCACGTGCTCCTGCGCCGCCGACGCCATTTCCAGCGCTTCCCGGAAAGTCAGATCCATGCTCTGTTGCACCAGGTATTTGGTCAGGGAATGGGCCACCGTCGGCCCTTTGGCGATGCGCGTCGCCAACTCCATAGCGCCTTCCATCAACTGGTCGTCGGGGAAACTCTTGCTGGCCAACCCGATGCGCACCGCGTCTTCGCCGCCCATCCAGTCCCCGGTGTACTGCAGCAGCAACGTGTTGCTGGTGCCGATGAGCTTGGGCAACTGCCAGCAACTGCCGTCCCCCGGAATCAGACCGTTGAGGACGAACCGCTCCGACAACCTCCCGCTGTCGCCAACCACCCTGATGTCGCACGACAGCGCCAGGCCGCAGCCGACCCCGGCCGCCGGCCCGTTTACCATCGCAATCGAAGGCTTCTGCAGGTTGTGGATGCGCAGCGGTACGAAGTTGACGCGCGGCCCGCTTTCGACGCTCTGGCGGCGCCCCTGCATATATTCCATCTTGCCCCAGGTCAGCGGTTCATCCTCCGCCTGACCTTCCCGTTCCTCAATGCGCTGGCGGAACCCGCGCACGTTGGCGCCGGAGCAAAACGACGGATCGGTGCCGGTCAGCAGCAAAACGCGTTCTTCCGGGTTGTTTTCAAATTCGTCCAGCCGCTCGAACATCTCGGCGGCCATCTGGATGCCCAAGGCGTTCCGCGTCGGCGGGTCGTGCATCGTCATCACGAGCACGCCGTCCACCACTTCCGTCTTGATAAACTCGTAAGCCATAACAGGTCCTCGCAGTACCCCGGCCAGCGCCGGAGGGTAGATTGGCCTGCATTCTACCCAAGGCGAGGGCCGCCGGCTACCGAGCAATCCCGGAACCCGGGGCTGCGGCCGGTCTCCGTCGCGCCGCAGCGTTTGCCAACCTTTCCCGCCGTACATTACAATCCCGCTATCTGAATGCCCATCCGAATCCGAAGCCAATCCGAGGAGACACTTCATGCAATCCGGTAACATCGTGAATCTCCACATCGCCCGCGTCAAAGGCACACCCTCCGATCCGGTGGAGTCTGCGCGCGCAATCTCCGCAGAAGGCCTGGACGGTGATCGCAGCCGCAACCCCAGGAACTTGCGCCAGGTGCTGGTTATGGACCAGGAAACCCTGGACAAATACGGCCTTCAACCCGGACAGGTCAAGGAAAACATCACCGTCGCCGGCATGGACTTGTCCCAGGCCACCCAGGGCAACGTGTTCTTCATCGGCACGGAAGCCAACCACGTTACGCTGGAGGTGACCGGCGACTGCGAACCCTGCCAGAAGATGGACGCGCTGATACCCGGCCTGCAGCAGGAAATCTTTGGGCGGCGGGGCATTCTGACCGTCGTGTTGCAAGGCGGCGACATCAACGTGGGCGATACCATCCGCCTGGAACCGTAGCCGCCTGGAACCGCAGCCGCCTGGAACCGCAGCCGCCTGGAACCGCAGCCGCCTGGAACCGCAGCCGATTGGAACCGCAGCCGATTGGAACCGCAGCCGATTGGAACCGCAGCCGATTGGAACCGCAGCCGATTGGAACCGCAGCCAAATGACACTTTCCCGTCGTTACTCCGTCGCCGCCATGTTTGGAGCGATTATCGTTCCGGTGGCGGCATTTTTGGTCTGGCCATCGGTAGCCCATGCCGCCGGCGTGGACGAGGAAACGCAGTTCATCCTCAACACCTTCTCCTTCCTGGTCTGGGGCGCGTTGGTGATGTGGATGTGCGCCGGTTTTACCATGCTGGAATCAGGGTCGGTGCGCACCAAGAACGCCTCGATGATTTGCATGAAGAATATCGGGCTGTACTCCATTGCCGGGCTTGCTTTCTACTTTATCGGCTACAACCTGATGTACGCCGAGGTCTGGCACGTCATCGGCTCGTTCCAGTTGCTCTATGGGCCGTCCGCCGACGAGATTGCGCTGGTGTCCGGGGATACCAGCGTCGTAGCAGCTGTGGTAGAGAACGGCCACTCCGTAATGTCAGACTGGTTCTTCCAGATGGTATTCGTCGCCACCGCCGCTTCCATCGTGTCGGGGACTCTGGCGGAACGGGTCAATATGTGGTCGTTCTTCCTCTTTACGCTGGCGCTTACCGCGTTCATCTACCCCATTGTGGGCGCCTGGACCTGGGGCGGCGGATGGCTGGCCGCCATCGGGTTCCAGGACTTCGCCGGTTCGACCATAGTACACAGCACCGGAGGCTGGGCAGCGCTGGCCGGGATGCTGGTAATCGGGCCACGGCTGGGCAAATTCCGCAGAGACGGAACGGTAAGACCAACTCCGCCCTCCAACGTGCTGTTGGTTACGCTGGGGGTTTTCATTTTGTGGTTTGGCTGGTTCGGTTTCAACGCCGGGTCGCAGCTGGCGCTGGGCAGCGCTGCGGACGTGGTGGCGATGGGCCACGTGCTGGTCAACACCAACCTGGCCGCCGCCGCCGGGGTCATCGCTGCGCTGAGCATATCGCGGCCCCTGCTGGGTCGCATTGACCTGTTCACCTGCCTGAACGGCGCCATCGCCGGGCTGGTCTCGATTACCGCCGGCCCCGATTTTGTGGAACACTACTGGGCAATCATCATCGGAGCGGTTGGCGGCGTCATTTGCACGTCGGGCATCAATCTGCTGGAAAAGCTCAAGCTGGACGATGTAGTTGGCGCGGTGCCGGCCCATCTGTTCGCCGGCATCTGGGGAACCCTGGCGGTCTGCATCGTAGCCGGGGGCAACATCCTGGCGCAGCTGGCGGGAGTAGCTGCGGTGGGGGCATTCGCGTTCGGGGTTTCGTGGACGCTCTGGCGGTTGATGGCGATGACGATAGGAGCGCGGGTATCCAACCAGGTGGAGCGCCTGGGCCAGGACGCCGGCGAGCTGGGAATCGAAGCTTACCCGGAGTTTGTGCTGATGCCGGAGATGGACGAGGAGCAGTGAACCGTCCCGGCATTGATTGCTCTATAACCCCGCCATACATCTGTTGGAAACACCCCGCCATCGACCCTGATGCTCGCCAAGGTATGCTGAAAGAATCGGAACCGTGATTAACGACTTCCGCCACTGGATTCCCGCTTTCACTGGAATGACGGTGCATTCGCGGGAATGACGGTATTTGTCAGCACACCCTAACGACTCACGCGTACCCACTTTAATCTGTCATTGCGATGAGCGCCCGCTCATCCCGAGCTTGTCGAGGGACTTGGTAATCTCGATGCGGCTGAACACACGTCGGCGAACCATCATTGCTAGGGCTTGTTTACAAACTCTGGTAGATTGATAACTCCACTTAAATTGACATTCTAGAACTTATATGCTATATTTCTACTGGTAAAGGTGCTTGCAAAAACCGCACCTGGAGTATGGAAAATGGCACGTAGGAGGTTATCAAATCGGCAATGGAAACGCATCGCCCCACTCCTGCCGAGCGAAAGCGGCCATAACGGTCGCCCCTACGCGCAGAGCCATCGTACCACTATTGAAGGCATCCTCTGGATTGCCCGCACCGGCGCACCCTGGCGCGACCTCCCTCCGCAATTCGGTATAAGTGGGGCACCGTGTACCAGCGTTTCAACCGCTGGGTCAAAATCGGCGTCTTTGAAGCCGTTTTCTCGTCTCTGGCCGACGTGCTCAACTGGGCAGTCATAATGGTGGACGGCGCCTTTGTCAAAGTTCACCAGCACGGGGCAGGCGCCCCAAAAGAGGCCGCCCACCCGATGAATCCCAAATTGTTCAAGCAATTGGCCGCAGTCGAGGTGGGCTGACTACCAAAGTAATGGCACTGACCGACCGCGCCGGTCGGTTCGTCAGGTTCAAACTGAAACCGTAACTGTTCAGAGTTGGTGAGGTGGATTGGCCGAAAGGGGTTCTGGGAGCCTTGCGCTGCCGGTGGTGGTTGTGTCATATAGTGGGTATGGATACGGAAATTGACCTCAAGACTGCCGACCGCGATGCCCTGATTGCCATTATCGTCCGGCAACAGGCGATCATCGAGCGGTTGGAGAAACGGATTGCCCAATTGGAGGGGCCGGCCAAGCCAAGCGGCTCGGGTCGGATGCCCGGTCTGAAGCCCAAAGCCGAGCGGAAACCGGCCCAGCCCAAAGGGCCACGCCAGCGCCGTCCCCACGGTTTTGCCCGTACCCGCATGACGCCGACCCGGCGGGTGGAGCACGCGTTGGAACAGTGCCCCGACTGCGGAACTCAGCTGGCCGGCGGCTGGACCCAGCGCACTCGGGAAGTCATTGACCTGCCCCAAGTTCCGGTGCAGATTACCGAGCACGCTTACATCGCCCGCGTCTGCCCGGGCTGCCGACGCCGCTGTGTGCCACCGGCGCAACTGGACGGCGTGGCGCTGGGGCGGCAGCGTCTGGGGATCAACGTAATGAGTCTGATTGCCGCGCTTAGGGAAGAGGCCCGGCTGCCCTTCCGCACCATCCGGTGGTACCTGGGCGCCGTGCATGGGCTGCGCCTCAGCACGGGCGCCATCGTGGACGCCACGAAGCGGGTGGCTCAGCAGGCCCAGGCTGCGATGGCCGATATAGTGGAACGGATCCGAGGCAGTCCGGTGGTCCATGCCGATGAGACCGGTTGGCGGGAGAACGGCAGCAACGGCTACGTCTGGACCTTCAGCACTCCCACCGAGCGGTACTTCCTGCGACGGGGTCGGGGCAAGGCGGTGGTGGATGAAGTCCTGGGCGAGGAGTTATCCGGTGTGCTGGTCAGCGACTTCTACGCCGCCTACCACCACTACGACGGCCCCAAACAACGCTGCTGGGCTCACCTGCTGCGGGACATCCACGACCGGCGTACTCTCTACCCTGATGACGCGCCACTGGCACAGTGGGCCGACGCCGTCCACCGTCTCTATGTCCAGGCCAAGGCCTTCACGCACCCGTCGCAGCAGCGACGGCGGGCGACCCAGCTGGCCCTGGAACAACGGCTGCTGTCCATCTGCCGACCCTACCTGGATGACCCATCGGCAACCCAGGCCAAGCTATGCCGACGCATTGAACGCCACGTCAAAGAGCTCTTCGTCTTCGTGGCTGAACCGGCGGCGCCGCCGGACAATAACGCCGCCGAACGCAGCCTGCGCCCGGTAGTGGTCAGCCGGAAGATCAGTGGTGGCACGCGCTCAAACCAGGGCACTGCAACCAAGATGACGCTGGCGTCAATCTTCGGCACCTGGCGGGCCCAGGGCTTGAACCCCCTCACCGCCTGCCGACAATTACTCACTTCCCCTCAACCCTGAACAGTTACGAAATAAGGAGTGACGCGATGAGCGGAATACGAGACCGAGTTGCCGTCGTGGGAATGGGATGTACCCGCTTCGGCGAGCGTTGGGATGCGTCGGCCGCGGACCTGATGGTTGAAGCCGCCTACGAAGCCTATGAAGATGCTGGGCTGGGGTCGGACGACATCCAGGCCGCCTGGTTGGGTACCGTGAGCAGCTTCCGCACCGGCCAGCCGTTGGCCGAGGCGTTGAAGCTGGACTACATCCCCATCACCCGCGTCGAAAACGCCTGCGCCACCGCCACCGATGCCTTCCGCAACGCCTGCTACGCCGTAGCCGCCGGCATTTACGACATCGTGCTGGCGATGGGTGTGGAAAAGCTCAAGGACAGTGGTTTCTCCGGGTTGGCCATCGCCGCCGGGCCCGGGGCCGATGTGGAACCGCCGACGCCTCCGCCGGCGCAGTTCGCCATGGCCGCCACCCGCTATTTCCACCAGTATGGCATCGACTATGACGATGGCAAACGCACGCTGGCCCAGATTGCGTCCAAGAACCATCACAACGGCACGTTGAACTCAAAGGCGCATTTCCAGCGTGAAGTCAGCGAAGACCAGATTATCAACGCTCCCATGATTGCGTGGCCGCTGGGTCTGTACGACTGCTGTGGTGTCAGCGACGGCGCCGCCGCTGCAATCATCACCACGCCTGAGATTGCCAAAACTTTGCGGGATGATTACATCCTGGTCAAGGGGCTGGGTTTGGCGGTGGGTGCGTTTGGGGTGCTCCGCAACGATTGGGATTTCACCCATTTCCCGGAAACGGAGCGCGCCAGCCAGGCCGCCTATGCCGAGGCGGGTATTACCGAACCGCGCGCTGAAATTGACCTGGCGATGGTGCATGACTGCTTCACCATCACTGAGCTAATCATCATGGAAGACTTGGGCTTCAGTCCCCGAGGTCAGGCCAGCGCCGACGTCGCCAACGGGTCGTTCTCACTGGAAGGCGACCTGCCGGTCAACACCGACGGCGGCCTGAAGTGCTTTGGACACCCGATCGGAGCCAGCGGCATCCGCATGATCTACGAGGTGTACAAGCAGATTCAGGGCAAGGCCGGCGGTCGCCAGCTACAGAAGGCCGACCTTGGCATCACCCACAACCTGGGCGGACGGCCCGGCTCCTTCACCTGCTCCGTAGCCATTTTCGGCCGGCCGGATTAGTCCCGGTAGTTTAGCGATTTGGACGGAATTGCCGGGCGTCGGTTCAGACCGTCTGCCCGGTGAACCGCCAACTGGACAGGGACGCGGCTGGCACCCGCACTGCGACGCCCGCTTCGTTCAGGTTCAGTTGCGGTTGGCTGGACAGGCCCAGGCAGCCGGCCAGCGCAGCTACGTATCCCTGGGTGAACCGCAGGTTCTTGATTGGCGTGGTCAATTCGCCGTTTTCAATCAGGAACGTCCCGTCGCGCGTCATGCCCGTCATCACGCACCCCCGGCTGTGGGCCAGGCGGGTGTAGTAAAAGCGCGTAACGTAGATTCCCATCTCCACCGATGCAATGAGTTGCTCGGTACTGCGGTCGCCGCCCGCCATGAAAAGGTTGCCGGCAGAGGGGCCGCCAGTAGCGCCCCGCTGATGTCCGGTCGACGCCAGGCCGGCTTTGGAGGCCGTGTAGTTGTTATGCACTGGGCCGCGCACGATGCCATCGGTTACGATGTCCACCCTCTGCCGCGGCACACCCTCTGCGTCGAAAGGCACGGGCCAGCCGGCGGGGTCGACGCCATCGTCCCAGATGGACACCAGGGAACTCATGGCCGGCTCCCCGATGACGCTGTTCATCCAGCTGCGTTGGTCCTGAACCAGCTGCGCGCCCATGCCGTAGGAGCTGAGCGCTTCCAGCACATCGTCAACGGCGTAATGTTCCAGCACCACCGGGTAATCGCCGGTTTCCAGTGGTTGCGGATTGCTTCCGCGCACCGCTTTTCCGATGGCTTCCTCGGCCAGGGATTCGGCGTCGATGTCGTTGATGCGACCGCCCCCGTCTTTTGACCAGCCGGTGGCATCGTCGCCGCGCGCGGTGATTAGCAAACCGGCAAACGTGCCGGCGTGGTAGGCATCGGCGCCGCGGGTACTCACCACGGCCAGTTCGGTAACCCCGGTGCGGCAGAACCCGGCGGCTTCCAGCCGGGCGTCGGCGGCTTTCTGGCAAACCAGACCGGCGATGGCGGCGCGCCGGTCGGGGTCGCACGACACAGTTGCAGCATCGCACCCCTGGACTTCCGCAGCGGCGTTCGGTTCGGGCAGACCCGGAAAGTCCCCGTCTTCCGGCATCAACCGAGCGTGCTCACCGGCCCGGCGCACCGCATCGGCAAGTCCGCTCGCGGAGATATTGTTGGTGACGGCCCGCCCTTGACGTTTCCCATTGGCGACGCGGATGTGGGCAATCGCGTCTTCGTGATAGACATTCTGGTGGATGCGGTTGTTGGCGAAACGGGTGAGAGCCTGTTCCGAAGCGTTCACGTATATGTCCGCGTCGGCAGGCCCGGCGTGGCGCAGCGCCTCGCGCAACAAAGACCGTATTTCGTCCCGACCCAGCACGGCAATCAGCAGGCGGCAGTACCTAACCCATCACTCCGACCCGAACGTCTCGAAAGCGGGCCGGGCTGGCGCCGTGGCTGGTGTGGGCAATCTGGCCGGGTTGTCCCTTCCCGCACCGCGGGGTTCCCCAAAGTTGCCAGCTTGCCGGGCCGCAGATTGCGTCGCAGCTCCGCCAGAACTCCGGGGTGATTCCCGTGTAGGTGCAATTTCGCAGCAGGCGGCCCAACTTGCCGCGCCTGATTTCCCGGCCCACCTCGGTGCCAAACTGGAAGTTGTAGCGGCGGTCGTCGATTGACCAGGAGCGATTGGTCTCCAGGTAGATGCCGTCGTCCGTGTCAGCAATCAGATCGTCCGGCGCCCACTCACCCGGCAAGAGGCTTACGTTGGTCATGCGGATCAGCGGTATGCGATTCCACGATGCAGCGCGCATACAACCGTTGGAGGGCAAACCCAGCCGGGTTGCCGACTCTCGCGACATCAGGTAGCCCACGAATTCCCCGTTGCGGATGATGTCGGTGGATTGGGCCGGCAGACCCTCGTCGTCCCAGCCGAACGTGCCCAGCCCGGTGGGACTGCTACTGTCTCCGGTGATATTCACCTGCTCGGAACCATATCGGAAACCGTGCAGCAGGTCGGGTGTCAAAAATGATGTGCCCGCAAATGCCGCCTCGTCACCCAATGCCCGGTCCAGCTCGACCGCGTGGCCGCAGGATTCGTGGATTTGCAACGCCAGCTGGCTGCTGTCAATGATGAGGTCGGTCGTGATTCCGGCGGGACAGGGTGCGGCGGTAAGTAGTTCGGCAGCCTCTTCAGCGGTGCGCCGGGCGTTGCCGGGCAAGTCCATCGCGACGATAAACTCCCAGCCGGCACAGCCCTGCTGCCGTCCGTGAGATTGCGGATACGAACGGCGCTGAATCTCGCCGTCGCCAACTGCGGTCGCCTGGATGCCGCCGCCGGCCTCGTGGATGGTTTGATTCACCAACGCGCCCTCGGTGTTAGCAAAAGTGCGTTCTTCCCGAATGAATATCAGGTTGGCCATCCGGGAACTGACCTGCTCGACGGTAGCCATCTCGCGGTCGGCCGCGAGCAACAACCGGAGCTTGTCATCCAACGCCATGGAGGCCGGGTCGATGCTCACCGGCGTCGTGTAATCGCCTCGACTGCTCACCGGCGTACCCAGCACTTCGGTCACCCGCCGACTGGTACCGTTGTGGCGAGCCGACGCACGGGCAATTTGCACCGCCTGGCCGGCGGCGCGGTCGGCGGCGGCGACCGTGAGGTTCCGCGTGGACGCAAAACCCCACGAACCGTCAAACAGCGCGCGAATCCCGAGGCCCACCGATTCGTCGGACGATAGGGTTTCCACGACGCCATTGCGAACTACGATGCGCTCTTCCCGATTGTGGACGATGCGAACATCCGCGTACTGCGCCCCACGGCTACGCGCCGAATCCAGGGCCGATGCAATAATCTCGTCCATGTCTGACCCGATGGGCTTCGACTAGACCGGCAGGAACGGTTCGTCCGAGGCCGGCGGCAGCTGCTCGAAGGCATTGATGTTGAACGCCAATACCGAGTAGTAGCCCATCAGATTGGTCAGTTCGATCAAGCCGCGCTCGCCAAACTCCGCCAGTGCAGCGTCGAATGTAGCTTGCGATACCCGCCGCGTGCGGAAAAACTCCCGGCCATAGTTGATTACGGCTGATTCTGCGGACGACAAAGCCGGCAACTCCTGCTGGTCGCGCAGGGCATCCACCAGTGCATCGCTCAACCCGGCCCGGCGGCCGGCGGCGGCATGGGCGTGCCAGATGAACTGGCAGTCCAACTCACGGGCGGTCGTAATCATCGCCAACTCAGCCACATTGTCGGGCAATGTAGAACCTTCTGCCCGGAGGTAGGCTCGCAGTACCTCGCCGCGTTGGGCGATCTCGGGGACGTGCAGCTGCACGGCAATGGGTCCAAACTCGGGTACCGCTCCGCCCCGGGAGGAAACGATCGCGTCGAACGCGGCGACCTGATCCGTTGGCACCCGGTCACGGGCGGCGATGGGAAAGCGTGGCATAGTCAGTTCTCCTGTGTAGTTATGGTGGCGTAGGGCGTGTTTACTGGCAGTGTGGGATGGCTGCTTCGCCAAAGAGCTGGATGGCGTCCATGATGCGTTCGTGGGGCGGCCCGCCGGAGTGGGCGTGGCGCAACCGCAACAGGAAGTAGTCCGCGCCGGTGGCCTCTTGCCAGCGGTGGAAATCATCCACAACTTCCTGAGGCTCACCAATGATGAGGCGGTCGGGCGCCAGGTTGGTCAGGTTAATTTCGGCTTCAGTCTGATAGCGGCGGAATTCGTTGAGCCCGTTGCGCCAGTAGTATTTGTAGGCGTCAATGACCTCCGGCCCGTAGACCCGCTCGGCCTCGGCGCGGGTGGGAGCAACCCAGGCGTCGCGCATCAGGCACAACACCGGTTCCTTGCCGGCGGCTTCGGCGGCCTGTTGGTAGGCGCTGGTGAGGGCAATGGTGCTCTCCAGGTCGGTGCTGGGTCCCGCGACGAAACCGTCGGCAATGTTGCCGGCCCGCCGCGCTCCCGGCGCTCGGCTGGCGCCGATCCAGAGTCGGGGCGCCGGATCCGAGTAGGGTCGGGGGGTGATGGTGATGTCCTCCAGGTTGAAGTGTTCGCCGGAGAAATCGAACCGCTCGCCCTTCCAGCACTGGCGAATAATCTCAATCTCCTCTTCAAACCTGCTGACGCGCTGCTCGACCGGGACGTCAAAAGTGCGGAAATCCACCGGTTGATACCCCAGCCCAACACCCAGGATGAACCGGCCGCGCGACACGATGTCGAGGGTAATAACGTCCTCGGCCAGCTTCACCGGATGATGCAGGGGCAGCAGGATTACCGAGGTGCCAAGATTGAGCGTGGTGGTCTGCGCTGCCACCGCCGCTGAGACGATGAGCGGCGACGGCAAAAACCCGTCCCGGTCCTGGTGATGCTCTCCGAAAAAGCAGGAATCGAACCCGACCGCCTCGGCCAGCTTCGCCTCGGCAACCACTTCCTCAACACGCAGCGCCAGATTCTCCCCGGCAGGAGGGTCGGCGATGGAACTGTAAATGCCAAATTTCATCTTGTGTCTTTAACCGTTCCACTGTGGCGTCAAAATTTTCACGATGATAACAGACTCTGCCAATGCCCTAATCCTGTCCATCCGGTTCATCGATATCTGAAACCGGCTACCTGAAATGCGGCAGCACCCGGTTGGAGAACAGCTCCATCTGCCTGAAATAGTCCTCGGGTTCGCCGGCCAGGAATCCAAAAATGAACTCACGCACGCCGGCGTCGATGCGCTCCTGGATGGCGCCGACGCAGTCCTCGGCGTTGCCGGTGATGCACAACGCACGGGCGATGTCCTCGGCGCTGCGCTCGGGAGTTACATAACGCTGCCCAACGTGGGACACCGCCGTGGCCAGCGCCTTATCGGGGTCAACGTCGATGGCGGTTGGTTGATTCAGGCCCCAGTTGTAATTACTCAGGTCGCGGCCCGACTGCTCGGCCATAGCTCTGACATTCTGATTGGAACGGCGGATGCGGTTCACCGTGAACAGGTAGGGATACCAACCATCGCCGTCGATGGCAGCCCGACGCACCGCTGCGTCGCTTCGACCGGCAACCCAAATGGGCGGGTGCGGCTCCTGTGCCGGTTTGGGCAGCAACGTGATGTCGTCGAAGTTGAAGAATCTGCCGTGATGCGAAACGCTTTCTCCTGTCCACAGCTGTTTCATCACGTCCAGCATTTCGTCGGTGCGACGGCCACGGGTGTTGACCGGTATCTCCAGCGCTTCAAACTCCACCACGGTATCGCGCTGCCCGCTGACCCCGATGCCAAAGTCCAGACGGCCCCCGGAGATTTGATCCAGCGTTGCCACCAGTTTGGCCAGCAGCACCGGATGGTACAGCGGGGCAATTACGATGCCCGTGAGCACTCGGATGCGGCTGGTCGCGCCGGCGGCCGCCGCCATCGCCGGTATACCCATCATGGTGGGGCGCGGCGGTTTCCCGTCCATAACGTGTTCGCCGATGCTTACCCGGTCGAACCCCAGATCCTCGGCGCGGCGCGCGAATTCGCCCACGTTCCAGTAATTATCAACGCTGAGGTTGCACCCGAACGTGACGGTGTCATTCGGCATTGGTACACTCCTTGCTTGGATGGGAAACCGCCTGGATGGGAAACCGGGTCTGGATGGGAAACCGGGTCTGGATGGGAAACCGTGCCTGGATGGGAAACCGTGCCTGGATGGGAAACCGTTGGCCCGTTATCGGGCCAGCATTTCGTCGGTAATTTCGGCCAGCTTCTCGCCGCTGAGAATGCTGACCCACTTCCGATGCAACTGGCCTTCAGCGTTGATGAAGAGGGTCGCCGGCAATCCCAGTACACCCAGTTCGCGCACCACGGCGGGATCGTCGGTGTATCCCGCCGGGTAGGTAACCGACAACTCGTTGAGCAGTTTGGTTGCATCGTCCTGGTTGCCCAGGCTGAAGAACTGGCCCAGGTCCACGCCGACTACCAATGCTCGACCTTCATATTCATCGGCAAACGCTTGGAATTCGGGCAGCTCCGCACGGCACGGCGGACACAGGCCGGCCCAAAAGTTCAGCACGACGGCCTGACCCCGCAGGTCGGACAGCGCCACCGCTGCGCCGCCCACTACATCCTGACCCTGGTAGAGGTGGATGTTGAAATCGTACAACGCGTCAGCAGGCTGGTCTGCTCGCCGGTCTGCCTCTGCGGCCGGCATCGTGTTGCAGAGGTTGAAATCGTCAGCCGGCATCCCGCCTGAGCAACCCACGACTATCGCAGCCAACAACCCAGCGACTACCAACCGGAGCAGACCGGCGCCCGTTTCCTGGGTTAGCGGACGATATGGCGGTTTGTTTAGCACTCGGTCAGGTTAACACACGGTTCGGTTCATGTTAAGGGGCCTTTGTGATTAAGGGGCCTTTGTGCCCGACCGCAATGCGATCCTCTTTGCCGCCGTTGTGTGCCGGCATCCCCGATGGTACTATCGTGGCCCCCTTTCGTAGCCCGCTTGGGTTGCCATTTGCGACCCGATAACCGACGTCGTTTGCCGACCGCTACATGAACTTATTCGGATTGACAACGCTCTCCGCGAGCACACGGCGACGTTTGGCCCTGGTGGTATCGTTAGCAGTGGTCGTGTTGCTGCTGATTTTGATGTGGCAGTTGGTTTCGGTGTTGGTTCCATACGCCCTCAGCGCCGTCGTTGCCTTCCTGCTGATGCCGCTGGTCAGCGCATTGGCGGCCAGACTGCCCGGCCATCGGAGCCGACCCGGGGTAGTGCGGGCAGTTGTGGCCGGCCTGGCCACCCTCTTGGTGTTGTTCGTTGTGGTGGCGGTCGTCGTCGCTACCCTGTTCGAGTTGGTTGCGGGTACGACCGCGCTCGCGCAACGCGTGCCGGCAATGGTCAAAGAAATCGAACTGACTGTGAACATGATAGAGACGGCCTATCGTGAGCGCGTTCCAACGGAAATACAGGCCAATATAGATCCCCGTCTGGAAGCTGCCGGCGCAGCCATCATTTCCTCGATTTCCGACTCTGCCTTGCAGGTTTTGGGAATCCTCAAGAGCGGCCTGTCCCTGCTCATCGCCCTCGCCGGCGCTCCAATAATTCTGTTTTACCTGCTGTATGATTCTCCGGCGATAGGACGCGGCATTCGACAACTATTGCCTGGTCCCCTGCGGAATGATTTGTGCAACATCGGCGCGTTGGCCGGTTCCGTGGTGATTGCGTATATCCGTACCCAACTGCTGATGGCGTTGATGGTCGGCGTAATCATCGGCCTGGCGCTGTGGGGGCTGGGAGTTCCGGCGGCAGTAGTCCTGGGAGCCGTAGCCGGTATGGGCGAGTTGATTCCAGTCGTCGGCCCGTTTTTGGGGTTCGCGGTGGCCGCAATCGTGGTGCTGATAACGAACCCCACCCTGCTGCCGGTGGTTGCACTGGTTTACCTGGCCGTGCAGTTGTTGCAAAACACGCTGGTAATGCCGCGAATTCAGGGCCAGACGACCGGCTTGCACCCTTTGGCCGTTATGTTTTTCCTGGCGGGTCTGGGTTCGGTCTGGGGATTCTGGGGCGTATTGATCGCCGTTCCTTTCGCCGCCGCTGCATATCGAGTATTGACCTACTCCCGCGAAACCTGGAATTCGGCAGGTTCGCCAGGCCCGGATGGCAACGACCACCTCGCCGGAACAACTGGCGCGGTAACGGTTGCCGACGAAGTCGGGCCGCTTCCCGACGAATAACACAACCCCGACGCGCGCGGGCGCCGTCGTTAGCGTGTACCGACCCGGTGGTGTACAATCGGGGCGTTTACAGCCGCCGGGAGGGAGTTGAAATGCGTATTTTGTTGATTGCTACCAATCGCCACAACCGCGTCATGAGTCGGATGCGTGCCCAACCGATTCCCATCGGGCTGGCCTACGTCGCCGGGCACCTGGACCGAACCAGGCATGATGTCAAGGTCTTCGACCTGATGTTCGCCGACACCAACTATCTGGACGAGGTTGAAAGCATCGTAACCGACTTCCAACCCGATCTGGTTGGCATTTCAATGCGAAATCTCAGCAACCATAGCTACATGGATCCCCAGTGGCAATTGCCCATCACCAAGGGCGTTATCGAGCGCATCCGGTCCATCTCCAATGCGACTGTAGTGTGCGGAGGGCCGGCGTTCAGCATAATGCCGCAGCAAATTTTCGAGTTCGTGCAGCCTGACCTCGGCATCGCCGGCGACGCGGGGGAAACCTTTGCCGAACTGGCCAACCGCGTCGAGATCGGGGAGCCAGATTACCGCGGCATGACCGGTGTGTTGTACCGGGAAAACGGCGCAGTAGTTTACAACGGAATGCGGTGTTCTTCCGATTTTGTGAGCCGGCCCAGCCTGGATGACCTGGATATGCCCAAGTATGCCCAGGCCGGTTTCGGCGTCAGCGTCCTGACCAAGCTGGGCGGCTTTTACTATCCCACCTCGGCGGCCGACTTTCATACCGCCGAAGGAGCCTGGCGGGTAATTCGCCCCATCGACGAAGTTGTGGAAGAGGTGGCCGACGTAACCGGTCGCTACGGGCTCCGCAAGATTTTCTTCGTGGACAACTGCTTCAACGTGCCCCTGGAGCACGCCAAATCGCTGTGCAACGCCTTGATGGAAGCCGACGTCAAGGTGCGGTGGAACACCTGCCTGGCGCCCTATGCCTGCGACGATGAGCTGATCGGGTTGATGAAGCAGGCCGGTTGCGGTCTGGTGATGATGGGCGGCACCCGCGGCGGCGACCCTCACGAAGGCGACAACGATACATCCCGTTACGCCTCCCTGAAAGAGACCACCGAGTTGTGCGAAGCTGGCGACCTGCACTACACCATCTCCCAACAATTCGGCGAGCCTGGCGAAACCAGGGAATCGGTCGAGCACAAGCTCGAGTTTCTGCGCGGATTAAAGCCGTCGCTGGCAAACCTTCGGGTGGGGGTCAGCGTCATGCCCGGCACGGATGTGGCCACCCGGTGCCTGGAAGAAGGCATCATCAACGATGAAGCTCAGCTGATCGAGCCCACCTTCTATATGGCAGAGTCAGTCCGCCCCTGGCTGGTCGACTATCTGCGCGATCAGGTAGACGCCAATCCACGCTGGAGCCTGACGTAAAGCCCCTGGGACGGTTGATATGACCCAAACACAAGGCGCCGCGAACCGGGTCACCATCGGCGACGACCTCACGCGGCGCATGGCCCATCTGCTGCGCCGCGCCGGCTTTGGCCCCACGCGCCAGGAAATTGAGCGCGCCACGGCGCAGGGCTACGAGGCCACCGTTGAGGAACTGCTCCATCCCGAAACGCAGCCCGACCTGGAGATTGAGGACTTAATCCGCCGGTACCACGTTGACCAGAACAGCTTGATGTTGCTGGAAAGCAGCCAGAGTTACTGGATGTACCGCATCATCAACACCCGGCGACCCCTGGAAGAGAAGATGGCCCTGTTCTGGCACGGACTATTCGCCACGGCCTACGGCAAGCTGAACCATGCCAAAGCCGTGGTGAACCAGACCCACACTTTCCGCCGGTTCGGTCTGGGCAAATTTGACGACATCCTGCTGGAACTGTCCCGCGACCCGGCGATGATTTTTTGGCTGGACAATAAGGACAACCACAAAGACGCTCCCAACGAAAATTACGGCCGGGAACTGCTGGAATTGTTCTCCATGGGCATCGGCAACTACACCGAAGACGATGTGAAGATGGCCGCGCGGGCGTTTACCGGCTGGACCATCGCCAACCCCGATTATATGAGCATCCGCGCCAGTCGCGATTCTTTCTGGCCCTACGGCAGGATCGACTGGCAGTTCAGCTATCGCGCAGACGACCACGATGACGGTGAGAAAACCTTCCTGGGACAAACGGGCGCATTTGGCGGTCAGGATGTCATAGCTATCATCGTCCGTCAGCCGGCAACCGCAAGCTACATCGCTGGCAAGCTGTACAACTTCTTCGTCGCGGACCAGCCCGACGACGCAGCCATCGCGCTCCTGGCCGAAGAGTTCAGCAAAACCAACGGCGACATCAGGGCCGTGATGCGCTGCCTGTTCCGGTCCGACTTTTTCGCCGCAGAGTCGGTGCGCCTTGGCCGCGTTAAAAGCCCGGCCGAACTGGTGGGCGGCACGGCGCGTCTGGCCGGCAGCCACCGGTCGCCGGAGTGGACCATTGTCAATTTGGCCATGGACGTCAATTTCATGGGCCAGGAGATTCTGAACCCGCCCACCGTGGAAGGCTGGCACACCGGGGCCGAGTGGATTGATACTGGCAACCTGGTGGAGCGCATCAACGCCGCCGGCATCGGTATGCGCGACTTGGCGCAGCCGGGATTGCGCGCCATCGTGAATCGGGTGAAGTCGGCTGGCAATGTGTTGAGCCCCAGACAACTCGCCGACGCCTGCCTTGATGCGGTGGGTATGTTCGAGGTGTCAGAAGCCACGATGGAGAGTCTGGTGGCGATGGCTGCCCCGTGGGGCAATATCCGGTTCGACCGCACCGATACCGTTGGATGCTCCGAAGAACGTGTAACCGAGTTGTTGCAGCTCATCGTAGCCTCGCGCGAGTATCAACTGGCCTAGTGAGCCACCGCCTGCCGTGACGACTTCTACCGCCAATTTCACCTACAGCCACACCGTTGGGTTCCTGGCGTACCAGGGCCGGGGGTTCATCCATCCGGTCGACTTGGCGCTGGCCGACGGTGGGGTGATGTATGTGCTGAATCGGGGCGGCCCGGAAACCACCGCCCGCCTGAACCACAAGCGGGTCTGCGTCTGCACGGCGGATGAGGGCTACATCGGCGAGTGGGGCGTCGGAGGCACTGAGGATGGTCAATTCTGGTGGCCCAGCGGCATTGCGCGGGATCAATCAGGGTGCCTGTTTGTGACCGACGAGGCGTTGCAGAGGGTCAACGTGTTCGCCCCCGATGGCAGTTTCATCCGGCATTGGGGTGAAACGGGTGACGCGCCGGGACAGCTGAACCGCCCGGCATCCATTGCGGTCGCCCCCGACGGTACGCTGCTGGTCAGCGACGGCCTCAATCACCGGGTGCAACGGTTCACGCCCGACGGCGAATTCCTGCACGGGTGGGGTCAGTACGGCAAGCAGGCCGGCCAGTTCGACACGCCCTGGGGCGTGGCGTGCGACGGCGACGGGCACGTGTTCGTGGCTGACTGGCGCAACGACCGGGTGCAGGCGTTTTCGGCGGATGGCCGGTTCATCGGGCAGTGGGGCACATCCGGAGATGGCAAGGGTCAGTTGAGCCGACCGGCGTCGGTTGCCGTCGATGACGAAGGTTATATCTACGTGGCAGACTGGGGCAACGAGCGGGTGCAGATATTCGGGCCGGACGGCGAGGTTGTTGCAGCGCTGCGGGGCAACGCAACGGTGTCGTCATGGGCCGCGGACTACCTGGCCGCCAATCCGGATGAGTCAGCGGCGCGTGAGAAGGCGGATTTATCTCCGGCAGTTACCCCCTGGCGAGATCAACACCGCGAGACTTCCGCCGGCGTCGAAGCCCTGTTCTGGGGCCCAACATCGGTGAAAGTAGACGATGACGGCAGAATCTACGTCGTAGATTCCTGCCGTCATCGCGTCCAAATCTACCGCAAAACTGGCGACTAACTCCCTCTCCCTGAGGGAGAGGGTTGGGGTGAGGGCGGACTAACCTACCCGGTTATCTTCTGTAGCAGCGGTTCCGCCCGGTTGGGCAGCAGGTCGGCCTCGAAGGTGTTGATTAGCATGGCCAACATGGTGTAGTTGCCCAGCACCAGCGTCAGTTCGATGGTGCCCTGCTGCCCGAAAATTTCCAGCGCGCTCTGGTATCCGCCCCGGCTCACCTGATGATTGCGCAGGATTTCCCGGCCCAGGTTAATGACGGCCGATTCGTCGGGAGCCAACTGGGGCAGAGCCGTGCCGTCGCGCACCGCATCCACCACCCCATCGGGTACGCCGGCGTCGCGGGCCGACTTGGCGTGGGCGTTCCAGATATGCTGGCAGTCCATCTCGCGGGCCGCCACCAGCATCGCCAACTCGGCGGCTTTCAGCGGCAGGCTGGAGTGATTGCGCAGGTATTGGTTCAGGCCGGTGGCGTGTTTGCTCGCCTCCGGCACGTGGGACATCACCGATCCAGGGCCGTACTGGGGAACCGGGCCGCCCTGCAAAATTTCGTCGAAAGTTGCTTCCTGTCCGGCTGGTGAGGTCGCTCGGGACGCTAGCGGTAGTCGTGCCATAGGGGTTTCTCCTCGCAATGTGGGTGTAGGCTCCGGTCCCCTCTCCCTCGATGGGAAAGGGTTAAGATGAAGGGTTAGAGTGAAGCAGAGGGTGGAATAATTAGCGGTAAGGCTTTTTGCCGGTCTTTTCCTCGAATAGTTTCCAGGTATTGTCGTTGAATGGGTAGTATTTGCCCGGGGAACACTGCTCGATTTTGAGCTGCTCCTTGATGACAGCTTCAACTTCCTCGCGCTGGTGAGCGATCTTGATGACTTCATCAGCAGCGCTGGCCGGCACCACCACGACGCCATCATCGTCGCCGACGATTGCGTCCCCAGGGCGCACCAGCACGCCGCCGCACTGGATGCAGTCGTTCACCTGCCAGGGCCAGAACTCGGCGGGGCCCTGTTTGGCGGTGGCGTTGGCGGAGTACACCGGGAAGCCGTATTCCTTCAGCGTGTTGGTATCTCGCACGGCGCCGTCGGTTACCAGCCCACCGACACTGCGCTGGTAGAGGCGGTAAAACTTGATGTCGCCCCCGATGCTGCTGTACGGCCAACGCATTGCGTCAATGACCAGCACTTCGCCCGGCCCGCACAGCTCGAAGGCCACGTACTCAGCCGAGTCAGCGCCCTTGGGCTTGTCCGCCGCCAAGTCGGGACGATGTGGCACAAAGCGCAGGGTAACGGCTCGCCCCGCCATGTGCTGACCCGGTTGCAATGGCTTGGCGCCCTCAATCATGCTCATGGGCCAACCCATCACCCACAATCCGTCGATGAGCGTTTGGGTGGGAATGGCTTTTAGAGCAGCCAGTGTCTCATCAGACAGGGCAACAGTGGGTTTGGTGGTAGTCATCGGTAATCAGTCCTGTTCTCGGTGGCATTGTAGCAGAAAAACAAGGCGGCCCCGTTGCCGGAGCCGCCTCGATAGTACGCTTGGTTGGTACTGCCGGTTGGGTTACTCGGAAGGCCAGCCTTCGGCCTCTTCGCCGGCGGCGAGGGCAGACTGGATGGCGGCAGCGGCATCAGCGGTAACCCATCCGCCCCAGATGTCGGTGTTATTATTCATCCACCAGAGGGCGGTCGCTTTGACATCAGCATCAGGGTTAGCGTCCTGCCACTGGACCACTGACTTGTAGATGTCGATGTTGAAATCCCACTTGCGCAGCATTTCGAGAACACCGGGAGCGCGGGCCGGCAGGTCAGGATATACCGCAATCAAGATGGTAGCGTCTTCGTAGGCGCAGGCTTTGGTGGTGAACCAGCACTGGTCACTGTAGGCCGGCTCCTCCAGGCGAACCAGGTCCAGTTTCAGAGCCGGGTCATTGGTGCCCCACTGGTAGCCCAGCCAGGGCTCCTTGCGTTCATAAGCGCCGTACAGGTCGGCGTTCAGCGCCGCGCCATCGCCGGGGTTGACGATTTCAACGTGGTCGGAGAGACCATAGCCAGCGACTTGTTTGGCATTAACGTCTTCGCAAGACCAGCCGATGATGCAGGATACCAGACGAGCTTTGTCGCCGGTTTCTGCCGTCTTGAACAGGTCCTTGTACTGCTGGTCCTTCAGATCCTCAACGCTGTCCAGGTCAGGGTATTGCTCTTGCAGGTAGGCCGGAATTACAAAGGCCGACTGCCAGTCACTCCCCAGACTCTTACCCACGGAAAGCACGGCGCCGTCTTCGCGAGCCTTATTCCAAGCCTCGTCCTGGTTGGGCAGCCAGATCTCCATAGTTACGTGGGTATCCCCGTTCTGCAGACCCTGGAATAATGGCAGCGTGGCGCCGAATTTCACATCGGTGGGGTAGCCGTAGCCGTGCTCAACGATGTATTGGGCGATGCGGTTCTGGAGCAGAGCGCTGGCCCAGTTGAGGTCTCCGAAGATGATGGTGTCTTTGGGGCCTTCCGGCGCCATTACTTCCACCACTCGCGTTACTTCGACGTTTTTAGTAACCTCTTCGGTCACAACGCGGGTTACTTCCCGGTCGACCTGGACTTCCTTCTCGACGATTTGGGTAACGGGAACTTCGACCTGCTTTTCGACTTCCACTTGCTGGGTAACGACGCGCGTTACTTCAATTCTTTCGGGTGCGGCCGGCGAGCAGGCTATAACGGCGATAATGGCTATGGCAGCCATTACCATCGTTAGCGGTAATAGTTTGTACTTGGTCAACAAAATTGGTCCCTCCTTGCGTGTATAACCTCCCGGAACCCCGGGTAATTAATAAACAGTTGGGTAGTTATAACAGCCATTGATTATCGCTGTCAAACTACCGATTGCAGCGATATTACATTACATAATATAAGGATTTCGTAACTAATCCAGCGGCATTTCGCTCGGCGAGAGCGGTTGAATCAGCTTCTTTTGCCGCAATTTCTCCTCGGCTCGATACGCGTCGAGGAGTCACTGCGCGGCTGGATTGGTCACAGCCAGCGCCTGTATTTGTTGGATGACTTCCTGGCGGCTTTCTTCACGGCCTTTCGCGTAACTTTTAGAGTACCCTTTCGCATAGCCTTCCGCCCAGGCAGCCGCCCTGCTCTGGGCTATTTCTGCATCAACGCGCCTGGGCAAAAGCCTCGGCGGCTTTGGTCGCTCCTAGCATGGCACTACTCCTTATCCTCATCCTCCAGTTCGTCAATCAGTTGCTTTACGTCCGGGTTGTTTTCTGCAATGGCCTCTAATCGTTTGCGCAACTCCTTACGTTCCCCAGCGCGGGCTTCGGCCTGACCCTCAGCGCGGGCCTCTTCCCGGCCTCGCTTTTGTCCTAGTTCGAAATCTTGTTTGCGCATCCGCCGGGCCAGCGCCTCAGCGGCTTTGGTTGCTCCTAGCATAAAATCAACTCCTGCTGGCGGTCCGAATGAAATGTACGCTGACAAAGCCAGAGCATCGGCGATCCGGCCCGGCTCCTGACGCAAGGCTGCTCGCGCCATCTCTATGGTAATCGGTTTCGGCAACTGGTCAATGATGTCTCAAATTACGTACCCCACACCTACGGAGCTGAGAATGAGGAACATCCCCACTCCAAACCAACACCACCGCGACCACGAATACCACGGGTCACGGTCGCGCTGGGGCGGGATTTCAGCTCCGTTTTGCGGTTCAGGAATCTCCATAGTTTGGCCTATCGCCTGGCCTTATGACAATGCTTCCTGCCGGCTCCGTGCCACCGCCTGGGTGAGGCGGTCGATGACGATAGCCATGAATACGATAGCCAAACCGGCGAGTACGCCGTTGCCGACTTCGTTCTTTTGGATGGCCCGCAGCACGTTGTCGCCCAATCCGCCAGCCGCTACCATACTGGCG
Source organism: Dehalococcoidia bacterium (assembly GCA_965261195.1). Lineage (GTDB taxonomy): Bacteria > Chloroflexota > Dehalococcoidia > Lucifugimonadales > UBA3495 > Bin87. Next base: position 884,746 of record OZ253455.1, on the reverse strand, counting down.
ATAGTTACCATCGATAGCGCCAGCATTGTAGTCTGGTTGATGCCCGCCATAATCGTCGGCAAAGCCATTGGAACCTGCACCTTGGCCAACAATTGCAACGGGGAAGCCCCGAAAGACCGCGCCGCTTCCACCGTTTCGGGGGACACCTGACGGATGCCCAGGTTGGTCAGCCGGATTACCGGCGGCACCGCGTAGATGATGGTGGCGAATATACCCGCCGGTTTGCCCAGCCCGAAGAACAGAATCCCCGGCAGCAGGTACACAAAGCTCGGCATGGTCTGCATCCCGTCCAGGATTGGGCGCAGGATGCGGTCCCCAGTCTGATTGCGCGCGGCCAGCACCCCCAGCGGCAGCCCCGCCGCCACCGACAATGCCACCGCGACTACCATCAACGCAATGGTGTCGATGGTGTTTTCCCAAAGTCCCATAAAGCCGATGTAGAGAAATGCCGCCGTCGCAAATATCAGCAATGCCCAGCGTCCCACTGCAAAAGACGCCAGCGCCAGCGCCAGAACAACGGCCGGCCATGGTAGCCACTTCAGACCGTTTTCAATGTACAGCAGCGCATACGTAACACCGTTCTTGATCCCTCCGAACAGCCATTGCCCTTCGCGCGTCAGCCATTTGGCCCCAACGTCAATTGCGCTTCCCGTAACGTTCCTCAGCGACCGGTCAAAAGTCGTTGTTCCGTCGCTTGACATTGTTCGAGCCACCGTCGTCGGAAACTCCATCTCCGGCCCCCAAATCAGGAGGCTGACTACCAGCACAACCAGAACAACGGCAATTCCAGCTGCCCATTTGTACAGTGTTGGAATGTTGCCGAGCGTGAGTCGCGGTGTCTCGGCTGGTGCGCTCGGTACAGTCTGGATCGATTCCGTCGCTCCGCTATCAGGTTCATCCCTGGTTAGCACTGCCATGACTTCCTCCTGAGTTGAAAACGCCCGATGGTGTCTCGGGCGTTGCGATCCAGGTCTTCATGCAAGAATCACTGATTGTTTGCATCGTTCGCGCTGCGGTCGCCGGACGCATCCCGAGACTCATCCGCTAGAGTGGCATTCTCGGCTGCGTTCGCTTCGTAATCAGGGTCGGCGGCCGAGGTTTCGGCCAACGCCTCGGCCAGGGCGCTGCGATGCACCTCTCCAACCAGAACGTTGGCGTCGTCAACCACGGGAATGGGAAAGTCGCTGACTATCGCCCTGGGTATCAGCTCGTCGAAGTTGGTGGTCGGTGGTACCGCGACGTACTCCCGGTCCACGAATTCCCAGGCTTGATCGAACCGTCTGACCCCGGCCCGCAGCGCCCGTTCCGCGTTGGCGATGGACAGCAGCCCCATGTAGCGTTCCCGCAGATCCACTACCCAGGCGGCGTCGCCATCGCTGTTGCCGATGGTGTGCAGAGCGGCGCGCGGCCCCTGGTGCCCCATCACGGTAGCCTTGGGCGTGACCATTACCTTGTTGGCGGTCAGCACGCTTTCCAGCCGCACGTCCTGAGTAAAATCGCCCACGTAGGCGTCCTCCGGGCGCAGCACGATGTCCTCCGGCGACCCAATCTGTGCAATTTTGCCGTCGTGCATAATCGCAATGCGGTCGCCCAGCTTCAATGCCTCGTTCAGGTCGTGGGTGATGAAGACGATGGTCTTTTGCAGCTCGGATTGCAGTCGCAGCAATTCGTCCTGCATCTGACGTCGTATCAGTGGGTCGAGGCCGCTGAACGGCTCATCCATCAGCATGATGCCGGTATTGACGGCCAGGGCGCGGGCCAGACCGACGCGTTGCTGCATCCCGCCGGACAGCTGACGAGGATAGGAGTTTTCCCAATTGCCCAGGCCTACCAAGTCCAGCACTGCGCGAGTGCGGGGGTAGCGTTCCTCTTTGCTGACCCCCTGGACTTCCAGCCCCCAGGCCGCGTTGTCCAGCACGTTGCGGTGGGGCATCAGGCCGTAGTGCTGAAACACCATGGCGACTTTGCTGCGACGGAAGGCGATGAGGTCTTTGTCGGACATTGCGGTAATGTCCTCGCCATCAATGAATATCTCGCCGGCGGTCGGTTCAATCAGACGGATCAGGCACCGCACCATGGTGGATTTGCCGCTGCCGGAGAGGCCCATTATCACGAAGGTTTCGCCGCGCTGAACGTCGAAAGACACGTCCTGCAAGCCGACCACGTTGTTGAATTCGCTCTGGAAAAATATCTTGTCTTTGTCTGCGTATTCTGGGTTCAGCGCCTTCTTCGGATCTTTGCCGAAAACTTTCCATACCGAACGCACGCGTATGAAAGGTTGCTCGACAGCGCCCGACGCTGCAACAATCGCATCGTCGATTGATTCGGACACGGCCGGCGCGACGGCGGATGGTTCGTTGGTTGTGACCATCGGACAACCTCGTGGCACTTCGCGTTTCTGTCACCGGGGCGCAGTTCACCGGAGCGTAGGGCAGCCTCTGCCAGCCCTGGACCCAACATCTGCAACGCATTATTCGCGCTATCTGCAACGCATTATTCGCGCTCGATAGTCTGCCCACCGTAGGCCCGGAACCGGCGTTTTGTCAACCCTGAACCGCCCCGACCCCAGGGTCTTTCGGTTTTCTAAAAAAGCGGCTAATCTGTTGTCATGGAGACTAACGAATTAGCCCGCAGCCTGCCCGCCGCCTTGGGCGCCGTCCCCGACCCACGCTCGCCCCAGGGCAAGCGACATCCGTTGCCCGCCATCCTGACCTTGGCCGTCTGCGCCATGCTCTCCGGCGCCCGCAGCCTTTACGCCATCTGCCAGTGGGGGCGCCAACAGGACCCGGACGCAGTGTCAGCCATGGGCTTCACTCGACCCACGACCCCGGCGGTGAGCACGTTGCACGCCGTGTTCTGCCAGTTGGACACCGACGCCTTTGAGGCGGCGCTGGCCCAGTGGACCCGGCAGTGGCTGGCCGCCACTGGGGAAAGGGTGGCCATTGCGGTGGACGGCAAGGCGCTGCGCGGGATACACGGGGAGGAACTGCCCGGCGTGCGGCTGGTGGCGGGTTATGCCCATGGCGTCGGCCTGGTAGCGGGGCAAAAGGGGGGTCGGGCCAGGTCAGGGGGAGCTGACGGCGGCCCGGGAGTTGACGGCAACGCTGCTGCCGGTGGCGGGCAATCTGGTGACCGGGGACGCGCTGTACTGCCAGCGGGATTATTGCCAGCAGATCAGGGACGCTGGGGGCGACTACCTGGTCATCGTGAAGCGGAACCAGCGGGAACTTTACGACGACATCGCGCTGGCCTTCGCCGCGCCGGTACGGGGCGGACAGTACCGGAAGGCGCGGACCCGGAACCGGCACGGCGACCGCTGGGAAATCCGTGAATTGTCAGCTACCGACGCGCTCAACGACTACCTGGACTGGCCCGATGTGGGGCAGGTGTGCCGCATCACGCGACGCGCCCTGGGCCGCGGCCAGACCGCCACTGAGTCGCGCTACGCCATCACCAGTCTGGACGGAAAGGTGGGGCCAAAGGCGATGCTCAGACATATACGGGGGCATTGGGAAATTGAGAACCGGCTGCACTACGTGCGGGATGTAACCCTGGGGGAAGACGCCAGTAGGGTACGGAAAGGGGCCGCGCCGCAGGTAATGGCGATAGTGCGCAACATCGTGGTGAGCGTGCTGCGTCATGCCGGGGAAAGCAACATCGCGGCGGCCTTGCGGCGCATCGGCTGGACCCCAGGACAATCCCTGCGCATCCTCGGCCTAGACAACCCTTGAAAACCGAAAGACCCTGGTCCAACCGCTCACCGTTTTACCGGCGGTTGCGGATGCTGTACACTACCAGTCAGTTGCGACATCCGCGGTCATGGTATTTTTGTTGACGGTCGCAAGTCTGTTGTGGGAGCAAAACCACCCAGTGGCACAAATCACGATTATCGGCACCGGTTTGATCGGCACCTCGCTGGGGTTGGCCCTCCGCGCCTCTGGGCTGCGAAACCTGGTGGTGGTCGGCAGCGACGCCGAACACGCCGCCAGAGCCGGAGCCCAACGCCGCGAAGCCTTCGACCGGATGGAAAGCCGGTTGGGTAACGCTATCGAAGAGGCCGACGTCGTCGTGCTGGCCACTCCGGTCATGGCAATGCGCGAGTTGATGGAAGCCATGTCCCCCTACTTGCCGGAAGGCTGCGTCGTGACCGACGTGGGCAGCACCAAAACCCAGGTACTGCAATGGGCCGACGAATTGCTGCCGGACTCGGTGGATTTCGTTGGGGGCCATCCCATGGCCGGCCGCGAAACGCCGGGCCCTGAAAACGCCGATGGCCAACTGTTCATGGGCAAGCCCTACTGTGTTATCCCCAGCCCCAAAGCCAGCCAGCGCGCCGTCGGCGAAGTTACCACACTGGTTGAATCGGTCGGCGGCGAACCCTATTTCATCAGCGTGGATGAACATGACAGCTTCGTTGCCGCCGTGAGCCACTTGCCCTTTGTGCTGTCCACTGCCCTGGTGGGTTGCACCAGCAAGTCGGCCAACTGGTCCGACATCGGGCAGCTGGCATCCTCAGGTTATCGCGACATTACCCGCCTGGCATCCGGTGACGCGGTGATGCACCGGGATATCTGCGTCAGTAATCCTGAGCCGATCGTTGCCTGGATTGACGCTTTTATACGGGAGTTGTACGAGTACCGCAAGCTGCTGGACACCGACACCGAGCCACCGGACGCGGAAGCCATGCTCACCCTCTTCGAGGAAGCCAGCCTGGCGCGGGCAAAATTGATGGCCGGCCTGGTGAACCCGCGTTCCCGAGAACTGGAGAAGACACCCGAATACCCCACCTTTAGCGAGTCCATGGGTCAAATGTTCCTCGGGGGGATCGCAAACCGCGCTCGCCGTTTGATGTTGGGCGAACGGCCCGACGACAAAGATTCCACCCGTCGGCCCAATGACCGAAAGTAGATTGCGGGGGATGTAACGTGGAGGGGATGTAACGTGGATCAGATTGTCCGCCGACCGGCTAACCTTGTGGGCGCCCTGGCCGTCCCTGGGGATAAGTCGGTGTCCCATCGCTCGCTAATCCTGAACGCCATTGCCGATGGCGCCGCGACGGTTACGGGGTTGTCCGACGGCGAAGACGTTCGTTCCACCGCCGCTTGTCTGCAGGCGATGGGCGTAACCATCGAGCCGCTCGGTGAACCCGGCAGTGTGCGCGTTGGCGGGCTGGGGCCGCAATTGCAGGAACCGACGGACCTGCTGGACGCCGGGAACAGCGGCACGTCAATGCGACTGCTCTCCGGGTTGCTGGCCGGTCAGGACTTCTTGGCCGTGTTGACCGGCGATGGTTCGCTGCGTACTCGACCGATGGGCCGCGTCGTGCAGCCGCTTCAGCAGATGGGAGCGTCCATAATGGGACGCCACGGCAATACCCTGGCGCCGCTGGCGATACGCGGCGGCGCCCTGCGGTCAATCGAGTATCAGATGCCGGTGGCCAGCGCACAGGTAAAATCCTGCCTGATGCTGGCCGGACTGTCCGCCGACGGCCCCACCGTGTTGCATCAGCCGGCGCTCTCCCGCGACCACACCGAGCGCATGATGTCGGCGATGGGCGTGCGACTGGATACCGACGGGCTGGCGTTGACCCTGCATCCTGCTCATCTGAAGTCGGTGGACGTGGCGGTGCCTGGAGATATTTCCTCGGCGGCCTTCTGGATGGTGGCGGGGTTGATTCACCCCAACGCCGTGGTTACGATTCAGGGCGTGGGCCTGAACCCCAGCCGCGCCGGCATCATTGATGCGTTGCAAATGATGGGCGCCGGCGACGCATTGAAGCTTGAAAACCAGCGTATCGAAGGCGGCGAACCCGTCGCTGACCTGGTCGTCTCGTCGGGAAGCCTGCAGGGTATTGACCTCGGCGGCGAAATCATCCCGATCATGATTGACGAACTGCCGGTGCTGGCGGTGGCGGCCTGTTTTGCCGAGGGCGATACCATCATCAGGGACGCCGCTGAACTGCGCGTGAAAGAATCCGACCGAATTGCGACGACGGTCTCTGAACTAACCCGAATGGGCGCCAGCATTGAGGCTCGGGAAGACGGCATGGTCATACATGGCGCCGGCCGATTGAGCGGCGCCGAAGTGGAGAGCCACCGCGACCATCGTTTGGCAATGTCGCTGGCAATCGCCGGCCTCGCCGCATCGGGCGACACTACGATACATGGCGCCGAGGATGCCTCCGTTTCCTACCCGAATTTCTGGGAGCACCTGGAATCCCTGACTGCCTGAACGGACGGCGGCAACGCAGTAGGTTAGGCGAGGCAGTTTGACGAAAGCCGGGTTACTATACCTGCTGACTGCGGCCCTGCTCGCCATCAGTACGTTGACGGCAACGATAACGATATACTTAATCTGGGAGCGTGAAGTTCCGGAAATACTGTCCGATTCTATCGTGAACACGGCGGCGGTGCTGGCCGCACTTGCTTTCGTAGGAGCGCTTGAAATGTTTTTCACCATGCAACAGCGACGCCAGCACGAAGCGGAACATCGGCAGTGGATGGTCATGCTGGAAAAGCAACGGGAAGAGGACAACGCCCGCCGGGCCGAAGACGCCGCCCGAATGGAGCGGATGTTTGATACTATGTTGGCCCGCTTTCTGGAATCCATCGAGCGCATTGACCGTCGCAACAACGGCAATGGCGCGTCCCATCCGTCTGATGGCAGTTGACGCTGAGCTGCCGGCAGCCAGCCCCGCGCCACCGATGCTGGTCGTAATCTCCGGCCCATCGGCATCGGGCAAGGGTACGCTGATGGCGGCAACGCAGTAGGTTAGGCGAGGCAGTTTGACGAAAGCCGGGTTACTATATCTGCTGACTGCGGCCCTGCTCGCTGTCAGTACGTTGACGGCAACGATAACGATATACTTAATCTGGAGACGCGAAGTTCCGGAGATACTGTCCGATTCTATCGTGAACACGGCGGCGGTGCTGGCCGCATTTGCTTTCGTAGGAGCGCTTGAAATGTTTTTCACCATGCAACAGCGACGCCAGCACGAAGAGGAACATCGGCAGTGGATGGCCATGCTGGAAAAGCAACGGGAAGAGGACAATGCTCGTCGGACCGAAGACGCCGCCCGCATCGAAAGGCAGCGGCAAGAGGACGTTGCTCGGCGGGCCGAAGACGCCGCCCGAATGGAGCGGATGTTTGATACTATGTTGGCCCGCTTTCTGGAATCCATTGAGCGCATTGACCGTCGCAACAACGGCAATGGCGCGTCCCATCCGTCTGATGGCAGTTGACGCTGAGCTGCCGGCAGCCAGCCCCGCGCCACCGATGCTGGTCGTAATATCCGGCCCATCGGCATCGGGCAAGGGTACGCTGGTGACCGCCTTGCGCAAACTGGAACGGCCCTGGCACTTTGCGGTTACCGCCACCACGCGACCCATGCGCCCGGGAGAAGTCAACGGCGAGGATTATATTTTCCTGGATGTCGCTGACTTCCTGCGGATGCGCGAGCGCGACGAATTGCTGGAAAACGCCCAGGTGTACGACCGCTGGTACGGAGTCCCCCGCTGGCAGGTGCGTGACCCCCTCATCGCCGGCAAAGATGTTATCCTTGAAATCGACGTGCAGGGCGCCGCCACCATTCGCGGCATCGCTCCTGACGCGCTGACCATCTTTGTGATGCCGGCGACGCTGGGCGAGTTGCGCAACCGGCTGGCGGCCCGTGGCACCGAAGACGAAACTGAAGTGCAGCGGCGTTTGCAAGAGGCGACCGTAGAGTTGGACCGAATTGACGAGTTTGACTACCGGGTCGTCAACCGGGACGGCCAGCTGGATGTTGCCCTTCACGAGATTGACGCCATCATTGCTGCCGAAAAGTGTCGGGTCACACCACGCTTCGTGCAGATGCTGTAACCGGAGGCCACGATGACCGACGACGCTGGGCGTCAAACCGCCAACCACTCCCCGGCCAACGCTGCATCTGAAACGCTGCGGCCCCGCCTGCCCGATTGGCTAAAGGTCAAAATGCCCGGGGGCCCGCGCTACATCGAGTTGAAGCAATTGATGCGGGACAGTCAATTGCACACGGTCTGCGAGGAAGCGCACTGCCCCAATATCGGCGAGTGTTGGGAACGGTCGGCGGCCACCTTCATGATCCTGGGCGACATTTGCACCCGCGCCTGCGCCTATTGCGCCGTCACCACCGGCCGGCCCGGCGCCGTCGACTTCGGCGAACCCTTCCGTCTGGCGGCGACCGTCAAGCGCATGGAGCTGAAGTATTGCGTCATCACGTCGGTAAACCGCGATGACCTTCCGGACGGCGGCGCCAGCGTATTCGCAGCCTGTATCAAGCAAGTGCAGGCCAGCGTGCCCGGCTGCAAGGTGGAAGTGCTGATCCCCGATTTCCAGGGCAACTGGGACGCACTCGCAACGGTGGTGGCGGCGCGACCCCACGTGCTCAACCACAACATTGAATCGGTGGAACGCGTGTTTCACCGGGTACGGCCCAAAGGCGGCTATCAGCAGACTCTGGAACTGTTCCGGCAGGCCAAGGCCATTGACCCCAGCACGGTTACCAAGTCCGGCATCATCGTGGGCATGGGTGAAACCCGTGACGAACTGCGGCAAACCATGCAAGACCTGAGGAGCGTTGACTGCGACCTGCTCACCGTGGGACAGTATTTGAGGCCGTCGCTCAAACACATCGCCATCGACCGTTTCTACACCCCGGATGAATTTGCAGAAATCCGGTTGGCCGGCGAAGCGATGGGGTTCAAGCACGTTGCGGCCGGCCCGCTGGTACGGTCCTCTTACCACGCCGACGAGCAACACGAAGCGGCGATGGTTTCGCCGCACCCGGTCGCCTGAAAACCGCAGTAACCGCCCACCGCGACGGAATGCGCCCCGGTCGTTGGCAGGGCCGGGCGCGAGCTTGCCTAGCGCGTAAATCGGTCGTCAGCGCTGTGCAGCGACAACGGCGCCACCGGGTTCGCCACGTCTGGCGGCAAGGATAACTCGCCAGTGCGCCCGCGCCAGCGCGCCGCCAGCGGCCAGTATGGCCAGCTGGATTCAGATGCCGCATTGGTCGGCGTTTCGGATGCGGCAACGGCTGCATCCTGGTCGTCCAACGGATCATCCGCATCGGGTCGCCAGGGCCAGGGCAGGTGGCGCAGCCAGGGGTTGGAGCCGCCGAAGCCGCCATCGTAATTGTTGATCTCGGCCACCACCGCCATCACCTGGTGCGGGCGATGCAGACGGTGCGACGGCTGTTGTGCAATAAGGGCGTCGGCATCAATGGCGGCCCACATTGCAGCAGCAGACCGGACGCCGGCGGCGCGGGCGCAGGCGATATCCTGCGGGGCGTCGCCAACGTACATGGCATCAGCCGCCGCAACTCCCAGACCGTCAAGCACGTCAAATAGACCGGTCGGGTCGGGCTTGAACGGCCGGCGGTCGGTTTTGAACGACGTGTATTCCACCAGGTCAACCATACCCGATTGCCGCAGCTCGGCGTCCCCGAATTCAGGTACTTTGTCAGACAAAATGCCGATGAGGATCCCCCGCCGACGCAACGCGCCCAGCAGCGAGGCCACCCCGGGATACAGATAGTTGCGGTGCCCCACGATGGCGTGGTAGTGATGCAGGTAGGCAGAAAGAATAGTGTCCAGTTCCCCCTGGGAATCTGGCGCGCTACCAAAGAACCAGAGCAGGTGCTGATGGAAGGGCCGGTGGAATTCGGCAGCCACCGCCGCGGCGCCCGGAGGAGTTATGCCCAAGTCAAAGCCGGTGCGTTCCATCAACCGGAGGTGGATGTCCCAGCTATTCCAGAGGGTCAGGTCCCAGTCGAATATTACGGCGCGCATGAACTAGGCGGCCCGTTGCCCGCTGCGCCGGGGAGGCTCAGCAATGCCCCGGATGACTGGCTCCGCCGCCCTGGTAGTCGATGGCGCTGGGCATCACCGTAGTGCCGGGGTGTGCGGCCTGGCCCAGGTTGACCGTCACCGCCCCGCTGGCGTAGTGGAGTACGCCGCTGACCTCCAGCGTAGGCGAATCACCCAGATAGGTGATGGAACCGTCGGCGCCAATCTGGAAGGGACGGTCGTGGCCGGGGTAGATGGTATTGGCTGCTGCGATAATCTTTTGCACACTCTCGCGAGCGTCGGCCTCGCTCCAGAAGATGATTGCCGGAGCGCCGCGTCCGACGGCGCCAGCGTCCGACATCGCATCGCCGCCGACGCAAACCGTGCCGGAAGCGGTTTCAACCACCACGCTGATGTGGCCGCGCGTGTGGCCCGGAGTTTCGATCAGGCGGACGCCGGGCTCAAGTTCAGTGTCGCCGCGAACCGGTCGCACGTTTTGCTGCAACAGGGTGTCGGCAAAATAGCGGGCGGTGGCCAGGTCGCCGGGCCGCGGGTTGCGGCTATACTCTATCTCGTCAGTATGGACCACGATTTCCGCGTTGGGAAAGAGGTCGGTATTCTGCGAGTGATCCCAGTGGGAATGCGTAAGGATAACCCGGCCAATGTCGTCCGTGGCAATGCCCTGGGCGGCCAACGAATCCACCAGCAGGTTGCGTCGGCCAAAGTGGGCCACATCAACTATCGACAGCACTTCGCCGCGAATCAGCGTTACGGTACACAAACCCAGGCGAGTCTGGTCGGTGTTTATGCTATAACCGCCCATGAGTATTTCCAGTTCCGGCATAGTATCCCTCCTGCCCACGATTCCGGTTTGCGAATCAACCCGGTTTGTCAACGATAACCAATTGTCGTCGATGAAGCCCAATGCTTGCGGTTGGGATTATAGCACCGCTGGGTATTGCTGTTTCCCCGTCGGGCGTGTCGGCTCCAATGGGGCAGGATGGACGAGTTGACTGCGATTGACATGGTGCTGCGCAACGGCGTGGTGCATACATTGGCTGACGATGGCGGCAGACAACCACAACCCGATGCCGTCGCGGTGAGCGCTGGCCGCATTGCCGCCGTGGGTCGTTTCGCCGACCTCGCGCCGCTCATCGATGCCGGAACCACCGTGATAGATTGCGGGCAGCGCGCCGTCATACCAGGCATCGTGGACGCCCATTGCCACCTGTTTGCTCAGGCATCGAGGGCCAGGCAAGTGGATTGCCGGCCGACCACAACGCCCAACGTGGACGCAGTGATTGCCGCCCTCCGCGCTGCCATCCCATCTACCAAGTACGGTTCTACCGGATACGGTTCTGCCAGATGCGGTTGGATACGGGGTTACGGCTACGACGACTCACCCCTCGGACTCGGCCGGCACCTGACTCGCCACGACCTGGATGCCGTATCTGCCCAACTGCCCGTGCGCGTCGAACACCGGTCCGGCCACGCCGGTGTGTTGAACTCCGCCGGCCTGGATGCGCTTGGAATCACCCGGCGTACCCTTGACCCGCCAGGTGGAACCATCGTGCGCGCCGCCGACGGGCAACCCACTGGCTTACTGCTGGACATGGCGGATTGGCGGTCGGGGCCAGACGATCCAGGCGGTGTGCGTCGCGATAACGCTGCGTTGGGAACCGCCCTGCGACAATTGAGCCAGCGCCTGCTGCACTACGGCATCACCGCGGTAACTGATGCTGGCGCCCAAAACGGTATCGCCAGGTGGCAGGCGTTCAGCGATGCCGTCGCCGATGGCCGGTTGCCGCTGCGCGTTACCATGATGGTAGGTCATCCCAGAATCGACGAGCTGCACAGCTCCGGCTTGCGGTACGGAGCTACGATTCGCGGCGGTATGCTCTCGGTAGGCCACGTTAAAATAATGCTCACCGCCTCAGGAGGAGCGTTGTATCCTGACCCCAACGAATTAACGAAACTGGTGCGCAGCGCCCACGCGATGGGTTACCCGGTCGCTATCCATGCTGTTGAACGTGATGCAGTGGTGGCCGCCGCCATCGCCCTGATCGACGCCAAACCGGCAGCGGTTTCAGGGAGCGATCGCATCGAACATTGCGCCGAGTGTCCTCCGGACGTGGCCGAGTTGGTGGCCCAATCGGGCGCAACCGTGGTGCCGAACACCGGGTTCCTGCACTACGACGGAGCACGTTACCGACGCACTGTACCCGAAGGTTTGTTGCCGGATTTGTACCCGGCCGGGGCGTTGCTGGCCTGGGGAGTTCCGTTGTTATTGGGTTCGGATGCGCCGGTGATTGAACCGAACCCGTGGGCCAGCATCGCCGGCGCGGTGTCCCGACGGTCAGCCGAAGGTTTCCCGCTGGGCGGCCAGCCCGTTCCGTCGGTTCAGGATGCGCTCCGACTTCATACCGGCAACGGGCGGATTGCGGTCGGCAAGCCGGCTGATCTCGCCGTCGTGACGCCAGACCCGATGTCCGCGCTACCTGGAGAACTGCCTTTGGTACGGTCGGCGTTAACCGTGGTTAATGGCCAGGTGGTCTGGCGTCAGGGCGTTTAACGGGAGCGCTCCCGGATGAAATCCACCATGTCCGACAGAGAACGCCGGGGTGGGCAATCGGGTAAAACGGCCAGCGCTTCCGACGCCGAGGCGCAGTATTCGCGAATTACGGCAAAGCAGTCCGGGATGATGTTCGAGTCGGTAATCATGCCGATGGAGCGGTCCAGCAGCTCCGGTACGTTCCCCTGGCCCGATTTTATGGCGGCAAACAGGGCGTCGATGGGATGGTCGTCGGGGTAGCGTTCCATCAGCATGATGGCCGGCAGCGTCAACACGCCTTGCAGCAGGTCGTTGCCAACCGGCTTGCCGATTTCCGAGGCATCGCCCTGCACGTCCAGCAGATCGTCCACAATCTGGAATGCCATGCCGATGTTGTACCCGTACTGCCGGAGCGCTTTCACCTCGTGTTCCGGCGCGTCGCTCAGGATGGCGCCCGACTCTGCCGATGTGCAAAACAGCGAGGCCGTCTTGCGGTAGATGCGTTCGTTGTACAGTTTGCGGGCTTTGGTTGGGTCGAAGGTGGTGAAGAACTCGATGAGTTGGCCGCTGGCCAGTTCCATGATGGTTTCGGAGAACCGGCGAATGACCCGCACTACGCCGGTATCGCAAACGAAAGTGGCCGACGTGGCGAACAGGTAGTCCCCCAACAGTACCGCCACGTGGTTGCCGTACAGCTTGTTGATGGTCGGTTTGCCCCGGCGCATCCCGGCGTTGTCCACCGTGTCGTCGTGAATGAGCGTGGCCAGATGCAGCAGTTCCACCGCCGATGCCATGATCAACGAGCGTTCCCGTTCGTGTGCGCGGAACTCGGCCGCCAGCAGCGTCAACGCCGGACGTACCCGCTTGCCCCCGGAATTAAGGGCATAGTCCAGCAGCGGGTTGAGGTCGGCGATGTCAGTCTGGCAAACGCCGCGCAACCGTTCTTCGACTTTAGCCAACTGGCCGAAGACCGGAGCGTAAATGGCAACGGTTTGCAGGTCCGGCCCAGGCTGCACGACGTGGTACCCGATGATTAAGCTGGGACGCCCAGCTGGTTGCTTTCTTCCTCGACGACCTGGGTGTCCAGTTTGGTGTAGAGGGCGACGGGGTCCCGCAGGGGGTTACCCGGTTGGATGGCAGCGAACAGGGCGTCGCAGTCCCAGGGTTCAGCAGACACGTCGCCGTCCAAGCCCAGGAATTCGTGCAGCTTCTGGCCGCTGAACGGCAGATACGGCGTCAGCATGACTTTCAGGGCGTTGAGAACTTTGATCGCTGCGGTCAGGGAACAGGCGGCGTCGGCCCGGTCAGTTTTGATTGCCAACCACGGCGCGCGCGTGTCCAGGTAGCGGTTGGTCTCCTGCGCCAGTGCAAAGGCGTGGGCGATGCCAGCGCGGAAGTGGGTGTGATACAGGCTGTCGTCAACCGCGGCCATCGCGCGCCGCGCCGACTCCAGGATCGCGGCTTCCGGTTCGCCAGCCGGGGCCGCCTCTACCGGAACCTGGCCGTCGAAGTTGCGGTAAGTGAACCGCAGCACCCGGTTCACCAGGTTGCCGTAGGTTGCCACCAGTTCATCGTTGTTCCGCCTCACAAACTCCGCCCAGGTGAAATCGGTGTCTCCGGTCTCCGGCATATTGATGGACAGCAGGTAGCGCAACGGGTCGGGGTCGTAGCGATCCAGGTAATCAGGCACCCAAACTGCCCAGTTTTGGCTGGTGGAAAATTTGCGGCTCTCCAGACTCAGGAATTCATTGGCCGGTACGTCGTAGGGCAGGTTCAGCCCGCCGTAACCCATCAGCATTGCCGGCCAGATGATGCTGTGGAAGGGGATGTTGTCCTTGCCGATGAAGTAGTACGAGCGGGTGTCGGGATCCTTCCAGAAGTCTTCCCACCGGTCGGATTTGCCGCTGCGTTCGGCCCACTCAATGGCGGCGGACAGGTAGCCGATGACCGCCTCAAACCAGACGTAAATGCGCTTGTCTTCGTAGCCGTCCAACGGCACCGGCACACCCCAGGTCAGGTCGCGGGTGATGGCGCGGTCTTTGAGGCCGCCCTGCAGGAACCCTCGGGTCGAGTTGGCCACGTTGGGCCGCCAGTGCGGGCGTTTGGCAATCCATTCCAGCAGCGGCTCCTGGAAGGCGGACAGCCGCAGGAAGAAGTGCTCGGAATCGCGGAAGTCCGGCGTCTCCCCGCAAATGCTGCACCGTGGCTCAACCAGGTCTATCGGGTCTAACGTATGGCCGCAGCTATCGCACTGGTCGCCGCGGGCGCGCGGATTCTGGCAGTGCGGGCAGGCGCCCCCTACGTAGCGGTCGGGCAGGAACCGCACGCAGTTCACGCAGTGCGCCAACAGAGTGGTATCGGGATAAATATAACCCAACTCTTGCAGACGGGTGAAAAAATCCTGCACGACGCGCTGGTGGTTTTCGGTATGCGTAGTGGTGAACAGGTCGAATGTGATGCCCAAGCGCTGCCAGGTATCCAGGAACTGGGTATGGAACCGTTCCAGCACTTCCTGAGGCTCGATGTTCTCCTGGTCGGCGCGGATGGTAATCGGCGTGCCGTGGGCATCGGAACCGGAAACCATCAGGACTTCGTTGCCTTTCATCCGGTGGTAACGCGCGAAAATGTCGGCAGCCAGATAGCAGCCGGCAATATGGCCCATGTGCAGCGGGCCATTGGCGTAAGGCCAGGCAACCCCGATGAAAATCCGTTCCGACAAGGTCGATTCTCCTCAATCCGCAGTCAGCGCGACCGGTGACTGTAATTCTAGCATAAGCGCACGCCACAATAGACGGTGCGACTACGCTGAATTCAACGAACCGGCGGTGTCGGGCCGGCCAAAAGTCAGCCCACGTCGTGGGGTCCCGATTCAACGCGGCCCGCCGCCGTTCGGCGAACTCCAGGCGCAGGGCAACCGTGGTTTCAGTCGCCCGCGGAGTTGGCCGTCGATGACGCGACGTCAATACAGTTGGGCGCCCCGATACGGATACCGCGGCAGGTTCACCTCGTGGGGTTCGCGCTGGAAATCCACCATCCGCTGGCCGGTAATGTTCAGTTTGCGCAGCCACTTCGTCTGTTCCGTATGCCACCACCTCATCATCGACCATTCGCCATCCTGCTCATATCGAGCCTGCTCACAGGAGAGTACGCCTCCCAGCGACAGATGGACGCCGTCCCAGTCAACGGCGACAGACTTCCAGTCCGGGATTAATCTACCATCCCGCGCCCGGCCCGGATACTGAAACACAGCCGATGCCAGTCCGAAGGATGGTTGATCTCCCAAACCCTCACCTCATGTTGGAACTCGAGCCGCCACGCCGCCAACGGAAATCCCGCAACGTGGTCGGCAGAATAGATGGCATAAGCCATCACTTCAGATGTAGTTCCGCCCCTGAAAGTCGAGGTGCCCTGACCCGAAGTATCGGGCACAGACTCGCCAGAATACGGGTATCGCCAGGACTCCGGATCGAACGTTTCCATCCTTTCCGGATACACCAGATGCTCACCCGGCATTTGAGGCGACGTCCATACTTGGGTTTCCACCTCAACCGGATCGTACCACCACGCAAACGCGGGGTTTTCCACAATCCTCCACGCCAGGTCCGTATGTTCCTGAGCGCCATCCAGCGCCAACGCCCGGGCATTAGACTCCCGACGAATATCGCACCAGTCGACGGCGCACGAAAGCAGCCAGAAACTAACCATCGGATCGGCGAAATACTCCAGCGATAGGTGTGGATTGTTCGATATATCCAAAAGCAACGCACATCCCACTGGAGAATCCAATAAAGCTTGCGCTTTGATCTCAATGGTCATCGTGCTCACGTTTCGGCCCGGGAAGCCTTTAGATACCTTTACAATAAACGTTGTAGTCTGCTTTGGCAGCGGCGCCCGCGTACCTTCTGCCTGCGTCCGTCACCAACAAAGCAGACGACGTTTGCAGATAGTCATAGCGCGTGCCTGTCAGACACGGAGCGTTCGCTCCCGCGATCATCAAGGGGACGGAATTGATTTGCAGAGGACAATCCGTGCTTGGCGCCCCTCCGCAAGAGGCCGGATAGCCTTTAGAGCCCCTCAACTCTGCACGGTTACCCGAATCCAATCGTGATTGACACTAATCGGCCCGAATGGTACGATGTTGAGCGTTCTTTCCGCATTGATGGGGAGTAGTACGGATCGCAGGTCTGTAGAGAGCCGGCGGGTGGTGCAAGCCGGTGGCCGTGAATCCTGAACTCGCCCCGGAGCGGCCTGGCTGAACCATTGCTGGCATCCATTGTCAGCCACGCGTGTAGGGCAGGCGGATCAGCCCCGATAAAGGCCGTGTACAAAGCGTTCCAAGTGGCAACAACGCCACGTGGAAAAGAAGGGTGGTACCGCGGGCCCTATAACCCGTCCCTTCGGGGTCGGGATTTATTTTTGTCCCGACTACACAGGCAACCGGATTATCAGCAGGAGAAACCGAAGATGGAACTAACCGGCGCGCAAATTGTTTGCG
This sequence comes from Dehalococcoidia bacterium, assembly GCA_965261195.1. Classification (GTDB taxonomy): domain Bacteria; phylum Chloroflexota; class Dehalococcoidia; order Lucifugimonadales; family UBA3495; genus Bin87. The sequence goes on along the minus strand of OZ253455.1, from coordinate 867,894 downwards.
AAAGCCTTCTGCGGGAAGGTGTGGACACAATTTTTGGGCTGCCCGGCGGGGCTGTATTGCCGTTTTACGGCGCCCTCTCCGGCTACCCCAACCTGCGCCACATCCTGGTACGCCACGAACAGGCCGCCGCGATGGCTGCGGACGGTTACGCCCGCGCCACCGGCAAGGTGGGCGTGTGCTCCGCCACTTCGGGGCCCGGCGCAACCAACCTGGTAACCGGCCTGGCCTCCGCGCAGATGGATTCAGTACCCATCGTGTGCATCACCGGCCAGGTTCCGCGGGCTGCAATTGGTCGCGACGCATTCCAGGAAACCGACATCACCGGCATCACCCTGCCGGTAACCAAGCACAACTATCTCGTGCTTGACGTTCGCGACATCGCGCCGGCCATCAAAGAAGCCTTCTATATCGCCCGCTCCGGGCGGCCCGGCCCGGTCCTGATCGACATCCCCAAAGACGTTCTGGCCGGCGAAACCATCGAGTTCGAATGGCCTGAGCAAGTCGACCTGCCCGGATACAACCCTCCCGGCGACCCCGACCCGAAGCAGGTGCTGGCGGCCGCCCGGTTGATTAACGAGGCTCAGCGCCCGATCATCATGGCCGGCCACGGCGTGTTGATTTCCCGAGCGTGGGATGAACTGCGCGATTTGGCCGAGAAGGCGCAGATACCGGTTATCACCACACTGTTGGGTATCAGCTCGCTGCCCACCGACCACGTGCTCAATCTGGGTATGCCCGGTATGCACGGCATGGCGTATGCCAGCCTGGCCATCGACCGCTCCGACCTGGTAATTTCCCTGGGCGCCCGGTTCGACGACCGCGTTACCGGCCGCATCAGCGCCTTTGCGCCCAATGCCAAAATCATCCACTGCGACGTTGACGCGTCGGAGTTCAACAAGAACGTCATCGCTGACGCGCCGGTGCTGGGCGACCTCAAGGCTACCCTCCGCGCCCTCATCCCGATGGTGGACTCCACCGTTCACCTGGACTGGATCAAGGAAACCGACGAACTGCGCGCCGGGCATCCATCGCTGTTCATCCGCAAGTCCGATCAGCTGTTGCCGCAGCAAGTGTTGAAGGAACTGTCCGACGTTACCGGCGGCAACTCCATCATCGTAACCGGCGTCGGTCAGCATCAGATGTGGGCGGCCCAGCATTACGGCTATCGCGACCCCAACTCGCTGATTACCTCGGGCGGCAGCGGGGCGATGGGTTTCGAGGTTCCGGCCGCGCTGGGCGCAAAGGTGGGCCGGCCGGACAAGACGGTTTGGTCTATTGCCGGCGATGGCGGGTTCCAGATGACGCTTTGCGACTTGGCCACCGCAGCGGAGAACAACATCGACGTCAAGTTTGCCATCCTCAATAACGGCTCACTGGGCATGGTGCGCCAGTGGCAGGATTTCTTCTACGAAAAGGACTTCTTCGCCACCATCTATAAAGGCAACCCTGACTTTGTAAAACTGGCCGAGGCCTACGGCATCCGCGGCATCCGCGTCACCAAACAGGATGAAGTTTCCGGCGCCATCCAGGAAGCAATGGAGACTCCGGGGCCGGTGGTTGTTGACTTCATCGTCAAGGAAGACGAGTTTGTGTTCCCGATGATCCCGGCCGGTGAATCGGTCCACGAGATGCTGGAAGAGCCCGCAGTGCAGGGGGTGGGCGTTGAATCAGCATAGCGATCAGCACACTATCGTTGCGCTGGTGCAAGACCGGCCCGGTGTTCTCACTCGTCTGGCCAGCCTGTTCCGCCGCCGCGGCTTCAACATCGCCAGCCTGGCGGTGGGAGCGAGCGAACAGAAGGGCCTTTCCCGCCTCACCTTCGTCGTAACCGGCGATCAGTACACTGTGGAACAGGCCACCCTGCAGTTGGATAAACTCATCGACGTGGTCAGGGTTTCCAATATCTCCGGCGAAGACGTGGTGGCTCGTGAACTGGCCCTCATCAAGGTTCGGTCGACGCCCACCAACCGCAGTGAAATCCTGGAAATTGCCAACCTTTTCCGGGCCAAAGTGGTGGACGTTGGCGCCCGCTCCCTGGTCATCGAAACCACCGGGGAGGAAGATAAAATTGATGCCCTCTACGACCTGCTGCGCCCCTTTGGAATCCTGGAACTGATGCGCACCGGACGGGTGGCCATGGTGCGCGGCAAATCCGAAGGACGAGTCAGCGACGACGTAGGCGCCGACTTTGAACATCTGAGTCGTAACGGCCTTGCCTCCGCCGGCGCTGCACGGTTCCAGCCCGGCCACTACGAAGGCGTCTAGCCGGCCCACTCTCCAAACCGGCCAGCTCTCCAAAATTGAATAACCTCACCGCACGAGTCAAAGGACGAACAAGAATGGTTAACATTTATACGGAAAAAGACGCGAACCTGTCGTATCTCGACGGTAAAACCGTGGGCATGATTGGCTATGGCAGCCAGGGACACGCCCACGCGCTGAACCTCCACGATAGCGGCGTCAAGGTGATGGTCGGTCTCTACGAAGGCAGCGCCAGCCGGGAAGTCGCCCGCAATGCCGGCCTGGAAGTCGGCAGCGTGGCCGACGTTACCAAAGCCGCCGACGTGATTATGGTCGCCATCCCCGACCACGTGCAGAAAGACGTGTACCGGGAGGAGATCGAGCCCAACCTGACGCCCGGCATGGCCCTTATGTTCGCCCACGGCTTCACCATTCATTATGAGTTTGTGGTTCCGCCCCCGGCAGTGGACGTGCTGATGATTGCGCCCAAGGCTCCCGGCCACCGGATGCGCGAGCACTTTGTGCAGGAAGGAATCGGCGTGCCGTGTTTGCTGGCAATCCATCAGGATGCCACCGGCAACGCCAAAGAAACCGGACTGGCCTACGCCGCCGGCATCGGCTGCGCCAAAGCCGGGGTGCTGGAAACTACCTTCAAGGACGAAACCGAAAGCGACCTGTTCGGCGAACAATCCGTGCTGTGCGGCGGTGTAACTGCCCTCATCAACATGGCCTTCGAAACGCTGGTGGAACGCGGCTATCCGCCGGAAATCGCCTACTTCGAGTGCCTCCACGAACTCAAGATGATCGTGGACCTGATCCAGCAGGGCGGCTTCAACTATATGCGCTACTCGGTCAGCGACACTGCGGAGTACGGCGATTTGACCCGTGGCACCCGCGTCATTGACGAAAACGTGCGCGCCAATATGCACACCGTGCTGGACGACATCCAGAGCGGGTCGTTCGCCAAGGAGTGGATGGCGGAATGCGACGAAGGCCGGCACAACTTCCTGCGCCTGCGCCAGGAAGCGCGCACCAGCCGCATTCACGAAGTGGGGCGCGGCCTGCGCGAAATCATGCCGTGGCTCAACCCCCGCGAAATCGAATAACGTCCAATCCCCTCACCCTCCCCTCTCCCATCGGGGGAGAGGGGAGGGTGAGGGTGACCCCTTCCGCCATTCCGGTGAAAGTCGGAATCCAGTGCGGCAGGGCAAACCATCCACAAAGGTAACCGGAGGAGGTGACGTATGGGCATGGAGGTGCTGTTTAGAGCAGTTCACCATCGCAGTCTGGTCCTGGCAGGGCTGGTTGCGGTGGACTGCGTGTGCCTGCCCGGCCTTTCCCTGCCGGCCCGTGCATAACGGGCAATTAATCCTGGCCCCACAGAGGGCACGCCAAGACCTTTCGGAGGGAAAGGACCTATTATGACCACACAAGTAAAGTTTTTGGACACCACGCTCCGCGACGGTGAACAATCAGCGGGCATCGGTATGACGGTTGACGAAAAGCTGCAAATCGCACGCCAGCTGGCGCGCCTGAAGGTTGACATCATCGAGGCCGGTTTCGCCGCCAGCTCGCCCGGTGATTTCCAGGCAGTGCAACGCATCGCCCAGGAAGTACGCGGCCCCGTCATCTGTTCATTGTCTCGCGCGGTTGCCGGCGACGTCGATGCCGCGTGGAATGCCATCAAGGATGCCAGCCGGCCGCGCATCCATGTCTTCCTGTCCTCCTCGGAAATCCATCAGATGCACCAGTTGCGGAAAGACCGCGAAGATGTAATGACCATGGCGGTGGAAATGGTGGCCCGGGCCAAGTCCTATTGCGACGATGTTGAATTTTCGCCCATGGACGCCACCCGGACCAACCCCGATTATCTCTACCGGATGCTGGAAGAGGTCATCAAGGCTGGCGCGGTCACTATCAACATTGCCGACACCGTGGGTTACGCCATTCCTTCGGACTTCCAGACTACGTTGCGGGAAATTCAGCGGAGTGTGCCCGGCGTAGATGGCGTTACCCTGTCCGTCCACTGCCACAACGACCTCGGCCTCGCGGTTTCCAACAGCCTGGCTGCCATTGAAGTCGGCGCCCGTCAGGTCGAAGGCTGCATCAACGGCATCGGCGAGCGCGCCGGCAACGCATCGCTGGAAGAAATCATCATGGCGCTGGACACCCGGAAAGACCTGTTTGGCGTCGAACTGAACGTCGACACCACGCAAATCTACCCAACCAGCCGTTTGGTGAGCCGCATCACCGGCATGAGCGTACAGGCCAACAAGGCCATCGTTGGTGAAAACGCCTTCCGCCATGCTTCCGGCATCCATCAGGATGGCGTGCTGAAAGACCGCTCCACCTATGAAGTGATGAGCCCGGAACGGGTCGGACTGCCGCCTGAAATTCAGCTGGTGCTGGGCAAGCTCAGTGGCCGGGCCGGGTTGCAGGCCCGCCTCGAGGCCCTGGGTTATTCGCTGGATCGCGAAGAGGTAACCGGCGTATACCAGCGGTTCCTGGAACTGGCCGACAAGAAGAACGAGGTTACCGACCGCGACCTGGAAATCCTCATGGACGAGGAAAATCGCACTGCGTCGGAGCCTATCACCTACTCGCTGGACACGGTGCACTTCACCAGCGGCGACAAGGACATCCCCACCGCGACGGTGCGCCTGATTGGCCCCGACGGTTCGGTGTCCACCGACGCCTCGACCGGCAACGGCCCGGTTGACGCTGTCTGCCGCGCCATTGACCGCGTAGTGGGATGCAGCACCACGCTGGCCGATTTCCAGGTGCAGTCCGTCAGCGAGGGCCTGGATTCGGTTGGTTCCGTAACCATGCGCATTGAAAACGGCGGGAGGATATTCTCCGGTCGCAGCGCGTCAACGGACATCATCGTGGCCAGCGCTAAAGCCTATCTCAGCGCCGTCAACCGTATGCTGGCTGCTGATGAGGCCGCGGCTCTGCCCGCCGTCGGTACTACGCCGGATTAATCAGGAACTCCAGGCAAAATTTTTGGCCCCTTTCCGACTAGGAAGGGGGCTTTTCGTTTATCCGGCAGCGGGTTGGCCCATTGCGGGACGTTTGCGAATGTTGATTACCCAAAGGTAGCCGAGCCAGTCCACATTGGAATTGACGTTTTGAGTTATCAAACGGGCCGTTTCGTCAGGTGCTACGTCATCAGATATACGGAACAGGATAATTCCGAAGGGCGCTGGCTGGGCGCGCCTTTGGCTCAATTCCCCGAAATCTTTGTCAAAGGTAATTAGCAGACGGCCTTCACGCGTAGCCCACGCCAGTATGTCGGGGTCTGGCGTGCGTGGCCGTTCCTCTCTGACCCATAGCACATCGTGGCCTGCGTCGCGCAGCATTGAAATGGCTGGCCCACGGATATTTTCGTCGGCCAGTACACGCATAATCTCATTCCGCTCTTTGGTTGCGCTACCGGTCGTCGCCAAAAACGGCCACTTCAAACTCGGCCCAGGTCATAGGGGACAAAGGTTCGCCAGTAGCGGCGAACTGGCGACAAGCCTCAATATCCTCTGCCGTGATGTGGTATCCGGTAATGATGTCGTCCTCAGTCCAGACGCCGTTCAGGTGCCCCACAATCTGCTCTACTGAGATGCGGGTGCCCTTGATAATCGGCTTGCCGCTGAGTATGCCGGGCACTTTTTCAATACGTTCCTGCCAGTCCATAGTTGCCGCTCCTTCCATAGTTGCCGCTCCTTCGGTTCGGGTGGTGTGCTCATTTTAGCACTGCACGGTCACAACAACGGCATCTGATAGGCTCGGTCCGCCTCCGTAGCATTCTTCCCCAAGTGTGCCGCCGCATAGCCCATCTTACGCAGCCGTTCCGCCAGGTCGGGGAACCCAAACACGGTAAACACCCGTTGCGGTTTAACTGCCTGGACGTAGCCCAGCAGGTCGTTGAAATCAGCGTGGTCGCTGTAAGGCAAGCTCGCGTCGCCGGGCCGGCCCCGGCCCCAGGGGCGCTGGCCAGCGCCGGCCGCCCACCCGGTTATCTCCAGGTAGCGTACTGACCGTCCTGTCGGTCGATTCTGGGAGACGTGCTCGCGGCTCTTCCGGCCCGGCGGGAACAGCAGCACCTCGTCCGCGCTGGCCGTGCCATCGAAAATGCGGTATTGGCCGGGGAAGGATATGCCGGCGTCCTCGTACTTTCGCGCCACGTCGTAGATGCCTTCTTCACAGACGACGCGGAAACCGGCCTTCAGCAGATGGTGCAGCGCCTCTTGCGCCTTGCCCAATCGCCATCCCAACACCACCGGCAGCGCCCCCTGTTCCAGCCACTTGGCGATGACGCGCATCGCGTTGGCGACGGTAGCTCCCTGCGGCGGGAAAACGTAATCAGGCCGGCCGTAGGTGCTTTCGATTACCAGCGTGTCGCAGGGCACCACTGCCAACGGTTCGTTGATTGGCGACGGTTGTACCCGAATATCACCGGTGTAGAGCAGCCGTTCACCGCTGGACCGTTGCGTCACCAGGGTTTGCGCTGAACCGAGACAGTGCCCGGCCGGGTGCAGCGAGATGGTGTAAGCGGGGAATTCCAGCGGCTCGCCATAGTCCAGCGTGATCGACTCCGACCGACGCAGGTAATCCCCAAGCAACAATTCCGTACCAGGCGTCAGCACCGGGCGACGATGCCGCGCCGTGTGGTCGGAGTGGGCGTGGGAAATAACCGATAATTCCTGCTTGCGTAGCGCATCCAGCCACAAGTCCAGGCCCGGCAAATACACGCCTCTGTCAAATACTACATCCACCTGACCAACCCAGCCGCCCGCCGCGGCGTCGCCGAGTATAGCACGCACCCGGTTTCCCGGTTGAAGACCAACCTCACAATGGTCGCCCTTACACTGGTCGCCGGCTGCCGGGTACTGCGCTATAATCAGGGCATTCCAAACCGGCCGGTTCCATGAGCCGAACTCGAATCCAACGCATGGCCCGGCCGGCCATACCAGGAGAAGCTAATGCCCGGCCAGATTGGCGACGTTGCAACCGATTTCACCCTGTCATCACCCTACCACGGGGATATTACCCTGAGCAGCTATCGAGGTACCCACGCGGTGGTGCTCTCGTTCCATGTGTTGGACTTCACCGGTGGTTGAACGGATCAGGCAACCTCGTTCCGCCGCTTCAACGCGCAGTTCGAGGAGCAAAATGCCCAAGTATTGGGCATCAGCTGCGACCACGTAGCCGCTCATCGCGCCTGGACCACCTCAATGGGTGGATTGCCATACCCTGAGTTGTCGGACTGGCATCCCAAGGGTCAGATTACCCGTGCTTACGACCTCTGGAACGAAGAGCGCGGCGCCGGCACACGGTCGGTAATCATCGTTGACCGTGAAGGCGTGATCCGCTACCGGGAAACCTACGAACCAGGCACCATACCGGACCCGGAGACCATCCTCCAGGTGGTGGCAGACTTGGGTTAGGCACTGCACACGCTGGCGGCAAGCGCGCCCAACGCGTCGCCAGCGTGTTACCCGCCGATTCCCTCGATGCGGTACTGCACCGAGCCGCGAGGGGTGGTAATAGTAACCTCCTCGCCAGTGGATCGGCCCATTATGGCCTGCCCAATTGGGGACACCGTGGATATTTTCCCGGCGGCAACGTCTGCTTCCCTGATGTCCACCAGTGTAAAGACACGTTCCTGCTGCCGGTCCATATCCCGCAGCGTTACCCGGGAACCAATGCTGACTTTCTCCGTGTCGGCGTTGGCGGCGTCCACGATTTCCACCCGTGCCAGATCGTTATCCAACTGGCGAATGCGACGTTCGACCAGTTGCTGCTGCTCCCGGGCTGCGTCCAGTGGTGAGTTCTCTCGAATGTCTCCGTCGGCTCGCGCTAGGCGGATGGCATCCCGAATTTGCGGCACTTCATCGCGCAATCGCTGCAACTCGGCCTGCAATTCAGTATGGCGTTCTTGGCTGAGACGTGCCGTAGGCCCGCCGGCCCCTGAGGTTAGCTGACCGCCGACCCGTTTTCGGTTGCGGCGCGGCGCGGCAGCGTAGCGGGCCAGGCTGATTGCAGTCCAGCCGCGGCGGTTCGCGAATGCCAAAAACTTCTTCACCGGATCCAGCCGGATGGCCGGATTCTCGATGTTTTCGGTGGTCCATTTGGCGTAGTCGCCAACTTCAATCGCGTGCAACTCCGAGATCAAATTGTCCCGACCGACCCGCGATTGGAACCTGAGTAGCTCCTGCTGTCCCTGCAATACCTGCTTGCTTTCCTTGAGGTGGTTCACGAAAAGGTTGACCGCTTCCGCGATCGACATTTGAGATTCGTTAGTCAACTGTTTTCCTCCGGTTCAGGAGCCGGCTCGGTCGCCAGTCTGGGCTTTCATCATAGCATTGTGAACCTTATACCGGCAATTATGCCAGTATATCGTGCGGGTTTTTCGGGCAGGTTTTTTCAATTGGCGACGCCTGGGCTACCGATACTATCGTTAATCGACGCCTTCGTAGTTCCGGCGAAGGCAGAAACCCAGAATATTCCCCACTGCACCAACGCAGCCGGCGGCGAACGAATCTGTATTCCGAATCAAGGCCCGAATGATGGAGACAATCGAAAGGCCCGGCCCGGTGCCCTTCTGTGTTAGTGACCCGGCGGTGTTGCGGCCGGCCAACACCCTTGTGCTATCCTACCGGCGTAACGAAAACAACGCGTTAACACATTGGCGTTGGAAGCGCCGGTGTCACAAGAATTGAAACAGGAGAGCCAGGTTGCTATGAAAGCTGTGCAAATTACCGAATACGGTGGCCCCGACGTAATGAAGTATGTTGACCTCCCCGACCCAATTGCCGGACCAGAACAGGCGGTGGTCGACATTCAGGCTGTGGGGGTGAACTTCACTGACATTTACAGCCGCGAGGGCGTGAACCCACCCGGTTTGCCGTGGGTCGCCGGGGTTGAAGGCGCCGGTGTGGTCAGGTCGGTTGGCGCCGAAGTCACCAACGTGGCGGTCGGGGATAACGTGGCCTACTGCAGTTTCCCAGGCTCCTACGCCGAGCAGTCTGCTGTGCCGGCCTGGCGGTTGATCAAAATGCCCGACGGTCTGTCAACTCGCGATGGCGCCGCCGTTATGTTGCAGGGGATGACAGCGCACTACCTGTGCCACGACACCTATCCCGTACAGCGCGGCGACCGGGTGCTGGTCCATTCCGGGGCCGGTGGCGTGGGGTTGCTGCTCATCCAGATGTGCAAGATGCTGGGCGCCTACGTTTACTCCACCGTCTCCACCGACGCCAAAGCAGAACTGGCGCGCGGCGCCGGGGCCGACCAGGTTATCCTTTACACCCAGCAGGACTTTGCCGAAGAGATCGCCAAAGCCACCGACGGAGCCGGCCTGCACGCCGTCTTCGATGCAGTGGGTAAAGATACCTTCGACCAAAGCGTTGCCTCCCTCGCTCCGCGCGGTTATATGGTTCTGTACGGGCAGGCCAGTGGGCCCGTGCCCCCCATTGATCCGAGAGTCCTGGGAAACGGTTCCAAATTCCTGACCCGCCCCGGCCTGGGCGACTACACTGCCAACCGGGAAGAACTGGACCAACGGGCCGGCGCCGTGCTCGGCTGGGTGCAGTCCGGCCAGCTCAAGCTACGGGTGGAACACACCTTCGCGCTGTCCGACGCTCCCGAAGCGCATCGGCAGCTCGCCGCCCGGGCGACCACCGGGAAAATTATCCTCACTCCCTAGCGAGCGTTATGGTGTTGGCCAATCCGCAGCGACGAATCGCCGATTCATCCCGGGTTCCTGCGTCCTACGACGCACTGGAGCCCGGCGGTCCGATTCGTCGCGCCAGTGGCGATATGCCGGCCGGGACCACCTGTCCGGCTCCAAAAGGCATTGTCCTGACCAACTTGGACTGGATTGCTGACATTGCCCTCCGCCACGGCTTGAATGACCTGACCATACCGGCCGGCTCAATCGTGCTGGAGCGCATATCGGCCACCGGCGGACGGTGCTTCTGTTATCCCGACGGCTCCTGGCTGATTGGCCTATCCCGACCTCGGTTGCAACGCTGCGGGCGTCGCGGCGTGGAAGGCATCGTAGCCCACGAATTGCTCCACGCTTGGCTCTGGTCGAAACATCTATACCGCGGCCACGGCCCCGTTTTCGAAGGCCATGCTGCCGCGCGAGGCATCCCCCGGTGGTGCTCCGCATACCGGGAAGTCAGGCGAGTCGGCCCCCAGCAGTTGACGCTATTCGACACCTGGCCCCCCGCTCCGGAGCATGGCTACTAGCCCAGGCTCCACCGTGCCAACCCATGCCCGAATCATATGGGTCAAAACCCAAATTGTACAAAGGGTGGGGCAACCCCTATAATGACAACAATCACCCCTGCCGAAGGAGGCCACAATGCCCACAACGGTGAAACCTGACGAAGTTTATGAGGCGCTCCGAACTGTTTACGACCCTGAAATCCCGGTCAACGTGGTCGATCTGGGCCTGGTTTATGATGTCCAGGTCAGCGATGCCAACGATGTTTTCGTCCAGATGACATTGACCTTCCCCGGTTGCGGAATGGGACCGCATATCGCCCAGCAGGCTGAGTGGGCCATCCAGGACGTAGAAGGCGTCGAGGAAGTCAACATCGAATTGACCTTCGACCCGCCCTGGTCTCCCGACTTGATCAGCGAAGAAGCTCGCAATATGCTGGGTATCTAGTCCCAATCTTGCTACTGCACGACACGGAGTGATATGGCATCGCCACAGCAGGCCAACCCCCAGCAAAACGCCCGCCTACAGCAGATCCGGCGCCAATTCGAACAGAAGCGACAAATCACCGAACGGTTCGCCTCGATTCGGACGACGATCGGCGTCTACAGCGGTAAAGGCGGTGTCGGCAAGACCACCGTGGCGTGCAACCTCGCCACCACGCTGGCGACCCAGGGTGAACGAGTAGGGTTGCTGGACGTAGACATTGACTGCCCTAATGTCGCCCGCGTAATGGGCATCCTGGATAAGCCCGACTACAAGGATGGCCAGATTACTCCGGCGGCGGGCCACGGCGTCAAGGTAGTGTCCATGGCCTTCTTCCAGGAGAATGAAGACGAGGCCATCATCTGGCGCGGCCCGATGATCCACAACGCCATCAACCAGTTTGTGCAGGCAACGGATTGGGGCGAGCTTGACTATCTGATCGTTGACCTGCCCCCCGGCACGTCCGACTCCCCACTCACGGTAATGCAGACGTTGCCGATGGATGGATTCGTGGTGGTGAGCACTCCCCAGGATCTGGCCATCATCGACGCCAAACGCTGCATCAACATGATCCGCAAGCTGAACTTGAATATCGTCGGCATCGTCGAAAACTATTCCGGCGACATATTCGGCGAAGGCGCCGGACTCAAGCTGGCCGAGGACATCGACGCTCCGTTCCTGGGCAGTATGTCTTTGCGCGGATCATATCGCGACACCAGCAAGCCCACCGTGCTGGTCGATGAAACCGTTACCGCCGAGTATGCCGGCGTGGCCGATCAGCTCCGCAGCAGCCTGAAAGCGCTGGGCCGCGCAGCCTGATACCGATTCGCCAATCTCCAGGCAGCCATACGCCGCCGGCTACAACCACGCCGGCGGCGCCGCGGTTTAAGACGCCTCGCGCGTCAATCCTTCTTCCAGCGCTAAGGGTTCGGTGTGCGCAGGTGGCAGGGCTTCGCGCGCATCCCGGGCATCAACCAGTTGCATCCTCAGCAGCACTTCGACTTCTTTTTGAATGGCTTCATGCGCAAACGGGTTCAACTCACCCATCTGGCGGAACTTGCGATAGCGCTGTTTGATCAGTTTGCCGGATGAGATTCGGCTCGCTTCCGCCAAATGTTTGTAGATGGCCAGTTCCATGCTTTCGGCGGCCCGGCGCGGGTCGTTGTGAGACCCTTCGCTGGGCTCGGGTATGATTTGGTCGATGATGCCGAGTTCCTGGCAGTCGCGGGCCGTGAGCATCAGGGCCTCGGCCGCCTCCCGCGTCAAGTAACGCTCTCGAGTGGGACCGCCTACCGTGTGATGCAGCGAAATTGGCGAATAGATTGCATACTGCTGCATCAAAATGCGGTCGGATAAACCCATCGCCAGCGCCGCTTCATTACCCGCCTCGCCGATGATGACCGAGATTATCTGTGTGTCGACCTGTAGCATCATTGATAGGCTGCTGGCGATGGCGTTGCCGATGCCCTGCTCTTCCGATTCCAGCCTCGGGTCAGCCCCCTGCGAGTCAATGAACGAGACCAGCGGCAAGCCAAACCGCGCGGCCAGGCGGATTAGTCGCTGGGCCTTGCGCAAGCCGTCGGGATGCACGTGGTAGCGACTGCCTTCGGTATCGTGGGTATAGCTGCGCTGCTGCCCGATCGCCACCACCGCCTTGTTGCGCAGTAAACCGATGCCACCGACCACCGTGCGGTCATCGCTGCTCACCCGGTCACCGCAAATCTCGAAAAAGCCTTCCAGTATGTGCCGCATATAATAGAGCGAGTCGGGTCGTTCCTCGTGGGTCGCGGCGTTCAGCGATTCCCACGTCTCGGTGTCGTCTGCCACCGGCACCTGTAGGCGCGATAACGCCCGTCGCCCCAGGCGCAACGCCGTCGCATCGCCGAGGAGCTTCAACAGTTGCCCGATGCGCTGGGGGAGCCGTTCGCGGTCTACCACATTGTCCAGCAACCCGCGCCTCAGGTGATACTCGGCGGTATGCACGTCGGCCGGCAGCTGCCGACCCGTCGCTTCCATCATGGTGCGGATCGGAGACAACCCGACCACCGAACCCGGTTCAGCGATGATAATGTCCGCCAGATTGGCAAAACTGGCGTAGGCTTGGCCGGTAGATGGGTTGGCCAGCACCGCGATAAATGGTACCGAGGCGTCCCGTAGTCGATTGACCGCCGCCACCGTCTTCGCCATTTGCATCAACGCCAGCACACCTTCCTGAGTGCGCGGCCCGCCGCCGGTTACCAGCGCAACCACCGGCAGCGTACGCCGAGCGGCCATCTCAAATGCCAACGCTACCTTTTCGCCCACCACGCTGCTCATGCTGCCGCCCATAAACCCGTAATCCAGCACGATGAGCATTACGTTGGCGCCGGCGATTTTGCAGGTTCCGGTTACGGCCGCTTCCGTCAGACCGGTGCGGTCCTGGCTCTCGGTCAGTTGTTCGTCGTATTGCGTGCGGTTGGAGAAAGCCAGCGGGGTCACGGAACGAACGTAGCGATTTTGCTCGCGGAACGACCGTCGGTCGGCGATGAGTTCGATCCGTTGACGAGCGGACAGCGTGTAATGAAACCGGCAGAACGGGCACACCCGATAAGCCAGGTAAGCCTCGGAATCGCTGATGCGCTCGTGGCAAAGCAGGCAGTTGTCATGCACTGCCGACAGATACATCCCCTCCAACCCATCATCGGCGCCGAACAAATGCACCAAAAAGTTGGTTAAATTGCGCACCGGCACGAAAATCCCCTCCGTTGGCGTCCAAAGCAACCGGACACCGCCAACAATCCGGATCAGTTAGTCGGTAGCCGATTGCCACACTACAATTGTACACAATCGTTGATTAGTGAGTATTGCCGAGCCGGGGCCGGAATCAACGGAGTCCGGACGAGATGCTGTCCCAAGACCAACCCGGCGCAGCGGCGGAGCATCTAACAACCCGCGTTCCCGGATCCTTCCAACCTGAAACTGACCAGTGTCGCCGGAGTGTCCGGGGCGGTTGGCTGACGGCGTATTGCCGCCCAGTCGGCCATTCGCACCCCCACCGCCCAGGCGATACCCCGCGGTGTAACCACCAACGGCAATCGGTCCCGCCAGTAGCGGGGAACGCCGGCGTCGACGAACACGTCCTGCAACTTGCGGCTGCCCGACATCCCCAGCGGTTGAATGCGATCTCCCGGTTGCCACGTCCGCACCGTTGCGCCCTCTGACAATGCAGCCGGGGAAAGATACACCGCCGTCGGTTCGCCGGTGTTCAACGGCGCATCAGGCGCCAGCGTGGCAGTTCGACTGGTTACTTCCCAGCCGTCCCGCTTGGTAACGGCCACCGCGATTGGCCCCCAGGGTAACGCCAGCCGAAACTCGCCGCTCAACGCCGGATAGGGGCAATCCGTGCTGCCCGCCGGGGCCAAAATCATCCAGCGTCCCTGCGTAGTCAGGGCGTACCCGCCAGGCAGCGACACCTGCTTCCCGGTAGATGACCCGACGGCGGCGGCCATTCGGGAGAGGTGCCCTTCGTTCAACCGTTTGCTTTCCCCGGTCAGCAGCGTCCATGCCCGCCGCATCAGCAAAGGGCGCAGGGCGGGGTGCGCCGCCGCGATGGCATCCCGGTTCAGATATAGTACGCCGTCATCGGTCAACGGTTCCGGCGCCACGTCAAACCACAGCAAGTCCGCCTGCTGTTCCAGATAGTCCAACTGTACTGAGGCAGTGCGGGACAGCCGGGTCAGCGCGTTGGTAATGCGTGGATTAAGCTGCTCAGCCAATGCCGGCATCAAATCCAGCCGCACCCGGTTCCTGGCGAAGTCCCTCATGTAGTTCGTGCTGTCATCCCGAAAATCGACTTGATGAGCCCGGCAGTAGGCGATGGTATGCCAACGTCGCATCGGCAGCAACGGCCGCCAAACCTTCAAGTCGTGGGGCGACTCCGGCGGCGTCTGATTGGATCGGGCAGATCTGGCGCCGCCTGCTTCCGGATAAGGCCAGTCATCAAATTCGCTCATGCCCCTTAGCCCGTGCATACCGCTGCCCCGGGCCACGTGCAGCAACACGGTTTCCGCCAGGTCGTCTGCGGTATGCCCCAAGGCCACCAGCCGGGCGCCAACCCGGTGGGCCACCCGCGCGAGGAATGCGTAACGCAAATCCCGGGCCGCCTGCTCAAAGGAACTTACTCCGTGTGCTCTTTGGTAGGCCGCCACGTCCGCCTCTTCTATGATGCAGTTGGGCCATCTTTGGCGGACGAATTCTGCGTCATCGTACATCTCCTGCCCGCGAAAATCGTGAATCAAATGGGCCGGCTGCAACGTGAAGCCTTCATACTTCCTGGCGACGCTCAGCATCCGCATCAGGGCGCACGAATCCGGTCCGCCCGATACTCCGACCACCACGACATCACCGGGCGCCAGCCTGGCCCGACGTATTGCGGTTCGTCCCAAAATGTACATTTGCATCGTCGGCCAGAACCTGTCGTTGCGGCGATTCCGTCGTTTATGGCTTCGGCTGATAGTGGGTAGCCCCCTAATATGCGGTGCGATTGGCCGGCGAGAGGTGATCAACCGCGTTGTACCCGCTCAAACGGCGCCCACGCGGGCCGGTGCTGACGGTGGTGCGGCTGCCCAGCGACAGGTCCATGTGGTTGATGTTGGCCAATGGCAGGTCGATGATCGCCGCCACGATGCACCGGATGGTGAAATTGTGCGTAACCGCGATGACCGTTTCGTCGATTTCGTGCCGCCCGTTGATGTCGTCGAACGCGGCCATGGCGCGCCGTTGCACGTCGTACAGCGACTCGCCGTTGGGCATTGTTACACTGGGCGCGTCCTGACGCCAGCCGGCGTACAGGTCCGGCCAATCGTCGCGCATCTGCTGCACCGTGATGCCTTCCAGATCGCCCATGTCCATTTCGGAAATGCGCGGTTCTTCAATCACTTTGAGGCCACAATAGTCGGCCAGCCTTTCGGCCACAGCGCGCGCCCGGCTCAACGGGCTGGAATAAATCGCCGTGGCCGGCCAGGTCAGGCTGGCTACCGCCATGTCGTGAGCCTGCCGGTGGCCCCGGGGCGTGAGCAGCGAGTTGGTAACTCCCTGCAACCGGCCGGCGGCGTTGATGTCGGTCTCGCCGTGCCGCACCAGATGCAGCTTCATGCGGAATCCTTCGTAAGGTCGCCGAGGAGACGTTCCAACCGGACGCGATTGACCCGCGCGCCGGCCATTTCGGTAACCGTAACCACCAGGTCTCCCGCCAGCACGGCGTCTTCCTCGTCCGGAATTTCACCCAACTCCGCAATCACCAGTCCGGCGACGGTGTGATAGTCGCCCTCCGGCAACGCCAGTCCCTCTTCCCCCAGCCGGTCGTTGAACTCGATGATGGTCATGCCGCCATCTACGATCAACGCCCCGTCGTCCGTATGCACCAGGCTGTCGTCCGCTTCCTCCGAAGACGCATCCTCGTCCACCATGGTTCCGACAATGACGCCCGTCAACTGTTTGAGGGTAACCAGACCGGCGATCCCGCCATATTCGTTGGTTACCATCATCATGGAAACGCGTTTCTCCTGCATCGTATCGAAAGCGTCCGCAATGGTCACGGTTTCGGGGATGAAATCTACTTCTCGCATATCGTCGGTAACCGCGCGGTCGGGGCCGGTTAGCCCCTTGGCCTGTGCGATCAGCACCTCTTTATTGGACAGCACTCCCAGCACGGTTTCCTGAGTCCCTTCGTAAACCGGAAATCTGGTGTGACTATGTTCCGCATAAATTTCCAGGAATTCTTGCATGGTGGTTCCTTGCTTGATCCAGACAATTTCGGTGCGCGGTGTCATTATCTCGGCCAATCGACGGTCGCGAAAGTGGAATACCCGGTGTAGCCTTTCTGCCTCTTCCGACTCCATCTGACCTTGCTGCCGCGATACGTCAATCATCATTCGCAGTTCGCCTTCGGTGAACCTCGTCTGCCAACTGTCCGATGGCGTCCTGAGCAGTTTGTAGATCAGCCGGGGCACCACCGTGAAAATGTATATGAACGGCGTGGAAAGCGTCATCATCAGGGACACCGGACGAACCGCAATCAGCGACCAGCGTTCCGAATAGGTAGCCGCCACCGTTTTCGGTGTGATTTCGCCAAATATGGAAATGACCACCGTCATTACAACCGTGGTCAGCAAGGCCGCGTAACCCGAATCCTGGAGCAAATCCGCTGCCATCGCCGTTCCGATGGCAGTAGCGAAAATGGTGAAGGCATTTTGGCTCAGCAGTATGGTCGCAAAAAACTTTTCGTGCTGCCCTAAAACCCGGTCCACGGCTCTGGCCCCTGCATTGCCCTGTTCCGACAGAAATCGGATCCGGATTTTATTCACCGCAATTAGCGCCGCCTCGGCGCTGGTGAAAAAAACGACCCCCAGGAAACTGACGATCAGAAACGCCAGTTGCAGACCAAGAGGCAAGGCGAAACCGCCGCTCGCGTCTCCAGTCTGCAACAGAATAACCCAGTTGGATAAGCCATCGGACGATATGTCCAGCATTGGGGTAATACACCTCCAGTCGCTGCTGGGCGTCGCAATATGGCCACGGCGCCCGCACGATTTTGATTATTGCTGAAAAGAATAACATCGCCGCCGTTTAGCGTAAAGTTGCCGGCCGTGCGGTCCAGGGCCTTTTCAAAGTCGTTGCCATTGGGGACATTATTTTACCGAGATGAACAGGATAAACGGGATAGACAGGATTCTGCTGATCAAGGCGCTTGGATTCCGGCGCAACCCGGAATGACGGACTAACTTTAAAAAGACCCTGCCGTTCGGTCTCAGCGTGTTATCCTTTGCATCGTTATGCTTATTCTGGGAATCGAAACCTCTTGCGATGAAACCGCCGTCGGAATCGTGGCTGACGGCCGGGTTTTGCGTGCCAACGCGATTGCATCACAGGCGTCCTTGCACGCCCCGCACGGCGGCGTGGTGCCGGAACTGGCTTCCCGCCAACACATCCGGGATATGCAGCCTACCCTGGAACGGGCGTTGCGCGACGCCGAGGTGGGTCTGCATGAAATCGACGCCGTGGCGGTGACCCACGGGCCGGGATTAGCGGGTTCTCTCATCAGCGGCGTCAACACTGCCAAAGCGATCTCGCTGACGCTGGGTGTACCGCTAATCGGCGTGAATCATCTGGAGGGACATATCTACGCCGGTTGGCTCGCCGCCGCCGGCTTGTCTCCAGCCGAGGAGCCGGGTTTCCCTCTGGCCTGCCTGGTAGCCTCCGGCGGACACACCGACCTGATCCTCATGGAGGGCCACGGCGATTACCGCCTGGTGGGGCGCACCCGGGACGACGCGGCCGGCGAGGCGTTCGACAAGGCGGCTCGAGTGCTCGGCCTCGGCTTCCCCGGCGGCCCCGAGATTCAAAGAGCGGCCGCCAGCCTGGAAGATATGGAGTATCAACCGGGCCTCGACGAAACACTGGATCTGGCGACGGCGCCGCTCCCCCGAGCCTGGATGCGCGGCACCCTGGATTTCAGCTTCAGCGGTGTCAAAACGGCGTTGTTGCATCGTGCCCAGCGCGTCGGCTTGTACCCTCCATCGGACAGCATGGAATCGGACAGCACGGAATCGGACAGCACGGAAGTGAATACCAGCCGGTTGGTCGCCGTCCTCGCCGCCGAATTTCAAGAGTCGCTGGTGGATGTGCTAACGGCCAAGCTGCTGGACATGGCCGAACGATACGGCGCCCGTGGTCTGATTCTCGGCGGGGGTGTAACCGCCAACGCCCGGCTGCGACAGCGAGTGCTGGCCGATTCGCCCCGGCCCGTGGTCATCCCCCCCCCGGTGCTGTGTACCGACAACGGCGCCATGATCGCGGCCAGCGCTTTCTACCAGTACCGTCGTGGTGAGGTTTCCGACCTGGCTTTAGACATCGACCCGTCGTTGCCCTTCGGCCAGGTGCAGGAACACTAACGCCCAGCCCGGCTGCCGGCGCCCGACTGGTGGCCAACTGTGGTTGATTGCGCGTTGGTCCCCGACGCTACGGCGTGTTATTCCCCACCGATAACGATACGCTCAACGGGGGCGGGCCCCGGTGGTCGATTTGCTGCCCGCCAGATTGCGACTCAATCAGGACGTTAGCGAATGCAATCAGGTCGGTCGATGGCGCCGTGGCGGCCAGTTCGATAACCCAGTCAACGCCGGTTATTCGCAGCTGCCGCCCGCCGGAGTAAGTCGCTCCCCGCCAAATCAACCCTCCGATAATCACAGTCAGCGCCAACAGCGCCAGCGCAACCGCGTGTAGGTTGATTACCGGAATAACCGGGCCGGGCAGTCTGTCCACCAACCAGTACGCCAGCGCCAGGTAAATCAGCGCCCCGCCAGCCACGAGCAGGACGCGTTGCCGCCAGGACAGACCGCGCCTCGATTCATCCCGAATCGTCAGCCCACTGATGGAGTCGCCGGCATACATTTCCGTTACGCTGGCTCGTGGCCCGGTTGTAACGCTGATGAGCCGCCGATTGGTTGCAACGAGTATATGGCCACGCGCGGTCGGTTCGGGGACCAATCCGACACTGACATCCAACATGGCGCTGACCGTTTCTCCGGGCAGTAACGGAATGCCGCGAATGCGTGAGAGGTATGACGTGGTCATGTGTATGGGTGGCCGTTTTGGGCGCGGTAAAATCTTGCCGCAACAAATGCTAACACACTTCAATTGACGTTCCGGTTGGCAGCGTGATACAGTCTATGCGAAAAGCTTTGATGGAGACGAGTAGGCAGGCTGCAAGTGCAGTAGCGAGCCTGGTTCGGTGAGAGCAGGCGCACTTACCCCGCTGAAAATCACTCCGGAGCTGCCGGCAGAAAGCCGTTATCGGATACTAACGGTGAATAAGCTCAGGTCGGGTTCGTCGCCCGTTAGCAACGACGGGACATGATGGTGTCCTGCTGGAGAGGTTGACGGTCGTTATACAAAAACGGCCTGTTGGCAAATAGGGTGGTACCGCGGATTCTTGTCCGTCCCTATGGGGGGCGGGCTTTTTTATTGGCCCGCTCGGTAATCGGCCACCTGACGTCACGGTCTGGCAGGCAGAACGCAGCTGTATGGAGATACATCGTGAAGCTGAAAGGATCGGAAATCATCTGTGAGAGCCTTTTGCGCGAAGGCGTTGACGTGCTTTTTGGCCACCCCGGCGGAGCAATTCTGCCCTTTTATGACGCCCTCTGGTCATACCCGCAGTTGCGCCACGTGCTGGTCAGACACGAGCAGTCGGCGGCCCACGCTGCCGACGGCTATGCCCGTATGTCCGGCAAGCCGGGGGTGTGCGTGGCCACCTCCGGTCCGGGGGCTACCAACCTCATTACTGGCATTATGAGCGCCAAGGGCGACAGTGTGCCGTTGGTGGCCATCACCGGTCAGGTTGCCCGCGCCGCGATGGGCACGGAAGCATTCCAGGAGTGCGACATCTGCAGCATCGCTGCGGTGTGTACCAAGCGCACCTATCTGGTGCTCTCCGCGGCCGACCTGGCCCGCACCATCAGCGATGCCTTCCGCGTGGCGCAGGAGGGCCGGCCTGGCCCGGTTCTGATTGACGTGCCACGGGACGTGCAACTGGAAGAAGCCGAGTTCGAGTACACGCCATGGGTCGCGCCCCGGAACCCGGCGCTGTCTGATGACACGTTGACCAATATCCAAAAGGCTGCCGACCTAATCAACGAAGCCAAACGGCCGGTAATCATCGCCGGTCACGGCATCGTGCAGTCAAGGGCCTTCGCAGAGTTGCAGACCCTGGCCGAACGCACCGGTGTGCCGGTTATCAATACGCTGTTGGGATTGAGTGGCTTCCCGCGCAATCACCCTCAAAGCCTCGGTATGCTGGGGATGCACGGTATGTACTGGTGCAATATGGTGGTGGATCAGGCCGATGTCATCATTGGACTCGGTATGCGGTTTGACGACCGCGTTACCGGGCGGGTGTCCGGTTTTGCTCCTCATGCCCGCATCATCCATCTGGATATTGAGGCATCCCAGATTGGCAGGACAATTCCCGTTGAAGTGCCATTGGTCGGCGATGCCAAACCCGTGCTGCAGGCGTTGCTGCCGTTGGTGCATTGGGTTGACCGCCCAGAGTGGGCTGCCACCGTGAACCGCCTCCGCGATGATCACCCTTCCCTGACTATCCCCGCCAGCGACGAGTTGATGCCCCAGCAAGTCCTGACCCAGATGAACGAGCTGATCCAGGCTGACGAAAACGCCGTGGTAGTCACCGGTGTGGGTCAGCATCAGATGTGGGCGGCGCAGTACCTGTTCTTGAATCAGCCCAACTCCTTCGTAACCTCCGGCGGGTTGGGCGTCATGGGATTCGAGGTGCCGGCTGCGTTGGGAGCGCAATTGGGGCGGCCGGGCGCTACTGTGTGGTCGGTGGCCGGCGATGGTGGGTTCCAGATGACATTGCAGGAACTGATCACCGCCGTGGAGGAAAAACTCCCCGTCAAATTCGCCCTGTTCAACAATGGCTATCTGGGCATGGTTCGCCAGTGGCAGGAAATGTTTTTTGAAGGCCACATCAAGGATGTTCCCATGCCCGGGCCCGATTACGTCAAACTGGCCAATGCCTATGGTATCCCGGCGCTGCGGGTTGAACATCAGGAGGACGTTGCCAACGCGTTGCAGGAGGCCAAGGCCTACGACGGTCCATTCCTCATCGAGTTCGTGGTGGAGCGCGAAACCAACGTGTATCCGATGGTGCCGCCCGGAGGGTCGCTCGGCGACACCCTGGAGGACCCACGCACTGCGCTCACGGCTCACTAGGTTCTGTTGACATTTCACCGTAGCCAGATGAGAGCGGCGGTGAAGTGCAGGAAGCCCAGGTATCTGGTGTCCAGCTTCTCAAACCGGGAGAAGATCCGGCGATAGTGCTTGATCTTGTTGATGAAGCATTCCACCAGATGACGCTCCCGGTACAGATGCCGGTCATAGTCGGCGGGTGCCTTGCGGTTCGAGCGGGGCGGAATGACCGGCATCATACCCAGTTCCAGGATGTGCTGGCGAAACTCCTGGGCATCGTACCCTTTGTCGGCCAGTACGTGCTCGCCAGCATAACCGGCGATCAACTCCTCCGCCTGGGTGATGTCGTGCTGTTGCCCCCCGGTCAGTATGAATCGCAAGGGGTTGCCCAAGCCGTCTACGCTCACGTGAATCTTGGTGCTGAACCCGCCGCGGCTCCGGCCCAGGGCCTGGGCAGCCTGGCCACCCTTTTTGGGGGAGCTCCCGCCGCGCAAGGGTGCGCCCGGACCACCGTGCTGTCGATGATCAGGTATTCCAGATCCGCGTCGTCGCAGAAATGTTGATGCATTTGGGCCCAGACGCCTTGGTCAGTCCAACGGGCGAATCGTTTATAGACGCTGTTCCAGTTCCCGTATTCGGCTGGCAGCAGTCGCCATTGGGCCCCAGAGCGGTTAATCCATAAGACGGCCTCGACAAAACGCCGGCAATCCGCTTCCTGGCCAACGTACACGCCAGTGCAACCACGCAAGAAATCGAGCATCCTGGCCCACTGTTCTGGTGATAATCTGATGTTTGACATACAGCCATTATAATGAAATGTCAACAGAACCTAGACTCTCCGGGTTCCAAAGATATCCTAGAGTTGACCTGCGAAATAGTGTAGTTGACGTTCCACGGGAACTCAATGGGTGCGCCATCGACGTAACTGTTCAGAGTTGGTTAGGTGGATTGGCCGATAGGGGTTCTGGGAGCCTTGCGCTGCCGGTGGTGGTTGTGTCATATAGTGGGTATGGATACGGAAATTGACCTCAAGACTGCCGACCGGGATGCCCTGATTGCCAGCATTGTCCGGCAGCAAGCCATTATCGTCCGGCAACAGGCGATCATCGAGCGGTTGGAGAAACGGATTGGCCAATTCGAGGGGCCGGCCAAGCCAAGCGGCTCGGGTCGGATGCCCGGTCTGCAGCCCAAAGCCGAGCGGAAACCGGCCCAGCCCAAAGGGCCACGCCAGCGCCGTCCCCACGGCTTTGCCCGCACCCGCATGACGCCGACCCAGCGGGTGGAGCACGCGTTGGAACAGTGCCCCGACTGCGGAACTCAGCTGGCCGGCGGCTGGACCCAGCGCACTCGGGAAGTCATTGACCTGCCCCAAGTTCCGGTGCAGATTACCGAGCACGCTTACATCGCCCGCACCTGCCCGGGCTGCCGACGCCGCTGTGTACCATCGTCACAACTGGACGGCGTGGCGCTGGGGCGGCAGCGTCTGGGGGTCAATGTAATGAGCCTGATTGCCGCCCTGCGGGAGGAGGCCCGGCTGCCCTTCCGCACCATCCAGTGGTACCTGGGCGCCGTGCATGGGCTGCGCCTCAGCACGGGCGCCATCGTGGACGCCACGCAGCGGGTGGCTCAGCAGGCCCAGGCTGTGATGGCCGATATAGTGGAACGGATCCGAGGCAGTCCGGTGGTCCATGCCGACGAGACCGGTTGGCGGGAGAACGGCAACAACGGCTACGTCTGGACCTTCAGCACTCCCAGCCAGCGGTACTTCCTGCGACGGGGTCGTGGCAAGGTGGTGGTGGATGAAGTCCTGGGCGATGCTTTCTCCGGAGTATTGGTCAGCGATTTCTACGCTGCCTACCACCATTATGATCGCCCCAAGCAGCGATGCTGGGCCCACCTGCTGCGGGACATCCACGACCGGCGCACTCTCTACCCGGATGATACGCCACTGGCACAGTGGGCCGACGCCGTCCATGAACTCTACGTGCAAGCCAAAACCTTCACCCATCCCCAGGCCAAGCGGCGCCGCACCGCCCAGCTGGCACTGGAACAACGACTGCTGTCCATCTGCCAGCCGTTCCTCGACGACCCATCGGCAACCCAGGCCAAACTATGCCGACGCATTGAACGCCACCTCAAAGAGCTCTTCGTCTTCGTGGCCGAACCGGAAACGCCGCCGGACAATAACGCCGCCGAGCGCAGCCTGCGCCCGGTAGTGGTCAGCCGGAAGATCAGTGGTGGCACGCGCTCAAACCAGGGCACTGCAACCAAGATGACGCTGGCGTCAATCTTCGGCACCTGGCGGGCCCAGGGCTTGAACCCCCTCACCGCCTGCCGACAATTACTCACTTCCCCTCAACCCTGAACAGTTACCCATCGACCTCCATATGTGGCTCATATTCGCTAATTTTGCTTTCGATGCCCTCATCACTGTAGGGTGACAGCACCTGAACCGACCACGTCAATCCAGTGATTCGTACAGCAACCCTGGACGTATTGGTCAGCACAACCACTGCGCTCAGCGCATTGTAGGAAGGACTGCACTGGCGGCTGGTCACCTGCAGGTCAGTTGTGATGGCCGGTTCTCTGATTCTGAACACCTTGAAACGCCACCAAGCCAAGACGAAAGTGACCAGAGCGATAATCAGAGGCGACAGATAGAAAGCGATTTGCGCTGCAAACGTTATTTTTTCGGATGCTGTCATTTTATCATTCCCGGCCAGTTCACCTATTGCTACGCCGCCATGCCCATTTCCCGCAGCCGGGCCACCAGGTATTCCTGCGGCCGGTTGCCCTTCACCCGGTTGCAGTGGGCGCAGAGCAGTTGCAGGTTTTCGATGTGGTCGGTGCCGCCGTTGGATTGGGGGATGATGTGGTCAACCTCCAGGTGGCGAAACTCGAAGGCGGAGCGGCAGCCGTTGCAGCGGCCTTCCTGCTGACCAAAGAGGACGTGCTTATTCTGGCGATAGGGACGGGGGGCGTCGATGTTAGTGCAGCGAGGTCGTGGACGAGGCCGGTTCGGTTGGTTGAAGGGCTCCACTACAATTCAAGCGCTCTGGCCAGTTTTTCTAGAGTAGACTGAATATCAAGTGCTGATCGGAGAGCCAGTACATACAGTCGCTGCAATTGTCGATTTTGGTCTTCAGTCGAGTTACTATAGTCTAGGGCCTCAATCGCAACCCCTTCTTCATTAAGAATCTCGAGCCGATGGGTGTGCTGCCTGGATCCCACCTCCTGAATCACGACTGAGATTGCGTCTAATGAGGCTACGAATTGGGCACTTTCCACTGTACGGCTCCATCTCAATTTGCCGTCGGCCGTTCGCTGAATTAATCCTTCCAGGATTTGGTACAACTCGATCATATCGTCTCTCCTTGCGATTCGCCAAACCCCACGCCGCTGGCCAATTCTTCCAAGTCACTCTGGATATCGTTCAATGGCTGATTCAGTGCAGACCTTTCACGTTCGCCTATAGGTTGGCCGATGCGCTCTCCCACGAAGTTCTCCATGTCCCTGACTATTGTTCTCGCAGTTGCCAGTTTCTCACGAAACTCGGTCTGATTTTCAGGACAACGGGCGATGATATCCGAGAGCATCATACGCAGAGATTGATATTGCTCCATCGCAGCCTCCCATCGGTTGGTATCGTGCAGCAGCTTGATACGTTGGATCAGCCCGATTGCGCGTTCTAAATCGACCGTCTGCAAATAGCGCGCTATCTGGTCATTGGTCTCCCTCGCTGCTTTTTGCGCTGCCTGCGATGCAGACCGTGCACCGCGGGCTTCTTTAATGGCCCAACCAAGACCGACCAATGAGACGATGACACCGATTGCGCTGGTCAGACTCCCCCAGTTGGCGATCACGAATTCCATCGTTCAAATTGTATCCCTAATTCGCTACGCAGCGCATTGACTAAAGCCCGTTAGCTATGGTGGCAGGCCACGTCCAGGTGTCCTTGAAAGCGGCGCCGGGAACGCCGCGCCCGCCGCCGCCGAACCCACCGGAGCGGCGTAGTTGCGGTTGGAGTTGAAGGGCGGATCCAGATAGATGAGGTCAACGGACTCGGAATTGAGGCCGCACAGGATGTCCAGGTTATCGCCTGTCCAGATGGTTTTGTCGGCAAAGTTGGTCATTTGCTTGTCGGCCATCCAGTATCCCACACGGCTGCCTGCTATGACCTAACCCGTCTGACATACTCATTATGTGTGCCAATCCACACCCAGATGAAGTCATCACCATCTGCAATCGCGAGCGCTCGGTATGAACGCCCGACTCGAACGGACTAGGTTCTGTTGACATTTCACCGTAGCCAGATGAGAGCGGCGGTGAAGTGCAGGAAGCCCAGGTATCTGGTGTCCAGCTTCTCAAACCGGGAGAAGATCCGGCGATAGTGCTTGATCTTGTTGATGAAGCATTCCACCAGATGACGCTCCCGGTACAGATGCCGGTCATAGTCGGCGGGTGCCTTGCGGTTCGAGCGGGGCGGAATGACCGGCATCATACCCAGTTCCAGGATGTGCTGGCGAAACTCCTGGGCATCGTACCCTTTGTCGGCCAGTACGTGCTCGCCAGCATAACCGGCGATCAACTCCTCCGCCTGGGTGATGTCGTGCTGTTGCCCCCCGGTCAGTATGAATCGCAAGGGGTTGCCCAAGCCGTCTACGCTCACGTGAATCTTGGTGCTGAACCCGCCGCGGCTCCGGCCCAGGGCCTGGGCAGCCTGGCCACCCTTTTTGGGGGAGCTCCCGCCGCGCAAGGGTGCGCCCGGACCACCGTGCTGTCGATGATCAGGTATTCCAGATCCGCGTCGTCGCAGAAATGTTGATGCATTTGGGCCCAGACGCCTTGGTCAGTCCAACGGGCGAATCGTTTATAGACGCTGTTCCAGTTCCCGTATTCGGCTGGCAGCAGTCGCCATTGGGCCCCAGAGCGGTTAATCCATAAGACGGCCTCGACAAAACGCCGGCAATCCGCTTCCTGGCCAACGTACACGCCAGTGCAACCACGCAAGAAATCGAGCATCCTGGCCCACTGTTCTGGTGATAATCTGATGTTTGACATACAGCCATTATAATGAAATGTCAACAGAACCTAGGTCAATAAGCGCCACCCACTTGCCCGCTACTGCCGATGATGGTAGAAATAGGGAAAGTCGCAGACCAACAACTGCTTGGTAGAGGTACAATATGCCCCGGGTTACTATTCAGGAAGCCTCACGAATTCTAAACGTTTCACAGGACGTGATTCGCCGCGATGTCCGCGACGGCAAGTTGCCGGCGTCCAAAGAAGGCGGCCCCAATGGTTCTCGTTGGATGGTGGACGTCCCCGACAATCTGGATGACTATACCGACGAGTTAAAGGAGAACATCCACGCTCTGGCTCAATCGCTCACCCCGTGGTGGTACGACAACCCCAACAAACGAGGCTTCGTTCACTACCTGGAAAGCCTCGGCATCGAAGAGGTGGAGCCATTCTTCCTGTGCGGCCTCAGGGGTAACGACATCTTCCCGGCCACCGGCCATGAAACCGGCGACCGTTGCCAGGAGTGCATCCTGGAGGCAATGGCCCAGGGACTGCCTATGGAGACCCGGGAATAATCCCCCAACACCCGTACCCACTTTAATCTGTCATTGCGAGCGCAGCGCGGCAATCTCGTCGCCGTAGCAATGATGGTTCGTCGACGTGTGCTCAACTTCAACGAGATTGCCACGTCGTTGCGATCCTCGCAATGACAAGGGGTTCTGCATTACCTGTGGTCGCCGCCGTTCGGCAACGCCGGAGCAATCATCCCGCAGGGATTCCAGCCGGCTATGGGATGCGATACACCCAAACCTGGTGCATGACGTCCGGTTCACCTTTGGGCAACGCGGCAAACGGTTCGGTTACGGATACCAGGCTCCAGGCGCCGTCGGCCACCATCTTTTCCTGTTGCTCTTTGAACCCCAGCTCCACGTGGGCATCGGGGCGCAGGCTGAACACCACGTGCCCGCCGGATTTGGTTACGCGGCATAATTCTTCAAACGCCTGCGGTGGGGCATGGCCCGGCGTGAACACCCCTACGCTGATTACGGCATCGTAGGCGCCCGACGGGAAATCCAGGTGATCGCCTAAAGTCATCTGCCGGAAATCGTTATAGCATCCCTTGGCTCGCGCCTCATCCAGCATCCCGGTTGACAGGTCCATGGCACAGATGTCGCCAAATTCCAACCGTTGCAACTCAACGCCAACCAGTCCGGTTCCGGCGCCGGCGTCCAGCACTTTAGCGGTGGCGGGAACATGGCTTGCCAGCACCTCGGCGGCGCGCCGTGGACCCACCCAGGCGAAGGTATCTTCCAGATCCTGGTCGTAATCTTTGGCCCACACGTCATAGCGTTCGGCCAGTTCTGCGTTATTTCGGGACGAATAAATCCATTGGACTCGTTGTTCCGAATCCACGTTTTCCAAGTCAGGCATTGCAGTTTTGACTCCGTTGCGGTTCTAGGGTGGGGCTACTTCACGCAAAGATACTGCGCCCAGCCCAGTTCAGCATTCTGCACGGCGTTCACCATCTTCAGGTACGCATCCGACAGTGCGGTAAAGCGGTCCTGACGCTCGGCGTCGTTGGCTGACGCAGCCATTTCGGAAAGGCATCCGTAGCTGCGAGCCAGGTGCGCCGACAGGTCCCGTGCTTCCAGCACCCGGAATCCGGTTTCGCGCAAAGCATCCATATAGGAATAGAAGCTGAAGTCGGTATCGAACAGCAGCCGGTCGTAAACGAATGTGCGCGCCTCGTCGCTGATGTCGGGCTTCGGTTTGATCAGGTCGTCAAACACCATCGTACCGCTCGGCTGCAATACCCGGTACGCTTCCTGCAACGTCTTGATCTTGTCAGGAATGTGATAGATGGTGGCCTGACTCCAGACGTGGGTAAAGATACCGTCCGCAAAGGGCAGGTCGGTAGCCGAGGCTTTGTGAAACTCCACGCGGCTGGCCAGGTCAGGGGATTTTTGCAACGATTCAATTGCGTTGGCAATGCGAACCCCACTCAAATCTACCCCCGTAACCTTCGCTCCCGTAGTGCGGCTCAGCCACATGGCGGTGTTGCCGTTGCCGCACCCCAGGTCCAGCACCCTGGCCTCCCCATTAATGCCGGCATTGGCCAGCATTATGTCGTTCAGACGTGAGCAGGCCGACAGGAAATCGGCCCGCACGTTCCCGGATTCGCCGGCCGGAGACGCATCGGCCGGCTGGTCGAAAACACCCCAGTGGAGGCTGCCTGCTGAATCCCAGAAGGACCGGTACAGGGTGTCTTCGGCGTCGTAGTACTCTTCCGTCTCGCGCTCAGAAAATCGACGCGGGTTCGGCATACATGGCCCCTTCAATATATTCCAGGAATCGATTGTTCTCGTCGGTCAGGATCATGCGCGGTTCCACCGGATGGTCGGTAACCTCGTAAGACAGGATGACCAGACAGTCGCCCTTGTGACACATACGGGCGCCCGGGCCCTGCACTGAAATCGTGCCGCTGCCGCGTTCGCCGGGCAGGGCGTAGGTTTCCCAGCGGTTGCCGTTGTTGGCGTTGCAGATAACGACCTTCTCAAACTCCCAGATATCGGCCCTTTCCATCAGTTCGCGGTCAATGATGATGCTGCCAACGTAATCCAGATTGGATCCGGTTACCCAACAGCGGTGAATCTTCGATCTTAATATCTCGCGCATATCGTTCTCCTTTTTGTTTCCCCGTGCGCGCACGCCAGTTCGCACGGCAGCCGGCAGCAACCGGCATCGCTTTTCGGGATTGCTCAGGGTTGCAGAAGGGCAGGCTATCATCATGCCGGCTTGAACCGACCGGATGCCTGGGCGTACCTTCAATCAGCTAACCCGGGCAGAGTCGAGCTAATGGCAGGGCGCTACTCCTGCCGCTCAATTTTGGGTGCAGCAGCTAGGGCTCGCAGGGGAGCCTGTGCTTGCACCGTGAGCGGAACCGCCGCATTTGGGCGTGCCTTGAGGATCCGCAAATGCTAGTGCCGTCAGCTCTGTCCCGCAATTCGCGGGACTGCTTAGAATGTGGTTCCGAGGGTATCTCGTGCGCTGTTAGCGCGGCTGCACTCATGTAGCCTCCTTGCTTAAGGGCAGGTTTATGGGCGTGCAGACCTGCATAGATTTATCCGCAGTCTAGCCGTGCAATATTAGGGTGTCAAATCCTAAAAAACGACCAGAAACGGTATACGGCTACGAAATACGAACTATTTATGCGCCGATTTAGCGTGTAATTGCGTAATTGGAATAGTTTAGTTATGTTAACAGTCCATATTGTCTATCGCGCTAAAAGGCGAAATGCTTACATAACTCCGCTGGCAGCGCCTGCGTGTTCAGCCCTTCTGACCTCGGCGCGCGTCATCCTACCGCGTCACCCTACGATGGCTCCCCGGCCGGCTCGGTGTATCATTCCTGAGTCGCAACATACCGATAGCAGCTTGTTAAGGGAGTTCCAGCATGGTTGACCTGCTCTTCACCAACGCACACCTGATCGACGGCACCGGAGCGCCAGGCTATCGCGCCAGCGTAGCTGTTACCGGCGACACAATCGAGATTGTAACCGGCGACGTGTCGGCCATCGACGCCGCCCGGACCGTCGACGCGAGCGGATACGTCATCTGCCCCGGTTTTATCGATATGCACTCTCATTCCGACTTGATGCTGCTGACGGATCCGGCCCACGAGGCCAAAATCCGCCAGGGCGTAACCACCGAGGCCCTGGGTATGGATGGCCTCTCCTACGCTCCCACCACGCCGCGCGGCCTGGAGCAACTCCTGGTGTACCTGGCAGCAGTCAACGGCGCTCCCCCGGATGTGAGATGGAGCAGCGTCGCCGACTTCCTGGCGTTGTTCGACGGCAGCGCCGCCTGCAATGTCTGCCACTTCGTGCCCCACGCCGCCATCCGGGTGGCCGCCATGGGCTGGTCGTCCCGCCTGCCCACCGACGCCGAACTTGCTCGGATGCAGGAACTGACGCGCCAGGGGATGCGTGACGGCGCATTTGGATTTACCACCGGTCTCACCTATGCCCCTGGCGCCTACAGCAACACCGACGAACTGGCGGCCATCGCTACCGTCGCCGCTCAGGAGGGCGGTTTCTACTGCACCCACGCCCGCTACACCCTCGGCGACCGCCTGCTCGACCCGTTCCGAGAGGCGGTTGAGATCAGCCGGCGCTCCGGCGCTCCGTTGCACATCTCCCACTACCACAGTCCCGTAGCCGGCCTGGGCGCTGAGATGACTGCGCTAGTTGATGAAGGTCTCAGCCGCGGTCAGGACATCACCTACGACCAGTATCCCTACCCCGCCGCCAGCACCATCCTGCACTCGCTGCTGCCGTACTGGGTGCACGCCGGCGGGCCGCAGGCCTTGCTTACCCGTATCGCCGACCCCAACGTGCGCAACCTAATGGTGCGTGCCGTCGAACCGCAATGGGGCGGCCAGACGTTGGATAACTACATCTTCGCCCACATCGCCTCTGACCAGAACAAGGAATGGGAAGGTCGTTCGCTGGAAGAGCTGGCCCAGCACCGGGGTGGCCGTATGGTCGATGCCGTCTGCGACCTGCTCCTCGAAGAACAGTTGCAGGTGGCCTTCGTAGCACGTACCGGCAACCTGGAAAACATCCGCGCAATCGCCTCCCACCCGGCGCAGATGATTGGCACCGATGCCATCATGACCGGCGGCCGTCCCAACCCGCGCACCTACGGCACGTATCCGTATGTCCTGGCGCAGTTCGTGCGTGGCGAAGGCTTGTTCTCGCTGGAAACCGCCATCCGCAAGATGACCGGAGCGCCGGCCCAACGCCTCGGCCTGTCAGATCGCGGCACCCTGCGGGACGGCGCCAAAGCCGACCTGGTGCTGTTCAACCCCCAAACCGTCGACACGCCGGCCACTTTCGACGACCCGCGCCAATACCCGGTCGGCATCGACTACGTGTGCGTCAATGGGACATTGGTGATTGACGATGGCCGGCACACCGGGGCGCGGCCGGGGCGGGCGCTGCGGAGCCGCTAGCTGGAGTGATTCCGCCCCCGATGGTCAGGCGTCAGCGAAGTAGTTTTCGTCCAGCTCTTTGATTTCATAGACGGCTTTGGTGATTACGCCAACACCGTACTCAATCATCAGATTGACCAGTTCCGGCCCGTCTATTAGCAGCAGGGTCTTATTGTTCCTGGCGGCGTCATCCGCAACCTGTCTTGCTGATGGACTGAATCGGGAGGTTGTGATGAATACGCCTTTGGTTGCGCCGTGCTGGTCAAGACTGCCGGAGAAGTTGCGGATTTCCGGCGCGCCGATTTGGGCGGTATCCCACCGCTTGGCTTGGACATAAACTTTTTCAAATCCCAGACGGTCTTGGGTTACAATGCCGTCAATGCCGCCGTCACCGCTGCGCCCAACCCGCTTACCGTGGCCATAGCCAATCTTGACCAGAAGCTCAACTACTAGCTCCTCAAAGCGGTCGGGGGATACACCTTTTATGCTTTCCAGCAGTTCCTCTGCAAGTATCAGTCGCAATTGCTCGTAGCTTACTTCGATTTGCTCATCCGGCGAGACATCGCCGGCGACTGCGCCCATGCTGGCGCTGGTAGTCGCCGGTGAGCCCTCTTGCTGCTCCCGTTCCGCAACCAGCATATTGAGCTGTGCCGGGTCTAATGCGTTGGCGTGTTCTTGGAGATACTGACATCCCTTCGGAGTTATTTGGTAACGCCCTCGGTTAGGACCTTGCGATTGTGCATCCACCAACCCACCGCGTTTCAGCAGGTGCATAGAATACCGCGTATGTTTTTCAACTCGCAATGCACCATGGGGCGTCCGCTCTTGCAGGTCGTCATCGTTCAGCGAGAGTAACGGTATCAATTCTGTGAGGATCTCTTTATAGGACAGGCCCCTATCGGCCGCGGCAGTGATTTCCAGGATTGGCCGCAGAAATGCTCGTTGTGCTGGTAGCGTCATTGCCAACTCTGTGCTTGGATTAGTACGCACTGAGCTAACAGCCTCGGTAAGACTCTCCCATTGCATCAACCCGCACTAAGCAACTAGCTTAGCGAGGCCGTGGCACAGCGTCAATGGCGGCTCAAATGAAAATGGGACGACCGCAAGTGGCGCCCCAAAGCATTGGACAGGTCGGTGCAGCGCTGAATCAAGCGAGCAGTTCACGCAATTCAGGGTAAGTCTGAAACCGTACCTCCGCATCATCTGAATCAACCTTACCTTCTGCTCGCCACAAAGACATATCGCTTACGTGCAGAACGATTGCGGCCCGTTGCTCCGCATCCATCTCGTCCCAAGGTTTCAGTTGTTGCTCTGCGGGCAACGCGCTGTTGAGTGCGTCGTAAAGGAACCAGTCTGGGTCGTTGCGGAGTTTTGACAGAAGGAAATTGGCGAATTCCTCTGGTGGTTGCCCATCCTGATTGTCTGGCATGGGATTCCTCTGCATTATTGGAATTGTTGGGCTGCCGCATAGCATAGTATCGCTATATCCTCGCGTCCATTGCTATGTGCCATAATTTTTTAGTAGCGTTGCAACCGGATCGGGCTACGTAAAAATCATCAGAATGGAACTGGCCGTTCAGCCGGGTGATTGCAGCGTCCGCATTATCATCCAAGGCTACGCATTCCGCCAGTTCAATAAGCCTGTATTTATCAGCGATCAACATCGCACACCGCCTTTATTCGATTTCGAATCTGTGCATAACATACTTACATCGCCTTATCGCTGTCTATAATGAAATGTCTCGATTTGATGAGTCGTGAGCGGCGGTCAGCGTATCCGATGCTCCTATGTACAGACAGCCCTCGTATCGCTGTGGCATTGTAATCGTAGTTTTCCTGCGACGGTTGTTCTGGCGAGCGCCGATTTTTTGACTTGGGATTTGCTTGCCACAGTTCCATCAGACGGGCCAGCGCTTGCTGGCCAGGGTATCCGTGGCGCGCCAACCAGCAGCCGACGATGGTGCCAGCGCGCCCGACGCTGCCCCAGCAATGGACGTAAACGGTTTGCCGCTGGCGATGTGTTCGTCGATGGCATCCAGCGCCGCCTCGGTCAACTCTGGCGAGGGCGGTATCGTCATATCTCGGATGGCAAATCGCTGGTGAGTAGCCGTCCCGAGCCACTGCGTGTAAGGTTGCAGTTCTCAGGCTTCCGTCAGGTCGATGAACGCCGAAATGCCGGCGTCGATCAGTCTGGCAATTTTGTCGGGCGACGATTCATCATCAAGGTTGCGCGGGTATTCGCCGGCCAGCAACTTGCCGGGCGCAACCCAGTAGCAATTCTCTATGGGTCGATCCATTGTCAATGATTGCTCTTTGTATTGTATGGGCTAATCAAGCATACATAACGGCGCACAGCTGCTGTCTATCGGGGAATGTCGCCATTTGCTGC
Organism: Dehalococcoidia bacterium; assembly: GCA_965261195.1. Classification (GTDB taxonomy): domain Bacteria; phylum Chloroflexota; class Dehalococcoidia; order Lucifugimonadales; family UBA3495; genus Bin87. The sequence goes on along the minus strand of OZ253455.1, from coordinate 833,797 downwards.
GGTTGCCCCGACCCGCCGCATAGGGCATAATTGCGGCCTGAATTGCATCAATAAACGATAGGGCAATTCGCAATCTTGCAGCCGGCTGGCCCGTCGGCGCCGGAGGATTAGCATGGACTTTGAACCCACCTATACCGCTGAGCAGGAAGCCTTCCGCACCGAAGTGCAATCCTGGCTTTCTGAGTACATTCCCGCCGGCATCCAGCATCCCGCTGATTCAATCGACCTGACCTACGAGCAGTACCAACTGCGCCGTGAATTGGGCCGGCGACTCGGCGAACAGGGTTGGCTTTGGCCCACCGCTCCTCGCGAATACGGCGGCGGCGGCCTGACCGTCGACCACTCGGTTGTCCTGGAGGAGGAAATCGACGGTCACAACCTCTCGCTCCCTCCCTACTACGACTCCGGCGGACGCCTCGGCGGGAATTCCATCCTGGTATGGGGTTCCGAGGACCAGAAGCAGGAATTTTTGCCCAAGATATTCAAGGGCGAAATCCGCACCTGGCAGCTGCTGACCGAGCCTGAGGCCGGCTCCGACCTGGCCAACGCCAAAACCGCCGCCCGTCGCGATGGCGACGACTATGTTATCAACGGGCAGAAGGTGTACGTTGGCAGCGCCCACGGCTCCGACTATATGTGGACCATCACCTGCACCGATCAGGAAGGCGAACGCCATCACAACCTGAGCTGGTTCATGGTGCCTTCCAACCTGCCCGGTATCAGCGTGTTCCCCATGGACCTGCTGTCGTCTGCCGGCGAATCCGGCGCCGGTTCCGGTGTCAAGAACATCGTTTACTTCGACAACGTGCGCGTGCCGGCCCGGAACCTCATCGGCGGCGAGAATGAAGGCTGGAAAGTCGCCACCACGCACCTCGAACTGGAGCACGGCACCGGCGGCAAAATCGGCCGCAACTGGATTGTCGACCGCATCTTCGACTACTGCAAGACCAACAATCGCCGCGGTCGGCCGCTGAGCAAAGACCCCGACGTGCGCGAGCGGTTGGTCGACATTTACATTGACGCCGAAATTGGCCGCCTGTTCCAGCTGCGCAACTACTGGATGCGCCACAGCGGCGCCAACGTTACCTACGAAGGGCCGCAGGCCTCCTACTTCCGCAAGCAGTCGGGCCTCCGGGTGGCAACCGGCATCCTGGACATCCTGGGGCCGGCCGCTCTTACCAAAGATGATAAATGGGGCGCCGGCGAGGGACACTTCGAAGCCCACCAGCGCGCCGCCATCATCGCCCTGCACCCCGGCGGCACCACCGACATCCAGAAGGTCATCATGGCCCGGCGCATCGGCATCGGTCGCCAGCAACGGGAGCGCGCCGGAGCGTTGGCCTGACCCTCGATTATTTCCGCTGAACCGACTTGCCACTTTGCGCTGCGACACTCGTCCCGGCGCAGGAGCCATAAACAATGGATTTGTCCCTCACCGAAGAACAGGAAATGCTGAAAACGGCGGTGCGCCGGTTCGTCGATACCGAGTACCCCAAAGACGTTCTGCTGGAGATGTCCGCCACCGGACAAACCGCTCCATCCGAACCCTGGTCGAAGCTGGTCGCTACCGGCTGGCTGGGCATCATCATTCCCACCGAATACGGCGGCGAGGGCGGTTCGTACACCGATGCCGGTGTCTTGTTTGAAGAGTTGGGCCGCGGGCCGGTGCCAGGGCCGCATTTCAGCAGCGCCGTTCTGGGTGCGCTGGCCATCCTGGAAGCCGGCACCGAGGCGCAAAAACACTCGATCCTCCCCGACGTTGCCGCCGGTCGACGCACGATTTCCCTGGCCGTCACCGAAGCCGACTATCAGTGGGACGAGGATGATGTGCAAGCCATTGCCTCTGCCGACGGCGACGGATACCGCATCACGGGCAGTAAGGTATATGTCTATGATGCCGCCGCGATCACCGATCTGATTTGTGCCGTTCGCACCGAGAACCGGCAGCACGTCGGACTGGTGATGGTGCCGGCCGGCGCTCCCGGCGTGTCAATCCGCAAGCTGGAAGGCTTTGCGTGGAACCTGTCGGAAGTCCGCCTGGACGGTGTTCAGGTCGCCCAATCCGCCGTCCTGGGCGGTCAATTCGACGATGGATGGTCGGCGCTGGAGCGTGCGGTGGGCAGCGCCATCCCGCTGCTCTGCGCCTATCAGGTGGGTGGGTCGCAGCAGGTGTACGAAATGTCGGTGGAATACAGCCGCACCAGAATCCAGTTCGGTACTCCCATCGGACGCTTCCAGCGGGTGCAAGACCACATCATCAACCTGGTCAACGAGCTGGACGCCGCCCGCTGGACCACCTATGAAGCCCTGTGGAAGCTGGATTCCGAGCGCACCGCTGCGGATAGTATCCACCTGGCCAAAGCAGTCAGCAGCGTCGCCTATTACAACGCCTGCAACCATGCCCACGAGGTACACGCTGGCGTCGGCAGCACCACCGAGTACGGCCTCACCCTGCACACCACCGCGTCGCGCACACTCTATCAGTTCCTCGGCGACCCCAAGTTCCACCGCCGTCGCCTGGCCGACGCCTTGAACTTGTAAGCTAATCCCAGCCCCGGCCAACGCTGGGAGCGCGGCGACGTGGCAAGCCCGCCCATCCCCGGTTGGGCAACTAGCGACGTTCCGTCGTGAGGCCGTCCCCGTGATGTGCCCAATTTATTACGCAGACCGGATTGCTCAGCGGTCCAGTTACGCTAGCAGCAACGGCTTTGTCGGATCCGTTGACCGTTCTCAGGTCAAGGGGCTTGCTGGTTCGTTCGATTCCGGAGTCACTATCGGAGTCTACCGACTGGGTCGCTCAATCTGCTCAAACTCAGCTTCCAGCCGTTCGATGTCGGCTTCATCCAGGTTGAAATACTTCGCCTCCGGATGGTGAAACACCAGCGCTGAAACCGACCCCTCCGGGTCCATCATGTAACCATCGGTGAGCTCCACCCCGATGCTCGCCGTCACGTCCAGCAGGTCGAACAATTTCTGCTGGTCTTCCAGTCGGGGACACGCCGGATAGCCAAAGGAAAACCGTTTGCCGCGATACCGTGCCCGGAACAAATCCCGTTTTTCGTCCTCATCGGCCACCCTCAGGCCAGACCTTTCGCCGATGTTCCACATATTGCGAATCCGTTTGTGCAGCAGTTCGGCAAAACCCTCCGCCGATTCAATTGCCAGCGCTTGCAGGGTATGGGAATCCAGATACCGCCCGTCAGTCTTCCATTTTTCCGACAGCTCCCGCACGCCCGGCCCCACGGTGGTCACAAACATTGCCACGTAATCGTCGGGTCCATCGCCCACGGGTCGCGCGTAGTCGGACAGGCACAGGCCCTCGCGTTCCGCTTGCCGCCCGAAATAGAACCGCTCCAGCTCTTCGGAACCGTCTGCTGAGTAAATGATCAGCCATTGCCCATCGGACCGGCAGGGGAAAAACTTGAACACCGCCCCGGCGGTAATGTCGGCGCGGGCCAGCGCAATATCTTCCACCCGCTGCACCTGGCGCCGCAGTTCCAGCGCTTTCGGTTCGCCGTCCGCCAACGCCTCGGTGAACCGGCCCCGATAACCCAAGTGGCGCACGTAGAGCATCTGCGGATTGATGTAGCCGAAAATCTCGTCCAGATCGTGGTCTCGCACGACGTGCAGGCGCAAGTCAGGCGGCTGCGGCGAAGATTCCAGCGGGGTGATGGGAGAGGTATGTCCAACGGATGTCATCAGATTACTGGCTCCGGGCGGCTAGTTCCGCCGCCAATTCTGCGGTTTCGGATTCCAGACGGGCGGCCATCCGCTCTCGTTCGTCAGCATCCTGGATCAGGTTGGCCAACGCCAGGCCGGTCATTGCGTCCGGCGCGTAGGCCACCAGCCCGTCGTATTCCGGAGCAATGCGCAGGCGCGTGAACCGATTCGACAGCGCGGCCCCGCCCACCATTACCGGCGCCCTGATTCCGGCGACCCGGAAATCCTGCACCGTCTCCACCATCATCTGCGCCGACTTCACGAGCAAACCCGACAAACCGATAATGTCCGGCAAGTGCTCGCGGTAGCCGGCGATCAGATCCTGCGGCGGCACCTTGATGCCCAGGTTCACCACGTGGTAACCGTTGTTGGACATAATGATTTCGACGAGATTCTTGCCAATGTCATGCACGTCGCCCTTCACGGTCGCCAGCAAAATCCGCCCGCGAATGGCCGAATCCGAGCGCTCCATGTGCGGCTCCAGGTGAGACACGGCGAATTTCATCGCTTCGGCGCTCTGCAAAACCTCGGCCACAATCAGCTGGTTAGCATTGAACTGCCGACCTACCTCATCCATGCCGGCCATCAGCGGCCCGTTGATAATCTCCAGCGGCGCCCGTTCCTGCATCGCCAGGTCCAGGTCGTGCGCCAAACCTTCCTTGCTGCCCTCGATAATGCACTTGGCCAGGCGTTCGTCCAGCGGCAGAGCCAACCGTTCCTCGACCGTTGAACGGGGGGGACGGTCTCGGAAATGCGCGGCGAAGGCGGCCACCGGATCAGCTCCCCGGTTCCAGATGAGGTCTTCCGACAGCTTGCGTTCTGCTTCGGGTATCGTGGTGTAGCGCTGCATCAACTCCGAGTTGACGATTGCCATGTCCAGCCCGGCCTGTACGCAGTGGTACAGGAACACCGAGTTGAACACCTCGCGCCCCGCCACCGGCAAGCCAAAGGACACGTTGGAAATACCCAGGACGGTTTTCGTGTTCGGCAGCGCCGCTTTGATGAGCCGCACTCCCTCGATGGTTTCGGCGGCGGATCCGACGTAATTCACATCACCCGTTCCAGCGGGAAACACCAGCGGGTCGAAAATAATATCCTGCTCAGCCACACCGTACTTTTCGGTCAACAGCCGGTGCGAGCGTTGGGCGATTTCCACCTTGCGCTCCCGCGTGATGGCCTGTGCCTGGTCGGGATCATCGTCAATGCAACCCACTACCAGCGCGGCGCCGTAGCGGCGGGCCAATGGCACCACGCGCTGATACCGCTCCTCGCCATCCTCCAGGTTGATGGAGTTGATGATTGACTTGCCCTGCAGCCGTTTCAGCGATTCTTCGATGACGTCCGCATCCGTAGAGTCAATCATGATCGGCGCTTTGACCCGACGATTGAGCTGGTCAAGAAACCTGATGACGTCCGACATTTCGTCCCGGTCCGGGTCCTGTAGACACACATCCAGAATGTGGGCGCCGTTGCGAACCTGGCGGCGGCCGACTTCGGCGGCCTCCTCAAAACGATCGCCGCTGATCAGCCGCTTGAACCGGCGGCTCCCCAGCACGTTGGTGCGTTCGCCGATAATCGTCGGACGACTGTCCGAGTCGATGAGCACCGCCTCAATACCGGATACGCGCGACGCCAGCGGCGGTTTGGCATCCCGTGGCGGTTTGCCGTTCATGGCCGCTGCAATCTGACGGATGTGGTCGGGGCCGGTGCCGCAACACCCGCCGGCCACGTTCAGCCAACCGTTTTCGGCGAAACGGCCCAGCGTGGCGGCCAGCATCTCCGGAGATTCGTTATAGTTGCCGTCCTCGTCGGGCAGCCCGGCGTTGGGCACACAGGCGATGTTGGTCTGCGACAACCCCGAGAGCGTGCGCACGTGGTCGGTCATAAACTCGGGGCCGGTGGCGCAGTTGAAACCCACCCACAGCAAATCCCGGTGGGCCAGCGACGTGTAAAGCGCCTCGGCGTCTTGCCCGGCCAGCAACGTCCCCATCGGTTCCACGGTGCCCTGGACGGCAACCGGCGTGGTAATGCCCAACTCGGCAAACGCCCGGTCGATCCCTTCCAGTCCGGCTTTTACGTTGATGGTGTCCTGGCTGGTTTCCAGCAGCACCAGGTCAACGCCGCCTTCAATCAGGCCCGCCGCCTGCTGGTGGTAATCGGCGGCCAGTTCGTCAAAGGTCAGCCCGCCGGTTACCGAAATGGTGCGCGTCGTGGGCCCCATCGCCCCGGCCACAAAGGTCAGTCGCTCCGGCTGCCTTTCGGCCATCTCATCGCTGACCTGGCGCGCGATGACGGCAGCCTCCCGGTTGATGCGTCGTGCGTGGTCGGCCAAGCCATACTCCCTCAGCACCAGCGCCGTCGCGCCAAAAGTATTAGTTTCGAGAATATCGGCGCCAGCTTCCAGATACGCCCGGTGGATGTCGGCGATGATGTCGGGGCGCGTGATATTCAGGTACTCGTTGCACCCTTCGTATTCCTCGCCCCCGAAATCTGCCGGGCCGAGGTCGCGCGCCTGAATTTGCGTACCCATTGCCCCGTCCATTATGAGAATACGGTCAGCAATTAACGATTTCAGCGCATCTATTCGTTCAAGTATGTCCATAAGCTACTGTACATTTCATCCAAAGTTTTGCAATCAAGGCTATCGCCATTGCCCCGCGATGTCAAACTACCTTTGGGACTGGTAACTGTTCACGTTTGAGGGGACGGGTCGGCTTGCAAAGCAAATTCCGTGCTTGGCCACCCGTCCACAACCAGTCGGAAAAGCCGAAGATCCCCTCAAGTCTGAACAGTTACTGGGACTGAGAAACGTCAGAAGCAGGATTTCCAAGATGGTCCGGATTTGCCGTTTGGTGGTGTACACCGACATTACGTATAATGACCGCGATACTATGCCATCAGCATAAAAATATTGGAGGATGATATGAACGACCCGGCTATCGTGAACCATGCCCCTAATATGGCCCGCTTGCTTTCCGCCTCTGTCACGACTTCGTTGGATGCGGATGTCCTGATTGACCGGGGACGTGGCGCAATGCTGGGGCTGGCCGCTGGCAACCTCCTCGGCCTGCCAGTAGAAGGCTACTGGTACTACGAAATCGCCGCACGGTATCCTAATGGCCTGACCGAAATTGACCTGCGCGAGGCGCATCGCTCGATGGATGACGATTTGGCGCAAGCAGTGGAATTGGGCGAGGCCCTGGTGGGTGGTGATGATTACATCCAGGATTTTGCCGCCCGGCTGATTATCTGGCTAGAGGAGAATGGGCGAGGTTGTGGTCACACCACCCGCGAGGTGATTTACGAACTGAGAACAGGGAATCTACCGCCGGAACCGGCGCGCATTGTTTATGAGCGCAATGGGCGCATCGCTCCTAACGGCGGGGTGATGCGCTGTGCTCCGGTAGCAATCGCACGGCGGGATAACCCGGAACTGCTGGTAAGCGACTCGGCGGCCACTTGCGTCGTTACCCACTATGCGCCCACTTGTCAGTGGTCTTGCATCATCATCAACGCCACCATCGCAATTCTGCTTAATGGCGCAACGCCCGATTTGGGTAGTCTGTACACCGCCGCTATTGCTGACGGGTGCCCCGATTTGGCCGCCATCGCCCATGCTGATGGCATCCCCGCCGACGTACTGGACGCCATCGCCGATGGCCAACAACCGCCCCGCGATATGTCCTGGCTACTTTGCAACCATAACCTCATCGGACATACTCTGCTGGCGATGGAGGTCGGCTTGTGGGCCGCAACTACGCCGCTGAACTTTGAGGACGCTCTCATTGCATCCGTCAGCGTCGGCGGGGACACGGACACCAGCGCTGCCGTAGCCGGGGCGGTCCTCGGCGCTCGCTACGGCGCATCCGCCATACCGCAGCGCTGGCGAGAGTGCTTCCCCGAGCCGCGGCGCATTAGAGGGTTGGCGGATAACCTGCTGGCCCTGGGCGAGGGTTAGGAAGGAGGCGAATCAGCTTGTGTTTAGCGCCGGGTTCCCCGGGTAGCACAAGGTATAGACACTACCCAAACCGCGCTGCCAGTTCTGCGCGGTTGCCCTCCATCCATGCCGTATTGAGTTGGATACGCTAAACCGCCAAGTCATGCGGCTGCGTAGAGGGCCTCGGCCGTTGCCTCTGTCAGTTCGACGGGAACGAACCAGCCGACGGGATACAGGTAGTTCTCATCAGACTCGTCAATGACGCGAATCAAACTGTGCATTGCAGCAATTTCGTCGGGTAGAGTGCGGTAGATTTTGCGAACTTCCAGAGAGGCCGGGTAGCAGTCATTATTGATGCAGACGACGTGTTTAGCGTTCATAATTGTCACTTCAAGAGGCGCGCTATTTTGACTTCCTCTGATGGTAGTGACGCCAAATTTTCCTACCCAAATCGCACGGCCAACTCCCCCCGGTTGCGCTCCCGCCACGCCGTATTGAGCTGGATGCGCTCCAGGGCCTGCCGGATCGTGCGCTCGGCGGCCGGCGTGGGATGAACCTCAAAAAACGCCGCCACGTCGTCGCGCATCGCAGCGCTGCTGAAGGCATTGGTGATGGCCACCAGGCGCATCAGCCCGAAGCCCCCGCCGCCGTAACGACGGTCGAACTCGTCCCACTGCTCCTTGAGGAATTCCCAGGCCAGGTTGCGCCCCTTGTGGTTGGCGGCCACCGCCGAAACGACGAAGATCGTATCTTGCAGGCGCACGTCGTCGGTCAACGACCGGTCCAGCGTTTCCCGTAGCAGGTCCTCCTGCTGGAAGCGTGCCAACGACATCATCAACCGCAGTTTCTCCTCGTGCAACTCGGCGGCCCGTTCCAGTTCCCAGATACGGTCGTAGACGGCGCGGTCTCCAGACTGCGCCACCAGGCTGAACACCACCCCGCGCAAGTCGGGTCGCACGTTGCCGGGATCCGACTGGTATGCGGTGAACCGCTCCTGAGCCTGCGCGATTACCGCTTCATCTCCGTACACACCGGCTTGGCTCAGCACCGTAGACCGCAACAGCGAGTCCAGGTGGCCCTCGCTGGGCCTGGCTTCCCAGCCCGAACGTTGGGCCGCCGGACCGAACAACCGGCGGCCAAAGGCGCGGTAGGATTCCAGGTACGGTTCGTCTGAGATGAGGCTTTCAATCTCCCGCAAGTTGGTGGCCAGGTCGCTCCACACCGACGCGTCCGATTCCTGCTGGTAGACTTCCGCCAGCGTCAGGAACCGCGTCACCGGCAGCAGGCCAGCCCGCGACAGGGCGTAGGCGTCGTTCTGGATGCCCAGTCGATCCGTGGCCGGCAGCGCCTGCGATGCGATTGCCGGCGCCAGTCGATCCCAGTCCGCATCCGTGTAGTTGACCCGATAAAACCCGGTCTGGTCCGGGTTCACCTTGAACCAGTCGGGTTCCTGCGGCGCGGCAACCTGGATCGTGCCGGTGGCGGCGCTGACCAGCGAAGCCGTTACGCCAGCGCCAGCGACGGCAACCGTTACCGGAACGGGCCAAACCTGCTCTGCATCGTCGGCTCCCCCGTCATCCAGCACCGAATCGAACACGAACCGCTCCTGCTTGATTTCCAGCGAAAGTCCGCCGCTGGTTGGGGTGGCGGCCACATCCAGCACCGGATAACCCATCTGGCCCGTCCAACTTCCCATCATTGAAGTCACCGGCTCCCCCGATGCTTCTTCCAGCGCCGTCCACAGGTCAACGGTGCGGGCGTTCTGATAGGAATGCCGGTTCAGATAGATGTTCAGTCCGACGCGGAACGTGCTGGCTGACAGGAAGTGCTCCAGCATCCTCAAAACCGAACCGCCCTTGCTGTAACTGATGGCATCGAACAGCTGACTTACCTCCGCCGGGTTGGCCACCTCCTGCTCAATGGGGTGGGAGTTTTTCAGGCCGTCCAGGTTGAAGGCGCGGTTGGTGTCCATGTTGACGAACTGCGTCCACATTGACCACTCCGGGAACAGCCAGTCCACCGCCTTGGTGCCAACCCAGGTGGCAAAACTCTCGTTGAGCCACAGGTCGTCCCACCACTGCATCGTCACCAGGTCGCCAAACCACATATGAGCCATCTCGTGGGCCACCACCTCCGCCACTCTCTGCCGCGTGCCCGCCGATGAGTTGTCGGCGTCCACCAGCAGGGCGGTTTCCCGATAGGTAACACAGCCCCAGTTTTCCATGGCGCCGGCGGCAAAGTCTGGAATGGCCAGGTGGTCAAGCTTAGGCAGGGGGTAGCGGATACCGAAATAGTCGTTGAAAAACGACAGCAGCTTGACCGAAGTATCCAGCGCAAAGTCTCCCTGACGCTCCTTGCCACGGGTTGTCCACACGCCCACCACGGTGCCGTCGGCGGCCTCCTTCTCCACGTGGCTCAGATCCCCGACAACGAAGGCCAGCAGGTAGGTTGACATAACCGGCGTTTGACCGAAAACCACCGTCCGGGTGCCATCCGTGGGCCCGGTTTTATCCTCAATGATGGGCGTGTTGGATACCGCCTCCATCTCGGCGGGGATGTTCAAGGTGACTTGGAAGGTAGCCTTGACTGCGGGCTCATCCCAGCAGGGCAATGCGCGGCGCGCGTCGGTGGCCTCAAACTGCGTGGTGGCCAGGTACGCGGTTTCACCCTCCGGATTGGTGTACTGGCTGCGGTAGAACCCCCGCAGTTTGTCGTTCAGCTCGCCGGTGTACGTCATGCGCAGGTGGGTATTGCCCACCAAGCCATTGGTCGGCGCGCCGGCAATACTGATGGTTGCCTGCTCGGCGTCTTTGTTGTAGGAGATACCGGTCGCCGCCAGCTCGTGGGAACCGTCCACATCCGCCCAGCCGATGGTGGCGGCGCTGATGTCTATTTCATCGCAGTTCAGGACGATTTCAGTCGTGCCGGGTTCCATTCGGACCGTAATGTCCACCTCACCGGCAAAAGTAAAATCGTCAAAATTCGGCGTCAGCGTGAGGTCATAATGGACGGGTCGGACGTTTTCGGGCAGGGTCACGTTTTCGCTGGACGGCATCGGGTTTCCTCCGCAAAAGACTGGGCAAAGCAATGTTGCCGAAAGTGTATCACAGCCTCAAATAGCGCCTGCCCCGCGCCCACGCGACGGCAATTGCGCGAAGGCCCAAATCCTGCTTATACCGTTCATCCATGTAAATAACCACAGTTCCCCCAGCGAGAGAGCCACACCCTTCCAGTGCTATAATATTCAAGCTTTCAGAACCAGTTAAAATCGTTGGAGGAGCGTCATGGCCACCAGGACAATGTTCGAGAAAATTTGGGATGCCCACGTGGTTCACGAGGAACCGGGGCAGCCTTCCCTAATCTACGTTGACCTTCACCTGGTGCACGAAGTTACCTCCCCGCAGGCATTCGATGGCTTGCGGCTGGCTGGCCGTCCGGTGCGCCGCCCCGACCTCACCGTGGCCACCGCCGACCACAACACCCCGACTTGGGAGCTGACCCGCCCTATCGAAGACCAGATTTCCAAGGCGCAGCTGGATGCCCTGGACCGCAACGCCGCCGAGTTCGGCCTGCCTTATTATTACGACCGCTTCAGTGAAAATCAGGGCATCGTCCACGTGATCGGCCCTGACCTGGGCTACACCCTGCCCGGCAAGACGGTGGTATGCGGAGACAGCCATACCTCCACGCACGGTGCGCTGGGCTGTTTTGCGGTCGGCATCGGCACGTCGGAAGTCGAACACGTGCTGGCCACGCAAACGCTCCGCCAGACCAAACCGCAGACCATGGAAATCCGCGTTGATGGCCCGCTGCCCAGCGGGGTGTCCGCCAAAGACGTCATACTCGGTATCATCGGTCGCATCGGCGTCAACGGCGGCACCGGCCATGTGATTGAGTACACCGGCGAAGCCATCCGCGGCTTGTCGATGGACGGACGCATGACGGTGTGCAACATGAGCATCGAAGCCGGCGCCCGCGCCGGCATGATTGCTCCCGATGAAACCACATTTGAGTACGTCCGCACGCGTCCCTACGCTCCCAAGGGCGCCGAACTGGAAACTAAGATTGCAGAATGGCGCGGCCTTTCCACCGACCCGGGCGCCACTTACGATAAAACGGTCATCATCCCGGCATCTGAACTATCGCCTTTCGTGACCTGGGGGACCAAGCCCGACATGGTGGCGGCAGTCACCGACCGTGTGCCCGACCCGGCGTCTTTCGGCTCGACTGCCGAACGGGAAGCTGCCGAACGCGCCCTGGAATACATGGGGCTGGAAGCCAACCAGGCCATTCAGGACATCAAAATCGACCGGGTGTTCCTCGGAGCCTGCACCAATGCCCGCATCGACGACTTGCGCGCCGCCGCCAGTGTCATCAAGGGCCGCCAGGTCAGTTCGGACGTCTACGCCATGGTTGTGCCCGGCTCCGCCCGCGTGAAGATGCAGGCCGAAGCCGAGGGACTTGATCAGGTGTTCATCGACGCCGGTTTCGACTGGCGGGTGGCCGGGTGCTCCATGTGCCTCGGCATGAACCCGGACATCCTGGAGCCCGGCCAGCGCTGCGCCTCAACATCGAACCGCAACTTCGAAGGCCGCCAGGGCAAAGGCGGGCGTACCCACCTGGTCAGTCCCGAAATGGCCGCCGCCGCCGCCATCGCCGGCCACTTCGTGGATGTCCGCGACTTCTAAAGCTCGCCCACGTTGTTCCCGAACTATGACGGAAGGCTGTTAGGCAAAACGGTTTTATTCACTGTCCACGCAAGCATCAATATCAGAGTGTGGAGAATTGGCCGATCGGGTGTCCTGGCCGCAATTGACAAGGGTGAAGTCATTGAGGAGTACCAACAGGCTCTACCTCATCCCTGCGTGTTACTGTTAAGCTGGATTGAAGAACGACCCATTCACGTTGTGCTGGCCGAAGACATTCATGCCGGAATGTTGTACGTCATAACGGCCTACGAACCCGATGAGAGTCGATGGCATACGGGATTCAGAAGGAGAAGACAATGAAATGCGTGATTTGCAGGTTTGGAGAAACCGAACCCGGCACTACTACAATCACCGTTAACAGCGATCACCAGACCATTGTAGTGAAGAACGTTCCCGCTGATGTCTGCGATTCTTGCGGCGAGGGCTATATGGATAACGCAGTTAGCGAGTGCCTCGAAAGAACTTTTGATGAGGCGGCCCAGTCCAGTGAGCAGGTCGTAGTCATCTCTTACTCCCCCGCCGAACCCGTAGCCTCAACGCGCTGATTATTTACTACCTACCTACACACATTCCAACCGTCATTCCGGCACTGGCCGGAATCCAGAGGTAAAAGCACAATGGAACCTTTCGTCACACTGCAAGGCGTCGTTGCCCACCTCGACCAGGTCAACGTGGACACCGATATGATTATCCCCGCCGTCTATCTCAAAAGCATCGAGCGCACCGGCTTTGGCCCTAATCTGTTCGACCGGTATCGCTACCGGGAAGACGGTTCGGAAAACCCGGATTTCATCCTGAATCAGGGTCCTTTCCGCAATTCCAAAATCCTGGTATCCGGCCCCAACTTCGGCTGTGGCTCATCGCGTGAGCACGCTCCCTGGGCCCTGGAGGATTTCGGCATCCGGTGCATCATCGCCCCCAGCTTTGCCGACATCTTTTACAACAACTGCTTCAAAAACGGCGTCTTGCCGCTGATCCTGCCTGAACCAGCGGTGCGGCAGATTATCGACAAGTCCAAAAGCAACCCCGGCCTGGAACTGACGGTCGATCTCGAAGCGCAACAGGTCCGCGACAACGACGAGGACATCGTGGTGGACTTTCAGGTGGACGAGTTCCGCCGCTATTGCCTGCTCAACGGCCTCGACGACATCGGCCTGACCCTCCAGCACGAAGACGCTATCTCCGCATTCGAAACCCGCCAGTCGTCGTAAGGCTAACGCCACCCGGCCAAAGGCAACCTGGTAGACTCGGCTTAACTCCCTCTCCCTTATGGGAGAGGGTTGGGGTGAGGGCAAACCCCCGGGCCTTACTCCATCCCGAATCGACGCCGGATCTGCTCGGCGTAATCGGTCTCGTACCGCTGCATACGGCCCTGCCGCACCTGCTCGTCCAACGACGGCCGCCGCACGCCACGCGGCGTCAGCGGCGCAAACCCAATGATGTCGGCCTCTGCCAGCTCCGCAACCTGAGCGTCGGTCTTGCCCAGCAGCTCACCGAGCAGCGTCTGATTGTGTTCACCCATGATGGGAGCCGCTTTCGGGGCGATTGCCGGAGTGCCCGACAGTTGCCACGGACGCCCGGCGTAAGGCAGTGGAGGCATCCCCGTGGCCGGGTGGTGTTCAATAACTTCGTAAAATTCACGAGCCTCCAGGTGCTCGTTGAACAGCAGGTCCTTGCTGTCCAGCACCGCGCCGGCGGCGACGCCCTCCGCCTGCAACTGCGCCATCAACGCGTGGTTGTCGTGCTGCCGCGTTTCAAAGGCCAGCATCCGGTCCAGTTCTGCGCGGTGAGTGATGCGACTCAACACATCGGCGTACCGACCATCCGCCGCCCAATCCGCCCGACGCATCACACGACATAACGCCTGCCACGCCGCATCGTTGTCGATCGCAATGGCAATCCAGCGATCGTCCCCGGCGCAGGGATAGCATCCATGGGGCGACATGGCCGGGTCTTCGTTGCCAGCCCGGGGTTGCACCCGCCCGTTGACCGTCCAGTCCAGCAATGCCTCTGGGATCGTGGCGCTGCAAGTTTGGGTTTGGGAAATGTCGATGAACTGTCCCCGGCCCGTGTTGAGCCGGTGCATCAGCGCCAGCATCACCGCGGCCACCGTATGCTCGCCGGCGGTGTAATCGGTGTAGGGAATCTCTGACATTACCGGCCCGCCGCCCTTGTAACCTGTCAGGTAAGCCAACCCCGCCGCGCCTTCGGTGGCCGGGCCGGTTGCCCCGAAGTTGGCCCAGGGGCCATCGAACCCGTAGCCCGTTGACGACACCATGATGATGTCGGGACGAATCTGGCGCAGGTCGGCGTATTCCAGGCCAAAATTGCGCACCACCCGCGGCGTGAAGTTCTCGGCGAACACATCGGATATGGCGATGAGGTCGCGCAGCACGGCCCGGCCTGCATCGCGGCTCAGGTCCAGGGTCAAGCCTAGTTTGTTGCGGTTTTGTTCGTAGAAATTCGCGCCCCGGTTCCAAAAATCACCGTCGACGTCATTCAGATACAGCGAGTCAGTGCGGTAACTTTCCAGCCGCTGTACCGATTCGAGACGAATCACCTGGGCGCCCATATCACCCAGCCATTTCATCGCCGATGGAATGGCGATTAGCTGGCCCATCTCTACGATGCGTACACCCTGCAATGGCCCCGCCATATCAGATTACCTCCGACGCCCGCAGATACGCCAACCCTTGCGCGTCGTATCCGAATCCGGCCAACACTTCCGCAGTATGTTCGCCCAACAACGGCGCCGCAGACCCAACCTGCCACGGTGAGTCGCTGAGCAGGAAGGGCGCACCCGGAAACGTAATCTCGCCGAGTTCAGGATGTTGCAGCGGCACGTAGTACCCCCGTGCTCGAATCTGTGGGTTGTCGACGGTTTCAGCCGGCGAATCGATCACGCCATAGATGAAGCGCTTTTCGTGGGCGGCGTAGAAAATCTCCTGTTTCTGCTTGGCGGCGAAAATCTGATCCAGGATGTCGCCCAACGCCTCCGCGTTTTCCAAGCGTGCCGAGGGATTGTCAAATCGCGGGTCGTCCAGCGCCGGGGCTTCCAGAAAATCCACCATCACTTGCCAGTTCACCGACGCCCCCAGGCCCGGGTTGGGCAGGACGTACCCATCGGACACGGCCCGCAAACGCGTCAAGTCTCCGGTGTGGTTGGGTTGTCGGCGTCGCACCGCGCCGGAGTAGGTATAGTTATTGGTAACGTCGCGCAACGCCGATGCCAGGCTCTCCTGAATGGATACATCCACCCGCTGGCCCTCGCCGGTGAGCCGCTGGTGGTACAGGGCCAGCAACGCCGCGGATGCCAGATTGGTGCCGGCCTTGAACTGCGCCTGATGCAGTGCGTGCATCAACGGTTCCCGGTCATAGCCGCCGAATATGTACATCAATCCGCCTAAAGCGTACTCCACGATCTCCGTGGCCCGGAAATTGCGCCATGGCCCGCTCTGCCCAAAGTTGGATACGGAGGCCAGCACCAGCCGGTCGTTGCGCTCCCGCAAGGTATCGTAGTCCAGCCCCAGCGACGGCAGGACCCGGGGCGCAAAATTCTCGACTACCACATCAGCTTCCGCCAGCAAATCCAGCAGAATGCCCCGGCCAGTATCGGTTTTGAGATTGAGCGTAACGCTGCGCTTGTTGGTATTCAGGTACAGAAACGGCAGGCTTTTTTCGTGGTGCGGCTCGTCATGATAGAACGGTGGCAATCGCCGCGCCGGGTCCCCTCCCGGCCGCTCGATCTTCAACACGTCGGCCCCAAAATCAGCCAGGAGCTTGGTAGCGTAAGGCCCGGCAATGTGATGGGTCAGGTCAATGACCTTGACGCCCTGTAGTGCTCCAGATTCCAAACCAACGCCCCAATACTGTCAGGATGCGACCGTCATTCTACGCAGTTTACGCACCCCGCACAATCCGGCCCAAACCGCCGTAACTGTTCACGTTTGAGGGGACGGGTCGGCTTGCAAAGCAAATTCCGTGCTTGGCTGCCCCTCAGCAAGAGGCCGGATAGCCTGTAGGTCCCCTCAACCCTGAACAGTTACCAAACCACCCGTCAGTACGGGCAGCATAATCAAGCAGCAAGCCCATCCTGTTTATCCCATCCATCCATGTAAAACTTACGTCGAGCCACTTGCTACCCTCACGCCACTTGCTACCCTCACGCGTACCCACGTAGTCAAACCATGCACCCTATTGTCATTGCGAGGAGCGTGGCGACGTGGCAATCTCGTTGAGATTGAGCACACGTCGGCGAACCATCATTGCTACGGCGACGAGATTGCCACGCTGCGCTCGCAATGACAAAGTGGGTACGCGTGAGACCTGTTACCCAGCATGGCCTGACACCGTACCCCGTTAAAAGTGGGTACGCGTGAGACCTGTTACCCAGCATGGCCTGACACCGTACCCCGTTAACTGGATGATATACTTGCCCCACTACGCCGTTTTTGCGCTTCGCAAACACGCCGAACCCACAATTGCTAATGAGGTAATCCCGTGCAAACTATTGATGCAATCGCCGAAATTCTGAAGCGGGAGGGTGTCAAATACCTGCCCTGCTTCCCCACGACGCCAGTCATCGAGGCCTGCGCCGCCGCCGGCATCCGTCCCATCGTCTGCCGTCAGGAGCGCGTTGGCGTCGGCATTGCCGACGGTTACAGCCGGGTTACCAACGGCCGTCCCCCCGGTGTATTCGCCATGCAATATGGCCCCGGCGCCGAAAACGCCTTCTCCGGTGTCGCCACTGCCTTCTCCGACTCAGTTCCAATCCTGCTCCTGCCTCTGGGACACCCGCGCGATCGCCAGGGCGTTTTCCCCATGTTTGATTCCATCGAGAGTTTCGCTCACGTAACCAAGCACCTCGAGCGCATGAACCTGGCGCAGAACACCAGCCAGATTATGCGGCGCGCCATCAACGCCCTGTACACCGGTCGCCCCGGCCCGTCGATGGTCGAAATCCCCGCCGATGTGGCCCTCGAAGAAGTGTCGGAAGAGGCTTTCTACTGGGGTGGCAACG
Organism: Dehalococcoidia bacterium; assembly: GCA_965261195.1. Taxonomy (GTDB): domain Bacteria; phylum Chloroflexota; class Dehalococcoidia; order Lucifugimonadales; family UBA3495; genus Bin87. The sequence continues at coordinate 816,411 of OZ253455.1, read as the reverse complement.
TCCGTCCGGCTGCGTCCCAGGCTGACCCTCGCGATGTCGAAGCCGCCGCCCGCGCCCTGTGCTCGGCGGCGCATCCGGTGATTCACGCCGGTCAGGGCGTAATGTACGCCGAGGCCACCGACGACCTCATCGAACTGGCCGAGTTGCTGTCGATACCGGTGATGACTACGCTGCTGGGCAAGAGTGGCTTCCCCGAACACCATCCGCTGGCGCTGGGCAGCGGCTCCGGCGTCATGTCGGGCACCGTGTATCAATTCGTGCGCCGCGCCGATGTAATCTTCGGCGTTGGTTGCAGCTTCACCAAACACGGTATGTCCATGAACCTGCCCGCCGGCCGCACCCTGATTCAGAACACCAACGACCCGCGCGACCTGAACAAGGACTACGACATCCAGTTTCCCGTGATCGGCGATGCCAAACTGGCCCTGCGTCAGATGATCGAGGCCTGTCGTGAAATCGTCGGCGACAGTCGCCGCAACAACGCCGAGATTACCGGCGAAATTGAGTCCACCCGTAACGCCTGGCTTGCCGAGTGGCAGCACAAGACCACCGACAACGGCCCGCTGGTCAACCCCTATCGCGTCATCACCGACTTCCAGCGCGCGGTGCCTGCGGACGAAGCCATCATCACCCACGACTCCGGCAGCCCCCGCGATCAGATTACTCCCTTCTACCGGTCTGGTGGCCCCCGCACCTACCTCGGATGGGGCAAATCCCACGGCTTGGGTACTGGCCTGGGTCTGGTCATCGGCGCCAAACTCGCCGACCCCGATAAGATGTGCGTCAACTTCATGGGCGATGCCGCTTTCGGCATGGTTGGCCTCGATTTCGAGACTGCCGTCCGCAGCAACGCTCCCATCACGACCGTGGTGCTCAACAACTCCACGATGGCGGTGGAGACCGGCGCCATGCAGCGTTCGCACGACCTCTACCAGTCCCGCGACCTGGGCGGTAACTACGCCGACCTGGGCCGCGCTATGGGTGGTTACGCCGAGCGCATTACCAACCCGGGCGACATCATCCCGGCATTCCAGCGCGCCCGTCAGCAGAACGAGGAAGGCAACGCGGTGTTGCTGGAATTCATCACCAACGAAGAGATTGACTACTCCCACAAACGCGCTTTCTAACCCACCTCAATAATCCCCTCTCCCATCAGGGGAGAAGGCTAGGGTGAGGGTGAAAACCCCGCCCCAAGTCAGCACAAGCACAGCAGGCCAATCCTGTTTCACGGTCTGCCCTGAACGTCTCTACCCCAATGACTGCTGCCCTGCCATATCTCCGCCGCGCCGAAGGGCTGCTGCGCTCCGGAAGCCCGGATGCCGCGATAGTTGAGCTGGATGTGGCGGTGTTGGTCCAACCGGACAATGCCGCCGTGCGTAGCTGTCGAGGCAAAGCTATGGTTCAGTTGGGCCGGCATCAGGCTGCCGTTGACGAACTGAACATCGCCATTGGTCTGGACGACCACCGCCCCGCAGCGTGGCTGCACCGTGGACAGGCCCATTTCGGCTTGCAAGACTGGACCAGAGCCGAGTCCGATTGCACTCGTGCTCTGGAATTAGCGCCCGGTTCGGCGGTCGCCTGGGAGACCCGAGGCCGCGCTCGTTATCACCTCGGTTGGTTTGACGCTGCCAGCGCTGACCTCGCCCAAGCCATCGCCAGGGCGCCGACCGATCCATCCGGATACTACTGGCGCGGTCTGGCGAAACGAGATGGCGGCCATCCGGAAACGGCGGTGGCCGATTTCACCGCCGCCATCGAGTTGAACCCACGACACACCGAAGCATACGTGTCGCGCGGCAAGGCTTACGCTGCCCTGGGGAATCTGGCGGCGGCTCGCTCCGATTGGGCCATGGCCGGGCAGCTACTCCATCAATCTCACTGAACCTACCACGGAGGTACCACAATGGCCGACCTGCATTCCAAATACCTGTTCATCGCCAGCATGGACGTTGATCCCGACCGCGAGGCGATTTTCAACGACGTCTACAACACCGAGCATTGCCCGTTGCTCAACCAGGTTCCCGGCGTCCAGGCCGTAACCCGCTACGAAACCCAGCGTCTGGTAATGGCCATGGGCGGAGAGGTGCGTGAGATCGAGATACCCGGAACTCCCCGGCATCATGCCGTGTATCAGCTGGACAGCCCTGAAATCCTGACCAGTTCCGAATGGGCCGCCGCAGTTGATGCCGGTCGTTGGCCGGAGCAGGTTCGCCCCTACACCAACAACCGGCGCCACGTGCTGCTGAAACTCACGTTCCCGGAGGCATAGCCTCGCCAAACGCCGGCGCAGGGGCGTTAATTTGCTCCGCGCAGCCGTGGGTCCAATACGTCCCGCAAGGCATCGCCCAGCAGGTTGACGGCGAACACGGTGATGGCGATGGCCAGCCCTGGGAAAACACCCAACCAGGGGGCCACGTCCAGCGAGTTCTGCGCCACACCGTTCAGCATACCGCCCCAGGAAGGAACGTCCGGGGGAATGCCAACGCCCAGGAAGCTGAGGGATGCCTCCACAACAATGGCCCATCCCAACGAAATGCTGGCCAACACGATGAACGTGGCAGCGCAGTTGGGCGCCATATGGCGCAAAATGATCCGCCAGTCGCCGGCTCCCACGGCGCGCGCCGCCAGGATGTAGTCAACCTCTTTGATGCTGAGCGCTTGCGAGCGTATCGTCCGGGCCGCCCCCGGTATGAACACCGCGCTCAAAGCAATCACCACATTGGTGACCGAAGCGCCGAGGCTGGCCATGATCGCCAGCGCCAGGATCAGAGCCGGAAACGACATCATGGCATCCATCACGCGCTGAACCACCAAATCGACTATGCCGCCGAAATACCCGCTCACTATGCCGATAAGAGCGCCGATGGTTACTCCGAAACACACACTCAACAATCCAACCACAAGCGAAATGCGCGTACCGTACACCAACCGGCTAAATACGTCCCGCCCGATTTGGTCACCGCCGAGCCAGGTTTCGCTGTTTGGAGGGTTGAATACATGGCGAGAGTTGGTTTCCAAAGGATCATCCGTGGCTATGAGCGGCGCAAAAATCGCTACGAGAACCAAGAACACTACCAATACCGAGCCGAATGCTCCCAATGGTTTGCGACGTCCAAATCCAACGATATTTTGCCAAAACGTTGGTCGAGGACGCATCCCTGCCGACGTTTGTTCCAGTTCAGCCAATGGCCCCGCTATTTGCTGTGCCATAGTTAGCCCTCCGTTAGGGGGAATTACAACGTGCTGGGTTGGTTATTCGTAACGGATCCGAGGGTCGATCCAGCCATAAAGCAGGTCAACGACTAAATTAATCGCCAGCACCAGAAAGGCAATTACCATCACGATGCTCTGAATCATCGTGTAATCCCGATGGAAGATGCTGTCGATCAGCAGGCGACCCATTCCAGGCACCACGAAAATGGTTTCAATAACTACGGTTCCCGCTATAAGACGTCCGATTTGCCACCCTGAAATAGTTATGACGGGCAGGAAAGCGTTTTTCAAGGCGTGGCGAACTATGACTGCCAATTCCCTAAGTCCTTTGGACCGGGCCGTACGAATGTAATCTTCTCTGAAGACCTCCAGCATTGAAGATCTGGTAACCCGGGCGATCAGCGCCATGTTATAAAATCCCAACGCCAGGGCTGGGAAAATCATCTGCTGAAAGTTCACCCACGGGTTTACCCATATATGGGTGAAATCCAGGGGTGGTAACCAGTTGAACCACTTCACCAGGAAATAGATGACCAAAATACCGGTCCAAAAAGTAGGCATGGCTATTCCGGCGATTGCAATCATCCGGGATGCGTAATCAGCTATGGAGTCCTGCTTGACGGCCGACAAAATTCCCAACGGTACAGCAACCGCGAATGCGAACAACAACGCCAGAAAAGTCAGCTCCAGCGTGATCGGTAACTTGGTGCTGATGTCTTCAGAAATCGGCGTGTCATAATACATTGAGGTACCGAAATCCCAGCGCACCAAGCCCCATACCCAAGTAAGATACTGGACCGCCAACGGTCGATCAGTTCCCAACTGTTGGCGCAGTACGTCAAGTTGCTCCTCAGTAAACTGGCCCTCACCGTCCGACCCCGCCAAAAGCAGGTAGGCAGGGTCGCCTGGTATCAACCGCATCAGTGCGAACACCATGAGTGTTACGAGTAACAACGTGGGAATAAACAGCAGGAATCGCTTGGCCAAGTATCCTTGCATAGTCCCCCCAGAAGTGGATTCAACCCGATTTAATGGTCAGCGTACGGGTGTAGTTACTCGTCCACGAATTTGGTTCATCTTCAGGGTTAGCTGCGGGTCCCCGGCGTCATCAACAGGCAGGATCGCACCAGAGGTGTTCTTTACTATTGTGTGCCGAGAACGTCGACGGCAGGTTGAAGTTCTGAATCCGAGCATCCACCACGAACACGAGACGGCTCCAATGGGTGATGACGACGTGGGAATCATCGTTGCGCATATAATCGGCCATTTGCTGTACAATTTCGCGACGCTTGGCTTGATCAGGTTCTTTAATTTGCTCGTTAAATAATTCAGTAATGCGCGGGGGTTCCCAACGGCTGTAGTTCCTCGTACCGGTTGCAAGATAAGAACCACCGATGATGGCATCCGGGTCCAGTATCAGGAAGCCATTCCCATGCACACCCATGTCCCAGTCTCCGCCTTCATATCGGACATATCCGGCTGTCGGTTCCGCGGGTTGTACTTCTGCCGTGATGTTGACGAAACGACGCAGTTGGTCAGCCGCCAACTGAGCGTTATCCGGGAACCCCAGGAAGTTAGCGGCTAGAATGGTGGTCTCAAACCCGTCCGGATGACCAGCTTCGGCCAGTAGTTCTTTGGCGCGGGCAATGTCGTCGGGATGCTTTTCGCCATCGGCGGTCTCACGGTAGCCGGGGAGTTGCAGAACTTCTTCCGTGGTCAGCGAGAACCACTGGTCCGGTGGGAATGGCCCGCCCATGAAGTACCGGCCATTGCCAAATATTTCGATGAATGGTTGTCGGTGGATGGCAAGGTGAACAGCTTGCCGGACCCGAACATCGTCGAAGGGCGGTCGCGTGGTGTTCATCATGACACCGACCCAATTGGTGGGTCCTGGGAAATGAACGGTGCCCTTGTCGCCAAGCCGCCGCTGTAGCTGCTCTCCCTCACGAATGTTCAGGTTGCTATTGGCGTAAGTGGTCATCATCACTTGGCCTGATAGATACGCAGCCAGGATCGTGCTGCTGTCGACGATAATGAAATATTTCAATCCGTCCACATACGGGCGACCCTCTTTGAAGTATTCGGTGTTCTTTTCGTATTCTATGGATATATCCTTCTTGTACTCCTTGAACTTGAAGGGCCCGGAGCCCAGGATGTTCTCCTCCTTCTTCATGTCCGCACCCGTTTCAACCAGGTGCTTGGGCATGATTTTGACGAATTCGGTTGCCTGGAACTGCAGAAATGCGGCCGACGGGAATTTCAGGGTTACAGCCACCGTTTTCGGTTCGATGGCTTCGGATCCTTCGTAATAGGGACGAAACTGCCCGGCACGCGGGCGCGGGACATCGTTGCGCACCATCTCGTCCAGGCTGAAGACCACGTCATCGGACGTAACGGGCACACCATCCCACCAATTGGCATCCTCGTGTATTCGGAAGGTGTACATGGTCCCGTCGTCGCTAATGTCCCACTCAGTGGCCAAATCACCCCTGATGTCCAGCGGTTCGGCGGTCTCGCCGTTGTATTGAACCAGACCATTGAACATGGGGGCGGTGGGAGCCATACAGGTGCCGCCGGAACCGCAATGCCAAACGCTCCAGTGGGCAACGCTACCTGCGTTCTGTGCCGTGATGATACCGCCGTATTGCCCGATGTCGGCCGTCTGCGCCGGAGTGTCCGCCTGGTCTGGGATCGCGGTCGGAGCGACTTCGCCACTGGCACCGGCAGCGGGTGCTGTATCGCCACCCGGTATCGTCGAATCGCTGGGCGCGGTAGAACCGCAGGCCATTACCGCAGCGATAGCCAACATCGCTGCTATGGTTACGATTAAACGAGGGCTCAAGCGGTGCTTTGCAATTTTCACGGCGCTCACCTCTGAATTGACGACGATTTTGACGAAGTTTGTTGGAAATGCTAATTCCAATCTCTTTCAAGGTAGCAATATTGATTATCATTGTCAACGGGGCTATTTTCAGCGATCACGAGAGGTGTTACTCCGATATTTTGCGGAATCAGTCGCCTACTGACTTCGCTCTGGGAATCACGTCCGTAATTGACCGGCAAACGCCAAGCACGAATCGATTGGGTTTTCCGCACCACGACCGATTCCAAAGAGAGGGCCGGCATCCGCCGGCCCGCAATGGTGCAGTTTGGTCGCCGGGCACACCCGCTTGGCGGCCTGGCAGCGCTGTCAGCGGTTGGCCATTTCGGCCCAGATGCGGTTGGCGCGTGGCTTCAGGACGGCGTAGAGGGCATCGTTTACCGGCGTGGGAATTTGCAGTTTGCGTCCCATTTCGATGACGGCGCCGGTCAGTCCTTCCAGTTCCACCGGCCGGCCCTCGGCGAAATCCTTGGCCAGCGAGGCCATCCCGGTGGCAGGAAAATTGTCCAGCGCGGTCATGGACCATTCGAGCGAATCGGGTTCCACCGGCGCGCCGGACGCTTCCCCTACCGCCAGTGCTTCGGCGATAGCCTCCCGGATTACGGCGCGGGTCTCCGGCACGGTCCGCAGTTCGCCGTAGGTACAGCCGCTGGCAGCGCACACGCCGGCCGAGCCGGACAGGTAGGCGAACTTTTTCCAAAGCATACCGGTCATGTTCTCCAGCAAGTCCACCCGCCAGCCGGCGTGTCGAAAAACCGACCGGAGGTTTTCGCCACGCGGCGTAATACCCGGTGTACGTTCGCCAAAAGATGCTGTGCCGGGGCCGCCCTGGGTAACCACGCCAGGTTCGCTGATGCGGCCTTCCATGTATGCGGAGCCGATCATTACCTGCTGGTTGCCGTAAACGGACGTCAGGCGGTCGCCGTTGTCGATGCCATTTTGCAACGTCAGGATGATGGTGTCCGTGCCTACCATTGGGCCGATGAGCCGGATTGCGTCGTCGTTGTCGTACATTTTGACCGTGAACAGAATCAGTTCCTGTAGGCCAGCCGTGGCCGGGTCGCCGGTGGCGTTGCCAGGCACCGTGAATGTACCGTCATTGCCGCTCTCGACACGCAGACCGTTGCGCCGGATGGCTGCCAGGTGAGCGCCTCGGGCGATGAACGTTACATCGTGGCCGTCCCGAGCGAGCAGGCCGCCAAAATATCCACCCACTCCGCCGGCTCCCATTACTGCGATTTTCATTTTGCACTCACTTTTTGCGGTTGCGGCTTTTACTATTGTTCGGATACCGGATAACCGAACTCGTCACGCAGGTCCCGTTTCATCACCTTGCCCATGACGTTTCGGGGCAGTGCGTCAACAAACACCACCGAACGAGGACGTTTATAGCCGGACAATCGCGCACGGCAGAAGTCAATCAAATCGGACTCGCTGACGGATTGGCCCTTGCGGACGACTACGGCGCGCACTGCTTCGCCCCATTCCAGGTCGGGAACACCGATGACGGCGGCTTCGTCCACGTCCGGATGCTCGGCAAGGGCTTGCTCCACCTCTTCGGGTGAAATCATTTCGCCGCCGCGCTTGATGAAATCTCGGGCGCGCCCGGCGAGGTAAATATAACCGTCGGCATCTTGCCAGGCCAGGTCGCCGGTATACAGCCAGCCGGAGCGTATGGCGTCGGATGTGGCAGCGTCCTGCCGCCAGTATCCACTCATCATGCGGGGGCCGCGGGCGACAATTTCGCCAACATCGCCGACCGGCATCGGTTCGCCATCTTCCGATATTATCTGCACTTCGACATCATCCAGGGGTTTGCCGATAGAGGTGAGTCGTTGCAATTTCGCTTCGATTTCAGCGGGCGTTCCTGCCAGCACATGGTCTTCCGGTGGCAACATGGTAATGGTCGATGCCGTTTCGGTTTGACCGAATGCGTTGATGAAGCGAGCGCCCGGGAACTTGCCGATGGCGTCCCGAATGACGGGCAGGGGCATTGGCGCCGCGCCGTAGGTGATGACATCCAGGGATGACAGGTCGTAGTCGGAGAATCGTGGGTGGTCCATGATGTGCTTGAGCATGGTGGGCACCAGCATGGCCCGGTTCACACGGTGGCTGCCAACCAGCGACAGCCATCCTTCCGCATCGAACTGCGGCATAACGACCAGGGTGCGCCCTCCGAACACCGCGGCAAGGGCGGCCTGCAACCCGGCCACGTGGTACATGGGCACCGTCAGCAGGTTGCATTCCTCAACGTCGGGATCGGCGGGGGTTACGTTGGAGAGCAGGAACGTGCCGAAGCTGTCGTGGGTGAGTTGCACCCCCTTGGGCACGCTGGTAGTGCCGGAGGTGAACATAATCACCGTGGTGTCGTTTTCGTCACCCTCGGGGAAGTGAAGCTGTTCCGCGTCGTGGTTGGCGGTCAACCCGTCGTAGTAAAGCCGACCATCGGTCGCCACGGCATCCAGCATGACGATGCGCTCATTGGGCACCGAACCGTCATCGGGCACCAGGGGGAGATACCGTTCGCCCAGGAACAGCAGGCTCGGCTCGGCAATGGCGAGCATTGTAGCCAGCTCGTCCTCTTTGGCGCGGAAGTTGATCGGGACGTAGATGGCATCCAGTTGTGCGGCGGCGAAGTAGATTTCCAGCAGGTGGTGGCAGTTAGTCTGCATGGCCGCCACCCGGTCACCGGGGCCGATGCCCAAATCGGCCATACCGTTGGCAAGACGATTCACCCGGTCTTGCAGGTCCTGGAAAGAAAACCGGTTCCTATCGTAAATGATCGCAGTGCGATCAGGCACGATTGCCGCTGCAATCATCAGAATTTCAGTGGTGTTCATCCTTTCTCCGGAGTCTGAATACTAGCTGGCTGCGGAATCCATCCCGGAATCCATCCCGGCATCCATCAGCGTGGCCGCAAGGTAGCTTTCCCGGTCCAGGCCGCGACTCTGGCCTATGTCGCCTGCTGACGCCAGGAGCGACCGCATTTCGCTCACGTTTCCGGGAGCGGCGGCGAGTTCGTTAGCGATGGTCCAGGCAACGCTCTGCAATTGATCGCCTTGAACTATGCGACCGATCAGCCCATAGCGCAAGGCTTCGGCGGCATCGAACCGCCGCCCGGTGAGCAGCAGGTCGAGCGCCACCGATGGCCCGCAGTTGCGCGGCAGCGTTTGACTGCCGCCGGCGGCCGGAATCATGCCCAGGCCAACCTCCGGCATTGCGAATACCGTATCGACGCTGGCGACCCGCACATCGGCCAGCAGTGTAATCTCCAGCCCCGACCCGATGCAATAACCGTGGACGGCGACCACAATCGGTTTGGACAGGTGGATCAGTTGTCCCCAAACGTCCCGCTGCCAGCGAACCTGACGGGCGATGACCTGCGACGGCGCCGTGCCGAACTCGGTTAGGTCGGCGCCGGCGCAAAAGGCTCGTCCCTGTCCGGTGATGAGCAGTGCGCGAACATCCGGGTCTTCTTCGGCCGCTGCCAACGCCGCTGCAAAATCATCCCGCATCGCCACCGAGTAGGCGTTGAGTTGCTGGGGCCGGTTCAGGGAGAGATGAGCCACACCCTCGATTTTTTCGTAGATGATGGCGCTGAACGGTTTAGTCATTGCTACCGTGGCCGTGATTGGTCCAGTTTTCCGGTCAGTCCAGCCGGTCAGTCCAGGCGGATCGCCCGTCGGCACATCTCGTCAAGGTCCACAACGGTACTGCCGGCTCCGATTTCGCTGAGAGTGTTGGCGTCGCTAACGCTGAAGGTTAACAGGTTGTGCAACTCCGCAACCCTTTCCACCTGGGGGCGCCGGATGTGCCAGTTGTGGTGGGAATTGGCAACCTCAATGCCGTGAATGTCAGCTTCGATGACGATGTTGGGCGTGTAGTAGCCCGGATGGCAATAGGTGCGAAAAAGCCGGCCGCCGGGTAGATAAAGTTCCGTGCAGTGATATTCGTCGAACGGGCTGCTGGCCGGGCGCACGTCGATTTCCCGACCGGGGATGATGGTTACCTGATTGGGGAAATGCTGCTCTACAACGCGGTGCAGGTCGAAACCCCAGTTGCGCCTCCAATGGTCAGTTACGGCGATTCCGTCCAGACCGGCGGCGCGAATCTGAGCGATCACCGTCTCCGCTATCTCGGGAGTGGGTGGCTGGAATCGAAACATCTCCCCGACGTGAGTATGTATGTCCAGCCGCACCTTACATGACCTCGACAATATCTAGCGGCCCGTGAACTGGGGCGAACGCTTTTCGTGGAAAGAACGCAACCCTTCGCTCCGGTCGTCGGTGCTGTGCAGGATGATGCTGAGGTCGGCTTCCAACCGCAAGCCCTGCTCCAGGTTCAGGTCGCCGGAGGCGCCCACCGCTTCCTTGACGAATCTGCTGGCAATTGGCGCAGCCGCGGCGATTTCGTTAGCCAATTTTGCAACTGCGTCGTCCAACTCCGACAACGGAACAACACGATTCACCAAACCAGTATCAATCGCTTCCGGTGCGGTTAGCAACCGACCGGTAAGCAATAGGTCACGAGCGTGGGCCGGGCCAATGATACGAGGCAGTCGCTGCGTGGCCCCATCGAACGGAAAACCCAATGCCGCCAGGCTGCCGGTTCCGATATTCGCCGACTCAGCGGCGACGCGGATGTCGGCGGACAGAGCCAGCTCCAGTCCGTGGCCGGTGGTGTCGCCGTTCAGTTTGGCTATTACCGGCATTGGGAGCGCGGCGATGGCTTGACTGACCCGCAATGATTCCAGCCAGGCGATGCGTTCCGGCATCGGCGCGCGTCGAACCTCGTCCGGCGGCGACGCTCGTCCCACCGCGAATACGTTGCCCGCGCCCGTGATGGTCACCACCGCGACGCGGTCTTGCAGCGCAAGCTCGCCGCAACAATCGCGCAAATCCGCCGCGACCGCCGGGTTTATCGATGCGGCAACGCCATCCGATGCGATTTCGATAGTCGCGAAAGGCGGTGCGATGGTGCAGGTGATGTGTTGGTACCGGATAACAGGCCATCCAAGATTGGTAATCATCGTACTGAATGGTAATGGGGACGGTCGGAGTTGACAAGGCCAAACCACCGCCGGGCACATCTTTATCGCGACGCAGCATTGGGATAGAATGCCGATGTTTGCGGAGTGAGGAAATGTCGATCTCCAAAGTCTACGAAAATGCCGCTGTCGCTGTCGCCGACGTTAAAGATGGCGCGACTGTTTTGATCGGCGGCACGGCGCGCGATAGCGAGCCGACCCAGTTGTTGGTCGGCCTGATTGCGAACGGGGCGAGGAATTTGACCTGCGTCTGCGACTTCGGCGCCTGGGATGGGACGGACTGCGTCTTCCAACTGGCTGAAGCCGGCCGGATTGCCAGGTTGATTTCGCCGTGCCCGTTCGTCGGTGAGAGCGGCGGCGTGTTACAGACATTGTGGGCGTCCGGCGAGCTGGCGGTTGATGTTGTGCCGCAAGGAACGCTGGCGGAGCGGCTCAGGGCTGCCGGGGCGGGCATCGGCGGCGTGTTCGTACCGGCCGGTGTGGGCACTCGGTTTGCCCGAGACAAAGAAACACGCGTGATTGACGGCGTGGAGTATGTGTTCGAGCCGCCGCTTCGCGCCGATTTTGCACTGTTGCGCGCTCATCGAGCCGATAAGGTGGGCAACCTCGTGTACCGGGGGCCGCAACGTTCCTGGAATTCAGTGATGGCCACTGCTGCCCGCGTGTGCGTCGCTGAGGTCGATCAAATCGGCGAGCCCGGCGCAATTGACCCTGAACTGGTCATCACGCCTGGAATATTCGTCAACCGTGTGGTTGCGACCGCACCGGTTTCCGGGGAAGATTAGCCAATGCCGCTCTCCAAACTGGACAACGTGATGATGGCCCGCCGTGCGGCCCGCGAAATTGCACCGGGAGCGGTGGTGGCCGTGGACCAGGGGCTGCCCCAATTGGTCCCAGTAGCGACGCCGCCAACGCTGGGCGCCTGGTTCTGGAATAGTAATGGGACGCTGGGCGATATACCTTTGGGGGCGGCCGATGCGGCAGCGCTGGCGCGGAGTGGTTGCGTTGACCTCGCGCTGGTCAACGCGGCGCAGGTGAATATTCACGGCGACTTCGCCGGGGTGTTGAATGCAGCGCACCCGGGTCTGGGGCCGCCGGGCAACGTGGTAGATCTGGCGGCCAGCGCACGCCGGGTCGTCGCCATGCTGCCTCACGTCGGCGGGGGTGGTGCGCCAAACCTCGTCGAATCGCTCGCGTCTCCAGCGGACGGGGTCGGTTGCGTCGATGCCATCGTTACTGACGCTGCATTTATTGAGGTCAGGTCGGGCCAATTGGCGCTGTCCGAGCTGGCGCCGGGTTGGACGGTGGCCGATGTCCAGGCCGTTACCGAGCCGGAGTTGTCGGTTGCGCCGTCGCTGCGGGAAATGGACTTTACGCCTCCCACCGTCCGGCCCGCCACCAAAGTTTACCCAGACGGAACCTCGGCCATAGCAGATTTGCCAGCTGGCGCTACCGTATTCATCGACGGCTTCGGCGGGCCGGGCGGGATGGCGCACTACTTGCTGATGTCGCTGCGGGACCTGGGCAGCCGCGCCCTTACGATTGTCAGCAATACTGCCGGCATCGCACGGGTAGTTAGTTTCGGCACCCCACCCGGCAAAACGGCCATCGACCACAGCGTGCTGATCGAGAATGGACAGGTTGCCAAGGCGATTGCATCTTTCCCCGTTTCGCCATCAGTGTCCCGCCCTTCAGAGTTTGAACTGGCCTACCGCCGCGGAGAGGTTGACCTGGAACTGGTGCCGCAGGGCACGCTGGCGGAGCGGTTGCGGGCCGGCGGCGCCGGGATACCGGCGTTCTACACGCCCACCGGCGCCGGCACCCTGATTGCTGAGGGCAAAGAGCAGCGTACCATCGACGGCCGGCATTACATTCTGGAGTACGGGTTGCGCGCCGACTACGCCATAATCCGGGCCCATAAAGCAGATACGCTAGGCAACCTGGTGTACCGGGGAACATCCCGAAATTTCAACGCCGTGATGGCTCCGGCGGCCCGGATCACCGTCGTAGAAGTCGACGAGATAGTTCAGCCCGGTGAACTGGACCCGGAAGAAATTGTTACGCCGGGCGTATTTGTGCAACGTATTGTGCAAAGGCCGGCCGGTTTCACCGGCTACGAATAAGCGGAGACCGATGTTCCATGACTGTTGAGAAAGAACGGCTGGACCGGGTCATCATCGCAATGCGCGTGGCGCGGGAACTGCCGCCCGGAGGCTACGTCAACCTGGGCATTGGCATCCCGACCCTGGTGTCCATGTTCGTTGCCGACGATAGCGTCGTTTTTTATCACAGCGAAAGCGGCGTGCTGAACTGCGGCCCGCTCGCCAATGACGGTTGCGAAGACATTGACCTGATCAACGCCGGCGGTCAGTTTTTGCAGCCGGTTCCGGGGATGGCGTATTTTTCATCTGCCGACGCCTTTGCCATGATTCGCGGCGGCCATGTGGATGTTACCGTGTTGGGCGCCCACCAGGTGTCGGCAACCGGGGATCTGGCCAACTGGATGCTGCCCGAACGTGGAGTTGGCAATATCGGCGGTGCGATGGACCTGGCGGCGGGGGCCGGCAAGGTAATCGTGGCGATGGAACACAATGACCGCCAGGGCAATCCGAAAATCGTGCAGGAATGTGATTATCCGTTGACCGGACGTGGTTGTGTGTCATTGGTGGCCACGGACGTTGCTGTGCTGGAACCCACGCCGGAAGGGATGGTGTTGCGGGAAGCAGCGCCGGGCTGGACGGCGGCAGACGTACAGTCGGTTACCGGAGCCAGGCTCATCATCCCCGATGTGGTGGGCGAGTACGAGGTTTAGCAATACTCCAACTGTGGTATAGTCGGAAAACGTGCGATGGCTGACCCAAAACCGGGGATGGCCGAGGCGAAACTTCGCCACCAGGAGGTGTACCGGGATGGGCACGTTTGCGACTACCGTTCGCGTCGGCAACCCCAATGGGGGAGACCTTGTTGAGGTAGAAGCGCTGGTCGACACTGGAGCGTCAGATTCTATGTTCCCTCCCTCATTGCTGGAGTGGCTGCATTTGCATCCTCGCTCGCCGGTTGATTATGTTCTTGCTGATGGCAGCGAAGTGCAATACGGACGGGGACAGGCTGTCATCAACATCGATAGTCGGGAAGGAATTTGCCCAGTGGTTTTTGGACCAGAGGGCGATGACAATTGCCTTATCGGCGCAACTACCCTTCAGATTTTGATGTTCGCAGTGGACCCGCCCAACGAAGTTTTGATACCAACCAACCGAGCCAGGCTAGGCTATGGCGGCAAGCTGTAGTTCACTACAGCGGTGGGAGAGTACCAGGCATAGCGCAATGGAAGGCAAGATTTCGTTCCACGCGAGTCCGAAAGAGTTGTAAGCATTGCGGTCGTTGCCAGGGCAATCGCGTCTTAATGATAATTTTTATAATTATGCTAATGTTGCCCGATTCGATAAAACGAGAGAGGGCAACGGACCATGGCAAAATCGCATCATGTATCGGTCCTGGATCATTTCGCTGATCTGGACGACCCCAGGGTGGAGCGCACCCGACGCCACAAACTGGTGGACATCATCGCCATCGCCATCTGCGCCACCATCTGCGGGGCCGATTCCTGGGTGCATGTGGAGCTCTTCGGCAGGAGCAATCTGGAATGGTTCCAAACCTTTCTTGAATTGCCCAACGGCGTCCCCTCCCATGACACCTTCGGCGATGTTTTTGCCCGTCTGGACCCAGAGCAGTTCCAGAGTTGCTTCAGGGCCTGGACCCAAGCCATCGCTGAGTTGCTGCCCGAGGAGGTGGTGGCCATTGACGGGAAGACGGCCCGGCGTTCTCACGACTGCGCGGGTGGCAAGGGAGCCATGCATCTGGTCAGCGCTTGGGCCACGCAGAACACCCTGACTTTAGGTCAGGTCAGGACGGCGGAGAAGTCCAATGAGATCACCGCCATTCCCCAACTGCTGGACTTGCTGGATCTGCAAGGCTGCATCGTGACCATTGACGCCATGGGCTGCCAGCGGGAGATTGCCCAGCAGATCGTGGACGGCGGGGCCGATTACGTGCTGGCGGTGAAGGAGAATCAAGGACAACTCCACGAGGGCATCCGAGACCTGTTCGAGGGGGCGGAAGCATTGGGCTTTGACGGGGTGCCCTACGACTACTCCCAGACCGTGAACAAGGGACACGGACGGGTGGAACGGCGGGAATGCTGGGCCATCACCGAGACGGACTGCCTGGACTACATCAACCCCCACGGGCAATGGCCCCAACTGAAGGCCGCCATCAAAGTGGTCGGCCATCGTGAGACCGCAGCCGGCGCGATCAGTCAACCTCGCTACTACATCAGCAGCCGGGCGGCCCCAGCAGGACAACTGCTGGCTGCCGTCAGGAGCCATTGGAGCATCGAGAACTCACTGCATTGGACTTTGGATGTAACCTTTCGAGAAGACCAGTGCCGAGTGCGCAAGGCCCACGGACCACAGAACCTGGCCACCCTGCGTCAGATCTCCCACAACCTGCTGAAAAACGAGCACACCCTGAAAGTGGGCATCCAAGGCAAACGCCTCAACGCCGGTTGGCGTGAAGACTACCTGCTAAAAGTACTCCTCGGATAAGACGCGATTGCCCTGCGGTCGTTGCTCCCCGTTTGACTTGCTCGCCTCGTAGTGTTACATTCAGCAGACAATCGAATCTCTCACGCAATTCTGGCGGGAGCTTGGGTAAACTAGGCTGAGAGGGCGACCAGACTCGTCGCCGACCGTCTGTACCGGATCCGGGTAATGCCGGCGCAGGGACAGCACGCAAGGTGTAAACTAACTCGCCAGGCCCGCTAGCCTGGCGGTTTTGCATTCAGGATTCCATGGGCAAAGGCTGACCGATTCGGGTGGCACATGATAGGAGAGTGGCAGCGATGACCGATGAACTTATGATAGGGGGAGTAGCCTTTCACTCTCGGCTGATTGTCGGCACTGGACGGCATCGAACCATGCAGGACATGGTCGATTCCCTTGAGGCGTCCGGAACGCAGATGGTTACAGTTGCCATACGCCGACTGGATCTGGACAATCCGGAAGAGAAAACGATTTTGGACTACGTGGACTGGGACAAGTACCAAATACTACCCAACACCGCGGGTTGCCGCTCGGTAGAAGAAGCCCTGTTCGTAGCCCGGTTGGGCCGGGAAGTAACCCAGACCGATTTCGTGAAGTTGGAAGTCATTCCGGATGCCAAGTATCTGTTCCCGGACCCTAACGGCACTTTGGAAGCGGCGCGACAACTGGTGAAGGAAGGCTTTAAAGTCCTGCCTTACATCCACGCTGATCCCGTTCTGGCCAAGAACCTGGAGGAAGTGGGCTGCGTTACGGTGATGCCGTTGGGTTCAGCTATCGGTTCCGGTCAGGGCATCCATACCGGGGAGGAAATCCGGATCATTCTGGAGAACGCCAACATCCCCGTGGTAGTTGACGCCGGGTTGGCTGTGCCCTCAGACGCTGCCAAGGCTATGGAGATGGGCGCCCACGCGGTGCTGGTTAATACTGCCATCGCGCAGGCACAGGATCCGTCGTTGATGGCTGATGCCTTCCGAAAGGGCGTTGAAGCGGGTCGTCAGGCGTATCTGGCGGGTCGCATTCCGGTGCGAACCGAGGCGATTGCCAGCAGTCCGCCCACGGACGTGCCTGAACCGGTTTTGGCCGATTAGCCGGTTTTGGCCGATTAGTTGGCGCTCGCCCATGCCGGCGGCCTTGCCGTATCCCTGCCTGTGCCTGGTAACTGACCGGGGAGTTTGCCCAGCGGACGAGATTCCAGGGCGGGTGTCTGCTGCCATCGCCGGCGGCGTGGACATGGTGCAGCTGCGCGACAAGGAATTGCCGGGCAGTGTGATTCTGGACTTGGCTGTTGCGCTGCGGCGCGTTTGCGATGACCGCGCGTTGCTGGTGGTTAACGAACGGGCTGATGTGGCGGTCGCCAGCCGGGCCGAAGGTGTGCAGCTGGGAGAACTGGCAATGCCTACAGAGTCAGTTCGGCCCGTGGTTGGCGACCAGGCTTTGATTGGCCGCTCCGTGCATTCCGTCGAAAGCGCTATCCACGGCGCCGAGGGCGGCGCAGATTTTCTGCTCGTCGGCACGATGTTCGCCACGCGATCGCATCCCGGTGAAGAACCGTCCGGACCCGGTTTGTTGCATCAAATCCGGGTCAGCGGCGTGCCGTTGCCGCTATTGGGTATCGGCGGGATCACCAGCAGCAACGTGGGTGATGTAATGTTGGCCGGAGCCCACGGGGCCGCCGTCATCACCAGCGTGTTGGCCAGCGCCGACCCGCAAACGGCGGCCCGGAATCTGAAATCCGCAATGCTGGATGCCATCTCGAATGAAGGCGATTCAGGTCCACGGTCAATCACGGCCAATCAGCCCAGCAACAACAGGAGGTGACCGGTCGGTAATGATTACTCTGAAAGTAAACGGCAAACCCAGGGAAATTGCGGACGGATTGGACCTGCAATCTTACCTCACCACCATCGACGTCAATATGCGGTTCATCGCGGTGGGCTACAACGGGCAGGTAATTCGTAAAGAGGATTTCGTTGGCCTGCACCTGCACGAGGGCGATGCCCTGGAGATAGTGCGGCCGGTGGGCGGCGGTTAGCCGGATGGCGCAAAACCCCGAGGATGCAGAAGCCGCACTGGACCGGGTATTGCTGGGAGTGGCGGATGCTCACCCCCAGCAGGTGGCGGGCTGGATGCGCAACGAACCGGGCCAATGGGGATTTCTGGCCGGCCAAGCGATACTGGCGGTTCGACAACTGGTAGACCGCCGCCTGGAAGACCCGGAACGCCGTTGGGTCTGGCATCGTATGTGGCTGGTGCTTCAGGAACGCAAGTGGCGGGAACCGGAGGGGTAAGACGACCCGGTTATCAACCGTCCGTGCCGGTAGAGGTTGATAGCAATGAGGTGGTCAGATGGTTTGTTCCGCTGCCCGTGCTACTGTTTCCGCCAGCCAGTCGTTGAGGGTTTTGCCTTCGGACTTGGCAGCGGCGGTAGCGGCGCGATGCACATCAGAAGTAACCTCAAGCGGTATTTTCCCGGAAAACGGCTGGTCCGGCGCTCGCCCCCGTTCCCGACAAACCGCCAGATAATCGTCGACCGAGAATCTGAACTCCCGGTTCAGCTGCTCGACGGAATCGCCTTCGAAAGTTATCACGTCGCGCGTGTCAATCACCTCTCCATGGAAAACGCCGGCCTCGTAATCGAAGGTTACCACCGCTCGATACCCCTTGTATTCCATCATGGCTCTATACCTGCCTCATTCAGAAATTTACGCACTGCTTCTACCATGCCCTTCCGTGCCTCTCTTGCCGGGTGCGGCCGGTGAAAATGCGCGCCCACATCGTTCAATTCGATGTACACTCGCGAGCCGGCTCGCTCCTCTATGTAGGCGCCGCAGGCCAGTAGCAGAGACTCAATATCCGACCAACGAATCCCAGATTGCGTGGGTCGCCTGAATATAGCCGCCAAGGTAATTCGATGCCGGCGTCTCACCGGATAATGATACCAAATTGGCGCCAACTGAGACCTTGGGAGAAGCGAGTCTGCTGACGCCTCTCCCAATGGGAGAGGGGCTTTTTTGCGGCTACCCGATCACGGCGATGGATTCTATCTCCACGTAGTAAGCCGGGTTTGCCAACTCGCTTACCACCAGCAATGTGCTGGTCGGGGGATTGCTGGCGAACAACTCACCGCGGACGGCGCGCACGGCTGCCCCGTGTTCGATACCGGTTACGTAGGTAGTGGTTTTCACGATGTCGGACAAGCTGCCCCCGGCGGCTTGCACGGCAACTTCAATGTTACGCCAGATCTGTCTGGTCTGCGCTTCGGCGTCTCCGGCCCCAACGACATTCCCGTTGGCGTCCTGTGCCACCATGCCAGCGATATACACGGTGTTGCCGGCTTTGACGACTGCGGTGAATCCCGACGGGGATGGGTCATTGACGCCGCTGGGATTGATGTAGGTTTTATCGGGCATGAGTGTACC
Source organism: Dehalococcoidia bacterium (assembly GCA_965261195.1). Taxonomy (GTDB): domain Bacteria; phylum Chloroflexota; class Dehalococcoidia; order Lucifugimonadales; family UBA3495; genus Bin87. The sequence continues at coordinate 797,250 of OZ253455.1, read as the reverse complement.
TCGCAATGTGTGGTGGTTGGATTATACCGTCGCCGGAGCTGGGGTGGGGTCTGATTGCGACTCCCAGGCTCGCGGCGGCAGTTGGGGAGCTTTGGCCAGGAAAATCAGCAATCCGGCGCCGGCGTACATTACCATCAGGGTGGTGAAGACTAGAGTGTAATTGTCGGTGAAAGTCAGCAGGTAACTGCCGAAAACCGGCGCAACGCCCAGCGCCGTGGTCTGCAACGGCCCCAGTGAACCGAGAATCGCCCCGAAGGACCCGCGCCCGAAGTATTGGGCCAACAGCATATGTTCCAGCGTACCCACCGTGTTGGAGAAGAAACCCCACAGGATGGCAAACGCGTATGCCGTCCACACCGAATGGACCGCTGTAATCAGGAATATGCCCGACAGGACGGCTCCGGCTATGGTCATTACCATGCACTGGCGGGGGCCAAATTTATCTGCCAGGAATCCCCATACCAGCGTGGTCAGGGCCAGCACGGCGCCCAGGCTGCCGACGCCCACCGCCTGGGGTTTGGACAGCTGCGGGCCGGCCTCGCTAATCAGGTACGGCACCAGGATGTAACCGAGGCCGGCTGACGCTATCACCGCCAATATTGCCGTCCCGGCGATGCACCAGTAGGCCCGGGTGCCCATTGCTTCGCGGACTGTCCAGCTGAACTCAGGCGCCAGCTCGGGCTCGGCGCGACCGGCGGCTCCGCCAGTTTCACCGGAGCGGGCCGAGAGCCTGTTGCCGGACGGGTGACGCGCGCCGTCCGGGAGCATTCCAATCTCTTCGGGCCGTCGGCGCATGATGACGAACGCCGGAATCGCCAGCGCAAGGAGAAAGAATCCGACGTATCCATAGGCGGCTCGCCAGCCCTGAGATACTGCGATCAACGAGATTATCTGGATGTTAATTGCGCCGCCGATCGGTCGCGACATACCCGAGATTGACAGCGTAATGTTGCGGCGTCGGCGGAAGAAATTGACGGTGGCGGTGCGCGGGACTACCCCAATCAGGAACGGATTGCTGATGGCGCGTCCGATGATGTAAGCCGTGAAGAACTGCCACATTGCGGACGTGCTGACCTGCGACAGGGCTAACAGGGAACAGCCCACTACCAGCAACCCCAACGGGACGAAAAGCCGCGGGCCGTGTCGGTCGGCAATACGGCCGGCGAAAGGAGCCAGCGCCCCGGAGCACCAGGTTCCGGCGGTAACCGCTATCGACAGGGTTCCAATATCCCAGCCGGTGTCGTCAACTATGTACACCTGAATGGCGCCCAGCACCACCTGGGAAACGCTGGCGCCGGACGCCGAAGTCAAGGAAGCCATGCCCAGCACCAGCCAGCCGTAATAAAATGGCGTCGGCGGGTACCAGTTGAGAATTCGTCGGAACAGGGAGGGTTTCAGAGGGAGCTCGCTAGGGCGGCAGCTGTGTCATTAGGCTCAGGCTGCCAATCAGATTGATATTGAGCAAGGGTTACTATACTCCAACTATTGAACCGGGTAAATCTGATTGGGACGCGGTTAGTGACTTGGGCAATAAATCGCCGGGGCCGTCATGGCGACGGCCCCGGCTGTAATCCCGGCTGGATTCCGTAGGGTTAGAAATCCATCGGCGGCGCCCCGCCGCCGGCCGGCATCGGCTCAGGGATTTCGGTAATCATGGACTCGGTGGTGAGCACCATGGCGGCTACCGACGCGGCATTCTGCAATGCGGAGCGCGTAACCTTTACCGGGTCGATGATGCCGCGTTCGAGCATGGGGCCGAATTCGCCCAGCTCGGCGTCGTAGCCGTAGTCATCGGACTGATGCTGTACCTGGTTGAGCACAACTGCTCCCTCGGAACCGGCATTTTCCACGATCAGCTTCAACGGCTGTTCCAGCGCGCGACGGATGATGTTGACGCCGACAAACTCGTCAACGGTTAACCCTTCGATGGAGTCCAGGGCCCGCTGGGCGCGCACCAGAGCGACGCCGCCGCCAGGGACGATGCCCTCTTCCACAGCGGAACGGGTGGCGGACAAAGCGTCTTCCACACGCGCCTTACGCTCTTTCAGCTCGATCTCGGTGGCGGCGCCGACCTTGATTACGGCCACGCCGCCGGACAGCTTGGCCATCCGCTCTTGCAGCTTTTCGCGGTCGTACTCGGAGGTGGTGTCTTCGATCTGGGCCTTGATCTGGTTGATGCGGGCCTGGATGGCCTCTTCAGAACCGTGGCCTTCCACGATGGTGGTGTCGTCCTTGGTGGACGAAATGCGACGGGCGCGGCCAAAGTCCTCGATGGTCGCCGAGTCCAGGCGGCGGCCGGTCTCTTCGCTGATGACGGTGCCACCGGTCAGGATGGCAATGTCTTCCAGCATGGCCTTGCGGCGGTCGCCGAAGCCGGGCGCCTTGATGGCCAGCACGTTCATGATGCCACGCAGCTTGTTGACTACCAGAGTGGCCAACGCTTCGCCGTCGATGTCCTCACCAACGATGACTACGTTCTTCTGGCCGGCTTGCAGCAGCTTTTCCAACGCCGGAACCAGGTCGGCAACGGCAGAAATCTTCTTGTCAGTGATGATAACGCTGACGTCGTCGATGGAGGCTTCCATGCGGTCGCTGTTGGTGATGAAGTAAGGAGAGATGTAGCCGCGGTCGACCTGCATCCCTTCAACGTACTCAATCTCGTCGGTCAGGCCGCGGGATTCTTCCACGGTGATGACGCCGTCTTTCCCCACCTTCTCCATGGCCTCGGCGATGGTCTCACCGATGGCATCTTCGTGGGCGGACAGGGAGGCAACCTGGCCGATGCGCTCGCGGGTTTCCACCGGCTGGGACATGCCCTGCAGTTCGGAAACGATGTTGCTTACGGCGCTCTCGATGCCGCGCTTGATGGCCATGGGGTTCGTGCCGGCCGTAACGTTCTTGAAGCCTTCGTGAATGATGGCCTGGGACAGCACGATACTGGTGGTGGTGCCGTCGCCGGCGGCGTCGTTGGTCTTGGTGGCGGCTTCTTTCAGCAACTGGGCGCCCATGTTCTCGAAAGCGTCGGGCAGTTCAATCTCTTTGGCGATGGTTACGCCGTCGGAGCAGACCTGCGGGGGGCCGAACTTCTTGTCCAGCACGACGTTGCGGCCACGGGGGCCCAGGGTAATCTTGACCGCGTCGGCGAGAATGTCGATGCCGGTGCGCAGCGACTTACGGGCGTCTTCGGAGTATGCCAACTTCTTTGCGGGCATTGCTTTTCTCCTAGTTGGGTTGTGCGCTATGAGGGGTGGTTTGGTGTGTGTACGAGAGTTTCAGTGATCCGACCCGGTGGCTAGCCAAGTTTGGCGAGTACGTCGGATTCGCGCATGATCAGGTACTCATCGTCGCCGTCCTCGTACTCGGTTCCGGCATACTTGGAGTAGATGACCTTATCGCCCACGGAAAGTTCCATGGCGATGCGGCTGCCGTCATCGGCGACGCGGCCGGAGCCAATGGCAACGACTTCACCTTCCTGGGGCTTCTCTTTTGCAGTGTCGGGAAGCAGGATGCCCCCACGGGTTTGGGTCTCCTGTTCCATAGGTTTGATGACGATTCGCTCGCCTAGGGGTGTGAAATTGGCCACTGATTGCCTCCTTGTGGTGTGATGTTGAAATTTGGCGCTGGGACGCGCTGTCCATCCTGCGCTTACGAGTTCACTTTTTGCGGGCGTAGTCCGTGGTGTAAAACCCGGAGCCCTTGTAAATGATCGGCACGGCGTGAAACTTCCGGCGCGCGACGCCGGCGCACTGGGGACATTCCGTTTCCGAGGATGCTCCGAAGCTTTGCCGTTGGTCATACTCATACTCGCATGAAGTGCACTGGTATACATACCGGGGCATCGGTGCCTCCTTTCGTCAAGCGGCAGGATGACCGTCCGCTAACGTTGTATTTCAATTGTTACGCACCACGGTCGGTATTCCAATGGGCTTAATGTTAAAATTGCGTAAGAAATCATGGCGTAGGAAATCACGGCGTAGGAAATCACGGGGGATGGTGCGGCAATGGTCAGCGGTAATTACCCAACCACTTCTTTGCGCTCCCCCGGCGGCGACGAGTATCCGGAGCTGCAGCCGGAACTGGAAAGCATCTTGCGCAACGCGGTGCGGGCTTTGGGTGGCAGCGCCGCCGTAGTGGCCACGTGGGACGATGCCGGCCGGCGTTTCTTCATTACCGGCTCCTACGGCCTGGATGCCGGGCAAATTTCCCGAATGCGGCCCCTGTTGAATGAAGCGATTCCTGACCTGGCATTGAGCCGGGAACAATTCGCCCTGCTATCTGCTTTGTTCCCTCAGTCAGCCTTGCCCGTATCCAACACCGGGCAGTCGCAAAACCCGGTGATGGCGGTGCCGCTGCGCACCGGAGGCGAAACCGTCGGATTGATACTGGTGCTGCGGGCTTCAGAGGCGGCCAACTTCTCCCAACTGGATCCGCCCGTATTGGCGGCGTTTGCCGAACAGGCCGCTATCGCAGTGCAGTCGGCGCGGCTGGCCCATTTGCTCACCCAGGAGAAGCAGCGGGTCGATTCAATACTGGAAGGCAGCGCCGACGGCATTTACACGGTAGACGCGTTTCGCCGCATCGTCAGCGTCAACCCGGCTATGGAGAGATTGTTGGGCCGGCCCGGCGAGGAACTGGTCGGGTTGCCGTGCTCGGTTGCCCTGAACTGGCGGGACCGGGAAGGCCGTCTGATCTGTCCCGGGCGGTGCCCGATGGTGCAACCGGCTGACGCCAATCTCGACAACGTTACCGAATTGGCTGCCACCGCCCGTTCCCGCAGCGGTCAGCGTACTGAAGTGGCGCTGGTGTATTCGGTGATCCGCACCCCTGAAATGGCGCCGCTGAATGCGGTGGTCAACGTCAGGGATATGACCCGGGTGCGGGAGATGGAGGATATGCGTTCCTCGTTTTTGTCGATGCTCGGTCACCAACTCCAAACGCCGCTGGCCATCATCAAGGGATATACCAACACCATCGGGCGAGCCGACGCCGAATGGGACACCGCCACGTTGCGGCGCAGTATGGAGGCCATTGAAGAAGAAACCGACCACATGAGCCGGCTGATGAACCGGTTGCTGCTGGCCTCGCGCCTGGAAACCGGAGCATTGCCGTTGAATAATGAGCCGGTGCAGTTGTCCGCGCTAGCTGAGAAAGTGGTCGGCAGAATGCAGCCGACTTCCAAAATGCACCAGCTCACAGTGGCCTTTCCGCCCGACTTTCCCACCATATACGGAGACCCCGGGCTGCTGGAAGAGGTGTTGATTAACTTGGTAGATAATGCCGTGAAGTACTCGCCCGACGGGGGGCCGGTGGACATAACGGGCGCTATCGACGCCGAGAACCGCGTTTGTTTGACCGTGACCGACACGGGCGTTGGTGTGCCGCGTTGGGAGAGCCGCCGCATATTTGAGAGGTTCCACCGATCGCAAAACCCGGTGTCGGTGCAAACCCGCGGCATGGGGATTGGCCTGTATATCTGCGACGCCGTGATGACGGCGCACGGCGGCGAAATCAGCGTGGACAGTAGCCTGGGACAAGGCTCCGCCTTTACGTTGACATTCCCTGATATTTTGGAGCAATGAATATGACCTCATCCGAGAGCCGTACCATCCTGGTGGTTGATGATGAGCCGCACATCGTGCGCTTTACGGCCATGAATCTGGAAGTTGAAGGCTTTCGCGTCGAAACCGCCGGCAATGGGTTGGAAGCGTTGGAGGTACTCGATCAACGCGGCCCCGTCGACCTGGTGGTGCTGGACGTGATGATGCCCGAACTGGATGGCTTTGAGACCTTGCGGCGCATCCGGGAGCAATCATCGGTACCGGTAATTTTCGTAACGGTGCGTGGAGATGAGGCTGACCGGGTAGCCGGTCTCGACCTCGGCGCCGATGACTACCTGACCAAGCCGTTCAGCCCCCGGGAGCTGATATCGCGCATTCGGGCGTTGTTTCGGCGCATTGAGGCGACGGACCCGCCGCGTCTGCACGAAGTGGTGGTCGATGACTGGCTCACCATCAATTTTGACCAGAGCATGGTGATTACAGATGGGCGCGAAGTTCACCTGCGCCCTACCGAATATCGGCTGCTGTATCAGCTGGTCAACAACTCCGGCCAACTACTCAGCCACGATAACTTGCTGGAAAGAGTGTGGGGCCCGGAGTACCGGGGTGAGCACCAATACGTCCGCACTTACGTTACCTACCTCAGGCAGAAACTGGAACGCGACCCCCGCAACCCGGAGTACATATTGAGCGAGCGGGGACTGGGTTACCGTTTTAAAGACCTGGAGCACTGAGTCCACGGTTGCGCTTCATGTTTAAAGACCTGGACCACTGAGCCCCAGGTTGCGTTCCATGGCGATGCGTTGCGCCGTTTCCTCCGGCATCCGGTCGGTGAGGGTAATCCTGTCCACCCATTTTATGCTGGCGTAGCAGGCTTGCCCAATGCTCACCAGGCGGCAGGGCCCACCGTGTTGTTCCGGCAACGGTGCGCCGTTCAGCCGCGTGGCGAGCAATACCTCGCTGGCTTCAGCGCCAGCCAACTGCACGGCGACGGTATAGTCGGCGGCCGATATTGCCGCATAGCGAGCGCGCTGCGAGACGCCGGCGTCGTTGAGCAGGGTTTGCAGGGGTACGCCCTCCCATTGCTGGTCGGCCACGCTCCAACCCTCGACGCACCGGAAATCGTCCGTGATGGCGCGGTCGGTCAACCGAACGAGGTCGGATGCCGAGTAGCGTCTGGGCCGGGTTACCAATCCATCAACCACCAGTCCGGACCAATCGTCGGGACGCCCGTGGTGGTTGTCGAAAACGGGCAACGAGGTTCTGGTGGGTACAGAATCGTCTGGGGGCATATTCGTACCTCTTTCGCTGGCAATCCGGGCCGGCAGCGGCAAATCAGCTTCAGGCCGGCGCGCCACGGGTCATCGTAATGGCTACGGCGACTATGATAATGGTTAGCGCCACATTGACACGGGCAATCCAAGCGATGGTTTTACGCAAAAGTGGCAGGCGCGGATGGCGCTCGCCTCCCGCTTGCATGGCCTCAATCAGGCGGTTGACATATGGGCCCAGGATGAAATCGTGCATAAAACTCAGCCACACGACCACCGCAACGAGTGCAACTTTGAGTTGCAACGTGCCGATGAAATGCCCGCCCGCGCTGAAGAACTCGCCGAAGCCGACACCGTACCGGGTAGGTAGGATGTATAGCCCGGTGGCAATCATCAGGACGATACAGATCCAGGAGATGACCCGAAACCGCCGCGCCAGCGCTGCCAGCATCCCCACCGGCGGATTGCCGGCTCCGGCGGGTTGGCCCGGCGCCGGGGCAAAACGGCGCAGCACCGGGATCAATACCAAAGCCAGGAACAGGCTGCCGCCGATCCAGATGATGCCGGAACCCAAATGTATGAAAACCGCCGCTTGATACACGGTGTGCCCGATTAGCCCTTTTAGTTAGTCTCTTATCATAGCGCCAAACCGACAGACCCAGCATACACCAGCTTGCCAACTACGGGCACGAAGGCGTCAGCGGCTCATGCGTATCCACTTTGTCATTGCGAGCGTGGCGCGGCAATCTCGATGAGATTGAACACACGTCGGCGAATCGGCGTTGCTACGGCGATGAGATTGCCGCGCTACGCTCGCAATGACAGAGCTACGCTCGCAATGACAGAGCTACGCTCGCAATGACAGAGCTACGCTCGCAATGACAGAGCTACGCTCGCAATGACAGAGCTACGCTCGCAATGGCAGAGCTACGCTCGCAATGACAGAGCTACGCTCGCAATGGCAGAGCTACGCTCGCAATGGCAGAGCTACGCTCGTAATGGCAGATTAAAGTGGGTATGGGTGAGCGTCAGAGGCGGTTGAATGCGGGCCGGGGGACGGTTATGCTGGTATCCAGCTGCTGCCGCTCGATTCAGAGCCGGCTCCAGGGACGGCGCCAGGGGAGAATGACGATGCGTTTGGAAGGTAAAGTTGCCATCGTAAGCGGTGGCGCTCGCGGAATGGGTTCCGTTGAGGCGAAGCTGTTCGGGTCCGAGGGCGCTAAAGTAGTTATTGCTGATATTCGCGACGAGGACGGGCGCAAGGTCCAGGCCGAAATCAACGAGGCCGGCGGGGATGCCGTCTACGTACATACCGACGTCACCGACGAAGCATCGTGGGTGAATGTGGTGTCCGAAGCAGTTTCCAACTTCGGTCGTCTGGATATTCTGGTGAACAACGCCGGTATCAGTAGCCGCGCCGTGCCTGACGATAACAGTCTGGAAGCGTGGACGCGCATCATGGACATCAACTCCACGGGCGTCTTTCTGGGTACCAAACACGCGATCGAGCAAATGCTTCAGAACGGCGGCGGTTCCATTGTCAACATCTCGTCCATTGCCGGATTCGTGGGGATGCTCAGCGGCCACCCGGCTTACAACGCGTCCAAAGGCGCGGTGCGCATTTTTACCAAAGCGATGGCGGTGCGATACGGCCAGGAAAACATCCGGGTGAACTCGGTGCATCCCGGCTTTATGCCGCCGATGATGGGCAATATTTCCACCGAAGACGTTCGTAGCGGACGCAGCGGGATGATTGAAGATCAGGTACCGATGGGTCGGGAAGGTCGGCAGGAAGAAGTCGCCAACGCCGTGTTGTTCCTGGCCAGCGATGACGCGTCCTACATCACCGGCACCGAGTTGGTGGTTGACGGCGGGTTCACCGCCCGCTAGACACTGACTCGTTAGACACTGACTCGTTTGTCGGCTAAAGCAGTTGCTGAGGTTGCCCAGATGCCCATCGTTGAAGTAACAATTGTGCGACGCTGCGCGCGTTGCCGTTATGAAATCGGTACGATGACCGTCAAAAAGGACAATATGCGCCTGATGACCAGCGAGTTGGCGTGGTGTGAGCGCTGCGGCGCCGATTGCCAGGAAGTGCGCGACATTCTCGACCGCGCACCCACGGTGGCCGGGGAGCAGGCGAGCTATCCAGGCAACCCTCCGGCGGATGACCTGAGCGCAGCGGAATTCCGGCGACGTCGCACTGCCCGGCCGGGCGCCTAACGGACAAGGCGGCATTACGGACAAGGCGGCATTACGGACAAGGCGGCATTATTGATGTTTGCAGCAGACGCCATTTTGGAACTGGGCCGGTTGGCCGAATCCCCGGAGGCTGATCGGGTCGGCGGAGATTTTGACTTGGGGTTGGGCGCGTTGCTCATTGCAGCCGCCGAATACCCGGATATCGATATTGAAAGCAGCGTGGCCAACTTGGACCGTATGGCCGAAGCCGCCGGCGGGCGTCTCGCCGCCGACTCGACGAGCTTGCAGCAACTCAACACCATTACCGATCTGCTGTTCGGCGTCATCGGATTTTCGGGAAACACCGAGGATTACTACGACCCCCGCAATTCGTACCTCAATGACGTGTTGCAGCGGAGATTGGGCATTCCCATCACGCTGTCGGTCATCTGCATCGAGGTTGGCCGCCGGATTGGTGTGCCGCTGCAGGGGATTGGTATGCCGGGCCACTTTCTAATCAACCACCGTGCTGAGCCTAATTTCTTTGTGGACACGTTCAACGGGGGTTTGTTGCTCAATCAGGATGAATGCGGGGCGCTGTTGCGGCAATCCGCCGGCGACCAGGTCACCCTGGAAGCGCATCATCTGAATCCGATTACCCCCCGTGAAATGCTGGCGCGCCTGCTGCGCAACCTAAAGGCAATTTATTGGGACCGCGAAGATTTCGACCGTTGCATTTCGACGATCGGCGGGTTGATGGCGGTGTTGCCCGACCGCCCGGAGGAACGGCGCGACCGTGGCGTGGTACACCTGAAAGCCGGGAATCACCGCCAATCCGCCGCAGATTTTGAAGCCTATCTGGAAGCAGCGCCGGGCGCGGAAGATGCCGTCACAGTGCGCAACGCGCTCGACCGGCTGCGATCCGGCCAAAGCGGATAGCGTCAACGACTATCCCGCGCAATGATGCTTCGCTATATTCTCATCGGCATTGGCATCTTCGCCATCATACCCATCGCCTGGCTGGGCTGGTGGCTGGGCGCCCCGCTCATCACGTCAAACGAGGTAAACGAAGCGTTCCCCCGGGCGACTCAGGCGGCGGTGCCGAGCAGCATGAGCATGGCCGAGGTGGAGGCCTTGATGGTGACCGCGTCCCAGATCGAAACCGAGGTCGCAGAGCAGCTGCCGGCAATGCCGTCCGCGGCCGGCCAGGCGGCCGAGCCAACGGTAGCTTTGACCGGGCAATTCAGGGATGCCGACTCATTTCATAAAGGCTCCGGCACGGCGACGGTGTACGATTTGGGCGACGGCAGCGCATCCATACTACGGCTGGAAGAATTCAGGGTTACCAATGGCCCCGACCTGCGCGTCCTGCTGGCCTACGTTCCTGATCCGGCGGGTCGTAATGAACTGGCGGCCGGAGGCTATATCGAACTGGAAAAGCTAAAAGGCAACGTCGGTTCGCAAAACTACGAAATCCCGGAGAGCGTCGATTTGAGCGCGGTGCAAAGTGTGGTCATATACTGTCGTCCGTTCCACGTCGTATTCGCCGTAGCGACATTGGAGTCTGCCGGGGGGTAACTTCCTTATGCCGGCGGGGGGAATCAAGCTTCAAGCAGGTGATGGTATGGCCTATCTTCCGATAGAAGACTACGGAATCATCGGCAATATGCGGACGTGCGCCCTGGTCGGAATCAATGGGTCGGTGGACTGGTTTTGCGCTCCCAGGTTTGATTCACCCAGCGTATTCGGCGCCATTTTGGATGACCAGAAAGGCGGATACTTCCAAATTGCGCCACCGTTGAGTCCGGCCCCGGTACACAAGCAGGTTTACTGGCCGGAGAGCAACGTGCTGATTACCCGGTTCCTGTCGGCGAGCGGCGTGGCCGAAGTCGTTGACTTTATGCCGGTTTCTACGGCGCAGCACCCCCACCGGCATACCGAGCTAATCCGTCGGGTCAGTTGCGTGCGCGGGGTGATGCCTTTCATCCTGGAGTGCTACCCGGCCTTTAACTATGCGCGGGATACGCACACTATCGAGCTGAATGAGAACGGCGCGGCGTTCCGGTCGAAGAGTCTTGCGCTGCAACTGTCCGCCGGCCGCGCTTTGGAAAAACAGGGCAACGGGGTGGTGGCGGCTTTCGTGCTTGGCGAAGGTGAAACGGAGACCTTCTCCCTGGGAGTGCTGGGCGAAGAGCCGGCCGACTATCACTCGCCAGACCAGGCTGAGAGTGAGTGGTTATTTGAAGAGACGGTGAGTTACTGGCGCAACTGGCTGTCGCAATGCACCTACAAAGGGCGGTGGCGGGAGATGGTGGAGCGGTCGGCGCTGGTGCTAAAGCTGCTCACCTATGAACCCACCGGAGCGATTATTGCGGCGCCGACGTGCAGCTTGCCGGAAGACCTGGGCGGCGTGCGTAATTGGGATTACCGGTACACCTGGATTCGCGATGCTGCCTTCACGCTGTACGGTCTGTTGCGCATCGGGTTTACCCACGAAGCAAGCCGTTTTATGCGTTGGCTGGAGACCCAAATCGACCAGGATGACGACTGGCAGAATTTGCAAATTCTGTATGGTATTGACGGACGGCGCCAGCTGGATGAAATAACGCTGGACCACCTGGACGGCTACCGGGGTTCAAAACCGGTACGGGTGGGCAACCAGGCTTACGCCCAACTGCAGATGGATATTTACGGCGAGTTGATGGACTCGGTGTATTTGTTCAACCGGTATGGCGAGCCGATTTCATTCGACTTCTGGACTAAATTACGGCGGATGACTAACTGGGTTTGCGAGAACTGGAGACTGCCGGATGAGGGCATTTGGGAAACCCGCGGTGGTCGCCAGCAGTTTGTGTATTCCAAACTGATGTGCTGGGTGATGCTGGACCGGGCGATAAAGCTGGCCGAGTTGCGATCCTTTCCGGCCGAACGCGCTCATTGGCTGCAAACCAGAGACGAAATTTATGAAGAAATCCAGACTAAGGGGTGGAGCAACGAGCGTCAGGCCTTTGTGCAGCACTACGGCAGTGACGCGCTGGATGCATCCAACCTGATTATGCCCCTGGTGTTCTTCATGTCGCCCACTGACCCACGAATGCTCAGCACCATTGACGCCATCAACACCAGTCCGATGAATGGAGGGCTGGTGTCGGACAGTCTGGTGTATCGGTATAACAGCGAGCACTCGCCGGACGGCCTGCTGGGGCAGGAGGGCACTTTCAATATGTGCACGTTCTGGCTGGTGGAAGCCTTGACCCGGGCCGGCTGGGGAGACCCCCGGCGGTTGGAACAGGCGCGGTTGATGTTCGAGAAGATGCTGGGATACGCCAATCACCTGGGGTTGTATGCGGAAGAGACCGGGCCGCGCGGCGAAGGGCTGGGTAATTTCCCGCAGGCATTCACCCACCTATCGCTAATCAGCTGCGCTTTCAATCTGGACCGGACGCTGGGTTCGCAGTAGTAGTATGTCGCGGGTAAGCGTGGCGCTGTCCGGGCCGATGGTTTCACGATACCGCAAATTTTGGAAATGGGCCGAATGGAAGGAACCGGGAGGTATTTCTGATGCCGATTGAACAAGTAGCCCCTCGACTCGAACGCATCATCGACTTGGACCAGGAAGTGGAATGGCTCGCCAGCGGATTCGGCGGAGACGGCACCGCCATGGGCCTGCCCTGGTGGCCGGCGGAAGGCCCGGTCTGGTTTCAGGAAGGTGGCTACCTGTTGTTCAGCGACATCGGGCAGAATCGGCGGATGCGTTACAACGACGCCGATGGCTTGTCGGTGTTCCAAACCGGCACCAACGAGGCCAACGGACTGACTCGCGACCCCCAGGGCCGGCTGCTGGCGTGTGAACACGATGCCCGTCGGGTTACACGACAGGAAGCCGACGGCAGCATTATCGTTGTGGCGGACAACTATCAGGGCAAACGCCTGAACCGTCCCAACGATCTGGTTGTGAAATCCGACGGCGCCATCTACTTCACCGACCCGTATCGCGACACCTACCCGGATATGCAGCTGGGATATGCCGGCGTGTACCGAGTGTCGGCCGACCTCGCTGACATTACGCTGCTGGTGGACGACTACGTTGGCCCCAATGGCCTGTGCTTTTCACCCGGCGAGAGCATCCTGTACATCAACGATTCCCGCGTGGGCCTCATCAAGTCGTGGGACGTTCGCCCGGATGGCGGCATAGAGAATCCCCGGTTGCTGTGCGTGCTGGCCGACGAGCGGCCCGGCGTTCCCGATGGAATGAAGTGCGACCTGGAAGGCAACATATACAGTACCGGCCCCGGCGGTGTCTGGATTATCGCCCCGGACGGACGTCATCTGGGTACCATTGCGCTGGGCAACGGCAAGCGGGCCACCAACGTTGGGTTCGGCGGCGGCGACTGGCGCACGCTGTACATCACGACATTCGAGGAACTGTGTCGGGTGCGCGTGAACATTCCGGGGGTGGCGGTGCCTCGAATCATTTGATGCAACCGCTTGCGGTAAATTAAAACGAAACCCGCCGCCGGCCCTGGATAGCCGGCGGTGGGTTTCAATTTTCCCGGTCGACTTGGCTATTTGCCGCTACGGATGTAATCGGCGATTTTTTCACCAATCATAATGGTGGTGGCGTTGGTGTTGGCGCGGATGCAATCCGGCATTACCGACGCGTCGGCGACCCGGATATTTTCCAGGCCATGGATTTTGCCCTGCTGGTTGACCACCGCCATCCCGTCGCTGGCCGGGCCCATTTTGCAGGTTCCGGAGACATGGTGAGATGTGCCGGAATTGCGCATCAGCCAGTCGTCCAGAGCCGCATCTGAAACCAGTTCGGAGTCCACTGGGTTGACCCGCTCCAGCAGGAGGCCCCGGTAGTTCCGGTGTTCGCCGATTTCGATACAGGTGCGAATGGCTTTGCGCATCCGCTCCAGGTCGAATGGCTCTTCATAGTAGTTGTAGTCGAGGTAAGGGTATTCCAGAGGGTCGTTGGACTTCAGCCGCAGTTCACCCTTGCCCAGCGCGAGTTGCAGGCTGGCGCTAATGCCGATGTAGTTTTCGTCGTCATCAATGACTACCTGCGCCGGCCGGTGTTCGGACGTCATCAGCAGTGGAGAAATCTGCATATCATTACGCAGGTACGAATCCTCCACCGTGTAGCGCAGTCCCACCTGGATGGCGGCGGCCTGCACGTCGGGGCGGTCGCCGGCAGCGCGGAACAGCACGCACGCGGAGGGATGGTCGCGCAGGTTCTGTCCCACGCCGGGCAGATCGTGAACTACCGGGATTCCCATCTCGCGCAGATGGTCTGCCGGGCCGACGCCGGAGAGCAACAACAGTTGCGGTGATGCGATGGCTCCGGTGCTGACGATGATTTCGTTGCCTTCAACGGTGAAGCGTTCGCCGCTGCTTTCCACATCCACTCCAATGGCGCGGTTGCCGTCGAACACCACCCGGCAAGCCGGCACGTTGGCCCTGATGGTCAGGTTGAGCCGGTGGCGGGCCAGGTTGAGGTAGGCCAACGCCGTGCTGATCCGCACTCCGTCCAGCGTGTTGCGCGCCCGAGGCGACACTCCGGTTGATTCAGGGTGGTTTTGATCCGGATCATCATTGAACCCCAGCGCGACGCAAGCCGCTTTGAATGCTGAGGAATGCGGCAGCCACTCGTCGGGCCGGTAACGGCGCACCGGAATTGGGCCATCGGTGCCGTGCCAGTCGTCCTGGAAATCGTGGTCGTTTTCCATGCGGCGGAAGAAAGGCAAGACGCTGGTGTAACCCCATTCGTCGTTGCCCCACTCGGCCCAGCGGTCGTAGTCTTCCGGGATTCCCCGGTACAGCACCTGACCGTTAATTGCCGAGGAACCTCCGGTGGCTTTCCCGCGCGGGATAACCAGGTCGGTTTGCTGGGCGGTTACCCGGGCGCTGTACGCCCAACTGTGCGGGCCGTAAGCCGAGAAAAACACGTTATTGCCCAGCTTCAGGTCGTCAGGCAAATGGTCGAAATCGGGATAGTCGGGGCCGGCTTCAAGTAGCAACACTGTCTTGTCCGAATCCTCAGAGAGGCGAGTCGCAATGGTGCCGCCAGCCGACCCGGCGCCCACTACGATAAAGTCGTATCGCATCAGAACCTCCATAGATTGAGTACCTCGATTGGCGGGTGTAATACTATCCGACCCGTTTGCGCCGGGCAAGGAATCAGCATTTGTACACGCTCCGAATCCCCGTTGCGCCGAATCCCCGTTCCTGGTGACATTTCAGCGTTGTGGGCAATTTCGGCCCTGTGATAGAATCGGCGCCGTGATGACGTCGACTGGTGATTTGGGTTGTTGGGTTGCGCTGAGTCAGGTGCCGCGCCTGGGTGCGGCGAGATTTCGTCTGCTGGAAACGTACTTCGAGGGCGACCTGGCCAAAGCGTGGACCGCACCCGCCCGTGAGTTGAGAGCCGCCGGCATCGGTGGAGTTGTTGCCCGGAATGTGGTTGCGACTCGCGACGCTATCGAACCCGACCAGGAACTCGAACGGCTGGCGAAATGTGGGGTCGTCGTGTTGACGTGGCGTGATGCCGCGTATCCGATGCGCCTTGCGGAAACTGCTGACGCTCCGCCCGTGCTTTACGTCAAGGGCACGTTGTTGCCGGCAGATGACACTTCAATCGCGGTGGTGGGCACCAGGCGACCGACCGACTATGGCCGCCGCATCACTGCCGATCTTTGCGCGGCGCTTGCTGCCAGAAACGTTACGGTGGTGAGCGGCCTCGCCCTGGGCATCGACGCCCGAGCGCACAGCTCCGCGTTGGACGCCGGCGGTCGCACCGTAGCGGTGTTGGGCAACGGTCTGGATATCGTGTATCCCAGCGAAAATAGTCGGCTTGCCCAGCGTATCATCGCCGAGGGTGGCGCCCTGGTCAGCGAGTTCGCTCTTGGTGTGCGACCGGAAGCATCCCACTTTCCACGCCGTAACCGCATCATCAGCGGGATGACGTTGGGCACCCTGGTTACTGAGGCCAGCGAGACCAGCGGCACCCGTTGGACGGTGTATCACGCCCTTGAACAGAACCGGGAAATCTTCTGTGTGCCGGGCAGCGTCTTCTCCACAACCAGCAAGCTCACCAATCGGTTGATCCGTGAAGGCGCCAAGCTGGTAACCGAAGTTAGTGATATATTGGTGGAGATAGGGTTGGACAATGACCCCAAGCAAATGCCGCTTGAAATGGATAGCGATAGCCAGATTGCCGCCAACCCGGACCATTCATTTGATACAGCGTCGGAGCACGGAACGAAAGGCAAAGCACCCAGCGCCAACCAGATTCGGTGCGATTCAGGCATGGCCGAGTCCGCGGACCCCGACGAAGCAGCATTGTTGAATCATCTGACCACCGAACCGACCCACATCGACGACCTGGCCCGCCTGAGCGGACAGCCAATTAACCAGGTTAGCGGCCTGCTCACTATGCTAGAGTTGAAGGGCCTAGTGGAACAAGTCGGCAGTATGCACTACCTGTTATCGCACTAAGATCGCACTTATCCGGAGACAATCCAAACTGATGCCGCCCAAGACCGGGACCACAAAAACCGCCGCTGCCAAACCGCGCTCCACTACTAGCCGCACCGTAAAAGCCAAGGCTTCCGTAGCTCGAGGCAAGAACGGGCAGTCGGGAGCTGCCGCGCCGCGCCGCAGCGCAATGCCATCGACCAAAGGCAAGCGCTTGGTGATTGTCGAATCACCGGCCAAGGCTCGTACCGTCGGCCAAATTCTAGGTAACAAGTACGTGGTGACGGCGTCAATGGGCCACGTGCGAGACCTGCCCAAGTCAACGCTGGGTGTCAATACCGAGCAGGAATTCTCGCCGAAGTATTTGATCCCGAAAGACAAGAAAGAATTAGTTAAGGGCTTGAAGGAAGCCGGAGCCAAAGCCTCGCACATTTACCTCGCCACTGACCCCGACCGGGAAGGGGAGGCCATCTCGTGGCACCTGCAAGCCGCCGCTAATTTGGACCAGCACGAGCCGCCGCCCAAGCGCGTAGTTTTTCACGAAATCACCAAAGAGGCGGTCGAAGCAGCCTTTGAGCATCCCCGCGAAATCGATATGGAACTGGTCAACGCTCAGCAGGCCCGCCGCATCCTTGACCGGCTGGTAGGCTACGAGATTAGCCCCCTGCTGTGGTTGAAAGTGAAGCTGGGGCTGTCCGCCGGCCGGGTGCAATCCGTTGCCCTGCGGATGATTGTGGAGCGGGAAAGAGCAATTACCGCATTCGTCCCGGTGGAATGGTGGTCCCTGGAAGCGGAACTGCATAAAGCTACCGACCCGGCTGACCGGCCCAACCTCTTCACGGCTACCCTGCATTCCCTCAAAGGGGCCCGGAGGAAGCTCGCCATTGCTGACGAGGCCGCAGCCCGGAGTCTGGAATCCGAGTTGCAGGGCGCCGCTTATTCGGTGGACAGCGTGGAGAAAAAGCCCCGCCGCCAGCGTCCTGCTCCTCCGTTCATTACCAGCACCTTGCAGCAGGAAGCCGGTCGCAAACTCCAGTTCACGGCGCAGCGCACCATGGCAGTAGCGCAACAGCTGTACGAAGGGTTGGACATCGGAGCGGGTGGTTCGGTTGGCCTCATCACCTATATGCGGACGGACAGCGTTAACGTTGCCGAGTCTGCCGTAAGGGAGGCGCGCGAATACATTCGTGAGCGCTACGGCAAAGAATACGCCCCTGACAAGCCCCGGACGTATCGCACTCGCAGCAAGAACGCCCAGGAAGCCCACGAAGCCATTCGCCCAACCTCAGTACGGCGCACTCCACAAGAGATGGCTGCCTACCTGAACCGAGACCAACTCCGGTTGTACACCCTGATCTGGGAGAGGATGCTGGCCAGCCAGATGTCGGACGCCATGCTGGAAGCGACTACGGTGGCAGTTGACGCCCACTGTGTCGCTCCATCGGATAGTGTGTTCCGGTTCCGCGCCACCGGGTCAGTATTGAAATTTGCCGGATTCCGGGCCGTTTATCTGGAAGGCCGCGATGATGCCGGAGACGGGGATGAAAACTCCCTTCCCGAAATGGCCGCCGGCGACGGCCTGATTAATCAGAACCTGCAGGCTAACCAGCATTTCACCCAACCCCCGCCGCGTTTTAGTGAATCCACTCTCATCAAAGAAATGGAAGAAAAAGGCATTGGCCGCCCCAGCACTTATGCCCCCACAATTGCTACACTGGTGACCCGGGAATACGTGGAGCGGGAGCAGCGGCGGTTGTTCCCAACCGAACTGGGATTCACCGTAACCGACTTGCTAATGGAGCATTTTGTCGACGTTATGGACCCCGACTTTACCGCCCGGATGGAGGAAGGCTTGGACAGCGTGGCCCAGGGCGAGCAGGATTGGGTGCTCATGCTGCGTGATTTCTACGGGCCATTCCACGGCGCAGTGGCTGAGGCTGCGCAGGCATTCACTCCATCCTGTGAGAAATGCGGCCAGCCTATGGAAATGAAGATGAACCGCTTTGGCCGTTTCTTGGGTTGTACGGGCTACCCCGATTGTCAGAGCATCAAAAGTTTGCGGAACAACGCCGACCGTCCGGCGGATGAGGAAACCGACGAGGTCTGCGAGCAATGCGAGCGGCCTATGGTAATCAAGTCAGGACGCTACGGCCGGTTTCTGGCCTGCACCGGTTACAACGCTGCGGAAAACCCTTGCGATAACCGGCGCAACCTGGTCAAGAAAAGCGGCGTGAACTGCCCCAGGTGCAGCGGAGATTTGGTAGAAAGACGGGGTGGTAAGGGCCGTCGCCCATTCTGGGGTTGCGCCAATTACCCGGACTGCGATTTTCTAGTCAACTCACTACCCTTGACCGTGCCGTGTCCGGTTTGCAGTGGAATGTTGGTATCGGCCGCCAAGGGCCAGGCTGCTTGTGTTGACCCGGCCTGCAAGTGGAAAGGCGATCCACCGACCGCCGGCACTGAAACGCCAACTGAGGCGCCGGAGTTGGTAACCGTTGGCGATTAGCGCCGCAATCGATCCGGAATCAAACCCGGCGTGTCGCGACAGCGCCCCGGCCACGCCGGAATTGTTGGTCCGTTATGATCATTACTTGACGGGTCAACGCCGGCTATCTGCCAACACGCGTCGCATTTATCTGGCCGACTTGGCAACCTATCTGGCTTATTGCCGGAAGGAAGACCGGTCGTTGCGGGATATGGACCGGCAGTTCCTGCGCGGTTACGTTGCACATCTGGTCACGGCCGGCAGAACCGACGGCAATGGACGCGCCGGTTACGCTCGGGTTAGCGTTGTCCGCAAGCTAACTGCGTTGCGCACATTCTATAATTTCCTGGTTCAGGAGGGTTGGTTCGCCACAACCCCGGTGCCATCTGCCCGGTCTTTCCCCATCAAGGTTGAAAAACCGCTGCCATCGTTCTTGGGTAAGAACGAAGCGGTACGGTTATTGGCGGCTCCGGACGACAGCTCGCCCCTGGGTCTGCGCGATAAGGCCATTCTGGAAGTGTTGTACGCGTCTGGCGTGCGGCTGGCCGAGATCGAAGGCATGAACGTGGATGATGTTTACCCGGAGCGGCACGAGATTCTGGTGCGCGGCAAGGGCGATAAAGAACGTTGGACGTTGTTCGGCGAACCGGCGGCGGCGGCGCTGAAAAACTATCTGCAAGATGGCCGTCCCCACCTGACTGCCAGTAGCGCCAGCGCCAATCCGCTCTTCGTCAATCGTTACGGCAATCGGCTGTCGCGGCGCAGCATCGAAAAGCTGGTGCGTGGATACGCCGCCCGCGCCGGACTCAGAGCTGGCATCCATACCCACACGCTGCGCCATAGCTTCGCCAGCCATATGCTGGAAGGGGATGCGGACCTGCGCGTGATTCAGGAGTTGCTCGGACACAGCAATGTGTCCACCACGCAAATCTATACCCACATCACCAAGCTGGAGGCGCAGCGGGCGTACCTGAGTTTTCACCCCCTGTCCGAAGGTTCCGGCGATGCGGATGTAGCGTCAGACGGCGCGACAGTTGTTGACTCACCGGCTACGGATCCGATCTGATCTGATCTAACGACCCGGTTGTTCCTTCACCAAGAACGTCGCCACTGAAAGAACGTCGCCACTGAGAGCGTCAATGTGACCAAGATTCTGGTATTGCACGGTCCCAACTTGAATATGCTGGGCCAACGGGACCCCGGGCACTACGGCACCCTGACCCTGGCGGACATCGATCAGCGAATCGCTGAAGTTGCCGGAGCACACGGGGTCGATGTGGAGTGTTTCCAGTCCAACCACGAGGGCGCGCTCATCGATTGTTTGCAAGCGCAACGCGGGGACATTGACGGTGTGGTGGTGAATGCTGGCGCCTTAACTCACTACGGTTTGTCTCTAAAAGATTCCTTGACCGATGCCGGAGTGCCCGTGATCGAGGTGCATCTCAGCAACATTCACGCCCGCGAAGAATGGCGGCGGCGCTCGATTCTGGCAGACACCGTGCGAGGCCAGATTGCCGGTCTAGGGTGGAGAGGCTATACTGCTGCTGTGGAAGCCTTGGCTGGAATAATCGCCGACGAAGCGCCATAACATCCCGGGCAAACTTTCACGCGCCCACTATTTTCGCGCGCATCAGGCCTGATTAACGGCGTCCGGGTAATCCGCCTATGGGAGCACCGACATGAGCATCAACTTTAGCGACCTCAACAAGGGCATGGTGATCGAACATGAAAACCAGCCCTGGCAGGTGATGGATTACGAGCGCCACAAGATGCAGCAACGCGCACCCGTTACCCGCATCAAAATGCGCAACCTCATCAGTGGGGCAGTGGTAGAGCGGACCTTTCAGCGCTACGATACGGCGTTCAGCCTGGCCGAAATCGATGCTCGGAACACGCAATACCTGTATACCGACGGATCCCACTATTTCTTTATGGATCAGGAGACCTTCGACCAGCACGAATTGACCGAGGCACAATTGGGTAGCTCTTTGGGTTATCTCAAAGAGAGCATGATGGTTGAGGTGGTGTTCTACAAGGGCTCAGCAATAAACGTAAACCTACCCATCCATGTGGATCTGGAAGTTGTTGATACGCCCCCGGCGTTTCGGGGTGATACCGCCCAAGGCGGCAACAAACCCGCCACGCTGGAAACCGGCTTGCGAATTACCGTGCCCATGTTCATAACCCCGGGAACGGTGGTTCGAGTCGACACCCGAAACGGTTCATATTCCGAACGCGTGTCATAGGCCAGAGATTCGGTGACCGGCCACACATTGCGGCGCTGATGCTCTCGCCGACTGTTTACTCCGTCGCCCAGGTGGCTGTGTATCTCAAGGAAAAGCTTGAGTCGGATTCACTGTTGTCCAGTCTGACTGTGCAGGGTGAGGTGGCCAATCTGCGGACGGTATCGTCGGGGCACTCGTATTTCACGTTGCGCGGCGATGGCAGCAGCATCCGCTGTGTGATGTTCAGGGGCCGTTCCGGTCAGGAATACCTGGACCAGGGTCAAGAAATATTGGCTGGCGGGACGTTCACTTTCTATCCGCCCTCCGGGGAGGCCAACCTACAGGTCGTCGCGGCCTTGCCGGTAGGGGCCGGAGCGCTGGCGCTGGAGTTGGCCCGGCTGCGCCAGGCGCTGGAATCGGAAGGGTTGTTTGACCAGTCTCGAAAACGCCCGCTCCCGCTATTCCCCCGTATGGTGGGCGTTGTAACCTCTCCAAGCGGAGCCGTCTGGCAAGACATACAAAACGTGGTTCGCCGCCGCTACCCGTTGACCCAATTGCGACTGTGTCCATCCGCTGTACAAGGCGAGGCAGCCGCCGGCCAAATTGCCTCCGCCATTACCAGACTCAACGCTGAGTCGATGGTTGACGTGATTATTGTGGCCCGCGGCGGTGGGTCACTGGAAGACCTGTGGTGTTTCAACTCCGAGGAGGTAGCCCGCGCCATATTTGCGAGCAAAGTTCCGTTAGTATCAGGCGTTGGCCACGAAACGGATTACACCATCGCTGACGACGTGGCAGACCAACGCGCGCCCACTCCGTCCGCTGCCGCCGAACTGGTTACGCCCGACCGCCGGCAATTGTTGGCCAACGTTTACTCCGGACGACAGCAGGCTGCCTACGCCATGAACGCAGTAATGACCAAGCATCATAACCGGGTGGAAACGTTGTGGCAACGTCTCAGGCGGCGCGCCCCGGATGTCGGACTCATGAAACGACAGGTCGACGATTTGCAATCCAGGGCAGCAACCCGGGTATTGCTGCGCAACGACTATCTCAAACGCGACGTTTCGATGCTGCGCGCCCGACTCACCGCATTGGAGCCCGCAGCAACATTGCGTCGCGGTTATGCAGTGGTCACACGGTCGGCAGACGGCATCGTAGTCACCCACCCTCGGCTGGTAGCAGACGGCGACCCGCTCGACATTACGGTCGCTGGCGGGGCTTTGGCAGCGACTGCCGGGAGCCAGGCCGACCACATTGCTCAAAGTCGCCAGGAACCGGCGCCGGCGGTGAGCCACATCGAACCGAACCCACCGGCCGTATATGCCAACGACGATTCACTGTCACCAGAACCTGGCCCGGCCGCTCCCCGACGTCAATCTGATCGCGGGCGCAAGGCTGCTCCGGCGCCTCCTCCAGCCATGCGGCCGCTGCTCTGACCCGCGCCGCTGAGTCGATACATTCAATGACGGAACCGATTACCGACGCATGGCAGGCTGAACTGGCGGCGCAGCCCTTTGAAGAGGTGTACCGCCGCCTGGAAGAAACCGTGTCCCGGCTGGAGCAGGGCGAACTGTCGCTTACCGATTCGGAACGTCTGTATGTGCAAGGGATGGAGCTAGCGCACAGATGTCAGCAACTGCTCACAGAGACGGAATTGCGGATTACCCAGGTTGGCGAACCTGATGACGGCCGTTCGACTGCCGCACCACCCGCAATCAATGCCAGCGACGACTGGTCGATTCCTCCGGCTCCGGAACCGGATGACCCGTCGCTATTTGAAGATGACGACGACCTCCCATTCTGAAGTTCAGTGGCGAGTCGTGGCAATCACGTGCTGCGCGTAGGCTGGTTTTCCACCGGGCGGGGCGAAGGATCGCGCGGGCTGCTCAATTTCGTCTGCCAGGCCATCGCTGACCGCCGGCTGGATGCAACCATCGACTTCGTGTTCAGCAACCGGGAGCCCGGCGAAGCTGAAGGGTCGGATGAGTTTTTCCAGTTGGTTGAGCAATACGGGATTCCTCTGGTTGCGCTATCTTCCACCAGGTATCGCCGGGAGCACGGCGGTGGCGGGATGAATCGGCACCGCGCCGGATTCGACCAAGCGGCGATGCGGTTGTTGGAGCCTTATCAACCGGACGTGTGCGTCCTGGCCGGATATATGTTGATATTTGGCGCCGAGATGTGCCGGCGCTATCCGTTGCTCAATTTGCATGGCGCTTTGCCCGACGGTCCCACCGGAACCTGGCAATCTGTAATCTGGCAGTTGATTGAGTCCAGGGCCACACGCACCGGAGCGATGATCCACCTGGCCACCGAACAGGTCGATAGGGGCCCGGTGTTGTCCCATTGCTCTTTGCCAATCGTAGGGGGCGAATTCGACGCCGACTGGGCAGCAGTGACCGATAGCGGCATCGAGGAGTTGCAAGCTGCCGAGGGCGAGGACAACGCCCTGTTTCGTCGCATCCGTGCGGAAGGTTACCGCCGCGAACCACATTTGCTGTTAGCTACGTTACGGGCGGTGGCCGACCGGCGGCTCCGGGTGCGCCCAGGGGAAGCGCTGGATGGAGACGGAGCACCACTGGCGTCCACGTACCGTCAGGGTCTGCCGTTGACCGACGAAATAGAGGCGGCGGTCGCTGCCGAAACGGCGTGATTAGGCGGTTTTCTTACGGGGTTCAGCCGCCGCCTGCGCCAGAGCGGTTTTAAGCGTTACGTGCCGGCCACCGCCGCGTCTGTACAGACGAGGGGAAGCGTCGCCGGTGATGGCATCGCGATGCACGACGCAACGGGAGATGTCGGCGAGGGAAGGCAGCTCGTACATCACGTCGAGCAGCGCGCCTTCCACAATATGGCGCAGTACGCGAGCGCCGGTTTGGTAGGCCAGCGCCCGCTCAGCGGCGGCAACCATTGCATCGGCGCTGAATTCCAGTTGCACACCGTCCAATCGGAAAAGCTGTTGATACTGTTTGACGATTGCGTTTTTCGGCTCCACCAAAACCCTGACCAGTGCATCACGGTCCAGGGGTTGAAGGGAAGTTACCACCGGCAAACGTCCCACCAATTCGGGGATGAACCCGAATTCCAGCAAATCTTCGGGCGTCAACTGTTCCGGTGCGGTGGTTGATGGGTCCGCCTTGTCGTTGCGTCCTGAATTGCGGGCCAGAAACCCCAAGTTCGAGCCAATGGAAAGCCGTCGCGACGTGATCTCCTGCAATCCTTCAAAAGCGCCGCCGCAAATGAAGAGGATGTTGCGGGTATTTATCTGCAACATCTCCTGATGGGGATGCTTGCGACCACCCTGGGGGGGAACGTTAGCGATGCAGCCCTCGATGATTTTCAGCAATTCCTGCTGCACGCCTTCGCCGGCGACGTCGCGGGTTATTGAGCGATTCACGCCTTCTTTACGGGCGATTTTGTCGAGTTCGTCGATGTAGATAATCCCATGTTCGGCCCGGGAGATGTCCCAGTCGGCAGCCTGGATCAGCCGCAGCAGGATATTTTCGACATCCTCGCCCACATATCCCGATTCGGTCAGCGATGTGGCGTCACAGATGGCGAAGGGCACATCCAGCGTGCGAGCCAGCGTTTCGGCCAACAGAGTTTTTCCGGATCCAGTCGGGCCAATCAACAGAATGTTGGACTTCTGAACCTCGATTCCAGGGTCTGCCGCTGCGCTGCGAATCCGTTTGAAATGGTTATAGACTGCAACCGACAGCGTCTTTTTGGCCCTGTCCTGGCCGATGACGTATGCGTCGAGGTGGGCATAGATTTCGCGCGGCACCAGGGTCGGCGACGCTGCTTCGGGCCGGTCTGTAGCGGGCCGGTCGGCAGCTTTTGCAGTCAGTTCAACGCGGTCGTCTCTGGACTGGATGCGCTTTTCCTCGGCAGCCGGGCGTTTCTTGTTACCCCGTTCGGCTACATGGGCGGCCAATTCCCGGATGCAATCAAAACAGATGCCGCCCCGAGGTTGACCGGGTGGTCGCATCAGCCGCCCCTGCGGGTATGAGGATCCGCAAAAAGCGCACCGTTGGGAGTTGCGGTTAGCGCTGCGGTTGCTGGTGCTCATTCCGCAATGTCCCTCCGGAGTTATGAGTGGTGATAAGGTGTTTAGGCAGCTTCGGCGGTGACTTCCTCGGTCGGCGCGCCCAGAATCTCATCCACGAGACCGTACTCAATGGCTTCATCGGAAGTCAGGAAAAAGTCGCGGTCAGTGTCATCGGCGATCTTTTCGAAAGGCTGGCCCGTGGCTTCGGAGAGGATTTTGTTGAGCCGCTCTTTGAGTCGCACGATTTCGCGAGCCTGAATCTCGATGTCGGCCGCCTGGCCCTGGAAGCTGCCCACGTTGGGCTGGTGCATATGGATAGTCGAGTTGGGCAGGCAGTATCGTTTGCCTTTGGCGCCGTTGGCGAGCAGAACGGTTGCCATGCTGGCGGCAGTGCCCACGCAAATGGTGGACACTTCCGAGTTGATCAGCTTCACCGTGTCCAGTATCGCAAGCCCGGAGGCGATGTATCCGCCGGGGCTGTTGATATACATACTGATGTCCCGGTCCCGGTCTTCGCGTTCCAGGTACAGCAATTGAGCAATGATGACGTTGGCAACCTGATCAGTAATCGGAGTGCCCAGGTAGATTATCCGTTCCCGCAGCAGCAGCGAGTAAATGTCGAAGGCGCGTTCACCCCGTGGTCCCGATTCGATGACCATGGGGACGATGTTGCTGGGTTGCAGCAGGGGAGAATCTTGAAAGGGCATAACCATTGCGGTCTCCTAATACTTGGACGCCAACGGTCCTGAATTGCAAAGATTGGGTTAGGCGGCGGCTTTAATCAACGAGTCCGGTAATTCCGTGAGCACGTGGTCAACTATACCGTACTTGACTGCACTCTCGGCATCCATCCAATAGTCCCGGTCAGAGTCGCGCGAAACCTTGTCGAACGGCTGATCGCAATTGTCGGACAGTATCGTATTCAGGCGTTGGCGCAGGCGCAGAATTTCCTGAGCGGTAATTTCGATGTCGGAGGCCGAACCCTGTATGCCGCCCATCACCTGGTGAATCAGCACCGTAGAGTTTGCTGTGCAGTACCGCTTGCCCTTGGTTCCGCCGGACAGGATCACTGCCCCCATGCTAGCGGCTTTGCCCAGGCAAACGGTCGAAACGTCAGGCTTGATCAGCTGCATCGTGTCGTATATTGCCATACCGTCCAGCACGGACCCGCCTGGCGAGTTAACGTACATCACGATGTCCGTTTCGGAATCTTCCCAACCAAGATAGAGCAGCTGAGACACGATGGCATTGGATACTTCATCATCTACGGCGGTGCCAAGATAGATGATGCGAGCCTGCAACAAAAGGGAGTAAGGATTGAAGGCGCGCTCGCCCTGCGTGGTAGGTCTGATGATCCCTGGTAGCACGTTGGTAGGCAGGGCCAAGCCCGAGGGATTTTGGTCATTCAACATCTGGTTGATCTCCTGAAGTACAACGGAGTTTGGTTAGTCTCGGGTTTCTTCTTCGGCTTCGGCGGCAACGGCTTCGGCGGCAACGGCTTCGGCGGCAACGGCCTCGGCGGCAACGGCGTCAGCGGCAACGGCCTCGGCGGCAACGGCCTCGTCGGCCTCAGCGTCCGATTCGGTTCCTGCGTTAGCCTCGGCTGTGGCCTCTCCTGCTTCCCCGGCGTTTGGATCATCGGTTTCGTCGCCGGCGTCGAGGTTCCCCTGGGTGATTTCGGTCAATCGTTCCATGACGCGCCGGCTGTGGAGCGACCCGCGGATACCTTCCCGGGTGGATTCCGTCCCCAAGTATTCGCGCAGCTGCTCCAGATTGTCCTGTTCCGCACCCTCGCTGGACAATCCCAGCAAACGGTCGGTTTCGGATTGCACGTCTTCGTCTGAGATTTCGATTTCTTCGACCTGGGCCAGTTTGCGCATCACCAGGGCGCCGGTCAGTCGGCGTTCGGCGTTGGGGCGCATTTCTTCCCGGAATTCTTCGAGCGTTTTGCCCAAGAACCGCAGATAGGTTGTCAGGTCCAGGTTTTGTTGCCGCAGCATCCGGTCGCGCTCTTCCTGCATCGATTCCAGCTCTCGCTCGAAGAGTATCGGAGAAGCGTTGACCACGGCCGCATCGCACAGGGCTTCCAGGCTTTGTTGTTCCAACTGGTTACGGGCGGCGGATTCGGCCTGGGAGGTCAGCGATTCCAGGATGTTGGTACGCAAAGCATCCAGATCGTCGAAACCTTCACCGATGGATTTGGCAAATTCGTCATCAAGTTCGGGCAGGTTCTTCTCTTTGACGGACAGCACGGTCACCTGGAATTGAACGTCTTTGCCGGCGTACTGTTCACGGGGGTAGTCCTCAGGAATCGTTACCGTGAACTCGCGCTCTTCTTCCTCAACCATACCCAACAGGTTGGGGGCAAAGCCCGGGAAGGGAAGTACGTTTGCTTCTTCGGGCACGTACTCAACGTCGTCGTCTTCCACCACGGTTTCAGCTTCGATGACGCCGCGCACGTTGAGGTTCAAACGATCCCCGTACTCTACCGCGCGTTCCACGGGCTCCCAGACCGCCTGCTCTTGCTGGATACGTTCGATTACACGGTCAACGTCCTCATCGATTACTTCCGTGGTATCCGATTCGACGCGAATTGATAGGTAGTCTCCGAGGTCTACGGTGGGTTCGAGGGGAATGGTGGCGGTGAAAGAAACCGGTTCCAGGTCAGTTATTTCTATACTGGGTTCGGCGAATGCCTCAACTTCCTGTTCACGCAGGACCTGGTCCAGCGTTTCGGGAACCATGAAATCCAGCGCTTCCTGGAGCAAAGTGGGTCTCCCCAGCATTCGCTCAACGATGTGGCGAGGAGCCTTCCCCCGGCGGAAGCCGGGAATGTTAACTCGCGATACGGCGCGCCGATAGGAACGGTCGATAAACGGGTTTTCGTCCTCCTCGGCTAGTTCCACCGTGAGCGTCAGTTCGATGGGTGATGCGTTATCCCTGGTGACCTTCACCGTAGATACACTCCTAAAACGCCAATTGGGGGTTACAGCAAACACCGAGCAGGGCGGTCGATGCCGGCCTGCCCGGTTCGTGTTGAGAGTATAGCATACCGAACGAATACGGCGAAACCCGACGTATGTACTGAGTCGGGCAACCGCCGGCCAGTCCGGTGCGCGGGCCGGCGCCACCGCCGGTCGAAGATTCCCCGGTTCAAGCATTTCCATCGGTTGATCGGTTGGAACCAATTTTTTATAGGTTTTTGAAAAAAATCGCTGAACTGTGCATTTTGAGTAGCAGGCACAACCGCCCATGCCTTTGCTAAATTGGGTGACATAAACTGGCAGGCAACTTCCTGTACAGCTATCCAAACCGCATTTAGAGGGGAATACCAATTGCGACCGTCGCCGCCGGACATAACCGTAGCCGAGGCTGCGCCCCACACCTGCGTCCCGTCAATCGGGAATGGAAGGGAGGATTTTCTCCCGGTCCAACCGATGCTGCGCCGTTGGGAATGGCAGCAACTATGACGCTAACAGCAGCTTGGTCTGGGTTCAGTCCGGTAGCTTCTTACGACTCACCGTTCATAGGTTCGTCCCAAAGCGATCCGACGCCCTCGGATCCAGTGCAGATCAACCCGGCACGCCGAGACGTCGAAAGCGACGTTGGCGCTGCGGGGGAGTTTTGGCATCACCCGGTCATGGTTGCTGAGGCGATGGAGATGCTGGCCGTTCGCGCCGGCGGCGTGTATGTCGACGGGACGCTGGGCGAGGGTGGAC
Source organism: Dehalococcoidia bacterium (assembly GCA_965261195.1). GTDB lineage: Bacteria > Chloroflexota > Dehalococcoidia > Lucifugimonadales > UBA3495 > Bin87. The sequence goes on along the minus strand of OZ253455.1, from coordinate 768,284 downwards.
ACACTCTGGCGTTGCTGGAGTCGTCCGAACCGGACGGCTTCGTGCTGGCCATTGACCGTGACCCTCGGTCGTTGGTGGCCGCCCGCCGGCGCCTCGAGTTATTCGGCGACCGTGTCACCACCGTCCACGGCAATTATTCGTCAATGGTACGAATTGCGGCTGACCACGGCGTCGATTCGGTCACCGGCATCCTGCTGGATTTGGGATTCTCGTCCCGACAAATCGGCGGCAACGGATATGGTCTTTCTTTTCAAACCAACGAAGCGCTGGATATGCGGTATGACACCGCCGGTGAATCGGCCGCTGACATCGTTAATGCGGCTGAGGAAGTGGAATTGGCCAACGTCATTTACCAGTTCGGGGAGGAACGCCGCAGCCGGGCAATTGCACGAAGCATCGTTGCCAACCGTCCCATTACCACCACGGCGCAGCTGGCCGATGTAGTGGCCCGCACGGTCGGCGGACCCAGGCGAGGCCGCCATCCGGCCACCCGCACCTTCCAGGCGTTGCGCATCGCGGTAAATCGGGAGCTGGAGCATCTGCAAGAGGGTTTGACGGCGATCCCCGGTTTGCTCGCCTCCGGCGGCCGCTGCGTCGTCATCAGCTATCACAGTCTGGAAGACCGCATCGTCAAAGGGTGGGTTGAACGAGGGACGGCAACCTGCGTATGCCCTTCCGAACTCCCAGTTTGTGTATGCGAACACGTACCGACATTGAGAACGATTCGGCGCCGCGTGATTCGACCGTCCTCCGCAGAAATTGCTGCCAACCCACGTAGCCGCAGCGCCCGGCTTCGGGTCGTGGAACGCATCTGAATAACATAACGCTTCCGGGCAACGCTGCTGAAGTCAGTGGCGCAGCGCCGAATCGGACAACCTCATCGCTCTACTTTCATCCACCACAGCAAGGAATTGATCAATGGCCAGGGAACCTATTTACGCCGCCATCGACATCGGCACCAGCAAAGTCTTTTCCATCGTGGCGCGGCTGGGGCCGGAGGGCGAGCTGAAACCGTTGGGAACCGGCACCGCGCCATCCGTTGGTGTACGACAGGGAACCATTGACGACCTCGGCGAAGTCAAGGAGTCCGTCCGCGACAGCCTGAATGAATGCCTCCGTTACGTCGGTCGAAATCCGGTCAGCGATTTTTTCGCCGTAGTGAACGGCGACCATCTAATCAGTGAGAACTCGTCCGACTTGCTCAGCGATGGCAATGAGCTGTTGACCGTAACGGAACAGCACCTGCGGGAGTTGATCGGCGGTTCGTCCGGTATGTTGCGGCAACAGGTAAACAGTCGCACTGAACAGGTTCTGCACATCATCCCGATGCGCTATCGGCTGGATGGGATGGCCGCGGTTCGCAACCCGACCGGACTGCACACCAACGAATTGCAGGTCGAGGCGCATATCGTGCGCGGCAAGTCGGTACCCCTGGGCAATACGGTACGGGCATTGCAAACGTCCAAATTGCGTGTCGAAGGCCTGGTGGCCCATCCCCTGGCGTCGGGCGAGGGGATATTGACTGCGGACGAGCGCGAAATGGGTGTCGTCGCCATCGACATTGGGGCGGGCACCATAAAGATTGCGTGCTATCGGGATGGAACCCCGTGCTTCTCGTCGGTCATCCCCGTCGGCGGCAACCAGTTAACTCGCGACATGGCCATCGCCCTGCGAGCGCCCTACCAAATGGCCGAGGAACTGAAAATCGAGCACGGCCACGTCCTACCCGAGGCCGTACCGTCCACCGACGAAATAATCATGCCGGCGACGCAGGTTCAGCCCAAACGCATCGTGTCGCGGCAAGAACTCTGCGAGCCGCTTTACCTGCGCTCGCTGCAAATGCTGAAACTGATTCAGCAGGAACTATCCCAGGCCGGCACCGGGACTCCGCTAGCCGGTGGCGTAGTGCTGACCGGTGGCGGATCCAGGATGCCGGGTTTCGCCGAAATGACCGCACGCGGACTGAGAACGCAGGTTCGGATTGGTGTGCCCCTATGGTACGCCGGTCTACCCGAATCCCTGCGCCAACCGGAATACGCGGCGGCTTTGGGCGTGCTGCAATGGGCGGTGAAGCATCGAAACCAGCCTGAACGGGGCCGAGTCCGGGGAGAGGGAGATCGGAACTGGTCACCGGGATCGTTGCTGCGCCGTCCATTCTCCCGATCCGGAACGCGCCAGCAGGAGCGAGACTAGAATCCCCTGGTATCAGGCCGACCCGCGAACACGACGACGCGCTGGGAATCGACTGTTGCCAACCAGCCAATTGCAAACGAAAAGTCGGTTTTTGAAACCCCATAACAGCAGGAGGAACAACCACGATGATATTTCCAGATAATTCCGCTTCCTGGGAACCCACTGGTGGCTTTGCAGAAGGCGACGGCATGATTCCTGAAATTGGCCGCGGCGTCCCCCTGATCAAAGTATTTGGTGTTGGCGGTGGCGGCTGCAACGCGGTCAGCCGTATGTACAAAGACAAGCTGCCCGTCGTTGAATATTATGCCCTCAACACCGACGCACAGCATCTGTCCCGCTGTGACGTGCACTATCGCATCGCGCTGGGCCGCAACCTTACGCGGGGGCTGGGCGCGGGATCGCAACCCGAGCTTGGTCGGCAGGCCGCCGAGGAAGCCCGGGGCGATATCGAACAGGCGGTGCGGGGCGCCGACATGGTGTTCCTGGCGGTAGGCATGGGCGGTGGCACCGGCACCGGCGCAGCGCCCGTGGTGGCACAGATTGCCAAAGAATCCGGGGCGCTGACCGTAGCGGTGGTCAGCCGGCCTTTTTCGTTTGAAGCTCAGACCCGCCGTCGCAATGCCGAGGAAGGTCTGGAAAAGCTGCGCGACCACGTGGACACCATGATTGTCATACCCAACGACCGGTTGCTTGCCATTAACGACGAGCAGGCCGATTCCTACACGTGGGAAGACGCCCTGAAACTGGCGGATTCGGTGCTGCACCAGGGCATCACCGCCATCGCCGAGGTTGTAACGGTGCCGGGTGAGATCAACGTGGACTTTGCTGATGTCAAAACCATATTGGCCGGCGCCGGGCAAGCCTGGCTGTCCATTGGCCATGGTCGTGGACCGGGTCGGGCTCGGGAAGCGGCCCGGCAGTGCACCGAGAGCCCCCTGCTGGATATATCGCTGGAGGGTTCCCGGCGCATCCTGTTCGTGCTCACCGGCGGCAATGGTATGTCGTTGCAGGAAGTCCAGGAGGCAGCCGGGGTGGTGGAAGACCTGGCCGACCCCAACGCCAACATCATTTTCGGCACCAGCCGGGACGCTCGGCTGGATGACGAAGTGAAAATGACCATGGTGGCCGCCGACTTCCCAGAGGTAACGCAGCAACCTGAGGACGACATCGCCAAATTGCTCGGCGAAATGGACGTCCCGGACCGGCGGGATTACGAACTGCCCACGTTCCTGCAACAACGTCAGAACCGACGGGGTTTCTATCGGTAAATCCTGATACGTACATTCCTGGTTCTACAGCCCTCTTCCTTCATGGATGGGGGTTTTTGTTGGGTCGGATGCCCCCACCGGTTTCGCCGCACCGGAGGAAATCTTCGTCGGAAGGCGTGTATGTTCGGAACCGCGCGAAAATCGCCAAAACTTGCACCCGCCGCTTAATTGAATCTTCGCTGGCGGTTAGGCTATACTCCGCACTACAACAAATTGTGGTAAGTGCAATCGAAAGCACTATATGTGCTAATTTCAAGAATTGTTTGAGAAAGCAACCAAATTTGGATCAATCCATGAAATGTCCTCAATGCGACCAAAACCAGAGCAAGGTTACGGATTCTCGGGAAACCGATACCGGCATTCGCCGCCGCCGTGAATGCCTGGCTTGCGGGAATCGCTTCACCACCCACGAACTGGCCAGAATCCCTACGTTGCAAGTCGACAAACGCGACGGCCGGCGGCAGGATTTCAGCCGGGACAAGTTGCTTGCCGGCGTCAACATTGCCTGCACCCGCCGTCCCATCTCGCAGCGTGATCTCGACCGTCTCGCCGACGGTATTGAGGCTGAGTTGCAACGGATTGGCAGCGGCATCGTGAAGTCACGCGACCTCGGTTTGATGGTGCTGGAGCGTTTGCGGCTGTTGGATGAAGTGGCATACGTGCGCTACGCATCCGTATATCACGATTTCCAGAGCGCCGCTGATTTCGAAGAACAGGCCCGGTCGATGCGACTGGGACAATCGGAACCAATGGTGGGATTAACCGCCGTAACCTCGCGGAGGACCCGTCGCACATCACCCGGTCGTCGTGGCCGGTCGACACAACCACCCGCAAAGTAGCGGCGTTCGCCGCTCAATAAACTTCGCGACTCTGGGCGTAACTGCGTAGCCACCATCGCAGTGCCCCCGTTGATCAAAATGAACCCACTGGCTCGCCAATCGCACATCACTAGACTGGAGGTGTTCAACACCATTATGAGCAGTAGCGTTCAATACTCCGCCCTAACCAGGTTGTTGACGCACAACAACCGGGTCCACGATATGGAGGATATGCTGCGGAAGATGTGGGTCCCGTCGGACTGGATGGTCAACGATGCGGACATTGGTGGCTCGTGGATTCCAAACCCCTTCGCCGAGTTGCAGGACGATATCGCCCGAGAATCCCGGGCGTGTCTGGTAAGTTGCTGGGCAGCTTTGCCGATTTCCAGCGAAGGAGAAGACCTGATCGCATAAGCCCGATCAAGCCGATGATTAGCCGGGGTTCGTTTGGCTCACAGAAACAAACAGCGCCTGATTAACCTCGGCCTCTCTGGTGGCCTACTCGCAGCACAGCAAAGTTGTTGCAGTAATGCCATAATTGACCTGAAGGAGCCAAGAGCTCCGGAGCACTACAAAAATGCAACAGATGGTTCAGTACAACGTGGATATCAATTGTGATCCATGCCCGGAAGGTCATGAATCACAAATCTTCAACCGGCTCAGGTCGGTGTTCCCGGTAATCTCGTGCCGGAGCACTGGTAACGGATTCTCGATGCGACTCGACGCCAATCACCCGGTAGCCGAAGGGGCGTTGAAAGATTTCGCCGATTTGGTAGCGGAGACGCTAACCGGCCTGGGTATCCGTATGACCTACGGGGTCGTGCGCCGGGTAACCCGGAAAGCGCCCAACGCAGCCGGGGCGATGGGGCACGTACAAGACGTCGCGGCCTCGCTGACCGGCTTCGACTTGCGTCCGGTGCGGGAAGTTCCAGTCCTGTATTTCTACAAGGGACTGCGGTTCGACCTAGACGTTACTGATCGCCTGCGCCGAGTTCAACAAGGTGAGCGGAATGGTGCCGTTTCGACTGCGTAACCAATCAAACGGCATAGCAATTGGTCGTCCAGCCTCAACTCTGGGCGGCCAAATTGTTAATCCGGGTATCTGGGTGATTTTTTATACTAAGGTTCCTAAATGCAACGCACGAAATTTGCTTCAGAACTTAACACCACTGGCTACAGTGGTTCTGGCTATTAATGGTCCTGAAATTCCATTAGAATGCCATTGGCTAAAATGGGGACCTATCCTATCATAAGGATAACCCATAAAAAGGGGGGCCCAACCTACCATGGTAGATACGAATAGATTGACGACCCGAGCCCCCGTTTCTGTTGCAGAAGCGAGGCGGCGCATCCACGATGCAATGGTCGCGGCCGGTATCGCCGCTGCATACAACCAACGCACCGGCGAGCTCACCGATAATGCGCAGGTGGTGCTGAAACGACGCTATTTGTCCAAAGACCGGGAGGGCAACGTACTGGAAGACCCTGATGGGATGTTCCGCCGCGTGGCGCGCAATCTGTCGCAGTCTGAACTGCTTTACGAGGTTTCCGACCAGGAACGGCAGGAGACTGAACAGCGTTTCTACGAAATTATGCAGCGGCTGGAGTTCTTGCCCAACTCGCCAACGCTGATGAACGCGGGACGGGAGTTGCAGCAACTGTCGGCCTGCTTCGTATTGCCGGTGGAAGATTCGCTGGACTCAATTTTTACCAAGGTGAAGCAGACCGCCCTCATCCACAAGAGTGGCGGCGGGACCGGGTTTGCCTTTTCACGGTTGCGCCCGGAGGGGGATGTTGTTGGTTCTACCGGCGGTGTCGCCTCCGGCCCGGTCAGCTTCATCAACGCCTTCGACGCTGCCACTGATGTGGTCAAGCAGGGCGGTACCCGGCGCGGCGCCAACATGGGAATATTGCACGTAACGCATCCGGACATCATGGCGTTTATTACCGCCAAGGCAGACGGCCAGCGCTTGAGCAATTTCAACATCTCGGTGGCCGTTACCGAAGAGTTCATGCAGAAGGTGCAGAACGGCGAGGACTACGACCTCGTCAACCCAAGAACTGCCGCCATCGTCGGCCAACTCAACGCCCGAGGTGTGTTTACCAGCATGACCGAGCTGGCCTGGCGCACCGGAGACCCCGGCATTGTATTCCTGGACCGCATCAACCGCGATAATCCCAACCCGCAGCTCGGCAACATTGAGTCGACCAATCCTTGTGGCGAACAACCGCTGCTTCCGTATGAATCTTGCAACCTCGGCTCGCTGAATCTGGCGCGAATGGTGCGGTACACCGATGATGACGTGGAAATGGACTGGCAGCGTATGGCCGAGGTAATCACCGTTGCCGTGCATATGCTCGACTGCGTTATTGACATGAACCATTATCCCATCCCTGAAATTGCCGAGATGAGCCTCAAAACCCGGCGCATCGGTCTCGGGGTCATGGGCTGGTCGGATTTGCTGATCCAACTCGGCGTCCGCTACGACAGTGAAGAAGCCCTGGAGTTGGCCAAAGAGGTTATGCGTCGCATCCAGCAGGAGACTTACCGGGCGTCCGGCGAGTTGGCGATGCGCCGTGGTGTGTTCCCGGAATGGGAATTCAGCGTGTACAACGACGGGCCCGGGTCGCAACCCATGCGAAACTCCGCGCCAGTAACCATTGCCCCGACCGGAACCATCAGCATCATCGCCGGCGCATCCAGCGGGATCGAGCCACTGTTTGCGTTGTCCTATGTCCGCAACGTAATGGACAACACGCGCCTGGTAGAAGGCAATGCGTATTTTGAAGCCGTTGCCCGCCACGAGGGATTCTATTCGCCTGAGTTGATGGAGCAACTGGCGGCCAGCGGCTCGCTGGACGACCTGGCGGTGCCCGGCTGGGTGAAAAACGTGTTCCGGGTCTCCCACGACATCAACCCTCAGTGGCACGTCCGGATGCAGGCGGCCTTCCAGACTTATACCGACAACGCCGTGTCCAAAACCATCAATTTCCCCCACGACGCAACGGTTGATGACGTGGCGGAAGCATACCGCGCGGCCTACGAGCTGGGCTGCAAGGGAATCACGGTTTACCGCGATGGCAGCAAATCCGAGCAGGTGTTGAGCACCGGCGCCACGTCCGGAACGCAGGCTGGCGAGGCTCTTGATGTAAGAACCATTGAGGCGCCGGGGCCGCGAATCCCCCGCGAACGTCCCCGTCGCACCCAGGGCATTACGGAGCGGGTCCGCACCGGGCACGGGAATATGTACGTAACGGTGAACCTGGACGAAAACAGCTCGCCCTTCGAGGTGTTTGGCACCATGGGCAAGGCCGGCGGATGCGACGCCGCTCTGCTGGAGGCAGTGTCCCGTCTGGTGTCGCTGGCGCTGCGAGCCGGCATCGAGACCGAAGAAGTGACCCGACAACTGCGGGGGATCACCTGCTGCCCGGCCTGGGACGATGGGACGCTGGTTCGCTCCGGTCCGGATGCCGTTGCCATCGTGCTGGAAAGAATCACCCAGGAACCCGGCACGGGGCATGGTGGAGCTGACGGAGTGCAGCTAACCCTGCCTTCCGGCGCACCCGGCTATGGCAGTGATGGCCCGGAAGTGCGTCCCTGGATGCCGCAACAACAAACGCTGGGAGGTGCTGCGCCGGTTGACGTAACCAACGGCAACGGTTCCAATGGCGTCCATGACGTGCCCGGAACCTACGCACGGCGTTGCCCGGAATGCAACGGCGCCGCGATAAGTCAGGAGGGTTGTCTGACCTGCTTCTCCTGCGGCTGGACCAAATGTGAATAGTACAGTCCGGTCAACCCAGCCGCGGGGGATGACTGGGCTGAAAAGGATGGCGGGTGGCAGTGGGGCAATTGGATCGCGAAACGATGTATGACGTTCGGGAACGAACCGGGTTCCAATCCGACTGGGCGCGCGGAGTATCCGAAGGGTGGATCAATCCGATGGCGGACGCCAACACACTGCAAGCGCTCCGCGTTCACTTGGCACGTTCTCCCCACGCTGCGCCCGTCATACCCGGATTGCCGGACAACGTCAGGTTGATCACATTTCCAAGATCCGCTACGCATTCGCTGGGGCGTGTGGAGTTGCGGTATGAAATCGTTGAAGATGATCTGAAAGTATGGCTCGAATCTATGGACCCCGTTTCCTGACTTCCCGTATCGCGTCAATTTTGCGGGGACTCAAAGGCGGCGCAGCTATCCCGGCCAGTTCGTAAGATATTGGCTGGCCGTCTTCGGTGGAAAGCCAACCCAATTCCTGGCGTGAGTATTCCTCGATGCCGGCGGCGTTGAATCCGGCGAAGCGTTGTACTTGCGCTTCGAGAATCTCTTTGTCGGCTAGACTAAGGCATTCTAGGTTCGCGGCGCGGCGCGGCGATAATCGGTACTTCTGATAACCGGACGTCGCTGTGTCATACACCACCGTAACGTCGCCATTCCGCTCCATACATTCACGCACCTGGTACCAGTTTTGCGGATATGGGCCGTGGGGAAAATGCAGGTAAGTCGTACCCGTGAGGGGCGCGCCGCGCTGCACGTATGAATCGCAATCGGCGTAATACAGCAACTTGGCCAATTTTGTGATCCCAAAGTTGGCGTCATCGACCGATAGCTCGCTGACGTAAAGCGTCGCCTCTATCAGCTTGCCGCGGTCTTGCTGGAAATTTATCTCCGACGCCATAGCGCTCCCCAATACCAGATGGGACATCCGGGAAATGTTCATTCTTCCATCGTAATTTTAGGGTATTGACGTGTCAACGGCAACACAACGATCCGGGCAGCTGCGTTCAGGGCGGTTCGACTATCCGATTTGCCCTGATACCCCGTCGGTTCTGCCAGCGCCGTTACCCGGTAGCGCGCAAATGGTAGCAACTTCGCCTGCGGGAAAATCGCTTGGATTCCGAATCAAATCCGGAATTACAGGAACAATCGAAAGGCCTTAGCACAGAACAGGGTGCTATAATCAGCCACCGGCGGATTCTGGCGCCCTGTTGAATTCGGCGCGACACGCAACGAGGCAAAGGATGACACAAACTACTGACAACAGCATTAACCGCCCGGCCATAGCCATCACAATGGGCGACCCCTGCGGCATTGGCCCGGAAGTAGTGGTGAAGGCCCTTGCCGATCCGCGTGTTTATGCCTCGTGCCGCCCTATGGTGGTTGGCAATGCCTACGCCATGCAGCAAGCCGTCAACCTCACCGGCTCGGCCCTGACCATTAGACGCACCGATGACCCCATCGGGACGGGCGAAAACCCGTCAGTAGTGGATGTGGTGGACATTGGCAACCTGAACCCGGAGGACATCTCAGTCGGCCAACTCAGCGTCGCCTGCGGTAAAGCAGCGATGGAATGGGTCAGCAAGGCAGGGCAACTGGCAATGGCGGGCGTCGTTGACGGGCTGGCCACCGCGCCGTTGAACAAAGAGGCGGCGGCCATGGCCGGCTACGAAGCCATCGGCCACATGGAACTGTTGCAGGAACTTTCCGGCGCCAGGACGGTGGCAACCATGCTGATGGCCAAAAACCTGCGCGTGGTTCACCTGAGCACGCACCGCTCGCTGCGGGTGGCCTGCGACTACGTGAAGCAAGACCGCATCCTGGACTACCTGCGCCTCACCGACCAGAGCTTCAGGCAGTGGGGATTCGAGAACCCCCGGATTGGCGTCGCGGCATTGAATCCTCATGGCAGCGACGGCGGCCTGTTGGGTAACGAAGAAGCCGAGGAGATTGCGCCAGCGGTGCTGGCCGCCAAAGCGGAAGGCATCAACGCCACCGGCCCGGTGCCGGCCGACGCGATTTACCACCAGGCCGTCAACGACCGTTACGACGTGGTGCTTGCCATGTATCACGATCAGGGTCACATTGCCGTCAAGGTCTACGGGTTCGAGGAAAGCATTACCGCGAACCTGGGCCTGCCTTTCGTGCGGACATCGGTAGACCACGGCACCGCATTCGATATCGCCGGCCAGAACGTGGCCGATCACACCTCCATGGTGGAATCCATACGGATGGCCGTGGCGTTTGCCCGCGGCGACGGAATCACCGACACTTGGGCCATCAACTGAACAGTCGGGACGGATAGCCAAATGAACATTGGATTTATCGGCGGCGGCACCATGGCCGAAGCCATTCTGGGCGGAATGCTGAGCGCCGGCGTGGCCCGGCCGGACACAGTGATGGTGGGCGAGCCGGTACCGCCGCGTCGGGATTATCTCGTTGAGCGCTACGGCGTCGGAGTAACGGAAGACAACAGCTTCGTATTGGCTCACTCCGACCTGATTGTGCTGGCCATCAAACCCCAGGATTTGCCCAAGGTTTACACTGACATCGGCGGTGCTTTCACCGGTCAGCAGGCGCTGATGTCGATTGTGGCCGGCGCTCGGATGCAATCCCTGGCTGACGGCGCCAAACATGACGGCATCATACGGGTTATGCCCAACACGCCCGCTCAGATTGGCGCTGGGATGACGATGTGGACGTGTGCCAAATCAGTGAGCGCCGAGCACCGTGCCGCCGCGGCGGCCATCCTGGGAACCATTGGCGATGAAATTTACGTTGACGACGAGAAATATCTCGATATGGCCACCGCGTTGAGCGCCAGCGGGCCGGCTTACATCTTTATGATTGTGGAAGCCATGATTGACGCCGGCGTTTACGTCGGATTGCCCCGTGATACTGCGCGCCGGCTGACTCTGCAAACCGTGAAAGGCAGCGTGGAGTTGGTCTCCGAAACCGGCCGCCATCCCGCCGAACTCAAAGATATGGTTACTTCCCCCGGCGGCACCACCGCCGAGGGTTTGCAGGCCCTGGAACGGGCCGGGGTGCCGGCGGCCATCGTTGATGCGGTAAATGCCGCCTACCTCAAGTCCATACGCCTCGGCCAGTCATAATTAAACCAGCGCCAACCGGATTCAGGACACACCGTGCAACTACTCCCATTAATTAGCTTCGTCATCACGCTGTGCTATATCTTGCTGTTGGCGCGGATCGTGCTGGGATTCGTGCTGCAATACATGACGATGCAGGGCAATACGGTGCCCGATGCGTTGGGGAAGGTTTACGACGTAGTGTTCATGTTGACCGAACCGGTGTTGGGCCCAATCCGCCGTATACTGCCCCAGTTCGGTATGTTAGACCTGAGTCCTTTGGTGGTAATGATCATTCTGGTGGTGGTCCAGCGGCTGCTTACCCGCTTCCTAGTATAACCGGGTACGTCGTATAACCGGGCGCGTCGCGCCAACCGTCGGATGGAAGGCATTGTCGCAACCGCAGTCTGCCAACCCGGAGTTTTGGACTGCCGGCGGCCTGAACCCTGCCGACCTTGCGGTGGTTCGCAAAGCCCTCGGGGAACCCGCAGCACAATACCCTGGTAGCCAACTGTCGCCATCGTTGGTGGTACTGTGCGGCTTGCCTGGAACCGGGAAATCCTACTTCGCGCAGGAGCTAACGGCCAGGGCGCCGTTCATTTGGGTCAACAGCGATCGGACGCGTAAATCGCTCATCAGCGTACCCCGTTATACCCGTGGCGAGCATCGCCGAGTTTTTGCGGTGATGCACGCGATAACCCGAGAATTGTTGGCTGCTAGCCGTTCGGTAGTTTTCGACGCGACGAACTTGAACGAGGCAGTGCGGCTCCCTCTGTACGACGTGGCCGCGGAGGCCGGAGTTGAGCCTATACTGGTGCGATTCACCGCCGAGCCGCAGCTGGTGCGCCGGCGTCTGCTCGACCGTTCCCACGGCGTCGGCGATGCTGCCGAAAGCGATGCTGACTGGCGCATTTACTCGCGTATGTCGGTCGCCGACCAGCCCGTGCCTCGCCCCCATCTGCTGGTGAGCCGACCGGAACAAGCGGCGCCCGTGTTGGAAGAAGTCCTGCGCCGCACCGGTTGGGCGTCTGAGTCCGCGACGTAAACTGCCGAGGGCGGGAACTGCGGTCGCCCGGCGGTCGTCCCCCACCGCCGTGGTCTGGGCAGGACGATTGCAAAGTCCCCTCTCCTTTCGTGGGAGAGGGAGAGGGTTAGGGTGAGGGGGCGTTCCCCGCGCCAAGCAGAAAGGGACTACTAACTTTGCAATCGTCCTGGTGGTCTTGGGCCGGTTGTGCCCAGGTCGACATAACGGCATAATCGGGCCATCACAGGTTGACCGTTTCAGCGGCACAGGAGCATGAGCATGGGAACCACCGTAAACGTCGTTGCTGGCGACATCACAGATTTCCCAACCCCGGCTTTGGTTGTAAATCTTTTCCAGGGCGTTACCCAACCTGGCGGCGCCACCGGAGCCATCGACCAGGCTTTGGGTGGCGCCATTACTGCGCTGATCGCCGACGGAGAGATCAGGGGCAAGCTGGGTGAGTTGACCCTGCTGCATACTATGGGGCGTATCCGGGCCAGCCGCGTCGTCGTGGCGGGGTTGGGCAAAGCCGACGGTTTTGACGCCGGCGCAGTACGTCGCGTCAGCGGGGATGTAGCCCGCTTCCTGCGGCGGAAAGGCGTCGGCGAATTTGCAACCATTGCTCACGGCGCCGGCATCGGCGGCCTGGATGCCCGCGAAAGCGGCCAGGCCATTGCAGAAGGCACAATACTGGGACTGTACAAATTCGACACCTACCGCAGCAACGGCAACGGGGACGGCGCCGATGACGACGAAACCGCAGACCGTCACTCCAACATCGCCACCGTCACCATTGTTGAGCGGAACGCCGGCAATGTTGATGCTTTGCGCTCCGGCGTCGCCGTCGGAACGGTGCTGGCCGAGGCAACCACACTGGCTCGGGATCTGGTCAATCATCCGGCCAACGTGATGACACCGACGCGAATGGCCGACGCCGCCCGGGAGGTGGCCACGTCTGCCGGCCTGGAACTGGATGTCATCGAGCGCGACCGGATGACCCAGCACGGCATGGGCGCGCTGCTCGGCGTGGCGCAGGGCAGCGAAGAACCGCCGAAGCTCATCGTCTTGACCTACCGGGGCGACCCGGAAAACCCGGATAACAATCTCGGTCTGGTGGGCAAGGGCATCACGTTTGACACCGGCGGCATCTCGCTCAAACCGGCTGCCAACATGGAGGCCATGAAGGGAGATATGGCCGGTGGCGCATCGGTCATTGCCGCAATGCGGGCAATCGGCAATCTCAAGCCTCGCATTAACGTTACCGGCCTCATCGCCGCCGCCGAGAATATGCCAGGCGGCCGCGCTCAACGCCCCGGCGACGTGGTTACCGCCATGAACGGCAAGACCATCGAAGTAATCAACACGGACGCCGAGGGTCGCCTGGTGTTGGCGGACGCGCTCTGCTACGCTCGCCGGCTCGGTCTCACCCGCCTGGTGGACGTGGCAACGCTCACCGGCGCCATGGTGGTTACGCTGGGTAAAGCCTGCACCGGGATTATGGGCAATTCAAGCGAATTGGCCGACAGTGTACGCACCGCCGGCGACAGCAGCGGCGAGCGGTTCTGGGAATTGCCCATGCTGGAAGACTACCGCGAGCTGATCAACTCGGACGTGGCCGACATGAAAAACACCGGCGGACGGCAGGCTGGCTCCATCACTGCCGCCATGCTCCTGCGGGAGTTTGCCGAAGACGCCGACTGGGTGCATCTTGACATCGCCGGGACATCTACCGCGTCAAGCAACAAGGGACATCTGGTCAAAGGCGCTACCGGCGTGCCGACCCGAACGCTGGCACAACTGGCGATGAACCTGGCCAACGGGCACTAAACCGCTTACCCCAGACGTATCCGGGCAGCGCAATGCTGACATTTCGACAAAACCGGGAGGTTAGACCATGGTTACAGTAGGCAGCGGCGATTTCACTTACGACGTTCTGGACAACTGGGCCAAAACCCCAGACGGCTGGTCGATTGGACAGGCCGAACCCGCCTGCGACTCACAAGATCGGGTGTACGTGTTCAATCGCGGAGACCACCCGCTGATGATATTCGACCGGGAGGGCAACTTCCTGAACGAGTGGGGCCGGGAATATCTGACCGACGCCCACGGCATCTTCATCAGCGGTGAGGACCACGTGTATTTGCCGGTGCGCGAGTCCCACGCCATCGTGAAGTGTACGCTGGACGGCAAACCTTTGATGACGATGGGCGTATGGGATGCCCCTTCCGACACGGGCGGCGCGCGTCCTGATGGCACTATGTGGAAGGCCGCCGGCCCGTTTAATCGCTGCACCGACATTGCCCTGGCCCCCAACGGCGACCTGTTCGTATCCGATGGGTATGCCAACAGCCGAGTGCATCGGTTCTCGCCCGATGGTCAACTGCTGCATTCCTGGGGTCGCCCCGGCAAGCGCGGGCCGGGGGAGTTTCACATCCCCCACGGCATCTGGGTGCATTGGGATGGCCGCGTGCTGGTGTGCGACCGGGAGAACAACCGAATCCAGATTTTCACCGGCGAAGGTGAATATCTGGATATGTGGACCGATTTGGCGCGCCCGTGCGACATCTACGTTGACCCTGACGGCATCGCCTACGTGGTGGAGCTGGACGCCTTCCTGACCGTGCTTAACATGGATGGCGAAGTGCTGGCCAAGATGGACATCGGTGGCTCCGGTGGTCACGCAGTATGGGCAGACTCCCACGGCGACCTGTACATTGGCCACAATCAGGAAGGCAGCCGGCTGGTCAAACTGGTTCGGCGCTAGGCTGCTGCACTAACTAAACGGCTGGGCGGAGACACCGGAATTCTCCGCCCTATCCCAAAGTCCCGGTTCCCAGGGCAGCTTCCGCCAGGCGGGTGATTTCGACACCGGGCAACTTGCGGCCCTGCACTCCCATGAGGCGCAGGGGGCGGCCATCCCGGGTAATGCGGATCCGGTCGAGAACATCCTGCCATGGCGCAACAAAATCGCAGGCGCCGTCGCCGTTGGGGTCGTCGCCACCCTCCAGGCTTTCGCCGGAGGGCAGCGTTAGGGCAATGCTGTTTTCCAGTTCGTTGGTGGGGGCCATTAGCAGCACGGGCAAGTCGCTTTCCGACAAACCCGCCTCTTGCAGCAATGCGCGCACCGTGGCGGACACGCCGTGCATCCCGAAAACGACGAGATTGGCAAAAGGCGCGTTCCGTTCTTCGAACACTCCTCGAAACTTGCGGAACACTTCGTGGGCGCCGGTGGCGGTGGGTTTCACCAGGAACAGCGCCGCCGCTGGAAATTCGCTGCCGGGCACGTCGGCCTCGGCCAGCTCCTCGCGCCACCGCACCAGTTTGTCGTGATCGTGTTCGTCGTAGTGGTGCGACATAACGTCAGCCTCCGGCGTCAAACTGTACGAGGATGCCGTCCGGGTCGTAGACATAAAAACTGCTTACTTTGCCGTCGGCGTTGGTCCATACGTCCATCGGCGCTGCCAGCGGCACGCCTTGATCAGCCAGGTTTTCGGCCAGCGCCTTGGGGTCGGGAACACTGAAGGAAATGTGGCTGATGCCCACCTGGTCGAGTTTGATGGGCGTGCCATCGGCGGATTCACCGGGGTGGCAGGTCATGGTCAACGTCGGTTTGGCTCCATTGGCGTAGGTCAGCCGCACCTGGCGGCGCGTGTTGCGATTGTGTGCGTACACGTGAGGAAGGCCGCCCGTGGTAGTGTCCTGGATGAGGTCGCTGACCACCGACATTCCGAGGACGTCGCAGTAGAACTTCAGCGAAACGTCAAGGTCGGCCACACAGATGGCGATGTGGGAGACGCTGGTTGCGTTCATTGGCATTGTACGACTCCTTTGTTAGTGAAAACGCTTGCGAGTGGCAGAGTTCACGAAAGATGGTCAGGCTCGGCATCCGGTGGTTGCTGAGGTTTCCCTTTGCGAGCATCCTCATAGCCTTCGGCATAACCCTCTTGGCGCCCCTGCTGATGCCCCTCTTGACGCCCTTCCTGACGCCCCTCTTGACGCCCTTCCTGACGCCCCTCCTGACGCCCCTCTTGACGCCCTTCCTGACGCCCTTCCTGACGCCCTTTCTCGATCCCTTCCTGACGCCATTGTTCTCGTTTCTTTTCGGTGTACTCTCTAATCCAGTCTGCAATTGCCATGGTTAGCTCCTTGATCTGCAACAGGCCCCAAGCGATGAATCCCGACGCTACGAAACTTGCGCCGATACCCAATAGTATATTGCGCGCTACCTCGTTTGCCGTCGCGTTGCCGGATTGGTATGCAAGTTCCAATACTGTCAGCGTGATTGAGCCGGACATCCCCCCGATTAGCGTGAGTAGCTGGAACCATCGCCGATCTTTCCGGTTTATTCCCCAGATTGTTTCGCGGTCGTTGCCATAATCGGATTGTCTCATCGTACCATTCAGGCGAATTGCGAATCAGCCGCCGCCGCTATCGAACTGCACGAGGATGCCGTCCGGATCGTAAACAAAGATGCTCGACACTTCCCCGTTGGGGTTGACGAATCCATCCATCGGCCCGGCCAGTTCAACTCCCTTGCTGATGAGTTCATCCGCCAGCGCCTTGACGTCCGGCACCGAGAACGAGATGTGGCTGATTCCCACCTGGTCCAGTTTGATTGGCGCACCGTCAGCGTCGTCTCCGGGGTGGCTGGTCATCACCAGAGTCGGAACCGCCCCGTCGCCGTAAGACAGCACGGCTTGTCGTCGCGTCGAACGGTTGTGAGCGTACACGTGGGGCAGGCCCCCGGTGGAGGTGTCCTGCACCCGGTCTACGGTTACGGTCATGCCCAGTATGTCGCGATAGAACGCCAGCGCCTTGTCCAGGTCGCGCACGCAGACGGCGATATGGGACACTCCGGATGAATTCATTGCCATGGTTGGCCTCCTGTAATCCGGTAATCCGGTCAAAATGTGAGTATCAGCAGATGGGCGTAATGCTACTGCTGACCGCCGGCGATGTCAAAGTCAGCGCTCGCCCGGACGAAGTCTGCTTCGCCCCACCGTTCCGCGCGTCTCCACACAATTGCCAGCGCCCCGCATCCCAGCAACGTGGCGGCAATGTCGGTTGCCGGGAAAGACCACCACACCCCCCAAACGCCCAGCATCGCGGACATCACGCTCAAGAGCGCCAGAAGGAAGATTACCCGCTGCGTAATGGTCAGCGCCACCGATTGCCAGGCTTTGCCCAACGCCTGAAATGTGATCGAGCTCACGAATTCGACGCCAACGATGGGCAGCGCGATCAGCACTACTCGCAAAGCGGATGATGCCTCAGCAGGCAGGGCTCCCGGATCGGCGAAGATTCTGATGACGTAGGCTGACATTACCGCAATCACGCCAATCAGGATCGCGCCAGCGATGACGGCTCCAACGCAGCTTTGCCAGATGGCCTGGCGTACCCGGTCGTATCGTCTGGCTCCGTAGTTGTAGGCGGCCAGCGGCAAGTAGGCCAGTGCAACACCGATAAACGGCGCCAGCGCCAGCTCCAGAACGGAGTTGATGACGCCGAACAGTGCGATGTATCCGTCGCCGTTCGCATAGCCGCTGAGAATGTTGTTGATGACCACGACGATGAAACTGCGGGCAACCTCGATGATGCAGACTGGCGCCCCCAACGTAATGATCTGCCAGATCAGCCCGACGCTGGGGCACAGCGCGTCCCGGTTGATGCTGAGGGCGCTGCGTCCCGACAGATAGAACCACACCATGTAACCGACGGCTGCGCCCTGGGAAACAACCGTGGCCGCCGCCGCCCCGGAGACACCCCAACCCAGGACCAGCACAAACAGCGCATCCAGCGCGATATTGATGACGGCGCCTCCTGCCATCAGCAGCATTGCAATAGCCGGGCGCCCCTCCGCCATCAGGAAGTTGTTGCCGGTCATGGACACTATCACCAGCAGGGATCCCGGCAAGATGATGACCAGATACTGGCGTGTGTAAATAGCGGTTTCAGTGGAGGCGCCCGTCAGGTTGACCAACGACTGGAGTTGGGTAAGCCCAACCACGGCCACCACCAGATACAACGGCACGATGATTGCCAGCGCAGACCCGATCACCCGCGAAGCGCGGGCGACGTTCCGGGCTCCCAACGCGCGGGAAATTACGGACATTCCACCCAGGCCCGTCAGCAGCCCCAGACCCACCGCCAGCAATTGCGCCGGAAACGCGGCTAACAGACCGCTCAGTGCGTCCACACCGACCGCGTTGCCGACGAAGGCGCGGTCAACAATGCTGTACATCGCCATCACCACGATGGCCAGCGTTGGCGGCGCCGACATCGTGGCAAGCAGACGCCACATGGGAGCGGTGCCCATTGCGTCAGCCTGTCGCGTTGCCTGCGGCGTAGATGGTTGAACTTCCGACATACTGGTAGCGGGCTATTTTGACCCGGTTCGGCGGCGAGTGCTACAATCAGGAAACGTGATTATCGTGATTCGGATGCACGAATGCGTCCAACTTAGCGCGGAGTCTGGTGACATGGCCGTGCGCTAACGGCAACAAGGAGGTGGTGATATGTCCGGCCATTCCAAGTGGTCTACCATTAAACGGCAAAAAGGTGCGAATGACACCAAGCGCGGCGCCCTCTTTACCAAGCTCGCCCGCAACATCTCGCTGGCCGTTAAAGAAGGCGGCGGTGATGCGGAGATGAACTTCCGGCTGCGTATCGCCATCGATCAGGCCAAGTCCGCCAATATGCCGCTGGACAACATCAATCGGGCCGTTCGCCGCGCCAGTGGTGAAGGGGGCGAGGGGCTGGAAGACTTCGACGAGGTTACCTACGAAGGGTACGGCCCCGACGGTGGAGCCATCCTGGTGAAAGCCCTCACCACCAACCGGAACCGCACTGCGTCCGAAGTCAGGTCATTGTTCAACAAAACCGGCGGCAACCTGGGGGACTCCGGCTGCGTGGCCTGGAACTTCGAGTCGCGCGGCGTCATCACGCTGGAGATAGATGACCCGTTGGTTGCCGAGGAATTGAGCCTGACCGCCATTGATGCGGAAGCCGACGATGTGAAATTTGAGGACGGCATTCTCGAGGTGTTCACTTCCCCGGAACATCTGCTATCGGTGAAAATGGCTCTGGAGAAAGAAGGAGCGGAACCGTCATCAGCCGACCTGTCCATGGTCCCGAAAACGATCATTCCACTGGACGCCAAGGCGGCGGAGCAAACCCTGCGATTGCTGGACGGACTGGAAGAACTGGCTGACGTTCAAAAAGCCTATACCAACGCCGATTTCCCCGCCGAAGTTTTGGAGCGATACGGAGCGTCGGCGTAAAGCCCGGCGTATTTCGTGCCCGTTAATTCAATGCGTGTATTGGCCATCGATCCAGGGACTCTGCGTATGGGTTACGCTGTTCTCGATAGTGCCCCGACTCCGGAAGCCGATGATTACGGCGTAGTAGCTCTACCAGCGTCTATGCCCATCGAGAACCGGTTGTACCAACTCCATAGCCACATCCTGAACATGATCCACATCTTCCAGCCCGACGCTGTTGCGGTCGAAGACCCATTCGTCGGCAAAGGCGAGCGTGCGTTCATAAAATCGGCGCTCGCCATCGGACAGGCGCAGGCAGTCGTCTTGATTGGCGCGGCCAGCCAGGGAATCCCGGTACACCGGTACGCGCCGGCCACCGTGAAACGCGCCGTAACCGATTACGGCGCCGCCACCAAAGAGCAGGTGCAGCGGATGACGGCTTCCACTCTGGGCTTGACCACGATACCGGAATCCGATGCCGCCGACGCCCTCGCCGTGGGATTGTGCCACTTGTTTGAAACCGGTCCCGGCGATTTGGCGTTGCGGGAGATCAGGCCGGGCGAGGAGCGCTAACCGGTGTTGGTCGGCGTGCGTGGCGCGCTGGAAGCCGTTGGACCCGATTGGGTCAACGTGCAGGTCGGCGGAATCACGTTGCAGGTGTTTGTTCCGGCATCAGCCATCGACGCGTTGGGCTCAATAGGAACGCCGGTGCGGCTCAGCACGGTGTTGCGTATCCAGAACGAGCAACCAGTTTTGTACGGATTCTCGGATGCCGGGGCGGTGGAATTGTTCGCGGCGTTGACCAGCGTGTCCGGGATTGGGCCGCGTTCGGCAATGTCCGTGCTGTCGGAACTGGGGGAAGATGGTTTCCGCCAGGCCATCGCCGCCGAAGATGTGGCCGCATTGAGCCGGGCGCAGGGCGTGGGTCGGCGCATTGCCCAGCGCATCGTGCTGGAACTGCGCGGGAAGTTGCCCGCAGCAGATGCTGGCGAGGGCGTCAGCAGCAGCGTAGACGGCGACGTAGATGTTGTGGAAGCCCTGACGGCCTTGGGAATGTCCCTGGCAGATGCCCGCCAATCAGTGGCGGCGCTGGACCTCCCGTCCGACGCCTCCACCGAAGACAAGATACGACGGGCGTTGATGCGGATTGGCGGCGGTTGAAACTCCGCAGCGTCAGCGACACAGCATGAACCGACCGGCATTCCGGTATAATCGAACCCGCTTGGAACGTATCCGGCGCTAACCTGGCTGGCGTTCAGGTACCCGGAGCCACTGTACCCGGAGCTGAGGAAATGGCTGATTTTCAGCTGGTAGCCGATTTCGGATTGATGGGAGACCAACCGCAGGCGGTGGAGAAACTTGCGGCCGGCATCAGTGAGGGCCTGGGTTATCAAACCCTGCTCGGCGTAACCGGCAGCGGCAAGACGTTCACCATGGCCAACATTGTGCAGCAGGTACAACGGCCCACGATTGTGATTGCCCACAACAAGACACTGGCGGCACAGTTGGCCACCGAATTCAAGGAATTCTTCCCCCACAATGCCGTTGAATACTTCGTTTCCTACTACGATTACTACCAACCTGAAGCCTACATCGCTCGCACCGATACCTACATCGAAAAGGACAGCAGCGTTAACGAGGAGCTGGACAAGCTGCGCCTGGCGTCCACTACGTCGTTGCTGACCCGGCGGGACACCCTCATCGTAGCCTCGGTGTCGTGCATCTACGGTTTGGGAGACCCGTCCGACTACTTCGAGATGGTCGCCCAGGTCGAAGTAGGTCAGGAGTACAACCGTCGCGCGCTGCTGCGCCAGTTAATTGATATGCAGTACGAGCGCAACGATACCGACCTGGCGCGCGGCCGGTTCACCGTGCGCGGCGATACACTGGAAATCGTACCGGCTTACGAGGAGTTTGCAGTGCGCATCCAGTTCTTTGGGGACGAAGTGGAGCGCATCCTCACGCTGGACACCCTAACCGGCGAGGTGCTCACCGAGCGCCAGGATTTTGCCATTTACCCGGCCAAGCACTTCGTAACCAGCCGCGAAAAGCTGGACGCCGCGCTGATCGACATTGAGGCGGAGATGCACGAACGGGTCGGATGGTTCCGGGAACAGGGCCGGCTGCTCGAAGCCCAGCGCCTGGAACAACGCACCCGCTACGATATGGAAATGCTGGACGAAACCGGGTTCTGCGCCGGCGTCGAAAACTATGCGCGCCACCTTTCCCGTCGCGAAGCGGGCAGTGCGCCCTGGACATTGCTGGATTACTTCCCGGATGACTACCTGATGTTCGTGGACGAGTCGCACATGACGCTGCCGCAAGTACGGGGGATGTATAACGGCGACATCTCGCGCAAAAACACCCTGGTGGAATTCGGGTTCCGGCTGCCGTCCGCCCTGGACAATCGCCCCTTGCATTTCAAGGAATTTGAAGACCACAT
Source organism: Dehalococcoidia bacterium (assembly GCA_965261195.1). Taxonomy (GTDB): domain Bacteria; phylum Chloroflexota; class Dehalococcoidia; order Lucifugimonadales; family UBA3495; genus Bin87. Next base: position 746,409 of record OZ253455.1, on the reverse strand, counting down.
CAACCAGATTGTTTACGTGTCCGCAACACCGGGCCCGCTGGAACTGGAAAAATGCAGCGCCGTAGTTGAGCAGGTGATCCGGCCCACGGGATTGCTGGACCCGACGATTGAAGTGAAGCCAACCACGGGTCAAATCGACAACCTGCTGCACGAAATCCGGCTGCGGATTGACGCGCAGGAGCGTGTGCTGGTAACGACGCTAACCAAGCGCATGGCCGAAGAACTCGCCGACTACCTGTCGGAAGCGGGGATTCGCAATCACTATTTGCACTCCGACATAGAAACCCTGAACCGCATCGAAATCCTGCGAGACTTGCGCCTGGGAATCTATGACGTGGTGGTGGGCATCAACCTGCTGCGGGAAGGCCTCGACCTGCCGGAAGTCAGCCTGGTTGCGATACTCGACGCTGACAAAGAGGGGTACTTGCGTTCCACCACGGCGCTGGTCCAGACCACCGGACGCGCCGCCCGTCATTCCTCCGGCCACGTCATAATGTACGCTGACCGCATTACGGATTCCATGCAACGCGCCATTGACGAGACCTACCGTCGGCGCGCCATTCAACACGCGCACAACCAACGGCACGGGATTGAGCCCCAATCCATTCACAAGGCCGTAAAAGACCTGACCGACAATCTGCGCGGCGTCGCCGAAAACAAGGCGGCGTATCAGGTTGCCCGGGAAGAGCTGTCCCGGGATGATATGTATCGGGTGGTCAAGGACCTGGAGTTTCAGATGAAGGAGGCATCCCGTTCACTGGAATTCGAAAAGGCGGCTCACCTGCGCGACGAAATGCTGGAACTCAAAAAACTGCTGATGGTCGAAGAGAAGATGTTGGCAGTCCGGTAGCGCAGCAATCCCTACGACTGTTGCGCCAGGTTGGTCACCAGATTGTAAATGAACCAGCCGTCGCCGGTCTGAAAAGTCTGCGGTTTTGCGGTTTGGGCGTCGCGCATGATGCCGATGCCGTCGCGGTAAGGCTCAAAGGACACGATGCGGTCGTAGCGCACGCGGAACCGCTTGCGGGGACCGTGGAAGTAAATGTGCTTGCTGGTTACGCCCAGCAGCCCGGTATCGGCGTGGACGGTTTCCTCCCACTCGATTGGGCGGCTGCGGAAAGTTCGTGGGCTGTAGTACAGTCCTTTGGCGACGCGGATGCTGACACCGTGAGACGTGCCGCGCCGTTCGCGCCGAGTAGCCACTTCGTAATAGTCTACCCCGTCAATCACCCACACCAGCTGCTCGGATTTCATCAGGTTGAAAGGCACCTGAGGAATATCGCCCAGCCGGTCTGGAATAATCCCCTCCGCCGCCTCTCTGATAACTGCTGACTTGACCATATTGTTGTAAGCGCCGTTCGTGTCAACGTCCGAGTGAGTAAGGTCAAAATGTTGCAGGTAGCGAATTAGCGCATTTTCCTCGTCCAGCGCAAGAACACCGTCCTCCAGCGAACCCTCTACCGCCGCTGCCCAAGCCTGCGACAGCAACAACCGCCGTTCGGTTGACGACAGTTCCGATTCTCCCAGCATAGTCGCCAGTTCGTCCAAGTGGTTATCGCCGTCCGTTGTAGCCAGCGCCGCCAGCCGGGCGTCCAGCATCAGCCGGTCGTGGACGGCACGCTCGAGTTGGGCAACGGCGGCTTGGCCGGCCGCATTCTCTGCTTCCAGAGCAAATTGGTCGCGGAAATCGCGCAGCCGGGCCTCTTCTTCCTGCGTCAGAATCCCGTCCGCCAACCCTTCTTGGACAGCCCGATGCCAGCCTTCGGCGATAACTGCCCGGATGCCATGGTCATCAACAAAAGAACTGCCGGCGATGTTCGACAAGTCATGCAGCAATGCCGCTTCGCTGAAATCTGGCTTGCCAGCCGCCTCCGCCACCAATCCCACCATACGCTGCCGGCCGGTGTGATAAGTGGCAGCGCACTCCTTGTGACTGCTCCGGAGCAGCCCGGCTTTCTGCCCGCAGTATTTGCAATCGCCCACGACTCTACCCGCCGCGGCTGCCTATTTTACCGCCCACATAGTCATGCAGTTCGCTTAAAACAGCGGCATTTTCTTCCAGCGTGAACTCGTCAACCAGGTAATCGTGTTCTCCGCTTACGCCGCTAACCGCGCCGGCGTCTACCAGGTAGCGGATGCAGGCCGCGTCGGTTTCGATGTCGGGCAGCAAGTTGCGCCCCACCTCTACGGACAGGGCCGCCACCAAACCGTACCCGCCCCAGTTGGATGTGCTGGCCGCAATCAGCCGGTCGCAGCGGGTAACCGCCGGGTGGTCGGGCAGACGGTCGGCGTCTCGAACCACGCTGGCCAGGTTGCCCATCCCGATTTCGTTGCCGCCATCGCCGATGCCGATCGACGGCAACCCCAGGCCAAACAGCCGGTCAACGCGCGCGGTTTGGGGGGAAATGTCGATGCCGCGCATATTGCGATAGATGCCACTGGAGTCGGGCGCGCACCGCTCGATGGAGATGACCAGCGCCGGGTTGTGCCCGCCCACGATGTCAGCAGCGCTGCGTTCATTAGCAGATTGATCGTCGCTGATGGCATAATCCAGCACCGGCGACGCGTTTTGCTGGATGGCCAACCAGGACGACATCATCCCAGCCATCGGTTGGTCGGCGACGTAGGCCACTGACTGCCCCAGACTAGCCAACGCATTGCCGATGGCGAACGCGCCGGGCGGCCCGTCGGTTTCCGGTGCATCGCTCATCAGGATGTAGAACCCGGTTACAATCAACACTGGCCCGGGATGCGCCAGCGCGTAACGAGCCGTCTGGGCACAAAAATCGGCGGGCAGGTGGGGCCGCAACGCGCCGATTCCACGCCGGTCGTGGTTCAGGATGATGTCTTCAATAGTCGCTGTCATCGCTGCTGCTTCCGTTTAGAGTACTGCGTAATCGGCGTCGCGCCGGTCGGTGATGAACATTTTGCCGGGGGCATGGGTAATCATCAGGGGCGGTTTGCAATTCAATGCCACGGCCTGGGGAGTAACGCCGCAGGCCCAGAAGACCGGGGTCTCGCCGTCCCGAATTTCAACGGCATCGCCGAACTCAGGGGCAGCCAGGTCTCGAATCCCGATGGCTGCCGGGTCGCCAATGTGAATCGGAGCGCCGTGCGTATCGGGGAACCGGGAAGTTACCTGCACGGCACGCACGATCTGAGCCTGGGGGATGGGCCGCATACTCACCACCATCGGCCCGGAGAACGCGCCGGCCGGTCGGGTCGCGATGTTGGTGATGTACATCGGCACGTTGCTGCCGGCTTCCTGATGGCGCAGTGGGATTCCCGCATCTGACATTGCCGCCTCGAAGGAAAAACTGCAACCCAGCAGGAACGACACGAGGTCGTCGCGCCAAACGTCGGCCACCGACGTGTATTCACCGACCATTTCGCCATTTTCGTAGATGCGATAGGCCGGTATGTCGGTGCGAATATCCGCGCCAGGAGCCATGATTGCAGGTTCGATTGCCCCTGCCTCGATCACTTCCAGCAGCGGGCAGGGGCGGGGGTTGCGCTGGCAAAACAGCAGAAAATCAAAAGCCAGGTCGCGGGGCAGGACGGCGAGGTTGGCCTGCACATACCCGTTGGCCAGACCGGCCGTAACGCCGGAGTACCCGCCGCCGCGGATGACGCCGCGAATGTCGGCAGGTTGGGTGGGCAGCAAAGTTGCGGTGGACATAATCCCCTCAAATGCGACTGATAACGAACGGTCAGGGAGCACCGGCAGAGGTTAGTCGGCCACCGTATGCTAGAATTACGTTTTACTGGACACATAATAGACACGCAACCCGGCGTAGTCAATTTGACGTATGCTCTGGCTGACCGGACGCCGGGGGCGAACGGGCAGGTGTTGAAGAGGATAGTGGCGCAGCGCGGTAAGGATTGCCGACTTGTATAGCGTATTTCTGTTGACTCGCCCCGGCGATAACATGGTTTCGCTGGTCAAGCAAATCGACCAGACCGGATTGTCCTGCCGCGCCGGCAGCGACATGATGGAGCTGGCCGACGTTGCCCACGCCATGAAGCTTGACGTCGTTATACTGGATCTGGCAGCGGTTGGCATCGGGGCCCGGTCAGTCATTGAGCAGGTTACTGAACTACAGATTCCCACATTGGCGCTGTTGGAGTTGTCGTCGTTGGAACAATATGATCCTGAGATCAACGCGGACGATTTCATAGTAGCGCCGCTGGACTCCGCCGAGCTGTTGGCCAGGGTTGGGCAAATCGTATTTCGGAAGAACGGCCGGGTCGGACAACCGCTGATCCGCGTTGGCGAGCTGACTATCGACCTCCAGAGCTACGAAGTTGCCATGGCCGGCCGCCGCATCTCGCTCACTTACAAAGAGTTTCAGTTGCTGACGCTGCTCGCATCCAACCCGGGCCGGGTATACACCAGGGAAGCGCTGCTGAACCAGGTGTGGGGATACGATTATCTGGGCGGCACCCGCACCGTCGATGTCCACATACGACGCCTGCGTTCCAAGATTGAAGACCCCGACCACCTTTTCGTGGAGACCATCTGGAACGTCGGGTACCGGTTCCGGGACATCGCCGCCGAAAGTTGACAGACCGCCGCCCGGAGTTCGGTGCACCTCTCGTTCAATCATCAAGGCGCTGCTGAAAACGGGTCAGGAACCGGTCGCGTTCGGTTGCCAAACCGGCGTGAGTCGGGTCGGTCAGATGGGGGTCGGCGTCCATGATCGCCAGGGCTTCCTGACGGGCCAGCGCCATCAAATCCTGGTCAAACAGGTTGGCGATGCGCAAGACCGTCTGGTCGCCACTTTGCGAGGTGCCGAAGATGTCGCCTTCATGCCTCATCTGCAAGTCAATCTCGGCCAATTTGAAACCGTCGCCCGTGGACTCCAGCGCCGTCAATCGTTCCCTGGCCCGTTCCGACTCCGACTCGGACATCAGCAGGCAGTAGCTCTTGTGCTGGCCGCGACCCACGCGACCGCGAAACTGATGCAGTTGGGCCAGTCCAAACCGGTCGGCCCCGTCAATGAGCATCACGGTAGCGTTGGGCACGTCGATGCCGACTTCAACTACAGCAGTGGCCACCAGTATATCCAGCTCGCCGTCCCGAAACTGACGCATACCTTTCTCTTTATCCCGGGACGATAACCTGCCGTGGAGCAACCCGACGTTGAGTTCAGGGAACACCTCGGTTGACAATCTTTTGTGCTCTTCTACGGCGGCGCGCGCTTCCAGCCGGTCCGATTCTTCCACCAGCGGGCAAATTATGAATGCCTGGCGTCCGGCGTCGACTTGCTGTCGTACAAACCTGTAGGCTGCGGTCCGTTTGTCTTCCGGAACGATCCGGGTCAGTATTTCCTGGCGACCCGGCGGCAGCTCGTCAATGGTCGACACGTCAAGGTCTCCGTAGAGCGTGAGTTGCAGTGTCCGCGGAATCGGAGTGGCCGACATCATCAGGGAGTGGGGTTGTTCTTGGCCCTGGCTTCGCAGCGCGGACCGTTGCTCCACGCCAAAACGGTGCTGTTCGTCCATGACGGCCAGCGCCAGATTGGGAATGTCAACGCCGTCCTGAATCAACGCCTGCGTGCCGATCAGCAGGTCCATGTTGCCTTCCGCCACCATCCGCAGCACTTCGCGGCGGGGGCGGGCGCGGGTGCTTCCGGTCAGCAATCCAACCGTGAACGGCCCGGCCATCTGCGGCAGGTAGACTGATAGCACGTTGTCTTGCTGCATCGGTTGGTCGAAGCCCTGCAGCAACTCGTTCACGGTGCGAAAGTGTTGCTCGGCCAGCACCTCGGTGGGGGCCATTAGCGCCGTTTGCCGATGCGCGGACGCAGCCGCCAGCACCGCCGCCAATGCCACCAGGGTCTTTCCGCTGCCGACTTCGCCTTGCAGCAGCCGGCTCATTGGCGGGGTGCCGCGGGCCATATCGCCCAGGATTTCACCGATGCAGCGGTCTTGCGCGCCGGTGGGCGAGAATGGCAAACCGGCCAGGAACCCGTCCACCGTGTCCTGATTGTATTTGACCGGTACGCCAACGGCGTTTTCCTCGCGGTGCCGGCGCCGGCCGATAACCGCCAGCTGGAAACCCAGGATTTCATCGAAGGCGAGGCGACGCCGGCCAGCCTCGGCGGCGGCCAGGTCGGTCGGATAGTGCAGGTCGGTGATGGCGTTGCGCAGCGGAACCAGCCCCGTGCGACGTCGCACGTCTTCCGTCAGCGAATCTTCCAACCCGTTGACGTATTTCACGATGGCTTGCCAGGTCAGGCTCCGCAGGTTGCGCGCGGTCATCCCCTGGGTTAGCCGATAAACGGGCGTGATGCGCGCGGTGTTGACCGGCGGCTGACGTTCGGTGACTACGTCGTACTCAGGGGAGGGCATTACCGGCCGGTTGCGGTAGGTTTCGACTTTGCCGGTAACGGTCAGGTGGCTCCCGGCGCGGAGCGAACGCGCCAGGAAGCCCTGGCCGAACCATTGCAGGTCAATGGTTCCGGTGTCGTCCCGCAAGGCGCCCTGCGCCAGGGGCAGGTTGCGCGGGCCCACTCTCGCAGGACTGATGTTGACCAGGGTTCCATCGAGTGTAAAGGTTCCGCCCGTATACACGTCGGCAATGCTGGTAATTTCGGAGCGGTCAACGTATCGTCGCGGCATCATGTACAACAGGTCGCGAACGGCGCCAACGCCCAGGAGCTCCAGGCGGCCCACGGTTTTCAGTTCCATTCGTCGGATTTTGCTGACCGGTTCATCAGGGTTGCCCAGAGCTGCGGCGGGAACCGGGCGGCCGTAGTTGGCCCGGTGCACGCGCGCCAAAGGCCGCGTATCTTCGGTGGGAAACAGCGTGCGCATTACGGCAGCGTTTGCGACCTCGGAAGTATCCGGAGGCATTGCGTTTAATCTGGCTGTGGATGCCATTGGGCCGGTGGGCGAGTTGGCCAGCGCTTTCTGCCAATGGGCGACCCAGGCGCGGCGTTCTTCGGGCGTCAGGTCGCGGTACGAAGTGTTGACGAGATACTCGGTTTTCGCGGCGTCATCGCCCAGAAACCCGCGCAGCTCCGATTCCCAACGTTCAACAAAGCGGCGGATGCCGCCACTAACTGCGGTGTCGGCGAATCCCTTGCTCTCTTCCAGTGTCAGGATTTTCCGGAGCGCCTGGCGCCACAACGGTTCGTTTTCAAACCCGGCAGAATTCATCAGATTAAGCCATTGCGCTTGTTGCTGCCCGGTGCGCCGGTGCCCAACGTACTCACCGAACCCGCATACCTGCGGTTCTCGCAGCGACTGCTGCCGCCGTTGCGGTTACAGCAACGTTGCCACGCCAACGGCGCCCGGTCCGCCGTGCGTCCCGATGGCAGACCCAATCTGCATTTTATAACTCTGATCGGCTGGCACCAAATCGCTGAGTCCGGCCCGCAGTGTCTCGGCGAGTTCCTGATCCGTAGAATACGCAACTGCCAGTTTGGAGGCCGGGCCGTGGCTTCGCACCAGTTCTTCCAACCGTTGCATCGCGCGGCGCGTATTGCGCGGGCGATCGATCGGCAGCACTTCACCGCCCGACACTTTCAGGATTGGCTTCACCTTCAGGATGGAGCCCATGAACGCCTGGGCCTTGCCGATGCGCCCGCCCTTTTGCAGGTATTCCAGAGTGTCCAGGGCGCAATAGGTGAAGCTTCTCGAGGCACGCGAATTGGCTGCTGAAAGCACCGACTCCACGGTGGCGTCTTCGGCGGCGGCGTCTTCGGCGGCAGCCACCACTTGTAGCATATGTCCGGCGGTGGCGGTGTTGGAGTCGACAACCGAAACCGCGCCATCGGGCAGCGTGGCGGCGGCCTGAATCGCCGAATTGTAGGTGCCACTCAACTGTTTGGACACCGTGATGCACACAACTTGATCACCGCTGTTAACCAGCGGTTCGAGGTGTTGTGTAAAGTCCAATACGGTAGGTTGCGAGGTGGTTGGAAGTCGTGGGGACGCCTGCAGACGGACGTAAAAATCTTCCCGGGTAATGTCAACCCCTTCCCGATAAGCCACGTCATCAATGAGAACGTAGGCGGGGACCACGGTAATGCCGAGGCGTTCTGCCAGGTCCGACGGGATGTCAGCCGTGCTGTCAGACACAATCTTGATTGCCACGATTAGCTACTCCCTCTGATTGCCACGATTAGCTACTCCACCGACGCCAGATACGGATAGTGTGGTTGGCCGCCCTCGAACACGTCAACCTGCACCCCGTCGTGTAAAGTTTCCAGCATTTCCTGCACCTGCGCGCTTTTTGCCGCGTCAGCGCTTTCGCCCCAGTATATGGTTACGATGCTGTCTTCGTTCACTGCGGTGTGGGTTAGCCCGTCGAGGAGGGCCGTTTCAGCTGAATCGGCCAACGCAGCCAGAGTTCCGTCAAGTATCGCCATGTACTGACCTTCTTTGACCGCCTGACCGTCCACAATGGAATCGCGCACTGCCTGCGCAACCTCCAGGGTTTCGACTGCGGCAGTGGCTGATTCCATGTTAGCCAGGTTCTGATCAACCGACAGTTCGGGGTTGAAGCCGAGCATCGCCGCCGTGCCCTGTGGCATCGACTTGGTGCCAACCACGTGCAAATTGATCTGGCCAGTATCGGCTCCGGTTGCCTGGTTGGCGGTCAGAATCACGTTGCCGTTGTTGGGCAGGACAATGACGTCCTCGGTGCCGGCTTGCCGGGCGGCTGCAATCAGCTCGCTGGCGCTGGGGTTCAGAGTTTGGCCGCCGGGGACTATGGCGGCGCAACCCGCGTCCTGGAAGATTTCGGCAAGGCCTTTGCCGGAGGCCACCGCTATGACTGACAGGCCGGGGCGAATTTCAGTCGGAGCCGAGCGTTCCCGATGGCCAACCGTCCAGTCCCGATTTTGCAGGCTCATATTGTCAATCTTGACTTCGTCAATGTCGCCAAAAGCCACGCCGTAGGTCAGCGCCGAGCCGGGGTCGGCGGTATGCACGTGAATGCGCACGGCGTCCCCGCCACCCACGATAACGGTCGATTCGGCAATCTCGCCCAGGCCGGCACGCAGAGTGTCCACGTTGAGACCCTCGCCGTGGATCACGAACTGAGTGCAGTAGCCAAACTCTTCGCTCTCGTGGGCGTCCAGAAAATCAGTGGCAATGGCCACGGACGCGGTTTGATGCGGGTCGATGACGCCGCCGATACTGCGCAGGCCCAGGTCAATCGGCGGCCCGTCGTTGCCGCGCAGGTACTGCAACGCACCGCCAATCACGGCAACCACGCCCAGCCCCCCGGAATCGACCACGCCGGCGTCTTTCAGAACCGGCAGTTGCTCAGGGGTGTACGCCAACGCCGCAATGGCTCCGTCGTAGGCGATTTGCCAGAGGGCGATTACATCCCGCTCTCCGGCATCGTTGGCAACTGCGGCTGCATCCGAGGCGCCCCGAATTACGGACAGCATGGTTCCTTCCCGGGGCTGGCCCACCGCGTGGTAGGCGGAATCGGTCGCAGATCGAAAAGCAGCCACCGCGTGGGAGGATTCGATAACGGCTGCTCCGGCAACGCCGTCGGCAAATCCGCGCAGCAGTTGCGACAGGATTACGCCACTATTGCCCCTGGCGCCCCAAAATGCGCCGGTGGCCACGGATTCCGCAACAGCGCCGGCATCGGTTGCAGCAGCGTCTTTTTCCATCTGTTCAATGCCAGCCCGCAGGGTCAGCAGCATATTGGTGCCGGTGTCGCCGTCGGGCACGGGGAACACATTGAGGGCGTTGGCAGCGTCGCGGTAAAGCTCCATGTACGACACGGCGCCTTTCATGGCCTGGCGCAAATCGGAACCTTGCAATACAGTTTTGGATACAGTCATAATCGCAGTCAATGGTCTAGTTTTGGTGGCCGGAGTATAACATAGGGTAATCCAAACCCGACTCTGGAACTTCCGCAGTTAGTGACCATATTCAGTTGACCGCTGGCGAAAATCACCCATAGAATGACGACTATCCAGGCCGAGGGTTCGCCCGATGGCCCGTGCGGGGCGGAACGATGACGTTAGCTGACCGGCCAGACCAAACAACCGAAGATGAACCCAGGTCGGTGTCCCCGGCAGCACAGGGCGATGACGAGCCGCAAGATACGCGATTGCGTCCGGCGCGATTGCAGGACTTTGTCGGTCAGGCTCCGGTGCGCGAAAACCTGAGCATCGCCATGGCAGCCTCCCGCATTCGCGGCGAGCCACTTGATCACGTGGTCATTTATGGCCCGCCCGGTTTGGGTAAAACTACTCTCGCCAATATCATTGCCAACGAGATGGGAGCCGCCATCAAAGTAACTTCGGGCCCGGCGGTGGAACGCGCCAGCGATATTGCGTCCATCCTGACCGGCCTGCAGCCCAACGACGTGCTGTTCATCGACGAAATACACCGGCTCAATCGGGCAGTGGAAGAGGTGATGTACTCGGCGATGGAGGATTTTTTCCTGTCGTGGGTGGTTGGCAAAGGGCTGTCGGCGCGGAACATCAACCTTAGAATCAATCCATTTACCCTGGTGGGCGCCACCACCAGGTACTCCCTCATCAGCGCTCCGCTGCGCGACCGGTTCGGTTCGGTGTTTCGGCTTGATTACTATAATGACGCCGACATGGAAACGGTGGTGAACCGGTCCTCCAGCATCATGGGCATCGATGCTGATGCAGAAGGCTTGCACGAAGTGGCTGTCCGGTCGCGCGGCACACCCCGCATCGCTAATCGGCTGCTGCGCCGCGCCCGCGACTACGCCCTGGTCAAAGCTGATAACCGCATCACCGGCCCGGTGGCCCGCGACTCGCTCGACCGGCTGGGCGTGGATTCCAGGGGACTGGATGAAACCGACCACCGCCTGCTCACCAACATCATCAACAAATTCAACGGCGGGCCGGTGGGCCTGGACACGCTGGCCGCATCGCTCAGCGAAGACACCAGCACAATAATGGAAGTGCTGGAACCGTTCCTGCTGCAACAGGGATTCCTGGAGCGCACACCCCGGGGGCGCGTAGCCACCCGGTTGGCCTACGAATATCTGGGATGGCCCTGGGCCGGATCTGCCGGCGACCCCAGGCAGCAGGCTCAACTGTTCGATTAAGTATTACCCAGGTTAGCGCCCCGGCTCTATGTGGGGGGTTTTGGCTTAATTACATAACGTAACATCATCGCTGTCCACATTGCGTTGCTAAATGGCGTTGCTTTACATAACGAACTTTCGCGATGCAGAGGGCTCGCTCCCAGCCTTGAATACTGGCTGCCATCTGAATACAATGGATTAGGTTGATTTATGCTGTGTTCAGGAAACAATCAATGAGTTCCCCGGCAATGAGCTCCCCGGTTGCGATGCCGGGGAACGCTATTCCCGTTGGTTTATTGGAACGCACCGCCGGTGGATCGCGCTTGTCCGATGCAGAAGCGCACCGGCTGATTGCAGCCGACGACGAAGCCATCGGGGACCTGTGCTTGGCGGCAGCCGAACTTCGCGACCGCAGCAAGGGCCGAATCATCACCTTCTCACCCAAGGTATTCATCCCTCTGACTCGGTTGTGCCGCGATTTCTGCGGTTACTGCACCTTCCGGCAAGCGCCGGCTGAAGCGGACAACCTGTATCTCTCCGAGGATGAGGTTCTGGCGGTAGCGAAAGCCGGCCAGCGTCTCGGCTGCACCGAAGCCCTGTTCACGTTGGGCGAGCGACCCGAACAGCGCTACCCTGAGGCACAGGACTGGTTGCGCGCTCACGGCTACCGCACGACGCTGGGTTACCTGACCGCCATGTGCCAGCGTGTGTTTGAAGCAACCGAGCTGCTGCCCCACGGCAACCCGGGCACGATGAGTCGGCGGGAATTGCAGGCACTGCAACCGAGCAACCCGTCGGTAGGCATCATGCTGGAAAGCGTGAGCCCCCGCCTCTACGAGAGTGGCGGCCCGCACGAATTTGCTCCCAGCAAACGACCCCGGGTGCGTCTTCGCACCATCGAACTGGCCGGCGAATTGGGCATCCCGTTCACCACTGGCATCCTGATCGGCATTGGTGAAACCCGCACCGAGCGCATCGACTCGCTCCTGGCGATTCGTAATTTGCACGAGCGGTTCGGGCACATACAGGAAGTAATCATACAAAACTTCCGTGCCAAAACCGACACACCCATGGCGGGCGTGGCCGATGCGCCGCCGCTCGAGTTGCTGTGGACGACCGCAGTCGCTCGGCTGATACTCGGCTCTGATGTGAATTTGCAGGTGCCGCCCAATCTCAGCGAGAACTACGAACGATATATCGCCGCTGGAATCAACGACTGGGGCGGGGTGTCGCCGCTGACCATCGACTACGTAAATCCGGAGGCGCCGTGGCCGCAACTGGCCGAACTGGAACGACGCACCGCGGCGGCCGGGTATGAGTTGCGTCCCAGGCTCCCGGTGTATCCTGAATACTTTGCCGGCGGGTCGCAATGGCCGCTTCCGGCCGCGTTACGCGAAAAGTTGCTCAAACTGACCGATTCAGAAGGCTACGTGAAAGGGGGAATCCAACGCTATGCCGGAATCCAATAACCAGAACTCACCCGCAACGACGTCCGCTTTGGTGTCAACGTTGCGCCCCGAAGTGGCCGCGGTACTGGATCGTGCCCTTGCCGGCGATGATATATCGGTGTCGGACGGGGAAGTTCTGTTCGGAACCCATGGGCCTGAATTCACCGCGCTGATGATGGTTGCCGATGAACTGCGCCGTCGCGCCGTTGGCGACCTGGTGACCTATGTAGTCAACCGGAACATCAACTTTACCAACGTGTGCATCAAGCGCTGCGGCTTCTGCGCCTTCAGTCGCGACTTCAGGCAGGAAGAAGGTTATTTCCTGCCCGTCAACGAGATAATTCGACGTGCCAAAGAAGCCCAGCAGTACGGCGCAACCGAAGTGTGCGTCCAGGCCGGTTTGCCGCCCCAGATGGAGGGCGACCTCTACATCAAACTGTGCGAAGCCATCAAGCAGGAACTCCCGGATATGCACGTCCACGGGTTCTCACCGGAGGAGGTGCTGTACGGCTCGATACGTTCCAAGCGCTCGATTCGAGACTACTTGCAGGGCCTGAAAGACGCCGGCGTGGGCAGCCTGCCCGGAACCTCTGCCGAGGTGCTGGACCAGGATTTGCGCGACCTCATTTCGCCGGGTCGCATTACGGTTGACCAGTGGATTGAGGTTATAACTACCGCTCACGACCTGGGCATACCCACCACGTCCACGGTGATGTTCGGCCATGTGGAAACCAACACCCAAATCGTCAAGCACATCGCCCTGCTGAGAGACATCCAGAAAACCACCGGCGGTTTCACCGAGTTTGTTCCGCTGAGTTTCGTCAACTCGGAAGCCCCCATGTTTCTGCAGGGCACGGTGGACAATGTGCGTTCCGGCCCGTCCGGAATGGACGTAATCAAGGTGCACGCCGTCGCCCGCATCATGCTGAATAACTGGATCCCCAACATCCAGGCGTCCTGGGTCAAAGAAGGTAGCCGGATGTCGCAACTGCTGCTGACGGCCGGCGTCAATGACCTCGGCGGCACGCTCATCAACGAAAGCATTTCCACCTCCGCCGGCGCTGCCCACGGTCAACTGATGCGGCCGGCCGAGTTCCGTGGCATGATCCGGGAAGCAGGACGCACGCCCGCAGAACGCTACACCACCTACGGCCTGCGACGTGTATTCAGCGAAGTGGATGAGATTGTGGACCCGCTGGATCTGGTCGGCGATAACGTAGAGGAGATTTTCGGTTCCTACAACCAGCTGGTTAAACTCGACACCTACCGTTTCGAGCACCCGCGCGCTGAGCGCGAGCGAGCGGAAGCCCAACAGCAGGCTTAAACAGTGGAAGGAACCGCTCACGGGCTGGTACTGGCTCTCGCCGGCGGAGTCGGTGGCTCCAAGCTTGCATTGGGCCTGGCCAGAATCCTGCCGCCGGAACGCCTGGTTATCGTCGTCAATACCGGCGACGATGAGGAGTTTCACGGTCTGCACGTCTCGCCCGACCTGGACACGATGACGTACACGTTGTCCGGTTTGTACAATCAGGAGACCGGTTGGGGTATGTCTGGCGACAGCTTTAACACCCTGGGGATGCTCAACCGGCTCGGCTCCGATACCTGGTTCAACTTGGGCGACCTGGACTTTGCAATGCACATTCGGCGCACCGAGCTGTTGCGGCGCGGCGCCACGCTGTCCGAAGTTACCGCCGAGTTGACCGGACGACTCGGCATCCAGCACAGCGTCATTCCGATGAGCGACGATCCGGTGCGAACTGTCCTCGACACCGACGCCGGAACTCTGGCTATGCAGGAGTATTTCGTCCGTTACCGCGCCGAACCCAAAGTGAACGCCATTCGCTATGTTGGCGCCGACGCCGCAAAACCTGCTCCGGCGTTTGCGAAGGCATTGCAAGAGTGCGAAACCATAATTTTTGGTCCGTCGAACCCATATCTCAGCGTGGCCCCGATCATGGCTATTCCCGGAGTGCGGGGTGCAATTTCAGCGCACTCCGGCAACCGAATCGCGGTAAGTCCAATCGTGGGCGGCGCAGCCGTGCGCGGTCCGGCCGGCAAAATCATGGCCGAGCTGGGCGGGACGGTTTCGTCGGTCGGTGTGGCCCGTGAATACCGGGACTTGTGCGACTTCCTGGTGGTGGATTCGCAAGATGCAGACCTCGCTGACGACATCGCTCACGAAGGAATCCACCCGGTAGTGACCGATACAATCATGAACAATGATGCCGACAAAATCGCACTGGCGAAATCAGTTTTGGAACTGACGCGCCGAGCGGAGCGTGCAGTATGACCACCGACACCCCGGTCGATAGCAACCCAATGGTCGTGCCAGTGATACCGATGAAGCCGCTGGCGGATTGCAAAACGCGCCTGTCAAGACGTATGTCTCCGGCTGAACGCGCTAACCTCACCATGGGGATGTTGCGCCGAGTGCTGCTGGCCATCCGCGGCTCCGGACTTGAGGTCTACTGGGTTGTTGGCGGCGACACGCGTGTTCGCAACCTATCCCGGAACCTGGGCGCCACCTGGACGGAGGACCTGGGTCGTAACCTGAATGACACGCTAACCAAATCATTCGAAAACGCCAGGATGCGGGGCGTGTCGGCGCTGTATTTGCCCGGCGACCTTCCTTTCATCAAGCCCAGCGACATCCACCAACTGATCCGCAGCGCGGAACACCAGCATAACGTAACCCTGTCACCGGCACGTCGCGACGGCGGAACCAACGCTATCCTGGTGCCTTACGATCTGATTCCCTATTTCCGGCCCGAGTTGGGCGGCGACAGTTTCCGCAAGCACGTGTCCACGGCGGCTCGCATGGGTGTATCGCTGGCCTTTTATTACAGCTCCGGCATGGGTTTTGACCTGGATGATGGTTCAGACCTGGACGAATACGAGATGATGGAGCCGGGTCTCCTGGAGCGCCTGATGGGAACCCGGCGTACCGGGAGCCAGTGAACGCCATGGTTCAACTGGGATGCCTATTGCCCACCCGCGGGCTGTTGCTGGCAGATAAAAAACCCACCGACGCAGAATCGGTGCTGCGACTCGCCACCTGGGCCGAAGAGGCCGGCCTGGACTCCGTGTGGGTTGGGGACAGCTTGACCGCCAAGCCGCGCCTGGAGGCCATGACCACCCTGGCCGCCATCGCGGCCCGCACCTCCCGCGTGAGACTGGGAACGGCCGTTATGCTGATGGCCCTGCGACATCCCGTGCTGTTGGCTCAAATGATGGGCACGGTTGACCTGATTTCCGGTGGCCGGTTGCAGCTCGGAATTGGCGTGGGCGGCGCGTTCAACCCGATGCAGCAAGCCGAGTGGAGCAACGCCGGTGTAAACCGGCGCACACGAGTGCGTCGGCTGGAAGAAATGCTGAAAGTTGTCAAGGGACTGGGCAGCGGCCAGCCGTTCACCCATTCCGGACCAAACTTTGAGCTCGACGACACGGTAATGGAGCCGGCGCCGGTGCAACCCGGAGGTGTTCCCGTTTACCTGGGCGTGCACTGGCACGGGCGCGGCGACGGCCAGGGCGCACAGCGGGAACGGCAGGCTCGCCGCGCCGCCCGTCTCGCTGATGGGGCCATCTCCATCTCCGCAACTCCGGACGAATTTGTGGAACTCACCGACACAGTGCGGGGCTATTGCCAGGAATACGGCCGGGACCCTGCCGCCATGTCCTCGGTGATGTATCTCACGGTAAACCTCGACGAAGACACCAACCGGGCGCAGGCTGAGGCCGAAGACTGGTTGCTGGGTTACTACGGCGCCAACATCTGGGGGGATCGGTGGGGGCCGTTTGGCGGCGCCGAACGGGTCCGAGAACGTATCCAGGCTTATGCCGAAGCCGGCGCCGATCAGATTGTGGTGCGTTTTGCCTCCTACCGACAGGAAGAGCAGATGCAGACCTTCCTGGAACAGGTGTCCCCTTACTTCCGTTAACAATCGTTGAGCGAGGTTTCGAGTGTATCCAGTTGAACTTTCCGGCCAAAACGCCGTAATCTTTGGGGTCGCCAACGACCGGAGTATCGCCTGGGCCATCGCCAAAACTTTGGCCGAGGCTGGAGCCCGTATCGCGTTGACCTATCAAAACGAGCGCCTGAAAGATCGGGTAGCGCGCCTCGCCGACACGCTGGACGACGCGGTAATCCTGCCCTGCGACGCCTCGGAAGATGAACAGATCGGGCAGGTGTTCGAGATGCTGGCCAGCGAGATGGGTTCGCTGTCCATCCTGGTGCACAGCATCGCTTTCGCCAATCGAGAAGATTTGTCGGGTCGACTGGCGGACACTGGGCGCGACGGCTTCCGTCTCGCACTGGAAATCAGCGCGTTCACCCTGCTGCCCATGGTGCGCCACGCGGCGCCACTGATGAAATCCGGGGGCAGCGTCATTGCGATGACCTTCAACGCCTCCAGCCGAGTCTATCCCGGCTACAACGTAATGGGCACCGCCAAGGCGGCCCTGGAGCACGAAGTACGGCAACTCGCCCACGAATACGGCGGCGACAACATCAGGGTGAATGCAATATCCGCCGGCCCGGTGGACACCCTCGCGGCTCGCGGAATCAGCGGTTTCCTCGACATGAAACGCGCCCACGCCGACAAAGCTCCATTGCAGCGCAACATTACTGCCGACGAAGTTGCCAAGGCGGCGCTGTTCCTGTGCAGCGACCTTTCCAGCGCAATTACCGGCGCAGTTCTGCCGGTTGATGCCGGATATCACATCATGGCGGTCTGACGCTACTCCGCAACCCCGTGCCACGCTGTCATCCCGTTCGTCTAACGAAAAGACCCGCATCCGACCGATGCGGGCCATGAAAATCAGACTATCGACCGGCGTTCAGATTGCTTCAAGTTGCTGCCGGTCGGCGGCCGCCTTTTCGCTGAGTCCCAGTTCGCTGTACGCTTTGGCGCGATTGGCCCATGCCGCGCGGTAACGGGGATCCAGAGCAATTGCCTTGGTGAACTGATCAACTGCCTCGCGAACTCGCCCCTGATTGACCAGCGCCAATCCCCGTTCCGTCATACCGGCAGCAGTAAGGGATAGCGAGATTTTGAGGGGCTCAGCGGTGAATCCAGGAATCGGCTCAATGCCGGGTCCCGCGTTTGCAGTTGCGCCCACGCCAGCGGGTTCCGGAGTGGCCGGGTTACTTTGCGTTGAGGCCAGAGCAGGTTCGGCTACCGGAGTTGGCGCCGCCCCTTCCTCAGGGATTCCAGGGGAATCGCCAACCGTTTCACTACCGCTGGGCAGCGTAGTAGCGGTTGCCTCCGCGGGGTCCGCAGCTCCATCGTCGCTGGCGTATACCCTGGCCAGCTCCCACCCGCAATTGGTGCAAAAACTTGGGCCCGGATCATGGGCGTGTTGACATCTTGGGCAGGCTACGGTGGTATCGTCCGCATCCTCGGCGTCGACCGGGCGCCGCGCCGGTACGAACATCAGCGCCAGCATTGGGAACATACACAGCGCCGTCAGGCCGTCTGGGAAACCGGGAAACAAACCCACCGCGGGGATGGCGGCCAGTGTGGCCCAGATCAGCATATTGTGGCCCTTGTTGCGGGCCGCACGCGCCGTCCACCACACCACGAAAAGAATCAATACTATTTGGAGCCATTCGTTCATACGCGCTTACATCCGTTGCTCTTGCACCCATTATAACGGTAATTCGTCAGAGTCGGCAAACCGCCTGCAACACCCCAGGGCAATCGCGTCTTAATGCAATTTTTAGAAATATGCCGACGTGCCATGATCCGGTGAACCACGTGGAGGCAGCGGGCTATGGCAGGACGACCCAAAGCAACTATTCTCGATCATTTCGCCGACTTGGACGACCCACGGGTGGAACGCACCCGACGCCACCAGCTGGTGGATATTATTGCCATCGCCATTTGCGCCACGATCTGCGGCGCCGATTCCTGGGTCCATGTGGAACTCTTTGGCAAGAGCAAGCTGGAATGGTTTCAAACCTTCCTGGAATTACCCGGGGGATCCCTTCCCACGACACCCCCGCTTTCGCGGGGGCAGGCTCTTTGGCGCTGTTTTTGCCCGTCTGGACCCGGCCCAATTCCAGAGCTGCTTCGTGTCCTGGACCCAGGCCATCGCGCAACTGCTGCCCGGTGCAGTGGTGGCCATTGACGGCCCGACGGTCGTATGATGCGTCTGGGAGCAAGGGGGCTATGCATCTGGTCAGCGCCTGGGCGACGAGCACACCCTAACCCTGAGCCAGGTCAAGACTGAGGCGAAGTCCAACGAAATCACCGCCATTCTCCAACTGCTGGACTTGCTGGATCTGCACGGCTGCATGGTTACCATCGACGCAATGGGTTGCCAGCGGGCGATTGCCCAGCAGATCAGCGACGGCGGGGCCGATTACGTGCTGGCGGTGAAGGAGAACCAGGGTCAACTCCACGAGGGCATCCGAGACCGGTTCGCCGGGGCCGAGGCATTGGGCTTTGACGGGGCGCCTTACGACTACTCCCAGACCGTGAACCAGGGACCTGGCCGAGTCGAGCGGCGGGAATGCTGGGCCAGCACCGAGACGGACTGCCTGGACTACATCAACCCCCACGGGCAATGGCCGCAAATGAAAGCGGCCATCAAAGTGGTAGGCCATCGGGAAACGGCAGAGGGTAGCGCCAGTCAACTCCGTTACTACATCAGCAGCCTGGCGGCCTCGGCTGAACAACTCCTGGCTGCCGTCAGGAGCCATTGGAGCATTGAGAACTCGTTGCACTGGACTTTGGATGTAACCTTTCGGGAAGACCAGTGCCGAGTGCGCAAGGACCACGGATCACAGAACGTGGCGACGCTGCGGCAGATCGGTCACAACCTGCTGAAAAACGAGAACACCCTGAAAGTGGGCATCCAAGGGAAACGCCTCAACGCCGGATGGGACGAGGACTACCTGCTCAAAGTCCTCCTCATATAAGACGCGATTGCCCTGTGCAACGCCCGTGCGTACCAACTTTAATCTGTCATTGCGAGGAGCGCAGCGACGTGGCAATCTCGTTGAGGTTGAGCACCCGTCGGCGAACCATCACTGCTACGGCGACCATTGCTACGGCGACGAGATTGCCACGTTGCGCTCGCAATGACAAAGTGGGTACGCGTGAGGGCTGCAACACCCGTCCAGCCCGCGCACCGGTAGCACCACGTCTCTGGCTTCGGCGAACCGATACAGGAGGTAGCCTACCGGACAGCTGACCGAATCAGGTGTGCGGTACGCTATTCCGATGGTTGCGGTGCGCAATCGCAATCGACCACAGCGAAACACGTAGCAGTTCAGAGTTGTGGGGAAGAGAGCAGTTGTCGGCAGGCGGCGAGGGGGTTGAGGCCTTGGGCGCGCCAGGCGCCGAAGAGGGAAGCCCGGGTCATCTTGCTAGCAGTGCCCCGTTCTGACCGGGCGCCGCCGCTGACCTTGCGGCTGATGACCAGATGTCGCAGGCTGCGCTCGGCGGGGTTGTGGTCCGGTGGCGCCTCCGGTTCGGCCACGAAGACGAACAGTTCCCCGTATCCAGTACGGGGCCGGCTCCTGATGTGGCGCTCGATGCGCCGGCACAGCCTGGCCTGAACGGAGCGGGTCATCCAGGAAAGGCCGGCAGATGGTGAGCAACTGCCGTTCCAAAGCCAGTTGGGCGGTGCGGCGTTGTTTCTCTGCGGGATGAGTGCAGGTTTTGGCCCGGTCGTAAATCCCGCGGACGGCTTTGGCCCACCTGGTCAGTGGCGCGTCATCTGGGTAGAGGGTTCGCAGGTCGTGGATGTCCCGCCGCAGCGTTGTTTGGGGCCATCATAATGATGGTAGGCGGCGTAGAAATCGCAGACCAGCACGCTGGCAGCATCGCCCAGTACCTCATCCACCACGGCCTTGCTCCGGTTCCGCCGTAGGAAGTGGCGGTGGGTGGGGGTGCTGAAGGTCCAGACGTAGCCGTTGTTGCCATCCTGCCGCCAGCCCGTTTCGTCAGCATGGATCACTGGACTGCCGCGGATGCATTCCAGTATGCCAGCCAGTTTGCGCTGCCCTTTGCCAGCCACTTTTCGGGTGGCAGCCACGATGGCGCCCGTGCTGAGGCGCAGCCCATGCACGGCTTCCAGACACCACTGGATGGTGCGTAAGGGCAGACTGGCCTCCTCGCGCCGGGCGGCAATCAGGCTGACGACGTTCACCCCCAACCGCTGCTGACCCAGCGCCACGCCGTCCTGTTGCGCTGGGGACAGGCAGCGCCGTCGGCACTGGGAGCAGGTGCGGCGATGTAAGTGTGCTCGGTGACCTGCGCCGGAACCTGGGGCAGGTCGATGACCTCCCGAGTGCGCTGGGTCCAGCCGCCGGACAGCGGGGTTCCGCAGTCGGGACACTGCTCCAGCACATACTCCACCCGCTGGGTGGGCGTCATGCGGGCGCGGGCAAAACGTGAGGCCGAGGCTGGCGTGGTTTCTGGGGCTGGGCTGGCTTCCGGTCGGCTTTGGGCTGCAGTCCCGGCATCCGCCGGTAACCGCCGGATTGGGCCAGCCCTTCCAGCTGCGCAATCCGTTTTTCCAGGCGCTCGATGCTGGCCTGCTGCCGGGCGATGCTGGCGATGAGCACAGCGCAGTCAGCGGTGGACAGGTCAATTCCCGGATCCATACCAAGTATGTGACATCACCACAATCCCTCACGCTAGCTATCCTCAAACGTAACTGTTCAGAGTTGGTGAGGTGGATTGGCCGATAGGGGTTCTGGGGGCCTTGCGCTGCCGGTGGTGGTTGTGTCATATAGTGGGTATGGATACGGAAATTGACCTCAAGACTGCCGACCGGGATGCCCTGATTGCCAGCATTGTCCGGCAGCAAGCCATTATCGTCCGGCAACAGGCGATCATCGAGCGGTTGGAGAAACGGATTGGCCAATTCGAGGGGCCGGCCAAGCCAAGCGGCTCGGGTCGGATGCCCGGTCTGCAGCCCAAAGCCGAGCGGAAACCGGCCCAGCCCAAAGGGCCACGCCAGCGCCGTCCCCACGGTTTTGCCCGCACCCGCATGACGCCGACCCGGCGGGTGGAGCACGCGTTGGAACAGTGCCCCGACTGCGGAACTCAGCTGGCCGGCGGCTGGACCCAGCGCACTCGGGAAGTCATTGACTTGCCCCAAGTTCCGGTGCAGATTACCGAGTACGCTTACATCGCCCGCACCTGCCCGGGCTGCCGACGCCGCTGTGTGCCACCGGCGCAACTGGACGGCGTGGCGCTGGGGCGGCAGCGTCTGGGGATCAACGTAATGAGCCTGATTGCCGCCCTGCGGGAAGAGGCCCGGCTGCCCTTCCGCACCATCCAGTGGTATCTGGGCGCCGTGCATGGGCTGCGCCTCAGTGCGGGGGCCATCGCGGACGCCACGAAGCGGGTGGCTCAGCAGGCTCACGTTGTGATGGCCGATATAGTGGAACGGATCCGAGGCAGTCCGATGGTTCATGCCGACGAGACCGGTTGGCGGGAGAACGGCAACAACGGCTACGTCTGGACCTTCAGCACTCCCACCGAGCGGTACTTCCTGCGACGGGGTCGGGGCAAGGTGGTGGTGGATGAAGTCCTGGGCGAGGAGTTCTCCGGTGTGCTGGTCAGCGATTTCTACGCCGCCTACCACCACTACGACGGTCCCAAACAACGCTGCTGGGCTCACCTGCTGCGGGACATCCACGACCGGCGCACTCTCTACCCTGAGGACGCGCCACTGGCACGGTGGGCCGACGCCGTACACCGTCTCTATGTCCAGGCCAAGGCCTTCACGCACCCGTCGCTGCTGCGACGGCGGGCGACCCAGCTGGCCCTGGAACAACGGCTGCTCGCCATCTGCCAGCCATTCCTCGACGACCCATCGGCAACCCAGGCCAAGCTATACCGACGCATTGAACGCCACCTCAAAGAGCTCTTCGTCTTCGTGGCTGAACCGGAAACGCCGCCGGACAACAACGCCGCCGAGCGCAGCCTGCGCCCAGTAGTGGTCAGCCGGAAGATCAGTGGTGGCACGCGCTCAAACCAGGGCACTGCAACCAAGATGACGCTAGCGTCAATCTTCGGCACCTGGCGCGCCCAGGGCTTGAACCCCCTCACCGCCTGCCGACAATTACTCACTTCCCCTCAACCCTGAACAGTTACGGGACACTATCCCGGAGCAAGCAGACCTGCCGTCGGCCTATTCCTCCGCCACTACGTAGTTCCTGAGTGTGCCGATGCCGCTAATCTCCACCTCGATAGTGTCTCCGGGGAACATATCTCCGTCGGCTCCCTGGGTTCCCATCCACAGGATGTCGCCGGGGTACAGGGTTGCGTAGTTGCTGAGTTCGTGAATCCAGGTGGCGGTGTCCCAGATCTGGTCGGCCGACGAGAAGTCCTCCCACACCTGGCCGTTGTGGCGGACGATGATGCGGAACCCCCTGGGGTCGAGATCGGTTACGATCCAGGGGCCCAGGGGCTTCCAGGTATCGCAATTTTTGCCCCGGAACATGGTGCGGTCGGCCTGCTGCCAGGGCCGCTGGCTGATGTCGTTGCCTATGGTGTAACCGAAAACGTAGTCCAGGGCTTCGCTTGCCGGCACGTTGCGGGCCTTCTGGCCAATAACCACCGCCAGTTGACCTTCCGGCTGGACCGCGCCGGAGCAATCGCCAGGAACGACAATGTTTTCTTCCGTCCCGATGATGGCGTGGACTGATCGGTAGTTGGGTGAGGGGCGGTCCGGATAGGCGGGAGGCGTTCCTCGCCGCGCGGCCATACCTTCCACGTGTCCCCGGTAGTTGGGTCCGGCGGCGTACAGCATCGAGGGCCTGATGGGCGCCAGCAGCTTCACCTGGTCCAGGGCATAAGTATGGTTGGTGACGGCATAGTCCTCCAACGGGTTGCCCCACACCTCGGTCACGTTGTTGCCTTCCACGATGCCAAAACTGATCTTTTCGTCGATTTGAAAGCGGCACCAGATCATGGGTCATCTCCTTTTGAGACCGTCTTTTGAGGCTATTCGGGGGTCACCAACGATTCCGCTTCCTCACCGGAGAGCACGCGCAGGATGTTGGCGCAGGCGAAAGTGGCCGCCCGCAGCGCCGTTTCAACGCTCTGGCCAGCCATGTGCGGGGTTATGACCACGTTGTCCAGGTCGAACAACGGGTTGTCCGTCGGCGTGGGCTCCACCTCCAGGACGTCCAATCCCGCCCCGGCAATCTTCCCTTCCGTGAGCGCCCGGTAGAGCGCTGCCTCGTCCACCACTGGACCACGGCAAGCGTTGATCAAGAAGGCCGTTGGCTTCATTAGGTCAAACTCGCGGTCCGACATCAGCCCCCTGGTGCGCCGGGTCAAAGGCACGTGGAGGCTCACGATGTCGGAGGTCTCCAACAGTTCGTCAAAAGACGCCGGTTCAACCTTGAGTTCCCGTTGGATATCCTGTGAAATATCGATGACGTCGTAGTAAATCGTCCGGGTGTCGAACCCGGTGAGTCTCTTGGCGACTTGTTGGCCGATGCGCCCCAGTCCGACAAGACCCACCGTCTTGTCGGTGATCTCCGATAAATCGGTCTGATAAAGGGAGCCGCGCCATTGACGTTGCCTAGTGGTGCTGTCCCACTGAGCCATCAGGTTCCTGCCGATGCTGATCATCAAGGCAATAGTTTGCTCAGACACCGAGATGGCGTTGGCTCCGCCGGTAACTGTTCAGACTTGAGGGGACCTACAGGCTATCCGGCCTCTTGCTGAGGGGCAGCCAAGCACGAATTTTCTCTGCAAACCCATTCCGTCCCCTCAAACGTGAACAGTTACTCGACGGCGTATGACGCGCCCTTCCAGGTTGGTCATCGTGCCCCCTTCTTCCGCCCACTGCGCCGAGGGCAACACCACATCGGCCAGCTCTGCCGTTTCCGAGCGGAAGAAATCCGACACCACCAGGAAGTCCAGCGCCTTGAGGCGCTCGGCAACATGGTTGACGTTGGGCGCGGATACCACCACGTTGGAGCCCATTATCAGCAGCGCCCGCACGCCGCCATCCTGTCCCAGCGAGTCCAGCAGTTCGTAGGCTGATTTGCCCGGCCCGGGGATGCTTTCCTCGGCAACGTCCCACACTGCGGCGGCGTGTTGCCGCGCGGCCGGATCGTCAATCCGCCGGTAGCCGGGGAGTTGGTCGGCCTTTTGCCCGTGCTCGCGTCCGCCCTGTCCGTTGCCCTGTCCGGTCAGGCATCCATATCCACTGTTGGCCTTGCCTGCCAACCCCAACGCCAGGGAGACGTTGATCAAGGACAGCACGTTGTTCACGCCCTGCGCCTGCTGTTCGGCGCCCCGTCCGGTCAAAATCATTGCGGAGCCGGCCGAGCCGAGCATATTAGCCGCCCTCACCAGCTCGCGCTCCGGGACGCCGGTGATGCGCTCCACACGCTCCGGCCAGTAGGTGGAAACCAGCCCGCGCACCTGGTCGAATCCCTCGGTGTGGCGGGCAATGTAATCCAGGTCGAGCCGGCCGTCGCGGACGATTATATGCAGCAGTCCGTTGGCCAACGCGGCATCGGTTCCGGGAATGAGCCGCAGATGCAAGTCGGCTTTCTGGGCGGTGGGAGTAAGGCGGGGGTCGGCGACGATAAGCTGGCCGCCGTTGACTTTCTGCGACTCGAAATACTGCATAATGGGTGGCATCGTCTCGGATGAGTTGCTGCCCATCATCAGGATGACGTCCGCACCGGGGATGTCTTCCAGGGGGAATGGCAATCCCCGGTCAATGCCCAGCGCCCGGATGCTCGCCGCCGCCGCCGATGACATACAGAACCGCCCGTTGTAGTCGATGTTGGCAGTTTGCAGGGCCACCCGCGCAAATTTGCCCAGCAGGTAGCTCTTTTCGTTGGTCAGCGACCCGCCGCCGAAGATGCCCACCGAATCGTTGCCGTAAACGCTCTGCGCGGCCTCAATGCCCCGCACGATGCGTACCATCGCCTCGTCCCAGCTCACCGGCGACAACGCGCCGTTTGCGTCGCGGGCCAGCGGCGTCGTCAAACGTTCCGGATGCGACAGCGTAGCCGTCGCCGTCCAGCCCTTGATGCACAGGGCGCCCTTGTTGACGGGGAATGCCGCATCACCGGCGATGCTGACCTGCTGGCCCGTCCCTGAGATTTCCATCCCGCACTGGAACGCGCAATAGGGGCAGTGAGTGGACGTGGCGGCCTGGGGGTTGATGTTTTGTTGTTGTTTCAGTAACACAGTAACCGCGCCTCCCGAAGGATCAGCACGGTTAGCATAGGCCGTTTGTTTTACGGGGCGGTTGCGCTACGGTTACAGCTCCGTTGCCAAAGCGTTAATTGGCGATGACGCCGGCGTAAACGCCTTGTTACCGCCAGGCCGATGCCAGTCAATCTGTGTAGAAATATGGCCGGAGGTCTTGTTCCGGCACCAGCCGAGCAACCTGATTGAAAATGGAGTGCAGGGTACCCAGAGCAATTTCACGATGATTCGGGACGGTAAGGTTTTGCCTCCGCCCGGACTCGGTAATCCGTCTAAGCTTGATAGGGCTCCCTTTCCGGGAATGGATGTAAAAGCCGTAGCCCGCCATGATTGAGATGACATCATCACCAGAGAGGCGTCTAAGCCGTGGCACTGTCCAGCTCCAGCTCCATAATTACAGAGATTAGTGGGTTACTGACCAACCCGAGCTCGGTAAGGTCTTCGTCTTCCAAGTGCAGACTAACCGCTTCGCGCAGGTTGGCGAGCGTCTCATCCAGAGTAAGCCCCTGGGTTACGACGGCTATTTCCAGGCAATTGGCAACGAAGTAGCCGTCGCTAGGGAAAATGACGGCATGGATGGCGTGTGACAAGTTCATAACCCCCCCGTTGCTCCACTTCGCACCACTTGCCCGATAGCGCAAATGTCATTCAGGCAACACCCGCCGCACCGAGGGTCATTTTTGGTGCAGGCGGCCTTGTGGTGGTAATCCAGCAGCGCGTGGTACTCATTGTACACTTGGACATCCCGGGGCGTACCGGCGTGAAACAGCGCCTGCCAGCCGGCATAATCACCGCGACCGCTTGGAACGATGCCTACCCGCTCCATGATGCGGATAGTGTAGGCATCAATCACGAACGACGGCTGGTGCGCCGCGTACACCAGAATGTCATCGGCAGTTTCCGGCCCAATGCCGTAGATGCCCAGCAGTTCATCGCGCAGTGGGTCGGTGTCCGAGGCAAACATGACGTCCAGGTTGCCGTCGTAGATTTCGCAAACGTGGTCGGCAAAAGCCTTCAATTTGCGAGCCTTCATATTGTAGTAACCCGATGGCCGAATAATCTCGGCCAACGCCGCTGAATCGGTGCGATACACGGCCGGCCAGTCGTCGATGCCGGCGGCGCGCAGGTTGGTCAGCGCCTGCTCCACGTTGCGCCACGCCGCTGCCTGCGTCAGGATGGCGCCGGCAATCATCTCAAACCGACTCTCACCGGGCCACCACCCCTGCGGCCCGTAAGCGTCCAGCAGCCGCCGGTACACTTCCATCAATATCCCGCTCGACTCATCCAAATCAACAAAATCCTGTCTATCCTGTTCATCCATGCAAAAAACTCATAACCGCACCGGGATGCTCTCCGCCAGCGTTATGCTCGATTCGTCCAGCT
The DNA here is from genome assembly GCA_965261195.1 of Dehalococcoidia bacterium. GTDB lineage: Bacteria > Chloroflexota > Dehalococcoidia > Lucifugimonadales > UBA3495 > Bin87. The sequence continues at coordinate 719,332 of OZ253455.1, read as the reverse complement.
GGCACCGGTAGGCCCACGCCTCCACGCCGGCTGCTACTGCCTGACGCAGCGTTTGTCCCAGCAGCGGGTCGGCAGAGTCATGGGGTGCGAAAGCGTCGGCGTCGTTCCGCTGGATGACGAATATGACGGCAGCGCGGCAACCCTGCTCCAGCGCCGCCATGAGGCTGTGCAGGTGCTTGACTCCGCGCAGCGTGGGCGCATCGGGGAACAGACCGACCCCGTTGACCACCAGCGTCACCGATTTGGTTTCCACGTAGCAGGTTCCAATGGGGCCGTCCAGTCGAAAATCCAGCCGGCTGTCACCGAAAGTCGATTCGGGTCGCACGACGGGATAGTCGGCGAACTGGGGCAACCGGCCCTCGGCGAGAGCTTCGGCGAGCAATCGGTTGGGCAAACGGGCGTCCGCCGAAGACAGTGTGTCGCCAGTATCCACGATGGCCAGATCGTAGGCCGTTTTGCGCCCCGGCCCCTTGCCAGCGGTCGGCTGTGGAGCCGGAGCCAGCAGGACGCGAAATCCCGGCACCAGCAATTCCGCCATCCGGCCCGAATTGGGCACGTGCGCCAGATACTCGCGCTTGTCAATGTCCACCAGCGCGGCAAAACGGTTCAGCCGCTTGATAAACCGCCCTTCTACCAACGGAGGGAAACGCACCGTATCGGCCCCCTAATCCTGCAATGTGTACTCAATATGCAACCATCGTATCCCCACCGGTTCCGCAATGACAACCCCGCCGGTTTGAGTCTATAATGCCGAGACTCAACCGCCTGAATCCCGTGCTGCGACCCCAACGGCTCCCCAATGACCAGTTTCGTTGACCGACTGCGTTCTGCCTGTTCCGCCACCCAAAGCCTGCTGTGCGTGGGCCTGGACGTGAACCCGGCCGCAATGCCCGTTCCCGACGCCGCCGACTTCAACCGGGCCATCGTGGACGCCACTGCCGACCTGGTGTGCGCGTACAAGCCCAACCTCGCGTTCTACGAGGCACTGGGATTGCCTGGTATGAAGGCACTGGAAAAAACCATCCGGCACATCCGTTATGCCTCGCCCCAAAGCATCATCATAGGCGACTGCAAGCGCGGCGACCTGGACTCGTCCGCCCGGGCGTATGTTAAAGCCATGTTCGACGGGTGGGGATTCGACGCCGCCACCGTCAACCCCTGGGGCGGCATGGATACTATCGAACCCTGGTTGGCCGACCCGGAGCGCGGCGCGTTCATCTGGTGCCACGGTTCCAATCCAGGGGCCGCTGATTTGCAGGATTTGCGCGTGCTTGACGGCGACGGCAGCGACGAACCGGTCTATCTGCGTCTGGCGCATCAGGCTAACGAACGGGCCGGTGCTGGCAATCTTGGTCTGGTGGTAGGCGCTACCGCCCCGGAGCAGCTAACTGCCGTGCGCAAAGTCTGCCCCAATGTACCTTTCCTGATTCCAGGCGTAGGCGCCCAGGGCGGCGACCTGGAAGCCGCGGTGCTGCGCGGTGTGGACGCTGGCGGAAGACTGGCCATCATCAATTCTGCCCGGGGCATTATCTACGCTTCCCAGGGCCCTGACTTCGCCGCCGCCGCGCGTTCCGCCGCCGCCACGCTCCGCGATTCCATAAACCGCATCCTGGACCAAGCGGGGGTTGGATGGCATTAGACCTCAAGCCCGGCGACATCGTTCGCCTGAAAAAGGCGCACCCGTGCGGCGGCTACCTTTGGAAGGTGAACCGGGTGGGCGGAGATGTCGGCCTGTTCTGCCAGACCTGTGGCCACCACGTGATGGCGCCGCGTTTCCGGATTGAACGGCGTATCCGGGAGATTACACGCCCGTTGCCAGCAGCGGACGCGGAAGTCGAGCTGTCCTCGTCGTGATACGCCGCGGCGCTGGGACGCTGTTCGGACGGTACCGCAGCATCACATTGTTGAGCATCATAGTGGCCCTGAACAGCTTCGGCATGGGCACTATTGCGCCGGTGCTGCCGCTATTCGCCCAGCAGGAATACCACGCCAACGCGACCCAGGTGGGCATCACTATCGGCCTGTTCGGCGCCGGCCGCCTGGTGACGAGCCTGCCGGCCGGTTACCTTTCGGATTATTTCGGGCGAAAGCCGGTGATGGCCTTTGGCATTGCCGCCAACGTGCTGGGCGCGTCCATGGTTGCGATATCGTTCAGTTTCTGGTGGCTCACCGCCTGGCGATTTATGTCCGGTCTGGGCGGCAGCGTGTTCAACACCGTGGCAACCGTTTATCTGCGCGACGAGTCCACACCGGAGAATCGGGGGCGGCTGTTCAGCACGCAAGAGATGGCGATCCTTTCGGGTCAAACCCTCGGCCCGCTGCTGGGCGGGTTCATGGGCAATGCCTTCGGTTTGAGGGTTCCCCTCTATGCCCAGGCGGTGCTGATGGCAGTCTCATTTATCGTTATCCTGTTGGTGCTGCCCGAGTCCCGGTGGCGCGAGCAAGCGGCGGCCCGTCGCCGGCCGGCGCCAGCTGCGGCCGCATCGCCGAATGTTGCTCCTGCCGGGGGCCGACGCGGCGCGTTCCGGCGAATGGTGTTCAGCCCGGCGTTTATTGTCCTGGGCCTGTTCGCGCTGATGATCGTAGCGAATCGGCAGGGCGCGCGCTTCAGCGTAATGCCTCTGTTCGGAAAACAAAAAGGGTTTGGACCGGATCAGCTGGGCTTCTGGATTAGCCTGACCCACTTCCCGCAGTTTTTCACCACCCTGGCATCGGGGTATCTATCCGACCGTTTTGGCCGGAAGTCGCCCATCATCCCGGCGGTGGCGCTGGTCTGCGCCGGGATCGTCGCATTCGTATGGGCCGATAACCTGTGGCAGCTTCTGATTTCCGGTGTGCTCCTGGGGATGGGCGAGGGACTGGGCAGCCCGGCCAGCTCGGTGTTTTTTGCCGATATTGCTCCCCCGGGACTGGAAGGTGTAACCATCGGTCTGCTGCGCACCTTCGGCGGCGTGGGCACCATCGCCGGAGCGATGATACTGGGCTGGATCGCCGACGGAGCCGGTTTCCCCTGGTCGTTGTGGGTCGATGGGATCATGTTCGCCGCTTCGGGCATCGGCGTGGTTCTGCTCGTTCGAGATACCCACCGCCGCCGGTCCGCGTCGACGGCCAGTGGTCAAAGTCGTGGTGCATAACGCCGTCCGGGCGCTGTCGGGTAGATACCGCAACGTGGCCCTGCTAGGCAGCATTCCGTATTGGGTGGTTTTTGCATGGATGGACAGGATAGACGGGATTTTTCTAATCGGGGCTTTCCTGGATTCCGGCTTACGCCGGAATGACGAGGAATGACGAATAGAAGGAACCACCTAAAACGGAACGCTACCGCCCTACCAGGGTGTGTTGACAAATACCGCCGTTCCCGCCCTCTACCGTCATTCCCGCGCAAGCGGGAATCCAGTTCCCTGCCGGCATTGGCGTGGCGCTCTTCGTTCGGGAAACGCGCCGCATAGCACAAGATTCAACCGCCGGCGGGTGATGCGTGGCGTTAGGTGATGCGTGGCGTTAACCGTGCGCGGCGTTAACCGTGCAATGACGGGTGATCAATTTTTACTTTCAACAGCGCTACCGTTCCAATGATGAACAGCAAGACGCTGGCGCTCAGCAACGCGGTGTAGCCATACCCTGGCCCGAACCACACTGCCACCAGGTCGGGCAGCGGCCCCAATGCCTTGGCGCTGGCTGCCCCGATCAGCGTGCCCAGATTCACGATGCCCATGTGCTGCGCCTCGCGACCGGGCGTGCCCAGGTCGTTAGCCATCGCCCAGTGCGCCGTCAGTACGATGCCCACCGCACCGCCCATGATGCTGGCCACCACCACCGTCATCAGGTAGGTATTGACCCACATCATGGCCAGGGTTCCGGCCACCGAAACCGCGACACCGGCCATCAAGACCGGTTTGCGCCCGATGCGGTCAGACAGCCACCCGGCGGGGTAGGTAGTCAGTGTCAGCATTCCACCCACGCCGATTATTGCCACGCCCAGCGCTTGCGCCGGGTTGTCCACCTGCACCTTGTCCATCAGGAAGAACAGGCCGAAGGTGGTGAAGATAACCACCGCCGCCAAAAATGCCGCCCGGGACACCACGAACCAGGCGAGGTTGGGGTGGAGCCGCGTAATATTCGTCGACTCCGGGAACGACATCGCTGCCCTCTGGAAAGACGCGGCGGTGGGACCACCGGATTTCTGATTGCGCCGGTATATGGTCAGGGCGCTGGTGCCGGCAGACAGGAAAATTATGACGCCAAACATTAGCAGCGTGGCCCAGAGCCAGTGTGCCTGGCCTTGGCCGTGGTAACGGCCTATCATGAGCGAGGCCGCGAATAGGATGCTGGCGCCGCCCATGGCCTCCAGCATCGTTTTGATGGACGATGACACGCCCATGCGGCTCGCTGGCACCAATTCGCGCACGCTGGCCAGATAGGGGGAGTATCCGATGCCCGAATTAATCTGGATAAACAACCAGATGACCAGCAGGCTGCCGTAGTTGAGCGGCATGGCCAGGCCGGACAAACCCACCGGAATGAAAATGCACGTCCATAATAAGTAGGGCAGGCGTCGCCCGATGCGCGATCGGGTACGGTCGCTGGCCCAACCCACGGGCACCTGCACCAGCGCCCCGGCCAGCAGTCCCGCCAGGCCCAACGCCCCCAACAGCGTGTTCTTGGCTCCGTGGGGAGCGACTTCCAGCACCAGCACCGGGATGACCACGGCGTCCATCGCCAATATGAAACCGGCTAGCCCGAAGCTGTATGCGTTGAGCCGAATCAACGCCCGCTTGGGCCACGCCTCCGCTGGAGTCGCACCGGTTGAACGAGTGGCAAACGCAGTCATTGGTAGCTGGTTTCACCTGACGGTTGGACTATCCAGTGGAGACCTTTGCGAAACCTGTTACGGTGAAGCGCGAAGCGAAGTGGCAATCTCTATGAGGTTGAACACGTCGGCGAACCACAGCTGCTACGGCGACCAGATTGCCACGCTACACTCGCAATGACAAAGTAAGTACGCCAGAGCTCGGGATTCCGGTTGCAGAGTATATGCTACAATGCCGACTGACGGCTATGGCTTGGGGCCCGGCCTGGCCCAATCCACAAGGAAGGTCAAATCATAGTGCGGATTTGCTCGCTGTTGCCCAGCGGTACCGAAATACTCTTCGCCCTGGGATTGGGGGATCAGATTATAGGGGTTACCGACCTCTGCGATTACCCACCGGCAGCCCTGGACCAGCGGGTGGTGTGTCGCAGCCGCATTGACCCGTCCACGATGTCCAGCGAGGAAGTGGAGGCGGAGATGCACCGCATCCTGGCCGCCGGCGAAAGCCCCTACGACCTGGACGTTGATTGGCTCCGCAACGCTGCCCCGGAGGTCGTGCTCACTCAGGATTTGTGCTACTTCTGCGAGGTGGACGCGGGTACCGTCCGCCGCGCGGTAGAACCCATCCGGGTGCCGCCGCAGGTGCTCAATCTCAATCCCCGCACGCTGGATGAGATACTCGATAGTTTTCTGGAGGTCGGCCAAGCCTGCCGGATGCCAATACGCGCCGCCGAGCTGGTGTCGGGACTCCGCGCTCGCATTGACGCCGTTACCGCCGCCATCAGCGATGTCGCGCACCGGCCAACGGTGTTCTCGCTGGAAGGCGTAAACCCGCTGGTAATTGGCGGCCACTGGGTAACCGACCTGATGCTGACCGCTGGCGGACGGTTGCCGGAACGCTTCATACCGGGTTGTCCGGCTGAACGAATCGAATGGAGTGAAGTCGTGGCGGCCGCTCCGGAGAAACTCTTTGTAGATTTATGCTCTTCCGACCTGGCCCGCGGCCGGCGCGAGATACCCTGGCTTGCTGCCCAGCCCGGTTGGGATGATCTGCCGGCGGTCCGCTCCGGAGCGGTCTATCTGATCGACCACAGCACCCTCAGCCGACCGGGCCCACGGGTTGTTGACGGCCTGGAAGCCGTGGCCCAGCTAACTCATCCGGACCGCTTCACCGGACACATCCCAGCTGGGATGGCGCTGAAACTGGACGCCGCCCTCGCCAGCCGGTTGCCGACGGAACACATCGGCGACGCCTTCCTGCCCTGGCCAGCGCTACCGACTGAATCGGCAGATTCAGCGAAGCGTGATAAGTCGGCGTCTGGTATTAGTGATATTGGCCGGGTATAATCATCCGGAAACTGTCAGAGGAGTGCTCTCGCCGTGGTTGATTCAGTTATTTTTCGCACCGCGATGTCCAAATTCGCTACCGGCGTTACTGTAATTACTACGCTGGACTCGCAGGGGTTTCCTCACGCCATGACCGCCAACGCGTTCACCTCGGTGTGCTTGGAACCGCCGACGCTGCTGGTGTGCGTGGCCCACAGCACCATTACCTACGGGTACGTGGAACAGCAATTGCGTATCGGTGTCAACGTGCTGCGCGAGGATCAGGAAGAGTTGGGGCGTTATTTTGCCCGCCCGCCGGCCCGCCGCGAAGGCAACCCGGAGTATTCCTACACCGCTGGCGCCCACGGCGTACCCGCTCTGGATGGCTCAATGGTGTTCTTCAACTGCGACATCATCGGCTCTCATGTCTACGGCGACCACACGATCTATGTCGGCGAAGTCAAAGAGATGATGCAAAGCGACCAGGAAGCCACGCCGCTGATGTTCTACGACAGCAACTGGTACCACCCCAGCCAGGAATAGAACCATCCCCTCTTCCTTGATGGGAGAGGGCTAGGGTGAGGGCGAAGCGCCAAGCCCGAACCATCGCCGGGACGATAGCGTTACCCGCATCCCTCCGGGTTCCCTACGCCCCCAACCGCTCTAAAAAGTGGGCCACCGCCTCGTTTACCACTTCGGGTTGCTCCAGCGTTACGAAGTGGCCGGAGTTGGGCACCACCACCACTTCGGCATCCTGCAATTCGCGCCCCAGATACTCGGCGTAGCGTACCGGCGTCATTACGTCGTCTTGCCCCACGACTACCAGCGAGGGCAGGGCGATCTCTGGCAACCGCTCCATCACATCGAACTTGTCGCAGGCCGACAGGTCGTTGTGTTCTACCATTGGGCCGGATTGCAGCGCCCGGGCCGCCAGTTGAGGGGCCAGCTCCCGGTTGATTGCTTCGTAGTAAGCCGGGGCTTCCGACCGCCATTGAGCATCATCCAGGCAGCGGCTCAGGTAGTCGGGATGGACCCGCAGCCGCCCGCCGGTGCCGATGAGCACCAGCCCGGCCAGGTCTTCGGGAAATCGCAGGGCGTAGTCCAGGGCAATTGCCCCGCCCATGGAATGGCCGAATAACACAAACGGCGCATAGTCCCGCTCCCGCGCATACTCCCGCAGCCAGTCGACGTAACCGCCGATGCTGTCCCTCGGTTGCCCCTCCGGGTGGCCGGGCAGGTTTACGGCGTCGCAGTCGGGAAACCGGGCCGTCTGATAGTAGTAGGTAAGCTCGTTCTGGCCGGAGCCATGCACCATCACCAACTGCATTGCGCGCTATCCTTCCATCCTGACAATCCATACTGACAATAAAACCATACTGACAATAAAACCATGCTGGCAATAAAATCACCCTGACGGTCAGCTCGGGCCGCGGCGTATTCCGGCGGCCCGCCCACCGGGAGAGGGCAGGCGTGATGGCGAAACCCCCACGCATCCCAAAACCTACTCGTCGTCATCTTCGTCGGCTTCGTCATCCTCGTCGGCTTCGTCGAAATCCTCGCTGTCGTCGTCAGCGTCCCCGTCGGTAGCCAATGGGAAGAGCGGCTGCTGACCGTTGGTCGTGCCGTTCAGTCCGTATTCGCCGTCAGAGTCGGCATCTTCGACTTCGTCAGCATCGACTTGGTCGGCATCGACAGCTTCGTTGTCGGTATCTTCGACGTCGACCAGTTCCGGGTCGGTGGATTCTGCAACGATGTTTTCAGGGTCGTCGGCGTCGTACAGGTTGTAGGCTTCGGCTGCGATCTCCTCGGCCTGCTCCAGCACGGAACCGGCGTTGTCGTTTTGCCGCGTGGGGTCTTCCTGGCTATAGTCGCTAGCGCGGAAGCAGGAAATTGAGACTACGCTGTCGTCGCCGCCCCGCTCTCGCCAGATGATGACGCCCTTGGTTTGGCGAGTATTAACCACCCGGACCGCCGCCAGGTCGATTCGCACCACTTGGCCGCGGGCTGAGATGATAAAGACTTCGTGCCCTTCCTCGTCGTTCATTTCGGCAGCGGTGACGATTTTGGCGTCAACCACCGGGCCGGTCGGTTTATCGCTTTGGTCCACGGCAAAGGTTTTGACGCCCATACCGCCGCGCCCTCGCTCGTGATAAATAGCTTCGCCTTTGCTGTTGTATAGCGGGGTAGCCTTGCCGTAACCCTTTTCGCTGACCACCAGTAGATACTCGTCCTGCGGATTGTTGACCACATCCATCGCCACAACTCGGTCCCGGCCTTTAAACTTCATTCCAATTACGCCGGTTGCGTTACGATTACGCTCCGGAATGCTGTTCACCGGTGAGAGCAATGCCTGTCCCTGCTCGGTTACCAGGATAACGGCGGCATCGCTGCCGGCCGGACGTACACTAACCAGCTCATCGCCTTCCTGAATTTTCATCGCCAATAAGCCGGAGGGCCGCAAGTTCTGCAACTGGCCCGGCCGCAGCGCATTAACGCGCCCCTGCTTGGTGGCAAAGATATAGATATGATTGTACTCTCCGCGATGTGCCGGCAGCATCGTTTGCACCTGTTCGCCGGGTTGCAGGCGTATCAGGTTCACCAACAGCGTGCCCCGCGCCGTGCGCCCGGCATCGCTGGGTGTTTCGTACACGTTCAGCGGATACACCCGCCCCTTGTTCGTAAAGAACAGCAGTTGGTCGTGGGTGTTCACCACCTCCAGCTGCATCAGGGCGTCATCGTCCCGGTTGCTGGCCCCGCGCACTCCCTTGCCGCCCCGCCGCTGGTTGCGGTAAGTGCCGATGGGCACGCGCTTGATGTAGCCCCGTTGGCTCAGCGTAACCACCACGTCTTCCTGCGTGATGAACTGCTCGATGGATTGCTCCTGCAGCTCGGCGGCATAGAGTTCAGTGCGCCGTGCGTTGGCGTGTTTGCGCTTGAGCTCGCGGGTTTCCCGCTTGATCTCGGCGCGAATTTTCTGCGGGTTTTGCAGCAGGTCTTCGAGCTGGCTGATGGTGGCCAGCAGGTCGTTATATTCTTCATCCAGCTTCTGGCGTTCCAGGGCGGCGAGCCGGCGCAGCTGCATATCCAGGATGGCCTGCGCCTGAATCTCGGTGAGGTCGAATTCCTGCACCAGGTTGTTGCGCGCGGTTTCCACGTCCTGGCTGTTGCGGATGGTCGCAATGATGGCGTCGATGGCGTCCAGGGCTTTCAGCAAGCCTTCGACGATGTGGGCGCGGTCGCGGGCGCGGCCCAGCTGGTACTCGGTGCGCCGCCGGATGACGTCTTCCCGGTGCGTGATAAAGTGGGTAATGAGGTCTTTGAGGGACAATTCCTGCGGTTGCCCGTCCACCAGCGCCAGCATGATGGCGTTGAACGACGAGCGCAGCGCCGTCCGCTTGTAGAGGTTGTTCAGGATTACCGTGGCCTGAGCGTTGCGGCTCAGCTCAATCACCACGCGGATACCCCGGCGGTCTGATTCGTCGCGGATTTCGGTAATGCCCACCAGTGTCTTGTCGCGCACCAAGTTGGCAATTTTCTCCACGAGGTTGGCCTTGTTGACCTGATAGGGCAACTCGCTGACAATGATGCGCTGCCGGTTCTGGCGGGTTTCCTCAATCTCGGTTACCGCCTCCATGATCATGCGCCCGCGTCCGGTGGCGTACATATCCCGGATGCCGGCTACACCGCGAATCCGCGCCGCCGTGGGAAAGTCGGGGCCCGGCACAATGTTCATCAGTTGGTCGACGCCGCAGGCCGGGTTGTCGATGAGATAGCAGACGGCGTCGCAAATTTCGCCCAGGTTATGGGGCGGCATATTGGTCGCCATGCCCACGGCAATGCCCGACGATCCGTTGAGCAGCAGGTTGGGCATACGCGCCGGCAGCACGGTGGGTTCTTTGAGGGAGTCATCAAAGTTATCGCTGGTGTCCACGGTTTGCTGGTCAATGTCGGCCAGCATCTCATCGGCGATGGCCGCCAGCCGCGCCTCGGTGTAGCGCATGGCCGCCGGCGGGTCGCCGTCGATGCTGCCGAAGTTGCCTTGACCGTCAATCAGTGGCGAGCGCATGGAGAAGGGTTGCGCCATGCGCACCAATGCGTCGTACACCGAGCTGTCGCCGTGGGGATGGAACTTGCCCAGCACCTCGCCCACGATGCGCGCGCTCTTGCGGTACTGGCTGCCGGGGCGGATGCCCATGTCGTGCATGGCGTAAAGGATGCGCCGCTGCACCGGCTTCAACCCGTCGCGCACATCGGGCAGCGCCCGGGAGACGATTACGCTCATGGCGTAAGAGAGATACGACGTGCGCATCTCGTCTTCGATGGCGATGTCGGTAAATTGGCCGCCGTGGCCAGCTGGTGGGGCAGTAGTCATCGTGGTGGTCTCCTCTGATTATCCGGGATTATCCGGCGATTCGCCGGTTCCCGGCCGGCGCTATCGTGAGCACGTTTCGCCAGCGCGTTCACGTGCTGGTCGATAGTGAATTACCGGCAAACTCATCGGCCCGTTCAACGAGGCCGAGAAACAAATTGTTGAAGTTGGCGGGCAATTCGTCGGCGCGTTCCGGCAGGAACTGAACCCCGATTACCCAGCTGTGTTCCTTGCTTTCCAGTCCTTCGATCACGCCGTCATCCAACTGGTAGGCGATGGACATTAGACGTATTGCCCGCTGCGGCTCGCGCAAGCCCAGGCTATGCCGGCTATTGACGCGGAACATTCCGGCGCTGCCGATGATGGCCGCAACCTTGGAACCGGGAGACAGGTAAATCTGGTGTCGCAGCGGCTCCGATTGGTCAGCCGGTTCGTGCCGGTCTATCGTTGATGCGCGATTGCCGCCGAAACCGGCGTTAAGCAGGTGCATACCGCTGCCGGTAGCGAGCACCGGCATATCGACGGCCAACGCCGCCAGCAGCAATGTCACACCCCACGCCGTAGCGTCGGCCTGACCGCCGTCGGCCCGGCTCCCGTTGGCCTGGCCGCCATTGGCGTAGCACCCATCGTCAGCGAGCAGCAGCCCGCCTACTCCCGCCAACGCGTCCGGCGCCGCTGCATCGAACGTAACGATGCGAACCTGCCCGCCGGCGGATTCCACCGCGCGGATACAGTGGTCGGGGTTACTGCCGTTGCGGTCGGCGGCGGTGATGGCGATAGTCGGCAAAGGGGGGAGAACCTACCAAATTATTGAGCAACGGTAAATATGAAACAGCACATATAATTGTACTAAATTTCACGCACCGGCGCTCGGCATCCCGGTGCATATTTGCACAAGGTTGAGCGTGGATTTCGGTCGCTGATAGCGCGAAAGAGGACTTCGAGCCAAAACCTTTGCCCGCATCCGCAAACCGGCCGGCGGCTGACCATCTGAAAAGTTCCGCAAACCGGCCGGCGGCTGACCATCTGAAAAGTTCCGGTGGTATGCCAACTAACGGCGCAACCCACGCCCGACGGGTGATCGCAGATTGGCGCATTCCCGAGGAAAGCGATTGCGTCAACGCAAATGAGCAGGTTCGTAGGCCAAGTTCAGATCAACCGCGACGTTCCGCAGACGGCGGTCGTGTGACCATAATCCGGCAGACTCGACGAGTGCAGCTGCGACCAACAGGTGGGCGTCAACGTAGCCGATTCCACGCCCCATCAGCCGGTGCCGTTCGATGAAAAACAGCACTTCTGCATCGTCGGCCGCTGGCGCCCGCGGCAATACTTTGATCAGACTGAGTACACGTTCGCGGTCGCGGAGGTTGCCACAAGCCAACTCGCCGATGACCATGGGGTGCATGAGAACCTGATTATCGTTCAATAGCGCTGCCAGACCGGGTTCGTTGGCGCGCAAGTGGTTGATCCATACCGACGTATCGACCAGCGTCATTGTGATTCTCCCCTGCGACGGGGGATAGTCTCAAGTTGCGGCTCGCTCCCGCCGAGTCGGGCCAGCCTCCGGGCGCTTTCCCGTTCAATCAAAGCGCGCAACCCTTCCTTTACCAACGCAGCCCTGCCGACAATGCCGGTAAGATGCTGAGCTTCATTCAGCAGCTCCTCATCTATGTTGATGGTAGTCCTCATTTCAACCTCCATCCGGTCGGCGACTGCGCGTCATATTGTACATCAATTGATGCTAAATATGATGTCTGAGCTCGCGCCCTGGGGCTGTGCAAAACTCTGGCGGACAGTCGGTTTGTCATTGCGCGGAACGGATGGTTCGACACGTTCACCATGAGCGGATGGTGGTCAGGCGGGCCGCTCATCCCGAGCTTGTCGAAGGATGCCGAACGGGATTGCCACGCTGCGCTCGCAATGACAGTTTTGCACCGGGCTACACACTCTAGCCAACCCTACCCACATCTTCCAGCGCCATACGCGCCACCTGCCGGCCCATGCGGACGGAGTAGTTGGTGCCCCGATCCTCGGGGTAGATTTGCGTGGTGTTGGCCAGGTACAGCCGTTGCAGCGGTGTGCGGTGGTCGGGTATCTGCTCGCTGTAGCCGACGCCGATGATGGGTTGGGCGCCGTCCACGCGGTGGTGGTGATAATCTACGATCCAGTCCCGCGAGAACTCGGGATTGATGCTTTGCAGATGCGGGATGAATTCTTCCAGCAAATCCGCCGGTTCCTTCCGGTACAGCTCGCTTTCCCGGTCGGGGTAGTTGGTCAGATACACAATGTGATGCCCGCCATACCGGTTGCGGTCAATCATGTTGGTGTGCTCGATGATGCCGACGAAGGGCAGCGACCGGTCGGCCACGTTGAGCCAGTACTTGGATGACAGCGGACGGTCCAGCACCAGAATCATCAATACGGCTGATAGATACCGGGCCGATTGCAGCACCGCGCGGTAATCGTCGGGTAGCTCAGGCGCCAGCCGGGTGAACACGTAGGACGGCGTGGTGGCGATGACGGCGTCGTAGTCGTAAACCTGCTCGGGCTGGCCGTCCACCGAGGCAACCAGGCCGGTGGCGGTTCCGTCCGATATGACCACACTCCGCACGGCGGCGCCGGTGTGAACCAGCCCGCCCTGCTCCACGACCCGCTCGCCACAAACGTCGAACACCGTACCGAAGCTGCACATGGGATAACCCAGCCGTTCTTTTTCCAGCCGCCGCCGCGACGATACGCGCAGGAAGATTTTGCCCCACAGCCAGGTCATGCCGACCTGATCGTAGTAGTCGCCGAACTTGCCCCGCAGCATCGGCTCCCAGATAACGCGCCAAGCGGCATCGCCCATGTGGGCCTGCACCCACTCCGCGGCGGTTACGCCCTCGAATTTGCGCCAGTTGCGGGTTTTCTGTAGCACAAACGTCCACAGTCCCAACCTGATGCGGTCGACGAGGCTCAACGGCGAAAAGCGGAGCAAGTCCATCGGCGTGGCGAAGTCCCAGATGCGTCCGCCGTGATACAGGCCCACCCGCGATTCCAGCCATTGCAGCGAGTCGCCCAGGCCCAACTCTTCAATCAGCTGCACCATATCGGTGTCGCTGACGAACAGATGGTGATAGCCGCGTTCCAGTTGGCCGCCGCCTACCGGGAAGGTTGACGCCTGCCCTCCCAGAAATGGGGCCACCTCGAAAACCTCGGCAAAGTGCCCCTGCCGGGTCAACTCGAATGCCGCCGCCAGTCCGGCCGCTCCGCCTCCGATAATTCCCACTCGCATCGGTTAGTTGTCCTCCACCGCCCGGACCGGGCTATCGGGGTTGCCGCTGCCAGCGGCGGGCGCTGCCACGTCAGAGGAGGCCACGTCAGAGGAGGCCACGTCAGAGGAGGCTACATCAGAGGAGGCTACATCAGAGGAGGCCACCGTTGCTGACGAACTGTCTGGCGACGAACTGTCGGGCAATGTGGTCAGCCCCCGCAGCGACAGGTTGAGCCGCAGCAGCAGCGCCACCCCCACCAGATTCACCGGCAGCCACAACGCCACCAGATGCACTGCTACCGAGTAAGACGCCGCCGCCGCCGCTCCGATGCCCAGGCCCACCAGCGTCTGTTGCGCCACCACCTCGAACGGCCCGATGCCACCCACCGATGCCGGAATCGCCGTAACCAGGTTGGAAGTTACCATCACCAGCAGCACGGCCAGACCCAACAGCCAGAAAGATGGGAAGTAGGTGTGGAGGTCAAACGAGTAAGCCAGGATTAGATAAACGCCAGCCTCCGCCAACCATACGGGCAGCGAGATCAAAAACAGCGTGACGTGCTTGCGCGGCGAATTGAGCGTCCCCAGTCCCTCGACGAAGCCTCGTATTATCTCGGCGGCGAGCGGTCGGAAACGCCCGGGCAGAATACGGGTGAACGTGATGAGTCCGTTGACTGCCCGCTGACTCACGGCGAGGGCGGTGAACCCTGCCAGCGCCACCACAAAGCTGAGCATCACCCCAACGGCCAACAGCGCCGCCGTAGTCCGGTAGGACGCACTCGCTCCGTCGAACAAACCGGCGGCCAATAACACGGGAGCGGCCACCGCGCCAATCGTCAGCAGCGTCAAGCCGTCATACAACCGCTCCACGCTCAACGTCGCGAGCGATGCCGGCGCACTCACTGCCGGCTCACGCTGCGACAGCAGCAACGCCCGCACCAGTTCACCCAGTCGGGCCGGGAGCACGTTGTTGGCCATATACCCGATGATTACCACCGGATACAGACGCTTTACCGGAATGTTGGCCACCGGGGACAGCAGGAATTGCCACCGCATACTCCGGAACCACTGCCCGATGAAGTAAATGATAATGGCCGGCGCCAAGTAAAGATAGTTCGCCGTAACCAGCGCGTGCCACAGCTCCCGCCGGTCCACCAGTAACACCAGCACCAACAGCGTGATAACGCTGACGGCAACGCCCAGCCAGAACCGCCAACTGCTGAGGAAATAGGCCATGGGCGGATTTAATCGGAATCCCCGTTCGCAGTTTGGGGGGCCTGATGTGCGTTCGAGAATCCGGTTGGCGACGTATCCCCAATCTCCAGATTCTGCCTTCCGGTGAGCGTTCTTACCCGCCAGCGTTGGTCGGTATCGTGAATAGTAAAGGGCCGTGGCCCTTCTCCCAGGGCCTTTTCTAACTCTGGCAATACGTTTGCGACTACCGTGATGATGCCTTCAATTTCCGGCGGGCTCATCTCATTGTCATAGAAATTCCGATGGCCGTTATCGGCTGAGATGTAGGCTCTGGCGACCGCGATGTCGTCATATTCGGCATCCAGTTGCATGGCGATATGACCGACGGTGCGGTGGCCGCCCAGATTCAACCAGCCTCGCTGCTGCCCGTGGGCCTTGATCATCTGCGCGAGCGCTCCCCAAACCTTTTCTGTGGCCTGCAGGCGATCCCCCCGGTCAAGCTCGTCGCGCGCGTGTTGAATAAACCGGCGGCTGATTTGTACACGGTCCTCCACCGAGGCATCACCCGGTTCTGGCAATGCTAATGCCGTTGCCATTCAATAACTCCCTTTTTGTGACCACTAATCCCTAGTGTACTAATGCCTGGTGTATTGATAGTATTCGGCCTTATACCAGTCGCTGCCCTGCTGTCGGGCGACGATGTACCCCAGGGCTTGACGCCACTTGGCGGGTTCGGCGGCGGTTGCGGTGAAAAAATTCACGTCGGCGGAAAGTTGCTGCCAGAACGAGGTGTCGGTGCGACTTTCATTGGGCCGGCGGTAGGTTTCAGGATACCATAGCAGGTTCCGCATCGGCCCCGACTTCGCATAGGTTTCTTCCACCTCCCCGCTCACCGCATGACCGCTCTCGGCCAGGTACACTTGTGGAACCGGGTCCGCGCCAACCTGGCGGCATTCCTTAGGTTCGTCTTTGGAATCGTCCTCGTCGTCGTCATCGGCGTCGCTGGCATCAGAGTCGCTGGCGCAGAATGTGTCGAACTGCAGGACGCCGTTTTGCGTTTCAGCCCTCACATACCACTGGAACGGATACCACATATCGTAATCCACCTTCACCGACGGCGGGGTGGGCGGGGACGCCAGCGCTGAACTTCCCAACTCCCGATAGGTCTCGGTCAAGTCGTGGGAACCCTGCGCGTAAACCAGCACCTCCAGGTTGGAATCGTCGTAAGTGTAGGCGGCCCGTATCGCCGACACGGTTCCAAACGCCAGCAACAGCGCCGCAACGCCCAGAGCTACTGCCTTCCCGCCGTCGGGCTGCGCTCGCATCAACCAGCAAATCAACACCGCGCCCTGCAGCAGAATCAGAGCGGCCAGCCACGCCGCGATGTTGACCCCCACCTCGCCGGTCGCCAGCCAGCCTATCCATACGGCGACGACTAACCACGCCGGCGCCAATATGAACAGCCACGCGTTGCGCCCGCCCAGCCGCCCGCTGGCCGGCCGCATTGACCATACTCCATCCGCCAGATGACCCAGCAGCATCCCCGCCGCCAGCGCCAGCGGTACGGTGATGTTCACCAGCAGCCAGGGCATCTTTTCGCCGGCGGTCGTGTACACCGCCAGCGTGGCGATTGTCCAGCCGGCCAGCGCCAGCCCAAAGGGTTCCCGCCGCCTGATGAGCCAAACGACGGCGGCCAGCCCGAACACCAGCGCCAGCAGCTCGTACACCGTCAACCCGACGCCGTAGTAGTACCAGGGCTGATTCCCCCGCGCCTCTTCCTGCTGCGCCAGCCAGTAGCCTAGGCTTTGCCATGAGCCGGTGAACAGCCCGGCGGCGTTGGTGAACAGCGTCGTGTAGAGCGCCGTCCAGACGGCGTAGAAGATGCCAGCGGCAATCAGCCAGACGCCGCCGCCCCAGGACACTCCCACCGCCACGCTCACGGCAAACAAGGCCAACAGCGCCAGCACGGGCACCAGATAGTTGACGGCGACCCGTCCCGCTTCCAGATCCGCGGTTGCCGCCGCCGCCGAGTTTGGCAAGGCTCCTCCTGATAGCATCATGTTTGGAGTGAGCAGGAATAGCCACAGCAGCGTCAGCAACACGGCCGGCCCTAATACCAGCGTTATCCGGCGCACCGACATTCCATTCAGTCGGAAAGTCCCCACCGCCAACAGCGCCAGTACCGCCGCCGCCGCAAAGTCGACTACACCCGCTCCGGCAAGGTCGGCATCCGGGAACAATATGGTCGCAAGGTCGCCCAGCGGCTGCACGGTTGCCACCGCCACCGCCGCGCTGGCTGCCGCCACTGCCGCCGCCACCGCACCGGCAAGAATCAGGCCGCTGACGCGGGTTGGCCCCCGCCATTGCCACCATGCCAATCCGGCCATCACGCCAGCCAGCGCAGCCGCGGCCAGGATTCCCAACCAGAGCGGCGACTCCCAAACCGGCAGCGTTACGAAGGGTTCCGCCCAAGCCGGCGCGCCCGTCTCTCCGGTTGACCCGGAGTCTTTCGCCGCCAGCGTCAGTCCCAATGGTCGCTGAATCACCGCCAGCATCGCCGCCGCCTGTGGCAGCGTCAGGGTCGCGAGCAGGATGAAGAAACCGCCGGCGCCGTTGATGTCCGACCAGCTCCGGCGTCGCATCAAAAATGCCCAAAGCTGCCGGAACCCCAACGCCAGCGCCGCTACGCCGAAGAACAGGATGATGAAATAGGCGGTTTCCTTGCTGGCCAGCATCAGCGCGACCACCAGCGCCGACCAATAGAGATACCGGCTGCGGCTGGTGGCGGTGTATCGCCACAGCAAAATCAGCAGCAGCAGCGCCCACACCACCATCAGGATGTCGTTGCGTCCGAACCGGCTGAAGTACAGCAAAGTTGGCGACATCGCCAGGATAATCGCAGCGCAGACGGCTCCCTTGCTGCCAAGCTGCTCGCGCAAGAAGTAGGGCATCGCCACCAGCGCGACACCAAACAGGGCGTAAGGCAAGCGCGCGATAAAGTCGGTGTCGCCGATGAACCTGATGAACGCCGCCACCAGTTCAATTTGCAGCGGCCCGTGCATCCACGGCGAATGAACAAACTCCACGCCCTGGGCCAGTTTCCACGCAAAATGCAGGTGAATGGCCTCGTCGTAGTGCATCGTCCGCCCGTTCAGCTCCCACAGACGCATCCCGGCGGCCACGACGATAATGACCAGAAACACCCACTCCAACCCGCCAAACCGCGGCCACAGCACTCCGGCCCTCCAATCCCCAACCAACCCCCAAGCCCGCTCAATCATCACAACCTACCTAACCTAGATCTCTCGATGTAGGCGTGAGCAGAAAGCCCGAAATCAGTAAGGAGTTCCAATATTTGCTGATGGGATTCGGCTTTGGCACCCGGGCGGTGAAGGAACGTAGGGGTCGGATGATCTGAGCTCGCCCCATATTTAGGGTGAGATTCCCATAGTACCGGGGCTGCGCCAGCAGGTGGAGTGTTTTACCAGAGCATCTCAGGCTTCATATATCGGTCGGGTGGCACTGTGAACCTCGACCTAGCAGCAAGCATTTGTCGGAACCGCACAAGAACAGCGTCCTCGAACTTTCCATGCTCTACTTGTATATGAGCGTAGGCCCACTGGCTCCATTCCCCAGTTGCCTGCTTTGGCCGCCACTCAACTTGTATGCGCAATGGCAAGTTTAGTTCTTGCTCGGCATCATGAGCGGCCTGATCATAATCGCCAGCAAGATGGTGGGCTTGTCCATACCCACTGAGGCCCTCTATCCGCAAATCCTCTAGTGAAACTCCATGTTCGCGTAGTCGCTCCAAATGCCAAACTGAAAGACCCTCTTTCTGTTTGAAGGCGTTGGGCTTCGGCCTCCCATGTTCGACGCTCCAATCTTTGCTATGGCCGGGAATGAACCGACATACCATGTCGTTTGATGGGACAGACATGGATTCAGATTAGAACAAATCTAGCAAGCCGCGTTCCGTCATATACGGCAAAAACTTTACCAAATCAACAGCCGTACCATCACGATACAAACCGGCATTGATGTTTCCTGCCAAGCTTACCTCGCACATGATGAACAAACCGCCCGGCAATGTAGTTTCGAACGACAAAGCCCCATCATCGTCCACCGAATACTCGGCATCTTCGGCCTTTTCAATCAACGCCCTGCTGATGCGGTCAACCATATTGACCACGCTCTGCTCCGGCGTGACGCCATCTGACCCCAAAGCAAACTCGGCCGCCACCGGGTGCCAACTACCAACCACATCAATTGTATCTGGCTCTCCAGAGATTGGCAGTGCCCGTGGCACCACTGTGAAGTTTGACCATTGCCCGTGTTGGGTGTAGAGCAAAGGCGAATTGAAACGATAGCTATGGACAATCATGCTTTCGCCCGCTCCATACTCCTTACCCACCAAATATGGAGTAGTAATCACTCCTTCCCAAGACCTGAGAAACTCAACCGGGAGGTTAATGGTCAATCCCCATCTGTCCCACGAATGCTCGCGTGGGGTAATGGGCAACCCCTCGCTTGCAGATGGGTCCCAAAAATGATACCTCTCGATAAGCGGGGAAATAACTACGTCGCCGCGGATGCTGGATGCCTCGTTGGCCAACTCGTAAGTTCTTGTGGTCGTCATTCTAACCTCTCGTCTGTGCCCAGAACGAATCCCAAGCATCCTTTGGTATCCCCAATTCGTCCAAGACCTGGACGGGGATGCCTAATTGAGCTCCGACGTTTTTCTCATGTTGCATCAGACTGCGACAGATGGCAAAACCCAAGATCTTCAGATATTCATTGCTCACTCGGATGGTGCCGAGGTGAGTCGCTTCCTCATTGGATTCAGGGGAAGCTGCAGCGGGCGACAATCCGAAAACCAAGTTGGTTCCCCAAGGGTTGGTCGAAATCGTAAGGCCGTCGGCATAGACGTCAAAGGGCTCAGCCATTGGAATTCTCTCTTTGTGTTGGGTTCACCCCTCCGCTAGGCCGGGGCGTTAAGTGTACTGCTAAATATATCAAGGGTGTCAATAGGCTTTGCGACCCGCCCCTACGCCGCCATGCCCATTTCCCGCAGCCGGGCCACCAGGTACTCCTGCGGCCGGTTGCCCTTCACCCGGTTGCAGTGGCCGCACAGCAGTTGCAGATTCTCGATGTGGTCAGTTCCACCGCCGGACTGCGGAATAACGTGGTCAACCTCCAGGTGGCGGAACTCGAAGGCGGAGCGGCAGCCGTTGCACCGGCCTTCCTGCTGGCCAAAGAGGACGTGCTTATTCTGGCGATAGTGACGGGGCGCGTCGATGTCGGTGCGCCGGGGAATATCCGTCCGGGCCGTTACCAGCCGGTGGTGAAACAGCTCGCCCATCGTCTGCTGCAATCGCATATTGACCAGCTCAACGGCCTTGGGCGATATGTCAATGCCAACCCAGCGACGGCCCAGATTCTCCGCGGCCACGCAGGCGGTGGCGCACCCGCAAAACGGGTCCAACACCACATCGCCCTCGTTGCTGGAAGAAGATATGATGTCTTGCAAAAGCTCAATAGGCTTTTGGGTAGGGTACCCAATTCTGGCTTTCGCGGATGGAGCGATAGGTTGGATATGAGTGATAACGTCGTCGGGGTGTTTGCCTTTGGGATTCAAGCTTTGCTGACCGAAATTAGAGCCTCCCCGAACATTGCCTATGTAATGGCTGAACCTCTCCACCGTAGCCTCTGCGTAGGGCAGACGGATAGGGTCAGGGTCGAAATAATGTGAGCCGCGTTGCTTTGCGTACCACAGAAGATTGTCGTGTCGCCGTGCGCGGGCTGTTTTAGGTATACCAGCCCCTCGGTAGTACCAGACCACTTCATTGATGAAATTACGTTGCCCAAATATGGCATCCATCACCAGTTTGAGGTAGTGGCTGGCCGTAGGGTCGCAGTGCAAATAGATCGACCCCGTATCCTTCAGCACCCGCCGCATTTCCAGCAGCCGCACCGCCATCATGCACAGGTAGGACTGCATCCCCTTGCCGTGGGTGAGGCCGGCCGCCTCCAGCGCCTTGTACATCCCCGGCTGCTCATCGGCAATCAGGCCCATCCAGGCCACGTCCAGGTCGGACAGCGTCCAGGTGTCCTTGAACGCCGCGCCCGCCGCCGCCGAACCCACCGGAGCGGCATAGTTGCGGTTGGAGTTGAAGGGCGGGTCGAGATAGATGAGGTCAACGGACTCGGAATTGAGGCCGCGCAGAATGTCCAGGTTGTCGCCCGTCCAGATGGTTTTGTCGGCAAAGTTGGTCATTGCGTTCGCTGTGGTCGTAGTTCCAAGTCACGCCGCCAGCGGTTCCAGCCTAGCCAGGAGCCGCTCCACATCGTCCAGGCCGGCCGCCACGTTTTGGGCAATGTTCCAGTCCTCGTAGAAGTTGACGTGGAGGTTGCCCGCGACATCAAACAACCGTCGTATGTCCTCATCGTTAGTCTCGTCCACCAGCCGCCTGACGGCACGGTAAAGCGCGGCATGGCTCTGGTGCTCCCAGCCACGCTGTTCCGCTACCGACTTAACTATTTGAGCAGCCGCCCCCCAACCTTTTTCCGAGGCCTGGCGCGTGTCGCCACGGGCCAGTTCCTCCCGACCTTGCGCCAGCAGCCGCCGGCTGGCCGCCCGATAAGTTTGAGCCACCACGATTCAACTCCAACCATGACAACAAATTAGGCAACTCCGTCCTGGACTTGCCCCGCCAGTATTGACCACATTCTACCAAATTGGGCCGTTTTGGCATTGCCGGCAACAGTTCAGAGTTGCGGCGGTTGATTCTTGCCACATCACGGCAGCCGCAGCCGCACCTCGCCCATGCGCGTTACATCGTAGCCGCCCAGCGCATCCACCGCCGCACGAAACTCGGCATCGCCCAGCAACGCCAGCAGGGGTTGCAGCAACCGGCTGCCATAATGTTCCTGGGGAATCACCAAGTCATACTCCTCATCGAACAGCGGGACGAAGTCCAGGCCCAACGCTCGCGCTGCCGACAGTATGCCCAAACCGGCGTTGGCTGACCCGCCGGACACCGCCGCCGCCACTGCCAGGTGGCTGTATTCTTCCCGACCGTACCCTGGGATGGACGCCGGTTCGATGCCCAATTGGCCCAAATGGTAATCCAGCAGAACGCGGGTGCCTGAGCCGCGCTGCCGGTTCACGAAACGCACATCGGATCGCAGCAAATCATCCAACGCCGTAATGTCCAACGGATTGCCGGGCGCCACCATCAAACCCTGCGTCCGGCCCACCAACCGCACAATCACGACCGGAGTGTCCGGCAGGTAACGGCGCACGTCAGCTACGTTGTACTCACCGGTGCCAGCGTCCAGCAGGTGGCAGCCGGCCAGGTGGGTTTCGCCCCGGCGCAGGGCCGCCAGACCGCCGAGACTGCCCACGTGGGCCGATGCCAGGCTCATCGTCGGACGCTGGCGACGCAGCTGGCTGTGCATTAAATCCAGCGTCAGGTCGTGGCTGCCGATGGCAACGATGGTGTTTTCGACTTCCTCCAGCTCACGAAGCAGGTCAACGTCTACGGTGGCGCCGGCATCGAGACCCTCGGAACGGCTGGGGATGCGCACGATGCCGTCGGCCCGCACCAGCGACATCACTACGCCGGCGCCGCGCTGAACCGGAGTTGCCGTCATGCGCCCGCCGACACGACCCAACTTCACCCGCAGAAACTCATCCTCGCCGATGGGAGACAGCGCCTTGCGGGTAATCTGGGCCGTCAGGCGCGGGCGCTGCGGCATCTCGACGCCAAGCAGCCGTTCCAGCGCCGGTTTCAGGAGCAGCTCGGCGGTCAGCGCCGCCGACACCGGGTAGCCCGGCAATCCCAGTATGGCCTTGCCGCCGCTCGACGAGCGCGCCACGCCCAACGCCACGGGATGCCCGGGTCGGATGGCGATGCCATGCACCTGGAGCGTGCCCAGCGATTCAATGACCGCGGCCGTATAGTCGGCGTCGCCAGCCGACGAGCCGGCGTTGATGACCACCACATCGGATGCGACCAGTTCGGCAGCGGCGGCGGCGCGGATCGCCTCCGCATCATCCCGCACCGGCTCAATAACCTTCGGTTCGCCACCCCATTGCCGCACCAACCCGCCCAAAATCAGCGAGTTGAACTCGGGAATGTCTCCGGGCCGGCGCGTGGCGTGAATCGGAACCAGTTCGTTGCCGGTCGGAATGATTGACACCGATGGTCGCCGGCGCACCGGTATCGAGGTCAGCCCGGCAGCGGCGCACGCGCCCAGGTCAACCGGGCTGATGCGGTGGTTCTCCGGCAGCACCAGTTCAGTCGCTACGATGTCCTCACCCAACGGGCGCACGTGCTGCCACGGGGCCACTGCTTCAAGCACACGCACGATGCTGGCGTCGCCGGCCTCCCGTTGCACGTGTTCGATCATTACCACCGCATTGGCGCCGGGCGGCATGGCATCGCCGGTATCCACCCACACCGCCTGGGCGCCAACGGACAGCGTCACGGGAGCCGTTTCGGTAGCGCCGACGGTATCTGCAGCGTGCACTGCAATCCCGTCCATCGCGGCCGCATCGTAGTGCGGCGACGATGCAACCGCCCACACCGGGGCCGCGGTAATCCGGCCGACAATATCCGCGGCGTCCAACGCAGCCGGTTCGGGGCCGGTCGGCGCCAGCGCCCGGGCGTCGTCCAGCGCGCCGAACCAGCGCCGCAACGCCTCTTCCAGCGGAATATCCCGCAGGAAATAACGGCGGTGGCGGTGCGCCGGCTGTGTATTTGCCCGGTCGTTCATGGTTGGCGTTGGATTGGGCCGGCTGGCCGCTCAGAACCGCCGCACCTGCACCCGCTCTCCCGCATAAATCCCCGCAAATTCCGGTGGCACGCGCAGCATCCCGTCGGCCCGTACCAGCGTGAATATCAGCCCGCTTTTGCCCCACACCGGATGGGCGGTGGGCAGCGCGTCCTCGCCGGAGTCGGCGGCGGGCGTCTCCAGTCTGACCGGCACAAAATCTTCCCGCCCCGCTGCTGACGGCACATCCTGAGCCAGGATGGCCGTAGTGGTTGGCGGCTCCGGCGGAGCGGCGCAGCCGGCCAGCCGAAACACGGTGGGTCGCACCAGCAGGTTGCACACCACCATCGCCGACACCGGATTGCCCGGCAGCCCGATCACCGGCTTGCCATCGCACAACCCGACGATGGCCGGCTTGCCCGGTCGCAGGGACAGGCCATGCACCAAAACGCCGGGTTCACCCAGCGCGGCCACGATGTCCACCGTGCGGTCCCGAACGCTCACCGAGCTGCCGGCCGATATTACCAGCAGATCGGTCTGCTCAAAGCCCGCGCGGGCGGCGTCCATTTGGGTCTGGAAGTCGTCGCCGACCAGACCGAGCGGGATCGGGATGCCGCCGGCGTTGGAGATTTGGGACGCTACCGTGTAGGTGTTCACATCCCGCACCTGGCCTGGGCCGGGCGCACACTCCGGCGCAACAATCTCATCTCCCATCGACAGGATGCCAACTCTGGGCCGTTTGCCGGCGCATATTTCAGTGACTCCCAACGCGGCGAGGGCGCCGATGTCCTGCGGCCTGATGATGTGTCCCGGCGGCAGGACGACATCGCCGGCGGTTACATCCTCGCCGACCTGCACCACGTTCTCGCCGGGCGCCGCCGGACGCATCACCTCGATGGCGCTATTGTCGATTTGCTGGGTGTGTTCAACCATCACCACGGCATCGGCGTTTAGCGCCAGCATCCCGCCGGTGTAGGCCAGCGCCGCCTGGCCGACGCCCAGCGAAACCGCCGGCTGCTCACCCATCGGCACTTCGCCGACTACGCTGAACCAAGCCGGCAACCCCTCGGTTGCGCCGTAGGTGTCGGCCGCGCGCACGCTGTACCCATCCATGCTGGACCGCGCAAACGGAGGCAGCGATTCCGGAGCAACCACGGCCTCGGCGACGATGCGACCCAGCGCAGCCACCGCCAACACCGTCTCCGTGCCGGCCGCAGCGCCGGACGGCAACTGTTCCAGCAGCAAGGCCAATGCTTCCGCCGGCGGCAATACGTTAAAAAACTCCGGCATCGTAGTGCGATGCTATCCGTCCGCCGCGCCAGTGTCAAAAGTGGGAGTTCCGAAATTTGCATGGATTAGCAGGATAGGCAGGATAGGGGTTGGCCGGCCTCGTCTTAACCCTGTCCATCCGGTGAATCCAGGTTTGATTACCGTCTCCCGGTCAATCCCGTTGCCGCCCGACGGCGCCGCCTGCTACAATCCCGGCGAGAGCGGTTCGCCGGCGACATCGCCGCGGGTTGCTGCCGTTACAACTGTGCAAGGAGTTTGCCACTATGAGCTGGCGTTTCAACCTCATCAACCGGTTCGAGAACCCACCCGGAGGCATCACCGAGGGCCCGGCCTGGAACGGGGAGCTGGCGCTGTTCACTCACATCCACGCCAGCCGCATCTATGGCTACAACCCCAAATCCGGCGAGTGCTCCGTATATCGTGAGAACACCAATTTCACCAACGGGTTGGCGTTCAACGCCCAGGGCCAGCTCTTCGGCTGCTGCCAGAACGGACGGGCAATCGTCCGTTTCGATGCCGATGGCGATACTACCACCATCGCTGATAACCTCGATGGCGTGCCGCTGAACACGCCCAACGACCTGGCCATCGACATCAAGGGCCGCATCTGGTTCACCAACCCCTGGAATGCGGGCAACGTGGCCGCTTCGGAAGTTGAGCAGCTGGATCACCGCTCGGTCTTGTGCGCGGTGCCCCAGGCCGACGGTTCCTACCAAACCGTGCGCTCCACTACCGATACCACCATGCCCAATGGCATTCTGGTATCGCCCGATGGGAACACGCTGTACGTTGCCGAGAGCAACAGCGACCGCCTCGACATTGACCGCGAGCTGCGCGCCTACCCCATCACCGGCGACGGCACCGTTGGCCCCTACACCACGCTGCACACCTTCGGGCGCGACGCCACGCAGGTGCACCGTGGCATCGACGGGATGTGCCTGGACGCCGACGGCAACATCATCGCTACTGCTGGCTGGCCCACGGCCGGCCCCGGCGCCATGCTGTACGTGTTCTCCCCAACCGGCCGCGTGCTGGAGACCCACCCCGTCGCCGCCACTCGTCCCACCAACGTGTGCTTCGGCGGCCCCGACCTCACCGAGGTGTTCGTCACCTCCACCGACGGCCACTTCTTCCACGCCCAAACCGACCGCGTCGGCTGGGCAATCTACCCCTGACGCGTACCTTGTCATTGCGAGCGTAGCGCGGCAATCTCGTTGATTTGATGACTAGTACCAGCGCAACAGGCGGTATCTTTATGCAGCAACGACGGCTCAGCAACTACGGCATCGGGCGGGATCAGATCCGTCAGGGCGGTGGCCGCGGCAATGGCAACGACCACTGGGACGAGCTGGTGGGCAGCACTGAGCTCTTCATCTATCAGACTCCAGGCCGGAAGGTGAAGGGTTTCGACAGCATGAAACTGTACGCCGAAGCCGAGGGATGCGAGCTGCTGTACACCGCAGAGGCTCCACCCGAGTTGTCCGGCTACGAAACCCTGCGCATTACCCACTGTCGCGCTGAGCCAATACCCGACGCGGTACTCAAGCGAGCGCATTCCTGGGCGCACCGCAACAACTTCCTGCACAGCTTCTTCAAACCCCTCTACCGCTAAACGGAACCAAACCCCCTCTCCCCTTGCGGGAGAGGGCTGGGGTGAGGGGTGTTCCCCTATTCTCGCCTGAGATTCACCAGGGTTTTTTTAGACACCCTCTGATTAACCTCCCCCTGAGTCATCTCCTTGACCACTCCCGCCGCACACCCGCCCACTCTGGCGGAACGCCTGATTCGCCGCCGTATCGCACGCCGCGGGCCGATTACCTTCGCCGAGTACATGGCGCGCGCCCTGCACGGGCCCGGTGGATATTACACCCGTGCGGATCGCAACCCGCTGGATGACTATTACACCAGCCCTCAGGTTCATCCCGCCTTCGGCGCATTGCTGGCGGTGCAGCTGTTTCAATGCTGGACACTGCTGGGCAGACCCACGCCCTTCGTTGTGGTCGAAGCCGGCGCCGGGGATGGCCTGCTGTGTCGAGACATCCTGACCGCCGCCGCCTGGCTTCCTGCGGGATTCACCGCTGCCGTGCGGTACATCGTCAGCGACCGTCGGCTTTATATTGGACAGGAGAACGGCGGACGGGAACACGGCGGACAGGAATACCGCCTGGACAATGCCCACCGCATCGTCGCGGATGCCTTGCGCCTGCCGATTCGGAACGTAACCGGCTGCGTGTTGTCCAATGAGTTGCTGGACGCTTTGCCCGTCCACCGCGTTCGCATGGAGAAACAGCAACTCCGCGAGCTGTACGTAGACATCACGCCCGACGTGGCCGACGGTTACGAGGGGATCCTGATCGAGCGTGCTGGAGAACCGTCCACGCCACTGCTGGCGCAACGGTTGGCCGAGGCTGAAATCGCGCTGGAGGATGGGCAAACTGCCGAAATCTGCCGGCAACTGGATGCCTGGGCCAGCTCCATAGCGGCCACGCTGCAATCGGGCTTCGCGCTGACCATCGACTACGGGCGCACCGCCGGCGACCTGTACGACCCGGACCAACGCCGCGACGGCACCCTCGTTACCTACCGCAATCACACTCAAACCGACACGCCTCTGGTGGATGCCGGCCGGCAGGACATTACCGCCCAGGTCGATTTTACGGCGGTACAAAGGGCGGGAGAGCGGGCCGGTCTGACCACCATCGGCAACGTGCCCCAGGGTTGGCTGCTGCAACAGTTGGGCCTGCAAACCATCCGGCGTACCGGCCCGCCGTCCGTTGACGCTAGGTTTGACGCTGCGTCGGGCTGGCAAACCCTCCCGGTCGGGCCGGACGGTGAACTGCCTGACTACCTCCCTGGATGGTTCGCCCCTGATTCGTTCATCACTGATTCGCTCGTCCCTGGTTCGCTCGTCCCTGGTTCGTTCGCCACACCGCCCAACGATGGCCGGGCATGGCTCGCTGCGCTGACCCACCTCACACAGCCCGGCGGCCTCGGCGATTTCCGGGTGCTGATGCAGTCCAAAGCCGTCCCCGAACCAACGGCAGCGCAAGCCCTGTCCTGGTTGGAATACACTGCCGCCCCGTCCGGTTACACCCCGGCATCCCTGGCGGCGCTGATCCCATCCGACGCCCTACAGTTTGGCCCCGGCCGCCTGCAATTGGCGTAGACCACGCTATAATCGATAGAAGGCAACTGCCTGCCAAATGCAGAACCGCTATAATTATATGAAAACGTACCTCATCATATCGGTCATTGTGTACGTGGCGCTTACATCCGTAGGAGCCACCGCTGCGTTAACGGCAACTCTAAAAGTATATGCCCTTTGGGGTAGAGAACCTCCCGAAACTTTGACCGCGGCCATAGTGAACACGGCGGCCGTATTCGCCGCTACCGGCTTCATCGGAGTGTTGGATATGTTTATGACCCTCTGGACGCTGCTCCGCAGTGCAGATTGGGAAAAAGAGGCCCGCGAAGAACGGGAAAAAGAGCGTCAGGCCCGCCAAGCGGAAAGTCAGGTTCGCGCTCAAGAACGGGCGGTGGAAAGTCAGGCCCAGCAAAAGCGGTGGGAAGCGGAGCGCGAGACTCGAGAAACAGAGCGTCAGGCCCAGCAAAGGCGGTGGGAAGCGGAGCGTGAGGATCAGGAGAGGCGGTGGGAAGCGCAACGATGGGAACGCCAGGAAGAGCGCGCTTTCCAACAGCAGGTCATTGGCCAGCTCACCGCTCAACAGGAGCGCAGCGATTTGATGATGACCCGTATCCTGGAGCTTGTGGAGCAAATCAGTAATCGCGCTAATGGCAACGGCTCCCATCCTGCCACCAGCAACCCCGAACCCTGATAGCGTCCCTTATGCTGCCAGCCAACGCCTTCCTCCGTCGAATCACCTTATGCCCGGCCCACTAGACGGTATCAACGTTGTCGAATTTTCGACGATGATTGCCACTCCCACCGCCGGAATGCTGCTGGCCGATATGGGCGCCGGCGTGATCAAGGTTGAACCGCCCTGGGGGGACCTGTGGCGAGGCGCCCAGGCGGTTACCCCCACCGAAGGGCGGCCCTTTATGGCCTACAACCGGGGCAAGCGTTCCATCACCCTGAACCTGAACCGGCCGGGCAGCGCGGACGTAGTGCGACGCCTCACCCAGCAGGCCGACGTGGTTCTGGCCAACAACCGTCCCGATGTTGCGGCCCGCCTCGGCATCGACTACGAAACGCTTTCCGCAATCAATCCGAATATCATCTATTGCGAAGGGTCGGCGTTTGGGCACAACGGCCCGGACGCTTACCGCCCCGGCTACGACATCATCATCCAGGGTATGTCGGGCATTGCCACCAGCGAGGGCAAGACGCTGCGCGGTGTCCCCCAACAAATCGTCGCCAGTCCGCTGGTGGATTCGGCGTGTGGTCTGGCGCAGGCGTGGGCGGTCTGCGGAGCGCTGTTCGCCCGGGAGCGCAACGGTGGCGTGGGCCAGAAACTGGAGGCATCCCTGCTCGGAACCAGCCTGATGATGCTCGGGATGCGTTTCGTTCGCATCGAAAACATTGATGCCGAAGCGCACCGGCAAATCCGCGAATCCCTGGATGTAATGCGCGCCGCCGGCGTCCCCTACACCGAGATACTGGACGTCTACGAGGGTCAGCACTTCCAGTCGCCCGGCAACATTTACTATCGTTTTTACCAGACCGCCGACGGGATGCTGGTCGTAGGTTGTCTCAACGACCCGCTCCGTCGCCGGATGCTGGAGGTGACCGGCCTGCACGACATCCGGTTCGACGATGGCTACGACCAGCGCTCCCCCGCAGCTGCCGAGTTTGGCGAGCAGTTGATGTCCGCTGCGGAAGCGGTGTTTCTCAGCAGAACAACCCAGGATTGGCTCAGCCTGCTGGACGGCGCCGGAGTGCCCGCCGGGCCGGTGCGATTTGTGGAAGAACTGTTTGACCTCCCACAGGCGCTGGAAAACAACTTGATTGCCGACGTGAACCATCGCGACCTGGGCACGGTGCGCATGGCCGGGCCGCTGGTGTCCTTCAGCGAAACGCCGTTGCAAGCCGGCCCGCTGCCGGCGCTGGGGGAGCACACGGATGCAGTCCTTGAGGAGCTGGGCTACCCACTATCTGAGATCAACCAATGGCGTCAGGATGGAGTGATATTGTGACCACGCCAGCGGAGCCAAACCTGACGGTTTACGGCGCGCTGTGGCGCCCCGATTGCCGTCGGAGACGCCCGCGCAGGGAGCACAAACAGGTCGCAGCGGCGGTCGGTGAAGGAGCGTCGGCGCTAATCAACATCCGGGCACACATGGAGGCGGAGAGCAGCAATCGCGGTTACGCGGGAGACTAGTACTGAATCAATCTTGGAATGACCGGAGGCGCAAAGATGGCGGCATACCCAATAATCGCGGGGCGGGTCGACCAAATTAACGAACATTGCGGTGATTGGCTAATCGTCGACATCGGCGCAAGTCCAACGACGAGATCCTGCGGTGTTTGGCATGGCCCAGGCACACTCGACGCCATCAATTTCGGAAAGTTGGTCGCATTGGCGATTAAGAAGGTTGAGGACCGTGGTAAACCACCCCTGAACTTATTGATCGAAGCTCCACTGTCAGTAGCACTTCGACCGGATAACGGTGCTGCTCTTCGGCTTTGTGATACCTGGGAAGGCAAGAACCGATTTTGGCATTACAACGCAGGTGCCACGACGCTTCTCGCTGCCCAAATGTTTCTGCGGGCACTATACGAGTGTCAGACGCGGCAACGCACAGTGAGGTTGTTCGAGGGCCACGTTTCATTCAAGAGCGGAGGGAACAAAGGTACCCAGGGACACAAAGATGACGCATGGGCCCTGAAAGAAGCGGTTTGGAATGAAGAAAAAGGTCAGCGTTTCGGACCACACAAACTCATCAAAAAGGATTCTAACCTTCGCATCGAATCGCCTTTTCCGTTCTTCAGGAAGGGTTTGATACCTCCCGTGATTCGCATTGTCCCCGTGGTGAATCCTGATGAGAAAGGCTGCGATTCCTAGATTGATGCGGTACTAGGCGACAATCTGCTTCCACTCGCTGGATGCCGGACAATCAAAAGGGCCGGGGAAATTCCCCGGCCCCACTCAATGGCCTGCAACCCACTGCTCGGTCGAACCCAGTGGTTGCCGGCCCACGGCCCGCCCCTGGTACGCCGGCCTATTTGTCGGGCCGGCCTATTTGTCGGGCCGGCCTATTTGTCGGGCCGGCTTATTTGTCAGGTATGTAGGAGTAGTAGCGCACGCCGGCCATGGGCACACTGTAGCCCAGGCTGGGGAAGGGGCGGTAGGTCACCCGTTCGGGCGTCTGGTCTTCCAGGCGGGCCCCGTATTCCGTCAGAATATCGGCCATGTCCTGCTCAACCAACTCGTTCAGCAACCCGGGCCGCTGGTCAAGGCGTTCGGCGTTCAGGCGTTCGTTGACAGTAACCATCGTTGCTTCCTCCTGTGTGGGGTTCAACCACATACCATATTGCGATTACTGTTATTATATTCACCAATTCTTGATACGTCAAGGCTCAATGTTGAAACCACGCTAAAATTGCCGGAGCATTTTCGGGATATTACCCGTCTCGATGCTGCCGGATTCAGCGCACAACGCCAGGGAGTGAACCTGTAATGACGCAACCAATAGGGGCCGACCTGTTCCGACATCTGCAATCTGCCGGCGATCCCAGTATGTTGCCCGACGGCAGCGGGTGCGCCTACGTGCTGTCCTGGATTGACGCCGCAACCTCGGAAAGCCGTTCACGCATCTACCGGATTGATACCGCCGTGCCGGGAGCCGCCGTGCCGGGAGCTGCCAGGCCGGGAGCTGCCGTGCCGGGAGCCGGCGGTGCCGACAGGCCGCAACCCTTCACTCGCGGCAACGCCGACACCCACCCCCGCTACTCGCCCGACGGCAACACGCTGGCATTCCTGCGGCCCGGCGCTGACGGCCCTGACTCCCCCCGGCAGGTTTGGACCATGCCGGCTCACGGCGGTGAAGCGGCGCGACTGACCAACATGGCAACCGGCGTCCGCGAATTCGCCTGGTCTCCCGACTCATCCCGCCTCGTGGTGGTCGCCGACTGTTGCCCCGACGATGGCGCGCCCAGCGACGCCACTCGGCCCGATGAGCCAAAAGTGCGCGAGGTACATCGGATTCGCTATCGCCACGACGCCATCGGATGGCGCGGCGACGGTCACTTCCACCTGTTCACTGCGGACGCCGCCACCGGCGCAACAACCCAGCTCACCGATGGCGATTGGGACGACATGGCGCCGGCCTGGTCTCCGGATGGCAACCGGATCGCCTTCATATCCGGTCGGTCCGATGCGCGGGACGTTACTGCAACCAACGAGGTCTACGTCATCGACGTGCCAGCCGACGCTGCGGACGATGTTGAAATGCCAACGCCCGTATTGTGGTCGCAGGGATTGACCGACGCCGCTGCCGTCATCTGGTCTCCCGACGGGCAAAAGCTGGCCGCGGCGGGAGCCACCGGCGATGGCCTGACGGTGTTGTGGCAAGCCTACCTGTACATTTTGCAGCCCGGCGAGAGGCCGCGCCGCATCACCGACGGCCGCATTCGGCCCTGCCTGGGTTACCCCGGCATTTACCCGCCACTGGAACTGCGCTGGGTTACCGGTGATTCTAACGGGGGCAACGAGGGGCGCATTCTGTTCCTGGCCGACGCTGCCGGCGAAACGCGGCTGTACTCGCTAGCGGTCGCGTCGGCCGGCTCCGATGCGGACCCGGTGGCGCTGACGGAAGGCGGAGAGCTGGTGTCGGGCATCGCGATGGATGCCGCCGTGGTTCAGGTCGCGCTGACATCATCCGCCCCCGAATTGCCGCCGGAAATGTACCTGCTGACGCTGCACGGACCTGACGGTTCGGACCGCGCCCGCCGCCGCATTACCGACCACAACGACGGCTGGCTCGCTGAACACCCGCCGGCAGCAATGGAAAAGTTCGCCATCAACCGCGGCCGGTGGGACATCGAATGTCGCCTGTATCATCCACCCGGCTTCGATGCCACACAACGTTACCCGATGCTGCTGGAGATTCACGGCGGGCCCAATGGGGCATTCTACGACTCCTTTGTGCCCTGGCATCAGGTGCCGGCCACGGCTGGTTACCTGGTGCTGGCCGTCAACCCCCGCGGCTCATCCACCTACGGCGAGGAGTTTGTTGATGCGGTGCTGGGCGACTGGGGAGGCGAGGATTACCAGGATTTGATGTCGGCGGTAGACGCCGTTTGCGAACGACCCTATGTGGATAGCGACCGCCTCCTGATCCACGGTTATAGCTACGGCGGCTTTATGACCACCTGGACCATCGGCCACGATGACCGGTTCCGTGCTGCCGTTGCCGGCGCCCCCTGTATCGACCTCTGGAGTATGTACGGCACTTCCGACATCGCGGCCAGCTTCGGCGAGACCCAGTGGTCAGCCCGGCCATCGGGTGGGGCGCCCGCCACTGTACCGATGGCAACCGAGCTGGCGGAGGGTGTGGACAGCCTGGCCTACCGACTGCTGCAGCGTTCTCCCATCACCTTTGCGCCCCAGGTGAACACGCCGGTGCTGCTGCTCCACGGCGAGGCTGACGCCCGCTGTCCCATCGGCCAAAGTGAGCAGTATTTCCAGATGCTGAAACGACTGGACAAAGCGGTGGAAATGGTGCGCTTCCCCGGCTGCGGCCACGGGTTCCTGCGCACCGGCCACGTCGCTTTACGACAGGCGTACCTGCAACGGATGATGGACTGGTTCGAGCGGTGGTTGGGGTGAGGGCCGGGTGGCACGGATTGGCCGGTTTGACAGCGGCGAGGCGATTCCCATATCGTAGATTGCATCAGAACCAGGTCTGGGAGAGTCACACCATGACCACAGCGAAATCAGTCAGGGCGCAGGTCGCGGCAATCATCCGCAAACACTTGGAAAGCAAATTCGGCGACCAGCTGGTATTCGGGGACATACGGGTAATACCCAGGCTGGACCAGTGGGGCGACGAATACCTGCACATCTACACCATCTTTGACGGCGACGGCGAGTTGCTTGACCCCCACTGGATTAACGGACTCTACCGGCGGATGCGGCCGGAACTCATCGAAATGGGCATCGCCAGCATCCCTACTGAAGCGTACATCGAAAAGTCCGAATACGACCTGTGGTTCAAATCGTACATTGACAAGACCGAGAGTGGCTTGCGGGCCGAAATGGTGCAATCCACCCCTTACGATGAATTAAGTCAGTGAATTGGGAACAACTTATCGCCATTGCGCGGCTGTTGGCGACGGCGCCAGAACACGGAGAGACTCGAGGTCGCCCGCAGCAGGCCCGGTTGCGCAAAGCTATCAGCGCCGCGTACTACGCCGTGTTTCACGCGCTGGCGAATAGCAACGCAGACACGCTAATCGGCGCGTCCCCACAATTTCGCAGTCTGCCGGCCTGGACGCAAACCTATCGAGCTTTAGGGCACGGATTTGCCAAGAGTCAAATCCAGCGTGGATCAGACGCCTTCCCAACCGCAATTCAAGACTTCGCTAATACCTTCGTAGCACTGCAAGACGAACGACATCGCGCCGACTACGACCCCGACGCTGAATTTACCCGTTTCTACACGGTCTACTGGATAAATCGGGCAGAAGCGGCAATCACCAACTTTATGGCTGCCACCGTCTCCGAACGCAAATCCTTCGCCGCCCAGGTTCTTTTCAGAAATCGGTGACGGTTGTTCACTGTGCAATGAGAACACATCTCGCCGGTTTGACACCCGTAATGCCAATCCCGTATCGTACCGATGCACCCATATTTGTTAAGCCGGGAGTAACGTGCCGATGACCACCGATAACTCGCCAGAAGGTCAGGTCAGGTTGCTGGCCGGGCTGGTCGGCATACCTATTGAAGATGCTGATTTGCCAGAGGTTGCCAACCGTTTCGGCAGCCTCATGCAAGAGTTGGATCGACTGCGTGAGCTGGATCTGGAAGGGCTGGAACCGGTAACCATATTCCCGGACCCGGACGCCGCGGACTGAACGGAGCTTCCCATTGACTACACCAACCAACCCCGACGACATCGTTTTCCGGTCGGCCCAGGCGACGGCGGCCGCGATCCGCTCCGGCGACTTTACGGCCACCGATGCAGTGAACGCCTATCTGCGTCGTATCGACCTTTTGGATGGGGAAATAAAGTCGTATATCACGGTGTGCCGTGAAGAAGCGTTGGGAGCCGCCTCGGATGCTGATGACTCCCGGCGGCGAGGCGATGACAGCTGCAACGGCGCACTGTTCGGTGTGCCCATCGGCATCAAAGACCAGTTCAACACCGCCGGCATCCTGACCAGCAACGGTTCCCGCGCCTACGCCGACAATGTACCCGCCACGGATTGCACCGTGGTTGCGAGGCTCAAGGCTGCCGGGGCGATACTGTTGGGCAAGCTGAACCTCAGCGAGCTGGCGATGGGCGGCACTGCCGATCCACCCTACGGCACGCCGCAAAATCCCTGGCGCCGCGACCATACTCCGGGCGAGTCCAGCAGCGGCTCCGGCGCGGCATTGGCGGCGAACCTGCTGGCGGCATCAGTGGGTGAGGACACTGGCGGCAGCGGTCGTGGGCCGGCGTCATACTGCAACGCGGTTGGCTTGCGTCCCACCTTCACCCGCATCAGCCGGTTCGGCATCACGCCGATGTGCTGGTTTATGGATGCCGCTTCGCCAATGACCAAGACGGTGGAAGATTGCGCGCTGGTGCTGGAGGCCATCGCCGGTTATGACCCGCTGGATCCAACAACCAGCCGGCGCCCCGTGCCCAACTATCTGGCCATGCTGGGCGGCGACGTGCGCGGGATGCGAGTGGGCCGTCTGCGCGAGTTGTGCGATGCGCCCGATATGCACCCCGATGTGCGCCAGGCCACTGAGCGCGCGCTGGAAACACTGGCCGGCCTGGGCGCCGAGATTGTGGACGTATCAGTCCCTCTTACCGAAATCGCCGGCGCTATCTTCGTGGGCATCGCCGACACCGAAGGCGCTGGCGCCCGCGACGAACTCATGCGCCGCGCACCGGAGCAGCTGGACCGCGCCTCGCGCACCAGATTACAGAGCGCCGCCCTGGTGCCGGCCAAGGTGCAAAACCGCGCCATGAAAGCCCGCGTCCTGTTGCGACGTCAGTTTGAGGAAGCGTTCCGCAACGTTGACGTGCTGGTTTCGCCGACTGCTCCGTATCCGGCGCCCCGCCACGATGCGCTCACTGCGCCCTTTGAGAGCGCCGAAGACGTGCGCCAACGGTTCTTCTTTCGTCGGTCGTACACGGGATGCTACCCGCTGGCGGCAATGCCGGCAGTGTCGGTGCCGGGCGGATTCACCGCAGACGGACTGCCCATCGGACTGCAAATTGGCGCCGGGCCGTTCGCGGAGGGCGCCATCCTGCGGGCGGCCTATGCCTACCAACAAGCCACCGACTGGCACACCCGCCGGGCGCCGGTGTAACGAGAGCAGGGACGCAACTAATGCTGCGCAAAGCCATCATTCCCGCCGCCGGGTTGGGCACGCGGTTCCTGCCGATAACCCGCTCTGTGCCCAAAGAACTGCTGCCCATCCTCGACCGGCCGATGCTCCAATACGTAGTTGAGGAAGCGGCCGAAGCTGGCATCAGCGAGGTGATTGTCATTACATCGCCTGGGAAGGAAGGCATCGCCGAGTATTTCCGGCCCCGTCCCGACCTGGAAGCAAGGTTGGCCGGGGAGCAGCAACTGCTGGATCGGGTGCGTTCGGGCACCGATCTGGCCGAGGTGTCCTTCGTGATTCAGGAGGAGCCGTTGGGGTTGGGTCATGCGGTTTTGACCGCCCGCGACGCGGTTGGCGACGAACCGTTTGCCGTCATACTGCCCGATGACATTATCGCCCACACCCCCGGCGTCCTGTCGCAGATGTTGGCGGCCACTGCCGGGCAGGACAGCAATGCGGTCGCCTCCGTGGCCGTGGAGCGTTTGCCCTGGGAGGTTGTGCATAACTACGGTGTGGTTGATGCCGAACCCGACGGGGAACGACGCCACCGGGTTCACGGGCTGGTGGAGAAACCGCCGCCGGGCACCGCGCCGTCCAACCTGTCCATCGTGGGACGCTACATTCTGCCGCCACAGGTTTTTGATTGCCTGGAACGCACGCCACCCGGCGCAAAGGGAGAAATCCAGCTAACCGATGGCCTGTCGCTGCTGATGGAAGACGTTGCGCTGTACGCCTGCGAGTTCGACGGCATCCGGTACGACGGCGGCACCCCCCTGGGTCTGCTGCGCGCATCCCTGGAATACGCCCTGGCCCGCGATGACACCAGCGCGGCAGCGGCGGAGTTGGTGCGGAAACTGGCGGCCGGGTTGGGTGAGCCGGAGTAGGTTGGGCGGCCCCTGGACGGAGCAGGGCGAGTGGGTTTGGCGGGTGTTGGGGATGGCGGCTCCTTTGGGTCAGGCGGTGATGCTGTTGGTGGTGGTCAGGCGGTGGGTTGGTGGTTTGCGGAGCAGGGGCGCGAGTTCTGGGTCAGCGTACGGCCGGGGTACACAACGCATTTCACTTACTTTTTCCGCTCCTAATCGGCAGCCGCGAGGACTACTGCAAGACGGGGCGCTGGGCTGTCGCCGCTGTACAGGCTCGGCAGCGCAGTGGAATGAATCTGCTACACCCGAGACCCGACGTGTTGTGATTTTTGCTGACGGGGTTGGCCGTAAGAACCCGGCCCCTGCTCCGACTGGATGTTCGAACTGGTGGATTTGCCTGACACGATTGATGTTAGAGGGGAGAAATCGGAAGGGTCAAGGGGTGGGTGTCACGGGCAGGGTCTTTCGGTTCTTGAGCAGGTGGCAGGAAACAGGGCAACCACAAGGGTTGCCCCTACTCGCAACATACGCTCGGGGTAGGGGCAATGTATGAGTCGCCACTATATGCCGTAGAACCGAAAGACCCTGGGCGGATGCCAGGGCAACCGCATTCTCCCACAAAGGAGGGCAGGGGCTGCTAACATAGGGGGGTTCCTGAATACGATGGGATGGATGGTGGTGATGAGCAGTAGTGCGGGTGGCCGCTGGGGCGAACATTTCGGCAATTTGGAGGATCCCAGAAGGGACCAGGGCCAGCGGCATCAACTCCTGGACATCATTGCCATGACGATCTGCGCAGTTACCGGAGGCGCCGCAGGTTGGAGCGATGTTGAATTGTTCGTCAAATGCAAGTACGAATGGTTCCAGAGATTTCTGGACTGGCCCAACGAGGTACCCTGTCCCGACACCTTTGCGCGGGTGTTCGCCCGCATTGACCCGGAACAATTCCGCGACTGCTTCATGGCATGGGTGCGCAGCGTCAACCGTTTGACCCGAGGCCCAGTGATTGCGCTGGATGGGAAGACCCTGCGGCGCTCTCACGACCGCAACTCGGGGAAGGCGGCCATCCACATGGTCAGTGCCTGGGCTTCGGAAAACTCCCTGGCGCTGGGTCAAACCAGGGTGGACGCGAAATCCAATGCAATCACCGCCATACCGGAGTTGCTCAACCTGTTGGACCGTAAGTAACTGTTCACGTTTGAGGGGACGGCAACGGTTTGCTTTGGACATTCCGTGCTTGGCTGCCCCTCCACAATAGGCCGAATAGTCGGCAGATCCCCGCAACTCTGAACAGTTACGACCGTAACTGTTCAGGGTTGAGGGGAAGTGAGTAATTGTCGGCAGGCGGTGAGGGGGTTCAAGCCCTGGGCCCGCCAGGTGCCGAAGATTGACGCCAGCGTCATCTTGGTTGCAGTGCCCTGGTTTGAGCGCGTGCCACCACTGATCTTCCGGCTGACCACTACCGGGCGCAGGCTGCGCTCGGCGGCGTTGTTGTCCGGCGGCGTTGCCGGTTCGGCCACGAAGACGAAGAGCTCTTTGACGTGGCGTTCAATGCGTCGGCATAGTTTGGCCTGGGTTGCCGATGGGTCATCCAGGTAGGGTCGGCAGAGGGCCATCAGGCGGCGTTCTAGGGCCAGTTGGGCGGTGCGCCGCTGCTGCCCCGACGGGTGGGTGAAGGTTTTGGCTGGCACGTAGAGTTGGTGGACGGCGTCAGCCCACCGCGTCAGCCGGTCGTCATCAGGGTAGAGAGTACGCAGGTCGTGGATGTCCCGCAGCAGGTGAGCCCAGCAGCGTTGTTTGGGGCCGTCGTAGTGGTGGTAGGCGGCGTAGAAATCGCTGACCAGCACGCCGGAGAACTCCTCGCCCAGGACTTCATCCACCACCACCTTGCCCCGCCCCCGTCGCAGGAAGTACCGCTCGGCGGGAGTGCTGAAGGTCCAGACGTAGCCGTTGTTGCCGTTCTCCCGCCAACCCGTTTCGTCGGCATGGACCACCGGACTGCCTCGGATCCGTTCCAGTATGCCGGCCAGCTTGCGCTGCCCTTTGCCCGCCACTTTTCGGGTGGCGTCCACGATGGCGCCCGTGCTGAGGCGCAGCCCATGCACGGCGCCCAGGTACCACTGGATGGTGCGGAAGGGCAGCCGGGCCTCCTCCCGCAGGGCGGCAATCAGGCTCATTACATTGACCCCCAGAGGCTGCCGCCCCAGCGCCACGCCGTCCAGTTGCGCCGGTGGCACACAGCGGCGTCGGCAGCCCGGGCAGGTGCGGGCGATGTAAGCGTGCTCGGTAATCTGCACCGGAACTTGGGGCAAGTCAATGACTTCCCGAGTGCGCTGGGTCCAGCCGCCGGCCAGCTGAGTTCCACAGTCGGGGCACTGTTCCAACGCGTGCTCCACCCGCTGGGTCGGCGTCATGCGGGTGCGGGCAAAGCCGTGGGGACGGCGCTGGCGTGGTTGCTGGGGCTGGGCCGGTTTCCGGTCAGATTTGGGCTGCAGACCGGGCATCCGACCCGAGCCGCTTGGCTTGGCCGGCCCCTCCAATTGGGCAATCCGTTTCTCCAACCGCTCGATGATCGCCTGTTGCCGGACGATGCTGGCTTGCTGCCGGACAATGCTGGCAATCAGGACATCCCGGTCGGCAGTCTTGAGGTCAATTTCCGTATCCATACCCACTATATGACACAACCACCACCGGCAGCGCAAGGCTCCCAGAACCCCTATCGGCCAATCCACCTAACCAACTCTGAACAGTTACTGGCGAAGCCCCCACGTTGACGCCCAAATACCCACACCATATAATGCCTGCGAATTCATTTGATGCTGCAACCTATTCCACTTCGCTCAAGGAGTCTCGATAATGACCACGGAAGTCCACGAATCCATACTGCACCCAGCTTCCCTTGTGAACGAACTTAAAAAGAACCACGTCTCCCACGTCGTCTGGCTCCCCGACAGCGAAACCAACTTCCTCTATAACATGATGATGGAAGAACCCACCCTGGACCTGGTTCCGGTGTGCCGTGAAGGCGAGACCATGGCCGTCGCCGCTGGCCTGTGGGTCGGTGGCGCCAAGCCCGTAGTCCTCATCCAGAACACCGGCATATTCGAAGCCGGCGACTCCATCCGCGGCCTCAGCCTCGACCTGAACCAGCCCCTCGTGATGCTCATTGGCTACCGTGGTTGGACCCGGCGCGGCCCCACTCCCGACTCCGCCGGCCGCTTCATCGAGCACATCCTCCACGCCTGGGGCATCAACTACTACCTGGTCGAAACCGACGATGACGCCGACCGCATCAGCATCGCTTTCGATGAAGCCGCGCGCCTCAATCGGCCCGTTGGCGTCCTGATCGGCACCGAATTCGGCTCATAACGAAGCATCACCCCATCCCACCACAACCCGTAGGGGCAACCCTTGTGGTTGCCCTCGCCTCCAGGAGAACATCCCCATGATTAACAACACCGACGCCGTCCGCGTCATCGACAGCAAGCGCGACGACGCCGTAATCATCCCCACCATGAACGCCGGCAACGTCCGCTTCGGATTGCCTACCGTGACCTCCAACGAAAACCTCGACCTCCCCATCTCCGGCGCAATGGGCAAAGCCAGCAACGTCGGTCTGGGCGTCGCCCTGGCCCAGCCCGGCCGCAAGGTGTTCGTCCTCGATGGCGACGGCAGCCTGCTCATGAACCTGGGCTCTCTGGTTACCACTTCCACCAAGCAGCCCAAAAACTTCTACCACTTCCTCTTCAACAACGGCGTCTACGCCGTCACCGGCGGCCAACCCATCCCCGGCTCTGATGGCATCACCGACTGGACCGAAGTCGCCAAAGGCGCCGGTTACGCCGCCGTCTTCTCCTACGACAACCTGGAAGACCTCACCAACGGCATCGACGAGGTGCTGGCGGCTGAAGGCCCCGTCTTCATCCACCTGTCGGTAGAACCGGAAATCGAGAACACCCCCGTCCAGTTCCGCGTGCGCGGCACCCGCAGCGCCCAACAAGCCTACACCGAAGTAACCGCCGCCCTGGCCGACGACTAGGGTCTCACGCGTACCCACTTTAATCTGTCATTGCGAGCCCGTATTCGATGCGGGGGTTGGGAATCTAGTCGCCGTAGCAACGGTGGTTCGCCGACCTGTGTTCAACCTCATTGAGATTGCCACGTCGCTGCGCTCCTCACAATCACCGGTGGGGGTGGGCGCCCTTCCCAATGACAGTAGGCCGGTTTGGTTTGACAAAGTAGGTACGCGTGAGCGACTAGGGTGCGTTGACAATTACCGTCATTCCAGTGAAAGCCGAAATCCAGAAAATCCCCTCTCCCTCGATGGAAGAGGGCTAGGGTGAGGGTGAAATCCCCGACGCGACGACCCTCAACGGAAGCAGGTCAAGGTAAGGGTAAAACCCTCCATGATAAACTTTTTAGTCCGCAACATCCTCTCCCGCCTCATCGCCTCGGCCGTCGTCGTCGCCGGATTCTACCTGCTTTGGCTCGGCTTCGTGGAAAGCAACGCCCTCAAAGCCATCCC
Organism: Dehalococcoidia bacterium; assembly: GCA_965261195.1. Taxonomy (GTDB): domain Bacteria; phylum Chloroflexota; class Dehalococcoidia; order Lucifugimonadales; family UBA3495; genus Bin87. Next base: position 677,423 of record OZ253455.1, on the reverse strand, counting down.
CGGCGCAGCCCTCATCCCGGCCGGCCTCTTCCTCATGGTATCCGGCCGCCGCTCCGAAATCCGCCGCGAATCCAACCCCGCAGCCAATACCGACGACTGACCGGCCCGGGCCTTTCGATTATCCCCCAATGTCATTGCGAGCGCAGCGTAGCAATCTCGTCGGCGTAGCGACCAACGTTCCCGCCAATCTACTCTTGACCGCTGCATTCCGATAATCGAAAGGCACTGCCCACCGGCGCATCCTATCTCCAATCAACCAAATCCCGTTTATCCTGTCCATCCTGTCTATCCCGGTAAACGCAAATGATTCCCTCCCACGAAGTCGCCCGCGCCATCAACTTCCACCGCAACGACGCCTTGGTAGTTTCGACGTCCGCCGCCCTGCGCGACTGGCACACCGTCTCCCAGCGCCGCGAGCTTGACGTTGACCTCACCGACTGCATGGATCGCGCGCCCGCCGTCGGCCTCGGCCTGTCCCTCGCCCAACCGGGCCGCCGCGTATTGGTGCTGGACTGCGATGCAACCCTCCGCACCGACCTGGCCAGCCTCGCCACCATCGGCGAGGCCGCTCCCGCCAACCTGGTCCACTTCGTCCTCGAAGACGCCGACCACACTTCCACCGACGGCGTCCCCATCCCCGGTCTGAACAAGATTGACCTCGAGGGTATGGCCCGCAGCGCCGGCTACGCCCACACCCGCCGGTTCGATGACCTGGAAGAATTACTGATCGGCCTGGAAGAAATCATGCGGCAGACCGGGCCCACGCTGGTTGCCGTCAAGGTGCTCCCGAACCCCGACCAGCCCGACCTGCCAAGCCGTTCCATGGCGGAAGGCTGGGCCCAGGTGCGACAGAATCTCCAGGAGGAGTCCTAAACGGCGTCCCCGTCCACTGGCGGCGGCATCGGGCGCACCACTATCTGACGCGCCACGTTGTAGCCGATGGAAATGCGGTCAACCTCGGTCGCAACCTGCATCACCCCCAGATACGGCAAGGCTTCCAGCAGGGTAATCTGGTGCTCAGGCACCAGGTCGGCCGCGCCCAGGAACTTCAGCAATTCGGCGTCTTCTTCGGGCACCCGGTCAACCATGTAGGTTTCACCGCTGGTGGCGTTGTCCAGCGTAACCGTCCCCGGCGCCGGCCCCGATGCGAACCCCTCGGTGCCCGGTATCGGCCAGCCAAAAGGCGAGCGGGTCGGGTTCCCCAGCCGTTCCATCAGCCTGGATTCCAGTGCCGCTGACATCCCGTGCTCCAACTGGTGAGCCTCAATGTGGGCTTCGTGCAGTTCCATCCCCAGCAGACTCACCACCAGCCACTCGGCCAGACGATGCCGCCGGGCAATGTTCTCGCCCTCGGTCTGTCCCCGGCTGGTCAGGCGGATGCGCTTGTCCGCCCCAATGTCAACCAGGCCCTGCTTCTGCATCCGCCGCAGCATCCCGGCCACCGACGGCACCGAAGTCCCCAATCCCTCGGTCGGCGGCAACTGCCGCAACGCCTCGGTAAGTTGGGTCAGCGTGGGGATGTCCGCGTCTTCCCACAACTTGTATAGCGACAGCAGATAGTTCTCCGTAACCGGAGACAATCTTTCGGCCCCATCGTGGCCGTGCGTTGTGGTTTCAGGAACGGATTTACGAGGACGTGGCAAGTTGCTCTCTTGGGAGGGTGCGACACACCCCGCTGGGAATGGAAAAATTATACCCCAATTGCCCCAGAGTTGCAGAACCCGCGTCAGCGGGGCCAAACCCCGCTCATCCTGAGCCTACCAAAGGGCCACCCAACAACCCCCGCTCATCCCGAGCTTGTCGAGGGACGTGGCAATCTCGATGAGGTTGAACACACGTCAGCGAACCATCATTGCTATGGCGACCATTGCTGCGGCGACGAGATTGCCGCGCTGCGCTCGCAATGACAAAGTGGGTACGCACGATGGAGGAAAGGCAACGCACGTCGCCCCCACGAACCCGGGCCCGGACGCTATCCTTGCGCCATGCCGTCGACGAACGGCTGCATGGTGTGCCCCTGCCGCATCGACAGCCCAACACGGGTGCCCGGATCCAGGTACACCAGGTGGGACTTCAGCACCCGCACCCGGTGTCCCGAAGGCAGGCCCACGGTGTACAGGTGGAACGCGCCGCGAAACTCCCGTTGCAGCACCACGCCGGCGCCCGCATCGTCGGGGTGAATGTCCACGCAGTCGGGGCGAATCATCACCTGCAACTGCTGGCCGGTGGGACAGGAGGCCGGCCACGGCACGCGGCCAACTTCGCTGGCCAGATATTCGGCGTCCCGCCACGCCGGCAGGAAGTCCGCCGTACCGAAAAACTCGGCCGCAAACTGGGTGTCAGGATGATGAAACACCTCTTCCGGCGAGCCCAGTTGCTCGATGCGCCCGTCCTGCATCACGGCCACGCGGTCGCCCAACTGCATCGCTTCTTCCTGGTCGTGAGTCACGCAAACCACGGTGGCGTTGCGCGCGCGCAGGATGGCGGCCACATCCTGACGCAGTTGGTCGCGCAAGCCCGGGTCCAGGCTGGAAAACGGCTCGTCCATCAGGATCAGGTCAGGTTCCGGGGCCAAAGCACGGGCCAGCGCAACCCGCTGCTGCTGCCCGCCCGACAGTTCGTGGGGATACCGTTCGCCGTAGCCTTCCAGCCCCACCGTGCGCAGCGACTCAGCGACTTGCGGTTTGCGCTGGCGTCCCCTCGGCAGACCGAATGCAATGTTCTGCTCAACCGTCAGATGCGGGAACAGCGCGCCCTCCTGGAACACCATACCGATGCGTCGGCGTTCCGGGCTCTCGTTGGCGCCCACACCGTACACCGTGCGTTCGCCAATTCTGATAACACCGCTGTCGGGGGTGTCAAAACCGGCAATCAGGCGCAGGGTGGTGGTTTTGCCGCATCCGCTGGGGCCCAGCAGGCACAAAATCTCGCCGCGCCGCAAATCAATGTTGACATCGGCAACCGCTGGCGTCGCCCCAAAGGATTTGCTTACGCCCCGCAATTCCAGGGCACAGCCCTCGGATACGGCGGCGACGCTGGCAGACTGTGTGTTTTGTTTAGACCGGGCGAACAGCATTGTTAGTGTGCATACGGTGCTCAAGTCAATGGCCGTTGATTGTTGGCGTCAGTCTACCGACACGATATTTCCTTGTCAATACATTCCGGAGACGTCCAATAAGGGAAATCACAATCTCATTCCCGGCTCATTCCCAGCGTCGAAGGGTGATATTCAGTGGCGGCGGCTCGAAATTACTGCCGTCGGTGGCAGGACAATAGCGATAATGCTCCCGCCGTGCGTATGACATTTTCGAGTACGCCGACAGTGGGAGCATAATCGCCGCTGAAATCAGTCGTAAATACGGGCTTGACACGAAAATAAGTCCGTACTAATATTAGGAGTGCGCTACCACGATATGCGGCTTATTGGTCTGTTGATGTCAAAGCATCGTTGCGCCACATTCGCGGTGTCGTATCAAACCAATCAATTCGGGATTCCCGGACGAAGGCTGGAGGTTGCCATAATGAAGATTAGCAGGATGAAGGTCGGTTCGAACGTTTGGCGTGGTAACCGACACCTCGTGCCAGCCGCGCTCACTGCGATGCTGGCAATCGCCGTGATGGCGTGCGCCGGCAATCCGGTTGCCCCCATGCCGGTTGCCCCAGTGGAAGTTACGCGGGAAGTTGAGGTGACGCGGTTGGTGACGGAAACCGCGCCAGGGCAAGACCCCGGCAAACTGGTCATCTATTCCGGTCGCAGCGAGTCGCTGGTTGACCCCATCATCCAGCAGTTCAAGGGCGCAACCGGCATCGACGTGCAGGTCAAATATGCCAGCACCGGCCAGCTGGCGGCCACCTTGCTGGAAGAGGGCCACAACTCGCCAGCCGATGTTTTCTACGCGCAAGACCCCGGTGGCCTCGCCGCCGTGTCCGGTATGATGGCAACGTTGCCGGCCGACCTCATCGAGTTGACGCCGGAGTGGGCGCGTTCGTCCGCCGGCCATTGGGTCGGCATTACCGGCCGGGCCCGCGTGGTGGTGTACGGCACCGACATACTAAGCGAAGCCGATCTACCCGACGATCTGTGGGGATTCACGCAGGCTGAGTGGAAAGGCCGCGTCGGATGGGCGCCCACCAACGGCTCGTTCCAGGCAATGGTTACGGCGCTCCGGGTCGGCTGGGGTGAGGAACGCACCGAGGAATGGCTGCGCGCGATGCTGGCCAACGACGTGAGGGACTATCCCAAGAACACCCCGCAGGTTGCAGCGGCGGCATCCGGGGAGATCGATGTCGGGCTGGTCAACCACTACTACCTGTACCGGTTCCTGGCCGAAGAGGGCGCAGAGTTCCCGGCCCGCAATGCCCACCTGCGCGCCGGCGGGCCCGGCTCCATCGTCCTGGTTTCCGGGGCTGGCATCCTGAACACTGCCGACAACCCGGAGCACGCCGAGCAATTCATCAGGTTCCTGTTGAGCCAGGTGGGTCAGCAGTATTTCGCCGGTTCAACCTTCGAATACCCATTGGTGGCAGATGTCCGGCCCTCAGTTTTGCTAACTCCGCTGGCCGACATCGCTCAGCCTGACATTACCCTGGCCGATCTGTCGGACCTGGCCGGTACGCAAGCCTTGCTGCAAAAAGTCGGAGCGTTGCCATAGCGGCGGCAACACCCCGACCCGCCTACTCTCAGGCCACTGGCCCCGCCGGAACCCTCCTCCCGGCGAGGCCAGTATAACTTTGATACCATAAACCTCCAGACATAGCAGCGTCCCAACCCCTCTTACGCCAACGTCTCCCCGGTGAACAATCAGGCTGAGTCCGAACCCGCCAATGGTGTAATTCCGTCCCATCCATGCTGAACCCCGTTACCCCACGCTCTGTCATCAGCCGCCTCTTCGTGGGCGCCGCGCGACCGCCGGCGGTGATCTGGCTGCCGGCGTTGGTCATTGCCGCCCTGCTGCTGATTGCACCCGTGTACCTTGCCATCCGCACCGTCGGAGCCGGCCCTGATGCCGCCGAGCTGATTTTCCGCACCCGCACGTTGTGGGTGGTGCTGCGCACGCTGTCCCTGATGGCCGCCGTGATGGTGGGCTGCATCGTCATCGCGGTTCCGCTGGCGTGGTTGTCGGTGCGTACCGACCTGCCGTGGCGCAGGTTTTGGAGGGTGGCGACCATGCTGCCGCTGGCGTTGCCGTCCTACATCGTGGGATTTGCCATTGCCATCGGGCTGGGGCCGCGCGGCATCCTGCAAGGTTGGCTGGAAGTCGCCTTTGGCGTGGAACGGCTGCCTAGCATCTACGGCTTTCCGGGCGCAGCGTTCACCCTCATCATCATCAGTTTTCCCTATGTCCTGCTGACGGTGCGGGCGGCCCTGTGGAATCTCGACGCATCGCTGGAGGAATCGGCGCGGGCGCTGGGCCACAACCGCTGGCAAACCTTCTGGCGGGTAACCCTGCCGCTGCTGCGCCCGGCGATACTGGCCGGCGGACTGCTCACCGCGCTGTACACCATGAGCGACTTTGGCGCCGTGGCCATGATGCGCTACGAAACCTTCACCTGGAGCATCTTCATCCAGTATGGCGCGGCTCTGAATCGCACCCTGGCTGCGGCCTGGTCGCTGGCGCTCATCACCCTCGCGCTGGCCGTGGTTTGGGGCGAGCACTCGGCGCGAGGTCGGATGCGTTACTACCGCAGCGGCGCCGGCGCGACGCGTCTCCCGGAGGTGGTGCCGTTGGGACTCTGGCGTTGGCCGGCTCTCGTCTACTGCGGACTGACCGCGCTGGTGGCGTTGGGATTGCCCGTGGGCGTGCTGGTGTTCTGGACGGTGCGGGGAGTGGCCGCCGGGGAACCGCTGGCTCTGCTGTGGCGGGCGGCGGCAAACTCGGTCGCCGTGTCGGTGATGGCGGCGGCATTGACGGTAGTGTGCGCTGCGCCAATCGCCGTGCTGGTCGTGCGTTACCCCGGTTTGTTCAGTAGGTGGCTGGAGCGGCTGGGGTTTGTCGGATTCGCCCTGCCGGGAATCGTCATCGCGTTGGGCTTGGTGTACTTCGGAGCCAACTATGCTCAGTGGCTGTACCAATCCATTGCAATGCTGGCGGTGGCGTATGTAACACTCTTCCTGCCGGCTGCCGTCGGGTCGCTCCGAACCTCGCTGGCACAGGTTCGTCCCCAGGTCGAAGAAGCGGCGCGCAGTCTGGGCAAACGGCCGCTGGCGGTGTTATTCACGGTTACGCTGCCGCTGATTCGCCCCGGCATTTTCACCGGGGCGGCATTGGTATTCCTGCTGACCATGAAGGAACTGCCGGCCACGCTCATCCTGAGCCCGATTGGTTTCACGACGCTGGCGTCGTCGGTTTGGGCAGCGGCGGAAGAGGCGTTCTTCGCCCGCGCAGCGGCGCCGGCCCTCCTGCTGGTGATTGTTTCGTCGGTTCCGTTGGCGCTCATCACCCTGCGCGAGGAACGCCAGCAGCGGTAGCCGCGTTGCAGCCGGTCCTTTCTTGCGCCCCGCGCCGTCGGTCGCTAGGATGGCTGCCATACCACCACTGGGAGTTCCGATCCCATGCACCACTGGGCCGTCGGCGGCGACATCTACATCGGTTGGCCCGACCACGGGGCCGCGGAACGGCGCTACACCATTGTCGAAATGGACCTCTTCGGCAAGGTGTTTCGTGGCCGCGTCACCAACGGGCAGCGGCAGGGCGGGTTCATGGTCATCTTCGACTGCCCCAACGTCATCCTGGAGCAACTCGCAGAACAGGCATCCAACGTGGTGGGGTTTCGCGTCATCGTATCCAACCTCAGAACCAGCATAGATGGCGTGGTGGTCCGCAGCTTCGACTACGAATGGTACCCAACCCCCGAGTTCGCCCAACGCCCCCACGCCCTGGCGATGGCGTTGGCCAGCCTGTATGACGAGATTGCGCCGGGGCGGGCCGGTGGGTGAGGGTCCTGGCGTATAATTCGGGTTGCACACCACCGTCGTGAGGTCGTCATGCTGTTCAAGTCGCTACACCTCCAAAACATCCTGTCGTTCAAGGACACTAGGTTGGACTTGCAGCCGCTGAACGTGCTCATCGGCCCTAACGCATCGGGCAAGTCCAACCTGATTGAGGTAATGGCGATGCTGAAAGCAGTGCCTGACGACCTGCCGGCCTATTTTCGACGCAATACTATCGGCGATTGGGTGTGGAACGGGGAGCTTCAATCAGGGGTGAATTTCAGCATACCGAGTATCGAGGCGGCGTTGTATGCCCACGGTTCGCCAATCGAGTACGGACTGCATTTGGCCGTACCTCGCGATAGCGAGACGTATCGAGTGAATTTGGAAAGGCTTGAAACGCCGATTGAACCCCCCAATGGGACACGGGCTTTTTCCTTCTTCAAAATGCGAGATGGCCGGGGAACCGTTGCCAGCCAGAACCAGGCTTTGCTGAGTGATGCGGTGCATACCGAGTTGACCCTTGACGACATTGGCCCCGGCAAATCAGTCTTGAGTGCAATACGCCATCCCGTAAGTTACCCGACACTGACGGATACGGCCCGTAAGTTGTCGGCCATTAAGGTTTACCGTAGCTGGGAAGTAGGGCCTAACAGCCCGGCCCGGCGCCCGCAGCCCACCGACGGGGCAGTGGATTTTCTGGAAGAGGATTTCAGCAACCTGGCCCTGATAGTGAACGACCTGCAAAGCAATCACGGGCTCGGGCCGATTCTGGACGGGTATCTGGAGCGGTTTTACGAGTCCTACAAAAGCCTGCACACGCCGGTGTATGGGAATACCATTCGTCTGACGGTGCGGGAAACCGGCCTGTCCAAGCCCGTGCCCGCAACCCGCCTGTCCGATGGTACCATCCGGTTTATCGCCTTGTTGGCTATCCTCTGTCATCCGGAACCACCTCCGCTAATCTGCATCGAGGAGCCGGAAATTGGGTTGCATCCGGACTCTATCGACCTCGTGGTTACGTTGCTCCGCAAAGCATCGGAACGTACCCAAATCATCGTAACCACCCACTCGCCGTGGCTGGTCGGACGGCTGTCCGCGGATCCGGACCAGGTGGTGGTATGCGATCATGTGCCCGGCGAGGGCACACAGTTTAAACGCTTGTCCCACACCGAGTTGGACAGCTGGCTCGACGACGACCATGATCTGGGAGAAGTGTGGATGTCTGGGGCAGTTAGGGGAGTGAGGTGGTAACGACGTGCGATTATATCTGGAAGGCAATCGGCGGTTACGCGCCCCGATGTCTCAATTCATACGCAAAGCCACCGGCCCTATCAAATTAGAAATCACTCCGTGCGGATCTGCAGATGACGCGATCAAATTATGTGCGGATGACACTGACGCAGCCTTGGTAATTGACTCCGAGGGAGAAGATTTGAACGCTTTGGAGATCAGAGTCAAGAGCCGAATGAGTCCGTCCAATCACGCCTTCTTTATGGTCCAGTTGATGGAAGCCTGGTTCCTGGCAGACCATGATAATCTGGCAACCTACTATGGGCGCGGTTTTAACGGCCAGCAGCTGCCGGCCAACCCGAATGTTGAAACAATCCTAAAAATCGACGTTCAACGCGGATTGCGCGATGCGACCCGCAATTGTCTGAAAGGCGCATACCACAAGGGGAAACACTCCCCGGAACTGCTAGGACAACTCGACCCTGCGCGCGTGTACGACGCCTGCCCAAACTTTGCCCGCCTTGTGGACTACCTCCGTCAGCAATCTGAATAGCAAACAACTCAATCCCGCCAATGCCATAATCCTGGGAATCCTGATTCCGACGGTCATCGTTGACGGCCCGGTAGCCGTACCATACAATCGGCAGTGTAGCCCCATAGCCCTAATTCGTAACTTAATCAACGGGAGTCGTAACCTGATATGGAAGGCGACAGCATCCGCAACTCATATATCCGGTTTTTCGAGGAACGCGGCCATCTCCGTATGCCGTCCGCGTCGCTCATCCCCGCCGGCGACCCTACGCTGCTCTTCACGTCCGCCGGCATGGTGCCCTTCAAACCCTTCTTTATGGGGGAGCAAACCCCGCCGCGCCGCCGCCTCACCAGCTGCCAAAAATCCTTCCGCACCACCGACATCGACGAGGTTGGCGACCACAAGCACCTCACTTTCTTTGAGATGCTGGGCAACTTCAGCATCGGAGACTATTTCAAGAAGGATGCAGTAGCCTTCGCCTGGGAACTGTGCACCGATCTGTTCGGCCTGGAACCCGACCGCCTCTACGTGACGATTCACCTTGACGACGATGAGGCCTACGAGCTGTGGCGCAACGACATCGGCGTGCCGCCGGAGCGCATCTACCGCTACGGCAACAAGGATAACTGGTGGGGGCCGGCCGGGCTGGAAGGCCCCACCGGGCCCTGCTCCGAGCTGCATTACGACGGCGGCGCCGAGAAGGGCGTCGGCCAGCATCCTCAAACTGACGGCATGACGCCGCCCGATGAACTCACCGCGTTGCTCCGCAGTGCAGCTGCCGGTGGCCCGGCAGCCCAACCCGGCGGCTGCCATCCCAACTGCAACTGTGAACGGTTTGTCGAACTGTGGAACCTGGTGTTCATGCAGTTCTACCAGGATCCGGCCGGCAACCGCACTCCCCTGCCGGCGCCCAGCGTTGATACCGGGCTGGGGCTGGAACGCGCCGCCGCCATCCTGCAGGGCAAGCCCAACCTGTACGAAACCGACCTTTTCCGCCCCATCGTGGATGCCGTGTGCCGCCTGGCCGGGGTGCAGTACGGCGCGGAAACCGAAACCGACTTCGCCATCCGGGTGGTTGCCGAGCACGCCCGCGCCGCATCGTTCCTCATCAGCGACGGTGTGGTGCCTTCCAACAGCGAACGCGGCTACGTGTTGCGGCGCATCATCCGCCGCGCCATCCGCTACGGCCGGCAACTGGGACTGGATCGCCCATTTATGACGGAGGTCAGCCAGGCCGTCCTGGAACGCTTCGCCGCCGCCTATCCATCCCTGGCTGAAAACCGGGATTTCATCCAGCGGGTTGTCGGACTTGAGGAAACCCAGTTCCTGGACAATATCCGCCACGGTATGCCCCTGCTGGAAGACATCCTGCACTTTCTCAACGACCCAACTGCCGCTGCCCCCACCCTGTTGGAAACGTCCGCAATTAGCGCCGAAACCCTGGCATCGGCCAGAGCCGCCAACGCCATCCCAGCCGGCATCGCCTTCGTCCTCTACGACACCTACGGCTTCCCGCCAGAACTGGTCGACGAAATCGGCCGCCGCGAGTACGGCCTCTCCGTAGACATGGACGGCTTCAACGCCGAGATGGATGCCAAACGTGTACGCGACCGCGCCGGCCGTCAGGTCACCGGCGGCATGGAAATCGTTACCGCCTACGAAAACCTCGGCGCTGGCAGCACCCCATTCACCGGGTACGACCGCACCGCCATCGACTCCCGCATCGTCGGTATCCTGCACGATGGCGAGGCCGTTGGGCACGCCACCCGCGGCCAGCACGTCGAGATTGTCCTCGCCGAAACCTGCTTCTACGCCGAAGGCGGTGGTCAGGTTGGCGACCGCGGTGTCATCACCGGCCCCAACGGACACCTGCGCGTCGCAGACACGCAAAGCCCGGTAGCCGGCCTGATTGTCCATCGCGGCGCCGTCGCCGATGGGGATATCGCCCTGGGCGACGCCGTTGCCGCCGAGGTAGAGGTCGAGCGCCGGCTGGACTCTTCCCGCAATCACAGCGGTACCCACCTGCTTCACGCCGCGCTGCGCTCCTTCCTCGGCCCCCACGTCCGTCAGGCCGGCTCCCTGTGCGCCCCCGGACGCCTGCGCTTCGACTTCAACCATGTTGGCCCGCTCACCCCGGATGAGCAGCTGGCCGTGCAGAGTCTCGCCAACCGGCAGATCCGAAGCAACCTGGGGGTAACCGCTCAGGAAACGACCTACACCGATGCCGTCCGAGATGGCGCGCTGGCCTTCTTCGGCGACCGGTACGGCGACGTCGTGCGCGTCGTGCGCATGGCGGGCCACGACGACGCTGCCCCGTTCAGCTTCGAGGTTTGCGGCGGTACCCACGTCCACGCCACCGGCGAAGTGGGCACCCTGGTCGTCCTGGGCGAGTCCAGCATTGGCGGCGGCATGAGGCGCATTGAGGCGATGACGGGCCGGGCTGCTGAAGAATTATTCGTGGAGCAGGCCGCAACCCTACAGGCAATCTCCCAAAAATTGCAGGCGCCCGTCCACGAACTGGAAGCCCGCCTGGAAGCCTACATGGCCGATACTGACGTCCTCCGCCATCGCCTCGCCGAGGCGGAGCGAATCGGCCTGCGCTCCGAAGCCGAAACCCTGCTGGAACGGGTGCAAGATGTGGACGGAGTGAAACTCGTCGCCAATACCACCTCGGCGCATAACGTGGAAGCCATCCGGGAGATGGGCGACTTCCTGAAGCAAAAGCTGGGCAGCGCCGTCATCGCGCTGGGCGCAGTGGTCAACGACGCGCCGGTAATCATCACCATGATTACGCCCGACCTGGTGGAGCGCGGTCTCCACGCCGGCAACATCGCGCGCGACGCCGCCAAAGTCATGGGCGGTGGCGGCGGCGGACGCCCTGATATGGCCCAGGCCGGCGGCAAGCAGGCGGATCGCCTCGGCGCCGCCCTCGACGGCGTGGCGCGGCTGGTGCGCGAAGGGTTGAACCGCTGAGCCATCCTGCGACCAACCCGGACGCCGGCGCACATCTTGCCGAAGCCGGGCGTCTGTTGGGCCTTGACGTTGGCGACCGCCGCATCGGGCTGGCCGTGAGCATCCCGCCCGGCGCGTTGATACTGCCCGCCGGGCATCTGGAACGGACGACATTACGAGTCGACGCCGCGCGTATCCTCGCAGCAGCGGTGGAGAGAAACGCGGTGGCCATCATCGTGGGTATGCCCTACAACACCCGTGGGCAGGCCGGCGAACAGGCGCGCAAAACGACCACGCTAATCCGGGTGCTGGAGCGTCTCACGGAGGTCCCCATCATCACCGTTGACGAGCGGTATACGTCAGCCGCCGCCGCCGCCGATTTGATCGATTCGGGTCGCAGTCCTAGCCGGGAACGGGGAGCCGTGGACGCCGGGGCCGCCGTTGCCATCCTGCGCCGTTTTCTGGAAAGCGACTGACTGATTCCGGTTCCACTTGTTAAAAAATAGCGATAATATGTTCTAAATGCTGATTGACTCACTGAGAACGTGGGTTCTATAATCCTGTTATTGGATTAGAACACACGTTCCGGAGTGTCGATATGTATGCGATAAATGCGGTAGCGCCTAACCAGTCCATGACCGTGGAGCCAGGCATTGACCACTACGAAGACACCGGCTGCGAAGTGGCGGAAGCCTGCCTGGGGTGCCCTCTCCCGCGCTGCAAGTTTGACGACATGGCGTGGTACTCCCGGTACCGCCGCATGGCCCGCGACCTGCGGATAATGTCGGTGATACAAAATGAGGAACTTTCGGTTTCCGAGGCGGCGGCCCGGTTCCGCATCACCAAACGCACGGTGTTCCGCATTTTGAAACGTTGCCGCCACGCCATGCAGGAACTCTCCCCATCCGAAATTGACGTGTTCGCCCGGCTGGCGGCGTAGCTATCCTGAACTTTCGTCAAGCAAATGCAAAACACCGATGACAACCGATCGCTGTGGCGATTCTTTGACGGGTCAGTATCGGTAAGCGCCAGTATGCTGACGGCAATTGCGCTCAACAGCTGCGCCTTCTGCGACAACCTGCCGCTGCTGGGCCACCTCAAAGAGCTGACCCACCGGGAAGATGGGATTATAATAGTAGCAACCTTGCTGTTATTCCCAACGACCGCCGGACTTTACGGAGTATTTAGAATGTTCTTCGCAGCGAAAGAAGCAGCCGAGCGAAAAGCCAGAGCGCACGCCCTCCGGGACCGCGAGCGCGGCCTCCAGGAAGGACGGCGAGAGGAGCGGGAGCGCATCAGAAAAGCGCTGGAGCAGAAAGGATTGTCGATGCCCCCGGAACTCGCCAAAATTCTGGCTGACGATCCCAAATAATACTGCCCTTACCCCCGCGGCAATCCCAACCCCCGGCCAGCCACGATGCCGCGCTGCACCTCGGACGTACCACCCGCAATCTGGTGCGAGAAACTGATCATCCAGTTCTCCGGCAGCCGGCCTTTCAGCGGCGCCCGCTCTTCGTTGCGACCCAACGCCCCGGGCAATCCGACAATTTCCAGCACGCTGTTGGCGGAACGATGCAGCGTCTCACTGCCAAACGCCTTGCTCATGGATGCCTCTTTGTTGGGCACCAGCCCTTCACCCTGCATCCACGCCACGTTGTAAGCCATCAGGCGGGCAACCTCGCTTTCGATGTAACGGTCGGCCAGCAGGTTGCGTACCCAGGGAATGTCGGTGATGCGGCCGCCGTCCCTGGACACCCCGTCGGCATACTCGCGGGTATCGTCCAGCAGCCGCCGTGAGATGGCCGAATAGTCAATGCCGGAACGCTCGAAGTCCAACAGCGTAACCGCCACGTACCAACCGCGGTTTTCCTCGCCCACCAGGTTGCTGCTGGGAACGCGCACGTTGTCGAATATTACCTGATTGAACTCGTGGCCGCCGGTCATATTGATTACCGGGCGCACCTCGATTCCGGGCGACTTCATGTCCACCAGAATAAAGCTGATGCCCCGGTGCCGGGGCGCTTCCGGGTCGGTGCGGGCCAGGCACATGATCCAGTCGGAGCGGTGCGCCAGCGTCGTCCAGATCTTGGCGCCGTTGATGATATACTCGTCGCCATCGCGCACGGCGCGGGTGCTCAGGGACGCCAGGTCGGAGCCGGATTCGGGTTCGCTGTAACCCTGGCACCACTGCACTTCGCCCCGGGCAATGACTGGCAGGTGAGCCTGCTTCTGCTCCTCGCTGCCGTGCAGCATCAGCGTCGGGCCGAGCATTCGCACCCCGAATATGTCTCGTCCCGGCGCGCGCAGGTAGGCCAGCTCCTCGTTGTAGATGGCCGACCGCACCGGCGAGGCGTCCTGGCCGCCGTATTCCTCCGGCCAGTGCATGGTCAGCCAGCCCTGATCGGCCAGACGCCCGCGCATCTGCATCGTGAAGTCCCAGTCGTATTCCTCCGGCCAGCGGCCGCCACCCTCCCAGTCGGGGGGCAACTCGCCCTTGATGAACTGACGCAGCTCGCGACGAAACTCGTCGTCGCCCGGAGTGAAACGATACTCCACTGGAACCCCCTGTTAGCCTCGGTCAGTCAGCCTCGGTCAGTCAGCCTCGGTCAGTCAGCCTCGGTCAGTCAGCCTCGGTCAGTCAGCCTCGGTCAGTCAGCCTCGGTCAGTCAGCCTCGGTCAGTCAGCCTCGGTCAGTCAGCCTCGGTCAGTCAGCCTCGGTCAGTCAGCCTCGGTCAGTCAGCCTCGGTCAGTCAGCCTCGGTCAGTCAGCCTCGGTCAGTCAGCCTCGGTCAGTCAGCCTCGGTCAGTCAGCCTCGGTCAGTCAGCCTCGGTCAGTCAGCCTCGGTCAGTCAGCCTCGGTCAGTCAGCCCCGGTCAGTCAGCCCCGGTCAGTCAGCCCCGGTCAGTCAGCCCCGGTTAGTCAGCCCCGGTTAGTCAACCCCGGTCAGTCAACCCCGGTCAGTTAGCCGGCGGAAGCCTGATTTTACGCGCCCACCGCCACACAAGTTACGGTGCGAACCACGCCAACTACGGTGTGGATTTTTTCGGTGACCAACCCGCCGACCACCGACATATCTTCTCCGGAGATTACAGCGATGATGTCGTAAGGGCCAGTGACAACATCCACCGACTCAATGCCATCCAAATCGCGCAGCGTGGTGGCCACGTCGCGGGTACGACCGACGGCGGTTTCAACCAGCAAAAAGGCTTTCGTTGCCATAGCTTGGCGCCTCCTCAATTCGGGGCGTGTGGTGTGGGATACTCAGAATCATAGCCACGCCCAAGCCTCAGAGGCGTTGGGCTGCAGCGCAAACAATTCTACGGGCACCCCGCCGGGCCTGTCAATTAAACCGGCATCCGCCCCAGGCTCGGCTTTGTACAATTAAGCGGCATAGGCTAGTACCGTTCCCAGATAGATTTGTAAGAATATGAGAAGGCAGCCATACTGGGGTATGATCTTTCTGCGAGGAGGTGCCCAGCCATGGCTGCCATCAAGTATAAAGTCGCGCTGACCGAGGCCGAACGTTCCCGTCTCAATGAGGTTTCCCAGCGAGGCAAGGCGTCAGTGCGCACCGTGAAGCGGGCGCTGTCGCTGCTCAAAGCTGACCAAGGGCTTCGGGACCGTGAGATAGCCGGTGTGCTTTTGATCAACCCCGCCACGGTCGCCAGATCGCGGAAGCGGTACGTGGAGGAAGGACTTGAGGCCGCCATCAATGGCCGACCGTGGCCGGGCCGGGAGCGCAAGCTGGACGGCCGGCAGGAAGCGCACCTGATCGCCTTTGCGTGCAGCGCCGCGCCCGAAGGTCACACGCATTGGACACTCCAGTTGTTGGCCGACCAGGTGGTAGAGTTGGAGTTTGCCGAGAGCATCTCCCTGGAGACGGTGCGCCAGCTACTCAAAAAAACGAACTCAAACCCTGGAAGAAGAAGGAGTGGTGTATCCCCAAGGTGAGCGGGGAGTTCGTGGCGCGGATGGAGGACGTGCTGGACCTGTACCACCAGGCGTACAATCCGGAGCGTCCGGTAGTGTGTTTCGACGAGACCTCCCGGCAATTGACCGGGGAGGTGCGGCCGCCCATTAAGGCCGTCCCCGGACGGGTGGCACGCTATGACACCGAGTACCAGCGGAACGGGACCCGGAACCGGTTCATGATCTGTGAGCCGAAGGGTGGCTGGAGATATGTGGCGGTGACCGAGCGCCGCACTGCCGTGGATTTCGCGCACCAGATGCGGTGGTTGGTGGACGAGGCCTACCCTGATGTCGAGGTGGTCAGGCTGGTACTGGACAACCTCAACACCCACCAGCTCGGCTCGCTTTACGAAGCATTTGAGCCATCCGAAGCCCGGCGCATCGCGCAACGGCTGGAGTTTCATTACACTCCCACGCATGGCAGCTGGCTGAACATGGCTGAGATCGAGTTGAGCGTCTTCAGCAGAGGGTGTCTGAACCGCCGCATCAGCGATGAGGCGGAGCTGCGGCGAGAGGTTGCGGCCCTCGAACACGAGCGCAACGCCGCAAAATCAGTCATAGACTGGCGGTTTACCACCCAAGATGCTCGTAGTAAGCTCCAGCATATCTACCCTACAAAACCAGATTGAAACGGTACTAGCGTGTCGAGCATCCTGTGGTACAAGAGGCGCGGGACTTTTATCGATTCGTGCTCGCGCTCGGACGGCATAAAAGTTCCCTGTTGCACCCAGAGGTGTCGTCTGACCAGGGCGATGGCGTCGGCGAAGGAAGGGCTGGTTTTGTCATACCACGCCGCGGTGCGCGGCGCCATGCCGCCACGCTGTTCGATCAGGATATCCGCTGCCAGCGTCACCACGCTGAACAGGCCAAAGAGCGCGGGGGTGGTTCGGGCGATGGCTCGTTCCGACCACTGGCGCTGGGTTTCCAGGCCCAGGTGAGCCCGCAGCTCCTCAAAGGTCACCTCGACCTGCCAGCGCAGCAGATACCACTGCAATATCCGCAGGGGTTCCGCCTCGGTGTCGGTGCATAGCAAAGCATAAGGCCCGCGGCGCTCCTCCAGGTATCTGATGACGACCCAACGTATGGGAAGGCGCGGCGGCCCGCCGTGGTACCACAGCGCTACGCCTGAAGCGAGCTCGACCATGGTGGTACTGCCGTCGGAACCGGTGGCGCGGTAGGGAATCCATTGTGTAGCGGGATCGTCCAGCGCCGCCGTGGGACTGGGCAATCGCGCGCCGACCACCCGGGGCCGCCCGATCTGGCCGGGCCGCCGCGGTGGCGCGGGCTGGTACCGGGACGCGTCCTTGCGCAGTTTGGTGACGACGACAATCGGCTTCGACATACTCTGGCAATGCCGCAGGAACTCGCGCTTGGCGTAGCCGCCATCGGCCACCACCACCAGATCCCGGTCCGGCAGCCACCGGCGCCGGCAGACCAGCATCTGCTGGGCGTAGTCGGTGACCGTCTTGTGCCGGCGACCTTTGCGCCGGTCGTAGCGGGCCGACACCACCAGCGCGGTCAAAAACGGCAGCGCCCAGTGTCGACCCGCCCATCCGATACGCGTCAGCAACAGCAGGCTCACCCATTGCAATCCGGGGGTCATCACCACCTGGTCGTCCTTGGACCGCACCGGATCCCGATACCGCCCCTGGGCCGCAATCTGCCGGCCCCAGCGTCGTTCCACCGTCTCGTCAATGCCGAACACCAACGGCTCGGCGGATGAACCAAGGCGCCCGGCCACCAGCAGCAACAGCGCCCGGCTCAGTTGCAGCGGCGACCATCGGGCACGGTTGAGCACGTGGTGATAGATGGCGAAGTCGCCGTGCTGCCCAATCCCCAGGATGTTGAGGGCGGAGGACACGGTGCGTTTGCCGGGAGACCGGATCGCTCCCATGGCCAGGAGTTGGGCTTTGCGCCAGGTCCTGGGGTCAAACAGGCGCTCAAAGGGCAGCAGCAGGGTTACTATGACTGCGGGCAGGGTAGGCATACTCGACCTCTGGTGGTGATTTGGTCGAGCTTACCCTGTTCTTATAATTTATCTAGCTTTTGTACAAAGTCGAGCCCCAGGGCAACCGCATTCTAATTGGAGAGGATGGAGAGCAGGTAGTCATTGTCCCAGCCGGCCAGTTTGCGCTTGGCCCTGATGGAGATTTTGGAGGTCCGGTCTTGCCGCAGGAGGTTAAGGGATATGTGCCGGATTATCGCCAGGTTTTCCGGAGCGTTTCCGGTCCTCACTCTGCTTGCGTCCTCTCGGAAGGACACGTCCAACACCCAATGCACGGAATTCTCGATGCCCCAATGACTGCGGGTTGCCTGGAGCAGTCTGCTGGCATCCGACTCCAAGCTAGAGATGTAGTACCGGGATTCCACCGACACCCGGTCTCCCTCCCGCCGCTCCGCCGGCACCATCCCGATGCTGCTTAGCCCGGGCCATTCTTTGCCGAACTCGACGTAGGACAATTGCTCCGGGTCGTCAATCGTCCAACAACGGCGTAGCTCAATTCGTCCGTGGCCCTTGTCGATGGTCTGGCAGAAATCATGTTGCAGATCCTCAAAGCCAGCGCTCGGCCCACAGCAAAACAGGTCTTTCACATCCGCGAGCAGCCTGCCCTGGTAGCAGCCTTCCCTGGTTTTCCTTGACCGCCCGAATATAGTCGGCTTCCCGGTTCACAATCTGCCGGGCGATCTTCTGCTGGCAGCCCATGGCGTCCTGGCAGCCCATGGCGTCAATGGTGACGATGCAACCGGATAGGTCCAACAGGTTGAGCAACTCCGGTATGGCGGTGATTGCATTGGATTTCGCGTCCACCCTGGTTTGACCCAGCGCCAGGGAGTTTTCCGAAGCCCAGGCACTGACCAGGTGGATGGCCGCCTTCCCCGAGTTGCGGTCGTGAGAGCGCCGCAAGGTCTTCCCATCCAGCGCAATCACTGGGCCTCGGGTCAAACGGTTGACGCTGCGCACCCATGCCATGCAGCAGTCGCGAAGCAGTCGCGGAATTGTTCCGGGTCAATGCGGGCGAACACCCGCGCAAAGGTGTCGGGACAGGGTACCCCGTTGGGCCAGTCCAGAAATCTCTGGAACCATTCGTACTGGCATTTGACGAACAATTCAACATCGCTCCAACCTGCGGCGCCTCCGGTAACTGCGCAGATGGTCATGGCAATGATGTCCAGGAGTTGATGCCGCTGGCCCTGGTCCCTTCTGGGATCCTCCAAATTGCCGAAATGTTCGCCCAAGCGGCCACCCGCACTACTGCTCATCACCACCATCCATGCCATCGTATTCAGGAACCCCCCCTATGTTAGCAGCCCCTGCCCTCCTTTGTGGGAGAATGCGGTTGCCCTGATTCGCCACGCAGGGCCTTTCGATTCTCCCCTTAGAGCCTATCCTAAAAACAAGTGCAAATTCGCATGAGTAGGAAAGGCAAGATCTGGCGGTTGAGGCTTAGCCCGAATCCACCGAAGCGAGACGTCCGTGTCGTTGACACAAGGTATGATGGGCAAGGGAGGGCGAACAGGCCAGGCCAGGTTCCAATAGATGGGGATGAGGGCGGCGTGAAGTAAGCACCCAGACACGATGATGTCGGCCCGCAGTGGCCATGGCGGGCGTAATTCGAGATGCGGTGGGCAAGGAGCGCCCCTGGCGGACCGAATTGGCGCGAGTTGGCGACGATGTTCAGTTGGCCGGATGGCGGGTCGGCGGGCTGGTTGCCGCCGTCAGGCTGGGAGTGGCAGGGCTCGCAATCGAGCGAGGGCGCGACTGAACCGGTTTTCCCAGGGCCAGCGCTGGGGCAGATGCAAAGTGCGGCGGCGCGCCGAACGGGTGAGCCGTCCGGGCATCGAGAAGAAGCGTCGTCGGAGGGTTTTGGTGGTCACCACCGGCTCGCCCAGACCGATGCGCGCGGTCCAGCGGGCCAGGTTATGCGCCATCACCTGGACGGCCAGCCAGGCGCCGTTGGCGGCGAAGCGGCCCGAGGGGAGATGGTTGAGTCCGACGCCGTACTTGAGGTCTCGGATGGCATTCTCGATCTCGGCGTGGCGGCGATGGTCGGCCTCCAGTTCCAGGGTTGCCCCGTCTCGGTCGGTGATGCAGCCGTGATAGCTGTAGCTGGCGAAGCGGGCCAGCTGGGAGCCGGGCGTGGGCTGCACCGGCGCGGCGTCAGGCTCACTCCGGAAGGGGGTGTAGGTGGTCTCCGCCACGTCGGCGGCGCCGTCCATCCAGTAGGTAATCGGCGTCCAGTCCGTCTCGGGTATGGCCTCGATGAGATTGCGCAGGCGGGCGTGCTGCCGGACGGTGATGGAGTAGCGGACATCCATTTCGCGGCAGACCGCGACCAGGGCGTGGGCATAGCAGCCGCGGTCGGCGCGCACCGTGAGTTGTCCCCTGGCCCCGCCGTAGCGCACCCGTCCCACCGTTTCACGCCGGAAGTGGGCAGCGCCGCGAACAGTGTTGGCGCGGCCCTCGCGCAGCCGAGACCTCAGCACGTCGCCGGTGCCGGCACCAGTAGTCCAGGCTTGGGCCAGCAGCGGGTGATTGCCTCGCTGGCCGGTGTAGCCGTGGTGGCGGGCACCCTCCTTGGCCAGACCATAGGTCTCGCAGCTGGTGGAGTCCAGGTCGATGGTCAACGGCCCGTCGCCGGGTCCGGCCCCAGCCGCCCAGGCCCGGGCCAGCAGCTCCCGGCTGACCCGATCCAACTGGCGGACGTGGCCCCACCGGAAGCTGCGCAGGAAGGTCCCCAGCGTGGATGGCGCCTTGACTACGCAGCCGATGGCGCCGGCCGTCCGGCCGGTGCGCAACACGTCGGCGTCGTCAATGCAGTCGCCGCCCGCCCGCGCAGACGCCACCAGGGTCATCATCTGGTCGCCCGGGTTCGCCCGACCCGGCGCGTCGCCCAGGTCGAGGCGCTGCTGGACCAGTTGGGGCAGACCCAGGCGCTGGGCCAGGGTCACCGGAAGGATCAGCCCGGCATTGTTGACCAGGCGGTGGTCATCGAAGGCGATTTGGATGCGGTCGGGATGGTCAAGTGGCAGCATCTGCTGGGCGCTCCTTGTTTCGGGTCGGTTTGCTGTTTCACAAACCATTATCCCCGCAGCAAAGGAGCACTTTCTTACCCCTTCATCACCCCGCGACAATCACCTCTTCGGTGGATTGGGGCTTAGACAGCACTTCGACTGAGACTCTTAGCCCAAACCATCTCATACTCCATTTCCCCGGAATAGTCTTGGGAAGTCGAGTTGCGAACAGTACCGTAGAGAGAGTACACGATAACGACCTAGGGGACCACCCGCATCCGCCATTTCCTGACATCCCCCGCCCGTAATTTACACGGCAAAAGCGTGCGCAGGGTGCTTGAAAGCGGCGGCACCTACTATTTTCAAGTTAGGGCCAACATCGCCCACGGCTGGCCGCGGTGTTGTATGATCTATCTGATCCGAAAGCCTCCGCAGACCCATAGGAACCGCGAGAACTGCATCATATGCTCCCGGCCCATCTCGAAGGGGCTGGCCGGATGCATATTGGTCTCCTGGACCAGCTCGGTCTGGAACATACTATTACCTAGCAGGTCGGGCCGCACTAGTATCGTTTCAATCTGGTTTTGTAGGGTAGCTATGCTGGAGCTTACGGCGAGCGTCTTGGGTGGTAAACCGCCAGTCTATGACTGATTTTGCGGCGTTGCGCTCGCGTTCGAGCGCCGCAACCTCTCGCCGCAGCTCCGGCTCAGCGCTGATACGGCGGTTCAGACACCCCTCTGCTGCAGACGCTCAACTCGATCTCAGCCATGTTCAGCCAGCTGCCATGCGTGGGAGTGTAATGAAACTCCAGCCGTTGCGCGATGCGCCGGGCTTCGGATGGCTCAAATGCTTCGTAAAGCGAGCCGCGCTGGTGGGTGTTGAGGTTGTCCATCACCAGCCTGACCACCTCGGCATCAGGGTAGGCCTCGTCCACCAGCCACCGCATCTGGTGCGCGAAATCCACGGCAGTGCGGCGCCCGGTCACGGCGACGTGTCTCCATCCACCCTTCGGCTCACAGATCATGAACCGGTTCCGGGTCCCGTTCCGCTGGTACTCAGTGTCATAGCGTGCCACCCGTCCGGGGACGGCCTTGATGGGCGGACGCACCTCCCCGGTCAATTGCCTGGAGGTCTCGTCGAAACACACTACCGGACGCTCCGGATTGTACTCCTGGTGGTACAAGTCCAGCACGTCCTCCATCCGCGCCACGAACTCCCCGCTCACCTTGGGGATACACCATTCTTGCTTCTTCCAGGGTTTGAGTTCGTTTTTTGAGTAGCTGGCGCACCGTCTCCAGGGAGCTGCTCTCGGCAAACTCCAACTCCACCACCTTGCCGGCCAGCAACTGGAGCGTCCAGTGCGTGTGTCCGGCGGGGGCTGTGCTGCACGCGAAGGCGATCAGGTGCGCTTCCTGCTTGCCGTCCAGCTTGCGCTCCCGGCCCGGCCGTGGCTTGTCATTGATGGCGGACTCAAGTCCTTCCTCCACGTACCGCTTCCGCGTTCTGGCAACGGTAGCGGGGTTGATCAAAAGCACACCGGCTAGCTCACGGTCCCGAAGTCCTTCGTCAGCTTTGAGCAGCGCGAGCGCCCGCTTCACGGTGCGCACTGACGGCTTGCCCCGGTGGGAAACCGCATTGAGACGGGAGCGTTCGGACTCGGTCAGCGCGACTTTATACTTGATGGCAGCCATGGCTGGGCACCTCCTCACAGAAAGATCATACCCAAGTATAGCTGCCTTCTCATATTCTTACAAATCTATCTGGGAACGGTACTAGATAGTCTTCTTCCTGGAATTGCTCCGAGGCACGCTCGAAGCGGCCGCCAGCCAGAGATTGCATCAGCCTCAAGCCCAGAGTCGCCCGTCAGCGTGGCTCAGCCCCTAGCCATCGTTGGCCAACCAGTCGTCAACCTTGCCTGTGATGTCCGGTGCGACGAGCTCGGGGTAATCGACGATAGGCGGCCAGTGGAACACGTTTAAGGTGATGTTATCGCCGAAGGAATGGCTGGGGTTGATGCCCTCAATTTCATAGGCCATCTGGTTTCAGAACCCTTACAGTGAATTAGAATTGTACGTTAGTTTCGCCCGCGTGTGAAACCGCTAAAACCAAAGCGACCTCCCTGTAGCGGGGTCGCTTGGCATGGGTTTGGTGACGAAATCCAGTTGTGGTAGTACTCGACGGCCCTATGGTGTCCCGCGTCAATCATTCTTGCCAGTTCCTGTTGCCTCGTTCAGAAATGTTACCGAAACTTTAGCACTTGGGGACCACCCCGACCAGCGCCAACTCCGGCCTTGCAGGGAGTTCCGCCATGGGCTCACCATGCACGACGCCAACGAAGAAGCGGAAACCGGCCAAGTCCCGAGCGGCTACGACCTCAGAAAAAGGGTGGTCGGTTTTATAAAACGACGCGTCACGGCAGTCGCCGTCGCGTTGCGAATCGAGCGCTACTCCGCCCGAAACGGTGACGCCAGTTCCTGGCGCAGACCCATCCCACGCGTACAATGAAAAGTGCCGCGATTACCGCGGCACTTTACGAGACTCGGGAAACAACCGGCTAAAGCTACTCAGCCAGAGCATCCCTCGGGTCGCCGTGGGTCCACGGCTTCACCACCACCGTATACCGCCAATTGGAACTATATGCTCTTGAGGTTCACGTCCAGCACGTTATCCCACACGCTTTCTTCAACGTCGGTGGGGGAGCCGGGCCCGGTGATGCCCACGTTGTTGAACAGAATATGTACAGCTCCGTAGCGTTCTGCCGCCGCCGCCGCGATGGCCTCGCAGTCGGCGGCCAGCGTAACGTCAGCGCCGAATACCGACGCCTCGCCGCCCTCCTCCCGGATGGTGGCCAGCGTTTCCTCGGCAGCCCGTGGGTTGCGGTCAACCAGCAGCACCTTCGCTCCCTCGCGGGCGAACAGAATCGATGCCGCCTTGCCGGTGCCGAGTCCAGGCCCGCTGGAGCCGGCGCCGGTGATGATGGCAACTTTTCCTTCCAGACGCAGCCGTCCGGTGGGCATCAGGCTCATAATAGCCTCCGCGTGGTTTGACGTTTGGGTATCAGTCGGCTGACGGCACGGCTGTTTCGGCCACATCCAGCAGCCAGGGCTGGGCCTGTTGCGCGCTGAGCGAGAGCCAATCCGCCATGATTTCCTGGCGGCCTTCCGGTATTTCGACGCCCAGGCTGTCGGCGAGACGGTTCATAAAGTTGAAATAGCCGGTGATGGCAACGGTGGACAGCGCCTGTTCGTCGGTGAGGCCGTTGTCCCGCAACGTCCCGACGTCAGACTGTTCCATCAAGGCCGGTGTGAGCGTAAGCTTGACGGCGAAGTCCAGGATGGCCCGGGTCTGCGGGTCCAGGTCGGCCTGCCGGTAGTCGTGGATGATGTGCGAGGCATATTCCGGGTCGCCCGAATGCTGACGGAGGAACCCTCCGTGAGCGACGGCTCAATACCGGCAGCGGTTGGTCAACGACACCACCGTGGCAATGGCTTCTTCCTGGGTGCGAGTCAGCGCCGACGAACCAAAGGTAGCGTTGGCGCCCAGGTTCTGCACCGCTGCCATCAGGTTCGGGTTAATGGACATACACTTGATGACGGCCGGCACAGCGGCGTCGGTTTCTCGAATCCAGGACATTTGCTCCCTCCCTGGGACGTTCGATCCTGGGACATTCGAGCCTGAGGCGTTCGAGGCGCCGCCGGGGACGCGTCAGGCGGTGGGCGGCGTCTGGCGCACGACGGCCATTTTGTGCTCGGCAGTGCCCAGCATTACCTCGCCGAGCCGGGCCACCACCTCAAACCGCAGTTTGTTGCCGTCAACGTCGGTTAGCGTCGAACGGCCAATCACCTGGCTGCCGGCGTCGGCCGGCGCCAGGTGCTTGACGTTGACTTCGTAGCCGACCACCGTTTGCTCCGGGTGCAGCAGTGGGTACACTGCCGCGTATGAGGCCTGCTCCATGAGCATGACCATGGCCGGCGTACTGAATTTGGGCGTATGCGGAGCCACATGCTCCGCGCCCACCGTGAGGCGAGCTTCGCCGGCCAGCCCGGGACGGATATCCGGGTGTAAAGGGAGGCGAGCCGGCGAAGGCTGCGCCGCAGTCATGTAACGCAGTTAGTCGTCAGCGGCAACCGGCGCTTCCTGCCCGGTCAGGATGGACTCAACCTCGTCGGCCAGCTCGGCCGCCCGCTGCTTCACCTCTTCATCAGTGAGGCTGGACAACGGATGCTGCGCTACGACGTACCGGTAATCCGGCACACCCATCATTCGGGTCATGGCCTGCGCCGTGTTGAGGAACACGTGGGTGATGATGGCCGCGGTGGGAACGCCGCGCTTTTCCATGTCGATGCCGTCGTGCACACTGCACGAACTGCAACTCCCTCAATCTCCAACCCCGGTGATGAGATAGTCCACCTCACCAAGAACGGAGTCGATCACATCCTGCTTGGCGGGCAGGCTGGCGTGGTGCTTTGCGTAGTAACGCACCTCGGAGAAACCGTGCCGTTCGTTGAGAATGTTACCCAACTCATGCAGCAACTTGTCAGAATTAGCCTTGGAATTCTCCATCAGGCCAAGACGCTTGCCGGAGAGGCCGCCGGAGCGGTCGTTCATCCGAAACGCGGTGGTAGGCAACTCGGTGCCCTTGGGGTTCACCAAGCGTATGCGTGGTGAAGAATCAGCGGTAGTCATAACTAACCTCCGTAAAGAGCGGGTGATGGATCACGTTTCGATATTGTGCCAGATTGTACCGTCAATGGCCGGCGTTGCGAAACCCCTGCTCCTGGAGGTAACTGTTCAGACTTGAGGGGATCTTCGGCTTTTCCGACTGGTTGTGGACGGGTGGCCAAGCACGGAATTTGCTTTGCAAGCCGACCCGTCCCCTCAAACGTGAACAGTTACTCCTGGAGCAGTTGATCGAGCCAGGCCCGGTCGGAGTCGGAGAGGGGCGGCTCCGGGTCTTGATGATAGTCAATGTCGCGGTCGTAGGAACCGATGGCATATACGTCGTCAAGGATGGGCTTGAGGTCAATGGCGATACCTTCGGAACCTTTGGCAAGGGGCATAACAAAGTGTGGTATGCGGGTTTGGATGCTAAAAGGGTACAAGTCGGCGACAGGTTCCGTGCGACGGGCGTTGGTTACCAGGATGCGGTAATGGCAGGGAGGGACGTCACCGATAACCGGCATTGGCTGGTTGGCGCGCAGCAGGTCAATTTCGACCAGGTGGGACATACTATGGAACACTTGGGTGCGCTTGGCTATGTACGCTTGGCGACCGGCGCCGGTTTTGTTGCCGGGCGAGAGCAGTTCAATCACGGCGACTACTTCACGATTGCTTACGCGCAGTATCTCTAGATATCGTTGTCGTTGAACATCTTCGTAGGGCAACTGCACGGGGATGGCGTCCTTGCTTAGGGACGCCTCAGCAACGGCGACTGACGCAGCAGCAACGGCGCCGTCGTCCAGCACCATGACATCGGGCATACGAAATTGACGTTGCCCGCCGCCATCGGGCTCTTCCGACACGTACACCCGGTCTTCAATGCGCACGATGTATTCAGGACGCAGTTGGGGAGAGAGCAATCGGTCCAACCCAGCGATTATTCGGGTATGGACTCCGTGCCAAAGTTCC
The DNA here is from genome assembly GCA_965261195.1 of Dehalococcoidia bacterium. Taxonomy (GTDB): domain Bacteria; phylum Chloroflexota; class Dehalococcoidia; order Lucifugimonadales; family UBA3495; genus Bin87. The sequence continues at coordinate 651,166 of OZ253455.1, read as the reverse complement.
GGGTCTTCCATGTAGGGGTTCATCCCCGGAAAAGGATTTACCGGCAATGCGCTGGTCATTATCCCGCGTCTCCGATTTTGCGGGTGCGAATCCGGTAGCCGGTCGTGTCGATGATTGCGCTGTAGCGGCCGCCGGTGCCGCCGCCGTGCATGATGAGGATGTCGTTAGGGTCGTTGGCACAGCGCATAATCAGCTCTTCGTCGCCGGGACGCTCCGGGCCCTGCTTCGACCCCAGGCGGACGAGATCGGCCCGCGAACGCCCGCTGTTTTCAATCAGAAACTCCTGGATGTCCTGCCGGCTCCACCCGTCTCCCTGCAGCGTCAGGGCGTGCTCCGGCCCGATGACGATGACCCACTGGGCCGGGTAGCGATGCGCCAGGGCGGTGGATCGCAGCGCGTCGCAAATCCCCAGCAGTATCGACCGCCCGGTGTGGCCGTAGCTGTTGGGAACGCTGACCGGATTGTACGCCACCGCCACCGTAACCACGCTGTCCGATGCGGCGAAACCACGGCTGACGTGCAGCGGTTCCCAGGGCGAATCCTCTTCGTTTTCAGCGATGCAGAAGGTATACTTGGCCGGCGTGCCCAGGGTGCCACGGTCCAGCTGGCCGGGCCAGGCGTCGAAACCGTTCATAAAGCACAGCCGCACCGCCCGCCCGATGCTGGCGTTGGCGCGGAAGCCGGGCCCGAACAATCCGTCGCGGCTGTTGATGCCCAGCGCCTCCCGGATGGGGCCGTTCAGCACCATCAGGATGCTGGGCGAGCTGGTGGAAGACGCCGCCATGTTGACGAAGTTGCGCTCCTCCTCCAGCGTCCGCAGCGCCGTTACCAGCACCGGGAAATACTCGGCCTGACAGCCGGCCATCACCGCGTTGGCGGCCGCGTTTTCCGACGTGATAACCCGGCTGCGCATATCCAGATTGAGCAGCTCTTCCTCGCCCGTGAACCCGGCGAACGACAGCATCTCGCGAACCTTGTAGTCAGCCGGCGGCACCACCGGCAGGCCGTCCGTCCAACCCAGTCGATAACATTCTTCGATGGCCTCGATGGTGTCCGCAGTTTCAATGTGGCGCTCAGCGCTGCTGGTCATCACAAACTCCTAATGTTGACTGGTTTCAGTGAGGGGTTCAAGAATGTCAAGGAGGGTGGCTATATGCTTAAGGTCAACGGCAATGGCGTCGGAGTTCAATAACAACCGTCGCTTGTAAAAGTTGCCGTGCAACTCGTTGGCGATACTGCGCAGTCCGGGCAATCTTTCATCGCCGGTCAGTAGACGGGCTTCGTTCAGCACGACGCTGAACTGGTCGTGCTTCTTGTACTGCCAACCTTGAGCGTCGGCAACGGATTTGGCCATCCACGCGGCGGCGCCCCAGCCTTTCTCGGACGCTTGATGCAAATCGTCCTCGGTTAGGTATTCGTGACTTTTCGCCAAGAAGTAGCGGGCCTGCTGGCGGTAGTCGGCGACCTCGTCCCAGTCAGGCTCGAAGGGTTCCATGGGATTGACCTGCGTCATCTGGTTAGGACATCCTCCCTTGTTTTGGATGCCAGCCTAACACTTCAACCGCCCCGTAACAATCAGACCGTCGGTTACGCTGTACCCATGTCCCGGGAAATCTCGTTCGCTGTGAGTGTCCAAATACGACGTGCGTCCGCTGGCGATGGGGACGATGGAAATAACCTCGTAGCCGGCCCCGTCCAGGTCGTTGCAGCAGCGTTCCAGAAAATCAGCCAACTGCTGCAAACGGGTGTGCTCCTCGCTGCTGACGTGGACATCGCCGGCCATGCCGCCGTGGGTGGACAGCGTAGTATCGGCAAACACGTACCGCGTGGTGTACGTAGGCTTGTCGCCGGCGGGATACGCAGATCGAAACAACGCTGGCCTCGTCAGAATCGGGATCAATCGGCAACAAAAATGCCGCCCCCATTATTGACCCGGAGGCGGCAACGTGGCAATGCTGCCGCTCTTTACGGTAGCATCCCGTATCAGGCGGTTTGGTAGTAACGCCCGCTCATCCTGAGCCTGTCGCAGGATGGGGAGATAGGCCCGTTTTCAGTAATACCGCCTACTACCCATCCAACCCGGCGAAACGCAGCTGCACACCCGATTTCTCTTCCTGCAACCGGGCCACCGCGTCGGAGTCTTCCGGGCCCCAGCCACGGAACATTGCCTCGACGTGGCGTTGGTCAACCAGGTTGGACAGTTCCATCGGGATGCCATACTCGCGGCCCAGGTCGGTGGCGAGGCGCACGTCTTTGGCGGCCAGCGCCGTGGCGAAACCCGGCTCGAAGTTGCCGGAGAACAGGTAACGCGGGAACTTCTCGGTGAGCCGCCGGTTGCCGCCGCTGCTGTTGGCAATCACATCGGCCAGCGTTTCAAGGTCCACGCCGGCTTTGACACCCAGCGTTAGCGCCTCGGCCATCAGCACGCCGATGCCCATGGACAACAGGTTGTTGCAGATTTTGGTAACCATCCCGGCGCCGATGTCCCCGCAGTAGACGACGTGAGCGCCGATGGCATCGAGCAGCGGCTTGACCTGATCGAAGGTTGCCCGGTCACCGCCAGCCATCACCGCCAGCGTGCCGGCTGCCGCACCGTACACCCCGCCGCTGACCGGAGCGTCCAGCACCGTTACGCCCCGGGCCGCACACTCGTCATGCAGACGTCGGATTACGGTGGGGGAGTTGGTGGACAGGTCAACGTAAATATCGCCGGCCTTGGCGTCCGTCATGATGCCGTTTTCACCCATCACCACCGCTTCGACATCGCGCGGCACCGGCAGGGAGGTAAACACGGCGTCGTTGCCCGCCACGCATCCGGCGGGATTATCGGCCCAGGTTGCCCCCATCTCCAGCAGGTTGGTGGCCGATTCACGGCGCAGGTCATGCACCGTCAGTTGATGGCCGGCCTTAATCATGTTGGCGGCCATGGGATTGCCCATATTTCCCACGCCGATAAATCCTGCTTTCATACGATAAATCTCCTCAACAGCGCCGGCAAATAGGTGCGGGCGACAAGTGGCCGCATTATAGCACTGCGGTGAGATTGCCACGACGCCGTGAATCGTAACTGTTCAGAGTTGCGGGGATCTGCCGACTATTCGGCCTATTGTGGAGGGGCAGCCAAGCACGGAATGTCCAAAGCAAACCGTTGCCGTCACCTCAAACGTGAACAGTTACCGTGAATCTGCAAGGGAATCGGAGAGTCGTGCTGACCTGTATAATGGGGCCGTAGCGCGGTGTGAAGAATTTAGTGAGGGGCAAGAGGAGAACCAAAGTGGTCAAGTACACCAAAGCCCGGTTTTCACAGGGAGTTATCGTCCCGCTGGAGCCATTAGACCTTGATGAAGGGGCGGAACTATCAATTACCATTGTAGTCAAACCGAAGCTCTCAACAATAGAAGAGAGAATCAAGACGTTCGAATCTTCTGGAGGCTGGTCAGACAGCATCGATGGAGAGGAACTCAAACGCACCATCTACGAATCCCGCGACCGTGCCTTCCCGCCAACGCAGGAAGAATAATACGATGCAGTATCTGGCGGATTCTGATTGGGTCATTGACTACTTGAAAAATGTCCGACGGGTGGTCGAACGTCTAAACACGCTGCTCCCGGAAGGCGTGGGATTGAGTATCGCTTCTTTGGCTGAACTTTATGATGGCGTGCTTGGCTCTCTCAACCGGGAGAATGATGAACGGGCGCTGGCAGATTTCCTTACTCTAATTGAAGTATTGCCGCTGGATGATGCGGTTTGCCGCATTTTTGCCACCGAACGACGCCAGCTGAGGGCCGCCGGCGCCATCATCGGTGATTTCGACCTTTTGATCGGGGCCACCGCTTTGCGCTACGACCTCACCCTTCTCACCAACAATCGCCGGCATTTTGAGCGAGTGCGGGGTTTGAGCATCATATCGGTGTAAAGTAAAAGGAGCAGACCTATGGCCACCAGAACGGACTTGGAGTCCTTTGTTACCGAAGTTACCTGCCCTGACGATTTCGACCAATTCTGGGACAGCGTGCTCGCCGAGTTGGGCAGGATTCCGCTGGATGCTCAGGTCGAACTGGACCGGCTCCGCAGCACGGACGCTGTGCAGGTTTACCAGGCAACCTACTGTAGCCTGGACGGGCTGGAGATATTCGCGTGGTACAGCGTTCCGGCGGACGGCGACGGCCCCTTCCCCGCCATACTGCATCTGCCGGGTTACAAGTCTGAGCCGGCGGTGCGGCGCGACTGGGGTCACAAGGGCGTAGCGGTGTTGTCAGTGGCGGTGCGCGGCAAGCTGCCCAGCAGCGCCGAGTTCAACCCCGGCTATCCGGGTCTGCTCACCTACGGTGTAGAGCATCGGGACACCTACAGCTACAAGGGCGTCATCTCCGACTGTGTGCGCGGCGTGGACTTCCTGCTGTCCCGGGCCGAGGTGGATGCCGAACGCATCTACGCCTGTGGCAGCAGTCAGGGCGGCGGGCTGACGCTGATCACAGCGGCGTTGCGTAGCGAAATCAAGGCCGGTGTGTCGGGTTATCCCTTCCTGTGCTGCTTCCCGGAGTCGATGAAACTGCTGCGCAGCTATCCTTATGATGAGCTTTCGTGCTACGCCCGGGCCTACCCCGACCGCGCCGGGCAGATGCTGGACACCCTGCGGTATTTCGACGCGGTGAACTTTGCGCCCCGCATCAAATGCCCGATGGTCGTTGGCATTGCGCTGGAGGACGAGGTGTGCCCGCCGGAAACCAGCTACGCCGCCTACCGTTTGCTGGGCGGCGAGCGGGAGTTGTGGCTGTTCCCCAACTCTGGCCACGGCAACGCCCACGACTACCCGAAGCAGGAAACCGCCTGGCTGGAGCAAACCATCGGGGTGGGCACGGCGCCCGTCAACGCATCATGACTAATGCTCCGTTGAGTTCGCAAATGTTCTGGGAGCAGACTGAATCCGAGCTGGCCGAGCTGAACCCGGACGTGTCGCTGCAACGCGATTCGTTCTACTCGCAGCCCGAGTGGGACGTGTACCGGATGCGCTACACCAGCGCCGGCGGCCACCGATTGTCGGCCTGGATTTCGGCGCCCAAATCCGCTCCCGACGGTGGCGGCCCCCTCCCCGCGCTGGTGCGGATGCCAGACTACGCCAGCGTCCACGACATCATCTACACGCCCTTGCGCCACCGTGCCGTGGTGATGAATGCCACCTACCGCGGCCAACGCAACAGCGATGACACAACACGGGCCAGCTACCCCGGCCTGCTCACCGATGGCATCGACAGCATCCAGTCCTACGTATTGCTGGGGGCGTTCGCCGATGCCCGGCGCGCCCTGGACGCGCTGCAAGCCCAGTCGTTGGCAGAAATCGGAACGATTGCGCTGACCGGCGCGGGTCTCGGCGCAAGTTTGGCGCTGGCCACCGCGGCGCGGGTGTCACGGCTGTCCGCCGTGGCCGCCGACACACCGCTGCCGTTGGGATACGCGGCGGCCCTGCAACCCGGCCTCGGCTACCCGCTGGGTGAGTTGGGCGACTACCTCCGCCTGTATCCCGAACGGCGCGCCTCGGTTGAGGCCACCCTGTCGGCGCTGGACCCGATACACGTCGCCGCCGCGGTTGCGGTCCCGGTACTGCTCAGCGCGGGGCGGTTCGACCGGAGCACGTGCCCGCTGGCATTCGCCGAGGAACTGGCCGCCGCGCTGCCCAACTGCGATTTCCGGGTCTACGATGGCGCAGCCGAGGGCGGCGGCCACGAACACGGCCAGATTCGAGCCGCCTGGCTGGCAGAACAGCTGGGCCTTTCACCCACCCCCTGAAACCCCCGCCGCCAGTGGTACCCACCCTGTCATTGCGAGCGTAGCGTGGCAATCTCGTTGCCGTAGCAATGATGGTTCACCGACGTGCGTTCAGCCTCAACGAGATTGCCACGCTACGCTCGCAATGACAGATTAAAGTGGTTACGCGTGACGTTGCTCGGTGCGTTGCCGGTGTTGTTGGGGCTGTGCTATACTGCGCCAGATTGCAATGTAGATACTTTGGCGCAGGAATTGGCGCCCAACCGACCAGTAGGAGAAAAGGCGGATATTTTATGGTACAGGCCCCTGAACTTGCACCACAACCTGTGGCGGAAGCTGCCCCTCAGTTGGAACCCATCACGATGAAGTCGCTGCTGGAAGCCGGCGTCCATTTCGGTCATCAGACCCGACGCTGGAATCCCCGGATGCGCCGCTACATATTTACCCAGCGCAACGGCATCCACATCATCGACCTCCAGCAAACGATGGGGTTAATCACCGACGCCTACCGGGCCATGGTTGAGGTGGGCGCATCGGGCGGCAAGGTGCTGTTCGTGGGCACCAAGAAGCAGGCCCAGGATGTCATCGCATCCGAAGCCGACCGGGTCGGACACTGGTACGTGAACCAGCGCTGGCTGGGCGGTACGCTCACCAACTTCCAGACCATCAAGGCCCGCATCGACTACATGAAGAACCTTCAGGAGCAGCGCGACTCCGGCTACCTGGCCCGTCTGCCCAAGAAGAAACCGTCCGCTTGACGCACACGCTGGAAAAACTGGAGAAATACTTCACCGGCCTGCGTGAAATGGACCGTCTGCCCGCCGCCCTGTTCGTCATTGACATCGGCAAGGAAGACCTCTGCATCGCCGAAGCCCGCCGCCTCAACATCCCCATCTTCGCCATCGTCGACACTGACTGCGACCCCGGACAGGTAACCCACGCGGTGCCGGGTAACGACGACGCAGTGCGTTCCATCCGCCTGATTACCGGGCGCATGGCCACCGCGATTGAAGAAGGGCAGGCCTACCGCGAGGCGATGTTGCTGGCCGCCGCCGAGGCCGCCAACGCACCGGAAGAAGGCGCGGAACCCACTACGGACGAAGAAGCCGCCGACCGGTTCTCCACCACCGTTACGCTGGCGGAACTGGAAAGCATGATGACGTCCCGTCCGCTGGAACCCTAACCGCCGCGTTACCCCGCCGCAACCAACGCTATAGACCGACCACACCACCTCAGGAGGGCCCCGCTTTGCCTGCCGTTACCGTTGAACTCATCAGAAATCTGCGCGAGCAAACCGGAGCCGGAATTAGCGATTGCAAGCGGGCCCTGGAAGATAACGACGGCGACCTCAACAAAGCCGTCGAAGCTCTCCGCCAGAAAGGCTTTGAACAGGCTGCCCGGCGCTTGGACCGGGAAACATCCCAGGGCTTGGTCGAATCTTACATCCACACCGGTGGCCGCGTCGGTGCGCTGGTACAGCTGGGTTGTGAAACCGACTTCGTGGCCCGCACCGAAGAGTTTCGCGTGCTCGCCCACGACATCGCCATGCAGGTTGCGGCAATGTCTCCGGTTTATCTCAGCGAAGAGGATATTGAAGCTGGCGACGAACGGCCCGCCGCTCAGGTTTGCCTGTTGCAGCAGCCTTACATCAAGGACGGCTCCCGTACACTGGCCGATCTCGTGCGCGAAACCGCGGCGCAGACCGGCGAAAACGTGCGCGTCGTACACTTCAGCCGTCTGGCGCTGGGCGAGTAATCGCCAACCCCAACGGTTTCGGACCACGGTTCCGAAACCGTGAGGCCGTGAACATTGGCCACCGGCAGCGTTAAGGGCGAAACCATCTATCGCCGCGTCCTGTTAAAGGTCAGCGGCGAATCTTTGCAGGGCGCCGGCCCCAACCCTATCGACACCGCGGCCGTCGGTTACATCGCCGACCAGATTATCGACGTGCGCGCGCATAATGTGGAAGTCGCGGTCGTGGTGGGCGGCGGGAACATCTGGCGGGGCGCCGCCGCCGAGCGACAGGGCATGGAACGCTCCACCGCCGACTATGCCGGCATGGTCGCAACCATCATCAACGGGCTGGCCCTGCAGGACGCGTTGGAACGGCGCGGCATCACCACCCGCACCCAGTCGGCCCTGCCCATCCAGGCCGTCGCCGAGCCTTATATCCGCCGCCGCGCCATCCGCCATCTGGAAAAGGGACGCGTAGTGCTGTTCTGCGCCGGAGCCGGCAACCCGTATATGTCAACCGACACCGCGTCGGCGCTGCGTGCGCTGGAGGTTGGCGCCGAGGTGCTGCTGATGGCCAAAAACGGCGTTGACGGCGTCTACGACTCCGATCCTCGCACCAACCCGGAGGCGGTGCGGTTTGGCAATCTGGAGTACCTCGATGCCGTGAACCGGCGGCTCGAAGTGATGGACAGCACGGCAATGACGCTGTGCATGGACAACGAAATGCCCATCATAGTTTTTGATATATTTGAGCAAGGCGCCATGAGCCGGATCCTGCGCGGGGATGCCGTGGGCACCACCATCAGCAACCGAGAGTACGGTAACGGAGGCGAGCAAAATGCCAGAGCGCAAAGGTGACAACAACCGCAACCAGGACGAGCGAACCATCGAAGACGTGCTGACCGAAGCAGAACACAAGATGGGGCAGTCAATCGAAGCCATGCGTCGGGACATCAGCACCCTGCGGACCGGGCGCGCCACGCCCTCGCTCATCGAAGACCTCACGGTCGATTATTACGGCACACCCACGCCCCTCAAACAGATTGCAGCCATCTCAGCGCCCGACGCCCGCGCCATCATGGTGCAGCCCTGGGACAAGCAATCCCTGCGAAACATCGAACGCGGCTTGGCGTCGTCCGACCTCGGGTTCAATCCGTCCAACGACGGCAACGTAATTACCGTGCCCATTCCCCCGCTGACGCAGGAACGCCGGCAGGATATGGTCAAAATGCTCAAGCGCAAGGCCGAAGACGGCAAGGTAGCCATCCGCAACGTGCGTCGCGACGGCGTGGATTCCCTGCGCAAGATGGAGCGGGACAAGAGCATTTCCCAGGATGAAAACCGGCGCAGTCAGGAATCGCTCCAGAAAACCACCGACGCCCATATCAAGACCGTTGATGAGGTGTCGGCGACCAAAGAAGGCGAAATCATGCAGGTTTAGCCGTCGCCCACGGCTTGCGTTGCCTATTGCGAAGACTATCGTGAGAGAACCGTTATGACTACCAAACCGGCTGTGGAACCCGGCCGCCCGGTGGATGCTTCATCGTTGTCCGACCTGCCTGACCTCACCGAGCTGCTACCACCAGACCCATTGCCCGACCCGCCACCCAGAATGGACGTTCAAAACTATCTGCACCTGCACCGCCCCGGGGTTGGCAGCGCGCTTGCCATACACTTTGCCCCCCGCGCTCCACTGATTACCAGCGGGGCTTTCCTCATGATTCAGCGCCGCGACATCATGCTGGTGCCTGACCTGCTGATTGCTTTTGACGTGGACCCGGAGCTTTTTAGCGGTCGCAACGGGTACATAGTCAGCGAAGCCGGCAAGCCTCCAGACTTTGTGCTGGAAGTGGCTTCGGCAAGCACCGGACGGCGGGACTATACCGTCAAACGTCATCTATACGCCCACTTCGGCGTGACCGAGTACTGGCGGTTTGACCCTACGGGCGGGCGGCGTCATGACGCCGCTATCTGGGGCGACACACTAGTTAACGACGAGTACCAGGCCATACCGCTGACCACTGAGCCGGATGGCGTAATCTGGGGCCACAGCGCCGCCCTGGGACTTGACCTATGCTGGGATAACGGGCGTTTTCGTATCTTTGACCCTGAATCAGGGGAGTATCTGCCCACGCCTGACGAATTGGCCGCCGAACGGGACACCGCCGCCGCCGAGCGAGACGCTGCTGTCGAGCGGGTGCGGCAGCTGGAAGAACAATTGCGTAACCGGCCAGCGGAATAGCTTGCCCAACCGCAATACTCCCCCGCATAACGCTGGCGTCGGCCACGACGCCAGCCCAATTCCCCAACACGTTGCCATCATCATGGATGGTAACGGGCGCTGGGCTTTGCAACGACAGCTGCCCCGTCCCGATGGCCACCGGCAGGGCGTGGTCAACATACAGCGCGTGGTGAAGATTCTGGCCCGCCGCGGCGTATCGGTAGTTACCCTCTTCGCCTTTTCCACCGAAAACTGGAACCGGCCCGCGCCCGAAGTGGACGCCCTGATGACCATTATGGCCGAGGAGATTGAGCCGCAAACCCGGCAACTCCACGAGGGCGGTGTGCGGCTGATCCATATCGGCGACCCCGACCCGCTCAACCCCCTGTTGCGGCACGCCGTCGCTGAAGCCCAAAAGCGCACCCTCGATAACTCGGCCGTTACCCTCAACATCGCCTTCAACTACGGCGGGCGCGATGAGATTCTGCGGGCCGTGCGGCGCATCATTGCCGATGACCTGCCGCCCGAGCAGGTGGACGAAGCCCTGTTCAGCCGCTACCTGTACACCGACGGCTGCCCCGACCCCGACCTGATCATCCGCACCGGGGGCGAGCAGCGCATCAGCAATTTTCTGCTCTGGCAGGCTGCGTACAGCGAGTATTACCACACGCCCGTGCTTTGGCCCGATCTGGATGAGGCTGAGCTGGGGTTGGCCCTCGATGCCTACAGCCAGCGGCAGCGCCGTTTCGGTGCGCTGAACGCATCAGACCACACCAGCCAGGAATAACCGGTGCTGCTCCACCGGGTGCTGACCGCCCTGGTGGGCGTGCCGATTATAGTTGGCGCCATCTGGTTTGGCCCGCCCTGGCTGACCGTCGTGGTGGTCGCAGTGGCCGTCATCGGCGTTGGGGAAGCCTACCGCCTGTATCCGCCGGTTCTCCCGCCGATTTCCCCATCGGATGCCCCGCCGAATGCCTCGCTGGATGCCCCGCCGGATGACAGAGACTTCGATGACGGAGAATCCCCAACCAAACTGCCCATCCTGCTCGGCGGGACCTGGGCGGTGGCGCTGGCGCTGGCCGGCGAACTGGCGGGGCAGACCCGCGACTTCGTCCTGGCGGCGGCGGTTATCTGCGTCGTCGGTTGCATCATCGCCGGCCTGTGGATGATCGCCGCCTGGCATGGCCGCCGTCCCATCGTGGCCGCGCTGTACCTGGTCGCCACGCCGGTTTACATTGGCGGTGCGCTGGCCTGTGCCGTCGCCCTGCGCGCCATCGTCGGGGACGACATACCGCTATCCACGGATACGATTTCCGAAGCGGGCAGCCAATGGCTGCTACCCACCATAGATGGCAACGAACTGTCGGGCGGCAATGGTCTCTCGGACGGCTTGGCTATCACCGCGCCGGTCGTAGCGCCCGACCAACCGTTGGTTGGCGTCAACGGCGTCTGGCTGCTCCCGCGCCTCGTGGGCGGCGAGTTCGCTGCAACGGTAACCAACCTGACGCCGGCCGGATGCTGGTGGCTGCTGCTGGGCATCCTCACCGTGTACGCCACCGACACCGGCGCCTACACCGTTGGCCGGCTGTTCGGACGGCATCCGATGGCGCCCAGCATCAGTCCCGGCAAAAACTGGGAAGGCGCAGCCGGCGGGATGGCCGGCGCCGTCATCGCCGCCGTGGCATTGGGCGTTCTGTTCCCGTTGCAGCTGGATATTTGGCAACTGGTGGGCATTGGTGTTATGTTGGGAATCGTTTCGCCGGTCGGCGATCTGTTTGAATCCAAAATCAAACGTCTGGCTGATGTGAAAGATTCCGGCAACCTTTTCCCAGGCCACGGGGGGATGCTGGACCGGCTGGACAGTTTGCTGCCCTCATTGACCGTGGTGTACATCCTGGCGGCAGTTTTCGCCGCAACCTCCTGACTCACTGCACCGGTTTTTATGCGACGTATCGTAATACTGGGCTCCACCGGGTCCATTGGCCGGCAAACGCTGGACATTGTGCGGGCTTTCCCCCACGAGTTCGAGGTCGTTGGACTGGCTGCCGGCAACAATACTGCCCTGCTGCTGGAACAGATTGCCGAGTTCAACCCCCGCTACGTCTGGTGCAACCACCCGCCGGCGTCGCTGCCGTCCGGCGTGGCGCTGCTCCCCATGGACGAAATGGCGGCGCTGCCTGAAGTCAATCAGGTGATGGTTGCCCTGATGGGCGGGGTGGGTCTGCATCCCACCATGAGCGCCTTGCGGGCCGGCAAGCAGGTGGCCTTGTCCAACAAGGAACCCGTGGTAATGGCCGGCCAGGCGTTGAAGGCAGCCGAGCGCGAGCACAGCGCCACGATTTTGCCGGTCGACAGCGAACCCAGCGCCATCTGGCAATGCCTGCAGGGTGAGGACAACCACATTCGACGGCTGATGATTACGGCCAGCGGCGGTCCCTTCCGTCGCACTCCGCTGGCCGAGCTTGATTCGGTTACGCCCGAGCAGGCGTTGCAGCACCCCACCTGGCGCATGGGCGCCAAAATAACCGTCGATTCGGCCACCCTCATGAACAAGGCCTTCGAGGTCATCGAGTCGCACTGGCTGTTCTCGGTGCCGTGGGAAGACATTGCGGTGGTGGTGCATCCGCAGAGCACAATCCATTCCATGGTGGAATTCGACGACGGGTCGGTGAAGGCCCAGCTGGGCCCGCCCAGTATGCGGCTGCCAATCCAGTACGCGCTGTTCTATCCCCAACGGCTGCCCAACGCCGAAATCCCCCGCCTGGACATCGGTGTTGCCTGGTCGCTGGACTTTGAACCGCTGCAACCGGAGCGTTACCCCTGCTTCGGCCTCGCCGTCGCCGCCGGCCGGGAGGGTGGAACCACGCCCGCGGTTTTGAGCGCCGCCGATGAGGTTGCCGTGGAGTCATTTCTGCGGGGCAGTATCGGCTTCACCGATATTTACCGGGTGGTCGAAAAGGTTCTGGCGCAGCATCAGAATCAACCCAACCCGGAGCTCGATGCCATCATCGACGCCGACCGCTGGGCCGGCAAGCGCGCCGGAGAAATCGCCGCCGCCCTGGCCCGCTAGACTACCCCCATTCCACGCTAAACTGCCGCCCTGGCCCGCTAGACTACTCCCCTTCCCCCGCGACTGAGGTTACCCTGACGATGGAAACCGTCATCATTGCCCTGGCATCGTTCATTCCGATGCTGCTGCTGCTGGTCGTCGTGCACGAATTGGGGCATTTCTGGACGGCCAAAGCCTTCGGCGTCAAGGTGCTGGAATTCGGCATCGGTTATCCGCCGCGGGCCTTCGGCATCTACACCGGCCGCACCGAAACCTTGCTCTCCGCCAACACCGTCTGCCTGACCGGAGCGTTGGCCGACATCCGGCCCGGCCAGGTGGTGCGCGTTTTGTCCGGCGAAACCGACGACGGCGAACTGGTTGCCCAGTACGTGGAGATTCGCGGTGCGGGACGCTCCGGGAGCCTGCTGGCGGCGTTGGGTCGCTTTGCCGGCTCCGGAGACCGGGGGCGGGACGGGGAGCCGGCTCAACCGGCCCGGGCCTCGCTGGATGACCTGCAATCCGACCGCTACTTGCGGCACGAAGGGCGGGTGCGCGAGGTGGACGGCAACCGCATCGTGATGGCCGATATGCTCTATTCGCTGAACTGGCTGCCGCTGGGGGGGTTCGTCAGGCTGTCCGGAGAGAACAACCCGGAGGCGCCGCGCAGCCTGGCTCGTCGCGGCGTCGGTCAACGCGCCGTGGTGCTGGCGGCCGGCTCGGCGATGAACGCGTTGTTCCCCATCGTGGCCTTCGCCGTCATGTTCATGATTCCCCATACCGAGCTGACCGGCGGCACCGTGCAGATAACCGAAATCGTGCCCGACTCGCCGGCCCAGGCCGCCGGACTTATGCCGGGCGACCGGGTGCTGGGCATCGACGGGCAACTGGTGGAAACGCCGGATGTTCTGGTGCGCGAGGTTCGGCTGGGCGCCGGCGACGAAATGCTGTGGTCAATAGAGCGAGAGGGCACACCGCAGCAGGTGCGTGTCACGCCGCGTCTGAACCCGCCGGCGGGTCAGGGCGCCACCGGCATCGCCTTCACGGTGGTTGACCAGCAATCCGAGCGTCGGTCCGAACCGCCATGGACGGCCATCCCCATGGGCGTCGCCAGAACCGGAGAGATGGTTACGCTCATCAGCCGGGAAGTACGCGGCTGGTTCGGTGGCGGTCGCGGCCCGGAATTCAGCGGGCCGATTGGCATTGCTCAGATAACCGGCGAGGTAACCCGTCAGGGCGGATTCCAGGGTTGGATTGTGGTGGCCATCCTGCTGAGCATCAACCTGGCCGTGCTGAACATCCTGCCCATCCCGATGCTGGACGGCGGGCGGCTGCTGTTCGTCGGCATCGAGTGGGTGCGCGGCGGCAAGCGCGTGCCGTCAGAGAAAGAGGGTCTGGTGCACCTGATTGGCTTCGTTGCCCTACTGGCCCTGGTAATCCTCATCAGCGCAAACGACATCATCCGGCTGGTGCGCGGCATTTCGCCCCTGGGCGGGTGAGGCTGGGCGGCGGACTAGTAACAGTTCAGACTTGCGGGGATCTGCCGACTATTCGGCCTATTGTGGAGGGATGGCCAAGCACAGAATCTCTTTTGCAAACCGATCCCGTCCCCTCAAACGTGAACAGTTACGCAGACTAGGGCGTGTTGACATTTCTCCGTCATTCCTGCAAAAGCGGGAATCCAAAAAAAGCTATCAACCAACTTGTTCTCTTTGCCGGGACGTTCCTGGATTCCCGCTTTCGCGGGAATGACGGGAGCAGGGCGGGAATGATGAAATGGAGTATGCTGAACCGTCTCAGATCGCAAATGTCAATAGAACCTAGTCGTTGGTAACTGTTCACGTTTGAAGGGACGGGGTTGGCTTGCAAAGCAAATTTCGTGCTTGGACATCCGTCCACAACCAGTCGGAAAGGCCGAAGATCCCCTCAAGTCTGAACAGTTACAGTCGTTGCTGAGGGTAACGGCGCCGGTTGGTCCATCGTAAACCATTCTGAATCGCCGCAAGAAATCTCTGCCGATGAGGGCGGAGTAAGATGGTCTCCTGTCGTCTAGATAAACGCCGACTATGTGGCCTGAGAATGTGCTACCCAATGTTGGAATGTAAATCTGAGCCCGGTATATGCTTACTGTGCCAGACCCGAGAGCGCCCGACACAACCTGTCGGTCAACTACCGGCAAATTTAGCCTGATGGCCAGGCTTGAATCAACGCAGGTTGCGATTGCGCCCGTGTCCACCAGAGCCTCAAGCTGGTCAGGCGGCAAATCAGGCCGGACGTTAACGTCCGGCCTAAAGTTTGAGTCATACCCAATTTCGACGAGGAGCGTTGGCCCAGAGGTCACCAATTGACCCGGACTGTTCTGAAACCCGCAATCGGCAGTTGACATTACGCCTTCCACACCTGAAAAACGCTGGGTATCATTATTGGGTTCCTGGGCGCTCCGACCTGTCTGATCAGGCAGGGACCACGACCGAAACGCGCCGTAGCATCGCGTCCGGCGTCCTCGAACGTATCGTAAGCGCCCATCAGTTCCTTGTCGTGAAAGACGACCCATTTGCCGAAATGTTCCTTTTCGAGGACGGAAAGCATGGATTTGTAAGCGGCAATCTCATTTTCCAGGGTAGTCATAGGGTTGCCTCTTGTCGCGTTTACGGCAGAACGAAACATTGTCGCGGTGCGACTATCGTATGGTGCGCTGTTGGCAGTGTCAAGAATGGCCCACACTGTCGGATGTGACCGGCGCCTGGCCGGGTAATGCGCTAGGGGCAACCACGAGGATTGCCCCTGCCAGATTCCCATCCCCGGGCGCTGAACCGCGCCGGGTTTGTTGGCGCTTACTTCAGGTTTTCACCGAAGAAGGCCAGGGTGCGGGCCATGGCGTCGCTGGCGGCGGCTTCGTTGTAGCTGTCGCGGTCGTTGCAGTTGAAACCGTGTCCGGCGCCGGGGTACATCTTGAAGTCATGGGACTTGCCGGCTGCGGACAGGGCGGCCTCAATCTTGGAAACGTCATCCGGCGTGGGGTTGCCATCCGTCTCACCGAAGTTGCCCATCAGCGGGATGCTGATATTGGCGGTTCCGTCGACCGGGGTGACGCCATCGGAGTACGGGGCCAGGATGGCGCCGCCGTAGTACACGGCACCGGCGCTAAGACCGGAGCAGGCGCTGGCGGCCAGGTAGACCACACGGCCACCCATGCAGTATCCCACGATGCCGATCTTCTGGCCGCGGGTGCGCGGGTAGGTGCGCTGTAGGTAGTCGATAGTGCCGTTGATGTCCTCAATGATGCCAGCGCCGGTAAGCTCCGGCATATAGGTATTGACGGCAGCATCGAAATCATCAGGGGTGTAGCCAAGCGTGGGGTTGGGGTTGCGCTCGTTGCGGTGGAACAGGGCCGGAGCGACAGCGACGTAGCCGGCGGCAGCAAACTGGTCGGCCACTCGCTGGATGTGCTGATTCACGCCGAAGGCTTCCTGAACAACGATAACCGAGGGCAGGCTGGTTCCGGCGCTGGGGACGGGGAAACTCACGTAGGCGCTCATATCGCCGCCCTCAGCGATATTTCCTCCCGACTCCCGGTCCAAGTCTGGCATTCGAATGTTTTCCCAGAACGACGGCATAGTATTTATCCTCCTCCATTAGTTGCACAGACGATAACAGACGATAGCAGTACAGCGACGCCGCGACGTCAGTAGGTGGCCGTCCGCCAGCCGTACCTCTCGTGCGCTGAAATTGTAACAAAGGATTACCCCCCAAACAAGCCGGCGGCGCCGCCATACAGGGACTCCTCAAAGTCGTTGGCATTGGGGGCGTGATTTTACCGGGATGGACAGGATAAACGGGATGGGCGGGATTCTGCTGATTGAGGGTTGGTGTTGGATGGGCTTGGTCCTTTTCGGGTGGTGGGGTTTGGTGTTTTTGGTGTCAGGCGTTTACGGTTTCGGGGCGGTGTCGGAGCACGGCCAACACTGTTTTGCGCGCAAAGCGATTTTGTCCGAGGCTTGCGTGTCCCGCGGGCAACCGGCTGATGGAACCGGGTTAGCGCGGCGCGCGGCGGTGGTGACTCCCGCTGGGTTCGTCAGGCATCACCGGTGAAAGGCGGCATAGCCCAACTGAACCAATCTGCAAATAACCGACGGGCCGTTGTCGCCCGGAAACCGTATTCGCCTTGCTATTGAGATGTAGCTGGGGCGGTTCCGGCGAGATTCGCGAGGTCTGGCCGGAGTTGCCTGACACGATTCAGAATAGGGGTTTGGAATCGGGGGGCGCAAGGGGTTGGTGTCAGTGGTGGGGGACGGGTTTTGGCATGGATGTACAGGATGGACGGGATGGGGACGGGGACGGGGGTTCATCCTCACCCCGGCCCTCTCCCATCGAGGGAGAGGGGGTAGTTTGGTGGGGGGTTACACACTCTGGTCAGCTTCCGTCAAGGAGGATATTGCCCGCTCTTTCGGACGGGACTGGCGCCGCTGGCAGAGGTGGTAGGCTCCGGCAGCTACCGCTTCCCATTCGTGGGTCGACTTGTCTGTTCCAACCAGTCCCAGGGCGGTCATTGCGGCGAAGGCCAAAGACTGGCGGGAGGCTCGGGCGTGCCCTGCTACCCCTTGCCGGATCGTCGCCGACGGATAGGGCGTGAGCGGCCGGCCGGCTTGCCGCGCCCAGCGTGCCAGTTCGGTTTCCAGCAGGGCCAGGGCCGGCACGTCCCAGCGCAACCCGGTGGGCTGACACCAGGCCACCTCGTCGGGCGCAAATCGTTCTACCAGCTCATCCAGAGCCAGCAGCAGGCTGGCGATGCGAATTTTCGCCGACCCGGCCCGTCCCCCGGCCCGGCCAGCGGTGGCGATGATGCCGGAATCGCGCAGTGTGTGGCCGACGAAAATCGCCCAGCCGGTTGCCCGAGTGTCAGCATCCAAAGCCAGCAACACTGGCTGAGCATCCGGTATACGCTGCGTATCAGGCATCAAATGATTTCTCCCCGGCGCAGCCATGCTGTAGCGCGGGTGGCGCGCTCGGCGAGTTGCCGGCCGAGTCGCAGGCGTGGCGTTGCCAGAATGCCCAGAACTCGCTGGCGACGGCCGGCAGCGAACGCTGGGTCTGCGGATACCGACCACATTGCAGACACTGCCAGTCACCCTGATTGACGAAGAGGTCGCCGCCGCAACGACGGCACCCGCGGAATACAAATCTGCCCACTTGCAAACTCCTCAAACCGTATCGAAAAATCGAAAATAGGCAGCCCACCTATCAGTTACGGAGCCGCAAGGCCAATTATAGAACAATAGTTCTTATTTACGCAAGGCGGGCGAGTCGCTCACCAGGGCCTTTCGATTCTCCAAATAATCCCCTCTCCCTTGATGGGAGAGGGTTAGGGTGAGGGTGAAAATGTGAAGAAGGGAACTATCCCACGGAGCAGGCCATACCCCTCACCCCAGCCCTCTCCCACAAGGGGAGAGGGAGAATTGAAAGACCCTCGGTCTCCCACGCCCAACCTATTTGTGATTGGGAGGAACGCCCGCTCAGCCCGAGCTCGTCGGGGGACGTGGCAATCTCAACGAGGTTGAACGCACGTCGGCGCACCGCCCTTGCTACGGCGAGGGGATTGCCACGCTGCGCTGGCGATGGCAAAGTGGGTACGCGCGCGGGGCAAGTGGTTCCAGTCCGGCGGCGGAACGGACGGCTACGCTCCGAGGAGGCGCTCCCCCCGGGCCCGGCTCGCGTTGCCGATCCAGTGCGCGCCCCACACCGCGCAGATGGATGCAAAAGACAGCGCCGCCGACAAGATGAAAGCCTGCACGTAGTTGCCCTGCCAGTCGAACATCACACCGCCCAGCACCGGCCCCAGGAAAATCGCCGCGCCCCGACCCATCTCCACAAACCCCATCACCGTACCCAGCGACTCTGATGGGAATAAATCGGCGGCCTTGGCCCCCACGATGAGTCCGCTGATGCCGTCGCTGATACCGGCCAGCGCCACATACGCCACCAGGGGCCAGTAACTGCCGTCTCCCAGCCACACGATGAGCAGAACCGCAACGATGGTCAACATCATCCCCACCGTAAACACCAGCTCGCGACCCCAACGATCCGAAGCAATTCCAACCAGCGGTCGCGCGAACACGCTCACGCCGCCGACTGCGCCCATGGTCGACGCCGCCACCAGCGTGCTGTAACCGGCCAGCACGAAGAAGGTTACGAGATGCACCCGCACCAGCTGCGTGCCAATTGAAGCGGTGATGCGGGTCAGCACCAGCAGCCACATTGCCGGTTGAGTAACCACGCTGCTCAGCGACGGCGGCGCCGGCCGACGTCGCGGCGACTCAACCGGCCCGGTTTGGCTCGCCGCCTGGACTGGCAGATGCGGCGGCGTTCCAGACGGCGCGGCGGGTGCGGATTCCGGCGCCGCCGACGGGGCCCGACGCTGGAACAGTCCGTTGGGGATGGTGATCAGCACAAAAAATATGACGGCGAAGCAACGGTACGTGCCTCGCCAGCCAATGGTGTCGGTCAGGATGGCGGCCAAAGGCGCGAATATGGCCTGACCGATGGGATTGCCCGAATCGGCTAACCCCAGAATCCGGCCCCGAGATTGGGGAAACCAGGGCGCCAGGGTTGCGGTCATCGAGAAGGACGAGATGGCCGTCTGCCCGATGCCGGCGAAAATTCCGTAGAATATGAACAGCTGCCACAACTCCGTGGCGTAGCTCGACGCCAGCCAGCCCACCAGTATGAAGGCTCCCGCCAGCGGGAACATGACCCGCGCGCCCCACCGGTCCAGCAGCGCCCCCAGCAGCGGAGCCGACAACGCCCCAACCAGCCCAGCCAGGCCAAATACCGCCGAGGTCAGGGTCGCGCTGCTGCCGAACGCCACTCTGAGGACGTTGAAAAACACCGCTTCGCTGTTCTTGGTGCCGCCCTCAACCGTCAAATTGCCCAGGGAGAGCACGAACACCGCCCAACCGTAGTGGAGCCGGGAGCGCGCCGGCCTCAGCATAATCCACGCAGGTTCAGTCGGCCGTTAGAAGGTCGGCAAGGCATCAGCCGATTATACACGGCGGGGAGTTGACTATTTACCGGGATGGACCGGATGGACCGGATAAACAGGATTTTATTTGAGGGTGGTATTCAGGATGCTATCATCGTTGGAACTATACAGGCGGGGCAGGAATTATGACACCAACGCCGCACCGGACTTATCTCGACCGCGCGCTGGACGACGGCCACGCCGTAATTGCCGGCGAGGGGCGCTCGGAACGCATCCGGTATATTGCCGCCGACCATTCGGAACGGTGGAGCGACCCAGAGGAAAAGGTGCGGGCCGAGCTGTGGGCGGAGCTTATCTACAAGTACGAGTATCCGCCGGAGCGGATGGGATTTGAGGTTACTCTGCCCGACCGCACTCCGACTCGCTATACGGATTTGGTGATTTACCGCGATGACGAACTGAAATCTCCCTATTTTGTATTTGAGTGCAAAAAGGGCGACGTATCCGACGCTGAATTTGACCAGTCCATTGAGCAGGCCGTGGGCAATCGCAACCTGTTGGGGGCACCGTACTGCGGCGCCGTGGCCGGGCTGACGCGCCGGCTGCTGCGCTTTGACGGGTTTCCGCCCGGGGAGTGTGGTGAGGGAGTGGGTAAGCTGGACCTACCCAATACCTAACGCCCGCATAATCTCATTGTTGCTGCCGTGCACCGCAGGCTCCCGGCACCACTGGTTGCGCAAAATATTGACAGCAACGATGGCCTGCTGGTTTTCACCCAAGCCCACCATCTCCAGCGCAACATAGTCGATGCGATGACGATTGGTGTCGCGGAAAGCGTAGGATGCCGGCTGTAGTTCCAGTGTTGACAGGTCTCCGTAGTGGCGTTGCGCCGCGGCCCTGGCTCGCTCCCCGGCCTCGCTGTCAGCAGCGAAATCAGGTACGGGGAATCCAGCCAGCGCTCTTATCTGCATGGTGGCCCGTCCAGGTTGAGTGGTCTGGGCGTAGCAGGTCCGCAACATCAACCCCAATGTCGAGTTAAGCCAGATGGACAGTGCGACTTTCACGTTGTCGTCGTTTGACTGCAACGCTGTCCAAGCCCGGCCGCCCATTGCTGATTGCGGTGTTCGGGCCGCCGCCAAAGCCTGCGATGTCATACGCAGATTGCGCGAGATAAACAAGTCGCTCCGTTGCGCCAGCATTTGCTGCAATTGCTCCTCGTCGTCCACCGCCGGATGCCCGTCGTGGGTTGGTGATACCAGCATCCGAATTTGCGCTTCAGCGTCAGCAGACCACAGTGCGGGATACGTTGGCAACATATCCGGAGTTATTTCATCAAAGGTGAACGCGCCCCGCCCATCTCCACCTCGCCGATGACCTATCAAGTCGTGGGTTGGGCCAATGTCAACCACTTGGTCTAGGGTAGTGATGGGGAGACTAAACTCCCACCGTTGCAGGTTTTCCGGGGAATATAACCGGCCGTCCATAAGCTCAGCGGCAACGGCGGCCAGATGATGGTTTTGCATTCCGACGGCGAACCAGGGAAAACCGGCCAATGGTGGCGTGATAGCCGCCCAACTGCCGATTCGCTTTCCCGCTTCGTGAATAATGCCGCTGTTGCTGCCCGATTGCCGAATGTCGTTTATCCATTGGGAGTACCAATAGGATTCTGTGACCGATTGGGGAATGTCGCTGATATTCACGCAAATAATCCGAGCGCCTTCGTCCGTGTCATCTTTGGTTCGCCGGGTAGCCACCAACAGCATCTCGTTCATATAGGTGTCGGCTGACATCATTGCAGTCTGGTGAGCGGTAAAAGCGATGGCGGTTATCTCTCGGTATTCACTCTCAACAGTCCGGCGGAAACCCTCCCAGGATTCGGAGTGAGCGGCGGTAAGGGGCAGGACAGTAGCGAAAACGCCGCCGTCTTTCAGTTTTTTGCCGGCAAGAGCGGAAAAGTCTGCGCCCAGTCCGGCTTGCCCATCTGTCATTTCGTTGCCGGCGTTGCGCAGGTTATTGCGAATACTCGTCAGTCGTTTCATGCTGCGCTTGCGCTGTTGTTCAGTGATGCCCGTTACGTCGAACATCCTGCGGTCGCCCCGGGCCCGGGAATAGGGCGGATTCTGGATTATCAAGTCCTGGCTGTGATGAGGGACGGGAATGGTGGTAGGCTGCTCCAGGTTTGTGGTGGCGGTGCGGGCCAACTGGCCGGTTACATCGGTAATCTGGTCCGATTCAAGCAATTCCAGCGAGCCGGTATTGCCGCCGAGCACGGCAACGGCGGCGATGTTGGCAGTGTGATACTCGGTTGCAATCTCGGCAGTGGACAGGCCGGCGGCGGTCATGTGAGACGCCAGCGAATTGATGTCCAGGCCGGTAATTGACTGCTCCATCATCGTGCGGTGCAGGTTATCCGCAGTCCCGCCGGCTGATTCATGCCGCCGTCGGATATTGTGGTAGGTAGCCCGCAGCAAAGTCCCGGTTCCACAGGCAAGGTCGGCCACTCGCAGATCGGCCACCGCTGCTTCGGAAACCCAATTGCTCAGTGGGATACGCGCCACCGCCAATTGCGACAGCAGCTCCGCCGTTTCGGGCAATGTGTAGTGTGCCGCTGTTTCCTCTCGGTCGTCCAGCAGAAGAGGAAACAGCTCGCCGGCAAAGTCCACTCGATTACCCAACCGTAGGGCCGTGACGCGTTCTGCCGTGCTGGCCAGTTGGGTCAATACGCTGGAACCAAATGCGTCCGGTATGCGGTCGTCCAGCGCATTGCGGGCCGTATTGAAAATGGAACCGTAGTTGACTACCAGTATCTTGTCCCACTCGATTCGCAAATCACCCAGCGTAATACTGCCACCGCCGGCAGTCCGCAATTCCGAAATTGAGCGCAGTCCATTCTGGCGTAGCGTGGCAGAACCGGTTGCCAGCAAGTTGTGTAGCCGCAACGAAGTAAGCCAGATGCAGCAAGCCATGCGCAATCCCTGCATTTCCTGACGCTGGCCCAATATGCCGGCGATAGCGCCAGCGACTCCCGGCGGCATACCGCGATAAAGATAATCGGCTAGGCTATGTATCCCAGCAGCTACTTGGCTGGCAGTTTGGGAAACCAGCGCCGGCGGCGCAGCCGCGTATTCGCAAAGCGCCGCCAGGTCATCAACCGTGCCGACAACATAATTCGGATGCGTTGGCCAATAGGAAACATCACCGTCAGTCAATTCTATTTCGGTTTCGTTGCCCTCAATACTGGCTGACAAGATAGCGTACCGCAGTTTCAAACCGTCCGGTTGCGCCAACCGCTCCCGCAGTTGGTAATTTGACCACCCACGAATTTCGAGCGGTGCGCCCACGGCGATGGCCGAACGTACCGGAAACGGGGTTCCTGTTACCCATCTGCCCAACCTGCTCCGGGCATCGCCGAAAGCGGGTTCGCCAAACTCTACCTCAATCACAACGGGATAAATGTCCGGCGGTGTGACCAGAATATCAGGGCGTTCCCTCCTGGCATCATCAAACACCTGCTGGCGTTCGGCAATCACAAAGCGTTCATCGTCACGCCATGCCTTACGCCGTTGGCGCAGCGCAGCGGCTAACGCCTCGTTGAACGTTTGCTCGTGCATCAGACCGGCGGGGCCGGATGGCATATTGGGCGGGTTCGGTTGTGTAGTCATAAACACCTTTATACAGCATTGGCCGGGCTACGTAAGCCCCACACCGACACTAAACTCAGCACTTACCTCGCCAAGCAGCTCGCCGCCTGCGCGCCGAGGCGGAAGCGGGGTGGGAGGGGGCTAAGGGGTGCTTTGAGGTACAATTGCTGGGAACGCACTGAGACTTTGGAAGCATAAGGGAGGCACAAAATGCCAATCATCAGACTGCCGGACGCTATGCGCGATGTCATAACCAGCGCGTTGGGGAATGATCTTGGACGCCGGATTGAAAAGGGCCGTGCGGTAGCAGTCTTCACTTTTCAATGCGCTGAAACCGGCGAGCACGAATATCTCGTCGAGTTCAAGAGCGCAGAAAATGCGAAGACGCTGGCCTCTTATCAAGGCCACAGCAAAGGTGTGCCGGCCACCGAGGCAGTTCCGCTTTATCCGTACATAATGGACCAGGCGAAGGCTTTGGCCCAGGGCATCGACATCGGCGATGGCGGTTTCGTCCTGCGCCACATTCCATCGAGGGGCGGAGAACCGGATGGGTTCCGCGTCGTATTCACTCCGTCAGGGTCTTCAGCGGTGTATCTTGCGTTGGAAGCCAAAGCCACGGCAGGCGAAAGCGTCGTAATGAAGCGAGCAGACCTCTATCCCGTTGCAGACCTCTATCCCGTTAAGGGCTAAAGGCAGGTAAGCCGGTCCGCGGAATGAGCCAACTCGCAAGGAACCCTCTATGACCATCCGCCCACCGGATCCAGCGAGAGACCGTCGCACCATTAAAGTCCAGGACAGGAGGTATAAAGAAACACAACTATACATCCTGCAACAATGCACTCCCGGAGAAACCTACGGCCCCCCGCCGGAAGATGAGCAGACTGACCTCCTGTTTCGTGCAATGAGCGCGGAAGGTTACTTGATTGCGGTAGAATCAAAACGCTATTTCATAACCGCAAAGGGCCAAGAATATCGAGACAGGTTGCAACGCCCGGCATGGCGACAATGGCTATTGGAGAATGCCCAATGGGTGACTCCAACAATTGTAGCAGTCGCTTCCACTATCACCGCCATCTGCGCTGTTATCGTCGGAGCCAATTGACGAGGAAACCGGGCAGAACGGCAATCCCCTCCCTAATAGCGTACATTAGAGCAATCCAATAATTGGTATCGGCGAAGAAATCGCCCATGCGTCGTTGCTCCGCATTGACCCGGTGGGTTGGGGTTGCTTATAATTTTGTGCCCCGCCGGGTTTTTGGCCGGCGCACTTTTTATTGCTGGACGGCTGCCCGTGTCTCAATCTGCATCCCAACCATCTACGCCTGAGTCTGTTGACGAGCTGGCTCAGACTGCGTTAATCGCGCTTGACGCGCTTGCTGATGCCGGCGCCGTTGAGGAATGGCGGGTGTTGTATCTGGGCCGGCGCGGTCAGCTCACCGGCCTGCTGCGCGGACTGTCCGGGCTGGAGCCGGAGCTGCGCCGGACGGTGGGCGCGCGGGCTAACCAGGCCAAGAACACCCTGGAAGAGGCGCTGGCTCGTCGCACCCGCGAGATTGCCCAGGCCGAACTGGAGGCCAGCGACCGCCTGGATGTTACCCTCCCCGGCCGACCCATCATCACGGGACGGTTGCATCCCACCACCCAGATTGTGCGCGAGATTTGCCAGGCTTTCATGGCGATGGGGTTCAGCGTCGTCGAGGGTCCCGAAGTCGAACTTGACCACTACAACTTCGAGATGCTGAACATCCCGTCCGGCCATCCGGCGCGGGATATGTGGAACTCGCTCTGGGTGGATTACGTCAACGAAGCCGGCGAGCAGCCCATGCTGCTGCGGACGCATACCTCGCCGATGCAGGCGCGGGTGATGGAGGCGCAGGAGCCGCCGGTGCGCGTGGTGGTGCCGGGCAAGTGCTATCGCTACGAGGCCACCGACGCGACCCACGAGTGGCATTTCTACCAGGTTGAAGGGCTGGCCGTGGCCGAGGGCATCACCTTTGCCGATCTGAAAGGCACGCTGTACGAGTTCGCCCGCCGCGTGTTCGGAGAAGACCGCCAGATTCGCTTCCGGTGCGACTACTTCCCGTTTGTGGAGCCGGGGGTGGATATGTCCATCTCCAACTTCCGCGACCCGGCCACGGGCCAGCGCCCCATCAACCGGGATGAAGACTGGATCGAGATTATGGGCGCCGGCATGGTGCATCCCAAGGTGCTGGCCGGCGTGGGCTACGATCCCGAGCGCTACACCGGCTTTGCCTTCGGCATGGGCCCGGAGCGCATCGGGATGCTGAAGTACGGCATCGACGATATCCGGCATTTCTACAGCAACGATGTGAGGTTTTTGCGGCAGTTCTGATACAATCTGATACCCACCCGTTATGACCATAGAGGAGTACACCGACGAAACAGGACGTAACCTGTACCGCCGGAGTTTTGAACGTCTGGATGACCGTAGTCAAATTAGAGTAGCCGCCGGCATTGCCCGCATGATGCAGGATAATTTCGGTCGCAGCAGGCGTCTGAGCGGCGGAATATGGGAACAACGATTTTTAGGCAGAGGCGCCGGCCCGAGGCTCTATTACGCGAGGATGGGTGAAGAGCTAATACTATTGCTGGTAGCCGGAGACAAAAGTTCAGCGCGAGAGCAGCAAGCCGACATCGACATGGCTCGCGCTCACTGGGACGAATGGCTGACAAAGGGATCGTGAACGTGATGCAAAGTTGGATCTTAACCGTTCGCGAAGCCGTTAGCCGTAGTCAAGTGGTTCGCAATGGATTACGCAGAGAAGCCAGGAAGATGCTTCTCAACGGCGAGCATAACGCTGCCCGCACGCTATTGGTGGACATACTGCAAGAGCCAATGCCTGCTGAAAGTGGCCTCGCTGCCATTCGAGACGGTAAACCGGCCATAAGCCGTGACGACGAAGGAATGTATCTGCATCTCGCAGATCTGCAATATGAGGCCAGTGAAGAGGTTGCCAGTGGTTTCATCGTCGACGCTAGCCCTGACCACAGGGTAACTGGACTGGAGATTCTCTGGTCCGAGTCCGAACGCGCCGGCTGTTCCGAGGAACCGGCGCTGGCATTTGGCCTCTTCTGCGCCGCCCTGGCTGGCCTGAGTTGGCAGTACGATACCTACTCCAATGACCCGGAATGGGATGCCGTGGCTGACATCTGCCAACGTTTGGAGTGGATGATCAATGTAACCGGCCTAGATCTGCGGGTGTCACGCGAGACGCCCGTTGCTGCCGATAACGGAGCATTGTTGCTGGATATGGCGATTCTTGACGGCGCCGGCAGCCCGTTAATCTGTGCGGAAATCAAACGGGGTAAGTTTCAACGGGAAATAGTTCAACGCTATACCAACTTACTCAGGGACACCGCCATACCATTATATCCAGGAGCTATTGGTATCGGTGTATTTATCGATGAGACTGGCCAGGGTAATCGCAACCACCCAGTAGAACCCGGCGCATGGGTTGATTGGTATGACGCGGTTGTCCCTGTCGGAAAGGTTTGGGCGCACAATACGATAATTCCGCCGTCCGGATGCAATTATTCCTGGCTGCCCAGGGAACTCCGCGACCCCATACTCAAGGCTGCAAATTGATATGCTAATCCCCCTCTCCTGGCTTTCCGAATACGTTGACATCACACTGCCGCCCGCTGAGCTGGCCCATCGGCTGACCATGGCCGGCATTGAGGTGGGCGATGTCATCACGCGGGGCGGCTGGGATAACTGCGTGGTTGGCTACGTGCGCTCCACCCGACCGCACCCCAACGCCGACGCGCTGACCCTGTGCCTCGTTGACCCCGGCGACGGGCCGGAACTGGAAGTCGTTTGCGGCGCGCCCAACGTGGCCGCCGGTCAGAATATCTGCTTCGCCCGGCCCGGCGCCTTCCTGCTCAACACCCACACCGGAAGGCAGGAAGAGCTGAAGCCGGCTCGCATCCGCGGCGTGGTGTCCGAGGGCATGATTTGCTCCGAGGCTGAACTTGGCCTCAGCGACGAGCACGACGGCATCATCGTGCTGTCCGCCGATACCGCGCCGGGCACCCCGCTGAATGCAGTCCTCGGCGACACCTTCCTGGAGCTGGAACTGACACCCAACCGGGGCGATTGCCTGTCCATCCTGGGCGTGGCGCGGGATCTGGGCGCCATCACCGGCCAACCCGTCCGCGTGCCCGACATTGCTTACGCCGAGTCCGGCCCAGCCGTGGACACTCTGGCGCAGGTAACCATCGCCGACCCTGACCTGTGCCGGCGCTACACGGCGTCGGTTATCACCGGCATCCGGATTGGCCCCTCGCCGGCGTGGCTGCAAGACCGCCTGACCCGCGCCGGCCTGCGCCCCATCAACAACGTGGTGGACGTTACCAACTATGTGATGCTGGAGTTCAACCAGCCGCTGCACGCCTTCGACCTGGATACCGTTACCGACCGGCACGTGGTGGTGCGCCGCGCCAGCCCCGGCGAGCAGTTCACCACGCTGGATGGCGTGGTGCGCACGCTGACCAATGACACCTTGATGATTGCCGACCCGGCGCAGGCCATCGGCATCGGCGGCGTGATGGGGGGCGCCAACAGCGAGATTACCGCTGCCACCACGACTATGCTGCTGGAATCGGCCACCTTCAACAACCTGAACAACCGCCGCACAGCCGCCAACCTGAATCTGCGCACCGAAGCCAGCCTGCGCTTTGAGAAGGGCCTGCGCGCCGAGCTGGCGCCCATCGCCCTGCGACGGGCGACGCAACTCATCCTGCAAACCGCCGGCGGCGAGGCTGCGGCCGGCATCATCGACGTGTATCCCGATGGCGAAGCGGACGCCCCGGTGCCCCTGACGGAACGCCGGCTGCGTCAGGTGCTGGGCATGGATCTGGACATCGCCCGCGCCGAAACCGTGCTGGCCAGCCTGGGCATTACCACCCGCCGCACCGGGCCGGACAGTCTGGAGGCGGATGCACCCTACTGGCGCAGCGACATCGCCATTGAGGAAGACCTGATTGAAGAGGTGGTGCGCATCATCGGCTACGATGAAGTACCGACCACCATGCTGTCTGCACCCATCCCCTACCACCGGCCCAACCCATTGACCGAGTTGAAGGACGCAATGCGCGACGCCCTGGCCGCGGCCGGCATGGAAGAGATCATTAGCTATCCCCTGATCAGCGCCGAGGATTTGACCAGGCTGGACTGGCCAGAGGATGAGCAGACTCCCTGGCTGCGCGTCGCCAACCCCATGTCTGCCGAGTACAACGTCTTGAGGCCGGAGTTGATGCCCAGCCTGCTGAACACGCTGGCCTACAACCAGGCGCATAACGACGGCGGGTTCCGTCTGTTCGAAATTGGCCGGTCTTTCGGTTATCAGGATGGCGGTTATCAGGACGGCAAACTGCCCCAAGAGCGCGAATGGCTGGCCGGCGTAATGTCCGGCCCCCGGTTCGGCGACAACTGGCTCACGCCAACAGACTTGATGGACTTTTACGACGCATCCGGCATCGTATCCACTGCCCTGGGCCGCGTCGGCTTTACCGCTTCGCTGCAAGAGGCTGTCGGGACCCGGTGGCATCCGGGCCGCGCCGCCGCCATTAGCGCCCGTACTGCCACCGGCGCTGCCGCCGAAGTCGGTATGGTCGGAGAAATGCACCCGGACATCATCGACCGCTTTGGCCTGCGCCCCGAACCCGTAATCTACTTCCAGATTGACTTGGACGCTCTTTCGTCGGCACGACTCGCCACTGAGCCGGCGGAGACCCGTTTCCAGTCGCTGTCCCGTTTCCCCGCGGCCAACCGGGATCTGGCGCTGCTGGCGCCGTCCGATGTGCCGGCCGGCCAGCTTCAGCAACTCATCCAGCGGGTGCGGCTGGTGGAACGAACCGAACTGTTCGACGTGTACACCGGCGAGAACGTGCCGGCGGGAATGCGGTCGCTGGCGTTTCGCATCTGGTTCCGCGCCGAGGATCGCACACTGACCGCCGAAGAATTGAACCGCGCGATGAACGGCTTGACCCGAGCGCTGGAACGCGAAGCGGGCGCCAAGTTGCGGGGAGAATAGCAAGGAGTCAATCATTATGATGGAGGACGTTAGTCAGTTCCAGTTGCAAAGGGACAAGTTGATTGAGGCCGTGATTTACCTGAGCGAACGCTCCGCGGACGACCCTAATTTTGGCATAATCAAGCTGGTCAACCTGCTCTACTACGCTGATTGCGCCGCTTATCTGAAATACGGCGCGCCCATTACCGGCGTTACCTACCTGCATTTTCCCCACGGCCCCTACCCTGAGCACTGGTACCAAGTGCGGCGAATGATGCAAAAAGCCGGCGATGTTGAGGTGGTGTACGAAGACAGTTACGACGGCCATCATCGCTACCGGTTGCTGCCCAACCGCACGGTGAAACCGGAAGTGCTTACCGACGAGGACCGTGCAATCCTGGACGAACAGCGGGAACGGTTCGGCCATTTCAACACTGCCGGCTTCTCCGAACATTCCCACCATCAATTCAGCTGGCTCGCCACCGAAGACGGCGAACCCATACCCTACGTCACCGCCGGGGTGACTGACCCGCCGTTCAGCGCCAACGAAATCAGGAAACTGCGCCAGGAAATGGAAGAGGAGCGTCGCACCGTCAATGACAACGCCCAACAGACCGCATCCGTACCGCGTTCTGGAGACGGAGCAGTTTGATGCCCAATGGCAGCGCGCCGTGCGCCTTGGCTATATCAACCCGATGGCTGACCCCGCTATATTGATGCACGTTCGCGAATTGCTGGCGCACCGCCCGTACACTATGCGCCGCCCGCCCTACGACGTTCCCGCCAACCGCCGCCGGATTCAGCTCAACCCCAGGGTGTGGCTCTGGTACTCAGTTATTGAAGACGACCGCACGGTTCACATGGAATCTGTTAGGATTATCGGGCTTGATTAATCGCAACCACCGCTTACGGACGCCTGCGTTATGACCACACATCAGCATACCAGCCGCCTCCACGCCCATGATGCCCACGGCGACGGCGACCACGAAAGCATCCATGACCACTCCGGTGGCGACGAACATCGTCAGCACGGCGGCCGGCACGAGGGACGCCACGGCGGGCACGATAACGGCCATGGCCACCAGGATATGCTGGAAGTCGAGCAGGCCCTGGAACGCATCCTGGCCAACTTTGCCCCGCTGGACGCCGTGGCGCTGCCAGTGCTGCAAACTCTGGGCATGACGCTGGCCGAGGACATCACCTCGCCGCTGAACCTGCCGCCCCTGGCCAACTCCGCAATGGATGGGTACGCGGTGCTGCACGCCGACATCGCCGCCGCCGGCGACACCCCGCCAACTCTCACCGTCATTTCGGCGGTAGCCGCCGGCCAGGTGTCGGCTGATACCGTTACCCTGGGCAATGCCATACGCATAATGACCGGCGCTCCCGTTCCCGCTGGCGCCGATACCGTGGTGCCCTTCGAGGAAACCGACGAGCTGGACCGCCGCCGCAACGGCCAGCCACTGAACGAAATCGTCATCCGCAAGGCCCTGCCCCTGGGGAGCAACGTGCGTCCGGCCGGCGAGGACGTCTCCGCCGGGGAGCTGGTGCTGTCGGCCGGCACCGTGGTTCGCCCCGCCGAAGCCGGCGTAATGGCCTCCTTGGGCCTGGCGACCGTCCGGGTGATTCGCCGCCCGGTGGTGGCGGTGCTGTCTACCGGCGACGAATTGACACAGATTGGCGACACCCTGCAGCCGGGCCATATCTACGACAGCAACAGCAGCAGTATCGCCGCTGCCGTAATCGCCGCCGGCGGTACACCCCGCGTCATCGGCATCGCCCGCGACAACCTGGCCGACCTGCACCGCTGCATCGACGAGGCCGCCGACGCCGACCTGCTGGTTACTTCCGCCGGCGTTTCCAAGGGCGACTACGATATGGTCAAGGATGTGCTGGAGCAGCGCGGCGATATGAACTTCTGGTCGGTGCGGATGCGCCCGGCCAAACCGCTGGCGTTCGGTTTGCTGAACCGGGAGGGCCAGCGCCCGCTGCCGCTGCTGGGACTGCCGGGAAATCCGGTCAGCGCGCTGCTGGCCTTTGAGATGTTCGGCCGGCCGGCCATCCGCCGGATGCTGGGCCGCGACCTGCTGTCCCGCCCGGTTGTAGAAGGCGTGCTCACGGGCCCCATTTTCAACAGCGACGGTCGCCGGGTGTACGCCAGGGTGGAGGTCGAACGGCGCGACGGCGGGTGGTTTGCCACCCCCACCGGGCCGCAGGGGTCCAACATCCTGACCTCGCTCTCACGCGCCAATGGGCTGGCCATCTGCCCGGCCGACCTGCCCAGGAAAAACGCCGGACAAGCCGTCAAAATCATTATGCTGGATTGGAACGAAGAGGTTGAGCTATGACCACCACTTTTGCCGCGAACAACCGGTTGTCAGGATTGGAGTATCGCTTCAGCCCGGACCGGCTCGCCGAACTGAACCGCGCTCCGGTTCCCCTGCTGTTGGCCAGGCTCACTACCGGGTGCCCTTCCTACGGCAAAACCGCCGCCGATATTAACAGCGTCGATACCCTGATTGCCGAAATTCGCGGCCACTGCGCCGGCGATACCGATTTTATCAGGCAGTCCATGCCGTTGCAGGAGATTGTGTTCCGTACCCTGCTGCTGGACGCTGACTCCACGATGACCCTGCGCCAATTGCACCAGGAACTGACGGAGCGCTGGTCGGATGGCAGACGACCAATTACGGTTACCCTCTCCGGCCTGGCGCGAATTCTCGACAACGACGAATTCTACGGTTTCGAGGCCATATCCGTTGATGAACCCGAACCCGAATTGGCCGACCTCCCCATGCTGACCGCTTCCGGCGCCGACGAATCCGATGGCCTCGCCCAGGTTCTCGCCGCCATCGCCGCCAACGTGGATGACGAAGAGGAAGATGACGACGACCTGTTTGAAGATGACGACGACGATGAGGATGATGACACCGACCTCTTCATCGACGATTCCCCTGACGATGAATCCGCGGACGAAGAATAACTGCGGCCGCTCGTCCCCGGCGATTGCAGGGGGTGATCTGAGTCGGCCGCGCAACAGTTCGGGCGCACGTTTCGGCATGGCGTCGAAAATAGTTCAGCGCCCGGCGGATAGCTACGGCTGCATCCGTCCGTTACCGCCGGTTTAGAACCTATCTAATAACCCCCTTTTCGTGCGGGTGTTACCCGTTTTAAGATATGCTCTGAGTGAATACCAGCCAGCCACTACCGAATCGTTGACTGGCTACGGTGCCATCGCTAGAATAAGCCTATCAAGTCGATTACCGCTTCGCCCATTTGGCGCCGACGGTAGCTCAAACGCAAACTTACGACGGAGGTGTCGCCATAGCCAGGCAGTACAGAGTCAACGAGCAAATACGCGTCCCGCGAGTACGGGTGATAGGGGAGGATGGCGAACAGCTGGGCGTTATGACAGTGCCCGATGCTCTTGCCAGGGCGCGCACTAACGAACTTGACCTGGTGGAAGTGGCGCCCAACGCTGACCCACCGGTTTGCCGGCTACTGGACTACGGGAAACTGCGCTACCTCACTTCCAAGAAAGAACGCGAAACCCGCAAATCCCAGAAAAGCAATGAACTGAAGGAAGTGCGCTTCCGGCCCAACATCGGCGTTCACGACTTTGACTCTAAACTCCGCAAAGTTCGCCAGTTCATCGGAAATGGTGATAAAGTTAAACTCACAGTTCGTTTCCGAGGCCGTGAAGCCGTGCATCAACAGATCGGACTGTCACTTCTGAAACGAGTTGCCGAGGACCTGAAGGACGACGTCCGCCTGGAACACGCCCCGTCCATGGAGGGTCGCGCCATGTCGATGGTGCTCATTCCGAGTCCCACCAGCACGGTGAAAGGCGAACGCAACGACAACGCAACAGCAGTAACCACGGAATAACAAGACTATGCCTAAACTCAAAACCCACAAAGGCGCCAAAGCCCGCATCCACGTAACGGGAACGGGCAAATTGCTGCGCCGCAAGCGTATGAGCAGCCACCTGCGGCGCAAGAAGCCCACTAAGGTCACTCGCAAATACGCCCAGAAAATAGGCTTTGACCCGGTCGACGTGAAACGTCTCAGCCGACTCATTCCTTACGACCTGTAACAACGGAGAGCGTCAGCTAACGGAGCATCAACCGTGCCGAGAGTCAAGAGGGGCGTAACCAAGCACGCCCGACACAAGAAAATCCTCAAAGCCGCCAAGGGTTACCAGGCCTCTTCCGGTCGTAACTACAAGTGGGCCAAAGAAGCGTTGATGCACGCGTGGAGCCACGCGTATCGCCATCGCCGCCAGCGCAAGGGCGATTTCCGCCGCCTGTGGATTATCCGCATCGGTGCCGCCTGCCGTCAGCACGACACCAACTATAGCCAGTTTATGCACGGCCTTACCGTTGCCGGCATTGAGATCGACCGCAAGATGCTGGCCGACATGGCAGTGCGGGACCCGGCGGCCTTCGAGCGCCTGGTGGGGATAGCCAAAGCGGGGTAGCAATGACGGACATCCCAACGCTAATCACCATTCTGGGGGTCGGCGTAGCGCTTCTCACTCTGATGGCGGCCTATCTATACCGTATGGAGAAGCGATTAGACGACCGAATCGACCGACAGGGCGACCGTACTGATCGGCTTGGCGAGGAACTGCGGGTTGAAATTCGAGGCGTCAGCACGGAATTGCGGGCCGAAATTCGGGACGTAAAGGCGGAATTGCAGACCGAAATTCGAGAAGTAAAGACGGAATTGCAGACCGAAATTCGAGAAGTAAAGACGGAATTGCAGACCGAAATTCGGGACGTAAAGACGGAATTGCAGACCGAAATTCGGGAAGTACGGTCTGATATTACGGGATTGAACACCCGAATTGACCGGCTGATTGAGGCAATCCGCCGCACCCCGGTAGGTACAGAATAAACGAGGCTGGCACGGTAGTCTCGCAAACTTCCTTTTAGGAGTACGCAATGAAACAGGTCGCGTTTTGTTTGGTCGAAAATGACAAAAGCGAAGTCCTTTTCATCCAACGCGCCTATGGGAAAGAAAAGGGGAAATGGTCATTACCTGGTGGTTTAGCTGATCCTGGCGAGAGCAGCCGCCACGCTGCATACCGGTAAACGAGGGAAGAAACCGGTATCGTCGTCAAAATCACCCACCGGCTGTTCACCGGGAATACGCACCCGGTCAAGGTGTTCGTTGGTCAACCCGTCGGCGGCAGATTACACTTCCAGCGCCGGGAGTGTCTGGACGTTCGATGGAGAAACCCATAGAGGGTGAAGCCGGATGAGTTGGCTTTCGGAGGAGACAAAAAGGCGTTGCGTCTGTGGGAGGACATCAAAAGCGGCAAAACTCAACCGGAGAAAGCTTACACGTCAGAAGCCGGCCACAATCACTCCGGCGAATCGCCCACCCGGAAACGACAGCGGGCTACCGCGCTAGTGGTCAAGGACGGCAAGTATCTGCTGGTTAAGGACCAGGGACGCAAGAGCTATTCCCTACCTGGCGGCGGCATAGATAAAGGGGAGGCCGCGCTGACCGCTGCGTGCCGTGAGCTCGGCGAAGAACTGGGTATGACAGTCTACAAGGCTGAACGCCTTTTCGACTACACGAGTGCAGAAAGCTTCAACGACCACAAAGTCGTGCTGATTTTCGCCGGCGGCGAACCGAGGATTAACGACCGCGAGCTGGAATCGTTCAAGTGGTGGGATGGCAGAGAGGACCTGCCGGTGTACCCCAACGTCACCAACATCATCGCTCGCTACGAAGCAACACTGCGGGAAAGCGGATATCCAATGAAACGCCCCGGGGGATACTGCTCAAGCGTGGAAGCGCTGTAGTAGCTGGTGCAGGGCCTCCGCGCCAAACTCCAGCGCGGACACCGGCACCCGCTCGTTGGCGGCGTGGATGGTTTTGAGGAAGTCGAAGTTCGCCGGCAGGTTCATTGGCATCCAGCCGTAGGTTTGGATACCCAGCCGGGCGAAATGCCGCCCGTCGGTACCCGCTGGCATCAGCATGGGCACCGATACGCCTTCCGGGTCCTGCTCCTGGATAATTCCGGCCAGCGTATCGAACAAGCCCATGTTCAACACCCATGGTTTAGGCTCGAACCGCAGCACCTCAAACTCGATGGACGGGCCGGCAATGTCCTGCAACTCGCCAACCAAATCCTCTGCGGAATAACCGGGGAGCATCCGGCAATCCAGGTTGACCGTAACCTCGCTGGGGATGACGTTGGTCTTCTCACCGCCGGCAATTACCGTGGCGTTGGCCGTGTGTCGGAACAACGGCTCCATTTCCTGTCCAATCGTCCCCATACGGCGCAGCAACCGCCCGGTGAAGGTCGGGTTGAGCAGCAGGCGCAGGAAGGCGCTGTCGGGCAGAGCCATCCGGCTGCTCATCGCTTCGATCATCATCCGCGTAACCGGGTGTATGTGGAAGGGCAGCGGCGTGCGGTCGAGTTTGACCAGGAACTGGGACATCCGGGTTGGAGCAGTGTCGTGGTGCACCAGCGAGCCGTGGCCGCCCGGCCCCCTGGCGACGGCCTGCACGCGGCAACCCTGCTTTTCCGCCACCTGAACCATGTAAAACTTGCGGCCCCGATAGGTCTTGCTAAAACCGCCAAACTCGCCGATGCCGTACTGCGCGCCCTGGAAACGATCAGGGTGAGCGTCCACCAGCCAGCCCGCGCCGGTGTTGCCGCCGGCCTCTTCGTCGGTAACCAGCGCCATGATGACGTCGCCGGGAAGATCGGTTCCGTTCAGATGGGCGTGCATTACGGCGTCCATCATCATGGCAACGCCGCCCTTCATATCGAGAGCGCCGCGTCCCCAGATATAATCATCCTGCCGGCGGCCCTCAAAGGGTGGAACATCCCAGGGTTGCGCCACCGTCGGAACCACGTCAATATGACCGTACAGTAGCAACGGCGGTGCGTCGCCCCGGCCTCGAATGCGGGTTACGACGTTGGGGCGGTTGTCATCGTTGCCCATCAACTCGGCGTCAATGCCCACGCTGTTGAGCGCTTCCAGGCAATACTGGGCGCACGCCCGCTCGTTGCCCGGTGGGTTGGTGGTGTCGAACCGGATCAACGCCTGCAACAGGTCGGCGACGTGGGGTTTGGTTCCGGTTGCGTTGAGAGCGGTTGCCATGTACCCCTCGGTTGTCGTGTGCGCTAGCTAGCGTTGCTCGTCGTCGTCATCGTCATCGTCGAGACTGGCGCCCAAACCCTGTAGAAACTCTTCGATGCTGGACGGTAGCGGTGTGCCCTCCGTGGGAACGTCACCGCCGGTTCCATACTCGGAGTCGTACAGGTCTTCAATGCGAACCAGCACGTCTCCGTCGGGAATTTGCCCGTCGCTAGCGGTCAGTTCGTCATACTGCTTCTGTCCGCGCTCTTCCTGAGCGATGTACTCCGGCAGGTTATAGAGCCGGCACAGCAGTTGCATCAGGCGCGCCGCGCCCCGATGGTCGTCATCTACGGTGAGATACTGGGGCAGGTGAACCACATAGGTCCGAGTTTCCACACCCATATTGGTCGCTGCCTCGGATACCGTATAGGTGATGGTTGTTGGCCCTTCGTAGTTGCTGGGGCGGGCGTTGGCGATGCCGTAATCCCGGTCGACGTTTTCGCCGGTGCCCGAACTCGACACCACCAGCGGCCGGGTGTGGGGCACCATATCGTACATCCCGCCAACCAGAGCATACTGCTTCACGCCGAAATGCTTGATAATCTCCACCAGCGCCTCGGAGTAATCCTCACCGTAAAGATGCGGCTCCAGCAGGTGCGCAGTGAGCAGGTGCCGGCCGTTCTCCGGATTGGCGTAGCGGATGATGGTGTTGGGTACCGTTACCTCGCGTTTGCCGCTCACCAAGTAGCTGCGGGGACGATAGCGCGTGAAGTCGTAAAAACGTCCGGGTCGATGCAGACGACCCAGCTCGTGGCTGCGGTGATAGCGTTCGAGGCGACCCAACGCGAGGCTACCCACGTTGCCCACATCGATCCAGGGTCGCAGCACCGCCAGCAAGTGGGGTTCGTGCAACTCGGGAACGGGTTCTGCAATGTCAAATTCACCGATTCTCATAAGTGCGGCTCACGGTAACACTGAGGTAAAGTAGCGTCAAGGCGCCGGTTCCGGTGGATTGGCTGAAAACAGCCGCATCATCAGGTCAATGACATCGGCGACACGGTTCGCGTTCCTGATTACGGCGGTGTCTGATAGGTCGTCTTCGTAAAAGTGTTGGTGCATAGAGCGCGCCGTTGACAGTCCATTGTCCAGCGTGTCCCTGGTTCTAGCATCAGTCAAGTCGGCCAGTTCGTTGGCCGCTCTGATGATGCCCGCATGGTGCGATATACCCAGACGATGCTCTGCGCCGATGATTTTTATGGTCTGGGCATAAGCGCCCCATGACTTTTCGGCGACCTGTAGATAATCGCCAGCATTACTGCTGGCCAGTACGTGCTCGCGGTAGTGGGCCAGACATCGCCGGTAGGTGTCCGTTCTCGCTGCAGATTCCGGCTCGGTCAAGCCCGAGCTGCGGTTACCGGTTCCCCGGCGGATCGCATCGGATATTTGTGGGCTGGTGAAAGCGGTCATGGTAGTGGCTTGCGGCCTAGCATTCACCCAGCTGGGTTAATCGGCCTTCCCGCCAGGCCACGGCGCCGCCCATTACGGTCGCAAAAGTGTCCAGACGCAGCGCTCCATCTACGTTGTGGCCGGCGGAATCATGCCAGACGAAACGGCCCTGGCGCTGCTCCCATACCGCCGCGTCGCCGGCCATGCCAACGCCCAGCGAGCCGATGCTGTCCTGCAGGCCAAGCACTTGCGCCGGGCGGCTGGCGCTGGCGGCCACGGCATCGGACAGCGTCATCCCCATCGCGTGAAACTTGCTCACCAGGTCATTCATCAGGTACACCGTGCGGCCCGGAGGAGGAACGTGTACATCGGTGCTGATGGTATCGGGCATCACGCCCTGATCCATGGCGGCCTTCGCCACCTCGACATCGCAATGCACCCCAGCGTGGCCCACGTCCATTATCACGCCCCGATCC
This sequence comes from Dehalococcoidia bacterium, assembly GCA_965261195.1. Classification (GTDB taxonomy): domain Bacteria; phylum Chloroflexota; class Dehalococcoidia; order Lucifugimonadales; family UBA3495; genus Bin87. The sequence continues at coordinate 612,715 of OZ253455.1, read as the reverse complement.
ACCGCGTCGCGCACCTCAGGGCGAATCTTGCCGGCATTATCCAGCATACCTTCCAGGTTGCCGTTGAAGGCGTGGGTGGATATGTCGCCAGGACCCAGGTGGGCCAAAACGTCCGGCAGCGGTATCGGCGTGCCGCTGACGTGTACCATCAACTTTACGCCCGCCTCGGTGGCCGCCTCCCGAGCCTTGGCCATCGCTTCGTGGGCGTTCCAGCGGGCCACGGCATCGTAGTGCATCCGAACCTTCACACCGAAGATGAAGCCGGGATTCTCCTTGATGGCCCGTACCGTTTCGTCCACGTTGATGATGCGCATATCGTGAAGACCGCCGCCCAGCGCGCGGTTGGCCGCCAGGCCGACGGCTCCGATGTGCAGAAAGGCGATGAGGCGGGTGCGGTGCGCCGGGAAGACATAATCCCGCATCGCGCCATAGTTCAGAAACCCGGAACTGCCGGCGTCCACGCCGGTGGTCGTCCCGCTGCCCAGGCAGGTTTGATCGGCGTGGACGGCGCTGCCGCTGCCGCCGTGGTAAAAATGGCCGTGCAGGTCGATCAGGCCGGGCGTAATCAGCTTGCCCGATACGTCAATGCTCTGGCTGCCCTGGTCGGGCGCGATGATGTCGGCCACGGCGGCGACCTTGCCATCCTTGAACGCAACATCGCGCCGTTCGTTGTTGATACCCTGCGCCGGATCCAGCAAATTGCCGCCGGTCAGAACCAGGTCATACGCTGCGGTTGTCATCGGAACAAACCCTCCAGAATGGCGGGGAGAGGTGCGGCCAGCAAGTTCCGGCGTCTATTCCTCGTCCCAGTAGTAGTCTTCGGAGCTGAGATTCTCCTGCCACCAGCGGCGGAGGCGGGGCAAAACCAGTTCTTTCGGCTTGCGGAAATCCGCTTCGACAAAATCCAGCGAATCCGGCAGCGGCTTGGCCTCCCACTTCTGGATGGCTTCCAGGATGAACCGACGCACCATATCGGGCGACCCCGCCTCAAGGCGTCCGAGTTGATAGGCGAGCGTAACCGCCATCTGCATCTGGCAAATCATCGCGTGGGCGTCTTCATCGCGCAGGTTTTCCGGCAATGCCCCGGCCTGGTCGATGAAATCATCCAGCACCTGCCCGACAATCAGCGGCAGGGTTTCGCCTTCCTGCTCCGGCAGAAACTCGGTCAGCCGGTCGGTAAGGTCGGCCACCCCTTCCTCGGGAAGCGCATAGACAGACCAGTCGGGGTCGGCGGGGTCCGGATTCGGGTTGTTTGGCACTTCGCTCATCTCAATCGTCCTAGTCGGCAAAGCGGGTGGGACAGGCACTAAAGACCGCACATTTCAGCGGTCACCGTGCTGCCAATACTTCCCCTCCGTGCGCCTAGTAATTGTATCACGGAGACACGGCCCCCACCCGGTTAGTGACCACCCTGGCCTACTCACCGTCCGAAGCTATGATAGAGTGGTCTGCGGGCAGAACTCGATCCGGGAGCACGGTAAACTTGATACCAATATGCTGTAGTACGCTACAATATCTTGAAGGGGGAGCGTACATTGCAATCATCATTGCCGTAATTGGAGTGCCACAATTGTTGACTTACTTTTTAGATCGACGGGACCGACGGCGCGACCGGGAAGAAGCGCGCCAGGAATCAGCATGGCAACGCCAGGAATCAGAACGGCAACGCCAGGAATCAGAACGGCAACGCCAGGAATCAGAACGGCGGCACCAGGAGACGCTGATCGCGATGACCAACGCGATTGCCGCAGCAGTCGCAGCGCGCAACGGCAACGGGCGAACGTCGGCGGAGCAGGCCGAGACCCTTGACGAGCTGAGACAACGGGTGCGCGAGCTGGAAGCCGAAATTGCCCGGTTGCGCGGTGACCACGCTGACGACTGCAACGGAGACGGTGACGCCCTTCGCTGAGCGCCTAGTAGTCGCTGTTCGCATCGATCTGGCTGATGGCTGGCTCGATGAGTTTTGCGCGTCCAACGCCGACCGCGTTATCGGAGATCCCGCGTGGCTGGCCGACGCCATCCGACACAGCCTGGCCCAGGCGCTGCTGTGGGATGCAATCGGGCAGGTGAGCCTGCTACTCACGGACGATGCCACGGTGCGAGAACTCAACCGCCAATACCGGGGCCTGGACGAAACTACCGATGTGCTGTCCTTCTCCACGCAGCACCCCGGCGAATGGCAAGGCGACAGCGCTTCACCCTCACCTCAATCCTCTCCCGTCGAGGGAGAGGAGGTTGGGCTGTTGGATTTTCCCATCCCCGAGGACGAACCGCCGCCCCTTGGCGACATCGTAATCTCGATCCCCCAGGCCGCGCGACAGGCCGGCGAGCAGGGCGTGCCGTTGCATCGGGAGGTGGCGCTGCTGCTGGTGCACGGCGCATTGCACCTGCTGGGCCACGACCACCTCGATGACGCGCCGCAGACAGAGATGCAGGCGTTGGAACAGGCGGCGCTGACACGCATCTTCGAGGGCAACTAATACAACCGCTGCGACGGCCCCCACACCAACAACAAAGCGAAACCCACGGACAGCGACTGCACAATTACCAGCGTCATCAACCCCGCTGCCACGTCGTCCAGCATGATTCCCCACCCTCCGTGAAGCCGCTCCAGTCGGCGGCACGGCCAGGGTTTCAGCACGTCAAGCGCCCGAAAGATCAGAAATGCGATCAACATCCACCAGATGTCGCCCCCCCACCCGAACAACACCTCCGGCAACGCAGCAATCCACCTCTCTATGAACTCGTTCCCGGCGCCAACGCCGATACCAAAGGCGCTTCCCAACGGCAACGCGGAAATCCACATCCCTACGAACTCGTCCCACACCGCGGTTCCGGGATCCGGTTCTGCTGCGGTGGACATTCTCCCCGTCGCCCAAACACCAACAACCAGCCCCACCACAATCAGTAAGGCCGCGCATATCACCGCCGCCAATCCGAACGACAGCAGCGACGACAAGCCGTACAGGATCACCGCCGCCGCCAGCGACCCCACCGTGCCCGGCGCGATGGGCGAAAAGCCGGCGCCGAAGCCGCTGCCAATGACCCATGCCGCCCGGTCGGCCAGCGACAGCTGACGCCAGTCAGGCATAACCCAGCCGGTCCAGGTCCGCTTCGCTCATGCCTAGATAATGGCCGATTTCGTGCATGAGCGTGGTGCGAATCTCGCGCTCCACCGCATCATGGTCGTCGCACATCGACAGAATGGGCAACCGGTACAGGTAGATGCAGTCGGGCAGCAGCGGGTCGGCCAGGTGGCGTTCCGGCAGCGGCACGCCGACGTACAGACCGAGCAGGGTGTCGCCGTGCTCATCGTCGTGGTCGTCATCGTGGTCGCCGTGGTTGTCAAAGGCACCCTCGGCCTCGGGGCCCGGAACGTCCTCCACTACGATGTCGATATTCTGCAGAGTGGCTCGCACCGATTCGGGCAAGTGCCAGTACGCCTGCTGCACCAGGGTCTCAAACCGCTCGGTGGATAGTTGCATGGCAGGCGCGCACCCTCACCCCAACCCTCTCCCATCGCAAACCACCCGCCGGTCGAGGGAGAGGGAGTATTCGTAAGGAGCAGCGGTTCTAATGGTTGGCAACACGCGCCCGTATGGCCTTCAGGATGTCCACGTTGGGTTTGTCGGGGCCCTTGCGCTCCTCTCCGAATCCCGGAACCTCCAGGAAGAAGGGCACGTCGGCAAAGGCGGGATGGGACATGATGTTTTCGAATCCATGCTCGCCGATGAGGCCCTCACCGATGTTGTCGTGGCGATCAACCCCGGAGCCGCAGGCCCGCTTGGAATCATTGGCGTGCACGGCGGCCAGGCGATCCAGGCCGATGTCCCGGTCGAACTCGTCAATCATGCCGGCCACGCCCTCCGGGTTGGTGAGGTCATAACCGGCGGCGAAGGCGTGCTGCGTGTCCAGGCAAATGCCCAGGCGGGGGCTGTCCACGGCCCGGAGCACGTCGCCCAGCTCGCTGAACTTGGCGCCGATGTGCTGACCCATACCGGCCATATTCTCCAGGCACAGCAGCGGCCCCTCGGCGGTCTGTTCCAGCACCCGGGTGATGCTGTCCACCACCTGCTGGAATATGCCGTCGTAGCCGGCGCCGCCGTGGCTGCCCGGGTGGAAGATGACGCCGCCGGCGCCAATTTGCTCCGCCAGGTTCATATAGTTGACCAGCGAAGTAACCGACTTCTCAATGTTGTCCGGCTTGGGGTTGCCGAGGTTAATCAGGTAGATGGCGTGCAGAAAGGGCGGAGCCAGGCCAGCAGCGGCGCTCTTGGCGCGAAAACCCTCGGCGTCGGCATCGGTCAGCGCCTTGAACCGCCACGACCGGGTGGACGAGCCGAAAATCTGCACCGCCTCGGCGCCAATCTCAACGGCGCGGTCGATGGCGTTGCCAATGCCGCCGGCGGCGGAAACGTGCGCTCCGATAATCATTTTATTTTCCTCACAGAACTTGGTACTGTACTCTGAAGGCAGTATCGCAAAATCAGGCCGCTGCCGTAACCGCTATGCCCGTGCTACTTTCACCCATTCCCGACACGATGACGGCGTTGGTGGTGGTCGAGACCGGCCAGCCCCCGGCTGTGGAACTGGTCGAACGACCCACACCGATGCCGGACGCTGGCGAGGCATTGGTGCGCGTTGACGCTTGCGGATTTTGCCACCACGACTTGCTGGTGATGGGTGGCACACTACGACGGGGGGTTGCGCCTGGCATAATCCTGGGCCATGAGATTGCGGCTACGGTCGTATCCGTGACCGCTGACGGGTCTGATCTACAACTTGGCGACCGCGTGGTCAGCCTGCTCACCGCCGCTTGCGGACGGTGCGCCCGCTGTCGGGCGGGACGTGAGCACCGGTGTTTAGTGGGGGATGGGATTGGACACAGTCGCGATGGGGGGTTTGCAGAGTACGTGAGCCTGCCGGTGGCTGCGCTGGTTCCAGTTCCGCAGAACATCCCGCCGGCATCCGCGGCCCTGCTGGCGTGCCCGGCCGGCGTTGCGCTGGAGGGCTGTCTGGCCGCCAACGTCGTTGCCGGCGCAACCGTGGTGGTCACCGGGGCGGGCGGCGGGTTGGGCGTCCACGCCGTACAGATTGCCGCCGCGTTGGGCGCGCAGGTCATCGCCCTGACCACGTCGCCGGACAAAGCGGCGGCGCTGGAGTCTTTGGGCGCTACTCACGTCATAGAAATTGACGCTACGCTGGACTTTGCCGAGATTGTCATGGCCCTGACCGACGATGCCGGCGCCGATGTAGTCATCGACACCGTTGGCCCGCCGCTGTGGCCGTCCACGCTGCGCTGCCTGGGCCAGTACGGACGCCTGGCGCTGCTGGGCGATTTGACCGGCGAGGCCGTGCCGTTGCGCCTGGCCGAAGTAATCTTCCGCGACCTGCGCCTGGTGGGTCATTCCGGGGTATCGCGCGCCACACTGGAGCGCACCATCCGGATGGCGGCGGCCGGCGAACTGCGCCCGGTAGTCGCCCAATCCCTGCCGATGACACCGGACGGGCTGCTGGAAGCGCGGCGGTTGGTGTCGGAGCGGCGTCCGCTGGGGAGAATCGTACTAACGTCGCCGGCCCGCTAGCAGCGGCTTTTGTTAACGCAGATTCCTCTTAATCCCGAAAATGCTCCGGCGCTTTCCCGTCCAAGGCCGCCAGAAACTCCTCATCGCTTACTCCGGACCTTCGAACTGCATCGGACAAAGTTCCTTGTGGGATGTTGCCGCGATGACGGTGGACAATCATCGTCAGATTCAGTCGCTCGTGCCGCAGTTTATGGTGCCGGCCACGACTATTCACACGAACAAACCCCAGTCGGAAATAAGCCGAGAGCACGTCCGCGGTTTTGCGATTACGAAAATAATCCGGCACGGTTTTGGAAATCTGCGCCGGCCGTAGCCAAGTTGGCAAACCGGGGATAGGCCGTCAATTCGTCATCGGTCATTGCCTGGGGCTCTACCAGATGTGTCTCGGCGGCGATGCCTTCCCGCTGCGCCTCCAATAACGTTGCAGCTTTCTGCCGGAGAGTTTCCGTTGCGTCCAGAGGTTCGTCATCCACGAGCCACAGGTCAATGGCGTCGGCAATCATCGCCAGCGCCTCGGCACGGGTTTCGCCGTCAGTAACGCAACAGGGCAGCGACGGGCAAATCGCCGTCCAGTATCCGTTGGGCATATCCTCATCAGCGGGATATTGCTTTAGCACTACCTCGTATTTCATCATCAGCGCACCGTTCCCCTCATTGGATACATCGGATACATCCTGATTCTAATGTATTGGAACCGAGGATGCTATCCGGGCCTACGTTGCCGCCGAGCGGCGGCCCAGGCTGAAAACCTTGCCAAACTCCCGCCGCTCCCAGATGACCAGGAATTGGGCGGCGATGCAGATGGAACTGTAGGTGCCCACCACCACCCCAATGGCTACCACCAGCAGCAGCTCGCGGATGGACTCACCGCCAATGAGCAGCATGGCCATCAGCACCAGCAGCGTGGTGAAGCTGGTGTTGAGGGAACGGCCGACGCTCTCGATAATGCTCAGGTTTACCGTGTCCGGCAGCGCACGGTCCGGCACCCGGATGGTATTCTCCCGGATGCGGTCGAACACCACGATGGTGTCGTTCACCGAGTAGCCGGCCACCGTCAGGATGCCAACAATGAACATGGAGTTGACCTCCATGCCAAATGCCCGGCCTAGTATGGAGAACACGCCCAGCACGATGATGGTGTCGTGGGCCAGCGTTACCACCGCGGCGACGCCGTAGCGATACGCCCGCGGCACCCGGCGGAAGGCGTACCAGATGTAAATCAGGATAAACACCGACGCCACCAGCAACGCCAGGAACGTGTTGCGCACCGTCTCCTCGGCCACAATGGGCGACACGGTGTCCACTCCCGACGCCTCGATAGCGCCCACGGTTTCTTCCAGAGCATCCTGGATGCGTTGCCGTTCCGACACCGCGTTGCCCGACGCCTCTGCCAGCACGCGGGTACGAATCAGCACGGAGTTGCCGCCCACCGACTGCACCAACGCCTCGGGATGACCCAGCGAGGCCAGCCGGTCGCGCACCGCTTGAGTTTCCACCGGCGCTTCGAATGCGAAATTCAGCACCGAACCGCTGGTGAAGTCAATGCCCGGACGCAATCCGGAGTTGCCGGTCGACCAGCCCGGCGGCGCAATCATGGACAAAAGCCCCGGGATAATCAGCAGCGCCGAAACGACAAAATACCAGCCCCGTTTGCCAACGATGTTGTACATCTAAAAAACCACCTGCCCAACTCGCTAACCGTCGTCGCCAGCTTCAAATGCTTGAATTGGAATGAACTCCGCGCCCAATGAAACCCGCAGCCTCACCAAACCGACCAGAAGTATACACCAGCCAATCCTACGCAGAGCGCCAACTCCAGGCTACCGCTCATCCTGCTCACGCGTACCAATTTTAACCGGTCATTGCGAGGAGCATGGCGACGTGGCAATCTCGATGCGGTTGAACACACGTCGGCGAACCGCCGTTGCTACGACCCTATTCGACGTAGGTTGCGTTGGCGGGCCTGGCCTTGCCGCCGTGGACGCTGGGTTCGGCGCAGCATTTCAGGACTCCATTCGGACCCCGGCAAGTTTGCACACAAAGTAACTTACACTGTCGATTGCGTGGTCTAGCCGGTGGGTTTGCAAAGTAATGGGAGCCACCGATGTGACGGAGTCTAAACGACGCTCCAATCTCGCCATGTCACGGGCGACTTGCCAAAGGTAAAGGCATTTACCGGCAAGGCCCGACAGCGCAATTCCGAACCCCGAGAGCATCATGATGAGCAAGAGGGGAGCATAAACTGGCGAACCATAGATGTCCACCCGTAAATCGATAACTGCCGCTACAGCAGTGCCCATTGCATACGTGAAGCCAAACGGGACGGCGCCAGCGAATAGCCACCATATAGTGTGGGCCCGGTCAGAATTTCCGGCCTCGATGGGTTTTTGACCTGCCGGCTGACCGGTGGCCAACTCAAAGCGCAGCGTCAAAGCCTCGATGCGCCGGTCTAATGAAGCGCGCCACCCCTTGAAAATGGACAGCGTCAGCAGCCACAGTTTGATACCCAGCCAGCTACCTAAGGCAACCGAAACAGACACGGCTATGCCCAGGGCGGTAGCCGTCTCTACGGATGTTGCGGGCAAGGCCATCAACCCGACGATTAACCCGGTGCCAACGCCGCAAATGACCAGCCTACCTTCAATTGGACTGGCCCCTCGCGCAGTGGTCAAAATTTTACGGTACATCGGTCATTCCCTCGCGCGGGACAAGAAAATTTTAGTCGAGATTACCGCTTCCGCAGCTACCACAATAGCGCCGCACACTGAAACGACCACAGCAGCGCTAACTAGAGATATGTCCAGAACCACTACTACGACCTGGTGAGGAAGGGAACCTTCATCGAGAGACAATCCAACCAGCCATTCCAATCCAATGCCAGATAGAACCAGCACTGCCGACATCGCCAACGAACCGATGAATATGGTTCCTGCTAGCGCTACACGGTAAAAAGCCTCCCGCAAATCTCGCCAATACCCCATTGGCTAACTGTAGCATAAACTAGGGTTATTAATAGAGCGCAAATCGGAATCAGGGCAAAGGCATTCCGCGAAGCGTTGGGCTGTTGGTTAAATTATCAGGCGGGCGTTGGCGGGCCGCTGTTTGCCGCCGTGTACCGACGGCTCGGCGCACCACTTGGCCGCCAGCCGCCGCACTCCCTGGTATACCGATTCGTCAAACCCCAGCAGGTCGCAAACCACCCGCCGGTCCAGCAGGGCGCGGTTGGGGTCGGCGTCGGCCAGGTAGGCCGGCTGCAATTCCTTATCGCGGAACTCGTTGAAGATGGTTTCGGCGGTGGCGAGTTGGTCGTCGGTTAGGGTGCGGAAGTCGAGGACGGGGAAGGACTCAGCGGAGCGGATAGTCATTCTCGCCTTGCTCGATTGCTGACGGCTAGAGTGCCACCAGTAAGCCAGCAAGCCCAGAGTGGAATTGCCCCACAATGAGAAAGCATAGTCGAATCTCTTGTCGGAGAAGTTGACGTTGGGCCACACGCTACTACCTAAGGATTCTTGCTCCGTGAATGCTGCCGTGAGAGCTTGGGAACCAAAGGTGTATTCAAGGTTCAGGTGGGAGCGACCGGCAGTAGCCCATATTGCAGAAGCCTTGTCTTCCATTCCTTGCCGCACTTGCAACTGGGAATCTGGGACACAAACCATCCGGGTCTCATTCTTAGCATCGTGGTTCCACAAGGCAGGGTAGGTAGCCGTAGGACTTGGAGCTAGCCTGTCAAATGGTCCACGCGGGGCCGGGCCAGTTATATCAAGATGGTAGACGCCAAGTTTGCCTATCTCACCCAGAGACGCCACCTGTAACTCAGCCGAGGATGCGCTACCGGGAAGCCACAACTTGGAATGAGCTAAGGCGTAGGCAGTTTGGGCCAGTGAATAGTCCGACAGGCGAACACTTCCCCAATGCACGTCGTCGGATGGTGGGGCGGTGAGCATTTCACCGAGTATGTCATCTCCGACCGGCAGATTAGTACCGCCATACGGCCCGTCCTCGATCCCTCGGAGGTTGTTGGAGTCAACGATGATTCTAGCGATGGCGCTGGCCTGGGTAAAGCCTGCGGGACGGTGGCGCAGTGAGGTGAAACGGGTGCGGGGGGACGGGGCGCCCACCAGGGACGCCCCTACGTTTTTGCGGGCGATGACGAGGCATTCGGCCATTCCGGTGTCCGACGAAAAGGACATTTCCCTGCCGTTGGCGGCGATGCTGAGAACGGTCAAATCGGTGTAGTTATCGGCCAGCATTTTGCGGAAAGCCTGCCAGGACAGTCCGGCGGCGGCAGACAAAGGCAAAACCACAGCGAGTACGCCACCGGCCTTGAGTTTTTTGTCAGCAAGACCAGCAAACGCTGACGCAATACCCGCGTTGCCATGGTAGCAAGTTCCATACTTTAGCTCGCCCATCCGCTTAGCCATATCCCTTTGGTCTGATTCACTGGCGTCGAAAGCGGCAAAGGCCGCCGCCACTGCGTCGGCAGTTGCTCCTTCGCGAGTTACGTTCCGGGTAAAGGGCGGGTTCATTATTACGAGGTCGAAGCTGGCGTCGGGTATTTCGACGTTGACTTGGGCGGCGGTTTCTTCGCCGGCGCTGCCGGTGCGGAGGGCCGGGTCGCTGGTGTTGAAAAGGGTGTACACATTGGAAGGCTGCAACAGTTCCAGGGAGCCGATTTTCACGGCGCCGTCGTCCTGCCGTCCGTAGGGCATGGTGTAGAGGCGGGAGTTGCGGTAGCCGATGTTGGGCTGGGCGCCGGCCAGGGTTGCGCCGGTGATGTGGACGGCGGAGGGCATAACGTCGCAGCCGTAGAGAACCTCCTCCAGCATCACCGGATGCAGTGCGGCGGGGTCGCCGCCGGCGCGTTCATGGCGGCTGGCGATTTGCTCGTAGACGGCAGACAGCAGGGCGCCGGTGCCGCAGGCGAAGTCGCCGATGCGGAGGTTGTTGATGGCAGCGAGGTCGGACCAGTTGAAGGAACTATCCCCCTCACCCCAACCCTCTCCCGCCAGGGGAGAGGGGGTTATGGAGCTGCCCTGCGCCAGGGGAGAGGGGGTTTTGAGTTTGGCGACGGCGAGGCGGGCTAATAAGGCCGCCGATGCGGGCAGGGTGTAGAAGGTGGCCAGGTATTTGCGGTCGGCAATCAGCCGTTGGAAGATACGCCCGGTGAGGTCATGGGCATTGTCCACTCCGGCGGCGTTCACCTGCTGGGCGGTAGGCTGGAGCACGTCCAGAACCTGGGCGGCTTCTCCGGAGGGCAGTTGCATCAGAATGTCTTTGGCGATGGCGAAAATGGGATAGTAGTTGATTTCCAGGATGCGGTTCCAGGCCGCCAGCATCGCATCCTGAAGAGTCGCATTCTGGAGAGTCGCATCCTGAAGATTCGCATCCTGAAGATTAGCCGCCGCCGGGCCGCCCAACAGTCGCAATGGCCGGACGTCGTCGTGCATCCCGGCAATGCGTTCGTGGAAAATCAGGGCGTTGGCCAGAATCGCGCCGGCCATCCGGCGGGTCTGCGGCACATCGGACATTCCCAACAGCGCGGCGATGTCGGCAGAGACTCGAGGGCGCAATTGGGACATCCGGTCCAGAACGGTTGCCGCCCGCTCGATGCCGCTTTCCAGGGTATCCGCGGCGCGCTCCACCTCCTTTTGAGGGACGGACGCCAGTCGGATCAGGTCGGCCAGGTCGGTTACCGAGCCGGTGAGCCAGCCGGATTGGGGGAAACGGCTGCCGTTTTCATAGCGGACACAGTAGGACAAATCGGCGGTGGCGAGGGCGGCGTGGAGGTCGTAGGCGGTGGCGATGGTGGCGGGATAGCGCAGGGCGATGGCGGCTTCGACGGTACGAGGCTCGTCCATAATCCGGTTACCCAGCCGTGGGAGCGCATCTTTTTCGGGGTCGGCGCCGGGTTCGTATTCCGCCTCAACGACGACCGGGGAGCGTCCGGCGGCGGTGATGAGGATGTCAGGGTGGCGGCCCGGGTTGCCGACGATGGTTTGGGTTTGCTCGGTGCGCACCTGGCAAGTGGGGAGCATGGGCCGCAGCAAGTCGCCCAGGGCGTTGTTGGCGCTGGGTTCGGTTTGGTGTTGGGTGGTCATACTCGGATTGTAGCACTGTGGGGCAGCGCCACCTCCACCCCACAATGCCGGGCGCGCAAATGCCGGGCGCGCAAAGATGCCGGGCGCGCAAAGATGCCGGGCGCGGCGGGGTCAGGCGCGCAGTGGTCGGAAAAACTCCCTGACTTCGTTGGCCAGCAGTTGCGGCTCTTCCAGAGCGGCGAAGTGCCCGCCCTGGGGCATCTCCCGCCATTGGCGAACGTCGTAGGATCGCTCGGCCCATTCCCGCGGCGGTCGGGCGATTTCCTGGGGGAACGATGCGATGCCGGCCGGAGCCTGGATTCGTTCGTTTTCCGCCATCTCCCAAACGATGCTCTGGTTTTCCTTGTACATCCGCACCGACGACCCGATGGTGTTGGTGACCCAGTAGATGGTAACGATGGTGAGCAGTTCATCTTTGGTGTACCGGGATTCCACGTCGCCGTGGCAATCGCTCCAGGTACGGTACTTCTCGATGATCCAGGCGGCCAGGCCAACCGGCGAATCGTTCAGCCCGTAGGACAGCGTCTGGGGCTTGGTGCCCTGAATGTGGTTGTAGCCGCCCTCGTCGGCAAACCAGCGCTCGCGCTGCGCCGAGTGCGCCGCCTCGGCCTCGGTCAGCGGACGCGAACCGGCGCCCAGATATGGCGTGGGACGGGTAACGGAAGTGAGGTGGATTCCATACATCTTATCGTGGTGGGCATAGCCCAGGCGAGAGGTTACGCCAGCCCCAATGTCTCCACCCTGCGCCGCGAATCTCGGGTAGCCCAGGTTCTCGGTCATCAGTTTGGCCCACATGTCGGCCACCTTCTGAACCTGCATACCAGGGCTGTTCGACGCCTGGGAGAACCCAAAGCCCGGCAGGGAAGGCGCCACTACGTCGAAGGCATCGGCCGCGTCGCCCCCGTGGCTGGCCGGATCAGCCAACAGCGGGATTATCTTGGTCATCTCGAAGAAACAGCTGGGCCAGCCGTGGGTTATGACCAGCGGCATGGGATTCGGCCCCACGCCGCGCTCGTGGATGAAATGGACGTCCAGCCCGTCAACGGCGCTCTTGAAGTGGTGAAACGCGTTGAGTTTCCGCTCCTGCGCCCGCCAGTCGAAGTCGCTCCGCCAGTATTCCACCAGCTCCTGCATATAGTCCAGGTTGCTGCCGTAGTTCCAGCCTGAATCGGTAACTTCGTCGGGCCATCTGGTGTGATGCAGACGCGCCCGTAAATCGTCCAGCACCGACTGGTCAATGGCAATCTCGAAGGGATTAACTTCCATTACGCAACTCCTCTGCTTTGCCGTTTCGGCATTGTTATGGGCAAACGTTAGGGCGGCAAACGCGGCTACCGACGGCCCTCGGCGGACTGCGGACGCTGGCCGGTTTCGCGGGGGCGAATTTTCTCGGGAGTGAACAGGTTTGACGAGCGGCTGAGGCCCATGGCCTGCAGCGCTTGCAGCAGGTTGCGGCTCACCATCACGGCGGTGAACATACTGACCAGCACACCGACGAGCAGCGTGAGGGCAAAGCCGTTAATCAGCCCACCGCCCAGGCGGTTGCCGAACCACAGCAGCACGACGCAGGTTATCAGTGTGCTCACGTTGCCGTCGCGGATGGCTGGCCAGGCCCGGTTGAACCCAACTTCCATGGCGGAGGCCAGGCTCCGACCAATGCGTATCTCCTCTTTGATGCGCTCGAAAATCAGGATGTTGGCGTCCACCGCCAAACCGATGGACAGGATGAACCCGCCGATGTGAGGCAGCGTCAGCGTGATGGGCACTATCTTGAAGATTGCCAGCGTAAGGACGGCGTAGAAAATCAGGGCCACCGCCGCGACAACGCCGGCGGCGCGGTAGTAGGCCACTATGAAGATGAGCACCAGCGCCAGACCGACCATGCCGGCCAACAGGCTGCGCTCCAGAGATTCCGCTCCGAGTATCGAGCTCACCTCGGATTCCTGGATTAGTTCCAGCGGCACCGGCAGACTACCGGATTTGAGCTGTACGACCAGCCGGCGGGCGGATTCGCGGTTGAAGTTGCCGGAAATTTGGCTGCGGCCATCGCGGATGTGCGCCCGTGCCACCGGCGAGATTAGCTCCCGACCATCCAGGAACACCGAGATAACCTCGCTGGTTTGCGGGTTGGTCTGGGTGTTGATGGCCCCGGTAAGTTCGCCGAAGATTTCCGCGCCGCGGTCGTCGAACTGGATGTTGACCACCCAGGCGTCGATGGAATCGGTGCCCACAAAGGCATCCTCCAGGTCGTCGCCGGTCAGCCCGATGCGGCTGTCCTCAAAGGGCGGCACACAACCGAAGTTGGCAACGGGAGCGCCACACTGACGCCGCAGGAACTCCAGCTGCGCCGTTTCGCCGATCACCCGTTTGGCATCTTCAACACCGCCGGTTACGGAGAACGACTGTATCGGACCGAACTGGTCGGCCATGAAGGTTTGCAGCACCCGCCGCTCGTCGACTCCCACGGTGGAGTTGGTGTTGATGCGGAACCGGTTGCCCTCGGCGCTGGTGAGTGAGAAATCTACATAACCACGCTCCGACAGAAACTCGCGCATCCCGGCGGCATTCACCTCAGCCACCTCGGCGAACAGCACGGTAATCACCGAACCACTGGCGCCGGGCAGCTGAACGATGATGCGGTCGTCGCCGAACCGCTGCACGATGGGTTCTTCGGTGCCATACAGATTTACACGCTTGCTGATGATGTCCAGCACGCCGTCCATCTGTTCGGCGGTTGGCGGGGGAAGATCGTCGTTCACGAACGCAACCGGCTCGCCGATGGCATCAATCAGGGCTTGACGCACGATCTCCCGGCGTTCCGGGGGCAGAAAATCGCCGTCAATCACAAAAGAAGGCGTTTCGCCAACCTGCTCCACTGCCGCGTCATAGTCTGCATCCGCCAGCGCCTCGCTCACCAGGTCGGCATCTACTTCGGTGTCTTCCGCAAACTCCACGGCAATGGTCGTGCCCGTTTCGGCCTGATACACCAAGTGAGCCCCGCCCTGCAAGTCCAGCCCCAGCTTGAGACCCAGCGGGCCGGTTTCAGCGCGGTCCAGCCGGGGCAGCCCCCAGATGCCGATGTGGATTTCAGGCAACGCCAGCGCGACGACCGAAATACCCAACACCACCACAATAAATACAGTCAACAATACGGTGCGTCGTCGCATAGGGCCTAATTACACCTCGGCGTGGTCATGTTGCGGGTCCAGCATCGCCAGCACCCGGGCGACGAATTCATGCACGTAGGGACGTTCCCCTTCGATTTCGTAGGGTTCCATGTTGTCGTGGAAAAAGTGCTTGTGGAATTTCTCCGCAGCAATGAAAGCAAGGGCGATGAACGGGTCGTCATACTCGTTCGTGAGCCGGTAGATTGCATTTTTCATGCTGCGGTGGCTTTCGTATTGCCAGCCGCGCTGCTGGGCTACGGCGGTAACCGCGTGGTTGGCGGCGCCGTATAGCTTTTCCGCGGCCGGCAGGTGGTCGCCCTCGGCAAACTCCCGGTCGGATTCGGCCAGGAAATGGCGGGCGGTGCGGGCGTGGTACTGCACTGTCATCTCTCTGGTGGTCATGACGGGTCTCCACCATTCGAGTGGTCGTCAGCAGTATCCAGCATCGCCAATATACGGGTGACGAATTCATGCACGACCGGCTTTTCCCCTTCGAGTTCGTAGGGTTCCATGTTGTCGTGGAAAAAGTGCTTGTGGAACTTTTCGGCGATACCGAAACCAGCGGTTATGAATGGGTCGCCGTATTCCGTTTCCAGGCGATAGATGGCGTTTTTCATGCTGCGGTGGCTTTCGTACTGCCAGCCACGTTGTTGCGCCACCGCCGTAACAGCGTGGTTGGCCGCTCCGTACAGCTTTTCAGCAGCCTGCAAGTGGTCGCCCTGGGCAAACTCCCGGTCTGATTCAGCCAGGAAATGCCGAGCGGTTGCGGCGTGGTCCTGCGCTGTCATCTCTCTGGTGGTCATAGCGGGTCTCCACCATTCGGGTGGGTAGCAGCAGTGTCCAGCATCGCCAATATACGGGTGACGAATTCATGCACGTAGGGACGTTCACCTTCGATTTCATAGGGTTCCATGTTGTCATGGAAAAAGTGCTTGTGGAACTTCTCCGCCGTAGTGAAAGCGGTGGCAATGAAAGGGTCATCGTATTCACTCGCCAGTCGATAAATCGCGTTTTTCATGCTGCGGTGGCTTTCGTATTGCCAGCTGCGCTGCTGGGCGACGGCGGTAACCGCGTGGTTGGCGCCGCCGTATAGCTTTTCCGCGGCCTGCAAGTGGTCGCCGGCGGCAAACTCCCGGTCGGATTCGGCCAGGAAATGGCGGGCGGTGCGGGCGTGGTCCTGCACTGTCATCTCTCTGGTGGTCATGACGGGTCTCCACCATTCGAGTGGTCGTCAGCAGTATCCAGCATCGCCAATATACGGGTGACGAATTCATGCACTACCGGCTTTTCCCCTTCGAGTTCGTAGGGTTCCATGTTGTCGTGGAAAAAGTGCTTGTGGAACTTTTCGGCGATACCGAAACCAGACACCACCGAAAGGTCGCCATGTTCTCTGGACAGCTGGTAGATGGCGTTTTTCATGCTGCGGTGGCTTTCGTACTGCCACCCGCGTTGTTGCGCCACCGCCGTAACCGCGTGGTTGGCCGCTCCGTACAGCTTTTCCGCAGCCTGCAGGTGGTCGCCCTCGGCAAACTCCCGGTCTGATTCAGCCAGGAAATGGCGGGCGGTTTGGGCGTGGTCTTGGACTGTCATTTCTCTGGTGGTCATGGCAGGTCTCCACCATTCGGGTGGTCGGCAGCAGTGTCCAGCATCGCCAATATACGGGCAACGAACGTATGCACATAGGGACGTTCCCCTTCGATTTCGTAGGGTTCCATGTTGTCATGGAAAAAGTGCTTGTGGAACTTTTCCGCAGCAATAAAAGCAAGGGTGATGAACGGGTCGTCATACTCGTTGGTGAGCCGGTAGATTGCGTTTTTCATGCTCCGGTGGCTTTCGTACTGCCAGCCACGCTGCTGGGCCACGGCGGTTACGGCGTGGTTGGCCGCTCCGTACAGCTTTTCGGCAGCCTGCAAGTGGTCGCCCTGGGCAAACTCCCGGTCTGATTCAGCCAGGAAATGCCGAGCGGTTGCGGCGTGGTCTTGCGCCGTCATTTCTCGCGTTGTCATGGCAGGTCTCCGTCGCGCAACAGGTGGGCGGCCAGCGCCAGGGCTTCCTCGCGGCTGGCGATCTCGCCGGTGGCTTCGGCTTCGCGCAGGCTTTCCAGGAGGACGCCAACTTGCGGGCCGGGTGGTATTTTCAGGGCGTCCATCAGTTCGTTGCCGTTAACCAAACCACGGACGCCGCCCTCCGCTTGAGGTGGTTCCGTTCCCGCTTCGAGCACAGTGCCAATCATTCTAGCATAGTTGGCCCAACGCTCCCCCGACAGATCCGGGCCCCGCGCGGCCAGGAAATCGGCCATCGCCAGATACAGCGTATCGACCGCCGCCGACCCCAAATCCCGATAGTAGCGGTAGATGGCACGCGCTGATGGCATCTCGTCGCCGTGGCGCAGTTGGCTGGGACGGA
Organism: Dehalococcoidia bacterium; assembly: GCA_965261195.1. Lineage (GTDB taxonomy): Bacteria > Chloroflexota > Dehalococcoidia > Lucifugimonadales > UBA3495 > Bin87. The sequence continues at coordinate 595,459 of OZ253455.1, read as the reverse complement.
GGTGATGCAGCACCATCGTCGACACCAACGACCGCACCGGCCGGGACATTCGCAGCGCCGACAGCCGGGCTTCGGCGACCTCCGCGCCCTGCTCGCTATGACCCAGGAAACGGATGCGACCGCTGGCATCGGGGCCACGGGTTTGCGGCTTGGCGATGTCGTGGAGCAACGCCGCCAGCTTGAGCGCCGTGCGACGGTTGTGGCCATCGCCCACCGGCTGGCTGAACCAGGCATCTCCCAAGGCCGTCCAGGGCGCCATGGTGTAGATTGCGTTGTTGCGGTGGCCGGCCGTAATCGCTTCGGCGTACTCGACGCAGTGTAGCGAATGGCCCCACACATCCCAGTAGTGGTGGGAGCGTGGCTGCTCGCAGTTGCGCGTCGCTTCCAGCTCCGGAATGACGCGGCAAAGCAGGTCGAGCCGGTCCAGAATCTCCAGCCGGACGCGCGCGCCATCAGCGGCCAGTATCGCCATGAACTCATCGCGAATACGTTCTCCGGACACGCGGCGCAGCAGAGGGGCGTCGCGGCGGATGAGCCGCACGGTGTCCGGTTCCATGCGAAACCCGAGTTGGTTGGCCAGACGCACTCCGCGCAGCATCCGCCCCGGGTCGGCCTGAAAAACGCCATCACCCCCGGCGCGCAGGATGCCGCGCGCCAGGTCAGCGCGGCCATTCAGCGGGTCTACAACGGCTGCACTGCGGTCGACAGTATCCCAGCTGGCCAGGGGCAGCCCCAATGCGTCCACGGTGAAATCCCGCGCCCGCAGGTTTTCCTCCAACGGACCGTCGTAGCCAGCAATATCAATGAGGAAGGGCGGCCCTCCGGGCCCGACGGCCGGCAGGGCAACGCGCACGATATTCCACAGTGGCCGGGGCACCAGCGTGCCGCCCAACAGATCGGCCACCGCTCGGGCAGCGCCGGTGGGATCCCCGGGCACCGCCAGGTCAATGTCGTGAATCTCACGGCCCAGGAAGGCATCGCGCACCGCGCCGCCAACTACCCAGACGGCTGCGTCGGGCGCGTCGGCGAAAAGCCCGGCCAGCCGAGCCAGCAGGGTGGTGGCGTCAATTTCATTATCGGCAGAGGTTTTCAAGGTTTTCCTGGCGGTAGTCTGGCAATAGCACTGGATTCAAGTCGTTGCCGACTGGCGCAACCGCCGTTTGACAGCCGATTACTCAGCATCGTATAAGCAAAGTAGCGTACTGCCGGCGTTACAGAGCAAAAACCGCCGGCGCAGGGGGCCGAAAACTATGACCAGGGCGCCGGAAGTTTTCAAGCAGGTTGCCGATATTGTTGAAACAGACCTTACTGAACGCTTCGCCGACGAGGTTGTGTTCGGGCCAATTGTGGTAGCGCCGGCCACCAACGGATACGGCGACGATTACCTCCGCATCATCGTTGTTGTTCGGGATGGTGAGATTCTGGACCCCAATCAGCTGAACCTCGCCGGCGTGAGCATTCGTAACAAACTCTGCGCGATGGACGTGCTGGAGTTTCCCAACCTGAGGTTCGTCGATAAGTCAGATTGGCTTGACCCTGAACTGTACGATGGAGGGAAGCGCGGAGTCTATCTTGAGGGATATTGATTTTATTGCCACGGCCCGGAACCTCGCTGAGTTGTCCCAAGTCGGTCGTCCGCGCGAGACCGACCTGCGTCGGGCAGTGAGTACGGCTTATTATGCACTGTTTCATTGCCTGGCGGCCTGTTGCGCCGATACGCTGGTCGGGGGTACTGGCTCTAATCGTGATATGCGGGCGTGGAACAGAACCTACCGGGCCTTGGAGCATAGACTTGCTTGGCGGCGCTGTCAGCATCGAGACATGGCGCATTTCCCCAGCGCAATCCAAACCTTTGCCAGCGCATTCGTTATAATGCAGGATAGACGCCATGAAGCGGATTACGCTCCTGACGCCGAGTTTTCCAAGTCCGAAGTTATCCAAGACATAGCTCGTGCTGCAGACGCTGTAACGAGTTTCTCATCCGTCAATCTCACCGACCGGCGCGCTTTTGCCGTCCATGTTTTGTTTGGACACAATCGGGGATAGCTAGTCGGCAGCGTCGGTTTGCGCGTTGCCCGCCGCTGGGCGACCGTTGGTCGTATCGAACTGGGGCAGCTCGGGAATACGGTTCATCCGCAGCGCGGCGGCTTCCAGCTCGGCCGCGTCGGGCGCGCCGGTGGGCAGGTATTCAACCTCGCCATCATCAGTGACCTTGAGGCGAAAAAACTGGTCATGGGCAATCAGGTGGTCAATGTACAGAATGCCGTTGAGATGGTCGGTTTCGTGTTCCACGGCCTGGGCCAGGGTACACTCGGCCTTCAGACGCACCAGATTGCCCGACAAGTCCTGATAACGCACGCGGATACGGATGGCACGGTTCACCATGCCCCGGTAGCCGGGCAGGCTCAGGCAACCCTCCTCGACTTCCCGCTCCCCCTCACGGCGCATCACCTCCGGGTTGACCAGAGCCATCGCCTCTTCCCAATCCTGCAACTTGATGACCACCATGCGTTGCAGTACGCCGACCTGGTTCGCGGCCAATCCCACACCATGGTGCGCATCCATCGTCTCGATCATATCGGCGGCCAGTTTGGCCAGTTTGGCGTCGAATTGGGTTACCTTGCGCGCCCGCTGCCGCAGGATCGGATCGGGAAATACGCGCATCTGCAGCACGGCCAAAATAACACCCCTGGGACGGCGGAGTACTAGCCGTCAACATTGCGAATTTCGTAATCGTCAGTCCGATTATATTCTGCGGTGGCGCCGAGTGTAAAGCGGCTATGCGGACGGGCAGCGTTTACAGGCCCAGCACTGCGCCGTCCGGGGAGACGTCCATTTCCATTGCCCGGGGCTGGCTGGGCAATCCGGGCAGCGTCTCAATCCGGCCCGCCAGTGCGTAGAGGAACCCGGCGCCCACCGATGCGCGGAGGTCCGAAATCGGGAAGGTGTATCCCGACGGGCTGCCCCGGAGCGTGGGGTCGTGGGAAATGGACAGGTGCGTCTTGGCCATGCAGATGGGCAGGTTGCCCCACCCCTGTTCATTGAAGAACCTGGCTCGCCGCCGGGCGTCCGGAGTCCAGCTGACCGCGCCCGCTCCGTAGATCCTTTGGCAGAGGGCAAGCGTCTTTTCTTCGATGGTTGCATCCAGGGCATAGGCATAGTTCACCTGAGCGGGGGCGACACTGGCATCACTGGCAACCCGCGCTACCGCCTCGGCCAGGGCGATACTGCCGTCGCCGCCCGCGGCGAATCCCGAGTATTCGGCAGTGGCGTAGGCGCCCGCCGCTCTGGCAATATCGGTCGCCGCCTGCACTTCCTCCGCGGTGTCGCCGTCGAAGCGGTTGAGGGCAACTACCACGGGAAGGCCAAAGCTGCGCACGATGCCGATGTGATGAATCAGGTTGGCGGAACCAATCTCTACCGCCTCCCGGTTGGGCTGAGCCAAGTCGCGGCGGCGCACTCCCCCGTGCCAGCGGAGCGCCCTGATGGACGCTACCAGCACCGCCGCGCTCACCGGCAGCCCGCTCTGCCGGGCCTTGATGTGCATAAACTTCTCGAAGCCCAGGTCGGACGCGAACCCGGCCTCGGTAATTACGTGGTCGGCATAGCCCAGCCCCAGCCGGTCAGCGATAATAGAACTACAGCCGTGGGCGATGTTGGCGAACGGGCCGGCATGAACCAGCGCCGGCTGGCCCTCCAGAGTCTGCACCAGGTTGGGCATAATGGAGTGGCGCATTACCGTCATCAGCGGGCCGGTGAGTTTCAGGTCGTCCACCGACACCGGCTGGCCGCCCCGGTTCGTTCCCACCACCATTCTGGAGAGTCGGGAGCGCAGGTCATCGAGGTCGGCAGCCAGCGCCAGGATAGCCATAATTTCCGAGGCCGTTACGAAGTCGAAGCGAGTTTCCCGCAGCGGGCTGTTGGCATTCCCGCCCAGCCCGGTCACGATCTGCCGCAACGACCGGTCTGACGCATCGGTGACGCGGGACCACGTGATGCCTTCCGGGGCCATATCACAGGCGTTGTTCCGATAGACGGCGTTTTCCACCAGGGCCGCCAGCAGGTTGTGGGTGGAGCCGACAGCGTGAGCGTCTCCGGTAAAGTGGATATTGATTTCGTCTTCGGGAACGATGCGGGCCTTCCCGCCGCCGGTGCCGCCGCCCTTGATGCCGAAAATCGGCCCCAACGCCGGCTCTCTGAGATTCACCACCGGCCGGTATCCCAGCTTGCCCAGTCCCTGAGTCAAGCCAATCGCGGTGGTGGTTTTCCCTTCACCCGCCGGGGTGGGCGTGATTCCCGTAACCACCACCAGCCTGGCCGGCCCAGCGTCTTTAATGGCGTCAAGGCTGATTTTGGCCTTGTAACGCCCAAACGGAATAAGGTGCTCCTGGTCGATTCCCAAGCGGTCGGCCACTGCGTCAATACGGTCCATTCTGCCCCCACTTATTACTAATATTACTAATGCCGGTTGGTAATCACACGCGCTCCCGGCGCCGGCTCTGGACAGGCTATACGTTTACGCCCGATGCCGCCAGCCAAGTTCGCCAGCAACGCCTGGCGCACGTATGGAACATCACCATGGTACATTACGATGGGCCAGAGCGGCGGGCTGGACGCGCCTGCGGCGAGACGGCCACGAGCGGTTGCGGACTAATCTACAACTCGCTAATTATGACCGCCCCACCGGGCTCAGCGTCGATGCTGAGATTGGACCCGGCGAGTAGTTTCATTCCAATCAGCGGGTCTGCATCCACACTGATAACTTCGATATTCCTGATTTGGTCGTACCACCGGAGTCGAGCAACATAGGTTGTGCCGACGTATATCGTTTCGTCAGCCAGCGTAAGTTCAACCTGTTTGTTGATGGGCAGTCCGAGCGCCTCGATGATGTCCGGCGGTAATGTCATTTCCTCAGTAAAGCCCGTGTCGATAGCGCAGTCAACTTCAACAATTGTATTATCTGCGCCCAGCAGCGCGATGATGAGGTTCGGTTCGAGATCTGCACTAGGTTCTGTTGACATTTCATTATAATGGCTGTATGTCAAACATCAGATTATCACCAGAACAGTGGGCCAGGATGCTCGATTTCTTGCGTGGTTGCACTGGCGTGTACGTTGGCCAGGAAGCGGATTGCCGGCGTTTTGTCGAGGCCGTCTTATGGATTAACCGCTCTGGGGCCCAATGGCGACTGCTGCCAGCCGAATACGGGAACTGGAACAGCGTCTATAAACGATTCGCCCGTTGGACTGACCAAGGCGTCTGGGCCCAAATGCATCAACATTTCTGCGACGACGCGGATCTGGAATACCTGATCATCGACAGCACGGTGGTCCGGGCGCACCCTTGCGCGGCGGGAGCTCCCCCAAAAAGGGTGGCCAGGCGGCCCAGGCCCTGGGCCGGAGCCGCGGCGGGTTCAGCACCAAGATTCACGTGAGCGTAGACGGCTTGGGCAACCCCTTGCGATTCATACTGACCGGGGGGCAACAGCACGACATCACCCAGGCGGAGGAGTTGATCGCCGGTTATGCTGGCGAGCACGTACTGGCCGACAAAGGGTACGATGCCCAGGAGTTTCGCCAGCACATCCTGGAACTGGGTATGATGCCGGTCATTCCGCCCCGCTCGAACCGCAAGGCACCCGCCGACTATGACCGGCATCTGTACCGGGAGCGTCATCTGGTGGAATGCTTCATCAACAAGATCAAGCACTATCGCCGGATCTTCTCCCGGTTTGAGAAGCTGGACACCAGATACCTGGGCTTCCTGCACTTCACCGCCGCTCTCATCTGGCTACGGTGAAATGTCAACAGAACCTAATAACCCCGTTCCGCGCCAGCATATCTAAAGCCTGTAACCGTGCTGACGCGAGGTTGCACCCTTAGCCGGTCGTTGATTGTCGGCATTGGATCGCTTCTCCGTGTGTGAATCTCCCCGGTACATCGTTGCAACAACATGGTAAAGGTATTACCTCATTTCTTTGTTTGTCAACACTACGACCGGTCAAGTCATAAAATCGGCTTGCGACGAGTGGCCACCCGGTTTGATCAGATTATCGGCTTGATCAAAGGGATTTTGGGCTCTCCAGGGGACTTGAACTTCGGGTTGGGCGGCGCCCTAAAGGAGCGCCCGCTCAACCCACTCCCTACTCCCCGGTAGGGAAGTAGGGAATGTAGGGAAGTAGGGATACTACAGTACTAGGTATGATAAATCATAAAAACGGGACACCAAAACACGTTAAACGGGACACCAAAACACGAAAACGGGACACCAAAACACAGCGTCTATGCCAGTGATTACCGGTGTCACGGAATGGTTGGTTGCTGCATGAATTGACGGTCGACACGGCGACAATTTGAGTTTTGGAGAGTCCCAGCGCGAACCAAACATGCCCGAAGTCAGGGATTGGGTGGCCTCTACACAAGCCGCACAATATGGTTTATCCCGGAAAAGCCTATTTTTAGCCGGGCAACGAGCCAGCTCCTATGTGTGGATATCGAACCATAGCCCTTGTCGCGGAGCATCAGGTAACTTGGTATGAACGTCTCTGCCAGTAACTTTCTCCGCCCGCCGGAAGCCGCCGAGAGGCTGGTGGAATTGCAGGGCATGGCTGTATTGCAGCGGAACTTCGGAGTTTCGGTGATCATCCGTTGAGTGTCAGCTAGGGAACTTGGTGTTTTGGCGCCCCGACTTCGTTGGCTGAGACAGTTGGCTGGCTGTGGCATTGGATCTTGGCTTCGATCATTCCTGAGCACTCGAGTCAGCTTTGCAGTCGGGCAAGCCATTGGAGGTGCATGGGTAATACGGTTCTTTGGTGTATCGGACCTTTGTTGCATAGGTGCTGAAAATCTTGACAATAACTCCTGCGGCCCGTTTCTATCGTCTGGCTGTGCGGTGCAATCCGTGCTTTGAGCGGGAGAATAACCGCCTGTGAGATGCTGATCGGGCGCGGAACCGATTTTGCCTTTGGCCACCATTGTGTGGAGGCCAGGTACGTTCTTCCGGTTTACGGAATGATGGTGCAACGGAGTAATGGTGCGATGGTCTAATGGGCTTGAGGTGATATGGTGCAACAAGTCGCCACGGCCGACAGTCGGGTGTGCCAGTCGTGTTTGAACTAGCAGGTCACTTCATCTTTGGTCAGGCTAACGACGATTTGCCAACGCTAAGGTCTCGGGAGTGTGCGCCAACAGGAGGCATGCAGTTTGCGAAGGCAGCAAGTAGCCTGCGGCCCCACATCGTGCAGGTGATGGCGGAGTGCCAGAGACGTATTCTAACCACCGAAGAGATTTACCAAGAGATTTACCAGCTGGTGACTGGCTTGGGGGTAGATGGTTTCAACCCGAGGCCGCACCGAGCAGGGCCACGGCCGTCCGTCTCCCCAGCTGATCACCAGGGTCAGCCGCGGCCGCTATGTTTATCGCGAGCCCGACCGGCCGATGGACGTGGCGCTGTTGCAGGATTACCTGGAGCCGGGGGAAGTTTACGAGAAGCGACTGGCTCGCCGGCGCCGCGTCGGCAATCAGCGCCAGAACGTGCCGGAGTCAATGAGGATAGCGTTGTGCGCGGCGCAGAGGGGCGTTTGCCCGAGTTGTGGTTTCCACTAGCCGCATCATCTCAGGTTCGAGGTGGACCACATCGTGGCGCTGAGCGACGACGGGGAGCACGAGGTCCGGAATCTGCAGTTGCTGTGCCCATACTGCAATCGCGTTAAGGGTACGGATGGGAGCCAGGGTTTCCGCATGAAGAACGCGGCCACTGGGGTGATGGTGGATGAACGGGAGGGGATGCTGACCGGCCGGCGGCTGGCACGGTACCACCTGGAGGGAGGGAATGCGGTGCCCTGATTAGGGGGACGCGGGGATAAGGTGCGTGTTTTGGTGTCCCGTTTCGGTGGTTCAGCCTACTGAAAAGCGGAAGGCCCCTACTGCGCCACCTTCGGGCAGAGGGCAAGGCTATCCGTAAGCTGCGCCAACCGGCCACACCGGTAGCCCTTAGCCATACGAGGTTGGTCGGGCCGGCGATTGCGCCGGCAGGGAGGTGAAGCACGGCGGAAGGGCGGCAATTGATCGGAAATGCAGTCGCGCGCGGCGATGACCTCGGCGGCGGCCGGGGACTGGAATGCCGGTTGTAGAGGAGGGAGGCATTGGGCGAGGCGGCAAGACCAAGATCCGGTGCAAAGCATGACGCTACCCCGTGCAAAACTCCTTGATTTGATACTCAAAACAGTCTCCGCCTACTCCTGCAAGGGGGTGGGTGGTTCCGCTGACGTGACGAGCAGGAGCTGGTGTTCACCGGCCGGCGGCTGGCGCAGTCCCACTTGGAGGGTGGGGATGCGGTGCCCTGATGGCGGAGGCTCGATCGCGTCAAGGGAACGGGGACGTGAGGACAAGGCGCGTGTTTTGGTGTCCCGTTTCAGTGGTTCAGCCTACTGAAAAGCGGCAGGCCCCTACTGCGCCACCGTTAGACAGAGGGCAAGGCCATCCGCAAGCTGCTCCAGCTGGCCAGTTCCGCCAGGTAGATTGCCTGGGACGACCGGCTGTTTGCGGATGGCGTCGCGAAGGTTCTCTGGGACAAATGCCGGCAGAACGCCCACCGTCGTTAGGTGTTACGCCCTGCTGCGTTGGCTTGGAGTGTGCAGCCCCGGCGTGTCCCGAGCCGATCGTCTCAGATCGCGTCGCCGGAGCGGTACGAGGTCTCGTAGTAGTAGAGTCCCTCATTCCAGACGCGGCGAACCACCTGGCCGGGAAGGTCGCGGACCTTGCGTTGCAGCGGGAAGCCCACGTCGGGAGTGGCGGAGAATCTGATCTTCAGCAGCTGGGTGTCGTCGGTGGTGATCTCCACGGGGAGGTTCACGTCGACCCGCAGCTCCTCGATCAGGTTGACCAGCTGGTCCAGGGCGTCGGCCAGGGCGAGTTCAGTGACGATGGGTTTCCGTCGTTCCACCATCGGCTTCTTGGCGCCGAGCGACGACGGCGAGGACGAGGTCCCTAACCTGCAGCTGCTGTGTTCCTGCTGTAATCGGGCAAAGGGGACCAAGGGGAGCCACGGTTTCAGGATGAAGATGGCGGAACTGCGGGCCCACAACGTGGCCGAGGGGATGATGGTGGACGAGCGGTTGGCGGTGCTCAACGGCCGGCAGCTGGCCCAGTACCACCAGGAAGGGAACGGGCGGTCGGTCTAACGGGCGTTGCGTCCACGGCGGCGTCAGCGGTCATCGGCGAGCCTGGCCTGCAGCTTGGGATTGAGCGTACTGACCAGCCGGTCAAGGCGGTCGCGCATCCAGGAGGCTGCGTCACGGAAATCGCTGCTCTCGTCGTTATGCGACAGAAAAGCCAGGCCGCCCGGTCGCCTGAAGCCGATCCTGGGCCGACCGGCCGCGTTGGTCCAGTGCTGGAGGTCGTCGCCCATCTCCGCCCGCAGTTCCTCGAAGGACACCGCGAGCTCGTCGAAGATACGGACATCGCGTGCCTGGTCCTTCCGCGCGGTGAGGTAACAGCCGAGGTCGGAGGCGCTGCGATGGATATATCCTCCAAAGCAGAGGCCCCAACCTGCAAAGCCGGAATGTCGTACGGTCACGTACAGCGTTGAGTTCTTGACCGGCGGGGAGAGTTCCGCGGTAACGTCCGCGAAATCGTAGTCCCGCAGCACTGCGGTCCAAAAGCGGAGGTTCTCCTCGTCCTGGTCCGAGAGCGTCTCCTGCTGGGTGTCGGCATCATCAATGACGGCGACCCGTTCAACGCTACCGTCAACGACGAAACGCTGGACGATTTCCGTCTGGGCCAGGACCCGGGGTTGCACGATGAGGCGATTGGCGCCGTCGCGGTAGAGCGCGGCCTCCACCAGCGCCAGGTTGAAGTGCAACCCGCTGTAGCGCTGGACGAAGTCGACGATGTTGGCGGCGCCCTCCTGGATGCCGTCGCCGATGATGAGCAGCAGAAATTCACCGCGCCTGAGGTGGCGCGTAACACTGTCGACGAATTCCGCCTCGTCCAAATCGGGGTGATGCTCCCGGACCAGTTCGTAGAGCGCATTGCCCTTCCGGCCCGTGGCCAGGGACACCCTGCGCTGCAGGTCCTCGTATCCCCACGAAGCGAGGTCCTTGGCGTAGTCGAGGATCTGTCCGATAACTTCGCGCCGCGCCTGGGGATTGCGCCACAGCTTGAACTCGGCGAGGGTCAACCAGCCCAAATGATTGACGTACAGCGCATCCAAAAAGCCGGCGGGCGTGGGCAACTCGCGGCAAACGGGGATGGCTTCGCCGTAAGTGGCGTCGATGGCGGAAATGGGCAGTGCCCGTGGGAAACGGAACAGCAGGTCCTGGAGGGTGTCCTCGCTGACTCCGCCCTGGGAGACGCCCGCGTACAGCGGAACGCGCTCCAGCACTTCCTCGACGATGCCGTTGCCGGTATCGAGCCGGATCAGATTGCCATATATGCCTGTTGGCATCGGTTCACCTCGTCGGGGGCCTGTTGTGTCCGGAAGCGTCGAAACCGGAAGCGCGTGGTTGCCGTGTGTACCTCAACCGTCCAGGAGGAGCGGGAAAGCGCTGCTCCGACGGGCGGCTTAGACTCTGCCTCGCCAATGCTCGACGCTATACGATCTCGTAGTACCGCAGGTCCTCGTTCCAGACACGGCGAACGATCTCGGCGGGAATGGAGCGGACCTCCCGCTGCAGCGGAAAGCCCACGTCTGGGGTGCCGGAGAAGGTCAGCTTAACCAACTCGGTCTCATCGGTGGTGATCTGAACGCGAAGGTCAGCGTCGGCCCTGAGCTCCTCGATCAGGTTGACCAGCTGGTCCAGGGCGTCGGCCAGGGCCAGCTGGGTCACGATGGGTTTCCGTCGCTCCGCCATCAGCTCCTCCCCGGCGGGAAGTCGGCGGTGGGGTCGCCCATCCTGTCCACGGGCGACAACCGGCCCGCCGGGGTAATTGTCGCACAAACGGGACGCCCGTTCCAACGGCGGGGATGTCGCCGCGGTTAGCGCCGACGGGGTTGTTTACGCGGGAGGCAGTGGGATGGGCTGACCGGGCCGGGGTCCGGAGCGCTCGGCGGCGGGACAGAGTCGTCAACCTGTTCGTAATGCGTGATGAAGTGCCCCACATCGACCTGATTGGGGAGCGCTACGCGGAGCCATGACGGTCGAAGAGGCTGGGGATATTCACCGCGCACGTTTGGGAATTCCTGGCGAAGTCAGGATGCGCACTGGGGTTCCCTGGTGGTTGCCACGCTGTCGGGCGCTACGCCGCGATGGGGCGCCTGCAGGTCTTGCAGCAGGTCCTGGGCCGCGCCTATGCCGGCGGCACGCCAGGCTTCTGGCAACAGCAGGCGTTCCCGTTCCCGTTCCCGTTGGGGCAACGATTCGCCCGCGTCTCAGTAGTCGAGATGGGCCCGTTACGATGCCAGAGTGCCACGACCGCGATATTGATGTTGACCAAGCCGTGGACGTATTCCGCCTGGCAGAAATTGTGGTTGGAGCACTGATCGTGGTCGGAGCGCTGAATGACGCTACCCCGTGCAGATTGGGCTGATTGTTTACTCAGAATCACCCTTGACGCCGAGCACACCCTCAAGCTCTGGGAGGGCAGTTGCGGTGTCGGATCAAGAGGCAGTTGACGTCAGTCGGAAGGATTGGCGAGAATATCATCAGATTTGGGAAGGAATAGGGAGCGCGGAGTAAGCCAATGACCACTGCGAGCATTCCGGAACTGCGGAAAGCGCACACCCGGACCCGGGCGCAATTGGCCAGGGCGGCCGTACGGTACGGCAAACGGGCACTGGCCGGTCGTGGGTCCGGCGAGGACGGTCCGCCTGCGGACCAGGAGGTAGCGCTGCTGCGGGAGCTGTTGGCTGCCGCCGAGGCGATGACGGCGGCGGCTCGGGAGCACCGGGCCGCCGCCAACTGGCAACCCCAGCAACAGCCCTGGGCCGGTGTCGCCGGAGCCAACCCCGATCCACTGTCGGGGTTGTGGTGGGCAGCGTTCCGGCTGGACACGGCCCAGGCCGCTGGGGATCCGGCGGCGACCATCGAGGCTGGGAAGGCATTGCAGGAGGCGGCGATCGTTGTCTGCGAACGTGGACCGCACCGGCGGCGTCCGGGCCGGCAAGGCGGCTGACGATGCCGGCAACCCGGCCTTGGATTCCGGCTGATTGCCGGGTCGGCGACGAACCGGGTAGGTGTAATGACGCTACCGGGTAGATTGAGGGTGCATCCATACTCAGCGACGCTCTGCACCAGGGATAACCTAGGGCGTCGAGTCGGCAGTTGAGGACTGGGAAAATGCCCACCGACGACGGTGCGGCGAGATGCGGCGTCCGGCGTCGCTAGCGCCACGCTGGCTGGTTGCCATTCGTCCATGTCAGGCCCGTCACCGATCCCCTCCGCTCTCGCCAGTAGTCATGGGTCGGTCCAACCGGTTGCGCGACTCAGGGGGCGGTTGGCGCAGAGGGTGGTCGCGGTCTACGGGGCTGCCAGGTTGCGGGTCAGGTTGTAGATGAACCAGCCGTCGCCGTTGCGAAAAACCACCAGTCGGTTGGGCTGGGCGCGCGGCACGGCGCCGATGCCGTCATGGTACGGCTCCCAATTCGCCACCGAGTCGTAGGCCAACCGGATACTGAGGCCCGGTCCACGGAAATGCAGGTGTTCGCTGGCCACCGCCAATTGGCCCCGCGCCACGGATTCCCAGCCCTGGTCCGGCACGTGGCGATCCACGAACGACTGGGGCCGGTAATAGGGGAGATGCCGGTCCGGCGCCACCACGCCGGTGATGGTCGGCGACGGCTCCGGAGGCAGCTGGCCCTGGCAGCACTCCACGTCGTCAAAGAGCCACACCAGCTGCTCCGACCTGCGCAGCAGTGTGGACGCGGGCGCGCCTTGCGGAACATTCATGCGTTGGGGCACCAGACCGGCCGCCGATTCGGCGATGGCAGCACCCTGAACGAACTGGCGTAGCATCCCGTGATGGTCCAGCTCGGCATCGTCCAGGTCGAAATGCTGGGCGTAGTACAGCAGCGCGGCCTCCCGGTCCAGGTCGATGCCCACATCGCCCAGTTGACACGCTACCGCCGTCTCCCAGGCCTGCAGCAACAACGCGCGGCCCTCCTCACGGGAAAGGCCGGAGCGTTGCAAAAGGTTCGACACCCGCTCCATCCGTGGCGACCGCCGGCGTATCGCCAGGGCAGCGCGCGCCGCCCTCCCCCAGCATCGACGCCCCAGGGTCGCCAGGGGTCTCGGACGCCGGATGATGGCCGTCTCGGAACTCCCGCAACCGAGCCGTTTCCGACTGGGTCAGGACGTCATCCACCATTCGGTTCAGGTCGGACAGATGCCAGCCGGCGGCCAGCACGGCGGGCAGGTAGTCGGCTGGCACGTAGCACTGCTGAGCCAGTCCATCCAGAATGCGCAGCATTCGCCGCTGGGTGAAATCGGGCCGGCCGGAGGCCGCCGCCACCAAGTCAACCATCTGCGCCAAACCCTGACGGTAAGTTGCGGCGCACTGGCGATGACTGCTGCGGAACCAACCGGCGCCGTGTCCACAATATCGGCAATGGCCCATAGCGGTCTCCCAGGTGAAACTGAGGCCAATGATATGACATAGCGGAGGGAGAAACGCGTGGTTGACAGTTATTGCCGTAACTGTTCAGACTTGTAGGGATCTACGGGCCATCAGGCCTCTCACAGAGGGGCAGCCAAGCACGGAATTTGCTTTGTAAGCCGACTCGTCCCCTCAAACGTGAACAGTTACTTATTGCCGTATGGGATAGTATGTATTGTGAATGCTGGGGTGGCTGGGACACCTCACCCGTTGCGAACCGAGGGGCGCTCAGCCCGTCAGCGCCGGAGGTGGGAAGTGGTTTCGCTGATCACGCTGAACCATAGATGGCAGGGTTACATGGTTGGCCCGGTGGGTGACGCTGCCGCGGCCTGATTCGTTTCCCGCAATCAGAGCCGCCCTGAGAACAGGCAGAGTTGCTGACCGGTTCACCGCCGACCAGGACGGAACGTACTTTCTGAAAGCGGGCGGTGGGCTATTTAGGCTCAGCAACGGCTCGCATAGGTACCGGGCCGGGCCGTTCAAGGTGTCGGTCAGTGTCAGTGGGCGGTAAGGCCCGCCGCCGGGGCCCCGTAGAGCAGGGCGACAAAAAAAGCCCGCACACGTGGACAAAGCTGGGGAGGTCGCCGCAACACGCTGCGACCTCGTCCCCGGCGGCCCGGCAGTGGGCAATAAGTCCCGGCCGCTCGTCTGGGAAGATCAGGACGGTCACGGCTCCGTCTGCGGTTCCGTGCCAGGTTCCGGTTCCGGTTCCTCGCCCTGCTCCATGCGATAGCCGACCCACGGCTCGGCGAGGATGTATTGGGGGTTGTTGGCGTCGTCGCCCAGCTTGCGGCGCAGCCTCCTGACGATGTTGCGCACCGGCGCGGTGTTTGCGCCCTTGTCCGGTCCCCAGACGCGTTGCAGTAAGTGCTCGTGGGTCAGCGGCCGCCCGGCGTTGACCGAGAGCTCGACGAGCATCCGGTACTCGATGCCGGTGAGGGCGACTGGGCGACCGGCCAGCGTGACCCTGCGCTGGGGATATTCGATGGTCAGGTCTCCGAGCACGTAGGGCTCTGAGGGCTGGGCCAGCTCCGGCGGCACCCGCTTGCGCAGGGCCGCCCTGATCCTGGCCGCCAGCTCCGTCGGGGAAAAGGGTTTGACCACGTAGTCGGCGGCTCCCAGGTCGAAGGCGCTGGCGACCACCTCTTCCTGTCCGTAGGCGGACAGGAAGATGACCGGAACGTCGGCGATTTCGCGGATGTTCCCCATCAGCTCGATGCCGTCGCTGCCCGGCAGGACCAGGTCCAGCAGGACCAGGTGGGGCGCTTGCTCGGTGATGAGGCGGGGGACGTCCTCGGGGTCTCCGGTCACGATGGGTGCATAGCCGGCCCTGGTGAGGGCGTCCCGGACGTACCGGAGGGTCTGGGGGTCGTCGTCGACGCAGAGGATGGGGATCCGCTCCTGGTCCTTGCGAGGTCGTGGGCGGGACCGTCTGGAGCGGACGGTCCTGGCCTCCTCGACCGCCGGAACGGTGAAGGTGAACCGGCTGCCCAGGCCGGGTCCATCGCTCTCGGCGCGGATGCGGCCTCCGTGGGCCTCCACGATCCCCTTGCAGATGGCCAGGCCCAGGCCGGACCCGCCGATCTCCCGTCCCCGCTCCTCGCCGTCGAGCTGCGAGAACTTGCGGAACAGGTGGGGCAGCTGCTCGGCGGGCACGCCCACGCCGTAGTCGGCCACCGAGAAGGCGACGTGGACGCCGTCCCGCACGGCGGCGACCTGGATGGGGGACAAATCGTGGGAGTGCCGGGCTGCGTTGGACAGCAGGTTGTTGAGCACCTGGACGATGCGCCGGCGGTCGGCCATGACCCGGGGCAGGTCCGGGGGCAGGTCGATTTGGAGGTTGCTCCGGACGCCCCCGTTCTGGAACCGGCTCCTGGCCTCGTCCACCAGGACGATCACCGCCACGGGTTCGGGGGAAACCGGGAGGGTGCCGGTCTCGATGCGGGCCACGTCGAGCAGGTCGTTGATCAGGTAGCGCATGTTTTCGGCCTGGTCGCGGATGATGCGGAAGAACTGGGTCATCTCGGCGGGGTCCAGCTCGGAGGCGGCTTCCAGCAGGGTGTCCGCCGACCCCTTGATGGAGGTCAGCGGCGTGCGGAGCTCGTGGCTCACCATGCCGAGGAACTCGGCGCGCAGCCGCTCCAGGTCCTCCAGCGGCGTCATGTCCTGCAGGGTGATGACCACCGACTCGACGTCGCCCTGCTCCGAGAAAATGGGCGTGGAGTTGACCAGGGTGGTGACGCTGCGCCCGTCGGGGGCCTGGAGGACGATCTCCTCGGCCCGCACCGTCTCCCCGGTGCGCAGCCCCTGGGACAGGGGGAACTCCTCCAGGGAAATCTCCCGCCCGTCGGCCCGCCGGAAGGTCAGCACTTCGAGGAGCTGCTCCGCCGACCCGTCGGGGGCGCACAGCTCGCTGACGATCCTTCTGGCCTCCCGGTTGACCGACCTCACGCCGCCGGTCTGGGCGTCGAGGACCAGGACGCCCACGGGAGTGGTGTTGACCAGGGTCTCCAGGTCGGTCCGGGCGCGCTGCTCTTCACGGTGCCGGCGGGCATTGGCGATGACCAGCGCCGCCTGGGAGGCGAACATGACCAGGGTCTCCTCGTCTGCGGGGGTGAACTCCACGTCCTTCTCGCCGACGTAGATGGCCCCGACGCTCTCACCAAGGTGGCGGATGGGCGCGGCCAGAAAGGGCAGCGGGGAGCTCACCGGAAAGGGGGGGCGGAACTCGGGCAGGCCCCGGGCCCTGGTGTAGCTGTGGAAGTCCCTGAGCCGCAGGGGTTCCGAGATGCCGTTCAGGTATTCGAAGAACAGCATCCCCTCGGGAAAGTCCTCAAACCGCCGGTGTTCTTCCGGGGTCAGGCCGGAGGTGACGGAGTCCTCGATCCGCCCCGCGGCGCCAGCGAGGGCAATCACGCCGTAGCGGGCGCCGGTCAGGGAGCAAGCGGAGTCCAGGGCCCCCTGCAGCACCGTCTCGAAGTCGAGGCTTTCGTTGATGCGCAAGCTGGCCTCACTCAGCCGGGAGAGGCGGTCGCGCAGGGCCTGGTTCTCCCGCTGCAGTTCCTCGGCGTTGCTCATGTTCTCGACCTCTGTACAAGTGAGGATGGTCCGCGATTGCCCTCGTGCTGGGGGGCGCGGAGACCTAATTGTAGCGACCGTGCGGACATTTACACAAGGCAGATTGGTCGAAAATGGCCTCAAATTGGGGCCGAAAATGGCCATAATTTAACTGACTTTATACAGGTTTCTCTGGCATAGTCCCCGTCAGTTTGTCCCAACCAAGGTTGGGGACGCATACATTTGGGGTTCGATAGGACCGACAGACGAAGTAAAGACTGCGGCCGCACCGGCCGTCTGACCCTCCGCACGTAACTTGTGCCCCGCCTTTTCAAAGGCGATACCGAGCCGCCGAACCAATATCAACAGGAGTTCCAGCGATGACCAGCTTGCACCCCATCTTCGCCCTGATTACCCGATTCCGCCGGAGCCCGCTCATGAGGCCCGCCGCCGGAGTGCTGGCGGCCGTGGCGCTGCTCGCGCTCTCCGGCGCCCTCGCCCTGCCGGCCCAGGCGCAGACGACCACGGCGTTCGTATCGAACTTGGAAGAGATTCTGGACAATAACGCCGCGTCAATTATGGCACAAAGCTTCACAGCGGGGTCCAATCCCGATGGGTACACGTTGTCCGACGTCGAACTCGAATATTCCAGCGGCCCCGCAACTGCTGACTTTACCGTGACACGGGTGAAGATCAGGAAGGACAACGCCGGTGTGCCGGGCGATCTCGTGGCCAATCTCTCGAATCCAGCGACTTTTTCCTCTGGAAGCCTCAGTTTCGCCGCGCCACCCAATACGATGCTGGAAGCGGACAAAACGTATTGGGTGGTGATCAACGAGGGCTACGACAGTACCGCCCAGAGACTGCGCTTTTTCACAACCTCCTCGGGCGATCAAGCGGTCACGCTGGCGGATCCGAATTGGTCTATCGCGGATACGAGGCTCTGGAAAAATACGGGCACGGCAAGTTGGGAGCCACCGTCGGACCGGGTGGTGATGCTCGCCATCAAGGGCACCGCGGTGGGGGGCGGCACGCCGTCCACGGACGCGACGCTGACCGACCTGGTCGTCAACGACGGCAATTCGGACCTGACGCTGACGCCGACCTTCGCATCGGACACCGAGACCTACACGGCGATGGTGGTGAGCACCGTCGCCGAGGTGACGGTGACGCAGACGCTGGGCGATTCCGGCGCGTCGATCGAATACCTGGACGGTGACGACGCGACGCTCACCGACGCGGACACCGGGGTGGACGGCCACCAGGTGCCGGTGGTAGAGGGCGACAACGTCATCAAGGTGAAGGTGACGGCCGCGGACGGCAACACCACCAAGACCTACACGGTGACGGTGAGCCGGGCGGCGGCCGCCTCGACCCCCGGCGTGCTGGTGAGCAATATGGGCCAGGCCGACAGCGGCCCCGGTAGTAACATAAATGACACTTGGCTGGCAGCGCAGGGCTTTTCGGTCCCCAGCGGCGGCGGCTACACGCTCACCTCGGTCGAGATTCTCGTCACCCTAGACATTTCGTCCACGAATATCGGCTCGCTGAGCGTCAGCGTCTGGTCCGCCGATTCGTCGGGCCATCCGGACAGTTCCCTGCATACCTTGACCAATCCGGCGAGCGTGACAAAGGAAGTCGCGGCGAGCTTCACTGCCCCTGCGAGCGCAACGCTCGAGGCGGGTAACACCTATGTAGTCTTGGTGGATTACGACCTAACAGGTAATAGGAATTGGATGAGCACGAATGCGAATAGCGAAGACGCGACCTCCACGGCCGGTTGGACCATCGCCAATACGGGCCTGTATCGTGCACGTACGGCCACGAGCTGGACTAACCGGGGCTCCGCCTTCTTTCTCCAAGTCAACGGCACCGCGGTGGCCTCGTCGGACGCGACGCTGAGCGGGCTGACGGTGACCGCCGGCGGCACGGACCTGGTGACCTTCGCGTCGGGCACCACCGACTACGCGGCGTCGGTGGCGAACGCCGTCGCCGAGGTGACGGTGACGGCGATGACGACCGATTCCGGGGCGACGATCGAATACCTGGACGGGGACGACGCGACGCTCACCGACGCCGACACCTCGGATCCCGGCCATCAGGTGGCGCTGGAGGTGCGCAACAACAACGTCATCAAGGTGAAGGTGACGGCCCAGGACGGCGTCACCACCCAGACCTACAGGGTGACGGTGGGCCGAGCGGCCTCGACGGACGCGACGCTGACCGATCTGGTCGTCAACGACGGCACCATGAACCTGACCCTTACGCCGACCTTCGCATCGGGCATGTACACCTACACGGCGTCGGTGGTGAACGCCGTCGCCCAGGTGACGGTGACGCCGACGAAGAACGATTCCGGCGCGACGATTGAATATCTGGACGCGTCCGACATGACGCTCGACGACGCAGGCACGGATGCCGGCCATCAGGTGGCGGTGGCGGTGGGCGACACCGTCATCAAGGTGAAGGTGACGGCCCAGGACGGTAACACCACCCAGACCTACACGGTGACGGTGAAGCGGGCGGCGGCGGCCAACGCGGACGCGACGCTGAGCAATCTGGTCGTCAACGACGGCACCACGGACCTGACGCTGAGCCCGGGTTTCGTATCGGGCACCACCACCTACACGGCGATGGTGGTGAACACCGTCGCCGAGGTGACGGTGACGCCGACGAAGAGCGACACCAACGCGACGATCGAATATCTGGACGCGTCCGACGCGACGCTCGACGACGCCAACACCTCGGATACCGGCCACCAGGTGGCGGTGGTGGAGGGCGACAACGTCGTCAAGGTGAAGGTGACGGCCGCGGACACCACCACCACCCGGACCTACACGGTGACGGTGAAGCGGGCGGCGCCCCCGACCTGCACGCTGAACACCGACGACCTCTGGTGCGGCGTGGTCACGGTGGGGGCTATCCAAATTGAGGAGGCGACCCATGGATACGGATTCGATTCAACTGTAGGTGGCCTGTCCGATGTAGGTGACCTGTCCGACACCGGGTTCAGTGTCGGAACGAACCCTTACACGATTGATCGAGTCGCAGTAGGAAGTACTGCCGCTCTCGCCGGCATCGGCACCTTGCATTTCAGTCTGACAAGCGCCCTTACCGCTGCCGATCGGGCGAAACTGGTGCTGCATGTCGACGGCAACAGCGACTCGTTCGCGTTCAGCGATGCGCACGATCCAACTGCTTCCCATACCTACCAATGGCCCGGCACCGGCCTGGACTGGTCCTCGGAGGACTACGTCACGCTGCGGCTGCGCGAGGCGCCGGCCGACGCGGACGCGACGCTGAGTGCTCTGGCCGTCAACGACGGCAGTAGGAACCTGACGTTGAGGCCGGGTTTCGCACCGGGCACCACCTCCTACAGGGTGTGGGTGGCGAACGCTATCGCCGAGGTGACGGTGACGGCGACGACGAACCATGCCGAGGCGAGGATCGACTGGCTGGACGGAAGCGACATGACGCTCACCGACGCGGACACGGATGCCGGTCATCAGGTGGCGGTGGGGGAGGGCGACAACGTCATCAAGGTGAAGGTGACGGCCAAGGACGGTAACACCACCCAAACCTACACTGTGACGGTGACGCGCCGCGCCGTGGACGCCCCGGGCGAAGAGGGAGCTCTGCGCTTGGCGGAGGAGGGATTGTACACGCACCCGGATGGGTATGTGGGGGTCTCGGGACGCGCCGAGATATTCCACGCCGGGCGCTGGGGCACGGTGTCCAGCGACGGCTTCTCGCGGAGCACCATCACCATCGTCACGGTGGACGAAGGCTCGGAAGTCGACGCGAGCGGGTACACGGAGACCGAGTACGCGAACAATGCCCCCGCCCTGTTCTGCGAGGCCATGGGCTACAACGCCGGCGAATACGCGTCGGGCTACGGCCGGCCGGAGGTGCCTAGCCAACCGTCCGAGTCGGAGATGCCCTACTACCCGGTGGGCAGCACCTACCCGTCGGACGGACCGGAACCCATCTGGCTCGACGACCTGACGTGCCTGGCGGGCGACGCCGATCTGACGGGGGAGAGCGCGCTGCCGGAGCCGTTGGCCCACTGCAGGTACGCGGGCTGGGGGCTGCACAACTCCAACCACTCCAACCACGGCGAGGATGCGGGGGTGCGCTGCTGGAACGAGGCGGGGAGCGCCACGGCGGCCGTTGCGGAGCCGCTGACGGCGGCGTTCGAGGAGCTGCCGGAGGCGCACGACGGGGAGACCGCGTTCAGCTTCCGCATCGCCTTCAGCGAGGCGGTCGCGGTCACGCCGGAGGCCATGCGTACGCACAGCCTGATGGTGGGGGGCGGCGCCGTGACCGGCGTAGCCCGCGTCGACGGGGAGACCGGGATATGGGAGATCACGGTCACGCCGGACACCCAAGAGGCGCTGTCGATCTCTCTGCCCCCGGTGTCGGATTGCGACGCCGACGGGGCGGTCTGCACACCAGACCGCCGATCCCTTTCCACCTGGGCGGCGGCCATCGTGACCGGTCCGGCAGACCAGCCGGAGGAAAACACGGCGGCGACAGGGACACCGACCATCAGCGGAACGGTCCAAGTGGGAGCAACTCTGACGGCGGACACATCAGACATTGCCGACGATGATGGACTCGAGAACGTGTCGTTCAACCACCAGTGGGTTGCTGACGACACAGCAATTCAGAACGCAACCAACTCAACCTACACCCTGGCTGACGCCGATGAAGGCAAGGCCATCAAAGTGCAAGTTTCCTTCACCGATGACGGAGGCAACGATGAGACTCTGACCAGCTCGGCCACGGAAGCGGTAGAGGGTAACGAGGAGTCCATCACCAGCAAGGACG
Source organism: Dehalococcoidia bacterium (assembly GCA_965261195.1). Lineage (GTDB taxonomy): Bacteria > Chloroflexota > Dehalococcoidia > Lucifugimonadales > UBA3495 > Bin87. The sequence goes on along the minus strand of OZ253455.1, from coordinate 573,980 downwards.
TTGCCGCCTGGTCGGCGACCATGACGGTCGAATGGGTCTACCAAGGCTACGGGTACTATTCGACCGACGCCAAGAAGGCAGGGTCGCTCTCTCCGGCCTCATTCAACGTCGACGGCACAACGTACACCGTGAAGATGGTCGAAACGCAGGGGTGGTGGACGTACATCGGCTTGGACCAAGAGCTTCCCTTCGACTTCGTGCTGGAGTTGGACGGAACGCCGTTCGTTTCCGATGATGCGTCCTTCGCGTCCTACAGCTACGGCAACATCTATCGGTGGGAAGGAACGGGCCTAAGCTTGATGGATGGAGACACCGTTGAGGTCCGGCTACTCCGTGCGTTGGAGGATGAGAAGGCGGTCAACAGCGCCGCCACAGGCGCAGCAACCATCAGTGGCACTGTCCAAGTGGGGGAGACGTTGACAGCGGACACCTCGGGCATTGCGGACGCAGATGGGTTGGAGAACGCAGTGTTCACCTACCAGTGGCTCGCCGACGACGGCGAAATTCAAGGCGCGACCAACGCCGACTATACCCTGACCGATGCCGACGAAGGCAAGACCATCAAAGTGCAGGTTTCCTTCACCGACGATGCCGATAACGAGGAGACGCTGACCAGCACGGCAACCGTTGCGGTTGCGGCAGCTACCCAACCCAACAACCCTGCCGCGGGCGCACCGACAATCAGGGGCACGGTTCAGGTTGGAGATACCCTCACGGCTGACACATCAGGCATATCGGACGATGACGGGCTGGACAACGTGTCGTTCGGCTACCAGTGGCTTGCTGACGACACAGTAATTCAGGGCGCAACCAACTCGACCTACATCCTGGTTGAGGCCGATGAAGGCAAGGCTATCAAAGTGCAGGTTTCCTTCACCGACAACGCGGGCAATGACGAGACTCTGACCAGTACGGGGACGGAGAAGGTTAGCTTTGCTGTCCAGCCACAGATAGCCAACAGCCCGGCCAAGGGCGCACCGACCATCAGCGGCACGGTCCAGGTGGGAGAGACCCTGACGGCTGACACATCAGGCATATCGGACGATGACGGGCTGGAGAACGCGTCGTTGATCTACCAGTGGCTCGCTGACGACACAGCGATCGCTGGAGCGACAGGCAGCACCTACACCCTAGCTGACGCCGATGAAGGCAAGGCCATCAAAGTGCACGTTTCCTTCACCGATGACGGAGGCAATGACGAGACTCTGACCAGTGAGGCCACGGCCGCGGTGGCGGGTAACGAGGAGTCCATGACCAGCGAGGACGTTGCCGCCTGGTCGGCGACCATGACGGTCGAATGGGTCTACCAAGGCTACGGGTACTATTCGACCGACGCCAAGAAGGCAGGGTCGCTCTCTCCGGCCTCATTCCAAGTCGACGGCACGACGTACACCGTGAACATGGTCGAAACGCAGGGGTGGATGTACATCGGCACAGACCGGGAGCTTCCCTTCGACTTCGCGCTGGAGTTGGACGGGGCGAGGTTCGCTTCCGACGATGCGTCCTTCAACTCCTACAGCTACGGCAACATCTATACCTGGAAAAGGGCAGGCCTAAGCTGGAGGGATGGGGACACCATTGAGGTCCGGCTACTCCGTGCGGTTGAGGATGAGACAGTGGTCAACAGCGCCGCCACGGGAGCACCCATCATCAGCGGGACCCCGCAGGTTGGAGAGACGTTGACGGCAGACACCTCTGGAATCGCCGACGATGACGGGCTGGACAACGTGTCCTTCAACCACCAGTGGCTCGCTGACGACACAGCAATTCAGGGCGCAACCAACTCGACCTACACCCTGGCCGATGCAGATGAAGGCAAGGCCATCAAAGTGCAGGTTTCCTTCACCGACAACGTGGGCAATGACGAGACGCTGACCAGCGCGGCAACAGCAGTGGTGTCGGCAGCTACCCAGACCAACAACCCTGCCACCGGTGCGCCCACCGTCAGTGGTACGGTCCAAGTTGGGGAAACACTGACGTCGGACACGTCGGGCATTGCCGACGATGACGGGCTGGACAACGTTTCCTACAGCTACCAGTGGTTGGCTGACGACACCGCAATTCAGGGCGCAACCAACTCGACCTACACCCTGGTTGAGGCCGATGAAGGCAAGTACATCAAAGTGCAGGTTTCCTTCACCGACAACGCGGGCAATGACGAGACGCTGACCAGCGCGGCAACGGCCGTGGTATCGGCAGCGACCCAACCCAACAGCCCTGCCACGGGCTCACCAACAATCAGGGGCACTGTCCAAGTTGGAGAGACCCTCACGGCTGACACATCAGGCATTGCCGACGAGGACAGACTGGACAACGCGTCGTTCAGCTACCAATGGCTCGCTGACGACACCGCAATTCAGGGCGCAACCAACTCGACCTACACCCTGGTAGACGCCGACGCGGGCAACGCCATCAAGGTGCAGGTGAGTTTCAGTGACGACGCTGGCAACGAGGAAACGCTGACCAGCGGAGCGACTGACGCAGTGGCGGCCCCCGAGCCACCCGCTAAGCCAACTGGGCTGTCCGCCACGGCGACCCACGAACAGGTGACCCTCACCTGGGACCACCCTAACGACGACAGCATCATCGGCTACGTGATATTGCGGCGCAACCGGGAAACCGACACAAAGGGCGAGTTCACTACTCTGGTGTCAGATACGGGCAACGCCGACACCACGTACTCCGACGACAACGTGGCGGCGGAGACTCGCTACACCTACCGCATCAAGGCCATCAACGAGCAGGGGATGAGCGAGCGTTCGCGCTGGTTCCACATCGACACCACGACAGCGCCCGTCCCGGCCCAGCCCACCGGCCTATCCGCCACGGCGACCCACGACCAAGCGGTGCTCACCTGGGATAACCCCGGGGACGACGGCATCACCGGCTACGTGATCCTTAGGCGCAACCAAGAGACCGACGCCGAGGGCCAGTTCACTGAATTGGTGTCAAATACGGGCAACGCCGAAACCACGTACTCCGACAACACGGTGGCGGCTGAGACTCGCTACACCTACCGGATCAAGGCCATCAACGAGCACGGGGTGAGCGAGCGTTCACGTTGGTTCCACCTCAACACGCCGGCAGCCCCCGTCCCGGAAGGCTAGCCGGCGAAGTAACGGAGAACAGGATAGTCCTGAGGTCGGTCGTTCCGGCCCAGGACGCCGGTTCGGCCATCGACCGCGAGGTCCTCTGGGCCCTGGGGAACGGAGAACTCGCCACTCCGGTGGTGGACGCAGGCAATGTGGCTACGATCTGCACCGGCGCTGCCGCCAAGCCGGCCAGCCAGAGTTACGCCTGCCAGGCGAAGGCCAACAGGGAGGGCAAGGCGTTGACCGCGACCCTCCTCTCAGGTCCGGCGCTCCTGCGACGACGGGGAGCCCCGTAGCCGGTATCGAGGACTGCGACGTCGAGGGAGCCATCTGCACGGGAGACGGCAGGATGCTGTCCAACGAGTTGGTGCTGACCGCAAATGGTCGGGGCCAGTAGGGGCGACAAAAAAGCAAGCACAAGCAAGCACATATGGATGGAGGGTTGAGGCAGGCGTATCGAACCCGAAACAGGAGCGGTCCAGGTCTGAGGCTGACGGGAAAGGGGATGCTTGTGCTGGCATTGGAGAGAGTCACCGATTCACACCGGCAGGTCCGGCTCGATGCCGAGACAGCGCATCCTCTGCAGAAGATGAACCGACGACTGCCCGGAGCGGCTGAGGCGGTTCCAGTTGGCCTCACTCAGTCTGGAGAGGCGGTCGCGCAGGGCCTGGTTCTCCCGCTGCAGTTCCCCGGCGTTGCTCATGCTCTCGACCTCTGTACAAGTAGGGATGGCCCGCGATTCCCCTCGTGCTGGGCGGCCCGGAGACCGCATTGTAGCGACCGTGCGGCTATTTACACAAGGCAGATTGGTCGAAAATGGCCCTGAATTGGGGCCGAAAATGCCTGTATTAGACTGATTTTATACAGGTTGCTCTGGCATAATCCCCGGCAGAGCACCCCAACATTGGTTGGGAAGGCATTCACTTGGGTTTTGATAGACCAATCGACGGAGTAGAGACAGCAGTCGCAGCGGCCCGTGAAGGCTGCTCCCCTGGCCGCTCCCTCCGGCCCGCCCGTCCATCGGTTGATGACCTTTCGAAGGCGATGCCGGGCCGGCAGGCCCATAGCACGCCAAACCAATAACAACAGGAGCCCCCACGCCATGAAACTGCTCCAGTTCCTCCCACACCGCCTGCCCGGGGTTACGGCCTTTGCCCGCGCCAGGGTAGCAATACCCAACAGACTGGCTCCGCTGCCCTTGCTGGCAGCCGCCGTGGTGCTGACCCTGGCTGCCGCCGCCCTCACGCCGCTCTTTTACTCGGCGGAAGCGAAGGACGGCTCCGTTCCAGCCAAGCCCACGGGCCTGTCCGCCGCAGCGACCCACGACCAAGTGACGCTCACCTGGGATGACCCCGGGGACGACGGCATCACCGGCTACGTCATCCTGCGGCGGAACCGCGATACCGACGCAAAGGGCGAGTTCACTGAATTGGTGTCAGATACGGGCACCGCCGCGACCAGCTACACCGATGGCAGCGTGGCGGCCGAAACTCCTTACACCTACCGCATCAAGGCCATCAACGAACACGGGGCGAGCGAGCGTTCGCGCTGGTTCCACACCGACACCCCGGCAGCACCTGCGCCAGAGCCGACACCAGAGCCGACTCCAGTGCCTACTTTCGAACCTACGCCGGAGCCGACCTCTGAGCCCACACCAGATCCCACGCCGGAGGAGGCTAACGAGCCGCCTGCAGCGCCCACCGGCCTCTCTGCCACGGCGACCCACGAACAGGTGACCCTCACTTGGGACGACCCCAACGACGACAGCATCACCGGCTACGTCATCCTGATGCGGAACCGCGATACCGACGCCGAGGGCGAGTTCACTACTCTGGTGTCAGATACGGGCAACGCCGACACGACCTACACCAACGACAACGTGGCGGCGGAGACCCCCTACACCTACCGGATCAAAGCAATCAACGACCAAGGGGTGAGCGAGCGTTCACGCTGGTTCCACATCGACACGCCGGCACCCCCACACCGGAGTCAGACCCGGCGTCGTTGGCCCCCGCCAACCTCACCGCAGCTACGGCGGATGGACAGGTTGTTCTGAGCTGGGACGCTCCCATAGAGGACACCGGTTCGGTCACGGGCTACGAGGTGCTGCGCGGGCTGGGAGAGGATGATACGACCACCTTGGTGGCGGACACCGGAATCGCCACCACCACCTACACGGACGAAACGGCCACGCAGGCCAGCACAGTCTACGCCTACCAGGTGAAGGCCATTCGCGACGGAGAGCTGAGCCAGGCGTCCAACGAGGCCCGTGTACATCTGCCGGCGGCGGCTCCGCTGCAGGTGCTGAGTGCCGCGTCCCACAACAGCGTGCTGCTCTCCTGGGACGACCCGGACGACGACACCATAACCGGCTACCGGATCATGCGCTCCGACATCGTCGATCAGGTGCAGGGAGAGTTCGCCGTCCTCAACCAGGACACCGACAGCACAGACACCACCTACACCGACGACACGGTGGAGCCTGAGCGCTCCTACATGTACCGGGTGTTGGCCATCAGTCCCCACGGGGTGAGCGCACCGTCCCACGACGTTGAGGCCCACACCCCGGCGGACCCGAACCCGCCAGTTCCAGAACGGGAGGGCGTCCAGGACCTGGGAGACATCACGGAACAGGACGGGCCTCAGTTCAATCGCGGCGCACTGGAAGGCGCGGCAGACGCGGCGCACTATTACCGCTTCACCCTGAGTGAACCCCGGTCGGTCCGCCTGGCTCTGCACTGGCAGGAGGGCAACGCCGCCCTGGTCCTGGAACTGGAGGACGGGACCCGGCTCCGGGTGAGAGTCCCGGACGGAGATGCCCACGCGTCGGTCGAGGAGACCATGCTGGAGGGGACGCACTACGCACGAGTCGAGGCTCAGCAGCAGGGTGAGAACGAGTATGTGTTCACCTACGAAGTCTCGGAAGCTTCCGCCGCCGACGTTGAGTTGCTGCGCGAAGAGGGCTACACGCCCGACCCGGAGCCAGGCGAGGTAACGGAGCCGCTCGACAGCCAGCCCGCAGAGACCCGCCAGGAGACTGAGCAGGTGTTGCTGAGCAATTTCAGGCAGAGGACATCCCCTGACAACTGGATTGTGCGCACCTTCGAGCTTGCTCAGGGGTTCAGGACCGGCCCGAATATCCCCGGTTACACACTGAGCAGCATTGAACTGGACGTTCTGAGAGTGCCGAACAACCTGGCCGACCTGACCGTCGAGTTGTGGTCGGCAACCAGTGCCAGTACACCCAAGCCCGACGCCCAAGTCGCCACGCTGACCCATTCCACCGGAACGTGGGAGACCGGACTCAACACCTTCAACGCCCCGGCGGACACAGAACTGGCAGCCGGCACGACTTTCTTCGTGTTTGCGTCCTATGCGGGCACCCATGCTTCAGACGGACTCGGTTTGAAGGCCGCATCATCGAGATCCGCCGACGAAGGCGGAGCGCGTGGTTGGAGCGTCCGCCGAATTTTTGAACGCAGTCGAACCTCCCAAGGCAGTTGGTCCAGCAGATCCGATGTGATGAAGATCCAGATCAACGGCAGCGTGGTGCTGGGTCCATCGTCCAGCGATACGCCGGGCACGGTCGCCCTGTCAGCCGCGTCACCCTTCAGCGCCAGCCAGCCCTACACGGGCATCGAGTTGACCGCCGAGCTGACCGACCCCGACCCGGTTGCCGACCTCGAGTGGCAGTGGTACCGGTCGCTGGACGGTACCAACTGGCGGAAAATCCCCGGCGCCACCTCCATCAGCTACACTCCGATCACGTACATCCCGACCGAAGATCTGAACGAACATCCAGTCGGAGATGACGAGTCCCATTACCTGCGCGCCACGGCAAGCTACAAACAGGCGTTCACCGACGGAACCTTTAAACGGCCCGCCCACGGCGTGACCGAGAGATATACCCGGGTGGACATCTCCGAGCCGCCGGGCGTGGACTTCGTCTTTAACCAAGACTCGCCAGGCCGGGTGCGGGTCGGCAGGTGGGTGACGGGCACCATCACCAACGACAATGATACTGGTGACACCTTTGCCGTGGACCTGGAGCGGGGCAGGAAGTACCGGATCGACCTGGAGGGGTCCCAAACCGGACGAGGCTCGCTGGCCGACCCATTCTTGAGAAGTGTGTACTACTTCATAGATTCCAATTTCATGTTGGCGGCCGGCAATGACACCGACAGCGGCATGGGCAAGAACGCCCAGATAACATTCACAGCGAACGCGACCGCCACCCACTACATTGGCAACGAAAGCAGCGCAGATACGAGAGGCACCTACCGGCTGACCGTGCAGGAGATCGTGGACGACCTGGGCGTCTGGTACACCGACTGGGGGGCCGAGAAACTGGGCGGCTTCCTGCACCCGTACCACACGGGGACCGGGAAGCTGTACAACAAGTGGATCATCGAGCGTAATCGGGGCGCACGGGATGTCGACGGGTTCCTGTTCTACCTGGGCTACGACGAAGCGCCTCTCGACAACAGCGACTACATCCTGACCGTACGGGGGCAGAAAACGCCCAGGCTCCAGGTGCAGACGTTCTACGACCTGTCCAATCTGGACGACTACATCGACAACTTCAACCACCTGAACGACGGCTTCATCGAGTTCCCGCGCAGGGAAGGCGACCACCCCGGTGAAGGGTCCGACGCCGAGGCCGGCCGGATCAGCCCCGTTGCCCCGCGCCCCGTGGGCACGGTGCTGGGCACCAGCCAAGAGGGAGAGTACCACCTGGTCTTCACCCCAGGCGCAGAGGACATCGGGGCCTACCTGGCCACCATAAGCAGCCACCAGAAGTATGACACCGGCCGCTACGATATCGCGCTGCGCCGCCACGCCAGTATGTCGGAACCCGATGGCGAGGACTTCGGAGTTCTTGATTGGTACACCAAGGGATACGTGCGGGTCGGCGATCCGGTGACGGGGAACATTGAAGACCGAGGGACTGAGTCCGACGTCTTCGCCACGCTGCTGCGGGCGGGCCGGACCTACCTGATCGAGGCAAAGGGGTCCGAAACCGGGGACGGCACCCTGGAGGACCCGGGGATAGCTGGGTTGTCACTTGCCAAGCCGGGATCGTTGGACCGCGGATATGCTCGCGCGACGGAATTCCCGTGCCCCATCATTGCCGATTGTGCAGACGACGACGGCGGCACGGGCCTCAACGCCCGGATAGTTTATTCCCCAAGTCAGACCAACCTGTTCTACATCCAAGTATCCAACGCAAAAGCTGCCCTCACCACAGATCCGGCCGATCCCAGCGAGGAGGGTACCTACACCCTGTCGGTGACCGACGTAACGGACCAACCCGGCTATTAGGACAAAGACCAGAACAACCAGGACGAAGACCAGCGCGGCGGGTAGAGCCACGGGGGCGTCCCCTCTACGTCCTACCCGCCGCTCTGGTGCCAGGGCTACCACGAGGGCGCCACGCACCCAGTCCGGCCACAAGGTGGACACCATATGATCCCGTAACGCCAGGGAGGAGCGACAAAAAAAGCCCGCACACATGAACCAAGCTGGGGAGGCCGCCGCAGTCCTTCGGCAAGCGGAGGACGGGCCAGGGAGACGGCCTCCGCAAGGCTCCGTGTTGAGCCGACTGCGAGCGCTCGCGCTCCGCATCCGGTCCCATTCACAAGAAGAGGAAGGAGTCCCCGCACCATGACCTTCGCATCATCCCTGGTCCAGACCACCCCCACGCTCTTATCCCCCAGTGACGGAGCTGGAGCAACGTGTTGAAACAATCGTTTCCGGTCCCGGCAAGGGTCCTGACGGTCCTGGCAACGGTCCTGGCGCTGCTGGTCATAAGCCTGCCGCCGGCGGTGCAACCCGCCCTCGCCCAAGACGCCGCTCCGCCCGAAATCACCAGCGTGGGCCCCTTCACCGTCAACGAGGGAATCACCGCGGTGGCAACCTTGGCCGCCGCCGGCGCCGGCGACCTGGTCTGGTCCAAGACCGGCGGCGCCGACGCGGACCGGTTCACGCTGAGCTCCACGGCTGGCGTGCTGGCCTTGGCGGTGGCGGGGGACTACGAGCAGCCTTCCGACGCCAACGGGGATGGAACGTATGAAATCACCGTGGCGGTCAGCGACGGCGTGAACACCGACACCGCCGACCTGCTGGTGACCCTGGAGAACGTGATCGAACTCACGGCGATCACGGGCCCGGCGGCGGTCACCTTCGTCGAAAACGATGCGGCCCGCGTGGCCACGCTCTCCGCCTCATCCGCGGCGGATCGCAGCGGCATCATATGGTCGCTGGCCGGGGATGACGGTGAGCACTTCAGCATCGACAGCCCACCCGGGGCGTTGCGCTTTCACATTGATCCGGTCTCCCCCAATATCTTCCCGGAGCTGCCGGACTTCGAGGCGCCGACCGACGAGAACTCGGACAACTCTTACGACGTGACCCTGCTGGCCCAGGCTGGCGGCGTCTTCAGCTCACCCTTCACGATGACGGTAACGGTCACCGACGTGGATGAATACGGTTCGGTCTCGTTGTCTCCTGCGCGGCCCCGTGTGGGTGCCGTGCTGACGGCAGCCTTGCATGACCCCGACCGCGTCACGGGCACCACGGAGTGGATGTGGGAACGCTCGGCGGGACGGAACGTCTGGGCCGCCATCCAGGGGGCTAATGCCGCCGGTTACACGCCGGTGGCCGCCGACTCCGGGGAGTTCCTGCGGGTGACGGCCATCTATGAAGACAAGCACGGATCCGGCAATAGCGTCAGCGCGGCGACGTCCAACGTGGCGCTGGGACCACTACTGACCGTGCTCCAGGTCACCACGGAGGATTCCACCGCGGACCCGACCCATGGCCTTAGGCCGGCATTCGACGCGGAGATCCTGCACTACGCCATCGGCTGCGCCGAGAACGACACCATGACCCTAAACGTCTCCGCGGGCAGCGGCTCACGGGTGGCGGTGGACGGCCAACAAGTGGACCGCTCCGGCGGCTCCGCCGGCGTGACGGTGACTCCCGAGAGCGACGTGGCCATCACCGTCACCCTCCCAAGCGGCGCCCACACCAACTACGTCGTTCACTGCATCACCGACTTCTTCGTCGACATGGAGGCGATCAAGAGGACCACCACCGGCGTTCTCGACGAATTGATCCTGTTTCCCTACCGAAGCTACCTCGCCATCGTCGACAACAACGGCGTGCCCCGGTACCGTCAGGAACACAGCATCCGCGGCACGCGGATGTACTTCCGGTTCTACCGGGTGGGCGAAACCGGGGCCTATAGATACCACTACACCACCAAAGCGCGCACCCACTTCATCCTGGACGAGGATCTCCAGTTCCTGGATGTGGCGTTCACCGTGCTTCCCCTGAGGAGAACCGGCATCCACGACTTCCGGATCCTCGACGACGGGAACTACCTGTTGATGTCCTACGAGCCGGCGGTGCCGAGGGACCTCAGTTATTTCACATTCACCGATCTGAACGGCGAGCCCTACGGGACGGCGGAGGAGCTTGAGGACTCCGCCATACAGATTGTCACGCCTCAGGAGGAGTCGGTATTCACCTGGACCTCCTGGGGCAACATGCCCCTTGAGGACTGCACCCAGCACTCGTTTGACGACTACGCCCACGTCAATTCGGTGCAGAAGGTCGACGGGCACGTCGTCGCCTCATTCCGGGGTTGCTCGCGCGTACTCGCCATTGATACCGACACCGGAGAGGTGGCCTGGCGGGTGGGGCGCAGCAACCTGAACCCCGACGAGTGGACGGCGCGCGACATCGGACCGGCGCCGATGGACATCGTCGGCGACCCGGAGGGCGAGTTCTGCGGGCAGCACGCGGCCAGGATCCTGTCCAACGGCAATCTCCTGCTCTACGACAACGGGGAACACTGCCTGGTGGACCCTTGGACGGGCACGACGGAACGACCGGGCTTCGTCTTCAGCCGCGCCGTGGAGTACGTCCTTGACTTCGAGAACAGCGAGGCGGTGTTCCTGCGCGATCACTCCCTACACGGCACCAGGAACCGTGCGGGAGCCGCCGGAGGGCACGTGGAGACACTGGACACGGGAGACTGGCTGATCAGCTGGGGCCGGCCCGGAGGTCAAGTCGCAGTTGACGAAGCCGTCACCCAGGTGAACCCCGACACGGGCGAGGAGAGGTTCTCTCTGATCATCCCCGACATCGATCGCCTCGGGGCACAGGCCAACATTCGAGCCACCACCATGCCGCCGTGGGCACTGGCGAAACAGCCGGTACCGCTGACTGCAACTTTCCCGGCCAGCAGCCATACCACCGTGTCCCAACCGGAACCCACAGACCCGCTCCAGGTGGTCGTCGCCTTCAACCAGCCCGTTGTGGATTTCACCGCCTCGTCATCGTCGCTGAGCGTCCAGGGCGCCACCGTCGCCGCCGTGCGGGCGCATGTGGAAGCCGGGGAACCGGCCAACGCCTACCTGGTCACCCTGACCCCCGACGGGGCAGACCTGGTCAGTTTCGCCCTGCTCCCTGACCAGGTCTGCCCCGAGGACGGGATCTGCACCGCCGACGGAACCACCCTGACTGAAGTGCCGGCCGCGATCGGGACAGAGGTGGAACCGGTCGTGGTCTCCTTCCAAAGGTCGGTCTACGCGGTGGACGAGGGCGGAACGGTTACGATAGGCGTCAGGCTGGATCAGGACCCGGAACGCACCGTGACGATTCCCTTGACCGCCACCCACGGCGGCGACGCCACTGCCGACGACTACACGGCGCCGGCTGAGGTTGTATTCACCGCCGGCGAAACGTCGCGGGAATTGACCGTTACGGCAACCGACGACCAGGTGGCCGAAACCGGCGAGACGCTGACGCTGGCCTTCGGGACACTGCCCGTGGGCGTGTCCGTGGGCGCGACCGCGGAGGCGGTGGTGCAGTTCGGCGACGACGACCGCCGGGGGATTGCGCTCAGCCCCGAGAGCCTGACGCTGATCGAGGGCGGCAGCTCCCACAGCTACACCGTGCAACTGCTGTCGCAGCCAACATCAGCGGTTACCGTGTCGGTGAACGTGGAGCTTCCCTCCAGTGTTTCAGCCCTTAGCCCGCCGGTAAGGGTCAATCCCATGACGCTGAGTTTCAGCGTGTCCAATTGGAACACCCCCCAGACGGTGCGAGTTACGCCCAACCACGACGCTGACGCACTTGACGCGGCCGCGACGCTGAACCACACGGCCAGCGGCGGCGGCTACGACAACGAGACGGCATCCTTTCCGGTAACCGTTACCGACGACGAAGCGCCGGTCACTCCTGGCACCGGCCGCATCCAACTCTCGGCCACCACGCTCTCTATTGAGGAGGAAAGGGGTTCATCCTACACGGTCCAACTGGCGTCCGAACCGGTCAGCCGCGTCACGGTGCGGATAACCGGCCACGAGGGAACCGACCTGTCCGTGTATCCGGATGAGTTTGAGTTCGTCCTGTCCAACTGGAGGAGGGAGCAGAGGGTCACGCTATCCTTTGCGCACGATCAGGACCGGGAAGACCACACGATGCGGTTGACCCACACCGCATACGGCCGGGAAGACTACGAGGGAGTTGCGGCGCGCCTCACCGTGGCGGTGGAGGACAATGATCCTCACGGCACGCTCGCGCCATTGCCCCAGGTGTCGATAGTTACGGAGCTCACCAGCGGGACCGAGGGTGACGACGTAGTCTTCACCCTCACTCGCACCGGAGACCGGACGGAAGCCCTGACCGTCTCGGTGGAAGTCGAGGAGACCGGCGGGATGATAAGAGGCCGCCGGTCTACCCGGACTACCTTCGAGCGGGGTTCGGGTACTGCTGCGCTGACGGTCAACACCGATGACGACTCCCTGGACGAGGCGTCCAGCGTTATCAGCGCCACGGTCCTGGAGGGCACGGGTTACGAGGCCGGACGACCGGTGCAGGCTTCCGTCACGGTCGCGGACAACGATCCCGCCGGGTCGAGCGCCACTGACGGTGGCGTTCCGGTTGTCAGGGGCACTCCGAGAGTGGGCGAGGAACTGTTGGCGGATATGTCGAGGGTGTACGACTCGGACGGCTTGCCGGATGGTAATGCGTTCCGGTTCACGTGGCTGCTCGCGCTCACCGAAGACGATGTGAAAGAAGACACCAATGGTTCCGGCAGGTACACGCCGGTGGTGGAAGACATCGGCCGGACGGTCGCCGTCCGGGTGACCTACACCGACGACGGCGGCAACGCCGAGGAGCGGACCAGCAGCGCCACCAGGGCTGTGACAGCGACTACCCCGGGTGCACCGGGTATTCAGCCGTCCTACTTCTACGCCGAACCGGGGTACGGGGAGGTCACCCTGTCCTGGTCGGCTCCTGAAAGCGACGGCGGCAGCGAAATCACCCGGTACCAGCACCGTCAGAGGACCGCTTCCGGCGGGTACGGCAGTTGGATAAACGCCAGTTACAGCGACGGCCAGGGCTACCAATCCACCGTAACGGGCCTGCGTAACGGCACTGAGTACCGTTTCCAGATACGCGCCGTCAACGCGGTGGGAGCGGGACCCGAGTCTCCCGAGGTTTATGCCACGCCCGCCGATGGCGGCATATGCGGCCGAACCGCCCAGGTCAAGGGCCGGATTCTGCTCCGGCTGAAGTTACTGCACCAGTACGAGGGCAATTGCCTGGGCGTGGAAGAAGACCATCTCGCCAAGCTCACCCTCCTGGATATCGCCAACACCGGCATCACGAACATTGGACCGGGTGACTTTGCCGGACTTACGGGTGTCACGACGTTGGACCTCAGCTTCAACTCGCTTACTACGCTGCCGGACGGGGTCTTCGAAGGACTTACCGGCCTGGAGGAGCTGAACCTGGCCAACAACCAGCTCAGAAGCATTGAGACCGGCGTGTTCGTCGGACTCGCGACGCTGGGGAAATTGAGGCTGCTGAAGAATGAACTATCGTCCTTCCCCTTTGACGAATTGGAACAGTTGCCGAAGTTGACGTCGCTCTCGATTTCCGGCAATCCCGGCTTCAGGAAAGGTATCCAGGTATCGGCAGACCGGCTGGAGGTGACGGCCGGCAGCTCAGTTGAGTACCGGGTCCGCTTGCTCCGGCCCGATGCGGGCAGGGTGTCGGTGAACGAAGATGCTGACGGAGTATCGGTTTCTCCGACCGGGCTGACCTTCACCAAGAAGAACTGGTTCCGGTCCCAGACATTCACGGTGACGGTGGACGCGGACGCGGACGCAGCGGCGGGCCAGGTCGTGTTGACCCACTCTACCTCAGGCTTGGATCCGGGTTCCGACCGGTTGCCCGAGGTCACGGTCGTCATTACCACCAACACCGACGGGGCGGCGTCCGGCAACGCCGCCCCGTCTCCGCCGCCCAAGAACCTGCGGACGGTTCGGGACAAGGCCGCTGTCGAGCTGACCTGGGATGCCCCTGGCGACGCTCTGGTCATCGGCTACCGTATCGACCGACGGAGCGCCGGAGAGGGCCGCAGCGAGGAGCAGACCCTGGTGGAGGACACGGGCAGCGCGGACACCGGCTACACCGACCAGAGCGCCAAATCGGGCGTGGAGTATGAGTACCGGGTCAGCGCCCGCACGGCTGATGGCCTGGGCGAGGCGTCGGAGTGGGTGAGCGCCGGCCCCGAGCCGCCGGGCAACAGGCCGGCCACCGGAGAGCCCGCCATTACGGGAACGGCGCAGGTTGGAGAGACCCTCACGGCGGACACCTCGGGCATCGCAGACGAGGACGGACTCGAGAACGTGTCGTTCAGCTACCAGTGGCTGGCCGACGACACGGCGATTCAGGGTGCGACGGGTTCTGCCTACACGCTGGCAGAAGCCGACGAGGGCAAGGCCATTAAGGTGCAGGTGAGATTCACCGATGACGTCGGCAACGAAGAGTCGTTGACCAGTGGGCCCACTGATGCGGTGGCGGTTCCGCTGACCGCCAGCCTGGAGAACACGCCGGACAGCCACGATGGGGAGAACGTGTTCACCTTCGAACTGCGGTTCAGCGAGGAGTTCAGCCTGAGCTACAAGATTCTGCGAGACTATGCCTTCACGGTGGCTGGGGGAACGGTGGAGAACGCTAAGCGGATCACAAAGGGCAGCAACATACGCTGGCGGATCACGGTCAGGCCGGACGGCGACGGCCAGGTGACCATCACCCTGCCGGTCACCGAGGACTGCGACGCCGAGGGAGCCATCTGCACGGGAGACGGCAGGATGCTGTCCAACGAGTTGGTGCTGACCGTCAGCCGTCCGGGGGGATAGACCGGTTCTGGGCTGTCGCCCAGCTCTTTATGGGCGACAAAATGCCCACGCACGTGGACCAAGGCTGGAGAGCCCGCCGCAACACGCGGCGGGCTCTCCCCGAGCTACTTGCCCCCGCCGATGAACGGGAGAAGCACTGCCTGAGGCACGACTTCGGCAGTCGCCGAATCGTCCTGAGCCAGTTGGGAGGGACAACGATTCAAAGGCGATGGCGGCAACCCAGGTCGCCCCGAATCCGGCGCACCACCGATTAGGACTGACGCCGCCCACTTGAACAATCCTACCCAGTAGGGCGGACGAACCGGAAAGCCACCAGCGCGGGTCGGTAAATCACGCCCGACCCCGCACGTTCCGACCAGAGTGCCAATAACTGCGAGGAAGAGCCATCACCCGCCCCGCCCAGGTGTTTCGCCGCGTCAAATCCATCCGCCACAACGGAAAGTGGATGAACCACGGGAACGTCCACACCAGGCACGCGGCCACTCTCTGCGGGCACTCGTCGTTCCTCGCTTAATTGTCAACAGACCATGAAGTGGTTTTCGACCCATCGACAGGCCAAACGCACCCGTCCAAGCGAGGGCAATCACGCCGTAGCGGGCGCCGGTGAGGGAGCAGGCGGAGTCCAGGGCCCCCTGCAGCACCGTCTCGAAGTCGAGGCTTTCGTTGATGCGGAGGCTGGCCGCACTCAGCCTGGAGAGGCGGTCGCGCAGGGCCTGATTCTCCCGCTGCAGTTCCCCGGGGTTGCTCATGTTCTCGACCTCTGTACAAGTGGGGATGGTCCGCGATTGCCCTCGTGCTGGGGGGCGCGGAGACCGCATTGTAGCGACCGTGCGGACATTTACACAAGGCAGATTGGTCCTGAATTGGGGCTGGAATGGCCATAATTTAACTGACTTTATACCGGCTTCTCCGTCATTATCATGAGCAGCGTGCTCCAACATTGGTTGGAGAGGCATTCATTTGGGCTTCGATAGGCCAATGTTCGGAGTAGAGACAGCGGTCCCGGTCTATCGATCAGGTGGTACGAATCTGTCTTTTGACCGGTCCCATGCCGGCCCGCCGGACCAGTAACAAAAGGAGTACCCACGCAATGAACCGACTCCCGTTCCTCGCCACGGCCGTCCTCCTGGCGATTGCATTGACCCTGCTATTAGACATCGGGTCTCGGCAAGGCGTTGCGTTTGCTCGCACCAACGATCAGGGTGCGAACACGCCAGCGACGGGACTGCCCGCCATCAGTGGGACGGCCC
Organism: Dehalococcoidia bacterium; assembly: GCA_965261195.1. Taxonomy (GTDB): domain Bacteria; phylum Chloroflexota; class Dehalococcoidia; order Lucifugimonadales; family UBA3495; genus Bin87. Next base: position 557,414 of record OZ253455.1, on the reverse strand, counting down.
AGGTGGGCGAGACGCTGACGGTGGACAGGTCGGGTATCCAAGACGCCAACGGTCGGGACGGCGTGGAATTCGGCTACCAGTGGCAGGCCGACGACGCTGACATACCGGGAGCGACGGAGTCTACCTATACGCTCTCGGAGGCCGTCGAGGGTAAGGCCATCAGCGTGCGGGTGAGCTTCACTGATGATGCGGGTAACGAGGAGACGCTGACCAGCAAGGACGCTGCCGTCTGGTCGGCGACCATGACGGTGGAGTGGGTCTACCAGGGCTACGGGTACTATTCGACCGACGCGAAGAAGGCGGGGTCGCTCTCTCCGGCCTCATTCGAGGTGGACGGCGCGACATACACCGTGCAGATGGTGGAAACGCAGGGGTGGATGTACATCGGCGTGGACCGGGAGCTTCCCTTCGACTTCGTGCTGGAGTTGGACGGGGCGCGGTTCGCTTCCGACGATGCGTCCTTCCGGTCCTACAGCTACGGCAACATCTATAAGTGGGAAGGAACGGGCCTGAGCTGGAGGGATGGGGAGACCGTTGAGGTCCGGCTACTCGGTGTGTTGGAGGATGAGACGGCGGTCAACAGCGCGGCCACGGGAGCGCCCGTCGTCAGCGGCACGGTCCAGGTGGGGGAGACGTTGACAGCGGACACCTCGGGCATATCGGACGAGGACGGGCTGGACGACGTGTCGTTCAGTTACCAGTGGCTGGCTGACGACATCGCAATTCAAGGCGCGACCAACGCCGACTACACCCTGGCAGACGCCGACGAGGGCAAGACCGTCAAGGTGCGGGTGTCCTTCACCGACGATGCCGACAACGAGGAGACGCTGACCAGCGCAGCGACAGACCCGGTGGAAGCAGCGATCCAGCCCAACAACCCGGCCACGGGCGCGCCCACCATCACCGGGTCGGTACAGGTAGGGGACACCCTCACGGCGGACACCTCCGGCATATTGGACGTGGACGGGCTGGACGATGTGTCGTTCAGCTACCAATGGTTGGCGGACGGCACGGCAAACAGCGGGGCCACTGGTTCGACCTACACCTTGGCCGATGATGACGAAGGCAAGGCCATCCAGGTGCGGGTGTCCTTCACCGACGACGCGGGCAACGGGGAGTCGCTGACCAGCGCGGCGACGGCAACGGTGGACAAGCCTACCGGCGGCATCTGCGACCGCACCGAGCAGGTGAGGGACGACATCATCAGCATGCTGAACGCGCAAGCCCTGGGCAGTCTGGGCATCAAGGACTGCAGCGAGGTGACGGACGAGCATCTGGCCAGGATCTGGGTTCTGGACCTGAACGGCGGAGGGACTCGCAAGAAGATTGCCTCATTGAAGTCCGGAGATTTCCAGGGGCTGTCGGGGCTGGCCGAACTGGAACTGGTAGACAACAGCCTGAGCGAACTGCCGGAGGGCGTCTTCGACGGGCTCTCCAGCCTGGAAATACTGACGATGCACGAGAACGACCTGAGTTCACTGCCGGATGGCGTGTTCGACGACCTGCCCAATCTGGACGCCCTGGCGCTGCACGACAACGAGCTTGCTGCATTGCCGGATGGGGTATTCGACCAGTTGACCGAGTTGAGCCGGCTGTTTATTGCCGACAACAAACTGACCGCGCTGCGGAGCGATGAGTTCGAGGGAGTTCCGAACCTGACCGACCTGATCGTGTCGAACAATGAGTTGACCACGCTGCCGGCAGGGTTGTTCGAGGGATTGAGCAAGTTGGAGGTGGTGAGCTTTACGGGGAACACGGGCGCGCCGTTCACGTTGACGGGAGAACTGGAGCGGCAGGGTGATGATGGGGTGTTGGTGAAGGTGGCTGAGGGCGCGCCGTTTGAGATGACCGTGACGCTGTCGGTGGAAGGCGGAACTTTGTCGGTGGCGAGTGCGAACGTTCCGGCGGGCGGTGTGCAGAGCGCAGTGGTCACGGTGATTCCCGGTGAGTTGGGCGGGGAAGTTGTGGTCAGTATGGTTTCGGCTGCATTCCAGGGCGGCAGCGCAGACGGCGTGGGTGTTGGAGTGGGCGACAGCGTGTCGCTGAACTTCCCGGTGCCTACTCCTACTCCTACGCTGGTTCCAAGCATTGGCATTTGCGACCGGACCCAGCAGGTGCAGGATGGGATCCTGGCCAGGCTGGATAACGTCAGCGACTGTGCGTTGGTTACCGAGTCGGACCTGAATGGAATTACGGGCCGTTTGGACGTTTACGAAAAGAGCATCCCTGCACTCCGGTCCGGGGACTTCGACGGCCTCGACAACCTGACAGGGTTGTACCTGTACCGAAACCAGATCAGGGAGTTGCCCGAGGATGTGTTCGACGGGCTCGGCAGCTTGGAAAGGTTGTCCTTGGGCAGTAACCGGATCAGCGAGTTGCCCGAGGATGTGTTCGACGGCCTCGGCAACCTGAGATATTTGGGCCTGGTCGGTAACCGGATAAGCGCGTTGCCTGAGGATGTGTTCGACGGCCTCGGCAGCTTGGAAAGGTTGTACCTGGGCAGTAACCCGATCAGCGCGTTGCCCGAGGATGTGTTCGACGGGCTCGGCAGCTTGGCAGCTTTGTGGCTGGTCGGTAACCAGTTCAGCGAGTTGCCCGCAGGCATATTCGACGGACTTGGCAGCTTGGTCTTATTGTGGCTGTCAGGCAATCCTGGTGCACCGTTCACCTTTACTGCGGTACTGGAGCAGCGAGGCGACAATGCCATCGTGGTCAAGGTTGCCCAGGGCGCTCCGGTAGCCATGTCGGTAAGCCTGTCGGCTGCGGGTGGCAACCTTTCTGACGATACCGTCACCGTCGCCGCCGGCAGCTTGGAGAGCGATGCCATTACAGTTACCGCCACGGGCGGTGGTGAGGTCACCGTCAGTGTTGAGTCGGCCGAGTTCGTTGAGTCCTCTTCCCGAAACATCAGGGGCATCCGGACCGGCGTCGGCGGGAGCCTGGCGCTTGGCTCTAACATACCGGCCACCGGCGCACCCACCATCAGCGGCACGGCCCAGGTGGGTGAGACGTTGACGGCGGACACGTCGGGCATCGCCGACGAGGATGGGCTGGACGCCGTCACCTTCAGCTACCAGTGGCTGGCCGATGAAACCGCTATTCAGGGCGCCACGGATTCCGGTTACACCCTGGTAGAAGCCGACGCGGGCAAGGGGATCAAGGTTCGGGTGAGTTTCACCGACGACGCGGGCAACGGGGAGACGCTGACCAGCGTGGCGACTGACGCGGTGGCGGCGGCGGAACCCTCGGGGTCGCCCGCCAGGCCCACCGGCCTCTCGTCCACGGTCTCCCACGACACCGTGACGCTGACTTGGGATGACCCCAATGACGACAGCATCACCGGCTACGTGATCCTGCGGCGCGACAAGGACATCCACGAGGAGGGGACCTTCGTCACCGTCGCCCCCGACACCGGCTCGGCGGCTACCATCTACACCGACGACACGGTGGAGCCGAGTAGGCAGTACGTGTACCGGATCAAGGCGATCAACTCCCACGGACTGAGCGAGATCTCCAGTTGGGTGCGGGGCTACACTCCCGCAGCCCCTGACCCTGCGCCGGAGCCGCCCGCCAAGCCAACGGGGCTGTCCGCCACGGTATCTCACGACACCGTCACCCTCACCTGGGATGACCCTGGGGACGACAGCATCACCGGCTACGTGATCCTGCGGCGGAACCGGGATACCGACGCCGAGGGCGAGTTCACTACTCTGGTGGAAGATACAGGTAGGGCCGACACCAGCTACACCGACGACAGCGTGGCGGCCGAGATGCCCTACACCTACCGGATCAAGGCGATCAACGAGCACGGGACGAGCGAGCGTTCGCGCTGGGTGCATGTCGAGACGACCGCCGCGCCCACTCCTGAAGGAACTCCGGATGAAGGAACTCCGGAGCAGAGCGTCTCGGAGGGGGACACGGACCTGCCCAACGACAACTCCACCCTCGGTAGGGTCGCGGTGGGAGGCTCGGCCACGGGCGCCATTGGGACCGCGGGCGATCAGGACCGGTTCGCGGTGGAGCTCGAGGCGGGGCGCGCGTACCGGTTCGACCTGACGGGCAGCCCGGGCGGTGGCGGGACACTGCCGGACACCTTTTTCCGGGCGATCTACGACAGTGCGGGAGAGTACCAGGCGGACAGCTACAACGACGACTTCGACGGTGGCCGGGACAGCCGGGTGATGTTCACGGCAACGGAGAGCGGGACGTACTACGCGCGGGTGTCGGGGGACCGGGACGAGGTGGGGAGCTACACGCTGAGGGTGACCGACGTGACGCCATAGTCTCCCACGACACCGTGACCCTCACCTGAGCCAACGCGAATGACGACGGCATCACCGGCTGCGTGATCCTGCGGCGCGACAAGGACCTTCAAACCGAGGAGGGGACGTTCTTCACCGCCGTCTCCGACACCGGGTCGGCGGAGACGACCTACACCGACGACACGGTGGAAGGGGACACCCGTTACGCATACTGCATCAAGGCGGTGAACGCCCAGGGGTTGAGCGAGATTTCCAGCTGGGTGCGGGGCTACACGCCGGCGAAGTAAGGGGGAACGGGGTTGTCCCGAGGTCGGCTGTCCCTGCCCAGGACGCCGGTTCGGCCATTGACTGCGAGGTCTGTTGGGCCCTGGGGAACGGAGAACTCGCCACTCCGGTGGCGGACGCGGGCAATGTGGCTACGATCTGCACCGGCGCTGCCGCCGAGCCGGCCAGCCGGAGTTGCGCCTGCCAGGTGAATGCCGGGGAGGGCCTGGTTCTCCCGCTGCAGTTCCCCGGGGTTGCTCATGTTCTCGACCTCTGTACAGGTGGGGATGGCCCGCGATTCCCTCGTGCTGGGCGGCCCTGAGACCTGATTGTAGGGACCGTGCGGATATTTACACAAGGCAGATTGGTCGAAAATGGCCCTGAATTGGTACCGAAAATGCCAGTATTAGACTGACTTTATACAGGTTTCTCTGGTATAGTCCTCGGGCTATGTGTCCCAACTTTGACCACCTAGACACACTGGCCGTCAGGCCAATGGAAGGAATTCAAACTCTATGACGGTCTCTTCCCGCAAACCATTGCTGGCGGCGGCGCTGGCGGCGCTGGCGCTGCTGGCGGGCGGTCTGCTGCTCGTGGGCGGCCTGCTGCTCGTGGGCGGCCTGCTGCTGGGGGTGTCTCCCGTAGCCGCCCAGACCCCGTCCAGCAACGCCAATCTGAGCTCTCTCAGCATCCTGGGTACCGGCGTTGCCGGCTTCAGCGCCGGCACGACGTCGTACACCGTGGACCTGAACGCCCCCGAGGGACCGGCCACCGTCGTCGCCGTGGCGGTGGACACGGGCGCCAGCGTGGCCTACAGCCCCGCCGACGCCGACGGCGATACCGAGGGCCACCAGGTGGTCTTGAACGAGGGGAGGAACGAGATAAGCGTTACGGTCACCGCCGAGGACGGCGCGACTAGGAAGACGTACACGGTGACCGTCAACGTCTCGGACGCCGCGGCGACGAGGACTGGGTCCGGGGCGGGCGGTGCCAGAGCGGCACAGGTCGCCAACGAGCCCGGGGCGCGGGCGGCGGCGGGTGTGGCGATTGAGGTGTCGGGGCGGTACCTGGGCTTGATGCGCTTGCAGCGGCGGACGGCGCTGGCCGACGACGGGGAGTGGTGGGTGCAGGGCAATTCGCATGTCTCTGGGCTGTGGTCCGACGGGGCCACGCTGTGGGTGGCCGACAGCCTGTCGAATCAGGCCAGGCTCCATGAGGACGGGTGCATCGGGCCGTTTACCGGAACGGTGCCGCGCTGCGGCGTGAAGCTGGGCCCGGGGGTGCCCGTCGGCGAGCAGGACAGGCACACCGACGGCAAGCTGGTCCATCACGACGGCGTGAGTGCGCTGGCGGCGTACGACCTGAGCGCGGGGTACCGGATCCCGGACCAGGACCTGATCAACACGTCGCTCGTCGTCTACGAGGACGTGTCGTATGCCAATCCTGGGGGCGGCGGCGCCCGGGACGGGCTGGTGAACCCCCAGGGCGTGTGGTCCGACGGCGAGACGATGTGGGTGTCCGACATCAGCCGGGTGGTCAAGGCGTACGACCTGCCGTTCGGCACGAGGTTCCCCGGGGATCCGATTGTGGGCCGGTCGCTGACGATGCCGGGGCGGTCGGTGCCGCGGGGCATCTGGTCGGACGGGACCACGATCTGGGTGGCGGACGCGCGCAACGGCAGGCTGCTGGGGTTCAACCCTTCCAACGGATCCAGACAGAGCCGCCGCGACATCACCGGGTTGGTGGGCGTGCCGCACAGCATGTGGTCCGACGGCACCACGTTGTGGGTGTCCACCGCCAGACGCAACCAACGCGACGCGGTCCTGGCCTATGAGTTCAATCCCGACGGCGGCCGAGCGGTGCGCGACAAGGACCGCGACCTGAGGCTTCAGTACAGGACCGCCACCGGGATCTGGTCCGACGGGGATCGGATGTGGGTGGCCGACGGCGGCAAGAGCGTGCGTGTGTACTGCCTGGACCGCGCCGCGCCGTGCCACAGAGCCGAGCAGCGTGTATCGACCGACGCCACCAACACCTGGCGCTTCGCGAACGAAGACGGCGTCTACGAAGACGACATCGAGTTGCAGGTGGGCAGCGACGGCATCGGCAATGCCCACCCCGGTGGGGTGTGGGCCGACGACGAGGCCGTGTGGGTGGCCGACGAGGATGCCGACAAGGTGTACAAGTACCCGCTCGACGGCACCGATCCAACGTCGAATGACCTGGCTGCGGCCAATGCCGACCCCGGCGGGGTGTGGTCCGACGGCACCACCATGTGGGTGCTCGACACAGAGGACGACAAGCTGTACGCGTACACGGTGTCTGGGTGGACGCGTGACAGCGACGAGGACTACTCCCTGTCGGGCAGTCCCGTAGGGGGGATCTGGTCGAACGGGACCACCATGTGGGTCGCTGGCAATAACGCCGCTCAGTCAGGCGAACTCAAGGCCTACAACACCAGCGACAAGTCGCTGAACCAGGACCGCAGTTTCGATCTGGCCGCGGCCAACAAATTTCCCCGAGGGCTGTCCTCCGACGGCGACACCATCTGGGTCATGGACGTCGACGAGTTCAAGCTGTTCGCGTACGAGCTCGCCACCGGCCGGTACCTGCCCCAAAAAGACATCCACGCGCTGTCGTTCCGCGTCGAGACCCTCACCCCTAGCTCGCGGACAAGAGACTACGAGCGCAAGGGCATAGGCGGTGGTGTTGTAGGCACCTTTGGGATCCACATCCGCGACGACCCCGCCGGCCGCTCGTGGCCGTGGGCCCCGGGCAAGCCCGACGACAAGATGATGTGGGTCTCGGCCTACAAGGGCAACGAGCACCCTGACGACAACCACCTCCTCTCCTACCGGCTGCACCCCGACCTGTTCGATTCGGTCAGCAACGCGGACTTCAAGCCCCGCGGCGTGTCGCTGCGGGTGTCGGCGCCCCTGGAGCTGACCGTGACGTGGCAGCCGCCGCCGGTGACGGGCACCGTCGGGCTCAGCGGATGGCTGCTCCAGTCGCGCTCCGTGGGTGCGGGTTCCTGGGTCGACGAGAGGATCTGCGACGTCGGGGACCGCTCCCATCCGCTCACCGGGCTCACTGAGGGCGTCAGGTACGAGGCACGGGTGTTCCCGCTTCGGGGGGTGTGCGAGGACGCCGTCAAGGACTTCGACGTCGTCTCCGGCACCGCCGCGGGGACCGCTTTGGACGAGCCCGGCCAGGTGACCGGCGTGAATCTGGCGTCGGGCATCGGCTTCGTGACGGTGTCGTGGACCGCGCCCGCGGGCGACGGCGGCAGCCCGATCGCCCGCTACGAGATACGGCACAAGACCGCAGACGAGGCCGACTACACCGTGGTGCCCATCGAGGACACCACCGCCAGGACCCACACGTTCACCGGGCTCGAAGAAGGCATCGAGCTGACCGTGCAGGTCCGCGCCGTCAACGGCGCCCTGCCCGGCGAATGGTCGACGGCGATGACCGCAACCCCCAACGACCTGGTGCCGCCGAAGTTCCTCGACGCCCGGCTCTCAGCCGACGGCGCCGGGAGCTTCAAGCTCCTCACGGTCCGGTTCGACGAGTCCCTCGACAGCGGCTCGGTGCCTGCGGTGTCGAGGTTCGGGGTCAACGTCGGCACCGACGCCGCAGCGCCGGCCACAGTCACGGTCGACCGCGACACGGTGGTGCTGACGATGGCCGCCGAGGTTGACGCCGGCAAGCCGCTGTCGGTCACCTACACCGACCCCACCGGCGACAACTCTGCCGGGGTGGTCCAGGACGCAGCCGGCAACGACGCCGCCACGTTCACCAAGACCCTGCTGAACCGCCCCGGAGCGCCCCGCAACGCGTCGTCCAGCGTGAATGTCACGGGACTCGAGGTGCGATGGGAAGCTCCGCAGTTCGATGGCTTGTTGACCGGTACCGACACCGACACCGTCAACGACATCACCAACTATGTCGCCCAGATACGGGATGTCACCACCGATCCGAATGCGCAGTGGACAACCCGGGAGTTCAGTCATTTAGACAGGGGCAATAATCCGTCGGGCAATGTCACCTATGGCTTCCAAGGAGGCGCTACCTGGGAGGTACGGGTCCTCGCCGTCAACAGGGTGGGCTCGGGCCCGCCCAGCAATGCGGCCCGCAACGTGATTCCGACGACCCCGGACAATGTGCGCAATCTTCGGCTCAAATTTGAGGAGTCAGCGGGCGGCGGCTACGAGCTGCAGATCACGTGGGACCCACCCAACAGTTTCGGCGGCGGCACGTTCCAGCGCTACATCTGGACCCTGACGTCCAATGACCAGAACGCCAGCCTCTCGGGTTTCGGGGACACCATCACCGGGGCTGACGAGACTGCTGCGCTTGTGGGCAAGTTGCCCATCAGGGTGTCTTTGGACTCGCCATCGTTTGGCCGCTTTGTCCGCGGGGCCACAGTTACCGTGTGGAACGAACGTACCCTCAATCTGGTGTACAGGCGGGCGATCTTCGTGCTCGGCGACGAGGGCGTGCCCGGGGCGTCTTCGGCTGCGCTGAGTCGCGACGGGCTGATACTGGAATGGAGTCCGCTCGTGCTTGCGAGCGACGTCGACGACGATCTGACCATCAGGCGCTACGAGGCCCGCTACAAGCCCGCCGGCGCCGCCGACACCGACTTCCTCACGGTCGGGTTGGGCAGCGGCTCGAGCCACACCATTGAGGGCATCACCTACCCCGATCTTGCCTCCAGCCACTACGACGTGGAGGTGCGGACGGTGTTCGCTTGGGAGGGCGGCACCTACTTCGGCGACTGGTCCGAGCAGTTGTCCGCGGGCAACCCGTGGGTCCTCAGCAGCGAGGTGACCTCCTCGCCGCTGTCGGGGGTCACCTACGGCGACGGCGAGACCATCGATGTCACGGTCGCGTTCAACGAGGCGGTGAACGTCACCGGCAACCCGTCGTTCGTGCTGTGCATGGCCTCGGGCCTGGGCACCGACCCATGCCCCGACGATGCCAAGCGGCTGGCCAGCTACAACGCGTCTAGGTCGGGCGGCACCGACGTGGTGTTCTCCTATGCGGTGGACTCCGCCAACGACCCCGCCGACGCCGACACCGACGGCATCTCTGGCGAGGGCATCTCAGCCGACGCCAGCAACTATGTCGCCGCCGACGACGGCACCGAGGCCGGGTACCACGACTCGGGGTTCGACACCCAGCCGGGCCACAAGGTGGACCAGGCCTACACGCCCGACACCACCCTCCCGATGGTGTCGAGGGCGACGGTGTCCGCCGACGGCGCCGCCATCGACATCGCCTTCGATGAGGACCTCGACAGCGCCTCGGTGCCTGCGGCGGCGAGGTTCGCGGTGAGCGTCGACTCCGCGGCGGCTGTCAGCCCGTCGAGCGTCGAGTTCCATTCCACCGACGCCGACACGGTGGTGCTGACGATGGCCGCCGGGATCGCCGCGGGCGTGCCGCTGACGGTCACATACACCGATCCCGCCGGCGACGACACCTCCGCGGTGGTGCAGGACACGTCCGGCAACGACGCCGGGTCGTTCGATGCGACTGTGCTGAACCGCCCCGGGGCGCCCCGCAACGCGGTGAAGGAGGCGAGCACGGTCTCCTCTTTTGCGTTCAGTTGGGATGCTCCGGACTTCGATGGCGCGGCCGGCGCCGATGACGACATCACCGGCTATGTCGCGCAGTGGCGAAACCCCGCCGTGGACCCGGTTTGGCAAGACACGCCGTTCAAGACTGTGAGCGGCCTAACCGGCGCGATCAACCCCGGTTCAGTCATGTCGAACAATACCTATGAGGTGCGGGTCCGCGCCGTCAACAGGGCGGGCGGAGGCCCCCACAGCAACGTGCTCGCCTACGTCATTCCGCGGAGGCCGGGCGACCCGAAGAATCTTGAGTTGGTCTTTGAGAAGAGATTTGGCGGCTACGACGCAAAGTTCTCGTGGGATGACCCCGACGATCTCGGCGGCGGCACGCTCGTCCGCTACAACTGGCATCTGTCTGTCCCGGCGAAAACTTTCGACGAGACCGCCAGTGTGGACTCTGCGCCTGCGGCTGATATGCCCATCACGCAGGCTCTGGGCTCGCCGGTGCCCGGCGATGTCTACCGGTTCAAGGTCACCGTGTGGAACGAGTTCTGGTCCAACACGGAGGACATCTTCGTGGTTTTCTTGCTCGGCGACAGTGGCGCGCCCAGGATCCGGCGGGCGTTCAAGCGTCATGACGGGTTGAAGCTGGAGTGGGTGCGGCCCACCGCCGATTTTTCGATCTCGGGCTATGAGGCCCGCTACAAGCTGACCAGCGACGATGATGTCGCTGCGAGCTGGACCACGGTCGCTGTGGCCAAAGATGTCAACGAGTTCGGCGTCGGCGTCGTCACGGTCGCGGGTCTTGGCGGCAGCTTGGGCTACGACGCGCAGATGCGCACGGTCGTCGAGCACGAAGGCGAAGATTTCTACGGCGACTGGTCCGATGCGTTCAGCGCGGACAATCCTTGGGTTGTCGTCGGCGGGGAGGTGGTGAGTTCGTCGCCGGTCGCTGGTGACACGTACGGCTTGGGCGAGGTCATCGATGTGACGGTGACGTTCAACGAGGCGGTGACCGTCACCGGCAGCCCGGGCTATGTCATTTGTATGCACCCGATTTCATGTCAGCTCGGCGAGGGCCTCGGCGCGGCGGCCCAGGGGCGGCTGGCGGCCTACAACACCGACAAGTCGGACGCGGCGGGCGACAAGGCGGTGTTGTTCTCCTATGAGGTGGGCTCCGCCGTCGACAGCGACGGCACCGCTGTCGACGACAGCGACGCCAACGGCATCGGGGGCGGCGGCATCTCACGCGACGACAGCGCCAACCTTGTCGCCGCGGCCGATTCCGGCGCTGAGGCCCAGTATCGCGACATGGGGTTCGCCAACCAGTCGGGTCACAAGGTGGACAGCACCTACACGCCCGATCTCAGTGCCCCGTCGGTGTCCGCGGCGACGGTGTCCGCGGACGGCGCCGCCATCGACATCGTGTTCGACAAGAGACTCGTCACCACCGGCGCTGCGCCGGCTAGGTCGGCGTTCACGGTGACGGTGACCGTCGACTTGGCCGCCGTCGCCGTGACCCCGTCGGGTGTCGCGTTCGGTGCCGACGACGCCGCGTTCACCTTGACCATGAGCCCGGCCATCGCGGCGGGCGCCACGGTGACGCTCACCTACAACAAGCCGACAACGAACCCTCTCACGGGCGCCGCCGCGGAGGTCGCAACGTTCACCTCCCTGGCGGTGGTCAACCGGCCCGCCGCGCCCGCCGCGCTGACGCTGACCCCGGGCGACGCCCAGATCGCCGCCCGGTGGGATGCGCCGGACGCCGTCGGCGGGGGCGCCGTCACCGGCTACGACGTGCAGTGGAGGACCGCCGCGCAGGACTGGGCAGCGGCCGAGGCGGCCGGGCAGTCCGCCGATGACGTCGCGAGCAGTCCCCATGACATCACCGGCCTCGTCAACGACACCGCCTACACGGTGCGGGTGCGGGCCGAGAACGAGGCCGGGCCGGGCCCGTGGAGCGCCGAGGCGTCGGCGACGCCCGCGCCGCCGCCGATGCTTCTTGAGGGCGCCATACAGGACAAGGCGCCCAACCAGATCGCGCTGAGCTTCGACAAGTCCCTCGACGCCGGCTCGGTGCCGGCCGCGTCGACGTTCTCGGTGTCGGAGGCCCCCGATGGCGGGACCGCTACCGTTCTGACGGTCACCGACGTGGCGGTCAACGGCGCCACGGTGACGCTGACCATGTCCGCCGACATCACCGCGGGCCGGCTCGTGTCGGCCACCTACACGCCCCCGACCGACCCGGCCGCCAACGCGCTGGCGAGCGCCGCCGGCCACAGGGTCGAGGGGTTCACCGACCAGTCCGTGAAGAACCTGCCCGCCGCGCCCGCGCCGACGCTGACCCCGAGCGACACCCAGATCACCGCCGGGTGGGACGCGCCCGCCGACGGCGGCGACGGCATCACCGCCTACGGCGTGCAGTACAAGTCCGAGGACGACGCCGGCTACACGACTGTGTCGCGCGCCGACGACGCGGCGGTCAGCGAGACCATCACCGGCCTCACCAACGACCTCGAGTACACGGTGCGGGTGCGGGCCAAGAACTCCGGCGGGTGGGGCCCGTGGAGCGCCGACGTGTCGGCCACGCCCGGCACCTCCTATCCCGCCCCCCGCGGCCCGTGGCTGGGCTGGGGCGACGCGAAGGTACTGGTGCGCTGGCTCCCGGCCGACGGCGCCGACGACGACACTTCGCTCGAAGGATGGCTCGTCCAATGGAAAACGGCCGCACAGGATTGGGACGACGCCAGCGAGAAGAGCCTCGACAAGCTCCACAGCGACGGCTATCTGAACTTCGAGACCCTCGTGGAGGGCCTGACCAACGACACCGAGTACGAGTTCCGGGTGCGGGCCCGCACCACAGGCCTCACCGCCGTGTGGACCGCCGGGGCGACCACCACGCCCAACAGCACCGCCCCCGCCACGTCAATTACGGCTGAAGATTTCCGCTTCCGTAGCGGCGAATCGGGAGCCATTGCTGTCGGCTACATCACTGTGCACTACCACGACGAGGGGATCCCGAGCATCACCGCGGAGGGGCTCAAGGAGTACGCCATCCGGCGAACCTTCTACTTCGCCAAGCACCAACGCGAGGAGGTGCGCCCGCTCACCGCGCTGAGCTTCCGGTTGACACTCAAGACCAGACCTGACGACCCGCAGTTTCGAACCGATCACATCCGAACGCTGCACGAAGGCGCCGGCGATGCCGACTGGGGCAGCCTGGATTACCCCTCTAGCCACATCGTCTGGCCGTCGTCCTACGTCGGGCATTACATGAATGCCGACAGGGCCCAGCTGCATACCGCGAATGGAGATGTGCACTTTGATGATTCTCAGGTTGCTTCGGTTGTTCAGATACCAGTCTTCCCCACCGAAACGGCGACGCTGGGCGTCCCTGTGGCGGTCGGCAATAAGAACCTGGAGTTGTCGTGGCAGGACTATCTGTGGGCCGCCCCGAACGTTGACGGCCACCGGCTTATGCATGTGCAGTGGAGGTCCGGATCAGAGGACTTCGAAGCGGGCGCCGGTGATCGCACCGTCGTACTTACAGGCCAGGCGCTGAAAGACGCGCTGATCAACGCGTCGTACACACTGACCGGGCTGGAGGCCGGGACTACCTTCTTCGTTCGGGTCGGGACGAGCTGCGAAACCAATTGCGGCGCCTATTCCAACGTGGTCTCCGGTATCCCGGAGGACGAGGCCGCGCCGGTGCCGCTGCTGGTCCGGGTGTCCGTGGACGCCATGACCGTCGACATCGTGTTCGACGAAGACCTCGACACCACACGCTCGGCGCCTGACCCGTCGGCGTTCATGGTGACCGTCGGCACAGCGAGCGCCGTCGCCCCGGCCAGCGTCGCGTTCCATCCCACCGACGCCGACACGTTCACCCTGACCATGACCACCGCGACCGCCGGGCGTCCCCAGGTGTCGGTCAACTACATCGCGCCGGCGTTGAATGCGCTGGCCGACGCCATCGGCAACGAGGGCGACGACGGCTTCCCCCAACAGGGGGTCTACGCGCCCGCCGCGCCCGCCGCGCCGGAGCTCACTGTCGGGGAGACGGTGCTGGACGTAGCGTGGACCGCTCCCACCGACGACGGCGGCAGGCCGGTCACCGGCTACACCGTGCAGTGGCGCACCGTTTCCCAGACCCCGGCCGCCGCGATCGTCGCTGGCCAGACAGCGGACGCCACGACAAGCCCCTACCGGATAACCGGCCTCGCCAACGGCACCGAATACTTCGTGCGGGTCATCGCCGTCAACGCCGCGGGCCCCGGCCAGCCCAGCCCCGAACAGGCCGCCACCCCGGCGCCGATACCCCGCATCACCGACATCGCGGTGACCTCCGCCCCCCAAGCGGCCACCGACACCTACGGACTCGGCGAGGACATCGAGATCACCGTCACCTTCGACGAGGCAGTCACCGCCAGCGACGACATCGACTTCGGCGTCAACGCCGGGGGGAAGTACCGGGCGCCGCTGGTGCGCGGCAACGGCACCACCATGCTGGTGTTCGCCTACACCGTCCAAGCCGGCGACACCGACACCAACGGCATCTTCATCGGCAACCAAGACAGCGGCAACCCCACCTTCGCCCTCCAGACGGGCCAAACCATCGTCAGCGCCACCTCAGGCCTCGACGCCCTGCTGGAACACAACCCGGAGGGAACTTTCGGCAGCCACAAGGTGAACGGGACGCTGACCGGCGCCGACGCCAGGCTGTCGGCGTTGTCGCTGAGCGGCATCACCCTGGACCAGACCTTCGCCGGGACCCTCCCTGAGTACACCGCCTCGGCGGACATGGCCTCCACCACGGTCACGGCCACGCCCGTCCAGAGCGGCGCCGGCGCGGCCATCACTCCCGATGACGCCGACGACGACAGCAGCAACGACCACCAGGTGACGCTGAACGCGGGCGACAACACCATCACGGTGGTGGTGACCTCCAGCAACGGCAGCTCCACCCGCACCTACACCATCACCGTCGACCGCGCGGCAACCGTCGTCAGCAACGACGCCAACCTGAGCAACCTGACCATTGACGGGACCAGCGTGAGCGGCTTCGCAGCCGGCACCACCTCCTACACCGTGGACGTCGAGAACGCGACGGCCCAGGTGACGGTGTTGGCCACCAAGTCCGACACCAACGCCACCCTTGTGCCCAGCCCCGCCGACGCCGACGCCGACGCCAGCAACGGCCACCAGGTGGACCTGAGCGTGGGCGAAAACACGGTGACGTTCACCGTCACCGCCGAAGACGGGACCACCACCGAGACCTACACGCTCACCATCATCCGCGCGCTCGGCAACAACACCGACCTCAAAGACCTCAGTGTGACGGGGGGCGCCGGCAACCACGTCGACTCCTCCAACCAAAGCATCTCCATTGCGACCGTTGCGTGGATACACGCCCGGGTGACGGTGTTGGCCACCACGTCCGACGACAACGCCGTCGTGACCTACAGCCCCGCCGACGCCGACGACATGCTCGAAGGCCACCAGGTGGACCTGGACGTGGGCGACAACACGGTCACCATCACCGTCACCGCCCAAGACGGGACCGTGCTGGAGACTCCGTTCTTCATCCATCGGTATGAGCCCAACACCAACCTGATGGCCATCACGGTGGACGAGGAAGACGTCGACTCCTTTTCCAGTTTTGGAATCAATCTGTTCACAGTTCCGATGTCGACGACCCGGGTGACGGTGTTGGCCACCGCGTCCGACGGCGAGGCCGTCGTGACCTACAGCCCCACCGATGTCGACAACGACGCCAGCAACGGCTACCAGGTGGACCTGGACGTGGGCAACAACACGGTCACCATCACCGTCACTGCCCGGGACGAGGTAACGACGGAGAATTTCGAACTCACAATCAACCGGCGGACGACGGACGCCAAGGTCGACGCCAGCCTGAGCACGCTGACCATCAACGAGACCGAGGTAAAGGGCTTCGGTCGCGGTACCACTGAATTCACCGTGAATGTTCCGAACACGACGGACCAGGTGACGGTGGCAGTCACCATATCCGACGCCAACGCCAGCGTGGCGGGCGAGGTGGTGGACGGGCCCAACGACGCCGACACCGGCACCAACGGCCGCCAGGTGGACCTGGACGTGGGCGACAACACGGTGATCTACACCGTCACGAACGCGAGCATCTCCAAGACCTACACCGTGACGATCAGGCGGGCGGCGACGGACGCCGGCAGCGACGCCAACCTGAGCACGCTCACGGTGGACGAGATCAGCGTCACCGGCTTCGCCGCCGGCACCACCGACTACACCGTGAACGTGCCGAACACGACGGCCCAAGTGACGGTGGCGGCCACCCCGTCGGACCCCAACGCCGTCGTGGCCTACGACGAGCCGCCCGCCGATGCCGACGTCGACGCCAGCAACGGCCACCAGGTGGACCTGAGCGTGGTGGGCGACTCGGGCAACTCAGTCACCGTCATCGTCACCGCCGATGACGGGATCGCCACCAAGACCTACACCGTCAACATCATCCGGGCACCCAGCACCGACGCCAGGCTGTCGGAGCTGTCCTTTGGCGACGACACCATGCTGGACGAGCCCTTCGACCCCGGCACTAAGTCATACCGCGCCTCCACGGCGTCCGCCTCCATCACGGTGTCGGCCACGGCCTTCCAGAGCGGGGACGACGGGGCCACCGTAACCTTCGACCCCCCGGACGCCGACAGCGACCCCAGCAACGGCTACCAGGTGAACCTGAACGTAGGCGACAACACGGTCGCCATCACCGTGACCGCTCAGGACGGGACCACCACCCACACCTACACCGTCACCATCACCCGCGCGGAGGCCGGCAACAACGCCGACCTGAGAGCCCTGACCATCGACGGGACCAGCGTAACCGGCTTCGCCGCCGCCACAACCTCCTACAGCATGAACGTGGCCGCCACGGTCACCCGGGTGACCGTGGCGGCCACCAAGTCCGCCACCAACGCCAGCGTGGCCTATAGCCCCGCCGACGCCGACGCCGACACGACGGACCACGAGGTGGACCTGTCCGGTGGGCAGAACGTCGTCACGGTCACCGTGACCGCCGGGGACGGCGCCACCACCAAGGACTACACGATCACCATCACCCGCGCGTCGGTCCCCCACGACTGGGAGCTGCGGCCGCCGGGCATCGCGACCGGGACCACGTTCCGCGCGCTGATCGTCACCTCCACGCTGCGCGACGCCACGTCCGGGGCCATCGCCGACTACGACGCCCATGTGCGGTCGGCGCTGGCCGACCCGGCCCTGGGCCACGTCGACATCCGCGACTACAGCCCGTTGTTCGAGGCGCTGGCCGGGACTGAGGGCGGGGCCGCGCCCAAGAGCCACACCGACACCGACCCCGGCAGCGACGGGCCCGGCGAGGAGATCTGGTGGCTGAACGGACCGAAGGCCGCCGACGACTACGCCGACTTCTACGACGGCTCCTGGGACCACTCCAACCCGGCGAGAACCGAGGCGGGCGACGCAAAGACCTTCGATCCCTGGGTGCAAGCCACTGCCGCTGACAGTGACGACAGTGTGTGGACAGGCGCCACCGCGGACGGTAATCGCTCCAACAACGAGTCCCTGGGAACCGGTCGAAATCAAGCCAGCGTCGGTGTTCCCTTCAAAAGGACAACTGTGTGGACCCTCCCCATGGGTCACACATTGAAGGAGAGGCAACTCGGGTTGTACGGCCTCTCCGAGGTGTTCCTGGTCGAAGCGCCGGACAGCCCGTATGCGACCGTCGCCGCCATCACGACGGCCCCGGCCAACGGCGCCGACTACCGCGCCGGTGAGACGATCAAGGCTACGGTCACCTTCAGCGAGGCGGTGACGGTAACGGGCGCTCCGCAGCTGCCGCTGAGCATCGGCGACAACGGGCGCGACGCCGAGTACGCGCCCGGGGACAGCAGCGACACCGTGCTGTCGTTCTCCCACACCGTCACCGCCGCCGACTCCGATCAGGACGGCGTCTCCATCGCCGCCTTCACGCTGAAGCTGAACGGCGGCAGCATCAAGCGCAAGGACTTCGACGTGGACGCGGCGCTGACCCACACGCACGTCGTCGTCGCCGGTGGCCAGCTCGTCAACCGGCGGCCCCACATCGTCGAAGTCAACGTGACCTCCAGCCCGCAGGCGGCCACCAACACCTACGGGGTCGGCGAGGACATCCTGGTCACCGTCACCTTCGACGAGGCGGTGACCGTCACCGGCGTCGTCGACTTCGGCCTCTCCGTCGGCGGAGCGCGCCGGGCGCGGCTGGCGAGCGGCGACGGTACCCCCGAGTTGGTGTTTGCCTACACCGTGCAAGCCGCCGACAGCGACAACGACGGCATCTATATCGGCAACCAAGACAGCGACAACCCCACCTTCGACCTCCAGGCGGGGCAGACCATCGTCAGCGCCACCTCAGGCATCGACGCCCTGCTGGAACACGACGCGCTGGAAAATCTCCCCGTCCACCTGGTGGACGGCTCGCTGACCGGCGCCGACGCCACGCTGTCGGCCCTGTCGCTGAACAACGGCATCACCCTGGACCAGACGTTCGCCGGGAACCTCACTGAGTACACCGCCTCGGCGGCGGTCGCCTCCGCCACGGTGACGGCCACGGCCAGCCAGAGCGGGGCCAGCGTGGTCATCACTCCCGATGACGACGACGACGACATCAGCAACGACCACCAGGTGGCGCTGGCCGCGGGCGAGAACACCATCACGGTGACGGTGACAAATACCGACGGCAGTGCAACCCGCGCATACACCATCACCGTCGACCGCGCGGTCGACGTGGATCCCCGCATCGTCGACGACGGCGTGGCCGTAACCTCCACGCCGCTGTGGCCCGGCAACACCTACGGCTCCGGCGACCACATCGAGATCACCGTCACGTTCAGCGAGCAGGTGAACGTGGGCGGCAACCCGCAGTTCGGGCTCGAAGTCGGCGGCAAGGGGCGCGTGGCTGACTTGAGCCGCGGCAGCGGTACGACCACGCTGGTGTTCGCCTACACCGTCGACGACTCCGACTCCGACAGCGACGGCATCAGGATCGGCGCCCACGACGACGCTGACATTCCCACGCTGACCCTCGACAGCATCGACACCATCACCAGCGTTGACACCAGCCGCGACGCCGACCTGACCCACCCGAGCCTCGGCGTGCTCAGCGGCCACAACGTGGACGGCAGCATCGCCGACGTCAACCTGTCAAGCCTGGCGCTGAGCGGCTACGAACTGAGCCCCGCGTTCAACAGGGGAACTATCTCCTACACCGCAGACACCGCAACGGCCCTCGACCTGTCCTGCGTGACGACCGTGAAAGCCCTCGAGGCGAGTACCGACGCAACCGTGACAATCACGCCCATCGACGCAGACGGCGTCGACGGCGATGGCAATCCGCTGAACGACGGCCCGGTGATGGACGGCCACCAGATCGTGCTCAAAGAGGGAACGAACACCGTCACCGTAACCGTCGGCGACGGCGCCGCGTCGAGCCGCGCATACACGGTCGAGATCACCCGGCCCGAAGCCAGCTGCTCGGAGCCGGCAGGCTTCGACTTCGCGAAGGCGGCTAATATATCTTCGACGACCATCGGCCGCGTGCTGATCGGTGAGTCGGTCACCGGCGCCTTCCCCTCCGACACCGGCATCGATATGTATAGCGATTTGGTTTTTCTGGACAGTCGGGATAGCTTCATCATCGACCTCGATAAAGGCACGCGCTACCGCGTCGAGACCCACGCCACCGGCGAGCTGAATCTCTTCGAACTGGATGTTCTGCACCCTGAGAATAGGCGCTCCTACGACGTAACCGTCTACTACCAGGATTTCGGTACGGTCGACCCCGAATACGTTGCAATGGATGGCCAACCTGCCACTGTGATGGAATTCACGGCCAACACAACCGGCCGGCACCGCATTGAAGTGGCCAGGCCAAGCGGTAGCGATGCGTTAGATCCTGGTAGTAAGAGCGGCGGATATCGCCTCGAGGTCAACGAGATCGACGTCGTGCCCGTCTTCAAGTTCACGAGCGATCTGAGCCTGGGCGCCGACATCGGCGGCCAGCCCGTGATCGATCCCACCGACGGCATCACATACCGTCTGGACGGCATCGACGCCCAGTATTTCGAGATCGCCGCCAACGGGTACGTGCGTGTGCGCGCAGGCGAACACGAACACCTAAGGCCCTACACAATCTTTTACAGCATCGGCGTCCTGGACGGCGACGCCACCGTGGCCGTCGCCGAGATTCAGGTACGCACGAGCTCCAAGCTGCAGGGAATCGAGATCGAGGACGCCACTGCCACTCTCGCCACTCTGTCCCCCACATTCGCGAGCGATGTCCTCGAATACACCGCGGAGGTCTCCACCGCATCGGTGACGGTCGTGCCCGCCGTGGAGCACACCTTTGCGAACTTTCTCGTCACCTCCGACAACGACGACGATGTGGTTGACGATGTGGTCGACCTCGTCCTCGGCGCAAACACCATCACCATCACCGTCAGCGCGACCGGCGTGGACGATACGGTGTACACGGTGGTGGTGACGCGCACCACCGACGCGCGCTCCGATAGCTATCCCGCCCCCGGCGGCCCGTTCCTGTTCTGGGGCAACCAGAAGGCGCTGGTGCGGTGGCTTCCGGCCGCCGCCGGCGACAGCAATCTCGAAGGATGGCGGGTCCAATGGAAGACGGCTGCACAGGACTGGATCAGCGACCGCGAGACGAGCCTTGACAAGCTCGACGCCGACGGCAATGTGAACTTCGAAACCCTCGTGGAGGGCCTGACCAACGGTACGGAGGTCGAGTTCCGGGTCCGGGCCCGGCTCGTGGCCGGGGACCCGCGCACCGCCGCGTGGACCGAAGATGACGCGGATATCGAAGGGGATCAGACAAAGACGACGCCCCAGAGCGCCAACAACTTCGCGGGCTCGGCGTTCCGCAAAGACAAGTTCGTCTTCGACACCGTCGAGAACGGAACCATCACCGCGGGCAAGCTCACGGTGCACTACCACGACGAACCGACTCGCTTCCTGGATGACGAGGGGCTCACTGACTACACCGTCGAGCGCACCTTCTACTTCGTCAAGTTCAGCAATGACACCCCGCGGCGCCCGATCACTGCTGTGGGTTTCAAACTGCTGATAGGGAGAGCCTTGAACGGACCGGTCGTCAAGACGCTGCACGAAGGCGCCAGCCATGACCAATGGGCGAGCCTGGGTTATCCCTCAAGCGTCGTCGAAGTAGCGTCAGACGACTTCGACCAGGACTGGTTCGTGGAGAGCAGCAAGGGCTGGTCTGCCGACGAAGTCCGCCGTGGTACCGGCGGTGGCCCCAACGTGCTCGCTACTCCAACGGTCGTCTGGGACGAGGTGAATCTGGATGCTCCTGGGTCGCTCGACAGGGCTCTGAACATCACCTGGCAGCCGGATCTGTGGCCCGGCTCACGGAACCTGGACCACACGATGTGCATTCAGTGGAAGTCCGGCTCTGAGGAATTCGACACCCTCGCCTCCGGTTCCACAAGAGATCGCACCGTTGTGCTGTCCGGCCAGACGTTGATCACCGCGCTGAAGGCGGATGGGTACACGCTGTCGGGCCTGGAGGAGGCCACGTCCTATGACGTGCGCACCATCAGATGCGCCGCTGGCGACGAGACCTTGATGGTGACTTCCTCCAGCGCCGTCACGGGCACGACGCTGGACACCCCGCCGATTGCGGAGTTGGTCCGGGTGCCGGCGGACGGCGCAACCGTCGACATCGTGTTCGGCCAGGACCTCGACACCGCCGGCTCGGTGCCTGCCGCGTCCGCGTTCGATGTGGCTGTCGGTACGGCGGGCACGGTCAACCCGGCCAGCGTCGCGTTCCATTCCACCGACGCCGACACGATCACCTTGACCATGGGCGCCGCGATTGCCGGGCGTCCCTCAGTGACGGTCACCTACACGAAGCCGTCGTCGAATGCGCTGGCCGACGCCGCCGGCAACGAGGTCGACGATTTCACTCAACAGGCGTATTACGCGCCCGCCGCGCCCGGCACGCCGACGCTGACTGCGAGCGACGTGAATGTGTGGCCCGACGGCACGGCTCTGGACGCGTCGTGGGATGCTCCCACCGACGACGGCGGCGCTCCGGTCACCGGCTACGAGGTGCAGTGGCGGCTCACCGAGTCCCCCAATTCCCAAACCTGGGCCGAAGCGATCGCCGCGGGCCAGACGGCGAGCGCAACGACAAGCCCCCACCAGATAACCGGCCTCACCAACGGCGCCGAATACGCGGTGCGGGTCATCGCCCTCAACGTCGTAGGCCCCAGCCTGGCGAGCGACGAGCAGAGCCGCACCCCGGCGCCGGCGCCCCGCATCACCGGGATCGCTGTGACCTCCATGCCGCAGGCGGGGACCATCGACGGCACGTCGGAGGTTCCTGACACCTACGGGCGGGGCGAGGACATCGAGATCACCATCACGTTCGGCGAGGCGGTGGACGCGACCGCCGACCTGAGCGGCAACGCCCCGACGTTCGCCATCCGGCTGATTCACGGCGGCGACATCCAGACTAGGCACCTGAGGCTGCTCCGTGGCAGCGGCACCGCCAAACTTGTGTTCGTCTACACCGTAGACACCGGTGACAACGAGCGTGCCGGCCTCAGCGCCCTAAGCAATAACCTCTCCTCTGACGGGCAGATCGTCAGCTCCGCCTCGGGCGTCCCCGCCGTCCGGGATCACGACGGCGTCGCACTCCAGCAAGGCCACAAGGTGAACGGGGCGCTGACCGAAGGTGATGCCAGGCTGTCGGCGCTGTCGCTCAGCGGCATCACCTTCGACCAGGCGTTCGAACCGAGCCGCAATGAGTACACGGCCTCGACGACGGCCGCCCGCACCACGCTCGCGTACACCGAACTCACCAACAGGGCCATAGTCATCTCGAGGTACATCAGTCCTTCAGACGCCGCTATAGATGACCTCGGCCACCAGGTTGATCTCGAGGAAGGCGACACCGTCATCAGCGTGTGGGTGAACGCCCCGTTGTGCGGGTCCGAGGATGTATGCCGCGCCCACCGCATCTACACCATCACCGTCACCCGCGCGGCGGCCAGGTCCGACCTTCCGCCGCCCAGGAACCTGCGTGCGGTCGAAGAAAAGGGCGCAGTCAAGCTGAACTGGGACGCTCCGGACGACGACACGGTGACGGGCTACCGCATCGAGCGCCGCCCCGCCGGTGGGGCTCATAGGGACAGTCACACCCTGGTGGAAGACACCGGCAGTTCCGAGACCGGCTATGTCGACCAGAGCGCGGAAAAGGGTGTGGAGTACGAATACCGGGTCAGCGCCCGCAACGAGGGCGGGGCGGGCGAGGCGTCGGGTTGGGTGAGCACGGCGCCGGATGAGGAGCCGGTGGCCAGCGAGGACGTTGCCGTCTGGTCGGCGATCATGACGGTGGAGTGGGTCTACCAGGGCTACGGGTACTATTCGACCGATACCAAGCAGGCGGGGTCGCTCTCTCCGGCCTCATTCGAGGTGGACGGCATGACGTACACCGTGCAGATGGTCGAAACGCAGGGGTGGTGGACGTACATCGGCGTGGACCGGGAGCTTCCCTTCGACTTCGTGCTGGAGTTGGACGGGGCGCGGTTCGCTTCCGATGATGCGTCCTTCGCGTCCTACAGCTACGGCAACATCTATAGGTGGGAAGGAACGGGCCTGAGCTTGAGTGATGGGGACACCGTTGAGGTCCGGCTACTCGGAGCGGTGGAGGATGAGGCGGCGGTCAACAGCGCGGCCACGGGAGCGCCCATCGTCAGCGGGACGGCGCAGGTGGGTGAGACGCTGACGGCGGACACCTCGGGCATATCGGACGAGGACGGGCTGGAGAACGCCGCCTTCACCTACCAGTGGCTGGCGGATAACGCTGCCATCGCTGGAGCGACGGGCAGCACCCACACCCTGTCTGACGCCGACGAAGGCAAGGCCATCCAGGTTCGGGTGTCCTTTACCGACGACGCGGGCAATGATGAGACGCTGACCAGCGCGGCCACGGACGCGGTGGCGGCAGCGCCCACTCCCAACAGCCCTGCCACCGGAGAGCCCGCCATTGCGGGAACGGCGCAGGTGGGCGAGAGGTTGACGGCAGACATCTCCGGCATTTCGGATACCGACGGGTTGACCAGCGTTTCCTACAGCTATCAGTGGTTGGCGGATAACGCTGCCATCGCCGGTGCTACGGGCAGCACCTACACCCTGGCCGACGGTGCCGAGGGCAAGGCTATCACGGTGCAGGTGAGTTTCACCGACGACGCGGGCAACCCGGAGTCCCTGACCAGCGCGGCCACGGACGCGGTGGCGGCAGCGACCCAGCCCAACAACCCGGCCACCGGCGCACCCACCATCAGAGGCACGGCCCAGGTGGGCGAGACGCTGACGGCGGACACGTCGGGCATCGCCGACGAGGACGGCCTGGACGATGCCTCGTTCACCTACCAATGGCTGGCGGACGGCATCGAAATCAGCGCAGCCACGGGCAGCACTTACACCCTGGCCGACGGTGACAAGGGCAAGACCATTGCAGTGGAGGTGAGTTTCGCTGACGACGCGGGCAATCCGGAGACCCTGACCAGCGCCGCCACGGACACGGTGGCGGCAGCGCCCACTCCCAACAACCCGGCCACGGGCGCGCCCACGATTGGCGGCACGGCCCAGGTGAGCGAGACGCTGACGGTGGACACGTCGGGCATCGCCGACGCCGACGGTATTAGCAACGCCACGTTCAGCTACCAGTGGCAGGCCGCCGCCGCCGACATATCGGGAGCGACGGACTCCACCTACACCCTGGTAGCAGCCGACGAGGGCAAGACAGTCAAGGTGCAGCTGACATTCACCGACGACGCGGGCAACGAGGAGTCGCTGACTAGCGCGGCGACGGTCGCGGTGGCACCAGCGCCCGCTCCCAATTCTCCTGCCACCGGAGAGCCCACCATCAGCGGCACGGCCCAGGTGGGGGAGACGCTGATGGCGGACAGCTCCGGCATTGCAGACGAGGACGGGCTGGAGAACGTCACCTTCAGCTACCAGTGGCTGGCGGACAACAGGGACATACCGGGAGCGACGGAGTCTGCCTATACGCTCTCGGAGGCTGACGAGGGCAAAACCGTCACGGTGCGGGTGAGCTTCACCGATGACGGAGGCAACGACGAGACTCTGAGCAGCGCGGCCACGGAGGCGGTGGCGGGTAACGAGGAGCCGGTGGCCGGCGAGGACGTTGCGGTCTGGTCGGCGATCATGACGGTGGAGTGGGTCTACCAGGGCTACGGGTACTATTCGACCGACGCCAAGAAGGCGGGGTCGCTCTCTCCGGCCTCATTCGAGGTGGACGGCACGACGTACACCGTGAAGATGGTGGAAACGCAGGGGTGGATGTACATCGGCGTGGACCGGGAGCTTCCCTTCGACTTTGTGCTGGAGTTGGACGGGGCGCGGTTCGCTTCCGACGATGCGTCCTTCGCGTCCTACAGCTACGGCAACATCTATAGGTGGGAAGGAACGGGCCTGAGCTTGAGTGATGGGGAGAGCGTTGAGGTCCGGCTACTCGGAGCGTTTGAGGATGAGACGGCGGTCAACAGCGCGGCCACGGGAGCGCCCGTCATCAGCGGCACGGTGCAGGTGGGTGAGACGCTGACGGCGGACACCTCGGGCATATCGGACGAGGATGGGCTGGAGAACGTCACCTACGCCTACCAGTGGCTTGCCGACGACACCGCAATTCAAGGCGCAACCAACCCGACCTACATCCTGGCAGAAGCCGACGAGGGCAAGACTGTCAAGGTTCGGGTCAGCTTCACCGACGATGCGGGCAATGAAGAGACGTTGACCAGCGCGGCCACAGATGCAGTGTCCGCACCGCCCACTCCCAACAACCCTGCCACGGGAGTGCCCACGATCAGCGGCACGGCGCAGGTGGGGGAGACGCTGACGGCTGGCACGTCGGGCATCGCCGACGATGACGGGCTGGACAATGTTTCCTACAGCTACCAGTGGTTGGCCGACGACGCCGAAACCGCAGGCGCCACCGGCTCGACCTACACCCTGGTAGACGCCGACGCGGGCAAATCCATCAGCGTGCGGGTGAGTTTCAGTGACGACGCGGGCAACGAGGAGACGCTGACCAGCGGGGCGACTGACGCGGTGGCGGCCCCCGAGCCGCCCGCTGAGCCAACGGGGCTGTCCGCCACGGCAACCCACGACCAGGTGGCGCTGACCTGGGACGCCCCCAATGATGACAGCATCACCGGCTACGTGATCCTGAGGCGCAACCGGGATACCGACGCCGAGGGCGAGTTCACTGAGCTTGTGCCGGATACGGGCAGCGCGGCGACCAGCTACACCGACGAGAGCGTGGCGGCGGAGACCCCCTACACCTACCGGATCAAGGCCATCAACGAGCACGGGGTGAGCGAGCGTTCACGCTGGTTGCACATCGACACTCCGGCAGTACCCGTCCCAGCCGAGCCCACCGGCCTGTCCGCGACGGCGACCCACGACCAGGTGGAGCTCACCTGGGATGCCCCCGGGGACGACAGCATCACCGGCTACGTGATCCTGCGGCGCAACCGCGATACCGACGCCGAGGGCGAGTTCACTGAATTGGTGTCAGATACGGGCAGCGCCGACACCACGTACACCGACGACACCGTGTCGTCGGAGACCCCCTATACGTACCGCATCAAGGCCATCAACGAGCACGGGGTGAGCGAGCGTTCACGCTGGTTCCACATCGACACCACGGCAGCGCCCGTCCCGGAAGGCTAGCCGACGTAGTAACGGAGAACGGGATCGTCCTGAGGTCGGTCGTTCCGGCCCAGGACACCGGTTCGGCCATCGACCGCGCGGTCCTCTGGGCCCTGGGGAACGGAGAACACGCCACTCCGGTGGCGGACGCAGGCAATGTGACTACGATCTGCACCGGCGCTGCCGGCCAGCCGGAGTTACGCCTGCCAGGTGAATGCCAACAGGGAGGGCCTGGTTCTCCCGCTGCAGTTCCCCGGCGTTGCTCATGTTCTCGACCTCTGTACAAGTAGGGATGGTCCGCGATTCCCCTCGTCATGGGCGGCCAGGAGACCGGATTGTAGGGACCGTGCGGATATTTACACAAGGCAGATTGGTCGAAAATGGCCCTGAATTGGGGCCGAAATGGCCATATTTTAACTGACTTTATACAAGTTTCTCTGGCATAGTCCCCGTCAGTTTGTCCCAACATTGGTTGGGAAGATATTTACTTGGGTTTCGATAGTCCAATCGACGGAGTAGAGACAGCAGTCGCAGCGGCCCGTGAAGGCCGCTCCCCTGGCCGTTCCCTCCGCCACGCCCGTCCATCGGTTGATGACCTTTCGAAGGCGATGCCGGGCCGCCAAACCAATAACAAACCAATAACAATAGGAGTTCCCACGCCATGAACCTGCTCCAGTTCCCGCCACGCCGCCTGCCCGGGGTCACGGCCTTTGCCCGCGCCCTGACCCAACGCAATCCCCCCCGAGTTATGCCCTTTGGGCAACGCGGGGGTGGCATGATGGGCACCAGACCGGCTACGCTGCCGTTGCTGGCAGCCGCCCTGGTGGTGCTGACTCTGGCTGCCGCCGCGTTCGCCCCGCTCTTTTACTCGGCGGAAGCGCAGGACGGTTCTGTTCCGGCCAAGCCCACCGGCCTGTCCGCCACGGCGACCCACGACCAGGTGGCGCTCAGCTGGGATGACCCGCAGGACGACGGCATCACCGGCTACGTGATCCTGAGGCGGAACCGCGATAGCGACGCAAAGGGCGAGTTCACTGAATTGGTGTCAGATACGGGCAGCGCCGACACCAGCCACACCGACGGCAGCGTGGCGGCGGAGACTCGGTACACCTACCGGATCAAGGCGATCAACGCGCACGGGTCGAGCGAGCGTTCGCGCTGGTTCCACATCGACACCTCGGCAGTACCCGTCCCGGCCGAGCCCACGGGCCTCTCCGCCGAGGTCTCCCACGACCAGGTGGCGCTCAGCTGGGATGACCCTGGGGACGACAGCATCACCGGCTACGTGATCCTGCGGCGGAACCGCGATACCGACGCCGAGGGCGAGTTCACTACTCTGGTGTCAGATACGGGCAGCGCGGCGACCAGCCACACCGACGAGAGCGTGGCGGCGGAGACCTCGTACACCTACCGGATCAAGGCGATCAATGAGCACGGGGTGAGCGAGCGTTCGCGCTGGGTGCATGTCGACACGCTGGTGGCGCCCGACCCGGCGCTGCTGGCGCCCGCCAACCTCACCGCGGCGACGGCGGACGGACGGGTTTTCCTGAGCTGGGACGCTCCCGTCGAGGAGGGCGGTGCGGTCATGGGCTACGAGGTGCTGCGGGCGCTGGGAGAGGATGAGCCGGCCACCCTGGTGGCGGACACTGGGAGCGCCGGCACGGCCACACGGACGAAACGGCCACGCAGGCCAGCGCAGTCTACGCCTACCGGGTGAAGGCCATTCGCGGCGGAGAGCTGAGCCAGGCGTCCAACGAGGCGCAGGTGCAGTTGCCGCCGGGAATCCTGAGAGCGGTGTCCGGCGCGGCGTCGCACGACAGCGTGCTGCTGACTTGGGACGACCCCGGGGACGACAGCATCACCGGCTACCGGATCCTGCGTCGGGACCAGGACAACAACCCGGACGGAGACTTCGCAACCATCGCCCAGGATACGCGTTTGGTGGCAACCAGCTACACGGACACGACGGTGGAGGCGGAGCGGTCGTACGCGTACCGGGTTCATGCGATCAGCGCCCACGGGACGAGTCCGCCGTCGCCTGACGTGCAGGTCCGAACCCTCGCCGCGCCGACCGATGAGCAGTCTGCCGAGCCGGCTACTGCGGAGCCGGAGAGCGTCTCGGAAGGGGACACGGACCTGCCCAACGACAACACCACCCCCGGGAGGGTCGTGGTCGGGGGCTCGGCCACGGGCGTGATCGGGACCGCGGGCGATCAGGACCGGTTTGCGGTGGAGCTGGAAGTGGGGCGCGCCTACCGGTTCGATCTGACGGGCAGCCCGGGCGGAGGCGGGACGCTGCCGGACACCTTTTTCCGGGCGATCTACGACAGTGCGGGGCAGTACCAGGCGGACAGCTACAACGACGACTTCGAGGGCGGCCGGGACAGCCGGGTGACGTTCACGGCAACGGAGAGTGGGACGTACTACGCGCGGGTGTCGGGGGACCGGGACGAGGTGGGGAGCTACACGCTGAGGGTGAGCGACGTGTCGCCGGAGCCGGGGGCCGAACCCACTGCTGAGCCCAGCGCCGAACTCCCGGCCCGGCCCACGGGGCTGTCCGTCGTGGCGACCCACCGCACGGTGTCGCTGAGCTGGGACGATCCGGAGGATGCTGGCATCACCGGCTACGTGATCCTGCGGCGCAACCGGGATGCCGACGGCGATGGCGAGTTCACTACTCTGGTGTCAGATACGGGCAGCGCGGCGACGGGCTACACGGACGACACGGTGGAGCCGGCGACCCGGTACGGCTACCGGGTGCGCGCGGTGAACGGGGTGGGGGTGTCGGAGGAATCCGACGTGGCGCGGGTGAGGACGCTGGCGGCGGCGATCGTGGTGAGGGCGCCTGAGGGAGGGGGACCGCTGTGGTCGGCGGAGCTGACGCCCGGGGTGGCTACGGATGACGGGGATAGGTTACTGGGGTACAGCGTGTGGATCAGTACGGGGGAGCTGAGCGAGACGACGTTTGATGCTGGTGGGTTGAGGAGGGTGACGGTGCAGGTGGTCATGCTGCGGGGGTCCGGTGAGGAGCAGGAGCTGTACCTGGGGATTACGGAGCGGTTGGAGGGAGAGGTGTTGCTGCGGGTGGGGACGGAGGAGTTCCGTCTGGCGGAGGCGGAGCTGTTCCTGGGGGGGAACTGGATGTACCGGTGGAGTGGGGTTGGGCTGGCGTGGACGGAGGGCGCGGTGGTGGGGGTGAGCATCAGGGTGGTGGAACCGGACGGCGCCAGCCTGAAGGGGCTCAGGCTGGAGGGAATGGAGGAGCTGCCCTTCAGTGCGGAACGTACCCGGTATGAGACGGGGAGGGAGTCGGGTCAGGAGACGGCCACGGTGAGGGCCGAAGCCGAGGAGGGTGGCAGCGTGTCGGTGCGGACGGTGCGGAGCGCGGGGGCGCTGGGGTTGGACGGTGCGGACGCCGACGGTGGTCAGGAGGGACACCAGGCGCGGCTGTCGGCGCGGGGTCAGACGCTGATCCTGGTGACGGTCCGGTCTGAGGAGAGAGATCGGGAGCGGGTGTACGTGGTGAAGGTGAGGGAAGGGGCGGTGGGGAATTCGGGAGCGCGTAGCACGGGAGCCCGTAGCACGGCCAGGTCTGAGGAGTCGACGGACGCCACGCTCAGGGGACTGTCGGTGGAGGGAGCGGACCTGGCGCCGGAGTTTGCCAGCGGGACCTACGAGTACCAGGCGTCGGTGGGCGCCGAGGTCGAGAGCGTTATCGTCGCGGCGACTGCCACGCGGAGTGGCGCCGAAACGCTGATCTCGCCGGCCGACGCCGACCCGGACACGGCGGGGCACCAGGTGAGTCTGGCGGGTGCGGAGGCTGGCCAGGCGCCCACGGTCACCGCAATCGTGGTGGTGGTGCGGTCAGCGGACGGAAACGCGCTGGAGTCATATGTGATCAGGGTGAAGCGCGCCGTGCCGCCCTCGAGCGATGCCAGCCTCGCCGAGCTGGAACTGGAAGGGCTGGAGCTGAGTCCGGTCTTCGACGGTGAGGTGTACGAATACACCGCTGCGGCGGCGGCGGACGTGGCGGAGACCACGGTAACGGCCACGGCGAACGATCGCCATGCGGATGTGGAAACCGTGCCCGGTAATGAGGGCTATCCCGAGGTGGACATCACCCCAGGGGACGCCGACCCGACAATCCCGGGGCACCAGGTGGAGCTGGGCGAGGGCGAGACCGCCATCAGCGTAATGGTGACCGCCAGGGACGGGATCACCACGCGGACTTACACCGTGACCGTGACGCGCGCCGGGCCGCCCTCCGGCGACGCCAGCCTCGCCGAGTTGAGCCTCAGCGGCCTTGAGCTCAGCCCCGTCTTCAACGGCGATACGCAGTCGTACACGGCGAGCGCCGGCGCCGCGGTGGCCCAGGCGACGCTGGTCGCGCGTCCCACCGATCCACAGGCCAGCGTGGTGATCTCGCCCGCGGACGCGTCCGCGTCCGCAGCGGGCTGGCAGATAGCCCTCGCCGCCGCCGAGGTTGGGGACGACCCCGCGGTGACCAACATCGTGATAGCCGTGACCTCCAGCGACGGTACCGTCCGCCAGACCTACCTGGTACAGGTCAGCCGCGAGGCACCCATGCCGTCGCAAACGGGCGGCTTCGTCAAGGTGGACGCCGGCTGGTTCGACGCCTGCGCAATCCGCGTCGATGGGACCGCCGAATGCTGGCGGCCGACGGGAATCCTCTCCGGTAACAGCGGCGCGCGGCGCAAGGTCGGCACGCCCGAAGGGAGCTTCACCGACGTCGTGGCGGCGAACCTCTACGCGTGCGGCGTTCGCGCCGACGGCACCGGGTTCTGCTGGGGGGACGCTATTCGCGGGGACCGGAGCCATGTCCCCCAGGCCACGTCGGTCCACGGCCACTCGCACTTCGGGGTCTGCATGGGCCTCGCCGACGGGGGCGCCAGCTGCGTCGAGGGCACCGCCTGGCATATCCGGATGGACCCGCCTCAGTCGGTCCTCGACGCAGGCCCGCTGCGGTCGGTGGTCGCTGGCCTGGGCTTCGGCTGCGGCCTCGACCCAGACGGCCTGGCCCGCTGCTGGCGGTTTGCGGGCGATCTCGACGCGCCCAGCGACCCGCTGAAGTTCATCGCAGCGGGCGGACGCCACGCCTGCGGGATCAAGGAATCCGACAGCTCGCTGATGTGCTGGAAATGGACGTACGACGCATCATCGGGCTTCGGGCGGCGCCCGCTCAACAGTTACAGCCACCTCACCACCGAGCCCGACGGCGAGTTCAAATTCGTTGACACCAGCTACGGCCCGTCGTGCGCGGTGAGAGTCGGAGGCGACGTGATCTGCTGGGGTCGCGGATCGATACTCAGTCAAGCGGTCATTAATCGTAGGTTCAACGATGTCCCGGAAGGCGAATACCTCACAGTCTCGATCGACTGGGACTCGTTCGCCTGCGGCCTGCGCACTGACCGGAGCATCGCTTGCTGGGGCTGGGATAACGAGGTCCTCGCCGACTCCATCCCGTCGTTCGAGTCGCCCTGGAAGGACAATGCCGACCTCCTCGGTCTTGAGCTGAGCGGGGCCGAACTCTCGCCGTCGTTCGATCGCGAAGTGACCGGCTACAGCGCAAGCGTGGCCAGCGACGTCACAACCCTCACGGTGACGCCGAGCCTGACGAACACCCTGGCGACCTACACGGTCACCTCCGACGGGGACGCAGACGTGACGGGCAACGAGGTTGACCTCGTTGTCGGCGACAACACCATCACGGTCACGGTGACCTCGGCCGACGCCACGACCGCCCAGACCTACACCATCGTGGTCACCAGGTAGATGACGGCGATCTACGTCAGGAAGGCCATGTTGAGCCGGAAGGAGGAAGGAAGATGACGGCCACGGGGGACGGCAAGTGGGTGTTCCACGTCTACCAGAACCCGGAGAGCGGCAGTGTCGGTTGCGACCACGCCGGCGCAACGGAGTCCGGCAGTCCGCCTGGTCGCCCAAGGTGGCGGTGTTCAACGAGCACCGTCGGGGCGGCTAGCCAGTGGTCCCCCCAAGGGCCGGAGAGACCCGCCGGCGCCGTGGACGAGACGAGGGGTCGGCGTGCGGCCCCTCGCAATTCCCGGCCCGGCGGCCCAACCGGCCCGCCCCACGAAGGTGTTTGCACTCCCGGCGACCGGGCATTAGTACCCCCCAGTGGTTCATTTGCCCCCAAGAAATACTGGTGAAAAGGTCTCATGTAAATGTGATGTTAAGCACTTACCAAGGACGCGTCGGTTCAGTAGATTACGCACCGTTTGTGACCTTGCAGGCTTGCGGCCGACGGAAGGGCAGGGGAAGAGAAGAGCCGGGCATCCGCCCGAACGATCTCCCCGAGCGCCGGTTGGCCACGAAAATACTCAAAGGGGTTCCAAATAATATGAGAGGCCATTCAGTCCCCGTCGATCCGGGTCACTGCGGCGCCGAAACAGTCGACGCTGCGTGCTCGCGTGTCAAAGAACCAGCCTCCCCGACTTTTGTAGTTTCGGAAAACCAACCTTCACTTCGTCACACCCTGTGGCACACCCTGTGGACTTAGGCATGCGGCGCCGACCGTCCGCTCGTCTGACCATCCTTGCAACGGCCATCGCGGCAACGGCCATCGCGCTGGCGATCGCGTTTGCGCTGTTAGTTGACGCAGGAACTCAGCAACGGGTCGCGTTCGCGCAGGCCGATGAGAACGGCGCGAACTCCCCAGCGACGGGCATGCCCGCGATCAGAGGGAGCGCCCGGGTGGGCGAAACGCTGACGGCGGACACTTCCGGCGTTCAGGACAGCGACGGCGTGAACGACGTGGAGTTCGGCTACCAGTGGACCCGGAGCGACGGCACGACGGACGCGGACATAAGTGGCGCGACCGGTATGAGCTACGTGCTCACGTCCTCAGACGTGAGGAGGACTATCAAGGTACGTGTGTTCTTCACCGACAACGGCAACTTTTCAGAGACCCTGACCAGCGGCCCGACCGCGACAGTCCTGGACCTTGACGTGTGCCGTCGAAGTCCCCAGGTTCGAGACGCCATCGTTCAGGCTGTGGCCAATGCGGAGAGTTGCGCGGAAGTTTCTCCCGCAGATCTGGCGGGGCTCAACCACACGCTGAATCTGGACTCTCGGGGCATATCGACACTGAAGGCCTGGGATTTTGACGGGCTCACGAAGCTCAGGCGTCTTACCCTGGTCGACAACAGGCTTCGCGAACTGCCTGACGGGGTATTCGACAACTTCACCAGGTTGCGGGAACTGGATCTCCGCTCCAACAGGCTTAGGGAATGGCCCGACGGCGCATTCGACAACCTGACCGAGTTGCGGGGGCTCTATCTTACGGAGAATGATTTGCGTGATGTGCCCGACGACGCATTCGACAACCTGACCGGGTTGTATTGGCTGCTCCTGGAGTACAACGACCTGAGGGAACTGCCCGACGGCATCTTCGATAACCTCACCGCATTGCGAACGCTGTACCTGAATAGCAACGACCTGAGGGAACTGCCCGACGGCATCTTCGACAACCTCACCCGGTTGGAAATTTTGTCCATAGGCGGTAACGATTTAGGCGAATTGCCTGAGGGCCTATTCGACACACTGACCCGGTTGCGGGAGCTGTCCGTAAGCTTTGCCAGCCTGACCGAATTGCCGGACGGAATCTTCGACAACCTCGCCTCACTGCGTTGGTTGGCGGTAAGCTCCAACAAGCTGCGTGAACTGCCCGAGGGGATATTCGTCAACCTCACCAAATTGAATGTTCTGTACATCATGCAAAACTGGCTGGGCGAATTGCCGGACGGAATATTCCAGGGCTTGACGGAACTGCAGTCCCTTTACATGCACCACAATTCGGGCAATCCCTTCACCTTCACGGCAGAACTCGAGCGACGGGGTGGAAATACGGTAAGAGTAAACGCTGATCCAGCGACGCCGTTCGACATGGAAGTGAGGCTGTCGGCTGAAGGCGGAACGCTGTCCAGCACGAGAGTGTCCATCGCGGCGGGTAGCGTCAGTTCGCATCCGGTCACCGTAAACCGGGACGGCAACAGGTCCGTCACTATCAAAGTAGTCTCCGTCGCCTTTCGACGATACACGGCGTTGAGCGGCATCGGGGCACGACGCGGGGATCCTCTGAGACTTGAAGCAAACAATCCGGCCACGGGCGCCCCTGCGATTGTTGGCCCGGCGCAGGTCGGGAAAACGCTGACCGCGGACACTTCGACCATCGCGGACGCTGATGGAATGAGCGGGGCGCAGTTCGCCCACCAGTGGCTGCGCAGCCGGGACACTGAAATAGCCGGCGCCACGGACACCACCTACGAACCACAAGCCTCCGATGAGGGCAAGACCCTGAAGGTGCGGGTGACCTTCGCTGATGATGTCGGGCACCAGGAGACGTTGTTCAGCGCGGGCACCTACGCCGTGGCGGCAGCGGGGCCGCCGCAGGCGCCCACGAACCTGAAGGCGCTATCGAGAGGTGATGGTTCTATAACGCTGACCTGGAATGGTCCCGACAACGGGACCGTCACCGGTTACCGCATCGACCGCCGGAGTTCCGGCGGCGGCGATAGCGCAGTTTTGGTTGAGGACACCGGCAGCGCTGGCGCCGATTATACCGACCAAAACGTCGCAGAAGGCGCGCAGTACGAGTACCGGGTGAGCGCTCGCAACGATGACGGGACGGGTGAAGCGTCAGACTGGGTGAAGTCCCGGCCGCCAGAGGACCGTCCCCACGGGCTGAGCGCGGTTGCCAAGGAAGGAGTGATCGAGCTCACCTGGAACGAGCCCGATGAAGGCGTCCCAGGGTACAACTACCGCATCCTGCGCCACCGGCCGGAGGAGGGAGAACCGGAGCCGTTGGTGTACGTGGACGACACCGATAGCCGGGCCACCGAGTACACCGACACTGGGGTGTCGGCAGACATACGGTACGTGTATCGGGTGCAGGCGATGGATGTTTTTGGCTACCTTGGGAAGCCTTCCCGGGCAGTGTCGGTTCTGGGACCGGGATCCAGCAGCCCGGCCACCGGCCGGCCCACCATTGGTGGAACGGCTCAGGTGGGCGAGACCCTAACGGCGGAGGTGTCCGGCATCGCTGACGCCGACGGGTTGAGCAACGTCACCTTCCAGTATCGGTGGTTGTCCAGCAGGGACACGGAAATCCCGGGCGCGACCAATTCCACCTACGTCCTCCAGGCATCCGACGCCGACAAGACTGTCAAGGTGCGGGTGTCCTTCACCGACGACGCCGGCAACGAGGAGAGCTTGACCAGCGCGCCGACCGCTGCGGTGTCAGCCGCGCCCCCGCCGCCGCCAGACAACGTGCGTGCGGTCACGCAGAAGAGCGGCGCGGTCGAGTTGAACTGGGACGCTCCCGACGACGCCACGGTCACGGGCTACCGCATCGAGCGTCGCCGTTCCGGCGGAGGCCGCAGTGCGGAACAGACCCTGGTGGAGGATACCGGCAGCTCCGAGACCGGCTATACGGACCAGAGCGCGGAGAAGGGTGTGGAGTACGAGTACCGGGTCAGCGCCCGCAACGAGAACGGGGCGGGCGAGGCGTCGGGCTGGGTGAGCGCGGCGCCGGATGAGGAGCCGGTGACCAGCGAGGACGTTGCGGTCTGGTCGGCGACCATGACGGTGGAGTGGGTCTACCAGGGCTACGGGTACTATTCGACCCACGCCAAGAAGGCAGGGTCGCTCTCTCCGGCCTCATTCGAGGTGGACGGCACGACATACACCGTGCAGATGGTGGAAACGCAGGGGTGGTGGATGTACATCGGCGTGGACCGGGAGCTTCCCTTCGACTTCGTGCTGGAGTTGGACGGGGCGCGGTTCGCCTCCGACGATGCGTCCTTCCGGTCCTACAGCTACGGCAACATCTATCGGTGGGAAGGAACGGGCCTAAGCTGGAGAGATGGGGACACCGTTGAGGTCCGGCTACTCGGAGCGTTTGAGGATGAGACGGCGGTCAACAGCGCGGCCATGGGAGCGCCCGTCATCAGCGGGACGGCGCAGGTGGGAGAGACGCTGACGGCGGACACGTCGGGCATCGAGGACGCCGACGGGCTGACTAACGTCACCTTCAGCTACCAGTGGCTGGCCGGCGACACCGCAATTCAAGGCGCGACCAACGCCGACTACACCCTGGCAGCTGCCGACGAGGGCAAGGTCGTCAAAGTGCAGGTGTCCTTCACCGACGACGTGGGCAATGGGGAAACCCTGACCAGCGCGGCGACGGCAACGGTGGACAAGCCTACCGGCGGCATTTGCGACCGCACCGAGCAGGTGCGTGACGACATCATCAGCATGCTGAACGCGCAAGCCCTGGGCAGTCTGGGCATCAAGGACTGCAGCGAGGTGACGGACGAGTATCTGACCAGGATCTGGGTTCTCGACCTGAATGGTGGAGGGGTTGGCCAGAAGATTACCTCATTGAAGTCCGGAGATTTCCAGGGGCTGTCCGGGCTGACCGAACTGGAACTGGTAGACAACAGCCTGAGCGAACTGCCCGAGGGCGTCTTCGACGGGCTCGCCAGCCTGGAAATACTGACGATGCACGAGAACGACCTGGGGTCACTGCCTGATGGCGTGTTCGACGACCTGGCCAATCTGGACGCCCTGGCGCTGCACGACAACGAGCTTGCTGCATTGCCGGATGGGGTATTCGACCAGTTGACCGAGTTGAGCCGGCTGTTTATTGCCGACAACAAGCTGACCGCGCTGCGGAGCGATGAGTTCGAGGGAGTTCCGAACCTGGCCGACCTGATCGCGTCGAACAATGAGTTGACCACGCTGCCGGCGGGGTTGTTCGAGGGATTGAGCAAGTTGGAGGTGGTGAGCTTTACGGGGAACACGGGCGCGCCGTTCACGTTGACGGGAGAGCTGGAGCGGCAGGGCGATGATGGGGTGGTGGTGAAGGTGGCTGAGGGCGCGCCGTTTGAGATGACCGTGACGCTGTCGGTGGAAGGTGGAACTTTGTCGGTGGCAAGTGCGAACGTTCCGGCGGGCGGTGTGCAGAGCGCAGTGGTCACGGTGATTCCCGGTGAGTCGGGCGGGGAAGTCGTGGTCAGTATGGTTTCGGCTGCATTCCAGGGCGGCAGCGCAGACGGCGTGGGTGTCGGAGTGGGCGACAGCGTGTCGCTGAACTTCCCGGTGCCTACTCCTACTCCTACGCTGGTTCCAAGCATTGGCATTTGCGACCGGACCCAGCAGGTGCAGGATGGGATCCTGGCCAGGCTGGATAACGTCAGCGACTGTGCGTTGGTTACCGAGTCGGACCTGAATGGGATTACGGGCGGGTTGGGGCTTCAGAGCAAGAGCATCTCTGCACTCCGGTCCGGAGACTTCGACGGCCTCGGCAACCTGAGAACGTTGCAGCTGGACGAAAACCGGATCAGCGCGTTGCCTGAGGATGTGTTCGACGGCCTCGACAACCTGACATATTTGTACTTGGCAGGCAACCGGATAACCGTGTTGCCCGAGGATGTGTTCGACGGCCTCGACAGCCTGAGAAATTTGGAGATGTCCAATAACCGGATCAGCGCGTTGCCCGAGGATGTGTTTGACGGCCTCAACGGCCTGACCAGTTTGTCCCTGGACGATAACCAGATCAGCGAGTTTCCCGCAGGCGTATTCGACGGACTTGGCAGCTTGGTCTTATTGTGGCTGTCAGGCAATCCTGGTGCACCGTTCACCTTTACTGCGGTACTGGAGCAGCGAGGCGATAACGCCATCGTGGTCAAGGTTGCCCAGGGCGCTCCGGTAGCCATGTCGGTAAGCCTGTCGGCTGCGGGTGGCAACCTTTCTGACGATACCGTCACCGTCGCCGCCGGCAGCCTGGAGAGCGATGCCATTACAGTTACCGCCACGGGCGGTGGTGAGGTCACCGTCAGTGTTGAGTCGGCCGAGTTCGTTGAGTCCTCTTCCCGAAACATCAGGGGCATCCGGACCGGCGTCGGCGGGAGCCTGGCGCTTGGCTCTAACATACCGGCCACCGGCGGACCCACCATCAACGGCACGGCCCAGGTGGGTGAGACGTTGACGGCGGACACGTCGGGCATCGCCGACGAGGATGGGCTGGACGCCGTCACCTTCAGCTACCAGTGGCTGGCCGATGAAACCGCTATTCAGGGTGCCACGGATTCCGGTTACACCCTGGTAGAAGCCGACGAGGGCAAGGGGATCAAGGTTCGGGTGAGCTTCACTGACGACGCGGGCAACGCTGAGACGCTGACCAGCGGGGCGACTGACGCGGTGGCGGCCCCCGAGCCGCCCGCCAGGCCCACCGGCCTCTCGTCCACGGTCTCCCACGACACCGTGACGCTGACTTGGGATGACCCCAATGACGACAGCATCACCGGCTACGTGATCCTGCGGCGCGACAAGGAAATCCACGAGGAGGGGACCTTCGTCACCGTCGCCCCCGACACCGAGTCGGCGGACACCACCTACACCGACGACACGGTGGAGCCGAGTAAGCAGTACGTGTACCGGATCAAGGCGATCAACTCCCACGGACTGAGCGAGATCTCCAGTTGGGTGCGGGGCTACACTCCCGCAGCCCCTGACCCTGCGCCGGAGCCGCCCGCCAAGCCAACGGGGCTGTCCGCCACGGTATCTCACGACACCGTCACCCTCACCTGGGATGACCCTGGGGACGACAGCATCACCGGCTACGTGATCCTGCGGCGGAACCGGGATACCGACGCCGAGGGCGAGTTCACTACTCTGGTGGAAGATACGGGCAGCGCCGACACCAGCTACACCGACGAGAGTGTGGTGGCGGAGACCCCGTACACCTACCGGATCAAGGCGATCAACGAGCACGGGGTGAGCGAGCGTTCGCGCTGGGTGCATGTCGAGACGACCGCCGCGCCCACTCCTGAAGGAAATCCAGACGAAGAAACTCCGGATGAAGGAACTCCGGAGCAGAGCGTCTCGGAGGGGGACACGGACCTGCCCAACGACAACTCCACTCCGGGGAGGGTCGCGGTCGGAGGCTGGGCCACGGGCGCCATCGGGACCCCTGGCGATCAGGACCGGTTCGCGGTGGATCTGGCGGCAGGGCGGACCTACCGGTTCGACCTGACGGGCAGCCCGGGCGGAGGCGGGACGCTGCCGGACACCTTTTTCCGGGCGATCTACAACAGCGCGGGAGATTACCAGGCGGACAGCTACAACGACGACTTCGAGGGCGGCCGGGACAGCCGGGTGGCGTTCACGCCAACGGAGAGCGGGACGTACTACGCGCGGGTGTCGGGGGACCGGGACGAGGTGGGGAGCTACACGCTGAGCGTGACCGACGTGACGCCACAGTGACGGGGGAGGGCTGCTATACAGGCGGCCAGTTTCGCTATGGGCGCGAAGAGCCCAGGCAATCATGCGACGTCAGGAGAGACGAGCGATGACCCGCACCGGTAGACGAAGAATCCCAATCCTCGACGGAGTGGAGACAGCGGTCGCAGCGGCCCGTGTTGCCGTGAGTTCCGCGACCCGGTCAGCTTCCGATAGCGGTCTGCGTCCCATACCCCCGCAAAAGTACGGAGTGGTACAGGACAGTGATTCCGACACGCTCGATTATGTCGTCAGCGTTCGGGTCGTGGACGATGAGAACAATCCGGTGGCGAATTGCAACGAAGACGGTGTTGCAGGCAGTTATCTACTCTATACCGTTCCGGACGACCGGAGTTGGGGGCGCAAGGTAACGCTTTCAGCATTATGCATTTCAGGACTGGGCAGTAAAACACTGGTAGTTGAACTTCTGAACGGGTCGTCGGAATACCTGGGGGGCGCGGAGTTCGTGTTGAGTACGGAACGGGACATCGTGGGACAACTGAACGAGGCGGGCATCCCGTCGCCTATGGAAACGGCGACCCATCGATATTGATCGGAACCTGATCGCCGACGTGTTGGACGACATCCGCCGCGAAGCGAGGTGCGAGATGATGGAACGAGCTACCACCGCACAGCTGCGGTACCTGGAGCGGCTACTGGCCAAGGCCAACACCACTTGGCCCATGGTCAAGGGTCGCTGGGCCGAAGCGCCCGCTCGCTTTGACGAGTTGGACACACAGCAGGCCGGCGCACTGATCGCCGCGTTGCGTCGGCATGGCCACGTTCCGGCGAACCACAGCCTGGGTGGCGGGCCACCCAGACGGCAAGACACTGATTGATGCGGCGCGATTCCGTAAATGAGGCAACAGGAACCAGCCCAGCGGGGAAGAGAACATCGGCTGTGGACACTGTTCCGGAGCCGGGGACAATGGTAACTTCTGGAACATTGGTGCCCGGCCGCTGGACGCAGGAGCTGGCTCCTGACTTCACGGTGAGCCTGGACGTAGTGGCCAGACGGGTGCTGTTCCAAGTGTGGCGGGCGGGTGAAAGGGGTATCCACCGCAATGTACTTTGCCAACGGGCCGACCTGACGCCGGTGGAGTTACGCTCGTTGCTGATAAGGATGGGCCACGTGCTGAGGAGGTTCCAGCGGGAGCGGGGCATGGCGCTGTCGCGGCCGGTGGCGGCCAACAGCCCGTTGCAGAGCTACTTCGTCGGTCCCGACTTCGCCGCGGCGGCGTCCGGTCTGCTCGGGGAGAGGACGGCGGACCAGCTGTCCAGTGGCTTGAGGCGCCCCTGACGAATGCGTGTCATACGGCGCCTGGAAGAACGAACCGTGCATCGGTTGTTGAACACACTGACGATAATGGTCGGCCTGTTGGTTATGCTGGCCTGCGGGGGTGACACCGACGACCGTATGGTGCGTCGATACGCCAAATGCCTGACGGACACCAACACCACCCTGCATCGCATGACCACGTCCGACGCGATCGGGACCGTAACGCTGAGCGCCGAGGCGATGGAGGAGCGGTTGCGGGATCAATTGGAGCGAGGGGAGGTCACGATGGGGAAGATCAGGGCCGACTACGCCCGCTACTGTAAATAGGAGCCGGTGATTAACGACAATTAGTCCGACGCTTTGACGCCGGGCAGGTGATTTTATGGTTGAAGTGTTCGCCGGTATCCTGGGAGGAGTGGGGCTGCTCTTCTTCGGGATGTGGATGCTGTCGGAGAATCTGAAGGCGCTGGTTGGCCCCCGGCTGCGGATGCTGGCCAGCCGTTTGGCCGACAACCGTTTTGCGGCATTCGGCTGGGGGTCGCTGGCCGGCGCGATTACTCAGAGTTCGCCGGCGGTTACCTTTATCACCGTCAGCATGGTGCGGTCGGGTCTGATTTCCGCGCGGCAGGGTTATCCCATCGCGCTGGGCGCCCAGTTGGGCGTGGGACTTATCCTGCTGATAGTTACCCTGGACATCAGGCTGGTCGCCCTCGGTGGCCTGGGCGTGGGGAGCATCGTGATTACGCGGGCCCGGCGGGGCAATTACCGGGCAACCGGCGCAATGCTGTTCGGAATCGCCGCGCTGTTGTTGGGCCTGGCGCTAATCAAGGAGTCGGCTGCGCCCCTGGCGGACCAGCCGTGGTTCCGGGCCGCGCTGGACATCTCAACCCGTTCCATCCTGCTGTCGTTCGTCCTCGGGGCGCTGCTCACGTTCATGGTGCAGGCGCTGGTGCCGGTAGTGGCCTTCGGCATCGGGCTGGCCGCGGCAAATCTGGTGGGCGTCGAACAGGTGTTGATGTATATCTACGGGTCTTACGTCGGCCTCGGCATCAGCGTGGTGGTAGTTTCCGCAAACTTGAGGGGCACCGCCCGCCAGATCGGCATGTTCTGGGCCGGCCAGTGTTTCTTCTCAGCGGCGATACTGGTTCC
Organism: Dehalococcoidia bacterium; assembly: GCA_965261195.1. Taxonomy (GTDB): domain Bacteria; phylum Chloroflexota; class Dehalococcoidia; order Lucifugimonadales; family UBA3495; genus Bin87. The sequence goes on along the minus strand of OZ253455.1, from coordinate 514,779 downwards.
CCTGCTCTACGTAGAGGTGTACCTCGGCGTACCGCTGGTCAAGGCCGCCGTAACCGTCCTGGACATCGGCCTGGGCCCTCAAATGGCCATCGCCGTCATCATTTTCGGTATGCCCTCCCGCATCGTCGTGCTGTCCGCTCCGGAGTGGACCATGCGATTGTTCTCCCGTTTCTGGCCGGCCAGCGACGAAGAACAGCAGTCCCAGACCCGGTACATCCACGACCGGGCCATTGACGACGTTGACACGGCCCTGGACCTGGTGCACCTGGAGCAGGCCCGGGTGCTCCGGACCTTCTCGGATTACCTGGACAGAGCCCGTATGGGAGAGGCCCTGGGCACGGTCCGCGACTCCACTCGGGAAGTCAACGCTCGGATCGACGAGTTTCTGGGTGAGCTGTCCCGTCAGCACCCCGGCGTCAGCGGCGAACGCCATAGCGCCATGCTGAACCGCCAGAGGTTGATCGCCTGGCTGGAAGAACAGTTCGCGACTCTGCCCGACGTACTGCGGCAGTTACCCGGAGATCCCGCGCTGGAAGCCTTCCGCGCGAGCGTGGTGGAGGGGACCGATGCCGCCTTTCTGATTTTCCTGGACGCCCTGGAAGACGACGATCCCGAATCCTGGGAGTTTGTCGTTGAGCTGATGGGAGACCGCCGGGTGATGATGCAGGAAGTCCGGTCCAGGTACCTGCCCACCGAACCGGACGATGACCCTGAGCGCCGCCGTCTGATCGTCGAGGCCACCAACGCCGTGGAGAACATTTTCTTCCTGCTGGCCCAGCTGATGCGCGAATTCCATACCGACGACGCCCTGCTGCCGTCCTCCTCATCGGAGCGATGATTGCGCCGGCCAAGGAGCCATGCTGTTGCCGATCCTGGTCGATGTTCGATATCGAAACTTTGCGGACATTCTGCAAGCCATACGCCGACTCATGCATATGTAAACGGCGGCGGCCAAGTACGGTCTTCGCTCGCTGGCCAGCCGCTACTATCAACTCAGCAAGAAGATACACGACCTGAAGGCCGAGCTGGAACGACTCACCAGGACGGCAGCGCCAGCCCTGGTCAGTGTCTTCGGCGTAGGACCAGACACCGCGGCGACACTGCTGATCGCTGCTGGGAGCAACCCGGAACGCCTCCACTCAGAAGCCGCCTTCGCATCCTTGTGCGGAGTGAGCCCGATACCTGCTTCCTCCGGCAAGACCAACCGACATCGCTTGAACCGAGGTGGCGACCGCCAGGCCAATGCGGCTCTCTATCGCATCGTTGTGGTCCGGGCATCGTCAGGATTGCCGGACCACGGCATACATGCGCCGTCGCACCGGCGAGGGAATGAACAAGACCGAAGTCATCCGTTGCCTCAAACGCCAGGTTGCTCGCGAGGTCTTCTCCGCTCTCCAGCACTCTGCCGGAATAATCGGCAGCGCAGCTTGACATCTATAGGAGCATCATTCTCGCTGGACTGTTAGCCACTGACCTAATCGTAGAGCATCGACACTATTGACCATAGAAAATGCAATCTGCAACGGCTGCACTCATGCGCGGCACGTAAATCATCGACCAGCCAGACCGCCTCAACAGCGACGCCGGGCTTTAGCGCGCCCTGCACGGCGCTATGTAAAGCACCGCGGCGACACTGCGTCGGCAGTCGCCGAATCGTCCTGGGCCAGTCGGGCAGAACTACGATTCAGCAGCCCAGGCAACAGCCCACATCGCCCCGAATCCGGCGCACCACAGATTACGGATATCGTGCCGACGCCGCCGACTTGAACAATCCTACGATGCAGGGAGAGCGCCGATGCGGAACTTCTTCGCGCCGCAGTCAACGCAGATGGCCTGGGCGGCAGCGCGGCCGTTCTTCATGGTGACGGCCTCGATGTCCCTGGAGGCGGTCTTGGCCTTGCACTTGACGCAGTAGATTTCGACGGCTTCGGAAGGGGTGGTCATGGATGGACGCTCCTGAAGAGGGAATGGCTGTCGTCATTGTAACCCGCCGCGGCGCCTCGCCCGACCCGGCGCCGGCGCCGGCATTCTGGTGACACTTGGCCCTTACGCCGCAGGCCACCAGCCGAATAGAATGGTCTCACCGCTGCGGGGGTGCGGTCGACGAACTGCTGACCGCCCGCAGCGGACATACAACGCGGGTTGCGTTGCTCGTTGCCTACGATACGTCCGTCGTTGCTGGCCAGCAGGTTCCGCGAAGGTCGCCTGTTGGAACTCCAGGGCGGTCATAAGCCAGGCAAATGTGGCCGATAGCTCATGGCGATCTACATCGTGATGTGAGCGGATGCGGTGATCCACATCACCAACGCTGCGCTCGGGTTCGCGTAGCGATCTCGGACACGATCCGAGCCAGGATCCTGATATGGGACATCGCCTGTTCCCGCTCCGCTCCATTCAGGCGTCGCCGGTACCGACGAAAGGTGTGCCTGAACTGGCGGGTCCCGTTTTGAAGTCGCTCCAAACGCTGGGTCTGGCTGTCGTTGGGAGTGGCCGGTCCCAGCCCCAGCAGGGGGAATTCGCCAATCTCCCCGCGTCGCACTGTCGCAGCTCTCAGAATCCGGTAGACGGCCGCGACGTGATGGGCAATTTGAGATCGCTCCTCCGGTGTACCATCCGGAACGTGATCGGCTGCCGTCGTCGTCGCCTTCGCCAGCTGTCGCCCAATCGTCAGGAATATGTACGCCCGGGATATCATCATCTCCCATCACCAGAAACGCCGTTGGGCACGATGTTACCACCTGGTAAAAAGTGCCCGACCCTTTCGGATTAAGCCCTCAGTCGGCAGGTGCGCCAATCGTGACCATCAGCACCATCGCCGTAACCTCCATCGCGGTTTTTCCACTCGCCTGTTCGTCGGAATCACTGCGTCAGGGTCAATGTTCAACGTGAATAGGCTGGCGATTCACACGGACACTCGTCCACCCTGGGAGCGCGGTGCAGTGACAGATATCAGGTTGCTGTTGGTCGGTCAATCACCTTCTATTTGAGGCAATCACCCGCCGATAAGCAACCTTTTCATTACGGCAATGCGAGGCCGGCAGGACAATTGTCGTCGATCAGGAGTGGCCGAACTGTATAATCTACGGGCAATCAGCAGATCCGATTTGCGCAGGTGCCGCCATGTCGAACTCCATTGTGCGAAGAACAGTCTGGACCGTCGCCGGCGTATGGGTGGTCCTGATCCTCGCGGTGATAATCCAGTCCATGTTGGGCGTCACGGTAACGGGCGCCAGTCCGGAAGCCAGCCGGCTGATAATCATGATGACGCTGCCGTTCACGGTGGGAATGTCCGTAGTCGCCATTGGCGCGGCAATCGCCATGGGGTGGTGGTGGAGCCGCCGGCGGCAGGCTGCCTGCGGGAACGACTGAAATGGTGAAGTTGCACCTGGAACTGGAGGGCGAGGTGGGCGAGGTGGTCCTGGCGCTGCGCCGCATCGGCGGCGGGGACAACGCAGGCGGCGAGGTTCGGGATGGGCCGCGCCCTGCCCCAACGGGGGAGAGAACAGCGGCGGTGGGCACTGTTCCGGAGCCGGGGACAACGGCAACTTCTGCAGCGTTGCCGCCCGGCCGTTGGACGGAGGAGTTGGCTTCCGACTTCACGGCGGGCCTGGATGTCGTGGCCGGGCGGGTGTTGTGGCACGTGTGGCGGGCGGGCGAAAGGGGTATCCACCGCAATGTGCTATGCCAACGGGCCGACCTGGCGCCGGCGGAGTTGCGCTCGTTGCTGATTAGGTTGGGCCGCGTGCTGGGGAGGTTCCGGCGGGAGCGGGGCATGGCGCTGTCGCGGCCGATGGCGGCCAACAGCCCGCTGCGGAGCTATTTCATCGATCCCGAATTCGCCGCGGTGGCGTCCGATCTGTTCAACGAGAGTATGCCGGACTAGCTGCCCAGTGGCTTGCGGCGCCCTTGAAGAATGCGTGTCATGGGGCGCCTGGAAGAACCAACCGTGCAGCGGTTGTTGAACACGCTGCTGATAATGATGCTCCTATAGATGTCAAGCTGCGCTGCTGATTATTGCGGCGGAGTTCTGGAGAGCGGAGAAGACCTCGCGGGCAACGTAGCGTTTGAGGCAACGGATGACCTCGGTCTTGCTCATTCCCTCACCGGTGCGGCGGCACATGTAAGCCTTGGTGCGGGGGTCGTGACGAAGCCTGACCACGACGATGCGGTGTAGAGCCGCATTGGCTTGGCGGTCGCCACCTCGGTTCAAGCGATGCCGGTTGGTCTTCCCGGAGGAAGCAGGTATCGGACTCACCCCGCACAGCGCGGCGAAGGCAGCCTCGGAATGGAGGCGTTCCGGGTTGCTCCCAGCGGTGACCAGGAGGGTCGCCGCCGTGTCAGGTCCTACGCCGAACATGCTGACCAGCGTCGGCGATGCCGTCTGGGTGAGGCGTTCCAGCTCGGCCTTGAGGTCGTGGATCTCCTCACTCAGTTGGCGGTAGCGGCCGGCCAGTGAGCGGAGAGCGTACTTGGCCGCCGCCGTGGGATTGTCCAGACGACCGGGACGAAAACTCTTGCACCGGGCGGTGAGGGCACCAGCGGGGAGACGGTCGAGGGTTTCGCGAAGTTTGGCTGGGGCGGTGACAACCTAAGCCTTCATCTGGTTGATGGCCTGGGTGCGGGCCTTGACGGCCGAGTCCTTGGCGATCTTGAGCATGCGGATCATTTCGACTTCGCCCTGGCCCGACTTGGGCGTGGCATCTGCTACACCGGCCAAAACCGACCGGGCTGCCATCTCCGCATCGGTGGGATCGCTCTTCCCTTTCCGGTAGCGGGTGGACCGATCGGGTCGGTTGACCTCAACGACGGTGTATCCGCGACCGGTTAGGAAACGGGCGATGCCAGCGCCGTAGGAACCCGTGCCTTCGATCCCGAAGGCGCGAACTTCCCCCAAACTCAGGGACCACCATTCGAGTTCTCCGTATCCGTGCGTAGTCGCTGGCGCGTGACGTTCGCCGAGGCGGACACCTTGCCGGCAATGGCCACCGCCACGTGCTCGTCTTGGTGAGTGTCGACTCCGATGATCACCTGAACATCACGATTACCTTCGCGACCGGGGACTCCTATCATTGCTACCTCCTGGGCGATGACGCCGCGGTTGGCACGCCAGCCAGGTGAGCGGACAAGACTGCGATGGGGCTTGAAGCCAGGCTCCTATAAAGTCACTGCTCGTCTGGACAGTTGATGCCGTCTGGGCCAACTCGAGATTGGGCCGACAGATCATTGTGAAGGCATTTCAGCCAGTCTGCCTGTGGGTCAGACCCTATCCGAGTTGGCCTGAACATATCATCGCAGACTGCCTGTTGGTTATGCTGGCCTGCGGAGGTGTGACACCGACGACCGTATGGTGCGTCGGTACGCGGTATGCCTGACGGACACCAGCACCACCCCGCATCGCCTGACCACGTCCGGCGCCAGCGGCACCGTAATGCTGAGCGCCGAGGCGAAGGAGGAGCGGTTGCGTGGTCAACTGGAGAAGGGGAAGTTGACCATGGGGGAGATCAGGGCCGACTACGCCCGCTACTGTGAATAGGAGCCGGCGAGAGCTGCGGGAAGAACGCGGACGAAAGGCGCTGGGGCGAGGCGTAGTCCGGTATCAGAATGGTCACGGCAAGGCTGAATGCCAGGTGCGCTATGGTGGCGACGGAATCCGTCGCTACGGGCGTGGATTGGATGGCTGGGACGACGACCTGGGGGCGGATGATGATGCGCATCCGCAATTGGGAGGGTCCAAAACAGGCCGACGATATCCGGCGTGAGCCTGTCGGACGGAATCCCCGCACGGATCGGTTTACATAATGACTCTTGGGCGAACCAACGCAGGTATCAATAAGGCGGAGTCCGCCAGAATGATGGATGCCGTAATCAAGTCCGCCAAGGCATTGCGGCGATTGTACTCAATGAGACTAGTTGGTAGTCCACTTGCCCACGAAACCCAGGGTGATGGCCGGGCCGGAGGCCACAGGCAGGCAGCTGCCCGATCCCGTCCGCGGCATCGACTCGGACAACGACGGCGTGATCGTCGACGGAATCCTCACCGAGTACTGCGCCGATCGGGGCATAGAATCACCTGATAACATTTCTCAATGAGGCAATAGGGTCTGGTCAGAGCCGTCGCGCATCATCCCAGTGGTACGTTTTGCCGACGCCCTTGACACCGCCCAGGCCTTCCACCGTGCACGGCCGGCGCGCGCCCGCGTACATCTCCACGCCGTACGTCCATGTCACCCTGCAGTGCCTCCCGACCAACCTGACGGAAGGTGGCGGACGGCACAGTTGTCAAATGCCGCAATCCGACGATCGAGCCGACCGAGTGGTCCGCTGTTTCGCCGCCGATTAGGCTGGCAACAGGAACGCACATCCTTTTCCTGGCCGGTATGCACGATCGCTCGAATCACCGCTGCGGATACTAAGCCGAAGGCATCACTTCTCTTTAGCCCCAATCCACCGAAGATATGAGTGTCGCGGTGTGCTGAAGGGGTAAGAAAGTGCTCCTGTGCTTCGGGGATAATGGTTTTGGAATCACAAAACCGACCCGAAACAAGGAGCACTCAATAGATGCTACCACTTGACCATCCCGACCGCATCCAAATCACCTTTGACGACCGCCGCCTGGTGGCCAATGCTGGGCTGCTCCTTCCGGTCACGTTGGCCCAGCACCTGGGTCTGCGTGAACTGGTTGACCATCACCTGGACCTGGGCAATGCGCCGGGGCGGGCGAACCCGGGCGACAAGATGCTGACCCTGGTGGCGTCGGCGCTGGCGGGCGGCGACTGCATTGACGACGCCGACGTGTTGCGCACCGGGGGAACCGCCCAGACCCTGGGCTGCGTAGTCAAGGCGCCGTCCACCCTGGGGACGTTCCTGCGCAGCTTCCGATGGGGCCACGTCCGCCAATTGGATCGGGTCAGCCGCGAGCTGCTGGCCCGGGCCTGGTCGGCTGGGGCCGGACCCGGCGACGCGCCATTCACCATCGACCTGGATTCGACGATCTGCGAGACATACGGTCTGGCCAAGGAGGGGGCGCGCGACCACGGCTACACGGGCAAGAGGGGCTATCACCCGCTGTTGGCCGTGGCCGCTGGCACCGGCGACGTGCTGATGGCCCGGCTGCGCGAGGGCCGGGCCAACACCGCTCGGGGCGCCGCCCACTTCCTGCGTGAGACGGTGTCCTGTGTGAGACGGTGGGGCGGGTGCGCTACGCCGGGGCCAGGGGACAACTCACGGTGCGGGCCGACAGCGGCTTCTACACCCACGCCATCGTCGCCGCCTGCCGCCGGATGGATGTCCGCTTCTCCATCACCGTCCGCCAGAGTGCTAGCCTGCGCAGTCTCATCGAGGCCATACCCGAGCAGGACTGGACGCCCATCCCCTACTGGATGGAGGGCGCCACCGATGTGGCCGAAACCAGCTACACTCCCTTCCAGAGCAAGCCCGACGCCGCGCCGGTGCGGCTCATCGTCCGGCGTGTGAAGCCCGCGCCCGGTTCCCAGTTGGCCCTCTTCGCCACCTACAGCTATCACGCTTTCATCACCGATCGGGATGGAGAGACCCTGGCACTGGAGGCCGACCATCGGCGCCACGCCGAGATCGAGAACGCCATCCGAGACCTCAAGTACGGCGTGGGGTTGAACCATCTCCCCTCAGGCCGCTTCGCCGCCAATCCTGAGCCTGCCGAAGGGGGCCTGGCTGGCGGTGCAGGTGATCGCCCACAACCTGGCACGCTGGACGGCGCGCATCGGTCTGGGCGAGCAGATCGTGACCACCAAGACCCTGCGACGCCGCTTCTTTTCCATGGCCGGAAGGCTCACCCGCTCGGCGCGCCGCCGCACTTTGCATCTGCCCCAGCGTTGGCCCTGGGAAGCCCAGTTCAGTGGCGCCCTCGCCAGATTCCGAGCGCTGCCTCTCCCCTCCTGACGGCGCACGACCGCCACTGACCCGCCATCCGGCCAACTGAACGTCCCCGCAAACTCGCACCAGCTCGGTCCGCGAGCATCTCTTGCTGCGTCTTATCCCGCCATCTCGCTCGCAACAACCACTGCAGGCCGACATCGTCGCCCCCCAAAACGCCTGCAGACCGCCGCCAACCCCCCCCTCTACCCGAATTCGAGCCCGGGCCATCACGTTTGTAATTTCCTCACACCCCCTTCCAGTGTTCTCACTCCCTCAGTCCGTGTCCATCGGTGGATTCGGGATTAGATATCGCCATCTGTTTGATGAGATCCATCGCTATGCCCCAACCGGTCGGAATCCCGGCCGCGCTAGAGATGCCCGAACCGAGCAACACGGCATATCTCCCCTCGGTTCGCGAGAGCAAAAACACCAACCTACCCAACTTGTCAGCGTTCATTATGGCTTTCTCCCTGGTTAGCCCCAGATAGCCCAGCGATAAATCGGTTCCCATCTCCGATCCGCCATCCCACCAAAGCTCGATACCGGTTCATCCATACGCCAAATTAACGACCAAAACCGTTTTCTAGTCAACCGCATTGCATGAGTGCCATGGCATCATCAAAAACCGGGTCCACCGCACGCAACACCATCCCAATATCATACATACCTACGATACTTTCGATCGCCGTCTTCAATTGCCGTCCCGCCACAATACCCGGACTGCCCGAACCCAACGATTGCGGTCTGCGCATCCAGCATATCCGCCCCCACCAGTAGTTACCGCCCATCACGATCGCCAGCCGTAGGCCCAACGGGCACGGATCACCAACGACCGCGATCCGCAACCAGATCGTTCAATTCCAGACACCACCCCACCTCATCGTCGGTTAAAATGGCTGCACCTGCTTTGAAGTAGCGCAGGTGAAGCCATTCACGCCCAGAGGCACTAACTTGCACCCAGACCACGCTCCATCAACGTACAACGATCGCGACGTAGCTACAGCTATCCGCGCTGCTGCCCGTCTCGTTTCGCTGAACCAAACACTCACCCCCTACCCTACGCGTGCGATCGCCTTACACGCGCTTAGCCAGGCAGTTTTCAATAACCAAGGCCGCATCACCGGTCTGTCTGCCGAAAATTTCCGGCGAGCACACGGCACTAACCTTTACCGCGGACTGAGCGACTTCAGGCACATCGCGGAAAACCTCAACGGTTACTGGGTCGGTACCGGTTTCATGACCGACGGCAATCATTACGCAGGCGAAACCGCCAAATACGAGGCCATTGAAGACTTCGGATTTTCCCGTACCTGGGGCTGGGCCATGATTTACAAACTACGCCCCGACGCTCGCATGACCGAATTGGCACCTATTGAATCCATGCCACTTCAACAATTCATAGCCGAAGTCAGACGGCTTCACGATGCCGACCCCTGCGACCTACAAGCCATTCACCAAGACCGCAGACAGGTAGGACTCCACGCCGTGCTGCTCAACTACGACGTGATGGTGAACTCTGACGAAGACCATTACGTCGTTTACAACAACGACACACTCGTTTACTCAGAGGCGTTCACGCCACAGGCGTTCGGGTTGCCAGAGCCCACTACCTCGGGCAGCCCCGATGTCCACAACGCTCCAGTCTCACGACTCCAACGAGCCTCGCCGATAGACAACGACAACCAACTTGCAATAAAATATCAGTCCGCGCGAGACAAAGTGCGGATGCTTTTCGCGGGGGGAACATCATGACAACCGGACAGATCAAGGCTAGGAAATCGCAATTACTTGCTTACATCAAGCATACTCCCGCTTTTGAGCAAGACTACCGTGCCTTCGAGCACCACGGCATCCATCAAATCCTCGACGAATTCGAGCGACGGGACCCAGAAGGATACCGCCTCTGCGTTGATCGCATGGACCTCCACGAACTCAGGGATCCAGTACCAATTTAGCACCCGCCACTCCTACCATCTTGAGCCGCCACACGAACCGTGGCGGCTTTTTCTTGACACCACCCATCAACAGGTTCGTAGCCCCAGTCATCGAACGCCACCGAGCCCAGGGCGCGCAAGCGCAAGATGAACTCTGGCGCGCTTGGCTGCTACGCAAGCAAGAAGCCGAAACTCAGGGCGTGGAATTCAACGAGCCTCCTCCAGGGACGGACAATCCTAACAGCGATTGACCAATCCCTGAAATCAACTCGCCCCACTTTGGTCGCACCCCGCAGAGATTTACCTGCGGGGTTTTTCATCTTAACTGCAAACACCGCCCGGACCAGCATTTCCCCGACATTGTTCTTTCGTCTTCACCTCGCCTCAACGCGACCATTTGGGGGAGATGCGTTCCCAAGCTCAAAACTCGGCGACAATCAAGCTGCGCGACTCTTGGCGTAAAACGCCAGGAACTATGTACCAGTAAACGACGAAATCGCCGCGAACTATGGCCAGTTCGCCAAGGTCTATGACCACCGGTGGGCGCCACCGAGGCGACCATTGTCGCACTTCGATTTTGAGGTGCAGCGATGGCGTACAAGGAGGTGCTCCGAGTGGAAATACAGGAAGTAATTCGCCGCTGGCAGGCAGGAAGCAGTCAGCGTCGGATAGCGGAAGGGATCGGGTTGTCGCGGGCGACGGTGCGGAAGTACCCCTGCTTTCGCAGGGGCAGGCTCTGGCCGCGGCAAAAGCGGCGGGTGTAGTGCAGGATGGCCCAGCTCCCGACGAGGAGCAGTTGAGCAGATTGGCTGGGATCAGCCGGGCTGGTCCCAAGCGAGTGGAGACGCCGGTTGAGGACAGCCTGGCTCCGTGGGCCGACCAGATTTACCAGTGGCTCACCGGCGACCGTCTGACGGTGACCCGCATCCAGGCTCGACTTTACGCATTTTAAGCGGCGTAAGCGAGAGAGGTTGCAACTCAATGGTACGGGGTAGCCGGAAGTTCCTGGACATCAGCGTTGGCAGCGGATAGTGAAAAACCCTCCGACTCCAGCCATGAGTGGCGGCGTCCCAACGTGATGGCATCCGTTGCTTCCTCTAAATTTTGCGTAAAGTCGAGCCAGGGAGTTGATTACGGCGCGGGGCTGCACGGTGTCGTACACGTCGTTGCGGCGGTTCATCAGGAAGCGCAACTGGGGACGGCGCAGTGTCCGCACGGTGCGGATGGCCGACACCGCGGCCGGCGAGGTGGCCGAGGCGGACTTCGGCCGGCTGGGGATGATCACCGATCCAGCGACCGGCCGCCGCAAGGTGGTGTGGGCACTGATCATCGTGCTGTCGTACTCGCGGCATTGTTTCGTCTGGCCGACGCATAGCCAGAAGTTGGAGGACGTGATCGCCGGGCTGGAAGCGGCGTGGGCATTTTTCGGTGGCGTGCCCAGGTATCTGGTCATCGACAATTTCCCCACCGCTGTAGCCGGTCCGGACCCGTTGCATCCCAGACTGCCCCGGGGTTTTCTGGAATACTCCCAGCACCGCGGCTTCGTCGCCGATCCGGCCCGGGTCCGTCATCCCAAGGACAAGCCCAAGGTGGAACGGAGCGTTTCCTATGCCAGGGAGCGCCTCTTCAAGGGCGGCGATTTCAACGGGTTGGCTCATCTTCGCCATGAAGCGCGGCGCTGGTGCATGGAGGTGGCTCGCCAGCGGTTCCACGGCACCACCCGCCGTCAGCCCCTGGTGGTCTTCCAGGATGAGGAGCGTCATACCCTGCTGCCCTGGGATGGGGAACCCTATGAAATCACCCACTGGCGCACCGCCAAGGTCCATCCCGACCATCACGTGGCCTGCCAGTACGCACTCTACTCGGTGCCATCATCGTCCTGTCCACCGGGTCAGAAGGTGGAAATCAGGCTGGACAGCAAGCTGGTGCGCATCTACCACCTGGGCAAGCTGGTCAAGATCCACCAGCGTCAACCCAAGGGCGGCCGCGCCACCGATCACGACGATTATCCCGCCGAGCTCACCGCCTACACCATGAAGGCACCGGAGCGCATCAAGCGCAGCGCTGCTCTGCTGGGACCGGCGGTAGCCCAATTCGCCCAACGGCTCTTCGACGACCAGCATACCTGGTCGAAGATCAGGCAGGGGCACAAGCTGATCCGTCTGGGGGAGCGCTACACCGCTGAGCGTCTTGGTGCCGCCTGCCAGCGTGCCCTGGCCGTCGACCTCATCGACGTGCGCCGTGTCGAGCGCATCCTGGTGCAGGCTCTGGAACAGGAGGCCATGCCTCAGCTTCCATCACCCATGCCAGCTGGCCGTTTCGCCCGACCCGGCTCCGTCTTCGCCCTTGCTGCTGGAGGTAGATCATGACCCGCATCACCGAACTCACCCCGCTGCTCAAGAGCCTTAAACTGGGCGCTTTGTCCGTCACTCTGCCGGAACGCATTGCCCTGGCCCGAAGGGAGCAGCTGGACTACGCCTCATTCCTGGAAATCATCCTCAGCGACGAGGTCAATCGCCGCGCCCACCGCCGCGTCGAACTCCGCCTGCACAATGCCGGTTTCGAGGAGACCTGCCGCCTGGAGGACTTCGACTGGTCAGCGTCAATTACCCTGGATCGCCGTCTGCTGGATGCCGTATTCTCCCTGGAGTTTCTCGATCGGCACGAGCACGTCCTGCTGGTAGGCCCCGCCGGTGTCGGCAAGAGATTCTTCGCCCAGGCCCTGGGCTACGCTGCCATCCGAGCCGGATACTCCGTGCGCTTCAGCCACGCCGACGACTTCTTCAGAGCCATGACCCAGGCCAGAGTGGACAACTCAACAGACCGCGCCTTCCGATCTTTCCTCACGCCCGACCTGCTCATCCTCGATGACCTGGGTCTCCATGGCCTGACCGCTCAGCAGTCCGCCGACCTCTACGAACTCATCCTCAATCGGCATCGGGCGTCCAGCTTCGTCATCACCAGCAACCGGGCGTGGACGAATGGCTGGGTCTCTTCGATGACCCCATCCTGGGCAACAGCGCCTTGGACCGGCTGGCCAACGCCAGTTACCAGATCGTTATCGAAGGCGCCAGCTATCGAGAACGATTATCGCCGCACCGCGCGCTACTGGGCGCAAAGGGGGTGATTGACCCGCAAACTACAACCTGATAATAGTCAATTCACCGCGCTCCCAGGGTGGCTGGATGTCCGTGAAAATCGCCTGTTGCTGATCTACGATTCCGTCATGAGCTAACTGTTCAGCGAAAATGTCACCCATGAAGGATGTGACATTGAACCAACGAGAACAAGCCAGACTATCCGTGCTGAACTCCGTTTTGGAATACCAGGTGCCCATCGCCCAGGCCGCCGAGCTGCTGGGGGTCAGCCAACGGCACGCCCGCCGGCTGCTGGCGGCCTACCGCGAGCAAGGCGCCGCCGCCCTCGCCCACGGCAACCGCGGCCGCCGTCCCCACAACGCCATACCGCCAGCGCAGGCTGCCGCGGTGGTAGAACTGGCCACCCAGCGCTATGAGGGCGCCAACCACACCCACTTCACCGAGCTGCTGAGCGAGCGGGAGGGCATCGACCTCAGCCGGCCCACGGTGCGCCGCATTCTCACCAAAGCGGGCATCGGCAGTCCCCGCAGCCGGCGCTCACCACAACACCGTTTCCGCCGCCATCGGATGCCCCAGGCTGGGATGCTGGTGCAATTGGACGGCAGCCATCACGCCTGGTTGGAGGACCGGGGACCCAAATTCGCCCTGCTCTTGGCCGTGGACGACGCCACCGGCACGGCGGTCAACGCCGTCTTCCGCACCGGCGAGGACACCCGAGGCTACTTCATGCTGTTGGATGGCCTGATCCAGCGCTGGGGCATTCCCCTGGCGCTGTACAGCGACCGCCACGCCGTCTTCAAGCACAACGCCCGCCCGCCGGAGACGGCGGGGGAAGCCACCCAGTTCACCCGTGGCCTGCAGGAATTGGGCATCCGGCAGATCTTCGCCCGCTCACCCCAGGCCAAGGGCCGAGTGGAACGCATGGCGGAGACCTTTCAGGACCGCTTGGTCACCGAACTGCGCCTGGCGGACGCCAGGACCATTGGCCAGGCCACGGCGGTGCTGCGGGACTTCCTGCCGCGCTTCAACGCCCGTTTCGCCGTGCAACCCGAGCATCCGGACGCGGCCTACCGCCCAGTGGCCGCCGACCTGTGTCTTTCCGAGACCCTGTGCTTCAAGCACACCCGCAAGGTGGGCCGGGACAACACGGTGAAGTACCACTGGCGGGTCCTGCAACTGCTGCCGGATCGGGAACGTCCCAGCTACGCCGGATTGCGGGTGGAGGTCTTGGAACGCCCCGACAGCGAACTCATCGTTCAGTACCAGGGGCATACGGTAGCCACGCAGGAACCCCCGCCGCGCATGGGCGCACTGTGGGCTGCAGTCAGCCCCTGGTCTCCCGGCCCCGAGCTCCGGCGCATCGTCAGCAGCGTGGGCGACCACCACATCAGCAAGTCCCCGCAACGGCGTCTGGCCGCCTTGGAACCGGTGCGTATCGACGAGGCCAGGGTCAAGACCGTTGCCGAAAAGGACGTCGTCAGCAAGGCGCCGGCCACATGGGGGCGTACGCCGACGCCCACCCAGAAGGCCCGGTGGAAGGCGATCCAGCAGGCCAGGCTGAAAGGTCTGTCCCTGCGGGCCATTGCCAAGGAACTCGGGATCGCACGAGACACCGTGCGTAAGTACGCTTACGCCGAGCAACCGCCCACCAAGAAGCTCAGCGCCCAGGAGCGCGCCAAGCTGAAAGCGCTACGCAAATCCGCAACCGTAGCCAACTAACCAAAGGGACATTTTCGCTTTCCATTTAACAGGACAGAATCGCTGGACAACAACATCCCCGAAGGACTTCGAAATTGGCCTGGTCCAGGTTGAATCCAAGGCACATCGGGCAGGGGCAACCCCGAAGATCACGATTACATCCGAGGATCAACTTGACGCTTCCGGATTGGATGCGCTTTTTCTCCATGTGCTGGAGTTGAACCAATCTACCGAGCATGACGAAGACGCGGCGAGCGTTCGTGATGTTGCGGACCGAATTCTCGGTCAGCTTTTTCTCACGAGCCCTCCCGCCGCCGAGTTATTTGAAACGCTATTGTTGGCAGCGGGGTTGGATCCGGAGGACGATTATTCAGACTTTCGATGGTCTGAAGGCGATACCAATCTCTACCTGGTCAACGACGCATTTCCACGCATCACACGGGGAGAGTTGCGTTCCGGCGTATCCGATGTACGCTACTGCATAGCACTGCACGAATGCGCCCAATTCAAAACCTCTGTGAGTGCTCTTGCCGGCATTTTGGAGGAGAAACGAGTCTGCCATGGCGATTGATGTTCACGAGTTTCACCACGAGCTCTTCCAGGAGGTGCACAATTTGGCCGACGCTGGCGGCGTCTTCGCGGAGGATGCTTTTTTCGACGTCTGCACCACGATGGTGATGGATGCTGGGGACCTGGAGACAGCGGACCGGGTTCATTACGTCGGTCCACGGGGGCTGAGGGTCGACGGCTACGGAGGCGATCCACTTGAGGCCGACGGGGTTCTCAACCTCATTGTGGCCGATTTCAATCAGAACTCAAGCGTGGCAACGTTGACCGCCACAGAAATGGAGGCGAACTTCAGGAGGGTAGGTAACTTTCTCGCAAGATCTCTGGACGACAGGTTCCGCGGCAGCCTGGAGGAATCGTCGCCCGCATTCGGGCTTGCGGATCTCATCTCCGCGCGATGGAGAAGGGTTTCCAAGCTGCGCCTGCTCCTGATCAGCAACAAAATGCTGAGCGCTCGCGTTGACGGCCACGAGGCGGGCGAATTTCAAGGAATACCGGTGACGTACAGTGTCTGGGACTTGGGACGCTTCCACCGTTATGCGATGTCAGGGAGGGAACGCGAGGAAATCGTGGTCGACATGGAGCAGTTCGGCGGTCCGTTGGTTTTGTTGCCAGCTCATGTTGAAGCCGGCCAATACGAGGCCTATCTTACGGTATTTCCTGGAAAGCAACTGGCCACGATCTACGACCGCTGGACTTCCCGGCTGCTGGAGCAAAACGTTCGCGTATTTCTGCAGGCGCGCGGAAACGTAAACCAGGGGATCCGGCGTACCATCGAGAACAACCCAGAGATGTTTTTCGCCTACAACAACGGTATAACCGCCACCGCCGAGAGCGTGGAAACCGAAATGCACGGCGGTTCCTTGTTGCTCACCAAAATGCACAACTTCCAGATTGTGAACGGGGGACAAACCACCGCGTCCATTCATGCAGCAATGCGGAACCGAGAAGTGGATCTGGACCGCATCTTCGTCCAGATGAAATTGTCGATTGTTGACCCCGACAGGGCCCTCGAGATCGTTCCCAAAATATCGGAGTACGCTAACAGCCAAAATCGAGTGAGCGCTGCCGATTTCTTTTCCAATCACCCGTTCCACATCCGTTTGGAGGAATTCTCGCGGCGATTGTACGCTCCAGCTAAGGACGGGAGTTTCCGTGAATCCAAATGGTTCTACGAGCGGGCACGCGGGCAGTATCAAGACGCTCGAGGTCGGCTATCTCAATCTGCCAGGAGGCAATTCGATCTGGAATATCCCAAAAACCAAGTGTTTTCCAAGACCGATGTCGCCAAATTCCTGAACGTCTGGCGTGGCCAGCCGCACATAGTCAGCAGGGGAGCGCAGAAGAATTTCGCGGAGTTCGCCAAGTCCATAGGGCCGGATTGGGATAGGAACGCCGCTCGGTTCAACGAGATGTTCTACAGGGAGGTTGTGGCGAAGGCGATAGTGTTCAGATCGGTCGAGAGGTTGGTTTCGAACCAACCCTGGTACCAAGGCGGTTACCGAGCAAATATCGTAGCCCACTCTATTGCCAAGCTGGGCCACGACATTGAAGGCAGCGGCAGGTCGCTGAACTTCGAAAGGATCTGGAATCGCCAGGAAATCTCCGCCAATCTACACGAGGCTCTCACCTTGGCGGCGAAGGCGGCGAACGACGTGATAGTCGAACCTCCAGTGGGCATGCGCAACGTGACGGAATGGGCAAAGCAACAGGCGTGCTGGGCCCGGATCCAATCACTGGTCGTCCGTTGGCCTGTTGCCTTGGAAGCAGAATTGCTGAGCGAGGCAGAGCGGGGCGGTTCTGAAAGAAGCGCAATCAAGGACCAAAGAGAGTTGGACAATATGCAAGCCGAGATCTTCGTAGCGGAGATGGGCACCGAATTCTGGCTTGCTCTCAGAGATTGGGGCGTTTCGAAAGGTCTTCTCGCACAGATTGATGAGCGAATATTGGAAACGGCAGCTTCAGCGTCCGAAAAAATGCCTTCATCTCGGCAATGTCGCCAAGCAGTCGAGGTGCTCGGTCGGCTCCGGGATGAAGGGTACCCGCTTGAAAAAGATGCAGTCTAGCTTGCGGGCTGATGCTGAACCGTGATGACGTCGAAGTTGCGCTGGGCCGCATTTCGTCCAACACAAACAAACGAATTAACGTCCCGATTGGATCCGCCGCACTCGAAACATCGGGTCGGAGATAATTTCCACCTAACCGACCTGAACCAGTGCCGGTGACTGGGGTGGATCGCCACAATGAATAGCTGCGCGATAAACCGTTATCGCGCAGCTTTCAGCCGCCGAAATCGCGCAGTAATCCCGCCGCCGGAGACTTGCCCATGACCGTCATTTCTGACACCCAGATCGTCCCCCGCCCGCCCCCGTCCCTCCCGGAGCTGCGCGCCGCCGACCAGGGCGTCGGCGACGCCCTGGAGTCCGTCCTCTCCGACAACACCAGGCGTGTCTATCAGATCCAGTGGAAGCTTTTCGATGAATGGTGCGGCGACGTGGACCTGCGCGCCCTGCCGGCCGAGCCCCTCACCGTAGCCCGCTACCTGGCGGTCCGCGCCGGTGATGGCGCCAGCATCGCCACCCTGCGCCTGGTCACCTCCGCCATCGCCAAGGTCCACGAGTTGGCCGGCCATGACTCTCCCGGCAAGGATCGTGGAGTACGCGAGTCCCTGAAGGGTTGGGCCGTCGGTTGGCCAGGCCCCAGCGGCAGGCCGGCGCCCTCACCGCCGACGTCCTGGCCGTGATCCGGCTCACCGCCGTCCAACCCTGTCGCCGCGGTCGTGGGGTAGAAACCCCCGCGCAGGCCGCCGAGCGCGCTCGCTTCGACCTGGCCCTGGTGGCTGTCCTTTCTCACGGGGGGTTGCGGCGCAGCGGGGCGGCGGCGCTGACCTGGGGAGACGAGACGCCCAGCGCTGGGATGATGGCAGCGGCCGCATCACCGTGGTCCGCTCCAAGACCGCCGTGGAAGCCCAAGGGGCGGTGGTGGCCGTTACCCCCGCCGGCAGGCGGGCCCTGGACGCCATCCGACCGGTGGGCGCTGACGGCAGGCAGAGAGTGATCGGGCTGTCGGACTCGCAGATCATCCGCCGCATGGCTCAGAACGGCGCGCCCACCCACGAGATCGAACGCCAGGGCCGCTGGAAGCAGGGCGGCGGCATGGTCGGCCGTTACACCCGCGACGAATCCGCCGGTTCGGCCTTGCGGTATTTGTAGCCTGGCAGAGCCAGGCTTGGATGTTATCTTCACGGTATGTCGGTATGACCCAATCAGATCACTTGCGGGTGTCGCCAAATTGTCAACGCACGCTGTGCAAGTAGCTTGCCACGTTCTTCAATTTGGGCAACTGTCCATTCCGACTGATTTCGCACATACAGATTCAGTCGTACCGCGCTCTCTTTGAATCCGTTGGGCCTAGTCTTCTTCGTGTCGAAGGAGCTGTTTGAGTACTCGGAGTTAAATCCTGTCAGGGTAAGGTTACCCAACCGATGAAGTTTCTCTTGATGGATCTCATCAGCATCCTCACCGAGCATATCCTGCCATTCCTCAGTCAATGTCTGCGGCATGATGTGTTCAATACTATAATCCCCGACTGGACTCGGTTCGCGCTCATCTTCATTCTCTAGCCTATCCAAGATGTGTCGGCAGATTTGGAGCGAATAGAGGTTTCTCTCTTGAAAAGCGCGCACGAAGGCATCGTCCGAGGGGAAATTCCAGAAACCGTCGTTGCCCCGCTCTTCCGCCATCGTTTTGTGCAATGAGACCGATGGTGACTCGTCCTCAATGTCGCGGTTCATCTCGGCAAAAATCCGCCAAAAGCTGCGAATCTGATTGCCGCAAACGGCGTGGCGCAGCAAGTAGCTGTCAATGAGGCGGAGAGCCGCCACAAAGTCGTTGGACGACAACGTGCCGCTGGCATGGCAATCATAGAGCCGCATGATGAGCACTCCGGTTGTATTCCCACGGCTGCGTACGTTGCGCATCGACTCGGTAAGTCTCGCCGAAAGCATAGTGCCTCGCCCGTTCCATGTGGCGTAGTAACCGGCAAACCGCCGTATATCGGAAAGCAATTGCTCCAATGTAATTTCCGGCGATAGGTCGTCACGGTATCGTTTGAACTCTTCATATATGTGAGGTATTTGGGACTCCCTTGTGGCTTTTTGCTTCAGGGCGATATAGTCGCGGAGGAATAAATTCATTGCGGTATCGTTGATCGTTCCATCCTGACCTCGGAACAGCGACTCGATACGCTGCCAGTATTCTTGGTATAACCTCGTCTGCTCGGTTACTTGCAGTCCCATCAGCAAGTAGTTGCGTACCAAGTCTCCCTGTGTAAGGCGGACACCAGTGGAGTTGATACTCTCAAAAACCGCCTGCGGGTCGTCCATTGCACGATCCAAGGAAATCTCCACTATCCTTAGTTCGCTCACTCCGCGATATATTGCCGCAAGGTTTGCATCGTCTTTCTTGAGCCTACCCATGAAATATTCATAGGCTTCGACTACACGGACAGACTTATGGTCGCCCAAATCGCTGAAATCTTTGCTGTCGATCACGGCGCGCAACGTTTCGTCGTCGGCATCTCTGAGACGCAACTTGTACCGGAAATCGCCTGTCTCCAGGGTATTACTGATGAAATATGCATCCACTTGCTCAGGTGTTGGAAGACCCTCGACGGCGTCCACATCATCGTGCTTGATGCGATCGCGGAGGGCGGTGCATAGGATAGTCAAAGTGGTCAACCGCTGTTGACCATCAATGACCAATTGGCTGGGTCTGGCAGCGACGGTTCTGTCCGGAATGTGTACCACCGACCCTACGAAATGGCCACGGTCTCCATCGCGGATGTCATTCCAAAGCTGTTCCCAATTCGCCGAACCCCATGCATAATCGCGTTGGAATACCGGAATTATGAACTGTTTCGTGCCCTCTATAAGTTGGCGAAACGTGGTGTTAATGGCCTGCATGCTGCTCTCCTTCTGCTATAAGATAAACGATGGTTGATCTCTGCATCATGCCATGATAGACGACAATAAGTCCTGCCGGCCTATTGCCTCACCGAGAAATGTTACCGAAACTTTAGCACTTGGGGAGCAATGCCTCAACGGGAAAACTCACCGTAGAATCGCGGCAATCCGTCCAGCGCCCCGTCGGCGTCTTCGTCACCGAACTCCCGCAGACCCGCAGCCTGCTCGTATAGCGCGTCTTCATACCCGCCCGGGTCAACGGCCTGGTAAATGCGGTCAATGACGTCGTGAGGGAATCCGGCATCACGGGCTGCTCCCAGCAGGATGCTCACAGTGGCGTAGTCTGTCGACGGCGGAGTCACGCCCAACTCCTCGGCTTCATGACCCATGGCCGCCGCCAGCTTGGACAACTTCACCGAGTCCAGCCCCTGCCGCCGTGCCGTCGTGATGATGGCCCGCGCCTGCCTCAGGGTGGCGAATTCGGGGTCGAAGTCCGAGTCGCGCAACAGGTATTCCGATACGTCCGGTTCATCCCCCGCCACCGCCGCCAGCACGTCCAGCATGGCGCCGTGGCGCAGGTCCTGCTGTTGCAGCGTCGACACGAACTCGCTGCAGCGATCCCACGCCACGTCGTGGAGACCGGCGTCGGCCAGGTCTGACATCACCAAGGGATAGGGCAGCAGGAGGTCCGACAATGCCTCCGTTTCCGGACCCATTGCCAACAGCGCGCCAATCACCCGGTCCACCTGCTGCTGAGCTACCGCCGCCGGGAATCCCATCGGGTAGGTGTCCAGTATCGACTGGACCACTTTGGTGCCGCGGTAGTAGTAGACGATGTAAAGTCCGCCCGCGGCGTGCGGCGGGTTGGGGTCCCACTCCTCGAAGCGTCCGACCTGGAAGTCAGCCGGTCCGACCACCATCGCGGCCGCCCGTTCGGTCACCGCGGGCAGTCCCCGCATGGCCGGCCGGATTTCCACCGGCAGGTCCTGGTTGAATGCGCGCAAATCCGCCGCCACGGTTTCCGTCATCTCGTCCATGGCGGCGTGCGCGGTAGTGTCCCGTCAAGTATCCGTGTTCGAAGTCAAGCCTTTTTTGTGGGATTGTCAGGACTTGTGGTCACGCGTCCTGTGGCACCCACGGCGTCCCTCTGCGAGCTACTGCGTTGAGCTGGAGCAGTATCTTGTGCATCACCGCTACCACGGCAACGTTCCCCGGCTTCCCACGTTGACGAAGTCGGTCATAAAACCGACGCATTTCGCTGTCGTGGCGGATGACCGCCCACGCGCACATGTACAGCGCTCTCCGCACCAGTCCCCGGCCACCCCTGATAGCCCGATGCCCTCGCTTCTTGCCGCTGTCTCGGGACCAGGGCGCCAGTCCCACCAGGGAGGTCAAAGCTTTGCTATCCCAGTGGCCCAGTTCGGGAAGGTGAGCCACCAGGGTTGCCGCGGTTAGCGGCCCGATGCCGGGCACGGTGCGGTAGAGGGCGGCGCGGTCGGCGAGCGTGGCATTGTCCTGTAGGACTGCCTGGTATTCCTTCTCCAGCCGAGCGATCTCCTTCTCCAGCCAGGCAATGTGGCGCCTGGTGGACTTGGCGATAGCGGCGGAAATGCCCTTGTCCAGCCGCCCCAACTCCTGGACCCGCTGGTCAACAAATTGCCGCCGCCGCCTGAGCAGGTCGCGCAACTCTTCACGCTGCGGGTCGGTCTCCGGTTCCCACCTATCCGCCTCCGGAAACACCTCCCCGTAGCGGGAGAGTACCTGGGCGTCCAGTGGATCGGTCTTGGCCTCGTAACCGCAGGCTTTGGCGAAAGCGCGCACCCGGCCCGGGTGGACCACGTGCACCGCAATATCGGTCTCGCGCAACCGGCTGGTCAGCAGCCGTTCGTAGCCGCCCGTTGGTTCACAGACGGCCAGGGTGGTGTCGTGCTCTTGAAGGTGTTTTCGTAGCTTGGTGATGCCTGTTGCGGTGTTGTCGAAACGCAGCACCGGGCCACCCGAGACCGAAACGTCCAGGTTGGCCTTGCCCACGTCAATGCCGGCTACCATTGTCATTTTCTTGCTACCCTCCCAGTGGGATAATGCCTGGTGTCCTCCACACTTGTAGATGCGGGCCTCAAAGCCCCTGTATCCGTTCGGAGCGACCAGAACGGCGGGAGGGGTGTCCAACTTGACGCCGGTGCAGTCCAGGATTGTGGCCTGGCTCACCCAGAAGTGAACGACGCGCCCCTCTCGCCCGCCCCGTGGATCGGCCGATCTGCGGGGCTACTGCAACATACAAGTAGTGTAAAAGCGCGTCATCCCTTTTGATGTTGATCAGGCCGCTGCGTCCAGCATATTGGGCGTCGGCAGTGCCTCGTTGCCGGCGGCGTTGGGGATGGTGAGGTAGCGGCGGGCTTCGGCCCATTCGTCGTGTTGCTCGGCCAGCACCGCGCCCACCAGGCGCCGCGCCGACAGCCGGTTGGGGAAGATGCCCACCACGTCCCCTTTCGGGGGCAGGCTCTGCGGCGCCTTATCTCTCGGTTCAGCCGTTCCTGCGGGTTGTTGGACCACAGCTTCTGCCAGTGGGCCACTGGGAAGGCCGTGAAGGCCAGGATGTCCGGCGCGGCGTCCGCCAGCAGCTCCGCCACCTGTTGTTCCACCACTCGGTCCAATTGGCCATGGACCTCGGCGGGAGACAGTTGCTGGTAGATGGTGCGCACCATGCGAGAAGGTCCTGGGTGGCCACGCCAGGTTGGGCACGCTTGGGCACTCGGGTGAGCAGGTTGGCCATGAAGTGGGTGCGGCAGCACTGCCAGCTGGCCCCAGTGAACACCGCGGCGATGGCGTTCTTCAGCCCCTGGTGAGCATCGGAGGTTACCAGCTCCACCCCGCTGAGGCCCCGAGCGGTCAGCGACCGCAGGAAGGCCAGCCAGAAGGCGCCGTCCTCGCTGGCGCCCACGTCCATGCCCAGGATCTCACGCTGCCCTTCGGCATTGACCCCCGTCGCCACCACCACGCAGACGTTGACGATGCGACCGCCCTCCCGAACCTTCTGGGTCAGGCCGTCCAGCCACACGTAGGGGTAGGGACCACCGTCCAGGGGCCGACCCAGGAAACTCTCCACCACTTCGTCCAGTTGCTCGCAAATGCGCGACACCTGGCTGCTGGAGATGCCGTCGCAACCCAGGGCCTGGATCAGATCGTCCACCCGCCGAGTGGACACGCCTTCTACATAGGCTTGCTGGATGACGGCCAGCAGGGCTTGCTCGCTGCGCCGCCGCGGTTCCAGCAGGCTGGGGAAGTAGCTGCCTTCCCGCAGCTTGGGAATGTGCAACTCCATGGTGCCGACCCGGGTGTCCCAGGTGCGGTTGCGGTAGCCGTTGCGGTAGGTGACCCGCTCCGGGCTGCGTTCGCCGTGCTCAGCGCCGATCTGGGCGGAAACCTCGGCGTCCATGATGCCGTCCACCAGGACGCGCAGGGCTTCCCGCAGCAAGTCCACGTCTCCGTCCATACCACGCTTGCGTAATAATTCCAAAAGATCCATTCTTTGCTTGACCACCGTCGTTCTCCTTGGTTGGGTTGTTGTGATTCCACAAGGATGACGCGGTGGCCAGCGTTTTGCCAACCGCCTAACTCTTACACCACTTCCTGGGACTCTACTGGCTAATTGTCGTCTATCACCGTACCCTTGATATAATCCACCCTACCCACTCTGACAACCCGACCGTATGTTCCAACAGGTGTCGATATTGCCAAATGACGAGACCGAAACTCGGCTGGGAATCGGAGGCGCACATCTTGGACAGCCATAACGACAATATGGGCATGACACAGGAACAACGGGTCGTGTTCGACTGGCTTCGAAACGGCCTAAACTTGCCCGTATTTGCTGCCGCGTACAAAGGCGCGGTCCAATGCCTCAATTCCAAAGCGCCAGGCTACGTTACGTTCGTAGCACACACCGGCAGGGATTTCGTAAATATTTTGCCGCAAGTTACGGGTATCATCGAGAGTTCTTCACGGGTGGATTACCCAAATCATTTGAATAAATTGCAACCATACTGGCGAGACGACTGGAGAGATGATGGTTCTCTGACGCAGGGCGAGGATCAAAGCGAGCATTTGATCCCGGGCCGAGTTTGTCAGATCGTGGCTGACTTGATTGACGACCACAGAGCTGGTCGAAAGAGGGGCAAAGACCGCGATTTTCATTACTTCAGCGGCTTTTTGGAATATGACGATCGTAACAAAGTTCCCGAGAACTTTATGCGGGAATGGCAGGCAGCCACCAGATGGTTCATCCAGCACGCCCATTTGCGAGCAGGAACCTTCCGCACCAACGCGGCCGAACTAGTGGAGACGCATTTCAGGACGCTTGATAGCTTCCTTTACATCGCGGCAAGCAGCGCGCTCGAACGATTGCGGGGTCTCAATGACATCTTGGACGAAACCAACGGATGACACAGTAGAAAAGGCTCTCGCATTAGCCCGAAAGCCAACAGACCGCCTGTACTTCTTCTCCAGGCTGAATAATCCACAGTGGATCAGACTGCTAGAGGAACGCGGTTATTTTCAATTCCCTCCCAAAACAATCCATATGCCGGATGGGTCCGTTCAGTATCCCTTCTGGCCGGAACTCAACTATCTGAAAAGTGTCGCTCGCGAAGCGCCCGACCAAGTGGTTGAGTTGGTGTTAAATCTCCCGAAGGTCGATAACCCCGGGGTCTACGATGGCATCCTCGATATCGCGCTGGAGCTTCCCAAAGGACATTCAGCGAGGCTAAGTCCCAAGGTACTTGAATATGCGGCAATCGATTCCCGATTGTTTCCCCATAAATTTCAGGACCTTTTGAGTCATTGGACGTCACAGGGCGAAACGGCAACCGCCTTGGAGCTTGCCGAAATAATCGTCAATTTCGTGCCGGATCCAGAAGCCGAAGCCAAGCAGGATCGCCGCAGAAAGGATCCGAACGACTGGACTGCCTTCCTCGACCCATCTCCTCCCTTTGAGGAGTGGGATTACCTCAATGTAATGGAAAACGGCATCCCTTCGCTCGCCGAACAGGAACCCAACCAGGTTGCACGCATCCTCATCGACGCGGTAGCCAACATGATCAGTCTGGGGATGCACCAGGATGAACTCAGCAAGCGAGATACGAGAGACCATTCCGAAGCGTGGTACCCAAAACTGAATGGACCCACGAGTAACGTACTACGGCCTGCGGACGCCCTTGTCTTCACGATGACCTCTTCTTGTGCAAGGGTTTTTAAACGGAATCCGAACTCCATAGCAGCACTAGACCAGCATTTACGCGGCCAACGATGGGGCATCTTCACACGCCTGCTGCAGCACCTCTACGCGCTGCAGCCCACCGACCAAACAAAGCCCTGGATCAGAGATTTTATTCTGGGACATGGAGACTACGCTCAGTGGGAGCATCATTACGAGTTCCAACAAATGATCCGGGCTGCCTGCCTGTACTTTGGCGAAGAGTTGCTTACCATGGAAGAGCGCACGCTGATCTTCGACATCATCTTGAGCGGTCCACCGGAAGCGCGTTATCGCGAGTGGTGGGGCGAGGACTTCACCGTTGAACGTTTCGCACAACGTCAACGTCACTTTCATTGGATGCAGCTAGCGCCATTCGCCACGGCGCTTTTTGGTCCATACCTGGATTACTTCCAGGAACTGGAAGGTGAAGCTAACGAACCCATTTCTCCTGACGACTACGTCGCCGTCCGCTATACCGAAACGTCTACGGTCAGTCGCCGCAGTCCGCGCTCAATCGGAGACCTCGACGACGAAGCATTACTCACTTACATCAACAACTGGGAGGACGAACACTACGACCCAGGTGACCGGTTCGTAGAAGTTACCATCGAGGCGTTGGCTGATGATTTTGAGGTTGTTTTCACAGGGTCCATCATTCCAAACGACGTCCGACTGCTTTTCTGGGTCGAAAACCGCGAACGGATCGAAAGACCCATCTACGTGCGGGCAATGGTCAACGGGATGCTACAGGAAATCAAAGATCATAAACTAGGCAAGATAGACCAATGGCTCAGCTTCTGTGAATGGGTATTGTCGCATCCCGACCAAGAACGGGAGAGCGGCAACTGGCTTGGTGACCGAACACGCGAAAGCCCTCAATGGGCCAGTTCTCGGGCAGCAGTTGGGGAGCTTATCAGGGAGTGTTTTGGCGAATACGTAGAATTGCCCTTTTCAGCCCATGGGCAGTTGGCACGCCTGCTCGATTTGCTGTGTACACAATTCGACTGGGGATTGGATGGCAATAATCCCATTTTCCCGGGCCGTAACGACCACATGGGAGAGGCGATCAACAATACCCGGAGTCGTGCTTTGGAAGACCTCTTCAAATTCGGGTTCTGGGTACGAAACAACGATGCAGGGTCTGATTTTTCTACAGTGACAGCAACTCTGGAGAAACGGTTCTCGCATGAATCGGAGTGCCCCCTAACACTGCCCGAACGAGCCCTCTTGGCAGTCAACTACAATCGTATGGTCGCCTTGGAAGAAGATTGGGCAATCGAGCACAAGTCGGATTTCTTCCCACAGGGATCTTTGCCCGATTGGACAGCAGCGTTCGAAAACTACCTGTATTTTAACCGTCCCAGCGAACGCGCCTTTCACATTCTCAAGGATGATTTCGGCTTTGCACTGCAACGTTTGCCTGACCTAGTTGTGCAAGATATACCCCATCAGATCATGCCTGAGGCACTTGGCCGTCATTTGCTTATGTTTTACTTGTGGGGGGTTCATCCCCTCACGGGAGATGATGGACTGGTCGAGCGCTATTACCAAGGCACCGATGCCGCCCGAGAACGCTGGGGCGACTTGTTCAACAATGTGGGCTACCTATCATACCACGCCGACAAAGACTTGGACACTAAACTGAAAGGCCGTCTCATTGCTTTCTTCGAATGGCGTCTTGAAGCCGGGGAACCGACAGAGCTTGCGCAGTTTAACCTGTGGCTGGAAGCGGCGTGTTTCGACGCAGCATGGCGATTGAACGCGTATTCCCAGGTCCTGGACGTGTGCCGAAACGAGGATGCACCAAGGCTTGCAGACTGGGGCGCAATAAGTGACATGATCCCGGATCATACAGACAAGGTGGTTGAGTGCTTCGTCAAACTGACTGACAGATTCCAGAATAATCCCGTGTACATCTGGACGGAACCAGCGAAGCACATCCTTAGAGCGGGGCTCAGAAGCCGGGACAAAGGAATACGCGAAAACGCGGAACGCGCGAGGGAGAACCTTTTACGCCACGGCCGCTTCGACTTTTTAAATCTGGACGAGTGAGTATCTGCGGCGATGACTTACTGCCAAAGTGAATCTACTTAAAAGCGGCCGACTCCTGTATCGGAGTGTAGGTCAGGGTGGGTGCCACTGCTGACCGCTCCTTTGGAATGGTCGACATCCTCGCGTCAAGGGCTGTGTGAAAACATGCCGCCACAGTTACAGATATCGCAGGGCTGACCCGGCGGTTTCGCCGCGGGTGTAGCGTCCTACCATGCCGCCGCCCTGTTTCCAGCGACCCTGGCGTTCGATCTCGTGGGTGGGCGCGCCGTTCTGGGCCATGCGGCGAGCCATGCCCACCCGCCCGCTGTGACCGCTGAAGAACTCCCAGTCGGCCAAGCCGGCGGCTTTGGCGATCACCTTCACCCGCCGGGCGATCTGCGACTCCGACAACCCGAACACCCTCACCTCGCCGCCAGCGCCCACCGGCCTGATGGCGTCCAGGGCTTTCATGGCGGCGGGAGTGATGGCCACCACGGCGCCCTGGGCTTCGACGTCGGTCTTGGAGCGGATGACGGTGATACGGCCGCTGTCGTCGTCCCAGCGCTGCACGTCGCCCCAGGTGAGAGACGAAGCCTCGGAGCGGCGCAGTCCGGCGTCGGACAGGACCGCCACCAGGTCCAGATCAAACTTCCCCCGTTCTTCGGCCTGCTCCGCCGTTTCGAAGCCGCGGCCGCGCTTGCGGGGCTGGACGGCGGTGAGCCGGATCACGGCGAGGACGTCGCCGGTGAGGGCGCCGGCCTGGCGCTGGGGTTTCGAAAGGCGCCTCCCCCATCCTTTCAGAGAGGCGCGCACGCCCTGGTCCCTACAAGGGGATTCGTGGCCGGCCCACTCGTGGGCCTTGGCGATGGCGGATGTGGCCAGCCGCATGGTCGCGATGCTGGCGTCATCACCGGCGCGGGCGGCCAGGTAACGGGCCACGGTGAGGGGCTCCGCCGGCAGGGCGCGGAGGCCCACCTCGCCGCACCAGTCGTTGAATAAACGCCACTGAGTCCCGTAGACCCGGTTGGTGTTGTCGGAGAGAACGGACTCCAGGGCGTCGGCCACGCCCTGGTCGGCAGCACGCAGGGCCGGCAGGGATGCGGGCTGGCGGGGGACGATCTGCGGGTCGCTGGTGGCGGTGGTCATTGAGGATCTCCAGTGGGGCGGGCGAGGGCGGATTTGGGAAGGTAAAAGATGCGCGATAACTTCGATTATCGCGCAGCGAACGGACGTGCGCAAGCGGCCCTTTCGGGCCCATTTTCCAGCCTTCATTGGGGCAGGGAATTCGATGTCGTCCATGATCCGACCACAGGCCCCGTACCAGGAAGGGCCAGATCGCTCTCGTGGCCCCACCTCCGACGACGGCTGCTCCACGGGCGATCAATCAATAGGTATCCATACCAATGGTATCGATACCATTCCTATGGAATACATTGGCAATGGAATGCAATGGTATCCATTGCAATGCAAACAATTGCATACCACTGCACCGGTGACGGCCGCTGGCTGCTCCCGCCCGGGATAACGACAATGAGTCCCGGCGCTCTTTCACTACAATTCAGGCAACACCATAAATCACCCGGAGGTGAAAGCCATGCACAGCTGCGTTGTCTGTGGAAAAGAACTGGAGCCGCCCGCCCGTGCTCCCCACACCAATTACGTGAAAACCCTGTACCAGCTGGCCGGCCAGACCTACTGCCGCCACCACGTCATCAAAGCCGCCGTGGCCGCCGGCGTAATGAAGGAGGTCAGGGCCGGCGCCGGTTCCGATACCATCTTCGTCAACCCGCGGCAGTGACCGTGCCCTGGAATAGGCCAACCAATGTACGCCATCACCCTGCATCAACCCTGGGCGTCGCTGATTGCCCTGGGGGTCAAGACGGTCGAAACCAGATCCTGGCCGGCGCCCGCCCGGCTGATGGGGCAGACCATCGCCATTCACGCCGGCAAGCGGGTGGTCAGGAAGCCCGGCGTCGCCGTCGAAAACGAGATGCGGGCCCGCCTGGGCGAGGACTGGCATCGGACCATACCGGCGGGCGCGGTGTTGGCCACTGCAATCCTTGGCGGCATGGCGCGAGTTGAGCGTGTCGACCCGCGTGCCGGTCTGGCGGTGCATGACCCTGCCACCCTGGCCGGGCGCGTCGTGGGTCTGGGGCAAACTCGGATAGATCCCTGGGGCGACTTCAGCGCCGGCCGCTGGTTATGGGGTAATATCCCGTCAAGTATCAGTGTTCGGGGTCAGGCCTTCTGTTTGATTTCGATGGGATCTACGGTCACCTTGCTTGCGGTATCCAAGCCGTCCCTCGACTCGCTTCAGCCTTGTCGGTCTCTGATCTGGTACCATGTTAAATGTGTGGCATAACTCATAAACTGAACGGGTCTGGCGGTCCGTGTGTCATTTTTCAAGGTGATTGATCGGCGCACTGACCGCCAGCTTTTGCGTCCGGCACAGCATGCCGCGTCTGGCCTCTAAAATACAAGGAGATTTATGGTTTTCTCATGTTTTCCTCCCCAAACGGATTGCGAGTGGGCCAATCTGCGTGCGTTCGTAATACGGTTCAATCATGACCACGGCACGGAATATGTCAGGACGGCATGTTTGGACAAGGACACTACCAAGAAACAGCCTGAGGTGTTGTTGCAAGCATCTGGTGAGAGGGATGTCGTCATCGAGTGCAAATCAGTTGTGTGGCCCACTGATTACTTCAGGGACCACGACAACGAGCACCGTATCGGGGACCGTTTGTTCAAGTCGCTGGGCGATATGTTCCGCGACGCGTCCTACCAGTTGACTATCAGTGAGGAATCTCTGGACGGGAAAAAGCAGAGCGAAGTCGCTCAATACGCGGAAAGGATTGCCCAGGAGATATCTTCCCGTCAAACTGACGCCAAATCTCGCGGCATCGGCAGTTCGGAACCTATCCCATGGAGTTTCCGTCCTCTCGGGCCGCACGAAATCGATGACGGTGATCCTAAAACCGGGATCAGGTTTGTTATCTTGGGACAGTCCACCTTGGGGAGCGACCACTCGGAGCTTCTCCGAGAGTACGAAGCGGCGAAGGTCGGGTATGCGGAGGAGTTTCAACGCACGCTGGAGAAGGCTGCGCCGAAGTTTGAAGAGTATACAGACTCCCTGAAGATGTTGCTGGTTATGTTCTGTGGTGAAGGCTCAAGCATTCTGTCGGAGGATGACGTCCTCGAGATCATCAAGTCAGTAACGTTGCCACGTCTGATCGATCAAGTATGGCTAGCCCAGGAAGACTGGGTGAGTGAATACAATTACGAGATCGCGTGGTTGCAGGTACGTTAGAGAGTTCCCGGCTACTATCTCAAATATGGTTGACGCGGGACAGCGGGTGTCCCAATTACGAGAAGGTCCTGCTGCATCAGTGCGAGGGGCGGGAAAGATGCGATGATGCGCGCTATATGTTGGAGCGCGGATTAACATCAGTTGAGATGTACTCCGACCCGGCTCACCTGGTGCACAGCCATGCGTACCGGGGGGTAGACTCCGTGCAATAGAAGCTGCCAACGAACGAGGCCGAGAGGAAACGTCCCGTTAGTTACCGTGGCTGACGTCAACCACAAGGACTGAGATCCTGCGTCTTTCCTCTTCAGTAAGCGATGCTTCCAACCACTCCTTCAGCTCCTGAGAGTTGCTCGGACGCGACCCCGAAGGCGACGACTGTACCTCGCCGTCTCCGAACCAGAACACCAGATAAATTCCATAGCCACCGGTGTCGGGATCACTGGTGTATTTTGTAATCAATTGGTCGTGCAGGGCGCTCCAGAGCTCTCGATGCCGATCCCTCTTTATTTCCACCGGCACGTGGAATTCGTCTCCATAGGAAACACGGACGTCCGCACGCTTGTCATTGGCGTACTGGCCCTCAGGCTGGGCATCGACGCCCGCAGGAAACATCTCCCGCAGATCGGAGAGCAAGGCGTCGCGGCAGTGATCCTCGATCTTGGGACTTTCCGGACGACCACGGGCGGCCTCGTTCCAGTACTGGCGCCAGTCGTCGGTGTTGCTCGTGCGGATCCGCCCGGCAAGCTCTTCCAGCCTATCCACCAACAGGGCGGCCAGATCGGCAGCATTGGCCGGCGCCTCATTGCTGAGGGTCCTCCTTATTTCCTCGACGTTCGGATGCCGGTAGTGGGCATCCCGATGGATGACTCGCTGTCGGTCTCGGGCCTGTTCCAGAAAGAGACGCCACTCGGACAATCGGTCATCGAATGCCAACTCGTCCAGCGCGCGCGACGCGTCGTCGCTGGGCAGGGACGACAGCTGCTGTATCAATGCCTCGACCTGCTCAGATGCACGCATCTCAGGCATGACCAGACCACCATCCATTCCCCGAGGCGCAAATGTGTTCCCCATGAATTTGATCAGGGTCTGCAGGGTGGACACGTCGAGCTTCTCCACCAAGTACGGCAGGCGCGAGTCGGCCGTGAAGAACATCGCTATCTTCCTGACGCGATCATCGCTGACACTGACCAATGTCTTCAAGGGTTGAAGGTAAGTATTGGGTTCAACGATGACTCCGGCCGCCAACCAATGAATCCGCTGGGCGACCCGCATACTGACGCGGGAAAGTTTCTCTCGGATCAGGGCCCGCAGAGCGGACGGTTCCGCATGCTGCAGGGCGGCCCACAGCAAGAGATCCAGGGTTTCCAGTTGCCGCGGCTTGCAACGGACAGGAAAGGCGCTCAACAGGGACAGGCTAGCAAATGCGGCGACGCGACCGTGGTCCTCTTGATGGATGAGCTGCTCCACGCCAGGGACGTACTCCCGCTCACCACGGATTGCGGCGCTGGCACACTGGGCCAGCACATCCGCCACGAGTTCAGGACGCGAAACCACCCATCTCAAGTACCACAGAGGTTCGGTGTTGAGGCCGGTCGGAGTGCAGTAGTAGAAGGCTACGGCCCGCTGCATCTGGGCACAGATCAGTGTCTCTATTTCGTCCGGGTTAGCCCGGTA
This sequence comes from Dehalococcoidia bacterium, assembly GCA_965261195.1. Classification (GTDB taxonomy): domain Bacteria; phylum Chloroflexota; class Dehalococcoidia; order Lucifugimonadales; family UBA3495; genus Bin87. The sequence continues at coordinate 482,357 of OZ253455.1, read as the reverse complement.
CATTTCGGCCATGCCGGCGAGAAACGGCGGACCCAAGGGGTGCATCTTTGATTCGGCGTGCAACCTGAAGATCTCGCCGATCTCCGGGAGGGCCTGATGCCGAACAGTACCGCGGAGCCCGACCGTCGCCGCCTCGACCAGATCATCGTTGCCCAGCACATCCGCAAGCCACGGTTCCGAAGCGGTATTAGCTGGAACATCCGGAAAGCCGTAGAAGTAGGTCATCCCTATTTCAAACAATAACTCCGGGGACGCCCGGTTCTCCCGCAGGGCGTCAGCATTGGTTCGAACGAGGTCCACCCATTGCCTTAGCCTGCGGTTAGCTTCCAAGCCAATCGCATCATTCATATCCCGGCGCTCAACTGCGGCGGGCAACGGCGGCGGTTCGAGCAGTTCTTCCAATCGCCGTTCAAGTGCCGGATGTCCTCGGGTGCGATCCCGGAGTTCCTCTTGGGTCAGCCCTTGAGCGCCGTCTTCCCGGTTACAGAAGTGGATCGCGTTCCGCAACAAGCGGTATGAAACTCTGATGTGAGTATCCGAGTACGCGACGGCATTATCCAAACACCATAGCCCAAAGCCTGGCGGAGGAGCGCTGCCGTGCAGGAGATCCCAAGCGTCGACAGCGCAAAACTCGAAACTATCGTCGTCCGGACAACGGAGGAGACCCTCCAAGTAGACGGCTTTTTGTGTTTCGGGGCGCTGTTGCAGCCAGGCGCGCGTCTGGGAACCGGTCCATCTGGCCACAAAGACCCCCCGGGTTTAACGATGCTCCCCCAACCTCAAGCCAATTGCAGAGGCGCGCGTGGTCCTGTTGGTCACCGGTTGTCTGGAGCGCCCTGGCCAAGAGGCGCGCCGGCAGGGGACCCAGATTATTTACGTTGAAAGCGCGGCGTAAGTCCGGCATCCGTTCGTAGAGCTGATCCATCAGCTCAGCCATGTCCTCATACGATGACCTTTGGAAAATCCCGCGTGCCCAGAACAGGTGATACGCTCCGATCAGGTCTGGATTTCTCCCCGGATGGAGATGGTCCCAGATATCCGAAGGAGGTATCTTCTGAGGATAGAGGCTGGTCAGCAGCAGCCCCAGCATTTCGTCGTCAGGATCGTGGAGGCGCCCGTCGCGGATATCGGCCATTAGCTGCTTGAGCTTGCTAGTTCCGTCCTCGGTGTCTGCCGCGGCGTGGATAAACGCAGCAAGGGCCGCTTCGGCGACCCATGGCAGCCAGCTATCGTCGTACACGACATCGAGGAACGTCTGGTAGAGGCCAGCCAGAGGTTCTGCCTGGCGCAGGACCCTCAGGATAAATCCAGTGACCCGCTGGTGATCCAGATCACGGCGTTGGTCCACCAGAAAATCCCGGAGCGCGCATTGCATATCTGGAGTCGCCAGCGGCACGAAGACGGGTACGTTCCTTTGGTACCCCACCTCAGGGTTGAGAGACAACAACAATTTGCGTTTCTCTTCGGTTTTGAAACTTCGCAGGTCGCCATACAACCCGACACCAACTGGATCACTATCGATCAGGCGGTCCTGCGCTGCCGGACAGTGCGCGGCCAGCCAGGCAGAGAGGCCGCGAAGCGCGGTTACGACGCTTCCATCCCCACCGGTGATCAGGGATAACACCCGAGCAGTCGGCAAACCGTCGTTGATCTGCTGCGCCAGGTGGCGGGCGCCGAGAAACTCCGCGATGTGCCGGTGAATAGACATGAAACGGCCGTTGCCAGCGCTCACAAAGAGCCGTGTTTCGAGGGCGTGGCGAGCCATCCCCAACGTAATTCCGATCTGCGCGTCGGGTGCGATGTAGTCGGCGTCAGCATCTTCATATCTCAGCGACAAACCGACAGCGCCCGAAATCAGCTGGTAGGCGCAAAGTTGACCGGCCGGGTCCAACAATTGGTCCTGCGGAGGGGGACGATCCCCGTGAACGTGCTCCTCGTTTTTCTCGACGGCCAGTTGCCGGCACGCCAACTCGAACGTCTCGAGCTTGCTCCGAGGCCAAGCCCCATCTACACCCACGGCTCTGGCCAGCATATCCAGGGTGAGCGGATTGCTGAGGAGACCGTCAATACCACGTTCTCGCGCTACGGCCATGAACCCGCGGGCGTCGTTGACGCTGGGGTGGCCATCCAGAATTTGCGCGACGTCATCGTCCGTAAGCGGATTGAGCCGCAGGGTCATCACCTTTTGGTCAGTGGACACGGAAGTCAAAGCAGTACGGTCGTTGTTGCCTAGCCAATCAGCCTCCCGGCACGAGATACGAAACCTCGGACGACCTAAGGCATCCAAATGATGCCTGATGCCATCCAGGGCTTTGCGGCGATCATCCGAGCCGACGCGAATCTCGTCCAACCCGTCGATAAACAAGGTCATCCCCTGCCATTCGGGATGGTTATCCACGCCGAATGTCAGCAAGTCGCGAGCGGAAATTAGGACGGTGTCCTCGCCAAGGGCTTCTGCCTCAACGCAAAACGCGGTGCTCTTGCCGGATCCGGGATCACCAAGTAGGACATAGGCCGGCGCGGAGCGGAACGTATCCAACGGGCCGTAGGCCGGCTCACGCCTTGGGTCCGGGTTTTCCGGCAGGATCTCCGTGCAAGTGCGCGGGACAATGATGCTCATGCTTTCTCAAAACAGTCCCCGGTGGCTCTGCTCAGGAACTTGTCGCAGCGGCGATTGCCCCGACCGGTGCAGGGCAGTGGCATCAGGAAGCCGCCAGCTCGATGCGGTCCCCGTAGCGCCGGAAGTCCGCAGTGTTGAACGTGAGCAGCCGGCGCTCACCGTGGGCCAGCATGGTGGCCACGATGTTGGCGTCGTGAACCTGCCTTCCTCCTACCTGGACGGCACGGCACAGGGCCAACAGCATCTCGGTGACCCGCGGACCGTCCTCAAGCACTTCGAAATCCCGGTTGAGGCGGCCGATGTCGTCGAGGGCTTCCCCGCGGGTGATGGGCACCGGCCAGGCCTGGGGACGCGTTACGACCGCCAGGTACTCGCGCATGACCTGACGGCTGATGCGCAGCGGTTCAGAACCGCGAAGAGCATTTTCCAAACCGGCCCGGGCGGATTCGTGGTGCGGCGCCTCGAGGATGCGGGCGTTCACCAGGATGTTGGTGTCGACGAACATCGCCCGGCCTAAACCCTCTCGTCGCAGATGTCCTCCCTGCGGAGGCTCAGATCTGCCGGCCACGCACCGGCGGAGTGGACGGGCCAAAACTCGTCGAGGGTACGGCCTGCGACAGGCTCGGGATGCTTGCGCCGGAACAGCAGCGTCTCGGCCTCCATGTCGACCTGGGCGGTCTCCCATCCGGCCGTGATCCACGCCAGGGCGTGGCTGTGCCCATTGCCTCGGCTTTGGTTGGCCCACCAGGGCCGGTGCATACGGGCCGAGAAGGGAAGCTGGAAGCCCAGGACCGCCTCCACGTCAGCGAAGGAAGCGCTCCACTCCCGGGAACGCCGGCCGCAGAGGTGTGCGTACAGTCTCCGGTACTTGCCCCGCATCGCCATGTCCCGATACCTGAGTTCTCGGTCAATCACCTTGATGGCCTCCCGTGCCACTGGCTAAGGTTCAACGGACAAACGCCCGACACCATCATAGTTAGTTAGTACCTAACACGTCAAAGGGCAGGGAACCCAGCGGCGGAAACCTTCCTGGCCCTGTCGACGGACGACGCCGGAGGGATAGCCACGGCAAACGCAAGGCGTCAGAGCAGGATCTTTTGGTCCGGCCGATCCGATGCCGGTAGAGATGGCCTCCTACCGGTGGACTTGCCCTGCTGGCGCGGACGCACGGATTGGACCTTCGGCGTCATAGCCCGTTCGTCGCGTTCTCGGAGGAAGGCCTGCCGGCTTTGTCGAAACGTGTGCTGGTCAACAGGGCTTTTGCCAAAGAGGATCCAATCCCGGTTCTTCCTGGCCGCCGCCAGGCCGATGATGCCCACGCTGGCGAAGGGGTCCAGCACCCGACCAGGCCCCATGGAGATCAGCTGGTCGGCCAACCGTTCAGGCAATTCCAGCGACTCATCATCCCGGAGATGAGATCCGAAGCCCCAGACGACTCCCCAATCACTGACCGCGCCCCTGATCTCCAGCGGGATGCTCCAGCGGTTGCCGGCGAACACGTAGATCGCCCGGTGCTGCCCCGGGATCCGGCGGGTGGAAGGGGCAGAGGGGGTTTCTTTGATCATCGGGTCCCAGACGATGACCTGCTCTGGGGAGAACTCCGAAATGCCGTTGGGGCCGGCAGCCAGCAGGTCGGCCATCAGGTCGTAGCGCTGCACGTACAGCAGGACGCCGTTGGGTCCGGCAACCCGCAGACCCTCCCGGATGATTGACCGCTGCCGGTCGATGTAAAGGCGCCTGGCCTTTTCCGCCTGGGACCGGCTCGTGTGCGGCGGCTGGAACACGGGCGGCGCGGCCACGATGGTTTGGGCATACCCAGCGGGCAACTTGCCCATCAGCTCAAGGCTGTCACCCACCACGTAGTCGTTGTTGGGCAGGGCGGCGGGAGCAGCAGCGGAAGGGGGCACATCCGGAACGTTCTTGTAGGTCTCCCGCGACCTGACCCGGTCGATGACCTTGCGGTCCACTTCAAAATCATCGGCCAACTGGACGGCGGATTTCAGCGATACCCGAGCGTGGCGCACCTGGTCGTCAGTGAGTTTTCGGTCTAGCGGCATTATCCCATTGTATCCCAAAGCGGGACAAAGGATTGTCCCAGGCACCCCTGAAAAAGGGGAACGGTTGAGCAAATTCATGCGGCATCCTGGGACAAAGGGTGCCTGGGACAATACGGTCCGCAGGCAGTGCTTTATCAGGAACCGTTAAAATATTTAGGTTTTAATCGATAATCACGATGAATTTCTAACTATTTTTAATTTTAGTGTAAAATTTATGTATGGTCAAATACCACATTGCCCGTTCTTGCGAGGACGACGGCTACGGGGGTTGCTTGGAGCCTGGCGGTTGCACTTACCAGGATCACCGCGGGATGTTGAAGACCAACTTCACCCTACAGACCTATCCGCAGTACATCGGTGAGTCGTACGAAGGCCAGAGTCAGATTACTGGAATTGAGGACTTCGATGGGGCATCCTACGACAGCCTTCTGGTCGTTGCCAAAGATTCGGCTCAGGGTGAAGAGTTGGATTGGTACCAGCCTTTGAAGAGTGCTGAGTGGACCTTTGAGGACAACGTGCTTGATTACAAGCGGCGTGAGGGGTTCACTTACGTCTATGCTCGTTTGCCTTGGACTGGTTACCGGACCCTGCCGAACGGTTACATCGAGTACACCGACCGTTTGGGTTATAACATCGAGATAAACCCTGCTCTGCTGGGCGGTTGTCACCCTCTGTGTCCGTACTTGGACGAGCGTCGTATTGAAGGGGAACGGATGGTGACGAAACGTATTCGGACACATACGCAAGGAGGTGTTACGTCAAGGCGTTATGCGTTTCACCTGTATGGCCCGTTGGAAGGGTTCGCGATGAGTGAACTTGAGGGGGCTGAGGGTCATCTGTTTAAGCAGTACATCACCGAGTGTCGTTACTTCGGTGATGGGAAGGTGGAGTGCGGGAATATGGGCAAGTATTACGGCTCCCAATCGGAGAACGACTTGCCGTACGGGAAGCTTGGCTTTGTTTACGATATGCCGTACCCCTACTGTCCCTATCTGAAAGCCAACGGTATGGCGACGATGGAGGACTACGTCGTGCCTCCTTGGAGTTATGTCGCCCCCCTGGGGCTGTGGACGATCTGGTCATGGACGATGACCCGTTGGTGGACAACGACCGAGACCGTTTGGTTGAGTTTTATAATTCGACGAGGGGGGACTACTGGATCAACACGAGCAACTGGCTTTCGGAGGCGCCGTTGAACGAGTGGTTTGGCGTAGTTGCTGTTGGTGATCGGGTGGTGAGATTGAGTTTGCCGAGGAACGGTCTATCCGGCAGTTTGCCTGATCGGTTCGGTGAGATGGACCAGATGATTCATCTGGATTTAAGCCACAATTTGGTGGGTGGTCGGTTGCCGGACAGTATGTATGACATGGAGGTTCTGGAAAACTTGAATCTGGCGGACAACCGATTCCGGATGGGCGGGTCTGGGTTGAATAGTCTTTTTGCCAAGTTGCTGGAGCTCAAGTACTTGGATCTGAGCTACAACCGGTTTTATGGGACGTTCCCTTGGCTGTCAAAATTCGTATCGGAGATCGAGAGCATCATCTTCAGCTACAGTGGTTTCGTCAACACCCTGCCCGAGCGTTTCGGTCCTTTCGGATTCCCGGGAAATCCGCAGGAGGACTACTCAATGTTGAGACCCCATCTCTTCCGGTTGGAGTTACGCGGCAATGTCTTGAACCCGCGGTGCGTGTCGAACCTGTTGGCAGATAACATACCGTCCAACGATGTCGAGTTGTTGGGCCGGGGGCTCTGTGACTAGGCGTCGTAGGGAAAAATCCCTCGCTGCAGAGCACTGGAAGTTTGAGTCTTGGGGTGTTGGGAGGCGGCAGTGTAGCCAGTGCACTGCCGCTGCGGAGCCCGGGCTTTCGATGTGTGACCGGCACTTGAGGAAGAATCGGATGCGGGCTGGTGTGCGGCGTAGTGGTGAGCGGGGCCGCGATCATTTGACTTTCCGGAGCTACTAACCGTCTTCGGGTTCGGAGACCAACTGTTCCAGGATTGAGTTGATCACCTGGACGCCTCTGGCGCCTGCAGTCTGGCGTGCTATTCGGCCCTGTCGGTCGATGTAGACGTAATGGGGTACTCCTTGGACGTCGTACTTCCTGGCAATGCCGGCTTCTTCGTCGAAGATGTTGTTGAAGGTCAGGCCGTGCTCGGATATGAATCGTTCCGCTTCACCCTTGGTGGTGTTGAACTGGGTGATGCCCACTATTTCGACACCGAGGTCCTGGAGTTTTTGTTGGTAGAGTCCCTGTAGAGCGGGCAACTCCCGCTGGCAGTAGGGTCACCAGTGAGACCAGAACACCAGCAGGGTTGGTGAGCCGAGGGTGTCGTTGATGTTGAAGTTATCGCCTTCCATGGTGGTGGCTGAGAAGTCGTATGCCGCCGACCTGGATGTGTTCGGTGGAGCGACTTGCTCTGCGTCGGGGTATTGGAACTGTTGTGTGGGGGCTTGTTGGATGGTCCGTACGACGGGCGGAGGTGCGGCGGTCGGAGTCTGTTCGCCGGATGTGCCTACGATGTACCCGATGGCTCCGGCGGCTATGACGGCTACTACTGCCAAGGCGGTTCCGAGTATTGGTACGGTTATCAGTCGTCTGCCTTCGTCGTGCTCGTTGTCTTCGTTGTGGTCGTTGTCTTCCCAGCGGTAGTCTTGACCGTCTGGGTTGTCGTCGTGGCTGCCATCTTGGTTATCGGTGGGGTCTGAATCAGGTTGCGATTCTTGTTCCTTCTCGGTGTTGTCCTGAGCCTCGTTGGAATTCTGTTGGGTCATCTGATTACCTCCCGGTTCGGATGACTTGATTTTAGTGCGAGTGCTCCGGTTTTTTCTAAATCCTTTCCGGGCGTGAAATATGGCTATCCGATCTGCCTGAGAAATCGCCATAGAGGATACAAATACGAGCTGTGACGGCAATATCAGGCCTTTAAGGATCTGGGTCGTCTTGGGGTAAAAAACCGCCTCAGAGCGCGTTTCTACTGTTCTTCTCCGGGCCTGTTGATGGGTCAGTTTTTCGGCTTCGCTCCAGAGCGTTTTGGCGCGTCTGGCCGCTTATTGATACCGATTTAGTAGATAGACGGGTACTGGTTTGCTACTCAAAACAGCGACACGGCGTTGGCCAAGCGAATGTCGCTTTTTTGAGTATGGAAAGCCGGACCTCAGCACAGTCTCAATAAAACGGTACAAATGTTTTGTTTTTGTCCAGTGCTGAGCACTACGCAAAGGTAAAACGGCGACTCCTGGTTGACGGGACATCGCCCGTTCGCCGCCCCCAGGGGGTTGTAATAGGAATCGTGCCTATTTGTGCACAAAAAGTGGACACGTGGTTGGCAGGGGTTTTTACAGTGTTCAGGGTGTTTTAGTTGGATGGGCGTCGCTGTTCTGTGGGGTTTGAAGGGGTAATGGGTCCACGCCGTTTTGGTCGTAGATGGCCACCTTCTCGAATTGTGGTTGGATGGTGCTTTCGTCGTAGGTTTGGTAGCCCAGGGCTCTGATTATTTGGACCAGGCTGTTGGGATGGGCTGAGCGTTCCGCGTTCGGTTACTTGTAGCCGGGAAGGTGTTGCTACTAGAAGCTGGTGTCGCCGGCGGCGTAGGCGATGCAGTTGTAGCGTTGGTCGGGTAGGTTGGTGATGAGGTAACCTTCTTGGGCGAGACGTGGGAAGGTGTCAGGCGACAATGTTCCGCATTGTCGCCTGACAGATCCTGGGTATGGACGTGGGCGCCAGCGAGGACGGCGCCTTCTGGCTGGCCTTCCCGCGGTCGCTGACCGCTCGGGGCCTCAGCGGGGTGGAGCTGGTAACCTCCGATGCCCACCAGGGGCTGAAGAACGCCATCGCCGCGGTGTTCACTGGGGCCAGCTGGCAGCGCTGCCGCACCCACTTCATGGCCAACCTGCTCACCCGCGTGCCCAAGCGTGCCCAGCCTGGCGTGGCCACCCAGGACCTTCCTCGCATGGTGCGCACCATCTACCAGCAACTGTCTCCCGCCGAGGTCCACGGCCAATTGGACCGAGTGGTGGAACAACTCCGGGAGCCCTTTCCCCAGGTGGCCGAACTGCTGGCGGATGCCGCGCCGGACATCCTGGCCTTCACGGCCTTCACGGCCTTCCCAGTGGCCCACTGGCAGAAGCTGTGGTCCAACAACCCGCAGGAACGGCTGAACCGAGAGATACGGCGCCGCAGAGCCTGCCCCCGGAAGGGGACGTGCTGGGCATCTTCCCCAACCGGCTATCGGCGCGGCGCCTGGTGGGCGCGGTGCTGGCCGAGCAACACGACGAGTGGGCCGAAGCCCGCCGCTACCTCACCATCCCCAACGCCGCCGGCAACGAGGCACTGCCGGAGCCCAATATGCTGGACGCAGCGGCCTGATCAACATCAAAAGGGATGACGCGCTTTTACACCTATTGGCGGGACACTACCCCTACGACGAGTATCGAGCGCGACGGGTGGTAGTGGAGCACAGATTGGCTCGGCTGGTCCAGTTGGGCATCCGGCAGGCCCGCTACTTCGGTAAGGTCAAGACGCGATTCCAGCTGTATCTGGCGGCCACGATGGCCAACCTGACCTTGGTGTTGGGCAAAATCGGGCGGTCGGGCAACGCCGGTGGCGGCGCAGCAGCCCACCGCGTCGTCCGCAATGATGTCCGCGCTGTGGTCGCCAATGCGGCGGCCAATTTCAGCGCTGTCCGGCTCGGACAACTTTGGTCCCTGATTTTGTTCGTCTCGGCTTTACTGCCGCAACTCCACTTCCAAATCAGGGCTTTCCGGCCCGGTTTCTAGCGAGACTGCGCGCCCTACCACTCCCTGCCTGACGGCGTCCGACCCGGCCGCCGGACTACTGAACCGCCTCGCAGATCCGCGTCGGCCGGTCCCTGACGGTCCCCGCCTGCGATTTGCGCTGATAATCGCTCCCTACGCCGCCACCACAGGCCGTCAACATCCCCTTGGCGTGGCAGCCACACCTCGCACCCGCCAATTCATTGGTCTCAAAGCCTCACCGCCCCTTTCCCGTCCCTCTCATCTCTCGTCAGACCGGCCTCGTTACATCCCTTCGGTGGATTCGGGCTAAGAAGGACATTTTCGCTGTCCAGTTAATGGATGACAGAATCGTAGAACAGCAACAGTTTTCAACCGCCCAAAATCAGCGATCGAGCCGCCCGACCAGTACATTTTCTCTCCGCCATTCACACCTTCAATTTTGCGCACTCACACTTTACTTGGGTAAAACGGGCGGACAATCCCTTAATTTACCCCATGTCTCTGCGCATTTCACCTCGGCTTTGGTTTGTAATCTCCCGGCATCAGTTGGAAAAGAAATCCAGCCAGAGCCAGATAACAATCGCCAACATAAGCGGCAAACCACCCATGATTAACAACGCCAAACCGGCCCACTTGGCCGAGGTCGTCGGTCCCTTTCTTACCATCTGTAAGCCGATACCTATTATTGGGAGGCAGAAGACCGCCATAGATACGACAATCAGAAAGAATGTCACTTGAGACGCTCCATGAACACTAAGTCCCTACCAGTACTGGACCCGAATCTTCTGCCCTCGGAAAGGCGAGTTTCATCGAAACAAACGCACTCGCGCCGAGATTGACGATCGACACACGATCCAGTACCGTAGGCGCCCGGCAGAAGGATGATTACCGAACACTCGACGGCCCATTCCGAGTGGAAACTTAACCGGTAGCAGAAAAGCAATAAAAGGAGAGCCGACAATCTACACACGAAAACGAGCACCACACCCGCACTCTTGGCCACGCTCGTCCTCGCTTTTCTAGCCAACCACAGGCCGGCACCCACCACTGGAACGCGGATCAACTCCACGGATATAATCGTCAGCACAAATGCCACGATGAGCCACGTGAAGCAAGCCTAACGATAGACTGTTTGCCGCTACTCGACACCAGTCGGAGACGAACCACACTTGCTCACTTCGTTGCCCTTCCGATGAAACCACTCCCGATGGGGCACCCCTCCATCAGCCCCGAGCGGCAAAATATGGTGAAGTTCTCCATCCTGATCAAGCACCACAACCCTAAGCCCAGTCAAGCGAAACTCATCTCGGTCATCAGATCCGAAAACTGCTGGGCGGCCACATACCGTGAAGACTACGGGATGCTCCAAACGAACCGAGGTTTCCAGATCTAGATCTCCGTAAACACCGACGCGCTGTCCATTCAACGTCCACGGGCCGGTGTCGACGAATTCCCATTCGACTTCCCCGCCCGGACTCGGCGCTGCCCAACTCGCTCCGGCCATGAACCCGTCCACAGCCAAGCGCAACGCATTCTCATCCGCAACTGTCGCCACGGCGAACTCCCGGTGCGTGGGAAGTATGCCATGGTCCGCCGGAAAGCGTTGCGGCAGACTAACCACCCCCTGCAATAACAGCGAGTACAAGATCAGCGAGAACGCCACCACCCCCAAGCCGGCCAGAAAGGCACTTTTCAAAACACTAGACCGCGACATTTGCATTCACGAGAAGCGCACTCGGCGCAATGTCCCCCAAAGCCAAGGCACCGTTACCCACAACCCTACCACCGACACCACCATTCCGATGGTCGAGCCAAAAATCCTGTATTCCTGCAAAAACCAAGAGCCTGAAGAAGCATTGGGATCCCAAGCAATATAGTACCCACGCCCAGTTCCCCAATCGACCTCAACGTCCACCCTTACCGGAGGATCCTCATGCCGCCAAGGGACGACCTGTCGGAGTTCGAACGGCTCAGATCGCTCCAACCCTCCCAAACGCAAATCATGGACTTCAGGGTCGTAGCCATTCCAAGCTATCACCTTCACCTCCAGATCGTGGGCGTCCCAACCCATGTTTCGACCCTCTACGAGGACGTCGATGGCGTCACCTCTAACGTCGGCGGTGGCAGAACCGACTACGTGAGCTGGACCCCAACGAGTCGCAACAATCTCAGATTCCTTGCTGATCAAAACCCTTACGTCTCCGTTGCTCGCGTCTAAACTAAAGCCAAGGTGGGATGTACATTTAAGTGGCGATGATGATCAGCTGGGCTAAGCCCGTGAATCCCTCTCATCCGTACTTGGAGAACGACCCGGCTCCGTCGTTTGACCCCCACCATCTGCGCATTTCACCTTGGCTTTAGTTTAGGAGACCCAGGAACAATGAGAGTTCGTTCCAACCTCCCTTCACCGACTTGATTTGAACGAAAATGGTCGACGTCACCACCATGGTGGGACCAGACTCGTACCCGTGGCTGCCTCCATTCACCGCGTCGACCATCGACCAATGGAAGCCCTCGTCCAAATCTGAAAGTCGCTTGGTCTTGAACTGGTAAATCGCCTCTCCGTTCCAACCACCGTACAGAAATGCAAAGTCCCCAGGCTGCCCTGGACTGCCCAACCACTGGAACTTCAACCGCAAACCGTACCAAACGGGGTCTCCCTGCACCGCCCCGTCCGGCAACTGAAACCGGACGATGGCAGGCAGGGAGTCAGCACTGATGACTCGGTCATCAGACCAACCAAGATCAGCGAAAGTGATCGCTTGGTTCTCCTTCAAGGCACCCGGCTGTGAACCAACTGGCCCGCCGCCGAACGTGCATCCCGAAAAGGCGATAATCATTAGCAGTCCAAACAGCCCAACCCAGCCGGCCAAGGCAGCTATCCGCGAGCTCAACCTAAGATCAGCCATCAGCAGGTATCGTGACGACCGGACCCAACCCATCACTCTGGTACAGGTGAGTGTCATGGGGGATGGGCACGGTACCGGTTACTCCATTGCCCCAGTTGACATCGTTGTCACTAATCGACCAGTTGTAGTCGGTATCACTCCCCAAGTTGTCCCGGATCCGGTCCAACCACCAGTCTTCGTCGGACTCAAAGCTCTCGTACATATTGGTGCAACCTATTCCCTCGCTGTCGCGGTGGAGTGTCGCAACCACGTAATAGCCGTAGGTCGGATTGTAATTCCGATCTTCGCCGGACTGGGCATAGAACCGCATATGAGCGCGATTCCAAGCGCAATTCCGGTTGTTTTTGATACCCCGGTGTCAGGCGACAATGTTCCGCATTGTCGCCTGACACGTTTGCTGCCCAGTGGGATCCGAACCAGGAGAGGCACCACTGGTTTTACGATGGCGGTTGGGTCTGGTCTGATGCCCTCGGGTTTGATCAGGCGGACTATGTAATCTGCGGTAGCGAGGTCGCCACCGGAGTTGAAGGGATGGGCGACACGAGGTGCGGCAACGGTGGCTCGAACGGTCTCTTGTATCTGATGCCAAACGGCAGCGGCGGCTGGCATTATCTCCCTTGGAATGGGCATTCGGCCCATGTGGAGGATGATCCCTACGAAGTCGAATACATTGATTCCAACAACTTCCGTGCCACCGGCAACGACTAATCAGGATGTGAGAGGAGGATTGCAATGATAGGGAAAAGATCAGCGGTATTCGGCGGGTTGTCCGTCCTGGTGGTCATGGGGATAATCGCGTCCTTGGTGTTCACGTTCGCGGCCAATCCTAATCAGGAGCCGCCTGGCGTGCTGAGCGCTGACGAGGCGGAGGTGAGGGGTTTGGAGTTGGCTAGGTTCGCCGGCTTGGTTGGGGATCCGACCAACGTGGTGTCTAAGCTCACCAATCTGGAAGATTACACCATGGTTTCGACGGGGGGTACCGGTCAATTGGGTGCCGATGCCGGCAGCGTTGGTTGGAACTCGGATCGGCAGGTCTGGGTGATCGCTTTCCGTGGCGATGTGAGGATGGCGATGCCTGGTGCTGGCGGCGGGACGTTCGACAACATCACGATAGCGATTGACGCTGAGACCGGGGAACTTATCGGGACCGCCGCATATCCCAAGGGGTACGTGCCGCCCTACCGATAGTTTCCGCAGCGACTGACGCGCCAAGGCGCGGGCGGGGCCAGTAGTGATCCGGCCTTGTCCGTGCCGTTGATGTGAATGATTCCATGTATTTACGAATTGCGCCTCTGACTGACTTGGTGACTTTCATCCTGCGCCACCGGGTCGGCATATTCACTTCTCTCGCAGTTCTCGCCATTGATCAGGTTGCCAAGCTCTTGGTGATTTGGACGTTGGCGATTGGTGACTCACGGGCCGTCGGTGGTCCTTTTCGCTTGACTCACGTCGTCAACACGGGAAACACGCTGGACTTGTTCAGCGGGGATACCACGGTGCTTATCGCCATATCCGTCACGGGGATTGGTCTACTGTTTGCCCTTTACTGGTAACGGACGCGGACTGGCGCACGGGCGCAGGTCACCTTTGGACTGTTACTCGCTGGTGCTGGGGGAAATCTGGTTGATCCACTGGTGCTTGGGCACGTGACGGACTTCATTGACGTTGTCCCTTGGTTCATCTTCAACGTTGCGGACGTGTCGATCCTGCTGGGCTTGGTCGGGTTCGTTTGGGACATCCCAGAGGTTTCTGGGGTGTTCAGGAAGCGAGTCCATACGGGGGCATGAGACCACGGGTGCCTACGTGCGTTGCTGCGGTGTCGGTTCGGCAGTGTCGCTTGGTTCTTCTTGAGGCTGATAGCTTGGTGCTGACATCGGGTAGTTGCGGCTGAATAGTCTGGAGCGTGTCCAGTTCGTGGCTGTTTCAGTTTGCCATCAGTCGCTTGAGCTGGACTTTACCCCGAATCCACCGAGAGGATGTGGTCGGGCTGGCCAAACTGGGGATGCGTTACCTCCTGGACATTCCAGCGAACTTCACGGTGTGGCCTGAGGCGTTGGAATGGACCAGTTCCGCTTACCCGGTAGGATTGTTCAAGTAGGGCATTGAAATACGTAATACGTAATACGTAATGAATCTCGATTGCGTGGTTTTTTACGTGTCAGGCGACAATGTTCCGCATTGTCGCCTGACACTCCTGATTTCAAGGTGAAGGTTGCATTCACCGAAGATGGGGCATCAAAACTGTCGCGATACGAGTCAAGTTCTGACCTGAGTGAAAAACTGGAGGCGGTCGAGGTCGTCGCCAGCATGGAAACGTTGCTGGCGGCACAGGCGGATGCGATTGCGGCGGTGGAGCGCGTGTCTCAGGTGGCGGAGTCGTCCGTCAACGTCTTTGAGAATCACGTCGAACTGTACACGACCGACGAGCAGGCGTTGCAAGAAGCCCTCACGGGTGCCAGCGAGTCGCTGTCTACCCATGTGGTGTTGATACAGGTCGATCAATTGAGCTCCTTGGATCACGGGACTGAGATCCACGGTGGCCAAAGCATGAGGGACTGCACATCTGGTTTTTCGGTGGTGCATGACGATGGCACTAGGGGTATCACCACTGCAGCACACTGTGCAAACATTAACCAGTACGTTGGTAGTGTTGCCCTTTCCAGACCGTTGGGCGAAGCAAACATCGGCCCCCGGGACGTGCAGTGGCATGTAGTCAAAGATGATGAAGAGGACGAAGGCGACGAGGGTGACGGCTACACGTTCAGAAACCTGGTCTATGACGGTTCCCACCACCGGTACATCTACTCGACCAAAAGCCGATCCCAGCAGTCGATAGGCGAATATGTATGCAAGTTTGGCATGACCACCCACCGGACGTGCGGTAACATCGTGGCCAAGAACTTCCTGCACGCTGCGCCTTACAACGCCAACTTTTGGATCAGGGTTCACAAGGAAGGCGTAGATCTGTCCCAAGGTGGCGACAGTGGGGGACCTTGGTTCAGCGGGAACGTTGCCTACGGAATACACCATGGCAACGCCCATCCAGACGACAACGATGCCACCTACATGGCCATCGACTTCATCGAATCCTTGGACATCAACGTGCTCACCACGTCGGACTAGCGCGGCGTTCCGCACCGACAGAGTGGTGCAAGCAACATGATTCATCCCGAATTTGGGTAGAGGTGGGACAAGGAAGGGGATGAGTTAGCCACAGAGCGCTGTGCGCAACCTGGAAAGCGGTATCGCGGCTTGGCGGTACCGCTTTCCGGTTCGGTAGCACCAGTTTCGAAGGAGTTCCCGCACCAATGGCTCCAGATCTGGCTTGAGCAAGGGGAGAATGAAGGCATAGACTAGGCTCACCATAAACAATATCTTGAGCCGTTTTTCCCAGAACCAGAGGCGGGGCTTTACATGGCCAAGATGGGCCTCGGCTGGTCCACCAGCTCATGGCAGCCAGAGCAAGTTGACGTCTGACCCAACTGCCGGGCAAACTCGCCCACGGAATCGAATGTTCGCAGACAGTTGCAAACCTGTCTGCTGCGATGATCAATGCAATCTTACCCACACCACCAAGGAGAATTGGATGTTGCAACACAGGGTGCAGTTCGGCGAACATTGGCTGACGATAAATTCGTCAACAAGTCTCTCGTCGCTGTTCGTATCTTTCGTGTTGCTGACGCTGCTGGCGGCCGGCGTGACTGCCTGTTCGAAGGCTGTGCCTGATCCTCCCGAACTGTCGGCATTTCCCCGTCATCACGAAGCCTTATTGGTCAATGAAGGGAGCTATTTCGTGTACGGTGATCTGTTCCTAGCGGACGGCTGTATTAGAATCACGCACTTTGCCCTAGAAACGTAGGATTGTTCAAGTAGGCGGCGCGGTTACGAATTGCGTAATCTATGATGCGTCAGAATAGGGGCTGTAGGAGTTTTTGACTTGCTTGACAAAGCAGCTGTCTCGGTTTAGCAGTACTGGGGAGCATTGGGGGAGATTGCCGACTGGTGCATTCGAGTTTAGCTGTCCCGGATACTCCATAATTCAGAAGGCCCCCGGATGGCGTCCAGGGGCCTCTCATGCCCAAGTGTTAGTTGGGGGGGCCACGCATCTGGCGCCTGCGTTTACGTATCAGTCGCCATATGACGACGCCCACGCCGGTCAGGAATAAGAGCGCCAGAAATCCCATCCAGATCAAGGTTTCCATGGCGGTTCCTCTAACTTCTAGTTGCTTGAGTACCCGAGATACGATCATTTAACCCCAATCCACCGAAGATATGAGTGTCGCGGTGTGCTGAAGGGGTAAGAAAGTGCTCCTGTGCTTCGGGGATAATGGTTTGCGAGACAGCAAACCGACCCGAAACAAGGAGCACCGAATAGATGCTACCACTTGACCATCCCGACCGCATTCAAATCGCCTTCGACGACCACCGCTTGGTGGCCAATGTAGGGCTGCTCCTCCCGGTCACCCTCGCCCAGCACCTGGGTCTGCGTGAACTCGTCGACGACCGCGTTGACCTGGGAGATGCGCCGGGGCGGGCGAACACGGGCGGCAAGATGCTGACCCAATCCGTCGGGGTCAAAGACTTGCCGGCTATTCCCCTCACCTTTCATGCCTCGTCTGACCAGCCCCACCACATTCCTTCGGTGGATTCGGTCTAACGAAGGGTCGGGATTTCTCCCGACCCTTGCCTAGCCGGTCCCAGTCAGGGGGCCTTGGTTGGGTGCACTGGCAGAAAGAAAAGCATCTGCACTTAATCGCTCTCTGTGCCTTCCAAAACGAGCTTCTCACAGGTGGTACGATCCACTGCCAGAGTCCTGGCCACCCGCACGCCCGCCGTCTGACCAGAGGGCATTGAAACACGGGTAATCCAGCGACAGGAACCATCGACCGATTGACCCTCTTGGATATACATCCGAGTGTCCACCAAGTCGGATTCTATGCCCCTCCGATGAATCATTACAGTGTCCTTTTCTAGCCACGCTTTGATCGCGGGGTCATCTACCTCCAAGCTCGGCGCGGGCCACACCCCGAAGTAGTAGAACCAAAGCACCACTACAGCTACAACGATCAGGACACCCATGAACAACCCAGCAACTCGTAATACCCGTGACATTCTGACTACAGCTCCGCCATGGTTTTAGTTGACTTCGAGCACGTGCTCCTCGTGCAACAAAAGGTTCGCGCAGAAGCCAGTGACCCACGAATTGGATTGGCCCCAAGCTATACCAGACCATGTGCCCACGACACGATTGTCCTCATAGTATACGTGGTCGGTGACCGGGATGCCGAGGGTCTCGTTACAGAAGACCGGGTTCCAGAAATGGTCATCTCCTTCCACAACTACCCTTTGATTCCCATCCCGATAGTACCAAGACGACGTCAGGTCGTCGGAGTTATGCAGCCAACCAGAGGCAATCAACCAGTGATTCTCCACACCACCGCTTTGATAGTACACCCGGGAATTGGACTGGTCGTAAGTGAACCTCACCTTCGACTTAACCCAGTTCACGTCCAAGCCGACGGGGTCTTCCCACCTGGTCTTGTAGGACGCACGTTTCTGAGGAAGGCTCTGCTCATCCCAGCGCAGCGGACTCCCCCAAGGCGCAGCTTCAGTCCCAAGTGAAGTTGCCCCCACCAAGCATCTCGGTACAAGGATGTTCCAGGTGTCAGGCGACAATGTTCCGCATTGTCGCCTGACACCTGCTTTGCGTTCCGACGGCGGCGTCAATTATTTTGTAAAGCCTCATGGTCCCACAATGTTAGAGGCGCTGGTCTACCGCTGGTCGCCTTTTGATTGCATCGGCCTTATCCGCTCGGGTATTGTGATTCGCACGGGGCCGCCGTCAGCCAGCAGCACCGAGTCGGGCGGGCGGTCTGGATTCGGAATCAGTCCTTGTGTGAGTGCCGCGAAGTCGCACTCCACATCGTACACACTGGGGACATTCAGCAGCCATGGTTCCCGTTCCGCCGCGTAGCGCCGCGGGTTTCGCCGCGGCTGGTAGGCCCACTGGCGCACCGTAAGGAACTCTTCCAAGCTATCCGGCTCCGGCGATTGCCAGAGCTTAGACGCCGTGGCCTTCATGTGTCCGTTGGGCCATCGGTATTCGACCTCATCCCATGTGCAGGGGTTATCCGCCGCAATCGCCAGCTTACGAAACGGTTCTCGCCAAAGTATTCGAGCAGCCAGCGCCGTCAGACGGTGCGCGATGAACTGTCTGATGAACAGTACGCCGGTCGGCCCGCCTTGCGCAGGCTCTACATAACTGCGAATGTTCACCTGCCGGAAGTGCCTCGGGTGCAGTACCACGCCGGCGCATCGGTGATCCGATACCGTCAGACCCAAGAGGCTGACGTAAGCGCTGCCGTACCAGCAGTGCGGAATCAGGCCGGGAGCAAGTAGAGGCATGATTGCGTTGGGTTCTACAGCCCACGAGCAAATCAGCAGGTTGGACCATTGAAAGGAAATCGGGCGTAACTTCATTGGGTCTCTTTGTTCCGATGCGTTGGGTGGTGCGCGAGTCGCCTCGACATGGTAGACGAAGGGTCCCGCCGGCCTCACCCACCCGGGTCAGTCTGGGAATTGTGCCAAGTCCAGCCTCCTATCCGTTACGACGGTAGGATAACTAATCGCTTGTGTTGTTGCGCACCAGGCGGCGCCCCGTAGCGACGAGAATGATAATGAGCAGCAAGCTGAAGACCTTCGTCACCACGCCGGGCAATTCCGGTCCCAAGGGAAGGCTTGGGAAACTGTCTCGCTCTGAGTCTCACCGGTGATTGAGTCGTATTCCGTATAGACGCGCCCGTCTAATTTCTGATAGCTGCCCGCGGCGTTAAACGTCCCCACGCGAACTGTTATATCGTCGGCCTCGATCACCTCCTCAAACCGCGACGTCCGCGAATTGTAGGTCAATTGACGGACCTCGCCGATAGGCCTACCGCTTACCGCGGCCTCGACGCTGTACTTCATGATCAGTGGCGTCCAGTCGTTGGGTTCCGCCTGAGCCTGGTTTGCCCAGGCAAGGATTCCGATTGTCGCCCCACCGACAACCACGATGATCGCCGACACGGTCCACCTATTGAATTTCCCCATCGTTTCTTTCAACAGTTTTTTCCTCCCGCCATAGGGAAACGAGACCCGTGACGTCTTGGTAGCGAGGGTGGAGTGACCAGAGGAGCACGGGTGTGGAGGGAGCGAGCAGGCTTACCCAAAGTATTGCAGATCTGTTGGATAATGGCTCAAGGGGTTACTAAGAACCTGTCTACGATCTCTGAAATAGGTTAAGCCGAGACTATTATCAGGGGAGGGGTAATCATGTCTCATTCCTATCCCAGCGACATCAGCCGGGAGCAATTCGCCCGGATTCTGCCGACGTTGGAGTCGGCCCGACGCCGGACCAAGCCCCGCACCGTGGACTTGTATGACGTTTTCTGCGGCGTGCTGTACCTCTTGAAAAGCGGGTGCCAGTGGCGAATGCTGCCCGCGGACTTCCCCAATTGGCGTACTTGCTACAAGTATTTCCGGCAATGGAGCGAGCGGCCTGGCCCGGGTCAGGATTCCATTCTGGAGCAAGTCCTAAAAAAAATCGGTTGGCGCGGCCCGACAAAGCAATGGACGGAAAGAGCAGACCAGCTTCTGTATCGTGGACTCCCAGAGCGTCAAGAACACGGACACCGCTGGGCACAAGGGCTATGACGCAGGCAAGAAGGTGTCGGGAATCAAGCGTCATATCGCGGTGGACACGCAAGGATTGCCCCATGCGATACACGTGACTACCGCCAACGTCACCGACCGGGCCGGGGCTTTGGCGATGTTTGACCGGCGCCGAGACGGCCTCAGTCAAGTGCAGAACGTGCTGGTGGACGGGGGTTACACCGGAAAGCCCTTTGCCACTGCGGTGCAAGGCCTGTTGGGAGCCGCGGTGGAAGTGGTGAAACGCAACGAACTGCACACCTTCGTGGTGCTTCCAAAGCGATGGGTGGTGGAGCGGTCTTTCGCCTGGCTGGAAAAGTGCCGCCGACTCTGGAAGAACTGCGAAAGGAAGCTCAATACCAGCCTGCAAATGGTGGTGCTTGCCTTCACGGTGCTAATCCTAAAAAGATTGTAAACAGGCTCTAAGGAATGGGACGTCGACCTTCAGCAGGAGTGCCAGGCATGAACAATCTGGAACAGCGGGTTGAGGAAATGTTGGCGTCGCCGATGGGGTGCGCTTTTTTCGCTGATGTGCGCGAGCTGGGGTATCTGCCCGAGGATTTGACGAATCCGGCGGTGAGTTTGCCGCTGGCGGCTGAGTCGGTGAACACGGTGGAGAGATTTTTGCCCGACCACGAGCGGGTTGTGGCCGAGATGCTGGGGTTGGCGCCGCTGATTCGCCCGCTGGTCGAGGCCACGCTGGAACACGCCGGTACGGCTTGGTGGTACGAGCCCCTGGCTCCGGACCGGCAGGTTTGGATCGCTCACGAAGGTAAACCGCCGGACCCGTCGGGTTGGCGCCAGCCCAACAGCCCGCCATCTCGGTGGGAACGCTACGCCCAGAAACCGAGCGGTTTGCAGTACACCACCACGCTGTACGCCGGGCGTGCATCGCAACTGTTCGCGTACAAAAATCGTTCTGGAGACCATTGGCCGCAGAGTTGGCCGCTCCAATGCTGGCTGATGCGGATGCCGTACGATGTGAAGGTGTATGAAGTCAACGGGCCGGAGGATTGGCATCGCCTGTGCGTAGCCTACCCGGAGCAGGGTTCCAAAGACGACCGGCTGGTGCCGGACTGGGGCGCCGTGGCCGTGGCCGTGGACTGGGACGGCGTTCACCTGAGCCTGGGCGGGCTGCTGAGCGGCGAGCAGAGCCGTTACGAATCGCCTGAAGGTTGGTCGATGCACTGGGCGTGGCACGCGGAGACAACCTTCTGGCTGCGGGCGTTGGACGCCGCGTGCGAGCAGATGCCCGACTACCACGGAGGCGAGGACCGTCAATACCCCAGCGGCGAGCCGCAGCAGACGTTTCCGCCGTATCGCCCGCCCGAGGACGGTCGCGGGATCATCGTGCTCAGGAAGTATGAAACGGGCGAGGACCCGCCGGATATGGAGGCGCGCCTTGGGTAGATGCTCCGGGAGGAGATACGCCGCGGGCGCGAGCGGCGCCGGGAAAAGGAGACGCCGGGCGGCGGTGGTCCCGGCGAGGCCGGCGATGATGACGATGCATGCGTTGAGGATGCATCGGACGCTCTCACCTACCTGCTTCCATCACGGGGATGGTCACTGTTGACCTTCTCCTGGAGATGGTAGCTTCTCGCCGCAGATGTTCAGAACGTGGCGGTGATGCGGCAACCGGTCCAGCATTGTCAATGCGATCACAATGTCGCGAAGTAGTTCGCCCCATTCTCCGGAGCCGCTGTTGGAAGTACAGATGACGCCGCTGCGTTCGTAGCAGACCGAGCCCCGGGTGAAGACGACGGTGGCCGATTTCCGGACGTAGGACCAGTTGCCGACTTCGTCCACACCCAGATCCTGGGCACGAGGAACAACTTCCGTGGCGGTTACAATGGCGGGCATGTCGCCGTTCATCCGGCATCCCGACATCAGGCTGGGCCTCCTTTTGGTGGTGGCTGCGCTGCTCCTGGATATGGGCTCCTCGGGCGCTTTGTTGACTGCATTTGTTTTAGACCGGCTCCGCATCTCGGCGATGCCCCTCGGTTTGCTCGGTACCGCGGGTGGTCTCGGGAGTTTGTTCGTGGTGTTGGCAGCCGTCTGGGTGGACCGTCGCCCTCCTCATGGAATGATGGCGGCCGGCGTCGGCATCCTGGCCCTTGGGCTCGTCGTGACAACTCTCTCCCGCAGCTTCGGGCCGGCCGTCGTCGGTTTTTTCCTGGTCGGAGCCGGTGGGTCCGCCTTCGCCTCCCTGATCTTCTACGCAATTGTCGTGAAGGGTTACGCCCGGTTCAGGGGAACACTCATTGGCGCCCTCAGCCTGGTGTTCGGGGCTAATTTGGGTACCGGAGCAATTCGGAACTGGGATTTTGGCATCCCCTTCGAGTGGTTCGCGCTCGTGCTGGTCCTGACCGGCGGGATATTCCTCTACATATTTCTCCCCCGATGGTTCACGGGTACGTACCAGCCAGGCCCGACGCTTCGGGAGACCATCGCAGTCCCGGGCGTAAAACCCCGCTTCGCCTCGACCGCTGCCGTCTTCCCGCTCGCAGCCACTGTCTTAGCCGCGGGCTCGACCCATCTTCGGTGGGTTACGGCGGCGGCAGCAGCGGCGGTTGGTGCCGACTATTATGCTTGGTACCAAACCCTGGCCTTGGCTGGAGGGATCGGCGCCCTGGTTTGGGGCGTGGCGGCCGATTTCTTTTCGGTACGCTGGCTGCTCATCGCTGTGGCGGTGCTCTCTCTGCCGGTAGCGGCATGGGTTTGGCTGTCTGATGACCCGGTCGGAGGCGCGCTTCTCCTGTCGTTGGTCCGGGGCGGCCTGATCAGCCTCCCGTGGGTGCTGATGGCGGATTTGCTGCCCAAGCGGCATTTCGCGAAGCTCGCTCTGGCCATAACCCTGTTGGGCACGTTGGCTGGACTTTGTACATTTGGGTGGTGCAGGCGAGGACGTCGGTGAGTTGAGCGTAAATTGCGGCTGGGGGTTTTCAACTGTCGGGGTTGAACCCCGACAGTTCAGTAGGCCAGCCACAGCACGAAGTGCGCCGATTCGGCCACGTATCTAAATTTTGTGCAAAGTCCAGGTTGGGTGGATCGTTGGGCTCACTCTACCAGGGTGCGGCAATGGTTGTTTGGGGAGCGGAATCGCTCATCTGGATCGCCATCATTGAAGTCATTGTGCTGACGGCGGTGGTCTTTTTCCGGCCGACTGATCGAGGGACTGGCAGCTGGACATGGTGGTGGAACAAGCAGACACAGTGCGAAGATCGGGGGCTACAATGAAACCGTCGAGGGCAAGAATGGTTTCCAGCTGTACGGGCGACAGGCTACACCGGCCATCAAACCCGACCTTGTCTAGGCTTTACGCATAATTTAGAAAAAGTATAAAGACAGGGTAAGCTAGCCTGACCCCACTTTCAACGGAAAGGCCCAGCCATGCTCACCCTGCCCGATGCCATTGTAGCCCTGCTCGTTCCCTTCGCAACCCTGTTTACCAGCCCAACCTGGCGGAAAGCCCAACTGCTGCTGGTCGGCGCGATCCTGACCCCGGGCCAGCGCACCGTGGCGGCGGCACTGCGCGTCATGGGCCGCCGCCACCAGCGCGACTACGCCCGCTACCACGAGGTGCTCAATCGGGCGGTGTGGTCGTCCCGCCAGGCAGCGCGCATCCTGCTGGTGCTGTTGCTCCAGCACCTGGATGGTGGCGACGGCCCACTGATCTTCGGCATCGACGAGACCCTGGAACGGCGTCGCGGCGCCAAGATCAGGGCGCGGGCCATCTACCGCGACCCGGTGCGTTCCAGCCGGTCTCAGGTGGTCAAGGCCAGCGGCCTGCGCTGGATCTCCCTGATGTGGCTGGGCCACGTGCCCTGGGCCGGACGCCATTGGGCCTTGCCGGTGCTCACGGTGCTGGCGCCTTCGACCCGTTACTACCAACAGCAGGGACGCCAGCACAAGAAGCTCACCGACTGGGCCCGCCAGATGATCCTGCAACCCCGCTCATGGTGAGCCTGCCGAACCACGCTGGCTGCCCCACCGACCCCTGGTGCTGGTGGGCGACAACAGCTATGCCGTGCTGGATTTGCTCCACTGCTGCCAGTCCCTCCGTGAACCCGTTACCCTGATCGCCAGATTGCGTCTGGACGCCGCTCTGTATGCGCCAGCGCCACCCCGTCAACCTGGCCAGAACGGTCGCCCGCCATTGAAGGGCCCGCGGCGGCCGCCGCTGAAAGTTCTCCTTGAGCAGACGGATGTAACTTGGGCCAGCGCCGCGGTGGCCTGGTACGACGGCATCACCCGCGCCGTGGAACTCACCTCCCAGACGGCGGTCTGGTACCGCTCCGGCAAGCCCCCCGTCCTCATTCGCTGGGTGCTGATCCGAGACCCCCAGGGCTCCTTCGCCACTCAGGCCCTGCTCTGTACCGACCCGGCGGCGGACCCAACCCAGATCCTGGAATGGTTTGTACTGCGCTGGCAACTGGAGGTCACCTTCCACGAGGTACGAACCCATCTGGGTGTGGAGACACAACGCCAGTGGTCCGATCTCGCCATCGCCCGCACCACGCCCGCCCTACTGGGACTCTTCTCCTGGACCACCCTGGCCGCCCACGCGTTGCAGAAACGGCACCCCATGACCCAGCGCAAGGCCGCTTGGTACGACAAACCGTCGCCGACCTTCGTGGATGCCATCGCCCTGGCGCGTCGCCACCTGTGGCTGGCGTCGGAAGGTTTCTCACTGTCGGTCGCTGACCCCGACATTCAGGAACTCCCGGTCGCACTGTACCACCGACTTGTAGATTCCCTTGCCTACGCCGCTTGAATTGCGTAAAGCCTAGACAAGGCGTGGGTTCTGAAGACGGCGTTATGGGCAGGCCAGAACTAATTGTCGTTAATCACAACGTAGCATCGGGTGGAGCGCGATTTCGCCGGCGTCACCCTCACGATGACCGCGCACGGGCTGTTGTCCTGTGTCCCCGGAAAACGAGATGGGTCATGTGCGGTGGGGGCGGAACGGACGGCCCGATGACCAACGGTCTATACGCAACACAGCAGTCGCGGCGCGCCCTCAAACGAACGTGGAAACGACCGTTAAAAGGCGCACCGAGAGCACGCAGCAGGCCCGTCCGAACCGGTGAGACTCGTCAGGACCTGCTAGCCGGCTACTGCTGCAGATCGGTGGTCAACGAGACGCCCACATCGCCACCCGGAGAGGCGATGGTCACGTAGATGTTGACCGTGTCGATCCTGATGTCCACCTTGGGTATGCCGAGGTGTCGGCCCACATCGCCCAAGTCTACGGACGCGGTGGCTGATTCCGGAACGGTATCGTCGGCTGGGCCGCTCAACGCCGTCACCCCCTCGGCGATGTCCCGCGCGATGAGCGGGTATTGCAGGTCCCGCTTTCCGAGCACGGATACCAGGGCCGCGACGTGATCGCAGAGTCCGAACAGCACCCTGGAACCGGATTGGGCCTCCGCCTCTCGGATGCCGTCGTCCGGCTCCATATCGACGAATACCGCCACCGGTACGACCCACGCACCTCTGTCCCGCCCCTGTTCGATGCGAGACTTGACCGCCATGGCAGCGTGCCAAGCCAGTTCCAGGGGATTATCGTCGATGGGCGTTTCTTCACCACCGTCTTCGAGGCGGAACCACTGGTCACCCTGGACCCGGTACCGGTCGGGCACGTACGTGATGGCCAACCGGGTGAAGTCCTTCAGGAAGGCCACGGCGTCTGGGGCGGGTTTGCCGGGCGCCACCTGTGGGTGGAACACCACATGTCCGGCTCGGTCGGATGCCTCGAACTGGGCGTAAGCCTCGGTCTCGGCCATGGTCAGGGGTCGCTCTTTCTCGGCGACAATTTTGGTCACTTTCATTATGTTCGTCCTCTTTGTCCTTTTTGGTGTTTGATTGACTTTGAGCGCCCGGTTGCCAAAAGAAAATCGGGCCGAAGGAGGTCTTTCCCCTTCGGCCCGTGTTCCATTGGCAATGGGCGCTGGCTAGAAATCCGGTCGGGCGAGGCCAGCCCCGCCATAACGCGAACACATCGGACGTCCGCCAGTGTCTGGCGGGATCCCAGCGTTCGCGTCACGTCCGGTGGCGGGAGGGCCGCGGGCTGAAACGGTCAGCGTGAGTTGGTATTCCATGTGGTCAGTCACCTCCTGTGGGTAATGTCGCGGCGGGCTGGTTGGAATCGAAAGCTCCAATTCCCCGCCGGCGGGTGTTTCAAATGGGTTGCCTCGCGGTCGGTATTCGGACGCGAGGTCCTACCCGGCGCCGATGCTCATGTGGATGTCCAACCGCTGCAGGTGCAGCGTCTCACGGCCACTACGCTGCGTTCGGGGCGAGGAAGGGTTCCGACCATCGTCGGACCGGAAGCGTTGGCGTTGCAGTGCCGCAAGGTCTGAACCCGTGAGGCCGTCCCAGCGGGGAAGCCCATTCCAGATGGCATCGAACCGCGGATGAACCACCCCACCGGAGGTGAGCACGAGCAGGCGTTTCGCCCGGGAGAATCCCACGTAATGCCGGCGCATATGGTCAAATTCCGCCATGCGGTGGGCCGGTTCGAAAGGCGGCCGGCGTCGGTAAGGTCTGAGCAATCGGCCCATGGGGTCCGCGTCCCGGTTGTCGAGGCCCAGGGACCCCACGATCACGACGTCCCATTCCAGGCCTTTGGCTTGGTGGATGGTGGTGATGGTGATTTCGGAGCGAGCACGACCACCACGAGACGCCGCTCCGGCGGGTACGATGCGTGCCGGAATGCCCGCGTCGCACAAGTGGTCCAGGTAGGGCCCTCCCACCTCTTCCTCCACGCTGTGGAGCAACACCACCACCTGGTCGTACGTTGCGATGACTTTTTGGCGTTTCAGGAACCGCAGCAGTCCGGCGAGTTGGCGGCCCTCGTCTGACGGGCCACGACCGTCCACGGCTATGACAGCAGGGTAATCGTGGTGGCGCCGGGGGTCGTGGGCCGTGATTACTTTGTCGTAGCGGAAAGGACTACCTCGCGGGTCGGGATTGGACCAGTCTGCCGTCGCCATCCACCGGTCGTAGGCGCGGACGATGTCGGGATGCGAACGGTAATTAACGGTGAGCTCCGCCGTGGTGCAGTCATCAAACCGGTGGGGGAACCTCAGTATGTTCTCCACGCTGGCGCCGCGAAACCGGTACAAAGACTGGTCGTCGTCGCCGACCACGCAGATATTGCCGTGGTTTCGCGCCAACCGCATCAGGAGCCGTTCCTGAACGTAGCTCGTGTCCTGGTACTCATCACACATCAGGTGGCCCACCCGGTCGGCGACCCGATTGGCGATGCCGTCATGGTCCAGCACTTGGTCGGCCCAGACCTGTACGTGGGCGAAATCCACTAGGTTCCGATCCAACAGGAGGTGTCGGTAACGGGAATAGCATCGGCCCAGGGCCGCCAGAAAATCGCTGTCCCCATCAATCAGGTCCCGAGGATCGATCAACTCGTCGGCGATGCGGTCAAAAACCTTAATCGCGTTACGGACCACCGCGTGCGGAAGGCGCCAACCCCGACGCGTCAGGTCAGGGAGGTCCCGGCTGAAGATGCGGTCAAAACACTCGAACATCAGGGCAGTCCGTTCTTCTTTGTTGATCAGACGGTACCCAGGTCTCAGTCCCACCCGCCGAGCGTGGGGCTGCAGGATGTGGTGGCACAGGCTGTGGATGGTAGAGATGCGAACCCGATCGATGTCTCCGCGGTAGCTCGCGGCCTCTGCAACTGCTAAGAACCGCTGTCGCAATTCCTGGGCGGCGCGCTTGCTGAAAGTACACATCACGACTCCCTGTGGAGTTACTTTGCTCTGCACCAGAATATTGACTGCTCGCAGGGTCATCGCCAGAGTTTTACCAGTGCCGGGCCCAGCGATGCCCAGCATCGGACCGTACGTATGCCCGATGACCTTCAACTGTCCATCATTCAGTCGTGGATAGAGGCGATGTATAACGGGGGCGACGCCCGTGGTGTTGCTCATGTTAATTTCACTCCAGTTGTGGTTTGAGGATGCGGAAGAATGTGCCATGGCGATGAGTCGGGCACATCTCCGGCCAGCGCGGGACGCAACTGCGCCGTTGGAAGAAGTGCTCCCAACGGCGCAGCCGGTTCGGGTTGCTACGGCGCGGACTAATGCGCCATTGGCGGTGTTATTGCAGTTCAGGAGCCGTCCCCATCGGCGTCTCCGGCCGTGACGTGAACCTCGCCAATCGTTACGCGGGCGATCTCGACCCCGCAGACCGACAGGCGCAACCTGATGGCGTTGCGTCCCACAGCAGGGCATCCTCCGATCTCCGCGGCATCTTCGACGCGCCCTGTCCCGACGCCGCCTCGGTTCACCTGGGTCCGGTCCAAGCAGATCAAACCGTCGGTTACCGCGAATACCTCGTGGCCAATGCGGTCGGCTGACAACCCATGGCACATGCCTCGGCTGCGGAGGATCTCTTCCAAGTCCGCCATCAGGTTTTCCACACCCCAGATCAGATGCACTTTTTTGCGGCGGGCCAACTGCTCGATGTCAGAGTCCGGATCCGCCATATCGGGAAACACGACCACCGGTATAACGAAGGGGCGGTATGTGGTCTGGTCCAATTCTTTGATGGCGTCATGTAGGTCGAGCGCGGCCAACCAAGCCTCATCCAGCGGAGAGCTGTAGACCTGCCGCAATCCGTGCCTGGTCTTCAGACACCACTCTCCGTCCTCGAGAAGATAGGCGCCACCCTTCACCTGCAGGGCAACGCGCCCCCATGGCTCCATCCACAGGGCGAAGTCGAGCTCGATATGCCGGCGGTCCCGGCGCCACTCGTAATATACGAAGCCCTCGCAGTTGCTACCGGCGAGGGCTTCGTATACTCGTCGCTCCGCCCGTCGTTCGGGCAAACGGCGACGGTTGACGGGGAATTTTCGAGGGTAAATTCTCATGTTGTGATACTCCTTGCTATGTGATTAGCGATCAGCGGATCTTGCTCCGCGTGTACGGGAAGCGCCTGCCCGGACAGAGCCACCGGGGATGCGCCAAGTGGGTTTGTTGGTGCACTCTTGGGGACGGTCAAGACCACACGTTGGATATGGTCTGCACCCGACTGTCCGACCGACGAAATTAGCGAAGGCCTTCCAGGTGGGTGAGTCAGGCTCTGTGCCTGCGGAAACCGCAATTGGTAATCCCATTGGTAGGCACCACGAATCTGCGGTTAGCGACTGATTTGTCCCAAGTGGCAGATCGACAGCTGCCATCAGTCCCCATCATTCAGCGACGGTCCCGTGACCCTCAGCCAGTCTGAGGCGCTACGACAAACGTTGGAGACTTGGCGTGGCTGTGGAGAGGATAAGCGCCATCAGCAGGCTCACATGTCCCAGATTGGGGCCGTTTTCAAAGCCGTTCGGCGCAAGTGTCACTAAATTTGCAGGGAGACGGTGATAGACGACAATTAGTCCTGCCGGTAGCGACGACTATTTTTGCCGGTCGAGATGGGGTAATCATTCGGTACGGAGGTACCGTTGATTACAGACCGACAAGTCAGGCTATTGAGGCAGAAACGTATGGAAGGCAAGACACAGGAAACGGCAGCGGCCAAGGCTGGGATGAGCGTGCGTTCAGCGCGCAAGTGGCAGAGTGGGCCATTGCCGTCGCAGGCGAAACCGGAGCATCGGTGGCGCACTCGGCCGGATCCCTTCGACGGGGTGTGGGAGGATGAGATTGAGCCGCTGCTGCGGAATGATCCGGCCGGCAAGCTGAAGGCAACGACAATTATCGACTGGCTAGCCGAGCAGCATCCCGGGCGGTTCAGCGCGTCCCAGCTGCGCACCCTGCAACGACGATTGCAGCCCTTCGGCAGGCTCAGGAGGCGGGCGCTGCATGGGCCGGATCAGGAGGTGTACTTCCCCCAGGTGCATCCGCCGGGACGGGAGGCCCAGTTCGACTTCACCCACTGCGGGGAACTCAAGGTGACCATCGCCGGACAGTCCTACCCCCACCTGCTGTTCCAGCTGATACTCAGCCACTCGGGGTGGCGCTACGCTGAGGTCGCCGCCGGCGAGACCTTCCTGGCCTTGCAGCAGGGATTGCAGAATGCTCTCTGGACTCTGGGCGGCGTTCCAGAGGTGGTGCGCAGCGACAATACCTCGGCTGCCACTCACGAATTGCGCAGCAGCCGCGGCCGCGCTCTGAACGACAATTACGCCGCCCTGCTGGACCACTATGGCCTCCGCTCCACCCGCATCAATCCCGGCCAGAGCCATGAAAACGGCGTCGCTGAGCACGCCCACTACCGCTTGAAGGACGCCATCGACCAGGCCCTCATCCTGCGGGGCAGCCGCGATTTTGACACCGCCGACGACTACGCCAGCTTCGTCCGGCAGATGGTGGAGAGACGCAATCGCCTGGTACAGGGGAAGCTGGAGCAGGAGTTGCTTTGCCTGGGACCCCTGCCCCCAGCCCCGGTGCCGGAATACGTCAACTACCAGTCCAAGGTGCGCAAGTGGTGCACCATCCAGGTAGCGGGACATAGCTACAGCGTGCCCTCCCGCCTCATCGGCAAGGAGGTGCAGATCCGTCTGTACGCCGACTGGGTGGAAGTGTACTACCAGGGCCACCGGGTGGAACGGATGGAGCGGGTGCGTGGCGAGGGGGAAGCCAACGTCAATTACCGCCACGTCATTGGGTCGCTGGTGCGCAAGCCTGGTGCCTTTGCCCGCTACCGTTTCCGGGAGCAGCTGTTTCCCACCATGCACTTCAGGCTGACCTACGACGCGCTGCGGCAGTGGCGCGGGGAGCGTGCCGACGTGGAGTACGTGCGGATCCTGCACCTGGCGGCGACCACCATGGCAGCCACGGTGGACAGCGCCCTGTCGCTGCTGCTGGAGGCGGGTGAGTCCTTCGACTACGCGGAGGTGCGGGACCTGGCCGAGCCCAAGGCGCCCGAAGCTCCGATGCTGGTCTGGTCTGGGAAGTCGGACCTGAAAATCTACGACCGCCTGCTCACGGTCAGCCTGGCGGCGGCGGGAGTGTGCGCATGACGGACACCAGCGTGATGCAGGACCGCATCGGCCAGCTGTGCGGTCAATTCAAGCTGCCCACCATGGGCGCCCAGTCGGTGGCTCGTTTCACCGCCGCTGGACACGGCGATGCCCTGGCAACTTTCCTGGAGGTACTGGAGCAGGAAGCTGAGGATCGCCGCCACCGGCGCATCAACCGGCTGCGCCGGGAGTCCCGGCTGCCCTCGGGCAAGACCTGGGAAACCTTCGAGCACGACCGAGTCCCCCTGGCGCTGCGGCAGCAACTGGACCAGCTGGCCCAGGGCAGCTTTGTGGAGCGCGGCATCAACGTGCTGGCCTTCGGACTGCCCGGCGCCGGCAAGACCCACGCGCTCTGCGCCCTGGGCCACCGCCTGGTGGAAGCTGGACACTCCGTACTCTTCGCTCCGGCCTACCGTCTGGTGCAGGAACTGCTCGCCGCCAAGCGCGATCTGGACCTGCCCCGCCAGCTGCGCAAGCTGGACAACTTCGACTTCCTGCTCCTCGACGACCTGGGCTACCTGCCCCAGGGCGCCGAGGAATCGGAGGTCCTCTTCACCCTCATCGCCGAACGCTACGAGCGCCGGTCGTTGGGCATCACGTCAAACCTGGTCTTCTCGGAGTGGGAGCGCATCTTTGCCAACCCCATGGCCACCGCCGCGGCGATTGACCGGGTCGTGCACCACTCCGTCATCCTGGAGTTTGACGTCCCCAGCTACCGGACCAACGCAGCCCAGCAACGGGGCCACGCCGAGGAGGTGAACCGGCAAAACTGATTGACGCCAACCGGCAAATATAGTTGACGCGGGACAGCAGTCCTATCCGAGTGGATGTTACGGGTCTTACCAGTGAACGGATGTGGGCTGAACCAGCGAGCGTACATCGACACGACGATGAAGGGATCTCCGCCAGTAAGCGGGATGATCTTCGCGGCGGCGATGATGCCGACGTTGCTGACGGCAATCTCGTCGTCACCTTCGCTGGGGGTGCTGGGCAGGACCTGACTGAACCACTCCACCTCCACCCGATCCGACAGCTTCACTACCATGGGCCAGCGGTCAAAGTCCTCCCGGGGCCAGGGTTCCCAGGGGTCCTGGAGACCGACCGCGACGCTGCCCCCAGCGTTGCGCAGTCGATCCAGGGCACCCGGACCCACCTCCTGGAGAAGAGCCACGTCGGCGTCCATGGCCAGCAGCTCCTCCACCGCCTGGAGCCGCATGGCAATATACCAGCTCACCACCATGACCATGACGTCTGCCTCCGCGGGACCTGCGGCCGGACCGAATTGATCAGACCATCCATAGACGTTTGATAAATCGCCCTTTTCACACTTTTATGACGGCACTATTTTCCAGCGCCCTTGACACCGGCCATCCCGACCGTTTCAGCGACACTCACTTGCGGACGCTGCAACGCAGAGTGCAGCAGTGGCGCGGCATCATGGCCAAAAAGCTGGTCTACACCACCGCTGGTGAGCCCATGCCGGAGCTCCCTGCAATGCCGGAATTGGCGCTGGTCGAGGGGTCCCCAAGTGCTAAAGTTTCGGTAACATTTCTGAATTAGGAAATAGGAACCGGCATTTATGCTTGACGCGGGACAGTGGATCCGTTTGATGCGCTCATGAAACGATGTGTGGATATCTAGGTCAGGGCCAACCTTAGCGTCTTAACGAGTGGGACGGAGTTCACTCTTGGCTGATTGTGAGTGATTTGACACGCCAGACGATAGAGAGGGTTGTGTAGTCAATTACCATATCACCGGTTCACCGTTGATCCTGATCACCTATGCACCAAAAGTCCTATTTACCAAATCAACAAGCGGTTTTCGTTAACGACCTCGCCTCTGGAGACCTTCCTCAAGCATCTCAATCACCATAGCCGTCACGCTGGAATCTTCATCCACCACCAGATGGCGTAGACGCCTGTGCACAGCAGAGGGTATACGGCAATGAAGCACGGTAACATCCGGCGCCGCTGCCTGCTCACGGAATGCCTCTCTCCGTTCCTGATCATCGGGGGATTCGGGTCTTCGTGAGAAGGCCATTACACATCTCCTTTATCTCGTCGCAGATGCCGCTGATCTCTCCTTGCGCCACCCGATCCCGGCCGGCCAAAACAGATTTACCTTCGCCTGCCGCTACCGCATAGGCTTCCCGTTCCGTGGTACGCGCCTGGAGGATCGGGAGACCCAACTCCTGTAGGGCTGCGTCAATGCTTTGGCTAAAGCGTGTGCGGGGCCGGCCCATGCTGATCACAAATGCGGCTTTGGGACACCCACCATGTCCAGCCTGCCGAAGCTTTACGGCTGCAACGATATCCTCACAGGCCCACACGTCCCAAACCCGCGGTTTGCAGGGAATGAGCACGACGTCGGCCACCCTGATAGCGTCTGCGTTCACGCGGGTGATGCCCGGCGGACAATCTATGACAATCCAACGGTATTCCCCGGCAGTTGCTCTCACCTGGCGGACCAGCGCTCCCGCTTCCACACCCTGTACCGTCAGATGCGAATCCGGTTGGGGGTTCACCGATCCCCAGCCCACTGCGCTGCGCTGGGGATCGCAGTCTAGGAGGAGCGCCGCCGGCTCGTCGCTACCTAGAACGGATGCCAGGTTGGTAGCCAAACACGTTTTCCCAACGCCACCCTTCTGGTTCACTACGGCGATTACCGGCATAGCTGTTGCCCTCCTGCATCACGCCAACGTACCTATGCACCGCTTTACCCATGCACCATATCAACATACCACCAATGCTTGCACCATCTCCGCCAACAGGTTTGAGGCGATTTGCCATCGGTGTCGCGACGACAAGTAGAGGAGATACCGAGAGCTTTAAAATACGAAACGGCGTCGCCTTCACATACCCACGCATACATCGAGGGCTTCTAATTGTTCCACTACACCATTGCACCATTGCACCCGTATCCCGCATCCCCATGATGTCAGTCGTACTTGGGCCGAAACTTTACGTTAGAAACCGGTCCCATCCCCGATAAATTACAGTTACGACATCCAGACCGGAAAACGGAACCTTGTCCCCGCGGGATAAACATGAGCGTGGGACACGTACGCTTGCGAACCCTGCGGATGCTGCGCGAGCGTCAGGCGTATCAACCTTGACCTGCTGGCCCATCAAAAACCAGCGCGGCTGCCATTGATGTTGAAATCGCGAGGCCGCCTGCGCCCAATGAGTAGGTGGTACGACAGGCGGTGCTCAGATGCCGACTCCTTGCCGTCCATCACGCAGAGCCGGCGACCCTACTGTACCGGGCCACCAAATCGCGATGTTCAGTCGCTCCTCTTCAGGCTCTCTGGCGCAGCATCCACCATAACTGCCGCATCCATCGGCGAACGCCAATGGCGGCTACCATCTTTGCAGAGCAACACCTGTGTTTTGGTGTCCCATTTTGACGATTTTCCCTACTCAAATATACCCATCCCCTACTGTGTCTCTATCAGATGGCAGGGAGAGCGTTGACCGGCAATGCTTGATGGTCGGAGTCGCCCGGCTGTGAGGCAGAGTAAACATCAGGGGGCCAATATGGGTCGGGCGGCATCACTCTCCAAGGCAGGCCATCGTTGCGGGGATTGCTCCCAAGACGCTCGATGGTGCAGCCGCCCATCCCTGCGATGTCAATAACCGCCTTCCTCGCCCGATGTCGGTACTTACGCAGGTCAGAATCTCGAATCAGCACCTCGGCCGGATAGCAAATACCGATAAGGTCGTCCGAAGAATACTCGCGGTAGTTAAAGCGCGCAGGATTCGCTTCGCTCCGGCCAGTTCGGATGGCATTCGGATGGTAGGGCGAGTAAATGGGCCGCTCACCTTTGCCATGCACGACGTTACCCTGACCATCCACCACCTGACCACCGGAAGCTCTCATAACGCCAGGACGGGTGGGACGAATTAACCTGCCATTGTGGCCGCCCACCCGGTCCCACTCGCAACATAAAGTGAGGTACGCTCGGTATGCTGGGCCGGAGATCTTGCCCAACTGCCGCAGGATAGGCCGGTCCACTGGCGGTCCCACATCAGAACCGGAAGGCAGGCACACTATCAGAGCCATTTGGTCGTCAAGCTTCAGCCCGGAGATCGCCAAAGGCGATATTGGATAATAGAGGCCGCCCTGCGGCATATCCACGAACATGCTGCGGACCTCGTTGACCGCGCGCCGGAGCGCCAAACCCTTCTGTGCGCCGGTCGGTCGATAGTCTTTGAGGTTCCACCCCAGCCATTCACTAGGTTCTGTTGACATTTCACCGTAGCCAGATGAGAGCGGCGGTGAAGTGCAGGAAGCCCAGGTATCTGGTGTCCAGCTTCTCAAACCGGGAGAAGATCCGGCGATAGTGCTTGATCTTGTTGATGAAGCATTCCACCAGATGACGCTCCCGGTACAGATGCCGGTCATAGTCGGCGGGTGCCTTGCGGTTCGAGCGGGGCGGAATGACCGGCATCATACCCAGTTCCAGGATGTGCTGGCGAAACTCCTGGGCATCGTACCCTTTGTCGGCCAGTACGTGCTCGCCAGCATAACCGGCGATCAACTCCTCCGCCTGGGTGATGTCGTGCTGTTGCCCCCCGGTCAGTATGAATCGCAAGGGGTTGCCCAAGCCGTCTACGCTCACGTGAATCTTGGTGCTGAACCCGCCGCGGCTCCGGCCCAGGGCCTGGGCCGCCTGGCCACCCTTTTTGGGGGAGCTCCCGCCGCGCAAGGGTGCGCCCGGACCACCGTGCTGTCGATGATCAGGTATTCCAGATCCGCGTCGTCGCAGCAATGTTGATGCATTTGTGCCCAGACGCCTTGGTCAGTCCAACGGGCGAATCGTTTGTAGACGCTGTTCCAGTTCCCGTATTCGGCTGGCAGCAGTCGCCATTGGGCCCCAGAGCGGTTAATCCATAAGACGGCCTCGACAAAACGCCGGCAATCCGCTTCCTGGCCAACGTACACGCCAGTGCAACCACGCAAGAAATCGAGCATCCTGGCCCACTGTTCTGGTGATAATCTGATGTTTGACATACAGCCATTATAATGAAATGTCAACAGAACCTAGTTCCCGGTGTTCCGGTCTGTTCTGAGGGAACGCGTAGATGGTAGGTTCGCAGTCGACCTCCCAGATACGCCTGACGTCAGTGCTGTCAAAGTCTACGTAGATCCGCCACGGACTGATGCGGACAGTGAATAAAGTGGCCCGATTGCTGGACTGAGAGAACCCCAATTGTGCTACCCTTTTGGCTCGCCTGTTAAGGGTTTCTTTCGTATCTCGCCTGAGCCAGCTCCCGAATTTGTCTTGTCTGATGGGGCGTATTCGTGCTCTTGGTGCTGGAACGATGGTGTTTACGAGGTTTCTAAAGGGCTGAATCTCAACCTCATGGACTCTGGTGTGGGTGTAGGCTAGACCTCGGAGAACACGACTGTGGAGTTCGTTGAGAGAGGATTGCTGATAAGGGTCGTGTCCGTCCAACTCAAAGACTTGTTCTGTGATGCCGATCAGCAGATGGTGGGAACCTTTCGGATCGCTTTTTGCGGTGGATGCAGCTATTTGAGTCTCCCTGTGCGTTGCGACAATCTGTATCTCGGTGAATAGAAGGGCGTCGTGCTGCTGCTTGGCGGTCATGGCTTCTCGTAGTGGGCCGCTGTATGGTTCCCAGAGCCAGGTTGCTTCGGATAGGATCTGCTGTGCGGATGGTATCTCCTGGTCGGGGTCGGAGACTTTTGCTTGGTGCTCAACCGCGAGGATGTTGACTGACTCCATCTGGGAAGCGTACTCGTGCTCTTTGGGATTCGTTACTGCGATCTCGACAGCGATGCGCGTGCCGCTTGAGCAGGTGAGGAGAACGTCGGTGATGCGTCGTTTTCCATTGGGAAGGAGGATCGTTGCCTCGAGTTGGACGTCTGCGATTGTGATCTGCTGGTTCATGCGCCAGGTCTCTGGTCCCATCGCGGTAGGCTCTGGTGTCTGGGGCAGGGTGAGGGTTTCTCCTTCGGTTGCGACGAAAGCGTACTTATACGCTAGGTGGATGCTGGATTCGAAGCACGTCTGGGTAGGCTGCTTGCTGTGGTGAGCAAAATGGGGGCGACGTTTTGTGCCTCTGCGGTGGATCAACTGGTCGTCGCAGTTGGGGCAACGGCATTTGCACGCGAGGCCGCTTGGTAGGTCGGGATCTCCAGCCTTTTGGGGCTGGCCCAACTGATTGCGGCTCCATGGGATGAGCAGGGTTTTGGGCACGGTGGTTTACTTACTGAGTTTGCTTTTGGGTGTCTGCTTATCTATAGGTTCTGTTTCGTCGTCGTGGTGGCTCAGCAACTTGGTAACTGTGTTCCAGATGTATCGGTGTTCGTCCGACATAATGAGTCTGGTTTGTCGGTCGGGTCGGGAGTGCGAATAAAGGAACCTGCTATGCCACCCCCCGCTCGCAGAATGAGCAGGTGTCCTCGGTGGGGTTGCCGTCCTCGTCCTCGCAGAGCGCGTGGCGTTCGTCTCGGCTCTCGTCGAGCGCGTACTCCGCCTGTCGGCAACGCTGCTGCACCTCGTGCCAGCTCGGGCATGTGAAGGAATCGGGGCGG
The DNA here is from genome assembly GCA_965261195.1 of Dehalococcoidia bacterium. Classification (GTDB taxonomy): domain Bacteria; phylum Chloroflexota; class Dehalococcoidia; order Lucifugimonadales; family UBA3495; genus Bin87. The sequence goes on along the minus strand of OZ253455.1, from coordinate 444,778 downwards.
TCCATGCCGTGGGCGCTGATCGTGACCCGGTACTGGATGGGGATCACGGTCGTGATGTAGTCCTCTTCCGAGTCCTGGTCGGTCTCAAAGTCCTCGACCTCTATCGTCACGCTGGCGTCCGCAACGCCGGCCCGAAACGTGAACCCCGGGAGGTGTCCGGTCCATTGGGGTGGATCCCCGCGGTAGAGCAGCGGGTCGTCCGGCAGCTCGGCGCGGTCGAAGTCGAAACCGAACCAGCGGAGCATCCCGTTCGGGAGCGGGGTGTTCCAGGCGTCGTTTTGGATCAGTGCCCCGGGCTGCGGCGTCTGGATGTTGACAAACGTGACCTTGCCGCACCAGTTCTGTCGCCACGCGGTGGCGCCGCAGCCGCATCCGTACGGGTACTGCCAGACGTCGCCCACCAGGCGGTCCCGTCCGGCTCGGGGAACCCAGGCGTGGGCGTGGGGACCGGGAAATAGTCTGTCGCGCATGGCGGCTCCGGCGGCGAGGGTTTCCAGGTCCTCGTGGTCGGCGTCTTGGAGGGCTGCTCTCGTGGTGTAGTCTTGGTTCATGCTTGGTTTGCTCCTATGACGAATCCCGTTCCCATGTTTGGTGTGATTTCAGCACCGGGGGCGGGCTCTGACGTGGTGTCCGGTCGCTTTGGCTGGGGACAGGTTAGGCTTTGCCCACCTGGTCGTATTGCGCCGCCATGAGGCGGCACATGGCGGCGATTGCCCGGGCGGCTGATTTGCCGGCCGAGAGTGCGCGGGCCTCATCGTTCGGCGCGTCCGGCATATATTCGGTTCCGTCCTAGCCGCGAGTGGCCTCCTCTCGGAACGTCTGCCGGTCCGGACCGTCGGGCTCCATGTGGGCGGCGTTGTTCCAGATGGCGCGGGCCTGCATCGCGAACTGCTCGACGCCGTTGGGTTTGTCCAGGGCCAGGAGGCGGTCGTTGGTCTCCCGCGCCAGAGTTGCGATCTCGCCCATCCGGTTGGCGGAATGCCCGATGCCTGTCGACAGGTCGCAGATCGGGGGCCGGTCCACGAGTGAGTCGTTGGCGGCTCGTCTGTCCCCGATGTACCGGGCGACGGCGGAGCGCGTGTCCGGGTTCAGGAAGGCGATCGTCGCGTCGGCGGATGCGAGGATCTTGTCCGTGTCGACGTGCTGTGCCGCGCCTTGGGTGGGATGCACGTGTCCGGTCGCGTGGATGCGTTCTCCCCGCACCGCGAACTCGAACGAATAGGCTACCCACAGGAAGCCGTCCAGGCGTTTGTAGTAGGCGGTGTCTGGGTGCTCCAGCACTATCCTCACGGTGTTTTCACCGTACATGATGGCTTCGAGCCAATCGAGGCCGCGCAGCTGGACGTCGCCCTGCTGTTCTTGCTGCACGATCTGCACGTCGGCGCTCCAGTCAAGGCTGTACGGCAGGTTGGGAAAGGCTTTGGTTTCGGAACGTGTCTAGGCCATGATTCATTCGACGACGTTGAACAACGTTGATGAATATTCATGGCACGCGTGTTTGTACACCTTGGGCAAGCCCGGTTTCCAGGGATTGGTCGCTGCTGTCTGGTGGGAGCATTGCCCCAGCCGACGACTTGCTAGTACCGAGGACCTGGGATGTCCGGCCTAGAGCCGCGGACCCTGGCGGTTTCCTACTGGACCGGCACGGCTTCGTCGCGCTGCTCTTTGGCTTGAGCGTGTTTTGAGCTACGGGCAGCAATGCGAGCTGCCCGTAGCGGGATGGCTGTTCCTGCCACCCGGTGGGCGCGTCTTGGACGCATGGAGTAGATCCGTGGATCAACTCGGTGATGCGAACGAAGCCGCGGTTGCGGATGACCTGAGCGGCCGAGTGATCGGCGTGTCCGGCCCATCCGCAATGCCGGCATCGGAAGCTCGCTTGGGTTTCGCGGTTCTCCCGATGCCGGTGTCCGCAGCGCGGGCAGGTCTGACTGGTGCCGGGCGCTGGGACGGGGATTATATGGATGCCTCTTTTGAGGCATTGGTTGACCAGGATCTGCTGGTTCTCGCTTAGGCCGACCGCGGCGAGCGAGCGGTTGAGGCCGGCCTTGCGGCGACGGCCCTTGCCGGCTGCGGAGCGCGTCATGTTGGTCAGGCTCTTGTCCTCAATGCACATGGCCGCAGGCCGGACTTTCTCAAGATGCTTGCTGGCGTGCTGGTTGAACTGGCGCTTTTTATCGGCGTTGCGCTTGCGAGAGCAGGTGTTGGTCGCTTGCGCGTGTCGGCGCTTGCGCTGGGAGCCTTTCCGTTTCTGTTGATTGGCGCGGCGCTCGGCCCAAGGGCGGCGGTTAGGCGTAGGCTCGACGCAGGAGAACTGTTCACCGTTGGAGAAGGTCCAGTGGTTTTTGACGCCGTCGTCCATGCCGTCGTAGTGCTCGAGGGGGACGTTGTCGAGTTCCGATGGCTCCGGGCCTGCTTCGTCGACTGCTACGTGCAGCTCGTATGGGATCGCGTGCAGCGGAGCGTTTACGGAGCGACGTCGGTCGGGAATCTCGACGAATTGCATGGCCAGGATGTTGTCGGGGAATGGGCGCCTGACGCGGAAGACGTGATCGACGCCGGCGACGGTGAAGGTGTAGCGGCCGATGGGTGTGATGAACTGACGCGCCCTGATGGTCAGGGTCTGGGTGCCGTGCTTGCGGGAGCGTCGAGCGAGGGTACGGCGCTGAGGTCGGGCATCTGATGGATGCGGCTGATTGCCTCTGGCTTGGGCGGCTTCGATACGTTCGAGCCGTTTGATGCGGCTTTCGATAAGGCCTTGGTTGGCGAGGTGAGCGGCCTCGCTGCCCTGCTGGTGGATGTGGTAGGGAGCGTGGCGGGCTTTGGGGTCTTGGTTCCGCCAGGCGGTGGTGCGTTTGTTGAGACCGTAGGATGAACCGGTTGTAGCCCGCTTCGGGATGCTGGGCTCGCGGTTGAGTACGTCGGCGGCGTGGTTGTAGGCCAGGCGTTGCTGGCTGGCCAGGTAGCCGATGAGGCGAGAGCCGGCGTCGGTATTGACGAGCGGCAACTTGACGGTTCTGGTGCTCATGGCCTTATTGTAGGGCGGTCGTGCGTGATGGTCAGGCTGGTGTTGTCATCAAAAACCAGGGTCTTTCGGTTTTCAAGGGTTGTCTAGGCCGAGGATGCGCAGGGATTGTCCTGGGGTCCAGCCGATGCGCCGCAAGGCCGCCGCGATGTTGCTTTCCCCGGCATGACGCAGCACGCTCACCACGCTCAGCACGATGTTGCGCACTATCGCCATCACCTGGGGCGCGGCCCCTTTCCGTACCCTACTGGCGTCTTCCCCCAGGGTTACATCCCGCACGTAGTGCAGCCGGTTCTCAATTTCCCAATGCCCCCGTATATGTCTGAGCATCGCCTTTGGCCCCACCTTTCCGTCCAGACTGGTGATGGCGTAGCGCGACTCAGTGGCGGTCTGGCCCCGGCCCAAGGCGCGTCGCGTGATGCGGCACACCTGCCCCACATCGGGCCAGTCCAGGTAGTCGTTGAGCGCGTCGGTAGCTGACAATTCACGGATTTCCCAGCGGTCGCCATGCCGGTTCCGGGTCCGCGCCTTCCGGTACTGTCCGCCCCGTACCGGCGCGGCGAAGGCCAGCGCGATGTCGTCGTAAAGTTCCCGCTGGTTCCGCTTCACGATGACCAGGTAGTCGCCGCCGGCGTCCCTGATCTGCTGGCAATAATCCCGCTGGCAGTACAGCGCGTCCCCGGTCACCAGATTGCCCGCCACCGGCAGCAGCGTTGCCGTCAACTCCCGGGCCGCCGTCAGCTCCCCCTGACCTGGCCCGACCCCCCTTTTGCCCCGCTACCAGGCCGACGCCATGGGCATAACCCGCCACCAGCCGCACGCCGGGCAGTTCCTCCCCATGTATCCCGCGCAACGCTTTGCCGTCCACCGCAATGGCCACCCTTTCCCCAGTGGCGGCCAGCCACTGCCGGGTCCACTGGGCCAGCGCCGCCTCAAAGGCGTCGGTGTCCAACTGGCAGAACACGGCGTGCAACGTGCTCACCGCCGGGGTCGTGGGTCGAGTGAAGCCCATGGCTGACACTGCGTCCGGGTCCTGTTGGCGCCCCCACTGGCAGATGGCGTAAAGGCTGCGGGCGCCGGAGAGCATGGCGCAGACGGCCAAGGTCAGGATGGCGGGCAACGGATGTCGCTTGCCCTGGGGCGAGCGTGGGTCGGGGACGGCGCCCAAGGCGGCGGGCAGGCTGCGGGCTAATTCGTTAGTCTCCATGACAACAGATTAGCCGCTTTTTTAGAAAACCGAAAGACCCTGCATCAAAAACGGGCGTTGTTGAATATTGCTCAATATATTGTTAGCGTGTATTGCTCCCTCGAAACGGTCGTCAATTTGATCGCTCCCTCGTGATGTGTGGAGGTGGATTCGTCGCTACTCGCCGGCGTTCGCCATGCGGATCACGCAGGCTTGCTTGTCGTGGTTGGCCAGGTCCGGGTTCAGGTAATCCTCGTACCGGCGGACCACGATGCGGGTGGCGTTGGCTACTCCCTGCGTCCGGTCGCAGAACCAAAGTGATACGGTCCATCCGTCCTCGACGGGCCGCGGGTCCTTCGGGGGCCGGATTTCCGGAGTGGGGATCGGCATCGCGGTGTCGGGCGCCGGCCTCGCCGCTCTGCTGAACAGTTCCCGGTACGCCCGTCGGTACAGTTCGTCGTCGGGATGGCCGGCGATGGCGGTTCCTTCCCACGGCTCTCTGTGTCGGCCGGCGTCGGGCCGGTATCTGACGGCCAGTATTGCGCCAGAGTCGTCGTACACGACGCACGCCTGGTCGGCGTCGGCGCTTCTGCCCACCATGTCTGCGGCCGCCTGCAGTGGACTGAGGCCGGGCCGGGTCCGGTGTCCCTCTCGCCGGCCGTCATGTTCCGCGTACCGGGCCTGCACCGACTGGGCGGCGCTCCGCACGAGGTCGGGTCGGACGTTGTTGATCGTCATGCACTGGGTCATCATGGCTGGTTGGCCTCCTGCCGTGGGCGTCTGGGCTTGGTGGTCGGAGGGCTCCGGCCGCGCATCCGCGGGTTCCTGCCGGGAATTTGCGGCCATCCGCATCCGGGGTCGTCGATCATGGGCCCACTCGCGCCGTGGACCAGCACGTGGCGGCATTCGGCAGGGTCCATCTCCACGCCGTAGTAGCCCCAGGCGTCCGGTATCGTGCCGATGACGCGTTCCGTTGGTCCGGTCCAGAGCCTGACCGTGGGGTCCCACCATGCCGTTGACGGATAGTCAGGCGTGGTCGATGGCTATGCCCAAGCCTGGATCGACGTATCCTTCAGCGTATCGGAGCGTGATCCCGGGGGCGGACGGCAGCGTCAGGGCCTCCATCTGGGCGTTGTAGTAGCACTGCTTCTCGGCGCGCTGTTCTCAGGCGATGTTGGCGATGAAGTCCAGTTCGACCGGCGTCAGTGCTTGGGAATGGAACTCCCGGCCCTGCTGGAGGATGTGGCCGGGCACGGAGTGTGGTCCGCCCAATTCGGCCAGGTCGTTCAGGTACTGAACGATGGGGCTCATCGTTTCCGGAGTGTGGGCCATGAGCTTCGTCCCTCTTGTTGGCGTTGCGCGAATGTGTCGGACATCAGAAAGGGCCGGAGCGGCGTGTGCCGTCCCGGCCCTGCGTTCGGTGGTGGTGTCCCTGCTGGCGCGGGACGTACCAGAATTGGTCGGTCATAGCGGGCGTCCTTCAACTCGTGGGCAGGTCCGGGTTGCGCTGGTGGTAGTGGTGAGACCTGGCGCTTTGGATGTTGGCCCTCGCCATCAGGGCTGCGGCGCGTCGGATGCTCTGCGCGGCCGCTAAGTAGGCGGCGTTCGGTTCGTCTTCAACGGTCTGCTGGTGGGTGAGCTCGACGCAGTGCCGGGCGGCGCGTCCCAGCATCCGCCTAGTGGTCACCTGCTGCACTTCGGACTCAAGCCATTCCCGGTCGTCGGGATCGTCGAAGTTGTCTGGGTCGTCGTCAACGTAGGTGAGCGCCTCGTTGGCGCTGCCCGTCAACCAGAAGGAGGCTACGGTCGTGTACCGGTCGAGGACTTCCTGCTGGTCCTCCGTGAGGGTGGGCTGGGACCAGCCGTTGTTGCCCATGAACGAGATGCTGGCCCGGGCGAATGTGGTGAAATTTATCCGGGCGGCGCCGACGTTCGTCTCGAAGCTGAATGAGGATGAGAGGAGGTTGCGCTCCAGGTCGACGCGATGCTCTTCGTTCGTCACCGTGAGGGCTGGTACGTCCGGGATCAGCATGATGTCGAACTCGATTGAGTCTTCCGCGCCTTCCTCGATGTACGTGGAGTGCTCGAGGGCGTGGTCCGCCGCGTCGATCGACGGGTCGTTGAGTATCTTCTGCATCTCGGCGATGTAGGCGGCCAGCATGGCTTGGGTGGCGGATAAGTCCGTCATGGTTCCTTGCTTCTCGTGGGTGGGATGGTTCCTCGCGTTCTTGACTGGGCCATGATGGCGTCCGGCGTGTGCAGCCGTATCTTCATCGTGACGGTGGTGTCCTCTCCTCGCGTCGACTTGATGGCGATGGAGCCATCGTGGGAACGGGCAACTTCCTCGGCTTGGGACGTCATGTGGTGGGATTGCTTCTTGGCTGGCTTTTTCGTTCGTGTTGGAGTTGATGTTGCTCGCTAGGCGGGTGATGAGGCGGCTGACTCGGGTCTCGTCGGTACGACGATCTTGCCGGTGCGGGCGCGCCACTGCAGGCCGTGGAGCGGGCAGGTGATGATCCCCTCGGGGTCCGGTTCCATTCCCGACAGGTCGGTGCCTTGGTGCGGGCATATCCTGCCTTTGAGCAGGCTCTGGCCCGCGTACGCCTCGCTGAGCTGCTGGTGCCAGGGCACCATTTGGTGCGGGTAGTCGGGGTAGGGGCCGGTGTACTGCCTGGGCCGTATCCTGAGCCAGGAGTCGATGGGGAGTTCTGCCAGGTCGGGGTCGTCAAGCGCCACTTGGTACTCGAGGTGCTGCGGACGAACGGTGGATACGGGCATGGAGTGGACGGGGTTGACGCGGAAGACGCTGTTGCTCCTCTCCAGGTCCTCGATCAGGGCTGTTCTGGCTGGATCGGTCAGGAAGCGGTAGTCGACGTGTACGTGCAGGAAGTCGGCCTTCACGTGCTCGGGGTCGGTGTGCATGCTGCCGATGACCGGCACCCATCGGGGCTTTGAGGTTTTCCAGACTGCTCTCACGCAGGGTCGGCGGTAGTGTTTGCCCAGCACCAGGTGGTCGGGCAGTGGTGGGCATCGGTCAAGTACGGAGTTCATGGCTTCATCCTGTTTCAGACTTGGTAGGGTCATCTTGGCCTGGCCGGTGCCTGGTGTTGATGAACGCGAACAGCGCGGTGTGCCGGGTGCTGGATCTTGCCGTGCCGCGGCGGGCATCATGACGTTGATGCGGGGCTCTGGTCGCGGGTCGACGCGCCGCGGCGGGGGCGCCGGGTGGAGTCTGGTCGCGATGCGGCGCCGTAGTTTGGCGAACGGCGTTCGGATGGCGTCAACCCAGCCATTGAGGCGGGTGGTGGGCAGGTATCGTTCGTCGTAGCGGTCGACGTGGCACTGTCCGCAGTAGCAATCTCGTGTTTCGCCCAGTTCATCCTGTCCTTGGTTCGGGTCGGCGTTCCAGCGGTGGACGCCGGAGCGGCACAGCAGGCTGGGCCTGTGTTCATGCATCAGGTGTCTCCTTTTCCGGCGCCTGGGGCCTCGATGAGGATGAGGAACGTCTGGCGCGCGACGTAGAGCAGGCTTACGGCGGTCAGGGTCAGGAATGCGGCCCTCATCGTGTTGGTGTTCGTGTGGTCGTGCGTGAACGTGATGACGGCTGCCGCGCCGGCGAGCGTCATGCAGGTGGCGGCCGTTGGCAGCAGGATCGTTCTTGGGTTTGCATCAGGGTCCGGCCGGCAGGTGGGCGGCTGCGGTCAGCATGGTGAGAACGACCTTCGTCATCGCCGCCACTGTTTCGTAGAGGGATTTGTGGTCGCACTCCAGGTACAGCTCGCGGTTGTCGTGGTCGATGGTGAGGTCGTGTGCCTGGCCGAGTTTCATCAGGAGTCGGTAGCCGGGTGTTTCGTCCGTGTGCTGGCCGAGTGAGAGGAGGTGACCGACGATGGCGCCGGCGTCCGTGACGTGGTATCCGTGCTCCGTGGTCCGTACTCCGACCAGGACGGGGTCTCCCATGTGGTCCCAGAACGGCGTGGTGATCAGGTAATCGCCGTCCGGCGCCGGCGCAACCTCGGTCCAGCCGTTGAAACCGCCCAGGATCTCGGACTCGAGGTCGGTCTCGAGGTTTTTGTGAACCGGGACTCGGCTGGCGTTGGAACGGTACCGGATACGGTCGGTGGTCTGGATCTCGACGCGGAACCCGTACCATGCGGACGGGACGGCGGCCGCTAGGTGGTCGTTGGGCTGATTGACGAACACGATGATGGTGGGCGGATCGGGCCGGATCGGGCAGGTGGTGACGTAGTAATCCGGGAAGTGCTGCAGGCGTTGGTCCAGCAGGTCGATGGTTCGGCTGGCGCGTCGGGAGGAAGCTGGGGTCATGGGTAGTAGGTCTCCTCTACTGATCGAAATAGATCATCTTGTTCGCGGCGCTGCCTTCCCGTATGGGGTCGTGGTCGGCGCAGTAGCCCTTGCCTTCTGCGAAGGGGCTCAAGGGAACGTGTCGAGTCCATTGTCTGGTTCGTGCGATCTGAGCCGCACAATGTTGGTGGGGCGCGGACCAGGTGCTGCGGGCGGTGCTGATGCCGGTGGCCTCGTATCGGATCGACTTGAAGATGGTTGTGGCGGTGATGATGTGGGCAGCCCAGACTAGGGCTTGGTTGTGTTCCTCGTTGCCGGCCAGGTGTGGGAAGTGATCTCTGATTTCTGACGTCCAGGCTTCGGTGATTTCGCCGGCGATTGTCTTGGCGTGAACGGCGGCCTGCTCGGCAGCCTTCATCTGTTCAGGCGCCACTTCTATGTCCTCGTACATCCACCCGGCCTTGAATAGCCATTGCTGTCCGTCGGGATGATTTGGGTCTACCTCGTTCGCGATGGAGTACGCGGCTGCGCCGATGGCCTGTTCTATGTCGTCGCCTCGGGTTGGTCCCGCGACTTCAGTGCGGCAACCCCTGATGTGATCGACGAAGATTTTGGTCTTTTTCTGCGTCTAGTCCGTACCGTGTTGCGGCGATCAGCATGGCGGCGCGGTCGGCGGCGTCAAGTGCTTTCTGGATGCGAGGCCGCATGGCTTGGCATAGCTCGATTGCGGTTCTCAGTTGGTGGTCCAGTTCTGGGAGGGTGGCGGTTTCGAGTGCTTTGCGGTCGGTGGCGCAGAGGTGGCAGCCACAGTCGCGGATGGGGTGATTGTCGCCACGGATGAAGCCGAATGCGCGTTCTGCGGCGTTGCGCGCCGTGTGGGCTATCGCGGGGCTTGTGATGGGGGAGTTGATGAACTGGCGGAAGATGACGTCGGCTGCTTGGCTGACCGGCCACATATGGGCGATTATCATGGTGATCGCCGCCTTGTCGAGCATGTCGAGCCTTAGTTCTGTTGTTTCGCAGATACGGCAGATCTTCCCTGTGGGAATGTGCATGGGTATCGCGAAGTCGTGTCGTGGGCAGGTGAATGGTGCGAGTGTTGCATGGACTGCTCTCTCGACGGGGTGCCAAGGCTCAACTTGCTCAATGCGTTGGGTGGCGCGCATCCGGTCCAGCAGTGGTCGGTCGTCTTGCCAGGTGGCCATGCGGGCGATGTCCCAGGCGTTCATCACCTCGGTGCTGTTGAATATCGTCCGGTCGTCGGTGTTGTCCAGGTGTGTCCCGGCGTACAGGTGAGAGGGTTGGAAGCAGTAGGGACGGTCGCACAGGTGGTTGATCTGCGGTCGGTCTTCCGGTATTGAACCTCGGGTCTGAATGTACACGAGTCGGTGGACCCGTTGGGGTGGGCCGTCAACTGACGCCATCCCGTACCCTCCGTCGCGCAGGGAGTACGCCCATGCGAGGCAATGACCGTAGAGCGGGTAGGGGGCGTTGAGGGGCGCTGGCAGTCCGTAGCCGTCCTGTGGGCTGATGTCGCTGCTGCCTCTTCGAGAGCCGCTCATGGTGGCGGGAGGTGCGCCGTAGAAGCGTTCCACGAGCGCGTCCCTCTCTTTCTGGTAGTCGCGTGCCATGACTTGGTCCTCCTGCTGCAAGGGTGTTACCCAAGTATCGGAGGGTGACTTGGCCGGCACGTCGAATCTACCCCGGACCGGGATGTCTTGATGGCGTCGTCTATCGGTGTGGGTTACGCTTCCGCGGTGGCGGCCAGCAGTCCCTGTTGGGCTGCATCGGCAGTGGCGTGAATCGTGAGGTCGGCCTGAAACAGCACGTGGCTCTGGTCTCCGCTGGCCTTGCTCGCGATCGTGCCGGTGCCGGTGGCGATGACGCGGTCGTCCCGCCGGTTCAGGTTGAAATGGATCTGGAGCATGACCCCGTTGCCGAGGTCGTGTTCGACGAGCCGGTCCGCTGCGAGGAACTCCGTCATCGTGTTGGCGTAGTTCTGCAGGGCGTCTTCCCACTCTGCCCAGTCCATGCGCAGGTATTGTCCGTTGAGCGTGACGTTGACGTTCGTGACCTCGACTTCCATCGGGATCACGTCCATCGTCGAGTCGTTCTGTAGGACGCATTCGTGAAATACGATCTCTCTGAGGCGCCTGCTATCCGGCTCGGACAGGCTGGCGATCACCGCCTCGGCGGTGGCGTCAAGGGCAGTGTTGTGGTGCAGGCCGCGTTCTCTGGGGGCGGCCTTGTCCATCGCGTCTTGGATGAACGGGCAGTGTTCTGCAAACGCCAGGAGCGAGAACGGGCCCGCCACCTCGTGGCCGTTGGAGGGCAGCCCGTACTGGTCGAGGATCCGGTCTGCGACCCTGGCTGCGGTGGCGGCGTACGTCACGCTTGGATAGAGTTCGTGGTCGGGGTTGATGATGGGCTTTTTCATCATGTGGGTGGGTTTCTCCTCGCTATTCCGGTTGGTGCAGGCGCATCAGCTCCCGCAGCCACTCGACGACTCTTGGGTCGTCAGTTCAGGCGCGTAGCCCTGTATGGTGGCCGCGACGCGGTGTGGATGATGTGAGCAGCTGTTCCGGGAGGCGACGCGGGGCTGCATCCAGTTGTAGCGCATTTCCTCGCGCGGCGACGATTGGTGGCCTTCGCGGGTCATGAGTACGGGGACGGGTGGCGCCAGTTCGCAGACCATGGTCTGCGAGTCGGGCAGCTTGTGGACGTGAGGGCAGTTGCCGCAGTTGGCGGCGCGTTCCGGGTCGGGCATGGTTGGATCGCTCCTTGGGGTCGTCGCTGGTCAAATTGATAACGACGCCCGGATCATTTGCGGGCGTCGTCATCGGTGCAGGTCGTGTTCTCGTCGGGTGAGGGCCGCTTTCGTCAGGCGTCTGTTTCGACTCTGACCTTTGCCGCCAGGGCTGCGTTCCATTCTGCGGCGTCCATCTTGAAGTCGGGCATGGGCGGGCGCCGCCTGTACCGCCAGGTGGCGAGCAGAGTTGCGGCAGTCACGATGAGGGCGGCGGTCGTCGCCGCGCCGGCCGTCACGGAAGTCGGGATGGCGTTGACCGACACTCCCATCATTAGCAGGAGGATGATGAGGAACGCGACAATTACCCCCGGCACCAGGCAGGCGACGAACGTGGTGGTGTTCCTCGCCGCCGACAGTGCCTGCTCCATGCGGGGGTCTTCACATCGCCCGGGCCCGTACCGGTAGACTTTCTCCGTGTCGTACCGGAACTGCCAGCCCAAGGGTTGCCTGCACCTTGCGCCGGCCGCGCACGTGTAGCGGGTGAGGGTCTCGTCTTCCTCCTAAGCCTGACTTGTCGGTCCGGGTCTCCACGACTCGCGTGTCGGGGTGGTGGGGGCAGATCTGGGGCAGCATTGCTATGCTCACGGTTTGCATTCTGGTCGTCTCCTGAGTTCCGGTTCGTCATCTGGGCCCGGGCCGGCGTTGGGCTGGTTCGTTCGCGCCCGGGTTTTGTGACGCCATCATCATGCTGCGTCGACCGGGCTTGGTTGTCTGACCCTCGTCTACTGCAGGAACCGGCGTACGTACTGTCGCATGGCGGCGGCCGTCCTGGGGTCGTTTGCCCGGACGGTGATGCTGGCCTCGGCAAAGGTGGTGTCGGTGTCCACTTCCCAATCCAGCCCGTTGAAACTGGCCGGGTGGATGGCGGCGGCGACGATCACGCCGCCGCGCTCATCGATCCGGTAGGCGAGCTGCACCGAGTGCAGGGCTCCGAATACCTGAAGGCAGATGTCCTCACGGGGTGTGGTCATGTCCCTGAGTCGGCCCTGCTGGTCTGTGATGAGCGCTAGGGCGTGTTGACATTTGATTATAATGGCCGTATGTCAAACATCAGACTATCCCCAGAACAGTGGGCTAGGATGCTCGATTTCTTGCGTGGCCGCACCGGCCTGTACGTTGGCCAGGAAGCGGATTGCCGGCGTTTTGTCGAGGCCGTCTTATGGATTAACCGCTCTGGGGCCCAATGGCGACTGCTGCCAGCCGAATACGGGAACTGGAACAGCGTCTATAAACGATTCGCCCGTTGGACTGACCAAGGCGTCTGGGCCCAAATGCATCAACATTTCTGCGACGACGCGGATCTGGAATACCTGATCATTGACAGCACGGTGGTCCGGGCGCACCCTTGCGCGGCGGGAGCTCCCCCAAAAAGGGTGGCCAGGCGGCCCAGGCCCTGGGCCGGAGCCGCGGCGGGTTCAGCACCAAGATTCACGTGAGCGTGGACGGCTTGGGCAACCCCTTGCGATTCATACTGACCGGAGGACAACAGCACGACATCACCCAGGCGGAGGAGTTGATCGCCGGTTATGCTGGCGAGCACGTACTGGCCGACAAAGGGTACGATGCCCAGGAGTTCCGCCGACATATCCTGGAACTGGGTATGATGCCGGTCATTCCGCCCCGCTCGAACCGCAAGGCACCCGCCGACTATGACCGGCATCTGTACCGGGAGCGTCATCTGGTGGAATGCTTCATCAACAAGATCAAGCACTATCGCCGGATCTTCTCCCGGTTTGAGAAGCTGGACACCAGATACCTGGGCTTCCTGCACTTCACCGCCGCTCTCATCTGCCTACGGTGAAATGTCAACAGAACCTAGCCAGTTCGGATGGGGATAGGCCAGGTTGGCTCCGTGATCGACCTGCAGGTGGATGATGTATTCAAGGTCCCAATCGAGATCGTCCGGCAGCTCGCCCTGATGGGTCAGGGCGTTGGGCCCGTCGTCCGGGACCGGCGGCATGTGGCTGCGGTAGTTGGTCTCCATGTAGGCCGACACGAGTTGCTGGGAGCGTTCGGACGTCATGGCGAAACGGATCTGCGCCCTGGCCAGCGCCGTGGCCTCGACGGCGTGGTACTGACTGCGGCCCGTCTCGACGGCTCGGAACATCTCGGCGGAGATGGTTGTCTGTTGGTCGACGTAGTCGGCGTCAAAACAATATGCAGCCAGGTATCCCTGATCGGTTCGGCCGTAGATCGTCTTTGGGTTCTCGGTGAGTACTGCCTCCAGTCCGTTGTAGGGGTGTTCGAGGGCGTATAGCCAGTCGCCGGTCGGGGCAGCGGTCGTGCCCGGCTTCTGGCGTACCGCGATGTGGTACGTCGCCGTCCAATCCATGTTGTCGGGGAAGTGGCCGCCGTCCCTGATGGCCGCCAACTCGTCGTTCGTTGCGGTGTTGTGGATTGTCTCGCCGGTACGGGTCGTCATGCGACTCTCATCGCCTTGGTCATGCTTCACCTGTGGTTGGGGAGGCGCGGCTGGCACTGCGTCAAGTTTTTCCGTTCGCCATCTCACGCTGTGGGACCCTTCTCTTGATGTGTGAGAAGGTGCTGCGGATGCGACGGCCGATGCTGGGCCTGGGTGGCAGGTTCTGCAGCTGGCGGTGGTCCGCGTTCGTCATCTGCTCGTCATAGAACGGCCACATGACGAAGTAGCGGTTGGGGCTGATCGTGAGCTCATCGCTCGCCGGCCGTCCGGTCTCCATCTCGTTGGCCCTGAGCGCAAGTTGCAGCCAGTCGCCGGACTGTATCTCCTTCTCGTCGATGAACAGGCGGGCGTCCTCGTCCTCGCCTGACGGCCACTGGATGCGGTATCGGTCCTGGGCGTACTCCATCTTGATCTCGTGAGTCCAGGTCATGACCCAGTGCTGCCAGGGTCTGCCGTCGATGTCGATTCTCCTGGTTGCAATCACCATGGTTGTTTTCGCCTCTTGCTCACGTGCCGCTTGGTGTTGACCGCCGGCGGGACGTCATGATCTGGAGCCGGGAGCGGGATTCGAACCCGCGACCTGCCGCTTACAGGGCGGCTGCTCCGCCGTTGAGCTATCCCGGCTCGTCACGCCTCGTGGGACGGATTGGTGCCGCCGTTTTACTTGGGCTCGTGTTCGTCCGGCGTGCATCGCTTGAGGAGCACGTACCGTTCCTTCACGCTGTCCAGTTGCCCGGTGATGACGACTGCGTCCCATGGGTTGAGCACGATGACGTCTTCACGTTGGGTGAAGATGCAGTGCAGGGCCGGCTTGGCGATGCCGGTGGGGCCAATCTTGACGACGCCGTCCGCCAGGATCTGGAGAACCTGCCCTCGGGTGCGGACCGTATCTTCCCGGTGGTATATCTGGAACCTGATCGGGTCCGCTGTGTGGAGGTTCTGCACTGCCTCAGCCAGGTCGCCCGCCTTGGGGATCGGCTCCAGGCCGTGTGGGTACCTCGGCTCACGGCAGCCGCCAAGCGCGAGGGTGAGTACCGCGATGGTCAGGAACGCGACCGCTATGCTGATACGTTTCATGACCCTGCTCCCGTGGGGGTCTGGATGGGCTCGTAGGGCAGGCCCTGCTCCGGCACCACGATGGTCAGCACTCCATCCCGTGGGTTCATGTGCAGGACTGAGTCGGCCAGCAGATCCAGGCCGGCCACCGAATGGGTGATTTGGCCCGGCTGGGCGAGTATTGCTGAGATGCCGCGGTGGTGTCGCCGGCCCTCGGTGTCGCTCATCACCAGCGTGACTCTGGTATCGTCGGACGGCGGCTCTCCCGTTCGGCGCATGGCGCTCTGTCGCCAGCGCCACTCTGCGATGTCCAGGTCCGAACGCTGCCAGTCCCGGGCGGCGATGATCGTCTGGTTGGCTCCGGTGCTGACCAGCAGCGTAACCTCAATTGGGTCTGCGCCGCACGGCAGGTAGAGGGTGGCGTTCAGCAGCGGCTCGCCCTGGGGCCCGTAGTGGCCCGGGATGGTGTTCTTCGCGTCGGGCATATTCGTTGCTCTAGCCTGATGGTCAGGCGATATGGTCGGTCTGTTGTGTCGCTTCGTTAGTGGCCGAACCTACCTCCACTTGAGTTCCGTGCTGGCGGACTTGGTAGTCTGCCAGGCATTCCCCGGAGGGTTCCGGCATTGTAGTGGCTCCATGCCGTCATGTAGTGCATGCGATGCTGGGCCGCCCACTGGGACGGGCGTGTGTAATTGCTGCCGAGCTGATCATGTGGGGCTGCCGGCTGTCTTGGGAGGCGTGCCGGGAGGGGACGGCGTGCGCATGGGTATGGTGCGCGGCGGGTTGGGACGGGTTGCCGGCGGCGGGCTGTTATCTCCTTTCTGTAACCGGGCAATAGGGTTGCGGTGGTACTGGCGGACCCGTGGATTGGGTATGAAAAGGAGGTGCGGGCGAAATGTTCCTCAGCGACCCTCATCGGGTTGACGCTTGAGCAGACCTACTTGGTCTATGCCTTCGCTACGGCGGGGCAGGATTTCGAGCGGTCCGCCCCGATTTCGGTAACGGCAGAGTGATGGGCTTGGGTCTGAAGGATAACTGACTTGGGCGGACCGGCAGCGTGGTGGGGCTAGTCCAAGTCAGAGCAAGAAGCTAATCACAAAGGAGATTACAGCAGATGACTAACAGAATCAGAATGCACATCTGGTCGATGGCCGTGATGTCGCTGGCGATTTTCGGCGTGCTGGCTGCGGTGGTGGTGCTGTCGGCGTTGACGCCGCGGGTGGCCCAAGCCGATGGCTGCGACGCTATCGCGGACCCGGATGAGCGCTCCAAGTGTATTACCGAACACGAGGGTGATGGCATCGACCACACTGACGCCGGGCATGACCATGGGCAGAGTAGCATCGGCATGGCTGCCGCCAACGCGCCGTCGGCGCCGGTGAACGTGCGGTCCGCAGCACTGTACAACATGATTCTAGTGCGCTGGAACGAGCTGGAGAACATCGGGCCTGCGGGCGCGGAAATCAGCCACTATGTGATAACCCGCACGGCTTACTCCAGTGACGCCAACAACCCGATCAACCAGAGTGGCGGCAAGACCGTCGAGGTTGGCAGCACGGTGCTGAAGTACCTTGACCGAGGTCTGGGTTACAACACCGCCTACAGCTACACCGTGAAGGCCGTCAACAAGTACACCATCGACGGCGTGATGGGTAGCAGCACTGGGCCAGACTCGGACCCGGTGACGACGATCACTGCCACCTCGGGCGGGCCGTCGGTTGCGAGTCTGGCACCGCCGGGTGCGCCGTCGGCGCTGACGGTTAAACCGCGTTGTGATGGCGTGATCGTACTGGGCTGGGAAGCTCCGTCCAGTGCGGGCAAGGTGGCCTCGGACACCGTGGGCTGCTCGGTATGCGCCAATCAGACTCCTCCGTACACTGGCATTCAGGTGAAACCTGGTACCGCGATGGTCGTCAGCTACATGGTTGAGCGGAGCATTGACGGCGGTGGCTGGGCCACTCTGACCGACACTACTGAAAGCGTTTCCTATACAGACGTGAGCAGTCTGCAATATGGCCACCGGTACAGCTACCGCGTGACTGCGATGAACAACGAGGGTCGGTACGGCGAAGCGTCCCAGGTCAGGTCGCTCAATCTTACGGCGCCTGCGGCGCCTCATATGCCGCGATCGCCCAGAGTCTACTTGGATGCTGACAACCCCACCCATGTGCTCTTTACCTGGGAACCGCCCGCTGGGAATTGGCGGAGTGAAGCCGACATCATGGCTAACGAAGCTGATGATAACTTGAGCCGCTCTCTGCAGTACCAAGTCCAAAGGCGACCGGAGCCGGCTGGCAAATGGGAAACCTTGGCTTACGGCCAAGAGCATCAGTATCTCAACAACGTCAGCAAATCGGAGGCCCTCAGGAATGTCTGGACACAAAGCTATGTGGATGAAAACGTCCCGAATGCCGGTAGTTACAAATACCGGGTGGCCGCTCTGTTTGACGGCTGTCAGTTGTCATTCTGGGCGGTGTCCGCAAGTGAAGAGCTTCCGGAAATCCGGCCTTCTTTCGCGCTGGAACTGTTTGTTCACTCTAACCTCATTGTGACCCAAGGTTCTTTGCCTGGTATTGTGACCCTGAGCTGGACGGTTGGCGACAACTCCACGAAGACCTGGATTGCCGGCATCAAGCCGGCCGAACCGGACAGCGATCCCATCTGGCTCCAGGCAAGCAGTAACAGATCACATACCTTCACCGGGCTGGACAGTGGCGCGGAGTACGTCTTCACCGTGAACGCCGGTCGCGGCAGCGGCGCCAATGAAGAGTGGAGCGGTTGGACTCCCTTCGCTTCGCTGGAATAATGCCTGACTAAACTAAAGCTAAGGTGGGATGTACATTTAAGTGGCGATGGTGATCAGCTGGGTTGCGCCGGTGCATCTCTCCCATCCGTACTTGGAGAATTACCCGGCTCCGTCGTGTGCCCCCCACCATCTGCGCATTTCACCTTGGCTTTAGTTTATTTGCGGGCGGCATGGCGAAGGCCAGACCGCGAATCAGGCTAATGTGCATCGACCAACTGTCGAGGGCGGTGCCGCCCGGGCCAAACGACAATCAAAACGCCTCACTCCGCATCCACCGGCGCATCAACGGACTACGGGACAACGCGCACCACCAGGTCAGCCGCCAACTGGTCAGGAAGTACGCAGTACTGGCCATTGAGAGCCTGAATGTGGCGGGCATGGACCAATTGCCCCATCAGGCCAAGGCCATCCGTGATGCCACTATTGGCGGGTTGTTGCAGAAGATCCGCTACAAGGCAGACTGGTACGGCATCGTTGTCGTGGAAGCGGACCGCTGCTATCCGTCGAGTAAACTCTGCTCCGACTGTGGCGCTCACCATGCGGGTTTGGGGCGGGAACTGCACTGGACCTGCCCACAGTGCGGCCGGCGACACGACCGCAACGAAAATGCCGCGCTCAATCTGCTAACACTGGCAATCAACGCAGCTCGCGAGCTGGGTAAACTCGCGCTAGGGCCGGGTGGGCCCAATGTAACGCTCCTGGACGGGAAGGCTCTGGCCAATGGCAGTAATGCCAGCGGTGAAACCGGACCGGGTGAAGGGAGAACTGCCTTGTCGACGCCCCGGCATCGCCAGCGGTAGACGGTGGGGCTGCCACCATAGGGGGCAGCCGATCGGAAGTGGTTATCAACACCCAGTTACAACTGGCTATTGGATAATCGCCTACATCCCAGACAACCCGTCCTCGGTTTGCAGTATGACGCCAAGAAACGGCCGGACCGTGCCGCTGCCCGTCAGTCGCCTGGTGTCTTCCGCCGTAAGTCGCCCGCTCAGGTATTGGCCCATCTGCGGCACTCCCATTTCGTTGTGGTGGAGGTCTGGCTCGCCGGGAGCGATCAGCCTTTGTTCCCGCATCAGGATCACGACGGGGATGGTCTCGTTCTGGTCGGACATTGGGGGTTCCTCTCGTTTGTTGTGGGACTGTGCTGGTTGGTTTCGGTTGGCGGTGGGTCAGCGCACGGCGGGTTCGTAGTTCGGCTGCGCCGGCTTTTGGAACCCGTGCTGATGGGCCCACTCTTCTTGATAGAGAGCGAACGCCAGCTTTTCCAGGCCGACCAGGATGTTGGCCTGCGCCACCTGGTTGTACGTCCGGTTCGTCGCTGGGTCGCTCGTCAGGTCGATGCAGGCGGCGTTCTTTCTGATATCGTCCAGTGCTTCGACAACTGGCTGCGCGTGGAGCATGGCGACCGCGAGGGCGTTTTTGGCCTGGAAGTTCGCCGCCCGGCATTCCTCGTCGGTTGCTCCGTCGTCAATGCTGTCCGCGGCGCTTCTCATCATGTCCAGCAGGTCAACGAGCGTTTCCGGCTTCTGGGTCGCGGCGGCCGCGATGGGGATCACCGCTTGGGCGAGAGCCGCGAGTTGCTCCTGGTACAGGTCTGCGTGGACGAAATCGACGATGAGATTGATGGTCATGGCCGGGTCGTCGGGTGTTTCTTGAGGTGTGCCGGACTCCATGGACTCCGGAAGGAAGTCGCATATGCGGACCAGCCTGTCGTAGGTGTCGGCCTCGTTGAAAACGTGCGAGTTGTCGGGCCGACGGTACTGCTGCAGGACTCTGGCTGCAACGGCGGCGGCCGCCTGTCCGTACGTGACCTGGGGGATGATCTCTTCGTCATGCTTCGGGTGGGTCATGGATTGCTACCTCTGGGCGTGGTGGTGTGGACCTTGGTCGGTTTTCCGCTACTGGGTGACGGCAGCGGCGTCTTGCTGTGCAGCTTCGTATTCGAGGCGTTGCCGGATGAGATCCGGTTCCGTGCAGTATTGGTCGAAGGGGTCGTGGTCGACGACCGGCAGGGCGTCGGCGATCTCTCCCGTGGCTCGGCTCCAGCGCAGGCCGTGGAGGGGACAGGTGATGATGCCGTCCGCGTCGGGGTGTAGGCTGCCGAGGTCGGCGCGGCGGTGTGGGCAGTACCTGCCTGCTATGAGCTTCCTGGCGCGGTACTGCTCTGTGAGCTCCGTCAGGTAATCGGCGTCCGTGAACGCGATGCTGCCGAAGTCCCCCCGGTAGCGCAGCACCATGAGGCACTGGTACGTGTGGGGTGGGTTCACGGCGTGGTCCAGGTCTCTGGCGTTGACGAAGTGGCGAGTCTCGTGTGGGCGGTCCGTGAGGGGAGCCAGCTCGACGATTGGGCTGCGGTAGGCGACGTTTTGGAGTCCGAAGCTGCTCTGCTCGAAGTACTTGAAGTGCTGGTAGACGTGGCGGTCGGCCCACAGCCGGCCGATGTCTAGAAACCGGTGGTCGGCGTGCCAGTGCATGGGCGGGAAGTTAACGACATCCTGGTCTGAGTGGACGGGCCCGATGACGGGTACCCAACGGGGTTTGGCTCCCGATAGCTGGCGCATCTGCCAGAAGGCGCGGACGCAGAGGACGGTGTAGAAGTTTCCCGGCGCGAGGGGCTCGGCGCCCGGCGTTGGGAAAAGCTCGGTGTTCGGCATGGGATCTCCTCCCGGGGTTGTTTCGGTTCGACCCGCGCGCGTGCTGTGGAAATGCGTCGGGTGGGTGCTGTTCTGCGGCCGGCTAACCGTACGTCTGGGACAGGAGCGGCCGGTTGGGCTGGACCTGTTCTGCGCTGAGTGAGTCGGCGAAGTCCATGTAGAGCCCGTGGATGCCGGGGAGATGTCGGGACGCCACGGTGGCCACCGTCTGGTTGACGAGTGCCTGATGCTGCTGCTGTAGAGCCTTGACTCGGTGCGTGATGTCCGGCAGCGCGAACGCTGCGGGGAACTTGTGCCAGTAGAGTAGGATTGTTCAAGTAGGCGGTGGCAATACGAAATTCGTAATCGGCTGTCCGGCGGATTCGGGTTGTCGCGTTCGTCCAGTTCGTTCATAAATGCCGCTGGCTCAACGCCGAGGACGTAACCCCAGTGTTGGGCCTTTGTTAATCCAGCTTCGCCGATAGCCGGCAGGCTCAAAATTATTGGCCTGCTCGGCGACACCTCGAAAATCAGCCCTGTTCTCACGGCACGAGGGAAGGCGGTTTCTCGGCGGTTTGGAGTAACTGTTCAGAGTTGCGGGGATCTGCCGACTATTCGGCCTATTGTGGAGGGGCAGCCAAGCACGGAATGTCCAAAGCAAACCGTTGCCGTCACCTCAAACGTGAACAGTTACGGTTTGGACCGCGCAGTTGCCCGTTTCGCGGGATTTCGGTACTCTGGTTCATGTATTTGGGTCGGTTCAGGAACTGGTACCGACTGGTTTGGGACAATGGCGGACGAGACAAGCGTGAGTGTCCCAATGGGGCCTGGGCTCACTCCAATCCCCTAAGAACCTGTCTACGATCTCTGAAATAGGTTAAGCTGAGACTATTATCAGGGGAGGGGTAATCATGTCTCATTCCTATCCCAGCGACATCAGCCGGGAGCAATTCGCCCGGATTCTGCCGACGTTGGAGTCGGCCCGACGCCGGACCAAGCCCCGCACCGTGGACTTGTATGACGTTTTCTGCGGCGTGCTGTACCTCTTGAAAAGCGGGTGCCAGTGGCGAATGCTGCCCGCGGACTTCCCCAATTGGCGTACTTGCTACAAGTATTTCCGGCAATGGAGCGAGCGGCCTGGCCCGGGTCAGGATTCCATTCTGGAGCAAGTCCTAAAAAAAATCGGTTGGCGCGGCCCGACAAAGCAATGGACGGAAAGAGCAGACCAGCTTCTGTATCGTGGACTCCCAGAGCGTCAAGAACACGGACACCGCTGGGCACAAGGGCTATGACGCAGGCAAGAAGGTGTCGGGAATCAAGCGTCATATCGCGGTGGACACGCAAGGATTGCCCCATGCGATACACGTGACTACCGCCAACGTCACCGACCGGGCCGGGGCTTTGGCGATGTTTGACCGGCGCCGAGACGGCCTCAGTCAAGTGCAGAACGTGCTGGTGGACGGGGGTTACACCGGAAAGCCCTTTGCCACTGCGGTGCAAGGCCTGTTGGGAGCCTCGGTGGAAGTGGTGAAACGCAACGAACTGCACACCTTCGTGGTGCTTCCAAAGCGATGGGTGGTGGAGCGGTCTTTCGCCTGGCTGGAAAAGTGCCGCCGACTCTGGAAGAACTGCGAAAGGAAGCTCAATACCAGCCTGCAAATGGTGGTGCTTGCCTTCACGGTGCTAATCCTAAAAAGATTGTAAACAGGCTCTAAGGTGGATCAACGAAGGGAAACTCCGGGAACGGGAGACTATGAGGAGGTGCTTTTTCTGGTCGGCAGTACGACCTAATCAACAGGTCGCAAATGACGTAGCCCTAGTTAATCAGCCTAGATTTCTCGGTATTTAGGTTAGTTCAAAATATACGTGACGAATCTCGCAATCGCTAATCGGACGAATTCTGTTTGCTGACGCGTATCCAACCGCCGCAGTTCGGCCGACTAGCGGGCGTTCTTAGCACGGCTTCTTGTGCCGACGAAGTAGATGTCCTTGGTGCTCACTCTGCGCACCTTTTTGCAGTCAGGACCGGCAGTACCGGCCACTGGCAAGGCGCTTCCGAAAAGCATGATGCACTGTAAGATTCTAAGCGCACTTAGTACAGAACTGCCAGTGCCATGGCTATGACAGCATTGGGGAGCGTGTAGGCCGGCCTGCTCTACGGTGTCGTAATGGATGGTTGGGGACGTTGGGCCCGTGGTGGTCTCTCCCGTCAGGCATACGCAAGGTCACAAGCTGTCGGTTAGGGGGCAACTACTTGTACCGGTCGTTCTTCATCTTCCGTTTCTGCCTGAGCCGAGAGAGCTGCGTAACACTGCTGGGCCAAGATCTCTGCGAAATCGCACGGCAAGGCGTTGCCGATCACGTTGCAAACGTGTTCCATGTAGGGAACATCGAAACGATAATTTCGGGGGAACGTTTGAAGCAGTGCAGCTTCTCGGACTGAAATCGTCCTGTTTTTGACCGGATGTCCAAAACGGCCTTTGCTGAAGGTCGTGCAGCCTCCGGTTATCGTTGGCGACGGTTGACTCCACTCCATGCGTCCGTACACGTTAGTGAAGCCTATGTACTTCCCTTGGTGGCATTCAGGCCTCAGATATTCGGGGATACTGGCCCAACTTTCTCCAGGCACTGCCGCGGTGATTCTCTGCTTGTTTTGCGCGGACAAATCCCTGACTATATGCCAGTCAGAATCACGGACATCGCCTCGGTTCTTTGCTCCTGATAGAGTCTCGGGATCGCCGATGTACTTCTTGCCGCCGATGGCATCCGCCACTGATCGCCAGCGCGGCAAACCGTTCTTTCCATGTTTGGAGTGGGTAGGTCTTGGCAGATCGATCTCGAAGCACAACCCCGCTAAAATGACTAGGCGTCGTCGTTCCTGCGGCACTCCGTAGTTCGCTGCTTGGAGTACTGCCGCGCTGTTGTCCAGCTTGTAGCCGAGGGCTTTGAGATTGACCTTCAACGCTTCATACCGTTCAGCACCTTTCGTGGTGAGCCCGGGTACGTTTTCCATCATGATGGCTCTCGGCATGAGTTCTTCGGCCAGCCGAGAGATCTCGAAAATCAACTCGTTGCGAGCGTCGCCATCACCGTTTTTGTTCAAACTGGTGTACCCTTGGCAGGGTGGGCAGCCAGCTAACAAGTCAACCCTTCCCGGGCCGGCTAAGTCGATCAGTTCCTGCCCGGTTACCCCGGTGATGTCCCGTTCCAGTAGTTGCACTTCTGGATGGTTGGCTCTGTACGTGGCACAGGCGTGTTTTTCCATCTCGACCGCGGCTACGACATCGAAACCTGACCTTTTTAACCCTACGGTCAGGCCACCTCCTCCCGCGAATACGTCGAGCGCTCTGAGTGCCATGTTCCATCACTCCAGGTCGCCGTCATATGGAAGACCTGTCGCTCCTAGCGATGGCCTCGGCGTTGGATACTGCCCGTCTGATCGGTAATGCGCGAGCAAGAGCGGAATTAGGCCCTCTACCGTCTGGGTCAGTGCCACTTTAGTGCGAAGATCGTGCTCGGGAATGCGTAACACGGTCCAACCGTCGCTTTCCAAAGTGGCCGTTACCCGCTGATCCCGTTCCCGGTTGATTGCTATCTTCTCGGTCCAGAACTGACCACTCTGCTCGGCGGACTTGCCGCAGTCGGTGCAACCGTGCCAAAAGCATCCGTCGACGAAGATGACAAGCCGTTTTCGCGGGAAGACCAAATCAGGCTTACCAATCAACCGTTTCCCAGTGACCGCTCGGTATCCGTCGTGGGTGAAGTAACGCAAGCCATGCCGCCATAAACCTGAGGCCAGCGCAAGTTCTGGCCGCGTTCGCCCACGGTTGTGAGCCATAGCGCGATAACGCTGGCTTGCCGTCATCACGTCCAAAATAAGCTCCTTGTGTCACGAAGCCGCTCTACGAGTAACTTCAAGCCAGCTGGTGTGAAGAGAGCGCGTGTGGTCGATCACCGCATCCCATGTTCGGAACTCGAGCCTGACGTCTTGTAGTTGCTGCAAGCTCAGTCTGAGCCGATTTGCTCTGTTCGTGTACGAATTCGCAATCATCAAGCCATGCACCATTGGAACCGCGGTGTTGGCAGAGGCATAGTGTTCCCTTACCCCTAGCACGTAGGAGTAGAATTTCTGAACTTCTGTATCACGAGCACTATGTAGTTGACCGTTCGACTTGTACCCTTTCTTGATCTCCACTACCAGCACTTCGTCGGCGGAGGCCGGTGCTCTTGGTTGCAATATAAACAAAAAATCGATCTGGTCTCCGGTCTCACCATCAATGGTGGGCGTGTACGCTTCACTCAACGTGTTGGGGTCAACCTCGTCTCCGAGCAGGCTCCACCTGGGATCGAGTAACCAAGGGAATCGTTTGACAATCGTGTGTATTTCAGGCACTTCAGTAGCCCCTGCTTTGATTGCAACATCCAGTCGCTCTATAGTTTCGAGCCGCGCCTGGATTATGCTCAAGTTTTTCCTGGCGTCTATCAAGGAAAATTCCCTGACGAGCCCCCAAAAGCTACTTTGAAAACCCTCGTCTTCAACTTGCACTCTTTCAATGAGCTCTCGAACCGCCCTATCCTTGTAGCCGTTGACCACTTCCACCATGAAGTCATGCACTTGGCCAGGGTCTGGATCGCCAATTTGAGCTGCCTTCTTTGCAATGTCTCCTAAAACCCGTTGCTCGGTCTCGGTAAAATCCTTTAGTAAGTCCATGATGTCCGGCGCCTCGACGGATTTTTCAGCTTTTGCGCGCCGGCCGCCAAGGCGTTGGGATAATGACCAGTCTAGCCTGCGCCGTCCCCACGCCAACAGGTCTTGAACCCTGTCGTCCTCCAGTTGGAGTTGGTCACGGTTGGTTTGGATCAGGTCGTCTTCAATGTCGGCACCCTGGTCCAACCAGTTTGCTTCTACTTCCCCGACCAAGTATTCTTGCCCAAGCTGGCCTTCCGCTCCTCGGGAACGCTCAAACATGAAAGGCCTTTGCACCATTTTATCGCGAGCTAAGATCGAAATTCCCTTTAGGTAATCTGCCGCTAAGGGTTTTTCCGTGAAACCTATCCACCAACGGACTTCCTCGCTGTTCGGCAACGTTTCCGTTCCCCAACCATCGGAGTCAACGACTATGGAGTCATTAGGGGCTCCATCCCGTGGGTACTTAAACTCCACATCCATGTTGAAGCGTTGCAGCTGCTGGCCATTGATGAACACTCTCATTTCGGTTTGATCAACCGAGAAGCGCCGGGACATTGACTGTATGAACTGATTTTCAGGGATTGCCCTCTTCAGACGCAAATCGGACAGTCTTATCCTAGTTCCGTTCGTGAGGGAACATCCTCCCGGAGCTGTAAGAGGTTCTTGGTCTATGTCTTCGGACACTGGGCAATCAGCCCCAGCTCTGTATCGTCGGATTGCGTCGTAGTCTAATCGGAACGAGGTAGCCTGTTCATCGCGCACTGTGTAACAATCCAAAACTTTGGCTGTGCCAAACGCCGCGAGCTTGCCGATCCCCTTGCGCCCGTGAACTAGCCGCCCGCCTTCGGTGTCGCCGTTGTCTTCCAGTCTTCGTTTTCGTCCGACTACTAGGTATCTTTGTTGAGCTTGCTCACGAGTCATTCCGTGCCCATCGTCAATAACCACTATCTCGCCGGACTCAGTCCAAGATTGGCCAAATGGGATGTCGACCCAGACGTTCCGCGCATCTGCATCCCAAGCGTTTGAGATCAACTCCGCGACGGTCGCCGTGGCGCTGGGGTACATTTGCGCGCCAAGCTGTTCGACCAATGCCCCGACGAACTTCAACGTCAGGGGTTCGCGAACCGTGATGTCCTCATGGGAGTCAGGAGTCATTGTGCCTCTCGTGGCCAGAGTTGCTCGTGCCGTCAGGATCTACCAATGCTACGCCAGCCTTAGCCTCTACTCTCCTACGTTTCCACTGCAGGGGACGAGAGCAGTTGACGTAGCAACTCAGCCGTTTCTGCGGCGTTTCGTTCCACATCGCCCAAGGCCTCGATAAGTTCGTCGCTCGCGAGGTCGTCCTCCGCTTGGTTCCCAGCGTCGGCTTTCGCCCCTAGGGCATCAGCAAATCTTCCGAGGATGGCGTGGGCATCGGCCATGGTAGTTCGGTTCCTTTTAGGTGGCAGACGTTCCATAGTTGACGCGCAACCAACGTTATCCTATCGCATTTCAAGACTCCGTCATAGGGCTGCATCGCAGGTCTAGGGCCGTACTAAAACCCGGCCGGTCTGTTGACCCCGTCTCCCCGCGCGACGATTCTCGTACCGCGCACGAGCAAAATGATTGCGGACCGCGTTCTCAGGAGTCGCCGTGGGTTGTGTCGTGCGTCGGCGACGCTGGACGGATTGAGCTGACTAGCGAGGTCGCGGTCTTATGCCGCGCCGATGCCGTAGGCCAGGCCCGTGACGATGCTTGCCATCAGGATGATGACGGCTGCGGCGGCCAGTAAGAGCCTCCGGTTGGTTCTCCTTGTGGTGTGGACCTGGCTTCGTCCGACCATCGCCCTGGCCACCAGATAGGGCACCGCGGCAGCCGCGGTCAGGGCGGCGGCGATGGCCAATGCCCAGACGATGGCGAATGACGCCGAGCTGATGAGCCAGAGGTGGCCCCAGAGACTGGCTGTGTCGAAAATCGAGGGAGCCATCACTCGGCCTCGTCCTTGGGCGGGTCGGTGGCCACCAGGCGGGTGAGCGACGCAACGGCCAGAATCGGTATGGACGCGACTACCAGTAGAGGGAGAAGACGAGGCAGCGTTCGGCCGGGTGTTGGCCGGGCGTCTGGTGTTCCGGCTCGGGCTCGGCTTCGATGATGTCCAGCGCGGCGATCGGCGCTGCGCTGGCCCTTTCGACCGCGGCGTGGATGTCGGCGTCGGCGTCGGCGTACGCGTGGTGGATCCGGTCGTCGGCGCGGTCGATGCGGTACGAGACGTTGTCCAGCACCTGCCGGGCCTGTTCTTCGCTCAGCAGTCGCCAGGCTTGGTCTCGTCGGTGTTCCATGAGGTCGCGGATCGACCAGGAGAAGATGGGTTGGTCGCCGGTCGCGAAGTCGCGGCTTCCGGTCTCGGTTGTCGTCATGGTTGGCTCGCTTGCGTTGTTTCGTTCGTTGGGGATTTCGCTGGGTCCCCGCTCTCAGGTCTCGATGGCATACACGATCTGGGCCGGACAGCCTGGGCCGCACTCGTAGGGCCGGGCGGCGTGGTACAGGGAGTGGTTGTCGAAGCCCTCCGCGTTGCCTTCGTAGCCCGTCCAGCCGGCGTCCCGGATCGTGTAGGTGTCGCTGTCGAAATCGTAGTTGCCGATGTCCTCAATGGACTGGAGCGCTATCTCGTAGGCGTCGACGGCCGAGATGGGGCACCTGGGGATGAGGTAACTGTTCAGACTTGAGGGGACCTACAGGCTATCCGGCCTCTTGCTGAGGGGCAGCCAAGCACGAATTTTCTCTGCAAACCCATTCCGTCCCCTCAAACGTGAACAGTTACGGGATGAGCGCGATCCTGGCGCTCAGCAAGCGCCACATTTCGACTCCGTCGCCGCCCGCGTCGTTGACGCTGCCCTCGATGGCGTCGAGGACGGGGTCTTTGAGCTCCTCCTGATTGCGCTGGGCGTTCTCGAACTGTTCCTCGTCGGGAAAGCTATGGCGGTCGGCTGGCCAGTGGCCTTTGATCCAGATGGACATGAGCTTGTCTGGACTTTGCACAAAAGCTAGATAAATTATAAGAACAGGGTAAGCTGGCCGGCCCCACTTCTCAAGAAAGGTCCAGATATGCTCACCCTGCCCGATGCCATTTTACCCGTACTCCATCCCTTCGCCACGCTGTTTCGCAGCCCGACCTGGCTGAAAGCCCAAATCCTGTTAGTCGGCGCGATACTGGCTCCCGGCCAACGCACCGTGGCATCGGCGCTCCGTGTCATGGGACTCAGCGACGACCGCAGCTATGCCCGTTATCATCAAGTGCTCAATCGGGCGGTGTGGTCGCCCCGTCAGGCGGCTGGCATCCTGTTGGGACTGCTAATCCTCCACTTGGATCAAGGCGATGGCCCGTTGATTTTCGGCATCGACGAAACCCTGGAGCGGCGCCGCGGCCCCAAAATCAAATCCCTGGGCATCTACCGCGATGCGGTGCGCTCCAGCCGGTCTCAGGTGGTCAAGGCCAGCGGCCTGCGCTGGATCTCCCTGATGTGGCTGGGCCAGGTCCCCTGGGCGGGACGCTATTGGGCCTTGCCCTTTCTCACCGTGCTGGCGCCCTCGGCACGCTACCACCGGCAGCGCGGACGCCGCCATAAAAAACTCACCGACTGGGCCCGGCAGATGATCCTGCAACTGCGCCGCTGGCTGCCGCAGCGTCCCCTGGTGCTGGAGGTCGACGGCGGCTACGCCGTCCTCGACCTCCTCCATTGCTGCCAATCGTTGGCGCAACCCGTTACGCTCATCGCCCGCTTGCGCCTGGACGCCGCCCTCTATGAACCGGCCCCGCCCCGTCAGCCGGGCCGGAACGGTCGGCCCCCGCTGAAAGGCCGGCGGCTGCCCGCGCTGAAATCACTCGTCGACCATCCCGGTCTGTCCTGGACCACCGCCGCGGTAGCCTGGTACAACGGCGCGACCCGCACGGTGGAACTCACCTCGCAAACGGCGGTCTGGTACCGCTCTGGCAAGCCGCCCGTGCCCCTGCGCTGGGTCTTGGTTCGGGACCCCCAGGGCGAATTCGCCACACAGGCTCTGCTGTGCACTGACCTGGCCGTGGAACCGGCGCAGATTCTGGAATGGTTTGTGCTGCGCTGGCAACTGGAGGTCACCTTCCAGGAAGTGCGAGCGCATCTGGGCGTGGAGACCCAACGCCAGTGGTCGGACCGCGCCATCGCCCGCACCACGCCGATCCTGATGGGCCTATTCTCCTGGACCACCCTGGCGGCTCACTTGATGCAGGAACAACAGCCCATGAGCCATCGCACCGCGGCCTGGTACGCCAAGCCGTCGCCGACCTTCGTAGATGCCATCGCCCTGGTGCGCCGCCACTTGTGGCTGGCGTCGGAGGGTTTTTCACGGTCCGACGCAGAACCGGATATATGGAAAGTCCCGGCTGCCCTGTACTACCGACTTGTAGATTCACTCGCCTACGCGGCTTGAAATGTGCAAAGCCTAGTCAAGGTAACTCGTTAGCCTCATGAACCCAGAAGTCGCGGAAGGTCTTCTCAGAGCGGTCATGGAAGACCCGGCAGAATCCGAATTCGCGGAGCAACTGAGCATCCTCCGCAGTCTTGCCACGTACAAGTACGATGAATACCAGCAGTACGCGCCAGGACGCCAGTTCATCGCCTACCTGGCAGGTTGGCTGGAACAGTTCCAAACTTTACAGGAACGTCGGAATGCCCTGAGGTTTATCCAAGACAGGCTCGTCTTTATCTCCGAACTAGAAATGCGACACTTGGTCAGCCTGATGGCACGTGACCAAGTGCCTACTATGCTGCAACGTTGCGTGGCGAAACAACTCGGCTTACCCGAATATCGCGTAGCCAAGGTTAGATCCACACCCGAATTCAAACGTGCCCAGCGGGCATCACTGTTCTTGGGAATGAGCGACGGAGCCAGAATAGACCAGTTCCGCCGGAATAGCAGCGATCGGTCCAACGAACAGTTCGCCATGACCCACGAGCTCAACCAGACGCGAGTCGACTCTATGTTGGAAGAACTCCGGGCCGACCTAAATGACGATGATGCTGGTTTCGAGTTCATTTTCCTCGTTGATGACTTCGCGGGCAGCGGAAGAACCATCATGCGCCACGACGACGGGGAACCGCCCAAGGGCCGCCTGGTCAGGTTCGTCCAGGATACCCTGCCCAGTCTCATGCACCACCACTGCCCTCAGATTTCCATCGCACTCTACGTCACTACCTGCCAAGCTGTAGAGTACCTAGCCCGGTCCATCTCAACCTTCGCGGCACCACTCTGGAATCCAAACTTCGTGCCCCAGGTCCTCACCGCAATGACCTTCGACGACCGAGCCCGTTTGATCCATGACCGCACCGACGAGGAGTTTGAAACCGACCAATTATTCGATGACCTCCTCCACAAGTATTACGACAGCGGAATTGAGGATAAGCACAAAGGGAACGTGTTGCATGGGTACGCTCAATGCGGACTGCCGTTGGTGCTCAACCACAATACGCCCAATAACTCAGTCTATCTCCTCTGGGACGATGAACAGACAAAGCCCCTCTTTCCCCGGTTCCAAAGACACCAGGTCCGCGCGGATGCTGCCTGATGCCCGCTTCCCGTAACCCCTTCTTCATACGCATGGCCGAGCAGTCTGAGTCAGATGACCAGTTCCTCAGCCTTTTCAGCCTTTCGGTCCTTGACCTGCTGACGGAAGACGGAAGCTGGAACCGCCTCCTGCCCATCGAACTGCCCCCTGGAGCAGGTAAATCAACCCTCCTGCGATTGTTCACTCCAACAGTGCTCACGACCATCGCCAGCAGGCGGGATCAATCCGACTTCGAAACACTCGCCCAGAAACTCTCCGACCTCGAAGCTATAGACGCCAGCGGAGTCCAACTCCTCGGCGTGCTCGTCAATTGCAGAGATGACTTCAACAGGTTGGCAGACCTCTCCATTGACGAGAAAGCCCAGCTGTCGCTCTTCTGGGCGCTCCTCCATTCGCGCCTCGCCCTGCTCACCATTCGTGCTGCACTCCAACTTAATGGCCTCAACTACCCAAGAGACGTTGGCACAATCTGTTTAGAGCCTCGGCCCGACGGGGTAATCCGGCGGCCGGATGCCCGAACCATCTTGGGAACCGATCTGTTCGAACGCGCCAGAACCACGGAACAGCACATCGTCGATTCCCTGAACCGATTTGTGCCCACCGCACACGAGGTGGGTGAAGATTCAACAGTCGGCGACTTCTTTCAACTCCTCAACACACACCGGATCACGGTACAAGGAGGAAAATCCACGAAACACGTCCTCCTCATGTTCGACGACGCCCACATGCTGGACGACTCACAGAGAAACGCCCTGAATGTCGAACTCCGCCGCCACGACCAGAGCGCTTTCGCCAGTTGGGTCGCAACCCGCCTCAACGCCCTGCCGCCACCTGAGGTCATATCGGAGGTAGTCCATCCTAACCGGGAAAGTTTTACACCTCTCAGCTTCGATAAGTGGTCTTCACAGCGCATGGAGTCATGGCTCCTAGAGGTCGGAGACCGTAGGGCGCAGCGCGCGCAGCGGGATGTGTCGTCGTTCGAGGCCTGCCTTTCCAACACGCTGGAAGCCGAATTCAGCCCTTCGGTTCTTGAGCAAGTAGCAGAATCAGAAAGGAACCGCACCTACGAGCTTGCTGAACGATATGGCGTCCTCTACTCCCTTTGGCTCGAGTACTGGGAAAGCAGGGTGGCACATTTGTCACTTTCCGAACGGGCAGTCCGTTGGGCACAGCTGCAGATCATAATGAGCCGGCGAATTCAAAATCGACAGGCAGAGTTCGTCTTTGAACCGCTGTCCTCCGCTCTCATCGAAAACGTTAGGCCGGATACACTGGACATGGCCGCCATGTTCATGTCGGAACGCAACAACCTGCCTTATTTCTTCGGAGCGCAGAAGGTCGCTCAACTCGCCTCGTCAAACGTGGACCAGTTCCTGTCCCTGTCCGCTGCGTTGTTTGACCTGCTTCTGGACGGCGGTTATCTGGGCCGCCGCCACCTCCGTGAACTCCCACCTTCCGCCCAGCATCGCCTCATCGTTCAGGAATCCGAGAACTACTTGAGCCGCCTCGCTACGAGCCTTCCCTATGGCTACGATGTTTCCAACCTGGTGACCGGCATCGCCGAACTCTGTCAAGCACAATCCTGGTTGCCCAATGTGCCCTACACCCCAGCGGTCACTGGCGTTTCCATCCAGGTTCACGAACGGGATGCACTCATCGATGCGGCCAGAACCCCCGGCGCACCCGAGAGACGCCTGGTCAATGCCCTAGCGTCCGCAATAGCGCACAACGTACTGATCCATCGCCCGTCCGAAGGCAGACAGGACGGAGACAGAGTAGTCTTTTATCTGAACCGTTTGGCTTGCCCCGCTCTCGGTCTTCCCTTGGGGTTCGGCGGTTACAGGCAGCGCAGGGTCTCACACCTCGAAGCATGGATGATGGGAACCCCTCAATCGCATCAGCTTGAACTCGGAGTGAGCCTCTCGGCATGAGATGGGAACACGGATTTTCATGTGGCGGTGACCAGTTCGCATCCTTCTGGACCGAGTTGGCCGCGGCCTCACCCCATGAAAGGCGCAGCCTCCTCATCGCTGGCAGGGGAATAGACCTCCGAACTACGGTCGGCCCCACGGCGATAGCAGAGTCAGGCTTCCCGATTGCCAAATGCTGCCTGATCCGCCTGACAAATCCGTTTGATCCTCCCGACCGCCCTCGCAGCCAAGCAGCAGCTCAGAACGAAACAACCATACGTCAACTCTTCGCCGATGCGGCGTTCGAAGTTCCTGACATCGAGGTGCTCAACGAAAACAGAAGACTCTCGGGCCCCGTGCTCGTACGTAGTCTCGTCTCGTATCCGGGCTGGGTGAACGGATTTACGGACATAATCGTCGACATAACGGCCCTCCCAACCAGCGTCATCTTCCCGCTGCTCGGTACCCTGGTCACCCTCTCCGACGACATGAAGAGGGAAACCTCCTCAACCTTCAACCTGCATTGCATAGCCTGCGAAAACCCCGAAGTTGATCAACAGATCCTCTCTGAAGGCGGCGATTACGCCGAATATATCGACCCCTTCCGCGGCAAGGCCGGACTAGCTGGCGAATCTGACCCCGTCACCACTTGGGTTCCGGTCCTAGGTGAGCACCGGACACCCGTGTTGCGGAAAATCCACGAAATGCTCAGGCCAAGGGAGGTCAAGCCTTTCCTGCCGTCTCCTTCGCGCAATCCCCGTCGTGGCGACGACCTTGTCTCCGAATACCGTTCATTGTTGTTCGACACATGGGAAGTCGGACCGAGAGACTTCATTTACGCCGACGAACGCAACCCGTTCGACATTTACCGGCAAATCAGCGAACTGGCTGGCGACTACGAACAGTACCTGAAGCCACTGGGAACCGCCAACACGGTGGTCTCCACAAACGCAAGCAAACTCCTGTCCCTAGTACTGGTTCAAATCAGGATTGTAGGTAGTTTTAGTGAAAGGCTTCCAAGTGCTACGCTGACTGCAAAATAGAGTGGTGTGAAGGTGTAGTAATCATGGCCTTAGAGCAATACGCGGTACAGTTGACGCCGGAGGAACGCGAGCGACTGAGCCAGCTGATTCGCAGCGGCAAAAGTTCGGCGCGTATCATCGCCCGAGCGCGCACCCTGCTGAAAGTAGATGAGGGATGGACCGCACCACAGGTGGCGGCCGCTTTGGACATCTCCAAGGGTACGGTGTACCGCGCCAAACGGCGGTACGCTGAGGAAGGTTTAGATGGCGTGTTGCAGGACCGGGTCCAGGCCAACCGATACCGGAAGCTTGATGACAAGGGGGAGGCCCACCTGATCGCCCTGGCGTGCAGCCCAGCGCCCGCTGGCCACGACTACTGGACCCTGCATCTTTTGGCCGACCGAGTGGTGGAGTTGGGGTTGGTGGAGTCCCTGTCCCATGAGACGGTGCGGTTGAGGCTCAAAAAAACGTCCTCCAGCCGTGGCGGAAGCAGCAGTGGTGTATCCCCAAGGTAGGGGGTGAATTCGTGGCGGCGATGGAGGACGTGCTGGACTTGTATGCTGAGCCCTACGACCCGGACCGGCCGGTGGTCTGCTTTGATGAGACTTCCACTCAGTTGCTGGCCGACACCAGGCCGCCCATTCCGGTGCAGCCGGGACCACCGCGGCGTCAGGATTACGAGTATCGCCGCGCCGGTACGCGCAACAGCTTCCTGACTTGCGAGCCCCTGGCCGGCTGGCGACACGTGGCGATCACCGAGCGACGCACCATGGCAGACTTTGCCCACCAGATGCGGTGGCTGGTGGATGAGGCCTACCCAGATGCTCCGGTGGTCCGAGTGGCGCTGGACAATCTGAATACCCATCGTATGGCCTCCCTCTACGAGACCTTCCCCGCCGCCGAAGCTCGGCGCATCGTCAGGCGGCTGGAATTTCACCACACGCCCCAGCACGCCAGTTGGCTGAACATGGCGGAGATCGAGTTCAGCGTGTTGACCCGGGCCTGTCTCCAGGGGCGTAATCCCGACGAGACTGCCCTGCAGCGAGCCATCAACGCCTATGAGGTCCAGCGCAACGCCTCCAAGGCCACCATCAACTGGCGGTTCAACACCCAGGACGCCAGAACCAAATTGCATCGCCTCTATCCCTTCAATTCCAACATTGATTGAGTACTAGCTCAATGCCTACTCGTCGATCAGGGTCGTTCAGGACCGCGAACGGAAGCTGCTCTGCCTCGACCCACTCGCGTGCAGCATCCAAGCTTCCGTCATGGATTCCGAACAGCACGACGTTCCTCTCGGTGAACTCGGCAGCATGCTCTCGGTACCCAAGAGCCATGCGGGTTCAATTACCACCGCCCGGACTCGTGAAGAAGTACAGCAGGACCTTTTGTCCGCGAAGACTGCTAAGGGATATCGTCTGTCCATCGCTGGACTGAAGTGTGAAATCGGAAATCGTCTTCCCGATGTAAGTTTCCATCATTGCCGTCCTTTCCGGTGAGACTTAATAGAACCGACGCACGCATGGCAGAACCGTTCCCCATGCAGTTGCTGGGCTGCACGGAGTCTAGGCGTTTCTCACCGCCAATGCACACCCACTGGCATTTGCCGTCCCGGTCGAGGCGGACGCGTCGCAGGATGATGGGGAAGGCGTTGAGTGGCGGGACGTCAGCTGCTACGAGACGGGTGACGCGAGCCTGGTGGTACACCGGAACGCTGACGACGGGAGTGTGTACAGCCTGTCCCACGCGCCCACCGCGGGTGATACTCACGGAGGCGACCGGGTCGCCGGATCCGCTGATCGAGCTGACCAACCGACTGGGCCGGATGACGGACTGGGCGGCGCTGGACGCCGCTGAGGGGATCAACCAGCTGGTCCCCCCGGGTCAGGAGGCGAATCATCGCGGAGGTCGACCGGTCCATCCGCAATATCAGGCTGAGGCCGGCGGCGGATGATGGGGTGTAGCGGGTGTAATGATACTAGGGGCGCTTCGCCCAATAGTCATTACGTGAACTTAGCCGGATGGAGCAAGCCCTGAGCCGAGCAGTGGCGCAGCAGAGGATGGGCTATCTAACTGTCCATGGCCACCTGCAACCGCCCATCATGCACGCCCTCACCCTGTTGCACGATCCCATCTACCGTGAGGCGAACGCCGGGGCGTTATGTACGGAATGGTCGCGTATCCCGCTGCCGAACCGGCCCGATGGTGATTAGGACGGTACGGTGGACGCCGGCGGCGGTCAGAATGTGTTCGGGCTGTCGGAAGCGCAGATCGCCCGGCTGGTGAAGACCGCAGTTCGCGCTTCCGATCTCCCCCGGCTGGGAGAGTTTCAGCGGTCACAGCGCGCGAGCATGGTCCAGCGCGACGCCGCACGAGCGCCTGCACAGTCGCCGTCGCCGGCTCTCCTCCCGACCATGTATTTATCCTTGGGTGGCGGTCGGCGAAATCTGAAGCTTTTCGGTCGCCTCCGGCGCAGAGCCAGCCGCCGAAGGCTCGGCTGCAGAAAAGACCTGACGCGGTAATGCTGAGGAATATGCGGCCAGAAAGATTGAGATGGAGATTACGGCGATCGTTCTGATTAGCGCGATGACGGATCCTGCCGACTGAAGGCTTGATCCGAAGGGTCAGGCGCTTTCTACCAGGTGATAACATCGCACCCGACGGCGCTTCTGTGATGAAAGATGGTGATATCCCGAGCGTACATATTTCTGACGATAGGGCGACAGCTAGCGAAGGCGGCGGCCACGGCAGCTGATCGCGTTCCAGAAAGTACTCCGGAAGAGAGGGCGGAGATCGCCCGGCACGTTGCGGCCATCTACCGGATTCTAAGAACCTGTCTACGATCTCTGAAATAGGTTAAGCCGAGACTATTATCAGGGGAGGGGTAATCATGTCTCATTCCTATCCCAGCGACATCAGCCGGGAGCAATTCGCCCGGATTCTGCCCGTGTTGGAGTCGGCCCGACGCCGGACCAAGCCTCGCACCGTGGACTTGTATGACGTTTTCTGCGGCGTGCTGTACCTCTTGAAAAGCGGGTGCCAGTGGCGAATGCTGCCCGCGGACTTCTCCAATTGGCGCACTTGCTACAAGTATTTCCGGCAATGGAGCGAGCGGCCTGGCCCGGGTCAGGATTCCATTCTGGAGCAAGTCCTAAAAAAAATCGGTTGGCGCGGCCCGACAAAGCAATGGACGGAAAGAGCAGACCAGCTTCTGCATCGTGGACTCCCAGAGCGTCAAGAACACGGACACCGCCGGGCACAAGGGCTATGACGCAGGCCAGAAGGTGTCGGGAATCAAGCGTCACATCGCGGTGGACACGCCAGGATTGCCCCATGCGATACACGTGACTACCGCCGACGTTACCGACCGGGCCGGGGCTTTGGCGATGTTTGACCGGCGCCGAGACGGCCTCAGTCAAGTGCAGAACGTGCTGGTGGACGGGGGTTACACCGGAAAGCCCTTTGCCACTGCGGTGCAAGGCCTGTTGGGAGCCTCGGTGGAAGTGGTGAAACGCAACGAACTGCACACCTTCGTGGCGCTTCCAAAGCGATGGGTGGTGGAGCGGTCTTTCGCCTGGCTGGAAAAGTGCCGCCGACTCTGGAAGAACTGCGAAAGAAAGCTCAATACCAGCCTGCAAATGGTGGTGCTTGCCTGCATGGCGCTAATCCTAAAAAGATTGTAAACAGGCTCTGATGACCAGGTGGCGCAGGCTGCGCTCGGCGGCGTTGTTGTCCGCTGGCACGTCCGGTTCGGCCACGAAGACGAAGAGTTCTTTGATGTGGCGCTCGATGCGTCGGCACAGTTTGGCCTAGGTTGCCGACGGGTCGTGCCAGAAGGGTTGGCAGAGGGCCAGCAGTTGTCGTTCCAGGGCCAGTTGGGCGGTGCGCCGCCGCTTGGTCTGGGGATGAGTGCAGGCTTTGCCGGACTTTACGCATTTTGAGCGGTGCAAGCGAGAGAGGTGTAACTCAATAGCACAGGGTGGCCGGAAGTTCCTAGACATCAGCGTCTGCTTTGGATAGTCACAAACCCTCCCACGTCAGCCACGAATGGAGAAATCCCAACGTGGCCGCATCCGTTGCTTCATCTGAATTTTGCGGAAAGTCGAGCTTAGGTGGGGATTCTGGCAAACCGCAATAGTTCCCATAACGGAGCGATGCTCATCTTCTCGCCAGGCAGGTGAGGGTATGTAGATCTCACCTTCTGTTTAGCTCTGGATAATGCTAAGAGGGGAACTGACCGTACCTAAACTAAAGCCAAGGTGCAACCCGCAGATGGGAATCGGGTAAATCCGTGGAGCCAGGGACGAGTGGAAGAACTCCTGTGTAGATTTCAAGCCAATTCTCGTCGCTTCACAAATGTAGATTCCACTTTGGCTTTAGTTTAGTCCACTGTTCCGTTGATAGTCTGATGTTTGACATACGGCCATTATAATGAAATGTCAACACGCCCTAGCGTCGGTACGCAACAACGAGCTAGTTCTTGCGGCGGTATCTAAGGCACTGACGCACACCTCAGAACAGGTCGCTCTTTGGTGCTCAGAGGGGGCGGGGAATTACCTGACGCCGGAACACGAAACATTGTGTAACTGTTCACGTTTGAGGGGACGGGTCGGCTTGCAAAGCAAATTCCGTGCTTGGCCACCCGTCCACAACCAGTCGGAAAAGCCGAAGATCCCCTCAAGTCTGAACAGTTACAACATTGTTGCTCCGCTGTGCAGGCGCCCTTGCTATGCACGCACGTCTCCAAGTTGAGCAAGAGCACCGAGAGCGGATGGTATTCCTAGAAAACCGGAACCGCACGGAACAGGCTAGCAGCGGTTGGAGTCGGCTCAGAAGGTGGGTCAGCAATCTACTGTCAAGACCAAAACAGCTGCTTGAGGATGAAGATGCCCCACGTGTTCAAACCCATTCGACCGCGGTTAGGGAGGCTTTCCTAAGTTCTTCGATAGATGCTGAGAAGGAGATACGTTCGCTGGACCTCAGGACCGGGCCGGCAAGATCTGTGGTCGTGCCAATCTCGTCGGTTTTAACCAGTGTGCCTGATTCGACTTTGGCTCGGGACTTCCATCAGAACATGGCCCAAGCAGTGGTCATATCTAGAACAGCTCGGCATCAGGACCCAAGCGTGGATTGGCAGTTCGACTCGAATCTCGCAATGGTGAGACGAGTATGCGAGTTCGTTCTGGAGCTCCCTGGGGATGCAGCGCTGATTTGTTGCCAGCCATTTCTGGAGATTGTGGCATCACATCCATCCGAAGTTGAGTATTTCGTCACGTACCTGATTTTGCAAGAAGACTTAGCGACCAAAAGCCAAACCAGCTTCTGGGAAATCTGGAATGCACTCGGAGACCAGCTTGTTAGCGCAAAGTGGTCATGCGATATTTCCGACGCATCCTCTAAGGGTATGGCCATGACCGACAAAATCCTGTTCGGCATCCCGTGGAACGAAGGAGTACACCACTGGAATCGACTGGAAGGACATGAGCGCGACGTGGA
This sequence comes from Dehalococcoidia bacterium, assembly GCA_965261195.1. Taxonomy (GTDB): domain Bacteria; phylum Chloroflexota; class Dehalococcoidia; order Lucifugimonadales; family UBA3495; genus Bin87. The sequence goes on along the minus strand of OZ253455.1, from coordinate 405,840 downwards.
TGCGTTGGTGGGTCGATTGGCGTCGGCGTCGCCGATACTCGAGGCATACGCCAGATATCTCGACGGAATCGGGAGGAGGTCATTGCCCGCCGCATTTTCCAGCGTGGTGGATATGCTTCGCAAAGGCGCGCCGGACGAATTGCTCGGGAATCAAAATACCGTGCTTCATCTAGAATCTCAGCTCGGACGCTATGTGTACAGTGAACCGTACCGCTTGAAATCGGATCCGATGCTGCGTTCGGCAGTGGTGCACATACTGGACCAGCTCGTTGAGGCCGGTTCCTCCGCCGCTTACAGTATGCGGGACGACTTCGTGACTCCTTCTCCTTTCCATTGAAAAACCGGGAAATAAACGACCGAGTGTACCTGCGGAAAGTCTGGACTGCCGTTAACGACCGACCGCCGGATCATGGACGGTTGAGCCATCCCCGCGCCATTAGGTTGGTACGTGCCACTTTGGAGAAGCGGAACACCTGAGAAATGCGGGCTGGCGTGCAGCACCCCCACTGACCCGATTCGCACGAGGATATCAGCGTGGTAGTGCTGCTGGCCGGGCGATGGTCGAGAGGATGCCATGATCCCGGTAGCGTCGGTTGGAGGTGATGCAGAAAGAGCGTGGTCTGATACCCGGTGCTAACGGAGAGCTGTTGACAGTAAGTCGCTGGAGACAAGCTGAGATCGTTTTATATCTGAGCGCTGGAGCCTACGTTGTCACAAATACCGCAGCGCCGACCCGGCGGACTCGCCGCGGGTGTAGCGGCCGACCATGCCGCCGCCCTGTTTCCAGCGGCCCTGGCGTTCGATCTCGTGGGTGGGCGCGCCGTTCTGGGCCATGCGGCGGGCCATGCCCACCCGCCCGCTGTGGCCGCTGAAGAACTCCCAATCTGAGAGCCCCGCGGCCTTGACGATGGCCTTCACCCGCCGGGCGATCTGCGATTCCGACAGCCCGAACACTTTCACCTCACCACCAGCACCAGCACCGGCCGGCCGGATGGCGTCCAGGGCCCGCATGGCGGCGGAGGTGATAGCGACCACGGCGCCAGCAGCCTCCACGTCGATCTTGGAACGGACCACGGTGATGCGGCCGCTGCCGTCGTCCCAGCACTGCACGTCGCCCCAGGTCAGCGCGGCCGCCTCGCTACGGCGCAGACCGGCGTCGGACAGCGCCGCCACTAGGGCCAGATCGAACTTCCACCTTTCTGCAGCCTGCTCGGGCGTCTCAATGCCGCGGCCGCGCTTGCGGGGCTGAACGGCGTTGAGCCGGATGACGGCCAGGACGTCGGCGGTGAGGGCGCCGGACTGGCGCGCTGGGGTTTTGCCAGCCGTCTGCCCCACCCTTTTAATGAGGCGCGCACGCCCGGGTCCCGGCAGGGCGATTCCAGCTTCGCCCACTCGTGGGCTTTCGAGATGGCGCTGGTGGCCAGGCGCATGGTGGCGATGCTGGCACCGGCATTGGCGCGGGCGGCCAGGTAGCGGGCCACGGTGAGGGGCTCGGCGGGTAGAGAGACAATTCCGGCCTCGTCGCACCAGCCTTGGAAGATGTGTCTCGCGTCAACCATATTCGTTCGATGCGGCATCTCTTAGTGGTACACGTCGCTGATAAACTGAGTCCATGGTCTCCTTTGACGCATCTGAGATTGTCAATTGGTCGGATATGCCCGACGCGCACCATCAGTTGCCTGCGTTAGTACGTCAGCTCGCGCAGGCTACGGCGAAGGTGTCGGATATCGATATGCCCAGTGGCAGTTCAGTCCGGCTGGGAGGCTGGGATGGCTTGGTTATAGCTACGGACGGACGACCTTGGGTGTCCGAAGGTCATTCCGGTTGGGAGATCAGCTGTAACAAGGACCCCAGGGCAAAGGCCACCAGCGACTACGATAAGCGCACCGAAGATCCCTTGGGAGTAGAGGTCGTCAATACGACGTTCGTTTTCGTCACTTCCAGACGCTGGCCAGGAAAGCGGGAATGGGCCAGGGCGCGCCGTGAAGCGGGCCCGTGGGCTGACGTACGAGCGTTCGACGCTGACGATTTGGTAGCTTGGCTGGAACAGGCTCCGGAGGTAACTCGTTGGTTCACTCGTGTAATCGGCAACGGCTCGACTGCTATAGAAGACATCCTCGAGGTCATGAAACTACAGGCAGAGCGTCACACTGAAATCACGCAAGGGTTCCAGCAACTGCACACCGGATTCATAGACTTGAGAGCGGACATTGGAACGGCCTTCTCGCCCACCCCGGCAGCATTGGGAGAGCCGGCCGAGCCGGAAAGGTACTCTTATTCAGCTTGGCGCGCGCTGGCTGAGAAGGTCGACATAGCACGGGATCTCATCGGCAAAAACATGGTCCGCTCTGCGCAGGTGGTTCTCGAACAGATTCGCAACGAAGCCGACCCTATCCCGGCTGAGCTGGAGTTCCGGATAGCCACCAACCTAGCGGTGTGCGCTCTGGCCGATGATGACTTCGAGCGCGCTCGAACTTTTTTAGAGGAAGCCTACAGACTCCAGCCTGAGACCTCTAAGAACCTGTCTACGATCTCTGAAATAGGTTAAGCTGAGACTATTATCAGGGGAGGGGTAATCATGTCTCATTCCTATCCCAGCGACATCAGCCGGGAGCAATTCGCCCGGATTCTGCCGACGTTGGAGTCGGCCCGACGCCGGACCAAGCCCCGCACCGTGGACTTGTATGACGTTTTCTGCGGCGTGCTGTACCTCTTGAAAAGCGGGTGCCAGTGGCGAATGCTGCCCGCGGACTTCCCCAATTGGCGTACTTGCTACAAGTATTTCCGGCAATGGAGCGAGCGGCCTGGCCCGGGTCAGGATTCCATTCTGGAGCAAGTCCTAAAAAAAAATCGGTTGGCGCGGCCCGACAAAGCAATGGACGGAAAGAGCAGACCAGCTTCTGTATCGTGGACTCCCAGAGCGTCAAGAACACGGACACCGCTGGGCACAAGGGCTATGACGCAGGCAAGAAGGTGTCGGGAATCAAGCGTCATATCGCGGTGGACACGCAAGGATTGCCCCATGCGATACACGTGACTACCGCCAACGTCACCGACCGGGCCGGGGCTTTGGCGATGTTTGACCGGCGCCGAGACGGCCTCAGTCAAGTGCAGAACGTGCTGGTGGACGGGGGTTACACCGGAAAGCCCTTTGCCACTGCGGTGCAAGGCCTGTTGGGAGCCGCGGTGGAAGTGGTGAAACGCAACGAACTGCACACCTTCGTGGTGCTTCCAAAGCGATGGGTGGTGGAGCGGTCTTTCGCCTGGCTGGAAAAGTGCCGCCGACTCTGGAAGAACTGCGAAAGGAAGCTCAATACCAGCCTGCAAATGGTGGTGCTTGCCTTCACGGTGCTAATCCTAAAAAGATTGTAAACAGGCTCTAAGGCGATCGCAAATGCCGCCCTGGCTGCCCAGTTGGGCAAGGAGCCGGAACGTGCAATTCTGCTAGCAACCCAAGCGCGAGCGTTGGAGCCGGAAACGTCACAGGCGACAGCCATCCTCATGCAGGCACTATGGGAAACGGGACGTCCCGAGCAGTTGGAGGAGATGCTCACCTCAGAGGAGTGGATAACGCGAGACCGTGAATGCGTTTCAGTCCTGGCAACGATACGACAACAGCAGTCTCGGTTTGATGATGCCACTGAGCTCTACCAATTCCTCACTGAAGGTAATCCAGAGGATGCCTACGCTCATCTCGCCCTGAGCCAATGCTTGCTCAGACACTCTCAGACGGACTACGGTCGTGGGCACCACACTGAGGATATTTTCACGCGGCTTCGGAAAGCCTCCTGCGCAGCGACGCGGGCAATCGAACTGCTCCGTACCACCGAGTTGAAGACGCAACTCCAGACTGCGCTTACAGCCCGAGCTTGCGCGCGCGCACTGCTCAATCAGCATGCTGATGCGACAGCGGATCTGGACGAGGTGCTAACCGCATCTCCAAACCATCCAGCTGCTGCATACAACAAGGGGCTCCTCCTGCAACTTCAAGGTCGTCGTGCCGAAGCACGCAGCTTGCTGGAAAGTATCCAAGATTCCGCGCGCCACCCTGATGTGGCGCTACCACTGGCGGAATCATATCTTGGAGATGAGGATGGGAGGGCCGCTATCAGGCTGATGAAGGGTGCCTTTCAACTGGAGCATCCCGAATGGGAAGATGTCCACAAGGCTGGGGTTCTGTGTCGGGCAGAAGCGGTGGAAAACATGGCGTGCTCCGTGAGCAGACTGCTCGAGATTGCTCTTGGTCAGGAACCAGAAAACCCGCGTCTCCTGGCCTTAAATGGTACGTGTCTCGGCATACATGGGAGCCCTGCTGAAGCAGAAGAGGCACTACTGAAGGCGCTGGAACGTGCCGACGATCCCGACCGAACTCACATCTTGGCATGGCTCGGGTTCCATTACCGGGACCTATCGCGCTTTTCCGAAGCTGCTGATTGTTTCGCGAAGGTTGTCAGCGGGAGTGCCTCGCATCCATTGGCCGTCACGCTCATGATCTGCTTGGCCAATAGCAAACGGCTCCGAGAGGCGCTGCGATGGACGCGCAACATCCAGGAAACACAACACCCAGCGCCACGTATGGCCCTCGAGATAGAGGCCTGGGTACTTGGTCACATCGGTGACGTCAATGCCGCCGTTGCCTGTTACCAAAAGCTGTGTCGTCATCCCGACGCAACACCGGCAGATAAGCTCGTGCTCGCCATGGCCCAGGCACGTTGTTGGGATCGTGCCGCAGCCTTGGAAACTACGCAGGGCATCGACATTACCCAGTTTCGCCACGACCCACAGTCATTATTGAAGCTTGCGCAAATAAAATGGATCCTCGGCGCGGAGGACTACCTTGAAGATGCGTACCGAGCACGCCGTCAAGGCGCTAGCTACCCCGATATTCATATCGGCTATGTTCAATTGCTTCTGAGCCGTGAAAAGGATATGACGGAACCCACCGTCATCGGTCCGGGTTGCGCGGTGTTACTGAGGGGAGAGGGGACGGAGACCTGGTGGCGTATTCTGGATGAGGGAGAGGAAGCCCACGATGACCACGAGTTGGAGCCTGATGCTGATCTTGCCAGGTTACTCCAGGGCAAGCATGTCGGTGAATCGATCGTGCTACCTCGGCCCATCGAAGACCGACGTTACGAGGTTGCGGTCGTACAGAGTAAGTTTGTCCGCGCATTTCAGGAAACGGTCGCCACATTCCCCACACGATTCCCTGAAGACACAAGCCTGTCCACCTTCATGGTGGAGGACGATGATTTGACCAATCTGTTCGAGTTCACCGATCGGCGAACCAGAACAGTCCGTATCGCTCGGGATATGTACCTGAATGGTCGGCTGCTGTTAGCAACGTTTGCCTCTTTAGTCGGACGATCAACGCTCGAGGTCTGGCGTGCAAATGCCGGACAACCTTCCGGTCGGATCCGGTTCGGGACTGGTACAACCGAAGAGGCGAGCCAGTCTGGCACGATCCTGCAGGCCACCGACAACGTGGTTTTGGATATGGTCGTCCTCCTCACCGTGCGGGAATTGGGGATTGGAGAGCATCTGCGAAGGCGATTCCAGCGCATCACCATACCTCAACATGTGGTTGACGAACTCCACGCCACCCTCTTCAACACGGAGGAAATGCCCCCCGCTGGCTACTTGGGAAGCGATGGAGAGGGGCACGGGATGATGACCGAGGTGTCGGAGGGCGCCTGGAAGGAATGGATAGAATACATTCGCTCCGTGCTTGAGTTGGCGGAGTCCTTCGAACGTACCGCTTCGTACCGTTTACTCGATGCGGATGACAGCCCGCAGTTATTCGGCACTCTGACCCGAGCAGGGGCGGGGGCCGTCTTTGCCGGATCAGAACAGTCGGCGGCCGAGTTGCTTCTGGTTTCTGACGATCTCGCACTATCTTCTGTAGCGCGTTCATTCGGTATCAATGCGGTGAACACCCAAGCGGTCCTTGAGGAGCTGCAGCGCTCTGATGTGATAGCTGACGACGAATATTCGTCGCTGGTAGGACGACTCGCGCAGTTAAACTATTGGTTCGTACAAGTGGGTGCAGATGACATCCTGAGAAGTCTCGAGGCGAGCGGATACGCAACGACGGAGGCCTCGCGCGCCATGTTCAAGACCCTGCAGGGACCATATTGCGACGCAGGGTCTGCGGTATCAGTCGTGGCGGATGTTGTAATCGGGCTGGTGGACAAGGCAGCGTACGAGCAGTTGGAACTGATACTTTCGATGGCGATGGCCGCTCTCCGGCACAACCGCGTAGCGAGACCAATTTTGCTCCAGTTCAGGGACAGAATCGCGTCGGGCCTTACCCTTTCGCCTAAGGCCCGTGCCCAAATCCTCCAGACCGTGGATGTCTATATCCACACGTCAAGCATCATGGTTTAAACGATTAAAACTGCCCAACCCGGTTCTGTGACCACCGCCGTGATCGCGTCGCGACGATAGGCAACGATCGCTGATCCGGTACAGGGACTGCCAGGACATATCTTGACCTGCACTAGGGCGTGTTGACATTTGATTATAATGGCTGTATGTCAAACATCAGATTATCACCAGAACAGTGGGCTAGGATGCTCGATTTCTTGCGTGGCCGCACCGGCCTGTACGTTGGCCAGGAAGCGGATTGCCGGCGTTTTGTCGAGGCCGTCTTATGGATTAACCGCTCTGGGGCCCAATGGCGACTGCTGCCAGCCGAATACGGGAACTGGAACAGCGTCTATAAACGATTCGCCCGTTGGACTGACCAAGGCGTCTGGGCACAAATGCATCAACATTGCTGCGACGACCCGGATCTGGAATACCTGATCATCGACAGCACGGTGGTCCGGGCGCACCCTTGCGCGGCGGGGGCTCCCCCAAAAAGGGTGGCCAGGCGGCCCAGGCCCTGGGCCGGAGCCGCGGCGGGTTCAGCACCAAGATTCACGTGAGCGTGGACGGCTTGAGCAACCCCTTGCGATTCATCCTGACCGGGGGGCAACAGCACGACATCACCCAGGCGGAGGAATTGATCGCCGGTTATGCTGGCGAGCACGTACTGGCCGACAAAGGGTACGATGCCCAGGAGTTTCGCCGACACATCCTGGAACTGGGTATGATGCCGGTCATTCCGCCCCGCTCGAACCGCAAGGCACCCGCCGACTATGACCGGCATCTGTACCGGGAGCGTCATCTGGTGGAATGCTTCATCAACAAGATCAAGCACTATCGCCGGATCTTCTCCCGGTTTGAGAAGCTGGACACCAGATACCTGGGCTTCCTGCATTTCACCGCCGCTCTCATCTGGCTACGGTGAAATGTCAACAGAACCTAGAACCTTTGGCAGAACATAAGCTGCTGGGAGATCAGCTTTACCAGGATTAATCGACACGTGAACCATGTAGTCGTCGCTGTCGCACTCGCGCTCAATCTCTCGTATGACGGTGTTCACACACCACTGACGATCATCGTTGGCCATATCGTCCCAGTGATCTCGGATACCCAGCGCCGCCACGTACCCTATGGCATCATCGTCGAAGATCGTGGCCGGACTCGGCAGCTGTTGCAGCTTCTTGGCTTCAACCATTGCAGTCTTCCACGTAGCACTGTCGCGAGCCTCGTCACGTCGTTCCCATTTTGTGCGTTCCCAATTTACAAGCTTCAATGCGCTGACTACCTGCTCTTGGCCTTCGGCGCCCTCAGCCACGAAGTTCTGCAAGTCATCATCCATGTCCTTGATTCGGACGCTGTACTGCACTGGTTGTCCGGGATCGACCGATGTCGATGTACCATCTGGAACAGAGACCGGATCGCCGAGTTCCCATCGGCGGGTGTCCATACGGTGCAACGCAAGTAAGGATTGCCGATCAAATTCTGACCTCTCACCAGGCTCCGGAATGTCCCTGTAGTGGACATCAATGATGTCCCAGACCTCTTGGCGGTTGCCTGTGAATTGCAATTTGCTGGCCAGAAATTGTACATCCTGGTTCCGGTGTTCCAATGCGTTCGACTGCTCCCGTTCGCTACGGTAAAGCTTCTGCATCGGGTGGTAACTGGGGAAAGCGAAAAGCACGGCTGCACTGGATTCGTTGACCTTCCTGTGGAGGTCCATCAAGAAAATGTCGCGAGCGGTCAGCACAGCAAGCGCCGCATCGCCGCAGGCCGTTGGATACGCGTTGCAAACGCTTGCCACCACCGCAGTCGTCATTACACTGTTGCTGTCAACGAGGAGCTTCTCCAGCCAACGCTCGACTGGAACCCCGTTTTCGCACAACTCGAGTAGCCACTTCTCCAGGGCCATCAGTGCGCATTGCAATGCGTACGGAACGACCGATGTCCCGCGGTAAGCCATCCATAGACGGTCGTTCGCCCACTGCGGTACATCACCCTTTCCAGGAACGGACAAGGCGAGCCTGAAAGCGGGTTCTATCTGGTTAGCTACTGCTTTCCTCTCGCCGTACCATTCGGCCGCATGGTTGCAAAGGTTGAGCAGTAGTTGCACGCCAATTTCAGGATGTCTTCTCAACAACGGCAAAAAGGGACCCTGCATCGCACTTCCGGGATACAGACGAGTTTCAGATTCGCTACTCAGCCCAAAAGCGTCTTCAATGTCCAATGGGGGAGGAATCCATAGCCCCTCGTGTTGGTGTTTAAGGATATCGCCCGTGCGACAGTAACGAGAAATCGCTAACTCGGCCATCAGTTCCGGGTAATCGCGACAGGCTGGCCAGCCTTCCAGCCCAGTCAATAGAACTTCCGAGAGCTCCTCCAAGACCAGCTCTCGGCGGTCAGCGTCGACCAAAGCTCGGTTGATCAGGTCTTCGAAACCCGGCCCGTTGGACCCGGGCACCTTGGCGATCACCTCGATGATCTGCTTCCGTAGGCCACTATCTCGCCGTCCATTCAAGAGATCGAGCAGCCCAAACGCGATCTTGCCGGCGGCCGGAGCTCCGATCGGCAGGGGAACCAGCGTGCTCACACTGCTCGACCAGTCCTCGATTAGCCCCGCGAGCAATCCGGTATGAGTCGTGGACAAAACGTGTAATGAATCTGCTACCAGTTCCAAAACCGCGGGCCAAGCTTCACCGTCCGGTTCAAACCAGAGTGAAAACCGAGCATGTTGACCATTCAACCATTCTGGGCTTTTCCTGCAGGCAACCCGTAGCAGATGTATCACCCGTACCAGCAGCTCGCCGTCATGCGCCAGAAGCTGGTTTTTCTGGCGAGACACGAAGCCTCCGACCGAGCTGGAACGCAGCATGGAAACGATAACGTCATCGCGGAAATGCTGTGGGATCGCGGGGTCTGCGTAACAGGTCAACACAAAGCGATCTGCGCTGTCCGCATCCATTCCCAAACTCTCTTTGAGCCATTCGCGAAACCCCCGACGCATAGCAGGGTATGCGCCGACTGATTCGGCGATCGGCCCACCCCGCCATTCATGCTGCGCAACCGACAACTCCGTCCACCGGATAATCGCCCAGTCCTCCAAAACGTCGTGAGCCGGGGCGGCGAAACCATACTCATCCTTCGCCACCACACCGTCTTTGTACAAGGAATCCAACGCTTCGGAGTCCATCCCATCCGTGGGGACAAAAGGACGCAATTCACGAGCCCGTTTTTCAGAGAGGTCGATGAGTGTCTTTTCTCGACGGTCCGGCATTCCGTACTCGGTTACGTTGTCCCTGCGTACTGACTTTCGCCAGCAGCTTTGCCGGAAGGCAACGATATCTGTGGGCAGGTCGTGCGCACCAGACCAGTCCAATTGGGCAGCAAGGTCCAGCAAGAAAGGATTTCTCAGGAGGTCCTTGATACGAGGATTCGAAAAAGGCGCCGCCAACGCGGGAAACGCCCGTAAAACCTCGTCTTGTTCCGCATCATTCAAAGCCGGCACTTGAACCACCGCTGGCAGCAGCTTGTCTCGGTCAAAAAACGATGTAATTGCAGCCGCAGCCGCGTAATCACGGCAGGTCAGCAACAAGTGAACGTTCTCACACTCCTCAACGATCCTCACCAAATCGGAAAACGCATCTCTGGTGGTATGTTCCAGCAAGCGCTCGACGCTCTCCACATGGATGATGACCCGCTCCTGCACTCCCAATAGGGCTTTCAGTTGAATTCCCGTCATCCGCCCCTGAAACGCATCGTTGATGCTGCTCTTCGCGAACGTCTCGCCACGGAAAGACAGGCACTCGCGATCCTCACGGTTCGAAAGTGCCACCATTTTGGCTAACGCCGATTTTCCGCCGCCCGAGGAACCGGTCAACACCAGCACACGGCTTTCCGACAGCGCCTCCTCCGCAGCCTGCTTGAGTTCGCTGCGGCCCATTGTTACAGACCCGGCAATGGACGATCGAATTCCGTCCAACACCAACTGCGTGTTGTCGCGCAAAAATTGGATCTGGGTGGCCCCACCGTCAATCGGGACGTGTTTCGAGAGCAGACTTGCTGGTAGGTCATTGCGTTTCAGCGAACGGCCACCCATAGCGCTGGCAGCCGCGGTTTCTATCAATTTCAGCCAAGTCGACTCGACCACCTCCAGAGGATCAGGCAAACTGCACGAAACCGCTAAAATTTGCTTCGTCCAACCCTCATGCTGAGCTGTTGGTGTGGTCAAATCCAGACACAGTAGATGGATCGCCTTCAGGAACCGCCAGAACTCTTCGCCGGTAGGCGACCCAGAATCGGTCGCCTCAACGATTGCCTTGATTGTGGTCTGACACGCCCGGACCTTTTGGGAATACAGACCCTTTCTTGCCAGTCTATCGGTGAAGTCCTTTTCGTCAGACGAGTTCCTAGCGCAATACAGCAGACCGCCCAGCCCGTCTAGTAAGGTTTGTGAACCACGTAGGGTAACCAACAAAAGGGCGTCACGGTCGCGGTTGAACTTGCTGGCGTCCTTGAAGTCATCCCAGAATCCTTCGAAGGTTTCCTTGCATTCTGTGGAGCTGGACGTCGCATGGAAGATCCGTTTGACCTGTATCGCCAACTTGCGCTGGCCTTGTTGCGGCGATGAGCACTCCACCAATAGGTCGTCAGTTCTCCAGCCCAGACGTTGGGTTTGGAAACCGACCTCATTCACCTGGCAATCCTTGAAAACGGCCGGAAAACCTCGGGTGAGCAACAACGCCAAAACATGGCGCCCACCTGCTGCTCAAATGTGGTTCCTGCTCCGCCGGTGGCCGCCGGACTTGTGATGTTGACGGGCTGGCCCATTCTGGTGTTCTCAACTGGCTATTGCGACAGGTAGGTCATTCTGCGTAGCGAATTATGATATTGCGCTTAGCGAAGCGCGACTGCTCCAATTGAGTACGCTCATTCCGCAGCCACTAGTACTCAATCAATGTTGGAATTGAAGGGATAGAGGCGATGCAATTTGGTTCTGGCGTCCTGGGTGTTGAACCGCCAGTTGATGGTGGCCTTGGAGGCGTTGCGCTGGACCTCATAGGCGTTGATGGCTCGCTGCAGGGCAGTCTCGTCGGGATTACGCCCCTGGAGACAGGCCCGGGTCAACACGCTGAACTCGATCTCCGCCATGTTCAGCCAACTGGCGTGCTGGGGCGTGTGGTGAAATTCCAGCCGCCTGACGATGCGCCGAGCTTCGGCGGCGGGGAAGGTCTCGTAGAGGGAGGCCATACGATGGGTATTCAGATTGTCCAGCGCCACTCGGACCACCGGAGCATCTGGGTAGGCCTCATCCACCAGCCACCGCATCTGGTGGGCAAAGTCTGCCATGGTGCGTCGCTCGGTGATCGCCACGTGTCGCCAGCCGGCCAGGGGCTCGCAAGTCAGGAAGCTGTTGCGCGTACCGGCGCGGCGATACTCGTAATCCTGACGCCGCGGTGGTCCCGGCTGCACCGGAATGGGCGGCCTGGTGTCGGCCAGCAACTGAGTGGAAGTCTCATCAAAGCAGACCACCGGCCGGTCCGGGTCGTAGGGCTCAGCATACAAGTCCAGCACGTCCTCCATCGCCGCCACGAATTCACCCCCTACCTTGGGGATACACCACTGCTGCTTCCGCCACGGCTGGAGGACGTTTTTTTGAGCCTCAACCGCACCGTCTCATGGGACAGGGACTCCACCAACCCCAACTCCACCACTCGGTCGGCCAAAAGATGCAGGGTCCAGTAGTCGTGGCCAGCGGGCGCTGGGCTGCACGCCAGGGCGATCAGGTGGGCCTCCCCCTTGTCATCCAGCTTCCGGTATCGGTTGGCCTGGACCCGGTCCTGCAACACGCCATCTAAACCTTCCTCAGCGTACCGCCGTTTGGCGCGGTACACCGTACCCTTGGAGATGTCCAAAGCGGCCGCCACCTGTGGTGCGGTCCATCCCTCATCTACTTTCAGCAGGGTGCGCGCTCGGGCGATGATACGCGCCGAACTTTTGCCGCTGCGAATCAGCTGGCTCAGTCGCTCGCGTTCCTCCGGCGTCAACTGTACCGCGTATTGCTCTAAGGCCATGATTACTACACCTTCACACCACTCTATTTTGCAGTCAGCGTAGCACTTGGAAGCCTTTCACTAAAACTACCTACAATCCTGATTTGAACCAGTACTAGCTGCATGATTGCGCCGATCCGCCGCACCGTGTCAGTGAAATGCTGCACCTCCTCCGGTTGCAACGGTCGGCCTAGAACCTTGCACTCCCGGTACGACAGCCACTTCTTGAGGACCTGGTAGCCGCCGAGCTGGTACTTCCAGACGGCGTCGGGGACGTTGCGCCAGTAGGCCTGGTCGTTCAGGTACACGTCAAAGGTGGTATCACCCAGCGTCGGGATGGAGTCGGCCACCGCGGTCCGCTCATCGTCGGTGTAGTTCCGTTCCACGATCCTGCCCTGGCCGGGCATGATGGCCTCTCCCGTGCCGAAGTGTCCCCAGCCGGCAGACACCGTGAAATCATCGCCCGCCATGTTACCGCCGTCTGTGGTGGTGGGCACCGCAATGGCGGAGAGTTCGGGACGCAACGAGCCAGTGGTCACGCCGCCGACAGGGGTATCGGAGTCCAGCAGCGCGGCCAGTTGCCGGCCCCGCGCCGCCGATTCTGCCAGCGCATCCGCCGCGCCGTCGGCGACGCCATCGGGCCAATCGGGCAGCGGGATGCGCGGCCAATCCATTCTAAGCGCATCGCCGTTTACCTTGTGATACTTTGGGGCGTGCAACACAGCAAGCGCGTGGTGGAACAAGTCCTCAGCACCGAGGCCTAAACTTTCAAGATAACGTAGCGCCACGGCTGACACGTTGGGGCGACGCCGAGTACCGTCGTGGTCTGATATTCCTAATCCGTCGACCCGCAACCAAGCAGGGACACAATAATCGTTGCTGTTCATTTGATTTAGATCGCCAAATTCCCGAATCAATAGTGGGGGCGAAAGGTCCGGCCGAGCAGTTCGTTGCAACACTAATGCAAAGTTCCCCTCGAAAACGTGAGGCTTGTATTCTGTGCGTTTTTCGTCGAGCAGCTTCGTATCGGCGTCCCAATATAGCCAGCGGGTGTCGAAGGGGCGATAGGCGTAGCGGACGAAACCATCCTGGGCTGGGCTACCGCGTTTGAGCAGCGCGTCGCGTACCGCGCGGGCATTGAACCGCGCGGTGGACTTCATCACGCCGGGATACCGCCGCGTGATCTCCTCGTGGGTCAGGTCGGCGTTGAAGTAATCAGCGATGCGTTGCTTGAGGCGATCAAGGTCAACGTCAACCAGGAATCCGTCGCGGCTGGTTTTCACGCCCGGAAACGACGTCGGAAACAGGTTGGGCAAAGCCGGCCATTCCTGCCAGCCGTCGCTCACGGCCATAGGTTTGAACGGCAGCCCAAGCGCAATGTTGCACTCCAGTGGTGAGTAGCCTGCATCAATGTCGGGAGCTTCCAGACTATCCAACAAAGCCTGACGCCTTGCGCCGGCTCTCGGTTGGTGAAAATCCCGATATAGCACGCGCTTGCCCACTGACTCGGTTGCTGATGCCTTCGACAACAGCACAATACTGGTGCCCACCTTGATGCCTGGGGATTGGCCTTGCAATGCGAAGACCGTTTCGCTGGTGTGTCCGTCGGGCGCGTACTCTGAAATGATGCGGTCGCCGTGGAGATTGTCGATGCGGATGGCGTCAAAGGCTTCGAGGTATCGCTCCCGCATACCGGTGAAGGACAGGCCGTCCAACCACGAGTAGTTGGATATGAAGCAGACCACGCCCTGGCCGGTCTTCTCGGCCATGCGCCGCTCGGCCATGCGGAAGAACCGCACGTAGAGGTCGTTGAGTCCCTGTCCCTCGGGCCGCCGCACCTGCTTGGTCGTCCGGTACGCTTGGGACAACTCCCGTTCCTCCTCAACGGCCATGCCGGCGAAGCCGTTATAGGGCGGGTTGCCCAGGATGACCAGCACCGGCGTGTCCTGCTTCACCCGCTCGGCACGTTCTCGCTCCTCCTCAAGCTCGGGGAAGGGCAAGGGTTTCTGCACCGTGGGTTCCCAGCCGGTGAGCGCGTTGGTCAGAAAGACACCGGCCCGCTCGTCACCGTCCTCGGACAGCGGCGCGTCCAGTTCCTGCATGGTAAGACCCACTTGCAGGTGCGCCACCACAAAGGGGGCCGGCATGATTTCAAAGCCGAAGACCCGCTGGGTAGCGGCCTGCTTCACCTGCGCGCCGGTCAGCGCCCCCAGGGTAACTGTTCAGACTTGAGGGGATCTTCGGCTTTTCCGACTGGTTGTGGACGGGTGGCCAAGCACGGAATTTGCTTTGCAAGCCGACCCGTCCCCTCAAACGTGAACAGTTACCCCCCAGGCCCTTGCCTTGCAGGTTGGCGGCGATGCGGCGCAGCACTTCAGCCAAGTACGCGCCGGTGCCGCAGCAGGGGTCCAAAACGTAGACGTTCTCGCCAGCCAGCCCGTCGGCGATGCCGAGGTCATCCTTGAGAGCCTTGTCCACGCGGGCAACCATGTAGCGCACGACCTCGGTGGGGGTGTACCACACGCCGAGCTGCTTGCGCAGTTCGGGGTCGAAGGCTTGCAGGAAGGGTTCGTAGAAGTAGGGCACCGCCTCACCCTCGCCGAACTTGGCGAAGAAAGCCTCCCGGTCCACCCGGTTCAACGCGGCCGCTGTCCAGTCCAGAACTTCGACCAAGCCCAAGGCTTGCAACGGGGCGGGGTTGGACAGTTGAAAGAAAAGCTCTTTCAACACCGGTGCCCGCAGAAGCCAAACCGCATCATGCCAGTTGAAAGAGCCCGTGGGCGCTGGCACCTGGCGAGCCCACAGCACCCACGCTGAGAAGACGCCATAGAAGAGCGTTTGCACCAGCGTAGAGCGAAAGAAAGCCCTCCCGCGTTCGTCATCAAAGCGCACGCCCAGCGAATCCTCCAGCGCCGTTCTGATCACGGTGAGCGATGGAGCATCTCCGGCCGCTTCCACCCGAGCCAAGCCGTCCCGGGCGTAGGACGCCAATAACCATGCGAGGTCTTTTGGATCCGCAAGCGAGGCGGAATAAGAGAGCACCCGCATCAGGTACTCGCCCAGTTCGGCTGAGACCTCGTTGGCGAAGGCTCGTGGGTGTTGCATCCGCGCATCAAACGATGCCTCGGAGTCCGCCAGCCGGAAGGTCTCGAGTTGGACAAGCTGGCCAGCCGCGTCCTCGCCCACCAGCACGAAGTCCCTGGTGTTGGTCACCAGCACGCTACGGTAGCCTTGCAAGTATTGGTTCACCTGGGCGCTCGCAGCGGTAAGCCAGGCATCATCATCAACAGGTTTGACCTCAACCACGCCGCGCTCCGGCTTCTGTCCTGACTTCGGTTTTCCTTTCTGCACCTGCTGGGTCGTGTAGAGGCCGAAGTCGGGATGACCGGCGCCCTGATCGGCCAGTTCCTGGACGCAGAACACCTTGGGCTTCAGCGCGCCGCCCACGGCGTTCAGCAGGTTGGCCAGCGGCACGTAAAGAGAGCGTTCGTCGGTGGCGCCGCCGGATCCGCGCACCAGGCGCAGTTCGGTGAAGTACGCCTCAACGGCTTGGGTAAGCTTATTGTTTGCCATAGCGATCCAATTATCCCTCTGGACCGAGGAGAGCCGCTACCTGCGGACGCAGTTCGTCCATCACTGTCGCGAAGGATGGAAGATCGGTTATCAACGGGCCAAGAGAATCCTCCCACCCCCGTTCCACATCGTCCACTATGCGCCGGTCGAAGAAATCCTCCGGACCTTCGAAATCAACGTTCCGCAGCCGGCACTTGTCGTGGAGGCGGGCACGGAAGTCGATCAGGTCCAGGCGATCCCAGTAATTCCCGAGGACCCGCCAGAGGTCGTAGTAGTCCCGCGCCCGGTTCCGCATCCACCCACGGTTCTCCAACCGCGCCAATTGTTGCCGGGTCGCCCGCAACTTCTCGGCCACCACCTCCGTTGGGGAATAGACCTGCAACTCCGCGTTCAACAACTCCCCGTAGTCATGAATCACCCTGTGCCGTTCCACCGGCCAAGCGATTTGCTCGTCCATGGTGATCTCGACTTTGACCGGAATATCCGGCCGCGGATGCCACGGCAGATGGGCCCGAATGAGAAATGCCTCCTGTCCACCGGGATGCGGGTTGTTCTCGGTATGGCGCTCGCAGTGCAGCTCTACTTGGGCATATTCATCAAGCAGCCCACGGGCCTCATCGCACGCCCGGGCGATGGCCTCTGCTAAATCATCCCCCGTTGGGACATCCTTCAATCCAGAGAAGTCCAGGTCCTCCGAGAAACGGTAATCTCCGAAGTAGCACTTCTTGAGCGCCGTGCCTCCCTTGAACACCAGCGTCTCCCTCAGTTCCGGCACCGCGCTGATACCTGCAAGTATCCAAGACAGCACGTAGTCCCGCTCGACGACATAGGATTGCAGACCCAGATCCCGCCACGCTTGCTGCAGACGAATACGCAGCGGCCTCATGTACCCGTCATTCCCGGCAGGTTCTTCTGCAGCATCCACCGGTTGCTGTACGCACCTTTTCTGGGACCGGTTGGATCAAGCTTGCGGTGCCCCTTGATAGGAAGCGCAGCTAACTCGTCGAGCTGAGGGGCTTCACAACCCTGGTGTTGCAGGACCCACCCTGCTCGCTTGGCGACGGCGGGACCCAACCGCTGAGCGTATTCGGTGATCCGGTTAATGTTGAGCTGGTCCATAGCCTGCCCGAAGGCGTAGATCACCTCGCCGAAACCACCACAGTGTTGCGGCATGGCGAGACCGTCCAGAAGGGTCCGCTCCAGATTGGTGATGGACACGCGGGCGTCGCCCATCCAGATCCGTTCAACACCGAAAAAGCGTTCGGGGCGCACCTGCACGAACCGGTACACCGTACCGTTCACCGGATAACCGCCCTTGCCTTCGGCGCTCTCCGACGTCCGCTTTCGCGGCACAGAGACCTCCGTAGTGGTGAGGACGAATACGTGCCGCGGGATCTGCTCCGTCAACCCATGGTAGTTCAAGGCCGACCAGTGGGAAATGGCCGCCGGCTGCACCAGCGCCATGGCCACCTCGAACTCGTGGACAGCCGCGATGCCGGGAACTGGCGAAGACAGGGCATAGAGTCCGCGTCGCAGGGGAACGATCCAGTCATTGCGCCGCAAGTGGTGCAGTGCCTCGAGCACGTAGTCATCGTTGAGACCTGCCCTGGGAGCCAGCTCTCTCGCCCGCTCTGTCGTGAAGATGCGGTCACCTTCATAGGCGAGGATCCTGACCAACTCGACGCCGGCCAACGACCGCTTTGGCTTTGTAGGGGTGGCCATCTGACACCGTTTCTGAAAGCTATGAAAATCTTTGCGAGTGATAGGGTTTATACCGCTATAATTGGACAATAGCAAGGTTAATCCATATCAGCACTCCGAGACAAGCGTCCCACGCAATCAAATGGCGCTTCGGCAATCTTCCGGTAGACATCAACCACTTCGTCATCGTATTCAAATCGTTCGGTGAGGGCGTCAATCGCAACTTGGACTATCAGAGATGCGCATCCCATTACCGACATGGGTGGGGCGTTGTTGACCGGAGCTGAGCAACCCAATGCGGGCACCGCGAAGTCGCTACCTTCATCACCGCCAGGAATGAGGGGATAGTTCGCCCCTTCCTCCCTGAGATGAATTGGAGTGTCCACGTCCAACACTTGCCGCTGCACTCGTGCGATATTTCCGCCACGGTAGAGCGCGCCGGAAACCAGTGGCTTCCTCATTTCTTCGGCCACCATGGCCAACGCATCGGTGAAAGCGTCGTTGCCAGTAGCATTGACGACAATATCGGCGTCTGAGATGAGTTGTCCTATCCTGCCAGGCGTCATCGGCGATTCCAGAAACTCTCCAACCTCGGTCCAAGGCGCGTGGTTTACAACTACTTGGTGGACCGCTTGTACCTTAGCCTTTCCCACCTGGTCGTGGCCCGCGACGTGCCGGACCACATTGCCCGGCAAAAGCACATCACCGTCCACAATGTCCAGGTGGCCGAGCCCGCTTTCCGCGAGCGTAGTTCCGACGTAACCCCCCAGAGCCCCAGCTCCGAACAGGGTCACCTTGACGGTCCGTAGGGTCAGCGCATCGGGTCCTGCTCGCAGAATTAGGCTATTTTCATCAGTCGGCGCTGGCTGCAACGCGATTGCCTCCATATTGTCGTTCGTTCCTTCACACGCCATCACCAGCATATCCGGCCTACCGTGGCGTTCCCAGCAGAACAGGATGAGGTCGACCCCTCCACTGAGCATGAACGGCTCAGGTCGACGCCGACCGCGGAGCTCGCGCTCCAGCCCCCTCCTGTGGTTTCTCGACAGGCATCGGAACACTTCCGAAAACTGGCGGGGAGGCGGAGTGTCCAACTCGCCCACGTGGAACCAAAAGCACCTCAACTGGTTCGTCGAGTGCTGACGCCCGGGCACAATGTCCACCCTCATTGGGGTGCCGCTTACCACCCCATGACACTCCCCAAATAGGCCAGCTCGAACGCCCAGCTGCAAAAGGTCGAACGTCGCAATGTTTGGAAGTTTCTTCCTAACGTCAAAGTTAAGGAATGCGTCGTACCCCAGCGGATCGTCTTCCCAATCACGCTCTGCGTTCTCGCACCATTTTTCGATCCGCGAGAAAAATCCCGCTACGGTGGTCCACTCCAGGCTGGGGTCTCCGTCGCGCCACATGCAGACGAAACCGTCCAGCGTCAAATGGTTGGTGTCAAGGCCATCGACAAACAGAGCCGGAGACTGGAACGGCCATCCGGGCCTGATCACGATGTCCATGGTCGTCGCCGTCGTCAGGGGCGAGAAAGCTTGGTGTATGGCACCACTTAACCGCGGTATCCTGTCGACAACGACCGATTGGAAACCAAGTTCTGCCAGCTCGCCCTTGAACTCCTCGAGCGACTCGGTATGGAAGTGGTCATCCGTCATGGCGCCTATCCGAATCCGCCAGCCTCGTTCGGGCGGCGGGCTACGGGTATGCTGGCAGCAGGAGCCACGGCAGGAGTGATGGGGCGCGGCCTTTGACCAGTGCGGTTCCCGTCGCCTCCCGCACTACTTCCCCCACTGCCACTGCCGGAACTCCCGCCTTTGCCGAAGCTCTCACCGAACAGTTCCTGCCAGATCTTGGTGGCCTTCTCAGCGGACGGCTCGGCTTTGGCCCGCTTCGCCGTTCCCGCGTACGACTGGACCCGGTTCCTGAAGTTGGCGTATTTAGTCTGGTCCCAATGCCGGTTGAAGTTCTCCGTCGGCAGCACCGGATTTTTGATCTCCGGCATATTGGGATGCTGCTGCAGGTAGTTGTCCATTCGGGAGAGGACGGTCTCCAGCGTGTCGGCCACCGTGCTCACCGCCGCGGTTCCTTTATCGGACTCCATGATCATGTAACCGGCGAGAGTCGTCAGCAGGATCGACTTGGCGGTGAAGCTGTTCTTGTGGTCCCGGAGGTACTTGAGCAGCTTGACGACTTTCTTCAGGTTGCCGCCCGTGATGCGGTTCTTCCCATTGAACCATTCCCGGTACCCGTTACCATCGGTCTCTTCGAACTTATTCTCGTGCCGGTTGCAGACGTAGTGCCTGCCTTTGACGGTCACCCTGGGAACCACGTCAAGATGAAAATCTCCGGCGTAATCGACGGTTACACACCTGGTCTTGAGCCGGCACTTGTCGGCATACGTCTGGTTGTTGCCTAGGGTTCGGTTGATCGCGAGGACGTAGTCCTTGGGCTCCCACTTGGGGTTCGGGTTCATGACGATCTGGATGTCGGCATCGTACTCGTCATTGTCGTCCACGGGCTTGATGAGCGTATCCAACGCGTAGGAACCTTGCCGCTCCATCGTCTGGTACCCGGGGAGGTTGTCCTTGAGGTAGCCGTTCACCCCGCCCACCGCGGTCTCCAGCCGATCCAGCCGGCTCTTATTCAGGTCCACCTCATCCTTGAGGAACTGGGCGAACTCTTGGTTATTCTTGGCCAATGTCGTTTCTCCTTGCAGTTATGCCAGCGCCGTGAATGGCGCCGATGCGTGAGTGAAAAACGCTTCCGCTATACGGTCAGCGTACTGCTGAGCGAAGGCCAGCGCTTCCTCCGGCAGCAGCCGTCTTGCCTTGTCCCAATCATCCAAGTCAATGGGTTCGGCGCCTTCCGGCCGATCCAACCGCGTCACCTTGTCGCGGCCGATCAGCAGTCCAGCCTGGTTGACGGCGGTGAGGGATTGGTAGTGCATGGCTACGTAGATGATCTCACGCCATTGAACCGGGCCTGCCCCGGCCGCCTGCTTGCTGTTGATCTGAAAGCCGTCCTGCCCACATCCGATGCTCAGGATTGCAATGTTCTCCCGTTCCACCGTGAAGCAGGTCAGAGCTTCAATCAAGCCCATCATGGTCGGGTTATTGGCCCACACGCCACCGTCCAGCAGGATGTACCCATCCTGGACCACCGGCTTGAGGTAGGTGGGAGCCGCCGACGTAGCCGCGGCAACCTCTGCCATGGACTTGTCACCGTCCAGAAAATATCCCGGGTGGTGGGGAGTCTTGTACACCGCGGGGTCCCCATGCTTAGCCTCTGTCGCCGGAATCAACAAACGGTACCTGGATTCCCGAAGGGTTTTAGTGCCCAGGGTCTGCCAGAGCATTTCAGCCAAGGCCGTCCGGTCGTATCGATTGCGGAACAGTTGCGACAACTTCCGCAGCCATCCGCCAGTCCGTTGTTTCGGGGGAAACACGCGATGTCCTTCGTTGACGTACAGGTCCAACAGGGAGCGAGCCGTCAGTCCAGCGCCCAACCCCAAGGCTATAATCCCGCCGGTGGAGGTGCCGGCGATCAGGTCGAAGTAGTCTCCGATGGGCTGACCGCCCAGACAATGCTCTTCCAAGTAAGTCAGGATCGCCGCAGGGAAAATACCCTTGATGCCGCCGCCATCAACCGACAGGATCTTGAACGTGGCGTCGTCAGGCCAAGGTAACGGCTCCCGGCGAGTCTGCAGGATCGTGTCAGACCTGCGGGTTGGTTTATTGTACTCTGCACTCACGGCATAAGAACCTGAATCAGCGGATACGCTTATTAGCGTAGCATAACCCACTAAAAATGCAACCCCCTTATCCCAATCCCAGCGACCGTTCCTCAGGCCTGTCCGTCAGGTATCCCAACTGCGCCAGCCTCACCCTCGCGGCATCATTCGAGACTTCAAACTGGCCCGCTACCCTGGCGATGAGATCCGCTCCTTTGACAGACGCGGTTGGGACTGAACCAAAGGTACCCCATGCGTCAAAGGTCATCTGGATCAACCGCCCGAGTCGCGTAATCGGCATCAGGATGGCCCCCGACACATAACCGGCCTGCCACTCCATCCAATCGGCGCCGGATCCCCCGCTGTCTCCCGGCCTTCTACACCTGGGCCCGGGCGCTTCTTCCTCACCCGGGAAAAGTCTGGGCTGATCGAATGGCCACAGCCTCGCGTGTAACTTCACGTGGGCGAACTCGTGGGTGAGGGTCGTCCGCAGCCGGTGTTCCCGATGGCTCGCATCGGACAGCTCCTGGGAGATTTTCACCACGGGCTTCTGGTCAGGATAAAACAGGGTCAGCCCCTGTACCTCCTCACCCTCCTCGCCTTCCTCACTGAGGTCGGCGTATTGGTCCAGGTCGGACGTATCACATTCGATCATGACGGTCAGGTCCTCAGTCGACACCGGGAACTCAGCCTTGCCGTACGTTTCCACCAGGAAGCCGACGATCCATTCTTCGCTCAGGCTATCCAGATCTTCCTGACGATAGTACGGCCGCTCCGGGAATCGACCGGTCGGATCTTTGATCCATCTGATCGAGTTTACACTCATCGGCCCTGGCCACTCAGATTGCGCCGGAAGGCCTTCATGGCAGTTGTGATGCCTTCCCGGTCACGCGACATCTCGAGCATATCCGAGGGGAACCTCCCCGCCAGAAAGAGCAGATAGTCCAAGTCCAGATCCAAGATATTCGCCAACTGGCGAACGATATGTTCGCTGGGAGGATTGCGCCGGTCATGCTCAATATCGTTCAGATATTGGGCCGAGATGGGCCGGCTGTCCTCCTTCAGGGTTCCGGCCGCTACCTGCTTCTGGCTCAGTTTCTTGTCCTTGCGGGCCTGTGTAATTGCTTCTCCGAATATCATAACGCCCGCTCCTCAATGCTGGTTCCACCACACCCCCGCAGTGGGGTACTGGCAACCGTGATATACATAGAGCGTAACATCCACCCAGAGGGCGGCGTACAACGCCCCACACAACCGGTCAGCGGCCTTCCAGAACTCTCCTGCGCGTCGACGTATTGCCACTGAACATGGCGAGTGCCTCACCATCGCGATTGCCGCCAAGAATACCAACGTCGCCGATTCACGTAAAGGCCGATCCTCCACCTTCCCTGTCATCCCAACCTCCTACAACGCCGGTATCGCGCACGAGTTAGCCGAAGCTATCCCCGAACAGTTCCTGCCAGACCTTGATGGCTTTCTCAGCCGAGCCCTCGGCTTTCGCCCGCTTCGCGGTTCCCGCGTAAGACTGGACTCGGTTCCTGAAATTGGAGTATTTACGCTGGTCCCAATGCCGGTTGAAGTTCTCCGTAGGCAGCACTGGGTTCTTGATCTCCGGCATATTGGGATGCTGCTGCAGGTAGTTGTCCATCCTGGACAGGACGGTCTCCAGCGTGCCGGCAACCGTGCTCACCGCCGCGGTTCCTTTATCGGATTCCCTGATCATGTTGCCGGCGAGAGTCGTCAGCAAGATCGACTTGGCGGTGAAAGTGTTCTTGTGGTCCCGGAGGTACTTGAGCAGCCTGACCACTCGCTTCAGGTTGCCGCCTGTAATGCGATCCTTTTCATTGAACCAGTCGCGGTACCCATTACCGTCCGTCTCCTCGAATTTGTTGTCGTGACGATTGCAGACGTAGTGTTTGCCTTCGACTGTCACCAGCGGGACCACGTCGAGGTGAAAGTCACCCGCATAATCAACCGTTACGCACCTGGTCTTGAGCCTGAGCTTGTCGGCGTACGTCTTGTTGGCAGCCAGCGTCCGGTTGATCGCGAGGACGTAGTCCTTGGGTTCCCACTGTTGGTTCGGGTTCATCACGACCTGGATGTCGGCATCGTACTCGTCGTTGTCGTCCACCGGCTTGATGAGCGTATCCAGGGCATAGGAACCCTGCCGCTCCATCTTCCGGTATCCGGTCAGGTTGTCCTTCAGGTAGTTGTTCAACGTACCGACGGCCGTTTCCAGACGGTCCAGCCGACCCTGGTTTAGGTTCACCTCATCCTTGAGGAACTCGGTGACCCAGGTAGGCACCTCCGACGGGATAGTGGCGCTGAGTTTCGCGATGCTACCGCGGACATCTGCTGCAACCTCGTCCACTTCCTTGGCAACGTGGGTTTCCTGGCCCAACTCCTGCTGCAAGGCAGTAACCAAGGGCAACAGCAAATCTGCCGCCGGAGATGCCTGAATCAGTTTAAGGGTTCGGGCTTGACCGGATATCACGGCCAATGTCGTCAACCCTTGGATTAGGCCCGGACGGAGTTCACCCTCCCTGGATAAACAGTCAAGAAGCAGGGAGAAGTCGCTGTCAGCGAGGGTTTTCCCCTGAAGGAGAAGAGCGGCCGCTTTGGACAACAGGGCAGTGGTGACTTTCGCAACCAGGCTCGTTGTATCAGCAGTTACGAATCTCGCTACGACCTCGTCGAAAGCCGCTACCGCTTCGCTCGGTTTTTGGTTCTGCACCAGAGCAGACCCCTTACGTAGCATTGTGTCAGCCACCAACTGGTCGAGTTCAGAGGTCTGTACTGCGGCGAAACAGTCCAAAGCCTGTCCATAAGCATAGACAGCTTCAGCCGAATAGCCGAGTTGATCCCAAGCTCTCCCCTTGCTGTCCAACGCGGCAGCCATCATTACGATAATAGTTGGTTCTCTACTCGTCCCGAAGCTGGCCATCATTTGGTCACACGCCCTGATACCTTCATCATGCCGGCCGGCCTGATTCAGCCGCAGGACTTTGTTCAACGACGCCACGGCTGCCTGGTTCTGATGGGCTGCCACCTTGGACATCCGCAGCTTGTCGGTAACCTGCTCGAAGATGGCGATGGCCCCATCCTCATGACCTATGTCGGCCAGCAGTTGTGCCTTGTTGATCAGCGCTTGGGCCACCGGCTCTTGCACATCAGACGTCGGAAGCTTTGTTTCCCGGTAGATTTCCGCAACAACATCCCAAAGCTCACCCGGCGAATAGAGGCAGACCATGAAGTCGATCAGCGCCTCGACCACCTGGCTCGACCCGCTGTCCCTACGCAACAGGTAATAGATATTGTAGAGCCGTTCGGTCAGATAATACTGCCGGCGACGCGGCGTCCCTCCAACGACGGCCACAGCGCCACGTTCTATCAGGCGCATCAGCAGGGCACTGCATTTATTGACGTCGGTACGGGACTGATCAGCAACCTCTCTGGCGGTTGCAGGTTTCCACAATCTGGCCAAGGAGAGGTAGACCCGACGCTCCAGCGCCGGCAATGCTTCCAGGTGGCTCTTAAAATACTCCGTATGGTCGTCCACCAGGTCCAGCAGATTGGCCTTCAGTTCACGAAACGACCGCCCAGCGCTGAAAAGGGCAATGATGGTAAGCAGCCTCGGATTGCCTCCGGTGAGAATCTCCAGAGGTCTGACCGCCAGGGTTGTGGACGGTTGTCCACTGATAGCCTCCCACAGGGCCACGCATTCCTGGGTATTCAGGGGACGCAGTGTGATTACCCTAAACAGATCGTACAGCGCATGGTCGGGGTGGTCGATTTCATCGAACCGGCTGGTGGCGCTGCCTAGCAGGACGATGCGAGGCTCCGTCTGCAGAGTGTGGCGCAACCGCCATCCCGCGTCAGGATCGTCCATATCGGCGAAGAGCATATTTAGGTTTTCCACCAACAACACGACCCGCTTACCATGGCGATCTGCAAAATCCAGAATGGTTCCCAAACAGCGATCGGCTAGGGCACGGTCATCTCCTGTGGCCCGCAGGTCGTCGTAGGACAGCCGCAGATTGGCCCGCTCACCTTCCGGAGCTTGCTCCGTCAGGTGATCCAGGCACTCCAGCCAGAACTCACCGACGGTGGAAACCTCGTAGCTCTCTTCTGCGAACACGATGGGGTAGAACCCCGATAGGGAGGGATCTCTCCGTACCTCCGCGGCCACCCGCAACAACAAGTGGGTCTTCCCGCTGCCCCGGGGACCAATGACCATAGAATGGACGCAGGAGTTGCCAGTACTAGATTGCAGGGATTCCAGAAGTAGCTTGAACTCGGCGTTCCTTACGCAGAACGACGCCACGACCTCATCATCGCTTAGAAACCCCGGGTTGTATTTCTTGATGCTGACCGCCATTGCAGCCCTCCACTTTTCCCGCTATCACCGGCCTGTCGAAGTAGATCCCCTGACGTACCGGATGCGCCACCAGTCCTCCAGCAGTCCGGACACGAAACCATAGCCCTCCTGCCGCCTCTCCACATACCCATCGTGCACCAGGACGTGGAGCACGTCATCGACTGGATTTCCCCCATCATCAGAAGTACCAACCTCCCGATGAACGTCAACCATCGAGTACTCCAGCAGGCCGTCATTGGACGCGGCATCGGTCAACAGGCCTCTGGCGATGGCGCTACCATACTCACCCAAGACCATCAGCAACCGGTCCTCGTAGTGCAGCAGATCAGCCTGCCCTCTGGCCCCCAGCAGGTCATCCCAGTACACCAGCTCCACGTCGTCCAGCGTAGCCTCATTCCGCCGATCTCTGAGCAGGTGCTCCTGGAGGTGGTGGAAAAACCGCTGCACATGATGCGGTACGCAGCAGCGCAGCCGGCGACACATCTCGTACCGCACATCTCCAGGGAGGTTGATCTCGTGCCCTCGCGCTAAAGCCGCCAGGCATTCCACGGCGACACCGTGAGTCCAAGGTTTCAGGTCAAGAGCCGTATAGACATTCGCATGGGCGCTGAGCTTCGCCTGGCTGAGAACCGGCTCCAGCCCAACGCTGCCCGAGATGATCAGGCAAACCCTGCCCTGATGAGCTTGACAGCACCTCCTCAACCAAGCCATGAAACTGTCCGTGGCCGCCAGACGTTCGGGTGTGATGCGGTACTCATGTCCCTTCAGCAGGCGGTTCACCAGAATGGGCAGTTCGTCGATGGCCAGCACCACCGGCCGCTCGTTGGACGCCAGCGCCTCGAACACCTGATCACCGGTCTGCTGCCAGTTGCCGGCATTTAACCGGTCACGCAGCCCTACCCTGACCGCTGAAACTTCCAACTTCTCAATACTGTCGATGGCGCCCCGGACACTATCGCCCAACCAAGACATTATCCTGGTACCGACGCCCTGGATCGACCGGGCCTGGGCCGCCATCTCGGCGACGGCTTCCGTAGCATCCATTGCGCCTTCCAGGTCCACGAACACCGTGGCGACCTCTCCTTCGTCTTCCAGTTGGCGCAGCAGCTCACGCACCAGACTTGTTTTTCCCATGCGGCGCTGGGCGGTCAGCAGCGTGTGCGTGCCGTTTGCCGTCCGCTCCCGCAGCAACTGGAGATCCGTTTCACGGTCAAAGAACCGATCTCCATCGACCCAGTTGCTGCTCATCCGCAATGTTGTCATTATGCCTCCAACCCGATCGGCACTTGGCCGTGACCACAGCATACCATACCAACAAACACGTTGGCAACAAATCTGTTGGGAATGACTGGACGCCGCAGACCCGTTGTGTCACACCAGACCTCAAGAAACATCGGGCGTACGTACCCTCCCCTACATCAACCGTGTCACGACCCGTACCGTCGTTGTAGTATTGAAGGAGAGGTTTAAGTATCCGATGCCCCGTCGACAACGGCGTGAGACCAACATTCGCGTTCCACTCTCGTGGGAAGCCCTCAACGGGACAGCGATTCCTGAAGCCGACTTCCTGGAGATGGTCAGGCAAATCCCCATGCCACGAGTGCTGCCGAGCCTCATCAGATTGCTGCAGTACAGCGACGCCAGCAAACCGCCTGCTTACGAAATACTGGACCAGCGGGTTCGTGACCTGTTGCCCACCGAGACGGCACGCCGGATCGCCGATGATTTGGAACGGTGCGACCACCTGATGTTCTTCTCGAAGTGGCAACTGCTACTGGCCATCAAACTCACTTGCGTTTTCGGCTCCCGGGACGAAGGCGAGGAAGACGTAAACTATAGCCAATTCCTCAAGCTGTTGTTGATGGTCAACGGTTTCTACCCGGGCGGTGACGAAGCGCCGAACACCCCCGAAGGCGCTATGGAGGCAGTTCAAGAAACTGCCCTTCGAGGATATTCACTCATCCAGAATGAGCACCCACATCGCCTCATAGGCCGGTACGCTGAACTCTTCAGCAACCTGCCCACGCCAGGGGATCAGGCCGAATTAAATGCCTAGCTAAACATACGAGAGGTATGGACGACCCAGTTGGGCATAGAGCTGGACGTTTTCAAGGCCGTCCTGTTTGCGTTGTACGCCAAATCTGCAATCGGCACCTCATGGCCTGACGATCAGAGATCCGGCCCCCAACTCGGCAGACTGCATCCGGAGATTTACTTCGCCGATACCTTGCTATCTGAAGAGGAACGAACCACTGCGCTCGGTTTGGCGACAACTTTTCCGGATGAAATTCGAGACCAGCACTTGGCCAAATATGGCGAGACGCTCGGGAACCCTACCGACCTAAGCGTTCTCCTGAGGAAGACCGTTATCGAACTGCATGACGGCAGTCTGGCCGGCGTATCGGGCCAATTGTTGGTCCAGCGTTACACCTGTGGGCTCTATTGGGACATCCACGACGCTCTCCAGGACGATCCAAGCATCGCGCCGAATCGACGGACGTTCCAGACCTTCTTCGGTGAACTTCACGAGCGCTATGGGCGCGATATTTTGCAACGGATAGTTGATCACCAAACAGGAGCACAAAGACGGCTTCGCCTGTTGTCTGAGCAGGACTACCCAGCCGGTGAGGGATCAAACCCAGACAGTATGCTCCTGGAGACCATCGGAAGTGACAACACGCACTCCACCCTGTTCGAATTCAAAGTCGGGCGGCCTCGATACATCGCCAGCTTCGTTGAGGGCGACGTTCAGGCATTCCAAGAGGACTTGCACAAAAAGATAGAGGACGGGGTAGAACAAGAGATTGATTTCTGCCAGAAGATCATGTCCGGCCAACGGGAAATCCCCGGTGTGCACGCCCAAAACATTAGGTTCTGTTGACATTTCATTATAATGGCTGTATGTCAAACATCAGATTATCACCAGAACAGTGGGCCAGGATGCTCGATTTCTTGCGTGGTTGCACTGGCGTGTACGTTGGCCAGGAAGCGGATTGCCGGCGTTTTGTCGAGGCCGTCTTATGGATTAACCGCTCTGGGGCCCAATGGCGACTGCTGCCAGCCGAATACGGGAACTGGAACAGCGTCTACAAACGATTCGCCCGTTGGACTGACCAAGGCGTCTGGGCCCAAATGCATCAACATTGCTGCGACGACGCGGATCTGGAATACCTGATCATTGACAGCACGGTGGTCCGGGCGCACCCTTGCGCGGCGGGAGCTCCCCCAAAAAGGGTGGCCAGGCGGCCCAGGCCCTGGGCCGGAGCCGCGGCGGGTTCAGCACCAAGATTCACGTGAGCGTAGACGGCTTGGGCAACCCCTTGCGATTCATACTGACCGGGGGGCAACAGCACGACATCACCCAGGCGGAGGAGTTGATCGCCGGTTATGCTGGCGAGCACGTACTGGCCGACAAAGGGTACGATGCCCAGGAGTTCCGCCGACACATCCTGGAACTGGGTATGATGCCGGTCATTCCGCCCCGCTCGAACCGCAAGGCACCCGCCGACTATGACCGGCATCTGTACCGGGAGCGTCATCTGGTGGAATGCTTCATCAACAAGATCAAGCACTATCGCCGGATCTTCTCCCGGTTTGAGAAGCTGGACACCAGATACCTGGGCTTCCTGCATTTCACCGCCGCTCTCATCTGGCTACGGTGAAATGTCAACAGAACCTAGCAAATGGTTTTTGTCATCGTCGTCACCGATCCGTTTCCAGCGATGAGCATCTTCCTTGAACCGCTCCAGCAACGATTGGCTACCTTACCGGTTCCGCGGGACACTAAACTGTATGGGCCTTTTATTTTGAGCCTATCCGAGCTTGAACAGCTGGAGACGCTTCCCGAAAAGCGTGTGTCTGAATTGCTGCTCGAATGGGCAAATGGACCGGAACGTGGCTGGCCCTTTCACTCGTTCTACGCGCGCCGTACCAAAGGCCAACCTATTAGCAACGAGCACGTCGCAAGACTCGCGGATCAGGATATAGATGACGGCACGACTACTCTATTCGGCACGCCAGTGCGGCAACCACAAGTGTAATCTCTGCCCAAACTCCCGAGCTTTATTGATACCCGCCGTGGTTCGCATAATATTCATTATGTGAACTCGGCAGGGTAGAGCAAGCCCTGAGCAAAGCCGGGCCGTGGCGCAGCAGGGGACGCCGCTTCCGCGGGCTGGGGATACTGGTGCAGATTGACGGCAGCCACCACTGGTGGCTAGATGAGCAAGGCCCGCAATTCACCCTGCTGCTGGCCGTGGACGGCACCACCAGCGCCGTGGTCAACGCGGTGTTTCGTCCCGAGGAGGACATCCGTGGCTACTTCGTCCTGATGCAGGGACTGATCCAGCGCGGAGGCGTCCCCCTTGCCCGGTATGGGGATCGCCACGGCGTGTTCAAGTTTTCCGGAAAGCCCAAACACATCTAGCTGCCGCTGCAAGCCACCAACTTCATCAGGACCATGGTGGAACTGGGCATCCAGCAGATTTGCGCCCGCTCACCCCAGGCCAAGGGCCGGGTGGAACGAATGGCGCGAACCTTTGCGGTGAAGCTCCACCCGTTTCATGATTGCCATGCACCGCAACGTCAGAGCGGAGTATCCCCAGTTCAACAACGCGTTGACAGTGGCGGAGCCTCCGTTTATGGTGTGGCGCCCTACTCTGATCTACACCGTTGTCGCCGCTAACGAAGGAGCAACCCAATGGCCATCGAGATCTATTGCGTGAAGTGCAAGGCGAAGACCGACTCAAGCAACGTGGAGTCGGTGACGATGAAGAATGGCCGGCCAGCGACCAAGGCCGTGTGCGCGGTGTGCGGCGCCGGCAAGTACCGTATCGGTGCGACACCAGCGGAAACGAGTTGAGCCAAGCGCGTTGCCTTAACAAAGCGGGCTTCCCTCGCTACGGGTCCGCTCCTACGGAATGATTGTCGACACACGACACCCACGACAACCGCGAGTCCTCTGACGTGACTACCGGCACAATTGCTGATCGGTTGAGAAAACTGCTTGCCTTCGGTAACGTTTTTGTTGAGGCAATGCGAATCAAATGTTACTGAACTTCGGCCACACCAGGTCTCCCGGCAAACCCAGCCACGACATTGGGGATAGCTGAACACCGTCGCCGGATAGACTCGCCGCAACGCATCGGCAAACCCGATTTGGACATTCATCCTCCGGCGTCCTTCGCCTTATTGATACCCGTATTGATTGGCACAGGGATCGCTCCGTAAACGGCCCTCGTGCGGGACTTTCGTCTGCCAACCTCATGACGGCGCCAGCATGGACTACAATGGCCACAACCTCATCACCGGAGCGCCCGACGATGACCACCCCACCCGAGCCCGTGGAGATTTACTGCGTGAAATGCAAGGCCCGCACCGCCTCCAAAGACATCGAGGCCGTGACCATGAAGAACGGCCGCGCTGCCACCCGATCCGTCTGCGTGGAGTGCGGCACCAAGAAGTTCCGCATCGGCGTTCTCCCCTGACCACACGCATTCACCCATCAGCATGGCGCCGGATCTGGGGCAGACCCTCCACCAGCTGTTGTCCGCACTGGACGGCGTGGCCCTGGACATCCAGACTCGCAGCCGGCGCCCGATCGATGCCGTCGTCCGGGCGCTCGCCATCCCAACCGACGAGGCCGCCTTCGCCGACGAGGCCGCCTTCCGCACTGCCACGCCTTCCGGGTCGGATATGTCCGAAGTGTCGGCGGTCAGCATTTATCCCACATCGGCCGTTCCCGTAATGGCGCGCGCCGGTAGCCGGACTATTTGGCTAGGGCGCTGCCGCCACCACGTCAGTCATCGCACTGGTCAGCGTCTCCCGCTTGCCGGCATCGTCGGTGAAACTCACCCGCACCTGGATGTACAGACCGCGGTCGGCAGCTACCAGGGTGTAGGTCGCTCCCGTCTCGCCGGAGATGTCGAAATACGCACCGCGGTCAGTCACAACCCACTGGTAGCGGTAGGAAACGTTGGTCAGACCGTCGGCGTCGCCTATGCCTGTGGTGTCTGCCGTCAACGTCGCTCCCACCCGAACAGTCCCGCTGATGGTCGGTCGCCCCGTCGCGGAAGTGTTCGGCCTGACGGCAACCGCCTCCGTTGCCGTACTGGTCAGGGACTCCTGGTTGCCCGCATCGTCGGTGAACGACACCCGCACTCGGATGGTCTTCCCCTGCTCGCTGGCAGTCAGGGTGTAGGTGCTGCCCGTGGCACCGCTGATGTCGATGCCCTCCGCCAACCACTGGTAGCTGAACGACACGTCGTCCAGGCCGTCCTCGTCGGCGATTACAGACGTCTCGGCCGTGAGGGTCTCGCCCACCTGGGCGGTGCCGCTGATCGTGGGAGCGCCCGTCGCCGGGTTGTTGGCCTGGGGCGCTGCTGCCACCGCATCCGTGGCCTCACTGGTCAGGGTCTCCTCGTTGCCGGCGGCGTCGGTGAAGGACACCTGAACCTTGACTGTCTTGCCCTCGTCGGCGGCAACGAGGGTGTAGGTGGCATCCATCGCGCCTGTGATTTCGGCGTCGTCCGCCAGCCACTAGTAGCTGAAGGTGACGTTGTCCAGCCCATCCGCGTCTGCGATGCCGGAGGTGTTCGCACTCAGCATCTTACCCACCTGAGCCGTCCCGCTAATGGTCGGAGCACCGAGGGCCGGGCTGTTGTCAGCAGGCGCTGCCGACGGGGCGCTGAAGACCCACGGGCGTGCCTGCTTGATCGCGAGGATGTTCTCGCTAGTGATCTTGAACTCGATCTCCATGGCGAAGGGTTCACCGGAGCCGGGCTTGTACAGCTTTTTGAAGTCGTCATGGATTACTTCGAGATGACCGTGCAACTGGGTCAGTTGGTAGATGCTCAAGAGCAGTTGCCCGGGCGGCACCTGGTTAGAGGTACCAAGAACGTTGAAATAGGCGCCGTCGTACGACAAGATTTCCTCAGGCACTGAGTGTCCCTCGGGATTCGTGACCAGGTCCTCGCCGAGCTGGGTGTTGACGTAGTAGACGTCATCTCTGGCGTCAATGGGATCGAAGCTGACGGCGACCCCGTTGGCCAGTTCATCGGAGTAGTTGGGATGGACCAACACCCCCATCGCAGCCTCCAGTTGATCTATGCGGTGGAACTCGCGTTCGGTGAAAGCCCGGAAGTTCCAAAGGCTGGCAAACACCTGCTTCAGCGATTTGGCAATGCCGTCCTCTTCGGTCTCCTCGGGATGCTGGGTCTTGGAGTCGTACAGCCCCGCGCCGTTGAACCCCGGCAGATCCTCGTTGTTGGTGCTGGACCGGTAGCGCAGGGAGGTCCCCCCGGGAAAGGACCCGTGCATCTCGGTCAGCGCCGTGTTGATCCATTCGGGCACTTCGCCTTTCTTGATGTCCTTGCGCAGCTTCTTGAGCTCTTTCTCCTGGGTGTCGAAGTCACTCTGGAATTCCGGATCGGCCAGCAGCTCTTTGATGTCGTCATAGAATCCGTTGCGCTTCATGAACTCATCATAGAAGTAGAATGGCACCGCGAATCCGTTGGGGACCGTCCCCCCGGGGAACTCCAGCGTCCTAAGCACAGCCACGTTGGCCGCCTTGACGCCAAACGCAGTCCAGTCCTCGAAGCCGATCTCATCTAGGGGGATGATCTCCGTGACTGAGAGGTCGCGTTGCGGGGTCTGTTCCGTGGCGGGCCGGGAAGCAGCGTAGTGGGCTTCGACCTCGGCGGGCGTGGCTACGCGAAGGGTCCATCCGCCCTCGGTCACCGTGTAGCGGACGTAGTTGTCGAGAAGGGAGTCGATATCGGGGTTATCGAGGGCGTCACGGATGAAGGCGTTGGGCACGCCGTCTTGGACGGCACGCAGGTTGATATGCGACAGTGGCGTTTGGGGCGCGGTAGTGACGATCCCGGCGACGCGGGGGAGTTCGTGGGGCAGAGCCTCGTAGACCACGATTTCCCTAGGGTGAGGACGATCGTCGGGGTCCCTGACTCGCAGCAAGCCGTAGCCTTCTCCCGTGTTCAACGCCTGGAAATCGACTTCGGGGTACATATCTTCGTCGAACACGACGCTGATGCGGGCATCCTCGTACAACGGTAAGTTTGCCTGGGAATAGGGAAGCGCATCGTTCTTGATATACAGGGCAAGGTCGTCGTTGAGCAGCGGCAGGCTCGCGGCAAGGAGCCTGTAGGAGCGCTCTTGAAGGCTGAAGTTATAGGAGAAATTGAATGGGTAGAGCCAGTAGCTGTAGATCCCCTGGCTTCCATCGGGGGCAATGAGGTTCGGGTTATAAGCGATCACACCGCGGATCACCCGGTTCCACTCTATCCCTTGGGCTTCCATGAAATATCGATGGTGGTAGTGCACGCTCCTTGGCGAAGTGTTCACGAAGTAGACACCCGGGCTGTTGGTTTCCATGTCGAACAGAACGAAGTTGAGGTACTCCCAGTCGTCTGGACGGTTGTCAATAGCACCCGGGCGAGAGAGCGACTCGAATGTGTCCCGATCGGGAACGGCCAAGGCCCCGTCGCTGAGTGCGATGGTGGCAGCGGGATTCACCGGGTTCTGGTCCACCGGATCGGCCAGTTCGGTGATGTCGTCGATGCAATCGCCGTCAACATCGGCCGCGTCGGCAACGGGGAACTTCTGCACCCGGTAGCGCTCTGCCGGCAAGGCCGCCACGTTCTCGGAGAGCGTGGTGGTGCCTGCTTGGCCCAAGGTCACCGAGACCGGTAAGTAGACCGTCGAGTCCGCATCCAGGTCGTACCGCACATAGAGCACGAAGTATTCGTCAATAGTGGACTCGACCACTATAGGAACAACCTCTACGTCTACCTCTGTCGGCACCGGGTCATATCCACCTCCTGAACACAACTGCTGCGCCCGCGCCCCCACTGCCGACACCGCATCCGTGGCCGCGCTGGTCAGCGTCTCATCATTGCCGGCGTCGTCGGTGAAGGACACCTGCACTTTGATGGCCTTGCCCTCGTCGGCATCGGCCAGGGTGTAGGTGCTGCCCGTCGCTCCAGCGATGGCAGCGTTATCCGCCAGCCACTGGTAGCTGAAGGTGACGTTGTCCAGCCCATCCGCGTCTGCGATGCCCGAGGTGTCCGCCGTCAGCGTCTCTCCCACCTGGACCGTCCCGCTGATGGTCGGTGCGCCCGTGGACGGGTTGTTGACCGCCGTCTCATCCTCAAACGCACCGAGTAGCCGGACCTCAACGGTGTCCCCATCCCTCCAGCTCAGGCCCGCTCTTTCCCACCTATAGATGTTGCCGTAGCTGTAGGACCTGAAGGACGTATCGCTGGAAGCGAACCGCGCTCCGTCCAACTCCAGCACGAAGCCGAAAGGAAGTTCCCGGTCCACGCCGATGTACATCCACCCCTGCGTTTCGACCATCTTCACGGTGTACGTCTCACCGTCCACCTCGAATGAGGCCGGAGAGAGCGACCCTGCCTTCTTGGCGTCGGTCGAATAGTACCCGTAGCCCTGGTAGACCCACTCCACCGTCATGGTCGCCGACCAAACGGCAGCGTCCTAGCTGGTCAGCGACTCCTCGTTACCCGCCACAGCCTCCGTGGCCGCGCTGGTAAGAGTCTCGTCGTCGCCTCCGTCATCGGTGAAGCTCACCTGCACGCTGATGGCCTTACCCTCGACGGCCTCCGAGAGCGTATAGGCAGACTCCGTCGCTCCCGGTATGTCCGCGGCGGCGGCCAGCCACTGGTAGCTGAAGGTGACGTTCTCCAGCCCGTCCTCGTCCGCAATGCCCGAGGTGTCCGCCGTCAGCGTCTCCCCCACCTGGGCCGTGCCGCTGATGGTCGGCGCGCCCGTGGCAGGGCTGTTGGAAGTGGGGGCTGCCGCAACCGCCGCGGTGGCCGCGGTGGTCAGAGTTTCTTCATTGCCTTCGTCGTCGGTGAAGCTGACCCGCACCTTGGCGGTTTTTCCCTCATTGGTATCGACGAGCGTGTAGGTGGAAGCTGTGGCTCCGGCAATGTCTGCATCGGTTGTCCCGTCGATGGCGATCCACTGGTAGCTGAAGGACACGTTCTCCAGCCCATCCTCGTCTGCGATGCCCGAGGTGTCAGCCGTCAGTGTCTCCCCCACCTGAGCAGTGCCGCTGATGGTTGGTGCGCCCGTGGCAGGGCTGTTGGGCTGGGTCGCTGCCGCAACCGCAACGGTCGCCGTGCTGGTCAGCGTCTCCTCGTTGTCTGCATCGTCGGTGAAGGACACCCGCACCTTGATGGCCTTGCCCTCGTCGGCGTCAGCCAGGGTGTAGGTGGCATCCGTGGCATCCTGTATATCCGTGTCGTCGGTACCGTCATTGGTAATCCACTGGTAGGTGAATGTGGCGTGGCTCAGCCCGTCCGCGTCAGCGATGTTGGTGGTGTTCGCTTTGAGTGTTTCCCCTACGGTCGCCTTTCCAGTGATGACCGGTTCACCGGTGGCTGGATTGTTGGCTGTCTGTTGCTGGACAGCAAAGCTGACCGCCTCCGTCGCGGCGCTGGTCAGGGATTCCGCGTGCCCGTCGTCGTCGGTAAAGGACACCCGCACCTTGATGGTCTGGCCATCGGCGGCGGCTACTATAGTGCGGGTGGAGTCTGTCGCTGCGGAGATGTCCGTGTCGGTGCCATCGGCGCCGCGCACCCACTGGTAGGTGAATGTGGTGCCGGCCAGCCCGTTCGCGTCAGCGATGCCGGAGGTGTCCGCCGTCAGCGTCTCCCCCACCTCGGCAGTGCCGGTGACGGTGGGTGCTCCGGTGGCGGGGCTGTTGGGGTCGGTTGTGGCCGCTGGCGTGTTGGCCTGGAACCAATGGCTGTGCTTGCTCAGGCCGGCGGCGTTCCGTGCCTTGATGCGGTAAACGTACCGAACTTCCAGCTCCACATCTTGGTCCACATACTGCGGCAATGCACTACCCGTGTCATCCTCATAGATCAGGAACTCGCCGACCCGGTGCAGGGCCCTGTCCCGCCTCAGTATCTGGTAACCCGTGATGGTGTCGTCGTCGGGGTCGTCCCAGCTCAGCGACACCGCGTTGTGGCTCACCGTTCCGGTCAGGCCCGTCGGCTTGGCCGGCGACTCCTGGGATTGTGGGTCCTCAGCTGCGACGGCTGCGGTCGCAACACTGGTCAGGGATTCGTCGTTGCCCTCGTCGTCAGCGAAGCTCACCCGCACCTTGAGGGTCTGGCCCTCGTCGGCGGAGACCAGGGTATATGTGGAGTATGTCGCATCTTGTATATCCGTGTCGGCGGTACCGTCATTTGCGATCCACTGGTAGGTGAATGTGGCGCCGCTCAGCCCGTCCGCGTCAGCGATGCCCGAGGTTTCCGCCGTCAGCGTCTCCCCCACCTGAGCGGTGCCGCTGATGCTCGGCGCCCCCGTGGCCGGCCGGTTAGGCAGGGCCTCCACCTCGCCAGTCGCAGCACTGGTCAGCGTTTCGTCGTTGCCCTCGTCGTCAGCGAAGCTCACCCGCACCTTGAGGGTCTGCTCCTCATCGGCTGCAACCAGCGTGTAGGTCGTTCCCGTGGCGTTCTCTATGTCCGTGTCCGAGGTCCCGTCGTTTCTTATCCACTGGTGGCTGTAGGAAACGTTGATCAACCCGTCAGCGTCCGCGATGCCCGAGGTTTCCGCCGTCAGCGTCTCACCCGGGCCGGGCCGCTGATGGTCGGTCGCCCCGTTGCCGAAGTGTTCGGCCTGGCGGCAACCGCCTCCGTGGCCGCGCTGGTCAGCGCTTCCTCGTTCCCCGCGTCGTCGGTGAAGGTCACCCGCACCTTGATGGTCTTGCCCACGTCGTCGGCCACCAGTGTGTAGGCGGAGTCCGTCTCCCCTGAGATATCGGCATCCGTGCCTCCGTCATTGGCAACCCACTGGTAGTTGAACGTGGAGTTAGTCAGCCCATCATCGTCGGTGATGCCCGAGGTGTCCGCCTGCAGCTTCTCCCCCACCTGAGCCGCGCCGGTGATGGCAGGCTCCGCCCAGGTAGCGGGGTTGATGGCCGTCTGTTGCTGGACAGCAGGGCTGACCGCTCCCGTAGCAACGCTGGTTCGAGTCTCGGAGTACCCTCCCCTATCGGTGAAGGCCACACGGACCCGGATGGTCTTGCCAACGTCGGCGGCCACCAGGGTGTAGCCGGAGTCCGTCGCCCCCGCGATGTCGGTGTCTGCGTCGCCGTCATTGGACGTCCACTGGTATTGGAACTGCACCCGGTCCAGACCGTTGCCGTCCTCGATGCCGGTGGTATCGACCCAGTGGCTCTCTCCGACCTGCGCCGTACCATGCATGACGGGTGCGCCGCTAGCCGGCACGTTGTCCGGCCTGGCCTGCCGGCCCAACTTGTACTGACTGGTCGAACCCGTGTACAGCATCTCGGACCAATCCGATACGCCGTGCGCGTTCGCCGCCCGCACCTGGAACCAGAGCGACGATTCCGGATCCAGCCCGCTGATGATCGCTCCCGCACCGTAGAACGCGATCTCCACGCCGTCTCCGGGCAGATCGGTCCACTGGCCGCTGCGGTACTGCCGCACGTCGTAGGATTCGGCCCCGAAGACATCGTTCCACTCCAAGTCGACACCGCCAACGAACACCGCGGTTCCCTCCTGCCGGTTCGGAGCGTCCGGCGGGCCGTCCGGCGCTGGGCGAGGCTGCACCAACGCCGTCGCCGCGCTGCTCAGGCTCTCCTCAGTGCCCGCGTCGTCCGTGAACGTGACGCTCACCCGGATCGTCCGGCCTTCGGCGGCGGCGGTCACGGTGTAGCTGGAGTCCGTAGCTCCTGTGATGTCCGTGTCGGAACTGCCGTCGTTGATGATCCACTGATAGCTGTAAGAGGCGTTGGTGAGCCCGTCAGCATCAGCGATGCCCAAGCTGTCCGCCGTCAACGTCTCTCCAACTTGAGGGTCGCCGCTGATTATGGGAATGCCGGTCGCGGCGCTGTTGGCTATTTGCGGTTGAACGGCAAAACTGACCGCTCCCGTCGCCGCGCTGGTCAGACTCTCGCCGTTGCCTGCGTCATCGGTGAAGCTCACTCGCACCATGATGGCAATCCCCACATCGGAACCCACCGGGGTGTAGGTGGAGTCCGTCGCCCCCGGGATGTCACCGCTCGCGGTTCCCGAACTGATCACCCATTGGTAGCTGAACACCGCGTCGCTCAGCCCGTCGGCGTCCTCTATGCCTGAGGTGTCCGCCGTCAGCGTCTCACCCACTTCGGCGGTGCCTTCAATGGTCGGCGCGCCCGTGGCTGGATTGTTCGGCGGCCCCACCACCTTGCCCGCGCTGGTCACCGTTTCCACGTAGGCACTATCGTCCATGAAGGTCACCTGTACCTTGACCATCTTGCCCGCATCGCCATCGACCAGAGTGTAGGAAGCGTCAGTCGCTCCTGGGATGTCCTGGTCGCCGTTGCCGTCGTTGGCCAGCCATTGGTAGGAGAAGGTGGCGTGTTGCATTCCGTCCGCGTCCTCTATGCCGGAGGTGTTGGACATTAGCGTCTGGCCCACACGACCCACACCTGTGATGGTCGGGGCGCCCGTAGCGGGACGGTTGAGTGATGCCTGGGTGTTAGGTTCTGTTGACATTTCACCGTAGCCAGATGAGAGCGGCGGTGAAGTGCAGGAAGCCCAGGTATCTGGTGTCCAGCTTCTCAAACCGGGAGAAGATCCGGCGATAGTGCTTGATCTTGTTGATGAAGCATTCCACCAGATGACGCTCCCGGTACAGATGCCGGTCATAGTCGGCGGGTGCCTTGCGGTTCGAGCGGGGCGGAATGACCGGCATCATACCCAGTTCCAGGATGTGTCGGCGAAACTCCTGGGCATCGTACCCTTTGTCGGCCAGTACGTGCTCGCCAGCATAACCGGCGATCAACTCCTCCGCCTGGGTGATGTCGTGCTGTTGTCCTCCGGTCAGTATGAATCGCAAGGGGTTGCCCAAGCCGTCCACGCTCACGTGAATCTTGGTGCTGAACCCGCCGCGGCTCCGGCCCAGGGCCTGGGCCGCCTGGCCACCCTTTTTGGGGGAGCTCCCGCCGCGCAAGGGTGCGCCCGGACCACCGTGCTGTCGATGATCAGGTATTCCAGATCCGCGTCGTCGCAGCAATGTTGATGCATTTGGGCCCAGACGCCTTGGTCAGTCCAACGGGCGAATCGTTTATAGACGCTGTTCCAGTTCCCGTATTCGGCTGGCAGCAGTCGCCATTGGGCCCCAGAGCGGTTAATCCATAAGACGGCCTCGACAAAACGCCGGCAATCCGCTTCCTGGCCAACGTACACGCCAGTGCAACCACGCAAGAAATCGAGCATCCTGGCCCACTGTTCTGGTGATAATCTGATGTTTGACATACAGCCATTATAATGAAATGTCAACAGAACCTAGGTTCTGTTGACATTTCACCGTAGCCAGATGAGAGCGGCGGTGAAATGCAGGAAGCCCAGGTATCTGGTGTCCAGCTTCTCAAACCGGGAGAAGATCCGGCGATAGTGCTTGATCTTGTTGATGAAGCATTCCACCAGATGACGCTCCCGGTACAGATGCCGGTCATAGTCGGCGGGTGCCTTGCGGTTCGAGCGGGGCGGAATGACCGGCATCATACCCAGTTCCAGGATGTGCTGGCGAAACTCCTGGGCATCGTACCCTTTGTCGGCCAGTACGTGCTCGCCAGCATAACCGGCGATCAACTCCTCCGCCTGGGTGATGTCGTGCTGTTGTCCTCCGGTCAGTATGAATCGCAAGGGGTTGCCCAAGCCGTCCACGCTCACGTGAATCTTGGTGCTGAACCCGCCGCGGCTCCGGCCCAGGGCCTGGGCCGCCTGGCCACCCTTTTTGGGGGAGCTCCCGCCGCGCAAGGGTGCGCCCGGACCACCGTGCTGTCAATGATCAGGTATTCCAGATCCGCGTCGTCGCAGAAATGTTGATGCATTTGGGCCCAGACGCCTTGGTCAGTCCAACGGGCGAATCGTTTGTAGACGCTGTTCCAGTTCCCGTATTCGGCTGGCAGCAGTCGCCATTGGGCCCCAGAGCGGTTAATCCATAAGACGGCCTCGACAAAACGCCGGCAATCCGCTTCCTGGCCAACGTACAGGCCGGTGCGGCCACGCAAGAAATCGAGCATCCTAGCCCACTGTTCTGGGGATAGTCTGATGTTTGACATACGGCCATTATAATGAAATGTCAACAGAACCTAGTACCGAGGACCTGGGTAGTCCGGCCTGACGCCCCGGACCCTGACCGTTTCCCCTTCGGGGACCTCGACGGCTTCGTCGCGATGCGTTTTGGCTTGGGCGTGCTTTGAGCCAGGGGCAGTAATGCGGGCTGTCCTTGGCCGGATGGCTGTTCCCGCCACCCGGTGGGGGCTATGTCCGCACTCGGTGTGTATCCGTGGATACGTTGCGTGGTGCGGACGTAGCTGCGGTTGCGGATGATGACGGATGCCAAGTGATCGGCGTTGCCGGTCCATCCGCAGTTCCGGCACCGGAAGCTCGCTTGGCTTTCGCGGTTCTTCCGATGCCGGTGTCCACAGCGCGGGCAGGTCTGGCTGGTGCCGGGCGCTGGGACTGGTATTACGTGGATACCTCTTTTGAGGGATTGGTTGACCAGGATCTGCTTGTTCTCCGAGAGACTGATGTTGGCCAACGCCTTGTTGAGTCCAGCCTTTTGGCGACGGCCCTTGCCGTGGGCGGAGCGCATGAGGTTGACGACGCTCTTGGCCTCGACTGCGATAGCGGCGGGCCTAGTGGATTCCAGTTGGTTGATGACGGCGGCGTTGACCTGCCGGCGCTTGTCGGATTGGCGTTTCCGGTTTTTGGTGAGGTGCCGGGCTTCGAGGCGTCATCTGCGCCTGGAGCCTTTGGGCTTGGCCTGGATGACGCGTCGTTCGAGGTGAGGCCGTCTGCCTGGGTATGGTTCTTGGAACGAGAAGCGTGAGCTGTCGGAGAACGCGAAGTGGTTCTTGACGCCGTCGTCCATGCCCTGGAAGTCGTCGAGGGTGGCGATGGCGAGGTCGGCCGGTTCGGGATCGTCGTAGTTGACGGCGATGTGGAGTTCGTAGAGCCTGGAGTCGAGGGGCGTGTTGGCGGGGCGGCGGCGGTCGGGAATCTCGACGAACTGTATGGAGGCGATGTTGTTAGGCAGAGGCCGGCGGGTGCGGAAGACGTGGTCAACGCCGGTGATCGTGAACGTGTAGCGGCCGTTGGGCGTGATGAACTGACGTGCCCTGATGGCTAGGTTCTGTTGACATTTCACCGTAGCCAGATGAGAGCGGCGGTGAAGTGCAGGAAGCCCAGGTATCTGGTGTCCAGCTTCTCAAACCGGGAGAAGATCCGGCGATAGTGCTTGATCTTGTTGATGAAGCATTCCACCAGATGACGCTCCCGGTACAGATGCCGGTCATAGTCGGCGGGTGCCTTGCGGTTCGAGCGGGGCGGAATGACCGGCATCATACCCAGTTCCAGGATGTGCTGGCGAAACTCCTGGGCATCGTACCCTTTGTCGGCCAGTACGTGCTCGCCAGCATAACCGGCGATCAACTCCTCCGCCTGGGTGATGTCGTGCTGTTGCCCCCCGGTCAGTATGAATCGCAAGGGGTTGCCCAAGCCGTCTACGCTCACGTGAATCTTGGTGCTGAACCCGCCGCGGCTCCGGCCCAGGGCCTGGGCCGCCTGGCCACCCTTTTTGGGGGAGCTCCCGCCGCGCAAGGGTGCGCCCGGACCACCGTGCTGTCAATGATCAGGTATTCCAGATCCGCGTCGTCGCAGAAATGTTGATGCATTTGGGCCCAGACGCCTTGGTCAGTCCAACGGGCGAATCGTTTATAGACGCTGTTCCAGTTCCCGTATTCGGCTGGCAGCAGTCGCCATTGGGCCCCAGAGCGGTTAATCCATAAGACGGCCTCGACAAAACGCCGGCAATCCGCTTCCTGGCCAACGTACACGCCAGTGCAACCACGCAAGAAATCGAGCATCCTGGCCCACTGTTCTGGTGATAATCTGATGTTTGACATACAGCCATTATAATGAAATGTCAACAGAACCTAGGGTCTGGGTGCCGTGCTTGCGGGACCGGTGTTTCAGGGTACGGCGGTGCGGCCTGGTGTCGCGGGGGTGGGGCTGCTCGTTGTCGTCGTCGGCTTTGTCGATGCGTGCCAGGCGTTCCAGTCGGCTGTTGGCTAACTTCTCGTTGGCGAGGAAAGCGGCCTCGTTGCCCTGCTGGTGGATGTGATAGGGGCGGTGGCTTGGTCTGGGTTGCTGTTACGCCAGGCGGTGATGCGTTTGTTGAGGCCGAAGGTGGAACCTTTGTGAGCTCTTTTCGGGATGGAGGGCTCGCGGTTCAGGATGTTGACGGCGTGGTTATAGGCGATGCGTTGCTGGCTGACCAAGTAGCCGATAACGCGGGAGGTGGGAGCGTTATTGACAAGGGGCAGGACGGTGGTTCTGGTACTCATGGTTGGAAGTCTAGTACCAGTGGTCTACGCAAGGACGTAGCGCGGTGTCATCCTTCTGGAAGTTGCGGTGTCGAACGTTGCACAACAAATTGTTAGCGGTCGGCATGGGTCTCCTTGGGGTTCAGGCAGCGGGGCCGACGGGCTGGGGCTGGGGTGCGTCGTTGTCGGCGCCGGGCCGTTGTAGCTTGATGTGGTCCCAGAGCGAGGGCATCATGGGCTGCGCTTTGGGCTGGTTCGCGCCTGGTGATTCGTACCGGCGGCTATAGAGAAAGGGTCGCTCCGCGTCGCTGAGCGTGATGTCGGCAAGCAGTTTGCGCAGTGGGTCGGGCATGAGGCGGGAGTACTCGTCCTTGATGGGGCGGATGATCTTGTGGAAGGTGTGGAATTGCTGGCATACCTGGTCGAGCAGGGTTTCCGCGCCTTGGACGGCCTTGACGAGCTCGGTCGCTACGGCGTCGGTCTGGAGCAGTTCCATCTCCTCGATGAAGCGGGACGGGAGGCGGTCCTGGTCGGGAGCGGAGCGGTCCGGCGAGTTGCCGGACGGGGCGCCTATGTAGAGGGCAACGCGGGCCCGGATGGCGGCGACGTAGAACAGGCGGCGCTCGTTCTCCAGCCACTCGGCGGGCCGGGGGCGTCGCCAGGGCTGGGTGATGTTGAAAGTGGGGTCCACGTTGTCGGTGATGACCGGCATGTGGCCCTCGGAGCAGTCTGGTATGAACACATAGTCGAATTCCAGGCCCTTGGCACGGTGGATGGTGGTGAGCTGGATGCACTCCTCGGTGGGGAGGCCGCGCTTGGTGTCGCAGGATTCGATGAACGCCAGGAACTCGCGCCAGGGCAGCAGGTGCAGTTGCGCCAGCAGCTTGAGGTCTTCGAGGGCGGCGATGCGGTCCAGGGAGTATTCGCCCTTGCCGTAGTAGTCCTGGTAGTGCTGGGTGAGTCCGGCGTGTTGGTCGATCCATTGGAGCAGGTTGCTGGTCGTGGCCGGCTGCTCGCGGTGGAGTTGTTCTTCCAAGCTCTCGATCAGACCGACCAGGTCTGCCAGGTTGTCCTGCTGG
Organism: Dehalococcoidia bacterium; assembly: GCA_965261195.1. Classification (GTDB taxonomy): domain Bacteria; phylum Chloroflexota; class Dehalococcoidia; order Lucifugimonadales; family UBA3495; genus Bin87. The sequence continues at coordinate 361,577 of OZ253455.1, read as the reverse complement.
CGTAGGTTGTAGTCGGTGTTGACGCTGGCGAGCAGCAGCGCCTGCCGCATCGTGATCCCGTTGCGTCGGGACTCTTGGAGATGGCGTTGGATCTCCTGCCGGTTGAGGTAGCGGGAGGGCTTGTTGGCGATGTTCACGAATCGTTCGGTCAGGTCTTGGTCGGGGATCTCGTCCAGTCGGTCGGCGACGCGGATGTAGTTGAGCAACGCCTGGCATGGACCGCTGAGGAAGAACGGCTCGTTGCCGGCTATGTAGAACGGCACCGACTGGCGGAGCAGTTCCATCGTGAATCCGTTGAGTTGCGAGTAGGTGCGGCCCAGGGTTCTGATTGAGTCGGGGTGTATGGACTGTTCCTTGACGAGTCTGACGATCTCGTTGACCATCGCCTCATTGGCCGACCCGCCGGCTTCGGCCTGGTCGGTCAGGACCTGGACGTGGCAATCGGCGGCCGGGTCGTGGGAGATCAGGCTCTTGGGGTTGCGGTTGGAGTTATGGGTGATGACGTTGTAGCTGGTCTGGGCGATGGCGTAGCCGAAGCGGAAGGAATGCGTGAGGTGGTAGGTGGCGTGGGGCTTGCCCGTGAACGTGGTCTCGAACTCGCGGAGGATGTATTCGCTGCGCGCTCCGCGCCACTCGTAGATCGTCTGGTCATCGTCGCCGACGGCGAGGACGTCGGCGTTGTCCGAGGCCAATACCTCGATCAGTTTCTGCTGGCCCAGGTTCACGTCCTGGTACTCGTCGACGATGATGTGCCGGAGGGGGGCGATGAGCCTGTCGGCCTGTTCTTCGTCGGTCTGCAGGATCTGGATTGCCTCGGGCACGAAGTCGGCGAACGTGAGGGCGTTGCTCTGGTGGCGTACGGCCTCAAAGTCTCGGTAGGTGGCTGCGTAGGCGTCGCCCATCGGGCCAATGTACCCGGCCTGGTGGTGGGGTATGAGGGCGCCTTTCCAGAGGTCGATCGCGCGGTGGACATCGCCTGGGTCAAGGTCGTCCTCGTCGATCTTGAGTTGTCTGGCGACGGACGTGATGGCCTGGAGGAGTTTGATGTGGCCGAACTCCTCTCCGGCGCCGTACCATTGTTCGTGGTTGCCCTGTTCATGGATGATGCGGAACGCATAGCTGTGGAAGGTGTCGACGTGCGGCTGGTTTTGCCGGGGCACGCCGATCTCTTGCAGGCGGGCTTGGAACTGGCGCCGGGCGTCCCTGTTGAACATGAGCACCTGTATCTGGTGCTGGGACGCCAGCTGATGTTCCAGCAGGTGCTTGACGCGGTGGGCCATCGTGGTCGTTTTGCCGGAGCCGGCCACCGATAGGACCTTGCCGTGGTGGCCGGTTGGGTGGTCTATGATCTGGATCTGTTCATCGGTGAGGGTGAGCATGGGCGGGCTCCTGGGCGAGCGGCGGGGACCGGTTTTAGCAAGGGTGTTCTGGGAGCGTCACTGCATTGTAGCAGAGGCTCGTTATGCTCCCCGCGAGGGGATCCTTGCCGTTGGTCGCGTCCGCCCGTTCGGTAGCCGATGGCTGGTCACGGCCTGACGTAGAACGTGGCGCCAGCTTCGCAGAAGGCCGGCCGGTACCAGGGGGATACCGTGACCAGGTATTCGTGCTGCTCGCCGGCGTTGGTGTCGTCGTAGTCCATCATGAAGGCGATCCCGTCGGCGGTTCGGAACGCGGGCCATCGGCGGTTCTCGTTGGTGATGCCGTCTATGGTGGGCCAGTATATGCGGCCGCCCACTCCCTCCTTGATGTCCATACGGATTTTGTAGGAGTCCGTGTACCGGGTGATGGCTATGTCGCATTGGTGCAAGATAGCCGCGTCGGCCGGCGGGGGCGTTGCTCGGGTCGTTGGAAGCAGAGTGGGCTGAGGTCGCTCCGTGGTGACCAGCGCGTTGGCTCGCACGGTCGGAGTGTCGTCAGAACTGTCTTGGTTTCCGTGTTGCGCGTCACCGCCGGTGGCGCCGTCTGGCTGGGCAGGGTTCCCACCGTCGGGGTTGTCGTCCTGCGTGAATTCAGCTTCACGGGGTGGGCTGCCCTTGACGTGGAACGTGCCTCGCGTCTCGAAGATATGGGGCTGGAACTGGCGCCAGGGTGAGACCCTGACGAAGTATTCATGTTCCTCGCCGGCATTGGTCTCGTCGTAGAGCATGTAAAGTCCGAGACCGTCCTCGGTGCGGAATGCTCCCCATTGTCGGTTTTCGTTGGAGATCCCGTCGATGGTGATCCAGAAGTACATCCAACCGTGGCCCTCGTTGATGTCCATACGGGCCTGGTAGTATTCCTGGTAGTGCGTGATGTTGACGTCGCACTCGCGGAGGATGGCTGCGTCGTCGGGCGGCCTTGGCCGGGGACTGGTGTGGGCGAATATTGGGGTGGGCTCCACTGCGGGGATTTGGGCGTAGCCCTCCGTGTTTGGGACGTCGGCCTGGCCGCCGTTGCCGGACCCGTTGACGGGCGGGACTGGCTCGGCGCCGTCGCCGTTCTGGCCGGCGGGGGCCTCGCTGTCCGGCTGGATCATCTGGGTCTTGGTGGCCAGGTTGCCCTTGACGTAGAACTCGCCGTGAGACTCGCATATGGGCTGGGACTGGAGCGGGTGCCAGGATGATACGCTGACGAAGTACTGGTGGCGTTCTCCGGCGTTGTCGTAGCCGTACGGTATGTGGAACGCGATGCCGTCGTCGGTTTGGAACGAAGGCCATTGTCGGCTCGCGTTGGAGATCCCGTCTATGTTGATGAGAAAGAACTTCCAGCCGTGGCCCTCGTTGACGTCCATCCGGACCTGGTGGTAGCTCTGGTAGCGGGTGATGGAGACGTTGCAGTCGCGGATAGCGGTGTTCTGCCCGGCGGCTTGGGATGAGGTCGCGGCTTGGCTGATGGGAGGCGCGGCGAAGGCGAACGTCAGGGCGAGGGCGACTGCCGCAGCGACAAAGGTGAGGGTGGTGCGTAGTGGTACTGGGATGCTATGGGCGAGTTTGCTCATTATTGCGCTCCTTGGGCAAATGTTGGTGAGTTTTGGCCGGCGAACGGGCCAGGTCTTGCTTGACGGTGTTCGTGGTGCAGGTGGTTGCACGGGGGCACCACTGGCTGATGTTGTTGAGGGCGGCGGCATACCTCCTTGGCGTCTGGTTCGCGCGGGGCCGTAGTCGAGTTGGCGGTGGAATGGAGCGCGACTAGCTCGGTCGGTAGCACGCGCCAGGGTTCTCCGGGTTTTGGTTGTCGGATGCGGTGCTTGGCGTAGCTGATGGCGCGTCCGGTGGCGGAGGCGACGGTGTGGGCCAGGGTAGGGAACGGCATGGGGCCGTATCGCTCGAGCGTAAGTTGGATCTCCTCGCCCACCGTGCGCTTGAGGCCATTGGACGTGAAGCGGTATTGGTCCTACTCAATGAGCCTGATCCTCCCGTTGCTACGGTGTAGTTCGGGCTGACGTGTTAAGTGCCCGCGTATGGAGCGTAGGACGTCGTGCCCGGGCGGGATGTGGTGGCCGGCCTCTTGTTGGGCGGCTTCGGCCAGTTGTGTCATGGGCATGGCGTGCCCCGCGTCGCGGAGCGCGAGCACGGCCCACGCGGTGCAGGCTAGGTGGGTGGCCATGCCGTCGGCCCACGAGGCGCCTGTGGGATAGAGACCGTCAGCGTCGGGCCGGACCTCCGAAGGTGCGGCTGATGTAGGTGGCCAGGGCAAGGGATCGCCAGGTGCTGATCGCGCGGTGCGCGACGCGGTAGAACTGGAGGCGATGTCTGATGTCGTCCTCGCTCATGGCCTGCGTGGCTGGCAGCATCACTTGGCGTACGTGTTGGTGGACGTCCCCGAGGGGTGCGCCGAGTTTTTGTACCTGCAACGGCTCGACCATGACGGCCAGCCTGATGTGCGGGGCTTCGGAGGGGGTTATCGCGCCGGTCGCAACCAGTTCGGCCATGACGCCAGGGTCTTTCGATTCTCCCTCGCCCCTTGCGGGAGAGGGCTGGGGTGAGGGGTATAGCCTGCCGTGGGATAGTTCCCTTCCTTACATTTGCACCCTCACCCTAACCCTCTCGCATCAAGGGAGAGGGGATTTCTTGGAAAACCGAAAGACCCTGGCCATGACGCGGTCCGGCACTCGATTGGCGGTCTGGGATGAGGAGCCGATGCCGGTGGTCGCCATGTGGTGAAGGATCCGATGGGAGGCGTGGCGGAGTGGGGAGCCGGCGTCTCGGTCCATGTTGGCGATCACCTCGAGTTGGCGTAGTATCCGGGCGTGGACGGCCTGGTGGCTGCGGCGCTCCTGGGCGGCGAGCTCGGCTAGGGACGATGGTTTTCCGTTCGCCATGCCGGTGTAGGCTTCGATCAGGTGTCGCGCCGATGAGGCGTCGAGGAGGTGGTCGACGTGATCGGCCAGGTTGGGGTTCGTCATGGTGCGGCATTCCTGGCGGCGTTCAGTTGATGGGCTCGAGTGCGTGGTGGTCGGTGTCGAGCAGGAAGACGGGGACGGTGATGTTGTCGTCGGGCTCCTTGCACGGGTACTGGTGGGGTCCCGCTCCGTCGGGGTCTAGGCAGATGTAGCCTTCGCTGTCGTTGACGTGCTTGACGGCCCACGCTTGGTAGCACGTGCCGTGGGTGAGTTCGATTTGCTGACCGTTCTGGGTCATGATCTGGATCAGGTTGAGTTGTTCGCCGAACCGTTCTGGTTCCCAGTGGTTCCACGTCGTGAGGATGAATTTCCTGGACGACAGGTCGGAGGCCAGATTGCAGCCCTTGACGGTGATGGCTGTTCCTGAGTTGAGGGCGACGAGGCTGGCGTGGGAAGGATTCTGGATCCGGTGTTGCAGGGGCGTGACGGTGGGCGCCGGGGTGGGTGCGCCGGGCTGTAACGTCGGGGCGAACGTGATCTGCCTGGTGGGTCGGGGAGTGGGAGTTATCGCCGGCGGGTTGGGGTCGTTGCGGATGAGGGAGATGGACAGTGGGTCCGCACTTTCTCCGATGACCGGGATCGGGTTGTGGTCCCGGTAGCCCCAGATGGTGATCGTCTTGCCGTCCGGAGAGCCGGCGCCGGTCGGCCAGCGGAAGGAGACGTCGAAACGGTCGCCGTGGATCGTCATCTCCTCGGCAACCACGTACTTGGTGTCTTCGACTTCGAGTTCCTGGTCGTCGAGGGGCGGGAGTATGGTGGCGAGCGGGCGCTGGTGGTCGGAGATCGTGAACGCCACGTGCTGGTCGGCGAGCGTCGCGGGCGTGATGATGTGGCCGGTGAAACGGACGCGGTCTTGGTGGTGTGCCGGCTTCTGGGTCCAGGCAATGGCGTTGTGGTGCGGGGCGTCGATGGCGTCGTCCGGGTCCCAACGGTGCGGTGCGTTGCGGTCGCCCTGATAGTGGTGGTCGACTATGTCGATCAGGTCTGGGAAGGCGGTTCTGACCTCGCTGATGCCGGCGGGCGCCAGGATGAACAGCTCCCGGACGGAGCGAGCGAACGCGGGGGCGTCCAGTGCGGAGTGGAGGTCTCGGAACAGGGATTCGCCCAGGTGCCGGTTGCAGTGATGAGCCGCCCGGTCCCGGTCCGGCGGTGATTGGTCGAGGGCTCGAATGTTGGGCGCCTGGCAGCTTAGACGTGGGAGTGGCTGGGCGATCCAGGCGGCGTCGTCGATGCGGGAGCCGGTGTTGGCGATGGTCTCGACCATGCCTTCGTCGATCCAGTCGGCGTTGCCGTGCCACCAGTGGCGGGCGATCTCGCGGTACAGCAGGTGCAGGCGTCCGTCAGGACGGGACTTGACGCGCTCGTCGCGCACGGCTATGAGTTGACTGTGGAACGTGGCGGCGGAGGCGATGTCCACCAGCGCCGAGTCGAACGCGACGATCAGGTGGCGTTGGGGCAGTACGGTGTCCATGATGGACTCGACGGTGGCGGCGGCGTCCCGGACGTGGTGTATGGTGCTGGGATCGGCGCTGGCTCCCTTGTGGCGCAGGATGGTGACCGTGATGGGCGGGATCACGTCGTCGAAGGTGTGGGTCTCGATGGCGACGCCCTGGGCGCGGAGGTAGCGTTGTGCAGCGGAGCCCTCCGGGCCGGCGGCGGCGGCGGCGAGCAGTGGCGCGTCGACGTCGGTGATGCCGGCCTTGTAGAGCGGGGATTGCGTCAGGGCCACGACTCGTCTGGCGCCGAGCAGGTTCTGGATGGACTCCAGGATGATGAGGTCGCTGTGGCTGGGGTTGTACAGGAAGGGCATGGCGGCGATCTCGGCGGCCAGGCTGCGGTCGGTCTTGGTGATGTCCACCAGCGCGGTGATCATCTGGCCTTCAAGAGTGTCGATGCCGTCCTTGACCCAATGGCGGAAGATGATGTCTTGGGCCAGTGCCGGGCTGAGGGCGGTGGCGTCGATGATCTGGTCCAGGACGGCTCGCTCGAGGGCGTCCGGGCCGTCGGAGACCCAGGGCAGGGTCACGAGTTGCTGATGGATGTCGGGATGGGTTTCCTGTATCCAGGAGGCGCGTCCAGTGTTTGGGTCCCACTCGACGCGCGGCAGTGGCGGGAAGGCGGGACGCGGGGGTTGTCCCGAAGGGGTGTGCTTGGACGGAGCCTGTGCCGTGGGCTGGGCGCTCAGGCTGCTGATGGTCGTCGTGGTGGGTGGAGGCGTGGCGGTGGGGAGTTCCGGTCCGCAGCCGGCCGCGACGATGATGATCGAGGTTAGAATGGAGGCGAAGATGGCTGGAGATGTGGATTCGCGGAAACCGCGTCGCGTTTTGTTGAACATACCCGCTCTTCTCGTTTGGCCGATTTGGATTGCGTTCCGGCCATTATGGTTTCGCACCTGGGCGGGGTTGCTCGCGCTGGACGCGGTCAGGATGGGACGGCGGGCGGCTACGACAGGTGGATCAACCTGCCTTCGACGCGCTGCTGCACTTGGAACTCCGGGAGCGGTGGGGCGCTAGGGGATGACCGTGAAACTGGACTCGGCTGCCTTCCGGCCTTGGCGGTAGATGTAGATGTCGTATCGGCCGACGCTCCATTGGTGGCCTCGGGGCGGCTGAAAGGTGGTCGCGTACGTGGTGCCTGAGTAGTTCGGGTCGCAGTCGAGGGTTGCGGTGTGACGAAATACTGTGTGGCCGTCCTGGTAGGACACGACCACTTCGATCGGTATCCTGATCGGGGGGCCGGAGTAATCGAACTCGTACTCCACGGTTGGGAAGACGGGGCCGTGGTGGTGTTGAGCGGAGAATTGCCGGGTTGGTGGGCCGCCGTTGGCAAGCGCGGTGTACAGGCTCGTGATGCGGCCATTGACCTGCGGCAGGGCTGCGTCGGTGGGTGAGTCGTCTTGGGGCTCCGGCGTGGCTCCGTCGTAGTGTCGGTCGATGATGTCCCGGCCCTGGGGGAAGGCTGCTTTGACGTCGTTGACGCCGGCGGTGCGTGTGAGTGAAGCCGCGTAGAGTCGCTGGTATGAGGCTTGGAAAGCGCTGGCGCCGAGCTTGCGGCGCAGGTCTAGGAACAGGCGGGAACCCAGCGAGTAGTGGCAGGAGAAGTCGGGTGGCCCGGGGAAAGCTGCGCCTGTTCCAATTGCCGGATGGACGTGTACTGGGGGCACGGCGCGGATGTCGGGTCCACGAGGTTGTTGGAGAGGATGGCCAGTGTGTCCGTCATGCCCTCGTCGAGCCAGGTTTGGTTGTCGTGCCACCAGTAGTGGGCCAGTTCGTGGCTGATGAGGACGGCAGCGATTCTCGCTTTGGCATCGTTCTTCGGCACGTCGTAGTTGGGGTGGATCGCGATGTGGCTAAAGTGGTAGGTGCCGCGGCCGCCGGACGTGCCCTGGATGAAGACCAGCGCGAAGTAGGCGACTGGAGGCTGGCGACCGCTGCTGATGGTGAGGAAGCGGAGACTTGTCTCGAGCGCGTCGAGGGTGTACTCGTCTCGTGAGTCGTGGGCTTGGGCGCGTATGACCTCCAGGTGGAGAGGCGCGGTCCCGTCGATGCGGATGGTTCTGCGTTGCGGATCTGGAGCGTCGGCGTTGAGGATGCGGCGTGCCAGGGATGGATTGTGGGCCAGGGTGGTTGGTAGGACCGCAATGCGGCCGGCGTGTTGGTCTCTGATGCCGTTCTCCAGGTTGGGGTGTTCCAGGGCGATGGATCGTACATCTGAGGGGTGGGTTCTGGCCGCGATGTGTAAACCCTGGACGGCGGCGGCGTCGGGGGGAGTGGGCACGTCCAGGAACGGCATTGCCAGCACTGCTTTGGCAAACGCGGTGTCGGTGGCGTCGGCCAGGGTGACGAGATGGTGGGCTGCGGTGGCCTCGTCCGTACTGTCGCCGTTGTGCGCCCAGCCCCGGTTGTCGATGGCGGTCACCAGGCTGGGATGGTGGCTTGCGCCGGCGGCTCGCCAGTCCGGCGCGGGGAGATGGCTCGGCTGTGGTGGTTGAGGGTTGGCCGGCGCTGCGGTCGTGGCTTGGGTCGGCGCTGGCGCAACTGGTGGCGTCGGGTTGGGCGTTGGTTCGGACTCGACGGACGTGCACTGGTTGGCCGTGATCTCTTGGATCTGCTGGTAGGTGTATTGGCCTTGTGCGATTCCCCTGACGGCGGCGCTGCGGCGGTTGGCGGCGTGGTTGCCTTGGTAACGGCCGTTGCAGTAAGCGAAGGCGTCGAGGATGGCGTTGATGTCGCTAATATCTACGGCGGGGGCTTCTGGAATGTGCGTCTGGACTGCGAATGTGGGTGTGGGCAAGGTATTGGTTGGATTTGGCGCCGGCGTGACGGTGGCTGGTGGCTCGGTCGGGAGTTGGACCGGCGGCGCGAACGTCGGCTGGTAGAAGGGGATGCGGGAGGGAACGGGGATGGCTGTCGTGGCTCTGGGTCCCGGCTTAGGAGTGAATGGAGACGTGTTGACGGGAGCGTGCGTGGAGGCCGGCTTTGCGGTGGGACTGAGCCGCGTGATCGGGTTGGGGAAGGCCGGCGTTGCGTCGCAGCCGGCGCCGGTGAACAGGAAGGCTGCGGCAAGGAAGACGTAGAGGAATATAGGTGCGTGTCGGCCCATGGTATGCACCGACAGTATGGATCGGCGCTAGGGCGGGGATACCGCCGGGGTTGGCGGCCGCATAACTCCCCAATTGATGTCTGGGGCAACTCCGATGCTTTCGGGTGCGGGTCGAAGATATGGCGGCGGACGTTTACTGCTTGGTCCGGGTGGGCAGGAACGGGACCATCTTGTCGGCCAGGGATTGGAGGTTGCGGGTCTGTATCCAGACGGTGCCGGCGCCGCGCAGCTTGATGACTAGACCTTCTCCGCCCGCGACCAGGGACCTGATGCCGCCCACCTTGCCGATCGTGTATTCGATGTCGTTGCTGAACGCCACGAGGTGGCCAGTATCCACGACGAGCTCCTGACCGGGCGAGACGGGGATCTCCTTGATGGCGCCGAACGCATTGTAGAAGACGGTGCCGGGTTCCTGGTCCACTGAGGCGCGGACGAAGAAAAAGCCCTCGTTGCTGAACACGGCTGCGACTCCCTGAAATTCTCCCTTGATGGCTACGGTGTCGGTGGCGGCCAGGAAAGAGCCGGACTGGATCAGGATGTCGTTGCCGGGCGTGGGGTCGAACGACTTGATGTCGCCTGGCGTGGGTGGGGCGAGGCTGATCCAGCCTCCGTTCGGTCCGCCCGTGAAGGTGTTGATGAAGAACGACTCGCGGGCCATCATGCGGCGGACGCCGCCGAGGATTCCTCCTCCGCCCGTACTGGTCTTCATATCGACGCCGGCTTGGGCCACCATCGCGCCAGGTTCGGCCTTGATGGATTCGCCTGGGTTGAGTTCCGCGGTGAGGAGAGCATAGGTTGGATCGAACTCGATGGTGGTCCTCATGGAGTTCTCCTGCGGCCGTCCGGCGGGGGTATTGCGGGGCTGGTAGCGGAACGGTGCGCCTGAAGCGTAATCCGATCCATTATGCGTGTGATGCCAGGGTGCGCGAAATGGGTATAGGGCGGGCGTGTGGGGCTGGGGTCTGGAACGGGGGGTCTGACGTGCATGAAAAAGGTAAAATGTCGTGGATTGGGGTAACGCTCTCAAATCGGGCCATGCGACTCTTGGAAAAGGTATGGGCGTGTTGCTTGCTGGATCTCGGTGGTGGAAAGCGGTACGGGGGTAGTATCGCGGGTAAAAAGGGTAAAATGGCAGAGATCAAGGGCACTTTTGGAAGGTGTAGGGGGTGTTGGTATAGGAATCAGGTATGAATCAACTGGATCGGAGGTAAATTGGTGTTGGAGCGCTGGGTGGCCACGGAGCGCACCTCGGTGGGTTGAGGTCGTGCTGGGGGTCTGTTTCCAGGGCCGCGGAGGGGCCAAAATGGGCCAACCCCGGAAACCTCACCTGGCGTCAGGACGCCAGGATGGGACGCTCTCGTTGTCGGATGCGGCGGCGTCGCGGAGACGGCGCCGCAACTTGAACGAGACCTCAACGCGGACGTCGGGACCGAGCGACTCGAGGTTCAACCGGTCGATCGCGCAAGATAGGCACAGGACCGCCTGGTAGCCGACGACCCTGACCTGATCCTGCGGGCACAGGATGACGCCGCATGGTTTGCATGGTTTCCAGTCCTGATATGGATCGTCCATCGGGGTTGCGACGGGATGGACGATGGTATGGGTTGGAGCTTCGCCGAGCGTTTGGGTGATCGGCATGGTGGCGGACTGGCGTACGTTGGTCCAGGTCAGGATCATGATTCCTCGTGGCTTGGGAACCTGTCTAGGCCATGATTTATTCAACGACGTTATACAACGTTGCTGAGCGCTTCATAGCAGACGTGTTTGTGCACCTTGGACTGGCCCGGTTTCCAGGGATTGGTCGCTGCTGTCTGGTGGGCGCATTGCCCCAGCTGACGACTTGCTAGTACCGAGGACCTGGGATGTCCGGCCTGGCGCCCCGGACCCTGACCGTTTCCCCCTCGGGGACCTCGACGGCTTCGTCGCGTTGCGCTTCGGCTGGGGCGTGCTTTGAGCCAGGGGCAGCAATGCGGGCTGTCCTTGGCCGGATGGCTGTTCCTGCCACCCGGTGGGGGCTACGTCCACACCCGGGGTGTATCCGTGGATGCGTTCCATGGTGCGGACGAAGCCGCGGTTGCGAATGATGACGGAGGCCGAATGATCGGCGTGTCCGGGCCATCCGCATAGGCGACACCGAAAGCTCGCTTGGCTTTCACGGTTCTGACGGTGCCGGAAACCACAGCGCGGGCAGGTCTGGCTGGTGCCGGGCGCTGGTACGGGAATGATGTGGATGCCGCGTTTCTGGGCCTGGTTGGCCAGGATGCGTTGGTTCTGGCCCAGGGCGGCGTTGGCGAGGGCCTTGTTGAGGCCGGCCTTGCGGCGGCGTCCGGTGCCGTGGGCGGAGCGCATCATGTTGCTGATGCGTTTGCCCTCGACGGCTACTGCGGCGGGCTTGGAGGTCTCGAGTTGGCTGATCGCAGCGGCGTTGACCTGCCGGCGCTTGTCGGCGTTGCGCCGGCGGTTCTTGGTCAGGTGCAGCCGTTCGGCGTGTCGGCGGCGTTTGGAGTTCTTTTGCTTGCCCTGCAGGGCGCGGCGTTCGAGGTGTGGCTTGCGGCTCGGGTACAGCTCTTTGAAGGAGCAGCGGGTGCCGTCGGAGAACGAGAAGTGGTTCTTGACGCCGTCATCCATGCCGAGGTAGTCGTCGATGCTGGCGTCGGCGAGGTCGGCTGGCTCGGGGTCGTCGCACTTGACGCTCACGTGAAGTTGGTAGCGGCGTGCGTGCAGGGGAACGTTGGCTGAGCGGCGGCGATCTGGGATCTCAACGAAGTGGATTGCCGCGATGTTGCCTGGCAGCGCCCTGCGGGTGCGGAAGACATGGTCTACGCCCGTTACGGTGAAAGTGTAGCGTCCCTTTGTTTTGATGAACTGTGCGCCCCTGACGGTTAGGGTCTGTGTGCCGTGCTTGCGGGAGCGGTGTTTGAGAGTACGGCGGTGGGGCCTGGTGTCCCTGGGGTGCGGTTCTTCTGCGGCGTCGATGGCGTTGGCAATACGTTCCAGGCGTTGCAGCCGGGTGTCAACCAAGCGTTCGTTGGCCAAGAAAGCGGCCTCGCTGCCCTGCTGGTGTATGTGGTAGGGGGCGATGGCCTTATCGGGGTTCTCGTTACGCCAGGCGGTGATGCGTTTATTGATTCCGAAGTTCGAACCTTGGTGAGCGCGCTTCGGAATATTGGGCTCGCGGTTCAGGATGTTGACTGCCTGGTTATAGGCGAGGCGTTGCTGGCTGGCCAGTTGCCCGATGAGACGAGAGGTCGCGCTGTTGTTCACGAGTGGGAGGAACATGGTTGAGGTACTCATGGTGATCAGGTTATCCCAAGTGGTTTACGTAGCGCTGTGGCACGATGTCACCGTTTGATATCCTCTCTGTCGAATATCGCTCAACAAATCGTCAGCGGTTTGAGTTCAGTCGTTCCACAGGCTGGCTTGTTCGGGGTTCGGCTGGCTGGGCGGGGTGTTGGTGGTCGCGGCCGGGTCCAACGGCTGTTTGGAATGTTGGTACGTGCCGTTCAGGAGGCTGGTCATCATTCGGCGGTCGTCGCCCGTCTTGGCGGTGTGGCAGGTGTGACAGAGCCAGCGCAGGTTGCCGAGCGCGAGCGCGCGCATGAGGCGGCGTTCGTCTCCGGACGCCCACGCGACGGACAGGGCGTCGCGGTGGTCGAGCTCGAACCGGGTCGCCAGCTCGGCCTGCGTCATGAGGCTGTGGCAACGCTGGTTCATTTCGCGGTAGGAATATGCTCTTTTCTCAGCGTCTGGCTGGGTCAGTTCGCGGTGTTGATCGCGGATGGCGGTCGCGCTTTGTCTGAATTCGTCGGCGTTTCGTTCGGCGTCGTGGGGGGTTAGGCCGCAGAGTTCACAGGGTGGGTCTTGGTCGTCGTGCTGTCGTCGGTACTGTTGGCGCAGGGCGTCCGTGATCGCGCTCTGGTTGCCGGTGGCGGCCCAGTAGGCGAGCAGGCAGTGCTGGTGCCAGACGCGTCGTTTCGTTTCCTGGACCGGGCGTTGGCACCAGCGGCAGCGTTTGCTCAGGCTGGCGTAGGCGCCCTTGTCGAACAGTGGCCTGACGGTCGGCAGCTGGACTCGGGAGTAACGGCTGTAGCGGCGTTCGGACACCACCTGGAGTCCGATGGGCGTGTTGCGCTTCACCTGTTGGATGCCGTAGCCCGGTGGGCGGCGCAGCCAGTCGGGGCGGGAGCGCCAGGCGATGATGAGGCCGCGCAGCTGCTGGACGGTGGCGGCGTCAATGATTTCCGTTGGTGTCACGGGTCTCCTATCCAGTTGCCGTGGGAGTCGAACAGGTCGTCGAGCAGGAGGCGCTTGAGTTCATGCGGTGAGTGGTGGGGCATCTGATCGTATTCGCCGGCCTGGGTTGCGCCGGTAGGCGACCGGGCGGCCGTATCTGTCGTGGCGGCCGGGAATTGGTCATGGTTCATGTCGTGGTCCTCGGTTGGGCCTCAGCCGCCGACGAAGAAGTCGAATATGTTGCCGAACCTCGACGTATCGCTGTGGTAGATCTCGGTGTAGCCGCACTGGAGGCATGAGTTGAACTTCTTGTTCTGGATGTCGAGCAGCTTGGCGAAGTTGCCGCCCGTGGCCCGGAACTGGTCGGTCTCGTACTGGTAGTGTCCGCACTTGGCGCACTGGAACTGGGGAGTGGTGGTCATGGTCGTCCTCTTGGCGGGTGTCGGGCTGATGTCCGCATTGTGGCGCGTCGGCCGGGCCGGGACGTCAGTGCCAGGGAAAGAGCACGATGGCGGACCCGATGGGCTCGCCGCGCTGTTGCGGGCCGGAGCAGGTGTCGGCTCGGTAGGCGGTGAGCGTGATGTAGAACAGATTGTCGTCATTCCAGGTGTGGACGTGGGAGACGCTGATTACCGGGTCCTGGGGCCGGTGTGCGGGGTGGTGCCAGAACGTCCGTGTAGCTGTCAGAGTGCTGGCTCAGGTCCGGTTCTCGCTCGTAGGCGATCAGGGCATTCAGCCAGTGGCGGGTCGTCATGCCGGCGCGCCGGGCGTCGTCGTTCTGGTGAACGTCGGAGGGGGTCGTGGGGGTCGAGTATGGGGATGGTGCGTGTCATGGGTCTTCGCGCTCCTGAACTTGAATCTGCACTAATCTGCTGTGGTGGCGGTGGTGGCGCCGCAATGGTATCGCGTGTTCGTGAATCTGCACTAATCTACCGGGCGGCTTCATGGGTCGTTGTCGTCGGGATGTGGGTCGCGGGTGGCCCTACAGCTGCGGACGCTGGAGACGTCGAGTGACCCCAATGGTTCGACCCAACGGTTCGACGGTGGACGTCAAGACGCCACTCGCTGCGGGCTGGCGTTCTCAGGCGATGGACAGTATCAGGACGTCGTTGAGTTCGAGCGCTTTGCTGAGCAGGAATTCACTCTCGACATCGGTCGAGATCTTCCAGTCGGAGTCGAGCGTTTCCTCGCACAGGGCGAGCAGAGAGCTGAGCTGCTCGCAGTGCATGTCGGCCAGCGGTCGCGGTCTGGCGGGCTGGAGCGGGCTGGCGAGCCCCATGTCGTTCACGAGCTGCGCGTGCGCGTCGGCGGGTCGCAGGACGTGGTCGCCCTCAAAGTGCTGGTACATGACGATGCCCATGACGTCCACGAGCTGGCTCCGGTTCACGAGCTGCTCCACCACGCGCCGGGGCAGGCGGCCGGTGGCGCGTATCTCGAGGGCGTCGTCCGCAAGGCCGGAGTCTTTGAGCCATTGCCGGCATGGCGCCGGCATCGTTTCGTCGAGCACGACCGGGAGTTCGGTCCAGTCGTTCATGACCTTTATCCTGGTCCTCATGGCGTCCTTCATCATGGCGGTTCTGGTCACGCTGCCGTCGGGCCCGAACCGGTATTCACTCTGGTGGTGGGTGATGGTGACGCCTTCCTGGGTTTCGAGGACGCCGTCGTTCGTCCAGCATTCGTGCTGTTCCTTTTCGATGTGGGTCTGCGTCAGGTAGGCGAGCATCGCGAGTTCGCCGTGCTGGTCGTAGGTCTCCAGGGCGAGCCTGGTCCTGGTGGGGTTGATGGCTGCAGTCATGATGGCTCCTGTGGTCTGGAATTGGGCCGGGTATCGGGCTGTCTAAAGGCAGCATCCGCAGCGGCAGTCGGGTAGGCCGATCTCGCGGGCGAGCGCGTCTCGCAGTTTGGGTTCGTCTGCGACGAGATCCATCGCCGGCCGGTATTTTTGACGGGCGCCTTCGTTCTGGCGCCAAACCTTGAGGACGTTGCCGGCCGTGATGAGCGACTGGGCTTCCCTGATTTGTTGATCATTGGCCATTTTGGATACCTCTCGTTGACCAGAGCAGGGTGGGGTCACTCGGACCCGTTTGGGTATGTCGTCGTCTTCCGTCCGGGAGAGGCTTCATTCGTCGTTTTCGTCGGGGTTTTGGTCGCGCCGGTAGCGAGAGGCTTCGGCCACGACGGCGATGACCCAGATGAAGGCGGCGGTCCACCATAGGAGGACGTGGGTGTGCCAGAGGCCGTTCCGGATCGTCTCCGTGAGCGCGATGCAGCACATGAGGGTGGCGATCGCTACGATGATCCAGTGGCTTGGTTTTGGTATTGGCGTCCGGTTCTCCTGATTGGTAGCGGTCAGCATACTGCTGATCGTCGTGTCGCGGCGCTGAATAACTGGTCTGCCGCCGCCTCGATGACGTCCGCGATGTCGGCGAACGTCATGCCGGCATCGTTCAGGGAGTCGAGCAGCGCGTGGCGGTGGCCTCGGCTCAGCGTGGCGTGTTGGTCGATCATGACGCGGATGCGTGCCGGCAGTTGGTGGCGGATCTGGTCCGTGTACCGGAACTCGCCGTGGGGGGTGTTCATGTCGAGGCGCTGGGCGACCTGTTGGGGCAGGAAGTGAGCGCTGTTCGTTCCCTCGGCAACGTGGAACCTGTGGATGCCGAGGTGCAGCTTCGTCCACTGGCCGAGACCGGAGATGTCGCAGGCGACACCGAGGCAGCAGAATTGGTGGCTGGAGTTGTGCATATGGCCCTTGGCCTGGGAATAATCTCCGTAGCGCAGGGCGTCGACCCACTCCTGCTGTGGTGGGGTCAGGATGGCGGTCATGCTGCTGTGGCCTCCTGGGTGAACAGTCGGTCGGCCGCGATCTCGATGATGTCCGCGATGTCGGCGAACGACAGGGGGCGTCGTTGACGTGGTTCAGGGATACGATGCGTTGTCGATCGCGGTCCAGCGCGATGCGGTCGAGCGTCTTCCGGATGTGGGGCGGCAGCTGCTGGCGGATCTGGTCGGTGTACACAAACTGGCCGTTCGTGGCGTGGAGGTTGAGCCGTGCCGCGACCGTCCTGGCCAGGAAGTAGCCTTCCGGGGATCGGGCGGAGTTTATGGCGTAGCCGAGCGTGGTGTCGTTGATGCGTCGCCAGTGTCCCAGGCTGGACACCTGGCAGGCGACGCCGAGGCAGCAGTGCTCGTCATCGGTGTTGCGGATTTTTCCTTGCCCTGCTTGAAGTCGCCGTAGCGGAGGGCGTCGACCCACTCCTGTTATTCGGGCGTGAGGATGGTCGTCATGGGTGGGTCTCCTGATCTTGAATCTGCGCTAATCTGCGGTTGCGGTCGTTGTTTCGCGGTGGGTCTTTGGAGCGGGTCACCATCATGTGGGCGGATCCGGCGTGGTGGGCCTTGCGCCATCGGGAATCTAAGCTAATCTATCGGTGTTTGCGTCGGGCGTGAGGATGGTGGTCATACAGCTTGGGTCTCCGGTGGGGGTCTTCACTGCGGGTCGTCGGCTGCGGCGTTGCGGTCCGCCTGTTCGGCCAGCTCCTGGAGCTGGAGCTTGATCGTTTCCTCGCGCAGCAGCTGCTGGTCGTAGAGGTCGTGGTCGATCAGGTTCTCGATCTGGTCGGTCACCATCTGGTCGAGCGTCTGCGGGTTGAGGGCGTCCAGTTCCCAGGACTGGTTGCCGTAGACGGCGATGTAACCCTGGGCGCGGCTGTCCGTCAGCTTGGTGGGGTTCGGCGGCGGGTTGTGGGTCTGCACCTGGTCGAAGTTGAGCGCGAGGCGGATCACGTCGATCGGCGTCTGGTACGAAAGCAGGCCGAGCCGGTCCTGCACGTCTCGCGTCATGTCGACGCCGCTGGGGTCCAGGTCGCCGAGATATATGATCACCGGCTGCTGGTCGCGGTCGGACGCGTTCCGGATGCGCTGGGCGGCCTGCCACATGGCGGTGGCGGACGAATAGCCGCGGTTGGCCATCATGTGGACGTGATAACGTCTGGAGATCGGTTCTAGGATGGAGCTCAGGGCGTCCTTTTCACACCAGATTTCGACGTAGTTCTCTTGGCCGACCCAGCGGTCGAGCCGGAACTGCTGGGCGGCGGCCAGCATGAGTTCGGAGGCGCTACGCCAGTGGGGTGGCATGACCGGGTGGCGGCCCCGATCTACGATCGCGTCCCAGTCCACGTAACCGCCCTCGCGCGCTTTGGTGATGACGTCGCCGAGTCGTTTGTAGTAACTCTGCTGGTTCGGGATCAGGTCTCGGCTCACGAGCTGGTAGTAAAGCTGGCGCAGCGTGATCGCGTAGCCGAGGGCGGCGTATTCGTCCAGGACCTGCAGCGAGTGCTGGAGCAGGTAGCGGACGGTGTCTCCTCGGGGTGCCCAGTTGGTGAATTGCTGGTACGGCATATCATCCTGTGCGGTGCCGTGGGCGTCTTCCGACGGGCGGGGGCGTGTGGCCGCAGTGGGGGCCGGCCGGCGCGGGGTCGTTGCGCCAGGCCGCGATGTCGGTGCAGGAGTCGCAGAACGTAGTCTCGCAGGCTGGGCAATGGAGGACGGGCGCCGCGCCGGCGCCGGCGTCGGCCTGGGCGCAGTTGCGGTATGTCGCGTCGGCCGGTTGGGGGAATCCGTGCAGCGTGTCCGGCAGCTGGCGGAGGTGATGTTCCCGGATGTAGCGCCGCAGGGCGGTGTCGGCCGCGGGCTCGTGTTGGCGGATCTTGATGTCCGTCTGGTGCAGGATCTCCGACTCGTCGGTGTGGTATTCGTCGCCGCTTTGCAGGGCGGGGTGGTTGACCCCGTGGGCCACGACGTCGCCGGCGGCGTTGATCGTGAAGCTGAAGTTGTAGGCGAGCAGGAAGTGGTCGGAGATGCGCTGATGGTAGAGGCCGCCGTTCTCGACGAAGTCCCGCACGTCGCTGGTGTCGTACAGCAGGGCGTTGACCCAGCTGGGCGAGATCGCTGGATTGTCATTCTCGTCTGGTGGGTGCGGGATCAGGTATTCGGCTGACCAGTCGAGTTCATCGGGCAGTGTAGTCGTCATATGGTGGGGTGTCCTTTGCCCCGTCCGGGGTCGGTGGTGCGGTGTTTTCATGACTCCATGGTTCGCGGAGCATTGAGCCCCAGTTGGACGTAATCGGGGAGCTGGTCTGGAAACTCCCCGCCGAGCGTCTACTGTATGTCGCGTAGCCATTGCAAGAATGACGGCATGACGGGTCACAAATTTGAGGCTATGTCCCGCAATTGGCGCTCTGGCTCCTGGTTCAGCAGGAACTTGGCGCCCTCTCCGGTCGACAGGTCCAGGATCCAGACGTCGTCCGGCGTGGCGCGCCCGGCGTGTCTGATCAGGTTGAGACCCTCTGCGCCGGGGGTTCTTGAGGTGTAGCAGGTCTCGGATGGCTCGTAGGTGGCGACCGCGACTTTCAGCCAGAGTCCATCCGAGTAGGCTTCGACAAATTTAGTCCTCATGGTCGTCGTCTCCGTCGTCCGGGTTGTGGTTGGCCGCCGTGTGGGCGTACTGTCCATGATGGTGACCAGGCGTTGGCGTTGGCGATATGATGGCTACCGCCGTGCCCGAGCAGGCACGTGATGGATGGCGGCGGGGCACGAATCGCATTCAGGCACTGCGCGTGGCTGGAGGGTGAGTACCCACTGTGGTGCGCGCGTCAGGAGGCGTTGGCGCGCGGTGTTCGGGACTGGCCGTACTGTTTCACCAGCTCGAGGGCGCGGGCGCGGACGTCCGGGTCGGTGGGCGGCTCGTTCTCGTCGAGGTCGATCCACACGGCGCTGCCCGACCCGTCCGGGTAGTCGATCCAGTATTGGATCCTGTGCTCGGTGTCCAATTCCGGCGTGGACGTGATCCGGATGTCGTCTGGTGAGGGCGGACCGGATGTATCGGGCGTGGGTTGGTGGTTCGTGATGGTGAGCAGGTTTTGGTAACTGTAGCCGGCGTCCTCAACTGCTCGGATGGCGTCCAGGATGGATGCGCCAGTGGTGCAGGTGTCGTCGATGATCGCCACCCGGGGACCCAGGTTGCCCTCGATGCGCTGGGCGGTGCCGAGCTGCCTGGCCACGGGTCCCACGAAGCAGGCGGTCATGGGCGGGCTGCTCTGCGTGATGATCGCCATCGCGAGCGGTATTGCGCCGGTGGCCGGCCCGCCGATGCACGTCACGTCGGGGCCCAGGATGCGGAGCATGGCGCGGCCCGCCGGCCGGGCGTTCTCGCCGCCGAGCAGGAACGCCCGGCCGTCGATGTGCCAACTGGAGCTGGCGCCCGACGCCAGCCGGACATCGCCCGGGCGGATGTAGCGTTGGGCGCGGCGGGCGATCTCCCGGGCGGCGCGTCCGGAGACGGCGGGCTGCATCGTTGGGGTGGTCATGTTCGGCGCCCTGGGTCCGGTTGCTGCGGGCGTGTGTCCAGGGAGCGCACCGCCGCGCGCGGAACGTGTCCATCTGGTGGGACGGCGTGAGCCTGATCAGCCTCTTGGCGAGCAGTTCCAGGATCTCGTCGAGTTTCTCGTTGAGCATGTTGTCGTTCGGGTCCCGGAGTGCGTCGATCACGATCTCGTTGAGCGTCTCGGGCGCGTTGGGCGCCATCTGGAAGAACAGGCCAGCGTGGGGCTGGAATCCGTCCGGGAGTTCGGTGTCCGTCTCGGCGGCGGTCAAGGTCGTGACGTGGACCATGACGCGGTGGTGGGTGAGGTCGAGGGACAGCGGCCAGTCGGTGGTGTCGTCGGCGAGCCGGTCCTGCAGCGGGACCCCGAAGCGGCTGCGCCGGATGGCGTTCTCGCTGTTTGATCGTCTGCTCCACGGAGCTGCCGAAAACGTAGCAGGCCGTTCTCGTCAGAAACGCGACGGCGGATTTGTCGCTGAGTACGGCGGTGTCGTCTCGGTTGAATTTGGGCGCTTGTGCGTGGAGTTAGTTGAGCATGAACGCCTCGCCGTGCTGGTCAAAGCTGTCGAGGAGCTTGGCCCGCGGCAGTTGGGGTCGTCCAGGGTCGTGATGGTGAGATCGAGGGCGGCGGTATCGGGCATGGCTGAATTCTCCTTTCGGCATTCGGGTGGGCGTGTCGTCGTGTGGGCATTCAGGGGGCGGTGGCTTCCGCCAGGCGGTCCCGGAACCACTGGAGGCCGTTTCCGGGCCCGCAGTGGTCGGTCCAGCCCTCCAGGATGGCGTCGAGCGTGGCGTAGTAAACGGAACGGTGGTCGTGGTTCCGCACCGGGTCCGGCGGCACGGCGCCGAGGACGAACAGCGCCCGTACGCCAGCGTGCGCTGGGCTTCGTCGTGGAACGTGAGCGACTGGTGGACAGCGTAGATCTCGCCGGTGTTCTTGACGTAGGACACGCGCCACTGCTGGTCGTAGCCGTCGAGGCGCCATTGGACGCCGTAATCGGCCTCCGGGCTGCGCAGACGCTGTTCGTTGTCTTCGTAGAACGCCCGGAGAGTTGGGTACATGGTGATCGACATCGTGAACTGCTCCGTTGTTGTCTCGGGGCCGGCCGTGGCTCGGCGGAACGTGCTCTAATCTGCGTTAATCTGTCCTAATCTGCACTAATAATGCGTAATCTGTGGACTGCGTACTGTGGAGATTAGGGCAGATTCTGGTTGGAGTAATGCGCGGGAAGGCCGCGTTCTCGGAGGTATTGGTTGATGGCGTCGGTGACCGGCGGTCGGGGCGTGGGTTGGTCGGCGCTCCAGTCGGCGAGGGCGGCGATCCGGTCCGCGAGGGCTATGATGGACCGCAGGTCGTGTCGGCGGGACGTCCAGAGCGGTCCGACGCGTTTGCCGGTCCCGATGTGGGTGATGCTCATGAAATGGAGACTGTCCATTTCGTCGGCGTCCAGGCCGGAGCGGTGGCTTACGGAGCGGGGGGCGTCGACGACGACCGCGAGGTGGGGTGATGCGGTGCGGTCGGCCGGCGCCTCGGCGTAGCGGGGTTCGCTCATCGTGTTGGCGGCTTGACGGAAAGCAATCTTGACCGCGAGGTCGGGCTGTTGCTCCGTCATGGCGTTGCCCCGCTGGGCGATATGGATAGTTTTCGCTCCCACCGCGGCCGGATGTCGCAGTGGTCCATGGCGGCCAGGAGTGGATCCATCAGGTGTTTGACGTCGGGTCGCCTGGCCAGCACGCGCTGTGCGGCCTTCGAGTAGGGGACCCGCGCTTCGGCGGACGTGAAGTGGATGTCGGCGGCGGTCTGCATCTGGCCGGCGAATGGACTCATGGCCTTGAGGTCGCGCACCGGGTCAACCATCTTGGCGTAGCCGCGGAACAGGTCGCGTCCGCTGGTGCCGTCGATGTAGGCTCTTGGGTTTTCGAGGTACTGGGCGTGGTCGATCTTGAGCTGCTGCGACACCGGGCCGTCGGGAGTGGGCCGGAACCGGTAGCGGAGCGGTAGGTCGCAGGCTTGGCAAAGATAGATGACTGCTTGGAGCATCTGTTGGAAATGGGGCAGGGGCCCGTCGAGACAGACGCCGGCGCGGCGTGCCGTCAGGTACCGGTTGGCGATGCGTTTGTCCATGACTTCCTCGGTCCGGTTGGGGCGTGCGACGGCTTACTGGTTGTCGTCGGGCGGCGCGGTCTCGCCTTGGAGAGCGGCCGCGATCTGCCGGTGGGTCTGCTCGACTTCGCGCTCGAACAGGCGACGCTTTCCGTACGCGTAGCCGTCGATGACGATCGAGAGTTCGTGGTAGAAGTTGTGCGGCGTGCCGTCGGACAGGAAGAGCGGCTGGCTTTCGATCTTCACGTGTTCGTTGATGGCGGTTTCCATTTTGGCTGGCTCCTTTTGTGGCGTTGTTGGGCGGTGTCTTCAGTAGCGCGGCCGGTCGGATTCCCGGTAGAGGATCGGGTCATCGTCGTCTGGGGGCGCCGGCTGGGGCGGTTCTGCATCTACGTATTCGATGTCGGGTCGGGGATCGACTCGGACGACGGAGATGGTGCCGGCCAACTGGTCGAACACATGGCGGTGATTCTTGGTGAAAAAGATCATGGCGGCGTTGACGGCGGTGGGGAGCAGGAACGCGTAGAGGATCTCCGGGACGGTGCGGAACAGCGCTTGGTGGAACGAGACGGGGTTGCCGGTCCGGTAATCGACGATCTGCGCGCCGACCACCATGTGTCCGATGTGGGAGCCCGTGTGCCAGACCATCATGGTCTTGTAGGCGATGAAGATGGGCCAGGCGCCGATGAACTCGAGGTAGGGCGGGATCGGCAGGGCGGACGAGATGGCAAAGTAGATTACGGACCAGAGGAAGGACTCGATGATGAATCCGAAGCAGCGTATACTGGGGTCGGTCCTGGTGTGGACCGCCGCCCCTGTGGAAGGCATTTCCGCCGGCGTGTCGGCGTCTTTTAGTGGCGTTGCGTGTATGGTTGGTCCAGGATGGCGCTGCAGTCGGGGAGCGGCTCAGGCGGATCTGGCGCGGCACAGGTTGAGCCAGTCGGTGATGATGGCGCCTCTCATCTCGAGGTCGCCGTTGACGTCGAGGGTGGCGATGTGGGACTCCTTGAAGTCCTGGTACCAGCGGAGGGCTTCCCACTCGGAAGCGCCGGCCTCGAGCAGCAGGGCGAGCGCCAGCTGGGATGGACCGGAGCCGCTGTAGCCCCACGCGAAACCGGTGGGACTGTGGTTCTTGATCTGCTGGCTGCGCTGCGGCGGCAGGGGCGCGTCGTCGACGAACACCTGGTGGCCGCGTCCGGCGATGCTGGACTGCGGGGTGATCACGCCCTGGTGGACGCAGGCCCGCGGTCCGCGGAGGTTGACGAAGTGCTGGTCTCTCGTCGTGATGGCGGCATCCTGCAGCCACTGGGGGGAGTGGGGGTCGTTGCGTAGCTCTCGTATCGCCATCTCGACGGCCGCTGGGTCGTCCGGATTGATGCGTCTGGCTTCGGCGTACGACGCGATCCCGACCTCGGCGATGTGGATCCTCTGGTGTCCGCAGGTCGGGCATTTCGGGTCTTGGGCGGGTTCCGGGCTGTAGCTGAGGTCGTCCACGTAGGTGTTGCATCCCGGGATGCTGGGGTGCGCTGGCATGGCGTTGCTCCTGGCTTAAGATTGTTCAGGTAGGTGTTGTGAATTCTGATAACTGGTCGGCTTGGCCGGTCTCCGTGTTAGCCGGTTTGCGGCGTGGATCACATCTCCTGGGTGGCGAGCGACACCATGCCCATGACGTGCGCCATGCGGTCGAGGTATCTTTGGGCCGGCATCGGGTCGCCGGTCTCCATCGCCTTGAGGGCAGCTTCCGCCTCCTGGGCGGCGTGCGCGGTGGTGTCCGACACCATGTCGGCTGCTTTCCGGAAGTCTTCGGATGGTGAACCGTCTGCGCGGCGGATCATGTTCCTTGCCGAGTTGTTGAGTTCTCGCAACGAGTCCAGGAGTTGCTGGCCGTCGAACGGCGTGTCGTGTTCCATGGGGTGTGCCTCTTCAATGATGGGAGTTGTTCCTCGTGATGTTCGCGTGCTGCGTTCAGGGTGGTGGCCACCTTGTGAGGGCCTGTCTTCTGTTGGTGGACGCGAGCGCGACTGGGCGCTCTGGCGGCTGGTTCGGCGGCTGGTGGTTCAGAGGTTCCAGTCGAGTTGGATCGTGATGCGGTCCCGGTAGGGCGCCACCGCCCGTACGTAGTCAATGCGGTGCTGGGCGCGGTTGAGGGCGTCCATTGGGGCTTTCGCCAGGTGGTGAGCCTGCGAGTAGCTATCCATGCCGAGGTGCTGCGCGGCGATGTTGGGCCGCCCTCGCGCTACAGCTGCGGTAGGCCGGCGGCGCTCCGGCGGGAACCCGAGGTCAGCCCTGGGGAGTTCGTGGAGCATTTGATTCTACGGGCTGAGGCGATCTGGAACTTCCAGACGCCGTTGCCCCCGCCGCGTCCGTGGTGGAAGCTATGGGGCCGGGATCCTGAGCCCGAGCTGCCGGCCATCGTGGCCGACTTACGCAACGCTGCTTGACTCTTTGGACATTCGCGCCTTGGTTGCAGCCGTTTATTCCAGAGGCAGGGCGTGAATGTCCTGACTGGTTCTTGAGAAAAGCCGGCCGCCCCGTCGGTTGTTGGCGTAGCAGGGCTTAGTTTCCGCCGTAGACAGCTCCCGGTTGCGTTTCAGGGTCGCTGGAATACTTCTCCGCCTTTTGTTACTTCAGGGCGTGCTATTGTCGTTTTTAGGTGGCCCCTGCCACCATTGCAATCTGCCGTCAGCGTGTTCGTATGCCTGAGCGTCTGTTGTCACGCGTACGGTGTGGCCCGAAGGGTTGGTTACGTCCCAGTGTTTACCGCCTTGGTGTTGGGTGGTCCATCCCGATGGCATCAGTTCAGGTTGCCACAGTGGTTTTTCCAAGTCGGCCATGGTGATGCTGGGGTTGAGTGGATCATTGGGTACGTCCCAATCTGCGTTCAGCCGATTGATGTCGAAGTCGTTCCGGTTGGCCAAGAGTTCGAGCTCGGCGTCGGGGTTCGCCTCGTCACGGATGATCCGCTGGATTCCGGCGGCGATGATGGGAGGGTATTCCCCTACGTTGGCTCGTATGCTCTCGAAACGGCGGGCAACGGCGTCGTAGGCGTCGTGTTCTGCGGTGTCTTCGTAGAACAGGTTCACCACCTCAACGACTCGACGTTCTTGCCCAATACGGTCGATGCGACCGGCCCGCTGTTCAAGGGTCATCGGGTTCCAGGGAATGTCGTAGTTAACCACGGCGGAGCAGAACTGCAGGTTGAGTGATTCCGACGCTGTTTCCGTGCAAAGCAGGATGCCCTGCTTCTGCTGTTTGAATTCGTCCAGCCGGCGGCCGCGGTCGCCTAGGTGACCATCCTGCCCGTACAACTGTGTCACGTAGTGGCCGGCCCTTTGCAGGTGTTCGGAAAGCCAGATCTGCGTGTCGCGGAACTGCGTGAACATCAGGATGTGATTGTGTCCCTGTTCCCGCAGTTCTGTTATGACCTCATCCAATCGGTGCCGCTTGCTGTCTTGGTTGGAAAGCCGTTCGGCTTCGTCGGCGGCTTTGAGCAGTGCGTCCAGGTTGGTGGCGTTGTTGAGGGCATTGGTTTCGCGGTCTGTGAGGAAGTCCCAGTCGGCATCGTTCAGCAGGGTCATCCAGTCGTCGGCGTCCTGCGGGATGCGGTTCGCCGCGTTGCGCAAGGTTTGAGCGTACGCGTAGGTTGATGAACCCATGCGCTTGCGGAAAATGGTAGTGATGAAGCCCAGCGCCTGCTGGTTAATGTCACGGCCAGCGTAGCATTGCTGGATCAATGGCTTGATGCCGTCGTACAGTTGGCGTTCCTCGGGCGTCATAGTGATGGTGACGTCTCTCGCGTGGCGCTCCGGCACTGGCATATCCAGCAATCCTTGACGACGGTACTGGCGCAGCAGCTCACGAGTATGGCGGCTCATCAGCTGTCGGGCCGGTGCGCTCTGCTGCATCGTGTCCAGCGTGGCTTGCAGTGCGGCCGGGTCGTCCAGTTGGCTGGCGATGTAGTCGTCGTTGTCGCTGGCGAGCAGGAAGTCCCCGGTGTCCGGCGGGTCGGTCTTGCGCCACAGGTCGCGGCGGTACTTCCACTCCGCCGGGTCGGGCGGTTCGTCCTGGTAGAAGCGGCGGTATTCGGCGGCGTTCCAACCCTCGGGTTCCAACAGTTCCAGCAGTGCCCACAGCTCCACCTCGTTGAGCTGCATCGGTGTGGCGGTGAGCAGCAGCAGTTCTCTGGAGCGGCGCGACAGTTGGCGCAACAGCCGCAGGTACTGGTTGGGCTGGCGACGCTGTTCCAGATCAACGTCACGGAAGCGGGCCCGGTGGGCCTCGTCTACGATGATGAGGTCGTACTCGCCGCAGCTGGAAAGGAATTGGTCGGCGTTCCGTACCAGCCACTGATGGCCGGTTATTGACAGCGGGATGTCCCAAGGCGGGCTGGCGACAGGTTCGGTTCGTCCGTCGGGGTAGTAGCGGCCGTGGGTGTCGATGATTGGGGCGTCGATGGCAAACTTCATCAGCAGTTCGCTCTGCCACTGTTTGGTTGCCGCTTTGGGGGCGATAATTAGCGCACGGTGGGCTTTGCCCTGGTTGAGGCGTGTCTTGAGTATGACGCCGGCTTGCAGTGTTTTACCCAGCCCTACTTCGTCGGCAATCAGACGGCGCACGGGTTCGTTGCGGACGTTCTGCTGCCGGAAACGCTCCTGGTGCGGCCAGAGTGTAGTCGGTATGGTGGCAACCGTGCTGTCGGGGTCGTTAGCGAGAGCGTCGTAGATGCCTTGCCAGTAATCGTTGGTCGAGTAGCTGTTGCGTCGTTCTCGGATGGATCTAATCGCGGGTGGCGACGTCGGGGCCCGTTCTACAATGTAGTCGCGGTAGTAGGCTGGGAGGTCAATGACGTTCAACCCAGCGGCCCGGTTGGTCCAGAGGGCCTGGAACTCGGCTTCTCGGGCTTCGAGGTGTGCCAATCCCTCCGATTCGGTGTAGACGTCAACGGACTCCCAGTTGTGTCGCCAGCCGGAGAGGGTTTCGTTGAGGCTGCCGGAGAAGGCCACGCGGTTGCCGTGGGCGTCCTCCACGATGCCGCTCTTGGTGTGGAAGATGCGGTCGCCGCGAATTGCCACTTTCACTTCCATGATGCCGTTGGCAACCAGCCAGTAGGCCAGCTCCAGGTGGTTGCGGTCGACGATGTCGGCCGTCTCGGTCAGCAGCAGGTCTTCGCGGCGGGCCGTCTGTTGCAGGGCCGTCTCAGCGTCCAGCTGGCCGTCGTGGATGGCTTGCAGCACGTCCTCGCGGACGCTGTGGTCGCAGATTAGGCGGATGCGCCCGCCGTTGCGGATGAGACTGGCTGCGCCGGCGGCCGCGGCAATCAGCCCTTCGGCTGTGAAGGTGTAGGTGGTGCGGTCGTAGCGTACCGCCTGCTCTAGCAGCGGCTCGTACAGGCCGGCCAGCAGGTCGGGGCAGTTGCCGTGGTTGTACACGGGGTTGAGGTTGAGGTCGGTGAAGGGCATGGTTTGATCTATTGAGACAGGTCGGTTTCGTCGGTTCCGGTCAGCTCGTAGGCCCGGTTGACGAATGTTTGAACCGCCAAGTTTATCTCGGTTCGGAAACGGTCCCGGTCCAGGTCGGTCATCCGGAACCCGGTTCCGCTGTATCGGTAATCCACGGCGTAACGGTTGAGCCAGTTGTCGTATTCCCCTGGATGGTTGGGTTCTTCAAACCTGGTGTACTCCATCAGTATGCTGAGTTGGGTGGCGGCTGGGGTCCGGCTTTCCACAGGATCCCACAGCAGCTTTTCAGCGCTTTCCTCCAAGTCATGTACCCTTCGGTAGTCGATTTCGGCGGCGGACATCCAAGCTTTCATGGCGTTCTCCACGGCCTGCTGGGCATGGAAGCCATAGCTTTCCTGTTCGCCTTCGGGATGTTCTATTTCTCTGGTGAAGGTGCCCATGTGCCGGTAAGCTGCCTGTAGCCGTTCCTTCACATCGGGCCAGCTGTTGGAGTAGTCGTCTTCGTATTGCCCACTATAGTTCAGTCTCTCATCGCTCATGGCAACTCCGTCTCTCAGGGCCTGTGCGGCGATGTGGTTTTTGGCCCGCTGGCAGTAGTCGAACTTATCCCGTTCCATTACCACGATGTCGACATTAAAGGCGGGCTCCTGGCATTGGAAGTGGCGTTTGACGGCCTTTTTGGCCCGGGAGCGGGGAGCAACGGTTCCTTGCCGGCAGACGATCAGCAGGTCCACGTCAGAGCCCGGGCGGTGGTCGCCTCTGGCACGTGAGCCGAACAGGATCACGATGTCGGGCGAGGTCGCTGCCTGTACAGCGCGCGCGACAGCCAGTCCTGCCTCGTCGGGTTTGCCGACTCGTTGCGGCTGTGTCGAGTGCGACATTAGAGAGCCTCCGGTGTCCAGTAGTTTTGCTTACAGCAGCATTCCCTGCACCACCGCCGGTTGCGGCGGTTCTTCACCGTAGAGCACCTGCCACAGGTTGCGTTGCGCTTGATGGTCGTCGTGGCCCGGCTTGGTGGTGCGGATGAGCGCTTCCAGGGTGGCGCGGAACTGGCTGTCCTGCGGGTCGTGGAGGCGCTGCGTGAGCCATTGTTGGGCGTCTAGGGTGTTGCGTCGGTCGGTCAGTGCGACCGCGGTGTGGACGGTGTCCAGCGTGGAACCGGGGTTGATGTCCTCTCCGATGTCCCGGGCGGCCAGGCGGTCGCGGGCGCTGAGCAGCGAAACCTTGTCGCTCTTGAACGACACGATGCGCTTCATCGCGGCGTCGTTCTTTTCCAGACGGACGCCGATGGCGCGGGCCAGCAGGTTGGCTTCGTCAAACAGCAGGGTATCGTTCTCGGTGGCGTCTTTGGCCAGGATGTAGAACTTGGTGCCGGCGTCCACGGGGTTGTTGGCCCACTCCCGGCTGATTTCCTGGGCGCGGTGGCGGCTGACCTCGCGGCGGGCCACCTGCAGGGCGTCAGTGGGCGTCACCGCGAAGGGGTCGTTCCTGCGGTCGGGGTCAGGGTTGGCGCTTTCGCGCTCGGTGCCCCAGTGCTCGCTGATTACGCGCAGGGCAGGGCCGAAGGCGCTGAGGTACAGGTCGATGGGCCGCAGGTCGGCCTGGCTCAGGTTGTCCCGTATGTCGTCCCGCACGGCTTGGGCGATGAGTTCCTCGACTTCGTGCCAGGGCTTGGGGAAGGGGTTTTCCTCACGGGGGCGGCAGACCAGCAGGATGGTGGTGCGGGCGGCGGCCCGGCCCTTGATGTGCATACTGGACTCAGCCTCGGTTTTCACCGGCCAGGTGCGGGTGATGGCGAATTTAGCGTTGATGAGGGCGACGGTGAGGGCGTCCCAGGCGGCCGTGGATTTGTGGTTGAACATCACCGTCATAATGCCCTCGTCCTTGATGACCCGGCGGGACTCGGCGAAGATTTCGGCCATCTTTGACTGGTAGTCGGCCAAAGCCAGCGTTTTGGCCGACTGGCCTTGGGCGGCCCGGTTTCGGTAACGGGCGGGGCTGGCGATGGCCTCCTGGTCTTTCTCCGTCAGGTAGTCGGTGAAGTCGTCGGGGAACACGTAGCCGGCGGTACGTTTGAGCCAGACGTAGAAGAAATCGGACAGCTCGGCGTAACAGACGTTTTCCTCGTAGGGCGGGTCGAAAACGACACAGTCCACGGATGCGTCGTCCAGGGGCAGGTCGCGGGCATCGCCCTGGATGACTTCGGCCGGCGAGGCAATGGAATCGGAGGCCGTTTCGGAGATGAGCTGGCCGATGTTTTCAGTGTGACCTACCATGCCGAGCATTTCAGATAGGCAATCCGCGATGTCGTTGAGACTCCATTCAAGGCCCAGGCCGCGGCAGGTGACGGCCATCTCCGCGTAGGACCATTTCATACCGAAGTCATGGGTTGCGAATGTTTGCGCTACTTTGTTGGTTCCAGGGTCCCACATACACAGTAGGCTATTGCGGTTAATCATCTTGTCCAGCGCGATTGCCACATAACCCCACGCGGCCTTTCGGCGGTCGTCCAGACGGCCGGCGTCCGCGTCGGCGTCAACGCACTCGCGGAACGCTTGGACACAGTAGCCGTGGGCCAGCAGTTGCCGCTGGCTGAACAAGTCGCGCCATTCCGGCATCCCGTAATAGATGGCGTCTTTGGTTTTGTTGCCGTCCGGCAGTGCCTCGGTGGGCAGCACGTCGTCGGCATCCCACTGTGGTTGCAGCCGGGCCAGTTCGTCGGTGACGTGGGCGTCGCTGGCAAAGTGGCGTTCCTCCGGCTCGGCGAAAACCCGGCAGGTGGTTTCGCGCTTGCGCGCGCTGCCGTCCTTGTTCTGGTCGCGCCAGCTGTCCCGGTAAATTACGCAGTACAATCGGTGTCCCATGCGCCCGCCCTGGGCTTCCTGAGCCAGATAGCCTTTGGGAGTGGTGGTGCCGCAGGCGGGGCAGGTGGCGATGGCGCGGGTAACGGTGCCGTTGCTGGCGCTCCGGTCAGGGTACAAGCCGGCGAGGTGACAGCCCTTGTTGGCCGCCTTGCAATCGGCGCAGGCCGCGCGGTCGTGGACGATGTGAAGTCCGATAGGGTCGGCGTCAGGCTCAACCCGGATGCCGGTGCCTTTGTTGTCCAGCCGCCAGTTGGGAGATAGCGGGATCACCTTGTGGCAAGCGGGGCAAGCCGCCGTCCGCGCCCACAGATATGCCCAAACATATCTGTGGGCGCGGACGGTCGAATTTTTTTCGTTTTGATGTTGCGGATGGGGACAATTGCCACCGGCGCAGTCGGGGGCGTACTCGTCGGGATAGACGCCGGCCAGCAGTTCGTTGACTCGGCCTTGGAATGCCTCGGCGCACTGGCGGTAGTCGTCCAGCAGGGCGTAGCCGTACTGCTGGGGCCATTGGCAGGTTGCGCGCAGAATGAAACAGGCCACTGGGTTCAGTTCATTGGCGATGGTGCGAAAGCCCAAGCGTCCGGCCTCAAAGGGGATGCTGCCACCGCCGGCGGTGACGTCGAGGACGATGGGGCTGGTTGACGACGCGTCGACCAGAAAGTCGGGATTGTGCAGGAAAGCGCGCTTGTTGGGGAAGGACACGTCCGACCAGACGCCCTCGGCTTTGATGGCGTCCATCTTCCGGCGGGCGGCGACTACCTCATTAGTCGTTCCGATGTTGGAGAGGAATCGGCTCCGGTCGGCATCGGTGGACAGCATGGAGGCAGCCACGGCAGCGCGGGACGCAACCAGCGGCCGTCGCGCCCACCAGACGTGCAGCTGGTTGACCGGCGGGTGACCGGCCAAAGCACCGCCCTCGCGCACGGCCTCAATTGAAACTTCGTTGATGGGCAGCCATTTTTCAATGAGGCGGGGCCGCGTGTCAGCATCCTCGTCGCCAAGGAAGTAACCGTCCGACGGTAGGAAGTCCGTGGCTTCAAGCGGGCCATCCTGCGGGTGCAATTCCAGCGGCTGGTCGGGTGCGTTGCCATCGAAGGTCAGGTACCAGCTGTCGGACGGGTTCTCCAGCAGCAGGTTGCGCAGGTCAATCCTGCCTTTCTCCAGGTCTTTGATCCGCTCCGGCGAGGTGCCCTTCACAAGGTAGCGGTCGATGCCGTCGGTGGTGTCTATGATGGAGCCCAGATACTGATGGCCGTCGGCATCCTCGCCGGTGAACAGCAGCACTCCGTCGTAATAGTCCAGAACTTTGGTCGGGCGTATGGCCTGGTTCATTCGATTACCTCGCAGTTCGCCGGAATGTCGAAATCCTCGTATGGCCACCAAGTATGGTGGCTCCTGCTACCGGTTTTCTTGATGTATCCGGCTCCCGTGTTCAAGGTCAACTGGGCCACTTTTGCTCCTCGCAGATTTCTGCTGCGGCTCGCTGCTCTTGCGGCGTCTGCTGGTTGCATAAAGACCGATAGTCCTCTGACTCTGCACTCGGACACTCCGAAGTCCCGGTTCGGTTCAAGTGTGCGTTGGGATCTGAAGTCTTCATCTGTGGGGTGGTCGTTGCGCACCAGTCGGTAGCAGATTTTTTCACCTGCGATTTCCTCCGCATCTTGGGGTGGACAATCCGGCGGCAGGGGCTCGCGATATTGCATCTACTCTCTCCTGCACCATATCGCCGGAGTTGCCCACTCCCATGTAGAACCCTGTTCCCGGAAGGTTGTTGCAGCCTGAAATTGGGGTGTCCTGTTGCTTCAGGGCGATTGCAACGTCGTCGTCATTCACGTCTAATGCCGCTGTGTACCACTCTTGGGTCGGGGAGTTCAACAGGAGGTGGCGCAGGTCGATTTTGCCGTTCTTGAAGGCGACCAGGCTTTCCGGGGATGCTGGCGCCATGATGTACTCGCATCCGGTTGCGTAGTCGCCGGTGTGTACGGCGACATACCGCCGTCCAGTCTCATCCGCGGCCTCGAATATCAGCTCGCAGTCGTTGTAAAGGATGGAATCCTGGTATGTGACGTTCATAGTATCACCTTGCAGTTTTCGACCGGGTCGAACGCTTTTGACGGCCACCAGGTTTGATGCCCGTTCGGTTCAATCGGATTCAATTTGCCGGCTCCGGTCGGTATAGTGAATTCGCCGATGCTTTGCCACCGGCTGTTGTTGTTCAGATCGCTTGCCAGCAACGCGCGCACGGAGTCCAGTGACTGCCACAGGGACACGCCGTTCTGTTCGCACGGCGTTCTCCTGCTGCGTCGGTGGGGACGTCCACGCTTCTTTACGAATGAGTCAAAGTCTTCCTGCGTAGGAACACCGCTCTCCAATAGTCGGTATCGCACCGTCTGCTCCGTTATGCCTTGCGCGCTGGGCGGAGGGCAGTCCGGCGGCAGAGGCTCGCGGTATTGCATTGTGGGCTCCGGAGTTGATGAATTTGCATACTTTAGGTTGGCTGTGCTTCTTGTCGTTGGGCAGCGTGGACGCGGCGACAGCGGCGCGGGAGATAATCACGTTGTAATGGCACTTATTGTCGGGACCTACTGGCTGGGTCTGGGGACCTGATTATGGTGGCTATGCCGATCAATGTCTTGATGAATTGAGCGGTATTAACCAATGCTGTCATGGAGGTGATCCAGAAGGTCCACTTGATCCATAAAGCTGGATGCGACTCAGTGTCGATTTGGCGCGCGGCTAGGCTCACAATTGCAGTAGCCAGTAGCAGCCAAATCGCTGTGCTGAGTTGCGTCCATATGTTTCGGGAGTGGCGAGGGGAAGCCGTTATGAGACGCATACGGGGGTTGGTCCACCAGTTGGTCAATATAGTTAGGTTAGTCATAACTATGCCTGTCATAGTTCCAGACATGAGCGCGACAGTTCCGTACAGATCACGTGGGACAATGATGGCTTGGATAATAGTCCATTCGCAGACGACAGGGAGGTATTGAGAAGCAGGTATGGTCGTTCCGACTAGAACCCCAACAATGGTCGCTGCAAAGGTGGGGTACTCCTCCCAGGGCTTTGTACTACGTACCATGTCGAGTCTCTCCTCTCGGGGTCGATGTACTGGAATGTATCGCTGATTGCGGAGCCAATCTGAGCGTAGGCATCGTTGTCGTCCAATGCCCCGCTTGGGGCAGGTTTTCTTCTAATCTGCTTTTGGACGGAACTAATGTCAATCAGCAGATCTAACGTGAAGCTTTTGGCCGCCGCATCTGTTTGTCCTTTGACGGTGAGCCGCCTGGGTCTAGGGGTACCTCTTTGCGAGACAAAAGTTACTAACGGAGCCAGAATACTGTCCTTGAATCTGGACAGACTCGTAGGAGACGGATTGTAGGTGACTAATAGCTCAGTTAGGGTTTCGCAGTCCTCCGCGACGGCCTTTATTGCCTGGTTTGTTGGTAAGCCGTCGATATACGCTTGTACGTCTTGGGGGCGAAGTGAAACGGTCACTCTCGACAACGGGTTCATGTTCATAACTTGTTCGATAACTTCGCCACTGGCTATAGGCTCTATGTATATTGAGGTTCCTGTGGTGTTTTTTTGGCGCAGGTATTTTTCGAGCCGCTTGGCAGTCATCGTCGTATCTTGGGTTGCAATGGCGAGGGTGTACGGTGGTCGGAAAACGCAGTGCCACGTGTCCGCTAATCCGTGGTCTTGGGCTAGCACTAACGGTCTGGTAGAGGCTGCAACTTCATCGTCGGGGTAATTGTCGACCTTGGTAGTGATGAACCTGAAGTGTACGGGGTCGGTCGCTTTATCCGTGATGGTGAAAGAGCGTGTCGTTCTGCCCGCCATGTAGCGGCTGCTTGGCTGCGGGGGAACTGTGGCCGGTAGTTGTTCGGCAGCACTGAGTATTTGCCCTAAATTGACCTGCTGATAGTTTCGGTCGGCTTGTGGGCCGCCGTGCAGATGGTAAAACCTGATGGTCCGAGTAGCGGTTGTTTGATTTGCTGGTTGCTGAGTCATGGTTAATTTGGGGGTCGTCGGGTGAAGTGGCCGGGATTGGCGGTCAGCCGTACATCAGCGTCAGGGCTTCCAGCACGCGGCGGGGCCGGTTGCGGTTCTTGTGACAAGCGTACCACCAACTGCTTTCGCAGGGGTGCAGGTCGGCGATGGCTCGGGCCAGCCGTTCCGCTTTGTCGGACCGCTCCATGCTGTCCACGGCGTCCAGCAGCAGGCGGATCTGCACGGCGGTCTCTTCAGTAATGGGGTGGTACTGCCGGCCAGCTTCCTCTTGGGGTTGCAGTCGCTGGCCGTGGTGGTTCCACAGGATAGTGGACACATGCTGAAAGCAGCGTTGGTACAACGTACCGGTGGCGTACTGCAGCCGGCGTCCGTTCCTGCGGGGCGACCTGCCTGCTAAGGTGACCGACACTCGGCGGTTGCCCTTGGGGTCGTGGTCCAGCAGCAGGCCGTGGTCTTTGGGAGTTTCGCGCATCAGAGTCATTTGGGAATCCTTTCAAGTCAGCGGAACGAAACGCTGATGTTGGCTTCGTCCCGGTTGTTCAGCTTTTCCAGCACGCGCTGGGCGTCGTCAGGTTCCAACTGTATGCTCACGTCGGCGGCGCTGACGCCGGCCTTGTGCATCATGCGCCTGGCCGGCCCGGCGTAGTCCTTGAACTCGCTGGGCGGCGCGGCGCGGATGCCGACTTGCAGCCGCTGGTTCTGCGCCATCATGGTGATGGCGATACCGCCGTCGTCGCCCTGGGCAATGCTGGCAATCTGATCGGCCAGCGTCGGGCTGGTTCCCTTGACCTGGCAGGAGGCCAGCGCGGGCCAGTCGTGGCCGTTGTCGGTCATAAACCGCTTCACGGCTTCGTAGGCGGCCTTGCCGGGCAGCTTGCCGCTGGTGAACGCGGTTTGGCGTCCGCTGAGCCCGCCGGAATTGTTTCCGTCGGCGCTCCCGCCGGTCTCAGTACCGCCACCGCCGCTGGCGGTCTTGCCGCCGTCCGTGTCGCCGGTGTCCTTCTCCAACTGCGGCTCGTGGCCTTTGACCCAGACCAGCCAGCTGGCGTCGTAACCCGTGGGGTTCACCTCGCTGCTGGGCGTCACTACGTGCAGGACGTCGTTGTTGACGCCGTTGGCTACCATAGCGCGCCACGTCGCATCGTTGATGATGATGCGCGCGTCGGGCGTCCTGGCGAAGTAGTCGCGCAGTTCTCCCAGCGTACTGCCCTGTTCGCTGGTGATGATGCCCACCCTTGCCCAAGCGCTTTTGCTCAGTCCCGCGCCGCCGCCCCGTAGTACCCGGTCGCCCAGGGCTTGCAGGATGACGTCCTGCCCCTTGCCGGCGGCGTCGGTCAGAGACTCCAGCTTGCGCTCCTCGAGGTGGCTGTGGAGTTCCGGCCACTGGTGTTGCGGGCTGTTGCCAGCCGAAAACAGGTGGGTGAACTTGTTCTGGATGCCGGTAGTGGCGTTCTTTTCGGATGTGGCGCGAATGCTTTCGAGGGTGTCCCGGCGGTGTTGGGGCAGCGGTCGTGAAGCGTCTTTGAGTAACCGTTCCGCCGCCTCCATGGTGGCGATGTCCTCTCGGATGCGGCTCAGGTTGGCGTCGTGGGCGGCCAGCAGCAGAGCGTTGTTCGGGTACTGCCGCGGCGCATCGCCGTCGCTGCCGCTACTGTGCCGGTGCAGGTCCAGCAGGTCCTGATTGCTCATGCCGTTGGCCGGGTTGCCGGCGTCGTTCCAGTTCCAGTGGTCGGGGTTGACGATGCCCAGCACCGCCCGGTCAGGATTGTCGGGCGCGTTGGATTGCCGAGAGGGGAAGAGCATGACCTCGAACTGGTCGCCGCGCCGGTTACCGCCGCCGTAGGCGCTGGTGATGGCCTGCCGGAGTAGGTCGGTCATTGCCGTGGTGTTGGCCAGGATGGCGTCTCTAGCTTCCAGAAGTTCCTTCATCACGTTGGCGTCTTTGCTGAAACGCTTGCGCTGGGTGTCGGGGCTGTCGTCCACGTAGATGGCCCGGCTCAGAAACTGCTCAATGGCGTTGGCGATGACGCCGAAGTCGTCGCGCTCCGGCGAAAGCAGGGCATCGGCGATCTGGTCGGCGTACAGGCCGTTGCTGTTTTCGGGGGCGATGGTGCCTAGGAGCATTGTCACGGCGGCCGGTTCAGCGAGGTCGTTGCCGGTTTTCTCCGACGTACTGTTGCGTCCTACGATGTCGGTCTCGATAGCCGGGTCCAGCTCGGAAAAGCCGGGGCGGTTGATCACTTCGTCGCGGATGCGGGCGGCACGGAGGGTGACGTGGTAGGGATGCACCAGCGCCGCTTCGCCGCTGCCGTTTTGCATTTCCAGCAGGGTGTTGCCCAGCAGACGCAGAGTGCCGCGTACCCGCTGGAAGTTGCGGTTGGCGGCCAGGCGGCCGGTGATGATGTTCAGCAGCGACGGGTGGAACGGGTAGGCATCGTGAAAACCCTGGTAGTCCAGGCTGCCGTTGGCGCGTCCGTTGCGGGCGGCGACGGCGGCGTAGGCGTTGGCGGTGTCCTGCCGGGCGGCTTCGTCCACGCCATAGAACAGGCGCTTGCGCAGGATGGCCGGCAGGTCGGCTTCGCCGGAAGGTGCCACCGGGTGCATCACCCGTCCCAGCTGTGAGTTGACCCGATCCAGCATGGCGGTCAAGGCCAGAGCGTCGGCGTGGTGGGCGTCGCCGGCGGTTGCCGCATTGCTCTCTTCCAGTAGCTCGTGCGAGTCTTCGGGGGTTGTGATTACCAGCACGGCCCTCGGGCTGTTGGCTACGGCGTTGATCAGCGCGCTGAGGGTGGTCAGCACTCCCTCGGCGCTGACGCGGGAATCGCTGGCGGCGCGCTGGTTCACCCGGTTGATGTAATGGACCAGTTCGTCAATGACGATGATGACGGGTTCGTCTCCGATCAGGCGCCGGAAAGCGTCGGAGCCTGGGTCGGCCAAAGTTGCATCGCCTTCGCCGAAATCGCGCAGGGCCGTCGGGCCCCCTAGGTGGTACAGAACGTAGCCGGCTAGGCTTCTGGCCCGGTTGCCTTGATCGTCCATCTGGGTGCCGTTGACCACGTTGTGCTTTTCGCCGTCGAAGGCGATCACCTTGGCGGATGCCGGGTCGCATTGGGCGTCGTCTTGCCAATAGGGTAGGTGGGGGTATTTAGCGGCTGCGGCCAGCAGCAATAGGCTGTGGGTTTTGCCGCCGCCGTAGCGGCTGTACAGCTGGTACACAGAGGGGCTGGTGCTGTCGCGTCCCAGAGCAATGCGGTCCATGGCCATCCGCAGAAAGTCGGCGGTGTCCTTGGTCATGTGGGTTGTCTCCAGAAAATCGGCAGCGGTTCCCGAGGTGGCTAGTTCCTCGCTCAGACCTCTAATGATGTCGGCGGCGTATTGGTCTCCGGCCTGTGCAATGGGGCGCGGAGGGCAGGCAGTCAGCAGTGGCGTCAAGTTGCTCATTGGGGCGGTTTCTCCGGGGTTCGTCGGATGACGTCAGTTTGACGCCTGGCGGGGCGCTTGCCGTCCAGTTCGTGGCGAATTAGGCGGTTTGTGGATTTCGCTCATCATACTGAACGGCGCGTTTTTCCGCCGGCCAGTCCAGTTTGCGGGGCTTGTTCCAGTAGGCGCTCTTACATTTGGGGCATATCTTCGGTTCTTTCTTGCTGCTTTGGCGAGGTACCCAGCGGTACTGGCACCGCTCGCAGAGGCATCCTTCAATCAGTATATGGGCCATAATGAAACCCCTCGCTTGGCATTGCGTTCGCATTAACTACTATATCATTAGGAAGGTTGTCAGCTAGGCGTTGGCGACGTAGCCCGCCGCTTTTTTGTTCGTTGAGGATACGGCGGTTCAACGGGCCGGCCCTTGGGTCGGATTTCCTGCCACCGCGGCACCGTCTGTTCGCTGCTGTTGGGTGCGTCGCTGGTGAGTCGCGCAAACGTGTTCTCAGGCCTGTTTCGAGCCCCGGATGACTGTGTGTGAGTCGTCCAAGTGTCAAAAACGCCGTCACAGCGCGTATTTGTGCCCTCTATGGCGATTTTTCAGGACGATCGGATAGCGGGTGTCCGGTATTTCGGATCGCGGTCGTTTCCCACGCGAAATGGCGGGAGTTCAACTGTAACGCAGTAACCCACCACGAACGTTCACCACGGGCGACGAGGCGAGCGTCTATCGTTGATGTTCCCATAGCCGCTGGATTGATGACAGCCGGTTCAGGACACGCCACTTTCGGCGATTCGGGCCGTTGTAGGCGATTTTGGACGTCTGGAGCGGGAAACGCCCCAATCCAGGACTCGACCGGCTCAACTCAGATTGCATCAGATTCTGGATAGCGGCCTTGCGTTGGTTGACGTAACGCGCGTTTTGGGCGAACGAGATTACGAAACACTGCTGTAAAGGTGAATGGCAGACTTCCGTTCAAAGTCTGCCATTCTGGTTCAGTCGGCAAACCGAATGGTAACTGTTCACGTTTGAGGTGACGGCAACGGTTTGCTTTGGACATTCCGTGCTTGGCTGCCCCTCCACAATAGGCCGAATAGTCGGCAGATCCCCGCAACTCTGAACAGTTACACCGAATGATCAGCCCAATTAGCTACCAGGACGGTTGCTCAACGGGGTAACCTCCAACCGTCGGATGTAGTGAGCGCTTCTTGAACGAGGGCTTTCAACCCGCTGTTCGGGATAGCCTGCGAGGGCCCGTCGACTACGGTTACCACAGCAACCCGGCCACGCTCATAAAATAGCAACAGGGTTTCCCGACGTCGTTTCGGATGCTACATTGACTGTATATGCTCGTCGCGAAGAACGACATTCCCAATCGACACGCTGCATTGAGGTGGTCCGATGAACGACAAAAAGCCATTCCTGACGAATTTCGCGCGACGGCCTCCCGCTTCGGAGAACCCACAACTACATCTCGAACGGGGCCCGCACACTACACCCCGTCCTAGGCCAACGGTATTAACTGAAGTGCGTCACGAAACCACCGATGAGAATTAAATCATTCTCCCATACTAAGTGCCCGAAGGGCACTAGTACCGTTTCAATCTGGTTTTGTAGGGTAGATATGCTGGAGCTTACGGCGAGCATCTTGGGTGGTAAACCGCCAGTCTATGACTGATTTTGCGGCGTTGCGCTCGCGTTCGAGCGCCGCAACCTCTCGTCGCAGCTCCGGCTCAGCGCTGATGCGGCGGTTCAGACACCCTCTGCTGAAGACGCTCAACTCGATCTCAGCCATGTTCAGCCAGCTGCCATGAGTGGGAGTGTAATGAAACTCGAGGCGTTGCGCGATGCGCCGAGCTTCGCCGGGCTCAAATGCTTCGTAGAGCGAGCCGAGCTGGTGGGTGTTGAGGTTGTCCATCACCAGCCTGACCACCTCGACATCAGGGTAGGCCTCCTCCACCAACCACCGCATCCGGTGCGCGAAGTCCACGGCAGTGCGGCTCCCGGTCACGGCGACGTGTCTCCAGCCGCCCTTCGGCTCGCAGATCATGAACCGGTTCCGGGTTCCGTTTCGCTGGTACTCGGTGTCATAGCGTGCCACCCGTCCCGGGGCAGCCGCCAGGGGCGGACGCACCTCCCCGGTCAATTGCCGGGAGGTCTCGTCGAAACACACTACCGGACGCTCCGGATTGTACTCCTGGTGGTACAAGTCCAGCACGTCCTCCATCCGCGCCACGAACTCCCCGCTCACCTTGGGGATACACCACTCCTTCTTCTTCCAGGGTTTGAGTTCGTTTTTTTAGTAGCTGCCGCACCGTCGCCAGGGAGCTGCTCTCGGCAAACCCCAACTCCACCACCTTGCCCGCCAGCAACCGGAGCGTCCAGTGCGTGTGTCCGGCGGGGGCTGTGCTGCACGCAAAGGCGATCAGGTGCGCTTCCTGCTTGCCGTCCAGCTTGCGCTCCCGGCCCGGCCGTGGCTTGTCATTGATGGCGGACTCAAGTCCTTCCTCCACGTACCGCTTCCGCGTTCTGGCAACGGTAGCGGGGTTGATCAAAAGCACACCGGCTAGCTCACGGTCCCGAAGCCCTTGGTCAGCTTTGAGCAGCGCGAGCGCCCGCTTCACGGTGCGGACTGACGGCTTGCCCCGGTGGGAAACCGCATTGAGACGGGAGCGTTCGGACTCGGTCAGCGCGACTTTATACTTGATGGCAGCCATGGCTGGGCACCTCCTCGCAGAAAGATCATACCCAAGTATGGCTGCCTTCTCATATTATTACAAATCTATCTGGGAACGGTACTAGGATAGAGATCCAAAGCTAGACCTCGCAGGCCCACCCAACCCCTAAATGTTTGCGGTTGGTGAATACCTTTGGTAGCCCCCAAGCGGCTATCAGCAAATAGATTTGCCCATCACCTAGGGATCGGGCTGGAGAGGCAGCGACGGCCCCCGTGGTTGTCAATGCAATGAAGACGCTCTTCAGCCTCTAATTTGGTCTCAAAGATCGCCAACAAGGCCCCCTCAGCGTTGCAACTAATATGCGAGCTTGGTAATGGACAGACCCCGTCAGTGCCTGCCCGAAAAAGGGGCGGCTAATGGACGAATTACACTACGGACTCCGCCGCGTCAGTCGCGCAGCCAAAATGGCAGACTTTACTGCAAAGTCTGCCATTTTTCATGCTTGGGGCCAGGGTTGGGCACGGCCTCAAGCACGGCAACCGGGGCGGATCGACGGTAAAATGGCAGAGTTGCTAATGAACTCTGCCATACCAAGGGAAGGGTCAATGCGGACGAGTTGGCCGGTATTACGTAACGGCCGTCGTACGTTTGACCCTGAACCTCGGCACTTCTATTCTGTTTTCATGCCACACCAGACCGAACCCAACGCCAACAACGCCCTGGCCGTTGGTATCCGCGGAATGCTGCCCAGTTGCACGGTGCTCCCCGAAACGACCCAGGTATTCCCGGACCATCCTGGCCGCCATGCCGACGTGCTCATCACCGCCCAGGGCAGCTCTCCCGTGGCAGTGGAATCTGAGTATGATCCCGCGCCAGAGGTGGAGCAGGATGCCTGTGAGCGCTTGGGGCTGGCGGTGGCCCATGAACCTCGGCCCATCGAGGCTGCCATCGCCGTTCGGTATCCCACGGCCGTAGAAAGCGCCTATGATCTGGCCCAGGCGATTTCCGATGCCCAGCTTTCATTTTGTGTGCTTTACGATGACGGTAGCCGCTTTCCGCAGTCCGGTTGGCTTACCGGCTCCGTAACCGACCTGGCCGACCTCATCCGCTTGGTGTCCGTTCCCGGCAAAGCGGTGGACGCCGCCGCCGCGCTGCAACAGGGCATTGAGCGGGCTGACACCCTGCTCAACAACATGGCCGAGTTGCGGCCCAACATCACACCGCTTATTGCCCGCCTGCTGGGAATGGCCGATGTTCCCCAGACCCGTCGGATGGCCTGCGCCATCATAGCCAACGCCTTGGTATTCCACCAGCGCATCGCCGGAATGTACGACGGCGTAAAGCACCTCGGGCTGGTCTGCGGCCCCGGCGTGGGCAATCCGCAACAAGAAACCCTGTCCGCCTGGACCGACATCCTGAAGATCAACTACTGGCCCATCTTCGCCATCGCCCAGGATATCCTGGACCAACTGCCTGCCGGCGACGCCAGACTGATCCTGGCCCAACTCCGAGATACCGCCCAGGAGATCGACATAGCCGGAGTGAACAACGCACACGACCTCACCGGCCGGATATTCCAGCGCCTCATCGCCGACCGCAAGTACCTGGCCACCTTCTACACCCTGCCTGCGTCCGCTGCCCTGTTGGCCCGACTTGTCGTGAGCAAGATGGACGGCGTGGACTGGAGCGACGCCGACGCCATCAGCCAGCTCCGCATCGCCGATTTTGCTTGCGGAACCGGCGCCCTGTTGTCCGCGGTGTACGAACAGGTTGCCACCCGCCATGAACGCGCCGGCGGTGATCCGGCCCAGCTGCACCCGGCCATGATGGAGGATGTCCTCTATGGCTGCGACGTGATGCCTTCGGCCATCCACATCACCGGCTCCACCCTCTCCGGTGCGCAGCCCAACATCGGCTTCGGGCAATCCCGACTCTACACCATGCCCTACGGCCGCCAGTCCGACGGCACTGCTAAAATCGGCTCCTTGGAGTTGCTCCAGTCCTCCGCCGTGCAGACGCTGTTCAACACCAGCGACCCGGCATTGCGTACCGGCAGCATCGGCGAGGAAACGGCCACTCAGATCAACGTTGATATGCCTGACCGGGGATTCGACTTGGTGATCATGAACCCGCCCTTCACCCGGGCCACCAACCACGAGGGTGCCCACGCCGATGTTGCCAATCCCGCCTTCGCCGCCTTCGATGCCACCTCTGCCGACCAGTCGGCGATGGGCAGTCGGATCAACGAGTTGGGCAAGGGAACCTGCTACCACGGCAACGCCGGCATTGCGTCGGCCTTCGTTGCCCTTCGTTGCCCTGGCTGACCGGAAACTCAAACGCGGAGGCATCTTGGCGTTGGTGTTGCCCCTGTCCGCGGCGGCTGGCCTGTCTTGGCAGGGCTTTCGGCGAATGCTGGCTGACGAGTACGGCGACCTGGAGGTCTTGAGCATCGCCGCCAACGGCAAGGATATGTCCTTCTCATCCGACACCGGCATGGCCGAGTGTCTGGTGGTAGCTAGGAAGCGCGGCGCTGGAGACGTGGACCAGAGCATTCGCTTCACGTCCCTAGCTCACCGACCGCGGGGGTTCGCTGAGGCCAGCGCCGTCAGGAAGCACATCGCCGCCGGCGGGTCCGTTCGCGGCATTGACGACGGGCCATACGGCGGCACTCGCCTCGCATTGGGAGACGTCGCCGCCGGCGAAATACTCACGACGCCGCAGTCCGGCGATGGTGGAAACTGGGGCAGCGTCCGCCTGTTGGACTATTCCTTGGCCCAGACCGCCTATGCCCTGACCCGATCCGAATTATGGCTGCCGGGCCAACCTGCACCGTTGGCACTGAAAACCGTGCCATTGGGCAAGGTCGGCAAGCTTGGCCTGGTTCACCGTGACATAACCGGACCAGTTCCGCGTGGACCTTTCGACAAAGTCCCGCCCAGCACGACGGCGACTTATCCCGCCCTGTGGAACCACGATGCCAAGAAGGAAACCCGATTGGTTTGCGTGCCCGACTCACAGTTGCTGGTACGACAGGAAATGGAAAGCAAGGCGACCGAAGTTTGGTCTACCGCTGGGCGTCCTCACTTGAACTTGGATTTCACCTTCGGCTCACAGCCCTTGGCAATAGCATTCACCGAGTGCCAGTCAATCGGCGGAAGGGTATGGCCCAACGTGGTTTTCGCCGACCACCGTTTCGACTACGCGTTTGCGGTATGGGGCAACACCACGTTGGGCTTGTTGTCGCATTGGTGGCATTCCAGTCGTCAACAATCCAGCAAGGCCAGTTTGACTATTCGCATGGCCGAATCCCTCCCCATCTTGGATCTCGGCGCCCTTGCCGATGACCAGCTGGCCATGGCCGAGACCATCTTCAACGACTTCCGTGAATTGGACCTCCGGCCGGCCTACCTAGCCGACACCGACCCTAACCGCGCCCTGCTGGACCGTCGGGTAGTGTGCGACCTGCTGGGGTTCGATGAGGACACCTACCGCGCCGTCCGGCAACTTGCCGCCAAGTGGTGCGCCGAGCCGTCGGTGCATGGGGGCAAAAAGCGGCCGTAGAACACAGGGTTGATCATCTAGAGAGTGCCGTTTCGTGACTCCAGCAAGGCGACGACGAGGGTACCATTCGCTGCGCGATAATTGCTTATCGCGCAGCGAATGCTGTCTAGATTCGAGGCGTTGTTGGATGGCGGATCGGACTATAACGACTGGTGGTGTGCGTCGTCGATAGCACCCGGGAACGGCGTGGTCTGAGACCTGGATACAACGGAATCTGGGTGTGTCTGGCCGCTGTGAGCGGCGGTTTGTCATGGATGCGGTGGTCCGGGCGGGTTGGAACGGGGGCCACTGTCATCTATCAGGTGTGGGAGGGGGTGTAATCCCGTCCCGACTGGGAAACCATAATCCAGTATCGAGATTAACGCTGCGTGAGGCCACATGGCTGAGAAGTTCGGAATGGAAGGTGCTGCCGACCAGGTGGTGGATACGCATCTGGTCGCCAGGGACTGGTGGCAGGAGAACGATGGCCGGTTGTTGCCTGGCGAGGCTGGCGGCATCACCGTTTACGCGGTCGAGTTCTGGGATGGCTGCAGATTATTCGATTACACGCAGGGGAGTGCGTTTCAGCGTGTCTCCGAGCTGGGGTTTGGCGCGGTTGAGGTCTGGCGCAACCGGTTCGTCGCGGAACACATGGGGCAGATGGCGTACGTGGTCCGGTGTGTGACGTCTGACCTCACCGTGGCTGATGCGGCGGAGGTCGTGAACCGGCTGGTGGTGGTGGCGCCTGTGGGGATGCTGCCTCTGGGTGGAGGGGCGCTGGAGCATCCTGAGTGCTTCCTCGGTGAGAACGCGCTGGAGCCGGTGACGATGAGCTTTGGGGAGTGGGTGAAGACCCGTGAAGCGGCTGAAACCGGGGGATCTCTGAGTTCAACGATCCCTTAACGGGAATACGTCCAGGTACTGCATCACTAGTTGCGTGGGTTCGCGGTCCGGGAAGAGGACCAGTTCCGGCACGATGGGTATCCATTCCCGGTGGGGAACGCCGGGTGGTGGTTGGAGCGCCAACGTGATGAGATCGCTGGAGTTTGCCCAGTGACGGGTCAGGACCGCCTCCAGCGTGGATTGGTGTTGCTCCTTGCGGCCGCTGCGCTGACTCCAGAAGGCCCAGGAACATACTTCGCTGGGAGGCCGGTAG
The DNA here is from genome assembly GCA_965261195.1 of Dehalococcoidia bacterium. Lineage (GTDB taxonomy): Bacteria > Chloroflexota > Dehalococcoidia > Lucifugimonadales > UBA3495 > Bin87. The sequence goes on along the minus strand of OZ253455.1, from coordinate 316,743 downwards.
TCGCCGGCGCAGCGGCCCTGGATGTAGGCGTAGGCTTGGTAGCCTCCGATGTCCAGGGATTCGGGGTAGTTTTCGTCGCTGTCGTCGCGTTGTTCGATGTGGCGCAGGGCTATCTGAACCGCTTGGTGGGCGGCTTCGCGGATGTCGGAGATCGGAGGTTCCGCGCCGGTATTGGGTCGTACGTCGGTCATCACGTCGGTGATGACGAAGGCCATGTAGTGCATATTGGTACTCTTCTTCTGCGGTTGGTGTGATCTGCGCTGCTCGTCAACTCTGGGCGGTTGCCATGACGTGCAGCATCTCGGCCCGGAACTGGTCGAAGCTGTGGCTGGCGGCCAGGATCTGGGGCATGGCGCGCATCATGGCGATGGCGGCCGCGTCGGGGCTCACGTTCTCGGGCGGCGGCGGGTCCGGTGGGGTCGGCGCTAGTTGACGTTCAACGACGGAACGCGGGTTGCCGGTACTGGTCCAGTAGCCGTCCGTGCGGGGAGCGTGGGCGGCTTCGGCCTTGGCCATCTGGTCACAGCGTTCGTTCATGGCGTCGCCGGCGTGGCCCTTGACCCAACGCCACGTCATGGGGTGGTTGGTGATCTGGTGGCTGAGATCCTGCCACAGGTCCTGGTTCAGCACCGGTTCCCGGCGGGCGGTGAGCCACCCGTTGTTTTGCCAGCGCCCGATCCAGTCCTCCTTGAACGCGTTGATCACGTACTTGGAGTCGGACCTGACCGTGATGGGGCAGTCGTCCATGCCCGGCATGGTGTTGATGGCGCGGATGGACTCGATGACGGCGGCCAGCTCCATGCGGTTGTTGGTGGTGGCGGGGTCTCCGCCCGTGACGGTCACGGTCTCGGCGCTGCTGATCTCGATGATGGCCGCGAATCCGCCCGGGCCGGGGTTGCCGGTACAGGCTCCGTCGGTGTGGATGGTGACGCTTTCGCTCATGTCGGTCTCCTTTACTTCGTGGTCGGTGGTCGGGTGAGGGCCTGCTGGAACGGGATGCCGTGCCGGCTGGCGTCGGTGGGCGTGATGCGACAGTGTTGCTCGGCGTGTTCCCAGTAGTGGTCGGCGGTTTTGAGCAGTGCGGCGAAGACGGACAGGGGTACGTCCGCTGCCGGCAGGGGCAGGAATGACTGGCCGGTCTGCTCGGAATGCAGGCGGGCCAGCATGCTCAGGCCCTCGGCTTCCAGGATCGAAGGGTGCAGCCCTTGGTAGTCCAGCGCCATGCGGACCGCGTGTTCAGCCGCTTGGTGGCCGCACAGCCGGCGGGCTGCGTTCAACGCCTGTTGCTCGGTGCCGTTGAACGTGACCACGATCTCGGCGTAGTGTCCCGGCGGGAGGGTGGTGAGTTCGGGGAACCGCTGGATCGTGATCCGCTTGCGGAACGTGAACGGGTACTGGGGCGATGGGTCTGGCATGGCGGTCGCTCCGTCGTCTGGCGCATTGTCGATGTCTTGACGGACCTAGTCGTCCAGGTGGAACGCCAGCGCAGGAAGGCGCGCGGCGTGGGCTCGGTGAACCGGAGGCTCTCGTGGACGCAGTCGGGCGAGAGCAGGAAGGCTGCGTTGGCGGGCAGCAGCGCGCCGGCGCCCAGCTGGTCTCGGATCTCCTCGAGGTCGCCGTATTCGCTGGGCCAGCCGTCGAACTCGCCCTGGTAGGCGATGCAGCCCGGGACGCTGGCGGCGACGATGATCGCCATGCGGGGGATGGGGGAGCCGTCTGCGGCGTAGTGCCGCCAGCGTCCTAGCTCCGGGATATAGCAGCCGTCGACGTGCGCACCGGGCCGGCGCTGCGACCTGCCGGCCCGGACCACGCTCTCGTCGACCGTGACGTGGACCTCGCTGGTCAGGACGCCGGCCTGCTGGCACAGGCTATGCACGACGTCGGTGTAGTCCTCGAAGCCGTCCGGCATGACGGGGCTCTGGGCGTCGAAGTGGTGCATCGGCAGCTGCCGGTTCCGGAACTCCGGCAGCGTGGTGGCGCCGAGGCTGGTGTAGTTGCCGATCAGCTTCATCTTGGTGTGCTCCTGTGCTTCAGGTGGTGACCGGTTGGCGGGGAAGTGCGTCGCTGGACTGGTGCTGGCGGGCCGCCGAGATGCAGACGGCGTGGATCCGCCTGTGGCTGCCCTTGCTGGTCGGTGCAGGCGCGCGTCGGTTCGGCGGCGCACTTCGGGCACGGGAGGGCGGCGCGGGCTAGCCAGAGCCGGGCTGGATGGTGGTCCCTGGGCCTCTGGGATTGAGGGCTGATGCAGCGCTCGCCGGCCGTGGCTCGGCAGGTGGCGCACTGGACGTCGAGAGGGTTCATGGAAAAACGGGTTCCTTTGGTCGTAGGATTGTTCAAGTAGGCGTAACGGTCTCGGTTGGGATTGGTGTGCGTCACGATTTCGAGCTGGGTCAGGCGGTTGTGACTGCTGAATGCGCAATTGCGTCTGGGTCGTGATGTCCCTGTTGGGATGGCGTGGTCCAGCGGATGCGGTGCCGTGGATTGCGGGCGATGATTCGCGCGTTGGCGATTCTCGCACTGTGTTTGCCTACTGCGACGCGTGTGCCCCTGACTTTGATGACGGCTCGACCTATTGATCGGCCGGCTTTGTGGTTGAGGACGATGGTGTCGCCGGTGCCGATATTCAGGTGGCCGTAGCGTTGGTGTCGGTCGGAGTGGCCGGCCGCGGGGCTGCGCTTTCGCTGGTGGTGGGGTAGGCGTTGTTGTGCTCGGAAGGGTCGGCCTACGGGTGTGCCGTGTCGGTCTACGTTCGCCTTCTGTTTGGAACGGCCATTGGATGGCCTGAGTTCTATCACCTTGCTGGGCAGGGTGTTGACCGACGTGAAGTCTCTGCCCTGCAGCACAGCGTCGTAGCAGTGTGTCTTGCGTACGTTCAACTGCTGTCGTGTCCATGAGACTGAGGCTGCGTCAGTGAGGTGGATCGGCAGTCCGGTTGCTCGCAGGTCTTCGATGAGTGCTGGCAGCACGGCGTTCATGTGGGTTGCAGAGGCTAGAGCTGAGCGCTTGAGGCGTGTCAAAATACGTTCAAGCAAATCGGGCTGGTCGGCCAGGAACTGTTCGATGGGGCGGTTGGCCTTCTTGATGTTGCAGTCGCGGCAGCAGGCCACGAGATTGTCGACGCGGTCAGAGCCAACGGCGCGTGGTCTCACGTGATCGAGTTCTAGCCGCACGTTGGAGCGGCGACAGTAGACGCAGCGCCCTTGGTCGCGTTCCAGTATGTAGGCGCGGACCTGCCAGCCGAAGAGCGTACCGCGTTGGTACTCGATCCCTCGGTTGGTACTCGATCCCTCGGATGTCGGGGTTCATCATCAGTTGGGGGTCGAACTTGTTCCGTTCGATGCGGATCAGGGTTACCGGGTACATGGTTTGCAGGATGCGGACCACGCGCATGGTGTCTGCCCGTAGGCTATCGACCGATGGTGGTAGGGTGCCGGGCTTGCGCAACCGGTTATCGAACCGTGGTTTGCGGAACCGTAGCCGGCCTCGTCGGTTGCGCCGGAAAATGCGCCTCTTGGTTAGCGTGGCCTTGATGGTGAAAGCTCGGTGCTTGATCTCCAGCGCCGCGAGGACGGTGCGTTGACCGTCCTCATCATCGTCGGTCACGACCGCGATGCCGGTGGTCTGGGAACCTGGGTCGATGTTGACGGCGACGTCCTGTACAGCCGACTCGTCGCGTGTGCGGTCCAGCAGTCGGATGCCGAACAGTCCCCTGACGTGGTGAGGCACGGCACGGCCCTTCTGCATGAGCTTGCGGGCCTTGGCCGGGTGCGTGGGCATCAGCGGCTGGCCGTCAGACGAAAATACGGGAGTTGATTGATGGTTGGTGTAGTGCATAACCTTACGGCTATCTCCTTTTGGGGTGCGGCGCATCCTCGCCAATGTGTGGGTCAGGTTGTAGTTCTGTGAACCGAACTGGGCTTGCGGCGCGTTGCTTTCGCGTTGCTCGTCCTTGGGCCTTGCAGTTTTCATCCCTTGCGGGAGTCCGGGACTGGATGAACATCCCGGAGTGCGTTGCGTACCTGACCGCCACGTAGTCGCGTATAGCGGCTGAGGCTGATAGGACTGCTGTTGATGGAGATTACGAATCTCGTCATGGACGTTCTCCGTTTTCTCCTACTTGAACAATCCTACTTTGGTCGGTATGGGTCAGACTAGTACCGTTTCAATCTGGTTTTGTAGGGTAGACATGTTGGAGCTTACTACGAGCATCTTGGGTGGTAAACCGCCAGTCTATGACTGATTTTGCGGCGTTGCGCTCGCGTTCGAGCGCCGCAACCTCTCGTCGCAGCTCCGGCTCAGCGCTGATGCGGCGGTTCAGACACCCTCTGCTGAAGACGCTCAACTCGATCTCAGCCATGTTCAGCCAGCTGCCATGCGTAGGAGTGTAATGAAACTCGAGGCGTTGCGCGATGCGCCGAGCTTCGCACGGCTCAAATGCTTCGTAGAGCGAGCCGAGCTGGTGGGTGTTGAGGTTGTCCAGTACCAGCCTGACCACCTCGACATCAGGGTAGGCCTCGTCCACCAGCCACCGCATCCGGTGGGCGAAGTCCACGGCAGTGCGGCGCCCGGTCACGGCGACGTGTCTCCATCCACCCTTCGGCTCGCAGATCATGAACCGGTTCCGGGTCCCGTTCCGCTGGTACTCGGTGTCATAGCGTGCCACCCGTCCGGGGACGGCCTTGATGGGCGGACGCACCTCCCCGGTCAATTGCCGGGAGGTCTCGTCGAAACACACTACCGGACGCTCCGGATGGTACTCCTGGTGGTACAGGTCCAGCACGTCCTCCATCCGCGCCACGAACTCCCCGCTCACCTTGGGGATACACCACTCCTTCTTCTTCCACGGCTTGAGTTCGTTTTTTTGAGCATCTGGCGCACCGTCTCCAGGGAGATGCTCTCGGCAAACTCCAACTCTACCACCTTGTCGTAACTGTTCACGTTTGAGGGGACGGGTCGGCTTGCAAAGCAAATTCCGTGCTTGGCCACCCGTCCACAACCAGTCGGAAAAGCCGAAGATCCCCTCAAGTCTGAACAGTTACACCTTGTCGGCCAACAACTGGAGTGTCCAATGCGTGTGACCTTCGGGCACTGCGCTGCACGCAAAGGCGATCAGGTGCGCTTCCTGCCGGCCGTCCAGCTTGCGCTCCCGGCCCGGCCACGGTCGGTCATTGATGGCGGCCTCAAGTCCTTCCTCCACGTACCGCTTCCGCGTTCTGGCAACGGTAGCGGGGTTGATCAAAAGCACACCGGCTATCTCACGGTCCCGAAGTCCTTCGTCAGCTTTGAGCAGCGCGAGCGCCCGCTTCACGGTGCGCACTGACGCCTTGCCTCGCTGGGAAACCGCATTGAGACGGGAGCGTTCGGCCTCGGTCAGCGCGACTTTATACTTGATGGCAGCCATGGCTGGGCACCTCCTCACACAAAGATCGTGCCCCAGTATGGCTGCCTTCTAATATTATTACAAATCTATCTGGGAACGGTACTAGGACGCGTTGCGCGACTCTTTGGTTGATGACGTGGATGTACTCTTCGTTGGTGTCGATGCCGACGGAGTGTCTGTTGAGGTCCAGCGCAGCTCGTAGCGTGGTCCCGCTGCCGGCCATTGGGTCAAGGATCAGGTCGCCCGGATTGGTCCAGCTCCTGATGTGGTCCTTGGCGAGCAGCAGCGGGAAGCGGGCTGGGTGTCGGCTCGCGATGCGGTCGTCCTGGGTCCGGATGCCGCCGACATCGTAAGTCCAGACGTTGGTCCGGACGCCGAGGTCCGGCGTCTGCCAGTCGTGGGCGTGGCCGATGTTCGGCCTGTCTTTCTTGCGTCCGAAACCGAGTCGGCGCTTTTTGTTCTGCCGGCTGGCGGTGGAGTTGGGACGGTCTACGATCAGGTTGACGACCGCGGGGGAGCCCTTGCTGAACACCAACATGAGCTCGAACGACTGGTAGTAGCGGTACTTGCTCGGGCTGCCGGCGGCGCGTTTCTGGAAGATCATCGTGTCGTGGAGCAGCAGGCCGCGGTCGAGAAAACCGAGCGCCTGTCGGAAGGATGTGCCGGTTTCGCTGCCGTCGATGGTGGCGTCGCCCACCACCCAGACGAGGACGCCGTGGGGCGCGAGGCTGGCCACGCAGGCGTCGGCGACGCTCGGGAAGTGGAACTCGTCGCCGCCGTAGTGGCGGAGGTGGTCGTAGGGCGGGCTGGTCAGGATCAGGTTGGCCTGCAGGTTGAGTCCTGGCAGCAGTTCGGCGCAGTCGCCGTGGTGGACCTGGATGCTGTTTGTGGTCATGGCCGTCAGTCGCCGGGCGGCGCGTCCTGGCGGGTGACGGTCGCGGCCGGGCGCATGAACATGGCCCAGGCGTCGCGGTGTCGCGCCACGAATTCGTCGTCGAAGCGCTCGTAGGCCACGTCCATTTCGCTGTCCAGAGCCTCGTTGACGGTGTTGATGAGCGCAAGCAGGGCCGGCGGGTCCAGTTCGCCCAGGGGCGTGGCTTCCCATTCCTCGCTCGTCTGGGTGCGCCACGCGTCCGCCATGGCGGACGCGTCCTGGTGCGCCAGGTGGATGTCGAGGACGGTCGGTCCTTCGGGATGGGAGCGCAGGTACCCGAGGTCGGACTCGATGTGTTGGTGTCCGGCGACGCGTCGGTGCTGCTCCCTGGTCATGGAGCCGATGACGTAGACCTCCATAGGCGTGCCCCCGGCATGCATCAGCTCGTCCTGCCAGGTGGTTTCAGGGCGCTCGCCGGGCTGGATGATGACGGGGTAGCGGGTCTTGGGCTGCGCGGCGCGGTTTTCGGGCACGTTGCCGGGCACGTTGTCGGGCGCCGCCTCGAGGGCGGATGCCAGGAGTCGGAACATCATGGCGATGGCGCGATTGGCGGACTGGGCGAGCCATGCTGGGTCCTGCGGTTGTTTGTGGTCGCGGAGCATCTGGATCTCGTGGGCGGCGGTCCGGGCGGTGTACTGCGCCTGGGGTTCCCTGAAGGCGCCCGTCCGGTGGGCGAGTTCCCACAGGACCTCGACGTTGCTGGCCGCCTTTATGCTGTTGCGGTTGTCGAGGTCCGCCATGAGTGCCGGCAGCGCGTCGGCCGCTTCCTGGGCGCGGCGGGCTATGATGGACAGCTCGGCGGCGCCGTTCTTGAGGTTGAGCAGAGCGTGCTGAGCGGCGGGGTCGGTCTGGGCGAGGGTCGTCATGTGGCGTCGTCTCCTGGTGGGTCGTCTGGGTGATTTTGGTCTCTGGGCTGGGTCAGGTGGACGGTGAGGTGCCAAACAAAACGCCCCGACGTTCTTGGGGGCGCTCTGGCTCGGAGGAGAAGGCTTCATAGGGCTGGGAAGGAGGCGTTGAGCTGGCTGAACGACGTGAGCGCGGCGATGCAAGGTTGAACCGCGCGCGCGCGTCGCTCCTCATGGCGTTCGTGCTGCTTGGTCTGCGCTGGTTTCTGCTGGTTGGGTCGAGGGATTTCAGCCCGTATTGGGTGGCTTGGATCGTTGCTGGCGCGCGCGCGTGGTGGGCGGCGCCGACTCGGGCCAGATCCACGTACGCTGCGCCGGCCGTGGAGTGGATTTCGATGGCCTCTTCGAGCGCGTTCTTGACGCGCGGGGGCCAACTGCCCTTGGGAACCTGGAAGGCTTCCGCCAGGAAACGGGCCTGGACGACGGGGTTGGAGGGAGGCTGGTCCGAGGGGTCGCCGGCGAGTTGCGCCAGTGAACCGGCGGCGTAGTCGTCTCCGCGTATGCGGCGGCAGTCTCGTTCCAGCAGTTGGAGGAACGTGGAGCACGGTACCGTTAGGCCGAGGATGAACACGCGGGAACCGTCATGGGATCGGGTACGGCTGGGTAGAGGATGGCGGCGTAGGCCAGGTCTCGTTCGATGCGTTCCTTGCGGTCTGGCAACGTGGCGGATTCCCAGGGCTCGTTGAAGTAGGGACTGGTGTCGGAGACCGGCTCCAGGTCGAGTTCTCGGGTCCACAGATATGCTTCGTTCATGGCGGTGTCCGCTGCCCAGGTGGTCTCGTCTCGGCGCATGATGCGGGCGAGGTGAGCCCCGTTCTGGTCTACCAGGAGGTACTCGGGGGTCTGGCCTCGCTTGAGGCATCCATTGCCAGCAGGAGAGATCGGTGCCGTTGGGCGTGAGGCGGAAGGGATAGTGATGGGGCATGTTGATGGCCTCTCTCGGTGGCTGTGATGTCGTCAGGCTGTGCGACCGTGTCGTTCGAGGTGCTGTCTCGCCACGCGCTCGGCCTCGCCCAACGGGTGGTGGTAGGCGGATGACCAGGCGCAGAGGGTGCAGCTGACCAGGTAGCCTCTGCCCGTCTCGTCGGATCTGATGACGGTGTCCAGGTATTGCATGGTAAGTCTCCCGAAATAACTGCGTGTTCTCGTGAACGGCGACCATGTAGGGACTGTGGTTGCCGCTTTGCCCTGCTGGTATGGCTGGGCGGGGGTTGGGGAGTTCGTCTTGGCCTAGCCCCCTCCGGCCGTGACTGCTGGCGTCCTATTCCAGCATCTTGGTGAACACGCCGGCGCCGACGGTTCTGCCGCCTTCGCGGATCGCGAAGTGCAGGCCCTCCTCGACCGCCACGGGCGTGATGAGGTCGATCGTCATCGTGATGTTGTCGCCCGGCAGCACCATCTCGATCCCGGCCGGCAGGGAGACTTTGCCCGTCATGTCGGAGGTGCGGATGTAGAACTGGGGCGTGTAGCCGTTGAAGAACGGCGTATGCCGGCCGCCCTCGGCCTGGCTGAGGACGTAGACCTCGGCCTCCGCCCTGCTGTGTGGTTTCATGGAGCCCGGCGCGACTAGGACGTGGCTGCGCTCGACCTCGTCGCGGTCCACGCCGCGCAGCAGCACGCCGACGGCGTCGCCCGCTTCGGTGGTGTCCAGTCGTCTGCTTCTGGACGAGCGCTGGGTCGCATTGCTGTCAGCTGCTGCGCAGCCGGTTCAGCTCCGCCTCCAGCTCCCGGTTGCGGGCTTCGGCCTCGTTGGCGCGGGCCTGCTCGTTTATACGGGCTTCCTGTTCCCTGTCGGCGCGGGCTTCGGCGGTGTCGGCACGGGTCCTTTCGTCGTCCAGGGTGACGATGCGTCGCCCAGTGGCTGGGTCGTGCCAGACGAGTTGTCTGTTATCCCACCGCAGGTGCAGGTTCAGCGCCGCGCTGTAACCCTGCAGCACGCCGCCCGGCAGCTCATCAATCACCATGGCTTGGTACTGCCCGTCCACCAGCCGGTCGCCCGCCAGCCGCGTCCCGTGATGCTCCCCCGTCTCGTCGAACCGCCAGTACTCCGGTATGCCCAACTCGGCATAGTAGTCGCGCTTTGCGCCCACGTCAGCCTCCGCCGTGCTCTCCGACGCCACTTCCAGCACGAAGTCCGGCGGCTTGCCCTGCCCCGAGACAACGTAGCCGTTGCTGGCCCGGTAGTCGGCCGCACTCACGCCGAACGCGATGAGCAGGTCTGGCCGGCGTGCCCGTGCTTTGTTGAACTCTGGGCTGGGCACGATCCAGCGGTCAGCTTCCACCAGCGTGGTATCGGGATTACCGAAGTGGACGGCCAGGTAGCGTGCGTTGCCGGGCTTGTACAGGTGGTCGTAGCTGGTCATCTCGTCGGGCTCGCGCTTGGGGGGCTCCGGCAGGCGGAAGCGGGCTTCCTGTCCTGGTTGCTGTGTTGAGGTGGCGCTGGGCTTGGCGGTGGTCATGCTGGGCCTCCGGGGGTTGTCGGATTGGCCGGGTTTCGCTCGAACGGGACGGTGGAGCCGATTATACCCGCGGCGCTCCGGCCTGGGTAGCGCGGTCGGCAACTCGGAACTGTTCAGACTTGGTGAAGTAAATTGACCGAAGACGGGCTGCCAGACGCTGGCGCGGGTGCCGGTGGTTATGTCATATAGAGGGAGTGGATACCGAAATTGACCTGACCACCGCCAGTCGCGATGTTCTCATCGCCATCATCGTGCAGCAACAGGCGGTCATTGCCGAGTTGCAGGTGATGATTGTACGGCTGGAGCGGCGGATTGCCGAACTGGAAGGCCAGGCGAAACTGGGCGGCCCGCTCCGAATGCCCGGCCTCAAGGCGAAATCGGGCCGGAAGCCCCCAGCGCAGCAGGGGCCCCGAAAGCAGCGACGCCACGGCTTCGCCCGCCCGCGCCTGACGCCCACCCACCGGGTGGAGCACGTGATGGAGAACTGTCCCGATTGCGGCGCCCACCGGTCCGGCGGCTGGACCCAGCGCACTCGGGAAGTCATCGAGCTGCCGGTGGTTCCGGCGCAAGTCCCCGAGCACGTCTACATTGCTCGGACTTGCCCGGAGCGCCGGCGCCGCTACACGCCCCCGGCGGGACTGAACGGTGTGGTTTTGGGACGGCAGCGCCTCGGCGTCAACGTGCTCAGCTTGGTCGCCATGCTACGGGAAGAAGCGTGAATGCCCTTCCGATTGAGCCTTGTTGGCTTCGTCGCGGCCACTGGGACACGGGCGCACGGTCACGTCAGCGGGTTCACCTTTGGAGTCTCCGCGGCAATCATGGGCTCATAATTCGCCATGCATCGGACATCCATTCTCGTGAGCGTACCGGGTGCAGGCGGTAATGTCGTCGGCAGTAGTCTTTGCGGTTGGTCTCCTTGGAGCGGTACTTATGGGGCTGTGACGACAGCTGCGTATTTGGCCGGTATGGCTTTCCCACGCAGAGCTTGCGGCAATGATTGGACCGGCTCATTCTTGCGGCAGCTCGTCCGTAAACTGATGGTGTTCGTTGGATGTGGTGATGGCGCTATCGGGATACGCCAGTATGTAGCAGAGACAGGCAAGATTGCATGGCAAACAAGGATGGAATGACTTTCATGGAGAAAATCCAGCGGTGCAGGCGAGTCTTGGCTTGGCGCGTCCGGAGGGCGATTTGGAGACCGAGAAGGCGGTGGTATCTGTTCACCTTCGTGAATTGGTGGTGGGTGTCCACTTGGCTCACGTTGTCCGTCATCACAGCCGGAGAGGTAACACCAGCAGAATAGATAACCTTCCAACCAGGTCTGATCACGCTGTGCGTGGCCATATTGGTGATCAGGGAAGTCGTGAGATCGAGCAATTGGCTGTCGGGTGTGATCTCGGGAGTCGCAATATTCGGATCATATTTGGCCTTCACCAAGGATCTAAATGTCCCATTGACGGACAGGGACCTGCTGATCACCTTGGGCGGGCTCGTATCAATGTCGGCGTTAGTCGGCGCGGGTGTTGCTTGCGTGGGTACATCTGTGTTGCAGGCGAAAAAACTCAACAGAAGGTTACGGCAGCAGAGGCGGCGGTAGTCGTTTCTCCACGCGGTCGAATCCTCACTCGATTCGTTGGTCTCGGCGGAAACGCTGGGCTGGCGAGCGGGTGGATTGTAGCGGTTGGCGGCTCCGTGGGATGGTTAGATTTGGCGCGCCGCTACACCAGCGGCGCGCCTTGGTATGTGGGGTGCTGGGGTTCATGGTGGCCGATCCGGGAGTCGGTTTACTTCATATGTGTCAGCGTACTATTCTGGGTTGACGCATTGGCGTTTGGCGTCGAGGGTGAGGCAAACGAAAACGGGCTGACCTTGCGCATTGGTTTGACGTCGGACTCCGAGGCGGGCCAAATGGGTTGTGCTGCCGGGATTTGATACCAACGAGACGTGGTATATGTTGGGGTGCTTGGCGTTGGTGATCGCTCGGTCGGGCATGGACTCGAGTTGGTTATAGTCGAGATCGAGTACCTCTCCCGCGGCTACCGTCAGGGAGTTGAGGTACACCAAGTCAACCCGGCGTACAGTTCCGTCGTGGGCCGGGTGAAGTTCATGGAGCGGTACGGGCTGACGGTGCACCAGGCAGCGGCCTTGGTGCTGGCCCGACGCTTGCTTGGTTGCTCCGAGCGCATCCCCCGCCGGTGGGTGGCCCCCATTGGCAATGGCGTTCAGGTCGCCTTCACCGTACCCGTGAGGAAGCGAGTGAAGCACGTGTGGACGTACTGGGGCGCGATAGCGGGGCAACTGAGACCGGCGCTTGCAGCGCAGCACTGGCTGGGGAAGCGGAGACGCCAACTCAATCCGGTTCAGGCTGTCGTGCGGGCTGAGGCTCGCGGGGTGGCTTGAGCGGGGACCAGCTCGGTGTTCTTGGGTGAGACTCCCGGGTGGAGCCGTCTTGAACTGTTGGGACGGCGCAGGGGTTTGGCTGACTGTGGTCTGTGACTAAAGTCAACCATTTTTACAACGGTTCATGAGCGTCCAGGCGTCGGTGATGTCCCGGAAGCCGGGGCCGTCGTCGGAGACCGTGACCTTGATGGTCGTCTCCGCGGACCGGGCGTCGATCGTCACCCGGCATTCGGTGGCTTCCGGCGCCTCGTACCACGAGTTCTGGACGAGTTCCTTCAACAGTTGCCACGGCGGGCGGCGTGTAGTTCGGCCATTCCCGTGTGGGAAACCTTGAAGCGCTGGGTTGGTGTGAAAGTGTCCAATTGATGCTCCGTTCCGGGGCTGGTCAGGGGCCCTAATCGTTGCGGCAGATGCTTTTGACGATTTGGTCGAGACGTGCGTCGATCATACTGTCCAGGTTGGCGTTCGGTTGGTGGCAGGTGCGCTTGACGTCGATGCTGAGGCGACGAATTTCGGCGGGAATGCCCTGGGTGTTGGGCGGCTGCGCTGGCGGCGGCGTGGTGTCCGGGGTGTCGCCCAGGACCTCGGCGATGGCGTACCGCATGGTGGTTACGGTGGGCTCCGAGGCGCCGTAGGATGCGAGCATCTCCAGGAATCGCGCCGAGGTTGCGGCAATGTCTGCGTACTGGTGATACCGGTTGGCGCGGATGGCTCGGAGTTGGCGCGGGAGCGATCGGGGAAGGGCTGGTGTCGTCATGTCGTGACCTGTTCAACATCTGCGGCCGGGTTGCGGAGGTTTTCCATCGCTTGCTGCAGGATCTCCTCGTCGCTGGCGTTTGGATTGGCGTAGATGGCGTCGTGGAGGGCGGCCTTCGCCAGGCCGAAGTTGAGGCCGAGCGAGACGCCCGTTTCGTTTTCGACCATCGGTCCGAACTTGTCGCCGAGGGCCTGAACGCGCTGTTCTTCCATTGTGGTTCTCCTTTTGGTGGGCCTGTTCAAAAATAGATTTCGGCTGGTTCTGACGTCCTCGTGGTACTGTGCTTTGGTCATCCTCCTCGTCGGCCACGACGGCGATGCCGGTGGTCTGAGCGCCGGGGTCGATGTTGATGGCCACGTCTTGCACGCTGGATTCGGCGCGGGTGCGGTCCAGCAGGCGTATGCCGAACAAGCCCTTGACGTGGTGCGGGACGGCGCGGCCTTTCTGGATGAGCTTGCGGGCCTTGGCTGGAGGGCAGGGCATGAGCGGCTGGTAGTCCGAGCTGTAGACAGGCGGGGCTGGTAATCCGTGTATTGCATAACCTTACGGTCGTCTCCTTGCGGGTGTGCGGCATCCTCGCCAAAGTCTGCGTCAGGTGTTGGGGGTCGGCTGGGCCAGCCTCCGGGCTTGCGGCGCGCTGCTTTCGCATTGCTCATCCTTGGGCCTTGCAGTTCTCATCCCGGCGAACGGGAGTCCGGGACTGGATGAACATCCCGGAGTGCGTTGCTTACCTGACGGCGACGTAGTCAGTGGTGAATGCCACTGACTGAGGCTGATAGGGCAGCTTGCTGTTCAGATGTTGGAAATCGTCACTGACAATCTTCTCTTTCCGAATTTTGAACTACCCTACTTTCGGATTGGTTGGGATATGGGGTTGTGTGCCAGTCGAAATAGCTGATAACTATGTCACCATGCAGAGTCGGATGTTTGCATACTGGCAGATATGCAACTCCGGATGTTGGTGTTGGGGACAGCCCGCAAGGTCATCGCCCTTCTCCATCTGGGTGTTGGTATTCGGCATCGGCCTGAGTTTCGCCGGTGCGGTGGCGTTGGATGCGTTGTCCGATCCTGTCAAGCACTCTGTGCAGGGCGCGGGAGGGCCAACCGGGGGTGGCGAGCAAACGGTGTCTAATTGTGACGGCCGTTGGGCTGGGCCTGATCCTGTGCAACGCCGACAACGCGGCGGCGGCAGCAAAGGTGGGCAGCCAGGAGAGGGCGGCCCAGAAGTGGGCCAGTGTCTGGGCGACCGCGGCCAGGGTGAGCAGGGCCGTGATGGTGATGACGACCTTGATGGGTGGCCTTTCTGGGTCGGATGGCTGAGGGTCCATGGGCGTCTCATCGTTGGGTCGTTGATAGTGCAATCTGGGTGCCTCCCGCGCCGGTTGGCGCCGATTCGTTGCGTTCATGTGTTGGCGTGGGCCAGGGACTCCCGGATGCGGCGATGGGCCAGTCTCTCGTATCGTGGGTTGACCTCGACGCCGATGAAACGGCGGCCGTTGCGGAGGGCGGCGACACCGGTGGCGGCGCTGCCGCAGAAGGGATCAAGGACGGTGCCGTCGGGCGGACAGGAGGCGAGCAGGCAGGTCTCGGGCAGTTCGACCGGGAAAGAGGCGGGGTGGTCGCCGGCGTAGGGCCGGTTGTTGATGCGCCATACGGAGCGCTTGTTCCGGTAGCCCTTGCCGGACGTGGTGGGTTCCGCGATGGCGTCCGCGTCGTAGTGGTACATGGGTTGTTTGGTGAGCATGAACAGGTACTCGTGCTCGCCGGTGGGCCGGTCCTTGACGCTCTCCGGCGGGGTGTTGGGGCGTTGCCAGATGACGTCTGAGCGCAGGATCCACCCGTTATCCTGGAGGGCAAACGCGGTGCGCCACGGTATGCCGAGCAGGTTCTTCCGGCGTAGGCCCGGCGGGATGGGGGTGGGTGGTCCGTAGAGGCGCTCGCCTGGGGTGGCCTTGCCGCGGCCGGTGTTGGTGTACTTGTTGCGGCCCGAACCCTTGCCCTTGCCGCTGCCGGTATAGGAGTCGCCGAGGTTGAGCCATAGGGTGCCGTCGCGGGTCAACACGCGGCGCACTTCCTGGAAGACGGCGTCCAGGTGGCGGACGTATAGCTGTGGGGTTGGTTCCAGCCCAAGTGATCCCAGCCAGGCGTCGCAGCGTTTGCAGAAGCGGGACTGACCCGGCAATGGCTGCGACCAGTGGTGGTCGCATTCGCCCGGTTGGTCCCAGACGGAGGGCGGGGCGCTGTAGTCGCGCATTCCGTAGTAGGGCGGCGACGTGACGGCGCAGTCGATGCTGGCGGCCGGCAGGGTGGGCAGGATGTCCATGACGTTGCCGAGCATGATGTGGTAGTCTGCGCGCATGGATGTCTCGGCCTGCGGTCTGTGGTGCGGCTAAACTGCTTGCCGGCTACTGTGGCGGACCGGCCAGGAGGTCGTCTTGGGTCACCACTGGGTGTACATTGGCATTATCACCTGGAGAAATTCGTCGGAGTCCGCCAGCGTGAACAGGGCGGGTGAGGACTCGTTCTTGACCTCGATCCGGATGTCGCCGGTCGGGAGGATGGACGCCAGCTCGCGCAGGTAGCGGTTGTTGAACGCGATCTTGTTGTCCGGTCCATCGATCTCGGCGCTGATGGCCTCCACGTATTGGCCGACCTGCTCGTTGCTGGACGAGGCCACGATCTCGTTCTGAAGCTGTGCCTCTCCGTCGGCCGTTTTGAGCAGGAGGCGGATCATGTTGGTGCTCTCCTTCATGTCGAAGATCTCGGCGGTGCGGCAGATCTGCTGGAAGTCCTTGGCCGCGATGCGCGCTGACGTCTCGTGTCTTTCGGGGACGAGTTGTTCCCAGTTCGGGTATGCGCCGGCGATCAGCTGGCTGCGGATCTGGGCGGTCTCCGTCTCGAACAGGACGCTGGAGCCGTCGAGGGCGATCGAGATCTTGACGGGCTTGGTCAGGCCCCGCGTGAGGCGTGCGATGGTCCGCATGGTGGTGACGGGTACGATGGCCGAGATCGCGTCCTCGATGGTGAGCGGCGCCTGCTGTCGGAACACGGAGAGGCGGAAGCCGTCGGCGGCCGCCATCGTCAGATGTTCGGGCTCGAACCGTATGTAGATGCCCTGCAGGACGGGTCGGCTGTTGTCCTTGGCGGTCGACGGGGACACGAGGCCGATCGCCCGGCTGAGGTCGGCGGGGCTGATCTCCACCCGGTGGCTTTCCTTGACTGCGATGGGCGGCGGGAAGTCGGCGGCGGCGGCGCCGTTGATGTGGGTGACGGAGCGGCCCGACGAGACGAGCAGGACGGATTCGTTGTCTTCGGCGCCTTGGAGCGTGATGTCGATCCGCTGGTCGTTGGGCTTGGATTTCACCAGGTCGGCGAGCGTCTTGTGGGGTACAGTGATGCCGCCTGCTTCCTCGATCATGGCCACGCACTGGGTGGTGATGGCCGTCTCCAGGTTGTTGCTCGCCAACCGGAGGGTGCCTCCGTCCGCTTCCATCAGGACGTGTTGGGTGACGGGCATGGAGCTGGTGCGGGATATGGCCGGGGCGACGATGTCGAGGGCGGCTTCGAGGGGCTGTTTCTGGCATGATAGTTGCATCGTGGTTGGTCCTCCTGTTCAGTTGGGGGCTTTGGCTTGGATCGCTACTTGGGAACCCAGGTGGCGAGGTAGTGGCCGCAGTTGATGCACTGCAGGTCCGTATCGTTCTGGTAATGGTTCCAGTAGGTGTAGGGAGTGCGGCACTTGAGGCAGGATGCGGTTTCCATGCCGAGGGGCCGCGTCGGGCGCTGGTCGACGAAGAGTATCGACTCCACGCGCTCGCCCATCCTGGTCCGGTAGATCGGGGTCGCGGTGGTGATCGTCGGTGTGGCGTTCTTCACGTCGGCAATCATGGGTATGCTCCTTTGGCGTTCATGACGCTCGTATTGGCTGGATGTCGTCGCATCGGACGCAGCATTCAGTGTGGCGTTTTAGCAGGGTCGGGAATGCCGGCCGGCATCCTCCCTGGCGCATTGGCGGGGCATACATGCCTGGCGTGGTGCGGGGGGATGCTCGGCGGGCGGCGGCCTGATCTGGCGGCGCCGGGGGCGTCTTGGACGGCTCCCGTCGTCGGCGCCGGCCGTTCAGCCGGCGGGGTGGCCCCTGGTGGCGGGACCGGAGTTGAAACGCGGCTCTACTGGCCTGAAACGGCCGTCGGGCTGGGCGTCGGGTCAGGCTGGGCGGTGGGAACCGCGGTGGGGTCCGGAGTCGGCGGGTCGCCGTCGGGGATGGTGGATGCGGTCGCGGGAGCGACGTGCACGATCCAGGGGATGACGGTGGGCCAGACGAAGGTGCCGTATACGGTTTCGGAGTCCCAGTCGGCGTCGCTGCTCGTCAGGACGGTGAAGAAGTGTTGGACGCCGGGCTCGAGGTGCTGGACCGTGAACTCGGTGCGGTTGCTGTAGTGGATCAGGTCTTTGGCCGCCAACTCGGTGAAGATCACCGTCTGACGCCAGTCGGCGTTGGGGTTGGCCAGCAGCAGGGCTTCGTAATCAAGCCTGTTGATGTATCCGACCCGGTAGTGGGTGGCGTCGGGCACCATGGCCCAGGACACGACGGATTGACCGGGCAGGTTGCCGTCTCGGGCCTGGATGCCGGACGTGGGCGGCGGGTGGTTGGACTGGGCGTCGACGGGTTGGTGAAGTGACGTGGCGTAGTCGACGATGAACAGCAGGGCGATGATGGTGGCGAGGGTGGCGATTCGGGTTTTCATGGTACGGTTTCCTTGATGACGGCTGGCTCTCTGCGACAAACGTGTGGTAGGCGGTACCTATCAGACATTCACAGTCAGCGTTGCGCCGGCCTAAGCCGGCGCGTTGCTGTTCTCCGGTCATTCGGACTGGTTTCACCGTTTGGAGAACAAACGGCCAGAGCCTTCCCGTTGCGGAGCTTCACCCCACTGTCGGTAGGGAGGATCAACAATTCGCGCAGGTTGACCGCTGCGTTGATGTTTCGTTCGTGCGGAACCTGTCTAGGCCATGATTCGTTCAACGACGTTATACAACGTTGTTGAATGCTTCATAGCAGACGTGTTTGTGCACCTTGGACTGGCCTGGTTTCCAGGGATTGGTCGCAGCTGTTCGGTGGGTGCAAGGCCCCAGCTGGCGACTTGCTGGTACCGAGGACCTGGGTAGTCCGGCCTGGCGCCCCGGACCCTGACCGTTTCTCCCTCGGGGACCTCGACGGCTTCGTCGCGTTGCGCTTCGGCTGGGGCGTGCTTTGAGCCCGGGACAGCAATGCGGGCTGTCCCGGGCCGGATGGCTGTTCCCGCCACCCGGTGGGGGCTACTTCCACACCTGGGGTGTATCCGTGGATACGTTCCGTGGTGCGGACAAAGCCGCGGTTGCGGATGATGATGGAGGCCGAGTGATCGGCGTGTCCTGTCCATCCGCAGTTCCGGCACCGGAAGCTCGCTTGGCTTTCGCGGTTCTCCCGATTCCGGTGTCCACAGCGCGGGCAGGTCTGGCTGGTGCCGGGCGCTGGGACGGGGATTACGTGGATGCCTCTCTTGAGGGATTGGCTGACCAGGATCTGCTGGTTCTGGCCGAGACCAACGGTGGCGAGCGCCTTGTTGAGGCCGGCCTTTTGGCGACGGCCCTTGCCGCGCGCGGAGCGCATGAGGTTTACGACGCTCTTGGCCTCGACTGCGATGGCGGCGGGCCTAGCGGTGTCCAGTTGGTTGATGACGGCGGCGTTGACCTGCCGGCACTTGTCGGCTTGGCGTTTCCGGTTTCTGGTGAGGTGCTGGGCTTCGAAGCGTCGTCTGCGCTTGGAGCCCTTTGGCTTGCCCTGGATGACGCGGCGCTCCAGGTGAGGCCGTCTGCGCGGGTAAAGCTCTGTGAAGGAGAAGCGAGTGCCGTCGGAGAACGCGAGGTGGTTCTTGACGCCGTCGTCCATGCCCTGGAAGTCGTCGAGGGTGGCGATGGCGAGGTCGGCCGGTTCGGGGTCGTCGTGGTCGACGGCGATGTGGAGCTCGTAGAGTTTGGCTTCAAGTGGAGCGTTGGCGGCGCGGCGGCGGTCGGGAATCTCGACGAACTGGATGGACGCGATGTTGCCGGGCAGAGGCCGGCGGGTGCGGAAGATGTGGTCAACTCCGGTGATGGTGAACGTGTAGCGGCCTTTGGGCGTGATGAACTGACGTGCCCGGACGGTTAGGGTCTGGGTGCCGTGCTTGCGGGACCGGTGTTTCAGGGTACGGCGGTGAGGCCTGATGTCGCGGGGGTGGGGCTGCTCGTCGTCCTCGACGGCCTTGGCGATTCTTGCCAGGCGTTCCATCCGGCTGGTGATGAGTAGCTGGTTGGCGTCGAAAGCGGCCTCGCTGCCTTGCTGGTGGATGTGATAGGGAGCGGTGGCCTGGTCGGGGTTGCTGTTACGCCAGGCGGTGATGCGTTTGTTGAGGCCGAAGGTGGAACCTTTGGCTGCGCGTTTGGGAATGCTGGGCTCGCGGTTCAGGATATTGACGGCGTGGTTATAGGCCAGCCGTTGCTGGCTGGCCAGGTAGCCGACAACGCGGGAGGTGGAAGCGTTGTTGACCAGGGGCAGGACAGCGGTTCTGGTACTCATGGTTGGAAGCGTAGCACAAGTGGTCTACGAAGGGACGTAGCGCGGTGTCATCCTTCTGGAAGTTGCGGTGTCGAACGTTGCACAACAAATTGTTAGCGGTCTTGGTTTGGAGCATTGGGGTGGTTCTGCTCAAACTTCGCGGGGTCATGTCGCGGA
Source organism: Dehalococcoidia bacterium (assembly GCA_965261195.1). Taxonomy (GTDB): domain Bacteria; phylum Chloroflexota; class Dehalococcoidia; order Lucifugimonadales; family UBA3495; genus Bin87. The sequence continues at coordinate 297,154 of OZ253455.1, read as the reverse complement.
CTTCGCATCCAGCCAGCGTATGGCTTCGTCTTGGGATCGGAAGTAGCGGCGCGCGGCCGGCATCCCGTTGCCGGATAGCTGGGCGAGGTAGCCCTGCGGCTGGCGGAGCACGACCCAGGTGTAGCCCTGGTAGGCCCGGCAGCGGCCGTGGCCGCGCGTGAGGCTACGCCAGTTGGTGGTGATGAGGCGGCCCTGGTCGGTGATGATCGCGTTGCCGTCCGTCGTAACGGTGCGGGTCCTTTTGCTCATGGTTATTGCTCCATTTTAGCGAGCTGGTCGGGATGGGTCATCTCAGGCGGGGCGGGGGTAACTGTTCAGAGTTGGTGAGGTGGATTGGCCGATAGGGGTTCTGGGAGCCTTGCGCTGCCGGTGGTGGTTGTGTCATATAGTGGGTATGGATACGGAAATTGACCTCAAGACTGCCGACCGGGATGCCCTGATTGCCAGCATTGTCCGGCAGCAAGCCATTATCGTCCGGCAACAAGCCATTATCGTCCGGCAACAGGCGATCATCGAGCGGGTGGAGAAACGGATTGGCCAATTCGAGGGGCCGGCCAAGCCCAGCGGCTCGGGTCGGATGCCCGGTCTGAAGCCCAAAGCCGACCGGAAACCGGCCCAGCCCAAAGGGCCACGCCAGCGCCGTCCCCACGGTTTTGCCCGCACCCGCATGACGCCCACCCAGCGGGTGGAGCACGCGTTGGAACAGTGCCCCGACTGCGGGACTCAGCTGTCCGGCGGCTGGACCCAGCGCACTCGGGAAGTCATTGACTTGCCCCAAGTTCCGGTGCAGATTACCGAGCACGCTTACATCGCCCGCGTCTGCCCGGGCTGCCGACGCCGCTGTGTGCCACCGGCGCAACTGGACGGCGTGGCGCTGGGGCGGCAGCGTCTGGGGGTCAATGTAATGAGCCTGATTGCCGCCCTGCGGGAAGAGGCCCGGCTACCCTTCCGCACCATCCAGTGGTATCTGGGCGCCGTGCATGGGCTGCGCCTCAGCACGGGCGCCATCGTGGACGCCACGCAGCGGGTGGCTCAGCAGGCTCACGTTGTGATGGCCGATATAGTGGAACGGATCCGAGGCAGTCCGGTGGTTCATGCCGACGAAACCGGTTGGCGGGAGAACGGCAACAACGGCTACGTCTGGACCTTCAGCACTCCCAGCCAGCGGTACTTCCTGCGACGGGGTCGTGGCAAGGTGGTGGTGGATGAAGTCCTGGGCGATGCTTTCTCCGGCGTGCTGGTCAGCGATTTCTACGCCGCCTACCACCACTACGACGGTCCCAAACAACGCTGCTGGGCTCACCTGCTGCGGGACATCCACGACCGGCGCACTCTCTACCCTGATGACGACCGGCTGACGCGGTGGGCTGACGCCGTACACCGTCTCTATGTCCAGGCCAAGGCCTTCACGCACCCGTCGCTGCTGCGACGGCGGGCGACCCAGCTGGCCCTGGAACAACGACTGCTCGCCATCTGCCAGCCATTCCTCGACGACCCATCGGCAACCCAGGCCAAGCTATGCCGACGCATTGAACGCCACGTCAAAGAGCTCTTCGTCTTCGTGGCCGAACCGGAAACGCCGCCGGACAATAACGCCGCCGAGCGCAGCCTGCGCCCGGTGGTGATCAGCCGGAAGATCAGTGGTGGCACGCGCTCAAACCAGGGCACTGCAACCAAGATGACGCTGGCCTCAATCTTCGGCACCTGGCGGGCCCAGGGCTTGAACCCCCTCACCGCCTGCCGACAATTACTCACTTCCCCTCAACCCTGAACAGTTACGGGCGGGGCAGCGTGATGATGACGGTCCTGACGTGCGGGTAGAGTTCGGCGTGACGTACGATGATGGGCTTGACGCTGGCCCAGGGGAGGCCGCCGAGGCCGGCGCCGAGGGCCGGTATGGCGACGGACGATATGCCGTGGTCATCCAGCAGTTGCATGAGGCTCTCCATGCCCTGCTCGATCCACTCGAGCTGGCTGGGTGTCCGCCAGTGATCCTTGGTGGGAAACGAGACCACGTAGCGGGTCGGTTGGCGTGACACTTGGTGGATCCTGGTCACGCCGGGCCGCAGGGCGCGGTCGCGGCAGGCGCGTCGGTAATCGGGCAGTATCTCTGGGTAGCGGCGGGCGAACGCCAGGGCGAGGCCGCGTCCCATGACGCCGACGCAGTTGACGGGGTTGACGAGGGCCTGGCAGTCGGCGGCGGCCAATACGTCGCCGGTGCGGTACTCAATCACGGGGCCTCGGGTACGTTTTCGGCCGTCGCCGGTTGGCGCTGGCTCCAGGCGGCGACGTCGAACTCGGGGTTCCGGACCCACCTGGTGGGGCGGTGCTCTAGGGCCGGGTAGTCGTATTCGGCCAGTTTCTGGATGTGGCCGGCCGCGAGGACGGCGTCGCGGCAGATGGCGGCGAAGTCGTCCTCTGAGTACGGCTGGTCGGAGTACCGGTTGTGGCTGGTCAGGATGGCTTGGCCGTAGGGACCGCATTGGTTGATGGATCGGTACTCGACCTCGGTCACGTAGGCTTGGACCAGGTGTCGGCGTGGTGTTTCGGTCGGCATGGCTGGGGGGCCTCCTCGCGCGTCTAGCGCAGGTTGCTGATGCTGAACCCGGGGTGCAGGTTGACGAGTGCGGCGGCTCGTTCGATGGCTGCGGTGAGGGACGGGGCCTCGATGTGGAGTACGTCCCGAACAGGCGTGGCTCCGGGCAGGCTCCGATAGGTTTTGATGGTCCAGGTCATGGTGGGCTCCTTCTCGCGGTGGCGTGGACAGCAAAAAGCCCGCCGTGTCCGGCGGGCCGTTGGATGTGACGTTTTGGGGCGTCATAGTGGGGACCGGTTTCGGACCGCCCTGCCCTCGGAAGTGACGCGGATGGCGCGCTATCCTGCGGTTCCAGATGATGTAGCCACTGCGCTCGAGGGCGCTGAGGTGATAGTGGACGACGGACGTGCTGCTGAAATGGCACGCTTCCTGGATCTCGCGCTAGCTCGGCGAGTAGCCGTTGTGACGCTGGTAATTCATCAGGCAATCCAGTATGGCTCTTCTCTTGGAGTCGTTGCCGGCCTGTTTCTGCGCTGTCATTGTAGGCGCCTATCGAGTGTACGCGGGGGTGGGTGTTTGGGTGACATTATATTGCGGGGGTACGGATGGCTGGATTCGTGGAGTTGGGCGCCCAGATGACGCCGCGTATGTGGGTCCAGTGGTGCTGGTAGGCGAACGCGATCGGGCCTTCGTCGCCGGCCGGAACTCGGACGTACAGGTAAATCATGTGTTCTGGTCCTTGGTGTCGTGGCGTTTGACCGCTGTGGTGTGTCAGATGCGGTTGCTGATGATGTCCAGACACTCGGCCAGGATGCGGTAGGCGACGGAGTCCCAGGACGCGTTGGCGTCGATGATGCTCCAGTGGTCCGGGTCTCGGGATATCTGGTGAAGATAGCCGTGGCGGGTGATGGCGCGGGCTTCCTGGTCCGCGAGCTCGTTGGGGTCGTGGCCTTGGTCGTGGCGTCCCTGGCTGCGGGCGACGGAAACTTCGGGTTTGAGGTCGAGGAAGAGATAGTGTGCCGGCAGGGGGGGCGGCTGGACATGGTGGTGGAGTTGCAGGATCGGAGCTTCGGGAACGTGGTCTCGGAAGCATTGGTAGGCCAGACACGACGGCGTGAAGCGGTCCATGATCACGATGCGGCCGGCGTGGAGGTCGGGCAGGATCGCGTCGTGCATGATCTCGGCGTGGGCGGCGAGGAACAGGCCGGCGGCGGCGACGGGGTGTTGTGGTCCGCCGTCGCTCAGGTATCGTTGCAGGAATCGGCCCGTGGGGGTATCGCCCGGTTCCTTGTATTGGGATACGGAGTGTCCGCGTCTCTGCAGCTCGCGGGTGATTCGGGTTGCCTGGGTGGTTTTTCCGGACCCGTCGAGTCCTTCAAGGGCGATGAGCAGGCCGGTGAGTTCTTGTGTTTCGTTCAAGGGTATGTTCTCCCTGCGTTGGGGTGGGCTCGATGCGCCCCGCCGCGCGGAGGCGACGAGGCGCCGGGCCGGCGAGAACGCGTCGGAGAGAGCTCTCCGCACGTGGCGCAGGCTCCTGCTCGGCGGCTCGCCAGCGGAGGTCACGCCGGGACGGAAGGGCGGGCGGTGCGTCGCGCGGTGTCCTGGCTCATGATCCGGTGGCCGGCGCGCTTGACCTGTGCGATCTTGAATATCGCGTCGTAGGCGGCTTCGGGTTGGAGTGAGACGCCGGTCCAGCCCTGGCGGCTGCTGTGGCTATGCCGCACGGCGACCCGGGGCGGCAGGGCTTCCTGGTTGATGGCGGTGGGCCAGTCGTAGTAGAAGGGCGCGATCAGCTCTGTGTCCTGGGTGATCCTGTCGTAGTGTTCTTTCCAGATGGTGTGGATGTCCTGGAGCAGGACGGACTCGGAGCCGGGCACGACGGCGTGGTCGAACCAGCATGGGGTGATGACGCGGTCGTCGGGAGGGGCGAAAAGAGCGTCGCTGAGGTCAATCAGGTGATCGACGAGTTCGTGGAGGTCTGGGGGATACTGGCGGGGGGCGGCGTGCAGGATTGCGCTCAGGTCTCGGTTTGGCTTGCGTCGCAGTCGTAGGATCTCGTTCTCCATGAGCAGGATGCTGGCCAGGATGGCGTTGTCTCTGACGCGGGCTTCGGGCTCGGCATGGTGGATGCGACGCTGTTGCATCCGGCTGATCCACTGCGGGACGGCGTCCGCCAGGTTGGTGAGGGCCTGTGAGTACTGCTCAAGGGTAGCGGTGGTCGCGATGGTCCATCTCTGGATGGGCTGATAAGGGATGGGAAGGGTCGTCATGGGTGGTGACTCCGTGCTCGGATGGTTTCACGCGCGGTGTGCGGTGATTATCGGGCACTGGTCGGGTCGGCTTTGCGGCGGCGCTTCCCGGGGGAGTTTTGGACTGGCTCCGCGTGCAGTGGATGGACCGTGATGGCGTAGCCGGTGCCGGGGCATGGGATGGTCACCGGCTGGGTTAGATTGAGGTCCGGGGGCGCCGCCAGGGTGAGGATATCCGTGATGGCGTGGCGTACCGCCTGCTCCGGGTCGTTGGCGCCCAGGGACTGGCGTACGGCGTTGCGCTGGCGGGCTCTGGCGGCCGGTTCCTGGCTGGCGGGCGTCAGGCGTTCCAGGATACGGTTGACCTGCTCGGGGTTGACCTGGTGGCCGTGGGCGGTGGCGACCGTCTGGTCTGCGTTGAAGAACACCGGCGTGTCGAGGCGGAGGATTGCCGTCTGCGCGCCTGGCATCTCGATGGAGCATTCCAGCGTTATCTGCAGGGCGTGGTCCGGGATGGTGACAGCGCCCATCGCGGTGGTGAGCCCCGACTGCAGGTTTCTCTGTCCGTCGGCGTCGGTGTATATGACTGCAACCAGGGCGGCGAGACCGTGGGGTCGGTCGCCTTGGGGTTGGGGCTGGACCTGGTAGCTGGGGTTGCGGGCCAGGGCCAATGCGAGGGCGGCATTGTTGAGGCTGGGCGGGACCACGATGGGAGTGGCGTGGTTCGGTTTGGCGGGACGTGGCCAGGCGATGCGGCGGGCCTTGGGAACACCGGACCGTGCGTTGCCGGGCTGTCTGAATTGGTCTGGATTGTTGGCCGAGTAGTGGCCGCGGACGTTGGATCCGGCGCGCCAGTGTCGCTTGACGGCGGCTCCGTTGGATCTGGTGTGTGCGTTGACCCAGCAGCCGTGACGCCAGTGTAGGGGCGTCCACTTGTCGGTGAGCATGGGGTGATACCTCCGGTTTTGGGCTCTGGTGTTGGTTCAGCGGAGCGCGGTAGCCGGAGATATGGCGGGGGCGATGCCCGCGTCGGTTAGCGGCGCCAGATCTGGGTCGCCAGGTCGGCTATATGGGAGCTCCGTGCTTGGATGGCGTCCTCGTCCCAGGTCTCCATGTCGAGGAGTTCTTCGTTGATGTGAAGGGTGGTGCCGGCCTGCAGAAGGTCGCGCTTCTGCGTCCAGGGAACGGTTTCCTTGCTCTTCAGTTGGCTGCGCTTGCCGGCGATGATCGTGATGTTGCCAATCTGGTTGACGAGGGCGCTGCGGCGGGCGGTGGCGGCAGACCGGTTGCCTCTGCTGACGGGCCAGTTCCCGGCCGGATCCCATTGGCTGGGAGCGGTGGGCATCAGGTGATGGTCGCTGAGCGTGGCGTCGGGAGGGAGCGGCGTGGCTGGCGCTTCGGCTCTCAGGTGATCCTCAACACGCCGCAGGATGGTGCGGATCGGCTTGCCGGCCTTGCATGAGTTGAGCGCGACGTGCTCCTTGATGAACTTGTCCTCGGGCCAGTACTCGGGCCGGGCGGAGGTGAGATCCCGTATGGAGTCGCGTACCTTCTCCCTGATGTCCTGTCTGTTTTGGGCCGCCTGGTGCATGGTAAGTATGATGGGCAGGAAGTTGGTCGATCTGCCGACCAGCGCCCGCCGGAAGGCGTAACTCTCCAGGAGTTCGATGATCCTCTCCGCTTCCTCTGGGTCGAGGCCATTGGCTGGCTCCATCATCCACAGGCAAGCGGACATCGTGAACTGGGCGTTGATGGCCGTCATGTCGGCGTGGAAGAGACCGTAGTCCTTGTCGGCTCGGGTGATGATGTTGTGGTACGTGAGGCCGGCGTGGTTCATGAGGTCGAACGCGGGCCACACGTTGTCCTGGTCCCGTTTCCACTGGTTGACGAAGGCGCGGAACTCGGCGGAAATTCGCTGCGTCTGGACGTTCTTGAGCCGGGCGGACGCCAGCCAGGCGGCGAGGAACTTGCTGATGTGTCCGGTGTCCTGATTCTGGGCGCCCCACCAGTTGTCGTCGTCGAAGGCGTGCCAGCACTTGTTGGCCGTTTCGCCGTCGAGGCTGACGCCGGCCTGGTACATGACCGTGCTCTTCACCAGCTGGTGTTCGGCGAGTCCCTGACCGCGGGCGTTGATGGTCTCGAACACCATGTTCGGCTGCTCGTCGTCGTCCAGGGTAAGTATCGCGAACTGGAGGTGCTGGCAGATCGTCTGCTGGAGGGCGTGGACCTGTCGGGCGCGGAGGTCCGGGTCGTCGGGGTCGAGGTATTCGGACGCCATTTGGGTCAGGTAGTTATGGCAGGCCGGGATGTCGCGGTCGTGGCCGAGGATGGGCGTGTCTCTGAAGGACTTGTCTCCGTGGTCTTCGTTCATCAGGTTCTGGTAGGCGGCGACGTCTCTGGGGTGTGCCTGCAGAACCTTGTAGCGCCAATCGTCGGGGAGGCCGATGTTGGCGATCAGGACACGCAGGGGCTCGACCTCTTGGTCGTGGCCGAGGGCGTCGGCTGCGCCAATGATGGCGCGGGCCAGGACCTGGATGGTGGTGAGGCGCTGCTGTCCGTCGACCACTATCTGGCGCCGTCCGAGTTCGGTCGGTACGCCTTTGTTGGGCATGGGTTCGCCTTGTAGGACCAGCGAGCCCATGAAATGGGGCGGGACTCGCTGGTCTTTCTCTGGGTCGTGGGCGAGGACAGCCTCGGCGACGTTTCGTACGTCATCCCAAAGCGGTTCCCACTGCTTTTCCTTCTCCCAGTCGTAAAACCTCTGGAACTGGGGTATCACGTACTGGACCGGCTGGGAGAAAAGCTGCTCTATGGTTTTGACCTCGGCGTCCATTTGGACCTCCTGTTGAGCATGGTGGCTCGTTGATGTGATTATGGCCGCCGGTTCGGGTCGGGTTGCGCCAGCGTCAGTCGAAAAGCATGGAGAGCTGCCGCGCACCCTGGTTGTCCCAGTTGTTGGGAGCGGGTGGGGCGGGTACCCGGACGGCGACTGGCTCGGGCTCGGGCTTGAACGTGTATTCGGCGCCCTGCAGGTCCTTGGAGGCGAGTAGGTCCTCGATGGACGTGTCGTTGAAGTCCGGGTCCGGGTCGTGGTGTCCGTTGCGCAGCAGTTCGCGGGCCAGTTGCTCACGGATGTCGTCGGGATCCGGGTTGAATGCGGACAGCCCGTTCTTGGAAAGGTCGCCGTGGAATGTGCGGCTGACGTCCGCCTTCCGGGCGATGATGCGGAGGGCTCTCTCCTGCATCGTGTTCTGGTAAGCCAGGTAGTAGATCTCGACGGGGCGGTGCTGGTTGATCCGGTAGGAACGGGCGCTGGCCTGCTCCGTGGTGAATATGCTGTATTCTATTTCAAACCAGATGATGGTCGGATATTCCAACAAATTGACGCCGGTCTCGACCAGTTTCGGGTGGCAAATGATGATGTCGTTGCGCTCCGCCTCGCGGGCCAGCCACTCGGCGCGTTCCTCGGAATCGACGGTGCCGGCCTTCAGCTGCAAAACGCGGAAGTCGTGCTGCTTCAGGATCTCCATCAGCCGGGCGGTCGTGTCGCGGCGTCCGGTGTGGGTGCAGTAGACGAGGCAGCGTCGGTTGCGGGCGCGCTGGTCTGTCACCAGCTCCAGGAGGGCGCGTTCCTTGGGGTACAGGTAGTCCTCCCTGAGCGGAGGCATGACGATGATGGGATCGCGGGTGATGGGGTCCTCCGGCTGGGTGCCTTGCCAGCAGTTCTCCGGATAGGTGAGTGGTCTCCTGCAGGTACTGGCTGAGGGGCCGTTTGGAGCCCTTCTGGAGATAGCTCTTGACGTGCTGGGTGAGCGCGTCGTCGAGGGTTTCGTAGGCCGTCTGCTGGGAGAGTTCGGCGCCGTCGATCTGCTGGGGCTTGGCGTCCATGGGCAGGAGGTGCGCCCTCTGGGTGAGGGTCGGCAGCTGTCGGCTGGGGTCGACGTCCTGGATGTCCATGAAGATGGTGTTTTCCCAATAAAGTTCCAGGAGCGCGGGGTGGTAGCCGGGAATCTCCCGGCTGGAGGCTTTGGTCTCCCGGCGGCGGCTGTGGGATCCGACCGCGGCTCCTGAACCATCGTCGGCGACGTTGTAGGTGGTTTCCTCCCGGCCGTAGGCGCGGCGGAATGCGGCCAGCTCGCGGTAGTTGTACTGGTCGTTGAAGCCTGGATGGAGGGCGGCGAGCAGGAAGAACAGCTCCGACACCTTGCCGCCGAACGGGGTTCCCGTCAGGGAGATGGTCTTCTTCGACCGCTGGGCGAGACGTCGGGCGGTCTCGCCCTGTGCGGTTTCGCGGGCCTTGTAGTCCTGAGCCTCGTCGATGATGAAAACGTCAAACCAATGGCGGAGGTAGCGGGAAGCGTAGTCGCCGTACGAGTATGTGGCTCGGCCTCTGCCGTTGCGTGCGGCGTGGGCGATGTTGGCGCCGCAATACGGCGGGAGATCTGCCGGGTAGCCTTCCTCGTCCTCTTCCGTCTGGGTGGCGAGCCACGCGGGATGCCAGCGGTTGTAACGCTGCTGGTCGGCGCTCAGTGTCTCGGGCGTGACCGTTGCTTGGTGCGTGGATAACCAGGTGCCGCCGTAGCGGCCGGCGACTCGGCCTTGCTCCTTGGCCTCGGCCCGGTATTGTTCGAGTTGCTCCGGGTTGACGGTGCGTTCGTACCGGCGGCGTTCGTTGAGGCAGACGGCGTTGCGGTCCCTGGGGTTCCATTTCTCGTGGATCGTGATCGGATACCAGCAATTGGGGCAGGTGCCGACCGGGAGGTTATCTTCAGGCAGGGCGTGGGTCTTGCCGTACTGGTCCCGGAAGAGGATGGGGACGGGGCGGTTGGATTCGTCCGGGCCGTTGTCGCGACGGAATGGAGCGGTGGCGTGGGATCTCGTGTCCTGCTCGGTCTGGGCCAGGTGGCGCAGTGGACGGAACGGCTCGATGCTGTCGTCGCCGATCCAGCGTAGCCCCTGCTGGGTGGGATAGGTGCTTCTGGCGGCGTCCTTCTTGAACAGGACCCAGATGGGGGTATCGGGGGTGGCCCAGGACTCCATGCGTCGTATTTCCTCGAGGGAAGCGCGGGCGAACGGCGCGGGGCGGCGGGTGAGCTCGGTGGCGTTGGCCGGCCGGCGGGTGCCGATGGGTTTCTTGTTGTCCACCACCCGGACGAATGCGTCGGGCCACACGGACCGGATCTCGGTTATCCAGTTGCGGATGACGCGGCTGGGCGTCATGACGGCGACGGTGCTGGCCTCGATGCCATGGGCGACGCCGTATGCGGTGCACGTCTTGCCGGACCCCTGGGTGAAGTACAGGTTGAGGTGACGGTTCTTCTTGAGGTGTGCGGCGCCGATGGTGGCGGCGTTGAGCTGCTTGCCGATGAGGGGCCGTCTGAGCTCGGATATGCGTTCGCGGATGGCGCTGCAGGCCGGCGAATCGAGGTCGATGGCGGGCGGGTAGGCGATATCGATATGGCGGCGGATCGCTGGGCCATAGGTGTCCATGAAGGTTTTCAGGCCCTGGGGGTCTGACCCCACCTCATCGATCTGGCCGGTGACGGCGTTCATGGCGCGGATGTTGGACTCGAAGTGGTCGGTGCGGACGACGATGTCCTCGGTGCGCATCGTTTCCCTGCTGCGCTTGCGGAAGAAACCACGGACAATGATGGGATCGTCTTGGTCGGTGGCGCCTGGGATGAGCGCGTTGTCCACCATGCTGTTGGCGGCTGCCATCGCGGCGTGGCCGGCCGGCAGCTGCTCGAGGGGGCGTATCCGGGTGGCGTCGTGGTTGCTGTCCAACAGGTCGCGCATCTCGCGCTTATGCCACAGTCCATCGTTCTGGAGGGCGTTGTGGACCTCGTCGGGAGCGTAGCGCAGGACGCGGAGGGGCGGGTATAGGTAGGGTGAACTGTTGGAGACGATCTCCAGGCGCAGTGGTCGCCGGCCGGTTAGCTCCTGCATTGGAATGGGTAAGTTGAGGTCGTGGGCCTGGCTTCTGAGGTCTCCGACCTGCGGGTCGCTGGGCATGATCTGGGCCGGAGCGTGCCGTTTCCGCGCGGTGACCACCACCTGGTGGTAATCTTCGTACTCGGGGTCCGGGAACCGGAGCACGTTGATGTGGTCGTAATGCGTTACCAGGTAATGTGCGTCGTGGGCCAGTACGTGGTAGGGGATGATGTAGACCAGCAGTCCGGTCGGGACGAGGCCGGGCGTGGATTTATGCAGGAAGCGGCTCTCGAGGCGCTGAGTGGTGTCCGTCTCGGGGTCGCGGTCCCAGTCGTAGGGCGGGTTCAGCCAGAGGCAGTGGTAGGTGTCCGGGTAGATGCGGGTCTGGTCGATGTCGGCGTTCCACACCTGGTCGAGCACGGCACGTGCTTTGTTGGCCCGGTCACGGTTGATCTCCAGGCCGTAGATGAACGTCTGGAACTTGGAATTGCCGCGCTGCTCGAGGATCTCTCCGAACTGCTGGACGGCGATGCCCTCGCCGCAGCAGGGGTCCAGGATGCGGCACTGGTCGATGCAGTCGTCGGTGATCGGGACGCGCCGGTAGGGGAGCATGGTGACGGAGGATGCTACGATTGACGTCACCCGCTCGGGGGTTGGGTAGTATCCCTGATTTGCCCATCCTTCTTTTCGCATGGTTTTTCCTGGTCTCCTGTTGGTTGAGGTTCAGCCAGCGGCGTTGATGTTGAGTAACTGTTCAGGGTTGAGGGGACGGCAACGGTTTGCTTTGGAAATTCGTGCTTGGCTGCCCCTCCACAATAGGCCGAATAGTCGGCAGATCCCCGCAACTCTGAACAGTTACGATGTTGACCGGCAGGTGGCGGTTGGCGACTTCTCGGCAGATGTGTTCCTCGAACTGTGCGTAGTTGATGTCGCAGCGCCAGCCGCTGATTCCGCGTGTCTCCAGGGGTCGCGCCCCGCCGCTGTCGAGGAGGTATTGCCAGAGTTGGGGCGCCCATTGTGGAATCGACGGCGTGGGGCTGCGGCTCGTGAACTGTCGGTAGAATGACGTGGCGCCGCCGGCGGGGGAGCGGGCGAAGCAGTAGAAGGTGTCGGTCTGGTCCTCTCCGCTTTCATCGGGTAGTGGGTCGCGCCGGGCCAGCACCAGGTGGTGATGGCGGCGGAGGGACGGCAGGCGGGTCTGCCAGATCTGGGGATCCAGCAGGAGACGCAGGTGGGCGGTGCGGCGCTGGTCGTCTGCCGGCTCGATCTCGTTGCCGTAGGGGGTGATGTAGGCGGTGCCCGCCTCCTTGCGTACCGTCAGGTGGGCGCGGATCGCCTTGACGGTCGTGATGGGGGCGGTGATGGACAGGAACGCCAGCAGGTCCGTGCGGGGCATGTCCGGGTGTCCGTAGGTGTCGATCGCCCAGGCGTCGCATAGGGCGTAGATGTCCGGCAGCTGTATTTCGTAGAGCTGCGGGGTCTGGCTGGGTGCCGGGATGGTGGTCAAGGTTGTCGTCTCCTCGGGTGCTGGAACATGAAGCGTGGCCCCGGCGAAGGCGTCGGAGCCACGGCTGAAGGCGGGACGTTGCTGGCGGGGTGCAGCGTTATTCCTGTTGCTAGGAAATTTCGCTACTACCGCGGTAGAGCGAGTTCATGTGTACAGCGCTATCCCTGCCTTGCGGCGGGGTTGTGTCGCGCTTACTGGCCCTCAGGGGCCTATGGCGGTACACCCAGGGGTGCTCCTGCCCTGGCCAGGATGTCGAGGCCCTGGCGCCTGATGTTCTCTGCCGCATTCACGTCGGCGTTGGCTGCATGGCCGCAATTCGCGCACCGGAAGACTGATTGGCTCAGTCGGTTACTGGCAGCGACGTGGCCACATGCCGAGCAACGTTGGCTGGTGTGGTGCGCGGGTACTGGGACGAATTGCCTTCCGTACCATTCGGCCTTGTACTCCAGCTTGGTTCGTAGGCCGTACCAGCCTTGCGCGAGTATTGACCGGTTGAGGCCAGTCTTTTGGCTCACGTTGGTGCCCGGTTCTTCTGCGGTGCCCTTGGTGGAGCGGGTCATGTTGCTCGTTTGCGTGTCCTCGATGCAGACGACTTGGTGGTTCCGTACTAGCTGATGTGAAAGACGGTGCTGGTAACCTCTCATGCTGTCCTGGCGCTTCTGCTCAACTCGTCGGAGCTCGGCCAGGGTCTTGAGGTAGTTCTTCGAAGGTCCTTCGATCCAGCGAAACCGCCGTTTGATTGTGCCGATGGTGCTTTTTTGGCTGGTGAAACGTGCGCGGCCGTCTTTCAGTGCGGCGTCGCGTTGCCGCTGTAGCTTGCGGAGCAGACGGCGCTTGACCTTGCGGTGCGGGCGGCTGTCGAAGCTTGGTATCTGCAAAACGGCGCCGTCATCACTGACGGCCGTGATGTTGTGTTTCACGCCGGGGTCGATGCCCACCGACTGCTTTGGCGGTTCACCGAGTTCTTTGGGCTCCTGCTGATATACCAGTGATACGACCAGCCGGCGCGGCTTCAGCGTGATCCTGATCGCTCGTGGCTGCGCGTCTGTGGGCATCCGCTCGTCGGTCTGCAACCTGATGGTGGGTAGTCCCTTGATCCGTATGGTGGCCCAGCCGTTCGGCTTCACTTTGAGGTGCTCGACGCTGGGCTCGGATATCTCGAGCGTGCGGTTCTGGTATGGACTTGCGGTGTTGGGCCGGCCGACGTCGGGATGTTTGAAGTAGGTGCGGTAGGACTTGTTGACCTCACGGGCGACCGACTCCAGCAGTCGGCGGGCATACTTCTTGAATGTCGGGTCGTGGCGGTGCAGGTCCGTGAGGTGGGCGTTCTGCAGGTTCAGGTTGAAGGTGTGTCGATGTGCTCCGCGTGCGCTGTCGCGGTGTCGGATCAGAGCGTTGCGGAGGTGGCCCATCTGTAGCATCGTCTGTTCGAGTTGGCGGTAGCCGGCTTTTGATGTACTGGCCGGGTACTGCAGTGTCGTCGGTTTCATTGCTGTTGCCTTCATGTCGTCGTTTTACTGCTCTACTTTATTGAGTAGCGAAATCGCCTATCCTGTTATGGTCGGAGGGTTTGCTCCTGTTTGCACTGTGCGCAGAGGCTGGCCGTCGTCGTGGGTGGCCCGTGGTGGAAGAGTGCCGTGCACTCGGAGCAGCGGTATGGGACGGCATCGCTGGATTGGCGGCCGGCGTGCAGCAGTTGGTCTACGACTGGTCGGGAAGGCGCCAAGGCGACATGCTGCTTGACGAGTTGGTCGACTCTGGCTGCGAACCGGCTCACGACCGTGATGCGGTGCCGGGCTGCGTCCGGATTGGCGGGAGGCTCGGGAGGGGGGAGTTGTTGTTGGAGTTTTTGAGCGATTGCTTGGATGATTTGGTTGGCGTCAGCTTGGTGATCTGACATGGTGTTCTCCGTCTGGGTAGTCGTGGAACTCGAAGTTGGTGAGGCCGATGGCCCTGAGTTGTTGCTCCAGGCGCCGTCCGGCTTCGTCCTGGGGCTCGGGCAGGGCCTTGATGACGTGCGGAGGTGTGTGCCAGGAGGCGGGGATGATGATGGCGCTGAGCGTCTTGCCGCGGCGCGATATGATCCTCACCTTGGCGTCGGCCGGTGGCGTGCACTGGTCGGTGAGGTTGATGGTCGGCAATCCGACGGCGTCTGCGTTGGTTTGAGTGGCGGCTTTCATGGCGTCATTATGGTTGGGCGGTCGGGTCGGCTGGCGGGGCCTGGCAAGTCTGGCACTGGCGGGAGCGTTCGTTGGGATCTCCGCTCGGGTAGTAAGACGCGTTGCAGTCTCGACAGATCTGGGGTATGCGCTGTCCGGTCTCGCGTCCGGCGGCTATGCACTGGGCCAGCAGGTGGCGGCACCAGTCGGCGTATTCTCCCTTGGGGGTTTCGGCCAGCGCGCGTTCGGTCGCCCTGGTGAAAATGGCGAGCGTGATGAGTGCCTGGCGCTGCTGGCGTGGGTCTTGGTAGGTTTGTTGCAGGTCCTTGATGAGCCGGAGCAGGGTTTGGAGGATGCCTGGTACGCATCCGTCGGGGATGGGGCCTTGTGGCGTCTCGGGCGGCGGCGTCGCCATGTTCAGCCAGGGGTTGATCAGGGAGAAGTCCTGCCGGATGCTGTCCTCCAGGGTGGGACGTCTCAGGATGGCGGCGGGGTGGAACGTGGGGAGGATCAGGTAGCCGTCCTTGTGGAGCATGATCTTGCCCCGGACGTCGCTGATCTTGGTGCCGGGTTGGAACCACTGGGTGGCGGGGTTGCCCATTGTGACTACGAGGCGCGGTTTGACTGCCTCGATCTGGCTCTCCAGCCAGGGTCGACAGGCGGCGACCTCGTCCGGCGCGGGGTTGCGGTTGTCCGGGGCTCTGCACTTCAGCACGTTGGTGATGAATACGCGCCGTCGGTCGATGCCCGTCGCTTGGAGGATCTGATCGAACCTCTTGCCGGAGGCGCCGATGAACGGCTTGCCCTGTTGGTCTTCCTGCTGGCCCGGGCCTTCGCCGATGAACATGATGTCGGCGTTGGGATCACCGGTGCCCGGTACGGTGTTGTTCCGCGTCTGGTGGAGCGGGCAGCGCTCGCACTGGGCGATGTCGTGGGCTAGGGTTTCGATGGGATGGGTCATTGGCTTTGTCCGTAGGTGCGGTGGAATGGCCGCCGGATGTGGTCCGGCGGCTGCTCTACGATGATTGGTCGGGGCTGAATGGGTCCTCGTCGTCCGGGCCGGCGTTGACCGGCTCGGTGGCCGGCGCCGGCTGCTGGTTCGGTGCCGAGCTTGGCGGCACGGCCGGCTGGGCCGCTGGCCCCGGGTCAGTCTCGGCCGTTTGCGCGGGCTCATGGACGGGCTGCCGGTCGTCCTGCTGCGATTCGTCCGGCATTGGGTCTTCCTGCTCGGAGGGCTCTCCGTTCTTTTCCGGCGCGGGCTTGGTGTCGCGTCCGTAGTAGTGGCCCATGCTGGTGTTGAGGGGTACGTCTTCCAGGGATTGGTAGGGGCGGCGGACGATGAGTTCAGCGGCGGCGTACTCGATGTCGAGCCGCTTGACGACGACTTGGATGGCGGCTTCCGCCATGGCGCGTCGTACGGCCGAGTCTTCGTACAGGAAGTTGGCGAACGGGTCGCCGAGGTAACGCAGGGCACGCTTGACGGCATCCGACTCGGCGCCCTTGATAGCAGTGTCGTGGGACTCCGGCGTCTGGACGATCTTGCCTTCCTTGGTGGTGAGGGAATTGAAGCCGGTGCCCTCTCCCTGGAAGTTGCAGCTCGGGATGTGGATCCGCACGGTGCACTGGTAGCCGATGGACTCGACGTCGTTCTTCACCTCGTGGTGATCGACTATCTCGACGTACCAGTTGAGGGCGCCGATGATGCGGTTCGCCTGGGTGATGGCGGTGGTGGTGGAGATGTATGGCTCGCGCCGGCTGGTGTCGCGGCGCTCGATGAGTGCCGGGTGCAGCGGCTTGTTGAGCAACCTCTGGATATCGTCCAGTTTGGGGTTGTTGGTCGTCATGCTTCGCTCCTGGTGCGATTCGTGATGCTGGCGCCGGCCGGTGGGGTTGGAGCCACGGGCCGGTGTTGGATGATGGGGATGGGGTTGTTGTTAGAACGGCAGGTCGTCGATGTCGAACGGCTCGTCGCCGGCGGGTGCTGCCGGTGGGGCATTGCGCTGACCGCCGCCTTGGTTGCGCTGACCGCCCTGCGCGGGTTGGGACTGGTACTCGCCCGACCCGCCGGGCGTCGGGTTGTCGAACGTGAGGTAGACGTTGACGTCGGTGATGCGCACGTCCTGGGAGACGCGGGGCACGCCGTCTGAGCCGGTGAACTCGCGTGGTTGGTGTTCTCCCTCGACCCAGACGAGTTGACCGGACTTCCGCTTGAGGATCTGGTCGGCGAGGACGCCGAAGGCGATGCAGTTGTAGAAGACCTTGTCCTCTACGTTGCGCTGCTCCTCGGTGGAGTAGCGGTGGAAGTTCTTGGCGACGGAGAACTTGGCGGTGGTGGCGGGGCGTTCTCGTTCCCGGTTGGTGATGTCCTCCGGGTCGCGCGTGAGGTTGCCGAAGAATTTGATGCCGGCTCCGAAATATTCAGCCATGTTGATGGCCTCCTTTGTGTTGGTGTGCGGATCGTTATCCGCTGTTGGTGGTGGGCTCGGTTGATGCTGGATGGTGGCGACGCGCAGCATGGTGCCGTAGACGGTCCGCGGGCTGGGGCGTCGCTGCAGTAATGTCTCCGCAGGATCAGAGTATGTTTGCGGCAAGGACAGGACGATTGGACTGGCCCTGGCGTGATGGGCCGCCTGGGTGACGATCTCTGCCCAACCCGCGCCGCCCGCGTCGTTGTCGGGAAGTATGTAGACCTGCCGGTACCCGGTGGCTTGGATGGCGCGGGAGAGGGTCTCCGGGTGCGGATTTCCGGCCGTGGCGGCACCGGGGTAGCCGGCGGAAAGCGTCGCCATCAGGTCGAACGGTCCCTCGGTCACGATGATGGAATCCGTCGCTCGGTGGCCGGCGTGGCGCAGGAACAGCAGGGCGGGACGGTGGCCGGGCAGGGACATGTACGGGTGCTGGCGATCCGGGTCGATGGCGCGGGCGGTGTGCCAATGGTGGGTGGGTCGGTCGTCGTGGTGCGGTATCACGATCCGGCGGGACGCGCGGTCCTCACGACGGCGGTGGTAGAGCAGGGGACAGGTATCCAGTTCCTGGTCGGTGAGTTCGCGGCTCAGGATGCGGTACAGGCTGTCGCCGGGCGCGTAACCGATGCCCCATCTCTGAGCCAGTTCCGGGTCGATGCCGCGGCTCTCCAGGTAGGCGACGGCTTCCGGGTACTGGAGCAGCTGGTGGTTGTAGTGGTCCATCGCCCGGGCGTGCAGCTCTGCCGATACCGGGCCGTACCGCGGCCGCTCGCCGGTGGGGTCGGCGGCCGTGAATGGGCTGCGGTCCGGCTCGCGTTTCGTGAGGCGACGGTAGTCCGATGTGTTGCCCTGCTGTCCGCAGGCGGTGGACCAGCACTTGAAGCGCCAGTACCCGCGCCTGGACAGCCTGACCTGGAAAGATGGCTTGGTGTCGTCGTGGAACGGGCACGGAGCCCAGTACTGGTTGGGGCCGGCGCGTCTGATCCTGACCCCGTCCTGGCGGAGTAGGGTGACCAGTTCGGGTTCTGGGTGTGTGGACATTTGGGTTCGCGTCTCCGGCCGGTTGACGTGCTGGGCAGGGTGGCGTTATAGTGGATGGGTAGCGGGAGGATCGTCAGGTTCTGCGTCTTCTCGCTTTGGCGTACGCCGCCCGAGTAAAGTCGGGCGGCGTCAATTTTATGGCTCGGGGTTGTGGTTGCCGGCCTGGACGAGAAGCCGGCAATTGGATACGCCGCGCTGCGGTCCGCACATGGTTCTCTCTGAGCAGCGTGATGAGTTCCGGTTCGGCCATGGTGGTCATGGATACCCCGCGGTTCGTGGTGTGGGGGTGGGTGTGTTCACCTGGTGCAGGTGGAGCGTCCGCAGGTGGTGGCGCGGGGTCGGTCGGCGTCGAAAGCGAACGGCTCGTCGCAGGTCTGGCAGATGACTGGGATCGAAGGCGCCATCCGGGAACCCTTCTGGGTGAGGGTGTCGAAGAGCTGCTGACAGGTGTCGCGTTCCGCTGGGTCGGGAAGCTGCTTGATCTGGCGGCCGATCTCGGTCACGACCGGTTTGAGTGCGTCGAAACGGTATCGGGCCGCCCAGGGGTTGGGGTCGGCCTCGCAGGCGTCGAGCACGTGGGTGGCCTCGGACAGCAGTTCGGTGCACACTCGGTAGGCCAGGTCCTGGGGTTCGGCGGCTGGTTGCGTCATGGGCTTTGCTCCTCTTTGGTTGGCTCGGATCCAGAATGCCTGCTTGGGTTCGTCCGGCAATCGCGCCTCGTTGATCTGTTCGTTCGTGAGGTATCGGGCCAGGACGTCGGGGCTGTAGCGTGGCTCGCTCGTGGGTATGAACCAGCTGGCGGTGACGGGTCCGGCGATGACGGCGGGGTGGGTGTGGTCTGGGCATAGTTTGATGAGTTCTTCCCGCGCCCGGTTGCGGATCGCGGTGGCGTCGAGCCACTGCTGGCCGGTGGGAGCCGCCTCGGGAGCCTGGTGGGATTGTCGGCTTCGGTCCTGGGGCCGGGGTGTGCCGTGGCATTCGGTCCGGAAGGGGCAGTACGCGCAGTGCTTGTCGTCCGGAAGGAACGGTCGGGGCGGCAGTTGGCCGCGCTGGATGGTGTCCCACGTCTGGCGGAGGCGCTGGATGGCTTCCGGGACGTACTGTTTGGGCCAGGTCACGAGTTGGGGCGGCGCGGGTCGTCCCTCGCGGTCCATGGTGGCGAATACGGCGGCCAACGGCTCGTCGACCAGGTTGTGCTCGTGCAGGTGGTGGGTGTAGACGGCAGCCTGGTCCAGGTACTCGGGGTAGACGATGGCGAGGCCCTCCTCCATGACGCGCTGGAGCAGCGGCGGGCTCATGGACTTGGCCTCGAGGGTGAAACGCCGGTTCTGGGTGAGGATGGGGTGCTGGCAGACGCCGTCGGGGTGTCCTGCCATGGGTGGGTCGTACCTGACGATTTCCAGCTGGTGGCCGTCCGGTGTTGCCTGGGTGTGGCTGACCGTCCAGCCGTCGCCGAGCATGCCCTCGATGATCAGGCGCTCGGCGGCGTCGCCGAGCGCCATCCGGTTGTGGCCGGCGGCGTCAGCCGGGTTGCTCTGTGCATAGCCGAGGCTCAGGTACGCCTGCCGGCGCGGACAGTGGCCGGCTCCGGACATCCTGATCGGTCGTGGCGGGACTGGTTCGGTCATGGGTTTTGCTGGCTGATGGTGGCGACGAAGCGGGATAGGGATTGGCTGTCCTGGATGCTGTGGTGATCGGCGCCGACGTACTGGTCGGCGATGGCGTCCATCATGGCCCAGAAGGTCTGTTTGGATCGTTGGTGGGTTTCCTCGTACTGTGGGCTGGTGTAGGCATCGAGCCAGGCCATGTAACAGTCGGTGGCAGCGTGGTCGAGCGGACTGCCGGGAGGTATTGGCTTGATCATCAGGGTGACGCGGAGCGTGGGCGGGGACGAACCCGTCTGGGGGACGATGACCGGGCAGTGCATGAGTGGAGGGTTCGGCGGCTCGCGCAGGAAGCGGTGGATGGCTCTCCAATACGGTTCCTGCGTGGGCCCGACCTGGAGCGTGATGGCGATGGTGCTCGCAATGGACTGGATGGTCTCGATGTAGAGGTCGTGCTGGAGGTGGGTGGGCATGGCGAGGTGTGGCCTCCGTGGTCGGTTGGGCGCTGGTCTACCGGGTGGCGGAACGGGTGGCGGCGCGCGGTTTGCGCTTGGCGCGGGCGTCCCGGCTGTGGTGGAGCAGGACGATGACCGGGTCGGGCGTCGAGCGGGTGAGCGCGCCAGCCACGTCTCGCTGGCGTCCCGGACGCGTTGGGCGTGTTGCTCGCCGTCGGATTGGGCGATCTTGTTGATGTAGTTGTCGATGGCTTTACCCAGGGATTTCACTTGGCCCGTTCGTATGGATCTCATCCTCGGGCTGATGATGGTATTGAGATGCTGTTTGGCGACGCGTATCCAGTGCAGTTTTAGGGCGATGAAGGCCCGTGATAGTGAGGGGCGTGGTGGCATCGGTGGCATGCCGGGCAGCCGGCCGGGCTGGGCGGGCACGAACGGGTCGGCAGCTCCGGGTATCGGCCGGGCCGTTGCGGGACTGGAGCTGGCGGGCCTGGCGCCGGAGGGCGCGCTGCCGGGCGGCCCGGTGGCCGTTGGGGTCGGGTTTGCCGCCGCTGGCGCGGCGGTCGGCGGGCTCGGCGCCTCAGCGACTGCTGTCCGTCTAATTATGTTCGTTGGAGGTCCTTTATGTCCGTGCTGGGGCGCGTAGCTGGAGCCCTTGACGAAGGGGCGGCGCTGGAGGATGTTGCGTACCGTGTTCTCGCATACTCCGAACTTTCTGGCGGCGGCGACGACGGTCAGGCCCATCTGGTGGACCGCTTTCCTGACGTCGTTGTCGCGGTGGCGGGTTCGGAAGCGGCGGACGGCTCCGCTTTTCCTGCCGGCGCGGCGGCAGGATTCCAGGGTGCGGTAATGGCGGCGGCCGTGCTGGTCCGGCGGGCCCTTCGGCGGGCCGGCCTTGGCGCCGACGCCGGCGTGGGTGCGGGCTGGACCGGACAGCGCGTCGTTCACCCAGCGTCTCCGGTTCCGGGCCTTGCGGCTTTTTTTACCGATGCCCAGAGTGGCGTAGAAGGCTTTCAGCGCGTCGGGGTTGGTCGGGTAGCAATCACCGTCGAGGTCGTTCCGGTCGCAGAACGCCAAGTACTGCTCGAACAGGTCTTGGCACAGTAACTGTTCAGGGTTGAGGGGACGGCAACGGTTTGCTTTGGAAATTCGTGCTTGGCTGCCCCTCCACAATAGGCCGAATAGTCGGCAGATCCCCGCAACTCTGAACAGTTACTTGGCACACAGGGTCTTTCGGTTTTCTAAAAAAGCGGCTAATCTGTTGTCATGGAGACTAACGAATTAGCCCGCAGCCTGCCCGCCGCCTTGGGCGCCGTCCCCGACCCACGCTCGCCCCAGGGCAAGCGACATCCGTTGCCCGCCATCCTGACCTTGGCCGTCTGCGCCATGCTCTCCGGCGCCCGCAGCCTTTACGCCATCTGCCAGTGGGGGCGCCAACAGGACCCGGACGCAGTGTCAGCCATGGGCTTCACTCGACCCACGACCCCGGCGGTGAGCACGTTGCACGCCGTGTTCTGCCAGTTGGACACCGACGCCTTTGAGGCGGCGCTGGCCCAGTGGACCCGGCAGTGGCTGGCCGCCACTGGGGAAAGGGTGGCCATTGCGGTGGACGGCAAGGCGCTGCGCGGGATACACGGGGAGGAACTGCCCGGCGTGCGGCTGGTGGCGGGTTATGCCCATGGCGTCGGCCTGGTAGCGGGGCAAAAGGGGGGTCGGGCCAGGTCAGGGGGAGCTGACGGCGGCCCGGGAGTTGACGGCAACGCTGCTGCCGGTGGCGGGCAATCTGGTGACCGGGGACGCGCTGTACTGCCAGCGGGATTATTGCCAGCAGATCAGGGACGCCGGCAGCGACTACCTGGTCATCGTGAAGCGGAACCAGCGGGAACTTTACGACGACATCGCGCTGGCCTTCGCCGCGCCGGTACGGGGCGGACAGTACCGGAAGGCGCGGACCCGGAACCGGCATGGCGACCGCTGGGAAATCCGTGAATTGTCAGCTACCGACGCGCTCAACGACTACCTGGACTGGCCCGATGTGGGGCAGGTGTGCCGCATCACGCGACGCGCCCTGGGCCGCGGCCAGACCGCCACTGAGTCGCGCTACGCCATCACCAGTCTGGACGGAAAGGTGGGGCCAAAGGCGATGCTCAGACATATACGGGGGCATTGGGAAATTGAGAACCGGCTGCACTACGTGCGGGATGTAACCCTGGGGGAAGACGCCAGTAGGGTACGGAAAGGGGCCGCGCCGCAGGTAATGGCGATAGTGCGCAACATCGTGCTGAGCGTGGTGAGCGTGCTGCGTCATGCCGGGGAAAGCAACATCGCGGCGGCCTTGCGGCGCATCGGCTGGACCCCAGGACAATCCCTGCGCATCCTCGGCCTAGACAACCCTTGAAAACCGAAAGACCCTGACTTGGCACAGTAACTGTTCAGAGTTGGTGAGGTGGATTGGCCGATAGGGGTTCTGGGAGCCTTGCGCTGCTGGTGGTGGTTGTGTCATATAGTGGGTATGGATACGGAAATTGACCTCAAGACTGCCGACCGGGATGTCCTGATTGCCAGCATTGTCCGGCAGCAAGCCATTATCGTCCGGCAACAGGCGATCATCGAGCGATTGGAGAAGCGGATTGGCCAATTGGAGGGGCCGGCCAAGCCAAGCGGCTCGGGTCGGATGCCCGGTCTGAAGCCCAAAGCCGACCGGAAACCGGCCCAGCCCAAAGGGCCACGCCAGCGCCGTCCCCACGGGTTTGCCCGCACCCGCATGACGCCGACCCAGCGGGTGGAGCACGCGTTGGAACAGTGCCCCGACTGCGGGACTCAGCTGGCCGGCGGCTGGACCCAGCGCACTCGGGAAGTCATTGACCTGCCCCAAGTTCCGGTGCAGATTACCGAGCACGCTTACATCGCCCGCACCTGCCCGGGCTGCCGACGCCGCTGTGTGCCACCGGCGCAACTGGACGGCGTGGCGCTGGGGCGGCAGCGTCTGGGGGTCAATGTAATGAGCCTGATTGCTGCCCTGCGGGAAGAGGCCCGGCTGCCCTTCCGCACCATCCAGTGGTACCTGGGCGCCGTGCATGGGCTGCGCCTCAGCACGGGCGCCATCGTGGACGCCACGAAGCGGGTGGCTCAGCAGGCTCACGTTGTGATGGCCGATATAGTGGAACGGATCCGAGGCAGTCCGGTGGTTCATGCCGACGAGACCGGTTGGCGGGAGAACGGCAACAACGGCTACGTCTGGACCTTCAGCACTCCCAGCCAGCGGTACTTCCTGCGACGGGGGCGGGGCAAGGCGGTGGTGGATGAAGTCCTGGGCGAGGAGTTCTCCGGCGTGCTGGTCAGCGATTTCTACGCCGCCTACCACCATTACGACGGTCCCAAACAACGCTGCTGGGCTCACCTGCTGCGGGACATCCACGACCGGCGTACTCTCTACCCTGAGGACGCGCCACTGGCACGGTGGGCCGACGCCGTACACCGTCTCTATGTCCAGGCCAAGGCCTTCACGCACCCGTCGCTGCTGCGACGGCGGGCGACCCAGCTGGCCCTGGAACAACGGCTGCTCGCCATCTGCCAGCCATTCCTCGACGACCCATCGGCAACCCAGGCCAAGCTATGCCGACGCATTGAACGCCACGTCAAAGAGCTCTTCGTCTTCGTGGCTGAACCGGCGGCGCCGCCGGACAATAACGCCGCCGAGCGCAGCCTGCGCCCGGTAGTGGTCAGCCGGAAGATCAGTGGTGGCACGCGCTCAAACCAGGGCACTGCAACCAAGATGACGCTAGCGTCAATCTTCGGCACCTGGCGGGCCCAGGGCTTGAACCCCCTCACCGCCTGCCGACAATTACTCACTTCCCCTCAACCCTGAACAGTTACTTGGCACAAGGCGGCGTTGACCGTGGTGGCGAGCAGTGGTAGGATAGATGCAGCGTAATGTGCCATTTGTCCTGGTCGTGTTGCGTGATGGCGCCCTGCTTTGAATTGTGGTGGGGCGCCAATTTTGTATGTAAACGGGTCGCGGGCCCGGACGTGGGAGCTGTGAATGCCGGCCTGAATGTGATTATGGTTCGGGGGGCGGGATGGGTTGACGGCGTGGGCAGAGCAGAAGAGCGGGCGTGGTGAAACGTCCGCTCTCGTCATGCCCCGGAGGGTTGTTGGCGCGTAGGCGTCGCGGCGGCTTGGCTGGAGGCGGGGCCGCGTTGCGTCACAGCATGGCGGGAGCGTTTCTGGCGGTGGCGCCGGCGGCGATCACGACGGCGAGTTGTTCTTGGTCCTTGCTCCGGTGTCGGCAGGCAGGCAGGCACCGGAGTTCGGCCGTGATCTGGGCGGCGAGGGCGGCGGCTTGGTTCAGGATCGCGTCACGCTGGTCCGGAGGGGCCTTGGCGCCTTCCTGCACCAGCTGGCGGCAGCGGTTGATGCGGGTCTGGCGCATGGAGCGCGAGATGTTGAGGAACTGCTCGGCGCGTTGTTTGGCCAGGGCTTCGGAGCTGGGGCCGAGGTCGGTCTGATTGCGGCGGCCGTGGCTGGTGGAGAACAGCAGCCAGCCGCCCTCTGGGCTCCGGCTCTGACAGAGCGTGGCGTGTACGCCGGCTCGGACCACGTAGGGATTGCCGCGGATGGAGCGGGCCCACCCGTCGGTTTCCTGGCGAGGCTCTGGGATCGGTGTCTCGGGTCGGTTGGTGGGTGTTGCGTTCATGGGTTGGCGGCTCTCCTTTCGTCATGTAGGATTGTTCAAGTAGGGGATTGGGGCAGTTGAAACTTGGTGTGCGTTACGATTGCGGTCAGCGTCAGGCGGTTGTGAGTGTTGAATGCGCAACGGCGTCCGGGTGGTGTGCCTGCTGGGATGGCATGGCCCATCGGGTGCGGTGTCGTGGATTCCTGGCGATGATTCGCGCTTGGGCGATGTTGGCACTCTGTTTTCCTACTGCGACTCGTGTGCCCCTGACTTTGATGACGGCCCGGCCGATGGACCGGCCCGCCTTGTGGTCGAGCACAATGGTGTCTCCGGTGCTGATATTCAGGTGACCGTGGCGTTGGTGTCGGTCGGAGTGGCCGGCCGCAGGGTGGTGTTGGCGCTGATGCTTGGGCAGTCTCTGCTGGTTGCGGAAGGGTCGTCCTACCGGAGTGCCGTGACGGTCCACGTTGGCCTTCTGCTTGGAGCGGCCGTTGGTGGGCTGTATCACGAGCACACGGCTGGGCAGGCTTTTGATGGTGGAGCCTCTGCCTTGAAGTGCGGCGTCGTAGCAGTGGGTTTTTCGGATACCGAGTTGGTGTCGTGCCCACGACACTGATGCGGCGTCGGTGAGAGTTAGCGGTAGTCCGTTGGCCCGTAATTCACGTATGAGCGTAGGTAGCACAGCGTTGATGTGGGTGGCGGATGCCAGGCTGGATCGTTGGAGCTGTTCCGTGATGCGCTTGAGTAGGTTTGGTTGGTCGGCCAGAAATTGTTCGATGGCTGGTTGGCCTTCTCGATGTTGCAGTGCCGGCAGCAGGCGACGAGGTTGTCGACGCGGTCCGAGCCGATGGCTCGGGGCCGTACGTGGTCTAACTCGAGACGCACTTTGCGACGGCGGCAATATACGCAGCGGCTGCCGTCGCGGTCGAATATGTAGGCTCGCACGTGCCAGCCAAACAGTGTTCCGCGTTGGTACTCTATGCCCTTGATGTCGGGGTTCATCATCAGCTGTGGGTCGAACTTGTTCCGCTCCAGCCGGATGCTGCTGATGGGATACATCTGTCGGAGGATGCGGACTATCCGCGTGGTGTCGGCACGTAGGCTGTCCACGGGCGGCGGTAACGTGCCCGGCTTACGCCTTCGGTTGTCGAAGCGCGGGGCGCGGTAGCGGAGCCGCGCTCTGCGGTTGCGGCGGAAACTACGCCTCTTGGTGAGTGTGGCCTTGATGGTGAAAACTCGGTGCTTGATCTCCAGCGCCGCGAGGACGGTGCGTTGGTCGTTCTCGTCGTCGGCCACGACCGCGATGCCGGTGGTCTGGGAGCCTGGGTCGATGTTGAGGGCGACGTCCTGTACAGCCGACTGTGCACGGGTGCGGTCCAGCAGCCGGATGCCGAACACTCCCTTGACGTGGTGCGGCACGGCGCGGCCCTTCTGCATGAGTTTACGGGCCTTGGCTGGGTGCGTCGGCATCAGGGACTGGTCGTCAGACGAATAGACGGGTACGGGTTGGTGGTTGATGTAGTTCATGACCGTAAGGTCAACTCCTTGCAGGTGTGTGGCATCCTCGCCAATGTGTGGGTCAGGCTTTAGTCCGGTGAACCGGGCTGGGCTTGCGGCGCGTTGCTTTCGCATTGCTCGTCCTTGGGCCTTGCAGTTCTCATCCCTTGCGGGAGTCCGGGACTGGATGAACATCCCGGAGTGCGTTGCGTACCTGACCGCCACGTAGTCGCGTGTAGCGGCTGAGGCTGATAAGACTGCTGTTGATGGAGATTACGAATTCCGTCGTGGACTATTTCCGTTTTCGCCTACTTGAACAATCCTACTTTCGTCATGGTGGTGGTGGTCTCGGGTCGATGGTGAAGGTCAATGGCGATGATGGCTGGGCGGAGCCGTCATCTTGGGCAGCGTCGTCTCGGTGCGTCATGGAGTTGGTTCTGGCAACGGGAGTCGGCGGGTCAGGATTCGTCGTCCGTCTGTTGCGATACGGCCGTTTTCTGGCAGATGGATTGGACGATGTCGTAGTAGCGGGAGTCGGACAGGGCGTTCGGCTGGTGCTTGCGTTCGGGTGGGAGTTGTCTCACGCGGGAGAGCAGGTTGGTCTTGGCCTGGCCGCGCGGGGTGTTGGTGGCGGCGGGACCGGCGACGAGGACGGACTCGTCGGGGAAGGCGGCGACAAATGAGTTCGGGGACACGATGTAGATCGTGCTGGCCTCGGCGTAGATCCGGCGCGCCACGCGCTGGGCACTGCGATGCTGGCTCCGGGGCTGGTTGCGGTCTCGTATCTGGCGCAGTCGGCCCGCTACGGCGGTTGCTTGAGTCGTCATGGTTGTTCCGTTCGGGCGAGGGCCTGCTCCGGGATGGCCTACAGGTCGGTGAGTTCGCTGATCAGGTCGGGGTTCTCGGCGGCGGCCGTGATGGGGTCGAGGAGCATCCTGACGGAACTGCCCTCGCGCAGGTGGAGATTGATGTAGACGGAGTCGTTGCCCGGGTATTTGAGCGTGGTCATGATGGCCTGCTGCAGTTTGGCGTCGTCCGCGATCGGGTCGTCGGTCTCCACGATGTGGATGTCGAGTGGGTCGTCGAGAAGTTCCTGACCGGGCTCGATGGCGCGGGCCGTGGCGGCGGATACGGAGGGGCCCTGCTCGCGGTGGGACAACTTGCCCGAGACGATGAGCGGGGCGTGGGCGATCCAGATCGGCTCCGTCTGGGTCAGGAGGTCGTTCCAGACCATGACCTCGACGGCGCCGTCCGTGAGCTGCAGCTCGACGGTTAGGAAGGGCTTGCCGTCGCGGGTGGTGCGGCGCTGGATGTCCTGGGCGATGCCGGCGATCGTCACCTGGGCGCCGTCTTCGCGTTGGGTGAGTAGTTCGGCGGATGTGGTGGCGTTCGGGCCGGCTATCCTCGACAGGAAGTCGTTGAGGTGCCGGCTGAGGGGCATGCCCAACGCCTCGGTTTCCATTCGCGCCATGGCGGCGGAGTCCGGCGGCGCATCGGAGGGCGTGTAGTGGAGGAAGTGGTGGTCGAGGCTGTGTGGCGAGCCGAGGTCGAACAGGTTGATCTGGCCCGATTCGCGGGCGTTGGCCTCCTGGTCGATGGCGGACGTGATCTCGTTCAAGAATTGGAGGCAGTGTTCGCGTGGGGCGAGCTGGTCCAGCGTTCCGGCCTTGATGAGCATTTCGAGTTGCTTGACCGGCAGGCGTGGGGCTCGTTTGCAGAAGTCGGTCAGGTCCTGGTATGGACCGCCGGCGGTGTGGCTGGCGATGATGGCTTGGGCGCTGGCTTCGGTGAGGCCGTGGACGGCCTGGAGGCCGAGTCGTATGGCGTGGGGGCCTTCGGCGCTCGCCTGGTGGTGAGAGGCGTTGATGCAGGGGTTCAGGACCCGCACGTCGAGTCGCTGGCATTCGGCCACTGCCTGGTGCACCTTCTGGTTGTCGACGCGGCGGCAGTTGATGACGGCCGTCATGTAGGCCGCCGTGTGGTGGGCCTTGTACCAGGCGGTCCAGTAGCTGATGAGGGCGTAGCTGATGCTGTGCGCCTTGTTGAACGCATAGCCGGCGAAGGGTTCGATGGTGTCGAAAACCTGGCGTGCGACTTCGGGAGGCTGTCCCTGGCGGTTGGCGAACTCCAGGAAGCGTTCGCGTTCGGCCTGCATGAGGCTGGGAATCTTCTTGCCCATCGCTTTGCGCACCACGTCGGCCTCGCCCATCGAGTAGCCGGCGAAAGCTTGGAGGATCTGCAGGACCTGGTCCTGGTAGACGATGACGCCGTAGGTCTCGTCCAGGATTTCCTTCATGCTGGGGTGGGGGTAGGTGGGCGGGACTCGGCCGTGCTTGGAGCCGATGAACCGGTCGATGTGCTCCATGGGGCCGGGACGATAGAGGGCGATCATGGCCGATATGTCGCCGAGGTCGGATGGTTTAAGGTTCTTGATGTGCCGCTGCATACCCGAGCTCTCCAGCTGGAATACGGTGGATGTGTGGCCCGCGCTGAGGAGGCGGTAGGTTTCTGGGTCGTCGAGCGGTATGTCGGCCAGGGACTGGGGGCCGTGGGGAACCGCTTGCTGGACCTGGTCGAGGATGGTGAGGTTGGTCAGGCTGAGGAAATCCATCTTGAGCAGGCCGAGCTTGGCGATGTCGTCCATGCCGTACTGCGTCAGGTGAGGCGCGTCCTCTTGTCCGCTGGGCGTCTCGGTGGCGCGTTGCAGGGGAGTGACCTCAGCGACGGGCTGGGCGGCGATCACGATGCCGGCCGGGTGCTGGCCCGTGTGGTGGACGGTGCCCTCGAGGCCCTGGGCCTCTCTGATGATGGATGCCAGTTGGGGATCCGCTTTCGTCAGTTCGGACAGGCGTGGGTTGTTGGCCAGTGCGTGCGCGATGTTGGGAGACTTGGTGGGGATTGCCTGGGCGAGTTCGTCGGCGCGGCCGTACGGGGCGTGGCGGACGCGGGCGACGGCGCGTACGACGGACTTGGCGCCGTACCGGTTGAAGGTCACGATCTGGGCAACGTGGGAGGAGCCGTAGCGGGCGGTGGTGTATCTGATGATCTCGTCGCGGCGGTCGTCCTGGAAGTCGATGTCGATGTCCGGCATTTCCTTGCGCTCTGGGTTCAGGAAACGCTCGAACACCAGGCGGTGCGCCATGGGGTCGGCGTTGGTGATGTCCAGGCAGTAGAGGACGAGGCTGGCGGCGGCGGAGCCGCGTACGCTGTACTTGATGCCCTGCTGGCGGGCGTGGTGGATGATGTCCCAAACGATGAGGAAATAGTCGGCAAACTGGGTCTCGCGCACCACTCCAAGCTCGTACTCGAGTCGTTGACGGTAGACTGGGTCGTCGGGGCAGCGGCGGTGGAAGCCCTGCATGCACTGGTCGGTCAGGTATTGTTGGGCGTCTCCGTCGCCCGGCACCGGGAACTCCGGCAGTCGCTTCTGGCCGATGCCGATGTCGGCGTGGCAAGACTGGCCGATCTGATACGCGTTGTCGAGGGCTTCGGGCAGGTCGGGAAACCAGGCCGCCATCTCGTCGGGGGCCGCGAGGTGGTAGGAGCGGTCCTGGAACTGGATTCCGTCTGCTTCGTCCGGGTCGCTGTCCGTCTGGATGGCGGTGTAAACCTGATGGATTTCGTGTTGCTCGGGCATCACGTAATGGCTGTCGGAGGTGGCGACGAGGGGTATGCCGGTCTCGCGGGCCAGGGCGACCAGCTGGGTGTTGATCCGTTCCAGGTCGGGAACGTCCTGGTGCCGCTGGATCTCCAGGAAATAGCGGTCGCCGAATACATCGCGGTACTGGGACGCGATCTGGGCGGCGCGCTGGGCGTTGTTGTCCTTGAGGGCGCGTTGCAGGGCGCCGGACGGACAGGCGGAGAGGCAGACGATGCCCGCCTGATGCTGGGAGAGGAGGTCCAGGTCGACGCGGGGGCGGTAGTAGAAGCCGTCGAGGTTGGCCTTCGTCACCAGCTGGATCAGGTTGTGGTATCCCTCGTCCGTCTGGGAAAGGAGCGTGAGATGGGCCGGGCTGCGTTCGGCGGCGCCGCGGTCGAGGTGGTTGCCGTGGGCGACGTACACCTCGCACCCGATGATGGGGTTGATGCCCTGCTCTTTGCATTCGGAGTAGAAGGAAACGGCGCCGTACATGGCGCCGTGGTCGGTGATGGCGAGGGCGTTCATGCCGAGGTCTCGCGCTCTGGTCACCATCTGCGGTATGGGGCTGATGGCGTCCAGCATGCTGAACTCTGAGTGTACGTGGAGGTGGGTGAAGTTCGGAGCTGTCATGTTTCCTCTGATGTAGGATCGTTCAAGTAGGGCATCGAATTACGGATTAGGTGCTTGATCGCGATTGTGCGCACTTTTATGTCGCCGCCGGTTGCGGTAATCTGATTGCTCTGTTCACCGTCAGGTCTGGTTGCTGATCCTCTTCTGGTGAGATACGGTCCAGCGGCCACCGTGTGCTATTAGTACTGCTTTTGATGTCGTTGCTGACAAGCTTCTGGAGTTTTTGCCCTGTGGCTTGAGCAGGATCCTGTTGTTCTTGATGTGCCCTGTGGCGCGGCCGGTGAAGGTCTGACCGGACTTGTGGTTGATGCGCACGATGTCTCCGGTGCGGATGCCGCGTAGCCGGCGCGGGCCGACGCTGTGCGCCGGCGGCGTCGTGTAACCCTGGGTCGATCTGGGCAAGCGGCTGTAGGCTGGGAACCCCTTGTTGGCCGGGCTGCCTTTGGCGTCGCAGTTGATGGCCTGCCTGGTGTGCCGGCGCTGCCGTTTCAGCACCGTTACCGGGCCGGAGTGGTTGTTGACCTCGGTGGGGAGGTCCAGGCAGGCGGCGTCATTGACGTGGCTTTTCGGGATGCCCAGTTGATGGCGCGTGTAGGCGGTGCTGGCGCCATCGCTGATGGTGACGGGGAGTCCGGTGTTTTCCAGGACTAGGTTCTGTTGACATTTCACCGTAGCCAGATGAGAGCGGCGGTGAAGTGCAGGAAGCCCAGGTATCTGGTGTCCAGCTTCTCAAACCGGGAGAAGATCCGGCGATAGTGCTTGATCTTGTTGATGAAGCATTCCACCAGATGACGCTCCCGGTACAGATGCCGGTCATAGTCGGCGGGTGCCTTGCGGTTCGAGCGGGGCGGAATGACCGGCATCATACCCAGTTCCAGGATGTGCTGGCGAAACTCCTGGGCATCGTACCCTTTGTCGGCCAGTACGTGCTCGCCAGCATAACCGGCGATCAACTCCTCCGCCTGGGTGATGTCGTGCTGTTGCCCCCCGGTCAGTATGAATCGCAAGGGGTTGCCCAAGCCGTCTACGCTCACGTGAATCTTGGTGCTGAACCCGCCGCGGCTCCGGCCCAGGGCCTGGGCCGCCTGGCCACCCTTTTTGGGGGAGCTCCCGCCGCGCAAGGGTGCGCCCGGACCACCGTGCTGTCGATGATCAGGTATTCCAGATCCGCGTCGTCGCAGAAATGTTGATGCATTTGGGCCCAGACGCCTTGGTCAGTCCAACGGGCGAATCGTTTATAGACGCTGTTCCAGTTCCCGTATTCGGCTGGCAGCAGTCGCCATTGGGCCCCAGAGCGGTTAATCCATAAGACGGCCTCGACAAAACGCCGGCAATCCGCTTCCTGGCCAACGTACACGCCAGTGCAACCACGCAAGAAATCGAGCATCCTGGCCCACTGTTCTGGTGATAATCTGATGTTTGACATACAGCCATTATAATGAAATGTCAACAGAACCTAGCAGCATGGCGGGCATGACGCTGTTCAGGTGCCCCGTGCTGGTGAGCGGTACCAGCTGGTCTACTTGCTTTTGGATCTTGGCCAATCGTTCTCGGTCTTCGGCCAGGAAGTCCTTTAACGACCGGTCGTTCTTCTTTGTGTTGCACTGGCGGCAGGCGGCGACCAGGTTGCGCACCACGGTGGGGCCGCCCATGGACTCGGGGATGACGTGGTCCAGGGTGAGAGGTCTGGTCTTGGTACCGGTACGGCCGCAGTACTGGCATTGCCAGTGGTCGCGGTGCAGGATGTAGTGCCGGACTTGCCAGCCCTGTAGGGTACCGTGCTGGTACTCAGCGCCCTTGATGTCCGGGTTCTGCATCAGCTGGGTGTCGAAGCGTAGGTACTCCACCCTGATGTGTTTGATGGGGTAGAGCCGGCACATGGTCTGTACCAGGGTTTCGGTGTCATCTACCAGGCTTCTGATGCTGGGTGGCAGCCAGCCGTCGGAGCGGGAATTGCCCCGGTTGCTGAACCGAGCGGGCCGACGTCGTAGGCGGCTGCGGCGGTTGCGCCGGCAATCGCGCCGGCTGTTCAGCTCGCGGTGGATATCCTTGTTGCGGTGCTGGTGCTCGTAGGCGCCGACGATGGTGCGGTGTTCTCCATCGTGAGACTCCCGTGTGATGGCGATTCCGCTCGTCTCGCCCGGGTCCATGTTGAACGCGAAGTCGCCTGTGATGGCTGTTGCGGCGTCTTGGTCGTTGAGCCGTACAGCAAAGATGCCTTTGATCCAGACCTTGTGGGCGCGGCCTGATTCCAGCCGGCGTCGTACGCGTGAAGGCCGAGCGGGCGCCAGCGGCTGGCCGTGGCGGTCCAGCACCGGCGCGGTAGTCTGGTTGTTGCGTCCTCGGCGGGTAGTCATGAGGATGATGCCTTTTGGTGTTAAGTTGAGCGGTAAGCCCATGTAGTAGGGTCCGCAGAGTCAGGAGTGTTCATCTGCGGACGCTCCCTCGCCAATGTGGTCTGGCGGCAGTGCAGGGGACTGGGAGTTCATCCCGGGGTGCCGTAATGCCAGGCCACGGAGTCCGATCTACGTTGCAACTCCTTTCATCGGACTGAGGCTGATAGGTTCGTTTTCGTAGGTGTGCGCCATGGCGATTACGAGAATCGTCATGGATTAGCCTACTTGAACGATCCTACTCTGCCGGTCGTCACTTTGCGTAGTCGGCCAATAGTCCGCGCAGCTCGGGCTGGTTGCGGAGCCGTTCCAGGGCGTCGTACTCGATCTGCTTGGCCTGGCGCGGGGAGTGGGGCGTCATGCGGGCAATCTCGGCCAGGCTGCGGGGCTGGTCATCTTGGTTCAGGCCGTAGCGGAGCCTGATGATCTCCTGCTGCTCGGGGTCCAGCGCGTTCAGCGCCTCGGCGATGTTGTACTGGAGTGTTCGGTACTCGACCTGTTCGTCAACGCCGGGCGCTCGGTCGCGGATGAAGTCGCCGAGCGTGACGTCGGCTTCGTCGCCGATGGGCGTGTCGAGGTTGAGCGGGTCTTGGGCGAGCAGGATCGTGGCGCGGATCTCGTCGTCGGGTCGCTCCAGGTGGTAGGCGAGTTCCTGGGTGGTGGGAGGTCTGCCTTGCTGCTGGGAGAGGGTGGACTGTGCCTCGCGGAGTCGCCGGATGCGGGCGGTCTGGTAGTCGGGGAGGTGGATGTGGCGGGTGTGCTCGGAAATGCACTGCAGGATGTGCTGCCGGATCCACCAGGTGCCGTAGGTGCTGAACCGGTAGCCCTTGCGATGGTCGTACCGCTGGACGCCGTCGATGAGGCCCAGGTTGCCCTCTTGGATCAGGTCGAAGAGGCTCACGTTGTGGCTCACGTAGTCGCGGGCGATGCTGACCACGAGCCTGAGATTGGCCTCGGTGAGGGCGAGTTCGCGTTGGTCGCCCTCTTGGCAGAGGCGGTCGAGGTGTTTCGTCAGGTGGGCGCGGGCCTGCGACAGGCGGCGGGCGAGCTGCGGTTCGGTCGCGACTTGCGGGAGGTCGGAGAGGCGGCAGTCGTCGATGATGTGGATGGCGGCCGGGGTGATGCAGCGGGAGTCGAGCGAAATCTGGCGTATGGCGCCCAATACTGCGGACCGCTTCGTGTAGTGGGAGCATAGCTGGACGGCCTGCATCGTGGAGCTGTTGGGAGCGCGGTCCACCAGCCGGCGGAATACTTGGTGGTGCACCAGGTCGGAGATTCGTGGGTTGTCGTTCAGGTCTGCCATCCTGAAGATGCCGGCGATGGCCGGCCGGTGAGCGGCGAGGCGGCGCAGGATGGTGCGGGTGGCGTTGGCGTCGCGCGGTTTGACCGCGGTGCGGCGGAGGGCGTGGATGTGGTCCCTGACCTGGATGTGCAGGGAGTGCTCCTGTTCCTGCTGCGGCGTCAGTAGCGGTATTCGTCCGATCTCGTCCAGGTAGCTGCGCGTGATTTGGTCGCCTTCCCACTTTCGATTCGTTGTCATTGCCCTGCCTGCTTCCCGGTCGCGCTGGGTGGGTACCCGAGCGGGGCCCCTGCCGGGATTTTAAGGGGATTGGCGGCAGGTGCCCGTGTGAGGGATACATGCGGGTGAAACGTAAGTTCGCAAGCGTGAAAGTGGGACGGCGGTTATTCCTGCGGTGAGATCAGCATTTTTCCCACCCACAGTTGTGGCAGGTCAGGCAGCCTTCCTGGAGGAGGGCGAATCCGTTGCACTCGGGGCAGCGGCGGGTGCCGGGCGGGAGGTTGATGATATGGGGTAACTGTTCAGGGTTGAGGGGAAGTGAGCAGTTGTCGGCAGGCGGTGAGGGGGTTCAAGCCCTGGGCCCGCCAGGTGCCGAAGATTGACGCCAGCGTCATCTTGGTTGCAGTGCCCTGGTTTGAGCGCGTGCCACCACTGATCTTCCGGCTGACCACTACCGGGCGCAGGCTGCGTTCGGCGGCGTTATTGTCCGGCGGCGCCGCCGGTTCAGCCACGAAGACGAAGAGCTCTTTGACGTGGCGTTCAATGCGTCGGCATAGCTTGGCCTGGGTTGCCGATGGGTCGTCGAGGAATGGCTGGCAGATGGACAGCAGTCGTTGTTCCAGTGCCAGCTGGGCGGTGCGGCGCCGCTTGGCCTGGGGATGGGTGAAGGTTTTGGCTTGCACGTAGAGTTGGTGGACGGCGTCGGCCCACTGTGCCAGTGTTGTTCCAGGGCCAGTTGGGCGGTGCGGCGCCGCTTGGCCTGGGGATGGGTGAAGGTTTTGGCTTGCACGTAGAGTTCATGGACGGCGTCGGCCCACTGTGCCAGTGGCGCGTCATCAGGGTAGAGAGTGCGCCGGTCGTGGATGTCCCGCAGCAGGTGAGCCCTGCAGCGTTGTTTGGGACCGTCGTAGTGGTGGTAGGCGGCGTAGAAGTCGCTGACCAGCACACCGGAGAAAGCATCGCCCAGGACTTCATCCACCACCACCTTGCCACGACCCCGTCGCAGGAAGTACCGCTGGCTGGGAGTGCTGAAGGTCCAGACGTAGCCGTTGTTGCCGTTCTCCCGCCAACCCGTTTCGTCGGCATGAACCACCGGACTGCCTCGGATCCGTTCCACTATATCGGCCAGCTTGCGCTGCCCTTTGCCCGCCACTTTTCGGGTGGCGTCCACGATGGCGCCCGTGCTGAGGCGCAGCCCATGCACGGCGCCCAGGTACCACTGGATGGTGCGGAAGGGCAGCCGGGCCTCTTCCCTAAGCGCGGCAATCAGGCTCATTACATTGACCCCCAGACGCTGCCGCCCCAGCGCCACGCCGTCCAGTTGCGCCGGTGGCACACAGCGGCGTCGGCAGCCCGGGCAGGTGCGGGCGATGTAAGCGTGCTCGGTAATCTGCACCGGAACTTGGGGCAAGTCAATGACTTCCCGAGTGCGCTGGGTCCAGCCGCCGGCCAGCTGAGTCCCGCAGTCGGGGCACTGTTCCAACGCGTGCTCCACTCGCTGGGTGGGCGTCATGCGGGTGCGGGCAAACCCGTGGGGACGGCGCTGGCGTGGCCCTTTGGGCTGGGCCGGTTTCCGCTCGGCTTTGGGCTTCAGACCGGGCATCCGACCCGAGCCGCTGGGTTTGGCCGGCCCCTCCAATTGGCCAATCCATTTCTCCAACCGCTCGATGATCGCCTGTTGCCGGACGATGATGGCAATCAGGACATCCCGGTCGGCAGTCTTGAGGTCAATTTCCGTATCCATACCCACTATATGACACAACCACCACCGGCAGCGCAAGGCTCCCAGAACCCCTATCGGCCAATCCACCTCACCAACTCTGAACAGTTACGATATGGGGCCGTTGGTCTTGGCTGCCGGTGGAGATCACGATGGCGGGTTTGTCGGGCACGGGTTGAATGATGGCTTCCTAGTTGGCGCGGTCCGGCATCAGTATTCGTTCTAGTGCAATGCCGATGGCGTCCGACGGGGATAGGACGATCATCTCGTTGTCGTAGATGGGGCAACAGCTGCTGCCGCGGAGCTGGCGGATCACCACATCGGGCGGGACGCCGTGCTGGAGCGCGACGCTCGTCATCCTGGTCAGGACCTGCATGACCGTCTGGTCGCATCCGCCCGGCTTGCCGACGGCTGCGAACACCTCAACGATGTTGCCCACGTCGTCGGTGTTGACGGTCACGTACGCGGCGCCGTGGTAGGTGTTGATCCGCTCCGTCGTGCCCCGGATGCGGCGGGGTCGCTGCCAGGATGTGGGTTGGGCGTCGTGCCGGTCCTGGTTCTGGTGTTCCTGTTCGTGCCGGTCGTTGGCGCCGGTGTTGAGGACCTGTTCTGGTTTGCTGCCGTCGCGGTACACGGTGATGCCCTTGCAGCCGAGTTCGTGGGCCAGTTCGTACGCGGTCCTCACGTCGTCGACCGTGGCGTGGCTTGGCAGGTTGATGGTCTTTGAGACGGCGTTGTCCGTCTGGGTTTGGAAAGCGGCCTGCATGCGGACGTGCCATTCGGGGCTGATCTGGTGCGACGTCCGGTAGACGTGCCTGATGTCGTCCGGTATGTCGTCGGCGGCGTCGGGGATTTGTCCGCCGGCCAGGGCGATGCGCTGCATGAGTCCTTCCGAGTAGAAGCCCAGCTTCTTGGCGTCAGCGACGAAGTTATCGTTGACCTCGCCGAGTTCGGTGTTGTCCATGACGTTGCGTACGTACGCCAGGGCGAACAGGGGCTCGATGCCGGAGGAAGCGCCGGCGATGATGCTGATGGTGCCGGTGGGCGCGATCGTGGTCGGAGCTGAGTTCCTCACGGGTGTTCCGTCTGAGTAGCTGGAGCGTTCCCATTCGGGGAACGGGCCGCGTTCCTGGGCGAGGCGCTGGCTGGCGCTGTAGACGGATTCTCGGACGGTGTGCATGACGTGTTCCGCCATCGCCACGCCCTGTGGCGAGTCGTAGCGGATGCCGAGTTGTATCAATAGGTCGGAGAAACCCATGACGCCCACGCCGATGCGGCGTGTTTTCCTGGTCATCTCCTCGATCTCGGGGAGGGGGTATCGGTTCATGTCGATTACGTTGTCCAGCAGGTGGACCGCGGTGTGGGCGATGTCCTGGAGCTTCTCAATGTCCAGTTCGACGGCGCCGTCGGCGCGGGCTCGCGTCATGCGGGCCAGGTTGATGGAGCCCAGGTTGCAGGATTCATGGGGGAGCAGGCTCTGTTCGCCGCACTGGGCGGTTACGAAGCCGTTGGCGATGATGCTGTGGGTTTGTGGCTCGGTAGTGCAGTAAACGTCTTCGATGCCTTCGAATTCGATGCTTGCGACGTTGTCGGTGTAGGTTTCGCGTCGTGGGGCGGGTCCGTGGGTGGCTTGCCAGTTCAGGGCTTTGTCCTGCTTGGCCGGGGTCATGAATCCGATTTCGCTGAGGAACGTCTCGCGGTTTCTGCCGTCCATGAGGAGTTCGTACTGCGGTTGTTGGAGGTACGTGGCGGGATTGCGGTTGGAGTCCGGCATCTGGCGGTCGCCGGCGGGGTGTCGGTGGTAGATCTTGGCCACGATGCCGAAGTTGAGGAGCATGAGTTGGACATCTTGGAGCATGGACTCGGAAGAGCTGGCGAGTCTGACGGAGCAGCTTTCGCCGTGGGAGGAAATGTTGACGGTGCCGTCGGCGGTGAAAATGGCGGACAAGAATCCTTGGACCGCGTCCCGGGGTGCGTTCCATATGGCGTCGGGAACGCGTTGCTCTGGGGCCTTGACGTCATTGAGGCCGAGGGAGCGGAGGAAGTGGTAAAGGGCTGCGGAATAATGGAGTGATGTGGTGTTGTTGCGTTCGACCTTTGATCCTTGCACTCCTATCCACCGTGCGATTCTCTGGTCGAAAAGTGGCGCGAGCGTCTCTCGCTCGGCTCCGCCGAATATGAGGCCGACGGCGTATTTCGGCACGTTGCGTCCGGGCGGTGTTTGGTGTCTGACCCAGCCGTCTGCTACGACCCAGCCGAGGAGTTGTCCGAGCTCTTGGGACCATTCGGTGGGCGGTTGCGCTTCGTGGCGGTCTACGCGGGTTTTGAACTTGTCGGTGGGCGTGAAGTGGGGGAGAGAGCGAGATTCGTTCCACGCGCCGGGTCCGCCTTGGATGAGGATTTCGTCTCCGATATTCAGGTCCTTCAATTGGACCGGCCCCTGGTTGGTGTAGAACTTGTGGTCGTCGGTGGCCACCACCTCGAAACCGTGTTTTGTGCGCAGCCTGAAGACGGGCCAATTGGATCTGGTCTTGAATACGGGCGCTGCGTGACGCAGGATGGTGGCGGCATCTGTTCTGGTGTCTACTGCTACTCCTCCGGCGTGCTGCTGGGCTTGAATGTTGGGTACTCGGCTGTCGGTAAGGGCGGCGATGTGGGCCTGTTGGTCGTAGAGGTCGCCGAGCTTCGACGGGCCGATGTGGGTGGCGAGCTTGGTGGCTGCGGAGAGGCAGTTGTGGAGGTGGAGGCCGCCGGCGTCGAACTCGGAGTGGGAGGGAATCGTGACGTCGTAGACCTCCGCCGAGCCGTCGGGGATCAGGGCCTGGAAGGTGGCGTGGCTCGGTCCCTGGTCTTGCGGCGCGCGTTGGTTGAGTAGCTCCAGCTTGTCGAGCAGCGATGGTGGGGATCCGGTCGAGATGGCTTCGCGGAGGTCGCATAGGTCTTGGTCGGACACGGTCAGGAAGCCGGAGGCGTCGTTGGAAGCGGTCACGCCGACGCGGGACAGCATGAGTTGGAGGTGCGGCGCGAAGTCGGCGGCGTCGATGATGAGGGCGGGGGGGTCCTGTTGGATGGTGCCCCAACCGGATGCCATGAGGCCAATGAGCGTCTGGTGATACCGGTATGACCCCATGTGGGCGTTTCGGAGCTGGTCGGGCGACAGGGCGGCCCGGTTCTGGTGGAGTGCCTGGAAATCGGCCTTGGCGTCGCGGTCGCGCTGGGGCGGCGCCGGCCACCGGGGAGAGGCGAGGTGTTGCTGTATCTTGAGCTGGTCTCCGGGCACGAGGTCGCGGGCTGGGCAAAAGGCATAGATCACGCTGTCGGCGGTTTGGCTGAGGACCTTCTTCACCGGGTGGTTGGCCGTGAGCCGGACCGTGTAACCTTCCTGGGTCACTAGGCGGTAGATGTCCTGCTTTCCTGATGAGTAGAAGCCGCGCGGGTCTGACTGGTGTGCGCCGTAGGAGTCAGTGGAGCAGTAGGGTCGGCCGATGAGGTCGGCGACCTGACGTGGTCCGTCGGTCGTCATCGTCCAGGTGTCGGCGGTCACGCAGGGGTTGGTGGACTCGATTTCGCCCAGCTGCGGGTTGGGGTTATCGGCGTTCATGCGGTCGAGGAACAGGAGCCCGGGGTCGCCGGTCGCCCACGCGTGTTGGACGATGGTGTTGAACACGTGGGCTGCGTTGGCGGAGCCGACGGCTAAATTCGTGCGGGGGTTGATGAGTTCGTAGTCGGAGCCGCTGGCCACCTTTGCCCTGAAGGCGCTGTCGACGGCGATGGAAATGTTGAAGTTGCTGAGCGTGACGCCGTCGGCCTTGATTTTGATGAACTTGAGTACGTCCGGGTGGTCGACGCGGAGCACGCCCATGTTGGCGCCGCGGCGGGTGCCGCCCTGTACGACGACGTCGGTCGCGACGTCGAAGGCTTTGATGAAGCTGGCGGGTCCGGACGCGACGCCGCCGCTGGAGCGGACCAGGTCGCCCTCGGGCCGCAGCCGGCTGAAGGCGAAGCCGGTTCCGCCGCCGGATTGGTGTATGAGGGTGGTGCTGCGGACGGTGGTGAAGATGTCGTAGAGGGAGTCGTCCACGGGCAGGACGAAGCAGGCGGCCAGCTGCTGGAGTTCACGGCCGGCGTTCATCAGGGTGGGGGAGTTGGGCAGGAATTCCAGCATCCGCATGACGTGGAAGAATTTGTCTGCGGTGGCGGCCACCTGCGCGTCGTCGGCTCCGTAGTTACGGTCTCCTTCGGCGAGGTTATCGGCGACGCGGCGGAACATCGTGTCCGGCGCCTCGGTGGGCTGGCGGGTCTCGTGGTCCTGCTTGAGATAGCGTCGGTTGAGGACTGCGATCGCGTTGGGTTTGATGTCGGGATAGGGGGCTGCAGTTGTCATGTTTGCGCTCCTGTCTAGGGTTTAGGCAATGGTTTGGACCAAGCTTCGGGTTCTATCTCGTCCACGAAACGGCTGCGTCGTATCGGTATCTTCTTGTCCTGGGCGCGGTGTCGGCACCAGCTGATGATGAGACGCCGACGAGCCCGGGTCATGGCGACGTACATGAGTCGACGTTCCTCTTCGATGCTCTCGTTGCTGTGCACCGATCGGCGGTGGGGCAGCAATCCCTCCTCGGCTCCGGCGATGAACACCACGTCGAACTCGAGTCCCTTCGTCTGGTGGATGGTGGCGAGCGTGACTCGGCCGACGGCCGTGGGTTCGCCCTCCTGGCTGATCGAGGTGCGCTCGAGGAACTGGCGGAGGTCGAGGCTGTTTTGCTGTGCGGCGATAACGCTGAGTTCCCTGATGTTCGCCACGCGGCTATCGCCGTCGGTTTGTTTCGAGTAATGCTCGATGAGGGCGCAATCTTGGTCGATGTACTCGATGATGTCGGTGACGGGTTGGCGTTCCTGAACCATCTGGGAGAGTGTCGAGAGGTGCAGGTCCAGGCTCTGGACGCCCCGCGCGGCGGACTGGGTGAGAGTGTCGCCCGGCTCCTGGGCGAGCCTGGCCACGGCGCTGCGCAGCTGGATCTCGTTCAGATGGGCGTACTCTGCGATGGTTTCCATCGCCTTTGGGCCTAGACCGCGTGGCGGGAGGTTGGCGATGCGGCGTAGCCGGGTGGCGTCGAGCGGGTTCAGGGCCAGGCTGAGGTAGTCGATGTGGCGCTTGATCTCGGCGCGAGCGAAGAACTCGTAGTTGCCCGACACCTGGTAGGTTATGGACTTGGCTCGCAGCGCCTCTTCAATGGAACGGGACTGTGGGTTGGTGCGGTAGATGACGCAGCATTCCTCGAGCTGGAGCTGGTCGTCCTCTCCCATCGCGTCGATGAGGCCGGCGATGGCCTGTGCCTCCTGCTCCGGGTTGTTGGTCTGAACCCAGTCGATGGGAGGGCCGTCGGAGCCGGCTGGGGTGGAGGTGCGGTCGATGCGGTGGTGGTTGCGCTCGATCAGGGACTGGGCGGCGCGGACGATCTGGGGCGACGAGCGGTAGTTGATGCGCAGTTGGCGTTCGCGGGCGTCCCGGTAGTGGGTCTCCCGGAACTCGATGATGTTGTCGATGTCGGCGTTTCGAAATGAGTAGATGGCCTGGTCGGGGTCGCCGACGGCGTAGATGGACGGTCTCTGGTCCTGTGGATAGTCGAGCAGGGCGGCGACCAGCAGGTGCTGGATG
Source organism: Dehalococcoidia bacterium (assembly GCA_965261195.1). GTDB lineage: Bacteria > Chloroflexota > Dehalococcoidia > Lucifugimonadales > UBA3495 > Bin87. The sequence continues at coordinate 255,477 of OZ253455.1, read as the reverse complement.
CGGGACGTGTCCTGGTACTCGTCGACGATGACGTGGCGGATGCGGGACTGGACACCGGCTCGGACGTCCTGGTCATTGTTGAGGATGCGCAGCGGGAGCAGGATGAGGTCGTCGAAGTCCACGGCGTTATTCTCGTTGAGCAGTTGCTGGTAACGCTGGTGGATGAGGGCTTTGACGGCCTGATCGGGCGGGTGGGGGTCGTCCAGCTTGTGTTGCCAACGCGCCAGCGCGGTTTCGGGAGACGTGTCCTCGCTCTTGCAGTGGCTGATGTGTTGCAGATACTGGCGGGGCGAGTTGTTGGTCTCGATCTCAAGGTCCTGGATTGACTGTCGGACCAGTTCGAGCGAATCGTCCTGGTCGTAGATGGTGTAGTTGGGCTGGAGGCCGGCGGGCTCGGGATAGCGCCTCAGGAACCTGGCGCCCCAGGCGTGGAAGGTGCCGGCGAAGAGGGCTTCAGCTTCGGACGGGGTGAGACGGGCGGCGATGCGCTGGCGGAGTTCACGGGCGGCCCGGTTCGTGAACGTGAAGGCGATGATCGCGCTTGGATCAGCCTGCAGGTCCGATATGAGCCAGACGATTCGTTCGGCCGCTACGCGGGTCTTGCCTGAACCGGGACCGGCTGGGACCAGTGTCGGGCCGACGGGGGAGTGGACGGCGAGGCGTTGTTCTTCGTTGAGTGTGGTCACGTTTGGTGCTCCTGCGAGATGAGTCTGGCCGATGGATAGGGTGGGGTGGGACGGGCGGTTACAAGAGGGCCGGCGTCACGTGGGCGCGGAAGTGCTGCAGGGCCAGCGCGTCGGCGGCATCCCCGCGCGTGATGTCGTCGGGCGGGTGCGCGGCGTGGACGGTCTGCCAGCGGCGTCGCTGCGCGTCGGTGGCGGGCTGCTTGCGCCAGGGAGCGTCGCGGCGGAGGACGGGGGATAGGTCTCCGATGTGTTGGAGGACTGCGCTGGCGGCATCGGCGCTGGACAGGCCGAACTGCGCCACGCGGCTGACCCTGGGTCGGGTCTGGCCGGCGATGCGTACCTTCCAGATCTTCCACCGCTGCCGGGGGGTGGGCTCGACGCAGAGGTAGTCGCTGGGGGCGGAACGTACCTCGGGTTGCCAGAGTCGCAGGGTTCGGAGGCGCCGGTCGTGGTAGGGTGCAAGCCAGGGGTACAGGGCCCGGTGGCGGTCCATGGCGGACACGAGGTCGGGGAAGGCGGTCTGCAGGCGGTCCAGGTCCTGTTCTGTGGGCTCTCGCTTGCGAGTCTCGGATTCGCCCGGTTCGGTTGGCTCGAGGTCGTCCAGGCGCCAGTAGTTGATGACGTCGTGAACGTCGTCGCGGCCCGTGAAGTCGAGGATGAGGCAGTCCTGTTTGCCGGGGTGGGTGCGGAGGCCGCGTCCTATCATCTGGATGAGCGTTGACTCGGACCTGGTGTTGCGTCCGAGGATCACGCAGTCGACGTCGGTGGCGTCGAATCCCTCGGTGAGGGTCATGTAGTTGATGAGGACGGCGGTGGTTCGGCTCTGGAAAGCGGTCTGGGCCTGTTCCCGGTGGCGGGAGCTGGAGCCCTCTTGAATGACGGCGGCCGGTATGCCATGGCGGTGGAGCAGGTCCCGGGTCTGGATGCTGACCGCGCTGGGCGTGGCGGAGGGGGTGCCGGACACGTAGAGTATGATCTTGGACCGGTCGCGGGCCAGGGCGTGGCGGACGGCCTGCAGGTAGATGCCGGGCAGGTTGGCGGCCCTGCCGATCTGCTGGGGCCGGCCGTTCTCGTCGGACAGGAGGGGGCTGACGACGATCGGGGGCACGAGGTGGCCGGCCTTGATGAGGTCGGCGGGCGTGGTGAGGCGGACCGTCGCTGCGAACGGCGTGGGTACTAGTACTGGTTCAAATCAGGATTGTAGGTAGTTTTAGTGAAAGGCTTCCAAGTGCTACGCTGACTGCAAAATAGAGTGGTGTGAAGGTGTAGTAATCATGGCCTTAGAGCAATACGCGGTACAGTTGACGCCGGAGGAACGCGAGCGACTGAGCCAGCTGATTCGCAGCGGCAAAAGTTCGGCGCGTATCATCGCCCGAGCGCGCACCCTGCTGAAAGTAGATGAGGGATGGACCGCACCACAGGTGGCGGCCGCTTTGGACATCTCCAAGGGTACGGTGTACCGCGCCAAACGGCGGTACGCTGAGGAAGGTTTAGATGGCGTGTTGCAGGACCGGGTCCAGGCCAACCGATACCGGAAGCTTGATGACAAGGGGGAGGCCCACCTGATCGCCCTGGCGTGCAGCCCAGCGCCCGCTGGCCACGACTACTGGACCCTGCATCTTTTGGCCGACCGAGTGGTGGAGTTGGGGTTGGTGGAGTCCCTGTCCCATGAGACGGTGCGGTTGAGGCTCAAAAAACGTCCTCCAGCCGTGGCGGAAGCAGCAGTGGTGTATCCCCAAGGTAGGGGGTGAATTCGTGGCGGCGATGGAGGACGTGCTGGACTTGTATGCTGAGCCCTACGACCCGGACCGGCCGGTGGTCTGCTTTGATGAGACTTCCACTCAGTTGCTGGCCGACACCAGGCCGCCCATTCCGGTGCAGCCGGGACCACCGCGGCGTCAGGATTACGAGTATCGCCGCGCCGGTACGCGCAACAGCTTCCTGACTTGCGAGCCCCTGGCCGGCTGGCGACACGTGGCGATCACCGAGCGACGCGCCATGGCAGACTTTGCCCACCAGATGCGGTGGCTGGTGGATGAGGCCTACCCAGATGCTCCGGTGGTCCGAGTGGCGCTGGACAATCTGAATACCCATCGTATGGCCTCCCTCTACGAGACCTTCCCCGCCGCCGAAGCTCGGCGCATCGTCAGGCGGCTGGAATTTCACCACACGCCCCAGCACGCCAGTTGGCTGAACATGGCGGAGATCGAGTTCAGCGTGTTGACCCGGGCCTGTCTCCAGGGGCGTAATCCCGACGAGACTGCCCTGCAGCGAGCCATCAACGCCTATGAGGTCCAGCGCAACGCCTCCAAGGCCACCATCAACTGGCGGTTCAACACCCAGGACGCCAGAACCAAACTCCATCGCCTCTATCCCTTCAATTCCAACATTGATTGAGTACTAGAAACCGGGCCGGAAAGCCCTGATTTGGAAGTGGAGTTGCGGCGGTAAAGCCGACGTGAGCAAAATCACAGACCATAGTTGTCCGAGCTGGACAGCGCTGAAATTGGCCGCCGCATTGACGAGCACAACGAGGACATCATTGCGGACGACGCGGTGGCCTGCGCCGCCACCGGTACTGCCTGACAGCCCGATTTTGCCCAACACCAGGGTCAGGTTGGCTACCGTGGCCGCCAGGTACAACTGGAACTTCGTCCTGGCACGCCCGAAGTAGCGGGACTGGCGGATGCCCAGCTGGACCAGCCGCGCCAACCGGTGCTCCACTACCACCCGTCGCGCTCGATACTCGTCGTAGGCAGCGCTCTGCTGCAATGCTCGGGCCTGTTGCAGCAGGGCTTCCTGGGGATGGATCAGCACCCGCCGTCTCTTCCTGCCTTGGGCCGCGATGCACTGGGACCGCAGTGGACATACCCAACATACCGCCTCATCAAATTGGAAAGCTTGCAATCGGTAGATGCGACCGGTGCGGTCAGTCCGCTTTCCCGCCGGCACGATGGCGCGGGTGACCGGTCCCGCCGGACCGGCGCAACTGCCCGCCGCCAGGTCAAGGTGAAAGTCATCCTTGGGAAAGTGTTTCCGGTTGGGCCAGCCCGGCGCTTTGGCCACCAGCTGCCGTCCCGCCTCGGCGAAAGTCTGGCGGGCGCCACCATCACCGTAGGCCGCATCGCCCATGGCTTCCGCCACCACCGAGCCGGTACTCGCTTCGCTGGCCTCCACCAGTTCCAATGCCCCAGATTGTCCGGAGCGTTGCCCGGCAACACGTCCACCGCCGTGATCAGCTGGCTGTCGGTGTCCACCACGATGGCCGCCTGGTGCCCGTTGCAGCGCCGGCGGCGGCTCTGGTGCCCGTGGCGCAGCTCCGGGTCATGCACCGACAGCATCCGGTCCCGGCTCACCCCATCCCTGAGGCTCGCCCCGTCATCAGCATCGCCAGCGCCAGCGCCGCTCTTACGCTCGATGTCCTGGATCAGCAACTGTCCCAGCAACTCCGCCCCATCCACTATGCTCTGCCGCTGGGCGCTGTCCTCCGGCAATTCCAGCCACGCCGGCCGCAACAGTTCCAGCAGCCGGTCCGCATCGGCCACTAGCTCAGCCAGCAACGCCGCCCGCGCTTTGCGGTCCGACCAGTCAATCGCCGCCGCGCCCTTGATGCTGGAGCCCAGTTACTTCTCGTACCCCTGGGCTTCGGCCCATTCCCCGACCGCGATTCTCGCCACGGCCGCCAGGACCCGCAACAGTTTGACGATGCCGTCCGCCAGCAGATTACAGGTGTCCTGCACCGCGCCCCGTCCCAGGATGCAGGTCGTGTCCAGCGCCACCCGCATCCCACGCTTTTTCAGGTAGCCCGACTGCCGCGCCAGGCGCCGGCTGCTCTCGAATACCTCCCGCACCTTGTCGTGCAGTATCAGCTGCGCCCGGAACAGCTGCAGCGTGCTCCTGGCAAAGTGTCTATCCTCAATCTCAATCCCCAACGCCACCCCCGGTCGTGGCCAAGGGCAGGCTCTTCCAACGGATGTCGAAGTCAGCCCTCGCCTTGGCCTCGACATCGCTGACCTTGTCGTAGGTCTACAGCAGCAGCGCCGTGGGCAGCAGGCTGGGCGGTACGCGGTCCCGTCCATTGTCCGGACCGTAGATCTCGGCGAAATCGTCATCGCTGAACAACTGGCTCCGCAGTGCGGCCAGCAAGCCGTAGCAAGTGTCCTTGCCCACGTAGTACAGATACAACCGATCCGCTTCCCAGAGGCCCTCTTGCTCCGAACGCTTGCCCAGCATTGCCCTGCTCCGCCAGCCTTGATTGCCCGGAGTATAACCGCTGGCCAAATCAACCGGGGTTTCCGGCCCGGTTACTAGGTTCTGTTGACATTTCACCGTAGCCAGATGAGAGCGGCGGTGAAGTGCAGGAAGCCCAGGTATCTGGTGTCCAGCTTCTCAAACCGGGAGAAGATCCGGCGATAGTGCTTGATCTTGTTGATGAAGCATTCCACCAGATGACGCTCCCGGTACAGATGCCGGTCATAGTCGGCGGGTGCCTTGCGGTTCGAGCGGGGCGGAATGACCGGCATCATACCCAGTTCCAGGATGTGCTGGCGAAACTCCTGGGCATCGTACCCTTTGTCGGCCAGTACGTGCTCGCCAGCATAACCGGCGATCAACTCCTCCGCCTGGGTGATGTCGTGCTGTTGCCCCCCGGTCAGTATGAATCGCAAGGGGTTGCCCAAGCCGTCTACGCTCACGTGAATCTTGGTGCTGAACCCGCCGCGGCTCCGGCCCAGGGCCTGGGCCGCCTGGCCACCCTTTTTGGGGGAGCTCCCGCCGCGCAAGGGTGCGCCCGGACCACCGTGCTGTCGATGATCAGGTATTCCAGATCCGCGTCGTCGCAGAAATGTTGATGCATTTGGGCCCAGACGCCTTGGTCAGTCCAACGGGCGAATCGTTTATAGACGCTGTTCCAGTTCCCGTATTCGGCTGGCAGCAGTCGCCATTGGGCCCCAGAGCGGTTAATCCATAAGACGGCCTCGACAAAACGCCGGCAATCCGCTTCCTGGCCAACGTACACGCCAGTGCAACCACGCAAGAAATCGAGCATCCTGGCCCACTGTTCTGGTGATAATCTGATGTTTGACATACAGCCATTATAATGAAATGTCAACAGAACCTAGGTTCTGTTCACGCTAACAGTGCTGAGATGTTACCATGGCCGCATGGAGATTACAGAAGCTCAGTACGAACGCATTGCACCAGTCCTGCCCGTTCAGCGCGGCAACGTCAAACTGTCGAACTTGCAAGTGCTCAACGCGATCCTTTATGTCGCCGAGCAGGGTTGCAAGTGGCGGGGGTTGCCGCCCCGATTCGGCAACTGGCATACCGTCTACACCCGGATGAACCGCTGGTCGAAGAATGGGGTGCTCGACCGGGTGTTTGAACACCTGCAGCGGGAGCAGATCGTGCGCATCAAACTCGAAGCGGTCTCACTGGACAGCGCCATCGTCAAGGTTCATCCCGACGGCACTGGTGCGCTAAAAAAACGGACCCCAGGCTATCGGCAAGTCCCGGGGCGGCTGGACCACCAAGATTCATATGGTTGCCGCGGATGCTCGCACCGCCATAACGTTCGCGCTCTCCCCAGGGCAGGCCCACGACGCGCCGGAAGGGCGTAAGCTGCTGACCCGTCTGGGCCCGCAACGCCCGGGACCGTTCCTGTTGATGGACCGGGCCTACGAGGGCAATGAGACTCGCCAACTGGCCCTGGCCCTGGGGTTCATACCGGTGGTCCCGCCTCTGAGGACCCGTGTACACCCCTGGGAGTATGACCGGGAGCTGTATAAGAGGCGGAATGAGGTCGAACGGCTATTCCGCCGATTGAAGGGATTTCGCCGCATATTCTCCCGTTTCGAGAAGCTCGATGTGATCTTCCTCGGGTTCATCTCATTCGCCCTCATTGTCGATGCACTACGTTAGTGTGAACAGGCCCTAGGCTTGCGCTCTCTCTGAGGTACTGGGTTGACGCGGAGTGCGTTCACCGGGAAATCCGGTCGGGAGCTAACGTAGACCGACCACAGTTGGCAAAGCTGCGTCGTATGGCGGCTGCCGGTGAGCTGGAGGCGCTGTTCGTCTACACCGCCGACCGGTTGGCGCGTGATCCGGTGGATTTGTTAGTGCTGGTGAGGGAGTTCAGCGGGCGTGGGGTGGAGGTGCGCTTCGTCATTGATCCGTCGGATTCCACGCCGGAGGGTGAGCTGGTGCGCTTCGTGCTCGGATATTCGGGACACCGGGAGCGTGCCATGATCCGGGCACGGACAATGCTTGGCAAGATTGCCGTGGCTCGTGGTGGTCGGATGCCGGTAGGTATGCCGTACGGAGTCTATGGTTACGATACCGCCCCGGGGGCAGAAGAGAGGGAGGTGAACGAACGGGAAGCTGATGTCGTGAAGAGGATCTTCCGGCTTTATGTCGAAGGCTGGAGTATGTCTCGGATCCGCAAGACGTTGAACGCGGAAGGGATTCCGTCGAAAACGGGGGTGTTTTGGAGCGTTACTGCGCTCCGTGGTCTGTTGGCGAATATGTCCTACATTGGGGTGGACTACTACGGTAAGACCAAGATCGTTCGCGGAGAAGACGGGAAGGACAAACAGGTTGACGTGCCGAGAGAGGAATGGATTGAGATAAGGGGGTACACACCGGTGATTATCGCAGAGGCTATGTTTCAGAAGGTGCAGGAACGGTTGGCAGCAACGCAGGCGCGTTATGGGGGTCGAAACGTGCGGCGGTACCTCATGACTGGTTTTACCAGGTGCGGGTTGTGCGGATGCCTGATAAGTGGAACTGGCGGTACCGGGAAGCATTGGTACTACCGGTGCAACGGGAAGCGGCGTGAGGGACGTCCTAAGTCTGACGGAGCAATGGTCTGCACGGCGAGGCCCATCAGCGGGGCTTGGCTGGAGGAGCAGGTGTGGTCTCACGTGACGGCGACAGTTCGGGATCCGAGCGGGATCATAGCGGATCTGGAGTTGAACTTCCGGACGGGTGGCGGGGAGATTGGGAAGGAAATTGAGCGCCTGCGCAGAGAGGTCCGGAAAATTGAACAAGAGGAGGTGCGCCTGTTGGGTCTGTACCAGCGTGGTACAATCCGCGTAGAATTGCTGGAAGCAGAGATGGCGAAACTGTCGACTTCGGTGGAGGATCGGCGGGGCCGGTTGAAGGCGCTGGAGGAGCAGCGTACGAAGGAGGAAAACGTTGTCGCGGCCGGTGAGCGCATCCGCGATTATTGCCTCAGGATGTCGGCAAGTTTGGAAGGACTGGACGCCGATGGTAAGAGGGCGTTGATGTCGCGCTTGGGGGTGAAGGTGGTGGTCGTGAAGGGAGACGTGATGATCACGGCAGAGCTTGACCCTGGATTTGTGGCAAATGAAGGGTCATCAGCATGATGCTGACCACCAAGTATGCGGCGCCAAAGATGATTGACGCCGGCGGCGGCAGCATCATCAATATGTCGTCCATCGCCGGAGTGCGGGCCGGCAGCGGCGCGGCCAGCGTGCCCTATTCGGCGTCCAAGGCCGGTGTAATCGGTATGTCGGAAACGATGGCGGTGCATCTGGGCCGGGACAACGTGCGGGTCAACGTCATTGCGCCCGGCCACATCTACACGCCCATGGTGGGCGGCACGATGGAGCCGGTTACTCGCGAACGGCGTCGCAAAGCCGGGCCGCTGGGGGTGGAGGGCAACGCCTGGGACATTGCCTACGCGGCGCTTTTCCTGGCCAGCGACGAGTCGCGCTGGGTCTCCGGCGTCGTGCTGCCCGTGGACGCCGGCCTGCTGGCCGCCACACCCCTCGCTATGTACTCACGCATCCGGGAAGGGGAGTAGCGGGAGGTTTGACATACCTCGAAATCCTGCCGTATCTTGAAGGTGCGGCCTACATCGCTATAGTAATCGCCGTACTGGGAGTGCCACAGTTGCTTTCAAGTTATTTTGACATCAGGGAGCGACGCCGTAACCGGGAAGAGGATCTTCGCAACGGTGAAGAGCAGCGCCGTAATCGGGATGAGGAACGCCGAGCCGACGAACTGCGGCGCAGCGAGCGCCAATTGGAAGCGGAACGCATCCGGCTGCAAGAACGCGCCGCTTCGGAGCGGCAACGAATGGAGGAACGCGCCGAAGCGGAGCGGCGGCACCAGGAAACTATGACCGCCTTGATGGGTATCATCGCAACGCGAACCAACGGCGGGCGTGGCGCCGGGGAATCGCAAAACGGTACTATGCAGCAAATCCTCCGCCGTTTGGCGGCAATCGAAGCCGCTTTGGGATTGCAGCCCGACCTGCCTCACAGCTCTCCGGAAGACGAAACCGGGCATACCGGCTGATAATAAGATGCCAGCTGCTGACCTCCCCATTACCCTGAAAATCGTCGAAACCGCCGCCGATCTGGAGGGGGCCATCGCCGTCCGGATGCGTGTGTTCGTGGGTGAGCAGGGCATTCCCGCTGACGTTGAGGTGGACGCCGCCGACACCGCCGCCAACACCGTCCACGCCGTTGCTCTCCGCGCCGGAAGGGTGATTGGCGCCGGGCGTTTGCTGCCGGATGTGGACGGCAAGGGGCCGCATATTGGCCGCATGGCGGTGGAGCAGCAATCCCGACGTGGTGGCGTGGGCGGCCAGATTCTGGAGTTTCTGGAAGGGCAGGCCCGCAATCTGGGGTTCAGTCGGGTTACGCTGCACGCCCAGGAATACGTCAAATCATTCTACGCGGCCCACGGGTACCGGGAGGTTGGCGAGATGTTTCTGGAAGTGGACATCCCCCACCGCGAGATGGTCAAGGACCTGTAAAGGCGATTAAGCCGATTCACCCTCACCCCATCCCTTTCCCATCAAGGGACATGGGACCAGACAATGGGGCGGCTCACTAGCTGCCCCGGTTTGTTGAATTACACCGTTGTGCCGGGTCACGCTACGCCAGCGGTGGCCTCCACGCCGTCCATCACCCGCACTTCCATCTTGGCGATGTGGCTGGTGGGGCGGTCGCCCAGAGCGGAGCGCTCCGGCGAGGCGAAATAGGCTGCTTCTTTCATCGCGATGTCGTCGGCGCTGTCGAACCGGCGCACCCAGATGAACTCGGTGCGGTCGGCGTTGACGTAGCTCGACACCACGGGGATGCCCAGGCGGTCGTGCAGCGGGCGGATGTGCTCGTTGAACAGCCCTAGCCAGGAGTCCATCATGCCCCGGTTGATTGTATAGATACGCAGCTGGTAAGCGGCCATGTTTATTCCTCTGCAAATGTCGGTTCGTAATTGCGGTTGGCCTATTCTAGCCGATTTCGAGCCCGTTGGCTCCGTGGTTGGTCTCTGACTAAGTTGGTCTCTAACTAATCTGATATTGAGCGATGGCGTCCTGGCTGAACGACAGGCCCAGACCGGGGCGGTCGGGCACCACGAGGTCGCCGTCCACGATGTCGGGCGTCTCGTCGAACAGGCGCAGCGACCACGGCATATATTCCACCGTCAAACCGTTGGGGATGGCGGCGATGGTATGCACCTGCACCTCGGGAATCAGATGCGATACCACCGGCAGGTTGAAAGCCTCGGCCATGCCGGCAATCTTGCGGAAGGGCGTTACCCCGCCGGCTCGCAGCAGGTCAACCATCACGATGTCGATGCTGCGCTGCTCCAGCATATGGCGAAACGGACGGATGCCGTAGACGTACTCGCCGGCGGCGATGGGCGTGGTGAGGGCGTCGGCGACTCTGGCGAGACCCTGGTAGTCGTCGCGGGCCACCACGTCTTCCAGCCAGAACAGGTGGTATTCCTCCACCATGCTGCCAATCTGGATGGCCTGGTTCACGTTCCACAGCTGGTTGATGTCGCACATCAGGTCGATGTCCGGGCCGATGCCTTCGCGCAGCGTGCGGATGCGGGCCACCTCGCGGGCGGCGGTGGGTTCTGCGCCCATCTGGGTTTTCATCTGGCGGAAGCCCTGCTCCACCAGCCGGGGGCCAGCCTCGGCCAGATACTCCACGCCCATGGGACGCATCAGCGCGCCGCTGGCGTAGGTGGGCGCCCGGTCGCGGTAGCCGCCCAACAGCGAGCAGACGGTCTGGTCCAGCGCCTTGCCCTTGATGTCCCACACCGCCATATCGACGGCGGCCAACGCCAGGGACAGGATGCCCTCCGGCCCGGCGGACGCGCAGGCATTCATCAGCCGGTTCCACAGGGCCTCCGGGTTCATCGGGTCTGCGCCGGTGGCCAGCGCTGCCAGGTCATCCACGGCCCGCCGCAGCGAGTTGTACAGCGGGCCGCCGAAGAAGGTAACGCCGACGCCCTGAATCCCTTCGTCCGTGTTCAGCTCCAGCGTAACGAACTCTCGCACGCCGGGCTGGTCGAGGCCAACTACCAGCGGGTTGTCGGCCGGGGTTTGCAGTACGCGCGTGGTGGCGCTGGTAATTTTCATGGTGGGTATGCTCCGTTGTGTAGTGGCCGGGACGGTGGCGGCATTGCCGTCCGCAGGTTAGCACGGGCCATTGGCAACGGCAACAAATTCAGGTTTGACGCTGGTGGGCCAACCGACTAGCATAGAAGGCAGGCACGCCAACACCTTCAGGAGGTGCGGATATTATGACCATCAACAACGCCGACACTGGCGAAATCCGGCGCATTGTGCAGCAACAGTACGGGCAACGCGCCCAGCGCGTCATCGAACTTACCGATGTGACTCCCCAGTTTGACTGCGGCTCCGAGAACTGCGAGCACGGCAATTGCGGCAACGCCGACTGCGCGACCGAAGCTCACGCCCACGTTGAGGCTGCCGTCTGCTGCGGTCCGGTGGACACCGAACACGCCATGGCGCTGTACAACGAAGCCCAACTGCAGGGGTTGCCGGTGGAAGCGATGGCGGCCTCGGCCGGCTGCGGCAATCCGACCGCCCTGGCCGACCTGCGACCCGGCGAAACGGTGCTGGACCTGGGTTCCGGCGGCGGCATCGACTGCTTCATCGCCGCCGAGCAGGTGGGTGAGTCGGGCCGGGTGTTCGGCGTGGATATGACGCCGGAAATGCTGGCTCTGGCCAACGCCAACCGCGACCGTATGGGCTTGACCAACGTGGAGTTCATCGAGGGCCATCTCGAAGACATCCCCTTGCCCGATGGCAGCGTGGACGTGGTTATCAGCAATTGCGTTATCTGCCTGTCGCCCGACAAGGACGCGGTGTTCCGCGAGGCTTACCGGGTGCTGACGCCCGGCGGCCGCTTGCACGTTTCCGATATGCTGGCGCTGACGGAAGACGGCCCCGCCATCGTGGACGCCGAATCGTGGGCGTCCTGCATCGGCGGCGCGGAATATCGGGAGACCTACCTGGGCAGGATGGTGGCCGCGGGGTTCACCGGCATCGCCACCACTCAGGAAGAACTCAGGTTCGACGAGGGCCAGGTTTCACTCAACGTGGCCAGCGTGAAGGTCGCAGCTTACAAACCCGGCTAAACGGCGCACTGCCAGCACAGCCCGCCGGCCCAGGAGGATGCAATGACAACGCAGGTCCCCCAGCTTCGCACTGGAATGCGGATGTCCCTCGACGATTTTCTCGCCCTCGGCGAGACCGAGGAGAGGATAGAACTGTGTGACGGGGAGCTGTATTTTATGGCCAGCGCCAGTAAAGACCATCAATTCTTAATGCGCTGGTTTTGTCGGTACATTGAGGATTGCTTACGGGCTTCTTATCCTCCGGCCGGCGAAGTGCATCATGAAATGACTACTATCTTGTCTCGCGAACTTGAGCGGGCCCCGGAACCCGACCTAGTTGTCGTTCTGGCTGGTCGCGCTGATGTCGGAGGTGTGGTACACGTCGAAGGTGTGCCTGATATTGTGGTGGAAATTTTGTCGTCCGACCGCGGGCATGATCTGGTGCGCAAGCGGGAAATGTACGCTGAATCGAGCGTTCGGGAATACTGGATTATTGACCCACGCAATGACACCGTTACAATGCTGGAACTGCACGGCAGCCAGTACGCAGAGCGTGTAAGGCTGGGCGCAGGGGATGTGCTAACCACCCCTCTGCTGCCCGGCCTGTCCATCCCGCTGGCAGATATATTCCTGGATCCTTTCCGGCCCGAACGGGGGGAATGATAACTATAACCCAAGACATATGTGAACAGAATGGCTACCAAAGAACTCCGCACCGGAACCAAGTTGTTTATCGAGGAATTTCTGGCTCTCGGCGAAACCGACGAGAAGATGGAGCTTGAATACGGAAAACTGTACATAATGGGAACCGCCAACAAAGACCACCAGTTTTTGAAACGCCATATTTGTCAGCCAATTGAAGCCTATCTGGACGGATTTGACGAGCCGCCCGCGGAACTCCATGACGAAATCACTACTATTCTGTCACGGGATTTACACCTTGCGCTCGAGCCAGATATAGTTATCATCCTTGCTGGCCGATCTGACATCGGTGGCATCGTGTATGTTGAAGGCGTTCCCGACATAGCTGCTGAAATTCTGTCATCCGACCGCAGTCGGGACTTGGTGCGCAAGCGGCAAATTTATGCTGAGAACGGAGTGCGTGAGTACTGGATTATTGACCCGGTAGCGGACACCGTTACACCGCTGGAACTGCATGGCAACAGGTATATCGAACGAGCCGATCTGGGGATTGGGGATACGCTGACCACCCCTCTGCTGCCCGGCCTGGAGATTCCGCTGGGGGCGATTTTCCAGCATCGCCGTCGTCCGCCGCGGGAGTAGTAACCCCCAGGCTGGAGGTGTACGGCCGGCGTCAGGCGAGACGGAACCGCTTGAAGGACTCGGCGTATTGTACGCCGATGTGCTGCCCCTCCCGCCGGCGGCCTTCTTTCAGGTAGCGGTCAGCGTCCTGGGGATCAACCTGGCTGCGGTGGGCCTGCAACGCCGCCACCGCCGTGTCGATGTGGTCGGTTACGTCCACAAAACGGTCCGGTTCCTCGTGGCCCATCACCCACAGCTCCCGCACCTTGTGGGGTTCCAGTCCCTCATCGTTGAGCAGTTCGGGGTAGGTGAGCCGGTCGCGGGCCGACGGGAACACGGCGGACATCGCCGCCTCGCCGGATGCGAAATGGTCGGGGTGGCCGATGTAACCATCGCCCATCAGCCGGCGCACCGGGTTCATGCAGATGAGCACATCGGGACGGTGCCGGCGAATCTGCCGGGTAATGTCCTTGCGGACGGACAAGGTTGGTTCCAGATAGGCGTCGGGGTAGCCCAGAAACACGACTTCAGTTAGTCCGAGCACTTGGCCGGCGTTCTCCTGCTCGCTTTTGCGGAGATTGACCAGTTCCTCGCCGGTAATTTCGGGATCGTCGCTACCCTTGCTGCCGTCGGTGCACAGCACGTACACCACATCCCAGCCTTCGGCGCACCAGCGGGCCACGGTGCCGGAGCAACCCCACTCGGCATCGTCGGCGTGGGCCACCACCACCATGCCGCGGGCAAATCCGTCGTCCAGTCGCCCTACCATGCCTGAATCACCCAGGCCTGCACTACCCCAGCGACGGAATCCCCTCTCCCTCGATGGGAGAGGGTCAGGGTGAGGGTGATAACTCGCGGGCCGAGACTCGCCAGCTTGGACGCAGTTGTTAGCATCTGTAGGTCAGTGTGCATCGAGGAAGTTGAAAGCGGATCCCGTGACTACGCCGCCGTCGCAGCCGGGTCGGCGGTTCCCAGCCGCTGGCGTCGCGTTTTGAAATGCAGACCGAACCCCAACGCCGAGCCAATCAGCGCCAGGCACGTGGACATGGCGAAGGACCATTGCAGCGTGCCGGTGGCGTCAGCGATGGGGCCGGAGATGGCCGGCGCGATGGTGCTGCCGATGCCGGCCCCCATTCCCATCAGTCCGAAGGATGCCGGCGCCATGTACACCGGCACGTAGTCGCCGGCCGCCGCCGCGCAGATGGTGTAGGTGGCCCGCAGCGCCATCCCAGCCAACACTGAGGCGATGATGAGGAAAACCAACTCCGGCATCAGCCAGAATAGGGCGTGGCTGGCAGCCTCGAGGAGGAACGTCGTTCCGAATGCCATGCCCCGTCCCGCCTTGTCGGACAGGGCGCCGGATCCGACGCCGCTACCAATGCTGAGCACGCCGATGGTCATGAACAGAACGCCCACGGTGGCTACGGAAATCCCGTGTTCGCCTCCCAGGTACGCACCGTAACTGGAGGTCAGGATGCCGTGAATGAAACCGGAGCAAAAGGCCATGCCGGTAATCAGCCACACGTAAGGATTGGTGTACACCTGGACCGGCCAACCGGCTGGCCCCCGCCGGATCGGAGCCGGGGCCGTTGCAGTGGCGGGCGCAGCCGCGGCAGGGGCAACGATGGCGGGAGTAGTAGCGCGGCGGGCGCCGGTAGCGGCAACGACGCTGGGCGGCGCGGGCCGGATGAAGCTGACGCACAGGAAGCCCAACAGGACGCTGGTGGCGGCCAGCACGTACCAGGTGTAGCGCCAGGCATCGTCGCCGAACAGGTTGGTCAACGGCGGCACGATCAACCCGGTGAAGACGATTGCCAGGCTGCCGCCCGAGGCCGCAATGCCCGCCGCCATCCCGCGGTCGTTGATGCGAAACCAGGGCGACAGCATCCCCATCATCGGCGTCAGCGCCGCACCCGACGCGACACCGACTACAATCATGGCCGCCAGCGCCACCCAGTAGTTCGGTGACCATCCCAGCAGGGCCATCGCCGCGGCCTGGACGAAGATGCTGGCAATGATCATCCAGCGACCACCGTAACGGGAAGCCAGCGTGCCGGACACCAGGCCCGAAACCACCCGCGACAGCGACAGGGCGACCACCAGGACGAATACCGTCGTGTAAGTCAACTCGAAAGTGGTTTTCATCCCCGGTATCGTCAGGGCCTGAACGTACAGCGAGAAGCTGGTTATCAGGTTGACGGCCAGCGACACCGCCAAAATGACGGTTGCATACGTGCGCAGCCATTGGGGTTTGAGAGCAGCAGGAATGGCGGCCATTTACGGCTTACTGTGGATGGGATACGTTGACGCAACGGGGTGGTGGGGGCGCAGGCATAATAACATACCGGCCCACCCGAACCGGCTGCGTTCTGCGAACAATCGAAAGACCCTGGGTGGGCATACCGCTAAACTGTCCGGCCACGGACCGCCGGCGACAACTCAACATAACGCAAAAAATGCCGCACGTTGCTCGCCCTGATTACGCCGGGCGGCGCGGCTGGATGGTAAAATCCGGTCAGGGCCCATACCTCGGCAGGACTTGAACGGGGAGGATTTGAACTATGGAAGATGCGCAATTTGTAACCCGTTTGAAGGCGAAGCTGGAACACATCACCGATCGGGATGTGGAGTTGCGGGTGGCAGAGGATGACCCTAACTGCCTGGAGTACGCCGCCGGGTCGATCATCGAAGGCCGACACCTGGGTGAGCTTGAGTTCCATGTGCTGCTGGCGCGCAACTAGCGTCAGCGCGAATCAACAGCGCTTGCCTGGATGATTGACCGGTGATGCAACGCCCGCTCTCAAACAACGGGCCGGATGGGACTGCTCCTGATGGGACTGTTCCTGATGGGACTGTTCCTGACGGGACTGTTCCTGGCTGGGATGCTGCCCGCGAATCAACCACCGCAGCGGAAACGCCGTCTTTGCCGGAGCAGCAAGCGGCTCGGGAAACCGCGTCGCCGGAAGCCGGTTCACCGGAAACCGTGTTGCCGGAGACTGCGTTGTCGGAGACTGAATTGCCGGAGACTGCGTTACCGGAGACTGCGTTACCGGAGACTGCGTTGCCGGCAACCGAAACGTCTGATAACGGCGAACTCCCCTGGGCGCCGCCGGTTTATGAACCGGTGCCGCCGCCGCCGCCGGTGCCTCCCGATGCGCTGCGCCCGTGGTACTACCGGGAGTGGTTTTTAGTCCCCACGTTTGTCTGGTGGCCATCCAGCGCCATCCTGCTGTTGCGCTCGCCGTGGCACAATGGGGTTGTGATGGGCACGCTGTCATGGTTCTGGCTGATCGTGGGCGGGATGTGGATATTCCTGCGCGTGAGGAGCAGCGGCACCCTGGTCGATGAAACGCTGTGGGCGCTGGCGGCGCCGGGTTTGCTGCTGACCATCATTACCCAATCGTTGTGGCTGTTGCGCCACCGCCCCCGCATCCGCCGCATCCGGGAAGCCGGAGGGTTCGCGGACTACGCCGACCCACCCGACGATGAGCTGAGCCGGCGCCCCATCCGACCGGAACCATCAGCGAGCCGGAGGCGGACAAACCGGGGCCACACTCGCAGCCGGCGGCGACGACGGTAGGGGCGTGCCTCACCGCAGCACTTCTCCCGGTAACCCCCTCTCCCACAAGGGAGACTTTTGCTTACTGTCATTGCGAGCGAAGCGCGGCAATCTCGAAGCCAAAACTACGATCATGGCTACCGGAACGAGATTGCCACGTCGCTATCGCTCCTCGCAATGACAACATTATTCAAAGGTTTCCACCAGAGGAGAGGGGCTTTTGCACAATACACTTTATTCAATGGCCAGCCCGTTACAGAGGATTAGGTCGAGGGTACGCTGTCCGTCCAACCGGCAGCCACGCCGTCCACCAGGTTTTGCACCATCGTGATGCGTTCGTCGGTGGTGGAAAAGGCCATGCCCATCGGCGTAATGGTGATATTGTTGGCCTTGTGAGAGTCGATGTCGCTGCCGGCGCCGCCGGCAAGTACGGGTCGATTGCGGGAAATCCAGTAGCGTTTGTGTCCGAACGACTCCTCGGTGCGCACCGACTCGCCGTAGGCCCGCCCGCCCAGCGTAGTGACCTTCACGCCGGCGATTTTGTCCACCGGCTCGTTGGGCACGTTGACGTTGAGGAAGTAGGGCGGCATCACTGCCGGGGAGTCGGCCAGTCTGCGCGCCAGATCGGCCACCACGTCGGCGGCAACATCGAAACGGGGCGACTGCACCGAGCCCACCGAGATGGCGATGGTGGGGTAGCCGCGCACGAACCCCTGTACCGCCGCTCCCACGGTGCCCGACACGATGACATCCCAACCGAGATTGGACCCGCGGTTGATGCCGCTGACCACCAGGTCGGGCTTGGGCATTACCAGCTGCTCCAGCGCCAGGATGCAGGAGTCAGCCGGCGTCCCCTGCACCGACCACGCGGTGATGGAGTGGGGCAGTTTCACGTCAACGTCGGCCGGCAGCGATTCCGGAACCGCATCGGCGATGGTCGGCGGCGTGGCGATGCCGGGCGCGAACTGGGCCAGGTACTGTTCGGCCGGCACCTGATGCACAAACAGCGGCGAGTGCAGCGTCATTGATGCGCCCACGCCGGACTGCTCCCGGTCGGGCGCAACCACCGCCACCTCACCCACCGTGGCCAGGGTGCGGGCCGCGGCCCAGAGGCCGGGGGCGTGGATGCCGTCATCGTTGGTAAGGAGTATTTTCAAGAGGCAACTCCGAGTTAGATACGATTAGGAGTAGGTAGCTGTATGTTCCAGCCATATCACGCGCAACTGTGATACGGCGTTGCTCATGCGCTGATGGTCCCGGTCATACGAAACCAGTTCGCAGCCGGTTTCCAGAGCGGTTGCGGCAATCCAGGCATCGTTCTCACCGGCAGCGATACCGACGTGTGCGCACTCGGCCCGAATCGTTGCCCACCAGTCCGCAGTCGTCCGGGACGGGATAAGGATGGTAAATCCCTGGATGAATTTACGAAGGTCATCTGTACGGTCTTGCCCCCAATTGTGACGCAGGGGCAACTGTAATAGCTCTGCCACTGCCGGCAGGGGTAGGGTAGCAGTCCTGTCGTAGAAAATATGACCGTATCGGGATTCGTCAAACGTGCCCCGGAATTTCTCCGAGGCTACTGAGGTATCCAGCACGAGTAATCCGCTTGGTATGACCGGCATACTCACTCTTTCAGCGCGTCCTTTAGCAGATCGTCTGCCCAGGCATCCAGCACATCATCGTAGAACCGCTCCCGCCGCTTCTCCTCCCAGCGGATTATCGCCAGGGCCTGCTGGACATCCTCCTCCAACGGGCCAAGTCCCTTCAACCGGCCGCCGCTCTCCTCCTGAATGGTGATGGACTCTATCTCCCGGATGATGGCCAGGCCGTCGCGGGTTCGCTCGCCCACGCCGGTGACGCTGATGAGCCGGTCACCCGCCTCGTGCATCTTTTCCGCCATAGTGGGCGGGAAAACCAGCAGGCAGATGCCCAGCCAAGTTCCCAGTACTGCGGTGCCCCGTGGCCAGTTGACTTCCTCTAGTCGCCCGGAGTAGCGGAGGGTTTCCAAGTGCGGCGGCCCCTGGTCTAACAGTTCGCGCGTCAGGGTGAGGGCGGGCATATCCGCGCCGCCAGTTATCCTCACCGAGGAAATGCCCTCCGGCAGCCCATCCGCAATTTGCCGCAGCGGAAAGGCCACCTCTTTGGGCAGGGTCTGAATGTCGGTGCCGGCGCCGTCTAGCAGCGCGGTCAGCCCGTCCAGGGGCGCGTCGGCCAACTCACCCAGCGCCATCGGCCCGGCAATTTCCAGCGCCACCGAGTAGGAACCGATGTCAATAGATGCCAACCGCACTACGCTGGCCGACAGCAGCGCGGGGTACGGCGGCCGATGTCCGGTAAGCAAGGCGTGCTGGTGGCGTATCATCAACCGCAGGGCGTCGCGGAACCTCTCAACCACCGGCAGGACGAACGCGGCGTCCAACGGCCCGGCGTCGGCCAGCGGGCCGGAGAAGGCGATGGTAACAGTGCGGTCGGGCACGATGACATCTCCCCTCATTCAATAATACACTCCGCACGATGCAACATCAGGCGAGAATAACACCAACCTAAGCTTTCTTATCCGGTGTAGGCGGCGGCTCATAGAATGGTGAGCCGGCTTGCTCGGCGACCTCGCGACGTTCCAGCCACTTGCGCAACTCGTCGTACATCTCGGCACGTCCCTCGGCACGATGCCTTGCGATGAGGGGTTTGACCCACTTGTTTCTGAGGTATTCCAGCGTCGACATAGTGTATTGCATTACCTCCGCAAGGATGATTACTGATACTGCCGCCGCGCCGCCGCCGGGGAGTAGGGAGAGGATGACTGTGGCGATGATTTCTTTGGCGCCGACATTGGCCTTTCCGTCGAGGTCGTACCAGGCAAGATACGCCGTGAACGCAATGGTCAAAAGGCAGAAGGCAGCAAAGCATGGCCGACCCCATCCTGGTGGCACGCTCCATATCGGCTCTCTACTGTTATTCCTCGGTTGGTGTTCCGGCGATGCGTCACGCTTGTCATCGGTCATAGCGGACGTTATTTATTATAGTGCCAGAGGGGTGTGTGCGCCTCTGCGCCGAGGCTCGGAGATGCGCGCACACCCCTCTGGCGTGCCGACTGCTTCAGTGGTGGCCCAGGCCGATGGCGTGCATTAGGGCGTGTTTTACTTCAACGGGGGCTACGCCGGACCGGAACTCGGCGGAGGCGTACAGGTCGCCGATGATGTTGACGCCGGCTGCCGTCAGGTCTTCGCCGAGGTGGGCCGTTGCCGTGGCGATGTTGTCCGCCGTCAGATGGATGCCCGTCAGGGCTGCCTCCACGGCCGGCGCTTTCACCGGACGCGGCGTTAGTCCGCCCACCGCCACTGATGCGGCGATGCAGTGGGCGCCGTGCCCGTCTCCGTCTAATGTCACCACCACCGCGCCGCCGACTACCGAGTAGAAGCTGGCGGGATGGGCCATCTTGGCGTACTCGGCGCGCTGGTTGGCCGCCAGGGTTGGGACGGTTATCGTGGTGATGATTTCGTTATCGGCCAGCGCGGTGTCGAACGCATCCTGGACGAAATCGGCGGCGGCCACGGTGCGGCTGCCCGATGGCCCCTGCACGTGGACGGCTGCACCCAGAGCGGTCAGCACGGTTGCCCAGTCCGACGACGGGTCGGCGTGAGCCAGGTTGCCGCCGATGGTGCCGCGATTGCGAACCGCCGGGTCGCCGATGCCGCCCGCCGCTTCGGACAGCAGACCGTTGGCCTGCTGAACCTCGGCGGACGAGGCAATCTCGGCGTGGGTGGTCAGCGCGCCAATGCGAATGGAACCGTCGCTGACGGTGACGCCCTGCAATCCGGAAATGCCGCCGATGTCGATAACCAACTCGGGGCGGGCCAGCCGGAACCGCATCAGTGGAATCAGGCTGTGTCCGCCGGCCAGCAGTTTGGCGTCTGGGTGGTCGGCCAGCAGTTGCACGGCTTCCGCTATCGAACCGGCCTTTCGGTATTCAAACTCTGCTGCAAACATTGCAATCAGTCCTCCGTACCTTTATGTCATTGCGAGGAGCGCAGCGACGTGGCAATCTCGTTCCATTAGGAGCGACCCCGGCGGCAACGAGATTGCCACGCTGCGCTCGCAATGACAGTGATTGGTCCCACCCCACCGTCTAGTGGTTGTGTCCGTGGCCATGATCGTGCCCATGTCCATGCCCGTGCCCGTTGCCGTGGCCGCTCTCCTGGATGGCGCGCCACACCTTTTCGGGGGTGAGCGGCATATCCAGCTGGGTTACGCCCAGGGGTTTGAGGGCGTCCATAACGGCGCTGTAAATTGCCGGTGTCGAGGCGATGGTTCCGGTCTCACCGATGCCCTTCACGCCCAGCGGGTTGTGCGGCGACGCAGTGACGGTGGAATGCACCTCGATGTCCGGCACCTGGCCGGCGCGCGGGATGGCGTAGTCCATCATGGAGCCGGTCAGGAGCTGGCCGTTGTCGTCGTAGACGGCGCCTTCCCAGAGGGCCTGTCCTGCGCCCTGCACCACGCCGCCGTGAACCTGGCCCTCTACGATCATCGGGTTGATCTGTGGCCCGCAGTCGTCCACCGCCACGTAGCGATCCAGCGTAATGTGCCCGTTGTCGGTGTCCACACTGACGATGGCAGCGTGGGCGCCGAAGGGATAGCTGAAGTTGGGCGGGTCGTAGTAGGTACTGGCTTCCATGCCGGGCTCAATGCCGGCGGGCAGGTTCCAGGCCACGTTGGCTTGCAGGGCGACATCCTGAATCGACTGCGCCCGGTCGGGTGCGCCGCGCACGAAGAACTGGCCGTCGGCGTACTCGATGTCGGCTTCGTCCGCTTCCAGCAGATGGGCCGCGATGACCTTTGCCTTGTCCCGCAGCTTGCGCATGGTGAGTGCAACGGCGGCTCCGCCGACCACGGTGGTGCGGCTGCCGTAGGTGCCCCAGCCCATCGGTGTGTTGTCGGTGTCGCCGTGAATCACTTCCACGTCGTCAACGGGCACTCCGATCTCATCGGCCACAATCTGGGCAAAGGTGGTTTCCTCGCCCTGTCCGTGGGGCGACGTGCCGATGAACACGTTGACCTTGCCAGTGGCGTAGATGCGAACGGTTGCGCTTTCCCACAAACCACCGCCGAAACCGACGGCGCCAGCCACCTGGGAGGGGCCAAGTCCGCAAATCTCGCAGTAGCAGGCCACGCCGATGCCGCGGAAGGTTCCGTGCTCGCGCTCGTGCTCCTGGTCGTGGCGGAAACTGTCGTAACCGATGTGGCCCAGCAGCTGATCCAGCGCGCCGACGTAGTTGCCGCTGTCATAGGTAATGCCGATGGCAACGTCGCGGTTGTTGTCGAAGGGCTCGATGAGGTTGCGGCGGCGCGCTTCCACCGGGTCGATGCCCACGGCGTCGGCGACCTTGTCCATCAGCCGTTCCAGCAGGAAGGTGGCTTCAGGACGGCCGGCGCCGCGGTATGCTTCCACGGGTGTAGAGTTGGTGAAGACGCCGTAAATGTCGGCCTTGATGTTGGCAATGTCGTAGGGGCCGGAATACATCAGGCCGTGCAGGATCGTGGGGATGCCGGGCGCGGCGGTGGACAGATAGGCGCCCATGCCGGCGTACACCACGCTGCGGACGGCAGTAACCTTGCCGTTGCGGTCGGCGGCCATCTCCACGTATTCCACGTGGTCGCGCCCGTGGGTGGTGGCGATGTAGTTTTCGGTGCGCGTTTCAGTCCACTTGACGGGGATACCCAGCTGCATGGAGCAGAAGGCGGCAATCATTTCCGACGGGTACACGGCAATCTTGGCGCCGAATCCGCCGCCCACTTCCGGAGCGATGACGCGGATTTTGTGCTCGCCAATGCCGGTAACCAGGCAGGTTACGAACCGGGCGATGTGCGGGTTCTGCGTGGTGTTCCAGATGGTCAGTTCGCCCATGGCCTGGGCATACGAAGCGATGGCCGAACGGGTTTCCATGGGCGTGGGGATGAGCTTCTGCTGGCGGATGGTCTCGCTGACCGTTATCGCCGCGTCGGCGAAGGCGGCGTCGGTGTCGCCGCCGGCGGCTACCCAGTGGAACGCCTGGTTGTTGGGGGCGTCCTCGTGGAGCTGCGGCGCTCCGGCTCCCAACGCCGATTCAGGATTTATGATGGCCGGCAACGGCTGGTACTGCACGTCGATGAGTTCCAGCGCGTCTTCCGCCTGATAGCGGTTTTCGGCCACGACCACCGCCACGGCATCGCCCACGTAGCGAACCACGTCGGTGGCGATAGCCGGATAGGCGACGGCTTTCAGGTCGGAGTCGGGGATGGCCCAGGCACATGGTATCGGATTCAGCACGCCGGCAGTATCGGCGCCGGTGTACACGGCCAGCACGCCGGGCGAACCCTGGGCGGCGGAGGTGTCGATGCCGGTAATGCGGGCGTGAGCATGGGGGCTGCGCAGAATGGCAGCGTGAACCATGCCGGTTAGCTTGATGTCGTCAGTGTAAGAAGCTTGGCCGGTAATCAGGCGCGGGTCTTCACGCCGGCGGATACCGGAGCCGAATATGCGAGTAGTCATAGTGCGTCTTAGCCTCCTCGCTGGACTGCGGCGGCGGCCAGAGTGGCCTTGACGATGTTGGTGTAGCCGGTGCAGCGGCACATATTGCCTTCCAGGCCGGCCCGCACCTCGTCCGCCGACGGGTTTGGATTGCGTTCGATGAGCTCCGTAACCGACATAATCATGCCGGCGGTGCAGTAGCCGCACTGCAGTCCGTGATTGTTCCAGAAGGCTTCCTGGACCGCGGTGAGTTCGCCGTGCTGGGCCAGGCCCTCGATGGTGGTGATGTCGGCGCCGTCGGCCTGCACTGCAAACGCGGTGCAGGATTTCATGGTATTGCCGTTCATCTTGACGACGCAGGCGCCGCACTGGCTGGTGTCGCAGCCGATTTTGGTGCCGGTGAGGTTCAGGGTCTCGCGCAGGAAGTGAACCAATAGCGTGCGGGGTTCCACCTCGGCGGAACGGGAACGGCCATTCACGGTCAACGTGATGGGTACTTTATTGGGCAAAATAACACCTCCTCTGGTCAGGAAAGCCGGGAAATATCCGGCGGCGGCAGGGGCGAGGCAATAGTCAAGGTAATGGTGAAAATGGCTGATATGGCGGCAGCCGATTCCCGCCGGCAGTATAGACGGCAGCCGGGGGCGGGTCAAATAAGGCGCAATTACTGTGATTGACAGACCGTGCTATCATCTTGAATAAGGTGCCTGCCTAAGCGAGCAAATGGCCGGTCAGCGGCTGGCGGGTTCCATGACAGCGGACGAAATTAATGCGTTTGTCAGCGACTCTGGCAAGCTCTTGGTTGGTGATATTGAATGGGAAACGACCAGAAGCCCCGGAGGTCCATTCGGATTTCGTCATACTATCCGGCATAGGAACAGTGAACGTCATACAATAGGGATAAACGTTTGGTGTAATCCATTGGTTCCGAAGCTTACTATTGCGTATTTCGTTGATGGTATTGGTCGAATTTATGGGTTTTGCTTGGGAGTGCCGCATCATGGAATGCCTTTCCACAAGCATCATGGAACGCAAGGAAACGAACAGGTCACGCCGCTGCCTGATGGCATCGCACGTCTAGCTGACGACCCGGCAGCGGCATGGATTGCGTTTTGTTCTGAGTCATTACTAACGCATAGGGGAAGTTTCCACAATCCAGAGAGGCAACAATGGCCGCCATTGCAACAGATATGACCACTGAAATTTGCCGATCACTGCATTCGCAACTCGGCTCCATGTTTGAGTGCATAACCGCAGGTGACCGTGTACAGATTCGGACGCCCTTTGTCTTGCCTGACGGCCACCAGATTGACGTGTACTGGCGCGACACACCCTGGGGTCAGGTAGTATCCGACTTGGGAGATACTTACGGCTGGATTTTTGTTAGCGGAGCATATGACCGCCTGACGCCTAAACAGAACGAGGCATACGATGCTGCCTGTTCGGCCTATGGCGTGGAACGTCTTGAAGAGGCGATATTGGCCCGCGTTTCCGATGGCGGTTTGGCTGACGCCGTAGTCCGGCTGGCGCAAGCTATTACAACAGTGAGCCACACGCTAGACGTTGGCGAACAAACAGCGGAAGCATTCACCGAGGATACTGGGAAGCAAATTACAACAGTGGGCCATACGCTCGACTTTGACCTAAGACCAGCGGAGGTATTTGAGGTATTTACTGGGAATACTGCACGGCAAATTACCGCAAACCGGATTGCTGCCACGATTGAAAAAAACCAGTGGGACTACAAACGCAACATCAAGTTGATGGGGCGGACGAAGTACAGCTGGAATCTAGACTACTTTGTTTACACCAAACGACGAGATGCTGCGCTCATGGCACTCCACGGGCGAAAATATGCCGGATGGCAAAGGCGGGCCATCGAACACGCTTTTACGGTGTTTTCGGATTTGGCTCCTTTGCTAGGGGAACAGGGCCTTCCCGTTAAGGCTATTTCCGTAATCGACGATAATGACGTCGATTGGTACAACGAACCCATCGAACTGCTTGCTGAAGTGTCCGAGGTTGTGCGTCTGTCCAACCCCGATAGCCTGGTCGCCGCTATTGACGGTGAATTGCGATAGTTCGGAGTTTTCTGCGGGCCATTTCGCGGTCATTTCGCGAATTTGAACTTGATTTTGCCGATTTCTGGCGTTTCATTTCCGACCCATTTCCGGTTGATGGGTAGTGCCCTTGCCATAAGGTGAAGAGGTTGCGGTGTGTTCCCCGTCCCGGGTGTGCTAAATTATCCCCGCCTGAACCCAGCCACGTCCTCCCGGAGATGCTACCCATGCTGCCCTCCCATCTGACCCATGTTTTTCCTGACACTACTGATACTAACGCTGCGGGTCATCTGACCCTGGGCGGTTGCGATGCGCTGGATCTGGTGGAGCAATACGGCACGCCGCTGTACGTGCTTGACGAGGTAACGCTCCGGGCCCGCTGCCGGCAGTTTGCCGACGCTTTTGCGGCCCGTTATCCAAATTCCAAAGCCGTCTATGCGTCCAAGGCGTACATCAACCCGGCGTTGGCGCGCATCGTGGCCGAGGAAGGGTTGGGGCTGGATGTGGTGTCCGGTGGCGAGCTGGCCGTGGCGGTTGTCGGCGATGTACCGCTGGGGCACGTGTATTTTCACGGCAACAACAAAACGCCCGCCGAGCTGGAGGAGGCCATTGCCGCCGGCATTGGGCGCATCGTGGTGGACAGTTTCCACGAACTGGATTTGCTGGAACGCATCTGCGCCGACGCCGGCCAGACCCAGGACATTCTGGTGCGCGTATCTCCGGGCATCGACCCCCATACCCACGCCTACACCACCACCGGCGTCATCGACTCCAAGTTTGGCTTTTCCATCCAGACGGGCGATGCTGAGCGAGCCGTTGTGCAGGCCCTGGCCGCTCCGCACCTGAACCTGCGCGGATTGCACTTCCATCTTGGCTCGCCAATATTCGAGCTGGAGCCCTACCAGGCAGCCACCGACCTGGTGCTCCGCTTTGCCGCCGGATTGCGCGAGCAGGGACTGGACCTGCAGGAATTCAGCCCCGGCGGTGGGTTTGCCATCGCCTACACCAGGAATGACCAACCGCCGGCTCCCGACGACTACGCCGCGGCCATCGTCGGCACACTGACCGCCACCTGCGCCGAGTTGGGCATGGAGCAACCCAGCCTGGTGATTGAACCCGGTCGCTCCATAATTGGGCCGGCCGGTGTGGCGCTGTACAGCATCGGCGCCATCAAGCACATTCCCGGCATCCGCACCTACGTGAGTGTTGACGGCGGCATGGGCGACAACATTCGCCCGGCGCTCTACCAGGCAACCTACGAGGTATTGTCGGCGAACCGCCCGGCTGCGGAACCCGACGCCACCGTAACCATCGCCGGCAAGTACTGCGAGTCGGGCGATGTCCTGGCCACGGACGTCCTGCTCCCCGCGCCGGCCGCCGGCGATGTTATCGCAATCCCCGCCGTCGGCGCTTACTGCCCTTCGATGGCCAGCAACTACAACCTCAACCCGCGTCCGCCCATTGTGCTGGTGCGGGACGGCGAAAGCCGCCTGATCCGGCGCCGGGAGTCCTACGCCGACCTGATGCACTGCGATGTGTAACAATCCCCTCTCCCTCGATGGGAGAGGGTCAGGGTGAGGGTGAAAACACCATTGGAGGAAACGATGCCGAAAATAAGCCGGGCCGCTTTGGATGAAGTATGGGACGCCCTTGAACGGTATAAAGAAGTGGTTGAGGCGACTGAAATGACTCCACAGTCTAAAAGTACGTACCTGCTCCACGCAGAACAGTTCGTCCGCTGGCTGGCGGACGATTTCGAGCCGGGAGCAACACTCAGGCGCAGGTAATCCCAAAGGGCCTGACTATGTGGTCAACCATCGGGCAGGAGCATCTGCTGCGGCAAATCAGCGCCAGCCTGCGCGCCGGCCGAGTCGCCCACGCTTACCTGCTCACCGGGCCGCCCCAAGTCGGCAAGATGACACTGGCGCTGGACCTGGCTGCCGCCGTCAACTGTACGACCCCCGACCGGGATGATGCCAGCCCCTGCGGACAGTGCTCCGCCTGCACCCGCATCCGCCGCGACGTGTATGCCGATTTGCACATGGTGGCGGTGGGCGGCGACCCCAGGGTTCCCACCCGTATCAGTATCCAGCAGATTCGAGACACTGAAAGTTTCCTCTCCCTGACGGCTGTCGAGGGTCCCTGGAAGGTCGTAATAATCGATGGAGCTGAATCCCTGTCGGCCGGACAGAGTGAATCGGCCAACGCCCTGCTGAAAACCCTGGAAGAGCCACCGGAGCACGTGCTCATCCTGCTGCTGGCCACCAATCCGGATGCCGTCCTGCCGACCATACGCTCCCGGTGCCAGCTGCTGGGGCTGCGCCCGATGGCCGGCTCTGTGCTGGCCGAGCATCTGGTGAATCAGAGGGATGTGGCGCCGGACACGGCGCGGTGGCTGGCCGGTTTGGCTCGAGGTTGTCCAGGGTGGGCGTTCCGGGCGCTGGCCGACCCGACGGTGCTGGATGAACGCGCCGAGGAGCTGGATCGCATCGCCGAAACTGCCGCCGCCCCTCTGGATGAGCGGTTCGCTTACGCCAACAATCTGGCAACCCTCTTTTCCCAAGACCGGGAGTCGGTGCGGCAACGGCTCTATCTGTGGCAACGGTGGTGGCGCGATTTGCTGCTGGTGAAGGAAGGCGTGGGCCAGTACGTGCAGAATACCGACCGGCAGGATGAGTTGGCAGTGCAGGCGGACGCCCTGTCCACTGCCGACATCGTGGCCTTCGTGCGGCGCATCCAGGACACGCTGGCGGCGCTGGATGCCAACGCCAACCCCCGCCTTGCGCTGGAGGTCCTGATGCTAAGCGTACCCGCCCGGTAGGCTCCCCTCATGCCTGACCGCTTTGGGATGTAGCTCCCCATCAGAACGTCAAGCCGGTGCGGGTAAAGCGGCTCGCCGGCGTGGCGCGGCCAGTTTTGCGGTGGTCTGCCGGAACGTCACGGCAACTTGGTCTATGCGCGGCTTGTTCTTGTAATAGAACAGGTCATCGTTGGTTAGCCCAGTGATGTCCAGGGCCAGGTTGAGCATATGGGGCTGCAGCTGCCGGTTCAGGTACATCCCCATGCCGGCGCCCGCTACTGTGCCAACGATGCCGCCAGCCAGGTTGCCAAGGAATGGCACCACGCTTCCGGCGGTGGTTCCCCCCGCAACGCCTACCGCAGCCAACAAGGTGGTTATGCCCATCCGGGACATTAGTGTCAAAGTTTGTACCACCTGAATCTTGTTTTTGGTAGTCCGGTCTACGGCTTTGAACTCCTTCTCGGTTCGGAGCACGCTGTGAATCAGGCGCGCACCAGCCAGGATTGCTCCCGCGTAGGGAACGATGTCTGCAACACCGTCGGGTATATCAATGCCCAGGTTGGAGCTCAGAGTATTCAGGCCGTCATCAATGCCTGCCACTATCAGGTGGTCTGGGCCAATGTTGCTCATTTGGTCTATCAGGTCCGGCGACGACTCAGCAATTTTGTCGTAGATTTCGCTGCTGACGGCGTATTGAATATCAGGGGTTTCCGCCATCAGATTTTGCACTTCAACAGCGTATTCGGCGCCTCCGGTTTTGACCTGAATGAAGACTTCTTGTCCGTCCGGCCCAACGGCGCTGATGTCCCAGATTGGTTGGGTAGGGTCAGGAGCGATTTCTACGTTGGTGTACCCGTTCTGTTCCAACTGCTCGGCCGCGTTGATTTCGGCAACTTTGCCCTTCAACCCGGACGTGAAACCATCCATCGCTGCCGGCCCACGCTCTATCATCTCCTGCCATTGTTCGTGCAACGATTGATCCACAGCCTGCCCCGGGTATTGCAGCTCGTAGGCTTGGGCCAGGGTGTCGTCCACGTTGATACCCGTGAACGGAACGTTCATCCCCAGGAGAGTTCTGTCCTCAAAGATGTACCACAGCCCGAAGGAAGCGCCGGCGGCAAACTCAGCGGCATACATGGTCCGGTCAGTGTTCACCAGGCCAGTTATGTGGTCACGGAATGTACGGTGACCAGTGTTATCACCGGGCAGCTCCCTGAGTGCCGGCAGCAGGCTTAACGACCGCATCGTCATGGTATCCCCTCCGCTAAATGGCGATGGCGGCGATTACCGCAGCGATACTGATGGCGGCGGCTCCGGTGGCGATTCCGATAACCAGGTTCCGCATTTTGCGCGTGTGTTCTTGCAACTCGGTCAACGCCCGGTTCAGCTCGGATTGGGATTGTTGGCTGAGTTCGATTTGGTGGGTCGCCAGCATCGCCTGCATATTATCCAACGTTGTTTGCAGGGCCAACTGGTGCTGGCGGTTTTGCTCTTCCCTCTCCATCCTGGATACTTCCAGAGCCGCTTCGTGCTGCTGTCGCTGCTCCTCCCGCGCATCGGCCAACGCCGCGCTGATCGCATTACCGGCAATTAGGGGGAGGTTCTCGTGGTCAGCGATATGGGCGGTGAACAATTCGTGCTGGCGGATTACACGAGGGATTAGTTCCTGGTTGATTCTGTCCTGCTCTTCCCAAAACTTGACCCGCTCGCCGATGGAAGGTGCATTAGAGCTGCTTTGTGTCATACGAATCATCTCTCCTGAAGTGCCTGAGTCCGACAGCACTGCGCCCGCCGGGTTTACCGCGTCGTTTCCGGCGTCGTCGGTTACTCTTACCGGGCCTCGTACTCTTTGACCCGCCCTCGCTGCACCGTCCGCAGGCGGCGTTGCTTTTCCAGCGTGCGAATGGCCTGCAACACCTGCGGGTCGCCGTGGCGGCGGAACCGGCCCGTAATTTTGCTCTGCGCCCGTGGACTGTCGCAGTATTCCAGAATCTGTTCCAGGAGCAAATCCGTCGTTTCCAACAGCGGTTGAATCGGCACGACCACCGTATGGCCCTGATTCCCGTCAACCTCTTCTCCGGGCTGGAATTGCAGCCGTTCCCCCTGCCTTTGCAGGTAGCCGCGAATGCGCTTGCGCAGTATGCCGCCGGTTCCGGTGGAGCCGTAGCCGTGGATAATATCCAGGCTCTCGCCGCTCTGTCGCCTTACCGCGTGGTTGTAGAGTTCGATAAACTCCGGCAGCGTTTCCGACCAGGTTTTGCCGTGCAAATCTAGCTGCATCAATCGGCGACGGCCATCGCCGCCATTTCACCGTTGGGCGACCCGGCGTCCTCGGAGTGGTAGCGGTTGGCGGTTTGCCAGGGGATGTACTGACGCCACTCTTCCAGAATGGTGCGGTTTTCCAGAATGCGGTAGGGGTTCGGCTGGGGCGCAGTGGGCAGGCGATGCAGCTTCATATTGGCTTCTGCCGGCGTGCGCCCGGCCTTGTGCAGATTGCACCGGCCGCACGCGGCGACCACGTTGTCCCAGGTGTGCGGCCCCTGCTGGCGACGGGGCACGACGTGATCCAGCGTGAGGTGTTGCGAGCGTGTACCGCAGTACTGGCAGGTGTAATGATCCCTCAGAAACACTTCCTTTTTGGACAGTCGGCGCGGCGCAAAGGGCCGTTTGACCAGATAGACCAGGCGGATGATGGACGGTGCGCTGAGGGCGGCGCTGAAGGTGCGGATGCGGGCGCTGTCGGCGCGCTGCTCCAGGAGTTCGGCCTTGCCCTTGGCTACCAGGACGATGGCTCGCCGAACGGTGCAGACGTTGACGGGAACGTAGTTGAGATTGAGCACGAGAACGGGCGCGGTGAGCCGGCCGGGAAGAGCAACCCCCCGTCGCCGTCGGCCACTCTCCGGGGAGTCGGCCAGCGCGGTGGAGGCAGCAGACGTGCGCACGGGGCGGGACGGTCGCCCGCCGGTTCGTGCCGCACCTTTTCGTCGACCCGTTCGTCCTCGGCCTGCCATCTACCCAACCTCAATGCAGGTAGCGAACTCGCTGCCGTGTCGTGCCGATTCTCGTTGCCGTTATCGTTATCGTACTATCGCCGATTATTATACCCCAACCGCGCTTTGCGCAATACTCCACACCCATCTTTGCAGGGCCTTTCCAAAGTCGTTGCCATTGGGGACATTAATTTACCGGGATGAACAGGATAAACGGGATGGACGGGATTCTTCTGATTAAGGGCGGCTGGATTCCGGATTGCGCCGAAATAATGGACTAACTTTGGAAAGGTCCTGCCATCACACGTACACACTTAAATCTGTCATTGCGAGCGTAGCGTGGCAATCTCGTCGTCGTAGCGGTTCCGTTTGCTTTTACGCGATGCCTGAAATGGACATGGTCAGCCTCCCAGCATCGGCGATAGCGGGCAAGGAGGCATACTGCCACCGAAGAGACCCGCAGGCCGCAGGCTCGTGTTCGAGTCCTTACTGGCGTCCGCTCCGCTGTACGCGGCTTGTACAATCGCCTCAATGCCCTCGTGAGTGCAATACCGGAACTCCGCGATGCGCAGTGCGCTTATGCCTGCCGCTTCCAAGACTTCGGCACCCTGAACCGCCGCCAATTTCATTAGCGTACACAGTCCTAGAAAATCCCCGCGACTGACCGTCCGCCCATTGACAACGTATCCAAAGGGTCCTTTCGTGAGCATCTTTGCTATGGCGTCGGCGTTGCGCTGGCTCGCATCTTGACATTCACCGCAGTCCTCTCTGCCGTTCCACTCTGCGGCGTCGCTGGGAAGTTCACCAAAAGGCCAACCTTTTAGCTCCGTCTCGCATTGCTCGCACACGGGTACATACCGGCATCCGCCGTTGGGGAAGTGAACGAATCTGCGCTCTAAGTGAATTCCATAATCTCCATCAACCGGGATCTGTTTCCTACAACGCTCACAAAATACGAGGCCTTGCCGAATGGCGTTGCTGATCACATTGCTCTTTCTCATCCAATCTTCCAGTTCCTCACGCTTTGCCGCGTCGTGCTGGTCTAGATGACCTCTCCAATTCTTGACAACCCGGATGAACCCTGCATCGGGATTCGATGGGTTAGCAATCTCAGCGTACAGGTCAATCATACGCTGAGTGAATTGCTGGTGCGCTTTCCAGTTTCGTGGCGCGATGTGCGCTTTCAAGACCTTAAGGCCAGGTTTGCTGAACGGAGGTTGTCCTCCCTCTATTTCGTACACATCAATGCCGAGCCGAGCGGCTTCTCGCAGTTTGTCACCGCTCGGTTCCGACGTGTGCGTGATTTCGATGGCCGACAGCGGTTCCTTGCCACGCTCGAGCAGGACATCGGCACGGTAGGGAGCCTTTTTAGCCCAACCAAACTCCCCTTCTATCAGCGCTTCCGTGACGCCGTTCAGCACTGCACTCATATAACGGCGATCCTCATGGTCATAGAAGATGTAAAAATCTTCCGAACGCTTTCGCAAATTGTCCAGACGCTTCCACATCACCACCTTGTTCGCAAAGTGTGGTATCCCTTCTCCATAGTCCATGTCCATTACCTCATTTATTGCTCATAATCACTCAAAATCAAACGTAACCGTCGTAGCAACGGCGATTCGCCGACCTATGTTCAACCGCATCGAGATTGCCAGGTCGCTTTGCTCTTCGCAATGACGGATTAAAGTGTGTACCCGTGAGGCCGGTGGTCGTGTGTTTCGATGCACCTGCCAGCGCCGGCTTCGGGCGGGTGAGCTGGTTACGCTGCCCTACCAGGACAGCGCCAAGCCCAGTTTGGATACCACCCCGTTGAACGGGCCGACCAGGAATCCGCCCAGCGACGAGGATTGCACGAACACGTCCATACCATCCGGCGAAATGCCCATTAGCGCCGACAGCACGGCGGCGGTCAGCAGCAGGCCGATGACCAGTCCAATGACCAATCCCAACGCCCGGTCAGCCATGCCTCCGAGGGGAAACAGACCCAGCGTACGGCCCAACAACGAGCCCAGCACGGCTGCCGCCACGAGCGCCACTATCACAACCAGAATGTAGGCTACCGCCACCTGCACCAGTTCGTTGTCGGAAATGAAACCGAGGTGGCCCCGCAGGGCGTTGGCCAGCCCCCGCGCGAAGAGCAACCCGATGGCCATTACCACCAGGGCTGCAATCATGCCGGTGGCTTTCTTCTGCAGACCGTAGACCGCCGCCGCCGCCCAAATCACCAACAAAACCCAGTCCAGCCAGTTCATTTCGGCATTACCCTCGTCTGCATTGCCCTTGTTGGTATAGCGATCATACGACAACCCAGACTAGCACACCGATGAGCAGCCCCAGCAGCAGGCCGCCGGCGTGATTCAGGCGAACTGTGTTGGAGGTGTAACCCATCCGCAGCTCCAGCTGGCGCCCGATGACGCCGATGCTGATGACCGCGACCACACCCACGAACACCAACGGGCCGTAGAGCAGGATGCCGGAGTCGGCGCCGCGAAAGACCCAGGCGATGCCAGTCAGCAGGCCCAGCACGCCCAGCGACAACGCCATCCGCAGCAGGCCGATGCGAAACCCCCAGGCCATCAGGAAACACCAGCCGGCGAGACCCAGCAATTGCCACGGCGAGTCGAATATCCCGAATATCACCCGCGAATTGTCCGATAACCCGCCGGAGGTTGCAACCGCCGCCGAGATTAGCGGTGGAGCGCCGGCCCCGGGAGGCTTACCCTCGGCGATGAGACTGCTATAATCTGCGTCATGTTTAACGACAGGACAGTGCCGGATTGTCGACACGCAGTGGTAGCCATCGACGGGCCGGCGGCATCGGGCAAGACTTCGGTCGGGCCGGCGGCGGCGGCGAGGTTACGCCTCCGGTTCCTGGACACGGGCCTAATGTACCGGGCGATAACCTGGCTCGCCCTGCATCAAGAGGTGCCGGTTGACGACAGCGCGGCCGTGGCTGCGTTGGCGCGCAGTTGCCGCATGACGGTCGGCGAGTTGCCGGATGCGTCGGTTGCGACCGGCGACGGTGTGCTGACCGGCCCGGCTCCGGAAGGCATCTCCATCAACGGTTATTCGCCCGGCGCTGAGTTGAGGTCAACCCAGGTTGATGGCAACGTATCGGCGGTGTCGGCGCTGCCGGGGGTTCGCGCCGCACTGGTGCAGCAGCAGCGCGCCATTGGCGAGGGCGGCGGCATCGTGATGGCCGGACGCGACATCGGCTCGGTGGTGCTGCCGGATGCCGACGTGAAACTCTACATTGACGCCTCACCTGAAGCGCGGGCCCGGCGTCGTTTCGCGCAGCAGCAGAAGGTTAATCCGGGCGTGCAATTTGAGCAGGTGCTGGCCGACACCCGGCGCCGCGATGCTCTGGATACCCAAAGGTCAGACTCGCCGCTGGTGGTAGCGGAGGGCGCCATCGTTATCAGCACCGACGACATCAACCTGGAACAAACCGTGACGGCGGTGGTGGACACCATCCGCCGCGCCATGGCCGCCGGCGCCGGTGCCAAAGCCCAACCGTCCGGGTCGCAAAGGCCGGCCTAGCGCGATGGCCTGGTTGTATCAACCCAGCCGCCGCGTCGGGCAGCTGCTCTGGTCGGTAAGCGGCCGGCTGACCATTACCGGCCAGGAGGCCATGCCTCCCTACGGGCCGTTGCTGGTGGCCAGCAATCACCTGTCGCTCAATGACGCCGGGACGCTGGTGGTGTCCCTGCCGCGTGAGGTGGTTTTCCTGGCCAAGAAGGAGCTTTGGGAGAATCCCATTGGCCGGTACTACTGCAACGCGGTGGGAGCAGTGCCGCTGGATCGGGAACGCGGCGGCGGCGAAGCGCTGCGTTACGCACTGCGCGCGCTCCAGCAGGATAAAGCCATCCTGATGTTTCCCGAGGGCAGCATCAGCGGCACCGGAGGGCTGGTGCAGGGCCGCACCGGGTTGGCCTGGCTGGCGTTGAAAACTCAGGCTCCCATTCTTCCGGTCGCCATCTCCGGATCCGAGAAGTTCCCATCGTGGCGTATGTTGACGCCGTTTACCAGTTGGCACGTAACCATCGGCACGCCATTCACGCCGCCGGTGATAGAGGGTCCAATCACCCGGCCACTGCTCAATTCGGTTACCGATATGGTGATGCAACGCATCGCGGCGTTGTTGCCGGAATCGTATCGCGGTGTGTACGCCGACTCGATGCGCCCCCGGGAGCAGCGCCAATTAAAAGAGAATCACGTACAGTACGGCAATGAGCAAACACCGGGCTGCTGAAATTCAGCGGCCCGGTGGCCTACTTCGTCAAACACATCGCCTAATCCCCGTCCGGCGGAACGGTAAAAGCCACGCTCCCGTCGGTATCCGTATGCCGATGGCTCTGTACCAACCACAGTATCCGGTCGGTGCTCTGGCGAATTTCGTCCCTCAACTCTATCCGCGTCGCGCTCATATCGGTCTGCAAACCTTCTACCGAGCTTGACAGCTCAGTCCGCACCCCGCTCATATCAGCCCGCAAACCTTCTACCGAGCTCGACAGCTCAGTCCGCACCCCGCTCATATCGGTCTGCAAACCTTCTACCGAGCTCGACAGCTCAGTCCGCACCCCGCTCATATCAGCCCGCAAACCTTCTACCGAGCTCGACAGCTCAGTCCGCACCGCGCTCATATCAGCCCGCAAACCTTCTACCGAGCTCGACAGCTCAGTCCGCACCGCGCTCATATCAGTCCGCAAACCTTCTACCGAGCTTGACAGCTCAGTCCGCGTCGCACTTATATCAGTCCGCAAACCTTCTACCGAGCTTGACAGCTCAGTCCGCGTCGCACTTATATCAGTCCGCAAACCTTCTACCGAGCTTGACATTTTGCTAACCTCGGTGAACAAGCCACCCAAGCGGAATATGATTTTACCGGCGACTATTGCCAGCGTGACGATGATGCCGATACCGATGACGATGGCAGCGATAAGCGGCGCATAGGCAATGACGGCAGATGTAGTTTCCATAGTACTGTCCTGCTCGATTATATCACGCCTACCCCAGCGCCTCAGCCGATTCCTGCCGTGGTATACCCAGCACCAACGCCGGCTCGTTCACGTAGTTGATCAGCAGATCCAACTCGTCAAATTATTCTGAGGGGCGACGGATACGTCGCCCCTCAGAACTGTTACCGCGATGGTGAAAGTGGGAGTTAGCTCATTCCGCTGACCTTTATGCAGATGTCGCAGGTTGGGGTCGGATGATTCATGTCGATGACCTTCACTTCATCCACGGACTTCTCGCAGAGGGTCTGCAACGTGAATATGTTGTCGTTGGCGATGCAGGACTTGAGTGGCATCGGTGATTCTTCCTGGTAGCTTTTACGGTTGGGGCGTAACTGTTCAGACTTGAGGGGACCTACAGGCTATCCGGCCTCTTGCTGAGGGGCAGCCAAGCACGAATTTTCTCTGCAAACCCATTCCGTCCCCTCAAACGTGAACAGTTACGTTGGGGCTATAGTCCTAGGGCTTGTTTACAAACTCTGGTAGATTGATAACTCCACTTAAATTGACATTCTAGAACTTATATACTATATTTCTACGGGTAAAGGTGCTTGCAAAAACCGCACCTGGAGTATGGAAAATGGCACGTAGGAAGTTATCAAATCGGCAATGGAAACGCATCGCCCCACTCCTGCCGAGCGAAAGCGGCCATAACGGTCGCCCCTACGCGCAGAGCCATCGTACCACTATTGAAGGCATCCTCTGGATTGCCCGCACCGGCGCACCCTGGCGCGACCTCCCTCCGCAATTCGGTAAGTGGGGCACCGTGTACCAGCGTTTCAACCGCTGGGTCAAAATCGGCGTCTTTGAAGCCGCTTTCTCGTCTCTGGCCGACATGCTCAACTGGGCAGTCATAATGGTGGACGGCGCCTTTGTCAAAGTTCACCAGCACGGGGCAGACGCCCCAAAAGAGGCCGCCCACCCGATGAATCCCAAATTGTTCAAGCAATTGGCCGCAGTCGAGGTGGGCTGACTACCAAAGTAATGGCACTGACCGACCGCGCCAGTCGGTTCGTCAGGTTCAAACTGAAACCGGGAAACGCCGCCGAGGTATTGGAGTTGCCGACTCTCCTCAACGGCGTCCCTATCCCAGAAAACAGCGAACTGCTGGGCGACAAGGCTTTTGACAGCAATGCCGTCCGCACTCTACTGGCTTCTGCCGGCATTATAACCACCATTCCGCCAAAATCAAACCGCCGGCAACCGGCCTATTACGATGTCCAGTCCTATCAGGGCCGGCAGCTGGTGGAAAATGCCTTCGCGGACGCCAAACAGTTCCGGGGCATCGCCACCCGGTACTGCAAGTTGGCGACTATGTTCGCCGGGCGGTTCAGCCTGGTGGCTTGGTTTGTCGGCACGAAACACACTCGACGAGGCCCTTCGCCGCATTGTCGACAGTCCGAACCCAGCGGGCCGGAGGGCCGGCAGTTGCCACTCACAACGGCGGCGTAACCACTATCGCCTCCGGCGATAGACAGTCTCACATTGTATCGGGTACAATCCCCTTAATTGCAAAAGCCTCGACGGGGAAACGCCGAGGCTAATTCGGACAGAGGCGACACATTGCTCCTATCGCTGGCTATTATAGTCGGCAATGCAGTCAATGTATAGCCCCGTCAGATGGCTCTGACGGGGCTTTTGCGGTTATCCCCGCTGAATCGGGGACTCCCAACTGGCTTGTCCAAGCCGCCCGCATTTTGCCAGCGGCGTCCGTTGGGGTCAAGTATCGGCGCGGCTAAGGTCAATCGTTGCCCGGTTCGGCGAGACTTGACTTGTCAAAGGAGGCCCCTATGGCTATCAGAATCGTCCGGGCGCGTCGGAGAAGAACCGTTATGCGGATTGTCAGGCGCATTGTCAAACGGCGTATAGTGCGCCGGCGCAAGTAAGCGTCAAAGCGCAATTGTCGGTCAAGGCTCTGGTTTCTCGGCTATCGGAGCCTTGATAAATACCAAGACTCACCATGAGGAACGTTTGTGATGAAATCAACCAGAATCGTACTTCTGCTGGCGTTGACATTTGTACTACTCATTGCCAGTATCGCCGCCATGCCGGCCGCCGCCGTGCCACCTAACCAGCCCACCGTCGTCGCCACCGCCAACGGTGGCGAACTTCACGCAACGTGGGACGTTGCCGCCGGAGCCCAGTTCTACACCATCGGCTGGGTCAACCTCGAAGAGTATCATCGAATGCGAAATGCGGGCCGTGATTGGCTGGACGCCTTTACTACACCACCATACCAAGCATACCAAGCGCCTACACCAGCCACACTATCAGTAGCCTCCAACCCCAGGCTCGACTTTGTACAAAAGCTAGATAAATTATAAGAACAGGGTAAGCTCGACCAAATCACCACCAGAGGTCGAGTATGCCTACCCTGCCCGCAGTCATAGTAACCCTGCCGCTGCCCTTTGAGCGCCTGTTTGACCCCAGGACCTGGCGCAAAGCCCAACTCCTGGCCATGGGCGATCCGGTCTCCCGGCAAGCGCACCGTGTCCTCCGCCCTCAACATCCTGGGGATTGGGCAGCACGGCGACTTCGCCGTCTATCACCACGTGCTCAACCGTGCCCGATGGTCGCCGCTGCAACTGAGCCGGGCGCTGTTGCTGCTGGTGGCCGGGCGCCTTGGTTCGTCCGCCGAGCCGTTGGTGTTCGGCATTGACGAGACGGTGGAACGACGCTGGGGCCGGAAGATTGCGGCCCAGGGGCGGTATCGGGATCCGGTGCGGTCCAAGGACGACCAGGTGGTGATGCCCCCCGGATTGCAATGGGTGAGCCTGCTGTTGCTGACGCGTATCGGATGGGCGGGTCGACACTGGGCGCTGCCGTTTTTGACCGCGCTGGTGGTGTCGGCCCGCTACGACCGGCGCAAAGGTCGCCGGCACAAGACGGTCACCGACTACGCCCAGCAGATGCTGGTCTGCCGGCGCCGGTGGCTGCCGGACCGGGACCTGGTGGTGGTAGCCGATGGCGGCTACGCCAAGCGCGAGTTCCGGCGGCATTGCCAGAGTATGTCGAAGCCGATTGTCGTCGTCACCAAACTGCGCAAGGACGCGTCCCGGTACCAGCCCGCGCCACCGCGGCGGCCCGGCCAGATCGGGCGGCCCCGGGTGGTCGGCGCGCGATTGCCCAGTCCCACGGCGGCGCTGGACGATCCCGCTACACAATGGATTCCCTACCGCGCCACCGGTTCCGACGGCAGTACCGCCATGGTCGAGCTCGCTTCGGGCGTAGCGCTGTGGTACCACGGCGGGCCGCCGCGCCTTCCCATACGTTGGGTCGTCATCAGATACCTGGCGGAGCGCCGCGGGCCTTATGCTTTGCTATGCACCGACACCGAGGCGGAACCCCTGCGGATACTGCAGTGGTATCTGCTGCGCTGGCAGGTCGAGGTGACCTTTGAGGAGCTGCGGGCTCACCTGGGCCTGGAAACCCAGCGCCAGTGGTCGGAACGAGCCATCGCCCGAACCACCCCCGCGCTCTTTGGCCTGTTCAGCGTGGTGACGCTGGCAGCGGATATCCTGATCGAACAGCGTGGCGGCATGGCGCCGCGCACCGCGGCGTGGTATGACAAAACCAGCCCTTCCTTCGCCGACGCCATCGCCCTGGTCAGACGACACCTCTGGGTGCAGCAGGGAACTTTTATGCCGTCCGAGCGTGAGCACGAATCGATAAAAGTCCCGCGCCTCTTGTACCACAGGATGCTCGACACGCTAGCCTATGCCGCTTGATTGTACAAAGCCGAGCCTCCGTCAAATCCGTGGAATAAACTGCTCGGCTCATGCCTCATGTCCATAGCCGGCCCTGCTACATTGCCTGCTATTTCCCAGACCATTTTTAAACACTTTCTCAGAGCCGCCATGCGATGTACCCAGAATCCAAACCGCTACACCCAGCGTGTCCATGCTTATCAAAAAATCTAATGCACTGCTGACAACCGCGTAGCTGGCTAATCTGATCGCTGTCCGTTCACGTTGGTAACTTGCTATAGGAA
Source organism: Dehalococcoidia bacterium (assembly GCA_965261195.1). Classification (GTDB taxonomy): domain Bacteria; phylum Chloroflexota; class Dehalococcoidia; order Lucifugimonadales; family UBA3495; genus Bin87. The sequence continues at coordinate 215,199 of OZ253455.1, read as the reverse complement.
GCAAAAGGTCGAGCTTTTCCTTAACCCCGAATCCACCGAAGCGAGACGTCCGTGTCGTTGACACCAGGTATGATGGGTAAGAGCCTGTTTACAATCTTTTTAGGATTAGCACCGTGAAGGCAAGCACCACCATTTGCAGGCTGGTATTGAGCTTCCTTTCGCAGTTCTTCCAGAGTCGGCGGCACTTTTCCAGCCAGGCGAAAGACCGCTCCACCACCCATCGCTTTGGAAGCACCACGAAGGTGTGCAGTTCGTTGCGTTTCACCACTTCCACCGCGGCTCCCAACAGGCCTTGCACCGCAGTGGCAAAGGGCTTTCCGGTGTAACCCCCGTCCACCAGCACGTTCTGCACTTGACTGAGGCCGTCTCGGCGCCGGTCAAACATCGCCAAAGCCCCGGCCCGGTCGGTGACGTTGGCGGTAGTCACGTGTATCGCATGGGGCAATCCTTGCGTGTCCACCGCGATATGACGCTTGATTCCCGACACCTTCTTGCCTGCGTCATAGCCCTTGTGCCCAGCGGTGTCCGTGTTCTTGACGCTCTGGGAGTCCACGATACAGAAGCTGGTCTGCTCTTTCCGTCCATTGCTTTGTCGGGCCGCGCCAACCGATTTTTTTTAGGACTTGCTCCAGAATGGAATCCTGACCCGGGCCAGGCCGCTCGCTCCATTGCCGGAAATACTTGTAGCAAGTACGCCAATTGGGGAAGTCCGCGGGCAGCATTCGCCACTGGCACCCGCTTTTCAAGAGGTACAGCACGCCGCAGAAAACGTCATACAAGTCCACGGTGCGGGGCTTGGTCCGGCGTCGGGCCGACTCCAACGTCGGCAGAATCCGGGCGAATTGCTCCCGGCTGATGTCGCTGGGATAGGAATGAGACATGATTACCCCTCCCCTGATAATAGTCTCAGCTTAACCTATTTCAGAGATCGTAGACAGGTTCTAAGGGAAGGCGAACGGGCCCAGCCAGATCCCAATAGGTGGGGATGAGGGCGGCGTGAGGTAGGCACCCAGACACGATGATGGCGGCCGTGCGGCCATGGCGGGCGGAATTCGACAGGCGGTAAGCAGGAAGCGCCCCTGGCGGACCGAGTTGGCGCGAGTTGGCGACGATGTTCAGTGGGCCGGATGGCGGGTCGGCGGGCCGGTTGCCGCCGTCAGGCTGGGAGTGGCAGGGCTCGCAATCGAGCCAGGGCGCGACTGAACTGGGCTTCCCAGGGCCAGCGCTGGGGCAGATGCAAAGTGAGACGGCGCGCCGAGCGGGTGAGCCGTCCGGGCATCGAGAAGAAGCGTCGTCGGAGGGTTTTGGTGGTCACCACCGGCTCGCCCAGACCGATGCGCGCGGTCCAGCGGGCCAGGTTATGCGCCATCACCTGGACGGCCAGCCAGGCGGCGTTGGCGGCGAAGCGGCCCGAGGGGAGATGGTTGAGTCCGACGCCGTACTTGAGGTCTCGGATGGCATTCTCGATCTCGGCGTGGCGCCGATGGTCGGCCTCCAGTTCCAGGGTTGCCCCGTCCCGGTCGGTGATGAAGCCGTGATAGCTGTAGGTGGCGAAGCGGGCCAACTGGGAACCGGACGTTGGCTGCACCCGCCGGACGATGAGCCGCACCGGCGCGGCGTTGGGATCACTCTGGAAGGGGGTGTAGGTGGTCTCCGCCACGTCGGCGGCGCCCTCCATCCAGTACGGAATCGGCGTCCAGTCAGTCTCGGGTATGGCCTCGATGAGATTGCGCAGGCTTTTATGCTGGCGGATGGTGATGGAGTAGCGGACATCCATCTTGCGGCAGACGGCGACCAGGGCGTGGGCATAGCAGCCGCGGTCGGCGCGCACCGTGAGTTGTCCCCTGGCCCCGCCGTAGCGCACCCGTCCCACCGTCTCACGCCGGAAGTGGGCGGCGCCCCGAGCGGTGTTGGCGCGGCCCTCGCGCAGCCGAGCCATCAGCACGTCGCCGGTGCCGGCCCCAGAGTCCGGGCCCGGGCCAGCAGCGGGTGATAGCCTCGCTGGCCGGTGTAGCCGTGGTGGAGTGCCCCTTCTTTGGCCAGACCATAGGTTTCGCAGCTGGTGGAGTCCAGGTCGATGGTCAACGGCCCGTCGCCGGGTCCGGCCCCAGCCGCCCAGGCCCGGGCCAGCAGCTCCCGGCTGACCCGATCCAACTGGCGGACGTGGCCCCACCGGAAGCTGCGCAGGAAGGTTCCCAGGGTGGATGGCGCCTTGACTACGCAGCCGATGGCGCCGGCCGTCCGGCCGGTGCGCAACACGTCGGCGTCGTCAATGCAGTCGCCGCCCGCCAGCGCAGACGCCACCAGGGTCATCATCTGGTCGACCGGGTTCGCCCGACCCGGCGCGTCGCCCAGGTCGAGGCGCTGCTGGACCAGTTGGGGCAGACCCAGGCGCTGGGCCAGGGTCACCGGAAGGATCAGCCCGGCATTGTTGACCAGGCGGTGGTCGTCGAAGGCGATGTGGATGCCGTCGGGGTAACTGCGTGGTAGCATCTATTGGGCGCTCCTGGTCTGGGGTTGTTTTTCTGTCTCGAAAACCATTATCCCAGATGCACAGGAGCACTTTCTTACCCATTCAACCCGCCGCCACACTTATCCTTTCGGTGGATTGGGGTTTAGCCATCGGCAACACCGCAACTTTCGGCATGAAACCGGTTGCCTGGCTCGACGTTACGCTCAACAGCGCGACTACGCCAACCAGCGTTGACCTGGCAAACGGCAAATCTTACGAGGCTCCGCACGGGTTGAAGTTGCTGGACATTTGCGTAACCGTCGCGAATGGGGCCGGGTTTGACGCATACTTTGAGCCAGGCGTTCACAACAACCTTTCAACAGACCAAGGAATTGGATTCGCCAAAGTAACAGGCTGGAGGGGGCCGGCAATTCCGGACGGATACTATCGAACAGCCTGCGATGCTTGGGCGATACCCGAATTCGCCACGACTGCGGTGTATGCTATCGGCTACAGCAAAATAGGCGGCACAGCTGGCGAGACTTTGTATAAAATTGACCTGCCGTCCAACTGGCTCGGCACAAAGCCCCCGCAGGCCAGAATATCGAATCTGGCCTGCGGGGATACCAACAGAGGGAGAGTTTGTAAACAGGCCCTAGCGGTGCTGGCGCCCCTCATTATCTACACCAATTCGTCGTTAAGGGCTGAACTGCGAGCCGAGATTCAGGGTGGCGATGCCGCTCTGCGGGCCGATTTGAAGGCGGACAACGCCAGTCTGAAGGCGGAGTTGAAAGCAGATATTGCCGGTCTGAGGCTCGAGGTTCGATCTAACCGGGCGGAAATTATCACCAACCGCCGGCTGCTGGGGCGTTTTGCGTTGCATCGCCACGGCGACGATGGTTTGCCCCTGGCTCCGCTGACGGACACGCTGGAACCGCCCGACGGCAGCGGCGATGCACCCAACACTGAAAACGGCAGCGATTAGTGCAGAGCCGTAAGGTCAGGCTGACATAGGGCCAGAAAACCGTTACCATTGCGGCCAGCACGATTCAATCAATGCAAGCCCGGCGCACCGGGTGGACAACGTAAGGAGGAACCCGTTACATGATTACCAAGTTTGGCAGTCTCTGGGCCGGCAACGTCGATATGGAAAACCCCGGCTACCAGGGCACGCCGGCCAACGACCGCTGGCTTTCCGATGAAGAGCTGGGCGGCGGCGCTATTCAGAAGGCCGAGCAGCTCGCCATCACCATGGATCGGTTGGGCTACGACAGCTTCTGGGTGGCAGAGCACCACTTCCAGCGCGAAGGGTACGAGTGCATCCCCAACCTGCTGATGCTGTATGTCCACCTGGCGCACCTGACCGAGAACCTGCGCTACGGGTGCGGTTTCAACATCAACCCCATGTGGAACCCGGTGCGCCTGGCTGAGGACTATGCCACTGCCGATTGGCTCACCGACGGCCGGGTGCGCTTTGGCGTGGGCCGGGGCTACCACACCCGCGAGGTTGAGGTGTTCGGCTCCCCGATTATGGACCAGAACGCCAACCGGGAGTTGTTTGAGGAACAGGTGGAGGTCATCTGGAAGGCATTCAACCAGCGCAGTTTCTCCCACCACGGCAAGCACTTCGACGTTCCGCCGCAGGTGCCTTATCGCGGGTACGAACTGGAGGAGATTACGCTGGTGCCGCGGCCCAAACACGAGGTGGAATGGTGGCAGCCGGTGGTATCGGCCAGCGACCGGGCCATCAACTTCATGGCGAAGTGGGGTATCAACGGCATCATCGGCGGCGGCGCGGCTACCGGCGGCGCCAGCGACGACGTGATCCAGCGCTGGCAGGCCATTCACGCCGAGCACGGCAAGGACTACAAGCTGGGTGAAGGTCTGATCGTCGGCTACTCGGTGCAGATTGCCGACACCGAGCAAGCAGCGATGGACCAGGCGCGGCTGTGGATGGAAGAGCGGGTCAAGATGTTTGGGCCGCTGGGCTTCATCGCCGGGTTGAGCGCCGAGCAGCTGGCCGCGCTGAACGCCTTCGGCCGTCCGGTTCCTCAGGGCCTGAAGATGCCCACCATCGAGGAATCGGTGGCTGCCGGGCAGTATCTGGTCGGCCCGCCCGAGCGCATCACCGAGCAGTTGATGGAAGTGCAGGAGCGCTACCCCGGTCTGGAGGAAGTCAACATCGGGGTGACCAACATGGGTATGCCCACGTCAGCGTCGCTGGAGCAGCTGGAATGGTTCGCCAGCGATGTAATGCCCCACTTCGCCAAGCAAGGCGGTGACAACTAGCCGAACCGGCCCTAAAAACATCCGACTGCTGTCCTGCTGGCAGTGTCGATGCTCCTGATAACGATTGTGCTGTGATGAAACTGCTCAGGATGGCAGTCGGAGAATACTGGATAGTTTATTATCTGGTTTACGTTGCCGGTGTAGGATTAGGGGTATGGCTGTATCAGCGCCGATTGCATTGGGAGCAGGTACGGGATGGAGACGGCATATATCTGCTGGCCGCCATTTTTGGCGTATCAGTGGGTATCGCTTTACTGGCGGCAATTAGCGTGGAGGTAACGGGACGTATGGTACTGCTGATTCCAAGAGCATGGAACAAATTGAAAGAAGACAGCCGCCGGGAAGGGCGCGAAGAATCGAGCGAGCGTTTGAAAGAAGCTTACGAGCGGTTCGGCATCGAGGTGGACGGTGTCCTGACGCTGCCGCGCACGCCCGAAGTGGAGCGCTTTTTGGCGAACCGACGCGACGAGCGTTCCTGATACTCCGTCTGAACGCGTCACCAGGCAGTCGGTATCGTCTGCTCAGAACGCCCCACTTGTCCGCTTGGGGATGGCGCGGACGAATAGCGTTGAGTGGTACGAGAAATCTTGTCCCCTGAAAACCAACTTCAGCCTGCCGCCATTACTACTGTGGTGGGCGCCACCACTTGGGGCACTGCGCTGGGCATCGTGGCCGCTCGGATGGGCAACGCGGTGCGATTGCTGTGCCGCACTGCCGAGGAAGCGGACGGGTTGCGCCGGGATGGGGAGCACACGCGTCGGCTGCCCGGGTATCCGTTTCCACCGATGTTGTCCTTGGAACATGACCCGGCGACGGCGTTGCGCGATGCTCAATTGATAATTGTGGCAGTGCCGTCCGACCGGTTCCGGCAGAACCTGCGGCACATCTCAGGGTCGGTGCCGGGCGATGCCGTGGTGCTCAGCGTTACGAAGGGCTTCGACCGCCCGGGCAGTCTGCGTATGACCGAGGTGATGGCACAGGAGTTGCCGCAGTCGGCCACGAGTCAATTTGCCGTGCTTTCGGGGCCGAGCCTGGCCGACGAAGTGATTGCCGAAAAGCCGGTTTCCGTGGTGGCAGCCTCCCAGAGCGACGTGTCCTGCCGGCTGGTGCAGGACACGCTGATGTCTCCCATGTTTCGCATCTACACCAGCGAGGACGTGGTGGGCGTGGAGCTGGGGGGTGCGTTGAAAAACATCGTAGCGCTGGCCGGGGGCATCTCCGACGGGTTGGGCGTCGGCGACAGCGCCAAGGCCGCGCTGATAACGCGTGGGCTGGCGGAAATCAGTCGCTTGGGCATCGCCGCCGGCGCCCATCCGCTGACGTTTGCCGGGCTGGCTGGCCTCGGAGATGTGACGGCCACCTGCAGCAGCCCTTACAGCCGCAACCGCAGCGTGGGCGAGCAGCTGGGCAAGGGCCGCCGGCTGGAGGACATTCTGGCCGGCATGGACGCGGTGGCCGAGGGTGTCAACACCGTCCTGGGCGCGCTGGAACTGGCCGAACGGCTGGATGTGGAAATGCCCATCGCACGCCTGGTGTCGCAGGTGCTGTTTGAAGACCTGCCCGCTTCCGACTGCATTCCGGTGCTCATGGCGCGCCCACCGCGGGCGGAGTGGTAGGATGAGAGGATAACGAACAGGGTGTAAACTGTAGGTTAGACTGCAACGCCTATTTTGGTAATAGTGATGATTACTCAGCATGAATCCAGCGAAGACCGCTTGGAGCGCATCGAGCGCATAGTATCGGGCATCGCCGATGACATATCGGTTCTAAAGGATGACGTGTCGGTTCTGAAGGATGACGTGTCGGTTCTAAAGGATGACGTGTCGGTTCTGAAGGATGACGTGTCGGTTCTGAAGGATGACGTGTCGGTTCTGAAGGATGACGTGTCGGTTCTGAAGGATGACGTGTCGGTTCTGAAGGATGACGTGTCGGTTCTGAAGGATGACGTGTCGGTTCTGAAGGATGACGTGTCGGTTCTGAAGGATGACGTGTCGGTTCTGAAGGATGACGTGTCGGTTCTGAAGGATGACGTGTCGGTTCTGAAGGATGACGTGTCGGTTATGAAGGGCTGGCAAACTGAGTTGGCGGTGGAACGGCGCGCCGGCCAGGTGTTCGCCAGATTGTGCGGTGGTGAGCTGTTACGGATTTACCCGACCAGCGAGCTTAGGTACTACTCCGGGCAGATCCGGCGGGCCGGGGGTATGTCCAGAGATGATGTAAGTCGTGCGGAATCGATCGATTTTTTGCTGGAAGGCACCGACTCCGGCGGCAGGCCGGTAATCTATGCTGTGGAAGCTTCTTACACAGTCGGCCCTGATGATATTGCCCGCGCGGTGACGAAGGCCGGGCTGCTTACCAAGCTGTTGGGTCGTGAAGTAAGGCCGGCGGTAGTGGGCGAGGCTTTCACTGCGCAACTAACGGAAAACGCCGATTCACAAAATGTCGCATACGCTTTTGTCCGCAACGGCGATGCAGTAAAACGCTGAAGCGTGGTCAGGTAATTACCGCAGTTCTCTAGGCAGCGTGAAGGTGATGTCCTCGTCGGCGCCGGTGAGCAGGGCAACGCGGTCCGGCTGAAGGGCGTTGATCACCGCTTCCACCAGCACTTCCGGCGTGGAGGCTCCGGACGTGATGCCGACCCGATTCTTGCCGGTTAGCCAGTGCGGTTCGATCTCGTCGGGGCCGTTGATCAGGTAGGCTGGCACGCCGTTGGCCTCGGCGACTTCGCGCAGGCGGTTGCAGTTTGACGAGTTTTGCGCCCCGATGACCAGCACCACGTCCACATCGCCGGCCATCTGTGTTACCGCATCCTGGCGGTTGGTGGTGGCATAGCAAATGTCGTTGCGCACCACCGACGCCGGGAACCGGCTCTGGATAGCCGAGATGGCGTTGGCGGTGTCGCCAACGGACAGGGTGGTCTGCGTAATGACGGCCACTTCGGAGTCTGCCGACCAGCCGATGTCAACGTCGGCCACCTCGTCGGGCAGGGGCGAGGCATCGTCCACCAGGGTCATGGGAACCTGTCCCATCGTGCCGCGCACTTCCTGGTGTCCCCGGTGGCCCACCAGCAGAACCCGTTTGCCCTCCCGGTGATACTTCTTGGCCTCGTTGTGTACCCGAGTCACCAGCGGGCACACGGCGTCAATCACGCGCAGGTTGCGGAGACTCGCCCGCTCGAAGTCCTCCGGTGGCGACCCGTGGGCGGAGAACACGACCAATGCCCCCTCGGGCACTTCGTCAACCTCTTCCACGGTGATGGCGCCCTTGCGTTCCAGCTCGGCGACAACATAGGGGTTGTGCACAATCTGATGCTTCACGTACACCGGGGGGCCGTAGCGCTCCAGGCATAACTCAACCACCTCGATGGCGCGCACCACGCCGGCACAGAAACCACGGGGGGAACTCAGTACCACTTCAACCATGTCTGCTCCTGTCGTGTTCACCCTCACCCCAGCCCTCTCCCATCGAGGGAGAGGGTGTGCGGCTCTAGGCGGTGTCCGGTTCCCAGCCCCAGGGGCGGGGGCCCCAGCCGGCTTCGTGGACCTGGCCGCGCTTGACCGACAGAACGGGCACGACGGCGCGCTCCGACGGACGGCCGTTGCCAAGTACGTCGTACACGACCCAGCTGCCGTCGACGATGTCGAGCACGGACACGTCGGCCTGCTTGCCCACCGCCAGGCTGCCCAGGCGGGCGTCCTCGCCGATGGCGCGGGCCGGGTTGATGGTGCACATTTCAACCACCCGGGAGAGGGTGAACCCCATCGCCAGGAAGCGGGTCATCATCTCGGTCATGCTGTGGACGGTGCGGATGCGGCCCGGCACGGTCAGGTCGGTGCTGATGCAGTGCGGCTCCACGCCCTGGTCGAGAACCCGCTCGCCGATATCGAAGCTGAAGTTGGCGCGACCGTGGGCGGTGTCCAGCCAGACCCCCCGCTCGTGGGCCTCGCGGGCTTCGGGCACCAGGTTGCCGTCGCTGTCCAGCACGCCGCCCGGGTTGGCGGTAAAGAAGTGCGTCACGATGTCGCCCGGCTCCATGATGGGCAGCAGTTCGCGAATGACCTCAGCCGGGTAGCGCTTCTCGGTGTCGCCGATGTGCACCATCAGGGGAACGCCGGCTTCTTTGGCGGCGCGCTTGGCCAGACGGGGCATTTCCATGCCCATTATCTCCAGCGCCGGCGATACCATACGGGCCTTGACGCCGCGGATGGCGCCGTTGCTCTCCTCGATAACCTGTATGGTGCGTTCCAGGTCGATGCTGCTGGGCGCAAAAATGTCGGGGGTAGTGGCCAGGCCGGTGCGGCAGATGTGCAGGAACGGGATAATCTCGGTGGCGTTGCCGGGGATGATGTGCGCCGGGAATCCGCCGTAGGTGTCGCAGCCGCTGCTGCCGGCATCCACCATGGTGGTTACGCCGGCGCGCACGCCGCCCACGTCGGCATTGACGCCGTTGCCGTTGACGCCTTCGTACACATGGGTGTGCAGGTCGATGAGGCCGGCGGTAACGTATTTGCCCTTGACCTCAACGACGCGGGCCGCTTCGTCGGCGGATATGTCGGCGGCGACGGCGGCGATTTTGCCGTCTTGAATGGCGACGTCGTAGGCTCCGTTCAGGTTCTGGGTTGGGTCGACAACGGTGCCACCCTTGATGAGCAGGTCGTACATGAGCGAAATGCCTCCGTTCTAGTTTGTAGGGGTGGCGTCGTCGCCGCCAGCGCCGTTGTGATGGTGGGATTCGGAGCGCAGCAGCCGTATTTCTGCTCGCAGAAGACGCATCTGTTCCTGGAAAATTTGCTGTATTTCGGCCTGCTGTGCATCAGATTTTTGCCGCTCAGCCCGTAGTTCAGCTAATTCCTGCTTCGTGCGATCATGCGCTTCCCGTTCCCGAAAATACAGGACCATATCACCAACTCCTAGCAGGCCAACGGTTTTCACCAGTTGATTGAGGATACTCCCTATAATGCTGGTTGGTAGTCCCGGAATCAACCCGTGGTCGTTGAACCCGGCGATTAACGCAGCCCCAACAGCGATGGCTTAGAACGCTAACCAGCGTTTTCGCGAGGACGGCACGTTGGGAGAGCCGGCCCTTTACTGGAACAGTTCGCCTACGGAGCGGCCCTCGTGGATACGCTTGATGGCTTCGCCGAGCAGGGGCGCCACGGACAGCACGGTGAGGTTGCCAACCTTTTGTGCAGCGGTGAGCGGCACTGAGTCGGTTACCACGACTTCGGAGTAGGCGCTGTCCGCCAGGAGGCCGGGCGCCTGTTCGGAAAACACCGGATGCGTCGCGCAGCAGTACACCTCGGTTACGCCGGCGTCCAGCAGGGCGTTGGCGGCGTTGACGATGGTGCCGCCGGTGAGGATCTCATCGTCGAAGGTGAGCGCCCGTTTGCCGCGCACGTCGCCGATGACGTTCAGCGTTTCCGAACGGCCGTCGTTGCCGGTGCGTCGTTTTTCGATGACGGCCACCGGGACGCCCAACCGTCCGGCCATATCCCGCGCCCGCTTGCTGATGCCGAAATCGACGGCCACCAGGGTCAGATCGTCCAGCCCCTTTTCGATGAAGTAGTTGGACAGGATTGGCTCGGCGGTGAGTTCGTCCACCGGGATGTTGAAAAACCCCTGAATCTGTCCGGCGTGCAAGTCCAGCGTGAGCACGCGGTCGGCGCCGGCGGTGCTGATCAGGTCGGCCACCAGTCTGGCGGTGATGGGAACCCGGGGCTGGTCTTTCTTGTCGGTGCGACCGTAGCCGTAGTAGGACACCACTGCGGTGATTCGTCCCGCCGAGGCCCGACGGCAGGCGTCGATCATTATCAGAAGTTCCATCAGGTTGTCGTTGGTGGGCGCCACCGTTGGCTGAATGATGAACACGTCGCGCTCGCGGATGTTCTCTCCGATACGGACGAACGTGTTGTCGTTGGCGAACTTGAATGCCTCGCTCTGACCCAGGGGGATTTCCAGATAGCGGCAAACATCCTGCGCCAGTTGGGGATGGGCATTGCCGGAAAACACCTTCAGTTCGTTCAGCATGGACATAGCAGCACCTTCAGCAGCGGATGGGACAACAGCGGATGGGACAACCGTGGGCGGCCGGCAATTGCACAGACGACGGCCGAGATAACGTGTCGGTTGGGCTATGGTAAATCCGCAAGCAAAGGTAGTCAACGCCGGGGGCGGTCTCATGCGTACCCGCTTTCCGAGAATACGCCCCCAGCGTAGGGGCAATCCTTGTGGTTGCCCCGCTTCCTCACCGACTGCGCCCCGTCGGATACCCGTCGCAAGGTCGGATACCCGTCGCAAAGTCGGATACCCGTCGCAAGGTCGGATACCCGTCGCAAAGTCGGATACCCGTCGCAAGGTCGGATACCCGTCGCAAGGTCGGATACCCGTCGCAAAGTCGGATACCCGTCGCAAGGTCGGATACCCGTCGCAAGTCAGGGCGCCCACCAGGGGCGCCCCTACGGGCTCACTGCTTGGGGAGGGTAGAGGGTTTCCATTCCCCCGTTTCGTCGGGGCCGGCGTACTGCTAGAATATCCTTGCAGTGATGCCGTAGCAGCGATGCCATAAGCCGGAAATGATGAACGCCCGAGATTACCAAACGCCCGTGTCTATGAACGTCGGGGACTATGAACGACCGTAGCTGGCTTCGCGAACTCGTCGAGGTTGCCATCATTGGGTTGCTGGTGTTTGCCGCCATCCAGGTGGCGCTGGTGAACTTTCGCGTCGAGGGATCCAGTATGCGACCCACCCTGCTGCCGGGGCACTACCTGATGGTGGGCAAGCTGCTGTACTTCCGGCTGGATACCGACCGGCTGGGTAAAATCATCCCGTTTTGGCAACCCGGCGAGCCACAGCTGGTTTACCTGGTGCGCCCGCCGGCCCGCGGCGACGTTATCGTCTTTGACTATCCACGGGATAAGGAGCGGCAATTCGTGAAACGGATCGTCGGTGAACCGGGGGACGTGGTGTCGATTCACGACGGAGTAGTCAGCATCGACGACGTGCCGCTGGATGAACCCTATCTGCCAGCGCTGGGCGGGAGCTATATGCACCCGGTTCGGCTGGCGGATAACGAGTATTTCGTCCTGGGCGACAACCGCACCGGCAGCCAGGATTCCCGGCACTGGGGCACGCTGGCGGCCAACCACATCATTGGGAAGGTGTGGGCGGTTTACTGGCCCCGGTCGGCCTGGGGGTTTCCGGACTAATGCGGCAATCTCGCTCCCTCTTCCTTGATGGGAGAGGGTTGGGGTGAGGGTGAAAATCCGCATTGACTACCTTCCACCCATCCTGAGCCTGTCGAACCATCCGCCCCGCGCAATGACAATGGGTGACGAATGGGTTAGGCGGGTTCGATTACCGGGCCGACGAGGACGTCGTCTCCGTCAACTCGGATGGCGAATTTGCGCAGCGCTTCGGTGGCCGGCGGCGTAACCGGCTTGCCGCTGGCGATGTCGAAAACCGCGCCGTGCAACGGGCACACAATCTCATCTTCCTCCAAGTCGCCTTCCGACAGGTTGGCGTAGGCATGGGTGCAGATGTCGTCGCAGGCGTGCAACTGTCCTTGCAGGTTCACCAGCAGTATTTCTTCCGCTCCCACCTTCACCGACAGCATATCGCCGGGCGGGATTTCGCTCAGGGAGGCAACTTTGACAAATTCGTCGGCCATTGGGGACTCTCCTTAACCTTACTATGCGCGGTGTCGCCGCGCCGATATCAGCATCAGCCCGCGCGAATATCCGTCGGCAGCATATTATATGACAAACGTCGCGAAAACGGGCGGCTGTGGTTGTGGCAGCGTTCCCGATTAGGTGGTTTTTGCATGGATGAACAGGATAGACAGGATTTTTCTGATTGGAGCTTTCCTGGATTCCGGCGCAAGCCGGAATGACGAGAAAGGAAACCACCTGAAACGGAACGCTATCCTGGGGAAATTAACCACCCGCTCGTCCTGAGCCTGTCGAAGGACGGTCGCCGATGGTTCGACAAGCTCACCATGAGCGGTTGGGGGACTTTAAAAAGGCCCTGATGAAGTCGCCCGGTTGGTTGCCTATTCCGGGCGCACGTGTTAGCCTGTTTGGCGAAAGAATCACACATCGCAAACCGTAAATGTAAGAGAAAGGTACGTATCAGGTAATGTTGGACGCGGACGTCAAGCAAAGAATCATCACAGAATATCGCACCCACGACACGGACACCGGCTCCACTGAGCTTCAGGTAGCCATGCTGACCGAGCGTATTCGGCAGGTTACAGACCACCTCCGCACGCATCGCAAGGATGTTCACTCGCGGCGTGGGCTGGTTACGATGGTGTCCAAGCGGCGGCGGCTGCTCAATTTCCTGAGCAACGAGGACGTGGGCCGCTATCAGAGACTGATTGGTCGCCTGGGCCTGCGCCGGTAAGCGCTGTTATCGCCGGCAGTCCGGGCAACGGCCTCTGCTCAATCAGACGGGCCGACCGGAACGCGAATTGAACGGGGCGACTCCCACGGGTGTTCAGCATAAACCGCAGTTTCTGGCCGGCCCCGGCAAATCCGGAAAGCCACCCACCTCGTAATTCAACCTGTCAGGGCGACGGCGGCCGGCAATAACCGCAAACTCGGTGGCTAACCAACGCCCGCCTGCTGGCAATGTTGCGCCGGCCGGATCTGAAGCGAATCAGCGTCAACCAAACGAATACTGACCCAGCGAGCGCTCACTGAACGGGCGCTGATTGAACGGGAACCGGAAGAGGGGGTAGAGGGAGTCGGGTGAGGAACCGACCAACGCGAGGAACAGCGGCGCCGATAGTTGATGTACCGCAGACTGCCCCAAAGCAACTAACTGTAAAGCCGGCGCACCGCAACCGTAGATTGGTTGGCCGGCATCGTGAAGTGCATGAAGCACGAAATGGAAGAGAGAGGTAGAAAAAACTACTGTTATGACCACAATTGACGCCACTAGTACACTGTTGAACCCCTTCGCCGTGAGCGGCGAGATTGGCGGGCATCCGGTGGTGCTGGAAACGGGCCGACTTGCCCAGCAAGCGCACGGCGCGGTGACCATCACCTGCGGAGAGACCATTCTGCTGGCCACCGCCGTTATGTCGGACCAGTCCCGCGAAGGCATCGACTTTCTGCCGCTGACCGTTGAGTTTGAAGAGAGGCTCTACGCCGTGGGCAAGATTCCCGGCAGCTTCTTTCGACGCGAGGGTCGTCCCGGGACCGAGGCAATCCTGTCGGCGCGGCTTACCGACCGCAGCATCCGGCCCCTGTTCCCCAAGGGCATCCACAACGAAATCCAGGTAATCATGACCGTCCTGTCCGTGGACGAGAATCACCCGCCGGAAACTCTGGGCATGGTGGCAGCTTCCGCCGCCCTGTCCATCAGCCGCATCCCTTTCGACGGGCCGATTGCCGCCTGTCGCGTAACTTGGGACGGCAGCGAGTTCCGTATCAACGGCAGCTACGCGCAGGCTTCGGCGGCCCGACTCAACATGGTGGTGGCCAGCAACCGCGAAGCCATTATGATGGTTGAATCCGGTTCGGTGGAAGTGTCGGAAGAAACTATCCTGGAGGGTATTCGCCTGGCGCACCAGGGCAACGTGGAAACCATCGGCCTGATTGACCAGATGGTGGCAGCGCGCGGCGATGAGAAAGCAACCGTTACGGTGGACTACTCGGCAGCCGAAGAACGCGAGCAGAAGGTTGATGCCCTGGTGAACGGGCGCATCGCCGAGGTGCTGGAGCGCAACTCATACAAGAGTGAACGCGACGCCGGCCTGGAGGCCATCGAATCCGAAATCGCCGCCCAGCTGGCCGACGACGTGTCCGCCAAAGAGGTGGCCGAAGCCTTCAAGAATCTGGTCAAAAAACAGGTTCGCAGCCGGATCCTGAACCAGAATATGCGGCCCGACGGTCGCAGCCTGGCCGAAATCCGGCCCATCACCTGCAGCATTGGCGAGTTGCCGCGGGCGCACGGCAGCGGGTTGTTCACCCGTGGCCAAACGCAGGTGTTGTCCATTGCCACGCTGGCGTCGCTGTCGATGAAGCAGACGCTGGACACCGTGGGCCCCGAGAATACCAAGCAGTTTATGCACCACTACAACTTCCCGCCGTACAGCGTGGGCGAAGCGCGCCGCGTGGGTTCCCCTGGCCGGCGAGAAATTGGACACGGCGCCCTGGCCGAGCGCGCCATCCTGGCGGCGTTGCCGTCGAACGACGATTTTCCTTACACCCTGCGCGTGGTCAGCGAAGTGCTGGCATCCAACGGCTCGACGTCGATGGCCAGCGTGTGCGGCTCATCCCTGGCCCTGATGGACGCCGGCGTGCCCCTGCGGGCTCCGGTGGCCGGCATCGCCATGGGCCTGATCACCGACTCCGCCGACGGGCAGTATGCCGTCCTCAGCGACATCCAGGGCATCGAGGACTTCCTCGGCGACATGGACTTCAAGGTTGCCGGCACGGCCCAGGGCATCAATGCGCTGCAAATGGACATCAAGATTGATGGCCTGACCGAGAACCTGCTGAGCGAAGCACTGGAGCAGGCGCGGGTTGGTCGCCTGCACATTCTGGACCGCATGGCCGAGGCCATCACGGAGCCGCGTTCACAGATGAGCAGGTACGCGCCCAAGCTGATCCGGATGCAGATACCGGTCGAGAAGATCGGGGCGCTCATCGGACCCGGCGGGCGTGTCATCCGCGCCATCCAGGAAGAAACCGGCTGCTCCATCGACGTTGCCGACGACGGTTCGGTTACCATCGGTTCCAGCGACCAGTCCATGATTGAGCTGGCAACCAGCCGGGTGGACGGGTTGACCCGCGACCCCGAGATTGGAGACATCATAACCGGCAAGGTTACCCGCACCACCAACTTCGGTGTGTTCGTGGAACTGACGCCGGGCGGCAAGGATGGCCTGGTTCGCAACGAAGAAATGGGCGATCTGGCCCACGAAGACGTGGGCCTGGGCCAGGAAATTACCGTGATGATTCACGAGATTGACCACATGGGCCGGATCAATATGTCCCGCCGCGCCCTGATGGGAGATACCACGCCGCCCCCGCCGCGCCCGGAGCGCAGCAACTTCGATGACCGTCCCCGTGGCCCTCGCCCCGGTGGCTTCAGTGGTGGCGGCGGCGGTGGAAACCGTGGCGGCGGTGGCGGCGGACGTGAGGGCGGCGGCAATCGCGGTGGCTTCGGCGGTGGCGGCGGACGCGAGGGCGGCGGCAATCGCGGTGGCTTTGGCGGCGGCGGCGGTGGAAACCGTGACCGCAACGGCGGCGGTGGTGGCGGTAGCGGCGGTGGCGGACGTGAGGGCGGTGGACGCGAGGGTGGCGCACGTGAGGGCGGCGGCAACCGCGGTGGCTTCGGTGGTGGTGGCGGTGGAAACCGTGGCGGCTACGGCGGCGGCGGCGGCGGCGGCGCCCCGCGTCCTGGCGGAGGTGGCGGCGGCAACCGCAGCGGCTACGGCGGCAACCGTGACGGCGGTAACCGCGACGCCGGCAACCGTGACGCCGGCAACCGTGATGCTGGGAACCGTGACGGCGGCGAACGCAACGAGCGGGACCGTAACTCCATGCTCGGCAGCGACCCCAACGACCGCGGTACTCGTCGCCCTCCGCCGCGCGATGCCGGTAGGGGGGTTAATCCCTCCGACCGTCGGTTCCTCGGCGGCGGCGGCGGCGGACGCCGGTAGTAGCACACGGCCGAAATGAACCCTACCGTCAAACTCGGTGTGGCTTGCGAAGAGCGTTACCCCAGATATAGAATGCCAGTCAGGGAGGAAGCTGGGAAACTATGGACGTTGCGTTAATCGCCGGGTTAGTTGGATCGGTCGTAAGCTCTGTCACCCTGGTTGTCCTCATAGGCGGCGGTTTCTACTGGTCAGGGCGCGTATCTGCTCGCGTGGACAGCTTTGACCAGCGGATAGACACGCTGGACAGGCGAATGGATACGCTATCCGGTGCTGTTAATTCTCTACGTGTAGAGCTATTGGATGAAATGCGCCGGAACCAGCAACAGTTGCTGACCGCGTTGAGTGGTCATGCCCATAGTGACACTAACGAGGTATGGTTCGGTCAACCGTTGGGTGTTGGAACCCGCATTGTCCACCTCACTCCGCCGCCGGGCGCCGAAGCACCGGCCGTCCCACCGGGCGCCGAGGTGCCGGCTACATAGCCTGGTACGTTCAGGATAGGACTCGGCAGAATGCAAAAAGCCCCTCTCCCGCTGGGAAAGGGGCTTTTTGGAACGACGCTGCGGAATCCCCTCTCGCTCAGTTTCTCAGGAGCATTCCGGGCTGACACTGGCGGCAGTAGCTGGTTATGCGCTGGTTGGCTTTCAGCTCGGTGATGGCGGCGCCGCAGCGGGGGCAGGGCTGGCCGCCCCTGTTGTGTACGGCCAGAAAATACCGCACCGTGTGGTCAATCTGCTCGCCAATGTGCTGGCGCACGGTGTCCATGGCGTCCAACACCACCTGACGGCAGGAGTGGTGGATGCGGCGCAACTCATCGTCGGTCAGCGCGTTGCGCTTCTGGAACGGATACACGCCGGCGTGGAACAGAATCTCATCGGCGTAAGCGTTGCCGATGCCGGACACGACACGCCGCGCGTCAGCACGCCCTTGATCTCGCCGCTAAACCCCTTCAGGTTCGCCTTGAAGTCAGCAAAGGTCGTGCCGTCCAGCACGTCCGGCCCCGGCTCGGCCAGCCCCGGCACTGATTCCACATCGTCGCCGCCCACATAGTAGAACTGCCCCATCTGCCGGTCATCGACGTAGCGCAGGTCAATCTCGCTGGATAACTGGAAGCGCACGCCGGTTGTTTTGAAAACGCGCTGCTTGGTGGGGACGTACTGCAACCCGCCGGTCAGCTTGGGATTGATGACCAGGTTGCGCCCGCCGGATAGTCCCAGCAGGAAGAACTTGCCGCGCCGTTCGATGGACTGAAACTCGCGGCCAACCGCGTCTTCGGTCAGGTCGCCGGCCACCGACCGCACCACGCTGGGCTTTAGCGCCGGCGCGCTGGCTATGGTCTGACCGGGCAGTTGAGCCTGCAAGAACTCGGCGACCACCTGCATTTCGGGCGCTTCGGGCATACTGAACCGGCCTCCTGATATGTGCTGCCTAATACGGGTCCAGCCAGCCGAACCGACGAAAGCTGATGCGGTCGGCGTCGCTGAATTCCACCCCTTCTTGCAGCAGCAGCTCCCGCTGTAGCTGCGCGCCGAACCCGACGCCGCGCGGACTGATTTTGCCCTGGTGGTTGATAACCCGGTGCCACGGCACATCATTGTCGCCATCCAAAGACGCCATGCAGAAGCCCACCATGCGCGGCGTACAGCCGCCGACAATCAACGCAATCTGGCCGTAAGTAGCGACGCGTCCGTAGGGAATCTGCCGCACCATATCGACGATGCGCGTGTAGACGGGAGCAACGGCGGGTGTGGCGGCTTGGTCGGCGCCGGCAACTTGGTCGGCGTCGTCAGCAATGCCGGGAATTTCGGAAGGACGCATGGCGTTAGTCTACCAGCCCGGTTTTCGGTCGCGCTACTGACGAAAGGGCAGCGCTATGTAGTCCGGTTCCCGTAGCCGTTGCCATCCTGTATTATCGGCATCTGAACCACTACCAACGGAGCAGGAGGTACGAGCATGGAATATCGGATTAATCATGTACACATCAGGGCCGCTGACCCGCGGTCTACCGCCGAGTGGTACGAAAAATACTTCGGGGCCAGGATTGTGTCGGAACGGGAAGTGATGCCGAACACCGTTACCATCGGTATGCAGATGGGCGGGCAGTGTCGGTTGAACGTATCATCCAAGCCGCCCGGAACGTCTGACGAGCGCAGCGTCGCCGAACTCAACCGCCTGGGTCTGGAGCACTTTGGCTTTGATGTCGAAGACCTGGCAGCCGAGCTGGAGCGGTTGCAGGCGGCCGGCATCCGGGTTGTCCTGCCCTACACGGCCACCCCAACAGGCAGCCAGCTGGCCTACATCGAAGGCCCCGATGACGTGCTCATCGAGCTGGTGCAGCCGGCGAGTTAGGTTAGCCAGCTCCCTCCCCTCTCCCTTGATGGGAGAGGGCTAGGGCAAGGGTGAAAAGGTCCCACCAGCGCCCCGTCCCAGGGCAACCGTGTTATCGGCAGTTACGCGTCGTCCTGGGGTTCGGCCACCTCGGCTTTGAGCGCCCCGGCGGCCCAGGCCAGCGCGGCCAGCATCATCAGCGGGTTCAATATCTGCCAGACGATGACGTTGTTGGTAAAGTACGCGTTGACGAAAGCTGCCACGCCGAGGACAACTGCCTTCGCCGCGCCGATGCGGCCGGCAACGCAGCCGCATCGCCAGAGGGCCGCCGCCGCCACGCTGCAAAACGCGATGAACAGGGCATTGACCGTCTCCCACACAGCGCCGGAATAATCACCGAACCAGGCGTTGCTGTAAGTGTTGGCAAAGACCGCCAGGGCGAAAATACCCAACGCCAGACTGCGTACCCAGGCCGCGCGGCGGGTGCTGAGCCAGGCCATCCACACGCCGGCCGCGGCGATAATCAGCGCGCCCAGCTGCCAGGTACGCCAGAGCCATTGGTTGGTATCCATCCCGTCGTCAAGGATGGCGCTCTTTTCGACCCAGGCGAACACGGCCACCGCCACCAAAGCGACGGCAGCGATTGATGCGACCGGATTCAGGTCTCCGCAGGGCGCTAACAATTTACGCATCGGTATGACTCCAGGCAGCCGGCCCATTCTCGGCCTGGTAGGGGAAGTTAGCGTGGCAGGGCAACCGCAAGGATTGCCCCTACGTTGCAGCGCAGAACCTACTATTACGCCTTACCAGTACGCCTTACCAGTTGACCAGGCCCGGTTTTTGCGCCTTCCAGCCGTCGTCCGACGGGAACACGGTTTGCATCTCGACACGGCCCAGGTCGCCGTCGAACATATGCTCCACCGCGGAACGCCAGGCGGTGTAGTGCGGCTGCTCGCGGTGGGTGGCGTGGCCGGCGCGGTCGGTGTAGACCTCGTACAGGTAGAACTGATTGGGGTTGTCGGGGTTGCGCAGGATGTCGAAGCGGAAGCAGTTTTCCTCGTCGCGCACCGAACCCTGCCCGTCGCCCAGGCTGGCCGCGGCAAACTCGTCGGCGTAGCCATCCTTGATGTTAACGGTAACGAAAAGAGCGTACATATCCGGTGTCCTCCTGTGGGTTGGGGCGGCGGCTATGGTCATTGCGAGCGCAGCGCGGCAAGCTCTCCGCCCGTGGCATTATAGCAGGGGCAAGGGAGCGTTACCGGAAGGGGCCGGCCCGTCGGCTATAATGCTGTTCTGAACCAGTGGTTCGAGAGGGATTATGCAACAGGGATCGTTGTCAGCTGTACCGAGTATGACTCCACAGCAGTTTATCGCCAAGTGGCATGACATCAGCTTTGGCGAGCAGCAGGCGGCGCAGGAAATGTTCCTCGACATCTGCGCCCTGGTCGGCCATCCCAGCCCGGTGGCCTACGGCAACCCCGACGTGTTCACCTTTGAGAAGGCGGTGCCCGGCGGCTTTGCTGACGCCTACCTCGAGGAGCGTTTCGGCTGGGAGTTCAAGGGTAGTGATGACCAACTGGCGGGAGCTTTCAACCAACTGCTGCGCTATCAGGTTCACCTGAAAACGCCGCCCCTGCTCATCGTCTCGTCTTTTCGCAACATACTCATCCGCACCAATTTCCCTGGCATGGAAACCGTCCTGCACGAAATCCCGGTTGCGGGACTGGACCAACCGGAACATTTGGTCAAACTGCGTAGCGCCTTCTTCGCTCCCAGCGAGTTCCGGCCCGACCGGTCGGTGGAGCAGGTTACCCAGGAAACGGCCAACCTGTTCCGCGACATCGTGGCGGATATGGAGCAGCACGATGCCGACCCGGAAGGTTTGGCCCGCTATCTGAATCAAATCGTCTTTTGCCTCTATGCCGAGGACGCCGGCCTGCTACCCGAAGGGCTGTTTACTCGTATTGTCCGCGAGCAGTTTCGCAACCCGGCGCGGTTCAATCAGGCAGTTGCCAACCTCTTCGGGCAGATGGCCGACGGTGGTTTGTTCGGGGCTGACGAGATTCCCCATTTCAACGGCGACCTGTTCAACTCGGCGGCGGATACCGCCGAATTGAGCACTACCGCACTGCAACGCCTGGGCGAAGCCACCCAGAAGAACTGGCGCAACATTGAGCCGTCCATCTTCGGTACCCTCTTTGAGCGAGCGCTGGACGCGTCCAAGCGTTCTCAGCTGGGCGCGCACTACACCGGCGCCGACGATATTATGCTGGTGATTGACCCGGTAGTGATGCAACCCCTGCGCCGGGAGTGGGACGCCGCCCGTCAGGAAATTGACGGCCTGCTGGACAACGGCGCTGACGCCGCCGCCCGCGCCCGGTTGGTGGCTTTTCAGCAACGGCTGGCCGGCGTATCCGTGCTGGACCCGGCCTGCGGCAGCGGCAACTTTCTGTACCTGGCATTGCGTTCGCTACTTGATTTAGAAAAGCAGGTTATTGACTTTGCGGCGACGCAAGGCTGGCCTGACCGGTCTCCCGCGATAAAACCTGACCAGATGCTGGGTATCGAAATCAACCACTACGCCGCCGAACTGACCCGCACCGCCCTCTGGATTGGCTACATCCAGTGGCACCAGGCCAACGGCTTCCCCTACACCCGACAGCCCATACTGACGCCGCTGGACACCATCCGCCAAACCGACGCCATTCTCGATTTGTCTGACCCGGGCAATCCAGCCGAACCGGAATGGCCGGCGGCAGAGTTTATCATCGGCAACCCGCCGTTTTTGGGACATTTCCCCTTTCGGGAGCAATTGGGGGATGATTATGTCAACGCCGTGTACGCTCACTTTGGCGACCGCATCCCCAATTCCAGCGATTTGTGCTGCTACTGGTTTGAAAAAGCCCGCGCCCAAATTGCAGCCGGCCAGTCCCGGCGGGCCGGGTTGCTGGCGACGCAGGCGATACGGTTTCAATCCAATCGCCCGGTTCTGACCAGGATCAAAGAGAGCGGCGATATTTTTGCCGCCATATCCGATAAGGATTGGGTTTTGGATGGGGCTAATGTGCATATCTCTATCGTCTGCTTTGACGATGGCAACGAAACCGGCCGTACTTTAGACGGCAGTTGCGTCACAAGCATCAACCCAGACCTAACGTCCGGCACTGACTTGACGCGGGCGCAACGGCTTGTGGAGAACCGAAGGCTGGCTTTTCAGGGTATTGGCAAAGTTGGTGATTTTGACATACCTGGATCTGTGGCAGTTGAGATGATGGCCCAACCGAACCCGCATGGTCGCCCGAACGCGGATGTAATCAAGCAGTGGATTAACGGAATTGATGTTACACGACGCCCGCGGAACGTATGGATAATTGACTTTGGCGTTGATATGGCCGTGGCTGATGCTGCTTTATACGAGGCTCCGTTCGAGTATGTGAGGGCGAAAGTAATGCCGGAGCGGGTAAAGAACAAGATGCGGTGGCGGGCGGAAAATTGGTGGCTGCACGGCTACGTTGCGACCACGATGCGGCAAGCACTAAAACCATTGTCTCGATATATTGGTACGCCGAAAGTCGCTAAACATCGCTTTTTTGTGTGGCTAACTGGCGATATGTTACCGTCCAACCTAGTCATTGCAATCGCTAGTGATGATGACTATATGTTTGGTGTTCTGCAATGCCGGATACATACGGTTTGGGCTTTAGCGATAGGTAGCCAATTAGAAGATAGACCAACCTACACCCCTACCACCTGCTTTGAAACCTTCCCCTTCCCGCATCCTACCGACGCGCAGCGCGATGCCATCGCCAGCGCCGCCGCCGAGCTGAACCGGCTGCGGGAGAACTGGCTGAACCCGGCGGATGTCGGCACCGCCGAGTTGCGCCGCCGCACACTGACTAACCTCTACAATCAGCGTCCCACCTGGCTGGCCAACGTCCACGACGCCCTGGACGCCGCCGTTGCCGATGCCTACGGCTGGCCGGCTGACCTTGATGACCAGCAGCTACTCGGTCAACTACTGGCGCTGAACCTGAAACGCGCCGCTAAGCAGGCGAATGGGTAGCAGGAGCCCCCTACCCCGCCAAGTCTATTGCCAGCACATCCAGGCGGGTGTCCAGGGCGGCGGCGAGGCGGGCCAGCGCCGTTGCCGACCCCGGTTTCAGTCCACGTTCTATCTCGGAGATATAGCTCGCTGCCATCCCGGCGCTTTGGGCAAGGTCGCGCAGGGTGATTTGACGATAGCTGCGGAATGCGGACAGCGGGCTGTCGCCCCGCATGATGGCCAGGGCAACCTCGTGAGGAACGCGACTGCCGTCGTCGGCCTCCAAAGCGGCTACCCGCTCCTCAAGCTCGGCATTGTGGGAAACCAGGGCATCGTACTCAGCCCGCGTGAGCGTAACGGTCTCTGGCCTAGTCATAAGCTTCTCTCCGATGGCGAACTCGCAACACCAGCATGATTGCGACTGTGCTATTGTCAACGCTGAATATCACTCGGTAATTGCCGACTCTCAGCCGCAGGTAATCGCTGTTGGTGAGCGAACTCACTTGGTTGGCCAGAGCCTCCGGAAATTCTGCATACTGTTCGATCTTGGCAATCACCAACTCGCGGTCTCCTGGCGAGAGCCGGCGCATATCTTTGATGGAGCGGACCGACCACTCGACCTGCATTTGCCGCCGCATGGCGACATATTCGCAAATAGCGAACAAATTGTCAAACCAGGGTAGCCCGTTACCCAGGTTATTGCTAAAATGCCGCCAGGAGATTTGCCTATGACCACCCCCATGACCACTCCCAACGACCACCACATCAACCTGCGCGGCCTCCCCTTTCACTACCGGGATTGGGGTGGCGACGGGCGGCCGGTGCTTTTGCTGCACGGGTTGGCTTCCACCTGCCACATCTGGGACTTGGTGGCTCCGGCGCTGGCCGCCGATTTTCGCGTCGCCGCTCTGGACCAGCGGGGGCATGGGCAATCGGCGCAGGTGGATGAGGGTTACGACTTCGCTACGGTGCTGGGCGATGCGGCGGCTTTCATTGAGGTAATGGGATGGGAGCGTCCCGTAGTCGTGGGCCACTCCTGGGGCGCCGATGTGGCGCTGGAGCTGGCGGTGACCCACCCGGAGGCCGTCAGCGGCATCGTGTTTGTCGACGGCGGCACTATCGACATTTCCAACCGGCCCGGCCGGACCCGAGAACAGATTAGGGAGGACATGGCCCCACCCATATTCACCGGCTTCACTCCGGAGCTGATGCGGGAACGGGTGGAATCCAACGGACGCTTCGGCCCCAACCCGCCGGCGGCGGTAACTGAGGCGGTGCTGGCCAACTTCCGCGTCCTGGACGATGGCACGATACAGTCCAACCTGCGCCGGGAAAACCACCTGCGCATCATCGACGCCCTGTGGGATCACAAGCCGGCCGAACTGTACGCGCAGCTGCAATGCCCCGTGCTGATGCTGCCGGCGCGGCAGTCCAACCCCGACGCCGGCGACCGACGCTTCCGCCGCGAGGAGTCCATCGCCCGCGCCGAGTCGCTGCTGCCCCGCAGCAAAACCGTGTGGATGGAAGACAGCATCCACGACGTGCCGCTGCAACGGCCCCAGCTGGTGGCCGGCGCCATCCGAGAGCATTTGCTGAACGGTTTCCTGGGCGGCTGACCGATGCTGAGGTCTGCTAGAATTCGACTAGCGCGTCGATGGGGCCAACGGACGGGAGTTTTCTATGGAAGAGCAGATACTGACCTTGATAATCGGCTTTTACGGCACCATGGGGGTCGGGGTACTTGCCATACTCGCCACGCTATGGATTCAGAACAACCGGCAGTCCAAAGATGTGGGAATGGTACAGGGGCACATTGAGCAAATGAATCGTCGGTTTGACGATGCAAACGGTCATATGGAACGTTTGGACCGCGGGCTCACCCTCATTGGTGACAAGATTGATGGTTTGAGCACCCAAATGGACAGCAAAATTGGCCGTCTGGAAAACAGGATGGACAGCAAAATTGATGGTTTGAGCACCCAAATGGACAGCAAAATTGACCGCCTGGACAGCAAAATTGATGGTTTGAGCACCCAAATGGACAGCAAGATCGACCATCTGGAAAACAAGATGGACAGCAAGATTGGCCATCTGGAAAACAAGATGGACAGCAAGATTGACCGTCTGGACAGCAAAGTTGATGGTCTGAGCGCCCAAATGGACAGCAAGATTGGACATCTGGAAAACAAGATGGATAGCAAGATTGATGGTCTGAGCGCCCAAATGGACGGGAAGATTGACGATTTGGGTGTCCAAGTGGACGGAAGGATTGTCCGTTTGGATAACAAGGTTGACCGTTTGGGCACCCAAATGGACGAAAAGATTGACAGATTGAAAGAGGATGTGCGGGAGGATATGCGCCGCAACACCGACCGTATCATGCTGGCCCTCGTCAACCACAGCCACGCCGACGGCAGCCCTCCGGTGTTCACTGCGCCGCCGGAGGTTGAGGCGGCGGCGGCTGACAATTAAGCCCACCGTTTGACCCGTTCCCACCCGCGACAGGAGACATGATTATGACTACCGTAGGTTCCGGCAAATACACTTACGTTCTGGAAGAGAACTGGGCACAGCTACCCGAGGGCATGACCATGGGCAACGCCTCGGCGGTGGCCACCGATTCGCAGCAGCGGGTGTACGTGTTTCAGCGCAAAGACCCGCCCGTGCTGATTTTCGGGCCGGGCGGCAACTATCTGGGCTCCTGGGGTCTGCGGGCCATCTCCGAGGCTCACGGCATCTATATCCAGGATGACATCGTGTATATCACCGACCGCACCGACTCGGTGTGCGTGATATTCACGCTGGACGGCAAGCCGTTGCAGGTAATTGGGGAGCGTGGCGTACACTCCGATACCGGCTGCGAGATTCCCGGCGAGCTGTGCCCGCGCTCGGCCGGCCCGTTCAACTATCCCACCGAGCTGGTGCCGGCGCCCAACGGCGACCTGTACGTATCCGACGGCTACCGTAACGCCCGGGTGCATCGGTTCTCGGCCGACGGCCAGCTGAAGTCATCCTGGGGCGAGCCGGGCAAGGGCGGGCCGGGCGAGTTCCACCTGCCCCACAGCATCGTGGCGCACGCCAACGGCAACCTGTACCTGTGCGACCGGGAGAACAGCCGCATCCAGGTGTACTCACCCGACGGCGATTACATCACGATGTGGGACGACCTGCGGCGGCCGCTGGACATCTCGATAGACAGCGAGGGGGCGTTCGTCATCAGCGAAGGCGGCGTACCCGGATTGCCCCCCCGCGTCAGCATCATGGACACCGACGGCAACGTACTGGCGCGCTGGGATTCCGAGTCGGCCCACGGCAGCTGGGTAGACGGCAACGGCAACATCTACATGGCCCTGGGCGCCCAGGAACGCGTGGACAAGTACGTGCGGCAGTAAAAACGCACACGAGTCAACAATGGGCCGGTTGTCAGCATAGCGGTCACCGGCCCAAGGCACGCCCGCATCGGACGCCTTACGGCGGGCGCCATCCTGAACCGGCGGCAATCCCCGGGATCCAGTTCCGCCGGCTCCGTGCCTGGCCAGGAAAACAAAGACGTGGTGGGGAAGGTGAGACTCGAACTCACACGCCCAAAGGCACATGATCCTAAGTCATGCTCGTCTACCAATTCCGACACTCCCCCAAGGCACGACATTTGGTCTGGGAGATACTTGGTGACCCGCCTCGGGGTCGAACCGAGAACCTGCTGATTAAGAGTCAGCTGCTCTGCCAGTTGAGCTAGCGGGCCATATCGTATAACTGCGTGAGACAACGCCAAAACAGGCTACCAACATCGGATATTGGTGTCAATATCAACCCGCCCGCGTAACTGTTCACGTTTGAGGGGACGGCAACGGTTTGCTTTGGAAATTCGTGCTTGGCTGCCCCTCCACAATAGGCCGAATAGTCGGCAGATCCCCGCAACTCTGAACAGTTACCCGCCCGCCACTCGGTCAATCCTGCTGGCCGCCGACTACCCGGTCGCCAGATTTCCAATGGCTTTGACGCGCACCAAGGTGGCGTTGCTGGGCACGTAGGTCAGCGGCGCCTCGTCAATCTCCACCACTTCCACCGACGAGGGGGCGGCGCCGGCGGCAACGGCCCGGGCAACGGCGGCGGCGGAACAGTCTGCGATGGCCGCGCCGATAGCGTTGGCCACGTCGGTACGGGTTGACTGTAACACCGGCGGAGGGGCAACCGGAACCCTGACGCTACTGCCGCTATCCGATTCTGGGCTGTCGGGGGACTCACTGGCTCCTATCCATGGTCCGTAACACGGAGTTCGGGCGGAACCGGATACCATTCGTGGTCAACCTCGAATATCCCGGGCTTGCCAGCTAACTCTGCGAACAGCCGCACCGACGCATACGCCACCAGCATACCATACGGCTTGTAGGTGTCATCCATCGGGGCGTCGCCGTATGCAATCACCGCGCCGTCATCAATTAGAAACTGCTTTACGGCGTCGTAGTTGTCGTCGCCCTCAATACCAATAACCAGCCTGGCGAACGTGGGTTCGGTGTCTTCATCCGGCAGCAGTCCCGCTGCGTACCTTACGGCCAATCCATTGAGGTCTGCGTTCATTGTGGGATACGGCAGGGGCTCTGCTACCATATAACTTATGTCAGTACGCTCTGACAGAGTTCTGAGGAGCTATGCCGGAATTCGGGCGAATATGTTCGAGTTATCCATGCCGGTTGTTCTCGGTGATGTGACACCATGAGAGGCCAGTAAGTCCAGTATCGCGCGGCTGCTATCGGCGTCGTAAGCGGCGATGAATATGCCTACGGTCTTTGGTGCCGGTGGAGTCTCCCTCGCTGCTTTGGATTCCGACTGCGCTGCTTCGTACTCGGCAACACGAGCGCTGAGCAGCCCGTCTAACCCCGGCAAATCGTCATAAGATGTCCCGGGTGTCGGCGTTGGAGTGGGCGTAGGTTCGGTCTGGGCCGGCGGCTTTTCGTCCCGGCCCGCCGGCGCCGCCGGCCCGCAGGCCCGCAGGCCAAAATCACCGTAACCCCGACCAGCAGGGCGGCGACGAACAGGACAATCAGGTAGCGTGAGGATGAGCGGTATGCCATGGTGGCGCTCCTCCAACGTGGATTGGGCGGCGGCATGGTATCCGTTGCCCCCTCATTATATTCACAGCATTGACAACAATTATCAAGAAAGGTAATATAGATTATCGGAATTCAAAATCATGGCCTGGTGCAGAAAGAGCGAACATGAAATCGAAAGTCCTGATCATAATGGGAGCGATGCTGGTTACACTGCTGGTCTCCGACGGGGTGGCATTCGCCAGTATGCCCGCCGGCTCAGGAGAACCACCGGCCCAGGAGGAATCCAGTATCCGTATCACGGTGGACGGAAAGGACGCCAAGACCGCGCCACGCCAAAGCGATGTCGTCGACACAGGAGAGAAGACGGAGGACGTTGACTGCGCCATACCGGACGTCACAATCGAAATGTCCGGCGATGTAAAAAGCGTGAGATTGGCCGTTGACAACGAGACCTGTAATACTTACGTTAAGGAAATCGTCGAAAACCCGCCGTTCTCTGAGGGCAACAGCAGCTACTTCGACGTGACGTCTGGCTACAAGTGGAGAGTCGAAGCTATCACCAGGGTCGTCGGTCTGGAATCCATAGATACTCTGTCAAGGACGCGAGCCAAAGTGGACTTCAAGATGGCGAGCTTCACTGGCGGCGGCTCGGTGTATGAAGGCAGCGACACGTACAAAAACTGCTGGGCCAATCACACTTTCTTGCCGTTCCACTACTACGAGGAAAGTTGCACCCGGACAGATGTTGATCTGAACGGTCCTTCCAGCATATTCACGGATGTGGAAGGTGAATACTCCCACTTGCTGGTCCCGTCGTGGGGCCACATCACGTCTGCGAAGGCGCAGGCGAGAGGCTACCGTAATATGCCCCATGTCTTCCACGCAACCTGCCGGGGAGAAAGCCTGCCACCGAGTTTAGCTGAACTGGAATGCGAACTTGACTCGGAGTACATAGGATACGAGTAGACGTAGGATGCAGAAGCACGATGGAGACCATATTCTGGATGTCATTGGTTGGGGTATACTTCGTGGCGGCCCTGTTTGTCGGAGTTCTGATGCTGAAGCGGAGGTTCAACGGCCGGCAGTAGGTATGCAGGCATAACCACGATCCCCTTACCAATGCCTTTAGACCCCAGATCCCCGGACTGTGTCCGGGGATCTTATACGTTGTCGGCCCGTATCGCGTCCGTGGTGCACTAGCAGGATGTTGAAATGGCGGGTTGTGCAAAGGCGCCGCCGCCGGAGCGAGTGTCCAGGTAATCGCCGGGGTGCTGAAGAATCCTGTCCATCTCGTTTATCCTGTTCATCTCGGTAAAATAATGTCCTCAATGGCAATGACTTTGGAAATGCCCTGAACGGCCACCGGCGCTGCGCCGACGCCCTTGCTCCGGTTGGGCAACCGGCGCTTGCTCCAACCGTTTCGACAAAGTCTGAGCAATCGGCTCAACCCGTAATCAAACCGTTATAAATAATTAATCCGGCGGCAACACAAAAATGGGAAGGTGCATTGGGAAGGTACAATGGGCGTCGCGTCTCAACCCGGAGCGTGGCGGCCCGGATACGGCTCCTGGGGTAGTTGAATCGCTATGTTGACTAGTTCAGTTGTTTTGAAAAACGGCCTCAACGAATGCCTGAATCCCGACGGTTCGGTGAAGCCGATTTACCACGGTTTGATGGACAGTCTGGAGACCCTGGGCGTGCCCGAACTGCGGCAGCGTTGGCAGACCGCCAATGACCGTGCCGCCATGGACGCGTTCACCTTCCTGCTGGACCCCCAGGAGTTTCGCACCGTTCCCACCGACTGGATTCCGCGACTGATTCCGGCCCACGATTGGGACACGATTGCGGGCGGAGTGGCCCAGCGTCTGAAGGCCATCAACCAATTCCTGAAAGACCTGTATTGTGGCCAACAGAACATCGTGCCGCCGGATGTGATGTTCTCCTGCCAGTACTACAACCCGGACCTGCAGGATTTCCACCCGCCCAACGACGTGTTCGTCCACATCTATGGCATCGATTATGGCATCGATCTGGTTCACATGGGCGACGGGAAATATGTAATCCTGGAGGATAACCTGCGCATTTCGTCGGGAATCTCTTACCAGATGAAGGCCACCGAAATCGGCCGGCACGTGATGCCGGAGTTGACGCAGGGCTACGACATCATCCCCTACGACATCATCCCCTACGACATCAGGGCGGCCTATCAGGAAATGTTCGTCTCCCGGTGCGACACGGACGCGCCCACCTGCGTCCTGCTGACCGACAGCAAGTACGGCGCCGCCTTCTTCGAGCATCGTTACCTCTCCGAACTGCTGGGCATCACGCTGGTTGAAGGTTCCGACCTGTACATTGGCCCCAATGGGCGCGTGTTCGCGCGGGCCATGGGCGGCGACTTTGAAGTTGACCTGATTTATCGTCGCATCGAAGACCTGGAACTGTTCGTGCCCGGCTTGACTGAATCCTATCTCAACCACCAGGTGGTACTGGTCAACGCATTGGGCGCCGGCGCCGGCGATGACAAGCTGGTCTTCCTGTGGGTGCCGGACATGAGCCGGGATTACCTCGGCGAAACTCCCATCCTGGAGCAGGCGGTGAGCTACGACCTGCGTTCCGCCGAAAACCGGCAGTACGTGCTGCAAAACCTGGAGCACCTGGTGCTGAAAACCCGCCAGGGTTACGGCGGCCTCGGAGTGTTCATCATGCCCGACCTGGGCCTGATGTATCGCAACCGGCTGGCGCAGCAATTGATTGAACAACCCCAGGTATTCATCGCTCAGGAAACGCTGGACTTCTCGCAACATCTGGTGTTTGATGACTCAACCGCCGAATTTGGCGAACGCTACGTTGACCTGCGGGTGTTCGCCATCCAGAACGGCAATGGCGAAGTGACCGTGTTTCCCGGCGGGTTGACGCGAGTATCCGAGCCGGCCAGCCGCGTCACCAACAACTCATCAGGTGGTTCATGCAAGCCGAGCTGGGTAGTCAGGTAAACGGCGGAACGGTCCGCGTACACTACGCCTACGTCGCCAGGTATCAATACTCTGACGTGGTGGTGCGCAACGACAATTTCCTGCGTCTTTACGCCTACTCCGACCGTTACCAGACGGCCGGCGCCTGCTACATCGGCTCGTCTCCCCTGGGCAGCATGATTGGTTATCCCGACCGGCTGGGCAATCAGGTTAACCGCATCCGCATCACCACCCCCCATGAGCAGCTGATTGTTACTGCCGTGGGAGAGGTGCGCCTGTTCACCACACCGCCGGAAGTTTACGATATTCCACTGACGTCGGCGCAGTACGACGTCGTCGCGGCCGAGTTCCTGTCGCCGTCGCCCCTGGTCAACCCCAGCAGTGTGATGTCCGTGGCCCGAAAGGCCAGCGACCACGCCGCTACGCTGCTGGCTACCGTGGGCAACGTGAATCGGTGGGTACACGAACAGGTCCGTTACCAACGGGGATCCACCTCGGTGAACACCACGGCGGCCGATGTGCTGAACTCAATGGTGGGCGTATGTCAGGACAAGACGCACCTGGCCCTGGGTATGTTGCGGGCGCTGGGCGTCCCCGCTCGTTACGTCAGTGGGCTGCTGACGCGACAACCCGGTGAAACTCACGCCTGGGTGGAGTTTCTGCACCCTGCGGCGGGCTGGCTGGCCGCCGACCCCACCCGCGGAGTGGTCATCGACACCGGCGCCGATTATCTCAAGTTTGCCGTGGGCCGGGACTATTCCGAGGTGTCCCCGGTGTCCGGGTCATTCGTCTCCAGAGGAGACGGCCAACTGGAATTTGCCACGGCGGAAGTGTATTTCGACCGCAACAGCATCGCTCTGGTCGATGCGCTGTCGCTGATGACATCCACTTTGGTATGACAAGCACGACGCGCAGCATGAGGTTTGGACTCAGATGGTAGAACCAAGGGCTTTTGCTTTCAACAGCGACCGGTGGCTGACCGACTCACGGATCTACAACCTGATCTGGCTGGGCCGCTGGCTGGAGCGGGCAGACAATATTGTGCGAGTGGTGAACACCTTCGCCCGCATCGCCGTGGACCAGGGCAGCGATATGGACGCTTTCCAGCGGTCGTTGAACAACGCCGCCGCCATTCGCGGCATTGCGATTGAAGAACCGAATCAGGCGCTGGGAATGTTGCTGAAATATCACGATGCTTCCTCCGTTTACCACAGCATCGCCACCGCGCGCAGCAACGCCACCCACGTGGGCTCCGTCGAACTCATACGGGCCATCAGCAACGTCCTGCTGACGCTGGAGGGCGACTCGGTTATCCCCAACTCGCCACTGGACGCCCTGCTGCTGACCAACAATATGCTGGAACGGCTGGGGCAGGTTTACCAGGTAATCGACGACAGCTGGTTCCACCAGGAAGCCATATCCGAAGAGGAAGTATTCCGCCGGTTCGTACAGCAGCAGTAGCAGGGGAGTCCTGCGCCGGCCGGTTTTAACCCGTCTCCGGCCCCGCCGGGAGACTCCCACGTTCCGCCAGATGATCAGCGGCGTGATGACCAGGGTGGGCAAATTAGGGTGTCTAAAAACTCCCTCTCCCCTGGTGGGAGAGGGTTGGGGTGAGGGGGCGTTCCCCCCGCTATTCAACCTTTCGCCCGAGATTCACCAGGCGCTTTTAGACACCCAGCTAAGTCACCCACACCGGGTCGCTCACGCGCACCCACTCCGTCATTGCGAGCGCAGCGTGGCAACCTCGTCGCCGTAGCAATGATGGTTCACCGAGCTTGCCCAAGGCCCCGAAAGCCTGGCGGGCAACCATCAGGCGTGGGTAATCTGGGCAGCTGTTGACACGATCCTGCCGCTGGTACTGGGAACCACCGGCTGCCATATCATGAGGGAGAAATCATAACCAAGCCGAACCGAACAACTAGCGCGGAAATCGGGTACGGAGTAGCAGAGGACGATTTGCAGGTCTGTCTGATGGCAGTCCAGCCTATTCGGCCCAAGCAACCGTCGTTGGCCGGGTTCGTGTTTTGAAACCACGAGGATAGCCCTGATTGTGCTATAATCTCGCTGTTGTCTGCCGTTGATGGCGGGCGGTTTCTTTGACTTATGACTGGATTACCCACCACTACGGCGACGCAACTATGAAAGCATCCGAACTGGTTTCCCCCGAAATTAACGAGCGCATTGAGGAATTTGGCCCCGGCGATACGGTGCGCGTGAACTTCCGCATCCGTGAGGGCGCCCGCGAGCGCGTACAGGCCTTTCAGGGGGTTTGCATCCGCCGGAGTAACGGCAAGGGGCCGTCGGCCAACTTTACCGTGCGTCGGATCACCGCCGGCATTGGCATTGAGCGTGTATTCCCGCTGCATTCTCCGCTCATTGAGTCGCTGGAAGTAACCCGGCACGGCAAGGTGCGCCGGGCCAAGCTGTACTACCTGCGTGGCCTGCAAGGACGCGCCGCCCGTATCAAGGAGCGCACCACCTACCGCACCAATCGGTAACCCGCCACCGAGCTCTTTACCAGTATGTAACGCGTCGCAACGGTTGCCACCGGCGTTCTGCGATTCTGAACCATCAACCGCCGCCCGTTGCCATTCCCGGCGCGGATGCGGCGGTTCTGCATATTGGAACCCGTCTCGAATCGTCCCGCTCGAATCGTCCCGCCTGGACTGGACCTTTGCGCCGGAGTTGAAACGTGAACTATGCCGACGTCGCCATCGACGCCGACTGGATTCCCCCGGGTAGAACATTCTCGTATCGAATCCCGCGGCATCTGGCGGTGGAGCCGGGCCAGCTGGTGTGGGTGCAGTTCGGGCGCAGCTACGTGCAGGGCCTCGTCGTTGCTTTGGCCGATGCGTCGGCGGTTGCCGAGGATGACACCCGCGACATACTGCATCCGGTGGAACCGTCCCCGCTGGTGAGCGCGTTGGGGCTGGAGCTGGCCGAGTGGATGGGACGCACCTATCTCTGCTCGCCCTTTGAAGCCGTATTGCCCCTATTGCCGACCGGATTCCACGTCCACCAGCGTTCGCGGCTTACCGCCGTGTCCGGCGTCAACGATGCCGCCGACCTGGCATCGCTGCGGGAATCGACGCGCGACGCCTGGCTGCAACTGGCCGAATCGGGCCGCACCGTAGAGGAGTCCGAATTTCTGAAACAGGTTGAACCCGACCGTCCCAACGCGGCCCGCCGCGAGCTGCAACGCCTGGTGGCGCGCGGGATGGTGCTCAAGGATGTTAGTCTGCCCCGTCCTCGCACGCACCACTACCGGCGGATGCTGGTTACCGGATACGATGCAGCGTCGGGCGAGGACGGGGCTGCTGCGATTCCGGTTCGCTCTCCGCGACAGACGGAACTGCTGGCCGCCGTGCGCGAAGCGGGTACGCCCTATGCTGCCACCGGCGTCAGCGCGCAGTTTGGCAGCGCGGCCGACGCCCTGCTCCGGCGGGGCCTCATCGCCGAGGAGTGGCAGCGGGTGGAGCCGGCCATCCCCGCCGGCACCCCGCCGGTGAACCTGCCGCCGGCCAGCCTGACCGATGCCCAGGCGGACGCCGCCCAGCGCATCATCGCCGCCCTGGACGACCACCGCGCCCAGAATACCGAGCCGCGCAGTTTCCTGTTGCACGGGATTACCGGCAGCGGCAAAACCGAGGTTTACCTGCGTGTCATCGCCCACGCGCTGGAACAGGGCAAGCCGGCCATCTATCTGGTGCCGGAGGTTGCGTTGACTCCCCAGGCGGTGGGCGCGGTGAACGACCGGTTCCCCGGCCGGGTGGCGGTTTTGCACCATCGTCTCACTGACCGACAACGGTTCGACCAATGGTGGCGGATCAGGGACGGCGCGGCCGACATCGTGGTAGGGCCGCGCAGCGCGCTGTTCGCTCCGGTGTCTAATCCGGGCATCATCATCGTTGACGAGGAGCACGAGCCAGCCTACAAACAAGTTGAATATGCACCCCAGTACCATGCCAGAGACACGGCCCTGGCCCTGGCGCGACGGTGCGGCGCGGTGGTAGTTATGGGTTCTGCCACGCCCGATGTGGAGACCTATTTTCAGGCGCAGCGCGGACGCCACCGACTGCTGAATCTCCCCCAGCGTATACCTGGCGCCGACGGGACTCCGGTGGCTCTACCCGTTTCCGAAATTGTCGATATGCGAACCGAATTACGGGAGGGCAACCGCAGCGTGTTCAGCCGCTCGCTGGCCGCTGCCCTGGATGCCGCTATCGTCGCCGGCCAGCAGGCGGTGCTGTTCCTCAACCGCCGGGGCAGCGCCGCGTTTATGCAGTGTCGGGAGTGCGGCTACGTGATTACGTGCAGCCGGTGCTCGGTGGCTTATGCTTACCATGCCGATACCGGACGCCTGCTTTGCCACTACTGCAATCGCAACCGGCGCTTGCCGCGCGCGTGTCCGCAATGTCGGGGCGGGCGCATCCGCGAGATGGGCGCCGGCACGGAGGCAGTGGCTGCCGAGTTGGAGGGCCGCTATCCCGGCGTTGCAGTAGAACGCTGGGACTCGGATTCGCTGCGGGACCCGGCGGCGCTGGAAGCGGCGATGAACCGTCTGGCCGAAGGCCGGGCGCAGATTCTGGTGGGCACGCAGCTGGTGGCCCGCGGGCTGGACTTGCCCAATGTGTCCCTGTCGGCGGTGCTGCTGGCCGACCTGGGACTGAACCTGCCCGACTTCCGCGCTGGCGAGCGGGCCTTTGCGTTGCTGTGTCAGGTGGCCGGCCGCGCCGGACGCGGCGGAGCCCCGGCCCGCGCCATCATCCAGACCTACCAACCCGACCACTACGCCATCGTGGCGGCGGCGGCGCAGGATTACGATGCGTTCTATCGCATCGAAATAGCCGGCCGCCAGCAGCAGGGCAACCCTCCATTCAACCGCCTGGCGCAGGTAATCTGCGCCGATGCCAGCGTGCGTGCCGTGCAGCAGACGCTGGGGGAGCTGTCGGAGCGGTGGCGTCAAAAGGTGCAACGGCTCGGCGATGCAGCGGTGGAAGTCATCGGGCCGACGCCGTGTTCGCCGGAGCGAGTCCGTAACCGCTACCGCTGGCGTCTGCTGCTGCGCGGCGCCCGCCTCTGGCAGTTCCTGGAGGACGAAAACCTCCCCCGCAACTGCCGCGTGGAAATCGACCCGCTGCGGCTGGAGTAACGCCGCCGCCGCTTTTCTATCAAACCATGATGGCGATATGCTTGAACTGTACCCGCTATCTATGCCAGTCCGCCGAGGTGAAATATGAACCCATTCGGAATGTCCTACGAGGAACAGAAAAGGCGAGGAGAGAAAATCTACAACACTCGGATTCGGCTTCTGATTTCCCCCGACGACGAGCATAAGTACGTGATGATTGACGTGCTGACCGGCGACTACGAAATTGGCGATAATTCGACCAAAGCCGGGCTTATCCTTCGTCAACGCCGCCCCGATGCGGTCATTCATACCATGCGGCGCCACCATACCTATGTGGGACGTTTGCGAAGCTCGCGGCGCGTCCGCATTTTGGGGGATGCTCAATAATGCACTACGGAGTAGTTAGGTTCTGTTGACATTTCATTATAATGGCTGTATGTCAAACATCAGATTATCATCAGAACAGTGGGCTAGGATGCTCGATTTCTTGCGTGGTTGCACTGGCGTGTACGTTGGCCAGGAAGCGGATTGCCGGCGTTTTGTCGAGGCCGTCTTATGGATTAACCGCTCTGGGGCCCAATGGCGACTGCTGCCAGCCGAATACGGGAACTGGAACAGCGTCTATAAACGATGCGCCCGTTGGACTGACCAAGGCGTCTGGGCACAAATGCATCAACATTGCTGCGACGACGCGGATCTGGAATACCTGATCATCGACAGCACGGTGGTCCGGGCGCACCCTTGCGCGGCGGGAGCTCCCCCAAAAAGGGTGGCCAGGCGGCCCAGGCCCTGGGCCGGAGCCGCGGCGGGTTCAGCACCAAGATTCACGTGAGCGTAGACGGCTTGGGCAACCCCTTGCGATTCATACTGACCGGGGGGCAACAGCACGACATCACCCAGGCGGAGGAGTTGATCGCCGGTTATGCTGGCGAGCACGTACTGGCCGACAAAGGGTACGATGCCCAGGAGTTTCGCCAGCACATCCTGGAACTGGGTATGATGCCGGTCATTCCGCCCCGCTCGAACCGCAAGGCACCCGCCGACTATGACCGGCATCTGTACCGGGAGCGTCATCTGGTGGAATGCTTCATCAACAAGATCAAGCACTATCGCCGGATCTTCTCCCGGTTTGAGAAGCTGGACACCAGATACCTGGGCTTCCTGCACTTCACCGCCGCTCTCATCTGGCTACGGTGAAATGTCAACAGAACCTAGTACTAGCCGCCCTATCTGAAAAGCTAGACGAAGCCGGTGTGCCGCACCGAAGGTTTTTCCTAGACCCCAGTGCAGGTCCCTGCTGGATCTGCCGCCTCATCAAGGAACATAACGCAGAACTACACGATTGGCTAGGATTCCACGATAACGACCGCTAGCAGAATGCCAGGGACGTACCCGACACAGCAGATAGCATCGCCGACGCATTTTTAGAGTACGCAGGTTTTCACAGACCTACATCCTTTCCGGGACAGCCAGTTGCTCGGTTGATACAAAAGGACCTGACTAGTCCGGCTTCTCCTCGCCACGCGATGACCAGTAGGCATCGTTGTTGGGATTGAGCTGGTCGGCACGGTTGTCGTCGTCCCAGTCATCGTCATCGCCGACCCGGCCTGCCCAGTCGTCGGGCCGCTCGTCATAACCCCGGGACTCCCAATAGGCGTCGTTGTTCGGGTTCATCTGATCCGCACGGTTGTCGTCGTTTCCACCGCCTCTAGGCATATCGCACCTCCAATCTGTGATGCCCCCATGATACAACAGACTAGGGCAACCTCGTCACATCACACCACCCACAGTCTCTCCCCAACCGTAAAAGGACACCACCATGAGAGCCAACACCTTCCACGACCGCTTCCCGGCCACCACGCCGGCCCAACGCTTCGACCTATGGAACCTCACCCTCCACACCGCGCTCGCTGACTGCGAGGACGAAGACGGCTACACCCAGCCCCAGGCACAGTTCGCCCTCGATTTCGTGAACCATTCCAATCCCACCCAGCTGCTGCGCCTGCGCCGCTTCCTGGACCGCCCGGAAGAGACCTACCAGCAAGACCTGGGCGAGATCACGCGAGACATCGGAGAACTCTACACCCACGACATCGCGGCCGTCGTGCGCGGCGAGGTAGAACTGCCTGAACTAACGGGCAGTTACGAGATCTGGTCCAACCACAACCGGGTCTGGAGCAGGCTCCTCGAGGCGAACCTCCATGACCTGCTGATGCTCATCGACACACCCGCAGCCGTGGCAACCTTCTGCGAAGCCATGTCCCACATCTCGGACCAGGACGCCGCCGTGGCCGACACCCTGATCGACCACGTGATGGACCGCCACCGACCCGCGCTCGTCGCCGTTTTGACCAACCTGGCGCAGGACCTGAACCAAGACCTACGGGAACTCACCGGTCAGCAGGCTGTCGCCTGACGGCAGAGACGAAGCAACCAGGAAAGCCATCCACAACGTCCTGTTCAGCGGGCCCAAGCTGAAAAAGTCGTCACGATCGACAACTCCCACCACCCGCAGGAGGTAGACGACATCGCCCGCGCCTTCGCGCAGGGAGTCCACCAGTACAAACAATGCCGCTGGGGGTGGACCGGAGATTAGCGAGCCCTGCACTAATCGGCAGGGACGACCTGGACCAAGACTAGACCCGACGCGCCGGAGCGAATCACCGCCCCGACGACGACACCAGAAGGAGTACCCGAAGAATATGACCACCATGATACCCGAACTGGACAACAACCCGAAGCTCTGCGCCCAATCCCAGGTCATCGACCACACGCTCATGCACCTCAAGGAAGTAACCGCCATAGCGACCAAGGCGTCCCACCAGCTGGCGGACGCCCACGACAACGCCAGTGTTGAGGAACTGGCCCGCTCGGCCCGCCAGATCTGGCACTACGTCGAACAATTCGACCGTCCGGACGGGCCCAGCAACCACGAGGTGGACACGGAGCGCGAGGCCGGCTGGGCAGGAAACGGCTACATGCCGGACGCGCCCGACGAGGCGGAACGCACCCAGACGGCCGCCAGGTTGGCGGCGCGCGGACTGGCCGTCATGCTACGACTCACGGCCGCGCAGTTCGACACCGTCGCCACGATCTAACCGCAATCCGGCGTCGGCGCTCCACCTGACGTCGGCGCCGGACCGTCGGTGATCAGCTCGAGCGCTGCCGAAGGTCCGGCTCGTCCGCGCCCATCTCCCGCCCTTGGACGAACAGCCACTCCAAGACGCGGTCCATGAAGTCCCCCCCGGATAAGATGTGTCCCGCGCCCGAGACTTGCCAGAACTCGACCGTCACGCCATCAGCACAGCCGCTCCGGTAGCGGTACACGTGCGCCCACGGGCTCTTCACCCCATCCCCGACCCGAATCGGCGAAAGATTCTCCGCCGGCGTGTCGCAACCCGCCCGCAGCGCCCAGCGTTCGACGACCTCCGCCGCCGCCGGATAACGCCCCGGGCCCAGCGCCGGCAGGACACCGCCGTCGATCTTCACGATCCGGTCCCGGTCACCGTGGACCTGCAGCACCGAGACCGCATTCGCCCCGTCGCAACGCGCCGGGTCCTCAAACGACGACCCCGCGATCGACACGATGCCGGCCAAGCCAGGCACGCCCTCGCACGCCAGCCGGTACGCCATGAACCCGCCGTTGGAGTGTCCCAACAGATACGTCCGATCCACGGCCACCAACATGCCGGCCTCCACCACCAGCCAGCGCAGATACGCCACGTCGTCCGGCTTGACGCCTGTCCTCCCGCAGCAGAGGTCGGTCGCGTTCCAGAACCGGTTTCCCTCGTCGTCCGGCACGCCGTCGGCCAACACGATGGCAAACTCACCAGCGACCGCCCGCCTGGCGAAGCCATAGAACCGAGCCAGCGAGAGCGCGTCGTCGCCGTAGCCGTGGAGCAACACCAAGAGCCGTATCGGCGTCTCCACATCATGGTCCTCTGGCAACGCCAGCACAGCGGGCCGCTCGCCGCCGATGACGAGAACCGACATGCCATGCTCGGCCAGCAGCTTGACCAACTCGGGCGGCGTCCCATCATCCACCGGGCCAGGCTGCACAATCAAGCCCACACTGGCGAGGTACACAATCACGCCCGCCGCCGCCATGCTGCCCAGCAGGCCCGCCACAAAGCCGGTCAGCGCGATCCGAGCACTAGACTTGAACATCAGCCTCTTCCTCCAATCTGCGCCGAGCCACGCGCCTCAACCCAGCTTCCGCCAAGGCGGTCACAATCACGGCCAGCACCCAGGTGCCAATCACGAGCGGCGCCGTCATCATGACGACCACTGCCCATGCCTCCGGCTCCACCCCCGCAAGAGGCCGGCCGGCAGCCCGGACCACGACCACAAACACGACCCACAGGCCAATCACCCCCAAGTAGCCCAAGCCAACCCTCAAAGTCCATCGATAATCTCGCATAGTTCCTCCAAGCCGGCAGTGCCGTATACCACCACATTATGGAACACCCGCCAGGCCGGCCCGACCAAGACACCAATATGAGAGGCGATTTCGCTACTCCACGCATTCAACGAGTACCATAACGACATGAAGGCAAAGGAAATGAGACCGATCCCCTTACAGTACTCAGCGACCACTTCACCAGCCGGCTACCGCCGGCTGGAAGCAGCCATGTTGCAGATGGGACACCTCAGAAACGCGCTGATCCGACACCGGAACTCAGCCCGTGGCTCACACCGTTTCGCCTTCAACTTCAAGCTCCAGAACGCCCACCTCACCGACCTACACCGCCACGACCCGCAATTCAATCCCTACTCCCGCAGACTACTGGAATCTGTAGCCAAAGAAGTGAACAAGTCCTACAGCACATACTTCAAGCGTCCCGAAGTCGGCCGACCCCAAACCGCGAGCCCGTACCGGAACCGAACCATCGAGATCTCCGAGCCAGCCAACCAGCACATCAAGATCAGCCGAAACGGCTGGGCCGCGATCAGAATAAAAGGCTTGCCCATCATCAAGTTCAGAACCGACAAGAGACTGCCGGCAAACGAACAACCCAAGGTCATCAGGATCACCCTGAAGCCACGCCGACTAGACGTTTCATTGTAACTGTTCAGACTTGAGGGGATCTTCGGCTTTTCCGACTGGTTGTGGACGGGTGGCCAAGCACGGAATTTGCTTTGCAAGCCGACCCGTCCCCTCAAACGTGAACAGTTACGTTTCATTGACCTATCAGTCAGAACCCAAGGACATCAGGAAACCAACCAAACATTCCGTAGGAATCGACCCAGGCGTCGCCAACAACATCACCGCCGTCAGCGACGACGGAACCTTCTTCCAGATACCAGGCTTCGACAGCAGACCCCATCTCAAGACCAAGCGCCGACTACTCCGAAAGATGCAGCGACAACGTGACGCAGCCCTTCAGGACGGGAGAGCACGGTTCATCAGTCAAAAGACCAACACCGGCAAAACCAGGCGACGTTTCCGCTGGAACGAACAACCATCACAGGGCTACCTCAAGACCTTGGCGCAGTTCCGACGAGTTGAGCAAAAGCGTCAGGACAGCATGAGGGGATACCAGCACCGACTATCCCACCAACTGGTCAGGGACCACCAAGTAATCTGCATCGAAGACACCGCCACCGCAAACATGACCCGCT
The DNA here is from genome assembly GCA_965261195.1 of Dehalococcoidia bacterium. GTDB lineage: Bacteria > Chloroflexota > Dehalococcoidia > Lucifugimonadales > UBA3495 > Bin87. The sequence goes on along the minus strand of OZ253455.1, from coordinate 173,640 downwards.
CAGCCAAAGGAACAGTCGAACAACCTGGCAGGAACGTGAGGCAGAAATCAGGATTGAACCGATCGATCCTCGCGCAAGGCTGGTACGGCATCCGTACCAAGCTCGAATACAAGAGTGACTGGTACGGCCGGCAATTCGTCGCTGTACCCGCTCACCACACCAGCCAGCGTTGTTCAGAATGCGGACACCTTGACGCCGGCAATCGAGTCAGTCAAGAACTGTTCAGGTGTCTGAGTTGCGGACACGAAGCAAACGCCGACATCAACGCGGCCGAAAATATCCGGCGCCAAGGTCTTTTAATCTTGGCCAGGGCAGGAAACTAGCCTGGGCGTACCGCCGGAGACCCTCGCGGTCATCAAGCGCATCAAACCCGTCTCACGACGGACCCGCGCTGTACGCATGAAATCGCTCTCCCACAAGAGTAGCGAAATTTCCTAAATATGACGAGGAACAGAGGGGAAGCAGCCATGCCCGCAGGCGACTTCTCACGCCCGGTGGCTCAAACGAGCCGCCCTTCGAGGTGAGCAGCCCAAGACCGCATAAATTGCGAGGTTTGCATGAACATAGAAATCCTGCACCCCTCCGTCGCCGCGCAGATCGCCGCTGGAGAAGTGGTCGAAAGACCAGCATCCGTCGTGAAGGAGCTGGTCGAAAACGCCATCGATGCCCACGCAACGAACGTGAGGGTCAGCATCCAGGAAGGAGGAACACAGTCCATCCTCGTGGTCGACGACGGCGCCGGCATACCGGAAGCGCAGATGATGCTGGCCTTCAGTCGCCACGCCACGTCAAAGCTGCAGACGGCCGAAGACCTGGTCACCATCGAAACCCTGGGGTTCCGCGGCGAGGCCCTCCCCAGCATCGCAGCCGTCTCCCTGCTGACCTGCATCAGCCGCACCCAGCAGGCCGACGCCGGAACACGCATCACGCTCCGCTACGGAGACCCGCAGCATAACCCCCAGCCAGCCAGCTCCGCACCGGGCACATCCGTCAAGGTAGAGCACCTCTTCAGCAACCAATCGGCGCGTCTCAAGTTCCTGAAGACCAAACCCACCGAAGCAGCCCAAGTGCAGCGCGTCACGGCACGCTACGCGATGGCGTACCCGCAAATCAGGTTCCAGTGCGTCAACGACGGCCGCGAGAACTTCCTCACCCACGGCACCGGCGACCTGCGGGAAACCATCCTGCAGATCTGGGGCTCCGAAGTCGCCAAAAAGGTGCTGCCCGTGCTGCTCGAATCAAACGACATCAAGGTCGAGGGTTACACCAGCAACCCCGACCTGCACCGCTCCAACCGCAACGACATCGCCATCACGGTCAACGGACGCTGGGTGCAGGACAGCAACCTGGCCTGGGCAGTCGAGAAGGGCTACCGCAACGCGCTGCCCATCGGCCGTCGTCCGCTGGCCGTGGTCCACCTGAGCATACCGAGCCACCTGGTGGACGTAAACGCCCATCCGACCAAGCAGGAAGTACGTTTCCGCCAAGAGTCCAAGGTATTCGCGGCAGTCCAACGCGCCATCCAGGACAGCCTGCTCGGCCACGGACTCGTTCACCAGCCAGCGGCGCGACCCTTCACATCACGCGCGCCGGGCCGCCGCGGACCAGCATACCCACCAGCAACAGCGGAACAGCGCCAACCCTGGCCCGCAGACGAGACACTCAACGACCAGGAGTCACCCTCCGCACACCAGGCCAAACCAGCGCAACGCCCGAGCAGCCCAGGTCCCGTCACCCACCACGGCGACGTACCCACTCTGGTTACCACCGATACCGCGCCCGGCGTCAACCTACGCGACATCCTCCCGCAACTCCGGCTCATTGGCCAGGCACAGCACACCTTCATCATGGCGGACAGCCCTGACGGCATCTACATCCTGGACCAGCACGCCGCCCACGAAAGGGTCATCTACGACCAGATCCGCCAACTCCATGACTCGGGATCCGTGCCGTCGCAACTCCTCATGATGTCCGAGGAAGCAGCACTCGACGCGTTTCAGCACCAGACGATGGTCGACCATCAGGAACTGATCAGCCAGCACGGCTTCGAGTTCCACCACCGGCACGACCAGCTCTGGGAGATCACCGCCCTACCCCACCAGCTCACGCGCGAACACAGTCCCAGCGCCGCACACGCCATACAGAAAATGCTTGACGAGTTCGCGGACGAGCAGGTCATCAGCTCACCACAGCAGGCTATCGCCGCCACCATCGCGTGCCACGCCGCCGCTCGCGCCGGCGACAGCCTGGGCGAATCACAAATGAAAGCCATCATCGACCAGCTCGCCAACACGCCCGAGCCGCACCGCTGCCCGCACGGTCGGCCCACCATTATCCACCTGTCGAAGCTTCGCCTCGAGCAGGAATTCCAACGCCGCTAGCACGACGAGACCGTCACCGACTAACGGCGACAGCCGGCGACGCCGGCTGCCTTCGCTATACCCCTGCCACCAGCCGTCAGTTATTCAACCCGACGTTCCGCAGACCATAGCATCCACGACATCAAGAGCGGGACCACGGCAGCAGGATTCCGTCCGACCAGCGCCGCCATAATGGAGTAACGCAAAGGAACGCAGCACCCCCAAGCCGGAGACGAAAACATGATCACCATCGAGCCCAGACACGCCGCACGGCCCCACGAGGCGCTCGAGTTTTCCCAGTGGCACGAGCGCTGCATCGAACACCTCCTCATCCAATCCGGCCTGGACGTCCAGCGCGAGCCCGAGATGCTCGGCAAGACGCCCGACCTGCTGGCCACGACGCCCGGCGGACAGCAGGTCATCATCGAGTGCATCGCCCGGCTGCAGGATCCAGCCCACGCCATGGAACTCACGGAGACGGGCTGGAATTGCTGCGACGGCTACAGTCTAGACCACGATATATTGAGCAAAGTTGAGATATGTTGACAAACACGAACCATCAAGCACCCGACCAGCGGTCAGCCTATTCCAGCGACCCGACCGAACATCCGAAGCAGCTCCACCGCCGGCCATACTGGAACGGGAACATCGCAGTCCTCAGCAATTCCCTCTGGCTGCCTAGGGGAACCACAGACCACAGCGCCGCCATCAATAGAGAGGACAGCTGGGCCAGCAAAACAGCGGCCCATTCATGGTTCTGCGCGAACCGCATCACAGCCCCAAACCCGGACCTCCCCAGGCTTTATTCGACAGCCGCTGTTCAAGCCACGACCGTTGGCGCCACCGGTGCTACTAAACAACAGACACGCCGCATACAGGTCTATCCAGACCGCACACAGAAGATGGCTATCAACACTTGGCTCACCGCCAGCCGTTGGACCTACAACTTCACCGTCGAGATCCTCCAGTCAGGCATTCCGGCCGTTTGGAAGTACATCGCCAGCATGGTGATGCCGGAAGTCAAAGCCCTACATCCCGAATGGGATTCCGTTCCCTGTACGCAGCCGTCACCGCGATGGTCGAGCTCAGGACCGACTTCACGAGCATGTACGGCTTCCCGGTCGTCACGCCGGAAGCCGTCGCGTTCCTGCGCCGCCACTTGGCGGACCGTGAGGTGCTCGAGGTCGGCGTCGGCAACGGCTACCTAGCGAGCCAGCTCACCCAAGCCGGCCTCAACGTCTTCCCCACCGACGCCCACGGCCTCGACGACAACCAGTACGGCTTGGGCGACCAACACCATACGCCAGTCCTGCAGTGCGACACCGCCATCCGAGAGTTCCCAGAGCTGGACCTGATCTGGTCCTGGCCGTGCCTGGACCATTCATCAGGGGAAGCCCTGGCGCTATTCCAAGGAGAAACGTTCGTCTACATAGGCGAACAGTACGGAGGCTGCACCGGAGGAGACCGGTTCGACCAAGAGCTGGACCGGCGCTTCCAGCAGGTAGACCAAATGCCGTTGCCTTCATTCTCGCCCGTCCACGACGCGATCGGCGTCTACCGCAGGAAGCTCACCAGCAGGAGGCCCACCGGACGGCAGCACCCCCGCGAGGCCCTGACCCAATCCAGACTGCGGACCAGCTTGCTGACCACGCCGCACGTCAGACCAAGCAAATCCATCCCGCAGTGCCGCCAACGGTTCAGCACGCGCGCGCAACGTCCGACACAGGACCACACCATCGACCGACGCCGCCGACTCTGGAGCGGTCACCCTCGAGACGAGCTATCGCAGCGTCAATATCAACCATCGTCGCCACTGCATTCACCTGCACCCGGTTGCCGAAACCATGATATTCTCCATCAAGCGGCAAGGTAGACCCCGCGCGAGCAGGGATACACCTCAACAAGGTCAGCGCCGACGCCAACCTGGTTCGTAGACCCCGCGCGAGCAGGGATACACCGCAGTGCCCTTTCCTCACCCTATGCCGGCCGGAGTAGACCCCGCGCGAGCAGGGATACACCCGTGACGCTGGTGCTAGCCATGGGCGTCTACGCGTAGACCCCGCGCGAGCAGGGATACACCGTCATTGAGAGGGCTGACGCCACATTGACCAACGTAGACCCCGCGCCAGCAGGGATCCTCCGATCCAGAGCCAGCACACGACGATCACCCTGCGAAAACAGGGATATACCCGAGCGCACCATTCGGCTAGGCTTGCCGTCAGCGCCCCCCAGCGCAGGCAGGGATCACCCATGCTGACAGACCTCGATCTCATCCAGGGTCAGATACGCCCCGCATGAGCAGGGATACACCCCGGCGGAAGGTGCTGAGTCCAGCCACAAGCAGTACACCTTGCGCGAGCAGGGATACGCCCCATCCATGCACCGGCTCCTCACGACTACGCCGCAGACCCAGCGATATTCGAGACGTGTCTGTCAACAACGACGGGCTCATCATCACCGACCTGCTGCTCAAAGGCCACTGGAACCACGACACCGGCCAAGACGACTGCCAGGGAGAATGCGGAAAAGAGCCAGCGCGACACCTCGACTGGCACGACCTGACGGCAGCCCAGCAACAGCGGTTCGCGGAAGTCGCGTCCCAGGACATAATGTGGCAGCTGACGGAGAACTTCATGCCACGCGACACGCTTGAGGAAGACGAAGAGTTCCACGGCATCGCCCTCGAACGCTGCGCACCCGACGAGACCCACGACTCCGACACAACTGGCGAAGAAGCCGACGACTAACGACAACAACCCCGCGCCAGCATGGATGCCAGGCGTGAGCCGCGCCCGGAACAGCCCAACCCGACGGGGAAACCATAATGCTTGCCGGCACGCTCCGAACAAAACTCGGGCCCAGGCCCGCGGATACTCTGCCCCTGACGCCCATCGAACGAGCAACCCAGCGACATCCGCCAGCCCGACGCGAGGAGACATAAAGATGCTCACCACCGCCCAGATCAGGCACCTCCAGGAACTGCACGACACGCTAGCCACACGCCCCGACATAGGACCGGTCGAACCGCCCCGAGTCGGTGCAGACCACTTCTGCGGAGGCCACCGACCGCGGTGGCTCTACGACATCACGACCCTGGAACTGGCGACCGAGATCGCAAGACGCACCGACCACCGCTGCCGCTGCCGCTGCCGGATCCTCGGCATCCCGCTCGGACGCCCCAAGCTGGACCCACTCAGGGACCACTACGGACTGAGCGAGCACCAGATCCGGACCATGCAGGAGATCGACCTCTTGCCGATACCGGACACACGACACGACGGCAGGAACATCTGGAGACAGCGCCAGCAGGACTACATCCAGCTCACGATCCGGGCCGGCGCCCCCGCACCGCCGGCAGGACGCACGACCAAGGATAACCTCGTGGTGCTGACCGCCATCGCACTGGACCGCCAACCAGAACCCAACGCGACCCCACAGCCAGTAGCCAGCAACGTGAGCTAACGCCGCCCAGCACAAGGACACCAGCATGTGCCAACACGAGCCCGTCCAGTACCCGGTCGACCGAAGACCCCCAAGGGACTGGTTCTCGCCAATCGCCATGCCGGTCGCCGCCATCCTCTGCTGGCTCGCAATCCTGGGGTCCATCGCCATCATCGCCTACGGATCGTACAACCTCGGCGCCCGCGCGCCCACGGCCGTCCAGGTGCCCGAACACTCAACCTACGAGGACGATGTCAGCGCCATGCCGACCGTCGACCTCACCGACCAGAAATTGACGCGCATGACGGTCACGGTCCGGAACCGCGACCGCGATGCGCTCATGCTGCACGTCCACAACTCGATCACCGCCCAGGGCGGCACGCTCGTATCGGGACACGTCTACGAGAAGGACGCAAACGGCGCCACCATCATGAAGCCGGTCACGAAAGACCGCAGCCTTTACCACATCCCGACCGACTACCTGACGACACTCGAAGAGCTGACCAAGCCCGGCTGGAGACAACCCCTGGCGTACGCCGAGTGGACGCTGGAACGGCGAGCCGAGCCCAACCCGGCCAACGGCCCGCCGGCCTCATACGTGGTGATCAACACCCGCCACTTGCTGTTCGAGAACCGACGCAACCAAGTCATCACGATGGCGGGCACCGCCGGCATCGTCCTTTCCATCTTTACCGCCTTCCTGCTTTCCGCATTTACCACCAGCCCCAGCGTGCGCGGGCGATAGGCCATACCTGAGATGCCGAAGTGGACAAGACCCAGATCATCCCCTGCACGAGCAGGGATTCTCCTGCGACTACCACCTGTTATTTCTCCAGCGTTAGGTAGACCCTTCGCAAGCAGGAATACACCCACCATGAACGGTCAGCCCCGCCCGAGCAGGGATCCACCAAATCCTCACTGTGTCATGCAAACCTCTCTCACGTTGTCCCTGTGCTAGCAGGGATGAACCTCACTAAGCCACAATTTTTGATTGACACCATACTTATACCCAAGCGCACCCGCCTGCCTAGCCGGAAGCAATCAATCAAACGGACGAAATCCACCCGACGCCGGAATCCAACTCAGGAGAGCCAGAAGAAACCCGCCCACGCACCAAAACCAACCCCCGCTCGTAAACGCCAGGAATGCAAGGAACAGGGTCTGTGCCGCTGCGGCCAAGCAGCAATACAGGGGCAAACTCGTTGTGCCGAGTGCGCCGTGAAACATCGCGAATGGACCCGGCAGGATTCGGAGAACCGACGAAGGGCGAAAGGTATAAAACCCCGCCCCCGGTTCGACGATGCAGAATTAATCGAGCGGATCCAGAAAGAGATCGCCGACCAAGAGACCCGAGGAGCAAGCCAGACAACCAAGAGAGTGCGCAGCGAAGCGTACAAGAAGAAGAACCAACAGCATCGAGCGCAAGTCCGAGCGGAACGCAAATCATTCGGCCTCTGCGTCCAATGCGCCAAACCAAGCCTTCCAGGCCAGGCCCGCTGTGCTGACTGCGCACTCAAACACCGCCAGACTGGACTGCGCAGCAGAGTGAAGGCCAAACTCACCGCTGATCAATAGAGGCAGCAGAGGGACGCCGCGCCCCTACGATTACAACAAGTCCAAAATTTCCGCCGTAGAGCCACGCAGACGGACGCCGGCGTCGCTTCAGGTTGATCCCACCACTGACTTTGATGGGCTTCTCCGGCGAAACGCCACGGGAGACGACCCATCGACACGACGTGCGACATCCGCCTATCAATGGGGGCGCCAAAACGTACCACTGGAGCAAGCCGACGATCGAGCCGCCCATGTGGTCCACTTTGCCACCGCCGTTTACACTGGAGCAGGCCGCCCTCGCTGTAGACCCCCTGGCAGGACGACTGATACCCACCAACCTACTACGGCTCTAGCCAATTCGCCGATCCCACGACTCCGGCGCTCGCCGCCAGCCGGCCAACACCATCTCCAACAGCGAACCAAGCAAAAGCAACAATTTTTGTGCAAAGACGCCCCGGCCCAAGAACCAAAAACTGGGCATCCGATCTTGCTGAGAAATCGCCATAGAGGGTACAAATACGAGCTGTGACGGCTTTTTTGCCACTTGGGCGACCCAGAGTCATCCCGGGCGGAAAACCGACCTGAGAGCGCGTTTTTCAGGACCGAAACAGGAAGGTACCCGGGGTGGATGGCGCCTTGACCACGCAGCCGATGGCGCTGGCAGTACCGCCAGCGCGCAACACGTCGGCGTCGTCGATGCAGTCTCCTCCGGCCAGCGCAGAAGCCACCAGCGTCATCACCTTGTCGCCGGTGTTGGCTCGGCCTGGCGCGCGACCCAGGTCCAGGTGCCGGTCAACCAGTTCGGGCAGGCCCAGATGCTGGCCCAGCGTGGCTAGCAGGATCAGCCCAGCATTGGCCACCAGGCGGTGATCATCAAAGGCGATTTGGATGCGGTCGGGGTGCTCAAGTGGTAGCATCTTCTGGGTGCTCCTCGTTTCGGGTCGGTTTTCTGTTTCAAAAACCATTATCCCCGAACACGGGAGCACTTTCTTACCCCTTCAGTACGCCGACACAGTCATATCTTCGGTGGATTGGGGCTAACTCTTACACCACTTCCTGGGACTCTACTCCACCTCACGCCGCCCTCATCACCATCTATTGGAATCTGGCCTGGCCCGTTCGCCTTCCTCTACTCATCAGCCCTTGTGTCAACGTCAGCGCCAACCCCTTCGGTGGATTCGGGTTTAGATGGCGGGAATCCTTATCGAAACCGTACGGAAGGACGATTCCACCTGTTGACCAGCAACCCAATCGTGCAGTGGTTGGTTCTGAGGTACGGTAGGTCTCTTACCCCTGCCGGTGCGGACTTCTGAGCCTACCAAATTGGATGATTTTCCGACTTCAAGCATGGCAATACGATCTGATCCCAGGATGTTTCAGGAGTGTGGTGTAGGGCTTGCTCAAAAGGAGCGACGGCTGAGAAAGGGCTCTCCGGGTGCTTAAGTTCAATCTTGGGGTGCCCGATGCCTGCCGATCGTCGTCGTCTCGAACGCAGCGGGGGGTCTGAACTGGACAAATCCGGGATATTCGGCGCCCTCAGCCAGTCGTAATCTAGCCTGGTCGTTTTCCCGTTTCTGATAGCCGCGGATCGGGACAGGCCTCGACTATTTCAAGGTCGGACCGCCCGGGAAGTATTGCTTTTGGCGCAGCCCTAGTGTTAGGATTTCGCAGGAAACTGGGCATTTCCTGTCGCCGAACCACTGGGATTCAAGTTTCTGCGGTTTTGCAAACCGGCGGGTGTGGACAATAGACCGGAGGAGCCTTTAGAAGCATGGGCAGACCATACGCAACGGAGATGTCTGAACTGCCTGGGACGTACGCTTGGGCCTCCCAGTGTTCCGTCACCGAATTCGCAGATGCCATTCGTGCCTCTGGTGATAGTCCGCTGTTTGCCGTAGGGTCCGGAGGATCGCTAACCGTCGCTGCCTTTTGGGCGATGATGCATGAGTTTCAAACCGGCAGATTGTCCAAGCACGGCAGTCCGTTGGAACTTCGGACGTTCCGGTTCCTGAGGTGTCATGCTGTAGGGCTGGTCAGTGCCAGTGGCTCCAACGCCGATATCTTGGATGCCTTCAAGGTAGCAGCAGTTGACGAACCCACCAGTCTGATAGGCCTGACCCACCAGGCCAATTCCAAACTCAGGCGAGAGGCCGAACCATGTGAATGGGCCCAAATTGCCGAATTCGAGCCTCCGGTCAAGAAGGACGGATTCTTGGCTACGAACTCGATATTATCGGCCATGGTGTTGATTTATAGAGCCTATTGCGAAGCTTTTGGTCAGCCGTGTTTGGTCCCGAGCCAACTACCAGGGCTTGGTGCGGCAGCGCCATCAATTGCTAGGGACCAGCATACGGTCTCGTTGCTTTACGGGGACTGGGGCCAAATTGCGGCAATCGACATCGAGTCCAAGTTGGTCGAAGGTGGATTGAGAAATGTACACCTAGCCGACTACAGGAACTTCGGCCATGGACGGCATAACTGGCTAAACAAGAATATCGACACCACCACCACCGTTGCGCTCGTAACGCCAATGTCCAAGTCCTTGTCCGAGAGGACCTTGGCGTTGCTTCCTCGTAAAGCCAACGTCGTCGCGCTGGAAACCAGTGAAGAAGGGGCGCTTGGCGCGGTTGAACTGGTGGTCAAGTCCTTCAATCTGATAAATGAAATGTCGTCCCTAATGGGACTCGACCCCGGGCGCCCCCGAGTGCCAGAATTCGGGCGGAAGCTCTACCGACTACGGCCGGGCAACCTGCCTAGCCGTGAAGGCAAGCCTCCTGTGGGAGTTCTATTGGAGAGGAAGTTGAGGGGCCCAGTCCATCACTGGCCATCTCAAGTAATCGAAGCCACCAGGCAGGCCTTGAGCGATTATCTCAGCGTTCTCGGGGCTTCCAGGTTCGGCGGAGTGGTATTTGACTATGACGATACGCTGTGTCCCAAGGCTGACCGTTTCGGTCGCTTGCCGCAGCATGTGGCGGACATGATAGCCGGACTGATCGCCAATGGAATTTCGGTCGGAATAGCAACTGGTAGAGGCCGTTCGGTAGCACATTCACTAAGGAACTGTCTGGATAGCGATATTTGGAACGACGTGTCGATTGGTTTCTATAACGGTGCCCAAGTCCTCAATCTCAGTGATGGGGACCCCGACAATAGTCCTCCGGCTGATGGGCCACTCGTGGATCTCCAGAAAGCCTTAACGAGGCACCCGGTGATTTCTAACTGTTGTGAGTTGGAACTTCGTCCAAACCAAATTACCGTTACTCCGATGCCTTCGGTTCTCCCCGCGACTGTACACCGTATGATTCTAGAGTTGATAGCCTTAGAGAGATGGGTTGGTCTCTCAGCTGTACGTTCTCGGCACTCTGTAGATATCATCGGCCCAGAGGTTTCAAAACGCCGCGTCGTTGCCCAGGTATGTGCCAAAATCCAGAAAGAGGACCCGGAGGCACAAGTGCTTTCCATAGGTGACAGCGGTGGGTGGGACGGAAATGACCTCCACCTGCTTGCCAGCCCTTATAGTATAAGTGTAGCCGATTGCCCCTCAAATCCTCACTGGGCGTGGAACCTGTCTCCCCTCGGACAAAGGGGACCGCAAGTCATTGGGCATTATGCCAGCTCTCTTCGGGTCGGACCGGGCGCCTTTGAAATCGAGGTGGACGACCTGGTAGGAGATATATCATGAGGGAAGCTTTGGCTGAAAGGCTACTTGCTGAAGTTATGCGGTGGTCGCCTGAAGATGTGGCTGAAGAGAGGCCCGTACTACAGGCCTTGGCTACGTATAAATACGACCAATATCAGCAGTATTCTCCGGGCATGCACTTTATCGAAAGCCTGGCCATATGGCTCGGCAAATTCCGGAGTGATGCTGAGAAACGTACAGCTTACGAATTCATAAAGGACCACCTTATATTCATTTCCGAGTCTGAGATGCGCCACCTTGTGGCCCAAGGGTATCCCGATGTGATCCGGCATTTTCTTGTCAGCAAGGTCGCTCAGCAGTTAGGAGAGCCCGACTACTTGATCTCAAGGATTCTCTCCTCTTACGCCTTTAAGAAGGCCCAACGCAAGTCTTTGTTCTTGGGTTTGAGTGACGGTGCCAGGGTGGATGTCTTCCGAAGAATGGCTGAACTCAATAACGAGCAAGTCTATGCCACCTACCAGATTTCCCTGGACAAAGGTAGGGAAATGGTGGAAGAGTTACGGGCTGATTTGGCGCAATTTGACCCCGGGTCTTCTCCCAAAGATGGGTTCAACACGCTGGTCCTGTTAGATGATTTCTCGGGTAGTGGGGACTCGCTGCTCCGTGAAGAGGATGGAATTTTCAAGGGAAAGATTGTCAAATGCCTGAATGCTTTAAAGGGCATTAACGACGATGCTGAACTGCTGGAGCTGGATACACTGACTGTCTACGTGGTGTTGTATATTGCCACTCGCAGGTCCATGGATGCGCTGAAGCAACGGTCTGAGAGTGAAAAATGGCCCTCCTCACTGCCGAGATGCGAAATCTCGTCCGTCTACGTATTGGAAGGCGATATCGAGGTAACCCAAGGCCGCTACCCGGCCTTTGACAACCTGCTACACGCGTATTACGACAGCGCAATAATGGACAAACATCTTGAGAAAGGCGGGCCTGATGTAGTTCACGGCTACGCGGAGTGCTCCCTGCCCCTGGTACTGTCTCATAACACGCCCAACAATTCGGTATATCTGCTTTGGGCCCATCAACCTAACCTAAAGACGGCAGGTCTCTTCCCAAGGGTGAGCCGTCATAGGGAGGAACCATGAGAGACCCCAGAAACCCTTTCCGCATACGTGCTTCCGAGCATATCGCATCTGACACTACTTTCCTCCGATTGTTTGGTGCCGGCGTTCTTGACCGAATCGAGAGAAGCGACCCTTTTGACCGGCCTGTTGTCTTCTTTCGAAGCGCTCCGGGGGGAGGGAAGACGTCGCTGCTTAGGGTGTTTACCCCTTCCTGCCTCATAAACCTGCAGGCAAACCGTCAGAACGATGAATACAGGGACCTCTATGACAGTATGAAGAAGATCGGAGCGTTGGACGACAACGGGCCTAAATTGCTGGGCGTAATGCTGTCGTGCGCCAAGAACTACGCTGACCTGGATGATTTACCTTGGGATTCGCTGCACAAGAAACGGCTCTTTTTTGCTTTCCTCAATTGCAGGGTCCTTCTCACCGCCCTCAGGTCGGCCTTGCGGCTCCATAACCTGGAATATCCTGAAGACTTGAACAGACTGAGCCTGAGAGTAGATCCCGATGACCAGGTTGCTCTTACCTTCGATGGCATCGGGCGTGGCGACCAGGTGTTCGAGTGGGCACAGAGCATCGAAGCTGAAATTTCGAAAACTCTAGATAGCTTTGACCCGCAACCCCCCGCCGCCCCCGGTCATTCCGGGCTGCACAGTCTGCGGTTGCTTCACCCAGACCGGTTCTTTTTGGATGACAAACCGGTGGCATCCCGCGTGCTGGTAATGTTCGATGATGTTCACAAGTTGGCATCCTCCCAAAGAGGAAGTCTCGGAACCGTGCTAACGGAGAATCGAGAGTTTGTGCCGACCTGGGTGGCTGAGCGCCTGGAAGCGCTCACATCTGATGAGATGCTCGATTTAGGTTCGAAGCAGGGCCGGGATTATGAAGATAGTGCCCAGACTCTTGAGCTGTACTGGCGTGGTCACAGAGCGAAATTTGATCAAACGATTATGGCCATAGCCAACAAGCGAGTAAAGGAGGCACAGCAAGTCGTAACTGTTCAGGGTTGAGGGGAAGTGAGTAATTGTCGGCAGGCGGTGAGGGGGTTCAAGCCCTGGGCCCGCCAGGTGCCGAAGATTGACGCCAGCGTCATCTTGGTTGCAGTGCCTTGGTTTGAGCGCGTGCCACCACTGATCTTCCGGCTGACCACTACCGGGCGCAGGCTGCGCTCGGCGGCGTTATTGTCCGGCGGCGCTGCCGGTTCAGCCACGAAGACGAAGAGCTCTTTGACGTGGCGTTCAATGCGTCGGCATAGCTTGGCCTGGGTTGCCGATGGGTCGTCGAGGAATGGCTGGCAGATGGCGAGCAGTCGTTGTTCCAGGGCCAGCTGGGTCGCCCGCCGTCGCAGCAGCGACGGGTGCGTGAAGGCCTTGGCCTGGACATAGAGTTGGTGTACGGCGTCGGCCCACCGTGCCAGTGGCCCGTCATCAGGGTAGAGAGTGCGCCGGTCGTGGATGTCCCGCAGCAGATGAGCCCAGCAGCGTTGTTTGGGGCCGTCGTAGTGGTGGTAGGCGGCGTAGAAATCGCTGACCAGCACGCCGGAGAACTCCTCGCCCAGGACTTCATCCACCACCACCTTGCCCCGACCCCGTCGCAGGAAGTACCGCTCGGTGGGAGTGCTGAAGGTCCAGACGTAGCCGTTGTTGCCGTTCTCCCGCCAACCCGTTTCGTCGGCATGAACCACCGGACTGCCTCGGATCCGTTCCAGTATGCCGGCCAGCTTGCGCTGCCATTTGCCCGCCACTTTTCGGGTGGCGTCCACGATGGCGCCCGTGCTGAGGCGCAGCCCATGCACGGCGCCCAGATACCACCGGATGGTGCGGAAGGGCAGCCGGGCCTCCTCCGCAGGGCGGCAATCAGGCTCATTACATTGACCCCCAGACGCTGCCGCCCCAGCGCCACGCCGTCCAGTTGCGCCGGTGGCACACAGCGGCGTCGGCAGCCCGGGCAGGTGCGGGCGATGTAAGCGTGCTCGGTAATCTGCACCGGAACTTGGGGCAAGTCAATGACTTCCCGAGTGCGCTGGGTCCAGCCGCCGGCCAGCTGAGTTCCGCAGTCGGGGCACTGTTCCAACGCGTGCTCCACCCGCTGGGTGGGCGTCATGCGGGTGCGGGCAAAGCCGTGGGGACGGCGCTGGCGTGGCCCTTTGGGCTGGGCCGGTTTCCGGTCGGCTTTGGGCTGCAGACCGGGCATCCGACCCGAGCCGCTGGGTTTGGCCGGCCCCTCCAATTGGCCAATCCGTTTCTCCAACCGCTCGATGATCGCCTGTTGCCGGACGATAATGGCTTGCTGCCGGACAATGCTGGCAATCAGGACATCCCGGTCGGCAGTCTTGAGGTCAATTTCCGTATCCATACCCACTATATGACACAACCACCACCAGCAGCGCAAGGCTCCCAGAACCCCTATCGGCCAATCCACCTCACCAACTCTGAACAGTTACAGCAAGTCGAGGTAGGGTCATTCTCGAATTGCATTCAGGACAGCATGGATACTCCTGACATGAGGACCCAACTGGAAAAGGCGGCTGCCGACGCCAAGATACAAGTCTTGGACAAGTGGGGAGAAAACCCGCGTTTCGAAGAATGGCTCCATGCCACAAATACAAACTACGAGAATGACTACGACCGGGGGCTTGCATGGCAGAGCCTTGACATACTAGCAACGAGAGAGAGCCAAAAAACCCAACTTGGCTTTGAAGCGGCAGGATTCGCCCTGAGTGAGGACCAGTTGCACCGAAGAGACGGGTCAGGAGTTAAGGCCGCTGCCGAACTGTTTTTTTCGGACCGGTATGAATTGCCATATTACTTCGGGTTCTCAAAGCTCGCATCCATGGCATCCTTGAACATCGAACAATTCCTGGGTATTGCAGGAGAGATGTTCGAGGAGGCAAGTTCTGCCGCCGTCCTTAAAAGGTCAACCCTGCTGACGGCACAACGTCAAGACTCGATTCTCAGGCGGACGGCAACCCAGTGGTGGGAACAGGACGCCTTGAGGGCGATCCCCTTCCAGACCGAGGTGAGGAGATTGGTAGAGTCAATCGGGCGATTCTCCAGATCTGAAACGCATAGACCCAGTGCTCCATATGCACCTGGCGTAACTGGAGTCTCGATCACTATGAAGGAGAGAGAGCTGCTTAGAGACGAGCGCTACCTGGAAAACCGCCCCAATCTGCACCGTTTGAGGGAAGTCATCGCGGTTTGTCTGGCCCATAACATCCTAGAAGCGGAACTGGACCGTTCTCAAGGATACGAGCGACGGATGTTGCTTTACTTGAACCGGTTGCTGTGTTGCCACTTCGGTCTTCCCCTGCAGTATGGTGGCTGGAGAGCGAAAAGGCCGGATGAGCTGGCCCGCTGGATGGTGGGCGGATTCCGGCCGGAACCTGTTGAAGAGGAGAGGCTAATCTAACCGACATGGTCACTCCCGCTGGCAGATGGATGGATTACGTTCTCCAGGGCGGCGCCAAGTTCGTCCCGTTTTGGGAGTCGCTCCTGCAATCAAGGGACCGGGACATCCTGTTCGTTGTGGGCAGAGGCTTCGACCCAAGGATGTGTGAAGCAGTAGAACAGGTTTTGTCACTCGGCGGGCGAGGCAAGCGCGATTGCGTAGTTGTTGAATTCGACGAAGGAGGATCCTCCCCTTCCCGACTTCACGACGAACTCCTCAATCAAAATATGTGCGCTCTTGAGACATTGTTTCTTGGCAGAGGAGCAATAGCGGACAAACAAGTCAAGATGTGGTCAGAAGATGGTCGACGCAGGATCGGGTCCAGGGGGGCTGCAGAAGTTTTCCCGTCCTTTCAGGACTTTGTCGGATATTCGGACATCGTAGTGGACATCGGTGCGTTGCCGAGGTCTCTCTACATCCCGTTGCTCGCAAAATTGCTGCATCTCGTTGATGGATTAGGCCAACCGCAGACGCCAAACCTCCATGTCCTGGCAATCGACGACCCTGTGCTGGACCAGGAAATCACAGCCGAAGGGCTCAATGACGACGCTGCTTACATTCACGGCTTCGAAAGTGGGATTGAGCGGGAAGCTACCGCAGATGTTCCCAAGATATGGATGCCGATTTTGGCCGAAGGCAAGCTAGGTCACTTCGACAGGATTTACAATCTGGTCGCTCCTGATGAGATCGCCCCGATCATTCCCTTCCCGTGTATGAACCCTCGCCGCAGCGACAACCTGATCCTGGAATACCGAAGGCACATATTCGATACTCACAGAATTGAGCCGTCCAATTTCATCTATGTGCCAGAAAGGAATCCATTCGGCGTTTATCGTGAAATCAGGTCCGCAGTCCAGCACTATTCCGACTCATTACAGACTTTGGGAGGATGCAAGGTAGTTCTGTCTGCCCTTTCCAGCAAACTTCTTTCGCTAGGGGCACTCTTGGCGGCTTACGAACTCAAACGGTCAGACCACGCGGTTGGAATCGCGCACGTTCATTCACTGGGTTACAATATGCGCACTCCCTCAGCTAGAGCCAATAACGGCGAATTATTCGAGGTTTGGATCGCCGGAGAACCATACTAAACTGAAACCAAGGTGAAACCCGCAGCGGGGCATCGGGTAAATCCATGGAGCCAGGGACGGGTGGAAGAACTCCTGTGGAGATCCCAAGCCAATTCTCGTCACTTCACAAATGTAGATTCCACTTTGGCTTTAGTTTAGGAGGAGTGACGCATTGGGGCAGAAATTGCGTGTTCGAACCTGCGTCGGGGCGGGGTTATTGACCCTTGATCTCGTGTTCAATCAGGAATCACCTGGCAAATACCAGGTACGGTCCGGTGGATCTTGTGGCAATGTGCTAACGATACTGGCTTACCTGGGATGGGAGTCAAGACCGGTCGCCAAAATAGGACGAGACGAAGGAGGGGACATAGTCCTAAAGGATCTGGCCGGCTTTGGTGTCGACACAGGATTTGTCGTCCAGGAGGAATCGACTAGCACCCCAGCGATTTTACAGGCCATAAGAAAATCCCCCAATAGTTCAAGGACTCATTCTTACTCGCTTCATTGCCCGCAGTGCGGGAGTTATTTGCTAAGAGCCTGTTTACAATCTTTTTAGGATTAGCACCGTGAAGGCAAGCACCACCATTTGCAGGCTAGTATTGAGCTTTCTTTCGCAGTTCTTCCAGAGTCGGCGGCACTTTTCCAGCCAGGCGAAAGACCGCTCCACCACCCATCGCTTCGGCAGCACCACGAAGGTGTGCAGTTCGTTGCGTTTCACCACTTCCACCGCGGCTCCCAACAGGCCTTGCACCGCAGTGGCAAAGGGCTTTCCGGTGTAACCCCCGTCCACCAGCACGTTCTGCACTTGACTGAGGCCGTCTCGGCGCCGGTCAAACATCGCCAAAGCCCCGGCCCGGTCGGTAACGTCGGCGGTAGTCACGTGTATCGCATGGGGCAATCCTTGCGTGTCCACCGCGATATGACGCTTGATTCCCGACACCTTCTTGCCTGCGTCATAGCCCTTGTGCCCAGCGGTGTCCGTGTTCTTGACGCTCTGGGAGTCCACGATACAGAAGCTGGTCTGCTCTTTCCGACCATTGCTTTGCCGGGCCGCGCCAACCGATTTTTTTTAGGACTTGCTCCAGAATGGAATCCTGACCCGGGCCAGGCCGCTCGCTCCATTGCCGGAAATACTGGTAGCAGGTGCGCCAATCGGGGAAGTCCGCGGGCAGCATTCGCCACTGGCACCCGCTTTTCAAGAGGTACAGCACGCCGCAGAAAACGTCATACAAGTCCACGGTGCGAGGCTTGGTCCGACGGCGGGCCGACTCCAACACGGGCAGAATCCGGACGAATTGCTCCCGGCTGATGTCGCTGGGATAGGAATGAGACATGATTACCCCTCCCCTGATAATAGTCTCAGCTTAACCTATTTCAGAGATCGTAGACAGGTTCTAAGGTATAGAGCCATATCCGTGGCCATGGCTGGCACGGTGGTGGAGCAAATGCCGCACGCCGCGGTCTTTTACTTTGACCGGGTATCCAGGGGCACCCTGAATCTCGCCAAACACTACCGGGAGCATGGTGCTTTCATAGTATTCGAACCCTCAAGTGTAACCGACGGAAAACTATTCAGCGAAGCGGCTGCTGTGGCACGTAACTGTTCAGGGTTGAGGGGACGGCAACGGTTTGCTTTGGAAATTCGTGCTTGGCTGCCCCTCCACAATAGGCCGAATAGTCGGCAGATCCCCGCAACTCTGAACAGTTACTGTGGCACATCTTCTTAAGTACTCAGTGGAGCGTCTGCCCGACATCGCTTACCTAGTTGCAGGAACAGACATCCCGTTGGAGGTTCAAACCCTGGGACCGGAAGGACTCCGATACCGTTGGTACAAGAGCGACAGCGACGGGCGGTTGTGGAGCTTCATGCCGGCATATCCAGTAATCGACATGATCGACGAAGCGGGCGCGGGAGATTGGTGTACGGCCGGACTCATCAATGGTCTTGCCCACAATGGAGCAACGTCATTCTGGAAGGCTACACCTCCTGAACTGGAGCGATTCCTGAGGCTGGGACAAGCGATGGCTGCTGTCAATTGCAATTTTCCAAGCGCTCGGGGAGCTATGTATTCATTGAAGCCATCCGAGATGAATTCGATGGCTATGGAACTGGTGGAGGGTAAGCTGAACAGATACGGGACGGAATTTGCCTCCAATAATATCCTGCACAACTTGGTGAACATGGTTTGCAGCCGATGTTGCCAAAAAGACGATCTGTGAGTCAGAGTGACGAGTGCACAGCAAGATTATGCGCCTTCAAACCGCAATAAACTACGGGACATGAGGTGCCCCGGAATTTCTGAGAGGCCTAAAAATCTGTGAAGGTGGATCTGGAGGAGCGAAAACGTGGCGCCCAAAAAGACCGTGCTAAAAAAGAAAATCCAGCAAACCCCTGACTTCGTAAAAGGGCTTCTGGAATCGGCAGACCTAATTGCAGACGGACTACCACATTCACCTCGATGGTTAGCCCAGGGCATAGCACACGGTAAACGAAAAGTCTCCAACCTAGACTCTGAGCAGAGACAAGATTTGGGCAAGTACCAGGGCCGGGTTGTGTTGGCTGGGTTGGCGGCTGAATTAGCCCTGAAATGGCTTTGGGAATGGGACAATCACCCGCGCTCATCTAAGAGTTGCCATGATCTATTGCTCCTGTTCAACGAACTATCGGAGGATCTTAAGGGAAAAATCCGAGCTGCATACCTCCAACGGGCTTGTCCTTACGAGCCGGGGTGGGAGTCCGCCGACGAAGTTTTCAATATTTGCAGGAATGCCTTCGTAGATTGGCGGTACGTCGTTGAGGAAGGTGGGTTTAAGGATTACGTCATGCACGCGACCTACCTAAATCACGCAACCCGGAGCGTTCTCCAAGTAGGTGAGATGCACCCAAAAGAGTGAGCAGCCGTGAGTCCAGAGGCACCGAGGCATTGAACTACGAGATGGCCGCAGATCGCCACGCGGTTCGATGGTGGGATTCGCCGCTTCAGGCCATGAGACTCTGGGTAAAAGCTGGACTCGATTATCGCTGAACGGGGAAATTCCAAAAGAATACCCGATATGCCGTAAACGCTACGAGAAGTTGTAGCATTTCCTGAGAGCGAATAAACGACCCAGTCAAACTGACCGGGTCGTCCTTTATGCTCCGTTAGCGGTCACATCCTATCAGAGAACTCAATAGACTGCTCGGCTAAAAGTCCAAGATGAACCTAATCACGAAGATTCTTGATTTTGTCCAATTTGGTGGACTTTGCGGCCAGAGGTTGTCGTGGACTATTGCACAGTAATATTCGCAGAGTCCCCCTCGGATGTAATCAAACGATCTCTCGAAGCATCCTGGGGACTTTTCACCCAGTTTGTGAAACGATCCCATTTCTCCGGCCAGAACGCATATAGGTTCGTCATTTCCATCGGCGGGTTGGGCGATCCGATACAGATAAGCCTGGCGTTGATCATCACCGAAAAACTGACGGCAACAACCGTTCTAGTTTATAAGGAAAGTTTACAATTCGCCAAGCCAAATCTCAAAAATGGTTCTGCTTACCAGGGCAATCGCGTCTTATCCGAGGAGTACTTTTAGCAGGTAGTCTTCACGCCAACCGGCGTTGAGGCGTTTGCCTTGGATGCCCACTTTCAGGGTGTGCTCGTTTTTCAGCAGGTTGTGGGAGATCTGACGCAGGGTGGCCAGGTTCTGTGGTCCGTGGGCCTTGCGCACTCGGCACTGGTCTTCTCGAAAGGTTACATCCAAAGTCCAATGCAGTGAGTTCTCGATGCTCCAATGGCTCCTGACGGCAGCCAGCAGTTGTCCTGCTGGGGCCGCCCGGCTGCTGATGTAGTAGCGAGGTTGACTGATCGCGCCGGCTGCGGTCTCACGATGGCCGACCACTTTGATGGCGGCCTTCAGTTGGGGCCATTGCCCGTGGGGGTTGATGTAGTCCAGGCAATCCGTCTCGGTGATGGTCCAGCATTCCCGCCGTTCCACCCGTCCGTGTCCCTTGTTCACGGTCTGGGAGTAGTCGTAGGGCACCCCGTCAAAGCCCAATGCTTCCGCCCCCTCGAACAGGTCTCGGATGCCCTCGTGGAGTTGTCCTTGATTCTCCTTCACCGCCAGCACGTAATCGGCCCCGCCGTCCACGATCTGCTGGGCAATCTCCCGCTGGCAGCCCATGGCGTCAATGGTCACGATGCAGCCTTGCAGATCCAGCAAGTCCAGCAGTTGGGGAATGGCGGTGATCTCATTGGACTTCTCCGCCGTCCTGACCTGCCCCAGGGTCAGGGTGTTCTGCGTGGCCCAAGCGCTGACCAGATGCATGGCTCCCTTGCCACCCGCGCAGTCGTGAGAACGCCGGGCCGTCTTCCCGTCAATGGCCACCACCTCCTCGGGCAGCAACTCAGCGATGGCTTGGGTCCAGGCCCTGAAGCAACTCTGGAACTGCTCTGGGTCCAGACGGGCAAAAACATCGCCGAAGGTGTCATGGGAGGGGACGCCGTTGGGCAATTCAAGAAAGGTTTGGAACCATTCCAGATTGCTCCTGCCGAAGAGCTCCATATGCACCCAGGAATCGGCCCCGCAGATGATGGCGCAAATGGCGATGGCGATGATGTCCACCAGTTTGTGGCGTCGGGTGCGTTCCACCCTGGGGTCGTCCAGATCAGCGAAATGATCCAGTACCGATACATGATGCGATTCTGCCATGGTCCGTTGCCCTCTCTCGTTTTATCGAATCGGGCAACATTAGCATAATTCTAAAAATTATCATTAAGACGCGATTGCCCTGGTAAGCTCACGACGAAGCGTGTCGTCCGGACCAAGACCGACTAGACTTTGGTGCAAATTGCCCGATACAAAGCATGGTCCGGAAGTCTTACGGCGGCATCATTGGTGACGTCCCAATGGGGACGATCCCGTTCGGGAGAGTGGCTACTGTCAGTGACTTCCTCCGGCGACGCGCCGACACTGCCATGGTAGGGGGAGATGATGACTACACGCCAGAGGAGCGCAAAGCCGGTGGGCAAGACCAGAGGAGGGCCGGAGCGTCTGCCCGCGCAGCTGTCCCAGGTGAACCTGAACGCGGCGGGCATCGACGTGGGCGCCACCAGCCATTTCGTGGCGGTGCCCCAAGACCGCGCCGAACAGCCGGTGCACGAGTTCGCCGCCTTCACGGCCGACTTGTATCGCCTGGCGGACTGGCTGGCCGAGAGCGAAGTGGAGACCGTGGTCATGGAGTCGACTGGGGTGTACTGGATTCCGCTGTTCGGGGTGCTGGAAGAGCGGGGGTTTGAGGTGATGTTGGTGGACCCGCGGCGCATCAAGAACGTGCCCGGGCGCAAGACCGACGTGCTGGACTGCCAGTGGCTGCAGCAACTGCACACCTATGGGCTGCTGTCGGGAGCCTTCCGACCCGACGGGGACATACGACGCCTGCGCAGCTATCTGCGGCAGCGGGCCATGCTGGTGGAGTACGCATCTCATCACATCCAGCAGATGCAGAAGGCGTTGACCCAGATGAACGTGAAGCTCCAGCACGTCATCAGCAACATCACCGGCCAGACCGGCATGGCGATAATCGAAGCCATCGTGAGCGGTGAGCGGGACCCGCGGCAACTGGCGAAACTCCGCGACCACCGGATCAGAGCGGACGAGGCAACCATCGCCCGATCATTGCAGGGCCACTGGCTCGAAGAGCACATCTTCGAGCTGACCCAAGCCCTGGAGCTGTACCGGTTCTACCACCAGAAGATTGCTGAGTGCGACTGGGAGATTGAAGCCCAGTTGGAACGGTTTGAGGACGTCTCGGACGGCGGGTCCCCTGACGGGAACGGCCGGCGGCGCAGTCAGGGCAACGCACCCCGCTTCGATATCAGGACACACCTGTATCGGATGATTGGGGTGGACCTGACCCGGATCGACGGCGTAGACGGCTTCACGGCATTGAAGGTGATCAGCGAGATTGGCATGGATATGACGAAATGGCCGACTGCCAAACACTTCGCATCCTGGCTCGGGCTGAGCCCCGACAACCGTATCACCGGTGGCAAGGTCAAGAGCTCAAAGACCAAGCCCAGCGCCAACCGGGCCGCGGCGGCATTGCGCATGGCCGCCCAGCATGGCCGCCCACGGGCTGCACCGCTCCGACCGCGCCCTGGGCGCCTTCCTGCGCCGGAAGAAAGCGCACCTGGGAGCGCCCAAGGCCATCACCGCCACAGCGCATAAGCTGGCCAGGCTCATCTATTCCATGCTGCGCTACGGCCAGGACTACGTGGATGCTGGCGCCGAATACTACGAGAGCCAGTATCAGCAGCGGGCGTTGCGCGCGGCTAAACGGCGGGCGTCCCAACTCGGTTACCAACTGATGCCCATGTCCGATGCTCAGCACCATGATCCGGGCGTGCCCCTCAACCCACCAGCGGCCGTCGCCTGAAAACCGTGTTAGTCGGGAGCCGAGGTCGAAATCAACTGTGAGCCTCCCTGGCTCTGTACTTTGCAACAGGGACCAGAATGTACACAAGCACTCTCCGTCAGACAGTAGCCTCAACCTACTCCGCTTGCCCGATTGCTACGCCGAACACCGCGTCACCGCAGTCGCTCTCGCGTTGCCAAGCGAGCTTTACACCGCCCAGAATGATGACCACGGCTCGTAGCGCCGAACCATCCGCCGGTGGCATAGCGGACCGTTGCTGACCAACGACGTTGCCGGCCACCACCGACCAACGGGGCGGCGAGTTTCATGCACGGTGTCACATACCGGCCATCTCTCCCATAGTACCGAGCACAGCGCCGCCGGTGTTTCCGACAATCGCCAGAAATCCGGCATTTTTGACCGCTCAACCTACACTTGCTACGATGGACTCATCGCCCAATCTACACTGCAACCGTCCAACACAGCACCACACGGGAGTCGCGACCCATGCAAAAACCGCTGCACCTTCAAACAACGGTATTGCCAGGCGGCAAGATCGTGATCGTGGACCAAGACTTAGCCGAAGGTGAAACCGTCGAGATATTCGTGACAGCGTCCTCTCCAACACCACGACGGTCGGCGACTGACATCCTCGCCGAATCCCCCGGCCACCGCCTTTTCAAGACCCCACAAGACGTCACCGACTACCTGGAATCCGAGCGGGAATCGTGGGATCGCTAACCCTACCTGATCGCGGTCCAATCTACATGGACACCTGCGGATTCATCTACAGCGTGGAACGCATCGAGCCCTACCGCACATTGATCGAGCCCGTTTGGCAACGAGCCAAGACAGGACAATTCGTCATCGTCACCCCGATCTGAACCTGCGCACGCCGGACGCACTGCACGCAGCAACGAGCATCCAAGAACGATGCTCCTTATTCGTCACCAACGATAGTGCGTTCCGACGTGTCACAGGTCTGCCAGTGGTTGTATTGGACGAACTCCAAGGGTGACACCTTTCGATGCCTCCGCCACTATGCGCACGAATCAGACGGCAGCGTCGCCAGCCAGCCAGCCCGTCAAATCGGCCAGCTGCAGTTCCCAATCGGTTGAGAAGCTGCTGGACATGATCTACCCGGCCAAGCCGAGACTATTACTGGCACAATGAAATCGCCGGCAGGTACCCCGGGACTATCACAAGATCGTTCGACCACTGCCCGATGTGCTCGTCGGGAACCACGTATCCAGCCTCCAAAGCGTCACGAACTTGTAGGTGCCGACCACCGTGGTCACGACTCCCATGATCGCGTCAACGCGGCGGACGACGTGCTTGCGAATCTCTCAAAAAAGAAGAGGCTGCCGGCGGTGTCGAAGGACCACGTGAAAGACTCGCGCAGGATGGCGTCGGCAGCGGGGCCTCCGTCGCCGGTATAGCCGGCCTCGCCGGTGGCGATGACGGTGGGGATGGTCATGGTGGTTCTCCACAGGGGCTAAGGGCGTTGGGCGGCGATGTCCAAGCCGCCGTACTTTAGAACGGGGTATTGGGTGGATGTGCCAAATCCCACGGGGGTCCACCCGCCACCTCATAGTGCTGGATGAACCGCTCCCAGTTTGCCCCACGCGAGTGGGGGTCCACCGTCCGCGCGCGGCGGTTGTTAAGCGCACCGACAACGTTTGCCCCACGCGAGTCGGGGGCCACCTACGCCACCACCTTCCAGTAGCTCGACCTTCCCGCGTCGTCCGCGCCCGACCCAGCACCCACAATGGTGCCATCACGACAAACCCCGTTCGCCCAAGACAAGGATGGCACCAAATGGCATCACTACGACTCGCAATCGCTCGCCCAGGCACCATCGTCCTAGCCGCCACCATCGCGGCCGCCATCATGCTCTTCATTCCCGCCGACACCCACGCTCAACATTCCGAACGACCACCGGCACCGCCGCAGCTACAGGCCGAACCGGACGCCCAACCCGGCCGGGCCCGCCTCACGTGGAGCGAAGTCCCGGACGCCGTCGCCTACCAAGCATGGTACGCACCCGCCGACGGACCCAGCGGGCGCCTCTCCGCCAAGGTGATCGCTCCCCAGAACGAGCAGGTCATCTACGGGCTCCAGAACAACACCGAGTATCGCTTCCACGTCATGGTCAAGGTCGGCGCTGACCCCACCAAAGCGCGTTGGAGCCTCTGGTCCGCCCCCGCCGCCATCAGGACTCCCGCCCGGCGACCCGTCCGCAGCTCTCGACCCGACCAGCGCCATATGCGACCGGCCCGACCTGCTGGTCCAAGGCATCAGACAGGCCCTCGGCGCCGACCTCCCATGCCACGCCATCACGAACTCCCATCTAGCCGACATAACCAGTCTCGATTTCTCCCAAGCCCCCGGCATCACGGTGAACCCCGAGACCGGACAGGTCGACGTCATGTGGGATAGTTCCAACGACCAGTACCAGGGACCCATCAAAGTCGAGCCACCGGACCTGGCCGGCCTGACGAACGTGACCAAACTGAACCTCAGCGGCCTCGGCATCACCGGCCTGAGCCCCGACTTCCTGGTCCACCTTCCCCAACTGACGCACCTTGACGCCAGCCACAACCGCATCGAGGCGATCCCCGACCACCTCTTCGCCGGCTCCCCCAACCTGGTCCACGTCGACCTCAGCTACAACCGCATCAGCAACATCTCGACCCAGGCCTTCGACGGCCTGGTCAAGCTCGAATTCATCGACCTCGACTACAACAAGCTCGACTCCATGCCGGACCAGGCGATCAACACCTCCAGGCAACCCAACCTCCGCCACGTATCGCTGGTATTCAACCCCGGCAGCGCCGGCCAGCTGGCACGCCTCAGCATCCGACACCAGAGCAATGCCCAGCGTCAACCCGTCTTCGTCTGCCTCGTCCTCGACGATGACCGCCAGTGCGTGGAACCCCAATCCCGATAGGCCAAGCCCGTCCCCGGACCACCGCCGCCCCGATGTACGCACCCCAGACCACAAAGCCAAAATCAGAACAAGCGAACCGTGACCACCATGAAGACGATCAAACTCACCATCCTCACCACCGCCATTACCCTCCTGATCCTGACCTACGCCACCTACCGCATCATGGACGGATGCCACCCCAAATGCACACCGCGTTTCACCCACGGCCTGATGAGATCCCTCGGCGCCGACGATCCAAAGCCAACGCCCTGGCCCAGCCCCATGCAACAGGACTACCACCGTTTCTTCGGCCAGCCCACCCTCACGCCTCGCCCATCAACCAATCAGTGAGGCCAGCCGTCTCCGCCGCCAGGCCCCGCCAGACGCCGTAGTTCAACACGTTCCCGTCCCGCAGCGTCAGCGCCACCCCGTCGCCTACCTCGACCCTGAGCGCGACCCCGCCCACGGTTTCGCTCAGGCGCCGGTACCCCTCGCCCGACGACCCGCCCTTTCCGCCCAGCGCCGCGCACCAACCCCCCCGATCCAGGCATAGACCACGCCACAGTCCTGCTCCGGCTATAAGCGCCGAGCCCTCTCCGCCTGAACCCATGCCCACAGCCTGCAGCCGGCCATCCGTCGCGGCCTCGCCTACTATGTCCAGCCCCGTCCGCCCCAGTCCCCCGTCGCACACCAGCCATCCGCGATCCGCCAACATCGACCGCAACACGCCCACCAGTTCAGCCGACTCTCCCCACTTCCCGGACGTGCAGATGCCGAGGTCGCCGACGTCGCCATCGTGGACCATGTAGCCCGTCCCGAACCCACGGCCTTTCACGTCCCGCACCGCGTACCGGCCCACGAACGTCAACACGTTCAGAGCCGTCGCCAACTCTACGTTGCAGCCCAGATCCCGCAGGCACAGAGCCACCTCCAGGCCACGGCCGCCAAGCCACATCGCCACCCCATCATCTTCCGCGCTTCTCGACACCAGCGCCAGCGGACCAAGCGCCAGCACGCTCCGGACCCGGTTTCGTGCCAACAACATCAGTGCACCTCAAAAAACCAGGACGCCACCGCGCAATCATGATCCGGCGACCAGGCGTCCACAAAGTACCGCCCCGGACGCCAGAACCCCGCCGTATCGCCGCCCATTCCCGCTATCCTGATGTTAAACCCGTCCGACATCAGAGGATCCCAGTCCACCACCGCCATCAAGCGCGCTCGACCATCGCCGAGCATCTCCCCCCACCGATACGCGATTTCGACGGACCCGAGCTCATCCGGCACGTCGAACCGCAGCGCCCACACCAGCCAGACCAAGTCATGCGCCACGTAGAAGTCCGACTCCAGACCGGGCCAGACATTCGGGTTTTCCACACTTCTGGACGCGAAGAAAGCCTCCTCCGCCACCGAGACACCCGTCTCACCGATCACGCCCGTCGCGCACGCCTCCAACTTCGCCGCGGCGGCAGGAGTAGCGGCGCTCACGAGGACCACTGTCTCCACCTCCACCGGCGCGATCGTCGTCTCCAGAGTAGGCTCCAAGGGCACCGGCGTCGCCGTCGGGATCGGCGTGTCGGTCGGAAACACTGGCCGCGTGCCGGCTAGAAAAGGCTCCACGGTCTGAAACGGTGACAGCGACGGGCTCCCGGCCGGCGGGCTCGCGAGATCGCCCTCGCCGCCCCAACACGCCATCACCGCCAGGCTCAGGACCGCGAGCGGCAGGAACGCAACCATTCGCCATCCCATGACGCTACCGTCCCTGTCCACCTCGCCGTCCCCGACGCTTCCCGCCCCTGCGCACCGGCGCGGGTCGGGAGGGCGCCCTGCCCGCCGCCACAGCTCCTTCCTCTGCCGCAGCGGCGTTTCTGGCCTCCGTCACCTCAGACGTCGCCGCCGACAACGCCTTCAGGCGCTTCAACTCAGCCGCTTCGCGCTCCGCGTCCGTTTCGTCCAGGTTCGTCCGCCAGGAGAAGTTTTCGATCAGGTCGAACTCCTCCGGTGTCGCGATGATCTTCACCTGGAAAGCCCCTTCCTTGGCGATCAACATACCTTCGCCGATGTTGCACCGCAGCAGGTAGTTGGTCTGCTGATCCGTCAGGCCCAGCGCATTCTGCACCAGCGGCGCACCCGAAGGGCTCTGGCGAAGCAACAGCTTGTCCGACGAGTTCGACAGCAGGGAGATCCCAGCCTCTCCGACCGATACGAAGTCGCCCACGTCCTGCGTGACCGTCACCAGGCCCAGCCGATACTTCCGGCCCCGCTTGACCATCGTCTGCAACGCCATCGCGCCGCTCTTCGTCACCAGCACGGACCAGCATTCGTCCACGACCATCATCCTGGGCCGGCTGCGCGACATCGCCAAGGCCCATACCGTCTGACAGCAGATCATGGTCGCGATCGGCTTCATGTCGTCGGTCATGCCCTGCAGGCTGAACACCGTCAACCACGGCTCGTTGATTCCGCCCAACGCGGCGTGTTCGCCGCGGTCATCGGCGAACACGTACCGATAGCTGCCCGACACGTACGGACTCAGAGCATCAGCCAACAGCGCCGCGTCCCGGATCCGGTCCTTGTTGGCCTGCAGGAAATCCACGAAGGAGTAGATGCCACCCTCTCCCAGGGAGATTCCCATGACGTCCGACTCCACCACCCGCCGGCCGGTCTCGTATTCCAATAATTCGGCCCGGTAAAAGGCGTTCAGCCCATCGTCCAGCGCCGTCGTCAGGCTGCTCAAGCCACCGCCCCGTTCCAGCATCATCTGCAACAGGCAGCTCAGGTTGCCGACCTGCAACGCCAGTGCATCGTCGGCTCGGTAACGCAGCCGGAAGGGATTCACGCCCGAGCCCTCGCGGCCCGGATGGAATACCTGCCCGCCGAGCTCCTCCGCCATGTAGGTGTATTCACCCTCCGGGTCGATCAGGTAGACCGGCACCCCCCGGGTACACTCCCGCAGGCAGAGACCTTTAATGCAGAAGCTCTTGCCCGATCCGCTCGGCGCCATCACCACCATGTGGCCGTTGTCCCGCGACGTCGCGAACCGGTCGAAGATCACCGGCGCCTTGGACCGGGAGTCCAACGCGAACAGCGTCCCCTCCCCCTTGTCCAACAACGGCGGCGACAACGGAAACAGCTTTTGCACCGTTCCGAAGTCAGTCAGATAGGTCTGGCCCATCGGAGACTTGTGCTGGAGGGCGAACTCCCCGAAAGCCTCTCCCTGCCGGAAGACGAACGGCCGCATGACCGACTGCATACTCGCGAAGTAGACCCGCAACGCCTGCTCGCGCGCCGCGAGTTCCTCCGGAGTATCGCCGTACACCACCAGCGACAGCGCGATCCAGAACAGGCCGCCCTCGTTCCGGCTGATCTCGTCCAGCAAACGGTCCACGTCGTCGATGCCGCCCGTCACGTCCGGCGGCACCATCCGGCTCCGGTTCTCCAGGTCCAGCCGCGTCGACTCAAACGCCAGTTTCGCCGTCGTCAGCTTGCTCATCGCCTCCCGATGGGACAGCGGGAAGATGTAATACGAAAGGTCCATCTCGAAGCCCATGCCCAGCAGGCGCTCCAGGAATAGCGCCGAGATGCGCCGCGGCCAGCCCGTGATCTCGAAGCACGACGCCCAGCGATTGCCGAACTCCAGCCTTTTACCCAACGGTTTGCACTTGAACCCCGTCTCTTGCTCGATATCCACCGACAGCAGGGAACTCACCGACCGTCCGGTAACGGCCGCATAGCACAGCCGCCGCAAGTTTTCGTCCTCCACCTGGATGCTCGACATTCCCGCCCCGTCGAGCAGACTCGGGATCTCCGCCGCGTGCCGGTCCGGAGACAGCAGGTAGATCTCCCGGTCCACGACGTTGCCGCTGCGCTCCATGCCGCCGAAATAGTCCAGCAAAGATTCGGCCACGACCGCTCCCGTCCCCTCGGCGAACTCAGGCGGCCGATTGGCCCGCAACTGGTTGATGATCTGGCTCAACCCAGGCGAATGCTGCCGGATCAGGAACGTGATCGGGAAGTCCAACGCCAGCAGGAAACGTCCCCAACCGTTCATCGCGACCGAATCCGCGGAGTCCTTGCCGTAGACCCGCCAAAGGGCAGTGTCGCCCGAATCGCCTCTAACACGCCTCGGCAGCACGCCGTCCAGCCCCACCAGGTCGTTGATGTGCAGCGCCGGCCGCTGCACGCCCGCGAGCTTCGATACAACGCCAGCCGCGCCGGCGAACTTATCCATGACCTTCATATTCCTGCCTCCTGATCTCTTATGGACCGCTCGACGAGCTGCCCTTCACCAACATTGAAATCGTATAACGGAGATAATCCCGGGCGCTCCCATAGCTGTCCCGCGCCCAACGCTGAACACCATGCCCCGCGATCCGAGCTTCCTCGCCCTGCGCCGCGGCAAGACCAGCAGGGAGCCTGCTGCGTACCCCGAAAAGGTTGGAGCCCTCCGACTCTTCGACCTCATCCCAGTGCAGAGCGCTGCCCTCGATCCAATACTCGGGCCGGAAGCGCCAACGGACCAGCAGCAACACGCAGTAGTGAGCCAGACGCAGGCCAGATATCCGCACCAAAATAGCCGCGAGCGTGACGCCCAGCCCAGTGCCCGCGATCAGCCAAGCCAGCGAGCTGCTGAGCCCCACGCCCTCCAACATCATGCCGGTCAGTCCCCATAAGGCCCCTACACCCGCCACCAGCAGCATCTGCTGCAGCGTCAGGCCCATGATGAACCCGTCCTTGCGATTCAGGAACGTTGGAGAGTCATGCCAAAAATCTTCCACAGCTATTACCTTTTGCCATTGCGCCCATAGCCACTACTGGCTGCCCAGATGCCAACCGCCGCCCGCCGGATCGAATATCCAGGAGTTATCTCCATCGGAGAGTCATGCCAGAAACCGTCCCCGACTACGTCCTCTTGCCAACAAGCCTCATCAATTGCTTTTCTCGCCGATATGCCATCCGCCGCCTGACGGGTCATACACCCAACAATTGTCGCTCTCCGTCAGATGCTTGGCCTGGCCGGTATCGAATTGGATCACAATCGCACCGCCAATGCGCCCAAAGCCGACTCCACCTTTGGCAGCAGTGACAGCACGATCCACACTCGAGGTAGTATTAGCGTAGCCACACCTGTTACCAGTCGTGACCTGGGTCGCAGCCGCGGTGGCGACCAAAGTCGGCGTATTCATCCAGTTTTCCTTAGCACACTCGCTCTTGCTCGACTGGATCGCCGCAATCAGACCCTTAGCATGATCAGCCGTCGTCACGTTAGACCGCGCCTGGAGCTGCGCACGCAAAATTCCATCGCAGTTCTGTTCCAGGAAGCTGGCGTCAACGCCCGTGTTGGGCGCGATCACATCGCCGAAGAAAATCCGGAACGCGATCAACGCCACCGGCAACGCCACGACGCCGAACGCGCCACCAAACATGGTCGCCCTTGCGCTGGCAGCCTTACTCGGGTCGCCCTGGGCCATGGAATACCGGATGATGCCCCACAGCACGACGATCATGCAGAGCGCCACTCCGATGCCGATGATCCACCAGGCGAAGTCCCAAATGATGCCAATAATCAGATCCATATCGAATACTCCAACCCGCACAGCGAGTGATCGTCAAACTAAACGGGAAACTTCCCGACAATCAGCAGATAACAGCTAAAACGCTTGCAACCGTCCCCTGTCAGCATCGCCTATAGCCCGGACTACCGAGACCGGAAGCGACCCGCCTGCGAAGCCAGGCGGACCATCGCGCCAGCCTGCACCGAACGCCGCACTTCCGTAACGACACCGGTCATCATCGAGCCCAGCACCGAGTTCATGACGGTCGGCACCTTGGTCGCCACGTAGAACACCACGAACGCCATCATCATGCTCATCACGATCGCACCGAATCCGCCACCGCCGCCGCCCGCCCAGCCCCGAGCCAGTTCCACGCCCAGGAACAACACCATGACGGTCACGACCTGCATGAACAGAGTGCCGATCATCATGGACATCCACCGCCAGGCCCAACCCGAGGTCGTCGGCGACAGGACCATGATCAACGCCACCGGCGCCAGCATCGTCAGCACCCCTATCAACAGGATACGAACCGTCATCTGCAAAATGAGCAGCAGCACCACGGAGAACACCACCGCCAAAATCATGAACAGGCCCAACCCGATGGCTGCCGCGATAACGGGACCCCCGCCGAGCCCGAGCGACAGAGCGCCCAACGCGCCTCCCACCCCTCCGGCTCCAGCAGCCGCGACACCCCAACCGCTCTGGAACACCCCCTTGAAGGCCCATCCGATCACGCCCCACAGCGTCACGTCCGTCGCCTGGCCCACGTAGCACGTCAACTGTGCGCAGAACATGATCAGCAGCTGGCACAGCAGCAAACTTCCCGCCGCCAGCACTATGCCGAGCAATAGCCGCGGGGCCAGATTGCGTACCGCTCCCGAGATCTGATTTTCGCCCAACCACACTCCCCACGACATCCGCAGAGCCTCCCAGAACAACAGGACCGGAATCAGCGCCATCGAGATGATCCACGCGATCTTCCACCCAGCGCGCACGGCCGGCAGTTCGTACGTCAGATGCGCCGGCGTGCCCGTCAGGATGTCTTTGCACACCTCGGTGCCCGTGAACTGCTGGAACCGCTCCAGGCTCTCCTCCCCCACCGCCGTCAACCCGCCCGCCGCCGGAGACTCCGCGCACTCCAGGGAGTTCCAGAACGCTATCAATTCATCCGTCTTGCCGGTCCGCAGGTCCAGTAACTCGCAAGCCTGGTCGTTGCCTCCTATCACTATTGGCTTCGAGAACGGGCTAATGTCGAGACCGTTCTCGCCGTCGTTCTCGTAGGAACCCCGGTACAGAGCCACGCTTATCTCGTGTTCAAACCCATCGGCCAGCACCATACGTTCCCTGGCGTGTTTCTGCAGATCGAACAGATCCGTTCCATCTGGATTCGTGAGGTTGATGGTGTCCTTCACGAGCGGTTCGTCCCGCCCGGCGCCAAACCTCAACCCGCCAACCCCAATATCAACGGTGCCCCCGCCGCCCGTATCCTTATCCAAGAAACGCGGCAGGTAGAATTTGCGCTCCAAGCCCGCACCGACCAGCTGCGCGCTCGCCGGATGATACTCGTCGTTGCCACGCAGGTTGCGGTAATAGGCCAGATCCCCCGCCTCCGGGTCGATCCTCACCCTCACGATGTACCCGTCGTGATCGCTGTAGCTGGACACGTTGGCCGGACTCCACTTCATCGTCACCTCCGGAAGGAACCGATCCGAGGCGACCGAATCACAGGTGTCATCCGCGCAACCACCCACATACGACGCAGACCCGCTGCCCAGGACCGGAGTCGCTTCGTTCCCATAGCACACGTCAGGCCCGGTAGCCTGCCCCCGGAACGCCGCGCACGCCAGGTCCGCGTCCCGCAAGTGTCCGCCCAGGTCCAGAACGTCCACCAACCGAGTCACCACTCCCTCATTGGCGCCACTGACAGCAAACACCTCCAGCGGCACAAGCGTCACGACCGGCTCGAACTGCTCGCGGCATGACCCAGGCACACCGTCAACGCAGTCCGACACCGTGCGGTCCGCCATCGCCTCCTCGCAATCCGCCTGCCCCGCGGCCGATACGCCGCCATCACCGCCACCGCCTCCCCCGCCGTCTAATTGGCCCACCGCCTCGCAGCCGGCCTTCTGAGCCGCCGAAACCACCCCGTTCAGACCCCCCATCACCGACTGCCCACCCGCGCTCATGATCGCCGCCGGCAGATGAATCAGCGTATCGACCAGCCTCTCCAGCAGCCCGACCGCACGCCGCCAGAAGCCCGACTCGCTGTCCGACCCAAATCCGACACCCAAAGGCGCTACCACCACTCGGCACACCACGCGCCGATACGAAGCAACGACCAGGCGACCCAGTCTATCCCCGTCCGCGGCCTCCAGCTTCAGTTTGTCACCGTCCCGGACCACCCCCTCATAGAACGTCACCACCAAAACGTGGGTTTCCCCAGGGTCCAGCTGCTCGTTAGGCCATCCCACCTCGGCGTCGGTCAGGTTCCACCAGTGATGCCGCTGCGGTCCAATCCCCAACGCTGCCTCACCACCCCGAGGCATCTGACCATGAGCCTGGTGCTCAACAATGTCGAACTGGAAAAACGTGTTCATGCCCAGGTTCGACGCGTCCATCTCGCCATCGTCCGGCGACACAACTCCAGCTTTCACCAACCGAGCGCCGCCTTCCGGCCAATAACGATCCCCCGAGAAGGGCATGATCACCGTCCCGTTGAATTCCAGATCGGACTTCGAGTAATCGACTACACCATCCTCCTTGTCGAGTTCCGGATCCCACGTGATCCCGTTCTCAGGCTGTATCAGTTCATCGATGTCCGTATTTGCCTGGAACACCAGACTGGGGTTGACGTCCCCAGCCAGAGCGTTGTACAAATCTTCGTAGTTCTGGGCCCAATAAAATTCCTGCGGCACGTGGGGAACCTCATACAGGTACCAAGCCATATCTGACAGGTACACCGGCCACCGCACCTCGCCACCCGTCAAAAGACCCGGCGCGCTCGGGTTCACGGTGAACCTCCCCGCCGTAGCAGGCTGGCCCACTCCCGCCGGTCTGCCAGGCGTATAATCCAGCACCCCACCGTTTCCGTACCGACCGAAATCCACGTTGGCGCCAACACCCGAATCCCACAGGAAAGACTGTTTAGGCAACAGCCCCGCAACTTGTCCGACTCGTGCCCTACCGAACAACGGCCACACCCTGCCGTCATGCTCCACGTCCTGCCGGTGACGCGCCTCCAAGTCGATCGTCACCCTCACGACGTCACCCGCAGTATTCACCGCTCGATCCGCCGTCAGCGTTTCCAGCCGTGCATTGCCACCAGACTCCCCAGCGTCGTCCACCGCTTCCGTGAACTTCACCTGCTCGTTTTCCGGATTCCCCTCCGTGATCGTGTAGGGCCCGCCTTCCTCGCCCTGAAACGCCGGGTCCACACTCCCGCCACCATGCTTCAACTGCACACTGACACCGCTGTAGTCGTAAGTCATCGGTATCTTGCTGGTGGAAATACGTTCAGTGCAGTTTCCATGCGAGTCACAGTTGACATTCTTAGTAATCAACACCGTCTCCCCCTGCACCACACCCGTCATCACCTGGTCCTGAAGACCCGCCGCCCCAGGCTGGGTCTTCGTCCACCACCCCCTCCCCCGCCTTCGCGCCGAGCCCAGCCTCGTACTGCGCCACCTTCAACTGGTCCAGCACCGCGTCAGCCTCGGACTCCGCGCCCCATTCCGCCTTTACCTCCGCCGCCATCCGGCTATCCGGGTTTTTGTTCACCAAAAACCCCCCGCCGTGCTCGCGGTGAAAAAAGAACTCGTCCACCAGCGACCCACCCGTCGGCCTGACGTCCAGCGGCAGCCAGCCGTAACCCATCTGACGCTTCTGTTGCTCCGTCGGCCCCAGCGTCACAGCCCGCTCAGTAGTGAAGCCAGCGCCGCCACCATCGCTGCGCCAGCACTCCGACAGCAAACGGTCCCCACCGGCGTATACCGGCGAGGGTTCCAACAGCATGACGCCGCCAACCATGACCCCCACGCACAGGAGTGCCCACGCAGCGAGCAGCCACGTCTCGGACCGACGTCGCAACCTACCCTTCACCCAACCAGCGATGCCCATCAGTCAAGCCTCACCAATATCACGCTGGAGCGTTCGAGACCCGACCAGTGCGGACATTCAACCTCCTGCCCAGACGTGGTCTCTACCTTCATGCGCCGACCCGACGCCGTGGCGCCCAGCACGTAGAAGCCTTCCCCCTCGGGTTCCATGACGGCGAAATCCACCCACATCCGCACTCGCAGGCCAGCATCCGGCAGCAGCTCCCACGCCAGCCGGTCCTGCGACGCCACCTGAAACTCCTCCCAGGTCATGTCCCAGTCCCGGCGCAACTGCGACACCGATTCGTAGAGCCCGTAGTACAGATAGGCGTTATCCGCCCGCCAGGGATGAACCGCCTCCCCGACGCACTCCGCATTGACGGGGAACAGTTCTCCGTTCACGTGCCCGGCATACACCTCAGCCGCCGTGAAGTCCCCGTGACCGGGCCGATACCACCAGGCGCTCCACGACTCGGAGTCAGCGCCCGGCCCGTCCCGGCTCTCCCCGGACAACGTGTTCCCCAAGGTAGCCCGCGCCGTCGCTTGTCTCACCCCCCCGGTAACACCCGACGGAGCCGCCCCTCCCGTCACTTCCGAACTTGCCAGGCGAGCCGCGTCCGCCTGCCGCCTCGCCTCCCGTTCCGTCGCCTCACGAGTCGCTTCCACTCCGCGCGGCCCCGGGATGACGGACGTCGGCGACAACCCCGGCGCTCCGACCGATTCGCCGTCGGGAGACCCACCACCCAGCAGGTCGCAGCCAACAGCGGCCAAGCTCACAACCAAAACCAACATCAAAATCCTGATCACGGTCCCCTCCAAAATTCCGGCATAGTGACATGAACCGAATGCCCGTATTGATCCCTGGAGTTCAGCAGATCCCGCCGGGACCTCTCGAACGCCTCCACCTGCCGGTCCAGGCGGAGTGTCAGCACCAGCAAACCCTCCGCACGCACCGTCCGCCAAGGACCGTCAGGCTCGTACAGAGCGCCCGTCACCCCCATCTGCCACAGGATCTCGTTCACCTGCCCCAACTGCCGCCACGTCTGAGACAAACGCCGCCATTCAGCGGCCGTTGGACAGCCCGGCGACAAGCCCTGATGCAGGTCGGCATCCAATTCCTCCCAGCAGTCCCACCGCTGCAACGCCAGCTGCCAGCCCGATTCCTGGCCGCCGGCGTACACGTCCCGCAACGCCCCCGCCGTGTCCCGAACGGCAGAACTCCAGGCCGCGTCCCATTCCGACGGCTCCTTGTACAGCCCCAGGCCCAGCAGCCCGAACACCTCATCGACCGCGCCCTGCAGGTACGAGCTCTGCTCCCGGTACCACGTGATCCGGTCCACCGGCCCCAGAGAATGATCCCCAGCCGCCATCGACGGCGCGAAACGCCACGCTTCCAAGTTGCCCGGAGTCGATAAACGCAGCACGCCCGGCGCCACCGCCTCGATCGCCACCTCCGTGCCCGGCGCCAGTCTGCCGCCCCCCACCACTCCCCCGCCGACGACACCACCGTTCTGCTCCACGTCGACGGACACGTCCTCATCCCAAGCCCAAGCCCGACGTTCCGCCACCGCGGTCGCCAACGACGCCGGCCGGCTGCCGCCCAGCGCCCTCTGAACCGCCTCCGGTCCAGTCTCCCCGCCCGACGACCAATCCAAAAGTATGAGCATCCCGGCCGGCACGCCCAGCAGCCAGATCCACCAGAACCGCCGCGCCAAACGGATGCCACGACCCTTCCGCCGCGGTGCCGGCGCCGTCCAGTTCCTGGTCGACTCAGACGCGGACATCGCCCGCCCCCTCGCCATTCGCCGGCACGGCAGAGCTTGGCGCGCCGTCAGGAGGGCTCCGGTACAGCTCACCGCACACCGAGCAACCGTACGACATCATCACCCGGTCGAACTCAGACAGCGACTCGAAGATTTCCTGACCCGCCAACCGACCCAGCCGGCTGCGCTCCGACGGCTCCAGAGTGTCCCAACCCCGGCCGTCCGCGAACGCCTCGTTCAACTCCACCGCGATGTCCCGCCCGCGGAGCAGGGGTTCCAAACCCTGCAGCGTATCCCGCACGTAACGCCTGGTCTGCGCCGACAGGCCGAAATCCGCGTCCGACACCCGTTTCTCCACGTCCAGCGAAGCCTCCGCCGCTGCATCGAGATAGGTCTCCAACACCAACAGGTCGTCCTGAGTGCCCCAGTAGTCCCAGTCCACCAGCGACTGCGTGAAGATCCGCCGCAGCGTCTGGTCCGCTTGCACCATCGGCCACACGGCCGGCCCCAGCGAAGCGAGCACGTCCTGCGCCACCAGGCCCAACGTCATCCCACCTTCGGACTCCAGTCCCGACATCGCCCCACTGGTCATCGCATAGCGCTCCCACGGTCTCAGGTCCGTCGGAACGTCCGCCGCATCGTCATTCAAACGCCAAGGACGATCCGGCCTACCCACCGATTCAGCCGCTTCTTCGCTAAACCCCAACGCCCGCAGCAAGGCGACCCGGTCCAGCTCGTCCAGAGCAGAGATAGCATCGCCCAAGGACGCCACGTCCCCCACGGCAGCCGCGGGATCCAATTCCTCCACGTCGAACTCGATCCCACCCACCGCTTCTACGTTGTCCAGTTCAGAGGCTGTTTCCGCGTCGTCGCCACCCGACAGGATCAGCACGGCCGCTACCAGCACCACCAAGACCGCCACGAACCCGCCCGCAATGAACAGGAACCGACGCTCGCGCCACCACGGACCCTCCGTCTCGTACAGATACTCTTCTTCCTCTTCCTCGTCACCAACCGGAGCCTCGGTTTCCTCACCAACCGATTCCTCGACGACGTTCTCATCCCCGCCCAAGACTTCCTCGTTAACGTTGAACATAAACGCCCACCTATCGCATTCCCTCGGCGTCGACCCGCGCCGCGTCGATGGCCGGCGTCAACATCTCATTAACCTTTTCCATCAGAGCCATCGCATCGTCCCGGTAGATGCCGAACTGTTTTAGGCTGGACCGGAACGACAACTGATCCAGGGGCTCCATGTCGTCAAACGCCCGACCCGTCGGCCCCAGGATCAACGCCGCTTCCAGCAGACGCGCACTCGCGAACCCGAAGGCTTCCACTCCCGCGATGTACACCCCATAGATCGACTCGTAATCCGCCGGGGCATCCGCCGGAATTGCCAACCGCAGACCCTCCCCGTGGAAGACCTGGGCCCTTTCGCTCGAGTCGTGTACACGCCGCACCCAGCCCAGGTTCACCGTCTCCGGACTGACATCCCCCAGGGTCGACATCACCGCGCCGTGCGCCTCAAAAGCCTCCACCAGAGTCAACCAATCCGCGAGGAACCCCACAGACGTCAGCTGGTCCCTCGTCATGCTCAGCACCTCCGCATCGCTGACGCCGTCAACTGAACCGATGTCGAAATCAATCACCACGTCATCGCCCGACTCCCCGCCACCTCCGCATCCCATCCCAGCCGCCACACACAGCGCCAGCAGCCACACCGCAGCCCTCCGCTTAAGAACTGTTCGCCCGCGCTTAGTTGTCATACCCATTCCACCGTTTAGCCAGCCATGTTTGGAGCCTCTGACCCGGTTACAGGAAATAGATAACAGCCACCCGCGCGCAACCCGTCCCGACCGTCCACACAACATAACCATGCGCGCATCGATCACTGCGCGACATCAAGACGGCCGGTGGCCCCACATGATTACGTTTGACCAAGAACAGGCCCACTTCCTCAACATCTCGATAGCTCGACTAGCACAGAAAGAAGTAATCTCCCGCCGCATACCGAACACGGACCCAGCCACGGTCCTGCACATCACCGCTCTCAACGCCCTCACCCGACACCGGGCCGCCGCCCAGGCACTCCTGTTGACGGCCGGCCCTCAGAGCAACCCCCTCAGCATCCAGGACTTCCGAGACAACCCACGCCTCCCCACCCTCATCGACGGCTTCATCAGCCAGAATACGTGCCGATCTGTCCAGAAGGCCGGCGCGCCCGACACAGACCCAGAGCTCGTCTCCCGCCTATCCTTGTTCCGCTACTGCATCGCCCCCGCCGTAGCCCAGGACGCCGGCACCTTCGACGACCTGGCACGCCTTTTCCGCAACAAGCGCAACGTCAGCCACCTCCTCCAGCCCCACCAGAGCGAGATCAATCATCACTACCACTCAATCATCGCGGCCGGTAAAGCAAGCGAGGAAGCCGTCATCGTCGCCTACCAGCCCCTCGTGAACCGCATTGCCGGCCACGACCGGCAGTACGGAGACATGCACCGTGACGACCGGCAACAGGAAGCGCGCCTCGGACTAATCAAGGCGATGGAGAAATTCGACCACCGTCGCCAGAACCGTTTCAGCTCGTACGCCACCTACTACGTTGCCAGCACCGTCAGCCGGGCCAGCCTCAAGCAGGGATACGCGATATACGAGCCTGAACTCACCCACCAGGTCCGCAACCGGGCCCGCCAGGAGCATCCCAACGCCCCGCTGGAAAACCCCGTTCCCACCACCATATCCCTCGAGGCCAGCCTGGAAACCGCCGACCGTTCCCCATCCACCCACCTCCTGCTATCTCTTGTCGACACCAACCCAGCGGTCAACCCAGAGGTCCAGGCCGAGGTCAACGACCTCAAGAATCTGGTCCACCAGATCATGGACACCGAGCTCGACGACACCGAGCGGACCATACTCGCCATGCGTTTCGGCATCAACTATCCACGACCCTATAGCCAGTACGAGGTTGCACGCAGTTTCGGCATCCGGGACAGCGCCGTCCGCCGCATCGAGATGGAAGCCCTACGGCGTTTCAGACACGCCGCCAAGTTCGCGCTCGCCGACTACATCTGAACCAATACGCCAGCCATCAGCCGAACACACGATCGGACCAACAGGAGAGACATGGAAACTGCGATAGCCGCCGCCGTCATCGTCATCACCCTCGGCCTAGTATTACAACGACGGTTGGCATGGTAGGATAATCGGCAAGATAGCGAAGGCATCGGGAGGTGGGGCAGGGTGATGGATGCGGTGGCGTTGGAACGGGTGTCCGAAGCCTTCCAGGGTTTTCACGACTACTTTGCGCCAGACTTTGGTCGTAGGGAGGCCCGGGAGCACAGCCGCCATTATCTACAGGCCTTGCTGGTGCAATCGGAAGAGCGGCGCAACGCTGAGAATTTGTCGGAAACGGTTCCGGCGTCGCCACGGGCGTTACAGCGGTTTCTCGCCGAGTCTCCTTGGGACGACGACGCAGTCATAGACCGGTTGCAGGAGTATCTGGGTTCGCGATTGGATGATCCCCAGGGGGTGTGGGTGCTGGACGGCAGCGATTTTCCCAAGCAGGGGGTGAAGTCGGTGGGAGTGGCCAGGCAGTACTGCGGGGCGTTGGGCCAGATCGCCAGCTGCCAGGTTGGAACAGTGCCCCGACTGCGGAACCCAGCTGGCCGGCGGCTGGACCCAGCGCACTCGGGAAGTCATTGACTTGCCCCAGGTTCCAGTGCAGGTCACCGAGCACGCTTACATCGCCCGCACCTGCCCGGGCTGCCGACGCCGCTGTGTACCACCGGCGCAACTGGACGGCGTAGTGCTGGGGCGGCAGCGTCTGGGGATCAACGTAATGAGTCTGATTGCCGCGCTTAGGGAAGAGGCCCGGCTGCCCTTCCGCACCATCCAGTGGTACCTGGGCGCCGTGCATGGTTTGCACCTTAGTGCGGGAGCCATCGCGGACGCCACGCAACGGGTGGCTCAGCAGGCCCAGGCTGAACTGACGGGTATTCTGGAACGCATCCGCGGCAGTCCGGTGGTCCATGCCGACGAAACGGGTTGGCGGGAGAATGGCAACAACGGCTACGTGTGGACCTTCAGCACTCCCGCCGAGCGGTACTTCCTGCGACGGGGTCGGGGCAAGGTGGTGGTGGATGAAGTCCTGGGCGAGGAGTTCTCCGGCGTGCTGGTCAGCGACTTCTACGCCGCCTACCACCACTACGACGGTCCCAAGCAACGCTGCTGGGCTCATCTGCTGCGGGACATCCACGACCGTAACTGTTCAGACTTGAGGGGACCTACAGGCTATCCGGCCTCTTGCTGAGGGGCAGCCAAGCACGAATTTTCTCTGCAAACCCATTCCGTCCCCTCAAACGTGAACAGTTACCCACGACCGGCGCACTCTCTACCCTGATGACGCGCCACTGGCACAGTGGGCCGACGCCGTCCACCGTCTCTACGTGCCAGCCAAAACCTTCACCCACCCGTCGGGGCAGCAGCGGCGCACCGCCCAACTGGCCCTAGAACGCCGCCTGATGGCCCTCTGCCGACCCTACCTGGATGACCCATCGGCAACCCAGGCCAAGCTATGCCGACGCATTGAACGCCACGTCAAAGAGTTCTTCGTCTTCGTGGCTGAACCGGCAGCGCCGCCGGACAATAACGCCGCCGAGCGCAGCCTGCGCCCGGTAGTGGTCAGCCGGAAGATCAGTGGTGGCACGCGCTCAAACCAGGGCACTGCAACCAAGATGACGCTGGCCTCAATCTTCGGCACCTGGCGGGCCCAGGGCTTGAACCCCCTCACCGCCTGCCGACAACTGCTCACTTCCCCTCAACCCTGAACAGTTACGTCCGGTAGTGTGTTTCGACGAGACCTCCAGGCAATTGACTGGGGAGGTGCGTCCGCCCCTGGCGGCTGCCCCCGGACGGGTGGCACGCTATGACACCGAGTACCAGCGAAACGGGACCCGGAACCTGTTCATGATCTGCGAGCCGAAGGGTGGATGGAGACATGTGGCGGTGACCGAGCGCCGCACTGCCGTGGGCTTCGCGCACCAGCTGCGGTGGCTGGTGGACGAGGCCTACCCTGATGCCGAGGTGGTCAGGCTGGTACTGGACAACCTCAACACTCACAAGCTCGGCTCGCTCTACGAAGCATTTGAGCCGTGCGAAGCTCGGCGCATCGCGCAACGCCTCGAGTTTCATTACACTCCCACGCATGGCAGCTGGCTGAACATGGCTGAGATCGAGTTGAGCGTCTTCAGCAGAGGGTGTCTGAACCGCCGTATCAGCGATGAGGCGGAGCTGCGGCGAGAGGTTGCGGCGCTTGAACGCGAGCGCAACGCAGCAAAATCAGCCATAGACTGGCGGTTTACCACCCAAGATGCTCGCCGTAAGCTCCAGCATATCTACCCTACAAAACCAGATTGACACGGTACTAGCGTGTGTTGACAAATACCATTAGTAGTGCCGCAGCTCTACGACGTTGTTGTCCGGATCGTAGATGTACAGGGAAATGCCGTCGCCATGAGAACCCCAACGCTTGCCCGGCCCGGCCTGAATCTCAACGCCCAGGTCTTCGAAGTGAGCCTTCAGCTCTTCCATATCGGTGTAGTCGATAACCATGCAGAAGTGGTCCTGATTCCGAGCATCGTCCCGGCTCGCCGGGATGTTTTCAGAGGCGAAAAAGTCGATGATGGTATCGGCGTTTATTCGCGCCGACGGGAAGCGCACATCTCCAGCCCTCCATTCCTCCACTCGCTCGGCCTGTAGTCCCAGCACCTCAGTATAGAAGCGCAGCGAACCCTCCACATCGTTGGTACGCAGAACGATGTGGTCCATTTCAGTGATCTTTACCAAGGGTTTGGTCAGCATCTCGAACTTGGTTTCGGTTGCCATGCGCGGCCTCCTCAAGTGTTGCGTCTCTCTTGCGATGGTGTTTTATCGGCATTATATGGCTCGCTCCGTCACTTGTCATCCGCGAGGGGGGAGCGCCCAGGGCAACCGCATTCTAAAATCGAGGTTGCGTTTGCCCCTTTATCACTGGACAACCGCCGCAACTCTCCCTTGGACTTTGTCCAAATCGCTCAAGCCGGAGCCGATTCTCGCAAAATATCTCTGCCAGTTTCTGGCTCCAAATTAGAATGCGGTTGCCCTAGGGTGAGGGGCAGGGCAACCGCATTCTAATTGGAGAGGATGGAGAGCAGGTAGTCATTGTCCCAGCCGGCCAGTTTGCGCTTGGCCCTGATGGAGATTTTGGAGGTCCGGTCTTGCCGCAGGAGGTTAAGGGATATGTGCCGGATTATCGCCAGGTTTTCCGGAGCGTTTCCGGTCCTCACTCTGCTTTCGTCCTCTCGGCAGGACCCGTCCAACACCCAATGCACGGAATTCTCGATGCCCCAATGACTGCGGGTTGCCTGGAGCAGTCTGCTGGCATCCGACTCCAAGCTAGCGATGTAGT
Organism: Dehalococcoidia bacterium; assembly: GCA_965261195.1. Lineage (GTDB taxonomy): Bacteria > Chloroflexota > Dehalococcoidia > Lucifugimonadales > UBA3495 > Bin87. Next base: position 129,817 of record OZ253455.1, on the reverse strand, counting down.
ACCGGGATTCCACCGACACCCGGTCTCCCTCCCGCCGCTCCGCCGGCACCATCCCGATGCTGCTTAGCCCGGGCCATTCTTTGCCGAACTCGACGTAGGACAATTGCTCCGGGTCGTCAATCGTCCAACAACGGCGTAGCTCAATTCGTCCGTGGCCCTTGTCGATGGTCTGGCAGAAATCATGTTGCAGATCCTCAAAGCCAGCGCTCGGCCCACAGCAAAACAGGTCTTTCACATCCGCGAGCCGCCTTCCCCGGTTTTCCTTGACCGCCAGAATATAGTCGGCTTCCCGGTTCACAATCTGCCGGGCGATCTTCTGCTGGCAGCCCATGGCGTCCTGGCAGCCCATGGCGTCCTGGCAGCCCATGGCGTCCTGGCAGCCCATGGCGTCCTGGCAGCCCATGGCGTCAATGGTGACGATGCAACCGGATAGGTCCAACAGGTTGAGCAACTCCGGTATGGCGGTGATTTCATTGGATTTCGCGTCCACCCTGGTTTGACCCAGCGCCAGGGAGTTTTCCGAAGCCCAGGCACTGACCAGGTGGATGGCCGCCTTCCCCGAGTTGCGGTCGTGAGAGCGCCGCAGGGTCTTCCCATCCAGCGCAATCACTGGGCCTCGGGTCAAACGGTTGACGCTGCGCACCCATGCCATGAAGCAGTCGCGGAATCGTTCCGGGTCAATGCGGGCGAACACCCGCGCAAAGGTGTCGGGACAGGGTACCCCGTTGGGCCAGTCCAGAAATCTCTGGAACCATTCGTACTGGCATTTGACGAACAATTCAACATCGCTCCAACCTGCGGCGCCTCCGGTAACTGCGCAGATGGTCATGGCAATGATGTCCAGGAGTTGATGCCGCTGGCCCTGGTCCCTTCTGGGATCCTCCAAATTGCCGAAATGTTCGCCCCAGCGGCCACCCGCACTACTGCTCATCACCACCATCCATCCCATCGTATTCAGGAACCCCCCTATGTTAGCAGCCCCTGCCCTCCTTTGTGGGAGAATGCGGTTGCCCTGGGAGCGCCGTTGGTTGATTCGCCTGAAACCCCGGTGTATCCTCGACCCACCGCCCCCATACCCAACCCATAATCGTCGCCGAAAAGGTCCCATTCTCACCAAGGAGCAGGTTATGAACTTCGGTATGTTCACCGACTTTCACGTTCGCGCCGACATGAGCCAGGCCGAAGCCTTCGAGGAATCGTTCAGTCAGGTGGCGGAGGCCGAGCAAATGGGTATGGACTCGGTTTGGCTGGCCGAGCACCATTTCACTCCCGACCGGTCGGTGCTGGCCTCACCCCTGATCATAGCCAGCGCTATTGCCGCGCGCACCTCCACCCTCCGCGTGGGACTGGCCGTGCAGGTATTGCCTCTGACCAATCCACTGAGAGTGGCGGAGGAGGCGGCCACTGTGGACCACATTAGCAAGGGGCGCTTCGATTTCGGCATTGGACGCAGCGGCCTCACCAAGTACTACCAGGGCTACAACATTCCTTATTCCGAAAGCCGCGGCCGATTCTTCGAAGCCCTCCAAGTAATTATGCAGGCGTGGCAAGGGGGCAGTTTCTCTCACCAGGGCGACTTCTACTCCTACGACGATGTGCAGGTGGTCCCTCAGCCCTTCCAGCAACCTTACCCGCCGACACGCATCGCCGTAGCCTCGGAAGACACCTTCCCGATCGTGGGCAAGCTGGGCCATCCCATCTTCATCAGCGCAACAACGGGGATTCCCGTCCTGAAAGAACGGCTCAAGCTCTACCGGGCGGCACGGCAGGAGGCCGGATTCGAGGGGCCTGGCGAGGTGACACTGCGCATCCCCGTATACGTGGCCGAGACCACCGCCAAAGCGCAAGCGGATCCAAAAGACAGCGCCATCCATGCCATCCAGTATGCGGCTACCGAGCTCATCAAAACGGCGGCCAGCGAGGAAGGAGTGGAACGGCTGCGGCGGATGGCAAACATCCCCTACGAAGAGATTTTGCGGCAGAGAGTAATGTTCGGCACCCCGGCGGAAATCACGGAACGGCTGGAAGAGTATCGGGACGAATTAGACATTTCCGGCGTGGTGCTGGAGACGAACTACGGCGGCCAGCTACCCAACGATCGGGTAATGGCCTCCGTGCGATTGCTGACTGAGAATGTGGTCCCGAGGTTCAAGTGATGGCTGCCTCAATCAAAGAACCCAACCCCGCGTCGTGCCAAACAATTTGACCGCAATGCTGGGTTTCAGCCTCCCCATAAAGGCTGACAAGGGTAGGGCACTTCTACAATGTCCCCGCTCCCTTGATGGGAGCGGGTTAGGGTGAGGGTGAAAAACCCCTGCAAAACATCCAATACCTACCCCGGTCAGCCCTATAACGGGGACGCGAGGCTCGGGTCTGTTCGAGTCCACCGGTGGACTTTCGTCGGAGCAGGAGGCAGTCATAATGGCCACGCAGATTGAAGGACAAATAAGGGCCGGGACGGTGGAGGAGCTCAAGGCGGGTGGATGCCGGGTGGTAACCGGAGGTGGACACACTATCGCAGTGATTCACCACGATGGGCGATTTTACGCGGTGGACAATCGCTGTCCCCACATGGGCTTCCCCCTGGATCGGGGCAGCGTCAAGGACGGCATCCTCACGTGCCACTGGCACCATGCCCGGTTTGATCTTTCCAGCGGCGGAACGTTCAACCCGTTCGCCGATGACGTTCGCAGCTTCACCGTGAGCGTAGTCGGAGACGAAGTTTGGGTGGACCCACGACCCGTTGAGCGCGACGAAGTTACACATTGGTCCAGCCGGTTGCAGGATGGGTTGGAGCACAATATCCGACTCGTAGTCGCCAAGTCCGTTCTGGCACTGCACGCCGCAGGCGCCGACTACATCGAACCGCTGCGTGTTGGCGCCAAATTCGGGACCAGTTACACCTCGGTCGGGTGGGGTCCTGCCCTGACTATTCTGACTGCGACGGCCAATATTCTGCCTCACCTGGCGGAGAACGACCGGCCGGTGGCGATGTACCAGGGTCTGCTCCAGGTAGCCAGAGAGTGTGCTGGCAAACCTCCCCGCTTTGTTGTGGAGCCGCTACCGACCGGGGAAACGCGCCCCGATGTATTCAAACAATGGTTTCGCGGCTTTATCGATGTCCGCGACGAGGATGCTGCCGAGCGTTGTTTGCAGACTGCGATCCGGTTGGATTTTACCCCCCGCCAAGTCGCGGATCTGATTTTCGCCGCCGCCACAGACCACATCTACCTGGACGCCGGTCACGTGGTGGACTTTGCTAACAAGGCATTCGAGCTTTTGGACCACATCGGCTGGGAGTATGCCAGTCAGGCGCTGACCAGCCTGGTTCACGGCATGGCGCACGCCCGGCGTAGCCAGGAATTGAGCTCGTGGCGTCAACCAATTGACTTGGCTTCGATGGTCTGGCAAGCCAGAGCAGAACTGCCCGGACTGTACGAACAAGGTCTCGGCAACGGTGCGGCATGGCAAGGCCCCGACGCGCTCGCTGCGGAACTGCTGAGCGAATCGCCGGCTGACATTATCGACGCCATCAAAGACGCCATAAAGTGTGGAGCGACTGGGGGCGACCTGGGCTCAGCTTTGGCATACGCCGCATTTTTGAGAATGGCTCACTTTCACACGTCAAACGAATTCAACGATTGGGACACCGTCCACAACACTTTGACGGCGGCCAACGCGCTGCACCAGGCGTTGCAGCGCGCCCCCTCACTGGAATTGATGCGGGGCGTGTTTGACGTGGCGATGAGTATCTACCTGGACCGATTTCTCAATATGCCCCCGCAGCGTATTCCGGATACGGGCAACGATACGGTGGATGACGAGGGGATTCTGCGGCAGTTGCTGGAACACATGGACGTTCGGCAACAGGTTGAGGAGGTGTCGCTCCTGGTATCCCAATACATCACCGGTTCCGGAGAGCCGGACGCGCTCCTGGCAACTCTGGGCCGGGGGATGCTGATGGAGGATGCCGGGTTTCATTCGTTCCAGATTGTCGATGCCGGATTCAAGCAGTACCGGCTACGGCGGGGTACCGAATCGGGCCGCCACGTTCTGATTGGGATGGCTCGGTTCTTGGCCGCCCATGCGCCGACACCCCGCGCGGTCGGCCAGACCTACCAGATTGCCCGGCGGCTCCATCGTGGTGAAGAGGTATTTCGCGACCAATAGGCTGTTTCCCGACAAGCCAATGGCCTCTCCCGATTCAGGGAGAGGTCAAGCAAAATTGCCGAAGGGGAACGCGTTTACGAGTTCGTGTAACCATCTCCGGTCGGAACCATTACTGGCGGGTCGGCCACGTAGGGGTTCCCGGTGGCGGGATCGACCTCGAAGGGCCCGGGTAATTCCAGCTCATCCGCAATTTCGCGAACCGCGGGCAGCACTTCCTGTCCCATCAGCCGCAGACTGCGCATGGCGTCGTCGTGAGTCATCGCGCCGTCGCCGTCCCAGAAGAAAATGCTGCCGGGGCGGATGGTTTCCAGCACGTGGCGAATCTTGGGTATCACGCTGTCCGGCGTACCGGAGATGATGGTGTAGTCCTCGATCTGCTGCTCGTAAGGGCGCGACAGAACCCCGCCCGGGCCGGCGCTGCCGCCGCGAGCCGCGGTAGCCACGGATTGCGTAGGCAGGACGCGGCGGCGGGAGGTGAGGCCAGGGAGTTTCAGCAGGGCCTGATTGGTGGTGCCTTCGTTGCCGGCCAGGAAGGGGTTGCTGGGGCCCTGCACGTACTTCCGGGCGGTGGCCTCGGCCAGCTCCTCCGTCTCGTCCACGTGGACTTTCCAGAGGTAACCAATGTTCTGCGGGCCGGACTCATAACCCAACTCGGCCGCGGTGTCGTGGTAAAGCTGGAAAGCCTGTTTGGTGGGCTCCATCTCGGTTGCCAGCATGATGTAGGGGATGCGCTGCTCGGCCGCCCACATCAGGGAATCGCGACTAACCACGCCCGGCAGCCAAATCGGGGGATGCGGCTTCTGGTATGGCTTCACCCAGGGATTGACGTGGCGGAACTGGTAGTGCTTGCCTTCCCAGCGGAAGGGGCCCGGCGTCGTCCAGGCCTTAACAATCAGTTCGTGGGCCTCCTTGAACCGCTCCCAGTTGTAATGCGGTTCGACGTTGTGGGCCACGCTCTCCCGGCCAGTGCCCCGCACCCATCCGGATACCAGCCGTCCGCGGGAGATCATATCAATCATGGAGAGCTGTTCCACCAGCCAAAGGGGGTCATCCCAAATGGGGATGATGTTGCCCAGCAGCACGATCTTGGCCCTTTGAGTAATGCGGGCGAGAATAGAGGCTTCCACGTTCATAGCGCCGCCCATGCAGAACGGCGTACTGTGGTGCTCGTTGAGCATCAGGCCGTCGAAACCCATCTCCTCGGCGTAGATTTTCTCGTCGAGATAGCGGTTGTAGAGGTGGGCCCCCAACTGGGCATCGTAGATATCGTTGCTGACGTCCAGGTCCATGATGGGTTTTCCGGTGGCCCCGAAATACCCGGATTTGGGATCCTGGTACGGCCGTTCGGTGAAGTATCCAATGAACATATTGCTTCTCCTTCCGCTTCCGGCTACTGGTGGGATTCTACCATAGCAGGGAAATTGCCAACTGAGGTGCGTTTAAGATGACAGGAATCCCTTGACCAAAGCCACGAATTCGTCGGTTTTTTCCAGTTCGGGGTGATGACCGCAATTTTCGAGCACGCTCACGCGGGAGCCCGGAATCGAATCGTGATACACCTGGCTGGCGCTGATAGGCACTATGTTATCTTCGCGCCCCCAAATAATCTGGGTAGGAAGGCTCTTGAGCCTGTGGAGCAGATTGGGGAGACCGGGGTAGTACATATAAGGCCGCCAACTCAGCCGGCAGGCCTCTTCACGAGCCACGTCCCACGTCTCGTTCAATTCCGCGCTGGGTTCGTCGGGGCAAACGTGCTGGAACTCCGGAGTATTCTCCGGGTCATGGAAGCCTGCCGTCAGAAAATCCTGCGCCACCGCCAGGAACATATCGAATATCTCACCGGTCGGTGGCTTGATACCCGCGGGGCTAACCAAAACCAGCTTTTTGAACAGGTTGGGCGACATCGTGGCCATCTCCGCGGCCAGCCAGCCGCCCAGCGAGAACCCGGCCAGATTGACCTGTTCCAGCCCCAGGTCTTCGATGGCTTCCAGGTACCAGCCGGCCAGATCACGAATGTTCATGATCCATTCCTGGCGCTCCGTTCCGCCGAATCCAGGGTGGGACGGAATGTAAACGGTGTAATCCTGGGCCAGGGCTTCTTGATATCTACGCAAACCGTAATGGCCCAACTCGTCGTGGAGAATTAGCAACGGGTCGCCACTCCCACCTTTAACCAGCTGGAGCTTCGTGCCTGCGACCTCTACGTAATCTTCGGTCCATGTTGGAGCGCCTGTCGCCATTTGCCGAGTCCTCCTCTAAAAAGGGCCATCCAGAAAGGGGCATAAATTTTCAACCGCCGGCCAATCATAACATGGCGAACGATAACGGTCGTGATAGCCGCCACGTTTGCCGCCGGCAATCCGGTCACACATCGCATACCCCCGCACGTCGCCATCGCTTACGCGCCCTCACGCGTACCCACTTTAATCTGTCATTGCGAGCGCAGCGTGGCAATCTCGTCGCCGTAGCAATGGCCGCCGTAGTAATGATGGTTCGCCGACGGGTACTCAACCGCAACGAGATTGCCACGTCCATCGACGAGCTCGGGATGAACGGGCGCTGCTCGCAATGACAGCAGGATAGTTGCGGACCCGGTCACGGCCGCGACGCTGGCTCCACTGATTGCAGGCGGAGTTTGGCTTCATCGAGAACGTCGTCGGCCAGCGGCCCTTGCAAAGCGGCGGCGACGTTTTCGCGCAGATGGGAAGGATCGAGGGTGCCTACAATTGTGGTGTGGGCATCGGGGTTGGAGATGGTAGCCCGCAGCAGGAACTCGGTGGCCGTCATCCCCTCCAACAGATCATCCAATTCTGCCTGCTCCCATCGTGCCCATATTTCATCGGCCCCCTGTCCCGCCCCCGGCTGACCACGGGCCACCCCGCCGCGTATGACGATGCCAAGACCCGCTGAGCCAGCCGACGCGACCGCTGCGGCGTGTTCCGGCTGCAGAATCGAGTACGGAACCTGCAATACGTCGAACACATCCATTTCTATGTGGTCGAAGATGTTCGGGAGAATGGAAGAACATCCGATGAACCGAATTTTCCCCTGCCTTTTGAGGTCCTGTAGCGTCTCGATGGCCCCTTCCTGCTCCAGCACTTCCCGCGCCGGGCTGAAGTGGAATTGCACAATGTCGAGATAGTCGGTTTTCATCCGGCGGAGGCTCTGGTGGCAGGCGTTGACGATGCTGTCGCTGGCGTAGTTATGAAACCGGGGCAATGGGACGCCAAATCTGGTGCGTTCAGCAGGGCTGAAAACGGCGTTGTCCAGCGGGCAGCCGCATTTGCTGGCCAGGTAGAATTCAGACCGGCGGTGGGAGATATTGTTACCGATGTGCTCCTCGGCCTCCCCGTAATCCACCGCCGTGTCGATGTAGTTGATTCCGGCATCAAGGACGGCGTTCAGGATATTGGCCGGCTGGTCGGCCAACAACGGTCGCCCCACGCCGGCGACCATGGCTCGTAGTTCCAAAGCGCCGAAACCCAATGTGGTGACATTTAGACCGGTACGGCCCAGGATTCTCGTAGGTAGTTCTGTCATAATTGTTGTTATGCTAGGCCAGTTTGTGTTTCATGTCCATCGAAACTTGGGCTTTGCGCCCGTTTTGCCGACAATTCACAAGCGAAAATCCCGCGTCCGTGTTAAGATTCGAGGGGAAATCTCGACACGACAGGAGCAACTATGGGATCAATAAGATTGTATTCGGGCGACGATGGCCAATCCCACATTGAAGAGATTGACCCGGCCGACCATCCGGCGTGGAATCAGTTACAGAACGCCAAAGGGATCATATTCAGGGCCTCACCGCCAGGGTATTTCAGCGACTGGCACATTGCCCCCCGCCGGCAGTACATCATCACACTCTCAGGCGAGGCGGAAATTGGGCTTGCCGACGGCACTGTCCACCGCCTGGGTCCCGGCGACGTCAACCTTGCCGAAGATCTGACGGGCCATGGCCACACCACTCGGGTGGTTGGTGATGTTCCCCGGGTAACCGCCACCGTTCACCTGGACGGCTAGCTTCAACCCGGTCGCCGAATACGGTTACCGCTCAGGGTGCAGCGGGTTGGGGGATCACGGCGATTCCGCTACCCTACGCACCCTGCTACCCAGCGCTCCTAATCCAGCGCGCAGTCGCTTTGAGCAGGGCTAACCGGCCGTCGTCGATATTGGTCAGACCGCCAACTGTCCACGCTGGCGCGAGATGTACCTGGCTCGACGCCGGGGATGATAACCTCCGACGGTCAGTCATGCCGACATCGTTTCGCCAGCGCATCAAAAATCTTACCAAAGCTCCTGCGAAGCCAGCCGGGCGCCTTCAACCAGGGCCGCCATCTTGGCCCAGGCAATGTTGGTCTCCACCTTTCGACCCCAGGCTGAGGTGCCGAAACCGCAATCGCTGCCGGCCATCACGTTCTCCCGTCCCACCGCGTTGGCGTAGTTGAGGATGCGTTGGGCAATCAGTTCAGGATGCTCAATGAAGTTGGTGGTGGTGTCCAGCACGCCGGGGATTAGTAGCTTGCCGTCGGGTAGTTTTACGTCTTCCCACACCTTCCATTCGTGGGCGTGCCTGGGGTTGGCCCCCTCGATGGCAAGTCCCAGCGGCCTGGCCTGTAGTACCAGGTCCACAATCTCCCGGAGCGGGACATCGTGGTGGTGCGGCCCTTCCGTATTGCCCCAGCAAACGTGCAGCCGCATCCGCTCCGGGTCAATGTCCTGCAGTGCATAGTTAATGACTTCCACGTGCAGTTCCACTATCTTCTTGAATTCCTCCACCGACAGGTGGGAAAACTGGGAGACGCGCGTCATGGCCAGGTCGGGGCAATCGATTTGCAGAATGAGACCGGACTCGGCGATGGCGTTGTATTCGTCCTTCATCACCTCGGCCAAGGCGTACAGATAGGCTTCTTCAGTCGGATAAAACTCGTTGGGGAGGAAGTTCGCGATGACTCCCGGCGAAGCCGCGGTCATAAACACCTCTGCCACGCTGGCCGACGCCGCCGTTTGCTGTAGGGTTTCGATGTCGCGCTGCACCGCGGGCCAGTCCTGCCAGGAGATTGGCCCGGTGCAGGCGGGTTGGGGCATATTACGAGAAGAAAGGCTGGTCTGCGTGGCGGCGTACTCCGGGAAATCAGTGTCGTCCAGTCGCGGGCGGGCCCGGACGAGGCGCTCGCCGTCGAATCCGTTGAGACGCTCCTTCACATAAGTAGCGTATTGCGACCGACCCTGCTCGCCATCGTTCACCACGTCGATCCCGATGTCCTGTTGCCTGGCCACGACCTCCCCAACTGCGTTGCGGACACCGTCTTGAAACTGGTTGCCATCAAACCCGCGCTGCTCCTCCCGGTCCCGCAATAGCTCCTGAAGCTGAGGAGACCGCGGCAGGCTCCCAGTATGGGTGGTAAGAATCCTGGACGTGCTTCTCTGCATAGTTACTCCCTCGGCTCTGACGTAGGTTTGGATGGTGGATGCTATCTTACTCTTACCACGGTCTCTTACGGCGGTGTGGGTTGACGTGCGTCAACCGCCGGAGCGATTCTGCGGCCTTACGGACCACCGGCGCAACGATAAATCAGTCGTTCACATTGCAGGTGGCCGGTATGGAACCCAACCAGCCGTCGGGCGGAGCCACCGTCGTTAGCCCTTGCCAGTTGGCCGGATTATCGTCCCAATTGCCTCTCGGCGCCGACACAATGAAAATCGACGGCCAGCCGCACCGCAGCTGCTGGAGACTCTTCGGGTTTTGAAATATCCCGGTCGAACACTCGAACCGGGGAGTTTCCAGCTACGTCTTCCAGGCGCGGCTCAACGACCAACTGGTAACCACCAGGTGCCCAGGGCGTGGCCGGCGTGAACTGCCAATTGCGCTCTGCCGCGCCGGATTCCCCCTGGCCCGGTATCGGCGCGCCCGCAGCATCCCTGACCCAAAGACAGTGCTGCAGCAGGCCATGATCCAGCGGGCGGTCGAAATCTGCGACCAGTGGATGCAATGAACCGGCTGCCGGCGCAATCAGCCGCCAACCACCTGGATCAATTCGAGACCGCAATGGCGGGCCAATTTGGTAACTACGCGCCGCACTTGCCTTGAGGGGTTGCCCCCCGGCGTCGCGGAACTCAGCATCAACGCTTACGCGCACCGGCGCCCCTTCAAGCAGAGGGTAGCCAAATTCGCGGTTGGGGACCAGGCCGCGCTTGATACGGCCCGGGTCCAACAGCATAGTCAGGCGTCGCCGCGCTGCGTCCCAAAGCTCCGGATCAGAGGGAAGAAAAACTCCTTCCAACTCCTCTCCGGTGTCCTCGCGGCAAACCCGGATGGCCCGGCCCGCCCATCCCTCGCTCATTGGGGCCGAAAATAGCACGTACATCCGCAACAGGTTTACGGGCAGTTCGGTTGCCGTGGGATGGATGGCTGCGACCTCGGTGGCCGGAACCGTTGGGGGTGATGGACGACGCACGGCCCAGACCTCCTGGCTCTCAACGCCGCCGGCAGCTATTACCCCGGCGTCTATTACCCCGGCGTCTATCATCCCGGCATCTATCACCAATGAATAGTCCATTCCGTCCATGAATGGAAATCTGGGAACGAACCATACCGAGTTGAAATCCACGGCAAAGTCGCCGGCGATTGAGGGAATGCCGACGAGGTTTCCGCTGGCATTCAGGACATCGCTGGTCAGGAGGGTCAGGCGCCGGCTAAGTTCGCCGGCGCCCGACCCGTCCAGTTCGCGAAGGTCAGATTGACTCCAACCGACGACCTTCAGGCTTTCTTTCCCTCGGTATTGCGCCCAATCGAGATGCAATTGGCGCGTTTGAGTCACAACGTATTGGTAGCGTAGGAGCGCAGGTGTGTGCTGCCGTCCTCATCCTGCTGCAACATCAACACACCGCTGCCGTTGAGGTTGGCCATCCGCTTGACCCCTGGATGGGGCAGCAGCTCCCGGGGCACACCGACGCCGGGCGTAACCGGATCGGCGGGGTTGTTGTCCAGGGAATCATCGGGTACCGTCAGTGGGCCCTGGCCCTCAATGTCCTTGCAGGCAATCTTGAACACGGGGTGCCGGTCGTTACACACCAGCAGGTATTCATCACCGTCATGTTGGTAGGAAATCAGGTCCAACGGATGGTTGTGGGAGCCCAACTCAGCAACGGTCTTGCCTTTGACCGGTTTCCCTGGCTCGAAATCGGCCAGAGAGAACTGCACTACCGGCGTACAGGTGTAACTGGCCAGGATGCTGGTGTTCCCCTGGTAGGGCACGAATGCCCGGATCGGCGCCGCCGTTTCGTACTGGCCGTGGGACACGTGGAATATCTCCAGTGAGTTGGACTCCGCGTCCCCGTTGAATGGGAAGGGAATCTGCCGCAGGGTGGACGTGAATTCTTCGTTGGACGTACCGGCCACCAGCAGCAAACCGTCCACGTATGACATATCGGTAACCGTTACGGTACGCAGCTTTAGTCGGGTAACCAGACGCGGGTCGTCTTCGTCAGCTGCGTCCTTGATGTCGTATTGAGAATAGGCCACATCTTCCAGTGGCACATCGCTGATGGCTCCTCCACTGGAAACCTTGATTATGACCGGTAGGCCAGCGTCTCCACTCCCTCGCATCACGGAAAAGTAGAGGTTGTCTGAGGTGGGATGGACGGCCATGTCCTTGATGGCCACATCCTCGCGGGAGCAACCCAGGTAGGACGCCAGGGCGGTATCAAAGTTGGCCATATTCACGGCGTGAGCCTCGCCGCCCCCGTCAAAGTCGCCAACGTCGACGGCAAAAATGGCCGCCCCGACATTGTCTCCGATAAACAGGATTCCCTCCGGCCCGAAGGCCAACGGCCCAACCGACCTGATTGCGGGAGCGCCGATTTCCATTCCATAGTCTGCCAAAATTGTCGATGTCGCGTAATCAACCATCACATCCTCCTATGTTTTACGGATTCTAATTTCCGGCAGTGTAGCATCGCGGCCATCGTACTGCCACCGAACGTTGGCAAACGGCAGGTCTTTGTTATACTTGCGCCACCCGTAATCGACCGGACTTCACGACCAAAGCACCGGACTTCACGACCAAAACACCGGACTTCACGACCAAAGCAAGGAAAGTTGCAATGACCACCGAACGACGAAAAGGAACCGTTTCCCTACGGCAGGTTAGTGGGTCAGCCCGTTCCAGAAAGGTCAGAGTAGATTTGGGCGAGGAATCCGCGTTTGCGTCCTTGCCGGCTCCCGTGAAGGTTGGCGACGCTTCGTATTTCCTGGTGCGCGGGCGCGACGGATACAAGCTGCTGTCGACGGTATGCCCGCATCAGGGTGGGGAAATAGAAGATGAGGGCGATGAGCTGTTCGTTTGCGACGGGCACGGTTGGCAGTACGAAAAAGGCGAAGGCGTCTGCATCACGCGCGCCGACTTCCGAATGAAATCGTTTCTGGTAACTTTACAAAACGACCACCTGGTCGCACTGGTGCCGGACGAGTAGACTGTCGCCACTATCAGGACATCCTGGCCGGCTCTTGAGCCGGCCCTGGGATCACACCCGCCGATAGCGCAATATCCCCGCCCCGGGAGCGGGTTTCCCGGGACGGGGTTATTATCCCTATGACATTCCTGGTGGAACTAACCCACCATGTCATAGCTGCGCAGCAGTTTGCCGGGCAGTTCGCCGGTACACTCGTTTTCCACGAAGGTTACGGTGCCATTCACCAGGATATAGCGGATGCCGGTGGGCTTTTGCACCAGCCGCTTCTCACCGCCGGGGAAGTCAGTCTCAAACCGCGGCTTTTCGTACAGCAGTCCAAGCTCTTCCATGTTGTAAATCATGACGTCGGCCCAGTCGCCAACGCGCAGGGTGCCGCGACCCTTCATGTCGGAGAACGCCGCGGGCAGGGCGCTCATCTTCTGGTGAGCCTGCTCCAGGGTCATCAGTTCGTTGTCGCGAATCCAGTGTCCCAGGAAGTACACCGGCCACACGCTGTTGACCAGGAACCTAGTGTGGGCCCCGCCGTCGGAAACCGAGATGTGGACGTAAGGATTCACCAGCCGTTCGGCCCGAGCGTCGTCGCCCTGTCCGCCGGCGGGGTGAGCGAATTCGGTTTCCAGGTCTTCGTCCAGGGCGATGTCCAGGAACGCGTCCAACGGATGCTTGCCCTCAGCTTCGGCGATGTCGGCGATGGACAAACCCTCGTACTTGAGGTTCCGTTCCAGGGCGACTTCCACCACCTGCAATTGAGCCCAGTCCGTCCTGGCGTGCGGGCGGTCCAGCACGTCGCGCTTCATCCCATCGCGAATGCCGTCCTCGGATAGCTTGGCGATCCGCTCTTCCTTGGAGCCAACCAACGGCTGGACCCAGTTGGGCATATAGTCGAACAAGTTGTACTCGGAAAGCTTGAACTCAGCTATGGTCGGCACCGAGCCCTGCTGGGCATAGACCGGCAGTCCTTCCTTACGGACCTCGTCCAGCCAGTCGTATCCCTCGTCGTCCCCCAGCACCACGTGCAGCGGGCGACCGCTCATACGCACCATTTCGGCCAACATATCCCGTTGGGCGGGACGGTCGTCGGAAATGCCGATTGTCCATCCCAGGTGACCCACGCCAAACTGTCTCAAAACTTGGGACAGCGCGTAGAACTCTTCCGGAGATGCCACATGGCTGGGCAGCCAGCTGCCGTCCTCGGGTCGGTCCTCCAAGTTCTTGTCGGCGGACAAGCCGAACGCGCCGGCCTTCATGGAATCGTAAAGGATCTGTTTCATCTGGTTCAGTTCGGCCTCGGTTACGGAGGTCCGTTCACGAGCCGGTATCATGCCCAGAACGTAGCCCCGCAGCGGCGAGAAGGGAACCAGCGCGCCAACGTTTACGCCCAGGCCCTGGCGGTCGAGGCTGTCCATGTACTCCGGGAAAGTTTCCCAGTCCCAGCGCATCCCTTGCCGCATCGACTCCAGAGGGATCGCTTCAATGCGGTTCATCATCCGCATATTCAGGTCCTGGTCTTCGGGCCGAGTCGGCGCGAATCCAAACCCGCACTGTCCGACGGTTAGCGAGGTTACGCCAAACCATCCGGAGAGAGACGCATAAGGGTCCCAGTTGAGCTGGGCATCGTAGTGCGTATGCAAATCAACCGCCCCCGGCGCCACGATGCAGCCGCTGGCATCCAGCTCCCTGGCGCCGCCGGCGTTGATGCGCCCGCTGATCATGGCCACCCGGCCGTCTTTGATGCCAACGTCGGCGCGGAGGCGGGGCAGGCCCGTGCCGTCCACTACGGTTCCACCACGAATCACCAAATCAAACTCAGGCATACGGTTACCTCCACCAACGAATTGCGGCCAATGACGAATTGCAACGGTTCCAGCGTGCCCATCAAACAAAAGGGCACAGCTAATTGCCGCTAGTGTACGTGTCGCTATTATGCAAGTCAATGTGCTGGCGGTAACCGTAGTATTTTTCTGATTGGTGTTCGTTTTCGCCTACCGCATTGCGAAAATTGGGCCGTAGGGGTAGTTTGGCGGTAACTGTTCACGTTTTAGGGGACGGGTCGGCTTGCAAAGCAAATTCCGTGCTTGGCTGCCTCTCTGCAAGAGGCCGAATGGCCCGTAGGTCCCCACCGGTCTGAACAGTTACGTTTGGCGGGTTCAGTTTGATTACAGTTGTCAAGGGTGACAGGATGCCGGCGGCATAGTCGTGGGGCGTCCCACAACATCTACATAGCACCGCAGGGTTTCACCGGATAGAGGCATCGTGCCTCTCTTGCGGGAAGCCCTGTGCTTTCGGGAACCCGGCGACTATGCCAAGTAGCCCTATCCTAGCCGTAAGGGAGGTTCTCAACTATGACCGATGCAATGGACGGCATCCTGAAGATGATTGCGGTGGTGGAGTTTCTGCTCCTGCTAACGGCGTTGGCTGCTCTGATGGCTATGGGCATGGTGTGGGCGGGGATGACATTGTGAAAGCAGTAGTCTTTGCCGGAGCACGATGCATCCGTGCCCCTTATTGGATAATGGTAGGCGTCCTGATGATTGCCCATTTGGTGATGTATCAGTTTGTCTTGCCGACGCTGGCATGGCCTGCCGTGCTGGTGGTGGCGATAGGGTGGATTATGGTCTCTGCGTATACGTCTGGCTGGTCGTATGCGCAGCGCGGCGAATGCGAGACACAGGGGAAGGCGCAAGGGAATCGTGTTTGCTGGCACTGATGACGCTAATCCCACACCGGTGGGATGGATAATGGTGTTGTGGTACGGGTTCAAGAAGACGGCGCCGCCGGACGACGAGTTGTCATCAATAAGTAGGGCGTCATTCCCGGTTGGCCGCGTTGCGGAGGACGTGCCCGAATGACCAGATGCCCTAAATAGCGAAACCCCGCTGTTGAAGCAGCGGGGCGCGAATCAGGCCCTTGGAGGGTCGATCATGTTTGACACCGGAATTTTACAGCTCTCCAAAACGGACGGCCCGCGCCGCCTCAACGGCGCTGGCAATTGCCCGTGAACGCGTCGCCGCACCGATCGCAAACCCCGCATCGGGTGCGTGCCTACCCTACTTTCTGAATAGCGCCGCGACCCGCTCGCCCACGATCCGGTCTTCGCCAGGATTCAACCCGAATATGTGCAGGGTTATGAAGTCATCCTCGTCGCGAACCCTGGTCCAGATGGGAGGGTCGCCCTCCTTCAGACGGTCTCTGAGGTCGTAGATCGTCATGCCTGCAATCGCTGGGTCTACCCACACGTTCAGGCCGTAGGGTTGATGGCCAATCACGTTGTCGATCAACTGAACCCTGAGCCCTGGAATACCGGACCAAGCATCCGATATGTTCCGGCTGCGTTGCTCGGCGTCGCCCAGCCGGTCTTCGTGGTTCATGGTCAGCCAGTGCCTGACCGCCGCCACCGCTCCGATCATCTCCTGGCGGTCCACCTTCTGCGGGCGGCCAACTCCGCGTACCCGGCGGCCTTCGTAGCTGGCGAACGCCTGCAGACCAATCTTGCGTATCATCTCAGGAGAGCCCAGGGCCAGACCGGTTGATTGCGGCGCGCCCATGTATTTGGCGGCGATACACTGAAAGTCGGCGCCCATGCGCACGTACTTGCCGAAGTTTTCCAGCGGGTAAATCTGTCCGGCTGCATCCACGGTTACCAGTACGCCGTGGGCATGGGCGATAGCGATGGTCTGTTCCAGCGAAAGCGCAGCGGGGTCGTGCGACTGCTCAACCGCATAATAATGAACGGCGGCGGTGTTGGGGCCGATGGCATCCTCAAGGTCTGCCGCGGTGGTGCGTTCCTCGGAGCCGAACATGACCAGCCTGGCTCCGGCTAACTCCAGGCAACGGTCGTACCAATATCGCTGGCGCGTTTGGATCAGGATTTCGTTTTTCATTCCGCTGGTGTCTGGGAGTTGTTGAATTTTATCGTCGTCGTCGCCAGCCATGGCGGCGGCAGTGGCCAGCATCAGCGCTGAGCCGGCGCCAGACGTGATGTAGGCGGCGGGCACGTTGACCATCGTTGCAATGGCGGCGCCGGCTTTTTCCTGCAACTCCATCAGCGGGATGTAGGCTCCGTCGGCCCGGGCCATGGCTTCCTTCACTGCGGGGAGTGGGGTGGAGCCGCCCAGCATGGTCACGCTGCCGGTAGCGTTGATTACCGGAATTGCTCCGAGTTCCTTGTAGATGTCACCCCAATCGGCGGCTACCATTGTCAATCTCCTCCACCCGCGCGACATAAGCGCGGGCGCGACCAGTTTGCAGATGTTGCCGGAATGATAGCCGTCGCCCGGCGCCATGTCCAGAATGGATGCGTCTATGACGGGCGCGCGTCATTGGATAGAACCCGTCCCTGGCGTGGCGAATCCAGCGTTTTTCCATCACTCCCCGGTGAAAATCGGAGGGCGCCGCTCGCGGAAAGAGGCTGCCGCTTCTGCAACGTCGTGGGGAGCTCGGCGGGCAAATACGATGCTGTGGGTCTCGTATTCCAGCTGGTCTGCCAGGTCGGTGTCCATGCTGCGTTGCAATGCGCGCTTTGACATCTGCATGGCTACCGGCGGCCAGCCGGCGATTTGGCGCGCCAACTCCCGGGCCTCTGCCAGCAGGTTTTCCGATGTAGTCAACCGATCCAGCAGCCCCAATCGGTAGGCTTCGTCGGCATCGACATTTCGGCTGGTAAACACCAAGTCGAATGCCCGACTGATACCCACGATGCGGGGCAGAAAATAGGACAAACCGGAATCGGGACTCAAACTTCGTTCAATGAACACGGTTTTGAACCGCGTGTTTTCGCAACCCACCCGCAGATCGCAGGCCAGCGCCAAACCCATACCGGCGCCGGCGGCAACGCCATTCACCGCCGCGATGGTCGGTTTGTCCAGGCCCCGGTAGACCATCATCGCCTGGCGTCCGACCCAGTTGTACTCGTCCAGACGCTCGCCCCGGCTGGGATGCTCGTCCGTGGCGCGGTCGCCGGTCAAGTCGGCGCCGGAGCAGAACCCCCGTCCCGCTCCGGTGAAGATGACCACCCGCACACCGTCGTCGTCTCTCAGCTCCTGGCACGCGTCCATCATTTCCAGGTGCAGGGCACGGTTGAGGGCGTTGAGCTTTTCCGGGCGGTTCAGCGTAACTACTGCGATCAGGTCGTCCCGCTCGATGGACAGGTTTTCGTAAGACATCGGTTTCCTCCACGCATCGGCCCGCCAACCCCGCATCCTGAACTGTACTCTCGGCCCCATGCCACCCGCGCGGCGCCGGGTTGCGTTGGCTACTGCACCGCCAGCATATCGCAGGCCAGGCCGAGCATTATCTTGGCGCCGCTGACCAGGCTTTTGATTCCCACCGACTCATTGGTGCCGTGGGTGTAATTCAGCATGGGATCATCGTCGGGATGGGAGCCGGAGAAACCGTAGGTGATTGTTCCGAGCGGACGGGTAAACCGCGAGTCGGTAAACCCGTTGCTGATGGCCGGCACCCACTGGATGTCGCTGCGCTGCAAGGCTCGGGCCGTTACCGCCTGAATGCTGGTGGCCAACGCTGACTCAAATGGCGAGGAGTTGGGACGGGCCATATAGTCAATCTCATAGGACGTACCGGGGATGTCCGACAGCAGCGCATCAAGCTGATCCCGCACGTATTGCTCGTCCTGATGGGGCAGCGTGCGCACGTCGCACGTGAGCCGGATTGATTCGGGAACGCTGTTGGACTTGACGCCGCCCCTGACCATAGTGGGGGTAAGGGTCATTCGAGATAGCGCCCGCAGCATCGAGGCGAAACGAGGATTGGACGGTTCGATCTCGGCGATGATTTCGTCCACGTTGGCCGGCGAGGCTCTATGCTCGATGGCAAAAGTCGAAAGGTGGTCGAACAGGTCGGTGGATGTGTCGCGGTCCGGGTCGTAGCCCTCGATTGAGCTGAGGGCGCGGCTCAGGCCGTACAGGGCGTTGGTTCCCTGCCACGGCAGCGAGGCGTGGGCGCTGGTTCCCTTGACGTCAATCTCCACCTGCAATCGCCCTTTTTCACCGACACCGAGGATGTAGGTCAAGGCTCCTGCCGCCTGAATTGGAGTGCCGCCACCTTCATTGACGGCGTAAGGGGCGGCCAGCTTTTCGGGATGATGGTCGGCCAGCCAGCCGAACCCGTACCTTCCCCCGTGCTCCTCGTCGGCGCCGGCAGCCAGGATCAATCCGTCCTGCAACTCGATTCCATTGCGCTTCAGCAAGCGGAGGGCCATCAATTGGGCCGTGAGCAGTCCCTTGCAGTCGGACGAACCGCGGCCGAAAATACGTCCCTCGGCAATGGTGGCGCTGAACGGCGGGAACCGCCACTTGGAGTCATCCTCCACCGGCACAACGTCGGTGTGCGACATGAACATCAAACCGGCCTGGCCCGATCTGCCCTCCATCCGGGCGATCAGGTTGCCACGATTGGGCGCGGACTCCAGGATCTCAGATTCAATCCCATCCTGAGCCAACCAGTCGCGGGCAAACTCGCAGACCGGAGTTTCGTCGCCGGTGGGCATGAAGCCGGTGTTAACCGAAGGGATTCTCA
The DNA here is from genome assembly GCA_965261195.1 of Dehalococcoidia bacterium. GTDB lineage: Bacteria > Chloroflexota > Dehalococcoidia > Lucifugimonadales > UBA3495 > Bin87. The sequence goes on along the minus strand of OZ253455.1, from coordinate 110,641 downwards.
CCAGCGCCTGTTCCAGCGCAATGATGTCATCCTGGGCGGCGTCAACCTGGGCGAAAAGCTCTTCAAGGTCGGGCATGGCCGGTGTCCTCCCGTGTACGGATTGTTTAGGGCGATGCAGTCAGTGTAGGCAGGCCGTGTACGGATTGTTTAGGGCGATGCAGTCAGTGTAGGCAGGCCGTGTACGGATTGTCAGGGCGATGCAGGGAGTGTAGGCAGGCCGCTTGCCAGTGTCAACGCAACTCATGCCGTCAGTCCCCGGTTGCCGTCGTGGTGGGTTCGCGCGCCGGGCATCTACTCCCGGACAGGCCATCCCTCATCACCAGCCCGGCCAGGCACAGGGAGAGGGACGCAAAGCTGACCATTGCCAAAGCTAGCCCGAGGTCGCCGGTCAACTCCTGCAGGAGACCGGTCGCCAGGGGGCCCAGCGTGATACCTGCCGAGCTCATCATCTGGATGAACGCCAGCCCAACTGCAACTTCCCGGGGGCGGATGCCGGGTAGATGGAACGGTACGGAGTAGAGCACCGGCCAGAATCCCCAGGCTATCCCGTTGACAAACGTCAGCGCCAGCAGCACGGGAATGGAGCCGGTCAGGGTCATTGCCATGAACGTAGCAGCCATCGTCGCACCGGTGCCGAGCAGTATGATGCGTCCCCGATCCGACACCATCACCACCCATCCAAAGCCCAGCCCGCAGATGCCACCCATGAATATGCCCAGCGCCAGTATGCCTCCCGACCAAACCAGGGGCATCTGATGGTTGTCCAGCATCAGGGTCGGGTAGAAACTCAGGAACCCGGACCATGCGGTGGTGGCCCCGACGAACCCGAGGCCACCGATCCAAAGGTCACGATACCGGAGTGTGCCCTTGAGGACACTGGCATCCTGAGCCGCGAGCCGCGCCCGGTATTCGGAGGTGACCCGCTCTTTGCCGAATATCATCCAGAGGATGGTCATAACCGCGAACAGCGCGACAAACGAGAGCAGGGTTGCCCGCCAGTCGTCACCGAGGGCGATCAGGATAAATGGAGAGGCAGCCACCCCGCCCCCGACCACCAGCCCGAACATGGCGTTTGAGATGCTGTTGACGAGAACAACCTGGCGAGCCGGAAACCATTGTTGGGTCAGAAAGGCTCGGGCCGGTTGGCGGGCAATTACGCTGATGCCGAACGCCATCCGGCCCAGAATCAGCGCCGCGAACCCCGGCGAAAGGGCCTGGGCCAGCAGGAACAGCGTTCCCAGGACCATGGTCACAGTGGTCAGAATCTTTGGTGTGAACCGGGAAGTCCACCAACCCAGCGGGATTGCCAGCGCCAGGTTGCCCCAGTAGGCGGCAGAACCCAGCATCCCCTGCTGGAAGGGCGAAAGGCCAAACTCGGCGCTGATGGCGGGCAGCAGGATGCCGATGGTGGACATAATCATAAACCCGGAGACGCTGGCGGTCAGCCAGATCCCCATAACCACCCACCGGTATGCCAATACTGGCTCGGAGGAATCTTCCATTGAGGCCAACCCTTTTCAGGCCCGATTAGTAGCGATTACCGAAAACCATACCGGATGGCTGAGTCCACCAATAACCGGGGCAGTGTATGACCCTGCTCAGACACAGTCAACGCAAACCGTTTGCCAAGCATCCACGGCCTGGCAGCCCAACCGCCGCCTATCGGCTCTCCGGCAAAACGGCGATTGTATGGACCAGGCTATCGGAATATGATGAACCCAGGTTGGATACGCTGAAAGAACTGCATCGGTTGCCGGTCCCGGACGGGCCACCGGAAGTCTGGGTCAGGTTCGTAGTCTGCCCCACGGTATTGTCCGCATGAGGAGCGATGCCAAATATGACAACAGGATCGCTGATTACCATTCCTGCCCGGCGCGGCAAAGCGTCATTTGTCGCCAAAGGCCAGCGCGTCAGGGTAGTCAATACCCACGGGCAGCAAGTGGTCGATACGTGGGCCTTCAACCGTGCGGACATGACCGAGTTCATGTCGATGGAGCATTCCCGAACCTCCCTCGGTCGCATCATGCCAGTGGTGGGTCAGTCGATGGTTACTAACCACCGGAGACCCATCTTGACCGTAGTGGATGACCCTTCCGGCGGGATTCACGATACGTTGCTGGCCGCCTGCGACCGTTACCGTTACGAACTCCTGGGCTGCGCCGAATATCATGACAATTGCACCGACAACCTGGCCGCTGCCCTGGCTGAACTCGGGCTGACGCCACCGGAGACACCCAGCCCTTGGAACCTGTTTATGAACATACCGGTAGCGACGGATGGCGCAGTGAGCTTAGAACCGCCGGTGTCGAAACCGGGAGATTACGTGGAGCTGCGGGCGGAAATGGATTGCATTGTCGCTTTTTCCGCGTGCCCCCAGGACATGGTGCCCATCAACGGAGTGGGCTGCATCCCCACCGAAGCCCATTTTCAAATTGCATGAATCCGACATGGACGCCCACCGACTACCCTGCTGTTGGCCAAGTCAGGTAAGATTGGCCACGCAGTAGACGGCTAATAACCTATCCTAATAACCCCATTTTCGTGCGGGTGTTACCCGTTTTTAGGATAGGCTCTAAGCCAACAACGCAAAGTCCGAAGCCAACGTAGAGTCCGAAGCTCTCCGGCCTACACGAACGAAACACGCCGGCCCTTGCCAGGTCGGTCTGCCCAGGAGTAACCGCCCATGTCCACACCCGATGAGCTGGCCCGGCGGGCGCAGGATTTTGGGCAATATCTGCCGGCCGAAAGCGACATTCCGACCATTTCTCCCGACTACGCGCGAATCCAGGAGCCGCTGATGTGGGGCGGAATCTGGCCGGCGCCCGGGCTGGACGTGAAACTGCGCAGCTTTGCGACCATCTCGGCCCAGTGCGTGAACGGCTGGGATTTTGGCTTGCAGCACCAGATCAGGGTCGGGCTCACCATGGGCATGACTCCTCAGCAAATCAAGGGGATATTCATTCAGTTGCTGTTCTACGCTGGAATTCCGGCTACTGTGCATGGGTTGCTGCAAGCTCAGGGCGTAATCAACGAGCGCGATGAATGGAAAGCCGCGGACGTGCCCGTGGCTGCGGACTGGCTGGACACGGTAGAGGAGAAGTTGCAAAGAGGCCGCGAATTCCGGCGAAAACATTGGGGAGAGCCGGCCAACGGTGAAGTTGAAGGGTCGCTGACCCAGCGCCTGGCGCCCGAAGCTTCGGATATCGTCGACGGGTACAACTTTGGCGAAGTATGGGTGAGGGATGAACTGGCGCCCAAAGAGCGGATGGTGTGCGTCCTGGCGGCGCTGATGGCCCGCAGCCATTGGAAGCAGTTGAGGCAATATATCCGATACGCCCTGGAGATGGGGTTCCAAAAGGGTGAAATTTGCGAAGTGTTTGCCCAGGCCGGATGGTACCGGGGCTGGCCTCATGTGGAGGACGCTCTGGAACAGGCGCAAGCGGTGTTTGGGGAAGTGACCGCCTGATTGGCAGTTTCGACGACCGGAGGGTATTTGCATGACCACAGTAGCGGAGTTGCAAGAAAAGTCCGCAAAACTTCGACAGTTTTTCGACCAATATCTGCCCTACGCCCGTCCCAATCCGGTTTTAGCCGACTTCGTTCGCGTGCAGCACGAATTGATGTGGGGTGGGGTCTGGTTGGTCGACGGACTGGACCTGAAGTTGCGCAGCTTCGCTACCATCACCGCCCAATGCGTCAATGGCTATGACTTCGGTGTGGAGCACCAGGTAAGAACCGCCCTGACCGTCGGGATTACTGCACAGCAGATTAAGGGGATTTTCATTCAACTCCTGTTTTATGCTGGAGTGCCGGCCACCGTATTTGGTCTTCGCATCGCGCAGGATGTGATCAACGAACGCGCGGAATGGAAATCTCAGGATGTGCCGTTGGACGTCGAATGGCTGGATTCAATTGAGGATATGCTGAAACAGGGCAGGGCGTTGCGGGTCAAGTACTGGGGCGAATATGCCGCCGAGGAAGTTGGAAACTCGTTGGCGCAGCAAATGGCGCCGGAAGCCGCCGACCTGGTTGACGGCTATCACTTCGGTGAGGTGTGGCGGCGAGCAGACCTCACCGCCAAAGAACGCATGGTGTGTATCCTGGCAGCGCTGATGTGTCGTGGGCACATGAAACAGCTGAAACGGCACATTGGCTATGCGTTGGACGCTGGGCTTGACCAGAAACAGATTTGCGAGGTGTTCGCGCAGGCTGGCTGGTATCGAGGCTGGCCCTGCGTTGAAGATGCCCTGGGGCAGGCTAACGAGGTTTTCCAGGAACGCGGTACCTGAGCCGGTGAGGTTCCCGGATTCCGGGCCTGGTTGGGCAAGTTCAATATACGGGAGAACGAACAGGAGAACGAAAGATGGACACCGCAGATGGCCTCGCCCGGAAGGCTGCCAATCTCCACGCCTTTATTGACCAGTATGTGCCCCAGGGCCGCCTGACCGGTGCGTTGCCGGACATCAGCAAAGACTACGTCAAGCTGCAGGAAGAGGTTATGTGGGGCGGCGTCTGGCAGGTGCCGGGCCTGGATGTAACGCTGCGGAGTTTGGCCACTATCTCGGCCCAGTGCTGCAACGGCTGGGAGTTTGGGCTACAGCACCAGATCAGGGTAGGACTTTCCCTGGGAATGTCACCGCAAAAGATAAAAGGGATTTTCTTGCAGTTGATTTTCTACGCTGGCATTCCCGCCACCGTTTCTTCCCTCGCCCAGGCCCAACGGGTAATCAACGAGCAGGAGATTTGGCAGCGTGAAGACAGCGAGCCCCTGAGGGCCGATTGGGTGCAGTCAGTAGCAGAGAAGCTGGAACGAGGGCGACGTCTCCGCAGCGGCAGCTGGGGTCGGCAGGCCGATGTTGACCTGGAAAACACCCTGTCCCACGAGCTGGTCCCGGAGACGGCGGAACTGGTGGACGCTTACAACTACGGCGAAGTATTTGCCCGCGGTGATCTCACACCCAAAGAGCGGACGGTGTGCATCCTGGTGGCGCTGATGTGTCGCGGACACATGAAGCAACTGAGGGAGCACATCGGCTACGCCCTCAACCTGGGTATGAGTCGCCGCGAAATCTGCGAGGTGTTCTCGCAAGCCGGCTGGTATCGTGGGTGGCCGTATGTTGAGGAGGCCCTGGAGCAGGCCGACGCGGTGTTCACGGAACGCGGTATATGATGTTCTGCCACACCAGCCGACTGGGGGGTGGGCCGGATGCAGGCTCTCCGGTGCGTCAAGGGCCAATTGCGATCTCAATGCAGCGGATTTGGCGACCTCCTGCTGATGCGATAATTGTTTGAATATGAAAACCCAGCCGTGGCAGAGATCGAAGGTGCTGGCGACGTTTTGGCTGCGCCGACGTGTCCGGCGTCTGCGTGCCAAAGAATCGCGGATTCTCGCCCGACTGAATTCGATACCGCCCTTCGCGTTGGTGAGCCGCACGGTACTCGAACTGCGCGACGACGACGCTACACACATGGCTGCCGGCGTTGCGTTTTATGCCATCCTGTCGCTGTTCCCCATGACGCTGGGGCTGGTGGCCCTGTTGAGCGTCGTTCTTGATTCCACCGATGTTCAGGCGCAGCTGCTGGCGTTCTTTCTGACCTATTTGCCCGGCGCAACGGATACGCTGAACACCGACGTGGACGCGGTGGGAGGTGTGAGGAGTTTCCTCGGCATCTTCAGTTTACTTGGTCTCTTCTGGACGGCCAGCGCGGTATTCGGGGCCATCAGCCGCGCCGTCAATCGTGCATGGGACGTGCATCAAGACCGCCCCTTCTGGCTGGCCAAGTTGCGGCACATCGCAATGGCGTTCGGCGTGGGGCTGTTGTTCCTGCTTTCCGTTGGCACCACTGCGTCGTTGCAGTTCCTGGCCCAAATTACCCTGCCCGGCATCGGCCGGATCGAATTTCTGACTGGCGAGGTCATGAGCATCATCGCCAGATTGATCCCGTTCATGTTCACGCTGGCGATTTTCCTGTTGATTTACAAATACATCCCCAACACCAAAACGCACTGGCGTTACATCTGGCCCGGCGTCCTGCTGGCCGGCATCGTGTTCGAGGTTAGTAAAAGCGGCTTTGTCCTTTATCTGGATCACTTCGCCGACTACGAAAAAGTTTACGGTTCGCTGGGATCGGTCGTGGCGTTGCTGGTGTGGATCTATTTCTCGGCCTTCATTCTAATTGCCGGGGCCGAGCTGTCATCGGAATATGGGCGGATGCGGGAAGGAATAGATCGGGGCCGGCTGATAGAAGATGGAAACCGGGATGCCGAAGCGGTGTAACAATAACGACCAACATTGCGGCGATGGCTGGGCGCCGCGGCTGGATACCGGCAAGGGCCGTGTCGAGGGCAAGGGGATTGCGGTTGAGCACACGTCGGCGAATCATCATTGCTACGGCGGCGAGGTTCCCGGGCTGTGCCCGCAATGGCAGTGGGGTGGGTCCTCGTCGCAATGGCAGAGGGCAGGGAATGGCAGTTTGGCAAACTTATCCGCGCACGTAAAACCCTGCAATATTGACCAACGGATGCTATCATAGCTTGTGGGGTGAACTGCTTTGAGTGACTACCGGAACAACGATATTCGCAATTTGGCCATCATAGCCCATGTCGATCACGGCAAGACGACGCTGGTTGATGCGTTGTTGAAACAGGGCAAGGTGTTCCGCGACCACCAGCAGGTCGGTGTGCTGATTATGGACACCAACCCGCTGGAGCGGGAGCGCGGCATCACCATTCTGGCTAAAAATGCCTCGGTTTCCTACCAGGACGTTCGGATTAACATCATCGACACGCCGGGCCATGCTGATTTCAGCGGCGAGGTGGAGCGCGTGATGAACATGGCCGACGGCTGCCTGCTACTGGTGGATGCCGTGGACGGCCCAATGCCCCAGACGACTTACGTGCTACGCCAGGCGCTGCAACAGAACGTGACCCCCATGGTGGTAATCAACAAGGTTGATCGCCCCGAGGCCAGGGTTGCCGAAGTGGTAGTCATGGTCCAGGATTTGTTCCTGGAACTGGCGACCAAATCCGAGCAACTCGATTATCCGGTGTTGTACACTTCGGCCCGCGAGGGTTACGCATCCGCCGACCCGGACGTCCGGGGGACGGATATGCAGCCGCTTTTTGAGGCGATTCTCAATTCGGTGCCAGCCCCTACCGGAGATCCGGATGCTCCGCTGCAAATGCTGGTCGCAGCGCTGGACTACAACAATTACATGGGTCAGGTGGCGGTGGGCCGCATTACCAACGGTACGCTCAAACTGCGCGACGACGTGGCTTTGATGACCCGAAACGGTGAACCCACCATTCACAACCTGGAACGCATCTGCGTGTTCCGCGGCATGGAACGGGTGGATGTAGTGGAAGCCTATGCCGGTGACGTGGTGGCGGTTACCGGCCCGGAAGGGGTTTCGATAGGCGACACCATAGCCGGCCGCGAAAACCCGGTGGCCTTGCCGTCCATCGACATCAACGAACCGACCGTGCGGATGACATTCGGCGTCAGCACGTCGCCTTTCATGGGCAAGGAAGGTTCGCACTGCACGTCCCGCAATTTGTACGAGCGGCTCATGCGTGAGCTGCGAACCAACGTCAGTATGCGGGTCGAAACCACTCCCAACCCGGACGTGTTCGTGGTTGCCGGACGGGGCGAGTTGCACCTTTCCATTCTCGTCGAGACCATGCGTCGCGAGCAGTACGAGTTCCAGGTGTCCCGTCCCGCGCCGATTACCAAAGTCGTTGACGGCAAAACCCACGAGCCATTCGAGATACTCAATTTGACCACCCGTGAAGAGTACGTGGGGGCGCTGACCGAATACCTGTCCGGACACCTGGGCCAGATGCGGGATATGCGGTACGACGAGAACGGCTACGTTCACATGGAGTACAAGATACCCACCCGCGGGCTGATTGGCTTCAACGCTTTTTTCCTGAGGACCACCCGTGGCGACGGCGTGAAAAACAGCATTTTCACGTCCTATGAATCAATGGAAGGCGAAGTAAAGTCCCAGCGCAGCGGTGTATTGGTAGCCTCCGAGGGCGGGCCGGCCGTTACCTATGGCCTCCTCAACGCCCAGGGCCGCGGCGACACATTCATCGATCCTGGCACCATGGTCTACGCAGGAATGATCGTCGGCAGCCAGCGTCGGGACGGCGATATCGAGGTCAACGTCTGCAAGGAAAAGAAGCTGACCAATATGCGCTCGTCAACGGCCGACGTGGCGAAACGGCTGAACGCTACCATCCGGATGAGCCTGGAGGAAGCCCTGGCGTTTATCGACGACGATGAGTTAGTTGAGGTAACGCCCCAGAACCTGCGCCTGCGCAAGATGGAACTGTCCGCCCGGGGCCGCAAACGGCAGCGCCGCGATGGGGCCCGCGCCTGAAACCAGGGTGACTGACGCGGGCGTCGCAGCGCGTTCGCCTCGGCGGGCGGGGCGTTGATTTCAGCTACTGGGTCTTGATTACTGGGTTTTGATCCAGTCAGCGACTCGCTCCCCGATGGTTATTGCGGTGGTGTTGGTGTTGGCGCGCACCACGTTCGGCATAACGGATGTGTCTGCTACCCGCAATCCTTCCAGCCCTCGAACCCGGCAAAACTGGTCAACCACTGCCATAGGGTCGGAATCGGGACCCATTTTGCAGGTGCCGGCCAGATGCTGCGACGTGGTGACATTGCGGTTGAGCCAGTCGTCCAACGTCTCGTCAGAGGCCAGATCGTCGTGGGTCGGGGTCAACGGGCCGTCGACGATGTCCTTGAAGGCGTCGTGTTCCAGCAATCCGAAGCAGATGCGCACGGCTTCACGCAACCGCTCCCGGTCTGCTTGTTCCTCCAGGAACCCGTAGTACAGATTGGGCTGGTCGTGAGGGTTTGACGATGCGAGGGTAACCTCGCCCTGGCCGGCGGCCAGCTCCAGGATGCAGGAGAACCGCACGCCTTCGCCTTCCAGCGGGTCGCCGCCCAGCGGGAATGAGAACGAGGAAGGCATTATCTGGATGTCGTTGCGGAGGTTTGAGCTGCTCGCCGTGTAGCGCAAAGCGGCCTGAATCCGGGGCGCCTCGGCGTCTTGCGGGAAATCGTCCTTGACTCGCAGACGCACCGGAGCCATCGGATGGTCGCGGAAGTTCTTGCCCACGCCGGGGGAGTCCAAAATGACTGAAATGCCGTGGCTGCGCAGATGGTCGGCGGGGCCCACGCCGGAGAGCATCAGTATCTGTGGCGAAGCGATGGCGCCGCCGCTGAGCACAACTTGATCAGTTTCCACCTGAAAAATCTCGCCGCCGCTTTCCACTTCAACGCCCGACACTTTGTTGCCCACGAACAGAATGCGCCGTACCACCACGTTGCCACGCACGGTCAGATTCAGCCGGTGGCGGTTGGGGTTGATGTAGGTCAAGCCCGTGCTCATGCGGATGCCGTTGGGGTTGTTCATCGGGATGGGCCCAACGCCGCCGGAATCGGGATGGTTCAAATCCGGGTCTTCCCGGTATCCAGCGTCAATTGCCGATTGATAAAAGGCGTTTTGGAACGGCAACCATTCCGACTTCTGGAAACGACGCACCGGTATGGGCCCGTCGGTGCCGTGGAAGTCGTCGCGGATGTCGGTATCGGTTTCCAGCTTTCGGAGGTAGGGCAGGACATTGACGTAAGCCCATTCATCGTTGCCCATGGCGGCCCAAGAGTCATAGTCTTCCGGAACGCCGCGCAGGATAACCTGGCCGTTGATGGCGCTGGTGCCTCCGACGACTTTGCCTCGCGGCACCGGCATAGGTTCGGTTTGCTCGGGGCGACCCTGTGCCTGGAATGACCAGTTGTGCGGCGCGCCGGGCGTGGATGCGGTGGCGTTGTAACCGAATTTCAGGTCGTCTGGGTAGTTCTCAAAGTCGGGATAGTCGGGGCCGGCTTCCAGCAGCAGCACCGAGCGGTCGGGGTCTTCCGAAAGCCGGGCGGCAACGACACAACCCGCCGAACCGGCGCCGATAACGATGACGTCGTATTTCATGCTTTTTATTTCTCCTTGGTGAGATTGTCATGGGCCTGAGTTTTCACCCTCACCCCCGCCCTCTCACATCGAGAGAGAGGGAGAGGGTGAGAGGGCCGGCTAACGAACCGACGGCCACATTATCCAGCCGCGACGCCCGGTGTTACGCAGCCGCAGGAGGTGCCCCCCGATGGTGGTAACGTACAGGCTGCTCTGGTCGGCGTCGCCGAAGGCGCAGTTGGTTGGCATATCCACACCCACCGGCATCGGGTAGGTTTCCAGAACCCTGCCCCCCGGTGTCCAGACGTAAATCATGGGGCCCGGCCCGCTCTCGTGATTGCCGGCGGCGCCGACGATGTTGCCTTCCGAATCCAGGCACATACCGTCAATGCCGCGCTGCGGGCCGCGCTGGTCCTGGCCGAACTGGTGCAGCACGATGTACTGGCCCAACGACCCGTCGGCATTGATGGGATACGAGCGCAGTTCGCGCACACCGCCAGGCTCGGCATCGGTCTGGATCATATACAGACGACTATCGTCCGGCGATATGAGCAATCCATTGGTGCCGGTGGTGTCGAACGTCATGCGCTGGCACGTGTAGCTTCCGTCGGGCTGTGGGTCGGCGCGCAGAATGTCCTTGTTCGCGATTACCTGTTGTTCGCTGGGGTCGATGTTGACGGCGTTCCACGGGTTGCTGAACCAGATACGCCCCTGCCGGTCAATAGCCAGGTCGTTGGGAGTGTTCAGCGGCTGCCCGTCCAAACTGTCAACGATAGTGGTCGTGCTCCCGTCCGGCTCGAACCGCACGATGGCGCGCCCGCCGGAGCAGCAACCGTAGAGGCGGCCATTAGCGTCGAAGGCGAGGCCGTTGGTGTGGTTGGTGTTCTCACGGTAGCTGCTGCACTCCCCGGTCTCGGGGTCGTAGGCCATGATGCGGCTGGCCGGAATGTAGGTGAACAGCAGCCTCTGGCCATCCCAGGCGGGGCCTTCGGTCAAGCGGCTGAATGGTCCGGCGACGTGTTCCCATTGCAGTGTCATCGTGTACTCCTTTGTGAAAATGTTGGCGGTGTGGGGTCTTCACCCTCACCCCAACCCTCTACCATCAAGGGAGAGGGAGCGAATAGAGGACTTGCTAAAGGCGGTAGGCTTTAACCGCCGTGCCCTGGAACATGGCGGCTTTCTCTGCGGGTGAGTAACCGCTGGTAACGCGCTTAAACGCGTTCCACACCGTGGTGTAGGCATAGGATGCCTGGTCCACGGGGAAATTACTTTCAAACATACAGCGTTCCGGCCCGAACTGGTCAATGCAGAAGGTAAGCCAGGGCGCAATGACCTCGGCTACCTCCGCAGAGGTCGGCGGAACGGGTTGCCGATTCCAACCGTGACCGCTGATCAGGTTGCCAAACCCGCCCAGTTTGACGACCACATTGGGGTAAGCGGCAACGGCGGCGATGCCGGCCTGCCAGTCCGCGAACACTTGCTCCCGCTGCGCCGCGTAGGGACCGACCCCGAGAGGACGCCCGACGTGGTTCAGGATGATGGCGGCGTCGGGGAAGGCTGCCGCCAGGTCGGCCAGTTCACCGAGTTGAGTGTGATATACCAGCGCGTCAAAGCTCAGGCCCAGCTGCTGCAGGCAATCAAAACCCGCGCGGAAACTGGAATCCTGCAGCATTCCCGGTGTGTTGGCGCTGCCGGGCGCTACTTCGGGACTGGCGTCCCAGGCGCAGGAGAAACGGATGCCGCGGAACCGGTTGCCGCTGGCGGCGAGGTGGGCTTTCAGCACCGGCTGCACCGCTGCGCCCAGCATCAGGTTGGCGTTGGCCACGATGCCGGCGGCGACTGCCGTTGGGCCGTATTGCCCGCTGGCGCTCTGGGCGGCGATGCCCTGCACGAATTCGGTTTCGCCGACGGACCGCAACTCTGCCGGCCCCTGAGCACGGTACATGGAATGGCATTCGATGAAAACCGTCTGGGCAATGTTGTGACCGCCGCCAACGTCCTCGGTAAGCTGGTCGAGGAGATAGCGGTCGCCGGCGCGATCCCAAAAGTGGTGGTGCGGGTCGCAAATGGGCAACTCAGGTTCAATGGCATCTTCCACCACTTGAGCGAGCCATGCTGCGCGTGGACTGGTCATAGCTTCCCCTCCGGTTGGGGTCATTTGACGTTAAGCGCACGTTTAACGTTGAGCGCACGTTATTCCGGCGCAATGCGTAATCCAGCGTCCGGTGCAATAATGACGTTCCGTCATTCCCGCTTGCGCGGGAATGACGGAACGGGAATGACGGAGAATGTTACCGCTGCGCTAGATAGTGTTACGGCTGCGCTAGATGGGCAGCGGCGCTTCGGTCAGTTGCTCCGGCAGTTCAACGCCGAAAGCGTTTACGTTGAACGCCAGCATCGCATAGCAGCCCATGAGGGTGGTCAACTCCGTGGCGCCTGGTACGCCAAATTGGGCCACCACCGCGTCGAAGGCAGCCTGGCTGACGCGCCGGGTTCGGAAGAATTCCTGTCCGTAATTCACGACAGCGGCTTCGTCAGCCGCCGGGTTTGGCAGCTCATTTTTATCGCGGAGGGCATCCACAATCTCGTCGCGCAAACCCGCCTGACGCGCCGGCGGAGCGTGGGCGTTCCAGATGAACTGGCAGTCATTTTCCCGAGCGGCCACCAGCATCGCCAACTCCCGTATGCGGGGTTCCAGCGAAGTGTCGGTGCGCAGATATAGCGCCAAACCGAGCGCGCGCTCGGCGGCATCAGGAGCGTTCAGCATTACGGAACCGGGGCCGGTGGTTGGTACTCCGCCACGCTCCGCGACCATTGCGTCGAAAGCCGCCAGCTGATTTTGTGGCACTGATTCTCTGGTTACGATTGGGGTGCGAGCCATGATCCCTCCGTGAGTGTGGGGTTTGAGTATTATGGGCCAGTCTAACAGCAATCAAGGTGCGGGCGGGGGGCTGCAGTACGGCCCTTGCTGCGCCTGCTCGCTGAGGGTGAGGGGGTACTGCCCTCACCCTAACTCCTCTCCCTCAGCGGGCGGGGCTAATTTCACGTTAATCCGTGTTAGAATCCCGGCGATGCAGTGAACTTGGCTCCTAATTGCTGATCGAGAGGTGCAACGTGAGCAGCGCGAAAATCAATGGAATCGACCTACACTACCAGAGCTATGGCGAAGGCGACACCATCGTATTCGCCCACGGCGCCGGCGGCAATCTGCTCAGCTGGTGGCAACAAATACCATTTTTCTCCCAGCGGTACCGGTGCGTAACGTTTGACCAGCGTGGTTTCGGCCACTCGTTCGACGTACCCGGTGGGCCGGGCGCCGGGTCTTTTGTCGACGACTTGCGCGGGCTGTTGGACCATCTGGAAATTGAGTCAGCCCATCTGGTTGCCCAGTCGATGGGCGGCCGCTCTATGCTGGGGTTTGCGGTGGCATACCCGCAGCGCGCCAAAAGCCTGGTGATGGCCGACACGGTGGGCGGGATGGAGGCGCCGGAGGTACTGGAACAGCAACGCATCTGGCGAGACAGCCACACTCCCAGCGGGGAGATCGGGTTCCGGGCGGTGGCGCCGATTTTCGTGCAGCGCAATCCCAACCTGGCCAACCTTTACCTCCAGATTTCCCGCACCAACCCGTTGCGACACGAGCCCCCCGGAGGGCAGCCCGCTGGGCCGAGCGCTGACGACCTGGCTCGGCTTACCGTGCCGACCCTCTTTTTTGTCGGCGAGGAAGATGCGATTTCGCCGCCGCCGGTGATTGAGGCCGGGGCCAGGGCTATTCCAGGGTCAAGGTTGCTGAAGGTTCCGGAAGCGGGCCACTCGGTATACTTTGAGAAGCCGGACATCTTCAACTTTGAGGTGTTGCGCTTCATCGAAAGCGCTGGGGACGTAGATAGCGCTGCGGACGTAACCACGACAATCACGGCCGCCGCGGGGGTGGCTGACGACTAATCGATTGCCGGCTGCAAGTCCTGGCTGGCAAGCCGACCCGGACGGGGAAGCGGAATTGTTCACCGGAGTATCCATAGAACAGGTTGATGCCATTGCCACCCTTTCGATAGAGGGCAGGACAGACCTCAACCTGCTCGGGCTTGACGTATTCCGATCCCTTAGCGAACGGGTCGGCGAGTGCGGTGGAGATGAAAACCTGCGGGCGATTGTGCTCCGTGGCGCGGGCGACCGGGCATTCTCAGCGGGTGTGGACTTGCGACAAATGAAAGACCTGGACCCGTTGGCCGCCGAAACGTTTATCCGTACTCTCCACGCCGCCGCCCGCAGTTTGCTCAACGCGCCGCTGCCGGTGGTGGCCGCGATACGAGGCCCGTGTCTGGGCGGTGCGCTGGAACTGGCCCTGGCCTGCGACATCAGGGTTGCGTCGGATGATGCCAGCTTTGGTTTGCCCGAAGTAAAGGTGGGGCTGCCGTCGGTGATTGAAGCATCGTTGCTGCCGCCCACGGTGGGTTTGGGCCGCGCCCGACGTCTGATTCTGACCGGGGAGACCATTGACGCCGCAGCCGCGCTCAGCATCGGTCTGATTGATGAAATCGTGCCAGCCCGCCAGTTGCAGGATGCTGCGCTGGGCCTGGCCCGTGGTTTCCTGAACATGAGCCGCTACGTGCTTGCCACCCAGAAGCAGGTCGTGTCGCAGTGGCTGGACGTGGGTGGTGAAGCAGCGTCGGAGTACAGTATCAAGGCCTTTGCCCGGTGCTTCGCTACGCCATTTCCCAATGAGGCCATGACTGCCTTCCTGGAAAAGCGGGAGCCGCGTTTCTGAACGGGGACAAGCGATGACAACAAAAGTCGTAACAAAGTACGAGGTGTAACAATGACCGAAGACACGGATCTATTTGAAATAATACCAACGACGCGGGCGATGCGGCGATTGAAAACTGACCCGGTTCCCGACGAGCTGGTTCGGAAGATTCTGGAAGCCGGTGTTTGCGCGGCGAGCGGCGGGAACAATCAACGGTGGCGGTTCATGGTCATTAAAGACCGTGCGATCAAGGAAAAGGTGCAGGTGTGGTATCAAAAGGCTTTTGACGAAGTCGTTGGCCCCCGCTACCGCGGCAGTGAGCCGCCGCCGGGCTCGAATCCGGCGCGATACCGGCGTCAACATAACGCGGTGGAATATCTGACCGAGCATTACCACGAGGCTCCCATCTGGATTGTGGCGTGCCAGAACGACGGGGACGAGCCTCCAACCAGGTCAGCGGGCGCCTCCATATACCCGGCGGTGCAGAATATGCTGCTGACTGCACGGGCGTTGGGCTTGGGCGCCACGCTGACCACCAGGCATCTGCGCCACGAAAAAGAAGTGGAAGCCATACTGGGTCTGCCGCCTGGAGTCCATTCCTATGCCATCCTGCCGATAGGGTATCCGATTGGGAATTTCGGACCCGTGGGGCGTGGCCCGCTCACGGATGTCGTTTACCAGGATCGCTGGGGAGAACCCTTCCCGGGGCTCTGATTGCAGTCGTGTGGATACGCAACAAACCGGAGAAACCGGCGGCAGGGTCAAGCGATATGGATGCGTCGAGCGCCGCGAGCAAACGCGCGTCGCCCGGACGTGAGGCTAACCGATTAATTCTTGACAGGGTTATCCCTATTCCGTAGCATAGCGGCTATAGCATTGTCGGGTTCGTGTACCACATACCACAGTTGGCCCACGGGTCAACTACACAGGAGGTAAACCGATGGCCAATCGAGAAGACGTTGCGCTGATGGGCCACCTGATGCGTCGGGCCGGATTCGGCGCAACTCACGCAGAACTGCAAGAGCGGGCCGCCAAAGGCTACGAAGCAACGGTGGAAGAGTTGCTGAACACCGAGGCGTTCGACCCGGTGGATGATGATCTGCTCTTCCGGTTTATGCCGGGTTATGAGGGTGCGTTGGGGCCGCCACTCAATCAGGCCGAGTGGGTTTACCGCATGGTCAACACCGACCGGCCGTTGGAAGAGAAGATGGCGCTGTTCTGGCACCAACTTTTCGCCACCGGCAACTCCAAGGTGGATAATCCGCCTGAACTGACCCAGCAGATTGGGATGTTCCGCCGGTGCGGTTTGGGCAACTTCAGCGACCTGCTGGTTGAGTTGGCCCGCAACCCGGCGATGATTTTCTGGCTGGACAACAACGGCAACCACCGGGGGGCCATTAACGAAAACTGGGGTCGGGAACTGCTGGAACTGTTTTCAATGGGGGTCGGCAACTACTCCGAAGATGACATCAAGGAAGCGGCCCGGGCATTCACCGGATGGACAATTGGCCCCAAGATTCCGCGCAACCCGCTGGGGCGGTTCTACTGGAATTTTGAGTATAGGCCGGAAGACCACGACGAGGGCGACAAGACCTTCCTGGGGCAAACCGGCAATTTCAACGGCCAGGACATCATAAACATAGTGGCCGACCAGCCGGCGACGGCCCGTTTCCTGGCTCGCCACCTGTACAACTTCTTTGTGGCTGATGAGCCGCAGGTGCCCAGCTGGAACATTACGCCGCCCAATGACCCTGACGCCATCGACCAACTGGTCGCCGCCTATGACGAATCTGACGGGAACATCAGGTCGATGTTGCGTGTGTTGTTCAATTCCGATTTCTTCAAGGCCGCGAAGTATTCCCGCGTCAAGAGTCCTGCCGACCTGGTGGTCAGCACGGCGCGGATGGCTGGGAACTTTGTTGGACCGCGCCCGGGGTTCAATTCGTTGGCTTTCGAGTGTGGCTATCAGGGACAGGAATTGCTGAACCCGCCCAGCGTGGAGAGTTGGCACACCGGGTCTGAATGGATCGACGGCGGCGCGCTGGTGCGCAGGGTGAACTTTGCGGCCAGCCTCCTGGGGGACACTTCCCTCCCCGGCGTGCAGGCAATAGTCGGCAATCTCCGCTCCCGGGGCACGTTGAATCCCGATGCTTTGGTGGATGCTTGCCTGGAAATGGTGGGGCCGCTGGAGGTTGGAGACATCACGCGCTCGGAATTGTTGGATCAGGCCGCCAGCGAAGGAGACCTGCGTTGGGACACTGACGCTGAGGCGGCGGAGTCCGAAAAACGCATTGGTGTGATGCTGGCCTTGATTGCAGCGTCTCGGGATTTTCAGTTTGCCTAATAGCTCGGCTTGCCTAATAGCATTGATGCTGACTGGATGTCGGTAGAAGCCAGGGAGGAATGACATGACGTCAACCAGGAAAGACCCGGTGGTGGTGGTTCTGCAGATGACCGGAGCCAATGACTACCTCAATACGATTATCCCGTACACGAACCCGCACTATCGGGATAACCGGCCCAAGGTCGGTATCCCGGAAGACCAGGTTTTGCCCATCAACGACGAGTTGGGGTTTAACCCCAACATGGGGCCGTTCAAGAAGTTGTACGACGAGGGGAAGGTGGCGATTATCCACGGCATTGGATACGAAAACTCGCCGCGTTCCCATTTCCGCTCCATGGACATCTGGCACACGTGCGAGCCCGACGTGGTGGGCACCGAAGGCTGGGCCGGCCGCGTCATACGCGACCTGGACCCGACTGGCGAAAATGTGCTCAAGGCCGTGAATTTCGGGCAGGGGTTGCCGCGGGCGCTGGCCCTGCGCGGTGTGCCGGTGACGTCGGTTTCCGGCCTGGAATCCTACGGTGTGCTGTCCAGCGTGCCCGGTGTGTCTGCCGAGGAAGAGCGGAACCAGCTGCTGGACCGGTTCGCGCGCATGTATTCGCCAACGATGGGCACTGGCCCGGTGATGGACTATCTGGGGCAGACGGGCCGAGACGCCCTGAAGGGCGCTGACATCATCCGCTCTGCTCCTGAACAGTATTCGTCCACGGTAGAGTACGCCGAAACGCCGATTGCCAAGTATCTGCGGGACATTGCGCAGGTGTACCTGGCGGATCTGGGCACGCAGTTGTTCTATACCCAGCACGGCAGTTTCGACACGCACTTCAATCAACCGCCGATGCACACCAAGCTGTGGATCGATATGTCCCGCGCCATCAGCGACTTTTTCGATGACCTGGCAGAGCACGATGCTGGCGACAACCTGATTATGGTGCTGTTCACCGAGTTCGGTCGCCGCGTCAAAGACAACGGCACCGGAACCGACCACGGCGCCGGCGGCGCAGCCTTCGTAATCGGGAATCAGGTGAAGGGCGGGATGTACGGCGCCTATCCCTCGTTGAAGCCGGAAGACCTGTCGCAGGGCGACCTGGCGCCCAACTACGATTTCCGCGGCCTGTATTCTACGGTGATCGAGCGGTGGTTAGGGTTGGACGCGGTGCCCATAGTCGGCGGCAATTTCGAGCAAATGGCGTTCGTGTAGCACGTTGCGCCGGGATCATCTGGGAGGTCAACCATGCTAACCACAGTTGCCGCCGGCAGGGTGTTCGACTACAGCTACTGCCTGGGAATGTACGGAATGTCCGGTCAGGGGTTCTGGACGCCGCAGGATTTTGCCCTGGCCGACGACGACACGGTGTTCGTGATTAACCGCGGCGCTGAGGAGCTGGGCCAACGCATCAGCAAGGTAACGCTGGATCATCAATTCCTGGGCCAGTTTGGCGCGTTTGGGCGCGGCGACGGGCAATTTGTCTGGCCCCGTTCCATAGCGCTTGACGGTGCTGGCAGTGTTTACGCCACTGATGATTTTCTGAACCGGGTGTCAATTTTCGATCCGGATGGCGCCTTCCAGTGCAGCTGGGGTGAAGCGGGCGACGGCAAGGGGCAACTGAACGCCCCCAGCGGCATGGCGTTCGACGCCGACGAAAACCTGGTCATGGTGGATGCCCTGAATCACAGAGTGCAACGGTTCACCAAAGACGGCAAATATCTGGGCGGTTTCGGATGTCAGGGGGCAGACGATGGCCAGTTCAATATGCCGTGGGGATTGTGCCTGGACGACTGCGGGAATATCTACGTTGCCGACTGGAAGAATGACCGGGTGCAGAAATTCGATGCCGATGGCAGTTTCCTGATGAAGTTTGAAGCGTCGGCGTCCGGATTGGGAGACCTGCACGGGCCCACCGGCGTTGCGGTCGATTCGGAGGGCGATGTCTACGTTACCGACTGGGGGAACCACCGCTTGCAGGTGTACGGCCCGGATGGTCGGTTCATCACGTCCCTGGTTGGCGACGCGCAGCAGCCTTCGCCCTGGACACAGACCTACATCGACGCTAATCCTGACATCATCAAGGCGCGCCGTCGGGTTGACCTGGAACCGGAATGGCGATTCCGGCGGCCGGTGGCGGTGAAGATTGACCAACAGGATCGCATTTTCGTGCTCGAAGCGGCACGACATCGCCTGCAGATTTACAACAAGGTGAAAGATTACGAAGAGCACCCGTTGAATCTGTGACGCGCACGGTGATTCCAGCCCAACCGGGCGCATGGTTCCACCGATGACAGTCGACTTTTGGGCTGCCGATGCGAGTCGGCAGCTCTTTTTGTTTGGCGTGGCTGGGGCGTCCCATCCGGTGCTGGGTTATAATGGGCGGCGAATCACCTGACCCCAACGAAGCGCCAACGATGCGGGCTATCCCGCACCAATAATCACCCACAAACAATCACCCAAAGGATTGCGGGAGGACCGCCATGACGCAACAATCGACACAGATTGACCCGGCCAAGACTGCCGTGTTGATAATGGATTTCCAGCAACGCATTATCGCCAACGTAGCCAGCGACCCGGTGGCGGTAGTGGAGAACGCCGCCCGCGCGCTGGACGGGGCCAGAGCAGCGAGCATTCCGGTGATATACGTGGTGCACCGGGGCGGGCCGTTCGCCGACTATGCTCCGGACATTGAATTGCACGAGGGCGTGACGCCAGCGGAAGGGGAACTGGTCATCACCAAAGTCAGACCAGGGCCGTTTTCCACGACGGCGTTGGACGTGACCCTCCGTGAGATGGGACGCGATACCCTGGTGATTATGGGGGTCGCCACCAGTGGCTGCGTACTGTCGGGCGTCCGCTGGGCGGTGGATGTGAATTACAGCTTCATAGTGCTGTCCGACGCCTGTTCCGATGGCGACCCGGAGGTTCACCGCGTGTTAACCGAAAAGGTCTATCCGCGTCAGGGCCGGGTGATGGCCACCGACGAATTCCTGCAAGCCATTTAGTTGAGGGGATTTCGGAAAGCCATTATTTGCCAGGGAGCTTTGCCAAGGAGCAACGCAATGAAATACGACGTCATCGTGATTGGAGCCGGATCTGCCGGCGGAACCATGGCCACCCGGTTGTCGGAAGACCCTGATCGTTCGGTTCTGCTGTTGGAGGCGGGGCCGGAGTACACCGATCTGGAGCAGACGCCCGACGACCTGAAGTTTGGCTACGCACCCACCGCCTCCGAAATGGGCGCGCCGCACAACTGGTCGTTCGTGGGGACTGGCACGCCGCAGCAAACCGAGCCGGTGGCAGTGCCTCGGGGTCGGGTGGTCGGCGGCACTAGCGCCATCAACGGGCAGGTCTTCCTGCGCGGCGTGCCGGAGGACTACGACCGGTGGGCCAGTTGGGGCAACGATGAGTGGAGCTACATCAAGGTACTGCCGTTTTTCCGCAAACTGGAGACCGACACCGATATTCGGGATGACTTCCACGGCTTTGACGGCCCGATTCCGGTGCGTCGGCACAAGCGCGAGGCGTGGTTGCCGTTGCAGGAAGCATTCAATCAGGCTTGCCTGGATGTTGGGTACGCCGAGGTATACGACCACAACCATCCGGATTCCACAGGCGTGGGGCCGTTTCCAATGAACAACCCCAACGGCGTGCGGATGAGCACTGCGCTGACGTATGTCAATCCCAACCGGCATCGGTTGAACCTGACGATCCGGGCCAACGTGCGCGTCCGGCGCATTCTGTTTGATGGCCGGCGCGCAACGGGGGTTGAAGCCGAAAGCGGGGGCGACACGTTCCAGATCGAGGGCGAACAAATCGTTTTGTGCAGCGGCGCGATTGCGTCACCACAACTGTTGATGCTGTCGGGCGTTGGGCCGGCCGAGCAGCTGCAGAAATTGGGTATTGGCGTAATCAAAGACCTGCCTGGCGTGGGGCAGAACCTGCGCGACCATCCGCTGGTGCCGGTGCGGGTGCGGGTTACGGACGATTTTCCGCTGGATCCAACGGCTCCCCGAATCCAGACGGTGTTGCGGTACACGGCCAGCGGTTCCGACGCCCGCAACGATATGCAAATCTTCCCGTCCTCCTTCTCAACGCCATTGGGAGGCGACCCGTTTGCGGAGGAGGGGATCAGGATGACGTGCATGATGGAACTGGCTCAAAGCGCTGGCGAGTTGACATTGCAGTCAACTGACCCTGATGTGCAGCCTCACATCAATTGTCGTTATCTGGAGGATCCCTGGGATCGCGAGCGGATGCGGGAGTCGGTGCGGATCGTCCTGGATTTGCTGGCGCACGACGCGTTCCAGGGCATCTACAACGGTCTAATCTCGCCGACTGAAGCCGACTTGGTGTCTGACGAAGCTCTGGACGACTGGATGCTGCGGGAAGTTTGTATCGGGCAGCATTTGTCCGGCACTTGCAAGCTGGGGCCGGCCAGCGACCCGATGGCGGTGGTTGACCAATACTGTCGGGTACACGGGATTGAAGCTTTGCGGGTGGCGGATGCATCCGTCATGCCGGACGTGATTCGGGCCAACACCAACTGCACTACAATTATGATCGGCGAACGCGTGGCTGACTGGATCGCTGCCGGATAATCCCACCAACCAGGAAGGTTCCCCAAAACAAAAGGCGGGCAACCCGTTGGGGCTGCCCGCCTTCATGTTCGGCGCTGTCGGCAGGGCAAAACGCGCCGTGCCGGTTTACTCGGTGCTGACTCTACAGAGGGTCGCCGGCGTACAGGCTGGATTGTTTGAGGAAGACTTGCAAGCGGTGACGCGCGGTCTCGGCTACGAATACGCGGCCTTCGTCGTCTACGTCAACGGAGATGGGGCCCTGGAAAGGCCCTTCCCGATCTTCCAGGTTCTGGGCCTTCTGCCGTCCCCGCAGAATCACGGGGTCCAAGTCCACGCGTTCGCGCCCCCACTTGGACAGGGTGGCCTGTCCTTCGACCACGGTGATGAAGCTGCCGTCAGCATCAAAGACCTGCAGGCGGTCGTTTTTGTAGTCGGCCACGTAGATGGTTCCGTCTTTGTCCACGGCAACGTCGGTGGGTCGATTGAACTCGCCATCGCCCTGGCCTGAGCTGCCGATCTGCATCAGGAACTGGCCGTTGGCGCTGAACTTCTGAATGCGGTCGTTGCGCCAGTCGGCGACGTAAACGTCTCCATTATGGTCAATGTCAATGCCCCACGGGAAGCTGAACTGACCTTCGCCGGAGCCCTGGGTTCCCCACTTGAAGAGGAACTGACCGTCCTTGGTGAATACCTGGATCCGATGGTTGCAACTGTCCACCAGGTACATATTGTCGTCTTTGTCGAAGGCCAATCCCGACGGTCGGTTGATCTCGCCATCGCCATCGCCGGCGACGCCCCACTTGCCAATCCAGTCGCCATCCTGTGTGAAGACTGAGATGCGATTCAGCCATTCGTCGGCGACATAGGCATTGCCTTGACTATCCAGCGCGACGGACGTGGGCCAGAAAAAGGCGCCATCGTGGGCGGTGGGAACGGCGTCTTCGGGGCCGACCTTTTCTCCGAATTCTCCGATGTATTCTTCATCAATAGAGCAAATGGTTACCCGTTTGCAGGGGAAGAAAGCCGGAGTTTCGGTGCCGCGGCTAAGCACGTAGATGCGGTCGCCGGGTCCTCGGGTGACTGCTACCGGGTTGAAGAACCCGTTGCCGCCCCGCGATTCCTGGCGCCCGATGGTATGGCTGTATTGAAATGTAACCGGCGCAATCTGCGTTACCATGTTGCCTCACCTTACTGGCAGAGTTGCCGATGGGCAGACCCGGAAATGAGCCGGCCGCATCTGCAACTACCGATTCTAGTTACTTGATGAAATCCAGGTGCTCGTAGTTTCCGCCCAGGATTTCCTGGGAGTCGACACCCATCCACTGGTCCAGGATGGTGGCGTAGGCGCTGCGGAAATCGGTGTTCCACCTGAGGTCGCCTTCGTCCAGCTTGCCCGGCTCGAGAGACGGATACTCGCCGTAGAGACCACCCTTAACGCCGTCGCCAATCACGAAAGCGACGCTGCCCGACCCGTGGTCGGTGCCGGAGCCGTTCTCTTTGACGCGGCGGCCGAATTCGGTGAACAAGAGCATAACCACTTCTTCGCCGGAGTTATGCTCTTTCAGGTCGTAGTAGAAGTCGCTGACGGCGTTGGACACGTCAGACCAGAGCCGATGGAAAGCTGCCGGCTGGTTGGCATGGGTGTCGAAGGCGCCGGGGTTGTAGCCGGTGTACAGGACACGCGTACCGAAGTCGGCGAGATGCACCTGCGCTACGTTTTTGACCCACTGGGAGAAGTAATCGCCGTTGTATTCAATGGTGGAGGAATACTTTTCCGGCGCGGTGCTGAGGATGTCGGCGCCTTTCAGTGCGTCGAGTCCGGTTTGAGAGATGTAGTCGTTGACGGCGCCGGAGCCCAGCATGGGGGAATACATCCGGGCGAATATGTCCAGGGCTTCCATGCGCTGGTCGGCGCTGTCGATGGAGGTTAACACGCCGTAGGATTCCAGATTACCCACCGAGGCGACCGAAACACCTGGGGCAGCGAGGGCCCGGGGGAGGCCGCGACCAAAGTTGACGGCGGTGAGCACATTTTCTTTATGGGGATCAAGGTCATCAATGGTGCGACCCAACCAGCCGACGGTGCCCATCTTGGCGGGTTCGGCGGTGTGCCAGATATCCATGGAGCGGAAGTGCGAGCGGATGGGGTTGGGGTAGCCGATTCCCTGAATGACCGCAACCTTGCCATCGTCGTACATATTCTTGATCGGGCCCATCGCGGGATGGAAACCAACCTGGTCATTAACCGCCAGGACGTGCTCGGGTTCCACCTTCAGGTGTGTCCGGTAGTCCTGGTACAGGGGATCGTTGTAAGGAATAAAGGTGTTCAGGGCGTCAAAGGCGCCCGACATCTGAAGCACAACCAGCACCGGATCTTTCTTGTTAACGGTCACGATTTCCTCCTGCCCACGATGGGGTATTCATTTCGGTCAACGGGCTGCCGTTCACCGACTGCCCGCAATTGTGGCTACGCGTAGAGATATTCTTTGGTCGCCACAATCATTTGCAGCGTTTCGCTAACTCGATTGGCGAAGTCGTCAGCGTCGGTGTGGAGAACCCCACCTTTTTCCGCCTGGGCTGCCAGCATAGTGCGGGTTTCTTCGGGCAGTTCGTAATGGCCCAACAGTTCGAGACAACCATCAACCAATCGCTCGGGGGCGATAGTGGGGCCGGTCGATGCCAGCCGGTCGATCATGTTCCGCACACCAGGGTAGTTGACGTCGCCCACGAAATCGGCGGTGAAGTTGATGCGGTGCACCAGGGTGCCGCCATCAATCCACTCTTTGCCGGTGTGCCAACCCTCCACAGACGGCGGGTTGAACAACTCCTGGCCCATGTATTTCATCTCGTCGAAGATAAACTCAAAACCGGGCTTGGGCGTGGTCCAGTCACCGATGAGGCGCAGGGTGCCCATGACCGTTTCCACCGGGCTTTTCACCCTGGAAAAACGGGCGGTTTTGAATGCGTCGGAATGGAACAGCACCCGAAGCATGGCCCGAATGTTGTAGCCGGAGCGGTAGTATTCGTCCTCCAGCATCTGGATGGTTTCCGGGTCCTGCGGAGGAGTATCCATCCAGGCTGGCACCTGCGCTTCGTCGGCCACGAAATAGCTGTACAAATGGCGGGACAGGAACCTGGCCGCGGCCGGCTGCTTCGCGATGATATCAACGATGTCCTCGCCGTTGAACCGCCCGGTTTCACCCAGGAACGTTTTTTCGCCCTCGTCATGGTCGGCCGGATTGAAGACGAATCTCGCGGCGTAGCGGCCATAGGGCTGTCCGGGCACGTTGTTGGCGAGGGTCCAACCGGTGAAAGCGCGCGCGCATTCCTTCACGTCGTCTTCCGTATAGTTGAACTTCCCGTCCATACCCACGCCCATCGAGAACAATTCCAGCAGCTCGCGGCCGTAGTTTTCGTTGATGGCGCCCCGATGGCTAAGACAATTATCCAAGTAGAAGACCATTGCCGGGTCTCTGGAAATTTCCAGCAGCAAGTCCCGGAAGCTCCCCATCCCCAGGCGTCGGAACATTTCCAACTCGTCGTAGGACGTAGGGTAGCTTTGGGTTTTGCTGTCGGCAGTGCAGAGAACACCGTGCCAGAACAGTACCATCTTCTCTTCCAGCTGGCGCTTGGAGTTAATCATTCGCCAGGCCCAGTACTCGGGGACACCCCTGGTGAAGTGGCTCCACTCAACGAAGTAGCGCTCTGCGAGGTCAAGATCGAGACCGCTGGGCTGTGATTCCGGATCCAGCAACGCTTCTACGGTCGCGTCGTAACCCTGGGCCGCCAGCGCTTCGAGTTCTTCGTACTGTGCTCCGAAGCCGGCGCGCCGCATCAAATGGGCAATTTGTGCAATGTCCTGATCAGCCATAGACAAACCTCCTCTATTCAAGCACACCAAATATTGCCTCGGATATTAGCATTAAGCCGCCACCAACTCAACCCTTGCCAGGCGATTGTAACTGTTCACGTTTGAGGGGACGGGTCGGCTTGCAAAGCAAATTCCGTGCTTGGCCACCCGTCCACAACCAGTCGGAAAAGCCGAAGATCCCCTCAAGTCTGAACAGTTACAGGCGATTGCCGCGACGGTATGCGTAGTCGGATGGGTGTCATTCGCACGTTTGGTTGGGCGCCAGGAAGGTAGAGACAGCCGGTTTGTGCTCCGGGCGTCGCTGTGCTAACTTGGCCGCAACTGGAAATGAAATGGCGTCGCACGCCCGGCCGTTGCAGGCTAATCGTGGCTGGCTGAGCGTGACTGGAGGATTGGAATGTCCGTTGGACTAATTGTGCCTTTGCCCGCATATACCTTGGACCCGGCGTTCATTGCCAAGAAGGCCGAAGACCTCGGCTTTGAATCGCTCTGGTATCACGAACACCCCATTTTGCCGGTCAGTAGCGCCAGCCCATTCCCCGCCACCGGAGGGGAAATTCCGTGGACGTACCGGCATTTTTCCGAACCGTACATCGCGCTGGCAATGGCTTGCGCAGTTACGACGAGGATCAAGTTGTGTACCGGCATTACCCTGGTACCCGAACGGAACCCCCTGATACTGGCCAAGGAAATAGCGGTGCTGGACCGGCACAGCAATGGCCGGTTCGTGTTCGGCATCGGGGCCGGTTGGAACCGGGAAGAAACCACCATGATGGGCGGAGACTTCGACCACCGCTGGACGCAAACCCGGGAAGCCGTGGCTGCGCTGAAGGAATTGTGGACGAAGGACGAAGCCGAGTTTCACGGTCGGTACTATGATTTCCCGCCCGTGTACTCCTATCCCAAACCGGTGCAACAACCGCATCCGCCGGTGCTGCTGGGCGGCAACGCGCGCAACGTGCTGCAGCGGGTGGTCAGGTGGGGGGACGGCTGGCTGCCGAATCGTGCTACGCCTGGTCAAATCGAAGAGAGCCGGGCCAAACTGGACGCGTTGGCTGACGAGAGCGGACGCGATCCCGCAGCGCTGACCATTTCGGTTTTCGGTCAGCCGCCCGATACCAAACGGGAGCTGGTTGATTCGTTTCTCAGCGCTGGGGCCCTCCGGGTATCGGTGTGGGCCAACCATTGCGACACCGAAGCGGAAATGGGCCAGCAGCTGGAAACCATGGCCGAGGAATTGATCCGATAATCGTGCGCCGTTGTGGTGCAACAATACGCTGGTGGAGGTTGACCGATGACTAGTTACGTCTACGTGGCGGCTCAGGATGACAACAAGATTGGGATATTCAGCATGGATGAGGCATCCGGCAGTCTGACGGCCCAATCGGAGGTAGCGGTTCCGGGTGGGCCATCGCTGCTGGCAATCAGTCCCGACCGGCAGACGCTGTATGCCGGGCACCGGGAAGAACCGGCGCTATCGAGTTACCGCATTGATCAGGCGACCGGAGGGTTGACGCGCAACGGGTTGGTGGAACTGTCCACACCGCCGGCTTACCTGGCCACGGATCGAACCGGCCAATATCTGCTGTCGTCCTACTATGCCGGCGGCCACGCCGGCGTGCATCCGCTGGGCGAGGATGGCAGCGTGGGCGGCGAACCAACGGCCTGGGTCGCGACGGACGTGGGCGCTCACTCCATGCAGACGGACCGCTCCAACCGGTTCGCTTACGTGCCGCATATCGCCAAGCAGAACGACAATGTGCTGGAGCCGCCCAAGAACATCACCGGCCCAAACATTATTTACCAGTTCCGCTTCGACGCGTCCAACGGACAGTTGACCGCCAACGACCCGCCCACGCTGGCCCAGGACGATGATATCGGGCCGCGCCACTATTGCTTCCATCCATCGCTGGACTTGGTGTATTTCTCCAACGAACAGGGCAGCAGCGTGTCGTCGTATCAGATTGACGCCGACGGGCGGTTGTCGCCGTTCGAGACGGTTTCGACGTTGCCGGAGGGCGTCACACTGCGGAACACCTGCTCGCAGATTCAGTTTGCCCCGTCCGGCGGTTTCCTGTTCGTGCCCAATCGCGGGCACAACAGCATCGCCAGCTTCTCGGTGGACGGCGCAGGACGGTTGACGCCGGCGGGCCATGCCGCCACGGAAGCGGTGCCCAGCGCGTTTAGTCTTGACCCCCAGGGCAAGTTCGTGTTTTCGGCCGGTTCGGCGACCGGGATGCTGGCGTCATATCAGATTGACCAGGCCAGCGGTGCGCTCACGCCGCTGGAAACCTACGCGGTTGGTGAGCGTCCGATGTGGGTGTTGACGACGGAGTTGTGAGGTTAGAGGAAGCTACCCCTCACCCCAGCCCTCTCCCACAATGGGGGAGGCAAGGGGAGAGGGAGTTTTTTAATGACCGCAATTTAGCGGATATTTGATTGTGGGAGGTTTCGCAATGCGACTGGAAGGGAAAGTTGCGCTGATTAGCGGCGGCGCGCGTGGGCAGGGAGCCGCCGAGGCCCGGCTGTTCTCGCGGGAAGGTGCGGCCGTGGTCATCGGGGATATTCTCGATGCTGACGGCATGAAACTGGAAGCGGAAATCCGTGAGCTGGGCGGGCCGGCGACTTTCATCCACCTGGACGTTACCGATGCAGACCAGTGGGAGTCTGCGGTTAGTGAAGCGGTGAATCGTTACGGCAAGCTGGACATACTGGTGAACAATGCCGGGATCGGCAGCACCAATGCCGGCGGCGTGAACGCGCCGAGGATTCATGAGGCGCCGGTGGAAGTTTGGGATCAGATTATGGACGTGAACGCCAAGGGCGTGTTTCTGGGCAGCCGTTCTGCCATTGGAGCGATGCGGGAGGCCGGCGGCGGTTCAATCATCAACATTTCGTCCATCGCCGGGTTGGTGGGGCTAAGCCCCGGTTCCGGAGCGGGCGCCGCCTATGCCAGTTCCAAGGGCGCCGTGCGGCTGCTCACGAAGGCGACTGCGGTGCAATACGCGGCGGAGGGCATTCGCTGCAATTCCGTCCACCCCGGTTACATCGACACGCCGATGACGGAGCGGATGATGTCTCAGCCTGGAATGCGCGACCAGCGCATCGCAGCCACACCGTTGGGGCGCATCGGGACGGTGGACGACATCGCCAACGGTGTGCTGTTCCTGGCATCGGACGAATCGTCGTTTATGACGGGCAGCGAGCTGGTGATAGACGGAGGCTGGACGGCACAGTAACCGGCCAGCAATAAGGCGGTCTACTCGATGGCGTGCAGCCAGCCGTCATCAGTGCGAATCAGAAGCCGGCCGCCGGCAAGTTACGACTGTTCGCCGTCTTACCTGCCCCTCAGCTTGGGGTCCAGCGCGTCGCGGAGTGCGTCGCCTAGCACGTTGAAGGCGAGCACCGTAAGTGAGATGGCAATACCCGGGAACACCACCAACCACCAGATCGGCTTGTATGTGTTCGCGATGACGCCTCCCAACATATTGCCCCAACTTGGAGTTGGCGGGGTTATTCCGACCCCAAGGAATCCCAACGAAGCCTCAATGACGATGGCAGCGCCGAGGTGAGCGGTGGCCAGAACCAAGTAAGCGGCGAAGCATTGGGGCGCGATGTGCCGGGCCATAATCCGGAAATTGGATGCTCCCATCGCCCGCGCAGCATCGACGTAGGTCAACTCTTTGACTGACAGGGCGACCGATCGCACGACCCGTACACCGTAGGGCAACCGGGTTACTGCGATAGCCACGATCACTGTCCAGATGCCGCCACCCAGCGCGACGAGCAACACCATTGCCAGCACTAACGCTGGGAACGACATCACTATTTCCACAACGCGCTGGCTGATGATGTCGAATCTTCCCCCCAGGAAGGCGCTGGCCACTCCCCACAGCGCGCCAATCGTGGAACCCAACAGCACCGACAGGACTGACACTTGCAGAGACACTTGCCCACCGTAAATGATGCGGCTGAGAATGTCTCTTCCTTCATAATCCGTGCCCAGCAGATAGGTAGTTGACGGCGCAGTACCGAGCTCGAGAAAGTTTACGTAAAGAGGGTCGTGAGGCGCGACGGCGCCAGCGAGCGCCGAGACGACGACGATAACGAGCAAAATAACCCCGGCTAATGCGCCGATCGGATACCTACGCGTAAAAGTCCACAAGCCACGGGCCACGCTGGCGGACCGTTGCGATATTGAGCCGCTGCTCGGGATGGTGTCGATTTGTAGGTTGGTTTGCCCTGCCACGATAGCGTGATCTCCAGTTAGTCGTAACGGATCCTGGGGTCGAGCACCGCGTACGCTATGTCGATTGATAGATTCACGAAAACGAAAATGACTCCATAGAGAAGTACCAAGTTCTGAACGACCACAAAGTCCCGCTCGGTGAACGCCTGAACTAGTGCAGTGCCGAGGCCGGGCACAGTGAAGGCAGTCTCCACGGCGACCGAGCCACCGAGCAATAGCCCGAAAAGAACGCCAGACAGCGTTATTACGGGAAGGAGAGCATTGCGGAGCGCATGGCGCATAACCACTATTCGTTCCGGAAGCCCCTTCGCCCGAGCCGTGCGGACGTAGTCATCACGAATGACTTCCAGAAGGGTTGTACGCGCCATGCGAGCGATATAAGCGGACGTAGCGAGCCCCAGCACGATCCCAGGGGCCAATACGATCTGCAAGTTACTGCCCGGGTCTTGCCAAATTTGGATTATTCCGAGCGGTGGTCGGTAGTTGAACGCCAGAAGCGAAAACACCACTACCAAGATAGCGACCCAGAAGCTGGGCACCGCAAGGAAAATGATGGTAAAAAACCGGGATACGTAATCCGCGACCCCGTTTTGTTTGATGGCGCCGAGAATACCAATAGGCAACCCAATGATCCAGGAAACAAGCACCGCGATCACAGCTATTTCAGCGGTCAGCGGACCCCTGCGGGCGATGAGCTCGGACACCGAATCTCCGCGCCAGAAAGACTCTCCCATTTTGCCGGTTGCTACGTCCTTCATCCAGTCGGCGTACTGGAGGTACAGCGGTTTGTCGATGCCCAACTGTTCCTTGATCACGGCGATATCGGCTGCGGTGAGGTTTTCCCTGCCCCCGTCGCCATAAAGTATCGCCAGTGGATCGCCTGGCAGAATTCGAAGCGCCAGGAATATGATTATCGTGATACCAAACAGGCCGGGCAGCGAGTAAAGCAGACGCCGGCCGATGTATTTGACCATCAGAGACTACCGGTCCAGCCAAGCGGTGTCGAAGCGAATGTCGTTGAACAAAGTAACGCGGTTTGCGCGGCCATGCCCTTTCACGTAATTAGCAAACCCGTCAATGATGGTGAAGTGGTTAATCAGAATCATCGGAGACCACTCTTCCAGCATTGTGGCTCCTTGCAGTGTCAATTCCTCCTGGCGGGCAGGATTGGTTTCGCCAATCAGCTCGGCGACCAACGCGTCGAATTCGGGATTGGATGATCCACGGTTCCAGTTGCCACCGCTGCCAGTGGTGAACCAGGAAGACCAATAAGCTGGCGTCGAGGCCAATGGGGTTGGCGTACCGTTGACCGCGAGGTCGTAGTTGCCCTGATCTCTGTCCTCTTGCCACACCGAGGTGTGTACGACGCGGATTTCACTAGCAATGTTCAAGCCCTGTTTCATAAACGCTTGCATCATCGGCGCCATCGGAGAGACGAAGAAGTTGATGTCGCGTACCATCAGGTCCAACGTGGGGAAGCCCTCACCGTTGGGGTATCCGGCGTCTGCCAACAATTGTTGGGCCGTAGCGGTGTCTGATTCGGACACTGGGCAGATGTAACCGGACTTTTTGTTCAGGGTTTCCTCACGGTACTGCGCGCCAAAGTCAGGGTCGTTGGGCACTATCCACGTGCCGACTTCGATTTCCCGAATGGCGGCTACGGCCTGTTTGATGGCGCAGCGGTCCTGAACCATTGAGATGGCTTGGCGCACTCTTTGATCCCCCAACGGACCGCTTTCGTGGTTCACGAACATTCCACCAATTGAGGGGATGGGGTAGACGACAACAGTGTGTGTGTCTGGATGGTTCTGCCGGATGTCATCCCGCAGGTCGGCGCCGGCTCCGTAAACGTAATCGACACGCCCGGTTATCAGAGCAGCCCCGGTTGCGGGCCCGTAGGCCAGGTGACTGTGCTGAATACCGTCCAGATACGGCAACTCAGGATTCCAGTAGTTGGGGTTCTTCTCGGACTTCCAGAATTCACCCGCTTGATAGTCTTCAAGGATGTAGGGCCCGGTGCCTGGGTGTTCCATCGTGCCTGGTTTCACTTTCTTCAAGTCGAGGTTGTTGTCTTCCAGCGTTTTCTTGCGCTCGATGACGTTCCAACCTGAAGCGATGGCGGCAGGCAGGAAACTGCGCGGCGCCTTGAGTACGAATTCCACCGTAAGGGGGTCCACGGTGCGGATTTCGGTAACGGCTTCGAAGACGCTTTGCCGGGGAGAAATCATGCCGACCGGCGGGAATATGATACGGTCGAAGGTAGCCTTGATGTCTTCGGAGGTCAGCTCGGCGCCGTCGTGGAACAGTACGCCGTCGCGCAGGTGAAAGGTGTAAATAAGGCCATCATCCGAGATTTCCCACGTGTAAGCCAAGTCGGGTAGTACCTCCTTACCTCCATCAAAGGGACTGAAACGCAACAGGTTATCAAAGAAGGGGCCCTGAGGTTGGGCGCAGGCTGCTGTGTTGCACTGGTGCATATCAAAGTGCGGAGAGTCGGAAAGGCCGGCCCACTGCAGAATTCCGCCACGCTGTGGATTGTCCTCAGGCGCTTTGAGCATCAGACGAGGAGTGTCTGCTAATGCCTCGGCCGGTGCGGTGGGTACCGCTGTTGCAAACGGTGTTGCGGTCGGTTCTTCGCTAGAACCCGGGGTGGCGGCGGGTTGATTCGCTGCCGGAGCTTGCGGCGAGGTCTGCTCGTCAGAGGCGGCTCCTCCGCAGGCTACCAATAGGGCCAGAAATAGCAGCAACACCACGGACGTCGCAACTTTCGGGTTCAATCCTGGCAACATTATTTGCGCTCCTTAAAATTCGGACGATAGGGCGGGGAATAGCAGCCGCATTCGCAGCCAGATTGGGGATTATTACCGATTCTGTTCGAGTTGACCAGTCAGCATATCGAATCGGTAGTAACTTTTACCACCGAGCGAAAACGCTGTCAAACGGCCTGTGCAGAATCGCTGGAATCTTTCGTATTGCGTAATAATTGAGAACAGAAGCGACGATTACAACCATCCACTTTCTAATCTATTCGCTCTATTCGCGCCCGGTGGTGGGTTGATAATGACTGAGGGCAATAAATCCTGAAGATTGGAAACGTTGCACATTCAGTCTTCGACCGGACGGGTTGCAATGCCGGGCCGGAGCTTTCGCAGCAAAGTCCAACGGCGGGGGGAGGTTATTACTGCTGCCAGCAACAGGACTACCGAGACTACCGCGATGGTCGGGCCGGTGGGCAGCTTGAGGTGGTAGGACAGGTAGAGGCCGATTACGACGGCGACCAGCGCGGTGGCGACCGTGGCCGCCATGATGGTTGGCATTCGGCGGGCCAGCAATGATCCCGTTACCGCCGGCACCACCAACAATGACATCACCATTACGATGCCGACGGTTTTCAATGCCGCCAGGGTGGTGAGCGCCACCAGCAGCGGGAGCATATATTCCAGCAGGCGCACGGGGACGCCGGACGCTTCGGCAACCGCGGCGTCGTAGGTGGCGAACACCAGCTCTTTGTAGAACAGACGCACGACGAGCAACACGCCGCCCGCCAAAAGGCCGACGGTCAGCACATCGCCCCAGGATGCGCTCAACGCGTTGCCGAGCAGCATACTGAGCAGGTCGCCGGCGTAGTTTTTGGAGACACTGATGATGATGACTCCCACGGCGAATCCGCCCGCGAACATCACGCCGATGACCGCATCAATGCGAATACCGGCGCGGCGCGAGATTGCAGAGATGGCGAGCGACGCGGGAATGGCCCAGAGCAACGCCCCGAGAAATATGTTGAATCCCAGCAGGAACGCCGCTGCCATGCCGGCCAGGGACGAGTGGGCGATGGCGTCGCCGAAGAATGCCATGCCCCGCAGCACGACGAAAGTGCCGACGCCGCCGCACGCGATGGCAGCCAACGCTGACACCAGCAGGGCGCGCTGCATGAACCCGAATTGCATAGGCTCGATGATAAGTTCCAGCAACAATCGCTCCTCGACGGGTTGGCAGGGTTTGGGAGGCGGTGACGGGCACGACGGCCAGATTGATCACGCCGTGCAGCGGGCGAAATCCTGGCGCGCAGTTACTGCAACCGGTCGGCTAGTGAATCGGCGTTGGCGCGCATCATGTCGATATAGGAGGGATACTCGGCGTCCGGCAACGAGCGCACGGCGCCGACCTGAATGTTGCTATCGCGGGCTACCTGAGCCACTGCGTCAGCGGAGAATTGCGGCTCGGCGAATATCGCCGGGAGGCCACGCGACTGCACGAGCTCCAATACCGAAACGATGTCGTCGGGCGACACGTCGCCGCCGTGACTACCGATGAAAGCCAGCACCTCAAACCCGTAACGAGCGCCGAAATACCCGTAAGCGTCGTGGAATGTTACTAGCACCCGGCGTTCTGCGGGGATGGTTTCGACTCGTTCGGTAATGTAGTCGTCAAGTTGCGCGAGTTGATTGACGTAACGGCGGGCGTTGTCCCGGTACTCGTCGGTGTGTTGGGGGTCGGCGGCGATGAGTCCGTCGGTGATCCGGTTGACGTAATGCACGACGAAATTTGGGTCTTGCCAGAAATGCGGATCTCCTTCGTAATGACCGTGGTCATCTTCGGCAGCAGCAGGGCTTTCTGGTTCGTCGCCGCTTTCGGCTTCGTTGTGTTCGTCTGCTTCGTTGAGGGCAATGAGTTCTGTCATCTCGCTGGGTACCAGCCCGTCGGAGGCAACTATGCGGATCGCAGCTGCCTCGGCAGCGCCGTCCAGGAGTTGGTCGAATTGTGGCGCGAGGCCGGCTCCATTGGTGACGATCAGGCGGGCTTGGGCGATTCTCACACTGTCCATGGGTGTGGTCTGGTGGGTATGCACATCGCTACCCGCCGGCGCCAGGTTGTGTACGTCAACCCGGCTGCCGCCAACCTGATGGATCAGGTCGGCGAGGACCGCGTTGGTGGTAACCACTTTAACTGGTGGGGATTCCGACCGTGCCGAGTTGGTCGGTGTCTCCAATCCGGTCGGAACGGTCGGAGGGAGCGCCGGCTCACCTCCGGCGCAGGCGGTGAGCAATGCGGTTGAGAACAGCAGTAGGACGGTGGCAAGGAATTTCATGGCGGTGTGATTGTCCTCGGCAATGCGTTGGGGGCAATGCGTTGATTAGAACGGCAGGTGGTGCGGGTATCGTGACACTGGTGGGGGGTTGTTGGTTGATGCAGCTATCAGTACGTGGTATCAATAAGGTTCGCAATTGATTGCAAGTATCAATAAAACAGCATCAACAAAAAGGCGATTCAGATCCGGGTGCAGTTCGCGCAGCGGCCGTAGACTTCCAGCCAATGGCCGCTCATCTGGAAACCAACTGCTTCGGCTGCGGTTTCCAGGAGCGCTGCCACGTCGCAACCCACCAGATCCGCGGACTTGCCGCATACGGCGCAGAGCAGATGGTGGTGGTGATCGCCGTGGCTCAACTGGTAGCGCATTTCGCCGCCTTCCAGCAGTACCCGGCAGACGAGGTTGGTATCGACCAGGAGGCGCAGGCCTCGGTATACGGTGGCGCGACCCACACAAGGCAGCGCGGCGTACAATTCCTCGGCGGTGAATGGCTGGCTGCGAGCGGCCACCGCGCTGATGACCAACCGTCTGGGTTCCGTATCCCGATACCCGAGGTGTGAGAGCTCGTCAACGATGTCATCCACAACTGCGGCAGAGCGCGGTCGGGGGTGTCGATGGCCCTGATGTTTAGGGGTTGCGGTGGTCATAAAAGATACCCTATCTCATTAACGCCAACGCGTCAATAATGCCGAGAGCCTCACGCGTACCCACGTTAATCTGTCATTTGTATGTTGTGTATGCCTGCGAGGAGCTCCCGCTCATACCGAGCTTGTCGAGGGACGTGGCAATCTCGTTGAGGTTGAGTATACGTCGGTGAACCATCATTGCTACGGCTACCATTGCTACGGCGACGAGATTGCCACGCTGCGCTCGCAATGACAAAGTGGGTACGTGTGAGGGCGAGGTATGACTTGACGATGAGATGGGGTTGGGGCTATATTCTGCCCAATACGCTGATGGCCGGTGGGGCCACGAGCGCGACTACTCGGTGAGTGGGAGTTTGAAATTATGCCTATTTATGAATACGCCTGCCCAACCTGTGGGCACAAATTTGAGAAATTGCAGTCCATGTCCGCATCAGGGGCTGACTGCCCGCACTGCGAGCAGCCGGCGAAACGGGCGATTTCCGTTTTCGCTGCCGTAAGCAAGGGCGATGGATTCGCCAGCGGTATGGCGGATTTGGGTGGCTCGCCGATGCCCATGCCGATGGGCGGCGGTTGCGGTGGAGCCTGCGGCTGCGGGCACTGAGCCCTAACCACATTCTGGGAGAAACGATCGCCGTCCGGAAAACCGGGCGGCGATTTTCGATTTGGCTCTAGGATGCTGGCGAGACGGGAGATGCGGATTCGCTAACGGGACGCCCTTGCGACGCCGCCCAACGGTGGTACAAAAGGACGGCAATGCCCACTGCCAGCAGCAGAACTGCGCCCAAAACGGCGGTCAGGGCGACACGCATGGTGGCGTCGAACCAGAAGCCGCCGGGGAACATTATCAGCAAGTAGTCGGTGCTGGGGTCCAGAATCCACAGGTCGTTGGCGAAGCTGAGCCGGTGGAAGAGCAGAAAGAGTTGCCCGAACCCGATGACTGCCGCCAATCCGAACCCGAACAGGCTGACGACGATGATGGCGCCAGCCCACACCGCCGCGCGCGCGGCAGTCGGAATGTAGTTCCGTCGTTGGGACGCAAATCCGGTGGCTGCCACCACGACGATCCAGGCGGCGGCGGCGATGGCGACCCAATAGGTACCGCGGACGAGACGCTTCACGTCGTACATATGGGCAATCTCTCGGTCATTGAAGACCTGCTGTTCGACACCGTAGATGGGAGCGCGCACGTCGAGCGGTTCGGTACCGGTGTTGAAGTAGGTACGCAGCTCGCCGCCGATTCGGTCGAGGTCGGCATCGGTGATGCCGGTGCGCTGGGAGATGCCATAACGCTCAAAACCGTTCCGGTACAGGCCGGGGTCGTTGATGGCCCAAGCGACGGAACCGGCCACCAGCAACAGCAGAAACGCCGGCACAGCCAGAACTGCTCCGGCCCTGCTGACCAGCGTGAGAACTGCCGCGAGAACTACATGGTGAGTGGGACGAGTTGCCATGAAAATCACCGTATCACCGCTGGCGCCGGTGAGCAACCCGGTGTTGCCGGTGGCAGCATGGTATATACTGCCGGCGTTATGACTACAGAGCAGAATTCTCCTATTCCCGAAGAGAAAATCGGCGAGTTTCAGTCGTTAATCGACATTGTGGCACGGCTGCGGGCGCCGGGGGGTTGTCCCTGGGATGCGGAGCAAACGCACGAATCGTTGAAACGGAATTTGCTGGAGGAATGTTACGAAGCTCTGGAGGCTATCGACCACGAATCGCCGCTGGAGTTGGCCGAGGAGTTGGGCGATATTCTGGTGCAGGTGGCCTTTCACGCCGACATTGCCCAGCAGGCCGGGACCTTTGCAATTGCGGACGTGGTTGCAGCCATCAACCGCAAGTTGATTCGGAGACATCCCCATGTGTTTGCCGACGCTTCGGCCACCGATGCGCGGCAGGTGGAGCGCAACTGGGAGCAGCTGAAGGCGATGGAGCGGCGCGCGGCCGGCCAGCCCGAACCCTCTGCGATGGACAGCGTACCGGAGGCGCTGCCGGCGTTGACTGCGGCGCAACTGATTCAGGATCGGGCGGCCCGGTTCGGATTCGACTGGGACGAAGTTGGCGGCGTGCTGGACAAGATTGCTGAAGAGATCGGCGAGTTCAGGGCGGCGGCTACTGAAGCGGAGCGCACCGCAGAGTTTGGCGATATTCTCTTTGCCCTGGTGAATCTGGCGCGCTGGAGCGGGGTACACGCCGAAGATGCCCTGCGGCAGTCCAACGGGCGTTTTCGCGGCCGGTACCGCACGATGGAGCGAATGGCGCGAGAACGGAACTGGGACTTCACCGCGCTGCCGCTGGACGATAAAGAGGCGTTATGGCAGGAAGCCAAGCGCGCCGAGGCGGAATCCGCCAACTAACTTCCGCCAACTAACTTCCGCCAACTAATTTTCGATGGCTTCCGTTAAGCCGTGGCCGAGGAAACCGGGTTCCAGGAAATAGATGCCGCCGGTGGCCAGGGAGGCCAGCCCGGCCAGCGCCAGCCATTGCCGGTTGGAGCGTCCGAACGGCGTGAAGCGGTTCATCAGGGGGCGCTTGGGGCTGAGCCGCTTGAGTTTCCGCCGCGCTCCGCTCAGTCGCATCGCTTCGGCGACGGCATCGTTGAAACTACCCTGGCGGTCGATGAGACGGTGCTCCAACGCGCGGTTTGAGGTGTAGATTTCCCCGGTAGCCAGGGCCGTAACCTGCTCGGTGGTCAACTTGCGACTGTCCGTCACCACTGAGACGAACAGGTCGTACATCTGCGAGATTAAGTCCTGGAACTTGTCCGCCTCTTCATCGGTGGGATGGCGCCAGAATCCGGACATATCCTTGAGTCGCCCGGCTTTGAAAAGGGAGATTTCGATGCCGAGCTTGCCCAGCAGTTCCTGGACGATGGGGCGCATATAAATGACGCCAATGGAACCGACCAAGGCGGCGCGGGACGCCACAATAGTGCCGGCGCCGCAGGCGATGTAGTACCCGCCGGATGCGCCCAGACCGCGGATGTAGGCCACGACCGGCTTGCGTTCGGAGACGCGGCGCACGTTCTCGAAGAGGAGATCGCTGGCGGTGGCGGAACCGCCCGGCGAGTCGATGTCCAGTACCAACGCACCGATTTTGCGATTGCTGGCGACCCGGTCGAGAAGGACCGAATAGTCCGGCTCGCGAATTGCCGTGCCGATGACTCCGTGCATTTCGATCACGGCGATGCCGGGTTTGCGTTTGAAGATGGGCATGATTGAGCGTCTGCTTGGAAAAAGAGGTTAGGGATTATTCGCGTGTACGGTTGATCATCGGCGACGGGTTTCAATATCTGCTGGGTAGGCCGGTCTTCCCCAGTCCTCATTAGGATTATCCAGCATCAGATTAATGAAGTTAGGCACTAGCGCCGCCATAATCGCGGCTCCGTCTTGCACTTGACTCCGATTCACCGATCCATTCCAGGTGGCGCCACCGTGCAGAAGTTGATTGCGCAGTACATAGAGGCGTTCAAAAAGCCGGCGAAGTATTGCGGCGGTATCCTGATTGAGGATTTCTGACTTTATGCTGTCTTTGCTTTCCTCAAAACGCCTTCGCCAGCTAGGGGCGTCCGTCCAGAAGGGCTTGAACACGAACTGGTTATCCAGTAGCGCCCTGATAGACTGGTTGTGCTGTGTCCAAATCGCGTTGTAGATATGCTTCCCGGTGTCCAGAGAGGCGGCTTTGGTGAAATAGTCTTGGAACTTTTCGGCTTCCCGCAAGTCGTAAGTTTGTAGGCTGTCATCAGCGTATATCGAATTGAACGCAATCCAATAGAAGATGAACCCTGCGTCAGGGTCGGCAACTTCCTGCTCGGCTCGCCCTAGCCAGCTAAGGGCGCGTCGCATACGCATATTGGAGTCATTGCGCGCTTCCGATTGGATAGAGCTTTTCCACTCTGTCTCCAGAATCGCGGCGGTTAATCCCTCTGAAATCACTGAAGTTCCCTCCATTCGCAGGCTCAGAGTATAACAGGTTCAGAGTATAATATGATGCCCCACGGACAGTAGAATAGCGGCATTGACACCGTCGCACGCCGAGCCTACCCTTGCGCCATCACGCCATCCTCTATACCTCCAAAAGGAGTGTCCCCATGCAATTTGGTTTGTTTATGATGCCGCTGCACCCGCCCCACCGTTCCTACGCTGATTCCTACGACCGGGACTTGGATTTGCTGCAAGCAGCCGACAAGTTGGGGTTCCACGAGGCCTGGATTGGCGAGCATCTGACGGAACGCTGGGAAAACGCGCCATTCCCGGACCTGCTGATTGCCAAAGCCTCGGCGCTGACGGAAAACATTCGACTGGGGACCGGCGTTACGCTGCTGCCCATCCACAACCCCATTGAGCTGGCGCACCGGCTGGCAATGCTGGACCATTTGACGCACGGCCGGCTGTACTGGGGGATTGGGCATCGGGCGATTCCCACCGACCTGGCGTTGTTTGGCCTGGATCCGTCGAAGGGCGAGGAAGTGCGTCGCCGTTCCGCCGAAGTGCTGGACGTAGTGTTGAGTATGTGGGCATCGGAAGGGCAATTCTCCTATCACGGCGAGTTTTTCGACATTGAAGCGCCGGAACTGGACCCGGTTCTGGAACGCGGATTGCACATGAAACCGTTGCAACAGCCACATCCGCCCATCGGCGTGGCGGCCACGTCCATCGGCAGCAGCAGCATTCGCGTCGCCGGACGGGAGGGCTGGATACCGATGAGCAGCAGCAACCTGGCTCCGCAATTCCTGAGCGACCACTGGACGACGGTGGAAGACGCCGCCGCCGAAGCGGGTCGCGAGGCGAGCCGCAGTAACTGGCGCATCGGACGGGACGTGTTCGTGGCCGAAACCAGTGAGCAGGCGCGAGAGCGGGCCTACGCCGTGCTGGGTCGCAACTATCTGCAGCATCAGTTGCCGAATCGCCTGGGATCCGGATTGATCCAGGCCACCAAGATTGATCCCAACATGAGCGACGACGAGCTGACGGTCGAATACATGATGGAGAACATCTGGATTGTGGGGGATCCTGACGAATGCGCGCAGAAAATTCGTCAGATTTACGACGAAGTGGGCGGATTCGGCCATCTGTTGTGCATCACCCAGGACCCGGACGATCACCAGTGGGAGATGGATTGTCTGCGACTTATCGCCGAAGAAGTTGCGCCGCGGGTTAGCGACTTGACGGGAGAGACGGCGTAATCCCTGGCCCGATTGGTGCAAAACGCTAGGGGCGGGCTGCAAACCCGCCCCCATGAATTTCAGGTCATCTATCAGGGCGCCTGGTGCTGGATAATCGTCACTTCTAATTGCCGGGCAACTTCGTTAATCTCTTCCGGCCAATTGTGGCTGGTAGCGATAAAAGCATCGGTTCTGGTATCGGTGACACGTCCGATTATCCTGGCCCGTCGGACGGCGGTTTCCAGGTCGTCCCGGTTGAAGGTAATTGATGCTTCGATAACGGCGTAGCGGTCAGGTTTGCCGTTTGCTGCCATACCGTGGGCGATGATGTCTGGTCTGAGTCCATCCAGATATTCGCTCCGGCTAATCTGGTCGTTCCGACGTGCATTCAGAAGTAAAGTGTTAATCCACTCACGGTCGGCTAGCACCGGGCCGTCAAGCCATCCGTCCAGAATTACGCCGACTTCTTTGGCGCATAGATTTTCGTAAGAATCGCCCCGCAACTGCCCTACGGAACCCTCGAGTGACCGGATGGCGCGAGTGTTGTCGTCCAGGCGTTCGTTCACCGTGCGGAACTGTTCGTGGACGTTGCGGAATTGTTCCTGGACGTTGCGGAATTGTTCCTGGACATTGCGGAAACCCTCACGGGTTTCTTCCCGCAAATCCTCAAAACTGATTTGCAGTTCGCCCAACTGGCCCTGCACTTGCTTCATCTGGGCTGGCAGGGCCATAAAATCCTCGGTGAGCAGTACGCGCAACAGCGGTTCCCGCACTTCCGGGTGGGCGGCGATGGCGTCGATTATCTGCCGCAGCAAGTGGTCCGGCGGTAGGTCAAATTCTAGTGCAGTGGATGTCATGGTGGGAATTCCGGCGTTAGCCCGCGCTTATGGAACCGGCTTTCAGGCTACCACATTGGCGGGTTCGCCGGGTTACTTGAAAGCGGGGAGGACGTGTTTGCCGAACATTTCGATGGATTCCATTACCTTGGCGTGTTCGACGGTTTCGGTGGCCATGAGGAACTGGAGCTGGTCAACGCCGGTAGCTTCATGGAGTTTGGCGGCCTGGATGCAGCTTTCGGGGTCGCCGGCGACGAT
Organism: Dehalococcoidia bacterium; assembly: GCA_965261195.1. Lineage (GTDB taxonomy): Bacteria > Chloroflexota > Dehalococcoidia > Lucifugimonadales > UBA3495 > Bin87. The sequence goes on along the minus strand of OZ253455.1, from coordinate 68,889 downwards.
GACGCCGCGCTCTGCCAGCGTGTTGGCGTCAAATTCCTCCCAGATTTTTTGAGCCAGCGCGGTGCCGCCGGACAAGTCCACGGCGCCGGCCGCACCGGCTTCGGCGTCCGGTTGCACCTCAATGTAACGGGAGAAGTTTTGCTGCAGGTGCTCGGGGACACCGCCCCACTGGTCCAGCAGGCGGGAGTACACGTCTTTCTGATCCTGGACGTAGGGACGTCCGGGTCCGAAGAAGGCTTTCAACGAGTCGGCGCAGAGTTCCCGGGTGGATGAGTTGTCGGCGCCGCAGAGTCCAAATACGGAACTGAGCCACTGGTTGTTGACGGCGTTGCCGACGGGAGTCGCGTTCTTGATGTTTTCGCGGTAGGCGGAGATGTGGGGCGCGAGCACAGAGGGCGCGGAGATGCCCAGGGCCATGACGCCGATGCCCTTTGCGGCGGCCAACTCGTAGGTGGCGGGTTGGAGGGCGGCTACCCAGATGGGCGGGTGCGGCTGCTGGTAAGGCTTGGGCAAGACCTGACGTGGCGGTACGTTCCAGTATTTGCCGGCCCACTCGAAGTAGTCGGATTCCCAGATTTTCGGGATCATGTTCAGGGATTCTTCCCACATTTCGCGGGTTTCGCGCGGGTCGATGCCCATGCCAGTCTGCTCGTAGGCGGCGCTGCGACCGGTGCCCATATCGACGCGACCGCCGGACAGGTGGTCGACCATGGCAACGCGCTCGGCGACGCGCACCGGGTGGTGGTAGGGAAGAATGACGACGCCGAAGCCCAACCGGATGCGCTTGGTGAGGCGGCTGAGGGCACCGAAGATTACTTCGGGACAGGGGGACATGCTGAAGGTGGTGAGGAAGTGATGCTCCACAAACCACACGTAGTCGAAGCCCATCTCGTCAGCGAGGCAGATTTGCTCGATGGTTTCTTCGATAACGGCGTGGTCGTCCAACTGGGGACGCTGCATTTCGTAGGCCAGGCCAAATTTCATGTTGAAGGTCTCCCGGTATCCGATGGCGTTGCATCGGTAGCGACGGCGGTGGTGGATGGCCCGATTCTACGCGTCGGCAGGGGAACCGGCAACCGGGTGGATGGCTTCACAATCTCTTCACAGTCGGGTCATATCATACGAGGAACGATGGGTTATGCTGTTACAAAGATTGTTGTAACAGCCCGATTCATGGAGACCGATTGTGATTTTACTGCACCGACCACTGAACTGGCCCCTGGCTGTTTTCGGTCTGCTCACGGTTGCGCTGGTGACCGTGGCCTGCGCGTCTCCGGCGGCTGAGCAGGTTTCCGCTCCGGAGGTTACCGATGCGCCGGCGGCAGTTTTGGCGCCAGCAACCGCGATGGCGGCGGCAGCGACTGAACCGGCTGCTGCTCCCGTGGCAGCTGACACGATAGCGACGCCGGCGTCAGCTCCGGTGGAGTCAACGGCGCCGGTATCGGTTGCGCCGGCGACGGACACTCCGATGCCGGCGACAGAGGCGTCTGCGTTCGCGTTCAGTCTGGGTGCAGGCACCGAGGCGCGTTTCAAGGTTGAGGAGGCGCTGGCCAGAACTGGGTTCAAGGTTGCCACCGGCATTACTGATGATGTGTCCGGTTCCATCGTGTTTGACGCTGACGGCGGGATTGCCGATGAGAGCCGTATTGCAGTGCAGGCCGGTACGCTGACCACAGACAGCAACCGGCGAGACGGCTACGTGCGCGACCGGACGCTGGAGACGGATACCTACCCGGAGGTGGTCTTTGAGCCAACTGCCAGCAGCGGGTTGCCGGTTCCGTTGATCGACGCGGCCGGCTCCCACGAATTCACAATCACCGGAGACCTCACCATCAAGGATCAAACCCGCGAGGTAACCTGGGATGTGATGGCGGAGTTCGGTGAGGATGGCGCGGTGTCGGGACTGGCGAGCGTGGAGTTTACCTTTGACGACTTTGGGATGACCAAGCCGAGCGTCGCCGTGGTGCTCAGTGTGGAGGACACCATCCGGCTGGAAATTGATTTTGTGGGAACGATGGCCGCCCAATAGGGGTTGGCTATCGGGCGCCGACCGGGGGTAATTGCCGTTATGCCGACTGTCCTGGTGGTTGAAGATGACCCGCACACGCGTGAACTGGTTCGCCTGTATCTGGACCGGGATGGCCACCATGTCCTGACCGCTGACAACGGTACGGACGGGCTGAACACTGCGCGCGTTGAGTCACCGGATATTATCCTGTTGGACCTGATGCTTCCGGGGATGAGCGGGTTGGATGTTTGCCAGGCATTGCGCCGCGAGTCGGATGTGCCGATTGTGATGCTGACGGCTCGCGTCGAAGAGGACGACCGCCTCACCGGGTTTGACCTGGGGGCGGATGACTACATAACGAAGCCATTCAGTCCGCGGGAGGTGGCGGCCCGGGTGCGGGCCATACTGCGCCGGGCGGCCCGGGATCGGGTTGATGGCAGTAGGGTTGATGGCGATGGTAAACCGGGACACCTGAGCTGGAACGAGTTGGCGGTTGACCTGCGGGGACATTCCGTCGAAGTGGCCGGGGCGCCGGTGCGGTTGACACCCACTGAGTTTCGCCTGCTGGTGATGTTTGTGAAGCAGCCGGGAAGAGTCTTCGAGCGCGATCAGATTATAGAGCAGACCTTTGGATACGACTATGACGGGTTCGACCGGACGGTTGACGTTCACATTTCCGGACTGCGTCGCAAGCTGGAGCGGGGCAACGGCGGCAAGCGGGTGATTCACACGGTTTACGGCGTGGGCTACCGGCTGGGCGATGGCTAGGATGGACCCGGTCAGCAGCGGCGGCTGGCGGCGGCCATTCAGCAGCCTGCGGGTGCGGATGGTTTTGATATTCGCGGTCGTTCTGGTGGTGACGCTGGCGCTGGCGAGTGGCGTAAGCGGGTTTATCACCCGCGCGGCGTTGTATTCTCACGACGAAATCGACCGCAATTTCCAGGAACGCCGACTGATGCGCTTTGCCGCTAACTGGCATGATTCGCACCGGAGTTGGGAACGACTCGACACTGCGGTGGCGGGGATCGGGCCGGCGTTGGGACGTGAGGTCATAATTCTGGACAACGATGGCAACGTGGTGGCCAACTCGGGCCGGGGGAAACGGCGGCATGATGATGATGTCGTTGCAGCGGCGCGGCTGTCCCTACCCACGACTGAGACGGTGGCAATCAGCGATGACAGCGGGAATACGATAGGTTATCTGCTGATTAAGGACCCGTCCGAGGAACCGTTTGCTCCGCCGGCGGTGGCGTTGGTGCAGCAGAACGTTACGAAATCGCTGTTGGTCGGCGGCCTTACGGCCGGGTTGGCCGGAGTAGTGATTGTTGGGGTGATGGCGACCAGGGTGCTGGGGCCGTTGGCGCAATTGAATCGGACTGCCCTGAGATTTGGTCGGGGCGAGCTGTCGCAGCGCGTACCGGTGAGCGGGCCGGCCGAGTTGAAGGGATTGGCGACGGCGTTTAACACGATGGCGGAAGATCTGGAACGGAGCGATGCGCAGCGGCGCCACATGACCGCCGACGTTGCCCACGAATTGCGGACGCCACTGTCCAACATTCGGGGGTATCTGGAGGCGATCAAGGACGGGGTGCTGCCGGCAGACGAAGCCACGATTGACACGCTGCATCAGCAATCGACGCACCTGTCCCAGCTGGTTGATGATCTGGCGCTGCTGGCGCGTGCTGAGGCGGGCGCGTTGAGCCTGGAATTCCAAACCGTCCTGCTGTCGCCGATTCTGGCGGCGGCGGTGGAAGCGTTTCGGCCCCGGGCCGCCGCAGCCGGCGTGAACCTGGAGCTCGAAATTGCCGACGGGCTGCCTGACGTTACGGTGGATGCGACGCGAGTTGCTCAGATCATCGGCAATCTGGTGGACAATGCCGTTGTCCATACGCCAGCGGGCGGTACAGTTACGGTGGCGGCCAGTGCGTTGGTGGATGTCCGAACCGGGGACGCAACGGTGCGTATTTCGGTTGCCGACACTGGCGCGGGCATCGCTCCGGATGACTTGGAGCAGATATTCGGCCGGTTCTACCGCACCGATCCGTCGAGGTCGCGGGCGACCGGCGGGTCTGGGTTGGGTTTGACGATAGCCCGGCAACTGGCGGTTGCACACGGCGGCGCACTGACGGCGGAGAGTACGCTGGGGAAGGGCAGTCGGTTCACCTGTGCGTTGCCGACAACCCGCCCGGGGTAACGCAACAAGGACGGATTCGGCCCGCGCTTTATGCGTCGTCGGCAGGAGTTGCGGCGAAATCGGGCGGCAAGTTAAAGAACGGTCGGCCATCGTCGGCATGGCTGTGATTCAGGAGCGCCAGCATCAGTTGCCGGTGGTTGCTACGCATCTCCGTTTGTAATTGTTCCCGCAAATCAGTCATGGATTTTTGCAATTCTTCCCGGAGATCAACTCTGGTTGCCTGCAACTCTTCCCGAAATTCAGCCCTGGCTGCTTGCAATTGTTCCCGGAAATCAGCCCTGGTTGCCTGCAATCCTTCCCGGAAATCAGCCCTGGTTGCCTGCAATCCTTCCCGGAAATCAGCCCTGGTTGCCTGCAATTCTTCCCGTAATTCAGTCCTGATAGTTTGCGATTCTTCTCTGAGATCAGCTCTGGTTGCCTGCAATCCTTCCCGCAGATCAGCCAGATCAGTTCTGGTTGCTTGCAACCCTTCCCGTAATTCAGTCCTGGTAGTCTGCGATTCTTCCCGCAAATCAGCCACTGCCCTTTGCAGGCCGCCAAGTTCCTGCTGGACATTGCCCATACGCATCCACAAGGCTGCGATGCTTCCCAATATGAATAGGAGCAGAGCGCCGTAAAATATCGTAGGCAACAAGCTGGTGTCGTTGAGCATTTGGCTGAATCTCGGGGTTGTTTCCAGAGGTGTTGTGGTCAATTGTAGCAGATAGCGGCGCTAACGCCGGCGCGGCCAGTCAGGTTGAGATGAGGACTATTTCGCGCTGGACCGGCGAAGAGGCAAACGGGCCATCGTCGCTCATGTAGGCGTCGATTTCGGAGCGGACGCCGAATTCGGGCAGGTAGATGCCCGGTTCGATGGAGAAACCCACGCCGGGGATGATACGCCGGGTATCGTGGGTTTCAAAGTTGTCCAGGTTCACGCCCTCGCCGTGGACGGTGTGGTAGATGCTGTGTCCGAGGCGGTGAGTAAAGTAGTCGCCGTAGCCGCGGTCGGAGATGTAGCGGCGGGCGACGTCGTCAACCTGCCAGCCCTGCACCGAATCGCCGAGGGAGTGCCGTTCCTGGAGGAAGGCCAGGGCGGCGTCGCGTGCGCCCAGGACGATGGAGAAGACGTCGGCGTGGCGCTGTGGTGGTGTTGCGCCCACGTAGGCGGTCCAGGTGATGTCGGCGTAAACGCTGCCGGGGGTGTCTTCCCGGGCCCAGAGGTCGATGAGCACCCAATCGCCGGGGCTGATTACGCTGCTGCCGGATTGGGCCGGCTCGTAGTGTGGGTCGGAGCAATGGGCGTTGGTGGAGACGATAGGCCCGTCGGTGGTGGTGAGACCCTCCTCGCTGAACCGGCGGCGGATGAATTCGGCGATCTCGAACTCGGTGGGATGCTGGGAGAGGCGTTGGCCAATCAACGCGAAGGCTTGCTTGACGATGCGTCCGAGGCTATCGGCAGCGCGAAGGTGTCCGGCCAGTTGTTCGGGGGACCAACGCTGGGTGGCATACTGCATCAGGTCGGCGGAGGATACGACCTCCGGCCCCATGCTCCTGACCAGCTCGACGGTGCCGGCGTCGACACGAGAGACGCGCGGCAAGCTGTTGCGTGGTGAGTATTCCATCGCCACACGATGGACAGGTGCCAGCGTTTCTTGCAGCGCGGTTTCCAGGGATGAGCGGCTGCTGTAGACGACGGTTTCCACGCCGGCGCCGGCGAATTTGCCGGCATCCACGTGGTGGGTGAGCAGGCGGGCCGGGCCGTCTGCCGGGACGTACAGAAATACGGGGCGGGTAACGTGGCCGGACGGGGTGGCGACCTGATTCAGGACCGGGTTGCAGCCGAGATAGTCGTAGATGAGCCAACCGGGAATGGATTCGGCCTGCAGGAACTCACGGGCGTCGCGCAGCATATTTTCGTTGGCCATCGTTCGTTCACCTTGCGGAGTTGCGGCGCGGATGCAGTGGATTGCCACGAAACTGCGGCGCGGCGCCGGTATCTACACCTGACGACGTTGCCCGTTGACGGACGTAACGCGTTGACGAGGTTTCTCGTTCACGAGGGTACTTGTCAGGCGTAGGCGTGGTGCAGGCCGCCATCCACGATCACGTTGGCGCCGGTGAGGTAGGACGCTTGTTGGGACGCGATCATGCAGATGATATCGCCGATTTCGTGGGGTTCGGCCAGGCGTTTCATGGGGATGCCGTTGATGGTTTCCTGCAGCATCGAATCAGCAAGCAAGGCCGCGGCGTCTTCATTGGCATCTTCGCCCAATTCGCACTCGGCGCGCCGGCGCAGGGTTTCCTGGGTTTCTTTGGAATTAACGCCTTCGTAGATGACGTTGTTGACGGTGATTTTGCAGGCCGCGAGTTCGGATGCCAACCCCTTGAAGTAGGCAAGAATTGGAGCCATAGTCGCCGATGAGAGGGCGTTCCGGTGCGACACTTCCAGGGCGGACAGGGGCAACAGGTTGATGATTCGGCCTTCGCGCAACCGTTTCATGTGGGGGATTACTTCTCGGACCAGATGCACGGAGGATAGGAAGCTGCGATGCAGGGCCGGCTCGATCTGCTCGTCCTCGAGTTCGGCGACGTGGCCGAGTTGCTGGTTATTGACCACGGTTACGAGGACACCAATATCGCCCTGCCGGTGCAGGGTTTCCCGAACCAGTCGCCTGATGTCCTGCTCCTTGTCCAGGTCGGCAATCACGCCGCGGAACCGTTCCTGGGGGATGTGCAGTCGCGCCAGCTCGAGTTCTACCTTGTGCATTTGTTTGCTATTTGGAGCGGAGATTGCGAGCAGCGCGCCTTCGTTGGCCAGGGCTGAGGCAGCAGCCGTGGCAATCGCCAGTTGCGAGTCGACCACTAAGGTTACTTTGTTTTCCAACCCAAGATCCATCAGACTTCCCCCCTACACTTCCCTTTTAATTAATGAGTCAGATCAGTTTCAGATCAGTTAATGAGTCAGATCGCTGGGAGTTAGATGACGCCCGCGTCGGCCATCTGGTCAACAGCGGCGTCGGAATAGCCCAAAGCGGTGAGGATTTCGCGGTTGTGCTCGCCGAGCAATGGCGGCGGCTTTTCCAGGGCGCCGGGAGTTTCGGAAAATTTGACGGGCAAACCGGTCTGCTTGATGCTGCCCAAGGTGGGGTGAGGCATTTCCAGCAGCATTTCACGGTGCAGAACCTGGGGGTCGTTGAAAACGTCGGCCAGGTCGTTGATGGGGCCGGCCGGCACGCTGACCGCCTGCAAATCGGATACCCATTCGTCAGCATCTCTGGCGAGGAAAAATTCCTGCAACAGCGGAACCAACTCAGACCGGTGGTTCACACGCACGCTGTTGCTGGCGTATTTGGGGTCGTCGTGGAGGTCCATTCGGTTGATGCCTTCGCAGAAGCGATCCCAAAGGCGGTCGGAGCCGACGGCGACGTTGAAGTATTTGCCATCTTTCCCCATGAAGGCCTGGTAGGGCACCAGGGTGGGATGGGCGGCGCCGAGTCGCTGGGGAGCCTCTCCGGTGGCAAAGTAGTAGCCGGCCTGGTAGGTCATCCAGGCAACCTGGGCGTCGAGCATGGACAGGTCGATGTTTTGACCCTGGCCACCGGAGTTGTTGCGGTGGAAAAGCGCCGTCATGATGGCGAAGGCGGCCCACATACCGGCGCCGATGTCGGCTACGGCGATGCCCACCTTCTGCGGGTCTCCGCCCAACTCGCCGGTGATGCTCATGATGCCGCTGATGCCCTGCATAATCTGGTCGTAAGCGGGACGGCTCTGGTAGGGGCCGGTGGCGCCGAAGCCGGAAATGGAGCAATAGACGATGGCGGGATTAATCTTCTTGACATCCTCATAGGCGAGGTTGAAACGGCCCATAACGCCGGGGGTGAAGTTTTCCACTATCACGTCGGCATCCGCCGCCAGTTTCAGGAAAATCTGCTGGGCCTGCTCGTCGCGCAGATTAAGGGTAAGGCTGCGTTTGTTGCGGTTGACCGAAAGGAAGTAGGCGGACTCTTCGCCGATGAAAGGCGGGCCCCACTTGCGGGTGTCGTCGCCGCTGCCCGGCATCTCGATTTTGATGACATCGGAGCCGTAATCTCCGAGCATCAGAGCGCAGTACGGTCCGGCCAGAGCGCGGGTGAGATCCAGCACTTTTATGCCTTCCAGTGGCCTCATAATCGATGTCCCTCCAATGGCGGCGGCCGGGCGAGCAGGCCCAGCCTTACAATTGCGTGGCGTATTATAGCGCAAGATATTGTGAAATTATGGAAATTAGACGGCGATTATGTCGGCGGATGGCCAGATATTTGGGGTTGATTGCGTGGCGCAGGAGAGCCGGCGACGCTGAAGTTGATGCGAACTCGGGGTGATAAAATGGTTTAGCAACGGAATACACGAAACTGGAGAGGCGGACCGGAGAGGCGGAATGGAAAAGGTATTTATATACTGGGATGATTCCAATATTTGGATTAGCGCTCAGCAAGTAGCAAGTGAGCGGGAAGGTGAAAGCGGACGCCCTCGGGTGCGTATACACTTCCGGAATTTGCTGGAACTTGCACAAGCTGGCCGGGAAATTGAGCACGCAGTCGCCGTTGGCTCTATTCCGCCGGAGCTCCGCCATGTCTGGAACAGATTAGAAAATGAGGGCGTAACTGTGCAATTGTTGGAGCGTGGGGCGGTGCAAGGCCGGGAACAGGGCGTAGACCAGGCTCTGCAAACCGTGATGTTGCGTGACGGGTTTGATTACAACGGAGACCCTGGGATAGCGGTACTTCTTACCGGAGATGGTGCCGGCTTTGCCGATGGCGTGGGGTTTCATGCCGACCTGGAACGTATGCGCCTACATGGTTGGCGCATAGAAGTATTGTCGTGGCGACACAGTTGCAGCCGTCGGATGCGGGAATGGGCAGAGGAAAACGGCAAGTTTATCGCCTTGGATGACTTCTATGACAGTGTGACTTTTTTGGAACGCCCGGAACCGGGGGAGCCAGTAGCTGATCGGCGCTATGCAGTTCCGGTGGACCTGAGCAGGCGCCTGCCCTGACCGGCGTCCCAGTTGTTCTGCGAGCGCGTATATGGTTACGATTTCAGGGCAATACGCGCAATTTATTGTTTGGTACAATAGCCCAACCGGGAACGGCACGTTGCAATAAGGAGGGGCTCATGGGTTACACGCCGAGAAATCTGGGGCACGTCAACATTTTTGTACGCAATGCGGAGCGCGCTCGCGAATGGTATGAGGATTTGCTGGGTCTTCATACTCAGGGGTTCTTCCCCGGGCGGGCCGCTTTCATGTCGGCGGACGTAGAGAACTCCCACGAGATTGCCCTAACCGAGGTGGGGAATGACGCCGATGGACCGCGCCGTGGTCAGGTGGGCTTGAACCACATGGCTTGGTACATGGACAGCCTCGACGATCTGAAGGATCTTTACCACCGGGTGAAGGAGAAGGGTATCGAGATTGAACGCGTATCCGACCACGGCCATGCCATTGGTATCTACATCAGCGACCCTGATGGCAACGGCATTGAGCTTTCCTATGAAATGCCCAGCCAGGAATGGGGACACGACGAGAATGGATATATGATTGGCGGAACGGAAAAAGGCCGTTTGTCCGGCCCCTGGGATGAGGAATTGGCCAAGCAAGCGGTGGGCGTCAGATAAATCTACGACGGCATCGCAGCCTATGGTCTATGTTGGGGGCGCTCACCGGCGCCCCGGTTTTTTTGCTTGGCGTCAATGCGATTGTGCAGGTTGCAGCGTTGGAACACGTTGCCCTGTGGAATTGTTCGTATGGTAGTATGACGCCATCACTGCCACATCAATTCTTTGCCACTGTTTTGGGAGATTCACCATGACCACCACTCAAAAATCGCCCGCCACCGAGGGATACAGCGTTATCGGGAGCCGGCCGATCCGCCACGACGGAACCGACAAGGTAACCGGCCGGGCGCAGTACGGCGCCGATATGAACTTGCCGGGATTGCTGCACGCGAAGATTCTACGCAGCCCTCACGCTCATGCTCGCATCAGGAACATCGACACATCCCGCGCCGAGGCCATGCCAGGGGTGAAGGCCGTGGTTACGGCGGCTGATTTTCCGCAGGCGGCGGGCCGGGTTATCGACCTGGGCGAAGGGGCAATGATTAACCCCAAGTTCCTGAGCAACAACGTACTGGCCGCTGAGAAGGCCCTTTATAAGGGACACGCGATTGCCGCAGTGGCTGCCGATGATCCGCACACGGCAGAGCTGGCATTGCAACTCATTGACGTGGAGTATGAAGTTTTGACTCCAGTTACCGACGTGCTTGAAGCCATGCGCGATGATGCGCCGCTGGTTCACGAGCGCCTGGCCAACCTCAACGACCCCAACGTCCGTCCCGGCGGACTGATGGCGGAAGGCGAAACGGGCAAGACCGGCAACGTTCCCAATCGCTATCACTACGAGATTGGCGACCTGGGCGCCGGGTTTGCTCAGGCCGACATCGTGATCGAACGGGAATTTCGCACCAAAGCGGTGCATCAGGGGTACATTGAGCCGCACGCGGCCACCGCCCTCTGGAATGCTGACGACACCGTTACCATCTGGTGCAGCAGTCAGGGACACTTTAACGTGCGGGACCAGTCAGCCGTAGTGCTGGGCATTCCGGTATCGCGCATCCGGGTGGTGCAGATGGAAATCGGCGGCGGGTTTGGCGGCAAGACGCTGGTGTACCTGGAGCCGGTGGCGGCGGCGCTGTCGCACAAGACGGGCCGCCCGGTGAAGGTAACTATGTCCCGCACCGAGGTGTTTGAAGGAACCGGGCCAACCTCAGGCGGCTACCTCAGGGTCAAGATGGGCGTAACCAACGACGGCAAGATTACCGCCGCGGACGTATCGCTGTATTACGAGGCCGGCGCGTACCCCGGCTCGCCCGTGAACCCCGGCGCTCAATGCGCCCTGTCCTGCTACAACATTCCCAACGGAAAGGTAGAGGCGGCGGATGTGGTGCTCAATCATCCCAAGACGGCAGCCTACCGCGCGCCCGGTTCGCCGGCGGCGGCATTCGCCGTTGAGTCGGTGGTTGACGAGCTGGCCGAAGCGGTGGGTCTGGACAAGCTGGAGTTCCGGGCGCTGAACGGCGCTCGCGAAGGCGACCGGCGGGTTACCGGGCCGCTATTCGGCAGCATTGGCTGGCAGGAGACGGTGCAGACGGGGCGGGACCACGATCACTGGAACGCTCCGATTGACCGGTCGCCGGAAGCCGAGGGCAAAAAGGTAGGCCGCGGCGTGGCCGGTGGGTTCTGGTTCAACGGCACCGGGCCAGCCAGCGCCATCGTCAGCGTGCTGGCCGACGGACGGGTATCGCTGGTGGAGGGTTCGCCCGATATTGGCGGGAGCCGGGCCGTGGCTGCCATGCACGTGGCCGAAGTGCTGGGCATCGCCGCCGAAGATGTCACGCCATCGGTGGGCGACACCAACTCGATTGGATTTACTTCGATGACCGGCGGCAGCGGTGTTGCATTCAAGACGGGTTGGGCCTCCTACGAGGCGGCCAATGACGTGCGCGACCAGATGATCCAGCGCGCCGCCCGCATCTGGGACATTGAGCCGGACAACGTTGAATTCACCAATGGCGTGATTCAGCACAAATCCGAGCCGGAACTGCGCTTTACCTTCCAGCAGCTGGCCGCCCGCCTGAATGGGACTGGTGGGCCGATTGTGGGGAGCGCCAACGTCGATCCCCGGGGAGCCGGCGGGGCCTACGCCCTGCACATCGCCGACGTTGCGGTGGATGTGGAAACCGGCAAGGTGGACATTTTGCGCTACACCGCCATCCAGGATGCCGGCACCGCGATTCACCCCGCCTACGTGGAGGGTCAGATTCAAGGCGGCGCCGTGCAGGGGATCGGCTGGGCGCTGAACGAGGAGTATTTCTTCAACGACGATGCCCAGATGCAGAACTCCAGCTTCCTTGACTATCGTATGCCCACTGCGCTGGACCTGCCGATGATTGATGCGGTGGTGGTGGAAGTCCCTAACCCCGGCCATCCCTACGGCGTGCGTGGCGTGGGCGAAGTGCCCATCGTCCCGCCCATGGCCGCCATCGCCAACGCCATCCACGACGCGGTGGGAGTGCGAATGACCAACCTGCCGATGAACCCGGGGGCCGTGCTGGAAGCGCTGTGGGCGCAGGATAAGGCAGACTCGGAACAATCCCCGACGCGTCAATGATTTACCCCACGTACTATAGCCACTTCTATGGCCCGCTGAACAGCAGGCTGAGGCAGGAGGGGATTTCTGCCATTGCCCGACGGAACGGCGGATGGGTCAACAGGTATCGTTCTTATAAAGGAGAATATCCTGACACGCGCTATCTACTCGTCCACGACGACGGTGCCGGCTTGGCTTGGGCAGGCTTTTGTGTCGATGGTGATAGGGCGATTTTAGGAGCTCTGCTCGCGGACAAAGAAGAGATAGAGCGTGATCTCGGCAGTACGGTCAGGGTCTCAGGATCTGCCATATACTTGGTGTCGGAGGCCCATTTCGGCGATCCGTCGGAAAAAATAAAAGCAACGAGGGAATGGATGTTCCAGAGTATCCTGAGCCTCAAAAAGGCTATCGAGGTAACTGTTCACGTTTGAGGGGACGGGTCGGCTTGCAAAGCAAATTCCGTGCTTGGCCACCCGTCCACAACCAGTCGGAAAAGCCGAAGATCCCCTCAAGTCTGAACAGTTACCTATCGAGCCCCGGGTGGACAAGTTGTTGAATCTGTTGTTGCTCGTTGACTGACTGACCACCAAGAGGCAGTAGGAAAGGAATGGCGCGATACGGTTGCGATAGAGCAGTCGCAGTAAAACGTAGGGGTGAATGATTATTCGCCCCTATCCTACCTTGTCATCAGGGCTGAGGAGGTAAACGAATGTCCACCGCGCAGGCTCCGCAAGATGACATTGCTGCGATACAATCTACGCTGGCACGTCATGAGGATGACCTCGAGCGCGTCAAGCGTCTGTTGCCTGAAATTACCGGCACCTTGCGTCAGACTATCGAGAGAATTACCGCTGAGTTTGTCTCAACGACAGAGCACATCGCCCAAGCGGTGCTGACAATCCACGAGCGGCAGGAAGCCGACACGGCGGTTCGGGACACGCTTGTCGACGATATCGCCGGCATCAAAGAGATTATGAGCGTCATGGACTCCAAGGCCGATGCAGTAATCGACCGACTTGACACAGTAGTCAATGATTTGGCCGAAACCAGTAGCCGGCTCGGCAACGTTGTCGGTCACCAATACGAACGTCGTGCCGCCAAGGTAATTCGTGGACGCTTGCGGCGCGCAGCCAACTTGTTCCAAGCGCGGGTGTTGCATTTAGACTGGGGCGAAACCCACGCCGCGCTCACCGCTTTGCTTGACGAAGCCCAGGAGAGCGGGACAATCAGCGAGCGAGAACAAGAAGACTTGCTCGCAGTCGATATTATCGCCGCTGGTAAAAACGCGGTGGGGCAAGACGCTTACGCGGTTGTCGAAATCGGCTTCAGGGTGAACAGCACTCACGTGAACCGCGCTGCCCGTCGCGCCCGGACACTGGCCAAGGCAGCCGGCGAGGAGTGCACTGCAATTGTCGTAGGCAGCGAAATCCCTGATACAGAACGTGATCGCGCTCTGCAGGCGTCAGTTATTGTTATCACCGTCGCGGGTAGCAATGCAGTTGAAGAGGCGTCGGAATGAAACTTACCGAACTCATCGCCCAAGCGCCCTGGCGCGAAGCCGTTACCTACCGGGAGACTTGGCCGCATGAGTATGTGTTGCTACAGAAGGACCAGCAGCGGGAGTTGCTGGAGGCCGTGTGCGAGCGCTTTCGCAACGGAGAGGGCGTTCCGAGCCGGTTTTTCGCGATGAACAACGTTTACCTGTTCATTGGCGATTACAAGTAGTGTCCTCATTTACCACAAAACCGGCGTCCAACTCAGCCGTGATCATCACGTCCCCTTTCACCGCCAGCACTTTTACGCCCAAGCGCGACAGCAACGCTCGCTTGCCGTCGGCATCCAGTTCATCCAAACCCGCAGACACCCTCTGGCAATAATCCCGGATGCGCTCACCCGCAGCAACCACGTTTTCTTGCCTTTTGCTCTGTTCCTCCAGCACCGACAACCGCCCCCGCAGATCCTTCAGCCTGGCTAGCACCTCCCCCATCTCTGCATCCAGCACCTCCTCACGGACCTTGCCACGAGTGTATTGCCTAAACACGCGCACCTCTTCCTGTTCCGCCTGCCCGACTTCGCGGCGCAGCCGCTCAATCTCCTTCCCAATTTCCCCGCCGCCAGTCCGCAAGTTCAACCCAAAGTCCGCAATGATGGGACTCGGGTCCTGAACCATCGCCACCACTCGATACCATACCTGGTCCTCCAACCAAGGCACGCTGATACCCGTTGCCCTGCAGCGCTCCGGATCAGAGACCCCAGCATACTTTTGTTGTCGCTGGTTGCAACGGTAGTACCGATTTTTCACATCTCCACCGTTTCCGCTTATCCCACTCCCGCACAACCCGCACACAGCAAATCCCGTTAGGAGATGCCGGCGCGCGTTTTTGCCTTGATAACGCTCCTGAGTCACGTCCAACCGTTCCTGCGCTTTCTGGAAAATTGGCTCTGGGATGATCGCCGGTGTGTACCCCCTGATTTCTATCCATTCCTCTCTAGGCGCGGGGACCCGTTTGCGTTTGCCGTCCTCTCCCACGACCTCCTTGGTCTTCCCGTAATAGTCGAGGCTAATCAAGGACGTGTTCAACAACACGTCCTTGATTCCACCCCCAGCCCACAATGTCCCCGTTTTTGTAGGCACTCCTTCCTGGTTCAACTTCTTGGCGATCCGATACTGGCTCCAGCCTTCGATGAACAGCCGGAAGATCCGCCTAACGACCTCAGCTTCCTTTTCGTTCACCACGCGCTGCTTTGTCGCCAAGTTGTAATCGTAACCGAAGACGCCATAGGGACTGCCTGTCGGCACCCGACCACCACGGGCAACCGCAATCCTGCCATTCAAGGTACGTTCCCGGATCTTGGCGTGCTCCTGGTTTGAAGAAAACCCGAGGATGAACTTCACTAACTCCCCGTATGGCGAGGCATCCGACGGATCCCGCACGAAATGGACCTCCACACCGCGGGCGTTGAACTCCCTGATGAGAACCAGCAAATCGACAGGATCACGCGAAAAACGATCAGTGTTGAAGACGAACAGCGCGCCCAGTTCACCGGCAGCCGCCATGCTGCGAATCTTGTCTAACACCAGCCGGTTCAAGGTAATCCCCGTTCCAACCTCCCGCAGAACGTCCTCCGGTCCAATCTCGTATCCCATGGATTTCGCGAGATTGATGATCGCCGCGGTCTGCGTGTCCAGCGACGTCCCATCTTCCTGAATAGCCGCACTCACGCGCGCGTACCCAAGCGCCTTCTTTCTCTTTGCCGACATGTCAATCCTCCTTTCCGCTCAAATTGGCTGTATGCCAAATCCATCAGTTACTCGACCGCTGATTGTCTGCGTTCAGCGTCTCGGCAATCTTGCACAGACTCCTACCTTCCACGTAGAGCCGAAACAACCAACCCACGACGCTGACAGCTGGATGTTCATTCTTTTCAGGCCTCTCACTCCCTTGTCGTCAGTCTCGTTCTTTCCGGTCGCCGACGGACGCGCTCCGCACGCCGCCGGCGACCGTTCCCATAACGGGCCCGCCTTATCTCATCACCTCCTTGGCGTAGGCGCCGCCGTACGCCATCACGCGTACCCATTCCCGTTGCTCGGGACAGCGGCTCACGTGGACCACCAGCCTCACCCGACCGCCTTCACACTCCTTCCACCCGCTGTCCGCCATCCCGTCCACGACCGGAACACCGGCCACCCAGCCCTCAACGAGCGAACCATCCAAGTCCAACGACCTCTCCTCAGGCCAAATGCCGCCAGGTTCTGCCGCCGATTGCCAACAACCTCCGAGGCCGCTATCATCCGAAACGACCTCCTCGAGTGACTGCTCGGCTGGTCGTGGTGCCGCGGACGAGGCTCCAATCTCCCGCGGTTCCGTTCTTTTAACTTCGGGCTTGGGCAAGCTCGACGGATTCTTAGCCATCTTGTTTCCTCCTTTTCCCATGCAAAAATTTCTTTACCAAGGCCACCAACCTAATTAGGGTTCCACACGGTTGGTCACCTCGCGTTCGTTCCGGTACATCCTCCTCCTGCTGGCCAGCGCTGCTCACACGGGAGTAGACCAGCATATGGCGACCCGTCGCCGGATTACGGTTCGCCTTGGCGACGAAACTGGGGGTTTTGGATTTCATGATTTCCTCCGTAGATAAGATTTCCCAGTGACCCGAAAGTTGTGAGGGGCGTCAACCAAAAAGCCGCGACGCCACCGAATCCGCTGGATGGTCTGGACGTCCCAGCTCCTACCTCATTTGGTCAGCATGTCCATTTTGTTCAAATGAACCGCAATGCGGCGGCAAGTCCACCCCTTCAAGCACAACTCGAACACTAGGCGGACGACGCTAACCTCCTGCTCATCTGCGGTCGGGACGTTGTCCACCTTGTCGTGCGTATATCCATAGATGCCGGTACCAGTCCCGTTGGGCAGACGACCCTTGGGGGTGTCGTCGGAAAAGCCGCGCACAAATCGGAGCTCAACGCCAGCCTCCTCAAACTCCTGGAGGAGCAGCATGAAATGCCGCAGACTGCGCGACAGGCGATCAAGTGAGTAGGCATACACTACGCCGACCTCACCTGCCCGCACGGCCCGCCGAAGCTGGTTCAACCCCGAACGGTCGAGTTCGGCACCACTCTGCTCATCCCGGAAGACGTAAGCGGCACCGACCTCTGGCGCTCTGTCCTCGGCTACCTGACGCACACAGGCCTCGACCTGAGCCTCCAGAGTGGACTGTGCTGGCTGGACAGCATTCTCACGGGCATAAATAGCCGTGTGGCGGTCCGGCGCCAACTCGCTTGACGCGTCGGATTTCTTGGATTGCATGATTTCCTCCATTGTTGCTAAAAGGGCAAATGCCCAGTCCGGCACCCGCACCAAAGTTCTGCAGGCCGCGTCGCGGACATCGCCCTTCATCGATTCTCTACACCGGTAGTAACGGAGGCCGGAGGCAGTCTTGACTGACACCAACCGGGACCCGCAGCCGGCACATTGCACGACACCCGTCGGCACTCGCGGACGACCGCGTTCATCGTTCCCAGGCCGCCGGGCCGGTAGCGACTTCTGCACCTCGTCAAAGTCGTTTTCAGAATTAATCAACGGTTACCTCCTTGTGTTCTGCATTTCGTTTTTCTTGCTCCACAAAATCCCGCGGTGCGCCAGGCGTGTGGCTGGCGCACCGCCGCCAATTCATCCTCCTTCCGCACCTTCCGGTTGATCGGGCTCCACAATCCGGAACCCAACTCCCAGCCGGTTCAACTCCCGTAGCACCTTGATCACTTCGGACGGGTCCCTGGACAAGCTGCTTAGGTCGTACACGACTACGCACTCCATCTGGCCGTCTCTTGCCGCCTGCATCAAGCGTTCGAACTCCGGCCTGTCCGGACCCGACCCACTTCCGCGCTCTCGGTAGACGAACTCCAGTTCCGTGAAGCCCATCTCCTGAGCGAACTCCGAGCAAGCCTTCTCTTGCGCTTCGAGCGAACTGACGTCTCCGACGTTATCGTCTGCGCTGATACGCCCGTACCCAGCGTCCCAATTCATTTCATCCATCGTTTTCTCCCTTTCGGTGTTCCTGTTCCACGAAAAAAGCCGCGACGCCACCGGCCTACATGGCCGGCACTCCGCGGCTACCAAACAAGGATCTGAACGTGCTGTGGGCTGGCTTGAGAGAACTTCTCCTACTGGCGTACCGAACGGGACTTCGAGCAAAAATTCGTGCGTTGAGCCGTGTGTTATATTAAACAAAGTAGACTCCTTACCCGAGGGCTCTGCGTCCGGCCGTCGCGGTCCTGAACACCGCTTCGGCCATCTCTTTCATCTGGTGTGCTTCGAATTATCACAGCCATTCTACCCAACAAACACCCAATACGCGACCACCGGATGTCACAATTCATCACTTTAGAAGGAATCATTCCCGACCTCCACCTGATCCAGCCTCTCGTTCCTCTCCCTCACTAGCTGGAGAATCAGTTCTTTGTTGGGCGTCAAATCGTCACCTACGTAGGTCAGCGTGCCGCGGTCGCGCTCCCATCCCTTTCCATACCTGACGAGCACGCCCAATGACGACCGCACCGACTGTGCACTGCGGGCACGGGTCTCCCCAGTACTGAAAATCGCGTCCGCCAATGACGCTTCCCGCAACTTCGGCCCATAGACTCTAGCGGCCGCGAACGCCCGCTGCCGGTTGTTCCTCTTACCGGCAACCGCCCTGGAGTCGTACACCGGCTCTCCAGTATCGTCATCACGGTCAATGGGAGCGAACGGTGGGGACACCACTCCCGGACCCAGCAGCCGCTCGAGGACTCCCCGCCGGTCATAGGCAGGCCGCTCATCACCGGCAACGTCGACCTCTCCACTCTCCGGCAACGTGACGGCCCCACCCGACAGAGCCTTGAGCTCGCTAACGATCTCAAGCTGCCGGGTCGTCCACCGCACGTCTTCAGCGGCCCACCGCTCGTGCGCTTCCGCCTTCCGACGCCTTTCCAGCAGTGCCGCCTCAAGCTCCGCCAAACGCTTAACAATTTCGTCCATGTCACAACCTCTACAAGAACCGCCGTCCAAATACGCACCCACACCAAAACACCGAAATAGCGCATAGTATATGGCGGGCATTCGGTTTATACGGCCCCGGTTTCCGGGATTCCGAGGGGTATTATGCTATCTCAAAACGGCCGTGTCAACATATCTACTGTGATTATTAAGTAGTAAATGGGCGAAGTGATCCGCCAAGCACATGATACGAGCCACGAACCACTCACGTTCACCAAAGCGCCACCGACGTGCCCGGCAAACGACGCGCACCGTCCAGGCACCCACACTTCCCTCTTCCGCGCTGACGACCTTCGGACCGTTTCCTGAAGACCAAGTCCGTGGCTGCAGGCTGAACGCTCCAGCCGCGGCAACCGCCTAGAAGGACGGATCTCCCGTCGTCCGGAAAGAATCCAGCAACGTCGAACGATTCAGTTCGCGCGGGCGCGAGACGGCATAATCCCGCCGTCCCAGGACAGGGAAGGCTGCAATCGAGAGCCGCCCGTTGGGGCGGCTTTTAGTTTTCCTGCCGACGCAACTCCCCAAAGGACACCAGCCATGCCAACGACCGCCAACAGGACTCAAACCATCGTCAGCGACGCCCTCGCGGCCAGCGCCGACGAGGTTATCAACTCCGTCCAGCACAACACTCGCTACCAGTTCCTGCTGGTCGCCAAGCTAGGTGACGCCGAAAACGAGCCAATGTCCGACACCGCCATAGCGGACGCCTACGACACGGCGCTGAACTCCATCAGCAACAAAATGGCCCGCATCAGGACAGCCCTGGTCCGTACCGACCAACAACACGGCGGTCCTCTCAGCCAAATCGCCCAGCGCGCCAACGACGTGATGTCCAGAGCTGCCATCATCAACCGGCACAACCGCCGGCCGCCGCTCTACTCCGAGAACACGATCAGCACGTTCATCAAGCTCGGCTGCGCGAAACCGAACCACTCGACCATCATCCGAGCAGCCGGCCACGTGGCGCCGCCGCCCGTCGTTCCCCACAACCACCACGTCGATGCCATCGTAGCCGACATCGCCACCCACCTAGCGAGGTCTCCAGAACCGCAGAGCGTCGAGCAGATCCGGCAAGCCCTCCGGGACCATCAGGCAGACCTCGACAAATGGCCACAGCTCGAACTGACGCTCCTCATCCGCAGGTTGGTGGACATCCGGCCCGACGACCACGGGCGCTACCAACTTGACGAAAACTGGTGCAGGTTCCTGAGCGGGCAACAGCTGGTTGCCGACACCGTGCTCCGCATCCTGACCCGAGACCAGGAACCACGCACCACGGCGTACCTCGTCGACGAGACAGAACGCCTGATCCGCCCCCTGCTGCCCGACGGGTACAACATCCCCAATGCAGTCCACAACTCCGTGTACACGTCTGACCTCATCGAATGGCACGGCCCTTCCATCTTCCGGGTAGTGCAACGGGACTACTCCCCAAGACCCCAGCAAAGGGTCCGAGGACACGGAAAGACCGGCAACCACATCCACGCTTTTCTCATGGACAACGGCCCCGCCCACACCGAGGACATCATCCAGCACATGATGGAGACGTTCTCCGTCAAGGAGACCACCGTCCAAGACGCCGTCTACCGCGACACCGGCGTCCGGTTTCTGCGGCTCGCGGACCGCCGAGTGGCAGCCAACCCCGTCCCGACAGAACACAACCCCGACACCCCGACCCTCGCGATCGTCCCGGACGAGCGCCGACACCAACCAGCCCCTGTGCTTCGGGAATCCGAGTTGGCGTGGCTCACGCGCTACGCCCGGGCACTCGACGACCTAGCGCCACCGTTGCCGGCACGAGTCGCGCTAACGGGCCAACGCGCCGCTGGTTTCGCGTTGGACGGCCCCATGGAAATCACCGTCGTGGTTGACGACCAAGACAGGCCCAGTCTAGAACCCCGGCTAGCGGAAATAGCCGCGGCTACATCCGGACTGGTGCCGTCCGTACGACCCAACATCAGCATCCTCTCAGCTCAGCAGTGGGCCCATCAACAGGACGGCGAATCACCCGAAGCTCATCACAACGCCTGGCTGGCAACCAACGCCGCGCCATAGATGAAAAAGGGAGAGGTGTCGACGCTGTGCAGGCGTTACTGGCCGGGGTCTTCCACGGGAAGATCGGTGCCAACGAGCGCAAAGACGCCCTCGGCATCCCGCACTGGAACGGAGCGCGTGATCATCCAGATCTCTCCGCCCCCCGCATCAAAATAGGGCGCCGTCCAGACGCCCGCGTTGGCGGCCAGTGGCGCCGTGAACCATTCCTGCGACTCGATGTTGTAGGACGTCACAGCGAGGTCCACGGTGGCGTAGCCGTCGGCGGTGCGATAGACGTAGGGACTGGCAGTGACCCTGCCGTCCTGATCCAGCAGTGCCGCACCACTGCCGTAGAACGCGGGGTGGGCATCCAGGTAGGCCCGCAGGCGTTCCACATACGCGGCCACGTCGGTGGGTCTCGACGCCGCCAACTCTGCCGCCAACGTATCGAGGGCGGAAACCACCTCGGCCTTCAGGGCCTCCTGGGTGGGCGGGCTGGTGGTGCACGCGAGGGTGGTCGCCAGGGCAAGCAGGAGAAGTGAGGCGATAGCAGCACGCAAGGTCATTCACCAAATGTTGGTCAGGACTCCCGTGCCCCATTGGGGGAACCTTCAGATTTCAAGGACGGTCCCAAAGAGACGCCGACACCATACCCCGACCTTTCAGGGCCCGTCAATTCAGGTTGGCCCAGCAGAAGTTGCACATACCAACCCTGACGTCCTATTCTCGCCATTAGCCAAGTGTGAAACAAAGGAGCCAAAAACAACATGCCGCCGCGAGACCCAAAGACGGTCAACCGCAGACGGAAATCCAATCTCAACTTGGACATGCCGGAACCGGAACTCGCCGAGATGCTCCACCAGTACCGCGACCTACGCCGGCGAGGTTTCACCCAGTAAGCCATCCTGACCAAGTCCGGCTGGACCAAGAATCACCAGAACCTACTACTGGAAGAAGCCCAAAGGCGCGAAATGCCTGGCTCCCAGAAAAGCCAACGACAGGCCGTGACAGAATGGCTGCTGGAAATGTACGACGCCGGTGCCGAACTCAGGGTCATCCAAAGGACGTCGGCCCTTTCGAACCTGCAGACCAAGAAGCGGCTGCAAACCGCCCTGGACACCGCCAGCGGGCCAGCTCCGACCGGCCTCATCATCAGAAACCCAGACGGAACACCCGCCAGGGTTTCCTGGCTCGACGCAAACAGAACCCTCATGCACCGGCCGTTCGATGGCGCCTTCCCACCCAACTACCCCGCAGAACTCGCCATACGGCAGTGCACCGAGGTCTTTTACCATCTGCTGAGACACCAAACAGTTCCGCCCGTGATCGCGCCTACAACATGGCGCTCATGGCAGAGGACGGCCTGCACTCGTTCGACTACGAGGTAGGCTGGCAGGTCCACGCCGAAATGGAAGCAGGAGACATTGACGAGGACGCCAAGCGCACCGTCATCCTGAAACTCCATTCCGACCCGAACGTAGCACAACTTCTACTCCAGAGGTGCAGCATAAGTTCCAGATGGCTCACTGGCAACGAAGCCAGGACACTGTCCCGCCGTCTGCGACATTACGAATTCCCGCCGGCCTTCACCCGTAACGTGATTGAACACCTGGGCCACGACCCCGACACTTATTACATGATCGGAGCCGACTACCGGATACCGGAACCATCAGAAGAAGCGAAAGCGAAAACCACACAATCGCTGCTAAAAGCAGGGTTCAGCGACGAGACCATCGAAAGCGCCTTGTCGACGTTGGGCGTCCCGCCAGGCGGACACCACCCACCCAAACGAAGTAGCAAAAAGGATCTCTGAATCAACGTAGCTGGCCGAGTATGGAACGATATTTCGACGCGCGATAAACTGTTTATCGCGCAGTTTTCAGTTGCCTGAATTCTCTCACCCCGACGGCCACACCCGCGCCGGTGAACCCCGCCCGATGCCACTGGTCCACCTGCGTAACTTGTGCCGCCGTCAGCGTGGGCACCACCTGCCTGGGCACCACCTGACCAGACGAAGAAATTCGAGGGTAAATAAGCCCGATTTCCTCATACACGGTCTGGACGCCCTCAATCTCAGCGACAGCCGGCACCAGCTCCACGTTTATATCCGCACCGACCCCACCGACCGCAACCCCATCACCCTGTTTGCTCCAAGACACATGCCGGGCACCGTTGGATTCCAAAAGCGTCACCACGTCGTCAACCGCCTCAACCGTACTGGTGAGAATGACGACGCTGATCAAGAGCCCACCAGATGTTTCCCCACGGGCATGCCTAGCAGCCTTATCCTCCATGTGCAGGTTGTACTTTGACCTCAGTTTATAATCCACCGATTCATGACCAGACGGCGGACAAACCGTTATAAGGTTGTGGGTTCCCGACCAGTCATACATTTTCTTGCATTCCGCCGGTTCAGTCGTAGGCGTGATGTAGGGAGTAGCCGTTGGCGTAGGCATGGGTTTCTCGCCTTCTGAACCCGCGCCCCCCGACTGCGGTGGCGACGCGGACACCACCATCGCCGGTTCTTCACTCGTTGCACCACCACTCCCGGACTGCGACGCCGGCGCGCACGCCATCACGGCCATTACCCAGACCACACTCATGACCGCGAACGACGATACCAATAACCTGACCCACTGGGGTGCTTTCATAACTTCAGCTACTTGTGCATATCTCACGCCCAATGGTAACTGCCACGTACAGGGCGTTACCCGGGCGCACGGCGGCACTCGGAGCTATGGGACCACCCAGGTCACCAGAAACGAAAAGACCCACAGAGTTGCCAAAACACGAGCATCAGCGGGAAGATGGACGCCAGCAGGAGCCCACCATGCAAGATGAGACTACGTACATACTGGAACCCACCGCCTTCCACTCAATGAGAGAAGCCCAGGTTCTCACCGATCAGTTGGAACGGAGCCTCTCGAATCTCAGCAACGTCGCCGCCAACATCAAGCCCCAAGTTGTCGATATGTTCTCCGAAATGGTGAACAACGCCGCCGAACACGGCATGAGAGACGCAGGCGCCCATTGCCACGTACGTCTCATGCCCCACCGTAGGGGCCTTGCCCTTGACTGCGTCATCACCGACCGAGGTCCCGGCATACGGGCCACCCTGGAGAGGAACCCCAACCTGCAGGTGGAATCCGACGAACAGGCCCTCAGGCTCGCCGTCCAAGAACTCACCTCAGGCACCGGCAATCCCACCAGGGGCATCGGTCTTTGGACCACCTTCCTGGAATGCCAGAAGCCAGGCAGGAAACTCCAGGTCCACTCTGGAACCGGCCGGCTTACGGTCTACGGTCCAGATTCGGTGGAGTTCTCGACCGCCCCCGAACACCAGGGTACCACCGTCCGGTTTACGATCCCCACCTGACGTACGAAACCCACCTGAGCAAATTGCGCAACTAAACTAAAGCCAAGGTGAAATGCGCAGATGGTGGGGGTCAAACGACGGAGCCTGGTCGTTCTCCAAGTACGGATGAGAGGGATTTCACGGGCTTAACCCAGCTGATCATCATCGCCACTTAAATGTACATCCCACCTTGGCTTTAGTTTAGTATTACAACGACGGCTTGAGTCGCCGCTTCCGGAACGCTTCTGACCGCAAGGGTTGCCGCAATAGTCTGCGGATGCACATCTACAAAGGAAGTAGCCACGCATCCGGTATCCTGCAACAAATGTGTCCTTGTAATACTCGTGAGATAGACCCGCCAAATTGACCGGATTCACAAGCAATGCTATTGTCTCTCACCGCGCCACTTCAAAGAGAGGCACGAATGAGACGGCGAGGAGAACCCAATGGCAACTTTGCCAACAAAGGTCCGATGCCGTGTTCCCGCCGCCAGCGGTTTGGACACCAGTAACGTAACCAATCATGGTTCCGGTGAAACCAGATCCCATGCCACCGTGAAGTTGAGAGGCCGGCCCGTTTTGAGCCTGTTTTCAGGAGCGGGCGGGCTCGACCTGGGATTTCAGAAGGCTGCATTCCAAGCCATGCTTGCCATTGACATCAATCCTGCTGCCGTCGAGACATACCAGAATAACAACCCGGGAACGATTACCGTTGCGATGGACTTGTCAACCACACCTCCGTCGGACATCGCAGATCTTTGGGAAATCCACTCCTGTGGCATTGCCCCAGTGGGAATAATCGGCGGGCCACCGTGCCAAGGGTACTCGCCCTCGAACGTACACCAGACCGACGACGACCCTCGGCGCAGGCTATTGTTTAACTACGCAGACATAGTCGCCACTTTCAAAGAGCGCTTCGAAATAGATTTCTTCGCACTCGAAAATGTTCCAGGCCTACTTAACAAGAGAAACAACGGCCTTTTTACTGAATTCAAAGAGCAATGCGACAACGCAGGATTCGAGGTTGCAGACGAGAAGCTAGATGCTGGAACGTTCGGAATAGCACAGCGCCGCGAGCGCTTGGTAGTAGTAGGAATCAACCGGGAGCGCCACCCGTTGGCCAAACTTCAACTGACCGCGGGCAATCAGGCTCCGCTTAATGTTGCTGACGTTCTCAGAGGTTTGCCCGAACCAGCGTACTGCGTCAGAGGACGGGAACTGGGTGCCATCCCATACCACCGGAACCACGTGGCAATGGTGCCCAAGTCTAGGAAATTCACCGATGGCAGCTTGACACGAGGAAACAGCAGAGGGTTGAGCTTCAAGGTACTGGACTGGAATGCCCCCAGCTACACCGTCGCCTACGGCCACAACGAGATACACGTGCATCCTGAACGTCACCGCCGTCTGTCTATCTACGAAGCTATGCTGTTGCAAGGCTTCCCCCAACATGGTTACTACCTGCACGGGAACTTTACGGAGCAGGTCCAGTTGATTTCCAATGCCGTTCCGCCACCGCTCGGTGAAGGAATTGCAAACGCAATTGCTAAATCCCTTGGGTACAAGTGATCCTCTACACTGTCGCCCCCTGCGCAAGGCTCCGCCATGGAAAGCGAAAGTGGACAACAAGAGAAGCGCACGCTTCCGAATACTGGAATGCACAGTGACTTCTTCCAGTGCCACTACACGGCGCACGGGCGTTCTTTCCCTTGGCGCGAGGAGAGCACCAGCGCATTCGGGATTTTGGTGGCGGAAATCCTATTGAAGCAAACGCACGCCGGCAAAGTAGCCAAGGTATGGCCATCGCTCATAGCACAGTACCCTAACGCCGTGGAAATGGCGGCGGCCGACCCGGACGAACTGTTTGGATACATATCGGAGTTGGGCTTCGGGAACCAGAGAACCGGCGCACTGATTGCTCTCTCATCAGCTATCAGGCAAACAGGCGAACCAATCCCAGCAAACCCCAAGGACTTGATGAAACTCCCGTACGTCGGGGTGTACACTGCCCACGCGGTGGCCTGCTTCGCCTACGGTCAGAGATTTCCCATAGTGGACCTCAGCGTAGTGCGTGCTATTTCCAGGATCGCAGGCATCCAATCGCCGAAAGACATAAGGCGAGCAGCCGAGGTATGGGACATAGCCTGGGCAATACTCCCCCGGCGACGGTTCAAGGAACACAACTACGGTTTGCTGGACTTTGCCGCAGCCGTATGTAAACCTCGTTCTCCTGATTGCAATGAATGTCCAATTGCCACAAAATGCGTTTACCGCAGGCACGCCACCATAAACGTAAGGGAAAGCTAGCGCCATCAGGATCACCGGTTATGAACACCTACCAAAAATGGAATGACGCGCTGGCCGAGCGCTTCTTCAACCCAGATATGGCCGGACGCAATGTGCATCTGTACGTCAATCAAGCATTAATTGACGAGATGGAGCGGGCCATGCCAGAGGCAGGCACATTCCGCGTCGCCGTTGCGGGATCCCCAACTGACCTACCCTACTGCGAACGTGTCTGCCAGCGAGCTCTGGAAGCATTCACAGACTGGCGTCACAACGATTCCCCCTACCCGCCTTACGTTGGCTACCTGAGTTTATTCGTGCTCGCTGGCGACATAGGCGGTGATTTTGCACCCCAAGCCTACTACCCCCGCCTATGGGAACTAATGGTTGAACGCCGCAACGGAATGGTGCCCTACTTTGACCGTATGCGACAGCTTTGGGAAGACTTGGAGGACTGGTCAGTTCACGACCAGCAGGGCAAACTGGGAGTATTCCAAGCTCGTTCAATCGGTGGGTACATCTACGTCGGATACCCTCTGTCCCAGTCTTTGTTGGTAGAAGAGGAAAGGAGAGGCCTGCCACCGATCTTTTGCGACGCAGGCTTGGAACCAGGAGGGGACTATCCGGCAGACGAGTTAGCACGCTCACTCCGCCGTCCGATTGCTCGGCAGATACTGCGAGCAAAAACGGTCCGCCTAGTAGAAAACCGACAAGACGCCGACTTGTACAACGCCTTGCTGGACGCTGTGGCCGAAGAACTTTCTGCATGGGATGGGACGGTACCGGAAACGGTCCTTGCTCACGGTCAGGAACAGTATCCGCCCGCTTTCGCTGGACTCAGGATTTGCATGGACTTAGACCGTGTAGCCGGTACCATCAATGCGTACATACGGTGCAAGTTAAGTCGCGAATTTCCTGATGACGGATTGTTAATTGACGGTGAACTGGAAGCCGGAGAAGCCGGGAACGGTTGGTCGCTGCCCATCAAGAATCACTCAACCGGCGAAATCTTGGCGGCTAGCCATATTGACTGGACCAACGGGAAAACGATGAAAGACGACGTCCTTGGATTGCAGTTGAGGCTACCAGGACGCGATGTCAGGATATTCACCAATGGCATCCGAGAAGGCATCAACGGCTTTGTAGAAACCCACATGGTGCCCCGGGAACAGTCTTTCTACTTGGCTTACTCCGGAGCCGTTTGGCCGCGTTTGGAACGGTGGGCAACCACGCAATGCCAAGGGTTCCAAGAAATAGCGATCGCCCGTGGCCTGCCGGCAGGATGGAGATTTGCTAGCGTAGAATCGGCCACTAGCGACGAAGCAGTTAGAGACGAATTCACCTCTTTGTCCTTCACAACTGGGACACGTCTCCGGCTAGTAGGCGGTATCCGTAGCCGCGCCGGCAACAACTTTTTCCATTTCGCGCCACCCTCGGTATCGCTAGTGGGCGGCACGCCAGACACGGAGGTCTACCTCGATGACCAGCTGCTTCCGCCATCGGAAGACGGGGGGATTTTCACTCTTACCGGTGATTTGCCAACGGAGTCCAGGATTTCTCTGGAAGCACGGGATGGTCAACCAGTGGATCGCCTGTCGCTGTTCCTAACCGGCAACTTCAGCGTGAAACAAATGGAGCCTAGATTTTTCCTTGGCTCCACAGGCACCAGTGCGTCGAACAGCGAAGATGAACCTTCCATCACGGGGGCTTACGTCAGCAGTACGACCTACGAACCGATTACCACCGCCGCCGAGATGTTCGAGGATTTGGCATACGAAATGGGCGGTATGCAAGGATTCTTAATCGGCCAGCGCCCCGGGCAGATCGTAACTTGGCCAAGGGGGGCATTCCCTACGAACTGGATCCCTGCTTGGGCAATCAAAAAGCAGGGTAAAAAGCTTACCGCGATGTTCGCAGGGGAACTCTTGGACGTGACACAACCGGAGAACCCGTCTTTTGCTCCAACGCGGAGGGAAGTGCAGGACTGGAAAAAAGTCATCTGGCACCAGCGCAAGCGCATCACGCCTCCACGGGACCAGTACCAACGCGGGTTGTGGCAACAACTCCAGGAGACGGCCCGCAATGTATGACAACGGTGACATCCTACTGTTCGCGCTGTCTGCATGGCGTCAAACTTCTTGGCGCCAATTCAAACAGTGCTTTGACGAGGTGCAGCGCAAGAGCGCGACAACCACCGACTACGATCCTACGGAAACCGCTACCGGTCACCGCTGGCGTGCCCTTCGCGAGTTGAACGCACTTGGTCATGTTGACTTGGAGCTGGGCCCCAATAACATACAAGTGCATGTTGCCCCGCCGGTGCTGGCCGCTCTGCCCGGGTTAGGCGCTCCCAGGGCCGTACTGTGCGGAGCCAGGTCACCCAACTTCATAGAAGACTTACGGACAGAAGCACAAAACGCAGGCGTGGAGACGGTGATTGAGTCCCAGTTAACTGCGAGCCCGTATGCTCCAGCCCGCGTAGAACTGCGCACGGAAGACGCAGCCAGTATAAAAACCGTGGCGGTTAAAGCCGGGACCCAATACGCGACAACGCCCCCGGCCCGTCTGCTGGCGCACGTGTCAATCTCATTGTCTGAATACCGACGAAGCCTAATGTGGTCCAATGACAGGGAAATCAATTGGCGATGTGAGGATTTTGATACGGAACGGCTACAATTCCGTGCCCCTAGCGAAACCAGACCGCAACCACGGCTGAGCAGGTACCAGAACCCGTCGACCACAGTGTGGCATTACCGCCTGTGGCAAGGCGACCGGTCAGCAGAAGTCGACCAAGACTGGGGACGGTACGCTGTCCTCGCCACGACCAGGCAACGCGTACTACGGTACTTTCCGGAAACCCGCATGGTGCTCGTGCCACTCGGAGCACCACTCCCTACATTGCTAGCCAGGGCATTCGGCCTGTGCAGTGGGCACTGCCCAACCCTAGCCGAAGAAGTGCACTCCAACCCAATGGGTCGCTACTTAGGGTTTAATCACGTGCCGACGAGCATCTTCAACAAAGTGGCCGCCAAACTGGACCAAGCAACCCGTCATACCAGGTGAAACCGATGGACGTCATACGAGCCTTCGACAAAGTCCGCGACAGCTACATCGACTACGTGAAAACCGCCTTCGGCACCCAATACCCTGGGCTGGAAGCGGAGCGCGAACGTTTGCTTAGGCGGCCTGGAGCGATTTGCCAAGAACCATGGATCGAACCCATCACGCGCTACCGCACTTCAGGAAAGAGAATCCGGGACTTAACCGCCAACGAACTACCGGGTTTTTCCCAAGCGGAGATTGAAGCGTTCCAAGATCTAGTTTCATGTGGACTAGCCGGCGAGTACGATCTCTACGAACACCAAATCGCGATGCTTCGGAAAGTTCTGGCCGGCGAGAACGCCGTAGTCACAGCCGGGACTGGTTCCGGGAAAACTGAAGCCTTCTTGCTACCTCTAATTGCCTTCCTCGTCAGAGAATCTGCTGGATGGAGCCAACCCGGCCCAAAGCTCGCGAGCCAAGACGACTGGTGGCATAGCCGCCGCTGGCCTCAAGGTAGGCAAGCCCAAGAGAGCCTGCGTGTTGCGCAAAGAGCCAACGAACAACGCGACGCCGCAGTACGTGGTCTTATCCTGTACCCGATGAACGCTCTAGTCGAAGACCAGATGAGCCGACTACGTACTGGCCTAGACTCTCCTGAGGCAAGAAATTGGTTCGACCAGAACTGCCACGGCAACCGCTTCTACTTTGGACGGTACAATTCAGAAACGCCAGTTCCTGGACACGAACATCGCTCTACTAAAAACCCTGATCGCGATCGGATTGATAGGCTGGTTTCTGCCCTTAAGGAAGCCGAAAGCGCCGCTGAGGCGGCCACGGAACACGCGGAAAACACCGGGAGACCAGAGGTCCGTTACTTCTTCCCGCGCTTGGATGGGGCAGAGATGCGCTCCCGTTGGGATATGCAGGACGACCCCCCGGACATCCTCATCACGAACTTCAGTATGCTGAGCGTGATGCTGATGCGGGACGCGGACGAAAGCATCTTTGAAAAGACGCGGCAATGGCTAGAAAAAAGAAGACAGCGTCTTCCATCTCATAATTGACGAACTCCATCTCCACCGGGGCACCACCGGGACGGAAGTCTCATACCTGCTGAAGCTATTGCTACTCAGGTTAGGCCTCACGCCAGACAGCCCAAAACTCCGTGTGTTAGGTTCCAGCGCGTCGCTGGAACCCGACAGCCCAGAAAGCCTACGCTTCCTCTCAGAGTTCTTCGGGTCCAAATGGACCAGTTCACAAATAATCCCAGGATACGCGGCTGACGTGCCGCGCGATGACTTCGCTGAATACCTTCCTACCGAGCCATTCGTGGCTGTCTCAGAAAACGGCAACCTGAACACAGCAGCAGATGCTGCCGAGTTTTTAAAATCAGAAGGCGTGGCACCTGCTGGCTCACCAGTTGACCTCGAAGGCATCCTGGAATCTCCTGGCTGGCAAGCCGGTGCGCGATTGCTGGCCGCTTGTATGGAGGGAGAAACCACCCGGGCAACTAGCCTAACGGAATTCGGGCGGCGCCTTTTTGGCGATGATTCCCCAGGAGATACCACCCGTACTGCAACGCAAGGGCTGTTGGCGTTGCGCGAATTGTGCGGGGATAGTACCCGCTTACCACGATTCCGGATGCACTGGTTCTTCAAGAACACCGAGGGCCTTTGGGCTTGTACACAACCGGGATGCGGTTGTGACACTGAGGCGATTGAAGGCGGGCGAACCGCCGGCCGGCTTTTCATCAATGCTCGGATACTGTGTGACAACCAAGAAGAGCGTCACCGTGTACTGGATATGCTGTACTGTGAGGTTTGCGGGACCACGATGTTCGGGGGCAGCAGGTTCGAGTTGCCTGACAATCAAGGCTGGGAGTTGTTGATCACAGATGCTGACATTGAGGGCCTGCCCGACCGTCAACCGGCCCGCTTCGTGGACCGTCGATCATACTCCGAGTACGCTGTTTTTTGGCCGGCCGGCCATGCTTCGCTGAACCCTGAAGCACAAAGCCCGTGGCGGCAGCCCTCACCCAACGGCGAGACCCAACCCGCACGATGGGTGCAAGCCAATTTGGACCCTACTACTGGCCAAGTCAAACTGGGCGTCACCGGGTCAGTGCCGGGCTACGCCTTTGTGATTCCCGACCCACCTGAAATCGGCATAGGCGCTTTGCCAGCGCGTTGTCCACTGTGCGCGGTGGACTACAGGTACCGCCTGTACCGTAAGTCTCCGATACGGGGGTTCCGTACCGGCTTTGGACGGGTCACTCAGATTTTGTCCAAGGAAATGTTCTACTTCCTACCGGAGGGATCCAGGAAGCTGGTTGCATTCTCGGACAGCCGGCAAGACGCAGCGGAACTCGCCAATGGGATCGAAAGGTCGCACTACACAGACTTGGTACGGGAAGCCATGTATGAAGAGCTGCTGAAAGCAGCTGTCGAGGAACCTCCTCCCGACTTGGTGGCAACGGCCAACATGAACATCAACGCGATGCAGGACCTGCCGGACCAAGCACGGGCAATCTTAAAACAATCCATCGCAGATGCTGAAGGTAAGTTGGCTGAGTTCGCTGTTCGTAACACTAGCCGCGCCGTCCCGTTAAAGCTCCTTTTTGAAGGCGACGACGCCGACAAAAAAACAGGGGCACTTGTCCAGAGGCTGAAGGAGCTTGGTGTCAACCCGGCCGGTCAAGACGTCCTGTTCCAAGAATTCAACTACGATGACGCCTGGCGCAGGTGGACAACTCTGTTCGATTTCGACACCGCAGACGGAGGATGGAACCCTACTCTTTCTACCGCCGGGAAAGACCGCGGACGCACCAAGCTAATGGAAAAGGTCACGAGCGAGATCTGCGGAGTGCTGTTTTCCCGGTCATACTTTGGGTTCGAAGCAAGTGGTCTCGGGTACGTCATGCTGGAACTCCCAGACGGTGAAGTCCAGCGTTTGGCTCGTGCCTGTGGGATAAACGAAAGTCAAATGACCAACGTCCTTAACGGTACGCTGAGAATGCTTGGTGATTACTACCGCTACCCGCAAGTTGACCCCGGAGCCTATCCTGCCGACGACTGGCCAGACTGGAATTCAGCACGGGCCGCACTGCGCAACTTCGTCAAAAAATGCGCTGTCTCCAGCGGTGCCAACGAAGACGAACTTCTGGCAGCAGTCCGAGAGGGAGTGTGCAACACCGGCGGTCATACATATTTCAGAATGGAGCCCGGGCGATTGCTGGTCCGCATTGCGTTACCGCAGGACCCGGTATGGCACTGCCCTGGATGCCGGCGTCCCCACCTGTACAACCCCGGCGTCTGTACCAGCGGCTTCTGCCAGCGCAACCTAGCGATCGAACCAGACGCGACTTGCGCAGACCTCTACGCGCACAATTACTATGCCAAAGAAGCGGCCGTGAGAAGGCAACCAATACGTCTGCACGCCGAGGAACTCACTGCACAGACAGATGACCAGCCCGAACGACAAAGGTTGTTCCGTGACATCACTGTAGACCTCAAATCTGATCAACGCCGGCCGTTAGTCCCTGTAGTTGACGCAATCGACTTGCTCAGTGTCACTACCACGATGGAGGTAGGCGTCGACATCGGAAGCCTGCAAAGCGTTGTTCAGGGCAATATGCCGCCACAGCGTTTCAACTACCAGCAAAGAGCTGGGCGAGCTGGACGACGTGGTCAACCTTTCGCCACGGTACTCACCGTCTGTCGTGGTCGGAGCCATGATGAGTTCTATTATCAGAATCCGGGCCGCATTACCGGCGACCCGCCCCCAGTCCCATTCTTGTCCACCAGCCGCCAGGAAATAGCCCAAAGGCTAATGGCTAAGGAGTGCCTTAGGCAAGCGTTTCGAGCCGCTGGAGTAGAATGGTCTGAAAGCACACGTCCACCGGACAGCCATGGCGAATTCGGTTTAGCGTCTACGTGGATTGACGACCAGAGCCGCCGAGACGCAGTCCGGAATTGGCTTGCCCAGTCCTGGGAAGTGGGCGAAATCGCGATTGCTCTGTGCGCCGGACTAGGGGCAACGATGCCGCCAGACGTTCTGGTAGATTACGCGCGCCTGCAACTATACGATGCGATTAAGGATGCCTGCGTCAACCCGGAGATTACCGGCGAAGGACTGGCCGAACGGCTAGCAGAGTACGCGGTTCTGCCGATGTACGGTATGCCTTCCCGCGTAAGGCTTTTCTACCACGGGCTACGCCGTACTAGGTCCCTCACTATTGACCGTGACCTCGACTTGGCTGTCACTGAGTTTGCTCCAGGTTCACAGCGAACCAAAGACAAACGCATCTACGAAGCTATCGGATTTACCGCTCCCTTGCTGCAACGGAACAACCGCTGGCAACCGAGTTCGGCCGATCCGCTGCCTGCCCGGCGATGGATGTCGCATTGTGAGCAATGCCATCATACAGTCACACACGATGCGGATCCGGCAGACACATACTGTCCCAAATGCGGCTGCACCAGCGACAGTACGCCTGCGTTCAGCAAGTTCCAGTTCGTAGTTCCGCTGGGGTTCCGAGCCAGTCTAGGGCCGGGTTCGGATGCCCAAGAAGAAGCAGAATTTCTGGCGACCGGTGTCGCCACTATTGCCGAATCAGACCCGCAACCTTGCCAGTCTGTAACGGGTACGAACAGCGCGGTCGCGTTTACCGGATCGGGCAGGGTGTACCGTGTCAACAGTCGCAATGGCAATCTGTTCTGTGGATCAACTGGGACCACGCAGAGAGGAAACAACAGCCAGCAACGGCTGGATAACCAGTGGATTGATAAACGGTTCCAACAGGAAGACCAACTCAGATTCACCCAAGTTACAGAGGTAGAGTCCATCGCGATTGTGGCACCCAAAACAACTGACGTCCTGCGGGTCCAACCCGAAGCCGTACCGCCCGGTCTGCGGCTCGACCCGGTAGCTTCCGCTGGCTTAAAAGCCGCTTATTATTCCGCCGCTTTCATCGTAAAGGCAGTAGCCGCGAGCGAACTTGACATTGACCCCGACGAATTCGACATCAGCAACGTGCGGCAAATCGAGCTGCCTAGCGGGGAAAAAGCCGGAGAAATTATCGTCAGCGACCACCTGCTTAACGGTGCTGGATTCACCGCTTGGGTCAGAGACAACTGGCACGACTTGCTGGCATCAATCACAAATAACAACGCTGGGCCAAACACCTTCATAGGCACGATGACCAGCCAGTTCCACCGGTCTAACTGCGATTCATCTTGCTACACCTGCCTCCGAAACTACCGGAACATGGCCTACCACGGCTTGCTAGACTGGAGGTTGGGAATCTCGTTGCTGCGTGAGTTGCAATCGGCTGGATTCCGTTGCGGGTTGGACGGTGATTTCTCCACGCCTGACTTGGACGGGTGGGTTGAACAAGCAACGAGCCTAAGAAACTCATTCTGCGCGTCGTTCCACGCTCAGACACACACTTTCGGCCAGTTGCCAGGATTGGAGATAGGGAACAAGCGAGTTCTCGTGATTCACCCGCTTTGGGATGTGTCGCGTCCGGGCGGATTGCTGGCTGAAGCGATCGCCGCCTGCGGTCAGGCCAACCCGCTAACCCTGGACACCTTCAACCTGCTGAGGCGACCCGCGTGGGCCTACCAAGAAATCGGGCGACAAGCGTGAACGCAACTAAAGAGCCCCCAGCTTTCTTCGAGCCCCTGCGTAGCATCTCTCCGACTACGTTCAATGCTATCAGGCAGTGCGCTCTAAATGTGGTGTGGCAACGCAACCACAATCCACCGCTGTTGCCAGCATCGCCAACGGCGCGCGTCGGAACAATCTCGCACCGGTTACTTGCCGAAGCGGGACAAGGCAGGCTCAATGCAGAAGAAGTAACTATTAACGCCCGGTGGCGGGAGTTAGTAGCGGAATCAGACATGGCAATCAATACCTCTCCGTTAGAACGACACTTGGCGCCTTTGGAAAATTCGGTCCCTGACATCGAGGTGCGGCGTATTCGTGCGACGCGCAATGCCCTCGTTATTGCGAGCAAAGCCCGGTCAGTCCCACGGTACGACGGGGAGTCCATACCTCCAGCACGGTACGGACACGAGATTCCAGTGCGGTCGACCGATGGTCTGGTCAGGGGAACCATCGACGCTGTCGTTCGAGAAGCTGGGTCCATCGTCATCATCCGAGATTACAAGTCCGGCGCCATACTCGAATCCGGCGCTGGAGGCGCGAATCAGCTGAAGGAATCCTACCAGACCCAACTGAAAATGTACGCTCAACTTTATGCTGAGACCTTTGGTGAATGGCCAGCATCCCTTGAACTCGTGTCATTGACGGGCGAAAGTCAAAAAGTCCCTTTCACAAAGAGCGATTGCTCAAACTTGCTAAACGAAGCTAAGGCATCCCTCCGTCTGGTCAACGAAAAGATTTCAAACCATCCCAGAGATTCATTACCAGCGATCTTGGCGAATCCTACCCCACAAGCCTGTGCTTTTTGCCAATACCGCCCAGCTTGCGGTCCTTACCGATCAGCAGCCGCAAAGTCAGACAATGAGAGGTGGCCTCTGGACGTAATCGGGACGGTCGAAAGCGTTAAACAACTCGGCAATTCGAGGATAATGTTGGAACTCACCACCGGTGTCAGCTCCATAAAAATTCCCGGCCTTTCCCCGGGGAAAAGGCACCCTGTCCTACCGTACCTGCAACCGGGAGACCTGGCCGGTGTTTTCAACCTGCGTCGGTCAAGACTCGTCGCTCCGTACTCTGAATCTCAATTGACAACGGTACACAAGATGGAACAGGTGCATGAGGACACGTAGTGTGTCCCATCTGATCCCGAGCAGCGAGCCAGCGTTGCTATTACTCTGGGCTTGCAGCAGGCATCGGCAACGTTCACGGGTAGAGGTATGCGCACCTAATTGGTTGGGGATTCCTGTCGAACGAAACTGGAACGCGACCAAGCAGCGCTGCTTCATCCCACATCAAAAGCGAAACCCCTCAATCACCAAGTCCCCATGACGTTCAACTACCAAATATTTGACGTGGAGATAGAAAGGCAGGTCGACCCTAGTCGCCTGACATGGCCCACACCCGAGGAAGACCAAGAAGATAGCAGCTTCTTTGGCCTCCTTGTCGGCAACCAGTTGTACTGCGACCTGCGAGACATCAGTTGGGCCGTCGCTAGACACGTGATTGAAATAGAGGAGAGGTGCATTAAA
Organism: Dehalococcoidia bacterium; assembly: GCA_965261195.1. Lineage (GTDB taxonomy): Bacteria > Chloroflexota > Dehalococcoidia > Lucifugimonadales > UBA3495 > Bin87. Next base: position 32,078 of record OZ253455.1, on the reverse strand, counting down.
CACATTGAAGAATCCGCCGAACCGAGTGAAATAGGATCGTTCGTCGTCGCAGACGCCGCAGAATTCCTCTGGGACTGGGACTTAGAAAATCTTTGGGATGAAATTGGTGCCGTTGTAACGCTTGATGTTGGAGTGGCCTCAACGGTTGCTGCCCTCTCGGCAACAGGGTGCACCCCGTTTACAAGCTGCAGTGCAGGAGCCTTTGGGGGGTGGCACCCCGAAGACTACCCTTTGGTCGCTTTCTACGCGCACCCGGAAGCGGTTCCACTCCTGATGAAATGCGCGGAGAAAGCAGGCGTGGGACTAGAAAACATGACGGGCCACGTCGAAAGAGACCATCCGCTAATGGTCTATGCGGACGACATACGGAAAATGCGCGATTTCGCCAACGTTCTGTCAGAACAAAGTGCAAACTTCCGCCGCATACGCCCGAGAAAGTCTGCAAAGCCAGAAGAACAGGCTGGGCCCAAGCAAATGCGACTCAACCTATAACCCGTCTGGGAGCTCGGGATGCAACTGCGCTGGCCCAGTGGAAATCGTAATCCAGTTGGCCAATTTCAGCAACCGCTAAGGCGGGTTCCGGATTTAGCAATTTTCTCACTGAATCACCTACGGCTAGACGCCGGCTAGGACACGGGGCTAGACTGAAGGCCACCATTGTCCAATCACTACCATGACCTACCGTGAACCTCTCCCGGACGAATGCCCACCCGACGAAGCCGAGGAAATTGACGCGCCACGCGTCGTCTATCGTCTGGTGCGCAGCAACCCACCCACCGATGACGACTTCCGGTCCCAACTCGCCGAAAGGCCGGATAGGATTTTCAGGAACATTACCGAGTGCCAAGCCCGCGGGCTGTCGGTCCGTACCAACCTAGACTCCGCGATGGAGCTAATGGGATTTCGCGCCATGCGTGGCAGGATGCTCTGCCAAGTCCAACTGGACCACGGCGCCGGGCGGATTATGCAAACTGGCGAAGATCCCGACCACAGCACGTGGTGGCCATTGGCGGACTACGACATACTGGCAAACTGCTCCCTGGTGACGACATGAAAACCATCAAGCACACCAACACCCTCGTCTATTACGACGGCGTACAGGTATTCGCTGGTCAGGATGCCGTCGGCGACCACTACGCCGGCGCCATGATTGACACCGTAGGCGACGCCGACCGCTATCTGGTGGTCACTGTCGCTCCAGACCCGCTGCGCCGGTTTTACGCCGGCGACCTCGACCTTAGGACCCTGTTGTTGGAGTCCTCCGTCGACGGCTGGTACACCGCACTGGTAGACGACGATTTTGAACGACCGGTGTCCCTCGAGCCGCAGCAGGGTCCACTCCTTGAGATGGACTACCTGCCAGAAGTCGGTTTCCGTCTCCGGAAAGCGCCGGCGGACGACTTGATGCCTGCCAACCCAGCTGACGATTAGCGCCAACGCATCCGGGCTCACGCTGACGGCTTCAAGTGCGCGGCAGTAACCGAACTGGACCGCTGGCGGCGAGACCAGAAGAAGCTCTACCTGCAAAGTATAGAAACTACCGGAATTACCCGTAAACGGCCCTGGGACGCCCTGAAGTACCAAAAGGGCAGGGAATACCCCAGCAGCCCTCAAACGAACTGGGTGGCTGCCTCAGACGGAAATTCAGCCCTTCTACAGTGCCTGAGCCGCCACTAACCGACGGCAGGGCGAAAACGACCCACGATGGGCGGCTCAATCGAGCCGCCTTTTTTGCTGCCCCAAGAGGACCGCACAGTAGGCCAAACAGCCTGCCACAGCACGTTGCCGACCAGTTGCACACCAAGGGCCCAGAGCGCGACAGCGCCGCCCTGAACGCACCCGCCAACACGAAGAAGATGAACTCCAGCAGCACCGGAGACCACCATGCCGAACACAACACGAGGCGTCGGACTGTTCACCGCCGAAAACATCGTGGCAGTAATTAGAGCAATCCCTGAAAGCGACGGAACGTACCGAGACATCGCCCGTAAGGCGGAGCAGTACGGCAGCACCGTCCACTACCACACCATCTCCAACTGGATCAGCCACGGCCGGGCTGATGTAGCAGACGGCCAACCGTCAACCGCCTATGCCAGATTCACCAAACGGTACCAAGACCTGATCAACGAGCACTGCAGACCAGACACCAACCGGAACCGCGAATTCGACCGAGGACTCGAGATACTAAAACGGACCTGTGAGTGCGGCAACGACAAGATGCTGCTACCAAACGGAAAGCTGGGGGATACGTGCCAAGGCTGCGAAGACTTGGACACGCGGCCACGGCACTAGCGAAAGGCATAAGAGCGCCTGCGAGCCACCAGCCCGGTGTCGCAGCCACCACAGCCGGCATCCAAAAGGCCATAGGACGCCCTCAAGTAACGAAAGGGCACAAATGCTCCAAAGGCCCTGAACCGCACCCATGAGCTGTCTACGGCAGCAATTCAGCCCTCTTGCGACTCCGGCCGCCGCCCACCACCGGCAGACGAGCTCAACCCTCCAGCAACTCCCGCCTCACTCCGTCAGACACCTTGTAGCAGCTGAGCTGACTATTCAGCCCTTTACGGGTTGCCATCGACAAACTATCCCGGCGCAACACTTGCACCCAGTCCACTGAGCGCACATAGCCCAGTTCTACGTGGTCATCATGCCAAGCAGTCAGTCGAATATCAGCATCGGATGTGACGATGCCCAGGTGATATTGCCGCGTTCGAGGGTCGTACGTAACTAAGACGTCACCCACTCTGATCTCGCAACAGAATCGCTTCAGCATACCCACGATGTTTGGACGCGCGCCAGGCCCTTGCACGGGATCCATCCTATCCAAACGCCGCCTGATGTCTTCCTTACTGTCGGTAGGAACAACGGGGCCCACATCGCCCCATCCGATGTATGCAACGCCTTTATTCAAAAAGCGCGGCAGCACGACGCCATCCTCTCCTGCACGTACCATGAACATTTCAGCACTGGGATTCACCATTTTCACCCCCAAGAATAAGCTCCGAAACGACAACGGCAGACGTTGACCACCGCATCCAGCACGTTGCCCCTTTGAGCCGACGGATAACCTCCGTTGTACAGTCCAACGCTGCGTTGTACAAGCCGTACACAGAGGACCCGAGTTTCCGGCCCCCGTTCAGTGTCAGGATTTTCGGCTCACATACTTCGCGAAACCGCCCCGTAACGCGCGCAAACCAACCCAACCACGGGTAGGTCGCCACGCACCCAGAATTGATGACACCAACCCGTCCTGCGGACTCACCCGCCATTGGTACAATGGACCTGTCGCCGACTAACGACTACACCGGCCGCCGCCGACCAACGGGGCGGCCGGCGTTGACCGGTACCATATATCCCAAAGTTTGGCCACAGGGCCGTGCAGACGGCCTCGGAGGCGGCTTTAGGCATTTCCCCACCACCGACCGGTTCTGGCGTTCTACGGGCCCGATTGAACGGCAACTCCCGCCGCTTGGAACAAAGAGACCCGACGGGTCCACCCCATCATTCCGACGGCAGTATCCCGAGCCGCATGGCGACCATGACGGCCTCCAGACGGCTGGATGCGCCCAGCTTCTTCCTCAGGTTCTCTATGTGGTTCCTGGCCGTATACCAGCTCACGCCCAACTCCTCAGCGATGTACTTGGTCTCCCAACCCAACGCCAGGTAGGACAGCACCTCCAGCTCCCGTTCAGTCAAATTCACCTCACGCGGCCTAGGCCTAGCGTTTCGCAGCGCCGAGTCACCATCATCAGGTTCGCCGCCTTCCCCGCTCGGCTCGGGTCTAACGCTACCAATCATCCGTTCATCATCATCCGATCCGTCGGCTGCCACTCTCGGATCCTCCATGAAAGCGCTTGGACGCACATAGTAAGGATCATCCGACCCACGGCCGACCCCACCGCCCAACTCAACGAGCCGCTCGACGTCCGCAGACACCGTCTCTTCGCCCTCATCGGCGAACAGGTACACGAGTAACGGCCCACCATCCTCCACACCCGACACCACCATCGGCGTCACGACCAACCATTTGCGCTCACCCGAGGCGCACCGCATCCGCAACCTGGCACGACCGGGCACTAGGCCGGCGCGAAGGTTGCGTACCATCAGGCAGCCTTCCGCACAGTCGGCCGTTAAGGTAACGGGTATCAAACTGCCAACAAGACCAGAACAACGCTGGCCCACCACGCGGTCCGGGGGTGTAGCCAAGAATCTCTCGGGCACGGCGGTTCCAGAAAACCACCGTCTGGTCAGTGGCCAGCACGAACGCCCCGCACGACACTGACGACAACAGCCTGAAAAGCCCATCCGGCGTCACTTCGGTTATCTCCCACCCCCCGGCCAAGTCGGCCGACGAGATCCTACTTTCGAGGCCCATCCCATGTGGACGGGCTTTTTCAATCAGCACCAGCCGCCGCCGCCACTACTAGAAAAACGTAATATGTGCCCCTGTTTCGGTCTATGGGTAATCTGACCTGTACACATCGGAGCCCTATCTGCGCCCCATTCATCGAGTCCCGAACGTAGCAGAAACAATTGCCACGCCACTGACTATTAATACGACACCGTTCAATTGACGATGATAGGTAATACGCACTACACTACGACGGCTTTCGATCCATACCAGCGGTGTAGGGCAAACGCACTACCGTCTCAAGGGGGCGAGCAAACATACCAGAGGCCGAAACCTCAGGTCGCGAACGCTGCTGGGACGATCAGCGATGGAACGCTGGCACCGAACCGGTTCAAGCACCTCTGCAATCGCCCCGCCGAACACGACGCATGGAGATCTCTGAATGCAGAAAACACACGTAGACGAAGCCGCGAGCTCCGGCAAGCACGGCCTGCTCCAGTGGCTACACGACACGGGACACGGGATTTTCCCCGACCAGAAGTCACGACTGGGAGCGGTCTCGCACATGCACCCCGCAGAGCGCCACGCGAACGGCAGGCACGTCGACCATCTCAAACCGGCCGTCAAGGGCGACCACGCCACGTTTCGTGAGTGTGGCCCCGACCTGTGGGAAACGCTCCGTTGGTTGCCGCACGCAGCCTGGCGTTACGCCCATGGCGCCGGGAGGAAACGAATCCTGCCAGGGAACGCCAGTCGTTTTCGACGCACCGCCGTGTTGTCCGCACGGCGTGAAGTCAAAACTTGATGGTCGCCACCGTTCAGTTGACGGGCGACTTTTGCATTTTGTTTCGGCGACCATTCCGCAGTCCAGTGCGAGGCTGAAACCTCTACGACCAGTTCGCGTCGCCGAACGTGTTGCCGGGCCACTGTTGGGCTGGCACTCCATCTCACGGAGGAAGCACACATGAGTTACGTAGACGACAACCTGACGGCCGGGGAGCAGGTTCTCCACCGGGCAAAACTGCACTGGGGCATTTTCGTTGGCCCAGCGATCCTGCTTTCCATTGGCTTCATAATCGCCATCGCCGTGGGGGCCGGGGTCGGCGGCGGCGGTGGAGCCTCCCTGGCGCTGGTCATTCTGCTGCTGTTCGCAATTCCCACCATTCGAGCGCTGGTTGTCTACCTGACCACCGAGTTCGCGGTCACTTCAAGGCGGGTTATTGCCAAGCGGGGATTCATCAAGCGCCAAACCCTAGAACTGAACCACAACCGCGTCGAAGGACTGGCCCTTGAACAAGGAATCATTGCTCGGATCTTCAACGCCGGCACCATAACCGTCAACGGAACCGGCGGAACCGAGCAGGAAATTCCTTTCATCATCCGGCCGATGGAGTTCCGGCGCAACGCCCTGGAAGTCATCGACGCAAACCCGTAGCGCCAGACCGCTCGAAAACCAGTTCACTGCTCCGGTCGGCGCGCTGGAGGTAGTGGCCGCCGTCGGCACGCCGACCATTCTGGACCCGCACCCAAGTCACCCTGCACCGTCGCCACCGCACCGTGTCGGCCTCGGCTAGGACCGTCGGAACTTTGCTTCCCCGCCACTGCGCAGAGACATGCTGGAGCACCCACACGTCGGTTGGGGAGTCCCACTGCTGGCATTCGCAGCCATGCCTGCACTCACCTGCTGGCAACGCTGGACCTACGCCGTCGGAGCGAAACGCTCTGGGCAATGGAACTCCACCCTGCGGGAGCGCTTACAGCGACCGCACCAACTTTGACCTACCCACCACCAGAACCAGAACAACACCGGAGGGCACTTTCAAAATGGCTACCAATGGAACCCCCGAAGAGCCTCAGAATGGAACCCCCGAAGAGCCCCAAAATAACCAGTCGGGCGGCTCGACGTTCAACATCCCCAACAGAGCGCTCATCATCGGCGGCGCCGGTGGCGGCGTAGCGCTAGTGGCTGTCATCGTGGTGATCGTACTGTTTGTTACGGGCATCATTGGCGGGGCCAGCGGTGGCGCCTCTGGAGGCGGCGGCGTGCTGAGCTACATTCCCGCCAGTGCCGGATTGGTTCTTATCGGCGACCATGAAGCCATTTTGAACGGCGACGTCCCCGAGGACTATGTCGAGTACATGGAAGACGAAGACGAGGATTCCGATGGCTCCGGGCTGTCCTCCAGCACTTACGAGAAAATTGACATAGATGGCGACGACGTCTCGCTAGTGGCTTTCGTAACTGACCAACGCAACGCCGATTCTCTGGAAATTGTACAAGGAGATTTCGACTTCGACGTCATCCGCGAAGAGCTCGAAGACGGGCTGGACTGCGAAGACGACGATTACCGCGGTTTTGAATTATGGGAGTGTCCTGGCGAGGACTTCCCGGCCGTGGCGCTGTTTGAAAAAGACGGGTACTTAGTTTTCGCACTCGAACGCCAGGACGACCTGGAAGATATGCTCACGTACAAGAGTCGTGATCCCGGGAAACTGGCGGACGATGGGAGCAGCGACATCAAGCGAATTCTGGACCAGACCGACGGCGGTTGGCTTCAGATGGCGGTCGTCTCCGACGATTGCCCCATCAACCGTTGCCAGGGGTTTGCTTTTGCCCTGGGGGAAAGCGACGACAGCGAAGCCATACCGGCGTCATACGCCGTGATGTTCAGCTCGGAGCGCGCCGCCTCAGGGGCGGAGGGTGACGTTGAGATCGACGACCTGCTTGAAAAACTGTTCGCCGAACTTGCCCTTGAACTGGACATAGAAGAAGTGAAAGCCGAGGGCGAATTCGTGGTCGGGACCGGCGCGGCAGAATTCGTCGGTACGAACGCTGGCCGCTCAAACCGCGACCAAATTCGTAGCTCTGAGCCAGCGACAGCAGATCGCGCCGATTCGGTGTTGCAGCCTACGCCAACAGCGCGTTTCCCAGTAGCATCACGCAGTGAGTGGATAGAAGATTGCGTGAATAGGCCAGCTGGATTCCGAGAGGATTTCTGCGCGTGCAGATTTGACTACGCGGCCGACCAGTTGGGTCAAGATCTTCTCCCCACTTTGTCCGACATATCTTCCAGTGCTTTTGACTATCGTGAGGACTGGGTCAGATTAGTCGGGGATGAAGTCCCACAGCGCTGTTTGCAGTAATTGAGATTCTGGACATAGAAGAACTGAAAGCCGAGAGCAAATTCGTGGTTGGAACTAGCGAGGCGGAAATCGTTGATCCGGACGACGCTCGTTAATCCAGGTTCGAGACCGTCCTACCGGCCGCTTTACTATTGGACCGGACACGCACCATAGCGTGCTCGGCGGGCGGACAACATATGCCAGCAACTGCACTGTGCCCGTCCAGTGAAATTAGCGAACGGCAGCACTGACAGCAAGCCGACCACTCTGGCAATCCACCAATCCGTGATCTCACATTCCACGACACCGGCAGTAGGAGACCGATGGCAGACAGTAAGCGGGCCGTTGCACGGGCGCCAACTTGTGGGCGACAACCCCAGGCACACCTTCCAGCGGACATTGCCCGACCTGCCGCTGGACACGCCGGCAAATGTCGAAAAGGCGCCAACGGTGGCTCGAGAGCGATGAAGGCCTCAAACGGGTTCGGTGGGAAATCCATGCCTTGAAGCCAGAGAAGGGCCGCACAGCGGCTCAAGCGCAGAAACGGAACCACGACTTGGCGCTGTGCCGCGACTGATGGACGCCGGAGAGCAAACCCGTCTCAAGCTCTGAGTCCTGAAGGACCATGCCCCTAAAGTTGCCGGCGTCCTAGATGTACCCGGTCTCCCAGGCCAGCGCCAGATAAGACAGCACCTGCCGCTCACGCTGAGTCAGGCACGCCTCACGAGGGCTGATCTCGACGTTCTCGGGGAAACGTAATACCCGCCCATAGTCCGATCTATAGGTAATATGCCCTGTTGAGACCAGAGCGCCCACCTGCCCCCCCTAATGTCGGGAGCACTCCCCACCACGAACAACTATCGTGCTATCACTAGTTAATACGCTGCCGACTCGTTGACTGGTCTAGGTTATTCGCACTAGAATAGGCCACCCAGCGACCAAGCGGAACTAACGCAGGGCATTGCTTGGCTCCAACAAGCAACCTGAATCTTTCCGTTCAAAAGAGAAGCACGAATGCTGTCGACGGCGATGTTCAGCGCCATAGCGCTGGCTCAGATAGTGAAGAAAGGCTCTATGTGTCCCGGTTCGGGATGTTGCGGACGGCGTAGTCCGCTTCACCAGAGCGTTTCAGCACAGACGGCGCGTCAAAGAATTGACGCGCCGTCTGTGCTTTTGGCCAGTTAGGTCAGCCATGAAAAAACGGTCTGAAGAGCTCGCTCGCCGACCGTCTCCTGGACAGCGGCCCGGGGTACTCGGCGGTTCCAAGTCTGCAAATGGGGTTATAACTCCGCCGGGCAAGCAAGACGTTGTGCAAGCACCTTCCCAAAGAAAGGAACCTCAGCCGGTTTTAGTGGTGAATTTCGTCAAATGACGATTGAGAGATCCTCTTACGTTTGACGGAATTCACCACTCTAACCCGACGCCGTCGTCGACGCCTCTGTTTTTGCAAAGCCCTAACAAAAACTCAGAGTTACGGAAGGCAACCAACCTAAAAGGACCCCAATTATGAATCCCCATTTCCCACCAACCCATACCGGACAACCCGCCTCTGAAAAGAGCCTGGACACCAAGGCGTTCCAGTCCTGGCGCTGGGTTTTTCTGGCCGCCATCCTGCTGGCCGCCGTTGCCATCAGCACGTTCTACTTCTCAAGTGCCCAGGCCCAAACGGCCGACGGCGCCATAACGGGCCTCACGCTCACCAGCGACGCGCCCGGCACCCTGACGGTGTCCTGGGAAACGGCCAGCCCCACGCCCACCGACTACCGCGTTGACTGGGCCAAGTCCACCGAGGACTACACGTCATGGAAGGTCAACAACGGACACGTCTATACGGCGGAAACCGCCACCGCCACCACCATCACGGACCTCGCCCACGACACCGAGTACAAAATCCGCATGCGTGCCCGCTACTACAGAGGCGAACACGAAGGCAAGTCATGGAGCGGACCATGGGCAGAAGCCACCATCACGGTAGCCGGAGAACCGGCCGAGACGCCCACCCCTGAACCTTCGCCCGAGCCCACGCCCGCACCGGGAACCATAGACACCCTCGCGGCCACCGACGACGACGCCGGCCAACTCGTGCTCACCTGGGATCCCCCAGCGGCACCAAACGCTGCCCCGACGGACTACCACGTGAACTGGGCCAAGAGCTCCGAGGACTATCCCGCCGACACCGCGGAAGCCGGCAACGCCCACCCGACTACGACCCCGCATACGCTCGCCGGCCTCGACTACGACACCGACTACAACGTCAGGGTAAGGGCACGTTACACGGACGGCGAGGACGCCGCCAGCCCATGGAACGGGCCGTGGACGGAAACCACCGCCCGGGTCAAGCTGCCGCTGCCCATGGCCATCAACATGACGGGCGCCGCCGTCAGTCCGGCAAGTCAAGTCTTTCTGTTTTGGTCGGACCCCTCGAATGATTCCATCACTGGTTATCAGATATTGCGCGGCCCCAAGGCCGACTCCCTGGTGGTCATAGAGGACGACACCGGCTCGACTTCGACCAGCTACACCGACGAGACGCCCCCGGCAGGCCAGACCCACACCTACGCCGTGAAGGCCCGCAACGCCTCGGGGTTGAGCGACCTGTCGAACACGCTCACCGCGACTGTGCCGGCGGCAAAGGGAGAAGAAGTCCTCATAACCGCACGGCATGAATCCAGCGAAAACACCCTGGTTTCAAACCTGGGACAGACTTCTGCTCCTGAAGGTGCCATTGCAGGCCTGAGCTTCGGCACCCAACGCGAACTAGCCATGCCGTTCACGACAGGCACCAACGCGGCCGGCTACCACCTAACGAGTATCCAGTTAGAGATGAGAAAAGAGGGAATCTCGGTTTCCACCCCACAGGTCTCCATACGAGCAGACAATGCAGGCGTCCCCAGCGAGACCGCCTTATACACCTTCACCACTGACACGACACTCACAGCCACTCTCCAGCTAATCACGTTCACCACACCCGATGAGGCAACGCTGCAACCCAGCACCAAATTCTGGTTGTACGTCAACACCACCGGAGGACCAGCAGGACTCCCAGAGACCACAAGCGACGACGAAGACACCGAGTCTCAAGCGGATTGGCGCATTGGCAACGACAGGCTTGAAAGGCGTGGTGGAGGAGCCTGGGCCGCACCCCCACCCCCGGCCAGCAATATCCTGCAAATGAAGATCTTCGGGCACGTCATACCGCCCGAACCCTTGGTTTCAAATCTGGGACAGACGTCTTCTAACACTGCCTATGCAGGCCTGCATATAGGCGCCCAACGCGAAATTGCCCTGCAGTTCACCACGGGACCCAACGCGACCGGCTACCACATAACCAGTGCGCAGTTTTATCTGAACTCAGACAACGCCGACACTACCAACCCACACGTCTCCATCCGGGCCGACAGCGGGGGATTCCCCAGTGACACCGCCCTGTACACCCTCACCACCTCCACGGCGATCACCGGTAGCTGGGAGCTAGTCACGTTCACCACGACCGATGAAATCACGTTACGACCCAATACTACATATTGGCTACACGTCAATGCCACCGGAGGAAATCTCGCAATCGGACAGACTGCAAGCGACGACGAAGACACCGAATCGCAAGCCGGTTGGAGCATTGGCGACGCCAAGGTTACCAGAACAGATGGTGGAGCCTGGACCGCAGACACGGCCAACAATAGCCCGCGAATGAAGATACTCGGGCACGTCGCACCGCCAGAACCCGTTGACACCCTGGTTTCAAACCTGGGACAGACTTCTGCTCCTGAAGGTGCCATTGCAGGCCTGAGCTTCGGCACCCAACGCGAACTAGCCATGCCGTTCACGACAGGCACCAACGCGGCCGGCTACCACCTAACGAGTATCCAGTTAGAGATGAGAAAAGAGGGAATCTCAGTTTCCACCCCACAGGTCTCCATACGAGCAGACAATGCAGGCGTCCCCAGCGAGACCGCCTTATACACCTTCACCACTGACACGACACTCACAGCCACTCTCCAGCTAATCACGTTCACCACACCCGATGAGGCAACGCTGCAACCCGGCACCAAATTCTGGTTGTACGTCAACACCACCGGAGGACCAGCAGGACTCCCAGAGACCACAAGCGACGACGAAGACACCGAGTCTCAAGCGGATTGGCGCATTGGCAATGACAGGCTTGAAAGGCGCGGTGGAGGAGCCTGGGCCGCACCCCCACCCCCGGCCAGCAATATCCTGCAAATGAAGATCTTCGGGCACGTCATACCGCCCATATTGGTGTCAAACCTAGAGCAGCCTGCTGTTGCTGGAGATGCCGACGCAGGCTTTGTTTCACGCAACAATCACGAAACTGCCATGCCGTTCACGACGGGCAGCAACGCACTCGGCTACCGCCTAACGAGCATCCAGTTATACCTGAGCAAACTTTCGGGATCTCCCCTCGTCTACATCACCATAAGAGAAGACAACGCCGGCCTTCCCGGCGAGACCACCCTGGCCCGTCTCAATATGTCCACGGCAATCACAGCTGACGCAAACATTCCCCAGCTGATCACGTTCACCACATCCGGTGAAGTCACGCTACAACCCGATACTTTATATTGGCTGCACGTCAACGCCAGCCCCAGCCTAGCACCAGCCGGAGTCCGACAGACCGCAAGCAACGACGAAGACACCGAGTCGCACGCGGATTGGAGCATTGGCGACCATAGGGTCAGCAGGCTAGATGGTGGAGCCTGGACCACGCCCACGTCCCACAATAGCCTGCAAATGACGATACTCGGGTACAACATATTCCCCACAATCGCAGACCTACCTGATGACATCAACACCACCGCACGTTTGCCCCTGAACTACAGCGTAACGGGCCAACATGAACACGGTAATGACGTCGATTGGTTCGCCTTCGCGGCCGAAGCCGACACCAATTACCAATTCACCGCCAATCAGGGCCAGAAGTTTGCCACGCTCAACGTGTTGAGAATCTACGACGATGCTGGCACGGAACTCAGAAACAGTTTAATAGCGAAAAAGGACAATGCCTACCAAGCCGTCGACCGGCTCAACAACATCGCCTTCCGGACAGATACGGCAGGAACCTACTATGTGTCGATAGAGGGTTGGTACGGGGGCGGCTCCAACGTTCCGTACACCCTTGCCATGCTTGGCGACGACTACTCCGATGACATCACCACGACGGGCGTCGTCGATGTGGGCGAAAGTTTCCAGAACTACGTGATGCGTACGGACAGAAACGCCGAGAGTTCAAGAACTGATGACGTAGACTGGATCCGCGTCGCCCTGAAAGCGGACGTGACGTACGAAATCGTTTACGACGTGGCCTGTCTTCATCAGGGTAGAATCGAAGGCATATACAGCCCAGACGGCACCCTGCTCCCTGACACCACCCTTGACTGGCCGCGTAAAACGAAAGGGTGGTGTACCGACCTCACCACCGAATTCACCCCGTCGTCAGACGACGACTACTACATCGCCGTCTCCGCCCAAGGGTCCCATTTCCCGATCGGGTCCGTTAATCCCTTCCTGGGTGTGCAAGGCACCCTGACCATCACCGCCAAATAATTCGGCGATGGGGAACTCCCTGATACGTGGTGAGCGTAAAGTTGGCTCGACTCTCACAGGTGATACCGCGAGAATCGCTGACGTCAGCGGCCTGACAAATCCAGTATTTGATTACCAGTGGCAGCGTGTAGATGAAGGAATCCAACCAGACATCCCAGGGGAGGTTTCGAACACTTACACGCTGACGGACAACGACGTAGGCAAGCGGATACAACTGCAAGTGCAGTTCAACGATGACGAAGGCACCGAAGAGATGAGGACCGGACCCGCCACCTCGGTCATCGGAACCGCGACGCCACGGCTCCTGGTCGGCAACCTTACCAGAAATGTCGTGGGGGCCATAGGCGCAGCCTACACCCAATCGACTGGCTTAGTCACGGGGTCGCATGAGTTCGGCTATGCGATCGAAGACGTCACGGCACATCGGGGTGTGACCGGACCTCTGAGCGACGGCGATGCCGAGATTCGCGTGTATGACTCCACGTCGAACGGCACTCCTACCGAGCGCAAGCCCAACAATCTGATTATGACCGCCAATAATCTCATCAACGTCAACGGCGTAATTGTGAACTACGGTACGCAGTCACGGGTGAAGCTCGATCCAGACACCACCTATCACATCGCACTGGCCGCACTCTCCGTTGGGCCACTTAGCTGCAAGACAGCCCACCAGACTGGCGTAGACAGCGACTCGCTGGCAGGTTTCTCCATCATCTATCGCACGTACCAATTATCAGACGAAGGCGTGACGAGTGGCCAACTCGATCGCGCGTGCGGTCTCCAGATCCAAGGCTTTGAGTTGCAGTCGTTAAACTTCGTACAGAGCATAGAGTTCACGTCGTCACCGACGCATTCCGGGATGTACGCGACCGGCGAGACGATCGAGGCAACGGCGACGCTCAACCAGGCGGTCACCTTTGATGGTCCGACGCCCATGATGATGCTGCAGGTGGGCGACAACGAACGCGAGATGACCTACGTGCCGTCAGCGAGCACTAGGACTTCATGGGTGTTCCGCTACACGGTTGTCGCCGATGACCGCGACGACGACGGCGTGTCGCTCGAGCGCACCGCGATCAGAGCATACGCGGACGCGGACCTGTCTCATAATCGCATCAACAACGACCAGGAACATCATGTCAACGCGGTCCCACAATTGCTGTCGCACAGGGTCTCGTCGAAGCCGGCCGTACCACCCTGGTACGCGCCGGGTGACCGGATAGAATTCACGTTGGAATTCTCACTGCCGGTGACAGTGGTGGGCGACCCCCAGCTGGAGTTCAGCGTGACCACGCCGGCGCCGAGCAATGAATTCGCGTCCTACTTGAGTGGCAGCGGCACCAAGGAGTTGGTGTTCTCCTATCTGGTCGGCACCGTCGACGATGACCCTGATGGCATCTGGTGGAACGAGGACTCGCTGAGACTCGATAGCGACGACTCAATCACCGGCACTTACAATGGCCTGGATGCAGACCTTGACCACACGGAATTCGGCAAGCTGGAAGACCATCGCATCGACCAAAATCCTCGAGCGGCCTCCCAAGAGGTAACCTCTGACCCGGTGGGCGGAACTAACTCCGACACTTACGGTGCAGGAGACATGATCACCTTTAGAGTGGTTTTCAATCAAGCGGTAACCGTCAATGGGACTCCCAGGCTGCGCTTCAGCATCACCGGTGGCACAGGGGATGAATACGCAACCTACGTGAGCGGTAACGGTACGAACACTCTCGTATTCTCCTACACCGTTCTCGCAACAGAAATGGATTCCGACGGGATCTACCTGTACAAGAACCCACTTGACTACCCCGACGCGGCAACCGACTCCATCGTGGGCACCAGCAACAGCCTGGATGCAGTGAACGATGGAATAGGCAAAGAAAGAGTGCTTTCAGGGCACAAGGTGGACGGTAGTCTCACCAACTAGACGGGAGGTTCCACCAGCACGATCCCGGTTGAAGTCTACGCATCTAAGCGCTAGAGGAACCACCGGCGTCCCACGCCACATCAGGGCAGCGCGACATTCAGGTCGAGGACATTGTCCATGACGAGTTCAAGAATCTGAGTGTCGCGCTGCCCCATCATATTCAATGACTATACGCAACGACCTCACCGTCGGGTGTGAAACGCACTCCGCGACAGAATTGCGATACTCACCCGACGATAAAGTCGTGAGCAGATGAGCCAGCAATCGGGCCAGCACCCCATTTCGCTGCAGTACCCAGTGCGTACCAGCAAGGCGGGATACCAGCTGGCCTGCCCCGGTGAACGGCCGTGCCCGCAAGCGAAACAAGCAAACCTCAACGGCTCAAAGGCAACGGCTTCTGTTCACAAAAACGCGGACTTAGTTCCGCAATTTTCTGTACACATGCAAAGCATCGAAACCGCCGGGATTGCCCGTAAACGGCCAACCGAACGGGCCTGTAGCTCCAACAGGGAGTGAGATGCCTCAGAAGCCCTACAACTCGCCCGAGGGCCGCTTCCAGCGGAAACTAGCACGTTCTGCGACGCCGACCGCCACCGATAGACGGGGTGTTCGGTTTTTGCCGAAAGCCTACCAGGACTTCACCGCCGTCTACCAGACAACAGGCTGAAACCAGAGCACAGCGGCCGCGCCAGCTGTGCCGTCCATCACCCGGAACTGTATCCAGGACACGACCCCGAAGCATACAGACTGCGTGCGTGGATCCACGACAACATGGGGAACCACGAGGAAGCCGAGCGGCACCGACATTTAGCCAAATGACGGGTCGGACAGGTCAGGTCGGTCCCAAGCGATGGTCAGAGGCAACGGTTCAGGAATAGCAGGCCAATTCCTGGCGCTGCACCGCCCAAAGACGAGCAACAGGTCAGACCAGCAGAAACCTAATTCTGCCATTCGTCCTCCCGGAATTCGGTCCACCTGGCAAACACCGGGAATGGCAAAGGCAGAACGCCGTGTGGGTCATTTAGCCGGAACGCAATCCGATCCGTGTCGAAGATGTTCCTCACCGAAACGGAGACACCCGTCACGTCGATACAGGCGACGCACTCGGTGGGAAACTGCTGCCGTGTCCGTGCAGCTACCGGATAAAGCGTCACCATTTGCCCGGAGCCAGCACGCTCAACGCGGTAGTCGTCGGCAACGATCTCCCATTCGTTCAGGGCGTGACCCCCCTCGGCATACTGAGCCCACACGGACAGTGGTCCGAAGAAATCCAGGATCACACCCTTCCTTGGGTCCCCGTCAACGTGGAGGTCAAACTGTCGAAACGAGCGATCTGCCAACTCGGCCTTGACGGCGGCAATCTCCGATGCAGTAAATGGGTCTGAAGAGACCATCTCAGCACACGCCGCACCCGCAATGAGCAGCAGGCCGAAAACTGACACGGCGCCACCAGCCGTCAGTACCATAACGGCACCACGAATACGCGGGATGAACGAGGGCCGCAGCATATCCGTCTCACGGCAGGCTAGAACGAACAGAGCAGGCTCGGGGCGAACTCAAGCGCCAACTGCCCTGCGCTTCACCCGTGCAACCGTCTCGACCAAAGCCGTCCCAACAGTCGCCAGCAACACCACACCGATAGTGAACGGCGCGGTCATCATGGCGGTCAGCGCCCACGCCTCGGGCTGCACGCCGGCAACGACCAGCTTGAAGATAAGGGTCACGGCGACGAACGCAGCCAAGGTCGCCAGGAAGCCGACTCCACCCAGACCAACCCTCACCGTCCAACGATAACCGTTCATCCTTCCTCCAGTCCGCAGGGAACGTATGATAAGTCCCAACTGGCGAGCAGTTTAGCAGTCGCACACCATTATTTACGACACGGCAACGAGCGCGGATTTCGTGGCATTTCGCGACGCAGCCATCCAAGGATGATGGATGATGGTCGTACGGGCTGAATAGGACGACGGAACAAACAGCCGAAAGGCACACCGTAGCCCCATCGACGAAAGGTCGCTAGGCACCCGACAATACGTCTGACCTCGAAACCACTGACAGCAGGCCCTTGCGACCCCGCCAATCGCCTACATAGACTGAGACTACCCATCAGGGCAATCCAGCCACCAGGAGCCGACCAGTGGCCCAGTGCCGCGAACACCCCTACATCTGGGCCACCTGGCTGCCCAGGCTGCTGACCGGCGAGAACTCGTGCGAGTGGGCGGTCTGGTTCAAAGCCCATCACCAGGGCTGGAACCGTAAACCGTCCGACTTCAACCAGGCCGACTGGCTCGCGCGGCATACCGCCCTGCTCAACGAGCAGCGAGACCAGTGGACCCGCAGCGGCTACGAGGTCCGCCTCGAGAACCAGAACGCCTTCCGCCTCCGCGGGCAATCGGCCACCCTCGCCGGCAAGCCGGACATGCTGGTGCTCAACAACGACCGCATCCTCATCGTCGACGTCAAGGGCGGCCAAGAACAACCCTGGCACCATTATCAGGTCATGATCTACATGTACGCCCTGCCCAAGGCCATGCCAGAGTACAGGGATACCAAGTTCTCCGGCGAGATCGTCTACGGCGACCACACCCACCGCGTTCCCCAAGGCGGCATCGACCAAGGCTTCATCCAAAACCTCGGCAGCCTCATCCGCCGTATCGCTGCTCCAGAGCCACCTGTATGCGTTCCCAGCGCCCAGGAGTGCCGGTTCTGCGACATCACGGCCGGCCGATTGCCCAAGCCGCGTGGACGCAGGTCCCGAGCCCGAAGACGCTGCCACCGACGACTTCTGAGGCGCCGCCGCCGGATGGCGAGCAACCAGTCCCGCGCCTTCGGCCGTTGCATCGACTGTGACCACGTCAAGGAGGACGAAATCATGGCTACCCGTCCCTGGAGACCCATCTCTCCCCTGCGGCCACAACCGGACGACGACCTGCAACGGGAGTGGCTCAACTACCGCTCCCACGTCGGAGACGCCGGCCTGCCGTCGCTCCAGCGATTCGAGCAACAACTCCACCGCAGCTGGGCCATCGAAACCGGCATCATCGAAGGCCTGTACCGGCTGGACGAAGCCCAGACCCGGACCCTCATCGAGACCGGCTTCGTACGTTCCGCCATTCCCCCATCCGGCACCGGCCAGGATCCTGACAACCTGCTGGCCGTCCTGCAGGACCACATGACGGTACTCGACGCCATACGGACACAAGCCAGCCGCGGCTTTTCCATCAGCCGCTCCGCCATCCGGCAACTCCACCAAGTCATGGTCGCCCATCAGCCCACCTACCGAGCCATGAACCAGTTCGGCCAGTGGTTCGACGCCCGCCTCCACGCCGGCACGTTCAAAACCATGCCCAACAATCCGACCCGTCCCGACGGTGTCGTCCACCGGTATTGCCCACCGGAACACGTCGACTCGGAGCTCGACAACCTGCTGTCCTGGTACGGCGAGTACACGGCCCAGCCCGACGTCTATCACCCCCTGCTGGTGGCGGCGTGGCTACCCGCTTCGTGCAGATTCACCCCTTTCAGGACGGCAACGGCCGCGTGACGAGGGCCATCGTCACCTGGCACCTCGTTCAGCACGACCATCTGCCGATTGTCGTGACGCGCGACGACCGTAACGACTACATCGACGCCCTCGAAGCCGCTGACGACGGAAACCTCACGCCGCTGGTGGACTTCACGTCCCAGTTGCACCGGCGTTCGATCCTGCAGGCCATATCGACGTGAGGTTTGCCCGAGTGCATTGATAAAGGCGCCGCGCAGGGAGAGAAGGTCGCCGACGGCTTCCGAATCCCTTTCCCGCGTCATTGCCGGCCCGAGGGACTCGTGGGACAATTCCCGCCGTATGCCTGCCTGGGATGTGAAGTTTTCCTGGCATCAGCATCTGGACAACAGCCAGCCTTTCGGCTGCCGAGCTACCCGTCGCAACATCGGATGATCCAATCGTGGAGGTGTTCTTTTGTGCAAGTTGTGCGGTTCCAACGCCCCATTAATGAAAAGCCATATCATCCCCAAATTCGTCGGCCGATGGATGAAGGAAACCTCAATAACTCCATATTTGCGGTTCGACGGAAATGTAGACGAGAGGCACCAGGACCTGTTCACGATGGAACTATTGTGTGATGACTGTGAAAATCGCTTCTCAGCTTGGGAAACGAAGTTTGCCACTGAGATCTTTCATCCTGCCGCTGATGGACAAACAGTCTTCAGGTACGGTCCTTGGTTTGTCAAATTCGCAGCATCATTGGCTTGGAGAGCGGTTCAGTTTCTTAAGTGCCAAGCTGGCGACGACCCGCCAGCCTTGAACTCGATGGTCGACAACATGGAGCTTCATCTGTCGCGGTTCCTTCTCGGCCAAGAGAAACATGTGAGTTCGTACACTCAGCACGTCTACGCGGTGGGTGAATTAGCTGCCCCTGTCCTGCCGGGCTCGCCGATGCTGAACCGTTATCTCGCCCGCGCCGTGGGGATCGACATTCTCCGGAATGACGACCTGTCCGATATGATGGTGTACGTCAAACTCCCGATGTTCATGTTTTTCTCCGTCGGAGAATCCAGGTACAGGAAGTGGATGGAAACGAGCCGAATTAAGAAATCAAGCGTATTGCAACCGAAGAACCCTGTTCTGCATGAAAGCATGCTGTATTATTTTTTGGAACAGTCTGACAAAATGGGGGACGTTCTGGACGCGATGTCTCCTAAATCGAAAGCAGTGGCCGACCGGGCGCTCCTGAAGGCCATTGAGGAGGACCCCAAAAGAGTCGCCAACTCCAGGTTGATGCGGGCGATGCTCGCCGATTACGAATTCTATGGCGAAGAAGCAGTGGTGTATCGAGATTGACTTCTCGAGACTGGCGGTTTGCCCCAGGCTTGATTACATCAACGAACTGTCCAACGCAGTTGCAGGTACTCCCACCAGATTCCGACCGACCGTACGGCACCAAGTAGCCTCGCCGAAGCCCTGCGCGACTTTGTTTCTGTAACATCATCCGGCTTGAGTGCTCTGGCCACCTAAATCCGGACGACACACGTCATTGGCCAGAGCTTGACGGTCAGAGACGGACGAATCCAAATACAAGTTCGCCCCAGCGAGACCCTGCCACACCACAGCTACGGTATCTGCGACTTTGGGCTGTCGAGCCGGCCTTACGGCATGGCCAAACCCACGCCTAGCAAGGGCGGCGTCAAAACGTACCACTGTGGCTGTCGACGATCGAGCCGCCCACGTGGCCCACTTTACCGCCGCCCTTTACAGACGGCACAATATAAGGTGTCGCTCACAACGACGACGACGGCCGCCGCCACCGACCAACGGGGCGGTCGGCTTCACTACCAGCACCACAACGCCCTAAATTTCCACCACAGAGCCGCCCTGACGGCCGCCGGCGGCACACCACCGGATCCGTTGGCCCTCTCGGGCTCCCTGGAACCACGGAAGCCGCTCTCCCCCAACTTTTCGACCTCCTCTGCAACCGTGACGGCTTTCGCTACGCTCGCGCGAGTTTCGCAATTAGCTCGTTTGATGAACGTCGCCAGTTAGAGGCGGCACTGAGATGATGGTCGATCCTGAAAGACGGCCGGCGGTGCTCCAAACGGGCCCCGCCGGCCACGGCGTGACCGTCAGGCAACACCCCAGTGGTACGTTTTGCAGACGCCCTTGACACGTTGCTGGACTTTACGCAAAATCTAGAAAAAGTGATGGATGTCATCGCTCTGGCGCGGAGCCATATGTGGTCGACGCTGGAAGGTTTTCACTGTCCGCAGCTGACCCAGATTTGCAGGATCTCCCGGTCACTCTGTACCATCCACTTGCAGATCCCCTCGCTTATGCCGCTTGAAATGCGTAAAGTGCAGCTTTGCAAACACTGTACCTGAGAGCCTGCGATGACTGACCAAGAAATTCTTGACCTGATTGCCTGCCCCAAGACAATAGTCAATCGCGAGCCGAGCCACGATTACCGCACCTGGAATCGCCACAAGCGCTGTGATCTGGATTTGCAGGCCGACGACAGCGATGGCGTGTTCAAGGTGTTCATCCGCCAGAACACAGATTTCATAGAGAACTTTTCCTTCGGACTACGTTTTCAAACCGGAAGCAGGTTGCTAGGTCTCATCACCTTGGCTCGCTACAACGGCCCACATGGTGAGTTCAGCCGTGCGCCTGACGGTCATTATGCCCAGCCACACATACATCGCATTACGGCGAGCGAGCTGGCGTCCGGTAGCATGCAGCCGCAGGAGAATGAACGGGAAATCACCAACCGTTACAGGACTTTCGAGGAAGCGTTGCGGGCGTTCTTTGCTGACGCAGGGGTGACCAACGCCGCCGACTATTTCCCCGAACTGCGGCAGGGGAGGCTTTTTGATGGATGTTGACCGCATCAGAGCCTTGCTAAACGGAGGAATGGCCCAAGCGTATGATTTCTACGAGCGCCGCCCAGGTTTATACCAGCTAATCGTCCCTATCCTCCACGAGGACGGGGATATGGTGGACATATATTTTCAGGACAGCCCTCGCGGGGAGGGCTACGTCCGCATTTGCGACTTCGGTATGACGCTGATGCGGCTGTCATATACCTATGACATCACCACCGACGCCAGACAGAGGATTTTCGACAGTATCCTCATCAACAATGGCGTCAGTAATGATGACGGGAACCTGTACCTGGATGCACCCGTCAGCAGGCTGAATGAATGTACTTTGCAGTTCGCCGGCTGTGCGCAAAAGGTGTGTAATATGCGCTACTGGGGTCGGGAAATCGTCCGCAGCGAGTTTTACGAAAACCTAGGTCAGTACATTACCGACGACTTGGCCGCGTTCGAGCCGAAGGAACACCTTTCGCCGATAGTGGACTATCCCATCAGCGTGGACTGGTCGCTGGCACATCGAGACCGCCAATTTTATCTCTTCGGAGTGAGAGGCAACGAAAAAGCCAAGAATGTCGCTATCGCCTTGCTGGAATTTGAGAAAGCGCAGTTGCCGTTTATCAGCCTGGTAGTACACGAGGACATTGAAGAATTAGGGCATCGGGAAAGAACATATTTGACCCGGAACGCCGACACTCAATACCCGATACTGGATCACTTCCGAGAACGCGCTGTCGGCGACATTCACAGGCTGGTGGGTACCGTCTGATTGATAGATGCTGATCCCTGCTATCGTTGCATACCGGACAAGTGCGTTGGCTAATGACCATCCTCCATGCTCACAACGAGCCGCAGTTCTCCGTTCCATCCTAGTCCAGGCTAACAGCCACTCCCACAGCGTGGACTTCGCCGTGGGCTACTTCTACCGGTACAGCTTTACCCAAGCGGACGACCAACGGCGACCTGGCCGCCATCAACCAACGGGGCGGCCGGCATTTATAAAATGACGCGCCACCACAGTCGCTGTCGCCGAAGCGACCTATACTCCGACCGAAACGGTGACGCCAGTTCTTGGCGCAGACCCATACCCCACGTACAATGCAAAGTGCCGCGATTACCGCGGCACTTTGCGAGACTCGGGAAGCAACCGGCTGAAGTTACTCAGCCAGAGCATCCCTCGGGTCGCCGTGGGTCCACGGCCTCACAATCACGTTGTAGTGCCAATCTGAGTAACTTGAACACTCGGGTCATGGACAATTCTTTGACCTGAATGTTGGGCTGCCCTATCCGTGCAAGCGTCTCTACGCCACACGTCCCCGTCAGTTACGAAACGCACTCCACGGCATTCACCCAGCCCACGCCCTCCAAGGCGCAAGATGACGGAGCGCACCTGTGCGGACCAGTTGGCACCACCTCCCTTCACTGAATCCACGAATCCAGACGGACAATCGAGAAATGGCCGACAATACTGAGAAAATTGCGAAACTTACCCGAAGATAGAATCGTGAAGTGATGAGCCAGCAACCGAAGCTGCACCCCATTTCGCTGCGGTACCAAATGCGTACCAGCAAGGCGGGATACCAACAGGTCGGCTACGGCGAACCACCGTACCCACATGGGGAGAAAGCAACGTACCAAGGCCCTTCAGCGGCCCCCGTTGCTGTTCACGAAAACGCGAATTGAGTTTCGCAATTTTCTGGTCGACACATCATGACATTTGAGCCAGATTTGTGCTGTAATACGTTGGCGGCACACCCAATTTTTTAGAGAGTTCGACATGAAACCAAAAGAAGACCCGTCAAGCGTGCTGCATAAAACCGCGGTACTACGACAGCAGCACAGTGCAGAGGCCAACGAGCGTCTAGGCGAACTGCTCGACAGCGTAGACGTGTACGTTTGGTATATCGACTCTTGGCTAATGGAGCCGGAGGCAGCGGAACGGCCGCTCACAGAACTTTTAGACTTCCCGCAGCGATGTAGAGAACTAAGCCTTTTGGGACTTTTGAACATAGCACTAGAGGGACTCACCACAGTCGCGGAATGTTTGCGTGCCGGCATAGCGTACCCCGGTACCTGGTTGCTAAGAAACCTGCTCGAGGCTAGCATCAACGCCGCTTTCATCGCCCATGAACCCACGGGGCTAGCAGGGCACAGGTGGATAAATTACAACGTTCACAGCGCGGCCAGACTGGAAGAGGATACCGAAACAGCTAAAGAAGTCATCGCCAAAGTTAAGGCGAGGTTCCCGGACGACGACATCAAGCGAGACGGGTGGTGGGCAAAAACAACAGACCCAGACGGAACATCCAAGCTCCTGTTACACCTGATAGATCGGGCGAAGTACGTGGAGAAACTACGAACGACCAACGCAAACTTCCTGCGAACTTTGAGGAAAGCAACCCATCAGCACGAGCTGGACATGATCAGGAAAGCCAACCTGTCGGTTCACCCTATGATAGCCGGACACGCAACAAACGCTCATCCAATCACGGTCCTGTACTGGGGGTCCCAAGCTACCTGGGACATACTGAAAGCATATTCGGCCCATCTGGACTCTCAAAGTCCTACCGAAAACATCATTCAAGCACACGATCGATTGGAGACTGCAGCCATCAAAGTAGGCTCCGCACAAGTTGAACCAGACCAGTAAGGCGACGTAAATAAACCCATCTCGCCACTTCGCCTTTCGCGAACATACAACGAAAAACGCAGTAGGGTATGTACCCTCGAGCCGGGACAGCACCGGACGTTTCCGCCTGCGACGCCATCCATATTGTCCCACCCCACTAAGCAGCTCACTGATATACACCTCGGGTGCAATTACCAGGCTATCCCGGCGCGAAGCAACAGCACCTACGGGTGCAGACCGTTTGTTGTCGGCTCAACGCAAGTGCCTCGAAAGCCCGAGTTACGCCCGACCAGTTCCCCCGAGCCTCAAAACCGACCGGTAGTGGAAATTGTCCTTTCAGATTGAAAACCATAATTAGTCAGCCACGTTCGCTACCTGGAGGACACAGGGCATGCAACGCCAGCGCGACCTAATTGCCGGATTGATGACAGCCGGCCGTTGTGCCAGAACGGAGGCCGCCCATAGACTCGCAGACATCCCCGTCCAGCGAGTCCCGCCGTGCCCGTCCCGCGAGAAACCCCCTACATCTGCACCACCTGGCTGCCCAGGCTGCTGACCGGCGAGAACTCGTGCGAGTGGGCGGTCTGGTTCAAGGCCCATCACCAGGACTGGGCCAGACCCCCGTCCGAGTTTGACCAAGCCGAGTGGATGCTGAACCACACCACGCTCCTCAACAAACGAAGAGCCGACTGGGACGTCGGCGGCTATAGCGTCTACGTCGAAGGCCAGAACAGCTTCCGGCTGCGGGAGCAAACAGCCACGCTGGCGGGCCGGCCGGACCTGATGGTCGCTCACGGCGAAGACGCCCTCATCATCGACGTCATGACCGGCTGGTAACAGCCGTGGCACGCCGCTCATGTCATGATCTACCAGTGCGCCTTGCCACGAGCACTGCCCGAGTACCGAGACGTCAGGCTGGTAGGCGACTTCGCCTACCGCACCCGCACGGACAAGTTGGTGTAACCTAATTAACAGAGTCGCGGCCCCGGACGGTTTCAACACAACATCCCCCGCGGGAGACGTGACACCCAATACGTTCACTTGGTCGAGACTTGCGCTCGGCGATGCAGTCAGACGGGGAAAACGCGGCGGAGAGAAATATGTCTATGCCTTTGATAGAGGAGATTCACGTTCTGAAGGGCAAACTGAACCTCATCGACAGACCGGACTGGGGCCCACTGCACAGACCTTCTTCCCCAGCCGTCATTGAAGCGTCCTTCTGGGCACGATCTATCCTAGAGATTGTCTCGAGTGTTGACTTCAAACAGTTGGGACATCCAGTCGAGACCTGCATCCGCACCGTTCACGGTGTCGAGGACCCCGACCATCCAAGAAGCGCGAAAGCCGTTTACGACGACGACAAACCCATTCCGTTGATGCAACTACTCGGTTACATCGTGCACTACCGATACTTTTCATTTGCCGTCCACGCCGACGGCAACCATTGCTTAGACGTCATGAGCGACCGACACGTTCGCACCCACGTGTACTTCTCGGATTTCGTGAAAGCTTTGAGATCGTTGGCCCTGCCCCAAAAATTCGCGGCCGTCGCTATCTGCGAACTAACGGAGCAGGCCACCCAAAAGATGCTAACAGAAACCTGCCGTTACGAAGTGGGTATTTTCTCCTCCGTAAATTTCGGCTGGGTTCTGTGGGATTTTGTGAAGGACCACGCCGCGCTGAAGAACCAGATATTCTCAGAAATCTTCCACTTCGACCAGGTACCAGATCACGCACTGGACGACATTAGGTTCTTCGTAAGCAGGACCGGTCCTGGGAACCAGATGGTGATCGGATTCGCTCCTCCATGGGAGGACGACCAAAACGTCTTCTCACCTTCTTTCAACCGAGCGTTGTTGTACGACATGATCAAAAACCTTCAGGCACCAGCCGACACACTGGTCGGTGACCGAAAGGCCGGACCGTGTCTTTCATAATATTGGCGAATGCCAAGCCCGCGGCCTGTCGGTTCGTACTGACCTGGACTCCGCAGTGGAGTTGATGGGACTTCGCACCATGCGCGGCAGGATGCTCTGCCAAGTACAACTGGATCGAGGCACCTAGCGCATCATGCTAACCGGGGAAGACCACGACCACAGCACGTGGTGGGCATTTGCGGGCTACGACATAATGGCAAACTGCTCTCTGGTGACTACATGAAAACCATCAAGCACACCAACACCCTCGTCTATTACGACGGCGTACAGGTATTCGCTGGTCAGGATCACGTCGGCGACCACTACGTCGGTACCATGATTGACACCGTAGGCGACGCCGACCGTTACCTGGTGGTCGCTGTCGCCGCGGATCCGCTGCGCCGGTTCTACGCGGGCGAGCTCGACCTGAGATCCCTGATACTGGAGTCCTCCGCCGACGGCTGGTACACCGCACTGGTGGGAGACGATTTTGAACGACCGGTATCCTTGGAGTCGGAGCAGGGTCGGCTCCTTGAGATGGACTACCTGCCAGAAGCCGGTTTTCGTCTCGGGAAAACGCCAGCCGACGACTTGATGTCCACCAACCCAACTGACGATTAGCGCCAACGCATCAGGAATGACGCTGACCGCTTCAAGTGCACGGAAGTCACCGAACTGGACCCTTGGTGAAGAGACCAGAAGAAGCTCTACCTGCAAAGTATAGAAACCACCGGAATTGACAGTAAACGGCCCTGGACGCCCTCAAGTACCAAAAGGGCAGGGGAGAAAGTACCCCAGCAGCCCTCAACCGAACTGGGTGGCTGTCTACGGCGGAAACTCAGCCCTTCTACAGTGCCCGAGCCGCCACTAACCGACGGCAGGGCAAAAACGACCCACGATGGGCGGCTCAATTGAGCCGCCCTTTTTGCTGCCCTAAGAGGACGGCACAGCAGGCCCAACAGCCTGCCAGAGCACGTTGCTGACCTGCTTTGCACACCAAGGGTCAGAGGGCGCGACAGCTCGACGGCGCCGCTCTGAGCGCACCCGCCAACACGAAGGAGACAAACCCCAGCAGCACCGGAGGCCACCATGCCAAACACAACACGAGGCGTCGGACTGTTCACCGCCGAAAACATCGTGGCAGTAATTAGAGCAATCCCCGAAAGCGACGGAACGTACCGAGACGTCGCCCGTAAGGCAGAGCAATACGGCGGCAACTTCCACCACCAAACCATAGCCAACTGGATCAGACACGGCCGGGCTGATATTGAAGCCGGCCAACCGTCAACCGCCTATGCCAGATTCACCAAACGGTACCAAGACCTGATCGCCGAGCACTGCGGACCAGACAACAACCGGGACCACGAATTCGACCGAGCACTCGAGATCCTGGAAAGGACCTGCGAGTGCGGCAACGACAAGATGCTGCTGCCGGACGGGAAGCTGGGCAGTACCTGCCAGGAGTGCCAAGACTTGGACGCGCGACAACGGCGCACAGCATGAGAGCACCTGCTGGCGACCAGTTCCGTCGTACAGCCGCCACTGCCAGCGTTCAACAGCCCCCCAGCGCTCTCAAGTACCAAGGGCGGGGGAAAGTACTCCAAGGGCTCTAAAACGCACCCAAGGCTGTCTCCGGCGGAAACTCAGCCCTCATGCGACGCCGGCCGCCACCGACCACGGGGCGGGCGGTTTCGTTGCCGGCCCACCGTCTTCACTCCAACGGCGCCCTGTAGCGCCGTTTTCACGTCGGCAGAGAATTCTGCCTCAAGGCCACTAAAACGCGCCCGGGGGCCGTTTCCGGCCGAAACTTGGCACTCTGGCAACATTCTGCAAAGCACCAACCAACTGCGACGACGGGAGGCCGGTTTTCGCCGGGAGCCTGCCAAGGCCTTGTTTATCAAAGCCGCAGCAAACCCTGGCGGACGGGATGAACGCACCAGACCTGCACGCGGCCACGACCGTGGCCGCGATCCCAGATCCCTGACCCAATTTGTCTACCCGCTCTGGTTCACGTAGACCAACTCCACCCCGGCGGCCTCCAATCGGACAAGGACCGTCTGAAGGTCCACCCTTTTGCGACTCAAGCGAGACGGCGAGTGAACGAACACCCGAATAAGACCGCTGGTACCGGACTCAGCGTCTACCAACAGCCGCTGCAGAGCGGCCTGTCCAGAACCATACCACTGATCCCAGAGTCCACGTACCACTCGACCTTTACGCCATGCTCTTCAGCCAGACGCTGAATCGCACGCTTCTGCGCGTCCTCTGAGAGGTGTGCATCGTCACCGACACCGGCGGTCCGCACGTATCCAGCCACCAACCCAGTGGCCACAGCCTCATTATTAGTGCCTTCCGCATTCGTTGCCATTTGCAACCTCCTCGTAGTTGCCTGATTTCCAGTCCATGGGGAGAACAAAAAGAACGGTGATCCACGGTGCGTAGCAACCTCAACCTCCCGCACCTCAGGCGCCTCCAACCCATTATCCAAGCCGCCAACGTCTAGACCATACCTCACGATGCACGAACAACCACAAAGCTGTCAACCGCCTTTTGTCAGTTCGAGTGACTACGAGTAACCGAATCAGGTACGCTCCACGAAACGATATAAAAGCTGCACCTACTCAGCACCAAAAGTGCCAGAATTGCCCGCGAACGGCTCCAGAACGCCCTGCATGGGCAACAGGGGGAGGGACCCCGCACTCAGAGGCCACAAAACGCCGCCAAAGGCCGTCTCCGGCGAAAATCTGTGGTGTCCTGCTACGTTGCCCCGACGCGCAACATCAAGCATGAATACTTAGTGCGCAGCCACGACGGCGTGGGCACGCTACAGCCCACACCGCAGGCTAACGGCGGCCGTCCACGGTGTCTACAATCAGCACCGCACACCTCCAACACCGGCGGTACGCTTGGCTTTGTGCGAACGTCCCAGGTGTCGGCGACATTGAAACGCGCCATGCCATTCCAGCCAATACTTGCTGCACCTAGCGACCAGTGCGCAACTGCCCCACAATGCCAAGGAGAAAAAACAGTGACCCAGACCATAATCATGCCCATCGGGATCATCGAGGAGCCGACGCCGGCTGGCGCGACCTTTCGATTGACGCCCCAAGGACAAAACGCAGGCCTCGAACCCGGCGCCCACGTGACCGTATGGCGGTACCACCCCGAGCAACTAGCCATAGCGAAGTACACCGGACGTATCACCCAGATCGGCGACGACACCGCCGCATTCGCCGTCCTCAGGGCCGAGGTAGACGAGAGGTGGCCCGCCGAAATCAATCCGCTGGAGGCCGGAGCCCCGGTCTACCTGGCCCTGAGAGGCTCCTTTGAGCCCGACACCAACCGCACGACCGTCAACGTAATGCTGGAAGCCCCAGAGGACGGCCAAGAATGAACCACACGCGATTCGTCAATGCCGACGCCGTTACAATCTTAAGTAATCCATGCAACTGTGCTACCCTGACGCCCATACTTGAAAGAACCATCAGGGTGCAGGACAGATGCAGGAACAACCGCATAACCAGACAAGCGGCGACCCTCACAGCGATGCGGGAGGTCCAGTACCCATGACAATGGCAGAACAGAACCCGGTCGGCCACCTCCTGGACGGAATGGTCCATTGCCGGAACTGCAACACGCCCATGGCGACCGGAACAGCTTACTTCGGGGAAACACCCATGTATGTGTGCCCCAACCGCCGGTCGGGCTGCGACACCCCTGAAATCCCGGCCGAGCCCTTCACTCGGCTCGTGGTCGAAAGGGTGATCCGAGCCGCGTTGGAAGGCAGGAACACC
Source organism: Dehalococcoidia bacterium (assembly GCA_965261195.1). Taxonomy (GTDB): domain Bacteria; phylum Chloroflexota; class Dehalococcoidia; order Lucifugimonadales; family UBA3495; genus Bin87. The sequence continues at coordinate 2,410 of OZ253455.1, read as the reverse complement.
AAGCGGGTGGCCGAGACAGTCCAAGAAGATGCACGGCAACGGATCAAGGAGTACGCCGACGCCGAGGAAATCTTAGGGGTGAGTCCAGCGCCTCGCTCCGTCATGGACATATTGGACCCCAAGCCGCCGCCGGGCCTTTCGAACCTGAGCCCAGAAATGGCAAGACTTCTCCAACTGGATCCGGGCAAGTACATCGAACCCTTGCGCAGACTCGACCGGTACTGGAGCGCCACAGGAGACACGGGACATATCGAAGGATACGCCCTAGATTTGGATACCTACCTGCGTCCCAGCAACATCCGGACCACCAGGGCCATCATGGACACCGCGGTAGACGAGATCCGAGTCGGTCCAAGGTCCGCCACAATCAGGTACAAGACCCCTATGCCCCCAGGTAGCGAAGCCGAAGGCAGATCCCAAGAAGAGGTCGACCTGCCAAGCTGATCACCAAGGAGGCTGGGCTCCGGGACCGCGCCCCAGATCACGGTGCGCTCTTGCGAGCGAACACTGGCTCCGCGACCTCTCCCCTGGAGACCCACACCACCCGGCAGAACACCGCTTCGTCCTCCAGCACTCTGGAACCCGAAACTGCCAGGGACAGGAAATCCCTCACGCTGGCTGCCAGCCCATCTACCGGATATTCCTCACCGGCCAACCACTGCATCACTTGGCGTTCCAACATTGATCCCCTCCCGATGGTGTCGTCGGGCAACTCCCGCACAGCAATAATCTCCTCGGATGCCCGGTACAACTCCAGCGACTTGATGGTCCAGTCCTCAACCAGCGCCCCCGAAACCGCCCGGCCGATGAGACGCAGAATTCCGTCGCCCGAGTCAGCCGCCGCACCGCGCAACTCGTAGGAGTAACCAGCCTCGCCGTCGCTCATTTCTCACTTACATCCGGAAGGAGTGATCCGCCAATAAAACGCAAATGCAGCCCAGCATTGATCTTGCAAAGGGGCAATATGCTATTATTTATTGTAGCGTATAGACGGCGGAAACCAAACGGGGAAGTGTCAGCAAAAATAGAGGGGAGGTAGTTCGTATGAGCAAACGAGCGGAAACACGTCACGCCTCAGCAGCCATCCCTCGGGATAACCCCGGCGGCGAAACCAAGGGCAGCAACATCATGCCCATAGGGACAGTGCTCAGGCAGATGAGGGGCAAAAAAAGCCTCCGGCACGTGGAGAGGGATACCGGCATTGCGAACTCCCACCTTTGCAACGTGGAACGGGGCAGCCAGCGGCCCGGACTGAAGTTTCTGGGTAGGATGGCCGAATACTACGAGACCAGCGTGGCCGACATCATCCGGCAGGCGGAACTCCTCAGGGACGGCCAGGTCGATCCTCCTAGCGTCATGGCAGCCGACGTCGAGCGCTCCTACCGGATCGTAAAAGAGGACCCCAGGCTCCAACTTTGGGCGGAACCAGATGCGGTCCTGTCCATCGAGGCCAAGCAACAGGTGGTCCGGATGTACGAGCTCCTGACCGGAAGAATGCTCCTGAACTCAACGACAGACAACCCCTGAGCGAATCAGTAGCCCACACCAGCAGTAACCGGCACAACCAGAGCGGAGCGGAGGTGCGGACATGCCCGCGAAGAAGAAAAATGACGGAGAGCCCACAAGGGTCGTCTTCTACATCAGGTTTTCCAGCTGGCAACAAGATGCCGAAAACTCCAAGGAAGGACAGCTTAACGCCCTACAAGACTACGCAGATTCCAATGGGAAAATTTGCGTAGGGATCTACATCGACGAAGCCATCAGCGGAAAGAGAGACGACCGGATGGAACTTAACCGGTTGATGCGGGACGGCCAGAGCCGGGACCGGCCCTTCGACGAAGTCCTGATCTGGAAATTCGACAGGTTCGGCCGCCGGGCCAGCACCATCGACCGCCGCGCAACGGATCTCGAGAGCGTCGGCATTTCGGTCACCGCCATCCGGCAACCCATTGACGGAAAACCCGCCGTGGTGAGGTTCGTCCGGAACCTGCTGGGCAACATCAGCGAGTACTTCAGCGACAACATGGGCGAGGACATTGCCCGAGGACGGAAAACCTCTGCCGGCCATGGGGTCTGGACCAATTCGTCCGACCCGTTCGGACTCATGAGGGAATACCGGATGGACAGAGGCCGGATGCGGCCGTTCTTGGTACCCGATCCCAAGACCGCATGGATCATCGTGCAGTTGTTCGGCATGTACCTCGATGGCACCGGGACCTCAAAGATCGCCAAGACTTTCCGGGACGAAGGTATGCCAAACTCCTCCGACAAGCCATGGACTCCAGGCCTGGTCAGGAAGAGGCTAAAAAACATCGCATACGCTGGCTTTGTCCATTACGGAAAGCGCTCAAAATTCGATGATCTAGAAGTGCTGGCGCCTTGGGCCGAAATGGAGCTCATAAGCCTCGAA